>NZ_AP035935.1:0-4252125 GCF_059730845.1 gamma proteobacterium symbiont of Scutellera amethystina
CCAGTAGTTATCCAAAGAACAACCGCTGATGCTTTTTTACGCTGTGCATAAGTAGCAAAGTTGATCTCAGCTTATACGGATCAGGATCACCGATCATTCACAGTAAACGATCCTCGCTAATCCTCTGTTGCCACAACGCTTTTCCGGGTTATCAACAGCCAGGGGCGATCCTAATAAGAGATCTAACAGAGAGATCATATAAAAGACTTAAGATCCTTTCTTTTAAACCGCAGGATCCCGCGACTTTCGCCCTGAACAGAATTTCAGTAGAATCCACCGCCCAGGGCAACGATCCCTGTCCGAACACTAACGAGGACCCACTTCATGTTTTATCCAGATCCTTTTGACGTCATCGTAATCGGTGGTGGTCATGCGGGCACAGAAGCCGCGATGGCCGCTGCCCGAATGGGTCAGCAAACCCTGTTACTCACCCATAATATTGATACGCTGGGACAAATGTCCTGTAACCCGGCGATCGGTGGCATCGGGAAAGGACACCTGGTTAAGGAAGTGGATGCCTTAGGCGGTTTGATGGCCAGCGCGATCGATCAGGCCGGTATCCAGTTTAGGATACTAAACGCCAGCAAAGGCCCGGCGGTGCGCGCCACGCGTGCACAGGCAGACCGGGTACTGTATCGCCAGGCGGTACGCACTGCGCTGGAAAACCAGCCGAACCTGATGATCTTCCAGCAGGCGGTTGACGATCTGATTGTGGAGAACGATCGCGTTGTCGGCGCCGTGACCCAGATGGGCCTGAAGTTCCGGGCGAAAACCGTCGTTCTGACGGTCGGCACCTTCCTGGACGGCAAAATCCACATCGGTCTCGATAACTACAGCGGTGGTCGTGCAGGCGATCCGCCGTCGATTCCGCTGGCTAAACGCCTGCGTGCGCTGCCGCTGCGCGTAAACCGCCTGAAAACCGGTACGCCACCGCGTATCGATGCCCGCACCATCGACTTTTCGGTGCTCACGCCGCAGCACGGGGATGACCCGATGCCGGTGTTCTCGTTTATGGGCCATGCCGGACAGCATCCGCAGCAGGTGCCATGCTGGATCACCCACACCAACGAGCAGACACATGAAGTGATCCGCAATAACCTCGATCGCAGCCCGATGTATGCCGGGATCATTGAGGGGATCGGACCACGCTACTGCCCGTCGATTGAAGACAAAGTAATGCGCTTTGCCGATCGTAACGCGCATCAGATTTTCCTTGAGCCGGAAGGGCTGACCAGCAACGAAATCTACCCGAACGGTATCTCCACCAGCCTGCCGTTTGATGTGCAGATGCAGATCGTGCGCTCGATGAAAGGTCTGGAGAACGCGAAGATCGTGCGCCCGGGCTACGCCATCGAGTACGACTTCTTCGATCCGCGCGATCTCAAGCCGACGCTGGAGAGTAAATTTATCCACGGCCTGTTCTTTGCCGGCCAGATCAACGGCACCACCGGTTATGAAGAAGCGGCGGCGCAGGGGCTGCTGGCCGGCCTTAACGCTGCGCGTCAGTCAGCGGACAAAGAGGGTTGGGCGCCGCGTCGCGATCAGGCCTATCTTGGCGTGCTGGTCGACGATCTGTGTACGCTGGGCACCAAAGAGCCGTATCGCATGTTTACCTCGCGCGCCGAGTATCGTCTGATGCTGCGTGAAGATAACGCCGATCTGCGCCTGACCGAAACCGGACGTGAACTCGGCCTGGTCGACGACGCGCGCTGGGCTCGCTATAACCAGAAGCTGGAAGCGATTGAGCAGGAGCGTCAGCGTCTGCGTGACCTGTGGGTGCATCCGAAGTCTGAAAACGTCAGCGAAGTGAACACGGTAATCAGCGCGCCGCTCACCAAAGAAGCCAGCGCGGAAGATCTGCTGCGTCGTCCGGAGATGACCTACGAACTGCTGATGTCGCTGCCGAGCTACGGTCCGGCGCTGGCGGATGAGCAGGCCGCAGAGCAGGTAGAGATTCAGGTGAAGTATGAAGGTTACATCGCGCGTCAGCAGGAGGAGATCGATCGCCAGCAGCGCAATGAAAACACCTTACTCCCGGCCGACCTCGACTATCGCCAGGTGAATGGACTGTCGAATGAAGTGATCGCCAAACTCAACGACCACAAACCGACTTCCATTGGCCAGGCATCGCGTATTTCCGGCATCACGCCGGCGGCAATTTCAATTCTGCTGATTTACCTGAAAAAACAGGGCCTGCTGCGTAAAAGCGCCTGATCGACCCCCGGGGCGGGCATGCTCGCCCCTGTTAATGGAATTCTCGTCGTGATTAATAAACTCTCCCGGCTGCTGCAAGCGGCAAACATTTCCCTCTCCGATCAGCAAAAACAGCAGCTGGTGGGTTATGTCGAACTGCTGCACAAGTGGAATAAAGCCTACAACCTGACCTCGGTGCGCGATCCGCAGCAGATGCTGGTGCGCCACATTCTCGACAGCATCGTGGTAGAACCCCACCTGCAGGGTGAGCGCTTTATTGATGTCGGTACCGGACCGGGCCTGCCGGGGATCCCGCTGGCGATTGTCCGCCCGCAGGCGCACTTTACGCTGCTGGACAGCCTCGGGAAACGCGTGCGTTTCCTGCGTCAGGTGCAACATGAGTTAGGGCTTACTAACGTCACGCCGGTGCAGAGCCGGGTGGAAGAGTTCCCGGCTGAGCCGCCGTTTGACGGGGTGATCAGCCGCGCCTTCGCGTCGCTGGAGGACATGCTGAACTGGTGTCATCATCTGCCGGGCGCGACAGGCCACTTCTATGCACTGAAAGGCGTCAGGCCGGATGACGAAATTGCCGCGCTGCCTGCCGGCTTCGCCATCGAAAAAATTGAGCCACTGCGGGTGCCGGAACTGGAAGGTGAGCGTCATCTGGTGGTGATCAGGCGGCAATAGTCGCGCAAACGGTGTGGATTTATCGTGATTCATGCCGTTTGGCTTAGCGCAGCAGCCGGCTAAAAAAACAGCGGTTGAACGCGTCACGATAAACGCTTTTATTCAACAGGGCAGGGGAAGCAGGTTAACATCCGCCGCGGAAATTATCCGAAAACCTCTGTTACATTTAACGAATAATTCACATTTCATTATCAGTTACATCACTTTAACCGCTGTATTTACTGTGCCGAATAATCACGGCGGAAAATATAACTCTGCAATAAATCGGCGGACGTAATATCAGTTTTACGTTTTTATTGCGGTGGGTGATGTCAATAGAGTGTTTTTATCGAAAATCTGGCGCTAATCCTGGAACAATAATTCTATCTCACTGATAGAAAAGTAAATTACGGGTTTGATTAATTGCGCGGCAGGGGTTAAAAAGCAAATTATCGCTGCCGGGGGTGCTTATAATGTGATCTGAAGCACGCTTTAAAAGCAAGTCTGCCGGGCAATTTCAAGCCTGTTTCGTCAGGCAGGCCGAAGCGGATGTTTTGAAAAATAGCCCTCCAGAAAGAAATTTAAATAATTGTTCACCTTTTCGCTACTTACCGATTGAAATCGCAGGTGCGGCCCGTATAATTTGCACGGCTTTTGCTGCTTGACTCAAAAGAGTAAAGGCAGTCTTATACGACACGCGACATACCCCGTTCGGGGCAGGAGAGTTAAGCGTCATGTCAGTGTCTCTTTACAGTGTGAAATTAGCCCGAACCGTGCTGGTGATCCAGCTGGTGACCTTTGTCGTAATCGGTGCGCTGTTTGCCCTGAAAGATGTCACCTGGGGCGCCTCTGCCATCGCGGGTGGTGCGGCAGCCTGGCTGCCAAACGTACTGTTTATGTTTTTAGCCTGGCGCCTGCAGGATCAAACTCCGGCAAAAGGGCGTGTCGCCTGGAGCTTCGCCTTTGGTGAAGTGCTCAAGGTGTTTGCCACCGTTGTTTTTCTCGTTGTGGCGTTAGGTGGATTTGGAGCGGTCTTCTGGCCACTCGCAATCACCTGGTTATCGGTGCTGGTGGTACAAATCGTCGCGCCGGCTGTAATTAACAACAAAGGGTAAGAGGCATCATGGCCGCAGGAGAGATCTCAACGCCGCAGGAATACATAGGTCATCATCTGACACATCTTCAGATGGACCTGCGTACTTTCGAGCTGGTGAATGCACACGACGCGCCAGCAACGTTCTGGACGTTAAACCTGGACTCCATGTTTTTCTCTGTTGTACTGGGACTGGTGTTCCTGGTGCTGTTCCGTAAAGTGGCGAAAAGTGCCACCAGCGGTGTGCCAGGGAAAATGCAGGCGGCTATCGAGCTGGTCGTTGGCTTTGTTGATAGCAACGTCCGCGACATGTACCACGGTAAGAGTAAAGTTATCGCCCCGCTGGCTCTGACGATTTTCGTCTGGGTCTTCCTGATGAACTTCATGGATCTGCTGCCTATCGATTTGCTGCCGTTTATCGGCGAGCACTATCTGGGCCTGCCGGCGCTGCGCGTCGTGCCGTCTGCAGACGTGAACATCACGCTGTCTATGGCGCTGGGCGTATTTATTTTGATTCTGTTCTACAGCATCAAAATGAAAGGTGTAGGTGGCTTCGCCAAAGAGCTGACGCTGCAGCCTTTTAATCACCCGATCTTCATCCCCATCAACCTGATTCTTGAAGGTGTTAGCCTGCTGTCTAAACCGGTTTCGCTCGGTCTGCGACTGTTCGGCAACATGTATGCGGGTGAGCTGATCTTTATCCTGATTGCCGGTCTGCTGCCGTGGTGGTCGCAGTGGGTGCTGAATGTGCCATGGGCCATTTTCCACATCCTGATTATTTCGCTGCAGGCTTTCATTTTCATGGTCCTCACGATTGTCTATCTGTCGATGGCATCTGAAGAGCATTGATTTTTATCTCAACAACTTAGCTTTTAACTGAAACAAACTGGAGACTGTCATGGAAAACCTGAATATGGATCTGCTGTACATGGCTGCCGCTGTGATGATGGGTCTGGCGGCAATCGGTGCTGCGATCGGTATCGGCATCCTCGGAGGTAAATTCCTGGAAGGCGCAGCGCGTCAGCCGGATCTGATTCCTCTGCTGCGTACGCAGTTCTTTGTTGTAATGGGTCTGGTGGATGCAATCCCAATGATCGCTGTTGGTCTGGGTCTCTACGTGATGTTTGCTGTCGCCTAAAGCCTGTAGCCGTGGTTCACTCATGGCACGCAGTGTGATGAGGAACGGATTCTGCCGTTTATCGCTGATAGCGGCAGAGCAAGTTAACTTAATAAGAGGCATTGTGCTGTGAACATTAATGCAACAATCCTCGGCCAGGCCATCGCGTTCATCCTGTTTGTCGCGTTCTGCATGAAGTACGTATGGCCGCCGATTATGGCTGCCATCGAAAAGCGCCAGAAAGAAATTGCTGAAGGCCTTGCTTCTGCTGAACGCGCGAAGAAAGATTTGGATCTCGCGCAGGCCAATGCGACCGACCAGCTGAAAAAAGCCAAAGAAGAAGCTCAGGTCATTATCGAGCAGGCGAACAAACGCCGTGCCCAGATTCTGGACGAAGCCAAAACTGAAGCTGAGACTGAACGTAACCGCATCGTGTCTCAGGCGCAGGCAGAAATCGAAGCCGAGCGCTCACGTGCACGTGAAGAGCTGCGTAAGCAAGTCGCGCTGCTGGCCTTAGCTGGCGCCGAGAAGATCATCGAACGTTCCGTGGATGAAGCTGCTAACAGCGACATCGTTGATAAACTGGTCGCTGAACTGTAAGGAGGGAGGGGCTGATGTCTGATCTGATTACTGTAGCTCGCCCCTACGCCAAAGCAGCTTTTGACTTTGCTGTTGAGCATCAAAGTATCGACCGCTGGCAGACCATGCTGGCGTTTGCCGCAGAAGTGGCTCGCAACGAACAGATGGCAGAACTCCTTTCCGGTGCATTGGCACCGGAAGCCTTGTCTGCTTCTTTCAACGCAGTCTGTGGTGATCAACTTGATGAACACGCTCAGAACCTGATTAAGGTTATGGCGGAGAACGGACGTTTGACAGCGCTTCCAGCGGTACTGGAACAGTTCATTCAACTGCGTGACGCTTATGAAGCGACAGCCGAAGTTGATGTGATCTCCGCCAGTGCGCTGAGTGACAGCCAGCTGAGTAAAATCAGCGCCGCGATGGAAAAACGTCTGTCACGCAAAGTTAAGCTGAATTGCAAAATTGATAAGTCTGTAATGGCAGGTGTGGTTATCCGTGCGGGTGACCTGGTGATTGATGGCAGCGTGCGCGGCCGTCTTGACCGTCTGGCAGACGTCTTGCAGTCTTAAGGGGACTGGAGCATATGCAACTGAATTCCACCGAAATCAGCGAACTGATCAAGCAGCGCATTGCTCAGTTCAATGTCGTGAGCGAAGCTCACAACGAAGGTACTATTGTTTCTGTAAGTGACGGTATCATCCGCGTACACGGCCTGGCCGATGTAATGCAGGGTGAGATGATTGCTCTGCCGGGCAACCGTTACGCTATCGCACTGAACCTCGAGCGTGACTCTGTAGGTGCAGTAGTGATGGGTCCGTACGCTGACCTCGCCGAAGGCATGAAGGTGAAGTGTACTGGCCGTATCCTGGAAGTGCCGGTTGGCCGTGGCCTGCTGGGCCGCGTGGTTAACACCCTGGGTGCACCCATCGACGGTAAAGGCGCTATCGACAACGATGGCTTCTCACCGGTTGAAGTGATTGCACCAGGCGTTATCGACCGTCAGTCAGTCGACCAGCCTGTTCAGACCGGTTACAAATCTGTCGATGCGATGATTCCAATCGGCCGTGGCCAGCGTGAGCTGATCATCGGTGACCGTCAGACCGGTAAAACTGCGATGGCCATCGACGCCATCATCAACCAGCGCGATTCTGGCATCAAGTGTGTCTACGTCGCGATCGGTCAGAAAGCCTCTACCATCTCTAACGTGGTACGTAAGCTGGAAGAGCACGGTGCGCTGTCTAACACCATCGTGGTTGTCGCTTCCGCTTCTGAATCCGCTGCGCTGCAGTACCTGGCTCCGTATGCCGGTTGCGCAATGGGTGAATACTTCCGTGACCGCGGTGAAGATGCGCTGATCGTGTATGATGACCTGTCTAAGCAGGCTGTTGCTTACCGTCAGATTTCTCTGCTGCTGCGCCGTCCGCCGGGTCGTGAAGCATTCCCGGGCGACGTGTTCTACCTCCACTCTCGTCTGCTGGAGCGTGCATCACGCGTTAGCGCTGACTACGTAGAGCGTTTCACCAACGGTGAAGTGAAAGGCCAGACCGGTTCTCTGACCGCGCTGCCGATCATCGAAACCCAGGCGGGTGACGTTTCTGCGTTCGTTCCGACCAACGTAATCTCGATTACCGATGGTCAGATCTTCCTGGAATCGAACCTGTTCAACTCCGGTATCCGTCCAGCCGTTAACCCGGGTATTTCGGTATCCCGTGTTGGTGGTGCTGCACAGACCAAGATCATCAAGAAACTGTCCGGTGGTATCCGTACCGCGCTGGCACAGTATCGTGAACTGGCAGCGTTCTCTCAGTTCGCTTCCGATCTGGACGATGCAACGCGCAAACAGCTGAGCCACGGTCAGAAAGTGACCGAACTGCTGAAGCAGAAACAGTATGCACCGATGTCTGTTGCACAGCAGGGTCTGGTACTGTTCGCTGCCGAGCGCGGCTTCCTGAACGACGTTGAACTGGCGAAAATCGGCAGCTTCGAAGCCGCTCTGCTGGCGTTCGCCGATCGCGAACACGCGGAGCTGATGGCTGAAATCAACCAGGCGGGTAACTACAACAACGAAATCGAAGAGAAGCTGAAAGGCCTCCTCGAAACGTTTAAAGCAACCCAGTCCTGGTAATGTCTGGCGGCTTGTCTGAAAAGGCAGGCCGCAAGGCTTTGAGGAGAAGCTAATGGCCGGCGCAAAAGAAATACGTACCAAGATCGGAAGCGTGAAAAACACGCAGAAGATCACCAAAGCGATGGAAATGGTCGCCGCCTCCAAAATGCGTAAAACGCAGGAACGCATGGCGGCCAGCCGTCCGTATGCAGATACCATGCGCAAAGTGATTGGTCACCTTGCTCTGGGTAATCTGGAATACAAGCACCCTTACCTGGATGAGCGCGACGTTAAGCGCGTCGGCTACCTGGTCGTTTCGACTGACCGCGGGCTTTGTGGTGGTTTGAACGTTAACCTGTTCAAAAAATTGCTGGCAGAAATGAAAGGCTGGTCTGATAAAGGCGTGCAGAGCGATCTGGCGATTATCGGTTCCAAAGGCGTTTCTTTCTTCGGCTCTGTAGGTGGCAACGTCGTGGCTCAGGTTACCGGCATGGGCGATAAGCCTGCGCTGTCCGACCTGATCGGCCCGGTAAAAGTGATGTTGCAGGCTTATGATGAAGGCCGCATCGACAAGCTGTATATCGTCAGCAATAAGTTTAATAACACCATGTCTCAGACTCCGACCATTACCCAACTGCTGCCGTTACCGCCAGCGGAAGGTGAAGAAGAGATGAAGGCGAAGACCTGGGATTACCTGTACGAACCCGATCCGAAAGCGCTGCTGGATACCCTGCTGCGTCGTTATGTCGAATCGCAGGTTTATCAGGGTGTGGTGGAAAACCTGGCCAGTGAGCAGGCTGCACGTATGGTGGCCATGAAAGCGGCAACCGATAACGGCGGAAACCTGATCAAAGAGCTGCAGTTGGTGTACAACAAAGCTCGTCAGGCCAGCATCACTCAGGAACTTACCGAGATCGTCTCGGGAGCCTCCGCGGTTTAACCAGGCATATATCCCGTCGCGCGAGCGCGGCCGGATATTCTCGTATTAGGTAGAGGATTCAAGATGGCAGCTGGAAAGATTGTCCAGATTATCGGCGCCGTAGTTGACGTCGAATTCCCTCAGGACGCGGTACCGCAGGTATACAGCGCTCTCGAGGTAAAAAATGGTGATGCTCGTCTGGTGCTGGAAGTTCAGCAGCAGCTGGGCGGTGGCGTGGTGCGTACCATCGCCATGGGTTCTTCTGACGGCCTGAAGCGCGGTCTGGAAGTCACCGACCTGAAAAAACCTATCCAGGTTCCGGTTGGTAAAGCAACACTCGGCCGTATCATGAACGTGCTGGGTGAGCCAATCGACATGAAAGGCGACCTGAAAGAAGAAGACGGCAGCGCTGTAGAGGTTTCCTCTATTCACCGCGCAGCGCCTTCTTATGAAGATCAGTCAAACTCGCAGGAACTGCTGGAAACCGGCATCAAGGTTATCGACCTGATGTGTCCGTTCGCGAAGGGCGGTAAAGTCGGTCTGTTCGGTGGTGCGGGTGTAGGTAAAACCGTAAACATGATGGAGCTGATCCGTAACATCGCGGCTGAGCACTCAGGTTATTCGGTCTTTGCCGGCGTGGGTGAGCGTACTCGTGAGGGTAACGACTTCTACCACGAAATGACGGACTCCAACGTTATCGATAAAGTAGCACTGGTGTATGGCCAGATGAACGAGCCGCCGGGTAACCGTCTGCGCGTAGCACTGACCGGTCTGACCATGGCGGAAAAATTCCGTGATGAAGGCCGTGACGTTCTGCTGTTCATCGACAACATCTACCGTTACACCCTGGCCGGTACAGAGGTTTCTGCACTGCTGGGTCGTATGCCATCGGCGGTAGGTTATCAGCCAACGCTGGCTGAAGAGATGGGTGTGCTGCAGGAGCGTATTACCTCCACCAAGACCGGTTCAATCACCTCCGTACAGGCCGTTTACGTTCCTGCGGATGACCTGACTGACCCGTCACCAGCAACCACCTTTGCTCACTTAGACTCAACCGTTACGCTGAGCCGTCAGATCGCGTCACTGGGTATCTACCCGGCCGTTGACCCGCTGGACTCTACCAGCCGTCAGCTGGATCCGCTGATCGTCGGTCAGGAGCACTACGACGTCGCGCGTGGCGTTCAGTCGCTGCTGCAGCGTTACCAGGAGCTGAAAGACATCATCGCCATCCTCGGCATGGACGAGCTGTCTGAAGAAGACAAACTGCTGGTGGCACGTGCGCGTAAGATTCAGCGCTTCCTGTCTCAGCCGTTCTTCGTAGCAGAAGTCTTCACCGGTTCTCCGGGTAAATACGTGACGCTGAAAGACACCATCCGTGGCTTCAAAGGCATCATGGAAGGCGAATTCGACCACCTGCCAGAGCAGGCGTTCTACATGGTCGGCGCGATCGAAGAAGCTGTCGAAAAAGCGAAGAAACTGTAATAACGGTTTCCCAGGAGGAGTGGTATGGCTATGACTTATCATCTGGACGTGGTCAGCGCGGAGCAGCAAATGTTCTCCGGTCTGGTGCAGCGTATCCAGGTGTCAGGTAGCGAAGGTGAGCTGGGTATTTACCCGGGCCACGCCCCGCTGCTGACTGCCATCAAGCCTGGTATGATTCGCATCGTTAAACAGCACGGCGAAGAGGAGTATATCTACCTCTCTGGCGGCGTGCTGGAAGTACAGCCGGGCAGCACGACCGTTCTGGCCGACACTGCAATTCGCGGTGAAGACCTCGACGAAGCGCGCGCGCTGGAAGCGAAACGTAAAGCAGAAGAGCACATGAACAGCAGCCACGGCGACGTGGACTATGCTCAGGCCTCTGCGGAGCTGGCGAAAGCTATCGCGAAACTGCGCGTCATCGAGCTGACCAAAAAAGCGATGTAATCAGGCTTTATGCGTCACGAAATGCCAGCCCCCGGGCTGGCATTTTTTTTGCCTGCTGCCGGTGCGCATAAATGCGCACCCTACGAATAGCTATGCTAGTGGGCGCCATTCATGGCGACCAAATGTCGGTACGCATAAATGCACACGCTGTCCAAAACCGCACAATCACCCCGTAGGGGCGCCATTCATGGCGACCAAATGTCGGTACGCATAAATGCGCACGCTGTCCAAAACCGCACAATCACCCCGTAGGGGCGCCATTTATGGCGACCGAAAATGGCGCAACGCCCTTACCTTATGTCCTCCCCGGCAACCCGTGCTGGCCACTCACCGCCGCTCATCCTCTTCCGCTAATTTCGCACGGAGAAAAATGTAGTAATCTCAGGGGTAAACCTTACACTTTCGAAAGCTAAATTGAGTCAGGATAGTTATGTCGACAAGCGCAATGAGCGTGGTGATCCTCGCCGCTGGCAAAGGCACCCGCATGTATTCCGATCTGCCCAAGGTGCTGCACAGCCTGGCAGGTAAACCGATGGTGCAACACGTTATTGATGCCGCTACCGGCCTCGGCGCACAGCAGGTGCATCTGGTCTACGGCCACGGCGGTGAATTGCTGCAGGAGAAACTGGCGCATAATCCGCTGAACTGGGTGTTGCAGGCGGAGCAGCTCGGCACCGGCCATGCCATGCAGCAGGCGGCACCGTTCTTCGCCGATGACGAAGATATCCTGATGCTGTACGGCGATGTCCCGCTGATCGCCCAGGAAACCCTGCAGCGTCTGCGCGACGCCAAACCTGCAGGCGGCATCGGGCTGCTCACTGTGGTGCTGGATAACCCCACCGGCTACGGACGCATCGTGCGTGAAAACGGCACCATCACCGGCATTGTGGAGCAAAAAGATGCGTCAGCCGAACAGCTAAAGATTCAGGAGATCAACACCGGCATCCTGATTGCCAACGGTGCCGACCTGAAGCGCTGGCTGGCGCAGCTCAACAATCACAATGCGCAGGGCGAATTTTACATCACTGATATCATCGCCATGGCGCATCAGGAAGGCCGCGTGATCAACGCAGTGCACCCGGCGCGTATCAGCGAAACCGATGGCGTGAACAATCGTCTGCAGCTTTCCACCCTGGAGCGCACTTATCAACGCGAGCAGGCAGAAAAGCTGCTGCTGGCTGGCGTCATGCTGCGCGATCCGGCGCGCTTCGATCTGCGCGGTACGCTGCAGCACGGTCGTGATGTCGATATTGATACCAACGTGATCATTGAAGGCAACGTCACGCTGGGCCATCGGGTAAAAATTGGCGCTGGCTGCATCATTAAAAACAGCGTGATTGCCGATGACTGCGAAATCAGCCCTTATTCGGTGATTGAAGATGCCACGCTGGCCGCCGCCTGCACCGTCGGGCCGTTTGCGCGCCTGCGTCCGGGCAGCGAACTGGCCGAACAGGCGCACGTCGGCAACTTCGTCGAGATGAAGAAAGCGACGCTGGGCAAAGGCTCAAAGGCCGGCCATCTGTCGTATCTCGGGGATGCGGAGATTGGCGCGGGCGTGAATATCGGTGCCGGCACCATTACCTGCAACTACGACGGTGCCAATAAGTTTAAAACCATTATCGGCGACAACGTGTTTGTCGGCTCGGACACCCAGCTGGTGGCTCCGGTCAGCGTGGCGGCGGGCGCCACCATCGCCGCCGGCACGACGGTGATGAAAGACGTTACCGCTGCCGATCTGGTCTATAACCGCAAAGAGCAAAATCAGAAGTCTGGCTGGCAGCGTCCGGTTAAGAAAAAATAAATGTCAGGGCCGGCAAAGATCGGCCCGGTATTAAAAACCCGACATATTCCGGTTTTCAGGCAGCTAACGCACCTGCAACCTGGAATAGGAAGGGATATCCCCCACTCTCTACAAGGCTCGGGGAACAATCAGGTCAGATGACAACGCAATGGCCGAAAGCCATGACGTCAGGAAATTACTATGTGTGGAATTGTTGGTGCAGTAGCGCAGCGTGATATCGCAGAAATTCTGCTGGAAGGGCTGCGTCGTCTTGAGTATCGCGGTTATGACTCTGCCGGTCTGGCGGTTGTCGATCGCCAGGGCCACATGACGCGGTTGCGTCGTCTGGGTAAAGTGGCCAATCTGGCAGAAGCGGCGGAGCAGCAGCCGCTGATTGGCGGAACCGGCATCGCGCACACCCGCTGGGCGACGCACGGTGAGCCGTCGGAAGCCAATGCGCACCCGCACGTCTCAGAGCACATTATTATTGTGCACAACGGCATCATTGAGAACCACGAACCGCTGCGTGAGCAGATGATCGCACGCGGTTACCGCTTTGCCTCCGAAACCGATACCGAAGTGGTGGCGCACCTGGTGCACTGGGAGCAGAAACAGGGCGGTACGCTGCGCGAAGTGGTACTGCGGGTGATCCCGCAACTGCGCGGGGCGTATGGCATGGTGATCATGGACAGCCGCGATCCGTCGGTGCTGGTGGCTGCGCGTTCCGGCAGCCCGCTGGTGATTGGCCGCGGCGTGGGCGAAAACTTTATCGCTTCCGATCAGCTGGCGCTGCTGCCGGTGACCCGCCGCTTTATCTACCTCGAAGAGGGGGATATTGCCGAAATTACCCGCCGCGAAGTGACGATTATCGATCGCCACGGTAACCAGGCACAGCGCGCGGAGATCGAATCCAATGCGCAGTACGATGCCGGCGACAAAGGCGTTTACCGCCATTACATGCAGAAAGAGATCTACGAACAGCCGAACGCCATCAAAAACACGCTGGCCGGCCGCTTTCATGACGGCATTGTTGATCTCAGCGAACTGGGCGCTAACGCGGAAACGCTGCTGAGCCAGGTGGAACACATCCAGATCATCGCCTGCGGCACTTCCTACAACTCCGGCATGGTGTCGCGTTACTGGTTTGAGTCGCTGGCCAACATCCCGTGTGACGTGGAAATCGCCTCCGAATTCCGCTATCGCAAATCTGCGGTGCGTAAAAACAGCCTGCTGATCACCCTGTCGCAATCCGGTGAAACCGCCGATACGCTGGCAGCGCTGCGCCTGTCCAAAGAGCTGGGCTATCTCGGTTCGCTGGCCATCTGCAACGTGGCCGGTTCGTCACTGGTGCGTGAGTCAGATCTGGCGCTGATGACCAAAGCCGGCACCGAAATTGGCGTGGCCTCGACCAAAGCATTCACCACCCAGCTGACGGTACTGCTGATGCTAGTGGCGAAGCTGGGCCGTCTGCACGGCATGCGCGCTGACACCGAGCATGAGATTGTCCATGCGCTGCAGGCACTGCCGAGCCGCATTGAACAGATGCTGGCGCAGGATAAAGTGATCGAGAATCTCGCCGAAGGCTTCTCTGACAAGCATCACGCGCTGTTCCTCGGCCGTGGCGATCAGTATCCGATTGCCATGGAAGGGGCGCTGAAGCTGAAAGAGATCTCCTATATCCACGCCGAAGCTTATGCGGCGGGCGAGCTGAAGCACGGTCCGCTGGCGCTGATTGATGCCGATATGCCGGTGATTGTGGTGGCACCAAACAACGAGCTGCTGGAGAAGCTGAAATCCAACATCGAAGAGGTGCGCGCGCGCGGCGGTCTGCTGTATGTGTTTGCCGACCAGGATGCCGGTTTCAGCGACAGCGAAGGCATGAAAATCATCCCGCTGCCGCACGTTGAAGAGGTGATTGCCCCAATCTTCTACACCGTGCCGCTGCAGCTGCTCTCCTACCACGTGGCGCTGATCAAAGGCACCGACGTCGACCAGCCGCGTAACCTGGCGAAATCGGTTACGGTGGAATAAGCGTAGCCCGGTCTGGAAACAGGCCGGGTTTTTTAACTCATTGTTGTTTCGATTAAATTAATCGTGAATTCTGTGAACGTTGTGAATTAATTTTTCCCTGATATGTGAAATCAACTTTCATAATTCTCTGGCTGTCCTTCACTTCTGTTTTGTTTAACTTTAATTTAACCTTTCAGTCATAAGCTTTCTGATGCATGTAGCAAGCCAAACTCGTTCTCTGCATGTAGGAATTTATGGCGCGTTATTTCATATTTACTTTTTTGTGTCTGGTGCTTTTATCCGATGCACTGGCATCGTCATTCAGTGTGAATATTTCTGGTAACGTGATGGTACCTGCCGACTGTAAAATAAATAATGGTATGCCGATCAGTGTTAATTTCGGCGATGTGCGCACCGATAAAATAGATGGGAAAGCGTATCAGCAACCTGTGTCATTTACGCTTTCCTGCACTAATCTTCCCTCTAATGCGCTTAAACTCCAGCTACAGGGGAATGCAGCCAGCTTCGATAGCGGCGCGTTACGCGCATCCGTTAGCGGTTTAGGCATTGCGTTTTTTAAGTCTAACGCTGAAAGGTTAAATATTAATACCAGCTGGGTAAACTTTACTTATCCCGCGCTGCCGGTTATTACGGCCGTCCCGGTGAAAGATAACAGCAGCAGTTTAACGGGCGGAAGTTTTACTTCAGCGGCAACACTGGTAGTGGAACTGCAATAAATGAAACGAACGTGGTTAATGGCACTATTGCTGCCCGCTATGCTGAAGTATAGCGCAGTGGCTGCTTTCAGCGTGCAGGCTAACTTCAGTGGACAGCTAATCGAACCACCGTTATGTCAGATTAACGGCGAAAAGCCAATTATGGTGGAGTTTGGTTCAGTGGTTATTTCCCAGATCAATGGTGACAGCTACAGAAAACCTGTCTCCTGGACGTTAACCTGTAGCAATAATCCCGATAAGAGTATGCGTGTACAAATCAGTGGCACCGGAAGCGCATTTAATTCTGCTTTGCTGGCGACCAGCCAGCGTGATTTGGCGATTCAGATATTAAGCGGTAAAAATGGCGAAAATGCCCTGGCACTGAATAACTGGCTGCCGTTTACCTTTCCTGCGCTGCCCGTCATTCAGGTGGTACCGGTGAAAAAAAACGCCGCGGTGTTAACCAGCGGTGACTTTTCTGCTTTTGCTGCGCTGGTGGTTGAGTACCAGTAGATGATCGGCGTTGACGCAACCACAGGATTAGACCAATGCTAACAGGGCTTGTTTTCCGCTATCTGGCTTTTTTCGCTGGCCTGCTGCTGTTCTTTTCAGCGCAAGCGATGGAAGCCCCGCGCGTGGATGGCATTCGCTGGGTCAACGCAAGCCAGGTTGAAATTACCTGGTCAGTGGTGGATGTCGGTATGATATCCGGCTATGCCCGCTGTAACTCTTCAGAGAGAACCTGCGCAGCAGGCATCGGTGTCAGCGCCTGGTTTATCGGGCATGGCACCGTATTCAGCGCTGCGGGCGGGCCACAAATTTACGTCGATCAGGGCGAGAGCCTGGCCTCGGTGGCTGAACGTTTTATCCGTTTTAATGGTCGGGGTGGCAAGTTTCTGCGTAACTCAGATACCCGTTATTACAGTTCATACTGCGGCAGCTTTGTGACAGCCTCCGCGACCGTAACTGACTATTCCGGAATGGTTGCGCCCTGGGCACCTTGCGTCAACATTCCGGTGGTGCCGGTATCCTGTTCGGTAAGCGGAGCCGCGCTGAACATTAATCATGGTACGCTGGCCCCGGCCGCCGTTAATGGCGCCAAAGCCAGCGTTAACTTCTCGCTTTTCTGCAACCGTGATGTGAATATCAGTTTTGCGCTTGCCGGTGGGATCAATATCCTCAAACTGAGCAACAACATCAGTACGCTGTTATCACTGGCTGACGGGAGCCTGAATAAACCGCGATTAGTGCGGGCTAACGTGACGACGCCGTTCACGCTGATTTCGACGCTCTCCTCAACAACCCCCAGTCCCGGTAACTTTACCGGCAGCACGGTGGTTTTCATTAATTACCTCTGATTTGCCAGCCGACCCGGTTGTCATATAACTGTCACAATTCGTACATTTCACTGTCATCAAACTGTCCTATTTTGCCTCCAGCAGCAATCACTGACTCTTACTAAAACGGCGTCAAGCCTGATTTTTAATCCCCTGGAGGGAACATGACACTGATGCGTAGCACCGTAGCCCGAATTCTCGCCGCCACCTTCGCAGTAAGCGCGGTTTCTGCTTTTGCAGCCACCGACCTGACAGGCGCAGGCGGGACGTTCCCGGCACCGGTTTATGCCAAGTGGGCAGCAGAGTATCAGCAAGCCACCGGTAGCAAAATCAACTATCAGGGTATTGGTTCCTCGGGTGGCGTGAAGCAAATCATTGCCAAAACCGTGGATTTCGGTGCGTCCGATGCGCCGATGAAAGAAGAAGATCTGCAGAAAAATGGGCTGTTCCAGTTCCCGACGGTGATCGGTGGCGTGGTGCTGGCGGTGAACATTCCCGGCGTTAAATCTGGTGAGCTGACGCTCGACGGTAAAACGGTCGGCGACATCTATCTCGGCACCATCAAAAAGTGGAACGATCCGGCGATCACCAAACTGAACCCGGGCGTGAAGCTGCCAGACACCAACATCAACGTGGTGCGCCGCGCAGATGGTTCCGGCACCTCTTTCGTCTTCACCAGCTACCTGTCTAAAGTGAACGAGACCTGGAACAGCAAAATCGGTAAAGGCAACACCGTTAACTGGCCAACCGGCTTGGGCGGTAAAGGTAACGACGGCGTGGCCGCGTTTGTACAGCGTCTGCCGGGCTCGATTGGCTACGTAGAGTACGCCTACGCCAAACAGAACAACCTGACTTACACCAAACTGGTTGATGCCGATGGTAAGCCAGTGGCACCGAGCGAAGCCAGCTTTGCTAATGCCGCCAAAGGCGCTGACTGGAGCAAAACCTTTGCCCAGGATCTGACCTTCCAGAAAGGCAACGATGCATGGCCGATCACCTCAACCACCTTCATCTTGATCTACAAAGAGCAGGCGAATGCGGAGAAGGGCAGTGAAGTGCTGAAGTTCTTTGACTGGGCGTACAAAGGCGGCAGCAAAACCGCTACGGCGCTGGATTACGCAGCGCTGCCAGAGAGCGTCGCGAATCAGATTCGTGCTGCCTGGAAAGCCAACATCAAAGACAGTTCCGGTAAAGCGCTGTACCAGTAAGTGTATGACTCGGCCAGCGCCCGCGCTGGCCAGCCTGATGGGCGGCCTCGTTGCCGCCCTGATTACCCTCTGAGATCGAGAATTCTATGGCTGCCACTAAGCCGACGTTTAAAGCACCGGGCAAGCAAGGCGACATGATATTCGGCGCGCTGGTGAAGCTCTCCGCGCTGATTGTGTTACTGCTGCTGGGTGGCATTATCGTCTCCCTGATTTTCTCCTCCTGGCCGAGCATCCAGAAATTTGGCTTCTCCTTTCTGTGGAGCAAAACCTGGGATGCGCCAAACGAAGAATTTGGTGCGCTGGTGCCGATTTACGGCACCCTCGTAACCTCACTGATTGCCTTAATCATCGCGGTGCCGGTGAGTTTCGGTATTGCCCTGTTTCTGACCGAGCTGGCACCAAACTGGCTGCGCCGTCCGCTGGGTACCGCGATTGAGCTGCTGGCGGCCATTCCCAGCATCGTGTACGGCATGTGGGGCCTGTTTATCTTTGCTCCGCTGTTCGCGGAGTATTTCCAGACGCCGGTTGGCGACGTGCTGGCAAATATCCCGATCGTCGGCGCGCTGTTCTCCGGTCCGGCCTTCGGCATCGGCATTCTGGCGGCGGGCGTGATCCTCGCCATCATGATTATCCCTTACATCGCCTCGGTGATGCGCGATGTGTTCGAACAGACGCCGGTGATGATGAAAGAGTCGGCCTACGGCATCGGCTGCACCACCTGGGAAGTGATCTGGCGCATCGTGCTGCCGTTTACCAAAAACGGCGTGATCGGCGGCGTGATGCTGGGTCTCGGCCGCGCGCTGGGCGAAACCATGGCGGTCACCTTTATCATCGGTAATACCTACCAGCTGGACAGCGCGTCGCTGTTTATGCCCGGCAATAGTATCACCTCGGCGCTGGCGAACGAGTTCGCCGAAGCCGAATCCGGCGTGCACGTGGCGGCGCTGATGGAGCTTGGCCTGATTCTGTTCGTGATTACCTTTATCGTACTGGCGATCTCCAAACTGATGATCCTGCGTCTGGCGAAGAGTGAAGGAGCCCGTTCATGACAGCAATTGAAATGCAGGCGCGCGCCGAGCTGGAAGCCTCACGCCGTAAAATGCAGGCGTGGCGCAGCACCAAAAACAAAATTGCCCTGACGCTTTCGCTGCTGACCATGGCGTTCGGCCTGTTCTGGCTGATCTGGATTCTGTTCACCACCGTCACGAAAGGGATCGATGGCCTGAGCTGGACGCTGTTTACCGAATCCACGCCGCCGCCCAACACCGCGGGCGGTGGTCTGGCGAACGCCCTGGCGGGCAGCGGCCTGCTGATCTTCTGGTCCACCTTCTTTGGCACGCCGCTGGGCATTCTGGCGGGTATCTACCTGGCAGAATATGGCCGCAAGCACTGGCTGGCGGAAGTGATTCGCTTCATTAACGACATCCTGCTGTCCGCACCGTCAATTGTGGTCGGCCTGTTCGTGTACACCATCGTGGTGGCGCAGATGCAGCACTTCTCCGGCTGGGCCGGTGTGATAGCGCTGGCGCTGCTGCAGGTGCCTATTGTGATTCGTACCACCGAAAATATGCTGCGGCTGGTGCCGGACAGCATGCGTGAAGCGGCATATGCGCTGGGCACGCCGAAGTGGAAGATGATCTCGGCTATTACGCTGAAAGCCTCGGTCTCCGGCATCATTACCGGTGTGCTGCTGGCGATTGCGCGCATTGCCGGTGAAACCGCACCGCTGCTGTTCACCGCGCTGTCGAACCAGTTCTGGAGCACCGACATGATGCAGCCGCTGGCCAACCTGCCGGTGACCATCTTCAAATTCGCCATGAGCCCGTTTGCCGAATGGCAGAGCCTGGCGTGGGCCGGTGTGCTGATTATTACGCTGTGCGTGCTGCTGCTGAACATCGTGGCGCGCGTGATTTTCGCCAAAGGCAAACACTAATTTTCCGGCGCGGCTTCGGCGGCGCTGCACATGAGAGATGAGCAATGAGTATGGCAACTCCTTCTGCCGGTAAAATTCAGGTGCGCAATCTGAATTTCCACTACGGTAAGTTCCACGCGCTGAAGAACATTAATCTGGATATCGCCAAAAACCAGGTGACGGCGTTTATCGGTCCGTCGGGCTGCGGCAAATCCACCCTGCTGCGCACCTTCAACAAAATGTACTCGCTCTATCCGGAGCAGCGTGCTGAGGGTGAAATTCTGCTGGATGGCGACAACATTCTGGCATCGCATCAGGATATCGCCCTGCTGCGCGCGCGCGTCGGCATGGTGTTCCAGAAGCCGACGCCGTTTCCGATGTCGATTTATGACAACATCGCCTTTGGCGTGCGGCTGTTTGAGAAGCTGTCGCGTGCCGATATGGATGAGCGCGTGCAGTGGGCGCTGAGCAAAGCCGCGCTGTGGAATGAAACCAAAGACAAGCTGCACCAGAGCGGTTACAGTCTCTCCGGCGGTCAGCAGCAGCGCCTGTGCATCGCGCGCGGCATCGCAATTCGCCCGGAAGTGCTGCTGCTGGATGAGCCATGTTCGGCGCTGGATCCGATCTCCACCGGACGCATCGAAGAGCTGATTACCGAGCTGAAGCAGGATTACACCGTGGTCATCGTGACCCACAACATGCAGCAGGCGGCGCGCTGTTCCGATCACACGGCGTTTATGTATCTGGGCGAGCTGATTGAGTTCAGCGACACCGACACGCTGTTTACCAAGCCAGCGCAGAAGCAGACAGAAGATTACATCACCGGTCGTTACGGCTGATTCAGGAGAGAAACATGGATAATTTAAATCTGAACAAACATATCTCCGGTCAGTTCAACGCGGAGCTGGAGCACATTCGTACCCAGGTGATGATCATGGGTGGCATGGTGGAGCAGCAGCTTACCGATGCCATCACCGCGATGCATAACCAGGATGGCGAACTGGCGCGCCGGGTGATCGACGGTGACCAGAAGGTCAACATGATGGAAGTGGAGATTGATGAAGCCTGTGTGCGCATCATCGCCAAGCGTCAGCCTACCGCCAGCGACCTGCGTCTGGTGATGGCGATCATCAAAACCATTTCGGAGCTGGAACGCATCGGCGACGTGGCGGAGAAGATCAGCCGTACCGCGCTGGAGAAGTTCGGTCAGCAGCACCTGCCGCTGCTGGTGAGCCTTGAGTCGCTCGGGCATCACACCGTGCAGATGCTGCACGACGTGCTGGATGCCTTCGCGCGCATGGATCTCAACGAAGCCATCAAGATCTACCGCGAAGACAAAAAGGTGGATAAAGAGTACGAAGGCATTGTGCGCCAGCTGATGACCTACATGATGGAAGATCCGCGCACCATTCCCAGCGTGCTCACCGCGCTGTTCTGCGCGCGCGCCATCGAGCGCATCGGTGACCGCTGCCAGAACATCTGCGAAATTATCTTCTATTTCGTGAAAGGTCAGGATTTCCGTCACGTGGGCGGTGACAAGCTGGATGAACTGCTGTCGGGCGACGACGGCAGTAATAAACCCTCCTGATTGACGTGATGACTGCCTGTTAGCGCTGAGGCTGACAGGCAGTGCGCTTGATTTCTGCCTGTTCTCAACCTGCCGCTCTCTTTATACTTGGCGCACATTTTTCTGCCAGGTGCTGTTTTATGTCCTCTGCAAATAACAACAAAACCGCCGTTACGCCGGCGAAAGCAATGGTGGCTGCCGTCAGCGGCTATGCCATGGATGGATTTGATCTGCTGATTCTGGGATTTATGCTGCCGGCGATCAGCGTGTCGCTGGCGCTGGATGCGTCGCAGGCCGGTTCGCTGGTGACCTGGACGCTGATCGGCGCGGTGGTCGGCGGCATTGTGTTTGGTCATCTGAGCGATCGCTACGGCCGCATCCGCATTCTGACCGTGACGATCCTGATGTTCTCGCTGTTCACCGGGCTGTGCGCCGTGGCGCAGGGCTACTGGGATCTGCTGGCGTATCGTACGCTGGCGGGCATGGGGCTGGGCGGTGAGTTTGGCATCGGCATGGCGCTGATTGCCGAAGCCTGGCCGAAGGAGAAGCGCAACCGCGCCTCGGCGTGGGTGGGTATCGGCTGGCAGCTCGGCGTATTGCTGGCGGCCTTTATCACGCCGCCGCTGCTGAGCGTGATTGGCTGGCGCGGTATGTTCCTGGTTGGCCTGCTGCCGGCGCTGGTGTCGTTTGTGATTCGCCGCAGCATGGGCGAGCCGGAAGCCTTCACCCGCCATGTGGAAAAAACTCCGCAGCTCTCCTTTTCCGCGCGCATTAAACTGCTGTTTGCCGATCGCGCCACCAGCAAAGCCAGCCTCGGCATTCTGATTCTTTGTTCGGTGCAGAATTTCGGTTATTACGGCCTGATGATCTGGATGCCAAGCTATCTCTCTTCCAGCTTCGGCTTCAGCCTGACCAAATCCGGCCTGTGGACGGCCGTTACGGTAGTGGGCATGACGTTCGGCATCTGGCTGTTCGGCGTGCTGGCGGACCGCTTTGCGCGCTGGAAGATTTTCCTGCTGTACCAGTTTGGCGCCGTGGCGATGGTGGTGGTTTACGCCCAGCTGCGCGACCCGACGGTGATGCTGTTTACCGGTGCCATCATGGGGATGTTTGTTAACGGCATGATTGGCGGCTACGGCGCGCTGATATCGGACACTTTCCCACCGCAGGCGCGCGCCACCGCGCAGAACGTGCTGTTCAACCTCGGCCGCGGCGTCGGCGGTTTCGGTCCGCTGGTGATCGGCATGCTGGCCACGCATATTTCGTTCACCGCTGCGATTACGCTGCTGGCGCTGATTTATCTGCTGGATATTGTCGCTACGCTGTTCCTGCTGCCAAAAAGCCAGGGCAATGAGGATTCGCTGGGCGCGATTGGGTGATTTTTTCCCCTCACCCTAACCCTCTCCCGCAAACGGGAGAGGGAACCGTTCAGTGCGGTTTTACAAACCTGTGCTTCACCTTAACACCCGCTCGATCGGCCCCTTCTCCCGCTGGCGGGAGAAGGCTGGGATGAGGGGGCTGCGCGCACTTACCTGACCAGATCCCAGCCACGTGCACGCCACAGCGCTGGCAGCTGCGCCATATCGTCAAAACGCGTCACCAGCGGGTGATCAATCACCGGATTGTGTGCATCGGCACAGTAGTAAAACACCGGTATGCCAGCGGCGATGCCAGCCCGCGCGCCAGCCTCTGAATCATCCACCAGAATGCACTTTTCAATCGGCACCTGCATCTGTTCCGCCGCGTGATACATCAGCTCCGGATCCGGTTTCCAGTGATTAATGTCATAGCCACTGTACAGGCGTCCGCTCAGATACGGCAGCATGCCGGTCAGCCCCAGTGAATGCTCCATCTTCTTCACCGTACCGTTCGACACCACGCACATCGGCACCTTCACGCGCTCCACCAGCGCTCTGGCGCCGGCAATCGGCTGCAGATCAAGATCAAACAGGCGCGCCACTTCCGCGCGGTAGGCACTCTCCACCTCAGCCAGCGGCAGCGTCACCTGATGCTGTGCCGTCACATCGCGGATGATGTCGTAAAGCTTCACCCCTTTGTACTGCTCAAACATCTGCTGCAGCGAGAGTTCGATACCGTAACGGGCAAAGGTGTTGACGTAGGACTGCGTGCAGATCACTTCGCTGTCGACCAGCGTGCCGTCGCAATCAAAAAAGATACATTCAACTGACATCGCACCTCATCCTTTTAGTAAACAACAAGCTGTCACTCTAGCGCACTCAGCGCAGAAAGCGACCCCAGGCAACCGGTTGCGAAAAATCAGTGTTTTGCGGCGCTAAAGTCTATAGGATACGCGGCGATAAATTTTTCATCGGAACAGCGAAATGAACGAGCAGGGCCTTTTGCAGCGTATTTTCAGGCTGCAGGAACACGGAACCACCGCGCGCACCGAAGTGATTGCCGGTTTCACTACTTTCCTGACGATGGTGTACATCGTCTTCGTTAACCCGCAGATTCTTGGTGCCGCAGGCATGGACACCCAGGCGGTGTTTGTTACCACCTGCGTGATTGCTGCGTTCGGCAGCATCCTGATGGGGCTGGTGGCCAATCTGCCGGTGGCGCTGGCACCGGCCATGGGCCTCAACGCCTTCTTTGCCTTTGTGGTGGTGGGTGCTATGGGCTACTCGTGGCAGGTTGGCATGGGTGCAATCTTCTGGGGTGCGCTGGGGCTGCTGATCCTGACGCTGCTGCGCGTACGCTACTGGATGATCGCCAATATTCCGCTCAGCCTGCGCGTGGGCATCACCGCCGGTATTGGTCTGTTCATCGCCATGATGGGGCTGAAAAACGCCGGTATTATTGTGCCCAACGCGGACACCATCGTGACCGTCGGCAACCTGGCCTCGCACAACGTGCTGCTCGGCGCGCTCGGCTTCTTTATCATTGCGATTCTGGCGTCGCGCAATATCCACGCGGCGGTGCTGGTTTCTATTGTAGTGACCACCGCGATCGGTCTGCTGCTGGGCGACGTGAAGTTTACCGGGCTGTTCGCCGCGCCGCCGGCCATCACCTCGGTGGTCGGCCAGGTCGATATCAAAGGCGCGTTCAACGTGAGCATGGCGGGCGTGATCTTCGCCTTCATGCTGGTCAATCTGTTTGACTCATCCGGTACGCTGATTGGCGTAACCGATAAAGCGGGCCTGACCGATGAGAAAGGTACTTTTCCGCGCATGAAACAGGCGCTGTACGTGGATAGCATCAGCTCCGTCACCGGTTCGCTGATCGGCACCTCTTCGGTGACGGCGTACATCGAAAGCTCATCCGGCGTGGCGATTGGTGGCCGTACCGGCCTGATGGCGGTAGTGACCGGCATCCTGTTCCTGCTGGTGATGTTCCTGTCGCCGCTGGCTGCTATGGTGCCCGCCTATGCGGCGGCCGGCGCGCTGATTTATGTTGGCGTACTGATGACGGCTTCGCTGGCGCGCGTGCGCTGGGACGATCTCACCGAAGCGGTGCCGGCATTTGTCACGGCGGCGATGATGCCGTTCAGCTTCTCGATCACCGAAGGTATTGCGCTCGGTTTTATCTCTTACTGCGTGATGAAACTCGGTACCGGACGCTGGCGTGAAATCAGCCCGTGCGTGGTGGTGGTGGCGTTGCTGTTTGTGCTGAAAATCGCTTTTATCGACGGGCACTAAACGCAACAGGCCGCGGGTGCGGCCTGGTTATCCGGGATGCCTGACTTCCGGCTGACTGGCGACACGCTCGCCGGGCAGGCTGGTGAGGCGCAGGGTGCGCGGCCCGATGTTGGGTTTGCTCATCTCCACATCGCGCAGCGACTGCCACTGCTGCTGCGCATCAATCTCCCACAGCCGTAAACGCTCAGTGCCGGGCGACAGCGCGCAGGACCATACCAGCGTCGGCTCGGCATCACACACTGCCTGAATATCGGGATAGACGCTGGATCGCAGCCGGCCGGCCGCCGGATGCAGCCGCAGTGCATCAATACCGCTGTTGGCTTCGCCGGTCAGTTTGAGGATGCTCTGGCGTAGCGTCCAGATCTGCGTCACCGCTTCCATAAAATCCTGCTGGGCGTTAATCCACGCCTTTTCACCCGATGACAGCCCCTGCGTAAGGGCATCCTGCGCCTGACGGCTATGCGCCCGAACGATTTCCATATCCAGGCCAGCGCGCCCGCCTTCTTCCGCCAGCAGCACGCCGACCATATTACCGGCATAGGAGATACTGAAGTCAGGCAGATTAGGATCGGCAAAGCAGGGACGACCGCTGCTGCTGGCGATCAGCGGCGGCAGGTCACGAATACCATAGACGCGCAGCATCAGCTGGGCCAGCAGCGCGCGTGCGGCAAGAAAGCGGCCACGGCGCTTATCAGGCAGGTGCCCGGCGCTGGTCATCACATCCTGTGGAACCCGCATGGTCTCTGGGGTGAGGGGCGGGTTAACCACCCAACGAACAAAATGACTAGCCATCTGTCGCTCCGTGAAAATGGTCGGATAATCATCAGGGCTATTGTAAGAATTTTCTCATGGGTTTGCATCCGACTTACGCTGGATAGCCAGTAAATTCAGATAAGGACGAGGCGAATCTCATTGCCATGAGCTGCAATTGAATATGAGGCTTTTGCACATTGGTGTCGGATGGGGTGCCGAAGCGGCGGATGTGGTGTAGGATTTGGACAGGAAAGAGCTGCACAATGAAGTGCTTAAATTATTCACCTATCTGCCAATCGTGCGCATCGCAAACCATGCACGTCGGAGTTGTTATGTCTGTTACCTCTCTTGCTCGCCAGGAATCGATCTCGCTGGATGAATTTCGTCACGGCATGCGCCGTCTCACTGCCGGTGTCTCGCTGGTGACCACCTCATCCAGCGGAGAAAAGTTCGGGCTGATCGCCACCTCGGTCAGCTCGCTGGCAGCGGAACCGCCCAGCCTGCTGGTCTGCGTTAACCGCAGCGCATCAAGCCACGATGCCATTCTGCAGGCGGGCTACTTTGCCGTGAACGTTCTGCGCGAGCAGCACGATGACCTGTGCGCGCAGTTCAGCTCGCCGACGCGCCGCGCTGAGCGTTTCCAGAGTGGTGAATGGCAAACCCTTAATACGGGCGCGCCCGTGCTGGCTGATGCGCTGGTGAGCTTCGACTGTCAGCTGGAAAAAACGGTGGAGTGGAACACCCACAGCGTGCTGCTGGCGCGTATCGTGGGTATTGCGCTGCCGGGCGAAGCGACAGCGCCGATGGTCTACTTCAACAGCGGTTTTCACTCGCTGGGCTAAGTCATGGCGCAGCGCGTCGTGCGGCTGCGCGGCTTAACGTATCAGGCAAATTTGCTGGCTTCGTCAAAGCTCAGACGCGGCAGGCGCGGATGCAGCTTACTGGCTTCGCCATAGCCAAGGTTGATCAGTAAGTTGACCTGCCAGTTATTTTCGCTGAAGAACGCGGCGTTAACTTTAGCCGGATCAAAACCGGACATCGGGCCGGCATCCAGTCCCAGCGAGCGGGCCGCCAGAATCAGATAGCCCGCCTGCAGGCTGCTGTTGCGAAACGCGGTCTCTTTGGCCAAATCCGGGCTGCTGGTAAACCAGCTGCGTGCATCGCCATGCGGGAACAGTTTTGGCAGTGCTTCATAAAAGGTCGGATCCCACGCCACAATCACCGTCACCGGTGCCGCCATGGTCTTATCTACATTGCCTGAGGAGAGCGCCGGTTTCAGCTTCTCTTTACCTTCCTGAGACGTCACGAACACAAAGCGGCCCGGCGAGCAGTTGGCTGAGGTCGGCCCCAGCGCCGTCAGCGCATAGAGCTGCTTCAGCACCTCCTGCGAAATCGGTTTATCCTGCCAGTAGCTATGGGTGCGGGCTTCAGTAAACAGCGCGTTCAGCGCCACGCTGTCGAGCGGTGTACTCATGTTTCTCTCCTGTTCAGGCAACAACCTGCGCCTGATTTTTAGCATAAATAATGGATGTGGCCGCTGCGTTTACGCGGCGACCCTCAACCGTTATACGACAAAGGCGAGGGCGCGCCAAATAACAAACACGCATGACAACCGTTGAACGTTTACTGCTGAAGACGCGCGGCCCGCGCCTTAAAGCCATTGAGGATGGTCTGGCTCACGCGTAACGGGAAGGCTGCAGGGATTTGCTCCTGCACGCGTTGGATCACTTCTGGCGTCCTGGCTCTGAACTCATCGAGGATATGTGCCATCGCCGTCAGGGCAAATTTTGTCGTTTTTGCGGTTTCTATAAAATGGCGGGGAAAAATGTGTTCGATGGCGGCTTTCCGGCCTTTGCTCCCGTTCAGTCCCATTGCCAGCTTTGCATCACGAATGTGTAATCCCGCACCGCCAATCACGGGATAAACGGAAAGAATGTCGTAAAACGGCGTCAGGCGAAAACGTCCTTCCGCTTCGATAAAAATGGAAAAGTTTTTGGCATGGCCATCGGTGGCCGCCAGCAGCCAAAACAGGACCTGAGCTTTCATGAAATCATATCGATCCTGTTCTGCATTAACTGAATTCAGGAGATAATCCATAATCGCAGAAATGCCCGGGCCGCCGTGGCTTTCATATTTTCCTGCCGCGGGTACATTCAGCACCTGACAAAAATCTTCCTGGGGTAACCGCATGATCCACTGTCCATCCGACGCATAACGCCGATCAAACCGCTCCACGGCCAGTGCTTTAATTTTCCCGGTGTTTACGATAAAGCAAGAGGGAACTGCCAGGCCAAATTCTCTGGCAATCAGCGTACAAAGCCACTCATTCTCCACGCTATCTGAAAGATCGATGCGATGAGAATGGCTCTGAATATTGCCAATCGGCAATTTTAAAATATGGGTGGTGGGCGTATTACCCTGCGGCAGGCACCATTGTTGATTAATGCGTAACAGCGCCGTTTTCTCCTGCGCGCCAGCCAGTGAAATACGAAAATCAGTCAGCTCTTCCAGCATGCCAAGCGGTGCGCCTGACTGATAGCCTGAAAGGATTTTTTCCAGTTCGCTATCGCTTAACCTGCGGTAATCGATCGTTCGGACAGTGTGCGGTTTACTGTCAGGCGGTAACAATTGCAGCGCACCAATGGTGTCGCTGCCGACCTTTGCGAGTAAGTCAAAGGGCTGGGTGGAGCTGGCCTGATAGCGAGACAGAATACGTGCGCGAATTTCAGGGTTATCAGGCAGCAGGTTATCAAAAAAGTTATAGACCTCCGCGCCCTTGTAAGGCTGGTGGCGCAAAGGCATGGAGAGGGATATCGGTCGGCTACCCGGCTGATTCAGCCAGCTCTCATAATATCTGAAGGTGTGTGCACCGGTTTCTGCCCTGCTGAAAACGCCTGTCCGATAGCCGTTCATGTAGACATCCAGTTCTGTCATCACCACTCTTCCTTCCAGCCGTCCGGGTCCTGTTTGGCCGATGGCAAACCACGGGGTTTTATCTCCATTTCCAGATCCAGAGCAGCGAGAATACGAAACAGCGTGTCCAGTCGGGTGGTTTCTGGCTGTAGCTCAAAGCTCGAGACGGTATCCTGACGAATCCCAATTTTGCTGGCGACTTTCGCTTGCGAGAGTGACTCTGTGAGTCTTCTATCTTTGAGATAAGAACTTAATTGTTTGGCGCTGGTGATTTTCATAGCGGCGCTCCAGTCTGGCAACCGTGATACCATTACACGCTATTGCGTGTGAATCAAGGTTTACCCGCTATCACAGGTAATCCCGGCTTCACGCGCAACTGGCGGTAGTGAACTGGGGGTTAACGCGGGTTAATACCGGGAAGAACAGCGTGGAGTGGCTGACGAACGGTAGAGACGCCGCCAGCCATTAATATAAAGGTTTGTTTTACTTACCAATACAAAAGCTGGAGAAAATCCGGCCCAGCAGGTCGTCGGAGGTAAACTCGCCGGTGATTTCGCTCAGCGCCTGCTGCGCCAGCCGCAGCTCTTCGGCCAGCAGTTCGCCCGCCCAGGCTCCCAGCAGCTGATCTTTGCCCTGCTGTAAGTGAGTGGCTGCTAACTCCAGCGCCTGCAGATGGCGGCGACGCGCGAGGAAGCCGCCTTCCATATTGCCAGCGAAGCCCATGCTCTGTTTCAGGTGCTCGCGCAGCGTATCGACGCCAGCACCGGTGCGCGCCGACAGGCGAATAAGTGAGTGGCCATTTACTTCTGTCAGGCCCAGCGTTTCACCGGTCATGTCCGCTTTATTACGTACCACGGTAATCGGCAACGCAGCCGGTAAGCGCGCCACGAAATCAGGCCAGATGGCGGCGGCTTCAGTGGCGTCAGTCGTGGTGCCATCTACCATGAACAGGACGCGATCCGCCTGCTCAATCTCCTGCCAGGCGCGTTCAATGCCGATACGTTCCACTTCGTCGCTGGCTTCACGCAAACCGGCGGTATCGATGATGTGCAGCGGCATGCCATCGATGTGGATGTGCTCGCGCAGCACGTCACGCGTGGTGCCGGCGATATCCGTCACAATCGCCGCTTCGCGTCCGGCCAGTGCGTTGAGCAGGCTCGATTTCCCGGCGTTGGGACGACCGGCAATCACCACTTTCATCCCTTCACGCAGCAGGCTGCCCTGACGCGCTTCGGCGCGCACGCCGTTGAGATCGCCGATCACCGCATTAAGCTGCGCTTCGATTTTGCCGTCGGAAAGGAAGTCGATCTCCTCATCCGGAAAATCAATCGCCGCTTCTACATAGATGCGCAGGTGAGTAAGTGCTTCCACTAACGCATTAACGCGCAGTGAAAAGGCACCCTGCAGCGAGTTGACGGCGGAGCGGGCGGCCTGCTCGGAGCTGGCATCAATCAGATCGGCAATTGCTTCTGCCTGCGCCAGGTCGAGCTTGTCATTCAGAAAGGCGCGTTCCGAGAACTCGCCCGGCTGCGCAATGCGCACACCCGGCAGCGCCACGATGCGCTTCAGCAGCAGATCGAGAATCACCGGACCGCCGTGGCCCTGCAGTTCCAGCACATCTTCGCCGGTAAAGGAGTTCGGACCCGGGAACCACAGCGCGATGCCCTGATCCAGCACGCTGCCATCAGCATCGTTAAAGGGCAGATAGTCGGCGTAGCGCGGCTTCGGCAGCTTGCCCAGCACGGCCTGCGCCACCTCAGCGGCTTTGCCACCGGAAATACGCAGAATACCGACGCCACCACGGCCGGGAGGCGTCGCCTGGGCAACAATAGTGTCACTGTGGCTCATAAGTACCTTCTTCCAAAAAAAACAGGGCGGCATAAATGCCGCCCCTGGAGATGTTGCGTCCTGCTCAGCGTTGCCGGGCGTTACGCTTTCTTCTTGTCGCGGCTGTGTAAACCACGCTTTTCCAGCCCGCGATAAATCAGCTGCTGCTGGAGAATGGTTACCAGGTTGCTGACGATGTAGTACAGCACCAGACCTGACGGGAACCACAGGAAGAACACGGTAAAGATAACCGGCATGTAAGTCATGATCTTCTGCTGCATCGGATCGGTCACGGTGGTCGGTGACATCTTCTGAATGAAGAACATGGTGATACCCATGATGACCGGCAGAATATAGTACGGGTCCTGCGCAGACAGGTCATGGATCCACAGTACAAACGGAGCATGACGCAGTTCAACGGAACCGGACAGCATGTAGTACAGCGCCAGGAAGATTGGCATCTGGATAACCAGTGGCAGACAGCCGCCCAGCGGGTTCACTTTCTCCGCCTTATACAGCGCCATCATCTCCTGGCTCTGCTTCTGCTTATCATCACCCAGACGCTCACGCATGGCCTGAATCTTCGGCTGCAGCATACGCATCTTGGCCATCGAGGTGTACTGCGCTTTGGTCAGCGGGTACATGATGCCACGCACGATGAAGGTGATAACGATAATGGAGAAGCCCCAGTTACCGATAAAGCTGTGCAGGAACTTCAGCAGCTTAAACAGCGGCTGAGAGATGAACCACAGCCAGCCGTAATCCACGGTCAGATCGAGGTGCGGCGCGATAGCGGCCATTTTGTCCTGGATTTCCGGACCGACCCACAGAGTGGCACCGAGATCCTGCTGTGCGCCGGCGGCGATGGTCACAGGCGCCGACTTATAGCCGATTGCCGCCACACCATTGCCGAGATTGCTGGTGTACAGCGTATTGTTACCCTGAGTGCGCGGCACCCATGCGGTCGCAAAGTACTGCTGCAGCATCGCCACCCAGCCGTTGCTGGTGGTGGTGTTCAGGTTCTCGTTATCAGCGATGGTATCGAATTTGTATTTTTCATACTTCGCATCGCTGGTCGAGTAAGCGGCACCACGGAAAGTGTGCAGCGCAAAGTTATTGCTGCCGGTATCGCGATGCTTCGGCAGATCGATCGTCTGCTTCAGCTGACCAAACATCGCCACTTCCAGCGGCTGCTGCGAGGCGTTATTGATGTTGTAGTCAACGTTAACCGCGAATTCGCCACGTTTGAACACGAAGGTTTTGGTGTAAACCACGCCGTTCTCACCGGTCCAGCTCAGCGGCACGCGCAGCTCGGTCTGGCCATCGGCCATCTCGAAGTGATCCTGGGAAGCGGTATACAGCGGACGTGCGCCGTTGTTCGGGTTATCCGGACCGTTACGGCCGGTTAAGCCGCTCTGCGCCTGATAAACGAAGGCCGGAGTGGTTTCCAGCAGCTGGAACGGTGCGTCTGAACCCAGTTTGTCCGGGTAAGTCAGCAGCTGTGCCTGCTCGATATCACCGCCGCGGGTATTAATGTTGAGTGACAGGACATCAGTCTTAACGGTGATCGTTTTGCCCTGGCCGCTAGCCGGCACGCCGGAAGTGGCGGCATCACCCGCTGCGCTGCTTGTGTTCTGCGTGGTCTGGGTCTGCTGTGGCTGCGGAGCGTGGTCCGTCTGCCAGGCTTGCCAGATCATAAAAGACACGAACAGAAAAGCGATGAGAAAGAGATTGCGTTGCGAATCCATCGTTAATGTTCTCTGGTATCAAAGGTTTTTGGCGGCACCGGATCGTCGCCACCCGGGTTCAAAGGGTGGCATTTTAATACGCGTTTAATCGTCAACCAACTGCCTTTTAACATGCCGAAGCGGCGTACAGCTTCCACCCCATACTGCGAGCAGGTGGGATGGAACCGGCAATGAGGTCCCAGCAGTGGGCTGATGGCGCGTTGATAAACGCGTATCAGGGCGATCAGGAGCCGCGCGCCAGGCGACAGTGACGACGCCATAATTTCTCCAACGCTTCCGTCAGTGCACGGTTATCGAGGTCAGCAATCCCTTTTTTCGCCACGATGACAAAATCCATCGGCGGCAGCTCGTGTTGACGCAAACGAAAGCTTTCGCGGGTCAATCGCTTGATCCGGTTGCGTTCATGGGCGCGTTTCACGTGCTTCTTGGCGACGGTAAGACCGATGCGGGGATGCCCCAGCGAATTAAGGCGGCCGAGGATGGTGATTTGCGGCGTGCCAGCCCGAAGAGGTTGCTGGAAGACGAAAGTGAAATGAGCGGGAGTTAACAAACGTAACTCCCTGGGAAATGCGAGCTTAACCACGAGGGTTAGCTTTTATTACTTAGAAACGGTCAGACGAGCACGGCCTTTAGCACGACGACGTGCCAGAACCTGACGACCATTTTTAGTAGCCATACGAGCACGGAAGCCGTGAGAACGGTTGCGCTTCAGTACGGACGGTTGAAAAGTGCGTTTCATGGCGATTTCTACCTAAACTTGAAAAATTTCACTGGGTGACGCGTTTTCGGGCCAGTAAAACGACCGACGCCTCAATGTGTCTTTAATAAAGAGGCGGGATTGTAATAATTGTACAGTCCGGAGTCAATTTACTTCGCTGGGCGCGAGACCTGAAAACTCTGATACAGCCCGCTAATTCCGGGCATCAAAGCTTCACGCGCCAATGCCGGGTGGGGAATTATACGGGCTATAAAGGAAAGCGCAAGGATCGTCCAGGATCTTCTTGCGATCGCCGCGCCGATCGTAACGGCAAAAATGCGAGCGCGGTGGAAAATTTCTCGCTTTCAGCCTGATCCCCGCTCGCTTTTTCCGCAGACGGCGTAAACTGATGCATGCCTGGACACCCTGTGGATAAAATGGATCAAAACTGTGTAGAAAGGGAAGATCTCTGAGGCGCTTTGCGCTATGATCCGCCCTTCCGCTGACGATCCTCCTTGCGATCGCCGGGGATGACTACCGCGGATAGCGGTCGCAGGCGCTTTCTGACCGCCTGTGTCAAAAAAGACAGTTTCTATTATTAGCGCCTGAAATTCTTATCGATTTTGTACGAGTGGAGTCCGCCGTGTCACTTACGCTTTGGCAACAGTGTCTTGCCCGTTTGCAGGATGAGCTTCCTGCCACCGAATTCAGCATGTGGATTCGTCCGCTGCAGGCTGAATTGAACGACAATACGCTGGCCTTGTATGCACCAAATCGGTTTGTACTCGACTGGGTTCGGGATAAATATCTCAATAGTATCAATGGGCTGCTGAATGAATTCTGCGGTGCGAACGTGCCGCTGCTGCGTTTTGAGGTCGGCACGCGCCCGGTTGCGCCGGTGGCTGCTACGCAACCCGCCATGGCCAGCAGCGTCAGCGCGCCCGCACCGGCTGAGAATCGTCCGGCACCGGCACAGCCGCTGCGCCCGAGCTGGGATTCGGTTCCGGCACCGGCTGATGTGACCTACCGCTCGAACGTGAATAACCGCCACAACTTCGACAACTTCGTTGAGGGTAAGTCCAACCAGCTGGCGCGCGCGGCGGCACGTCAGGTGGCGGATAATCCTGGTGGCGCTTATAACCCGCTGTTCCTGTATGGCGGCACCGGCCTCGGCAAAACGCACCTGCTGCACGCGGTGGGCAACGGCATCATCGCGCGCAAGCCGAATGCCAAAGTGGTTTATATGCACTCTGAACGCTTCGTGCAGGATATGGTGAAAGCGCTGCAGAACAACGCCATCGAGGAGTTTAAGCGCTACTACCGTTCGGTGGACGCGTTGCTGATCGATGATATTCAGTTCTTTGCCAATAAAGAGCGCTCGCAGGAAGAGTTTTTCCACACCTTCAACGCGCTGCTGGAAGGTAATCAGCAGATCATCCTGACCTCGGATCGTTACCCGAAAGAGATCAACGGGGTGGAAGATCGTCTGAAATCACGCTTTGGCTGGGGATTAACCGTGGCGATCGAGCCGCCTGAGCTGGAGACGCGTGTCGCGATCCTGATGAAAAAGGCGGACGAAAACGACATCCGTCTGCCGGGCGAAGTGGCCTTCTTTATTGCCAAGCGTCTGCGCTCTAACGTGCGTGAGCTGGAAGGGGCACTGAATCGTGTGATTGCCAATGCCAACTTTACCGGGCGTGCCATTACCATCGATTTTGTGCGCGAAGCGCTGCGCGACCTGCTGGCACTGCAGGAAAAGCTGGTGACCATCGACAACATCCAGAAGACGGTGGCCGAGTACTACAAAATTAAAGTGGCGGATTTGCTGTCGAAGCGCCGTTCGCGCTCGGTAGCGCGTCCGCGTCAAATGGCGATGGCGATGGCCAAAGAGCTCACCAACCACAGCCTGCCGGAAATTGGCGATGCGTTTGGTGGCCGTGACCATACCACCGTGCTTCATGCCTGCCGTAAAATCGAGCAGCTGCGTGAAGAGAGCCACGACATCAAAGAAGATTTCTCTAACCTCATTCGAACATTATCTTCCTGACGCATATGAAATTTATTGTTGAACGTGAGCAGTTGCTGAAGCCGCTGCAACAGGTGAGTGGCCCGCTTGGCGGACGCCCGACGCTGCCGATCCTCGGAAATTTACTGCTGCAGGTGAATGAAGGCACGCTGCTGCTGACCGGTACCGATCTTGAGATGGAGATGGTGGCGCGCGTGGCGCTGACCCAGCCGCACGAACCGGGCGCGACCACCGTGCCGGCGCGTAAGTTTCTTGATATCTGCCGTGGTCTGCCTGAAGGCGCAGAGATCAGTCTGACGCTGGAAGGTGACCGCATGCTGGTGCGCTCCGGCCGCAGCCGCTTTTCGCTGTCGACGCTTCCAGCCAGCGACTTCCCGAATCTCGACGACTGGCAGAGCGAAGTGGAATTCACGTTGCCGCAGGCCACGCTCAAACGCCTGATTGAAGCCACGCAGTTCTCCATGGCGCATCAGGATGTGCGTTACTATCTCAACGGCATGCTGTTTGAGACCGAAGGCGAAGAGCTGCGCACCGTTGCTACTGACGGCCATCGCCTGGCAGTCTGTTCGATGCCTGTCGGACAGGCGCTGCCGAACCATTCGGTGATCGTACCGCGTAAAGGTGTGATTGAGCTGGTTCGTCTGCTGGACGGCGGTGAGACGCCGCTGCAGGTGCAGATTGGCAGCAGCAACATTCGCGCGCATGTCGGCGACTTTATCTTTACGTCGAAGCTGGTTGATGGCCGTTTCCCGGATTATCGCCGCGTATTGCCGAAGAATCCTGACAAAGCGCTGGAAGCGGGCTGCGATCTGCTGAAACAGGCTTTTGCCCGCGCGGCAATCCTGTCGAACGAAAAGTTCCGCGGCGTTCGCATCTATATCACCGAAAATCAGCTGCGCATCACCGCTAATAACCCGGAGCAGGAAGAGGCGGAAGAGATGCTGGATGTGTCGTACAGCGGCACCGAGCTGGAGATTGGCTTTAACGTCAGCTACGTGCTGGATGTGCTGAACGCGCTGAAGTGCGAAAACGTGCGTCTGCTGCTGACGGATTCGGTTTCCAGCGTGCAGATTGAAGATGTAGCCAGTCCGGCTGCGGCCTACGTCGTTATGCCCATGCGTTTGTAATAGAAAATATCGGCCTGGCTTACTTGCCATTCTGGTCCCGGGCAGTGCTCGCCCCTGGTCACATACTTCAGTATGCTCCCAGGGCCTGCGCGCTGGCCGTGGCCAGACTGCCTGCGCCGCCAACGGCCTGGATTGTTAATGTTAGGCAACCCCCTCTGGCTGGATTGATTCATGGCTTTAACCCGCCTCCTGATTAAAGATTTTCGTAATATCGAGCAGGCCGATCTCACGCTGGCGCCGGGCTTTAATTTTCTCGTGGGCGCCAACGGCAGCGGTAAAACCAGCGTGCTGGAGGCGATTTATACGCTGGGTCACGGCCGTGCATTCCGCAGTTTGCAGGCCGGACGCGTAATTCGTCACGATCAGGACGCGTTTGTGTTGCACGGGCGGATTGAAGGCAGCGAGCGCGAGCTGGCGGTCGGCCTGAGTAAAAACCGCGCCGGCGACAGCAAAGTCCGCATCGACGGCAGCGACGGCCACAAAGTCGCCGAGCTGGCGCAGCTGCTGCCGATGCAGCTGATTACGCCAGAGGGGTTTACTTTGCTCAACGGCGGCCCCAAATACCGTAGAGCCTACATCGACTGGGGCTGCTTTCATGCTTATCCCGGTTTCTTTCTGGCCTGGAGCAATCTGCGTCGCCTGCTGAAACAGCGCAACGCGGCGCTGCGCCAGGTCGCGCGCTACAGCCAGATCCGGCCATGGGATCAGGAGCTGGTGCCGCTGGCAGAACAGATCAGCGCCTGGCGCGCTGAATACAGCGCAGCCATTGCCAGCGAAATCACCGTCACCTGCAGCCAGTTTTTACCGGAGTTTGCGCTGAGCTTCTCCTTCCAGCGTGGCTGGGACAAAGAGAGCGACTTCGGCGAGCTGCTGGAGCGCAACTTCGAGCGCGATCGTGCGCTCACCTACACCGCCAGCGGTCCGCACAAAGCCGATTTTCGGATTCGTGCTGAAGGCACGCCGGTGGAAGATTTACTCTCACGCGGTCAGTTAAAGCTGCTGATGTGTGCGTTGCGGTTAGCGCAGGGCGAGTACCTGACGCGCAGCAGCGGACGTCGCTGTTTATACCTGATTGACGACTTCGCCTCCGAGCTGGATGACACCCGTCGTCGCCTGCTGGCGGAACGCCTGAAAGCCACGCAGGCTCAGGTGTTTGTCAGCGCCATTGGTGTCGAGCATGTAATCGATATGAGTGACGAAAAGGGCAAGATGTTCCGCGTGGAACAGGGTAAAATAGCGGTTCAACCTGAAGATTAAATGAGCGAGAAACGTTGATGTCGAATTCTTATGACTCCTCAAGTATCAAAGTCCTGAAAGGGCTTGATGCGGTACGCAAACGCCCGGGTATGTACATCGGCGATACGGATGACGGCACCGGTCTGCATCACATGGTATTCGAGGTCGTGGATAACGCCATCGACGAAGCGCTCGCCGGCCACTGTAGTGATATCGTGGTCACCATCCATGCCGACAACTCTGTCTCCGTGCAGGATGACGGCCGTGGTATTCCGACCGGTATTCACCCGGAAGAGGGCGTTTCTGCCGCCGAAGTGATCATGACCGTACTGCACGCCGGCGGTAAGTTTGATGACAACTCCTATAAAGTCTCTGGTGGTCTGCACGGCGTCGGCGTATCGGTGGTGAACGCCCTGTCGCAGAAGCTGGAACTGACCATTCGTCGCGACGGCAAAGTGCATCAGCAAACCTACGTGCACGGTGTGCCGCAGGCGCCGCTGGCGGTGACCGGCGATACCGACGCTACCGGTACGCGCGTGCGTTTCTGGCCGAGCCACGATACGTTCACCAACGTCACCGATTTTGAATATGAAATCCTGGCGAAGCGTCTGCGCGAGCTGTCATTCCTCAACTCCGGCGTGTCGATTCGCCTGGAAGACAAGCGCGACGATAAAAACGATCACTACCACTACGAAGGTGGTATCAAAGCGTTCGTTGAATATCTCAACCGCAACAAGAACCCGATTCACCCGAATGTGTTCTACTTCTCCACCGAAAAAGACGGTATCGGCGTCGAAGTTGCGCTGCAGTGGAACGACGGTTTCCAGGAAAACATCTACTGCTTCACCAACAATATTCCGCAGCGCGACGGCGGAACGCACCTTGCCGGTTTCCGCGCGGCGATGACGCGTACGCTCAACGCCTACATGGATAAAGAAGGTTACAGCAAAAAAGCCAAAGTCAGCGCTACCGGTGACGACGCGCGTGAAGGGCTGGTGGCAGTGGTTTCGGTCAAGGTGCCGGATCCGAAATTCTCTTCTCAGACCAAAGACAAGCTGGTCTCTTCCGAGGTGAAATCGGCGGTGGAACAGCAGATGAACGAACTGCTGAGCGAATACCTGCTGGAAAATCCGTCTGACGCCAAAATCGTGGTCGGCAAAATTATCGATGCCGCGCGTGCGCGTGAAGCCGCACGTCGTGCACGTGAAATGACCCGCCGTAAAGGCGCGCTGGACCTGGCGGGCCTGCCGGGCAAGCTGGCGGACTGTCAGGAGCGCGATCCGGCGCTGTCTGAAATCTACCTGGTGGAGGGTGACTCTGCAGGCGGTTCCGCCAAGCAGGGACGTAACCGTAAGAATCAGGCGATTCTGCCGCTGAAAGGTAAAATCCTTAACGTGGAGAAAGCGCGTTTCGACAAAATGCTCTCTTCACAGGAAGTCGCCACGCTGATCACCGCACTGGGCTGCGGTATCGGCCGCGATGAGTACAACCCGGACAAGTTGCGCTATCACAGCATCATCATCATGACCGATGCGGACGTCGATGGTTCGCACATCCGTACGCTGCTGCTGACCTTCTTCTATCGCCAGATGCCGGAAATCATCGAGCGTGGCCACGTCTACATCGCGCAGCCACCGCTGTACAAGGTGAAGAAGGGCAAGCAGGAGCAGTACATTAAAGATGACGACGCGATGGATCAGTATCAGATTGCCATCGCGCTGGACGGCGCAACGCTGCACACCAACGCCAGCGCACCGGCGCTGGGCGGCGAGCCGCTGGAAAGCCTGGTAGCGGAATACAACAGCACCCAGAAGATGATCAAGCGTATGGAGCGCCGCTTCCCGTCTGCGCTGCTGCGCGCGCTGGTTTATCATCCAACCCTGAGCGATCTCAGCGATCAGACAGCAGTGACTGCATGGCTGGAGAGCCTGGTGGCTTACCTGAACGAGCGCGAAGCGCATGGCAGCAGCTATGTGGCACAGGTGCGGGAAAACCGCGAACAGCAGCGCTTTGAGCCGGTGCTGCGCGTGCGTACTCACGGTGTTGATACCGATTATCCGCTGGACAGCGAGTTCATTGACGGCGCGGAATACCGCAAAATCTGTGCACTCGGCGCGCATCTGCGTGGTCTGATTGAAGAGGATGCCTACATCGAGCGCGGCGAGCGCCGTCAGCCGGTTGCCAGCTTCGAGCAGGCGATTGACTGGCTGGTGAAAGAGTCGCGCCGCGGTCTGTCAGTGCAGCGCTATAAAGGTCTGGGCGAGATGAACCCGGATCAGCTGTGGGAAACCACCATGGATCCGGACAGCCGCCGCATGCTGCGCGTCACCATCAAAGACGCCATCGCCGCCGACCAGCTGTTCACCACGCTGATGGGCGATGCGGTTGAACCGCGCCGCGCCTTCATCGAAGAGAACGCGCTGAAAGCCGCCAACATCGATATCTGATATCGCAAAACCCTTCCCAAACGGGAAGGGTTTTTTGTTTTAATCACCGTTATTAATTCCCTCCTGAGCACCAACCTCTTTGTTCGCAACGCATCTTCCGCTGCCGATTAACTGGTCAATGTGAGCTGAATCGCGCTAGCATTAAAGCCAGACCCTGAATTAACCGAGGACGTTATGGCGATAAAACTGATTGCGATCGATATGGACGGCACGCTGCTGAATCCGCAGCACGAAATCACGGCGGGCGTCAAAGCGGCGATTGGCCGGGCGCGGGATAAAGGTGTGTCGATCGTGCTGGCCACCGGACGTCCGTTTGTTGGTGTGGAGCGCTACCTGATGGAGCTGGATCTGCGTCAGCCGGGGCAGTATTGCATCAGCAACAACGGCGCACTGGCGCACAGCGCGGACAGCGGTGAGGTGGTGGCCGAGAAGATGCTTGGCTTTGATGACTATCTCTACCTGGAACAGCTGGCGCGCGACCTTGGGGTACATTTTCAGGCGTTCGACAAATCCTTCCTCTACACGCCAAATAAAGACATCAGCGAATACACCATCCACGAAGCCAGCCTGACCGGAATTCCGGTACGCTATCGCGCTGTAGAAGAGATGGATCCGGCGACGCGCTTCCCGAAACTGATGATGATCGACAAACCGGAGCTGCTGGATAAAGCCATCGCCGCCTTACCGGCGCGCGCCCGCGACAGTTATACCATTCTGAAAAGTGCACCTTACTATCTCGAAATCCTTAATCCGCTGGTCAACAAAGGCTACGGCGTAAAAATGCTGGCGGAGAAACTCGGCCTGCAGCCGTCAGAAGTGATGGCGATTGGCGATCAGGAAAACGATCTGGCGATGATTGAATACGCCGGCACAGGCGTGGCGATGGGCAATGCGATTGATTCCGTGAAGCAGATTGCGCAGTTCGTGACCAAGACCAATATGGAAGATGGTGTCGCGCACGCCATTGAAGAGCTAGTGCTGTAACCCTCCTCTGATGCGGGCGGCGTTCTGCTGCCCGTCACTTCTCTGCTGAATTTTTTGCTGCCAGTGTGCCGATGGGTTGTCTGTTTTGTGATCCACATTGTAGTACAAACAATCTATATGGTACTACAATCGCCGCTACAGGATGCGTCAGGGATTGGGCTTTGCACTACGAAAGCAGTAATCTGATTTCTCACGCCTTTCATGGAATCGAACACTATGACGCAGGAACCACTGAGTAAAACAGAGCGCATCATCCAGACGCTGGGTGAAGAGATTGTTGCGGGAAAATATGTGCCGGGCGCCGCGCTGCCGGCGGAAGCGGAGCTGTGCGAGCGATTTTCAACCTCGCGCAACATTATCCGCGAAGTGTATCGCTCCCTGATGGCTAAACGCCTGATGGAGATGAAGCGCTATCGCGGCGCGTTTGTCACCTCACGTAACCAGTGGAACTATCTCGACAGCGATGTACTGCAGTGGGCGCTGGCGCACGATCACGATCCGCGCCTGATTGCGGCCATGAACGAGGTACGCGTGCTGGTGGAGCCGCAGATTGCGCGCTGGTCGGCCGAGCGGGCAACGTCGACCGATCTGGCGGCGATTGAACTGGCCTACAACGAGATGGTGGCCAACCACCTCAACCGTGATGCCTTTAACGACGCAGATATCCGCTATCACGAAGCGGTGATGGCCTCGGTGCATAACCCGGTGCTGCAGCAGCTCAATGTGGCGATCAGCCAGCTGCAAAAAGCGGTGTTTGCGCAAACCTACATGGCAGACTCCGGCAATATGCCGCGCACGTTAGCCGAACATAAAGCGCTGTTCGATGCCATTCGCCACCAGGATGGCGATGCGGCGGAACAGGCGGCGAAGGCGATGATTGCCAGCTCAACCGCCCGACTCAAGGAGATTTTGTGACGCGTTATATCGCCATTGACTGGGGCTCCACCAACCTGCGCGCCTGGTATTACCGCGCCGGTGAATGCGTCGATGAGCGCCGTTCGGAAGCGGGCGTGACGCGCCTCGGCGACCGCACGCCTGCTCAGGTGTTTGCCACCATTACCGACGGCTGGCCGGTGGCCGAAGTCCCGGTGATCATGGCCGGCATGGTGGGCAGCAACGCCGGCTGGCTGGCAGTGCCTTATCTCGCCTGTCCGGTGGCGCTCAATGCATTAAGCGATCGCCTGACCTGCGTGGAAGGAAAAGCGTGGATTGTGCCGGGACTGAGCGTCGAACGTGACGACAACTACAACGTAATGCGCGGTGAAGAAACCCAGCTGCTTGGCGCTGTCACGCTGCAGCCCGCGCCGCTGTATGTCATGCCGGGCACGCACGCCAAGTGGGTGCAGATGGAACAGGATCGCGTCATCGATTTCCGCACCGTGATGACCGGCGAGCTGCACCATTTACTGCTGAAGCAGTCGCTGATTGGCGCCGGTTTACCCGCGCAGGAAGCCTCTCCGGACGCGTTCCGGGACGGTTTGCAGATTGGCAGCCACGACCGCTCAATTCTGGCGCGCCTGTTTGAAGTGCGTGCCGCCCACGTGCTCGGCGCACGCGATCGGCGCCATATCAGTGATTTTCTCTCTGGCCTGTTAATCGGCCATGAAGTGGCGCAGATGACGCAGCAGTTAACGCATAGCCGCCAGCCGATTGTCATTATCGCCGGCAGCGCGCTGGCACAGCGTTATCAGCAGGCGCTGGCCTTTATCGGAACAGATTCAGTCACGCTGGAGGGCGATCGCGCTTTCCAGCACGGAATAAGGAGTATTGCGCATGTCCTGGCCCACTAAACTTCCGCTGATCGCCATTCTGCGTGGCATCACGCCGGATGAAGCTGAAGCGCACGTCGCGGCGTTAATCGACGCCGGTTTCGACGCGATTGAAATTCCGCTCAACTCGCCAGAGTGGGCGAAAAGTATCGGCGCGATGGTGCAAACCTTCGGCGATAAAGCACTGATCGGTGCCGGCACCGTGCTGCAGGCGACGCAGGTCGATCAGCTGGCGGCGCTCAACAGCAAGCTGGTGGTGACGCCCAATACCGATGCTGCGGTGATTCGCCAGGCCGTGGCGCACGGTATGCTGGTTGCCGCAGGCTGTGCCACCGCCAGCGAAGCCTTTACCGCGCTGCAGGCTGGGGCGCAGGCGCTGAAAATTTTCCCGTCGTCGGCGTTTGGTCCGGGCTACATCAAAGCGCTGAAAGCGGTGCTGCCGCCGGAGGTGCCGGTCTTTGCCGTGGGCGGCGTCACGCCGGAAAACCTGCATGAATTTATCGCCGCCGGTTGCGTCGGGGCTGGCCTGGGCAGCGATCTCTATCGCGCCGGTCAGCCGCTGTCGCGCACCGTGGAGAAGGCCCGCGCATTTATTGCTGCCTATAAGGACGCTGTACGATGAAAATTACGAAACTGACCACTTATCGCCTGCCGCCGCGCTGGATGTTCCTGAAAATCGAAACCGACGAAGGCATCATCGGCTGGGGCGAGCCGGTGATTGAAGGGCGCGCGCGCAGCGTCGAAGCGGCGGTGCATGAGCTGTCGGAATATCTGATTGGGCAGGATCCGGCGCGGATTAATGATCTGTGGCAGGTGATGTATCGCGGCGGTTTTTACCGCGGCGGCCCGATTTTAATGAGCGCCATTGCCGGTATCGATCAGGCACTGTGGGATATTAAAGGCAAAGCGCTGGGCGTGCCGGTGTATCAGCTGCTGGGCGGTCTGGTGCGTGACAGCATCAAAGCCTATAGCTGGGTAGGCGGCGATCGTCCGGCTGAAGTGATTGATGGCATTAAGAAATTACGTGGTATCGGCTTTGACACCTTCAAACTCAACGGCTGTGAAGAGATGGGCATCATCGACAATTCTCGTCAGGTTGATGCCGCTGTTAACACCGTAGCGCAGATCCGCGAAGCCTTTGGCAATGACATTGAGTTTGGCCTCGATTTCCACGGTCGCGTCAGCGCGCCGATGGCCAAAGTGCTGATCAAAGAGCTGGAGCCATATCGTCCGCTGTTTATTGAAGAACCGGTGCTGGCCGAGCAGGCAGAATACTATCCGCGCCTGGCGGCGCAGACGCATCTGCCGATTGCCGCAGGCGAACGCATGTTCTCCCGCTTCGAGTTCAAGCGCGTGCTGGAAGCCGGTGGGCTGGCGATTCTGCAGCCGGATCTGTCGCACGCCGGCGGCATCACCGAATGCTACAAAATCGCGGCGATGGCCGAGTCCTACGACGTGGCGCTGGCGCCGCACTGTCCGCTGGGGCCGATTGCGCTGGCTGCCTGTCTGCACGTGGATTTCGTGTCGCGTAACGCGGTGTTCCAGGAGCAGAGCATGGGCATTCACTATAATCAGGGCGCTGAACTGCTCGATTACGTGATCAATAAAGATGATTTTAAAATGGATGACGGCCATTTCTATCCATTAAATAAACCCGGCCTCGGTGTGGAAATTAATGAAGAGCTGGTGATTGCGCGCAGTAAAAATGCGCCAGACTGGCGCAACCCATTATGGCGCTTTCCGGATGGATCGGTAGCCGAGTGGTAATGTTCGTAGTATTGCGCCCGATCGCTACGTTTACCGCTTTATAACAGCACCGATTACCAAGCGATTAAACATCTGACTATTTAAACCATGTGCGGAATATATAAGGCACAGGGCAGCGCTCAACCTGTTTTCACCGCGCTGCCAGTTTGCCGCAGCTGCGGCTTTTATCTTCGATAACCTTACCCTGCGTTGGCTGCGGCGTGTTTCGGCACGTCCGCCAGCTGACATCTGACGGAGAAACACCATGGATCTCTCTGCTGTTCAGGCGAAACCTACGCGTCGCCGTTATATTACGCTGCTGATGATTTTTATTACGGTGGTCATTTGTTATGTCGATCGCGCTAATTTAGCCGTGGCCTCGGCGCATATTCAGCAGGAATTTGGCATCAGCAAAGCAGAAATGGGGTATGTGTTTTCTGCTTTTGCCTGGTTATATACGCTGTGCCAGATTCCCGGCGGCTGGTTTCTCGATCGCGTAGGCTCACGCCTGACCTATTTTATCGCTATTCTCGGCTGGTCGGTGGCGACATTATTGCAGGGATTCGCCAGCGGCTTATTATCGCTGATAGGTCTGCGCGCCATTACCGGTATTTTTGAAGCGCCGGCTTTCCCGACCAATAACCGCCTGGTTACCAGCTGGTTCCCGGAACAGGAGCGCGCTTCGGCCGTCGGTTTTTACACCTCCGGTCAGTTTGTCGGCCTGGCGTTTCTCACGCCGCTGCTGATCTGGATTCAGGAACTGCTGAGCTGGCACTGGGTGTTTATCATCACCGGCGGGATTGGCATTGTCTGGTCGCTGGTGTGGATGAAGGTTTACCAGGCACCGAGCCAGAGCAAAGGCATCAATCAGGCCGAGCTGGATTACATTCGTGCCGGTGGCGCGATGGTCGACGGCGATGCGCCCAGCGAGAAAAAAGCACGCGTTAAACTCACCGCGGCCGACTGGAAACTGGTGTTTCATCGCAAGCTGTGCGGCGTGTATCTCGGCCAGTTCGCGGTGACCTCAACGCTGTGGTTTTTCCTTACCTGGTTCCCCAACTACCTGACGCAGGAGAAACATATTGCCGCGCTGACGGCCGGCTTTATGACTACCGTGCCGTTTCTCGCCGCCTTTATTGGCGTGATCCTCTCCGGGATGGTGGCCGATCGTCTGGTGCGCAGCGGCCGCTCGCTCGGCTTTGCCCGCAAGACGCCGATCATCTGCGGCCTGCTGATCTCCACCTGCATTATGGGCGCAAACTACACCAACGATCCGCTGTGGATTATGGTGCTGATGGCGCTGGCCTTTTTCGGCAACGGGTTCGCGTCCATCACCTGGTCGCTGGTCTCGTCGCTGGCGCCGGTACGCCTGATCGGCCTGACCGGCGGCATGTTTAACTTTATCGGCGGCCTCGGTGGCATCACGGTACCGCTGGTGGTGGGGTATCTGGCGCAGGATTACGGCTTTGCGCCCGCGCTGGTGTACATCTCCGCCGTTGCGCTGATTGGCGCGCTCTCTTACATCCTGCTGGTGGGGGATGTGAAGCGCGTGGGCTAAGCTTCCGGGTGCGCATGCCTGCGCACCCGCATTAGCTGCTCAGCTTTTGCTTAACTGAACGGCATCACGTAATTTGTCCGGCAACGGTTACATCTGAGGTTGCCCCATGTCAGAAAAACAACTCACCTTTACTCAGCGCCATCATCAGCTGACCAATATCAACGTCTGGACCGCCGACAGCCAGTGGCTGGCATTTGATGTGCGGCCGTCCGGCGCCTCGTTTACCAGCCTGACCATTGAGCGCGTCAACGTGCACAGCGGCGCGGTCGAGGTGCTTTATCAGGCGCGCGATGGCGCGTACGTCGGCGTGGTGACCGTGAGTCCGGATCTGCCGCCGCGCTATGTCTGTATTCATGGGCCGGAGCATCCCGATGCGCACTGGCATTATGACTTTCATCACCGGCGCGGCGTGATTGTTCAGCAGGGCATCGCAGAGAACCTCGACGCCTGCGATATCACCGCGCCCTATACGCCAGGTGCGCTGCGTGGTGGCTCGCACGTGCATGTGTTCAGTCCGGATGGCTCGCGGCTGAGCTTTACCTATAACGATCACGTGATGCATGAGCGCGATGTGCGTGACGACCTGCGCAACGTCGGCGTGGCGGTGCCGCTGCATCCGGTGTGCCCGCCGAAGCAGCATCCGCGCGAATATGACGGCAGCCACTACTGCGTGCTGGTGAGCCACACCCGGCGCGATCCACAACCGGGCAGCGATCAGATTGACCGCGCTTATGAAGAGTGCTGGATCGGTGAGCGTGGCTATCAGAAAGCGGACGGCAGCTGGCAGCGCTGGGCCATCGCCTTTATCGGCGATACGCGCAATGCCAGTGGTGAAAAAGTGCCGGAAGTGTTTGTGGTCGATCTGCCTGAGGCGCTGGCGGACTATGCCAGAGCCGGCAATGCACCGCTGCAGGGCACGGCAGAGCAGCTGCCGGCACCGCCGGCTGGCGTGCAGCAGCGGCGCATCACGCACGGTAAAGGGCTGGCGCTGCAGCCGCGCCACTGGTTGCGCGCTGCGCCGGATGGCAGCGCAATCGCCTTTTTGCAGGCTGACGAGCAGGGCATTGTGCAGCTGTGGACAGTCTCACCCAACGGTGGCGCGGCGCGTCAGATCACCTCACTGCGCAGCAGCATTCAGTCTGCTTTCAGCTGGCAGCCGGACGGCGCAGCCATCGCCTTTATCTGTGATAACAGCGTGATGCGTTGTGAGATAGCCAGCGGACAGTGTACGCGCCTTACCGCGCGCAGCGCGCAACCGCCGGGCGGCGACGCGGTGGTGTGGTCGCCGGACGGGAAGCAGATCGCCTACATGCGCGAGGTTGACGGCTGGCGACAGCTGTTCTGCGTCAGTGCGATTCCGCCGGCATAGCCGCCGCGGTGGCCAGGCTGGCCTGGGTGCCAGCCATCTTCTCGCTCTGCAGCACGCGTTCGCGCGGCGAATCTTTGGTTTTATCGTCGTCGGCGCGGAAGTAATCCCACGGCAGCAGCAGCGTATCCATCACCGCCGAAAAGGGCAGATCGATCAGCGCCAGCGGTTTAATCGCCCAGCTGGTATTGTCATCGGTCAGCATCTCTGCGCTGGCGCGCGTGCCGGGGTAGTAACCCTGGCTGGCACCGGTATGCGACATCACGCTGGAGCAGCCTGATGTGGCACAGGCGCAGCAGACCAGCAGGCCGGTGAGCGGAAAGCGTTTCATCATTTTCATCATCATCATCCCTACAGTCATGGCATGGCCCTGGCTGGAGTGTGTCACCTGACATCCGCATAACTCTGTGGTTATGTCCTTCCCGTCAGGCGAAGCGTCCCCTGAGTGTATGCCATATCGTCAGAATTGCTGCAAAAAAAAGCGCATTGCCCCTTGAAAGCGACCTGAGCGCACCCATCTTTAAGCTACGGTCACGACGCGGTCGCCGACAGGGACACCGACGGGCCGGACAACCTGTCCATGGTGGAAGGTTGCCAAAACTTGCTGATTATCAGGAGTCTTATTATGCGTAACTTTGATCTCTCTCCGCTTTATCGTTCTGCTATTGGTTTCGACCGTCTGTTTAACCTGCTTGAGTCCAATCAAAACCAGGCCAACGGCGGCTACCCTCCGTACAACGTCGAGCTGGTAGACGAAAACCACTATCGCATCACCATTGCCGTCGCCGGCTTTGCGCAGAGCGAACTGGATATCACCGCCCATGACAACATGCTGGTGGTGCGCGGCGCCCACCCTGAAGAGCAGCAGGAACGTAAATACCTGTACCAGGGCATCGCAGAACGTAACTTCGAACGCAAATTCCAGCTGGCCGATCACATCGTGGTGCGCGATGCGCGTCTCGAACTGGGCCTGCTGAGTATCGATCTGGAACGCATCGTCCCGGAAGAGGCGAAACCACGCCGGATTGAAATCCTGAAATAAGGCTAACGAAGTAAAGAAAAACGCCGCTGCAACGCGGCGTTTTTTTATGGCTGCATCATCAGGTACGTACCAGCAGGCGCTGGCTCACCATACCGCCAAACACATTCACCAGCAGCCCGAGAATGATCACCGACGCGCCGAGAATCTCCTGTGCCGACAGAGTTTCGCCGAGGATCAGCGCGGCGCTGAGAATACCGACCACCGGCACCAGCAGCGACAGCGGCGCCACGCGCCAGGTTTCGTAGCGGCTGAGCAGATTGCCCCAGATGGCGTAGCCAATGATGGTGGCGAAAAACGCCAGATAGAGCAGTGCCAGCACCGTCTGCAGCGAAATATCCAGCAGGCTGGTGACAATGGCGGATTCGCCCTCGAACCACCACGAACAGGCAAAGAACGGTGCAATCGGCACCAGCGCGCTCCACACCACCAGCGACATCACCGGCACCTTGCGGTTGCGCAGGATAATCTTGTTAGTGATATTGCCCAGCCCCCACGACAGCGCCGCCGCCAGCGTCAGCATCATGGTGGTCAGCGTGATGCCCGCGGTTGTCTGGCCCTCCATACCGGCGGTTGCCAGCATAAACATGCCGAGCGTGGCGACCAGAATGCCGGCGATGTGGTTCCAGCGCAGCTTCTCGGCCAGCAGCAGCGCGCCGAGCAGCAGGGTGAAAAATGCCTGCGCCTGCAGCACCAGCGAAGCCAGCCCGGCTGGCATGCCAAGCTTGATGGCGAGGAACAGAAACGCGAACTGACCAAAGCTGATGGTCATGCCATACACCACCAGCCAGCGCAGCGGAATTGCCGGACGACGCACGAAAAAGATCGCCGGAAACGCCACCAGCGTAAAACGCAGTCCCGCCAGCAAAAAGGGCGGCATGCCCTGCAAACCCAGCTTAATCACCACAAAATTTACGCCCCACGCCACCACGACGCACAGGGCTAACAACATATCTTTCACGGACATACGCATTCCTCAGCGCGGCAATCAGGCGGTTGCCGTCACCGGTGTGGCGATCTCTGCACCGCAGTCATCGCCGATCAGTCGAAAATAATCATCCACATCCAAAGCTACCGAGCGGTCCAGCGCACCGGCGTTAAACCACAGCGTCCCGACATCACGCAGCCGCGCATCCACGCGCAGCGCCAGTCGGTCATCAAAACTAAACGGCGGCACCGCGCCCATCACACACTGCGTCAGCGCTTGTGCCTGCTCAGGGGTGGCAAACGTCGACTTCTTACCGCCAATGGCACGCGCGGCGTGTTTGAAGTTGATTTTGCAGTCGCCGGGTACGATCGCCAGCAGATAGCGCGGCGCGGCGCCGTCCGGCATAGTGACTTCCAGCACCATCGCTTTGGCCGCCTGCTGGAGATCGTTTCCGCGGATGGCGCTGATCACCTCGGTCTGGCCGATGGCCTCATGCTCCACCACGCGGTAGCGGGCCTGCTGCGCATCCAGCAGCGCAATCACTTTGTCATAGGTTGTCATACTGTCTTCCTCGTCTAAGGCCGGGATTAACTCCAGGCAATGGCGTGCTTCATTTTTTTGTCGGTCAGGCCAAAGAAAAAGCCCATGGTGATGCGCGTGTCGCCTTCAACGCGATCGATTTCATGATAAAACGCGGGATTAAACAGATAGATATCGCCACTGCGCGGCGCGAACTCGCAGGTCTCGCTGCCGGCGATGACGCCGCTCTGGTAGCCCAGCTCGCCGGGCGTTTTAAAGCGCTCGTCTTCCGGCTGCCATTTCTTATTGAAGATGCGCAGCGCGCCGCCGGCGTTGCACTCCTGCAGGCACACCACGCAGCTCAGCTGATGCAGAATGTGCGTCACCGCCAGACCGCTGCCAGCGGCATCGCGCACGATGTTGTCGTTATGCAGCGGATTAGCGACGCCGTCAGCGTGGAAACGCACAATCGAGCCGGCGTAATCACCCAGTGCCGGTTCGGTGGCGGTTTGCAGACTCTCAAGGCGCAGCGCATGCTGCACCCAGTGGTAAATCTGCGCGCGCAGTGCGTGCAGCGAGGCCGGCAGCGCCGGCTGGATGTCGCGAAGTTCGGTGAAATAGTTTTCCGGCGCGGCGGTATGCTTCGCCAGATACGGGCCGAGCGTGGTCAGCGCGCCATTTGGATAGTGAGAAACCCGTACCTGCTCGCGGCACTGCTGGAGATCAGCCACCACCGCGTTGCGCACCTCTGGCGTGAGGAAATTGCGCAGTACCAGCAGCGGCACGCGCGCGGTGACGATGTCATCCAGCCAGGTGCTTTCGACGAACATATTGGGGTTAATGACGCGAATCTGATTGAAAATGGCCATGGGTTCACTCTCCAAAAGGAATTTCATGAAGTTCATGGTTGCTCATACGGTGCCATGCTGACGCCGTGCCCAGTGTTGAAACAGGTTCAGAGGAGATAAAGGTGCTGTTGTTCTGCTGACAACGATGCAGGGTGAAATAGTCGGGGTAAGGCGTGTCATCAGGATGCCATTGCCATGCCCAGGCCTTCTCGCGGGTGACGAAAATGGCGTTCGCCGCGCTGCCACCCGGCGCCACCCGGGCCATTTTTTCGCGCAGATAGTCGCGGGTGAAATCGGCGGGCGTGACGCGGTCGACGATATATTCCAGATATTCAGCGGAATCAAAGCGCGACTGCGTCATGCCCAGCTGCGCATAGACGGTCGGCAAAAAGCCGTTGTGCATCATGTACCACTGGGTGGTGCCGCTGGTGCGCCGCAGCGGATGGGAGAACGCAATGCCCTGGTTTTTGCTGAGCGTGGCGTGACGCACGTGCACCGCCAGAAAGCGGCTGTGCTGCATACGCGTGACGTCAATGCCAGGCAGTGCTTCGGCAAAGGTGCCGGTGCCATGCAGCGTACGGATCTGACCGTGCTCCAGCCACAGACAGCCCCAGCCGTTGGGATGTTGTTTAATCGGGCCATCGTGCGCGGCGGTTTCACCGCAGCTCATGGCGCGTGCGGCGTCCAGTACCGCAGCGGCGTCAAACTGGCCGTGTGCCAGAATCATTCTGCACATAGTAAATCTCTCCGTGAGGTCAAAGCGGGAACAGCAAGAAGGGCGTGAAACACCGCCAGAATTTCGTCGCGACTGGCGGCAGGCAGACGCAGCGTGGCGAGAATCCCGGCGTGGCGCGTCAGATCGGCGTACAGTGATGAGCGCGGTGAGACCTCCAGCGCCGGTAAGTTGAGCGGTGGTAACAGCTGGCCGCGCTGGTGGTCGGCAATCCAGCGCTCGGCGGCGTCATACTGCAGCCGCTGGCGCAACCGCAGCCGGCCGACGGCCGGTGACGGTGAAGCGAAGTGCAGTTCAGGCAGGCCGCGTCCGGCTTCAACCTGAAAGGCCACCTCGGCCCAGTTGATGCCGGTGACCTCTTCCACCAGGTTCACCACGCCCATGCCGGACAGGCGAAAGCCCATTTCGAGAAAGTGCGGCTCGCCGTTCACCATAATGAAATCAATGTGGAAAGCGCCGCGCCGGTAGCCGAAGGTTTCACAGCAGAAGCTCATCAGGCTGGTGAAGGCGGCGGGCAGCTGCTGCGCCGCCATCGCCACATGGCCGGATTCGTAAAAGCTGATACAGCCGTCGGCCTCGGTATGCTGCTCAATCACCTTCTGGCAGCAGGTCAGCGCTACCGCGTGTCCATTCTCCACCACGCCCTGCAGCGAATATTCGTCGCCGGCCAGCCAGCTTTCGACGATAAAGCCGGTAAAGCCGCGTCCGCCATAGTTCATGGTGTCGAGCAGCCGGGCAATCACCGCATCCAGCTGGCTGGCCTCTTCCACCAGCCAGATGCCCAGTCCGCCGCCGCCGTCGACCGGTTTGATCACGCAGGGATAAAGCAGCGCATCCCGCGCATCGCCAATGCTGAGCGGTGAGGCAAAGAAGCGAAACTCCGGTTGCGGAAAACGCGGCCAGGCTTTGCGCAGCGCCATGCGCTGTGCGTATTTATCCGGCGGGATGAAGCCCGGACCGGCATCCGGGCCGGCCAGCAGTTCACGCACCCGGCCAGCGCTGGCGTTGTAAGCCTCAAAACCGGCCAGCACCACCTGTGGATGCTCCAGCAGACCGGCGTGCAGACAGGCATTGAGGACATCCCACGGATTTTCCGGGCGATCGAGACGCACAATCAGATCGAACGGCAGGGCGATGCTGAGCGATTGATAGTCGACAAAATCCCCCATTTCGGCCAGTACGGTAAAATAGCCTTCGCGTTTTGCCACCGCGCAGTAGGGATTTTGCCCGTCGCGCGTGGCGCCAATCTGCAGAAAAATCTTTCTCATCGCGTCGCCTTACCGGGTTAACGCCCGGAAATCACTTCAGTAACGATGTCCTGTAACGCACCGTTGTTAACCTGAATCACCGCTTTGTGCGGGTCGAAACGCAACACGCGCGACAGCGCATCGCCGCGTGCGCCGTCCAGCAGCGAACTCACCGCCGCGCTGCGCCAGCAGTGCCGCATCTGCGCCACGCTGAGGCCCGACAGCTGCGTGAGCTGCTGCGCCAGCGCCACATCCTCGCTCTCTCCACTCAGCAAGGCGCGCACTGCGGCTTCTTCCGGCGCGGCCGGCAGCTGCAGCAGCCAGGCTTTCAGCTGCTGGCCGGCGGCGATAAACGGTGAATAGATCATGCATACCAGCTGGGTTTCACTGAGGCCGAAAGCGTCGAGTGCGAACTGCGCGGCGCGCTGGCGTGCGCGGGCAATCGCGGCATCGTCCTGATAGCGCGCGGCCATCTCATCGATCAGCTGCGGCGGAAAGTCCTTCTGCACCATCAGGCCGAGCGCAAAGCGCACATATTCGCGAATGCCTTCGGCGTAGCTGCGCTGCAACAGCGTCTCCGCACGCAGACCGCGAATATGTGCCATTAATGTCGGATTGCCGCAGTCCGACTCGGAGAAGCTGAACATCAGCTCATCGAAGCGGAAATGCATGAATTCGGTCAGCAGCGCCCAGTGCGCGCCAGCCTCATAAGCGGTGTCCTGATAGATGTTGAAGAACAGCGGGTCGCGCGCCAGCTGCCAGGTAATGCGATGTGCCGGCGTGACCTGGTCAGCGCCGTAAATGTCGGCGAAGTAACGCGCCGCCACGCCGTCCAGCGTGTGCAGAAAGCCGCTAAAGCCGCGCGACTTATCGGCCATCGGCGCATCAAACAGTTTTGACAGGTGGCGCGCCCACGCAAGGTAAGCGGTCTGTTCCTGCGGCGAATCGCCGGTGATGATCACATCGACGCCGCCATCGTAATGCGCCGCCAGGCCAAACGAATTCACCATGCTCAGGTTGCAGGCGTTGCAGAAGGTGGAGCGCGCGTCGGCACGGAAGCGGTGACCATTCATCAGCACATCGTCGCGGTTCTGCTGGCGCACGCTCTGCGGCATCGGCAAATGGCGATCGAAGAGACGAATCTGCAGCCCGTCGGTCACCAGGCACTCGGTGAACGCGTCGTCATGGATACGCAGCGCACGATAGACGCGATCGATGTTTTCCATCACGCTATCGTTCATGGCGGCATGGCGGTTAGTGCTGATGCGCAGCTGAAACGTGCTGTTGCGCTGTTGCCAGATTAACCCCTGAATGTAACGTACGTAGGCCACCATATAGCTGCTGTCTTTGCCGCCGCCATAGGCCAGCAGTACGCGGTTACGTTCGGGATGGTCGGGATCGGGCAGGGCGGCGAGCAGTCGCTGAGCACAGTGCTGGGCGGAATCGAGAATCGCGGGCGTCAGGTATTCTTCAATTTCACTCATCATCGCGGACAGATTATTCATTTTTCACTTCATCCTTTGGCTAATAAAATCGCCGCTGCCGTGCGGGCGACAACGGGCTGGAAAACGGGCCACGAAGGTGCTGCGTGAAGCTGAATTAACAGATGCAGCCTAAAGTACTTTGAATGTAATCTGATGAATACGCACAGATCAGCACGATATGGGGTGGAACAGATGGCGGGTGAAACGCAGGAACAGGAGAGTCAGAGCAGTCGTTACCGTCAGATCGCTGAGCAGATAAAACAGGCCATTCACAGCGGATCGCTGCCGCCCGACAGCCGTTTGCCGTCGGTGCGCACGCTGGCGACGCAGTATCGCGTCAGCATGACCACTGCGCTGAAAACATTACGCACGCTGGAGGATGAGCACTACGCGGTGGCGCGGCCGAAGTCCGGCTTTTTTGTCGCACCGCGTCCCACAGAGAAAAAAGTGCCGGCGGTATTCAGCGAGCAGCCGCGCGAAGTGGCGCCGCTGGATGAGCAAACCGAACTGCACCTGGCGATGCTGGGATCGGACTGCCGCGTGCGGCTCGATCTGGCCAACGGCGACATCTCGCTCTATCCGGTGAAAAAAATTGGCCTGCTGATGCGGCAGATGGGTTACAGCAAACCGGCGCTGCTCGGTAATACGGTGAAAGGCACCGGCTATGCGCCGCTCAAGGCGGAAATTGCCCGGCGCGCGGTGGATTATGGCTGCAATATCAGCGCCGATGACATCCTGGTCACTAACGGCTGCATTGAAGCGATTTCGCTGGCGCTGCGCGCCACCACGCGGCCGGGCGATATCGTGGCGGTGGAGTCGCCGTGCTACTTTGTGCTGCTACAGATGTTGCACAATCTCAACCTGCGCGTCATTGAAGTGGAAGCCGGGCCGGAGGGTTACGTTAACGTCGCGAAACTCACCGGGCTGTTCCGGCGTAAAGCGGTGCAGGCCTATCTCACCATCAACAACATTAATAATCCGCTGGGCAAAAGCATCCCCAACGAGCACAAGGCGTATATCGCGCGCCAGGCCGATGAGAATGATGTGGTGATCATTGAGGACGATATCTTTGGCGATACGGCTTTCGGCGAGCGCCGGCCGTTTCCGATGCGCGCCTTCAGCCCCAATGCCATCCTGTGCAGCGGCTTTTCCAAAACCGTGGCACCCGGCATCCGTATTGGCTGGGTGCACAGCACCAAGTACATGCGCAAAATCGCCTCGCTGAAGTACACCACCAGCATGGGCACGTCGGTGCTGTCGCAGGCGGCGATTGCCGAACTGCTGCGCAGTGGCGGTTACGATGCGCACCTGCGCAAGCTGCGGCGCGAGCTGAAAAATCAGATTCACCATATGCGCCAGGCGGTGCTGCGCTACTTCCCGGCGGGCACGCGTGTGTCGGATCCGGAGGGCGGTTACGTGCTGTGGGTGGAGATGCCGCAACAGGCGCTGAACGTGCGCGCGCTGTTTCTCAAGGCGCGCAACGCGGGCATCGGCATCGCGCCTGGACACATCTTCGCCACCGATCACCGCTACGATCACTGCTTCCGGCTCAACGCCGGTTTTGGCTGGAATGCCGAAGTCGAACAGGCGATTCAGCAGCTGGCGCAGTGGTGCCAGCTGTCGTTAAGCGCGGATTAAGCGTTCCAGGCGTTATCCAGCTCTTCCGCCAGAATCTGTACCGCACGCTCAATCTTGTCGCTGTCCGGTACGTAATTCATGCGCATGCACTGATGGGTGTGCGGCCAGGCCTGTTCCAGCCCCGGGAAGAAGAAGTGGCCCGGCACCATCAGCACGCCGCGCGCTTTCAGGCGCTGATACAGCGCTTCGGTGCTGATCGGCAGGTCGCGGAACCACAGCCACAGGAAGATAGCACCTTCCGGTTTGTGGATCAGGCAGCGATCTTCGCTGATATAGCGGCGAATAATGGCGATAGTTTCGCTAACCTTGGCCTGATAGAACGGTTTAATCACTTCCTGCGACAGGCGCAGCAGATCGCCACGCACAATCATCTCAGTAGCAATCGCCGGACCGATGCTGCCTGGTGCCAGGCTGATAATGCCATTCATGTTACCAATGGCACCGATCGTGCTCTCATCGGCAACGATAATCCCGCAACGTGCGCCCGGCAGGCCCAGCTTCGACAGGCTCATGCACAGAATGGTGTTGGGGTTCCACAGCGGACGTGCCTCACTGAAGATGATGCCGGGGAACGGCACGCCGTAGGCGTTATCGATTAGCAGCGGGACGCCGTGCTGCTGTGCCAGCGCATCCAGCTGCAGCAGTTCGTGGTCGGTGATGACGTTGCCGGTTGGATTGGTCGGACGCGACACGCAAATCAGGCCAATCTCATCATTCAGCGGCAGATGGTCGAAATCGACGTGGTATTTGAACTGGCCTTCCGGCAGCAGTTCAATGTTGGGTTTGGCGGAGATGAACAGATCCTCCTCCAGCCCGGCATCGGCATAGCCGAGGTATTCCGGTGCCAGCGGGAACAGCACGCGCTTTTTGCTGCCGTCGGCGCGGCGGCCGGCAAACAGATTAAACAGGTAAAAGAACGCGCTCTGGCTGCCGTTGGTGAGCGCGATATTTTGTGGCGTCACCGGCCAGCCGAGTTCCTCGCGCAGTAGCGTAGCCAGCGCCTCCAGCAGCAGCGCTTTGCCGCGCGGGCCGTCGTAGTTGCACAGCGCTTCGTTCAGCTTGCCGTCCTGATGCATCTGCAGCAGCAGCTGACTGAAATAATCATTGATGGCCGGAATCTGCGCCGGATTACCGCCGCCCAGCATGATCGTGCCAGGCGTGCGCAGCCCTTCGCCCATATCTTCCATCAGACGAGAGATGCCGGAATGTTGCGTAAATTTGTCGCCGAACTGAGAAAAAGCCATAGGAGGTAAAAACATTGTTATCAGGGGGAAGACCACCATAGCGCCCGCAACCGGCAGGCGCAATGGCTAAAGCCGTGGGATCAAGCCTGGACCTGCGGGTTAACGCAGTTTTTCTCCACTTTACCGCTCAGTGCGGCGATCAGGTTGTCGACCGCATCGCGCGCCATGCCGTAGCGCGTTTCATGCGTGGCGGAGCCGATGTGCGGCAGCGCGACCACGTTCGGCAGCGTGAGGATTTCCGCATCGGCCGGCACCGGCTCGACTTCAAACACATCCAGCCCGGCGGCGTGAATAGTGCCGTCTTTCAGTGCGGCGGTCAGCGCCTGCTCATCGACCACCGGACCGCGTCCGGCGTTGATCAGAATCGCGCTCGGCTTCATCAGTTTCAGCTGTTCCGCACCGATCATATGGTGCGTCTGCTCGGTCAGCGGCAGGCTGATGCAGACAAAATCGCTCTCTTTCAGCAGCGTTTCCAGATCGCAGGCGCGTGCGCCAAAGCGGGTTTCCGCCTCTTCATGCTGGCGGCGGGCGTTGTACAGAATGTTCATGCCGAAGCCAAAGTGCGCGCGCTGCGCCAGTGCCAGACCAATGCGGCCCATGCCGAGAATGCCCAGCGTCTTGTGGTGTACGTCGATACCGAAGTGCTCAGCGTCGATACTCTTTTTCCACTCACCGGCTTTGACCCACTTATCCAGCTCGGTGACGCGACGCGCGGTGCTCAGCACCAGCGCCATCATGGTATCGGCCACGGTTTCGGTCAGTACGGTGGGCGTGTGCATCAGCAGAACGTTGCGCTGGTTGAGCGCATCAACGTCAAAGTTGTCATAGCCGACGGAGACGGTAGAACAGGCACGCAGTGCCGGCATGCTGGCCAGCAGCTCATCATTCACTTTGCCGCCGGAGCCCAGCAGACCCTGCGCTGCGGCGAACTGCGCCGCATGTTGTTTCACCGTCTCCGGCGAGACATCTTTCACTTCCGTGACGCTGAAGTGCTGATCCAGCTTGGCACGCAGGTCATCGGGCAGGCTCTTATACAGAATCACAGCAGGTTTCATTATTTGCTCCCTGTAGAACGTGTGACGGGCGACCTGAGTCGCCCGGAAAAGTCATCGCTTACGCTTTCAGGCGTGCTTCGCCCCGTGAATCGGCGGCGGCGTTTTGTTGGCCGCCGGTTTAACAATCAGCGTCAGCCACACCGACGCCAGTAGCGCAGCACCCATAAAGACATAGGAGGCGGCAGGACTGCCGGTCGCCCCATTAAGATAGCCTACGATCCATGAACCGATGAAGGAACCCAGTGCGCCCATACTGTTAATCAGCGCCATGGCACCGCCGGAAACATTGCGCGGCAGCATCTCCGGAATGATGGCGAAGAACGGGCCATACGGGGCGTACATGGCCCCGCCGGCAATCACCAGCAGCGCATACGACAGCCAGAAGTTACTGGAGCCCACCATCCACGAGCCGAGGAACGCCAGTGCGCCAATCAGCAGCAGCGGCCAGACAAACAGCTTACGGTTTTGCGTCTTGTCCGACGCCCACGACACCACCAGCATGGCGATGGTCGCCACCAGATACGGTACCGCCGACAGCCAGCCCGCTTCGACCATGCCCATCTGCGTGCCGTTACGCAGAATCGACGGCAGCCACAGCACGAAACCGTACACGCCGATGCTCCAGGCAAAATATTGCAGGCACAGCAGGATAACGTTGCGGTTGCGGAAGGCTTCGCTGTAGTTGCGCACCGCTTTAATGTTCTCCTGCTCCTTCTGCAGCTGCGCCTGCAGCGCCGCTTTCTCTTCGTCGCTCATCCATTTGGCCTGGGCCGGTTTATCCTGCACCATAAACCACCAGGCAATCGCCCAGATCACCGCCGGGAAGCCCTCGATGATGAACATCTCGCGCCAGCCAAAGGAGTTAATCAGGTAGCCGGACACCACCGACATCCACAGCACCGTCACCGGGTTGCCGAGGATCAGGAAGGTATTGGCGCGTGAGCGCTCAGATTTGGTAAACCAGTTGCTGATGTAGATCAGCATCGCCGGCATCACCGCCGCTTCCACCACGCCGAGGACAAAGCGGATGGCGGCCAGCATCGGAATATTGCTGACGATACCGGTCAGCGAGGCGCAGCCGCCCCACAGAATCAGACACCAGAAAATCAGTTTTTTTACGCTGCGGCGCTCGGCATAGACCGCGCCGGGGATCTGAAAGAAGAAGTAGCCAAGGAAGAACAGGGCACCGAGCAGCGATGACATGCCTTTGGTGATACCGAGATCCTCATTTATCCCTGCGGCAGAGGCGAAGCTAAAGTTCGCCCGGTCCAGATACGCCAGACTGTAGGTGATAAACACGATGGGCATGATATACCACCAGCGTTTTGGCGCGATTGTCTGCGATTTCATGGGTGACTCCTCTGGTTGAGGCGGGCGCATTCTGTGGATGCGTCTCGAAATTAGGGTGTAGAGACAGTTTTAGCGTATTGGCACGGCATCGTAGCGGCGCGATTCATCGCGCGTTGTTGACGTTGCGTCCTGCATGTGCGCAATAAATTGCGCCGCTACGGGTCCGTGCGTTTGTTTAATAATCGCCTAGCGCTGCGCGCGTCGGCAGACCTTCGCTGTCGCCGGCAACCTGAATCGCCAGCGAACCAATTTTGTTACCGCGCAGAATCGCCTGCGGCAGCGATTTCCCTTCCAGCAGCGCGCTGATCAGCCCGACTGCAAAGCCATCGCCCGCGCCGACGGTATCCACCACATTCTCCACGTGGATCGGCGCAATCTGGCCCTGCTCGCCCGCGGCGGTTTTATACCAGGCACCGTCGCTGCCGGTTTTGATCACCACCGCCCGCACGCCTTTATCGAGGTAGAAATCCGCGATCGCTTCAGGCTGACGGTAGCCGGTCAGAATCAGCCCCTCTTTTTCACCTGGCAGCACCCAGTCGGCGTATTCTGCCAGCAAATTCAGCTGCTTACGCATCTCTTCTTCACTGCGCCACAGCACCGGACGCAGATTAGGATCAAAGGAGATGGTTTTGCCGCGGGCGCGCATCTCTTTCGCCGCATGTTTAGCCAGCGCCAGCGAACTATCGGAAAGCGCGGCGGCCACGCCGCTCAGATGCAGATGGCGCGCGCTGCCGAAATAGCTTTCGTCGAAATCATCCGGTGACAGGTGGCTGGCGGCGGAGCCTTTACGGAAATACTCCACTTCCGGATCGGAGCCGTCGTCCACGCGCGCTTTAAGCTGAAAACCGGTGCGATAGCGGTTATCAATGGTCACGCAGCGGTGGTCAACGTGCTCTTTCGCCAGCTGCTGCAGGGTAAAACGGCCGAAGCTGTCGTCGCCGACGCGGCTGACCCAGCCAACCTGCAAACCGAGGCGCGCCAGACCAATCGCCACATTAAGTTCGGCACCGGCAATGCGCTTCGTGAACTGATCGGCTGCGGCGAGATCGCCGGTTTGCCCGGCGATAAACATCGCCATCGCTTCACCAATGGTGACGACATCCAGCTGAGAGGTGTGTGTCATGCTCAACTCCTTACACCGCGCGCAGCAGATCGACGTAGTGGCGGGTCACCGCCAGTAAATCTGCGCCGGCTAATGGGAACTCAATACCGCGCGGTGCATCGGCCGGCAGCGCCTGCAACAGCGTGCGCCAGCTGTCGTCGGCGTCATCCAGCGCAATGGCGCGGAAGCTGTCACCGTGCGGCACCGCCGCCTTAACATGAATGTAGCTCACGTAGCGACTGAGCTGCGCCGCTGCCTGCAGGGCGTCTTCGCCGGTCCAGCGCCAGTTGCCCATGTCGAAAGTCATATCCAGCGGCAGCGCGGCATCGCAGGCGTGATGGAAGAAGTGCAGCATCGGCGTCAGCTTACTGTCCGGCGTCTGATCGTTTTCGATGACCAGCGTGACGCGCGAGCCGGCCAGCACCTCAACCAGCTGGCGATCGGCCAGCGAGACATAGTGACCCAATGCCAGCTTGAGGCGCTGAGCGCCCAGCAGCTCAGCTTCCTGCAGAAACTGCGCCAGACGCGGATTGAGCGCACCATCCGCCTGCCACAGCGCTTCCGGCACTGAATAGCTGACGCTGAGCTGATGCAGACGCAGCGCGTCGCCGAGCGTATGCAGCTGGCACAATTCGTCGTCGCTGAACAGCTCGCGGCGGATCTCGACGCCATCGGCACCGGCCGCTTTAATCAGCGGCAGCAGCGCTGCCTGGCCGCCCAGTTCTGCCACCTTGCGCGCGCCGTAGGCGGCCGTGACCACAATAATTTCCGCTTTCGACATCTTTCCTCCAGCCTGTCTCGCTGTGCTGCCCGCCGCACCGTTATGCGTCGGACAGCACGTTAATGTGCTGTAAAAAGCTTAATGGAACCGGTTCCAAAGGAAAGTAGCAGAGTGCGGAATTATGATCCTGCTCACGAAGTGAGCCGTGAAAAGCGGGATTAGCGCAGCGGCTGGCTGGAGCCGCGCACAATCAGTTCGCCGGAGAAAACCTGCTCGCGAATCGGCTGTTCGCTGCCTTCGATACGCGCGATCACCTGCTCCAGCGCGGCATAGCCGATCTGCCAGGTGGGCTGCTTCAGCGTGGTGATACCGACGCCAGCCAGCGCCGCCCACTCCAGTTCGTCGAAGCCCAGCAGGCCAATGCTCTCGCCCCAGCGCAGCGTCAGGCGCTGTAACGCCCGCGCCACCTGTAGCGTCAGCGCACCGTTGGCCGCCATCACCGCGCAGCGTTTGCCCGGATGGCGCTGATGAAACGCCTGCAGCACCTGTTCCAGCTGCGCCGGCTGATGCAACACCACTTCGGCATTCTCTGCCACCACCTGTGGCGCGCTGCTGATGGTGTCAAAGAAGGCGGCGAGACGTTCGCGGCGGGTGTTGACGCTGCCGAGCGGCTCACTGAGAAACAGCAGCGCTTCGTAGCCATTATCCAGCAGATGCCGGGTGGCGATGCGGGCGGCCTCCGGGTTGTTGAGCCCGACCACGTCGCAGGCGAAGTCGGGAATTTTGCGGTCAATCAGCACCATCGGCAGCATCGACTGCTGCAGACGGTTGAGCACCTCTTCGTGCATCCCAACCGCGTTGACCACGATGCCTTCCACCTGATAGCTGCTGAGCAGCTGCAGGTAGTGCTGTTCGAGATCCACTTCGTTGTTGGTGTTACACATCAGCAGCGTGAAGCCGCGCGCGCGGCAGGCGGCTTCAATGCCGCTCAGCACATCCACCGAGTAGGGATTGGTGATATCGGCAATGATCAGGCCTATCAGCCGGGTGCGGCCGCGTTTGAGTCCGCGCGCCATCTGGCTGGGGCGGTAGTTGAGGTCGGCAATCGCCTGTTCGATACGGGCTTTCAGATCCGGCGAAAGCAGATGTACTTCGCCATTCAGATAGCGGGAAACGCTGGTTTTACCGGTTTTTGCCGTGCGGGCAACGTCACTGATTGTGGCTCGTGGCGGCCTGGTTTTCATCACATACACCTGATTAATTGCATCAGGCGAAGACTATCACAGCGCGGCACCCGCGCAATCACTGTGCGTCAGAAGTGAGGCGCAGCATTGGCTGCCACAGCGTCTGTAACTGCGCGGGCGGCGCGCCTTCCAGCAGCAGCAGCACCATTTCGGCGACGCGTTCGCCAATCCGCTGCTGTGATGATTGCAGAATCGCGTTGACCGGTTGCGTGATAATCGAGTCGTGCGGCAGACCATCGTACACGTACAGGGGAATTGCCTGCGCGCCGCTCAGACGCCCGGCCTGCTGCAGGGCAATCGCTGCGCCTTCGCCGAGCGGGCTGCAGTCGGTGATGATGGCGTCAGGCTGGATAACGTGCGCCAGCCAGGCACGGGTTTGCTGATAGCCCGCTCGGCGCGAGGGCGGCAGCGCGGCCATCCAGCCAGCCTGCTGCGCGCATGGCGTGGCGGGCAGCGCGTCGATAAACCCCTGCCGGCGGTCAAGAATGTAGGTGCTGGGCTCGTTACCACCGAGATAAGCGATGCGCGTATAGCCCTGCTGCTGGCAGTGCTGCGCCGCCAGTAGCGTTCCGGCATGGTTATCATAATCAAACCAGGCGTAAGGCTGCGGCAGCTGACTGCGCCCCAGCGTAAGAAAGCGAAAACCCTTCTGCTGCAGGCGCTGCAATCGCACATCCTGCGGCGTGGTATGGGTGACAATCAGCGCGTCCAGCATGCCGCTGCGCAGCATGCGCAGCAAATTGCGCTGCTGATCCTGCGGTTTGTCGGGGAGCAACAGCAGATCGATCTCGTGCAGGGCGAGACGCTGATCGAGCGTCAGCAGCATTTCACTGTAGTAGCTGTCGTTGAGTGAGGCATTGCTGACCGGAAACACCAGCCCGACCGCATTGGCACGGCCGGTCTTCAGGCGACGCGCGGCGGCATTCGGGCGATAACCGCGCCGGTCGGCTTCCTCTTCGATGCGTTTGCGGGTAGCAGCGGCGACATCATCAAACCCATTCAGCGCGCGGCTCACGGTGGTCACAGAGAGGCCAAGGGCGGAGGCGATAGCTTTGAGTGACATGATGGCTTTCCACTGATCAAATTTTGATCACGCTAGCATAAAGTCATCGCTGGCTCTATCGTGCTGCGACGTTTACGCGTTATCTGCTGCTTTGCGCGTCAATAAGCGCGTAAAAACGCGTCAAAAGCCGGCCTGCAGCGGCAGACCGGCCTGTGCCTTAGCCCAGCGGACTCAGGGTAATTTCGACGCGACGGTTTTGTGCTTTACCGGCTTCGGTGCTGTTGCTGGCGACCGGGTTATCCGGGCCCATACCCTGGGTACGCAGGCGGTTCTTCGCCACGCCCTGCACGATCAGCGCGCTGGCAACGCTTTCTGCTCGCTGCTGCGACAGGCGCATGTTCAGCGCGCGCGTGCCGGTGCTGTCGGTAAAGCCGACCACGTTGACGGCGGTTTTCGGATACTCTTTCAGCACCATCGCCACACCGGTCAGCGTATTTGCGCCGGCCGGTTTCAGGTTGGCGCTGCTCGAGTCAAAGGTCACGTTGTTCGGCATGTTCAGCACGATGTTATCGCCCTGACGCGTTACGCTGACGCCGGTGCCGCGCATCTTGTCGCGCAGTTTGGCTTCCTGCACATCCATGTAATAGCCGACGCCGCCGCCCAGTGCCGCACCGGACGCTGCGCCAATCAGCGCACCTTTACCGCGATCTTTCTTCGACGAAGAGAGCACGCCCACGCCAGCGCCCAGCACCGCGCCCAGACCCGCGCCGATGCCCGATTTCCCGGCCTGCGATTCGCCGGTATAAGGATTGGTGGTACAACCCGACAGCGCCACGCTGCCGCTCATTAACAAGGCCAGCGCCAGTACACGCTTTTTCATGAAAAAGTCCCTCATACGGAAACGGGGAAAATGCCCCAAAACGGCACTATTATGCCGCTCAATGATGGGGAAATTCGTGAGGCGCAGTCTTAATTTGTAAACTTTTGCCTTAAAGATTATCGGGATGGCAGAAACAGCTGGTTTGATGATCGTTTATCAGCCCGCAGGCCTGTAAAAAAGAGTGGCAGGTTGTAGGCCCGACGAATTTAAAACCACGCTTCTTAAGCGCTTTAGACAGCGCAATGGCCGGTTCGGAGGTGGTGGGCGCCAGTTTATAATCCGCATAACGGTGCAAAATCGGCTGGTTATCGACAAATGACCAGATAAAGCGGGAAAAGTCTTCGCCGGTGGCCTCCAGTGCCAGCAGCGCTTTGGCATTATTGATGATGGCTTCCAGCTTGCCGCGATGGCGGATCAAACCGCTGTTCTGCAGCAGGCGCAGCAGATCGGCCTCATCCATCAGCGCCACCGCCTGCGGATCAAAATCATGAAACGCCTGGCGGTAGTTCTCGCGCTTTTTCAGCACGGTGATCCATGACAGGCCAGCCTGTTGCCCCTCCAGACACAGCATCTCAAATAAGGCGCGCTTATCGGTCTGCGGCACGCCCCATTCCGTGTCGTGGTACGCCAGATAAAGCGCATCCTGTGTTACCCAGCCACATCGCTGCATTGCATCACTCCCTAAGCATGAGGAAAAAGCGGTCAGTCGCTTGACGTTTGAAAGAATCGATTAATAGTTAATCAATGGGTGCCGATAATAACGTCATGGACGTTCGCGCTGCAACCGGGTGAACGCTTCAGGATCATCATCAATTTCAAGGCCAACCCGATCCCTTCTGGCTCGTCAGGAGTCTTTCATGTGGCAGAACAGTCAGCGGACCGGCCAGTGTCTCTTTGCGCTGGCCTTTAGCGGTGGGTGGCTACTGGTGGCGGCCCTGCCGGCGCACGCCTGGGATCAGGCCAGCGAGAGCAGCGCGCCGGATTACAATGCGATACTTGCCGAAAAAATTTCCAGTAATCATTTGATGTTGACAGAAAACCGCGACAGCGATCTGCTTGATGCCGCGCTCAATCCGCCCGGCGGCGGCATGGCGCTGCACAGCGAAACGGCCAGCGTCGGCAACTCGCCGCTGGTGAACCGCTACTCGGCAGGCTGGAACCTGCCGATGAATGACCGCCTGCGCACCGGTCCGGTGGCGCAGTTTGCCGTCGATGATTCCACCCTGAGCTGCGCCGCCTGCGCGCCGGTCGATCGTAACAACGCCGAACACATCGCTTCACTGGGCTGGCGCGTGGATTCCAGTTTTGGCTGGATATCGCCGTGGGCACAGGTGAGTTACAGCCATCAGCTCAGCTTTGACGGCACGGCCGCGCCACGCGATCGGCCGGAAGAGATGAACCGGGAAACGAACTGGATGGATGTCAGCGTCGGTGCCCGTCTGCCGCTCGGCCAGAACATGGCGGCGTTCGCCTCCTTCGCCCAGACCGGTGCGGTCAGCAGTGGCGAACAGTTCATTTACAACCTCGGCGTCAGCGCCAGCTTCTGAAGCGGCATGAAATGAGAAGTGGTGCCAGCCAGCGGAAATATAATAAGCGCGCTAATTATTTTCTGATTTGGTATCACAATGCGCGAAAACATTATTCTTATTAGCCGCGAACTGGCGGCCTTTATCATCAGTGGATTGGTGCTGGTCTTTTGTATGGCGATGGTCTACATCGACGTCAACTGGATGAACGATGCACTGCACGAAACCTCTTTCACCGAAGCGACACAGGAGCTGATGCTGGCGGCCATTGCCGCACTGTTCTTCTTCGCCGCCTGGCAGCGACCGCAGCAGCGCAGCGCGCTGATTCTGGTCGGTGGCTTCTTCAGCTGCATGCTGATTCGTGAAATGGATTTTCTGTTCGACGTGGTGCAACACGGCGCATGGCTGTGGTTTGCGCTGGCAACGACCGCGGCCTCGCTGGCGATGGCGCTGCGTCAGCCGCGGCAAATCCTGCCGGGCCTGGCGGCACTGCTGCAGCATCGCAGCTGGCAAATGATGGCCGCCGGGCTGCTGGCGGTGCTGGTGTTCTCGCGGCTGTTTGGCATGCATGAGCTGTGGCAGCAACTGATGCTGGATGGCTATAACCGCGTGGTGAAGAACATGGCGGAAGAGGGCAGCGAGCTGTTTGGCTACAGCCTGTGTCTGGTGGCATCGCTACGCTATCTGTGGCAAACCCGCCCGGCGCTGGCAACGGCCCGCGCCAGCCGTCGCGTGGTCAGCATTGAGGCGGCTGAAGCGCACTTCGCCTCGCGCTAAATCCGCGCGGTTTTATGGCGATCCCCGGTGCTAAAACAGGTACACTGACCGCTTAGCACCGGGTCGCCGGTGCACCGGGTGAGTCAACGTCAGGTTTCTTCATGTCAGTCAAAATCTTATCTTCAACGCTGGTGGGGCTGGACGGCTTTTGCCACGATCCCCTCACCACGCTGCAGCAGGCCGATAACGGCACGCTGGCGGTGCTGCACAACAATGTTCCGGCGTTTTACGCGATCACGCCGCAGCGCCTCGCGCACCTGCTGGCGCTGGAAGCAGCGGCGCAGCAGCCGAATGATGTCACGCTGGACGACAGCCTGTTTCACAGCGACGCCGCGCCAATCGCCGTGCCGGTGGGCAAGTTCGCCATGTATCCGGGCTGGCAGCCGGACAGCGACTTCCAGCGCCAGGCGGCGATCTGGGGCGTGGCGCTGAGCGAGCCGGTGACCGCCGCAGAGCTGGCGGCTTTCGTCGCCTACTGGCAGGCGGAAGGCCGGCTGTTTCACCATGTACAGTGGCAGCAGAAACTGGCGCGCAGCGTGCAGATGAACCGCGCCGCCAACGGCGGTCAGCCAAAGCGCGATATCACTCAGATCAGCAATACTGATTATGATATTCCCGATGGATTCCGAGGTGAGTAATGAAAACGCCGAACGATCTTTTCAGTCGCCTGAAAAAAATTATGCCCGCGGATGTGCAGCCAAAGTTTAAAAACGGCGCCGAGCTGCTGGCGTGGAATCAGGAGCAGGGCCGGCTGCGCTCAGAAGCGATTGTGCGCGAAAACCGCGCCATGAAGATGCAGCGCATCATGGGCCGCTCCGGCATCCGTGAGTTGCACATGAACTGCTCGTTCGACAACTACCGCGTCGAAAATGACGGCCAGCGCAAGGCGCTCAGTCTGGCGCGTGAATACGCCGCCGGGTTCGAGAACAGCATCGCCAGCTTTGTCTTCTCCGGCCGTCCCGGTACCGGTAAAAACCATCTGGCGGCGGCGATTGGTAACGATCTGATTCTGCGCGGTAAAAGCGTGCTGATTGTCACGGTGGCCGATCTGATGTCGAGCATGAAAGGCACCTTCAGCGGCGGCAGCGACCTGACCGAAGAGCGGCTGCTGCAGGATCTCAGCCATGTCGATCTGCTGGTGATCGATGAGATCGGCATGCAGAGCGAATCGCGCTACGAGAAAGTGATCATCAATCAGATTGTTGATCGCCGTTCGTCGTCAAAGCGGCCGACCGGCATGCTCTCCAACCTCGATCCGGCCGGCATGAATACGCTGCTTGGCGAACGGGTGATGGATCGCATGCGCCTCGGTAATAGCCTGTGGGTGCGTTTTGACTGGGAAAGTTACCGCAGCCGCGTGCGCGGCGACGAGTACTGATACGCGGCAGAAGCGCTAAAAACCCGGTTTTACCGGCGATTAACCGCCGGTGCGGGCTGCTAAACTTACACCTATTACTCTTTGTCAGGTGAGGGTGCGATGAAAGCAGCCGGGAAAGGACCAGCGGTACTTCGACTGAACAACCTCAAACGGGTGATGACGCAGCTGCGTACCACCCGCATCACTTCCCGCCAGGATCTGGCGCTGGCGCTCGACCTGAGCAAAAACACCGTTTCCCTGATTATCGATGACCTGCTGGCGCAGGGGCTGATTCACGAGCTTGGCCCGGTCAGCGTGGCGGCGGCCGGCCGGCCCAAAATTGAGATCGAACTGCGCGCGGGTCAGCTGAAAAGCGCGGGCATCATGGTGGAGCGCCAGGCAATTCACTGGCGCGTGTGCGACTACTTTTCGCGCGTGGTGGCCGAGCAAACCTGGCGCACCGAAACGGCCGATGCCGACGGGCTGCTGCACGAGCTGACGGAAGTGTGTCAGACGCTGCGCGCGGCGCATCCGGCGCTGCTGGGCGTCGCCATCGGTTTTCCCGGCATCATTGATTCTCAGCGCGGGCGGGTGCACTTTTCTGCGCCGCTCGGCTGGCAGGATGTCGATGTGCTGACGCCGCTGCGGCGTGGCGTTGAGCTGCCGCTGCGCATCATGAATAACGTCAAAGCGGCCGCGCTGCTGGCGGTGCAGCAGCTGGAGCTCAATAAAGCGCAAAGCCACTTCTATCTGCGCATCGCCGACGGCGTGGGCGGCGCGCTGGTGGAGCGCGGCGAGGTGTTCAGCGGCAGCAGCTGGACCGCCGGTGAGATTGGCCATCTGAGCGTGCAGCCCAACGGCGCGCGCTGCAGCTGCGGGCGACAGGGTTGTCTGGAGACGCTGGTCAGCCTGCCGGCGATCCAGCAGCAGCTGGCCCGGCGTAAGCCCGGCTTACGCTGGCAGTCCGGCGACAGCGAGCCAGAGATCGTGTATGAGCTGATGGCGCAGACCGGCCGCTATCTCGGCCATGCGCTGAGCCAGGTGATGCAGCTGGTCAATCCGGCCAGCATCATCATTGACGGCCCGTGGAATGCGCAACCGGCGTTTGTGCAGGCGGTACAGCAGGCGGCACAGGCCGGCACGCTGGCGTTTACCTTTGCCCATACCGCGCTGCACTTTCTGCCGCAGCGCATCGATCCGGCCAACGGTCTGGCGCTGGCGGTGATTGAGCACTACGAACGAGCGGTATGACCGGCGGAGCAGCGTTTCTTTTTTGACTCGCCAGCGGGCATAATACGTTGATTGACAGGCTCTCTTTGCGGACCGCGCAATGAAAACGCAGCGCATCACTCTGGACGATATTGCGACTCTCGCAGGGGTCACCAAGATGACGGTGAGCCGCTATCTGCGCACGCCGGAAAAGGTCAGGGCGGAAACGGCGGCGAAAATCGCCAGCGTCATGGCCGAAATCGGCTACGTCGCCGAACAGGAAAACACCGCGGCGTCGCGGCACCCACCGCCGCGCATCGGCGTACTCATCCCCTCATTCAATAATCAAATCTTTGCCGATCTGCTGGCCGGTATCGAATCGGTCACCAGCGCCCACGGCTATCAGACGCTGGTGGTCAACTACGACTACAATCCGCAGCGCGAAGAGGAGCAGATTGCCACGGTACTGGCTTTTAACGTGCAGGGATTGATCCTGACCGAGTCGGTGCACACCGTGCGCGCGGAAAAGTATCTTAACGCGGCCACCATTCCGGTCGCCGAAGTAATGGGACTGAGCGAGACGCGCGGGCGCATTAACGTCGGCTTTGATAATTACCGCGCCGGCTACGACATGACCGCGATGCTGCTGGCCAGCGGTAAACAGCGGGTGATTTATTTTGGCTCGATGTCCGATCGCCGTGACCAGCAGCGCTACGCCGGCTATTGCGATGCCGTGGCGGCGGCCGGATTGCCGGCCGGACGCATCGTACCGAACAAAGTCTCTTCGGTGTCGATTGGCACTGGCATGATGACGCTGGCGCGCCAGCTCTATCCGCAGATGGATGCCATTCTCTGTACCAACGATGATCTGGCGGTCGGCGTGCTGCAGGAGTGTCAGGCGGCAGGCATTGCAGTGCCGCAGGCGCTGGCGATTGCCGGATTCCACGGACTGGAGATTGGTCAGGCGACAACGCCGCGGCTGGCCAGTGTGATTACACCGCGCTTCGAGATGGGCAAAGTGGCAACGGAAATTGTGCTGAAGAAGATTAACCAGCAGCCCACCATTGAACAGGTGGATTTGCATTATCAGCTGTCGATGGGCGCCACCATTTGAGCGGTGGCGCTTTGGTGCAGGCGCGACGTGCGCCTGCATAATTAACGCTTAGTCGCGTGCAGCGGTGGGCGGCACAATCGACGGCTGAGCGTGATGGGTGCGCTTCAGGAAACGGCTCTCCAGCAAATTCCACGAGGTGTAAGCCAGCGCCAGCGTCATTACAATTGTCAGCCCCAGTCCAGCAAACGCGTTGGCATCGAACACACCGAAATGCTGCAGCACCTGAATAATCGGCCAGTGATAGAGGTACATGCCGTAAGAGAGATCGCCGTACTGGCTGATTTTAATCTCTTTACACAGGCTGGTGCAGAACAGAATCACTACCGCCGAAAACGCCACCGGCTCAACGATAAACGCATAATCCGTGCTCTTGAACAGCAGGAACACCACCAGCGACACAATAGTGATCTCTTTCAGACGGTCAAAGGTTGGCTGATGCACCGCCAGCAGGCTGCCAAAGAAGAAGTAGGACGACAGCGCAATAAACTGCTTGGCCAGCGTATCGGCTTTCGGCCCGCTGTACAGCGCGGTGAAGTAGAAGTACCAGGCGCAGGAGATAATAAAAATCACGCTCCACACTTTCAGCGGGCTTCGTTTCAGCAACGGCACGATAAAGGGCAGCAGCACGTAGAGCGTCAGCTCGGCTTTGATGGTCCACAGGGAACCATCCAGCGGCTGATTGGGGTTGTTGGTAAACACGCCCGGCAGCGACGGCTGAATAAAGTTAAGAAACGAGAAGTTGGCGACCAGATATTTAAGGGTTTCTTTATTTTTCAGGAAATCCATCAGCGGCAGGGTAGTAAGACACATGCCAATCACAAAACACATGATGATGGTGAAAATATAAGCCGGCAATATACGTTGTGCGCGCTTAATAAAATAGGACGTCAGCGATTTACTTCTTAAGTAACTTTTTGCAATAAGAAAACCACTTATTGCGAAAAATCCTTTGACGGCAAAATCACTATTGAGAAAATGCGCCAGAAAACGGATATCGGCGTTTCTCGTCACCTCAGCGGAATGCACCAGCATTACGATAAAGGCGAGGGAAAGTCGTACGATGTCAAAATTGTTTTTTTCGTTCATGTCAGCATTCTTTCATTGAGTGACGACGTGCCAGGAAAAGCCATGAAAGACTTTGCATGGTTGCTTCGGAATATTCTTATCACAGGTGTTCTGCGTGAGCAGATGCAATCTATTAGAATTTTAATCCACATAAAAAGCAAGCAATGTTCAGGACCAGTAAAATATTCGGATTTTCCCTGGATGACGATGAGAAAGGGCTTATTAATGAAAAAACGCTAACCAGTTGGCTAGCGTTATTTCTGGACCTAACGGAACAGCTGGAAAGTGCGTGACACCTCATAGCCGACAATCGACTGCTTGCTCGATACGGTGTTGTAGTAGAGATAGTACAGCACCATCAGAATGGTGACAGCCACGGCAAGTACCTTCTTCAGCTTTCTGGTTTCCCAGATACACAGCGAAATAAGCACCGGCTCAACCTGCAGCAAATAGTTCGCCAGACGACCACCAGAAGCGTAATCCTGTAGCGCCATCCTCAGGCCACTGCCGATGGCAAAAGTGATCACCAGAATGTAATAGGTATTAAACTTTTCCGGGTCGAAATTTTTAATTTTATCGCTCAGCAACATGTAGCTGAAGATAAAGACGAAGCCGATATTCTTCAGGTTCGACAGGGTCAGAATACCCTGTTCCTGGCGAGAATCGGCATCGGCATAGCCCATGGCCCTGTCGCCCAGCGCACCGAGGTGGCTGGAGAGCGCGGCGATCAGCGCTGAACTGCCGAGAAACGCCAGCGGCAGGCTGGCGACCACGATGGCAATTGGGATATATTTGTTTTTACGCACAATCATCGCCAGCGGAATCAGCAGCGCGACAATCGCGGTGGCGTGGCTGATAAACGACAGGATGAAGGTGGTGATCATGCCAGACTTGCTGCGCCGCGACATGTGCCAGACGAAGCCCATTAAAAACGCCGAACATAAACCGAAGCGAATCTGGTTCATGTCTTTGTTGATAAACAGGTGCGCAGAGTAGACGGCGAGGGCCACCAGCGGCAGCGGTGTCAGCTTACGGAAGTAGTGCGCGTTGACACCAACAGCGATGACCGCGAAGACAAAGATGAAAATGTCCGGATTAGCGGTAAAGATGCGTGTCGCACCGGCTATGGCGTAAATGGCTGGTTCATAACGGAATTCCACGACCGCGCGCCAGAAACCTTCGATAATAATTTTATCGATAAACTGGGCATAGAAGTCGCGATACTGGAAGTCATCAAGGCCGGTTCCCAGGCCACGAATACCGCCAAAAGTAAAAAGTACTACAACGGCAACAAAATAAAGCCACGTCCTGATTTGCGCTGTGTTTTCATTTTTACTTAACATGATTTCGACAATAGCGACGAAAGTCAGGCTAAGACTTATGATCCAGTAAATTCCCATGGTCACAGATTCTTATAGTTTAAAATTCACTTATAACATACGGCCTTGTTAACGTAAACATGAGAAAAGTCTAATTTTTCCTGGTCCGATATTATATTGAATAGGTTTTGCCATATTTATTTGCTACCGTTTCCACAGACATTTTTCGATGAGTATGTTTTTTTCATTATCTCGCGGGGAGCCGGAGCGTCACTGAGCGATTTTATCCGCTCAGTTTGACTTTTGTTACTGTTTTTATTAAGGATTTGGAGCCAGTGCGATGAGAGGGTTGCGGATATTTAGCCTGTTTTTTTTACTGTATCTTCCGGCCGCGTTTGCCAATAAGGAAATTCCGATCTGGCCAGATGAAGTGTCAGCAAATAATAAATTTATTAATTTTAGTAAAAACCCGGCCATTAATAACCGGGCTGTTACCCACGTCGATGCGCCACAAATGATTTATGTTCCGGCAACGGGAAAAAATAATCATGCGGCGGTGCTAATCATTCCCGGTGGGGGTTTTTCTTATATTATGAAAGATCTTGAAGGGCTGGACGTGGCCAATGTGCTCAGCAAGCAGGGCTACGCTTCATTTGTGTTAATTTATCGTCTGCCACACGACGGTTCAGCGCAGTATCGCCAGCAGGCTTTTGCCGATACCCAGCGAGCGCTGCGGCTGATTCGGGCCAATGCGCAGCAGTACCAGGTGGCGCCTGACCGCATTGGCGTGATGGGCTTTTCCGCCGGCGCCTTTCTCGCCGCCAATCTGAGCAACACTCCCGATGAAGCTAACTATCAGGCCGTCGATGCGCAGGATAAGGTGTCGGCGCGCCCGGATTTCAGCGCGCTGATCTATCCGGTGCTGTCGCTGAAACAGGGCGTGACCCACCCGGGCACGCGCGCGGCGCTGTACGGAAAAGATCTCAGTGCGCAGCAAATGGCGCAGCTTTCGCAGGAAGATCGCGTCAGCGCGCACACGCCGCCGACTTTTCTGGTGCAGGCGCTGAATGATGGCACCGCCTCACCGCAAAACGCGCTGGGCATGTTCAGCGCACTGCGGCAGAACAAGGTCAATGTGGAACTGCATCTGTTCCAGCAGGGCGGTCACGGCTTTGGCACCGGCCAGAAGCAACATCTGCCGGTGCAAAACTGGCTCACCCTGTTCCACGCCTGGCAAAGCAGCCTGGTGAAGCGGTAAGCGGGATGCGCCGCGGTAACGTAGATGCCGCAGAGGAAACGGAATTCCTCCCTGGGCAGTTATACGGTATCTGCCAGCTCACCGTCGGTTAGCCTGGCAAGGATTTGATGATAACTGCTGCACGGCAACTTACCGATCAACACACGGTTATGGTTACCGGCCTGAGCGAGAGGGTGAGCGCTACATCAAACGGCTGTGTCTCAATAACTCTTTGCGGACGATTTATGAGGCTTCCATTTGATTGCGGTGCACGAAAGCAAATAAATCACTCATGGTTTTGCAGTGCAGTTTATCCATTAACCGGCTTTTATAAGTGCTGACGGTTTTATTACTGACGCCCATCCGCGCCGCGATGCGCATATTATTCAGGCCCTTAATAATGTGATGGAAAACCTGAAACTCCTGTGGTGACAATGATTCAATCATTTTTTTCTCCGCCAGCGTGCTATCCTGCTCCATTTGCTGCATAAAACCGCCCAGCGGGAAATAACCGTAACCACGTTGTGTCACCTGAATAGCACTGACGATCTCTGGCATATCGGTTTTTTTACTGACAAAGCCATTGGCACCGCTGCGCAGGCTCTGCACGGCATACACGTTTTCATTTTTTCCGGAGATAACAATGATTTTTCCTGGAAAACTCTGCTCGCGCAATGACTTAACCACTTCAATTCCGTCCAGCGACGGCAGGTCGATATCAATGATGACGATATCCGGCTGCTGCTGCTGAATCAGCGTTACCGCTTCCCGGCCATCGGCGCTTTCGGCCAGCACCGTATGTCCATTTTGTTCCAGCAAATAACGAACGGCCATCCGCGCGATCGGATGGTCATCAACCACAACGACCTGAGCCATAGTTAACCTTTTCCTGATGAGTGAATGACAGGTCAAACTTTAGCCGCTCGTTTAATTTTATATATTGCGTATGATCAAGAACAATAAAGTAATTATTTGTAGTCCATGTCCTACAAGATAAATTTAATTTTAAAAGGGAAGGGTTTATTCCGCTCTGGGGCGTTGTCTTTCCTTCTGGGAAATAAATTTTCCCTTTCTGTCACTCAGTTATTTAATTAATTAACCGATGCCCAATCGCCTTTTCACCGTAATTTCTTTTACTGTGGCGGTTTGCCTTTTCCTATTGGCAGCATGATTAACACGAATGTCTGGTCAGGGCGTCATCCACGCTCAGCCGGGATAAATTGTTGCCGCCAGCGTGGTTTGCTACAGTAGCGGGAATTTCAGAGGAAACGTCCATGCCACGCGATAACCGCCTGTCCCGCTCGCTGCACGCGCTCATTCATCTTGATCGTCACGTTAAACGCGCTACTTCCGATGCCATGGCAAAAATGCTCGGCACCAATCCGGTGGTGGTGCGTCGCATGATGTCAGGGCTGCGTGAAAAGGGATATCTGGTGTCGGAAAAGGGGCACGGCGGCGGCTGGGAGCTGCGTGCGGACCTGCACGATATCACGCTGCTGGATGTGTACCAGGCCATCGGCTCACCGGCGCTGTTCAGTATTGGCCCGGCGGCCGATCCTTCGCCCTGCCTGGTGGAACATGCGGTGGACGCCCGGCTTGACCAGGCGCTGGGTGAAGCCGAAGCGTTACTGCTGCAGCGCTTTAGCCAGATTACCGTGGCGGACATCGCCGAAGACTACCTGCAAAAAATGGCCAGCCTTGGGCTGGATCCGCACACCTTTCCGCGCTGCAGCGACTAGCCGGCGCGGCCGTTAATCCTGCTTCTGCAATTTGATCTGCGCGTCATGCTTCATCACATGCGTGGTGACGGCGGCCTGAAACACTTTAAACATCATACCGCTGACAAACGTGGTCAGCGTCAGCGTGATGAAGGCTGTCATGATCCAGTCGACCAGCGGCCAACCGCTGTTCAGCAGCGTCGGGTGGTAAATCAGCATCGCGGCAAACACCACCCAATGGCTCAGGCAATAGAAACAGTGAAACAGATGACCGAGCAAGGCGTGTTTGCGTGCGGTCCAGGCGCGCAAACCGGCAAACAGTTCGGTCTGCGTCATGGTCATCGCGATGCTGGCTGAGGCCAGCGCAATCGCCAGGCACACACCCGTGTCAGAGAGTAAAAAGGCATGCATAGATTTTCTCCTTTGTGACGATTGGCGCAGCGGAAAGAACGGCGGCTTATCTGTCATGTAACTTACAATATTACATGATGTGCGCTGGCGCAACAGCGTCTTCTCCTCGCCAGAGTAGTGATATGTAAATTGGCGAGTTATCGCTATTTATTGGCTTTATGCGCAAACACAGCCAGTCGTCCTGTTTTTACAATGTCGCAGATTGAGTCGCACCACGGCATCAGGAGGAGAGGATGGATATTCACGCAGCCTTTATGCATCAGCTGATGATGTGGATAGAGGCGAATATTGAACAAAAGCTCATGCTGGAGACGGTCGCGCGGCGGGCCGGTTATTCGCAGTGGCATTTGCAGCGGCTGTTCCGCAGCTATACTGGCGTGGCGCTGGGAGCCTATATCCGTGAACGGAAGCTAACGGCTTCCGTCATCACCCTGCTCAGCAGTAACACGTCGCTGATGCAGATTGCGCTGCAGTTTGGCTTCGATTCACAGCAAACCTACTGCCGCACCTTTCGGCGCATGTTTGACCTGCCGCCGGGCGCTTTTCGCCGCAAATACCGGCACAGCCTGCCACCGATTGACGGTCCGGCTAGCCTGCTGATGCTGCATTCGCAGAGTCGGCTGGCGTCGTAAAGTATTTGCCTGGCGTTGAGCCGAAGGCGGCGCGAAACGCGCTGATATAGCTGCTGACGCTGTCGAAGCCCACCTGCCAGGCAACCTGCTGCACGCTGTGGCCTGCCGCCAGCCCTTCCAGCGATTTCAGCAGGCGCGACACCTGACGATATTTACTCAGGCTCATGCCAACCGCGCTGGACCAGTGGCGACTCAGGCTGCGCGCGCTCAGACCAGCCCACTGCGCCAGCTCCGGCCCGGTGCGTGTATCAGCCGGATCGTCCATCAGCAGGCGTGCAATCTGCCGCAGCCGCGGCTCATCCGGCAGCGGCAGGGTGAGTTCCTGCGGCGTGGATTCGTACAGTTCATCAAGAAACACCTGACCCAGTCGGGTATAGCGCGCGCTGCTCCACAGTTCAGGCTCCAGCACCGCCAGCCGTTCTGCCAGCGGCTCCAGCACGGTCGGGCAGGAGAGCAGCACCGGCCGATCCGGCAGCGGCGCAGCCAGCGCTTCGTCAATCAGTACCGTCCAGCCCAGCACGCGCCCCGGCCCGACAAGGGCATGGTCAAACCACGGCGGAATCCAGCCAACCAGCCGCGGCGGATTAGCAAAAATGCCCGACGAGGTGTTCACCGTCATCAATCCCTGGCGCAGACAAAACAGCTGACCGGCGGCATGACGATGCGTGCGTCGCTCGCGATCCAGCTCCTTCGACAGTGACACGGCAATGACTTTGGGCGCATCCGGCCGCAGCAGCCGCTGGCGCAGTTCTTCCTTACGCGGATCGCCAGAGAACGGAAGATTGTCGGATGGATGGATGAGCATGGCTGGGCCTGAGTGGTGAGTGGCGGAAGATCACCGATGTAGGGTGATGTTTTTAAATTATGAATTTAAGAGATTCATAGCTACTGGTTTTGACCGGAGAGTTGAACCTGATACAAGAACCGGGCAGCTCTCACATTCATACTACCGATCAAGTCATTCAGCACAAGCCGGTTTACTGAATCTGGCAGCAGATCGCAGCAATAACTAAAAACCTGAAAAATTATGAGCGTTCCGAGCAAAGACAGTGTTGCCCTTTTGGTCTGATGACTTTATGAATTTGAGGGTGGTGATTCCGGTTTCATTTATGCTTAATTGATACCGGATTTGCAGGCAGCACATCAAACTTGAGTTTCGTGCAAGTTTTCTAATGATTCATATCTAACGAGTCTGAGTGAGAGCGTATAAGCCAGAAGCTACTTTAAATCCTCAGGCTTGGTTGTTAATATCAAAACTTATTAATTCATTGATTTATATGACGAAGAGTGGATTGATGTATTTTTTATTTTATAAATTGAGATGGGTATTGGAGCCATGCCACTTTGTATTCATATTTCAATCAAACTGGCGTGGCATACCTGGATTTCATGTGGCTTTTCATCATTGGATTGTGATATATTTGATTCGGAACAGGATGTCTAATCGGGATGATTTATATGAACGAATATGAGAAAAAGCTGTTTGATAATGGTTTCACTACTAAAGATATCGGCAAGCTCAGGAGTATCGTAAAAAAGGATGAGTCCCAATCTGATACCCTTAAAACTCTGGTTATTGATTTAAGCAAACGTTTTTGGGGAGGTGTTATCGGAGTATCTATATTGATCCTCATAGGATTATATGGTGCCCTTAATGCCGATAAATCAGATTTCCTCTCTTATGTGATTGTCCTTGGCTTCGCTTTTTTGATTATCTATTTCGTTACTCCATTGAGATTATCCTGGAAAGCCTATAGGTTTATTAAGAAGAACGATAATAGTTAATTATTTGCAGGGTTGTTTTGCATTTGATAAAGATTCAAACCTATTCCAGTCCCTTTGATCGCCGCTCCTGCACCTTTTATAGCAAGGGCGGGCTTGCTCATAGTCTGAACTTTGCGATAATAATCAGCAGGAAGATATTTGTATAATCTCCAGGCTTCCGGCTTTAATGTAAGTTTGAAAATACCATAATAAGAGGTGGTTAAATCAACTACCTGATATGCAAGTAATCCCAGCCTTTGGTCAAATCCAAAAAACTCAGCTATATCCTCATATGCGTCTCTGACCGGATTTGAAGGGTTAGGTACACCTCTCAGCTTTCCAATTCCTTCAATACCTGAACCTACACCATTCATAATGAGTGTTGAACCGGCGATTACGCCTAGCACATTGCCTGTTGCTGCAGACCCGACTAATACACCCGCCCCTGCCACAATTTGTAAGCCACTTAGGACAACGCTTATACCGTCAATAACATAACCGATGACCTTTTCATTATCATGGTAGAACTTTACTGATGAGGATATCGTCGCCTGGCCGGTTCTGAGCATTCTGTCCTGAATTGAAAGGTTATGAGACTCTTTCTTAAGATTCTGAATGCACTCCTGACATTGTTCATCGCTGGTAGCAGAACGGATGGTATTAAGTTGAAGATTAATGAAGTCCCGTACTTCATCATGAAATCGCATCCTAAGCATTCCATCTTTCAGATGAATGAGAGAAAGATTGTTAGCTAAGCTTACTAGTTGATTTGCCTGAAGATTACCCATTGTGAGGAAGTAATCTGAAAATCTGTTCTTATTCCAGTAGTTGTCCATAACGATACCTTTGTGTAAACATAGCTTTCAATTAACAGGGCTAATCAGATCCTAAAATAACTGGAGTCGAAAAGGAAGACAAATGAGCATTGATATTTTTCTCAAAATTGAAGGCATCACAGGCGAATCTCAAGACTCGAATCATAAGGGATGGATTAATGTTGATTCTTTTACCTGGGGTGCCAGTCAGCCAGGCAACATGAGTGTGGGTGGCGGTGGTGGTGCAGGAAAAGTGCAGTACCGGGACCTAACAGTTCAGACTCATATCGACAAAGCCACACCAGCAGTGATGAAGTATGTCTCGAACGGCAACCATATTAGTAAGGTGGAACTTTCCGCCTGTAAGGCAGGGGGCAGCCAAACTGAATATTGCAGGATAACATTGGAAGATGTCCTTATTACCAACGTTCTCTTCAATGGAGCAAACCATTCAGAGCTTTTAGCCTTATCTTATCAGTTTCAGGCTTCAAAAGTTAAGATTCAGTATTGGGAACAGTCTTCCTCTGGCGGTAAAGGTGCTGAGTCGCAGTCGGGATGGGATATTAAAAGTAATAAGGAAGCTTGAATGAGTACGTATCTGAAAGGCACCCTGTAAATATTTAAGGTAGTTCTGTCAGATGCGTTCATTAGCGTTAACGAAAGATTAGAGTTAGCGCTAATTACAGGTTGTAAAAATGATCACCTGAAGCGGTGGAATTCAGAAAAAGCAAATTGGCGGAAGATAACATGAGTGTCAATTTGTTAAAGTCCATTATTTTGTAAGGGCTTCTGGGGTTGGGTGTAAAAATATACCTCCAAAAATATTCCAAAAAAATAATATTGTGTGAATCAGTGCTTTAATTTCCTAACCTAGCTTATTTAAGGAAGCATGCCTAGGTACTGATATGTACCCAGACTCTTATCAATTTATGTAAATAATATTCTATTTTATTATGTCAGCCCATATGTCTTTTTAACAAGATTTCGACATTTTATCATGCTCATATTTTCAGGTATTCTGCCTTGAGTTTCATCAACATTTGAATGTAGTAAATTCCATATCTTTTTGAACTTTTCATGTTGATGCTCTGATCTCCAAGAAGGTAGGCGTCTCCACTCAATAGCCCACCTATAGCATAATTGTTCAAATAGGTAAGTATTTACCGAGCTAACTAAACTATTACATATCGCTAATATTTCTTGAAGTTCGTCAAAGTTTATTACGATGCAGCTCTTATTAACTGAACTGTTAATCCCTAATTTTATTGCATTTTTCCCAGCTATTATCCTGCTAGAGTGCACAATGCCATGTCTTAATTCGCAAATGTTGTCAAAGTTTTCAAATACAGTGTTCAGCTCGGGGGTGTTAAAATCAACTTTAATATATTTTTTAGCTGTATTTTTTATCACGTTAGCATCAGCGAATGAGAAGTTTTCAAAAGCTCCGCGAGGATAGTCAGTGGTTGGATGCCATAAAAGAGATCCTAGATTTATTTGTGATTCGGCTGCTGACTTTTGAGATGATGGGCATAAGAATAATATTTCTGAAAACATTTCTCTAAAGTAGTTTTCTGTAGATGAGAAAATTCCTAGACTTAAAAAGGAGCCTAACCACTCACAGTCATCATATTCGCGGGGAAGAAACTTACCCTGGATAGCTCGTGTTTCACTATAAAAAGTGTCAATTGGTGCTTCTCCATTACGAGCTTTATGAACAATACAATTTTGTATCAGTGTCGGTGTTATGGTGCCAGCAGAGCCATTAACGCTCTTTTTCCATCTAACTAAAGACATTATACAATTACCTCTTCAGCATAGGATTTTATCTTCTTACACCAGAAAGGGCCAATCATTGTTACGCTTTGCAACTCACTGTTGTCATAGTCCATCAATATATCTTTTATTGTTCTTATTTTGCTGTGTTTCTTAATCGTAGCTGCTCGTTCCTTCGTGATAGGTAATACCTCAATATCCTGTTGTACTATTCCCTCAAATACTGAGGCTTCTGTTAAAAATGCACCACAGTGCGAGCAAAACTTAGCATTTTCAGAAACTCGTGGAGTTTTACAAACAGTGCAAGGGGGGAGTGATAGATGAAACATTTTGGGAATATCATCCCCACCTACTAATGCTTCAACAGAATGTTGAGGTGTTTGACGCGTTGTTTTATTACTGAAGGCTTGGCAGTAATCTTCTTTATTTATTGATGTTCTGCTGAAAAATACATTTCTATCAATAATCGCAGCGCTATGAATTTCAAAGTATTCGTATATTCCTTTCTCGCCTCTATTATTTGGATTCATAGGGGAAATAAGACCTGCGTACTGGAAAAAACCAAAAACTTTTTCAAGTTCAGACGGTATATGCCGACGGATAGCAATTATAGAGGATTGTTTTTGAGGTGATCCTCGATGATTTCTATTGAAGTCTTTTAGTATGGATAACATTTTTTCAAAAACCTTATCCCCCACATCTATAAATTTTGAATACATAGGGAGTTTCACACGAAGCGATTCATATACATTGTAGGTGTTTCTAAATGAATCCTTTATAGATCTAATTACTTTTTGGCTATTAAAATCAGTTATCTTGATATCTTCCTCACCATCTCCAGTATCTTTACACAAACGTGATATCATATTTAAGAGAAGACGCGGGGAACCATATGATGAGTAGCATACAAGATTTAATAAACTTAAATCACTGGTTAGTTTCTCATAAATCTTTTGGCTAAACCTTGCTTTAAGTATTGAGTGCATGAAGTCAATATAGCCATCGCTATTAGGACGCATCCATACATCAATTTCTTCTGCATCATGCCCAATATGAAATGAAGGTGAATAGTTAGTTACACCAGGGTAAACTGCAGCTTTCGGCGAAATATTTTTTCTTCTTATTTGCCTAAAGAATTCAAAAAAATCTTGCTGTTGTTGATTAGAAAATGCATGAGCGGCGTCATCTAATAAGATAACGCATCTTTTTCTTTTAGTCTGCTCAAGAGAAAATTCGATTTCAGTTACGATATCTTCAATAGTAATTATACTTTCACTTTTGAATAAGTCTATTCTACCCATTTCAAGTAAATTTAAGGATCGAGAAACTAACTTTTGTGAAAACTTGCCTTTCCATCCTCTCCTCTTATTTATACTATCTAAAGTCTCATGTAAGCCTTCAATAACTTTTAATAACATCCATTGATTGAACCAGAATTGAGCACTCGATTCTTTTTTATAGAGCGGTTCAAGCTTAAGTGATGATTTAAAGTTAACGTAAATTCCAAGGGTCGCTTTAGTCTTTAAACAACTGTAATATGTTTTAAGCATCAAAGTTGTTTTGCCACAGCCCCTTGGGCCAACAATTAACTTAGCCCCACCTTGACTTAATTTTTTTATGTAAAGTTCTTCGTCAATATGAGTAGTTGTCCACTTTTCGAAAGCATCCTTTTCTATATACTCAGCCTGCTCAGTAAAAAGATCAAGTTCTTGCATAAAGAGTTACCATTGAGATCTGTTTAAGTTACTTGTGAAAGATTGCTGCATCTATTTAATCATAATTTTCTTCATTACCGCACCAAAATCTAGTTTTAGCCTGCGCGCAATGCTATCCCCACCACGCCTGTCCGCTTTATGCATAGCTTTTCATGCAGGTGCATGATGGCATTTAGGCCGTGCCATATGGGCTTCTAAGTATGCTGCTACCGAGCGAAATCTGCATGCAAATCCATGCACCCTATGTATGCATTCCTCTTTATACTCGCCAATGTCCAGAAAATCTTTAGAGTTGAGACAAAAAAATCCCCGCCAATTGGCAGGGATTGCAGAGTATTTGTTATCAATGTCGGAAGGCAGAGCCGTGCGCCCCAGCGTCTGCGGTTGCCGTTGCGGAGTTAGTTGCGGCGGGGCGGTAATCTGTTCTGGCTCGGGTAGGCAGGTGATCATCTTCACGATGTTCTTATTAGTTTTGAACGTGTTGGAACACACCAGATTCGTGCATTGATGATAAGCTTACTTCACCTGTTTAGACAGATAGTAGCTGCTTTTAACGTGCGACGAATGGCGGCAGAACGGGCAGCGCATCATTGTTTATTCTCCTTCTGCGCGCACTTTTCTTTCAGCTCATGTCGTAGCTTATGAACGACTACCGGGCTGTTATAGAGACCCATATCAACGCCGGTCAGCGCAAGGCGATGAAGTCCTATTTGTGCTAACACTGGCTCACCCTCCATATCAAATCGCACGCCAGCAGCCGCTTTTGTCAGCGTTTCACCTGTTAGGCGACTCAATATCACCTCTGGTTTTTCGTGCGTTAGTGACGAGTATTCTCACAGATCACTGAGTTTTAGCGCCATAAGCTTGAGCTTGATAATCCGCAGCAGCGTTGGCGCACTTTACGTATCTTTTCTAATGAACCATGCTTTTCCATTCTTTTAAGTGTTTCAGCAGTTCCAGCGGCTCGATGTCAGCAATCAATTTCATGTCTATAAAGGTAAAGATATCCTCTTTGAACGTGCTTAGAATCTCCTCACGATAACGAAGTGACCAGCGGTCAGCTTTAGCTTTGTGCCATTCTCGCGCAATTGCCTCGAAAGTTTTTGCGGTAGCGATTTTCCTAGCTTGCCTTTGTACCTTCTTAATCGCGCCGGATCATCTTCGGCTGTAAAGCTGTGTCCGGCTTCATCTCGTTTCTGACGTGCCATAGCAAGCGGCATCAGGATAAACACCGATAGACAGTAACTTTCACGTCCTAAAACGCGTTACTTCATTCGCCAATAGCGAGAACCGTTGGGATTTATCAGCAAGTACAGACTACCGCCATAAGCGAGCTTGTAAGGTTTATCGAGGGGCTTTGCAGTGCGCACCTTGACGTCAGTTAAGTGCATTCCATCCCCTCTAGGGGGATCAATTTTGTGGGATAATTTTAAACCCCCCTTAAATACCCCGTTATGGGAGTTGAATTGAGTAGATTTAGAGTGACATCAGGAGAGTACGAGTTGAACCTAACTTGCAGATTTTAAGATTTTTATTGATGTAGCTTGAATTGAAAGGAGTAAGAGTGGCGGAAGATCACAGGAGTAATATTTTTTTGTATGCTGTTGTTTTTATTTGTTAAATTTTTTTGTTCTTTGATTGATATACACATTCTTATACATACATTAAACAGTCGACTCGTATCATACTCACCCTCAACTCAACTTCAAATGATCAAAAAGATTTTGCCTAAAAGTGTTCACACTATTCACCGTGTAGATTAATGCTTTAAAAACATATAGTTATAGTATGACTAGTAAAGCCGATACTGTACATGACTGTTCATCCTTGTGATGTGCTTGAGTCTGCATCAAGAAGTAATCACCACCCTTGTTCAAAGTCTAAATCAACTAACCATGTTAGAGCTTTACACCGGTCGATGCTAACTCAGGACCAGATATATTCATTCCGATGTGAGAATCACGCTTATAGACGATTCAAGGTATGCAAGTGCAAGGAAGAGATTTCAGTTACGGTTTAGTGCCAGCCCCCATTATTAGTGCGCCAGCACTATGGTATCCAGTCTGACAGTCCTACACTGAAGTAAATGAGTGTATTACGAATATCAAGCAATACTTACTAACCTACTAATAAATATATGATTTTTTTCTATTCTGGTTCTGTTTAAGTTTTTTTCTCAACAAAGAATTATGACTATGTAACATTCTATTGCATATGTTGGGTTTTGGAAATATATTGATAAAAAAGAAATCATTGGTGCTAAAATGGAACTCTGGAACTTCATCAATAACTCTTGGTTTGTTGGTATCGTCGGTGGGATATTGAGCGGACTTGCTACAACATGGATTGGCAGGAAATTATTTTCTGAGAAAGATAAAAAAGAATATATCCGAAAAGTTAATGCAACAAATAGAGAGATTGTATACTCACTGCGCTCGGCCATATCTGATAATATTCATCATGATCATAAAATAATCAATAGTCTAATGTCCGCTACCGCACGAAGAAATGGGGTGTTGATCTCCGATATTTATAGTATAAAGGAAATTACTGAGGATTTAATAAAGGAAGTGATGGACTCAAGCTTTATTCCGTCTGAATACAAAAAGAAATATTGCGAGGGCTTAACTAGAACCTACTTATCTGAAGGGGAAAATAAAAAATCAGAAGTACTTCCTAGTGAAATAAAAAATACGATTTTGCACTATTCAGCACGAAGAGATTCAATCATATCAACCTCAACTGCTTTAATTGGAATAATGGTTACAGCGTTTACTTTTTTGCTTACTCTAATTCAAAGCAAGTCAGATATGCTTAATAATATTGACAGCGTTATTTTCCCAAGTTTAAAAGATTCAGATGGATTAATTTTCCTGCTAACGGCGCCTGTTGTTGTAGCGACATCCGCTATGATGCTCCTCTACATGAAGAAAACTATATTACCCAGACTGATAGATAAAGAGATTGAACAGAAAAGACGAAGTAAAGGTTCACAAAGTGAATTTTTAAAGACCAAGGTTTATAATGAGTCGAAGGAACGCCACGCCTCCGGAGACAGTGATGATGGAAAAATAAACAGCAATGAAGAGTAAGTTCCAGGCGGAACCATATCTGGTTGTAAGCTATAATTCTTATTAGATTTTCGTTTACGTACCACGGTGATATGAGAAACCGTTAGAAGCCAAGGTATTACAAAGTCAGTTACAGTTTATTGGTGTGATATTCACACCAAAAATCACTAAAATTTATAGGGCGAAATTTTAATTTTATGCATCAGTGAACGGTGCTAAATAACTTGTTAAATATCACTTTTTACTGGTCGTTTGCATTTTTCGGAGAAATTATGGATAACTGGCTATATACCGAAGTAATCAAAGAAAACGATATTCGAGCGCCAGTGTTTGCTTGGCAAAGCACGATTAATTGGATGAAGGCGCTTCGGTTTGAAATAATCAACGAACATGGGTGCTCAACTAAAGAACAATTTGAGTCTTGCGTTAGGCATTTTAAATCGGCATATCCGAAGAAGTTATCCCCTTCTAATAATAGCTATATTTTTGAATCGCTGTACAAATCACTTACTGGTAGCCTTTCTTTACAGACCTGTGCTAAAAATTCCAGTAAAGAATCATGGATACTCCCTAGTGCAATTGTCACATGGTATTACTCCATATACTTCTCATTTTTATCAATGTTTGGTACTACAGGCCAATCTGTAGACGATAATCATGCTTCAGTTTATAGAGCATTCGCTTCAAATTTATGTGACCAAATGCCACACCCTCTTAATATGAAGGCAAGCTATTTAGATAATGAGAATTACAGCATACTCTTACCTAACTATCTTTCAGCGGCGAGTTTTAGCTTAAGTAAAAAATTCCCTGAGTGTGAAAGCGCAGCGAAAGGAATGATTCTTGAGTATCTTTCGGGAAATGCAAAATATTACACATGGCTAACCAAGGACCGGATTCTTAAAAAATCTGAATACACTGACTTCAGAAGTAAAGCTGCTAAAGAAGATAGAAATAGACAACTCCCTAAAAAAATAGCCTTCATGCATTGCGCATTTCGTTACAGAGGGAAGGCTAACTATCGTGATGGTATATATCTTACCTATGGAAAAGCCTCTGCTGAGGATACGAAAGAATTTCTTGAAGACATGAAGATTGTATCACAGTTTGTATTTATTAATGCTCTTGCACTGGTTTATAGATCACCGCTCAGTCCAGAGGTGAATAAATTTCTGTTAGATATTGATAAAAACTTAAAGGGGATTGAATGCATAGCTAACGATGAGTGCTTTTGGCGAGTGCTGTAAATAAATGTGAATTAAAAAATTAATAGGGATGTTCGGAATAAAAGCGTTTACGCGATTTTATTGTTCTCTGTGTTCCTTATACACCATTTACCAAAAAGCTGACGTTTAATACTCGCTCCAAGCTGCCTCTGGCGACTATTTTCATTAGATCGATTTCATTTTTCATCATATACAACAAACCGGCCTGAGCCGGTTTATGTTCCAAGGATTTACTGACTACACGCGGGCAGCCAGTCGGCCTCGCTGTCCTCATGCAGCGTGAGGTTAGTCTGGACGCCGTTATTCGTCCTGCGCTTCAGCAGTATCCGCTCATATTCCTTCAGCGTCTGCGGCACCGCCTGGCCGAATGCAGTCAGGCTCAGCGGGTGCTGATGGCCGCGCGACTCCATAAACGACAGGTAGGCATGATAGAGGTAGCGCTTCGGGTTCAGCGGGCGGATATTGGCGTTCCCCATAAACAGGCCGGTCGTGGTGCTTATCGGCATCAGGTAGGCGCAGAAATCGACCAGTGGATCAGCTTGGCGTTTAATCTCCAGCGCCTCGCCGGACGTCTGTTGCGCCTGTAGCAGCGCGCGGGCCTCCTCCGGCTGACTGAAACGCTGCATCAGGTGACGCACGATGACGGCCAGCTCGGTGCTAATTTTGTCCAGCAACTGCGGGTCACGCTCTTTTGCCGGTATCACCTCCGGGAACGTCAGGATTACCCGGCGGCGCGACACGCCGCCGCTGCGGTCGCTGAAGCGCATTGGGTTGTTGTTCACCGCTAGAATCACCGCCGGGATGTGTGCCGAGTAGGCGTCACGGTATTTCGGGTCGATTGCCACCGCATCGCCGCCGGTAATCGCCTTGATGCCCGCGCCGTCGCCGCTCCATTTCTCCTGGTCAGGCAGGATAATCAGCGAGAAGCCCACCACGCTCGCGCGCTCGCGGGAGGATTCCAGCGTGTCGATGGTGGCTGACGTGGTATTGTCTTTTCCGGCCAGCATCGTGGCGATGGAAGCCATCACGCTCTTGCCGCTGCCGCCGGGGCCGGTAACCTCGAGAAACATCTGCCAGTCATAGCGGTTTGCCAGCACCATAAATAACGCCGCGAGGATACGCTCCTGCTTGTCGTGACAGTGTCCGGCGGCCCGCGTTAACCAGCGCCAGAATGCCGGTGCGTGGTCTGCGAGGTTTTCCCCCGTACGCGGGACGGTGTAGTCCACGCTGTTGACGGTGCGCAGCCAGTGCTCGCGGTGGTGCGGGCTGAACGTGCCGGTGGAGGTATCAAACACGCCGTTACGGAAGCCAATCAGGCGGCGGGACGGTTCCCCCATCTGCGGCACCATCAGCTTGAGCGTGTCCAGCACGCTGCCGATACCGGCGGCCGAGAACGGGGCGCGCACCTTTTGAAACAGCGCGGCGATTTCCCGGCGCAGCGTCTTCACCTCCATCACCTGCCATGCGCCGTTTTCATAGCGGCAGATTTCCTCCCCGACCGGCGGCACGGCCAGCGCCTGCCCGTAGTGGGCGACCAGCAGTTCCGCCTTCTGGCTGGCGCTCATTGCCTTTAGGTCGGCCTCGCTGACGGATTCAAACGGGCTGAGTGGCTGCGGCTGCGTGAAGGCGGTGAGCTGCGCCTGCGTGGCGATATCACCCTGCGCCTGCCATACGTCATTCCAGTCACCCACTACCGGCGGCAGGGCGGCTTTACCGCCGCAGGCTTTCGCCGCTTCCTCTGCCTTTAACTGGCCGGTGCCGTTGTCGTCACGGTCGGCGGCAATCAGCATCATCGCATCAGGATGTGACTCTCGCAGCCGTTTCGCGAGCGCGGGCAGGTTGTTGGCGCTCAGCGCCACGTACACCGCCTGGCCTGTCAGCCGGTGCACGGTCAGGCCGGTGGCGTAGCCTTCTGTGAGCCATAGCGTTTTGCCGTCCGGCTCGCCTGCCAGCCAGTACGTGCCTTTCACCTGTCCTCCGGGCAGGGTGCGCTTGTCGCCATCGACGCTGATTAGCTGGACGTTAACGGCGTTGCCGGTTTCATCGGTCAGCGGCACAAGCAGATCGCCAACTGCAAAACTGATACCGCCACAGCGAAAACCCGCAGCCAGCGTTAACGCCTGAGTGCTGTGCAGCCCTTTCGATAAAAGGTAGGCGTTATCCGTGCGGCTAACGGCGGCGGCGATCAGCTTCTGCGCCCGCGCGGCGGCCTCAGATTGTGCGACAGCTTTATCCAATGTGTTCACCGGTGCTTTTGATACAGGTGGCAGCGCACCGAGCATGTCGGCGATTTTGATTGCCGCCTCTTTGGCGCTGACGTCGAGCGCCTTTTCAACCAGATTCAGGCCGTCACCGGCTCCGCACTGGTTGCAGTGCCACGTCCCCCGATCGTCCCGATTATCAAAGCGAAAACGGTCTTTACCACCGCAAACCGGACATGCGCCGTGTCTGCCGCTGGCGTGAATGCTGATGCCAAGCGCGGGCAGCAGTTGCGGCCAGAATCCGGCGGCCGCTTTTACCGTGTCAGAGACAATGTGTTTCATTTGCTGAATCTCCCTCAGTGCAACGTGGCGCGGCGAGTCGCGGCAAGCTGGCTGCAAAACAATTCATCCATCATGGTCGCACCAAGTCGGGTCAGGCGAGGCGGCGCGGTTAGCAGGTCAGGCTCAACCATATCGCCCAGCATCGTGCAGGCCATCTCCATGCCTGCGTCCGGGCCGTGGCGGCGCACATAGAAGCCCTCCAGCTCAAGGGCAATGGTCATCTGAAGCTCATCGATCGTCGCTGACACGGTGATGCCGAGGCCTTTGCAGGCATTCAGGTAGCCCTGCGCCAGCGCGCGGCGGTAAACGGCGGTGCGGACTTCAACAGGTAAGCAGGAGTGATTAACGGTCATCATGGCGGGCCTCCGTGGCTAACATGCGGGATTCACAGGTTTCAACAACTTTACCGAGCTGGTCGGTGAGCAGGGCAACGACCGAGGCAAGCGCCGCGCCGTCCGGCACGCAGCCGCGCGCGCTCATGCCGTTCACCGAGTCGAACATATCGAGCACGGTCACGCCGACCGCGTGCGCGTGCAGCAGGCGCAGGTAGTCAGCGTGTGGAATAGGGTAGGTCTCACTGTTATTCAGGCGTTTTGTGAGCGTGTTCATGCGACTACCGCCTTAACCGGCAGACGACCGGCAAAGGACAGCACGTAATCGCGGGCGAGGCTGGCGCGGGCGCTTCGCTCATTGCCAGCCACGGTGCGCAGCATGCAGGGACGTGCGGCAGCATCGGTGCGGCGTATAGCGGCAAAAATAAAGGTGAATTGAGAGTGAGCGGCAGTAAGGACCGTTGTCATGAGGACAATCTCCATTGAGTAGCGGTTGCTGCTACCACCGGAGTTCCTACGCTCATGGGTGGTAGCCCGGACGGGGGTAGGAATACCGGCCTCAATGGATACCGGCCAGCCCGAAGGCTGCCCCGCCCGGGCCACCATTACGCAGACGGCGCAACGGCGAAAGAACCGTTGCCCGGATAATGGGTGCACTGAGGCATAGACACAAAAAAAGACGCATGGCGCGTCTGGTGTCGCCATTGAGTAACACGGGTTCCTACGCCCGGCTGCCGATTTTGCGGCAGCACAAAAACTGTATAACGGCCGCTCGCCAGAGAAAAGCCTTTTTTCACACATCGGGGCGATTTCCTCAGCAACCGGTCAGGACGTGATCGGATTGCGGCGGATTTGATCGGAATTCCCCGCTCTCTTTCTTCGCCCGCTGCCTGGCAGGCTTCGCTTTTTTACCCATAACGGAGATGTGACCGTGCATTCCGCTGGTAAAGGCCGGTGCGGTTACTGGGCTGCCGCTGACGGCTGCCGTCAGGATTTCTGCGACAAAGGCGGCTTCTTCGCGGGTGAGCGGACAGGTTTTCGTGCTGACATTCTGCGTAATCATGCTGTACCTCCGGCGCGCTGTGCGATGCGGGCCTGCATCCAGCCGTCAATCTCTGACGCCAGCCAGGCGACGTTTTTACCGCCGAGGGAAATCTGCGACGGGAACTGCTCCCGGCTGATTAAGTCGTAAATGGTCGAGCGTGACAGGCCGCAGGTGCTGATGACTTCCGGCAGGCGCATAAAGCGGTCGCGCGGGAAAACGGCGTCGCGGATTGCAGGAATGGCGGGGGCCGGTACGGATGAAACTGCGTGCATGGTGTTACCTCATTATGAGTCCGGCCGGTGCTGTCCGGTTCCGGTAGTGTCTTCAGGTAACCCCTTATTCTGAGAATATTTTTCGGTAAGTAAACAAGTGTCCGGCTTGCTGAGATAAGCACGAATGAGTGTTTTTTAACCATCGTTTGCCATTAAATTGCAATGAACTGCAAACATTTGCCATTTGCAAGTTTAAGGCAATCAAAAGAATGTTATTGATAGGATTAAATGCTGAAAAATGCTCGCCAGAAAAAAGCTGTTATCTGAGGTCGCATGAACACCGGTGAATACTCAGTGAATACTTAATTTTGAAGTGTTCACTGTCTTATTTACTGTATTTATTATCTTTTTTATCTCAGTGAATACCAGTGAACAGTTATATAAAAAATATAACCTCTTAAGGGGCCGTTTCGCACCGGTTGTGCCCTTGTCTGCTCATCGACAGGCGGAAAGCAATGAAATGCACTGTCCTGTGGTACACGACAGAATGGCCTCATCCTTTACAGACGATGAGAGACAGCCATGACCACCCCGGAACAGAAATCTGCATCACTGGAACGCTTTGAGAAAGCCCGCGCTCAGCATACCGAAAGGATGAAAGCCTATAACGGTATCTGCGCCGATATCGTCCGCTGTGAAAGAGAGCAGCAGGCGGCCATCGAGGCAGGGAAAGAAGCCGAGAGCAACTGGCGCACGCGCTTTCGCAACCTGCGAGGCAATCTCACTGACGAGCTGCGCGCCGAACACTCTCAGCGCATCGCCAGCCGGGAACTGGCCGATGAGTTCGGCGGGCTGCTGAAAGAGCTGGCTCTGGATAAGCAGGAGGCGATGCTGAAATGTTGCGGCAGTGGGAAAGAGTACGTTGAATCGCACCGGGAGGCGTTTACCGGGTTCGCGGATGCACACTGGCAGTCAGCCCTGCGTAACGTGAGCCCGTCGCTGCTGTGGGCCATTAAGCTGCTTATCCGCCGTGAAGAACTTTCCCCGACGTTTGCCGGTGACGACCGGGATGCGATTCAGGACGTGGCTCATCTGGTTGGTGAAGCGCTGACGCAGGCGGCTGCGGCCCTGCCGGACAGCGTGATGAGAGAGGCACCTCTGCTGGAGAATATTGGTCTGTATCGCCCGCCGCTAACGGGTATTGATATGGAGCTTTACCACCATCCTATGCGCCGCCAGAAACTGGCGGAATCAATCCGGGCGCAGCGTGCAAAACTTCAGGAGGGCAGCCAGAAATGATGCACTGTCCCTACTGTAAAAGCGCGGCGCATACCAAATCGAGCCGTTATATGTCTGAGCAGGTGAAAGAGCGCTATCACCAGTGCACTAACCTGGACTGCTCCTGCACCTTCAAAACGAATGAGAGCATCACAAAGGTGATCACCGCACCGCCACAGCCGGAAAACGTACCTGAAGCACCGCCGGAGCCGGTAAGAGAACGTCAGACGCTGGGCCGTTACGGTTCTGCATTCCGCCAGGTTCATTAATCCCGCACAGCCGCTGCCCGACCAGCGGCTTTTTTGTGTTTGTCCTTTGCCTTTCTGAAGCCCTTTTTCTGGCCAGCCGCTTTGTAAAGAGAGATGCATGCATAGCGTGCATGAATTTGCATGAAAAACCATGCACCCCTTTCCCCCGTTCAGGCCATACCGGGCGCGGCTCTAACCGCATCATGCATCTGCATGAAAAGCGATGCATAAAGCGGGCAGGCGAGGGGGGGATAGCATTGCGCGCTACTAACGTCAGCCATTCATATGAAATGCGATCTCATATTCTTTGAATAAACGAATCAAGTTGTTGTATGCGTAAACAAGCAGTCACGAGCTTAGCTATCGATAAATCAGTATGATCATACTGAACTTTAACCAATGGTTTATCATTAGCAATCGCGTCAACGGGTTCGCCAATGTCATTGATATTATCAATTCGTGAATGAATATATTTTTTTATCCTCATTAGCCATTCACTAACAAAATGATAGACATACTTACCTCGAGTTAATTGATCCTTATCTAGTTTCATTATAGCGTCGTAATAGATCTGTTCATCTGGAGTCATATTCAACAGTCTTTCTGAAATAGCTGCCACCTCGGTTTGCTTAAGGATAACTTTATTTCTTTCAATTTTTTCAAAAACGTCACTGTTACTAGGGAATTCAATTCCCAGGCCGAGGATTCGTGACATATATAGTTGAATTGATAGGTTTTTTATTTTGCTGTAAAAGTCATCCTTAGCTTGAGAATAGTCTTCCATTATTTTGTCTAATATTTTTCCGTGCCGTTCATCAAATTTAAATGTTGAGACAATAAAATGTTTTATCACTCTTGCTTCTGAAAGCGGATTTTCAATCGCATAAAAAGGTAATGTGGTGATGTTCTCATTGTGGTGCGAAAATATTGAATAGTCTTGATCCACAAAAAAATATGTTTTATTTAGATTTTCATTTTTTTCTTCTTCAAGTTCTTTATAAAGTGAGACAGATTGATCCTTTCCTGATCCATTAATATGAGAGTGTTCTTTATCAAAACCAGAAAGCGTCAGTGCATGATGATAAAAATCATAGTCATCATCACCTTCATAAACAAATAGAATTTTCCCTGGTTTTTTGTTTTTGATTAACTTTAATCTCAAAACGCAAGGTTTTTTTATTGATTTCATCATCATGTTGAAACGATTATCATCCATGTTAACCTCAGTGCTTCACTACTTTTAAAGATTTAACTTGGGACTTTAACTCATTATTAAAAACAAAAGGCGAGTGTGTTATTGCTAACATTTGAATCAAGGATGGACTATTTACAATATCTAACAGGACATGTTCCTGCCATTCAATAGAGAGAGAAAGTTCAGGCTCGTCGATTAAAACTATTTTCTTCTTTGTGTGGTCAAGATACATGTGAGCCATCAGAGAGATAATCTGTTTTTCTCCAGAGGAAAGATCTTCAAGTTCAATAGGATTGTTTGTATGCATATCTTTAACAATCACTTGCAGACTTTCAATGTCATAATTTAAAGATTTGGAATCATCTGATAGCTGAAGGTACTTATTGCAAATGCTGACAAAACTTTCAATCTTATATTCAAGCTCTTTAGTAGAATCAATAACAGCTTTAAGTTTTGAAAGGAAATAACTTAACATGTTGTTTGATGATAAGACTTCTTTATCCTCAATTACTCGAGTTACCTCCTGAATTATTTTTTTATTACTATCTTTTTCTTTGCTAACAACTCTACCCAAAAATCTTGATAACTCAGATGCGGAAGGTAATTTTGGATTAGTTTCCGCATTGGCTTTACCAGTCATCATATCCTCGATGATGGTTGCGCTCAATGTTCTGTATCCTAAGCTGGATTTTCTTTCAATTGATGAGTTGATTTCTTTTAATTTATACTCAACATCATATAAGCCAAATTCTATATTCGATTCGGAATCAGGTTCTCGCTCATGAACAAGTTCACCTTCCCTAACGAAAATGTTGTTGCTTTCATTTCTGTTAAATTTGTCACGGAGTGTGGATTTTTCAATGCGACGATAAGTTGGTAGATGGATTATTTCAATATCTTTCGCTATATTTTTTATCTCTTCAATGGTAGATATTGTGTTTGTTCTTTTAGACTGTTCTGAAGTAAATAAACCATCTTGGTCGTATAATGAGTAGAATTTTTTTAATGCAGATTTTGCTTCCGTTAAGATAGACTCCAAATCTGAATGCATATAAGGACTTTCTCTGTAAAACCTTTTATACCATGAGGTGGTTTTCGCTTCTTTTACCTGCTTGCTTCTTAAAAAAGAAAGAGTGTCCTCAATTTGAGAACTACTCATTTTTTTAATAAGTGAAGAAAACCGAGTTGGCATCAAATCGCTTGAAATAAAATCAGAGTAGTTAAGCTCATGCATATCTAGTGAAAACTTTCTTTCTTTAAATTCAATAGTGATTCTTTCACATTTTATTTTCCTTAACTCATCGACCTCGCCTTTTAATGTGGATTTCAATGCGTTAATTAACGTCGTTTTCCCAGCGCCATTTTCTGCAATTATTATAGTGCTTTTTTCGTTAAAAACTATTTCAATATCCTTATAGCCATATAGTTTTTGAATGGAAAATTTCTTAAGTTCTAATGCCATGATTACTTTCCTTATATGTCATTCATCTCATTGCGATAATAATATTTTCAGGTCATTGTGATAAGTTTATATTTTAATAGCTGGTTAATTATTTTCTCCATAAGACTATTTTTACAAGTATCTTAGCATGGTTTAGGCGATTGACAGCGATGAACGACACTTATGTCTCATTTAAAGCAGAAAGAACTGAGTATGAATACCAATCCATCATTTTTCTCCTAGCATCAAGGTACTGTGCGTGATTATAGATCCCGCGGATTTTGTTTTTGTCACAATGAGCCAGTTGACTTTCAATCCAAGTGCTTTCAAATCCTTTTTCATGAAGTATTGTAGACATTGTGTGTCTAAAACCATGTCCAGTCGCTCTACCCTTGTAACCCAGTAACTCAATTACTTGCGAAACACTTTCTTTAGATATCGGTTTGCTGCGGTTATTTCTACCAATAAAGACGTATCGATAGTGGCCAGTAATAGGCTTGAGTTGTTTGAAGAGATCAATTACATGTGTTGATAACGGAACAATATGAGGCCTGCGCATTTTCATGCGTTCTGCCGGGATTTCCCATATCCCTTTTTCAAGATCAATTTCTTCCCACGTTGCAAAGCGCATCTCCTGAGTCCTTACACCCGTCAACATAACGATCTTTGTCGCATTCTTAGTAATGATGCTGCCGGTATACGCTTCCAGATCGCGGACAAAATGATGTAACTCTTCCGCTGATAAATACGGATGATTCTTTTGCTTAGGAACGGCCAGCGCAACAGCTAAATCAGGTGCAGGATTGTATTCAGCTCTACCTGTAATTATCGCATAACGAAACACCTCGCCGCAGCGCTGCCGCACCTTACGCGTTTTCTCTAACGCACCACGCTTTTCAATACCGCGAAGCACCTCAAGCAATTCTAGCGGCTTAATTTCCGATATAGGGCGATTACCGATGAAAGGAAACACATCCTGCTCAAAGGTCTTAATGATCTCCTCGCGATAGGCCACCGTCCAACGATCAGCCTTATTAGTATGCCATTCACGGCTTATGGCTTCGAACGAATTTTCAGTGGAGATTTTAAGCGCCAGTTTTTGAGCCTTGCGCTCCTCCACGGGATCAATGCCATTAGCTACCTGCTTGCGTGCCACATCGCGCTTTTCTCGCGCCTCAGCAAGCGAAACAAGGTTATATGAGCCAAACGACATCAGTTTCGCTTTATCATTGAAGCGATAGCGAAAGCGCCAGCCTTTGCTGCCATCCGGGTTGATGAGTAAAGCCAAGCCGAGGCCGTCGCTAAGGGTGTAAGGCTTTTCTTGGGGCTTTGCGCGTCGAATTTGTATGTCTGTGAGTGCCATGTGTATAAGTCTAAAGTGTGTATAAAAAACATATACGCAACACTATACACATTTGTCGTGGATTCTGGCAGATTTTATAGGACTCATACGGATGAATTTAGTATTAAGTGTTTTGTTTTTAAAGGATATTTAATGTTTTATCGGAAGGCTGAGGAAGTGCGGTGGCGGAAGATCACAGGAGTCGAACCTGCCCGGGACCGCTGGCGGCCCCAACCGGATTTGAAATCCGGCCGCCTCACCGGAGACGACGATCTTCCTTTGAAGATGCCGCGCAGTATAGCGGCAATTGGCGGCAAAATCTTGATCGCAGCGGGGCGTTACTGCACCTTCTCGCCGTGATGCTGTCGATACTCCTTTGGCGTGGTGGCGTAGCTTTTCTTAAACACCGAATAGAAGTACTGCAGGGAAGGATAGCCGCACATCTGCGAAATTTCATTAATATTCAATGAAGAGCAGGCCAGCAGTTCACGCGCTTTCTCCAGCTTTTCGCGGTGAATCATGGCGTGAATGGTGTCGCCGGTCTCATCGCGAAAACGCTTTTCCAGATTGGAGCGCGACATGCCAATCGCATCCAGCACCTGTTCGACCTTGATGCCTTTACAGGCGTTAAAGCGGATGTAATGCATCGCCTGAATCACCGCCGGATCGCGCAGCGAGCGAAAATCGGTAGAACGGCGGGCAATGACTTTCACCGGCGGCACCAGAATGCGTTGCAGCGGCAACGTTTGCCGATCGAGCAGACGATGCAGCAGTTTGGCGGCCTGATAACCCATCTGGCGCGTGCCCTGGGCTACCGAAGAGAGCGCCACGCGGGACAGATAGCGCGTCAGCTCTTCGTTATCGATACCGATTACGCTGAGCTTCTCCGGCACCGGAATTTTCAGGTGTTCACAGGCCTGTAGCAAATGACGCGCACGCGCGTCGGTCACCGCGATAATGCCGGTCTGCGGCGGCAGCGTTTGTAGCCAGTCGGCGAGGCGGTTTTGCGCGTGCTGCCAGTTTTCCGGCGCGGTTTCCATTCCCTGATACACTACGCCCTGATAGCGCTCGCGCATCACCAGCTGGCGAAACGCCTGCTCGCGCTCCTGCGCCCAGCGTTTGCCGCTGGCGGCGGGCAGGCCGTAAAACGCAAAGCGATGAATGCCTTTCTCTTTCAGGTGCAGAAAGGCACTCTCCACCAGCGCAGCGTTGTCGGTGGCGATATAGTGCACCGGCGGATAATCCTGCTGCCGGTGATAAGAGCCACCAACGCCGACAATCGGCACCGGCACATTGCTGAGCAGGCTCTCGATCGAGCTGTCGTCGTAATCCGCAATGACGCCGTCCCCCAGCCATTCGCGGATGTTGTCGATGCGGCAGCGGAAATCCTCTTCAATGAAGATATCCCAGTCGGTTTGTGAAGCCTGCAGATACTCGCCGACCCCTTCCACTACCTGGCGGTCATACACCTTGTTGGCGTTAAACAGCAGCGTAATACGGTAACGTTTTTCGTGCATCGTGGCGCGCTCCCTTAAACCTGTTGCGCATTGCATAGCACGGCGGAAAAGGCAGCAGAAATTGTTTGCGCCACATTGTGATCGCCCACGCGATTACACCCGGCGGCGCGTGGCCGTATCCATCCACACCGCCAGCAGTAAAATCGCCCCTTTGACGATGTACTGCCAGAAGGTCGGCACGTCCATCATGCTCATGCCGTTATCCAGAGACGCCATGATGAAGGCGCCCATCACCGCGCCGGCCACCGAACCGACGCCGCCGGCCAGACTGGTGCCGCCAATCACGCAGGCAGCGATGGCGTCCAGTTCGGCAATATTACCCGCTGAGGGCGAGCCAGCACCAAGACGTGAACTGAGGATCAGGCCGGCAATAGCCACCATGACGCCGTTGATGGCGAACACTGCCAGCTTGGTGCGCGCCACATTGATGCCCGACAGGCGCGCTGCATCAATGTTGCCGCCGATGGCGTAAATCCGCCGTCCGAAGGCGGTGCGCGTGGCCATAAACATGCCGCCGAGCAGCAGCAGTGCCAGCAGCAGGACCGGTGTCGGCACCCCGCGGTAATCGTTCAGTAACCAGATGGCACCCAGCACCAGAACGGCGGTAATCGCCTGGCGTGCCACCGTGCCGCTGGCGGCTGGTTGTGATAACCCTAGCTGCTGGCGACGCAGCCGCAGCCGCCATTGCCAGAGAATAAACAGTGCCAGACCGGCGAAGCCGAAGCCAAAGCCAACACCGCCCGGCAAATAGCTTTGCCCGATCTGCGACATCGCCGGCGTCGTTGGCGCTACGGTGGTGCCATCGGTAATACCAACCAGAATGCCGCGAAACGCCAGCATGCCCGCCAGCGTAACGATGAACGAGGGCACTTTACGGTACGCGACCCACCAGCCATTCCAGGTGCCCAGCAGCAGGCCAAGCACCAGCGTTACCACGATGGTCAGCGGCAGCGGCCAGCCGAGCCAGACGTCAAAGATGGCCGCGGCACCGCCCAGCAGGCCCATCATCGAACCGACGGAAAGGTCGATTTCCGCCGAGATAATGACAAACACCATGCCCACCGCGAGGATGCCCGTGATGGCGGTCTGGCGCAGCAGGTTAGAGACGTTGCGTGGGCTAAGCCAGGCACCGTCGGTGGTCCAGGTGAAGAACAGAGCGATAAGCACAATCGCTCCCAGCATCACCAGCACCTGCAGATTGAAGCGCGGAAACTTGCCCGGCGCTGGCTTGCCCGGGGTACCGGACAGGCTCTGGCTACTTTCAGTTTTAAGCATAATGTTCGCTCCGCAGGGCAGCTTCCATGACCTGCTCCTGAGTCAGGTTGTCGTTAATCAGATCGGCTTTGATTTGCCCTTCGTGCATCACCAATACGCGGTCACTCAGACCCAGCACTTCAGGCAGTTCGGAGGAGATAACAATCACCGCGATGCCCTGCTGCACCAGCGCGTTAATCAGCAGATAGATCTCCTGGCGAGCGCCGACGTCGATGCCGCGCGTCGGTTCGTCCAGAATCAAAATGCGCGGATTGAGCAGCAGGCATTTGGCGAGGATCGCTTTTTGCTGATTGCCACCGCTGAGGCGGCCAATCGCCAGCTCGGGTGAGGAGGTTTTGACACGCAGACGGCGGATAGCATCGTTGATCGCCTGCTGCTCCTGGGCTTCATCCAGCGTGGAGAAGCGATGGCTGTATTGATCCAGCGCGGCCAGCGTGATGTTTTTCCCCACGCCCATCAGTGGCACGATGCCATCTTTTTTCCGGTCCTCCGGCACCATGGCGATGCCGTGCGCAATCGCTGCCCGGCAATCGTCAATCTTCACCTGCTGACCATCAATCCAGATTTCGCCCTGCCAGCGACCGGGCCAGACACCAAACAGGCACTGGACCGTTTCGGTGCGTCCTGCACCCACCAGCCCGGCAATACCGAGAATTTCGCCGCGCTTCAGGCTGAACGACACATTATTAACGCGGCGCACGTGGCGGTTGACCGGATGCCAGGCGGTAAGGTTTTCGACTTTCAGTACCGTTTCGCCGATCTCGTGCGGCTGGTGCGGATAGAGCGCGGTGAGCTCGCGGCCCACCATCATCGTGATAATGTCATCTTCACTCAGCCCGGCCGCTGGCCGTGTGGCGATGTGCTGACCATCGCGGATCACACAGATGGTGTCCGAAATTGCTTTGACCTCATTAAGCTTGTGGGAGATGTAGATGCAGGCAATACCGTGCTCGCGCAGGTTAGTGATAATCCCAAGCAGCACTTCGGTTTCCTGTTCGGTGAGCGACGAGGTCGGCTCATCGAGGATCAGCAGTCGCACCTGCTTATTCAGCGCCCGCGCGATCTCTACCAGCTGCTGCTGGCCGAGGCCGAGCTCGCCAACTTTGGTGGCAGGCGAAACGTTAAGTTTGACCCGCTCCAGCAGCTGCTGGCAGCGCAGCGTCATGGTTTCATCATCGACCATACCGAAGCGACCGAGCTCGGCACCGAGGAAAATGTTCTCCATGACCGTAAGCTGCCGCACCAGCGCCAGCTCCTGATGAATAATCACAATGCCTTTGCGCTCGGTGTCGCGGATGGTTTGCGCCTCGATGCGATCGCCGGCAAAGCGAATTTCGCCGTCAAATTCGCCGTGCGGGTAAAGCCCGCACAGCACTTTCATCAGCGTCGATTTGCCCGAGCCGTTCTCACCGCACAGCGACATGACTTCACCGGCTTCGAGCCGCAGGCTGACGGCGTCCAGCGCTTTCACCGCGCCGAAGCGCTTGGTGATGTTGTTCATTTCCAGCAGCATCGATCTGCTCCTTCGCGTTTCAGGCGCTTAGAGTTCGCTCTGTTTATGGAAGCCGTCTTTCACCACGGTGCTTTCGATGTTGTCTTTGTTGACCGGAATCGGCTTCAGCAGGCGCGACGGCACCTCTTTCAGGCCATTATTCAGCTTGCTGTTGCTGGCGGGCGTTTTGCCATCGCCCAGTTCCACCGCAATTTTTGCCGCTTCGGTGGCGAGTTCGGTGATGGGTTTGTACACCGTCATGGTTTGCGTGCCGTTCATGATGCGTTTGATGGCGGCGAGATCGGCATCCTGACCGGAAATGGCGACTTTGCCCGCCAGTCCCTGCGCGCTCAGCGCCTGAATGGCCCCACCGGCGGTGGCATCGTTGGAGGCAACGACGGCATCAATGTGGTTGCTGTTAGCGGTCAGCGCGTTTTCCATGATTTTCAGCGCATTCTCTGGCAGCCAGGCATCAACCCACTGATCGCCCACCACTTTGATGCTGCCGTTATCGATGTAAGGTTTTAACACTTTCATCTGGCCGGCACGGAACAGACGTGCATTATTATCCACCGGCGATCCGCCCATCAAAAAGTAGTTCCCTTTAGGTACCTGTTTAACCAGACTTTCGGCCTGCAGTTCGCCGACTTTTTCATTATCAAACGAGATATAAAAATCGATGTCGGCATTATTAATCATGCGGTCATAAGCGAGCACTTTAATGCCTTCGCGTTTCGCTTCGGCCACCACATTACTCAATACCTGACCGTTATAAGGAATGATGACCAGCACATCGACACCGCGATTGATCATATTTTCAATCTGCGAGATTTGCGTCTCTTCATTGCCGTTGGCCGACTGGACAAATACTTTGGCCCCAGACTTTTCCGCCTGGCTGACAAAAATGTCCCGGTCTTTCTGCCAGCGTTCCAGACGTAAATCATCGATCGCCATACCAATTTTCACTTCTTTCGCCAGCCCGGCGTGGCTGAACAGGGCCAGTGCAGCGCTGAGGGCTAACAGCGTGTGTCTCATTTTCATCATGGTCATCCTGTAGGTTGAGGCTATTGTCGTTGTAAGGCTATGAACCAGGGCGGATGAATTGTTGCCCCGCGACGTGAACAACATCAATTACTGATTTTTATCCTGCTATTACGTTTTTTTGTTTATTTGTGATTCTTTGAGCGCGATCGAAATTTTACGCGGCCATCTGTTAAATCTTGCAGCGGCGCTGCGCGCCGGCACGCGATGTAATTAAATACATGGATTTGCGAGCTGCCGCACAAATAATAATTATCTTAAGTTCAGTGTGAAATATCGTAATTGAGCTGAACGCTTACGCCTCCGCAAAATAACGCTTCACTGCTGACCATTCGGGTCTGATGCTAAGGAGCACAACATGCACGCTTATTTCGACCAGCTTGAGCGCGTTGGTTATGAAGGGGCCAATACCACTAACGCACTGGCGTTTCGTCATTACAATCCGCAGGAAGTGATTCTGGGTAAAACCATGGCGGAACACCTGCGTTTTGCCGCCTGTTACTGGCACACGTTCTGCTGGAACGGTGCGGATATGTTCGGCGTGGGGGCCTTTGATCGCCCGTGGCAGAAAAATGGCGATGCGCTGCAGCTGGCGAAGCTCAAAGCGGATGTCGCGTTCGAGTTCTTTTACAAACTCAACGTGCCTTATTACTGCTTCCATGATGTCGATGTGTCACCGGAAGGTGATTCGCTGCGCAGCTACCAGGAAAACCTGGCGGTAATGACCGATAAACTGCTGGAAAAACAGCAGGAAACCGGCGTCAGATTGCTGTGGGGCACCGCGAACTGCTTTACGCATCCCCGCTATGCGGCCGGCGCGGCGACCAGCCCGGATCCGGAAATTTTCGCCTGGGCAGCCAGCCAGGTGTGCAGCGCGATGCAGGCGACGCAGACGCTGGGCGGTGAAAACTATGTGCTGTGGGGCGGACGCGAAGGATACGAGACGCTGCTGAATACCGATTTGCGGCAGGAGCGCGAGCAGATCGGGCGCTTCATGCAGATGGTGGTGGAGCACAAGCATAAAATCGGTTTCCAGGGGATGCTGCTGATTGAGCCGAAGCCGCAGGAGCCGACTAAACATCAGTATGACTTTGATGTCGCGACGGTCTACGGTTTCCTCCGCCAGTTTGGCCTGGAAAAAGAGATCAAAGTGAATGTGGAAGCCAACCATGCCACGCTGGCGGGTCACTCTTTCCATCATGAAATTGCGACGGCGATTGCGCTGGGCATCTTCGGTTCGGTCGATGCCAACCGCGGTGACAGCCAGTGCGGCTGGGATACCGATCAGTTCCCGAACAGCGTCGAAGAAAACGCGCTGGTGATGTACGAAATCCTCAAAGCGGGCGGGTTCACCACCGGCGGCTTAAACTTTGATGCCAAAGTACGGCGCCAGAGCACCGACAAATACGATCTGTTTTATGGCCACATCGGCGCGATGGATACCATGGCGCTGGCGCTGAAAGTGGCGGCGCGTATGGTGAGCGATGGTGAGCTGGATAAGCGCGTGGCGCAGCGCTATAGCGGCTGGAATGGTGAGTTCGGCCAGCAAATTCTGAAAGGCGAGTTTTCTCTTGCCTCGCTGGCGGCGCATGCTCAGCAGCAGCAACTCAATCCGCAGCATCGCAGCGGACGCCAGGAGCAGCTGGAAAATCTGGTGAATCACTATTTGTATAATTTCTAATCCATCGGGAGCTAAGCATGGTTATCGGGATCGATTTAGGCACCTCCGGCGTTAAAGTGGCGCTGCTGGATGCGCACGGCCAGGTTCAGGCAACGGCCAGCGCGCCGCTGCAGGTGACGCGTCCGCAGCCGCTATGGAGCGAACAGGATCCCGAAAGCTGGTGGCAGGCCACCGATAGTGCCATGCAGGCGCTGGCGCAGCAGCACGATTTACGCCACGTCAGCGCCATCGGCTTTAGCGGCCAGATGCACGGCGCGACGCTGCTGGACGCCGCGCATCAGGTGCTGCGTCCGGCGATCCTGTGGAACGATGGGCGCAGCAGCGCGCAGTGTCACGAGCTGGAGCAGCGCGTGCCGACGTCGCGTCAGATTACCGGCAACCTGATGATGCCGGGTTTTACCGCGCCCAAATTGTTGTGGGTGCAGCAGCATGAACCGGCGATATTTGCGCAGGTAGCAAAAGTGCTGCTGCCGAAAGATTATCTGCGCTGGCGGATGAGCGGCGATTTCGCCACCGATATGTCAGATGCGGCGGGAACAATGTGGCTGGATGTGGCACAGCGCGACTGGAGCGATGCAATGCTGGCGGCGTGCGGGCTGAACCGCAGCCACATGCCGCAGCTGTTTGAAGGCAACCAGATTACCGGCACGCTGCTGCCGGAAATTGCGGCGCGCTGGGGGATGGAGCCGGTGCCGCTGGTGGCCGGCGGCGGCGACAATGCGGCTGGCGCCGTGGGCGTTGGCATGGTTGAGCGAGGGCAGGGCATGCTGTCGCTCGGCACCTCCGGCGTCTATTTTCTGGTGAGCGAAGGCTATCTCAGCAATCCGCAACGCGCCGTGCACAGTTTCTGTCATGCGCTGCCGCAGCGCTGGCATCTGATGTCGGTGATGCTGAGTGCCGCCGCCTGTCTGGACTGGGCCGCTGCGCTGACCGGCTGCGATGATGTGCCGCACCTGCTGGCCGAAGCTGAACGCGCCAGCGCGCAGGCCACGCCGGTATGGTTTTTGCCTTATCTTTCCGGAGAGCGCACGCCGCACAATAATCCGCAGGCACAGGGGGCTTTCTTTGGCCTGACGCACCAGCACGGCCGGCCGGAACTGGCGCGCGCGGTGCTGGAAGGCGTGGGCTTTGCGCTGGCGGAAGGCATGGATGCGGTGCATGAGTGTGGCGTACTGCCCAACACGGTGATGCTGATTGGCGGCGGTGCGCGCAGCGCGTACTGGCGGCAGATGCTGGCGGACATCAGCGGACTGACGCTGGATTATTGTCACGGCGGCGAGGTGGGACCGGCACTCGGTGCCGCGCGCCTGGCGCAGCTGGCGATGGACCCGACCAGCGAATGGCCGGCACCGGCGTTAGTGCAGCGCCATCAGCCGGATGCCGCGCAGCATCAGGCCTATCAGCCGCGCCGTGCGCGCTTTGCGCAGCTATACCAGCAGCTGTTGCCACTGATGTCCTGATTTGGCTGACGCATGGCCGGATGAGGTCGTAAGGCGTGAGCAGAGTCGGGTATGATGGGAAGAATCGATGAAGATACGTGGCCGGATTTGGCTGCGCATCTTCGCCCATCGTTACCCTTCATCGCCTGAGGAACCCACCATGCCGCAGCCCGTCTATTTTCTTGTCCTGCCGGGCGTCATGGCGCTCGACCTCACCGGGCCGGCAGAAACGCTGCAGCTGGCGGGCGGACATTTTGCGCTGCACTACATCGGCCCGCAGGCGAGCGTCACCTGCTCGACCGGCATGACCATTGCTGATATTGCACCGCTGCCCGCCACGCTACCCGATAACAGTCTGCTGATTGTGCCCGGCGTGTTCGATTCCCGCATCTGGTTCGATACCGGGGCAGCCGGGCAGGCGCGCGACTGGCTGCGCCAGCAACACGGCGCGATTCATACGCGGCGCATTACCCTCGTGTGTATTTGCTCCGGCGCGCTGCTCTCCGCGCAGGCTGGTCTGCTGGATGGCGTACAGTGCACCACGCACCATGATGTGTTGCCGCGCCTGAAAGCTGCCGCGCCGGCTGCGCTGGTGAAAGACAACCGCGTGTTTGTGGAAGATGCCGGCATCTGGACCAGCGCGGGGATTACTGCGGGTATCGATCTGGCGCTGCACCTGATCAATCGTCTGTGCGGCGCGCGGCAGGCGCTAACGGTGGCGCGGGAGATGGTGGTGTGGTTCCGCCGCTCGGGTGACGATCCGCAATTGTCGCCGTGGCTGCGTTATCGTAATCATCTGCATCCGGCGATTCATCGCGCGCAGGACGCGATGATTGCGCATCCGGAACATGACTGGTCGCTGGGCGCGCTGGCCGAACGTGCCCACGTCAGCGAGCGCCATCTGACGCGCCTGTTTCGCCAGCATCTGGGTATCAGCGTGCGGGAATACCACGAGCAGCTACGGCTGGTGATTGCGCGCCAGCGCCAGCAGCAGGGGGAAGCGGCGGAGAAAGCGGCGCTGGCCGCCGGCTTCTCCTCGGCACGCCAGCTGCGCCGCGCCCGGCAGCGCTGGGACGATCAGCTCACCAGATGATGCTTGTCCACGCGTTTCAGCACCATTGCCAGCAGCAGGCTGCCCAGCAGGGTTACGCCAAAGACCCACGGCAGATCCAGCCACGGCCGCGACATATCGTCGTAATGATGGGTACGCAGATAGTGAATGAACAGCGCATGGAAACCATAAATCGGCAGCGAATAGCGTGAAATGGTCGCCAGCAGCGGCAGCGGCCGGTGGTTCAGCACATTTTTAAACAGCACCAGCAGGCTTATCGCCGCGATAAACACCAGTGGGCCACAGTAAAGATACCAGGTGTCATTAAACGCGCCGTTAATCTTCAGCATCTGTCTGGTGCCGAGCGCGATACCGATGACGCAGGCGATAAAACTCAGCCCTGCCAGCCAGCTGATGCCGCGCCTGTCGGTATCCATCACGCCAATCGCCCGTCCAAGCAGCGCGTACAGCAGGTAGTAAATCGAGTCGCCGCTGACATACAGATTGACCGGCAGCCAGTGGAACGGCCCCAGCGACTGGCTGACGGTGTTCGGATTAGCGATCACCGCGAGGATCAGCACCAGCAGCGCCACATAGCGCGGCGGCACGTTTTTCACCTGAATCAGCGGAGACAGCAGGTAGATGCCGATAATGGCGAAGAAGAACCACAGATGGTAGAACACCGGCTTCTGCAACAGCTTCAGCAGCGATCGGCCTTCGCTGATCGGCGTCAGCCAGGTGATGTAGGCCAGCGCGACGGCGCTGTAGAACAGCAGACACAGCACAATGCGCAGCAGATGACGGCCCTGCGCGCTGCGTTCGCCAAAGAACAGATAACCGGAAATCATGAAGAACAGCGGCACGCAGACGCGCGAAGCCGAGTTAAGCAGATTGGCGACGTCCCAGCTGGGTCCGGTGACTGCCATCGGTCCGGTGATGTACCAGGTGGTGGTGTGAATGACGATCACCATCAGACAGGCGACCGCGCGTAAGTTATCAATCCAGCAGATTTTTTGCGACATGGCTTCCTCGTGCGTACTCCGTGCGAAGAAGGGTAGCCAGTGCACAGCGGGCCAACAACCCCCGCAGCCTGGATTTCGGAGCTCTCTGTTAACCGCCGCATAACCGCACCCGCCTGCGCCAGGATTTCCGGCTGCACAATGCGCGGTCAAAGGGTATACTGTCGCACTCTTTTTAAATCCACCCGTATCGCGTGCGAATTCAACATGCAAAAGTTTGATACCAAGACCTTTCAGGGCCTGATCCTGACCTTGCAGGATTACTGGGCGCGTCAGGGCTGCACCATTGTCCAACCGCTGGACATGGAAGTGGGCGCTGGCACTTCTCACCCTATGACTTGCCTGCGTGCTCTCGGGCCAGAGCCGATGGCGAGCGCCTACGTGCAGCCATCGCGCCGTCCCACCGATGGCCGCTACGGTGAAAACCCGAACCGTTTACAGCACTACTACCAGTTCCAGGTGGTGATTAAGCCGAACCCGGACAACCTTCAGGAGCTGTACCTCGGATCGCTGAAAGAGCTCGGTATCGACCCTGGCGTGCATGACATTCGCTTCGTCGAAGATAACTGGGAAAACCCAACGCTGGGCGCCTGGGGACTCGGCTGGGAAGTGTGGCTGAACGGCATGGAAGTCACGCAGTTCACCTACTTCCAGCAGGTCGGCGGCCTGGAGTGTAAGCCGGTGACCGGCGAGATCACCTACGGTCTGGAGCGCCTGGCGATGTACATCCAGGGCGTGGACAGCGTGTACGATCTTACCTGGAGCGACGGCGCGTTCGGCAAAACCACCTACGGTGACGTGTTCCACCAGAACGAAGTGGAGCAGTCGACCTACAACTTTGAGTACGCCGACGTCGATTTCCTGTTCAGCTGCTTCGAGCAGTATGAAAAAGAGGCACAGCAGCTGCTGGCGCTGGAGAAACCGCTGCCGCTGCCGGCCTATGAGCGCATTCTCAAAGCCGCGCACAGCTTCAACCTGCTTGATGCGCGCAAGGCGATCTCGGTCACCGAGCGCCAGCGCTATATCCTGCGTATTCGCACCCTGACGAAAGCCGTGGCGGAAGCCTATTATGCCTCCCGCGAGGCGCTCGGCTTCCCTATGTGCAACCGTAATAAGTAAGAGGCAGCCATGACCGATAAAACTTTCCTGGTGGAAATTGGCACCGAAGAGTTGCCTCCGAAAGCCCTGCGCAGCCTGGCAGAAGCCTTTGCTGCGCACTTTACCGCTGAGCTCGACAGCGCCGGTCTGGCGCATGGCGACGTCAGCTGGTTTGCGGCACCGCGTCGTCTGGCGCTTAAGGTGGCACAGCTGGCGGCCGCGCAGCCCGATCGCGAAGTAGAAAAGCGCGGCCCGGCTGTCGCTGCGGCGTTTGATGCCGAAGGCAAGCCGACTAAAGCGGCAGAAGGCTGGGCACGTGGCAACGGCATCACCGTAGAGCAGGCTGAGCGTCTCAGCACTGACAAAGGCGAGTGGCTGGTGCATCGTGCTGCGGTAAAAGGCGAAAGCGCGCAGGCGCTGCTGCCGGCGATGGTCGCGACCGCGCTAAGCAAGCTGCCGATTCCAAAACTGATGCGCTGGGGCGCCAGCGACGTGCAGTTCGTGCGTCCGGTGCACACCGTGACGCTGCTGCTGGGTGATGAGCTGATTCCGGCCACCATCCTCGGTATTCAGTCCGATCGCGTTATTCGCGGCCACCGCTTCATGGGCGAGCCGGAGTTGACGCTGGATAATGCCGATCAGTATCCGCAGCTGCTGCAGGAGCGCGGTAAAGTGATCGCCGATTACGCCACGCGTAAAGCCAAAATCAAAGCCGATGCCGAAGCCGCCGCGCAGCAGTTGGGTGGTAAAGCCGACCTGAGCGACAGCCTGCTGGAAGAGGTGGCTTCGCTGGTGGAGTGGCCGGTGGTGCTGACGGCGAAGTTTGAAGAGAAGTTCCTCGCGGTACCGGCTGAAGCGCTGGTGTACACCATGAAAGGGGATCAGAAATACTTCCCGGTTTACGCCGAAGACGGCCAGCTGCTGCCAAACTTCATCTTCGTCACTAACATTGAATCGCGCGATCCGCAGCAGATCATTGCCGGTAATGAAAAAGTGGTGCGTCCGCGTCTGGCCGATGCCGAGTTCTTCTTCAACACCGACCGCAAAAAGCGTCTGGAAGATAACCTGCCGCGTCTGGAAACCGTGCTGTTCCAGAAAGAGCTGGGTACGCTGCGTGACAAAACTGACCGCATTCAGGCGCTGGCCGGCTGGATTGCCGCGCAGATTGGCGCTGATGTCAATCACGCCACGCGCGCCGGCCTGCTGTCGAAGTGCGACCTGATGACCAATATGGTGTTCGAGTTCACCGACACCCAGGGTGTGATGGGCATGCACTACGCGCGCCACGATGGCGAAGCGGAAGATGTGGCGGTCGCACTTAACGAGCAGTACCAGCCGCGTTTCGCCGGTGACGATCTGCCGTCCAGCCCGGTGGCCTGCGCCGTGGCGATTGCCGATAAAATGGATACCCTGGCCGGTATCTTCGGCATCGGACAGCATCCGAAAGGCGATAAAGACCCGTTTGCGCTGCGTCGTGCCGCGCTGGGCGTGCTGCGTATCATCGTTGAGAAGAACCTGCCGCTCGATCTGCAAACCCTGACGGAAGAAGCGGTGCGCCTGTACGGCAGCAAGCTGAGCAACGCCAACGTGGTTGATGATGTCATCGACTTCATGCTGGGCCGTTTCCGCGCCTGGTATCAGGAAGAGGGCCACAGCGTTGACACCATTCAGGCGGTGCTGGCGCGTCGTCCAACCCGTCCGGCCGATTTCGATGCACGTATGAAGGCGGTTTCGCACTTCCGTACGCTGGAAGCGGCTTCGGCGCTGGCGGCGGCTAACAAGCGCGTGTCGAATATCCTGGCGAAAGCCACCGAAACCCTGAACGACAGCGTGCAGGCGTCCCTGCTGAAAGAGAACGCTGAAATTCAGCTGGCGACCTTTGTCACCGCGCTGGGCGACAAGCTGCAGCCGTACTTTGCGGAAGGCCGCTATCAGGATGCCCTGGTGGAGCTGGCGCAGCTGCGCGAAGCGGTGGATAACTTCTTCGACAACGTCATGGTGAATGCCGATGACGAAGCGGTGCGTATCAATCGCCTGACGCTGCTGGCGCAACTGCGCAAGCTGTTCCTGCAGGTGGCGGACATTTCGCTGCTGCAGTAAGCGATGGGCAGAAGTGAACCGAAGGGACGAGCAATCGTCCCTTTTTTTTCACGCAGCAGAAGGGGTGAACAGGCGCGCGTCGCGCAGCAGGTGATCGTTACCGCGACGGCGGGTAAAGCCGCTGCGGTCAAAGAATTCCAGAATCTGCACCGCGACTTTGCGGCCGGTACCCAGCTGGTTGCGGAAGTCGGCGGCGCTGGTGCTGCCTCCGGCGGCCGCGCGCTGACGAATCAGATCGGCGAAGATCTGGATCTGAGCGCTGCGGTAGTAGCGATCGCGCACGATCGCCGTGATATGGCCGAGACGCGCCGCGGTGAGCAATAAACCGCGAATTTGCTCTTCATCCTGCTGCAGCGCATCGGCAATGTCGCGCACCCACAGCGGCTGATCGCTGAACAGCGGCTCGACCTGCTGCCACAGCGTGGCTTCCTGCGGATTAAAGCGCGGCGCGAAGTCGGGCAGGTGCAGCCAGCCCTGTTTCTGCCGCAGCTCGCCTTGTGCCAGCATCTGGTCGATTAATCCCGGCACCAGCGGTGCCGGCGCATGCGGCAGCGCCACACGGCGCAGGCGATCGTGGCCGATGCCCGGCAGCTCCGGATGCTGCTGGTGGAAGGCGCTCAGCGCTTCCCGTAAACGCTGCTGCCAGGCGCTGGCCATTGTGTCGCTCATCAGGCTGGTCCCCAGCCGTACCGGATTCAGCGGCAGCAGCAGCGCGTCCAGCGCCGGCGCAGTGAGCTGGCGCGCCCAGCCGAGCTCGTCATACGCGGCTGGTTGATACGCCAGATGCGCCTGCAGGCTGGCGCTGTCATCCCGCGCCGCGGCCAGTTGCTGTAGCCACTGCAGGTAGTCCGGCTGGCGTTTACCGCGCTTTTTGCTGTCGCACAGCAGTACGCGTCCGCCGCCCAGCGTGTGCTGCGCATTGCTGTCGCGGATAATTATCCGATCGTTTTCCGCCAGCCACAGCGGCTGGCTGAGCACCAGTTCAGCCACATCGTCCGTGAGCTGCGTTAAGCGGCCGGTGACGTGGCTGGCCGCTTGATGCAGATGCACCGGCTGTGAGGCCGTTTTCAGCGGTTGCAGCAGGCGCAGTGCAACGATCAGCCGCTGCGTGCCGGCGAGACGCGGCTGCGCCAGCAGCCAGTCGCCGCGCGTAATCTGTGCCTTCTCCACGTCACCGACGATATTCAGCGCGATGCGCTCGCCCGCCTGCGCGCGCGTCACTGGCTGGTTCTGCGCATGCAGCGCCCGCACGCGCAGCGGCAGGTTCAGGCTGCTGAGCCACAGCGTGTCGCCCACCCTGACTTCACCGCTCAGCGCGGTGCCGGTGACTACCAGCCCGGTGCCTTTCAGCGTGAAAGCGCGGTCGATGGCGAGCCGGAAACGGCGGCCAGGCTCAAACGCCGGTGCGTTCAGGCTGCTGAGGTGCTGGCGCAGCGTTTCAATGCCCTGCTGCGTATGGCTGCTGGTAACAAACTGCGCTGCCGCTGGCCAGCCGAGCTGCTGCGTGAGCTGCGCGACCTGCTGCTGCACCTCCGCGATGCGTGCGGCATCGACGCGGTCGGCTTTGGTCAGCGCCACGCTCAGCGGCGGCTGTCCGGCGAGGCTCAGCAGCTGTAAATGCTCACGGGTCTGCGGCATCACGCCATCGTCACAGGCCACCACCAGCAGCGCATGATGAATGCCGCCGATGCCGGCCAGCATGTTGGCGAGAAATTTTTCATGGCCAGGCACATCAATGAAGCCCAGCGTGCGGCCATCGGGCTGCGGCCAGTAGGCATAACCGAGATCGATGGTCATGCCGCGCCGTTTCTCTTCCGGCAGGCGATCGGCATCAACACCGGTCAGGGCCTGCAACAGTGCGGTTTTACCGTGATCGACATGTCCGGCCGTGGCAATAATCATGGTACTAAGGTCCGTATCAGGGCGGCTTCGTCATCAAGGCAGCGTAAATCCAGCCACAGTTTGCCCTCCTGCAGGCGGCCAATCACCGGGCGTGCCAGCTGGCGCCAGCGTTGCGCCAGGGCGTTGAGCTGGCTGCCGTGACCGTCGCGTGGCGTGAAGGTGATAGCAAAGCTGGGCAGACGTTCGACCGGCAGCGAACCGCTGCCAATTTGCGAGGAACAGGCGGCGATCGCCAGCGAAAAATCGGCGCTAAAGGCGTGCTCCAGCGCCGGCATCAGACGTTCAGCCTGTTGCAGAATATCGTGCGCGCTGCGCGTCAGCAGGCGCAGTGTTGGCAGCGCTTCATGCAGGGTTTCCGGCTGACGGTAGAGCTGCAGCGTGGCTTCCAGCGCCGCCAGCGTCATTTTATCGACGCGCAGTGCGCGCTTCAGCGGATGCTGTTGCAGCTGGTCAATCAGCGCTTTTTTGCCGACGATAATCCCGGCCTGCGGGCCACCCAGTAGTTTGTCACCGGAGAAACTCACCAGGCTCACGCCGGCCGCAATCAGCTGCTGCGGCATCGGTTCAGGCGGCAATCCGTACGTCGTCATATCCACCAGCGAACCGCTGCCGAGATCGCTGATCACCGGCAGGCCGTGCGCGTCGCCTAACTGCACCAGCTCGGCTTCAGGCACGGCATGGGTAAAGCCCTGAATCTGGTAATTACTGGTATGTACCTTCATCAGCAGGCCGCTATCCCCGCCGATGGCGCCGCGATAATCCTTCAGATGGGTGCGATTGGTGGTGCCGACCTCCACCAATCGGCAGCCCGCCTGGCGCATCACGTCAGGGATACGGAATGCGCCGCCGATCTCCACCAGTTCGCCGCGAGACATAATCACGTCGCGGCCCGCTGCCAGGCTGGCCAGCATCAGCAGCACCGCAGCGGCGTTGTTATTGACGATACAGGCAGCTTCGGCGCCGGTTAGTTCGCACAGCAGTGCGCTGACTGCGCGATCGCGATGGCCGCGCGCCGCGTCGTCCAGCGCATACTCCAGCGTTACCGGCTGGCGCAAACAGGCGCTGACCGCCGCGATTGCGCGATCGCTGAGCTGCGCGCGCCCGAGATTGGTGTGCAGCACGGTGCCGGTCAGGTTAAACACCGGGCGCAGCGCGCTTTGCTGCTGCTGCTGCGCGCGGCGCAGCGCTTCATCCGGCCAGCTGGCGTGCCAGTGCGGTAACGATTGATGTTGCTGAATGTGGTCGCGCGCCTCCTGCTGCATGCCGCGAAGCTGGCGCGTGATAAAGGCGGTACCGGATTGTGCCAGCAGCGTCTGCAGCGCCGGATCGCGCAGCAGGCTGTCGATGGCAGGGAGCTGACTGTAGAGGGCTTTCATCACATCACTTAGTGGGTGGGCGGAACCGTACGGGCAAAGCTTTCCCGCTCGAACAGCGTTTCTGCCAGTTTAACCAGCGCCGGGCGATTGACGCACCAGTTGGGCAGCACGCGGCGAAAATTGAGATAGCCCAGGGTGCAGCCGGTGGCGATATCGGCGAGGTTGAGCGTGCCGCTGTTGAGCAACTCGCCCTGCGCGGCGGCGGTTTCCAGAGCGTCGAGGCCGCGCGCGATTTTCTCGCGATTACGCAGCAGCACCTCTTCCGATTGCCGATCACCGGGACGCATCTGTTCGCGCACGATCATCACCGCCGCATCATTGATGCCGTCGGCCAGCTTCTCCAGCTGGCGGATCTGCAGGGCGCGCAGTGCGTCGTCGGGCAGCAGGGCAGGGGCATCGCCACGCAGTTCAATCACCTGAGCAATGATCGAGGAGTCAAACCAGGTCAGCTGCTGGTCATCAATGAAGGCCGGCACTTTACCCAGCGGATTGTACTGCGGGACGTGGCTGTCAGGCTCCCACGGAGAGTGGTTGACGAATTCAAACACCAGGCCCTTTTCCAGCAGGATCACTGAGATTTTGCGCACAAACGGGCTGGTATAGCTGCCAATCAGTTTCATCAGATGTCTCCGTTGCGATAAATGCCAGGCTCCACATTGTAGCGGCGCGATTTATCGCGCAGGGTTTGATGGTGCAAAACCGCGCGATAAATCGCGCCGCTACAAATCGCAGAATGAGTAAATTTACTGCATCAATCCCCGGGAAACATAAACGGATTCAGGCTGCTGCGCGCGAATCCTTCCTGCTCCATGCGGGCATCCAGCACCAGCGAGGCGAGATCGTCGGCTACCGGTTCCAGCGCCGGATCTTTCTCCTGGTATAGCATCTTCAGATAGGTACCGCAGTCGCCGCAGCTTTCGGCTTTCACGGCGGCCTGCTCGCTGTCCAGCGACCAGTAATGCAGATCGCGCGTTTGCTCGCAGTTCGAGCACTTGCTGCGCACCACGTACCACTCGCTTTCGCACAGGTTACAGTGCAGATAGCGCAGACCCTGCTGGCCAACGTCCATGTGCACCACGCTGGCGACCGGCACGCTGGCACACACCGGGCAGAACTGACGGTGCTCGCCATATTCGGCCCGCGCTTTGCCGGGGATCATCGCCGCCATCTGCGCCCAGTAAATTGACAGCGCCGCCCAGATGAACGGGGCTTTATCACTGCTGACCTGGGCGAATTCGCCTTCCAGCAGCGCGCTGGCAAGGGTTTCCAGCTCGGTGGACGAGGCCTTCTCCAGATTCTCCAGCACCGCCAGCGCCTGGCCGCTCATCTCTGGCTTCAGCTCGGCGATCAGCGAATGCAGCAGCCGCTGCCAGTGTACATCGCGCGGATAAGTGTGGATATCCAGCGGCGGTTTGCCCTGCTGCGCGCTCTCTGCCAGCCGCTGATGCAGATCGATCTGCAGCGGATGGTCATACAGCACGATTTCCTGGGCCTGCGCGATCACTGCGGCAAAACGCAGGTAGTCGCCCAGCGGATTTTTCGCCGCCAGATCACGCAACCGCGCCGCACGGCGGCTGTAGAGATTTTTCAGCCGGGGGAAAAGTAACGGCGGAACTTGCTCCGCCGTGTTCTTTTCGCTCTTCTCCAGCTGCTCCTGCGGGATGATGCGAATACTCATCAGGGACGTTTTTCCTGTTGTGTTTGGCGTTGGCGCTGCTCGCGATACCAGCGTGGGTGATGTTTCTTCGCCCACGCGGCCGGTACCCAGCCCTCAACCATGGCGGTAATGGTGCCTTTCACCCACAGGGCGGCATAAATATGCACCATAATCGTCATGATCAGTGCCACAGCCGAGACCGAATGCACCACCAGCGCGGCGCGAATCAGCGGAATGGTGAAGTACCCGGCGAACCAGGGGCGCCAAATGACAATTCCGCTCGCCAGCAGCAAGACTAAGCTGATGATAGCAGCCCAGAACACACACTTCTGCCCGAAGTTGTATTTCCCGGTATCGCCCACCTCTTCATTACGCACGATTTTGCGGATATTTTTCGCCCATACCAGATCGTCGCGCTGGATAAGATTGTGCTTCCAGTAGCGTAAGAACATGATAATAAAGGCTGCAAACATCACCACGCCGACGAACGGGTGCAGAATACGCGCCAGCTGTGGCGTACCGAGCACGTGCATCAGCCAGTTAAACGACGGGAAAAAGAAACCCAGTCCGCTGAGCGCGGCAAACACAAAACAGAACGCGACAATCCAGTGATTGATGCGTTCCGGCGCGCTGTAGCGCACCAGACGATCGCGCTTTTTCATCATTCGCGCTCCTCTTTTTCATGCAGGTTTTCGTCGTCGTCCTCTTCCACCCGGTTCGGACCGACACCAACGTAGTGGAACACCGCGGCGGCGAAGGTGGCGGCAAAGCCGATAGCAGCCAGCGGTTTCCAGACGCCTTTCCAGAAGGTGACCGCCGGGCTGATGCTCGGGTTGGCCGGCAGGCCGTGATACAGCTGCGGTTTGTCGGCGTGGTGCAGCACGTACATGACGTGCGTGCCGCCGACGCCAGCCGGATCGTACAGCCCGGCGTTGGCATAGCCGCGCGTGTTCAGCTCAGCGACGCGATCGGCAGCCAGCTGCTGCATATCACTTTTGCTGCCGAAATGAATCGCCCCGGTCGGACAGGTTTTCACGCACGCCGGTTCCTGACCGACGTTAACGCGATCAACGCACAGCGTGCATTTATACACGCGGTTGTCGTCTTTATTCAGCCGCGGCACGTCAAACGGACAGCCGGCGATGCAGTAGCCGCAGCCAATGCACTGTTCCGACTGAAAATCGACGATCCCGTTCGCGTACTGAATAATCGCGCCTTCCGACGGGCAGGCTTTCAGACAGCCGGGATCGGCACAGTGCATGCAGCCATCCTTGCGGATCAGCCACTCCAGCTTGCCGTTCTCCTCGACCTCCGAGAAACGCATCACCGTCCAGGATTTGGCGGTCAAATCCGCCGGGTTGTCATACACCCCGACGTTATGACCGACTTCGTCGCGGATGTCGTTCCACTCTGAACACGCGACCTGACACGCCTTACAGCCGATGCAGGTGGTGACGTCGATCAGTTTCGCCACTTCCTGCTGATGGTCACGCGCCTGCGGGGCAGGCGTGAAACCATTGGTGGCGGAGCGGCGGATAATGTCTTGCGATTGATAAGCCATATTCGTTCTCCGTTACACCTTCTCGACGTTAACCAGGAACGCCTTAAACTCCGGCGTTTGCGTGTTGGCGTCACCGACAAACGGCGTCAGGGTATTGGCGATAAAGCCTTTTTTCGCCACGCCCTGATAGCCCCAGTGAATCGGGATGCCAATGGTATCGACAGTTTTGCCATCGACGTTGAGCGGACGCAGGCGCTTGGTGACCACCGCTTTGGCTTTGATATAGCCGCGGTTGGAGCTCACTTTCACCGTATCGCCCTGGGCGATGCCGAGCTTGTTCGCCAGCTTCTCGCCAATCTCCACAAACTGTTCCGGCTGCGCGATAGCGTTGAGCAACGCGTGTTTGGTCCAGTAATGGAAATGCTCGGTCAGACGATACGTGGTGCCGACATACGGGAACTGCTCCGCTTTGCCCATTGCCGCCAGATCGTCTTTGAACACGCGCGCGGCCGGGTTGGAGACCACGTCAGGATGCAGCGGGTTGGTGCCGAGCGGCGTTTCAAACGGCTCGTAGTGCTCCGGGAACGGTCCTTCTGCCATTTTGTCGATGGCGAACAGGCGGCCCATGCCTTCCGGCTGCATGATAAACGGCCCGACGTTACTGCCCGGCGCGGCCGTGCTGTAGTCCGGAATATCCATACCGCCCCACTTGCTGCCATCCCATTTGAGGATCTGGCGTTTCGGATCCCACGGGTTGCCCTGCGGGTCGGCGGAGGCGCGGTTATACAGGATGCGGCGGTTCAGCGGCCACGCCCAGCTCCAGTTCAGCGTATTGCCCAGCCCGCTCGGATCGGTGTTATCGCGGCGCGCCATCTGGTTACCGTCCGGTGTCCAGCTACCGGCAAAAATCCAGCAGCCGCTGCTGGTGCTGCCGTCATCTTTCAGATGGGCAAAAGTGCTGAGCTGCTGGCCTTTTTTCACCAGCAGCGTGCCTTTGTCATCGTAGATATCCGCCAGCGCCTTGCCGTTGCTCTCCATCGCCACCTCTTCCGAGGCCGGATTGTCGGGCGTCAGGTAATTCCAGGTCATGTTCAGCACCGGCTCTGGCTGCGCACCGCCTTCGCGCGCATACATCTCACGCAGACGCAGATAGATACCGGAGAGAATTTCACCGTCGTTGAGCGCTTCGCCCGGCGCATCCTGACCTTTCCAGTGCCACTGCAGCCAGCGGCCGGAGTTAACGATTGAGCCGTTCTCCTCGGCAAAGCAGGTCGATGGCAGACGGAACACTTCGGTCTGAATCTGCGCCGGATCGACATCGTTAAACTCGCCGTGGTTTTGCCAGAAGGTCGAGGTTTCGGTGTTGAGCGGGTCGATGGTGACGAGGAACTTCAGCTTCGACAGTGAATCGATCACTTTGCGCTTGTTCGGGAACGACGCCACCGGGTTAAAGCCCTGGCACAGATAGCCGTTGACCTTGCCCTGCGACATCATCTCGAAGTACTGCAGCACGTCGTAGCCTTTGTCCCACTTCGGCAGCCAGTCAAAGCCCCAGCTGTTCTCCGCCTGCGCTTTATCGCCAAAGAAGGCTTTCATCATGCTGACGAAGAATTTCGGGTAGTTGCCCCAGTAATTCACCTGGCCCGGCAGCGTCGGCTTCGGCGTGTTCGCCGCCAGATAGCTGGTGAGATCGGTTTGTTTTTCCGACGGCAGCGTCATATAGCCCGGCAGGCTTTGCGACAGCAGGCCGAGATCGGTCAGACCCTGAATATTGGAGTGTCCGCGCAGCGCATTGACGCCGCCGCCGGCCATCCCCATATTGCCCAGCAGCAGCTGAATCATCGCCATGGTGCGAATGTTCTGCGCCCCGACGGAGTGCTGTGTCCAGCCCAGCGCATACAGGAACGAGGTGGTGCGGTCGCGCGCGCTGGTTTCGCCAATCAGCTCACAGACGTGCAGGAAATCCGCCTTTGGCGTGCCGCAGATGCGCTCGACCATTTCCGGCGTATAACGGCTGACGTGCTGCTTCAGCAGATTCCAGACGCAGCGCGGATGGCTCAGGCTGTCATCGCGTTTGGCAAAGCCGTCGTCGCCCAGCTCGTAGTTCCAGCTGGTTTTGTCATATTTGCGATTGGCTTCGTCGTAGCCGCTGAACAGGCCGTCGTCGAAATGGTAATCCTCTCGCACGATCAGGCTGGCATTGGTGTACGCCTGCACATATTCATGCTGGATTTTGTCATTCTGCAGCAGCCACAGCAGTACTCCCGACAGGAAGGCAATGTCGGTGCCGGGGCGGATAGGCGTGTAAAAGTCTGCCACCGATGCCGTGCGCGTGAAGCGCGGATCGATAACAATCAGTTTGGCTTTGTTGTGAATTTTGGCTTCCATCGCCCAGCGGAAACCGACCGGATGCGCCTCAGCAGCGTTTCCGCCCATCACCACAACCAGATTGGCATTACGGATGTCGACCCAGTGGTTGGTCATCGCACCGCGACCAAATGTTGGAGCAAGACTTGCTACCGTTGGTCCGTGTCAGACGCGTGCCTGGTTGTCGACCGCCAGCATACCGAGCGATCGGGTAAATTTTTGCGTTAAGTAGCCGGTTTCGTTGCTGGAGGCCGAAGCGCACAGCATGCCGGTGGAGAGCCAGCGGTTTACCGTCACGCCGGCGGCGTTCTGCGCGATAAAGTTGGCGTCGCGATCGGCTTTCATCAGCTGCGCGATGCGCGTAAAGGCGTCATCCCAGCTGATGCGCTGCCATTTGTCGGAGCCTGGCGCACGGTATTCCGGATATTTCAGACGGCTGTCGCTGTGGACAAAATCAAGCAGGCCCGCGCCTTTCGGACAGAGCGCGCCGCGGCTCACCGGATGGTCCGGATCCCCTTCGATGTGGAAAATGGTCTCTTTGGCGTTTTTCGCGCCATCGCCGAGGCTGTACATTAACAGGCCACAGCCGACTGAGCAGTAAGTGCAGGTATTACGGGTTTCGCGGGCACGCAGCAACTTATACTGCCGTGTTTCCGCCAGCGCGGCTTCCGGCGTAAAGCCGAGCAGTGCTGCCGTGGTTCCTGCCATACCGCCAGCGCAGATCTTGAAGAATTTTCTTCGGCTGACGTTCATGGGTAATCCTTGAGTCGACATTGCTGTAATAATTTTTTTGCGCTGGATGGAGCCGGGGTTCAGAATGGCTCCACGCAGGATTGCGTCAAAAGCGACCTGATATTACCACTACTTTAATGTGGTTGTTATGCGAGACGAGAGAAGTGAAAGCGAAACAGCAAAAAAGTAACCAGAATGTGAATGAGATCGCAGGACTGAGCCAGACCACCGTATGGCAGCGCCACGCGATTACTGAAGCGGAAAGCGACTGGCTGGCGCAGGAAGTGCCGGTGGCGCTGGTCTACAACGGCATTTCACACGTGGTGATGATGGCGACGCCGGATAATCTGCAGGCTTTTGCGCTCGGTTTTTCGCTCTCCGAAGGCATTATTGAGCAACCCGGCGAGATCTATGGCATGGATGTGGTGCCGGGCTGCAATGGGTTCGAAGTGCAGATCGAACTCTCCAGCCGGCGTTTTATGGCGCTGAAGGCGCAGCGTCGCGCCATGGCGGGCCGCACCGGTTGCGGCGTATGCGGGGTGGAGCAGCTGGATCAAATCGGCAAGCCGGTGCAGCCGCTGCCGTTTACGCAGACCTTCGATCTGGCCTGCCTTGATAACGGGCTGGCACAGCTGCGCGATTTCCAGCCCATCGGCAATCTGACCGGCTGTACGCACGCCGCCGCGTGGATGTCGCCGCAGGGCGAACTGCAGGGCGGCTGCGAAGACGTGGGTCGCCACGTGGCGCTGGATAAGCTGCTGGGTCAGCGCAGCCAGCAGCACTGGCAGCAGGGCGCGGTGCTGGTTTCCAGCCGCGCCAGCTATGAGATGGTGCAAAAATCTGCCATGTGCGGCGTAGAGATCCTGTTTGCCGTCTCGGCCGCCACCCAGCTGGCGGTTGAAGTGGCCGAGCGCTGTAACCTGACGCTGGTCGGTTTTTCTAAACCGGGACGCGCCACGGTGTACAGCCATCCGCAGCGTCTGATCAACGGTTGATGTGCGATACATGCCGGGAATCTCACCGTTCGCGGCATGCGGCGTACCGGGAGGTGTCAGGCAATCTTATATTACGCTGCGCTTTTTCTGGTTAGCCTGCTAAATAATATGCATGCAATAGTTTTTAATGTGACATTCTTTTCGATAGGAATGAAGAAGTTGATGCGCTATCATTAACGTCTCAATCAATAATAATATATTCATTATGGCTTTAATTAAAAAGCTGCGGCAGCTGAATCGCAGGCGTAATTATTTAAAGAAAGAGATTAAATATTCTCTTGATCTTTATTTTGCAGCAAGGAAATGGAAAAAGACTTCAAGCCACAAACAGAATAGACAGGATATCAAATCCATTCTGCTGGTTCGCAATGAAGGTAAAATCGGCGATGCCATCGTTTCTACGTGTTTTCTCAGAGCGCTGTTTGAAGCCGGGTATCGTGTAGATATTCTGGCGGTAAAGGAGAATGAGAGCCTTTTCCGGCATAACCCGTATATTCACAACATCTATCTCTCGGAGAGTTTCAGCGATTGTCATCAGCGCGATAAATATGACACCGCCATCGGGAGTGAGGTCGTTACCCTCCTGAGAGACAATGCTTACGATTTATTGATCGATACGGCTATCTGGCAAACCGCGCTGTATATGCCCAAAATGATTGCCGATATCAATCCTAAAATGACGCTGGGTTTCAACAAGCCTGGCTGGCTTAAACCCTACGATATCAACATTCAGTTCGATCACCTTAATAACCACGTTAAAAATATCTATCGTGCGGTTCTTGACTATCTTCAGGTTGAGACGGTTGATGGGCTGAATTATGAAATATTTTATCCTGAGCGAATTGATGCCGAAATTCACCAGTCCGGCATGTTTTCCGCTGATGAGCACAATATTTTAATCAATATTTATGCCAGTCATGCCGATCGTGACCTCTCTGAGCAGCAGCTGAATGAGCTAATCGGGGCGATTGTCAGGCACAATGCGGCCACCAATATCGTGGTGCTCGATCACAAAGGCGCGCTGGAACAGGCGTCGCTGCACCCCGCGAAGTTATACCGCGTTCCCTCGCTGTATCACGCTTTCGCTGCGGTTAAGCAAAGTGATTGCGTGATTACTCCCGATACCGCCGTGGTGCATATCTCGGCGGCTTATAACAAAGCCCTGGTTGGCATCTATCAGGACTCATTGAAAAATAATCAGCTGTGGTCGCCTGGCTACAGTAACGGCCATCAGATATTTTCCGATGAGTTTGTTTTTAAAAATGACGGACGGCTGGTTGAGAAAATAAGCCAAAAAATCCACACGCTGGTTCAGCCATAATCGATGAGGTCACTGTGCCGTCAGTACGGTGACCGTGCATCGGGCAGTTCCTTACACCACCTGCACCGCTAACGCCTGCTGCAGAGCGCTGAGCGCACCGGGCTTTGCCGCGCCGCCGTCGCAAATCAACAGATCGATATCGCCGACAGGGGCGTACTGGGTACGGCTGATCACGCCGAGTTTGCTGTGATCCGCCAGCAGCAGGGTGCGGCTGGCCTGCTGTACCATGGCGTGCGCGATGGCGGCTTCATGCGGATGGAAACTGCTGGCGCCGTTTCGGGCGTCGATGCCGACCGGTGACAGCAGCGCCACGTCGGCGCGATATCGATAAATTTCCCCCACCGTCATTTCTCCCCGCGTCTGCTGCGCGCCGGCCATCATCATGCCGCCCAGCAGCAGCACCTGGTTATTCAGGGTTTCATGCTCTTCGGCCGCGGTGAGCGCCAGTGCCGCCTGCAGACTGTTGGTGATGATGGTCAGGCCGGACATGGTGCGCAGCTCTTCTGCCAGCAGCGTGGTGGTGGTGCCGGCATCGAGGAACAGCGTCTGGCCGGGCTGCAGATGTTGTACCGCCGCGGCGGCAATCGCGCGTTTCTCTCTGGCCTGTGCGTTACGGCGCACCTGCAGCGGTGGCTCCGGCGGGCTCTCCAGCGCCACCAGACCGCCATGTACGCGGCGCGCCAGCCCCTGCGCCTCAAGCGAAATGATATCGCGCCGTGCCGTTTCCCGCGAAATACCCAGCTCTTTAATGATGCGTTCAGTGCTGAGCTGATATTGCGTGCTCAGCAGCGCGCGGATGCGATGTAAACGGGTTTCCTGCAGCATGACGTTTCCCTGTGGCAGAGCGAAGCTGGGCCTAAGCTTACCTGAGTGTCATCGTGGCGTCATGTGTATTTGGTTGTATTTGTGTATTTGGTTGCATTTTTCACTAAAGCAGGCATGATGTTCGCAGAGATCAGGCTGCAAACACCCCCTTTCACCTTCGCAACGGGAGTTACCATGGTTACACGTTCCACCATCATGGATACCAACAGTTTTCGCGCCGAACACGCCGACGCGCTGGATCCGGCCACCCGCACTCTGACGGACAAGCGCAGCAAAGTGCTGGGCGAATCGTATCGTCTGTTTTATCGCAAGCCGGTGCATCTGGTGCGCGGCGAAGGGCAGTATTTGTGGGATGCGGCGGGTAATAAATATCTGGATGTGTATAACAATGTGGCGAGCATCGGCCACTGCCATCCGGCGGTCATTGAGGCGGTGAGTCAGCAGATGAAGATGCTGAACACGCACACGCGTTATCTGCACGAGCGCATTCTTGACTACAGCGAAGCGTTGCTGGCGACCACGCCGGAAGCCATCGATCGCGCCATGTATATGTGTACCGGCTCAGAAGCCAACGATTTGGCGATACGCGTGGCGCGCGCCTGGAGCGGTGGCACCGGTATTATTGTCTCGCAGGAGGCGTACCACGGTACCAGTGATTTGACCTCTGGCGCGTCACCGGCGCTGGGTAGCGGTCAGCCGCTGGCCGCGACCACCCGCCTGGTGCCACCACCGGATGCTTATCGTGTCGATGCGCCTGACCTCGGGGCATGGTTCGCCGACCAGATTCAGCAGCAGATTGATGACATGAAAGCGCACGGCATTAAATTCGCCGGTTTCCTCGCCGACTCGATCTTCTCCTCCGACGGCGTGCTGCCTAATCCGCGCGGATTCCTGCAGCAAGCGGTGGATGTGGTGCATGCTAACGGCGGCATTTTTATCGCTGATGAAGTGCAGCCCGGCTTTGCCCGCACCGGCGATGCCTTCTGGGGCTTTGCCCGTCACGGCGTGGTGCCGGATGTGGTCACCACCGGTAAGCCGATGGGCAACGGTATTCCGGTTTCCGGCCTGCTGGCGAAAAGCGACGTGCTGGCCGCGTTCAGCGACGAGATCCCTTATTTCAATACTTTCGGCGGCAATCCGGTGGCGATGGCCGCTGCGCAGGCGGTGCTGACGGTGATTCAGGAAGAGGGGCTGCAGGAGCATAGCCGCGTGGTCGGCGCACAGCTGCTGGCGGAGCTGCAGAAGCTGATGGACCGCCATGACTGCATTGGTGATGTGCGCGGTGCCGGGCTGTTTATCGGGTTTGAGCTGGTGCAGGATCGCAGCAGTAAGACGCCGGACAAAGCGCTGGCGCTGGACTTGATCGAGAAGCTGCGCGATCACCATGTGCTGACGTCGGTGGCCGGGCCGTACGGCAACGTGCTGAAACTGCGTCCGCCGCTGGCGTTCCAGAGCGGTGATATCGACTGGCTGGTGGGAGCACTGGATAAGTCGCTGACCGAGCTGGGGCGTTAATTACTCAGATATCAGGTCGCCATGAATGGCAACCCGACAGCATAATGTGCCAGATGCGCGTTGATGCGCATCTGGCAGGGCGCGAAAGGACATCACGCCGCGGCAGTTTCCTGCGCAAAAATCTGCTCCATCTTCTGCCACGCCTGCGCCACATCATCGTCGAGATTGAACAGGCCGGAGGTGCCGACAATAAACACGTCGACGCCCGAGGCGGCAATCTGCTTAAAGGTGCGCGCATTGCACGACCCATCGATTTCGGTCAGATAGTGATAACCGTGCGTTTCCCGCATGGCGATCAGCTGGCGAATTTTGTTCAGCGTTTCCGGAATAAATTTCTGCCCGGCGAAGCCGGGATCGACCGACATCACCGTCACTTTATCCAGCAGATGCGCATATTCACGAATGCTGTCGGCTGGCGTAGCCGGATTCAGCACCACGCCGCAGCGACGGCCAGCCTCTTTAATTTGCGTCAGCAGGCGAAAAATTTTGTTATTCGCCGTCTCCGGATGGAAACTGATAATATCCGCACCGGCATCAATGCACATCGGAATAATATCTTCCGGGTGGTTCACCATTAAATGCACATCAATCGGCACATCGGTAATTTTACGCAGGTTCTCAATAAAGAACGGCGACAGCGTAATATTCTTAACATAGCTGCCATCCATAATATCGACATGATAGAACGAGGCGCTGGCGTTCATCGCTTCGATCTGCTCGCGGAAGCGGGTCAAATCCATGCACATCAGGGACGGTGAAAAGCGGGCGTTCATGCTGATTTCCTCATTACGCAAACAGCGCCCGCAGGCGCTGTCTGTGACATCAATGGAAGAACGAAATAATATGGCCGAGCACAATGCCGACGATACCGAAGTCCGCATCACCAAAGGTGGTGGACGCGAAGCCAAGGTCACCCATCAGCGGCAGCAGAATGGCGGGCAGGAAGGAGATCAGCAGCCCCTGGACAAAGGAACCGATGATGGCACCGCGCCGTCCGCCGGTGATGTTGCCGTAGACGCCAGCGGTCGCGCCGCAGAAGAAGTGCGGCACCAGGCCCGGCACAATCACGCTCAGACCGAACAGCGGGCATAGGAACATGCTGATCAGACCGGCGGCGAAGCTGCACAGGAAGCCGATGATCACGGCGTTCGGTGCGAACGGGAAGACCGTCGGGCAATCCAGCGCTGGTTTTGCGTTCGGCACCAGTTTATCGGCGATGCCTTTGAACGCCGGGACGATCTCGGCAATCACCATGCGTACACCGGCAAGAATGATGTAAACACCCGCAGCAAAGGTGATTGACTGGATAATGGCAAAGACGATGAAGTTCTGGCCGCCGCTCACCTGGCTTTCGGTAAACTCTTTACCGGCGACCAGTACCAGCGCGACAAACAGAATCATCATGGTCAGCGAAATCGCCACGGACGAGTCGCGCAGGAAGTTGAGGGTTTTGGGTACTTTCAGCTCTTCAATTGACGGGCTGCCTTTGCCCACCGCTTTGCCGACCAGCGCCGACAGCAGGTAGCCGGTGGAGCCAAAGTGGCCCAGCGCCAGGTCGTCCGAGTTGGTGATTTTGCGGGTGAACGGCTGCAGAATCGCCGGACATACCACCATCATGGTGCCGAGAATCAGCGAGCCGATCAGCACCAGCCAGAAGCCGTGCACGCCGCCCACCGACAGGATCACCGCCAGCATGGCCGACATATACAGCGTATGGTGCCCGGTCAGGAAGATGTATTTCAGCGGCGTGATGCGCGCCAGCACAATATTCACCAGCATACCGAACACCATGATCATCGCGGTTTCGGTACCGTAGTTTTTCTGTGCCAGCGCGGCCATTGCATCAGTATTCGGCACTACGCCCTGAATATTGAACGAGTGCTCGAATAGCTGGCTGAAGATGGTCAGGGTGGCCGCAATTAAGTTGGCCCCGGCGATAAGAATAACAAAACCCATGATGGTTTTTAGCGTACCGGAAATCACATCGGATACCGGTTTCTTTTGCAGTAATAAACCAATCAGGGAAAAAAGGCCGACAAGTATAGCGGGTGTTCCAAGAACATCCTTAATTATAAACTGCAGCATAAATTACTCCGTGTGAGTAAATTTCGTCGGGTCAATTACAGGTTGTCGGCGAGAATTTCTTTGATTCTGGCGTTATCCAGTAAATTGCTCAGGCCAAATACCTGTGCGCTGTGGCTCGACAGCTGGTCAGCGATATCTTTAGCGCTGATGATAATATCGGCCTGCTCAGATTTGGCAGAGGTTAAATCGGTATGACCCACTTCAGCCTCTTTACCCAGCTCCTTAATAATTTTCTTCACGTTCATTTCCACAATGAAGCTGCTGCCTAAACCGTTTCCACACACAATCAGTACTTTTTTCATTTTCAGGTTTCTCTGGTGATTAATCTTTAATGACAGCTTCAATCGCTGGCAGGGTCGATGCCGACAGCAACTGCTGCAGGCGGGATTCGTCGCTGAACACCTCAGCCAGCGCGGTGATCATCTGAATATGATCGTCGCCAGACAGGGCGCACAGCATAATAACGACAAACACCGGGTCGTTTTCATCGGCGGCAAAATTCACACCTTGTTTTACGTGCAGCAGCGACAGGCCGTTTTTGCGCGCACCCTGTTCCGGACGCGCATGCGGCATCGCCAGACCCGGCGCCAGCACATAATAGGGCCCCAGCTCAGCGTGCGACGTAAAGATCGCATCCAGATAAGCCGGGGTAATTGCCCCCTCCGCCAGCAGCGGCTCGGCCGATAAACGCACCGCTTCCTGCCAGTCGCTAACGTCGTCTATTACCCGGATATGTTGCGGTGTCAGCCATTGAGTGAGCATCAGTAATTCCTGTTTATTCGTCGATGCGGTGCACTGTAGGTGATTTTATCGCCTGGGTTCTGTGATGTTGCTCGCAAAAGTTAGCGCTAACACGAATGATGTTAAAAAGTGTGTTAGCGATAACATTTTTGCGCGCGCGGTTTGTCACGCTGAGGCCGGGGTGACATGCTCAGGCCAGCGAAAATTACGCAGCCAATGAGACATGCCCGATTCTGTGGTTTTTAACATGGCACCAATTTGCTTTTGGTTTTAAGCTGCGTGCGGATAAATCGAGCGCTACCCGGAACCAGCAGGGTAGAGACAGGAGAACGCATGACAGAAAAACGACGGCGCAGTACCGGCAAAAGCACGCTGGCCGATGTTGCCCGTTTGGTCGGTGTCAGCGCCATGACGGCGTCGCGCGCTTTGCGTATGCCGGAGAAAGTGTCGCCCGAAATTCGCGCAAGGATCGACGCGGCCGTCGCGGAACTGGCCTATGTGCCCAACGTGCAGGCGCGTAACCTGGCGTCAGCCTCGTCGCGGCTGATCACCATGGTGGTACCCTCATTTGCGACGCCGGGCAGCGCGATTGTGTCAGAGGCGCTGCAGGAGGTGCTGCGGCCGCAGGGCTATAACATGATGCTGGCCGAAGCCAATCATTCGGCGGCGGAGGAGAGCGAGCTGATCGAGATGCTGCTCTCTTACAACCCGGCCGCGATGGTGCACTTCAATTTCGACAATGCCGCCGAAGCGCAGCGCCTGCTGAGTAACTCCGGCCTGCCGGTGATGGACATCGGCGGCGTGCATCAGGATTCTGCCGGCATCAGCATCGGCGTGGACTATGCGAAAGCCATTCGCCAGCTGGTAAACAGCCTGGTGGAGCGCGGCTATCGCCATCCCGGCCTGCTGTGCACACAAACGCACAGCACTATTTTCCGTCAGCTGCTCAATGGCTGGCACAGCGGGATGCTGGCGCTGAATCTGGCACCGCACCGCGTAGTGACCTCACCGAAAATGCCCACCTTTGCCGCCGGCCACAGCCTGCTGGCAGAGATCCGTCTCACCTGGCCGGAACTGGACGTCCTGATCTGTACCAGCGATGAAGTGGCGTGCGGTGCCATCATGGCCTGTCACGCAGCCGGCGTCTCGGTGCCCAGCCAGCTGGCAATAGCCAGCATCGGCGGTGGCCCGCTGGCGGCGGTATGTTCGCCGCCGCTGACCAGCATTGTGCTGCCGTACGAGGAGATGGGGCGCATGGCCGGTAAACGCCTGCTGGCGGCGCTCAACGGCGACGAGCCGCCTGCCATCAATGAGCTGCCGGTGCAGCTTAAGCTGCGCGCCAGTACGCATAAGGTGTAGCCGTGTGTGCGCACCTTTTGCCAGATTGATCAAATCCTTATCATTACTAAGGCATTGATAACCCTTTTCCGGATCATGATTTTAACTATAATGATCCGACTGCTTATGCGGCACACCAGCAAGGTTGTGCTGCCAAACACTAAATGGAGAGGAAGAACATGAGTTATTCACTGCCATCCCTGCCGTACGCCTACGACGCACTGGAACCGCACTTCGACAAGCAGACGATGGAAATCCATCACACTAAACATCACCAGACCTACGTTAACAACGCCAACGCGGCGCTGGAAGGTACCGAATTCGCAAACCTGCCGGTTGATGAACTGATCACCAAACTGGATCAGCTGCCAGCAGACAAAAAAGGCCCACTGCGTAACAACGCTGGCGGCCACGCTAACCACAGCCTGTTCTGGAAAGGCCTGAAAACCGGCACCACGCTGCAGGGCGACCTGAAAGCAGCAATCGAAAAAGATTTCGGTAGCGTTGAGAAATTCCAGGAAGAGTTCGAGAAAGCGGCTGCGACCCGTTTTGGCTCTGGCTGGGCGTGGCTGGTGAAAAAAGGCGATAAACTGGCGGTCGTTTCAACCGCTAACCAGGACAACCCGTTGATGGGCGAAGCCATCGCTGGCGTGTCTGGTTTCCCAATCATCGGTCTGGATGTGTGGGAGCACGCTTACTATCTGAAGTATCAGAACAAGCGCCCTGACTACATCAAAGCGTTCTGGAACGTGGTGAACTGGGACGAAGCAGCGGCACGTTTCGCCTCGGCAAAATAAGTTCTGGCTTACGCTATGTGAATAACCGGTGCCTGCGTGCACCGGTTTTTTTATCGCCATCCTAAACCGCAGCTCAACAAACATCACGTCATGACCAGGCTAAAGTGGTTATTAACGCGCCGTTGATATTTTGGGGCATACAGTAGCCTTCAGTTATCTCGCGACGTAAAAATAATCATGTCTATTATTACACATTCTGAGCCGGACTCCGTTTCGTCGGCTGCGCTGTTTATACCTTTAGTCAGTGGAAAGCTGCGGCCAAATAAGCTGTGGAATAGCCAGCAATTTCGCCTGAAATTTGCCTTAAGGTCAGCGGTATTTCCACTTACCACCTTTAATTATCTCCATCAGCTGGCCAGACTCTCTTTTCTGCCGCAGCTGTTAAACAGCCAGGGCTTACTGCCGGCTAAGCCGCATCGTCCCTATTTGCGCGCCGGTTTCAGCGTGGCGCAGCGTGCGCAGGCGATTCTCGATCATTATCAATTGATGGACAGGCTGGCGAATAATCAGCTGCGCCAGTTGCTGCTGAGCCCGACCGGTAATCTCCTTGCCCGTTTCGACGGCAAAAACGAGGAGCAGTTTGCGCTTTATTGCTGCTCCGGCCATTACGACCGGGAAGGGGAAATTACGCTGCTGCTTAATTATCAGGATATGACGCTGGCCTCGCTGTCATTCTCTATTATTCAGGAACAGCAGCAGCGCACGCTATTAATTGGGGGCTTGCAGGGGCCGCGGAAACATATTTCCAGTGACGTTATTCGCGATGCCACCAAAGCCGCACACGGCGTATTTCCCAAGCGTCTGCTGATGGAAGCGGTATTTATTCTGGCGGCACAGTGCGGCGTACAGGCCATTACCGCGGTTGGCGATACCACCCATGTTTTCCGCAGTCTGCGCTACCGTCACAGCAAAGGTGATAAATTCTTTGCCAGCTATAGCGAGTTCTGGCTGTCACTGGGCGGGGAAATGCGTGGTGATGAGCTGTTTACGCTGCCGCTGAGCATGGCACGTAAAGATCTGGAAGAGATTGCCAGCAAGAAGCGCGCGGAGTATCGCCGCCGCTATGCCTTGCTGGATACGCTGGCGCAGCAGGTGCTGCAGGCTGCCGGGGCAGAACGCGACGTGGCCCACGCCGCGTAACGGCAATCAGAACGGCTGCTTCGCGTAGCCGGTCATCACCTTCAGCCCCATCTCGCGTCCCAGCGCGGTCATCGGGTGTACCACCACCAGGCCGCGCACGCTTTTCTTCAGCGCGCCCATGTTTGCCTGCTCTTTTTTGGTGATTTCACGGCTGAACGGCAGCTTTTTCAGCTGCTGGGCTTCTTTGCTCAGCTTCTCTTCGCGCACGTTGCGCAGACGCTCAATCTCCTGCACCAGCGTCTCTTTCTCTTTCAGCAGCGCGCCAAGCTTTTCGGCATCGCCCGCTTCCAGCAGCTGCGGTTCTTTGCGATTCAGCGCGTCCAGCTGGTCGCTGAGACGTTTAATCTCGGCTTTTTCTTGTTCTTTCATTGGGAAAACTCATTAAGGAAAACAGGCAAAGGATACATCAAATCCGCCCGCTTTTGCAGCGCAGCGACAACAGAGGCAATGGGATAATCGGGTGCAGCTGGCGGGCGGGCAAAAAAATACCCAGCGCAAGGCTGGGTATTGACTGGAATTACAGAATGAAGCGGCTGAGATCTTCGTCGGCCACCAGTTCATCCAGATGCTGACCAACGTATTCGGCATCGATGGTGATCGATTCGCCGTGGCGATCGCTGGCGTCGTAGGAGATATCTTCCATCAGACGCTCCAGCACGGTGTGCAGACGACGTGCACCGATGTTCTCGGTGGTTTCGTTCACCTGCCACGCCGCTTCGGCGATGCGACGGATGCCGTCTTCAGTGAATTCAACGTTAACGCCTTCGGTGCCCATCAGCGCTTTGTACTGTACGGTCACGGACGCGTTCGGCTCGGTCAGGATGCGTTCGAAATCATTGACCGTCAGCGCCTGCAGCTCAACGCGAATCGGCAGACGACCCTGCAGCTCCGGAATCAGATCCGACGGGCTGGCCACCTGGAACGCACCGGAGGCGATAAACAGGATATGGTCGGTTTTAACCATGCCGTGTTTAGTGGACACGGTGCAGCCTTCCACCAGCGGCAGCAGATCGCGCTGTACGCCTTCACGTGACACATCCGGGCCCGACGACTGGCCGCCGCGCTTACAGATTTTGTCGATTTCGTCGATGAACACGATACCGTGCTGTTCAACCGCGTCGATGGCGTCCTGCTTCAGCTCTTCCGGATTCACCAGCTTGGCCGCTTCTTCTTCAATCAGCAGCTTCATCGCATCTTTGATTTTCAGCTTACGCGGTTTCTGCTTCTGGCCGCCGAGGTTCTGGAACATCGACTGCAGCTGGCTGGTCATCTCTTCCATGCCCGGAGGCGCCATGATTTCAACGCCCATCGGTGCAGCAGCCAGATCGATCTCAATCTCTTTGTCATCCAGCTGGCCTTCGCGCAGCTTTTTGCGGAACGACTGGCGCGCAGCGGACGGCTCAGCGCTCTGCTCCGGCTGGCCCCAGTTGTTTTTCGCTGGCGGGATCAGCACATCCAGAATGCGATCTTCTGCCATCTCTTCAGCGCGGTATTTGTTTTTCTCGATCGCCTGGCTGCGCACCATCTTGATGGCGGAGTCCGTCAGATCGCGAATAATCGAATCCACTTCTTTCCCGACATAGCCCACTTCGGTGAATTTAGTGGCTTCAACTTTGATGAATGGCGCATTGGCCAGCTTCGCCAGACGGCGGGCGATTTCGGTTTTACCGACGCCGGTTGGGCCGATCATCAGGATGTTTTTTGGGGTCACTTCATGGCGCAGCTCTTCGTCAAGCTGCATGCGGCGCCAGCGGTTACGCAGCGCAATGGCGACCGCTTTTTTGGCGCCGTCCTGGCCGATGATGAAGCGGTTAAGCTCGCTGACAATCTCGCGTGGAGTCATCTCAGACATGGTTTTGGTCCTTACGCCTTAGACGGTAATTCTTCGAAGTTAATGTTGTGGTTGGTGTAGATGCAGATATCACCGGCGATATTCAGCGCTTTGGCTACGATATCGTGCGCACCCATCTCCGTGTTCTCCAGCAGCGCGCGGGCGGCTGCCTGGGCGTAAGGCCCGCCGGAACCGATGGCAATCAGGTCATTTTCCGGCTGAATCACGTCACCGTTACCGCTGATGATCAGCGAGGAGTTCTCATCGGCAACCGCCAGCAGCGCTTCAAGGCGGCGCAGCATCCGGTCAGTACGCCAGTCTTTCGCCAGTTCGACCGCGGCTTTCACCAGATGGCCCTGATGCATCTCCAGTTTGCGTTCGAACAGTTCAAACAGGGTAAAGGCATCTGCGGTGCCGCCAGCAAAGCCCGCGATCACTTTGTCGTTGTAAAGACGACGCACCTTTTTAACATTGCCTTTCATTACGGTATTGCCGAGCGTCGCCTGGCCATCACCGCCGATCACGACCCGGCCGTTGCGTCGTACACTTACTATTGTTGTCACGGGCAGACCCCTTGTTGCAGTGGAAAAAAGACACCGCGCAGCGGGCGCGGCGTATCATGCAACCAGATATGGGGTAATCCTGTGGGGTTTCAACCCCCGGCAATATCTGATGCTGCAAATTGCCGGGGGCGAGCAGGGAGGGTTAAGGCAGGGCGAGCGGGATACAGCTGCTGTGGCCGGAGCTGTGCAGGCGCTTCACGGTGCTGTCTGCGCTGCTGCGGTCTTTAAACGGCCCAATCACCACGCGATTCCAGCCGCCGCCAGTCGTGATGCGGCTTTCGAAACCTTCAAACGCCAGACCGGCGCGTACCGATTCCGCCTGATCGGTGCCTTTAAACGAGCCACACTGCACCATCCAGCGCTGGGTGCTCGCTTTCTCTTCCGTTTTGGCTTTGGCGCTCTCCTGCGGCTTCGCCGGCTCGCGAGTGATCGGCGCGGCCTGTTGCTGCTGCTGGCGTGCCGCCTGCTGCTGCAATTCCTGCTGGCGCTGCTGCTGCAACTGTTGCTGACGCTGCTGCTGTAACTGCTGTTGCTGACGCTGCAACTGCTGTTGTTGCTGTTGTGCCTGCTGCTGACGCTGCAGCGTTTGCTGGCGCTGAGCCGGGGTTTGTTCGTTCCACGGCACTTCATTCAGCTGGGTCGGCTGCTGGCGCATATCGGCCTGCATCTGCTCCAGCAGCTGACGCTGTTCGTCGGTCAGCTGGGTTTGCGACTTGATTTCGCCACCGGCAGACGGCTCGGTGGGCGACGGCACGGTCACCTGACGATTTTCCAGCTCTTTGATGTACTTCCAGCGCTCTTCCGGCTTCGGCGGCAGGCCATTACCGTTGGCTTTATGATTCGGAATCACCGGTGTTTCTTCTTTTTTGTGATGCGAGATGAACCATAAACCACCGGCAAAGGTCACCAGCACTGCCACGGCCAGTACTATCATCAGCTTTGAAGTGCCGGAGCCGCCTTTGCTTTTCTTGCTGCGGCCTGCGGGTTTTTTGCGACGCGTCCCTGTTGAACGCCCGCGGCCTACGTAATCTCTCTGTGCCACTTTCGTTCTGATACCCTTCAAAAAAATGCCACTGGGCGTGTAAATGGGGTGTTAATTTTGCCCGGCAAGGAATGCGTCATGTTACTCAAGGGCTGGAACTTTGACCAGCACAGTCTGCCTTCAGAATCTGCTGAAAATGCAGGGTTCCCGCATTCATTTTTCGCGTTTTGCTGCCGGTGCGGTACTGCCGCGGACGCGGAGTTCGGCGTCGAGCAGGCGTGAACCGTTATTGACCCGTTTGCCCTGCAGCTCATCCAGCAGCAGCAGCATCGCTTCGCGGCCAATGGCAAAACGCGGCTGTGCCACGGTGGTCAGGGGCGGATCGTAGTATTGCGCCAGCTCGATATCATCGAAGCCGACCACCGACAGATCCTGCGGAATACGCATTCCCAGCTTACGCGCCTGGTTCATCGCGCCCAGCGCCATCAGATCGCTATGGCAGAACAGGGCTTTCGGCGGCTGCGGCAGGCTCATCAGCTGCTTCAGCGCGCTGGCACCGGCTTCAAAGGTAAAGTCGCCGTGCACAATCAGCGTGGGATCGATGGCGATATTGCTGCGGCGCAGCGCCTGGATGTAGCCCTGCAACCGATACTGGCTGAGCGGGATATGTTCCGGTCCGGTGATGCAGGCGATCTGCCGATGGCCCAGCTGTAACAGGTGATTCACCGCTTCAAAGGCCGCGGTCAGGTTATCGATATGCACCGTGGGCAGCGCCATCTCCGGCGCGAACTCGTTGCCCATTACCATGGGCGGCAGATTGCGCTGATCTTCAATACCGGCGTCAAACGGCAGCTGCGAACCCAGCAGTACCATGCCGTCAATCTGGCGCGTCAGCATCAGGTTAAGGAAGGTTTTCTCCTGCTGATCCTGATGCGCGCAGTCACCAATCAGCACCAGATAGCCTTCCTGCGCGGCGGTCACTTCCACGCCGCGGATAATCTCGCTGAAGAAAGGGTCACAGATGTCCGGCACAATCACCAGAATGGTTTGCGTGTCGCCGCGTTTGGCGTTGCGCGCCAGACCGTGCGGCGCATAGCCGACGGCCTGCACCGCCTGTTCCACTTTCTGCCGGGTCGCGGCGGAGACTTTTTCCGGATTCATCAGCGCGCGCGAAACCGTGGCGGTGGAGACGCCAGCCTGCTCGGCCACATCTTTCATGGTGGCTGCCGATGAGGGTTGCTTCTGATCCAACGTTAACTCCTGACGCGGTACAGCGCATAGATATTCACACATAGCCGGCCCAGAGCCGGGACGGGCACTATTGTTAACCCAACGCCGTGTGAGGTTGTTACTTAATTTGCATAAAAATTGTGACTTGTGCGACTTTTTTCGATCTGGCTCGCAGATGTGGCGCGGCTTAACTCTCGGTGGGGTCGATATCCAGCGTCCATTTGACTTTGCGCGCGGCGGGCAGGGTGGTGACCAGCGGCAATGAACTGCTCAGCAACTGCTGCAGCCGCTTACGCGACGGATGCTGTAGCAGCAGTTGCCAGCGCCAGCGTCCGCTGCGCTTCGGTGCCAGCGCCGGCACCGGCCCCATCAGCCACATCGCCTCATCTTTGAGCGGGCTGGCTTCCAGCAGGTTACGTAGCTGCGTAAGGAACTCCGCCGCCTGCGCGTTATCCAGATCTTCAGCGCGAAACAGTGCGTGGCTGGTCCACGGTGGCAGCTGCACTGACTGACGCTCCAGCAGCGTCTGATCGGCAAACGCAAAATAGCCGCGATGCAGCAGCGTTTGCAGCAGTGGATGTTCCGGATGGTGCGTCTGTAGTAGCACTTCGCCCTGCTTACCGGCGCGGCCGGCGCGCCCTGCGACCTGCGTATAGAGCTGGGCAAAGCGCTCGGCGGCACGGAAATCCGCAGAAAACAGCGCGCCATCGACATCCAGCAGCGATACCAGCGTCACGTCCGGGAAGTGATGGCCTTTGGCCAGCATCTGCGTGCCGACCAGAATGCGCGCTCCGCCGCGATGCACATCGGCCAGATGCTGCTCCAGCGCGCCTTTGCGGCTGGTGGTGTCGCGATCGATGCGCGACACCGGTACGCCAGGAAACAGCGTGCTGAGCTGCTGCTCCAGCTGTTCCGTGCCCACGCCGACCGGCAGCAGATGGGTGGAACCGCAGCCCGGACACTGATGCGGCAGCGGACGCTGGCTGTCGCAGTGGTGACAGCGCAACTGACGATGCTGCTGATGCAGCGTGTAATAACTGTCGCAACGCTGGCACTCCGCCAGCCAGCCGCAGTCGTGGCACATCAGCGCCGGCGAAAAGCCGCGGCGATTGAGAAACAGCAGAACCTGATTATCCGCCTGCAGGTGCTGGCGCATCTTGCCCAGCAGCGCCGGCGCAAGACCGCCTTTCAGCTGCTGTCCCTTGAGATCGATTAGCTGCTGCAGCGCCGGTTTGGCGTTACCGGCGCGTTTGGTCAGGTTGAGCTGGCGATATTTGCCGACACGCACGTTGTGCAGCGTCTCCAGCGCCGGCGTCGCCGATCCCATCACAATCGGCACATCTTCTTCGTGAGCACGGAATACCGCCAGATCGCGCGCCTGGTAGCGCCAGCCTTCCTGCTGTTTGTAGGAGCTGTCGTGTTCTTCATCAATGATGATCACGCCCGGCCGCGCCAGCGGTGTGAACAGCGCGGATCGTGTGCCGATGACGATGGCGGTCTCGCCGCTGCGCGCGCGCAGCCATACCGCCAGACGCTCGCTGTCATTGAGCGCCGAGTGCAGCACATCAATCGGCGCATCGAAGCGTTCACGGAAACGGGCGATAGTTTGCGGCGTCAGGCCAATTTCCGGCACCAGCACCAGCGCCTGTTTACCGCGCGCCAGCACATTCTCCAGCACGCTGAGATAGACCTCGGTTTTACCCGATCCGGTAATGCCTGCCAGCAGCCACGCGGCGTAATGTTCGTCCTCGCTGCGAATGGCGCCCACCGCCATCGCCTGATCGGTATTCAGCCGCAGCCGTTCACCTTTCACCGCGAAACTGGTGCGCCAGTCGTGCTGCTGTGGCGCATGTTCGCGCAGGTCGCACAGCCCTTTGGCACGCAGCGCCTGCAGCGCGGCATCGGTAAAATCCTGCTCGCCGATCTGATGCCGATACAGCGGCCGCTGACGCAACGCCGCCAGCGCCTGCTGCTGTTTCGGCGCGCGCTTCAGGCTTTCCAGCGCCACTTCGCGCCCGGCTTCGTTCACCACCCACTGCCACAGCGGCGCTTCCTGGGCCGGCTTGCCCTGACGCAGCAGCACCGGCAGCGCATGGCTGAGCACTTCGCCGAGCGGAGAGTGATAGTAGCCGGCGGCCCAGTTGAGGATGCGCCACAGCGCGGGTGAGAACAGCGAGCGGTCGTCGAGCAACGCATCAATCTGCTTCAGCTGGGCAAGGGGGAGATCGCTGGTGGCGCGCGTGCTAACCACGATGCCCGTCATTTTCCGGTTGCCGAACGGTACGCTCACGCGCGCGCCGGCCACCGGCTGCGGCGCATCGGCGGGCAGCAGGTAGTCAAACAGGCGAGGCAGCGGAACGGGCAGGGCAACCTGAACAACGGGCATGTCGATCTCTATCCGGTTCTGTAAAAAGGAGAAGTAGTGTACACGCTGGCGTCACCCCCGTCATACTTCAGCGCGCGGCGGCGCTGGCTGCAGGCGTTTCCCCGGCATGGCAGAGCACGGCGCATTGCGCGGATTTGATCAATGCGCTCATTTTCTGTATACTATGCCGCCTTTGATGAGATGACTCGTCAAAGATACACCATTTATTAACCGCGTGTGGTGCTGTGCAGGTTCGCCTGGCACGGAGAGCGACACGGCCTTTTATGAGGTTCTCCCATGAAACAAGGTATTCACCCGAAATACGAAGCTGTGACCATCACCTGCTCTTGCGGCAACGTGATCAACACCCGTTCAACCATGACTGGTACCCTGAACCTGGACGTGTGCGGCAAATGCCACCCGTTCTACACCGGTAAGCAGCGTGTTGTTGACTCTGGTGGTCGTGTTGATCGCTTCAACAAGCGTTTCAGCATCCCAGGCAGCAAGAAATAAGATTATTTGCCGGCGAATCTTCACGATTCGGTTGCAAGAAAAAACCCAGCCTCGGCTGGGTTTTTTTATTTCTGGCCTCAGTATTCCCAGCTGTCGGGATCGATGCCCATCTCACGCATAATCTGTTTTGCTTCTTCCGGAATCTCGTCGCTGCGCTCTTTACGCAGATCAACATCATTCGGCAGCGGTTGCCCGGTGAAGGCATGCAAAAAGGCTTCGCACAGCAGTTCGCTGTTGGTGGCGTGACGCAGATTGTTCACCTGACGGCGGGTACGCTCATCCGTTAAAATCTTCAGCACTTTCAGCGGGATAGAAACTGTAATCTTCTTAACCTGCTCGCTCTTCTTACCGTGTTCAGCGTAAGGGCTGATATATTCGCCGTTCCATTCAGCCATGGGTTACCTTAATCAATAAAAAGTTGAATATGGGGAAATCCGTTGATTATGCCCGATTTTTCGATGCCTGACCGCTTAAACTGCCGGTTTTATGCTTACACATCGCGTTTCACAGGAAAGCGCGCTGAACACCAGGCGATGACGCGTAATTTTAGCGGGTATTGCGGCTTTGCTCAATCTATACGCAAAGACATTTAGATGTCCAGATGTATTGACGTCCAGTTGCGGAATGTTATTCTGTTGCCACTTTTTTATTACACTTCAGGAACAGTAAGCACCATGACGCGTAAACAGGCAACCATCGCAGTACGCAGCGGTTTGAATGATGACGAGCAATATGGCTGCGTTGTCCCACCGATTCACCTCTCCAGCACCTATAACTTCCTCGATTTCAACGAGCCGCGCGCGCATGACTATTCACGCCGTGGTAACCCGACGCGCGATGTGGTCCAGCGCGCGCTGGCTGAGCTGGAAGGGGGTGCGGGCGCGGTGCTGACCAACACCGGGATGTCGGCGATTCATCTGGTGACGACGGTGTTCCTGAAGCCAGGCGATCTGCTGGTGGCGCCGCACGACTGCTACGGCGGCAGCTATCGTCTGTTTGACAGCCTGAGCAAGCGCGGCGCTTACCGCGTGAAGTTTGTCGATCAGGGCGATGAAGCGGCACTGGCGGCGGCGCTGGCGGAAAAACCAAAGCTGGTGCTGGTCGAAAGCCCGAGCAATCCGCTGCTGCGCGTGGTGGACATTGCGGCCATCTGCGCCGCCGCGCGTGCTGCCGGTGCGGTGAGCGTCGTGGACAACACCTTCCTCAGCCCGGCGCTGCAGAACCCGCTGGCGCTGGGTGCCGATCTGGTGATCCACTCCTGCACCAAATATCTCAATGGTCACTCGGACGTGGTGGCCGGTGCGGTCATCGCTAAAGATCCGGCGCTGGTCACGGAACTCGCCTGGTGGGCGAATAACATTGGCGTCACCGGCGCGGCGTTTGACAGCTATCTGCTGCTGCGCGGCCTGCGCACGCTGGCACCGCGCATGGCGGCGGCGCAGCGTAACGCCCTGGCGATTGTTGATTACCTGAAGCAACAACCGCTGGTGAAAAAGCTGTATCATCCGTCTCTGCCAGAGAACGCCGGCCACCAGTTTGCCGCGCGTCAGCAGCGCGGTTTTGGCGCCATGCTCAGTTTTGAACTCGACGCCGATGAGGCGCGGCTGCGCCGCTTCCTGAAGGCGCTGCAGCTGTTTACGCTGGCGGAGTCGCTGGGCGGCGTGGAAAGTCTGATTTCGCACACCGCCACCATGACGCACGCCGGCATGTCGGCGGACGCGCGTGCCGCAGCGGGCATTTCCGACTCGCTGCTGCGTATTTCTGTCGGAATTGAAGATCACGAAGATTTAATCGCCGACCTGGATAATGCATTCAGGATCGCAGCCGAGGGGTAACCATGACGATTTCAGCAGGCGCGGGAACGCCGATCAAGCAGTTGCATAAATTTGGTGGCAGTAGCCTGGCCGACGCGCGCTGTTATCAGCGCGTCGCCGGTATCATGGCCGATTACAGCCAGCCGGGCGACTTAATGGTGGTCTCTGCCGCAGGCAGCACCACTAACCAGCTGATCAGCTGGCTCAAACTGAGTCAGAGCGATCGCTTATCGGCCCATCAGGTGCAACAGGCGTTACGCCGTTTTCACAGCGAGCTGATCGCTGCACTGCTGCCTGCTGAATATGCAGAAACCCTGACCGCAGCCTTCATCCGCGATCTTGAACGCCTGGCGGCGCTGCTCGACGGCGCCATCACCGATGCGGTGTACGCCGAAGTGGTCGGCCACGGCGAAATCTGGTCGGCGCGCCTGATGGCGGCGGTGCTCAGCCAGCGCGATATCGAAGCGGCGTGGCTGGATGCGCGCGACTTCCTGCGTGCCGAACGTGCGGCGCAGCCGCAGGTAGATGAAGGCAAATCCTGGCCGCTGCTGCAGGCGCTGCTGGCGCAGCATCCGCATAAGCGTCTGGTGGTGACGGGCTTTATCAGCCGCAGCGAAGCGGGCGAAACCGTGCTGCTCGGCCGTAACGGCTCTGACTACTCGGCAACGCAGATTGGCGCGCTGGCGGGCGTGAACCGCGTCACCATCTGGAGCGACGTGGCTGGCGTTTACAGCGCGGACCCGCGCAAGGTTTCCGATGCCTGCCTGCTGCCGCTGCTGCGGCTGGATGAGGCCAGCGAGCTGGCCCGACTGGCGGCGCCGGTGCTGCACACGCGTACGCTGCAGCCGGTCTCCAATAGCGACATCGATTTACAGCTGCGCTGCAGCTATCAGCCGGAGCAGGGCTCAACGCGCATTGAGCGCGTGCTGGCGTCCGGCACCGGCGCGCGCATTGTCACCAGCCACGACGATGTCTGCCTGGTTGAGATTCAGATTCCCGATAGCCACGATTTTGCTACCCAGCAGAAAGAGATCGATCTGCTGCTGAAGCGCGCGCAGCTGCGTCCGCTGGCGATGGGTATCCATCCGGATCGTCGCCTGCTGCAGCTGTGTTACACCTCGGAAGTGGTCAACAGCGCCTTTAACCTGCTGCAGGACGCGGCGCTGCCCGGTCATCTGCAGCTGCGCGACGGTCTGGCGCTGGTGGCGCTGGTCGGTGCTGGCGTAACGCGTAATCCGCTGCACAGCCATCGCTTCTGGCAGCAGATCAAAGACCAGCCGGTCGAATTCGTCTGGCAGTCAGAAGATCACATCAGCCTGGTGGCGGTGCTGCGTGTCGGACCGACCCAGCACCTGATTCAGGGACTGCACCAGTCGCTGTTCCGCGCCGAGAAGCGCATCGGCCTGATTCTGTTCGGCAAAGGCAATATCGGCTCACGCTGGCTGGAGCTGTTCGCGCGCGAGCAGGAGACGCTGTCGGCTCGTACCGGGTTCGAGTTTGTGCTGGCGGGCGTGGCGGACAGTAGCCGCAGCCTGCTGAGCTATGACGGTCTCGACGCCAGTCGGGCGCTGGCCTTCTTTGATGATGAGGCCGAAGCGCGCGACGAAGAGTCGCTGTTCCTGTGGATGCGCGCACACCCGTTTGACGATCTGGTGGTGCTTGACGTCACCGCCAGTGATTCGCTGGCGCAGCAGTATCATGATTTTGCCAGCCACGGCTTCCACGTCATCAGCGCCAACAAAGTGGCCGGCGCTGCCAGCGGCCAGAGCTGGCGTCAGGTACGCGATGCCTTCGCCAAAACCGGTCGCCACTGGCTGTATAACGCGACCGTGGGTGCCGGATTGCCGGTCAATCACACGGTGCGCGACCTGCGCGAAAGCGGCGACAGCATTCTGGCGATCAGCGGTATCTTCTCCGGCACGCTGTCGTGGCTGTTCCTGCAGTTTGACGGCACGGTGCCGTTCAGCGAGCTGGTCGATCAGGCGTGGCAGCAGGGCTTAACCGAGCCCGACCCGCGCGTCGATCTCTCCGGTCAGGACGTGATGCGCAAACTGGTGATTCTGGCGCGCGAAGCCGGTTACGACATCGAACCGGATCAGGTGCGGGTTGAATCGCTAGTGCCGTCACAGTGCGAAGGCGAATCCATCGACCACTTCTTCGAAAACGCCGACGAGCTGAACGAGCAGATGCTGCAGCGCTTCGAAGCCGCACAGGAGATGGGGCTGGTGCTGCGCTACGTAGCGCGTTTCGATGCCAACGGTAAAGCGCGCGTCGGCGTGGAAGCGGTGCGTCCGGAGCATCCGCTGGCGGCGCTGCTGCCGTGCGATAACGTGTTTGCTATTGAAAGCCGCTGGTATCGCGACAATCCGCTGGTGATCCGCGGGCCGGGCGCCGGCCGGGATGTCACCGCCGGTGCGCTCCAGTCTGATATCAATCGTCTCGCCCAACTGCTGTAAACCTGCTGCGCAGACGGCGTCCGCTGTCTGCGTTTTTCCCTCTGCTTCCCCGTCAGGTGAATCCCTTTCACTTTGGTTGAATATTTGTCACGCCCGGCAAACAATTTTATGTTGACGCTAAGCTGAAGATCGTTCATTTTGTGCATCTGGACGTCTAAACGTATGGATGTTCGCGGTTCGCAAATTAATCGATATGTGATGATGAGGTAACAGGATGAGTTTCTTTCATGCCAATCAGCGCGAAGCGCTGAACCAGAGCCTGGCTGAGCTGAACGGGCAAATTAATGTCTCTTTTGAGTTTTTCCCGCCCCGCACCAGCGAAATGGAAGCAACTCTGTGGAACTCCATCGACCGCCTGAGCAGCCTGAAACCCAAATTCGTCTCGGTAACTTACGGAGCCAACTCCGGCGAGCGCGACCGCACTCACAGCATCATCAAAGGCATTAAAGAGCGCACCGGACTGGAAGCGGCACCGCATCTCACCTGTATTGATGCGACGCGCGATGAACTGCGCGCCATTGCGCGAGACTACTGGAATAACGGCATTCGCCATATCGTGGCGCTGCGCGGCGATTTACCACCGGGCGGCGGCAAACCAGACATGTACGGCAGCGATCTGGTGTCGCTGCTGAAAGAGGTCGGTGATTTTGATATCTCGGTAGCGGCCTATCCCGAAGTGCATCCGGAAGCGAAGAGTGCGCAGGCGGATCTGATCAATCTGAAGCGAAAAATTGATGCCGGCGCCAGTCGCGCGATCACCCAGTTTTTCTTCGACGTGGAGAGCTATCTGCGCTTTCGCGATCGCTGCGTGGCTACCGGTATCGACGTGGAGATCGTGCCGGGCATTCTGCCGGTCTCCAACTTTAAACAGCTGCAGCGTTTCGCCACCATGACCAACGTGCGCGTACCGGGCTGGATGAACGCCATGTTTGACGGGCTGGATGATGATGCGGAGACGCGCAAAATGGTCGGTGCCAACATCGCCATGGACATGGTGAAAATCCTGTCGCGCGAAGGGGTGAAGGACTTTCATTTCTACACGCTGAACCGCGCCGAGATGAGCTACGCCATCTGCCACACGCTGGGTGTTCGCCCGACGCTGGCGGCATAAGCGTGAAAGGATAAAAAAGAGAAGGGGGCCTCAGGGCCCCCTTCTTGCTGTGATGCGCCGCCAGCCGTTAGCCAGTGTTACGCATGCCGGCCGCGACGCCAGCGATAGTGACCATCAGCGCCTGTTCTACGCGCGCATCAGGTTCATCGCCGCGCTCTTCCTGCGCACGCGCACGCTGCAGCAGTTCCGCCTGCAGCACGTTGAGCGGATCGGTATAGACGTTACGCAGCGCGATGGATTCGGCGATCCACGGCTGGTCCGCCATCAGATGCGCATCGTTCGCGATGGTCAGCACCGCTTTGATGTCGGCATCGAGCTGATCGCGCAGCTGTTTGCCGAGCGGCCACAGCGATTTATCCACCAGACGCTGATCGTAATACTCCGCCAGCCACAGGTCAGCCTTCGAGAACACCATCTCCAGCATGCCGAGGCGCGTGGCGAAGAACGGCCATTCGCTGCACATGGTTTCCAGCTGATCCTGATGGCCTTCGTCCATCGCTTTCTGCAGCGCCGCGCCGGCCCCCAGCCACGCGGGCAGCATCAGGCGGTTCTGCGTCCAGGCGAAGATCCACGGAATGGCGCGCAGCGACTCTACGCCGCCGGTCGGACGCCGTTTCGCCGGGCGCGATCCGAGCGGCAGTTTACCCAGCTCCTGCTCTGGCGTCGCCGAGCGGAAGTAGGGAACGAAGTCCGGATTTTCACGCACATAGCCACGGTACATGGCGCACGAATAGGCTGACAGGCCGTTCATGATCTCCTGCCATTCGCGTTTTGGCTCTGGCGGTGGCAGCAGGTTGGCTTCCAGAATCGCCCCGGTGTAAAGCGACAGGCTGGCGATGGTGACTTCCGGCAGGCCATATTTGAAGCGAATCATTTCGCCCTGTTCGGTCACGCGCAGGCCGCCTTTCAGGCTGCCCGGCGGCTGTGACAGCAGGGCTGCATGCGCCGGTGCGCCACCGCGGCCAATCGAACCGCCGCGTCCGTGGAACAGCGTCAGGGTAATGCCGGCTTTGTCGCAGGTTTTAATCAGCGCATCCTGGGCCTGATACTGTGCCCAGCTGGCTGCCATCACGCCGGCATCTTTTGCCGAGTCGGAATAGCCAATCATCACCATCTGCTTGCCGTTGATGAAGCCGCGATACCAGTCGATATTCAGCAGCTGGCTCATCACGTCATTGGCGTTGTTGAGGTCGTCGAGGGTTTCAAACAGCGGCGCCACCGGCATTGCGTAAGGGATGCCGGCCTCTTTCAGCAACAGATGCACCGCCAGTACATCAGACGGCGTTTTGGCCATTGAAATCACATAGGCGGCAATCGAGCCCTGCGGCGCTTCTGCCGCCACTTTGCAGGTATCCAGCACTTCACGCGTGTTGTCGCTGGGCTCCCACTGCCGCGGCAGCAGCGGCCGCTTGGAATTCAGTTCACGGATCAGGAACGCCTGCTTGTCGGCTTCTGACCAGCTTTCGTAGTCGCCCAGTCCGAGATAGCGCGTCACTTCGGCAATCGCTTCGGTGTGGCGGGTGCTCTCCTGACGGATATCGATGCGCACCAGCGGCACGCCGAAGCACTTCACGCGGCGCAGCGTGTCCAGCAGCTGGCCGTTGGCGATGATGCCCATGCCGCACTGCTGCAGCGACTGGTAAATAGCAAACAGTGGCTGCCACAGCTGATCGTTAGAAACCAGCAGATCGGCCGGACGCGGCAGGCGCTCACCCTTCAGACGGCGCTCCAGATAGCTCTGGGTGCTCATCAGCTGGCTGCGGATACGCTTCAGAATCACACGATATGGCTCCAGCGCCTCCGCATCGCCACACAGTTCGCGCACTTCGTCGCTGCACTCGGACATCGACAGCTCGGACACCAGCACGCCGATGTCGCGCAGGAACAGGTCGGCGGCTTTCCAGCGGCTTAGCTGCATCACGTGGCGGGTAATCGGTGCGGTGACGTTCGGGTTACCGTCACGGTCGCCGCCCATCCACGAGGTAAATTTGATTGGCACAAAATCCACCGGCAGCTGGATGCCGAAGCTCTCTTCCACCTGCTGGTTCAGCTCGCGCAGAAACGCCGGTACGCCTTCCCACAGGCTGTTCTCTACCACCGCGAAGCCCCATTTGGCTTCATCTACCGGCGTCGGGCGATATTTACGGATCTCATCGGTGTGCCACGCCTGCGCCACCAGCTGACGCAGACGGCGCATGACCTGGTTGCGTTCGTAGTCGGTGATGTCGCTGTGGTCGAGCTGTTGCAGACAGCTGTTCACTTCGCCCAGCTTGTGGATCAGCGTGCGGCGGGTAATTTCGGTCGGGTGGGCGGTGAGCACCAGCTCCAGCGACAGCTCCTCAATCGCCTGGCGGATGGCCGGCTCGCTGAGATCGCTCTGCTGCTTCAGGCGCTCGAAGGTCTTTTTCAGCAGCTCCGGATGGTTAGCACCGTCGCCGCTGCGCGAAATGGTTTGATACTGTTCTGCCACGTTGGTGAGGTTAAGGAACTGGCTGAACGCGCGTGCCACCGGCAGCAGCTCGTCGTTAGACAGGTTTTGCAGCGTGGAGAGCAGTTCCTTACGATGAGTGTCATTTCCTGCACGGGATGACTTAGAGAGCTTGCGGATGGTCTCCACCCGATCGAGGATGTTCTCTCCCAGTGCATCCTTTATCGTATCCCCGAGCAGTTTGCCGAGCATACTGACATTACTTCGCATTGCGGAATATTGTTCGTTCATGTGACCCTGACACCCTTATCGTCTTAAATATAAAACCTCTATACCCAACGGGCATAACATCGTCTTTTATCTAGCCACGGTTCTTCCTGTTCGTCAATTGACTTAAATTGCCGGTATCGTGCTGCTAACTATCGGAAATTCATCGAATTTAATTGACAGGAGGTGGGATAAGTTATTCTTATTATCAAATCCCGGATAATGACGGGGCAATTTGCTGATTTCGCAGTGAAATGCCCCATCTTTTAATCATCAATGGCAAAAATGCTGCACAACCTGAGTGATAAGCGCATGAGTCGGCTTAATAAATGCGGTATCAATAAACTCGTCTGGCTGATGCGCCTGATTGATGGATCCAGGCCCTAACACCAGCGTCGGGCACAACTGCTGGATAAACGGCGCTTCGGTGCAGTAATTCACCACTTCTGTCGGCACGCCCAGTAGCTTCTCCACCACTTTGACCAGTTCATGGTCGGCCGGGCATTCGTAGCCGGGAATCGGCGGATGCAGCTCACCGACAGTCAGACGGCCCGGCCAGCGCGCGCTCACCGGCGCCAGCGCTTCATTGAGTAAACCGTCGAGATCGCTCAGCGTCAGTCCCGGCAGCGGACGGATATCCATATGCAGCTCGCAGCAGGCGCAGATGCGGTTCGCCGCGTCGCCGCCGTGGATATGGCCAAAGTTCATGGTCGGATACGGAATGGCGAAGCCGTCGTGGTGATAGCGCTCTTTCAGCGTATTACGCAGCTGCATCAGCTGAGTAATGGATTCATGCATCAGCTCGATAGCGTTCACGCCGCGCGCCGGATCGCTGGAATGACCGGACTGACCCTGAATGCGGATGGCGTGCGACAGGTGGCCTTTGTGGGCGCGCACCGGTTTCAGCGACGTCGGTTCGCCGATGATGGCGCAGTCCGGCCGCAGCTGGGTCGATTCAGAGAAGTATTTCGCGCCGGCCATCGTGGTCTCTTCATCGGCGGTGGCAAGGATGTACAGCGGTTTGCTGAGCTTCGTCACGTCAACGTCACGCAGCGCATCAAGAATAAAGGCAAAGAAACCTTTCATGTCGGCGGTGCCTAAGCCGTACAGCTTGTTGTCGTGTTCGGTCAGGGTAAAGGGATCGCGCGTCCAGCGGCCGTCGTCATACGGCACGGTGTCGGTATGGCCCGCCAGCAGCAGGCCACCTGCGCCGCTGCCGCTGCGCGCCAGCAGGTTGAATTTGTGGCGTGTACCCGGCACCGGCTGGACTTCCACGCTGAAGCCGAGATCGCGGAACCAGCCCGCCAGCAAATTGATTAAAGTTTCATTGCTCTGATCCAGCGCGCTGTCGGTGGCGCTGATCGACGGTGTCGCAATCAGCTGGCGGTAGAGTTCGATAAAAGGTGGAATTTTTGTCTTCACTGTTGACGGTCCCTGGGTTAGGATGTATCAATATTAATGCATTAATAGTGAATAAAAATACATTAACGTCGTCTGCATGTGAACTGAAAAAAGCTGCAAACGGCATCGTGGGCAACGGGGCAATGCCGCGACCCGATACGTGTGACTGTAATAAGGTATACAGCCTGATGTTGAATACGCTGATCGTTGGTGCCAGTGGTTATGCTGGCGTAGAGCTTGCCACCTACCTGAATCGCCACCCGCATATGAACATAACCGCTTTGGCGGTTTCAGCGCAAAGCCCGGATGCCGGAAAGTTACTCTCCGATCTCCATCCGCAGCTGAAAGGCAGGGTCGATTTGCCATTGCAGCCGCTGGGTGATGCCGCAGAGTGGGCCGGCAAGGTCGATGTGGTGTTCCTCGCCACCGCACACGAAGTCAGCCACGATCTGGCCCCGGAATTCCTGAAAGCCGGCTGCGTGGTGTTCGACCTCTCAGGTGCGTTCCGCGTTAACGACGACGGCTTTTATCAACAGTATTACGGTTTCAGCCATCAGCACCAGGCGTGGCTCGACAAAGCCGTTTACGGCCTGGCCGAATGGAACCACGAGCAGATTAAGGACGCGCAGCTGGTGGCGGTGCCGGGTTGCTATCCGACCGCCGCGCAGCTGGCGCTTAAGCCGCTGATTAAGGCTGGCCTGCTTAATCCGGCTCAGTGGCCGGTCATCAATGCCACCAGTGGCGTCAGCGGTGCCGGGCGTAAAGCCAGCGTCACCACCAGCTTCTGTGAAGTCAGCCTGCAGCCGTACGGCCTTTTCAATCACCGTCACCATCCGGAGATTGTGGCCCATCTCGGCACGCCGGTGATCTTCACGCCGCATCTCGGTAATTTCCCGCGCGGCATTCTGGAAACCATCACCTGTCGTCTGAACGCCGGCGTGAGCCAGCAGGATGTGGCGGCGGCGTTCCACAGCGCTTACCACGACAAACCGCTGGTGCGGCTGTACGACAAAGGCGTACCGGCGCTGAAAGGGGTGGTTGGCCTGCCGTTCTGCGATATCGGCTTTGCCGTGCAGGGCGAGCACCTGATTGTTGTCGCAGCGGAAGACAACCTGCTGAAAGGCGCCTCCTCACAGGCGGTGCAGTGTCTCAATATTCGTTTCGGCTTCCCCGAAACGCTGTCTCTGATTTAACGGACGGATAACCTGACCATGAGCAATCCTCTGATCATTAAGCTGGGCGGTGTACTGCTGGATAGCGAAGAAGCGCTGGCGCGTCTGTTTGATGCCCTGCTGGCGTACCGCACGCAGCACCAGCGTCCGCTGATCATTGTCCACGGCGGCGGCTGCCTGGTGGACGAGCTGATGAAGAAACTGGCGCTGCCGGTGAAAAAGAAGAACGGTTTGCGCGTGACGCCAGCCGATCAGATCGACATTATTACCGGTGCGCTGGCCGGCACCGCCAACAAAACGCTGCTGGCGTGGGCGAAGAAGTACGGCATCGGCGCGGTGGGTTTGTGCCTTGGCGATGCGGACCTGGTGAATGTGGCGCAGTTCGATGAAGAGCTGGGTCACGTGGGCAACGCCACGCCGGGCAATCCGCAGCTGCTGAATACGCTGCTGGACGCGGGCTATATGCCGGTAATCAGCTCGATTGGCATCACCGACGGCGGTGAACTGATGAACGTCAACGCTGACCAGGCTGCGACTGCACTGGCCGCGACCATCGGTGCCGATCTGGTGCTGCTGTCGGACGTCAGCGGTATTCTGGACGGCAAAGGTCAGCGTATCGCCGAGATGACTGCAGCCAAAGCCGAGCAGCTGATTGCCCAGGGCATTATTACCGATGGCATGATTGTGAAAGTGCATGCGGCGCTCGACGCGGCGCGTACGCTGGGCCGCCCGGTGGATATTGCCAGCTGGCGTCATGCTGAACAGCTGCCAACCCTTTTCAACGGCGTGTCGATTGGCACCCGGATTCTCGCATAATCAAGGATTACGACATGAGCACGCAAAACATCAAAAAAATCGTTCTGGCTTACTCGGGCGGTCTGGATACCTCGGCCATCATTCCCTGGCTGAAAGAGAACTACGGTGGTTGTGAAGTGGTGGCGTTCGTGGCCAACATTGGTCAGGATCCGGCCGATCTGGAAGGCGTAGAGACGAAAGCGCTGCAGTCGGGCGCGTCTGAGTGCCATGTGGTCGATCTGCGTGAAGAGTTTATCAGCGAATACGTTTACCCGGTGCTGCAGACCGGTGCGCTGTACGAAGGCACCTATCTGCTGGGCACCTCAATGGCGCGTCCTATCATCGCCAAAGCGCAGGTTGAACTGGCGCTGAAAGTGGGCGCAGACGCGCTGTGCCACGGCGCAACCGGTAAAGGCAACGATCAGGTGCGTTTCGAAACCACCTATACCGCGCTGGCACCGCAGCTTAAAGTGGTGGCGCCATGGCGTGAGTGGAACCTGCGTTCGCGTGAAGCGCTGCTGGATTACCTGAAAGAGCGCAATATCCCGACCACCGCGTCGCTGGAGAAGATCTACAGCCGTGATGAAAACGCCTGGCACATCTCGACCGAAGGTGGCGTGCTGGAGAGCCCGTGGAACGCGCCAAACAAAGATTGCTGGGTGTGGACTGTCGATCCGCTGGAAGCGCCGGATCAGCCAGAAAATGTCACTGTCAGCGTGGAGAAAGGCCAGGTTGTCGCGGTGAACGGTGAGAAACTGAGCCCGTTCCAGTGTCTGGAAAAACTCAATGCGCTGGGAGCGAAACACGGCGTAGGCCGGATTGATATCGTGGAAAACCGTCTGGTGGGCATCAAATCACGCGGCTGCTACGAAACCCCTGGCGGTACCATCATGGTCAACGCGCTGCGTGCGGTTGAGCAGCTGGTACTGGATCGCGACAGCTTCAAATGGCGTGAACAGCTGGGTCAGGAGATGTCTTACGTGGTGTATGACGGCCGCTGGTTCGCACCGCTGCGTCAGTCAATCCAGGCCGCTGCCGCATCGCTGGCAGAGCTGGTGAACGGTGAAGTGGTACTGCAGCTGTATAAAGGCCAGGCCACGGCGATCCAGAAAAAATCGGCGAACAGCCTGTACTCAGAAGAGTTTGCCACCTTCGGCGAAGACGAAGTGTACGATCACCGTCACGCGGGCGGCTTTATCCGTCTATTCTCGCTCTCTTCACGCATTCGCGCGCTGAACGAGCAGAAGAAGTAATACCGGCGGCAGGCGACATATTTTGCAGGGGCGGCTTCGGGCCGCCCTTTGTTTAACAGATTCAGGAGCAAGCAGATGGCACTTTGGGGCGGACGTTTTTCGCAGGCGGCAGATCAACGGTTTAAACAGTTCAACGACTCACTGCGGTTTGACTACCGCCTGGCGGAGCAGGACATCATCGGTTCGGTGGCCTGGTCAAAAGCGCTGGTAACGGTAAACGTGCTGAGCAGTGAAGAGCAGCAGCAGCTGGAAGCCGCGCTGAATGCGCTGCTGGAAGAGGTTCGCGCCAACCCGCAGCAGATTCTGCAGAGCGATGCCGAGGATATTCACAGCTGGGTGGAAGGCAAGCTGATCGATAAAGTCGGCGCGCTGGGCAAAAAGCTGCACACCGGGCGCAGCCGTAACGACCAGGTGGCGACCGATCTCAAACTGTGGTGTAAAACGCAGGTGGCACTGCTGCTGGAAGCTACGCGCGAGCTGCAGTCAGCGCTGGTAGCCACGGCTGAAGCCAATCAGGATGCCGTGATGCCGGGCTACACCCACCTGCAGCGGGCGCAGCCGGTGACGTTTGCCCACTGGTGTCTGGCCTACGTTGAGATGCTGGCGCGCGACGAGAGCCGTCTGCAGGATACGCTGAAGCGGCTGGATGTCAGCCCGCTGGGCTGCGGCGCGCTGGCCGGGACTGCTTATGAGATCGACCGTGAGCAGCTGGCCGGCTGGCTCGGCTTCGCTTCTGCCACGCGTAACAGCCTGGATACCGTGTCAGACCGCGATCACGTGCTGGAGCTGCTGTCTGATGCCTCGATTGGCATGGTGCACCTGTCGCGCTTCGCTGAAGACATGATCTTCTTCAACACCGGTGAAGCCGGCTTTATTGAGCTGTCCGATAAAGTGACGTCGGGCTCATCGCTGATGCCGCAGAAGAAAAATCCGGACGCGCTGGAGCTGATCCGCGGCAAGTGCGGTCGCGTGCAGGGCGCACTGACCGGCATGATGATGACGCTGAAAGGGCTGCCGCTGGCGTATAACAAAGATATGCAGGAAGACAAAGAAGGGCTGTTCGATGCGCTCGATACCTGGCTTGACTGCCTGCATATGTCAGCGCTGGTGCTGGACGGCATTCAGGTGAAGCGTCCGCGCTGTCAGGAAGCCGCCGAGCAGGGTTACGCCAACTCGACCGAACTGGCCGATTATCTGGTAGCCAAAGGCGTGCCGTTCCGCGAAGCGCACCATATCGTCGGCGAAACCGTGGTGGAAGCGATCAAACAAGGCGTCGCGCTGGAGGCATTAAGTCTGGCGCAGTTTAAGCAGTTTAGCGCGGCGATCGGGGAAGATGTTTATCCGGTGCTGTCGCTGCAGTCTTGTCTAGATAAGCGTAACGCGCGCGGCGGCGTGGCACCACAGCAGGTGGCGCTGGCGATCGGCGAAGCGAAGCAGCGCTTAAACCTCGCGTAATGCGCGCCAGGAAATTTCTTTCGTAAAAAAGAGACAATTCTTGATCGGCCTGGCGTGAAGAGTTCTTAAAGTGTGCTCGCAGTTAATTTGGAGAACATAAATGAGCACTTCACGCTTTGGCTACCCTTTCTTTCCTCTGGAGCCGGCCGTTGAAAACCAGGTTCCTGTCACCTTCGATTCCGCCTCGGTGAATGACGGCGGTTTTATTGTCGATGGCGAAATCACCCGCGATACGCGCCCTGCGCTGAACGGCTATGCCGGCCGGGGCGTCACGCTTGAGTGTTACCATAACGGCGAGTTAGTGGGCAGCACGCTCAGCGATGCTCAGACCGGCTACTTCAGTTTTACGCTGCCTGCCGCGCTGGTGGGCGGGAGTCATCAGTTCGTGGCACAGGTGGCGGCAATGCCGCAGAGCGCCAGCGCGCCCTTCACGCTGATCGTCGAAGACGCCGGTTTTGTGCCGGTCACGCTAACCGCCATGCACAGCGGTGCGCAGTTTATCTGGCCGGAAGAGAGCACTACGCAAACCCAGCCGACCTTTTCCGGTAAAGGCCAGCCCGGCAGCCGGGTTGAGCTGTTTGATAACGATGAGCCGCTCGGCAGTGCGCTGGTCGATAGCGATCACAAATGGACCTTTACGCCATCTCATGCGCTGGCCGCTGGCGAGCATCAGATCGTGGTGACATGCGGCGCAGGGAATGTCAGTGCGCCGGTCAGCCTGATCGTCGCGGATGATATTACGGGAGATGTGGCCCGGCCGGAGGCACTCAGCGGCCTGCATCTGCATGATCTGCTGGCCAGCGTGCCGGTTAACCTGTTCCAGGACGCGGAGCTTAACCCGGCCACGCAGCAGTATGAGCTGGTGCTGAATAATGACGATCTGCAGCAGGAGCTGACGCAGTCCGGTATCGTTGGCCACTCCCTGGTGCTGACGGAGCAGGATTTGCAGCAGTTGCTGGGTGATGTGCCACTGTGATGCAGAGGCAAAAAAAAGCGGGCTTTAAGTAGCCCGCCAACCTCTAGCTTCGGAATTACATATAGTTATAGGCACATCATCAAAGGGCTGGCACTCCCGGCCAACTCAGTGATTTCGTGAGCAGGTTGCAGGTGCTGCTCCAGATTGTTGTTGTTGCGTGTCTGCGTTAGCCGCTTTAACAATCTGTGGTCTTAATCAGATGGCCGGTATTATTCCTGTTCACCGCTTGATAGGGCTAATCGTTCATTGCTATTCTATCTATCGCCACGGGCTATCGTGGTTTGGAGGCTATCAATGAACATTCGTGATCTGGAATATCTGGTTTCGCTGGCGGAACATCGCCACTTTCGTCGTGCCGCTGATGCCTGTCATGTCAGCCAGCCGACCCTGAGCGGGCAGATTCGCAAGCTGGAAGATGAACTGGGTGTGATGCTGCTGGAACGGACCAGCCGTAAGGTGCTGTTTACTCAGGCTGGACTGCTGCTGGTGGATCAGGCGCGAACCGTGCTGCGTGAAGTGAAGGTACTGAAGGAGATGGCCAGCCAGCAGGGCGAAACCATGTCCGGGCCGCTGCACATTGGTCTGATTCCGACCACCGGTCCCTATCTGCTGCCGCATATTATTCCGATGCTGCATCAGACCTTCCCGAAACTCGAGATGTATCTGCACGAGGCGCAAACGCAGCAGCTGCTGGCGCAGCTCGACAGCGGTAAGCTCGACTGCGCGATTCTGGCGCTGGTAAAAGAGAGCGAAGCTTTTATTGAAGTGCCGCTGTTTGATGAGCCGATGAAGCTGGCGATCTACCAGGATCACCCGTGGCACGATCGCGATCGCGTGCCGATGTCGGATCTGGCCGGTGAGAAACTGCTGATGCTGGAAGATGGTCACTGTCTGCGCGATCAGGCGATGGGCTTCTGCTTCGAAGCCGGTGCTGATGAAGATACCCATTTCCGCGCGACCAGCCTGGAAACGCTGCGCAACATGGTAGCAGCCGGCAGCGGTATCACTTTGCTGCCGTCGCTGGCGGTACCGAATGAGCGCGTACGTGATGGCGTGTGCTATCTGCCGTGTTACAAACCGGTGCCGCAGCGCACCATCGCGCTGGTGTATCGTCCGGGATCGCCTCTGCGCAGCCGCTATGAGCAGCTGGCAGAAGCAATTAAAACCCACATGCAGGGTTACCTGGGCCGTTCGTTAAAACAGGCGGTTTAAGCCGTTTAACGCCGCCACGCGGTAGGCTTCGGCCATGGTGGGGTAGTTGAAAGTAGTGTTCACGAAATACTCAATCGTGTTACCGCCGTTCTTCTGCTCCATGATGGCCTGGCCTATGTGAATGATCTCCGCCGCACGCTCGCCAAAGCAGTGAATACCCAGAATCTCTTTGGTTTCGCGGTGGAACAGGATCTTCAGGCTGCCGACGTGCATGCCGACAATCTGCGCGCGCGCCAGATGCTTAAACTGCGCACGGCCCACTTCATACGGCACTTTCATCGCCGTCAGCTGCTGTTCGGTTTTGCCGACGGAGCTGATTTCCGGAATGGTGTAGATTCCGGTCGGGATATCTTCAATCAGGTGCGCGGTGGCTTCCCCTTTGATGATCGCCTGCGCGGCAATGCGGCCCTGATCGTAAGCGGCAGAGGCCAGGCTCGGGTAACCAATCACGTCGCCCACCGCATAAATGTGCGGCTGCGCAGTCTGATACATACTGTTCACTTTCAGCAGGCCACGGCCATCGGCTTCCAGCCCGACGTTTTCCAGCGCCAGTGAATCGGTATTACCGGTACGGCCGTTAGCATACAGCAGGCAATCGGCTTTGACCTTTTTGCCGGACTTGAGGTGCATGATGACGCCATCGCTGACACCTTCAATCTTCTCAAACTCTTCGTTGTGACGAATCACCACGCCGCTGTTCCAGAAGTGATAAGAGAGCGAATCAGACATCTCCTGATCGAGGAACGCCAGCAGGCGATCGCGGGTGTTGATCAGGTCAACCTTGACGTTAAGGCCGCGGAAAATCGACGCATATTCACAGCCAATCACACCCGCACCGTAAATGATGACGTGGCCGGGTTCATGATGCAGGTTGAGGATGGAGTCGGAGTCGTAAATGCGCGGATGGGTAAAATCGACGTCCGCCGGATGATACGGGCGGGAACCACAGGCGATGACAAACTTCTCTGCGGTTAAGCGCTCGCGCGTGCCGTCTGGCTGTTCCACTTCGATGGTGTTGGCATCAACAAAATGGGCGTCGCCCTGATAAAGCTCACAGCGGTTACGCTCGTAAAAGCCCTGACGCATGGCAGTCTGCTGGCTGATGACGTTCTCAGTATGATTCAGAATGTCGGCGAACGAGGAGCGCAGGAGTCGGGTGTGATCGCTATAAAGAGGGTTTTGATTGAACTCAATGATACGGCTGACAGCGTGACGCAGAGCTTTGGAAGGGATGGTTCCCCAGTGAGTACAACCGCCGCCGATGTTGTGGTAGCGTTCGATCACTGCAATGCGCGCTCCCTGCTTCACCAGCCCCATCGCCGCACCTTCGCCGCCCGGACCGGAGCCAATCACAATGGCATCGTAATCGTAAGACTTTTGCATACCAGTACGTCCTATGTTTCTATACATTTTTACAACGAGATTCTAACATCTCGCCGCGCACATCTGAATTCTAACAGCGTAAATTGGCAAAGTTTGACAATCAGTGAGGTTAACAGGCGGTCACAAACTTTGCGCCGCTGTACGCTGAAAAGTTTGTTATAGTGCCTGCCTGATTACTCACAAGGCCGGGAAAATGGGCGTTCGAGCGCAACAAAAAGAACGTACACGACGTTCACTGATTGAAGCGGCATTCAGTCAGTTAAGTGCAGAAAGGAGTTTTGCCAGCCTGAGTTTACGCGAAGTGGCACGCGAAGCCGGCATTGCACCGACCTCGTTTTACCGTCACTTTCGCGATGTGGATGAGCTCGGCCTGACGATGGTCGATGAAAGTGGCCTGATGCTGCGCCAGCTGATGCGCCAGGCGCGCCAGCGCATTGCCAAAGGTGGCAGCATCATCAAAACCTCGGTCGCCACGTTTATGGAGTTCATCGGGAACAATCCCAACGCTTTTCGTCTCTTACTACGCGAGCGCTCCGGCACCTCAGCGGCTTTTCGTGCGGCGGTCGCGCGGGAGATTCAGCACTTTATCGCTGAACTGGCCGACTACCTTGAGCTGGAAAACCGCATGCCGCGCAGCTTTACCGAAGCGCAGGCGGAAGCGATGGTGACGATTGTGTTCAGCGCCGGCGCGGAAGCGCTGGATGTGGATATCGAACAGCGGCGCAAACTGGAAGAGCGTCTGGTGCTGCAGCTGCGAATGATCGCCAAAGGCGCGTATTACTGGTATCGCCGGGAGCAAGAGCGCCTGGCGGTTACCCTGGAAACCCCCGAAGAGTAATGTGATAAGGATAATGAAATGATTGAGCAAAACCCTCGCGATAAAGGAACGCTGTTACTGGCTTTTATCACCGGTTTAGCTATCAACGGCTCCTTTTCGGTGCTGTTCAGCACCTTTGTTCCCTTTTCGATTTTCCCGCTGATCGCCCTTGGCCTTGCCGCGTGGTGTCTGCATCAGCGCTATCTCAACCGCAATATGCCGGACGGCATGCCTTCGCTGGCGGCGGCATTTTTTCTGCTGGGGATTCTGGTGTACAGCGCGCTGGTGCGTGCCGAATATCCGGATATCGGGTCTAACTTCATCCCGACCATTCTGATGGTGGCGCTGGTGTTCTGGATCGCCATGCGCTTCCGCCGCAGCAAGAACAAGCACTGAAAACAATCACGGGAACCGCAGGGTTCCCGTTTTTTTAGGCTTTGCGCGTCAGTAACACACCGCATTCCATATGGTGGGTGTAAGGGAACTGGTCAAACAGCGCCAGCCGCGTGATGTTATGCGTGGCACTCAGTACGCTGAGGTTGTCGCACAGCGTTTGCGGATTACAGGAAATATAGAGAATACGCGGATAGGCCTGCACCATCTTCACCGTCTCATCATCCAGCCCGCTGCGCGGCGGATCGACAAAGATGGTCTCGCACTGATAGCTGTTGAGATCGATGCCTTCCAGACGGTTGAAGCTGCGCACGCCGTTCATCGCCTGGGTAAACTCTTCGGCTGCCATACGAATAATTTGCACGTTGTCGATGTGGTTGGCCGCGATGTTGTACTGCGCCGAAGCCACCGACGGTTTGGCGATTTCCGTCGCCAGTACGCGGCGGAAGTTACGCGCCAGCGCCAGCGAAAAATTGCCATTACCACAGTACAGCTCCAGCAGATCGCCGCGCGAATCTTGCGTCACGTCCAGCGCCCACTCCAGCATCTGAATATTCATCGCCGCATTCGGCTGGGTGAAGCTGTTCTCCACCTGACGATAGATCATCTCCTGACCGGCCACCGGCAGGCGCTCATCGACGTAATCGCGATCGAGGCAGATTTTGGTTTTCGTGGCACGGCCAATCAGTTGCACATCAAACCCTTCTGCACGCAGGCTATCGCGCAGCGCAGTCGCGGCTTCGGTCCAGTCGGCTTCCAGCTTGCGGTGATACAGCAGCGAGATCACGATCTGGTTGCTCAGGGTGGAGAGATAATCGATCTGGAACAGTTTGAAACGCAGCGCGCGATTATCGCGGATCGCGGCGATCAACTTTGGCATCAGCGTGTTGATCAACTGGCTGGCCGCCGGAAACTGATCGACGCGGATACGCTGTTTGGTCTCTTGATCGAAGATGATGTGATAGAGCTCGTCACCGTCGTGCCAGATGCGGAATTCGGCGCGCATACGATAGTGGCTGACCGGCGAGCGGAACACCTCCACGTCGGGCGCTGCGTAGGGGGCCATCATCGCCTGTAAGCGGCTGACTTTTTCCGCCAGTTGCGCGTCGTATTGTTCAATCGGGAGTTGTTCGGGTGTCATCTTCAATCCTGGTGTTAAGCCTGCCTGCCGGGCGATTGTAGGCATTCACCTGCTGATGTCCAGTCCCGGACAGTGCAGGAAGGCTGGCAGTCTGGATTTCCGGCCTTCTTAAACGTAGACTGCGGCTGCCGGCCTCCTTGAGTTAAAAGGGAATCCAGTGTGAATCTGGAGCTGACGCGCAGCGGTAAAAGAATGTCGTGGTGATCGCAATTGCAGACACTGTCCTCGCGGATGGGAAGTCTTCACCACTTATGATTCCCAGCCCGAAGACCTGCCGGTGTGACGTCGCAACTTCTGAGATCATCGCGTGCTATCGATCCCGGACCTGCGGCATCCTGCTTCGTCTTTTGGATGCTATAACAATGAAAACAACACATGCTTCGCTGTTTGCCTTTAGTGCAACGGCGTTGTCGCTCTGGGCGCAATCTGGCTACGCGCAGCAGAATGATGATACGCAAATCGTTACCGCCAACCGGTTTTTGCAGCCGGTTTCCTCCGTTCTCGCGCCGACGACAGTCGTGACCCGCGACGATATCGATCGCTGGCAGGCGAAAAGCCTGACGGACGTCATGCGTCGCCTGCCTGGCGTGGACATCGCGCAGAACGGTGGCCTCGGCCAGTTGAGCTCGCTGTTTGTGCGCGGCACCAACTCCAGCCACGTACTTATACTCATCGACGGTATCCGGCTAAACCAGGCGGGTGTGTCCGGATCGTCTGATTTAAGCCAGATTCCGCTTTCTCTGGTCCAGCGCATCGAATATGTGCGCGGTGCGCGCTCGGCGGTGTATGGTTCCGATGCGATTGGCGGCGTGGTGAACATCATCACCGGTCGTGATAAGCCGGGCACGACGCTGAGCGCGGGCGTGGGCTCGAAAGGCTATCAAAACTATGAAGGTTCTACCCAGCAGCAGCTGGGCGCAGCCACGACGCTGACCATGGCGGGCAACTACACCTATACGCGCGGCTATGATGTGGTGGCAAACCTGCCGGATGTGTATGGCGATCCGGCGCAGAAAGATCGCGATGGCTTCATGAACAAGACACTGTATGGCGCGCTGGAGCACCAGTTCAGTGACGGGCTGAGCGGCTTTGTTCGCGGCTACGGTTTTGACAACCGTACGGCCTACGACGGCACCTACAGCTACGATAACAGTTTTAACATCAACGGATTAAACGATACCCGCCAGCTCTACAGCCAGACCTGGGACAGCGGCTTGCGTTACAGCAACGACATTTATTCGACGCAGCTGATCGCCAGCTACAGCCGCAGCAAAGACTATAACTATGATCCGCGTACAGGCCGCTACGGCCCGTCGACCACGCTGGATGACAGCAAGCAGTACAATGTGCAGTGGGGCAATACGTTGCAGGTGGCGCAGGGCAGCGTAAGCGCGGGTGTGGACTGGCAGAAACAGACCACGGAACCCGGCACCGCTTACGTGGCTGACAGCACCGAACTGCGTAACACCGGCATCTATGCCACCACCCAGCAGCAGCTGGGCAGCGTAACGCTGGAAGGCGCGGTACGCGGTGACGACAACAGCCAGTTTGGCTGGCACGGCACCTGGCAGGGCGGGGCGTCGTGGGCGTTTGTTGATGGCTATAGCGTGTTTGCCAATTACGCGACGGCGTATAAAGCGCCTCGTCTCGGCCAGTTGTATGGTTCTTATGGCAACAGCGACCTGAAGCCGGAAGAGAGTAAACAGTGGGAAGCGGGCTTCTCTGGCCTGACCGGGCCGGTAAACTGGCGCGTATCCGGTTATCGTAACGATATCGATAATCTGATTGATAGCGATCCCACCACCTATATCTATTACAACATCGATAAAGCGCGCATTAAGGGCGTAGAAGCCACGGCGTCGTTCGATACCGGTCCGCTTAGCCATCAGATTTCTTACGATTATGTTGATGCGCGCGATGCTGAAACCGATCAACCGCTGGTGCGCCGTGCGAAGCAGCAGGTGAAATACCAGCTCGACTGGACGATTTATGAGTTTGACTGGTCACTGACCTATCATTATCTCGGCGATCGCTATGATACGGATTACAACCACTCCTTTACCCCGCAGCGCGTCAAACTGGGCGGTGTAAGTTTATGGGATCTGGCAGTTTCGTATCCGGTCACATCACAGCTCACCGTTCGTGGTAGAATTGCCAACCTGTTCGATAAAGACTACGAGACAGTGTATGGCTATCAAACTCCAGGAACGGAGTACTATCTCAGCGCCAGCTACAGCTTCTGATCTGCGCCCCACCGTGCTGGTGTTTGACTCCGGTGTCGGTGGGCTCTCCGTCTATGATGAGGTCCGGCAACTGCTGCCGGGCCTGCACTATCTCTATGCCTTCGATAATGCCGGCTTCCCTTACGGTGAAAAAAGCGAAGAGTACATTGTTGAGCGGGTCGTAGCGGTGGTGGAGGCTATCGTGCAGCGCGTGCCGCTGGCTTTAGTGGTCATCGCCTGTAACTCCGCCAGTACTGTATCCCTGCCAGCATTGCGTCAGCGCTTTGAGTTCCCGGTCGTTGGCGTCGTGCCGGCGATTAAACCGGCGGCCCGTCTGACGCGTAACGGCGTGGTCGGCCTGCTGGCCACGCGCGGCACGGTGAAACGGCCTTACACCCATGAGCTGGTGGCGCAGTTTGCGCGCGAATGTAAAATCGAAATGCTGGGCTCGGCGGAACTGGTTGAACTGGCGGAAGCCAAACTGCACGGAGAAACGGTGTCGCTGGACGATGTGCGTCGCGCAGTACAACCGTGGCTGCGTATGAAAGAGCCGCCGGATACCGTGGTGCTGGGTTGTACCCATTTCCCGCTGTTACGTGAAGAGCTGCAGCAGGTGTTGCCTGATGGCACCCGGCTGGTGGATTCGGGCGCAGCGATTGCACGGCGCACCGCCTGGTTGTTAGAGCACGAAGCGCCTCAGGCGCGTTCCAGCGGACAGAATGTGGCATTTTGTACGCGTATGGATGACGAAGTGGTGCAATTATCACCGGTTTTGCAGCGTTATGGCTTCCCGCTGCTGGAAAAACTGGCGATTTGACGGGCTTTCGCCGAAAAAAACAGCACTCGAAAATTAATTTGCATTTAGCCCTTGTCAGCCCGAAAGAACTCCCTATAATGCGCCTCCACTGACACGGCACAACGGCTTACGAAGCGCCCTGTTAGTGAGGTGGCCCTTAACGGCAACCTTCAGAAAAGCAAAAATAAATGCTTGACTGAGAAAGCGGAAAGCGTAATATACGCATCCCGCGCCGCTTGAGAAATCGCGGCACTGCTCTTTAACAATTTATCAGACAATCTGTGTGGGCACTCGCAGGATTGATATCAGCGTCTCCGGACGTAAAAAATATCAAGTCTTTGCTGAGTGAACACGTAATTCATTACGAAGTTTAATTCACAGAGCATCGCTGCACTCGTTGCAGCAAATCAAACTTAAATTGAAGAGTTTGATCATGGCTCAGATTGAACGCTGGCGGCAGGCCTAACACATGCAAGTCGAACGGCAGCACAGAAGAGCTTGCTCTTTGGGTGGCGAGTGGCGGACGGGTGAGTAATGTCTGGGAAACTGCCCGATGGAGGGGGATAACTACTGGAAACGGTAGCTAATACCGCATAACGTCGCAAGACCAAAGTGGGGGACCTTCGGGCCTCACACCATCGGATGTGCCCAGATGGGATTAGCTAGTAGGTGGGGTAATGGCTCACCTAGGCGACGATCCCTAGCTGGTCTGAGAGGATGACCAGCCACACTGGAACTGAGACACGGTCCAGACTCCTACGGGAGGCAGCAGTGGGGAATATTGCACAATGGGCGCAAGCCTGATGCAGCCATGCCGCGTGTATGAAGAAGGCCTTCGGGTTGTAAAGTACTTTCAGCGGGGAGGAAGGCGGTGAGGTTAATAACCTTGCCGATTGACGTTACCCGCAGAAGAAGCACCGGCTAACTCCGTGCCAGCAGCCGCGGTAATACGGAGGGTGCAAGCGTTAATCGGAATTACTGGGCGTAAAGCGCACGCAGGCGGTCTGTTAAGTCAGATGTGAAATCCCCGGGCTTAACCTGGGAACTGCATTTGAAACTGGCAGGCTTGAGTCTCGTAGAGGGGGGTAGAATTCCAGGTGTAGCGGTGAAATGCGTAGAGATCTGGAGGAATACCGGTGGCGAAGGCGGCCCCCTGGACGAAGACTGACGCTCAGGTGCGAAAGCGTGGGGAGCAAACAGGATTAGATACCCTGGTAGTCCACGCCGTAAACGATGTCGACTTGGAGGTTGTGCCCTTGAGGCGTGGCTTCCGGAGCTAACGCGTTAAGTCGACCGCCTGGGGAGTACGGCCGCAAGGTTAAAACTCAAATGAATTGACGGGGGCCCGCACAAGCGGTGGAGCATGTGGTTTAATTCGATGCAACGCGAAGAACCTTACCTGGCCTTGACATCCAGAGAACTTAGCAGAGATGCTTTGGTGCCTTCGGGAACTCTGAGACAGGTGCTGCATGGCTGTCGTCAGCTCGTGTTGTGAAATGTTGGGTTAAGTCCCGCAACGAGCGCAACCCTTATCCTTTGTTGCCAGCGGTTCGGCCGGGAACTCAAAGGAGACTGCCGGTGATAAACCGGAGGAAGGTGGGGATGACGTCAAGTCATCATGGCCCTTACGGCCAGGGCTACACACGTGCTACAATGGCGCATACAAAGAGAAGCGACCTCGCGAGAGCAAGCGGACCTCATAAAGTGCGTCGTAGTCCGGATTGGAGTCTGCAACTCGACTCCATGAAGTCGGAATCGCTAGTAATCGTAGATCAGAATGCTACGGTGAATACGTTCCCGGGCCTTGTACACACCGCCCGTCACACCATGGGAGTGGGTTGCAAAAGAAGTAGGTAGCTTAACCTTCGGGAGGGCGCTTACCACTTTGTGATTCATGACTGGGGTGAAGTCGTAACAAGGTAACCGTAGGGGAACCTGCGGTTGGATCACCTCCTTACCTGAAGATACCTTCCCGCGAAGTGCTCACACAGATTGTCTGATAGAAAAGTAACGAGCAGAAAAAACCTCTACAGGCTTGTAGCTCAGGTGGTTAGAGCGCACCCCTGATAAGGGTGAGGTCGGTGGTTCAAGTCCACTCAGGCCTACCAGATTTCTTCTCATGCCGCGTTATGTTTCCGGCTCGCATAGTTCACTATGCTTCGCGAAAACATGCCTTGCCTGAGACGAAATCACATTTCCCGTGTGAGAAACGTGACTCCTGGTGAGTGGATGTAGATGGTCTCTGCAGTGACTGTATGGGGCTATAGCTCAGCTGGGAGAGCGCCTGCCTTGCACGCAGGAGGTCAGCGGTTCGATCCCGCTTAGCTCCACCATTACAGTACTGAAACTTACTTCAGAGTATACCGGCGACGGTGTGCTGCGAAGTATTTGCTCTTTAACAATCCGGAACAAGCTGAAAATTTGAAACGACGCGTCGTATTCATTCTCCGTAATAAGAATGAAATGGCGATGCGTTCGAGTCTCTCAAATGCTTGCAGTCCGCAGCGTTGTAAAACGCCTGTGGGTTGTGAGGTTAAGCGACTAAGCGTACACGGTGGATGCCCTGGCAGTCAGAGGCGATGAAGGACGTGCTAATCTGCGAAAAGCGACGGTAAGGTGATATGAACCGCTACAGCCGTCGATGTCCGAATGGGGAAACCCGGTGCACTCTGTGCATCATCGTTTGATGAATACATAGTCAAACGAGGCGAACCGGGGGAACTGAAACATCTAAGTACCCCGAGGAAAAGAAATCAACCGAGATTCCCCCAGTAGCGGCGAGCGAACGGGGAGCAGCCCAGGACCTGAATCAGCTTGTGCATCAGTGGAAGCGTCTGGAAAGTCGCGCGATACCGGGTGACAGCCCCGTACACGAAGATGCATGAGCTGTGAGTCCGACGAGTAGGGCGGGACACGTGGTATCCTGTCTGAACATGGGGGGACCATCCTCCAAGGCTAAATACTCCTGACTGACCGATAGTGAACCAGTACCGTGAGGGAAAGGCGAAAAGAACCCCGGCGAGGGGAGTGAAACAGAACCTGAAACCGTGTACGTACAAGCAGTGGGAGCACCTTCGGGTGTGACTGCGTACCTTTTGTATAATGGGTCAGCGACTTATATTCTGTAGCAAGGTTAACCGCATAGGGGAGCCGAAGGGAAACCGAGTCTTAACCGGGCGTTAAGTTGCAGGGTATAGACCCGAAACCCGGTGATCTAGCCATGGGCAGGTTGAAGGTTGGGTAACACTAACTGGAGGACCGAACCGACTAATGTTGAAAAATTAGCGGATGACTTGTGGCTGGGGGTGAAAGGCCAATCAAACCGGGAGATAGCTGGTTCTCCCCGAAAGCTATTTAGGTAGCGCCTCGTGAACTCATCTCCGGGGGTAGAGCACTGTTTCGGCTAGGGGGCCATCCCGGCTTACCAACCCGATGCAAACTGCGAATACCGGAGAATGTTATCACGGGAGACACACGGCGGGTGCTAACGTCCGTCGTGAAGAGGGAAACAACCCAGACCGCCAGCTAAGGTCCCAAAGTCATGGTTAAGTGGGAAACGATGTGGGAAGGCACAGACAGCCAGGATGTTGGCTTAGAAGCAGCCATCATTTAAAGAAAGCGTAATAGCTCACTGGTCGAGTCGGCCTGCGCGGAAGATGTAACGGGGCTAAACCATGCACCGAAGCTGCGGCAGCGACACTATGTGTTGTTGGGTAGGGGAGCGTTCTGTAAGCCGCTGAAGGTGTGCTGTGAGGCATGCTGGAGGTATCAGAAGTGCGAATGCTGACATAAGTAACGATAAAGCGGGTGAAAAGCCCGCTCGCCGGAAGACCAAGGGTTCCTGTCCAACGTTAATCGGGGCAGGGTGAGTCGACCCCTAAGGCGAGGCTGAAAAGCGTAGTCGATGGGAAACAGGTTAATATTCCTGTACTTGGTGTTACTGCGAAGGGGGGACGGAGAAGGCTAGGTTATCCGGGCGACGGTTGTCCCGGTTTAAGCGTGCAGGTGTGAAGACCAGGCAAATCCGGTCTTCTTTAACACTGAGGCGTGATGACGAGCCGCCACGGCGGTGAAGTAACTGATGCCCTGCTTCCAGGAAAAGCCTCTAAGCTCCAGGTAACACGAAATCGTACCCCAAACCGACACAGGTGGTCAGGTAGAGAATACCAAGGCGCTTGAGAGAACTCGGGTGAAGGAACTAGGCAAAATGGTGCCGTAACTTCGGGAGAAGGCACGCTGGCGCGTAGGTGAAGGGACTTGCTCCCGGAGCCGAGGCCAGTCGAAGATACCAGCTGGCTGCAACTGTTTATTAAAAACACAGCACTGTGCAAACACGAAAGTGGACGTATACGGTGTGACGCCTGCCCGGTGCCGGAAGGTTAATTGATGGGGTTATCCGCAAGGAGAAGCTCTTGATCGAAGCCCCGGTAAACGGCGGCCGTAACTATAACGGTCCTAAGGTAGCGAAATTCCTTGTCGGGTAAGTTCCGACCTGCACGAATGGCGTAATGATGGCCAGGCTGTCTCCACCCGAGACTCAGTGAAATTGAAATCGCTGTGAAGATGCAGTGTACCCGCGGCAAGACGGAAAGACCCCGTGAACCTTTACTATAGCTTGACACTGAACATTGAGCCTTGATGTGTAGGATAGGTGGGAGGCTTTGAAGCGTGGACGCCAGTCTGCGTGGAGCCAACCTTGAAATACCACCCTTTAATGTTTGATGTTCTAACGTAGGCCCGTAATCCGGGCTGCGGACAGTGTCTGGTGGGTAGTTTGACTGGGGCGGTCTCCTCCCAAAGCGTAACGGAGGAGCACGAAGGTTGGCTAATCCTGGTCGGACATCAGGAGGTTAGTGCAATGGCATAAGCCAGCTTGACTGCGAGAGTGACGGCTCGAGCAGGTGCGAAAGCAGGTCATAGTGATCCGGTGGTTCTGAATGGAAGGGCCATCGCTCAACGGATAAAAGGTACTCCGGGGATAACAGGCTGATACCGCCCAAGAGTTCATATCGACGGCGGTGTTTGGCACCTCGATGTCGGCTCATCACATCCTGGGGCTGAAGTAGGTCCCAAGGGTACGGCTGTTCGCCGTTTAAAGTGGTACGCGAGCTGGGTTTAGAACGTCGTGAGACAGTTCGGTCCCTATCTGCCGTGGGCGCTGGAGAATTGAGGGGGGTTGCTCCTAGTACGAGAGGACCGGAGTGAACGCACCGCTGGTGTTCGGGTTGTCATGCCAATGGCACTGCCCGGTAGCTAAGTGCGGAAGAGATAAGTGCTGAAAGCATCTAAGCACGAAACTTGCCCCGAGATGAGTTCTCCCTGACCCTTTAAGGGTCCTGAAGGGACGTTGAAGACGACGACGTTGATAGGCCGGGTGTGTAAGCGCAGCGATGCGTTGAGCTAACCGGTACTAATGACCCGTGAGGCTTAACCTTACAACGCCAGAGGCGTTTTGGTCTGAGAGACCGAAAGAATTTTCAGCTTTGTTCACCGGATTACGTCCAGTGGATTTTGTGCTGTGACAAGGCGGCACGCGAGACGACGTGAAGGAGCATACACGAGTATGTGACTGAGCGGCGCGAGCGGGGCAACGCAGTCAGAGCGCGAAAGACGCGGACGAAAACAGAATTTGCCTGGCGGCAACAGCGCGGTGGTCCCACCTGACCCCATGCCGAACTCAGAAGTGAAACGCCGTAGCGCCGATGGTAGTGTGGGGCCTCCCCATGCGAGAGTAGGGAACTGCCAGGCATCAATTTAAGACCCCTAATCGGGTCGTGACCTTCCCGGTGACGCGGAAAGGGCGAAACACCTGAAATCAGCGACGGTCTGATATCAGTACAGAATCGGTGGAGCGGTAGTTCAGTTGGTTAGAATACCTGCCTGTCACGCAGGGGGTCGCGGGTTCGAGCCCCGTCCGTTCCGCCACCCTAATTAGGGGCGTAGTTCAATTGGTAGAGCACCGGTCTCCAAAACCGGGTGTTGGGGGTTCGAGTCCCTCCGCCCCTGCCAGAAAATAATCCTTTGCTTCGGCAAAGGATTTTTTTTGCCTGAAATTCGGTACACGCAAGAGCCTGAGTTTCATTTCTTCCACTCAAACTCCCTCATTTATTGCTTCAGTGAGTCAGGACCGGATATTTAAGCAGCTGACGAATGTGTGCCTGTTGATCGCTATTCTGCAGCCATACCGCATATAACGGTCGCACTGCGACAGGTGTGTCTGGAATAACCATCAAATCACTGTAAATGCCGTGCCAGAAATCAGGTAAAAAAGCGCAGGCTCCCGTGGTATGTAGCAATTCGCGGGTCACATGTGCTGAAGTGGTAGTTAATACCGGTACGTCATCACTGGAAAGATAACTTTCATGCTGATGGAAATCCGCGCCCCACTCGAGTTTGATGTAATCATATTTTTCACGCTTTTCAGTTTTGCGTGCGCGAAAGAGCGCGAGTGAAATATGACCGATCTGCTGACTGGTGAGTTCATCCATTTTTGGCGCTTCGGTGGTGATCAGCAAATCAAGCTGGCGCTCATGTAACTGCTTGACCAGCAAATGGCGCTGAGCAATACGTGCTTCCAGATGCAGGCTCTCCCGGTTCTCGTATAGCGTCTGCAGCCAGGGCGTAAGATACGCTTCCCAGAGCGATGCACTGGCACCGATTGATAGCTCATGGTGCTGCTGGGTATGCGAAACCTCCTTCTTTGCCATCAGCCAGGTACTCATCAGGCTTTCAGCGTAGGGCAATAAGCGCTCGCCTGCTGAAGTCAGCCGGATATTATTGCGGTGACGGGTAAAAAGATTAACGCCCAGCTGATTTTCCAGCTGACGGATGCGAAAACTAACGGCAGATTGCGTGAGGTAAAGCGCTTCAGCAGCACGCCCGAAATGACGCGTTCTGCTCACTTCGAGGAAAGTTTTCAGTAATTCCGTATCCACAGCATTCTCCCAAAAAATGTTTGTCGTACTGATTTAAATGTTTTGTTTTACACTCTGTCAAGCCTATCTAATACTCCGCGCCATAAATAGCACGGCCATATGAGAATCAGGAGCGTGTAAGATGGCGGACAGCTTCGCAACAACTAATCGTTTCTTTGATAACAAACATTACCCTCGTGGTTTTTCGCGTCATGGTGACTTCACCATTAAAGAAGCTCAGCTTCTGGAACGCCACGGATACGCTTTCAACGAACTGGATCTCGCTAAGCGCGATCCGGAGACCGAAGAAGAGCGTCTGTTTATTGAAGTCTGTCGTGGTCTGCGTGAGCCGCAGACTGAGGCTGAACGTGTCTGGTCAAAATACACTGCACGTATCAAGCGTCCGAAACGTTTTCATACCTTGTCCGGCGGTAAACCGCAGATGGACACGGTGGAAGACTTCAGCGATAGCGACGATTAACATGACGGGGCTGATTTCAGCCCCGTTGTCATTCCAGGCTTTTATGCAGGTAAATCAGTAAACGATCGATACTGCGATATCCCACCGCCTCCTGCAGATGCTGACGCGTAATCTGCCGTTCACCCGCTAAATCTGCGATGGTTCTCGCCACCTTTAAGATGCGCTGCCATGCACGCACCGATAATCCCAGTGCATTCAGGATCTCCTCCAGCCATTCCGCGTCCTGCTGCTGTAACACACAATCACGGGCGATCTCCGGATTCGACAGCTGCGCATTCACCTTGCCCGCGCGTGCCATCTGTATCGCCCGGGCGGCCAGTACGCGGGCGCGCACCTGCGCGCTGGTTTCGCTGTGCTGCTGCTTCTGGCTGAGCGAGCCGCCCGGTAGCAGCGGAATCTCCAGCGACAGGTCGAAGCGATCCAGAAACGGGCCAGACAGCCGGCTGAGATAGCGCAGCACCTGCTGCGGCGTGCAGCGATTATGATTCCCCTGATAATGGCCCGTCGGGCTGGGATTCATTGCACCAATCAGCTGAAAGCGCGCAGGGAAAGTGACTTTGGCGCGGGAACGGGAAATGGCGATTTCACCGGACTCAATCGGTTCGCGTAACGCATCCAGCGCTTTGCGCTCAAACTCGGGCAGTTCATCAAGAAACAGCACCCCATTGTGCGCCAGCGAAATTTCGCCCGGCCGCGGCAGAGATCCTCCGCCGACCAGCGCATACAGCGATGCGCTGTGATGAGGCGCTCTGAACGGCCGTTTACGCCACTGATGATGTAGCGTACCGCTGCTGACCAGGCTGGCAATCGCGGCGCACTCCAGCGCTTCCTGGTCATCCAGCGGCGGCATAATGCCGGGCAATCGGGTTGCCAGCATGGTCTTACCGGTGCCGGGCGGGCCCAGCAGCAACAGGTTATGGCCACCGGCGGCGGTAATTTCCAGCGCGCGCCGTCCCTGCTGCTGGCCAATAATATCGCTCAGGTCCTGCTGCTCGTGCGGCACCGTTTCAGGCTGGTAATGGGCGACCGTCAGCGCCGTCTGGTTATGCAGGAAAGCGCAGATCTCCACCAGATGCTTGCCCACCAGCGTTTCACCCTGTTGTATCAGGCCGACATCCTGTTGATTCTGCTCCGCTAAGACCATCTGACGTCCGGCCTGCAGCGCTGCCATGGCAGCAGGAATCGCGGCCTGAACGCCACACAGCGCGCCGTTTAGCGCCAGCTCACCCAGGAACTCATAATGGGCCAGCTTATCGCCTGGCAGCTGCTCTGAGGCCGCGAGAATGGCGATAGCGATCGGCAGGTCGTAGCGCCCACCCTCTTTAGGTAAATCAGCTGGCGCGAGGTTAATGGTGACGCGCTTCGCCGGAAAGGTGAAACCGCTATTGATAATGGCGCTGCGCACGCGTTCGCGGGCTTCTTTGACGGTGGTTTCCGGCAGACCTACCAGCGTCAATGCTGGCAGACCGTTGCTGATATGCACTTCAATCGTCACCAGTGGAGCCTGCACTCCGAGCGCCGCGCGTGTTAATACTTTCGATAAAGACATAACCGCTCCTTGTTGCCTTTATCCTTGCTGAAAAAAATCCACACGGCGACCGCTAAAACTATCATCCTGAAGCGGTATTCAGGAAAATCGCTGCGCTTTTCATCCTGTTCATTAATTTTCGCAGCCAGATCGCAAAAGCAAAATAACGGTTGCGTCGCGGGCGTAATGAATAATTATCACAAATGCGAATAACCTTTTACTTACAAAGCGATAACGCACGTCAGCTGCGCGCGTCATAAAATTTTCCGATGAAAATTATTGTAAATCCCCTGCTAACTATGGTAACTCTGTAGGTATTACTTCGAACTAACGAAAAAACAGACGACACATGAAAGCCCTTCTACAAGTGATTAGCCTAGTCGTGATTAGCGTGGTGGTGATTATTAACCCACCGTGCGGGGCTACGCTTGGAGAAAGAAAGGCTTAAAAATCAAGCCTGGAATTCGAAAAACCCCCGCACCGTAAGGTCCGGGGGTTTTTTTTCGACCAGACGAAATATCAGCGAATCAGCGAGGAACAGATTATGAGCAATAGCATAAAATTCTGTTGTTCCAGCAGGAATACAGGAGAATAACCATGACAGGTGCACAGTGGGTAGTTCAGGCTTTACGCGCGCAGGGTGTCGACACAGTGTTTGGTTATCCTGGCGGAGCAATCATGCCAGTGTACGATGCGCTCTACGATGGCGGCGTGGAACATCTACTGTGTCGTCATGAACAAGGTGCGGTGATGGCAGCGATCGGTTATGCGCGTGCGACCGGCAAAACCGGGGTTTGCATCGCGACTTCCGGACCGGGCGCCACCAACCTGATCACCGGGCTGGCCGATGCGATGATGGATTCCGTTCCGGTTGTCGCCATCACCGGGCAGGTCTCTTCAGCGTTTATCGGTACCGACGCCTTTCAGGAGATCGACGTTCTTGGCCTGTCATTAGCCTGCACTAAACACAGCTTCCTCGTTGAATCGCTGGATGATTTACCCTCGGTGATGGCGGAAGCTTTCGCCATCGCGCAGTCCGGCCGTCCGGGACCGGTACTGGTCGACATCCCCAAAGATATTCAGATTGCCAGCGGTGACCTGACGCCGCACCTGCTGCCGGTTGAAGAAGCACTGAGCCATTCACCGCAGCACATTGCCGAAGCGCGCGCGCTGATGGCGCAGGCGCAAAAACCGATGCTGTATATCGGCGGCGGTGTCGGCATGGCGCAGGCCGTCCCGGCGCTGCGGGCTATGGCGCAGGAGACCGGCATCCCGATGGTTTCTACCCTGAAAGGACTGGGCAGCGCCGAAGCCAGCAGCGATCTCTATCTCGGTATGCTCGGCATGCACGGCACCAAAGCGGCCAACCTGGCGGTGCAATCCTGTGATTTGCTGATTGCCGTCGGCGCACGTTTCGACGACCGCGTCACCGGTAAGCTGGATACCTTCGCGCCGCACGCCAGCGTCATTCATATCGATATCGATCCGGCGGAATTAAACAAACTGCGTCGCGCTCACGTTTCGCTGCAGGGCGATCTCAACCAGGTGTTGCCGGCGCTGAGCATGCCGCTGCAGATCGACGGCTGGCGTACTGAAGTTAAAGCGATGAACGCGGAGTTCGCGTGGCGTTACGACCATCCCGGCGAGGCGATCTACGCGCCGCTGCTGCTGAAGCAGTTGTCAGATCGTAAACCTGACAGCGCGGTGGTAACCACCGACGTTGGCCAGCACCAGATGTGGGCGGCGCAGCACATGCGCTTCAGCGCGCCGGAAAACTTCATCACCTCCAGCGGCCTGGGCACCATGGGCTTTGGGCTGCCGGCTGCGGTGGGCGCGCAGGTTGCCCGTCCGGATGACACCGTTATCTGCGTGTCCGGTGACGGCTCAATCATGATGAATATTCAGGAGCTGGGCACCATCAAGCGTAAGCAGCTGCCGGTAAAAATCCTGCTGCTGGATAACCAGCGTCTTGGCATGGTTCGCCAGTGGCAGCAGCTGTTCTTTGATGGTCGCTACAGCGAAACCATCCTCACCGATAACCCCGATTTCCTCACGCTGGCCAGCGCCTTTGATATTCCGGGCCAGCGCATTAGCCGTAAAGATCAGGTCGACGCCGCGATTGATGCTCTGCTGAACAGTGAAGGTCCTTACTTCCTGCATGTTGCGATTGATGAGCATGAAAACGTCTGGCCACTGGTACCGCCGGGTGCCAGCAACGCAAACATGATGGAGAAAACCGTATGAACCAGCATCAATTGTCTATCGAAGCCCGCTTTCGCCCTGAAATATTGGAGCGCATTTTGCGCGTCGTGCGTCACCGTGGCTTCCAGGTCTGCGCGATGAATATGGCGTCCGCCGTCAATGCGGAGAACATTAATATCGAAATGACCGTTGCCAGCCAGCGCTCTGTCGATTTACTGTCTTCGCAGTTAAGCAAACTTATGGATGTCGCCTGTGTCGAGATCCAGCAACAGACAACACAACAAATCCGCGCCTAGTCGCCAAAGGAAATAACAATGAGTACGAAGAAAGCAGACTTTATCTGGTTCAATGGAGAGATGGTTAAGTGGGAAGACGCCAAGGTTAGCGTTATGTCTCACGCACTGCATTACGGCACCTCTGTGTTCGAAGGCGTTCGCTGCTACGACTCACACAAAGGTCCGGTGGTGTTCCGTCACCGTGAACACATGCAGCGTCTGCACGACTCCGCCAAAATTTACCGTTTCCCGATCAAAGCCAGCGTGGATGAGTTGATGGAAGCGTGCCGCGAAGTCATCCGCGTCAATAAACTGAAGAGCGCCTACATTCGTCCGCTGGCCTTTGTCGGCGACGTGGGCCTCGGCGTTAACCCGCCAGACGGCTTCACCACCGATGTGATCATCGCTGCGTTCCCGTGGGGGGCTTACCTGGGCGCCGAAGCGCTGGAGCAGGGCATTAACGCCATGGTTTCTTCCTGGAATCGCGTGGCGCCAAATACCCTGCCAACCGCGGCGAAAGCAGGCGGTAACTATCTCTCTTCCCTGCTGGTTGGCAGCGAAGCGCGCCGCCACGGCTATCAGGAAGGTATCGCGCTGGATACACAGGGTTATATCTCCGAAGGTGCTGGCGAAAACCTGTTTGAAGTGAAAGACGGCATCCTGTTCACCCCGCCGTTCACCTCTTCAGCGCTGCCGGGCATCACCCGCGACGCAATCATCAAGCTGGCGAAGGATCTCGGTATCGAAGTGCGCGAGCAGGTGCTGTCACGCGAATCGCTGTACCTGGCGGATGAAGTGTTCATGTCCGGTACTGCCGCAGAGATCACGCCGGTACGCAGCGTGGACGGCATCCAGGTGGGTGAGGGCAAACGTGGCCCGGTGACCACCAAAATCCAGCAGGCGTTCTTTGGCCTGTTCACCGGCGAAACCGAAGACAAGTACGGCTGGCTGGATCAGGTGAATCCATAACAAGACAGTAACGCGGGTGCAGCAGCGCCCGCGTCATTTTTCAGACTGGAGTAAATAGAGCATGCCTAAGTACCGTTCCGCCACCACCACCCATGGTCGTAACATGGCGGGTGCCCGTGCCCTGTGGCGCGCCACCGGAATGACCGACGACGATTTCGGTAAGCCGATTATCGCCGTGGTTAACTCCTTCACCCAATTCGTACCGGGCCACGTGCACCTGCGCGATCTTGGCAAACTGGTTGCTGAGCAAATCGAAGCCGCGGGTGGTGTAGCCAAAGAGTTCAACACCATCGCGGTGGATGACGGTATTGCCATGGGTCATGGCGGCATGCTGTATTCACTGCCTTCACGCGAGCTGATTGCCGACTCCGTGGAATATATGGTGAACGCCCACTGCGCCGACGCCATGGTGTGTATCTCCAACTGTGACAAAATCACCCCCGGCATGCTGATGGCCTCGCTGCGCCTCAACATTCCGGTGATCTTTGTCTCCGGCGGTCCGATGGAAGCCGGTAAAACCAAGCTGTCAGACAAAATCATCAAGCTGGATCTGGTGGACGCGATGATTCAGGGTGCGAACCCGAACGTCAGCGATGCCGACAGCGAACAGATTGAGCGTTCAGCCTGCCCGACCTGCGGCTCGTGCTCCGGCATGTTCACCGCCAACTCCATGAACTGTCTGACCGAAGCGCTGGGCCTGTCGCAGCCGGGCAACGGCTCGCTGCTGGCAACCCACGCCGATCGTAAAGACCTGTTCATCAACGCCGGCAAGCGCATCGTTAACCTGACCAAACAGTACTACGAGCAGGATGATGCGCGCGTGCTGCCGCGTAACATCGCCAGCAAAGCCGCGTTCGAAAACGCCATGACGCTGGATATCGCCATGGGCGGTTCCACCAATACCGTGCTGCACCTGCTGGCCGCCGCGCAGGAAGGCGAGATCGATTTCAACATTTCCGACATCGATCGCCTGTCACGCAAAGTGCCGCACCTGTGCAAAGTGGCGCCGAGCACACAGAAATATCATATGGAAGATGTGCACCGCGCGGGCGGGGTAATCGGTATTCTTGGCGAGCTGGATCGTGCCGGCCTGCTGCACACCGACGTGCGCAACGTGCTGGGTCTCAACCTGCGCGAAACCCTCGATCAGTACGACATCATGCTGACCAAAGACGAAGCGGTGAAGAAGATGTTCCGCGCCGGCCCGGCGGGCATCCGTACTACCCAGGCGTTCTCACAGGACTGCCGCTGGGATACGCTGGATGACGATCGTCAGGAAGGCTGTATCCGCACGCGCGAACACGCATTCTCTCAGGATGGCGGTCTGGCAGTGCTGTACGGCAACATGGCGGAAGATGGCTGCATCGTGAAAACCGCCGGCGTCGACAAAGAGATCCTCACCTTTAAAGGTCCGGCAAAAGTGTATGAAAGCCAGGACGATGCGGTGGAAGCGATTCTCGGCGGCAAAGTGGTCGCCGGTGACGTGGTGGTGATCCGCTACGAAGGGCCGAAAGGCGGTCCGGGCATGCAGGAAATGCTCTATCCGACCACTTATCTGAAATCGATGGGCCTTGGCAAAAGCTGTGCGCTGATCACTGACGGACGCTTCTCGGGCGGCACCTCGGGCCTCTCCATTGGCCACGCATCACCGGAAGCAGCGAACGGCGGCACCATCGCGCTGGTTAAAGATGGCGACATCATTGAAATCGATATCCCGAATCGCGGCATTAAGCTGGCGGTACCGGATAACGAACTGCATGCCCGTCGTGAAGAAGAGGAAGCGCGTGGTGAAGCGGCTTATACGCCGCACGGTCGCGTGCGTCAGGTCTCCTTCGCACTGCGTGCTTATGCATCGCTCGCCACCAGCGCTGACAAGGGCGCGGTGCGCGATAAGTCTAAGCTGGGAGGCTAATCTCTGATGGCTGAGTCTCAACCGCTTTCCGCGTCGCCCAATGGCGCGGAGTATCTGCGCGCGGTGCTGCGTGCGCCTGTGTACGAAATTGCCCAGGTGACGCCGCTGCAAAAAATGGAAAAAATTTCGTCGCGTCTTGGCAACACCATTCTGGTGAAGCGCGAAGATCGCCAGCCGGTGCACAGCTTCAAGCTGCGCGGTGCCTACGCCATGATTGCCGGGCTGACGGAAGAGCAGAAAGCGCGCGGCGTGGTTACTGCTTCGGCGGGCAACCATGCGCAGGGCGTGGCGCTCTCGGCCAGCACGCTCGGCATCAGGTCACTGATTGTGATGCCAGTGGCGACGGCGGATATCAAGGTTGATGCAGTGCGCGCGTTTGGCGGTGAGGCTTACCTGTTCGGAGCAAACTTTGACGAGGCAAAAGCCAAAGCGATTGAGCTGGCGGAGCAGCAGGGTTACACCTTCGTGCCGCCGTTTGATCATCCGGCGGTGATTGCCGGTCAGGGCACGCTGGCGATGGAGCTGTTGCAGCAGGATGCGCATCTCGATCGCGTGTTTGTGCCGGTAGGCGGCGGCGGTTTAGCGGCGGGTGTGGCGGTACTGATTAAACAGCTGATGCCGCAAATCAAGGTTATCGCGGTCGAGTCGCAGGACTCTGCCTGCCTGAAGGCGGCGCTTGATGCCGGCGAGCCGGTGGATTTGCCGCGCGTCGGGCTGTTTGCCGAAGGCGTGGCGGTCAAGCGTATCGGCAGCGAAACTTTCCGCCTGTGCAAGGAATACCTCGACGACATTATCACCGTAGACAGCGATGCCATCTGCGCGGCGATGAAGGATCTGTTCGAGGATGTGCGAGCGGTGGCGGAGCCTTCCGGCGCGCTGGCGCTGGCGGGCATGAAGAAGTACATCCAGCAGCACGACATCAAAGGCGAGCGGCTGGCGCACGTGCTGTCGGGCGCCAACGTCAACTTCCACGGTCTGCGCTATGTCTCCGAGCGCTGTGAACTGGGTGAGCAGCGTGAAGCGCTGCTGGCGGTCACCATTCCTGAGCAGCAGGGCAGTTTCCTGCGCTTCTGCCAGACGCTGGGCGGCCGCGCGGTGACCGAGTTCAACTACCGTTATGCCGATGCCGACAACGCCTGCATCTTTGTTGGCGTGCGTTTAACGCGCGGCCTTGAGGAGCGCAGCGAAATCATCAGCCAGCTGGCTGAAGGCGGCTATCAGGTGGTGGATTTGTCGGATGATGAGATGGCGAAGCTGCACGTGCGCTACATGGTGGGCGGACGCCCGTCAAAACCGCTGCGCGAACGGCTGTTCAGCTTCGAATTCCCGGAAGCACCGGGCGCGCTGCTGAAGTTCCTGCAGACGCTGGGCGCGCACTGGAACATTTCGCTGTTCCACTATCGCAGCCACGGCACCGATTTTGGTCGCGTGCTGGCGGCGTTCGAAATCAACGACAAAGAGCCGGATTTCGACACTCACCTCAACGCGCTCGGCTATGAGTGGCACGACGAAGCCAGTAATCCGGCATTTCGCTTCTTCCTCGCCGGCTAAACTACAGCAGGTGCCAGAAAGCATTGATCAGCGGCTCCCCGAGCCGCTTTTTTTGTACGCATACGCCAAGCTCCAGCGGCGCCACCGATTCGACATTCTCCAGCGTCAGCACGCGATTGCGCACCGGTTCCGGACTGTTTTCCAGCACCACATCCGGCAGCAGCGCGATGCCGCAGCCCAGCGCCACCATCGACACAATCGCCTCATGGCCAGACACCGTGGCGTAAATCTGCGGGTTGGCAATGCGGTGGCGGCGAAACCATAAATCAATACCGCGCCGCGCCGGCCCCTGATCCGGCAGGATAAAGGGAATCTGCGACCAGTCCGGCTGTTCCTGCGTCGCCTGGCTGCGCACCGGGCAGGGCAGCGCCGGGGCGATCAGCACCAGCGGGATCAAACCCAGCGGTGTAAAATCGATACTGGCGGGCAGCGACTCCGGCCGGCCGGCGATGGCCAGATCCGCTTCGCCGGACTGCACCATTTCAATGGCATCGGCAGCGTCGCCGGTGGTGAGTTTGATCTCCACCTGCGGATGCTCCGCGCGAAAGCGGTCGAGAATTGGCGGCAGATGGCTGTAGGCGGCGGTTACCGAGCAGAACAGGCGCAGCTCGCCGCTCAGCGACGGACCGTTCAGGTCCATGACATGGCGCAGTTGCTGATACTGCAGCAGGGTCTGCTGGGCGAACTGACGCAGCCGCTCGCCGGCTTCGGTCAGCGTCACGGTGCGGTTGTCGCGCAGGAACAGCGCGTGTCCGACATCCTCTTCCAGCCGCTGAATCTGGCGTGATAATGTCGACGGGCTGACGTGCATGGCGCGCGCGGTGCGGCCAAAGTGGCAGCTTTCCGCCAGGTGAAGAAACAGTTTCAGGTCTCGTAAATCCATGCGCGTTTTGCCCTCAGCGTGATGTTGCAAATTCTGCAATGTGACGTTGTTAATATATCAATTTAAGCAACAGATTTCCTGTCATATGATGGGGTCATTCGCGGCGCTAAATCCGGCGCCGTTACTGAACAAAAGCAAACACAACATCTGAGCGGAGTACCCATGGCTAACTACTTCAACACATTGAATCTGCGCAATCAGTTAGCGCAGTTAGGCAAATGTCGCTTCATGTCGCGCGATGAATTCGCGGATGGCGCTAGCTTCCTGAAAGGTAAGAAAGTGGTCATCGTCGGCTGCGGCGCGCAGGGCCTGAACCAGGGTCTGAACATGCGTGACTCTGGCCTCGATGTGTCTTACGCACTGCGCGCTGAAGCCATCGCTGAGAAGCGTGCGTCGTTCCGTAAAGCCACCGAAAACGGTTTTAAAGTGGGTACTTACGAAGAGCTGATCCCGCAGGCGGATCTGGTGGTTAACCTGACCCCGGACAAGCAGCACTCTGCCGTTGTGCAGGCCGTTCAGCCGCTGATGAAAGACGGTGCCGCGCTGGGTTACTCTCACGGTTTCAACATCGTCGAAGTGGGCGAGACCATCCGTAAAGACATCACCGTGGTGATGGTGGCACCGAAGTGCCCGGGTACCGAAGTGCGTGAAGAGTACAAACGTGGCTTCGGCGTTCCAACGCTGATCGCTGTTCACCCGGAAAACGATCCAAAAGGCGAAGGCATGGCGATTGCCAAAGCCTGGGCTGCAGCTACCGGCGGCGACCGTGCAGGCGTGCTGGAATCGTCCTTCGTGGCAGAAGTCAAATCAGACCTGATGGGCGAGCAGACCATTCTGTGCGGTATGCTGCAGGCCGGTTCACTGCTGTGCTTCGACAAGCTGGTGGCTGAAGGTCACGACGCGGCGTACACCGAGAAACTGATTCAGTTCGGCTGGGAAACCATCACCGAATCGCTGAAGTTTGGCGGCATCACGCTGATGATGGATCGTCTGTCTAATCCGGCAAAAATCCGTGCTTACGCGCTGTCTGAGCAGCTGAAAACCATCATGGCACCGCTGTTCCAGAAGCACATGGATGACATCATCTCGGGTGAATTCTCTTCCGGTATGATGGCTGACTGGGCGAACGACGACAAAAACCTGCTGACCTGGCGTGAAGAGACCGGCAAAACCGCGTTCGAAAATGCCCCGCAGTTCGAAGGCAAAATCGACGAGCAGGAGTATTACGACAAAGGCGTGGTCATGGTCGCGATGGTGAAAGCGGGCGTTGAGCTGGCATTCGAAACCATGGTTGACGCGGGCATCATCGAAGAGTCGGCTTACTATGAATCGCTGCACGAGCTGCCGCTGATTGCCAACACCATCGCCCGTAAGCGTCTGTATGAAATGAACGTGGTAATTTCCGATACCGCAGAATACGGTAACTACCTGTTCTCCTTCGCGGCCGTTCCGCTGCTGAAAGAGTTCATGACCACGCTGCAGCCTGGCGATCTGGGCAAAGCGGTGGAAGGCACGCAGGTGGATAACGCGCAGCTGCGCGACGTGAACGAAGCGATCCGCCAGCATCCAATCGAAGCCGTTGGCCGCAAACTGCGTGGCTATATGACCGACATGAAACGCATCGCCGTCGCGGGTTAAGGCACGCGAGACACAGTTTTCAGCCCAATCAAACCCCGGCCTGCCGGGGTTTTTTTATGTCTTATGTCTGGGGGCAGAAGGGTTTTTTCACCCTCACCCTGGCCCTCTCCCGCTGGCGGGAGAGGGAACCGTTCGGTGCGGGCTGATGTTTCTACACTTATCTATCAACATCGCGCGGACGCTCCCTCTCCCGTTTACGGGAGAGGGCCGGGGTGAGGGCCAGGGTGAGGGACACACCGCACCATCCCCACACCACCAATAAAAAACCCGGCCGGAGCCGGGTTCTGTCCTACACGCAATCAATCACACCGCTTCATACAGCGTCTGATGGCGCGTCTCTTTACAGGCGATCAGCGCGATCAGCGTCAGCACCGCCATGGAGGCCAGATAGAAGCCCACCGCCTGCAAGCCGTAGTTCGCATTCAGCCAGGTCGCAATATAAGGCGCCACCGAGGCACCAAGAATCGACGACAGGTTGTAAGAGAACGACGCGCCGGTATAGCGTACTTCGGTCGGGAACAGTTCTGGCAGCAGCGCGCCCATCGGGCCGAATGTCAGACCCATAATACTCAGGCCGAGCAGCAGGAAGCCCATCACCAGAATCTGCGAGCCGGAGCCGAGCAGCAGCGGGAACATCAGCGCAAAGGCGATGATCATCAGCGTAATGGTGATCATCGTTTTGCGACGGCCAAAACGGTCCGCCAGCAGGCCGGCAATCGGCACCATCACGCCAAAACCGATGACCGCCACCATCAGCATCCACAGGAAGCTGTTACGCGAATAGCCGAGACCAACAGGCGCCGGCGCGGTGCCGTAGCTCATCGAATACACCGTCATAATGTAGAAAAGTGTATAGGTCGCCAGCATGATAAACGTGCCAAGAATGGTCGCGGTCATATGCTTGCTCAGCAGCGTACCGATAGGGATCCGCACCTGTTTCTTCTCTTTCTGCACTTTGGCAAACACCGGGCTCTCATGCAGCGACACGCGCACATACAGACCGATAATCACCAGCACCGCAGAGAGCACAAACGGTACGCGCCAGCCCCAGTTCATGAACTGCTCATCGGTCAGCAGCCACGAGAGCAGCAGGAACGTGCCGTTAGCAAAGAAGAAGCCAATCGGTGCGCCCAGCTGCGGGAACGAGCCGTACAGCGCACGTTTCTTCGCCGGGGCGTTCTCGGTGGCCAGCAGCGCTGCGCCGCCCCATTCGCCGCCCAGTCCCAGGCCCTGACCAAAACGCGCCAGCGCCAGCAGCAGCGGTGCCGCCACGCCAATGGTCTGATAACCCGGCAGCAGGCCGATCAGTACGGTAGAAACGCCCATGGTCAGCAGCGAGGCAACCAGCGTCGCTTTACGGCCCACGCGGTCGCCAAAGTGACCAAACAGCGCGGAGCCAATAGGGCGCGCAACAAAGGCGATAGCGAAGGTCGCCAGCGATTGCAGTGTGGCAACCGTAGCGTCACCCTGCGGGAAGAAGATATGCGGAAAAACAATTACCGCGGCGGTGGCATAGATATAGAAATCGAAGAATTCGATCGCAGTGCCGACCAGTGAGGCAACTACCACTTTACTGCGTGAGTTAACCGGTGTGCCGTCGTGTGGTTGGTCGGGTGTTTCGGAGATGGAGGCTTGCATAACTGTTTCTTAATTGTAAATGTAAACAAAGAATCTTACGCACCTGTTTTGCCGCATTCAATGACGAAAAACCGCGTCACACCGGCCTTTAGCGGTGAAAAAGTGGATAATTTCTGAGTTACGGCAATCGGCGGCGGATGGGAAGGGGAAGCGCGGCTTTTCTGGCGTGATTCTCTGCAAAAGGGCCAAATAAAAGTGACCCTCCAGCGTTTCCTGCTGGTTTTTGCTGCTTTAATAGCCAGCAGGAAACATTTTTTGCTGTTGCGGCAAATGTAACTGAATTGTCGCGTTAGGCAGAGTGATGCGGTTGCGACATCTCGGGATCATCCTTGTATTTTGCGGTGGCGATCCACGCGGCGCAGAACAGCGTCAGACGCGCGAAAAAGTAGAAGAAGGCCATCAGCCCCAGCACCGATCCAAAGGCAGCACCGGAGGGCGACGTCGCCAGCTTCGGCAGCGTCAGCGTCATAACAAACTTGATCACCTCAAACCCAATCGCCGCCAGCAGCGTACCGCGCAGCAGCGCTTTTTTGCGTGGCTTGTGGCGCGGCAGGATCCAGAAAATCCACAGGAACAGCAGATAGTTGGCGAAGATGGAAATCGACAGCGCAATGATGGTCATCGCCGGCCGCAGCCACTCGATATCGCCCAGCCCCAGCGCATTCACGATCGCCGCCTGCGCTGCGCCGGCAATCGAGGTCAGCGACAGCGTAATCACCAGCGCCAGCATCAGACCCAGCAGCGAAACCAGGTCGCGCAGATACTTCTTCCACCACTTCTCCTGGTCATCGGGCGTGCGTTCCCATACGTCACGCGACTGAGCGCGCACCGCTTCGCGCAGGTTACCCATCCAGTTGATGCCGGAGTAGAGCGCCAGCAGCAAACCGGTCAGGCCCACGGTCGCGCGCTGCTGAATCGCGGTATTGACGGTATTTTTCAGCGTGGTGGCCAGCGTCGGGTCGCTGATGCTGTTAACGATTTTGTTGATCAACTCGGAAAGCAGGTCCTGATTGGACGCCAGCACAAAGCCGACCGCCGCAAAGGAGACCATCAAAATCGGTATCAGCGAAAGAAAGGAAAAATAGGTGATCGCCGCACCAAACTGGCTGCCGAGGCGATCGTTAAAGCGCTCCAGCGCGCGCAAAAAGTGCGCCACTGCCGGGATCGCCTGAAACCAGGCGGCAAAGCGTGAAACGCGCCTGATCGAGCCATCCACCGTTTTGTTGCCGGTTTTGATATCAATCAGCGGCTTAGCTTCAGCCGCTGAGGCTTTTGTGGTTTTGTCCGTCATAGACCTTCTGCATCCTGTTCACAGCGAAAATAAAATTATAGCCTGCCCGTTCAGGTCACGTATTCCTGCAGCACCTGACTCAGCCACTCCATAAACACCCGCACGCGGCGCGCCACGTTGCGACGGTGAGGATAGAGCAGGGAAATCGGCATCGGTTTGGCCGGGAAGTGGTGCAGCACTTCGACCAGCTGGCCGGATTCCAGCAGCGGCTGCACGCCAATCGCCGGTACCTGAATAATGCCCAGCCCGGCAATACAGGCGGCGCGATAGGTCTCAGTGCTGTTTACCGTCACCACGCCGCCGGTCTGCACGTAGTGGCACTGTTTGCCATCAAAGTACTCAAAGCCCGGCGAGGGCTGCCCCAGCTGCTGGGTATAGTGCACCATGGCGTGCTGGCCGAGATCGTCCAGCCGCACCGGCATGCCGAAGCGGGAAAGGTAGCCAGGGCTGGCGCAGTTGATCAAGGCGTGCGAGCCAATTTTTCGCGCAATCAGGCCGGAATCTTTCAGTTCGCCAACGCGCAACACGCAGTCAAAGCCCTCGCGAATCACATCAACCTGGCGATCGCTGCTGCTCAGCTCAATCTCCACGCCCGGATAGTGCTGCAAAAACTCCGGCAGGCGCGGCAGGATAAAACCGGTTGCCATCGCCACCGACATATCGACGCGCAGCTTACCGCTCAGCGTGGCAGGATCGTGCTGGAACAGGCTGTCCATATCATCCAGCATCGACAGCAAATCCAGGCAGCGATCGTAATACACCAGCCCATCCTGGGTGAGATGCACACGGCGCGTGGTGCGATGCAGCAAACGTGTGCCCATCTGGTTTTCCAGCGCCTGCAGCTGGCGGGACACGCTGCCCTTGGGTAAACCCAGACTCTCAGCCGCGCGGGTAAAACTGCCCATTTCTGCCACCCGCACAAACACCTGCATAGCGTGAATTTTATCCATGTTGTTCACCGATTGTTGTTGTTAGTGAAACAGTGCTGTGTATTCCCCTGCGTTTATAGATCAATTATTCGCGAATATCCTTAATCCGTGTTCAATTTTCCAACCGGAGCGAAACATGTCTCATAAAATTGCATTGATTACCGGCGGTAACCGCGGTCTGGGCAAGAATGGCGCGCTAAAACTGGCCGCTAAGGGCGTCGACATTCTATTTACCTGGCGCGGTCATGCTGAAGAAGCGCAGGCGGTCGTGAAGGAGATTGAGGCGTTGGGCGCGCGTGCGGTGGCGCTGCAGCTGGATGTGGGCGACAGTAAGCAGTTCGATGACTTTGCGGCGCGGGTCAAAGCAACGCTGAACGAGACCTGGCAGCGCGATAGCTTCGATTATTTAGTGAACAACGCTGGCCACGGTCATTACAAGCTGCTGGCCGAAACCAGTGAAGAGGAGTTTGATGCGCTGGTGAATGTGCATTTTAAAGGGCCGTATTTCCTGACGCAGAAACTGCTGCCGCTGATCGCCGATGGTGGACGCATCCTGAACATTTCCAGCGGTCTGACGCGCATGACGCTGCCGGGTTCAGGTACTTACGCCGCCATGAAAGGGGCGATGGAAGTGCTGACGCGCTATCAGGCGAATGAGCTGGGCGAGCGCCGCATTCGCGTCAACATTCTGGCGCCAGGGGCGATTGAAACCGACTTTGGCGGCGGTCGCGTGCGCGACACGAAAGATCTGAACGCGCATATCGCTTCAGTGACCGCGCTGGGCCGCGTTGGTCTGCCGGATGACATCGGTGATGCCATCAGCGCGATCCTGAGCGACGAAACCGGCTGGATTACCGCCCAGCGTATCGAGGCCTCCGGCGGTCAGGCACTGTAAAAACATCGCGCTGCGACCGAATCGTGTTAACGAACGGAGCAGCGCCCGTTTTACACCTCAATCGTGCCATCAATCAGGGTGAGGGTTTGCCCGCCGATCCAGATTGTCTCATCGGCAAAACGCACCACAATGCGACCGGCACGCTGGATGGCGCTGCCCTGACGCGCACAGTAATCCTGCCGCTGGCCCTGCGCCGCCAGATAGCGTGCCAGACAGGCGTTGGCGCTGCCGGTGACCGGATCTTCGACCAGGCTACCGTTCTCGACCAGCAGCGCGCGCACCTCGTACTGCGCCTCTGCGTCCTGCGGCAGCGGGCCAAACAGGGCGATACCGTTCACACCCGCATGCTGCTGCAGCCGCAGTAAATCGTCCGCCTGGGTGACCACCTCCAGCACCGCCTGCGCGCTGCTTATCGGAATTAATAGCCAGCGAATCCCCATATCCGCCACGGCTGGCGTCTGGCTGAGGTCGAACGCGTCACTGTGCAGTGCGCTGCTCATCAGCGCATCGCTGAACGGCGTCAGGCTGGCGTCCGGCGCGGCAAAGGCCAGCGTACCGTCAGCGCCAATCTGCACCTCCACCAGGCCTACGCCGCACTCCTGCACGATCTTACCCGCTGTTTTCAGGGGCCAGCCGGCTTCCAGCAAGGCATGCGCGGTGCCAAGCGTGGGGTGTCCGGCAAACGGCAGTTCGCCGCCAGGCGTAAAGATGCGCACACGATAGTCGGCTGTGGCATCCTGTGGGGGCAGCACGAAGGTGGTTTCCGACAGATTGGTCCAGCGTGCGATGGCCGCCAGCTGTGCATCGCTCAGACCCCGGGCATCCATAATCACCGCCAGCGGATTGCCGCTGAACGCGCCTGTGGAGAACACATCCACTTGTTTAAACGCCACCTGCATGTTCGCTCCTTTCCTCATTGAGGTTGTCTGAAATCCGGATTTACATCCTGCTGATTGCTTAAGGCGTCTAACAGGACTATGAATAGATTAACAATTCTGCCAGCGGAGTCCGCTATGTTAAAAATTCTGGGCCGTAACTCGTCAATCAACGTTCGTAAAGTGCTGTGGCTCTGTTCAGAGCTGGATATTGCCTGGGAGCACGAGCCGTGGGGCGAAGACCCGCAGTCGTTGCACTCACCGCAGTTTATGGCGCTTAATCCCAACGCCATGGTGCCGGTGATCATCGAAGATGACTTCGTGATGTGGGAGTCCAACGCGATTCTGCGCTATCTCGCCAACAGCAACGGCGGTGAATGGCTCTACCCGGATAATCCGCGCGCGCGTGCGCCGGTCGATCAGTGGATGGACTGGCAGGCCACCGAGCTCAACACCTCATGGCGCTATGCTTTTATGTCGCTGGTGCGCAATTCGCCAGCCCATCAGGATCCGCGCCTGCTGGCTGCCGCCATCAAAGGCTGGAGCCACACCATGGGTATTCTTAATCAGCAGCTGGAAAAAACCGGGCGCTACGTCGCGGGCCGTAACTTTACCCTGGCCGATATTCCGGTTGGCCTGGCGGTGAACCGCTGGTTTGAAACCCCGCTCGACCATCCGGACTTTCCCGCCGTGCAAACCTATTATGAGCGCCTGACCGAACGCGAGGGTTACACCACCTGGGGCCGCAACGGTAAGCCCTGATCCTGACCCGGCGCGATACCGGTGATTTCACAGGCCAGCGCGCCGGTGCGTTTCAGTGCCCAGGTGTAACGCTCATCAAACGGATAGCAGCAGGAGAGACGCAGCGCATGGCGATAGCGATCGCTCAGTGAATAGAGCGCGCCCGGCGTGACGCAAATTTGCTCCTGCAACAGGCGATGGAACATCTCCACCGTGTCAACCTTACCCGGCAGCTCGACCCAAAACACAAAGCCGCCGCGCGGCAGGGTAGCGCGCGTGCCCTGCGGGAAATGAAGGGCAATGATGCCGCGCGCCGCATCCAGATTGGCGGCATAGCGACGCCGCAGCGAACGCAGATGGTGATCATAACCGCCGCTGGCGAGGAATTCGGCCAGCGTTTCGCTCAGCAGTTTTGATTCGGTCATCGACGATACCGCTTTCAGCCGCGCAATCGCCGGGTGGAAGCGGCCGGCAGCCGTCCAGCCCACGCGAAAATCGGGCGCGACGGTTTTGGTGAAGCTGGTGCAGTAAATCACCCAGCCGTCGCGGTCAAAGGCTTTAACCGGCGGCGACAGCGGCCAGTCAAACTGCAATTCGTCATACAGCCCATCTTCCAGCAGCGGAACGTGGTAAGTATTCACTAACTTCGCGAGACGCTTTTTATTTTCCAGCGGCATCACGTAGCCCAGCGGATTCTGCGCGCCCGGCATGGCGATCAGCGCCTGAATGCGCTGCTCCTGCAGCAGCATCTCCAGCGCGTCCAGCGACAGGCCGTTTTGCGGATCGGTGGGGATTTCCAGCGCCTTCAGCCCGAGTGAGGCCAGCAGCGGGAACAAAAAGAAGTAGGTCGGCGATTCCAGCCCGACGCAGTCGCCCGGCTTCGTCACCGCACGCAGCGCCAGCTGCAGCGCTTCCATGCAGCCGTGGGTCAGGGTGATGTCCGCGACAGTCAGATTCAGGCCGGTGTGCAGGCTACGGCGCGCAATCTCCTCCCGTAAGCGCTCACTACCCGGCGGAAGCGCGTAGCGACCAATGATGTCGTTATCGCGGCGAATAAGGGAGGCGGTAATGCGTCCCAGTTTCGCCGCCGGAAACAGCTCACTATCCTGCGGGCAGGCCAGCGAAATATTGGTGTAGTCGGGGTGATTCTGCGCGGCGAACACCTGCTCGATCAGTTCCAGTTTTTGCGTGCTGGGGTCATTAACGCTGGCGCTCATTGGCCTGAGCGGTCGCGTCACCGCGGGCAGCACGCCACGCACGTAATAGCCCGACTGCGGACGGGCTTCTATCAGGCCGCGATCTTCAAGGATATGCCAGGCACTTAGCACGGTATTGATGCTGACCTGGTGCGACTGTGCCACGCGCCGGATGGCCGGCAGGCGCTTACCCGGCTTCAACGTGCCCTGATGGATAGATTCGGCAAAACTGTCCGCCAGCTGCTGGTACAGCGTCTGGCCGGATGAGAGAGGAAGGGACACAAAAGCCTCCGCGCGCGATAGGTACAATTTAAAATTGCCTTAACTGTATCCATCACAATAGTCATTTTGTGTCTCTGTTGCCATTGTAATTTGCGCATTAGCATGGTGTTTCGTTGATTCTCAGGGAAACGCACCATGCTCGATCCATCCTTCTTTAGCTACGTTACGGTGATGTCGATTACACCGGGTCCGAACAATCTGTTACTGGCCACGTCCGGCGTCAATTTTGGCTTCCGGCGCACGCTGCCGATGCTGTTTGGCATCCTGCTCGGCTGTGCGTTACAGATGCTGCTGGCGAGCGTGGCGCTGGAGCTGCTGTTGCACTGGATGGCGTCTGTGCGGTTGCCGCTGACGGTGGTGGGATGCAGCTATTTGCTGTGGCTGTCGTGGAAAATCTTCCGCGCCGGTGCGCCGCAGCTGCGCGAACGTCCGCGTCCGATGACCCTGCTGGGCGGCGTGTGTTTCCAGGCGGTGAATCCCAAAGCCTGGCTGATGGTCACCAACGTGGCGCTGATGTACGCCAACAGCAATGGTGTGCTGGCGGTGCTGCTCGGCTTTGCCGCCCTCAACCTGCCGTGCATTTTAATCTGGGCAGCGCTGGGCGATCGGCTGCGCCATCACCTGCAGATTGCGTGGAAACGTCAGGCATTCAACACGCTAATGGCGCTGTCGCTGGTGGCGACCACCGGCTGGATGCTCTATGACGCGCTGCTATTGAGCTGATGCCACGGCGTTTGATGGCGCGATAAGCAGGAGCACAATATGGGGGGCTGGTCAGTTAACGAAGCCGTACGACGCACCCTGATGTAGCGGCGCGATTTATCGCGCAATGTGCAATGTATTGTGCCGCTAACAAACGCGCGCTTCCTGGTGAATAAATCCCTGGCTGAACCGTCAGGGATTGCGTCATCCAAAAGGCGACACCGTAATCAAAAAAAAGAGGCCGCTATTGCGGCCTCAGGCAGGTCTGTATTTACCGGTGAAGGGACAGGCGTCGCCGCTTACTTGCCCACCACATGGGCGGTTTCACGGCCTTCGTCGTTGGCGGCTTCCGGCGTGATGACCGGTGCGTAATCCAGCTGCAGCACGCGACTGGTTTCGGCCAGCACCTTCTCGGTCAGCGCCACGTCGCCGTTCAGCTTGCGGCCCCACGACGGGATTACCGCGCGGATTTTGGTTTGCCACTCTGGCGAGCGCATCTGCTCCGGGAACACTTTCGCCATCAGCTCCAGCATAATCGGTGCTGCGGTGGAGGCGCCTGGTGACGCGCCCAGCAGCGCAGAGATCGAGCCGTCGGCCGAGGTGACCACTTCGGTACCGAGACGCAGCACGCCGCCCTCTTTCTCATCATTTTTGATGATTTGCACGCGCTGACCGGCCGTGACCAGCTTCCAGTCTTCCTGTTTTGCCTGCGGCACATAAGCGCGCAGCGCTTCCATACGATCGTCATCGCTCTGCAGCACCTGATCGACCAGATATTTCACCAGATCGAAGCTTTTCAGCCCAACCTGCATCATCGGCAGCAGGTTACTGCTGTTCATCGCGCCGAACATATCCAGCAGCGAGCCCTGCTTGAGGAATTTGGTGGAGAAGGTCGCAAACGGGCCAAACAGCAGCACCTGCTTGCCATCCAGTACGCGGGTATCAACATGCGGTACCGACATCGGTGGTGCGCCCACGCTGGCTTTGCCGTACACCTTCGCCATGTGCTGCGCCACTACGTCCGGGTTTTCCGTGACGAGGAACGAGCCGCCCACCGGGAAACCGGCGTAGCCTTTTACTTCCGGGATGCCGGTTTTTTGCAGCAGCGGCAGCGCGGCACCGCCGGCACCGATAAACAGCTGGCGCGCGGTCAGCACGCGCGACTCACCGCTGGCGAGGTTGTGCAGGCTTACCTGCCAGCGCCCATCGCTCAGGCGCTTGATGTCGCGTACTTCCTGACGCAGACGCAGGCGGAAATTCTCTTTCTTCTCCAGCGCAGCAATCAGCTGGCGCGTCACCTCACCGAAGTTAACGTCGGTGCCCATGTCGGTCCAGGTGGCCGCCACTTTCTGCTTGCGGTCGCGCCCGTTCATCACCAGCGGAATCCACTCAGCGATCTGGTCACGATCTTCGGAATAGTTCATGCCGCGGAACAGGGTGCTTTTCTGCAGCGCCTGGAAGCGCTTGCGCAGGAAAGCCACGTTGGCCTCGCCCCAGACAAAACTCATGTGCGGCGTGCTGTGAATAAAGCTTTGTGGATTACTCAGGTTGCCTTTCTGTACGTGATACGCCCAGAACTGGCGGGAAATCTGGAAGGATTCGTTAATCGCCACCGCTTTGGCAATGTCGATGCTGCCATCCGCTCTTTCGGGCGTATAGTTCAGCTCGGCCAGCGCCGCGTGGCCGGTGCCGGCATTGTTCCAGCCGTTAGAGGATTCGACTGCGACATCATCCAGCCGCTCGACCATCTCAATCGACCAGTCTGGCTCGAGATCCTGCAGCCAGGTGCCTAAGGTAGCACTCATCACGCCTGCGCCGATCAGCAGGACATCTACGTCTTTTCGTTCCTGAAGGTGTGTGCTTTCCATGCCAGCGGCGGCTAGCGCCAGATTTACCGCAGTGTTGCTCATGAGGCGACATCTCCTCTCTGTTGCCCTGAAGCTCAACAGGTTCGCAGGCGAAACAGCCACGCTTTTTGCAAGCGCGTTGCGCTATTTCTCAAAGGTTAAGACTCAGGTTTAAGCCATAGGTGTGATAACGGTTAACTGCACGTTATGCATATGCATTCGAATATAACATTCTCGTATCGGAATTAAACGTTTGTTTATTTTTTAAATGCAGAAATGATTCAGCATAAGAATTAATCAGCCCGACGGCGCTGTCATAAGGGATTTTTATCCCCTAATCAGGCAGTTATAGTAACGTAGTTGTTGCGGCAGTGTGAGGGAAATGGAGAGGGTTGATTTCACACGGTGAGCTGGATCACAAATTAACGCATTGAAAAAGATAGGTTTTAGCGAAATTGATTTTTTATGCGGATTTTATGTTGCCTGATGTTTCGCCAGATCGTGTAAAAATAATGTTACATTTGTGTGACTTTTAATTTGGGCACCGTGTCAGGCGCCCGTCAGAAGAAAAATGCATCACGTACACCGTTCAGCGCAGCTGGAACCAGCGGCGCCAGACGAAGCGGATAATGAAAAACTCAACGGTACCCAGCAGCAAAAACCAGACGCAGAACACCATGGTGTACAGCTGATTCACATCCTGCAGATGCAGAGCCTGCTGCAGCTGTTTTGCCAGCGCCACGCCAAACGAAGGGGCGGGCAGCAGTAGCGCCGAAAGAAAGCCCAGCAGCAGAATGCCGCCCGGGATGATCAGCGTTTCAAACGGGTTTTTCATCGCATCATTCCAAATCAGTTAGCGCGGGCATTAGCGCATAAAACCGCGGCGCGGTGCAATCCCCGCAGTAGCGCGCGCTAAGAAATTTCTTCTATTCCATCCACTTAGCTGCAGAAATAGCGGCAGTTAAGAGTTATAGCCTTTGCTATACTTAAACCCATGATTTTGTTGTCTTTTTTTTGGCGGGTTGGCGTGCTAGACTGCGCGCACTTTTTCATTACTGAACCCGATATGCGGACAAAGTGCAGGCTTAATCGTCTTATTTCACCGCATTGACTGAAAACCATGACATTTATCGCAACCCTGATTCTGGCCTTTGGTATGTCGATGGACGCTTTCGCTGCAGCACTGGGCAAAGGCGCGTCGCTGTATCGTCCGGGCTTCAAAGAAGCATTACGCACAGGGCTGATTTTTGGCGTCATTGAAATGCTGACGCCGCTGGTGGGCTGGGCCATCGGGCTGGCCGCCAGCCACTACATTATGGCGTGGGATCACTGGGTGGCATTTGGTCTGCTGGGCATTCTTGGCGGACGAATGATCATGGAAGGTTTCCGTCAGACGGCCGATGAGCCGTGCGAAGCGCCGCAGCGCCACGGCTTTATGGTACTGGCGCTGACGGCGGTAGCGACCAGCCTTGATGCGCTGGCGGTGGGGGTTGGCCTCGCGTTCCTGCAGGTTAACATTGTGCTCACCGCGCTCACCATCGGTGCGGCTACCACTATCATGGCGACCACCGGTGTGCTGGTCGGCCGCTTTATCGGTCCGGTAATGGGCAAATGGGCGGAAGTGCTGGGCGGCGTGGTACTGATCAGCATTGGCTGCACCATCCTGATTGAGCACTTAGGGCTGTTCCGTTAACGTCTGGCACGATGGGGTGGGCGCGTTTTTGTGATCTGGTTCAAAAATAATTGCGTGAAAAATGCGCGGGCGTTATAATTTTCACGTAATTCTTCAACAATTTTTGTATCAGGTGCACCATGAAACGTTTTTTCCGCTCCGTGTTTCGCTCTTATGTTGAGACCTTCAAACACGTACCGCCGGGCGCCTTAAACTAAGCGCTCCGCCAGAAACCCTCGATAATCGCGGTCAGGGATCGACCTGTGGTTATCACCCGGCGCCGTTCCCCTCTGCGCATCTCTGTCACCAAAACTCACAAACATTAATTACTTTACCCTCAGGTCATACCGCTTTTCCGTCTGGCTTTTGATAACCTGCGCGCAAATTCTCTATAACATTGAGGCCATCATGCAGCTGTGCAGTTTTTCTCTTATTGACCAGGCAAGAAAAAGTTATGGCATCGTGCAACCCGACGGCGTGATCGATCTCGGTGCGCGGCTGGGCGACAGCTGTCCGGATTTGAAAACTCTGCTACAGCGCGGTGGCCTGAGTGACCTGCAGGTGTACCTGAGCGAGCCGGTGGACTATGCCTTCAGCGCGATTCGCTTCCTGCCGGTGGTGGAAAACCCAGGCAAAGTCTTCTGCGTTGGTATGAACTATGCCGACAAGCGCCAGGAGTTTGCCGCCACGCTCGACGCGCCGACGCTGTTCGTACGCTTTGCCGATTCGCTGGCAGCACACGAGCAGCCCCTGCTGAAACCGGCGACCACGGCTGAATTTGATTACGAAGGCGAGCTGGCGGTGATCATCGGCAAGGCTGCTTATCAGGTAAAAGCCGCCGATGCGCTACAGCATGTAGCGGGCTACAGCTGCTTTATGGATGCCACGGTGCGCGACATGCAGTTCACCTGGTTTACCGCAGGCAAAAACTGGCAGCAAACCGGCGGCTTTGGCCCGTGGATGACCACCGCCGACGACATCCCGGACCCGCAGCAGCTGGCGATCAAAACCTGGCTGAATCAGCGCGAAGTGCAGAACGATACCACGGCCAGCATGGTGCATCCGGTGGCGAAGATCATTGAATACATCTCGGCGTTTAGTCCGCTGTCACCGGGCGATGTCATCATCACCGGCTCACCGGGCGGCGTGGGGAAAAAGCGTACGCCACCGCTATTTATGTTCCCTGGCGATGAGATCGAAGTGGAAATTGAGAAGATTGGCCGTCTGCGCCACCGCATCGTCTGACACGCTGTTACGCGGTGGCGAACGTTGCACAGCCACCGCGCTACCGCTTAAATAAATATTCAACAATACGAAATGTCCCGAATTTATATTTAAATGGCGCAGATTTAGTTATCAGGTTAAATAATTATTGTTAAGTTAATTTTCCTGCGATGTATTGCGTAAATATTTTTGTGATCGCCAACTAATTCCCTCGCTTTGCTATAGTTAAAATTAAAAGCAGCGGCGTATTATCGTCCACTGCCGATTCCGGCATGGAAATAAGGGATGATAATGAAAACCATCAGTCGCGAGATCATTAACGATCTCATTGACCGCGTGGGCGGTCGGGAAAATATTCTGTCACTTTCGCACTGTATTACCCGCCTGCGCTTTGTGCTGCAGGATGTCGACAAGGCCGATCCAGAGGCCATCCGCGCCACGCCCGGCGTTAAAGGATGCTTTAATTCTGCCGGACAGTTTCAGGTAATTATTGGAACCGAAGTTGACACTTATTATAAAGCGTTAGTTGAAGCACTAAATATTAGTGAGACCTCTAAGGAGCAGATTAAATCTGCGGCGCGCAGCCAGATGAAATGGCACGAGGCATTATTATCCCATTTTGCTGAGATATTTTTCCCGTTATTACCGGCGTTAATTAGCGGCGGTTTAATTCTCGGTTTCCGTAACGTGCTCGGCGATATTGCCGTGGCGGATGATAAAACCCTGGTGCAGCTCTATCCCGGTGTGAAAGGGCTGTACGATTTCCTCTGGCTGATCGGTGAAGCGATCTTCTTCTATTTGCCTGTGGGGATTTGCTGGTCGGTGGTGCGCAAGCTGGGCGGTACGCCAATCCTGGGGATTGTGCTGGGCATTACGCTGGTTTCACCGCAGCTGATGAATGCGTATCTGATTGGCAGCCAGGTGCCGGAAGTGTGGAACTTCGGCTGGTTCAGCATTGATCGGGTCGGCTATCAGGCGCAGGTGATCCCGGCGCTGCTGGCCGGGCTGGCGCTGGCGAAAATCGAACTGGCGCTAAAACGTATCGTGCCCGCCTATCTGACGCTGGTGGTGGTGCCGGTGTGTGCGCTGCTGCTGTCGGTTTTCCTCGCCCACAGCCTGATTGGCCCGTTTGGCCGTCTGATCGGCGACGGCATCGCCTTTGCGGTACGTCATCTGATGACCGGCAGTTTCGCGCCGATTGGTGCCGCGCTGTTTGGCTTCCTGTATGCGCCGATGGTGATCACCGGCGTGCATCAGACCACGCTGGCGGTTGATCTGCAGATGATTCAGAGCATGGGCGGCACGCCGGTGTGGCCGCTGATTGCGCTGTCCAATATTGCACAGGGTGCTGCGGTGGTCGGCATCATTATCGCTAACAAAGATCGTGCTGAACGCGACCTCACCGTGCCGGCCGCCATTTCAGCGTGGCTCGGCGTAACGGAGCCGGCGATGTACGGCGTCAACCTCAAGTACCGCTACCCTATGCTGTGCGCCATGATTGGCTCTGCGCTGGCGGCGCTGCTGTGCGGCCTCAACGGCGTGATGGCCAACGGCATCGGCGTGGGCGGCTTGCCGGGTATTCTCTCGATTCAGCCACAGTACTGGACGGTTTACTCGCTGGCGATTCTGGTGGCGATTCTGGTTCCGCTGCTGCTGACCATCATCATCACCAAACGTAAAGCGGCAACCGCCATCATCAGCCAGGCAGAGGTGCAACATGAACAGGCACGCTGAATATCCCTGGTGGCGCCAGGCGGTGATCTACCAAATCTATCCCAAAAGTTTTCAGGACAGCGGGGCGCGCGGCACCGGCGATCTCAACGGCGTGATCCAGCGGCTGGATTATCTGCAGCAGCTGGGCGTCGATGCGCTGTGGCTGACGCCGATCTATGTGTCGCCGCAGATCGATAACGGTTACGACGTGGCGGATTACACCGCCATCGATCCCGCCTATGGCACCATGGCCGACTTTGACCACCTGCTGGCGGAGACGCACCGGCGCGGTATGCGCATGGTGCTGGATATGGTGTTCAACCACACCTCGACCGAGCATGCCTGGTTTAAGCGTGCCGAAGCCGGTGAACAGCCGTACGTCGATTTTTATATCTGGCGCGACGGGGTGCCCGGTACGCCACCCAACAACTGGCAGTCTAAGTTTGGCGGCAGCGCCTGGGCGTGGAACGAACGGCGTCAGCAATACTATCTGCACCTGTACGCGCCGGAGCAGGCCGATCTCAACTGGGAAAACCCGGCGGTGCGCGAGGCGTTAAAGCAGGTGTGCCATTTCTGGGCGGATCGAGGCGTCGATGGATTGCGGCTTGATGTGATCAACCTGGTGTCGAAGCACCAGGATTTTAGCGACGATCTGCCCGGCCATGACGGGCGGCGCTTTTACACCGATGGTCCGCGCATCCATGACTACCTGCAGGAGTTCAACCGCGATGTGTTCACGCCGCGCGGGCTGATGACGGTGGGGGAAATGTCCTCGACCACGCTGGTCAACTGCCAGCGCTATGCTTCGCTGGCGCAAAACGAGCTGTCGATGACCTTTAACTTCCATCATCTCAAGGTGGATTATCCCCAGGGCGACAAATGGACGCTGGCGGCCCCGGACTTCGTTCAGCTCAAGGCGATTTTTGCGGAGTGGCAGCGCGGGATGCACGACGTGGCGTGGAATGCGCTGTTCTGGTGTAACCACGATCAGCCGCGTATCGTCACGCGCTTTGGTGATGAAGGTGCGCTGCGCATCGCCTCGGCAAAATGCTTTGCGATGCTGCTGCACGGCATGCAGGGCACGCCCTATATCTATCAGGGCGAAGAGCTGGGGATGACCAACCCTCATTTTACCCGCATTGAGCAGTATCAGGACATCGAGAGCCACAACATCCACGCTGCGTGGCTGGCGCAGGGCAAGCCGGAGGCGGCAATCCTGGCGATACTGGCCAGCAAATCGCGCGATAACAGCCGCTCGCCGATGCTGTGGGACAGCAGCGCCAATGCCGGCTTCACGCGGGGTGAGCCGTGGATAGGCGTGGCGGATAACTATACGCTGATCAACGCGGCTAACGCGCTGCTCGACAGCAACTCGGTGTTCTATGGCTACCAAACGCTGATTCGGCTGCGTAAGCGTTACGCTATCTTCACCGAGGGCGATTATCAGGATCTGGCACCGGAAGCGTCACACATCTGGTGTTATCGTCGCAATTCGCCGCGTGAAAGCCTGCTGGTGGTGGCGAACCTGAGTCACAGTGCGCAGCCACTGCTGTTGCCGGAAGTTGAAGGCAACTGGCAGGTACTGATGAGTAATTACAGTGAGGCATCGCCGCCTGGGGCATTGACGCACCTGCGGCCTTTTGAAGCGGTGTATTACTACCAGTCGTAACGGAGAAAACCGGCGGCGCGTTTCAGCAATGAGCAGAGCGCGCCGCCAGCACTCACTTCAGTGTGCCACATTCCGCCACGGCGAGATAATCGGTATACAGCTGCGGCGAACCGGAAAAGGACGCCAGCTGCTTCCACTCTTCATACATCTGTTTGGTATCCCGGTGCGCGCGCGCAAAGTCAGCCGCGCTGGCGGTGGCGATATCAGGCTGCGGATAAAACACATTCAGCGCCGCTTCACTCTCAATCTCCATCATCACCACATAGCCGTCCAGCCGGTTGCCGCTGTGGCCTTTCAGCAGATGAAACTTCCAGCCGGGATAATCAACGATACGCGCGGCATTCTGCGCGATGAATTGCTCAAATTCCTGCGGCTGCACGCCCGGTCGCAGCGCCAGATAGTGGGTACCGAGAATGCGCGCGGTGCCGCTGCGGGCATCAAAGCGCGGGCCACCCGACAGCGTACTGTGAGGATTCTCTGCCAGCAGATCGAAATGGGTGAAAATCGTCGGGCGCCGCGCGAAGGTCGCCAGCTGGCGCCACTCGCTGAGCAGCGCATCCGCGTCGGGATGCAGATGCCAGAAGTGCTCTGCCTCGGCGGTAAGTTCACCGTCATCCTGCATAAAGCGCGCGCGCTGTGCCGCATCTTTCATTTCAAACAGCATCAGGTATTGATCGACGCGCTCGCCGCGCAGACCGCGAAACAGCGTCCAGCGCCAGCCGGGATAGCACGGCAGATGCACGCCTTTTTCGCGCACGAAGGTTTCAAACTGTTCAGCGGTGACGCCCGCTTCGGTGTCGATGGCGATATAAAAAAAGCTATAAACAGACTGGGACATAACAGGCTCCAGGCACGCCGTCGCGTGCCGTTGAGAGGTAAGGGCGGTTTAGTCGAACTGGGTATTGATGATGGCTTCTACCAGCACGCGGCCGGCGGGGGTGAGCGTGACGTAGCGGCCATCGCTGTGCACTAACTCGCGCTGCTGCAACTCACGCAGCGCACGGGCGATGGTCGGCTGGGCAAACAGGCTGACGCCAAACTTCTGCTGAAACAGCACATCGTCGAGCGGAATCAGCGTTGACAGCGCCATCTTGCAGCCGTTGATGGCCTGCTGATCCGGCGACATACCGCGCACCGAGGCGATCGGCAGCTCACCGTTATCCAGTGCGCGCTGATAATCGGCGTAGTCGGTCAGGTTAATCAGCTCCGCGCCGGCACATTTGGAGCTGCCGCCAAGGCCAATCGCCACTTCCGGTGCCTGCTGGTCGAGATCGGTAATGATCGCTTTCCACTTCTCCGGCGGTGCGCTGCGATGGTGGAAATACATGGTGGGATGTTCAAGGTAATCGCCATCCAGCCACTGCTCGGCCAGCGCGCGCATCTGATACTGCTGACCCAGACTGGGCATCGCCGCATTCTTACGCTGCCAGGCATTTTCTCCCTCCGCCGACACGCCGGTGCGGCTCTCGGCGAACGGCTTCATGTGCAGCTTGGTGAACACCAGATGCGACAGGTCAAGCGCGCGCGCCTGCTGCAGATCGTCACGCACGTCATCCACCGTTTGTCCCAGCAGGCCATACATCAGATCGACGCTGACCAGGGCGAAGCCCAGCTCGCGCGCATCACGAATCACCTTGTAGCAGGCATCCGCGCTGTGCAGGCGACCACAGCCTTTGATCAGGCGGTCTGAGAATGACTGCGCGCCAAACGACAGTTTGCTGAAGCCCAGTTCACGCAGCTGCGCGAGGAATTCGCGCGTCAGCGTGCCGGGCTCGCCTTCGAAGCGCAGCGTGGCCTCGCGGAAGTTGAAATGGTTGCGGTAAAAATCCATTAAGCGCCGCAGCTCATCCGGTGGCAGCAGCGAGGGCGTGCCGCCGAACAGGTTGAACTCACCCACCGGCACTTCACCCAGCGCCGGCAACTGCGCCAGCCACAGTTTCGCCTCCTGAATGTTGCGATCGACGATATCGCGGAACAGCTCAGGCGCGCGCGGCGACTGCGGATTTACAATCACCGTAGGAAACTGGCAAAAGTGGCACTTGTAGCGGCAGGTGGGGATATACGCCCACAGATGAATTTGCGGCGCATGGCTCAGGCTGTGCTGCATGGCGCGGAAAAAATTCGGCAGCGGAAAATCGTCGATATCACCGGGAAACACATGGCAGCCAAAAGGATCATGCACCACGTATTCCAGCAAATCGGCGTTTTCCGGCCGGCTAAGCACCTCGCATATGGCCGGGCGAGGATAGTGACGATCGATATCCTGCAGGGATTGCAGCCAGGCAGCACGCATCAGAATACCCCGCCGTTTGCAAAGTAGTTATGCGCCTCACCGGATTCGCGATCTTCGCAGTAATACCAGACAAAGCGGGCGAAATCATTTTCCGTCACCTGGGCAAAGCAGGCCGGCAGCGGCGGTGGCTCGCCAATCTCTGCGCCGACGGCACGACGCAGCGCGGCAAACAGCTCATGGCGGAATTCAAAATAGAGGCGAAACGCCGGGGTTTTGTAGCTGTGAATCGGCAGGAAATCGGTCACGCTCATCTCCTGCATCATGCTGTGAATGCGGGCGAACAGGCGTTCAGCCACCTCTGGCGTGAAGAAATTAATCACCGCGGCGTTGTCGCGCAGCAGCGACGGATTCAGCAGCACCGGCAGCACCAGATTTTTTGGCACGTAATCTTTAATCGAGTAGTGCCACGCCTGCTGCGCCTGCTCTGCGCTGACATCGGTGAACGGCGTCAGTGCGGTGAGCGTGGGTCGCACATCTTTCATGATGATGGTGCCGTTATGGCCGTAGGCCACACCTTCAATCACTTCGTGCAGCAGGTTATCCACCCGGCGGCTGTTGATCTGCACGCGGGAGTTGGGCGCATACACCGGTTTGCCGCCGGCGGCGATCACCTTGATGCCAAAATCCCAGTCGTCTGACAGATGTTCAACAAACTCACCGTTTTTCAGCTGGTAAAAAATCTCGATGCCGCCCACTTCGTCGTACAGCTGCTTTTCGACGCCAAAGCCTTTGCCGTCCGGAAAGCCGCCAAACAGGGAGAAGGAAGCGTGGCGGCAGCGCAGCGTTTTATCAATCTCCGTATACAGCCGCGGGCGCTCGTGGAAATCCGCGGTTTCGTAGTAGTAGTTACAGGTGCCCAGATCGCCGTTTTGCGCAATCATGGTGCCGACCAGTTCGTCGATCCACAGCGCATCAACGGTGCAGTCCGCATCGGCCGAAAGAATGTAGTGCTTGCGCTGAAAACCGCTGGCCTCGTCGCGCAGACCGGCGCGCTGTGAGGCGAAATCCATGCCTTTTTTCCGCGCCGAAGAGACGCCCTGCACCGTCTCCTGCAGCTGATGAATTGTCAGCTGCGGATGCTGCGCGGCAAAGGCTTCAATCAGCGCGACCGAATTATCGGTGGAATTATTATCCACCATGATCACTTCCAGATTATCAAAATTAAACAATCCGCCGGGTGAACGCTGCTGCAATATTGATTCCAGCACCGCGTTAATACGTGCTGCCTCGTTATAAACCGGCAGCACGACAGAAATAAAACAACGGTTATCCATAGTCACTCCTTAACTACACATTAAATATCTGCCGGAAGATGTGATCCGACAGCAGGGATTTTCCTTTCTGATAATTGCGCGTGGCGATGGCGTCGCGGCGTGCGTCATCCTGTAATAAGGCACTGACGCGCTGAATAAAATCGGCATCCGGCAGGCCATCATGGCTGGCGGAAATCGCCATCAGTTCGCCTTCAAAACCGTACTGGCCATACACCTCGTGATAATATTCATAGCGGGTGGCGATATAACAACGCTGATGGCTGATCGCCTCGCCAATCGGATTACCGTAGCTGTCGTAATCCCATGCGGTTAAAAACGACACCACATCGCAGGCGTGATAAAGATCCTGAATGGTGGTGGCCTGTGGATTACGCTCCATGAAGTCGTGATTTAACGCGCCAAAAAAGATGACGTAACGCTCCAGCTGGAACCGGCTAATTAACTGCTTCAATGCGTGATAATGCACGCTGTCTTCCAGCGGATCGCCGGCGACCATTAAATAAACGCGCTGTGGCTGATGCTGCGCGATAAGTTCACTGTTCAGCGCATGCAACAGGTGAATATCCCGATCGAGTCGCTTAGCCGGAATAATTCGCGTGGTGCGGGCAATCACCTTGTCCTGCGCCAGCAACCCAAACTGGCGGCGTAAATCTTTGCGCGGATGGCTCGGGTCAAAAGGATAGGTATTACGCATCACCTCGATTTCGACCTGATGTTCGCACCAGGCCGCCAGCTGTGAGGCCAGTGCCTGGTTCAGCGTGACGTAGGTAATATGCGGCGAGGGCTGCGGCCTGACGGCATGTGGCCAGGGCGCGCTGCCGTAACGCGATGAAGTGGATTCGCTGTTCCACATCAGGTCATGGTCGCGCCACAACACAAACCGGCCGAGCTGTTTAGCGGCGCCGTATTGCGCAATCGCCAGATAGAGCGCGCGGGTAAAAATAATATTATCCGGCAGCGTCCCGTTCTCAATGATTAAATAATTGATATCCAGCGCCTGCCATTTTGCGCACAGCGCGTTTGCCACCGCCTGTGCCATCTTTTCCGTCTGCTGCACCAGGATTTTTTCTGCGGCGGCATCCAGCGTCTGGCTATGATTAATCAGTACGTCATGAATATATTGCAGGAAGGCCGGGTTATAACCTTCCACCTGACGGATTTCATCATGCCGGACTAAGGTAAAATGATGCTTTAGCGAATTAATTTCATTTTCGGAATAGGGGCGTCCGAAGTTTCCCTTATCAATTTTTATGTCGTAGCCGATATCAAGAAAGGAGTTGATTCCCTGCTCGCGTAAACGAACGGCAATTTTAGTGGCTTCTACCGTAATACCCGATAATGCCACGGCATCAAAAGAGATAAAAAGGGCCTTGCGTTGTAAATCCATTTGGTCACCACGCTCATACCTGAACATTAATAGTGACTGAACGGTAAGTTAAATTATCCGGTCAAACTTTGATCTAATCCACAAAAGTTTACTGTGGCTAATTAATTAACCTTCGTTAATGCATTAATGGATAATAATGCACTGAGGGTGGTAATTTATAATATTCGTCTTTGAGTTTTGTCTTAAAATAATAACTATTACCGGCGTGTTTAGCAGTATATTTTCCTTATTTCGGGCTTAATAGTGCTGGATAGTAATTGCCATCATGCAGTTTAATTTATCTGATCAGATGCAGAATCAGGCGATAACGCGGCGGCTGGAATAGGTGTGGCGGGCGGATGAAGAAAGGGTGCGCATAACCTGCGCACCCGGAGAAGAGCATTAAGCAGAAACCCTGGTGTTACACCCCATCGGTGATCGGTTTTCTGACCAGCAGCAGGTAAGCCAGCGCGCCGACCACCGTGACGCCAGCACATATCATCAGCGCGAGGCTGAACGATTTGGTGGTATCCAGCACCCAGCCGGTAATTACTGGCGCAAAAGAGGCGAAAACAAAGCTGGCAAAGTTCTGGATACTGCCCACTGACGCCGTCATGCGCGCTGTGACGTTAGCGTGGATCAGGCCCCAGCATGAGGTACCGGCAAAGTGAATGCAGAACAGCGCCATACCAATCAGCGTCACCGCGCTGGTGGTGTCGGTGGCGCGCGTCACAAAGGTGGTAAAGGCGGCGGAGAGCAGCATGCCGCTGACAATCGACACCTTGCGCACTTTCACCGCGTCGAAACCGCGACGCACCAGCGCATCCACCACGTAACCGTTGAGCAGCATGCCCGCCGCGCCGAACAGGAAAGGAATGGCGGCCAGCAGGCCGGTGCTTTTCAGGTCCAGATGATAGGTCGACTGCAGATAGCCCGGCAGCCAGGCGATGTACAGCCACGCGGTATAGTTGATGCCGCTGAAGCCAATCATCATGCCCCACATGGTGCGCTGCTTAAACAGCCCACGCCACTCGGCGAAACTCAGCGGCTCTTTGCGTGACGCCACGCTGCCCGCCTGCAGATAGTGAATCTCTTCACCGCTCAGCTTGTTGTTATCCCGGTCGCGATAGGTGAGATACCAGCCAATGGCGAGAAACATGCCCAGCACGCCGATGGTGACAAACATGCCGCGCCAGCCCATCACCAGCATCATCGCCGCCAGAATCGGCGGTGCCACCGACAGACCAATCATCGACGCCGCGTTAAACATCCCCATCGGCATACCGCGATCTTTGATGTTGAACCAGTCGTTGATCACCTTCACGCCGCACGGGTTCATCGGCGCTTCGCCAATGCCCAGCCCGATGCGCACCAGCACAAATTGCGTGAAGTTATGCACCAGCCCGGCCGCCGCCTGGAACAGTGACCAGAAGAACATGCCGATGGCCAGCATAATGCGCGGGCCTTTGCGATCGAGCAGCGCGCCGCACGGCAGCTGGGCTAAACCGTAGGCCAGCGAAAACGCCGACAGCAACACGCCAATCTCGGTGGCCGATAAGCCCAGCTCCTCGCGGATGGTCATGTTAGCTACCGACAGCGAGCTGCGGTCAAGGTAGTTGATGATGGCGGCGAACAGCAGCAACAGCATGGCGGTGATTTGAATCTTACGGATGCGCGGAGAGCGCACCACATCGGCGCGCGCCGGCACATAATCCTGCCCGGCGTGCTCGGGTGCTGGCGCGGTGGTGCCGCCGCGTGTTGATGTATTTTCCATTGCAACCTCCCAGGTTCGGGTACTTATCGTTATCAGTCTTGGGGTTCCTGCGGCAGCGAAACGGGCTGCCCTAAGGGGCTGCCTTCGAGACTAGAAGTAAACCGCGGGAGATGTTGCAAACATGTTTCTGATTCGTGCGGGCGCTTATGCTTTGTGGTTTTTAATCGGTTTTTAATTGTACTGCCGGATAGAGCGGATCATTGAGTGTTTGGCGGTTCTGAGATGCGCATGCAGCGCGCACAGCGCGTCCACATCCTGGCGGCTGATGAGCGCGGTGAGAATCGCCATATGCTCCTCCAGCGCGACGATGTTGCGTTGTTTCAGGTCGCTTTCATCCCACTGATAATGCGAGTGAAAAATCACAGAGATAATTTCCAGTGACTGGTTGAAAAACGGATTGTTGGCGGCGGAGAGAATCAGCGTATGCATCTCTTTATCCAGCGCGGCAAACTGGCGGTAGTTGCTGGCGATGGTGTCGCGCAGCGCGCGATGACGATCCAGCAGATCGTGCGCCTGCACCCAGCGTTCATCACCGGCGGCGAGGTTAAGAAAGCGGGTCAGCGCGTGCGTTTCCAGCATTTCGCGCAGTTCAAACAGCTTTTCGGCGTACTCCTGATCGAATTTCTTCATTCGCCAGTGGCCGCGCTTAACCGGTTCCAGCAGGTTATAACGCATAAAGCGCAGCAGGAACTCGCGCACCACCACCGGGCTGACCCGCACCTGCTGCGCCAGCTGCAGCTCGGTAAAGCTATCGCCCGGCATCAGCAAACGCTGGTTAATCAGGTTAAAAAACGCCTGCTCAAACTGCACCGCCTGTTGGTCGATCGGTGGGCTGAGTACGCTAAACCCATCCTCCTCGCAGGGATCGCGCACGATGACGTAGGTCTCAGCCACTTTTTCCAGCACGCCGCGCTGATGCAGATGCTGCAGCGTGTGGCGCACCGTGGTGCGGCTGATATTAAACATCTCGGCGAGCGCTGCCTGCGGAGGCAACGGCGAGCGCACATGGCGGCGGGCAATGGCTTCCAGCATTTGATTGATGACGTTCTGGCGCAGATTCTGGCTTCGGCTCATACGGCCCTCCGGTTTTTTATGCATTAAAAACCACACAAAGCCCAAAAAAATCGCGCTGCCTCACACTTCGCACAGCGCAACCTCCCGCCGCGGTCGATTTTCGCCATAACTGCGTGAACAGCCCAGGAGGAAACGATGACGAACATGAAAACGCTGGTGGTCGCCGAACCGCGCAGCATGGTGTGGCAGCAGCGCAGCGTACCGACGCCTGCCGCGCACGAAGTCCTGATCAAACCGATTGCCGCCGGCATTTGCGGCACCGATATTCACGCCTGGGCCGGCAATCAGCCGTTTTTCTCCTATCCGCGCGTGCTCGGTCATGAGCTGTGCGGTGAAGTGGTGGCGCTGGGCGCGGCGGCGCAGGGATTTCAGCCAGGGCAGCGCGTGGCGCTGATTCCTTACGTGGCCTGTCAGCGTTGCGACGCCTGCTTAAGCGGCAAAACCAACTGCTGTGAACAGATTTCAGTGATTGGCGTGCATCAGGACGGGGGTTTTTGCGAGTTTCTCAGCGTGCCGGACACTAATTTGCTGGCGGTTGACGATGTGGCGCCTGAAGCAGCGGCACTGATCGAGCCCTTTGCCATCAGCGCCCATGCGGTGCGACGCGCGGCGCTGGTCGCCGATGAGCAGGTGCTGGTGGTCGGGGCCGGACCGATTGGCCTGGGCGTCGCGGCGATTGCCGCCGCAGCCGGTGCACAGGTGGTGGTGGCCGATACCAGCGCTCAGCGGCGCGCGCACGTTGCGCAGCAGTTGCAGCTGGCGACGATCGATCCGCTGGCCGATGATTTTATCGCCGCGCTGCGTGCAGAGTTTGGCGGGCGGCTGGCCGCCAAAGTGATTGACGCCACCGGCAGTCCGGCGGCGATGAACAGCGCCGTGCAGCTGATTCGTCACGGCGGCACCATCGTGTTTGTTGGCCTGCACAAAGGCGATCTGGTGATCCCCGACACCGAGTTTCACAAAAAGGAGACCACGCTGCTGGGCAGCCGCAACGCCACGCGGGAAGACTTCGACAAAGTGCGCGCCCTGATGGCCAGCGGTCAGCTGCGGGCCGATATGATGCTCAACCGCCATTACGACTTCTCGACGCTGGCCGAGACTTTTGAGCCCGGGGTGATCAACAACCCTGAGCTGATCAAAGGCGTCATCCATTTCGCCCGCTAGAGAGAGTGTCAGGCGCGCAGCGTGGCAAAAAAATGTTGCCGTACCGCCTCGGCATCGACGCCCAGACACAACCGCTGGGCGCGCAGGCCGGCGAACGGATCGTCGCGCGAGGCGAGGTTGCTCACGCGCTGCAGCGTCTGGCCGCGGCTGATGCCTTCGGTCACCACGCGCACCGGCGCTGTCGTCACGCTGAACGCCTGCGGCAGCGCCAGCCACGACAGCGTCAGGGTATCGTGCAGCGCCATGCCATCAAATCCTTCTTTTTGCAGGCTGTAAGCCAGATAAGGCCGGCAGATGGCACTTAACACCGGCTGATTTAGCTGGCGCACTTCCTCTCCGCTGATCAGCACCTTGTGCGTCACATCCAGCGGCAGCATCACCACCGGCAGCGCCGAGGCCAGCACCTGATCGGCGGCATGCGGATCTTTCCAGATATTGAACTCAGCGAACGGCGTCACGTTGCCGGCGTGGCCGTCGGTGCCAAACGCGCCGCCCATGATCACCAGCTCTTTCACCAGCGGAATGATGTCTGGCGCCTGGTTGATGGCACAGGCGATATTGGTCAGCGGCCCGATTGCCACCAGGGTAATCGCGTGCGGCTGCGCGCGTACGCTGTCGATGATGAACTGTACCGCGCTGTCGGCGACATCGCTATACGGGTTATCGAAGGCATCGCCGAGACCGTCTGCGCCGTGCAGGATGGCCGGTGCGGAAGGGGCCAGCGCCAGCGGACGCGAACAGCCGCGATACACCGGCGCGCTGATGTTCATCTTTGCACAGAACAGCCGGGCGTTTTTTACCGCCTGGCCAACCGCGACATTGCCAAACACCGTGGTGATGCCCAGCAGCTGCTGCGTGCGCGCCGCATACGCCAGCGCAAAGGCGTCATCCACGCCGATATCAGTATCAAAAATCAGGGTACGCATCGGAATCTCCTCGCTGATGATGTCTGCCACGGTAAAACATAATTGTTCCCGACGATACGCTGACGGCAGGTGAATATTGTCACCTCCGCCGCGCCAGCGTATTATCGTGCCTCTGAGGTGATGGCGTGCCACCTTACCCAACCGCCCTCTGGTTACAGACGGCTGATGACGCCTGGCAACTTGCTTATCCCTGCGCGGGAGACGGCGGTGTGTCAGGTGTAGTTTCTGTCCTGCCGCGGCCCTGCGCGTATCTCAATTCAGGAGCTCCAGACTATGCTGAAGTCGCTGTTCGCGGTCATGATCGGTGGTGCCATCGGTTGCACGCTGCGCTGGCTTATCTCTTTGCGTTTCAATACGTTATTCCCCAACCTGCCGCCAGGTACGCTGATCGTTAATCTGGTCGGTGGCTTTATTATTGGCGCGGCGATGGCGTGGTTTGTGCGCAATCCGCACATCGATCCCGTATGGAAACTGCTGATCGTCACCGGCCTGTGCGGCGGGCTGACGACGTTTTCGACCTTCTCGGCCGAGATCGTGGTGTTGCTACAATCAGGAAAATACCTGTGGGCAATGTCGAGCGTGATGGTGCATGTCATCGGTTCATTGCTGATGACCTTTGCCGGTTTCGCCGTGGTGAACCTGCTGGGCTAAACGACACGCTTGAAATCACCCTTAAGAGGGGGATACTGATCAGGATGCTGTGCGGGTGGCGCACAGCCTCTGTCACCGCTTTATCCGGATGATTAAGGAGCTGTTGATGTCTGCAAACCCGAAATTCCTTAACCTGGTGCTGTTAAACGGTGAATCGGCGCAAAAGCTGCAGGCGGCGCGTGCCGCCGGGTTCGATCAGGTTGAAATGTGGCGGGAAGAGGTTACTGAGCACACGGCGGCGCTGGCCGCGCAGCTGAACCTGGGCTTTACCAATCTGCAGGTGCTGCGTGACTTTACCGGCGCGCCGGACAGCGAACGGCTGCAAAAGCGCGCCGAACTGCGTGATTTCATTCGCGTCGCGCAATCGCTGGGCTGCGATACCATTCAGGCGCCGGCAACCACGCGCGAAGACTGCGTTGCGGAGCGCATTGATGAAGATCTGCGCTGGCTGGCCTCGGAAGCCGCGCGCTATAACATGCGCATCATGTATGAACCGATGGCGTGGTGCAGCGTCGACAATACGCTGCCGCTGGCGTGGCAGCGTTTGCAGCGGCTGGATCAGCCCAATATCGGGCTGGTGGTCGATCTGTTCCACATCTGCGCACGCGGTGGCGATGCCTCTCAGCTCGACGGCATTCCGGCCGACCGCATTTATGAAGTGCAGCTGTGTGATATGGCGCAGATGCCGCCGCAGGAAAAGCAGGCGCTGAGTGATTATGCGCGCCATCAGCGCTTACTGCCCGGCGACGGCATCATTGAAGTGGAACGCTTTGTCGATAAGCTGAAAAGTGCAGGCTATCGCGGTCCGGTGGGCATCGAAGTTTTTAACGATCGCCTCAAAGCACAGCCGCCGGAAGCGGCCGCGCGTCAGGCGTGGCAGGCGCTGCAGCGCTACTGGCCTTAATCCTGCAGGCACTGGGCGATGTAGGCCGCTGCCTGCATCGCGCCGTGGCTGGAAATGGTGTGACCGGTGGTGGGTTCATACTGTGCGGTGACCGCGACGCCCGCGCTCTGCAGGCGCTGCGCGGCGGAGACGGTTTCGCTGAACGGGATGACCTCATCGGCTTTGCCGTGAATCAGCAGCGCGGAGGCATGCGGCGGCGGCGTGAGCGCCTCGTCAAAGGCCAGGCGACCGGAGAAGGCCACCACACCAGCCAGCGGATAGCGTCCGGAGGCCAGCGCATCCAGCGCCATGATCGAGCCCTGCGAGAATCCCACCAGAATCACCTTTTGCCACGCGCCGGCCATCGCGTGCTGCGCCATCAGCTGCTGCAGCGTGGCGTCAAAGGCGTCGCGCGCAGCCCGTACGCGTGCCGGACGGTTTTCCGGCGTGATGCCGGTCAGGCTGAACCACTGATAGCCCATGGCGTGTTCAAAGGGAAAGGGCGCATCGGGCGCGGCAAATGCCACGTCGGGCAGCAGCGCTGACCAGTGTTGCCCCAGCACCGCCAAATCCGCGCCATTACTGCCGACGCCATGTAAAAACACCACTAACGCTTTTGCCATTGCCCTGCTCCTTAAAAACCGTAGTCCGCCATATCCGGTCCCGCTGGCACGATGCCGTTGGGATTCAGCGCTTTAATCGAATAATAGCCCTGTTTGATGTGGTCGATGTTCACCGTTTGCCGCACGCCGGAGACCGCCAGCACACTCTTCAGATAACGATCGAGCAGCGGGTAATCGCGCAGGCGGCGCAGGTTGCATTTGAACAGGCCGTGATAGGCGACGTCAAAGCGTATCAGGGTCACGAACAGGCGGATATCGGCTTCGGTCAGTCGTTCACCCAGCAGAAAAGTGCGGCCATCTTTCAGCCGTTGCTCCAGCTCATCCAGCTGCTCAAACACCTCATTAAACGCCTGCTGATAGCTCACCTGGGTGGTAGCGAAACCGGTGCGATAAACGCCGTTATTGAGACGCGGGTAGATCGTTGCGTTCAGCGCGTCGATCTCCGGGCGCAGATCCTCAGGGTAGAGATCGAGCCGGTTGTCTGCCAGATCGCCAAAGCCGCTGTTGAACATGCGCAGAATATCCGCCGACTCATTGTTAACGATGGTCTGGGTTTTTTTATCCCACAGCACCGGCACGGTGGCGCGCCCGGTGAAGTCGGCGTCGGCGCGCGTATACAGCTGGTGGAGATACTCAGCGTTGTTCAGCGGGTCGCGATCGGCACCGGGATAATCGCCGAAGCGCCAGCCCTGCGCGCCAAGCTGCGGCTCAACCACCGACACGCTGACAATCTGCTCCAGCCCTTTCAGGCTGCGTGCAATGAGCGTGCGCGAGGCCCACGGGCAGATCAGCGCGACGTACAGATGATAGCGATCCGGCCCGGCGGCAAATTCGCTGCTGCCATCGGCGCTAATCCAGTGACGAAAGCTGGAAGTCTGGCGTACAAAGCCACCCTGTTTATCGGTGGCCTGAACCGGATGCCACTCTGCGCTCCACTTACCGTTTACCAACATCGCTCTGCTCCTCTAAAGTGATGTCAGCAGCTTACCGTGCTGCCGTTATGCTGATAATCCGGGCAAAACGGCTTTGATTGTTTCCAGAATGGAAGGAATCAGCCGGGCGGATGCAGGCGGAAGTGCTCGGCCAGAAAGTCGATCAGCAGGCGGGTTTTCTGCGCCAGATGGCGCGCGGGCGGATACAGGGCAAACAGGCCCATGGCTGGCGGCGCAAAGTCCTCCAGCAGCGTGACGATTTCGCCCCGCTGCAGCGCCGGTGCAGCGATAAAACCGGGCAGACGTGCAATGCCGAGGCCGGCCAGCGCCGCCTGCAGGCAGGCTTCGGTATTGGAGAAGCAAAGGCGGCCGCGAATCGGCATGCTGACGCTGTCGCCGCACGGCGTGACGAACGGCCAGTGCCACGGATCGCGAAAGTTGGTATCGCTGATGCACTGATGCGTCGCCAGATCGCGCCAGTGCTGCGGCGTGCCGTGCTGCAGCAGATAGCCGGGCGCGGCGGCGAGGCGAATTGGCACCTCGCCCAGACGGCGCGCAATCAGGCTGCTGTCGTCCAGCTTGCCGATGCGGATCGCCATATCGAAGCCTTCATCGACGATATTCACGGCGCGGTCGGAGAAGTTGACGTCCAGCTCAATCAGCGGATAGTGACGCGCGAACGCCACCAGCACGCTGGCCAGCACCGCGGTGCCGAAGGTGCCGGGTGCGCTAATCTTCAGGCGGCCGGTGGGCGAGCGGGCATTCTCCTGCACCGTGGCATCCAGCGCGTCGAACGCCTCCAGCAGGGTTTTCACCCGCTCGTAATAGGCGCGGCCGATCTCGGTGGGCGACAGCGCCCGTGTGCTGCGCTTGAACAGCTGCACGCCAAGCTGCTGCTCCAGACGCGACACCAGCTTTGACGCCTGGCCGCTGCTGGTGCCGAGCCGGGCGGCGGCACCGGCAAAACTGCCGACTTCGAGTACGGCGACAAACATGCGATCACAATCAAGACGATCCATGGCATTTCCTGCAAGGAAAAGGGTGAGTATACACAGGCGAAGTGAAAAATCGTGGCACGGGCCGCGACAGCAATGTGCGCAGCATGGCGCAACGACCCGCTTTACATTCAGTGCGCCGCACCTTTCGCACGGCGGCAAAACCTGCTGAACTAGGCATTCGCCTTAAGCTGGCCGGGAGCCACCAATGCCTTTGCTTCACCTGTCATCGCTGGCGGAGATCACCGCTGCCGAATGGGATGCGCTGTTACCTGACAATCAACCTTTTTTACGTCACGCCTTCCTGCTCGCGCTGGAGGAGAGTGGCAGCGTGCGCGCGGAAAACGGCTGGCAGCCGGATCATCTGCTGTGGCGCGAAGACGGCAGGCTGCGTGCGGCGCTGCCGGGCTACCGTAAACGCAACTCGTGGGGCGAATATGTGTTCGATCACGCGTGGGCCGATGCCTGCCAGCGTGCCGGCATCGCCTATTACCCCAAATGGCTCGGCGCCATTCCGTTCAGCCCGGTGACCGGTGCGCGTCTGCTGGGCGACGAGACGGCCATCATCCCGATGCTGGAAGCGCTGCCCGATGCGTTGCAGCGGCACGGCTTAAGCGGGGCGCATATCAACTTCACCACGCCGCACGCCAACGCGCTGCTGGCAACCCAGCCGGACTGGCTGGCGCGTCTCGGCGTGCAGTATCACTGGCACAATCGCGGCTACCGCGATTTTCACGACTTTCTCGACACGCTGATGTCGCGCAAACGCAAGCAGCTGCGCAAAGAGCGTGAACAGGTGGCCAGCAGCGGCTTTGCGTTTAACTGGTATCGCGGCGATGAGCTGCGTGAAGATCAGTGGGATTTTGTGTATACCTGCTACGCCAACACCTACGCGGTGCGCGGCCAGCGTCCCTATCTGACGCGCTCCTTCTTCAGCCTGCTGGCGGAGCGGATGCCGCAGGCGATTCGCGTGGTGATCGCCACGCTACAGCAGCAGCCCGCCGCCATGGCCTTCTGTCTGATGGATGACGACACGCTGTATGGCCGCTACTGGGGCTGTCTGGCGGAGTTTGACCGGCTGCACTTCGAGACCTGTTTCTACCAGGGCATGGATTTCGCCATCGCCGAAGGGCTGCAGCGCTTTGATGCCGGTGCGCAGGGCGAGCACAAGCTGGTGCGCGGCTTTGAACCGCAACTCACCCACTCCTGGCACTATCTGTGCCATCCGGGGCTGCGTGATGCGGTCGGGGATTTTCTGCAGCAGGAGCGGGCAGGGGTACACGCCTGGGCACAGGAAGCGCGCGACGCCCTGCCTTACCGGCGCGGCGATTAATCGACGCCGACAAATCCGCCGGTCTGATGCTGCCACAGGCGCGCGTACAGCCCGCCGTGCGCCAGCAGTTCGTGATGGTTACCCATCTCAACAATACCGCCATTTTCCAGCACCACCAGCCGGTCCATTTTCGCGATGGTCGACAGGCGATGGGCGATGGCGATCACCGTTTTGCCCTGCATCAGCGTCTCCAGGCTCTCCTGAATCGCCGCTTCCACTTCAGAGTCGAGCGCCGACGTGGCTTCATCCATGATCAGAACCGGCGCATCTTTCAGCAGCACGCGGGCGATGGCAATGCGCTGGCGCTGGCCGCCAGAGAGTTTGACGCCGCGCTCGCCGACGTGCGCATCCAGCCCGGTACGGCCCTGCGGATCGGAGAGCAGCGGGATAAACTCGTCGGCGCGGGCGCGCACAATCGCCGCCTGCAGTTCGGCTTCGCTGGCATCCGGACGACCGTACAGCAGGTTTTCGCGAATCGAGCGGTGCAGCAGCGACGTATCCTGGGTGATCATGCCAATCTGACTGCGCAGGCTCGCCTGTGTGACCTGCGCGATGTCCTGATCGTCAATCAGGATGCGCCCGCCGTTGATGTCATACAGCCGCAGCAGCAGGTTCACCAGCGTCGATTTACCGGCGCCGGACGGGCCAATCAGACCGATTTTCTCGCCAGGCTTGATATTGAGATTCAGGCGGTTAATCACCTGGCGGCCGCCGCCGTAGTCAAAACGCACATCCTCAAAGCGGATCTGGCCACGCATCACCTGCAGCTTTTTCGCCTGCGGCGCATCCTGCACGCTGAGCGGTTGCGCAATGGTGTTCAGGCCATCCTGCACCATGCCGATGTTTTCGAAGATGCCGTTCACCACCCACATGATCCAGCCGGACATGTTCACCAGGCGAATCACCAGCCCGGTGGCCAGCGCGATGGCGCCTACGCTGATCAGCGACTGGCTCCACAGCCACAGCGCGAGGCCGGAGGTGCTGACAATCAGCAGGCCATTGAGCGTCGACAGCGTGATATCCATGCTGGTCACCATGCGGCTGGCATGCTGGGTTTTGTCGGTCTGCTCCTGAATGGCGTCGCGCGCGTAGCGTTTTTCCAGATCGTTATGGGCAAACAGTTTCAGGGTAGCGATGTTGGTATAACCGTCAACGATGGTGCCCATCAGCTTCGAGCGCGCCTCGGATGACACCACCGAGCGCTGCTTAACGCGCGGCACAAAGAAGCGCAGCGACAAACTGTACGCCACAATCCAGACGATTAGCGGAATCATCAGGCGCCAGTCAGCTTCCGCGAACAGCACCAGTGAGGTCACGGCGTAAATCACCACGTGCCAGATGGCATCCACCAGCTGAACCGCCGAGTCACGCAGCGAGTTACCGGTTTGCATGATGCGCTGGGCGATACGGCCGGCAAAATCGTTCTGGAAGAAATTGAGGCTCTGCCGCAGCACATAGTTGTGATGCTGCCAGCGAATCATACTGGTCATGCTGGGGTTAATGCTTTGATGCACCAGCATATCGTGCAGCGCGATCACCACCGGCCGCAGCACCAGCGCCACCGCCGCCATCCACAGCAGAATCGGCCAGTTATCGCTGAACAGCGTAGCGGGCGTGGTGTGATTGACCAGATCGATAATACGGCTGAGATAGCTAAACAGCGCCACTTCGATCAGCGCCTGCGCCAGTCCGACAATCAGCAGCGCGACAAAACTTGGCCACACCTGACGCAGATAATAGAGGTAAAACGGCCACACTCTGGCGGGTGGGGAATCGGTGGGGGCATCCTGAAAAATATTGATAAAACGTTCAAAACGACGATACAACATAAGGCCACTCTTTCCGATCGGTGAGAGTTAACAGCTTAGTGCAACTGAACAGGGATTATCGACATGGATTTGCAGATTCGCGGACGCGAACCGGGCGATGCCGCCGCCTATCAACGTTTATACAGTCATCCCGAGGTGTATCGCTGGACCACGCAGCTGCCGTTTCCCAGCGTCGCCACCTGGCAGAAAAAATTCGAGCGTATGGACAGCGAAGGCTATATCGGTTTTGTGGCGGAAATCGACGGGCAGATGGTGGGCGAGCTGACGCTGTTTACCGAACAGCGGCCGCGTACGCGTCACAGCATCAGTTTTGGTATTGGCGTCGATCCGGCGTTTAGCGGTCGTGGCATCGGCGAGCGGCTGATCCGCACGGGTATCGACTATGCCTTTAACTGGCTGGGCGTGATTCGCGTTGAGCTGGAAGTGTTTCACGACAACCAGCGCGCGCTGCGTCTGTATCAGCGCCTGGGCTTTGAGCAGGAAGGCGTGAAGCGCAAGGCCTGCCTGCGCGAGGGCGAGTACCACGACATTATCGTCATGGCGATACTGCGCGAGTGATGGTTGCGTCGGCCTGCACCAGGGCGCCCGGTAACCAGGTCGCCATAAATGGCGCCCCTACAGTGTTCACAGAATATCTGTAGGGTGCGCATTCATGCGCACCAGGCAATCCAGGTCGCCATAAATGACGCCCCTACAGTGCTCACAGAATATCTGTAGGGTGCGCATTGATGCGCACCAGGCAGCTCAGCTCGCCACAATCGCGCCCCCGCAGTGTCCGTCGGCTACTGGCTGCGCTCGACGTATTTTTGCATATTTTCTTTGGTCACCAGCTCGAACGGGATCCACACGTGTGAAGCCACTTTCTCGCCTTTAATCAGCTTCTGCGCCACGTCTACCGAGGTTTTGCCCTGACCGATGGCGTCCTGAAACACCGTCACCTGCATCTTGTCCTGCGCCAGAGCCTTCAGGCCGTCCGGCGTGGCGTCGATGCCGCCCACCAGAATCTTTTTATTGCTCTTTGCCAGCGCCATTGCCGCACCAATCGCCATCTCATCGTTATTGGCCGCGACGATATCGATCGCTTCACCGTTGCCAATCCAGTTGAGCATCAGGTCCATGCCTTCGTTGCGCGCATAGTTTGCTGGCTGCTTCTGTACCACTTTCATGCCTGGGTATTTCGCCACCACCTGCTCGACATCTTTGGTGCGCTGCAGCGCGCCGGCATCGGTCAGGTTGCCGATCATGATCGCCACGTTACCTTTATAATTCGCCAGTTTAGCCAGCGCCTCCATTTGCAGCGTGCCGGATTCGCGTTCGTCCGAACCAACAAACACTACGCCGGGCGGCAGGGTTTTATCGCCTGGCGTGCGGTTGACGTACACCAGCGGTATTTTCGCCTGCTGTGCCAGTCGGGTTAGCTGTGGTGTGCTGGCGGAATCCACCGGATCGACGATGATGGCATCCACGCCGGCGCTGATAAAACTCTGTACCTGGTCGGTCTGGCGGCCGACATCGCCGCGCGCATCTTCAAACTGGGCATCCAGCCCGCGCGCTTTGGCTTCTTTATCAATGGCATGACGAATAATGGTTAGGAAGTTCTGGTCAAAATAGGCCATCGACACGCCAATCTTCTCCGCCAGCGCGGAGGCCGAACTGGTCAGCAGGCCAAGTAACAGTATCGCCTTGAGGGTTTTCATCGCAGACTCCAGAGTAAGCTGTTTATTAGAATAAATTTTTCATTGGTGTTGAAAATGGCTCAATGAAATCATTTTCAGCCTACGAGCCGGCAGCAGAGCTGGCAATCTGCTGCGTGGTAATTTGCTGTGCAGCGCACAATTTGCCCGACGCGCATGGATGCTTTGCCTGCTCATAGTGATCGCGCAAACTCTTTTCTCAGCGCTGGCGCACATTCCGCGGCGAAAGCCAGCACGGATTAAAAATTTTGTGCGCTACCGCACCTGGCTTTGTGTCAGCGACCAAAACCCGCGCCGTTTCGCCGCGCGGATTCCTTCATTCGCACAATGACCAGAGCAACACTGGCTTCCTATAGTTGCTGAACAGGGAAATCTGCGCGGTATTCCTGACCATCATCGCTTCGGGGCAGGATGCTCCTCCATCAAGGAATTCAGCCTATGTTGCAACGCAAAAACCGCAGCCAGAACAGCCATGTGCGTATCTGGATCCTTTGCCTGATTCTGTTCCTGTCAGTGGTCGCTTATGCCGATCGCTCGATCCTGTCGATCTCCGGCTCGGCGATCAAACAGGAGTTTGGCCTGTCGGCGATCCAGCTCGGCCTGATCCTTTCGGCCTTCAGCTGGGCGTATGTCATCGGCCAGATCCCCGGCGGATTGATTCTCGATCGCTTCGGCACCAAAAAGGTCTACGGCGTGACGCTGGCGCTGTGGTCGGTTTCGACCCTGCTGATGGGATTTGTCGGTGAGTTTTCCAGTGGCATGACCATGGCGCTGACGCTGATGTTTGCGCTGCGCTTCGCGCTGGGCCTGATTGAGGCACCGAGCTTTCCCGCTAACGCCCGCGCAGTCATCATGTGGTTCCCGGGCGCAGAGCGCGGACGCGCATCGTCGCTGTTTGCCTCGGCACAATACTTTGCCGTGGCGATATTCTCACCGCTCTCCGGCTGGCTGGTGTCGCGTTATGGCTGGGAATGGCCATTCTTTGTGCTCGGCGGCATCGGCGTGTTGGCGGTGTTTGTCTGGGCGGGCTATATGCGCAGCCCGCGTCAGCATCCGCACGTTTCCGCCAGCGAGTTGCATTACATTGAACAGGGCGGCGCGCTGGTGGATATCGACGCCGCGCAAACGCTGCGGGCGCGGCCACCGGTCAGCAAAGCGATGTTCAAAACATTGCTCACCAACCGCATGCTGTGGTGCGCCTACCTCGGCCAGTATTGCACCATCGCGCTTAGCTACTTCTTCATTACCTGGTTCCCGATCTATTTGGTGCAGGCGCGCGGCATGAACATTCTGGATGCCGGTTTCGCCACCATTGCACCGGCGCTGTTTGGCTTTCTGGGCGGCATCAGCGGTGGCTATATCTCAGATATGCTGCTGGCGTGCGGCTGGAGCCTGTCGTGGGCGCGCAAAACGCCGTACATCATTGGCATGCTGATGGCCGCCTCGCTGATTCTGGCGGCGGTGATCCCTTCCAACGCCGGCATTATCGCCATCATGTCGTTTGCCTTCTTCGGCAAAGGCGTGGCGGCGGGCGCGGGCACCTGGACCGTGGTCAGCGATACGGCACCCAAAGAAGCGGTTGGCCTCGCCGGCGCGATCTTCAACGGTATCGGTAACATGGCGGGCTTTATCACGCCGCTGTTGTTTGGCGTGATCGTTGGCCTGACCGGCAGTTACAGCATCGGCCTGGTGTTCGTCGGTGCGCACTGTGTCGTCGCGGCACTGCTGTTCCTGCTGGTGATGGGCCCGATTGAACGCGTAGGCGATCGGTCTGAGGTTGCCGATCTGGAATCCCGATCGGAAATAAACTATGATGTTAAAAAGTGCACTTGAGCACTGTGCATGAGTGCACTATTTTACCTGCTGGTTCGTAAGACAGGCAGGGAAGCAGGATGGGTTCAATCAGGGCGTTTCGTCAGGCCTGGCTGGCACAATTTTATACCCATGGGACACCGCATGCGCAGATTCCGCGTGCGATTGAATCAGCGCTGGCGCGTAAGCTGGATATCATTCATGCCGCCACTTCGCATCAGGATCTGCGTTCGCCGCCGGGTAACCGTTTTGAAGCGTTAAAGCCGCCGCTGCTGGGTTATTATTCGATTCGGGTTAACGCGCAGTATCGGCTAATTTTCCAGTGGGCAAAAGGCGAAGCCTGGGATCTGTATCTGGATCCGCACCGCTACAAAAAATAGCGCTAACGATCCCTTCTGGCCCGCTACCCGTACCAAAGAGAGCACCTTATGAAACAAGCAATGCGCAAACCCACCAGCGTGGGGGACGTCCTGCAGTATGAATTTCTCGAACCGCTCAACCTCAAAGTGAATGATCTGGCGGAGATGCTGAATGTGCATCGCAACACCGTCAGCGCGCTGGTGAATAACAACCGTAAACTCAGCACTGAGATGGCCTACCGGCTGGCACGGGTTTTCGCCACCTCGATTGAATTCTGGCTTAACCTGCAGCGTCATCTCGATCAGTGGGAAGTGGAAAATGACGCCAGAACGCAGGAGGAGTTAAGCCGTGTCATGACGCTGAGTGCCTTTTTAGCCCAGCGCGGCACGCAGGTTGCCTGAACCTGTCCCGACCAGTCACGCCGCCCTGAAGATTTTTTGCTCAGCTGCCGATATCACTCCTTACCATCCACTGATATTAAGGAGCGATATCGTGATAAAGCTGATTACCGTTGACGAGCTGCGGCCAGGCATGTTTATCCACAAGCTTGAGGTCTGGTGGATCAAGGACAAACGCATTCGCAACCAGATGCTGATCACCGATAAGCGTCAGATCGCCCTGATCCGTAACGAGGGGATCCAGCAGGTATGGATCGATCCCGAGCGGTCGGTGCGCGCGCCTGCCACGCCGCAGCCGAAAAAAGACATTCCACAGACGCCGTTTTTCCGCGAGATGGATCAGGCGCAGTGCATCTTCAACCAGGGCAAGCCGCAGGTGCTGGCGATGTTCAACGAAGCGCGCATGGGGCAGGGCCTCGATCTTGCCTTTACCCTTGAGCTGGTCGATGAAATTGCCGGATCGATTACCCGCGAGCCAACCGCGCTGCTCAGCGTGGCGCGGCTGAAAAATCATGACGATTACACTTACCTGCACTCCATGGCGGTGTGCGGTCTGATGATTTCGCTGGGCAAGAAAATGGGGCTGGATGAGCAGCAGCTGCGTCGCGTGGGCATGGGCGGATTGCTGCATGACGTCGGTAAAGCCGCGGTGCCGCTGACCATCCTCAACAAGCCGGATAAGCTCACCGACGAAGAGTTTACGATTATGCGCCAGCATCCAATCGTCGGTGCGCAAATGCTGATGGAAGCCCATGCGGATGAAGATTTGCTGGATATTGCGCTGCATCACCATGAAAAATTCGATGGCAGCGGCTATCCGCATCGGCTGCAGGGCGAAGAGATCTCGCTCTACGCACGCATGGCGGCGGTGTGTGACGTCTACGACGCGGTGACCTCCGATCGCCCGTATCGCAAAGGCTGGACGCCGGCTGAGGCGATGCACAATATGCTGAGCTGGCGCGGCCACTTTGACAGTGCGCTGCTGCACGCGTTTGTGCGCACCATCGGTATTTATCCGGTGGGCTCGCTGGTACGGCTGGCTTCCGGGCGCGTGGCGCTGGTGGTGCAGGCCGGGGAAAAATCGCTGCTGAAGCCCAAAGTGCATGTGTTCTGGTCGCTGCATTCGCAGCGCGAGGTCAAACCGGAAGCGCTGGACCTCGGCGACAGCTTCTGCACCGATACCATCACCGGCGCTGAGGACAGCGGCTTGTGGCACAACGTTGACCTGAACCGCATCTGGGCGCTGGAAAGCGCCTGATCTGCCCGCGTTTTTATACTTTCTTTACGCCCGCTCTGCGCCTTTTTACCCCTTCTTTATGCCGCGCCGCGCATGCTTGCTGCACTACCAAATCCTCTGGAGGTTGCTGTGAGTGTGGGCGTGATAGCCGGCATCGTGCTGGTATTTTTATTACTGGGCTACCTGATTTATGCCCTGCTTAATGCGGAGGCATTCTGATGGCGGCGAATGCGTTTTTACTGATTGCGTGCTATCTGCTGGTGCTGATGGTGCTGGCGCAGCCGCTGGGCCGCTTGCTGGCGCTGATGGTGGCGGATAAACCCCTGCTAACGCGCAGCGAACGCGTGCTGTGGCGTCTGGCCGGCGTTGACGGCGCGGCGATGCGCTGGCCGCACTATCTGCTGGCCATCCTGCTGTTTAACGCGCTCGGCTTTGTGCTGCTGCTGGCGATGCTGATGGGGCAAGGCGCGCTGCCGCTCAATCCTCAGCATCTGCCTGGCCTGAGCTGGGATCTGGCGCTCAATACGGCGATCAGCTTTGTCACCAACACCAACTGGCAGGCGTACGCGGGCGAGAGCACGCTGAGTTACTTCAGCCAGATGGCGGGCTTAACGGTGCAAAACTTCCTTTCGGCGGCAACCGGTATTGCGGTGGCGTTTGCGCTGATGCGCGGTTTTGCTAACCGTTCGCTGGAAACGCTCGGCAATGCCTGGCGCGACCTGACGCGCATCACCGTCTACGTGCTGCTGCCGATTAGCCTGCTGATGGCACTGTTTTTTGTCAGCCAGGGCAGCATTCAGAACTTTGAACCCTATCATGCCTTCACCACGCTGGAAGGCGCGCAGCAAACGCTGCCGCTCGGGCCGGTGGCTTCGCAGGAAGCGATCAAAATGCTCGGCACCAACGGCGGCGGTTTCTTCAACGCCAACTCGGCGCATCCGTTTGAAAACCCGACGGCACTGACCAACTTTGTGCAGATGCTGAGCATCTTCCTGATCCCGGCCGCGCTGTGTTTTGCCTTTGGTCAGCAGCTGGGCGATCGCCGTCAGGGCCATATGCTGCTGTGGGCCATGAGCATCATGTTTGTGCTGGCGGTGGTCGCGGTGATGTGGGCTGAGCTGCGCGGCAATCCGCACTTTCTGACCCTGGGCGCTGATAGCGCGATCAACATGGAAGGCAAGGAGACACGCTTCGGCATTCTCAACTCCAGCCTGTTTGCGGTGATCACCACCGCGGCGTCGTGCGGCGCGGTAAACGCCATGCATGACTCCTTCACTGCGCTGGGCGGCATGGTGCCGATGTGGCTGATGCAGCTGGGCGAAGTGGTGTTTGGCGGCGTCGGTGCCGGCTTGTACGGCATGCTGCTGTTCGTGCTGCTCGGGGTGTTTATCGCCGGTCTGATGATTGGCCGTACGCCGGAGTACATGGGCAAAAAGATCGATGTGTGGGAGATGAAAATGACCGCGCTGGCGATTCTGGTGACGCCGACGCTGGTGCTGCTGGGTACTGCGCTGGCGATGATGACCGAAGCCGGACGCGCCGGTATGGCCAACCCTGGCATTCACGGCTTCAGCGAGGTGCTGTATGCGGTGTCGTCGGCGGCCAACAACAACGGCAGCGCCTTCGCCGGTCTCAGCGCCAACACCCCGTTCTGGAACCTGCTGCTGGGCTTCTGCATGCTGGTCGGCCGCTTCGGCATCATCATTCCGGTGCTGGCCATTGCCGGTTCGCTGGCGGCGAAGAAAATTCAGCCGGTGGGCAACGGCACGCTGCCGACTCACGGCCCGCTGTTTATCGCACTGCTGGTGGGCACCGTGCTGCTGGTGGGTGCGCTGACCTTCGTTCCCGCGCTGGCGCTTGGCCCGGTGGCGGAACATCTGCAACTTATTCAGGGATAACGGAATCATGAGTCGTCAACAACTGGCGCTGTTTGATGCGGCGCTGACGCGCACCGCGATGCTGGATGCGGTGAAAAAACTCGATCCGCGCGTACAGTTTCGCAACCCGGTGATGTTTCTGGTGTGGATCGGCAGCGTGCTCACCTCGCTGCTGGCCATCGGTATGGCGGCGGGGCAGCTGAACGGCAGCGCCGGCTTTACCGCGGCGGTCGCCATCTGGCTGTGGTTTACCGTGCTGTTCGCTAACTTCGCCGAAGCGCTGGCGGAAGGGCGCAGCAAGGCGCAGGCCAACAGCCTGAAAGGGGTGAACAAGCACAGCGATGCGAAGAAACTGGCGGAACCGTTTCACGGTGCGCAGTGGCGGCCGGTGGCGGCCGATACGCTGCGCAAAGGCGATGTGGTGCTGGTGGAAGCCGGCGACATCATCCCGTGCGACGGTGAAGTGCTGGAGGGCGGCGCATCGGTCGATGAGAGCGCCATTACCGGCGAATCGGCACCGGTGATTCGTGAATCCGGCGGGGATTTTGCCTCGGTAACCGGCGGGACGCGCATCCTGTCGGACTGGCTGGTGATTCAGTGCAGCGTCAATCCGGGCGAAACTTTCCTCGACCGCATGATCGCCATGGTGGAAGGCGCGAAACGCCGCAAAACGCCCAACGAAATCGCCCTGACCATTCTGCTGGTGTCGCTGACCATTGTGTTCCTGCTGGCGACCGCCACGCTGTGGCCGTTTTCCGCCTGGGGCGGCACGCCGGTTAGCGTGACGGTGCTGGTGGCGCTGCTGGTGTGCCTGATTCCCACCACTATCGGCGGACTGCTGTCGGCGATTGGCGTGGCGGGCATGAGCCGCATGCTGGGAGCCAACGTGATCGCCACCAGCGGGCGCGCCGTGGAGGCTGCCGGTGACGTCGATGTGCTGATGCTGGACAAAACCGGCACCATCACGCTCGGTAACCGCCAGGCGACGCAGTTCCTGCCCGCGCCGGGCGTCAGCGAGCAGCAGCTGGCCGACGCGGCGCAGCTGGCATCGCTGGCCGATGAGACGCCGGAAGGGCGCAGCATCGTGGTGCTGGCGAAGCAGAAATTTAACCTGCGCGAACGCGATCTCAGCAGCATGGGCGCCAGCTTTATCCCGTTCTCCGCGCAGACGCGCATGAGCGGCGTCAACGTGCAGGATCGCCTGATCCGCAAAGGCGCGGTCGACGCGGTACGCCGTCATATCGAAGCCAGCCACGGCAGCTTCCCGGCTGAGGTTAATGCCCGGGTGGAAGAGGTGGCGCGCGCCGGCGGTACGCCGCTGGTGGTGGCCGAAGGCGCACAAGTGCTGGGCGTGGTGGCGTTAAAGGACATCGTTAAAGGCGGCATCAAGGAACGTTTCGCCGAGCTACGCAAGATGGGCATCAAAACGGTGATGATCACCGGTGATAACCCGTTAACCGCCGCGGCGATTGCGGCGGAAGCCGGTGTCGATGACTTCCTGTCGGAAGCGACGCCGGAAGCCAAGCTGGCGCTGATTCGCCAGTATCAGGCGGAAGGGCGCCTGGTGGCGATGACCGGCGACGGCACCAACGATGCGCCCGCGCTGGCGCAGGCTGACGTGGCGGTGGCGATGAACTCCGGCACCCAGGCGGCGAAAGAGGCGGGCAACATGGTCGATCTTGACTCGAACCCGACCAAACTGCTGGAAGTGGTGCACATCGGCAAACAGATGCTGATGACGCGCGGTTCGCTTACCACCTTCAGTATCGCCAACGATGTAGCGAAATACTTCGCCATCATCCCGGCGGCGTTTGCCGTGACCTATCCGCAGCTCAATATGCTGAACGTGATGGCGCTGCATTCACCGGCCTCGGCGATTCTGTCGGCGGTGATCTTTAACGCGCTGGTGATTGTGTTTTTGATTCCGCTGGCGCTGAAAGGCGTGAGCTATCGGCCGATGAGCGCGGCGGCGCTGCTGCGGCGCAATCTGTGGATTTATGGCGTAGGCGGTTTAGTGGTGCCGTTTATTGGCATTAAAGCGATCGACCTGCTGCTGACGCTGTCGGGCCTGGTGTAAGGAGAAGAGAAATGAGTCAGTTACGTCCGGCTATAGTATTGTTAGTGCTGCTTACCCTGCTGACCGGCGCGGTCTATCCGCTGCTGACCACCGGACTGGCGCAGTGGTGGTTTCCGTCGCAGGCCAACGGTTCGCTGATTGAGCGCGACGGCGCGGTGCGTGGCTCAGAGCAGATCGGTCAGGCGTTCAGCCAGCCGGGTCACTTCTGGGGCCGTCCATCGGCCACCAGCGACGTGCCGTACAACGCGCAGGCGTCAGGCGGCAGCAACCTTGCCGCCAGTAATCCGGCGCTGGATAAAGCGGTGGCGGAACGGGTTGCTGCGCTGCGCGCTGCCAATCCGCAGGCGCCGGCAGCGGTGCCGGTGGAGCTGGTAACCGCTTCAGGCAGCGGCCTGGATCCGGATATCTCCCCTGAAGCTGCGCTGTGGCAGGCACCGCGCGTTGCGGCAGCGCGCAACATGACGCTGAAAGACGTCGAGGCGCTGATTGCGCGCAACACCGAGCGCCCGCTGCTGCCGTTTATCGGCGAAGAAACGGTGAACGTGCTGCGGCTGAATATGGCGCTGGATGATTTGCAGGGATAGTTTCAAACCGCGCGAAGAATCGCGCCGCTACAAAAATGTGCACATACCGTAGCGGCGCAATTTATTGCGCAATGCCACATTGGTGCACGCGATAAAAATGGACCTCGCATGAACGACGAATTACCGCGCCCCGATCCCGATGCCCTGCTGCTCAATCACAGCGACAGCCATCGCGGTAAACTGAAAATCTACTTCGGCGCCTGCGCGGGCGTAGGGAAAACCTACGCCATGCTGCAGGAGGCGCAGCGCCTGCGTGCGCAGGGGCTGGACGTGCTGGCTGGCGTGGTCGAAACCCACGGCCGTGAAGAGACCGCCGCGCTGCTGCAGGGACTGGCGGTGCTGGCGCGGCGCGCCACTGGTCGGTCGCGCCATGCGGAATTCGACCTCGACGCCGCGCTGGCGCGCCATCCGGCGGTGATCCTGATGGATGAACTGGCGCACACCAACGTACAGGGCTCGCGCCATCCCAAGCGCTGGCAGGACATTGAAGAACTGCTGGATGCCGGTATCGACGTGATTACCACCGTCAACGTGCAGCATCTGGAGAGCCTGAATGACGTGGTGGGCGGCGTCACCGGCATTCAGGTGCGCGAAACCGTACCTGATCCCTTTTTCGACAGCGCCGATGAAGTGGTGCTGGTGGATTTGCCGCCGGACGATCTGCGTCAGCGGCTGAAAGAGGGCAAAGTGTACGTCGGCGACCGCGCCGAGCGCGCCATCGAAAATTTCTTCCGCAAAGGCAACCTGTTCGCGCTGCGTGAACTGGCGCTGCGCCGCACGGCCGACCGGGTAGACGATCAGATGCGCGCCTGGCGCGATCAGCAGGGGCGCGACAAAGTGTGGCACACGCGCGACGCGATTCTGCTGTGCATCGGTGACGACACCGGCAGTGAAAAGCTGGTACGCACCGCCGCCCGTCTCGCTGCCCGGCTCGGCAGCGAGTGGCATGCGGTGTATGTGGAAACGCCGCGCCTCAACCGACTGCCGGAAGCGCAGAGGCGCGCCATTCTGCGCACGCTGCAGCTGGCGCAGGAGCTGGGCGCGGAGACCGCCACGCTGTCCGATCCGGACGAGGCGCGCGCGGTGCTGCGCTATGCGCGCGAGCACAATCTCGGCAAAATTGTTACCGGCCGGCAGCCGCAGCGGCGCTGGCGACGCGACAGCTTTGCCCAGCGTCTCGGCGAGCTGGGGCCGGAGCTCGACCTGCTGGTAGTGGCGCTCGATGAGCCGGTGCGCGATGTGCCAGCGGCCCTGAGCGGCCAGCGTGCCAGCGGCGAGAAATGGCGGCTGCACCTGCGCGGGTGTCTGATGGCGATCGCGCTGTGCGTGCTGGTGACGCTGATTGGCCGCTGGTGGCTGGTGGAGTTTGATACCGCCAACGCGGTGATGATCTATCTGCTGGCGGTGGTGCTGGTGGCGCTGCGCTTTGGCCGCTGGCCGTCGGTGTTCGCCACGGTAATCAATATTCTGGCCTTCGACCTGGTGTTTGTGGCCCCCACCGGCACGGTGGCGGTATCGGATCTGCAATATCTGGTGACCTTTGCGGTGATGCTGGCGGTCGGGGTGATTGTCGGCAATCTCACCGCCGGCGTGCGCTATCAGGCGCGGGTGGCGCGCTACCGTGAACAGCGCGCGCGTCATCTGTATGAGATGGCGAAATCGCTCGGCAGCGCGCTGACGCCGCAGGATATCGCTGCTACCAGCCAGCGCGTCATTGAGGTGACGCTGCAGGCGCGCAGCCAGCTGCTGCTGCCCGACGAACAGGGTGAGCTGCAGTCGGCGGGTGAAAGCACCATCGGGACGCCGCCCGACCTCGGCATCGCCAAATGGAGCTACAGCAAAGGGCAACCGGCCGGTGCCGGCACCGATACGTTACCGGCGGTGCCGTACCAGATTCTGCCGCTGAAAAGCGGGGCACACTGCCGCGGCCTGCTGGTGGTTGAGCCGGACAACCTGCGCCAGCTGATGATTCCCGAACAGCAGCGGCTGGTGGAGACCTTTACGGTGCTGATTGCCAACGCGCTGGAACGCATGGCGCTGTCGCACAGCGAAGCCGCGTCACGGCTGGCCGCCGAGCGCGAGCAGCTGCGTAATGCGCTGCTGTCGGCGCTGTCCCACGATCTGCGCACGCCGCTGACGGTGCTGTTTGGCCAGGCCGAGATGCTGATGCTGGACCTCGCCAGCGAGCAGTCGAAATACGTCGGCCAGGCCAATCAGATCCGCGAACAGACGCTGAGCACCATCCGGCTGGTGAGTAACATGCTGGATATGGCGCGTATTCAGTCCGGCGGGCTGAATCTGCGCGAAGAGTGGGTGGCGCTGGACGAGGTGATTGGCGGCGCGCTAAGCAGCATGGGACCGTCGCTGAAAGGGCACGACTTTACGCTGGATTTACCGCCGGAGCTGGTCCTGATCAAAGGCGACAGCGCGATGCTGGAGCGGGTGTTTACTAACCTGATCGAAAACAGCCTGAAGTATGCCGGCAATGCCGCGCAGCACGGCATTCGCGCCTGGCGCGATAAAACCCGGCTGGAGATCGCTGTCTGGGATAACGGACCGGGCATTGCGCCGGAGAATCTGACGCGCATTTTTGACAAGTTTGCCCGCGGCGACAAGGAGTCGGCCGTGCCGGGCGTCGGGCTGGGGCTGGCCATCAGCAAAACCATTATTGAGTCACATCGCGGTCGCATCTGGGCGGAAAACCGGCCGCAGGGCGGGGCGGTGTTTCGCCTGTCGCTGCCGCTGCCAGTCGCGCCTGAAATTTCTGAAGAAGCACTGAAATAACTTCACATAAGTTCGGTTATACTCGATGGCTTGTCTGTTGATAAATGGGAACTTATGGAACGTTTTACCGAAAACCTGATGTATGCATCGCGCTGGCTGCTGGCACCGGTTTACATTGGACTTTCGCTGGGGCTGCTGGCGCTGACGGTTAAATTTTTTCAGGAAATTTTTCACCTGCTGCCCAACATTCTCAGCATCGCGGAAAACGATCTGATTCTGCTGCTGCTGTCGCTGGTGGATATGACGCTGGTCGGTGGCCTGCTGGTCATGGTGATGCTGTCCGGCTATGAGAACTTTGTCTCCAAGCTGGATATCGATGAAAGCAAAGAGAAGCTGAGCTGGCTCGGCAAGATGGATTCCGGCTCGCTGAAAAACAAAGTGGCAGCTTCGATTGTGGCGATCTCATCGATTCACCTGCTGCGTATTTTTATGGATGCGCGCAACGTCGCCAACGAAAAGCTGATGTGGTACGTGATCATCCACCTGACCTTCGTGCTGTCGGCCTTTGTGATGGGCTGGCTGGATAATATGTCGAAGGTTGAAAAGAAATCGTGACCTTTACGCACGAGCTGACCGATTACATCAGGTGCGCATCAATGCGCACCCTGTAAAAAACCCGCAGTGCCCCGTAGGGTCGCCATTCATGGCGACCTGTCCAGTTGCACCAGTTGCACCAGGTGCGCATCAATGCGCACCCTACAAAACCTGCAGTGCCCCGTAGGGTCGCCATTCATGGCGACCTGACCAGTTGCAGCAGGTGCACATGAATGCGCACCCTGTAAAAAACCGCAGTGTCCCGTAGGATCGCCATTTATGGCGACCTGGCCCCTTACCGCACCGGCTGCGTGCCGGTCAGCTGCGGCATCACGTCCCTGATCATCGCGAAAAAATGCTGCAGGCGGGCCGGATAATAACTGGCCCACGGGTAGGTCAGCCACACCGGCAGCGGCGGTGCCTGCCAGTCGGGCACCAGCTGCACCAGCGCGCCGCTGGCTAAATCCTCCTGCACCACCCATGACGACACAATCGCGGCACCCATGCCCGCCAGCGCGGCTTTACGCACCGCGTACAGGCTATCGCTGGCGAGGCGCGGGGCAATCGCCAGGTTGATCGGCTGGCCGTCGCTGAGACGCTGCAGCGCAATTTCGTTACGATAAAAACTGGTCAGCGCCAGCCACGGCATCTGCGTCAACTGGGTAACCTCTTTCACCGGCGCATGAGCCGCCAGCAGCGCCGGTGCCGCAACGACAAAGCGCGGCACTTCCGCCAGCAGCACTGCCACCACCGACGGATCGGTGGGCGCGCCGACCTGAATGGCGCAGTCAACGTTTTCACTGACAAAGTCCGGCGTGCGGTCGTTGAGCATCCACTCCACTGCCAGGCGCGGATAGCGCTGCAGATAATCCATCAGCGGCGCAATCAACTGATCCTGACCAAATGCATGCGGCGCACGCACGCGCAGCGTGCCGATCGGGTCGTCATTCGCGCCGGTTAACTCATCTTCCAGCGCGTGCCAGGTCGCCACCAGCTGCCGCGCCTGGGCATAGCAGCGTTCCCCGTCGTCGGTGAGTTTCAGCGCATGGGTGGTGCGTAAAATCAGTTTCAGACCGAGCCGCTGTTCCAGCGCCTGCAGACGGCGACTCACGGTGGGTTGGGTGGTGCCGAGCTGCGCCGCGGCCGCCGACAGCGAGCCGCTTTCAACAATGCGGATAAACGTCTGCATCAGTTCGATGCGGTCAACGCTGGTGAGTGTGCTCATACGTACCATGCATAACAGTTCTGTGTCATAGCAGTCTACCGCGTATGGCCGCAACGCGCTTTAATAAGCGCATTATCACGGGGGAAAACCACTATGTCTGCCATGTCTCAATCTTCTGCCATGCCTGCTGAAAAGCTGCCGGCACCGCTGGTGTTTACGCTGGCGGCCGGTGCCGGTCTCAGCGTGGCATCGATTTACTACAGCCAGCCGATGCTGGATATCATCAGTAAACAGTTCAATGTGGGCATTGGCAGCGTCGGTATGGTGCCGATGCTGACCCAGGCCGGTTACGCGCTGGGGATTCTGCTGCTGGCCCCGCTTGGTGACCGCCACGATCGCCGCACCATCATTCTGATTAAAGGCTTGCTGCTGGTCGCCGCGCTGCTGCTGTGCGGCTTTTCCGGCGGTATCAATGCGTTGCTGATCGCCAGCTTTGTTACCGGATTAACCGCTACCGTGGCGCAGGACATTGTGCCAGCGTCAGCGGCGCTGGCACCGGAGCGCAGCCGTGGCAAAACCGTCGGCACGGTGATGACCGGGCTGCTGGTCGGCATTCTGCTGTCGCGCGTGGTGAGCGGCGTGGTGGCGGAGTATCTGGGCTGGCGCACCATGTACATGATGGCGGCGGCGGCGGTGCTGCTGAGCAGCCTGGCGCTGTGGCGCGCGCTGCCACGCTTTACGCCGGGCACCACGGTGAGCTATCCGCGTCTGCTGCTGTCGCTGGCGCATCTGTGGCAGCATCACCAGACGCTGCGCCGCGCGGCGCTGGCGCAGGGCCTGCTGTCGGTAAGTTTTAGCGCCTTCTGGTCTACCCTGGCGCTGATGCTGAGCGATCGCTTCCATCTCGACAGCGCCGTGGCAGGGGCCTTCGGTCTGGCCGGTGCCGCCGGGGCGCTGGCCGCGCCGCTGGCGGGCAGTTTTGCCGACCGCATCGGCCCGGCGCGTGTCACCCAGTATGGCGCCACGCTGGTGATGGTGTCGTTTGCCCTGATGTTCCTGCTGCCGGTGCTGTCGGTGCCGGCCCAGCTTGGCCTGATTATCCTCAGCACCATCGGCTTTGACCTTGGCGTGCAGGCCACGCTGGTGGCGCATCAGACGCTGGTCTACAGCCTGGCGCCGGAAGCGCGCAGCCGCCTCAATGCGCTGATGTTCACCGTGGTGTTTATCGGTATGGCGACCGGCGCGGCGCTCGGCAGCCTGGCGCTGGCCCATTTCGGCTGGAATGGCGTGGTCAGCCTTGCGACGGCTGCCGCTGTGCTTGCGCTGCTGATTCGTCTCGCCAGTCGCCATCTGCAAAACTAATTCACGATCCTGTGCCAGGCTTAAAGGAGAATGTTATTTAAAAACGGAGCGTTATGAACTTCCTGGCCTGGACCGCCCTTACTGGCGGTCTGCTACTTTTGATGTCACTGGCTTCCGGCTGGATTCACCGGGGGCCGGTGACGTCGTTTGGTCTCTACCTGTTCGCGGGCATTCTGTGTGGCCCGTGGATGCTTAATCTGCTGCAAATCGACATTATCGGCCACGCCGAGCTCGCCGCCCATATCACCGAAATCACCATGGCCGCCTCGCTGTTTATCACCGGGCTCAAGCTGCGTCTGCCGATGAGCGCGCACGCGTGGCGCGTCGGGCTGCGGCTGGCATTCCCGGCGATGCTGCTGACCGTCGGCGGCATGGCCTGCCTGATTCACTGGATTACCGGCTTTGGCTGGCCGCTGTCGCTGGCGTTTGGTGCCATTGTTGCCCCGACCGACCCGGTGCTTGCCAGCCTGATCTCCGTAAACGATGCGCGCGATGACGATGCGCTGCGCGTGGCGCTCTCCAGCGAGGCCGGCATGAACGATGGTTCAGCGCTGCCGCTGCTGATGCTGGCGCTGCTGCTGATGCACCCGGGCGCCTTCAGTCTGGAGCTGCTGGGCGGCTGGGCGGCGCGCGATGTGGTGTGGGCGATTGGGGGCGGGCTGGCGATTGGTTACCTGCTCGGACGGCTGATCGGCCAGCTGGCGACCCATCTGCGCAGCGCGCATCACGACGTGGCGCCCAATGATTTTCTCGCGCTGGCACTGATTGCCCTGAGCTACGCGGCGGCGCAGTCGGTGGATGCGTCTGGCTTTCTTGCCACCTTTGCGGCAGGCGTCGGCTTGCGCCGCGCCGAGCTGCGCGTGACTAAACGCTTTCCGCTGGAAGACCTGCCGGAAGAGAAGCGCTACCTGCCGGCAGAGGTGCTGGTCAATCCTAACCAGCGTCTGAAGCAGCAGGGCGGCAGCCCGGTAAAATCGGTCGGCCTGGTGGTCGGCGATGCGCTGTCGTTTGGTGATACTATCGAACGCCTGCTGGCGGCAGCGATGATGGTGGTGCTGGGCATCACGCTGGCGCATCACTGGAATCTCACCGGCATCGGCCTGGCGTTGCTGCTGTTTGTGGTAGTGCGGCCGCTGGCGGTATGGCTGACCACCTGGCGCTGCGAAATGCCGTTTATGCGGCGGATGCTGATTGGCTGGCTGGGGATTCGCGGCATCGGCAGTATCAATTATATTGCTTATGCCTGGGTGCATGGCCTGCAGGGCCCGCAGGCGGAACAGATGATGGACATGGCGCTGACGCTGGTGGTGTGCAGCATTGTGCTGCACGGCATCACGGTGACGCCGCTACTGAACTGGCGTGCTGCCCGGCAGGCGGCACGCACGCAGCAAGATGAAACGTGATTTTCTGGAAATAACGGGAGCTTATTATGAAAGCATTGCTTATCGCCCTGGTAGGGCTGTCGCTGTCCGCCAGCGCGCTGGCGGATGATACGGATGCCGACGCGCAGGAGAATATCTATGCCAGCCAGCTGTGCCACATTGTTAGCGGGGAGCAGAAAACCGGTGACATGCAGAGCTACACTGAGAAAATGAAGTCACAGCTGGCGGCCAGCCAGTCACCGTCGGCCATGAACAAGCCTTCCTTCAACGAGGAAACCGCGCAGGAAGTGGTCAACGGCTGGCTGGAGCTGGGCGAAGAAGAGCGGGCGAAGCTGCGCCACGATCAGCAGCAGTGTGAGCAGACGGTGATGACTCAATTCCAGCAGCAGGATTAACTTTTCCCCTTCTCTTCGTGAATACGCGCCTTTTCTGGCGCGTTTTTTTATGGCTTTTTTGTACGAAATGCGTACATTATCGCCAGATTGAAACAGGACCTGCATCACATAATGAGACGCCGCCTCCGGGCTGGCGCATTTTCCATACCGGCTACTGGGCAAGATGATTACACGGCGTCGTTTTCTGTTGGCTAGCGGAGCAACCGTACTCTCCATGACGGCGGGCAAACTGTTTGCCCGGGATGACATTATTCCGCTCTGGCCGGACGACCCACCGGGCGGCGGCGGTCCGTCTGGCTTACTGAAAGTCAGCGCTAACGGTTCATGGACCAATATCGTTTCTCCCGCTATTCAGCGCTTTCGTCCGGAGAATCCCAACGGCGAAGCGGTGATCGTTGCGGCTGGTGGCGGCTACCGTTTTATCGGCATGGGGCGCGAAGCCTGGCCGGTCGCGCGCTGGCTTAATGCCAACGGGTATACTGCCTACGTGCTGAGCTACCGACTGCCGGGTGAAAAGTGGCAGGCCGGCAGACTGGCGCCGCTGCAGGATGCGCAGCGCGCGATTCGCATGGTGCGCGCGATGGAAAACAAGGTGCACCTGCTGGGCTTTTCGGCCGGCGGCCATCTGCTCGGCATGGCGGCAGCGCGGCCTGACTTCGTCACCTATTCACCGCAGGATTCGCTGGATGACATCCGGCCAACCGCAGACAGCGTCGGGCTGATTTACCCGGTTATCACCCTTGAAGCGCCGTATCAGCACACCCGTACTCACCAGATGATCGTGGGCAATGACGCCACGCCGACCCAGGAAGCCAACTGGTCAGTGCAAAATTACGTCACCCGCGCCTACCCGCCAACCTTTCTGGCGCAGGCGGAGGACGATCATACCTCCAACCCTCATAACACCGAGCTGATGCGCGACGCCTGCCGCCGTATGCGCGTGCCGGTTGAGCTGATTGAACTGAGCAGCGGCGGCCACGGCTTTGGCCTCGGTAAAGCCGGCACCCCCGCCGCGCTGTGGGACCAGGCGTATGTCCGCTGGCTGGATAAGCTGGGATAATTTCTTTACTGGCGCATCAATCCAGGAGCGCTTGCAACGGCGCTGTAGTAACCTTCCGCACAAACCGTAGCGGCGCAATTTATTGCGCAAAAAACAGCGGCGCAGCGGTCGGATTAGCGCGATAAATCGCGCCGCTACGATGCGGTGCGCTCAGCGAGCATGGCGATTGAATCAGCCCGTGCCGTCACGTCAGATTAAAATACCGGTCCGGCTGGCTCGCTGCCGGCAGCGGAAAATCGTTGTTCATCGCTTTCAGATTGCGTTCGATATTCACGCACAGCGCGTCCAGCGGCAGGTGATTGGGCGCTGTGCCGAACGGATCTTCCAGCTCCTCCGCCAGCGACTCCAGCGACAAAAAGGTGTACGAAATAAACACCGACACCAGCGGCGTCATCAGGTGCAAATCGGCCACCAGCGCGAACGGCAGCAGGGTGCAGAACAGATACACCGTGCGGTGCAGAATCAGGCTGTAGGCGAAGGGAATCGGTGTGCTGGCCAGCCGGTCGCACCCCCCCAGATACGCCGACAGATGGTTAAGGTTGTCATCAATACTCTGCCAGACGATATCCGTCACTAACCCCTCATCACGCCGCTGCGCCAGCCATTCGCCCATGCATAACATGATTTGCGAGGTCGGCATCGGATGGCCGAGCACCGCGGCGTGCCACGCGGGCGGCAGCAGCCGCTGCAGATCGGCTTGCGCATCGGTTTTACGCAGCCGGTGTTTCAGGCTCCAGCTAAACGCCAGCTGCAGTCCGATAAACTCCTGCACCTGTTCCGCACGCAGTCCGCGCAGCGTTTTCACCTGGCGCAGCAGCGAGCGCTGAGTAATGTGCATATTGCCCCACAGCGTGCGCGCCTCGATAAAGCGCGCGTAGCTGGCGTTATTGCGAAAGCCAAGAAAGATGGCGATCGACACGCCAATCAGGCTGAACGGTGCGGTGGTCAGGTGAATGCCGAGCGTGGAATACCAGGGATAACCCAGTATGGCGATCACTGACATCAGCAGGTTAAGCGACAGGCGGAACGCAATGCGAGACAGCACTGAGCCGTGCCAGTCAAACAACCGGAGAAACCAGTGTTGATGAGGACGTACGATCATTTTGCGATGGTGTTTTTATGATTTTGTCGGCACAGATTACGCCCGTCGCAGGCGCAGAATCAACGCCGGTGAGCCGCTGTTTTACCAGCAAAAACGCTGCGCTTTGACTAATTAATCTATTTAAATCAAGCTTCTAAAAACGCTTTGAACAAGTTGTAAAATTCTTTGCGTTATCTCTTTGTCCGCGCTTTCTCTAAAGTTTATTCCAGCAGCACAACACACAAATTTAAAACCACTTTAGAGGAAACTATCATGTCTAAACTCGACCTGCTTGACCCACAGAACTCAACCCTGATCTTCATCGACCATCAGCCACAGATGGCGTTTGGTGTCGCCAATATTGACCGCCAGCAGCTCAAAAATAACACCGTCGCCCTGGCGAAAGCGGGGAAAATTTTCGACGTGCCGGTGATTTACACCTCGGTAGAAACGGAAAGCTTCAGCGGCTACATCTGGCCAGAACTGCTGGCGGTGCACCCGGAATCGAAGCCGATTGAGCGTACCTCCATGAACTCCTGGGAAGACGCGAAATTTGTCGAGGCGGTAGAGAAAACCGGTCGTAAAAAACTGATCATCTCGGCGCTGTGGACCGAAGTGTGCCTGACTTTCCCGGCCCTGATGGCGCTGAAAGCCGGTTATGAAGTGTATGTGGTGACCGATACCTCCGGCGGCACCAGTGTTGATGCGCACGAACGTTCCGTGCAACGCATGGTGCAGGCGGGTGCGGTGCCGGTGACCTGGCAGCAGGTGCTGCTGGAGTACCAGCGCGACTGGTCACGCAAAGAGACCTACGATGCAGTGATGGATCTGGTGCGTGAGCACAGCGGTGCCTACGGCATGGGCGTCGACTACGCCTACACCATGGTGCACAAAGCGCCGCAGCGTCAGGGCTGATTCAGCGGTAGTGCGGCAGGCGGGTTTTCAATGCGTCGATAAACAGCCGCAGCGCCATCGACTGATGCCGGTTCGGCGGGAACCACAGCGCGATTCCCGCCGACTGAATGCGCCAGTCGGCCAGCAGCTCCACTAATTTCCCCTGCTGCAGTGCCTCGCTAACGTACAGTGAGGGCACGAACGCAATCCCTGAACCGTTGATGGCCGCGCGCGCCATCAGCGCGTTATTGTCTAACGTCAGCGTACCCGGCACGTCAATCTCCAGACTTTCTTCCGCACTCTGATACTCCCAGCGATAGCGTTTGCCCCCGGGCAGGCGATGACGAATACACTGCTGCTGCAGTAAATCCTGCGGCTGACGCACCGGCGCGTGCACCGCCAGATAGTCGGGCGAGGCCACGGTAACGAAGGTCAGCGGGCCGCCGAGCGCAATAGCCACCATATCCTGCGGCACATCTTCAATCAGCCGGATACCGGCATCAAACCCGGCAGCGGTGATATCCACCAGCGCGCCCTGAGCGGCGAAATCAAGCTGAATACCGGGATAGCGCGCGCTGAACTCGGGCACTACCTGATCCAGCAGCAGGCCAATCACCACATCGCTGGCGCTGATGCGCAGCGTACCGTACTGCTGCTGGCGGCTCAGGCTGACCTCGTGCAGCACCTCATCCATCTGATTGAGCAGCGGCGCGAGGCGCTGTAATAGCTGCTCACCGGCGTCGGTCAGCGACACGCTGCGTGTGGTGCGCTGAAACAGCTGCACGCCGAGGTTGTGCTCCAGCGTTTTCACCAGGTGGCTGAGCGAAGATCGCTTCAGGCCAAGCAGCTCGGCAGCGCGCCGGAAGCTGCGCTGCTCGCCCAGCGTTTTGATCGCCTGCAGTTCGTGCCATGAAGGGCGTTTCATTGGTGGTATTTCCTCACCAGGTCATGTGCGATTGGGGAGATTATGACCACCAGTAAAGCGATCTATCATCAGGTTTTCAACATGAGGAGCGCAAAATGAAAACCTGGTTAATTACCGGTGCCAGCAGCGGACTGGGCCGACTGATGAGTGAACGTTTACTTGAGCGCGGCGATCGCGTGGTGGCAACGGTGCGCCGCGAGCAGGCGCTGGAAGATTTGCAGCAGCAATATGGCGATCGGCTGCTGGTGATGCGGCTGGATCTGGCCGAAACGGCCAGTATCGCACCGGCCATCGCCAGCGCCTTTGCCCGCGTCGGGCGTATTGATGTGGTGGTAAGCAACGCCGCTTACGGTCTGTTTGGCGCGGCGGAAGAGCTCAGCGACGCGCAGATTGCACGCCAGATCGCCACCAATCTCACCGGATCGATCCAGCTGATTCGCGCCGTCATCCCGCATTTGCGCCAGCAGGGCGGTGGCCGCATTGCGCAGATCTCGTCCGAAGGCGGCCAGGTGGCGTATCCCAATTTCAGCCTGTATCACGCCAGCAAATGGGGCATTGAAGGTTTTGTCGAAGCGGTGCGCCAGGAAGTCGCCAGCTTTGGCATCGAGCTGCTGCTGGTGGAGCCGGGCCCGACCGTCACTAACTTCGCCAGCGGGCTGGATATCGCCGCGCCGCTCGACGCCTATCGTGATAACGCATCCGGTCAGTTCCGTCGGGCGATTGAAGCGGGTGACTTTGCTATATTGGGTGATGCCGGAAAATGCGTGGCGGCCACGCTGGCGACGCTGGATCAGGAAACGATGCCGCTGCGGCTGGCGCTGGGCAGCACGGCCTATCAGCACATCGAAGCCGCGCTGGAAGCCCGGCTGGCAGAACTGCGCGCGCAGAGAGCGCTGGCGTTTGGCGCGGATGCGTAACTTTGCCGTGTAACCTGGTTGCGCAGACCGTTATTAATGGCGGTCTGCGGCTGGTTAACACGGACTGGCTGACATCGTTGTCTCTTTTATTTACCTTAACCATAAAAACGATTTTTATTTTCGTTTTTAACGATATGCTTCAATAGATATTGGCATTTATCAACAACATTGCGGGCATTTTTAAACCCCTGTTCAATCACCGCAATATTTAATACATGGTCGTCATGGTTAAACTGCATTGGTTCGGTATCGCACATGTTCCAGGCACGCGTTGTCGCTTCTGTCCAGTGATGAACGCTTTCTCCGGACCAGGCAATATTCTCTTTAAGCATTCTCACTGGGTTCCCGCCCCAGCAGCTATTGGAGTGTATCGTTTTCCCCGCCACCAGACTCATGGCACCAATTACGCTGCCGGAGTGGATCGAGGAACCTTTTAAAATCATCGCGTTTTGTCCGATCCACACGTGATCGCCGATATAAATGCTACGGGAATGATTGATGCGCTGATTATCCGCAATGTTATATATCAGATGAGGATCGGCGGTTCGCATCCAGATACCAAAGGAGAGACAACAATGATTGCCAATGATGATATTTTTTTCTTCTGAGAGAATCAGCGTTAACTTTTCATTGAAGTAATTATGTCTGCCGATGAAGCAGACCGAATTTGAGAATGCAATTATTTTAACGATGTAGGGTATCGCACTTTGGCTCAAATAAATGATTGAATTATCCGCCCGAAAATCCACTACGGAATCCTGCAGGACTACGCCCTCCTCACATATCAGAATATTGTTCTTACCATGAAAATTAATCTGGCTATTGATGAGTGTCGGTTCTTTACCGAGAAATTTGTTACCTTCAATAAGCCTGAGCTGCTCTGGATGTAATATTGTCATTTTTCGCTACGTGAGTCGGGATGGCCGTTTTCAAAGCGGCCTGAATCACGTCGATATTAAGCGTTGGGCATCAGAACAGCAGGCTGTGCGCCGTGGCGCGCAGCGCAATGCCGAGCAAAATGCCGGGCACGGCGAAGCGGAACAGGCGCGGAAAACGGCTGGAGAGCCCGAGGAAAATGCCGATGCCGGGCAGGTCGAAGGTCTGAATCAGCAGGCCTGCCGCGGCGTTGATGTTGTGCGCACTGTACTGCCCCTGTTCGACCAGTCCGGCAACCACGCCGTAATAGGCGGTACCGCCGGCCAGGCATTTGGTCAGCGCAGGCAGCACATACACCTCGGCGATATGCAGTTTGTGTAACAGCGGTGCCAGCAGCTGCGTCAGCAGCTCAATGGCGCCGGCACTCTTCAGGATGCCCACTACCGACAAGGAAAGGATCAGCATCGGCAGCGAACCGAGCGCGAGGCGAATGGCGTCGGCACCCGAGGTGTTGATGATGGCGATCAGTCCCGGCTTCGTGTCGCTGTTCTCCACGCCCTGGTCTTCATCGCGCAGCGCGACGTCGGAAAGTTTGCGGGCAAAAAAGTGATAGGTTGATGCGGCCGCCAGCACGCCGCCGCTGATGGAGAACAGCAGCGCGGCGCTCCAGTTGAGCCCGTCAGGAATCAGCGGATAAAAGGCGTTGGCCTGGCCCATCGCAAACAGCATCGCCAGCGTGGCCGCCATATGGCGGTCTGAAGTGCCGCGCTTCTCCATGATCGCCAGCGCGGCGAGCGGTGCGGCAAAACTGACAAAATTCAACTGGATGAGTGCGAACAGCGCCAGGCCGGTAATCCCCAGCGGCTTCAGTAACGGCGTGGCGTGGCGCACGACAAAATCCAGCACGCCTTTCACTTCGAGGTATTTCATGATGAATAGCATCACCACCATGATGGGAATCAGAGTGTAAAGCGCGACGTCGACCGCAGCTTTGCCCGACTCCATAATTATGCTGATGATATTCACGTGCTGACGTCGTCCCGTTACCGCAAAACGCTGGCCGCCGCGCCAGCAAAGCAAAAATCATAGCGGGTATGCGCGCTGTTGAGTAGTCAGCAAACAAAAAAGCCCCCAGGCGGGGGCTGCGATGATGGCGCGGAGGCGGTGTTAGCGCATGGTGACGAACTCTTCCGCCGCCGTCGGGTGAATCGCCACGGTGTTGTCGAAGTCTTTTTTGGTGGCGCCCATCTTCAGCGCCACCGCAAAGCCCTGCAGCATCTCATCCATGCCGTTGCCGATACCGTGAATACCCACAATCTTCTCTTCCGGCCCCACGCATACCAGCTTCATGCGGCACGGCTGACGGTGCTGGGTCACCGCGGTATACATGGCGGTGAACGACGATTTGTACACTTTTACCTGGTCGTCGCCATACTGCTCACGCGCCTGCGGTTCGGTCAGACCGACGGTGCCAATCGGCGGATGGCTGAACACCACGGTGGGAACGTTGCTGTAGTCGAGATGCTCGTCCGGCTTGTTATTAAACAGGCGTTCGGACAGGCGACGGCCTGCCGCCACGGCCACCGGCGTCAGCTCGACCGCACCGGTGTTATCACCCACCGCATAGATGCCTTTGACGTTAGTGTTCTGGAACTTGTCGACCTGAATGTAGCCTTTGTCATTCAGCGCCACACCGGTCACCGTCAGGTTGAGGTTATCGGTGGCGGGCTCGCGGCCAATTGCCCATACCAGGCAATCCACCGTCTGCTGCTGGCCGTTTTCCAGCTGCAGCGTCAGGCTGCCGTCAGCATTCCTGATCACCGCTTTCGGGATCGATTCGGTGTGCAGCGTCGGACCTTCCGCCTGCATCACTTCTACCAGCGTCTCAACAATCAGCGGGTCGAAGCTGCGCAGCGGCGCATGCTGACGCACAAACAGGTGAGTTTCTGCGCCCAGCGCATTCACCACGCCGGCCAGCTCTACCGCAATATAGCCTGCGCCTACCACCGCAACGCGTTTTGGCAGCGCCTCCAGCTCAAAGAAGCCGTCGGAATCGATGCCGTACTCTGCGCCCGGCACCTGTGGATGGCTGGGACGACCGCCGGTGGCGATCAGGATATGGTCGGCAGTAATGGTCTCGCCGTTCACTTCCACCGTGTGGGCATCGACAAAGCGCGCGAACCCTTTGATCACTTCTACCTGGTTTTTACCCAGCACGTTGTCGTACGAGGTGTGGATACGGTCGATGTAGGCGCTGCGGTTTTTCACCAGCGTTGACCAGTCAAAGCGATTAACGGTGGTATCAAAGCCGTAATCCGGACCGTACAGGTGAATCGCTTCGGCGATCTGCGCGGCGTGCCACATCACTTTCTTCGGTACACAGCCGACGTTGACGCAGGTGCCGCCCAGCTCTTTCGCTTCGATCAGCGCGCACTTCTGGCCATACATCGCCGCACGGTTAATGGAGGCGATACCGCCGCTGCCGCCGCCAATGGCGAGGTAATCAAAATGTCTGGTCATCCGTTGTGTCCATCTGTTGGAGGAAAACTGGCATAGAGTGTAACGCCGCTTCAGTTACCGGCGCAAAGTTTGCACCTATGTATGTAATAGGGTTGAATGCCGGCAAGGGGTTGGCTCAAAGGAACTTATCATGCACCTGACATTTCTTGGTACTGGCGCGGGCGCGCCCAGCCTGCAGCGCAACGTCACGGCCATTGCGCTGACGCTGTCGAAACGCGGCGAGACCTGGCTGTTCGACTGTGGCGAAGCGACGCAGCATCAGTTTATGCGATCGGCGCTTAAGCCCGGCAAGCTGGAAAAAATCTTTATTACCCATTTGCATGGCGATCACATCTTTGGCCTGCCGGGTCTGCTCACCAGCCGTTCGATGGCGGGCCTGACCGAGCCGATGACGCTGTACGGTCCGAAAGGATTGCGCCAGTTTGTCGAGACCGCGCTCAGCCTGAGTGGCTCTTATACCGGCTATCCGCTGGAGATTGTTGAGATCGAAGCCGGTCCGGTGCTGGATAACGGTGAGTTTCGCGTCACTGCTTATGCGCTGAATCACGTGGTCGAGTGCTATGGCTACCGCATCGAACAGCATGATAAGCCGGGCTTCCTTGACGCACCGCGCCTGAAGGCGGAAGGCGTGCCGCGCGGCCCATGGTATCAGGATCTGAAACAGGGCAAACGCATCACGCTGGAAGATGGCCGCGAGATCAACGGTGCCGACTATCTTGGCCCGGCCACCAAAGGCAAAGTGCTGGCGATCTTCGGCGATACCGGCCCTACCGAGGTGGCGTTGCAGCTGGCGGCGAACGCCGATGTGATGGTGCATGAAACCACACTGGAAGCGGCGATGGCGGAAAAAGCCAACGGGCGCGGCCACTCGACTACGGTGCAGGCGGCCAGCGTGGCACAGCGCGCTGGCGCAAAACGCATGATCGCTACGCACTTTAGCTCGCGCTATTTGTCACAGGATCGGGAAAGGCTGCTGGCTGAGTGCCAGTCGGTGTTTCCGGCCACCGAACTGGCCCATGATTTTGCGATATTTGAGGTGTAGCGCTTATTCCGGCACGATTTGCGTCACGCTGTAGTGACCGGTGCCGGCGGGCACCAGCTTCTGGTGCAGCCACGGCAGCAGCTCTTCCATCTGCGCTTTCAGCTTCCACGGCGGGTTGATGACAATCATCCCGGACGCGGTCATGCCGCGCTGATCGCTGTCCGGACGTACTGCCAGCTCGATCTGCAGAATATTGCGGATGCCGGTGGCTTCCAGATCCTTCAGCATGTGCTTGATCTGCTGGCGCAACACCACCGGATACCACAGCGCATAGACACCGGTGGCGAAACGTTTGTGACCTTCCTGAATGCCTTTCACCACATCCTGATAATCGCTTTTCATTTCGTACGGCGGGTCGATAAGGATCAGGCCGCGACGGGTCGGTGGCGGCAGTTTGGCCTTCAGCTGCTGATAACCATCCGCGCGTTCAACGCGGGCGCGCGCATCTTTACTGAACTCACTGCGCAGCAGCGGGTAATCGGTCGGATGCAGTTCGGTGAGCTGCAGCTTATCCTCGTCGCGCAGCAGATGGCGGGCGATCAGCGGCGAGCCAGGGTAATAGCGCAGCGTACCGGTTGGGTTAAGGTTGCGAATCGCCGCCAGATAGGGCTTCAGCAGCGCCGGTGCGTCCGGCTGTTGCCAGATACGCGCAATGCCTTCCAGATATTCGCCGGTACGTTCGGCGTGCTCACCGCTCAGCTGGTAACGTCCGGCACCGGCGTGGGTGTCCAGATAGAGGAAAGGTTTCTCCTTCTCCATCAGGGCGGTAAGGATCAGGCTTTCAACGGTGTGTTTCAGCACGTCGGCGTGGTTGCCGGCATGAAAACTGTGGCGATAACTCAGCATAAAAAAGAGGGGTCCGCGGTTGGATCAATGAAGTCGAATAGATCGTGTGTGGCGCGATTATAGCCGCGCCGCATAAAAATTGCTGACGTTTTACCATCCGCTTAAGTTTTCAGCGCCCGGGTCGCTTTAGCGGAATGCGACCGGTCTGGTAGAGAACTAATTTCACTTAGGGATAATTCGACTCTCGAAATTTTACCGCAGATTAAGTAAGTTAGTAGCCGAAAACGAAGCGGTCGCGAGCGAAATGCCAGGAATGCGTCTCTGGCAAGGAAACTTTTCGGCCATGGCCGTATAATTTTTTGCTTCAAGCATCCTTAATAACTCCTGGTGACAATAATGAAAAAAATGACTGGTATCGCGGTGGCAAGCCTGCTGGCACTGGCTGGTTGCGCGAAACAACAGCCTGTTCATAGCCTGGTAACGCCGCCCGCCGCCGACGCTCAGCCGATGGCTGAATCCGCTGCACGGCCTGACGGCCAGCCGTTTGTAACCGAAGCGCCAGCCCAGCCGGCCGCTGCCTCGTTCGCTGACGATCGCGCCAGCAATATTCAGCAGTGCCGTAAAGAGCTGGATGCGATGCGCCTCTACAGCCAGGCGTCTTATGACAGCTACCAGGCGGAGTTCCAGAAAATTGGCGCGCAGACCAACAAATATCTGCAGATTAAAGATTCGATTGGCGCAGATATTAACGATTTAGTCATGCCGCGCTATCAGTTCCAGATCCGTGAACTATGCTTCCGCATTAAAACCCGTCTGTCACAGCTGATTATTCGCCAGGCCGGTTAACAATAACGGCGCAAGCCGACCCCTTTTTTAACAGCGCGACAACCTCGCGCGGTGGATGGCTTCATCTCAATTAACATATTGAGATGAGGCCTTTTGTTTTCTTAGCGGCAAGGAGCCGCGACTGGAGGTTTTGATGACACAGCGTCATCTGCTGGCGGTGCTGATTAGCGCGGCCTTACTGCTACCCGGACAGGCCGCGTCAGCGGCTGATGATGACATGCTGCGCGCGTTCAGCGAAGCAGCGCGCACCCTGCCGCCGGCACCGGCAGCAAAACCACAGCCACCTGCAAAACCGGCCGCTAAACCGGCGGCGAAAACCGTCAGCAAGGCAGAGAAAAAAGCCGCAACAGCGCCCGATCACAGTGCGGAACTGACGCGTCTGCGCGCGCGCGTGGCGGAGCTGGAAAAGCTGTCTGCGGCACCTGCGGTGAAAGCGGACGATGCGTTAAAGGCGCAGCTGGCTGCCAGCGACAAAAAACTGGCAGCGCTCAGCGCGGAGAAACAGCAGCAGGAGAAAAACATCGCCACGCTGCAGCAGGCGCTGAAAGAGGCTCAGCAGCAGCAAAGCGCCGGCAGTGCCCAGCTGACGAAACAGCTCAGCGACGCGCGCGCAGCGGCCACCCAGAGCGTCGACGCGCTGAAAGCGCTGAAAGCCGAAAACGAGAAAGCGCTGGCGGCGTTGCAGGCTGAGAGCAAAAAACAGCTCAGCGCCCAGCAGGCCGTGAACGACAAAAAACTGGCGGCGCTCAGCGCGGAGAAGCAGCAGCAGGAGAAAAACATCGCCACGCTGCAGCAGGCGCTGAAAGAGGCACAGCAGCAGCAAAGCGCCGGCAGCGCCCAGCTGACGAAACAGCTCAGTGACGCGCGCGCGGCGGCCACCCAGAGCGCCGACGCGCTGAAAGCGCTGAAAGCCGAAAACGAGAAAACGCTGGCGGCACTGCAGGCTGAGAGCAAAAAACAGCTCAGCGCCCAGCAGGCGGCAAGCGACAAAAAGCTGGCGGCCTTACAGGCAGAAAACGAGAAGGTGCTGGCGGCGCTGCAGGCTGAGAGCAAAAAGCAGCTCAGCGCCCAGCAGGCGGAAAGCGATAAAAAGCTGGCGGCATTACAGGCTGAAACCAAACAGCAGCTCAGCGCACAACAGGCTGAAAGCGCCCAAAAACTGGCCGCGCAGCAGACTGCAAGCGACAAGCAGCTGAAAGCGTTACAGTCTCAGCAGACGGAAAGCGAGAAGAAGCTCACCGCACTGCAGACGCAGCAGGCCGAGCGTGAAAAACAACTCGCTGCGCTGGATAGCGAAAAACAGCAGCAGGCGCACAATCTGGCGCAGCTGACGCGGGAACTGGAGGCAGCGAAGCAGCAACCGGCCGCCGCGCCGAAACTTTCTGCCCCGAAAAGCGATGCCGAACGCGATGGTTATACGCTGGGTCAGTTCATCGCCAGCAATGCGGTGGTGCAGCTGCAGATGGTCAAAGACATCGGCCTCAGCATCAGTATGGATCAGCTGATTGCCGGCTTAACCACCCAGCTGCAAAGCGGTGATTCGCTGCTTGATGGCGAAGAGATGGCGCGCCGTTACGCCACTATGCAGGCCTCCATTGGCAAAGGACTGAACGCACTGATTGAAAAAGGTTACGCGCAGCTGGACAAGAAAGTGGCGAAGCGTAAAGCGCTGAAGAAAGATCTCGGCATGCAGTGGTTTGCGGTGAAAAGCGTCAAAGGCAAACTGCTGCCGGACCAGCAGGCAGCGGTCAGTGTCCGCGTCACCACTCTGAGCGGCAAGGTAATCAACGATTTTTCGCACGATCAGGTGCCGTTCAACGACAGCCTGCCGCCACTGTTGCAGGAAGGCATGTCGCTGACTGGTAAAGGCGGCGCAGTGGAAGGCTGGGCGCTGGCGAAAGATATTTACGAGCGCGAGCCGCTGCCACCGTGGGTCGCGCCGTATGATGTGATCCATTATCAGCTGACCATCAAATAACCTCTGGCCCGCCGTCTGGCGGGCTTTTTTTTCAACATTGCGCGCTAGATCGCGCCGCTACTGATACGTGCACTTATTGTAGCGGCGCGATTCATCGCGCGTTTTTCTCTCTGCCCTTGCGGGTGGCATTGATTTTCCCCTCGTCTGGCCGCATGTTAGTAAAATTGCGTCGCGCCCCTGCGCGCGGCCCCACTCCATGATGAAAGGACTGCGCTTATGACCAATCCGTTACTCACGCCTTTTACGCTACCGCCTTTTTCCGCCATCAAACCTGAGCACGTGGTTCCCGCTGTAACTGAAGCGCTGAACGACTGTCGCGCGGCGGTGGAGCGCGTAGTGGCGCAGGGCGCGCCTTACACCTGGGAAAATTTAGTCCAGCCGCTGGCGGAAGTGGACGATCGCCTGGGCCGCATCTTCTCGCCGGTCAGCCATCTCAACTCGGTAAAAAACAGCCCGGAACTGCGCGAAGCCTACGAGCAGACGCTGCCGCTGCTGTCCGAATACAGCACCTGGGTGGGTCAGCACGAAGGCCTGTATCAGGCGTATCGCAACCTGCGTGAGGGCGAGAGCTACGCACAGCTGGATACCGCGCAGAAGAAAGCGGTGGATAACAGCCTGCGCGACTTTGAGCTGTCCGGTATCGGCCTCGATAAACAGAAACAGAAACGCTATGGCGAGATCGCCGCGCGCCTCTCCGAGCTGGGATCGGCTTACAGCAACAACGTGCTGGACGCCACCATGGGCTGGAGCAAACTGATCACCGACGAAGCTGAACTGGCGGGAATGCCGGAGAGCGCACTGGCCGCAGCCAAAGCGCAGGCGGAAGCCAAACAGCAGGAAGGCTGGCTGCTGACGCTGGATATCCCGAGCTATCTGCCGGTGATGACCTACTGCGACAACGCCGCGCTGCGTGAAGAGATGTATCGCGCCTATTCCACCCGTGCCTCCGATCAGGGCCCGAACGCCGGTAAATGGGACAATGGCCCAATCATGGCGGAAGAGCTGGCGCTGCGCCACGAGCTGGCCGAGCTGCTGGGCTTTGACTCGTTCGCCGACAAATCGCTGGCAACCAAAATGGCGGAAAGCCCGTCTCAGGTGATCGACTTCCTGAACGACCTCGCCAAACGCGCGCGCCCGCAGGGTGAAAAAGAGCTGGCGCAGCTGCGTGCCTTCGCCAAAAAAGAGTTTGGCGTGGATGAGATGAATCCGTGGGATCTCACCTATTACGGCGAGAAGCAGAAACAGCATCTGTATACCATCAGCGACGAACAGCTGCGTCCGTACTTCCCGGAATCACGCGCGGTGAACGGCCTGTTTGAAGTGGTGAAGCGCATTTATGGCATCACCGCCAAAGAGCGTACCGACGTGGATGTTTATCATCCGGACGTGCGTTTCTTCGACCTGTACGACGAGAGCGGCGAGCTGCGTGGCAGCTTCTACCTCGACCTTTACGCGCGCGAGCACAAGCGCGGCGGCGCGTGGATGGATGACTGCGTCGGGCAGATGCGCAAAGCCGATGGCAGTCTGCAGAAGCCGGTGGCGTACCTGACCTGTAACTTCAATCGCCCGGTACAGGGCAAACCGGCGCTGTTCACTCACGATGAAGTGACCACACTGTTCCACGAGTTCGGCCACGGCCTGCACCACATGCTGACGCGCATCGAAGCGCCGGGCGTATCCGGCATCAACGGCGTGCCTTGGGATGCGGTCGAGCTGCCGAGCCAGTTTATGGAAAACTGGTGCTGGGAGCCGGAAGCGCTGGCGTTCATCTCCGGCCATTACGAAACCGGTGAGCCGCTGCCGAAAGCGCTGCTGGATAAAATGCTGGCGGCGAAGAACTATCAGGCGGCGCTGTTCATTCTGCGTCAGCTGGAGTTCGGCCTGTTCGATTTCCGTCTGCATACCGAATTTGATCCGGCGCAGGGCGCGCAAATCCTCGAAACCCTGCGTGAAGTGAAAAAACAGGTTGCCGTAGTGCCGAGTCCGGAGTGGGGCCGCTTCCCGCACGCCTTCAGCCACGTGTTTGCCGGTGGCTACGCGGCGGGTTACTACAGCTATCTGTGGGCCGATGTGCTGGCTGCCGATGCGTATTCGCGCTTCGAAGAAGAGGGCATCTTCAACCGTCAGACCGGTCAGTCGTTCCTCGACAACATCCTGACGCGCGGCGGTTCCGAAGAGCCGATGGAGCTGTTCAAGCGCTTCCGCGGCCGTGAACCGCAGCTGGATGCGATGCTGGAACACTACGGAATTCAGGGATAAACCTGCTTGTGAAGATCGGTTTAGTGGATGAAACAGGCGCCGGAGACGGCGCCTTATTACATTTGGCGCAGCGCTGGGGGCTGGAGCAGGACGACAGCGCCACGCTGGCGCTGGTGCTGACAGCTCAGCATCTGGAGCTGCGTAAAGTCGATGAGCCAAAGCTTGGCGGCATCTTTGTCGATTTCGTTTCCGGCGCGATGGCGCACCGGCGCAAATTTGGCGGCGGACGCGGCGAAGCGGTGGCGAAAGCGGTGGGCATCAAAGGGGATTATCTGCCCGACGTGGTGGATGCGACGGCAGGATTGGGGCGCGATGCCTTTGTGCTGGCCGCGCTGGGCTGTCGCGTGCGTATGCTGGAGCGTCATCCGGTGGTCGCGGCGCTGCTGGAAGATGGTTTGCGGCGTGGTTATGAAGATGCGGAGATCGGCGGCTGGCTGCGCGAGCGGCTGACGCTGCTGCATGTGGTCAGCCAGCAGGCGCTGAGTGATATCACGCCGGCACCGGACGTGGTGTATCTCGATCCGATGTATCCGCACCGGCAGAAAAGCGCGCTGGTGAAGAAGGAGATGCGGGTGTTTCAGTCGCTGGTGGGGCCGGACGAGGATGCCGATGCGCTGCTCGAACCGGCGCGCCGTCTGGCGAAGAAGCGCATCGTGGTGAAGCGCCCGGATTACGCACCGCCGCTGGCCGGCGTCGCCACCCAATCGGCGGTGGTGACCAAAAGCCACCGTTTCGATATTTATCCGCCGTTGTCGTAAGCAGTCACTATGGGCTTAGCGGCGTGAATCATCGCGTCGCTGCAAGCCATATAATTTCATATCATGACGATGCATAACGTGGATTGTGCATAGCCATAAGTTAACTGGTTAAAACTCATATCTTTACTGTCTTCCGCCCGGAAATTCACTCCTTCCAGACTTATGCTAACCCATCAAGTATATTTCCGTTATTTTTTTTTGATATCAGTGTTGCTATTTTTATGTTTTTTGTTTTTAAGGGTGAAATTACTGATAAACATCCGGCTATATAAGATTTTTCCCCTAAGAGATTAATCTTAATATTTATTTAAGTCATTGATAAAATTAATTATCTGTATTTTTTATCTGGATTTGTTTTGCGACATGTCTCAATAAGAAAGTGCGGTCCTTGTTGATATTATTTCCGCGTTAAGGATGGGGCTTTCATTGTGCTCTCTCATCCGGGAAATTTCTCAACGCTAACCTGGTTGTTTAGCGTGACTATTAAAATACATGGACTAAATAAATTATGAACGCCATCCCCGTTAATGTCGCCGTTGTAGACAAAAAAACGGTTGTCGAAGCGCAGGTGCTTCGCAACGGTAAAAATGGAAAACCAGTAAAAATCAAAGCCATTGCCAATGGGAAATATATCCTTGCTGAAGGTGAGAAGGGTGTTGCACCTGAAAACATCACCGTCAAGCGCGTAGGCAAAAGTCTCTGGGTTATCCTGGAGGATGGCGATCTGGATAAACCCGACCTCATCATTGAGGATTTTTTTGTTTACCCTGGCCAGCTGGTTGGTAAAGCAGAAGATAACGCTTTCCATGAATACATCGCCTCTGATGCGCGTGATGATCACGAAGCTGCAGCGCTTGCTGATGGCGATTATTCAGCGCTGGTACTCGGGTCAGATTCCGTCCCGGGGCTGGATAATCTGCTGATTGCCGAAAATGGTCTGATTAATCCGATGTTGTTAGGCCTGGGTTTACTCAGCGCTATTGGTGCAGCGGCAGGCATCATTTATCACAATCACAAAAAAGATCACGGTAAGTCAGGTGAGGGTGAAGGCGGGAATCTGCCTGATCCGGTATTCACGCGAGGCGCAACCATTGATGCGGTGACGGATAACGTGGGCGCCATTCAGGGACCGCTGGCCAGCGGCGACTATACCGATGACGCGACGCCAACTCTGAGCGGCACCGGCACCAATCCTGGTAATACTGTTGAGATCTGGGATAACGGCACAAAAATTGGTGAAGCCATTGTCGATCAGGACGGTAACTGGACATTTACGCCAGGCACGGCGCTGGCTGAAGGCGACCATAGCTTTACGGTGATTGAACGCGACGGTAAGGGTAACACCAGCCAGCCTTCCGAACCGTTTGAGCTAATTATCGATCTCAAAGCGCCAGCACAGGCGACGCTGGACAGCGTATTCGACGATCACGGTTCGCTCACCGGGTTGATTGCCAACGGCGAGGCCACCGATGACAATACGCCGACCCTTTCCGGCAAAGCGGAACCGTACAGTACCGTATCGATCTACGACAACGGTGAAAAAATCGGTGAAGCACTGACTGATGCCAACGGCAACTGGACCTTCACCCCTGCAACGGCACTGGCTGATGGTGAGCACGCATTCACCGTGGTAGCTGCCGACCGTGCCGGTAATATCGGCCTGCCCTCTGCTCCTCACATCATCACTATTGATACGCAGGCACCGGTAAATCCGGGCATTGGTGAAGTCACTGACAACGTGGGTAGCATTGTCGGACCGGTAGACAACGGCGGCAGCACCGACGACAGGACTCCTACCATCGGCGGCGGCGGCACGCCTGGCGACGTGGTAACCATTATTGATGACGGCAAGCCGATTGGCAGCACTGTCGTGGGTGATGACGGCAAGTGGGAGTTTACGCCGGAACAACCCCTGGAAGATGGTGAGCACAACATCGGTATCATCATCACCGATCCGGTCGGCAACGAGTCTGCACCTTCAGATGATTACACCATTATTGTCGATACCCAGGCACCGGATAAGCCGCGCATTGTTGCGGTTATCGACAATCAGGGTGAACAGCAGGGTGAACTGCAGCCGGGCGATACGACCGATGATGCGCTCCCGACCATAAAAGGCGAGGCTGAAGCTGGCAGCATTGTTAACCTGTATGACAATGGCGTGCTGATTGGCTCCGCGCGTGCAGACGCCGCAGGCAACTGGGAATTTACTCCGAACAAACCGCTCAGCAATGGCGGACACTCTCTCACGGCAGAAGCAACTGACGCGGCGGGTAACGTCAGCGAAACGTCTGACAGCTTTGATTTCACCCTGATCACCGGTGGTGTGCCAAGCGCGCCGGCGATTATTGGTGTGCTGGACGATGTGGGTGATATTCAGGGCAACGTCGCGAAAAACGGTGTCACCGATGACACCCGCCCAACCGTTCATGGCACGGCGCAGCCAGGCTATACCGTTTCCGTTTATGACGGTGATGTGCTGCTGGGCACCACCACCGCTGATGAAAACGGCCGCTGGCACTTTACACCGGAAGTGGACCTGGCTGAAGGTGAACATCAGCTGTCCGCTACTGCTACCGATGCGGCGGGCAACATCAGTCCGCAGACCGGCGTGTATCCGATTATCATTGACACTACCCCGCCAGAAAATAGCGGCGACAACACCCTGACTGATGATGTCGGCGCGATTCAGGGGCCGATTAACAGTGGCGATACCACTGATGACGCCACACCTACCTTTGACGGTAAAACTGAGCCGGGCGCTGTGGTGATTATCCGTGATAACGGTGAAGAAATTGGCCGCGTTGTCGCGGACAAAGACGGTAACTGGACATTCACCCCGGAACAACCGCTGGCCGAAGGCGATCACAGCTTTTCTGCGCAACCGGTAGATAACGCCGGTAACAAAGGTGAAGAAAGCGCGCCAGTCGACTTCATCGTCGATACCTCTGGTGTTGAAGTGACGATTATCAACGTCTATGACGACGCAGGCGAAGCTGGCTACGTGCAAAAAGGTGGCGTGACTAACGATGCTACGCCGACCATCAATGGTTCAGCGACGCCAGGTGCGCTGATCCATATTTATGACAACGGTGAGCTGATTGGCTCCGCGCTGGCAAATTACAAGGGTGAATGGTCATTTACACCAGCGGAGCCGCTGAATGAAGGCGAACACAGCTTTACTGCCACGGCGACGACCGAAGCCAATGGCGTCAGCGCACCGACCGCACCGTTTGATCTGATCATTGATATCACTGCCCCAGGCAATGACGGCATTGACGAGGTGCAGGATGACGTAGGTAGCGTTCAGGGACCCGTTGAAAGCGGCGAGGTGACTGATGACAGCACGCCAACGCTGGTTGGTGGCGGCACGCCGGGTGACGTGGTGACCATTATTGATAACGGCGAAACCATCGGTAGTACCGTCATCGGTGATGACGGCAAGTGGGAATTCACGCCAGAAACGCCACTCAACGACGGTGAACACAAGTTTGAAACCGTAATCACCGATCCGGCGGGTAACACCAGCGAACCGTCCGATCCTTACACTGTCATCGTGGATACCACCCCACCCGCGAAACCGGAAATCGGCGATATCATTGACGATGTCGGTAACGAAACCGGGCCTATCGAAAACGGCGAATCAACCGACGACACGCAGCCGACCATCGGCGGTGGCGGCACACCGGGTGACGTAGTGACTATCATCGACAACGGTAATCCAATCGGCAGCACCGTGATCGGTGACGATGGCAAGTGGGAATTTACCCCGGAAGAGCCGCTGGAAGACGGCGAACACAATATCGGCATCATCGTGACAGATCCGGCAGGTAATGAATCCTCACCGTCTGACGATTACACCATTATCGTGGATACGCAGGCGCCAGAAAAACCTGTAATTAAAGAAGTATATGATAATCAAGGTGATAAGCAGGGTGCACTCAATCCGGGTGAGGTGACGGATGACGCCCAGCCGACCGTGCGCGGCGAAGCGGAGCCGGGTAGCCTGGTCAACCTGTATGACAATGGCCAACTGGTGGGTTCAGCTGTCACGAATGCTGAAGGCCAATGGGAATTCACGCCAACCCGACCGCTGCTGAACGGTGCGCATTCACTCACTGTGGAAGCAGTTGATGCGGCCGGTAACATTAGCGAACCGTCCGACAGCTTTGACTTCATGCTGGAGGCCGGCGGCGCGCCGACCGCACCGGCGATCACTGGCGTAGTGGACAACGTCGGAGATGTGCAGGGCGCAATTGAAAAAGGCGGCGTGACCGATGATGTCCGTCCTGGCATTAACGGTACCGCGCAGCCAGACAGCGTAGTCACCGTGTATGCCGATGGCAAAGTGCTGGGGACCGCCCTGACGGATGCCGCAGGCAAATGGTCATTCACGCCAGATAGTGACCTGGCCGAAGGGCTGCGTAATCTGAGTGCTACCGCGACCAACGCGGCCGGTAATATCAGCCCGTCAACCGGACTCTACCCGATTGTGATTGACACCACCGCGCCTGATGCCAGCAGCGATAATCAGCTGACGGATGACGTTGGCGACATTCAGGGGCCGATTAATAGCGGCGACACTACGGATGACGCGCAACCAACCTTCAGCGGTGTGACCGAGCCGGGTGCGACCATTATTATCCGCGACAACGGCCAGCCGATTGGCAGCGCGGTCGCCGGTAAAGACGGCAACTGGCGCTTTACGCCGGACCAGCCGCTGGCGGATGGCGATCACAGCTTCACTGCGCAGCCAGTTGATAAAGCCGGTAATAAAGGTACGGAAAGCCAGCCAGTTGACTTCATTGTCGATACCTCTGCGGTGCTGGTGACCATCAATAGCGTTTATGACGATGCGGGTTCTGTCACGGGCAACCTGACCAGCGGTGCGGTCAGCGATGACACCACGCCAACCCTCAACGGTTCGGCGACGCCAGACGCGCTGATTCACATCTATAACAACGGCACGCTCATCGGTTCCGCAAAAGCCAACTACAAAGGCGAGTGGAGCTTTACCCCAGATGTTGCGCTGGCGGAAGGTGAACATCACTTTACGGCTACGGCGACAAACGCCGCCGGAACCAGCGCTGAGTCGTCACCTTTTGACCTCACCATCGATCTGACCCCGCCAGTCGTGGGCGGTATTGATAGCGTCCTGGATGACGTGGGCACGGTGCAGGGCCCGGTCGACAACGGTGGCATTACTGACGACACCACGCCAACGCTTGTAGGTGAAGGCGTGCCGGGCGATGTGGTGACCATTATCGACAATGGTGAAACCATCGGCAGCGCGGTAATTGGCGAGAATGGCAAGTGGACCTTCACGCCGGAAACCCCGCTCAACGACGGCGAGCATAAATTTGAAACCGTGATCACCGATCCGGCCGGCAACAGCAGCCAGCCGTCCGATCCGTACATTGTGACTGTTGATACGCTGGCGCCGAACAAGCCAGCGATTACCGAAGTGTTTGATGACCAGGGCGATCGCACCGGTGCGCTGAAATCCGGTGATACCACCGATGACAGCATTCCTACCGTGAAGGGCACTGCGGAAGCCAACAGCCTGGTGAAGATTTATGACAACGGTGAACTGATCGGTAGCGTGCGCGCTGACGGGCAGGGCAACTGGCGCTTCGAACCGGGCAAACCGCTGGTTAACGGCGCACACTCGCTGACCGTGGAAGCGATCGACGCGGCGGGCAACGCTAGCGAGCCATCAGAGAAGTTTGACTTCTCGCTGGCAGCCGGCGGTAAGCCAACGGCACCGGCTATCACTGGCGTGATGGACAACGTAGGTGACATTCAAGGTGCAATCCAGAAAGGCGGTCTGACCGACGACGCGCGTCCGACCATCAACGGTACCGCCCAGCCGGGCAGCATCGTTACGCTGCTGGTTGATGGCAAAGCTGTGGGCAGCACCCAGGCCGATGGCGCCGGGAACTGGTCATTTACGCCGGACAGCGATTTGGCGGATGGTGTGCGCAACATCACCGCTACCGCCACTAACGCGGCCGGTAATATCAGTCCGGAAACCGGGGCGTATCAAATTGATATCGATACCTCCGCGCCAGAAGCCAGCAAAGGTAATCAGCTGATTGACGACGTTGGCCTGGTGCAGGGTCCGATTAACAGCGGCGACATCACCGATGACGCGACGCCCACCTTTAAAGGTAAAACCGAGCCGGGCGCCACGGTAATCGTGCGCGATAACGGTAATGAACTGGGTCGCGCGGTAGCTGATAAAGACGGTAACTGGAGCTTCACGCCGGATCAGCCGCTGGCGGATGGCGACCACAGCTTTACCGTTCAGCCGGTGGATAAGGCCGGTAACAAAGGGCCGGAAACTGACGCCATTGACTTCACCGTCGACACCTCCAAAGTGGTGATTGCTATCACTCAGGTGTATGACGATGCGGGCAGCATTACCGGTAATCTCACGTCCGGTCAGGTGACAGATGACACCACGCCGACCCTGAAAGGCACCGCAACCGGCAACGCGCTGGTGAAAATTTACGACAATGGCCAGCTGATTGGCAGCACGGTGGCAGCCAAAGACGGCAGCTGGAGCTTTACGCCTGGCGTTGCGCTGAGCGAAGGGCCGCACAGCCTGACGGCGACCGCCACCACGCCGGCACACGGCGAGAGTGAGGCCACAGCCGCCTTCGATATCACTATTGATATCACGGCGCCAAACAACGCGGGTATTGAGGATGTCCGTGATGACGTGGGTACAGAGCAGGGCACCGTGGACAACGGCGGCGCGACTGACGATACCACGCCAACGCTGACTGGCGGCGGTAAACCGGGCGACGTGGTAACCATTATCGATAACGGTGAAACCATCGGCAGCGCGGTAATTGGCGAGAATGGCAAGTGGACCTTCACGCCGGAAACTCCGCTCAACGACGGTGAGCACAAATTTGAAACCGTGATCACCGACCCGGCGGGCAACAGCAGTAAGCCGTCGGATCCTTATGTAGTGAATGTGGATACGCAGGCACCGAATAAGCCAGCGATCACTGAAGTGTATGACGATCAGGGCGATCGCCGTGGACCAATCGCTGCAGGCGACACCACTGATGATGCGACACCGACGGTACGCGGTACCGCTGAAGCCGACAGTCTGGTGAATATTTATGACAATGGCGTGCTGATAGGCTCAACCCGCACCGACAGCAAAGGCAACTGGAGCTTCGAGCCACCGTTACCGCTGGCCAACGGTGCCCATGCGCTGACAGCGGAAGCGGTAGATGCCGCTGGTAACGTCAGCGAGTCGTCAGACAAGTTTGAGTTTGGCCTGATCAGCGGCGGTGTGCCGAATGCGCCGGCGATTACCAGCGTAATGGATAACGTAGGAGACATTCAGGGCCTGGTGCAGAAGGGAAGCGTCACCGACGATGCACGACCAACCATTAACGGTACCGCACAGCCGAACAGCCTCGTTACGCTTTATGCAGACGGCATTAAGCTGGGCACGGTAACGGCAGACGCCAACGGTAACTGGAGCTATACGCCAGCCAGCGATCTGCGTGACGGCGTGCATAACATCAGCGCGACTTCCACCAATGCTGCCGGCAACGTCAGCCCGGAAACCGGCGTCTATCCGATTGAAGTGGATACCACGGCGCCAGGCAACATCATCAATCCGGTACTGACGGATGATGTCGGCCAGGTACAGGGGCCGATTCGCAGCGGCGAGACCACCGACGATGCCACGCCGACCTTTAGCGGTAAAACTGAGCCGGGCGCTACAGTAATTGTGCGCGACAACGGCAAAGAGTTGGGCAGAGCGGTCGCCGATGACAGCGGTAACTGGACGTTTACCCCGGGCACGCCGCTGACAGATGGCAAGCACAGCTTCACCGCGCAGCCGGTCGATCTCGCCGGTAATCAGGGCCCAATTGGCGGGGCGATTGACTTTACCGTCGATACTTCTGCGGTGGTGGTAGCGCTGACTCGCGTGGAAGACAACGCCGGCAGTGTCAAAGGCGATCTGAGTTCCGGCCAGGCCACCGATGACACCACGCCAACGCTGTATGGCACCGCGACGCCGAACGCGCTGGTGAAAATTTATGACAACGGCAAGCTGATTGGTCAGGTAAGCGCTAACGCGCAGGGCCAGTGGAACTTCACGCCGGGTACAGCGCTCAGCGAAGGTTCGCACGCCCTGACCGTGACGGCGACCACTGAAGCACACGGCGAAAGTGAGCCAACCAGCCAGTTCGATCTGCTGATTGACATCACCGCGCCGAACAAGGGCGTGATTGACTCCGTCAGCGACGACGTCGGCACGGTTCAGGGACCAATTGGCAAAGGCGGCTACACCGATGACACCACGCCAACCCTGTCTGGCCGCGGTACGCCAAATGATAAGGTCACCATCATCGATAACGGTACGCCGATTGGTGAGGTCACCGTTGGTAACGACGGGCGCTGGAGCTTTACCCCGACTACGCCGCTTAACGATGGTACGCACAACTTCACCGTGGTGATGACCGATCCGGTGGGCAACAGCTCGGCACCGTCTGACGTCTGGCCGGTGATTGTCGATACCCAGGCACCGAATCCGGTAGTGCTCACCAGCATTATGGATAACGTTGGCAGCGTGACCGGCCCGATTCAGCGCGACGGCACGACCGATGATAAGCGACCAACGCTGAATGGCACCGCCGAGGCCAATAGCCTGGTGACCATTTACATTGGTGAAGTTGCAGTAGGCTCGGTGAAAGCGGATGCCAGCGGCAACTGGAGCTTTACGCCGGGCAGCGATCTGGCTGACGGACGCTATGAGTTCACCGTCACTGCCACCGACGCGGCCGGTAACACCAGCTACCCAACCCAGCCGTGGGCGATAACCGTTGATACCGTGGCGCCGAACCTGCCAGCGATTGTACGCGTCTACGATGACGCCGGCAGCATCACCGGTGATGTGCTGAACAACGGCATTACCGATGATAAGCGGCCGACCATCAGCGGCACCGCCGAGGCCAACAGCACCGTTACCGTATACATCGACGGTACGGCTGCCGGTACGGTACGCACCGATGGCAGCGGTAACTGGAGCTTTACCCCGGGCAGCGATCTGGCCGATGGTCTGCACCGCATTACCGCCACCGCCACCGATACCGCAGGCAACACCAGCGGCCAGACCGCGGCGTGGAACATTACCGTAGACACCGTGGCACCGAACGCACCGGTAATTGTCACCATTGAAGATGATATCGGCAGCATTAAGGGCAACATCGATAAAAATGGCTTCACTGACGACAAGCGGCCAACCATCAACGGCACCGCCGAGGTCAACAGCCTGGTAACCATCTACATCGACGGCAAAGCGGTGGGCAGCACCCGCGCCAATGGCAGCGGTAACTGGAGCTTCATCCCGGCCAGTGACCTGTCGGACGGACTGCATCACATCAGCGCCAAAGCCAGTGATAGCGCTGGCAACAGCAGCGGTGAGGCTGTGACCTGGGATATCACCGTTGATACAGTGATCAGTACCCCGACCATCGATACGGTGTATGACAACGCCGGCAGCAAAACCGGTAACGTGGCTAACGGCGGTAAAACCGATGACACCACGCCGACGCTGTCAGGCAAGGCGGAAGCCAACAGTGTGGTGACCATTTATGATGGCAGCACCAAACTGGGTTCGGTGACTGCGGGCGCGGATGGTAAGTGGACCTTTACGCCATCGCCAGCGTTGAGTAAAGGTACTCATAATTTCAGCGTACAGGCAACGGATCAAGCAGGTAATAACAGCGAGAAATCTCCTGGCTGGAACATAATAATTGCTAATGATGTAGATTTGGTTAAAGGTTCAGAGGACTTTAATAATGCCGGTGGTACCGGATATAAAAATTCATATACTCTTCCTAGTGGACTTACTTTTTCCTCTGATGGTGAATGGCAAATAGGGGGGAGCAAAAATGGAACAAATATTTTGGCGATGTGGCAGTATACCACGGTTACATTTACCTTTGGAGTCAATAAAGTAATATCAGACATTGAGTTTACTGTTTTAGGATGGGGATCTGTTCAGGGGCAACCTTCAAGGCCAATGACAATCAAAATTTTTGATGAAGAAGGAGTATTAATATCGACTCAATCAATCTGGGCCAATCTCTACGAATCTAAAAAATTCGAATATGTTGCCCCAGCAGGAAAAGTAATCGGTAAAGTTGAAATGTATACAGATGACCCTTATGGTCTTGGTATAGATAATGTTAGCTGGAGTAAGCATAGTAATGCTGCTTCCTCAACTGCCTATAATGATTTTATAACATCGGAAGATGAAAGCCTTTCTTATATGGTTCAGGATTCTCATCGATTTGAAAAAGAAGAAGAACCCTTATTTACACATGAAAATGAAGAACTGAAAAATATGAATCTTTCAGAGCTTATAGTTTTTTCATCTGAAGGTATTGGCCTTATCTCTTCCAATCAATCAATAATTGATGGTTCGATTGATGACAGAATAATCCTCTCTGATCTCCTTAAGGATGGCACCGATCTCGGCGACTGGTCACAGGTGGCGGGCACGATTACTCAGGGCGGCCATGTCTATGATGTTTATCGTCACAGCGGAGTGGAAGGTGAATTGCTGGTGCAGCAGGGGGTAAAAGTCGAACTGGATAATCATTAATCAGCCGTGGCTTTTTTAACCTGTTAACCATCAATACTAATCGGGTGCCCTTGTGGGCACCCGTGGAGGAGTTATGAAAACTTTCAGCCTTACCCTGCTGGCCGCACTGCTGGCCGGTTCCGCCACCTTTAGTCATACCGCGCTGGCGGCAAAACCGTTCGGTGAACTGTATCAGCCGGTGAGCGGCGTATCGGCATCGCAGACCCAGGTGGTGTACTACCGCACACTGGCGCAGTCGGGCAATGATGCGGCGCACGTGTATGTCGACGGCGAATTCCAGACCGCGCTGCTGCCGGGCGGTTTCAGCGTATTTTGCCTCAAACCGGGCAGCCACTCGCTGGATAACTACATGAAAGACGCGCCGCGCTACAGCGGCAAGCGCGCCCAGGCGTGGCGCGACAACTTTGCCGGCGGCACCACCTACTTTGTGCGCCTCGGCAACGTCACCACTGGCCAGCCGCAGGTGGTCAGCCGCCAGCAGGCGGAGCGGGAACTCAACGGAGCGCAGCAGCAGATTCACGCGCTGTCGCGCGCATCATCGGTAGTGAAGTGTGACAACCTCGCGCCGCGCAGCTACAAAGACTACGTGCTGGCCGGTGACGTGCTGTTTAACTTTGGCAAATCGTCCATTGGCGATATCTCCGCCGCCGGCCGCCGCGCGGTCGGCGCGCTGATTGCCGAGCTGCAGCGCGATCGCGCCGAGCTGAAAAGCCTCGAAGTGATTGGTCACACCGACCCGATTGGTAACGCCAGCGCCAACCGCCAGCTCGGTCAGCAGCGCGCTGCTACGGTACGCCAGATGTTGATTGACGGCGGCCTGCCGGCCACGGTGATCCGCGCCAGCAGCGCGGGCAGCAGTGAACCGGTGGTGGAGTATTGTGAAGGGTCGCGCGCCGCACAGATTGCCTGTAACGCGCCGAATCGCCGGGTCGTCGTACGGGTGGCGCTGAACCAACAGCCGTAAGCGTCAGGAATTTCCCTAAGCCATGTTGTAGTTGTTCTGTTATTGCAGTCTTTTGCCCCTCGGTCCGAGGGGCATTTTTACTGGTTATTCCTCTTCCTCGTCGCGCAGCGGCACAATCAGCATATCGATATGCACGGTATTGATCAGCTGGCGCGCCGACGACATCAGCTTGCTCCAGAAATCCTGATGATGGCCGCACACCACCAAATCGACATCGTATTTTTTAATCGCGTCCACCAGCACCTGGCCGAGATCGCCGCTGCCGCTCAGGGTTTCGCTAATCGGGTAACCGGCGTTGGTGGAAAGCTCGCGCAGCGCGGTGTGTGTCTCTTCCGAAATTCGCTTCTGCATGTCGCCGAGGTTGACGTCAATCAGCCCGGTGTAGAGATCTGAATAGTTCACGTCAACGTGAATCAGCGAGATTTTTGCATCATAAGGACGGGCCAGTGATACCGCTTTATCAACCAGTAACTGGCTTTCCGGGGAAAGGTCTACTGCAATCAGGATGTGTTTATAAGCCATGATAAAACTCCTTTCTCAAGATTCTGGGGCAACCGAATTTCTGCCGTTCGGCTGGCGTAATCCTTTGCGCGTAACGGCGATGAAGCGCCACCAACCACAATGTCAGCCACGCAGGCGAATAATTGTTATATCCCGAGTATAGCCAGAGTGGGTAGCAAATGCTGCAAACCGAAGCCCGGCTGTGAGTCAGATCATGGGTTATCGCTTTTTTCGCTCGCGCTGAACGAAAATCATCGCTGGAAAAAATTTAAACAGATCTCCTACACTGAAAATGAGGGCCACTCCCGTCCGGGTAGCGCGCTCAGGTCCGCATAACAACAATGCAATTCGATTCATCTGTGGCTGGCTTATTTCCCGTGGGGCGTCTGCAGCTTTTCCCCGCTGCAGGTAACGTCATTGCGGCTCCAGCCGGGAGGGGAACATGATCAGCACTATCGCGCTTTTTTGGGCTCTGTGTGTGGTTTGTCTGGTGAATATGGCGCGTTACTTCTCATCGTTGCGCTCACTGCTGGCGGTGCTGCGCGGGTGCGATCCGTTGCTGTATCAGTATGTTGATGGTGCCGGTTTCTTTACGTCCCACGGTCAGCCGAGCAAGCAGGTGCGGCTGGTGCGCTATATCTGGGAGAAACGCTATCGCGATCATCACGACGATGAATTTATTCGTCGCTGCGAGCGGGTGCGTGGTCAGTTTGTTCTGACCAGCGGGCTGTGTTTTCTGGTGGTGGTGAGCCTGATCGCCTTAGCGATTTGGCACTGAGAGGGGGAGCGGGTTCTGTCGCGGCGCGCTGTGTTGTATTCGCAACGCACTACGACAGAACCCTGCAACGCTGAAGCGTTAAATCAGCTTCAGCGCAATCCAGTACAGCGAGCCAGATAGCAAAATACACACCGGCAGGGTGAATACCCAGGCCATCGCGATATTTTTGATGGTGCGGCTTTGCAGACCGCCGCCATCTACCAGCATGGTACCGGCAACCGACGATGACAGAATGTGCGTGGTCGAAACCGGCATCCCGGTGTAGCTGGCGATACCAATCGACACCGCCGCCGTTACCTGGGCCGACATGCCCTGCGCATACGTCATTCCTTTTTTACCGATCTTCTCGCCGATGGTGGTCGCCACGCGGCGCCAGCCAATCATGGTACCAATGCCGAGCGCCAGCGCGACCGCCACGATAATCCAGACCGGCGCATACTCAATGGTGCCGAGCAGATCGCCTTTCAGCTTATTAAGGAAGCGCTTATCGTCGGCGCTGGTCTCCGGCAGCTTAGCGGCTTTGTCCGCGGTGTCGGAGATGCACAGCAGCAGACGACGCATCTGACCGCGCTGGTCAGGCGTGAGATCGCTGTAGCTCTGCAGATTACCCAGCAGACCCTGCGCACGGTTAATCGCATCAAGCGCACGGGAGCTATCACAATGGAACTCCTGCGGGCCGCCGAGCGACTCTTCCGGCGTCGGCACCGCCGGTGGCGCCATCTGCACGATGTGCGTCAGCGACTGGCCGTGCTGCTGGTAATACTGCTCCAGATGGTTCACCGCATCGCGCGTGCGGGTGATGTCATAACCGGAGGCATTCATATTCACCACAAATCCCGCCGGTGCGACGCCAATCAGCACCAGCATGATCAGGCCGATGCCTTTCTGACCGTCGTTGGCACCGTGCGAATAGCTCACACCAATGGCGGAGACAATCAGCGCGATACGCGTCCAGAACGGCGGCTTTTTCTTGCCGTCGATCTTCTCGCGGTCAGCAGGTGTCATGTGGATGCGAGCCCGTTTTTTGGTGCTGCTCCAGTAGCGACGCAGCAGGAAAATCAGGCCACCCGCAATGATCAGACCAACAATCGGCGACAGAATCAGTGAGAGGAAAATATTGATGACTTTCGGCAGGTTCAGCGCATCCACCACCGACGTGCCGGTCATCAGCGCATTGGTGAGACCAATACCGATGATGGCGCCGATCAGCGTGTGCGAACTGGACGCCGGTAAGCCGAGATACCAGGTACCGAGATTCCAGATAATCGCCGCCAGCAACATGGAGAACACCATGGCAAGCCCATGCGCCGAACCGACATTCAACAGCAAATCGGTTGGCAGCATATGCACGATGGCATAAGCCACGCTCAAACCGCCGAGCAGCACACCTAAGAAGTTGAACACACCGGCCATCACAACCGCCAGTTGCGCCCGCATCGCACGGGTGTAAATGACTGTAGCGACCGCGTTGGCAGTGTCGTGAAAGCCGTTGATTGCTTCGTAAAACAACACAAACAGCAGAGCAAGAACCAATAACAGGCCGGTGCTTAGGTCAAGACCAGCAAACAGATGTAGCATAAACGTTACGCCATTTTGGAGGACATGAACGCGGCGCATTATCTGCGACAACGTGCGCTATGGGAAAGAAAAATATAGCTCTTTTTTGTCTTAAATTTGTCATCCGGCAGGTAATTAAAGGCAAAAAGACCGCAAAATGAGCAAGTTACAATATGACACATTTACGGCAATTTTTTGTCGCTGGCGCGAAAAGCCGCAGATCTCTACAATCAGCGCCTTTCAATCAGGTGGGTTATGGCCGTGGAAAAGTTTGACGTTATCATTATTGGTGCAGGCGCGGCCGGCATGTTCTGCGCGGCACAGGCCGGGCAATTGGGCCGTCGCGTATTGCTGCTGGATAACGGCAAGAAGGCAGGGCGCAAAATCCTGATGTCCGGCGGCGGCCGCTGCAACTTCACCAATCTCTACACCGAACCGGCGGCGTACCTGTCGCACAATCCACATTTCTGTAAATCGGCGCTGGCGCGTTACACCCAGTGGGATTTCATCGATCTGGTTAATCGTCACGGCATCGCCTGGCACGAGAAAACTCTCGGCCAGCTGTTCTGCGATGATTCGGCGCAGCAGATTGTTGATCTGCTGCTGAAGGAGTGTGAAGCCGGCCAGGTGACGCTGCGGCTGCGCAGCGAAGTGCTGAACGTGGCGCGCGACGACGACGGTTATACGCTGCAGCTGAATGGCTCGGCGGTTCGTGCGGACAAGCTGGTGATCGCCAGCGGTGGTCTGTCGATGCCGGGACTGGGGGCAACACCGTTCGGTTATAAGGTGGCGGAACAGTTTGGCCTGCGCGTCCATCAGACGCGCGCCGCGCTGGTACCGTTTACGCTGCATAAGCCGCTGCTGGAGCAGCTGAACACGCTTTCCGGCGTGGCGCTGCCGACCACCATCACTGCTCAGGACGGCACGCTGTTTAAAGAGGCGATGCTGTTTACCCACCGCGGCCTGTCCGGTCCGGCGGTACTGCAGATTTCCAGCTACTGGCAGCCGGGCGAGTTTGTCACCGTCAACCTGTCGCCGGAGACCGCGCTGGACGATTTTATCGACGTGCAGCGTGCGGCGCATCCCAACCTCAGCCTGAAAAATAGCCTGGCGAAGATCCTGCCGAAGCGGCTGGTGGAAGTGTTGCAGGAGCTGCAGCAGATTCCGGACGTGACGCTGAAGCAGCTCAACAGCAAGCAGCAGAGCGAGCTGGTGACTACGCTGCACCAGTGGCGCGTGCAGCCAAACGGCACCGAAGGCTATCGCACCGCCGAAGTGACGCTGGGCGGCGTGGATACTTCGCAGCTGTCGTCTAAGACCATGGAAGCACGCGATGTGCCGGGGCTCTATTTCATTGGCGAAGTGGTGGACGTGACGGGCTGGCTCGGTGGCTATAATTTCCAGTGGGCGTGGAGCTCAGCGTGGGCGTGCGCGCAGGCGGTTTAATTTTTTAATAGTCGAGTGGTTTTTCCCTCACCCTAACCCTCTCCCGCAAGCGGGAGAGGGAACTGACCAGTGCATGCCTTTCACATTTCCACTCGCTGCGCCTTCCCGGTTAACAAATGTTACGTACTGCATTCCCCGCCCGCAGCGGACCGCTCCCTCTCCCGCTTGCGGGAGAGGGCCGGGGTGAGGGCAAACCCAAACCCAAACCCAAACCCAAACGACTAAGAATCTCCCCCATTTGTCAGACTGCACTGACCGGCGCGTAGGCCTGGTCTCATTAACCTTAAACCTGCCAGTCCTTAAAATAGCCTGAGGCCAGCCGGTCAGCACAGGGGAAGCGCAGGGATGAAAGACGCATACATGGATTGGTTCATTCACCACTTTATTCAGCCGCCGCGCCAGGCGCGCGTGCGTTTGCTGGCTTATACCGGCGGGCCGGTGGCAGCGCATCAGCTGGCGAACAGCCTGCCGCGCTGGCTCACTAACGATGTGCAGCACCTGCGACGCGGCATGATGCGCGAGTACCGGGCGCAGATTAACGGCATGGCGCATTTTCCGGCGCTGGTGACGGATTTCAATGACGCGCGCACGCTGGCGCTGGGGGAACTGCAGCCGCAAAGGTGTAAGCTAAGGCTGGTGATTAGCCCTGCAGCCGGGAAATTTTTCCTTTTCGACCAGACAGGCGATGTATGGATAGGTTGTATTTAACGTCTGATTTGTTTTGGACACGCCATGGCAGGGGAAATTAAAGCCTGAAAGGATGCTGCTACAACAAAATTTTGTCGCGCTGTTAAAGTTAGCATTTTGTTGTTATCGGATTATTCCCTCCGTGTCAAAAATCGAGCGCTGTTAACGCAAGAAAATTTTATTAACTAAAAGTGACATCATTGTGATGTCCTTGATGCGCACGCCAGCATGGCATTAAGCGATGAAAAACCGCTTCTTGCCAGGCAATTAATTTTGCTACGACTGATTTCACGTGGGTGCAGTCCCATTTCCCGTGCAATCAACGACGGTTTCACTCCGCGTAATAAAGCACAAATAACGCGTTTTTCACGTATGAGGGCGTTTTTCCCGATTAACTGTTCTTCAATAGACTCAGGGTTAGCTTGCAGCAGATTATGTATTACCTGATGCAGCGTCGTTAATTTTTCTTTTTTCATTACCACATCACTGAAGTCTGCATCCAGGAGTGTGCGACGCATCGCCTTAGCTTCTTCATCCAATAAAATCAACGTGCTGCCTTTGAACCATTCAGGAATGAGAAGTAACTCTGCCAGACCTGCCGCATCACGAGGCAGGTCGGTAATCACTAAATCGGCATAACTAAACATGAGCTCATCTGATATCGCTTCTGGCGCACCCAGTATCGTTTGCACTTCACATCCCGGGAGTGAACGGCAAAGCTCTTGTAAACCGGTCTGCGCAAAATTGCAGCTTAGCGCAATAATGATTTTTTTGGGTTTATTATCGTCACCAGTGTTGAACAGAATATCCATTCCCATTTTTGTGCTCTTATTTTATGACGGTTTGTGAAATTGTTTACAGGGTGATTAATTGCGACATAAAGATCATACGATTAATGTTCTTACAAAGATATGGGATTGTTCATCGGTGTCGTGTAGGACATGGCCTACGTTTTGTTATTTGATTATTATTGATTATTTGTTGAATTTATTAGTCTAATAGTTGGATAGAGGAAGTTTATATTTGGCTACTGACAGGAAATGAATCATGGCGAACTTTATCGTCGTCGACGATCATCCCATGGCGCGTATGGCTGTAACTTTTTTACTTGAAAAAGAAGGGCATACCTTAATTGCCGAAACTGATGATGGTCGCGAAGCACTCGAGCTGGTTGATCAGCATTACCCGGAAATCGTCGTAATGGATATTGATATTCACTCGATAAATGGTATTGAAGTCGTAAAAACTCTGCGCGCCAGGAGTTTTCCGGGTATTATTATTATCGTCTCAGGTAAGAATCAGAGTTTCTATGCAATACAGAGTATTCGCTGTGGCGCAAATGGTTTTATCAGTAAAAAAGACAATTTGCCGGAAATCATCACCGCAATTCGGGCGGCACAAAATGGTTATGGCTACTTTCCGTTAGCCGGTATTAATGCACCACCGGAACAGAGCAGCACTCATCCCGATATCCGGCTGCTGGAATCGCTGTCACCGCAGGAATTTCAGGTGTTCACTTATCTGTTGAAGGGGCTGGATAACATGCGCATTGCTAACCGCATGAATCTCAGCAATAAAACCGTTTCAACTTACAAAGGCCGTTTGCTGGAGAAATTGCACTGCAAAAGCCTGCGCGATCTCTTTACCTTCGCCAATCGTAATCATATGGAGTAGCGATGCTGCGCCTGGTCACTCTGCTTCTGCTGCTGTTGAGCCCGCTACTGGCCGCCCAGCCGCAGCCCGAAATATTTCAGTTGTTCAGCCGTGAAAAGCTGGCACCGATGCATATTGAGTTGAGCGGTGACGAGTGGCGCTGGCTGCGCATTAAACATGAGCTGCGCATCGCGGTGTGGGCACCGGAGCTGCCGCCTTATCTGATCTTTCAGGAGGCAGCGGGCAGCGGCAACAGCGTGGAAGGGATCTACGCCGATTATCTGCAACTGCTGGCGCGTAATCTTGGCGTGCAGGCGGTGATGGTGCGTTATCCCAGCCAGGCGGCGGCGCAGGCAGCGGTGAAAAGCGGCGCGGCGGACGCCTTGTTTAGCTCGCCGGGGCGCGAACTGCACGATGCGGCGGCCTTCAGGGCGACAGACAGTTTTCTCATCAATCGTCCGGTGGTGATCGCCGCGGAGAAGCAGGCCTCACAGCCGGTGCCCTACGATGCGCCGCTGCGCCTCGCCATGCGCGAAGGCTCTCTTACCGATGCTCAAATCAAACAGCGTTTTCCGCAGGCCAGTATAGTGCGTTATCCCTCCAGCCAGGCGGCGCTGGCGGCGGTGGCCAGTGGCGAAGCGGATTACGCGCTCGGCAGCCTGCTGGCGGCAGCGTTTCTGATTGAGCGCAGTTATGTCAATCAGCTGGCGCTGGCAGCGATTTTGCCGGAAGACGCGCTGTACGGCAGCCGTCTGGTGGTGAAAGCCGATAATCAGCCGCTGTTGAAAGCGCTGAATGCCGCCATCGCCGCCATTCCCGGCGAACAGCAGCGGCTGATTTCTCGGCAGTGGACGCAGCGGCCGGACGTCTGGCGTTTGCAGGATCCGCTCAGCCTGACGCCGCGCGAGCAGCAGTGGCTGCAGCAGCATGCGCAGGTGAAAGTGGCGTTCAATCCGTTCTCTGCACCGCTGGCGCTGCTGGACGAGCAGGGCGAATTTCAGGGGATCAGCGCTGATCTGCTGCATCTGATCCAGCTGCGCACCGGGCTGTTTTTCAACCCGGTGCCGGCGTATTCGTGGCGTGACGGCGTACAGCAGCTGGAGCAGCATCAGGTAGCTATGCTGGCAGCGGTGGCGCAGGATGGCGGCCATCAGGAGGCAGTGCGCTTTACCCGACCTTACCTGAAGGTGCCGCTGGTGCTGCTGGTGCCGGACCAGCCTGATGCGCCGCAGGCGCTCTATCCCGGCATGAAGCTCAGTATCGTCAAAGGCAATCCGGCGCGTCAGGCGCTGCTGGATCGCTTCCCCACGCTGCAGCTTTCTGAAGTAGATAACGCCAGCCTGGCGCTGCAGCTGTTGCAGGAGGGCAAGGTCGCCGGGCTGATCGATAACCAGCTGAGCGTGAACACGTTACTGGCGCGCTACGCGCAGCAGCCGCTGAAGATCGTGTCGCGTCTGGCGCTGCCGCCGGTGGAGCTGAGCTTTGCCGTCAGCCGCGATCAGCCGGAGCTGTTGAGCATTATTGATAAGGCGCTGGCTGACATTCAGCCGAGCGAAATCTCACTGATTGCCAGCCGCTGGCAGGGCACACCGCAGACCACGCGCACCACCTGGCAGCTGTACCGCGTGCAGTTTTACGCCATCACTCTGCTGACCGCGCTGCTGCTGATCGCCTGCCTGGCTTGGGTTTACTATCGCGGCAAAGAGGTGAAGCATCGCCGTCGCGCAGAAGCTGATCTGCAGGCTGAACTGCGCTTTCGCGATGCGCTGCTGAATGGCCTGCCAACGCCGGTCTATGTGCTGGATCGCAACTGGAAAGTGGTCAGTGCTAACGGCGCGTTTCAGCGCTTTTTTGCCGGTGTCGACGCCCAGCGTCTGAGTTTTTCGCTTTACGATCAGCGCCATCCGCTGTCGCCGCTCATCAGCAAACTCTATCCGCTGATGAGCCCGGAAGCGGTCAACGATCCGGAACTGGTGGCGCTGGCGCATAACAGTCTGTGGGGCGATACCGCCCAGGATCTGGAAATTGAGATCGAAAACGGCAGCGAAGCGCGCATGGTGCACCACTGGGCGCAGGAGCAGCGTGATGCGCAGGGCAATATTACCGGGCTGATCTGCGGCTGGCAGGATGTTACCGCCTACGAGCTGCTGATGCTGGCGCTGCAGGCGGAGAAAAAAGTGGCGGATGAAGCCAACCGCGCCAAGAGTTCGTTCCTCGCCACCATGAGCCATGAGATCCGCACGCCGATCAGCGCCATCATCGGCCTGCTGGAGCTGGAAGGGCGCAAACAGCGCGACAACGAAGCCATTCAAATCGCCTACGAGTCGGCCAACACGCTGCTGGGGCTGATTGGCGATATCCTCGACATGGCCAAGATTGAGAGCGGTCAGCTGGAGCTGATGCCGGAGTGGGTCAGCACCGAGCAGCTGGTGCTGCCGGTGGTGCGGTTGTTTGACGGCATGGCCAGCGGCAAAAATCTGACGCTGCACTACCACAGCGACACGCCGCCGGGGCTGGAAGTGTTTATCGATGCTGCGCGCTTCCGCCAGGTGATCGCCAATTACATCAATAACGCCATCAAGTTTACCCACGAAGGCGGCGTGGAAGTGCGGGTGATCGGCCATGAGTGGGAAGACGGTTCGCTGGAGCTGGAAATTGAGATCGAAGACAGCGGCGTGGGCATCAGCGCTGTCGACCAGGCCAAACTGTTTCAGCCGTTTGCTCAGACCGAAGAGGGGCGCAAGCAGACCGGCACCGGTCTTGGTCTGGTGATTAGCGCCCAGCTGCTGGAGAAGATGCAGGGCACCATGAACCTCAACAGCCAGCCGGGACGCGGCACGCTGATTCAGCTTAACGTGATGATGCCGGCACGCCGGGCGCGCAAGCTGCTGGAGAAAACCCGCGTGGCGCGCAGCCGTGCGCTGCCGCAGCTGAATATTCTGGTGGTCGACGACCATCCGGCCAACCGCCTGCTGCTGCGAAGCCAGCTCAGCGAGCTGGGCCAGCAGATCAGCGAAGCCAGCAGCGGCGAAGAGGCGCTGGCGCTGCTGGCGCATCAGTCGTTCGATCTGATTATCACCGACTGCAATATGCCAGGCATGAGCGGCATCGAACTGACGCAGACCCTGCGCCGCAGTGGCAACGCGGTGAAAATTTTTGGTCTGACGGCCAATGCGCAGTCGGACGTGCGCGTGCGCTGTCTGGAAGCGGGCATGAACGCCTGCCTGTTTAAGCCGCTGAAAATTGACAAGCTGGCCGAGCTGCTGAGCAGCAACGAGCCAGCCGCCGAAGTGCCGGCGCTGGATTCGCTGCTGTCGCTCGAATCGCTGCGCGCCATGGTGTATCACGACGATGCGATGGTGGCGAAGATGCTGGAGAAGGTCGGCGAGGAGAGCCGCAACGATATGCAGCAGTGCTGGCGCCATTTTGATGCGCAGGACTGGCCGGCGCTGGCTTCATCGCTGCACCGGCTGGGCGGATCGGCGCAGATCATTTACGCTGTCGAGATCGATGATCTGTGCGGGCAGATCGAGCGCGCCTGCCAAAGCGCTGAAGATCAGGAGGTCATCCGCGAAGGGCTTCTGCTGCTGGAAGAGAAGCTGGATACGCTGAACCAGTCGGTAGTGCATTATTTGCAGGCGTCGTGATGGCGCGGTGCGGTAATTGAAATGCGCGATAAATCGCGCCGCTACGGTTTGTGCGACTGGACAGTGCAGAAATCGCATCCGCAATAAATCATGATGGCGCGATTTCTCGTGCAGATATCCCTTCCATGTGATGCCGCTGATAACCGCACGGATGGTAGCGGCGCAATTTATTGCGCATTCCGCCGCGGTGCGGTAATTAAAATGCGCGATAAATCGCGCCGCTACGGTTTGTGCGGCTGGACAGTGCAGAAATCGCATCCACAATAAATCATGATGGCGCGACTTATCGTGCAGATATCCCTTCCATGTGATGCCGCAGATAACCGCACGGGTGGTAGCGGCGCAATTTATTGCGCATTCTGCCGCGGTGCGGTAATTGAAATGCGCGATGAATCGCGCCGCTACGGTTTGTGCGGCGGGATTATGCAGATATCGCATCCGCAATAAATCATGATGGCGCGACGTATCGTGCAGATATCCCTTCCATGTGATGCCGCAGATAACCGCACGGATGGTAGCGGCGCAATTTATTGCGCATTCTGCCGCGGTGCGGTAATTGAAATTGCGCGATAAATCGTGCCGCTACAACAATCTGCATCCTTTTACTGGTTTAAAACGCCACTTTCACTCCACTCAGCACATTCCAGTCGCTCACGCCGGGGCGATCCAGCCGCTGCTGCACCTGCAACTGCGTGCCGATCTCCACGTTTTCATGCAGCTGCCAGCTGACGTAACCGCCCAGCTGGGCGCTGTGGCGGGCGCGCTCAATCGGTAATCCGCGCATATCGCCGGCATCCAGCGTATTCTGCCTGCCGCTGTGCCAGACATAACGCGCCTCCAGCCCAAGCTTCACTGACGACAGCGGCTGATAATCATACTTAACGCCACCAGCCAGGCTGAACTGCGGCGCCAGCTGATAGTCCACCTGCTCCCCCTGTTGCTCGGTAAAATCCGCAATATGCAGCCATTGCACACCGGCTGCGGCCAGCGGCATCAGGCTATGCGCATCCTGCTGCCAGCGCCAGCCGGCTTCTGCGCCGATATTGCCGCTAACGGCGCTGATCCGCGCCACTTCACCCTGGGTTTCATGGCGTAAAGTGCCGCGATAATGCGTCAGCCCCAGCGGTACCTCCAGCTGCCAGCCCTCAGGCGGCTGAATGCCGATCAGCGCATTAATACCCTGGGTTTGCATACGCAACTGGCTGCGTCCCGCCGGCGTATCCGACAGCATAGTCACTACGCCTTTGTGCACGCCCGCACTGAAGGCTAGCGGGCTCTGTTCCGCTTCTGGCGTCCAGCGCGCGCCCAGCATCCAGCCCTGGTAGCGGCTGGTGGCATCGCTATCGCCCTGCGCACTGCGATAGCGCTCGCCACCGCTATAGCCATAGACAAACAGGTTGTGATGATCATCCAGGCTCATCTGCCGGGCAGCGAAGTGGAAGCGGGTTTGCATGGCGTCGTTGAGGGCATACAGCATGTTGGGCAGGGCGAGATAGGTCGGGATTTGTGGCGCGGGTGCTAATTGTGGCGGTTCCGGCTCAGGCGGCGGTGGCGGCGGCAATATGACAACTTCGCCACGACCGGGTGCTGGCGTCACGCCTTCCGGTGTATCAATTAACTGAGGAATACCATTGTCTGGCTCACCGGTCACAACCACGTTTTGTAATCGGTAATACCACAAATGATGGCTGTTATTGCCGGCCAGCACGCTGGATCGCACCAGGCCCGAGGTTGCCGGATTGATCTCATCAAACCACGAGCCGCGGGCGATCATTTTCCCAAGCTGTTTAATCCCTTCGCCGGTCTGGCGGCTGGCCTGCGCAAGCAGCGGCAGCTCAGGGATTTCCTGGGTTGATGGACCATGAAAGGGCCCCGGTGGATGCGGAATATTCGCAGCGTTAACGTTATTATTTTGTGATGTGGAAAATGCAGGGTAGCGCTCATCAGCGAATGCAGGAAGGCTATAACAGAACGTACTGATCACCAGCGTCAGCGGGGTAAGTTTCATATTCTCTTCCATGGATGAAAATAGCGAGAATCGCAAACCTAAAGCGACCGACTAACGTGGCAATTAAGTTTTGTCTGGTTTTTTTTCAGAAAAGCATAAAAAAGCCCGGTAAGACATGTCCCGGGCTGATGCGTGGTGAGAGCCGTGATTAAAAACTGATTTTCACACCGGCCTGCAGATTCCAGTCGCTGATGCCTTCCTGCGTCAGGCGCTGCTGGCCCTGAAGCTGGGTGTTAAGCTCCAGATTGTCCAGCACCTGCCAGCCGGCGTAACCGCTGTACTGCAGGCTATTGCCGCCGCGTCCGGTGGCGAAGCGCGCCGCCTGCTGGCCGTCACCAATCGCCACCCCATCGCGCTGGCTGATGCGCTGCACGTAGCGCGTTTCCGCGCCCAGCTTCAGCTTCTCGTTGAGGCGGAAGTCGTATTTTACTCCGCCGGAGAGCTGCCACTGCAGCGGATTCCGGTAGCTGACCTGTGCGCCGTTGTGGTTGCGATCGCTATCGATCCAGCTGGCCTGCAGTTTTACAGCGCTTGTCGATACTGTCCCAGGCAAATATCGGACTACCGCTATCACCTGGACGGGTACCAATGCTCAACGGAGAAAATGCCGGATTATCTGGCGCGAAGGTTCGCCACTTTATGTAGTAATGATAGAAAGTTGTAATGGCTTCGGGTTTGAAGGTTCCACCAGTGTTATAGACGTAGGCCCCATCGATGGGTATCAATTTACCGGATTCGGGATCATCAATTTGCTGATAACCGGCACCCAGGCGCGCATATACGGTATAACGACTGCGATTTGCCAGAAAGTCTTCTTCGGTGATATATGGGGTAGGCGCGCTTTCAACAATTACCTTATTCACCCGCGGCAAGTGAAAATCTCTCGAAGGATCATCGTTATAGTTAATGCCGCGGTAAGTCGGCGCGAACCTGGCTTTGTTGCCTAAGTTCAGCGACAGGACATATCGAATATGTTTGGCGCCTGTGACAAAAGATGGCGCGATAAATGAGCTGAAACCCTCGTCGCTGACCATGCTAAAGTCCGGCATCGGCACGTCCAGTACCTAGCCTTAAAAAGTGCCATCTTTGCGATAGAGGGGAATATCGGTGGCACCGATAGCATATTTGCCCCGGTTTTCGGCAAAATCGCGGTATTCCTGCACGTCAATGTCATGACGCATAATCCCGGCATAGGGTGAACCGCTAAGGCACAAGGTACTAATCAGCAGCGCCAGCTGGCTTTTTTTCATGATGTTCATTCCCTGAATGACGAGGAAAATTGAGCGGGCTACTTTATAAGCACATCGGTGCATTCCCCGTTAAGCCTCGTCTCAATCTGCCGGAGAAAAGCCTGAAAATGGCGTGCGGCATGGCGCGGTGAATCTGTTAAGATTGCGGCGTTTTCTTTTTCAGCTGGCCAATAAATCCATGTTAAAAATCAAATTCCTGCTGCCGCTGCTGCTGATTATCAGTGCGCTGATCTGGTGGCTGATGCCGCATTACAGCGATGAGGACAAGGCTTACTACATCGCGACCTTTTGTACGCTGACCCATGACGGGCGCGATAACAGCGCACAGGCGATGCAGCAGATTATTGAAGGCGGTAATTCGGATTATGCGCTGCAGAAGATTCATTTCCAGTCCGGGCTGGCGGAGCATCTGCAAACGGTATGGCAGGATTTGTCGCCGCAACAGCAGCAGCAGGCGCGGCAGGATGCGTTTGTCTGCCGCCAGTTGATGTCAGATAAGCTGCTGCCGGGCCAGCCGGTGCGCTGAGAAATAAAAGGATTTCACCGGCCGGACAGGCACGGTGCGGCGGAACATCAGCGCGATGAATCGCGCCGCTACAATCTGTGCGGTTGATAAGCACCGAAATGACGTTTCGCACGTACCGTAGCGGCGCAATTTATTGCGCGATGCCTGAATGGACACGGCGCAACTCAGCATCAGCGCGATAAGTCGCGCCGCTACAATCTGTGCGGTCGACAGGCACCGAGATGATATTTCGCACGTACCGTAGCGGCGCAATTTATTGCGCGATGCCTGAGTGGACACGGTGCACCTGAACATCAGCGCAATAAATCGCGCCGCTTCTACTCACGCGGTTATAAATATTTTCCCGAAATATCAGACGTGATTAACGTACCGCGCAGCTAATACGCGCTGGAAACTTCCCATTATTTTCGCTTACCGGATTACAAACCTGTTTTTCCTGCTCGCTGCGATTAAACCCGACCTTGCGACACAGCGCGCAGGGATCGTCACTGCTGCGCAGCAGGGCTTCGGCAGCATCGCTCAGCTGGCGTTTGCGGCAGAATAGCGGCGTGCAGCCCATCACCTGTTTAAACGAGCGGGTAAAGGATTGCTGACTTTCGAAATGGTATTTAACCGCCAGACTGATAATCGGCGTGCGGCTGAATTTCAGCTCGTTCACGCAACAAATCAGTTTCTTTTTGCGAATATAACGCGCCAGCGTTTCGTTATGGTAACGGGCAAACAGTTTCTGTAAATACCATTTGGAATAGCCAGATTTCAGAGCAATATCATCAATGCTCAAACGTTGATCCAGGTTGGCCATAATCCATTCGGTCACCGAATCAATCACCCCTTGGTTGTATTTTTGCTGCATCATTATGGTCCTCCAATAACTCGACACAGTGTAATTAAATTAAACTTTTTAAGCACTGTCGTAACGTAAAGTTTTATCAGGAAATGGCTTTTTTATTAATTGTCATCAAGACTGGTCTTGTTTATCGTGAAATTAATCGCCGACATGTTGTGATGATGTTGAATAGTTGCCGTAATTACGGCCGTTATTATTAACGCAAATGGATTATCGCTTTGCGCGGCTTAACAGTTAAAGGTGTGACGGGCGGCGGCACGGCGCATCAATATCCACCGGCGGTTTTCGTGCCAGACTGAGGGTTTTCCCTGTACAAAAGAGGTCACATGACGTTTCGTTTTCGATTAAAACCGTTACTGAGCGTAGCGCTGGCGTCAGCGATGCTGTGCGGCACGCTCAGCGCGCAGGCCGCAGAGGCCGTGTATGGCGAGCAGCTGGAGGGATTTCACTATCCGCATCCGCTGCAGCATTTTACCTTCTCCTCCCAGCAGCAGTCGCTCAGCATGGGCTATATGGACGTGAAGCCGGCGCAGCAGGCCAATGGTCAGACGGTGGTGCTGATGCACGGTAAAAACTTCTGCGCTGCCACCTGGGAAGACACCATCAACGCGCTGAGCCAGCAGGGCTATCGCGTGATTGCGCCGGATCAGATTGGTTTCTGCACCTCCACCAAACCCACCCGCTATCAGTACAGCTTCCAGCAGCTGGCGCAAAACACCCATCAGCTGTTAGCGCAGCTCGGCGTTGAGAACGCGGTGATCGTTGGCCACTCGACCGGCGGTATGCTGGCGACGCGTTACGCACTGATGTATCCGCAGCAGACGCAGAAGCTGGTGCTGGTCAATCCGATTGGCCTTGAGGACTGGAAGGCGAAGGGCGCGCCGTGGCGCTCGGTGGATCAGTGGTATCAGCGCGAGCTGAAGCTCGACGCGGCGGGCATTAAGAAATATGAGCAGCACACCTATTACAGCGGCCAGTGGAAGCCGGAATATGACAAATGGGTGCAGATGCTGGCCGGGCTGAATAAAGGACCGGGGCATGAGAAAGTGGCGTGGAACTCGGCGCTGATCTACGACATGATTTTCACCCAGCCGGTCTATTACGAGTTTAAAGACCTGAAGGTGCCGACCACGCTGATGATCGGCACGGCCGATACCACCGCGATTGGCAGCGATATCGCTTCACCGGCGGTGAAAGCGCAGCTCGGCCATTACAATGTGCTGGGCAAACAGGTGGCACAGCTGATTCCCGGCGCGCGACTGATCGAGTTCCCCGGCATGGGGCACGCGCCGCAGATGGAAGCGCCAGCGAAGTTTAATCAGACGTTGATTGACGACCTGGCGCGTTAAGGTGAATGCCCGCGCAGCGGCTATCTGCGCGGCTGCCTTTTCTGATACTTGGCGGCGTACATACGTGCGTCGCTGCTTTCCAGCAGCTGCTCCAGCGATTGCGGCTGCTGCGGATCAAATTCCACGATGCCCGACGAAAACTGCAGCGTGTAACGCCGCTCCAGATCCTGCATCTGTTTATGCAGATAGTGGGCGAAGCGCGCCAGCGTCGCTTCCGCCTCGTCCTGACGAATGCCGTTCAGCAGCACCACAAACTCATCGCCGCCGAGCCGGGCAAAGATATCGGCATGGCGAAAACTCACCTTCATGGCATCGGCAAAGTCCATCAGCGCGCGATCGCCCTCGCGGTGGCCATGCCGGTCATTGATGGCCTTAAAACCGTCGAGATCGAGAAACGTCAGGCTGGCGGGCAGCTGTCTCAGCTGGCACTCATTCAGCGCCATCTGTCCCAGCGTCATAAAGCCGCGCCGGTTGGTAATTTGCGTCAGCTCATCGGACGTCGCGGTCTGAAACGCCACCAGCTCGGCTTCGGCCATGGCCGCCAGATCGCGCAGCGCGTGCAGATCCTCCGCGTTGAACTGGCGCGCATGATTATCGATGATACACAGCGTACCGACTTTGGCGCCGGAGGGCGTGCGCAGCGGATAGCCCGCGTAGAAACGCACCGAATTGTCTGCATCGGTAACCAGTGGATTATCGCTGAAGCGCGTGTCGGCCAGTGCGTCCTCGACCACCATCACCTCATCCTGCAGGATGGTATGACCGCAAAAAGAGATGTTACGCGCGGTGGTTGGCCGATCAAAACCGTCGCTGGATTTAAACCATTGATAGTCATTCTCCAGCAGACTGACCATCGCGACCGGAACGTCAAACAGACGTCGGGCGAGGCGGGTTAAACGGTCAAAACGCTCTTCTGTGGGTGTGTGCAGAATGTTGAGCGCACGTAACTGGGCCAGACGCTGTGATTCGTCCGCAGGCAGTGCAGGTGCTTTCATCGCGTAACTCTTGTTAATGATGGATGTGTTACAGCAAACCGGATGTCGTGCCCGCGCAGGGGCAGAGAGCACTAAACAACCGCGGCAATGCGCGATTGTTCAGCGTAACGAGAGGATCAGAGCACTTTTTGCTCGGCAAGATCAAGGGCGAAATAGCTGAAAATGAGATCTGCACCGGCACGCTTAATGGCACCTAAGCTCTCCAGCACCACGTTGCGTTCATCGATGGCGCCCGCCTGGGCGGCAAATTTGATCATCGCGTACTCACCGCTCACCTGGTAAGCCGCCAGCGGCAGCGTGGTGCGCTCGCGGATATCACGCAGGATATCGAGGTAAGCGCCTGCCGGTTTAACCATCAGCGAATCTGCACCTTCCGCTTCATCAATCAGCGACTCGCGAATCGCTTCACGGCGGTTCATCGGGTTCATCTGATAGGTTTTGCGGTCGCCTTTCAGCGCGGTGCCCGCCGCTTCACGGAACGGGCCGTAGAACGACGAGGCGAATTTGGTGGAGTAGGACATGATAGCGGTATCGGTGAAGCCGGCCGCGTCCAGCGCCTGGCGAATCGCTTTCACCTGGCCATCCATTGCTGCTGACGGCGCGATGAAGTCGGCACCGGCCTGCGCAGCAACCACCGCCTGTTTGCCGAGGTTAATCAGCGTCTGGTCATTGTCGACGCCGTGATCGCACAGCACGCCGCAGTGGCCGTGACTGGTGTATTCACAGAAGCAGGTATCGGACATGACAATCATTTCCGGTACCGTGTCTTTGCAGATGCGCGACATGCGCGCCACGAGGCCGTTTTCGTTCCATGCATCGCTGCCGGTGGCATCGGTGTGGTGCGAGATACCGAAGGTCATGACCGAACGGATACCGGCTTTGGCGATGCGTTCGATTTCGTACGCCAGACGTTTTTCCGGAATGCGCATCACGCCCGGCATGGCGTTGATTGGCACGTAATCATCCACGCCTTCTTCAACGAAGATCGGCAGGGCCAGATCGTTCAGGCTGAGGTGGGATTCCTGGAACAGTTCGCGCATTGACGCGCTTTTGCGCAGTCTTCTTGGGCGCTGAATGAGATTGAAATCAGACATGCTCGGTTAACTTATGCTGGTGAAAAAAGTGGCGACAGTTTACCCCTTTTCGCCGGGTAGCATGAAGGATTGTGTGCGGTGCGGGCCGGGCGTTGTTGCCGGTCGGCATCAATGCCGACCCTACAGCGCACCAGGCAACTGCAGCATCCCAACCCGCCGTTACCCGTAGGGTGCACATTCATGCGCACCTGGAAGCCTCACCGCAGCACACACATGCTCACGCACCCGGCCACCGCAAAAACAAAACTCCCGCCGGGTGGCGGGAGTGAAAGGGCAGATTACTCGTTGATGTCCGGGTGCTGCTGCACCAGGTTTTTCCGCTTCGCCTCAAGGCGGGCGATCTCTTCATCAATATCTTCAATCTTCTGCTCGATATTGTCGTGATGCTCCTGCAGGATCTCACGCGCTTCTTCGAGGTCCGATGCCGCCGGTGTCGCGCCGCGCAGCGGTTTGTTGGCTGTCTCTTTCATGTACAGACCGGTCACCAGACCGACCACCGCCACCACCATCAGGTAGTAAGCCGGCATATACAGATTGTTGCTGGCTTCCACCGCCCAGGCGGTTACGGTTGGCGTCAGGCCGGCAATCAGAATCGAGATGTTAAAGGCACTGGCCAGCGCACTATAACGAATGTGCGTCGGGAACATCGCCGGCAGTGACGAGGCCATCACGCCGGTGAAGGCGTTGAGGATCACCGCCAGCAGCAGCAGACCGGCAAAAATCAGCCCCAGTACGTTACTGTTGATCAGCATAAAGGCCGGAATCGCACAGAAGAACAGGGCGATACTACCGACGATCACGAACGGGCGACGGCCGAAGCGGTCGCTCAGCATGCCCATCACCGGCTGCACAAACAGCATCCCCATCATGATGGCGATGATAATCAGCACGCCGTGATCTTCCGAGTAGTGCAGGTTATGCGACAGATAGCTCGGCATGTAGGTCAGCAGCATGTAATAGGTCACGTTGGTGGCAAGCACCAGACCGATACAGGCCAGCAGGCTTTTCCAGTGTTTGCTGGCGATCTCTTTAAACGACACTTTCGGGCCGTCGCGCAGACCTTCGCGGTCACCTTGCTCCAGCTTCTCAACATGCTGCTGGAACGTCGGGGTCTCTTCCAGTGCGTGACGCAGATACAGGCCGATAATGCCCAGCGGCAGCGCGAGGAAGAACGGAATACGCCAGCCCCAGTCGAGGAATTTCTGCTCGCCAATCACCGTTGAGATCAGCACCACCACGCCCGCGCCCAGCACGAAGCCGGCAATCGAACCAAAGTCCAGCCAGCTTCCCATGAAGCCACGCTTACGGTCCGGCGAATATTCGGCGACGAAGATCGACGCACCGGTATATTCCCCGCCCACCGAGAAGCCCTGCGCCATTTTCGCCAGCAGCAGCAGTATCGGTGCCCAGATGCCAATCGAGGCGTAAGAAGGGATCAGGCCGATACAGAAGGTACTGATCGACATGATGACAATGGTAATCGACAGGATTTTCTGGCGACCATATTTATCGCCCAGCATGCCGAAGAACAGGCCGCCCAGCGGACGGATCAGGAACGGCACCGAGAAGGTCCCGAGCGCGGCAATCATCTGCACGCCTGGCGAGGCGTCCGGGAAGAACACTTTACCCAGCGCGTAGGCCACAAAGCCATAAACACCGAAATCGAACCATTCCATCGCGTTACCGAGTGACGCGGCGGTAATGGCCTTACGTAAACGAGCGTCATCGATAATCGTGACGTCATCCAGCCCAATAGGTTTTACACGCTTCCTACGTAATTTCATGAGGTTACCCTGTATTGGAATTCAAAAAGTCCTCAACGCTGCGGACTCGGTGGAGCGTTCAGTCCGCGGCGTTGAGAAAATTAAAGCATAGCCGTGAAAGTGGTTTTTTCCCTGGCCTGCCAAAGCAATTATTACTCAGGTAATTATTGCATCCCGCGACAGAGTATACCGTTTAAATGTGATATTTGTCATGTTTCCGCCAATAACTGGCTATTTTTTGGCTAAAACTATGGCCGTTTTGGTCCACAATCGCGGCAAAAAAATTGTCTGAATCGCGACACAGGCCGCAGCGTAGATGCGCGGGCGAGCGAAAATATCTATACTTGCGCCAGTTTCTCTGCCGGAGATCGGGCGCCGCATGGCACGCTTTGTTTTATTTGCAAAAAGTCTCTGTTTTGACGTTGACCAGCAGGTCCTCTTCCCGGTGCAGTCGCCCGCGCACCGCGTGGCACTGACGCCGCTGCAAACCGCTATTCTGCGGCGCGTGATTGATGCGGATGGCAAACTGGTGCGCAACCAGACCCTGCATGCGTTGTTCCAGCGCGTCCCCAGCGACACACCGTTCGCCGAACGCCTGACGGCCACCATTGCCGCCATCAATCAGCAGGCGCAGCTGGCACACGCGCCGGGACCGCTGGTGCATCAGGTGCCGCTGATTGGCTGCGTGCTGGCCGATCAGGTCGATGTGGCGCCGCTGAGCGATGAGCCGGTGGCTGCGCCAGCGGCAGCGGTGGTCAGTCCGCAACCTGCGCCCGCGCCGGCCAGCGTAAAGAAAAAGCGGCCTGTGCTGCGCTGGGTAATCGTTGCGCTGCTGCTGGTGAATGTCGCGCTGGCGCTGCTGGCACGCCAGATGTTTGCGCCTGTGCAGCACGATGCGCTGGATTTCCGGCCGCTGCTGCGCATTCAGAACAGCCAGGTGTTTATCCCCAGCCACCTGAAAGCCGATTCGTGGGTGGTGCAGGACGCGCTGCGCCGCTATCGGCAGTGGCAGCCGCGCCTGCCGGATGGCTCAGCGCCGCCGATGGTGTACATCAACCCGGTGCGCACCCGACTCTTTTCCAGCACCTTCCTGTGCGCCAAACCGATCGCGCAGAAGGACAACGAATGTATTTCATGGATGGTGTCCGCGCAGGAGATACCCGATGCGTAAAGCGATAATCACCACGGCGGTGGTGCTGGCCTTTGTGCTGCCGTGGGCGCTGGCGCTGCTGCTGCGGCCGGCAGAACCGGTGCCGGAGTGGTGTGAAGTACCGTATCGTATTGATCATGAAGGCGCGCCGGCTGGCGCGATTGATGCCACTATTCGCACGCGCTTTAAGGCGGACGGCAGCGGCAGCTCAACGCTAACCGGCACCGTCACGGTACGCGATCGCCACTATCGCCTGCATCGCGTATCCGATACCACCTGGCGCCGCCAGGGCGATTTCATGCTCAGCACCACGCGCAACGTACGTATTCTGGCAGACGACACCGTACCGCCCGCGCTGGCGGCGCAGATTGTGTTTTCGCCAGCGCGCGAGGGCAATAACGATTATTACCAGATGTACCAGCTGCCCAATGGCGACCAGATGATTAATTATGCCGGGCTGCCGCGGCTGTACTGCCACAGCTAACCCTGGTGCTGTCGACGCGCCGGGGGCTTAAAGCAGCGAGCGCAGCGGCGCGCCGTGCAGCCAGCCAGCAATATCTTCCACCGCCTCGCTGAAGTAGGTGCGGTAATTAGTGTCGGCGACGTAGCCCAGATGCGGCGTCGCCAGCACGTTCGGCAGCTGACGCAGCGGATGATCGGCCGGTAGCGGCTCCTGTTCAAAGACATCCAGCCCGGCGCCCGCCAGCTGACCAGACTGCAGCGCGCTGATCATCGCCTGCTGATCGACAATCCCGGCGCGCGAGGTGTTAATCAGCAGCGCGCCCGGCTTCATGTGCGCCAGCGCCGCGTCGTCCAGCAGATGACGGGTGCGCTCACTCAGCACCAGATGAATCGATACCACATCGCTCGCCCTGAGCAGCGCCGGCAGCGAAGCCATCTTCTCTGCGCCGCACGCCGCTGCGCGTGCTTCGCTCAGGTTCTGGCTCCAGGCGCACACGCGCATGCCAAAGGCGCGCGCCACGTTAGCCATCTCACCGCCAATCTTGCCCAGCCCAAGCAGGCCGAGAGTTTTGCCGTGCAGCGCCATGCCCAGCGTATGCTGCCACGCACCGTTGCTGCGCAGCGCCTGGCTTTCCGCCGGAATATGGCGTGCCAGACCGAGCAGCAGCCCCCAGCTCAGTTCCAGCGGCGCCGCGCTGCTACTGGCGGTGCCGCACACCGCAATCAGCCGTTCGGCACAGGCGTGCAGATCAATTGAGGCATTGCGCATACCGGAGGTGACAATCAGTTTCAGATTGGGCAGGCGGCCTATCAGCCGGGCGCTGAGCGGCGTGCGTTCGCGCATCACCACCAGAATGTCGGCGTGCGCGATGTGAGCGACCAGTTCATCTTCGTCGGCGTAGTGGCGGTGCAGCGCGCTAGTTTGTACCTGCGGTTGCAGCGATGCCCAGTCGGCCAGCGACAGGGCAACATTTTGATAATCATCAAGAATGATGCAGTTCAGGCTCATGATGGTCCTCAACGGGAAGCGGTTGGCGCCCCTGCTGATTAAGCCAGGCGCGAAGCTGGTTATTGTCCATCGGACGGGCGTAATAATAGCCCTGAATAAACACCACGCCACGCTGCTGCAGATACTGAAATTGCAACGCGGTTTCTACCCCTTCACCCAGTACCTCGAGCTGCAGCTTGTGGCACAGATTGATGATGGCATCCAGCACCGGGGTTTCGATCTCCAGTCCTTCAATGGCGTTGATAAAGCCGCGGTCAATCTTCAGGTAATCGAGCGGGAAGGTCATCAGATAGGAGAGCGCGCAGTGGCCGGTGCCGAAGTCGTCAATCGCCACCTTCATGCCGTGCGACTGCAAATAACGCAGCTTGCGTGACACCGCGTCGCCGTCCTCGATCAGGCTGCGCTCGGTAAGCTCCAGCGTGATCAGCATCTGCTTGTCACGGATGTTGCGGGCAAAACGCATCATGTCCTGCACAAAATCGGGGTGTTGCAGATGCTCAGCGGCGAGGTTAAAGCCAATGTGGAAGCCCGGTTCAACCTGCCAGCTCTGGATATCTTCCGCCATCATCGCCAGTAAATGCTGGGTCAGCGGCACGATCATGCCTTCCGCTTCGGCATGGCTGATGAAGATATCCGGGCGGATCATTTCGCCGTTGGGCCGCTGCCAGCGCATCAGCGCTTCCGCACCGGTGCAGCGCTGAATCCCGGTGCTGTACACCGGCTGATAGTGCACCGTGAACTCACGGTTGCGTATCGCCCGGCGAATTTCATCCGCCCATGAGAGGCGGCGGCGCAGCCAGTTGGCGGTCAGCACCATCAGCAATATCGAAAAGATGGCGGCCATTGGCAGAAAAATAAGCAACGCCTGGCGCCAGGCTTTGATCAGCTCGGCGGCGGGTACCGTCACGCTGACGCTGATCGGATAGCGGCTGGACTCCGCCTGATAGTTGGCGCTGCTGAGGTACAGCAGTTCTGGCTGGTCGTCCGGACCGCTGGCGATGGGGCTGCCGCCGTTGAAGCGCAGGCTCATCTGATAACGGTTCGACTCGCCGATGGCGCGCATGAAGTCCATCAGATACTGACCATCAATCACCGCCCAGAAACCGCTGCTGTCCGGCAGGTGACGCACGAAAATCACCGCCGGGCGATCCGGTACGCCGGAGGTGCCGCGAATCGACAGGCTCCACCAGGCTTTGCCGGTCACCGGTGGCGGCTGCATCATCATCCCGGCCAGCGTGTCGTGCTGCAGTCCGTAAGCCGACGAGCAGGTGATTTCGCTGCCCTGCAGGGTACCAATCGAGCGGAAGTAGGCGTTAAGGGTGCCGGCGCGCTGCAAATCTTCATCAATATCGGCGCAGCGACGATTCTGGTACTGACGCAGGCGGGTCACCATGTCCCAGGCGCTGTCGCTCATCTTTTCTGCCTGCGTCAGCAGGGCATTGGCGGTGGCAATTTGCTGCTGGCTGACCGTATGGCGCGCCTCAATGGCTGTGCAAAATATGCCCAGCACCAGTGGTAATAACCCGGCACAGACAATCAACAGCCAGCCAAAATCGCGTTGTCGTTTTTGCAGAGGCACCAGACTTTCCTCGGTCGGTTTAAGCAGCATTCAGGGAGCGCGTTACGGCGTCAGCAGCATAACACTTTCCCGCGGCCGTGCATGTTAGCGTTTTGATTTTCCACCAATCTGATACAAGTCAATTATGGTTCGCGCTTTGCGTTTATTGACAATGTTTTGCCGTTACTGGCATTTCCCGGCAGGAAAACGCCTGTGGCACGAGATGAGTAAGAATGTTGCGCCAGAATCATCAGGCATGGCGATGCGCGCTGACGCCATACGGCAGCGTCACTGCGCAGGGAAGCTGCCAGACGATCGGCAAAAACGGATCGTCTGGCATCGTGGCGTGGTAAGACGTTACGGGCGCGGCGCGGGCCGGTTAGCTTTGACGCGCAGGCGCGGTTTGGGGCGGCCATTACCCAGCATTATCGCCAGCCGGCTGCCGCCCGGCGTGGTTTCCATCAGGATTTTAGTGACGCTGGTCAGCGGCACCGACAGCAGCATCCCGACCGGACCGAGCAGCCAGCCCCAGAAAATCAGCGACAGAAACACCACCAGCGTTGACAGCCCCAGCCCACGTCCCATCAGGCGCGGTTCCAGCATATTGCCAAACACCATGTGAATGGCACTGAACAGCGCCGCCACCAGCACGGCGTCATACACATCATTCAGCACCAGCGCCTGAATAAACGGCGGCACACCGGCGATAATCGGGCCGATATTGGGGATAAAATTGAGGATAAAGGCGACAACACCCCAGAACAGCGCAAATTTGACGTCCAGCAGCATCAGCACCAGCCACACCGCCAGCCCGGTAATCAGGCTGACCAGCGTTTTCAGTGCCAGATAGTGCGTGACGCCCTTCAGCGCCTTGTGCAATCCGGCGATGCGGATCTGCGGATTCATCATCGCATTGCGCAATTTGTACGGCAGATGGTGCACCTCAAACAGCATGAACACCACGGTCAGAATCAACAGCACCACATTGGTCATGGCACCGGAGAACTGCGCCAGCAGCGTGGTGGCCATGTTCATAATCACATTGGGATCGAGCCGTGCCGCCAGTGCGCTGGTGGAGATATTGATATGAAACTGTGCGGCAAAATGCTGCAGCACCGTCAGCTTCTGTTCCAGCAGGCTGCGGATTTGCGGATAGGTATCGCTGAACTCGCTTACCGAACTGGCCAGCACCCCGACCAGCAGCAGCATCACAATGAAGATCACCGTGATCACCAGCGAGATCGCCACGCCGCGCCGCAAACCCCGGCGCATCAGCAGGGTCACCAGCGGATTAAGTACAATCGCCAGGAAACTGGCGAGTAAGAAGGGCACCAGAATATCTGACGCGGCACGAATGCCCGCCAGAATAATCACTAACATCGCCAGCTTGACCAGGATGTTCTGGCCAATTTTCTCCTGTGGCTTTTCGTTCATTCCCTCTCCTGAATGGTGGTTCGCTGTGGAAAGTGTAGTTGAACGCCAGTAAGTAATTGTTTGTTTAGGAGTAAGCGAAGCGAACCCGATAAGCGCCGTCGGAGATACCGCCATCGGCCCGCCGCGAATCGACGGTGCGCACGGCGAGAAAAGGCGTATAGTGAAGCTTCAGCTATAAAAATTCCGTCAAACACGAGCGCAATCACTCATGCCTGACCAGCCCGCCGCGGCCGAATACAGCCGTTTTCGTCTGAATTTACAGATTCTCTCCATCGTGAAGTTCAACTTCGCCACCTATCTCACCATTGGCCTGCCGCTGGCGGTGCTGCCGGGCTTTGTCCATGACGGCCTGGGCTACAGCGCTTTCTGGGCCGGCGTGGTGATCAGTCTGCAATATGTCGCCACGCTGCTTAGCCGTCCGCATGCCGGTCGCTATGCCGACAGCTGGGGACCCAAAAAGGTGGTGGTGCTTGGGCTGTTTGGCAGCCTGGTGAGCGGGCTGTGTATTTTGCTGTCGGCGCTGATAGAGGAGCAGGAGGTGCTCAGCCTCGCGCTGCTGTGCCTCGGGCGCGTGCTGCTGGGCGTCGGGCAGAGTTTCTGCGGCACCGGCACCTCGCTGTGGGGCGTGGCGAAAGTCGGCTCGCTGCATATTGGTCGGGTGATCTCCTGGAACGGCATTGTCACCTATGGCGCAATGGCGATTGGCGCACCGCTTGGGGTGATGATCTTTCGCAGCGGCGGCCTGCTGCTGCTCTCCAGCGTGATTATCGCCATCAGCGTGCTGGCGATAGTGCTGGCGCTGCCCCGTGCGCCGGTGAAAGGCAGCAAGGCCAAACCGCTGCCGTTCCGTGCGGTGCTCGGCAAGGTGTACGGTTTTGGCCTGCTGCTGGCGATGGGCTCGGCGGGCTTTGGCGTGATCGCCACCTTTATCACCCTGTTTTATCAGGAGCAGGGCTGGGACGGTGCTGCCTTCGCGCTGACGCTGTTCAGCGCTGCGTTCGTCGGCATGCGCCTGCTGTTTCCCAACGCCATTAATAAGCTCGGCGGACTGCGCGTCGCCAGCCTGTGTTTTGCCGTTGAGGCGATTGGCCTGCTGCTGGTGGCGGGCGCGTTCGAACCGTGGATGGCGAAGTTCGGCGCTTTTCTCACCGGCGCCGGTTTCTCGCTGGTGTTTCCGGCGATTGGCGTGGTCGCAGTCAAAGTGGTGCCGCAGCAGAACCAGGGCAGCGCGCTGGCCACCTACACCGCGTTTATGGATCTGTCGCTCGGCATCACCGGTCCGATCGCGGGTTTTATCATGAGCTTCGCCGGTGTACAGCTGGTTTATCTGCTGACTGCGCTGCTGGTGGGATTTGCGCTGCTTTGTACCCTGCGGATGATCAAGCGTCAGGCTGGGATGCCAGCCGGGGACGCTGCGTCCAGGTCGCCATAAATGGCGCCCCTACAGCATGACAGAGCGCGCATTAATGCGCACCGGGCAATCGACGGGGCCAGCACCGCAGGGTGCGCATTGATGCGCACCGGGCAATCGACGGGGCCAACACCGTAGGGTGCGCATTGATGCGCACCAGGCAATCCGCTGCGGCAATCACGCATGGGGTGGGGAAACAGGTGAAAAAAAGGCCTCCGACCGAGGCCAACACTAACAAAAGCGTGTCGCTAAGACACAGATAAGGGTTCGTTTCACATCGCATTGTCTGCAGATGCTGCAAAGAAAACATTTATTTCGTTTTAATTGAATTATGAAATAACGGATATTGGATCTGCCTCGCAAAAATTTCATATTTCGTTTCATCCAGCCACGCACCGGCGCTGACCCTCTCGCTGACGGATCGTCCTGATAATCTCCCTGCTGCTGATTACGGGTGCAGGCCGCATCGGCATTGTCATCAGGCCCGCACTTTGCGCCAGTCCGCTAACGCTGGCGGAAAAATGCGATCCAGGCCGCTAAAAGTAAATTTTCCAAAAAGAACTATTTGAAAAATTTATTTCACTGTAATAGCTTCATAGCACGCTTTCCGTATTGCCTGATCGGGCGCGACCCAGACTGACCCGCGGCCTGCAGGGACCTTACACATCAAAGAGGCAACGACATGACTATCGTAGGAAACTTTATCGGCGGCAAAATCACGCACAGCGCCAGCAATGAAACCATTCCGGTCTACGATCCGGCGACCGGCAAAGTGATCCGCGAACTGACGCAAAGCACGGCGGCAGAAGTGGCGCAGGCCATTGAGGTCGCCCATGCGGCATTTCCGGAATGGTCAAAAACGGCGCCGCTGCGTCGTGCCCGCGTCATGTTCAACTTCAAAGCGCTGATGGAAAAACATCGCGATGAACTGGCGGCGCTGATTGTTTCTGAGCACGGTAAAGTCTGGTCCGATGCGCTGGGTGAGCTGACGCGCGGCATCGAAGTGATCGAATTTGCCTGCGGCATTCCGCACCTGATCAAAGGGGAAAACTCACCGAACGTCGGTTCCGGCGTCGACAGCTATTCACTGATGCAGCCAGTGGGTGTGGTCGCGGGCATTACGCCGTTCAACTTCCCGGCGATGGTGCCGCTGTGGATGTTCCCCATCGCGCTGGCGTGCGGTAATACCTTTGTGCTGAAGCCGCCGGCGCTCGATCCTTCTGCCTCGGTACGCATGGCTGAACTGCTGAAAGAAGCGGGGCTGCCGGATGGCGTGTTCAACGTGGTGCACTCCTCAAACGAAGACGCCGAGCAGCTGTATAAAGATCCGCGCATCGCGGCGGTCAGCTTCGTCGGCTCGTCCGGCGTGGCCGAGCACATCTACAAAACCGCCAGCGCGCATGGCAAACGTGTGCAGGCCTTCGGCGCCGCGAAAAACCACGCCATTGTGATGCCGGATGCCGATCTGGATGCCACCGTGAACGCCATCATGGGTGGTGCTTTCGGTTCTGCCGGGGAACGCTGCATGGCGCTGCCGGTGGTGGTGGCGGTTGGCGACGATACAGCCGACAAACTGATTTCGCGCCTGACGCCGCTGATCAAAGCGCTGCGCGTGGGGCCGGGCATGCAGCAGGGTGCAGAAGAGAATGAAATGGGGCCGGTGGTATCCGCTGCGCACCAGAAGAAAGTGCTGGGCTACATCGACAAAGGTGAGCAGGAAGGCGCGACGCTGGTGGTTGACGGACGCGGCGTGAAAGTCGCGGGCCATGAAGAGGGCTACTACGTTGGCGGTACGCTGTTCGATAACGTCACGCCGGAGATGGTGATTTGGCGCGAAGAGATTTTCGGACCGGTGCTGAGCATCATGCGCGCCAGCGACTTCGACAGCGCGCTGCAGCTGGTGAATAGCCACGAATTTGGTAACGGCAGCGCCATCTTCACCAGCAACGGCCACACCGCCCGTGAATTTGTGCACAACGTGGAAGCGGGCATGGTGGGCGTCAATGTGCCGGTGCCCGTGCCGATGGCGTTCCACAGCTTTGGCGGCTGGAAGCGTTCGGTGTTTGGTGCGCTCAACGTGCACGGTCCGGACGGGGTGCGTTTCTACACCCGCATGAAAACGGCAACCGTGCGCTGGCCAAGCGGTCAGCAGACCGTTTCTGAATTCAGCATGCCAACGCTGGGTTAATGTCGCGCAACAGGAGAAACAGGATGTCACTGATTTCAAAAGTGCAGCAGCCGGACAGCCACGGGCGTATCCAGCACGTGACGCCTGAGAGCGCCGGCTGGGAATATGTGGGCTTTGACGCTTATCTGCTGAAAAAGGGCCAGACGCTGCGGTTAAGCAGCGGCGAGAGAGAGCTGTGCCTGGTGCTGGTGGCCGGTCTGGCGTCGGTGAAAACCCGCGACGCAGAATTCCCTGGCATCGGTAAGCGCCTGTCGCCGTTTGAGCGCACGCCGCCTTACTCGGTTTACGTGCCGCATCATGATGAGGTTGAAGTCACTGCCGACAGCGATCTGGAACTGGCGGTATGCAGTGCGCCGGGCAGTGGCAATCTGCCCGCACGGCTGATTGCACCGCAGGATGTAGGCGTGGAGCACCGTGGCAAAGGGCGCAATCAGCGCCTGGTGCATAACATTCTGCCGGATAATCAACCGGCCGACAGCCTGCTGGTGGTCGAGGTGTATACCGACGAGGGCGCGACCAGTTCGTATCCCAGCCACAAGCATGATGAGAAGGACAGCCCGGACGAAACCTATCTGGAAGAGACCTATTATCACCGTTTCGACCCCGAGCCCGGTTTCGCCATGCAGCGCGTCTACACCGACGACCGTTCGCTCGACGAGTGTATGGCCCCGTATAACCGCGATGTGGTGACGGTGCCGCGCGGGTATCATCCGGTGGCGACGCTGGCCGGTTACGATAATTATTATCTGAACGTGATGGCCGGGCCGGTACGGCTGTGGAAATTTACCTGGGAGAAGGATCACGCCTGGGTGAACAGCGAGCAGTATCCGCGCCGTTAATCGGGTCTCCGCGCGGTTGCAGGAAATGCGCACCAGGTTAAACGGCGCACGCAAGCATATAAACGTGCACAGCCGTAGGGTGCGCATTGATGCGCACCAGGTTAAACGGCACACGCATTCACTGATGCGCACAGATAAAAAAAGGCAGCCATCTGGCTGCCTTTTTTCTATTCGGTACCTGAGGTTTATTCGCTGCTGCTGTTATTCAGCGCCAGCGACACCGCCAGGGTTTGCGCCAGGCACAGCGAGGCCACCTGCGAGCGGAAGCCATCCACCTGCGCTTCGCGCACCACAAAACAGACATCGCTGAACGCTGCCAGCGGGCTGACCTGGCTGTCGGTGATGGCGATCTGATGCGCGCCACGTTTAGCACCCAGCTCCACCAGTTCCACCGCTTCACGCGCATACGGCGAGTAGCTGATAGCGATGACCACGTCTTTCGGATTCACCATGCTGAGCTGTTCAGTGAACATACCGCCCAGGCCATCAATCAGAAAAGCGCGACGCTCCAGATGGCGCAGCGCATACACCAGATACGAGGCCACGCTGAACGAGCGGCGCAGACCGATGATGTAGATGTTCTCCGCCTCGTTGAGCATCTTCACCGCTTTGTTCAGCTGGTCGGGATTCACCTGCATCGCCAGCTGCTGCAGCGCCTGGCTGTTGACCATGGTAAAGACGTTGAGGATCTCCACCGGGCTCTCCGGTGAGCTGGCGCTGTCGTCTGTGGCCGTCTGGCGGAACAGGCGCGCCCGTTCGGTATAGTTCACGGTCTCTTCCATCAGGTGCTGACGAAAGACCTGTTTCATTTCGTTGAAGCCGCTAAAGCCGAACGCGTTGGCGAAGCGGATCAGCGTGGAGGGCGGAACATCCGCCTGCTGGGCGATAGAAGCGACGGTATCAAACGCGATGCTGTTGCTGTTATCAAGGATATAACGAGCCACCTGCTTCAGGCGTTTACTCAGCGTCTCGTAGCGACGACGGATATCGTCCTGTAACAAGGTTAATTGCGTTGGGTTATTGGTCATTACTTCGGCCCGTCAGAAAAGGAAATATGGCTGGATAATGAGCGCTATAGTACCAGATGGATGGAAAATTTCATTTGTTTGACGCTATCGTGAAGGCTATTTCATCGGTTTATGAATTGCCTCACAAAACTCAGGGGTTGAGGGCTTGCCCTCACCCTAACCCTCTCCCGCAGGCGGGAGAGGGAACAGTCCGGAGCGGTCTGATCGGTCTGCCAGGACTGGTACAATGCTTAACGAGCTGCCTGAACGGCTCCCTCACCCTAACCCTCTCCCGCAGGCGGGAGAGGGGACAGTCCGGAGCAGTCTGACCGGCCTGACAGGACTGGTACAATGCTTAACGACCTGCCTGAACGGCTCCCTCTCCCGGTGGGAGAGGGCTGGGGTGAGGGCATCCGCGCGCAACACACTAAAAAGCGGCCCGTCAGGCCGCTTCTCAGTACATCCTCTGCAAATCCGTCAGCCGCGCGCGGCGCGCCAGTAGCCAATCAGGCGCAGATAATTGCCTTTCACGGTCTCAATCAGCGCCTTATCATCCAGCTCACCGTTCAGCCACTGGCGTGACGGCTGGCCAAAAATGGTGCGACCCACGGCAAAACCTTTCACCCACGTCGCCTGAGCAGCGGCGGCGAAGCCGGCTTTCAGCTTCTCTTCCGGCGCATCAAGGCCGAGTAACAGAATGCCGCGACAGTGCGGATCCTGCTGCTCAATCAGCTCGCCGATCGCCTGCCAGCTCTCCGCCGTCAGCGGTGGTAGCTTCCACCAGTCGGGCTGCACGCCCAGGCTATAGAAGTGGCTCAGCATGTCGTAATAGTAGGACTCGTTACGGTCCGGGTTGCTTTCCGGCAGAATCACTTCCAGCAGCAACTCGTGCCCGCTTTTGTTACAGCTGCGCCACACGTCAAGAACCAGTTCGTCCTGCTCTTTACGCAGTTCAGCACTGTCATGGGGATGGTAAAACACCAGGCATTTGACGACGTGTTCGGCCGGCCAGTCCACCAGCTGAGAGCCAATATTGCCGTGCTCAAGACGCAGTGGCCGTGAGCTCGGCAGCTCAATGGGCCGCCCAATCCACCAGTGCTTGCCGGTGATGGCGTTGAGCGCTTTCTGGCCGTACGTGGTATCCGCCAGGATACCACTCTTCTCATTGAGACCGGCTTCGTTAGCCGCCTCCTGTGCCGCCTGCAACAGCAGCAGCTTCAGCTGCGGAATGCGCTCCTCGCTGACGCCCGCTTCGCGCGCCATATCGGCCAGCTGTTTACGGTGGTCAAAGGCGAACACATTCAGCTCCGGCCACTGCTGCTTACGCGTGGTAACGCGATGCAGATGATTGAGGCGCGCGTCCAGATCCGGACGTTTCACCGCGTTATCGCGGCTGAGGAAATCGTCCAGCTCCTCTTTGGTTGGCATCGCCGGCGCACAGCCGTGACGGGATACCACCAGCGCGCCACAGGCGTTGGCGTAGCGGCACGCCTGCTCCCAGCTCTCATCGTTGAGCCAGCCGCGCAGCAGGCCCGACATAAACGCATCGCCGGCGCCCAGCACGTTGAGCACCTCAACGCGCACGCCGCTGTGCAGGCGCGTCTGTTCCCAGCTATCGGGAATCTCGCCCTCAAACACCACACAACCCAGCGGCCCGCGTTTGCAGACCAGCGTGGCGCTGCTGGCCTTACGCACATTTTTCAGCGCGGTCAGCGTATCAGTGCTGCCACCGGCGATATAGAACTCTTCTTCCGTTCCGACGATCAGATCGAAATAGTGCACCACTTCCTGCAGCTGCTGCGTCACCTGGCCGGATTCAATGAAACGCGTTTCACCGTCACCCAGTGAGGTCAGACCCCATAGCACCGGGCGATAATCGATATCCAGCGCGGTGCGCAGACCGTTGCGCCGGGCAATATCCAGCGCTTTCAGCACCGCCGCCCGCGTGTCCGGATGCGACAGGTGGGTGCCGGTTACCGCCACGGCGCGGGACGAGGTAATGAACTCTTCGCGAATGTCCTCGGGAACCAGCCCCATATCAGCACAGTTGTCGCGATAGAAAATCAGCGGAAAGGTCTCTTCGTCTTTGATGCCGAGAATCACCAGCCCGGTCAGGCGCTGCTTATCGGTAATCAGCCCGTCAGTATTGCAGCCCACGCGCTGCAGTTCTTCACGCAGGAAGCGGCCATTGTGTTCGTCACCGACGCGCGCCAGCATCGCCGACTTCAGCCCCTGAATCGCGGTGCCATAGGCTACGTTGCCGGAAGAGCCGCCGAGGTATTTGTTAAAGCTGGTCATATCTTCCAGGCGCGAGCCAATTTGCTGGCCGTAAAGATCGACGGCGATGCGTCCAATACAAATCACATCAAGCCGCTTCTGTTGTGTACTCATACTGATGGTTTCCTTCTGTGATAAGCAGACACGGCGGGCGCTGCCGCCCACTATCAAGCGCAATGCTTCCGGGGTCTCGGGGTGCCTGACTGGCTATGTGGGCAGTATGAGGAATAAAAATTCCAAACACAATATGAAATGAAACATCCATCGCGATTTTGTGAGCCAGGTAAAACTCTGGTGCCGCTGCCTTTCCCGCCCTTTACGGCTTGCCCGTTTCGCGGGTGCTCTGGCTTGTGAGCCAGCTCGCAGGAAATGATGATGGATGAGAGGAAGCTGCTGACGTGAAATGAAATTTCGTTATGATGGCTGAGGCACAGCAGGCTGTTTCACTTTGCTGTCATCCCGTCCCGTCACCGCCCGCGTTTCAGCGCCGAATTTGATCTTCATCGCAAAATGAAATGTTTCTTCTGTAATCAGGTTTAATGGAAAAAACATTTGTTTATAATCGCCACACGTTTCACTTAGCGTCGGGCGCGTTTTCACCGCCGACCCGAACCGCGTCGTACCCCCTGAGCGGGTACCACATGTAAAGGAAGAAGCATATGGGCACTATCAGACTGACTACCGCACAGGCGCTGGTGAAATTTCTGGATAACCAGTACCTGAACGTTGACGGCGTTGAAACCAAATTTGTGCACGGCATCTTTGCTATTTTCGGCCACGGCAATGTGCTCGGCCTCGGCCAGGCACTGGAGCAGGACAGCGGCGATTTACAGGTGTATCAGGGCCGTAACGAGCAGGGTATGGCGCACGCTGCCATCGGTTTTGCCCGGCAGTCGCTGCGCCGTCAAATCATTGCCTGTACCTCTTCCGTCGGACCGGGTGCCGCCAACATGATTACCGCGGCAGCCACGGCAACAGCCAACCGGATTCCTCTGCTGCTGCTGCCGGGCGATGTGTTCGCCACGCGCCAGCCGGACCCGGTGCTGCAGCAGATCGAGCAGAGTCACGATCTCAGTATCAGCACCAACGATGCCTTCCGCGCAGTGAGTAAATACTGGGACCGCGTGAGCCGTCCGGAACAGCTGATGACCGCCTGTATCAATGCGCTGCGCGTGCTGACCGATCCGGCGGAAACCGGGGCGGTAACGCTGGCGCTGCCGCAGGATGTGCAGGGCGAAGCCTGGGATTTCCCGGAATACTTCTTCCAGAAACGCGTGCACTTGCTTGACCGGCGTCTGCCGACGGCGGCCCAGCTGGACGCGGCGCTGGCATTGATTGCGCGTAAGCACAAGCCGCTGATTGTAGTGGGTGGCGGCGTGAAATACTCCGATGCCGGTCAGGCGCTGCTGAGCTTTGCCGAGCGTTTCAATATTCCGTTTGCCGAAACGCAGGCCGGCAAAGGCACCATCGTTTCCGACCATCCGCTGAACGTGGGCGGCGTGGGTGAAACCGGCTGTCTGGCGGCGAACCTGCTGGCCAAAGAGGCCGATCTGGTGATCGGTATTGGTACGCGCTATACCGATTTCACCACGGCTTCAAAATGGATCTTCCAGCATTCGGAAATCAGCTACCTCAACATTAACGTCAACAACTTCGACAGCTACAAGCTGGATGGCGTGCAACTGCTGGCGGATGCACGCGAAGGATTAACCGCGCTGGAAGCCGGACTGAACGGCTTTGAGAATCACTGGGGTGGCCAGATTGAACAGGCGCAGAGCAAGCTGCTGAAAGAGACGCAGCGCGTGTACGCCGCCACTTTCAACACCGACGACTTTATTCCGGAAATCGCTGACCACATCGATCGCACCGCGCTGTTCGCCGAGTTTGAGCGTTTGACAAAGTCGGTGCTGACGCAGAGCAGCGTGCTGGGCACCTTAAACGAACAGCTGCCAAAGGATGCGGTGATTGTCGCCGCCGCCGGCAGTCTGCCGGGTGACCTGCAGCGCGTATGGCGCACCAAAGATTACAACGCGTATCACGTTGAGTACGGCTACTCGTGCATGGGTTACGAAGTGAATGCCGCGCTGGGCGTGAAGCTGGCACAGCCGCAGCGCGAAGTCTACGCCATGGTGGGTGACGGCTCGTTCATGATGCTGCACTCCGAGCTGGTCACCTCGATTCAGGAAGGGGCGAAAATCAACGTCATCCTGCTGGATAACATGACCAATGGCTGCATCAACAACCTGCAGATGGAACACGGCATGGACAGTTTCAACACCGAGTTCCGCTTCCGTAATCCGCAGGGCGGCAAGCTGGATGGCGGCTTCGTGCCGGTTGATTTCGCGGCGATAGCCGCCGGCTACGGCTGTAAAACCTACCGTGTCACCACGCTGGAGCAGCTGAAAGCGGCGCTGGAAGATGCGCAGCAGCAGACGGTTTCGACCCTGATTGACATCAAAGTGCTGCCGAAAACCATGGTGCACAAATACTTCAGCTGGTGGCACGTCGGCGTGGCGCAGGCTTCCACCTCAGAGCGGACGCAGCAGGTGGCCGACAAGCTCAATCAGCATATTCAACAGGCGCGTAAGTACTAACCCTTTTCAGGCCGGCGCTGCCCGGCCCGTTTTACCCTACTTATCCGACTCTACAGGTGTAATTATGACGCTCAAACTCGGTGTAATCGGTACCGGCGCAATTGGTCAGGAACATATTCGTCGCTGCAACAACGTGCTGCAGGGCGCAAAAGTGGTGGCGGTTTCAGACATCAATGTGGAAGGTGCGCGCGCGGCGCTGCAGCGGCTGAATATCCAGGCCGAAGTGTATCAGGATGGTCATCAGGTGATTAACTCGCCGGAAGTGGATGCCGTGCTGGTGACCTCGTGGGACCCGACGCATGAAGAGTTCACGCTGGCCGCGATTGCCGCCGGGAAACCGGTGTTCTGCGAGAAGCCGCTGGCACTGAGCGCGGAGGGCTGCCGTCGCATTGTCGACGCCGAGATCGCGCACGGCAAACGTCTGGTGCAGGTGGGCTTTATGCGCCCGTATGATGCCGGCTATCGCGCGCTGAAAAAGGTGATCACCGACGGTGACATCGGCGAGCCGCTGATGCTGCACTGCGCACACCGTAATCAGAGCGTCGGCGAGAATTACACCACCGACATGGCTATTACCAACACCCTGATTCACGAGCTGGATGTCCTGCGCTGGCTGACCGAGGACGATTACAAAAGCGTGCAGGTGGTGTTCCCGCGCACGACCTCAAAGTCACACGCGAAGCTGAAAGATCCGCAGATCGTACTGTTTGAAACGCAGAAGGGCATCCGCATCGATGTGGAGATCTTTGTGAACTGCGCGTACGGCTATGACATTCAGTGTGAAGTGGTGGGCGAAGAGGGCATCGCCAGACTGCCGGAGCCGTCGGCCATTCAAATGCGCAAAGATGCCCGCCTTGGCAACGCGCTGCTGACCGACTGGAAAGATCGCTTTATCGACGCCTACGACGTTGAGCTGCAGGCGTTTATCAATGATGTGAAAGCGGGCCAGCTGAGCGGGCCTTCCGCCTGGGATGGCTTTGCCGCCTCGGTGGCTGCCGATGCCTGCCTGAAGGCGCAAACCAGCGGTGCGATTGAGCCCGTTGCCATGCCGCCGCGTCCGGCGTTTTACCAGAAATAATCAGGCGCGTGCGCTAAACCTATCCACGGCAGCGGATTACCGCTGCCTCTCTGTGTCAGGGAGCTGAAAATGAACCAAGAGAACGTCAAACTGGCGATTGCGCCGATTGGCTGGACCAACGACGACATGCCGGAACTCGGCAGCGAAAATACTTTCCAGCAAACGGTCAGCGAGATGGCGCTGGCGGGTTTCACCGGTAGCGAAGTGGGCAGCAAGTATCCGCGCGATCCGGCGGTGCTGAAGCCGATGCTGGATATCCGCGGTATGCAGATTTGTAACGCCTGGTTTAGTACCTTTTTTGCCAACGGTGACAAAGCGAAAACCATCGATCAGTTCATCAACCACATGAACTTCCTGCATGCCATGGGCGCGCGCGTGATTGGCTGCTCGGAACAGAGCAAAAGCATTCAGGGCACGTCGCTGCCGGTGCTGGAGCAGAAGCCGGTTTTCACTGACGAAGAGTGGCGCCTGACGGCAGAAGGTTACAACGAACTGGCGGCGATTGCGGCGCAGAAAGGGATGCGCGTAACGCTGCATCATCACATGGGCACCGGCATTCAGACGCCAGCCGAGATCGACCGTTTTATGGCAATGACCAACGATAACGTCGGTCTGCTGTACGACACCGGCCACATTTACTACTCCGAAGGATCACAGCAGGTGATGCTGGATGTGCTGACCCAACATCTGCCGCGTATTTTCCACGTGCATCTGAAGGATGTGCGTGACAGCGTGGTGGCAGAGGTGCGCGCAAACTCGCTGTCGTTCCTCGACGGAGTGAAGAAAGGCACCTTCACCGTACCAGGCGATGGCGTGATCGATTTCAAACCGGTATTCAAAATCCTCGATGATTACGGCTATAAAGGCTGGATGGTCGTCGAAGCGGAACAGGATCCGGCCATCGCTAACCCATTCGAATATGCAGTGAAAGCCCGTAAATATATTCGTGACAATGCCGGGCTGTAAGATTGACGGTCAGTTAGCGCAATGAATTGCGCCGCTACGGTAAATTCGACAGTGACTTTCGTCATTATCGACCGCACACACTGTAGCGGCGCGATTTATCGCGCTATGTATCAATTGCTCTTCTGCAATCGACTCATTTCATTGTCTTTATTCACTGTGTAAGGTTGAAGCGGAACAGGATCCGGCCATCGCTAACCCATTCGAATATGCAGTGAAAGCCCGTAAATATATTCGTGACAATGCCGGGCTGTAAATTTGCGTGTTAATTAGCGCAATGAATTGCGCCGCTACGGTAAATTCGACAGTGACTTTCGTCATTATCGACCGCACACACTGTAGCGGCGCGATTTATCGCGCTATGTATTAATTGCTCTTCTGCAATTGACTCATTTCGTTGTCTTTATTCACTGTGTAATTTCCTGAATCCAGTGAGAACATCACGCCACCATCCTGCGTCCGCTGAATTTTCATCAGTAAATTTTTATCCAGACAATTAGCAGGGGGTTGCATTTGCTTAAAGCAAATGCGGTCCTTTTTTTCTAATGGCTGATATCCTTCACCTAATGCATAAAAATAATAGCTAATGGAGCCATTTTCATTAAAGGCTTTAATATTGTATTTTAATGTTATTTGCTGCTGGTGACTCAACCACCACCTTATTTTTTCATCGTCAGAATAAGGCAGGTGATCGACGATAATTGATGCAGAATAGTAATCCTGGTGAACGTCAATGACGTTAACTTCCCTGAAGTTCAGGTAGCAATATATGCCACTGGCTAATGCAATAAGCAGAATTAATCCTGCCCATGTCTTCCTGTTCATTAACGGCCGCCTTCAATATCTATCACAGCATCCATGTTCGTCAGAAAAGGACGAAAGCCAAATTTATCATAACGTTGTAAGGTGAACCATATCTTAAAAAACTGAAATTGTCTGAATTTATGCTTGTGAATATCATGCGTATCCAGACCGAAATGATCCTGTCCACTGAAGCGCATTTTTGCCCTCCAGCGCGCACCATTAACGTCAAGACTCAATATGTCAATTTTGGTAGCATAAACATCATGAACAGTAATGCCTAAACCATTTATTTTATCCATGATTAATGAATCGAACTTAGGCAGGATTGAGTTATTAATGGCAGAATTAATATCACCTATATTTTTCAATGGCAGGCCTTTGATACCATAATCAATATTAACATTGAGGATGTCGATTATGGCTTTGTGTGTGCTGTTTATGCTTCTGTCGTTCATAATTTTGTCCCGATATGCCATATCCAGCGACAAATCCCGAAACGGCAGGCCGCTCGAGCGCATAAAATGCTCCAGCATCTTATTTATCAGGAAACGTTGCGGGCCAACAAGCGCGAAAGGTAATGAAGTGGTTTGCATCTCAGCAAACAGCAGCCTGGCGCACTCCAGCGGTGAAAGCTTTTCGCCAGGTTTCGCATAAGCACCAGCAAAGCGCGACTGGGGATTATGGAAGGGATGCAGCCGCGTCATGTTCCATGGGTCGACTACATTGGAAATGTGGGTGAGGCTGAATTCGTTTTTCATCCGGCGTTCACAGATATCGCCGTAGCGCATATCGTCAGCGCCATAGTCATTAAACATGCGCTGTGTGGTGAAGATATTGAGCGGAAAAGTGGCTAAAGCCATGCGTGATACTCCCTGTCACTGACGAGTCCGTTAATCCGGTCGCGGATTATTTAGTCAGTAAGTGGAGCGGTGAGAATTGATCTGGTGCAGTGCCTTGTGTGAATAACCTCTCGCCGACACAAAAAGAGAAAAAACAAAAACCCCGCGCGGTGGCGGGGTTGAGGACAATGCTTAAGGCGATTAGGAAGCCAGCGACAGCGCCGGTTTCTGGCCGTTTTCCGCCAGCCAGTCGCGGATGCGCGCCTGTTCGGCTTCGCTCAGCCACATACCCTGCTTGGTACGGCGCCAGATGGCGTCGTCCAGCTCGCGCACCCACTCGTGTTTCACCAGGTAACGCAGTTCGGCTTCATAGAATTCGTGGCCAAAGTTTTCACCCAGATCTTCACGGCTCTTCGCGCCTTCCAGCAGCACTTCAGTACGGCTGCCGTAGGTGCGGGCAAAGTGACGCGCCATGCCTTCGCTGATGAACGGATAGCGACGGCGCAGGCTGGCAGCGTAATCTTCACGCGTACCGGAGAAATCACCGCCTGGCAGCACGGCGTTTTTGGTCCACGCCGGACCGGCATCGGGGTAGTATTTCGCCAGTTTCTCCAGCGCATGCTCCGCCAGCTTGCGATAGGTGGTCAGCTTGCCGCCGAACACGGACAGCAGCGGTGCCTGGCCGTTGTCGTCGTGCACGTCCAGTGTGTAATCACGGGTGATCGCCTGCGGTGAATCAGATTCATCATCGCACAGCGGACGCACGCCGGAGTAGGTCCAGACGATATCGTCGCTGGTCAGCTGCTTTTTAAAGTGCGCGTTATACACCTTCAGCAGGTAGCTGATTTCATTGTCATCGATTTTGACATTTTTCGGATCGCCTTTGTATTCGACGTCGGTGGTACCGATGATTGAAAACTCATCCATCCACGGAATCACAAACACGATACGGTTATCTTCGTTCTGCAGAATGTAAGCCTGCTTCTCGGTGTGCACGCGCGGCACCACGATATGGCTGCCTTTGATCAGGCGAATACCGTACGGCGATTTCAGCTTCAGGCCATCGTCAAAGAACTGCTTCACCCAGGGACCAGCGGCGTTAACCAGCCCTTTGGCGCGCCAGGTGTAGGTCTTGCCGGTATCGACGTCTTCCGCTTCCACCATCCACAGACCGGCTTCACGCCAGGCGCGAGTTACGCGGGTGCGGGTGCGCACTTCGCCGCCCTGTTTCACCACTTCCTGCGCGTTAAGCACCACCATGCGCGCATCGTCCACCCAGCAGTCGGAATATTCGAAACCGCGCGTAATTTCAGGCTTCAGGGCCGATTCCGCGCCAAAACGCAGACCTTTACTGCCTGGCAGCGTAGTGCGCTTACCGAGGCGATCGTACATAAACAGGCCCATGCGGATCATCCACGCCGGACGCAGATGCGGGCGGTGTGGCAGACGGAAACGCATCGGGAAGGCGATGTGCGGCGCCATTTTCAGCAGCACTTCACGTTCGGCCAGCGCTTCGCCCACCAGACGGAATTCGTAATGTTCCAGATAGCGCAGGCCACCGTGAATCAGCTTGGAACTGGCAGAGGAGGTTGCACAGGCCAAATCCCGCGCCTCCAGCATCAGCACTGACAGGCCGCGTCCTGCAGCATCCACTGCAATGCCGGCACCGTTGATGCCGCCGCCGATCACGATCAGGTCTTTGGTTTCCACGTCATCTCCTCCGATGTTCGGAATAGTTCTAAAATGTTCGTTTTCGAGCGTAATAATAATCGGAAACCAACATTGACGCCAGCGCTTAACTCAATAAAAACATTCTTGCGTGATATAGCTAACATTTCGGCAGGAAAAAAATCACATATCCACAGGATTTGTCAGGTTATAGCGGCGGCTTATCAGGGTAAACTAACGCCAATTGATGACGAGGTAATGAGAGACCCATGGAAACCTTCGAGTGTATTAACGTCCTGCAGGCTAACGAGCATCTGGCACAGGGAGCGCAACTGGTAGACATCCGCGATCCGCAAAGCTTCGCCATGGGCCACGCCACCGGCGCGCAACATCTGACCAATGACAACCTGGCGACGTTTATCGCCGGCACCCGGCATGACCAGCCGGTGCTGGTGATGTGCTATCACGGTAACAGCAGTAAAGGCGCGGCGCAGTTCCTGTTAAGCCAGGGCTTTAGCGACGTCTACAGCATCGACGGCGGTTTTGATGCCTGGCGCGCGGCGTTTCCGACGCAGGTCGCCACCGGCAGCCTCTGATTGACCGATTAAAGGAAGGAGAGCACCGCATGATGCGCATCACCCAGTTTAACCAGCCGCGCATGGCGCAGGCGTTTGTGGATTACATGGCGACGCGTGGCGTCACGCTGCGCATTGAGCGCGAAAGTCACTGTGTCATTGTGCTGGATGACGACAGCAAGCTGGAGATGGTCGAAAACGAACTCGCGCAGTTCGTGCGCGATCCCAACCATCCACGCTATCAGGCGGCGAGCTGGCACAGCGGTACCACCGACAGCGGTCTGCGTTATGAGCGTGGTAATATCTGGGCAAACATTCGCGAACGCGCGGGTCCGCTCACGCTGACCATCATGATCGCCTGCGTGGCGGTGTTTATCCTGATGCAGATTGTCGGCGACGATGTGGTACTCAGCTGGCTGGCCTGGCCGGCGGATTCCTCCCAGTATTTTCAGGTGTGGCGCTGGTTCAGCCACGCGCTGCTGCACTTCTCGCTGCTGCACATTCTGTTCAACCTGATGTGGTGGTGGTATCTCGGCGGTGCGGTAGAGAAGCGCCTCGGCAGCGGCAAACTGTTCGTTATCATGCTGATTTCAGCGCTGCTGAGCGGCTGGATGCAGGCGAAGTTCAGCGGCGTGCTGTTTGGCGGGCTGTCCGGCGTGGTCTATGCGCTGATGGGCTACTGCTGGCTGCGCGGCGAGCGCGATCCCGAAAGTGGCATTTATCTCGAGCGCGGCCTGATTGGCTTCGCTATTGTATGGCTGGTGATTGGCTGGTACGGCGCCTTTGGCCTGTCGATCGCGAACGCTGCGCACGTCACCGGTTTGCTGGTGGGGCTGGCAATGGCGTTCGTTGATACGCGCAAACGCGCACGTCGCTAGCAGCAGGATAAAAAGAACACGGCCTTGAGCCGAGGAGAGAGATGTGAAGCAGACGCAACGTCATGACGCCATTATCGATCTGGTCCGGCGTCAGGGGTATGTCAGTACGGAAGAGCTGGTGGATCACTTTGAGGTCAGCCCGCAGACTATCCGGCGCGATCTGAACGATCTGGCCGATCAAAACAAAATTCAGCGTCATCACGGCGGCGCAGCGCTGCCTTCCAGCTCGGAAAACACCGCGTGGCAGGATCGCAAAATGATGTGGTCGGCGGAAAAGGCACGCATCGCCGAGCGCGTGGCGAGCCAGATCCCGGACGGCGCCACGCTGTTTATTGATATCGGCACCACGCCGGAAGCGGTGGCGCATGCGCTGCTCAACCATAACAATCTGCGTATCGTCACCAACAACCTCAACGTGGCGATTTTGCTGATGGGCAAGCCGGATTTCCGCGTGATCATCGCCGGCGGAGAAGTGCGCACGCGCGACGGTGGTATCATGGGGGAAGCCACGCTCGATTTTATCTCTCAGTTCCGGCTCGATTACGGCATTCTCGGCATCAGCGGTATTGATATGGACGGTTCGCTGCTGGAGTTCGACTATCACGAAGTGCGCACCAAACGCGCCATTATCGAGAACTCGCGCTGCGTGATGCTGGTGGTGGATCACTCGAAGTTTGGCCGTAACGCCATGGTTAACCTTGGCAACATGAGCCTGATTGATTACCTGTATACCGATCAAACCCCGCCGTTAAGCGTACTGAAGGTGATTGAACAGCACGAAGTGCATCTGGAGCTGTGCTGATTTCCCAGGTGCGCATCAATGCGCACCCTGTGAGGCACCTGGCCATCGTTACCAAACCGCACCCTTAGCGCATTGTGCCGTATTGTAGGGTCGCCATTGATGGCGACCAGGCCGCAGCGGCATGCCTTTTTTCACTGCTTCTTCATTTCCCTGTCGCTTTTTTCAGCGTCCGCGGCTTAACTTACTCTTTCAGATTTGCGCTTGCCCGTGTTTACCGTTTCGGATGCAAAGGGATGCACTATGTCGCCGCTAAAATTCAATAAAACCCGCTTTGACGCCGCGCTGACCCGCCAGTGGCAGCAGCTCGGACTGACTTCCGCCCGGCAGATGACGCCGCATCAGTGGTGGCAGGCGCTCAGCCGGGCGCTGATGGAACTGCTCGCCGCACAGCCGCCCGTGCCGCCGAAAAGTGCTCAGCGCCACGTTAATTATCTCTCAATGGAGTTTCTGCCCGGCCGGCTGACCGGTAATAACCTGCTCAATCTCGGCTGGTATAACGAGGTGGCCGCCGCGCTGGCAGAGCACCAGGTTGAGCTGAATGAACTGCTGGAGGAGGAAGTCGATCCGGCGCTGGGCAACGGCGGACTGGGACGGCTCGCGGCCTGCTACATGGATGCGATGGCGACGGTCGGCCAGCCGGCGATGGGGCACGGCCTCAACTATCAGTACGGCCTGTTTCGTCAGTCGTTTGTGGCCGGACAGCAGCACGAAGCGCCGGATGACTGGCAGCGCGATCGCTATCCGTGGTTCCGCCACAACGCGGCGCTGGATGTGCCGGTGGGGCTGGGCGGTAAGGTTAAAAAGCGCGACGATGGCAGCGTCGAGTGGCGTCCGGCACAGCAGCTGATCGGCCAGCCCTGGGATCTGCCGGTAATCGGCTATCGCAACGGCATCACGCTGCCGCTGCGCCTGTGGCAAGCCACCAGCGCGCAGCCGTTTGACCTGACGCTGTTTAACGCCGGGAAATTCCTGCAGGCGGAGCAGCCAGGTATTGAAGCCGACAAGCTGACCAAAGTGCTCTATCCCAATGACAACCATGCGCCAGGTAAACGTCTGCGGCTGATGCAGCAGTATTTCCAGTGCGCCTGCGCGGTGAGCGACATACTGCGTCGTCACCGGCTGGCGGGCCGTGCGCTGCATACGCTGCCGGATTTCGAAGTGATTCAGCTCAACGATACCCATCCCACCATCGCTATTCCGGAGCTGCTGCGTCTGCTGCTGGATGAGCATGGCCTGAGCTGGGACGACGCCTGGCACATTACCAGCCGCACCTTTGCGTATACCAACCATACGCTGATGCCGGAGGCGCTGGAGCGCTGGCCGGCGAGCCTGCTGCGCGAACTGCTGCCGCGCCATCTGCAAATCATCAAACAGATCAATCGCCAGCTGAAGCAGCAGGTCAAACAGCGCTGGCCGAATGACAGCGCCCTCTGGCACAAGCTGGCGGTGGTGAGCGACGGCGAAGTGCGCATGGCCAATTTGTGCGTGGTGAGCTGTTTCGCCGTCAACGGTGTGGCAGCGCTGCACTCGCAGCTGGTGGTTAACGATCTGTTCCCGGAATATCACCAGCTGTGGCCGCACAAGTTTCATAACGTCACCAACGGCATTACGCCGCGCCGCTGGCTGAAGCAGTGCAACCCCCTGCTGTCCGCGCTGATTGACGACAGCCTGCAGGTGGAGTGGGCCAACGATCTCGACGCGCTGGAATGGCTGGCGCCGCTGGCGAAGAAGAAAAGTTTTCGCCAGCAGTTCCGCACCATCAAGCAGCAAAACAAACTGCGGCTGACGGTGTACATCAAACGCGTGACCGGCATCGATATCAATCCTGACGCGCTGTTTGATGTGCAGATCAAGCGCCTGCACGAATACAAACGCCAGCATCTCAGTCTGCTGCACATCCTGCACTGCTATCGCCAGCTGCGCGATAACCCGGACAATCCCGACTTCGTGCCGCGCGTCTTTCTGTTTGGCGCCAAGGCGGCGCCCGGCTATTTGCTGGCAAAAAACATCATCTGTGCCATCAATAAAGTCGCGGAGGTGATCAACAACGACCCGCTGGTGGGCGATCGCCTGAAGGTGGTGTTTGTGCCGGATTACCGGATTACCGCCGCCGAGCTGATGATTCCGGCAGCCGATCTCTCGGAGCAGATCTCCACGGCCGGTTACGAAGCCTCCGGTACCGGCAACATGAAGCTGGCGCTCAACGGCGCGCTGACCATTGGCACGCTGGACGGGGCTAACGTGGAGATTGCCGAGGCGGTCGGTGAGAAAAATATCTTTATCTTCGGCAACACGGTGGATGAGGTAAAAGCACTGAAGGCCGACGGTTACAGTCCGAAGAAACTGCGTAAGCACGATCGCTATCTCGACGGTTTGCTGAAGGAGCTGGAAAAGGGCAAATTCAGCGACGGCGACCGGCAGGCATTTGCGCCGCTGCTGGAGAGCCTGAGCAAACAGGGCGATCCGTGGCTGGTGCTGGCCGATTTCGCCGCTTATATCGCGGCGCAGCAGCGCGTCGAAGCGCTGTGGCGCGATCCGGAAGCGTGGACCAAAGCGGCGATTCTCAACACGGCGCATACCGGCCGCTTCAGTGCCGATCGTTCGATTCGCGATTATCAACAGCGTATCTGGCAGGCGGCGCGCTGAGCCGCCGGAAAATGACGCTGCATGCGTAATGTGCGCACGGCAACGAAGGAGACAACATGGCCATGAAGAAACTGGATCAGGCTGCACGGGATGCCGGTATCGCACTGAGTTTTATCAACAATAAAGGTGAGTTACAGACCATCAGCGACGACACCAAACGCGCGCTGCTGGCGCTGATGGACGCCCCGACGGGCAACGCGCCACCGCTGCCGCCGGTGCTGGTGTTCACGCCGCCCGGGCAGCCTGAACTGACGCCGCAGGGCAGCGACGACTACCGCTGGCAGCTGGTGAGCGAGCAGGGGCAGCACTATGACGGCACGCTGAGCGCGGGAGAAAGCCTGGCGCTACCGGCAGAACTGCCCGAGGGCTACCATCAGCTCACGCTGAGCACTTCACGCCAGCAGTGGCAGACGCGCATTATCATCGCACCGGCGCGCTGTTATCTGCCGCCAGCACTGGCGCAGGGGGAGAAGCGCTGGGGCGCGCTGGTGCAGCTCTATACGCTGCGCTCGGCGCGTAACTGGGGCATCGGCGACTTTGGCGATCTAATGCAGATGCTGGAGCAGGTCGCCGCTCACGGCGGCGATTTCATCGGTCTCAACCCGCTGCATGCGCTCTATCCGGCGCAGCCGGAGCACGTCAGCCCGTACAGCCCGAGTTCGCGCCGCTGGCTCAACGTGCTGTACATCGACATCAATCAAATCGACGAATTCACCCACAGTGACGCCGCCCAGCGCTGGTGGCACAGCGCGCCAACGCGCAAAGCGCTAAAACAGGCGCGCAGCGCAGCGTTTGTCGATTATCGCGCGGTGACGACGCTCAAGCTGACTGCGCTGCGTTTTGCCTGGCAGCACGCACAGCCGCAGCTGACCCGGCAGCCGGCGTTTCAGCAGTTTCTGGCTGAAGGCGGCGATGCGCTGCGCTATCAGGCGGCGTTTGACGCCATCGTAGCGGCACGCAGCCAGCAGCATCCCGATGAGTGGGGCTGGGAAAAATGGCCGTCAGGCTGGCAGCAGGCGCAGCAGCCGGAGGTGCAGCAGTGGTGCGCGCAGCATGAGGACGACATCCTGTTCTGGAGCTGGCTGCAGTGGCTGGCGCAGCAGCAGTTTGCCGCCTGCTGGCAGCGTAGCCAGCAGCTGGGGATGGCGGTCGGGTTATATCGCGATTTGGCGGTTGGCGTGGCACAGCACAGCGCGGAAACCTGGCAGGATCCGCAGCTGTATAAGCTGGGCGCATCGGTGGGGGCACCGCCGGATCCGCTTGGCCCGCTCGGGCAGAACTGGGCGCTGCCGCCGCTCGATCCACATGTGCTGCGCGCGCGGGGCTATCAGCCGTTTATCGATCTGCTGCGCGCCAATATGCGCGATTGCGGGGCGCTGCGCATCGATCACGTTATGGCGCTACTGCGTTTGTGGTGGATTCCCTATGGCGAAGGTGCCGACAAAGGCGCGTATGTTGCCTATCCGGTGCACGACCTGCTGGCGATCCTTGCGCTGGAGAGTCAGCGCCAGCGATGTATGGTGATCGGTGAAGATCTCGGTACCGTGCCGCAGGAGATCGTCAGCCTGCTGCGCGACCGCGGCATTTTTTCGTGGAAGGTGCTGATGTTCGAATGCGGGGAGGAGGGGCAGTTCCGGCCACCGGCAGCCTATCCGCGCCAGTCGATTGCCAGTGCCAGTACCCATGATTTACCGACGCTGAGCGGATTCTGGCATGCCGCCGATCTGCAATTGCGCAATCAGCTGGGATTGTTCGCCAGACGCAGCATGCTGAACGCGGCCATCGCCGAACGCGATGGGCAGAGAAAAGCGCTGCTGAAGGCGATGAGCGAGGCGCAGGCGATTGACACACGCAGCAAAAACAGTGCGGGTCAGCGGCTGACGCCCACGCTGAATCAGGGCGTGCACCGCTTTCTGGCATTTACCGACAGCGCCCTGCTGGGGCTGCAGCCGGAGGACTGGCTGGGAATGGAGACGCCGGTCAACGTGCCGGGCACGGTAGCCGAATACCCCAACTGGCGGCGCAAACTGCGCGTACCATTGGAGAAGTTGTTTAGTTACCGGAAAGTGCAGCAGCTGCTGGCGATCGTCAATGAAGGGCGTAAGAAGCAGTAAAACACGCGGCAGCCGGGGTGGCTGCCGCATCTTCTATCAGTAGTAGGAGTGCTCGCCACGCTGATGCTCGGTGAGATCGCGCACGCCTTTCAGTTCCGGGAAGGCGGCCAGCAGCTCTTTCTCGATGCCGTCTTTCAGCGTCACGTCAATCATCGAGCAACCGTTACAGCCACCGCCGAACTGCAGAATGGCGTAGCCCTCGTCGGTGATCTCCATCAGCGAGACGCGCCCGCCGTGGCTGGCCAGCTGCGGGTTGATCTGCGCCTGCAGCAGATACTCCACGCGCTCAACCATCGGTGCATCGTCCGACACTTTACGCATCTTGGCGTTCGGCGCTTTCAGCGTGAGCTGTGAGCCGAGGTTATCGGTCACGAAGTCGATCTCCGCATCTTCGAGGTACGGCGCGCTCAGCTCATCGACATACGCAGACAGCTTGTCGAACTTCAGTTCGGTATCGGTGGCTTCGACCGCGTCCGGCGGGCAGTAAGAGACGCCGCACTCGGCGGTTGGCGTACCCGGGTTAATAACGAATACGCGAATCTGGGTGCCATCTTCCTGTTTTGACAGCAGTTTTGCGAAGTGCTCTTGCGCAGTATCAGTAATACGGATCATGGCGATTGCTCAATAGTTGACTAAAATACCTGGTTATAATACGCCCAACGCCGACGCTCTACAAGGTACGGCACAGGCATCCTATGTGTACGCTGGCCGCGCCCTGCGCCAGTAATAAGCGGCTGATTTCCCCCACCGTGCTGCCGGTGGTCACCACATCATCGATAAGCAGGATGTGGCGTCCGCGCACCGCCATTTCAAGGCGAAACGCGCCACGCAGATTGCTTTTCCGGGCGCGGGCGCTGAGCGCATGCTGCACCGCACCGTGACGCACCCGGCGCAGCCCTTCGCGGTATTCACAGCCGAGCCAGCGCGCCAGCGGTTTAGCCAGCAGCGCGGCCTGATTATAACCGCGCTGCCAGGCGCGGCGGCGATGCAGCGGCACGCTCAGCACCAAATCGATACGCGGCAACGGCTGCTGGCGGCGCTTTGTTAATAATTTTAACAAAAGCAGCCGCGCCAGCATCACCCTGAGTGCGGTTGCGCGCGAGAATTTGAGCTGCTGCACCCATTCGCTCAGCGGCGGCACATAATCACTCACGCAAGTGAGAGCGTGCCACGGCGGCGGCCGGCGCAGACAGCGTCCGCACGGCTGATCGCCGCTGGCCGGCAGTCCGCAGCAGGGACAGAGCGCCGGCAGCGCCGGTAGCTGACGCAGACATACGCTGCACAGGCCGTGCCGGGCGATCCGCAGCGGCAGACGGCATAGCCAACACAGGGCCGGGATTGCTAGCATAGCGACCTCCTTTTCACTTTTCGGGAGTGTAACCGATGAGTTCGCTTTACTGGCACACCACAGGCACAGGCGATCGCGATCTTGTGCTGCTGCACGGCTGGGGACTGAACGCCGAAGTGTGGCAACACATTGTTCCGCGACTCAGCCCGCATTTTCGTCTGCACCTGGTGGACCTGCCGGGATTTGGCCGCAGCCAGGGATTTGGGCCGCTGAGCCTGGCGCAGATGGCGCAGCAGCTACTACCGCAGTTGCCAGCGCGCGCTGTGCTGCTTGGCTGGTCGCTGGGCGGCTTAGTGGCCAGCCAGCTGGCGCTGAGCCAGCCCGATCGCGTGGCGGCATTGATTAGCGTGGCGTCGTCGCCGTGCTTTACCGCCCGGGATGAATGGCCCGGCATTCAGCCTGAGACGCTGGCGACGTTCCAGCAGCAATTGAGCAGCGATTTCCAGCGCACGGTGGAGCGTTTTCTCGCGCTGCAAACCATGGGGACGGAAAATGCGCGTCAGGATGCGCGCCAGCTGAAAGAGGTGGTGCTGTCGCAGCCGATGCCGTCGGTGGCGGTACTGGAAGGGGGATTGAACATTCTGCGCCACGATGATTTACGCAGCGCACTGGATGGGCTGACGCTGCCGTTCCTGCGTATCTATGGCGCGCTGGATGGCCTGGTGCCGCGCCGCATTGCGCCGCAGCTGGATGCGCGCTGGCCACATTCGCAGTCGGTTGTCATCGCGAAGGCCGCGCACGCGCCGTTTATTTCGCACCCGGAGGCGTTCTGCCAGCAGGTGCAGCAGTTCATCCACGCAGCCACATAAACTGCCAGGCGGCCAGCACCAGCGGCTGGCTGCCATCCACGCGCTGCCCGCTGATCACATCCTGAAAAGGGCGCGCCTGCGGCAGCGTAGTGCTGATCTCGCGGCTGCTGAGATTGAACACGCACAGTAACCCTTCGTCGCTGTCCGCGGCGTGACGGCGCAGCAGCAGCACCGCGTTGTCGCTCTCCAGCAGCGTCATCGGATTGTCCGGATGGAACGCCGGCTGCCGGGTGCGCAGCTGAATCAGCGCGCTAAGCCGCTCAAACACCTGCTGACGCAGCGGGTTGCCGCCGCTGATTTGCTGTTCGATATCGCGCAGGCTGTACTTCTCACGGTTGATGGCGCGGTTGTGCCCGGCAGCGCGCACGCCCTCGTTGTCATTGCGCGAGCCGAGAATACTTTGAATATAGATGGCGGGCACGCCGGGAAAGGCCAGCAGAATCGCGTGCGCCAGCAGGAAGCGACGCAGGCGCGTCTCGTCATCGTCGGTCTGGTGATTGAGCGCATCCAGATACGTTACGTTGATTTCATACGGGCTGGTGCTGCCGTCCGGGTTGTTTTTATAGGAGACCAGCGCGCCCTCCAGCGCCAGTTCACGCACCAGCGCCACAATCTCGACTTCTGACAAAATTCCGCGTGCCGGATTGAGGCCAATGCCGTCGTGCGAGGCGAGAAAATTGAAGAAGGTGGTGCCGCCATCACCGGGCTCAAGCGTGCTGGCCCACTGGCGCAGCGCGCGCGCCGAGCCGGAGTGAATGGCGTGCAGCACCAGCGGTGGCAGCGAAAACTGGTAAACCATCTGCGCTTCGTCGTGGCCGTTGCCGAAATAGCTGATGTTATCCTGATGCGGCACGTTGGTTTCGGTCACGATCACCGTACCAGGCGCGACTTCGTTGGCGATGGCGCGAAACAGCTTCACCAGCTGATGGGTTTTGGTCAGATGGATACAGCGTGTGCCCGGCGTTTTCCACATGTAGCCCACCGCGTCCAGCCGCACGTAATCCGCGCCTTTGTTGAGATAATCCAGCAGCACGCCCACCATGCGGATCAGCACCTGCGGATTGGCGAAGTTGAGATCGATTTGGTCGGCGCTGAAGGTGGTCCAGATAAAGCGCGTGTCGCCGTTAGCGAGGGTAAACGGCGTCAGCAGCGGTGAGGTGCGCGGGCGCGTCACGGCACTGAGATCGGTGGCAGGCGGCATGCTGATAAAGAAGTCGTCCCAGCCGGCATCCTGCGCCAGAAAGTGGCGAAACCACGCGCTGTGCGCCGACATGTGGTTACAGACGAAATCGAACATCAGCCGGGTTTCGCTGTGCAGCGCCGTGATGTGCCGCCAGTCACCGCAGATCGGATTTACCTGGTGATAATCGATAACCGAGAAGCCATCGTCGGACGAGTAGGGGAAAAATGGCAGCAGATGCACCAGGCTGAAGGTGGACTGCAGATGCTGCTGATAAAAGCGCGTAAAGCTGGCGAGCGTGGGCTGCTCGGGTTCGCGGAACTGGTCGGCGTAACTGATCAGCACCACATCTTTTTCATCCCAGTGCGCTTTACGCGGCAGTTTTACCGTGTCGCGCGCCGCGCGGATGTGCGAAAGCAGGCGCTCGCGCGCCACGACGGGGAAGCTACCTTCATAAATCTCATCGAGCAGGAAGTTGATAATGTCCATCGGATCGCCGGGTTACGCGGAAGGTCATTTTTTCACACGGTTTTTTCAGCGTAGTCCGCCAGGACAATTTATCAACCTCCTGCACTCGCGCGCCGCTTAGCGTTTCTTCCCAAACGCAGCCGCCAGCGCATCGCCCATCGCACTGTTACCGACGCTGGCGCTGGCAGGTTTGCCGCGGCCTTTGGCACCGGCGGCCGGCCGCGCGGCCTCTTTGCCTGCGCCACGGTTGCCGCCGCTGCGCGCGTTGCTTTCACCCGGCTGCTCATCCAGACGCATGGTCAGCGCGATACGCTTACGCTGCAGATCGACTTCCATCACCTTCACTTTGACGATATCGCCGGCTTTCACCACCTGATGCGGATCGTCTACGAATTTGTCCGACAGCGAAGAGATATGCACCAGGCCGTCCTGATGCACGCCGATATCGACGAACGCGCCGAAGTTGGTCACGTTGGTCACCGCACCTTCCAGCACCATGCCCGGCAGCAGGTCGTTGAGCGTCTCCACGCCTTCGGCAAACTGCGCGGTTTTGAACTCCGGACGCGGATCGCGGCCCGGTTTCTCCAGCTCTTTGATGATATCGGTGACGGTCGGCAGCCCGAAACGCTCATCGGTGAAGTCGCGCGCATTCAGGTCGCGCAGGCTACCCGGATTGCCCATCAGTTCATTAAGCGCCTGTTCTGTAGCGGCGAGAATGCGCTCTACCAGCGGATAGGCTTCCGGATGCACCGTTGAGGCATCCAGCGGATTATCGCCGTGGTTGATGCGCAGGAAGCCGGCGCACTGTTCAAAGGCTTTCGGCCCAAGGCGGCTCACCTTCAGCAGCTGCTGGCGGTTCTGGAAACGGCCGTTTTCGTCACGCCAGCTGACAATGTTCTGCGCCATCATGCGCGTCAGGCCGGCGACGCGCGTCAGCAGCGCCACCGAAGCGGTATTCAGATCGACGCCCACGGCGTTCACACAATCTTCCACCACCGCATCGAGTTTTTTCGCCAGCTGGCTCTGGCTGACATCGTGCTGATACTGGCCGACGCCAATCGATTTCGGGTCAATTTTGACCAGCTCTGCCAGCGGATCCTGCAGACGACGGGCGATAGACACCGCACCGCGCAGCGAAACGTCGAGATCGGGGAACTCCTGCGCCGCCAGTTCGGAAGCGGAATAGACCGATGCTCCGGCCTCACTGACAATCACTTTTTGCGCTTTGATTTGCGGGAACTGCTTCTGTACGTCGAGGAAGAAACGCTCGGTTTCACGTGAAGCGGTGCCGTTGCCGATCGCCACCAGTTCAACCTGATGTTTCGCGCACAGTGCCGCCACCGAGGTCGCGGCTTTGGCCGCCTGGCCGGTATGCGGATAGATGGTATCGGTCGCGACCAGCTTGCCGGTGGCATCGACCACCGCCACTTTGACCCCGGTGCGCAGGCCAGGATCGAGACCCATGGTGGCGCGCATGCCGGCGGGAGCCGCCATCAGCAGATCGTGCAGATTACGGGCAAACACGTTGATCGCTTCGTCTTCCGCCCGTTCGCGGATGGTGCCCATCAGTTCGGTTTCGAGGTGCAGCAGGACCTTGATGCGCCAGGTCCAGCTGACCACGGCTTTGCGCCAGCTGTCGGCCGGTGCGTTGTTCAGGCGCAGGCCAAGGTGGTCGGCGATCAGCGTTTCGCCGTAGCTTTCGCGCGGTGCCTCGTCGAACTGCGGATCGGCGTTGAGCGACAGCTGTAAAATGCCTTCGTTACGGCCACGGAACATGGCCAGCGCGCGGTGCGACGGCACGCTGCTCAGCGCTTCGTGATGATCAAAGTAGTCGCGGAATTTAGCGCCTTCTTCCTCTTTGCCTTCCACCACGCGCGCAACCAGATGGGCGTTCTTCCACAGGTATTCACGTACTTTCGCCAGCAGCGTGGCGTCTTCGGCGAAGCGCTCCATCAGGATATAGCGTGCGCCATCCAGCGCGGCACGCACATCGGCGACGCCTTTGTCCGCGTCGACATAACGCGCTGCCAGCTGCTCGGGATCCTGAGACGCATCGTTCCACAGCGTCTCTGCCAGCGGTTCCAGCCCGGCTTCGATAGCGATCTGCCCGCGCGTGCGGCGCTTCTGCTTATAAGGCAGATAGAGATCTTCCAGCTCGGTTTTGTTCAGCGTGCCGTTGATAGCAGTGGCTAATTCCGGTGTCAGTTTGCCCTGGTCTTCAATGGATTTCAGAATCGACTGGCGGCGTTCCTCCAGCTCACGCAGATAGCCGAGACGGCTCTCCAGCGTACGCAGCTGGGTATCATCCAGCCCGCCGGTCACTTCCTTACGGTAACGTGCGATAAACGGCACGGTGTTCCCTTCATCCAGCAAGCGAATGGCGGCGTCAACCTGGTCGGCGCGTGCCTTCAGCTCACCTGCGATAATCTGGCTCAGCGAATCTTTCATCATCAGTAACGGTCTTGCTTACACAGGGTTAGAAATAGGGGACAGTTATACGGACTGAGGCCGCAAATTGCCAGCCGCTGACCGGTGAATCCGTCTTTTTCTGAATGCAGCGCGCAACTCAGAGAAACTTAGCCACCTATGTGTTAAACCCCAGCGCAATGGCGTGCCGGTTGCAGCCAGGCTCGCCCCGTCTCTGCCCTATAATCCGCGGCAAACCACGGAAGGAGGGTGAAGCAATGATCAAATTACTGCTGCTGCTGGCCGGACGCGAGCTGCTGGTGCGTTATCGTCTGCTGATTTATGGCCTGGCGCTGTGCGGTGTGCTGCTGGCCGGCATGATTGTGGCGGACGTGCTGGTCGATGGGCATATCAATCTGTCGCTACAGGTGCTGGCGCTCTTACTGTCGCTGTCGCTGCTGTTTAACCTGCTGAGCGGCGAGGTGTCGCTGCAGCGCTGGCTCAATCTGCTGTTTTCCCTGATTTTTGTCGGCACGCTGCTGGCCGGCGCGCTGTGGCACGGTGACGAAAGGCAACTGAAGAAACTGCTGCTGACGGTGATGGAAATCTGCCTGTTGTTTAACGGCCTGTTTCGCTGCCTGAGCGCGGCGCTGATTCAGCGCCAGCGCTGGGTGCGACATTTTATGCTGGGCTGCGGCGAGATGGTGCTCAGCGTGGTGCTGTTTTTCAATGACAACCTGCATACCTGCCTGTTGCTGGGCAGCTGGCTGGTGCTGTTGCTGCTGTCGTTCAGCCTGACGGTATGGCGCGTCTGGCGCCAGTGGCAGCGCCTGCCGGCGGGTCAGTCCGTTACGCTGCTGCCGTGGTTTTGTCGCGGCCATCGTCATATCGCGCGGCTCCGGCCGTGGCAGCAGGCCCGCTTTCCGCCGGACGCTGCGGCATTTCCTCTCTGTGTCCACGTCTGGCAGGCGCAGTCTGAAGTCAGTCAACAGCCGAAGCGCTATGTGATTGACCGTTACATCGGCGTGATTAACGGTGAAGGGCACTTTTGTACCGGCCACGCGGCACTGAGCTTTGGCGAGCGCGGCTACATCAGCCTTTATCCGCAGCAGGAGATCGATCCGCAACCGCACGAGCTGCCGCGTCTGCTGCTGGCCGGACAGATTAACGATCGTCCCGGCCGTTTTCTCCCCTCGCTGGCGGCAGAGATTGCCGACTGGCGCAGCCCGGATTTAACCTTCAGTTTTCAGCACTACAACGGGCAGGCGCTCGCCAGCTACTGGCAGGCCAACCGTGGTGACAGCCTGTATAATCTGACGGCAAAAAACTGTTCGACCACCGTGGTGGATGCGCTGGACGTGGCGTTTGAAGGCTATTACGGCCAGCGGCTGCAGCAGGTGTTTGCGCTGCTGCTGCAGCCGGCGTTCTGGGGCGCCTGCGTGCTGCGCGAACGGGCAGAAATCATGACCTGGACGCCTGGCCTGGTCGCCGATTATGTGCGCCTGATGAAAAAGACGCTGGGTGCCTGTCCGGGCAGGTAAGGCTTTGTGATAGCCTCTGTGCAGTAAACAGGGCTGTAACCACGAGTGAAGCGATGAAAACCCAACTGATTACCCGCGAAGGCTATAACAAGCTGCGTGCTGAGCACGACCATCTGTGGAATGAGAAGCGGCCGGAAATCACCCGCATTGTCTCCTGGGCCGCCAGCCTGGGCGATCGCTCTGAAAACGCCGATTACACCTATAACAAGCGCCTGCTGCGCCAGATCGATCGCCGCGTGCGCTATCTGCGTAAATGCCTCGCCGAGCTGAAAATTGTTGATTATGCGCCGCAGCAGGAGGGCAAAGTGTTCTTCGGTGCCTGGGTGGAAGTGGAGAATGAGCAGGGCGACGTGAAGCGTTTTCGCATCGTCGGACCGGACGAGATCTATGGCGATACGGTGAAAGATTACATCTCCATCGACTCGCCGATGGCGCGCGCGCTGATCAAAAAAGAGGTGGATGATGAGGTGACAGTAAACACGCCGGAAGGACAGAAGGTGTGGTTTGTGAACCGCATTGAGTACGTGACGGAAAGTGAGGAAAAAAGAGGCGGAGAGTAATGGCCTGGTGAAACAAGCCGGGGCGCAACTTATTCTCCGCTGGCGAAAGGGCTGGCAGTATAAGAGGGGGAAGCGCCGCAGCCTTGCCGCGCCAGATAAGCGTTATTTGCCCGGCGTGGTCGCCGTGGTCGTTGAGGTGCTGCTACCGCCGTGATCGCCGCCGCCCATGGTGGCCAGCGCGACGCCGAGCAGGGCACCCACCGCACCGATGCCGATAGCATCTGAATTACCTTTGGCCGTGGTCGACGCCTGTGCGCCGGCGGCTTCGCCCGCTGGCGTAGCGGCCTGAACCTGTGTGAGGCTGGTGAGTACCAGAGCGCTCAGCAGAACAACGGTTTTTTTCATCTTTCTTCTCCACATGAACTCAGTAAGCAGGTACCGATGCAGTGTCGGAGATCATTTGCGCAGAGGAAAGGGGAGTTTACTGACTGATTTAAATCACTTTATTTAACACTGGCCTTATTTTGCGCGCGCACTGGCACTGTTCCGAGCGCGGATACGCAGTCAGCGGCGAAAACGCGCTATTTTATGCTGCTGAGCGCGGCCGTTGGCTTATCCTGCAGGCGAAACTTAAGCCAAATGGCGCGCCCCGCCTGACGGCGGAAGCGGGACGGCCCGGCTGGACCACTCGCCGACAGAAAACGCCGCTGATTTTCAGACAAGCGCTAAACGGCGTCAAAATCAGTCAGAAAAGCGCGAGCGGAGCCGCAGTTCGCGGTTAAAATTAAAGATAAGCTGCTGTTTAATATGCTTTGTAACAATTTCGGCTAGAATATAAACCATTAATGACTGTCACAGACAGGCATCTTTTTAACACAATATCGGCTCAGGCAATGGCGCCTTTGGGAGTTGAACATGCAAGAGAACTACAAAATTCTGGTCGTCGATGATGATATGCGTCTGCGCGCACTGCTCGAACGCTATCTCACCGAACAGGGCTTTCAGGTGCGCAGCGTCGCCAACGCCGAGCAGATGGATCGTCTGCTGACCCGCGAATCATTCCATTTAATGGTGCTCGATTTAATGCTGCCGGGTGAAGATGGCCTGTCAATTTGCCGTCGTCTGCGTAGCCAGAGTAACCCGATGCCGATCATTATGGTCACCGCGAAAGGTGAAGAGGTCGATCGTATCGTGGGGCTGGAAATCGGCGCCGATGACTACATTCCAAAACCGTTCAACCCGCGTGAGCTGCTGGCGCGAATTCGTGCTGTGCTGCGTCGTCAGGCCAATGAGCTGCCGGGCGCGCCGTCGCAGGAAGAAGCGGTCATCGCCTTCGGTAAGTTCAAACTGAACCTCGGCACGCGTGAAATGTTCCGTGAAGATGAGCCGATGCCGCTGACCAGCGGAGAGTTCGCCGTGCTGAAAGCGCTGGTGAGCCATCCGCGTGAGCCGCTGTCGCGCGATAAGCTGATGAACCTGGCGCGCGGGCGTGAGTACAGTGCGATGGAGCGTTCTATCGACGTGCAGATCTCTCGTCTGCGCCGCATGGTCGAAGAAGATCCGGCACATCCGCGCTACATCCAGACCGTCTGGGGCCTTGGCTACGTGTTCGTTCCGGACGGCAGTAAAGCATGAGGCGATTGCGCTTCTCACCCCGCAGTTCGTTTGCCCGCACCCTGTTATTGATCGTTACCTTGCTGTTCGTCAGCCTGGTAACGACCTACCTGGTGGTGCTCAATTTTGCCATTCTTCCCAGCCTGCAGCAGTTCAACAAAGTCCTCGCCTACGAAGTGCGTATGCTGATGACCGATCGGCTGCAGCTGGAGGATGGTACGCAGCTGGAAGTGCCGCCGGCCTTCCGGCGCGAAATTTATCGTGAGCTGGGCATCTCGTTGTACACCAACGCGGCGGCGGAAGAGAGCGGGCTGCGCTGGGCGCAGCATTATGAATTCCTCAGTGAACAGATGGCGCAGCAGCTGGGCGGGCCGACCGACGTGCGGGTTGAGGTTAACAAAAACTCGCCGGTGGTCTGGCTGAAAACCTGGCTGTCGCCGGATATCTGGGTGCGCGTACCGCTGACCGAAATCCATCAGGGCGACTTCTCACCGCTGTTCCGCTATACCCTGGCGATAATGCTGCTGGCGATTGGCGGCGCCTGGCTGTTTATCCGCATTCAGAACCGACCCTTAGTCGATCTCGAACACGCTGCGTTGCAGGTGGGGAAAGGCATTATTCCGCCACCGCTGCGCGAATATGGTGCTTCGGAAGTGCGTTCGGTGACGCGTGCTTTCAACCAGATGGCGGCGGGCGTGAAGCAGCTGGCCGATGACCGTACGCTGCTGATGGCCGGCGTCAGCCATGATTTACGCACGCCGCTGACGCGCATCCGTCTCGCCACCGAGATGATGGGCGAGGAAGATGGCTACCTGGCCGAGTCGATCAACAAAGACATCGAAGAGTGTAACGCCATCATTGAGCAGTTCATCGATTACCTGCGCACCGGGCAGGAGATGCAAACCGAGCGTGCCGATCTGAATAGCGTGCTGGGCGAAGTGGTGGCGGCGGAGAGCGGCTACGAGCGCGAGATTGAGAATGCGGTGATGGACGCGGAGCTGATGCTGGATATTAATCCGCTGTCGATTAAACGCGCGGTAGCGAATCTGGTGGTTAACGCGGCGCGTTACGGTAACGGCTGGATCAAGGTCAGCAGCGGTCAGGAATTGAATCGCGCGTGGTTCCAGGTGGAGGATGATGGTCCGGGCATTAAGCCGGATCAGTTACAGCATCTGTTCCAGCCGTTTGTGCGTGGCGATAGCGCGCGCAGCACCAGCGGCACCGGTCTGGGCCTGGCGATTGTGCAGCGTATTATCGATGCGCATGACGGATCGCTGGAGATTGGCGACAGTGAACGCGGCGGATTACGTATCCGTGCGTGGTTACCGATTCCGGAAAACAGCGCCACGACGGCAGTAAGCAGTAACGTTAGTTAAATTTCCGCACCAACCGTCGCGGCGCAATCTATTGCGCATCCATCAGCGATATTGCCGCTGCAGGCATGCGCGATAAATCGCGCCGCGACGAAATGTGCCATCGCTAAGCCGCCATTGTGGCGGCTGGGCTACTTCACAGCTGCGGGCCGGCCTGCACCAGCGCCTTACCGGCATCGTTATCGGTGTACTTCTCGAAATTGGTGATAAAGCGCTGCGCCAGTGCTTCGGCAGCCTGCTGCCAGGCGGCGGCGTCAGGCCAGCTGCGGCGCGGATCGAGAATGGCATCGTCCACCTGTGCCAGCGTGGTGGGCACCTGCAGATTGAACACCGGCAGCGTCACGGTCTCCGCTTCATCCAGCTCACCGGCCAAAATCGCGTTGATGATAGCGCGCGTGTCTTTCAGCGAAATGCGCTTGCCGCTGCCGTTCCAGCCGGTATTCACCAGATAGGCCTGCGCGCCGGACGCCTCCATACGTTTCACCAGCACATCCGAGTACTGCGTTGGATGCAGCGTCAGGAACGCCGCGCCAAAACAGGCGGAGAAGGTTGGGGTGGGCTGCGTCACACCGCGCTCGGTGCCGGCCAGCTTGGCGGTAAAGCCGGACAGGAAGTGGTACTGGGTTTGCTCTGGCGTCAGACGCGAAACCGGTGGCAATACGCCAAACGCGTCGGCGGTCAGGAAGATGACCTTCTTCGCGTGGCCCGCTTTCGACACCGGCTGCACGATGTTTTCGATGTGCTCGATCGGGTAAGACACGCGGGTGTTTTCCGTCTTGCTGGCGTCGGCGTAATCGACCGTGCCGTCGGCGCGCACTACCACGTTCTCCAGCAGCGCATCGCGGCGAATCGCGCGGTAAATCTCCGGCTCGGCCTGCTCTGACAGATTGATGGTTTTGGCGTAGCAGCCGCCTTCGAAGTTAAAGACGCCGTCGTCGTCCCAGCCGTGCTCATCATCGCCGATCAGCTGACGATCCGGATCGGTAGAGAGCGTGGTTTTACCGGTACCGGACAGGCCAAAGAACACCGCCACGTCGCCCGCTTTGCCGACGTTGGCCGAGCAATGCATCGAGGCGATACCCTTCAGCGGCAGCAGATAGTTCATGATGGCGAACAGGCCTTTTTTCATCTCGCCGCCGTACCAGGTGCCGCCGATCAGCTGCATGCGTTCAGTCAGGTTAAAGGCGACAAAATTCTCTGAATGCAGCCCCTGCGCCTGCCAGTCCGGATTGGTGCACTGCGCTGCGTTCATCACCACGAAATCCGGCGTAAACTCAGCCAGTTCGGCTTCAGTCGGACGGATAAACATGTTTTTGACGAAATGCGCCTGCCACGCCACTTCCATCACGAAACGCACGCTGAGGCGGGTGTCCGGGTTGGCGCCGCAGAAGGCGTCAATCACAAACAGACGCTTGCCGGAAAGCTGTTGCGTGCAGCGATCTTTGAGCGCCTGCCAGGTTTCCTGTGACAGCGGCTGGTTGTCGTTCTTGCCGTTGCCAACATCGTTCCACCACAGCGTGTCACGCGTGGTGTCATCCCGCACAATGTATTTATCTTTCGGCGAACGTCCGGTGAAGATGCCGGTATCCACGGCAATGGCACCGCTCTGCGTCAGGGTGCCGCGCGCGTAACCTTCCAGCTCCGGGCGGGTTTCTTCCTGAAATAACGTGGCGTAATCAGGGTTGTACACCACCTCGGTGGTGCCGCTAATTCCGAGCGTTTCGAGGTCTTGCGATGTCAGGCCGTTAACGCGCATGTGACTGCTCCTTAAATCGGTACTTCATGGCATTTTTTATGAGGGTTTCTGCGTCCTGCTGCGCATAGCCGCACAGGGCAGATCGCGCGCAGTGTACACGTCTGAGCGAGGTGGAAAAGTGAAGAGAGTTAAAAATGCGAGCTGGAACGTGACAAGTAGAGAAATCTGCCACTTATGAAACTAAAGTTAGCGTAAATTAGTTAATTTCCGTGAAAAATCATAGCGCTACGCCGGCGGAAAATACGGGCGGCGTCACCGCCCGTTTGCTGATTAATGCAATTGATCGCTATTGCCGGAGGGAGCGTTACGAATAGCAGCAATATCCACTGCATCGTACACATAGTGCGTGCCGCAGTAGTCGCAGTGCATATCGATTTTGCCGTCTTCGACCAGAATCTCATCCACTTCCTCTGGCGGCAGCGTTTTCAGCACTTCACCGCAGCGTTCGCGCGAGCAGGTGCATTTGAAGCTGACCGGCGCCGGATCGTAAACCGTGGCTTCTTCCTGATGATAGAGACGCCACAGTACGTCAGTCGCGGGCAGCTCAATCAGCTCTTCGCTCTTCACGGTTTCGGTTAACGTGGCCAGATGGTTGAAGTCATCCAGGTTGGGCTCCTGCGCGGGCAGCACCTGCAGCAGAATACCGGCTGCGCCTTTCTCGCTGGTGCGAATGAACAGGCGGGTTGGCAGCTGCTCGGAACGCATGAAGTAATCTTCCAGACAGCCCGCCAGCGTATCGGCTTCCAGGCCGACCACGCCCTGATAGCGCTCGCCTTTCTCAGGCGAAATGGTGATCACCAGATAGCCGTTACCCACCATCTGCTTCAGGCTGCTGCCGGCGGCAATCTCCGCATCCTCTTTCAGGCGCGCCACGCCGCGCAGCTCCTGGCGGTTATTTCCGTTGATCACCGCCATGCTCAGCGGGCCATCGCCCTGCAGCTGCACGGTGATGTCGCCGTCAAATTTCAGCGTGGCGGTGAGCAGGCTGGTGGCGACCAGCAGTTCGCCCAGCAGCGTTTTGACCGGCTCGGCGTAGTCGTGGTTCTGCACGATGTCGCGCCAGGTTTGAGATGCGTTGACCAGCTCGCCGCGCACGGCGACGTTTTCAAACAGGTAGCGATGCAGTTGATCTTGAACAGACATAAGGTTTCTCTCGTGGGGGCGCGAGTTATTCATCGCCCGACAATTTAAATTTCAGCAGATCGCGGCGCTCTTTTTTATCCGGGCGGCGATCGGGATGCGGCATGGTCAGGGCATTCATTTTGCGCGCCAGCGCGTTCTTTTCGCGCTTTTCGATGCTGGCGGCTGTCTCCGCGTACATCTGCTGCGCTTCGCTGGCCGGACGCCGCTGGTCGCCGATGGCGGTGATGATCACCGTGCGCTCATCGTTGCCCTGACGCAGCGTCAGCTCGGCCTGCAGTTCGACCACTTTACCCGGTTTGCTGCGCTGGCCGTTGTAATGCACTTTGCCGCCTTCAATCATGTCGCGAGCCAGCGCGCGGGTTTTATAGAAGCGCGCGGCCCACAGCCATTTATCAAGGCGGACGCCTTCACTGGTTTTCTCTTTCATTGCGGCTCCTGCTGTTACGCTGCGTCGCGCCGTGTGGCGATCGGTCGCACATGGTCGCATGACGCCGGAAAGATGGATCGGGCCGGTGCCGGATACCCAAAGGTATGGGTACAACGTGATAAATCAAGGGCGAGGTGCCGTTGCGGGCTGCCGATCCATCGCCAATCCCTTAAGCGTAATCGGCATTTTGTTTTCCGCCCTGAAAAACAGGGCGACAGGGTAGCACAGAAGGCGGAGGGTCAGAACAGCGAGCGCACGCTCTGCATAGTGCTGAGGTTGTGGTTAAAGCACTTGTCGTAATACTGCTGAATCTGCGCCATACGCAGGCGGTTGCGGTGGATACGGCGCAGCGCCAGCAGGCCGTTGCTGATGGCGCTGACAATCAGCACCAGCATCAGCAGCGCGGTGCCCAGATAACGCCACTGCGCCATGGCATCGGGCTCGTTGTGCAGGGCGATATGGCGCGTGCCGTTGGCATCGGTGGTAATGCTGGTAATGATACCGCTGGCGGCAAACGGCGTGTGCAGCAGCATGCCGGACAGGCGCTGCAGTTCGTGCCATTGTGAAGGGGCGTCGAGATCGAACAGCGCCACCGACGGCTGCGGCTGGTTCACCATCTGCCGGCCTTCGTCGCTAATGATCAGGAATCCGCCCGGCGGCGGGCTGTTCAGGGTTTCCGCCGCGCGACGCGTCTCCCGCGAGAAGAAGGTCGAGGTGGCGGTATTCACCAGATTCTCCAGCGCTTCGGCGCTAACCGGGCGCAGCAGCACGTTCATGCCGTTGAGCTTGCCGGAATCCGCACGGTGAATCAGCGTATCCCAGTCCTTGGCGTTACCGAGGTTAACCAGCGCATTTTTCAGGCGCACGCAGTCCTGCTGCTGGCTGCATAGCTGCTGGGTTTTCAGCACCAGATCGGAGAAATCATCCAGCAGGATCATGCCTGATTTCTGAATCGCCGACGCCAGCTGCGGGTTAAGTTTCGGGTCGGTGTTGGTTTCCGGATGCAACTGCTGCGTGGTGGTCTCCAGCAGCGCGGCGGCCTTATCGATGATGTCCGACTGCGGCAGCGGCAGCGGCGCAGCGTTGTTCCAGTAAATCGCCGAGCAGTCGAACGGCATGTAGCCGTAGCTGCGGTTGCTCTGGTAATTGCCCGGAACCGAGCACATGCCGGTGCCGCTCACTTTCAGGCTATCGCCAATGTGCAGCGGCAGGGCAGCGAGTTTATCGACGCTGTTCACTTCCACGCTCTCAGTCCCTTTTAACCAGGCGAGGCTGAGTTTGATCGGCATGCTGAGCGGAATCCAGCTCACCAGCATCACCAGCACCAGCAGCGAACCGCACGCCAGCACCAGGTTTTTACGCCAGCGCTGTACCGGGAAGTTGCGGACTTCATCCTGCAGCGACAGGAAGCGCCCCTGACGTACCACCTGACGATTCAGGTAGATATCCACATCTGTCACCTGGCCCAGGTCGTGTGCCACATAAGGCTGCCAGTGTGCCGGATAGATTAAGTCGATGATGCCGAGCGAAATGTTGCTCTGCTCCTGATTGGATTCGCCAAACAGGCCCCAGCGCTTCGGTGCGCCGCGCAGACAGTGCACATCGCGCAGCCCTTTTTCACCGGGGAATCGGTACATAAACCACAGGCTGACAGCGACGATCGCGCCGGCAGGCAGCGCAATCCACAGCATCAGGCTGCCGGGCAGCACCAGGCTGAGGAAAAACAGCAGGAAGGCGCAGCAAATAGCGCTCGCTTCACGCGTGCCGTCGGCGCGCGACAGCTGATACTCTTCCGGCGACTCTTTGCGCACCTGCAGCAGCTCGACGTTTTCGCTCTCCTCTTTACGAATCGAAGCGTTGGTCGACATTGGCCGCACCAGCGGCGGCAGCGCCGGTTGTTCCACCGCATAGTTCACCAGCGAGTGGCCGTTGAGCGAGATCACCAGCGGCAGGGTCTGGGTGCGGATCAGCTCGACGTAATTTTCTTCAGCGATGTACTGCTCCCACAGCGGCGGCAGATGCACCTCGACTTCGTCCAGGTAGTAGCGCCATTTGTGGGGATCGTCAGTGGAGAGGCCGTAACGGGTGATGGAGCGGGTAACGGGATAAACATTATTGCTCTGTGCGGTCAGCGCCAGCGCTTCGGGTTCCCGTGACGATCGGGTCGATCGCCCACTGCTGTGCTGACGCGCTTTACCCAGCGACGCAATATACTTCTCAACGGCAGCGCGTTCTTCATCGGTGAGTTTACGGCAGGGCGGACTGATAAACGGCAGTGGTTTCGCCAACGGCGGACGATGCCGCATAGCGTACCAGTAGCCGATTCCGGCCACTAACGAACAGGCCAGCATGACAGCCAGAATGACGATAAGAGTGCTCATGCTTTGCTCAATCCAGCCAAAAAACTGCCGTCACGTTTACGATGTGCTCCCGGTAAAACCTGCAATACGAGTCAATTTTGGCGAGCAGAAGTCATTCTGACAAGAGGCAAATGAAACAAAATACCGCGCAAAATCATTGTATTATAAATTTGTTAGATTATTCCTTAACGGGATGGTACTCACAAGCCCCTCAATTAAACATCGGTATTATCCGAATTTGCTGCTACCCCGTTGACTTATTGTGAAAATCTTACTGTGCAGATAACAAGAAGTTGTTAGCGGCAGCGGGCAAATGTATGTCACCATGATTGACCTGCGCTGCGTGTCGCACAATGCCGCGGGCTTCGGTATGCTGACGTCATCGCGTTCACAAGGCTGTGCTAAGTTTGAGGCTGATATGACCACTCCCCTGAAAAAACCTGACATCCTCAACGTGGAAGCGGTGGCCCGCTCCCGCCTGTTTACCATCGAAGCGGTTGATCTCGCCTTCAGCAACGGTGCGCGTCGCGTCTATGAGCGCATGAAGCCCTCCGATCGTGAAGCGGTGATGATTGTGCCGATCATTGGCGATGACGTGATCCTGATCCAGGAGTACGCCGTCGGACTGGAAACCTATGAGCTGGGCTTCCCGAAAGGTTTAATCGATCCGGGTGAAAGCGTTTTTGAAGCCGCCAACCGTGAGCTGAAAGAAGAAGTGGGCTTTGGCGCGCACCAGCTGGAAGCGCTGGGCAAACTCACCATGGCGCCGTCCTATTTCTCCAGCAAGATGAATATCGTGGTAGCTGAAGGGTTGTTCGAAGAGAAGCTGGAAGGGGATGAGCCGGAGCCGCTGATTGTACGCCGCTGGCCGCTCAGCAATCTGCTGGCGCTGCTGGAAGAGCCGGATTTTCGCGAGGCGCGTAACGTCAGCGCGCTGTTCATGGTGCGTGAGTGGCTGGTGAAGCAGGGGCGGTTGAGTTATTGAGGACACCTGGCGGCGCAATAAAAGGCGCGGAAAGCCGCACGGGGTAAAAACAAAAAGCCGGGGATTTCCCCCGGCTTTTTTGATCAAAACAGTTCGTGGCTTTCACCGTTGTCCATAATAGTGGTGCCCACATCATGCACCGAATATTCGGTCGGCTGGGTGCCGTTGATGAAGTACTCCTGACGGGTGTTGCCGCCACCGTTGGCCAGCTTGCCGGTGCTGCGATCAATGGTCACCGTCACCACGCCGTCCGGCGGTGTCAGCGGCTGCACCGGCACACCATCCAGCGCCACTTTCATGTAATCATCCCATGCCGGCTGCGCACTTTTCGCGCCGCCTTCGTAGCCGGAGATCTGATCCGGAATCGCACCCGATACCGTGGTGCGTCCCAGCGCGCGCGAATCATCGAAGCCAATCCACACCGACGTCACCACGCCCGGACCATAACCGGAGAACCAGGCATCTTTGGAACTGTTGGTGGTACCGGTTTTGCCGCCGATATCGTTGCGCTTCAGATCGCGACCGGCACGCCAGCCGGTTCCCATCCAGCCCGGTTCACCGAAGATGTTAGAGTTCAGCGCGCTCTTGATCAGGAACGCCAGCGGCGTGTTGATTACGTGCGGCGCATACTGCTGATCGCCGGCCGGCTGCGGCTGCGCCGGTACCTGCTCCAGCTCGGGCTGCGGCACGGTCTGATTCTGCTGCTGATTCGAGGTGGCGACGTTTTCCACGCTCTCTTCATTCAGCGCCACCGACTTTTTGGTGTCGCCATAGATCACCGGCAGATTGCACTGCGGGCAGGCGATCTTCGGCTGCGCCTGGAAAATCACGCCGCCCTGTTCGTTCTCGATCTTCGCGATGAAGTAAGGATCGACCAGGAAGCCACCGTTAGCCATCACCGCATAGCCGCGCGCCACCTGCATTGGTGTGAAGGATGCGGCGCCCAGTGCCAGCGACTCGGTATGGATAATATTCTGCGCCGGGAAGCCAAAGCGCTGCAGATACTCAGCGGCGTAATCAACGCCCATGGCACGCATCGCGCGCACCATCACCACGTTTTTCGACTCACCCAGCCCCTGGCGTAAACGAATCGGACCCGCATAAGTCGGCGGCGAGTTCTTTGGTCGCCAGTCTGCGCCGGCACCGGCATCCCAGCGTGAAATCGGCACGTCATTGAGGATGGAGGCCAGCGTCAGGCCGCGGTCCATGGCGGCGGTATACAGGAACGGCTTGATGTTCGAGCCGACCTGACGCAGCGCCTGGGTGGCGCGGTTGAACATACTCTGGTTGAAGTCAAAACCGCCCACCAGCGCGCGTACCGCACCGTCTTCCGGATTAAGCGACACCAGCGCCGAGTTCACCAGCGGCACCTGTCCCAGCCACCATGCATCCCCGACTTTACGTACCCAAATCTGCTGGCCAGCCTGCAGCACCTGAGTGACGCTGCGCGGCGTCGGGCCCTGCAGGGTGTCGGATTTATACGGACGCGCCCAGCGCACGCCGGCTAAGGTCAGCGAAACGCTGCTGCCATCTTTTAGCATGGCGGTGGCTTCGTCGGCGCTGGCGCTGGTGACCACGGCGGCATTCAGCGGACCGTAGACCGGCAGATTTTTCAGCGTATTGACGATGCGGGTGTGATCCCAGCTGGCTTCACCCACTTTCCACAGCACGTTGGTCGGGCCGCGGTAGCCGTGACGCATATCGTACGCCATCACGTTGTTACGCACCGCCTGCTGTGCGGCTTCCTGCAGATGGCGGGTCACGGTGGTATACACCTTGTAGCCATCGTCATAGGCGCTGTCGCCGTAGCGTTTCACCATCTCCTGACGCACGAGCTCGGTGAGATACGGTGCAGAGAAGGCAATTTCCGGGCCGTGATAGCTGGCGGTCAACGGTGTGTTGCGCGCGTCGTTATACTGCTGCTGCGTGATGTAGTTCTGATCCAGCATGCGAGCCAGCACCACATTACGGCGCGCCAGCGCACGGGCATGGGAATAGAGCGGGTTAAAGGTCGACGGCGCTTTCGGCAGGCCGGCGATCATCGCCATCTCACTCAGTGACAGCTGATCGACCGGTTTACCGAAGTAAACCTGCGCCGCCGCACCGACGCCGTAAGCGCGATAGCCGAGATAGATTTTATTCAGATAAAGCTCAAGGATTTCATCCTTACTCAGCAACTGCTCGATGCGAATCGCCAGGAAGGCTTCCTTGATTTTACGCATCAGCGTGCGTTCAGGGCTAAGGAAGAAGTTACGCGCCAGCTGCTGCGTAATGGTACTGGCGCCCTGCGAGGCGTGGCCGGAGACCAGCGCGATGCTGGCGGCGCGGAAAATCCCCACCGGGTCGACGCCGTGATGCTCATAAAAGCGGCTGTCTTCGGTGGCGATAAACGCTTTGATTAGCTCAGGCGGCATCTGTTGCAGGGTGAGCGGGATACGGCGCTTTTCACCGTACTGGGCGATCAGCTCGCCATCCGCGCTGTAAACCTGCATCGGGGTTTGCAGGCGCACATCTTTCAATGTGTTCACATCAGGCAGCTGCGGCTCTATGTATTTGTACAAACCATAAACCGTGCCGGCTCCCAGCAAAATGCAACACACTGCAAGGATCAATAAATACTTTACGAACTTCACCTGAGAATTCCCATCTGTTGGCGTTTGGGCAGTTTATAAACAATCGCGCGGTAGTATAAAGGCAAGCCTGACGCTTTGATATACCCGTCATTCTTCATGCAATGCGGGTAATCATCCTTTTTCCTGTAACGATAAGGAGATCGCGCGCATGGCTTTTCAGCGCTGGCAAATTGGACTGGACATCCAGAACGGGCAACTCTGCGCCCTTGGCATTGAACGACGCCGTCACGGATGGCAGCTGCGACACTGGTGGCAGCAGCCGCTGCCGCACGATACGTTACGCAACGGCGTGTTGCAAACCTCGCCAGTGTTACAGGAGATGTTGGTGCGCTGGCAGCGTCATTTACCCAGGCGCTACTCATTGCGCGTTGGCCTGCCGCCGCAGCTGGTGCTGCAGCGTACGCTGCCGTTGCCAGAGACCTCGTTACGCGAGCCGGCGCTCAGCCGCTACGTTAACGCGTCCGCATCACGCCTGTTCCCGGTCGAAGCCGCCTCGCTGTCGCTGGATTACCGGCTGGGCGGCAGCGCCAGCCAGCTGCACGTCACCGCTGCGCGCCGTGACGTCATCGCCCAGTGGCTGGCGCCGCTGCAGCAGGCCGGACTGCGCCCCGACGTGTTTGAGCTGAGCAGTCTGGCGCTGACGCAGATCGCCATGCGCGTTCCGCTGCGCCCGCATCAGCTGCTGATCCATCCGCTCAGCGACCACTGGCTGTGGACGCTGGCCGGCGAAAATAGCGCCTGCGGCGCGGCGACCGAATCTCTGACGCTCGCCCATCTGCGTGACACCTTTCCCCAGGCACAAACGGTGTTCTGCACCTCACCGCAGGCGTTGCCGGAGGCGGAAGTGCAGCGCTGCAAGCCGCTGGCGCTGCTGCATTATCTGCAACCGCCACTACCGGCAGAGGCGGGCGCGCTGGCGATTGCGCTAGGCCTGGCGCTACGTCCGGAGGATTACTGATGCTGGCGGTCAATTTGCTCCCGTGGCGGGCACAGCAGTTGCTGCTACGCCGCCAGCACAGCGTGGCGTTGCTGGTTGTCGTGCTGCTGGTAACGCTGTTACTCACGCTGCTGCTGTGGTGGCGCGCTGAACAGCGGCTCCAGCAGGCAGCCCGGCAGCAGGCCGATATGACCATGCAGCTCCAGCAGATACAGCAGCGGCTGGCGCAACAGCAAACGCTGATGGCGCAGCGGGATGATCTGTTACGCAGGCAGCAGGCGCAGCAACAGCGGCTGCAGCAGCATCAACGCTGGCAGCAGTTCTGGCAGCAACTGCCCGCACTGATGCCGGAGACGCTGTGGCTGAGTCGCGTGGAGCGGCGACAGGGGCAACTGGTGCTGGACGGTCTGGCGCAGAGCCTGGCTGATGTCAGCGCGTTCCGCCAGCAGCTGCAGACGCAACCGCTATTTGCGGCGGTGAAGCAGGGCAGCGTACAGCGTCAGGCGCAGGGGGATTACCGCTTCGCGCTGCGCGCCCGGCTGCAGGAGGCGACCGATGAATGAACTCATCCAGCGCTGGCTGCAGCTGGCACTGACGTGGCGAATAGCCAGCCTGCAACTGCTGGCGCTGCTGCTATTCGGGCTGGCGTGGCTACTGCTGCTGCGTCCGCAGCAGCAGCAGTTCAGCACGCTGCAACAGCAGCTGTCACAACTGGCGCAGCAGCACCAGCAACGTCAACAGCAGCTGGACGAGCGACCGGCCATCGAACAGCTCCAGGCGGAGATCGCAACGCTGCAGCCAGCGGCAACGGCGGCGTCCGTATCGTTAGAGCAACTGGTGGCAGCGCGCGGCAATCAGCTCGAGGCCTGGCATCCGGACAATCAGCCACAGCAGCTGGCGCTGCGCCTGAGCTGGCCGCAGTTTCTGCCGCTGTTCAGCGGGCTGGCTGCGACGGCGTTAGCGGTGCCACAGCGTTTTCAGCTGCAGGCGGAGCAGGGCGTGTTACACAGCGAGTTCTGGCTGGAGAGTGACGATGCGGAGTAGCGCACTGGTGTTACTGCTGTGCAGCAGCTGGGCGCTGGCGCGCGATCCGTTCCAGCCGCTGGCTGCCAGCCAGTGTCAGGTCCCCGCTGCCGTGCCGCAGGGCTGGCGCTTACAGGGCATCATTGGTCGCGCGCCGCACTTTGTGGCCTGGCTGGTTTCACCGCAGGGCAAACGTCAGCGGCTGAGTGCACCGGCTGCTTTTCCGGTGGCACCGTGGCAGGTGACCCATCTCAGTGCACATACGCTGGTACTGAGCGCCACGCAGAGCTGTCCGCCGCAGCACATCACATGGGTAATAAAAGGAGGATTTTATGAAAAGGATGACGCTGCTGCTGTGGCTGGCGCTGAGCAGTCCGCTGCACGCCGCTGATCAGCCCCTGAGCCTGGTATTTGATGATGCGCCGGTCGAGCGCATTCTGCAGGCGCTGGCTGACTATCAGCAAACCAACCTGCTGATCGCGCCGGGCGTCGAGGGGCGGCTGTCGCTGCGACTCGATAACGTCGGCTGGGAGCGCGCACTGGCGCTGGTCACGCGGCTGGCGAAACTCACGGTGATCCAGGAGGAGGGTGTGCTGCTGGTCTATCCGGAGAGCTGGCAGCAGCGACAGGCACAGCAGGCACAGGCGGAGCGTGAAGAGAAGCAGCTGCAGGCGCCGCTTGAGCAGCGCACCGTCACGCTGCACTACGCCAGCGCCAGCGATGTCTACCGCAGCCTGCAGGCGGAACGCTCGCTGATGACGCCGCGCGGCAGCGTGACGGTGGATAGTCGTACCAACAGCCTGTTACTGCGGGACAGCACGCAGGCGCTGCGCGACACCGAGCGCTGGCTGCAGGCGCTGGATCTGCCGCTGGAGCAGGTGGAGCTGTCAGCGCACATTGTCACCATCAATGAAGAGCATCTGCGCGAGCTCGGCGTCAGCTGGAGCACCGCACCCGGCGATGTCGTCACCGGGGCGCTGCGCAATCCGCAGCTGCTGGTGCCGCTGACGGTGAGCAATCCGGCGATACGCGCCGGCATCACGCTCGGACCGATGAGTGGCGAACTGCTTAACCTGGAGCTGAGCGCGCTGGAGCAGGAGAACCAGATCGAAATCATCGCCAGCCCGCGGCTGTTTACCTCACACCAGCAGACCGCCACCATCAAGCAGGGCACCGAAATTCCCTACGAGGTGAAATCCGGTAACAGCGGTGCGACGGCGATTGAGTTCAAAGAGGCGGTGCTGGGCATGGAGGTGACGCCAGTAGTATTGGGCAACGGGCGCATTCAGCTCACGCTGCGGCTGAGCCAGAACATGCCGGGTCGCAGCCTGACGATGGGGGAAAGTCAGGTGCTGAGCATTGATAAGCAGGAAATTGCCACTCAGGTGACGCTGCGCGACGGTGAAACGCTGGCGCTGGGCGGTATTTTCCAGCAGCAGCGCACCCAGGGCGAAAAGCGCGTGCCGTGGCTGGGCGAGGTGCCGCTGCTCGGCAGTCTGTTTCGTCAGCAGACCGACGAGCGCAAAAAACGTGAGCTGGTGATCTTCATCACGCCGCGACTGGTCAGGGAAGCAGCGCTTACCGCCGGATAAAGCGGAAAATTCGCTCCATATGACCAACTGCGTTGACGCAGGGCAGGAATTAGCATACAAGGTTTAGCGATTTTAAAACGGTGTAACGGAACGCGGCAGGATAACCTTCCGGCGGGTGTCAGTGACAAGCGATACTGGCATCGAAAGAAATATGCCCGAATTTTGGGTGGTACAGGACGTCAGCAACGGCACCAATTCCACAGTTTACGCAGGTAAGCTGTCGGGAGCGACAGGCCCAGCCAGCGCACCTGTAGCGCGCACAAGGATGGCAAAAAAGGAAGAGCGTTACCGTCTCGCGAACCACAGACCGGTCCTGTTTGAAGGTCGCCGGGGGCAATTTATTCGGTTGCCAAACGGCCATGAGTGTTGAGATAATTTTCCGTCTGACTCTTGCTAACGCTCATGAGGTCTCAGTTCCTGTCCCGCCAGCAATGTGCTGAACGCGGGGTATCATCAACGAATTCTTAGTAATACCGACAAAATGGCAGAGAAACGCAATATCTTTCTGGTTGGGCCGATGGGTGCCGGCAAAAGCACTATTGGTCGTCAGTTAGCTCAGCAACTCAATATGGAATTTTTCGATTCCGATCAGGAAATTGAGCGACGTACCGGAGCGGATGTAGGCTGGGTATTTGATGTGGAAGGCGAAGCCGGTTTTCGCGATCGTGAAGAGAAAATCATCAACGAGCTGACCGAGAAACAGGGCATTGTCCTGGCGACCGGTGGCGGCTCCGTCAAATCCCGTGAAACCCGTAATCGTCTCTCCGCCCGCGGTGTGGTCGTCTACCTCGAAACCACCATCGAAAAGCAACTTGCCCGCACTCAGCGTGATAAAAAGCGTCCGCTGCTGCAGGTTGACGAACCGCCGCGCGAAGTACTGGAAGCGCTGGCTGGCGAACGTAATCCGCTTTATGAAGAGATCGCTGACGTCACCATTCGCACTGACGATCAAAGTGCAAAAGTTGTCGCCAATCAGATCATCAACATGCTGGAAAAAAATTAATCCAGCACCCTGAGGGCTCAGCAATAGGTATCGGTCATCATGGAGAAGATCACTGTCTCACTGGGGGATCGCAGTTACCCCATCACCATCGCTGCCGGACTGTTTAACGATCCGGCTTCTTTTTGGCCGCTGAAAGCCGGCGACAATGCCATGCTGGTGACGAATCAGACGCTGGCACCGATCTATCTGGACAAACTCGCGACGCTGCTGAGCAACGCCGGGGTGAAAGTGGATCAGGTGATTCTGCCCGACGGTGAGCAGTACAAAACGCTGGCGGTGATGGACGAGGTTTTCACCGCGCTACTGCAGAAGCCGCACGGCCGTGACACCACGCTGATTGCGCTGGGCGGTGGCGTGATTGGCGATCTGACCGGCTTTGCTGCTGCCAGCTACCAGCGCGGCGTACGCTTTATTCAGGTGCCGACCACCTTGCTGTCGCAGGTTGACTCCTCGGTTGGGGGCAAAACTGCGGTGAACCATCCCCTCGGTAAAAACATGATCGGTGCTTTCTACCAGCCGGCTTCGGTGGTGGTTGATACCGACTGCCTCACTACGCTGCCGCCGCGCGAGCTGGCCTCCGGTCTGGCGGAAGTGATCAAATACGGCATCATTCTCGACGGTGAATTTTTCCAGTGGCTGGAGCAGAATCTTGATGCGCTGCTGGCGCTGGATAACACTGCCATGGCTTACTGCATTCGCCGCTGCTGCGAGCTGAAAGCCGACGTGGTGGCGGCCGACGAGCGTGAAACCGGCCTGCGTGCGCTGCTCAATCTCGGTCATACCTTTGGTCATGCGATTGAAGCGCATATGGGTTACGGCAACTGGTTGCACGGTGAAGCGGTCGCGGCGGGCATGGTGATGGCGGCGCGCACCGCTGAGCGTCTGGGTCAGTTCAGCGCTGCCGATACTGACCGCATTATTGCGCTGCTGCAGCGTGCTGGCCTGCCGGTTAACGGCCCGGCCAGCATGACGGCAGAAGCCTATCTGCCGCACATGATGCGCGATAAAAAAGTGCTCGGCGGCGAGCTGCGTCTGGTGCTGCCTCTCGCTATTGGCCGCTCCGAAGTGCGTGGCGGCGTGGCGCATGATATGGTGCTGGCTGCGATTAACGATTGCAAAGTATCTTGATTATCCCCGGACTACGTCGGGCTGCTGTCCGGCGGGGGAACAGTGAGCAGTGATGCGGCACGTGGGAAGCGTGCCGTTTTATGGAGGAGGCTAAATGGATGAGTTCAAACCGGAAGACGAGTTAAAACCTGACGCCAGTGACCGCCGTCCCACGCGGCCTCGCAAATCGTCTTCTGCGCCGAAAGCGAAAGTACCGGTTTCCCGTCAGCATATGATGATGGGCATCGGCATTCTGGTGCTGCTGATTCTGGTGCTGGGCATTGGCTCCGCGCTGACCGGCCCGGACGAGAAGAAACCGGCCAGCAACAGCGCCAGCACCGGTAGCGCGGCACCGGCTGGCGGCGGTAGTGAAAAGAATATCGACCTGTCAGGTTCAACCGCCATGAGCGGCCAGCAGAATGCCACGCCGTCGGCTGAGGGCAGTGCGCCGCAGAATACCGCCGGTAACGCCGCACCCGCTGGCAGTGACGGTCAGCCAATCTCCATGCCGTCTGTCTCCTCCACGCCGACTCAGGCAGCACCGGTTGACACACCGGCCAACCAGCAACGCGTAACGCTGCCGGGCGATCTCAATACCGCGCTGAATAATCAGCAGGGTTCCGTTGATGCCGCGGCGCAGGGCGCACAGGGCAACAGTTCGCTGCCTACCGCACCGGCAACGGTCAGCGGCAGCGCCGGCAAAGCGGTCACGCCGCCGGCGGTACGCGCTGAGACGCCACCGCGCAGCCTCGGTGCCAGCAGCGGCAGCAGCCACAAAACCCCGGCTGCCAGCAAACCGGCCGCAGTGAAAGAGAACAAAACGCACACCACCACCGCGCACAACAGCGCACCGGCCAGCAGTGGCGGTGCCAGCAAGTCGCTGCCATCGGGCGGCAACTACACGCTGCAGCTGAGCGGTGCGTCGAAAGAAGCGAGCCTGAACGCCTGGGCGAAGAAACAGAATCTGAGCGGTTATCACGTGTATAAAACCACGCGTAACGGCCAGCCGTGGTACGTGCTGGTGAGCGGCGCTTATGCCACACCGGCCGAAGCCAAACGTGCAGTAGCTTCACTGCCGGCGGAAGTGCGTGCGGCGAACCCGTGGGTTAAACCGCTCAGCCAGGTGAAGAAAGAGAGCCAGTAAGTGATGTGGGGCCGCGCTGCTGCGGCCCCGTTCTAAGCGCAGATCTGCTGTCGGTTTCGCCACAGCCAATAATTAAGATGTAATAGCCACGACAGCATGAAGAAAAATCGCGCTTTCCTGAAATGGGCCGGAGGGAAATACCCGCTGCTTGACGATATCCGTCGTCATCTGCCACAAGGTGATTGTTTAATCGAACCTTTTGTCGGCGCCGGTTCCGTATTCCTCAACACCGATTATGACCGTTATCACCTGGCGGACATCAACGGTGATCTGATCAATCTCTACAATATCGTTAAAACGCGCACCGCCTCGTTTATTGAAGACGCGCGCCAGCTGTTCAGCGCCAGCGGCAATACGGCGGAAACCTATTACGCCCAGCGTACGGCGTTCAACGCCAGCACGGATACCTATCAGCGCGCCGTGCTGTTTCTTTATCTTAACCGCCACGGTTACAACGGCCTGTGCCGTTACAACCTGCGCGGTGAATTTAATGTGCCCTTTGGCCGCTATCGTAAGCCGTACTTCCCGGAAGCCGAACTGTTATGGTTCGCCGAGCGCGCGCAAAAAGCCACCTTTGTCTGTGAATCGTACGATGTTACTCTGGGCAACGCCCCTGCAGGCTCAGTGGTTTATTGCGATCCGCCGTACGCGCCGCTGTCGGCGACGGCTAATTTTACCGCTTACCACACCAACAGCTTTAGCCTGCGTGAGCAGCAGCATCTGGCGGAACTGGCCAGTAAGCTGGCGCAGGAGAGCCGCATCCCGGTACTGATTTCAAACCACGATACCCTGCTGACGCGCGAGTGGTATCAGCATGCGGATTTACACGTAGTTAAAGCCCGGCGTTCCATCAGCCGAAGCATAAGTGGTCGCACTCAGGTTGACGAACTGCTGGCGCTTTTCCGCTAGCCTGTTTCGTCCGCGACCAACGCATCACGCCAGCTCCGGCTGGCGCACAAAATTGGGAGATTCGGATGAAACAATTTTTACTGGCCCCATCAATCCTTGCCGCTGATTTTGCCCGCCTGGGCGAAGATACCGCTAAAGCGCTGGAAGCGGGTGGCGACGTGGTGCATTTCGATGTGATGGACAACCACTATGTTCCCAATCTGACCATGGGGCCAATGGTGCTGAAAGCGCTGCGCGATTACGGCATCACCGCGCCCATCGATGTGCATCTGATGGTCAAACCGGTCGATGCGCTGATCCCGGAATTCGCCAAAGCGGGTGCCAGCTTCATTACTTTCCATCCCGAAGCCAGCGAGCACGTTGACCGTACGCTGCAGCTGATCAAAGAGCACGGCTGTAAAGCCGGTCTGGTGTTCAATCCGGCAACGCCGCTCAGCTATCTCGATTACGTGATGGATAAGCTCGACATCATTCTGCTGATGTCGGTCAACCCAGGCTTCGGCGGCCAGTCCTTTATTCCGGGCACGCTGGATAAACTGCGCGAAGCGCGTCGTCGCATTGACCAGAGCGGTTATCAAATCCGTCTGGAAGTGGATGGCGGCGTGAAAATCGATAACATCGGTCAGATCGCGGCGGCCGGGGCTGATATGTTTGTTGCCGGCTCGGCGATCTTCGGTCATCCGGATTACAAGAAGGTGATCGATGAGATGCGCAGCGAACTGGAGAAAGTTAATGGCTCATTTCACTGATATCCGCGCGCTGGCGTTCGATCTCGATGGCACGCTGGTGCACAGCGCGCCAGGCCTGGCACAGGCGATCGATCTGGCGCTGGCCGATTTGCAGCTGCCGCCCGCGGGCGTTGAGCGCGTCTCGACCTGGATTGGCAACGGTGCGGACATCATGATGGCGCGGGCGCTCAGCTGGGCGCTGGGCCGTGAGCCGCAGGCCGACGAGCAGCGCGACGCGCGTGCGCTGTTCGACAAACATTACGCCGCAACGGTGGAAGCCGGCAGTACGCTGTTTCCACAGGTGCAGGAGACGCTGGCCGCGCTGCACGCCAGCGGTCTGCCGCTGGCCATCGTCACCAACAAACCCACACCGTTTGTTGCTCCGCTGCTGCAGTCGCTCGGCATTGCCGACTACTTTTCTCTGATCATCGGCGGCGACGATGTGGTGGTGAAAAAACCACATCCGGCGGCGATTTTCCTCGTTCTCGGCCGTTTCGGCGTGCTTCCAGGACAATTGCTGTTTGTCGGTGATTCGCGCAATGATATTCTCGCTGCCCAGGCGGCGGGCGTGCCAAACGTTGCGATGACCTTCGGCTACAACTACGGTGAGCCGATTGCCACCAGCCAGCCCGATTTAACTCTCGATACTTTTAGCGAACTTTTGCCCGTTCTCGGGCTGTGATTATCAGGACATAACATGAGCAAACCCATCGTTTTCAGCGGCGCCCAGCCTTCCGGTGAACTGACCATTGGCAACTACATGGGTGCGCTGCGTCAGTGGGTGCAGATGCAGGATGATTTCCACTGCATTTACTGCATCGTCGATCTGCACGCCATCACCGTTCGTCAGGACCCGGCCGCGCTGCGCAAAGCCACGCTGGATACGCTGGCGCTGTACCTTGCCTGCGGTATCGATCCGGAAAAAAGCACCATCTTCGTGCAGTCGCACGTACCGGAGCACGCGCAGCTGAGCTGGGTGCTGAACTGCTACGCCTACTTCGGCGAGCTGAGCCGCATGACGCAGTTCAAGGACAAATCGGCACGTTACGAAGAGAACATCAACGCCGGTCTGTTCGATTATCCGGTGCTGATGGCGGCCGATATTCTGCTCTATCAGACTAACCAGGTACCGGTCGGCGAAGATCAGAAGCAGCACCTTGAGCTGAGCCGCGATATCGCCGCGCGCTTCAATGCGCTGTACGGCGACGTGTTTAAAATTCCTGAGCCGTTTATTCCGAAGTCCGGCGCGCGCGTGATGTCACTGCTGGAGCCGACGAAGAAGATGTCGAAATCCGATGATAACCGTAACAACGTGATTGGTCTGCTGGAAGACACCAAATCGGTGGTGAAGAAGATCAAGCGCGCAGTGACCGACTCGGAAGAGCCGCCGGTGGTGCGTTACGACATCAAAGAGAAAGCGGGCGTGTCTAACCTGCTGGATATCCTGTCAGGCGTGACCGGTAAGTCGATTGCGCAGCTGGAGCAGGAGTTCGAAGGCAAAATGTATGGTCACCTGAAAGGCGCGGTGGCAGATGCTGTGTCTGAGATGCTGACTGAGCTGCAGGAGCGCTATCATCGTTTCCGCAATGACGAAGCGTTCCTCAACCAGGTGATGCGCGATGGCGCAGCGAAAGCCCGTGCGCATGCCCAGGAAACGCTGAAGAAAGTGTATGACGCCGTAGGCTTCGTGGCGCAGCCATAAGCCGGTTTGCCGGGGCGCAGCACAACGCGCCCCGCAGGCTTTACTTCACCCGATGCAGCGTCAGCTCTGCGCCATCCCAGAATAGCCGCGCATTGCCGTCGGCCAGCACGCTCAGTACCGCGCCCGGTGCCGGTCCCCACGCCTGATTGCCACAATGCACGTTGAAGCCATAGCGAAAGCTGAAATCACGATCCTGTCCGGCCCCGCTGGCGGCGCTCAGGCGCGGTTTTCCCTGGCAATTGTCGGTCGCCGGATTGATGCCGCGTTCGGCAGTGCCGCGCGTCCAGCTGATCGCATTGGGTTTAAACGCCACGCGCGCGCCCATAAACTGCGGATCGTTTTTGATGTAAATCTGGCCGTTCTCCTTTTTCGGCGTCACGGCAACCACCTGCCATTCGCCCGTGACCGATGACCACGTTACCGGGGCGGCACTCACCGCCACGCTCAGCGGCATCAGCAGCGCCGCGGCCAGAGAAATAATGCGCATGGAAACTCCTTGTGATTGATTTGGCTGCTCAGTCTGGCGGCAAAGCGCAGCGCTGTACAGTAATTTACCGCATCAGAACCAGCGCAGCTGCGTGCGCAGGCTGACCACGCGGCCCACAATGATCAGCGCCGGACTGGCAAACTGCTGTGCCAGCGTCGCCAGCTCCTGCAGCGTGGCGCAGGCGACGCGCTGCTGCGGCGTGGTGCCGTGCTGCACGATAGCCACCGGCATCGCTGCGTCCATCCCGTGCCGTAACAGCTGCTGCTGAATGTCGGCCGCCTGGCTGAGGCCCATATAAAACACCAGCGTCTGCTGCTCCGCCGCCAGTTTGCCCCACTCCATTTCGCCGTGCTGCTGCAGATGGCCGGTGACGAAGCGCACGCTCTGGGCATGGTCGCGGTGGGTGAGGGGAATACCGCTGTAGGCGGCACAGCCGGAGGCGGCGGTGATGCCCGGCACCACGCTGAACGGGATGTTATGCTGCGCCAGCACCTCCAGCTCTTCGCCGCCGCGGCCAAAAATAAAGGGATCGCCGCCCTTGAGACGCACCACACGCTTGCCGCGCTGCGCCTGCTCCAGCAGCAGCTGGTTGATTTGTTCCTGCGGCACGCAGTGATGACCCGCCTGTTTACCCACGAAGAGGCGTTCGGCATCGCGCCGCACCAGATTAAGAATCGGCTCCGACACCAGCCGGTCATACACCACCACATCAGCCTGCTGGATAGCCTGCAACCCTTTCAGCGTTAGCAGACCGGCATCACCCGGCCCGGCGCCGACCAGCACGACTTCGCCCTGCTGCGTCAGCGGCGCCGCAAACAAGGCATCGACCTGCGCGGCAGCGCGTGCCCGATCGCCGTTGGCCAGCGTTTGGGCCAGCCGATCGCTGGCAAAGAAGCGCTCCCAGAAGGCGCGGCGTGGCGCCATGGCGCTAAAATGCTGCTTCACGCGCTCGCGCAGTGAGCCCGCCAGCGCAGCCAGTTCGCCGAGATGCTGGGGCAGCATCGCCTCCAGTTTCTCACGCAGCAGACGCGCCAGCACCGGCGCGCGGCCACCGGAAGAGACGGCGATCATCAGCGGCGAGCGGTCGACGATCGACGGCATAATGGCGCTGGCCTGCTGCGGCGCATCCACCAGGTTACAGAAGAGGCGGCGCTGTTCGGCGGCGTCAGCCACCTGCTGATTGACGGCATCATCGCTGGTGGCCGCAATCGCCAGCCAGCATTCATCCAGCCAGTCATCGGCAAAGGCGCCGTGCAGTAACGTCACTTTTCCCTGTTGAGCCCACAGCTGAAACGCCGGGGAAAAATCCCGCGCGCCGACGTACAGCTCTGCGCCGGCCTCCAGCAGCAAACGCGCTTTGCGTTCAGCCACATCGCCTGCGCCAACCAGTAAACAACGCTTGCCTTGCAGCCGACAAAACAGCGGAAAGTAATCCATAACGAATCCTGAAAAAAAGCCCGCACGGTGCGGGCTGTGGAAGGGATTATACCGATTTCAGCGGCGAAGCCTGGGCTTGCGTCTGCGGGCGCTGCGCCTGCGGCGTGGCATACCAGTAGCCGAGGCCCATCAGCACCATGCCAGAGAACATATTGCCGAGCGTCACCCACAGCAGGTTGTGGCCGATGCCGCGCAGCGTCAGGTCGGCGCTGTGCTGACCAAACCACGACAGCGCAAATACCGTCATGTTGGCGATGGAGTGCTCGTAGCCGGAGGCGATAAACGCCAGCAGACACCACCAGATAGCGATGAACTTCGCGGCCCCTTCGCTGCGCACCGCCATCCAGATCGCCAGACACACCAGCCAGTTGCACAGCGCGCCTTTAAAGAACAGCGCCATCGCCGTCTGCGTGGTTTTTGCCAGCGCCACGCTGTGGATCAGCGAACCGGCGTTCGGCAGCAGCGCACCAGCGGCGTAGTAGTAGAGCAGGGCGACAAACACCGAGCCGATAAGGTTACCCAGCCAGGTTTGCGGCAGCACACACCACATCTGACCGTGGCTGATGGTGCCGGCTTTAACGCCCACGGTGAGGAACATGGTGTGGCCGGTAAACAGCTCGGAACCGGCGATGATCACCAGCGTCAGAGCGATACCGAAGGTGGCGCCCATCAGCAGTGGACGATACGCCGGGTCCGCCAGGTTGCCGAGGGTGAAGATCAGGATGATCGCCAGGCCAACATAAGCGCCGGCCATCGCCGAGCCAATCCAGAAGGCCAGCGGGCTGTGCTGCGCGGTGCGGACAATGCGCGCCGCATTGGCGGCGCAGGTGTTCAGGGTGTCAGAAAACATAGTGACGTCTCATAAAGTGAAGGAATTCTGTCAGGCGCAGACTTCGACCTGGCCGTTGCTGACGCGCACCGCATAGCTCGCCACCGAGCGGCTTTCATCTTCCAGACAAACGCCATCGCTCAGGCGAAAACGCTGTTTTTTCAGTGGGCTGGCGACCCACAGCGTGTGCTGGTGTTCGGCGATCAGGCCGCGCGACAACACGCTGGCTTCAGCAAACGGGTCGATGTTGCTCAGAGCGTACAGTTGCGCATCGTCGCGCGGGCGAAAGATGGCGATCTGCTGGCCGTTAACCAGCGCGCACACGCCGGTAGCGGGCAGGATTTGTGTGAGTTCACACACGGTGTACCACTGGCTCATGCGTCAGCCTCCTCGATCAGGGTAATAGCGATGCGCTCCGCCGGACGCGCCGGGCGATGCTGCTCGCGTTCACTGACGTGCTGCACCAGCGGGTCGCGCTGCGGGCTGTTAACAAACGTGGCGAAGTGCGCCTGCTGCTGCGGGTCGTTAACCGTGGCGGTCCATTCACAGCGGACGTCAGCGCGCAGACGCGTCAGCTCCTGCTCCAGCTGCGCGTTAAGGCCGAGCCGATCGTCAATAATCACGCTGCGCAGATAGTCGATGCCGCCGTCCATGCTCTCCAGCCACAGCGAAGTGCGCTGCAGGCGGTCGCCGGTGCGGATGTAAAACATCATGAAGCGGTCGAGATAGTGCAGCAGCGTGTCGCGGTCGAGGTCAGCCGCCAGCAGATCGGCGTGGCGCGGTTTCATGCCGCCGTTGCCGCACACGTACAGGTTCCAGCCTTTTTCGGTGGCGATGACGCCGACATCTTTGCCCTGCGCTTCGGCGCATTCACGGGTACAGCCAGAGACGCCAAACTTCATCTTGTGCGGCGTGCGGATGCCTTTGTAGCGGTTTTCCAGCTCAATGCCGAAGCCGAGGGTGTCGCCAACGCCATAGCGGCACCAGCTGCTGCCGACGCAGGTTTTCGCCATGCGCAGCGCTTTGGCATAAGCCTGTCCGGTTTCAAAGCCGGCGGCAATAAGTTGTGACCAGATGGCCGGCAGGTCGTCGCGCTGCGCCCCAAACAGGCCGATGCGCTGTGAGCCGGTGATTTTGGTGTAAAGGTTGTACTGCCGCGCCACTTCGCCCAGCGTCATCAGCCCCTGCGGCGTGATTTCACCGCCGGCGGTGCGCGGAATCACCGAGTAGGTGCCATCTTTCTGGATGTTGCCGAGATAGAGATCGTTGCTGTCCTGCAGCGGCGTGTGCTGCGGCTTGAGGATGTATTCGTTCCAGCAGGAGGCCAGCAGCGATCCGACGGTCGGTTTACACACTTCACAGCCGTAACCCTGGCCATACTTCGCCAGCAGCGCGTCAAACGACTTGATCTCCTCCACGCGGATCAGGTGATACAGCTCCTGGCGCGAATAGGCGAAATGCTCGCACAGGTGATGATTGACTTCGATGCCCTGACGGCTCAGCTCAGCGTTCAGCACCTGCGTAATCAACGGAATACAGCCGCCGCAGCCGGTACCGGCGCGGGTTTCGGCTTTCAGCGCCGCCACGGTGTGGCAGCCCGCCTGCACCGCGTTAACGATATCGCCTTTGCTGACGTCAAAGCAGGAGCAGATTTGCGCGCTGTCCGGCAGCGAATCGACGCCCAGCGCCGGTTTTTCGCCGCTGCCCGCCGGCAGAATCAGCAGCGCCGGGTTTTCCGGTAAGGCGATGCGATTGAGCGCCAGCTGCAGCAGATTGCCGTAGTCGCTGGTGTCGCCCACCAGCACCGCGCCGAGCAGAGTTTTGTTGTCTTCGCTGACGATCAGGCGCTTATACACGTGCTGCTGTTCATCGAGCCAGATGTAACTGCGCGCGCCCGGCGTGCGGCCATGCGCATCGCCAATGCCGCCGACGTCCACGCCCAGCAGCTTGAGTTTGGCGCTCATATCGGCACCGGCAAAGACGCTGTCACGCCCAACCAGCGCATCGCTGGCGACCTGCGCCATTTTGTAGCCTGGCGCCACCAGACCGTAAATCCGATCCTGCCAGGCGGCGCATTCCCCAATCGCGTAGATCGCCGCATCGCTGGTCTGGCAGCGATCGTTGATGGCAACGCCACCGCGCTGGCCGAGCGCCAGGCCGCATTGTTGCGCCAGCTTATCCTGCGGACGAATGCCGGTGGAGAACACGATGAAGTCGACGTCGAGCGCGCTGCCATCGGCGAACTCCAGCGTTTTACCGCCCTTAGCGTGATGCACAATCTGCCGGGTATTTTTGCCGGTATGGACCTGCACGCCCATCTGTTCGATCTTACGCCGCAGCTGTTCGCCGCCCTGCGTATCCAGTTGTTCCGCCATCAGCACCGGCGCAAACTCAATCACGTGCGTTTCAATGCCGAGATTTTTCAGCGCGCCCGCCGCTTCCAGTCCGAGCAGACCGCCGCCAATCACCGCACCGCGTTTGCTGCGGCGCGCGCAGGCTTCAATGGCGTTGAGATCTTCGATGGTGCGATAGACAAAGCAGTCGCTGCCCTCCGCGCCGGCGATCGGCGGGATCCACGGATAAGAACCGGTGGCCAGAATCAGCGTGTCGTAATGCACCGCACGACCGGTGTTGGAGTGAATCAGCTTTTCCTCACGGTTGAGGGTAATGGCGCGCTCGCCGAGCAGCAGATTGACCTGATGCTTTTCGTAGTAGCCTTCGCGCACCAGTGAGAGTTCTTCGGCGGTGTGGTGGGAAAAATAGGCGGAGAGATGGACGCGGTCATAGGCGACGCGGGGCTCTTCACAGAAAACGGTTATCGCGAACTGCTCAGGGGCGGCTTTGTCGATCAGTTCTTCGATAAAGCGGTGGCCAACCATGCCGTTGCCAATAATAACGACACTGTGCTTGCTCATGCTTGCCTCAAAATTTGCGGGATCTGCGCCTACCTTAGCGCGCTGTTTCTGGCGCTTATTGACGTACATCAACTGCGGCTTTATATACCCATTTAGAGGTATGTTGCTGATTTTAAGCGTTTTTATCTAAGTCTTTTATTTGGTTGAAAATTACCCAATGGCGGCAGAAAAGTTGCCAGCGGCGCGGCCGTTTTTCGTGCTAGCTTAAGATGTTGCGTTTTCAGCGGAGAAGGATATGACCCAGCAAGCGTTTAAGTGGATAAACAACCTGCGCCTGGCAGGCCAACCGGGTTTATGGCAGATCGAAATTCGCCACGGCAACATCAGCGCCATTATTCCGCAGCCGCCGCACGCGGCCGCCCAGCCGGATGCGCTGGATGCCGCCGGTGGCCTGGCGAGCGCGCCGTTTATCGAGCCGCATATTCATCTCGACACCACGCAAACCGCCGGCGAACCGGCGTGGAATCAGTCCGGCACGCTGTTTGAAGGCATTGAGCGCTGGGCTGAACGCAAGGCGCTGCTCAGCCATGAGGATGTGAAGCAGCGCGCGCGGCAGACGCTGAAGTGGCAAATTGCCAACGGCATTCAGCACGTGCGTACCCACGTGGATGTGTCCGATCCCACGCTGACCGCCTTAACCGCGATGCTGGAGGTGAAAGCGGAGATGGCGCCGTGGATCGATATCCAGATCGTGGCCTTTCCGCAGGAGGGCATTCTCTCTTATCCCAACGGCGAAGCGCTGCTGGAAGAGGCGCTGCGCCTTGGTGCCGATGTGGTGGGCGCGATCCCGCATTATGAATTTACCCGCGAATATGGCGTCGAATCACTGCACAAGGCGTTTGCGCTGGCGCAGCGCTATGACCGGCTGGTGGACGTGCACTGTGACGAGATTGATGATGAGCAGTCGCGCTTTGTCGAGACCGTGGCGGCGCTGGCGCACCGCGAAGGCATGGGCGCGCGCGTCACCGCCAGCCACACCACGGCGATGCATTCGTACAATAACGCCTATACCTCGCGGCTGTTCCGCCTGCTGAAGCTGTCGCAGATTAACTTTGTCGCCAATCCGCTGGTGAATATTCATCTGCAGGGACGCTTTGACAGCTATCCGAAACGGCGCGGCGTGACGCGGGTGAAAGAGCTGCTGGAGGCGGGTATCAACGTCTGCTTCGGCCATGATGATGTGTTCGATCCCTGGTATCCGCTCGGCACCGCCAGCATGCTGCAGGTGCTACATATGGGGCTGCACGTCTGTCAGCTGATGGGCTATGAGCAGATCGACAGCGGTCTGCAACTCATCACGCACAACAGTGCCAAAACCATGCAGCTGGCGGATTATGGCGTGCAGGTGGGCAACGCGGCCAGCCTGATTATTTTGCCTGCTGATAACGGGTTCGATGCGCTGCGCCGTCAGGTGCCGGTGCGCTATTCGCTGCGTAAGGGCGTGCTGGTGGCGGCCACACAGCCGGCAAGCAGTGAAATTTATCTCGGTGCTAGCGAAGCGGTGACGTTTCGGCGTTAAGGAAGCGGGAAGAGGAATAGCGGCGCGAGGCTTCGCGCCGCTCGGGGATCAGGCAGTCTGGTGAGCGTGCTGGCGATGTTTGGTGACAAAGCCGAGCAGCACACACATCACGAACACCACCGCGTACAGCGCGTTCGCGGTGGACAGCGCCGCGTGGGCACCGCCTTTCGCCACGATCGGGCCGGTGACCACGAAGGTCAGCATGGTGCCGACGGTGCCGCAGGTGAGGATGAAGTTCACCAGCTTCGGCGATGACGCTTTGGTCTGCAGCGAGCCCAGCGTGATGATGGTGGTGTAAATGGCGCTGGAGAAGAAGCCAAGCGACATAATGATCCAGTGCAGCATGCTGGCATCGGTGGTTTTCACGAACCAGAACATCAGGCCGGTGGCCAGCAGCGCCAGCACCACCAGAATGCGTTGCAGGTCGAAGAAGCGCAGCAGGAAGCTGAACGCCCACATGCCGACCATATAGGCGGTCCAGAAGTTACCGACCAGCTGACCGGCGGCGGCGATATCCATGCCCATTGATTTGGTGGCGTATTCCGGTACCCAGGAGATGAAGCCGAGCTGGCCGAGGATGTAGCACAGTGCCGCGATCGACAGGAACAGCACGCCGATGCCCCACTTCTCTTTTTCGCCGCCCTGCACCGCGGCTTCGCTCTTCAGTACCGGGAACTCGACCATCAGCGTCAGGATGAAGATCGCCACATAGATCACTCCAATGCAGGCGTAAACCCAGTACCACGGCAGCGCGCGCGCCAGCAGAATGCCCGCGATAATCGGGAAGATGGTGCCGGCCATGCTAAAGAACGAGTCGGTAAACAGCAGACGGGAACCGCGCTGGCGACCATCGTACAGATGCGTAATCAGGAAGGTGCCGATCGACATGGTGATACCGCTGACCACGCCGAGCACGAACATGCACAGCGAGAACACCGTGAGGTTATGGCTGGTCATCAGCCCGGCCACGGCGAGGATCATCAGCACAAAGCCAAAGATCAACTGGCGCTTGAGTGGCACAATCACCATCAGCCAGGCGTTCAGGAACACCGCCGCCAGAATACCGGCGTTAAGGAAAGTGAAGGTGTTGCTCATCTCGGAGATGGGCAGCTGGAAATACCGGGCAATATTATCCAGCACCATACCGGTAACGATCACCAGTGCGCCGGTGAGCGCATAGGAGAAAAAGCTGATCCAGGTAAGGCCAATGCGATTACGGTTTGTCATGTTCTGAACCTGTGATGCGCCGACGTGGCAAAAAGTGTCATGAATTGTAAATGGATCTGTGATCGTAATAAACAAGCAGTGAAACGTGCGAGAAATATTTCATTAATAGTGTGATTTTCGTCACGCAAATGATTGCGCGACGGGAAAAGTATGACGATAGCAACATCAGCGTAAATATAGGTAAAACGCTGGCTCTTGTATTACATGCTCTTTACAATCAATCTCGTTTTTGAGCTTGCTCTCCAAGGTAAGGAATCTTTCATGCTTAAACGTACTTTGACAGCGGCGGTTGCCCTGTTAGCGCTCTCTTCTGTATCTGCTTCGGCTCTGGCGGCGAAAGGGGATACGCACGTGCTGCTCACCACCTCTGCGGGCAATATCGAACTTGAACTGGATAATCAGAAAGCCCCGGTTTCAGTAAAAAACTTTGTGGATTACGTGAATAACGGCTTCTACAACAACACCATTTTCCATCGTGTGATCCCGGGTTTCATGATTCAGGGCGGCGGCTTCACTGCGGATATGCAGCAGAAGCAGACCAACGCGCCGATCAAAAACGAAGCGGATAACGGCCTGCGCAACCTGCGTGGCACCATTTCCATGGCGCGTACCGCTGAGAAAGACAGTGCCACCAGCCAGTTCTTCCTGAACGTGGCGGACAACGCTTTTCTTGACCATGGCCAGCGCGACTTCGGCTATGCGGTGTTTGGTAAAGTAGTGAAAGGCATGGATGTGATCGACAAGATCGCCCAGGTGCCGACCAAAGATGTCGGGCCATACCAGAATGTGCCGTCAAAACCGATTGTTATCACTTCCGCGAAAGTCCTGCCGTAATCCCTCTGCGCGCCACCCCTGGGTGGCGCCGTCTGCCGCGCTCCGGCAAAGCTGAAATTTGCTCTTATACTTAGGGCACATCCTGCTTGCCGGAGGCGCTATGAGCAGCAAACTCACCGAAAAACAGAAAATCACGTTGTGGCAGCAAACCCGTGCGGCCAATTATCAGGCCAGCTGCAAACTGGCCGGTTATACGCTGAATGAACCAGCCGTCGAGAGCGCCCAGGCGGACGATCGTCTGGCATCGCTGAGGAGGCAATATGGCGGATAACAGCCTGGCGGTGCGCGATCCCTATTTGTGGCACAACGATGACGTGCTGAAAAACCTGCTGGAAATTCACGACGTGGCGCAGCTGCGTAAAGCCGAGCTGGCATTCAGCGCGGCGCGGCTGGCCACGCTGGCGCTCGGACCGGCCACGCCTGGCCTGCCGCACCTGCGCCACATTCACCGCACGCTGTTTCAGGATATCTACAGCTGGGCCGGCGAACTGCGTACCATCGACATCTGGCGCGACGACACGCCCTATTGCCACTGCGAGTATATCGAGAACGAGGGCAATGCGCTGATGAGCGCACTGGAGGAGGAAGAGGGCCTGTGCGACCTCGACCCGCAGACCTTCGTGGCACGCATCGCGCATTACTACTGTGAAATCTATGTCCTGCATCCGTTCCGTGCCGGTAACGGGCGGGCACAGCGCATCTTTTTCGAACAGCTGGCGCTGCACGCGGGCTATCTGCTGAACTGGGATACGCTGGAGCCTGAAAGCTGGCACCAGGCCATCATCGCCGGCGTCGGCGGCGATCTCGCGCCGCTCAATGCGCAGTTTGCGAAAGTGGTGAGCCCGGCCTCACCGCTAAAGTAATATTTCCAGCCCGTGTTTTTGCACGATGTGGAGCAATTTGAGTGAAATGCCTCCAGGGCGTTTTACTCCGCTCTCCCATTTCTGCACCGTGGAAACGCTGGTGTTGAGGTAGCGGGCAAAAACGGGCTGACTCACGTTAAGGTTTTCGCGCAGCGCTTTGATATCTCCGGCCTCCAGCGCTTTAACCTCTTCCAGACAGCGTTGGTCAAAATCCCGCATGCTCTGTTTATTCAGGGCTCCGGCTTCAAACAGGCCTGTTGCTGCACTGTGAATTGCCTCCAGGGCTGGGCTTTTAAATTTTCGCGTTGCGGTCATGGCATATCTCCACCAGTTCTTTTACTGCAATCAGACGATTAAGAGATTCATTAGAGAGCAGCGAATAGTGCTTAGCTAACTCACGAAAGCCAGTAAGTTCGCTTTCGCTCAGACTGGACTGATCCTGCTTGGCAAACAGAAAGGTATATATCCAGTTTCGGCCGCCTTTCGCCAGAATGATTGCGCGTTCGCGATTCTGCTGCAGGCGTTTTTTAAAAACACCTCCACCCAGATTGTCAGCCTGACCTTTCTGTACTGCGACAATGGCCTGGCAAAGCTCACTGTCTGCGATTACGTGGCGCTGAGCCTGTTTGCTGAACCATTTCGTTTTAAATACGCGGCTTGTTACTGACATCATTACTCTCCAGAATATAGCACCTGGTGCGAGAGTAATCAGATTCTTTTTTGACAGCTAGCGGGGATTGAGGTCGAAGGTGGTAACATTGCTTTTTTGCGACCTTTCTTGCTTGTCGCCTACCGACAGCACCCACTCAATTCATCTGTAATGTATGCTGCTGCTAATTGATAACTACGACTCCTTTACCTGGAATCTCTACCAGTACTTCTGTGAACTGGGCGCGCAGGTGCGCGTGGTGCGCAACGATGCGATGACGCTGGAAGAGATGACAGCGCTGCCGCTGAGTCATCTGGTGATCTCGCCGGGCCCCTGTACGCCGGATCAGTCCGGCATTTCGCTCGAAGCCATTCGCCACTTTGCCGGACGGTTGCCGGTTCTCGGGGTATGCCTGGGCCATCAGGCCATCGCCCAGGCCTACGGCGCACAGGTGGTGCGCGCGCGCCAGGTGATGCACGGCAAAACCTCTGCGGTGCAGCACACCGGCCAGGGTGTGTTCCGCAACCTGAATAATCCGCTGACCGTGACGCGCTATCACTCGCTGATTGTGGCGCACGACACGCTGCCGCCGGAGTTTGAAGTCACCGCCTGGAGCCTGCGCGACGGCGTTGCCGATGAGATCATGGGCTTCCGCCATCGTACGCTGCCGCTCGAGGGCGTGCAGTTCCATCCGGAGAGCATTCTCAGCGAGCAGGGGCATCAGCTGCTGGCGAATTTCCTCAATACGTAACTTCCGTTTGCCATCGCATGATTTTTTATGCATATTTTGTGATTATAATTTCACATCAGCTCAACAAATAACCCGATGAGGTCATCAATGGCAGCGGAAAATCTAGCGGTAAGCCGGGAAACGTTCGATAACGTTATTTTGCCTGTTTATGCACCTGCGCAGTTTGTGCCGGTCAAAGGCAAAGGCAGCCGCGTGTGGGATCAGCAGGGCAAAGAGTATATCGACTTCTCCGGTGGTATCGCGGTCACCGCGCTTGGCCATTGTCATCCGGCGCTGGTGGAAACGCTGAAAAGCCAGGGCGAAACCCTGTGGCACACCAGTAACGTGTTCACCAATGAGCCGGCACTGCGCCTCGCCAGTAAACTGATCGCGGCGACCTTCGCCGAGCGGGTATTCTTCGGTAACTCCGGTGCCGAAGCGAACGAAGCGGCGTTCAAACTGGCGCGCTACTACGCCTGCAAAAAGCACAGCCCGTTCAAAAGCAAAATTATCGCTTTCCACAACGCCTTCCACGGCCGCACGCTGTTCACCGTCTCGGTGGGCGGTCAGCCGAAATACTCCGATGGCTTTGGCCCGAAGCCGGCGGATATCGTCCATGTGCCGTTTAACGATCTGGCCGCGGTGAAGGCGGTAATTGACGACCACACCTGCGCGATTGTGGTGGAGCCGATTCAGGGGGAAGGCGGCGTGATGCCGGCAACGCCGGAATTCATGCAGGGATTGCGTGCGCTGTGCGATCAGCACAACGCGCTGCTGGTGCTGGATGAAGTGCAGAGCGGCATGGGCCGCAGCGGTAAGCTGTTTGCTTACGAACACTATGGTATCAAGCCAGATATCATCACCACCGCTAAAGCGCTGGGCGGCGGTTTCCCGGTGAGCGCGATGCTGACCACCCATGAAATCGCCTCGGTGATGGCGCCGGGCGTGCACGGCACCACCTACGGCGGCAACCCGCTGGCCTGTGCGATTGCCGAAACCGCGCTGGATATCATCAATACGCCCGAGGTACTGAATGGTGTCGACGCGCGCCGTGAGCAGTTTGTCTCGGCGCTGCAGAAAATCAATGAGCAGTTCGACATCTTCAGTGAAATTCGGGGCAAAGGGCTGCTGCTGGGTGCCGTACTCAACGCGCAGCACGCCAGCAAAGCGCGCGATATCCTCAACGCTTCCGCCGCTGAAGGCCTGATGGTACTGACCGCCGGCAGCGATGTGATTCGCTTTGTGCCGTCGCTGGTGATTGAGCCGACCGATATCGCAGAAGGCATGGCGCGCTTTGCCCGGGCGATCGCGAAAGTCCTGAACTAACCTTTCGGCTTCAGCACGCTGAGCCAGCGGCCGTGATGCGGGCGCTGGCTCCACGCCAGTGAAGAAATGGTGTGCATCACATTGAGGTGCTGCAGAATGCGCTTCACATGCTGTTCGACAATCGTCACCGGCCCCTCATTCAGATTCTCCGGCGCTTCCAGAATATTGCTGTCGTTGCCCGGCCCGTCGTAAGCCAGCCGCTGCTGACAGCGCTGCAGCGCGATTTCACAGGACTGCAAATAGCGCTCCGCCAGCTTTGGCGTCAGCATGGTGTGCTCGCGCGCCAGAATGGTCATGGCGTTGATGTGCTCGACGATAAACTGGCTGTGAGTCACCCACAGGCGCATATCTTTCAGATACTGAAAGTTAAAGCCCGGTTCGGTGGACGCCTGGTTGAGCGAGTTAAACAGCGCGTTGTGCGCCTGGTTAACCTTGACGCGCTGATACGCCAGCTTCTCCGGCGCCTGCTCCGGACCGAGCAGCAGGCGCAGCGCCTCCTGATAAGCCTCCAGCGCATCGTGCGCATTATTGCGCAGCAGCCCGCTCTGCCACTGCGGCCATAGCCAGATCATACCGGCGAAGGCAATCAGGCAGCCCATCAGCGTATCCATCATGCGTGGCAGCAGGAACTGCGCGCCATTCAGTGACAGCAGCTGCAGCGAATACACCGCCGTCACCGTAAAGCCAATCATCGACCAGCCATAATATTTACGCGTGATCAGATAGCTGGCGAGCGTGATGACCAGCATGGTCAGCAGGGCAATCGACTCCGGAACAGCAAAGCGCAGCGACGCCGCGGCGATCAGCAAGCCGGCGAAGGTGCCGAGCGCCCGGTGCTGAATGCGCACGCGCGTGGCGCTGTAGCCGTTCTGGCTGACAAACATGATGGTCATCAGAATCCAGTAAGGCTTGGGAATATTGAAGAACAGCGCCAGCGCGCTGCCGAACATTAGCATCACCGCGAAGCGCGCCGCCGTCCGCAGCGCGGCAGATTTCAGCGACAGGTAGCTGCGCAGCGCCGGCAGCAGCGGCAGGCGGCGCTGGCGATCGGCCATCAGGTCGCGGGTGTACAGTGGCTTCTGCGTGCGCAGCACGCGGGCGATGCGGCTGAAATGGTAGAGGCAGAAATTACCGACCGGATTATCCGGGTGCTGCCGGGCAATTTTCTCCAGCGCGCCGAGCGGCTTCTCCATGTGGAAGCGTTCCGGCAGCTGGTGATAGAGAATGGCATCGGCCAGCACGCGCAGCCGTGCCGAAATGATTTTCGCGTTCCAGCGGATCACCGCCTCGGCGTGGCTCTGCTCCACCAGCTTTTGCACCTCTTCCGGCTGGTGCAGGCTGACCGAGATATGTTCCTGCAGATCGAGCGCGACCTGGAAAGCGCGCGTCAGGCGTTTATGGCTGTTATCACGGCTGGCGGACAGCATATGCATCTGCTGGTAGCAGGTGGTGATCAGATCGACCGCTTTCTGCTGGCGCGCCAGTAGCGGCGGCAGCGCTTTTTCCGGATCGGTCAGCTGCGTCAGCAGGGTGTATTTGGCGTCGCAGTAATCGGCCAGCTCGCGGTACAGCAGGCTGAGGGTCTCGCGCATCGGCTGCTCTTTCCACAGCCAGAACCAGAACCAGTTAAACAGCCCGTACCACAGCGTCCCGCCGATATACAGCAGCGGCGGGACCCACATCGGCATACGGCCGACGAGGCTTAAGGTAAAGATGGCGGCGATCAGCGTGCCGGGCAGCAAACGACCATGCAGCGGGCTGATTTCACCGGTCACGCCCACCAACAGCGGCAACACCAGCAGAATCAGCGGCAGCGGCACAGCGTAAGCCGTGAGGTACTGAATCAGAAAACTGCCGCTGGCGAACAGTGCGCCGCCGACAATCAGCCGTTTGAAGAACCGCTTGTGTGGCGTATCCAGACCGGCGATGTTGCAGCAGGCCGGCACCAGGGAGAACAGCAGCCCTTTTTGCAGATCGCCAAACAGCCAGCCGAGCGCCACAGGCAGGCACAGCACCAGCGTTTGCCGCAGCGCATAGTTAACTTCCGGATGATAGATGATTCGACGCCACATCAGCTCATCGTAAACAGAAACGGCGCGATGTTGCCATCACGCCGTAGGTGAGAAGAAATCAGCGGGTGCCGTAAACGACGATGGTTTTGCCGTGTGCAGAGATCAGGTTCTGATCTTCCAGCATTTTCAGGATACGACCCACGGTTTCGCGTGAGCAGCCCACGATCTGACCAATCTCCTGACGGGTGATTTTGATCTGCATACCGTCCGGGTGGGTCATGGCATCAGGCTGTTTCGCCAGGTTGAGCAGCGTTTGCGCGATACGGCCGGTCACATCGAGGAAGGCAAGGTTGCCGACTTTTTCAGATGTTACCTGCAGGCGACGCGCCATCTGCGCCGACAGGCGCATTAAAATATCCGGATTGACCTGAATCAGCTGACGGAATTTTTTGTAGGAAATTTCAGCCACTTCGCAGGCGGTTTTCGCACGTACCCAGGCGCTACGCTCCTGGCCCTCTTCAAACAGGCCGAGCTCACCGATGAAATCCCCCTGATTGAGGTAGGAGAGTATCATCTCTTTGCCTTCTTCATCTTTAATCAGTACCGCGACGGAACCTTTCACGATGTAGTACAGCGTTTCCGCTTTCTCACCCTGATGGATGAGGGTGCTTTTGGATGGATATTTGTGAATATGGCAATGGGACAGGAACCATTCGAGTGTAGGGTCTGTTTGCGGTTTGCCGAGAACCATTCGCTATTATCCTCTGTTGTAATCGTGCCCAAAATACAGGGGGCAGTTTTCCCTGTCAGGCGGTGAAATCGTCCAGCGTTTCCCGTGAGGGACAGTTATTCGGGGGTGGATTCGTAAGCGATGCTTTTGATTCGTCCCGCTTTCGTCTTTCGTGACGAAAATATTTTCAGCACTGTTTGTAGCATAGCTTTTGCAACCTGTCTCCTGTTGTCTCGCTTCAGCAGGTGGGGGATGCGTCTGCATTGCTGTTTGTCAGGTGAAAGCGTACTCTGGCGGCAAAACCGCCGCTTCAGGAGAAAGAATAATGCAGGCACGAGTGAAATGGGTGGAAGGGCTGACCTTTCTCGGAGAATCCTCATCCGGTCATCAGGTATTAATGGACGGCAATTCCGGTGATAAAGCGCCCAGCCCGATGGAGATGGTGTTGATGGCTGCGGGCGGCTGCAGCGCGATTGACGTGGTGTCGATTCTGCAAAAGGGGCGCAACGATGTCGCCGACTGTGAAGTCAAACTGACCTCGGAACGCCGCGAAGAAGCGCCACGCATTTTTACGCATATCAATCTGCATTTTATTGTCAGCGGCAAAGCGCTGAGCGATAAAGTGGTGGCGCGCGCGGTGGATCTGTCCGCGGAGAAGTACTGCTCGGTGGCGATCATGCTGGGCAAGGGCGTCGAGATAACGCACAGCTACGAAGTCGTCGAACTGTAATCCAGCCGGGAGCGCGGCCCTGCGCTCCCGATCTCAGCTCCTCCCGGCGAAACTGGCGCGTTAACCTGCGCTATTCAATGCGTTTTCCTTCAATCAACCGCTGCACCAGCGGCGTCATGATCAACTCCATCGCCAGTCCCATCTTGCCGCCCGGCACCACCAGCGTATTCATGTGGGAAATAAACGAGCCCTGGATCATCGCCAGTAAATAAGGAAAAGCGATGCCCTCCAGGCCGCGAAAATGGATCACCACAAAGCTCTCATCCAGCGACGGGATTTCACGCGCGGCAAACGGGTTCGAGGTATCCACGGTCGGCACGCGCTGGAAGTTGAGGTGCGTGCGGGAAAACTGCGGCGTGATGTAGTTGATGTAGTCTTCCATCGAACGCACCACCGAATCCATCACCGCTTCGCGCGAATGGCCGCGCTCGCTGGTGTCGCGCACCAGTTTCTGAATCCACTCCAGATTAACAATCGGTACCACGCCAACCAGCAGATCGACATGTTCCGCCACGTTATGCTGCTGCGTCACCACGCCGCCGTGCAGGCCTTCATAGAACAGCACATCGGTGTTTTCCGGCAGCGGCTGCCAGGGTGTAAAGGTGCCTGGCACCTGATTCCACGGCACCGCTTCATCGTAGGTGTGCAGATATTTGCGCGACTGGCCGAGTCCGCTCTGACCGTAGTCGCGGAAAGTCTGCTCCAGCAGGCCGAAGTCGTTGGCTTCCGGGCCAAAGTAGCTGATGTGACGCCCGAGGTCGCGCGCCTTACGAATCGCCATGTCCATTTCCGGACGGGTATAGCGATGGAAACTGTCGCCTTCTACTTCCGCCGCGTGCAGATCCAGCTGCTGGAAAATTTTACGGAAGGCGAGACTGGTGGTGGTGGTTCCGGCGCCGCTGGAACCGGTAACGGCTATGACTGGATGCCTGGCTGACATAACAGCGCTCCCTGTGAAGTCCGGCGATGAGCATTGTTACCACGAATTGCCGCCTGACGCATCAGCCGCGAAATTCCCGCCGCGGCATAATATTGACCGATTCATGCAATTCTGACCACACCAGTACCACTTCGCCCTGCTCGAGCTGGCGGCGCACGTCGGCCACTTTCTGCGTCAGGCTGCGCTCCTGCTCGCCATAATCGGTGCCTTCACGCAGCACAAAACTTTCTATCAGGTTTTCCAGCGTTGTCGGGTCGAGTTCTTGCCAGGGAATAATCACAATTACATATCCAGATAAGTTGAGAGCCAGTCCGGCACGCGCTGCTCCAGCCACATTTTGGGTCGCAGCAGGCTGCCGCCCACGAAGCCGACGTGACCACCTTGCTGCGTCAGCTGATACTCAATTGTGGCAGACAACTGCTGCGGCTGCGGGATCACCGCATCGGTCATGAAGGGATCGTCTTTAGCATGGATGATCAGCAGCGGCTTGCGCACGCCGGTCAGCAATGGCATGGCGCTGGCGCGCTGATAATAGTCGCGCGCATCAATAAAACCGTGGGCGCGGGCGGTAATCGCATCATCAAACTCACGCAGCCGGCGGAAGGCGCGCAGCTGCGTCAGATCGACCGGCAGCGTGCCCGGCCAGGCGCGCAGTTTGCGCGTGGCGTTTTTCTTCAGCTGGGTCAGCAGGTAGTGCTGATAAAAGCGTGAAAAGCCCACGTCCAGCTTCTGGCTGCACGGCTCCAGCGCCAGCGGCGCGGAAATGGCGACCGCGGCATCCAGCGGGGCCGACGTGCCCTGCAGCCCCAGCAGACAGGCCAGCATATTGCCGCCAAGCGAAACGCCGACCGCCGCAGTCGGCACCGTGCCCCATTCGCGCTGCAGCCAGTGCAGAAAATAGGTGGCATCTTCAGTTTCACCGGAGTGATAGATGCGCTGCAGGCGGTTAGGCTCGCCGCTGCAGCCGCGGAAATGCATGATCACCGCCAGCCAGCCGCGCGCCTGACACGCCTGCATCAGCCCATGGGCATACGGGCTGCGGAAACTGCCTTCCAGCCCGTGGAACAGCACCATGCGCGGCTTGTGACGTGCCTGTGCCGGATCTTCGCTCCACGCCAGATCGACGAAGTCGCCGTCCGGCAGATCGAGGCGCTGCCAGTGCGGGCGCAGCGTGACGCGCCGGCGCAGCAGGCGCGGCAGCAGCGTTTGCAGATGCGCATTGCCGAAGCCGCGCAGCGGGGTAAAGCGCTCGCCGCTCGGGCGATCAAAATAGCCTGGGATAGTACTTGTCTGATGCATAACTCGCTGATAGCTTCGATGGGTTGTTCGCTTTTCTGGGTGAGGAGCACCCGAATATACATGGAACTGAGTCTTTTTTTATCAATGCTGGGCTTTCTCTGGGTCGCGGCCATCACGCCAGGGCCCAATAATATGTTACTTACCGCCTCAGGTGCTAATTTTGGCTTCCTGCGCACCTTTCCACTGCTGATTGGTATCATGATTGGTATGCAGATTATGTTGCTGATGGTGGCGTTTGGCATCGGCAGCCTGATTCTGCTCTATCCCTCACTGCATCTGGTACTGAAAGTGGCCGGTAGCCTCTACCTGCTGTGGCTGGCGTGGAAAATTGCCACCGCCGAATACGAAACGCTGGAGACCGACGATGCCAGCGTGAAGCAGATGCCTTTCTGGCAGGGCGGGTTACTGCAACTGATCAACCCGAAAGCCTGGCTGATGGCGCTGGGTGCGGTCGCCAGCTTTAGCCTTGCCGGCAGCGCCTATCTGCATTCCGTGGTGGCGATCAGCATCGGTATGGCGCTGGTGAACGTGGTTTCCGGCGTGATCTGGATGGGTTTCGGCTCGCTGATTGGCCGGTTACTGCGCAGCCCGCGCGCGTGGAAAATCTTCAACCTCGCCATGGGTGCGCTGACCGCAGCCTGCGTGCTGTTGATCTGGCACTGAGTCAGCTGGAGGCGCGCTCAATACGCGTCCATGGCAGCACTTCATGCACCACTGCCGCCTGGCGCTGACGGATGCGCGCCAGCAGCAGCTGCACGCTGCGGGCACCCATCTGGTTCATCGGCTGGGCAATGGTGGTCAGCGGCGGGTTGATGCTGCTGGTGAACGGAATGCCGTCAAAGCCGACCACCGCCAGATCCTCTGGCACGCGCAGTCCGGCCTCCAGAGCAGCGTGAATCACGCCAACCGCCAGCACGTCTGATACCGCAAACACCGCATCCGGCCGCTCTGGCTGCGTTAGCAGTTCGCGCAGCGCCGCGCTGCCCGCTTCGCAGGAGATGTCGCTGGCGTAAGCGACGCCGTGCCAGTCAAGCCCCAGCTGCGTGATGGCGTCGCGATAGCCGCTTTCGCGCTGGTGCGAATAGAGATAGCGCATATCACAGTTGACCAGCGCAATGCGCTGACGCCCTTTGCCGGCCAGATAATGCACCGTGTCATAGGCCGCCTGACGGTTATCGATGGTGACGCTGGAGGCGTTAACCGAGGGATCGTACTCCGCACACTGCACCCACGGCGCATCACCAATCAACTCTTTCAGTCCCTGCAGGCAGGCCGCGGCGTCCATGGTGATCACCCCATCCACCACTTTGCCGGCCAGCAGTGCCAGATAGGCGGTTTCGCGCCGCAGCTGTGACGCGGAATTACATAACAGGATGTGATAGCCGTGCGCTTCGGCCTCCGCCTCGATGCCCTGCACCACCCGTGAACAGAACGGATTGGTGATATCGGAAATCAGCACCAGCAACATGTTGCTTTGCGCGGTACGCAGCTGGCGCGCCAGCAGGTTGGGCTGGTATTCGCACACATTAATTGCGGCCAGCACCCGTTTACGCGTATCTGGCCGGACGCCAGGATGCTGGTTTAACACCCGTGAAACCGTGGCTTTCGACACGCCCGCGAGGCGCGCAACTTTCTCAATCGACATGGAGGCCAGTACCGCTGTAAAAGGGGGAAAAAATCAAGACGAGATCAATACCACAGTCGGCATGTGAGCGCCTGACATATTTCTTCCACACCAGCGGTTTTGTATTTGCACTTTTTGCATAGCGTTACCCGATGTTGATCTAAGAACCGATTTTTATTAGGGATAATTTTTAATTCCTTTATGAAATCATTGCTGCTGGCGACACTGCCGTCACGACTCAACATTGGGGTGCATGATGATGGCAGTAACCAAAACAATAAGCGCGGTAGCAGCCGCGTTAGCGCTGATGACCTTTCAGGCGCAGGCGGTCAATGTGACCGTGGCTTATCAGACGTCGGCGGAACCGGCCAAAGTGGCGCAGGCTGACAATACCTTTGCCAAAGAGAGCGGTGCCACGGTTGACTGGCGCAAATTCGACAGCGGCGCCAGCGTCCTGCGTGCGTTAGCCTCGGGCGATGTGCAAATTGGCAACATCGGTTCCAGCCCGCTGGCGGTGGCTGCCACGCAGCAGCTGCCGATTGAAGCTTTCCTGCTGGCTTCACAGCTGGGCAATTCTGAAGCGCTGGTGGTGAAAAAAGGCATCAGCTCACCCAAAGATTTGATCGGCAAACGCATTGCTGTTCCCTTCATCTCCACCACCCATTACAGCCTGCTGGCTGCGCTGAAACACTGGGGCATCAAACCGACCCAGGTGCAACTGGTTAATCTGCAGCCACCGGCGATCATTGCTGCCTGGCAGCGCGGTGATATCGACGGCGCCTATGTCTGGGCACCCGCCGTCAATGAACTGGAGAAAGACGGCAAGGTGCTGACCGACTCGTCGCAGGTCGGGCAGTGGGGCTCACCGACGCTCGACGTCTGGGTGGTGCGCAAGGATTTTGCCCGGCAGCATCCTGAAGTGGTCACCGCTTTCGCCCGCAGCGCGATTGCCGCGCAGCAGGCCTATATCGCCAATCCGGAACAGTGGCTGCAGCAGCCGGATAACCTCAGCAAGCTGTCGCGCCTGAGCGGCGTGCCGGAAAGTGACGTTCCCGGACTGGTGAAAGGCAACACCTACCTGACGGCGCAGCAGCAGGTGGAACAGCTGGGCAAACCAGTCAACAAGGCGATTGTCGATACCGCACAGTTTCTGAAAGAGCAGGGCAAAGTGCCGGATGCCGCCAGTGACTACAGCAGCTTTGTCACCACGCGCTTTGTTGCCCCCTTAGCCAAATAACGGAGGCCTTATGCTCAGCATCACCCATCTCAACGCACGTTACGCCGGGCAACCGGCGCTGCAGGATATCAATCTGCAGCTGGCCAGCCGCGAATTGCTGGTGGTGCTGGGGCCGTCCGGCTGTGGCAAAACCACGCTGCTGAACTTGATCGCCGGCTTTCTGCCGCTGGAGTCCGGCAGTATCACGTTGGATGGCAAGCCGGTACGCGGACCGGGCGCAGAGCGCGGCGTGGTCTTTCAGAACGAAGGGCTACTACCGTGGCGTAACGTCATCGATAACGTGGCGTTCGGCCTGCAGCTGGCGGGCATGGCAAAAGCTGAACGGCACGCGATCGCCCGCCGTCTGATCCGTAAGGTCGGGCTCGAGGGCGCAGAAAAGCGTTTTATCTGGCAGCTCTCTGGGGGTCAGCGTCAGCGCGTGGGGATTGCCCGTGCGCTGGCCGCTGATCCGCAGCTGCTGCTGTTAGATGAGCCGTTCGGTGCGCTGGATGCCTTCACGCGCGAGCAGATGCAGACGCTGCTGCTGACGTTATGGCGCGATACCGGCAAGCAGATTCTGCTGATCACCCATGACATCGAAGAAGCCGTCTTTCTCGCCAGCGAACTGGTGCTGCTGTCGCCGGGTCCGGGTCGCGTGGTGGAGCGGCTGAAGCTCGACTTTGGTCAGCGCTTCGCCGCGGGCGAGCCGTGCCGCAGCATCAAATCCGATCCGGCATTTATCGAACGACGTGAGTATGTCCTGAACCAGGTATTCGCGCAGCGGGAGGCGTTTGTATGAGTGCCGTTATTGATGACAAGCGCCGGACGTCCCGCGTTCGTCGCCTGCGCTGGCCGTTTTCCCGCCAGCTGTCGCTGAGCCTGCTGAGCGTGGCCGTGCTGCTGCTGCTGTGGTGGGGCGTGACCGCGCTGGGGCTGATTGCGCCCTTGTTCCTGCCGCCACCACAGCAGGTGCTGCATAAGCTGCTGGTTATTGCCGGTCCGCAGGGCTTTATGGATGCCACGCTATGGCAGCACCTTGGTGCCAGCCTGACGCGCATGCTGGTGGCGCTGTTCTTTGCCGCGCTGATCGGCATTCCGGTGGGCATTGCCATGGGGCTTAGCCCGGCGGTGCGCGGGCTGCTCGATCCGCTGATTGAACTCTATCGACCGGTACCGCCGCTGGCCTATTTGCCGCTGATGGTGATTTGGTTTGGCATTGGCGAAACCTCAAAGATTTTACTGATTTATCTGGCAATTTTCGCGCCGGTGACTTTATCCACCCTGGCCGGCGTGAAGAATACGCAGCAGGTGCGGATCCGCGCGGCTCAGGCGCTGGGGGCGACGCGCGGGCAGCTGCTGCGTTTTGTCATTCTGCCCGGAGCGTTGCCGGAGATTCTCACCGGTCTGCGCATCGGCCTGGGCGTGGGCTGGTCCACGCTGGTGGCGGCCGAACTGATTGCCGCGACGCGCGGACTGGGCTTTATGGTGCAGTCGGCTGGGGAGTTTCTCGCCACCGATGTGGTGCTGGCGGGCATCGCGGTGATCGCCCTGATTGCCTTTAGTTTAGAACTGGGTTTACGTGCGCTACAGCGCCGACTGACGCCCTGGAATGGAGAACAGCAATGAACGAACGAGTGAATTTTACCGCGCTGGGTCCGTATATCGGGGCGCAGGTCAGCGATGTCGATCTCAGCCGTCCGCTGAGTGACGCGCAGTTTGAGCAGCTTTATCACGGTCTGTTGCGTCACCAGGTGCTGTTTCTGCGCGATCAGCGCATTACGCCGGAGCAGCAGCGCGCGCTGGCGATCCGCTTCGGCGATTTGCACATTCATCCGGTTTATCCGCATGCCGAAGGCGTGGAAGAGATTATCGTGCTGGATACGCATCAGGATAATCCGCCGGACAACGATAACTGGCATACCGACGTCACCTTTATTCAGACGCCGCCGGCGATCGCCATTCTGGCCTCAAAGCTGCTGCCGGAGAGCGGTGGCGATACGCTGTGGACCAGCGGAATTGCCGCTTACGAGGCGCTGTCAGAGCCGTTCAAACAGCTGCTGAGTGGCCTGCAGGCGGAACACGACTTTAAGAAATCGTTCCAGGAGTATAAGTACCGTAAGACGGAAGAGGAGCATCAGCGCTGGCAGCAGGCCGTGGCGAAGCATCCGCCGGTGCAGCATCCGGTGATCCGCACCCATCCGGTGAGTGGACGCAAGGCGCTGTTTGTTAATGAAGGTTTTACCACCAGGCTGCTGGGCGTAAGCGAGAAGGAGAGCGAGGCGCTGCTGGGCTATCTGTTTGCGCACGCCACCAAGCCGGAGTTTCAGGTGCGCTGGCGCTGGCAGCCGAATGACGTGGCAATCTGGGATAACCGCGTGACGCAGCATTATGCCAACGCGGATTATTATCCGGCGCGGCGCGTGATGCATCGCGCGACGGTGTTAGGGGATGTGCCGGTGTGATTTCGGAGCGTTGATTGCCCTCACCCCAACCCTCTCCCGCCAGCGGGAGAGGGGGCCGACGGTGCGTAGCAGGTAAGGCGGATTAAGGTTTGTTCCCTCTCCTGTGGGAGGAGGCTGTTCCAGCGCGGGAGTAAGGTTTATTCCCTCTCCCTATGGGAGAGGGTCAGAGTGAGGGCATCATCGCGCACCCTCTATGACCTCATCGCGCACCTTTACCCCGCGAGCATCTGCTCCAGCTGCTCCTGCGCCTCCAGCCACGCCATTTCGACCTCTTCCAGCGCCGATTTGCTCTCCGCCTGGCGCTGCAGGGCGGCGGTTAAATCGGCCTTACGGTTTTGCTCGTAAATGGCGCTGTCGGCCAGCTGTGCTTCGGCTTCGCTGAGCTGCGTCTGCCATTTGGCCATCTGCTTCTCCAGCTTTTCGATCTCTTTGCGCAGCGGCTGCGTCTGCGCGCGCAGTTCGGCGTCGCGGCGCTTTTGATCTTTGCGGGACTGCGCGCTGTTGGCGTTGTCCTGCTTTGGCGCGGCATCCTGCTGCGTTTCCTGCTTCTGCAGGTCGCTCAGCCACTGCTGATAATCATCCAGATCGCCATCGAACACATCCACTTTGCGGTCGTGCACCAGGTAAAGATCGTCGGTGGTCGAACGCAGAAGATGACGATCGTGCGACACCACCACCAGTGCGCCTTCAAAGTCGATCAGCGCTTCGGTCAGCGCCTGGCGCATATCCAAATCGAGGTGGTTGGTTGGTTCGTCGAGCAGCAGCAGATTCGGCCGCTGCCAGACGATCAGCGCCAGCACCAGTCGCGCTTTCTCGCCGCCGGAGAAACGCTCGGTGGCTTCGCTGACTTTATCGCCCTGGAAACCAAAGCCGCCCAGGTAGTCACGCAGCTGCTGCTCCAGCGTTTTCGGGGCGATGCGCGCCAGATGCTGCAGCGGCGACTCATCGGCGCGCAGATACTCAAGCTGATGCTGCGCGAAGTAACCCAGTTTGATCCCTTTCGCCAGACCCACTTTGCCCGCCAGCGGCTCCAGCTCGCCTGCCAGCAGTTTGATCAGCGTGGATTTACCGGCACCGTTACGCCCCAGCAGGCCGATGCGTGAACCCGGCACCAGGTTGAGTTTGATGGCATCCAGAATCACCCGCTCACCGTACCCCGCTGAAACCTGCTCCATTTTCAGGATTGGGTTAGGCAGACTCTCCGGCGCGCGGAAGCTGAAGCTGAACGGGTTATCGACGTGCGCCGGGGCAATCAGCTCCATGCGCTCCAGCATCTTGATGCGGCTCTGCGCCTGTTTGGCTTTGGTAGCCTGCGCGCGGAAGCGATCGATGTACTTTTGCAGGTGGGTGACTTTTTCCTGCTGGCTCTGGTACAGCGCCTGCTGCTGCGCCAGTTTGGCCACGCGCTGGCGCTCGAACGAGCTGTAGTTGCCGGTGTATTCGAACATCGTCTGCTGTTCGATATGGATGATTTTGTCCACCACCGGGTCGAGGAAGTCGCGGTCGTGCGAGATCAGGATCAGCGTGCCGGTATAGCTCTTCAGCCAGCGCTCCAGCCAGATCACCGCGTCGAGATCGAGGTGGTTGGTCGGTTCATCGAGCAGCAGCAGGTCGGAACGGCATACCAGTGCCTGAGCAAGGTTGAGACGCATACGCCAGCCGCCGGAGAAGTCGCTCACCGGCCGCATTAATTGTTCCTGGCTGAAGCCCAATCCGTGCAGCAGACTGGCGGCGCGTGCGTGTATGCTCCACGCCTGAATAGCGTCCAGCTTGCCGTGCAGCAGCGCAATGGCGTTGCCATCGTCGCGCGCATTAGCTGCCGCTAATTCGGATTCGAGCTGACGATATTCGCGGTCGCCGTCGATAACATATTCCAGCGCGGCTTTACTCAGCGCCGGGGTTTCCTGATTCACCCACGCCAGCGCCCAGTTGCCGGGGAAGGTGACGTTGCCGGCATCGCTGCTGATTTCACCCTTCAGCAGTGACAGCAGCGTGGATTTACCGCAGCCGTTTTTACCCACCAGGCCGACTTTTTGCCCCGGGTTAATGGTGGCCGTTGCGTTATCCAGCAGCACATTAGTGCCGCGACGGATTTGTAATGCGGAAAAGACAATCATAAGCGCCGTATCGTCAGAATATGTTAATTTATCGGCAACATAATTCGATAATGTTTGTTGCGTCGAGCATGGTAGCGGAATTCCGCCGCGGTGACGACGCTTTGGAGGGGAACGATGTCGCAGCCGCCCAAAATATTGCTGCTTTACGCCCATCCGGAATCACAGGATTCGATTGCTAATCGGGTTTTGCTGCAGTCGGCTATGGAACTGGACCACGTCACGGTGCACGATTTATACGCCCACTATCCGGATTTCTTTATTGATATTCATTACGAGCAGCAACTGCTGCGCGACCATCAAATCGTGGTGTTTCAGCATCCACTTTATACCTATAGCTGTCCGGCACTGCTGAAAGAGTGGCTGGATCGCGTGCTGTCGCGCGGCTTTGCCAGCGGCCAGGACGGTAATGCGCTGGAAGGTAAATACTGGCGCAGCGTGGTCACGACCGGTGAGCCGGAGACGGCGTATCACCACAGCGGCCTCAATCGCTACCCGATGAGCGACATTATGCGACCGTTTGAGCTGACGGCGCAGATGTGTCGCATGCACTGGCTGACGCCGATGGTGATTTACTGGGCGCGTCGTCAGACACCCGAGGTGCTGCGCAATTTTGCGCGCGCCTATGGCGACTGGCTGGCGTCACCGCTGCCGAACGGAGGAGTGTGATGCAAGGCGAAACGTTACTCACCGCCGGCGTGATTTATCTGGTGGCGGCGGTGCTGGTGGTGCCGATTGCCGCCCGGCTCGGCATTGGTGCGGTGCTGGGCTATCTGCTGGCCGGTATCGCCATTGGCCCGTGGGGGCTGGGCTTCATCAGCGATGTGGACGAGATTCTGCACTTCTCGGAGCTTGGCGTGGTGTTCCTGATGTTTATCATCGGGCTGGAGCTGAACCCGGCCAAGCTGTGGGCGCTGCGGCGCTCTATTTTTGGCGTCGGTGCCGCGCAGGTGCTGGTTTCGGCAGCGATCCTCGGCGTGCTGCTGTGGCTGACCGACTTCAGCTGGCAGGCCGCGGTGATTGGCGGTATCGGCCTGGCGATGTCCTCGACCGCCATGGCGCTGCAGCTGATGCGCGACAAAGGCATGAACCGTAGCGAAGCGGGGCAGCTGGGCTTCTCGGTGCTGCTGTTCCAGGACCTGGCGGTGATTCCGGCGCTGGCGCTGGTACCGCTGCTGGCCGGCAGCGACAGTGGCCATGTCGACTGGCTCAAGGTGGGCATGAAGGTGCTGGCATTCGCCGGTATGCTGGTGGGCGGACGCTATTTGCTGCGGCCGATTTTCCGTTTCATCGCCGCGTCCGGCGTGCGGGAAGTGTTTACCGCCGCCTCGCTGCTGCTGGTGCTCGGTTCGGCGCTGTTTATGGATGCGCTGGGCCTGTCGATGGCGCTGGGGACGTTCATCGCCGGTATTCTGCTGGCAGAGAGTGAGTATCGCCACGAACTGGAAGTTGCCATTGAGCCGTTTAAAGGGCTGCTGCTCGGGCTGTTCTTTATTTCGGTGGGCATGGCGCTCAACCTCGGCGTGCTTTATACCCACATCCTCGAAATTCTGATCGGCGTGGTGCTGCTGGTGGCGGTGAAAACGCTGGTGCTCTATGTGCTGGCGCGCATTTATGGCCTGCGCAGTTCGGAGCGTCTGCAGTTTGCCGGCGTGCTGAGTCAGGGCGGTGAATTCGCCTTCGTGCTGTTTTCGGCGGCGTCGTCGGCAAAACTGTTCAGCGGCGATCAGCTGCCGCTGCTGCTGGTCACGGTGACGCTGTCGATGATGACCACGCCGCTGCTGATGCAGGGCGTGGATAAGATTCTGGCGCGCCGCTTTAACGAACCGGAAGAGGACGGCGAAAAGCCGTTTGTCGAGGACGATCAGCCTCAGGTGATTGTGGTGGGCTTTGGCCGTTTTGGTCAGGTGGTCGGGCGTTTGCTGATGGCCAACAACAAGCGCATCACCGTGCTGGAGCGCGATATCTCGGCGGTCAGCCTGATGCGCAAATATGGCTACAAGGTTTACTATGGCGATGCCACTGAGCTCGAGCTACTGCGTGCCGCCGGGGCGGAGAATGCGCAGTCGATTGTCATCACCTGTAACGATCCGGAAGATTCGATGACCATCGTGCACTTGTGCCAGCAGCACTTCCCGCAACTGGAGATCCTGGCGCGGGCGCGCGGTCGTGTCGAGGCGCATGAGCTGCTGCAGGCGGGCGTCACGCTGTTCTCGCGTGAAACCTTCTCCAGTGCGCTGGAGTTAGGCCGCAAAGCGCTGATATCACTGGGCATGCATCCGCATCAGGCGCAGCGCGCGCAGCAGCACTTCCGCCGGCTGGATATGCGCATGCTGCGTGAACTGGTGCCGAGCCACGACGACAGCGTGCAGGTTTCACGCGTGCGTGAGGCGCGACGCGAGCTGGAGGACATTTTCCAGCGTGAAATGCAGCATGAAAAACGGCAGTTTGACGGCTGGGATGATGAGTAGGGCTACACTTAACGTATCCGTTCTGATAACGGGCAGGAAAGACTATGCGTAAACGTTTTATTGCCGGTGCGGTTTGTCCGCACTGTCAGGAGAAAGACACGCTGGCGATGTGGCGTGAAAACAATGTCGATGTGGTGGAGTGCGTGAAGTGCGGCCACCAGATGCGTGAGGCGGACAAGCAGGCGCGCGATCAGGTTCGCAGCACTGAGCAAGTGATTGGCATTTTTCATCCGGAGTAGCGCGATGGCGCAGCTTTTTTTAAGCTTAGCCTTACAGCGGTATTGAATTCCGCTACAATCGGCGCCATTAACGCTGAGCAGTATGGTCCAACAGCACTGTTGGCATCCTCAGTACTGAACCTTTCTGGTTGGTTATTGCACGCGAGAATAGACCAATGAGACGGGATTCTTTGTTCTCAACGGTTAGGAGATATCATGAAAGTAGCAAAAGACCTGGTGGTGAGCCTGGCGTATCAGGTTCGTACCGAAGACGGTGTGTTGGTTGACGAGTCACCGGTGAGTGCGCCGTTGGATTATCTGCACGGTCATGGTTCCCTGATTTCTGGTCTGGAAAAAGCGCTGGAAAATCACGCGGTCGGCGACAAGTTTGACGTGCATATCCCGGCAAACGACGCGTACGGCCAGTACGATGACAACCTGGTGCAGCGTGTACCGAAAGACGTGTTCATGGGCGTTGACGAGCTGCAGGTTGGCATGCGCTTCCTGGCAGAAACCGACCAGGGCCCGGTGCCGGTCGAGATCACCGAAGTGGAAGATGAGCACGTGGTGGTTGACGGTAACCACATGCTGGCGGGTCAGAACCTGAACTTCAATGTGGAAGTGGTTGCTATCCGTGAAGCCACGGAAGAAGAGATCGCTCACGGCCACGTTCATGGCGCTGACGGCCATCATCATGACCACGACCACGACCATGGTCACGATCATGAGCACGGTCACGGCGGCTGCGGCGGCCACGGTGGTTGCGGCTGCAACCACTAAGCGTAAAAAGGCCACCTGCGGGTGGCCTTTTTATTGGGCAGCAAAGCACGCGATATTAATAGTGCGGCGGCGGGGTCTCTTCCGCTTGCGAAGCGACCATGGACGGGGCGGCGGCCTTCACTTTATCCACCAGCAGACGCACCTGCTCACGCAGTTTACTCATTTCCAGCTCGTGCTGAACCACCGTCTGATTGAGCTGCTCAATGGTATGTTCCTGGAAAGCCAGCTTGCTCTCCAGCGCCTCAAGGCGTTGATCCCATTCTGGTTGTTGCATCATCACTCCTCCTGTCACGGTGCTGCGCGTTGATCTTGTCGGGCGTGATTCTACGGTCTTTCGTGTCAGAATCACCTGATATTTCACCTTCGGTCTGGCGTATGCATTGAATTCCCGCGTTGCGCCTATATCTCTGATGAAACTTCCTGAAGCAAAAAAGGTCGGAGGTTGACCGGGTAATTACACTGTGGGAGTGTTCGCCACTGCCACGTAAAGTTATAGTGTGGGCCACTGTCCGCAATGATTCCCGAGGTTTTGAAGCTTCGGTTTTGGAGAAAGGATGAAATCACTGTTTAAAGTCACATTGTTAGCTACCACCATGGCCGTCGCGCTGAATGCACCGCTGGCAATGGCAGCAGAAACCACTGCGGCACCGGCTGACGCAGCGCAGGCTGCGCCACAGGCGCCGAAAAATGCTGCCTTCAAAAACGAAGACCAGCAGTCAGCCTATGCGCTGGGCGCCTCCCTGGGTCGCTACATGGACAACTCTCTGAAGGAGCAGGAGAAACTGGGTATCAAACTGGACAAAGACCAGCTGATTGCCGGTGTTCAGGATGCGTTTGGCGGCAAGAGCAAGCTGTCTGACGAAGAGATTGAGCAGACGCTGCAGGCGTTTGAAGGCCGCGTGAAAGGGGCCGCTCAGGCGAAGATGGAAAAAGACGCGAAAGAGAATGCCGACAAAGGCACCGCTTACGCGGACAAGTTCGCCAAAGAGAAGGGCGTGAAGAAAACCGAATCTGGCCTGCTGTATCAGGTAGAGAAAGAGGGCAGCGGTGAAACCCCGAAAGACAGCGATACCGTGGTGGTTAACTACAAAGGTACGCTGATTGACGGCACTGAGTTCGACAACTCTTACACGCGCGGCGAGCCGCTGTCGTTCCGTCTGGACGGCGTAATCCCGGGCTGGACCGAAGGTCTGAAGCACGTGAAGAAAGGCGGTAAGATCAAGCTGGTGATCCCACCGAACCTGGCTTACGGCAAAAACGGCGTGCCGGGTATTCCGGCCAACTCAACGCTGGTGTTCGATGTTGAACTGCTCGACATCAAGCCGGCGCCGAAAGCCGATGAGAAAGCGCAGGCTCCGGCCGCTGCTGACAAGAAAGCGCAGTAAGCTGACTTGCACCGCCGCCTTCGGGCGGCGGTTTTGTTTTCGCTCATCCTGAATTTGCGGCGCGATGAGTAAAGCTCTGGCTAAAAACGGCGACATTTGCCAGACTAGCGCCTGCACAATGATCATAAGATGAGTCTGCCCCAATGCTGTCGAGACAGGCTCCAGCCATTTAGGGTAATGTCTTCGATGTCTAATCCATTCAATCCCGGCGAACTGACTGACTTCGATTTACTGGAGCAGCGTCCGTTCGAACAAGCAGACTACGATATTCTTAAATCCTACGAAGCGGTGGTCGACGGTCTGGCGATGCTGATTGGCTCGCACTGCGAAATCGTGCTGCACTCGCTGGAAGATCTTAAATGCTCCGCCGTGCGTATCGCCAACGGCGAACATACCGGCCGCAAAGTGGGTTCCCCGATTACCGATCTGGCGCTGCGCATGCTGCATGATATGCACGGCGCGGAGAGCAATGTGTCGCGCGCCTACTTCACGCGGGCCAAAAGTGGTGTACTGATGAAGTCGGTAACCATTGCGATTCGTAACCGGCAGCAGCGGGTGATTGGCCTGCTGTGCATCAATATGAACCTGGACGTACCGTTTTCGCAGATTATGTCGACTTTCATGCCGCCGGAAACGCAGCAGGTGGATTCCAACGTCAACTTTGCCAGCTCGGTAGAGGATCTGGTCACCCAGACGCTGGAGTTCACTATTGAAGAGGTGAGCGCCGACCGCAACGTGTCGAATAACGCCAAGAATCGCCAGATCGTCCTCAATCTGTACGAGAAGGGCATTTTCGATATTAAGGACGCCATTAACCAGGTGGCCGATCGCCTCAATATTTCTAAGCACACCGTGTATCTGTATATCCGCCAGTTTAAGAGTGGCGATCTGCAGGGGCAGGATCGCTAATGCGCTACACGCTGCTGGTGACCGGGCCGGCTTACGGCACACAGCACGCCAGTAGCGCGCTGCTGTTTGCCCGTGCGCTGCTGGCACAGGGACATCAGCTGGAAAGCGTGTTCTTTTACCGCGAGGGCGTGCTGAATGCTAACCAGCTCAGCGCGCCGGCCAGCGATGAAGTGGACATGGTGCGCGCCTGGCAGCAGCTGCGCGACGACAGTGGCGCGGCGCTGAATATCTGTGTGGCAGCCGCGTTGCGGCGCGGCGTGACCGATGCGCAGGAGGCAGCGCGCCTGCAGCTGGCGGCCAGCAATCTGCAGCCCGGATTTACCCTTAGCGGCCTGGGCGCGCTGGCGGAAGCCGCCCTGAGCTGCGATCGACTGGTGCAGTTCTGATGAACCGTGTGGCGTTTCTGTTTACGCAGGCTCCGCACGGCAGCAGTGCTGGCCGGGAAGGGCTGGATGCCGTGCTGGCGACCGGCGCGCTGAGCGAGGATATCGGCCTGTTCTTTATTGGCGACGGCGTGCTGCAGCTCAACCGCGATCAGCAGCCGGCGCAGATTCTGGCGCGTGACTATATTGCGACCTTTGGCGTGCTGGCGCTATACGACATCGATCGCTGCTATATCTGTCAGGCGTCACTGCTGGCACGTGGCCTGAGCCTCACGGCAGTGCGCGTGCTGGATGCGCAGCTGCTGGAACCTGCCGCGCTGCGCCAGACGCTGGCAACTTATGACCGTATCCTCCGTTTCTGAGAACTGACCATGCTCTACACCCTGCTGCACTCTCCCTGGCAATGCGATTTCGATAGCCTGCTGCTGCTGTTACAGGAGGGCGATGACGTGCTGCTGTTACAGGATGGTGTGACGGCCGCGCTGGCAGGCAGTCAGAAGCTGCAGCAGCTGCTGGCGTCGCCTGCCACGCTGTGGGTATTAGAAGAAGACGTGATGGCGCGCGGGCTGACTGCGCAAATTTCGACCAATGTGTCGCGTCTGAACTATACTGGTTTCGTTACGCTGACGACGAAGCATCCACAACAAGTGGCCTGGTGAAGGGTAAAACCTGGTTATTTCTTGACACCCTATGGGCACAGCCCTAAAATTCTGCCTCCTCGTAGTAATACGAGGCGATTTATTACGTGTTTACGAAGCAAAAGCTAAATCCAGGAGCTATTTAATGGCAACAGTTAACCAGCTGGTTCGCAAACCACGCGTTCGTCAGGTTGCTAAAAGCAACGTGCCGGCGCTGGAAGCTTGCCCGCAAAAACGTGGTGTTTGTACTCGTGTTTACACCACTACCCCGAAAAAACCAAACTCCGCACTGCGTAAAGTCTGCCGTGTGCGTTTGACTAACGGTTTTGAAGTCACCTCCTACATCGGCGGTGAAGGTCATAACCTGCAGGAGCACTCCGTGATCCTGATCCGTGGCGGTCGTGTAAAAGACCTGCCAGGTGTGCGTTACCACACCGTTCGTGGCGCGCTGGACTGCTCAGGTGTTAAAGACCGTAAGCAGGCTCGCTCCAAGTACGGCGTGAAGAAGCCAAAGGCTTAATGGTTCTCCGTTAAGTAAGGCCAAACGTTTTAACTTTAATGTCAAAATAAACTCGTAGAGTTTTGGACAATCCTGAATTAACAACGGAGTATTTCCATGCCACGTCGTCGCGTCATTGGTCAGCGTAAAATTCTGCCGGATCCTAAGTTCGGATCAGAGCTGCTGGCTAAATTTGTAAATATCCTGATGGTAGATGGTAAAAAATCTACTGCTGAATCAATCGTCTATACCGCACTTGATACCCTGGCTCAACGTGCTGGTAAAGATGGTCTGGAAGCTTTCGAAGTTGCACTCGAAAACGTACGTCCGACTGTCGAAGTTAAGTCACGTCGCGTTGGTGGTTCAACCTACCAGGTTCCAGTTGAAGTCCGTCCGGTTCGTCGTAATGCCCTGGCAATGCGTTGGATCGTAGAAGCTGCTCGTAAACGCGGTGATAAATCGATGGCTCTCCGCCTGGCGAACGAACTTTCTGACGCTGCAGAAAACAAAGGTACTGCAGTGAAGAAACGTGAAGACGTTCACCGTATGGCTGAAGCCAACAAGGCGTTCGCACACTACCGCTGGTAATCGCCACGTAGTTGTTGTTAAACCAGCGGGCGCTCATTCAGCCAACCCGCTGGGGTCGACTTACATTGAACGTCCGAGAATCAGAGGAATCAAATGGCTCGTACAACACCCATTGCGCGCTACCGTAACATCGGTATCAGCGCACACATTGACGCCGGTAAAACCACTACCACCGAGCGTATCCTGTTCTACACCGGTGTTAACCACAAAATCGGTGAAGTGCACGATGGCGCTGCAACCATGGACTGGATGGCGCAGGAGCAGGAGCGTGGTATTACCATCACCTCTGCAGCGACCACTGCGTTCTGGTCAGGTATGGCGAAGCAGTTTGAGCCGCACCGCATCAACATCATCGACACCCCGGGACACGTTGACTTCACCATCGAAGTAGAACGTTCTATGCGTGTGCTCGACGGCGCAGTAATGGTTTACTGTGCAGTAGGTGGCGTGCAGCCGCAGTCTGAAACCGTATGGCGTCAGGCAAACAAATATAAAGTTCCACGTATCGCGTTCGTTAACAAAATGGACCGTATGGGTGCGAACTTCCTGAAAGTTGTTGGTCAGATCGAATCACGTCTGGGCGCGACTCCGGTTCCACTGCAGCTGGCTATCGGCGCAGAAGAGAACTTCACCGGTGTTGTTGACCTGATCAAGATGAAAGAGATCAACTGGAACGACGCCGATCAGGGTACTACCTTCGTTTACGAAGATATCCGTGCTGAGTTGCAGGAACTGGCTGAAGAGTGGCGTGGCAAGCTGATTGAAGCAGCTGCTGAAGCTTCTGAAGAGCTGATGGAGAAATTCTTTAGCGGTGAAGAACTGTCTGAAGAAGAGATCAAATCTGCTCTGCGTAAGCGCGTACTGAACAACGAGATCATCCTCGTGACCTGTGGTTCTGCATTTAAGAACAAAGGTGTTCAGGCGATGCTGGATGCAGTGGTTGAATATCTGCCAGCACCAACTGACGTTCCGGCGATCAACGGTATCCTGGACGACGGTAAAGATACCCCGGCTGAGCGTCACGCAACTGACGACGAGCCGTTCTCTGCGCTGGCGTTCAAAATTGCCAACGACCCGTTCGTAGGTAACCTGACCTTCTTCCGCGTTTACTCGGGTGTGGTTAACTCGGGCGATACCGTACTGAACTCCGTGAAATCTGCACGTGAGCGTTTCGGTCGTATCGTTCAGATGCACGCCAACAAACGTGAAGAGATCAGCGAAGTTCGCGCAGGCGACATCGCTGCAGCAATCGGTCTGAAAGACGTGATCACCGGTGATACCCTGTGTGATCCATCTAACCCGATCATTCTGGAGCGTATGGAATTCCCTGAGCCGGTAATTTCTATCGCCGTTGAGCCGAAAACCAAAGCTGACCAGGAAAAAATGGGTCTGGCTCTGGGTCGTCTGGCGAAAGAAGACCCGTCATTCCGCGTATGGACTGACGAAGAGTCTAACCAGACCATCATCGCTGGTATGGGTGAGCTGCACCTCGACATCATCGTTGACCGCATGAAGCGTGAATTCAACGTTGAAGCGAACGTCGGTAAACCTCAGGTTGCTTACCGCGAAGCGATTCGCTCTAAAGTTACCGATATCGAAGGTAAACACGCCAAGCAGTCTGGTGGTCGTGGTCAGTACGGTCATGTTGTTATCGACATGTACCCACTGGAGCCGGGTTCGAATCCGAAAGGCTACGAATTTGTCAACGATATCAAAGGTGGTGTGATTCCTGGTGAATACATCCCTGCGGTTGATAAAGGTATCCAGGAGCAGCTGAAGTCTGGTCCACTGGCCGGTTACCCGGTAGTTGATCTGGGCGTGCGTCTGCACTTCGGTTCTTACCATGACGTTGACTCCTCTGAGCTGGCGTTTAAACTGGCCGCTTCTATCGCCTTCAAAGATGGCTTTAAGAAAGCACAGCCGGTTCTGCTTGAGCCAATCATGAAGGTTGAAGTAGAAACCCCAGAAGAGAACACCGGTGACGTTATCGGTGACCTGAGCCGCCGTCGTGGTATGCTGAAAGGTCAGGAATCTAACGCGACTGGCGTTCAGATTCACGCTGAAGTTCCGCTGTCTGAAATGTTCGGATACGCGACTCAGTTGCGTTCTCTGACCAAAGGCCGTGCTTCTTACTCCATGGAGTTCCTGAAGTACGATGATGCGCCGAACAACGTCGCTCAGGCCGTTATTGAAGCTCGTAGCAAATAAGGCTACGGTTTAAAAATTGTGAACTGATGCCTTCATCACTGATGAAGGCATAACGTAAGGATTATCGCCATGGCGAAAGAGCAATTTCAACGTAACAAACTGCACGTAAACGTGGGCACCATCGGTCACGTTGACCACGGTAAAACCACCCTGACTGCAGCCATCACCACCGTTCTGGCTAAAACCTACGGCGGCCAGGCTCGTGCATTCGATCAGATCGATAACGCGCCAGAAGAGAAGGCTCGTGGTATCACCATCAACACCTCTCACGTTGAATATGAAACCCCGACCCGTCACTACGCACACGTTGACTGCCCAGGCCACGCCGACTATGTGAAAAACATGATCACCGGTGCTGCGCAGATGGACGGCGCGATCCTGGTTGTTGCTGCGACTGATGGCCCAATGCCTCAGACCCGTGAGCACATCCTGCTGGGCCGTCAGGTTGGCGTTCCTTACATCATCGTGTTCCTGAACAAGTGCGACATGGTTGATGACGAAGAGCTGCTGGAACTGGTTGAGATGGAAGTTCGCGATCTGCTGTCTCAGTACGACTTCCCAGGCGACGATACCCCAATCGTACGCGGTTCTGCGCTGAAAGCGCTGGAAGGCGACGCTGAGTGGGAAGCGAAAGTCGTTGAGCTGGCTGGTCACCTGGATACTTACATTCCAGATCCAGTACGTGCTATCGATCTGCCGTTCCTGCTGCCAATCGAAGACGTATTCTCAATCTCTGGCCGTGGTACCGTTGTTACCGGTCGTGTTGAGCGCGGCATCGTGAAAGTGGGCGACGAAGTAGAAATCGTTGGTATCAAAGCGACTGCTAAATCTACCTGTACCGGTGTTGAAATGTTCCGCAAACTGCTGGACCAGGGTCAGGCAGGCGAGAACTGTGGTGTTCTGCTGCGCGGTATCAAGCGTGAAGAGATCCAGCGTGGTCAGGTTCTGGCTAAGCCAGGCACCATCAAGCCACACACCAAGTTCGTATCAGAAGTGTACGTACTGTCTAAAGACGAAGGCGGCCGTCATACTCCGTTCTTCAAAGGCTACCGTCCACAGTTCTACTTCCGTACTACTGATGTGACCGGCAACATCGAACTGCCAGAAGGCGTTGAGATGGTAATGCCAGGCGACAACATCAAAATGACCGTTGAGCTGATCCACCCAATCGCGATGGACCAGGGTCTGCGTTTCGCAATCCGCGAAGGCGGCCGTACCGTTGGCGCGGGCGTTGTTGCTGAAGTTCTCGCTTAATTGCGTTAATAACGGTGGTAACTCCGGTTGCCACCGCAGCATGAAAAAGAGCACTTCGGTGCTCTTTTTTTTTTGCTTTGCATTGACCGGCACGCCTAATCCCACACAAAAGCTACGTTGAAATAAAAACCATTCTCATTTACACTTTGATCAGAAATTGTACTGGAGTGGGCTGTAAATGTACGTCTGTCTGTGTAATGCCGTAAGCGACCGAACCCTGCGTGAAGTTGTCCGCCGTTATCAACCCAAATCGATTCAGCAACTGCGTCAGCTGGTGCCTATCGGCAAGCAGTGCGGCAAGTGTATTCGCGTGGCGCGCGAGATTATGGATGATGAAATGCAAAACGTGCCGCTTTACAAAGAGATAGCGTAACTTCGCATCCGCTTCGCCTGAATAACCCCAAAAACTGTCGCGTTTTTTTGACTTCTTTTTATCCGCATCTACGCTCTATTTATCTGCAAGCGGAGGAAGCAAAATGAAGGGCGACGGCAAAATCATTACTCACCTCAATAAATTGCTGGGAAATGAACTGGTTGCAATCAACCAGTACTTTCTACATGCGCGCATGTTCAAAAACTGGGGCCTGATACGCCTCAACGATGTCGAATACCATGAATCCATTGATGAAATGAAACATGCGGATAAGTACATCGAACGCATTTTGTTTCTCGAAGGCATTCCTAATCTGCAGGATCTCGGCCGGCTGCGCATTGGTGAAGACGTACCGGAAATGCTGCAATCGGATCTGACGCTCGAACTGGAAGGGGCGAAAGACTTACGCGAAGCGATTGCGTACGCCGATAAAGTGCATGATTACGTCAGCCGCGACATGATGATCGAGATTCTGGCGGATGAAGAGCACCATATCGACTGGCTGGAAACTGAGCTCGACCTGATTCAGAAATTGGGTCTGCAAAACTATCTGCAGGCCCAACTGAAAGAAGAGGGCGATAAGTAGCGTTTGCCGTGCCGTTCCACCTGTTGATTGCAGCCCGCCCCGTGCGGGCTTTTTTACTGGCGCGCGCTTTTGCGGTTAAAAACGCAGCATGGGTTGCTTCCTGAACAGATTTGCGTATAATGCGCGGGCCTGCCGATATTGGTGTGGCGCGATTCGAGCAGAATCGCAGGCGATAGCGATTAGTGTATCGCCTGACAATACTCCCGATTGGGGAGTTATATGCTGAACGATTACACTCCCCCATCAATCGTAATGGGTGCGGGTAGTAATTTTTTTCGTTTATAAAATGTTTGGAGCCTTGGTCTCATGTCGAACCAAAGAATCCGTATCCGTCTTAAAGCGTTTGATCATCGCCTGATCGATCAATCAACCGCGGAAATCGTCGAGACTGCCAAGCGCACTGGTGCGCAGGTACGTGGTCCGATCCCGCTGCCGACTCGCAAAGAGCGCTTCACCGTTCTGATCTCTCCGCACGTTAACAAAGATGCGCGTGATCAGTACGAAATCCGCACTCACAAGCGTCTGGTAGACATCGTTGAGCCAACTGAAAAAACCGTTGATGCTCTGATGCGTCTGGATCTGGCTGCCGGTGTTGACGTGCAGATCAGCCTGGGTTAATCAGGTCATCGAGCGATTGAGAGGTTGATACAATGATTGGTTTAGTCGGTAAAAAAGTGGGCATGACGCGCATCTTCACTGAAGAAGGCGTTTCAATCCCAGTAACCGTAATCGAAGTTGAAGCAAACCGCGTTACCCAGGTCAAAGGTCTGGAAAACGATGGTTACCAGGCGATCCAGGTTACCACCGGTGCGAAAAAAGCAAACCGTGTTGGTAAGCCGGAAGCAGGTCATTTTGCTAAAGCTGGCGTTGAAGCCGGCCGTGGTCTGTGGGAATTCCGCACCGAAGGTGAAGAATACTCTGTTGGCCAGAGCATCAGTGTTGAAATTTTCGCTGACGTTAAAAAAGTAGACGTTACCGGTACCTCTAAAGGTAAAGGTTTCGCAGGTACCGTTAAGCGCTGGAACTTCCGTACCCAGGACGCTACACACGGTAACTCCTTGTCTCACCGCGTTCCGGGTTCTATCGGTCAGAACCAGACTCCGGGCAAAGTGTTCAAAGGCAAGAAAATGGCTGGTCAGCTGGGTAATGAGCGCGTAACCGTTCAGAGCCTGGAAGTAGTACGTGTTGACGCTGAGCGCAACCTGCTGCTGGTCAAAGGTGCTGTCCCGGGTGCAACCGGCAGCGACCTGATTGTTAAACCAGCTGTGAAGGCGTAAGGGGATAGCAATGGAATTAGTACTGAAAGACGCGCAGAGCGCGCTGACTGTTTCCGAAACTACCTTCGGTCGTGATTTCAACGAAGCGCTGGTTCACCAGGTTGTTGTTGCTTACGCTGCAGGTGCTCGTCAGGGTACTCGCGCGCAGAAAACTCGTGCTGAAGTAACTGGTTCAGGCAAAAAGCCATGGCGTCAGAAAGGCACCGGCCGTGCGCGTTCAGGTTCTATCAAGAGCCCGATCTGGCGTTCAGGTGGCGTGACCTTCGCTGCGCGTCCACAGGACCACAGTCAAAAAGTTAACAAAAAGATGTACCGCGGCGCGCTGAAAAGCATCCTGTCCGAGCTGGTACGTCAGGACCGTCTGATCGTTGTCGAGTCGTTCTCTGTTGAAGCGCCTAAAACTAAGCTGCTGGTACAGAAACTGAAAGACATGGCGCTGGAAGACGTGCTGATCATCACCGGTGAACTGGATGAGAATCTGTTCCTGGCTGCGCGTAACCTGTACAAGGTTGACGTGCGTGATGCAGCGGGTATCGACCCAGTTAGCCTGATCGCCTTCGACAAAGTCGTTATGACTGCAGAAGCAGTTAAGCAAGTTGAGGAGATGCTGGCATGATCCGTGAAGAACGTCTGCTGAAAGTACTGCGCGCGCCGCACGTATCTGAAAAAGCATCAACCGCGATGGAAAAAACCAATACCATCGTTCTCAAAGTTGCCAAAGACGCGACCAAAGCAGAGATCGTTGCTGCTGTTGAGAAACTGTTCGAAGTAGAAGTGAAAGACGTAAACACCCTGGTTGTTAAGGGTAAAGTTAAGCGTCACGGACAGCGTATCGGTCGTCGTAGCGACTGGAAAAAAGCTTACGTCACCCTGAAAGAAGGCCAGAACCTGGACTTCGTCGGCGGCGCTGAGTAAGTCGGAGGAGAAAGACAATGGCAGTTGTTAAATGTAAACCGACATCTCCGGGTCGTCGTCACGTTGTTAAAGTGGTGAACCCTGAGCTGCACAAAGGCAAGCCTTTTGCCGCGCTGGTTGAAAAAAACAGCAAATCCGGTGGTCGTAACAACAATGGTCGTATCACTACCCGTCATATCGGTGGTGGTCACAAGCAGGCTTACCGTATTGTTGACTTCAAACGCAACAAAGATGGTATCCCGGCAGTTGTTGAGCGTCTTGAGTACGATCCGAACCGTTCTGCGAACATCGCACTGGTTCTGTACAAAGATGGCGAGCGCCGTTACATCCTGGCCCCTAAAGGCCTGAAAGCTGGCGACCAGATTCAGTCTGGCGTTGATGCTGCGATCAAAGCAGGTAACACCCTGCCGATGCGTAACATCCCGGTTGGTTCAACCGTGCACAACGTAGAAATGAAACCAGGTAAAGGCGGTCAGATTGCCCGTTCTGCTGGTGCTTACGTGCAGATCGTTGCGCGTGAAGGTTCCTACGTTACCCTGCGTCTGCGTTCAGGCGAAATGCGTAAAGTCGAAGCTGACTGCCGCGCAACCCTGGGCGAAGTCGGTAACGCTGAGCACATGCTGCGCGTTCTGGGTAAAGCCGGTGCAACCCGTTGGCGTGGTGTTCGTCCTACCGTTCGCGGTACTGCGATGAACCCAGTCGATCACCCGCACGGTGGTGGTGAAGGTCGTAACTTTGGTAAGCACCCGGTAACTCCGTGGGGCGTTCAGACCAAAGGTAAGAAGACCCGTAGCAACAAGCGTACTGATAAATTTATCGTACGTCGCCGTAGCAAATAATTTTAGAGGATAAGCCATGCCACGTTCTCTCAAGAAAGGTCCTTTTATTGACCTGCACTTGCTGAAGAAGGTAGAGAAAGCGGTGGAAAGCGGTGACAAGAAGCCCCTGCGCACTTGGTCCCGTCGTTCAACGATCTTCCCTAACATGATCGGTTTGACCATCGCTGTCCATAATGGTCGTCAGCACGTTCCTGTCTTTGTTTCCGACGAAATGGTCGGCCACAAGCTGGGTGAATTTGCACCGACACGTACTTATCGCGGCCACGCTGCTGATAAGAAAGCCAAGAAGAAATAAGTAGGAGGAAGAGATGGAAACTATTGCTCAACATCGCCATGCTCGTTCTTCTGCTCAGAAGGTTCGCCTTGTTGCTGACCTGATTCGCGGTAAGAAAGTGTCGCAGGCTCTGGATATTCTGACTTACACCAACAAGAAAGCGGCTGTACTGGTTAAGAAAGTCCTGGAATCTGCCATTGCTAACGCCGAACACAACGATGGCGCTGATATCGACGATCTGAAAGTTGCGAAAATTTTCGTAGATGAAGGCCCTAGCATGAAGCGCATTATGCCGCGTGCTAAAGGTCGTGCAGATCGCATCCTGAAGCGCACCAGCCACATTACTGTGGTTGTGTCCGATCGCTGAGACTCTGGAGACTAGCAATGGGTCAGAAAGTACATCCTAATGGTATTCGCCTGGGTATTGTAAAACCATGGAACTCTACCTGGTTTGCGAACACCAAAGAATTCGCTGACAACCTGGACAGCGACTTTAAAGTACGTCAGTTCCTGAACAAAGAACTGGCAAAAGCGTCTGTATCTCGCATCGTTATCGAGCGTCCGGCTAAGAGCATCCGTGTGACCATTCACACCGCTCGCCCGGGTATCGTTATCGGTAAAAAAGGTGAAGACGTTGAAAAACTGCGCACGGTCGTAGCGAACATCGCTGGCGTTCCTGCACAGATCAATATCGCCGAAGTCCGTAAACCGGAACTGGACGCAAAACTGGTTGCTGACAGCATCACTTCACAGCTGGAGCGTCGTGTGATGTTCCGTCGTGCGATGAAGCGTGCTGTACAGAACGCAATGCGTCTGGGCGCTAAAGGTATCAAAGTTGAAGTTAGCGGCCGTCTGGGCGGTGCTGAGATCGCACGTACCGAATGGTACCGTGAAGGTCGTGTACCGCTGCACACTCTGCGTGCTGACATTGACTACAACACCTCTGAAGCGCACACCACTTATGGTGTAATCGGCGTTAAGGTATGGATCTTCAAAGGTGAGATCCTGGGTGGTATGGCTGCTGTTGAACAACCGGAACCGGCTGCTCAACCTAAAAAGCAGCAGCGTAAAGGCCGTAAGTAAGGAGAGTCGCTGATGTTACAACCAAAGCGTACGAAATTCCGTAAAGTGCACAAAGGCCGTAACCGCGGTCTGGCGCAGGGTACGGATGTTAGCTTCGGTACTTTCGGTCTGAAAGCTGTTGGCCGTGGTCGTCTGACTGCTCGTCAGATCGAAGCAGCACGTCGTGCTATGACCCGTGCAGTTAAGCGTCAAGGTAAGATTTGGATCCGTGTATTCCCGGACAAACCAATCACCGAGAAGCCGCTGGAAGTGCGTATGGGTAAAGGTAAGGGTAACGTGGAGTATTGGGTTGCCCTGATCCAGCCTGGTAAAGTCCTGTATGAAATGGACGGTGTACCGGAAGAGCTGGCCCGTGAAGCATTCAAGCTGGCAGCAGCAAAACTGCCTATCAAAACCACCTTTGTAACTAAGACGGTGATGTAATGAAAGCAACTGAGCTGCGTGAAAAAAGCGTTGAAGAGCTGAACACTGAGCTGCTTAACCTCCTGCGCGAGCAGTTTAACCTGCGCATGCAGGCAGCATCTGGCCAGCTGCAGCAGACCCATCTGCTGAAGCAAGTTCGCCGTGATGTTGCACGCGTTAAGACTTTACTGACTGAGAAGGCGGCGTAATGACCGATAAAATCCGTACTCTGCAGGGTCGTGTTGTTAGTGACAAAATGCAGAAATCTGCTGTTGTTGCTATCGAGCGTTTCGTGAAGCACCCGATCTACGGTAAATTCATTAAGCGTACGACTAAGCTGCACATCCATGACGAGAACAACGAGTGTGGTATTGGTGACGTGGTTGAAATCCGCGAAACCCGTCCACTGTCCAAGACTAAGTCCTGGACTCTGGTTCGCGTTGTAGAGAAAGCGATTCTGTAATAGAATCCGCTTCCTCTAAAAACAAAATGAACGGCTCTATGGAGCCGTTCATTTTTTCTACCCATCTGCGAGAACCGGTGTTATAATGCCGCGCCCTCAATTATGGGGCTTTTTAACGACCTGAGGTTTGGGTCCCGAAGTAGTAGTTGACATTAGCGGAGCACTAAAATGATCCAAGAACAGACTATGCTGAACGTCGCCGACAACTCCGGTGCACGTCGCGTAATGTGTATCAAGGTTCTGGGTGGCTCGCACCGTCGCTACGCAGGCGTCGGCGATATCATCAAAGTGACCATCAAGGAAGCAATTCCGCGTGGCAAGGTGAAAAAAGGTGATGTCCTGAAAGCGGTAGTGGTGCGCACCAGGAAGGGTGTTCGTCGCCCGGACGGTTCTGTCATTCGCTTCGATGGTAATGCATGCGTTATTCTGAACAATAACAGCGAGCAGCCTATCGGAACGCGTATTTTTGGGCCGGTAACTCGTGAACTTCGTACTGAAAAGTTCATGAAAATTATCTCTCTGGCACCAGAAGTACTCTAAGGAGCGAACAATGGCAGCGAAAATCCGTCGTAACGACGAAGTTATCGTGCTTACCGGTAAAGACAAAGGTAAACGCGGTAAAGTAAAGAATGTCCTGACTTCTGGTAAGGTCATCGTTGAAGGTATCAACCTGGTTAAGAAACACCAGAAGCCGGTTCCGGCTCTGAACCAACCAGGCGGCATCGTTGAAAAAGAAGCTGCTATTCAGGTTTCTAACGTTGCAATCTTCAATGCGGCAACCGGCAAGGCTGACCGTGTAGGCTTTAGATTCGAAGACGGTAAAAAAGTCCGTTTCTTCAAGTCTAACAGCGAAACTATCAAGTAATTTGGAGTAGTACGATGGCGAAACTGCATGATTACTACAAAGACGAAGTAGTCCAGAAACTCATGACAGAGTTTGGCTACAATTCTGTCATGCAAGTCCCTCGGGTCGAGAAGATCACCCTGAACATGGGTGTTGGTGAAGCGATCGCTGACAAGAAACTGCTGGATAACGCAGCAGCTGACCTGGCAGCAATCTCCGGTCAAAAACCGCTGATCACCAAAGCACGCAAATCAGTTGCAGGCTTCAAAATCCGTCAGGGCTATCCGATCGGCTGTAAAGTAACTCTGCGTGGCGAGCGCATGTGGGAGTTCTTTGAGCGTCTGATCACTATTGCTGTACCGCGTATCCGTGACTTCCGTGGTCTGTCCGCGAAGTCTTTCGACGGTCGTGGTAACTACAGCATGGGCGTTCGTGAGCAGATCATCTTCCCAGAAATCGACTACGACAAAGTCGATCGCGTTCGTGGTTTGGATATCACCATTACCACTACTGCGAAATCTGATGATGAAGGCCGTGCTCTGCTGGCTGCCTTTGACTTCCCGTTCCGCAAGTAAGGTAGGGTTACTTAATGGCTAAGCAATCTATGAAAGCACGCGAAGTTAAGCGTGTGAAATTAGCAGACAAGTTCTTCGCAAAACGCGCTGAACTGAAAGCGATCATTTCTGATGTGAACGCATCCGACGAAGACCGTTGGAACGCCGTTCTCAAGCTGCAGAGTCTGCCGCGTGATTCCAGCCCTTCACGTCAGCGTAACCGCTGCCGTCAGACAGGTCGTCCGCACGGTTTCCTGCGGAAGTTTGGGTTGAGCCGTATCAAGGTCCGTGAAGCCGCAATGCGCGGTGAAATCCCGGGTCTGAAAAAGGCTAGCTGGTAATTGTCACCATTTGAATCACGGGAGTAACACAGATGAGCATGCAAGATCCGATCGCGGATATGCTGACCCGTATCCGTAACGGTCAGGCCGCGAACAAAGTTGCGGTCTCTATGCCTTCCTCCAAGCTGAAAGTGGCAATTGCCAACGTGCTGAAGGAAGAAGGCTATATTCAAGATTTTAAAATCGAAGGCGACATCAAGCCGGAACTGGAACTGACTCTTAAGTACTTCCAGGGTAAAGCTGTTGTAGAAAGCATTCAGCGTGTTAGCCGTCCAGGTCTGCGCATCTATAAGAAAAAAGATGAGCTGCCAAAAGTTATGGCCGGTCTGGGCATTGCTGTAATTTCTACCTCTAAAGGTGTCATGACTGATCGTGCAGCGCGCCAGGCTGGTCTTGGTGGCGAAATTATCTGCTACGTAGCGTAATCGGAGGATAAAATGTCTCGTGTTGCAAAAGCACCTGTCGTTGTTCCTGCCGGCGTAGAGGTAAAACTCAACGGTCAGGAAGTTTCGATCAAAGGCAAAAACGGCGAGCTGACTCGTACTATCAACAGTGCTGTAGAAGTTAAGCATGCAGACAACGCCCTGACTTTCGCTCCACGCGAAGGTTATGCGGATGGTTGGGCACAGGCAGGTACTGCCCGTGCGCTGCTGAACGGCATGGTTATCGGTGTTACCGAAGGCTTCACCAAGAAGCTGCAACTGGTTGGTGTTGGTTATCGTGCAGCTGTTAAAGGCAACTCTGTGAGTCTGGCCCTGGGCTTTTCTCACCCGGTTGACCATGCACTGCCGGCCGGCATCACTGCTGAATGTCCAACTCAGACTGAGATCGTGCTGAAAGGCGCTGATAAACAGCTGATTGGTCAGGTTGCAGCTGATCTGCGCGCCTACCGTCGTCCTGAGCCTTACAAAGGCAAGGGTGTTCGTTACGCCGACGAAGTCGTGCGTACCAAAGAGGCTAAGAAGAAGTAAGGTAACACTATGGATAAGAAATCTGCTCGTATCCGTCGTGCGACCCGTGCACGTCGCAAGCTCAAAGAGCTGGGTGCTACTCGCCTGGTGGTACATCGTACCCCGCGTCACATTTACGCACAGGTAATCGCCCCGAACGGTTCCGAAGTTCTGGTTGCTGCTTCTACTGTAGAAAAAGCTATCGCTGAACAACTGAAGTATACCGGTAACAAAGACGCCGCTGCAGCTGTAGGTAAAGCTCTGGCTGAGCGCGCTATCGAAAAAGGCATCAAAGATGTTTCTTTCGACCGTTCCGGTTTCCAATATCATGGTCGCGTCCAGGCACTTGCAGATGCTGCTCGTGAAGCTGGCCTTCAGTTCTAAGGTAGAGGTCTAAGATGGCACACATCGAGAAACAAGCTGGCGACCTGCAGGAAAAACTGATCGCGGTAAACCGTGTCTCTAAAACTGTGAAAGGTGGTCGTATTTTCTCCTTCACCGCTCTGACTGTAGTGGGTGATGGTAACGGCCGCGTTGGTTTTGGTTACGGTAAAGCGCGTGAAGTTCCAGCAGCGATCCAGAAAGCGATGGAAAAAGCTCGTCGCAATATGGTTAATGTCGCGCTGACTCACGGCACCCTGCAGCACCCGGTTAAAGGTGCGCACACGGGTTCTCGTGTGTTCATGCAGCCGGCTTCTGAAGGTACCGGTATCATCGCCGGCGGTGCAATGCGCGCCGTTCTGGAAGTCGCTGGAGTTCATAACGTTCTGGCTAAAGCCTATGGTTCCACCAACCCGATCAACGTGGTTCGTGCAACTATCGACGGCCTGGGCAATATGAAGTCTCCGGATATGGTTGCTGCCAAGCGTGGTAAATCCGTTGAAGAAATTCTGGGGTAATCACGATGGCTAAGACAATCAAAATTACACAAACCCGTAGCTCAATCGGCCGCCTGCCTAAGCACAAAGCCACTCTGGTTGGTCTGGGTCTGCGTCGTATTGGTCACACCGTTGAGCGTGAAGACACGCCAGCTGTACGCGGTATGATCAACGCGATTTCTTACATGCTGAAAGTGGAGGAGTAAGAGATGCGTTTAAACACTCTGTCTCCGGCCGAAGGGTCTAAACACGCTTCCAAGCGTCTGGGCCGTGGTATCGGTTCTGGCCTCGGTAAAACCGGCGGTCGTGGTCACAAAGGTCAGAAGTCTCGTTCTGGCGGTGGCGTACGTCGTGGTTTCGAGGGTGGTCAGATGCCTCTGTACCGTCGTCTGCCGAAGTTCGGCTTCACCTCGCGCAAATCATTCGTGACTGCAGAAGTGCGTCTGTCTGATCTGGCGAAAGTGGAAGGCGGTATCGTCGACCTGAACACGCTGAAAGCAGCTAACATCATCGGTGTACAGATTGAGTTCGCGAAAGTGATCCTGTCTGGTGAAGTATCTGCACCTGTTACGATTCGTGGTCTGCGTGTCACCAAAGGTGCTCGTGCTGCAATCGAAGCTGCTGGCGGTAAAATCGAGGAATAAGTAGCAGATGGCAAAGCAACCGGGATTAGATTTTCAAAGTGCCAAAGGTGGCTTTGGTGAACTGAAGCGCAGACTGTTGTTTGTAATCGGTGCACTGATTGTCTTCCGTATTGGCTCTTTTATTCCAATCCCCGGTATCGATGCCACTGTACTTGCCAAACTGCTTGAGCAACAGCGTGGCACCATCATTGAAATGTTTAACATGTTCTCTGGTGGTGCTCTCAGTCGTGCCTCAATCTTCGCGCTGGGTATTATGCCGTATATTTCGGCCTCTATTATTATCCAGCTGCTGACGGTGGTTCATCCCGCGTTGGCTGAGATTAAGAAAGAGGGTGAAGCTGGTCGTCGTAAGATCAGCCAGTACACTCGCTACGGCACACTGGTTCTGGCTATATTCCAGTCGATCGGTATTGCTACCGGTCTGCCGAATATGCCTGGAATGCAGGGCCTGGTATTAAATCCAGGCTTTGCTTTCTACTTTACCGCTGTTGTAAGTCTGGTTACCGGAACTATGTTCCTGATGTGGCTGGGCGAACAGATTACTGAACGAGGTATCGGTAACGGTATTTCGATCATTATCTTCGCGGGTATTGTTGCGGGTTTACCGCCGGCCATTGGCCATACCATCGAGCAAGCGCGGCAAGGCGACCTGCACTTCCTTCTGTTGCTGTTGGTTGCAGTTCTTGTATTTGCAGTGACGTTCTTTGTTATTTTCGTTGAGCGTGGCCAGCGCCGCATTGTGGTCAACTACGCTAAACGTCAGCAAGGTCGTCGTGTATATGCTGCACAGAGCACACATTTACCGTTGAAAGTGAACATGGCGGGCGTAATCCCAGCCATCTTTGCTTCCAGCATTATCCTGTTCCCGGCGACGATAGCATCCTGGTTCGGGGGCGGTACCGGTTGGAACTGGCTGACAACAATTTCGCTGTATTTGCAGCCAGGACAGCCGCTTTATGTGCTACTCTATGCGACTGCAATCATCTTCTTCTGTTTCTTCTACACGGCGTTGGTTTTCAACCCGCGTGAAACAGCAGATAACCTGAAGAAGTCTGGTGCATTCGTACCGGGAATTCGTCCGGGAGAGCAAACGGCGAAGTACATCGATAAAGTAATGACACGTCTGACCTTAATCGGCGCACTGTATATTACTTTTATCTGCCTGATCCCGGAGTTCATGCGTGATGCCATGAAGGTTCCCTTCTACTTTGGCGGCACCTCGCTGCTGATTGTAGTGGTTGTCATCATGGACTTTATGGCTCAAGTGCAAACTCTGATGATGTCCAGTCAGTACGAGTCTGCATTGAAGAAAGCTAACCTGAAAGGCTATGGCCGTTAATTCAGTAGCTTGAGAAGTTACGGAGAGTAAAAATGAAAGTTCGTGCTTCCGTCAAGAAATTATGTCGTAACTGCAAAATCATTCGTCGCGACGGTGTCGTACGTGTGATCTGCAGCTCCGAGCCTAAGCATAAACAGCGCCAGGGCTGATTAAGTCACATATTTTTCTTGCAAAGTCGGGTTGAGCTGGCTAGATTAGCCAGCCAATCTTTTGTATGTCGATGCGTTTCCATTTGAGTATCCTGAAAACGGGCTTTTCAGCATGGTACGCATTTATTTAATTATAGGAGTGCATAGTGGCCCGTATAGCAGGCATTAACATTCCTGATCAAAAACATACCGTTATCGCATTAACTTCGATCTTCGGTATCGGCAAAACCCGTTCTAAAGCCATCTGTGCTGAAACGGGCATCGCTGAAAATGTTAAGATCAGTGAGCTGTCTGAAGAACAAATTGATCAGCTGCGTGAAGCAGTTGGTAAATTCGTTGTTGAAGGTGATCTGCGCCGTGAAATCACCCTGAGCATCAAGCGTCTGATGGACCTTGGTTGCTACCGTGGTTTACGCCATCGTCGTGGTCTGCCGGTGCGCGGTCAGCGTACTAAGACCAACGCACGTACCCGTAAGGGTCCGCGTAAACCGATCAAGAAATAATCGGGGTGAGTAAATAATGGCAAAGGCACCAGTTCGTGCACGTAAGCGTGTAAGAAAACAAGTCTCAGATGGCGTGGCTCATGTCCATGCGTCTTTTAACAACACCATCGTTACTATTACTGATCGTCAGGGTAACGCACTGGGTTGGGCAACCGCCGGTGGTTCCGGTTTCCGCGGTTCACGTAAATCTACTCCGTTTGCTGCTCAGGTCGCTGCAGAGCGCTGTGCAGAAGCGGTGAAAGATTACGGTATTAAGAACCTGGAAGTTATGGTTAAGGGTCCGGGTCCAGGCCGCGAATCTACTATTCGTGCTCTGAACGCCGCTGGTTTCCGCATCACTAATATTACTGATGTGACTCCGATCCCTCACAACGGTTGTCGTCCGCCGAAAAAACGTCGCGTTTAACGTTCCGTTTTTTAGGTTAGTTGGAGAAAGAAAATGGCAAGATATTTGGGTCCTAAGCTCAAGCTGAGCCGTCGTGAGGGCACTGACTTATTCCTTAAGTCTGGCGTTCGCGCGATTGATTCCAAGTGCAAAATTGAACAAGCCCCTGGTCAGCATGGTGCGCGTAAACCGCGTCTGTCTGATTACGGCGGCCAGTTACGTGAAAAGCAAAAAGTTCGTCGTATCTACGGTGTGCTGGAGCGTCAGTTCCGTAACTACTATAAAGAAGCAGCGCGTCTGAAAGGCAACACCGGTGAAAACCTGTTAGCTCTGCTGGAAGGTCGTCTGGATAACGTAGTTTACCGTATGGGCTTTGGTGCCACTCGTGCAGAAGCACGTCAGCTGGTTAGCCACAAATCTGTAATGGTAAACGGTCGCGTTGTTAACATCGCTTCTTATCAGGTATCTCCGAATGATGTCGTAAGCATCCGTGAGAAAGCCAAAAAGCAATCTCGCGTGAAGGCCGCTCTGGAGCTGGCTGAGCAGCGTGAAAAGCCAACCTGGCTGGAAGTTGATGCGACTAAGATGGAAGGTGTGTTCAAGCGTATTCCTGAGCGTACCGATCTGTCTGCGGACATTAACGAACACCTGATCGTCGAGCTTTACTCTAAGTAAAGCTTAGTACCAAAGAGAGGACACAATGCAGGGTTCTGTGACAGAGTTTCTAAAACCGCGCCTGGTAGATATCGAGCAAGTGAGTTCGACGCACGCCAAGGTGACCCTTGAGCCGTTAGAGCGTGGCTTTGGCCATACTCTTGGTAACGCACTGCGCCGTATTCTGCTTTCTTCCATGCCGGGTTGCGCGGTGACCGAGGTTGAGATTGATGGCGTGCTGCACGAGTACTCCACCAAAGAGGGCGTACAGGAAGATATCCTGGAAATCCTGCTCAATCTGAAAGGGCTGGCGGTAAGAGTTCAGGGTAAAGATGAAGTCATCCTTACGCTGAATAAATCTGGCATTGGCCCTGTGACTGCAGCCGACATTACCCACGACGGTGATGTCGAAATCGTCAAGCCGCAGCATGTGATCTGCCATCTGACCGATGAAAACGCGTCTATTAGCATGCGTATCAAAGTTCAGCGTGGTCGTGGTTATGTGCCGGCTTCTGCCCGAATTCATTCGGAAGAAGATGAGCGCCCAATCGGCCGTCTGTTGGTTGACGCTTGCTACAGCCCTGTAGACCGTATCGCCTACAATGTTGAAGCAGCGCGTGTAGAACAGCGCACCGACCTGGACAAGCTGGTCATCGAAATGGAAACCAACGGCACAATCGATCCTGAAGAGGCGATTCGTCGTGCGGCAACCATCCTGGCAGAACAACTGGAAGCTTTCGTTGACTTACGTGATGTACGTCAGCCGGAAGTCAAAGAAGAGAAACCAGAATTCGATCCGATCCTGCTGCGCCCTGTTGACGATCTGGAATTGACTGTCCGCTCTGCTAACTGCCTCAAGGCAGAAGCTATCCACTACATCGGTGATCTGGTACAGCGTACCGAGGTTGAGCTGCTTAAAACGCCTAACCTGGGTAAAAAATCTCTTACCGAGATTAAAGACGTGCTCGCATCACGTGGCCTGTCTCTGGGCATGCGCCTGGAAAACTGGCCACCGGCAAGCATTGCTGATGAATAACCGGATCGCAGGTTAAGGTTTCACTGAGAAGGATAAGGTCATGCGCCATCGTAAGAGTGGTCGTCAACTGAACCGCAACAGCAGCCATCGTCAGGCTATGTTCCGCAACATGGCTGGTTCTCTGGTTCGTCATGAGATCATTAAGACGACTCTGCCGAAAGCCAAAGAGCTGCGTCGCGTAGTTGAGCCGCTGATTACTCTTGCCAAGACCGACAGCGTAGCTAATCGTCGTCTGGCATTCGCCCGTACTCGTGATAACGAGATCGTGGCAAAACTGTTTAACGAGCTGGGCCCGCGTTTCGCGAGCCGTGCCGGTGGTTACACTCGCATTCTGAAGTGTGGCTTCCGTGCTGGTGACAACGCTCCGATGGCTTACATCGAGCTGGTTGATCGTCCAGAAGCTCAAGCAGAAGCTGCTGCAGAGTAATTTGCAGTAACGTAAAAAACCCGCTTCGGCGGGTTTTTTATTGCCTGTCATTTCTTCCCATTTCCCCTCCATTCGCTATGCTGTTGGCAGACATGCCTGCAGGAGGTTTCTATGTGGCTTATCGATCAGCTGGCTGAGCAACACATCCGCGCCGCTCAGGAAAAGGGCGAGCTAAGCAATCTGCCTGGTGAAGGTGCGCCGCTCACGCTGGACGACGACAGTGGCGTGCCGGCGGAATTGCGCAGCGCCTGGCGACTGCTGAAAAACGCCGGCTATCTCCCTCCGGAACTGGAGATGCGCCGCGACGCACTGGCACTGAGCGATCTGCTTCGCGAACTCGATCCTGATGACAGCGAGGCGCGTGAACTGGCCAAACGCCTGACGCTGCTGGAGATGAAGCTGCAGCAGGCTGGCATGAGCACCGATTTTCTGCGTGGCGAATACCGCCCGGCGATCGGTCAGCGGCTACAGCAGGAGAAATAGTATGTATCGCATTGGCCAGCTGGCAAAACTGGCGGACGTGACGGCGGACACCATCCGCTTTTATGAAAAGCAGCAGATGATGGATCATGAGGTACGCACCGAGGGCGGCTTCCGTCTGTACAGCGATAACGATCTGCAGCGCCTGCGTTTTATCCGTTACGGCCGGCAGCTTGGTTTCAGCCTGGAATCGATCCGCGACCTGCTGTCGATCCGCATCGATCCAGAGCATCACACCTGTGAAGAGTCAAAAGCGATCGTGGCGAAACGGCTCGATGAGGTGAACAGTATGATTGGCGAACTGCAAACCATTCAGCGCTCACTGCAACGGCTGGCGGAAACCTGCTGTGGCGACCGGCACAGTAGCGCCTGCTGTTCGATCCTCGAGGCACTGGAAACCGGTGAAGATCCGCATCCTGAAATTTGTTGTAGCAAGGATTGAATTCTGGCGCGCAGGGACTATAGTTGCGCCATCACTAACCGGAGGACGATATGAGTCACTATCAGCATCGAAAAGGCAAAATTAACGATAACGCCCTGGAAGCCCTGTTACACGATCCGCTGTATCGCCAACGAGTTGAGCGCAATCAGAAGGGGAAAGGCAGCTACCGGCGTAAAGATAAACACGCGAAGGGAGCGAATCAGGAGGCCAGCGGTAAGCAACAGTGTTTACCTCTGGCCTTCTGCTTTAGTGACAAAAAAGCCGCCTGAAGAGGCGGCTTTTATTCATCACACTTTATTATTTTGTTGCTTAAGCAGGTCGCGAATCTCGGTCAGCAGCACTTCTTCATTAGTCGGTTTAGGCGCTGGTTTTTCCACTTCTTTCTTTTTATACAGTTTATTCATTACTTTGATGGCAATGAAGATAGCAAACGCCACGATGATGAAATCAAATACCGTCTGAATAAAGTTACCGTATTCCATCACCACCGCTGGGATATCGCCTTCTGCTGGCTTGAGTACCCATTTAAACTGCTTAAAGTCGACGCCGCCAATCAGTAAACCGAGCGGTGGCATAATGATGTTCGCAACCAGTGACGATACGATCTTACCGAACGCAGCACCGATGATCACACCGACCGCCAGGTCCACCACGTTGCCACGCATCGCAAAATCACGAAACTCTTTGAATAAACTCATTGTTATCTCCTTGCCTTGGCCAATGGCTAAAGTCTAACAAACCTTCGTGTAATTGCCATTATAACAATGGATTAAACACCACTCTCACTTCAGCCCAATCACAACGCGTTACAGGAAGAACGGGCTCGGCTGGAACAGACGCTCAACGTCCGGCACAAACTTTTTGTCGGTGAGGAACATGATCACGTGGTCGCCTTGCTCAATACGCACATTATCATTGGCGATGATCACGTCATCACCACGCACCACCGCGCCGATAATTGTGCCCGGCGGCAGTTTAATATCTTCAATCAGGCGGCCGACCACGCGCGAAGTGGTTTCATCACCGTGGGCAATGGCCTCGATGGCTTCCGCAATACCGCGGCGCAGTGAAGAGACGCCGACAATATCGGCTTTGCGCACGTGGCCAAGCAGCGCAGAAATCGTGGCCTGCTGCGGTGAGATCGCAATGTCGATCACGCTGCCCTGCACCAGATCGACATAGGCGCGACGCTGGATCAGCACCATCACCTTTTTCGCGCCCATCTTTTTGGCCAGCATCGCTGACATGATATTGGCTTCATCGTCGTTGGTGACGGCGATAAACAGATCAACCTGATCGACATGCTCTTCTGCCAGCAATTCCTGATCCGAGGCATCGCCATAGAACACGATGGTATCCTGCAGATGTTCAGCCAGTTCAGCTGCGCGCTGCTGATTACGTTCAATCAGCTTAACGCTGTACTGCTTCTCCAGCCGCTGCGCCAGGCCAAAGCCGATATTACCGCCGCCGACCAGCATAATGCGTTTATAGGGCTTTTCGAGCCGCTGCATCTCGCTCATCACCGCACGAATATGCTGACTGGCGGCAATAAAAAACACTTCATCGCCGGCTTCGACGATCGTCGATCCCTGCGGGCGGATCGGGCGATCCTGACGGAAAATCGCGGCTACTCGGGTATCGATATGCGGCATGTGCTCACGCAGGATCGACAGCGGATTGCCCACCAGCGGTCCGCCGTAATAGGCTTTGACCACTGCCAGGCTGACTTTGCCCTCGGCAAAATTTACCACCTGCAGCGCGCCAGGGTACTGAATCAGCCGATAGATATTGTCGATCACCAGCTGTTCGGGCGAGATCAAATGGTCGATGGGTACCGCTTCCGGCACGAACAGCTTTTCCGCATCGCGCAGATAATCGGCGGCGCGGATACGGGCAATGCGGTTTGGCGTGTTAAACAGCGAGTAAGCAATCTGACAGGCAATCATGTTGGTTTCGTCAGAGCTGGTGACCGCCACCAGCATATCCGCATCTTCGGCGCCGGCTTCACGCAACACGCGCGGGTGCGAACCATGGCCCTGCACCACGCGCAGGTCAAACTTATCCTGCAGCACGCGTAAGCGTGAGGGATCGCTATCAACCACGGTGATGTCATTGTTTTCGCCCACCAGGTTTTCAGCGAGCGTGCCGCCCACCTGGCCGGCGCCGAGGATAATAATTTTCATGGATACGTTGCTCTTGTCACTGTGCGCTGCACTATTTTTTCATCAGCTTAGCGTAGAAGAAACCGTCGCCGCCATCGATGGCAGGGAAAACCTGCCAGCCGTTAAGTTGCCCATGTGGCAGTGCCTGCGGCACCGCATCGTCATGCGTCGCGAGGAAAGCATCGATCTGCTGCTGGTTCTCCTGCGGCAGCACTGAGCAGGTGGCATAAAGCAGCGTACCGCCCGATTTCAGGCGTGGCCAGATGGCCGCCAGAATCTCACGCTGTAGCGCGGCGAGTTCGTCGATATCGCGATCGCGGCGTAGCCATTTGATATCCGGATGGCGTCGAATAACGCCGGTGGCCGAGCAGGGCGCATCCAGCAGGATGCGGTCGAATTGCTGCTCGTCGCACCAGGCCGCTGGCGTGCGGCCATCGCCCTGACGCACGTCAGCCTGCATCCCCAGACGCTGCAGGTTTTCCGTCACGCGCGACAGGCGCTGCGTATCGATATCCACCGCCATCACGCGGGCCTGCGGCGCAATTTCGAGAATATGGGTGGTTTTGCCGCCGGGCGCAGCGCAGAGGTCGAGAATGGTTTCGCCGTTTTCCGGCGCCAGCAGCAGGGCACAACGCTGAGCAGAGAGATCCTGCACCGTCACCCAGCCCTGCTCAAAGCCTGGCAGCTGACTGACCGGAGCCGGTGCTTCAAGACGCAGCGCATCCGGCGCGTCAGCACTAAACGCATTTTGATTCTGCTGGGTTAATAACGCCAGCCAGGCGTCACGGCTGTGATGCTGACGATTCACGCGCAGCCACATTGGCGGTCGCTGATTGTTTGCTTCCACAATCTGCTGCCACTGCTCCGGCCACGCGGTCTGCAACCGTTTCAGTAGCCAGCCCGGATGCCAGTAGCGCTGCGGGCCCTGATTGACCTCTGCCAGCAGTGCGTCCTGCTGACGCTGGAACTGACGCAGCACGCCGTTAAGTAAGCCTTTCAGATTTGCCCGCTTCAGTGCTTCAGCCCCGGCCACGGTTTCGGCCAGCGCGGCGTGCGGCGGAACGCGGGTATACAGCAGCTGATACAGGCCCACCATGATCAGATAGTGCAGTACGCGCTGTTTGCCGGTTAACGGCCGCTCCATCAGCTTATTAATCAACGCTTCCAGCTGCGGCAGCATGCGCGTCACGCCAAAACACAACTCCTGCAGCAGCGCGCCATCGTTGTTTGCCAGCGTTTTTTGCGCAGCGGGCAGAATCGCGCTCAGCGATTCCCCTTTATCCACCACGCGTTCAATCAGTTGCGCGGCAAGGCTGCGCAGGTTGGTCGCTTTTTTCATATTCATTCATCAAACAAAAAGCCCGGCGGAGACCGGGCTGGAGAATCAGGCCAGAACGGTGCCAGGTGTAAACCATTCACGACGCGAATTGAGCAGATCCTGCGCCGCCATGGCTTTTTTGCCGGCAGGCTGCAGTGAGAGCAGATTCAGCACGCCGTCAGCGGTAGCAATCTGGATGCCGTGTTTGTCAGCCTGCAGAATTTCTCCCGGCTGGGCGGTGCGGTGCGGTAACACGCTGGCCTGCCAGACTTTAACCGGCTGATCGTCGATGAGGAAATAACTCACCGGCCACGGATTGAAGGCGCGAATGCACCGTTCCAGCTGAACAGCAGAGAGCGACCAGTCAAGACGTGCCTCTTCTTTGCTGAGCTTTTCCGCGTAAGTTACCAGGGTCTCATCCTGCACTTCGGGCTGCGCGCTGCCGGCGGCCAGCAGACTGAGCGTGGTCAGCATCCCCTGCGGGCCCAGCTGCGCCAGCTTGTCGTACAGCGATGCGCTGGTATCGTCGGCATTAATCGCGCAGGTTATTTTGTGCAACATATCGCCGGTATCCAGACCCACGTCCATCTGCATGATGGTCACACCGGTTTCGTTATCGCCGGCCCACAGTGAGCGCTGAATCGGCGCCGCACCGCGCCAGCGCGGCAGCAGCGAGCCATGTACGTTGATGCAGCCAAGGCGCGGCATCGTCAGCACCGCCTGAGGCAGGATCAGACCATAAGCGACGACCACCATCACATCGGCCTGTAGCCCGGCAACCAGCTGCTGATTCTCTTCCGGCTTCAGGGACTTTGGCTGAAACACGGGAATATCATGCGCCTGAGCCAGCACTTTTACCGGGCCCGGCGTGAGTTTATTGCCACGTCCGGCAGGGCGGTCGGGCTGAGTAAAGACGCCAACCACCTGATGCTCAGAAGCAAGCAGCGCGTCGAGATGACGCGCTGCGAAGTCAGGAGTACCGGCAAAGATGATTTTTAACGGTGCAGACACAGTTCAACCTTCTGTTCGCTCTCAGGATGCGCGCGCATTCTGGCGGGCCAGTTTTTCCAGTTTCTGTTTAATACGCTGACGCTTCAGCGGCGACAGATAATCAATAAACAGTTTACCGTCGAGATGGTCGATCTCATGCTGAATGCAGATCGCCAGCAGACCGTCGGTTTCCAGCTCGAAGCTGTTACCGTCGCGATCCAGCGCGCGCACTTTGACCCGCTCGGCACGCGGCACAAACGCCCGCTGTTCCGGGATCGACAGGCAACCCTCTTCGATACCGGTTTCGCCGCTTTTTTCCAGCAGCTCCGGGTTAATCAGCACCAGGCGCTCTTCGCGGCTTTCAGAAACATCAATCACGATGATGCGCTGGTGAATATCCACCTGCGTCGCCGCCAGACCAATGCCTTCTTCGGCGTACATGGTCTCAAACATATCGTCGACAATACGCTGAACGTCAGCATTCACAGCCGCAACGGGTGCAGCAATTTTGCGAAGGCGATCGTCAGGGAAATGTAATACCTGCAAAACTGACATAAATATCCAGATCTGTATGCGTTAAAGAAAAGATTACTGCCTCATATTGTAGACTTTTTGGGGCCTGATTGACAGCATTGTGCCGCATCAGAGCACGGCTGACAGGGAGCGCAGCATGGAACGCAGTGAAAGGATTATCAGGCTGACTTACGTCTGGGGTTTAAGCGGTGAGCGCGCCCGTCAGTTCATCATGGCGCTTCTGGCCGCCAGCCACATTGACGACGCGTGGCTGCAGCAGCACGGTCTGGACGACACGCAGCGGCAACAGTTTCTCGCCCTCTGTCCACGCCAGCTGGAAAAAACGCAGCGCTGGCTGCAACAGGCGCAACATCATCTGCTTGCCTGCAGCGACGCACATTATCCCGCTCGTTTGCGGGAAATCAGCCGCTATCCGGCTGCCCTTTATATAGCGGGTGACCTCTCTGCACTCGCGACACCGCAGCTGGCGGTGGTCGGCAGTCGTCACTGTTCGCCGTATGGCAGAGAGTGGGGCGGCTGGTTTACCCAGCAGCTGGCGCTAAGCGGTTTGACCATCACCAGCGGGCTGGCGCGCGGTATTGATGGCGTGGCGCATCGTGCCGCGCTGGAAGTGCAGGGCAAAACTCTGGCCGTGCTGGGCAGCGGGCTGAATCATCTCTATCCGAAAAGCCATCAGCCGCTGGCACAGGAGATTATCGCCAGCGGCGGCGCGCTGGTTTCAGAACTGCCGCTGTCGATGGCGCCCCATGCGGTAAATTTCCCGCGGCGTAATCGTATTATCAGCGGCCTGAGTCATGGCGTGCTGGTGGTTGAAGCGTCACTGAAGAGTGGCTCGCTGGTAACGGCGCGGTATGCGCTGGAACAAAACCGTAACGTGTATGCGCTGCCTGGCGCGCTGGGTAATCCTGGCTGTGAAGGCACGCACTGGCTGATTCAGCAGGGTGCGCTGCTGGTGGCGCATCCCAACAATATCCTTGAGGATTTGCATTCTGCCCTGCAATGGTTGCCGGCCAGCATCTCAGAAACAATATATTCACAACTCAGTGATGATGTGCCATTGCCATTTCCCAGCGTGTTGGCTAACGTAGGTGATGAGGTTACACCTGTTGACGTCGTCGCTGAACGTGCCGGCCAACCTGTGCCAGTTATCGCAGCGCAATTGCTGGAGCTGGAGTTAGCAGGATGGATCGCAGCTGTACCCGGCGGCTATGTCCGATTGAGGAGGGCATGCCATGTTCGACGTACTTATGTACTTGTTTGAGACGTATATCCACAACGAGGCTGAAATGCGCGTTGACCAGGATAAATTGACCGATGACTTAACCGATGCCGGTTTTCATCGCGAAGATATCTACAATGCGTTGAATTGGCTTGAGCGGTTAGCGGATTATCAGGATGGTCTGGTCGCGCCAGTGTTGCTGGCTAACGATCCGCTCTCCATGCGAATCTATACGGAAGAAGAGAGCCAGCGTTTAGATGCCGAGTGTCGTGGTTTTATTCTGTTCCTGGAGCAAATCCAGGTGCTGAATATGGAAACGCGCGAAATGGTCATCGAACGGGTTATGGCGCTTGATACGCTGGAATTCGATCTGGAAGATCTCAAATGGGTGGTGCTGATGGTGCTGTTTAACATCCCCGGGTGTGAAAATGCCTATCAGCAGATGGAAGAACTGTTATTCGACGTCAATGAAGGTATGCTGCATTAATTTGCGATTAATGCATTCGGTAATATGAGTAAACCAGCACTATTTACCGTGCGTAAACACGATCCCTGCCCCGCCTGCGGGGCAGAATTAGTAATACGTGCCGGCAAACACGGGCCTTTTCTCGGCTGTGTGAATTATCCAACCTGTGACTATATCCGCCCGCTGAAAAGTCAGGGTGATGGCCATATTGTCAAAGTGCTGGAAGGCCATGCCTGCCCGCAGTGTGGTGCGGACAAAGTGCTGCGCCAGGGGCGATTCGGCATGTTTGTCGGCTGTAGCCACTATCCGGATTGTGATTACACGGAAACCATCGATAAGCCGGACGAAACCGCAATTGCCTGCCCGCAGTGCGCCAGCGGTAAGCTGGTGCAGCGCCGTTCACGCTATGGCAAAACCTTCCACGCCTGCGATCGTTATCCCGACTGCCAGTTCGCGATCAACGCCACGCCGCTGGAAGGTGTCTGCCCCCATTGCCAGTTCCCGTTATTAATAGAAAAGAAAACCGCACAGGGCATGAAGCGCTTCTGCGCCAGCAAACGCTGCGGCAAGCCCATCGCCCAGGATGAAGAGTGATCATGAACCAGAGCCAGCATGCACCCGGAAGCCTCGACTTCTGCATCGAACAACTTCAGCAACAGCAAGTGATTGCTTACCCTACCGAAGCCGTATTCGGCCTTGGCTGCGATCCGGACAGCGAAAGCGCGGTGATGGCCCTGCTGGCACTGAAACAGCGCCCGGTAGAAAAGGGTCTGATTCTGATCGCCGCTGATTATACGCAGCTTGAGCCTTATATTGCCGATCGCGAACTCACCGTGCTGCAGCGCGAACGTATGTTTGCCAGCTGGCCGGGTCCGGTCACCTATGTGGTGCCTGCTTCGCCGCATACGCCGCGCTGGTTAACCGGCCGCTTTGATTCGCTGGCGATTCGCGTCAGTGATCATCCGCAGGTCCAGGCGCTGTGTCGCGGATTTGGCAAGCCGCTGGTCTCAACCAGCGCGAATTTAACCGGTCAGCCGCCGTGCCGCAGCGCCGCCGAAGTGGCAGAGCAGTTTGGCCCGCAGTTCCCGGTGTTGCAGGCGGCCACCGGCGGTCGCCTGAATCCTTCTGAAATCCGCGATGCTATTAGCGGTGAACTCATTCGTCAGGGCTGATTATGGAAAAGTTTGCCGTTTTTGGTCATCCCATCGCCCACAGCAAATCTCCGTTTATTCACGCCGCTTTTGCTGCGCAGACTGGTATTGAACATCCTTACGGACGCATCTGCGCACCGCTGGAAGGGTTCCCGCAGGCGATAGAGGCGTTTTTTGCGGCTGGTGGCAAAGGCGCCAATGTTACGCTGCCGTTTAAACAGCAGGCATGGGAATTCGCGGATGAGCTCAGCGAACGCGCGGCATTATCCGGCGCGGTAAATACCTTAAAGAAGAGAGCCGATGGTTCGATTCTGGGTGATAACACGGACGGCATCGGCCTGCTGAGCGATCTGCAAAGGCTGCAGCTGATCCGGCCGGGCGATCGCATTCTGCTGGTGGGTGCGGGCGGCGCGGCGCGTGGGGTGATCCTGCCGCTGCTCTCGACGGGCTGCGCGCTGGTGGTGGTTAACCGCACGGCAGAACGCGCGCAACAGCTGGCTGAGCTTTTCCAGCACAGTGGGGCGATCCAGGCGATGAGTTTTGATCAACTGGCCGGCGATCGTTTTGATCTGATCATCAATGCCACCTCCAGCGGCGTAGCGGGCGACGTGCCGCCGCTGCCGGTTACGCTGATTGATGCGCAGGTGCGCTGTTACGACATGTTTTATCAGCAGGGGCTGACGCCATTTCTGGCGTGGTGCCAGCAGCACGGCACACAGCAGCTGGCGGATGGACTCGGCATGCTGGTGGGTCAGGCGGCGCATGCGTTTCAGCTGTGGCATGGCGTTATGCCGGAGATCGCGCCGGTCATCGATCAACTTAAACAGGCGATGCAGGCATGAATCAGGCTATCCAGTTTCCCGATCGGGAAAGCTGGGACGCAGTCAGGCAGGCGGTGCTGTTCCCGGTCTTAGTGAATGGTATGGGACTGACCTGCGCAATATCGCTGCCGGCGCTGCAGCAGCGTTTTGGTGCCGGAGAGGCGATGGCGCTGTTTAGCGCGCATCGCTGGGATCTGGAGGAAGAGGCCGAGCAGCTGCTCCGGGCGGAGCAGGCCGACGATCAGGGCTGGCTGTGGCTGCCCTGAGTCAGATATTCATCTTTCCAGCCGACATAATTGTTAGCGGAGTAAAGCAGTCCGGCTATTTCCGCTTCGGTTAGTGGCCGGATCTGCTTCACCGGGCTGCCTAAATAGAGATAGCCGCTTTGCAGGCGTTTACCGGGTGGCACCAGGCTGCCGGCGCCAATCATCACCTCATCTTCGACGATCGCGCCATCCAGCAGGATCGAGCCCATACCCACCAGCACGCGGTTGCCAATGGTGCAGCCGTGCAGCATTGCTTTATGGCCCACCGTCACGTCTTCACCGATGATCAATGGAAAGCCATCGGGATTACTGCTGGATTTATGCGTAACGTGCAGCACGCTGCCATCCTGGATATTGCTGCGTTTACCAATCACCACTTTATTCACGTCACCGCGGATTGCTACCAGTGGCCAGATGCTGACATCATCAGCCAGCTCGACTTCGCCAACGACCACGCTGCTGCTATCCACCATCACACGTTCGCCGGTGTGGGGAATATGTTGCTTATAAGGGCGCAGGGCTACAGACATTCTATTTCTCCTTTTCTGATGTTTCCCGCTAGCCTGCGGCTTCCGGTGCGGGTAAACAAGCTGATTTTTGCGCGGATCGCTCGCGATCGCAGCGAAAAGAGTGAAAACTCGCCAGTCGATAAAAAAGATCGAAAAAAGGGGTTGTGCAAAAAATCCGGATCCCTATAATGCGCCACCACTGAGACGGCAAAGCGGCAACGCAGGCGGCTCAGCAGGGCGTGAAGCGATTCACCCCGCCGGAGAAAAACGCTGAAAAAAGTGTTTGACTCTGAAGGAGGAAAGCGTAATATACGCCACCTCGCGACAGCAGGCCGAGCGCCGCGTCGCACCGCTCTTTAACAATTTATCAGACAATCTGTGTGGGCACTCGCAGGATTGATATCACAAGCCTACGGGCTTTAAAAAATATCAAGTCTTTGCTGAGTGAACACGTAATTCATTACGAAGTTTAATTCACAGAGCATCGCTGCACTGGTTGCAGCAAATCAAACTTTAAATTGAAGAGTTTGATCATGGCTCAGATTGAACGCTGGCGGCAGGCCTAACACATGCAAGTCGAACGGCAGCACAGAAGAGCTTGCTCTTTGGGTGGCGAGTGGCGGACGGGTGAGTAATGTCTGGGAAACTGCCCGATGGAGGGGGATAACTACTGGAAACGGTAGCTAATACCGCATAACGTCGCAAGACCAAAGTGGGGGACCTTCGGGCCTCACACCATCGGATGTGCCCAGATGGGATTAGCTAGTAGGTGGGGTAATGGCTCACCTAGGCGACGATCCCTAGCTGGTCTGAGAGGATGACCAGCCACACTGGAACTGAGACACGGTCCAGACTCCTACGGGAGGCAGCAGTGGGGAATATTGCACAATGGGCGCAAGCCTGATGCAGCCATGCCGCGTGTATGAAGAAGGCCTTCGGGTTGTAAAGTACTTTCAGCGGGGAGGAAGGCGGTGAGGTTAATAACCTTGCCGATTGACGTTACCCGCAGAAGAAGCACCGGCTAACTCCGTGCCAGCAGCCGCGGTAATACGGAGGGTGCAAGCGTTAATCGGAATTACTGGGCGTAAAGCGCACGCAGGCGGTCTGTTAAGTCAGATGTGAAATCCCCGGGCTTAACCTGGGAACTGCATTTGAAACTGGCAGGCTTGAGTCTCGTAGAGGGGGGTAGAATTCCAGGTGTAGCGGTGAAATGCGTAGAGATCTGGAGGAATACCGGTGGCGAAGGCGGCCCCCTGGACGAAGACTGACGCTCAGGTGCGAAAGCGTGGGGAGCAAACAGGATTAGATACCCTGGTAGTCCACGCCGTAAACGATGTCGACTTGGAGGTTGTGCCCTTGAGGCGTGGCTTCCGGAGCTAACGCGTTAAGTCGACCGCCTGGGGAGTACGGCCGCAAGGTTAAAACTCAAATGAATTGACGGGGGCCCGCACAAGCGGTGGAGCATGTGGTTTAATTCGATGCAACGCGAAGAACCTTACCTGGCCTTGACATCCAGAGAACTTAGCAGAGATGCTTTGGTGCCTTCGGGAACTCTGAGACAGGTGCTGCATGGCTGTCGTCAGCTCGTGTTGTGAAATGTTGGGTTAAGTCCCGCAACGAGCGCAACCCTTATCCTTTGTTGCCAGCGGTTCGGCCGGGAACTCAAAGGAGACTGCCGGTGATAAACCGGAGGAAGGTGGGGATGACGTCAAGTCATCATGGCCCTTACGGCCAGGGCTACACACGTGCTACAATGGCGCATACAAAGAGAAGCGACCTCGCGAGAGCAAGCGGACCTCATAAAGTGCGTCGTAGTCCGGATTGGAGTCTGCAACTCGACTCCATGAAGTCGGAATCGCTAGTAATCGTAGATCAGAATGCTACGGTGAATACGTTCCCGGGCCTTGTACACACCGCCCGTCACACCATGGGAGTGGGTTGCAAAAGAAGTAGGTAGCTTAACCTTCGGGAGGGCGCTTACCACTTTGTGATTCATGACTGGGGTGAAGTCGTAACAAGGTAACCGTAGGGGAACCTGCGGTTGGATCACCTCCTTACCTGAAGATACCTTCCCGCGAAGTGCTCACACAGATTGTCTGATAGAAAAGTAACGAGCAGAAAAAACCTCTACAGGCTTGTAGCTCAGGTGGTTAGAGCGCACCCCTGATAAGGGTGAGGTCGGTGGTTCAAGTCCACTCAGGCCTACCAGATTTCTTCTCATGCCGCGTTATGTTTCCGGCTCGCATAGTTCACTATGCTTCGCGAAAACATGCCTTGCCTGAGACGAAATCACATTTCCCGTGTGAGAAACGTGACTCCTGGTGAGTGGATGTAGATGGTCTCTGCAGTGACTGTATGGGGCTATAGCTCAGCTGGGAGAGCGCCTGCCTTGCACGCAGGAGGTCAGCGGTTCGATCCCGCTTAGCTCCACCATTACAGTACTGAAACTTACTTCAGAGTATACCGGCGACGGTGTGCTGCGAAGTATTTGCTCTTTAACAATCCGGAACAAGCTGAAAATTTGAAACGACGCGTCGTATTCATTCTCCGTAATAAGAATGAAATGGCGATGCGTTCGAGTCTCTCAAATGCTTGCAGTCCGCAGCGTTGTAAAACGCCTGTGGGTTGTGAGGTTAAGCGACTAAGCGTACACGGTGGATGCCCTGGCAGTCAGAGGCGATGAAGGACGTGCTAATCTGCGAAAAGCGACGGTAAGGTGATATGAACCGCTACAGCCGTCGATGTCCGAATGGGGAAACCCGGTGCACTCTGTGCATCATCGTTTGATGAATACATAGTCAAACGAGGCGAACCGGGGGAACTGAAACATCTAAGTACCCCGAGGAAAAGAAATCAACCGAGATTCCCCCAGTAGCGGCGAGCGAACGGGGAGCAGCCCAGGACCTGAATCAGCTTGTGCATCAGTGGAAGCGTCTGGAAAGTCGCGCGATACCGGGTGACAGCCCCGTACACGAAGATGCATGAGCTGTGAGTCCGACGAGTAGGGCGGGACACGTGGTATCCTGTCTGAACATGGGGGGACCATCCTCCAAGGCTAAATACTCCTGACTGACCGATAGTGAACCAGTACCGTGAGGGAAAGGCGAAAAGAACCCCGGCGAGGGGAGTGAAACAGAACCTGAAACCGTGTACGTACAAGCAGTGGGAGCACCTTCGGGTGTGACTGCGTACCTTTTGTATAATGGGTCAGCGACTTATATTCTGTAGCAAGGTTAACCGCATAGGGGAGCCGAAGGGAAACCGAGTCTTAACCGGGCGTTAAGTTGCAGGGTATAGACCCGAAACCCGGTGATCTAGCCATGGGCAGGTTGAAGGTTGGGTAACACTAACTGGAGGACCGAACCGACTAATGTTGAAAAATTAGCGGATGACTTGTGGCTGGGGGTGAAAGGCCAATCAAACCGGGAGATAGCTGGTTCTCCCCGAAAGCTATTTAGGTAGCGCCTCGTGAACTCATCTCCGGGGGTAGAGCACTGTTTCGGCTAGGGGGCCATCCCGGCTTACCAACCCGATGCAAACTGCGAATACCGGAGAATGTTATCACGGGAGACACACGGCGGGTGCTAACGTCCGTCGTGAAGAGGGAAACAACCCAGACCGCCAGCTAAGGTCCCAAAGTCATGGTTAAGTGGGAAACGATGTGGGAAGGCACAGACAGCCAGGATGTTGGCTTAGAAGCAGCCATCATTTAAAGAAAGCGTAATAGCTCACTGGTCGAGTCGGCCTGCGCGGAAGATGTAACGGGGCTAAACCATGCACCGAAGCTGCGGCAGCGACACTATGTGTTGTTGGGTAGGGGAGCGTTCTGTAAGCCGCTGAAGGTGTGCTGTGAGGCATGCTGGAGGTATCAGAAGTGCGAATGCTGACATAAGTAACGATAAAGCGGGTGAAAAGCCCGCTCGCCGGAAGACCAAGGGTTCCTGTCCAACGTTAATCGGGGCAGGGTGAGTCGACCCCTAAGGCGAGGCTGAAAAGCGTAGTCGATGGGAAACAGGTTAATATTCCTGTACTTGGTGTTACTGCGAAGGGGGGACGGAGAAGGCTAGGTTATCCGGGCGACGGTTGTCCCGGTTTAAGCGTGCAGGTGTGAAGACCAGGCAAATCCGGTCTTCTTTAACACTGAGGCGTGATGACGAGCCGCCACGGCGGTGAAGTAACTGATGCCCTGCTTCCAGGAAAAGCCTCTAAGCTCCAGGTAACACGAAATCGTACCCCAAACCGACACAGGTGGTCAGGTAGAGAATACCAAGGCGCTTGAGAGAACTCGGGTGAAGGAACTAGGCAAAATGGTGCCGTAACTTCGGGAGAAGGCACGCTGGCGCGTAGGTGAAGGGACTTGCTCCCGGAGCCGAGGCCAGTCGAAGATACCAGCTGGCTGCAACTGTTTATTAAAAACACAGCACTGTGCAAACACGAAAGTGGACGTATACGGTGTGACGCCTGCCCGGTGCCGGAAGGTTAATTGATGGGGTTATCCGCAAGGAGAAGCTCTTGATCGAAGCCCCGGTAAACGGCGGCCGTAACTATAACGGTCCTAAGGTAGCGAAATTCCTTGTCGGGTAAGTTCCGACCTGCACGAATGGCGTAATGATGGCCAGGCTGTCTCCACCCGAGACTCAGTGAAATTGAAATCGCTGTGAAGATGCAGTGTACCCGCGGCAAGACGGAAAGACCCCGTGAACCTTTACTATAGCTTGACACTGAACATTGAGCCTTGATGTGTAGGATAGGTGGGAGGCTTTGAAGCGCGGACGCCAGTCTGCGTGGAGCCAACCTTGAAATACCACCCTTTAATGTTTGATGTTCTAACGTAGGCCCGTGATCCGGGCTGCGGACAGTGTCTGGTGGGTAGTTTGACTGGGGCGGTCTCCTCCCAAAGCGTAACGGAGGAGCACGAAGGTTGGCTAATCCTGGTCGGACATCAGGAGGTTAGTGCAATGGCATAAGCCAGCTTGACTGCGAGAGTGACGGCTCGAGCAGGTGCGAAAGCAGGTCATAGTGATCCGGTGGTTCTGAATGGAAGGGCCATCGCTCAACGGATAAAAGGTACTCCGGGGATAACAGGCTGATACCGCCCAAGAGTTCATATCGACGGCGGTGTTTGGCACCTCGATGTCGGCTCATCACATCCTGGGGCTGAAGTAGGTCCCAAGGGTACGGCTGTTCGCCGTTTAAAGTGGTACGCGAGCTGGGTTTAGAACGTCGTGAGACAGTTCGGTCCCTATCTGCCGTGGGCGCTGGAGAATTGAGGGGGGTTGCTCCTAGTACGAGAGGACCGGAGTGAACGCACCGCTGGTGTTCGGGTTGTCATGCCAATGGCACTGCCCGGTAGCTAAGTGCGGAAGAGATAAGTGCTGAAAGCATCTAAGCACGAAACTTGCCCCGAGATGAGTTCTCCCTGACCCTTTAAGGGTCCTGAAGGGACGTTGAAGACGACGACGTTGATAGGCCGGGTGTGTAAGCGCAGCGATGCGTTGAGCTAACCGGTACTAATGACCCGTGAGGCTTAACCTTACAACGCCAGAGGCGTTTTGGTCCGAGAGACCGAAAGAATTTTCAGCTTTGTTCACCGGATTACGTCCAGTGGATTTTGTGCTGTGACAGGGCGGCACGCGAGACGACGTGAAGGAGCATACACGAGTATGTGACTGAGCGGCGCGAGCGGGGCAACGCAGTCAGAGCGCGAAAGACGCGGACGAAAACAGAATTTGCCTGGCGGCAACAGCGCGGTGGTCCCACCTGACCCCATGCCGAACTCAGAAGTGAAACGCCGTAGCGCCGATGGTAGTGTGGGGCCTCCCCATGCGAGAGTAGGGAACTGCCAGGCATCAAATTTAGTGTGCTGATATGGCTCAGTTGGTAGAGCGCACCCTTGGTAAGGGTGAGGTCCCCAGTTCGACTCTGGGTATCAGCACCAGTTATGGCATGAGTTCGGTTTAAAAGAATTTGCCTGGCGGCAACAGCGCGGTGGTCCCACCTGACCCCATGCCGAACTCAGAAGTGAAACGCCGTAGCGCCGATGGTAGTGTGGGGTCTCCCCATGCGAGAGTAGGGAACTGCCAGGCATCAAACACGAAAGCCCTGAACATCTGTTCAGGGCTTTTTTGTTTTCCGCGATGACCTTTATCTCAATAAAAACGCTCAATAAAATCCACAGGCATAAAAAAAGCCCCTGCCATGCTGGCAAGGGCTGAATGATGCGGCTAATCGGGTTCGCTTAGTGGATAACCTGCGACAGAAACGCCCGGGTCCGCTCGGATTTCGGATTCGCAAAGAACTCTTCCGGCGGCGCCATCTCCACGATTTCACCGCGATCCATGAAGATCACCCGATCGGCAACCGTACGCGCAAAGCCCATCTCATGCGTCACACACAGCATCGTCATCCCGTCTTCCGCCAGACCGATCATGGTATCCAGCACCTCTTTAACCATCTCAGGATCGAGCGCGGAGGTGGGTTCATCGAATAACATAATCTTCGGCTTCATACACAGCGAACGGGCGATGGCCACACGCTGCTGCTGCCCGCCAGAGAGCTGCCCGGGAAACTTATGGGCATGCTCAGCAATGCGCACGCGCTGCAGATAGTGCATCGCCAGCTCTTCGGCCTCTTTCTTTGGCATCTTGCGTACCCACATCGGTGCCAGCGTGCAGTTCTGCAGAACGGTCAGATGCGGGAAGAGATTGAAGTGCTGAAATACCATGCCGACTTCAGTGCGCACGCGTTCAATATTGCGCACATCATCATTCAGGTGGATGCCGTCTACGACAATCCGTCCCTGCTGATGCTCTTCCAGATGGTTGATGCAGCGAATGGTGGTAGATTTACCGGAACCCGAAGGGCCGCACAGCACGATACGCTCGCGCGGTTTCACCTGCAGGTTGATATCTTTCAGTACGTGGAATTGCCCGTACCATTTATTCACGTTTTCGAGCGTAATCATCATGGCGTTGGCCGCCGTTGTCATAGTTTGTGTCATGTAAAACCTCAGTGCGATTTACGCCCGGTGTGAAAGCGCTTTTCCAGATACTGGCTATAGCGCGACATGCTAAAACAGAAAATCCAGTAAACCAGTGCAGCGAAGACATAGCCTTCGGTCGACATACCCAGCCATGTAGGGTCGACGGTTGCCTGCTGCACGCTACTGAACAGATCGAACAGGCCGATGATGATCACCAGGCTGGTATCTTTAAACAGCGCGATGATGGTGTTCACCAGACCGGGAATGGTCAGCTTGAGCGCCTGCGGTAAAATCACCAGCGCCTGGGTTTTCCAGTAGCCGAGCGCCAGCGACTCTGCCGCTTCGTACTGGCCTTTAGGCAGGGCCTGCAGCCCGCCACGTACCACTTCGGCGACATACGCCGACTGGAACAGGATCACGCCAACCAGCGCACGCACCAGTTTGTCTATCGTGGTGCCTTCCGCCATAAACAGCGGCAGCATCACTGAAGACATGAACAGCACGGTAATCAGCGGTACGCCACGCCAGAACTCAATGAAAATCACTGACAGGGTGCGCACCACCGGCATTTTAGAGCGACGGCCCAGCGCCAGCAGAATGCCGAGCGGCAGCGCCCCGGCAATGCCGACAGATGCGATAATCAGCGTCAGCGTCAGGCCGCCCCACTGGCGCGTTTCCACTCGGTCCAGCCCGAAATAGCCGCCATACAGCAGCAGCCAGACGACGACCGGATAGAGCACCGCCCAGCAGGCGATATAGCGGCCGCGGCGCGGCATGGATTTGATAAACATCGGCACAATCGACAGCAGGCCAATCACCAGCGCCAGATTGATGCGCCAGCGCAGCTCATGCGGATAGAGCCCGTACATGAACTGGCCAAAGCGCGCGTGGATAAAGACCCAGCAGGCGCCCGCTTTCGTACAGTCCGCACGGGTTTCGCCAATCCAGTTAGCCTGGAAGATCAACCAGTTCAACGCCGGCGGGATAACGCTCCAGATAATCCACAGGCTGAGTAACGTGAGCAGCGTATTCAGCCAGCTGGAGAACAGGTTTTTACGCGCCCAGAGCCAGGCTTTACCCAGCGGATTGCCCGACACCGGCGGCGTTTCGTGTGTGGTCACAGACATAATGGTTCCGTTCTCTTAACGCTCAACCAGCGCAATTTTGCGGTTATAGAGGTTCATCAGCAGCGAAATGATCAGGCTGATAATCAGGTAAACCGCCATGGTGATGGCAATGGTTTCAATTGCCTGGCCGGTCTGATTCAGTACGGTGCCGGCAAACAGCGACACCATATCCGGATAGCCAATTGCGGCGGCCAGCGAGGAGTTTTTCACGATGTTAAGGTACTGGCTGGTGAGCGGCGGGATAATCACGCGCATCGCCTGCGGAATGATCACCTGACGCAGCGTAACCGGGTTGGGCAGCCCGAGCGAACGTGCCGCTTCGCTCTGACCATGTGGTACTGACTGAATCCCGGCGCGAATCACCTCAGCAATAAAGGAAGAGGTGTAGATCGACAGTGCCAGCGTCAGCGCTGCCAGTTCCGGAATCATGGCAAAGCCGCCGCGGAAGTTGAAGCCGCGCAGCTCGGGCACATCCCAGTGCGTGGCGGCACCAAACAGCGTATGGGCGATCAGTGGCAGCAGCACAATTAAACCGGCCGCAGCGGGCCAGGTGCGGCGCAGCTGACCGGTTTTCAGCTGATGCTTGCGGTTGAAGCGGAACAGCGCGGCGCTGGCGGCGATGGCAATCGCCAGCGCGATCAGGAATGGCCAAGTGCCGGGCGCATACTCCGGCCACGGTATATACAGACCGCGGTTGCTGACAAAAGCCAGATCGAACGCGTTCAGCGCCTGACGCGGGCCCGGCAGATTGCGCAGCACGGCAAAGTACCAGAAGAAGATTTGCAGCAGCGGCGGGATATTACGGAACGTCTCGATATAAATGGTCGACAGCTTGCGCAGCAGCCAGTTATCCGACAGGCGCGCCAGACCGATGGCGAAGCCGAGGATGGAGGCGAAGACAATACAGAGCGCGGAGACCAGCAGGGTGTTGGTTAACCCGACCATAAACACGCGCGCGTAGGTATCACCTTCGCTGTAATCGATCAGATGCTGGACGATGCCGAAACCGGCGTTGCGCTCAAGAAAGCCAAAGCCGGAGGTGATACCGCGATTGGCAAGGTTGATCACCGTGTTGTGGATCAGATAACCCACCACAGCAAACACCGCCACAATCGCGACAATCTGGTAAAGCCAGGCGCGAACCGTAGGATTACCGAACGAAAAATCCCTTTTCACGGTTGGGCGTTGCGACATGTTAAAACCTCAGTGAAGAATACGCGTGGGCACCGCAGGATGCGGTGCCCGACTGGCAGGAGACAATTAACGCACTGGTGGAGCGTACTGGATGCCGCCCTGGTTCCAGAGCGCATTCTGGCCACGTGCAATTTTCAGCGCGCTGTCTTTACCAACGTTACGATCGAACACTTCCTGATAGTTGCCAACCTGCTTGATGATGTTGTACGCCCACTTGTTATCGAGCTTCAGGTCTTTACCGAAATCACCCTCTGCGCCCAGCAGGTGTGCCATATCTGGCGTGGTTGGCTTCGCCGCCATCTCATCAACGTTCTTCGAGCTGATGCCCATCTCTTCCGCATTCAGCATGGCGAACAGCGACCATTTCACGATGGTGAACCAGTCATCATCACCGCGACGCACGACCGGGCCCAGCGGCTCTTTTGAAATCACTTCTGGCAGTACGATAAAGTCATCCGGCTTGCCCAGCTTGATGCGCAGCGCATATAGCTGTGACTGGTCAGAAGAGAGGGTATCGCAGCGGCCGCTATCCAGCGCTTTAGCAGACTCATCAGAGCGGTCGAAGGTGACCGGCGTGTACTGCATTTTGTTAGCTTTAAAGTAGTCGGCCACGTTCAGCTCGGTATCAGTACCGGCCTGGATACACACGGTGGCACCATCCAGCTCTTTGGCGCTTTTCAGACCGGCTTTCTTATGGGTCAGGAAGCCGATGCCGTCATAGTAGTTTACGCCGGCGAACAGGAAGCCCATGCCGCCATCGCGTGATGAGGTCCAGGTGGTGTTACGCGACAGGATATCCACCTCGCCTGACTGCAGCGCAGTGAAGCGCTCTTTGGCGGTCAGCGGAGTGTATTTTACTTTGCTGGCATCGCCGAAGACCGCAGCAGCAGCAGCGCGACACACGTCAACATCGATACCGGTGAATTTGCCGCTGGCGTCAGCGTAGGAGAACCCTGGCAGACCATCGCTGATACCGCACTGTATAAACCCTTTCTTCTTAATGGCGTCCAGCGTGGTGCCTGCGTGCGCCTGCTGGGTCACGGCGAACAGCGAGGCGGCAGCAATCAGGGTGGAAAGCATCATCTTTTTCATAAAGCATCCTGTGTGGCGAGATCGTGTGTTGTTATGTTTGCGCGCACTTTACTGTGCGCTTATTTCTTTCTATGGCGTTTAGCCATCCACGACACTGCAAAGCTGATGCCAGGTTTGCAGAATCCTGAATTCACTGGAAAGATCTTTTAATAAACGGACGTATCCGGAAAGTTGTCGCTACTATCGCGCACCAAAAGGCAGCATGACGAGTCGCCACGATCACAAATAGTGCAAAAAGTTTCACTATATGGAAGCAGTGTGAGCTAACGCTCATGAACAGGTGTACGGCAAAGTGGAATTACCGCTGAAGCGGTTCAGGATCACAAACAAAGCGGGCTGAGGGGCGATCGGAAGGATTTTTTCTGCGCAAAAACAGGGCAGGGCAGCGGCCCTGAGAGAGATGAGCTATCACGCCGGCAATTGCAACTATCGTTACCATTTTGACGATAATCGTTTCACGCGGTGTTAACAGGCGGGAAATACAAACAAAAACGCCAGCCCAAAGGCTGGCGTTATCGCAGCAAGGAACCAGAACGCTTAGTTCATGCCGTATTTTTTCAGCTTCTTACGCAGCGTACCGCGGTTGATGCCCATCATCAGGGCAGCGCGGGTCTGGTTGCCACGGGTATACTGCATCACCATGTCCAACAGAGGCTGCTCGACTTCAGCCAGTACCAGCTCATACAGGTCACTTACATCCTGACCGTTCAGTTGAGCAAAATAGTTCTTCAGTGCCTGTTTAACCGAATCACGCAGAGGCTTTTGCGTCACCTGATCCTGTGAGTTAACGGTAGAAACGGTCAGTACGTCAGAATTTACGCGTTGTTCGAACATAGTTCTTTCAGCTCTTTATTTCGTTTACGCAAGATTTTCGAAGTATGCCTCCAACGCCTCCAGCTGTTCGCTGGCATCCTCTATGGCGTTGAATGTGCGCCGAAACTGGTCGTCAGGGGCACTTTCCTGCAAATACCAGGAAACGTGTTTTCGGGCAATACGGTATCCCTTGCGCTGACCGTAAAAGTCGTGCAGCTCCCGTATGTGTCCAATCAGCATATGCTTCACTTCAGCCAGCGGCTTCGGTGCCAGCAGCTCCCCTGTGTCCAGATAATGCTGGATTTCCCGGAAGATCCACGGTCTTCCCTGAGCAGCGCGTCCCACCATCAGAGCATCGGCTCCGGTGTAGTCGAGCACTGCCCTGGCTTTATGCGGGTCAGTAATGTCACCATTCGCGATAATCGGAATAGCGACGCTCTGCTTAACTGTCCGAATGCTGTCGTATTCAGCTTGCCCTTCAAACAAACAGGCGCGCGTGCGGCCATGGATGGTCAGGGCCTGAATACCACAGCGTTCAGCCAATTGGGCAATCTCTACACAATTACGATTTTCTTTATCCCAGCCAGTGCGAATCTTCAGCGTAACCGGTACATCGACTGCGTTCACCACCGCACGGAGGATTGATTCCACCAGCTGCGGATGCTGCAGCAGCGCTGAACCTGCCATCTTACGATTCACTTTTTTAGCCGGGCAGCCCATGTTGATGTCGATAACCTGTGCACCGGACGCAACATTAATGCGCGCGGCGGCGGCCATCTCATCGGGATCGCAACCCGCAATTTGCACGGCGCGAATACCGGGCTCGTCACTATGCACCATACGCAAACGTGATTTGTCACTGGCCCAGACTTCCGGGTTCGATGACAGCATCTCGGAGACAGTCATACCGGCGCCGTTGTCATAACACAGGGTGCGAAATGGCTTGTCGGATACTCCGGCCATAGGCGCAGCGATGAGTCGATTACGTAGCTGGTGATGTCCAATGCGCATGAAAAAGAAGTGACCCTAACTGTTCGCAAGGCGGCGTATATTACGCATTTTTTCCGGAAGATGAAAGGCCAAACTTTGAACAATTCGCCGTTTAAGATCAGGGAAATGGGGCTTAGCAGCGGGGTATTGATCATTACTTGTTTAAATTCAGTGCATTACAAAAATACGCTGAAATTGTGAGCAAAAGTTTTTCCAAAAATATGCGCTGAATCACAACATAAAAACCGCCACTTCCGCGAATCGGCAAGAGAAATGGCGGTGATTTGATTGAAAAGTGAACGGTTTATTTACGTTTAGTGAGTATTTCGTTACTCAACCACCAGCCGGCCATTGAGCGGCTGCACCGGGCGGCTGTTACCGTGTTCACCCAGCACCGCGCTGAAGGCCTGCAGCTGCTGTGCGGAAGCCGTTACCGGTTGCTTCATCACCAGCCAGCGCACGCCTTCACTGCACGGTGGCGTGGTGAGTGAACCGCTGAAGCGGTAGTAACGGCGATCGGCGGGCAGCAGTGGCGTAATATCGACATCCTGCTGCAGCGTGGCCGGCTGATTGACCTGCGCCGGCAGCGTATCCAGCAGCGTCGTCAGTACCGGATTTGCCGCACCGGCTTCGAACATCACCCCGATGACCGCCAGCTGCTGCTGCTCGTCACTGAATACAAAGTGGCCCTCAAGCGGATAGCGTTTGCCGTCGATCAGGTTTTCGCTCGGGGTATGGAAGTGGAACTGCTTCAGCGTGAAGGTCTCGCCGTCCAGCGTCAGCGTATCACCCTGCTGCAGGTTGATCTGCACGGTGTGGCCGTTGTTAACAATGGCGGCCTGGCGCGCCTGCAGTTCCAGCGTCAGCGCCGGCAGACTGGCATGCAGCGCCTGGCGAATATCAATCGGCGACTGATTCACGCCCTGCTTGCAGACGTGAAAATCAGGGGACAGGTCGCCCCACTGCTGTGGCTGAGCATAATCCCAGGCGGCAGCCTGAACGTGAGCAAAAGGCGCTGCTGCCAGCAGCAGAGCGATCAGTGTGTGTTTGCTTTTCATCATCATTTATTCACTAAGCGATATATCAATGTTATGTGCCGCGCACGGCACGGTTAACAGGGATAGCGCTATCGCCTGGTGCAGCAGTCTACTGATTTCAATGTAAAGAAACGGCAGGAAAACGGGGCTGGCGGGGATTTGAGACAGGTCTCAGGCGGGGGAAATCGGGCCAGCAGTTGCTGGCCCATGCGTCGGTTAGCGGCGCACGCCAGTGATGCGACACCACTCTTCTTTTTCCGCCACGGCGTCCAGCGCAAAGCGCTCCGCATAGGCTTCACACACGCTTTCCGCCTGGCTGGCCAGCACGCCGGACAGACCGAGATGGCCGCCGGCTTTCGGCAGCACGCCAATCAGCGGCGCCAGTTCGCGCAGCGGACCGGCGAGGATATTGGCGACCACCACATCCGCCTGCAGGTTTTCCGGCTGCTGGTGCGGCAGATACAGCGACAGGCGGTCGGCCACGCCGTTGCGCTCGGCGTTATCGCGGCTGGCCTGGATCGCCTGCGGATCGATATCAATGCCGATCGCCTGAGCTGCGCCGAGTTTCAGCGCGGCGATGGCCAGAATGCCGGAGCCACAGCCGAAATCGATCACCGTTTTGCCCTGCAGATCGAGACCATCCAGCCAGCTCAGACACAGCGACGTGGTAGGATGGGTGCCGGTACCAAAGGCCAGACCGGGATCTAGCATCACGTTGACCGCATCCGGATCCGGCACGTCGCGCCAGCTTGGGCAGATCCACAGGCGTTCACCGAAGCGCATCGGGTGGAAGTTATCCATCCATTCGCGCTCCCAGTCTTTATCCTCGATCTGTTCGATCTTATGGCGGAAACCCGATCCCAGCAGCGGATGCTGGCTCAGTTCAGCCACTACGTCGTCCATGGCGGTTTCCGCGTCGAACAGGCCAGTCACATCGGTATCGCCCCACAGCCGGGTTTCACCGGGCAGCGGCTCATACACCGGGTTGTCGTGCGTGTCCTGAAAGGTGACCGACACCGCACCGGCGTCCATCAGCGCATCACTGAGGGTTTCGGCGTGCTCGCCGGTGCTGTTAATTTTGATTTGAATCCATGGCATAGCGTTTCTCTTTTATTCCAGGGCAGCATCGCGTGCGTCAGGCGCGCTGCCGAACAGATTACCCACCAGGAAGGCCAGCAGGCTTAATGTCAAAGATGGCACGATAGGGTGAAAGCCCCACAGTTCGATTTTCAGGCTGGCAAGCAGCGTATAACATCCGGCTCCCACCAGCATGCCACTGATGGCACCCGCCGCATTGGCGCGCTCCCAGTACAGTCCCAGCACCAGCGGCCACAGAAAGACCGCTTCAAGGCCACCGAACGCCAGCAGGTTGAGCCAGATAATCATATCTGGCGGATTCCAGGCCGCCAGCAGCAGCAGCAGGCCGAGCACAAAGGTGATGGTGCCGGAGAGCAGCCGCAAACGCGCCTCGTTCTCGCTGTGCTGCGGCGCGATACGCAGGTAAAGATCTTTGATCAGCGTAGCGGACGATTGCAGCAGCTGCGCGTTAATCGTCGACATGATCGCCGCCATTGGCGCCGCGAGGAACACGCCAGCCGCCATCGGTGGCAGCACGGTGATCATCAGCGTCGGGATCACGCGATCCGGAATCGCCAGATCCGGCAGTACCGCGCGACCGAGTGCGCCGGCCAGATGCATGCCGAGCATCAGTATCACTACCACGATAGTGCCAAGGATAATTCCACGGTGCAGCGCTTTGCTGTCTTTGTAGGAAATACAGCGCACGGCGGTATGCGGCAGCCCAATCACGCCAAAGCACACCAGCACGGCAAACGAGCTGAGGAAGGTCGGATTGATGACGTTGCCGACGCCTTCCGGTGACACCAGCTGCGGATCGATGCTGCGCAGTTTGGTGACCGCCGTTGCCAGGCCGCCTGCCTGGTGGATGACGGCAAACAGCAGCAGGAAGGTGCCAATCAGCATCACCAGCCCTTGCATGGCATCGTTAAGTACGCTGGCACGAAAGCCGCCAAACGCGGTATACAGCGCGATGGTGCCGCCAAAAATCAGCAGGCCGGTGTCATAAGGAATACCGGCGGCGGTTTCCAGCAGGCGTGCGCCGCCGATAAACTGCACCGTCATGGCACCAATAAACGCCACCAGCAGGCTGATACTGGCCAGCCAGATAAGCAGCGGGCTGCGGTAGCGGCCATACAGCATGTCGTTGAGCGTCACCGCGTTGTAGCGTCGCGCCAGAATCGCGAATTTTTTGCCCAGCACGCCGAGCGACAGCCAGACCGCCGGCACCTGGATCATCGCCAGCAGTACCCAGCCCAGGCCGTATTTATACGCCGCGCCCGGCCCGCCAATAAATGAGCTGGCGCTGATGTAAGTGGTGGTGATGGTCATCGCCAGCACAAAGCCACCCATTGAGCGACTACCGAGGAAATATTCGGTGAGAAAGTTGCCCTGACGCTGCTTGCGCATGGCAAATACTGACAGCCCGGCGATTACCACCAGATAGGCCAGCAGCGGCAGAATGATTTCAGTTTCCATTGTGGTCCTCCAGAGACATATCGCGGAACACCACGCGCACCATCAGCCAGCACAGGCCGATGAACAGCACGGGCGCGAACACGCAGGAGAACTCAAACCAGCGCGGTAAGCCGGTGATACCGCTTTGTGTGCCGCCGAGCCAGGCGGACACGCCCCAGACGGCGAGGTACGCCAGCGTCAGGTACAGCGACCAGCGCGCCTCTTTGTTAGCTTGCAAAAAACGCCCATCCATCATGCAACCTCAAAGGCAACAAAAATGAAAAAGGCCGGTTTAACCGGCCTCTGCATTGCTCTGCGCTGCGCTTACTTCTCGTGCAGGCCGAGTTTTTTCTCCAGATAGTGGATGTTAGTACCACCCTGCTGGAAGTTTTCGTCGGTCATGATGCGCATCTGCAGATCGACGTTGGTCTTGATGCCGTCGATGATCAGTTCCGCCAGCGCATTTTTCATGCGCGCGATAGCCACGTCACGGTTTTCGCCGTAGGTGATCAGCTTACCAATCATTGAGTCGTAATACGGCGGCACGCTGTAGCCGGCATAGATGTGCGATTCCCAGCGCACGCCAAAACCGCCTGGCGCGTGGAAACGGGTGATCTTGCCCGGGCTCGGCAGGAAGGTGTTTGGGTCTTCGGCGTTGATACGGCACTCGACCGCATGACCGCGCACCACCACATCTTCCTGTTTGATTGACAGCGGCTGACCGGCAGCAATACGCAGCTGCTCTTTGATCAGGTCGACGCCAGTGATCATCTCGGTGACCGGATGTTCCACCTGAATACGGGTGTTCATCTCGATGAAGTAGAACTCACCGTTTTCATACAGGAACTCGAAGGTACCGGCACCGCGATAGCCGATCTCCACGCAGGCGTTAGAGCAGCGCTCGCCGATGTAGCGACGCAGTTCCGGCGTGATGCCGGGTGCTGGTGCTTCTTCGACCACTTTCTGGTGGCGGCGCTGCATGGAGCAGTCACGTTCGGCCAGATAGATGGCGTTGCCCTGACCGTCGGCCAGAACCTGAATCTCGATGTGGCGTGGATTCTCGAGGAATTTCTCCATGTACACCATGTCGTTGTTGAAAGCCGCTTTGGCTTCCGCTTTCGTCATGTTGATGGACTGCTCAAGATCCTTGTCGCTGCGCACAACGCGCATACCACGACCGCCGCCGCCGCCAGAGGCTTTGATGATCACCGGATAGCCGATGCGCTTAGCGATGGCACGGTTTTTCTCCATGTCGTCGGTCAGCGAACCGTCAGAGCCTGGTACGGTCGGTACGCCGGCTTTTTTCATCGCGTTGATCGCTGACACTTTGTCGCCCATCAGGCGAATGGTGTCGGCTTTCGGACCGATGAAGATAAAGCCAGAGCGCTCAACCTGCTCGGCGAAATCGGCGTTCTCAGAAAGGAAGCCGTAGCCCGGGTGGATCGCAACCGCGCCGGTGATTTCGGCGGCGGAGATCAGCGCCGGGATATTAAGATAACTTTTGACCGACTGCGCCGGGCCGATGCAGACGGTTTCGTCCGCCAGCAGCACGTGCTTCAGGTCGCGGTCTGCCGTGGAGTGTACCGCCACAGTCTTGATGCCCAGTTCTTTACAGGCACGCAGAATGCGCAGCGCAATCTCACCACGGTTAGCAATGACAATTTTATCCAGCATGCTTCGCCTCGTTATTCGATGACGACCAGCGGCTCGTCGAATTCAACCGGCTGGCCGCTTTCCACCAGGATCGCCTTCACAACGCCGGATTTATCGGCTTCGATCTGGTTCATCATTTTCATCGCTTCAACGATGCACAGGGTGTCGCCAGCGTTCACTTTCTGACCCACTTCCACAAACGCTTTGGCGTCCGGGCTTGGGGTGCGATAGAAGGTACCGACCATCGGCGAACGCACGATGTGGCCGCTGACTTCAGGTTTAGCCGCTTCTGCAGCGACAGGCGCAGCAGCAGGTGCAACCGCAGCAGCCAGCGCAGGCTGTGGAGCCGGAACAGCATAAGCCTGCTGCATCATGGGGTAACCGACATTGGCAGGTGAACGGCTGATGCGAACTGACTCTTCGCCTTCAGAGATTTCCAGCTCAGCGATGCCGGACTCTTCAACCAGTTCGATCAGTTTCTTAATTTTACGAATATCCATGAGTGTGGTTCCGTACTCTGTTTAATTGGAATGTGACAGGCGTTTTACGGCCGTTTGTAAAGCCCACGAGTAGCCGTCGGCGCCCAGTCCGCAGATGACGCCGGCAGATACATCGGAAAGATAGGAGTGATGTCGGAACGGTTCGCGTGCATGCACATTTGAGAGATGCACCTCAATAAAAGGAATGCTAACCGCCAACAGCGCATCGCGCAGGGCAACGCTGGTGTGCGTAAACGCAGCCGGGTTGATGATGATGTAATCGACGTTGCCGCGGGCTTCGTGAATACGATCAATCAGCTGGTATTCCGCATTCGATTGCAAATGACTCAATTTCACATGGTGCTGGTCGGCCTGTTGCGTCAGATCGCTGACAATCTGCGCCAGCGTGGTGTGACCATACTTGTCAGGCTCGCGCGTTCCCAACAGGTTCAGGTTGGGTCCGTTTAACAGCAGTATGTGAAATTTATGCGCCATCTTGCGGCTATCTCCTGCAATCAGTGAGGCATCGCGTAAAATACCGCGACATCCTTCATTTGTCACTCTTCAGAGTGAAAAAGAAGACTTCGCTTGCAATAAAGCCGGGCATTATATCCGTTTCGAGGCAATTCGCAGCAAAATACTGGTCTTATCTGCGAAGTTGATCCGGCGAGGCCCGAAGGCCACACCTTTTAACAGATCTCGCAGCAGGAAAACAACCTTGCGGGGATTATCGGCGCAGAAGTTTACGCAACTTATTGTAACGCCAGCCTAACAGCGCCAGCGCCAGCAGGGCATAAATCCACGGCTGCGGTGACAGCACTTTCACTGACCAAAGATAGTGGACAGGCGCGAGGATCGCGACCAGATAGATGCCGTTGTGCAGCGTTTGCCAGCGGCGTCCCAGTTTGCGCTGGGCGCGCTGAAAAGAGGTGATGGCGAGAGCAAACAGAATAATCCAGCTGATCATGCCCAGTAACAAATAGGGGCGCGAGACAATCTCACTGCCGAGTAATCGCAGATGATCGTAACCCAGTTCCAGCAGATAGTAGCTGGTGAGATGCAGACAGGCCCAGGCAAAGCACCACAGGCCGAGCAGCCGGCGGGTACGAATCAGCAGCGGCTGCTTCAGATAACGCGTCAGCGGGCTCACCAGCAGCGTCGCCAGCAGCAGCTTCAGCGCCATGCGGCCGGTAAAATGCTGGATATCTTTCGCCGGATCGGCGCTCAGCCAGCCCTGATTTGCCGCCAGAAACAGGTACACCAGCGGCAGAAACGCCGCCAGATGGAGCACCACTTTCAGCAGCGTAACGTGGCGTAATGTCAGGCGCACTCAGTAGTTCTCCCGTAAATCGAGACCGCGATACAGCGAGGCCACCTCTTTAGCATAACCGTTGAACAGCAGCGTCGGCTGGCGTTCCACCTTGAGAATGCCGCCCGCACCGATAAAGCGCTCAGTCGCCTGCGACCAGCGCGGGTGGTTGACGTGCGGATTCACGTTAGCGTAGAAGCCATACTCGTTGGCGGCGATCTGGCTCCAGGTGGTGGGCGGACGATTGTGCGTCAGGGTAATTTTGACGATCGACTTAATCCCTTTGAAGCCATATTTCCACGGCACCGTCAGGCGAATCGGCGCGCCGTTTTGCGGCGGCAGCGCTTTGCCGTAAACGCCGGTGCTGAGCAGCGTCAGCGGATGCATCGCTTCGTCCAGCCGCAAGCCTTCAACATAGGGATAATCCAGTCCGCCGCCGATAAAGCGGTCCTTTTGCCCCGGCATCTGATCGGGCGCGTATAGCGTCTGGAAGGCGACATAGCGGGCATTGCTGGTGGGTTCAGCCAGCTTAAGCAGCTTGTTGAGTTCAAAGCCTACCCAGGGAATCACCATCGACCAGGCTTCAACGCAGCGCATGCGATAGATACGCTGCTCCATGGCGAAACGTTTGAAGATGTCGTCCATATCCAGCGTCATCGGCTTCGCCACTTCGCCCTCAATGCGCAATTGCCACGGGTCGGTTTTCAGCGTGCCGGCATTGGCTGCAGGATCGGCTTTGTCGAGACCAAATTCGTAGAAGTTGTTGTAGCCAGCGACTTTATCAAACGGCGTCAGCGGCAGGTCCGCCTGCCACTGGGCGGGTTTACTGAACTGCAGATCGCGTCCGGCAGGCGCCGGCGGCCTGTCATTGCCCTTAAACCAGCTCAGCACATCGGCCTGTGCGCCGCCGGGCAGGCTGGCCGCGGCAGCGCCAAGCCCCAGCGCTTTCAGCACCTGGCGGCGGCGCAGATTAAAAATGCTTTCCGGCGTAACATCGGCTTCGGTAAGGATGTGCGTGCGCTTCATGGCGTTCTCCGGCAAATCGATTAACTGTAGCTAGCATGATCAAACGCTGCCCGGCGCGCCACTTTCGCTGGCAAAATGTGAAATTTCCTGGCCGGTGCGTTCTGTTGAGAATAGGACGAAAAAGCCGCCCCGGAAGCCAGCGCTTCACACTTTGACGTTATACTCGCGCCGCAGGGTGGCGAAACCGGCGCCGGTCGGGCGCTGATTTGGATCGGTAATTGTGATAATTTGCTCAGGTTTGCACCAGCGCGGCTGGCGCGAACCGTTGGCTGGCGTTCATAAACCGCAGTGATACAGGCACAGGGATGCGATTAACAACCAAGTTTTCTGCGTTTATTACCTTATTAAGCTTACTGGCGATGTTACTGATGCTGGTAGGCTGCGCTTTTAGTTTTATCTGGCTGTCGCAGCAGCGCGTAGAGAACCGTGTGCAGACGCTGGCGACGGAAGTCGATAAAGCGCTGGCCAGCCAGTCACCGCAGGAACTGACGCAGTGGCTGACGCGCCTGATGCCCGTCATCAATGCCGAACAGCTGGAACTGCATCACGATGATACCGTGCTGTTCCGCCTCGCGCGCCATGAAAATCCGATGCTGGAAGACGAGCCCAACCGTTTCATTCAACTGGATATGCCGCTGGTGCACGCGCCGGGCATGGCGCTGCGCGTGGTGGTGCTCGATCCCGCCAAAACCTGGTTCCGCTCGTTCACCGGTGCCTATACGCTGATTATCCTGCTGACGGTGGTGGCGATCATGTCGGCGCTGCTGGTGATGACGCACCGCTGGCTTAACCGCCGCTGGCAGCATATGGAGCGGCTGGAGGCGCGCGCGGAGCGCATCCTGGCTGGCGAGCGCGCGCCGCGCAGCGATACCATCGCCGAATGGCCGCCGAAAGCCAGCCGCGCTATCGATCTGCTGCTGGGGGATTTACAGGAAGCCGGCGAGCAGCGTCTGCGTATCGACACCTTAATCCGCACCTTTGCCGCGCAGGATTCGCGCACCGGCCTGAATAATCGCCTGTTTTTCGATAACCAGCTGGCCACGTTGCTGGAAGACCAGGAAGACGTTGGCACGCACGGTGTGGTGATGATGGTGCGGCTGCCGGACCTCGACACCCTGCATGAAACCCTCGGACCGACGCTGGTCGATGAATACCTGTTCGACCTGGTGAACATGCTCTCCACCTTCGTGCTGCGCTATCCGGGTGCGCTGCTGGCGCGCTATTTCCGCAGCGACTTTGCCGTACTGCTGCCGCACCGCACTTTGAAAGAGGCCAACAGCATTGCCGACCAGCTGATCAACGCGGTGGATTCACTGCCGCCGATGCGCATGGTGGATCGTGATGACCTAATCCACATTGGCATCAGCGCCTGGCGCAGCGGCGAGTCGGTGTCGCAGGTGATGGAGAATGTCGAACTGGCCACGCGCCGGGCGGCGCTGCAGGGCGGCAACAACTGGTCGGTAGGCGAGGGCAATACGCTGGAGATGGGGCGCGGCAGCGTGCGCTGGCGCACCCTGCTGGAAAACACCGTAAACCGCGGCGGCCCGCGTCTGTACCAGAAACCGGCGGTGCTGCTGGACGGCAAAGTGCATCACCGTGAAATGCTGGCGCGCGTGTTCGACGGCGATAAAGAGGTGGTGTCGGCAGAGTTCATGCCGCTGGTGCTGCAGCTTGGCATGGCCGACAGCTGGGATCGTCAGCTGGTCATGCGTATTGCGGCGCTGTCGGAGGTCTGGCCGGATGAAACGCTGGCGCTGCCGGTGAATATCGATTCGCTGCTGCAACGGCCGTTCCAGCGCTGGCTGCAAAAATTGCTGCTGCAGTGCAGTAAATCGCAAAGAAAACGATTTTTATTTGAACTTGCTGAGGCGGATGTTTGTCAACACATCAATCGTTTAGTGCCGGTTTTCCGTATGCTGACCGCGTTTGGCTGTCGGATTGCGGTAGATCAGGCCGGATTAACGGTAGTGAGTAGCGCTTACATCAAGCAGTTCCCGATTGAGCTGATCAAGCTCGACCCGGGTCTGATTCGCAACATTGAGCGCCGTACAGAAAATCAGCTGTTCGTGCAAAGTTTGCTGGAAGTGTGTAAATCCACGCCCACCAAAGTCTTTGCCGCCGGTGTACGCACGCGCGCGGAGTGGCAAACGCTGGCCGGGCTGGGCGTCGCGGGCGGCCAGGGCGACTTTTTTGCTCCTTCGCTGCCGGTGAACAGTAACGTGAAGAAACACTCGCAACGTTACCGGATTTAGCGCGTCAGCCACAGATACGGCAGCAGGCGGCTATTTTTCGCCTTTATGCCGTGCGCAGCCGGCGCGATCGGCGGCGGGAAATGTTAGATTTTATGTCGGAATTCACCCGCGACCGGCGGGTGAATTTGCGTTTAGAGCGGCAGCTTAGCGCCGTTTAACGCCGGTGTCGGACGGCAGCACCGCCGCGAAAAATTATTCAGCCTGGTTTTTCACCGAAGCAGAACGTTTTTGCGCCTTGTAGCGGCTTCGCGTGGTTGGTAAAGTAGGCGGATTTTATTTTCCGCCCCCAGCTTGCAGGATTATCCCTTAGTATGTTTAAAAAATTTCGTGGCATGTTTTCCAATGACTTGTCCATTGACCTGGGTACCGCGAATACCCTGATTTACGTAAAAGGACAAGGCATCGTGCTGAACGAGCCTTCTGTGGTTGCCATTCGTCAGGATCGCGCCGGCTCCCCAAAGAGCGTAGCGGCTGTTGGTCATGATGCAAAGCAGATGCTTGGCCGTACGCCGGGTAACATCGCAGCTATCCGTCCGATGAAAGATGGCGTTATCGCCGACTTCTTCGTGACTGAAAAAATGCTCCAGCACTTCATCAAGCAAGTGCACAGCAACAGCTTTATGCGCCCCAGCCCACGCGTGCTGGTGTGCGTGCCGGTCGGTGCGACCCAGGTTGAGCGCCGTGCCATCCGCGAATCGGCGCAGGGCGCCGGTGCCCGTGAAGTGTTCCTGATTGAAGAACCCATGGCCGCGGCAATCGGCGCGGGTCTGCCAGTGTCAGAAGCGACCGGCTCGATGGTGGTGGATATCGGTGGCGGTACGACCGAAGTCGCGGTTATCTCCCTGAACGGCGTGGTTTACTCTTCTTCTGTGCGTATTGGTGGCGATCGCTTCGATGAAGCTATCATTAACTACGTGCGCCGTAATTACGGCTCGCTGATTGGTGAAGCCACCGCTGAGCGTATCAAGCATGAGATCGGTTCTGCTTATCCGGGTGACGAAGTGCGCGAGATCGAAGTGCGCGGCCGTAACCTGGCTGAGGGCGTGCCGCGTGGCTTTACGCTGAACTCGAATGAAATCCTGGAAGCGCTGCAGGAGCCACTGACCGGTATCGTCAGTGCCGTGATGGTCGCGCTGGAGCAGTGCCCGCCGGAGCTGGCTTCTGACATCTCCGAGCGCGGTATGGTGTTGACCGGTGGCGGCGCGCTGCTGCGTAACCTGGATCGTCTGCTGATGGAAGAGACCGGTATTCCGGTGGTAGTCGCAGAAGATCCGCTGACCTGCGTAGCGCGCGGCGGCGGTAAAGCACTGGAAATGATCGACATGCATGGCGGCGATTTGTTCAGCGAGGAGTAATTCCTCTCCGGCTGAGACCGTGGTCAAATTGCGCAGGGAATAGCGACGATACCCAAAATCAGCACAACGGCAGGACGATGGCCATCGCATGCCGCACGGCAGCCTCAGCAGCAGGCACCGGGCAGCAGCGGCACAACATCGTCACTGCGGTTTGCAGGATGCGGGGTAACTGGCGACGCTGCGCACGACGGCGTATAGCGTCCAGCCCTGGAGGCGTGAGTGCTGACACTCACGCTTCTTCCCTGATGTCGAGGAATTCGCAGAATTTATGAAGCCGATTTTTAGCAGGGGACCTTCCCTGCAGTTGCGCCTGTTTCTGGCCGTGATTGTGGCTATCGCGATTATTGTCGCCGATAGCCGGATCAGCACGTTCTCCCAGATCCGCAACTACCTGGACACGTCGGTCAGTCCATTTTATTTCCTGGCCAACGGGCCACGACAGCTTCTTGACGGCGTTTCCGAAACGCTGGCCTCGCGCCAGCAGCTGGAGCTGGAAAATAAAGCGCTGCGCCGTGAGCTCTTCCTGAAAAACAGTGACCTGCTGATGCTGGGGCAATACAAGCAGGAAAACGCGCGTCTGCGCGAGCTGCTCGGCTCGCCGCTGCGTCAGGATGAGCACAAAATGGTGACCCAGGTGATCTCCACCGGCACCGATCCTTACACCGATCAGGTGATCATCGATAAAGGCAGCGTCAACGGCGTGTATGAAGGCCAGCCGGTGATCAGCGATAAAGGCGTGGTCGGCCAGGTGGTGGCGGTAGGGCAGATGACCAGCCGCGTGCTGCTGATTTGCGATGCCTCGCACGCCCTGCCGATTCAGGTGCTGCGTAACGATATTCGCGTCATCGCCGCCGGTAACGGCTGCAGCGAAGATCTGCAGCTGGAGCATCTGCCGGGCAATACGGATATTCGCGTCGGTGATGTGCTGGTGACGTCAGGCCTGGGCGGACGCTTCCCGGAAGGCTATCCGGTCGGCGTGGTGTCGTCAGTGAAAGTGGATACGCAGCGTGCCTATACCGTGATTCAGGCGCGTCCGACCGCCGGTCTGCAGCGTCTGCGCTACCTGCTGCTGCTGTGGGGTGCGGATAAGAACGGCGACATGCCGATGGCACCGGATGAAGTGCATCGCGTGGCCAACGAGCGCCTGATGCAGATGATGCCGCAGGTGCTGCCGCCCGCGGGCGAAATGGGGCCGCCGGCACCCGCCATGATGCAGCAAAATCAGCAGATGGGGCCGCCACAGCCCGCCGCCAGCAGCCGTTCGCAGGGTAATCCGGCGAACTCGCGCGGAGGCCAGCCTTGAGTCGATATCGCAGCCAGGGGCGTTGGGTGATCTGGCTGTCCTTCCTTGTTGCGCTTATCCTGCAAATCATGCCGTGGCCGGATCAGATTTACATGTTCCGGCCATCGTGGCTATTGCTGATCCTGATCTACTGGGTGCTGGCGCTGCCGCACCGGGTTAATGTGGGCACCGGCTTTTTCCTCGGCGCCATTATGGATCTGGTCGCCGGCTCAACGCTGGGCGTGCGTGCGCTGGCGTTCAGCATTATCGCCTATCTGGTGGCCTTTAAATTTCAGCTATTCCGTAATCTGGCGTTGTGGCAGCAGGCATTAATGGTTATGGTGCTGTCGCTGGCGGTTGATGTGATTGTTTTCTGGGCAGAATTTCTGGTCATCAACGTCTCCTTCCGCCCGGAAATCTTCTGGAGTAGCGTGGTCGACGGTATCCTGTGGCCCTGGCTATTCTTACTGATGAGAAAGATTCGCCGTCAGTTTGCTGTGCAATAAGGAATACAATGATAACCCTCTACCTGGCTTCCGGCTCACCGCGTCGGCGCGAGCTGTTAACGCAGCTTGGCCTGCAGTTTGAGCGCCTGATTACCGATGTTGAAGAGCAGCGTCAGCCGGGCGAAGCGGCGGAGTCTTATGTGCGGCGTCTGGCCAGCGATAAGGCGCGGGCCGGCGTGCAGATAGCACCGCAGGATCTGCCGGTGCTGGGCGCTGACACCATCGTGGTGCTAAATGGCGAAGTGCTGGAGAAACCGCGCGATGCGGCGCATGCCGCGCAGATGCTGGGTAAACTGGCCGGGCAAACCCATCAGGTCATGACGGCCGTGGCGCTGGCCGATGCGCAGGGCGAGCTGGATTGCCTGGTGACCACAGACGTGACATTCCGCACTATCACGGCAGAGGAAATTTCGCACTATATCGCCAGCGGCGAGCCGATGGATAAAGCCGGCGCGTACGGAATTCAGGGCCTGGGCGGCAACTTTGTGCGCCGCATCAATGGAAGTTATCACGCCGTAGTGGGATTGCCGCTGGTGGAAACCAGCGAACTGCTGAGCCATTTTCAGTCGCTGCGTGCGTTAAGGGGACAAGATGACGGCTGAACTGCTGGTAAATGTGACACCTTCTGAAACCCGTGTTGCCTATATTGACGGCGGCATTCTGCAGGAAATCCATATTGAGCGCGAAGCGCGGCGCGGTATTGTCGGCAATATCTACAAAGGGCGCGTCAGCCGGGTACTGCCGGGCATGCAGGCGGCGTTTGTCGATATCGGGATGGACAAAGCGGCCTTTCTGCACGCCTCGGACATCATGCCGCACACCGAATGCGTGGCGGGTGATGAGAAGAAGAACTTTATCGTGCGCGATATCGCCGAGCTGGTGCGTCAGGGACAGGATTTAATGGTGCAGGTGGTGAAAGATCCGCTCGGCACCAAAGGCGCCCGTCTCACCACCGATATTACGCTGCCGTCGCGCTACCTGGTCTTTATGCCGGGGGCTTCGCACGTGGGCGTCTCACAGCGCATTGAAAGCGAAGCCGAACGTGAGCGCCTGAAAGCGGTGGTTGCCGCTTACTGTGACGATCTCGGCGGCTTTATTATTCGTACCGCCGCAGAAGGCATTGGCGCAGAAGAGCTGGCGCAGGACGCGGCATTTTTAAAGCGCCTGTGGACCAAAGTCAGCGAGCGTAAGAAGCGCAACCAGACGCGCTGCCTGCTGTACGGCGAGCTGGCGCTGGCGCAGCGCGTGCTGCGCGATTTCGCCGGCGCAGCGCTGGATCGCATCCGCGTCGATTCGCGCCTGACCTGCGATCTGCTGGTGGAATTTACCAGCGAATATATTCCGGAGATGGCCAGCAAGCTGGAGCTGTACAACGGCAAGCAGCCGATTTTCGATCTCTATGACGTGGAGAACGAGATTCAGCGCTCGCTGGAGCGCAAGGTGGAACTGAAATCTGGCGGTTACCTGATTATCGACCAGACCGAAGCGATGACCACGGTGGACATTAACACCGGTGCGTTTGTCGGCCACCGCAACCTCGACGAAACCATTTTTAATACTAATATCGAAGCCACGCAGGCGATTGCGCGCCAGCTGCGGCTGCGTAATCTCGGCGGCATTATCATCATCGACTTTATCGACATGAATAATGACGATCATCGCCGGCGCGTGCTGCACTCGCTGGAGAGCGCGCTGAGCAAAGATCGCGTCAAGACCAGCATCAACGGCTTCTCCGCGCTGGGGCTGGTCGAGATGACGCGCAAACGCACGCGCGAAAGCATTGAGCATGTGCTGTGTGCCGATTGCCCGGTGTGCCAGGGGCGCGGTTCGCTGAAGACGGTGGAGACCGTGTGCTATGAAATCATGCGTGAAATCGTCCGCGTACATCACGCTTACGACTCCGACAGCTTCCTGGTGTACGTGTCGCCCGCAGTGGGTGAAGCGCTGAAAAGCGATGAGTCGCACGCGCTGGCCGAAGTGGAAATTTTTGTCGGCAAGCAGGTCAAAGTACAGGTTGAACCGCTCTACACGCAGGAGCAGTTTGACGTCGTCATGATGTAAGTCGTGAGGTTGAACGCCGTAACCCAACGGAAAGCAAGGAGAGGTGTGTGAGGCGGTTGCCGGGGATTTTGTTACTGCTGCTCGCCGCAATCATCGTCATTGTGGCGCTGCTGGTCAGCGGGCTGCGCCTTGTGATGCCGCATCTCAACAGCTATCGCGGCGAGGTGCTGCACACCCTTTCGCGCGTCAGCGGCGTCACCATCGATGCCAGTGAAGTTCAGGGAAAATGGGAGAATTTTGGCCCGACCCTGCAGGTGCGCGATCTGCGTATCGACATGGATAAAGATGGCGAGCTGCAGATTGGCCGCGTTACGCTGGCGCTCAATGTGTGGCAGTCGCTGCTGCACTGGCGCTGGCAGTTCCGCGATCTCACCTTCTGGCAGCTGCGGCTGGCAACCAACCGTCCGTTGCTCACCAGCGACGAGCAAAAAAACAGCTTCAAACCGGCTCAAATCAACGATCTGTTCTTACGCCAGTTTGACCATTTCGATCTGCGTGACAGCAGCATCCGTTTTCTCACGCCTTCCGGCCAGCATGCCGAACTGGCGATTCCCCGCCTTACCTGGCTGAACGAGGACAACCGCCATCGCGCCGAAGGCGAAGTGAGCCTGTCCAGCTTCACCGGCCAGCACGGCGTGGTGCAGGTACGGCTCGATCTTAACGATACTAACGGCTTACTCAACGACGGCCGCATCTGGATGCAGGCCGATGACGTGGACGTGCGCCCGTGGATTGGCCGCTGGCTGCGTGATAATACCAGCCTGCAAAGCGCGCGTTTCAGCCTGGCCGCGTGGGTCAACCTGCGCGACGGTGAGGTGTACGCAGGCGATCTGCTGCTGAGCAAAGGCGGCGCACGCTGGCGCGGCGAGCAGGGTGATCACCAGCTGCAGGTGGATGGCCTGACCGCGCATCTGGCGCGCTACCAGAATGGCTGGAGCCTGACGGTGCCGCAAACCCGGCTGATGACTGACGGCGTGGCCTGGGATGCCGGCCATATCGCCCTGCTGTGGAAGCCGGAAGATAAACAGATGATCGGCGCGAACAGTGCAGCGGAAGTGCGGGTGCGCGCCACCCGGCTCGATCTGCAGCGTCTGGCACCGCTGGTGCCGCTGTTTGCGCCGCTCTCGCCTACGCTGCTGGACAACTGGCGGGCGCTGCAGCCGCGCGGCTATATCGACGCGCTGGCGCTGGATATTCCGCTGGCGCAGCCGGAGCAGACGCGTTTGCAGGCGCGCTGGCGCGATCTGGCGTGGCAGCACTGGCAGCTTTTGCCGGGCATCAGCAATCTGAGCGGCAGCGCCAGCGGCAGTCTGAACCACGGCCAGCTGGATGTGCAGATGGGCCAGGCGGAAGTGCCGTACGGCGATATGTTCCAGGCGCCGTTACAGATTCAGCAGGTCACCGGCAGGATTAACTGGCTGCGCGATGGCAACGGCCTGACGCTGGATGGCCAGCAGCTGGACGTGCAGGCACGTTCGCTATGGGCGCGCGGCGATTTCCGCTATCAGCAAAATGTCGGTAAAGCGCCGCGCCTCGACATTCTTGCCGGGATTCGCGTCACCGACGCCGGTGATGCCTGGCGCTACTTCCCTGAGCCGCTGATGGGCCACGATCTGACGCAGTATCTCAGCGAAGCGGTCAAAGGCGGCCAGGTGGAGAATGCCACGCTGCTGTTTGCCGGCGATCCGCGTCTGTTCCCGTTTAAGCACCACGACGGCATGTTTGAAGTGGCCGTGCCGGTGCGTAATGCTACCTTCCAGTTCCAGCCAGGCTGGCCGGCGCTGCAAAATCTCGATATCGACCTCGATTTTATCAACGACGGTCTGTGGATGAAGGCGGCGCAAACCCGACTGGGCGCGGTGGACGCGCGCAACGTCAGTGCGGTAATCCCGGATTACCTGAAAGAGAAGTTGATCATTGACGGTGATTTGAGCGGCGAAGGTAAAGATATCGCCGACTATTTCGCCCGCACGCCGCTCAAATCCACGCTGGGTGCGGCGCTGGAGCAGCTGCAGATTGGCGGCAACGTGCGTGGTTCGCTCAACCTGGATATTCCGCTGGATGGGGAACTGGTGCACGCCAGCGGCAACGTGGTGCTGAATAACAACAGCCTGCACATTAAGCCGCTCAACACCACATTGAAAAACCTGACCGGACGTTTCCGCTACAACAACGGAAACCTGGAGAGTGAAGAGCTGCAGGCCAACTGGTTCGGTCAGCCCATCGGCGTGCGTTTCAGCACCACGGAAAATCCCGATGATTTTGGCGTTAACGTCAAACTGCTGGGCGACTGGCAGCCGGCAAAACTGGCCATGCTGCCTGCCAGTATAAGCAGTAAGCTGGGCGGCAGTCTGGCGTGGCAGGGCAATGTCGACATCACGCTGCCGCATCAGGGTGGGGCGCGCTACAAGGTTGATATCAACGGTGACGGCAAGACAGTGAGCAGTCACTTACCTCCACCACTGGATAAAGAGGTCGGTGAGGCACTGCCCATCGCCATTAATGCCAGCGGCGATTTGCACAGTTTTAACCTCAGCGGCAGCGTGCGTGAGCACCATCGCTTTAACAGCCGCTGGCTGCTGGAGCCGCAGCTGCGCGTCGATCGCGGTATCTGGCTGAATGATGCCAAAAGCACGCCGGCGCTACCGGATCGGCGCGGGATGGTGCTTAATCTGCCAGCGCTGGACGGCGAAGCCTGGCTGGGGCTGATGACCGGCGCGACGGGTTCACGCAATGCGCAGGGCGAGACGGACATCGGCGGCGCACTGCTGCCGGGCGATGTGACGTTGCGCACTCCGGCCCTGACGCTCGGCGGCCAGCAGTGGCACGATGTTAATGCCACGGTGACCCAGGGCGCGGGCGGCAGTACGCAGCTGCAGCTGGAGAGCCGCGAAGCGCGCGGCAGCCTGCGAACCGCACAACACGCGCCGTGGCAAATCGACCTGAGCTATCTTTATTACAATCCGCAATGGAGTGACGGTGAAGCGGACAAGGCCTCCTCGCCGTTCAGCGGGGACAGCGGCATTGATTTCCGCAGCTGGCCAGCGCTGCAGCTCAACTGCGCTGAGTGCTGGCTGCGCGGCCAGAAGTTCGGCCACATCCAGGCCAGGCTTCAGCCGCAGGGAGAGACGTTAGCACTCACTAACGGCAGCGTCGATACCGGCAGCTCGAAGCTCAATGTCGCGGGTGAATGGGTGAACAAAGCGGGCGAGCAGCGCACCTCGCTAAAAGGCAGCCTGAGCGGCAAAAATATCAATGATGCCACCAACTGGTTTGGCATGAACACGCCGCTGCGCGATGCGCCGTTCAAAATTGATTATGACCTGCACTGGCGCTCCGCACCGTGGCAGCCTTCAGAAAAGACGCTGAGCGGCACGTTGAAAACCCACTTCGGCAAAGGGCAGATTGCGGATGTGAACACCGGTCGTGCCGGACAGTTGTTGCGGCTGGTGAGCTTCGATGCCCTGCTGCGTAAGCTGCGCTTCGATTTTAGCGATACCTTTAATGAAGGTTTCTGGTTTGATTCGATCAACGGCACGGCGTGGATTGAAAACGGCGTGATGCGCACCGATAACCTGCTGGTGGATGGCCTCGAAGCGGATATCGCCATGCAGGGCAAAATAGATCTTGTGCAGCGGCAAATCGACATGGAAGCGGTGGTGGCACCGGAGATCGGTGCCTCGGTTGGCGTGGCCACCGCGTTTGTGATTAACCCGGTGGTCGGCGCGGCGGTTTTTGCCGCCAGCAAGGTGCTGGCACCGTTGTGGAATAAGATTTCGCTGCTGCGCTATCACATCAGCGGACCGCTGGATAAGCCGGAAATCAATGAAGTGCTGCGCAAACCGCGCGAAGCCGATAAGAAGTGAATTTGACGCCGTCGGGGAATTGCCGCAGGCTATGACTATCCGAGCACATAATGAGTGAGAAACGATGACTCTGAATCTGGTAAGTGAGCAGTTACTAGCTGCGAACAGCATTAATCAGCAGGACCTTTTTTCCCTGTTAGGGCAGCTTTCAGAACGTCGTCTGGACTATGCCGATCTCTATTTTCAGTCCAGCTTCCATGAATCCTGGGTGCTGGAAGACAAAATCATTAAAGATGGCTCTTATCACATCGACCAGGGCGTGGGCGTCCGCGCGGTAAGCGGGGAGAAAACCGGTTTTGCCTATGCCGATCAAATCAGCCTCAACGCCCTGCGCCAGTCGTCCGAAGCGGCGCGCAGTATCGTGCGCGAGCAGGGCAATGGCAAAGCGCACGCGCTCTCTGCGGTGCTTAACCGTTCGCTGTACGCCCCGGTCAATCCGCTGGACAGCCTGACGCGCGAAGACAAAATCGCGCTGCTGCACCGGGTTGATAAAGTGGCACGCGCTGCCGATCCGCGCGTGCAGGAAGTGAATGCCAGCCTGAGCGGCGTCTACGAGCAGGTGCTGGTCGCCGCCACCGACGGTACGCTGGCGGCGGATATTCGTCCGCTGGTGCGCCTGTCCATTAGCGTTCAGGTGGAAGATCAGGGTAAACGCGAGCGCGGCGCCAGCGGCGGCGGTGCGCGTACCGGCTACGAATTCTTCCTTGCCGATGAGAGCGGTGATGTACGGGCCGATGCCTGGGCGCGCGAAGCGGTGCGCATGGCGCTGGTTAACCTGTCTGCCGTCGCGGCGCCAGCCGGTACGCTGCCGGTGGTGCTGGGTGCGGGCTGGCCAGGCGTGCTGCTGCACGAAGCGGTGGGCCACGGTCTGGAAGGAGATTTCAACCGCCGCGAGACTTCCGTCTTCAGCGGTAAGATGGGCCAGCTGGTGGCGTCCGAACTCTGCACCGTGGTTGATGACGGAACCCTTCAAGGGCTGCGTGGTTCGCTGGCGGTAGATGATGAAGGCGTGCCGGGACAGTACAACGTGCTGATCGAAAACGGCGTGCTGAAAGGCTACATGCAGGACAAGCTCAATGCGCGTCTGATGGGCGTGCCGCCTACCGGAAACGGGCGTCGTGAATCCTATGCACACCTGCCGATGCCGCGCATGACCAACACCTATATGCTGGCGGGCAAATCGACGCCGCAGGAGATCATTGAGAGTGTGGAGTATGGTCTGTATGCCCCTAACTTTGGCGGCGGCCAGGTCGATATCACCTCCGGCAAGTTTGTGTTCTCGACCTCCGAGGCTTATCTGATCGAGAACGGCAAAGTCACCAAACCGGTGAAAGGCGCTACGCTGATCGGCTCCGGCATTGAGGCGATGCAGCAGATTTCCATGGTCGGGAACGATCTGGCGCTGGATAAGGGCGTCGGCGTGTGCGGTAAAGAGGGCCAGAGCGTGCCGGTCGGCGTAGGTCAGCCCACGCTGAAGCTGGATAAAATTACCGTGGGCGGAACAGCTTAAGGTTCATGCTGGTGCGCATCAGTGCGCACCCTGTCAAAACCGCGCAATGGGTTTGTACAATGCTTGTCAGTTATGAGTAAACAGCACGCACACTTTGGTAGCGGCGCAATTTATTGCGCGAAGCATGGATGGGAACGGTGCTGCTAGTAGTACGCGCGATTAATCGCGCTGCTACGAAATCTGCGGTAATTGAATTTGGTACTTAACTGATCGGCATTACGCAATTGTTTTGTCAGGTCACCCTTCGTGGTGACCTGGCATGCATAACTGCCCCGCATTTTCCCGTATGCGCCCTTCAGGCCGACCACACCAGCGCCAGACGGCGGCTAACTTTTGCGGTGCTGCTGATACTGCCTCGCCACCTGCCTGAAATACTCGGTCAGATAATTGATACACACCTGCACCTTGAGCGGCAGCTTATCCTTCTCGGTATAGACGGCATACACCGGGCGCGGCTCCGAGTGATACTGCGGGAACAAAATATCGATCTCTCCGGCGTTAATCTCATCAATCACCCACATCAGCGGCACATAGGCGATACCGCAGCCCGCTTTCAGCCAGCGAATCAGCGTCTGAGAATCATTGGTGACAAAACGGCCCTGCGGCGTCAGGCGCGTCACCTGGCCTTCCGGCGCCACCAGCTCGAAGGTGTTATCCGGGCGCACGCTGTACTCCAGCCAGGAAAAGTTGTCGATTTCAGCCGGCTTTTCCGGCGTGCCGTGCTGGGCCAGGTAGCTTTTCGCCGCGCATACCACCATCGGCATGGCACCCAGCCGGCGCGAGAACAGGTTGGAATCCTGCAGCTCACCGACGCGTATCACCACATCCAGCCCGTTAGCAATCAGGTCCGGCGCCGGTATGCCGGTCATCAGGTTGACGCTCAGTCCCGGGTATTCGTGCAGCATCTCGCTGGTCATGGCGGAGAGGACATTTTGCGCCATGGTGGTTGAGCAGCCGATGCGTAAAATCCCGATCGGCGTGTTGTTGAAGGCGTACAGCTGTTCGTGCACCTGCGAGGCCTCTGCCAGCATGCCGCGGCAGCCCTGATAATAAATCTTACCGGCTTCGGTCAGGCCCAGACTGCGGGTGCTGCGGTTAAGCAGTTTCACCTGCAGCTCATCTTCCAGTCTGGCAACAATCTGACTGATTGACGAGACGCTGAGCTGCAGCTGGCGTGCGGCGGCGGTAAATGAGCCCAATTCAACCACTTTGGCGAAAATGGACATGCCTTTGAGTCGTTCCATTGTTTACTCTGGCTAAAAAGTGATTTAGCTCACAATATGTAGAAAACGTATAGTCAAGCGCGTTACTATACGCACGCTGGGTCTCTTCACCGCACCTGAACACGGCAGTGTTTACCCGATGATACGCTATGATTAGCTCAACGCGGCCTGAATGTTGTCATCAGATTATCCGTCATCCCACTATCATCAACCCGACGTGCCAGAGGGCATGAGGGCAGGTATCGGTGCAATCCGGCAAGGTCGAACTAAGGAACCGAAATGAGTGTGCTTCCGGTATTTGTCGTATTCGGGCTGTCTTTTCCGCCCATCTTCATTGAACTACTGGTTTCGCTGGCGCTGTTCTGGCTGGTGAAACGCGTGCTGACGCCCAGCGGGATTTACGATCTGGTGTGGCACCCGGCACTTTTTAACACAGCGCTGTATTGCTGTGTGTTTTACCTTGTATCCCGTCTATTCGTCTGAGGTTTTAAGTGAAAGCGCTAATAAGAAAAATCGCGCGTTACGCCATTACGCTCCTGCTGGTTATCATCGCTGTTGTTATCATCTTCCGCGCCTGGGTGTTCTATACCGAGTCGCCGTGGACGCGTGACGCCAAATTCTCCGCCGATGTGGTGGCGATCTCCCCGGACGTGACCGGACTGATCACCGACGTCCCGGTACACGACAACCAGCTGGTGAAAAAAGGCGATACGCTGTTTATCGTCGACCGTCCGCGCTATCAGAAAGCGCTGGATGAGGCGCAGGCGGATGTCGAATATTACCAGGCGCTGGTCAGTGAAAAACGCCGTGAAGCGGCGCGCCGTAACCAGCTCGGTACCAGCGCGATGTCGCGTGAAGCCATTGAGCAGTCGAACAGCGACCTGCAGACCAGCGAACATCAGCTGGCCAAAGCGGTGGCGACGCGTGATCTGGCGGTGATCGACCTCGATCGCACCACCATCAAAGCGCCGTCCGACGGCTGGGTCACCAACCTCAACGTCTATCAGGGTGAATTCATCACGCGCGGCTCGGTGGCCGTGGCGCTGGTGCAGCAGCACTCGTTCTACGTGCTGGCCTACATGGAAGAGACCAAGCTGGATGGCGTGCGTCCCGGCTTCCGCGCGGAGATTACCCCGCTGGGCAGCAACACGGTGCTGCGCGGCACGGTTGACAGCATCGCGGCTGGCGTGACCAACAGCAGCAGCAGCGTCGACAGCAAAGGCATGGCCACCGTGGACTCCAACCTCGAGTGGGTGCGTCTGGCGCAGCGCGTGCCGGTGCGTATTCGCCTTGACGATCAGCCCGGCAACCGCTTCCCGGCGGGGACCACCGCCACCGTGGTGATCACCGGTGACAAAGACCGCCAGACCAAAGTGTCGCCGATGGCGCAGCTGTTCAACCGCCTGCGTGAGTTTGGTTAAGCGGGGGCGATATGATTGAGTTTTTGCGTTTCCCGGTAAAGCTGACCTTCGCGCTGGTGGCGGCGCTGATGATTGGCTTTCACTTCAATCTGGAAACGCCGCGCTGGGCGGTGATGACCGCCGGCATCGTGGCTGGCGGCACCGCCTTTGCCGCGGGCGGCGATCCCTACTCTGGCGCACTGCGCTACCGTGGCGTTCTGCGTATTATCGGCACCTTTATCGGCTGTATCGCGGCACTCACCATCATGATTGCGACGGTGCGCGCGCCGGTGGTGATGCTGCTGCTGTGCTGCCTGTGGGCCGGCATGTGCGTCTGGCTCTCATCGCTGATTAAAGTCGAAAACTCCTACGCGCTGGGCCTCGCCGGCTACACCGCGCTGATCATCGTGGTGACCGCGGATGCCAGCGGCGGCCTGACGCTGGCGCCGCAGTTCGCCGTGGAGCGCTGCAGCGAAATTGTGCTCGGTATTCTGTGCGCTATTCTCGCCGACATGCTGTTCTCTCCGCGCTCGATCAAGAAAGTGATTGATGCGGAAGTGGATGCGCTGCTGGTGGCGCACTACCGCCTGCTGCAGCTGTGCGTGGCGCACGAGGATAAAGAGGAAGTCGACAAAGCCTGGAGCGCGCTGGTGCGCCGCACGACCGCGCTCAACGGTATGCGCAGCCAGCTGCTGATGGAGTCGTCGCGCTGGAGCAACACCAGCCGCCGGCTGCAAATGCTCAACACGCTATCGCTGACGCTGATTACTCAGGCCGCTGAGACCTTCCTGATTCAGAATTCGCGCCCGGATTACATCCCGCCGCAGTATCGCCTGCTGATTGAGAAAGAGGTAACCAGCGTCAGTGACGTACATAAGCGTATGAAGCTGATGCGCCGCGTTATTGGCGTCAGCAGTAAAAGCGTGCCGTTTACCCTGGCCAGCTGGGTCGGCGCAGCGACCGAATATCTGCTGCTGATCAACGGCGTCAAAAGTAACAGCCGTATCACCACGCTGGAGGAGAGCATTCTGCAGCGTGAGGTGGTGATCCAGGCGCGCTCAGCGGAGACGCATCATGCGATGATCAATGGCGTGCGCACCTTTGTCGCCACCGCGCTCGGTTCGCTGTTCTGGCTGTATACCGGCTGGACTTCCGGCAGCGGCTGCATGGTGATGCTGGCGGTGATTACCGCGCTGGCGATGCGTATGCCGAATCCGCTGATGATGGCGAAAGACTTCTTCTACGGCATGGCCTTTGCGGTGCCGCTGGGCATGCTCTACTTCATCTGGGTATTGCCGGGCACCCAGCAAAGTGCCTTGCTGTTGTGTATCGCGATTGGCGCACTCGGCTTTATCGGCGGCATCTTTGTACAGCGGCGGCAGATTGGTACGCTGGGCGCGCTGATCGGCACCATCAACGTGCTGGTGCTGGATAACCCGATGAAGTTTGAGTTCAACGTGTTTCTCGACAACGCGCTCGGCCAGTGGATTGGCAGCTTTGTGGCGATGATGGTGATTTTGCTGATTCGTGACAAATCCAAAGCCCGCACCGGACGCAAGCTGCTGAATCGCTTTATGTATGCTGCGGTGGCAGCGCTGACCACCAATCAGGCGCGCCGGCGGGAAAACCATTTACCGGCGCTTTATCAGCAGCTGTTCCTGCTGCTTAACCTGTTCCCGGGCGATATCGACAAATACCGGATTGCGCTCACGCTGATTATTGGTCATCAGCGCCTGCGCAACGCGGAGGTGCCGGTCAATGCCGACCTGTCGGCGTATCACCGCCAGCTACGCGCCACCGCCGATCGCATTATTGCGGCCAGCAGCGATGATAAACGGCGCTACTACTTTGAGCGCCTGCTGCAGGAGCTGGACGTTTATCAGCAGAAGCTGCAGCACTATGCCGCCCCGGCCAGCGTGACGGAACCGGTGAAACGGCTGTCGATGATGCTGGATAAGTACCAGAACACCCTCATCCAAATCTGAAACTGGCCGCTGCCTGGCGCAGCGGCTGGCCTGATGCCACGCTGACCCTCATTGCCCGATTATTGCCATCTATACTTTCCTGACAGGATGCTTACTGACAGGAGAATAACGATGTCCACTTCCCTGCAACAACACGAACTGTTCAACACTGGCTACTTCGCTGACGGCCAGTGGCACACCGCCAGCAGCACCTTTGATGTCACCAATCCGGCCACCGGCGAGGTACTGGCGCAGGTGGCGAAAGCCGGCAAGGCTGAAACCGAACAGGCGATTGCCGCCGCGCAGCGCGCCTTTCCGGCGTGGCGCGACAAAACCGCCAAACAGCGCAGCGAAATCCTATATCGCTGGTACCAGCTGATCATTGAGCACAAAAGCTGGCTGGGCCAGCTGATGACCGCTGAGCAGGGCAAACCGCTGCAGGAAGCCGAGGGTGAAGTAGAGTACGCCGCCAGCTTTATTCAATGGTTTGCCGAGCAGGCGAAGCGCGCCAACGGCGAAATTATCCCGCCGGCCAAAGCCGGTTCACGTATTCTGGCGACGCGCGAGCCGATTGGCGTCGTCGCGGCCATCACGCCGTGGAATTTCCCGATGGCGATGCTGACGCGCAAACTCGGCCCGGCGCTGGCGGCCGGCTGCACCGGCATCATCAAGCCAGCCAATAACACCCCGCTCAGCGCCTTTGCGCTGGTGGCGCTGGCACAAAAAGCGGGCGTGCCGGACGGCGTGCTGAACGCGGTAGCTGGCGACACGCACGCCATCAGCGACGCCATTATGGCTTCCCGCGCGGTGCGTAAAATCTCCTTTACCGGTTCCACCGCAGTGGGGAAAACGCTGATGCGGAACGCGGCCGAAACCATGAAGAAAGTCTCGATGGAGCTGGGCGGCAACGCGCCCTATATCGTGTTTGACGATGCCGATATCGACGCGGCGGTGCAGGGGGCTATCGCCAACAAATTCCGTAACGCCGGCCAGGTGTGCGTCAGCGTTAACCGCTTCTATATCCACAACGCAATATACGACCGCTTTGTGCATCAGCTGGCTGAGGCGGTGGGCAAACTAAAAGTGGGCAATGGCGTGGAGCCTGGCGTGGTGGTCGGGCCGCTGATTGAGCCGTCTGCGGTGGAGAAAGTGGCGGAGCATGTCAAAGATGCGCTGAGCAAAGGCGGGAAGCTGCTGGTGGGCGGCGAGCGCCATCCGCTGGGCGGCAACTTCTGGCAGCCGACGGTGATTGCCGATGCGCATGAAGAGATGCAGCTGGCGCGGGAAGAGACCTTCGGTCCGGTGGCTGCCTGCTTCCGCTTTGACGATGAAGCTGAGGTAATCGCGCGCGCCAACAACACCGAATACGGTCTGGCGGCTTACTTCTATACGCAGAATCTGCAGCGCGTGTTTCGCGTTTCGGCGGCGCTGGAAGCCGGCATGATTGGGATCAACGAGTGCGCGGTCTCGACCGAGCTAGCGCCGTTTGGCGGCGTGAAAGAGTCCGGACTGGGACGCGAAGGATCGGTGCTGGGCATGGAAGAGTATCTGGAAGTCAAAGCGCTGCACCTCGGCGGTCTGGCGTAGCGAGAGGATGTCACCATGAGAACCGAGCGTTTCGACTTCAATGAAATCGTCGATCAGGCTCATTTCTACCGTCAGTTTTGCGAACGTTTCGCGCTGGCGGATCGCACCATTCACGATCTGGACGATCTGTGGGAAATGATCATCGGCGAGCAGATCCCGCTGCCGCTGGAAATTGCGTTCATCAATCTGGGGAAAGGGCAGAAACGCCGCTATGGTGCGCTGATATTGCTATTCGATGAGGCAGAAGAGGAGCTGGAAGGCCAGCTCCGCTTTAATGTTCAGTAGCACAACCAAAAAGGGCCCCGGCAGGCGGGGCCAAAGGGTTCGTCAGAATTGACGAGGAATTATTTGTACAGCTCTGCAGTCAGGTGATAGCTGTCACCGGTGCGCGCTTCAATCACTTTATACGCGCTGGCACCCTGCTCATCGGCTTTCTGAGAAAGCTGAGCGCGGTAATCCATAGGTGAGCCGCCTGTTCCGCTAACGGTAATGGTCTGGCCGGTAGATTGCAGATTCTGCGCGGATTCATCCGTTACCAGTTGAGCAGCCGAAGCGCCAAAAGCGAACAGAGAAAGCAGCGTAGCGGTTGCGATGGTTGTTTTGATTTTCATAATTCGTCTCCTCATTAGAATCAACAACCTGCGGCACGAAGAGGGTAAGCGGGTCGTCGATCTTCTCCCGGCGACTGCATAACGCCGGATCGATAGTTAAAGTTTATTTGTACAGTTCAGCCGTCACGTGGAAGGTGTTGTCCTGATTGTTCTCAATGATGCGGTAATGGCTGGCACCCTGAGCATCGGCTTTCTGGGACAGTTCCTGACGGATATTGGTCTGGTCGCCGTCGACGCCGCTCACGCTAATGGTCTGATTCAGCGGCTGCAGATTTTCAGCCTGGGTGTTGGTTACCAGGGTGGCAGCACTGGCGCCAAAAGACAGAACGGAAGCCAGACTCAGTACAGCAATAGATAATTTGGTTTTCATGATTCACTCTCCTGAAATGGGGTGGGCAACCTGAGAGGCAAGCGCCTCTCAAACGGGTCGCCGTTCACACTGCATCTTGTTCCGGCAAACTTATTTATAAAGTTCCGCGGTTGCGTGGTAGCTGTTGTCGTTATAAGCCTCAACAACGCGATAGGCTTTAGCACCTTGCGCTTCAGCTTTGGCGTTCAGCTGCTGATGGATATCCATCGGTGAGCCGCCGATGCCGCTGACGCTAATGGTGCCGACCGGCTGCAGGTTTGCTGCCTGTTCGGCATTGATAGAATCTGCGGCGAAAGCACCAAATGACAGGGCAGATAGAACACTCAGGGTGGCGATAGTAGTTTTAACGTTCATGGTATTTTTCCTCGTCTTCTGTTTTTCTCTTTTTGATTTCGTGTGATTTGCATCACGAAAAGAAGTATAGATCTAATCACCCATGAAATTAATATCCCGCTAATAATGATTGGTTGTAATTCTTTATCCTTATGGCACATTTTTATAACGCAAAGTTATTAAAACCGCCTGGATCTTAACCGGGAGGGTGTATTTCCATGCAAAAACAATGATCTGCATCAAATTATCTTTTTGTGCGAAACAATGTGGTTGATCAAGCTGGCTGTGCGCTAAAAGCAAGAGATAACCGCTAAGCACTAATTGTAAAGCAGCGTAAAATAGCGCAAAGGGTTAAGCAGGCGAAAAGGTCGTACCAATAATTTCGCGCATTGAGAACCCGGCGGAATATGGCTAAGCAGTTATTTTGTAAGGTGTTGGCGGTAAAACAGCGGGAGAAGCGCGGGCGGGCAGGCAAGGTTACCGGCAGGTAAACCGCCGGTAACAGACAGGGTTTTATAGTTCCTGTTCGAATAACACCAGCACGGCGTCATACAGCTGCTTCACCGTAAAGGCGCGCGCTGGCGTAATAAAGATGGTGTCGTCACCGGCGATGGTGCCGAGAATGCCTTCGGCTTTGCCGAGGGAGTCGAGCAGGCGGGCAATCAATTGGGCCGCGCCCGGGCTGGTATGAATCACTACCAGCGCATCGTTATAGTCGATATCCAGCACCAGATTCTTCAGCGGGCTGGTGGTGGTGGGCACGCCCAGTTCGGCTGGCAGGCAGTACACCATCTCCATTTTGGCGTTACGCGTGCGCACCGCGCCAAACTTGGTCAGCATACGAGAAACTTTTGACTGGTTGATGTTGCCGAAGCCGTCTTCCTGCAGCGCCTGGACAATTTCGCCCTGAGAGCTGAACTTTTCTTCTTTCAGTAAGGCTTTGAACGCCTTTATCAGATCGTCTTGTTTAGATGGGTTTCGCATAAGCTACCAATAAAAGAGGGTTGCAGCAGGCAACAGGCCCGTCGCAGATAAATTATTATGCATTTAGATGAATTTTTATGCAATAAGCGGATGCGTGAATTCACGGCATGCGCGTGTGGGGCGGGCATGATAACAGAGTTTTATCCTGCACCAAAATCGCGCGCTGGCGCGCAAAGCGAAGGTTGCAAAGTTGTTATATTATTGAAGTGGTAACAACAAAACGATGATCATTGCCGTCCATAGTCTTCTGGCTGCGACTGGATCATTCAGGCGACTTCTGAAGTGGAGATGTCTCGGGAGCCGATTGCGGCGTAATGTTATTGCGCGACAGGTGTGTCGCTATCGCCTGAGAAGTTGATTAAACTCGTAACCTGATGGATTTCCGGCATATCTCTGCCCCACCTTAATAAGGAGTTCAGGATGAAAGTTGCCGTTCTCGGTGCAGCTGGTGGTATTGGCCAGGCACTCGCTCTGCTGCTCAAGACCCAATTACCCGCAGGTTCAGCCCTCTCACTGTATGACATTGCCCCGGTGACGCCAGGCGTCGCGGTTGATCTCAGCCACATTCCTACTGCCGTGAAAGTCGAAGGGTTCAGTGGCGAAGATGCCACGCCGGCTCTGCACGGCGCCGATGTGGTGCTGATCTCGGCCGGTGTGGCACGCAAACCTGGCATGGACCGCGCCGATCTGTTTAACGTCAACGCCGGTATCGTGCGTAACCTGATTGAACAGGTGGCGACCACCGCGCCAAAAGCGCTGATTGGCGTCATCACTAACCCGGTAAATACCACGGTGGCGATTGCCGCCGAAGTGCTGAAAAAAGCCGGGGTGTACGATAAAAACCGGCTGTTTGGCGTCTCAACGCTGGATGTGATTCGCGCCAACACCTTTGTCGCTGCCCTGAAGGGCAAACAGCCTACGGAGATTGAAGTGCCGGTGGTCGGCGGGCATTCAGGCGTGACCATTCTGCCGCTGCTGTCGCAGGTTAAAGGCGTCAGCTTCAGCGAGCAGGAGATCGCCGACCTGACGAAACGTATTCAGAATGCCGGTACCGAAGTGGTGGAAGCCAAAGCCGGTGGCGGCTCGGCGACGCTGTCGATGGGCCAGGCGGCGGCGCGCTTTGGTCTGTCGCTGATTCGTGCACTGCAGGGCGAAGCCAATGTCGTAGAGTGCGCCTATGTGGAAGGCGACGGCGAGTACGCGCGCTTCTTCTCGCAGCCGCTGCTGCTGGGCAAAAACGGTATCGCCGAACGCCGTCCGCTCGGGCCGCTCAGTGATTTCGAACAGCAGGCGCTCAACGGCATGCTGGAGACGCTGAAAAAAGATATCGCGCAGGGCGAAGAGTTTGTGAAGTAACCGATTTCTGGTTTTGTTATAGCCACCTTAATGTATTAAGGTGGCTATAATATTTACAATATTCGCTTCCAACTCTGCGTCAGTACAATACTCGTTAATCTAAAAAACTTCATTGTATTACGTGATTGGATATAAAGATCTGAGTATCTATCTTTTATCTTGGCTTTAAATTCTGACCCTTCTCTAGTTAATTTTGAAGATAACTCTGAATTGTTTGTCAGCAGTGAGTTTTGCTCATGCAAATACTTTATAAATATTCCATTTTTATCATATAGTGGAATTCTATCTTTAATTGCTTTGTTAGTCATGGGGTCATAGTAATGTTCAAATACTTCAAAGTTATCCTCCAGTTCTTTGATGTTAATGTCACCATCGTAAAAGTCCAGCTTTATATCACCTTGTATTTCATGAAAGATATCTTCTAATCTTTTTACGGTAAAATTCTTACCATCCAAATCATTAATACCAATCAGCGAATCATTGAAGGGTAACAGATTATTTGGTGATAAATTAACACCGAAATGAAACATCTCGTTTAGGCTCACAATACATATTAATCCTTGAGGCCCTCGAGATAAAATCAGTATGTGTCTTTTTTTATCAAAATCAATAAAGCTTTCGAATGGCTTTAGTATAGCCATGTCGAATCCATTGCCAACATTTACATATTTAGATGCTTTCTCGTAATCAGCATCTTTCAAAATTTTAGATATTTTTACAGCATTTTTATCGGAAAAATATTTTTCAACCTTATCGACTGCAAACTCGTAAGCTATTTTCAATATGCCTATTTTCAACTTATCTAGTTCTAGTGTCCATGAAGCCTTAAAACTATCAGACAAAAATATTGTTTTAGTTTCCACCTCACTAATATCTGATTCTTTTAATTTGTTTCTGGATAATATTTTCTTAAGCTCTTTTTTTACTTTGTGTTTATCGCTTTCGTCGCAACTTATAATTATTTTTTCAATAATTCCTTTTTCATTGCGAACTATCTCGTTCTTTTGAAATATATAAGGAAGGAGTTGATGATCGTTATTTCTTCTGAATTGCATTTTTTGACTTTTGTCATCAGAGTAAAATATATCTGATAGTGGGTTAGGTATATCTCCTGTTTTACCTTTAATTGAATGTTTATCACGGTAAAATTGACTTATTTTATTGTTTGTTAAGTAATTATCAATCTTAATGCCCATTTCTGAGTTGCAATTTTTACAAACATTATAAATATGGTAAACACCCCCTAAGGCATCTGGAATTACATGTTCATCAGTAAGTTGCACTGAATCTTCACGGCAAATTATACAGCGTCCAATATTTTTAATTTCCATACCTTTTTCCTAACATTAAATTTATATCATCATGCCAATATGCATATACTGTCAAGAGTTAAAAATTTTATTTCTAAAATTCAGGGTTGTTTATTTTTTTTTGTTTCAAAGATGGAACTATTGAAATTCAGATATGATCCATATTTGTAAAATATATTGAGGATAATAAGAATTTATCTGGGGGTGCTTGCGTTGATAGTTAAATAATATGTTTAGGCTGGTGTTTGAAACACACCAGCCGGGCGTTTTGTTTTACAGGCCACCGGATTTGAAGGTCCGGCTGGCAGTCGAACCGTTGCTGGCGGGCGTTTTGCGTCCCAGCGTTTCCATGCGAACCTGGAACGGCGGGAACGGCATCTCAATGCCATGCTCTTCAAAGCCGCGCAGAATCAGCTGATGCAGCTCATGACGCAGCGGCATACGATGGCCCATCTCCGCCGCGTGCACGCGCAGCTCAAACAGCTGAATGCCCTGCTGCAGATCCACCAGGAACACATCTGGCGCCGGCATATCCAGCACGTAGGTGCAGCGATCGGCCGCCTGCTTCAGGATGGTCGTCACCTCTTCGCTGTTAACGTGGGCCGGTGCCGGAATGGTCAGCACCACGCGCGTCACCGAATCCGACAGCGACCAGTTGACGAACTGCTCGGTGATAAAGGCCTTGTTCGGCACAATAATCTCTTTGCGGTCCCAGTCGGTAATGGTGGTGGCGCGCGTATTGATGCGGGTGATGCTGCCGGTCAAATCGCGAATGGTCACGGTATCGCCAATACGAATTGGTTTCTCAAACAGGATGATCAGACCGGAGATAAAGTTAGCGAAGATCTCCTGCATCCCAAAGCCCAGTCCCAGACCCAGCGCCGCTACCAGCCACTGCAGTTTTGACCACTCCACGCCAATAATCGAGAAGCCAATCAGACCGCCGACCAGCATCAGCGCGTATTTGGTCAGGGTGGTAATGGCGTAACCGGTGCCGGGCGACAGGCTGAGGTGCTGCAGCAGCGCCAGCTCCAGCAGCGCCGGCATATTGCGCACCAGCTGGGTGGTAATGATAAAGATCAGGATGGCGATCAGCACGGCACCCAGCGTAATGGGCTGTACGCTCTCGACGCCCTGCACCGTGGTGCTGGCATCCCACAGCGGAATGTTGTCGAGGAAGCTGAACGCGGAGTGAATCTCAGACCACAGCACAATCACCGACACCAGCGCAATCAGCGTCAAAATCGAGCGGACCAGCCGCAGCGACTGCGCGCTGATCGCATCCAGATCGATAATCGGCTCTTCGACTTCCACGGTATCGGTGCTGACGGCAGACTGCTGCTCTTTTTCCTCTTCGCTGCGCGCGCGGTTGGCCAGCATATCGGCACGACGCTGGCGCGCGCGGTCAAAGGCGATGCGGCGGCGCTGAATCAGCATCCAGCGGCGAATGATGTGGTAAATCACCAGCAGGAAGAACCAGATGCCGACCGAGGTTTCCAGACGCGCCAGCAGCGCCTGCGCGGTGGCCAGATAGCCAATGCAGGAGGCCAGCGCCGCCACCAGCGGAATGGCGATCATCAGGTTCCACAGAATCCGGTTAACGAAGTTATCGCCGTCGCCCTCTTTATCTAAATAGAGCGGGATACCGGCGCGTTTCAGGCTGACGGTGACAATGCTCAGCGCCCCGCAGATCAGAATAAAGCACAGGCGCCCCAGCGTGGCGGAGAACTGCGGATCGTCGAGGTTGGCGAAAGCAATCAGCAGCATAATCAGCGGTACGATCAGGCCGACCGTCAGCGAGTAATAACGCATGGCGCGCGCGACCCGCGCCTGCGGCCAGCGGAAGTGCACGACAAACAGGCCGTCAGGACGGGCAAAAGCCGCGCTGATCATGAACGCCCACAGCAGCGGCAGGGTGGCAGTGATGCCATCGCCAATCGCTACGGCAAACGGGTAAGGCCAGGCGTGCTGCAGGCCAAAGCCGAGCGCGGCCCACAGCACCGGCAGCGGCACCGCGACCAGAATCGACCAGAAGACGGTGCGCAGCGTCAGGCTGAAGCGGTCCTGCGTCACTTTCCCCACGCGGCTGGCCGCGCGCGCCATAAAGGCGTTGTAGTGACGACGCGTGCTGATGCTAAAGCCCACCAGCAGAATGGCGCCAATAATCGGCAGCACCGTTTCGCGGTTAGTGAACATCATCGCCAGCGCTTTGCCCAACTGGCCCAGCGTGTCCAGCGACAGCAGGCGCGTCAGATCGGTGGCCACGTCCAGCGGATATTTCAGGCCAACCGGGCTGACGTCGGCGGTCCAGAACAGATAGCGGTGCGTCGCCTCTTTGACTTCACTCAGCGCGTCCTGCAGCTGCGTATTGGAAACCTTCAGCTTGGTGATTTCCAGAATCAGCGTGTCGCAGCCGGAAATCAGTGAGTTCAGCAGTTCACGCTGGGTTTTCAGCTGGGCATCCAGAATGCGCGTCTGTTCACTGGTGAACGGCGTGCCGTCTGCCTGTTTCTCTTTGCGCAGCGCCTGCTGGCGCTCCAGCAGGTCTTCATAATGCAGCCGCTGCACGCGCAGCTGGCCCATCTCACTGTCAATCTGCTGGGATTTCGGCATCTCCGGCAGGCGCGCCACCTGCGCGCGCAGCGCTTCACCCAGAAGATTCGACACGCCCAGCCACTGTGACTGCTCGCGCAGCGTGCTCAGCGCCTGGCGCACCTGCAATGTCTGATTGGTGGCGAGACGCTGCTGCGAGGCCACCAGATCCATACGCTGCGCCTGCTGATTCAGATCGGCGGAGAGCTCGCGGTTAACGCGGAACTGATCGCTGATGGAGGCCGGCAGATCGCCGCTGTTTTCCGCCAGCTGTTCGGTGCGCTCCAGCGCCAGTTCGGCTTCGCGCTGGCGCTGGTTGTTGAGCTGATTGCGCAGCGCCTGCAGATAGTTATCCAGCTGGGTGGCTTTGCGCTGATGCACTTCCGCGCGCATGCGCGCCAGCTCCTGACGGTTATTAGCCGACAGCTGCGCCAGCTCCAGCTCATCTACCCGCGCTTTACTGGCAGCGCTCTCGGTCTGACGCGCATAAATCTGCGCCTGTGCCAGCGGGGTAGCGGCAGCCGCCACGCCCTGTGCGCGCCGTTCGCTTTCGGTCATGGCGCGCCGCGCATCGGTCTGCTGCTGCGGCAGCTGCGACAGTGAATCGCTGATTTCGCGGGCGCGATCCTGCTCCTGCTGCGCCTGGCGGCTCTCCTCCAGCAGCTGGCTGCTAACCTGCAGGATCTCCTGATCCAGCTCGGCATTGCTCATGTTGCTGCGCACTGGCTTGCTGCTGTCGGTCAGCGTGGCGATTTGCTGACGCAGCTCGCGCGCCAGCCGCGGGAAATCATCGATTACCTGCTGATACTGTTTCGCCCGTTCCAGCGAGTCGTCGCGTTCGGACAGGAAGTTAATTGCTGCTTCCAGCGCCTGCACCTGTTCGGCCTGGCTGGGCGAGCTTTTCGCGGATTTCGCCGTTTCCAGATCCTGTTTCAGCTGGCTGGCGGGTGGAACGGTGGCGGCAAAGACGGTGCTGCTGAGCACCAGGCTCAGCAGCAGAAAAAGAGAGGCGCGCACGGCGGTGTTTCCCGGAATTAGTCGGTGAGCGGAGCGCTGTCGCCGGGCTGCGGCAGGGCGATAGCCAGCGGCTGACCCAGGCGGGTTTTGCTTTCGGCTTCAAGGCTTTCAGCCAGCTTAACGCGGTTCGGCGCAAACAGGTTGATCACCGTCGAGCCCAGCTTAAAGCGGCCCATCTCCTGACCTTTCAGCAGCACGACCGCGCCATCATGATCGGCCGATGGGTAGCGCCAGCGTTTGATCACCCCTTCGCGTGGCGGCGTCACGGTGCCGGCCCAGACGGTTTCGATGCTGCCGACGATGGTGGCACCCACGAGGATCTGCACCATCGGGCCGTGATCGGTATCAAATACGCAGATCACGCGTTCGTTACGGGCAAACAGGTTCGGGATGTTGCGCGCGGTCAGCGGGTTAACCGAGTAGAGATCGCCCGGCACGTAGATCATTTCGCGCAGGATGCCGTTACACGGCATGTGCACGCGGTGGTAGTCGCGCGGCGCAAGGTACGTGGTAACGAACTCACCGTCGACAAATTTTTCCGCCAGATCGTCATTGCCGGCCAGCAGCGCCTGCAGCGAGTAGGTGTGGCCTTTGGCCTGGAAGATCTGATCGCCAGCAATACGGCCCAGCTGGCTGATGGCGCCATCCGCTGGCAAGGCCAGCAGCGAAGCGTCCGGATCAATAGGGCGCGCACCCTCTTTTAACGGGCGTACAAAGAAGTCATTAAAGGTGCGGTAGCTGCCGGTGTGCGGCTTGCTGGCTTCCGCCATATCCACTTTGTAGAACCAGACAAAAATGTCGATGACCGCTTTGGTCAGCCAGCCAGCGCGGCGGCTGGCGCCCCAACCGGCGAGTTCGGTCAGCGCTTTTTTAGGCAGAATGTGATTCAGGCCGAGTTTAAAACGATCAAACACCGTTGCCTCCTGGCTTAATAACGTTTGGTTTACACAAAAGGGGGCGGATTGTAGCAGCGCCCCGGTCAGTTGGCGAATGTGCCGTTGTACCCGTTAATCTTCGCTGGCGGAAAAGTTTTTACGCGTTTTTACCTGCGCCATGCTCTCCAGAATACGGTGGTAGTTATCGAAGCGTGAAATGTCGATGATCCCGTTCTCCACCGCTTCGCGGATGGCGCAGCCTGGGTCGTTGTCGTGCTTGCAGTCACGGAACTTGCAACCGCCGAGAAATTCACGAAATTCGACAAATCCCTGGGTAATTTGTTCCGGCTCCAGATGCCACAAACCGAACTCGCGCACGCCAGGCGAATCGATGACATCGCCGCCGTGCGGGAAGTGATACAGCCGTGAGGCGGTGGTGGTGTGCTGGCCGAGGCCGGACACGTCCGACACATCATTGGTCAGGATCTCATCGCCTGCCAGGTCGAGGCCGAGCAGGTTGTTCAGCAGGCTGGATTTGCCCACGCCCGACTGGCCGGCAAAAATGCTGACCCGGCCGGTGAGCGCCGCTTCCAGATCCTTCAGTCCATCTTTGGCGCGGCTCGACACCATCAGTACGCGATAGCCAATGTGGCGATAGATATCCATCTGCTCATCGACAAACGCCCGCGCGTCGTCATCCAGCAGATCGGTTTTATTCAGTACCAGCAGCGGTTCCACGCCGAGCGTTTCGCTGGCCACCAGATAGCGATCGATAATGTTCAGCGACAGCTCCGGCAGGATCGCCGACACAATTATGATCTGATCAATGTTAGCGGCGATCGGTTTCACGCCGTCATAGAAGTCCGGGCGCGTCAGCACCGTCTGGCGCGGGTGCACGGCTTCAACAATACCTTTGCCGCCGTTTTCGCCGGCGGCGCGCCACACCACGCGGTCGCCGGTGACCAGCGAGCGAATGGTGCGGCGAATATTACAGCGATGCACCTCGCCGGCGCTGTCTTCCACATCCGCGTGCATGCCAAAGCGGCTGATCACTACGCCCTCAGAGGCTTCACCAAACAGGCTGTCGTCCGGTTCCGGCTTTTCGTTCCGTTGCTGCAGACGACGCTGATGGTTGGCGCTGACGCGACGTTGTTGACCCTTCGACAATTTATTTTTGCTCACGCATCCTCTCACGCTTTCGCCAGGCTTCGCCCCGCTGGGCAAAACGTCTATGATACACCTTAATTCAGGCTAATGACGACTTTGGCAACAGGCGGGAAACGCATGACAGCGGGAAATGAAAACAATCTGATTTGGATCGACCTGGAAATGACCGGACTGGATCCGGAGCGCGATCGCATTATTGAGATCGCCACCATTGTAACGGATGCCAACCTCAACATTCTGGCCGAAGGGCCGGTGCTGGCGGTGCATCAGTCCGATGCGCAGCTGGCGCTGATGGATGACTGGAACGTGCGCACCCACACCAATAGTGGGCTGGTTGCGCGCGTAAAGGCCAGCCAGCATGACGATCGTGCGGCGGAGCAGGCGACGATTGCGTTTCTGCAGCAGTGGGTTCCGGCCAACACCTCACCGATTTGCGGCAACAGCATTGGCCAGGATCGCCGCTTCCTGTTTAAGTACATGCCGGAGCTGGAAGCCTATTTCCACTACCGCTATCTGGATGTCAGCACGCTGAAAGAGCTGGCGCGCCGCTGGAAGCCAGAGATTCTGCCAGGTTTTAAAAAGGCCGGTACGCATCAGGCGCTGGACGACATTCGCGAGTCCATTGCCGAGCTGGCCTACTACCGCGAGCACTTCCTGCAGCTGTAAATCAACGCGGGTGCGCAGGAAAGCAGCAGTTTGCCGATTAAAACAGCAAACGCGCGCAAAGCGCAAAATTTTGCTTTGCAACGCTTGCGGCGGGAAGGATTTCTCGTATAATGCGCACCCCGTACCGGTGAAGAATTTACAACAGGTACGGAGCAGTAAAAGTAACAAATGTTCTGAATCAGGTAGTTCAGTTGCGCTAAGGCAGTCAACGCCGCAGCAGATTGAAAGACAATGATGCGGGAATAGCTCAGTTGGTAGAGCACGACCTTGCCAAGGTCGGGGTCGCGAGTTCGAGTCTCGTTTCCCGCTCCAGAACGTGCAGTAAAAAGTAATGCATCAGAATTAAGGATTTCAACTGCGTCCAGGCCGTTAAAGCCGCAGCGCAATGAAAGACGACGATTATGCGGGAATAGCTCAGTTGGTAGAGCACGACCTTGCCAAGGTCGGGGTCGCGAGTTCGAGTCTCGTTTCCCGCTCCAGTCTCTGTTGCAGTACGCCATCCAAATCACGGATTTAGTCTTTTTGCGGTTGTTGTGACTTAAGAATGCCGGTACATAATCGAGTATTTGAGTATGCAACAAGGCGGCAACTGAGCGAATCCCTGGGAGCTTACACGAGTAAGTGACCTGGGTGAGCGAAGGCAGCCAACGCCGTGGCAGACTAAAATACGAAGATTATGCGGGAATAGCTCAGTTGGTAGAGCACGACCTTGCCAAGGTCGGGGTCGCGAGTTCGAGTCTCGTTTCCCGCTCCAGATTTTCATATTCACTAAAGTTATTTGCCCCCGGGCACAATCAGACATACAACTGCTGCAGTCGTTTTACCTGTGCGGTTCCGTTTGTTATCTGGAAATTTTGCACGCCGCGTGAGTGCCTGAGATGTCTGCGTCTGTTGCAGTAATCTTACAGGTTATCCACAATGCGCCCGCAACGTGCTGACGGCGTTTTACCCTATCTGCAAAACCGTTTTGAACAGAGTTATCCACAAGCTCTGGACAAGCCCCTGCGTGCAAAACCCGACGTAAATGTTTACAGTAATTATCTAACTCTATGTTTTTTATTGGGTAAATGATATTTCAGACTGTGAATGCCCCTTTTAGACGAAATAACGATCCACGTCACTATTCGGGGAAATAATTTTATTCACAGCATGTGGAAAAGCATAATATCCTGCGCGATTGCTCAATCATGCATCACGCGGTAACCCTTTCTCGACGGCGCGCACCAGCCGCTGCTGCTGTGCCGATTGCACCTCTATCGCCTGCGCCGCGCGCTTTTGCCGCTGTTGCGCTATCGCCCAGTCAATGTGCTCATCCAGCAGCGGATGTTCACCGCGCCGCTGTTCTAATGCCGTGAGATTCCCGGGTGCCCAGGGCGCATTACCCAGCGCCACCGCTACGTTACGCAGCCAGCGCAGATGGCCGATGCGGCGAATGGCGGAGCCTTCCGTGACGCGCAGAAAACGGGCTTCATCCCAGCCGAACAGTTCGACCAGCTGCGGCGCGTGCAGCACCGCGCGCGGCGAAAAATCCTCTTCGTCGGTCAGCTGACCATAGCGATTCCACGGGCAGATCAGCTGGCAGTCGTCACAGCCGTAAATGCGGTTGCCGATCAGCGGGCGCAGCGCTTCGGGAATGGCGCCTTCCAGTTCAATGGTGAGATAGGAGATGCAGCGGCGCGCATCGACGACATAAGGTTCGACGATGGCGCCGGTCGGGCAGATGGTCATGCAGGCGACGCAGCGGCCGCACTGCTCTTGCTGCGGCTCATCCACCGGCAGCGGTAGATCAATCAGCAGTTCGCCGAGGAAAAACCATGAGCCGGCTTCGCGATTAAGCACCAGCGAATGTTTGCCGGTCCAGCCGAGTCCGGCTTTGACGGCAATCGGCCGCTCCAGAATCGGCGCGGAGTCAACAAACGGACGAAAATTGAGTGCGCCGCAGTGGGCCTGGATTTTTTCTCCGAGCTTTTTCAGTCGATTGCGCAATACTTTGTGGTAATCGCGGCCCAGCGCGTAGCGGCTGACATAACCCAGCTGCGGGTTTTTTAACGTGCTGGCAAACGCGGCTTTGGCCGGAAGATAGTTCATGCGTACGCTGATCACGCGCAGCGTGCCGGGCAGCAGTTCATGCGGACGGGCGCGCATCATGCCGTGACGCGCCATCCAGTCCATCTCGCCGTGATACTGTTTCTCCAGCCACTGCTGCAGTTTCGGCTCTTCGGCGCTCAGGTCGGTATCGCAAATCCCCACCTGCTGAAAGCCGAGTTCGCGCCCCCACTGTTTAATCTGTTGAGCGAGCTGTTGAAGATCGAGAGGGTATGACATGAGAGACCAGGCAATTGAAGCAAACGCACGCAGTTTACCACACTCTGTCTGGCCTGCGCAGGCCATGCCGCAACTGGAGTGCGACGCCGCCGATAGCCTGGGACTGACGCTGTATGAACTGATGCAACGCGCCGGGCAGGCCAGTTATGAACGGATTCGCCAGCAGTGGCCGCAGGCGCAGCACTGGCTGATTTTATGCGGCCACGGTAATAACGGCGGCGATGGCTACGTGGTGGCGCGGCTGGCGCAGGCCGCCGGGCTGAGCGTGACGCTGCTGGCCTGTGACAGCGAACGTCCGCTGCCGGAAGAAGCACAGCAGGCGCGCGACGGCTGGCTGGCGGCTGGCGGCGTGATTCATGCCGCCGACGCTGCCTGGCCGGAACACATCGACGTGATTGTTGATGCGCTGCTGGGCACCGGGCTGAATCGCGCGCCTGCCGCGCCTTATCAGTCGCTAATCGAACAGATCAATGCGCACGCCGCGCCGGTGTTTGCCGTCGATATCCCTTCCGGGCTGGTGGCGGCGACCGGCACCACGCCAGGGGCGGCGGTCGTGGCGGACTGTACGTTAAGTATGATTGCGCTGAAGCCCGGTCAGCTAACCGGCAAAGCGCGTGACCACGTCGGCGTGCTGCATTGCGCGACGCTTGGTCTGGACGCGTTTCTGGCTGGCGAGCCGGCGCCGATTCATCGCTACGCGGCAGCGGATTTACCGCGCTGGCTGAAGCCGCGTAAAGCCACCTCGCACAAAGGCGATCACGGCCGTTTGCTGGTGGTCGGCGGCGACAGCGGCACGGCCGGCGCGATCCGCATGACCGGCGAAGCGGCGCTGCGCAGCGGTGCCGGGCTTGTGCGGGTGTTAACGCATGAAGATAATATTGGTCCGATTCTCAGCGCACGACCGGAGCTAATGGTGGATGCCCTGAGCGACGCGCGGCTGGACGACGCGCTGGCGTGGGCGGATGTCATCGCCATCGGCCCCGGTCTTGGCCAGCGTGAATGGGCTCAGAAGGCACTGAAAAAGGTGGCACTGAGTGAAAAGCCGATGCTTTGGGATGCTGATGCGCTTAACCTGCTGGCAATCAATGCAGATAACCGTCAGAATCGCATCATTACGCCGCATCCCGGCGAGGCAGCACGCCTGCTCGGGGTGAAAACCGCAGAGATTGAGAGTGACCGCTTACACGCCGCGCAAACCCTGGCAAACCGCTATGGCGGCGTGGTGGTGCTGAAAGGTGCCGGTACGGTAATTGCCAGCGCGACGGGCGACATGGCGATTGCGGATGTCGGCAATGCAGGCATGGCGTCCGGCGGTATGGGCGATGTGCTGAGCGGTATTATCGCCGCCCTGCTGGGCCAGCAGGCCACCCTGTTTGACGCCGCCTGTGCGGGCTGTGTCGCGCACGGTGCCGCGGCGGATGCGGTAGCGCGACAGCGCGGGACGCGCGGCATGTTAGCCACTGATTTGTTCGCACTGCTGTGGCAGTTTGTTAATCCAGAGATGATCCAACAATAAAGCATGAAGACCTGTGTTATTCCTTTGCCCGATGAGGCGGCAACCCTGAATCTGGGTGCGCAACTGGCCCGCGTTTGCAGCAGCGCGGTGGTGATCTATCTGTATGGCGATCTGGGTGCCGGTAAAACCACCTTCAGCCGCGGTTTTTTGCAGGCGCTTGGCCATCAGGGCAACGTCAAAAGTCCAACCTATACGCTGGTTGAGCCCTATCAGCTGGGCGACCGTAGCCTGTACCATTTCGATCTCTATCGCCTCGCCGACCCGGAAGAGCTGGAGTTTATGGGCATCCGTGACTACTTCAGCGGCGACGCGCTGTGCCTGGTTGAGTGGCCGCAGCAGGGCGCAGGTGTGCTGCCAGAGCCGGATCTGGCACTGACGCTAAGCTACGTCGCCAGCGCGCGCGCAGCGGAAATCAGCGCGCATTCGCCGCTCGGCGACACGCTGCTGCAGCAGTTTCAGCAGGGCAGGGAACCGGCATGATGTCACGCGTTACCGGGATGATGCTCGCCCTGCTGTGTCTGTTCTCCTCGTCGGCGCTGGCCGCGACACTATCAGATATCAAAGTCGATAACGGCGACAGCCAGGCGACGGTGACCCTGAGCTTCAACGGTCAGCCGGTGTATGGCTTCTTTCCGCTACACAACCCGAACCGGGTGGTGCTGGATATTCGCCAGAGCGGCAATATTCAGGGGCTGCCGCTCAACTTTAGCGGCGAAAACATCGTTAAACGGATTCGTAACAGCCAGCCGAAGGATAAGCAGAGCATCCGGCTGGTGTTTGAGCTGACCCAGGCGGCGAAAACGCGCGCCAGTACGCAGCGCGACGGCAATCAGTACCGCGTGGTCTTCACCATCAGCGGCACCCAGCCTGCCAGACGCAGCACCGCGGCGGCACCGGTGACGCGTGCGCGCCAGAGCGACAGCGCTACGACCAGCCAGGGCAATCCGTTCAACGCCAATCCGGTGACGGCGGTGACCAGCAGCAACACCACGGTGCGTCCGGGCGGTGCTGTCAGCCGTAATGATGCAGTGATCGTGGCGATTGATGCCGGACACGGCGGTCAGGATCCTGGCGCGTCGGGCCAGCACGGCTTACATGAAAAGAATGTCACCATCGCCATCGCGCGGAAGCTCAAAGCGCTGATGGATCAGGACCCGATGTTTAAACCGGTGCTGACGCGTAACGGCGACTACTTTATTTCGGTGATGGGCCGTTCCGAGGTGGCGCGTAAAGAGAACGCTAACCTGCTGGTATCGATTCACGCCGACGCCGCACCGAATCACTCTGCTACCGGGGCTTCGGTTTGGGTGCTGTCCAACCGTCGCGCCAACAGCGAAATGGCTAACTGGCTGGAGCAGAAAGAGAAACAGTCTGAGCTGCTGGGCGGCGCGGGCGATCTGCTGGCGAACAGCCAGGCCGATCCCTACCTGAGCCAGGCGGTGCTGGATCTGCAGTTTGGCCATTCACAGCGCGTCGGCTATGACGTGGCGGTTAAAGTGCTGCAGCAGCTGCGCGGCGTGACGCCGTTGCACAAACGTCTGCCGGAACATGCCAGCCTCGGCGTGCTGCGTTCGCCGGACATCCCTTCTTTACTGGTTGAAACCGGCTTTATCAGTAACGCCGGGGAGGAGCGGCTGCTAGGCAGCAGCGCGTATCAGGAAAAGATTGCCCAGTCGATTTACAAAGGACTGCGTAACTATTTCCTCGCGCATCCGCTGCAATCGGTCCCAAAGGAGGAAAACCGGCCGCTGGATCGCGCACCAGCGGTTAGCGTCGCCAGCAACCCGGCGACCGGCACCGTGCAGTACACCGGTGCTACCCAGCGCCATACCGTGACGCGCGGCGAGACGCTGTCCGGCATTGCCGCGCGATACGGGGTCAGCATGGCGACGCTGCGCGAGCTGAATAACCTGAAGCGCGATGTAGTGTGGGTCGGCCAGCGGCTGAAAGTGCCGGCCGGTTCCGGCGTCAGCACCGCGGCCAGCCGTCCGGCGCGGCACAAAGTGGTGCGCGGTGATTCGCTGACGGCGATTGCCGCGAAGTACGGCGTCAGCCCGAAAGCCATCATGCAGGCGAATAACATGAAGTCGAGCAACGTGATGCTGGGGCAAAATTTAAAGATTCCACAATCCTGATGAGGGGCTGCGCGCAGCCCATACCTGATAAGGATCACCACCATGCCAATACAGATTTTACCGCCTCAGCTGGCGAACCAGATTGCCGCTGGCGAAGTGGTTGAGCGCCCGGCCTCGGTCGTAAAAGAGCTGGTGGAAAACAGCCTTGATGCCGGAGCGACGCGCATTGAGGTCGATATTGAGAAAGGCGGTGCAAAGCTGATCCGCATCCGCGACAACGGCTGCGGCATTGCCAGAGATGAACTGGCGATGGCGCTGGCCCGCCACGCCACCAGCAAAATTGCCTCGCTGGATGATCTGGAGGCGATTGTCAGCCTCGGCTTTCGCGGCGAAGCGCTGGCGAGTATCAGCTCGGTGTCGCGCCTGACGCTAACGTCGCGCACCGCCGATCAGCAGGAAGCCTGGCAGGCCTATGCCGAAGGGCGCGATATGGCGGTGACGGTCAAACCCGCCGCCCACCCGGTGGGAACCTCGCTGGAAGTGCTCGATCTGTTCTACAACACGCCTGCCCGCCGTAAATTCATGCGCACCGAAAAGACCGAGTTCACCCATATTGATGAGGTGATTCGCCGCATTGCGCTGGCGCGTTTCGACGTTGCCATTTCGCTGACGCACAACGGCAAGCTGGTGCGTCAGTATCGCGGCGTGACGCAGGAGGCGCAGCGCGAGCGGCGTCTTGGCGCCATCTGCGGGACACCTTTCATGCAGCACGCGCTGCGCATTGACTGGCAGCACGACGATCTGGCGCTGCGCGGCTGGGTGGCCGATCCGGCGGGGTCGCGTCAGGTTACCGACCTGCAGTACTGCTACGTTAACGGTCGCATGATGCGCGACAAGCTGATTAATCACGCCATCCGCCAGGCCTATCAAACCCAGCTCGGTGAAGATCAGCAGCCAGCCTACGTGCTGTATCTGGAGATTGACCCGCACCAGGTGGATGTCAACGTGCATCCCGCGAAGCATGAGGTGCGTTTTCATCAGTCGCGTCTGGTGCATGACTTTATCTGGCAGGGCGTGATGAGCGTGCTGCAGGCCAGTCGCAGCGCCGAATTGCCGCTGGCCCATGCCGAAGAGCCGCCGCCGCAGTGGCAGCCAGAGAACCGCCAGGCCGCCGGGGCGAATCACTTTGCCCAGCCGGCAACCGGTGCGCGCAGCGGTGGCAGCGCGGCATCCGGCGGCACGGGCGGCCAGTGGCAGCCGAAAGAGCCGGGCTATCGCGCGCGTGAAGGGGCGGTTTATCAGCAGCTGATAAAAACGCCGGCGGCGGAAGCGCCACGCGCACCGGCCGCTGAACCCGCGCCCGCGCCACGCCCGGCACCCGCGCGTGAAGCGCCGCTGGCCGCCCACACGCAAAGTTTTGGCCGGGTGCTCAGCGTGATACGCGAGCGCTATGCGCTGCTGGAGCGCGGGGAGACATTGCAGCTGCTGTCATTAAGCGTGGCGGCGCGCTGGCTCAAACAGGCCCAGTTGCAACCCGGCGATGAGGGGCTCAAACCGCAGCCGCTGCTGATCCCGGTACGGCTGAAAATCGCTCACGAAGAGTTAAGCGTGATTGACGCCCAGTCGGCGCTGTTAAGCCAGATGGGCATTGATTTACAACGGGAAGGACAGCATGTGACGCTGCGCGCTGTCCCTTTACCGTTACGAACACAAAATTTACAAATCTTGATTCCAGACCTGTTAGGCTATCTCGCCCGGCAGCAAGAGGTTTCTGCTTCCGCACTGGCCCAGTGGCTGGCGCGACGCGACGATGCGGCAGAACCTCACTGGAATCACTCGCAGGCGATCACGCTGCTGGCAGAGCTCGAACGGCTCTGTCCGCATCTGCTGAAATCGCCGCCTTCAGGTCTGTTACAGACCCTTGAGATTGAGAGCGCGCTAAACGCGTTGAAGCATGAGTGAACTGAACCAGGCTAGCCGGCCAAAGGCAATTTTTTTGATGGGGCCGACCGCCTCCGGTAAGACGGCATTAGCCATTGCGTTGCGTCAGCAACTTCCGGTGGAACTTATTAGCGTTGACTCTGCCTTAATCTATCGCGGGATGGATATTGGCACGGCGAAACCGTCGGCACAGGAGTTGGCGCAGGCACCCCATCGCTTGCTGGACATTCGCGACCCGGCGGAGAGCTATTCCGCTGCTGAGTTTCGTCGCGATGCGCTGGCAGAAATGGCGGAGATTACCCAAAAAGGTAAGATTCCGCTGCTTGTTGGTGGAACCATGCTTTACTTCAAAGCGTTGCTGGAAGGATTGTCGCCGCTGCCCTCGGCCGATCCGGAAGTGCGTCAGCGAATAGAGCAAATGGCGGCGGAAAAAGGCTGGGAAGCCCTGCACCGCCAGCTGTGTGAAATCGATCCGGTCGCCGGTAGTCGTATTCATCCGAATGATCCGCAGAGACTTTCGCGAGCACTGGAAGTTTTTTTTATTTCGGGTAAAACTTTAACGGAACTGACAAAAACGGCCGGTGAAGCGTTACCCTACGATGTGTACCAGTTTGCTATCGCTCCGGCGAGCCGTGAACTGTTACACCAGCGCATCGCGTTGCGTTACGACCAGATGTTAGCGTCAGGTTTTGAAGCGGAGGCTCGGGCACTGTTTGCACGAGGTGATTTGCATACGGACATGCCTTCCATTCGCTGTGTTGGTTACCGTCAGATGTGGTCTTATCTGTCTGGCGAAATCGATTACGACGAAATGGTTTATCGGGGAATTTGCGCCACCCGGCAGCTCGCTAAACGCCAGATGACCTGGTTACGTGGCTGGCCCGACGTCCACTGGTTAGACAGTGACGCGCCAGAATTAGCGCGTAATGCGGTGCTTCAGGTTGTTAGTGCGTAGCAGGGATGATTGTGTACAATTGGTCCGTTATCGTGCGCAAATTTTTACGCAGTTTTTCTGAACCACGGTTCACAAAGTAACAAACAACAAGCATATAAGGAAAAGATAGAATGGCTAAGGGGCAATCATTACAAGACCCGTTTTTGAACGCATTGCGTCGTGAACGTGTACCGGTTTCGATCTATTTGGTGAATGGTATTAAGCTGCAGGGACAAATTGAATCCTTTGATCAGTTCGTCATTCTGTTGAAAAACACGGTAAGCCAGATGGTGTATAAGCACGCCATCTCTACAGTGGTTCCTTCTCGTCCGGTTTCGCACCATAGCAACAACGCGGGCGGCAGCGGTGGCAGTAACTACCACCATGGCGGAAGCAACCAGGGCGCTCAGTCGCAGCCACAACAAGACGGCGATAACGCAGAGTAATTCTGCACGGCCGTAAAGCCAGGGCTGGGGAGCGAGTGCGTTTTCCCGTCCTGGTTATTTTATTTTAGCGAGGTTATAGCTTGTTTGACCGTTATGATGCCGGTGAGCAGGCCGTACTGGTACACATCTGGTTCTCCCAAGACAAAGAGCTGGAAGATTTGCAGGAGTTTGAAACTCTTGTCTCTTCTGCGGGCGTCGATGCGCTGCAAGTGATTACCGGCAGCCGTAAAGCGCCACATCCCAAATATTTTGTCGGTGAAGGAAAGGCAGTTGAAATTGCCGATGCGGTGAAAGCGAGTGGAGCATCGGTCGTTTTATTCGATCATGCCTTATCCCCTGCTCAGGAACGTAATCTTGAGCGGCTGTGCGAATGTCGCGTAATCGATCGCACCGGCTTAATTCTCGATATTTTTGCCCAGCGCGCCCGCACCCATGAAGGGAAATTGCAGGTCGAGCTGGCACAGTTACGCCATCTTGCCACCCGTCTGGTGCGCGGATGGACTCACCTTGAGCGGCAGAAAGGCGGTATCGGCCTGCGTGGACCGGGTGAAACCCAGCTGGAAACCGACCGGCGCTTACTGCGCGGCCGTATAAGCCAGATTCTGTCCCGCCTTGAACGCGTGGAAAAACAGCGTGAGCAGGGACGTCAGGCGCGTGCGAAAGCCGATGTGCCGACCGTCTCCCTGGTGGGCTACACCAACGCCGGCAAATCCACCCTGTTCAACGCCATCACTTCAGCCAACGTGTATGCTGCCGACCAGCTGTTCGCCACGCTGGACCCGACGCTGCGCCGCCTCAACGTGGCCGATGTCGGCGAAGTGGTGCTGGCGGATACGGTAGGCTTTATCCGTCACCTGCCGCATGACTTAGTGGCGGCGTTTAAAGCCACCCTGCAGGAAACCCGTCAGGCGTCGCTGCTGCTGCACGTGATTGACGCCGCGGATTTGCGCGTCAATGACAACATCGACGCCGTAAACGAAGTGCTGGCAGAGATTGAAGCCGATGAGATTCCGGTGCTGCTGGTGATGAACAAGATCGATATGCTGGATGGCTTTGAGCCGCGTATCGATCGCGACGAAGAGAACCGGCCGACGCGCGTGTGGCTGTCGGCGCAGAGCGGTGCCGGTTTGCCGCTGCTGTGGCAGGCGCTGTCCGAGCGCTTAGCCGGTGAAGTGGCGCAGTATGATTTACGTCTGCCGCCGGAAGCGGGCCGCCTGCGCAGCCGCTTCTATCAGCTGCAGGCGATTGAAAAAGAGTGGAATGAAGAAGATGGCTGCGTAGGTTTGCAGGTGCGAATGCCGATTGTTGACTGGCGCCGCTTGTGCAAGCAGGAACCGCAGCTCGCCAGTTATATTGTTTGACCGTTGCCCAACTCATTTACCCCAAGACGTGCCCGGCACGTGGCAGGGTAAACTTATATACAATAAATGGAGTAGAGACATGGCGTGGAATCAGCCCGGAAATAACGGACAGGACCGCGACCCGTGGGGAAGCAGCAATAACCAAGGCGGCAACTCTGGGGGAAATAAAGGAGGTCGCGATCAGGGACCTCCTGATCTGGATGATATCTTCCGTAAGCTGAGTAAAAAACTCGGCGGACTGGGCGGTGGCAAACAGAGCGATAACGGCCAGCGCAGCGGCGGCAGCGGTGGCAAACTGGTTGGCATTGTCGCCGTGGCGGCAGTGGTCATCTGGGCAGCCAGTGGTTTCTACACCATCAAAGAAGCGGAACGCGGGGTCGTGACGCGTTTCGGCAAATTCAGCCATCTGGTTGAGCCTGGCCTCAACTGGAAACCGACCTTTATCGATCAGGTGCGGGCCGTCAACGTCGAAGCGGTGCGTGAGCTGGCGGCGTCGGGCGTGATGCTGACTTCGGACGAGAACGTGGTGCGCGTGGAGATGAACGTGCAGTACCGCGTGACCGATCCGGAGCGCTACCTGTATGCGGTGACCAGTGCCGATGACAGCCTGCGTCAGGCCACTGACAGCGCGCTGCGCGGCGTGATTGGCCGCTCGACCATGGACCGTATCCTCACCGAAGGCCGTACCGTCGTGCGTAGCGATACCCAGCGTGAAATCGACGAAACCATTCGTCCTTACAACATGGGTATTACGCTGCTTGACGTCAACTTCCAGGCGGCGCGTCCACCGGAAGAGGTCAAAGCCGCGTTTGACGATGCGATTGCCGCCCGCGAAAACCGCGAGCAGTACGTGCGTGAAGCTGAAGCGTACGCCAACGAAGTGCAGCCGCGTGCTAACGGCCAGGCGCAGCGTATTCTTGAAGAGGCGCGAGCCTACAAAGAGCGTACTGTGCTGGAAGCGCAGGGTGAAGTGGCGCGGTTCGCGCGTCTGCTGCCGGAGTACAAAGCCGCACCGCAGATCACCAAAGAACGTCTTTATATTGAAAGCATGGAGCGCGTGCTCAGCCATACCCGCAAAGTGCTGGTTAACGACCGTGGCAACAGCCTGATGGTGCTGCCGCTGGATCAGCTGATGCGTGGCGGCCAGGCAGGCGGCCAGAGCGGTCAGAACAATGCCAATCTGATGAAGTTACCGTCGTCACCGGGCAGCAATGCCGGCCGCGGCGACACTTCATCCTACAGTCCGGACAGCATCATGGATCAGCGTCGCGCCAATGCGCTGCGTAACGATACCCAGCGCGAAGGGAGGGAGTAATCGATGCGTAAGCCAATCATCGCCGTAATTATTGTTGTTCTGGTGGTGCTGTACGCCTCACTGTTCGTGGTGCAGGAAGGCCAGCGCGGTATCGTGCTGCGCTTTGGTAAAGTGCTGCGTGATGATGAGAACAAGCCGCAGGTGTACGCACCGGGCCTGCACTTCAAGATTCCGTTTATCGAAACCGTGAAGTCGCTGGATGCGCGCATCCAGACCATGGATAACCAGGCCGATCGTTTCGTCACCAAAGAGAAGAAAGACCTGATTGTTGACTCTTACATCAAGTGGCGCATCAGCGATTTCAGCCGTTACTACCTCGCGACCGGCGGTGGCGATGTGTCTCAGGCGGAAGTGCTGCTGAAACGTAAATTCAGCGACCGTCTGCGTTCAGAAATGGGCCGTCTTGATGTGAAAGATATCGTCACCGACTCGCGTGGCCGTCTGACTACCGACGTACGCGATGCGCTGAACACCGGCAGTGCCGGCAATGACGACGAAGTGCAGACGCCAGCCGCTGACGATGCGATTGCCAGCGCGGCTGCCCGCGTTGAGCGCGAGACCAACAGCAATGAGCCAGCGCCAAACCCGAACAGTATGGCGGCGCTGGGTATTCAGGTGGTCGACGTGCGCATCAAGCAGATCAACCTGCCGACCGAAGTGTCGGACGCGATCTACAACCGTATGCGCGCCGAGCGTGAAGCGGTAGCACGTAGCCAGCGCTCACAGGGTCAGGAAGAGGCGGAAAAACTGCGCGCCCAGGCCGATTATCAGGTAACCCGTACGCTGGCAGAAGCGCAGCGTCAGGCGCTGATCAGCCGTGGTGAAGGGGATGGTGAAGCGGCCAAGCTGTTCGCTGACGCCTTCAGCCAGGATCCTGATTTCTATGCCTTTATCCGCAGCCTGCGTGCCTATGAGAACAGCTTCGCGGACAATCAGGACGTGATGGTGCTGAGCCCGGATAGCGATTTCTTCCGCTATATGAAGGCGCCAACTAACGTCTCGCGTTAATAACTGTTATAACCTTGAGGCCGACACTGATGTCGGCCTTTTTTTTGGGAAAACAGAATGAACACAACCGTCTGGATGGCGCTGGCTTTGGTGCTGGTGCTGGAGGGATTAGGACCGATGCTGCTGCCGCGCCTGTGGCGTCGCATGATTCTGGCGATGACGCAGTTACCTGACCGTATACTGCACCGTTTTGGCGGCGGGCTGGTGGTGGCGGGCGTGGTGATTTACGCCATGCTGAGCACGCACGCGAATGGCTGAGCAAAAATCTGCGCGCTGCCGCACGGCTAAATTGTGTCTGCTGCAGAGCATTGCCCCCAACATGTTGTAGTGATCAAAACTCAGGCAAAAAACAGCGCAATCGTATGCTAAAAGTGCTGAAAGAGTGAAAATCCGATGGTAGAATCCATTTTTAAGCAATCGGTGATTTTAGAAAATGGGTAAGAACGTCGTCGTACTGGGCACCCAATGGGGTGATGAAGGTAAAGGTAAGATCGTAGACCTTCTGACTGAACGCGCGAAATATGTTGTGCGTTACCAGGGTGGCCACAATGCAGGCCATACACTTGTCATCAACGGTGAGAAAACCGTCCTCCACTTAATTCCCTCTGGCATCCTGCGTGAAAACGTCACCAGCATCATTGGTAATGGTGTTGTGCTGTCGCCTGAAGCCCTGATGAAAGAGATGAACGGTCTGGAAGCGCGCGGTGTGCCGGTACGTGAACGTCTGCTGATCTCTGAAGCTTGTCCGCTGATTCTGCAATACCATGTGGCGATGGACCTGGCGCGTGAAAAAGCGCGCGGTGCCAAAGCTATCGGTACCACCGGTCGTGGTATCGGCCCAGCCTACGAAGATAAAGTTGCCCGTCGCGGTCTGCGCGTCAGCGACCTGTTCAACAAAGAAACCTTCGCCGTGAAGCTGAAAGAGATCGTTGATTTCTACAACTTCCAGCTGGTGAACTACTACAAAGAAGATGCAGTAGACTACGATAAAGTGCTGAGCGATGTACTGGCGGTGGCCGACATCCTGACCGGCATGGTCGTTGACGTGTCTGAACTGCTGGACGGCGCGCGTAAGCGTGGCGACCTGATCATGTTTGAAGGCGCACAGGGTACGCTGCTGGATATCGACCACGGTACATATCCGTACGTGACTTCGTCCAACACCACTGCTGGTGGCGTGGCGACCGGTTCAGGTATCGGTCCACGTTACGTGGATTACGTGCTGGGCATCGTCAAAGCTTACTCCACCCGCGTTGGTGCCGGTCCATTCCCGACCGAACTGTTTGATGAAACCGGCGAGTTCCTGTGTGAGAAAGGTCATGAGTTCGGTGCCACCACCGGCCGTCGTCGTCGTACCGGCTGGCTGGATGCGGTAGCTGTGCGCCGCGCGGTGCAGATCAACTCCCTGTCCGGCTTCTGCATGACCAAACTGGACGTGCTGGATGGCCTGAAAGAGGTGAAAATCTGCGTCGGTTACCGTATGCCGGATGGCCGCGAGATGACCACCACGCCGCTGGCGGCAGAAGGCTGGGAAGGCATCGAGCCGATTTATGAAACTCTGCCGGGCTGGAGTGAAAACACCTTTGGTGTTAAAACACTGGAAGGCCTGCCGCAGGCAGCACGTGATTACATCAAACGTGTTGAAGAAGTGACTGGCGTGCCGATTGATATTATTTCAACCGGTCCCGACCGTAGTGAGACCATGATTCTGCGCGATCCGTTCGACGCTTAATCACGTTTTGCAGGCCGGACACTGTCCGGCCTTCGTTTATCTGCTCTTTGACTCCGCTCACTTCATTTTTTCCTGCTGGTTTCGGGAGTTGCAGGAAAAAAGCGCTCCGGGTTTTCCACACTGGTTTATCATCAATGTTAATCGAAGCGCTCACGGGCGTTATAACAACAATATCGATGATTCACTGAGGTACATGTGCAGCTAACAAGTTTTACCGATTTCGGTCTGCGCGCCCTGATTTACATGGCGACATTGCCGCAAGGTCAGCAGACCAACATTACCGAAGTCACCGATACCTACGGGGTATCGCGTAACCATATGGTTAAAATCATCAATCAACTGAGCCGGGCCGGCTTTGTTGCCGCGACACGCGGTAAAAACGGCGGAATTCGTTTAGGCATGGACCCGGAAAAAATCGTCATTGGCGATGTCGTGAGAAAAATGGAGCCTTTGCAGCTGGTAAACTGTAAAGAGTGTGCGATAAATCCCGCCTGTCGCCTGCGTAGCGCGCTGAATAATGCGGTCCAGCTATTCCTGCAGGAACTGGATAAATATACGCTCGCCGACCTGGTGCAAAACAACGATTCGCTTTACCACATCTTATTGTCCGAACCGCCGGTGGCAATTCCACATAAATGACATCGGAGGAACCGTAATGTCAAAAGATCCCTTTCAGGATAGAGAAGCTGAAAAGTACGAAAATCCTATTCCCAGTCGGGAATTTATCCTCGCGCTATTAGAAAAGCGTGAAAAGCCGGCGAGCCGCGAAGAGATCGCCGAAGAGTTAAACATCACCAGCGAAGATCAGCTTGAAGCGCTGCGTCGCCGCCTGCGCGCCATGGAGCGTGACGGCCAGCTGGTGTTCACCCGTCGCCAGTGCTACGCCCTGCCGGAGCGTCTGGATTTACTGCGCGGCAAAGTGATTGGCCATCGCGATGGCTACGGCTTCCTGCGCGTTGATGGTCAGAAAGATGACTTCTACCTCTCGGCGGAGCAGATGAAGTTCTGCCTGCACGGTGATGTCATCCTCGCCCAGCCAGGCGGCTCCGACCGCAAAGGGCGGCGTGAAGCGCGCGTGGTTCGCGTGCTGGAACCGCGCAACAGCCAGATTGTTGGCCGCTACTTCACCGATGCCGGCACCGGCTTCGTGGTACCGGACGACAGCCGTCTGAGTTTTGACATTCTGATCCCGGCGGAAGAGACGCTGAATGCGCGCATGGGATCGGTGGTTGTGGTGGAGATCGTGCAGCGCGCGACGCGCCGCAGCAAAGCCATCGGCAAAATTACAGAAATTCTCGGCGACAACATGGGCACCGGTCTGGCCGTGGATATGGCGCTGCGCACCCATGAAATTCCCCACTCATGGCCGGAAGAAGTTGAGAAAGAGATTTCCAGGCTGAAAGAGCTGGTACCGGAATCGGCGAAAAAAGGCCGTGTCGACCTGCGTGAACTGCCGCTGGTGACCATCGACGGTGAAGACGCGCGTGACTTCGATGACGCCGTTTACTGCGAGAAAAAACGCGGCGGCGGCTGGCGCCTGTGGGTGGCGATTGCCGACGTCAGTTATTACGTGCGTCCCGGCACCGCGCTGGATAACGAAGCGCAGCAGCGCGGCACCTCGGTCTACTTCCCGTCGCAGGTGATACCGATGCTGCCGGAGATTCTCTCGAACGGCCTGTGCTCGCTCAATCCGCAGGTGGATCGCCTGTGCATGGTGTGCGAGATGACCATCTCGGCCAGCGGTAAACTCACCGGCTTCAAACATTACGAAGCGGTGATGAACTCACATGCGCGTCTGACCTACAACAAAGTGTGGAGCATTCTGCAGGGCAACCCGGAGCTGCGTGAACAGTATGCGGCGCAGGTGAAGCACCTCGAAGAGCTGCACCGCATGTATGAGGTGCTGGAAACCGCCCGCGAACAGCGCGGTGGCATCTCGTTTGAAACCGACGAAGCCAAATTCATCTTCAACGCTGAGCGTCGCATTGAGCGCGTGGAGCGCACTGTACGTAACGATGCGCACAAGCTGATTGAAGAGTGCATGATTCTGGCCAACATCGCCTCCGCGCGTTTCGTTGAGAAACATCAGGAGCCGGCGCTGTTCCGCGATCACGATCGCCCGAGCGAAGACAGCATCACCAGCTTCCGTACCGTGCTGGGCGAGCTGGGCCTCAGCCTGCCGGGTGGGTCGAAACCGCAGCCGATCGATTATGCCGATCTGCTGACGCAGATTGCCGACCGTCCGGATGCTGAAATGCTGCAAACCATGCTGCTGCGTTCGATGAAGCAGGCGGTGTACGATCCGGAAAACCGCGGTCACTTTGGCCTGGCGCTGGCGTCGTATGCGCACTTTACCTCGCCGATCCGTCGCTATCCGGATCTGCTGCTGCACCGTGCCATCAAGTACCTGCTGGCTAAAGAGCAGGGCACGGTAAAAGGCAACACCACGCCAACCGGTGGTTATCACTACGATATGCAGCAGATGCTGCAGCTGGGTCAGCACTGTTCGATGACCGAACGCCGTGCCGACGAAGCGACGCGCGATGTGGCCGACTGGCTGAAGTGCGACTTTATGCAGGATCAGGTGGGTAACGTATTCAACGGCGTGATCTCCAGCGTGACCGGCTTTGGCTTCTTTGTTCGCCTCAACGATCTGTTCATTGATGGCCTGGTGCACGTCTCCACGCTGGACAATGATTACTACCGCTTCGATCCGGTGGGCCAGCGTCTGATTGGCGAATCCGGCGGTCGCACTTACCGTCTGGGTGATGCGGTGGAAGTGCGCGTTGACGCGGTGCACATGGATGAGCGCAAGATCGATTTCGCGCTGATCTCCAGCAAACGCGTACCGCGCGGTGAAGGAAAAACCGCGCGCGAGCGTGAGAAGCGTGGCGGCAAGCCACCGGCGAAGCGGCGTCGCGATGCGGGTCGCAAGGGCAACTTTGAGCCGGACGCCGCTTTCCGCGGTGAGAAGCAGCCGGCTGCGGCGAATAAAAGCGAGAAAAAAAGCAAAAAAGTCTCCGAAAAAACCCGTAAAATCGCCGCCGCAACCAAGGCGAAGCGCGCAGTGAAGAAGAAGGCCAGCGAAGCCTGATGGCCTCTTCATCCGCCAGCGGCCAGGTGCGTCAGCGCTGACGCACCTTGCTCAACCCTGTTTCGCAGGCTGCGCCCCAACGCGCAGCCTGATTAATGTTCTGTATTCAACGATATACATCCAACCTTGAGCAAAGTAATGAGTGAAATAATTTTTGGCATTCACGCCGTGCAGGCGCTGCTGGAGCGTGATCCCCAGCGTTTTCAGGAAGTCTTTATCCTTAAAGGCCGCGATGATCGCCGCCTGCAGCCGCTGATCGCCGCACTGGAAGCTCAGGGAATTGTGATTCAGCTGGCCAACCGCCAGTGGCTCGACGGCCAGGTCGAAGGCGGCGTGCACCAGGGCATCGTGGCGCGCGTTAAGCCGGGTAAAAACTATCAGGAAGGCGATCTGCCGGATCTGCTGGCCTCACTGGATCAGCCGTTCCTGCTGATTCTGGATGGCGTCACCGATCCGCATAACCTGGGCGCCTGCCTGCGCAGCGCCGATGCGGCGGGTGTGCATGCGGTGATCGTACCGAAAGACCGTTCGGCACCACTCAACGCCACGGCGAAAAAAGTCGCCAGCGGGGCGGCGGAAAACGTGCCGCTGATTCGCGTCACCAATCTGGCGCGCACCATGCGTCTGCTGCAGGAGTACAACGTCTGGATCGTCGGCACGGCTGGTGAAGCAGACCACACGCTGTATCAGAGCAAAATGACCGGCGCGATGGCGCTGGTGATGGGTGCGGAAGGAGAAGGCATGCGCCGCCTGACGCGCGAACACTGCGATGAGCTGATCAGCATCCCGATGGCCGGCAGCGTCTCTTCCCTCAACGTTTCGGTGGCCACCGGCGTTTGTCTGTTCGAAGCGGTGCGTCAGCGCCAGGCGTGATCGCCGCCGCAAAACCTCAGCTGTACCCGGCATAACTGCACATCCTCTCCATACTTATAGCCACATCAGTACGGGCAACAGGAGAGGAGCGTGCCATGGCCTGGACCACTCACAGCGTATTCAATCAACCATCTCCGCTCAGCAACAGCAATCTCTTTACCGGCGACAGCGCGCTGTGCGAGGCGGTGGTGCGTGAAGGGGCCGGCTGGGACCGCGAATGGCTGGCGTCCGTTGGCCTGCAGCTCGGCAGCGCGGAGTCACTGGAATTAGGTCGCCTGGCCAATGCACAGCCGCCGGAGCTGCTGCGTTACGACGCGCGCGGTGAGCGACTCGACGAGGTGCGCTTTCATCCTGCCTGGCATCTGCTGATGCAGGGCGTGTGCGCCAGCCGGTTACATAACCTGAGCTGGCAGCCCGACGTGCAGGGTAGCGCCATGGTGGCACGCGCGGCGCGTTTCATTCTGCATGCGCAGGTGGAAGCCGGTTCACTCTGCCCGGTAACCATGACTCACGCCGCGATCCCGCTGCTGCAAACCCATCTGCCCGCTCCCTACGCCGACTGGCACGATCGACTGCTGAGCGATCGGTATGATGCGCATCATCTGCCCGGCAGCCAGAAGCGCGGCCTGCTGATTGGCATGGGCATGACGGAGAAGCAGGGCGGCACCGATGTGCTGAGCAACACCACACGCGCCGAACCGCCTGGCACGCGTGCGCCGGGCGAACCCTGGCGCATCACCGGCCACAAGTGGTTCTTCTCGGTGCCGCAAAGCGACGCGCACCTGATTCTGGCGCAGACCGCCGCCGGGCTGAGCTGCTTCTTCCTGCCGCGCCTGCTGCCGGACGGCACGCGCAACGCCATTCGTCTTGAACGCCTGAAAGACAAGCTGGGCAACCGCGCCAATGCCAGCGCCGAAGTAGAGTTTCAGGATGCCTTCGGCTGGTTGATGGGTGAGGAGGGCGATGGCGTGCGGCTGATCCTGAAAATGGGCGGCATGACGCGCTTTGACTGCGCGCTCGGCAGCCATGGCCAGATGCGACGCGCGCTGGCGATTGCGCTGCATCACGCCGGTCAGCGTCAGGTGATGGGCAAAAGCCTTAGCGATCAGCCGCTGATGCGTGCGGTGCTGGCGCAGCAGGCACTGCAGCTGGAGGGACAAACCGCACTGCTGCTGCGTCTGGCGCGCGCCTGGTCAACGCCGGCCAGCGCGCATGAACGACTGTATGCACGCCTGTTCACCCCGGCGGCCAAGTTCGTTATCTGCAAAGCCGGTATGCCATTTGTGGCTGAAGCCATGGAGGTGCTGGGCGGCATTGGCTACTGCGAAGAGAGTGAACTGCCGCGCCTGTATCGCGAGATGCCGGTGAACAGCATCTGGGAGGGCTCGGGTAACGTGATGTGCCTGGATGTGCTGCGTGTACTGGGACGGCATGCAGAGGTGCTTAGCATGTTGCAGGATGAGTTTGATGCGGTGAAGGGCAGCAATCGCCACTTCGATCGCTGCTGGCGTCAGCTGCGGCTGCAGCTCGGCAACCTGCGCGAAGAGCAGGGACGGCAGGTCAGCGACATGCTGATTCGGCTGGCGAGTGCCGCGGTGCTGCTGAAAGCGGCAGAACCGCCGCTGGCGGACAGCTGGTGCGCGCGTTATCTCTCATCGCGCCCGGCACAGGCGCTGAGTGATGATCTGAGCGCACGCTTACTGCAGCGTGCTACTGCCGCCTGAGGGCGCGCCGTACAGAATGGCGGTGGCATACCAGAAGCCAGGCATGGTGGTCTCATCGACCATCAGGATCTGATAGTAAACCGCACCGCTCTGATTGGCGCGTGCAGCGATTGCGCGCTGCACATCATCCGGCGAGCCGCGTGAATGGGCGCTGACGGTGCCAAGCTTCGGCAGGCCATAGCTTTGCGCGCGGGTGATCTCCTGCGCCTGAGTGGTGGGCGCTGGCGGGGGTTGTGGCGTGGTGTGCAGTGTGGCACAGCCGCTCAGCAGCAGGCCCAGCAGCAGAATAAGCGTACGCATGGTGGCTCCGGAAAACAGGCAGATGACTCAAGTGTAAGCCATCTGCCCCGGCTCATCAGTCGTTGAGACGGAAAATACTCACCAGCTGGGTCAGATGATGGCCTTTCTGACTCAGGTGCTGCGCCGTGTGCTCGGACTGGTTAATCATGTCGCTGCTCTGATGGGTCGCATGGCTGATGTGGTTCATTGCCAGATTGACCTGACCAATACCCGCAGCCTGCTCCTGGGCGGCGATATTGATTTCCCCCATCAGGGTTTTCACCTGTTCGATATGGCTGACAATATGGCTCATGGCGTCACGCGTTTGTTCCGAGAGCGCATGGCCGGCGGCCACTTTATCGATCGAACTGGCAATCAGCCCGTCAATCTCCTTCGCCGCATTGGCGCTGCGCTGCGCCAGCGCACGCACTTCCGCAGCGACGACCGCGAAGCCTTTGCCGTGCTCACCGGCGCGCGCTGCCTCAACCGCAGCGTTGAGCGCCAGAATATTGGTCTGGAAGGCAATCGACTCGATCACGTGGGTAATGTCGGCGATGCTCTGCGAGGCAATGCGAATCTCCGCCATGGTCTCTACCGAGCGCGCCACGGTGCTGCCGCCCTGGCTGACGGTGCTGGCGGCTTCACCGACCAGCGCCATCGCCTGACGCACGTTAGCGGCGGTTTGCGCCACGGTTGCGCCAAACTGCTCCATGCTGGCCGAGGTCTCTTCAACGCTGCTCGCCTGGCGGCCAATCTGCTCGCTGATGCTGGAACTACTGGCCGCAATGGTGTCGGTGCCGTCGCTGATCTCACGCGCGGCGGCGCGCACCTGGCCCACCACTTTCTCCAGGCCGTCGCCAATGCCGTTAATCGCGCTCACCAGCTGACCGATCTCGTCGCGGCGCGCTGAGTCGAGGTGCGCCTGCAGATTACCCGCCGCATACTGCTCGGCCAGATGGATCACCTGCTGCAGCGGCCGGGTAATGGCGCGCCGGCTATACAGCACAAAGCCAATGGCAAAGGCGAGCACCAGCGCCAGGCCAATCAGCATGAACAGATTGCGGCTGTGGGTGATCGGTGCCAGCAGGCTGGCGCGGCTGACTTCACCGGCGATAATCCAGTTCCAGCCCGGCAGTTGCTGCCACGCCAGCAGGCGGGTTTCGCCCTGATGCGCGATCTCCAGCAGGCCGTGCGGCTGCGTCAGGATCTGCTGCTGTACGCTGCGATCCCAGTCCGGCAGCTTGCCTTCTGACTGACGGGCAAACAGATACTGGCCCTGTGCGCTGCCCGGCGTGCCGTTCAGCACGAAGAAGCTGCCGCTGTCGCCGAGACGTCGCGCCAGCACTTTGTCCCGCATCAGCGCGTACTGTTTATCAATCTGCACGCCAACAAACAGAATGGCGATCACTGCGCCGCTGTCGTCCTGCACCGGCTGGTATTGGGTGATGTAGCGATGGCCGAACAGCGTCGCCAGGCCGCGATACACTTCGCCCTTATTCACGCTGCGCCACGCCGCACTGCTGCGATCAAGCTGGGTGCCCACCGCGCGGCTGCCATCCTCTTTCTTCAGTGAGGTCGCGATGCGAATGTAATCCTCGCCGTCGCGCACAAAAATGGTGGAAACTGCACCGGTACGATCGAGAAAATCGTCCACGGCGATCTGATCGAGGTTGAGGGTTTTCAGCCCGGCACGCAGCGTCGGCGTGCTGAACGATCCCACCTGAATGCGTGAGCTGTCGTCACGGCTGAATCGCTTAGGTAAAAAGCTCTGAAACAGCCGGGTATAGTTCGCCACTTCTTCCGATAAGGTCGCGTTAAACATCGTGGCCATTTCATTAATGCCGAGCACCTGGTTTTGCATATCGTCGACAGCCAGCTGCTCCAGCTGGCGCGCGGCGTTATGGCTGAGCGTTAACGTCAGGGCAAACAGCACGATTGCCACACTGAAAGACGTCAATACAGACAGCTTAATTCCGAGACTCATGGCGCTGAGAGAGAGACGCTTCATAAAGTACCTTTAATAAATAACTGGAGGGGTACAGGATCAACGGCAAAATGCGGCAAATGTTTAGGGCAGAAATTAATCGAAATAAATGTGATGTGGCTCGCGTTTTGGCCGGCAGCACGTACACTGAGACCAGTGATAATCATTCTCAACGGAGACGGTATGATTGAGTTGGCAACGGAGAACCTGGCTGGCATTGAGTGTATTCACGCGGCACCGGCCGGACAGCGGCTGGCGCGCTTACCCACCATCCTGTTTTATCACGGATTTACCTCGTCGAAAGAGGTGTACAGCTACTTTGCCGTGGCGCTGGCGCAGGCCGGTTTCCGTGTGGTGATGCCGGATGCAGAGATGCACGGCGCGCGCTACAACGGTGATACCGACGCGCGCATGACGCACTTCTGGGAGATTTTGCGCCAGAACATCGATGAAGTGCCGCTGCTGGAAGCGGTGCTGCGCGACAACGATTGGGTGGCAGATGAGCGTTTCGCTATTGCCGGCGCCTCAATGGGCGGGATGACCGCGCTGGGCGCGATGGCGCGCTATCCACACCTGCACAGCGTTGCCTGTCTGATGGGCTCCGGCTACTTCATGCAGCTCAGTCAGACGCTGTTCCCGCCGCTGGTAGCGCACACGCCAGAGCAAAAAGCGGCGTTACAGGCGCGACTGGCCCCGCTGGCGGCCTACGATCCCTGTCAGCAGCTGGCGCAGCTGGCTAACCGACCGCTGCTGTTATGGCACGGTGAAGCGGATGAAGTCGTACCGTTTGCCGAAACGGTACGGCTGGAGAAGGCGTTGCGCGAGGCGCAGCTCGACAGCCGGCTCACCTTTCTGGCGGAAAAGCAGATCGGGCACAAAATCACGCCGCCAGCGCTCACCGCGCTGGTCAGTTTCTTTAAACATCATTTGTAAAACGGAACGGGCTGGCGGTGCGGAGCACGCCAGCCCGGGATAACAGGCCGGACTACAGTTGTGACGACAAGCGGTCGGCGGCGCTGGTGTTCGCGCTGACCGGGTTACCGCCTGGCGCATCCAGCCGGTTAACGTAGACATAGCCTGAAGCCGCTTTGCTGCTGTTACTTCTCATCTGCAGCGCCTGGTCAGCGGAGCTGGCAAGAGCGGGGGTAGACAGGAAGAGACCCAGTAAAGTGGCGATAATGACAGCTTTCATAATCGACTCCTCACTCCAGGGATTTCACTCTCAGGCGCGCTGATTAAGCCAAACCGTTGCGCCTGTAGAGAGTTTAGTTCTTCACCAGTACGACGCCAGATCGTCGTGCTGAACGCCTCGTTCAGGGATTTTGAACAATCTCTGACTAACCTGCTGAATCTCAATCCTTAGCACAAAAGGTGTCCCCGCCTGGCACGACAGCGACAATTTGATGAATTGTGCGCTTGAGTTTCCCCGGCGAGGTCAGTATGATTACGCGTCAATTTTTCAGCTGCATTCAGAGGTGTGTTTCATCTTTTGGGTGATTCGCAACCTATAACGTTCCTTGCTTCCGTGGGCCGCAGCTGACCCTGACAGGAGGCTGAATAATCCGTAAGGAGCTATCGATGCGTCATTACGAAATCGTATTTATGGTCCATCCTGACCAGAGCGAGCAGGTTCCGGGCATGATCGAGCGTTACACTGGTGCTATCACTGGTGCACAGGGCACGATCCACCGTCTGGAAGACTGGGGTCGCCGTCAGCTGGCTTACCCGATCAACAAACTGCACAAAGCACACTACGTTCTGCTGAACGTAGAAGCACCGCAGGAAGTGATCGACGAGCTGGAAACTAACTTCCGCTTCAACGACGCCGTTATCCGCAGCATGGTTATGCGCGTTAAGCACGCGGTAACTGAAGCTTCTCCGATGGTTAAAGCGAAAGACGAGCGTCGTGAGCGCCGCGAAGACTTCGCTAACGAATCGGCAGAAGACTCAGATGCTGGGGATTCTGAAGAGTAATCCACGATGACGGCCAATCGGCTGCGCCTGTCTGGCACCGTGTGCAAGACGCCAGTTCGAAAAGTCAGTCCGTCAGGGATTCCTCACTGCCAGTTCGTGCTTGAGCATCGTTCTGTGCAGGAGGAAGCCGGGTTTCACCGGCAAGCCTGGTGTCAGATGCCGGTGATTATCAGCGGCAGCGCCCATCAGGCGATTACTCAACATATAACGGTCGGCACGCAACTCACACTCGAAGGTTTTATTAGCTGCCATCAGGCACGCAATGGCCAGAGCAAACTTGTGTTACATGCCGAGCAGATTGAATTGATAGATTCTGGAGACTAGCCAAATGGCACGTTATTTCCGTCGTCGCAAGTTCTGCCGTTTCACCGCGGAAGGCGTTCAAGAGATCGATTATAAAGATATCGCAACGCTGAAAAACTACATCACTGAAAGCGGCAAGATTGTTCCAAGCCGTATCACCGGTACTCGTGCAAAATACCAGCGTCAGCTGGCTCGTGCTATCAAGCGCGCGCGTTACCTGTCTCTGCTGCCGTACACTGATCGTCATCAGTAATCGGCAACTGTCCATTAACGACTTTAAGAGGATAAGGTAATGCAAGTTATTCTGCTTGATAAAGTAGCAAACCTGGGCAGCCTGGGTGATCAGGTTAACGTTAAAGCGGGCTACGCTCGTAACTTCCTGGTTCCACAGGGTAAAGCTGTTCCTGCTACAAAGAAAAACGTTGAGTTCTTCGAAGCGCGTCGCGCTGAACTGGAAGCCAAACTGGCTGACGTTCTGGCTGCTGCTAACGCACGTGCAGAGAAAATCAATGCACTGGGCACCGTTACTCTCGCGTCTAAAGCAGGCGACGAAGGTAAACTGTTCGGTTCCATCGGTACCCGCGACATCGCTGATGCAGTTACTGCAGCTGGCGTTGAAGTGGCGAAGAGCGAAGTTCGCCTGCCAAACGGCGTTCTGCGCACCACCGGTGAGCACGAAGTTGACTTCCAGGTTCACAGCGAAGTATTCGCGAAACTGGTTGTGAATGTAGTAGCTGAGTAATTTTTTACTTAGTTTGAAAGCGCCGGCCTTGTGCCGGCGTTTTTGTTTCTGTTGCTTACTGCGCGCGGATAAAGCTGCCGTCCGGCTGGCGGGTAAACAGCACCGGGCCGTTACTGCTCTCGACCGTTAAGCCGGTCACCACGCCCTGCGCGTTCTGACGAATCTTCACCTGCTGACCACTCTGCAGCGCGCTCAGCGGCTGCCCATCGCCTTCCACCCGCGCCATGGCAAACACATCATTGACCGGCAGATTGTTGTCACGGAACAGCTGTGCCAGCGTCTGGCCCGAGGCCACGGTATAGCTGTGCCATTCGCCCTGGGCATCACTTTTCGGCGTCGTATTCTGCGGCGGCTGCGCATTGTTATCGTAGATTTCCGCCTGCATCGGCACCTCTTTGCCGCTGCTCTCTGCCGGACGTTCCACCGGATACTGCGGCGTGCTGGCAGGCCAGAGAAACGCCAGCAGCATCACCAGCAGGGCAATAACGATACCGCGTCGGTGCAGCGGCGGCAGCGGATCCATCCAGCGTACGTTATCCAGCAGATGCCAGATGCGCTGCAGCACAGCGGGTATACGCGACGGGGTTTCAGAAGCCATTCTTTCCTCCTCCTCGCTGGCGGTCGTGACGCGCCTGTCAGGCAGCCAGCGTTGCAACCGGGAAAATAAGGTACGCGGTGCGCGCGTCCTGCGACGTCGTGGGGCGATTTGGCCCATGGATGCTCTCTTGTTCTATAGTATGGGCAAAGCGGGCGCGAAGTGCCTGCCAGCATTGAAAAATTTGACCTGCATATTGTTTCTCTTTCCCCGGGAAATGTCATCCGCGGCGCGCGAGATTTTACGCCAGCCGCCTGCGCTGTTATGCTGCCGGTTCTATTTTCTCCGGGATTAAGGAAACAAGATGACGACCCCTTCATTTGACAGCGTCGAATCACAAGCAAGTTACGGTATCGGTTTACAGGTTGGTCAGCAGCTGCAAGAGTCTGGACTGCAGGGTCTGCAGCCAGAAGCGCTGCTTGCGGGCCTGCGCGACGCGCTGGAAGGGAACTCACCGGCAGTTCCGGTTGACGTGGTACACCGTGCGCTGCGTGAAGTCCACGAGCGTGCCGAAGGCGTACGTCGTGAGCGCGTCGAAGCCATGGCGGCCGAAGGTCAGCAGTTCCTCGAGCAGAATGCACAGCGTGAAGGTGTGAGCAGCACCGAATCCGGCCTGCAGTTCAGCGTCATCACCCAGGGCGATGGTCCGATCCCATCACGTCAGGATCGCGTACGCGTGCACTACACCGGTAAGCTGATTGACGGCACCGTGTTTGATAGCTCCGTTGCCCGTGGCGAACCGGCTGAATTCCCGGTCAGCGGCGTGATTGCCGGCTGGATTGAAGCGCTGACCCTGATGCCGGTTGGTTCGAAGTGGGAGCTGGCCATTCCGCACAATCTCGCTTACGGCGAGCGCGGCGCGGGTGCCTCTATCCCGCCATTCAGCACCCTGATTTTCGAAGTCGAGCTGCTGGAAATCCTGTAATAAACAGCGGGCGCCATATCTGGCGCCCGCGGTCACTACTTCTTCTCTGCCTGCTTCTGTAGATCTACCTGCCAGATTGCAAAGCCCGTTTCATCACTGCCGACGGCTTTCATCGGATAATCAGCATACTTCTCAATAAACTGCGTGGCTTTTGCGCCCGGCGCGGTCTCAAAGCGAATATCCAGCGGCGTTGCGCTGGCGATCGGTGCCAGCCGCCAGTTGTGATCGGCCTGTGGCTGCACCGCGCCGTGGGCGCGGGTTTCGCTGCTGATGTAGGCGGCCACCACCGAGCGGTTCTCATCCGGCGAAGCAAACGCGACATACTGCTCGCCGGTACCGGCAAATTTGCCGCCCCAGGCACGGTAATTATTGGTGGCAACGAGGAAGGTCGCTTTGGGATCGATCGGTTTGCCCTGCCAGCGCAGATCCTGGATGCGTGATGCCGCCGGGTTAATCAGCTGGCATTCGGCGTCGTAGCGCGCCGGTTGCGTCACATCGATCTGATACTGCACGCCGTCGATCACATCAAAATTGTAGGTGCGGAAATCCCAGTTGATCAGTGACTGCGGCTGACGACGATGCACATCGATCTGATTAAACTGCGCCGCCGAGCACTCCAGCCACTCTTTCACCTGTGCGCCGCTGATTTTCATCACCACCAGCGTATTTGGATAGAGATAGAGATCGGCGGCATTACGGAAGGTGAGATCGCCTTTTTCCACTTCAACGTAGCTGGCCGGATCGTTCTTACGGCCGCCGGCCTTGAACGGGGCCGCCGCGGAAAGCACCGGTAAGCGGGCCAGATCCGGATCGCCCTGAATGAAGCGTTCGACGTAAGCACGCTGCGCATTATTGACGATCTGCACGGTGGGATCGTCCTGCACCAGCGACAGGTAGCTGTACATCACATCCGCCGACTTGCCGATCGGTTTTGCCACAAACTCACGCGTAGCGCGATGATCGTCGGCCAGCACTTTCACCAGATCGGCATCTTCCGCCGCCAGCGATTTTTTCGCCACCGCATCGTAAACTGGCCGCGCTTCGGCTTTACCCTGGCTCACCTGCCAGTTGCCGCCGTCATTTTTCAGCACCAGGTCAACCACGCCGAGATGATCGCCCCACATGCCGGGCATCACCGCCGGTACGCCGTTAAGCGTGCCCTGAGCGATATCCGCGCCTTTAATCGCCGCAAACTCTTTGCCGGGAAACACCGCGTGCGCATGGCCGAACATGATGGCATTGATACCTGGCACCTGACTGAGGTAATACACCGAGTTTTCCGCCATGGCATGGTACGGCTCACTGCTCAGACCGGAGTGCGGAATAGCGATGATTATTTCAGCACCTTTTGCGCGCATTTCCGGCACATAGCGCTTCGCTGTCTCGGTGATGTCATCAACGCGCACTTTACCCTGCAGATTGTTGCGATCCCACACCATAATCTGTGGGGGAACGAAGCCGATGTAACCGATTTTCAGCGTGTGCGGCTTGCCGTCGCGGTCTTTTACCGTGGTTTCTTTAATTAAATAGGGAGTAAACAGCGGTTTACCACTGGTTTCATCGATAACGTTGGCATTGATGTAGGGAAAACGTGCCCCGGCAATCGCCTGCTGCAGATAGGGCAGGCCGTAGTTAAATTCGTGGTTGCCGAGATTGCCTACCGCGTAATCCAGCGTATTAAGGGCTTTATATACCGGATGGACTTCACCGGGCTGCAGGCCTTTGGCCGCCATATAATCGCCCAGCGGGCTGCCCTGAATAATGTCGCCGTTATCCACCAGCACGCTGTTTGCTACTTCGCCGCGCGCCTGCTGGATGAGCGTGGCGGTGCGCACCAGACCAAACTTTTCGGTCGGCGTGTCTTTGTAGTAATCGAAATCCATCATGTTGCTGTGCAGATCGGTGGTTTCCAGAATGCGTAAATCCACCGTGGCAGCCTGTACCGTGGCGGCTGCAATGCACAGTGCCAGTAACGACATGCTCGCTTTGAACATGGCTTGCTCCTTGTTCGCTTTAATGGGCCTCTCAAAATAATGTAAAACCATGACGAATTATCATTTCAATTTGTGATGGGGCTCGGGATTTTGCCTCTTTTCTGCGCAAGCTGTCGGAGTGCCGGCCATTCAGCATTGCGCCATAGCCGCCACGACCGAACTATGATATTGATAATAAAAGCGAATACGCTTAGCTGCGGCTGTCACAGCGCACCTGCTAAAATATCTGGAGACGGGCTGCCGGGGTTTCAGCGGCAGCATCAGCCGAAATGAGGTGAACAATGTTAGATAAAATTTGCCAGCTGGCGCGCAGCGCGGGCGATGCCATTATGCAGGTCTACGATGGCGCACAACCGCTGGACGTGACGCGTAAATCGGATGATTCACCGGTCACGGCGGCCGATCTGGCGGCACATCAGGTTATCGTGCAGGGCTTAGCGGCGCTGACGCCTGACGTGCCGGTGCTGTCGGAAGAGGATCCACCCGGCTGGGATGTGCGTCAGCACTGGCAGCAATACTGGCTGGTCGATCCGCTCGACGGCACTAAAGAGTTCATCAAGCGTAACGGCGAGTTCACGGTCAATATCGCGCTGATTGAGCACGGCAAACCGGTGCTGGGCGTGGTGTACGCGCCGGCGCTGGGGGTGATGTATTCTGCGGCCGAAGGCAAAGCGTGGAAAGAAGAGGGCGGCCACACCACGCAGATCCACGTACGTGAAGCGCGACCGCTGCTGGTGGTAGTGAGCCGTTCGCACGCTGATAAAGACGAAGAGCTGAAAGAGTATCTGACCCAGCTGGGCGAGCATCAGACCACCGCTATCGGCTCCTCGCTCAAGTTCTGCCTGGTGGCAGAGGGCAAGGCGCAGCTCTATCCGCGCTTCGGGCCGACCAATATCTGGGATACCGGTGCCGGCCATGCGGTAGCCATTGCCGCTGGCGCGCACGTGCATGACTGGCAGGGCAAAACCCTCGACTACGCGCCGCGCGAGTCGTTCCTGAATCCGGGCTTCCGCGTCTCGCTGTTCTGATACGCTATGCGCGCCACCTGCTGTGGCGCGATCACGCCTGCAGCAGCTGATGGATCAGTTTCATCGCCTGCTGCACTTCATCCTGCGTCAGCGGACCGTCTTTGGCGTAACGCACATGGCCGGTCTTGTCCAGAATCACAATCGCCGAACCGCCTTTCTCCAGCTGCCACGCCTTGCGCGCGTTGCCGTTGCTGTCGACAATAAACTGTGACCACGGATACTGCTGTTTATTGCTCTCAATGCTGCTGCGCACAAACATCCCGGTGCCGGGAATGGCATCATCGGTATTAACCACCGTGGTGGTTTGATAGCGGTCGTGCGGCAGTAGGGCGGCTTTGATGGCTTCAATCAGCGCGGCGTTCTGTTCTTTGGCTGACGAGCGTCCGGCAATATGCAGGATGACCCGCACTTTGCCACTCAGCTGGGCGCTGTTCCAGGGCTGGTAGCGAAACTTCTCCTGCTGATACAGCAGTTCTCCTTTGTCGTTAACACCGACTGCCGGTACGCGCTCGCCAACCTTAAACGCGTGGGCTGAGGCAAGGCTGGGCAGCAGCAGCGCTAGGGCTATCACGGAATGTGCCAAACGCATGGTAATGCTCCTTAGTGATCCGACCAGTTATTCATGTTTTTGCAATATTAGGCGTGGATGATGCGCCTGTCGCGATGAGATAGCAGCTTTGTAACCCATGCCACAATTCCTTAACCAATGAAGGTTTATACTGGATTTTGTGATCGTTATGACAGAGTTCTCTGTAATGATGTGTCAATTCAGTAAAAAATCCATTTTTTCGGAACATCGGCAAGGAATCATGTTCTATAGTTATGCCTCATTTGCGCTTCAAGGGCTCGTACCGAATTTGGCAACGGCGAAGCGTATTACATCTGTTCAGGAGTTAAACAGCATGAAGATCTTCCAGCGCTATAATCCGCTGCAAATTGCGAAATATGTAAAGACGCTATTTAAAGGAAGGTTGTACATCAAGGATGTTGGCGCGTTTGAGTTCGACAAAGGCAAAGTCATGTTGCCGCGCGTCAAGGATAAACAGCACCTTAGCGTGATGTCAGAAATCAACCGCCAGGTGCTGCGGCTGCAAGCCGAGTACAACTAAGCAAAAGAAAGGGCGCCGTGGGCGCCCTGAATTTTTCTGTAACCGCACGATCACTGCTACGCGGCAGGCCCTTCAGACTCATCCAGCGAACTCTTCGACACATTCAGCACCGGCGGGCGATCGTCAATGCGCGTCACCAGCAGCTGGTCGATGCGGTAGCTGTCGATATCCACCACCTCAAATTTGTAGCCGGAGAATTTGACGAAATCGGTGCGTTTGGGGATCTTACGCAGCATATACATCATAAAGCCGCCGATGGTCTCGTAGTTGCCGGACTGTGGGAACTCGTCGATATCCAGCACGCGCATCACGTCATCAATCGGCGTACCGCCTTCCACCAGCCAGGAGTTCTCGTCGCGCGCCACAATCTGCTCTTCCAGCCCCTGACCGACCAGATCGCCCATCAGCGTGGTCATCACGTCGTTAAGCGTGATAATCCCGACCACCAGCGCATATTCGTTCATGATCACCGCGAAGTCTTCGCCGGCGGTTTTAAAGCTCTCCAGCGCCTCTGACAGCGTCAGCGTATCCGGCACAATCAGCGCCGAACGAATCTGCACGCCGCTGTTGAGCGTCATGCTCTGGTTGCCCAGCACGCGCAGCAGCAGCTCTTTGGAATCAACGTAACCGACGATATGGTCGATATCGCCGTCGCACACCAGAAACTTCGAATGCGGGTGTTGCGCGATTTTAGTTTTCAGGCTGGTTTCGTCTTCGTGCAGATCGAACCACACGATATTTTCACGCGAGGTCATGGACGAAGGCACGGTGCGTGATTCCAGCTCAAACACGTTCTCGATCAGCTCGTGCTCCTGCTTACGCAGCACGCCGGCCAGCGCGCCCGCTTCTACCACCGCGTAAATGTCATCCGAGGTGATGTCATCTTTACGCACCATCGGCAGCTTAAAGATGCGAAAGAACACGTTGGCCAGGCCATTGAACAGCCATACCAGCGGGCGGAAAACCAGCAGGCAGAAGCGCATCGGATTGATGATGCGCAGCGCGATGGCTTCCGGCGCGATCATGCCGACGCGTTTTGGCGTCAGGTCGGCAAACAGAATAAACAGGCTGGTGACGATGGTGAAGGAGCAGATAAAGCTGAGCTGATCCGCCAGTTCCGGCTCCATAAAGCGGTTGAACAGGCTGCTGAAGGCGGGCGAAAACGCCGCATCGCCGACGATACCGCCGAGAATCGCGACGGCGTTGAGGCCAATCTGTACCACGGTGAAGAACATGCCAGGCTGTTCCTGCATCTTCAGCACGCGCTGCGCGTTGATGTTGCCTTCATCGGCCAGCAGTTTCAGTTTGATCTTGCGGGCAGCCGCCAGCGAGATCTCCGACAGAGAAAAAAATGAACTGATTACGATCAGTAAAAGAATGACAAGCAGGCTATCAAGCATAAAAGATCCGTTGGGTTAATCACTTGTCATTTTTGGCCTGGGCAGCGCGAAGAGGCGTACATCCGGTACTTACCCGTCGAACAGGGCTATCCGTGCCAAAAATGTCTGCGCCAGTTCGACAAAGTCACGTTAACGTCGGGGCAGAAATGCGTGCAGGCGAGGCCTGCTGGTCGCTGATTATAGCAGCAGCGCTATTGCTGCCGCCAGCGGCGTGATTGGCCGGCTCGGATTAATCCGAGTGGCGGCTGGCGGTGCGCAGAAGCGCGGCTTCGTTGTTGTATCGGTACGCACATTTACCGACAATAGCAGTCGATTTGGCTTAGCGGCCGTTTTTACGCAGCCGCTCGCAAAAAAGAGCGGCTATGCTGATGGGTATGCAAGGTGTGGTGATACCCTTTCCACCAGAGTTAACGCCCCTGCGGAATAGGGGCAGGCATTATTAACAGGAGTACGCGTGCCGCGATTTCATGCTTATTGCTTGGCCAGCCTGCTGCTTGCCGCACCTGCTGTTGAGGCAGCCAAAGTGCGACTGCAGCTGGAAGGCCTGACCGGGGAGTTACAGAAAAACGTCAGGGCGCGCTTGTCCACTATCGGCAGTGACGAGGTGTCGAACGACGGCCGTTTCCAGGCGCGCGTGGCTGCCGCGATCAAAGAAGGTTTGCGCGCGCTGGGCTATTACGAGCCGCAGATCGACTTTGAATCACGCCCGGCGCCGCCGCAGGGTGGCCGTCCGGTGCTGATTGCCCGCGTCACCGCCGGTGAGCCGGTGAAGATTGGCGGCAGCACCATCGTGGTGGAAGGCGCCGCAAAAGACGATCCTGATTATCAGGCGTGGGTGAAGCAGGGCAGGCCGAAAGTCGGCAGCCAGCTCAATCACGGCGACTACGATAAATTCAAAAACGGCTTCTCCAGCCTGGCGCTGCGTAATGGTTACTTCGACGGTGACTTTAAGCAGAGCCAGCTTGGTGTCTCGGTCGAACGGCGCTTAGCGTTCTGGGATATCGACTACGACAGCGGCCCGCGCTATCGCTTCGGCGATGTCAGCTTTGAGGGCTCGCAAATCAATGAAGCCTATCTGCGCAATCTGGTGCCGTTCAAAAAGGGCGATCCCTATAGCTCACGCGATTTGGCCGAACTCAATCGTCGCCTCTCCGCCACCGGCTGGTTTAATTCTGTCGTCGTGGCACCCGAGTTCGATAAAGGGCGCCAGACCAAAGTGCTGCCGCTCAGCGCCGCCGTGTCGCCGCGCGTGGAGAACACCATCGAAGCTGGTGTCGGTTACTCGACGGACGTCGGACCGCGGCTGAAAGGCACGTGGAAAAAGCCGTGGATCAACGACAGCGGCCACAGCCTGACCTCCAGCGCCTATATCTCCGCGCCGGAGCAGCAGCTTGATCTCAGCTATAAAGTGCCGCTGCTGAAAAGTCCTCTGGAGCAGTACTACACCTTCTCCGGCGGCCTGAAACGCACCGATCTCAACGACACCAAATCGGACACCACCACGCTGGCGATGTCGCGTAACTGGGACAGCAGCTCCGGCTGGCAGCGCGCGGTTAACCTGCGCTGGAGCCTCGACCACTTTACTCAGGGCAGCGTCACCAACACCACCATGCTGCTCTATCCGGGCGTCAGCCTGAACCGCACCCGTTCGCGCGGCGGCCTGATGCCGACCTGGGGCGATTCACAGCGCTACTCGGTAGACGTGTCGGACACCACCTGGGGCTCGGACGTCGACTTCCTGATCCTGCAAGCGCAGAACGTGTGGATCCGCACGCTGGGCGAGAAGCATCGCTTTGTGGCGCGCGGTAACCTTGGCTGGATTGAAACCAACAATTTCGAAAAAGTGCCGCCCGATCTGCGCTTCTTCGCCGGCGGTGACCGCAGCATTCGCGGCTACAAATACAAAGATATCTCGCCGCGCGATGACGAAGGCAAACTCACCGGTGCCTCAAAGCTGGCCACCGGCTCGCTCGAGTATCAGTACAACGTCTCCGGCAAATGGTGGGGCGCGGTATTCGTCGACTCCGGCGAAGCGGTCAACGACATCAAGCAGAGTAATGTTAAAACCGGTGCAGGCTTCGGCGTGCGCTGGTCTTCTCCGGTAGGGCCGATCAAGTTTGATATCGCGCGCCCGATTGGTGACGACAAGGAGCATGGATTGCAATTTTATGTAGGACTGGGGCCTGAACTATGAAGCTATGGAAAAAGGTCCTGATCGGTATCGGTATTTTCGTGCTGGTGCTGTTGGCCAGCGTGGCGTTTCTGGTGGGCACCACGCCCGGATTGCATCTGTTGTTTAAAGGTGCCGATCGCTGGGTGCCGGGCCTGTCGATTAACAAGGTGGAAGGCGGCTGGCGCGATCTGACGCTGAGCGGTGTGAAATACCAGATGCCGGGCGTCAGCGTGGATGCCGGGCGCTTCCATCTGGCGCTCAACCTCAACTGCCTGCTGCACTCCTCGGTGTGCGTGAACGATATCGCGCTGCAGGATGTCAGCGTGGTGGTCGACAGCAAAAAAATGACGCCCGCCAGTGCGCCGCCGCCGGAAGAGGAGAGCGGCAGCAGCAATCTCAGCACGCCATACCCGATTACCCTGAGCCGGGTCAGCCTGCATAACATTAACGTCAAAGTCGATGACACCGCCATTTCACTGCTCGACTTCACCAGCGGCCTGCAGTGGCAGGATCGCGCGCTGACGCTCAATCCCACCCATATCCAGAGCCTGCTGATCGCGCTGCCGAAGGCGGCGAAAGTGGCTGACGAACAGGTGGTGCAGCCTAAAGTGCAGCAGCCGCAGCCGGATGAGAAACCGCTGGGCGAAACGCTGCAGGCGATGTTTGCCGAGCCGCTGCTGCCGGCACTGCCGGATTTCCAGCTGCCACTCGATATCAACGTGCAGCAGCTGTTGGGTGAGCAGTTGCGCATCACCGGCGATACGGATGTGGCGATTACGCGTCTGCTGCTGAAGGCCAAAACTACCGACCGGCATGTGCAGCTGGAGACCTTTGACGTCGACTCGCCGCAGGGACAGCTCAACGCCAGCGGCGATGCCCGGCTGGCGGATAACTGGCCGGTCAATTTTGTGCTCAACGGCTCGCTGAATCTCGATCCGATTAAAGGCGAGAAGATCAAACTGAACCTCGCCGGGGCAATGCGCGACGAGCTGAAGCTGGGCCTGAACCTCTCGGGGCCGGTGCGTGCTCAGCTGGACGCCGCCGCGCAGCCGGCGGTAGCCGGTCTGCCGCTGTCGCTCAAACTCACCAGCCCGCAGCTGCGCTGGCCGCTGACCGGTCCGGTGCAGTATCAGGCGGATAATCTCGACTACCAGTTCAGCGGCAAAGCCACCGACTATGTGATGTCGCTGCGCACCGCGGTGAAGGGCGAAGCGGTGCCGCCGGCCACCATTACACTGGACGGTAAAGGCAACGTGCAGCAGTTCAGCCTGGATAAACTTCGCGTGGCGGCGCTGCAGGGCAACATTGACCTTAGCGCGCTGGTGGACTGGAGCAAAGCCATCAGCTGGCGCAGCGAACTGACGCTGGCGGGCATCAATACCGCTAAACAGTATCCTGACTGGCCGGCAAAGCTCGACGGTAAAATCACCACGCGCGGCAGCCTGTACGGCGGTAGCTGGCAGCTTAGCGTGCCGCAGCTGGCGCTGAAGGGCAATGTGAAACAGAACGCGGTGAGCGCCGAAGGCTCGCTGACCGGCAACAGTTACAATCAGTGGAAAATCCCCGGCATTGACATCGCGCTGGGGCGCAACCATCTGGACGTGAAGGGCGAACTGGGCGACGCGCTAAATCTGGATGCCAGTGTCGATGCACCGCATCTGGATAACGCGCTGCCGGGCCTCGGCGGCGTAGCCAAAGGCACCATCAAAGCGCGCGGTACGCTGCAGGCGCCCCAGCTGCTGGCCGATCTTACCGCCAGCGGCCTGCGCTGGCAGCAGTTGCAGATCCGCCGTGTCACGCTGCAGAGCGATGTGAAATCCAGCGATCAGGTCGCCGGTAAACTGCAGCTGCGCGTGGAGCAGCTACAGCAGGACGCGCTTAAGATCGGCCTGCTGACGCTCAACGCCGACGGTAACGAGAAGCAGCATCAGCTGAAACTCAACGTGCAGGGCGAGCCGGTCTCCGGCCAGCTGGCGCTCAACGGCAGCTTTGACCGCCAGACGCAGCGCTGGCAGGGTAATCTCAACAATACGCGTTTTGACACGCCGGTGGGCGAATGGCGCCTGACGCGCGCGATGACGATTGACTACCTGAACAGCAAACAGAGCGCCACCATCGGGCCGCACTGCTGGCAAAACCCCAACGCGCAGCTGTGCGTGCCGGAGCCGATCGAGGCCGGTGCCAGCGGCCATGCGCACGTGGTGCTGAACCGCTTCGATCTGGCGATGATCAAGCCGTTCCTCACCGATGCCACCCAGCTGAACGGCGTATTCAGCGGTGATGCACGCGTGAACTGGACCGCCGACGGCGCGCTGCCGACCGGCACGGTATCGCTTAAAGGAAACGGCGTAAAAGTGGTGCAGGATGTGCAGGGGAATAACCTGCCGATCGCCTTCGACACGCTCAACCTGAATGCGGCGCTGCGTAATGGACGCGCGCAGCTCGACTGGCTGATTCACATCGTGAATAACGGTCAGCTGAGCGGCAACGTGCAGATCGCCGATCCGGAGAATCGCCGCCAGCTGTCAGGCAACATCGGCATCAGCAACATTTCGCTGGCGATGCTCAACCCGGCGCTGATGCAGGGCGAGAAGATCAAAGGCAACCTCAACAGCAATCTGCGTCTCGGCGGCACGTTGCAGCAGCCGCAGATCTTTGGTCAGCTGGGACTGAGCGATGTTGATGTGGACGGCAGCTTTATGCCAGTCGATCTCACCTCGGCCAATCTCAACCTGGTGTTTAACGGCATGAGTTCCACGCTCAACGGCCTGATCCAGACGCAGCAGGGTAACCTCAATCTGGGTGGCAACGCGGACTGGAGCCAGCTGGATAACTGGCGCGCGCGCGTTACTGCGCAGGGCAGCCGTATTCGCGTTACCGTTCCGCCGATGGTGCGGATGGACGTTTCGCCGGACCTGGCGTTTGAAGCCACACCGGCGGCGTTCAATCTTGACGGCAAGGTTGATATTCCGTGGGCGCGCATCACGGTGCAGGAAGTGCCGGAGAGCGCTACCGGCGTGTCGTCGGATGAGGTGATGCTGGATGAGAACCTCAAGCCGATTCAGCCGAAAACCGCCGCGATCCCGATCAACAGCAATCTGGTGATCCACGTCGGCAACGATGTGCGCCTCTCGGCCTTTGGCCTGAAAGCGCGCCTCAACGGCGATCTCAAACTGGTGCAGGATAAAACCGGCCTGGGCTTAAACGGACAAATCAATATTCCTTCCGGCCGTTTCCACGCGTATGGTCAGGATCTGATTGTGCGTAAAGGCGAGCTGCAGTTCGCCGGTCCGCCGGATCAGCCGTACGTCAACCTGGAGGCGATTCGTAACCCGGAAGCCACCGAAGATGATGTGACAGCCGGTCTGCGCGTCACCGGGCTGGCCGACGAGCCGAAGGTAGAGGTCTTCTCCGACCCGGCAATGTCGCAGCAGGAGGCGCTGTCTTACCTGTTACGCGGTCAGGGACTCAGCAGCGATGGCGACAGCAACGCCTTAACCTCGGCGCTGGTTGGACTGGGGGTTGCACAAAGTGGTCAGGTTATGGGTAAAATCGGCGAGACCTTCGGCGTCAGTAACCTTGCGCTTGATACCACCGGTGTCGGCGACAGCCAGCAGGTGCAGGTGAGTGGTTATGTGCTGCCGGGTCTGCAGGTAAAATACGGTGTTGGCATATTTGATTCACTGGCGACGCTCACTTTGCGTTATCGCCTGATGCCCAAACTCTATTTGGAAGCCGTGTCGGGTCTCGATCAGGCACTGGATTTGCTCTATCAGTTTGAGTTTTAGCAATGCGAATAATTGTCTACGGCAGTTTACGGCGCAAGCAGGGAAATAGTCATTGGATGACCAATGCGCAATGGCTCGGCGACCATCAGATTGAAGGGTTTGCGCTCTACAATCTCGGTCACTATCCGGGCGTGGTTGAGGGGGACGGCACGGTGTACTGCGAAGTGTATCGCATCGACGCCAGCACCCTCGGCGAGCTGGATGCCTTGCGCAGCAAGAACGGCGAGTATAAGCGCCAGCTGATCCAGACGCCCTACGGCAGCGCCTGGCTGTACGTGTATCAGCGTTCGATTGCCGGGCGCACCCGCATCGCGAGTGGCGACTGGTTACGGCGCGATGACGCCGCAGAAGCGTAAATAAAAACACCGCCCAGTGGGCGGTGTTTTTTTATCTGCCGATCGCCATACATAGCGATGCGGCAGCGCTGACAGAAAACTTATTTCTTCTGTGCGCGCTCGAAAGAGGAGATGATTTCAGCTTTAGCCGCTTCCGCGTTGTCCCAGCCGTCAACCTTCACCCATTTGCCTTTTTCCAGATCTTTGTAGTGCTCGAAGAAGTGGGTAATCTGCGCTTTCAGCAGTTCTGGCAGGTCGTTCACATCTTTAATGTGATCGTACTCTTTGCTCAGCTTGGTGTGCGGAACCGCTACCAGTTTGGCATCTTCACCTGATTCGTCGGTCATCTTCAGCACGCCCACCGGACGGCAGCGGATGACTGAACCTGGCTGCAGCGGATACGGGGTTGGCACCAGTACGTCAACCGGGTCACCATCCAGAGACAGCGTGTGGTTGATGTAACCGTAGTTGCACGGATAGAACATGGCGGTAGACATGAAACGGTCTACAAACAGGGCGCCAGACTCTTTGTCCACTTCATATTTGATCGGATCGGCGTTGGCCGGGATCTCGATGACGACATAGATATCTTCTGGCAGATCTTTACCTGCAGGCACCTGGTTCAAACTCATCTGGCTTTCCTTCATTAGTCGTAAGTTGAGTGACGGCTATTATAGCCAACTGACTCTGAAAGTATGCCCCCTTTTTGGCGTTTCGGAATGGTCCAGCAGGCTACTTCGTGGTGACAAACAGCGACACAATCCCTGCGGCGATTAGCGGCCCGACCGGCACGCCGCGAAAGAACGCCACACCAATCACCGTGCCAATCAGCAACCCGCCAATCACCGACGGCTGCACGCTCATTAAACTGACGCCGCGACCGCCGAGCCAGGCAACAAATACGCCAACGATAATCGCCACGATTGATTGCCAGTTAGCAAAGGATTTCAGCAGCGACGAGGCCGGCAGCGTGCCGCTTGCCAGCGGTGCCATGACGGCCACGGTGAGGATAATGATACCAATCTGAATGCCCTGCTTTTCGACGTAGGGAAAGAACTGTGCCAGCGGCGTGAGCTTAATCACCAGCAGGATGAGAATCGAAATGGTGACGGCGCTGTTGTGGACGAAGTAGCTCAGGATGGCGAGGCAGATAAGAATGAGGGTCGAGGCGTAGGCAGCCATGGTTTCTCCGTGAATAATGGGCGCGCTGACCGTGGCCAGCGCTAAGCGTGTTTAACGCCCCCATTTATCAACAATCATCGGGATTGGCGCAACTGCCTTTGTTGATTGATTGCAGCATCAGTGCCTGGTTGCGCACCAGACTGACGCCCTGCGCGCCCACTGACAGCGCCGCCATGGAGCCCTGACTGCTGAGGAAATAGCTGCGGCTGGCATCGGTCCAGCTATCACGGTAGGCCAGCCAGGCGCGCTGCGCATTGCGCAGTTTGTCTTTGGGCTCACCGGTTAATTTCTTCATCAGCTGACTATATTGCGCATTCATCTCTTTGTCCCACGCCTTATTGGCCGTGCTGTAGCACTGCGACATGCCGGTGGTGCTGGACTCTTTATTCAGGCATTGATTGAGCTGCTGATCGATAGGGTTTTGCTGTGCCATTGCCACGCTGGACGCGAACAGACAGGCAAGCGGAAGCCATTTTTTCATCGTTACATTCCTTGCTTTTAGCGCTACGAACTTCAGGAAATCTGAAGCGTAGATGATCGTAATCAGGTTGACCATCAATGAAGGATAAAGTTTCCCCCGGTCACTGCCGATAATCTCTCCGTTTTAGGGCTACTGGATTCTCCCTTTTTTAAAGCGCACGGGAATTATCATGATCACACAGCTATCTATACGCACGGCTTTACTCTCTCTTCTGGCCTTTATGACGCTGCTGCTGCTGGCAGTGAGCGCTATGGGCATCTACGCCATCAATTCCGGCAACCAGTCACTTGACGCCATCAACCGTATTCAGGGCATTGAACTCAACAGCCTGTATCAGAGCAACGCCGATTTGATGCGTGCCCGCGCCAGCGCCGCGCTGGCGGTGCGCAAAATCGAAATCGGCCTGCTGGACGAGGGTGCGACCGTCACCAAACAGGCGCAGGCGGATGTCGCCAGCTCGCAACGCCATCTCACCGCGTTTATTGATGCCGGTACCGTTACCGCGCAGGGCAAAAGCCTCGCCGATGCGGTCGCGGCCGCGTTCAGCGCGTATCAAAAAGGTGCCATGGCACCCATGATGGATGCGCTGCAAAAGCAGTATACCGATGAGTATTACCAGGTGCTGGAAGGCAATCTGTCGCAGCTGGCGGCTAACTATTCGAAGGCAGTGAATGACTTCAGCCTGTATGCCGACGAGGTCTCTGCCGCACGTCTGGCGGCAGCGGCGCACAACGAACTGCAGATGAAGATCATGATTGGCGTCGCCGTCGCGCTGACTCTGTTGCTGATTGCACTGGCCTGGCTGCTGCTGCGCCGCGCGCTATTGCGTCCGCTGGACGGGGCAATCCAGCATCTGGAGCAGATTGCAGCCGGCGATCTGTCGCAGCCGCTGCCGGCAGCGGCCAATAACGAAATCGGCCGTCTGAACCAGGCGCTGACGGGAATGCAGCTGGCGCTGCGCAACTCGGTCAGCCAGGTGCGTGAAGCCAGCCTGCAGATTGACGTCGGCAGCCGCGAGCTGTCCGCGGGCACGGTGCATCTGTCGCAGCGCACGGAAGAGTCGGCGGCTTCGCTGGAACAGACTGCCGCCAGCATGGAGCAGCTCACGGCTACCGTCCGGCTTAACGCCAGCAACGCGCAGCAGGCCAATCAGCTGGCAAGTAGCGTGTCCGATACCGCCGACCGCGGCGCGGAAGTGGTGTGCTACGTGATGGAGAAGATGCGTGAGATCACCCACAGCTCCGATCGGATCGCCGATATTCTCAGCGTGATCGACGGCATTGCGTTCCAGACCAACATCCTGGCGCTCAACGCTTCGGTGGAAGCGGCGCGTGCCGGTGAGCAGGGGCGCGGTTTTGCCGTGGTTGCCAACGAAGTGCGCACCCTGGCCGGGCGCAGCGCCAGCGCCGCCAAAGAGATTCGTGAGTTGATCAGCGAATCACAGACGCGGGTCAAAGAGGGCAGCGACATGGCCACGCGCGCCGGCGAAACCATGGATGAGATCTCCAGCGAAGTGATGCGGGTTACCGCGCTGATGAAGGAGATCTCCATCGCCTCGGAAGAGCAGAGCCGCGGTATTGAACAGGTTAACCAGGCGGTGACGCAGATGGATGAAGCCGCGCAGCAAAACGCCGCGCTGGTGGAGCAGGCCAGCGCCGCTACGCAGTCGCTGGAAGCGCAGTCGCAGCAGTTGCAGGCATCTATGGCACAGTTCCGCGTGGCGACAGCATAATCAGGGTGGGGTCAGTGATGACCGGTAACGTTGCCTGCGTTCGCCCTGATGGATGGCGACGCGGGAGAAGATAACGCGGTAATTTACGCGGTGCGTCTTATGGTGCACCGCTGTTCAGACCGGCGGGAAATGCCAGAATCATGGCTGCCAGCCGATCATCTTCCGCCAGGAAATAGGCTGCCGGCACTTCCAGCACCTGCGCCAGTAATTGCAGCGTTAATAAATCCGGTTTATGCACGCCCAGTTCATAGCGATTAATACGCGCGCTGGCAGAAAACTCTTCAATCCCTGCGGCAATACCCAATCCTTTCTGCGACAAACCTTTCGCCAGACGCGCTTGTTTCAGGCGTCGACAAAAAGTGTCTTGCAGCGAGGAGGTCGGTTTCATGACTACGAGAATCGTAGATTTAGCGCTTGTCAGATACTACGAGTAACGTAGTATCGTTACGGGAATGGATAAGCGAACTAAGGAGAGTTGCGTGAATAATGCGAAGTCAGACTGGCATCCGGCCGATATCATTGCGGCGCTGCGTAAAAAGGGAACCTCAATGGCGGCGTTATCCCGACAGGCGGGATTATGTTCCACCACGTTAGCCAATGCGCTGGCGCGTCCGTGGCCGAAAGGGGAATTAATTATTGCCGAAGCAATTGGTATTTCGCCGGCTGAGATCTGGCCGAGTCGTTATTATGCGGAGAATGGTGAATTAATTAATCGACAGGCAAGAATCAGAAATAAAAAATAAGTAAGCCTGGGCAACGGCGTAGTGCCGATTTAATTGCAATTAATCTCTGTATGCCGGTGCGCATAAATGCGCACCCAACATAAACCGTGCCATCAACCTGTAGGGTCGCCATTAATGGCGACCGAAAATCATTGACTGGCAGGCATCACACGCAGGCATTTTAAATGCCCGCTTACTTATGCCTGATGTTCGTCCGGGAACTCACGCATAAAGCGTTCCACGTCGTCGACCATCGCATCATTACCGCAGAAGAACGGGCAGCGCTGGTGCAGCGTTTCCGGCTGAATATCGAGGATACGGTTTTTACCGTCGCTGGCTTTACCGCCCGCCTGTTCGGCGAGGAAGGCCATCGGGTTGCATTCATACAGCAGGCGCAGCTTGCCTTTCGGGTGGCTGGCGGTGCTGGGATAGAGATAAATGCCGCCTTTCAGCAGGTTGCGGTGGAAATCCGCCACCAGTGAACCGATGTAGCGCGAGGTGTAAGGGCGCTTCGTTGAAACATCTTCTTCCTGGCAGAACTTCAGGTACTTTTTCACGCCCTGCGGGAAGCGGATGTAATTCCCTTCGTTGATCGAGTAGGTGTAGCCTTTTTCCGGGAAGGTCATGCGTTCGTGGCTCAGGCAGAACACGCCGAGCGACGGATCGTAAGTGAAGGCATGAACGCCCACGCCGGTGGTGTACACCATCATGGTTGAGGAACCGTACACCACGTAACCTGCGGCAACCTGCTTGTGGCCCGGTTGCATGAAATCGGCTTCAGTGATCGGCGTGCCTGGCTCGCTAATACGATGATAAATCGAGAAAATGGTGCCGACGGAAACGTTAACGTCGATGTTCGAAGAACCATCCAGCGGGTCCATTAATACTACGTACTTACCGTTCTCCGAACCTTCAAAGATGACAAACTCATCTTCTTCTTCGGAAGCAATCCCCGCGACCACACCGCGCGCCTTCAGTGCCGCTTTCAGCTTTTCGTTAGCGAACAGATCCAGCTTCATCTGCTGCTCACCCTGCACGTTCTCTACGCCGCTGGCACCGAGAATATCCACCAGACCCGCTTTGTTGATGTCGCGGTGGATGATTTTTGCGCCCAGCTTGATGGAGGAAATCAGCGCCGTCAGTTCACCTGTGGCGTGAGGAAAGTCGTGTTGCTTCTCGACGATGAATTCGCCTAACGTTTTCATAACACATTCCCTGAATCTACGATGGAGTGGCAGCAGCTGTAACAAGCTACCAACGTATGCGTACGCAGTTTAGCCGATTGAACTTCAAAAACCATAGTCCTAATCCGTTTCTTCCCTCCGGACTCGGCGTTACACTGTGCGCCGAACTTTTGAGTAATGGATCTTTTTATGCGCATTCACATCCTTGGGATTTGTGGCACTTTTATGGGCGGACTGGCGATGCTGGCCCGCTCGCTCGGACACGAAGTGACCGGTTCAGATGCCAATGTCTATCCGCCGATGAGCACGCTGCTGCAACAGCAAGGCATTGAATTAACTGAAGGTTACGACGCCTCGCAGCTGGAGCCGGCACCGGACCTGGTAATCATCGGCAACGCCATGACGCGCGGCAACCCGTGCGTGGAAGCGGTGCTGGAACGCAACATTCCTTACCTCTCCGGACCGCAATGGCTGCACGATTTCGTGCTGCGCGATCGCTGGGTGCTGGCGGTGGCCGGTACCCATGGCAAAACCACCACAGCCGGCATGGCAGCGTGGATTCTCGAGGCCTGCGGCCTGGAACCGGGCTTTATTATTGGTGGGGTGCCGGGTAACTTCGACGTATCGGCAAAATTAGGAAAAAGTCCATTCTTCGTCATTGAAGCAGATGAGTACGATTGCGCGTTTTTCGACAAGCGTTCCAAGTTTGTACACTACTGCCCGCGCACGCTGATCCTCAACAATCTTGAGTTCGATCATGCCGACATCTTCGACGATCTGCGGGCGATCCAGAAGCAGTTCCACCATCTGGTGCGCATCGTGCCGGGTCAGGGCAAGATCCTGCTGCCGGAACACGATCACAACATTAAGCAGGTGATGGCGATGGGCTGCTGGAGCGAGCAGGAGAGCGTGGGCGATAACGGTCGCTGGCAGGCGAAGAAGCTGGTGCCGGATGCCTCGCGCTGGGAAGCCTGGCTCGACGGCGAGAAAGTGGCGGAAGTGAACTGGGCGCTGGTCGGCGAACACAACATGCACAACGGCCTGATGGCGATTGCCGCCGCACGTCACGTTGGCGTGAAGCCGTGCGATGCCGGTGAGGCGCTGAACAGCTTTATTAACGCGCGTCGTCGCCTCGAGCTACGCGGCGAAGTGAACGCGATTAAGGTGTATGACGATTTTGCCCATCACCCAACGGCGATTCTCGCTACGCTGGCGGCGCTGCGCAGTAAAGTCGGCGGCACCGCACGCATTCTGGCGGTGCTTGAGCCGCGCTCTAATACCATGAAGATGGGCGTGAGCAAGAACGAACTGGCCCCTTCGTTAGGGCGTGCCGATGAGGTGTTCCTGTTCCAGCCGCACCACATTCCGTGGCAGGTTGCGGACGTTGCGGACGCCTGCATTCAGCCGGCGCACTGGAGCGCGGACATTGATACGCTGGTGGAGATGGTGGCTAAAGCGGCGCAGCCGGGTGATTCGATTCTGGTGATGAGCAACGGCGGCTTTGGCGGGATTCATCAGAAACTGCTGGAGCGGTTAGGTAAGTAATGCGTGGCCGGTTTAGGGCCGAGAGGCGATCTGCCCTCATCCCAGCCTTCTCCCGCAAGCGGGAGAAGGGGTCGCCCGGTGCGGACGTCACATCCAGCGCTCGTCCTCAGCTACCTCAGCACTCTGCTTCTAACCCGGCACTGTACTTTATATCCCCTCTCCCGCTTGCGGGAGAGGGTTAGGGTGAGGGCAGGGCAGCCGTCCGCAGCGGACTTACGCTTCAGCCAGCTCGCGCAGGTACTGGAAAATCTGGCGGGCGGCTTTTGGCGGCTTACTGGCGGCTTTCTCTTTCTGCGCGTTGCGGATCATACTGCGCAGCTGCTGACGGTCAGCGTGCGGATAGAGATTCAGCACTTCCGCCACCGCGTCATCACCCTGTTCAATCAGCCGATCGCGCAGCTGCTCCAGCTTATGGAACAGCGCAACCTGCTGGTTGTGGCGGTTCTTCAGCTTATCCAGCGCCAGGCGGATTGGCTCTTCGTCGCGCTGACGCAGCATTTTACCAATCAGCTGCAGCTGGCGGCGGCGGCCTTCCTTCTTAATGCGCTGCGCCAGTTCAATGGCGTCACGCAGCTGTTCATCAAGCGGGATCTTATCCAGGGAGTTTTTCCCTAAATCCACTAACTCGGCGCCCAGGCGTTTCAGCTCCTCGGCGTCGCGTTTAATTTCACTTTTACTGACCCAGATAATCTCTTCGTCTTCTTCTTCCTGATTATCCGGCACATCGTCGAGCCAGTCTTCGGGCTGCTTCGTCATCTGTTGGCTCCCTAAAAAAAGAGGCTAATCCTACCAGTTTATCGGGCGACTGCGAAATTGTTCTCTGAGTCTGATAGACTCAATAAATTCATACTTAAGATTAGACGGCAGGTCGATGAACGTATCTACTCAGGTTGCAGAACAACGTAAAGTGTTGGAACAGGCTGTCGCGCAGGCGCTGGAACTGGCGCAAGCCAGCACCGACGGAGCAGAAGTGGCGGTCACCAAAACCACCGGAATCGGTGTCAGTACCCGCTACGGCGAAGTGGAAAACGTCGAATTCAACAGCGATGGCGCGCTTGGCATCACCGTCTATCACCAAAACCGCAAAGGCAGTGCTTCCTCGACCGATCTCAGCCCGGACGCGATTAAGCGCACCGTGCAGGCGGCGATCGATATCGCGCGCTACACCTCGCCCGATCCCTGTGCTGCGCCGGCCGAGCGCGATCTGCTGGCGTTCGAGGCGCCGGATCTCGATCTCTATCACCCGTGGGAGATCGACGCCGATCGCGCCATTGAGCTGGCCGCGCAGGCCGAGCAGGCCGCGCTGCAGGCTGATAAGCGCATCACCAATACCGAAGGTGGCAGCTTTAACAGCCACGTCGGCATCAAAGTCTTTGGTAACAGCCACGGCATGCTGCAGAGCTACTGCTCGAGCCGGCATTCGCTGTCGAGCTGCGTCATTGCCGAGCACAATGGTGACATGGAGCGCGACTACGCCTATACCATTGGCCGCGCGATGGGCGATCTGCAAAGCGCCGACTGGGTGGGCGCGGAGTGCGCGCGCCGCGTGCTGGCACGTCTTTCGCCGCGTAAGCTGCCAACCATGAAAGCGCCGGTGCTGTTTGCGCCGGAAGTGGCCACTGGCCTGTTCGGCCATCTGGTGGGCATGATCAGCGGCAGCAGCGTTTACCGCAAATCCACCTTCCTGCTCGACGCGCTGGGCCAGCAGATTCTGCCGTCGTGGCTGACGATTGAAGAGAAGCCGCACCTGCTGAAAGGGCTGGCGTCGACGCCGTTCGACAGCGAAGGCGTACGCACCGAAGCGCGCGAAATCGTGAAAGATGGCGTGCTGCAGAACTGGCTGCTGACCAGCTATTCGGCGCGTAAGCTCGGCCTGCAAAGCACCGGCCACGCGGGCGGCATTCATAACTGGCGCATCGCCGGTCAGGGCCACAGCTTTGACGATCTGGTGAAGCAGATGGGACGCGGTTTGATCGTTACCGAGATGATGGGTTCCAGCGTCAGCGCCATGACCGGCGACTACTCGCGCGGTGCGGCGGGCTTCTGGGTTGAAAACGGTGAAATTCAATACCCTGTGAGCGAGATCACAATTGCGGGCAACCTCAAAGATATGTGGCTCAATATGGTAACGGTCGGTAACGACATTGAAACGCGCAGCAATATACAATGCGGATCGGTGCTGCTGCCGGAGATGAAAATCGCCGGACAATAAAGACATCGCTTGATGAAAGCAGCCCACAGCGGCTGCTTTTTTTTCGCCTGATAATAATTAAAGGAAAACGTTATGCGTAAGCATGTGATTGCTGTGTTGTCTTTGTCGTTGCTGTTCTCTTCAGCCAGCCTGTTCGCGGCTGACCTGGAGCAGGATATGGATACTCTGAAAGACGGGCTGAGTGTCGTTAAGAAAACCTCTGACGCGCAGGAAATGCACGCTGCACTGGGCAAGATGCGTGCCGCTGCGCAGGATGCAAAAAAATCCACGCCGGAAAAACTGGAAGGTCAGGGCGCTGACAGCGCACAGATCAAGGATTACCACGCCGGTCTGGACTCACTGATTGCCCAGATTGACGTTGTCGACCAGCTGGCGCAGGCTAACAAGCTGGACGAGGCGAAAACCGAAGCGAAGAAACTGGAAGATATCCGTAACGCCAACCATAAGAAATTCCGCTGATAAACCGGGCCAGCCTGCAGGCTGGCCTTATTCCTGCCGCGGCCTCGCGTCATTCCACCGTTTTTATCCCGCTCTTTACCTCATTTCACGCATTTCGTGAGCGATCTCGCATAGTTCGTGCATCGTGCGATCTGGCGCACAGTCGCCCGTGGGATTTCCACTTTGAGGTGGAAATGTTGCGTCTCCACACCGCCAGGCGGACAGCGTAATTTCTTCTCAACGCGAATTATCTGACATTGTCCGCTGTAAACAGGAGTAACAAGGTGAGGAGTGATGCTGTCCCGCTGAAACCGAGCACGCCGGAGGCAATCCAGGCGCTGGCGGATAAGGTGATGAATCAAATCGCGGCGCTGTATGCCGCGCACCACATTGCAGCCAATGCGGTGCAACAGCAAATGCTGGCCTCACATGTCCGCGCCATGGCGGCTCGCTCTCTCACCGGAGAGGCGCTGCCGGACGTCGAAGCCGAACTGTTTGAGGACATCTCGCCTGAGACCATGGCGCTGGCGCAGCAGGTGGTGGATCTGTTTGGCAATTTGCCTGTCGAAGAAGCCTGGCTGCTGTCGGTGCATATCGAAGTGGCGAAATCGAACGAAGCATGAATTGAGAGAGGAACAGAATATGGTAACGGTAGTGATTGGCGATCGTCTGGGTAAAGGACAGAAAGTGGCAGCGGGCGTGGAAAAAGCCGGCGGCCGGGCAGTAGTGGTGCCGGGCGTGGCGGCGGATATGAAACTGGGCGATGTGATGAAGGCGGAAAACGCTGATTTCGGCATCTCCTTCTGCGGCAGCGGCGGCGCCGGTGCCATCACCGCGCAGAACAAGTACGGCTACAAAGCCAAACACGGCATGCGTTCGGTTGACGAAGGGGTAACCGCCATCAACGAAGGCGCCACCGTGCTCGGTTTTGGCTTCATGGATAAAGAAGAGCTGGGTGAGCGTCTGGTTCAGGCCTGGAATAAAAAACACGGCAGCTAAGCATGAAACAACAGTATGAGACGCAGGTCACGGTGCAGGGCAAAGGCGACAGCAAAGCAAAAGCCTTCGCCGATGCGCTCAGCAAGGTGCAGCAGCAGGTGCTGCGCACCAGCCAGAAAATTCTGTTGCGCATTGAACCGCTCGATGTGCGGGTGCTGCGCGCGCAGGAGAGCGTGCGGAAGGAGAAATTTCTGTTCTTCTTCCTCGCGCGTGAACGGCGGAATTACAGCGTGGAGCTGGAAATTACCGTCAGCGTCACTGTGATCGACACCGAGAGCGTGACCTTCACAGCAACGTAAGAATAACGACAACAAGGGTAACAATATGTTTTTAATCATTTTGTTTAAGTCGTTGATCATAGGTGGATTAGTCGGCGTGGGCGTTGGAGCGGGCGCGGCGCGCATGTTCCACGCGCCCGTCACGCAGGGGATGGGTGCCTTCCGTACGCTGGGCGAGCTCAACTCCTGCGAGGGCGATCCGGCTTCGCACTTCTCCTTTGGTCTCGGCTTCTTCTTTAACGCCTGGGCATCCTCCGTTGCCGCGGGCTCCTTCACGCAGGATGTGGATCACCGCATTCTGCCGAACTGGGGCGCGGCCGCACTGATGGTAAAGAACCGCAACGTCGCGGAAACGCTGCATAACCCGAAACGCATGGCGATTGCCTGCGGCATCATCGGCATGATCGTGGTGGCCTTCCTGAACAGTACTGCTTCCGCCGTACCGGCTGCGCTGCAGGTGACCGCGGTAAAAGTGCTGGTGCCGGCGGCGAATCTGCTGGTGAACACGGTGATGCCGGTGATCTTCTGGCTGGCGGCGATAGATGCCGGTAAGAAATCGGGCTTCTGGGCAACCATTTTTGGTGGTCTGGCGCAGTTGATCATGGGTAACGCCGTGCCGGGTCTGGTGCTGGGCATTCTGATCGGTAAAGGCGTGGAAGAGAGCGGCTGGAACAAAGTCACCAAAGTGATGATGGCTGCGATTGTTCTGCTGTTTGTGCTGAGCGGCTTCTTCCGTGGCTTCGATGTGAAACTGCTGCAATCCTTCCAGCTCGGCATCCCTGGCTGGCTCGACATGATCCACAACAGCCTGAGCGGCAAATAAGGAGCCTTCAGCATGAACGAGAACGAAAACAAAGGGTTCTGGTACGCCGACTGGTCTTTCCCGCTGTTTGTCGGCCTGCTCTCCTCCGGCGTATTCGCCGGGACGCACATGTACTACCTGTACGGCATCGGTGCTTTTAACGAAGTGGCATTCGTTTCGATGCTGCGCTCCGGCATGGAAACCGGCGTGTACGGCGCGGTGGCGGCGTTTGGTGCCAGCTTCCTGTTTGCGCGCATCATTGAAGGCTCGCTGGTAGGGATTCTGGATATCGGCGGCGCGATTCAGACCGGCGTCGGCCTCGGTGTGCCAGCGCTGCTGCTGGGAGCCGGTATCGTGTTTCCGGTGGCGAACTTTGCCGCCTCGCTGGCAACCGGGCTGGTGATTGGCGTGGCGATTGGCTACGTAATTATCCTCGCGCGTAAATTCACCATCAACCAGAGCGATTCCACCTACGGCGCGGACGTAATGATGGGCGCCGGGAATGCGTCCGGTCGCTTCCTTGGTCCACTGATTATTCTGTCCGCTATGGCGGCGTCAATTCCGATCGGCCTCGGTTCGCTGGTCGGTGCGCTGCTGTTCTACCTGTGGAACAAGCCGATTACCGGCGGCGCAATTCTCGGTGCCATGGTGCTCGGCGCTATCTTCCCGGTTTCGCTGTAAGTGCGAAATGGCTGCACAATCCCGTAGCGGCGCGATTTATCGCGCAATAAATTGCGCCGCTACGGCATGTGCGCTCTGTAAATGGGGGTTTTATGTTTGATCTGATTCTGCGCCGCGCGCGTCTGTGTGATGAACAGCTGGTGGATATCGCGATTCGCGCCGGCAAAATCGCGGCGGTCGGTAAGGTGGACGGCGCAGCGCAACAGGAGCGCGATCTCGGCGGCCGCTACTACGTCAGCGCCGGCTGGATTGACAGCCACGTACACTGCTATCCCAAATCACCGATTTACCACGACGAAGCCGACGCGATTGGCGTGGCGCAGGGCGTCACCACCGTGGTGGATGCGGGCAGCACCGGTGCCGATCACATCGACGACTTTTATCAGCTGACGCGCAGCGCGAAGACCGAAGTGCGCGCACTGATCAACATCTCGCGCACCGGCATCGTCACGCAGAACGAGCTGGCCGACATGGCGCAGATTGATGGCGAAGCGGTGGTGCAGGCGGTACAGCGTCGCCCGGACTTTATCGTCGGCCTGAAGGCACGCATGAGCAGCAGCGTGGTCGGCGACAACGGCATTCAGCCGCTGGTGCGCGCCAAAGCCATTCAGCAGGCGGCGGGCAATCTGCCACTGATGGTGCACATCGGTAACAACCCGCCAGTGCTGGAGGAGATCGCCGCGCTGCTCACTTCCGGCGACATCATCACTCACTGCTTCAACGGCAAGCCGAACCGCATTCTGTCACCGCAGGGCGAGCTGAAAGCGGCGGTAAAGCAGGCGATCGCGCGCGGCGTGAAGCTGGATATCGGCCACGGCAGCGCCAGCTTCAGTTTTGCGGTGGCGCGCGAGGCGATTGCCCAGGGCATTCTGCCGGACACCATCAGCTCCGATATCTATTGTCGCAACCGCATCAACGGCCCGGTGCACAGCCTGGCGCACGTGATGTCGAAATTTTTCTCCATCGGCATGACGCTGCCGCAGGTGATCGCCTGCGTCACCGTTAATGCCGCAGCGGGTCTGCGTCTGGCCGGTAAAGGGCATCTGACCGCCGGTTATGACGCCGATCTGACCATTTTTACCGTCAAAGAGGAAGCCCGCCCGTTCGTCGATGCTGAAGGCGAACGGGTCACGGGTGAGCAACATTTGCTGCCGCTGGCCGTGGTGATCGCGGGCCAGTGGCATCTGACTGAGGAAGGGAAAGCGCATCATGTCTTCGATTTATGAGAAATATGACCTGAAACAGGTGATCAACGCCTCCGGCCGTATGACCATTCTTGGCGTGTCGACGCCGTCCGCCGACGTGGTGGATACCGTCAGCTACGGCCTCAATCACTACTTTGAGATCAAAGATCTGGTCAACAAAACCGGTGCCTACATCGCGCGCCTGCTGGAAGTCGAAAACGCGGTGGTGGTGTCCTGCGCCTCGGCCGGTATTGCCCAGTGCGTAGCGGCGGTGATCGTTAAAGATAACGACTGGCTGCTGGATAACCTGCACGCCGCGCCGCTCAGCGTGCCGCACGACATTGTGGTGCCGAAAGGCCATAACGTGAACTACGGCGCGCCGGTGGGCAGCATGGTGGCGCTGGGCGGCGGACGCCTGATTGAGGCCGGCTACAGCAACGAGTGCTCGCCAGAACAGCTGGCGGCGGCCATCACGCCGACCACCGCGGCGCTGCTGTACGTCAAGTCGCATCACTGTGTGCAGAAAAGCCATCTCAGCGTCGAACAGGCGGCAGTAGTCGCGCGCAAACACGGTATTCCGCTGATTGTCGATGCGGCGGCCGAAGAGGATTTGCAGTGCTATTACCAGATGGGGGCCGACCTGGTGATCTACAGCGGTGCCAAAGCGATTGAAGGGCCAACCAGCGGCCTGGTGATTGGCCGCAGCCAGTACGTCGAGTGGGTGAAACGCCAGAGCAACGGCATTGGCCGCGCGATGAAAGTTGGCAAAGAGGGCATTCTCGGTCTGACTCAGGCGATTGAAAACTATCTGCTGCAGAGCAAAACCAGCGGTGCCGACATGGTGGCGAAGATGACGCCCTTTATCGATAACCTCAACACGCTGAACGGCGTCAGCGCGCGCGTGGTGTGGGATGCGGCCGGTCGTGATATCGCCCGCGCTGAGATCAAATTTGATGAAGCGGTGACGGGCTGGCCGACCGGCGAGCTGGTGCAGGCGCTGAAAAACGGCGACATCGCCATCTATTTCCGCGGCTATAAAGCCAACGAAGGCATTATCGAAGCGGATGTGCGCAGCGTCAGCGCGGAACAGCTGCACATCATCTTTAGCCGCATCCAGGCGCTGCTCAGCGGAGGAAAACGCGCATGAATCTTAACCCCAATTTCTATCAGGGCCGTCTGTGCCTCAACGTGCTGGCCGGTTCAAAGCAGAATGCGCAGGCGATCTGGCAGGCGGCAGAAGGGCATGTGCTGGTCGGCGTTTTGTCGAAGAACTATGCCTCGAATGAGGCCGCGATTGCCGATATGCGCGAGTATGCGGCGCTGATTGATAATGCGCTGTCGGTCGGGCTGGGCGCGGGCGACCCGAATCAGTCGGCGATGGTCAGTGAAATCTCGGCAGAACTGCAGCCGCAGCACGTTAATCAGGTCTTTACCGGCGTGGCCACCAGCCGCGCGCTGCTCGGACAGCCACACACCATCGTGAACGGTCTGGTTTCACCAACCGGCACGCCGGGCAAGGTGAAAATCTCCACCGGTCCGCGCAGTTCGCAGGCGGCGGACGGCATTGTGCCGATCGCCACAGCGATCGCCATGCTGCAGGATATGGGCGGCAGTTCGGTAAAGTATTTCCCGATGGGCGGCCTGAACGCGGTGGAGGAGTATCGCGCGGTGGCGGACGCCTGTGCGCGCCATGATTTCTGGCTGGAGCCGACCGGCGGTATCGATCTCAGTAATTTCGAAGAGATTGTGCGGATTGCTCTGGAGGCCGGGGTCAGTAAAGTCATCCCGCACGTTTACAGCTCAATTATTGATAGCGCCAGCGGCGACACGCGCATTGACGATGTGCGTCAGCTTCTGGCAACGTGCAAGAAACTGCTGTAACAAATGAGTAACAGGTGAGGCTCCGTGAGATTTCCCAATCAGCGTTTAGCTCAACTCTTCGCGGCGCTGCAAAGCGAAACGCTGCCACAGGATGAGCTGGCGCGGCGTTTTTCCGTTTCAACGCGCACGGTGCGCACCGACATCACCGCGCTCAATGCGCTGCTGGAACAGCACGGCGCTCAGTTCGTGCTGGCGCGCGGCGCGGGCTATCAGCTAAAAATCGACGACGCGGTGCGCTTCGGCCGCCTGCAGCAGGAGAGTGCGGCACCGCTGCGGGTGCCGCGCACCTCGCAGGATCGGGTGCGCTATTTGCTGAGCCGCTTTCTCACCGCCGCGTATTCGCTCAAGCTGGAAGATCTGTCGGAAGAGTGGTTCGTCAGCCGCGCCACGCTGCAGAGCGATATGGCGGAAGTGCGCGAGTGGCTGGGCCGCTATCATCTCAATATCGAAACCAAGCCGCGCTACGGTATGAAACTGTTTGGCAGCGAGGCGGCGATTCGCACCTGCCTGACCGATCTGCTGTGGCAAATCGACCAGCAGACGCCGGACAGCCCGCTGCTGACGGTCGAGGCGCTGCACAGCGGCATGCTGGCGCAGCTGCAGCCGCTGCTGGCGCAGTGCTTCACGCAGCACGCCATCCGGCTGAGCGATGAAGGCGAGCGCTATCTGCTGATTTACTGCGCGGTGGCGGTGCGCCGCATCAGCGAAGGCTTCCCGCTCAGCGATCCCGGCGCGGAGGATGTCGGCGAGGAGATACGCGAGGCGGCGCACGATCTGGTTAATCTGATGCGTCCGCTGGTGGGCAAAGGCATCTCGCAGGCCGAAGAGAACTGGCTGCGCGTTAATATTGCGGCGCGGCAGATTCAGGCGCTGGCCCCCAGCACCATCAACGCCGATGACGCGGATGCGCTGGTGGATTACCTGCTTAACTACATCAACACCCATTACAACTACCGGCTGCAGCAGGATGAGCAGCTGCGCGCCGATCTGCTCACGCACATCAAAACCATGATCACCCGTGTGCGCTATCAAATTCACATTCCCAATCCGCTGCTGAGTAACATCAAACAGCACTATCCGATGGCCTACGATGTAACGCTGGCGGCCGTCACCAGCTGGGGCAAATACACGCCGTATACCATCAGCGAAAACGAAATTGGCTTTCTGGTACTGCACATCGGCGTCGGGCTGGAGCGACATTACGATGTCGGCTACCAGCGACACCCGCAGGTGTTGCTGGTCTGCGACAGCGGCAACTCCACGCTGCGCATGATCGAGGCGCTGCTGCTGCGCAAATATCCGCAGCTGGTGGTGACGGCGCGGCTGTCGCAGCGCGACTACGAAGTGCGTGCGCACATTGATGAAGATTTTGTTATTTCAACCGCGCGGCTCAGCGAGAAGAACAAGCCGGTAGTGATGATGTCGCCATTCCCTACGGAGTTTCAGCTGGAACAGCTCGGCAAGCTGGTGCTGGTGGATCGCACCCGGCCTTACATGCTGGAGAAGTACTTCGACGCGCAGCATTTCATGGTGCTCGACCGGCCAATGAGCCAGTCGGCGCTGTTCCGCCTGCTGTGCGATCGGCTCGAAGCGGAGGGCTATGTCGATGCTGATTTTTATCCTTCGGTTGAAGAGCGTGAAGCGATTGTCAGTACCATGCTGGGCGAAGGGATTGCGCTACCACACTCGCTGGGATTACTGGCTAAAAAAACCGTGGTTTATACCGTGCTGGCACCGCACGGCGTGAGCTGGGGCGATGAGACGGCTTCGGTAATTTTTATGCTGGCGATCAGTAAGAGCGAATACGAAGAGGCGATGGCGATTTACGATCTGTTTGTCACCTTCCTGCGCGAAAGGGCGGTGACAAGACTGCGCGACTGCGCTGATTTCGTCAGCTTTAAAGCGGTGGCAATGGATTGTCTGAGCCGGTTGTGATGGGGATGGGTGCGGTTTGTCCCTCACCCTAACCCTCTCCCGCAAGCGGGCGAGGGGACCGATCCAGCGGCGTGTGAGTTCAGTTGCTGATCCTTAGCGCCCGGTGGATTGACTGAATTCTGGCCCTCAAACCACGTTCGGGCGGCTCCCTCTCCCGCGTGCGGGAGAGGGCTGGGGTGAGGGCGAAGTGCCGCCAGCCCACAAAATCAGCCGCGTTTCGCCAGCAGTTTTGGAATCTCACGCAGGCACCAGGCTTTGGCTTCACCCATGCTATCGCGGCGCCACGCCATAATAATATCCACCTCACGGGTATACTCGGCGCTGACGACGCGCAGGCGGCCTTCGGCGATATCTTTCTCTACCATCGGATAGGGCATGGTCGCTACGCCGAGACCGGCCAGCAGCGCGCGGCGTTTATCATCCATGCTGCTTACCGTCAGGCGCTGCTGTTTGTCCAGCAGCTGCACCGTCAATACCGGACGTTCGCGCGCGGTGTCCGCCACGGCGATGCCGCGATACTTAACGCGCGTGACCTCGGACAGCGGCTCGGCTTCCTGATGAATCGGGTGATCCGGACTGGCAACATACACGCTCATAATGCTGTACAGCTTGCGCGTGTTGATTTCGGTGGAGGCGCGAAAATGCAAATCCGGCGCGATCACGATGTCGGCGCGCCCCTGTTCCAGTCGCTCCCACGCGCCCGCCAGCACTTCGGTGACCAGCGAAATCTGCGTATTGGCTTTCTCGGCCAGCTTCTCTACCAGCGGGAACAGCAGCTCGGTCGGGATCAGCGCTTCGGCCACGATAGTCAGATGGGTTTCCCAGCCGCGCGCCAGCGCTTCGGCATCGGTGGTGAGTTTATCGGCGGCTTCCAGCAGCACGCGGCCGCGTTCCAGCAGCATTCGCCCGACGTTGGTGAATTTGGTGCGATGGCCGGAGCGGTCAAACAGCACCACATCCAGCTCCTCTTCCAGCTTCTGCATGGTGTAGCTCAGCGCCGATGGCACGCGTCCCAGCTCGTCGGCCGCCGCGGCGAAGCTGCCGCGCCGGTCAATCGCATCCATCACACGTAAAGCTTCCAGGGTTAACGCGCGCTCTTTAGCCATGCCGACTCTCTGTCAGTAAATTTGAATATGCCAGGCAGATTAACTGGCTAACAATCCGGCGTCCAGCCTTTTACCATTGACGTATAAAGCCTGTGGTGGATTCTCACCGCAGTGCGTCGGAGGTAAAGCATGATGACAACCCGCTGCGCGTCCGCATGTGGCCAGGCCGATTTCGGTTGGTTGCAGGCGCGCTATAGCTTCTCATTTGGCCACTATTTTGATCCCCAACTGATGGGCTACGCCTCGCTGCGCGTGCTGAATCAGGAAGTGCTGGCACCCGGTGCGGCATTTCAGCCGCGCACCTATCCGCAGGTAGATGTGCTCAACCTGGTGCTGCAGGGTGAAGCCGAATACCGCGACAGCGAAGGCAATCACCTGGTGGCGCGCGAGGGCGAAGCGATGCTGCTGTCGGCCCGCCAGGGCGTCAATTACAGCGAACACAATATCAGCAAGGATCGCCCACTGACGCGCATGCAGCTGTGGCTGGCCGCCTGTCCGGAACGGGAAAATCCGCTGCTGCAAAAACGCGCGCTGCCGCAGCAAACCCATGTGCTGATTGCGTCACCGGATGGCGCGGACGGCAGTTTGCAGCTGCGCCAGCAGGTGTGGGTACATCAGGTCACGCTGGCACCGGGCGAGCAGTACAGTCTGGCGCTGCACGGACCGCGCGCCTATTTGCAGTCGATTCACGGTGCGCTTGAGGTACGGGCCAGCAGTGCGCATCAGGAGCAGCTGCGCTGTGGCGATGGGGCGTTTGTCAGTGAAGAGGCGCAGATTACGCTGCAGGCGGAAACGCCGCTGCGTGCGCTGGTGATTGATATTCCGGTGTAAAAAAGGCGGCCCTGCTGGCCGCCTGTGGCATTATTTCAGAATGGTAAAGGCGGTGGTGACGTGCTTCACACCGCTGACACGGCTGGCGATATCCGCTGCTGCCTTGGCTTCTTCCTGCGTTACCAGACCCAGCAGGAACACTTCCCCGTTCTCAGTGGTGACTTTAACGTTGGACGATTTCACCTGATCGCTACCCAGCAGCTGCGAGCGGATTTTGGTGGTGATCCACGTATCCGACGAAGACGTGCCGAGGCTCACTTTCTGCCCGGTGCGAATCTCGTTATACACCTCTGTCGCGCCATCAACGCCCATGGCGATCTGTTTCGCCCGGCTGGCGAGATCGGCTGACGGTGCCTGACCGGTCAGCAGTACTTTGCCCTGATACGCGGTCACGACCACGCGCGCCTGATTTTTGATCTGCTCATCTTTTGCCAGCGCGTTAGTGACGCGCAGCTCCAGCGTGCCGTCATCAACCTGCGTGCCCACGGTACGCGGGTCGGTGGCGGTTTTGGTGGCGACCGCAGCGCCGCCGGCGACAACCGCCACGCAGCCCTGCAGCAGCATGGCGGTTAACAGAATGGCGATAGCGTTCAATGCTTTCATTTGAGCTCCTTCAGTCATTCCTGGTGTGGGAACAAGGTGTTATCAATCAAATCGCACAGGCAGTTCAGCGTCAGCATATGCATCTCCTGAATGCGTGCGCTGCGATGTGACGGAATGCGAATTTCCACATCGTGCGGACCGAGCAGGCCCGCCAGCTCACCGCCGTCATGGCCGGTCAGCGCGACGATAGTCATATCGCGGGTAACCGCAGCTTCCACCGCTTTAACAATATCGCGGGTGTTGCCACGGGTGGAGATGGCCAGCAGAACGTCGCCGGCCTGTCCAAGCGCACGAACCTGCTTGGCATAAATTTCGTCGTGCAGACGGTCGTTACCGATTGCCGTCAGCATCACATTGTCCGCACTCAGCGCCAGCGCCGGCAGGCTGGGACGCTCAGTCTCAAAACGGTTAATCATGCTGGCGGCAAAATGCTGGGCGTTAGCCGCCGAAGCGCCGTTACCGCAGCTGAGGATTTTGTTGCCGTTAAGCAATGACTGCACCAGCGTCATCGCGGCGCGGGAAATCGCATCTGGCAGCGCTTCGGCTGCGGCGATTTGCGTCTGAATACTTTCGGTAAAACACGCTTTAATTCTGTCCTGCACAAGACCACCTGGTTCTATCCATCCGCACGAAAGGCATCGGCCAGCCACACCAGTTCGCGCCCGGTGATGGCGATGATGTCAAAACGGCAATTCACCGTATCAAAACTGCCGCCGCGTGCCAGCAACCACAGCGCAGCGGTACGCAGCAGCTTTTGTTGTTTCTGGCGCGTCACGCTGGCAGCCGCGCCGCCAAAACGTGCATCGCGCCGATAGCGCACTTCAACAAACACCCAGCAATCCGCGTCGCGCATAATCAGGTCGATTTCCCCGCTGCGGCAGCGCACATTGCTGGCTTCCCACTGCAGTCCGGCGCGCTCAAGGTAGCGACGCGCCTGCTGCTCCTGCTCAGCGCCGAGGCGCTGGCGGTTTACTGCACCGGAACGATTTGTCCCTGACGATACTGGTTCCATGCCAACTTCCTGTTGATCACGCAATCCGTGTCGGCGCTCAGCTTGCCGGTATTGCCATCAATGGCGAAGCCCGGTACCTGACGCATCTGGTTAAACTGGTTCGCCAGCGTCCAGGCATCAATGCCCATCGCATAGAGGCGTACCAGCGAATAGTCGTTGTTGAAACTGCGCGCTGCCTGCTGCATCAGGCCTGGATTGGCGCCGGACAGCAGCGGAATATCGCTGAATTGCAGGCCATCCATCTCCAGCCGGAAGTCCGGACCGGCACCGGCCTGCGCACTGCGCGAGCTGGCATACAGGGCGATGTTATTGCGGCTGCTGGTGCGCATGGCAATCATCGGCTTGATCAGCTGCAGTTCGTCCTGAGTGGCAATAATGTAAACCGCATCAACGCTGCCGCTGCTGCTGGCGCTCTCAGGTGCCGGAGCGCTGGTCTGCGGTGCCGGAATCGTCAGACCGGCGACCGCCACGCCCTGCGGCTGGTCCGGCTGTACCGTCAATGGCGTGCCGCTCAGTGCAATACCGGCGCCGCTGTTGATGCCCTGTTTCAGCTCGCCCACGCCGCCGAAACGCTGTTGCAGCACGGTTGCGCCGCCCAGCTTCTGCCACTCCTGCGCAAACGCTTTGCCCACGCGGTCGCCATAGCTGCTGCGCGGCATCAGCAGCAACGGCTGGCGTTTGCCCTGATCCCAGATATGGTGCGCGGCATCGCGCGCTTCGTCTTCAGGAGAAAGCGCAAAATAGCAAATATTCGGATGGTTCTGGATCTGCTCTGGCTCGTTGAGCGCCAGCACGTTCAGCGGTGTCTGACTGTTGGCGACCTGTTCCACGTTATTTTTCAGCAGCGGACCGACCACCAGGGTGGCACCATCCTGCTGCGCCTGCTGCATCACCTGAGCAATCGGCTGGCTGCTGGTGTCATACACTTTCACCTGGGCGCTGCTGGCGGGCTGCGCGACGGCTGGCTGTGCGCTGTCTGACGGCGTGATGGCCGCGGCCGACGGACTGACTACCGCGTTGGCATCGCCATTGGCTGGCGTTGCCGTGCTGGCGGGCTGTTGCGTGGAGGCGCTGGCATCGCTGCTGGCCGGTGCGGCAGGGGCTGCCGGCACAGTCAGCACACCGTTTTTTGCATCGTTAAAGCCTTTCTGGATGGCACTGGCGAACACCTGCGCCTGACCATTAAGCGGCAGCAGCAGCGCGATTGTGCTGGTCGAGGCTTTAGTGAAGTTCTGCACCTGGCTGAGCTGGGTCGGCAGGGTTTTCGCGCCAGGGTTTTGCGGATAGCGCGTCTGCCAGTCGCTAATGGCGGCTTTCAGCATCTGGGCATCCTGGCTGTTGGCGTGCCAGGTATTCAGCAGGTCGAGCCAGCCCTGCAGCGTATTTTCGTCGGCGTTGATCACCACGCTGTTGAGCTGATCCTGGGTAAGCTGGGTCAGCGCCTGCCAGGTGGCGTCAATATTGCTCTGGTGATCGGCGCCTTTCAGCAGCGGTTCCTGAGCAATATAGGCGCGCAGCAGCGCGAGCGACGGACGATTTTGCGCAGCGGCAATCTGCAGCGCGTAGTAGCGCACCTGCTGATCCTGCGACAGATCAGCGGCTTTTATCTGTCCCAGCAGCTGCTGAGCACCGTTGAAATCCTGCTGGGCAATTTGCAGCTGGGCGCGCAGCAGCAGCAGTTCCTGCTGTTGTACGTCAGAGAGCTGCTGTGGCAGCTGGCCGAGCTGATTTTGCGCCTGCGGATACTTTCCTTCCTTCAGCAGGGCACGGATGGCAAGTAATTGCCAGTCGGTCTTGCTATCATCGCTGCTTTGCTGCACCTGCTGCAGATAATAGTCAGAGCGGCCCGTGGCAGGACTCTGCACGTTTACGCTTGAGGTTTGCTGCGGTCCCTGGCCGCTACAGGCGGCCAGAATCAGGCCCGCGAGCAAAACAGGGACCAGGCGTCCTGCTTTATGACGTACGACTTTCGAAGGAAGCATACTGTATCCAGTGATGTTTTTTTCAAGATGCTCAATATTAAATCGGCAATTCGGATGAAACAATGAAACAACTCGATCGGGCAGAGATTTCTGCCAGCACGCTCTATATCGTTCCTACCCCGATCGGTAACCTGGGTGATATCACGCAGCGTGCGCTGACGGTGCTTGCGAGCGTCGATCTGGTCGCTGCGGAAGATACACGTCATACCGGGCTGTTGCTACAACATTTCGCCATCAATGCGCGACTGTTCGCACTTCACGACCATAACGAACAGCAGAAGGCCGACGTGCTGTTAGCGAAGCTGCAGGAGGGCCAGAGCATTGCGCTGGTTTCCGATGCGGGCACGCCGTTAATCAACGATCCGGGCTACCATCTGGTGCGTCGTTGCCGCGAGGCCGGGGTGCGTGTGGTGCCGTTGCCCGGTGCCTGCGCGGCGATCACAGCATTGAGCGCGGCGGGATTACCGTCCGATCGTTTCTGTTACGAAGGGTTTCTGCCGGCCAAAAGTAAAGGACGTTGCGATGCGCTGCGTGCACTGAGTGACGAGCCGCGCACGCTGATTTTCTACGAATCGACCCATCGCGTGCTGGATACGCTACAGGATATGGTCAGCGTATGGGGCGCGGCGCGCTACGTGGTGCTGGCACGGGAGCTGACCAAAACCTGGGAGTCATTGTACGGTGCGCCGGTGGGTGAATTGCTGGCGTGGGTGCAGGCGGATGAGAATCGCCGCAAGGGCGAGATGGTGCTGATTGTCGAAGGCCATAAAGCGGATGAAGAGACGCTGCCGGCAGAGGCGTTGCGCACGCTGGCGCTGCTGCAGGCCGAGCTGCCGCTGAAAAAGGCGGCGGCGCTGACGGCGGAAATTCATGGGGTTAAGAAAAACGCCCTGTACAAGTATGCGCTGGAGCAGCAAGAGGCGTGACAAACGCGGGCGGATCGCCTATTATCCCGCGCCGAAGCTGACCAGACAGTCGCCGCTTTGTCGTCGTCCCTTTCGGGGGAGACGGGCAGAGGGGAGGAAAGTCCGGGCTCCATAGGGCAGGGTGCCAGGTAACGCCTGGGGGGCGTAAGCCTACGACCAGTGCAACAGAGAGCAAACCGCCGATGGCCCAGTAATGGGATCAGGTAAGGGTGAAAGGGTGCGGTAAGAGCGCACCGCGCGGCTGGCAACAGTCCGTGGCACGGTAAACTCCACCCGGAGCAAGGCCAAATAGGGGTTCACATGGTACGGCCCGTACTGAACCCGGGTAGGCTGCTTGAGCCAGTGAGCGATTGCTGGCCTAGATGAATGACTGTCCACGACAGAACCCGGCTTATCGGTCAGTTTCGACTTTTTTAATGAGCGCCCGCAGGTGAAAATCTGCGGGCGTTTTGTTTTTTGGTAAGGTGCGTGCTGTCCCTCATCCTAACCTTCTCCCGCAGGCGGGAGAAGGGACCGATTGTGCGTGTGGCAAGTCGAGTGCTCGCCCTGCCAGACCGCATCTGACTATTCCCTCATGTGGCACGAGGTCAGAAAACCGCAGCAGACTATTCCCTCTCCCCATGGGAGAGGGTTAGGGTGAGGGCAGAAAACCGCACGAAGCCAGATAAAACCGCACAAAAACCCCTTTCCCTGCGTAAAGAAAAGCAAATCCGCAAAAACATTCTTTTTCCTGTGCCAGAATAGGCGCGAGTTCAACTACTGAGGACAATTTTTCATCCACACCGGGAAAAGCAACAACGTGGATAAGTTGTAAAATTATGGATAACCATTTCGTTACACTTTACGTATTAACCTCTTCACCCACCTGCGTTTTCTGCTGCTCACTGAGCGATCGGCACTGGCGCTTCGCGCTGTAGTTTTTTCTCTCCTTCTTAGCTTTTTATCTTTTTCAGCTATCACGCTGCTGTTTGCGCGTGGATGGCGTTTATTTCTCACAGGAGAGAAATCATGCTGTACTGGATTTTATTAGCGTTAGCGATTGCTGCCGAAATTACAGGCACCGTGTCAATGAAATGGGCCAGCGTCAATGGCGGCAGCGCCGGCTATATTTTTATGCTGTTGATGATCGCCCTGTCATACATCTTCCTCACCTTTGCCGTTAAACGTATTGCCCTTGGCGTGGCTTATGCCATGTGGGAAGGCGTCGGTATTCTGTTTATCACCCTGTTCAGCGTGATGCTGTTTGACGAGGCGCTGTCAGTGATGAAGGCGGCGGGTTTGATCACGCTGATCGCGGGTATCGCGCTGATCAAAGCAGGGACATTCAGCCGTAAGGAGCTGCGTCATGACCACGCTTAACGTCGTGCATCTGGCCTGGCTGGCACTGGCCATCGTGCTGGAAATTGTGGCGAACATCGCGCTGAAATACGCCAACGGCTTCCGCCGTCCGCTGTATGGCGTGATATCGCTGGTGGCTGTCCTGGCGGCATTCAGTGCCCTGTCGCAGGCAGTGAAGGGGATCGATCTCTCGGTGGCCTACGCCTTATGGGGCGGTTTCGGTCTGGTGGCTACCGTAGCGGCAGGCTGGATCCTGTTCGGACAACGCCTGAACACCCGCGGCTGGCTGGGCGTGGCACTGCTGCTGACCGGGATGGTGTTGATCAAATTTGCCTGAGGCAGCGCAATACTGCCTGCCTTCCTTTCCCAATGGTGGGAGAGAAGGGCAGGCATGCGTAAGCCAGCCGTTAACCGCGGCCGTGCGGCTCATCCCAGTCAAAAGCCGGTCCCAGCGAAATAACGCCGTTCGGATTGATGGTCTTGTGGCTGCAGTAGTAGTGATGGCGGATGTGCGGCAGGTTTACCGTATCGGCAATGCCCGGCATCTGATAAATATCGCGCAGGAAGCCATTCAGGTTACGGTAATCACTGATGCGATGACGATCGCACTTAAAGTGGGTCACGTAGACCGGGTCAAAGCGCACCAGCGTGGTCCACAGGCGCAGATCGGCTTCGGTGAGGCGATCGCCGGTCAGATAGCGATGCTGACCCAGAATCTGCTCCAGCCGTGCCAGCGAATGGAACAGCGCGGTTACGGCTTCATCATAGGCCGACTGTGATGTGGCAAATCCACTTTTGTAGACGCCGTTATTGACGGTGTCATAAATCCAGCCGTTGAGTTCGTCGATCTTGTCACGCAACTCGGGCGGGTAGTAATCGCCGGCGCGAGCGCCCTGCGCGTCGAAGGCGCTGTTGAACATACGGATGATATCGGCGGATTCATTACTGACAATAGTGTGCTGCTTTTTATCCCACAGCACCGGCACGGTCACGCGCCCGCTGTACTGCGGATCGGCATGCAGATAGAGCTGATAGAGGAATTCGTTCTGATACAGCGAATCGCCGGTCGCGGCGGGGAAATCATCGTCGAAGGTCCAGCCGTTCTCCAGCATCAGCGGGTGCACCACTGACACCGAAATCATCTCTTCTAACCCTTTCAGCTGACGCATCAGCAGGGTGCGATGCGCCCACGGGCAGGCCAGCGAAACGTATAAATGATAACGATCGCGCTCGGCGGCAAAGCCGGCTTTCCCGGTTGGCCCGGCGCTGCCGTCTGCCGTGATCCAGTTACGCCAGACTGCTTCTGTGCGTTTGAAGCGGCCACCGGTTGACTTCGTATCGTACCAGGTGTCATGCCAGACACCGTCAATCAGTTGTCCCATAAGCCCTCCATAAAAAAAACGGGGCGAGGAAAATCCCCGCCCCTGCTATTCAGTATATGTGCTGTTGCACGGCTTGTGTGCTTAGCGTGCGGTTGCTGGCATAAAGCGCTGACGAATCAGGCGGTCAATGCTGTAAGCGCCCGGACCCACCAGACCCAGCACCAGGAAACCACCGGCGATGGACAGGTTTTTCATGAACATCAGCTGGTTAACGCCTTCCGCAAAGTTGCTGTGGAACAGGAACGCGGTAAGCAGCGTGAAGCCGGCGGTGAACAGCGCGGTGAAGCGCGTCAGGAAGCCGAACAGAATCGCCAGGCCGCCGCCCAGTTCCAGCAAAATTACCAGCGGCAGCAGGAAGCCGGGCACGCCCATCGCCTGCATGTACTGTGCGGTGCCCGCATAGGCGGTGATTTTGCCCCAGCCGGCAGTAATAAACAGGATGGTCATTAATACGCGTGCCAGCAGCAGGCCTGAGTCTTCGAATTTTTTCATCATTTACTCCAACAAGGTTTTTGGCGCAGGTTGTTGGCCTGCCGGGTTATTTTCCCGCTAAACCGCGTTAAACAGTTCGTCGGGCTGATGGAGGGAGATGATAGTCGCGCGCAGCAATAGTTGTAAGCGAGATAAACTGTCGATGTTATTCAGGAATTCTGAAGGAGGAAAACCGAACCTTTTCGATCCGGTTTAAAGTGGGAAAATTAGCGTGGCGGCATCGCCGATTTGATCATGCGCCAGGTGCTCCACAGGCCGAGTCCGCGTTTGGCCCAGCGCATGATGCGGTTGGGGCTGCGGATCGACCAGATGGCGAGCGCGCTGCTGCCAATCGCCAGATAGCGGCGCAGGCTGAGAAACGTCAGCCAGCCGCGATCGTACTGCGCGGTGCTTTCCAGCCAGTCGCGGCGCGCAGCGCTGAGATCCAGCCGCTGCTGCTGTACCTGATTAAGCAATTCATGAATGCGTGCTTCACGTTCACGCTGACTCATGAGCGATGCTCCTCGAGTAAGGTGCGATCGGTGTCCAGCTCTTTGCGCGTATGGCGCAGCAGCGTGGACTGCCGGGATTTACGCAACGTCCATAAACCAAAAATCAGCGCCAGCGCGAATAGCACGCCGGTGGTGATGGCAATCGCCATCAGCCGGTACTGCGCATCCACCGCCCAGATAATCAGCACCATCAGGCTCATCAATCCGAAAGCGGTAAACAGCATGGTCAGGCCTATCATGATCAACATCTGGATCAGATTGGCTTTTTCCTCTTCCAGCTCGGCAACGGCCAGCCGCACGCGTGTCTCGACCATGCCAACCAGCGTTGTCACCACGCGCTGACCTACATTGAAGACCCCTTTGCCTGGGCCGTGGCTCTGATTCTCGCTCATATCAACGACGTGAAATCAGGATGCCGATCAGCACGCCGACTGCTGCGCCGATACCCACGCCGTGCCACGGATTTTCACGCACGTAGACGTCCGCTTTCTCCGCCGCTTCACGCGTGGTCTGCGCGATGCGTTCGCCGGATTCGCCCAGCCGCTCGCGTGAACTCTCAATGGCACCGCGTGCTTTGTGACGCAGTTTATCCAGCTCGCTTTTCGACTTATCAGCCGAGCTGCTCAGCACTTCTTCCAGGGTGTCGGCAAGGTTTTTCAGTTCCGCACGCAGATGTTCAGATGTGGTGTCTTTAGCCATGGTGTTCTCCATTACATCATTTATTTAAGTCCGATTAATAAGGCTCGGCCTGCAGCTTTTTCAGCTCCTGGCGTGCCTCTTCCAGCTTCCGTTCGCGCTTACCGATCTTCTCCTGGTCTTTGCCTTCCTGGCGATCCTGCTGCAGTTCGCGCTCGCGCTCAGCCACTTTATGCTGCTGGGCTTCAATGCGTTCAGCGTGGGCGGATTTCAGTTTCTCGTCAGTGCAGTTGGCGCGGACTTCAGTCAGCGCGCGTTCCAGTCCGGTGACCCGGCGCTGGTTGTCGTGCTGTTTCGCCATCTCAATTTCGCGCTGAATATCCTGCTGTTTTTGCTGACACAGCGATTCCGCTGCCAGCAGTGAACCCGAGAGAGAGAAAAGAATCGCACCCAGCAGTAGTTGTTGTTTCATCAGGTTTTTACCTTCCATTGTTGACGACCTGTCGCAAACCGGACAGGAGGGGCATCCCAGCTTGTCGTCTGCTCGCGCTTACTTAAGAATAGACAGCAGACGAAAAAATTCAAAAAACACGCGGGGATAGCGAGGATTGAGGTGCCGCCGGGCGGTGAACCCGACGGCGGGGATCAGCTATAGGTGGGGCGATTAGCGTCCACCACCTGCTGTGACGCCTGCGGACCCGCCGCCACGACAAAGCCCTGTGGCAGCAGGCGGCGCAGTACTTTCTGCGCGGCCAGGCTCTGCTCTTCATTCTCAAAATGAATGACCAGCGCATCGCCTGCCGAGGTAATACTTTTAATCCGCACGCCCTGCGCCGAAAGCTGCTGATAGAGATAAAAGCCGTCCGGCAGATTGGTGCCGCTGTGTGCCACGCGGATCTTCACCACCGTTTCATGCTGCATCAGTTTGGGCACAATGCCGATAGCCAGCAGCGCCAGCACGCCAGCGCACAGCCAGGGGAGTAAACGCCTGGGAAAATTACGCAACCCTGTCATTACTGTGACTTCCCGTTCTGACCCGCCTGACGTTTACGCCACAGCACCACCAGTGAACCCACCAGACCGATGACCAGTAGCACCAGCGGCAGCAGCATCAGGCAGAACATCAGCTCATCTTCATAGCGGCGGAAAATGGGGGTTTTCCCCAGCGCAAAGCCGAGCACGGTAAGAATCAGCACCCACAGGAAGCCGCTCATCCAGTTAAAGAACTGGAAGCGGGCATTGCTCAGGCCAGAGAGGCCGGCAATGGTCGGCAGCAGGGTACGGACAAAGGCGATAAAGCGGCCAATCAGCAGCGCAGACAAGCCGTGGCGATGGAACAGACTGTGGGCGCGCTGATGATACTGCGCGGGCAGATGGGAGAGCCATTTCTGCACCGTCGGCGTATTGCCAAGCCAGCGGCCCTGAATGTAACTGACCCAGCAGCCAAGGCTGGCGCCGGTGGTCAGCACCAGCAGGGTAAGCGGGAAGCTCATGGTGCCTTTCGCGATCAGCACGCCGACCAGAATCAGCAGACTATCACCGGGCAGAAACGCGGCGGGCAGCAGGCCATTTTCGAGAAACAGAATCATGAACAACACGCCATAAATCGCCCACACCAGCGTGGGGTCGGAGAGCATTTCGTAATCCTGCTGCCACAGGGCATGCAACAATGCTTGCAAAATATCCATCAATCATTCCTGAACATCATTGTTAAACGTGCCCGTGAGGGGCTTAGGCGCAGGCGGGTTAAGTTATACATTTTAGGTATGCCACCTGAGCAGGATTTCCGGATCCATCCAGAATTGATTGTTAAATCAGCGACTTTTTATAGCCCTGTCGCAAAGGGTAAGAAAAGGGCGATAACTGTAACAAAAATCGCGGGATTCAGACAGTGTAAAGTCGCGGTCGCACAGGAGTTTTACCTTTTGACGCAGATGGTCAAAAGGAGCTTTACACGAGCTGACACTATTGCAGATTAACTGACTTTTTAGCCTGAAAATGCAGCGTTTCTGCCATTGCGGCTTCAGGGCAGGATCACCGGATTTTCTGCGAACATGTAGCGGTCGACGTTGAATTCGAAATCATCGGCGGTGGCGTCGAACAGCATCTGTTTAGTATTTTCCAGATGCTGCCACATCGCCAGTTTGCTGGCGGTGGGATCTTTGCGCATCAGCGCTTTTAAAATCTGGTCGTGATCGTCACACCAGCTGGTGATATGGCGTGCGTCAATGTGCTCGTGCAGCTTGAGCCAGTAAGGATTATGCAGCCGGTGCCGCCACATTTTCTCTACGATGGCGGCCAGCGCGCTGTTTTGGGTGGACTGCGCAATGCGCACGTGAAACTCCATATCCCATGTCGAATCGCGCGCGTGATCTTCCTGCCGGGCTTTTTCCTGAATTGCCAGCAGCGCCACGATGTCCTGTGGACGGATCTGCGTGGCGGCAAATTCGGCGACATTGCTCTCAATCAGCTGGCGCGCCTGCAGCAGTTCAAAGGGGCCATAGCTGGCAAAGTCCAGCTGATCGGCGGCGCTGTCGCGCGGTTGTGGCTGGTCGCTGATCACATGAATGCCCGACCCTTTGCGCACCTCGACGTAGCCTTCCACCTCCAGCATGATGATCGCTTCCCTTACCACGGTACGGCTCACCTGGTGCGCCTCCGCAATCATCCGCTCTGCCGGTAACTTTGCCCCCACGGCATAACTGCCCGCTTCGATGCGCTGCTTGAGTTCGCTGGCGAGTTGCTGGTAGAGGCGGCGGGATTCGTTCAGGTCCATGATTTTTCGGTTCTGTGAAAGACGGTAAGTTGTTATACCACTTACCCTGCGATGTCGCAAAGCGATGAAGCTGTTATACCATCTGGCAAGTTAAGAACCTGCGCGCCTGCTCAGGTTTGATGTTTAATTTATAGAATATACATATAGTTAATCTGATGGGAATAAGAGGTACGCCGGCTTTCGCCGTATGGCAATGATGGATAATGTGACGCAGTTGGCAAACAAATCTCCCTGTCGCTGAAATTGGTATGATAACTTTTGCGCATTAGCTGACCGATTTCATCTTCAAGGAAGCGACATGTTGCGACTCAACCGCCGCGATTTCCCCGGCGCACGCTATAGCGAACGCGTGATCCAGTTCGGCGAAGGCAACTTTTTGCGTGCCTTTATCGACTGGCAGCTCGACTGGCTCAATGAACATCAGGGCACCGATGCCGGCGTAGTGGTGGTGCGACCGCGCAACCGGATGCAGACGGAGACGCTCAATCAGCAGGATGGCCTCTACACCACGCTGCTGCGCGGGCTGAATGATGCCGGGGAAGCGCTCAGTGAAACCCGGCTGATCCGCAGCCTTAATCGTGAAATTCAGCCTTATCAGCAGTTCGAAGAATTCCTGGCTCTGGCACGCGCGCCGCAGATGCGTTTTGTGTTCTCCAACACCACCGAGGCCGGCATCGCGTATGCCGAACAGGATCGGCTGGAAGATCAACCTGCGTCGTCTTTTCCCGGCAAACTGACGCAGCTCTTGTGGGCGCGTTATCAGCACTTTGCCGGTGCCGCCGATAAAGGCTGGCTGATCGTGCCGTGTGAACTGATCGACCATAACGGCGACACGCTGCGCGCGTTAGTGCTGCGTTATTGCCAGCAGTGGCAGCTGCAAGCGACCTTTGCGCAGTGGGTGACGCAGCACTGCGCCTTTTACAACACGCTGGTGGATCGCATTGTCAGCGGCTATCCGCCGGATGGCGCACAGATCGCAGCGCAACTGGGCTATGACGACCGTTATCTGGTGGCCGGGGAGCGCTATTACCAGCTGGTGCTTCAGGGACCGGATGCGCTGATGCATGAGCTGCAGCTGACGGCGCTGGCGCCTGCCGTCAGGCGGGTGGATGACATCACGCCTTACAAGGCGCAGAAGGTGGCGATCCTCAACGGGGCGCACACTGCGCTGGTGCCGGTGGCGTTTCAGGCCGGGCTGGCGAGCGTGGGCGAGGCAATGAACGATGCGCAGCTGGCCGCTTTTGTCGACGCCCTGCTGCGCGAAGAGGTGATCCCGACGCTGGATTTGACGCGCGCCGAGCTGCACGCCTTTGCCGATGCGGTGCAGCGCCGCTTTCGCAATCCGTTTATTCACCATGCGCTGCTGGCGATTGCGCTCAACGGCATGACCAAATTCCGCACGCGCCTGCTGCCGGCGCTGTTACAGGCGCAGCAGCAGTGCGGCGACTGGCCACCGCGGCTCACCTTTGCCTTTGCCGCGCTGCTGGCGTTTTATCGCGGCCAGCAGGATGACCGGCAGTGGCCGCTGCAGGATGACGCGCACTGGCTGCAGCGTTTTGCCCGGCTGTGGCCGGCGGTCCTCACCGATGAACTCACCCCGCAGCAGCTGGTGAGCGACGTACTGAGCGACGCGCAGCACTGGGGCGAAGATTTAACCCAGCGGCCCGGCCTGGTTACGGCGGTCAGCCAGCAACTGCACAACATTCTCGTCCACGGCATGCGGACGGCCCTTAGCCAACTGAGATAACGCGATGCAACAGGCAATCAAAATACATTCACGCGACAACGTCGCCGTCGCGCTGCAGGATCTGGCGGCCGGCACCGAGGTTATCGTCACAGAACAGCGGATTACGCTGCAGCAGGATATCGGGCGTGGCCACAAGTTTGCGCTGCAACCGCTCAACAGTGGCGAGCAGGTGATTAAGTATGGGTTGCCGATTGCCCATGCCACTCAGCCGATCGCCGTCGGCGAGCTGATTCACTCCAGCAACGCGCGCACCAATCTGAGCGATGTCGATGACTATCACTATCAGCCGGAACACCTCACGCTGCCACCGCAGGCGGCGGATCGTGAGGTGCAGATTTATCGTCGCGCCACGGGCGAGGTTGGCATTCGTAACGAGCTGTGGATTTTACCGACCGTCGGCTGCGTGAACGGCATCGCCCGGCAGATTGTGTCACGCTTTCTCCGGGAGAGTGACGACGCGGCCGGCATCGACGGCGTGCACCTGTTCAGCCATCCCTTCGGCTGTTCACAGCTGGGGCAGGATCACGAAAATACCCGCACCATGCTGCAAAATATGGTGCGTCATCCCAATGCTGGCGCGGTGCTGGTGATTGGACTCGGCTGCGAAAACAATCAGGTCGATATCTTTCGCGACACGCTGGGCGGCTTTGACAGCGAACGTGTGCAGTTTATGGAGTGTCAGAAGCAGGATGATGAAGTGGAAGCCGGCCTGCAGCGGTTGCATGCGCTGTACAACGTGATGCGTCACGACCGCCGCCAGCCGGGCAAACTGAGCGAGCTGAAGTTTGGTCTCGAATGCGGTGGCTCGGACGGCTTTTCCGGCATCACCGCCAATCCGCTGCTCGGCTGTTTCTCTGACCAGATGATCGCCAACGGCGGCACCACGGTGCTGACCGAAGTACCGGAGATGTTTGGTGCCGAGCGCATCCTGATGAGCCGCTGCCGTGATGCGGCGATTTTCGACAAAACGGTGGCGATGATTAACGACTTCAAGCGCTACTTTATCGATCATCAGCAGCCGATTTATGAAAATCCATCGCCGGGCAACAAGGCGGGCGGCATCACCACGCTGGAGGAGAAGTCGCTGGGCTGTACGCAAAAAGCCGGGCAGAGTCAGGTGGTGGATGTGCTGAAATACGGTGAGCGGCTGCGCACGCCGGGGCTCAATTTGCTCAGCGCGCCCGGTAATGATGCGGTCGCCACCAGCGCGCTGGCCGGAGCCGGCTGCCATATGGTGCTGTTTACCACCGGGCGCGGCACGCCGTATGGCGGCTTTGTGCCCACCGTGAAAATCGCCACCAACACGCCGCTGGCGGAGAAAAAGCCGCACTGGATTGATTTCAATGCCGGACGACTGCTGGAGGGCACCAGCATGGAGACGCTGCTGGCGGAGTTTGTTGAGACTATTGTGGCAATTGCGAACGGCCAGCCGGCGCGCAATGAAGCTAATGATTTCCGCGAGCTGGCGATCTTCAAGAGTGGCGTGACGCTTTAAAGCGGCAGCGGTTAAAGCGCGGCACCGGTGGGTGCCGCGAAACGGGTTAACCGGCGGTACGTGGCTGACGTTCCGCTTCTGCCTGACATACGGCGGCGGTAAACAGAATGTCGGTCGAGGAGTTGAGTGCGGTTTCGGCGGAATCCTGCAGTACGCCGATGATAAAACCGACCGCAACCACCTGCATCGCCAGATCGTTAGGAATGCCAAACATGTTGCAGGCAACCGGAATCAGCAGCAGTGAACCGCCCGCCACGCCGGACGCGCCACAGGCACACAGCGAGGCGACAAGGCTCAGCAGAATAGCGGTGGGCACGTCCACGGCAATGCCCAGCGTGTGCACCGCAGCCAGCGTCAGTACGGTAATGGTGATTGACGCACCCGCCATGCTGATGGTCGCACCCAGCGGAATCGATACCGAATAAGTGTCTTCATCCAGATTCAGGCGTTTGGCCAGCGCCATGTTGACCGGAATATTCGCCGCCGAGCTGCGGGTAAAGAACGCCGTTACGCCGCTTTCGCGCAGGCAGGTAAACACCAGCGGATAAGGATTGCGGCGGATTTTCTGAAACACCAGCATCGGGTTGACCACCAGCGCCATAATCAGCATGCAGCCAATCAGCAGCGTCAGCAGGTGAGCATACTGCCACAGCGCGCCGAAGCCGGTTGAGGCCAGAATCGATGCCACCAGGCCAAAAATGCCCAGCGGCGCGCAGCGAATCACACAGCGCACCACCCAGGTTGCGGCATTCGACGCGTCATTCAGAAAGGCTTTGCTGCTCGGGCTGGCATGACGAAACGCCAGGCCAAGACCAACCGCCCACACCAGAATGCCAATGTAGTTGGCGTTCATCAGCGCTTCAATCGGATTGGCGACCATGCTCATCAGCAGGCCGTGCAGCACTTCGGTGATGCCGGACGGCGGGGTAATTTCGGTCGCGCCGACGTCCATCGACAGCGTCTGCGGGAACAGATGGCTGAAAATCACCGCGACCACCGCCGCGAAGAAGGTACTCAGCAGGTACAGCATAATGATCGGGCGAATTCTGGTTTTTTGCCCCTGCTGATGGTTGGCAATCGAAGAGATCACCAGCACCAGCACCAGCAGCGGTGCCACAGCTTTCAGCGCGCGCACGAACAGTTCGCCCAGCAGACCGACGGCTAACGCGGCATCGCGTGAAAGCCACGCCAGCGCCACGCCGGCAACCAGGCCAATCATGATTTGTTTTACCAGACTGCCTGAGAACAGGACGCCCAGCGGTCGAAGAAGATTATTTAGCATATTACGGTCTTTTTATCGCGGTATGAGTGTTGTGCGCGGTTGCTCCGCGCCAAACGGTTTGCCCGGCGGAGTATAAGGAAAAGTCCTGGCGAGAAAAGAGATAATTCTGTCGGTGCGCGCCAGATCGGTTTTTTGATCTGCTGATGACGGGAAGTGTGACAGAGATATGAAACGCGAAGGTTGGCACTGGCGAAACAAAGCAGGGGCGATTAGCGCCCCTGCAGAAGATTATCGTGAGATGCCTTTCTGGTCGTTTCTGTGGTTTACCCAGGCGTTAATCAGCAGCGTACCGCCGAGAATCACGCCGACCACCGTCAGCGAGATCGCCACCGGAATGTGATAGAACTCGACAATCAGCATCTTGATACCGATAAACACCAGCACGATCGCCAGACCGTACTTCAGCATCGAGAAGCGCTCTGCCACGTTGGCCAGCAGGAAGTACATAGCGCGCAGGCCAAGGATGGCGAACAGGTTAGAGGTCAGCACGATGAACGGGTCGGTAGTGACGGCAAAAATAGCCGGAATACTGTCGACTGCGAAAATAACATCGCTCAGCTCCACCATAATCAGCACCAGCAGCAGCGGTGTGGCAAACAGCACGCCGTTTTTGCGGGTGAAGAAATTTTCTCCGTGCAGTTCATCGGTCATGCGCAGATGCTTACGCAGCCAGCGCACCACCGGCTTATCGCCGACGGCAGCGTCATCGCCCTCTTTAGCGAAGGCCATTTTGATGCCGGTAAACAGCAGGAAAGCGCCGAAGATGTAGAGGATCCAGCTGAACTGTGTGACCAGCCAGCTGCCGGCAAAGATCATGATGGTACGCAGCACAATCGCGCCCAGCACGCCGTAAATCAGCACGCGGCGCTGCAAATTAGACGGAATGGCGAAGTAGCTGAACAGCATCAGCCAGACGAAGACGTTATCGACCGCCAGCGCCTTTTCCAGTACGTAACCCGTCAGGAAAGCCAGGGTTTGCGCGGTTGCGACTTGGCGCCCGGCACTGCCGTCGAGATACCACCAGAACGCGGCGGCAAACAGCAGAGAAACGGAGATCCACACCAGTGACCAGACGGCAGCCTGTTTGAATGACATGGTTTGTGCGCCGCGTCGTCCCTGTAAGAAGAGATCGATCGCCAGCATGATGAGCACGACGACAGCGAAGCTGCCCCAGAGTAACGGTGTGCCTACAGAGTGCATAGTCGTATCCTGTCCTGAAAATGAAAAAACGGCTGAGTCAGAAGACGTCAGCCGCTTTATAGAGCTGCAAGCAAACCTCGCCTTCCGGCAAGGTCTCACTTACAACACAGAATCAATTCCGGGTTGCCTGACGACCGGATGCGCTACGCATCGTAATGACGATCGGTCAGCTTACAAGTTACTCCCCTTTGCTGCGGCCAACATACGTGCAACCGCGAGCAGATTCAATGGGGGAGCTGTAATATTTTGCAATATTTACACTTCTTTCCGATCCGCCGGAAACACCACGCCGGTCTGGCGACGAATCTCTGTCAGCAACCGGGCGGTTATGCGTGACACCTCCAGCGCAGGGTGCTCCACCTGGCGCGTTTCCACCAGCCGGGCAAAGGTGTCTGCTTCATACAGCATAGTATTGATGTGCTGTGGCTGCGTCAGGTTCTGGCTCTCGCCGCCGCGCGGAATCAGGCGCAGCTGCTGGCACTCAGAAATTTTCTCTATCACCAGCGAGCCGGCTTCGCCCTGGATTTCGCTGGGAATCAGGGAATCACTGACTTTTGAGTGCAGCAGCGTGACGTCGAAATCGCCGTAGTCCATCACTACCACGCCGTGCGCATCGACGCCGCTTGCCAGCAGCGACGCCTCAGCTTTCACCTGCTGCGGCGCGCCCCACAGGGTAACGGCAGCGGCGAGGCAGTAATAGCCGATATCCATGATCGAACCGTTGGACCAGCGCGGGTTGAAGGTATTCGGGTTCTCACCGTCGAGATAGCGCTGATAGCGTGATGAGTACTGACAGTAGTTGAACAGCGCTTTGCGCGGCGTGCCCAGCTGCGGCAGCGCCTGTTGCAGGCGCAGGAACGTCGGCAGACTGGCGGTTTTGAACGCCTCAAACAGCACCACCTGATGCTGACGCGCACAGGCAATCATCGCCTCAGCTTCACGCAGGTTAGAGGCCAGCGGTTTTTCGCAGATGACGTGTTTGCCGTGCGACATGAACAGCAGTGCCTGCTCACAGTGCAGCGCATTGGGGCTGGCGATATACACCGCGTCGATTTCCGCACTTGCCGCCAGCGCCTCCAGTGAGGTAAAGGTCAGCGGACAGGGATAATCCGCGACAAAGGCGTCGGCCTGCTGCTGACTGCGTGAATAGACGGCGCTCAGTTTCATTTTGCCGCTCTCATGCGCGGCGTCGATAAACTGGCGGGTGATCCAGTTGGTTCCCACAATGGCAAAACGTATCACGGCTGGTTCTCCTGCACTCTGAAAGCGGCAGAGTAGCATGTTCCCTGGCGGCGCAGGCAGGCGAAATTTGATCCTGCGATCCGCATTCCAATATGATGATGCTAAACCCTTTTTTAACCGACATGCGGGGACGCCGGGTGAGCGGAAGCAAACACGCACTGAACTGGACCACACTGCTGATCGCCATTCCGGTGGGCCTGGTGGCCTCGCTGGTCACGCTGGCGTTTCGCGGCATCATCGATCTCATCAATCATTTGCTGTTTCACAGCGACAGCGAAATCACGGTCGCGATGCACGTCTGGCCGTGGATCTTCTGGCCGCTGCTGGTGGGGGCGGGCGGGCTGCTGGCCGGCTGGTTCCTGCGCTACGCGGTGGCGATTGAGCAGCAGGAGACGGTGAAAACCGATTACCTTGAAGTGATTAACGCGCGGCTGGATGCGGTGCCCACCAAAACCTCGCTGTTTCGCGCGCTGTCGTCGATTGCCAGTATCGGCAGCGGGGCGTCGATTGGTAAAGAGGGGCCGATGGTGCAGCTGTCGGCGCTGAGCGGCAGCCTGCTGGGGCGCTGGCTGCCAGCGTCCCTCAATATGCGCAACAGCGACATCGTCGCGATGGCGGCCGCCGCCGGTCTGTCGTCGGTGTATCACGCCCCGCTGGCGTCGGCGATTTTTGTCGCGGAAATTGCGTTTGGTATCTCTGCGCTACAGCGGCTGATTCCGCTGATTATCGCCTCGGCTGTGGCGGTAATGACCATGTGGTCACTGGGCTTTCGCAGCGCACTCTATCCGCTCTCCGACACGCTGTTTCAAATGGATCTCACCAGCCTGCTGATGACGGTAATCATTGGTTTTGCTGCGGGTGTGGCGGGCTGGCTGTTAATCAAGCTGATTGCGCGCAGCAAAGCGTTGTTCAGCCACGTGCGCTCGCTGCCGCTCAGGCTGGGCGCAGGCGGCTTTGCGGTTGGCTTACTGGCGCTGATCTCCACCGATATTCTTGGTAACGGCTATGAAGTGATCGTGAAAATCATTGAAGGCAACTATCTGCTGGCGGGTTTGCTCGGCCTGCTGGTGCTGAAAATGCTGGCGACCACGCTCTCGGTCGGCTCCAACGCGGTAGGCGGCCTGTTCACACCCTCATTATTGATTGGTGCGTTGCTCGGCGTGGCGCTGGCGCAGACTGGCGTGCTGCTGCATCTGCCGGTGGGCAATACGCTGCTGTATGCGGCGGTGGGCATGGCGGCGGTGCTGGCGGCGGTCAGTCAGGCGCCGCTGATGGCGATGCTGATGGTGCTGGAGATGACGCTCAACAGCAGCCTGCTGTTCCCACTGATGATCGCCTCGGTGCTGGCGTCAATGCTGGTCTACCGGCTGCAGTCCGCCAGCACCTATCCGGTGGTAAGCCATCACCTTAATCGTTCAGAAGCGAAATATGATTTTGATAATATGCGGGTTGATCAGCTGATCATCCCCGGCGCGGCGCTGCAGCCGGCGGAATCGGTCGGGCAGGCGCTGGCGGTGAGTTCGCTCAAGCGCGAGCGCTACGTCTACGTCATTAATCAGGCCGGTCAGTTTCTTGGCGTAGTATCAATTCATGATATTTCGCGCAAAGTGCTGGCACAGGAGATCACGCTGGATTCGCCGGTCAGCAGCGTGATGGATGATAATTTCCCCTGCATTTACCAGCACCAGAGCATGCGTGAAGGCTGGGAGGCGTTTGCACGCGTGACGCTGGAGCGTTTACCGGTGCTGAATAATGCGCAGGAGCGTCGCTTCCTTGGCGCATTGACCAAAACCAGTCTGATCCAGAAAGCGCAGGAGTTTCTTTAGGCCGCGTTGCCGCGCAGCGCCTGTTCGGTCATCCACAGGCGCGCGTCGAACTCCAGCTGGTGGTAGTCCGGTTCCATGTGGCAGCACAGCTGATAAAACGCTTTGCTGTGATCTTTCTCTTTCAGGTGCGCCAGTTCGTGTACCACGATCATGCGCAGAAAGGGTTCCGGCGCGAGGCGGAAAAAGGTCGAGATGCGAATTTCGGCCTTGGCTTTCAGGTTACCGCCCTGCACGCGGGAAATGGCGGTGTGCAGGCCAAGCGCATGCTTCATCACTTTGATTTTATTATCCCAGATGACCTTGCTCACCGGCGGCGCGCTGCGCATATAGCGGTTTTTCAGCGCCTGCGTGTAGTCATAGAGCGCCCGGTCGCTGACGACGTCGTGTGTATCGGGATAGCGCTGCTGCAAAAAGGCGGCTAATCGCTGATTATCAATCAGCAATTGCACCTGTTCGAGGATGTTTTCAGGGTAACCCTGCAGATAGATTAATGACATTGGGATTCCCGACGAAAGACAGTATACTGCGCCCCCTTTTCAGGGCGAAAATCGCGCAAAGTGTACCACGCCGGAGATTCCATGAGCCAACTTGAACTGACCGATCGCACGCTGACGCTTCAGCGCTTCCCGCCGATGCGCGAAGAGAGCCCGCTACAGGCGTGGGACGCCGCAGATGAATATTTGCTGCAGCAGGCGCTGCCGGCAGGCCCGGTGCTGGTATTCAATGACAGCTTTGGCGCGCTGACCTGCGGGCTGAACGATCGGGAAATCTGGCACGTCAGCGACTCGTGGCTCAGCCAGCAGGCCGCCCGGCAGAATCTGCGTCTCAACGGTCTGGATGAAGCGTCGGTACACTTTCTTGATAGCCTGGCGCCGTTGCCGGCTGCTCCGGCGGCGGTACTGATTAAGCTGCCCAAAGCGCTGGCGCTGCTTGAGCACCAGCTGCGCGCACTGCGGACGGTCGTCACGCCGGATACCCTGATTCTGGCGGCCGGCAAAGCCAAAGATATCCATAATTCCACGCTGCAGCTGTTTGAACGCATTCTCGGTGAGAGCAAAACCTCGCTGGCGTGGAAAAAAGCGCGTCTGATTTACAGCCATTTCAGCGCCCCGGCGCTGGCGGACGTGCCGGCGACCACCGTGTGGCCGCTCGACGAGACGCTGTATCACATCCACAATCACGCCAATGTGTTCGCCCGCGCCGCGCTGGATATTGGCGCGCGCTTCTTTCTGCAACATCTGCCGCACGATATTGAGGGCGAAATCGTCGATCTCGGCTGCGGTAACGGCGTGATCGGCCTGCAGGCACTGGAACAGAATCCGCAGGCCGAGGTGCTGTTCGTCGATGAATCTTACATGGCGGTGGCTTCCAGCCAGCTTAACGTTGAGCTCAACCGGCCACAGGATCTGGCGCGCTGCCAGTTTCGGGTTAACAACGTGCTGAGCGGTTTTCCGTCGGACCGGCTGCATGCGGTGCTGTGCAATCCGCCGTTCCATCAGCAGCACGCGGTGACCGACCACCTGGCGTGGCAGATGCTGCGTGACGCCAAACGCTGCCTGCAGTATGGCGGCGAGCTGCGCATCGTCGGCAACCGCCACCTTGGCTATCATCAGAAAATGAAGAAGCTGTTTGGCAACTGCGAGCTGGTGGCCTCTAACGCCAAATTTGTGGTGCTGCGTTCGGTCAAGCTGCGTTAATCACAGGCTGAGCGCCAGCTCAGTGGCCTGAGCAATGGCGCGCCGTGCGTCCAGCTCCTGCGCGACGTCGGCACCGCCGATCAGCCGCACGGCTTTGCCGCGTGCGGCCAGCGCCTGCGCCAGCGTACGCAGCGGTTCCTGACCGGCGCAAATCACGATGTTATCTACCGCCAGCGTCAGCGCTTCCCCCTGATGGCGCAGGTGCAGCCCGTCATCATCAATCTTCAGATACTCCACATCACCCCACATCTGCACGCCGTGCGCCTGCAGGCTGGCGCGATGGATCCAGCCGGTGGTTTTCGCCAGCCCGGCGCCCGGTTTGCCGGATTTACGCTGCAGCAGCCAGATCTGGCGGTCGGCAGGAGCCGGCTGTGGACGCATTAAACCGCCGCGCGCCTGAAGGCTGCGATCGATGCCCCAGTTTTGGTAGAAGTCTTCCTCGCGACCGGCGTGCTGCAGCAGAAACTCCGCGGTGTCGAAACCAATGCCGCCGGCACCGATAATCGCCACGCGCCGGCCAACCGGTTTTTTGTCGCGTATCACCTCGAGATAGCTCAGCACGCTGGGGTGATCGATGCCCGGAATCGCCAGCTGGCGCGGTGTGATGCCGGTCGCGATGATGACTTCATCCGCCTGTTCCAGTTCGTCGGCGCTGACGCGATGATTCAGGCACAGCGCAACGCCTGCGGCTGCCAGCTGATGGCGGAAATAGCGCAGCGTTTCGCTGAACTCCGCCTTGCCGGGGATCTGGCGGGCGATATTAAACTGGCCGCCAATCTGCGCATCGGCTTCATACAGGGTGACGTGATGGCCGCGCTGCGCCGCCTGCAGCGCGAACGCCATACCGGCCGGACCGGCACCTACCACCGCCAGGCGTTTTGGCTGCGCGGCGGCGATGACCGGCATCAGCGTTTCATGACAGGCGCGCGGATTGACCAGGCAGGAAGTGACCTTGCCGGCAAAGATTTGATCGAGACAGGCCTGATTACAGGCGATGCAGGTATTGATGGCGTCGGGCTGGCCCGCCTGCGCTTTGCTGACAAACGCGGCATCGGCAAGAAATGGCCGCGCCATCGACACCATGTCGGCAATACCGTCGCGCACAATCTCCTCCGCTACCTGGGGATGATTAATACGGTTGGTAGCGATAACCGGTACGCTGACGTGCTGGCGCAGATGCTGCGTGACCCAGGCGAAACCGGCACGCGGCACGCAGGTGGCAATGGTGGGAATGCGTGCTTCATGCCAGCCAATGCCGCTGTTGAACAGCGTCACGCCGCGCTGCTCCAGCGCCGTGGCAAGCTGCAGCGTCTCCTGCAGCGAGCTGCCGTTATTCACCAGGTCGAGCATCGACAGGCGAAAAATAATAATAAAGGCATCACCGACGGCGGCGCGCACCGCCTGTGTTACTTCCAGCGCAAAGCGCTGCCGGCGCGCCACATCACCGCCCCAGCCGTCGTCGCGCTGATTGGTATGGGCGACCAGGAACTGATTAATCAGGTAGCCTTCCGAACCCATGATTTCGACACCGTCGTAACCGGCCTGCTGCGCCAGCCGGGCGCAGCGCGCGAAATCCGCGATGGTTTGTTCAATCTGCGCTTCGCTCAGTACCTGCGGTGTAAACGGGTTGATGGGCGCCTGTAACGCCGAGGGCGCCACCAGATCGCGCTGATAGCTGTAACGTCCGGCATGCAGGATCTGCAGCGCAATTTTGCCCCCCTGTGCATGTACTGCATCGGTTATCTGGCGGTGCCAGCCGCACTGCGTTTCGTCCGTCAGCATGGCTCCGCCCTGCGCCACCACGCCCTGCGCATTGGGCGCGATGCCGCCGGTCACAATCAGCGCAACGCCTTCCCGGGCGCGCTCGGCGTAAAAGGCGGCGAGGCGCTGTGCGCCATCGGCATGCTCTTCCAGACCGGTGTGCATTGAGCCCATCAGGAAACGATTTTTCAGTTGCGTAAAGCCCAGATCCAGCGGGGCAAACAGATGCGGATAACGCTCAGTCATGATCACTTACTCAGTGAGTGGTCGGATGAGTGAATTCTAGCGGGAAAAGTGCGGGCTGGAAATTTGCGGCGCTCAGCCTGTGAGAAACATCAAAAAAAAGCAGGGCGGCAAGTCGCAGACGAAAGTATCGGACCACTTTCGCCAGGCACGGGAAGAAACCTGCGCGCCCTGTAATGGCATGAAGATTGGGCTAATAAATTAGCTCTGTGGTTATAAATTCCTGTATGACTCAATCTCTATAACAATCCCGGGTGAGGACGAGGTGATGATGCCATGCCTCAGTCGGATTAATCCGCAAGACTGGTCTTGATTTTGGCATCAGCAGGCACCATTTCGCCGTGCCAGTTCGATAATATCGACCAGATTCTTTGATTCGAGCTTTTGAAAAATTTTAGTTTTATAAGTACTGATAGTTTTGTTATTTAATCCTAATTCACAGGCAATGATTTTATTGGATTTTCCCTGCGCCAGCTGACGTAAAATAAGCGTTTCCCGCTCGGTCAGGCGCGACAGCATATCCTGTTCATTAACATAGCGCTGGCGCCGGTCAAGAATATCGCCGGGCAGATAATTTACATTGTTAAATACGCAGCCAATGGCGGCGATCAGCGTCTGAATTGGATCGTATTTCGACACGAAGCCGTTAGCGCCCTGACTAAGCGATTGTATAAGCAGGTGATTGTTACTGCTCTGACTGAGCAGAATGACTTTCATCCAGGTTTTAGATTTTACGATATCGCGTAAAAAGGCGATGCCATTTTTCTCTTTGAAATCAGGATCTAAAATCAGGATGTCGATGTGCTGATGAATAACATCGTCAATACCATCATTAATTGTGTTTGCTGTAGTGACACAATTAAAGCCATTCATTAATAATAAAGCCTGCACCCCAGCCGCAACAAGGCGATGCTCATCAACGATGAGAATTTTTGCATTAAACATAGATCTCCCTTTTACGACACCGATATGATGGCGCTGGCGGACATTATGTCTGGCGGCTTATCCCGGCGAACCGAGAAATGTCTTGATAAGATTATGTTTTTATAAAACCTGCTGATTTTTCAGCCGATATTGTTCAAAGATAATTAATGTTTCATTGACGGTGTTAATTTCGCACGCGATGGCGGCAATCAGTTGCGCGACATCGTGTCCTTCCTGCTGGTGTTTCTCCAGCTTGCGCCCCAGCTCCATCAGCGCGCTGGCGTTAAGAATGCTGGCACCGCCTTTCAGCTTATGGCCAAGCTGTGACAGCGCGTGAGTATCAGTGGTTTGCTGCAGTGCTGCCAGCAATTCATCGTGGCTGGTGCGAATGCTTTCCAGCAGGGTGATGCAGCTGGCAGGATCGCGCTCAGCCAGCTGCATCAGCAGCGGCGCAAAAGTCGGAACCGCCACAGGGCCCGGCAGCGCGGCGACGGCGGTATCAGCAACAGGTTGCCCGGTCACGGCTGCTGCCTCGTTGTCAGGCGCGTTTGGCGTGCGGCGCGGACAGTGGGTGATTTGCGCCAGCAACGTATCCAGATTCAGCGGCTTGAACAGACAGTCGTTCATGCCAGCCTGCAGGCAGCGCTGCATGATGTGCTGCTCGGCGGAGGCGGTCAGGCCGTATAGCGTGATCGGCGGCAGATGATGGTGGCGTTCATGCTGGCGCAGCGCCTGGGCAAATTCAAACCCGTTCATGCCGGGCATATTGCAGTCGGTAATGATTAAGTCAAAGCGCAGCGGATCCTGCTGCCACAGCTTCAGCGCTTCGACGGCGCTCTCGCTCACCACCACCTGGTGGCCCGCCAGCTCCAGCTGTTTGCCCAGCAGCAGACGATTAGGCGCATGATCATCAATCACCAGTACCGACAGCTTGTCGGTGACCAGCGGCTGTGACAGATGCGGTTGGGTTTGATCGCGCGGTTCGCCGGCCGGCGCGCGGAAGTAGAAGGAGAACACCGATCCTTCACCTGGCGTACTCTCCACAATCAGTTCGCCATCCAGCAACTCTGCCAGATTGCGGCAGATGCTCAGGCCAAGACCGGTGCCAATCTGCTGCTGCTGACGTTCCCCGACCTGGACAAATGGCTCAAAGATCGCCTGTTGCTGCTCCTCGGTCATGCCGCAGCCGTCATCGCTCACTTCTATGACGAACTCACAACCTTCCTCTTCCTGGCCAATCCCCTGCATCAGCACCACGGTTACGCTGCCGCGATCGGTAAATTTAATAGCGTTACTCAACAGGTTAGACAGGATCTGGTTGATCATCAGCGGATCGGTCTGTACCCAATAGGCCGCGATGTCCATCTCTACGCGCAGATCGATCCCTTTGCTTTCGGCTTTGTTGCGAAACAGCGTCACCGCCTGATCGATAACATCCGGCAGGTAAACGGTTTCCGGCGTGGGTTGATACTGGCCAGATTCGATCTTCGACAGATCGAGAATATCGCCAATCAGCGACAGCAGCGCGCGCGCCGAGCTGTAGGCGACGCGAATATTCTCTGACAGCGTCTCACACGGCTGCGAGCGGGTTTCCAGCTCCAGCAAACCAATGATGGCGTGCAGCGGCGTGCGGATCTCATGGCTCATGCTGGCGAGAAACTCACTTTTGGAGCGGTTGGCTTTGTCTGCGGTGTCCTTGGCCAGCTGCAGCTCCTGCAGCAGCGCGTTACGTTCGGTGACATCGACCCAGCCGCCGATCACCCCGGCAACTTCCCCCAGCCGATCGCGAAACGGCAGCGTCCAGTGATACAGATGGAAGGCCTGCTGGCCAAACATCAGCTGGACGTCGCGCATTACCGCTTCTCCATCCAGCAGCGTCTGCTGGTAACCATCTTCAATGGTATGAATGCTGGCGTTATTGGTGTTGAACACGTCCGACAGTCGTTTACCGATTACCTCGTCGCGTTTGATGTGCAAAAAGCGCAGATAGGCATTGTTACAGTCCACCAGCCGCGTTTGCTTATCGCGGATGTACATTGCCACCGGCGAGTCATTAAACAGCGTGTGGGTAAAATTGAGCTGATTTTTCAGCGCATTCTCTGCCTGCATACGCTGCTGAATCACTTTGCGCAGATGGTGGTTCCACAGCAGGATCAACAGAATCAATCCCAGCGATACCGAAACGATCAGCAGAATCGTTTGCTTGTAATTCTGCCACGAGCTGCTGAGAAACGGCGGTTCCGCCTGACGCCACTGCGCCATTAGCTTAAACAGCGTTTCCGGCGGGATGGCCAGCAACGCTTTATCGAGAATGCTGATCAGCGTCTCATTGCCGGGCTCTACGCGCATCACAAAGCGTGCGGGATCGGCGCCCAGCGTACCCTCGACGATCAGCCCGCTGCCAAAATGGTTGCGCAGATGGTAGTCGGCAAAAATTTTCGGCACGATCACCGCATCGACCTTGCGCGCCAGCAGCTGGCGCAGCGCATCCAGCGGACGATCGGTATCGCTGACCGACAGGTGCGGATAGTGCTCCTGCAGCCAGCTTTTCATCAGCGGATTTTTTAGCATCAGCGCCGAACCAAACGGAAAGGTGTCGCGCGCCATAATGTTTCCCGGCTGCTGATTGCGGATGATCACCCAATGCGAAACCAGCCACGGACGCGTAATCAGAGCCGGTTGTGCTTCGAACTGTGGCTCCAGAATTTCCAGCGGAAACAGCTTTGGCAAAGGACGTCCGCCGGGGTGTTCATGACTGGCGTGCGCTACAAAATTCAGGCCGGTCTGGCTGGTGATCAGCTCCAGCACGTCCGGCGCCATGCCGCGAAACTGCTCTGCCGGCGTCCGGCTACTGAGCGGTGCCTGCGCCAGCGGCAAGGTGGTCTCGATGTGAATGTTGTTTTGCAGCCACTGCTCTTCGTCGGCGGTGAGCGCCAGCGGATTGCGTTGCAGTACATGATGGGGATCGAGCTGCCAGCGTTTGGCAATCTGCATGCGGATAGACAGCGGAATCTGCGGCAGCGCCTGGTTGATGGCGTCGGCCAGCGCAGGATATAGCGGACTGATGCCGAAACCGACGTTAAGCGGAATTGTATGCTCGTCGGCCAGAATAGTGAGCGCGTTGGCAAACAGATAGCGATTGAGGTGCGTCAGCGTCGCCGCATTTCCCCAGACGCGCGCCGTCTGACCATAAACGGTGGCGGCGACGGCATCATAGTAGCCCGGGAAACGCACCAGCTGCGCGTTTTCGTACGTCTCTTCCAGATACTGGCGCTGCAGCGGCGTGCCTGACCAGGCAATTTGCTCGGGCATGCCGTTATTGAGAAAAAGGTCGCTGTCGGTCTTCAGCCCCATCACGCTGTAATCCAGCATCCACGGGGCGCTGGCCAGCAGCGGCTGCGACGGTGACGACGGCTGGGCGACGTAAATCGCCAGCATATGCATTTCGCCTTTCAGCACCGCCTGCTGCGCGGCGCTATGACTGGGGAAGTGATAAAGCTCAATGCTGGTCTCCAGCATGCTTTGAATCAGCGACAGGTAGTCGGCGCTCAGGCCTTCGAAGCGGCGCGTATCGGTATCCATATATATCGGTGGCTGTGATTTACCGGCCACTGCGACTTTAATCACTTTATTTCGAAAGGCAGAAGAGATGGGCTCAGCCAGCTGCAGAGCGGGCTGTGCGGTATCGTAACGCGCTAAAAGCTGCAAAGGTTTGACCTGCGCCTGCAGCGCGCCGCAAAAAAAAATAAACAGGACCACGCCCGCCAGACGGATGAAATTAACAGGATTAAACACCGTGCGTTCCTGAAGAAAATAAAGTCATTAATGCCGATAAGGGAAAAGGAGTATAAAGAGATTTTTCCCGCCTGCCTGATCTAATGCCGCATTAAGGATATTTTGCGACCATTCTCGAATGTTTAACTTATTATTAACATTCTCGGTTTTTTTTAGATATTGCTTTTACTTTGATTTCAAAAATTTCAACGGTTTATCCATAAAATGACCTTTCAAGACAATTCTTATGTGGTCCATTCGCAGAGTTACGTCAGAATTTTCGCAGTTTTTCCGGGGCCGCTAACCGCTGCTGTCCATTCATCCGGTAAAACTACCTTTTAATTAGCGGTAATAAGTTAAACGCGTAAGCAAAATTCTAATTTTTGTTAACCTGGTGACGTTTGGTTTAAACCGTTGCAAGCGATTTTCCCGGCAGCGGTCAGCGCATACTTTCAGGTCATTTTCACTGGTGTGGTTATCAGTACTGGACAAAATTGAGACTGTAATAAAGGAATAAAAGAATGGTATATGCACATAATAAACAGGTGCGTGTCGCTGTCCTTGATGATCACCCGATGGTTCGTACCGTTTTCGAGTTATGCCTGAAACACGAACCCGATATTCATCTGGTCGGGACCTGGTCTTCAAGTAATGAATTGTTTAGTCAGCTGCGCAGCACCACGGTGGATGTGCTGGTGCTGGACTTTTTGCTGGGCGAGCGTGAACTGGATGGCCTGGCCCTGGTGAAACAGCTGCGAAATCACTATCCGCAGCAAAAGATTTTGATCTCATCGTCCATGGAGAGTCCGGCGATTGTCAAAATGGTGCTGAGCGCCGGCGTTAAGGGCTTTATTGGAAAAAGCCACAATATGCAGGAGATCGTCCAGGCGATTCGTCAGGTGGCGCAGGGGCGGCTATTCCTGTCACAGGAAGTGGCGTACGAGGTGGAAAACCTCTACGTGATGAATGAAGACGCCATCAACGAAAACCTCGATCTCCCCAGCAAAGGCAATATGTACGAGAAGGTCAAAACCCTCAGCCCGCGCGAAGTAGAAGTGGTGCGCTGTTTTCTGGATGGGCTCAGCGTGTCGCAAATTGCCGTGAAGTTTAAACGCAGCCGCAAAACCGTGAGCGGACAAAAGCAGTCGGCGCTGAAAAAGCTCGGCCTGCGCTCAGATTCGGAATTGTTCAAATACAGTCACGACCTGATGTCGGGTAGCTAATCCCTGTTTAAGGCGGTCAGGAATGGCCGCCGTCTGCTTTTCCGCCTCTCTGCATCACGTTCCCGGTAACAGCCGTTTTGTAACATCGCTTTGAGTGATGTTCGTCACAGTTTCGCCGGCCGTATCCCGCTGTGATAGCCCCCATTGCTACAGCACTGAAGGGGCTACGATGAACATTGAAACGCAATCCTGCGTCATTACCGGCAAAAAACAGGTCAGCGTCGCACAGCAGCAGGTGCAGTGGGACGGCACCGGCACGCTGGTGCGCATCACGCGCGGCGGCATCTGCGGGTCCGATCTGCACTACTATCAGGAAGGTAAAGTCGGCAGCTTCGAAGTGAAGATGCCGATGATCCTCGGCCATGAAGTGATCGGCTACGTGGTGGAGAGCGACGATCCGCAGCTCCAGCCCAATCAAAAAGTGGCGGTCAATCCCTCAAAGCCGTGCGGCAGCTGTAAATACTGTCTGCGCGAGCAGCAAAATCAGTGCACCTCAATGCGCTTTTTCGGCAGCGCCATGTATCTGCCGCACGTGGATGGCGGCTTCACGCAATACAAAGTGGTCGATAGCGCGCAGTGCGTGCCGTTCCCGCAGGAGGCCGATGACAGCGTAATGGTGTTTGCTGAACCGCTGGCCGTGTGCATCCATGCCACGCAGCAGGCGGGCGATCTGAGCGGCAAAACCGTGTTCATTTCCGGCGTCGGGCCGATTGGCTGTCTGATTGCCGCCGCTGCCAAAGCCCGCGGAGCCGCGGAGATTATTTGCAGCGATATCAGCGAACGCTCACTCAGCCTGGCGCAGCAGATGGGCGCGACCGGGGTGCTCCACGCTGCTGACGGTGATTTCACGCCTTACCTTGCAGATAAAGGCTTCTTCGATGTCGCTTTCGAGGCTTCCGGCCATCCGTCTTCGCTGCAGCGCTGTCTCGACGTGGTATGCGCCAAAGGCACGCTGGTGCAGGTTGGCATGGGCGGCACCATTCCGGATTTCCCGCTGATGACGCTGATCGCCAAAGAGATCAATCTGGTCGGCTCTTTCCGTTTCACCCACGAATTCAATACTGCCGTTGACTGGCTGGCACGCGGCGTGGTCAATCCGCTGCCGCTGTTCAGCGGGGAATATGACTTACAGGATATCGACGCGGCGCTGCAGTTTGCCGGTGATAAAACCCGGGCGGCGAAAGTCCAGTTAACGTTTTAAGGAGTCAGTATGAGTCAGCTATTTTCCCTGGCGGGCAAGCGTGTGCTGCTCACCGGTTCGGCGCGCGGCATCGGTTTTCTGCTGGCGCGCGGTCTGGCGGAGGCGGGTGCGGAAGTGATCATCAACGCCACCACCGGGGACGGCGCAGAGCAGGGCGCGGCGAAACTGCGCGAGCTGGGTTATCTCGCGCGGGCGAAGGCCTTTGACGTCACGCAGTTGGCGCAGGTTCAGCAGGCGGTGGAGGAGATTGAAAGTCAGTGGGGCGCGATTGATATCCTGGTGAACAATGCCGGCATTCAGCGCCGCCGGCCGTTTCTCGAGTTTCCCGAGCAGGACTGGAACGACGTGATTGCCGTCAACCAGACAGCGGTGTTTCTGGTGTCACAAACCGTGGCGAAAAGAATGGTGCAGCGTCAGCGCGGAAAAATCATCAACATCGGCTCGATGCAGAGCGAACTGGGGCGCGACACCATCACGCCGTATGCCGCCTCCAAGGGCGCGGTCACTATGCTGACGCGCGGCATGTGCGTGGAGCTGGCGCGCCACAATATTCAGGTTAACGCCATTGCGCCGGGCTATTTCGTCACCGAGATGACCCAGACGCTGGCTGACGATCCGGCCTTCACCGGCTGGCTGACCAAACGTACACCGGCCGCACGCTGGGGCAAGCCGGAAGAGCTGATTGGCGCGGCGGTGTTCCTGGCGTCGGGCGCATCTGATTTCGTCAATGGCCATCTGCTGTTTGTTGATGGCGGTATGCGCGTCGCCGTGTAATGCCGTGGCGCGGCTGGCGTAATTGCCGGCGCGCGCCTAAACCTTAAACACCCCTCTGTATTCCTAAGGATAATAAAAAATGCCAATAACCATAATTGTGCTGGGTGTGATACTGCTGCTGGTTCTGATGATTGTCTTCAAGGTCAACGGCTTCATTGCGTTGGTGTTTGTCTCGGCGGTGGTAGGTATCGCCGAAGGCATGACGCCGCTCAATGTGATGGCCTCGATTCAGAAAGGTATTGGTTCCACGCTTGGCGGCCTGGCGATGATCCTCGGCTTTGGTGCCATGCTCGGGCGGCTGGTGTCCGATACCGGCGCTGCCCAGCGGGTGGCCACCACGCTGATTGCCGCGTTCGGTAAACAGCGGCTGCAGTGGGCGCTGGTGGTCACCGGGCTGATCGTCGGCCTGGCGATGTTTTACGAAGTCGGCTTTGTGCTGTTGCTGCCGCTGGTGTTCACCATCGTTGCGGCGGCCGGACTGCCACTGCTGTACGTCGGCGTGCCGATGGTGGCAGCGCTGTCGGTGACGCACTGCTTCCTGCCACCGCATCCCGGTCCAACCGCCATTGCCACCATCTTTGGTGCTAATCTCGGCACCACGCTGCTGTACGGCTTAATCATTACCATCCCGACGGTGATCATTGCCGGCCCGATTTTCTCAAAATTCCTCAAAAGCTTCGAAAAGTCGCCGCCGGAAGGGCTGTATAACCCTAAAATCTTCACCGAAGAGGAGATGCCAGGCTTCTTTATCAGCATCTTTGCCGCGGTGATTCCGGTAGTGCTGATGGCGATTGCGGCAGTCTGCGAACTGACGATGCCGAAAGAGAATGCGCTGCGCCAGTTCTTTGAATTTATCGGCAACCCGGCGGTGGCGCTGTTTATCGCCGTGGTGATTGCGGTGTTTACCTTGGGTCTGCGCAACGGGCGCAAAATGGAGCAGGTGATGGATATGTGTGGCGATTCGATTGCCGCTATCGCCATGATCGTCTTTATCATTGCCGGCGGCGGTGCCTTTAAGCAGGTGCTGGTGGATAGCGGTGTCGGTAATTACATCGCCGATCTGATGAAAGGATCGTCGCTGTCACCGCTGCTGATGTGCTGGACGGTGGCGGCAATGCTGCGCATCGCGCTGGGATCGGCCACCGTCGCGGCGATCACCACCGCCGGCATCGTGACGCCGATCATTGCCGCCACCCATACCGATCCGGCGCTGATGGTGCTGGCCGTTGGTTCGGGTAGCGTGATCGCCTCGCACGTGAACGATCCGGGTTTCTGGCTGTTCAAAGGCTATTTCAACCTGAGCGTGGTTGAAACGCTGAAAACCTGGACGGTAATGGAAACGCTGATCTCCATCCTCGGCCTCGCCGGTGTGCTGGCGCTCAACGCCATCATTCACTAAGGCCCGCGCTTCACAGGGAGGTGAAGCGTGCTTACGCGCGGCGGCGAATCCACGAGAAACGTGACTGATAGCCGCTGTCAAAATGGGTGTTATAACGATAGCTCGATCCCGCCTCCGCCATGCAATAAGTACACACCGCCACGCGATCAATCTGCGCCGCCGGGATGCCGCGCTGTAACAGCAGGTCCTGCGCCAGTTGAGGCAAATCAAACCATACTCCCTGATGATGCGCCTGTGCCTGAGGTCGGATTGCCTGCGGATTATGCGGCTGTTGCTGTGACCAGCTTAACGCCGGCAGATCCGGGCGCTGCTGCATCTGTGCGATGCGATCAACGCCCAGCTCATAGCAGCACGGGCCGATCGCCGGACCGATCGCCACCAGCAGGGATGCCGGCGTCGCGCCACCCGCCAGCAGCTGATCGAGGGCACTGCTCAGCACGCCGCCGAGCGTACCCTGCAAGCCGGCATGCACCGCCGCCACCTGATGCGTTTTCACATCGGCAAACAGCACCGGCAGACAGTCAGCGGTGTAAACCGCAACCGGCCGATGATCGTCACCGATCACCCCATCGGATTCACAACTTTTCGGCGGCCGGTTTTGTCCGGCCAACACCACTTTTGCGCTGTGCCGCTGCTGTCCGTACGCCGCAGCGGCCGGTGCCGGCTGACCGGCAGGCTGAAAGGCATACTCCAGCCAGCGTTGACTCTCCAGCAGCGCCGAGCGCGGCCCGCGATTATCCATAAGTGTCTCCTGTGACCTGACCCCGGTTTTCCTCTGCCCACAGCTTACGTTAACTGCTACATTTTTAAAGCTTTACAAAAACTGACCATAATCACTTAAGGACGACATGATGAAAAACACCTCCTGGCTGGCCGCGGCGGGCCTGATTGCCCTGACGCTTACCGGCTGTGCCCAACCGCAAAAACAGCAGGCTCAGCAGCAACTCGGTCAGCAGTCGGTGCTGGCAGTCAACTGGTTCCAGCAGTCTGGCGAATATCAGGCGCTGAGCTGGCAGGCGTTCAACACGGCACGCATGGCGTTTGATAACGCTCCTTCGCTCACCGGCAAACCCAAAGCGGTGATTGTTGATCTGGATGAAACCATGATCGATAACAGCGCCTACAGCGCGTGGCAGGCAAAAAACGGCCAGCCGTTCTCCGGTAAAACCTGGTCAGCGTGGACGCAGGCGCGCCAGGCGACCGCAGTGCCCGGTGCCGTCGAATTTGCCAATTACGTGAATAGCCACGGCGGCACCATGTTCTACGTCTCGAACCGCGATCAGAAAGACTACGCGGCCACGGTCGATAACCTCAACAAGCTGGGCTTCAGCGGCGTAAGCGACAAAACCGTGCGTCTCAGTACCGGCAATTCCAATAAACAGGCGCGTTTCGACGCAATTAAAAATGCCGGCTACAACGTGGTGCTGTATATCGGCGATAACCTGAATGACTTCGGCGGCGCCACCTGGCATCAGGGTAACGCGCAGCGCCAGCAGTTTGTCACGCTCAACCATCAGCGTTTTGGCACCCAGTTCATTGTGCTGCCCAATCCACTGTACGGCGACTGGGAGAGCGGCATGGCTGAAAACTACAATAAGTTAACCCCGGAACAGCAGCTGCAGGTGCGTGAATCCCGCATGAAAGCCTGGAACGGTAAATAATTCGTCAAGCGAAATAGCGCCTGCCCTGGCGGGCGCTTATCGCAGGCGGTTAGCGCCAGTGATATTTACGTTTCTTTGTAATTATTATTCTGCTTATCATTTTCCCGATCTCTTACTTAATCCTTCCGCCGCCTTCAGTGAAATATCATCGCGAATAACGTTAAAACCAGCGAATATCACTATTCATAAATTTAGTAATTAGGATTTTTCTCAGCGAGCAGAGTGTAATCCACCATACCAGCGTAAAGGCGCAAAAGTTTTACGTGTATATATTTGTCAGTGCATCCGAAATGCGTTTTAAAAAATATTATTAATAGACTGATTATATTTATTTTTAATGAAATTCCTGCTGATTGCGTCACTTGCATTAACTTACTTTTTCATGACATTTGCTGACACTTATTTTACATAAGGTCGCTTCTTCTGCCGGGCTGAAATATTCCTGGTGCAAATCAATTCATAAGCGTCTATAACCAATTTCTGTGAGAAAGCGCCGTATTCACCTGCCACAGAACGCTAAAACCGTGCTGCGCCATGCATTTATTTGCCCGGAAGCGCTATTTGCGGATACAGAGAGAAGATAATTGTGACGACCCTTAAACCCTTATTAGCGAAAAATCGCAGTTGGGCACTCCAGCGCCGCGAGCGTAATCCAGATTACTTTGAACAATATCTGCATCAGCAGAAACCCCACTCCTTATGGATTGGCTGTTCCGACAGTCGCGTACCGGCAGAAGTGCTGACCGGCTCGCATCCGGGCGAGCTATTCGTGCACCGCAATATCGCCAATATGGTACTACCCGATGATGACAACTTTATCAGCGTGCTGCAGTACGCGATTTTTTATCTCGGCGTCGAGCGCATTGTGCTGTGCGGTCACTACGGCTGCGGCGGCGTGCAGGCGGCGCTGGGTCTGCCTGCCAGCCCGTTAGCGCAGGAGGATTCGGCGCTCGCCAGGCGCATTGCCGCGCTGCGGCGCGCATTGCAGCACGGGCTGGTGGCCTATCACGCCAGTCCCGCGCAGGAAGAGGAGAGCAGCAAGCTTAACCGGCTGATTGAAGCCAATGTCATCGCCCAGTTTAGCCAGCTGGTGCGCTGCGAGCCGGTGCAACAGGCCTGGCAGGCCGGACAGCAGCTGGATGTATTTGGCTGCGTTTATGACCTGCAGTCCGGCCATCTGAAAGAGTTAATACAGCAATCGTCAGAGGAACCCTCATCATGAATCTGCAAACGCTTCGTCAGGATATTCCTGCTGGTCTGGTGGTGTTTCTGGTGGCGCTGCCACTGTGTCTGGGCATCGCGCAGGCCAGCGGTCTGCCGCCCTTTGCCGGTCTGCTCACCGGGGTGATCGGCGGTCTGCTGGTTACCGCGCTCAGTCCCTCGCGCTTTGCCGTGAGCGGCCCGGCGGCGGGGCTGGTGACCATTGTTGTGGCCTCAATCCAGACGCTCGGCAGCTTTTCCGCGTTTCTCACTGCGCTGATTCTGGCTGGCGTGCTGCAGTGCATGCTCGGCCTGCTGCGCGCCGGTCGTTTTATCTCGCTGGTGCCGGGCAGTGTCATCAAAGGGATGCTGGCGGCCATTGGCCTGCTGTTGATTATGCAGCAGATTCCGGTAGCGCTGGGCGCCGCGAGCGATGCCGGTCTGCAGTCGCTGGTCAGCGGGGAGTTTGCGTTTTCGCTCAGCGCGATGCTGGTGGCCGGTAGCGGGCTGCTGATTCTGTGGCTGTGGACCACGCCCGCGATCAAAGCGGTTAAAGCGCTGAGCTGGATCCCCGGCCCGCTGGTGGCGGTGCTGTTTGGCTGCCTCGCCACGGTGTTAGGCGATCGCCTGTTTCCCAGCCTCGGCGAAGGCCTGCCGCGTATCGTACTGCCGGCGTTTGACAGTATGTCGGCGCTGGTGGCGGAGCTGGAAACTCCTGACTGGCTGGCGTGGCAGAATCCGTCGGTGTGGGTGGTAGCGATTACGCTGGCGCTGGTGGCCAGCCTTGAAACGCTGCTCAGCCAGGAGGCGCTGAAAAAACTGCGTCCGCAGCACCCGGCGCCGTCACCGAATAAAGAGATGTTCGCGCAGGGCATCGGTAACCTGACCGCCGGCTTGCTCGGGGCGATGCCCATTACCGCGGTGATTGTGCGCAGTTCGGTCAACGTCAGCGTGGGTGCCCAAACCAAACTGTCGATTCTGCTGCACGGCGTGCTGCTGCTGATTTGTGGCTTGTGGTTCAGCGCTCTGCTTAACGCGATTCCGCTCGCCAGCCTGGCGGCGGTGCTGCTGTATACCGGCTATAAGCTGGCAACGCCGCGCCTGTTCGTCGAACAGATTCGCATGGGCGCGCAGCAGTACGTGCCGTTTCTTGCCACCATCGGCGGTATCATTGTGTTTGGCATGCTGGCCGGGATTGGTATCGGTATCGCGACGCAGATTCTGTGCAGCATCTACCAAAGCCATCGCAACGCGCTGCAACTTACCCGCTATGACGACCATTACGTGCTGCGCTTTCAGCAAAACCTGACCTTTATGCACAACCCGAAGTTGCAGGGGCTGCTGGCGGAGATCCCGGAAAATAGCGTGGTGATTGTCGATCACGATAACGCCGAGTATATGGATCCGGACGTGAAAGCGGTGCTGCAGGATTTCGGGGATAGCGCCGGTGAGCGCGGCATCCGGCTGAGCCAGTGGCCGGTGGCGGTGAAATAACGTTTCCGCGCGCAGTCATGCAGTTTTTTTCGCCAGAATCGGATATCCCGGATATCCGATTTTTTTATTTATACGGCATAATTGCCGCTCACTGCGCCTGCCTGTTTCACATGCTGCCGGCGGGGCCGGTAGCTCGTCTCTGGCTTTCATGGCAGAGTGAGCGCCGCTCAGTCGCAGAGCAGGGCGACGAACACCGGTTTAATTAGCGAATTATCGCACGGATTTTTCAGGTTAAATGATTGCTGATGCCAGCGACGGATGGCAGCGATTTCAGGTTACAGGGTTCAGACGTATGCGCGTTAAGCTGTTTGAAGAGAATAATGTTAAAAAGAATGCTCTTTCGCTGTGTCTTATTACGCTGTTCTTCTGCTTTATTGGCAGCCACCTGCGTATTCCCGAAGAGTTTTCCCTGTTCTGGCCAGTGAATGCCCTTATCGCCGGGTTGATGGTGCGCAACCCGTTTTTACACACCACCTCCAGTTATCTGGTGTGTTTTGCCGCCATGATTTTCAACGATACGGTTTTTTCCGGCTGGGCACTGCCAGCGGTGACGATTAATTTTGCCAATATCCTGTTTATTCTGGTGTCAGTCAGCATGCTGATTAAGCATCTGCAATCGCCAACCGCAAACAGCCAGGTGTTCAACGCCATGCGCATCTTTCCGGCGTGCCTGCTCGGCGCGGCAGCCTGCGCCACCTGGGGGGCGTGGGCGCAGGATATCGACTTCAACGCGCGCTTTGTGGTGGCGTGGGCCGACTGGTTCAGCGAGCAGTTCTCCACCTCGCTGATGCTGCTGCCGGTGATGCTGACGCGTCCGCTGCGCAGCGTGCCGCTGCGGACGCTGATTCATCCGGCCAGGCTGCTGCCGCTGCTCGCCGTGGCGCTGTCGCTCACGGTGGGGGCGCTGATTGGTGGCGCGGGCAGTCTGACCTTCCCGGTACCGGCGCTGATCTGGTGCGCCATTGTTCTGCCGATTCCGATCACCAGCCTGGTGATTCTGTTCACCGGCATCACCGAGATTGTGCTGGTCTCGCACGGCGTGATGAATATTCAGGGCGATGATTCGCTGCTGCCCATCAGCCATCTCACTTCTGCACGGCTCGGCGTGGCCACCGTGGCGCTCAGCCCGCTGCTGGTGGCAGTGAGCATGGACGCCATTCGCCAGCTTAACCATCGGCTGGCATTGCGCGCCAATTACGATTTCCTCACCCAGCTACTGTCGCGCTCCGGCCTGTATGAAAACCTGCGCCAGCAGCCGTTTTCCCTGCAGCGTGAAGCCGGCGTGATTATGCTGGATGTCGACTACTTCAAAGCCATTAATGACAATTTCGGCCATGATGCCGGCGATGGCGTGCTTGAGGAGATTGCGCGTCGTATTCAGCACGTGGTCGGCAGTCGTGGCCTGGTGTGCCGCTTTGGCGGCGAAGAATTCGTGGTGGTGGTGTTTGATTACACCCACAGCCAGCTGTTTCAGCTGGCTGAAGTGATTCGTCAGGCAATGGTGAAAGAGAAGTTCTGGATTCAGGGCAACACCGTGACCGTGACGGTCAGCCTCGGCCTGGCGCGCGGCGGTGCGGTTAACGAACGTGAATGGCCGGGGGTAATCAACCGGCTGGTGTCAGCGGCTGATAAACACCTTTACGTTGCCAAGCGCAACGGCCGCAATCAGACCTCACCGGCAATCGCGCCGCGCAGCATGGCGCATGACGTGGCCTGAGCCACGCCATCGCAGGTTACACGCTGCTTTTCAGCTGGCTGGATTGCTGATGCCGCTGCTGCGCCAGCTCAATCAGGCGGGTAATCAGATCGCTGTAGCTCAGGCCGGCCGCCTGCCACAGTTTGGGATACATGCTGATGTTGGTGAAGCCGGGTAAAGTATTCACTTCGTTGACAATAATGTCGCCCGTTTCGGTGAGGAACACATCGACGCGCGCCATGCCAAAGCACTCCAGCGCCTGGAACGCGGTAATCGCTACAGCCCGAATGGCCTCGCTGGCTTCCGCACTGATGTCAGCCGGGACAACCACCTGCGCGCCGCTCTCGCTGATATATTTGGTGTCATACGAGTAGAAGGCGTCGTGCACCACAATTTCACCGCACGGGCTGGCTTCTGGCGCCTCGTTACCCAGCACCGCGCACTCAATCTCACGGCCGCTGATGCCCTGTTCAATCAGCACCTTGCGGTCAAAGCGGAACGCCAGATCCAGCGCTGCGTCGAATTCGTCCGGCTGCGTCACTTTGCTCACCCCAACGGATGATCCCTGATTGGCTGGCTTGATAAACAGCGGCAGGCCAAAGCGCGCGATCACCGCCTGCACATCCAGCGTCGCGCGCTGCGTCTGGGTGACGCTTAGCCACGGCGCCACTTTCAGGCCGGCATCGCGCAGCAGGCGTTTGGTGAAATCTTTGTCCATGCTGACCGCGGAACCCAGCACATCCGACCCGACAAACGGCAGATTGGCCATGCGCAGCAGTCCCTGCAGCGAGCCATCTTCGCCCAGCGTGCCGTGCACAATCGGGAAGATGACATCCAGCTGCGACAGCGGCTGCGCCTGCTGCCGCGTAATCAGCTGTTCCGCGCGGCTGCCGGGCACCAGCGCCACGTTTTCACCGGAGCGGTTCAGGGCAATCAGCGCCGGATTGTCGGCGTTGAGCAGAAAGCCTGAAGCGTCATTGAGATGCCACTCGCCCTGTTTGTCGATCCCCAGCAGAACCACGTCGTATTTGTTTTTATCGATCGCCTCAAGAATATTTTTGGCCGACTGTAACGACACTTCATGTTCAGCCGACTTGCCGCCAAATACGATACCTACCCGCTGTTTTGCCATTGCTCTTTGTCCGGTTGCAGTAAAGCGAGCAGCTAAGATAACACGCCCAGGACAGCGCTCAACAGCGCCGCGATTATTCTGCAATCGATCGGTCGCCAGACCGCATTCAATCGGGCTTTGCCCACTTTATTCATAAATATTCTCCACCGTTTGAGACAAGTCTTGGACGGCCTGAAAGCTGCCTTCTGTCAGAATTTTCCCAATTCAAAGAAAAGTCTGCGGTGGACGATGCGTCCACCGTTTTTTGTCAGGTTTACAGGAGTCGGGAAATGATGGACCAGAAGCAGAATGCCGTGGAGCAGGATGCGCGTTCTGTTGCTCGTATCGAAACCACCGTGGATGACACGCTGTTAAAAAGCGTGGCGTGGATTTGCAAACACTACAAACGCGAGAAGAGTGAAGAGGCGCTGGTCGCCGGCCTGCCGAAAGCGACGCTGCTGTCGCCGTCACAGGCCATGACCGCCCTGGAGAACGCTGGCATTACCGGCGGCATGGTCGAACGCCGCCTGCAGGATCTGCCGGAGCAGCTGATGCCGATGATACTGCTGCGGCAGAACGGCGGCGGCTGCATTGTGCTGTCGCGGCGCATTCACACCAATGAGGAGAATCAGCGCGAGCTGCGCTTCCAGCTGATCATGCCGGAGGTGAGTGATAAAGCGGTGGAGATGAGCCTGGCGGAGCTCAACGAGATTTACGCCGGCTTTGCGGTGATGGCGAAACCGGCGGCGGTACTGGATGAGCGCGCCAGCGAAATGCTGCCGGAGGTCAAAGGCCACTGGCTGTTCAGCACCCTGTGGCGCTACCGCCGTTACTACCGCAGCGCCGCCATCGCCGCCGTGCTGATCAACGTACTGGCACTTTCCAGCATCTTCTTCACCATGAACGTCTACGATCGCGTGGTGCCGAACCAGGCGTTTGTTACGCTGTGGTCGCTGGCGATTGGCGTCACCATCGCCATGATCTTCGAAGCCATTACCCGCTTTGTGCGGGCGCATCTGCTGGACATGGCGGGCAAAAAGGCCGACCTGGTGCTGGGCAGCATGCTGTTCCGTCAGGCGTTGTCGATCCAGATGGAGCACAAGCCGGCCTCATCAGGCACTTTCGCCAACCAGATCCGTGAATACGAATCGGTGCGCGATTTTGTTGCTTCGGCGACGCTGGCGGCGATTTCGGATCTGCCGTTTATCCTGATGTTCGTCGGCGTGATCTTCTTTATCAGCGGTCCGCTGGCGATTATTCCGTTGATGATGATCCCGCTGATCATCATCGTCAGCGCCGCGATCCAGTGGCCGCTGGCGCGCATCATGAAAGAGAATCTGCGCGATGCGTCGCTGAAACAGGGCGTGCTGATTGAGTCGGTTGAAGGCATGGAAACGCTGAAAGCCGTGGGCGGTGAAGCGCATATGCAGCGCCGCTGGGAGAACTTCAGCGCGCTGCAGTCGGCTAACTCAATGAAGTCAAAACGCTATTCGACGCTGGCAACCGGCGTGGTGACCTTTCTGCAGCAGTTTCAGACCGTGATGCTGGTGGTGGCCGGGGTTTATCTGATCAACGCTGGCACCTTCACCATGGGTGCGATGATCGCCACCGTGATGCTGGCCAGCCGCGCCACTGGCCCGCTGGGTCAGGTGATTGGTCTGGCGGTGCGTTATCAGCAGGCCAAAGCGGCGCTGACCTCGCTGAATAAGCTGATGGAGATGCCGGTCGATCGCGACAGCAGCAAAACCTACCTGACCGATCCGCCGCTGACCGGCGAGATCTCGCTGAGCAATGTCAGCTTCTCCTATCCGGCACCGCCGATGAAGCCCAATCCGGAAATCCTCAAAGATATCTCGCTGACCATTAAGGCCGGTGAGCGCGTGGCGATTCTTGGCCGCATCGGTAGCGGTAAATCGACGCTGTTACGCGTGATGGCGCGTCTGTATCAGCCGGTGAAAGGGCAGATCTCCGCCGACGGACTCGATGTTAACCAGATCGATCCGGCCGACTGGCGCAAAGCAGTGGGCTTCGTCAGCCAGGATGCGCGCCTGTTCTACGGCACGCTGCGCGAGAACGTGATGATTGGCCGGCCGGATGCCACCGCGAATGAACTGCTGCGTGTGCTGAATCTGACCGGTCTCGATCACGTGGCGGCGCGCCATCCGAGCGGCATCAACCTGTCGGTCGGTGAGGGCGGTGAAGGGCTGTCGGGCGGTCAGCGTCAGTTAGTGTCGCTGGCGCGAACCCTGCTGACGCGGCCCAAAGTGCTGCTGATGGATGAACCGACCAGCGCCATGGACAGCATGACCGAAAGCCAGTTCCTTGCGCATCTGCGTCGCGCCAGCGAAGGCCACACGCTGATCGTCGTGACGCATCGTCCGTCAATTCTGGCGCTGGTCGACCGCATCATCGTGGTTGAGGAAGGAAAAATTGTCGCGGATGGCCCGAAAGAGCAGGTGCTGGCCGCGCTGGAAGGTAAAGGTAAAACCCGCCAGCCGCCGCGTCAGGCGGTAGAGCAGGCGGCGCGCGCACCCGCGCCGGCTAACGATGCTTCGGCAACGTCAGAGCCCGCCGTCGCCGCGGCAGAGGAGGCCGCAGTATGATCAAGTTAATGCCATGGCGCAGCCGCAGCAAAAATCTCTCAGCTGCGGATGCCGAATTCATGAATGACGTGCAGGCGTCCCTGCTGTCGCAAACCACGCCGGGATCGAAACTGGTGATGTGGATCATCATCGCGGTGATTGGCATCGGTCTCACCTGGGCAAACTATGCGCGGGTAGAGGAGATCACCAAAGGCGACGGAAAAGTGATTTCCCGCAGCCGCGAGCAGGTGATTCAGAGTCTGGAAGGTGGCATTCTCGCCGAAATGAACGTGCGTGAAGGCACGGTGGTCAACCGGGGCGACGTCCTGCTGAAAATCGATCCGACGCGTGCGCAATCAAGCTATCGTGAGGCGCTGAGCAAGGTGATTGGCCTGAAGGGCAGCATTGCGCGTCTGCGTGCCGAAGCCTACGCGCAGCCGCTGACGTTTGACGAGCAAGTGCAGAGCGATCCCGCCGTGGTTGCGCAGGAGACCAAAGCCTATGAATCACGCAAGCGCGCGCTGAACGACAGCATTAACTCACTGCAGCGCAGCTATGCCCTGTCGATGCGTGAAATTCGCCTGGCGGAGCCGCTGGCGGCGAAAGGATTACTGTCTGAGGTTGAACTGCTGCGCATGCAGCGCCAGGCGAACGACATCCAGGCGCAGATTGTCGAGCGGCGTAACCGTTACCAGTCTGATGCCAACACCGAACTGGCGCGGCTGGAGCTGGAGCTCAGCCAGGTAAGCGAAAACCTGATTGGCCGCGCGGACGTGGTCGAGCGCACCACCATTACCGCACCGGTGCGCGGCACGGTGAAAAACGTGCGCGTCAACACCATCGGCGGCGTCATTCAGCCCGGTGAGCACATCCTGGAAATCGTGCCGCTGGAAGAGCAACTGCTGGTGGAGGGGAAAATCCGTCCTTCTGATGTCGCCTTCCTGCGTCCGGGGCTGCCGGCCAAAGTGAAAATCACCGCCTACGACTTCGCCATCTACGGTGGACTGGATGGCCATGTGGAATACATCAGTCCGGATACGCTGAAAGACGATCAGAAAGCCGCTTCCGGCCGCCCGGATGACACTTATTACCGCGTGTTGATCCTCACCGATAAAAGCACGCTGCACGCAGGCAATAAAGATCTGCCGATCATTCCCGGCATGGTGGCCACGGTGGAAATCCGCACCGGCGAGAAAACCATCCTTGATTACCTGCTGAAGCCGGTACTTAAGGCGAAAGATGCCTTCCGCGAGCGTTAATAACCATGAAAAATAATAATATGCACCGTCGCGCAGCGGCGCGGCGCCTCTCTTTGCTTGCCGGTTGCATTACGGTCATGATGGCTCCGGCCATCAGCGTAATGGCCGATTCGACCAGTGAACTGATGATGTTTGCCGAGATGAGCGGACATCGCCCGGCCGCCCCCGCTGCGGCACCGGTACGCAGCGTGCCGGTACAGCGCGTGCCCGTTGCGCCAGCCCAGCGCTTTGCAACCGCGCCGGCACCGCAACCGATGTTTACGCAACCTCAGGCCGCGCCGGTTGCACCACCGGTCGCCGCGCCACGCGCTCAGCCGGCACCAGCGCCGGCACCTTCACCGGCCCCAGCGCCAGCAGCGCCGATTGCACCACCGCCAGTGCAGCCGGTACAGGGCGGCGGTTTTCTGACGGAGGAGCAGCGCCAGCCGGAACCCAGGCAGACGAATCCGCTGCTGAAATCGGTACGCACTTTCAACCCACAGCAGCCTGCGCCGGTGCCGGTGAATGAAGCAGAAGTAAAAGCACAGAGCGAGTTCAGTTATGTCAGTCCGCCAGTAGCGGAAACCAGAACCACTGCCGCCGATGCCGCCGTGGCGCGTTCACCGGTCAGCCTGAGCGGCGCGGTGGATGAAACCGTGGCTGAATCCGAGCTGCGGCAGAAATTCCTCTCGGCCGCGCGCATCACCTGGCGCATCAGCCCGGCGCTGAAATCGTCCGTGGCGCAGACCGATGCCGCCGCCGCCAGCGTGGATGAGGCGAAAGGGCAGCGCTGGCCGCAGCTGGATGTCAGCGCCAGCTCGGCGACCAAAGAGTTTGGTGGCGGGGTAAAAAGCGACGGTAGTCAGAGCAACGTGCCGGCGCTCGGCGTGTCGATGGCGACCAACCTGATTGATTTCGGTCAGACCAGCCGCACCATCGAGAGCCGCGAAGAGCGCGTGACCTCGGCGCAGCAGGCGGCGCAGGCGCAGCGTGAAGAGCTGGCGATGCAGGTCAGCAACGCGCTGATTGAGTGGAACAAGCAGCAGCGGATCATTGCCATCAGCCAGCAGTACGTGGCGCGCATGACCGAACTGACTACCATGCTGAGCGGCATTGTGCAGTCGGATACAGGCCGCCGCAGCGAGCTGACGCAGGCCAAAGGCCGATTGCTGCAGGCGCAGAGCTATCTGGAGAATGCCGAGTCGCGCGCGCGCGATGTCGAGATCACGCTGAACCGCCTGATGGGCAACAGTCGCGTGACGCTGCCAGCCAGCGATCGCTGGGCGATGAATTTTGGCGATCTCAATCGTCAGCTGGCCAGCCTGGATTATCATCCGCTGATCCTGCGCGCCAGCGCGGAAACGCGAGCGGGGTTTAAAGAAGCGGAGGCGATTAAAGCTTCCGGCCTGCCAAAACTCAACTGGACGGTAACCAAAAGCACGCGTGAGGATCAGCTCGGTCGCCAGCAGGCGTGGCAAACCGGCATCAACGTTAGCTGGGGCCTGTTCCGCGGTGGTTCAACCAACGCGCAGGAGATTGCGGCGATTAAACGCGCCGAAGCCAGCCGTCAGCAGGTACAGGAGCAGCGACGTGATCTGGAAAATCGCGTGCGCGCCGCCAGCCAGGATGCACACTCCATGGCCGATCGCGCCGCGCTGTATAAGAGTCTGATTGTCGAGTCTGACCGCATCCGCAAAGACTTTTTCGATCAGTGGTATCACCTCGGACGCCGCTCGCTGCTGGATGTCCTGAGCGCCGAGAGCGATCTGTATAACAACCAGGTGAGCGAAGTGAGCAATCGCTTTGACAGCTACGCGGCGATCATTCGCGGCTACTCCAGTGCCGGCATCCTCAGCCGCTGGCTCACCACCGGACGTTAAGCGTCAGCGCGCTGTGGCGGGTTAGCCGGTATCAGAAACAACAGCGCAACCGGGATGGCAGCGAACGGCAGCAGGGCTGTGGCGGCGCTGCTGCTGTAGATCTGCGCAAAGAGTATCGCCCCGACAATTTGCCCAATCGCCAGCGTCAGAAACGCCGCCGCCACGCCAGAGGCCGCATTCTGTGGCGTGGCGGCGGCACCCGCAACCAGCAGAATACCCGACAGCGTGACATATCCCGCGCCGCACAGTGCCGCCGCCGGTACCAGCCAGTAGCTAAAGTGGGTGAGTGCCGCCAGCAATAGCAGCGGAACGGCCATCGCCAGCTGCGCCAGCCAGTATACCTGACGCATACCGATGCAGCGTGCCAGCGGGCCGGTCAGCGCGCCGAGAATGCCGGCCGCGCCGCTAACCAGCCACAGCATACTGGCGTGGCCTTCGTTCAGGTGGCTGTGCTGGCGTAACACATCCGGTCCAAAACACCACCACGCCGCGCTGGCGACACCGCTAAGAAAAGCGATGATAATCACCCGCTGCAGCGCATGATTGTGCAGCCGATCGCGCCAGCCAACCGGCGATCCCGGTGGATCGGCACGACCGGCGGGCAGGCAATAGCGTGCCAGCAACAGGCTGATTAACGCCAGCGCGGCAAAACAGCAGCAGGCCGCGCGCCAGCCGCCGGGCATCAGCATAAAAATGGGCACTGACACAATAATGCCCGCGCCGGTGCCGGCGTTGATGAGCGTATTAGCGGCGGTTTGCCGCGACGCGTCAATTTGCCGGCTCACGGCACTGGCGAGCGCCGGCGAAGCCAGTCCGGCACCGAGACCGGCGATAAGCAGCCCACCGGCAATCAGCCATGCGCTGCTGGCAGCGGCCAGCAGCAGTAAGCCGAACATAGCCGTCAGCGCTGCCAGTATGGCGGTGCTGCGCACGCCCCAGCGCGCCAGCAGCAGCGTGGCGCCGGGCGTGGCCAGGCAGTAAGCCAGATAGCTGCAGGCGGCCAGCATGCCCGATGCGCGCGGGCTGAAGCTGATCTGCTGCGCCACCTGCGGCATCATCATTCCCCAGGCAAAACGTGCCAGTCCGTAGGTCACGGCGATCAGCATAAAGCCGCTTAGCGTCAGGCGGAGTGAAGCTTTCATGGCGTATTCGCCATCAGTTGCTCAGCCGCCAGACGCGCAGTGACCGCGGCCTGCGGACCGTCAACCAACCCGGCCATAATCGCCCCTTCAAACAGTATCCAGATGGCATCGGCCAGCGCTGACGGCGAATTTCTGTGCGAGTGCGCCACGCAGGCACGGATGTAGCCGCGCTGCCAGTAGCGATAATCCAGCGCCTGCGCCGCCAGCTCAGCATCCTGCTCCGCATACTCACCGTACGCTTTGGCAAAAAAGCAGCCGAGCGATCCTTCCGCCTGCATCCACTGTTCCAGCACCGAAAACAGCTGGCTGATGGCTACCGGATCGTCTGGCTCTGACAATAAATCGGCAAAGCGCTGCCGGCGCGCGGTCATCACCGCGGCAGTTAACCGCTCGCGCGACGGAAAGTGCTGATAGAGCGTACGCGTGGAGACCTTCGCCTCACGGCAAATGTAATCGGTGCTGGTGGCATGAAAACCGTTGTTGTAGAACAGCCGCTCGGCAGCGTTCAGGATGTGTTGTTTTTTACGCATACCTTAAAAAGTAAACCGATCGTTTTACTTTTGCAAAGTTGCGGGAGCGAAAAACGGGTGCGAGGCGGTTAATCACCGCCTGTTTCGAGGATGCAGCTTTGAAGAAATTATCAATCAGGAAACGCGCTTAGCCCAGTCGGGCGATGCGCGATCGGGCCTCATCCAGATGCTGTTGTAACGCGGCTAGGCAGGGCACAAAATGATCGGAGAAGCCATCGCAACTGTTCGCCAGAGACAAAAATTCCTCCGCCAAAGCTAGCGCTTCCCGCCATGTATCGCTGCTGACCACTTCCGGCAGGGACGCAGGCCGCAGCGTATTCACGATGGCGCCGCCCGCTCTGGGCGCAAAGCCCATCGGCAGAATGTCATAAGCCGGCGCGAGGTGGTATGGACGGCCATGGCGACTGATGAATGACAGGTTACCGGCGTGCATGTCGGTATTGCCGATCAGCATGCCGAATGCCCAAAGCCGGGTCGTGCTATTAGCGGCCTCACGCACCCGTCTACCGGGCAGCCAACCAACAGTGCCGCAATCGGACAGTGTGCCACGTAGGCCACGGCGCTGGCCGCGAAATACTCGCCCGTCATAGGTTAATCACCATCACTTTTAGCCCGCTAACTCAGCGGGTTTTTTTATGCCTGTCACCAGACCGCACAGAACGCCTTCAGAGAGCCGCACAGACGCAACCATTCGACGTATTACCCTCAAATGGATCACCCGCACAGCGTGGCGCTGGTGCAGCCACAGCCCGACAAAATAAACGTCTCACCGACAAAAACGGCGCTACACCGCACCCGCCTGCGGGTTTTGCATCAGGAAAATTTTTCAGTTTTATTTTTCTTCAAACCGCCGTGCCGGGCCGCGCTGCTGCTGGCTTCCTGCCGGATTCTGCGAACTGAAATCGTTGAAAAGATTTTCAGTAATTTTCAGTTTTCTAGATCGAATGAAGATCGTGGTGGCTCGTCAGTTATATGATTTTTATATAAATTTAGGATTTTACGTCATCTGCAGGATCTAGCGGAGATCGACCGGCCTGAATAAGACTTTTAGCGGGAACACAGGCGGCACTTGGGCTGAAGAAGCATTGCTGTTGATGCTTCGACTGAAAAACTCTGTCCGGCATGATCTGCGATTATGTACTGTGATTGGGTAATATGAGAGCAATAAAGTGGAACAGATATCTTCAAACGAAGCGCTTTTGTGTTCATGCAGTGCGACGAAAAACGGACGAAAGATGTTATCTCGAATGGAATAGCAACTACTTCAAAGGACTAAAAAAGAAAAACCCCGCAGGGCGGGGTCTTATGCTGCTTTAGGTTGAGGTGGCTGACCAGATTGGTCCATCGCAGAACAACTTAAAGCTTCAACATCTTGTGCATCAAACGCTTGCCAAAAAGATGTTGCTTCAGCTATCAACGAGAGAGTTTCAGTAACATCGAAGCTAATCTCTTGAGTGTTCATAACTTACCTTAGTATTTTAACCCGAACAGGGAGTAAGTAGTGATGTAAGGGATTCAAATGAATGCCTGACGATGTCGTCACTATAAGGTAATAGTACTCTATGATCAAATTTATGTGCGTCTTGATGTTCTTAAAGCGAAGATTGCACCTCTGATACTCTCTTCGACAGTTTCTAAAGATGCAGAAAGGTGGGGCATGCAAGTAACATCTTCATAGAACCCATAACGGTGATACCGAGACAAATTGTCTTCTGTCGGGTTAAGTATGTAAATCTCTTCCATCTTAGTTGCTTTAGCAAGGGTATGAGCATAGATCATCGCTGATAGCCAAACCTTACCTGATAAATGACTTTGGGTGTGCTTAAGGAAGTTTTCCATCATGCAAACATTGAGCCTTGTTCTGCGCAGATCAAGCTGGCATAGAATCACACCTCCCAGAGGCGCCTCAGGGGCATCAACAATTTTCATAGATACATCTAAGACCCCATTGCTTGCATCAAGTAATGGTTCTCCATAAGTGGCAAGCGCCCATTTCCAATTCAAGGAACCGTAGGCTCCACTCTTGAGCAATGCAACATCATGATCATTAAGGCGGCCATATCCGATCGGCCATTTAAAACCGTCAGCTACAGCTTGGACTGCATTGACAGCAAAAGTGTGGACGTTACTGAGTGAAAGCATACTGTTTTCTTTTTTAATTTCTCATTGCTGAGCATGTTATATGGGGGTAAATCAGGTTTCAACTAAACGCATGTCCAATATTGAGGGGACAAAAAGGGGACAGTAAGCAAAAAGGAAAAAAGAAAAACAGCTGCTTTTGTAGGTAACTGAATGATTTTAAAGTGTTAATTTGGTGGCCCCTGCTGGGTTTGAACCAGCGACCAAGCGATTATGAGTCGCCTGCTCTAACCACTGAGCTAAGGGGCCAGCGGAGCGGGGATTATAAAGTATCTCGGTGGGGCGATCCAGCGTTGCTCAATCGGTTGGTGAAAATTCCCGCAATCACTGAGTCCTTGATCTCACAGCAAAAAATCCCGCAACCCCGGCAGAAGCGGGCGATAAGCGCCCAGCGATGTCGCGTTTTTGAGACAAGGCTTGCTGCTGCCTTGTCTCCGGATGCGCAGGTTCAGCGATAGCGAGAGGCAGGCTTATTCAGCGAGATAAACGGCAGGATGGCGCCGCGCGCCTGCTCAAAGCTTTGCCACAGGCCCATATCTTCTACCGAAGGAATGGTGATCGCTTCGCCGTCATCCAGACCGCGCAGCGCAGCGGCGACTAAGTCATCGACCTCCATCACCATCTCTGCCGGCAGGTCATCCACCGAGCGCCCGGTGCGCTGGAAAATCTCGGTGCGCGTCAGGCCCGGCAGCAGCGCCTGCACGCGTACGTTGTGGCCCGCCAGCTCACGCTGTATGTTACGCGTCAGCGAGAGCACAAAAGCTTTCGTCGCATTGTAGGCCCCGTTTGCCTGCTCGTTGACCAGCGCCAGTACCGACGCCACGTTCACGATGGTGCCCGCGTTGCGGCTGCGGAAAACCTGTGCGGCCGTGTGCGAGAGCTGCGTCAGCGCCACCACGTTCAGTGCCAGCATGGTTTGCGTCTGGTTGATGCTGGCGTCGATAAACTCGCCTTCCACCGTCATGCCCGCATTGTTGATCAGTGTGGTAATACGCGTATTGTCCCGCAGCTCGCTATCAATACGCGCCAGATCCTCATGGCGCGTCAGATCCGCGGCCAGCACGCTGACTTCCACGTCGTGCGCCTCACGCAGCGACTGCGCCAGTGCGCTCAGACGTGCAGCATCGCGCGCCACCAGAATCAGGTCGTTGCCGCGTGCAGCCAGCTGTTTAGCGTAAGTTGCGCCGATACCGCTGGAAGCGCCGGTGATTAAAGCCAGTTGATGTGACATGGGAAAAGCCCTCTGTATGATGGTCGTCATATTTGTGTGCTGATAATATGACGACCATCATATCTATCGTCAAGCTGGAATATGACGATCGTAATAATTACACTGATTGCCATTAACGATGAGCAGGGTAAAAACCGATGGAAAAGCTAAGCCATAAGGCGCGCACGCGGCAGCGCATTCTGGAAGAAGCGGCGGTGGTGATGCGCGAATGCGGCACCGAAGGCATTGGCGTGGCAGCGCTGATGAAGCGCGTCGGCCTGACGCACGGCGGGTTTTATGCGCACTTTGCCTCGCGTGAAGCGCTGGTCGAAGCGGTGATTAGCGAGATGTTTGCCGACTCGGCGCAGCGTTTTGCCGCCGTGCTGGCGGTTGAGGATCCGGCTGAACGGCTGAACCAGTGGATCGATCGCTATCTGTCGGACCAGCATTGTGGCGCGCCGGGCGAGGGCTGTCCGATACCGGCGCTGGTCAGCGAAGTGGCGCATTTACCGCCGGATGCGCGGGCGCTGTTTTCGGCGAAGCGCGAAGCGGTGCGGCGCCAGCTGGTGCAGGCGCTGGAGCAGCTGGGACATGCGCAGGCGGAGAGCATCGCCAGCAGCATGCAGGCCGAAATGGTCGGTGCGCTGGCGCTGGCGCGCGCCTGCACTGACGAGGCGGAAGCGCGCCAGATGCTGGAGATGACGCGTCAGGCAGTCAAACTGCGCGCCGGGCTGGTGACAGCATGAGCGATCACGACATCCGCGACATCATCGCGCCCGATTTGCAGGTGCTGTTTTGCGGCATCAATCCGGGCAAATCCTCGGCGCATACCGGTTTTCACTTTGCGCATCCCGGCAACCGCTTCTGGAAGGTGATTCATCAGGCCGGATTTACCCGCGAACAGCTGCTGCCGGAGCAGGAACAGCGGCTGCTGGAGACCGGCTGCGGCATCACCATGCTGGTAGAGCGCCCCACCATTCAGGCCAGCGAGCTGGCGGGCGCGGAGCTGCGTGACGGCGGCGCGCGTCTGCAGGAAAAGGTGCTGCGCTATCAGCCGCGCGCGCTGGCGGTGCTGGGTAAGGATGCGTTTCAAAAGGCATTTCGTCAGCGCAACGTGGCGTGGGGCGAGCAGCCGCAGCTGCTGGGCGAAACCCGCTTATGGGTGTTGCCCAATCCCAGCGGATTAAACCGCGCTTCGCTGGAGGAGATGGTCGCCGCTTATCGCCAGCTTCATGATTGGTTACAGAATAAGGCGTGAGCTGGCTCTGTTTCATCAGGTAATAACGTTGTTCATCGTTTTGTTTCTGGCTACACCGGATGCTCCACGCAAAAAAAGGAGCAGGGAGATGAAGCAACGCACCATGGTTCTGGCGGCACTGCTACTGGCGGCGCAACCGGGCGTCCAGGCCGCAACGCTGAAGGTATTCAGTTCCGGCGGTATGTACCCGGTGATTGAAAGCCTGAAGCAGGATTATCAGCAGCAGAGCGGTGACAGCATTGAGCTGGAAGCGGCGCCGTCGATGGGTGATACGCCGCAGGCGATTCCTAATCGCCTTAAACGCCATGAAAGCGCCGATGTGCTGGTAATGGTGGATTACGCCATCAAGCCGCTGGAGCAGGCGAAATGGGTGGATAGCGCCAGCCATCAGGTGCTGGCGCACTCGTACATTGCCATGGCGGTGAAGCAGGGCACCACGCCGCCGGATATCAGTACCGTCGCGAAGTTCAAACAGGTGCTGACCTCCGCCTCAAGTATCGCTGTGTCTGACAGCGCCAGCGGCAAATATATTCAGAGCAAGATGCTGGATAAGCTGCAGCTGGGCCCGAAAACGGCGGCGAAGATCACCGTGATTCCGGCCACGCCGGTGGGTGAGGCGGTCGCGCAGGGCAAAGCCGAGCTGGGCTTCCAGCAGAACAGCGAGCTGAAGGCGGTGAAAGGCATTACTATCGTGGGACTGATTCCGCCGGCGGCACAGCAGGATACGCTGTACGGTGCGGTGATCACGCGCAGCAGCCAGCAGCAGCAGGCCGCGGCGAAGTTCGTGAAATACCTGCAGAGCGACAAGGCGCGCAGCGTGATGCAGGAGAAAGGGCTGACGCCATACTGAAGACAATAAAAAACCCCGGCAAGCCGGGGTTTTTACTGACAGGACGATTAATCATCGAGGAAGCTACGCAGCACTTCCGAGCGGCTCGGATGGCGCAGTTTACGCAGCGCTTTGGCTTCAATCTGACGGATACGCTCACGCGTTACGTCAAACTGTTTACCCACCTCTTCCAGCGTGTGGTCGGTATTCATATCGATACCGAAACGCATACGCAGGACTTTGGCTTCACGCGCGGTCAGGCCAGCCAGCACATCGTGGGTGGCAGAACGCAGGCTTTCCGAGGTTGCGGAATCCAGCGGCAGTTCCAGCGTGGTGTCTTCGATAAAGTCGCCCAGATGCGAATCTTCATCATCACCAATCGGCGTCTCCATCGAGATCGGCTCTTTAGCGATTTTCAGCACCTTACGGATTTTATCTTCCGGCATCAGCATGCGCTCAGCCAGCTCTTCCGGCGTTGGCTCGCGGCCCATCTCCTGCAGCATCTGGCGCGAAATACGGTTGAGTTTGTTAATGGTCTCAATCATATGCACCGGAATACGGATGGTACGCGCCTGGTCGGCGATGGAACGGGTGATCGCCTGACGGATCCACCAGGTGGCGTAAGTTGAGAACTTATAGCCACGGCGATATTCAAACTTATCCACCGCTTTCATCAGACCGATGTTGCCTTCCTGAATCAGGTCGAGGAACTGCAGGCCACGGTTGGTGTACTTCTTGGCGATGGAGATCACCAGACGCAGGTTAGCCTCAACCATCTCTTTCTTCGCACGACGCGCTTTGGCTTCGCCGATCGACATACGACGGTTGATGTCTTTCACCTGCTCAATGGTCAGGCCGGTCTCTTCTTCAATCTGCAGCAGTTTCTGCAGCGAACGCATGACATCTTCTTCCACTTCCTGCAGTTTTTCTGACCACGGTTTGTTCATGGCCAGTGCCGCTTTGAACCAGCTCTCACTGGTTTCATTACCGGTAAACAGGGTGATGAAGTTTTTCTTCGGCATTTTGCACAGTTCAACACACAGCTTCATGATCAGGCGCTCTTGGGTGCGCACGCGCTCCATCATTTCACGCATGTTGTTCACCAGGTAATCGAACTGCTTCGGTACCAGGCGGAACTGTTTAAACACTTCAGAGAGATTGTTGATCTCGGCCACGGCGTCCGCATGGCTGCGGCCTTTGGCTTTGATCACGTTGCGCGTAGTTTCGTACTGCGTACGCAGGTCGTTAAACTTCTCGCGCGCCAGTTCCGGATCGATAGAGTTATCGTCGTCGGAGCTGTCATCGTCGCTCTCTTCGTCTTCCTCTTCGTCGTCGTCGCGGTCTTCTTCTGACAGCTCAGAACCAACGTGGGTCGCGGTCGGTGCCAGATCTTCCTCGGCGTTCGGATCGACGAAACCGGTGATCAGGTCAGACAGGCGTGACTCGCCCGCTTCAACGCGATCGTACTGATCGAGCAGGTAGGTGATTGCTTCCGGGTATTCGGCGACAGAGCATTGCACCTGGTTGATACCGTCTTCGATACGCTTGGCGATGTCGATTTCGCCTTCGCGCGTCAGCAGTTCAACGGTACCCATTTCACGCATATACATGCGTACCGGGTCGGTGGTACGGCCAATTTCAGATTCAACGCTGGATAATACCTGAGCGGCAGCTTCCGCGGCATCTTCGTCAGTATCGGTGCTGTTTTCATTCAGCATCAGATCATCGGCATCCGGGGCTTCTTCCACCACCTGAATACCCATATCGTTGATCATTTGGATGATGTCTTCGATCTGATCGGAGTCGACGATATCTTCCGGCAGATGGTCATTGACCTCAGCATAGGTCAGATAGCCCTGCTCCTTACCACGGGTGACAAGCAGCTTAAGCTGTGACTGCGGGTTTTGCTCCATAAGACGGTATCCACACTTCTGTTAATTAGATTGGTGTCGGTCGGCAGCGAGCCAACTATAACAGTGAAGGCGTTGTATTTTTGCCGCTGCCTTCAACGCGGCCAGGGCTTTGGCCCATCGTAAATCGGCACTTAAGCCGCTTAATATTCTGTCCGGCGCTAACTCACTTGCCATTTTCAATTCTGGTAGTGCTTCCAATCCTCACGTACGCCAGTACGCTCCGGTTGCTGCGCGCTGGCAGCCTTGAAACTGACAGCGATGTTAACGCCTCTGGTATGTATGCATTGCTTCCGGCTTCGCTTACAGCGTCCATAAACCAGAAACATCAGGCAAGAACGGCGGCGTTATCAGCCTTCATCATTCTGACCCGGTAAAATCTTATTTTTTGGCTAATGCCTGGCTTAATGCCCAGAATTCACGGCGTTCGGCGGCGCTCAGGCCTTCAGTCCGGTCGCGCGCAATCAGTGCTTCGAGGCGCTGCTCCAGCGCAGCATCATAGATGCTTGCCAGCGAGTCCTGGAACACCTCTTCCGCTTCGTCATCTACGATCATGTGGTTCCAGGTGGCCAGTGTTTCAAGGGGCTGGCTAAATTCTGTCCCGCGATATAACTCTAGTAGCTGTCCGGTGGTCAGGCCAGGATTCTCAGTACAACGGCGGACTAACTCCACAAACAGCGGCAATCCCGCTAATTTAGACTGCTCCAGCCCGTCCAGCGCAGGCACGATGGCGGCAAATTGCGGATTCTGCACCAGCAACGCAATCAGCACGCGCATGGTGGTGCGTTTCATCGGCGGCGCCACCGGCGCGGTACCGCTTTCCGCCTGCTTCGGCATCAGCTTGTCTAACTGGTTATCGTCCAGAATGCCGAGTTTATTACCCAGCGTCTGACGCATATAAATCCGCAGCGTTTCGCCCGGAATCTGGCTAATCAGCGGCAGCGCCAGCGTCGCCAGCTTGGTACGGCCGTCGCGCGTACTCAGATCCACCTGCGGCATCAGGCTGTCGAACAGAAACGTGGAGAGCGGCATAGCCTGCTCCATCCGCGCTTCGAACGCTGCTTTGCCCTCTTTACGCACCAGGGTATCCGGGTCTTCGCCGTCGGGCAAAAACATAAAGCGTAGCTGACGACCGTCATTCATGTAAGGCAATGCGGTTTCCAGTGCACGCCATGCAGCTTCACGACCGGCGCGGTCGCCGTCGTAGCAGCAGATCACGTTATCGGTCGAGCGGAACAAAAGCTGGATATGTTCCGCCGTGGTCGAGGTGCCCAGCGAGGCGACAGCATAATCAATGCCGAACTGCGCCAGCGCCACTACGTCCATATAGCCTTCCACCACCAGCAGACGCGCCGGTTGCGGATGATTTTTTTGCGCTTCATACAGGCCGTATAACTGGCGGCCTTTATGGAAAATCGGTGTTTCCGGTGAGTTCAGGTACTTGGGCGTATCGTTGCCCAGCACGCGGCCACCAAAACCAATCACGCGTCCGCGCTTGTCGCGAATCGGAAACATCACGCGATCGCGGAAACGATCGTAGGTGCGGCCGCTGTCATTGCTGACCAGCATGCCCGCTTCCATCAGCGATTCACGATCTTCTTTCTGCTGACCGAAACGCTTCAGCACGTTGTCCCAGCCGGCTGGCGCATAGCCAATGGCAAAGTGATCGATCACCTGCTGGCTCAGACCGCGTGTGGCGAGATACTGTTGTGCTGATTTCGCCTGCGGATTACGCAGGCTCTGCTGATAAAAGCTGTCTAAACCTTCCAGCAGCTGATACAAGCTCTGGCGCTGATGGCGCTCCATCGGGCTCGGACCGTTGCCCGCTTCGTACGGCACTTCTAAGCCGTGCTGCGTGGCAAGTTCCTCTACGCTCTCGACGAAATCCAGACGATCGTGATTCATCAGGAAGTCGATGGCGTTGCCTTTGGCACCACAGCCAAAGCAGTAGTAGAACTGCTTTTCACCGCTTACGGTGAAAGAGGGGGTTTTTTCGTTATGGAACGGACAGCACGCGTGATAGTTCTTACCCTGCTTTTTCAGCTTAACGCGGGCATCGATAAGATCCACGATGTCCGTGCGGGCAAGTAAATCATTGATAAATACGCGTGGAATTCGTCCAGCCATAAGCCCCGGTTTTTCAGCTCATAAACGGCAACAAGCCGCGCTTCCTTTCGGAAAGCACGGCCTCTTACTTGACTCTGTCTGCGTTTAACACGCGGCGGAAGCGAACTTCCGAAAAGAAATTAGTACAGACGAGTGCGGCGTGCGTTTTCGCGAGCCAGTTTCTTGGCGTGACGCTTAACAGCAGACGCTTTAGCGCGCTTACGTTCAGTCGTTGGTTTTTCATAGAACTCACGACGACGAACTTCAGCCAGAACGCCTGCTTTCTCGCAGGAACGCTTGAAGCGACGCAGTGCTACGTCGAATGGCTCGTTTTCACGTACTTTAATTACCGGCATGTAACTCTCACCTCGATAAAATTCGGTTTTTGCTGCTGACTGCGGCGCCAGCACTTTTCAAAATGGTGCAGCATTTTACTCCAGGCGCGGCTGGCTTGTAAAGCACCATGGACAATTTAGAACCAACAGGAGCGTTTGCCTGTGCGGCTGCCGGTTTTTTCAGGCCGTGGAGTATAGCGCACTCTTTGCGCGACAGAAAAACACTTTTTCGCGTGCGGAAGGGGGCAGGCGTCAGCCGGCCTGTGCTACACTGCGCGCCGCAAGAAGAGGGTGATAAAGCTATGCGAGTTCTGGGTATTGAAACGTCCTGCGATGAAACCGGCATCGCGATTTATGACGATGCGTCCGGTCTGCTGGCGAATCAATTATATAGCCAGGTAAAATTACATGCCGATTATGGCGGCGTGGTGCCGGAACTGGCCTCGCGCGATCACGTGCGGAAAACCGTGCCGCTGATCCAGGCCGCGCTGAAACAGGCGGGCTTACAGGCCGGAGAGATTGACGCCGTGGCGTACACCGCCGGTCCCGGCCTGGTCGGTGCGCTGCTGGTTGGTGCCACCATTGGCCGCGCGCTGGCGTTCGCCTGGAACGTGCCGGCGGTGCCGGTGCATCACATGGAAGGCCATCTGCTGGCGCCGATGCTGGAAGACAACCCACCGGCATTCCCGTTCGTGGCACTGCTGGTCTCCGGCGGCCACACGCAGCTGATCAGCGTCACCGGTATTGGTGAATATACGCTGCTGGGCGAATCGATTGATGATGCCGCCGGGGAAGCGTTCGATAAAACCGCCAAGCTGCTGGGGCTGGATTATCCGGGCGGCCCGATGCTGTCGCGCATGGCACAGCAGGGCACGCCGGATCGCTTTAAGTTCCCGCGCCCGATGACCGATCGTCCGGGACTGGACTTCAGCTTCTCCGGCCTGAAAACCTTTGCGGCGAATACCATTCGCGAACATGACGGTGACGAACAGGCGCGCGCCGATATCGCCCGCGCCTTTGAAGATGCGGTAGTGGATACGCTGATGATCAAATGCAAGCGTGCGCTGGAGCAGACCGGCTTCAAACGCCTGGTGATTGCCGGCGGCGTGAGCGCCAACCGCACGCTGCGCGAACGCATGGCAACCATGATGAGCGCGCGCGGCGGCGAGGTGTTTTATGCCCGTCCGGAGTTCTGCACCGACAACGGCGCGATGATTGCCTATGCCGGCATGGTGCGGCTGAAAGGCGGCACGCGCGGTGAGCTGGGCGTCAGCGTGCGGCCACGCTGGCCGCTGGCGGAATTACCGGCCATCTGATGATAAAAAACCGGCTGCGCGCCGGTTTTTTTATTTCTTCTTTTTACGCTTCCACACGCGGTTTTCCTGACCGCGCCACAGGCGCTGAATATTGTCGTGATGGCGCAGCAAAATCAGGCATGACAGCATCGACACCGGAAAGGTGAACTGCGGCTTAAACCACCAGACATAAAACGGGGCAATTAACGCGCTGACGATCGCGCCCAGCGATGAGTAGCCGCTGAGCAGCACCGTCAGCAGCCAGGTGCCGGTCATCAGGCCGGTCAAATCCCAGCCAATCGGCGCGATGGCCCCAAACGCGGTGGCCACACCTTTGCCGCCGCGAAAGCGGAAAAATACCGGATAGATATGGCCAAGGCAGGCGGCGATGGCCGTGAGACCAAGATACATCGGCGTGACGTGCAGCCACCAGGCGATCCATACCGGCACCATTCCCTTCGCCACGTCGAAAATCAGTACCGCGGCAGCGGCGGCTTTACCGCCAATACGTAACACGTTGGTGGCGCCTGGATTGCCAGAGCCTGCGCTGCGGGGATCGGGTAAACCAGCGAGTTTACAAACCAGGATCGCACTGGAAATCGAGCCGCAAAGATACGCGAAAATAATCATACCAAGCGCGATAGCACTCATAGCTTCGTACCGTTCCTTTTGGGTCGTTTTGTTCTCGATAAGCGTGGATAATACGCATAATCCGCCGGAAGTGGTATCCGGCTAAGCCAAAAACAGAGAGTGACATCATGGATATCGTATTTATAGAACAACTCACCGTGTTCACCACTATTGGCGTTTACGACTGGGAACAGGGCATGCAGCAGAAGCTGGTGCTCGATGTCGAAATGGCGTGGGACAACCGTCAGGCGGCGGTGAGCGACGATGTGAACCACTGTCTGAGCTACGCCGATGTCACCGAAGCGATCCTCAGTCATCTGCAGGGACAGCGTTTTGCGCTGGTCGAACGGGTGGCAGAAGAAATCGCCGATCTGTTGATGAATCGTTTCAAAACGCCCGGGGTACGCGTGAAGGTAGGTAAACCGGGGGCTGTCGCCCAGGCGGCGAGCGTGGGCGTGAGAATTGAGCGCGGGACTATTCCTAAATAAATCCTGCGTGATTGCCATCACAATGAAACCAAACCAAATTATGGTGTGTCTCAGTGGAGGCCGCTGCGCTGATGAAGGGGAAGTGACCGAAATCCTTAAGGTTTCCTTCAGCAAGGTGCAGGCATAATTTCAGGCGGTAGCGGTGCGCGACCGCCTTTTTACTGTTTAAAACGGATAGAGGGTAAAATTTGATGGCAGACATTCATCAGCTATGGGTAGCTGCAATCCTGGGGGTTGTGGAAGGCCTTACGGAGTTCCTGCCGGTCTCATCCACAGGCCACATGATTATTGTTGGCCATTTGCTGGGGTTCGAGGGTGAGAAGGCGGAAACCTTTGAAGTGGTGATCCAGCTGGGCTCAATCCTCGCCGTAGTCGTGATGTTCTGGCGCCGGCTGTTTGGCCTGATCGGCATTCACTTCGGCCAGGAGCGCCACGAAGGCGTCGGCAGCGGAAAACTGACGCTGATTCACATTCTGCTGGGTATGGTGCCGGCAGTGGTGATTGGCCTGGTACTGCATGACCAGATTAAAACCCTGTTTAACCCGATCAACGTGATGTATGCGCTGGTGGTGGGCGGCGTGCTGCTGCTGGCGGCGGAATATCTCAAGCCAAAGCAGCCGAAGGCGGTGGGCATTGATGACATCACCTATCGCCAGGCGTTTATGATTGGCTGCTTCCAGTGTCTGGCGCTGTGGCCGGGCTTCTCGCGTTCCGGCGCCACCATCTCCGGCGGTATGCTGATGGGCGTCAGCCGCTATGCGGCGTCCGAGTTTTCCTTCATCCTCGCGGTACCGATGATGATCGGTGCTACCGGACTCGATCTCTACAAGAGCATGGGCTTCCTGACGATGCAGGATTTCCCGATGTTTGCCGTGGGCTTCGTGACCGCCTTTATTGTCGCGCTGCTGGCGATCAAAGTGTTCCTTGAGCTGATCAAACGTATCTCGTTTGTGTCGTTTGCCATCTACCGCTTTATCGTCGCGGCAGCGGTTTACGCCATCTTTATGTAATACGCGAGGCGCGGCCGGTTACGCTGGCCGCGCGTCGATTAACCCTTCCTGCAACGCCAGCACGCGCCGACGCGTCAACTCTTCCCGTACCGCCGCGCCTTTGAAACCGGCCTCGACCACCGCTTTGGTGGGCACCGCCTGCGCCAGCGCAAACGCGCGCCGCAGATAATCGCCCTGCGGATAAGCCATGCTCTCCAGCGTAGTACGCCCGCGTGCATCGGCTTCGCTGGTCAGTGCCATCTTTTCCACGCGATCGGGCTTGCGCCAGGCGTCGATGCGGTCAAACAGCGCCACCAGCGCGTCAGCCGGCTGGCGTTCAATGGTGTGCACCACATCGTGAAACTCCGTCACCACCAGGGCCAGATCGCGCACCTGGTTCGGCACACGCAGCCGCTGGCACAGCGCTTCAACAATCGGAACACCGGCCGGGCCGTGGCCATGATGGCTCGGCCACTTCTCTGGCGGCGTCAGCGCTTTACCCACGTCGTGGAACAGCGTGGCGAAACGCACGTCAAGCTGGTCGGAGAGCGCTGCGGCCATGGTCAGCGTCATCAGCGCGTGGACGCCGGTATCGATCTCCGGATGCCACTTAACGGGGGCCGGAATGCCGTACAGGTTGTCGATTTCCGGGAACAGCACCTGCAATGCATCGCAGTCGCGCAGCAGCTGGAAATAGACCTGTGGATTGCGCGTCAGCAGCGCTTTTTCCGTCTCTTTCCACACCCGCTCTGCGGTGAGGTGCGCCAGTTCACCGCTGTGCGCCATCTCGCGCATCAGCGCCTGGGTTTCAGGTGCCACACGGAAATTGAGGTGGGCGAAACGGGCAGCAAAACGCGCCACGCGCAGCACGCGCAGCGGATCTTCATTAAAAGCTGCCGACACGTGACGCAGGGTGCGCTGCTGCAAATCCTGCTGGCCGTGATAAGGGTCGATCAGCGTGCCGTCAGCGGCCTGCGCGATGGCATTGATGGTCAGATCGCGACGCTGTAAATCCTGCTCCAGCGTCACGTCCGGCGCGAACTGGGTCACGAAGCCGGTATAACCGTTGCCGCTTTTGCGCTCGGTGCGCGCCAGCGCATACTCTTCGCGGCTTTCAGGATGTAAAAAAACCGGAAAATCCCGGCCCACCTGCTGATAGCCCTGCGCCAGCATGCTGTCGGGCGTTGCGCCCACCACCACCCAATCTCTATCTTTTACCGGCAAACGCAGTAAGGCATCACGCACTGCGCCACCGACCAGAAACGTCTTCACTCAACCACTCCAGAGGCAATCCACTTTTGCGTGCCGCGCACGCTTGTTACGTTATTGTTGCATACTTTGGCGAAAAAGCGGGCATGCCAAAAGGGGCATCTTACGATCCCCTCCAGGCAAACCACAAATGGCGTGGCGGCTTTAATTCATCCAGCGATCGTTTTTCTTGCGGCGCGGCACCATGTGCGGCAGCAGCAGACCGAGCAGCAGACCCACGCCGAGCACGCCGCCGCCATACATAAACCACTGCATGATGATGGTGCGCTGTTTGTCATCCAGCTGAACGTTAGCGGCGCTGACCTTCTTCTGCGCCACAATCAGCTCGTTGCGCAGCTTCTGATTCTCTTCTTTCAGGCCGTTGATGGTGCCGTCGCTGTTGGCCACCTTGTTCTGCATCTCTGACGTACGCTGATTCCAGCTGTTATCAATGTTCGCCAGTTTGTCGGTCAGCTCTTTAACCTGCTGTTCCAGCTGCGGCACGCGGGTGCGCAGGCTGGGAGAGGCACTGAGCTGCGACAGCGGAATCCAGTTAGTTTTGCCTTCTGCATCGCGGATTTGCGCGTACTGCGAGTCATTATTGGTTTGCAGCAGCGTGACTTCCTCCCCGGCATTCAGCTTGCCAACCAGGCGATACTGATCGCCAGGGCCGCTGCGTACCCAGGTGGATAATTCGTCGGAGATGTAACGTTTTTCATCGGCCGCGTGGGCCGGTGCGATGGCGCTGAAAGCCAGCAAAGAGAGGGCGGCAAGTGTGATTTTTTTCATTCGATATCGTTTTTTCATGATGGGCGTAAATTTACCGGCACAGTCTGGAGTCGCTTCGCATAAATCTGAATGAGAACTATCCTGGTCTCAATGCGGTGCGAAAAGGGTCGTAAAAGCACAAGAAAGCAGAGACAGCAGGCTTGCGGTGCATTACTCTTCGCCAGATTAAACTCGTAAGTGCCAGCAGCGTATTGAATAAAAAATTATGACCATCGAAATCGAATTAAAGTTCATTGCCACCCCGCAAGCCGCCGAAAAACTGGTGCAGACGCTTGCCGCCTGGCCACATCAGCACCACGCCGCGCGTGAGCTGACCAACATCTATTACGAAACCGATGACAACCAGCTGCGCCGCTGGGATATGGGCCTGCGGATTCGCGGCGTGGATCAGCGCTATGAAATGACGCTGAAAACCGCCGGCAAAACGCTGGGCGGTCTGCATCAGCGTCCGGAATACAACGTCGACCTCAGCGAGCCGCAGCTGGACATTGCCCGCCTGCCGGCAGAGATCTGGCCGCAGGGGACCGATATTGCCGCGCTTCAGTCGCGTTTGCAGCCGCTGTTCAGCACCCATTTCCAGCGTGAAACCTGGCTGGTGAGCGTTGGCGACAGCGAAATTGAAGTGGCTTTCGATTGCGGCAGCGTTGCCGCAGGGGAGCTGAGCGAGCCGCTGTATGAAGTGGAGCTGGAGCTTAAGCGTGGAGCGCGCAGCGATATGCTGACCTTCGCCAGTGCGCTGATCGCCACGGGCGGCCTGCGCCTTGGCAGCCTGAGCAAAGCGGCACGCGGTTATCAGCTGGCGCAGGGCAACGCGCCGCGCCCATTGCGCGCGCTGCCGCTGCAGAAAATTGCCGCCAAAGCCACGGTGGAGCAGGGCATGGTTCACGCCATGAGCGCGGCGCTCGGCCACTGGCAGTACCACGAAGAGGTCTGGCTGCGCGGTAATGAAGACGCCCGGGCACGGGTAATGGAAGCGCTGGAAACGCTGCGTCAGGCGTTTTCCCTGTTTGGCACACTGGTGCCGCGCAAGGCCAACAGCGAACTGCGTCAGAAGCTGACCCGGCTGGAAGAGCTGCTGGCGGACAGCGAGGCCAGCGCGGAAAACGTCTGCTTCTCACCGACCTCGGTCGAAGCCCAGTTAGCACTTACTCACTGGCTGGTGGAGTCGCAGTGGCAGCCGTGGCTGGACGAGAAGAGCAAAAGTAAGCTGCAGGGATCGTTTAAACGCTTCAGCGACATCATGCTGGGGCGCATCGGCGCGGATCTGCGTGAAACCTTCGTTGACGTGCAGCTAATTAATGAATTTCAGGACAAAGCCACGCGCCTGAACCGCCAGTTGCTGGCGGTGCATCTGCTGGCGGGGGCGTATCCGGCTGAAGAAGTCAGCCAGTGGCTGGCGGGCTGGCAGGAGTTGCAGCACGCTATTCGTGAAAAACAGGAGCGCGGTCTGATTCAGCTGGTCAATCTGGCGATCCGTCAACCGCCGTTCTGGCTGAATAACGGTGCGAAACGCTAAGGCTACGGCACCATCAATCATCAGGGAGGGAAGATGTCGTTACCGTTACCGTTACCGACGCTGATGCAGGCGCAGCTCGCCAGCGTGGCAGAACGTCTGGGCCTGCCGCTGGCGGCGATCACCCCGCAGCAGGCTGGCGCACTGACCTTTAGTGACTTTATCGTGGACAACCTGCAGCAGCATCCGGCGTGGTGGCAACAGCTGCAGCAGCAACCGCCGCAGCCCGAAGAGTGGCAGCACTATGCGGCCTGGCTGGCAGCGGCGCTGCAGCCGGTAGATAACGAAGCCTCCCTGATGCGCGAACTGCGCCTGTTCCGCCGTCATATGCTGGTGCGCATCGCGTGGATGCAGGCGCTGGAGCAGGCCAGCACCGGGCAGAGCCTGACGCAGCTCAGCACGCTGGCGGAAGTGCTGATTACCGCCGCGCGCGACTGGGTGTGGCAGGATTGCTGCCGGGATTTCGGCACGCCGTGCAACGCCGCCGGCGAAGCGCAGCCGATGCTGATTCTGGGTATGGGCAAGCTGGGCGGCGGTGAACTCAACTTCTCTTCCGATATTGACCTGATTTTTGCCTGGCCGGAAAACGGCGTCACCCACGGCGGCCGGCGCGAGCTCGACAACGCCCAGTTCTTCACCCGCATGGGGCAGCGCCTGATCAAGGTGCTGGATCAACCTACCGTCGATGGCTTTGTTTATCGCGTGGATATGCGCCTGCGCCCGTTCGGCGACAGCGGCCCGCTGGTGCTGAGCTTTGCCGCGCTGGAAGATTACTACCAGGAGCAGGGCCGTGACTGGGAGCGCTACGCGATGGTGAAAGCGCGCCTGATGGGCGACGACGGCGGCCACTGGAGCCAGGAGCTGCAGCAGATGCTGCGCCCGTTCGTCTATCGCCGCTACATCGATTTCAGCGTGATCCAGTCGCTGCGTAACATGAAAGGCATGATTGCCCGCGAAGTACGGCGGCGCGGCCTGAAGGACAACATCAAACTCGGCGCCGGCGGCATTCGCGAAACCGAATTCATCGTCCAGGTGTTTCAGCTGATTCGAGGTGGACGTGAGCGCTCACTTCAGCTGCGTTCGCTGCTGCCCACGCTGCAGGCCATCGGTGAGCTGGCACTGTTAACGCCGGAGCAGGTTGATCATCTGCGCGCCGCCTACCTGTTTTTACGCCGGCTGGAGAATCTGCTGCAGAGCATCAACGATGAACAGACGCAGACGCTGCCGGAAAATCCGCTCGACCGCCAGCGCCTGGCCTGGGCGATGGGCATGGCGGACTGGGCGATGCTACTGGCACAGCTGGAACAGCACATGGCCGGCGTGCGCCACATTTTCGACGAGCTGATAGGCGATGATGCGCCGGATGTCGACGATCAGCCGCAGCTGGCAGAGTTTGCCAGCCTGTGGCAGGACGCGCTGGAAGAGAGCGATTTGCTGCCGGTGGTACCGCAGCTGCAGGCGGAACAGCGCCATGCGCTGTATCGGGCGCTGAATGATTTCCGTCAGGATGTCAGTCGCCGCACCATCGGTCCGCGCGGCCGGCTGGCGCTCGATCAATTAATGCCGCGCCTGCTAAGCGAAGTGTGCGCGCGTGACGACGCCGATGTGGTGCTGGCGCGCCTGACGCCGCTGCTGCTTGGCGTATTAACGCGCAGCACCTATCTCGAGTTGCTGACCGAATATCACGGCGCGCTGCGCCATCTGATTCGCCTGTGTGGCGCTTCGCCGATGATTGCCAGCCAGCTGGCGCGCTATCCGCTGCTGCTGGATGAACTGCTCGATCCGGCCACGTTGTATCAGCCCACTGCCACCGATGCCTATCGTGATGAACTGCGCCAGTATCTGCTGCGCATTCCCACCGATGATGAAGAGCAGCAGCTGGAAGCGCTGCGCCAGTTCAAGCAGGCACAGCATTTGCGTATCGCCGCCGCCGACATCGCCGGAACCCTGCCGGTGATGAAAGTGAGCGATCACTTAACCTGGCTGGCGGAAGCGATCATTGAATCGGTGGTGCAGCAGGCGTGGCAGATGATGGTGCAGCGCTATGGCCGTCCTTCGCACCTCACCAGCGACAGCGAGCGCGGCTTTGCCGTGGTCGGCTACGGCAAACTGGGCGGCTGGGAACTGGGTTACAGCTCGGATCTCGATCTGGTGTTTCTGCATGACTGTCCGGACGATGCCGAAACCGACGGTGAACGCGTTATCGACGGGCGTCAGTTTTACCTGCGTCTCGCCCAGCGCGTCATGCATCTGTTCAGCACCCGCACCTCGTCCGGCATTTTGTATGAGGTGGATGCGCGCCTGCGCCCCTCTGGCGCGGCCGGCATGCTGGTCAGCACCTTTGCCGCCTTTGACGACTATCAGCGCCATGAAGCCTGGACGTGGGAACATCAGGCGCTGGTGCGCGCGCGCATCGTGTTTGGCGAACTGGCGCTGTGTGAGCGCTTCGATGCGATCCGGCGCGGTATTCTGTGCCTGCCGCGTGAAGGCGCGAAGCTGCAAACTGAAGTGCGGGAGATGCGTGAGAAAATGCGTGCGCACCTCAGTAACAAGCACAAAGGCCGCTGGGAGATTAAAACCGATGAGGGCGGTATCACCGATATTGAATTCATCGCGCAGTATCTGGTCTTAGGTTACGCCGCCAGCCAGCCGGCGCTGACGCGCTGGTCGGATAACGTGCGCATTTTCGAACTGATGGCGCGCCACGGCATCATGGCTGATGAGGAAGCGCAGGCGCTGACGCACGCTTACGTCACGCTGCGCGATGCGCTGCACCATCTGGCGCTGCAGGAACTGCCGGGTCATGTCGATCCGGCATCGTTCGCTGACGAACGCGCCGTGGTGCACGCCAGCTGGCAGCGCTGGCTGGCCGCGAGCGACGCGGATGACACGGAGCAGTGAGCCTGGCGGCTTCTATGCTATTATCCGCGCATTATTTTGACTGAACGTTGAAGTCTGGAGTCTCTGCATGAAAGTAACACTGCCCGCGTTTGGCAAGGCCGCTGTGCTGGTTGTCGGCGATGTGATGTTAGACCGCTATTGGTACGGCCCGACCAGCCGGATCTCACCGGAAGCCCCGGTGCCGGTGGTCAAAGTGGATACCATTGAAGAGCGTCCGGGCGGCGCGGCCAACGTGGCGATGAATATCGCTGCACTCGGTGCGGACTCGCGCCTTATCGGCCTGACCGGTGCAGATGACGCTGCGCGCGTGCTGCGCGAAACGCTGGCGCAGGTGAAGGTTGAGTGCGATTTCGTCGCCCTTGATAGTCATCCGACCATCACCAAACTGCGCGTGCTGTCGCGCAACCAGCAGCTGATTCGCCTCGACTTTGAGGAGGGCTTTGAGCAGGTCGACCCGCAGCCGATTCACGATCGCCTGCGTCAGTCGCTGGCACAGGCGGGCGCGCTGGTGCTGTCTGATTATGCCAAAGGCGCGCTGAGCAGCGTGCAGACCATGATTCAGCTGGCGCGTGCGGCGCAGGTGCCGGTACTGATCGACCCGAAAGGCACCGATTTTGAACGCTATCGCGGCGCGACGCTGCTGACGCCCAATCTGTCCGAGTTCGAAGCGGTGGTCGGCAAGTGCAAAAGCGAAGAGGAGATTGTCAGCCGCGGTATGCAACTGATCGCCGATTACGATCTCTCCGCGCTGCTGGTGACGCGTTCGGAAAACGGGATGACGCTGCTGCAGCCGGGCAAAGCGCCGCTGCATCTGCCCACTCAGGCGCAGGAAGTGTATGACGTGACCGGTGCCGGCGATACGGTGATCGGCGTGCTGGCCGCAGTGCTGGCTGCCGGTGAAAGTCTGGAAGATGCCTGCTTCCTCGCCAACGCTGCGGCTGGCGTGGTGGTCGGCAAGCTCGGGACTTCTACCGTCAGTACCGTGGAGCTGGAGAATGCGATTCACGCGCGGCCGGACAGCGGCTTTGGCGTGATGACCGAAGCCGAGCTGAAAGTGGCGGTGGCGCAGGCGCGCCACCGCGGTGAGAAAGTGGTGATGACCAACGGCGTGTTCGACATCCTGCATGCCGGCCATGTCTCTTATCTGGCCAACGCGCGCAAACTGGGCGATCGCCTGATCGTGGCGGTCAACAGCGATGCTTCCACCAAACGTCTTAAGGGCGAAACCCGCCCGGTGAACCCGCAGGAAAACCGCATGATCGTGCTGGGTGCGCTGGAGGCCGTAGACTGGGTGGTGCTGTTTGAAGAGGATACGCCACAGCGGCTGATTGCCGAAGTGCTGCCGGATCTGCTGGTGAAAGGCGGTGATTATAAGCCGGAAGATATCGCGGGCAGTAAAGAGGTGTGGGCCAACGGCGGTGACGTGCGCGTGCTCAACTTTGAAGACGGTATCTCCACCACCAACATCATCAAAACCATTCGCAATCAGTAAACACGTAACCGGCGGGAGCGAACTCCCGCCGCGTAAACCTTACTGAGGCGTATCGATTTTGCCTGCCGGATCTGGCGTGATCACTGCCGGAGCCGGGGCCGCCGGACTTTCGCTCTCCAGCTTCGCCAGACGCTGCTCCAGCGCCGCCAGTTTTTCACGCGTGCGCAGCAGCACCTGGGTCTGCACGTCAAACTCTTCACGATTAACCAGATCCATGCGGGTTAACTGCGCCTGCAATACCTGACGAATTTTCTTTTCCACATCGTCGCCAAAGTCGCGAATACCTTTTGGCATCGCTTCGTGCACCTGGCGCGCCAGTTGTTCAATTTTTTTCGTGTCGATCATGGTTGTTTCCTGGTTACGGTGGCTGATAACAGCGCGTGTTCCGACTCATCAAGCATTAAGTGTAATGCCAGAAACGAAAAGGTTAAACCCGAAATCCGCAACGCATGAAGTGCAAAAGCATTTGCACTTTTGTTGATTGCCCGACCAGGTGATTGGCGCTATAGTAATTTCGCTTATTCTCAGGGCGGGGCGAAATTCCCCACCGGCGGTAAATCAGCTTCGGCTGAAAGCCCGCGAGCGCTTTCGCTGTACAGTGAAAGGTCAGCAGATCCGGTGTAATTCCGGGGCCGACGGTTAAAGTCCGGATGGGAGAGGGTAACGACATCAGCCGGGCTGCGCCCGCGTCACGTTATTGCCATGTGTTTTCTACGCACTCCTAAGCTCGCCCTGGTTCTGGTAACTCATATTTTATTAATAAGGTTTTTTTACCATGAATCAGACGCTTCTTTCTGAATTTGGCACGCCGGAACAGCGTGTAGAACGCGCCATTGATGCGCTGCGCAACGGGCGCGGCGTGATGGTGCTGGACGATGAAAATCGCGAAAACGAAGGCGATATGATCTTCGCCGCCGAAACCATGACCGTTGAACAGATGGCGCTGAGCATTCGTCACGGCAGCGGCATTGTCTGCCTGTGCATTAACGAAGCGCGCCGCCAGCAGCTGGATCTGCCGATGATGGTAGAGAACAACACCAGCTCTTACGGCACCGGTTTTACCGTGACTATTGAAGCGGCCAGCGGCGTGACGACCGGCGTATCGGCCACCGACCGTATCACCACCATCCGCGCTGCGATTGCCGATGACGCTAAACCGTCCGATCTGAATCGTCCCGGCCACGTATTCCCGCTGCGCGCGCGCGACGGCGGCGTACTGGCGCGCGGCGGCCACACCGAAGCGACGCTCGATCTGGTGACGCTGGCGGGCTTCAAACCTGCGGGTGTGCTGTGCGAACTGACCAATGATGACGGCAGCATGGCGCACGCGCCGGAAGTGATTGCGTTTGCGAAGCAGCACGCCATGCCGGTGGTGACCATTGAAGACCTGGTGGCCTGGCGCCGCCAGCATGAAACCCGTCAGGCCAGCTAAGCCGACGTGAAATAAATAAGGCCGGATGTGATGCATCCGGCCTTTTTTTATGATTAACGGCTGGCGTAAAAAACGTGATTGCCTATCACCACGGTACGCTGGAAGGCGTGGCGCCACGCGGGTCTGGCGCTGTGCGCATGAAAGAAGGTCGCGCCCTTTGTCACATCCGCCAGCTTACCCTCGACAATCCGCTGGGCCAGGCGCTGCGCGCGCTGCCAGCTTTTGTCATGCTGCGGCGGATGGCGATGGGGATGTTTGTGCAGAGACGTCCAGGAGAACTGTTTGGGTGCGTACACCACCGGACAGATCTCTTTGACGTCCCAGTTAGCCCGGTTCATGGTGACAGTGCCGACGGCAATCTGTCCCTTCACCGGTTCGCCGCGCGCTTCATGATAGATATTCATCGCCAGGCATAAAATGGCTCCCTGAATTAACATAACACTCCACTGCTTTCTAAGAGTCGCGTGGAGTGTAATGAGCCCGCCGTCGGGTGTTAACAAGACCCGTCTCGACTACGCCTTAACAAGTCTAAGTCGTTGAGAGTTAAGGCCGAAGTGGTGGTGAAAGAGACGAATCTCGCGTCAGCCTACCCCGCTGGTTTGCAGCAACGTCAGGCTCAGGCCCATCACCGTCATGCCGCACAGTACGCCGTAGCTGGGGTTGTTATGCGGGTCGATTTCGCGCGCCAGCGGCATCAGTTCATCCACAGACAGCGCCACCATAATGCCCGCCACCGCCGCCATGATGGCCGCAATCATCACCGGTGAGACCGCCGGCCCCAGCAGCAGAAAGGCGATAATGCCGCCAAGAATCTCCGCCATGCCGGACAGGCAGGCCCAGAAAAGCGCTTTGGCTTTCGAGCCGGTGGCGGCGTACATCGGTCCGGCCACCGCCAGCCCTTCCGGAATATTGTGGATCGCGACGGCCAGCGCGATGCCCAGCCCCAGTTCCATATCGCTGCTGGCGGTGACAAAGGTGGCAATGCCTTCGGGAAAGTTATGCAGGCTGATACCGAGCGTCAGCAGGATCGCGGTACGTTTCAGGTTGGTGGGGCGGCGATTGACCGCCATCAGATCCTGCGGATGCTGGTGCGGCAGCAGGCGATCCATGGCGAAATAACCCAGCAAACCGAGCATGAACATGCCATAGCCGAGCACCGGCGACATGCCTTCCGCATGCAGCGCGGCGGGCAGCATCTCCATCAGGGAAATCAGCAACATGATGCCGGCGGCAAAGCCGAGCGCAAAGGCCAGTACGCGGTTCGACGGCTTTTGACCGAGCACGCCAAAAATCGCGCCGACAAAGGTGGCACCGCCAGCCAGGATGGTTAGCAGCAGAGGTACTGACATGATGGGCTCCTTAATGATAATGATTACCAGTTACAATATAGTTAACCCCATAAAATATCGAGTTATTTAGCGTAAAGTTATGTCGGCAAAATCTTGTTCAAATTTGCTGATAAACATCATCATGCTTATCAGCGTTTTTCCCCTGGCGAAAGCGCGTATCGTGACAGTCATTAACGCGATCCCGACGCCAGAGGATGAATAATGACCCGCATGCCCGCTCTGTTTCTCGGCCACGGCAGCCCGATGAACGTATTAGAAGACAACCGTTATACCCGCGTATGGCAGCACCTGGGCGAAACCCTGCCGCGTCCGCGCGCTATTCTCGCCATCTCGGCGCACTGGTACACGCGCGGCACGGCGGTGACGGCAATGAGCAATCCGCGCACCATCCATGATTTTGGTGGCTTCCCGCAGGCGCTGTTCGACGTGCGCTATCCGGCGCCGGGTTCGCCAGCGCTGGCACAGCGCGTTATCGATCTGCTGGCGCCGGTGGCGGTGCAGGCCGATCAGCAGTGGGGCTTTGATCACGGCTCGTGGGGCGTGCTGGCGAAGATGTATCCACAGGCGGACATTCCGCTGATTCAGCTCAGCATCGATGGCACCCAGCCGGCGGCGTGGCATTTTGTGCTGGGACGTAAACTGGCGGCGCTGCGTGACGAAGGCGTGATGCTGGTGGCCAGCGGCAACGTGGTACATAACCTGCGCATGATTCGCTGGCAGGGCGCGGAAAGCGCTTATCCGTGGGCGGAGAGCTTCAACCAGTTTGTGCGCGATAATCTGGACTACGAAGGCGAGGCGGTGCAGCATCCGCTGGTGAATTTTCAGCAGCATGAAGGCGCGCAGCTGGCTAACCCGACGCCGGAGCACTATCTGCCACTGCTGTATGTTCTCGGCGCGCGTGCTGAAGGTGAGGCGGTGAGCATCCCGGTGGAAGGCATGGAGATGGGGTCGATCAGTATGCTGTCAGTGCAGGTTGGCTGACACCTGCGCCGCCCGCAGACCGGGCGGCACGTGCGTTACTCAATGAAGGTGTGCGGATAGAAACGCGACAGATCCTGGGTGATCAGCGCACGATCTTCCCGCAGACCGATACCGGCAGGCTGATCGTCAATCAGCCAGCTGCCAATCAGCGTATAGCTGTCACGAAACTTCGGCAGCGGCCAGAACTGCTGGACGATCATGCCCTCTTCGCCATAAGGGCCGTCGGCGCGCGCGATTTCCTGACCGTTTTCCACGATGGTGATATTGGCACCTTCGCGGGAAAACAGCGGTTTCACCACATATTTGTCCATCTGCGGCGCGCTGGCATCATCGGCAAACCAGGCGGGAAGCAGGTTAGGATGGTTGGGGAACATCTCCCACAGCAGCGGTAACAGTGCTTTGTTGGAGAGAATGCTTTTCCACGCCGGCTCCAGCCAGCGCACGCCGGCATCGGCCAGCTTGGTCGAGAACATCTCGCGCAGCATGAATTCCCACGGATAGAGCTTGAACAGGTTGCTGATCACCTGATCGTGCTGATCGGTAAACTGACCTTTTTCGCCCAGCCCGATCTCATCAATGTAGAGAAATTCACTCGGCAGGCCGGCTTCAGTGGCGCAATCCTGCAGATACTGTACCGTGGCGCGATCTTCTTCCGTATCGCGGCAGCAGGCAAAGTGCAGCCAGTTAAAACCGTGCTGCTGGTGCAGCGTGGCGAAGCGCGCAATCAGCTGCTCCTGCAGGCTGTTGAATTGATCGCTGCCCTGCGGCAGGTTGCCGGCGTTGAGCTGATCCTCCAGCCAGATCCACTGGAAAAACGCCGCTTCGTACAGCGAGGTTGGCGTATCGGCGTTGTTCTCCAGCAGCTTGATCTCGCCTGTGCCATCCCACGCCAGATCGAGGCGTGAATAGAGCGACGGCTGACGCTGCTGCCAGGATTCGCGCACGAAATCCCAGGTGTGTTTCGGAATGCAGAAACGGGTGAGCAGCGCTTCGCTGTTCACCACTTTTTCTACCGCCTGCAGGCACATCTGGTGCAGTTCCGCGGTGGCCGCTTCCAGCTGTTCAATCTGCGCCAGCGTAAACTGGTAATAAGCGTCTTCGCACCAGTAGGGTTCGCCATACATGGTGTGAAACTGAAAGCCGTACTCGGTCGCCTTTTCGCGCCAGTTCGGACGTTCGCTGATAGCAATACGTTGCATGCGCGGGCTTAGCCTCCCAGCGAGCGGCTGCCGGTGCTGGTGGCACTGCTGCGCTGCATGGTGTTCTGTTTGGCTACCGTCTCACCAAAGCCGCCACGGGTGATGGTGGACGTAGTGGCCGGTTTTGGCGCCAGCGCGGTTTTCGGCACGTTTACCTTCCGGCCCGAGGTGGCCGCACCGTAGTTCTTGCCGGAAGCATCAACAAACTGGCCGTTAGCCGGGCTGTTAGGGGTTTTTGGCGAGAATAGTGGCTGCTGCGCAAAGCCGGCACCGCCGCCCATCAGACGACCCATCATGTAGCCGGCCATCAGAGGCATCCAGAAGCTGCCGCTCTGCTGCGCTTCAGCGTTGTTCGCCGTGGTACCGACGCCCGCCTGTGCCGGGGTTTGCTGACACTGGTTTTCGCCGAATTCCGCGACACAATCTTCACGCGTGGCGTATTTTGGCGCGGTGCGCTCAGCCTCTTTCAGCGCGTTGTTGTAAGCGGTGGTGCACTGAGCACTCTGGCCCGGATTGGCTTTCGCACAATCATCGGCGTTCTGGTACATCGAAACCGTTTCATCGCTCTGTTCGCAGCCTGCCAGCATAAACACGGCGGTGACCGCCAGTGCGACCGGCGTTAAATGGCGTGCCTGCCAGCTTTTACGGAAAGCGGCATGACGAATATTTTTTGTCCGTTTCATTATCTTCATCCTGTGCCCAAAGGTGGGGCTTAGGATAGGTGATGAGTGGTGGAAAATGAAGCGGGAAGCCGGGTGGCAAGGGGATCTTTACGTTGTTATACGTTTGAATGCGAAAGGGGCCGCAAGCGGCCCCTTGAAGGCTTAATTAGCGAAAGGATTGGCGCTGTTACGTGCCGCGGCCGGACGGGCCTGAGCGGCGGCGGACGCGGAGGTCGCTTTCGGGCCGTTATCCACGCGCGCGGCCTGCTGGCTGTTTTCCGGCGCGACCACTTCTGGTGAGGTCGTCACTTCTTTGCCCAGCGTGCTGTTCAGCTGCTGCAGATCCTGCTCGTTCAGCGTGCCCAGCGCATATTTAATGTTCAGCTGGTTGATCAGGTAGCTGTAACGCGCATTCGACAGCTGCTGTTTAGCGTTAAACAGCGTAGTTGTCGCGTCTAACACGTCAACGATGGTACGCGTACCCACCTGATAACCGGCTTCCGAGGCATCTAATGAGCTCTGCGCCGAGATTACCGACTGTTTGTAAGCGTCGATGCTGCTGATCGAAGCGTTTACGTTGTTGAACGAAGAACGAACGGTCTGGATCGCGCTACGGTGCGCGCCTTCCAGCTGCTCGCTGGCGGCGACGAAGTTGTACTGCGCCTGTTTCACCTGCGAAGTCACTGAACCGCCGCTGTACAGGGGCAGTGAGAAGCTCAGGCCAACCTGGTTGGAGCCGGTGATCGAGTCAGTGGTACCGGCGCTCTGATTAGCGCGGCTGCCGCCGTATTTGCTGTTCGACAGACCGGTAGAAGCGGTCAGATCCAGCGTCGGCATGTGGCCAGACTCGGCGGAGCGAATCTGCTCACGCGCCAGGTCCTGGCTCAAACGGGCAGACAGCAGGTTGAGGTTACGGCTCTCAGCCTGTTTCAGCAGACTGGACACCGCTTCCGGACGCGCCGTTTTGAAACGATCGATATTCAGTGACGCCAGCGACAGATAATCCATACCGGTGATCTGACGCAGCGATTCCACCGCGTTATCCAGGTCGTTACGCGCGGTCACTTCGTTGGCCAGCACGCTGTCGTATTGAGCACGGGCGTTCTGCACATCGGTGATGGCCACCAGACCGACGTTAAAACGCTGAGTGGTCTGATCCAGCTCGCGGTAGATCGACTGTTTCTGCGCTTCAGTGTAAGAAAGCGTATCAATGGCCTTCAGCACGTTGAAATAGGCGGTTGCGGTGTTCAGGATCAGATCCTGCTGCGCTACCTGATAAGTAACGTCCTGAATGCCGGCCGTTTTTTCCTGCAGCGTCAGCGCACGCCATTTCGACATGTCGAAAATCGTCTGCGTTAATTGCAGCGAGGCGCTGGTCGTGTTGGAATGGAGACCGCTGTTGTCGCGATAGCCGCTGTTATAGGTATAATCTGCACCCAGACCCAACTGCGGCAGCAACGGGCTACGCGCTTCGTTAATTTTCTCAAAAGCAGCGTCGCGATCGGCGGCTGAAGCACGCAGATCCGGGTTGCTGAGGCGCGCCTGCTGGTAGACCTGCAACAGGTTTTCTGCCTGGCTGGCAAGGCTGAAACCGCCCAGGCTCAGTCCAATAAAAAGTGGGAGCAGTTTTTTCATTTGCATTCCTTGTGTTGCAGCAAATGCACAGAGAGTGTGCTGCAGGTAAGCCAAAAAATAATCGCCGATTCTACAGAGGCGGCGTCAGAGATAAGTTGGCTGAACGTGCCTTCTCCCCCTAATTTACGTAAATAATTCAGAAAGAACCACTCGGACGGAGCACAAGGGTTGGCTTTTCTTCGCTCCATCCCAATCTGCATAAGGAACCAGATGATGGCGGGTGAAAAAAAATCCCCTGTGACTTTCACAAAAAACGATGTAGAAATTATTGCACGCGATACTCGCTACGATGGTTTTTTTTCCATCGTCAGTTACCGCTTCCGCCACCGCCGTTTCAATGGCGACATGAGCGGTGAAGTGGTGCGCGAAGTTTTTGAGCGCGGACACGCTGCCGTGCTGCTACCCTATGATCCCCTGCGCGACGAAGTAGTGCTGATCGAACAGATCCGCATCCCGGCCTATGATTCCAGCGCCACGCCCTGGCTGCTGGAGATGGTGGCCGGCATCATTGAACCGGGTGAAACGCCGGAAGATGTGGTGCGTCGTGAAGCGGTCGAAGAGGCTGGCCTCAAGGTTGGCCGCGTCAAACCGATAGTGAATTACTTAGCCAGCCCCGGCGGAACCTCTGAGCGTTTGTCGGTGCTGGTGGGCGAAGTGGATGCCAGCCAGGCAGAGGGAAATCACGGGCTGGAGGAAGAGAATGAGGATATTCTTGTGCATGTGGTAAGCCGCGAACAGGCTTATCGCTGGGTGGAAGAGGGGATTATTGATAACGCGGCATCTGTCATCGCTCTGCAATGGCTGGCGTTGCACCATGAGAAACTAAGAGAAGAGTGGAAGCCAACATGAAACAGCGCTATACCCCTGATTTCCCCGAAATGATGCGTCTGTGCGAAACCAATTTCGCTCAGCTGCGCCGCCTGCTGCCGCGCAGTGACGAGGCAGGTGCGTCGGTGATGTATCAGGTGAACGGCGCCAGTTATCAGCTGACTATTGAAGAGTCGACGCGCTATACCACGCTGGTGGAGATCCGCCAGGTGGCACCCGCAGTGAGCTACTGGAGCCTGCCGTCCATGTCGGTGCGGCTCTACCATGATGCGATGGTGGCTGAAGTGTGTTCCACTCAGCAGATCTATCGCTTCAAAGCGCGCTATGATTATCCTAATAAAAAATTGCATCAGCGCGATGAAAAACATCAGATTAACCAGTTCCTTGCCGACTGGTTGCGGTACTGCCTGGCGCACGGCGCGATGGCCGTGCCGGTGTGCTGATAGCGATACCCTGAATCCGCACGGGTATATAACGCAACGATAGCGTGGAGAGAAAGGAAACGCTTTGGATAGCCTGCTAACTCTTCCTGCGGCAAATGGGTCCGATATCAGGATTTTACAAATTACGGATACCCATCTTTTCGCGGGAAAACATCAATCGCTGCTTGGAGTGAATACCTGGTCGAGTTTTGATGCGGTGCTGGACGCCATCGCGGCGCAACAGCGCGATTACGATCTGATTATCGCCACTGGCGATCTCGCCCAGGATCACACCGTCGAAGCTTATCAGCATTTTGTTGCGGGCATTGCGCGTCTGCCGAAGCCGTGCGTCTGGCTGCCGGGCAATCACGATTTTCAGCCGGCGATGGTGGATACGCTGGCGCAGGCCGGCATCGCCGCGGACAAGCATGTGCTGCTCGGCGAGCACTGGCAGCTGGTGCTGCTGGACAGCCAGGTTTTTGGCGTGCCGCACGGCATGCTGAGCGACTATCAGCTGGAGTGGCTGGACCGCACGCTGCGTCAGTTCCCCGATCGCTACACGCTGGTGCTGCTGCACCATCATCCGCTGGCCTCTGGCTGTACCTGGCTTGACCAGCACAGCCTGCGCAATCCGCATCAGCTGGATGCGGTGCTGCAAAACTTCCCGCTGGCGCGCCACCTGGTGTGCGGCCACATTCATCAGGAGCTGGATCTCGACTGGCACGGCCGCCGCGTACTGGCGTCGCCTTCAACCTGCGTCCAGTTCAAACCGCACTGCACCAACTTCACCATTGATACCGTGGCGCCCGGCTGGCGCTGGCTGACGCTGCAGGCGGATGGCACGCTGCACACCGAAGTGAATCGTCTGCAGAGCGATCTGTTCCGTCCGGATCTGGATTCCGAGGGCTACTAAACCATGGCGGCGCTGATTTATCTGCACGGATTCAACAGCTCACCGCAGTCGGCTAAAGCGACGCAGTTACAGCAGTGGTGTCAGGCGCAGCATCCGCACATTGAGGTGCTGGTGCCGCAGCTGCCGACTTTTCCCGCTGAGGCTGCTGCGCTGCTGGAAGAGCTGGTGATGCAGTATGCCGGGGAACCGCTCGGGCTGGTGGGGTCATCGCTCGGTGGTTATTTTGCCACCTGGCTGTCGCAGTGTTTCATGCTGCCGGCGGTGGTGGTGAATCCGGCGGTGCGGCCGTTTGAACTGCTGGTGGATTATCTGGGTGAAAACCGGAATCCCTACACCGGCCAGCAATATGTGTTAGAGTCTCGCCACATTTACGATCTGAAAGTGATGCAGATTGACCCTCTGGAAGCGCCCGATCTACTCTGGCTGCTGCAACAAACCGGCGATGAAGTGCTCGACTATCGCCAGGCGCTGGATTACTACAGCGCGTGCCGTCAGACGGTAGAAGAGGGCGGCAATCATGCCTATATCGGATTCGAACGCCATTTTGCGCAGATGATTGATTTTCTGGGACTGAATACTCCCTGATGCTGCGGGATGGGCCCATTTTCCTATTGCTAATCAGACTGTTACGATGAGCCAATCTAGCTATAATGCTGACGCCATTGAGGTTTTAACCGGCCTCGAACCGGTACGTCGCCGTCCGGGCATGTACACCGATACCACACGCCCTAACCATCTGGGCCAGGAAGTGATCGATAACAGCGTCGATGAGGCGCTGGCCGGTCACGCCAAACGCGTGGAAGTCATCCTGCACGCCGATCAGTCGCTGGAAGTGATCGATGATGGCCGTGGTATGCCCGTCGATATCCACCCGGAAGAGGGCGTGCCAGCGGTCGAACTGATTCTCTGTCGCCTGCACGCCGGCGGTAAATTCTCCAACAAAAACTACCAGTTCTCCGGCGGTCTGCACGGCGTGGGGATTTCGGTAGTGAACGCCCTGTCGAAGCGTGTGGAAGTCACGGTGCGCCGCAACGGTGAGATTTACCAGATCGCCTTCGAAAACGGCGATAAAGTGCAGGATCTGGCGGTGATTGGTACGGTAGGCAAACGTAACACCGGCACCAGCGTTCACTTCTGGCCAGACGAAAGCTTCTTCGACAGCCCACGCTTCTCGGTCTCCCGCCTCAAGCACCTGCTGAAAGCCAAAGCGGTGCTGTGCCCGGGCGTCGAAATTGTCTTTAAAGACAAGGTGAACGATACCGAGCAAACCTGGCTGTATCAGGATGGTCTGACGGATTACCTGAGCGAAGCGGTGAACGGCCTGCCAACGCTGCCAGAAAAACCGTTTGTCGGCAGCTTTGCCGGTGATGTGGAGGCGGTCGACTGGGCGCTGCTGTGGCTGCCGGAGGGCGGCGAGCTGCTGACCGAAAGCTACGTCAACCTGATCCCAACCATGCAGGGCGGAACGCACGTTAACGGCCTGCGTCAGGGCTTGCTCGACGCGATGCGCGAATTCTGTGAATACCGCAATATTCTGCCGCGCGGCGTGAAGCTGTCGGCGGAGGATATCTGGGATCGCTGCGCCTATGTGCTGTCGGTCAAAATGCAGGATCCGCAGTTTGCCGGACAGACCAAAGAGCGTCTCTCCTCACGCCAGTGCGCGGCGTTTGTCTCGGCGGTAGTGAAAGATGCCTTCAGCCTGTGGCTCAACCAGAACGTGCAGGCTGCCGAAATGCTGGCCGAGCTGGCGATCTCCAGCGCACAGCGTCGTATGCGCGCGGCGAAAAAGGTGGTGCGTAAAAAGCTGACCAGCGGACCGGCGCTGCCGGGCAAGCTGGCCGACTGTACCGCGCAGGATCTGAATAAAACCGAACTGTTCCTGGTGGAAGGGGATTCTGCGGGCGGCTCCGCCAAGCAGGCGCGCGACCGCGAATATCAGGCGATCATGCCGCTGAAAGGCAAGATCCTCAACACCTGGGAAGTGTCGTCGGATGAAGTGCTGGCGTCGCAGGAAGTGCATGATATTTCGGTGGCGATCGGTATCGATCCGGACAGCGAAGATCTCAGCCAGCTGCGCTACGGCAAAATCTGTATCCTCGCGGATGCCGACTCCGACGGCCTGCACATTGCCACACTGCTGTGCGCGCTGTTTGTGAGGCATTTCCGCTCGCTGGTACAGCAGGGCCACGTCTATGTGGCGATGCCGCCGCTGTACCGCATCGACCTCGGTAAAGAGGTGTATTACGCGCTTGATGAAGACGAAAAAGAGGGCGTGCTGGAGCAGCTGAAGCGGAAAAAAGGCAAGCCGAACGTGCAGCGCTTTAAAGGTCTGGGTGAGATGAACCCGCTGCAGCTGCGCGAAACCACGCTCGATCCCAACACCCGTCGTCTGGTGCAACTGACGGTCGACGAAGAAGACGTCGAGCAGACGTTACGGATGATGGACATGCTGCTGGCGAAGAAACGCTCGGAAGACCGCCGCAACTGGCTGCAGGAAAAAGGCGACCTCGCCGACCTCGAAGTGTGATGCAAACGGGACGCTGCGGCGTCCCTTTTTTATGCCGGCAACACGCGCTATCGCTGCCCGTCCCGATCTGTCCCATCGCCGCATGTCCGTTAATAAAAACCGCGTGTGCGCGGCACAACAAGGCCGCCTGCTGACCCGGGTCAGCGATAATCCCTGCGTTTTGCTGCATTGTGGTATCCTGCCGCTGCTGAACGTGGAGCAATCTACCTCAGCAGCCGTGAGAACGAGGCTAAGACCGGTCTCGAAGTAGCAATGCGCTGAGGTAGGAAGAGTGAAAATCACACTGGAAGAGTTACGCGCCTGGGTCGCGGTGGTGGATACCGGTTCGATTACCGCCGCAGCGGAACAGCTGGATCAAACCAGCTCCGGCATCAGCCGGGCGCTGAGCCGCCTCGAAAGCAAACTGCAAACCACGTTGCTGCACCGCACCACGCGTCGCCTGGCGCTGACCGAAGAGGGGCTGATTTTTCTCGATCACGCGCGGCAAATCCTCGCGTCGGTGGAGCAGGCCGAAGAGCATATCGCGCAGCGGCGCGACATTCCCTCCGGACGGCTGCGCGTCAACGCCAATACGCCATTTACCCTGCATGTTATCGTGCCGCTGGTTGCCGAATTTTGCGCGCGCTATCCGCAAATTCAGCTGGAGCTGAACACCGATGACATTGTCATCGACCTGCTTGAGCAGCAAACCGATATCGCTATTCGCATTGGTGAACTGCGCGACTCCACGCTGCGCGCGCGCGTGCTGGGCAGCAGCGCGATTCGCCTGCTGGCCAGTCCGGCCTATCTGGAAAAAGCCGGCGCGCCACAGAGCGTGGAAGATCTGCTGACACACCAGCTGCTGGGATTCAGCCAGCTGGACGCGCACAATGTCTGGCCGGTATGGCAGCGTGAAGGCGAGTTTTTGCGCATCAAACCCACGCTGTGCGCATCGAGCGGCGAAACCCTGCGCCAGCTGGCGCTTGCCGGCCAGGGCATTGTGCGGCTATCGGACTTTGTCAGCCGCGAGGATCGCGCCAGCGGCCGGCTGGTGCAGGTGCTGGAAAATGACACGCGCGAACTGCGCCTGCCGATTCACGCGGTGTACTATCGCAACCAGTCGCTCAGTTCCCGCATCACCTGTTTTCTGGATTTTTTACGGGAAAAAATTCAGGAAAATCATCTGTTATAGTCCTGTTCTGTTTGAATAACCTTTCCTGTTATGTTCTGCCCTCATCGATAAAAACGCTTTAATTCAATCGGTTAATGATTTAGCTATCTTTCGGCCGCCCATTTAAGAATTTTTTCCTAACGGGACATTTCTTATGTCTCGGATTTATCTCTTTCCGGATTATGTCGCAACTTTGAGCCCACCCGTGGGCAGAGCCAGGGAGATTGCGGCGCTTGCCTGCAAACGCGCAGTCAAAATTAATCGACGGAAGGAAGAATCATGAACGTTTCACCCGTAAGTGTGGCGGTTATCGATAAGAAAACCATAACCAAAGCGGAAGTGCTGCGCGCCGGTAAAGACGGCAAAGCAGTGAAGATTCAGGCAATTACCAACGGTAAATATCTGCTGACGCAGAACCAGGACGGCACCGCGCCTGAAAACATCACCGTTAAACGCGCAGGGAAAAACCTGCTGGTGATGCTGGAAGGCTCAGACGCCAGCAAGCCGGATCTGATTATCGAAGATTTCTTCGCTAAATCCGGCACCTTAGTGGGTAAAGCGGAAGACGGCGAAATGCACGCTTACGTCGCGACGGACGGTAATGCCGACCACGAAGCGGCCGCGCTGGCCGACGGCGAAACCACAGCGCTGGCGCTGGGTGAAGGCAGCGTTGATGATAATTCCGGCTACGCACTGGCCAGCGGCTTTGAATGGTCGCCGGCGCTGATTGCACTGGGTGGCCTGGCGGCTATCGCGGCAGCGGCAGGCCTCGGCTATGTCGCGGCGAAACACCACTACGACAATAACGACGGCAGCCACAGCGGCAAAGGTGAAGGCGGCGGTGGCAGCGGCGGCGGCGATATCAGCAAGCCCACCATCAGCGATGTGATTGATGATATCGGCGACGTAACCGGTTCGGTAGCAAACGGCGGCCGCACCGACGACACCATGCCTACCTTCAACGGCACCGGTACGCCGGGCAATACCATTGAAATATGGGATGGTGAGACGCTGCTGGGTGAAGTGCTGGTGGATGACGAGGGTAACTGGACCTTTACGCCGGAAAAACCGCTGGCTGCAGGCAATCACAGCATCGTTACCGCCGAGCGTAACGCCGATGGCGTGGTGGGTGAAGAGAGCGATCCGTGGGAATTCATCATCGATCTGACGGCGCCAGCCAAAGGCACTATTGGCAGCGTGATGGACGATATGCAGGATCCGCCGGTGCTGATCGAAAAAGGCGGCGTGACGAAAGACAATACGCCAACGCTGACCGGTAAAGCTGAAGCGGGCTCGACGGTAGAAATCTGGAACGATGGCGTGAAGCTGGGCACCGCAAAGGTGGACGCCGAGGGTAACTGGACCTTTACGGCTCCGGCGCTACAGGATGGGCGACACGAGCTGAGCATCGTGGTGGTCGATCAGGTGGGTAACAAATCACTGCCATCCGATCCGTTCATCGTTGATGTGGACACCGTGGCGCCGGAAAATCCGGGCATCGGTGTGATTAAAGACAGCGAAGGTAATCCGCTGGAAGACGGTTCCACCACAAAAGATCTGCGTCCGACGCTGGAAGGTACCGGTGAAGATGGCGATATCGTGGTCATTATCGACAACGGCAAGCCAATTGGTTCGGTGATTGTAGAAGACGGCAAGTGGACCTTCACGCCAGAAAACAATCTGAAACCGGGCGAGCACGAGCTGGAAATCGTGGTGCGCGATCCGGCCGGTAACGAATCGCCGGCCTCAGAAAAGGTCACGATTGGGTTTGAAGGCGACACGCAAGAGCCGGGCGATCCTGATCCTGTCGACGGCCTGCCCGATCCGGACGTTCCGGTTTCTGGCATGATTGAGCATATCTTTAAAGACAACAACGACGCCGGCGTGCGTACGCCAATCGAAAACGGCGGCGCGATGAACGATCCGAGCATCATTGTGGCCGGTAAAGGCGTGCCGGGCGAACTGGTAACCATCTACATTGTCGGTCTCGAGAACAGCTACAGCTTCACTACCACGATTGGGGCTGACGGCAAATGGGAGCTGACGACGCCGGATCTGGCGGATGATGTTTATCAACTGCGCGGCGTGTTCTCCAGCGATGGCGAAGTGACCGGCAAAACGGACATTTATGAAGTGGAAGTCGACACCATTCCACCGCCGCCGCCGGAGATTAATGCGCTTGAGCTGGCCGGTCTTGATATTTCCGCTCTGCTTTCGCTGGACAATCATGAGCTGTTCAATGAGGCCGACGATCAGCCGCAACCGATTAATGCGGAATTACTGCAGCTTAATAACGATGCGTTTAATGACTGGAATAATCAGGAAAGCCAGAGTGGTGTGATAGCTGAAAATAATTCCCAATCAGATGCGCTGTTCTTACAGAACGAAATCGAACAATTCTAATTTATCTGGAGCATACAGGTGCAATTTTTTGCACCTGTGAAACTTAAATGAAAATTGCAAAAAAATTACTTTTAGCTTCACTGGTGTGTACGCCAGTATTAACGACTTTTTCAACCCAGGCGCAAAATTCATTTGGTGCCGCATGGCGTAGTTTATCGCCGGTATCGGCAGAGCAGGCGCGGGTGGTTTATTATCGTCCGGCTTCATTAACCGGGGAAAAACCGGCGAATATTTATGTCGACGGTGAATTCCATACGTCGTTACTGGCCGGTGGCTATACGGTGTTTTGTGTTGCGCCGGGAACGCATTCGCTGGGCAGTTATGTCAACGACGCGCCAGATTATCAGGGTAAACGCGCGCAATCGTGGACTGATAAACTGGCTGCCGGTAAAACCTACTACATTCGCGCTAACCTCGATGAGAGCGGTCGTCCGCTGGTGGTCAGCCAGCAGCAGGCACAGCAGGAATTACTGAGCACCAAACGTCAGGCTCATCTGCTGTCGCGCGCATCGTCGGTGCAGCGCTGTCAGGAAGGAACGACTGAAGCTTATGATAACTATGCGTTTTCATCTGACCTGCTGTTCCGTTTCGGCAGCGCCAACAGCAACGACATCTCCGCACAGGGGCGCGAAGCACTCAGCAGTTTTGCCAGCATGCTGAAAAAGGAAAATGCTGCTCAACGCCACATCATCGTCACCGGCTTTACCGATCCGATTGGCAGCGACAGCAGCAATATGGCGCTGGGCCAGCGTCGCGCTGAGGCGGTGAAAGCACTGCTGATTGCTCAGGGAATAAATGCGGCCAATATCACCGCGCAGAGCATGGGTGAGTCTCAGGTTGATACTAACTGTTCAGGCAGCCTGCAGGAGCAGAAAGCATGCTATGCCAGCGAGCGCCGGGTTATTATCAGTGTAGAAAATAAGTGATCTGATTTAATTACTTTAGCAACGCATTCTCACATCTCATATTGATGAGGTGTGAGGCGTTGTGCCTCGATAAAGTTATTAATGGTTCATATAACTTAATCGATTAAGACGTTTCTCGTATTGTCTTCAGGCATAAGAAGCGAAATTAAGCCTGTATTCGGCTGGAAATCCCGAAACATTATTTAACGCAAAAGGAATACACATCATGGCTAATATTACAGCAGCAGAGAGCGCGAGCGTTATCTCGACCAAAGATCAGTTTTATAAATGGATTGATAAAGAAGTAAGAGGTGCCAACGGCGGAAAGCTGGAGATTACAATCGATGGTGAAGTGCACATGGTTGATATCAGCGAGGACGGTAAATGGTCATTCGACCCGAAAACCAGCTGGTTAGACGGCACCCATGTCATTCAGCTGGTATCGATTGATAAAGCGACTAACCCGAGCCCACCGCGTATCTTCATTCTTGATATGGATACGACGCCTCCGGCAAAACCGGAAATCTGGCGCGTGATTGATGACGCTGCGGCGGAAGATCACTACCTGACGCCGGGTGAAGCCACCAGCGATAAAACGCCGGCGCTGTCTGGTGTGGCAGAGCCTGGCACCATTGTTACCCTGTACGATAACGGTAAAGAGATCGGTTCAGTGGTAGCAGACAAAATGGGCGCATGGAGCATCACGCCGGAGCTGGCAGACGGCGAGCACCAACTGACCGTGATGGCGAAGGATACAGTTGGTCATGAAAGCCCGATCTCTGATGCTTTCAACCTGACGATTGCTGACGGTGTGGTCACTCAGGCGGTGAACGAAGCCGTATCTGTAACGCCGGCAGAATCAGCCATCGTGGATGCGGCTAATTCTGCGGGTGAACCGGTCAGAACCATCAACAAAAACGTAATTACGCTCAGCGGTGGAAACGCGGAACCTAATGCATTAGTACAGATTGTTATTGATGAAACAGTTTACACTACCCGTGCTGATGGCAGCGGCAAATGGCAGTTTGACTCGCCGGAGCTGAAAGAGGGTTTGCACGTTGCGGGTATTCGTTATCTGGACCGTGCGGGCAACTGGGGACCATCAATTCCGCGTATTTACAATATCGACACCTCCGCACCGGAAGCGCCGCAGATTATGCGCGTGATTGATAATGAAGGCAGCGCGGATACCTATCTGACGCCAGGCAACTACACCAATGACAAAACCCCAACCCTGTACGGTGTTGCTCAGCCGGACAGCCTGGTAAAAATCTACGATATTCGCTCCAATGTGATTGGCAGCGTAAAAGCCGGTGCCGATGGCCGCTGGAGCTTCACGCCGGAACTGACCACCGACGGCACCCACGTGTTTAGCGCCAGCTACACTGACCGCTTCGGCGCTGAGAGCCCACGTTCTGACAACTTCGCGCTGACGCTGGATACCTCTGTGCCTGGCACGCCATCACTGAGTGAGGTGTTGGATGACGAAGGCCGCGTTACCGGACCGCTGAAGTCAGGTGACATCACCGATGACAAAACCCCAACCCTGTCGGGTAAAGCAGATGCTGGCGTGATTGTGCGGGTATGGGACGGCGACAAACTGATCGGTTCTACCCAGGCGGACAATCGCGGTGAGTGGAAACTGGACGTTGAGCTGGGTGAAGGTGAGCACTCGCTGGTTGTGGATTCCATCAGCAAAGGCGGCACCGTTTCTGAGAAAACCGATCCGTTCAAACTGGTTATCGACAGCAACATCCTGCCGGCACCGGTGGTGGATGAGATGGTCGCCAACAACGGTGATGAAGAGCGTGTTCTGCAGCCAGGCGATTCCACCAACGACACCACGCCAGTCCTGCGCGGTGAAGGCAACGACGGCGACATCATCTATGTAATTGTTGACGGCGGCACTGAGCCGGTAGCTTCAACTGTCGTAGAGAATGGCAAGTGGCAAATTGAATTGCCGGAGCTGGCGGAAGGTTCACACGATATTGAACTGATCGCTAAAGATCCGGCCACCGGCAAAGAGTCACCGACCTCAGATCCAATCAACGTGATTATCGATATTACGCCACCGGATCAGCCAAAACCACCAACGATTGTCGATAACGAAGGTGAGAACACCGGTCCGGTTGAACCAGGTAAGCCAATTGATGACAACCGTCCAGGTTTCGGCGGCGACGGCGGCACTCCGGGCGACAAAGTGGAAGTCATCATTGATGACGGTAAAGGTAATCCGGTGGTGATTGGTACCGGTATCGTGGGCGAAGACGGCAAGTGGGAAGTGAAACCTGAGAACCCAATCGATGACGGTAACTATCAGGTTATCATCGAGATCACCGATCCGGCCGGCAACGAATCGCAGCCATCCGATCCTATCGATCTGATCATCGACACCAAAAAGCCTGGCTCAATGGAAGGTTCGTACATACTGGAGGATAACGTCGGTCCTATCCAGGGTGAGATCGAAAATGGCACGGTCACCGATGACAAACAGCCAACGCTGAAGGGCACGTCACCGGATCTGTCGCAGGTCATCATCTACATCGACGATCTGGAGCCGATCGTGGTTGACGTCGTAAACGGCGAGTGGAGCTACGAGCTGCCAGAACTGGGCGAGGGCAACCATAAAGTTGAAGTACAGCCAGTGAGCCAGTCCGGTGTGAAAGGCGATAAAGAGGCGGCGATTAACTTTGACGTTGATACCACTAAGCCGGTGCCAGTAGAAGGCGGCGACAAGGCTAACTTTGAAGGCGTCTTCGCGGATAAAACCGGCACTGAAATTCCTGTACGGCCGGACACCAACGATGACACGCTGATCTTCAGAGGTAAGGGCTCAGAAGACGGTACTATCGTGATGATTTGGGGCGACGAAGCGCGTACCCAGCTGATCGGTTCTACCGTGGTAGAAAACGGCGAGTGGCGCTATGAGTCAGACAAACTGGCAGAAGGCGATTATGCCTTTAACGTCACGGTTCGCGATGCAGCCGGCAACGAACTGGTCATCGACCATACCGTTAAGACCAACGTCGACGTCACCCCGCCGCCGCCGCCAGAGATCAACTCGATCTTCGCTGCGGGTGCCACGGATGTAGAAGGGCTGATGAGCATGTCGCTGAACGACATCATGACGCAGGGTCAGGATTCACTGTTTATCGACAACGGCAAGTCACAGCTGGTAGTGAACGCTAAACAGGGCGAGGCGCTGACGCTGGAAGACATCCTGCCAGCCGGTGAAGATGCCAGCTCCTGGCAGCAGGCGACCGGTACCGTCACCGTCGGCGGCACCGAGTACAACGTCTACAGCAACGGTGATGCGGAACTGCTGGTGCAGAACCTGCACAACGAACAGCACTGATCATTGATTAGCCGCTAAACAAAAGCCCCGGTCGCAAAACCGGGGCTTTTTTTATGCACGCAGCGGAAAAATCAGGCGGTCGGTTCCAGCACCAGAATTTTCACGTCTACCACGTCATCTTTGATGGTGGCGCGATGCGCATCCATGTGCGGCATCTGCTGATGCTGCTCCAGATGGCGCAGCGATTCCCACTGCTCGAGCATAAAGATCGAGTCTGGCGAGTTCTGCTTCCACGGCACCTGCGCCTGGTGATCGACCAGCGCATCGTACTGATGGCAACCCTCTTCTTCCAGCACGACAGGGATCAGTTTATTAATCGCCTCCAGCACCTCCTGACGGCGGCCCGGCTTAACGCAAATTTCTGCAACCACAGTTAACATAACGCTTCCTTCTGTTTTTTCCCGGTGTGCTTACAGTTAAGCAAAGATCTGGCTGAGATGAGTCCGATAACGTGCGATATCACGCGGCACGTCCGGCTGTTTAATCACGTCGTTACAGATAAAGGTCGGCAGACTTTCCATGCCGAGGAACTGATTGGCTTTATGGAAGTGCAGGTACAGGCCGTCCACGCCGACACCTTCGAAGAACTGGTCGGCATCGGTAAAGGCTTCCAGCGGCGCGTTCCAGGTCAGCGACAGCATGTATTTTTTGCCCTGAATCAGGCCGCCGGAACCGTATTTTTTGCTGGCATCGCTGCGCGAACGGCCATCGCTGGCGTACAGTGCGCCGTGGCCCTGAGTAAACACCTCATCGATGTACTTTTTCACCGTCCACGGCTCGCCCATCCACCAGCCCGGCATCTGATAAATCACCACGTCGCTGTCGAGGTATTTCTGTACTTCCTCCGCCACGTTGTAGTCGCTATCGGCAACGGTCACCTGAACCTCATGGCCCAGATCGCGCAGCTGGCTGGCCGCCACTTCGGTCAGAGTATGGTTCAGCTCGCCTTTGGAATGGGCAAAGGTCTTGCCGCCGTCGATAATCAAAATCTTGCTCATGGATAATTCGCTCCGCTTCTCATAGATGCCGCCCACTCTACGCGCGCGCGCGGGGCAAAAAAATGCGTGATTGATCACAAGACTTTTGCTCTTAAAGCAATAATGCCGTCACTTATGCAACAATCCGCACGCAAACCAACATCCACTTAAAAAGAACACACCATGAAAACTGTGATACTGAGTGCTTTACTTCTGATGGCCGGCGCGGCTCAGGCGCAATCCCACCTTGATGAAGTTCGCCAGAGCAAAATCCTGAAGGTCTGCACCACCGGCGATTACAAGCCTTACACCTTTTTGCGCAGCGACGGCCAGTATGAAGGGCTGGATATCAGCATGGCGCAGTCGCTGGCCGCCAGCCTCGGCGCAAAGGTGCAGTGGGTACCAACCACGTGGAAAACCCTGAGCGAGGATTTCGTGGCGAAACAGTGTGATATCGCGCTGGGCGGTGTCTCCGTGACGCTTAAGCGCCAGCAGATTGCCTGGTTCGCCCAGCCGCTGGGCGTCGATGGCAAGATTCCGCTGGTGCGCTGCGCGGATAAAGCGAAGTACCAGACGGTTGAGCAGATCAACCAGCCGCAGGTGCGGGTAATCGAGCCGGCCGGTGGCACCAACGAAGCGTTTGTGCACAGTCATCTGCCGCAGGCCAGCCTGCAGCTGGCGGAGAACACCGGCATTTTCCAGCAGCTGGTGGATAACAAAGCCGACGTAATGATTACCGATGCTTCCGAAGCGCTGTTCCAGCAGCAGCACTATCCGTCGCTGTGTGCCATCAATCCGCAACAGCCGATGCAATATGGCGAGAAGGCTTACATGATTCCGCGTGATGATATGAGCTGGAAGCTGTATGTCGATCAGTGGCTGCACCTCAGCACCGCCACCGGTGAATATGCGCAGATCGCCAGACAGTGGCTGGGCATAGTGAAGTAATCGTTAGCGATAAAGGGTATTACGACAGGCGTTACCGTCCCGTAGCGGCGCAATTTATTGCGCAATCAGCAGCAGTGAGGCGGGTGAATACGCGCGATAAATAAAGCCGCTACGGCATGTGCAACTGACATCCTGCACTTGCGTAGCGGCCCTATTTATTGTTTTGAAATCAACGATACAATCCGGCTTTACCCAGCCCGCCAAACAGATTCATCTTGTAGCGAATCACCGCTTTCGCGGCGGCGATGGCGTCCGGATAAATCACATTTGGATCCCACCAGCTCTCCCGCGCGAGGATCTCGCGCAGTCGGGCGAAATAGGCAAACTTCATGTCGCTGGAGATATTGATCTTGCCTACGCCCAGCGTCACCGCCTCGGCGATCTCCGCGTCCGGATTGGCCGAACCGCCGTGCAGCACCAGCGGAATGTCTACGCGCTGGGAGATATCCTTCAGAATGTGCATCTGCAGCTCGGGTTTCATATCTTTGGGATAAATACCGTGCGCGGTGCCAATCGCCACCGCCAGCGTATCGACGCCGGTGCGCTGCACAAAATCTTCCGCCTGCGCCGGTTCGGTATAAATCACCTTGCTCACGCCGCCTTCCACCGTAGTGCCGGTATCGCCGATGGTGCCGAGTTCGCCTTCCACCGACACACCCACCGCGTGCGCCAGCTTCACCACCTCTTTGGTCAGCGCCACATTCTCTTCGTACGGCAGCAGCGAGCCGTCAATCATCACCGAGGTAAAGCCGCACTGAATAGCGCGCAGCACCTGCGCAATTGAAGCGCCGTGATCGAGGTGAATGGTAAACGGCACGCGGCTTTTCAGAGTGCGTTCGCGCACGTAGCCAAAAAATTCATCGGTGACAAATTCCAGTTCGCTCGGATGGATAGAAATAATGGCGGGCGTATTGGTGGCTTCGGCTTCTTCCACCACGGCCCGGATAAAGCAGCTGTCAGCGACGTTAAATGCGCCGATGGCGAAGCGATGTTCACGGGTCGGGGCCAGCATCTCTTTCATTGAAATCAACATGTTTATATTTCCTTAGCGTGAGTTTTACCAGAGCCGGCGCACGCGCCGACCCGATGAGGGAAAAAAAGGTGGTGATTGCGCCGCGATACGGGCGGGCGCGCCGTCAGTAGCGGTTTGCTGACCCTGACCAGCTCAGATATTCAATAACCACTTCGCGACAGGCGGACTCCATCAGCGCCAGCACATCGGCCAGCTCGGCCTGCGGATGCTGGCGCAGCGCCTGCTGCACCGCGTGCTTACCGGCGTCGAACACCGCAGCGCCGACGTTGATCTTGGCGACGCCACAGGCGCTGACGCGGCGTATATCCTCCGCCGGGGTGCCCGAGCCGCCGTGCAGCGCCAGCGGCCGCGTCGTCACCGCGTGCAGCTGCTGCAGCCGTTCGAAGTCGATCTTCGGCTTTACGCCTGGCGGATAAAGCCCGTGCGCGGTACCGACCGAAATCGCCAGCAGGTCGATGCCGGTCTGCTCAATAAACGGCAGTACGTCTTCCACCCGCGTCATCTTCACGGCGGCATCGGCCAGTTCGTATGTGGGCGCATCGGCGATATGCCCCAGCTCGCCTTCAACGCACACGCCAGCGGTATGCGCCATCTTCACTACCGCTGCGGTCTGACGAATATTGTCCGCCAGCGGCTCGGCCGATGCGTCAATCATCAGACCGGTAAAGCCGGCGCGAAACGCCTGACCAATCAGCGGAAAAGCTTTGCCGTGGTCAAGCGCCAGCGCCACCGGCACCGCAGCCTGAGCCGCCAGCGCCTGTACCAGCGGCGCCGCCACCGCCGGCGGAAAATGCGCGCTGTGTCCCTGATACACGTTGAGAATCAGCGGCGCGCGCTGCTGTTCCGCCGCCTGAATCGCCGCGCGGGCGGTTTCAAGGTTGAAGCAGTTGATCGCCAGCACCGCGTACTTGTGCTGGAAGGCGGCCTGAATCAGGTCATTCATCATGGCAAACATGCGGGCTCCTTATTCCAGAGTGAATTTGATCTCTTCATCGCGGACGCCGGGTGCTTCCACGTCATCGAACTCTTCATCCTGCTGCGTGACCGGTTTTTTCATCAGCGACAGCATCACGCCGCACACCACGGTGCCAATGCCGAGCGCCAGGCAGAACAGCCACGGTTTGGTGAACAGCGGCACCACGAACATGCCACCGTGCGGCACCGGCGCTTCCACGCCCCACACCATAATCAGTCCGCCGGCCAGCGCTGAGGCCACCACGCAGCTGGCCACTACGCGCAGCAGGTCGCGTGCCGCAATCGGAATCACACCTTCGGTAATCATGCAGATGCCCATCGGGAAGGCGGCTTTCAGCGCCTCTTTCTCTGCTTTGGTGTATTTGTGGCGCGTCAGCAGATAAGAGAGGGTGATGCCGAACGGCGGAATGATGGAGCCGACAAACTTCACCGCTTCCGGACCGTAAATGCCGTCGACCAGCATGCCGTCGGCGAACAGCGACATGGTCTTATTGATCGGCCCGCCAAAGTCGAAGGTAGCCATCGCGCCGAGGATGGCGCCCATCACGAACTTTGAGCCGCCCTGCATGGAATCCAGCAGATGAATCAGCGTCTTTTGCAGCCAGACGATCGGCTGGCCGATAAAGGTCATCATCAGCAGCCCGGCGATGATGGTGCTGAGCAGCGGCAGCACCATGATCGGCATCAGCCCCTGCATCGACTGCGGCAGCCTGATCACCCGGCGCAGCAGCAGCACGGTGTAGCCGACGAGGAAACCGCCCAGAATGCCGCCGATAAAGCCGGTGCCGATCTGGCCGCAGATGAAGCCGACGATCAGGCCGGGCGCAAAGCCGGGACGATCGGCAATCGAGTAGGCGATGGCGGCGCTGATCAGCGGCACAATCAGCCCCATGCCCCAGCCGCCGATCTGGTTCAGCATCCACGCAATGCTGCCGGTCTGCTTGCCGACGTCCGGCCCGCCAATCACCTGGCCGAGCGCGATGCAGATGCCGGCGGCGACGATCAGCGGGATCATCCATGAGATGCCGGTGAGCAGATGGCCTTTGATCTCCTGGCCGTACTGACGTTTGTGATCGCTCATGATCGATCTCCTCAGGCGCGCGCCAGTGAATCCGCCACTTTTTCGAGGAATTTCACCGGTGACCTGATCACCACTTCGGTTTTCACTCGCACGATGGGTTTGCCCTGAAAGCGCTCTTCGCCGTTGATCTTGACGTCAACCGCAAGGATCACCACGTCAGCGGCGTCGATCTGCTCACGCGTCAGCGGCGTTTCAGTGCCGATGGTGCCCTGGGTTTCAACGTGGATGGTGTGGCCCAGCGCGTGAGCCCCCTTAATCAGTTTTTCGCGCGCAATGTAGGTATGCGCGATGCCTGCGGTGCAGGCCGCTACACAGACGATATTCATGTGGCACCTCAAGGTGTTGGGTGTTAACAGAGGTCGGTTTCGGCGTACTGACTAAACAGCCGGATGATATTGCCGGGGTCATTCTCCGCCAGCAGTCGGGCTATCACCTCATCATCGGCCAGCGCGCTGGCCACCTGCGACAACAGGCGAATATGGGTGGTGTTCTGATCTTCCAGCCGCACGGCGAACAGGATGATGCAGCGCACCTGGCTGCCATCCAGCGTTTCCCACGGAATGTCCTGCTGGGTGCGGCCGATGGCGAGCGTGGTTTGTCTGACCGCCGACGATTTGCCGTGCGGAATCGCGATATGGTTTTCGAAGCCGGTCGAGCCTTCCGCTTCACGCAGCCAGACATCGGCAATAAACGCGGCGCGATCGCTAATGGCGCCGTCGCTCACCAGCAGATCGGTGAGTTCGTTGATCGCCTCTTCTTTACTGGTGGCGCTGAGCGCCAGGTTAACGCGGCGCGGCGTCAGAATGCGGGAAATGTCCATGGTTGCTCCTCATTCAATCAGTGTGCGGCCAACGCGCAGGGCGTGCCGTTGGGCAGCTGGCTGCCAATCATGGCGTCAGTGACCCGCCGGATATCGTCATCATTAAAAAAGGCGCTGACATACACGGCCGGAATGGCACCGGCGTCGAGGTGGATGGTGGTGATCACCAAATCCACCGCGTGGTGCTGACAAAACGCCGCCTGATTGCTGGCTGACACCACGCCGGCAATTTCCCAGTCCGGAAAGGCGCGTAATATGCGGCTCTTTAGCAGGTGCGAGGTGCCCACGCCGCTGGAGCACACCACAAGGATGCGTTTGTGGGCGATCTGCCGCTCCAGTGCCGCCTGGAAATGGACGCACAGATAACCAATCTCATCCTCAGCCACCGGCGACAGAGCGAAGGTGCGCGCGGTCAGCTGCATTGCCTGCTGGGTCAGAGAAAATATCTCTTTCATTTCCTGTTTAATATCATCCAGCAGCGGATTGCGAATATGAATGTGATATTTAAGCCGGTTTAATAATGGTTTTATGTGCACCAGTAAACCGTCAAATAATAAACGGTCCTGAGATAAGTCCTGCTGAATAAACGCCGAGAAACGATCAATTAATTCGCAGGTTATTTTAACCGACTCGGCGGTGGAAAATTGATTATGCAGCGTCACCTGATCGCCACGCTCTTCCACTACAATGCCGGAGGAGACGATATATTGATAAATAAAACCGACTTCATCGGCCGGCAATGCACAGCCGATGCGCTGCTCAATGCGCGCCACCATCTGCCGGGCAATGGTGAGAATCGACTGATCCAGATCGTGCGCGGTGGTGAGAATGTCCAGCGCCAGCGCGTTGCCCTGCGCCATGCGGTGCATCATGATCAGGATGTGCGTGCACAGATTGAGATACCAGGCATCGCCCAGCGGATAACTCAGCTGCTGCTCCATCTGTTGCAGCAGCGTCTGCACAAAGGCCACATCCTCTTCGCCAAAATAGTGCACCAGCGCCTGCTGGCTGCCGGGATCGAGCCGCGGCAGCAGCGGCGTACCGGTGACCTGTTGCTGCATCACATCGTTGATCAGCGACACCATCGCCTGACGCAGCGCCTGCTCATGGCCCTCTATGTGCGTGCCGCCCGGGCCGCGCTGCAGCGTTAATCCCAGCGGCTGCAGCCACTCTTCGATTACTTTCAGGTCGTTCACAATCGAGGCGTGGCTGATAAAGTAGCGCTCGGACAGCTTGCTGATTGATGTGGCACGCGGCGCATCGCTCAGTAGCTGGGAGGCGATTTTTATCCGCCGGCTGTTATGACTGAGCGCGTCGCCGGCCTCGTCGCCGTTCAGCTGCTGCTCCAGCTGCAAACGCTGCTGCATATCCTCAACCCGCAGCCGCACACCGCGGCCAGGGGTTTTCTCCAGCGTCAGCGCCCAGTTGCTGAGCCAGCTCTCCAGCCACTGCAGGTCGCGCTGAATGGTCTTTCCGGAGACACCGAGCTGTAACGCCAGCTGACCAATCGGCTGCGGCGCCGCCTGTTGCAACAGCAATTTCACTAACCGGTGTTGTCGCGAAGTCAGTATTTGCATTCGGTCACCCTTTATTTTGGTAAAACCTAATGGGATTTTTCCTTGTGGCATTTATTTCATTGCCAGCAAGCCGTCGCGAAAAAGGTGTGTCTTATGGAGTATGAATTTAGGAAAGGATGGCGGCAGCAACAATACTAAATGTTGTCCCGTCAGGCGGACAGTATTAATACACCGCGATGACAGGAAATTAAATGCGAGTTTGCTCACACAATAAAGTGCTAAATAAGTGTGATGATGCTCCCAATCCTTTTTATTTTTCCAACCGGCGTCACGTTATTTAAAGCCGGGAGATTCTTTCTCTCCTCAACGGCTTCCCTGTGACTAAATCCCGCGAATAAGGTACTATCCTCGCCAAATGACCGCCGGATGACCCGCCGTTGCGGGCCACGAAGTGAGGATGCCAGCTTAATGAGTGAAATGACACAGGATGGCGCAGAGCGTCTTGCCCTGCACAAGTTTACTGAAAACGCGTACCTGAACTACTCCATGTACGTGATCATGGACCGTGCGCTGCCGTACATCGGTGACGGTCTCAAGCCGGTGCAGCGCCGCATTGTTTATGCCATGTCCGAGCTGGGGCTTAACGCCAGCGCAAAATTCAAGAAATCGGCGCGTACCGTGGGTGACGTGCTGGGTAAATACCATCCGCACGGCGACAGCGCCTGCTACGAAGCCATGGTGCTGATGGCGCAGCCGTTCTCCTACCGTTATCCGCTGGTGGATGGTCAGGGCAACTGGGGTGCGCCGGACGATCCGAAATCCTTTGCGGCGATGCGTTACACCGAATCGCGCCTGTCGAAATATGCCGAAGTGCTGCTCAGCGAACTGGGGCAGGGCACGGTGGATTACATCCCGAACTTCGACGGCACGCTGCAGGAGCCGAAAATGCTGCCGGCGCGCCTGCCGAACATCCTGCTCAACGGCACCACCGGCATCGCCGTGGGTATGGCGACCGATATTCCGCCGCACAACCTGCGCGAAGTGGCCGAAGCCGCGGTGCGCCTGATCGACAAGCCCAACATCACGCTGGATGAGCTGCTGGAGATCGTGCAGGGGCCGGACTTCCCGACCGAAGCCGAGATCATCACGCCGCGCGACGAGATCCGCAAGATCTACCAGAACGGCCGCGGTTCGATCCGCCAGCGTGCGGTGTGGAAAAAAGAGGACGGCGAGGTGGTGATCACCGCGCTGCCGCACCAGGTGTCGGGCGCGCGCGTGCTGGAGCAGATCGCCAGCCAGATGCGCAATAAAAAGCTGCCTATGGTGGAGGATCTGCGCGATGAATCGGATCACGAAAACCCGACGCGGCTGGTGATTGTGCCGCGCTCCAACCGGGTGGATCTCGATCAGGTAATGAACCACCTGTTTGCCACCACCGATCTGGAGAAGAGCTACCGCGTTAACCTCAACATGATCGGGCTGGATAACCGTCCGGCGGTGAAAAACCTGCTGGAGATCCTCTCGGAATGGCTGGTGTACCGCCGCGATACCGTGACACGCCGTCTCAATCATCGTCTGGAACGCGTGCTGCGTCGTCTGCATATCCTCGAAGGTTTGCTGGTGGCGTTTCTTAATATTGATGAGGTGATTCACATCATCCGCAGCGAGGATGAGCCGAAGCCGGTGCTGATGTCGCGCTTTGACATCAGCGAAACCCAGGCCGAAGCGATTCTGGAACTGAAACTGCGCCATCTCGCCAAACTGGAAGAGATGAAGATTCGCGGTGAACAGGCCGAGCTGGAAAAAGAGCGCGATCAGCTGCAGGCGATCCTCGCCTCAGATCGCAAAATGAGTAACCTGCTGAAGAAAGAACTGCTGGCCGATAGCCAGACCTACGGCGACGATCGCCGCTCGCCGCTGCACGAACGTGAAGAAGCGAAAGCGCTGAGCGAGAACGAGCTGGTGAGCGCTGAGCCGGTCACCATTGTGCTGTCGCAGATGGGCTGGGTGCGCAGCGCCAAAGGTCACGATATCGATCCGGCAGGATTAAGCTACAAAGCCGGCGACAGCTACCGTGCCGCCGCGCGCGGCAAGAGCAACCAGCCGGTGGCGTTTATCGACTCCACCGGCCGCAGCTATACGCTGGATCCGACCTCGCTGCCGTCGGCACGCGGGCAGGGCGAGCCGCTCACCGGCAAGCTGACGCCACCGCCGGGTGCGGTGATTGAGCAGGTGCTGATGGAAGCGGACGATCAGAAGCTGCTGATGGCCTCCGATGCCGGCTACGGTTTCATCTGTACCTTTGCCGATCTGGTGTCGCGCAACCGCGCTGGTAAAGCGCTGCTGACGCTGCCGGAAAACGCCAAAGTGATGACGCCGCTGGCGGTGCACTCTGGCGACGACATGCTGCTGGCCATCACCCAGGCGGGGCGGATGCTGATGTTCCCGGTGGCCGATCTGCCGCAGATGTCGAAAGGCAAGGGCAACAAGATTATCTCAATTCCGTCGGCGGACGCCGCCGCGGGCGTGGACAAGCTGCAGTGGCTGCTGATTCTGCCGCCGGGCAGTTCCATCACTATCTATGTCGGCAAGCGTAAGCTGATCATGCGTGATGAAGATCTGCAGAAAGTGCGTGCTGAGCGCGGCCGTCGCGGTAGCGTATCGCGCGGACTGCAGCGGATCGATAGCGTGGAAGTGAATGCGCCAGCGCGGCCAAAAAGTGACGCGAATAGCGAAGAGTAAGACTGAAAAGGCGAAGGACTGCCACATTTGAGGAAGCTATGTTACTAATTTTACGCACGTTGATCGTTGTGATTTATTCGATTCTGGTTTGTATATTTGGCAGCATCTGGTGTCTGTTTTCACCGCGTAATCCGCGCCACGTGGCGACCTTTGGTCACATGTTTGGTCGTCTGTCGACGGTGTTTGGCGTCAAAGTCGAACTGCGTAAACCGGCGGATGCCGAAAGCTACGGCAACGCGATTTACATCGCTAACCATCAGAACAACTACGACATGATTACCGCCGCCAATATCGTGCAGCCGACCACGGTCACGGTGGGCAAGAAAAGCCTGCTGTGGATCCCGTTCTTCGGCCAGCTCTACTGGCTGACCGGTAACCTGCTGATCGACCGCGATAACCGCGCCAAAGCGCACGGCACCATCGGCGAGCTGGTGGCGCAATTTAAAAAGAAGAAAATTTCCTTCTGGATGTTCCCGGAAGGGACGCGCAGCCGCGGACGCGGTCTGCTGCCGTTCAAGACCGGCGCGTTCCATGCGGCGGTGGCGGCGGGCGTGCCGATCATCCCGGTGGTGGTCTCTAACACCCACGGCAAAATCAAACTGAATCGCTGGAACAATGGCTTAGTGATCGTGGAAATGCTGCCGCCAGTGGATACCACGCAGTTTGAAACCACGTCGGTACGTAAGCTGGCGACCCACTGCCGTGAATTAATGTCTGCTAAGCTGGAAGAGTTGAACGCTGAAGTCGCCGAACGCGAAAAAAACGGTAAAATCTAGCCGGCAAAAAATGGCTCACCCGCAGCGCGCCATGGCTCGATCTGTCGGGTGCATTGATTTGTTGCGGATCCCGCCATTTGTAGGGTGCGCATTGATATGCAGCAGGTCTCGCCGTTTGTAGGGTGCGCATTCATGCGCACCGCGTCCCGGATGCGCACTGACCTGACCCGGACACACAGCCGCGCCTGTCGGGCGCTTCACAACACGATTAAAAATAACAACATGGACACGGCGTCTTCACGCCACGCTCAAAAGGTCTGAAGTTTTATGTCTTGCAGCAGACGTCAGTTTATTCAGCTTTCTGCCGGTATGGCGCTGGCTTCCAGCGTTATGCCTTACGCCGCCCGCGCCGCCGCGCCATTGGGCGATGTGCCTTTGCCGGTGCCGCCGCTGATCGAATCACGCCGCGGTCAGCCGCTGTTCCTCACGCTGCAGCGCAGCCACTGGTCCTTCAACGGCAACAGCAACAAAGTGCCGGTATGGGGCATTAATGGCCTGTATCTCGGCCCGACGGTGCGCGTTTACAGCGGCGATGATGTCAAACTGATCTACAGCAACCGTCTCAATGAACCGGTGGCGATGACCGTCAGCGGTTTGCAGGTGCCGGGCGCGCTGATGGGCGGTGCGCCGCGCATGATGTCCGCCGGCGTAGACTGGGCACCGGTGCTGCCGATTCGTCAGGGCGCAGCCACGTTGTGGTATCACGCCAACACGCCGAATCGCATGGCACCGCACGTCTATAACGGCCTGGCAGGCATGTGGCTGATCGAAGATGACATCAGCAAAGCGCTGCCACTGCCGAAGCATTACGGCGTCGATGATTTCCCGCTGATTATTCAGGACAAGCGCCTCGATAACTTTGCCACGCCGGTTTATAACCCACCGTCGGACGGCGGGTTCCTCGGCGATACGCTGCTGGTTAACGGCGTGCAAAATCCGTATGTCGAAGTGTCGCGCGGCTGGGTGCGTTTGCGCCTGCTGAATGCGGCCAATGCGCGCCGTTTCGATCTCAGCTTTAGCGACAACCGGCCGTTTACGGTGATTGCCAGCGATCAGGGCTTCCTGCCCGCGCCGGTAGCGGTGCAGACGCTGTCGCTCGCGCCGGGTGAACGTCGCGAAGTGCTGGTAGACATGTCGCAGGGCGATGAAGTGTCGATCACCGCAGGCACGGCGGCAGGCATTATGGATCGTCTGCGCGGGCTGTTTGAGCCGTCATCGATCCTGACCAATACGCTGGTGCTGACGCTGCGTCCAACCGGCCTGCTGCCGCTGGTGACCGACAACCTGCCGATGCGCCTGCTGGCGGATCAGATTCTTGATGGCGTGGCGGTGCGCACGCGTGAATTTCGCCTCGGCGACGGTACGCCGGGGATTAACGGTGTGCTGTGGGACATGAATCGCATCGATACGACGGTGCAGCAGGGCACCTTTGAGCGCTGGATCATTCACGCCGACCGTCCGCAGTCGCTGCATATTCAGGGCGTGATGTTCCTGATTAAGAGCGTCAACGGCGCGCAGTCGATGGGAGAGGATCGCGGCTGGAAAGATACGGTCTGGGTGGATGGCGATGTCGAGCTGCTGGTGAGTTTCCCGCAGAGTTCGTCAGAGCATTTCCCGTTTGTCTATTACAGCCAGACGCTGGAGCTCGCCGACCGCGGCACGGCAGGGCAGATGGTGGTGAATCCGGTCGGGTGAGGTGCGTTTCTTTTCCCTCACCCTAACCCTCTCCCGCCAGCGGGAGAGGGAACCGTTTTGAGCGAATTATAAATTGAGAGACCCACTTAAACTTTTGGTTTAAAAAGATTTTAAAGCCATTTCATTGTTTCAGACTTGCCCGGACATCTCCCTCTCCCGCGCGCGGGAGAGGGCCGGGGTGAGGGTGCCTGGTTGCACAGTATTACCCACTGGCACACCGCTTCAGATTCGCGCGGACAACTCCCTCTCCCGCGTGCGGGAGAGGGCCGGGGTGAGGGTGCCTGGTCGCACAGTGTTACCCACTGGCACACCGCTTCAGATTTGCGCGGACACCTCCCTCTCCCGCGTGCGGGAGAGGGCCGGGGTGAGGGTGCCTGGTTGCACAGTATTACCCACTGGCACACCGCTTCAGATTTGCGCGGACATCTCCCTCTCCCGCATGCGGGAGAGGGCCGGGGTGAGGGGGCAAACCGCACCTTTCACCCATCGCATCCTTAACCCACGTCACCCATTAAACTCTTCCGGATCCGGTCCCAGTCGCTTGCCTTTATCCAGCTTCGCGATCTCGCTCACTTCTGACTTATCCAGCCGGAAATCAAACACCTGGAAGTTCTCCTGAATGCGTGCCGGCGTTACCGACTTCGGAATCACTACCAGGCCGCTGTCCAGATGCCAGCGAATCACAATCTGCGCCGGCGTCTTACTGTACTTCTTCGCCAGCTCGCGAATGATCTCCTGATCAAACACGCCTTCGCCGCCCTGCGCCAGCGGGCTCCACGACTCGGTCTGAATCTGATGCAGCGCGTTCCATGCATGCAGCGTGCGTTGCTGCAGCATCGGATGCAGTTCAATCTGATTTACCACCGGCGACACGCCGGTTTCATCAATCAGCCGCTTGAGGTGCGCTTCATGGAAATTGCACACGCCGATGCTTTTCGCCAGGCCCTGCTGCTGCAGTTCCACCATTTTCTTCCACGCATCGACGTAGTGGTCTTTCTGCGGGCACGGCCAGTGCATCAGATACAGGTCCACCTGCTCCAGCTGCAGCTTCTTCAGGCTGGTCTCCATCGCCTGCTCAACGTTCTGCTGGTCATCATTCCACAGTTTGGTGGTGATAAAGATCTCATCGCGCGCCACGTCGGTTTCCTGCAGCGCCTGGCCAATCGCCTCTTCATTTTTATACGCGGCGGCAGTATCGATGGAGCGATAGCCGACCTTCAGCGCTTCCAGCACGGCATTGCGCGCTTCATCAATGCTGGCCAGCCAGACGCCAAGGCCGAGTTGCGGCATCATGTTGCCGTCGTGCAGTTTAATCCGGGGTTGCTCTGCCATAGTGACTCCTTATCGGTTGCAGTGACTTACCGTAGAAACGATGTGCTTAAGTCTAGTCAACAAACCTGACCTGAGGATCATTGTGGCAACCGAACGGCACTTTCGCCCGGTGCAATCCTGCAAAAATCTTGCCTGATTCTCCAGCCATCTGGAGCTTTATGCAGCAATGCGGCACACTGCGTTTTTTGCTGCCCGAGAGAGTGCCATGCCGAACGATGCCCTTTGCCGCCAGCTGGCGCAGCGCGTGATCACGCTGATGCGCGAGCCACAAAAGCCGCTGTGTGCGGTGGAAAACGTGCGGTTGATCTACGCAGAGGAACCGCTGCCGCGTACGCCGATGTTGTATCCGGCGGGCATAGTGATCCTGTTTCAGGGACACAAAACCGGCTACCTCGGCAGCACGGTGTTTCGCTACGACGCCACCAAATATCTGATGCTCACGGTTACGCTGCCGGTGGAGTGCGAAACTGACGCCACGCCGCAGCAGCCGCTGGCCGGCATGAGCCTCACCGTGGATCCGGCCAGTTTGCAGGATCTGCTGTTAAGCATTGGCGATGACGAGCAGTTTCAGCCGCAGCCGCAAACCTCTGGCATTCACTCTGCGTTCCTGAGCGAGGAGATGCTGTGCGCCGCGGAACGGCTGCTGGATGTGATGGATAAACCGCGTGACGCCCGCGTGCTCGGCCCGCAGCTGGTGCGTGAAATCATCTATTATGTACTGACCGGGCCGATTGGCGGTGCGCTGCTGTCGCTGGTCAATCGCCAGACGCAGTTCAGCCAGGTGGCCCGGGCGCTGCGCCGCATCGAGAACCACTTTGCCGAAAGCCTGAGCGTGGAAATGCTGGCGGCAGAGGTCAACATGAGCGTCTCGGCGTTTCACCATAACTTTAAGGCGGTGACCCAGACCTCGCCGCTGCAGTATCTCAAGCGTTACCGGCTGCATCAGGCGCGGTTAATGATGCTGCAGGATGGGCTGAAGGCCAGCGCCGCCGCCGTGCGCGTCGGCTATGAAAGCCCGTCACAGTTTTCGCGGGAGTTTAAACGGTACTTTGGCGTGACGCCGGGAGAAGAGGCGAGCCGCGCGCGTCAGACCGGGGCGCTGCAGCCGTTTGACGCCGCCTGAAACGGCGGCGCTTTACAGAGGTCAGGCTTTCTGGCGCCGCTTTTTCCAGATCACCACAATGCTGCCGCCGAGGCCGAGAAACAGCAGCACAATAGGCAGCACCATCAGGATCGCCATCACCTGATCTTCGTGGCGCTTGATAAACGGCACCTGGCTGATGCCGTAGCCCATCGCCACCACAATCCCGACCCACAGCGCGCCGCTCAGCCAGTTGAAGAACTGAAAACGCCCGTTCTGCAAACCCGAAATGCCCGCCATGGTCGGCAGCAGCGTACGCACAAAGGCCAGAAAGCGGCCAACCAGCAGTGCCATCAGGCCGTGGCGGTTGAACAGGTGCCAGGCGCGCTGGTGGTACTGCGCTGGCAAATGCATCAGCCAGCTTTTGACGATTTTAGTATTACCAAGCCAGCGCCCCTGCAGATAGCTCAGCCAGCAGCCGAGGCTGGCGGCGGTGGTCAGAATCACCATGGTCGGCACAAAATCCATCACGCCTTTGGCGATCATCGCCCCTGCCAGCAGCAGCAGACTGTCGCCGGGCAGGAACGAGGCAGGCAGCAAACCGTTTTCCAGGAACAGCGTCAGAAACATCACGCCGTAGACAATCCACACTACATCCGGATTGGCCAGCGCGGCAAAATCCTGATGCCACAGCGCCTGGACAATCTCATGTAAAACACCCATCAGCTATCCCATCGAGTCACAAGGCTTGTATTTTAACCGTCCGGGACGGCGTAATCGTTGATCTCCGCTACGCCGCACCGGATGGTTTAAGTTTGGTTTATCTTTTTACGCTTTCAGGCGGGCAAAACCAGCTTTCAGGTCATCCAGCAGATCGTCAACGTGCTCGAGACCGATATGCAGACGCACCAGCGTGCCGTCAAAATCCACGCCGCCCGCCGGACGAATTGCCGCCAGCTCTTCCGGCTGGTTCGCCAGAATCAGCGATTCAAAGCCGCCCCACGAGTAGGCCATACTGAAATGGTGGAAGCGATCGAGATAATTTGCCAGCTGCGCCGGGGTGAGTTTTTCATGCAGGATGAATGAGAACAGCCCGCTGCTGCCGCTGAAGTCGCGCCGCCAGAATTCGTGGCCTTTGCACTGCGCCAGCGCCGGATGGTTGACGCGCGCCACTTCCGGCTGTGCCGCCAGCCATTCGGCCACGCGCAGGCCGCTCTCTTCGTGCTGACGCAGACGCGTCGCCAGCGTGCGCAGGCCGCGGCTGGCCATGTACGCGGTGTCTGCATCCACCATCTGGCCCATCAGATAGGAGTTTTCGCGCAGCTGCGCCCAGCAGCGTTCGTTGGCCACCGCAGTGCCGATCATCGCATCGCTGTGGCCGATGATGTATTTGGTGCCGGCCTGGATCGAAATGTCGATGCCATGCTCCAGCGCGTTAAACAGCACGCCCGCCGCCCAGGTATTATCAATCATGATCACCGCGTCTGGTGCTTTGGCGCGCACCGCCGCGACAATTGCCGGAATGTCCTGCACTTCCATGGTGATGGAAGCCGGTGATTCAAGGAACACCACGCGGGTGTTCGGCTGCACCAGCTCGCCGATTTCACTGCCGATGCAGTGATCAAACCAGGTGGTAGTGACGTTAAGCTTCGCGAGAATTTTGGTGCAAAAATCCTGGGTGGGTTCGTACACCGCGCCGCTGACCAGAATGTGATCGCCGCTGGTGACAAACGCGAGGATGGCATTGGCGACCGCGGCCGCACCGCACGGGTAGAGCACGCAGCCGGCGCCGCCTTCCAGTTCGGTCATCGCGTCCTGGAAGGAAAAATGGGTGAGGGTGCCGCGCCGGCCATAAAACAGTTCACCGCTGGCGCGTCCGGCGGTGGCGCGTTGTTTGTCCGCGACGGAGTCAAAAACCAGTGAGGATGCGCGCTGAATGACGCTGTTAACCGAGCCCTGAGTGTAACGTTTGCTGCGTCCCGCGGTGACAAGCCGGGTATCAATTTTTTTCGTTGCCATCACTGCCTTTCCTGACACGTCTCACAAAGCATTCAACTTACCACGAATCGCGGCGCGGGGTTGAGCCCGTTTGCCGAATATCAGAGTGACGCCAGCACAATCGCGGAAAGAGGCTGGTTGTGGCTTTTATTACGCGGCGAAAAAGCAAAGCGCAATAAATTGCGCCGCTACGACCCGTGCGGTGTTTTTGCTCAATGCCACAAGCCGCACCGCATCGTAGCGGCGCGATTTATCGCGCAACCGTGCCTATTGCTCTATTCCGCAAGCCGCACCCAACCGTAGCGGCGCGATTTATCGCGCTAAACATTGCGCCGTATCAATTCAGCGGGTTACAGCTTTGTAAATAGTAATGAGAACCACTATCACTTCGGTCGGTTTTTTTGCTATGATCCGCGCTTCAATCGTGAACGGTGCAACAGAAGTCGGAGACGCAGCGTGGTAGCCAGTGACTTGATGCAAACGGACCTCTCCGTTTGGGGCATGTATCAGCATGCCGATATCGTGGTAAAAATTGTGATGATCGGCCTGTTGCTGGCCTCGGTCGTCACCTGGGCGATTTTCTTTGGCAAATACGCGGAGCTGAGCGGGGCGAAACGTCGTCTGAAGCGTGAACAGCTGGCGCTGGGCGAAGCGCGCTCACTGAATGACGCGTATCGCGCTGCCGAAAACTTCAAAGCCAACAGCCACAGTGCTGTGCTGCTCGCCGACACGCGTAACGAACTGGAACTATCTGCCGGCAGCGAAGACCTCGACGGCATTAAAGAGCGCACCAGCTTCCGCCTTGAGCGTCGCGTCGCAGGCTTCAGCCGCCACGCCGGTCGCGGTAACGGCTTCCTCGCTACCATCGGTTCCGTCGCGCCGTTTATCGGTCTGTTCGGCACCGTGTGGGGCATCATGAACAGCTTTATCGGTATCGCTAAAACCCAGACCACCAACCTCGCGGTGGTGGCACCGGGCATCGCGGAAGCGCTGCTGGCGACGGCGATTGGCCTGGTGGCAGCAATTCCGGCGGTGGTGATCTATAACGTTTTCGCCCGCATGATTGCCAGCTACAAAGCTTCGCTCGGCGACGTGGCGGCGCAGGTGCTGCTGCTGCAGAGCCGCGATCTGGACCTTGGCAACGTCGATACCGCAAAAGAAGTTAACCGTCCGGCGGCGGCCCAGAAACTGCGCGTAGGGTAAGTATTATGGCGATGCGTTTAAACGATGATGCGGTCGGCGATGGCGAAATGCACGAAATCAACGTGACGCCGTTTATCGACGTCATGCTGGTGCTGCTGATCATCTTCATGGTCGCCGCGCCGCTCGCCACGGTGGATGTGCGCGTCAATCTGCCTGCTTCCACCAGCGCGCCACAGCCGCGTCCGGAGAAGCCGGTTTATCTGTCGATCAAAGCGGATAAACAGATTTACATCGGTAACGATGCGGTGACCAAAGAGACGCTGGTAAACGCACTCACCGCGCAAACCGAAGGCAATAAAGAGACCACCATCTTCTTCCAGGCGGATAAATCAGTCGATTATGAAACGCTGATGTCGGTGATGGATCAGCTGCGTGAAGCGGGTTATCTGAAGATTGGTTTGATGGGCATGGAGACGGTGAAGAAATAGTTTCACCGGCGTAATACCAGCACCATATCTGTAGGGTCGTCATTCATGACGACCTTTTTTATTATGGCGGCCCGAGCAGGCCGCCATGTCATTATGCGGTGGCGAACCGCGGTTAAACCAGATTCACCGTTACGCCGTCCTGCACCAGCAGTTCGGCGTCGCCGTGGCTGAACACGTGATACTGGTTGCCAGCGATGGTCACGGTGCCGGTTTGCTGCGTCCAGCCGCTGACCGCTTCGCCTTCCGGCAGGATGTCGCTAAGCTGCACTGTTTCGCAGGCATGATTATCAATCATTAACTGGGTCTTACCATTGTCGATAAACAAATCCTGTTGTCCTTGCTCAAGGATTTTATCTGGATCAATTTGTAATAAACTATTGATGGCATCGTCATGCAGTTCATCAATCTGATTAATCGTTGAAGTAACAATCGGAACGGCTTTTTGCCATATAAAATTATCTAAATACAATCCTCCTAAGTCACGCACCTCAATATCAAACTTAGTAAATAACCCTTCATCGATAGAGAACTTATGGTGCAATACCCCTTCTGGTACGGAAACTTTTTCTGAATGTATGATGTTATTATCTTTGTCATAAAAATTTATTATGTAATAGCCTTTATTTCCACCTATAACGTTCAATTCTAAAATTTTCGATGGTGGGACAGTGAACTCTGCTTTAGAGTTTTCTCTCATTATAAGATTATTGCCCGTGTAAGCTTGATTGCCGACATAATAATAGTGGTTTGATAGTTGTACAACTCCGGCTAAAGGCTTCATAGCAAAATCACTTTTGAAATTATATTTGCTGTATAAGTTAAATTGACTGCCAACCCCTACACTAGGATAAGGTTTAGGTATGTGGCTTCCTAAAGATGATGGTAAACCCTCAAAATTACAACCGCTATTAACGTAATTGTATTGCTGTATATTTATAACATAGCTATCGCTGGTTTTATCGCTATCTATCGTCGAGACCGTAAACGCCCACGAGCCGAATTTAAGCGGTGGAGGGGTATAATTCCAGTCGCCTTTGTCGTTTGAGAAGACAGAAACTGTAAATGTGTCCTTACCGTCTGTATATTTGATAACCACAGTACTATTTGCTTCCGCAACGCCAGAAAGAGTGGGAGTTCGATCATCGGTTTCCCCGCCATTACGGATTATGCCTGTTGATGTTCCCTCATCATCCCAAACAGAGGTGATTTTCGGCACTATTGTGCCAGTTGTTATAATCTGCAATTCGAAAGTTTTACCAGAGGGAGTATATGTGGCGGAAGTCCCTGACTGGAATTCATAAAGGCCCTCTGTCAAATTTTTACTTTCATAAGTCCATGTTCCATCCGCTTCAGTTATTACGCTACCCAATAAGTCCCACATACCGGTTACGTTGCGATAGTGTATATAGACAATATTATTAGCTTCGGCACGGCCGTATAAAGTAGGAGTAGTATCGTCTGTAATCGCACCAGAACCGAGCATACCGGTAGACGGACCAAAATCATCGTAAGCATGAGTAATCTCAGCGCGAGTTGATGCCGATAGATCAATATTAAGTATGAACTCGTCAGTCCAGCCGCTACTATCATTGGCTCGGAACTCCCAGGTACCTGCACTCAGCGCCGGATTCGGTGTCCAGCTCCAGCGGCTACCGTCCATCACTGCGTTGCCTGCATCGATCCATTCGCCTTTATCATTTCGATACTGGATTCTCACCGTGCTACCTGCTGGTGCGTTACCGCAAAGCTCTGGTGTGGTGTCATCAGTCAGTCCGCCACTTTTCAATTCGCCAGTTGCATTGCCGACATTATCTATTGCATGAGTGATTTCCAGAATGGCGCCGGGATCGGGCGGGGTTGAGCCATCTTTTCCGATGATGATACTAAAAGCATCCGAAACCTCACCCTCGCGCACCTTACCGGCAAAGGTTTCATTCGCCACCAGCGTCAAATCATGCTGGCCGTCGGTAAGGTCAACCTCCGGCTCGATCTTCCACATCCCGGTATTTTCATCCGCCTTCGCGCTGCCGATAACCGTATTGCCTTCTTTCAGATAAACAATCACGCCTTTTTCCGCGATACCGGTCAGGGTGGGGCGGCGGTCGTCGGTCATCTTGCCAGAATCGAAGCTGCCGGTGATGTCACCCTGATCGTCGTACATGTTCAGCAGCGTCGGCGCTGCTGGCGGCGTGGTATCAACAATCAGCGTACGCAGACTGGGCGTACTGACGTTGCCGGCCTTATCAACCGACTGGAAAGACATGTTGTAGTAACCATCCTCCAGCGGCGTTGCAGGTGTCCAGCTCCAGTAGCCGTTGGCAGGGTCGATATCTACCGTAAAGGTCTCTTTGCCGACGGTAATCAGCATGGTGCCGCCCTTACCGATTTCTGAATTTGCATAGCCAAAAAACGTGGGGGTGTTGGTATCGCGCTCGAGGTATTTCACCTCTTCATAATTGAACAGTTCCATGGAGATTATTCCTGTGTTTTTTTACGTCGGGTCCACCGCAGCGAGGGCCGCTGCGCCTTGTTACAAAGAGCGCATTTTGTAATAGATGATGTAACACGCCGTATGAGATACGTCCCGAAGGGAGAAAAATCCGAACGGATTAAAAACAGAGGAAAAGAAGAAGATGATGCCGTGCTGCACGCACGGCATCGGGGGATTACACCAGCTCGATTTTTACGCCGTCCTGCACCAGCAGTTCCGCGTCGCCGTGGCTGAACACGTGGTACTGGCTGCCAGCGATGGTCACTGTGCCGGCCTGCTGCGTCCAGCCGCTGACCGCTTCGCCTTCCGGCAGGATGTCGCTGAGCTGCACGCTGTCGCCGGCCTGGCCGCTGACGCGCAGCTGGGTTTTGCCGTCGTCAATGAACAGGCCCTGCTGGCCGGCTTCCACCACGTCACTGAGCGTCAGGCCGAGCGGGGCGAGCGCGTTGATTTCCACCTCGCCCGGAGGCGTGGCGTCCACGACGATGCTGTACGCCGGCAGGCCAGCGTCGTAAGCGCCGTAGCTGACGCTGAGGCTGTGCGAGTCATCGCTGAGCTCTGGCGTGATAAAGCGCCAGTTGCCGTCTGCGCCGACCTGCACGCTGCCGATCAGCGTGCTGCCGTCGTAGACGTTGAGCACGCTGTTAGCCTCGGCAACACCGCTCAGCTCCGGCTGGCGGTCATTAGTGATGCCGCCGTTGCTGACTTCGCCGATATACAGCGCCACGTCATCGTACACGCGGAGGATTTCTGGCGTGTGCTGGCCGCCCGGCATCAGGATGAGCTCAAAGGTGTCGCTCCACTGGCTGTCGCCCTGCGCCTGCGCGGCAAACGACCAGACGCCGTACTCCAGCGCCGGCGGTGTGAAGCTCCAGTTGCTGTCCGCGCCCACTGTCACCACCACGGAATGGGTGAACTCGCCAGCAATGCCGTAGCGCACCACCACGTTGCTGTTGGCTTCGCCGCGCCCGCTAAGGGTTGGCGTGGTGTCATCGGTGAGCGCACCGCTCAGCAGCGTGCCGGTGACCGGCCCGAAATCGTCGGTGGCGTGGGTCAGCGTGGCGTGCAGCGCGTCGCTGCCGGCGAAGGCGATATCGAGCGTAAAGCTGTCGCTCCAGCTGCCTTCCTGACCGGCGCGGAACTCCCAGTTGCCGGCGTCAAGCTCAGCCGGTGGCGTCCAGCTCCAGCGGGTGCCGTCCATCTGCGCCGCGCCGCCGTCAACCCACTCGCCGCTGGCGTTGCGGTACTGCACGAAAACCGTGCTGCCCGCCGGGGCGCTGCCGTGCAGCTGCGGCGTGGCATCGTCGGTGAGCGCGCCGCTCAGCAGCGAACCGGTGACCGGGCCGGCATCATCCACCGCGTGGGAAATCACCGTGGCGGCAGACCCGTCGCGGCCAATCAGCAATTCGAACGGTGCAGACGGTTCGCCCTCGCGCAGCTTGCTGTTGAAGGTTTCGACCGCCACCAGCGTCAGCTGATGGGTGCCGTCGCTCAGGTCGGCGTCCGGCTCCAGCGTCCAGATGCCGGTTTTGGCGTCGGCCTGCGCGCTGCCGATCACCGTATCGCCCTCTTTGAGGTACACCACAGTGCCCTTTTCGGCGACGCCGGTCAGGGTCGGGCGACGGTCGTCGGTCATGCGCCCGGCATCGAAGCTGCCGGTGATGTCGCCCTGGTCATCGTACATATTGAGCAGGCGCGGCGCGTCCGGCGCCGTGTAGTCGACCACCTGAATAAACTGGGCGGGATTACCAATGTTGCCGGCGGCATCAATCATGCGCACCGACACGATGTGTTCGCCTGGCGTCCAGTCGGCGGGCGGCGTCCAGCTCCAGCGGCCCTCTGCGTCGACCTTGACGGTGTACGGCGGCTGGCCATCAATAGCGATTTCCGCGAAGCCGTTGCGCGCCTGCGGACTGGTGCCGCTGTAGCCGCGGCGCGGATCGTCGGTGTAGCGGTAAGATGCATTAAGAATCTGGTTCATGATGGCTCTCCCTTACACCAGCTCGGTTTTCACGCCGTCCTGCACCAGCAGCTCAGCGTCGCCGTTGCTCCAGACATGGTACTGGGTGCCGGCGATAGTGACGGTGCCAGCCTGCTCGGCCCAGCCGTTTTGCTCACTGCCCTCTGGCAGGATGTCTTCGAGGCGCACGGTGTCGCCCTGATTGCCGTTGACCATCAGCTGGGTTTTGCTGTCGTCGATGAAGAGATCTTTCTGGCCTTTAGAGAGAATATCTTCAATAGAGATGACATCTAAAACGTTAATATTTTCAATATTGAGTTGATGTGATGATTTATCGAAGATTTTATCTGAAGGAACATCGACGCCCCACTCAATATCATCCATATACAACAGGTCCCAATACGCCTTGCTATCTTTTATGTATTGACCGTTTTCAACGATCACTTTATGGATAAGTTCGTTTTCAGGTGCAGTAAATGTATGGTTGACCAGACCGTTATTACTACCATTAAAACTTTTAACAACCTCCTGTTCAATTAGCTTTCCATCTTTATCATAATATGACACTTTAACTTCAGAGTCTCTGTCAGTGTTAAACATGAACTTGAAGTATTTCGATTGCTCTATCAAGAATTCAATTTTTGAGGAAACATAGTTGTTGCTAGCAGGGTCAAATTTCCCTATGAATAACCTTCTATCAAGCTCGCTTTCATTTCCCCATTTAGTGTTACGAACAACTCCACTCAAAGTGTTAATTGTTAGGCCGGAGTTTAAGGTTTTAGATTGATATTGTATTAAGTTAAATAAACCACTTTCTGAAAATATTTCCTTCGACGATATGAAGTCACTTTCTTTGATTGTTAAGTTAAAAAGGTTTTTTTTTGAGTTTATAGAGTAGGCTTCAAACTTCCACTCGCCGTAAGATAAAGGTGGTGGGGTTAAAGACCAATCTCCGGAAGGGTTCGCTGTAACTGAATATAAGAAACTTTCAGAGCCGTTAGTGTATTCAATATAAACTACGCTATTTGATTCGGCCTTCCCCTTTATTTCGGGGGTGGTATCATCAGTAATATCTCCAGTTGATTTGTTACCCTGGCGTGGCCCTGTATTATCAAAGGCTGCTTCAATGGTTGGAGTAAAAGAATCAGGCGCAATGATTTGCATGCTGAAGGTTTTTCCATTTATATTTCGTGTTGGCGTACTGCTTGCCTGGAATTCATAACTCGCAACAGGTAGTCGATCGGTGTTATATTCCCAGTGGCCATCGGCATCTGTTATAACGGTATCAAGGTAATCCCAATCCCCTAGAATATTACGATAAAAAAGGTAAACTGTACTATTGGATTCCGCCCGACCATGTAACGTAGGGATGCGGTCATCAGTGATAGCACCATTACCTAGCATGCCTGTCAATTTACCTGAGTCATCCCATGCATGAGTAATTTCTGTTAGCAGGGCGGGGTTGGAATCTATATTTAGTTTAAACTCATCACTCCAGCCGAAACCAGCATTTGCCCGGAACTCCCAATTGCCTGCCTGTAACGCTGGATTCGGTGTCCAGGTCCAGGTATCTCCTTCAATGCTAGCTTTGCCACCATCAATCCATTGTCCATTGTTATTACGGTACTGAATTAAGACATCATTACCTTCTGTTGAGGAACCATAAAGTTTTGGTGAGGTGTCATCGGTAATGCCGCCACTTTTTAATAAGCCGGTATTTTCTCCGTCGTCATCAATTGCATGTCTAATTTCTACATTGACACCTGGTTTTGGCTGATTGTCGCCATCCTTGCCAATCACGATAATAAACTCGTCCGACGGCTTACCCTCGCGCAGCTTATCCGCAAAGGTTTCCGCCGCCACCAGCGTCAGGTTATGACGGCCATCCGCCAGATCCACCGTCGGCTCCAGCGTCCACAGACCGGTTTTCTCGTCGGCTTTGGCGCTGCCGATCACGGTGTTGCCCTCTTTCAGGTATACCACGGCACCTTTCTCGGCGATGCCGGTCAGGGTCGGGCGGCGGTCGTCGGTCATTTCACCGGCGTCAAAGCTGCCGGTAATGGCGCCCTGATCGTCGTACAGGTTAAGCAACGTCGGTGCGACCGGCGGCGTGGTGTCGACGACCAGCGTGTGGAGTGAAGAGCGGCTGGTATTACCTGCTTTGTCAATTGACTGAAAAGCGATGTTGTACGCTCCGTCGGCCAGCGCTTCGGGCGGTGTCCAGCTCCAGCTTCCGTCCGTTGGGTTAATATCCACGTAGTAACGCTTATCGCCGAGAGTGATCTCGATCTGGCCGCCTTTGCCTATTTCACTTTCAACTTTGCCGGTAAAGGTTGGGGTGTTGGTGTCGCGCTCGAGGTACTTAGCCTCTTTAAAATCGAACAGTTCCATGGAGATTATTCCTGTGTTTTTTACGTCGGGTCAACTGCAGCGGGAGGCGCTGCGCCTTGTGATAAAGGGCGTATTTTGTAATAGATGACGTAACACGCCCTATGAGACATGTCCCGAAGGGAGAAAAGTCCGAGCAGAGAAAAAACAGGGGTAAAGGGCAGGATTATGCCGTGCTGCGCGCACGGCATCGGGGGATTACACCAGCTCGATTTTTACGCCGTCCTGCACCAGCAGTTCCGCATCGCCGTGGCTGAATACGTGGTACTGGCTGCCAGCGATGGTGACGGTGCCGGCCTGCTGCGTCCAGCCGCTGACCGCTTCGCCTTCCGGCAGGATGTCGCTGAGCTGTACGCTGTCGCCAGCCTGGCCGCTGACGCGCAGCTGGGTTTTGCCGTCGTCAATGAACAGGCCCTGCTGACCGGCTTCCACCACGTCGCTGAGCGTCAGGCCGAGCGGGGCGAGCGCGTTGATTTCCACCTCGCCCGGCGGCGTGGTGTCCACGACGATGCTGTACGCCGGCAGGCCAGCGTCGTAAGCGCCGTAGCTCACGCTGAGGCTGTGCGAGTCGTCGCTGAGCGCCGGAGTGATAAAGCGCCAGTTGCCGTCTGCGCCGACCTGCACGCTGCCGATCAGCGTGCTGCCGTCGTAGACGTTGAGCACGCTGTTGGCTTCAGCAACGCCGCTCAGCTCCGGCTGGCGGTCGTTAGTGATGCCGCCGTTGCTGATTTCGCCGATATACAGCGCCACGTCGTCGTACACGCTGAGGATCTCTGGCGTATGCTGGCCGCCCGGCATCAGGACCAGCTCGAAGGTATCGCTCCACTGGCTGTCGCCCTGCGCCTGCGCGGCAAACGACCAGACGCCGTACTCCAGCGCCGGCGGCGTGAAGCTCCAGTTGCTGTCCGCGCCCACCGTTACCACCGCTGAATGGGTGAACTCGCCGAAGGCACCGTAGCGCACCACCACGGTGCTGTTGGCTTCGCCGCGCCCGCTCAGGGTTGGCGTGGTGTCATCGGTAAGCGCGCCGCTCAGCAGCGTGCCAGTGACCGGGCCAAAGTCGTCAGTGGCGTGGGTCAGCGTGGCGTGCAGCGCGTCGCTGCCGGCGAAGGCGATGTCGAGCGTAAAGCTGTCGCTCCAGCTGCCTTCCTGACCGGCGCGAAACTCCCAGCTGCCCGCTTCCAGCTCAGCCGGTGGCGTCCAGCTCCAGCGGGTGCCGTCGATCTGCGCCGCGCCGCCGTCGACCCATTCGCCGCTGGCGTTACGGTACTGCACGAAAACCGTGCTGCCCGCCGGGGCGCTGCCGTGCAGCTGCGGCGTGGCGTCGTCGGTGAGCGCGCCGCTCAGCAGCGAACCGGTGACCGGGCCGGCATCATCCACCGCGTGGGAAATCACCGTGGCGGCAGACCCGTCGCGGCCAATCAGCAATTCGAACGGTGCAGACGGTTCGCCCTCGCGCAGCTTGCTGTTGAAGGTTTCGACCGCCACCAGCGTCAGCTGATGGGTGCCGTCGCTCAGGTCGGCGTCCGGCTCCAGCGTCCAGATGCCGGTTTTGGCGTCGGCCTGCGCGCTGCCGATCACCGTATCGCCCTCTTTGAGGTACACCACAGTGCCCTTTTCGGCGACGCCGGTCAGGGTAGGGCGACGGTCGTCGGTCATGCGCCCGGCATCGAAGCTGCCGGTGATGTCGCCCTGGTCATCGTACATGTTGAGCAGGCGCGGCGCGTCCGGCGCCGTGTAGTCGACCACCTGAATGAACTGGGCGGGATTACCAATGTTGCCGGCGGCATCAATCATGCGCACCGAGACGATGTGCTCGCCCGGCGTCCAGTCGGCGGGCGGCGTCCAGCTCCAGCGGCCCTCTGCGTCGACCTTGACGGTGTACGGCGGCTGGCCATCAATAGCGATTTCCGCGAAGCCGTTGCGCGCCTGCGGACTAGTGCCACTGTAGCCGCGGCGCGGATCGTCGGTGTAGCGGTAAGATGCATTAAGAATCTGGTTCATGATGGCTCTCCCTTACACCAGCTCGGTTTTCACGCCGTCCTGCACCAGCAGCTCAGCGTCGCCGTTGCTCCAGACATGGTACTGGGTGCCGGCGATAGTGACGGTGCCAGCCTGCTCGGCCCAGCCGTTTTGCTCACTGCCCTCTGGCAGGATGTCTTCGAGGCGCACGGTGTCGCCCTGATTGCCGTTAACGATAATTTGTTTAGTGGCATCATCAATCGCTAGGTTCTCACTGCCGTGCCTGAGCACATCCTGCAGGCTGAGCGTCAGAGCGTTATTGCCGGCGTTGTCCATCTGGATCACGCTGGTTTTGCTGCCGTCCTCCACCTGGTCGGCAAAAATCACCGTTTGATCTTCGCTGTCGACCAGCAGCTGATAGAGCTGATTATCGGCGTCGAAAACCTGGATCGGATCATAGAGATCGTTTTCGTCAAACAGGTACAGTTTGCCGCCGTTGGTGTTGATTTCCGGATGGACGTATTCGCCCCATTTGATGTCATCAATATAAAAACCAGCATCATTGTCGTCTGGTGTGGTTTCCTGACCCAGCACTAAATCGATATGACCGATTTTTTTACCCGGCGGTGCGATAAACTGATAGGTGTCAGGGGATGTGTCAGTACGGTAACCTACGGTTGTAATCATTTCACGGTAAAGAATTTCACCGGTTGTTGAGTAAACAATAATTTCATGCTGATTAGCTGATTGTACCGAGCTCAGCGCAAATTCGACCTTATCCGTGCTGCCAAAGTCATACGTGTAAGTAGAGTTATCGCCTAATAAAAATGCACGATATTCACCTTTGCCATTAGAAACTCTGGCTTGATCTAATTTTGAGACTGAATCTGGATGTGCTTTTCCGGAAAATTTAACGCCACCAGATAGTGTGTTAACCCGGGTCATGTCGAACTTGTAGTCAACGGCATATTGATCGAATGATTCCAGTCCGGAATCGACGTTCACACCCCATTTTATATTGTCAATAGTATATCCGGGATCACCTCCAGCAACTTCATCTCCGTTTGTTATTATAATTTGTGAAATAAATTTTCCTTTAGGCGCTTCAAAATGGAAGTGATTGTTGGTCACTATTTTTGAGAGATAGTCATCAAATAAAACCTCTCCCGAAGTTGAAATGATCTTATATTTATGCGCTGAAGGAATTCCTAGATCACTGAAATCAAATGAAACTTTGTCTGTTCCGCCAAATTTCATTTCATAGGTAGCAACATCACTCAAAAAAAGTATATTGGAAATAGTTCCAAATATTGATATTGAAGCGTGTTTGCCGGAAATAGTTTTGAAAAGCAATCCACTCGGGAATCGTACATAATCCTCTCCAGCGCTAAATTTGGTGTCTTTAACCATGGTGTCGAGGTTTTCATAACCATGATCCGCTGTCGAAATACTGTCTTCTGAATAGCGCTTGGTAATAATATTGTCTACTGCAAAAGTAGTTGTTGGACCTTTTAAATGCATTTCAACATAAGATATTTCGGTATCTCCTGAATAGTATCTCAATACTTCTCTTGCTTGATCTCGTATATCGTGGGCATAAACACGGCCAATTTCTTTACCGTTTTTATCATGAAGGCTGATATATGAGCTTGCTCCTTCCCAGTCAATTGCAGTTAATTCAAAATAGTTAATGCCTTCAGAAAATGTTATTTTTTGTATGGTTTCGGTATTGGTAGTGGGATTGACTATAACAAGGCTTTTACCATACGCTGCATGATCCTGAACGCTGGTAGTCACTTTGTCCTGATTATTAAATTTGAAGTTGAGATCACCGTAAATGAAATCTTTAGTCAGGTCTCCCGGAACTATTGATTCAAAATCATAAGATTTGACCATTATTTCCTGTTCAACAACTCTCAGACCAAAATCTGCGCTGTAGCTATTACCATTAGTGGTTTTCGCCCTGAAATCCCAGTTACCATATTCCAGCTCGTCCTTGGGCGTAAACGACCAGCGGCCATTCGCATCCGCAACCGTTGACCCGCTATGCCAGGTTTTGCCGTCGCGTGAGTACTCAACCTGCACAACCGCATTCGCCTCGGCACTGCCGCGCAGTTCCGGCTGAGTATCATTGGTCAGCCCGCCCGATTTCACCTCACCGGTGATTTTGCCCACATCATCCCAGGCCATAGATATTTCTGGGGCGACGCTGCCCGGCGCCACAATCTGCAGCCCAAACGGTTTACCGTTCGTATCACGGGTTGCTGACGTTCCCGCCTGGAACTCATACGTCCCCGGAGAAAGGCGGTCAGTTTCATACTCCCAGCGGCCATCGGCGCCGGCAGTCACGCTGTCCAGCAGTTCCCATGCGCCCAGCACGTTGCGATAGTGGATATATACCAGGCTGTTAGACTCGGCGCGGCCGTGCAGGTTTGGCGTGCGGTCATCGGTAATCGCGCCGTTGCCGAGCATGCCAGTGAACGGGCCAAAGTCATCGTAAGCGTGAGTGATTTCCGTTTTTGCCGCCGGTGCGAGATCGATATCCAGCTTAAATTCGTCAGTCCAGCCGCTACCAGCGTTGGCGCGGAATTCCCAGTTACCGGCACCCAGCGCCGGGTTTGGCGTCCAGCTCCAGCTGGTGCCGTTCATTACCGCATTGCCGCCATCGATCCATTCACCTTTATCGTTGCGGTACTGAATGCGCACCACGCTGCCTTCCGGCGCGCTGCCGCGCAGCTCTGGCGTGGTGTCATCGGTGATGCCGCCGCTTTTCAGTGAGCCGGTCAGGCTGCCGGCATTGTCGATAGCCTCAATGATTTTGGCCACGCCGCCCGGATCGCTCGGCACGTCGCCATCTTTTCCGATGGTAATGTTAAACTCATCGGATACTTTGCCCTCACGCACCTTACCGGCGAAGGTTTCCGCAGCTACCAGCGTCAGGTTGTGACGACCATCCGCCAGATCCACCGTCGGCTCCAGGGTCCACAGACCAGTTTTCTCGTCGGCTTTGGCGCTGCCGATCACGGTGTTGCCCTCTTTCAGATACACCACGGTGCCCTTTTCGGCGATGCCGGTCAGGGTCGGGCGGCGATCGTCGGTCATTTTACCGGCGTCAAAGCTGCCGGTAATGGCGCCCTGATCGTCGTACATGTTCAGCAGCGTCGGTGCGCCCGGCGGCGTAGTGTCGACGATCAGCGTGCGCTGCGACGGCGTACTGAGGTTACCGGCGGTGTCGATGGTCATAAAGGAGATGCTGTATTCACCGTCGGCCAGCGCTTCTGGTGGCGTCCACTTCCAGCTGCCGTCCTGCGGGTTGATGTCGACAAAGAAATTCCTGTCGCCAAGCGTAATCATTACCTGGCCGCCTTTGCCCACTTCTGAATCGATTTTACCGAAAAACGTTGGGGTGTTGGTGTCGCGCTCGAGGTACTTCACCTCTTTAAAATCAAACAGATCCATGGGATTTTTCCTGTGTTTTACGTTGGGTCTATTGCAGCAAAGCCCGCTGCGCCTGGTTATAAAGGGCGCATTTTGTAATAGATGACGTAAAACGCTGTATGAGACCTGTCCCGAAGAGAGAAAAGTCCGAACGGGTGAAAAGCCGGGGAAAGAGGGCAGGATGATGCCGTGCTGCGCGCACGGCATCGGGGGGTTACACCAGTTGCAATTGCACGCCGTCCTGCACCAGCAGTTCGGCATCGCCGTGACTCCAGACGTGATATTGCGTACCGGCGATGGTCAGGGTGCCGGTCTGCTGCGTCCAGCCATCGACCGCTTCGCCTGCCGGCAGAATATCCTGCAGCTGCACGCTGTCGCCCGGCTTGCCGTTCACCAGCAGATGGGTACTGTCATCCTCAATGAACAGCCCTTTGCCACCTTCGCTCAGCAGTTGGTGCAGCGTCAGCGCGTCCGGCTGGGCTTCATCCTGCGCCTGCTGATCGAACGCGGCGTCAGGGCTGACGTCGAGCACGAATTTGCTGCTCCAGTTGCTCTTCATCTCACCGGTCGAGGCGCGCGCCTGATATTCCCACACGCCAGGCTGATGCAGATACGGCGAGGTGAAGCTCCATTTGCCGTCGGCATCGACCAGCACGCTGCCGGCGTGGCGCAGGCCTTCGCCCTGCACGCCATATTCGATTTCAATCACCTGGCCCGGCGTGCCGCTGCCGTGCAGCGTTGGTGTGGTGTCATCGGTTGAGTCGTGCTGATAAACCGGCCCCTGCAGCGGGCCCGCGTTGTCCCAGGCGTAATCGATGGTCGGTTCCAGCGGCGCGCCGGGGATCACCAGCAGCTCAAACTTATCGCTCCACGCGCTGGCTTTACCATCGGCCACGCCGCGCGAGCGGAAACCCCATTCGCCGAAATAGGTCAGTTCAAAGCCAGCGAACTGCCAGTTGCCCTGCGCATCGACCGTCACGCTGCCTGCGCTGTGCCAGCCGCTGTTACTCAGGTTGTACTCAATCTCAACGATGCTGCCCGGCGCACCACGACCTTCCAGCACCGGCGTTTTATCGTCGGTGGTGCCGCGATGGTACACCTGGCCGGTATGGGCGCCGGTATCGTCACGCGCGCAGTCGATAGCCGGACGCAGATTTTCCAGCGCCGACATATTAAGGCTGAAATCCGGGCGGTAGTCGTCTTTGCTGTTCTCGTAGGAAGCGTAGAAGGTGTAGATGCCGTCACCGCTGATCATCGCGCGTGACTGAATCACCCAGTCACCGTTGGCATCGGTTTTAACGCTGCCTTTATAGCCGATGCCGCCGTGATCGTTCTGCGCGAACAGATAAACGATGCTGTTCGGCTCCGCGCGGCCCACGATCAGCGGCGAGAAGTCGTCGGTGGTGGAACCGCTGGCGAGCTGGCCCTGCACGGTGCCGACATCGTCAATCGCGTAGCTGATGGTCGGCGGCACCGGTCCGCTTTCAACCACGGTGACGTCGAAGTGGTCAGAGGGTTCGCTGACGCGGCCAAACTCGTCGGTGGCGGTGACGGTTAGCTGATGCCCGCCCGCGCCCAGCAGCGGCTCCAGCGACCATTCGCCGCTTTTACTGGCCACGGTGCTGCCAATCAGCCTGCCGTGATCGTACAGCCGCACCGTGCTGCCCGGCAGCGCATAGCCCTGCACTTTGGGCGTGGTGTCATCAATGGTGTGTCCGCGCCCGACCGGGCCGGTTTCGCTGCCGACGTCATCAAATAGCGCGGTGATCGCCGGTTTGTCCGGCACCGAGAGCGCGACGTCAACAGAGAACGGATGCGGCTCACCGCTGTTGCCGATGCGCGCCACCATGTCATGGCTGCCTTCGCTCAGCGAGAACGGCGGCTGAAATGACCAGCTGCCATCGGCGGCAATCGGCGTGCTGTAGCGGTGATCATTGATAATGAATTCAATGATTTCACCGGCCTGCGCCGGCAGGCTGCCGCTCAGCAGCGGATAAGGTGTGCCCACTCGCAAGGTATTAATGGATGAAAAGGGGTCAAAGCTGAGAGGTGTTAGCATAAGTATTCTCCACCAAAATCAACAACGGCGTGATTACCGTTGCCTGCCCAGCATAACGGGGGAGGGGATGGCGCCATGTACCAGAATCGTCTCGTTTCTAAGACTGATCTTAATAAGTTCCGCTAATGAAAAAGGCATTAAAAAGAGCAGGATAAGGCTCAAGATATTGCTTGCTTAGGTTTGATATTGCTGAATTTATGCTACTGGTAAAGTCGATAGTCTGTGCTGCACCTGTCACCTGGAAAGCCCAGAATTATTAACTTTCCTCATAAGCTGATCGGACCGGCTGTGTTAACTATTTGTTACCTTTGTTTGTACTTTTGTAAAGTGCAATGGTGAACAGGATCACATCTATTCACGCGCCGGCAGGCTAAAACAGGAGAAAAACCAGGAAGGACGATATGAGCTCAAGTCACACTTTACAAAAGTCATCGCAGGGCGGTGCCAAAACCATCTTTAGCGTTACCAGCGGTAACTTTCTTGAGATGTACGATTTTATGGTGTTTGGCTACTACGCCACCGCCATTGCAAAAACCTTTTTCCCGGGCGACGATCCGTTCGCCTCGCTGATGCTGACGCTGATGACCTTTGGCGCCGGCTTCCTGATGCGCCCGCTCGGGGCGATTATACTGGGTGCCTACATTGACCATCACGGCCGGCGCAAAGGGCTGCTGCTGACGCTCGGCCTGATGGCGCTCGGTACGCTGACTATCGCGCTGGTGCCAGGCTACGCCACGCTGGGCGCGGCGGCACCGATCCTGATTCTGCTGGGCCGCCTGCTGCAGGGCTTCTCGGCGGGCGTGGAGCTCGGCGGCGTTTCGGTTTATCTGTCTGAAGTGGCTCCCAAAGGCCGCAAAGGCTTTTACGTTAGCTGGCAGTCGGGCAGCCAGCAGGTAGCGGTGATCTTTGCCGCGCTGCTGGGGCTGGGGCTTAATCATCTGCTGGCGAAGGACGCGGTGACCGAATGGGGCTGGCGTATTCCGTTTGTGGTTGGCTGTCTGATTGTGCCGTTCCTGTTCTGGATTCGCCGCATGCTGGAAGAGACCGAAGCGTTCAGCCAGCGCAAATCGCACCCGTCGATGGGCCAGATTGTGCGTTCAGTGGGACAAAACTGGGCGCTGGTGCTGGCCGGCATGCTGATGGTGGTCACCACCACGGTGATGTTCTACATGATCACCGCATTCACCCCGACCTTTGGTAAAACCGTGCTGATGATGAGTGACAAGCAGAGCTTCCTCGTGACGCTGTTTGTCGGCATCTCCAACCTGTTCTGGCTGCCGGTGATGGGCGCGCTGTCGGACCGCGTTGGGCGGCGGCCGCTGCTGATTACCTTTACCGTGTTGATGATCCTGACGACCTGGCCGGTGCTGCACGGGCTGGTGGGATCGCCGACCTTTGCGCACCTGGTGGAAGCGGAGCTGTGGTTATCGTTCCTGTACGCCAGCTATAACGGCGCGATGGTGGTGTATCTGGCGGAGATCATGCCCGCTGAAGTGCGTGCTTCGGGCTTTTCGCTGGCTTACAGCCTGGCGACCGCGCTGTTTGGTGGTTTTACGCCGGCGATTTCGAGCTATCTGATTCATGCTACAGGCGATAAAGCGATGCCGGGCGTCTGGCTGTCGTTTGCCGCAGTGTGCGGCCTGGTGGGCACGCTGCTGATCGGCCGCATGGTGAAACAGTATCAGGCGCGGCACAGCGCAACGGTAGTGGGCGCGTCGCTGTAGTTCGAGTGCGCGCGCTGGACTCACCCTGACTTTCTCTCACTGGCCCTCACCCTAACCCTCTCCCGCACGCGGGAGAGGGAACCGCTCGGTGCGGTTATGCAAATCTGCACTTCACCTCAACAACCGAGCGATCGGCTCCTTCTCCCACTGGCGGGAGAAAGCGGGGGATGAGGGCGCAAGCCTGCTGCTGCTCTGCGCGCTGGCCCTCACCCTAACCCTCTCCCGCACGCGGGAGAGGGAACCGTTCAGTGCGGTTTCGCAGACCTGCACTTCACCTCAACACCCGCGCGATCGGCCCCTTCTCCCGCTGGCGGGAGAAGGCGGGGGATGAGGGGAAAAGCCAGCTCCTGCTCTGCCTGCTGGCCCTCACCCTAACCCTCTCCCGCACGCGGGAGAGGGAACCGCTCGGTGCGGTTTCGCAAACCTGCGCTTCACCTAAACATCCACCCGGTCGGCTCCTTCTCCCGCTGGCGGGAGAAGGCGGGGGATGAGGGGCAAGCCAGCTCCTGCTCTGCGCGCTGGCCCTCACCCTAACCCTCTCCCGCACGCGGGAGAGGGAACCGTTCAGTGCGGTTTCGCAGACCTGCACTTCACCTCAACACCCGCGCGATCGGCCCCTTCTCCCGCTGGCGGGAGAAGGCGGGGGATGAGGGGAAAAGCCAGCTCCTGCTCTGCCTGCAGGCCCTCACCCTAACCCTCTCCCGCATGCGGGAGAGGGAACCGTTCAGTGCGGTTTCACCAACCTGCGCTTCACCTCAACACCCGCGCGATCGGCCCCTTCTCCCGCTGGCGGGAGAAGGCGGGGAATGAGGGAATCAGCCACTCCTTACCCGCCCGCTAAAACGCCACATCCACCACCACGCTATCGCTGTAATTGCCCGCTGCGGGCGTATTCTGCGTAGTCAGAATCTGCGCCGTATAGGTAAAGTTGCGCGTCACGGTATCCGCGTTGAGCGATGTCGAGGTCGCGCTGCTCCAGCGGTCGCTGCCGCTCGGGCCCCAGCGATTGGTGGTGGTGGTGCCTTTATAAATATCGTACGCCAGCCGGTTGGTGCCGCTCGCCATCTGGCGCGTGGTGCCGCTGTAATAGCTGCCATTACTCAGTCCTACCGTATACGTGCTGCCCTTTGAACACACCACGTTAATTGTCTGCTGCACGGTAGAAAAACTACCGACCAGCGGGGCACTGCCGAAGCTGACGTTCGGCGCCGTAATGGTGGTGCAGTCGTTGGTGATCACCATATTCACGGTGATCGGCATCGCCGTCCCGCTGCTGCTCTGCACCGTGCCGACGCACGCGCCAGCTACGTTCAACCCGGCGCACACGTTATAGCTCACCGTCAGCGTGATGGTGGTGGTGTAACTGCCGGCGGCAATCACCTGGCCAGGCACGGTGCGGAAATAGAGTGGAATGACAAAATTGAGGCTGTTGCCAAGCGCCAGCAGCGCGGAAGAGTTCCAGCGATAGCTGCCGCCCTGGCGCAGTTCGGTGGCACAGGCGCTGTCGATGCACAGCTGAATCGGCACGTTATCGGTGCCGCTGGCCGATGCCTTCATGGTGGCGCGCGTGCCGCTCAGGTAGTTGGCGGTGGTAAACGCATAGGCGACGTAATCGCTGCCCAGCAGGTTGAGCGTGCCGGTGCCGCAGTTAACGTTGGTGTTACTGGAAGTATTGACCGCCGTCGACTGCACGTAAAACGTGGTTTGCGTGCCAAAGCTGGCGCTGGGGGCCGAAAGCGAACAGAGCGCGTAGCTGCTGGCCGGCAGCAGCCACAGCAGCAAGAACAGAAATTTCCTCATGGTGAGATCCCTGACTGTGAGTTGTTGGCGGCATTCACGGCCGTACCGGGCGCGGCAGGCGGCAGCGGGCAGGTGAGTGGACCGTAAGTCTGCAGCGCTTTAGGCTGCCCCTCAGCGATAGCCAGCGTGGTCTCGCACTGGCGGCCGTCCGGCGTCACCACGCGCATCGGGTTGCTGGCGCTGAGATCTTCCATCCACACGAGGCCGTCCCAGCCGACATATTCGGTGGCGCGATCGCGGCGCAACACCTGGCTGGAGACCGGCAGCGGCTGGCCGTCGCTGTCGTGCAGGATCACGCTGGCGGCGCGCAGACGCTCCACCGGGAAATTCAGCAGATAGCCACTTTTGCGCTTCACCGCGAAACGCTGCTCCACTTTGGGCGCGGTCATGTCAGCCGGCAGATCGAGGGTATCGATATCGTACTTCGCGCCGTAATAGCTGCTGATGGACGGCACCAGCAAATAGCCGGCGTCATCGGTGCGGCCCATCGCCTGGTTCTCGTAGCGCACCGTCACGTCCGGATAGCGGGTTTTCACCACCACAAAGGCATCGTTGATGTTGTTGGCGGCGAACACATGGTTGTCCATCAGCACCAGCGAGCCGGTGAAATCGGCCCACTGCGTGGTGTTGTCATCGTCGCCGTAAAAGCCGGCGGAAGTATCAATCTTGTTGTTGCGATAGCGCAGGCTGCCCTGACGATAATCGCCGCTGTCGCCGCCCTGATGCGCCCATGACGCATCGTAAGCAAAACCGCCGTCGCTCGGCATGGCGCGCGACACGTACAGGCGCTGATTGCTTTGTCCCTGCTGATCGCGCTCGACGCTGATCGATGCGCTGCTCTGTTCGCCAAACGGAATCACCAGCGAAATCGCGCCGCTCCAGTCGCCCTGTTGCTGGTCGCGGCTGGCGGAGATGTACAGGCTGCTATTGCCCCACAGGTTTTTACTCCACGATAAATTCCACAGGCGGGTGCGATCGCCGCTGCCGCCGGCGATGTCCAGATACGCCAGACCGAGGCTGCCGTACTGGCTGAGCGACAGGCTGGCGGTGTACTGCGCGCTGCGTCTGGCGAGCGAATAGCTGGTGTTGGCGCTATCGCCGCGGCTGCCGACCAGCGCCAGGTTGCCGAAATCCGCGCTGCGCAGCGTGTGCTGGGTGCCGAGGCTGAACCAGCTGTTGTTGTACTGGTAACCCCAGCTGTACTGGGTGCCGGGCCTGCCGTCCAGCTGGCTCTGCGCCAGCGCGGCGTTGATGACGCCCAGACTGCCCAGCTTCACCAGCGCGCCGGCACCGCCCATCGCCACGTCACTGCTGCCTTCGGCGTGCGATTCCAGCGTCAGCCAGTCGCGCAGGCCGTAACGATAGGATCCGCTGGCCGCCGCTGCGCCGTAATCAAAGTTTTTGATGCCGTAGTTCTCGCGAATCGCCCCGGCGGAGAAGGCGTAATCAGACAGGCCGGTTTTCAGCAGGCTGCTGGAGACGTAGAACGGCAGCGTCGTCGTCACCTGACGGCCGACCGCGTCGGTGGTGGTGATCACCGCATCGCCCGCCCCATTAACGAACGGCACATTGGTCAGCGACCACGGCCCCGGCTGCACGTTGGCCTGCGCGCTGCGGTAACCATTGATAAACAGATCGACTGACGACGGCACCGCCGCCTGGCCGCTAAAGGCCGGCAGCGGGTAGGTAACCAGATCCGGTCGCACGCTGAAGTCACGCGCGATCTGCACGCCGCCAAGGCGCACGCTGTTGCTCCAGCCCAGCGCATCCGTAATTAAATCGCCGGCGCGCCAGCTCAGCGCGGCGTTCTCGTTCTCGTTGCTGTACCAGGTGTCGTAGCGAATATAACCCTGCTGCTGGCCGCTGGTGTCGCCCGCAAGCTGCTGAATATAGACACCGTTGCTGGAGAACTGGCCGGCCGGGCCGAACAGGCGTAGCTCGTTCCAGCTGGAGAGGCGCGAACCGGCGTTGTCGGTGCGCGTAGCGTAGAGGTCGTAGTTGAGCAGCGCGCCGTTGCTGGCCTGGCCGGGGTAGCGCGGGCCGTTTTGCGGCTGACCAAGCGTCTGCTCCGGCAGCCAGGCGGGCGGTACCGTCAGCAGCAGGCGCTGACGGCGTTCATCGTATTCCACTTTAACCTCACCCAACTGACCGGGAGCGACCTGTTCGCCAGCCAGCTTCGCCGCCGGAATGCCGGCGCGCTGCAGATCGCCGCTGCGCAGCCAGAACTCACCGTCGCGCCGCTCGACCGGCACAATCTCGCCCCGTTCGCGCTGGTTCACCACCAGTTCCAGCATGTATTGCTGGCCGCTGGCGCTGTGGCTGACGGCAGGCGGCGGTGGCAGCTCAGAGAAAGTCTCTGCGCTGCTCAGCGGGGAAAAACACAGCACGCTGGTCACCGCCAGCGCGCAGGGAGGCGGCGTCAGCTTCATCAGCGCGCGGCAGCGCTGCGCCAGTGAGTTTTATTCACCTCGGCCGCGAGTTCACCGCTCACCGGGCTGTTCAGCGGCCAGCGGTGGCTGCTGTTAGCCAGCACATAGCCAAACAGGCCGTTGCCGAGCGCGCGACCGCCGACGGTGACGTTGCTCAGGCGCGCGTGGCCGTTGCCGCGATTGGTCAGCTCCAGCCAGCGTTTGCCGTCGCGGCTGACCTGACGCCAGCTGAGATCGGCTTTGGCGCTGTCGCGCGTCAGGCCATCACCATAGACAAACAGCGGCACCGAGTAGCGCATCTGAAAGGTTAGCCCGGCCTGATTCTCGCCCGGCGAGCGCGGCGTCGGGATCTCATCCAGCACCACGCGATAGGCTTGCTCCACGCCCGCGGGCGGCGCGCTCTGGCGAATCAGGCGCACCAGCTGCTTCTGCCCCGGTTCCAGCCGCACCATCGGCGGGCTGGCGACCACCTGCTGCTGCGTTTGATACTGTTCCTGGCCGTCAATCTGCTGCCAGTTGAAGATGCGCACCTGCATGATGGTGGTGGCGTTACCGCGATTCTCCAGCCATAGTTCGCTGGCTTTTTCCTGCGGATTGATGGCGGGATCGATCGGCCAGATCATCAGCGAGTTGGCGGCGAAGCTGGCGGGCGACAGGGCCAGAAGAAACCACAGAAGCAGGGCGCGCAGGCTCATCATCTTTCGTCCTTTTTATGCTGCCGTCACCAGCTCAGGGTGACGGTTAACGTATCGGTATAGGTCCCGGCGCGCGTCGGGCCGGGCAGGGTTAACAGGCCATAAATCGGCAGCACGATGTTATTGGCGTTGCTGTAACTCAGCGCCACCGGCGAGTTAACCGGAATCGCCGTGGTGTGCGCTGCGTTGGTATACAGGCTGTACGCCACGGTATTGGTATTACTGGTGTGTTTGAGATTGCGGCTGCTGGTGTAATTGCTGCCGCCATTGATACTCATGCTGAGTGCGGTACCCGGCGTGCAGGCGAGGGTGAGGGTGGTGCTTTGCACGTAGCTGGCGCTGACGCTGCTGCTCGCCACGCCCGACTGGGTGCCAAAATTCAGCGTGCCAAACACGCCGGTATTGGTACCGGAAATCACGCAGCCTGCCACCACTGACGCAGAGACCTGGAAGGTGGCCGTCGGCAAACCCCAGGCCGGGACGCTCCCTATCAGCAGGGCCAGGCTGCCAGCACGCAGCAGCCAGACCATCCTTCTTACCCCACCGCTGGCTTTAGTAGTTCACCGCCACGTTAATAGTATCGGTGTAGGTACCGGCCGGAATCAGTGGGTTAAAGCCGCCGCCGACTACCCGACCGTAAATGGCATAGTTGGTGCCGAGCGTCGGATCGGTGGTGCCGCTGGCGGCAATGTTGGTGTTGTTGGCGATGGCGGTGGTAAACGCGGCGTCGCTGTACAGCGTGTAAGCAATGCCCTGCGTATTGTTGGAGCCGAGGATCAGGTAACGCGGCTGGCCGCTCACCGTACCGTAAATGGTGGCTGGTGCCGGATTACTGCTGGTGACCTGCACATTAAAGGTCTGGCCGGTGGTGCAGCGGACAAAAATGCCGTTCCCGGATGCCCCCACCAGGGTGGCGTTTAAGGTATCAAAGGTTGCAGCGCTGCTACCGAAGTTCAGGGTACCGAAGTTAACCCCGCTGGTGGCGGACTGACCGTTCACCAGACAGCCGGTGGTGAGCGTCAATGTGGCATTGATGGTTCCCGTTGTGGTGGCAGCAAAAACCGTTGCAGGGGCGAGCGCGGCGCTCAGGCTGGTAGCCAAAAGAAAAAGCTTGAGTTTCATAATCAATCCTTACTGATTATCCAATGTCAGTGCTTTTTCGCCTGGTGATTTATTAATGAAACGAACCCGTAAATAACAAGACGCCGCGATCGGCAAACGAACTTAATGCCCTGCCACCTAAGAAAATTCTTAAAGGCTGAGTTAGTGATTTATATCAGTTTTATTTACTATAGAACACCCTTTTGCCGCTTGTACAACGCACCGGAGAATTTTCGCTAATCAATTTCTCCTTTTCCCCGGTAATGCAGTTATAACAAGGGCTGGCGGCCCGTTAAAAAAACCAAACGGCAAGTGATTCCCCCCTCTACCGCGACTTCAGGTTCAATGCTATGTTCATGCATTAATCAGATATCATTACTTTTCCCGGCCGCGACAGACGATGAGAATAAAAAATAGCCGTGCAATACCTCCAGTTATTTATGGATCTGTTTTTATATTGCCGCATCGCTGGTGGTCATTACCTGCCTCACATTGATGTTTTCACTTTTTCTGTTGTTAATTGACGATACCGCACCTGCGCCGCCGCGGGTTGAGTTGAGGAGCGCACATGTTGCTGGTTACCTGGGATAGCGTTCTGGTTGCCGTTTCGCTGATTGTGGCGTTTATCGCGGCGTTTACGGCGCTGGATACCGCCGGGCGCGTCGCCGTGTCGCGCGGCCTGCTGGCGAAGCTGTGGCTGGTGGCCGGCGGTACGGCGATGGGGATTGGCATCTGGGCGATGCACTTCATTGGCATGCTGGCGATGATGATGCCGATGACCATGCGCTATGACATTCCGCTCACCGCCTTCTCGCTGCTGCTGGCAATTCTCACCAGCATCTTCGCCTTTGCGCAGGGCCTGCAGGGCAGCCATCTGACGCGCCGCCGGCTGCTGCGCGGCACAGTGATCCTCGGCAGCGGCGTGGTTGCCATGCACTATCTCGGCATGCTGGCGCTGCTGATCGAACCCGCCATTCACTGGGATTTGCGCCTGGTGGCGTTGTCGGTACTGATTGCCTACGGCGCATCCGGTGCCGCGCTGTGGCTGGCATTCCATCTGCGCCATGGCGAGAGCCTGCTGCTGATGCGCGCCTGCGCGGCGCTGGCGATGGGGGTGGCGATTGCCGGCATGCACTACACCGGCATGGCGGCCGCGCAGTTCAGCGCGCCCGGCAGCATGCAGCACCACGGCATGGGGCAGGAGGGGCTGGCGGTGTGGGTAACCATCATCACGCTCACCATTCTCGGTCTGACGCTGCTGATCTCTATGCTGGACGCCCAGCTGCGCGCGGCGCGTCTTGCCGCCCGGCTGCGGCGCGCCAACAGCGAGCTGCGCCAGCTGGCGCTGCACGATACTCTCACCGCACTGCCTAATCGCGTGATGCTCGACCAGCAGCTCAGCACGCAAATCAAACAGGCGACGCTGGATGACCAGCCCTTTGCCCTGATGTTTATGGATCTCGACGGCTTCAAAGCGGTGAACGATACCTGGGGGCATCACGTCGGCGATCGTTTACTGGTCGCCGTGGCGGAACGGCTGCGCACCCAGCTGGATGCGGACATTTTGCTGGCGCGCCTCGGCGGCGATGAGTTTGTCATGCTGTGTCCGCAGTACGCGGCAACCCAGGCTGAAGCGCTGGCGCAGCGGCTGGTGCACAGCATTGATGCGCCGTTTGAGCTGGATCGTTACTCGCTGCGCGTCTCGCTCAGCATCGGCATCGTGATCTTCCCGCAGCATGGCCGCAGCCCGCAGGAGATGATGTTTAACGCTGACTCGGCCATGTACCACACCAAGCACAGCGGGCGTAACGGCTGGAGCCTGTTTGAGCCAGTGATGAGCGCGGTGGCGCAGCATCAGCTGGCGCTGGCCAACGATTTATGGAACGCGCTGGAGTGCCAGGAGATGCGCCTGTTCTACCAGCCGAAGTTTCGCGCGGGCGGGACCATTCTGATGGGTTTTGAGGCGTTACTGCGCTGGCAGCATCCGCGCCGCGGCTTGCTGATGCCGGATATGTTTCTGGCGCGCGCCGAGAAAACCGGCCAGATTGTGGCGCTCGGCAACTGGGTGATCAACGAAGCCTGCCGCCAGCTGCGGCAGTGGCATGACGAGGGCAATCGCGACTGGAGCGTCTCGGTTAACCTGTCCGCACTGCAGTTTCATCAGCGCGATCTGATCGACACGCTGCGCCAGACGCTGCAGCGCTATCAGCTGCCGGAAGGCGCGCTGATGCTGGAAATCACGGAAAACATCGCCATGCGCGATCCGCAGTTCAGCCAGCAGCGCATCGCCGAACTGCAGCGGCTTGGCGTCAAAGTGGCCATTGACAACTTCGGCATTGGCTACGCCAATCTGCTGCACCTCAAACATCTTGAGGCCAGCGAACTGAAAATTGATCGCGCCTTCATTAACAGCCTGCGTGCCGACAGTGAGGATGCAACCGTGGTGACCGCCATGCTGACGCTGGCGCAAAGCCTTAACCTGCGCATGGTGGCGGAGGGCGTGGAGACCGAAGAGCAGCAGCGCCTGCTGACCGGTCTCGGCTTTGACACGCTGCAGGGGTATCTGCTGGGCAAACCGACGCCAGCGGAGCGCATCGGCGAATTCACCGCGTCAACGCCGATTGCGCCGCACTTTCCTGATAACGTGCTGCCGCTCACCGGCGCCTGACCAGCAATTTTTGTTCTCCTTCACATCGGAAGCTTTCATCGTTCAGTGACTCATATCGGCAGCCGGTCTGCCGATAATTTCAATTATAAAACCAACATTTTCTTTTTCATTTCAACAACACCACAGCTGACTTAACGCAGCTTTTTTATATGGGAAATCACTATGTTAGTGACTTCGTACGATGCGTTTACCGTTCTCGTTTCGATACTGGTAGCGATGCTGGCCTCGTTTACCGCGCTGGATATGGCGGGGCGCGTCGCTTCCTCCACCGGCCGGGTGGCGCTGGTCTGGCTGCTGGGCGGCGGTTTCGCCATGGGCGTGGGCATCTGGGCCATGCACTTTATCGGCATGCTGTCGATGAGCCTGGATATGGTGATGAGCTACGATCCGCTGCTTACCGCCGCCTCAATGGTGGTGGCGATTCTTGCCTCCATCTTTGCCCTGTGGCTGGTGTGCTCGTCCGGCGACTTGCCGTGGCGACGGCTGCTGGGCGGCGCGCTGGTACTGGGTTCCGGCGTGGTGGCGATGCACTACACCGGCATGGCGGCGCTGATGTTTGAGCCGGGCATCAGCTGGAACTGGGGCTGGATTGCGGTTTCGGTGCTGATTGCGCTGGTGGCTTCCGGTGCCGCGCTGTGGCTGGCGTTCAACCTGCGCGAAGGGCATGGCCGCGTCACGCTACTGCGCGTCGGGGCGGCCGTGGTGATGGGCTGCGCCATTGCCGGCATGCACTATACCGGCATGGCGGCGGCGAACTTCCCGATGCACAGCCACGCCACGCATCACGGCGTGAACAGCGACTGGCTGGCGATGCTGGTTACGGTAGTGACGCTGGCGATCCTCGGCATTACGCTGCTGGTTTCGATGCTCGACGCGCGTATGCAGGCGCGCACCTCGATCCTCGCGCGCTCGCTGGCAGAGGCCAACCGCGAGCTGGCCCAGCTGGCGCTGCACGATAACCTGACGCGACTGCCGAACCGCATCCTGCTGGAGGATCGCCTCGAGCAGGCGATCAACAAGGCCAACCGCGAGCGCTCGCAGTTTGCGCTGATGTTTATGGATCTCGACGGTTTCAAAGCGGTCAACGATGCCTTTGGTCACCACGTCGGCGATAACCTGCTGATTGCGGTAACCGAACGCATGACTGACCAGATGAAAGGGCACTACACGCTGGCGCGGCTGGGCGGTGACGAGTTTGTGCTGCTGATTGAGATCGGCGATCCCAACGATGCCGCAGCGGTGGCGGATGCGCTGGTAAAAGCCGTGGATCGCCCGTTTAGCGTGTCACGCTACGAGCTGATGGTGTCGCTGAGTATCGGCATCGCCGTTTATCCTGGTGATGGCAAGGACGAGCGCGAGCTGATGTTTAACGCCGACGCCGCGATGTATCACACCAAGAACAACGGCCGCAACGGCTACAACTTCTTCCAGCCGTCCATGAACACGCTGGCGCAGTCGCAGCTGCAGCTTAATAACGATCTGTGGCAGGCGCTGGATAGCAACGAGCTGCGTTTGTTCTATCAGCCTAAGTACTGCGCGCCGAGCGGGCCGATCATTGGCTTCGAAGCGCTGCTGCGCTGGCAGCACCCGACGCGCGGCCTGCTGACGCCGGACAAGTTTTTGCCGATTGCCGAGAAGACCGGCATGATCATTAATATCGGCAACTGGGTGATCAACGAAGCCTGCCGCCAGCTGCACATCTGGCATCAGCAGGGCCATCCGCACTGGTCGGTGGCGGTGAACCTCTCTGCCTTGCAGTTTGAGCAGTGCAACCTGGTCGACACCGTGACGCAGGCGCTGGAACAGCACCAGATCCCGGCGGAGCTGCTGACGCTGGAAGTCACCGAAACCACGGCGATGCGCGATCCGGAAGAGAGCGTGCGCATTCTCACCGAGCTGACCAGCATGGGGGTAAAAGCCTCGATTGATGACTTCGGCACCGGCTACTCCAGCCTGCTGTATCTCAAGCGCTTACCGGCCAGCGAGCTGAAAATCGACCGCGCCTTTGTTAACGAGCTGCAGGCGAAATCGGAAGACGCAACCATCGTCTCCGCCATCGTCGCACTGGCGCAGTCGCTGGATCTCAAAGTGGTGGCCGAAGGCGTGGAAACCCAGGATCAACAGGCGTTCCTTACCGGGCTCGGCTGCGACACCCTGCAGGGCTTCCTGCTGGGCAAACCGCTGCCGCCAGAGCGCATCAGCGAGCTACCGGACTTTGTTAAAGACAAACCCGCGGCGCTGACGGCGGAGTAGGGGCTGTTTTCTGCCGCCTGTTATTCCTCTCTCCCGCGCGCGCTGTGTGTCTTTTCTCCCTTTACCGCGTGCGCGCTGCGTGTCTTTTCACCCTCTCCCGCGTGCGGGAGAGGGCCGGGGTGAGGGCCAGACCGCACCCAACCCAACAAAAAAAGCCGCAGCATCCCCGACACCTTCGCTCAGCTTCCAGTCGTACGGTGCAACATCAGTTCTGAATGTCTCTGAGGACGCGATATCCTCTCCGAACCAATCCATGTAAACTGGCGCGCGACATTTCCGCAGCGGAGGCGCCATGGCCAAATACCAGCAGCTGGTAGATCAGCTACGTACGCAAATCGAAGCACGCATCTGGCCGCCGGGTGAAAAGCTGCCGTCGCTGCGCCAGCAGGCGGAGCAGAGCGGGCTCAGCCTGATGACGGTGATGCACGCTTACGAGGTGCTGGAAAGCCAGGGCTGGATAGTGTCGAAGCCGCAGTCGGGCTACTACGTGGCACCGCGCGCGGCGGAGAGCCGTCCGCGTTTGCCAACCCAGGCGATCGCTAAAACCGACCAGGCCGATACCAACAGCTTCGTGTTTGATGTGCTGCAGGCGACGCGCGATCCGGCTATCATGCCGTTTGGTTCTGCCTTCCCCGATCCGGAACTGTTTCCCCAGCGCCAGCTGATGCGTTCGCTGGTGAAGGTCTCGCACAATCTTAAACCCACCGATGCCCTGAATAATCTGCCGCCCGGTAATGAAGCGCTGCGAAAAATCCTCGCCCAGCGTTATGCGCAGCAGGGCATTACGCTATCGCCGGATGACATCGTTATTACCAACGGTGCGATGGAAGCGCTGAACCTCAGTCTGCAGGCGGTGACCGAACCGGGCGACTGGGTGGTGATCGAGAACCCTTCATTTTACGGCGCGTTGCAGGCGATTGAACGGCTCAAGCTGAACGCGATAGCTATCGCCAGCGATGTGGAGCAGGGCATCGATCTGGATGAGCTGGAGCAGGCGCTGCAGCGCTGGCCGGTGAAAGCCTGCTGGCTGATGACCAACCGGCAGAATCCGCTCGGCTTTACGCTCAGCGCCGAGCGCAAACAGCAGCTGGTGGCACTGCTGACGCGTTATCAGGTGGCGATGATAGAGGACGACGTCTACAGCGACCTGTATCACGGCCACGATAAGCCGTTGCCGGCCAGAGCGTTCGACCGCGAGGGTTACGTGCTGCACTGCGGCAGCTTTTCGAAAAATCTGGTGGCGGGATTTCGCGTGGGCTGGGTCGCGGCGGGGCGCTATGCGCAGCGCGTGCAGCGTATTCAGATGATGAGTACGCTCTCGACCAGCGCGCCGATGCAGCTGGCGCTGGCGGATTTTCTCAGCACCCGCAGCTATGACACGCATCTGAAAAAGCTGCGTCAGACGCTGGCGAAGCGCAAACAGCTGGCACAGCAGGCGCTGCGCCGCGTGCTGCCCGCCGAGTCGCACATCAGCGATACGCCCGGTGGCTACTTTTTGTGGATTACCTTGCCGGAGCAGATTAACGCCACGCAGCTGTATCATCTGGCGCTACAGCAGGGCATCAGTATTGCGCCGGGCCAGCTGTTTTCCAGCAGCGAGAGTTTCAGCCACTGCTTCCGTTTCAACACCGCCTGGCCATGGGATGCACGCGCCGAGGCGGCGGTAGAGACGCTGGGGGCGTTAATTGGTCAGCTGGCGCAGGGCGTTGCGGTAGAGAAGTGAGTGGTTTTTCCCTCACAACACCCGCAGCATTCTCACTTCGCAATCCACGTGGCCGGTACAGCCCATCGCGTCCGCAATCTGTTCAAAGCCCAGCGACTGATAGAGTTTAATGGCACGCGTCAGGCTGCCGGTGGTCTCCAGGTAGCAGCGCCGGAACCCGCGCTGGCGGGCAAAATCCATTGCGCGCAGCGCCAGTTCGCGCGCTAACCCCAGTCCGCGCACCGACGGCAGGAAATACATCTTCTGCAACTCACAGATATCCGGTGCGCTGCAGGCCAGTGGCGCCACGCCGCCGCCGCCGACCACCTGACCTTCATGCTCCACGATCCAGTAAGCGCTGTCCGCCGCACTGTAAAGTTCAAACAACCGATCGAGCTGCGGGTCGGACACGGTATAACCTTTATCCGCCGTCAGGCCGAACTCGGCGGAGACATCGCGGATCACCTGCGCAATCCGCGGATTATCGGCGGCGACAATCGGGCGCACCTGCAGGTTAAGTGGCGTGGCGGTGGTCATCATAATCTTCCGATAGAAAAAAGCCGGGCAGTGCCCGGCTTCGATTAAGCGTCAGGACTGAAGCGCTTACAATGCCGCAATCACTCCCTGCTGTTCAATCAGTTTTGCTTTTGATTGCTCCAGCTCGGCTACGCGCTCGCGCTCTTTCGCCACCACCGCTTCCGGTGCGCGCGATACAAAGCCTTCGTTAGCCAGTTTGGTCTGAATCTTCTCGATCTCGACATCCAGCTTCACCAGCTCTTTCGCCAGACGCTCCAGCTCGGCTTCCTTGTTGACCAGATCTGCCATCGGGATCAGCAGCTCTGCGCCATCAACAATCTTGGTCACCGAGACCGGACCTTTCTCGCCGGCTGGCAGAATGGTCAGGCTCTCCAGACGCGCCAGGCGCGACAGGAAGTTGCGGTTCTCTTCAACACGACGCTGCGCCGCCGGCGAGCAGTCGCGCAGCAGCACGTCGAGCGGCTTGCTCGGCGCGATGTTCATTTCGGCACGGATATTACGTACCGCCACAATCGCCTGCTTCATCCACTCGATATCGGCCTTCGCTTCCGCGTCTTCCTTCGCCGCGTCATACTGCGGGAACGGCTGCAGCATGATGGTATCGTGGTCGATGTTCTTCAGCACTTTCACGCGCTGCCAGATGGTCTCGGTAATGAACGGGATGATCGGATGCGCCAGACGCAGCAACGCTTCCAGTACCGTCACCAGCGTGTTGCGCGTGCCGCGCAGCTCCGCTTCGCTGCCGCTGTTCATCACCGGCTTGGTCAGCTCCAGATACCAGTCACAGAACTGGTTCCAGGTGAAGTCGTACAGAATGTTGGCAGCGATATCAAAGCGATAGCTATCCAGCGCTTCACGGTACGCTTTCACGGTGCTGTTGAATTCCGTCAGAATCCAGCGATCCGCCAGCGACAGCTTCAGCTCGCCGCCGTTCTGGCCGCAATCCTGATCTTCGGTGTTCATCAGCACGAAGCGGCTGGCGTTCCACAGCTTGTTACAGAAGTTGCGGTAGCCTTCCAGTCGCTTCATATCCCAGTTGATGTCACGACCGGTGGACGCCAGCGCGGCGAGGGTGAAGCGCAGCGCATCGGTGCCGGAAGGCACTATACCGTCCGGGAACTGCTTCTCGGTGCGTTTGCGAATCTTCTCGGCCAGCTGCGGCTGCATCATATTGCCGGTGCGTTTCTCCAGCAGATCTTCCAGCGAAATGCCGTCTACCATATCCAGCGGATCGATGACGTTGCCTTTCGACTTGGACATCTTCTGGCCTTCTTCATCGCGGATCAAACCAGTCATGTAGACGGTTTTAAACGGTACCTGCGGCTTGCCGTTCTCATCTTTGATGAAGTGCATGGTCAGCATGATCATGCGCGCAATCCAGAAGAAGATGATGTCGAAGCCGCTCACCAGCACGCTGGTAGGATGGAAGGTGCGCAGCGCTTCGGTATTCTCCGGCCAGCCCAGCGTAGAGAATGTCCACAGGCCGGAAGAGAACCAGGTATCAAGCACGTCGTCATCCTGGCGCAGCGTCACGTCGGCGGCCAGATTGTTTTCCTGACGCACTTCTTCTTCGCTGCGGCCGACATAGACGTTACCGTTGTTGTCGTACCAGGCCGGAATACGGTGGCCCCACCACAGCTGACGCGAAATGCACCAGTCCTGGATGTCGCGCATCCATGAGAAGTACATGTTTTCGTACTGCTTCGGCACAAACTGAATGTCGCCGTTTTCTACCGCTTCCACCGCGACTTTCGCCAGCGGGGCCGTGCGCACGTACCACTGATCGGTCAGCATCGGCTCGATCACCACGCCGCCGCGGTCGCCGTACGGCACCGTCAGATCGTGTGGTTTGATTTCGTCGAGCAGGCCGAGCTCGTCAACGGCGGCGACAATCGCTTTACGCGCGGCGAAACGCTCCATCTTCTGGAACTGCGGCGGAATTTCATCGGAACAGGCATCGCTGACTTCACCGTTGGTGTCGAACACTTCCGCACGCTCGCGGATGTCGCCATCAAAGGTCAGAATGTTGATCATCGGCAGCTTGTGACGACGGCCCACTTCGTAGTCGTTGAAGTCATGCGCCGGGGTGATCTTCACGCAGCCGGTGCCTTTCTCCATATCGGCGTGTTCGTCGCCGACGATCGGAATACGACGGTTCACCAGCGGCAGGATCACCTCTTTGCCGATCAGATCTTTATAACGTGGATCTTCCGGGTTGACCGCCACGCCGGTATCGCCCAGCAGGGTTTCCGGACGGGTAGTGGCCACCACCAGGTAATCTTTGCCTTCGGCAGTTTTCACGCCGTCCGCCAGCGGATAGCGAATGTGCCACATTGAGCCTTTGCTCTCGCGGTTTTCCACTTCGAGGTCAGAGATCGCCGTGCGCAGTTTCGGGTCCCAGTTCACCAGGCGCTTGCCACGGTAAATCAGGTTTTCTTTGTACAGACGGACGAAGACTTCTTTCACCGCGTTGGACAAGCCTTCATCCATGGTGAAGCGCTCGCGCTCCCAGTCAACCGAGTTGCCGAGGCGACGCATCTGGCGGGTGATGGTGCCGCCGGATTCAGCCTTCCACTGCCAGATTTTTTCGATAAAGGCGTCACGACCGTAATCCTGACGCGTTTTGCCCTCTTCAGCGGCGATCTTGCGCTCAACCACCATCTGCGTGGCGATACCGGCGTGGTCCGTACCTGCCTGCCACAGGGTGTTTTTACCCTGCATGCGCTGGTAGCGGATCATGGTATCCATGATGGTTTGCTGGAAGGCGTGACCCATATGCAAGCTACCGGTGACGTTCGGCGGCGGGATCATGATGCAAAAGCTTTCCTGGCTGGTATCGCCATTCGGTTTGAAGTAGCCCTGCTGTTCCCAGTGCTCGTAGAGCGGCTGCTCGATATCTTGCGGGTTATATGTCTTTTCCATATCTGCTATGTCGTTTGCGGCGGGGGTGGCGTCGCCGTATTCAATTGGAAACCAACGCTGCGATACGCTTTATAGCGGTCACGCGCCAGTTGTTTCAGGGATTCTTCATAAGGTACGAAGTCTATCACTTCATGGAAACCGGTAGCAAAATCTGCAAACTGCGGCAGCAGGCTGATCAGCAGATCGCGCGGTGCACTGCCGCGTCGCTGTGGCCAGGCCAGCTCAACCGGCGCGCCGTAGCGCGGGCCTTCGCCGGCCAGGTTGTGCGGCACAAAGGCGTTGGCCGGACGCTGCCACAGTGCCTCATCCAGCCGATTGGCCTGCTGTTCATCTTCGCAGGCAATCAGGATGCGCTTACCGTCTCGCCAGCGGCTGGCGGCCAAATCGCACACCAGCGCTTCGATGGCGCTTAAACCGTCGCTGGCGCTTTCAGACTCCATGACGAAGAAGGTGGCGTTTTTCATGGCAGGTTATTTCCATCAATGACAGTGGGGCGCATTGTGCGACAGTAAGATTGCGGCGTCCAATAATAAGGTCGCCATCAACGGCGACCCTGTAAACCGTGCGGCTGATAATCAGGTCGCCGTGAACGGCGACCCTACACCGTAGGGTGCGCATTCATGCGCACCGTATCAATGGCCGCACGGTATTTAACGCATTCATGCGCACCGTTTCAATGGCCGCACGGCGTCAAACGCATTCATGCGCACCGTATCAATGGCCGCACGGTATTTAACGTATTTATACGCACCATCACACCCGTAGGGTGCGCATTCATGCGCACCGTTCCAATGGCCGCACGCTTTCAAACGCATTCATACGCACCGTTGCAGCATTCGCCCCGGCTCTTAATCGTCGCCGTTCAGGCCAGCGCGGTTCAGCAGGAACTGCGACAGCAGCGGCACCGGACGGCCGGTCGCGCCTTTGGCTTTGCCGGAGCGCCAGGCGGTGCCGGCGATATCCAAATGCGCCCAGTTAAACTTGCGCGCAAAGCGTGCCAGGAAGCAGGCGGCGGTAATTGCGCCGCCCGGACGGCCACCAATGTTGGCCATATCGGCAAAGTTAGATTCCAGCTGCTCCTGATACTCATCGGCCATCGGCAGACGCCACGCGCGGTCGCCCGACTGCTCTGATGCGCTGATCAGCTCGTGCGCCAGCGGATTGTGGTTCGACATCAACCCGCTGACGTGATGGCCCAGCGCGATCACGCAGGCGCCGGTCAGGGTAGCGACGTCAATCACCACTTCCGGATCGAAGCGCTCAACGTAGGTCAGCGCATCGCACAGCACCAGGCGGCCCTCGGCATCGGTATTCAGCACTTCAACCGTCTGGCCAGACATAGTGGTCAGCACGTCGCCCGGACGCATCGCGCGTCCGTCCGGCATGTTTTCACAGCCCACCAGCACGCCGACCACGTTCAGCGGCAGATTCAGCTCCGCCACCATGCGCATCACACCGTACACCGACGCCGCGCCGCACATGTCATATTTCATCTCATCCATCGCCTCGGCAGGCTTGATGGAGATGCCGCCGGAGTCAAAGGTCAGCCCTTTACCTACCAGCACGATAGGGCGCGCATCGGCGTCGCTGCTGCCTTTGTACTCAATCACCGACATCAGCGACTCGTTGTGCGAACCGGCACCGACCGCCAGATAGGCGTTCATGCCCAGCTCTTTCATCTGCTGTTCGCCAATCACGCGGGTGGTAACGTTTTTGCTGTACGCATCGGCCAGCTGACGTGCCTGCGACGCCAGATACGCGGCGTTACAAATATTCGGCGGCATATTGCTCAGGTCTTTCGCCGCTTTGACGCCGGCGGCAACGGCCAGGCCATGCTGAATAGCGCGCTCACCGCTGGTCAGCTCACGGCGGGTCGGCACGTTGAACACCAGCTTGCGCAGCGGACGGCGCGGCTCAACTTTGTTGCTCTTCAGCTGGTCGAAGTTGTACAGCGCCTCTTTAGAGGTTTCTACCGCCTGACGCACTTTCCAGTAGGTATTGCGCCCTTTAACGTGCAGTTCGGTCAGGAAGCACACCGCTTCCATCGAACCGGTATCGTTCAGGGTATTGATGGTTTTCTGAATCACCTGTTTGTACTGGCGCTCATCCAGCTCACGCTCTTTACCACAGCCGATCAGCAGGATACGTTCGGACAGGATATTTGGCACATGGTGCAGCAGCAGCGTCTGGCCCACTTTGCCCTCCAGCTCACCGCGGCGCAGCAGCGCGCTGATGTAGCCATCGCTGATCTTATCCAGCTGCTCGGCAATCGGTGACAGACGACGCGGTTCGAAAACGCCAACCACAATGCAGGCGCTGCGCTGTTTTTCCGGGCTACCGCTTTTTACACTGAACTCCATGCACTCTCCTGAATCTTAAAGACAACGGCCTTAGCTGTCGTTAGAATGTAGCGCGTTCGTAACCCATTAATTTGTTGCGACGCCATGACAATTTAACGCCGGCGGCCATAATGAGTGGGGTGACAATGTGTTGTTTTTTCACCACCCTAACGCGTTCGTCATACTATTTTAGCTACCATGACGGCCATTGATGAAGAAAAATGGCTGATAAGCGTTGAAACTAGCGATTTTCCTGCAAAAAGACAAGTTTTCACAGGCGTACTAAGCGTGATCATCATTAGATATCTGGTTCGGGAAACGCTCAAAAGCCAGCTGGCTATCCTGTTCATCCTGCTACTTATCTTCTTTTGCCAGAAGTTAGTCAGGATTTTGGGTGCGGCGGTGGATGGCGAAATCCCAACAAATCTGGTTCTGACATTGTTAGGACTTGGCGTGCCTGAAATGGCACAACTTATCCTGCCCCTAAGCTTGTTTCTGGCGATTTTAATGACCCTTGGGCGGCTTTACACCGAAAGTGAAATTACGGTGATGCACGCCTGCGGGCTGGGTAAAGGCGTCCTGATTAAAGCGGCGATGATCCTGATGCTGTTCACCTCGCTGGTGGCGGCGGTCAACGTGATCTGGCTTGGCCCGTGGTCCTCGCGTTATCAGGATGAAGTGACACAAAATGCCAAAGCCAACCCGGGAGCGGCGGCGCTGGCGGCGGGGCAGTTCCAGACCTCCAGCGACGGCAATACCGTGCTGTTCGTCGAAGACGTGAAAGGCAACAAGTTCGGCAGTGTGTTCCTGGCGCAGCTGCGGCCGAAGGGCAATGCACGGCCTTCGGTGGTGCTGGCCGACAGCGGCCACATGGAGCAGCACAAAGATGGCTCGCAGACCGTGACGCTGGACAAAGGCACGCGCTTTGAAGGCACGGCGCTGCTGCGTGACTTCCGCATAACCGACTTCGTCAATTATCAGGCGCTGGTGGGGTACAAAGAGGCGGTGCTCGATCCTAACGATGCCGATCAGGCCGATATCAGCACGCTGATAAAAACCAAAACGCCGCAGTTCCAGGCGGAGCTGCACTGGCGTCTGACGCTGGTGTTCGCTGTGCTGGTGATGGCGCTGATGGTGGTGCCGCTCAGCGTGGTTAACCCGCGCCAGGGCCGCGTGCTGTCGATGCTGCCGGCAATGCTGCTCTACCTGATCTTCTTCCTGCTGCAGAGCTCGCTGCGCTCCAACGCGGCGAAAGGCCGGTTTGATCCGGCGATCTGGATGTGGGTGGTCAACCTGGCGTATCTGGCGCTGGCGGTGGCGCTCAACGTATGGGATACCGTACCGATGCGCCGTTTCCGCGCGCGCTTTAGCCGTGGAGGATCCGTGTGATGTTTAAGGTCCTTGACCGCTATATCGGCAAAACCATCTTCAACACCATCATGATGACGCTGTTCATGCTGGTGTCGCTGTCGGGCATCATTAAGTTCGTTGATCAGCTGCGTAAAACCGGGCAGGGCGCGTATACCGCGCTGGATGCCGGTTACTACACGCTGCTCAGCGTGCCGAAAGATATCGAGATCTTCTTCCCGATGGCGGCGCTGCTGGGCGCGCTGCTGGGGCTGGGCACGCTGGCGCAGCGCAGCGAACTGGTGGTGATGCAGGCCTCCGGCTTTACCCGTCTGCAGGTGGCGCTGGCGGTAATGAAAACTGCGATTCCGCTGGTGCTGCTGACCATGGCGGTGGGCGAATTTGTCGCCCCGCAGGGCGAGCAGATGGCGCGTAACTACCGGGCGCAGCAGCTGTACGGCGGCTCGCTGGTTTCGACGCAAAACGGCCTGTGGGCGAAAGACGGCAACGACTTTATCTACATTGAGCGCATTAAAGGCGACAACGAGATCGACGGCGTCAGTATCTATCGCTTTACCGACCAGCGGCGTCTGCTGAGCGTGCGCTATGCCGCCACCGCGGTCTGGAATAAAGATCGCAAACTGTGGGAGCTGTCGCAGGTGGATGAGTCGGACCTGAAAGATCCGAAGCAGATTACCGGTTCACAGAGCCTGAGCGGCGAATGGAAAACCAATCTGACGCCAGACAAGCTGGGCGTGGTGGCGCTGGACCCGGACGCGCTGTCGATCAGCGGTCTGTATAACTACAGTAAATATCTCAAACAGAGCGGCCAGGAATCCGGGCGCTACCTGCTGAATATGTGGGGCAAAATCTTCCAGCCGCTGTCGGTGGCGGTGATGATGCTGATGGCGCTGTCGTTTATCTTTGGTCCGCTGAGAAGCGTATCGATGGGCGTGCGCGTGGTCACCGGCATCAGCTTTGGCTTCCTGTTCTACGTGCTGGATCAGATCTTTGGGCCGCTGAGTCTGGTGTACGGTTTACCGCCGGTGCTGGGCGCGATTCTGCCAAGCGGCGCGTTCTTCGCTATCAGTTTGTACCTGTTGCTGAAACGGCGGTAGTGATGGTTGCAGGGGCGCGATTCAGGACGCCCCTGTCATTCCCGCACCGTTACCGTAGGGTCGCCCTTCATGGCGACCTTTTTTATTCATGCCAGCCAGGTCGATGCCCGCACCGTTAGCGCAACGTCTGCAGCCAACCCGGCAGCTGCGACAGCAAAAACAGCACCAGGCCAATGGTACCGCCCACCAGCGTGCCGTTGATGCGGATAAACTGCAAATCACGGCCAATGTTCAGCTCAATCTGTTGCGACATCTCGCGCGCATCCCAGCTCTTCACCGTATCGCTGATGTGACGGGTGAGAAACGCCGCAAACTCCGGCGCGACACTGCGCGCAGCGTCTTCCAGATGCTGATTCATTGAAGTACGCAGTGCTTCATCGGCGGCGAGCGTTTCGCCCAGCCACAGCGCCGCCAGCCGCACCCGCTCCTGCACGCGCGAATCATCACTGTTGAGGTCGCTCTTCAGCCAGCGGCGCAGGTCCTGCCACAGCTCGCCAATGTAACGGTTAAACGACTCATCCTCTTTCAGCCAGTGTTTGATGCTCTCAGCCCGTTCGGCCATCTCCGGATCGCTTTTCAGTCGCTCTATCAGGCGCTGTACCGCACGGTTAAAACCGAGGCGAAATTCGTGGCCCTGGTCGCGCGCCACTTCATCGAGAATCGAATCCACCGCGTTGGCGACCAGCTCGGCGCTGTGTTCGCCCAGCCATTCGGTCGGCAGCACTTTGGCTTTGATCGGATGTTCGCGTTTCAGCCAGCGCACAATCTGCAGCGCGATAAATTCGCGCGTGCCGGGTTTGTGCAGCAGACGCAGCAGCTGTTGCACCGCAGCGTCCAGCAGTTCCTGATGACGATTGTTTTTGGTCAGGCTGTCCAGCAGCAGCGTGCTGGACTGGGTCAGATCGACCTTATCCAGTGCGCGATGCACCGCGCGGCGCAAAAAGCGCTGAATACGCTGATCGTCGGTGAGATCGAGGAAACCGCGCATCACCTGCAGCAGGTGGCGACCAATGCGATCGGCGTTGCCCGGCGTATTGAGCCACTGCGCCAGCAGCTGTGACGGATCGTGGCGGCGAATCAGTGCCAGCAGCGAATCGGTATCGAGAAACTTCTCCTGCACGAAGCGGCCAAGATTCTCGCCGATGCGATCTTTATTGCGTGGAATGATTGCCGTATGGCGCGAGATGAACGGCACCGGCACGCGACGAAACAGCGCCACCACCGCAAACCAGTCGGCCAGCGCGCCGACCATCGCCGCTTCGGCAATCGCCTTCAGCCCCAGCACCCAGAACGTGGGCGGCAGAAACAGCGTCACGACAAAGGTCGCGGCGGCAATCAGCAGCAGCGACAGGGCCAGACGCTTGCTCCGTTTTAATTGTTGATATTTATCCATACCACGATCATAGCAGAGGGCGATTAACGGCGGCGTCCACCGAGCAGACTGCCCAGCACGCCGCGGATGATCTGATTGGTCACCTGGCGCGCCGCGCTTTTCGCCACGCTCTGTACCACGCCGTCGCGCTTGCCGCCGCGCGGCCCGGTGCTGCCGAACAGAATCTCTTTCAGTCCACCCAGAATGCCGTCATCCACCGCCACGCTATTGCCTTTGCTGGGCGGCGCATCGGCCTGCTGCGGCGCGGCCTGTACGCCCTGCTGCAACATTTCGAACGCCGATTCGCGATCGACGGCACTGTCGTATTTGCCGTACAGCGGCGAATGGTTGATCAGGCTGTTGCGTTCATCAGGAGTGGCCGGCCCCATGCGCGAGCCCGGCGCGATCACCATGGCACGCTGCACCATCGACGGACTGCCTTTCTCATCGAGGAAGGAGATTAGCGCCTCGCCGGTGCCCAGCGCCTGAATCGCCTCCACAGTATTAAACGCCGGGTTGGCGCGCATCGTTTCGGCGGCGCTTTTCACCGCTTTCTGGTCTTTCGGCGTGAAGGCACGCAGCGCATGCTGCACGCGGTTACCCAACTGACCGAGCACATTATCCGGAATGTCCGCCGGATTCTGCGTGACAAAGTACACGCCAACGCCTTTCGAGCGAATCAGGCGAATTACCTGTTCCACTTTCTCCAGCAGCACCGGCGGCGCGTCGTTAAACAGCAGATGTGCTTCGTCAAAGAAGAACACCATCTTTGGTTTGTCCAGATCGCCGGCTTCCGGCAGCTGTTCATACAGTTCCGCCAGCAGCCACAGCAGGCTGGTGGCGTAGAGTTTCGGCTGCTGATAAAGCTTTTCCGCTGCCAGGATATTGATGAAGCCTTTGCCGTCAGCGTCGCAGCGCATCCAGTCACGGATATCCAGCATCGGTTCACCAAAGAAGTGTTCGGCACCTTGCTGCTCCAGCGCCAGCAGGCCGCGCTGAATGGCGCCCACCGAGGCGCTGCTGATATTGCCGTACTGCGTCTGAAACGCTTTGGCGTTATCACCGATGTATTGCGTCATGGCGCGCAAATCTTTGAAATCCAGCAGCAGCAGGCCCTGATCGTCGGCGATACGGAAGATAATTTGCAGCACGCCGGACTGCACCTCATTGAGGCTGAGCAGTCGCGCCAGCAGCAGCGGGCCGAGATCGGACACCGTTGCGCGCACCGGATGGCCCTGCTGGCCGAAGATATCCCACAGCATCACCGGATTTTTCTGCGCCTGCCAGTCTGTGACACCAATCTTCGCCAGCCGCGCCAGCAGCTTTTCCGAGCCGTCGCCCGCGGCCGCAATGCCGGAAAGATCGCCTTTGACATCGGCCATAAACACCGGCACGCCGATGGCGGAGAAGGATTCAGCCAGCTTTTGCAGCGTCACGGTTTTACCGGTGCCGGTCGCGCCGGTTATCAGTCCGTGACGGTTAGCCATGGCGGGCAGCAGATGCAGTTGAAGGTCAGGCGTCTGGGCGATCAGCAGTGGGGTAGTCATGATGTTTGCGCTCTCCGGCATTGCGTAATGACTCAAAGAATAGCAAGCGGTGCGCGGGAGAGAGAGGGATATTTGGGTGAAAAATAAGGGGAGTTCCGGTTGCTGCCCGCGCGATCGGCCCTTCTCCCGCGGGCGGGAGAAGGCTGGAATGAGGGGCAGCGCGTACCGACCTACCTCTTCTCTACCGCATCGAAAAACAGCAGGCTCACGCCGATGCCCTGCTGCACGTGGCTGACGTTATTGCGCACCGCCACCTGCTGCGCGCCCTGTAGCATCACCACGAATGGAGAATCCTGCTGTACGCGCTGTTGCAGTGCGGTATACAGCGCGCGGCGCTGGCTGGCGTCGCTCTCACCGGCTGCGGTGCGCGTCTGCGCGCTCAGTTCGGGAATCTCCCAGCCGACGCGCCATGCAAGCGTTTTAGAACCGCCCGGCACGTTATAGGCAAAGGCGCTGGCGTTGGTATTCGGATCCACATAGTCCGCACCCCAGTAAATAAAGATCGACTGGAAATCACGGCCGCGCATTTTGCCCCACAGTTCCGATTCCGCCACCGGCTGCAGCTCAATCTGCACGTCGGCTTTGGCAAAGCTGGCCTGCAGCGCCTGCGCCACGTCGATGTACGGCGGCTGGTTGATCACCGTCAGCGAGAACTTGCTGCCGGGCCTGATACCGCCCTGCGCCAGAATCGCTTTGGCTTTGGCTACATCGTAATGGAACGGCTGATTCTCCAGCGCGCCATCAAAGCCTTGCGGCAGGAAGCTCTGGTGAATACGGTACTGGCCTTTCAGCAGATCGCGTGAAATGGCGTTGTAATCCACCAGCCAGCGCGCCGCCTGCCACAGCGCCGGGTTACCCAGCGCCGGCTGCGCTTTGTTTTGCGTATTAAACGCCAGGTAATAGACCAGGCTCGACGGGAATGCCTCGATGCGCAACTGCTTGTCGTTTTTCAGCGCATCGATCTGGTCCGGGCCCAGCTGGTACGCCACATCGACATCGCCCTGCTGAATCAGCAGGCGGCGTGCACCGGCATCGGCGACGCCTTTCAGCAGGATGCGTTTCAGCTGCGGCTGCGGGCTGGCGTGCGGATTTGCGCTCAGCACCAGCGCCTGCTGCGGCACATATTGCTGGATGCTGAATGCGCCGCTGCCCGCGGAGTGAGTGTGCAGCCAGCCGTTGCCGCTGTCGTTGGCGGTGATGTGCTGCTGCACGGTTTTGCTGTCCACCACCGAGGCCACCGGCGCGGTCAGCAGGCGCAGCGCCAGATCCTGACCAATCTGCGCTGGCCACTGAATCTCCAGCTGATGATCGTTCACAACCCGCAGCTGGCTGGCGATGTTGTCCGCCGTCCAGCCAAACTCAGCGAGAATAAACGACGGGGCTTTGTTGAGCTGCACCGCGCGCGTCAGCGAAAACACCACGTCCTGCGCGGTCACCGGGTTACCGCTAACGAAATGCGCATCCGGTTTCAGATTGAACACCAGGCTGTGCGGCGTGCTGCCGGGCTGCCATGAGGTGGCGAGCAGCGGCGCGAGTTTTTGTGGCGCATCGCGATCGGCCTCTACCAGCGTCTGATAAATGTTGCGCTGCACGCTGTTACTGACGGTCTCAAAACTTTCTGCCGGGTCGAAGCTGATAATGCCGTCGAGCGGCACGGCCACCACCAGCGTGTCTTTTGGCGTGGCGGCCTGCAGGGCAAAGGCGCTGCTGAATAAGGTGAAGAACAATAAGAGTGCTCGCATCATGATTATCCTGAGTAATTGATGCGACGACTTTATCGCTGTCGCGCTGCTGGCTAAATGCCGGTTTGTTCTGAGCTGTGCCGGAAATAACAATTAATACCGGCAATTAACTAATCGGTTATTTTGTGCGCGCGCTGCCATATTCAGGAAATAAACCGCTCAGACGTTGCGCATTGAGCCAATAAGCGGTTATTGATCAGAATAAGCTCTGGTATGGAAGTATGATTTTTTCTGATTAATTAAGCTGAGCGACTATTTCTCACGCCGATTTGTTTCAGTCATTTGCCCAGTCTCTGGCGCTAATCTCCTGGCATTTGTACGGTTAAAAGCGCAATTCCCGCTGCGAAAGCGCGTCCACAGCGCCTGGCGACTTTTCGTCAGGTTGATGGTTTCTCATCAAAACACATTTCTAATTTAATGCTTACATCCTGAAATATCTGTATCCATAAGATTGCCAGCTTGTTTGCCGATTTATAAATCTATTAACAAAAATAATTCCCTTTCTTAGCAAGTGAGAGTCGTCGCGCCATGCTTTTAGAAAAACCGACCACCAGACGTAAGTTTTTACTTGGGTCGTTGCTGGCTTTGCCATTAAGCGACCTGGTTTTAAAAGGACTGACTGCAGCCCAGGCTGCGGAAATGGCAGCACCGGACCTTGCCGACTATAAACCGATCTTTTTTAGCGCTGAGGAGTGGCAATTTATTCTGGCCGCGACCGATCGCCTGATCCCTGCCGGTGGCAACGGCAAAGCGCCGGGTGCGCTGGAAACCAATGTGCCGATCTTCATTGACCAGCAGCTGCACAGCCCGGAGTTCGGCGCAGAGATCTACCTGCAGGGGCCGTTTGACGTGCACGCGCCCGCCACCATGGGCTATCAGATCCCGTTCACGCCGCAGCAGATGTATCGCACCGGCATCAAACTGGTGGAGCAGTGGACGCAGAGCACCTACCACAAAGCGTTCTCGCAGCTGACGCTGGCAGAGAAAGACGCGGTGCTGACCAAAGTGAATAAAAACGACGGTATCGACTTCGCCGCGCTGGGCGAACCGAACCTGAAAGCCTCGCAGTTCTTCAGCCAGCTGCTTTCCGATACCAAACACGGCTACCTCGCTGACCCGATGTACGGCGGCAACAAAGGCATGAAAGCCTGGATCGCCATCGGCTTCCCGGGGGCACGCGCCAGCTTCACCGAGTGGGTGAAGCAGCATAACGTGCCGTATCCGCTCGGACCGGTCAGCCTGATGGGCGAACGCGCCTGAATCCCCGTATTTGGTATGTGAGACAGAAAAACATGGCACAGATTACAAAGAAAGAAGTCGACGTCGTGGTGTGCGGCCTCGGCTGGGCCGGCTCGCTGATGAGTATCGAGCTGGCAATGGCCGGTCTGGACGTGCGCGCCCTTGAGCGCGGTGGCGAGCGCGACTACCCGGATTTCGCTTACCCGAAACCGGCCGATGAGTACGCCTATAACGTGCGCAACAAAGTGTTCGCCACGCCAAAAGAAGTGGCGGTCACCGTGCGTTACAACATGGACCAGACGGCGCTGCCGACTCGTAAATGGGGGGCGTTTGCTCCAGGTACCGGCGTCGGCGGCGCGGGCATGCACTGGACAGCGGTACTGATTCGCCCCACGCCCACCGATATCAAACTGAAAACCTACGTCGATCAGGCGTATAAGCCCGGCATCCTGCAGGATGACATGCGCGTGATGGATTTCCCGTTCACCTGGGATGAGATCGAGCCGTATTTCTACAAATTTGAGCTGATTTGCGGCCAGTCTGGCACCACTGGCAATCTGCGCGGGCAAATTCTGGAAGGTGGCGATCCGTTTGAAGGCCCGCGTTCTGAGCCGTATCCGCTACCGGCGCTGGACGATACGCTGAATAACGTGATGTTCAAAGAGGCAGCAAAGAAGCTGGGCTATCATCCGTTCCCGAACCCGTCAGCCTGCGTCTCGCGCGCGTGGAAAAACCCGTACGGCAACCAAATCGCTCCCTGCAACTACTGTGGCTACTGCTCGAAATATCCTTGCCTGAACTACTCAAAAGCCTCGCCGCAGACGGCGGTGATGGACGCGCTGAAGCGCATGCCGAACTTCTCCTATGAAGTGCATGCGGAAGTGTACAAAGTGGTACTGCACGACGACGGCAAAACCGCGAAAGGCGTGCTCTATTTCGACGCTGATGGCAACGAAGTGTTCCAGCCGGCGAAGATTGTGGTGCTCTCCAGCTTCCAGCTGTACAACGTGCGCCTGATGCTGCTGTCCGGCATCGGTAAGCCCTACAACCCGATCACCGAAGAGGGTGTCGTCGGGCGTAACTATGCGTTTCTCTCCAACGGCGGCGCCACGCTGTTCTTCAAAGACAAGAACTTCAACGCCTTCGCCACCGCTGGCGCGACCGGTCAGATGTTTAACGACATCTCGCCTGGCAACTTCGACGGTCCGGGACTCGGCTTCCTCGGCGGCGCCAAAATCCACAGTTCGCAGGCGACCGGTACGCCGATTGGCACTGCGCTGCCGAAAGGCACACCGAGCTGGGGCATGGGGTACAAAGAGGGGCTGGAGCAGTGGTACAACCATTCGATGAAGATCAGTATTACCACCACCTGCCAGTCGTACCGCGATATCTATCTGGATCTGGATCCGCACTACACCGACCATCGCGGTCAGCCGCTGCTGCGCATGACCTTTAACTGGAAACAGAACGAGCTCAAGCTGCAGCAGCACCTGAAAGGCATCGTTGGCGACATCGCCAAAGAGCTGAATCCGGACAGCATGAGCATGAGTTTCCTGCCGATGGGCGCTGACTTTGACCTGACCAAATACGTCTCTACCCACAACGTGGGCGGCGCGGTGATGGGCGACAACCCGAAAACCTCGGCGCTGAACAAGTACCTGCAAAGCTGGGATGTGCACAACGTGTTTGTGCCGGGCGGTAACGCCTTCCCGCAGAACTTCCAGGCGAACCCGACCGACACCATCGGCGCGATTACCCTGATGGCGGCGCAGGCTATCAAAGAGCACTATTTGCAGAATCCCGGCCCACTGGTACAGGCATAAGCACATGAAATTAAAATCATTGTTAATCGCTCACGCGGTGCTGCTGGGCAGCTGTGCGGTGCAGGCGCAGGCAGCAGATGACGCATCACTGATTAAAAAGGGCGAGTATCTGGCGCGCCTCGGCGACTGTATGGCGTGCCATACCGTGGCGGGCAAAGCGGATTACGCCGGCGGACTGGCGATTGAGTCGAACCTCGGCACCATTTACTCCACCAACATCACGCCGGATAAACAGCACGGCATCGGCAACTACAGCGAGCAGCAGTTCTCGGATGCGGTGCGCAAAGGCGTGCTGCCGGACGGATCGCGCCTCTACCCGGCGATGCCGTACCCGGATTACGCCAAAATCAGCGATGAAGACCTGCACGCGCTGTACGTCTATTTCATGCAGGGCGTGAAGCCGGACAGCGAACAGCCGCCGGAAACAAAGCTGAGCTTCCCGTTCAGCCAGCGCTGGGGCATGCGTTTCTGGAACTGGGCGTTTACTTCGGACAAACCGTTCCAGCCGATTGGCGGCGCGTCAGCGGAGGTTAATCGCGGTGCTTACATCGTGGAAAGCCTCGGCCACTGCGGCAGCTGCCACACGCCGCGCGGCATCGGCATGAACGAGAAGGCGCTGGACAGCAGCGACGATCGCTTCCTCGCCGGCGGCAGCCTGAATAACTGGGAGGTGCCGTCGCTGCGCGGTGTGCCACGCTGGAGCGAGCAGGAGATTGTCGATTATCTGCAAACCGGACGTAACGATAAAGCCGCGGTGGGCGGCGAGATGACGTCGGTGGTGGAGCACTCCAGCTCGCACATGACGGATGCCGATCTGCAAGCGATTGCCGCTTACCTCAAGTTCCTCGGCGGCAATCCACCGCTGCAGGCGTACGACGTGCAGGCGCAGCAGAAGACCGAAGCGAAGCTGACAGCGGCGAAGAATCTGTCCGAAGGCGAGCGTCTGTATCTCGACAACTGCGGTGCCTGTCACTTTGTCACCGGCAAAGGCGCGCCGGGGATCTTCCCGGAGCTGGATCAGGCCACTATCGTTAATGCGCAGGACCCCAGCGGGTTGATTCACACCATTCTGGCCGGTGCGCAGCAGCCCTCAACGGAGAAAGCACCGTCGACGCTGGCGATGCCGCCGTTTGCGTATCGTCTGACCGATGATGAAGTGGCGCAGCTGGCCACCTTTATTCGTCAGGGCTGGAGCAACCACGCGCCGGCAGTGACGAAAGAACAGGTGGCGGATGTGCGGAAAACGCTGCACTAAAACGTAGCGGCGCGAACTGGCGCGCTGTCCTGATGGCAATGCCCGGCGTCGCGAGATGGCGGGCATTGCGCGATGAATCGCACCGCTAGCGTACGGTGCGATTTTTTATTGTTTAATGAAAGATGTGCGCCACTTCCAGCACGCCGTTGATGACAAACTGCACGCCCATACACACCAGTAAAAACCCCATCAGGCGCGAAATCGCTTCGATGCCGCCTTTGCCGACCAGCTTCATGATGGCGCCGGAGCTGCGCAGCGAAATCCATAAAATCACTGCCACCGCCAGGAACGTCAGCACCGGCGCGATGGCCACCACCCACGCGGGGAAATCGACGCCGGCTTTCACCGTCGAGGCTGAACTGATGATCATCGCTATGGTGCCCGGTCCGGCGGTGCTCGGCATTGCCAGCGGCACAAAGGCGATATTCACCGTTTCGCGCGGATCGTCGCTGGCGTCGAGTTCATCCAGCTTGTGTTTGGCCTCCACCGAATGCCCGACCGGTTTGGCGGGAAACAGCATGCGAAAGCCGATAAAGGCGACAATCAGCCCGCCGGCCATGCGCAGGCCGGGAATCGAGATGCCAAAGGTGTGCAGCACCGCGTTACCGGCGTACCAGGCGACCATCATAATCAGGAACACGTAGATCGACGCCTGCAGCGCCTGGCGATTGCGTTCCTGAAAGTTCATGTCACCCGCGAGGCCGAGAAACAGCGCCACGGTGGTTAACGGGTTAGCAAGCGGCAAAATCACCACCAGGCCGAGCCCAATGGCTTTGAACAGTTCCAGCATGATTTATTCCCTGGTTAATATCAGGCGCGCAGCTGCCAGCGCAACGGTCGCCATGAATGGCGACCCTACAGTATCCTGTGCACCGATTTTTTCGTAGGGTGCGCATTTATGCGCGCAGCTGCCAGCGCAACGGTCGCCATGAATGGCGACCCTACAGTATCCTGTGCACCGTTTTTTTCGTAGGGTGCGCATTTATGCGCGCAGCTGCCAGCGCAACGGTCGCCATGAATGGCGACCCTACAGTATCCTGTGCACCGATTTTTTCGTAGGGTGCGCATTTATGCGCGCAGCTGCCAGCACAACGGTCGCCATGAATGGCGACCCTACAGTATCCTGTGCACCGATTTTTTTCGTAGGGTGCGCATTTATGCGCACCTGGACAGCATCAATGCTTCGGCGTTTCCATCGCTTCCAGCAGCTCGGGGAAAAAATCTTCCAGCAGATCCGGCGTCATCAGCTCGGGGTAATGAATCAAATGCTCGCGAATGCGTTCATTCACGTCTGGCAACAGGCGCTGGGCGGCGTCGCTGGCGCTGATTTTCTTCTGCTTCATCAGGCGCAGCACGTCATCCGGCAGGTTATCCTCATCTTCCTCGCTCTCTACGCCTTCCAGATCGTCCAGCTCATCCAGCAACTCCATCAGCGCTTCAATCTGCGGCGTGCGTGACTGATACTCTGCCGGCTTCTCATTCTCCAGATAGCGCAGCAGCGCGCGCACCGGCGAGCCGTCCGGCGTGGCGGGCGGTTCACTGGCGAACCAGCTAAGCAGCGCATGCTGGCTCACCTGATGTACGTGATAACCGTTGTCCACCAGCTCATCGGCGAGGATATCGGCGGTGTCGTGCTCAATCAGGCAAATGTGGGTGCGACCCGGCGTGAACTGCTCCAGCCACTGATAAATCTCCTCAATCACGCTGTCGGCGTAATGAAACGTCTGGCTGAGGTAGCTGTCATCCGGCTGGTGAACGCAGATGCGAATCAGGTCGGGATCGAAGTAAATCGCAATGTTGATGCCTTTCATGCGCGGTGTCCTGTGTGGTGCAAAACCTCACTATAGCGTCAGGGCGCGCAGAAAAACATGCTATCGCCAGCAGCCGCAGCCACTGGCGATAAAAATTACCGCAAATCAGCACGATCCAGCCCGTAAGCGCTGTCGAGCGCGCCGGGTGCCATCTGCGACAGGATCATCAGCCGGTTCCAGGTATTGATCACCGCGATCTTAAAGGTCAGCTCGCTGATCTCCACCTCGGAGAAGTGCGCGCGCAGCTCACCGTACAGCGCCTCGTCAACGCCGTGCTCGCCAATGCGCGTCAGCGCTTCGGTCAGGGCAAAGGCGGTTTTCTCGCGCGCGCTGAACAGCGGCGATTCGCGCCAGATCGCCACATGGTGCAGCCGCAGCTCATGCTCGCCGTCAATCGCCGCCTGCTTGATGTGCATGTCAAGGCAGAACGCGCAGTGGTTGAGCTGCGAGGCGCGGATATCCACCAGATGCCTGAGCGACTTCTCCAGCGACGCGCTGGCGACGCTATTCGACAAATCCGACATCGCTTTGGCCAGCGCCGGGGTGGTTTTGAAATGGTTAACGCGTTGAGTCATGATTTTCCTCCGTCAGAACAGACGTTCAATGGTTTCGAGTGCTTCGGGTAACGCGCGGGCACGGCTGAGCGGGTCGTGCGTGCCGTCGACGCGGATAAACTGCACATCGCTGATGCCGATGTACGCCAGCGCCGCGCGCACGTACGGCGTGAACTGGTCATCCTGCATAAAGGGCCCGTGGGCAAACACGCTGCCGCTGGCCATCACGCAGTAAACTTTTTTGCCGCTCACCAGCCCGACTTTGGTGCCTTCGGGGGTAAAGGCGAAGGTGCGGCCGGCGCGGGTAATATGATCGAACCAGGCTTTCAGCACCGACGGCAGCCCGAGGTTCCACATCGGCGATGAGATAACCAGGGTGTCGCAGGCAAACAGCTGATCCACCAGCCGTTCCGAGGTGCGAATGGCGTTACGCTGCGCTTCATCACGCGCCTCCGGTGGGGTAAAAAAAGCCCTGATGGTGAAAGCATCGAGATGCGGCAGCGGCTGTTGCGCCAGATCCAGCACCGTCTCGTGCAGATCGTGATGGCGGCTGCGCAGCTTTTCGATCAGACGCGCTGAGGCGATGCGCGACGCCGATCCCGCCAGATCCGGGCTGACTTTAATGTGCAGCACATTCATGCAGTGGTTCCTCATACGATAGAGCGATAAAAATGCAGGCCGAGCGCCTGATAGCCGCAGCGCTGATAAAACGCCTGCGCCCGGGTGTTACTGATTGCGGTATCCAGCACCATGCGGCTGCAGCCGTACTCACGCGCCAGCACCGCTAAGCCGTCGAGCAGCGCGGCGCCGAAGCCCTGACCGCGCAGCGCGGGATCGCTCACCAGGTCATCGACGTAGCAGAAGCTGCCGTGGATAAAATTCTCCAGCAGGCGATAACCGGCCAGCACCGCTGGCTGTCCCTGATGTTCGATACCGGCGAGGCGATAACCCTGCGCCTGCTGACGCTGCGCCTGGGCGATAAACTGCGCCTCATCCGCCAGCCGCCCGCGCAGCGCACGCATCAGCGGGTAGCAGCGCGCGAGTTGTTCTGCGGTGGCGTAATGCACAATCTTCATGGCTGTCATCCGTATTGCGGGGGAAATGCCTGCATCTTAAACTTCTATGTCTGAGCGAACAGGGCCATTACGCGTGAAAACAGGTAGGACATAGCGCCGTGGCTGAGAAAGGAGTGACGCGTGGGTTACAAAGAGATTTACCAGCGCTTCCGGCAGCAGATCCTTGCCGGACAGCTCCGGCCGGGCGACCGCGTACCGGCGATCCGCATGCTGGCGGGCGAGCTGCAGGTGGCGCGTAAAACGGTGGAGGCCGCCTATGAAATCCTCATCGGCGAAGGCTATTTTGTCAGCCAGGGCGCGAAGGGCACGCGCGTTAATCCGCAGCTGAAGCTGGCGAGCGCAGCCACGCCACCGCGCGCACCGGCGACGACGCCCGCGCTGCTGCCGGTGACCGAGGGCAAAGGCGAGCTGCGGCTCGGCATCCCGGCGCTGGACGAGTTTCCGCACAAGAAGTGGCGGCTGATGTCGGCGAAAGCGGCGCGCAGCCTGCGGCCGAACGAGATGATGATACCGCCGGTGATGGGGTATGCGCCGCTGCGGGCGGCCATCGCCAGCTACCTGAACATTTCGCGCGGCCTCAACTGCCAGCCGGAGCAGATCTTCATCACCAGCGGCTACCGCGCCAACCTGCGGCTGATTCTGGCGGTGCTGGCGCAGCCGGACGACAAAGTGCTGTTCGAAGATCCCGGCTACTTCTTTGGCCAACAGCTGCTGAAGCGCATCGCGCCCAACCTGCACTATGTGCCGGTGGATGGGCAGGGCGTCGACGTGGATTATCTGCTGCGCTATCACGCCGACGCGCGCTTTGCGGTGGTGACGCCAACGCACCAGAGCCCGCTGGCGGTCAGCCTGTCGCTGCCGCGCAAGCATCAGCTGCTGGCGTGGGCGCAGCAGCATGACAGCTGGATCATTGAGGATGATTACGACGGCGAATTTCACTACACGCGTAAGGTGATTCCGGCGCTGAAAAGCCTGGATGTGCACGACCGGGTGATCTACACCGGCACCTTCAGTAAAACCATGATGCCGGCGATGCGCATCGGCTATCTGGTGATGCCGCAGCACACGCTGGCGCAGTTCGGCGAGCTGGGCGAGATTCTGGAAACCGGCCTGCCGCTGCTGCCGCAGAAAATCCTAGCGCAGTTCCTCAGCGAAGGGCATTTTTATCGCCACATCAAGAAGATGCGCATCCTGTATCAGCAGCGCCGCCGCATGATGCTGGAGGCCATCGAAGCCAGCTTTCCGGGGCTGTTTACCTTTGAGCTGACCGACGGCGGTATGCACATCGTGGCATTTCTGCGGCGCGGCACGCAGGACGTGGCGCTGGCGACGCTGTGGGCGCAGCAGGCGTTGTACGTGCGGCCGCTGTCGGGCTGGTACGCGCAGACGCAAAAGCGCTATGGCCTGGTGATTGGCTACACCAATATTCAGTCGTTTGAACAGGCGAGGACGCTGCTGGCGCGCGTGGCGGATGCGACGCTGACGTTGTTGAGGGCTTAGCGGCTACGTGGCGAGAGAAGAGGGCGCGGGGGACAGCCCGCGCCGGCTGGCATAAGGTGAGCGGCGATTCAGACGGCAGGAAGGCGGCCTCTGAACCCGCGCGAAGGAATCACATGCCGATGTATTTTTTGCCCTGCTTCAGCACCACATCGCAGGCTTTGGTTTTCAGCTTCTCACCCATCGGCGAGTTGCTCAGGCTCTGCAGATTCAGCTGCTGACCGTTGCCGGTGTTCAGCAGGCCCTGCAGCCCCTGCTGGTAATCGGTTTTCTGCTGCTGCGCGGTGGTGCTGCTCAGGCCCAGCTTGCTCAGCACCTGATCTTTCACCGACTTCACGTTGTTATCCACCACGTTGTGCTGCACGCAATATTCCATCACGCCGGCGGCGTTGGTCATACTGTTGGCGCTCACCGCTTTATCGCCGCCGTTCAGCAGGCCGCTGAGCGAAGAGAGCGACAGTCCGCCGTTCTGCGTGTTGCTGGTGGCGGTGTTGCCGCTGTTCTGCTGCGACAGCTGCGATGCGGCGCTGCTCAGCTGATCCTGCCAGCTCGCCGCCGATGCGCTACCGGCCACCAGTGCCGCCGCGATACCCCATCCCCAAACTAACCGTTGTGTTGCTTTTTTCATCTCAACCTCGTTGTGCTTATACGTCTGACTGCGTCAGTTGTGGTTAAGAGGCATGCAGCGGCAGAAAGTTCCGGAGAAGTGGCCGCCGCGCGCGTGTTTGGGAGTGTTCCGGAGGCGACTGCCGGGGTTTTGCGCAGCGTTTTTGGCAGCGCTGCTTTTTTCGACGCTTAGCGCACATCCCCATCGATTCCGGTTGCGCCGCAAGCGCGTAACGGTATAATCGCCCACGTTTTCCGCATCCTCTTCAGTGCCGAAGTGGCGAAATCGGTAGACGCAGTTGATTCAAAATCAACCGTAGAAATACGTGCCGGTTCGAGTCCGGCCTTCGGCACCAGTATCCTGTCCATCCTCATCCGAGGAAGTCAAAAAAAACCTTTAAAATCAATATGCAGGCTGATTTTGTTATCCGGCGTCGTCCGAGCACATCCATTGCAATCCAGACCCCGCTGGGGGCATAATTGGGGGCATCCCCACTTCGATAAGAAATGTGCCCCCAAAATGAAGCTGAATGCCCGCCAGGTAGATACTGCAAAGCCTAAAGAAAAAACCTATAAAATGGCCGATGGCGGCGGTTTGTATCTTGAGGTCACGACTAAAGGATCAAAATACTGGCGTATGAAGTACCGACGGCCAGCCGACAAAAAAGAAGACCGACTTGCCTTTGGAGTCTGGCCGACAGTCACGCTTGCTGAGGCGCGTGCTAAGCGTGACGAAGCTAAAAAGATGTTAGGGCAGGGGATTGACCCCAAAGCTGAACAGAAAGAAGCCCAGGCTGAAAACGCCGGGGCTTATACTTTTGAAACGATCGCCCGCGAATGGCATGCGAGCAACAAGCGCTGGAGCGATGATCATCGCTCACGAATTCTGCGCTACCTTGAGCTGTATATTTTTCCTCATATTGGTTTAGCAGATGTCCGTAAGCTTAAAACCAGCCAGCTCTTGGCACCTATCAAGGCCGTTGATGCCAGTGGCAGGCATGACGTCGCACAACGTCTTCAGCAGCGTGTTACGGCGATAATGCGCTATGCCGTGCAGAACGATTACATAGAATCTAATCCCGCTCTTGATATGGCTGGGGCACTTTCTACGGTCAAGGCCCGCCATTACCCCGCATTACCGTTCAGTCGTTTTCCTGAGTTTTTTGAGCGCCTTGCCGCATATCGTGGACGAATTATGACGCGTATTGCTGTAGAGCTTTCATTACTGACTTTTGTCCGTTCCAGTGAGCTGCGCTTTGCCCGGTGGGATGAGTTCGATTTCGAAAGAGCCTTATGGCGGGTTCCTGCACAACGAAAAGAGATAGAAGGAGTTCGTTACTCTCACCGTGGCATGAAGATGAAAGAGGAGCATCTTGTACCGCTAAGCCGTCAGGTTTTAGCCTTGTTAGAAAAGCTGAAGCAATTAAGCGGTGATAACGAGAGACTCTTTCCCGGCGATCATGATCCCAAAAAAGTCATGAGCGAAAACACAGTTAACAATGCTCTGCGCGCTATGGGGTATGACACTAAGACCGAGGTTTGCGGGCATGGCTTCAGGACAATGGCACGTGGTGCGTTGGGTGAGTCGGGGTTATGGAGTGATGATGCGATAGAGCGGCAAATGAGTCATTCAGAACGAAATAATGTTCGTGCTGCATACATTCATACATCTGAGCATTTGGAGGAACGGCGCTTGATGATTCAATGGTGGGCTGACTATTTGGAATTTAATCGAGTGCGTTATGAGTCACCATATGACTATGCAAAGAGGGAAATTTGAAGTATTTCTCATTCAATACAGTTGTTTATGATTACTTCGTTAGGAATAGGCAATTCTCATGGTGCTTTTAATACTGAAAGTGTTGTGTATTCAAACAGTTTGAAAGGGGGGCTGTATATATATACAATACATTCAAAGCCTATAGGGAAAAACATATGAGTCATCTTTTCGAAGATAATAATAAATTCAAATTAAATCAAATGGATGCGGTTGATTATCTAAAGTCTTTAGACGATGGCTCAGTAGATTTAATGATTACAGATCCAGCTTACGAGTCATTAGAAAAACATCGTAAGGTTGGTACTACTACTAGGTTGAAAGTTAGTAAAAGCTCAAATAATCAATGGTTTGAGATATTCCCAAATAGTAGGTTTGAAGAATTATTCGCTGAGGTTTTCAGAGTACTCAAAAAAAATAGTCATTTTTACCTATTTTGCGACCAAGAAACCGCATTTTATGTAAAACCGATAGCAGAAATGTCGGGTTTTAAGTTCTGGAAACCTTTGATTTGGGATAAGCAACGGATTGGTATGGGTTATCACTACCGTGCTAGATATGAGTTCATACTTTTCTTTGAAAAGGGCAAAAGGAAGTTGAGTGACTTATCAATTCCAGATGTTCTGACCTGCCCACGAATTTTGAAAGGTTATCCTACTGAAAAACCAGTAAGCCTTATGGAAATTTTAATCAAACAGAGTAGTATTACTTCAGAAATTATCTGTGACCCTTTTATGGGCGCTGGCCCAGTTGGAGAGGCGGCTCTTAGAAATGGTCGGCTTTTCTTGGGCAATGACCTTAGCTCGGATGCATACAGTATAGCTATGACGAGGTTGAGTCCATTTAAATTATAAGGAAGTTTTATGGATTACGCAGAGTACCCTTGGCCTGGTGATTTTCCTGATTTTGTGCCCCCTGCTGACGCTACCCCGGCGGAAGGAGAAGCATTTCGACTTGTCGTAAATGATCCTCCGGTGCCTAAAGATTTTGTAGGACACAATCAGGAACCCCATAAAAAAAAGGGGGCAAAATTGAAAGCAAATGACTTTGGTACTTCAATGTATCGTGATCTTCAACAGGCGATAATCTGTAGAAATTTTCATGTTGCTTTGAACAGTAAGAAGATAGCTAAGGGTACTTTGCAGCCTTTCTATGGGAAAATCTCGACGCCTAATAAAAAAACTCATTTTGAAGCGTGGTTGAGATTACGTACCGGAATTGAACAAAATTTTAAGGTTATAGAATAATATGTATTACTTACCGGAGACTAAAGAGCTTGGTAAGCTTTCCATTCAAAAGGTATATAGTTTTTACGATGTGCCTAGAACATTTTTAGCTGAAAATACTAAAAGTAGGCTTAATTATTTGGTTTATTGGTTTGCTGAAAACGAAACTGAAGATAGTTGGTATTATGCGCCGGTAAATGAGATGGAAATTAAAAACCTTGAGTCTGGATTTATTCAGGTTCGGGATTTTTTCTTGAATAAGAACTTAACTGTTTTGGCAACGCCATATGATCTTTCAGAGGCGAGGCTTTCTTATTTAAATCCTAAAGAAGTTAGTCTAAATACTTTACCCCCTGCTGGGTATTTTGTTTGTCTTGATGAAGATGGCGAGTTTTCAGTAGACTTTGAAGATGAGAAAGAAAGTCTAAGCAACGTACATGAAATTAGAATATTTCGTGATCGCAGTGAAAAAAATATTGATTGGGAACCAATACAAAAAATAATAAACTCATGGAACTCATTGTATGGAAAGGTTTCTAAGATGATGTTTGGGGAGGGGGGGTCTCTTGTGCCTTATACATCTTCTATCGGATCATATAAGTCTAAGTTTATCGCTGAAAAAAATGATGTATTCATTGGTAATATGATTGACTTCATTGAAGCGATTAAATCCCCTGATGCTGATATCAATTCCCTCGTAGATCTGGGTGTTGATCTGGATGATTTTGAGGCTTTACTTTCTAATCTACGTACTTACAATTATAAGCTTGAAGTTAAGGCTAACACCGGAGCTTCACTTTTTGTAATTGATGCAAAAAAATTAGCAACGGAGCAAGAAAGAATCCAAGAGCATAATCAGAGATATTTCTCGAGCGATCTTGTTCCACAGGCAGATGATATACACAGAATAGTGAAGCTTGTTGATTGTGCAGCTAGAAGCGAATTGTTCAACGAGGAATCTGAAGGAATTACGCCTCGGCAGATAAATTATTATAAGCATGCAGCGAGATTGCTTGGGTTGATTAAAAATAATGGATTCGTGCTTCAGCCTTTGGGATGGAAAGTTTTTTATGCTTCCGAACATTCAGAAAAAATGTCTCTTATCGCTGATGCTTTTGAAAATACGATCTGTGGTTGGGCATGGATGAAATTTTGTAATGTTGAAAAAATCATCGATATTGATGAAACGACAGCAGCAGACTTCCTGATAGAAAAAGCAAATGGTTTATCTGTGGACACTGCTAAGCGCCGATCAAAAACTCTTCAAGCATGGGCCACAGAGTTTAAAGAGGCGCGATAGAATGGCTTGTAGGCCCTGCATTAAGCAGGGCTTTTTTTGTCTTAAACAAAGTCTTCACTGTTGAATCTCATTGCGCGCACTCGTACCCCCGCCACGCCTGCCCGCTTTATGCAGTGGTTTTCATGCACCTGCATGAATGGTGCCGCGCCGCACCCGGCATGGCCTGAACGGGCATAAGCGGGGTGCAAAAACTCATGCGTTTTCATGCAGCATAGACATGCACTCGCGAATAGAGAGTCCTGCCAGGGAAAAGGCCCACAAAAAACCGGCGCTGTGGCCGGCTAAGGTAAGGGGCTTAAGGTTTCAGGCAGGGGATTGCTGCCGGCTGGACAGTTTACTGGCAGAACCGTAGCGCCCCAGCGTCTGCGGCTGGCGCGCCGCGCTCAGCGTTTCCGCTGCGGGTTCCGGTTCGGCAGGCTTCTGCGGCTTCACGATGATTTTCTCGACGCTCTCCAGCGCGGTGAACGTGCAGGAGCAGTCGAGTTTCTGGCACTGATACCAGGTGCGCTTGACGGTCGCGGACTCGTAGGCGCTGGTGCGGGTGTGTGCGGTGGTGCCGCACGCCGGGCATTTCAGGGCCATTACGCGTCCTCCTGCGGCAGCCGGCTGAGGCGCTGCGCAAAGCGCTGGTGCTGTGCCGGCGTGTAGCTGCCCTCACAGTCGCGCAGCATCCCGGCCTCCGGAGACAGGCCCGTTTCGGCCAGCGCGTCCTTATAGGCCGCCGACACCGCCGGGCGCGCCCGCTGCACCTCACGGGCCACGGCGCTGCGCAGCAGCCGGGCGGCTACCTCCAGCCCGCCGGGGCCGTTCAGGAACGGGGCCAGCGCCGAAGTCAACGCCGGGCCGTGCTCGCGCATAAAGGCGCTGAGCGCGTCCTCCGTGCAGGCTTCCAGCACAATCCGCTGCGCATACACGCCCTCGCGGGCGGCGCAGTTAATCTGCCAGTCCAGCACCGCGATGCGCTCGCGCAGCGCCGGCACCCGTTCACTGTAATCAGTCTGCTTTTCACCGGCTGACAGCAGGGCGCTGAGCGCCGTTTCCGCGTCCTGACGCGCGGTCAGGTGCGCCTGCCACCGGCTGCGGGCGGCGCGAAACTGGTCCAGCGCCTGTGCGGGTGTGGTTGCAACGGTCATTGTGCCTGCTCCTTCTGCACCATTTCGCGGCGGACCAGCATTTTGTGACGCGCTGCGGGCGAGGGGCTTTTTCTGAAGTCATCGTGCGCCCCGCGCGCCGGGAAGATGCCTGCCAGCTTAAACACGGCGTCTTCCTCCGGCAGGTCGTCGCGCATCAGCGCCGGGTCGGTGATGTGGCGCGTGATAAAATTTTTCAGCACCGTTTCCGGGTCGTTAACGGCGTGCACCGTGCCGGTTCCGTCGCTGGCCTGACGCCCCAGCGTGATTTTCAGCAGGCTCAGCGTCTGGATCAGCTGCCGGCCGTGCGCCTCCATAAACGCCTGCCAGAGCTGCATGGCGCGAAGGTTCACCATGTCATTGTGGGCGCTGATGTAGTCTCTGGCGAGGTCGGCCGTCTCCCACGGCAGGCGCTCATTTTCCTGCGCGTGCAGCGCCAGCAGGGCGTCGAACTCCTCCAGCGCCTCGCGGTCCAGCGCCACCTCCGCGCGCAGCTTCTTCATCTCCGGCGTCATCACGCCGCCGCTCTCGCGGAACAGCCGGCGCCATTCGTCGTTCTGTGCGGCCGCGTTCGTCTCGGTTTCGGCGCGGCGCTGACGGATGGTGTCCCCCTGTAAGGCGGCGGCCTCCTGTTTACTGCGTGCATCAAGCCATGCGGCCTTTGCGGTGCTGACTTTTTCCAGCGCAGCCTGCGTGCTGGCGGGAAAGGCGGTGATGTCGGTCATAACGGGTTCCTGTCAGGTCGGTTTTGGTAAGTCAATTGTGCCGGGGCTGGCACAGGCGCTGCTACCTGACGGCGTTGTGTGACGGACCAGACAAAAGCTTTCCTTCTGGCGAGCCAGGAAAAGGTCTCACGAAAGCCTGTTATCCGCTTTCAGTTTTATATAAATCCTTCACCATCCTTCACTTGAAAGAAAAAGAGAGTAAATACAGTAAATTAAGGGGTGAAGAATCAGATAATGATTGTTCACCCGCTGTTCACCATTCTTCACCAGCCTGATTCCGGCGACCCGGAATGATTAATGTTTATTGCTATTAATAAATTATTTTTGAGAGTCTGAGGCTATATGAAAAGCCGGGCCCGGCACTATCCGGTACTACCCGTTACTACTCGTTAAGAGTGGTTAACACTGTGCGAAATTCAGGCAGATTGTGTCAGCCACAGCACGCGGCCGCCCTGTTGCGCTGGCCGTAAATATGCTGAAAATAAAGCGCTACCCGACGCTGCACGTAACCGTGCGGCACTTAATGGACTCAGAAAGAGGTAGCTTATGCACACGGCTTTATCCGCGCACTCAACCGCCCCGGCGGCCCCCGTTATGCCGGCCATTGCCCCGGTTCAGGAGCGGTTTATGCGCCTGCCGGAGGTTATTCACGTCTGCGGCCTGTCCCGCTCGACCATTTACGACCTCATCAGCCGCAGCGCCTTCCCGGCGCAGGTGTCGCTCGGCGGCAAGAACGTGGCGTGGATGGCAAGTGAGGTCAGCGCCTGGATGAACGAACGCATCGCCGCGCGCGGTCAGGAGCGTGAAGCATGATCCGGCTGAACATTGGCGGTACGTCGCACGACCTGTCCGTGGAGGACGCAAAGCAGCTGGCGCTGGCCATTGCCGCTGAGGTGGACATGCCGGGCCAGCCGCAGCGCTTTCGCGGCACCGGCATCGCCTTCAGCATTGAGCGCAGCACGGCTCCCGCAGACCCGCAATCTCCTTCCCGCGCCGGCATCACCCTCACGAACTGCTGAGGTGCGTATGCCGCTCTCTTCCCTCACTCCCGGCTTGCGCGCCGGGGGCTTTCCCTGGTACAGTAATTCCGCTGTCGCAAAATCGGCAGCCGGGATTGGCGTCCTGAGCAACTCAATGGCGACACCAGACGCGCCTTGCGTCTTTTTTTGTGTCTTAGCCTCAGTGCACCCATTTTTCGGGCGGCGGTTGTGTTTACGCTGTGCCTGTCGAGTAATGGTGGCCCGGGCGGGGGCTTCTCACGAAGCGCCGGTATCCATTGAGGCCGGTTACGCCAACCCCGTTCGGGCTACCACCAGTGAAATTGGCGTTTCCGGTGGTGGCGTTAACCGCTACTCAGTGGAGACTGCCCCTATGGCTACCGTCCTTCATTCCCCGCACCCTCAGTTTGTCTTCGTTTTCGCCGCCGTGCGCCGCTGTGAGCGCCACAGCCGCGTGCTGATGCTCCGCGCCACCGCCGCAGACGAGCGCGCCGCGCGCCGGCTGCTTGCCCGCGACTACGTGCTGTCTTTTGCCTGCCGCCTGCCGGTGACGGAGGTGCGCGCATGAGCCCCGTTACGATTTCCGACGACGACCTGATGCGCCTGGAGCACCTGCGCAACGCCGGGCGCTTCGTGTCCGACATGACCCGGCTTCAGGACTGCCACGAAGCGCCGCCGCCCGCGCAGCGCGCGCAGCTGGCCTCGCTGGTCTTCCTCATCACCGAACAGCTCGACGGCGTGATCGCCCGCTGCCACGACAGCCTGATGAACGACGGAGTGACATCATGAAAATCCGCACGCTTTCCCCCGACCTCCGCGCCGCGCTGGCCCGCCGCGCGGTTGCCTGCGCCTGGCTCACCCTGTGCCGCGAGCAGCAGCGCTACCCCGGCCTGACGCTGGCGCGCCTTGAGCACGCCATCGAGTGCGAGCTGGAGGGGTTCTATCTGCGCCAGCACGGCCGCCGGCGCGGGCAGGAGATTGCCTGCGCCCTGCTGGACGACCTGCTGGCCGCCGGGCCGCTGAAGTCGGCCCCGTGCCTGAGCTTTTTAGGCCAGGTGGTGATGGACGAGCTGAGCGGGCGCATTCACGACGCGCGGCCGCTGCACTGAGGGACAACCAAATGAAAATGACCGTATCAGACGCGGCGAAGGCCGCGCGTGGCCAGTGGCCCCGCATCCTGCCCGCGCTGGGCGTGAAGGTGGTAAAAAACCGCCATATGCCGTGCCCGGTGTGCGGCGGAACAGACCGCTTCCGCTTTGACGACCAGGAGGGGCGCGGCACCTGGTATTGCAACCAGTGCGGGGCCGGCGACGGCATGGACCTTGTACAAAAGGCGCTCAGCATTAACCTGACCGAAGCCGCCGAACGCGTGAACGTCCTGACCGGCAGCCTGCCGCCGGCGGATGCGTCCGCTGACGTTGTCGCTGAGGCCGGGGATAACGACGCCGCCCGCGCCGCCGCCGCGACGCTCGCGCAGCAGCTGGTCAGCACCGCGCAGGCGGTCAGCGGTAATGCCTACCTGTCGCGTAAGGGCTGGCCGGCGCAGCGCAGCCTGACTCTCTCGAAGCCGCAGAAAGTGGCCCTGACGACCTTCCGTCCCGGCGACCTTATCGTGCCGCTGCAGGACATGGCCGGCGCGCTGGTCAACGTGCAGCTGATTAACGCGGAGGGCGTCAAGCGCACCCTGAAGGGGGGACAGGTAAAGGGGGCGTGCCACGTGTTCGGCAGCGCCGGCAGTAATGCCAGGCGCATCTGGCTGGCCGAGGGCTTTGCCACCGGCCTGACGGTGCACAACCTGACCGGTGACGAGGTGTGGGTTGCGCTGTCGTCCGCGAACCTTCTTTCCCTGGCCGGCCTCGCCCGTGAAAAGCACCCGTCGCTGCCGCTGGTGATTGCCGCCGACCGCGACCTGAGCGGCGACGGCCAGCGCAAAGCGCAGCAGGCCGCCGCGGCCTGTAACGGGGCCGTGGCCCTGCCGCCCGTGTTCGGCGACTGGAACGACGCGTATACGCAGCACGGCGAAGCCGTAATCCGGCAGGCGCTGGCTGAGGCCGCCGCGCCGCCCGCTGTCAGCCCGTTTGACGTCATGAGCGAGGCGGAGTTTTCGTCCATGAGCGCCAGCGAAAAGGCGGAGCGCGTGGCGGAACACTACCGCAGCAGTCTGGCCGTGGACGCCAGCGGGGAAATTCTCTGCCGCTACGAGGCCGGGGCGTGGAAGGTGATTTCCGGCAACCAGTTCGGGCGCGACGTGGCGAAGCTGTTCCAGCGCCTGCGCGCGCCGTTCTCGGCGGGTAAGGTGGCGGGCGTGGTGGACACGCTGAAGCTGATGCTGCCGCAGCAGGCCGCGCCGCAGCGCCAGCTTATCGGCTTTCGCAACGGCGTGCTCGACACCCGCACCGGCGCGTTCAGCCCGCACCGCCGGGAAAACTGGCTGCGCACCATCAGCGACGTGGACTACACCCGCCCGGTGGCGGGCGAGACGCTGGAGTACCACGCGCCGCACTTCTGGCAGTGGCTCGACCGCGCCGCCGGGCGCAGCGCGGAGAAGCGCGACATCATTCTGGCCGCGCTGTTTATGGTGCTGGCGAACCGCTACGACTGGCAGCTGTTTCTGGAGGTCACCGGCCCCGGCGGCAGCGGCAAGAGCATCATGGCGGAAATCGCCACCATGCTGGCCGGGCCGGACAACGCCGTGTCGGCCACCATTGAAACGCTGGAATCCTCGCGCGAGCGCGCGTCCGTTATCGGCTATTCGCTCATCCGCCTGCCCGATCAGGAGAAGTGGAGCGGCGACGGCGCGGGCATCAAGGCGATTACCGGCGGCGACGCGGTCTCGGTGGACCCGAAGTACAGGGACGCCTACTCGACCCACATCCCGGCGGTGATTCTGGCCGTGAACAACAACCCGATGCGCTTCACCGACCGCAGCGGCGGCGTGTCCCGTCGCCGGGTGATTCTGCACTTCCCGGAAATCATCCCGGCGAACGAGCGCGACCCGCAGCTGAAGGAGAAGATACAGAACGAGCTGGCCGTTATCGTCCGCCAGCTGATGCAGCGGTTCAGCCAGCCGCAGGACGCCCGCGCGCTGCTTCAGTCGCAGCAGAACTCCGGCGAGGCGATGCGCATCAAGCGCGACGCCGACCCGATGGTGGACTTCTGCGGCTACCTGTTTGCGACGGCTGAGCCAAACGGCCTGCACATGGGCAACGCCAGCATCCGCCCCCTGCAGCCGAAGCGCTACCTGTATCACGCCTATCTGGCCTACATGGAGGCGAACGGCTACCGTAACCCGCTCAGCATGAAGTCGTTCAGCCAGGCGCTGGAGAGCATCCTGCGCGAGTACGGGCTGAACTACCTGAAGCGGCGCACCAAGTCAGGCATACAGACCAACCTTGACCTGACGGACGACAGCAGCGCCGACTGGCTGCCAAAGTGCGATGATCCCATAGCGATATGACTAACCAGAACCGGCGAAAGCCGGTTTTTTTACGTCCATGCTTCACCCCCGATGAAGGATTTCTGTCACTCTACACCCATCCATCATCACGTAACTATATGTTAAATATAAATAAAAATGAAAGATGTAGAGTGTGAAGGATTCTTTGTGAAATCTTTATTTACACCAGTGCTTCTTTGGTTTGGTGCGTAATTGCACCTAACTTGAAGACCCATTCGCAATTTACTTGGCGACACTTTGCAAATTAGTTGATAACCGCATACAAAATCTGGCCGTACAGATTTGACGGTGAAAGGGGTTTATCTGAGCGTCTGCTGTTTGCCAAGAGCGGGCGTTGCAACACTACCACACGTTAAGGATTTTTATACGGATAAATTAGAATGTTCGCACCGGGCCTGGATATGGGGATATGGCAGAACTGTGGTCTAAACGCCTGAAGTGGTTACGGGATGTTGAACTGGCGGCGGAATTTGGTTTCCGTAGTGGAGAGCCTTGCTAGGAAGATCATATACTGGATCACCTGGCCGGTTAAAAAGGATCAGTTGCCGTTAATAACAAAGCCCCTTCAGTTGTATGTGACGAAAACATGCAGTAGGATAAATCAGGTTTAACATACAACAACCCTGTAAACCCAAGCTGCCAAAATACATATTAGGATGGGTAAAATAAATCCCTGATAAAGAGTGTCGAGTTTTAATGTGATTTTTTGAGAGTTAAAGTTGGCCTGCAAAGAGAATTTCAGTAGTAAAGAATGCTTTTAAAAAACGGATTACCACAACTGCTAGCCAGAAAGGCATCTGTAGCGTTTAAACGCTTACATATAATAAGATTTCAAACATCCAAATGGAGGATACATGTCTCGACTGAACGCTCTTGTTATAGGTAATTCAGATTATGAATTCAGTAACAACCTGCCAAACCCTGCTAACGACGCAGAAGATATTAGTGAAGTTTTGATTAAAGGAGGTTTCACCGTCAACAAGTTGATTAATGCCACCCTTAGAGAAATGAAGGCTGCAATCAAAGAACTCGAAGAAACTTCAAACGATGGTGGCGAGATATCCCTTTTCTTCTTTGCAGGACATGGCGCTGAAGTTAATGGTAAAAACTATCTCATTGCAAAAGACACCGTAGCTGATGATGAAGCCGATGTCGAGCATGGGGCCTTAGGTTTAAATGAGGTTCTTACTCGCATGGAGCCGAAAGGAAATGATACCCGTACCAGCATTATAATTCTCGATGCATGCAGAAATAATCCATTTATTAGGAAATGGAGGGGTGTGCCACGAGATTTAGCTCCTGTTTATGCGCCCAAAGGTACGTTAATCGCTTATGCAACCTCACCAGGGCAATTTGCAGATGACGGTTCTGGACGTAATGGAAGTTACACAGAGGCGTTACTAAAACACATAGAAACTCCTGATGTACCTATCGAGGCGATGTTTAAAAGGGTAAGAAATACCTTAGCGGCTACAACCCGTCAAAAGCAGACCTCTTGGGAGCATACATCTTTATCTGGCGAGTTTTATTTTAATTTAAGCGTGGCTGCTAGAATTTCAAGCTATAGTTCTTCTGCCGTTAAAGATAGCGATTTTATTCTTGATGAAACGAAGTGGAGCCATAGAATAATTACATCGCTCAAAGTTAGGAACTGGTACACTCAAAACCCAGCGATAAGTGATATATCGCCCGATAAAATAAACCAAGCTGGAAGCGATAGCCTTTTTGTTTTAGGTAGAAATATACTCCAAGCCGCCGATGGAAACTCAAACATGGCGTGTGAATTCATCAGTGCATTTAAGGATAAAACTAAAGGTGTTAGAGCCGATAAGGTTAAAAATCTCTTAGATGGAATTATATTTGAAATTTTCTTTAATTCAGACGGAGAACTAAGAGATAGATTCAAAAATAGTTTATTTAATGTTGTTTTCAATCTTGAGAAGTTTGCAATTTATAAAGACAGCTTTGATTTTATCTCTTCTGTTCTATTGCCTTATAGCTATAAATTCTTCGCAGTACCGGGTAAAAACCAACCTGTGACTGCAGATGTAACTTTGGATGAAAAACTCTTAGTAACAGAAGTGCATATTAATGGGCGTAATCGTCTTAAAGCAAATAGTGATTTTAATAATTTCAATGACAGATTGGATGAAGATGAAATCAAAGAAGAGATATCCAAGAAGGCGATGGTTCCATTTCGCTTGTTGAATATTGTATATAATAAATCATTGCCCAAAGGTACAGAAGTTGAACTCCCATATAGATGCACCATAACCAATGATTAAGTATTCAGTCAGAAATAATAAATAGAGCCCAAGTAACGGGTTCTATTTTTCGTCTCTAAGCGTTTTCTTGAATAAATCTGGTTTAGATAAAAAGTATCTCTTTCCTTTGCAAGTACCCCTGTAATCCGAACCATTCTCTTTTAGAGAATATCCAGAGAAAGGTTCAGTTATTCTTAGGGGTCAATGTCTGCTCCATGCTCAAAGCTGCCTATCAACTTAGTAAGGTTTTGTGTGCATTTTTAGATGGATAAGATCACAAGAAAAGCAAACAGGCAGTCAAGTAGAATGCAAATGGGTGGTCAGTTGAATGCAAACACCCTTTAGGATCCGCTGTTCGGAACCTAACCGGAGTAAGATAGATTAAAATTTATCCAATTATGTGAGGTTTCAACTGATAGGTGCAAAGTAATATGGGGGCATAAAAAGGGGCACTTTATGTTTTGTTTTTTATTTAATTGTTTAAATTCAAATGTTTGTTGTTGTTTTTGAGTCCGGCCTTCGCACCATCTGATGCAACTTAAGTCGCTTAGGAGCGGCTTTTTTTGTGCCTCAGATTCAGGCTCCGTAAGGCTTTCTTCGCTTTTCATTCAACCTAAGTCAACCTGATTCAATCCACATCAACTTACTGATGCGGATACAACTGCGGGTATTTCCCGGTTTGATAATGTTTGTATCCACACAGAACCCTTGGGAGGATAATCATCATGGCTTGAGTGATGTGAAGGTTCGTTCGGCTAAGCCTGAAGCAAAAGCCTATAAACTTACTGACGGTGAAGGCATGGTTTTGCTGGTTCACCCTAACGGCTCAAAATACTGGCGGCTTCGTTATCGTTTTGGCGGTAAGGAGAAGATGCGGGAGCTGGGAAAATATCCTGAGGTTTGATGGCTTATACCAAGGCACGCCGGGATGAAGCACGAAAGCTGTTAGCGAATGGCGTCTATCCAAGAGAGAACAAGAAAGCCGTTAAGGTAGAGCAGGAGCAAGAGGCGTTCACGTTTGAAGTGGTTGCCAGAGAGCGGCACGCCAGTAATGAGAAATGATCTTCAGTACATAGTTATCGTGTCTTAAAAAGTCTCGAAGATAATCCCTTTGCTGCCATTGGTAAGCGGAACATTGCGGAACTGAAGACACGGGATCTGCTTGTACCCATCAAAGCAGTCGAGTCATCCGGACGCCTTGAAGTCGCCGCCCGTTTGCAACAGCGAACTACCGCGATTATGCGCTTTGCTGTACAGAGCGGTTTAATCGACTACAACCCCGCGCAAGAAATTGCCGGTGCAGTTGCTACGGCGAAAAGACAGCATCGTGCGGCACTGGAGCTTAACCGTATACCTGAATTACTTCATCACATTGATCAATATTCCGGAAGACCATTAACCCGACTTGCTGCCGAACTTACCTTGTTAGTCTTTATCCGCTCAAGCGAACTGCGTTTTGCCCGCTGGTCAGAAGTCGATTTTGAAACGGCCATGTGGACGATCCCCGGTGAGCGTGAACCGCTAGACGGTGTTAAACATTTACAGCGTGGTTCGAAGATGCGGACTCCACATCTTGTTCCCTTATCGCGTCAGGCCTTAGCGGTTTTGGAAAGGATCAAAAGTATGAGCGGGAATCGAGAGCTGATCTTCGTTGGCGATCACGATCCGCGTAAACCGATGAGTGAGAACACGGTGAACAAGGCTCTACGAGTGATGGGTTATGACACAAAAACAGAAGTATGTGGACATGGTTTCAGGACGATGGCTTGTAGCTCATTAATTGAGTCGGGTCTATGGTCGAGAGATGCGGTAGAGCGGCAGATGAGCCATCAGGAACGAAACTCTGTTCGGGCCGCATACATTCATAAGGCGGAGCATCTGGGGGAGAGGAGGCTGATGCTGCATTGGTGGGCAGATTATCTGGATGCAAATCGGGAGAAGGGGGTTAGCCCGTTTGATTTTGCAAAGTTATCTGTATGACACTTCCTTTATTACATTAATATTAGTCTGCGGTGCTTCAATATCACGGAGTGAATTTAAGGTTATTGTGATTGCGAATGTTTGATGCGAGATAAATCATTGCTAATAAACTAATGATATATGGTTCTTTATAAGTCAGAGCCTGGTGGTTTTTATTGAATTGAAAAAGATGCCCCCACTTGATGGTGAGTTTGTGGGGGCATCTGTGAGCTAAGATGTGAATATTTTTATATCCACACCCATTTCATCAGCAGTACTTAGCCAATCTTCAATTAATTGGAATGCTTGTATTGTTTCAGATTGCTGGTCAGTATCCTTAGACATCTGCTGAATAAAATGCTGTTTAGAGAACGAATTGCCCATTACTATCCATATTTCCTTATTGCAAACTGGCGATTTTCTTCTTTCTGAAATTAGTTCCCAAGCTTTATCTTTAAGCTCGTTTTGTGTATCTGGAATAATTCCTTTTTTATTCAAAGCAAGCCGAAATCGTGAATTAAGTCGATGTTTTGCAGTTGGTGACGGCCATGGCTTATCCCAGATTGAAAAATTCCCAGGTAAGTTTTTGGTTGAGTGAGATATTAGGTATGATAAATTCTTTATTGCCTGACTTCCGACTTCTGCAATTGCTCCAGCAGATGATTTTGGCGAGCTTTGTGAATCCCCACATTTGACATGAATGAAGCATAATTTTTCGGGGGACGAAACGATGAAATCACAAGGTTCAGTGTTCATGTCTGTGCAAATAACAAGGTCACAATTGGGAATAAACGAATAGAAAGGCCCTAGCTCGGTAATGGTAGGATTATCATTTGAATAGTTACTTAATTGATCAATTAAATAAAAAATGGAATTTTTATCAAATTCTGTACTCGTAGTGTTAAAGTAAGACTCTTCTTTATTATACGCTCCCTTTTCGCTAAGTCCTTTAGATAACAGTTTTGGAATGCCAATAAGAGAGCGCCCAGCCCAGCTTTCTGCTGCACTAATACCTTTTTCACAAGGAAGTGAAAATTTATAAAATCTTTTGTCGCTGTATGTTGTTCCGTCCAAAAAGATTATGCGATAATAGTGATTGTTTAAATAAGAGACTATTTGGTCAATATCATCATTAGAATTTTCTTCATCCACTATTAAAGAGAAATTATGCTGTTCTTCTGAATATTTAGCAAAAAATTTAAATGATTGCGTTCCAATTAATAATTCACCACCTTCTTCATCTGAGTAAGCAATGTAGTAATAGTCGGGAGAGAATTCTTTCACAGAAATTAATTCTATATCAAAATTTGATAAGTCAAGAATAAGTGAAACTATTGGAGAGTTAGGTTTTTCATTAATAGGTTGTGAGTATGATTTTATTAATCGACCACTATTGGTATTTTCTTTAGACGTGCTTTCATCTATTTTTATTATCCATTCTGATAGGTCTTCGATGGTAAAATTGCGTTCCATTTGGTCAGAGACACGACCAGATCTAGCCCCTAAATAGAAACTACTATCATTTTTCCCTTGTTCATCCTTATTAACTACTTTCAATGTCGTTAGTGCATACATAGCATTACGCTGAGTGCTATTGATATTTTCTAGGTTTTTACCTTTTAAGGACATCGCTTCCGGTCTGTTTTTTGCTGCACCTATAGCTCTTGAGTGGGCCTCTTTTATTTCACGGACTTTAGTAGCTGCAGCTAATGCTGTTAACCTGTTGATATTTATGGGGTTGAAAAGATTAAGATCGATTCTATTTGCATACTTGACTCCAGCGCTATCAAAAATAGCTACGCTATTAGATAGCTCTTTAACTATTATGATTTCTAATTTAGGCTCAAAGAATAATTTGTCAGAAAGATACCTTGAGCTATTGAATGAGATGTATAAATATATGAATACATCATGATCATTGTTTATTTTTTTTACGAGTGAGCCTTGTGTATGTAGCTCCCAATATATCTTATCCAATAGAAGAGGTGTTGAGTAATTAGGTCCTTTTTCTATAAAACAAACAGATGCCAATGGTATTGATATATCATTCACATTTATAGATTGTAAATCTAACCTTTCTCTAAAACGACTTGAAAAGTAGCTGTATTCAGGGAAGTTATCAAGAAATCCTTTGATTAGATTAGTTGTACTTAGCGATTTTATAAAACCTTTTGAACCGACTGGTGTGGATATGTAATCATCAAATATACGGTAACTTTGCCACATTCTTTCATTGGATGAACTTGCTAAATCTATTACGGTTGGGTCTATTGAATTGTAATTTCTAACGACTCTCCCAATGGTTTGAACTAATTCTCTACCACTTCCAACCTGATAGGTTAAAACTAATAATTTTGCTTCAGGCAAGTCTACTCCTTCATCAAGTTTATGTTGGTGAATTAGTATTCTTATGTTGCCAGATTTTAATGCTGAGTTTACTGATTTGAATTTACCGCTAGCTTCATCATTTCCAAATGTCTCATGTATACTTGCTGTTTTATATTTTTTAGAAACCGCTTCGTGGTATAGTGATATATCATTTGCATCCTTGCATTTTATTATGCATTTTGTTTTTTCATTTTTTTTCAAAAAATTCTGTAATTCTCGAAGCATTCCATCCATTGAGTTAACTTGAATAAAATTTGGCTCAGTTATTATATTATCAGAGATCGCCTGTTTAAATGTAAATATAAAATAATCATCTAAGTCAACGTTTAATTCGAAAAGATCATTTCTATAAGGTGTTGCTGTGATGACGACTTTAATTGCACCTGATTGCCTTACAATTTCTCTCCATACGGGAGACGGTTCAGAATGACCTTCATCAATAATAATCAGGTCAAAGAACCTTTGTGTTTTAGAGAGGTCTTCTGGCGTTAACATAGATAGTTTTTGGAATGTTGAAATATATATACCTTCTTCACTCAAATTGTTAATGCTTTTAAAAACACTCTTTAATTTTATATTTGGATCGTTTAGCGTCACTCTAAAAAATTTATTGGAAACCTCTTTGTATAGTTGATCTTTAACCGCTCTTCTGTGACAGATAATTAAAATATTTTGCTCTTTACTTAAGTGAGAAATTAAACTTATGACACCGGTCTTACCTGCCCCTGTAGGCAAGTTTATTAGGAGTGCTTTATCGGTAACTTTTTTTTTCTTGAATTTAAAGAAAGTCTTAATAGCTTCCTCTTGACATCTTCTAATTTTCCCAGCAGAAGACTTCAAGTGTTTTGATAAAATATTTTGCATGCAATCTCCTTTACATATTCAAGTGATTTAAACTAACTCAATTATTATAAGAAGGTTTATCACCAATCATCTTGGCCCGCATTGAGATCTTCTCGAATCACATTTGTTAATATCTTGGAACAATGGGGTTTACGCAAGCTGCCTTAAGAGGCCATTCAAATGTAAATCATCAGCAGCTTGTTTATTACGTTCTACTAATATTCATTCTTGTCCTCCCCCATCATGCGGCATGCGTACAGTTACGCCACGGTGGTTGTAAACCCCAACTTCAACGTAAGTATCCACCACTCGGATTTTGGCAGACTCAAGAACATCGCAACTGGCTTTTGGGGGCCACATTTCATTTTTTGTTTCTTTTGAGGCAGAGAGAATCATGCCAATCTCATCATCATCTTTCACACTACGACCTACAAAAATTTAATAATTGACGAGTTTGTTTGACCCATGACATCAATACCGAAGAGTCATTATGACATCACAATACTTGTCTAAAAGATGAGCGTCAATGCCGAGCGTATTCTCGAGCGCTGGTTCTGAAGGGAAAAGTGCTGATATCATACTTATCGCGGGGGGCTGGTAAGATAGTCAAAACGCTACATTGTGGCGTTTTGACTATAAATATTTAACCTATGCGGAAAGGAAATTATTCGGGAAGTTTGTTACTCCATTTTGTCAATATTTCTTCAGCCAATTGTTTTGCTTCTTCCACGATAAATTTACGTTTCTCTCTATTGTGCTCCTGATGAGCAGACATAACTTTTTGTGCCAGAGCGATATGTCGATGCTCTTCTTTTCGAAACTCAGGCAAATCTAAGTGTTTGAACACGTCAGCAACCTGTATAGAAACATTATGTGCATCAATCCACTCTTGAACTGTTTGTGAATTCAAAAGCCCACATAAATAGTAAGCAGTTTCTTTGTCATCAAAAGCTGAAAAATAAACTTTATGATCAGGTATGTAGGGGCGAGTACCTAGCAAGGGAACATCAGCGCTTCCAGCTACAGCTGCATAGAATGACGAAGACATTTCAGGCCAGATGACCTTCCATGGCTTAAATGTGTAATCACCAACATTATATACGGCATGGAAAGGTGCACCTTTCATTTGTCTGCGATAAGTTGAACGTGCTTGCAGAATTGATTGAAATGAATCGAACCAAGCTGCAGTTTTTCTTAGCTCATACCTATTTAGACGTTCTTCTGCTTCAGCATACTCGGCAGTTGATATCCCAGTATTGGGCACAAATGTGTAAAGACGGTCTTTGTTGTCAAAATTAGGCGCATTGATTTTGAGATAGCACTCTTCAAAATCACCGGCCCCTTTAATAAGGGGATAGAGATCTGTAGGCTCTACCCAAGCCTGTTTAACCGGGCCTATATCTTTTTTACCAGCCTCTGGCCTACTTCGAATTTGGACATGAGTTTCATTCACGTTGAGGATAGGTACGAAGAAGACACCGTTAAGATCGGTCGTAATTCCCTTCCTACCCTTAGTCCATGAGCATTGACGAGATAAATATTTTATCGATTCAAATCGGTCTGGTGCTAATATCGCCCATGGTGAACCAGGCTCATTAACAGGAAAGGCCTCTTTTTCTTCATACTGGATAGTGCCCATGACCTCTTCAAGAGTCTGCGAAGATTTTATAGCCCGTCTTTTCCCGGCATTAGGACTCCAGACGCGATATGAGACGGGATATTCTGGCGTATTTTTGGACTTTTCAAAAACAGCAATCGTCGTGTGGTTACTGGCATCTTCAAAAGGCTTGAGACCTTTCATATCGTCAACGGATATCGGTTGAATATATAACGAGTCCTCGCGTGAAGGTTCGATTTTGAACGTTCTGAAACCAGCTGATGATGGATTTTTAAACAGTGTACCTGTAATGACAAACGCTAAACGTCCGCCATTGTTAAGCCATTTGTCTGCGACCGTATAGGTGATCATAGCGGAAATATCTAGCTCATTGCCACCGTGCATTCGAGTATTCGAGAATATCCCGTATTGCTCGCAGGTCGGTTTTACACGCTCACGATATAAGTCTGGTAATTTAGACCATCTCACCCATGGCGGATTACCAATCACTAAGTCGAAATGTCCTGCAGTAGCTGACCAGAAAAAGTTTCTTACAATCCTGAACCATATTCCGTTCCAATTCTGACGATGCAAATTCAATATTTGATCGTATGTGTAACGCAGAGGAGCATCCCATTCTTTGAGCTGATCATCGGAAAAATAATTCCCTTTCCTAACCTTTTCCATAGACTCATCAAAATCGAGTCCCAGTTCGACATCTTTACCCATGCGATCAAACATGACATCAAGGTTGATGCGATCAAGCGCTAGTGCAGCTGGCAAGTGAATATCAAGTTTTGCAAACTGACTGCCAATACGATACTGAATGATGGAGTCAGAGGCTTTAGGTGTCGACGCTGGGGAATATATCGCATCAGCCATTAGAACTGGGACCTCCAATTCTTGGCCCGGGCATTGCGATAATAAATCGGCGACTTCAATAAGAAAGTTTACTCTTGCCGTCTGTACAGCTAGTGGATTGAGATCAAAACCCCATACGGTGTCACAGACAAGTTTCAATGTTTCCCTAGCGCTGAGATTTTTCTCTTTGGCTAATTGACGCTTATTGCGAATAACAGCCAATAAAAAGGCCCCTGATCCACAAGTTGGGTCAAGGACTCTTTTTGTCATAAGACTAGGATCACTAACTTTATTCAAGGTAAAGTCAACTAGCCAGTCTGGTGTATAAAATTCACCTAGACTCTGACGCAATTTACCCGGGACTAATCCGTGATACAAATCACGTAACACGTCACGTGTCTGAGAGAGCTGATCAAGACGATAAAGTGATAAGACAGAAAGTAAGCGTCTTAGGGTTGGTAACAATTCAGGGACCGTATTCAAGCTGGCTACGTCGAGGTACCAACTGAAAATGGCTTCCTCAACGAAGCCATTAATTCCTGCCTCTTGGAAAAGAGTGGAGCGTTCTATCGCTGAACTTAGGAATTCAAGCATCTGAGCATCATTTTTCAATGCAGCCATGCTTTGCGCTGGCTGTTGTATTGACGTCAGCCCATGTGCTGAGATTATCTCCGCTGCCAGCAGTTTTATCAGCATTGAGTTGTAGGTATGAAGAACGAAGAGCCGCGCAGAGATAGAATCTGATGGTGACCCAGACCAGGTAAATTTCAGCTCTTTCGCAATGGCTTCAGCTTGTACTATGGAGAGGTCAGCAACCTGACCGTATAAAATGCGCCACTCGGCAAAGAGCATTTTTAATTTGTTATTTCCGCTGATGGCAAGTTGTTGAGCAAGCCCATCGGAGAGTTGCTGCATGAAAGCTCTAGCGTTAGCAGAGCCATGACTAAAATCAGCGAGTAAGTTTTCTGTAGTAAGTCCTTTACGAGTATCTGATCGAAGAGCATCAACTACCATTTCTACGGATTCGGGAGAAAATGGCATCAAGTGTTGGGTATTGATCTCACCATTAATAACTTGGGCAAAACAAATATGTTCTCCATCTATCGCAATACCAATAAAGTCTGACTCAGGGATTTTTGTATCTGTTGCTTTTTTTACTATATAAGGTAGCAGTCGCTCTTTAGTGGCATTCAGGAACGCGGGACTGTCTTTTTTGCCTTTAAAGTATCCAGGTGCTTTGTATTCGATTATGACGTGATTGTAACTAGCATCATTACGATCACGTTCGGCAAATAGATGCAATCCAGTTGCATCTTCCAGAGCTTTGTTCCAAGCAAACCGGACTTCTTCTTCACCCTTCCATGGCTGAAGACGTTTTTCTTGAATGGAGTTGTATGCGGATTGCTTCATGTAATGGGGCCTAGTAGCAAAGAAAAGTGTGCAACCGAGCATTATGATCTCTACAGAGGCCAGCTTCAAGATTTATTGCTCTGGTATGTCTGATCTTACATGCGGAATGTGGGCACGGCTTGAAGCTCTGGGTTTCAAACTGTTCCGGGTCCAGAGCGCCATAGGCACTGTGACTACGTATATTATTGTAATCACACTTAATTTTATTGTAGCTGAGGGGGCAGATGCGTTTAAATTTGATATTGAAATTTGAAACAGATTAAAATGAGAACAGATTAATTTCTGGATTCGTAAATACGGTAATATAACCACTCTTCCAAATCGCTTTTTAGCCAACGGGAAGCTCTGCCAAGCTTAATAGGTTTAGGGAATGCCCCATCCTGTATCTGAATCGCCACGGCTTTAACAGACACCTCGGAGTCATTTAAGATGGCTTAAAGAGAGGTGCCCATGAGCGGTAAGCGTTATCCCGAAGAGTTTAAAATCGAAGCAGTCAAACAGGTTGTTGATCGCGGTCATTCTGTTTCCAGCGTTGCAACACGTCTCGATATCACCACCCACAGTCTTTACGCCTGGATAAAGAAGTACGGCCCGGACTCATCCACTAATAAAGAACAGTCAGATGCTCAGGCCGAGATCCGCCGACTCCAGAAAGAGCTGAAGCGGGTTACCGACGAGAGAGACATACTAAAAAAACCGCGGCGTACTTCGCAAAACTGTCCGACTGAGGTACGCCTTTATCCGCGACAACCGCCGTTGCTGGCCTGTTCGTTTGCTCTGTCGGGTTCTGGACGTCCATCCGAGTGGATTTTATGTCTGGCTTCAGCAGCCACATTCACAGCGTCACCAGGCAGACCAGATGCTGACCGGGCAGATCAAACAGTTCTGGCTTGCGTCTGGCTGCGTCTATGGTTATCGCAACATCCATCTGGACCTGCGGGATAGCGGGCAGCAGTGCGGAGTGAACCGGGTCTGGCGGCTGATGAAGCGTGCCGGTATAAAAGCTCAGGTTGGGTACCGTAGCCCACGGGCACGTAAAGGCGAAGCCAGCATCGTGGTACCGAACAGGCTCCAGCGGCAGTTCAATCCGGACTCACCAGATGAGCGTTGGGTGACGGACATAACCTACATCCGAACTCACGAAGGCTGGCTGTATCTGGCCGTGGTGGTTGACCTGTTCTCCCGGAAAGTTGTCGGCTGGTCAATGCAATCCCGCATGACAAAAGAGATTGTCCTGAACGCATTATTAATGGCGGTGTGGAGGCGTAATCCTCAAAAACAGGTACTGATTCATTCTGATCAGGGCAGTCAGTACACGAGCCATGAGTGGCAATCGTTCCTGAAATCACACGCTCTGGAAGGCAGCATGAGTCGTCGCGGTAACTGTCACGACAACGCGGTTGCGGAAAGCTTTTTCCAGCTACTGAAACGCGAACGGATTAAGAAAAAGATCTACGGAACACGGGAAGAAGCCCGCAGTGATATTTTTGATTACATCGAAATGTTTTATAACAGTAAGCGTCGGCATGGCTCGAGCGATCAGATGCCACCAACTGAATACGAAAACAAATATTATCAACGGCTCGAAAGTGTCTAGATTATCCGTGGCGATTCAATGCATTACGAAAATGATTGTGCTGTTGTCTAGTAATTTCTTTATGAAATGCTTAAAATCAAAATAGATGAAGATATGAATTAATTCAGTTAATTGATATATGATGTGATCAATTTTTAGTTGGGTTAAAGATAGTGCTTGTGGTATAAATCAGAACTAAACAGGGGGGTGATATGATATATAAAACTACCGTTAATAAACTTGTAACCTTTAACTCCAAACTTGATATGTCTCAAAAAATAATAAGGAATCTTATTGTTGCAGTCGTCATTTGTTTTCTTATTGATTTTCTGGAGTTAGAAAGTTTGTGGAAGGGGAGCTTTATCCTGATTTTGATTTACTGGAGCTTTTCGGTGTTCCATAGTCTAATTAGTATATATAAAAAAGCATATGAAACAATATTGGGTAAATGGATTCTGATACTAGGAGGTACGCTTTGTTTGAATTTTGCCCTATGTCTTTCAGGTGTGGTGATCAATGATATAACTTCAGTTTCACCAACAAACTTCCCTCACTCCTTGATATTTATTGCGGCTTCGATGATTCCTTTGATCGTGCCTCTTGGTATGATCTTACTGTTCGCGGTTATTTTGGTATCAGTACCTATATGGGGCTGGTTTTTTGTGTATGACGATAAACTTAAGAAATTCTTAGTGCCAGGATATGAACCTAATCAACAGAGGTTTTTGCACAAAACCACTTTAATAATCCAGGTTATATCTTTAATGATTTATTGTGCTTTTATTTTTCAAGTTTCACGACTCATAGGTAATGACTATATATCTTATATCAGTAATAAATCTCAAGGGATGATTTACACACTCGAGATGTTTGATAAAAGTCCATGTGCCAACATTAATAATGCTAAGGTTTCATTTTTAGGTGATGGCAATGTTCTGGTTGCGACTAGGAATAATGATAAATATTCATTCAAAGTTATGAAGTGCGAGATAAAATAGTAAAGAATGCTTTGTTATAGTTATAGCATGTTATTTTAATAGGGAGCTTTGCCATTGTCTTAGCTTCCTTTGCGCCGCATGTTTTATATTTGGGGATGTGATAGTATTAATTAAAGTATACCTATCATTATTAAACACTTTTTTTCTAAAATAAAAAATTAAACTTCTCGCGATCCAAGGCTTACAGACAGCTGCCAGTTCTTAGAATTGGCCCTATTTATTATTTCTGGTATTGTTGTTACCAGTTTATCTCCCGTTATTTTGTTGTGTAGTACAACTATATGCCTATCGCCGAGAAGTTGTGATGCTATTATTTCGTTCTCAGTAATGGCAAAGAAGAAATTCCTGAAGTCCGGAGTGGTAACCCTTTTTTGATTGCAGGTTTTAAGTTCAATAAATGTTAATGATTTTAATATTCCAGCCAAGGAGCTAACGTCACTAAAGTCAATACTTACATTTTCAGGGATAGAAATAAAATCAAAGCTTGATGCCTTTATTTCAATATCTTCAAACTGCTTCAGCGCAGCTAGCAGATTTTTCATGTCTTTCCCTTTAGGTCTTTTTATCCATAAAGCTTGTGAGTCAAGTAGGCTGCGTTCCCCTAATATTCCATTTTCTGAAGAATTTCTGGCGATATGTGCCCTCTTTGATTCAATCAATTCAAGTAGACTCACCGTAATTTCCTTTTAGCTTAATATTGCATACAGAAATTTATCACATTTCATTTTTAAGGCAATGTTAAACTGCTATTACTCTTCCGATTGCGGGAACAAATGGAACTCATGAGGGGCCGATCCTCGCTCATTGAGACAACAAGTTCTTCGATACAGCCCGTCTTGTGCCAAAGGATGTCGTTGTTAATATTAGGATGTATCGATGAATGGGCGAAAGTTAGGAGGTATGATGGTAACTAGGGAAAGCATGAAACTATGGACCATAGAGTGCCTTCGGGAACGGGGTGGTAGCGCTTGGCCACGTGAAGTTTCAAAGTACGTATGGGACAGCTACGAGGCTGAGCTTAGGGATTCCGGCGATATGTTGTATACGTGGCAATATGACATTCGTTGGGCCGCTCAACAATTGAGAAACGAGGGTACTCGAAAACCAGTAAATAGACGCAGAGATTTGCCATGGGAACTAGCAAAGCAAAGCAAGAGTTAACGTTCATTTCGCAGCCAAATCTGACTTTGTTCTGAGTGGATGGTAATTGATACCTCTGAAGAAAACTTTCCTGCCAGCCTGAACCTTGCTTTGATAGCCATATCGGTGTTCTACTGATATGGCTTTATACCCATTAGTAAGGTCTATTTTTTATACGGATTTTAACTTGTGGGTACAAGTGCGGGTATAGCTATTTATTCCTGCTTATAAACTACATTTATATCAGTCTGTTAGGTGTGAAATTCGAGTCCGGCCTTCGCCCCATTTAGCATGAACCGTTCATTCATCATATTCAATGCTTAAAAAGCATGATGCCCAAGTCTGCCAGGCCTCAAATAATCGCGCAACGTAAGCGCATAATCCCCCCGCTGATTCACAGCAAAAATCATCACCGCTCTTTACTCTCCCTCAAAACTCCGCAAGATCCATCAGGCCCACTCCCAGCCATACGGGCATACTCATTCCCCAGAGAGGATGCTATGCCAGTAAACAAAAACGATCACCGCGAGACTTACCGCAAGCGCTTTGACAAAGTGTTCGACTACATCGAACGCCATCTTGATGAAGCGCTGCTGCTGGAGCAACTGAGTGAAGTGGCGCACTTTTCGCCGTACCACTTTCACCGCCAGTTCAGCGCCTGGTGCGGCATGCCGCCGGGGCGTTACATCCAGCTGATGCGGCTCAAACGGGCGTCGTACCGGCTGGCATTCAATCCGCACGAGAAAATCATTGAGATTGCGCTCGATGCCGGTTTTCAGCATGCCGAATCATTCAGTCGCGCCTTTAAGCAGGTATTTGACGTGACGCCGAGTGAATTTCGTCAGCAGCCGGTATGGATTACCTGGCATCAGCGCATGCCTCAGCCACCCGTCAATCGGAGAGAGAGTATGTCAGTCGAGATTAAAATGTTTCCCACCACGCCGGTGGCGATGCTCACGCATCACGGCGATCCGCAGCGCATCAACGAAACGGCGGCGCAGTTTATTGCCTGGCGCAAAAGCAGCGGCGCATCGCCGGTGCGCAGCAGCCAGACGTTCGGCGTCGCGCCGCACGATCCGGCCAGCACGCCAGCCGGGGATTTTCAGTATCACCTTTGCGGTTCGGTGACGGCGCCGGTTAACGAAGACAACGCCTTTGGCGTCGTCAACAGCACCATTCCCGGCGGACGCTGCGCGGTGCTGCGTCATCACGGCTCGCACAGCGCACTGACCGAGCTGGCGCGATCGCTCTACAGCGAATGGTTGCCGGCCAGCGGTGAAGAGCTGCGCGATTTCCCGCTGTTCTTCCACTATCACAACTTTGTGCATGAAGTGGCGGAACACGAATTGCTGACGGATATCTATCTGCCGCTTAAGTGATAAGGGTCCCGGTAGCAATGGCTACCGGAATTTTTATGCAGGATTGCGATACGTATTCACGGCTGACATTTTTTTCCTCCTGCCTCACGGCAAGGCATGGCAAAATGCCCTGCGATCCAATCAGCACAGGCGAAGAGGCGACGATGACAGAGCAACTCGAACAGCGTATCTATGAACTGGTGCGGCGCTATGACGGCGTGTATCTGTTCAAGCAGAAAACGCTCACGCCGCAGATTGATATCGACAGCGATCTCAACTTCGAGCGCGACGAAGCCGCCGCGCTGATGGAGGAGTTTTTCAGCGAGTTCGCGGTCGATCGCGCTAATTTTTCTATTGAAACCTACTACCCGGACGAACCGTCGCTGGCGCAAATCCTCAACCCGTTCAATAAGCGTGAAGTGCCGGTGGTGCCGGATTTCACGCTGGGCATGCTGATTGCGTCGGCGCAGGCGGGGCGCTGGCTGTTTGAATAATACGGCAGCGCGTCGCTGCGGTTTGGCGGCCTGCGGCTCAGCGCGCCACGTGCACGCCAAATCCGCGCTCGCATTCCGCAAGATCCTCGCGCAGCGTCAGCGCCGGAATCTCATATTCACCGCCGTTCTGGCGACGGAAGGCAATCGGTTGATCCTGCGCTAAGCGATCCAGTCGTTGCGCCAGCGCGGCGCACCAGTCGGCGAAGCGTTCCTGCGCCGACTTCTGCACGCGATACAACACCAGCGGTGGCAATACGCTAAAGCCGGGATAGAACAGCATGCCGTGCTGGATCGGGAATAGCAGATCCTCAATCGGGCCGTTGATGCCGCGCGGCGCGTAGTGCGACTCCCAGCCGCCGGTGGTCACCACCAGCATGGCGCGCTTGCCGGCGAGCGTGCCTTCGCCGTAGCGATCGCCCCAGTGATGATCGTTGTGCTCGCCGACGCCATAGGCAAAACCGTTGGCATACACGCGGTCAAACCAGCCTTTCATGATTGCCGGCATCGAAAACCACCACAGCGGAAACTGAAAAATCACCGTGTCGGCCCAGCGCAGCTTCTCCTGCTCGGCGGCAATGTCCGCTGCCTGCAGCTGGTTGTCGTAGGCGAAACGCGAATCCAGCGTGGCATCAAAATGCGCGCCCACCGGGGGCGCCAGCGTATCGGCGGCATCCAGCTGCGCTTTCCACTGCATGGCGTACAGATCTGACACCTGCACCTGATGGCCCGCCTGCTGCAGATGATTCACGGCAAAGTCTTTCAGCGATCCGTTCAGCGAGCGCGGTTCCGGATGGGCATACACAATCAAAACATTCATGGCGGTATCCTGTGAGATGAAAACCGCTGCAGGTTAAGCCAGCGCTGGTTATAGTAGAAATCAATTACTGATATCTCAGGTATAGCTAGCATGAATATGCACTCGCTGGATTTGAATCTGCTGCAAACCCTAGACGTGCTGCTGGTGGAGCAGAACGTGACGCGCGCAGCGCAGCGCCTCAATCTGTCGCAGCCGTCGGTAAGTGCTCAGCTGGCGCGCCTGCGGGTGCTGTTTGACGATCCGCTGCTGTTGCCTGGTCCGCGCGGCATGCTGCCCACCGCCCGCGCCGAGGCCCTGCGCGAGCCGCTGCGTCTGGCGCTGGAGGCGCTGGAGCGCGCGGTGGCACCGCCGGCAGCGTTCGATCCGGCGCGCGCGGAGCTTACCTGGCGCATTGCCGCCACCGATTACATGTCATCGGCGCTGATCCTGCCGGCGCTGAAACTCATTCGTGAAGCGGCACCGCGCAGCCGCATGGCGGTGTTCGCACTCAATCCGCCGCAGGTGGCGCAGCAGCTGGAGAAGGGCGAGCTGGATATGGTGTTTCACACCGGCGACAACGCGCCGCCGACGCTGCATCAGCGCCGCTTGTTCAGCGAGCGCTACGTGCTGGCTGGCCGGCACGATCATCCGCAGCTGCAGCAGCCCCTGACGCTGGACCGTTTTTGTCAGCTGGAGTTTGTGATGGTTTCGCCGGATGGCGGCGGCTTCAGTGCGGCCACCGATCGCGCGCTGGCAACGCTCGGCCGCACGCGCCGCGTCGCGCTCTCGGTGCCGCATTTCCTGTTTATGCTCGACACGCTGGCCAACAGTGATTTGGTCGCCGTGCTGCCGGAGCGCCTGGTGCGAAACGCGCCGCAGCTCCGCGTGCTTGCACCGCCGCTGCAGATTGAAGGGTTTGACATCCTGATGCTATGGCACGAGCGCCTGCATCGCGATCCCGCCCAGCAATGGCTGCGCCAGCAGATTGTCGCGGCACTGTAAACCTGAACTCTCGCCGAATAAGTCGCGGTCTTCATGCCCTCAGGCCTTGTCCGACAAGGCTTGCTCCTGCATTGCTGATGCGATTAGCGCCACCGCTCCACAGCACGCATCATATCAACACGACGAAACACTCGCGTTTTAACGTGCAGGGGAGAAGACCATGCAGATATTTGTCACCGGGGCCACCGGCTGGGTGGGTTCAGCGGTAGTGGAAGAATTGATCGCGGCAGGCCATCAGGTAACAGGGCTGGCGCGTTCGGCGGAAAAAGCCGTGGCGCTGGCCGTCACTGGCGCACAGGTTATTCGCGGTTCGCTGGAAGATGCCGACGTGCTGCGTGACGCCGCGCAATCCGCGGACGCCATCATTCATACCGCGTTTAACCATGATTTCTCGCGCTTCGTGCAGAACTGCGAGCAGGACCGTCAGGTAATCGAGCTGCTCGGCGAGGCGATTGCCGGATCGGATCGCATGCTGCTGGTGACGTCCGGCCTGTCCGGTATGGCGCGCGGAGCGACGGAGCTGGATCAGCCGCAGCCAGTGTCACCGCGTCAGTCGGAAGCGGCGGCGCAGGCGCTGTCGCAGCGCGGCGTGCATGTGGCGACAGTACGGCTGGCGCCGTCGGTACATGGCCTCGGCGATCACGGTTTCGTGCCGATTCTGGTGCGGCTGGCGCGTGAGAGCGGGATTTCCGCCTGGTGCGGCAGCGGTGAGAACTGCTGGTCCGGCGTGCATCGTCGCGATGCGGCGCGCGTCTATCGGCTGGCGCTGGAGCAGGGCGTCACTGAACGCGTTTATCACGCGGTGGCCGATGAGGCGGTGCCGTTCCGCGCAATCGCGGAGACGATAGGGCGCCAGCTCGGATTGCCCAGCGGCGAGCGCGACCGGGCACACTTTGGCTGGTTCGCTAACATGGCGGCGGGCAACATGGCGGTCTCCAGCCAGCGCACGCGCACGCTGCTGGACTGGTCTGCAACCCGCCCGGACCTGCTGAGCGAGCTCAATACGCCGGCCTATTACACCCATCTCTGATATCACGCTGCCGCTGCGTGCGGCAGTTTTCTGGATTATATCGATGAAAAATAATGTATTTATCACCTTGCTGCCGGTGACGCTGGCGGTGTTTATCGCTTTTCTCACCATGGGGATGCAGCTGCCGGTGCTGCCGCTGCATCTGCAGCAGAATCTCGGTATGGATACGCTGGCGATCGGCACGGTCATCGGCGCACAGTTTGTCGCGTCGCTGCTGACGCGTTCGTGGGCGGGCAACTTCGCCGATATGCGCGGCGCGAAACGCGCGGTGCTGGCCGGGCTGTTGGTGGTGGCGAGTTCCGGCGTGATCTATCTGATTTCGCTGCTGTTCATTGATCGGCCTGCCAGCTCGGTAGCCATCCTGCTGCTGGGGCGTGTGGTGCTGGCGCTGGGCGAGAGCCTGCTGGCCACCGGCGCGCTCGGCTGGGGACTCGGGCTGGTGGGACCGGCCAATGCCGGCAAAGTGATGGCGTGGATTGGTATCGCGATTTACGGCGCCTGGGCGCTGGGTGCGCCGCTGGGCGTGGCGATTTATCACGGCTGGCACTTCACCGGCATCGCCATGGCGATCATCGTGGTACCGCTGCTGCCGCTGATGTTTATCACCCAGGTGCGTGCTGTCGCGCCGACCTCGACCAAACGCACGCCGTTCTACAAAGTCATGGGCGCGGTGTGGCGGCCGGGACTGGGTCTGGCGCTCGCCAGCGTCGGCTTTGGCATGATCACCGCGTTTATCGCGCTGCTGTTTGCGGCCAGGGCCTGGGGCAACGCGTCGCTGGCGTTCACCGCGTTTGGCGTGGCGTTTATCGCGGCGCGCCTGTTCTTTGCCCATTTGCCGGATAAGCTGGGCGGCGCGCGCGTCGCGCTGGTGTGCGTGCTGATTGAAGCCTGCGGTCAGCTGCTGATTTGGGGCGCGGATAGCGCGACGCTGGTTTATCTCGGCGCGGCGCTGACCGGTTTTGGCTATTCGCTGGCCTTTCCGGCGTTCGGCGTGGAAGCGGTGCGCCGTGCGCCGCCGCACACCCGCAGCCTGGCGATGGGGGCTTACGTGGCGTTTCTCGATATCGCGCTGGCAGTCACCAGTCCGCTGGCGGGCGCGCTGGCCGCCCACCGCGGCGTGGCTTCGGTGTATCTCGCTGGCGCAATTGCCGTGGCGCTGGCGATGCTGGTGGCGCTGAGCCTGATGGCGCGTCAGCCACAACCACAGGCAGCGATGGAATAAGACCCGCCGCAAAAAATTCACTTCTCCCGCGCCGCAAAAATCATCACACTAGCCACCTTTACCATTAGGGAGAGATGGCATGAAAAGCCGATTGCTGCTGGCGCTGACGCTGTTCGCCAGCCTGAGCACGCCGTTGTGGGCCGACGAAGGCGTCTCGTTTAGCCATAAAGACTGGGAGCTGGCTTGTGATAATACGCTGACCTGCCGCGCCGCCGGCTACAGCGCCGAAGAGGGCGCGGGCGGATCGGTGCTGCTGACGCGCGCCGGCGGGCCAGACAGCCTGACGCACGGGCGCGTGGTGCTGGCCGATACCGGCGACGATGATGCGCAGCAGGTGAATGCGCTGGCGCTGTGGATTGACGATCGCGCGCTGGGCGAAGTCAGCAAAGCGGAGAACGATGAGTGGACGCTAAGCGACGCGCAGACCCAGGCGCTGATCGCCGCCATCAAAGGCAGCGCCAGAGTGGAGTTTCGCGGTGCGGCCGAGCCGTTTGAGCTCTCCGGCAACGGGGCCTTTGCCACGCTGTTGAAAATGGATGAGGCGCAGGGACGGCTGAACACGCCGGGCGCGCTGGTGCGCAAGGGTAATCAGCCGGAAGCCAGCGTACCGGCGGCAGTGGCGATGCCGGTGATCCAGCAGGTCCATGTGCTGAAAGCCGCGCCGCGCCCGCTGACGCCAGATGAACTGGCACAGGTCAAGCCAAAGCTGATTGCCTCGCTGACCGATGATGACAGCTGTGACAATCTCGCGCCGTCCGACGATCAGCCAGAAGAGGGCGCAGAACCGCCTACGCTGACGCCGGTGGATGCGCAGCACGTGCTGATCGCCGCGCTGTGCTGGCGCGGGGCTTACAACGAAGGCTACGGTTTTTGGCTGCTGGATAACGCGCTGCAGGGCACGCCGCAGCTGATCACCGATTCCGGATCTGATTATCATGACGGCGTGATCAGCGAAGCGCAGAAAGGGCGCGGCATTGGTGACTGCTGGAGCACCGCTGCATGGGTGTGGGATGGCCGCCAGTTCGTGCAGAGCAGCGAGGCCACCACCGGTATGTGTCGTGCCATCCGCGCCGGCGGCGCATGGCAGCTGCCAACGCTGGTCACCGAAGTCAAACCGGCGGGGTAATGTTCAGCGTGCGTCGCCAGGCGGCTGGGGCGCTTAATCCGTCACGGATTTCGCCGCGTCCCACACGGCCATGACGTGGGCGATGGCGGTATCGATCTGCGCGCCGTTGACGCCATCGCGCACCAGCACCGACACGCCCAGCAGAAAAGCGTCGAGGGCGATGGCGAGGGCGGCGGCATCGGTGTCGGCGCGCAGTTCGCCGCTGTCGATGCCGCGCTGCACGCAGGCCGTCATGCCTGCCAGCGTGCGGGCGCGTGAGCGCTTGAGCGGCTGCGTGACGTCCGCGTGTTCGGCGGAAGGCGCACTCATCACGCCCAGGCCGACCATACAACCCAGCGGATGGCCGGACTCACACTGCATGCTGGCCGAGCGCCGCAGCGCGGTCTCCATTGCGGTACGGGGCGGCAGGCTGTTATCCCACAGCGGCTCCACCACCTGCGCGTAGGTCGATAGATAACGCTGCACACACTCCTGAAACAGCGCCTGCTTCGAGCCAAAGGCCGCGTAGAAGCTCGGTGCTGAAATTCCGCCGGCAATTCCCGCCTTCAGCTGCGTTAACGATGTCGACTCATAGCCGTGCTGCCAGAAAATCTTCATCGCCTGTTCAATGGCCGCATCACGATCGAACGTACGCGGCCGTCCCATAGTGGCCATCTCAATGCTCCGTTAAGCTCAATGTTTAAATACTAATCGATACATAAGTCGTTGACAACGGTCTCGCGCGTCAACTAATGTATCGATCAGTATATATCTGTGCCGGCGGGCGGCGGATAGCGTATCCGCAGGGTTGTTCCTGAACCGTAACAGGTTGTCGCACTTCGCCAATTTATATACTGATCGGTACATATAATTTCAACGAGCGGCGCGCGCCTTACCTGCACGCTGATGACATCGGGAACGCTGATTGTGACAATTTTGAATACCGCCGCGGATAAAACCCGGCCGCTACCGCTGGGCGCGCTGCTGGCGCTGGCCATGACCGGTTTTATCTGCATCATCACCGAAACCTTACCGGCCGGACTGCTGCCGCAGATGGCGGCGGGCCTCGGTATTTCCACCGCGCTGGCCGGGCAGACCGTAACCGTTTATGCGCTTGGCTCGCTGCTGGCGGCGATTCCACTGACCATTGCCACCCAGGGCTGGCGCCGCCGTAACGTGCTGTTGCTGGCTATCGTCGGTTTCCTGATTTTCAACTCCATCACCACGTTCTCGACCCACTTCGCACTGACGCTGGTGGCGCGCTTTTTCGCCGGCGCAGCGGCGGGACTCGCCTGGAGCCTGCTGGCCGGCTATGCGCGGCGCATGGTGCCGGTCCATCAGCAGGGCAAAGCGCTTGCCGTGGCGATGGTCGGCACGCCGATTGCGCTGGCGCTGGGCGTTCCCGTCGGTACCTGGCTGGGCACGGCGGTGGGCTGGCGCACGGCGTTCGGCATCATGTCAGCGCTGACGCTGCTGCTGATCGGCTGGGTGCTGCTGCGGGTGCCTGACTATCCGGGACAAAGCAGCGATCAGCGTCTGCCGCTGCGCACGGTGTTCATGACGCCAGGCGTGCGCCCGGTGCTGGGCGTGGTGCTGGCGTGGATGACGGCGCACAACATTCTCTACACCTACATTGCGCCGTTCGTTACCCAGGCGGGTCTCGCCGGGCAGGTGGACAGCGTGCTGCTGGTGTTTGGCATCGCGGCGCTGGCGGCTATCGGCCTGGCCGGTCGCCTCGTCGATCACCACCTGCGCGTCGCCGTGCTCGGCAGTCTGGCGCTGTTTGCGCTGGTCTCGCTGCTGTTCATCTGGCTGGCGCGCTTGCCGCTGCTGGTTTATGTCGGCGTGGCGCTGTGGGGGCTGACGTTTGGCGGGGCGGCCACGCTGCTGCAAACGGCGCTGGCGGATGCGGCGGGCGAGGGCGCGGATGTGGCGCTGTCGATGAACGTGGTGGTGTGGAACAGCGCGATTGCCGGCGGCGGTCTGGCCGGTGGCGTGTTGCTTACTCACTGGGGCGTGGCGTCCTTCCCGCTGGCGCTGCTGTTGCTGCTGGCGGTTGGCTTCCTCATCGCACTGCAGGCGCGTCAGCACGGTTTCCAGGCCGGCGCGCGGCACCAGCGCGTACAAGGTCACTGACCTGCCGGGCTGACTTAAAAAATTTAACCCACTGTTTTAAATGGCATTATGACAAAATGGAGATCAATCACGTGTTCAAAAAATTACTGTTAACCCTGCTGCTTGCCTCGGCCGCGCTGTTTTCCGCCGCCAGCACTGCCGCGGATGAATTCCCGCTGCCCGCCGGTTTTACCAGCAGCTATCAAACTGTGGATGGCGTGCGCCTGCATTATGTGAAGGGTGGCAGCGGACCGCTGGTGTATCTGGTGCACGGTTTCGGACAGACGTGGTACGAATGGCACCAGCTGATGCCGGAACTGGCAAAAAACCACACCGTCGTGGCGGTGGATCTGCCGGGGCTGGGGCAGTCTGACGTGCCGCATTCGTATCGCGCCACCGATGTCGCGCCGCTGCTTTATCAGCTGGCACAACAGTTCGCCGGCGGCAAAAAGTTCGATCTGGTGGCGCACGACATTGGTATCTGGAATACCTATCCGCTGCTGGTGAAACATCAGGACAGCATCCGCCGCGCCATCTTTATGGAAGCGCCGATCCCGGATGAAAGCATCTATCAGTTCCCGGCCTTTACGCCTGAAGGCGAATCCCTGGTGTGGCACTTCAGCTTCTTTGCGGCGCAGGGGAAGCTGGCTGAGCAGCTGATCGCCGGTAAAGAGCGCCTGTTCTTCGAGCATTTCATCAAAGAACATGCCGCCAACAAAGCGGTGTTCACCCCGGCGCTGCTGGATCTTTACAGCAAATCCTATGCAAAACCGCACAGCCTGAATGCCGCCTTTGAATATTACCGGGTGCTGAATCAGGGAGTGGCGGACAATAAAGTGCTCTCCCGCGAGAAAATTGCTGTGCCGATGCTGGCGATTGGCGGTGGCGGTCACGGCGGACTGGGTGCCTATGAGCAGCAGGTGGTCAGCCGCTACGCCTCGCAGGTCACCGGCAAAGTGTTACCTGGCTGCGGTCACTGGTTACCTGAAGAGTGCCCTGCGCCGCTGAATGCGGCGGTGATGGAGTTTCTCGCGTCCGGGAGATAACGCGGTGCGCAGGCCAGTTTTAGCGCTGGCCTGCGTTGAGGTGAGCGCCTCAGGCTTTATTCAGGCAGCACTGCTTAAACTTTTTGCCGCTGCCGCACGGGCAGGGATCGTTGCGACCGGTTTTTTCACCGGCAAAATGCGGCAGCTGCGGAGCCGGATCGGGCTGCGCCATGCGCTGTTCCTGCCAGTATTCGTGCAGTTCCAGCGCCGCCGGGCGAATCGCCTCGATGCTGGCCTCAAACGCGTCCGGGGTGAAGGCTTCACGCTGTGCCAGCTGTTCTTCACTGCCGTGCAGCGCAATCGCCTGCAGCGCCGGTTGCTGTGCCGCCGGCAGCTGCGCCCAGTCCGCATCCAGCGCTACGCCGCGCATATAGCCATAGCACCAGTCTTCCACCACGGTAAACAGCTGGCCTTCCATCTCCTGCTCGCCGAACAGCGGATCGAACTGCTCCGGGTACTCCGCCAGCCGCTCGGCGATGTCATTGAAGTGCTGGAAAGTCAGCGCCATGAAGCGGTCCATTTCGCGCGCGTTCGCCCATTGGGGAATCTTCTTCTCACCGCCCCAGATCGCCACCAGCCATTCGCTCGGTTCGATGTCGTTCGGGCCGGAGAGCAGGGCAGTCAGCATGCCGTCCAGTTCGGCGGTGTCCACCACGGAGTGTTCGTTGCCATATTTTTCCAGCATGTCATCAAGCCAGTTCAGCTCTTTTTCGGTTAACGGACCCTGATTCATCCGGCGTCTCCTGCGGTGTGCATTGGTGGGCAAAAATTGCTGGGCGCGATTATAGCGGCAGCGCGCCTGATTTACCGCTTTTTGCATATCGATAGCCGAAGTGCGCCTAAAAAGGAATCGCCATAACTTATCGCGCAACAGTATTGGCGGGAAACGGCGGCGAATGTCAGCGTAAACGCAGGATTTACCGATAGCGAGGAGACAACATCATGGCGGATACCCTGCCAGTACTGGATCTGGCCCTGCTGGAACTACCGGACGCAGAGCAGGCAGCTTACCTGGCGCAGCTGCGGGAGACCGCGCGTGACGTCGGTTTCTTCTATCTGGTTAATCACGGCATCAACCCGCAACTGCTGCACAACGTGCAGAGTATCACGCGGGCGTTTTTTGCCCTGCCGCAGGCGGAGAAGCAGCGCGTGGCGATGATCCACTCGCCGCATTTTCGCGGCTACAACCACGCCGGCGTGGAATACACCCGCGACCAGCGCGATCAGCGTGAACAGTTTGATATCGGTGCCGAACGCGCGGCGCTGACGCTGCAGCCGGGCGATCCAGCATGGAAACGGCTGCAGGGGCCCAACTTATGGCCGGAGGCGTTACCGCAATTGCGTCCGGTGATGCACGCCTGGCAGCAGGCGATGACCGCCATCGCGCTGCGCCTGCTGCGGGCCTTTGCCAAAGCGCTGGCGCTGCCGCCGGATGCGTTCGACGCGCTGTATGGCACCCAGCCTAATGAGCACATCAAGCTGATTCGTTATCCCGGTCAGGCGGCAGAAGCCAGCCAGCAGGGCGTCGGCGCACACAAAGACTCCGGCTTCCTCACCTTTTTGCTGCAGGACGATCAGCCCGGTTTACAGGTGGAAGTGTCACCCGGTCACTGGGTGGATGCGTTGCCAAAACCGGGCGCGTTTGTGGTCAACATCGGTGAACTGCTGGAGATTGCCAGCAATGGGTATCTGCGCGCCACCGTGCACCGCGTGGTGTCGCCGCCGGCTAATCGTGAACGCGTGTCGATCGCTTTTTTCCTCGGTGCGCAGCTGGACGCCGAAGTACCGCTGTATCAGTTGCCGCCGCAGCTGGCGGCAGAAGCCCACGGCCCGACCAGCGATCCTGACAATCCGCTGCTGCGCGAAGTGGGCTGGAACTACCTCAAAGGGCGTCTGCGTTCCCATCGCGATGTGGCGCAGCGCTATTACGCTGATGCATTAAGCACAGTGAAATCATAAGAAACGTAAGGAAAGCCCATGCAGAAAACGATGATAGCGTCACTGGCCCTGATGGCCCTGTTCAGCAGCGTGGCGTCCGCCGCGGCACTGCGCGTGGCCGCCGATCCGGTGCCGCACAGTGAGATTCTCAACTACATCAAACAAACCGACAAACAGCTCGACCTGAAGGTGATCGAGCTTAACGGCAATTTAAACGCCAACGAGCTGCTGGCGCGTGGCGACGTCGATGCCAACTATTTCCAGCATGTGCCTTATCTGCGCGATCAGGAAAAAGCGCTGGGCGAAAAATTTGCCGTGGTGGCGACCGTGCATATTGAGCCACTCGGGATTTACTCGCACAAAGTGAAATCACTGAAAGATCTGCCGGATGGCGCGCAGGTGGCGGTGCCCAACAACGTCACTAACCTGAGCCGCGCGCTCTATCTGCTGCAGGCCAACGGCCTGATTACGCTGAAAAGCCGCAGCGCCAGTACGCTGGTGACCACGGCGGACATTAGCGACAACCCGCACCAGCTGAAGATCATTGAAGTTGAAGCGCCGCAGCTGCCGCGCGCGCTGGATGATGCGCAGCTGGCGATTATTAACGGTAACTATGCCCTGCAGGCCGGGCTGGTGCCGTCAAAAGACGCACTGGCGCTGGAACAGGCAAAGGATAATCCCTATGCCAACGTGCTGGTCACCACGCCAAAGCTGGCCAGCGACCCGCGCATTCTCGCGTTAGCGAAAGATCTCGAATCAAAGCAAACTGCTGAATTTATCAACCAGCACTACAAAGGATCGGTTATCCCGGTTAATCAATAATGCCCGGCGCCACCTGCGGCTGACAGGTGGCGAACCCGCTGTTCTGTGGTATATTTCGCCACCAACACCAGTGGCACCTGCTGCATAACATAAAAAATAACTTATCAATTGATGGCTACTTCCCGCTTCGTCAGGCTTCAGTGGCTGACGCTTTCTCGCGCCTGGTTGCACCTGCGGCTGTCAGCCCTGTGTCTGCTGCTCAGCGGCTGCGGAACGCTGTCGCAAACGTCCGCGCCGGTGGGCGATCGCGTCTATCTTTCCCACGCCTCCTTCCATGAAAACGTCGATGACATTGTGCGCCACTACATGCAGCAAAAGCAGGTGACCGGCATCAGCATCGCCATTATTCACCAGCGCGGCGCGCCGCAGTTTTACAGCTATGGCGTCACCGATGCGCGTCAGCGTTATCCCATCACGCCGGATACGCTGTTTGCGCTGGGCTCGCTGAGCAAAGGCGTTACCGCAGAGGTCATTATCGGGCTGGTGGATCGCGGCGAGCTGCACTGGAACGACACGCTGGCCACGCTGCTGCCGCGCGGCGTGCCGCTGAGTGAGGATGCAAAACGTATCACGCTGCTGCAGCTGGTCACGCACACCTCAGGGCTGCCGCGTCAGGATATGGATCTGCCGATGTTCCTGAAATTTATGGCTTACCTGCGCAGCGGCGAAAATTTTTACGGCAATCTGGATAGCGATGCCGTGCTGAGTTATCTGGCCGATTTCAGCGCCCCCGCGCACCCGGCGGCGCAGTACTCCAATCTCGGCTATGCGCTGCTGGGCTATATTCTGCAGCATCGCCTGCATCAGGACATTGAAACGCTGGCGCAGCATCAGCTGTTTGGTCAGCTCGGCATGACCAGCAGCAGCTTCCATCCGCAAACCCTGCGCGGCTATCCGTGGCGCGCGCTGGGCCACGCCGGCGATCAGCCGAAACTGATCGCGCGTGGTCAGCTGACGCCGGACTGGGCCTTTCGCGGCAATATGGTGGCGGCCGCCAGCCTGTACAGCAATGCGCGCGATCTGATTCGCTACCTCGATGCGCATCTGCACAGCGATGCACACGGCGCGCTCGGTCAGGCGCTGGCGCAGGTTAATCATCCTTATGAGCAGCATGGCAACCAGGCGCAGAATATCGCCTGGGTAACCGATACCTATGGTCAGCAGCAGATCACGTATCAGGTGGGGTATATTGGCGGTTATGCCAGTTTTATCGGCTACGATCGCGCCCACGGCAATGCCATCGTGGTGCTGCAGAATGCCTTCAACTGGAGCAACTATCTCGGCATTGCGCTGCTGCGTGATTTGGCGCGTAAAGATCGCCGGGATATGAACACGGTTGCTTGCAATTTTGCTGCTCAGCAAAGCGCGCCGCCTGAGGTATGCTGTGGAGCGAAATTTGACGCGCTAAGCGCGGCGCGGGAACCTTCCGCACGTGGCGCTTGTCAGTAAATGGGACAGTTAAATAATTAACCAGAGTGGAAATCACCAATGCGCAGGACACACGTCACCCTTCTTTCAGCAGGAATTTTTCTGGGCGCTTTAAGCCTGACGCCAGCAGCACTGGCAGAAGGTGAGCAAACCGATAGCGTACCGATGCCGCCGCAGGTGCAGCAAACCGCACCGGACGCCTCAGCGCCAGCGGCCACCAGCGATGCGCCCGCCAGCAGTGAACCGGCAGAATCCAGTGGCGATGTTGCGCCGATTCGCCCGTCACAAAACGGTCCGGGTGAAGCGCCATCCGCCGCCAATAATTACGATCTGCACACCATCATCATCGATTACAAAGAGTATAAAGTCGGTGACGTCGTGCCGGATGAGTACCGTAAAAAGCAGTACACCATCGTTGAGTGGCAGCCGCGCCACCTGCCTGCACCGCAGGAAGGCACGCACTGGGCTTACATCAACGCTAACTACATCCTGATCACCGACGACAGCGGCAAGATCGTGATGGGCAAATCCGGCGACATTTTCTTCAAGGGTTAATGCCCGGCAGCAGGCGCGCTAACTGCGCCACGCCTGCCATTATCTGACTGGTGCTGGTATTACCGTATCCCAGCACCAGTCCCTGCTGTTTTTGCCCGCCCAGATAAAAGCCTGACAGCGCGCCAGGCGCATAGCCATGGCGAAACAGCTGCGCCGTCAGCGCCACATCATCCACCGTATCCGCCAGCGGCAACACCAGATGCATACCGCACTCACCGCCCAGCAGCGGCACCTGAGCACCAAATGTCTCCTGTAGCGCAGCCCGCAGCGTGGCCTGCCGCTGACGATACAGGCGGCGCATTTTGCTCAGGTGGCGATTGAAATCCCCGCTGCGTAAAAACAGCGCCAGCGCCTGCTGTTCCGGCCGGTTACCGCCGCGTAACAGCTCATGCAAGGCTGGCCGCAGCCGTGGCAGCAGTGGGGCGGGCAGCACCATGTAGCCGATGCGCAGCGCCGGAAACAGGGTCTTGCTGAAGGAGCCGATGTAAATCACCGGCGTCGGCTGCGCCATACCCTGCATCGCGGCAATGGGCTCGCCGCTGTAGCGAAAATCGCTGTCGTAATCATCTTCAATAATCCACGCCTGATGCCGCTGTGCCGCCGCCAGCAGCGCCAGCCGGCGCGCGGCGCTCATGATCGCGCCGGTGGGATACTGATGCGTCGGCGTGGTGTAAATCAGCCGTGGCGGGCGCTGCTGCCAGTCCTGCGCTGTCGGTGCCAGTCCCTGCGCATCTACGGCAATCGGTTCGATCTGCAGATCGCCGAGGCGCATCGCCGCTTTGGCGCCGCGATAGCCCGGCTCTTCCACCCAGCCGGTGTCACCACGATTGGTGAGCAGCGCGACGCACAGCGTCAGCGCCTGCTGCGCACCTTCGGTAATCACAATCTGCTGCGGCGCACAGCGCACGCCGCGCGCCAAGGCCAGATGCTGCGCCAGCGCCTCACGCAGCGCCAGCTCACCCAGCGGATCGCCGTAGCCCAGCAGCTGTGCCTGCTGCGCGGTTTGATTGAGCGCGCGACGCCACTGCGCCAGCGGGAAATGCGCCAGCGCCGGCGTGCTCGGGCGCAGCGCCAGCTCCTGGCTGGAGAGGCGATGCAGCGAATGCAACCGGGCAGCGCGCGCGGAAACCGGCCAGTCGGTGCTGTCGTCGGACGCCTGCGCCGGCAGCGGCGTGTGCGCCAGCCGGCTGACGCGGCTTCCCTGGCGGTCGCTGAGGATAAATCCTTCCGCCTGCAGCTGTGACCAGACGGCGATCACCGTATTGCGCGACACCTGCAGTTCAGCCGCCAGCTGGCGGGTCGCCGGCAGGCGCGTGCCCGCCGCCAGCTGACCATTCAGTATCGCCTGGCGCAGCCGCTGATACAGCTGCTGTTGCAGCGTCAGGCTGCCGTCGGCCTCTAACGGTGCCAGCAGCAGCGATTGCCGGTTTAATGCACGCATCGGCGCCTCCGTGGATCTATCGATTTGTCACATTGTGGCGCTTTTTCCGGAACCAGCAAAGTGGCACGCTGCACGCTGTCACTCTCACACAGAAGGAATCGCCGTATGTCATCGCAGACCAATCGTTATGGACAACCCATCGGCCCGGCGCTGGAGGCGTGGCAGCCGCGCCCGCTGCCGCAGGGGCAGATTTTCACCGGCCAGTATTGCCGGCTGGAGCCGCTGGATGCCGCACGTCACGGTCGCGAGCTGTATGCGGCTTATGCGCTGGCGGAAGATGACCGCGACTGGACCTGGCTGCCGGTCGGGCGCTTTGACGATGAAGCGTCTTATCTGGCATTTGCGCAGCAGTGCCAGCAGAGTCCGGATTACCTGCACTTCGCGGTTATTGACCGGCAAAGCGGGCAGGCGGTCGGCTCGCTGGCGCTGATGCGCATTGAACCGCAGCACGGCGTGATGGAGGTCGGCTTTGTGGTGTTCTCTCCGTTGCTGAAGCAAACCCGCATGGCCACCGAAGCCCACTATCTGCTGATGCGTTACGCCTTCGAACAACTCGGCTATCGTCGCTACGAGTGGAAATGCGACAGCTGTAACCAGCCGTCGTACAACGCCGCACTGCGGCTGGGCTTCCGTTATGAAGGCACGTTCCGTCAGGTGGTGGTGTATAAAAATCGCAGCCGGGATACCGCCTGGTTCTCTATCATCGACAGCGAATGGCCGCAGGTGAAGCTGGGCTTTGAGCGCTGGCTGGCGGCAGACAATTTCGACGCCCGTGGGCAACAACGCGCCAGGCTGGAGACATTACGTCAGGCCTGACGCGCGGGCCGGGCTGGCTACCCGGCTAACCGGCAAAAATATATTTGGCGGCTGACAACACAAAGGCACTGGCCATCGCCATCATCAGCCGCCGATGCCAGAGATTATCGCGTTTGAGCTCATTGAAACCGAGCTGCATGCGATGGTCGAGATCCAGCAGGCGCTCATCCACTTTTTCAAAGCGTTTATCAATTTGCCTGAATCGCTCATCGATTTGTTCAAAACGTTGATCGATTGTCCTGAATTGCGCATCCACCTTTTCAAAGCGTTTATCGATTTCTTTGAATTGCGCATCCATCTTTTCGAAGCGTGGATCGATTTGTTCAAAGCGTTGATCAATTTTCCGGAATTGCTCATCGACGTTATCAAACCGCAGCTCAATGGCCTTAAACGTATGGCGGACCTCATTTTCAAAATGCCTGAGGCTCTGTGCCAGTTTATCGACACGTTGCGCGGTGGCGTGATTTGCCCGCATCACGCCTTCCATGGCCTGCGAAAGGTGCGTTTTGGTCAGGCTGTTTTCCTGCTGCATTTCGGCAAAAATGTCGACCATCACTTCGGCCTGGTGATCGGCCACGCCCGCCTGCTGCAGCGCTTTGAATGCCTTATGGGTGTTCATCATCGTCGGTATCATCCCTGTTGCTCCTGGTCGCCTTTCCTGTTGCCAGTAAGGTTATCCAGGTGGTGATAGTTGCACCATGTGATGATGTGAATTTTGCGCGACGTCTCGAAAAATATCAATTCGTACAAAGAGTAACGCTAAGCGGCAATAAAAAGGGCCTGCACGCTGGCAGGCCCTGGTCTGGCACGCATTTTTATCACTTTTCGGGCTGCGGAATTATTTTTATCTCCGCCATGCCGATACCGAGTTTGCGTGGATCCTGGCCGGTAATGTTGCCGAGATTAGACAGCTGTGGTTCTGGCGGCGTGATGATCAGGTTGCGGCTGGCGCCGGGGTTGGTGAAATGCAGCGTCTGCGTGGAGAACGCGTCACCCAGATTGAGCTGCTGCACTTGCTCGCCGACGCGCACCGGAATCGGTCGATGGGCGTTAGCCCCATAGGCGCGTGCGGTGATCACTACGTCAAAACGCGCCGGCAGCGGATCGACATATTCAATGTTCACCTCCGGCGCGAGGTTGGCGTTCGACCAGCGCCCCCAGCTTTCCGGCCGCGAAATACCGCTAAAGCGCTTCACGCTGGCCGGCGCGCCCGGCACGGTCAGCAGGAAGCTGTCCGCCTGGTAGCGAATGGCATTGTCCTCAATGCGCATTTGCTGCTCGTTGAGCTGATAGGTCGCCGCGCTGACTTTCACCTGCGGGAACTGCGCTTTGCCCTGCCACACCGGCTGGTCTATGCGCGTTACCGTGGGTTGTCCGCCGGTCTGGCCCATCGCCAGACAGAGATCGGTCGACAGCGCCAGCGCCGGCTGCCACAGCCGGCCCATTTTGAAGCAGCGATCGACCCAGACAAACTTATCGCTGGCGGCAAAATCGGCCAGCTGGAAGCGCAGCGGCGCGGCGTATTCGCCTTCCGGCAGCGGCTCTACCTGATGATCGGATACGCGGAACAGGATCGGCAGCCTGAACGTCGCGCCCGAGAAGCTAAAGGTGTTTTTGGGCTGGTCGATGGTGAACGTTTTCATCTGGCTGGGGAAATTCCACAGCTGAATGATATCGGCTTTCCACGCCGTGACCTTCTTCGCCATGTCATCGAACTGGCTGGAGAGCGAGGCCGAAGACAGCCCGCTGCGGCCAAGGCCAATCGCGTTATCACCGCCGAGAATATCCAGCACCGTGGCGCCGTTATCCAGCGTGCTGCGCTTGCCGTCCAGCACCTCGGCCTGCGGCTGATCGCCACGGATCACCATAAACAGATCGCGGCGCGGCTGCTTGATCAGATACTGATGCGCCGTGTTATTCATCGCCAGGTGATCGGAACTCACCACAATCACGGTGTTTTTAAACCACGGCGAGGCTTTGATGCGGGCAATCAGGCGCGCCACGTGCTCCTGGGAACAGGCCACCGCGCTAAACGACTGATTGGGTTTGCCGTCATAGCTGTAACTTTTGCGCTGACAGCTGCGCGAAATAAAGCCGTCCGGATGATGGGTGTCCACGGTGAGCGTAAACAGCGCAAAGCGTTTCTGCTGACGCGACAGCTCCTCATATTTTTCAAACACTTCATCCATCACCGTATCGTCGTAAAAGCCCCAGTTATTACGGTAGCTGGGGTCGGCGACGCGGCTCTTCAGCTCCTGCGAGCCGTACATGTTGGCGGCATCAAAACCGTGTGACAGCAAAAAGGTGTCTTTACCGGCAAAGCGCAGGTCTGCGCCCTGAATAAACCAGTTCTCATAGCCGGAGTGTTTGAGGATATCGCCGAGGCAGATATTTTGCGGATAGAAGCTGGAAAGCGAAGCCGAGGCGTTGCCGTCGAACGGCGCAAACAGCGGAATACCGCACTGCGACGCCACCAGGCCGGCGATGGTGTAATCGGTGCCGGGCAGTTGTTCGGTGTTGCTGAAGTCAATGCTGTGATCTTTTTCGCGGCTCAGCTCTGGTGCCAGTCCAGGAAAAGCCTGTTGATCGAAGTAGGTGCGCTCAAGGCTTTCGCCGTAGATATACACCAGGTTGAGCTTCGGCGCGTTAATCTGCTTGTTCGGCGTTTTGTAATAGGTTTCGAAATCCGAATCGGCCTGACGCGCGTGAGAAGCGATCAGCTCTTTTACCTGGCGAAACGCCGGCGTGGTTTGCACCGAGCCGGCAGCACAGGCGATCGCCAGCAGGCTCCAGCCGAGATGATGCGGACGTTTATGCCGGCGCAGCACCCAGGAGAGAAAACAAAACAGTAAAAACAGGCCGATGATCAAGCCAAGCGCCGGTACCACATATTTGCTCACGCCCGCGCCGGTCAGGCTGTTGGTCAGGGTATAGAGCACCGCATCGTTGATGCCATCGCCGGTAAAATAGTTGCTGGCATACAGCGTAGCGTTGAGCACGATGAACAGGGTGAGCAGCAGCAAGATCAGGATAAACCAGAATTTATTTCGCCCGGCTTTATACGAATAGACTGCGATCGCAGCCAAAAAGAGCACTATTGAAAGCAACTCCAACGGCAGATCCTCACATTAAGTAAAAAAAACGCGTTACCTGCGTCTGCGGCCCTCTGCGGGGGTTTTGCGTCAATCTATATTGGCTGTCACAGGGCTGCAACACATCCAACCAGATTTGTGCGATGCATTGCGAATCGTTTAAGGCGGGTTTAGGCGGAGTCTGATTTAGTCTGGCAGCAACCGGCGCGCTGCTGCCAGCCAGGGCGGGCGCGGGTGTTACAGCTTACCGGTGAGATACTGCGCTTCGCCGTCGGCAAAGCTCCAGTCACCTTTGCTGTTGGTGATAAAACTGATCATCAGATCGTTGCCCTGCACGCCACAATTCTCCCGCAACTCGCGCGCTAACTCTGCCATGAAGTGCGTTTTCTGTTCTTCACTTCTTGGGCTGGTGTACACGCGCACCATCACCAGATTGTCGCTGCGCGTAAAGCCCAGCCCGGTATCCTGAAAGACCATCTGATAACGCTTGTTTTCATGAACAATCTGGTAACGATCGCGCGCCGGAACCTTAAATGCCGTGAGTACCGCGCGATGCGCGGCGTCGAGTAAGGTACGAATCTCTGCTTCAGAACGGCCCTGAATAACATCAAAAGTCAGTAACGGCATCAATAAATCCTCGTTTTTGCCCACGCGGAAAGAGTAGGATGAAACGCTATGCTGCCGCTTGCTGCCGGAAAGAAAAAGCGCGCTGATTAAAATGATTATTTATTATTTTGAACAATCCTGATGAAAGAAATTAAAACCGATGCACTCTGGGTGCATTTGCACTGGCTGACGGTGCTGGCGGAACAGGGCAGTTTTACCCGCGCGGCTGAACGCCTGGATGTCAGTAAAGCGGCGATGAGCCAGAAAGTCAAAGAACTGGAGCAGATGGCGGGCGTGGCGCTGGTGCAGCGCACCACGCGCAGCGTGCGGCTGACGTCGGCCGGTGAAAAGCTGGTGGACGACCTGCGTGAGCCGTTTGCGCGCATCGCGCAGAGCTTCTTTAGCGTGCGTGACGAAGCCGGGCCGGTGCGCGGCCTGGTGCGCATCAGCGCGCCGGTGGCGTTTGCCCGGCAGCAGCTGGTGCCGATTATCGGCGACTTTCTGCGCGACTACCCGCAGGTGCGGTTGCAGCTTAACGTCAGCGATCGGCTGGTGTCGCTGGGCAGCGAAGGATTCGATCTCGCCATTCGCCACAGCCAGCAGCTGCCGGAAACGCACGTCGCGCTGCCGCTGTGTGAAACGCGCACGCTGCTGGTGGCCGCGCCGGATTATCTGACCCGTCACGGTACGCCAGATACGCCGCAGGCGCTGCAGCAGCATAACTGCCTCTATTATCCGCGCGGGCTGGAGTCGCCGCAGTGGCGCTTTCGTCTGCACAGCGATGACAACGAAACGGTGCAGGTGAAGATTCAGGGTAATTTCGCCACTAATAACAGCGAGTCGATTCGTGACGCTGCGCTGCAGGGGCTGGGCATTGCCATGCTGCCGGACTTCAGCGCCAGCGCGGCGCTGGCCAGCGGCACGCTGCAGCAGGTGCTGCCGGAGTGGCAGGCGGTCGATGCCTTTGCCGACCGCCTGTGGGTGGTGCGGCCTTACGCAGCGCAGGTACCGCGTGCCGTCACCACCTTTATCCACTGGCTACGCACGCGCTTTGTTGATGGGTGAGGCCAGCGGCGCGCTGAGCGGTGCTGTGGGCTGCATCATCGCCCCCAGCAGGCTGCGACGGTTATAGTTACCGAGACGCAGATTGAAGTCGAGATGCAGCTGCTCAATGCCGCTCAGCTTGATCACCGGCGGCGGCGTATGCGGGCGCTGATGGAATAGCACCGTGTGCGCAAAGGCGTCACTTTGCCAGTTGCTCAGCCGCTGATAGTAATAGGCGTTGGCCTCACATTTACGCAGATACAGGTTCACGCGGCGATGTTCGCGCATCGCCGCCTGCTGCGCCAGCGAACCCAGCTGCTGTGCGGGCTCGGCGATTTTCTGCGTCAGCAGGGCAAAATCATCGCGCTTTGCCAGCTCATTAAAATAGTTGTGCGCCCCCAGATGCTTGATCGGCGCGTACTGTTTTTGCCACTCGCGAATAAAAGGATTATTGGGCGCAGCGGCAAGAAACCAGTTTTCAATCACCGGTGCCAGATAGTTGACGGTGGCAATTTCACGGTAATAGCCAATCACATCCATGCGGCGTTCCTGATGCGCACGGTGCACCCAGCTCAGGTCTTCAAATAACAGCGTGCTGCAGTCAATCGCAATACCGCCGTAGCGTAATAATAATTCGAGGCGAATGACTTCACTTTTTTGCTGCTCACTTAATTGTGTCGAGGTAAAAATAAAATCCGGCAGGACTTCTTTAAGCGTTAAACGGTTTAATACATACACCTGATGGTCGGGATTATCCTGACGCAGCTGCTGGATATTTAACGCCATCGATTTCGGTAAATATTCATTTTCCCAGTACATCCAGATTTTTTTGGGTATTTCCGGCAGCGCTTTCTCACCCGAAAGCAACACGATATTGTCCTCTTCGCTGGGATCATATTCCGGCGCGCAGAGCGCAGTATGCTGTTTTTTCTGCAGTAATGTCTGGCCGGTAAAGGCGATTCTCTGCCAGTGTTGCCAGAGCGTAAGGGCTGGCTGGAGACGTTTTTTTGTCATGATGCACCTGATTATTGTGATTATGGGGAGCAAAGATTCCCTGATGCTGGCGGCTTGAGCGCGCTTATGTGTCCTGACGGCTGTGTGTAAAAAGACTACCCTTGCTTAATAATCGATCCGCAGCGGCAAGGCTACGAATTTTTTTCGCTTTCAGATTTACCGGAAACGCCGGGATCCGGGATGGCTAAAAAGAGGTATCAATAAAATGATGAGGGAGTGCGTTTTTTATTTTTGCTCGATTAAGACTATTCCTAATAAAATACCCCTCTGCAGGCGCAGGCTGCGGCGCGGAATAAAAATGAGCGATCGGCGGTCCGTTAACCGCGCTGTATTTTCCTCTGGCCTGGCCGCCGCTTGCCCAACGCGGAAGCAGGTTAGCTACGCTTAAAGCAGGCAACGAAAAAAAGGAGGCACTATGCAGCCACACAAGCGTGGGTTACTGGCGGTTGATAAGCAGGGCAACCGCGTGCTGTTTCTCAATCCCGACAGCTTCGCCGTTGAGCAGGAGCTGAATGCCTTACCGCCGCGACCGCATGAGCTGCTGATGCTGCCCGCGCTGGAGAAGGCGTATGTGCCGATCTACGGTGATGGCGTCCACGGCGACAATCCGCATCCGGGGCACAAGGTGGCGATTATCGATTTGCGCCGGCGGCAGATTAGCGGCTTTATCGATCTGTCACCGCTCAAGGCGCCGCACAGCGGCCAGCTGGGGCGCGATGGCAAAGTGTATCTTTGCTGTGAACACAGTGCCGCGGTGGCAGTGATCGATCCGCACAGCGACACGCTGGAGAAAACCATCCGGCTGCCGTCGCACAACGCGCACCGGCTGACGCTGTCGCCCAGCGGCCGCAAGCTGTTTACTGAAAACGAAGAGGACGCCAGCATCACGGTGGTGGATTTGTGCGAGGCGGAAGGGCGCATCATTGATAACATCCTGCTGCCAGGACCGATTGCCGGCATTGCCGCCTCGCCAAAGCACCCTTACCTGGTGGCCAGCGCGGCAGACGCGCCGCTGCTGTACGTGGTGGATCGTCAGAGCCATCGTATCCGCCAGCGCATCACGCTGCCCGGCCATCAGCAGCCGTGCCAGGTGGTGCGCTTCAGCGCCAACGGTGAGCGGCTGGTGGCGATTGGCGACGGGGAAGGAGTGGTGACGCTGTTTGACGACTTGCTTAATCCGTTGGGTGACGTTGCGGTCGGCAATCAGCCGATGGATGGCTGTTTTAGCGCCGATAACCGCAGCCTGCTGATCGCTAATCAGGGTGACGGTTCGCTTAGCCTGATCGATCTGACGCAGATGAAGGTTATCGCCACGCCGCAGGCTGGCACCGGCTGCGAAGTCCTGAGCTACTTTCAGCTATTGTCCTGAGTGCGACGGCCGCCATCAAATAAACGGCCGGTGATAAATCGCGCTGCTCCAGTGGCGGCTGCTGGCGTGTTTTTCTGCCTGCCAGCCGCGCTTGCGCAGTTGGCGCGCAATCAGTTTGTTCATAATACCGTGGCCCACCAGCAGCACCGTGCCCTGTTGCGACAGGGCAATCAGTTTGTCTGCCGCCCGCTGCGCGCGCTGCCGGGCATGCTGCACTGATTCCACGCGTCCGGCGTAACCGCATAGCCACAGCAGGCGCAGCAGCGCCAGCCACAGCGTCAGCGGCAGATGCAGGCGCGCAAACGGCAGCAGCGGCATCGCCACTTCACTGAACACCTCATCCACGTCCTGCGCCTGCAGACCGAGCCGCGCCAGCGACGAACGCGCACGCGGCAACGGACTGCAGGCAATTACGCTGGCCATGCGCGCAATCGCCATACTGCGCGGCGGCGGCGCATCACAAATCACCGCCTGGTCGTAGCCTTCACACCAGTCCGCCAGCGCCCGCGCCGTAAAGCGCCCGCTTACCGGATGGTCTGGCTTGCCGTGTCGCATGAGGATAATGGTCATAATGCTCCTGAGTGAAGGTCATCCAGTCTACTGCAGGCGCGCAGGATTTCGCGCGGCCCGGGCGGTTTTAAGAATAATGCCCGGGTGTCATCAAAACTTAACTGAAATGTGCGAAAACGGCGCGGTGAAAGTTTGGTCGCCGTTTTTGCCAATGATAAGCAATAGTCGTTAATCACGCAGCGTGCGTGGATTTTTTTATGACGCTGGCTGTAATGTAATGTCATGAATTAACGCCAATTTTATCTTTTTCTCCTGCGCCATTGTGAAGATAAGTTAATTATTTTCCTGTTGATCACTTGATTTATCTACGCGCGTAGATAGACTGTCTTCACAGTGACAACTCACGGTGCCAGAGACGAAGTTGGCCTTGAGATGACCCAGTTACATTTGCCGTGCTAATGCGATCGATGAAAAAAACATCGGCGAAATCAGGCAAATAGATGAATTCCAACACCAGGGAATTCTTTACTGACCTTTCATCCAGGTTTGCCTACTGAACGTCGCCACCGGGGAGTTCCGCTTGTTGCCAGGGAACCGACCCACGGATGGGCGTTTACTGTTTTCACCTCTTTCAGGGAAATGGTTATGACGGTACATCACTCCGTTACGCAACAAGGTTCACCCGCTTCCGCCGCCGATGCGCGGCTGGAAACCACCTCCGGGCGCAAAGATTTCTGGCGCGCCACCTTCTCCTGCTGGCTGGGCACCGCGATGGAATACGCGGATTTCGCCCTATATGGCCTCGCTGCCGGCATCATTTTTGGCGATGTATTCTTCCCCGAAGCCACCCCGGCGATGGCGCTGCTCTCCAGCTTTGCCACCTGGTCGGTCGGCTTTATTGCGCGCCCAATCGGGGCGCTGCTGTTTGGCTGGATTGGCGATCGCAAGGGCCGCAAGGTAGTGATGATCAGCACCATCATTCTGATGGGCGCTTCGACCACGCTGATCGGCCTGATTCCTTCCTATGCAACGATTGGTCTGTGGGCGCCGGCCTGCCTGGTGCTGCTGCGTTTCACGCAGGGGCTGGGCGCAGGCGCAGAGCTCTCGGGCGGCACGGTGATGCTGGGTGAATACGCGCCGGTTGAGCGCCGTGGCCTGGTGTCGTCGGTGATTGCGCTTGGTTCCAACAGCGGCACGCTGATTGCGTCGCTGGTGTGGCTGGCGGTGATCCAGATGGATAAAGCCACGCTGCTCGACTGGGGCTGGCGTATTCCGTTCCTCAGCAGCGTGTTGATTGCTGCGGTCGCGCTGTGGATTCGCCGTCATCTGCGTGAAACGCCGGTGTTTGAGCGTCAGCAGGCGGAACTGCAGGCGCAGCGCCATGAAACGCTGGCGCAAAGCGCGACGCAACCCGATAGCCGCAGCTTCTGGCAGCGCAGCCGCGCCTTCTGGACCATGGTGGGCCTGCGCATCGGTGAGAACGGCCCGTCCTATCTGGCACAGGGCTTTATCGTCGGCTACGTCGCCAAAGTGCTGATGCTGGACAAATCGGTGCCGACCACCGCGGTGTTCATCGCCTCGCTGCTCGGTTTCCTGATCATCCCGTTTGCCGGCTGGCTGTCAGATCGCTTTGGCCGACGCATCACCTATCGCGGCTTCTGCCTGTTACTGATGGTCTACGCCTGGCCCGCCTTTAGCCTGATGGACAGCCGCGAGCCGGCCATCGTGATTCCGGTGATTGTGGTGGGCATGGCGCTGGCGTCGCTGGGCATCTTTGGCGTGCAGGCGGCGTGGGGCGTGGAGATGTTTGGCGTCAAACACCGTTACACCAAAATGGCGGTTGCCAAAGAGCTGGGGTCTATCCTTTCAGGAGGCACCGCACCGCTGGTGGCGGCGGCGCTGCTGTCGTTTACCGGCCACTGGTGGCCGATTGCCGTGTACTTCTCGGCCATGGCGACCATCGGTTTCCTCACCACCTTTGTGGCACCGGAAACGCGCGGACGCGATCTGAATCTGCCGGAGGATGCTATCTGACGCGCAGGATCGTGCAACATTCTTTGATTACGCTGGCCGGTACTCCCGGCCAGCGGCATTAACGCAGAGGCAATATTGGCGAAATCCCCAACCGGAAATGTGACACGCAGTGACGTCGCCAAAGCCGCCGGAACCTCGGTGGCGGTGGTCAGCTATGTGATCAACAACGGACCGCGTCCGGTGGCCGAAGCCACGCGTCAGCGCGTGCTGGCCGCCATCCAGCAAACCGGCTATCGCCCGAATGCGGTGGCGCGCGCGCTGGCCTCAGGCAGTACCAAAACCTTTGGCCTGATCGTGCCGAATATCGCAAACCCGTTTGTCGCCTCAATGGCGCACGTGCTGCTGCAGGAGTCGCTGAACCACGGCCACGTAATGCTGCTGGGCGATGCCGGCGACGATCGCCAGCGCGAGCTGGAGCTGATTCAGGGTTTGCTGAATCGCCAGGTGGATGGCCTGTTTTACACCAGCGTCGATCGCCATCCCTATATTGATGTCATCCAGGCGAGCGGAACGCCGCTGGTGATGCTGGACCGCATCGAACCGCGCCCCGGCGTCAGCATGCTGTGCGTGAACGAACGTGAAGCGGCGCGTCAGGTCACGGCGCATCTGCTCAGCCACGGCTATCAGCAGGTCGGCATGATCAGCGGTCCGCGTGAGATGCTTAACGCGCAGGATCGTATTCAGGGCTGGCGCGACGCCATGGCGCAGCACGGGCTGACGGTAGATGAAGCGCTGATTTTTCCGGCCGGCTATTCACGCCAGGGCGGCTACGACGCCGGGCAGCGCATGATTGCCAGCGGCCGGGTGCCGCGCGCGCTGTTTACCAGTAACGAAGGGCAGGCGATTGGCTGTATCCGCGCGCTGTCCGAACACGGTCTGCGCGTGCCGCACGATGTCGCGCTGGTGTGTTTCAACGGTACCGAGCAATCGGCCTTTCATGTGCCCACGCTCACCACCGTGCGCCAGCCGCTGCGCGAAATGGCACGCAGCGCCATCGCCATGCTGAAAAACGGTCATGGCGAGGCGCAGCTGGCCGAATTTCCTCACCATCTGGAGATCGGTGAGTCCTGTGGCTGCCAGCTATCTCAACAAAAATAAATATATAACATTATGAAAAGACTAATTATTGATTGTGATCCGGGGAATGGTATTGCTGGCGCTAACACCGATGACGGGCTGGCGCTGGCCTTAGCGCTGGCGTCACGCGCGCTGGCCGTTGAGCTGATCACCACCGTGAGTGGCAACACGCCGAGCGCGGTGGGAGCGCGGGTGGCTAAAGATCTGCTGCAGCGGCTCGGACTGAACATTCCGGTGGTGCAGGGCGCGCTGCAGGCGCTGCGCGAAGATCCGGCGCCGTGGCGCGCGCGGCTGGATAACGTCGCCGACCCGGCGCTGGGCGAACTGTGGCGCGGCGTGCGCCAGCCGCAGACGGTGGCAGCGGACGGCAACGATGCGGCGGGCGTGATGGGCCAGCTGATTTGCGACAATCCCGGCGAGTTTACGCTGGTGGCAATAGGCCCGCTGACCAACGTGGCGCAGGCGCTGCAGCGCTATCCGCAGATGGCGGATTCCGTAGCGGAGATCGTCATCATGGGCGGCGTATTCGCGCTGGACGACTACATCAAAGACACCAATTTTGGCCTCGATCCGGAAGCGGCGCATCAGGTGCTGCACAGCGGCGCCACCATCACGCTGGTGCCGATGGATGCCACCACGCAGACGCTGCTGACCCATCAGGATCTCACGCGTCTGACCGCCTGCGATCATCCACTGCCGCAGTTTGTGCGCGAAACGCTGCGACCGTGGATTGATTACTCCATCCGCACCCGCCATCTGCCGGGTTGCTGGATCCACGATGCGCTGGTCATTGCCTGGCTGCTCAACCAGCGCGTGGCGGACGGCGTGGATTATCACGTCGATATCGAGCTGCGTCCCGGTGCCACGCGCGGCAAGACCTGGCGCTATCGCACGCCGCTGCGGCTGGACGTCGGCGTGCCGGCGGACGCGGGCGCGCTGGTGCATGTGATGCAGAACGTAAACAATCCGCTGCTGCTGGAAGTGATTGAGCAGACGTTCAACGGATTGAAACGCTGAGATTTTGCTGCGGCGCGCGGTCTCCCGGCCGGAGTACCGTGCGCCGCTTTCCTGCCGACACGCTTCCTTACATCGCGAATCACTCGCTGACAATTCCCCGCCGCGCGGCGCCTTTCTGACATGCTATATACAAATGGTTAACACAATAATAACCAGTGCAACCATTCGCTGGATAACGTTCCAATAAAAATCTGGCCGCGAGCCGGAAGCAATCAGACAGGATACCCTTATGTTTAACTGGACTGCGACCCAGCGCAACGTGGCTTTCGCCAGTTTCGCCAGCTGGACGCTGGATGCGTTCGACTTCTTTATTCTGGTGTTTGTGCTCAGCGATCTTGCGCGCTACTTCAACACCAGCGTCTCCGATGTTTCCATTGCCATTATGCTGACGCTGGCCGTACGACCGGTGGGCGCATTGATCTTTGGCCGGCTGGCGGAAAAATATGGCCGCCGGCCGATCCTGATGCTCAACATCGTGCTGTTTTCGCTGTTTGAGTTGCTGTCGGCATGGTCGCCCAACTTTGCTGCCTTCCTGACCTTCCGCGTGATTTACGGCGTGGCGATGGGTGGCATCTGGGGCGTGGCCTCTTCGCTGGCGATGGAAACCATTCCCGACCGTTCGCGCGGCCTGATGTCCGGCATCTTCCAGGCCGGTTATCCGTGCGGCTATCTGCTGGCGTCGATAGTGTTTGGCCTGTTCTTCGAACAGGTGGGCTGGCGCGGCATGTTCCTGATTGGCGCGCTGCCGATTCTGCTGCTGCCGTTTATCTATTTTAAAGTGCCGGAATCGCCGGTATGGCTGGCGGCACGCGAGCGTAAAGAGAATCACGCGCTGCTGCCCATCATCCGCCAGCACTGGAAAATCTGTATTTACATGGTGCTGCTGATGGCCTGTTTTAACTTCTTCAGCCACGGCACGCAGGATCTCTATCCGACGTTCCTGAAAGTGCAGCACCAGTTTGACGCCCACACGGTGAGCATTATCGCCATCGGCTATAACATCGCGGCGATGCTCGGCGGCATTACGTTCGGCTCGCTGTCCGAGCGTATCGGGCGTAAAAAAGCCATCATGCTGGCGTCGTTTCTGGCGCTGCCGGTGCTGCCGCTGTGGGCGTTCTCCAGCGGTTCCTGGGCGATTGGGATCGGCGCGTTCCTGATGCAGTTTATGGTGCAGGGCGCATGGGGCGTGGTACCGACCTACCTGACCGAGCTGGTGCCGGCCAATGCGCGTGCGGTACTGCCGGGCTTCGTTTATCAGCTGGGGAATTTAATTGCTTCGGTCAACGCCACGCTGCAGTCACGCATTGCCGAAGCCCACGGCGGTAACTACGGACTGGGCATGGCGATTGTCGCCGGCACGGTGGCGGTGCTGATTTGCGTGTTCGTGGCATTTGGCCGCGAGACGCGCGGCATCGAAATATCCGGGGCGGTGGCGAAAGAGACGCGTTAACGCGCCTCGCAGACGTCAATCCATTTCGCCGCCGTGAGCTCAGCCATGCGCTGCGGCGAAATGCGCACCGCGCTGTGAATCGAACCGGCCGCAGGTAACACTTCATCGAAACTGCGCAGCGACACATCGCAATAGACGGTCAGCGGATTTTCCAGCCCGAACGGGCACACGCCGCCGACCGGATGGCCGGTCCAGTTCACCACCTCATCCACGCTCAGCATGCGCGCTTTTGCCCCGAGCGCCGCCTTCAGCTTGCGGTTATCCAGCCGGGCGTCGCCGCGCGTGACAATCAGCACCACGCTCTCTTTCACTTTCAGCGACAGGGTTTTGGCGATTTGCCCCGGCGCCACGCCATGTACGCGTGCGGCCAGTTCTACGGTGGCAGTGCTTTCCGGCATCTCGATGATGTCGATATCCGGTGCGTGTTCGGCAAAGAAGTGCCGTACCGACTCCAGGCTCATTTTTTTCTCCGGTAAAAACAGAGCGTAAAAGCTGCCATAAGGCGGGAAAGCTGTAAACGGGAGAAACGGAGAATCTGTAACAGAATACGCCGCGCTTACACGGCATTTAACGTGCAGTTACCGCAGCGTTCGACTTCCGGAATGCGATAGCGCTGGCAGCAGCTGCGCCGCTCCATCGCGCCGTTGCGCGGGATCATGGTGCGATACAGCGGATTATCACTGCCGTCGGACAGGGATTTGCTGAAAAACAGCGCCTGTTCCAGTTGATGCCGGGTGGCCGCAGGCAGCTGCTGCTGCAGTTCGCCAAGGAACCAGTAAAACGAGAAGCCTAAGTTGTTCCAGATCAGCCGCGCGTTGATATCACCGTGCTGCGCCATGCCGTTAACGGCGGGGATCAGGCCGTGCTGAATCAGGCGTTCGATACGCTGCTGCGGATTGAGATAGCGCGCATCCTCATCCTCCTGCACATCAATCCAGAAGGCGCAGGGATGGCCGTTTTCGTGGAACTCAACGTGGATGCGCTGCGGCGAGCAGTCGAGCGCGCGCGGCTCCTGCAGCAGCGCCAGCATTAATGGTGGCAGCAGCAGGCCAAAATACCACTGGGCCCACAGCGACTGCAGCGGTTTGGCTTCCTGCGGAACATCGGGATGGTGGCGATAGAGATAGTCGCTGTAGCGCTGCGTCAGGCGGCGATAGTGAAACGGTGTGGACCATTCGGCCAGCGTCAGGGTGCCTGCGGGGGCCGGCTTGCCCAGCTTCACGTTTTCCCGCATGTAGCTGCGCTGGTCGCACATCAGATCTTCCAGCGCGCTGGCTAAGCTGCGATCGCTCTGCATAAAGATCAGCGGATGCGCGCTAAAGCGATGATCCTGACGCGTGATGATGGCCATGCGGCTCCTGAGTGAAAACGGGAAGCGAAAAACAAATGATAATCGTTCCCGATTCACTGAGCAAGATGCCAGCAGCGCTCACTGTCTGGCTGCCGCGCATTTTGCGTGAAATCCCCCGGAGAGGGCGCGGCGTTGTCGCCGCACCGCTTACACCAGATCGCTGCTTACCGGCGCCAGCTTCGGTAAATCCTCCCACGCCAGAATGGTGTTACGCCCCTGATTCTTCGCCACGTACAGCGCGCGGTCGGCGTTGGCCACCGCCTGGTCGAAGTCTTCTGCGAAAATCGGCGCGATACCGGCGCTGATGGTCACGTGGGTCGAGACTTTATCATTGAAGCGGTGGGGAATTTCCAGATCAACCACGTACTGACGGATGCGTTCGGCCAGCTTCATGGCAATCGAGGCATTAACGTTGGTCATCAGCACCAGAAACTCTTCGCCGCCGTAGCGCGTCACCACATCGCGCGAGCGCACCGCATCGCGAATGGCAACCGACACCCGCGCCAGCGCCTGATCGCCCATGGCATGACCGTAGTTATCGTTGTAGGCCTTGAAGTGATCGATATCCAGCAGCAGCACAAAGTGGCTGCCGGCATGATTTTCCATGATGGTATCCAGCCGGTTCTTCAGCCCGCGCCGGTTATACAGGCCGGTGAGCGGATCGAGCATGCTCAGGTCGCTGAAACTTTGCTTCTCCTCATACAGCTGGCGCACCAGCCGCAGGGTGAAGGTGTCGAAGCGGCGGCGCATCAAATGGTGCAGCGAGAAGCCGATCAGCGGCAGCGTAATGGTGAACAGAATGGTCATTAAATGCTGACCATCATCCAGTAACAGTACGGTTAATACCGGTGGCGTAATATGTAAACAGAACGCAAGCAAATAATCACTCAGGGCAATCGCGCTGATAAAAAATACGCTCAGCAGACTGATTATTAAAAAGCTACCGTCAAAATAAAACACCAGATGGTAACGATGATTGATATGCCAGGCCCACAGCGCGCCTAATAGCAATGCGACAGGATTTAATAACGGGAATTTTAGATTTGGCGCGATTAAACATAGCGCCAGCAGCGTGGTGCTAAAGCCCGCCACCAGTGTTACCGGCAGCGAATTGATGGGATTATCCGTGCCGAAAAACGGCAGCAGACAAAAAAGCGAAACGGCGACATTCAAAAACAAAAATAGCATCAGCGACAGCCGATACTTGCTGTGTTTCAACTCATCATAAGATTGTAATTTCATTATTATTACTCGTGACAGCCCTGAAATATCAAAGCGCTACCCGCAGGAAATAATCCCACAACGCGGATAGTGAGCACGTTTTTGCTGTGTTATCAAAATAGTTATCGGCGGCAATCTATCATTTTCCAGTAATTCTGTCATCCGGCGCGGGCAGGGCAAAAAATTCGCTGCAAGATGAGAAGTATTGTCATATGATAATAGGAATATTTATCATTTGTAGGGTTGCGCGATGATCATGGCGATGATGGCCGCCTGCGGCTTGTGGGGCGTAAGCTGGGTGATGGGAAAACGTCTGGATAGCGGCTGGGGCGTATTGCTGCCCTGCGCGGCCATGCCGGTGTTTGCACTGTGGGAGCCGAGTTTCAGTCAGTGGCGCTTAGTGATGATCGTCGCGCTGCTGCTTACCGTGGTGATGCTGTTCCACCATCGTCTGCGTCATTATCTGCTGCTGCCTTCCTGCCTGGCGCTGGCTGGCGGTCTGGCGGCTATCTCGGTGAATTTTCACGTCATTTAACGGCGAGCAGAAACGACAATATCACGCAAAGGCGTGATAGCAGCGGTAACAATCAATGGGGATGTACTGCAGAAGAAGTGTGACAACGTGGTGCGAAGAGAGGGACTTGAACCCTCACGTCCGTAAGAACACTAACACCTGAAGCTAGCGCGTCTACCAATTCCGCCACCTTCGCATCGTAGTTGTCTGTTTATATCACCGCATGGTGCGAAGAGAGGGACTTGAACCCTCACGTCCGTAAGAACACTAACACCTGAAGCTAGCGCGTCTACCAATTCCGCCACCTTCGCGCAGTGCACGCGATATAAACTCTGTGATTATTGGTGCGAAGAGAGGGACTTGAACCCTCACGTCCGTAAGGACACTAACACCTGAAGCTAGCGCGTCTACCAATTCCGCCACCTTCGCCTACCTGCAATACATTACAGTATTGCTAACCACGGAGGCGCATTTTAGAGATTTTACTCATTGCGTCAACACATATTTTGCGACGGTGAAACGACTGCTGCAAAAAGCAACGTTTTCCCCGTCGCATCGCGGATTTTACTACGCTTAGCGCGCTTTCGCGCCGCGGCCATATACGGCGCGATATACTTTGAAGCGGCCGGTCTGCGCCAGCACTTCATGGTTACCGAAGGTTTCATCCAGCACCTGCGGATAAGGCAGGAAGGCGTTGGCCACGATGCGCAGCTCGCCGCCGCTGTTTAGATGCTTCACCGCACCGCGAATCAGCGTGTGGGCGGCATCAAGGCTGGTTTGCAGACCATCATGGAACGGCGGGTTAGAGATGATCAGATCAAAACGGCCGCTGACGTCTGAGAACACGTTACTGGCAAACACTTCGCCTTCCAGGCCGTTAGCGGCCAGCGTGGCTTTACTCGCCTCGATGGCGGCGGCGTGCACATCGCACAGCCACAGCCGGACTTTCGGCGAATGCTGCGCTAGCGCGGCGGCTAATACGCCACTGCCACAGCCGATATCCAGCACTTTGCCTTTGGTATGCGGCGTAAGAGTGGAAAGCAGCAGATCGCTGCCGATATCCAGCCCGTCGCGGCTGAACACGCCTGGCAGGGTATGAATGGTGAGATCGTCCAGCTGATAGCGATTGCCGAACGCGCTGGCGTCAAAGCTGGCCTGCTGCGTCAGCTGGCCGTGATACAGCCCGCAGCGGCGCGCGCTGTCGATCTTCTCCAGCGTCGCCCAGTTCTCCAGCATGCCTTCGGCGCTGCGCACGCCGCTGCGGTTTTCACCGACGACAAAAATATCGCAGCCCAGCGGCAGCAGCGACAGCAGGTTTTGCAGCTGGAATTGCGCTTCCGGTTTGTTCTTCGGCCAGAAATAGACCAGCGTGTCGCAACCGGCTACGTCGGCCGCACCGGCCACCAGCCCGTACACTGCCCGTTCACCGAGGCGACGGCTGAGGTTCTGCCAGTGATGGTACTGCTGAGTGTGCACGCGGCTCGACGCGGTCTCCAGCTGGGCGGGCAGGTCATCCTGCAGGTCGCCGGCGAACAGTACGTGGCGGGCGGTAAATTCATCACTGTGGCGCAGAATCACTTCGCTGGCCGGGGTAAAAGCAGACATGGAACGCTCCTGTTAAATCAGAGCGGCGATTATAGTGCTTTGTTGGCGCATGTTCGATGGGTTTGCTAGCATAGCGTCGCATTCTGGCAGGATTACAGGTAACAGCATGAGCACAAGGCGCGACTGGCTTCTACAGCAAATGGGGATTACGCAGTATCAGCTGCGACGTCCGCGCGTGCTGCAAGGTGAAATTGCCGTCACGCTAACGCCGGACACGCGGCTGGTGCTGGTCGCTGAGCAGGCGCCGGATCTGCAGGAGCCGCTGGTGCGCGACGTACTACGGACGCTGAGCATTCAGCCGGGGCAGGTAATGACGCTGACGCCAGAACAGCTGCCGATGCTGCCGGAGCAGGTCGACTGTGCCGGCTGGCTGCTGGGCGTGACCAGCGATCATCCTTTTAACGGCATCACGTTCACCAGCGCCGTTTTCAATGAATTAATCAGCAGCGGCGCGGCCAAACGCGCGCTGTGGCAACAGATGTGTAACCATGACAGCCATCTCTTTCATCACCCCTGATTTACAGCCGCGGCTGCTGGAGATCGAGCGCCGCGCGCATGCGTTTCCGTGGAGCGAGCAGACCTTTGCCAGTAATCAGGGCGAACGTTACGTCAATCTTTGCTTGCACGCGGACGGCCAGCTGGCCGGCTTCGCCATCACCCAGGTGGTGCTGGATGAAGCGTCGCTGTTCAACATCGCGGTCGATCCCGCGTTCCAGCGCCGCGGCTATGCGCGTCAGCTGCTACAGCAGCTGATTACCGAACTGGAGCAGCGTGCGGTGATGACGCTGTGGCTGGAGGTGCGCGCCTCCAATCAGCCCGCCATTGCGCTGTATCAGCAGCTGGATTTTCATCAGGTCAGCGTGCGGCCAAACTACTATCCCACCGCCAGCGGGCGCGAGGATGCCATCATTATGGCGCTCACGCTCTGACGTCATTCAAAAGGGGCACTATGTTAAACGACTGGGACTGCATCCTGTTCGATGCGGATGACACACTTTTTCATTTTGACGCGTTTGCCGGCCTGCAGCGCATGTTTGCCAGCTACGACGTGCACTTTAGCGATCAGGATTATGCTGACTATCAGGCGGTGAATAAACCGCTGTGGGTCGATTACCAGAACGGCACCATTTCAGCGTTGCAGCTCCAGACGCGCCGCTTCACGCTGTGGGGTGAAAAACTCAGCGTGGCGCCGGAAGTGCTGAACAGCGACTTTCTCAATGCGATGGCCGAGATTTGCCTGCCGCTGGATGGCGCAGCCCGCCTGCTGGATACGCTCAAGGGCAAAGTCAAAATCGCCATCATCACCAACGGCTTCACGGCGCTGCAGCAGGCACGCCTTGAACGCACCGGTTTCCGTGACTACTTTGACGCGCTGGTGATCTCCGAACAGGTGGGCGTGCCCAAGCCGGATGCGGCGATTTTTGACCATACGCTGCAGCTGCTGGGGAATCCCGATCGCCGCCGGGTATTAATGGTCGGTGATACGCCGGAATCGGATATTCTCGGTGGTATGAATGCCGGCGTGAAAACCTGCTGGATCGATCACGGCACGCGTCCGCTGCCGGCGCACATCACGCCCACCTGGCAGGTGAAAACCTTGCCTGAGCTGCAATCTATTCTGACTGCTTAACAATCCCGATACCCGCCATTTTAGCGAATTAAACCAGCCTGGTCCGCCTGGCTGGTTTTTTTAACTGCCAGTTTGCCTTTATCACCCCTTTTTTACCGCCTGCCTGGGTTTTATTGCGCTCAGACAAAATGCGTGCCGCTCAGCGCCATTTTTTTATGACAATTTTTAATGATCGCGCGAGCAAAATTTCATCTTTCATTTACAATCTTTCACAGTTTTAATGGATTGCTAAGAATAGTCTTAGGTTTACGGGCAAAAGTGACGCAAATTTGCATTAAAAATATTTGTTAACCTTTACTGAACTAATTTCCTCTGCTAGCGGCGCGTTGAAATTTTGTCAGGCTTCTGTAAACTTCCGTCAGACATTAACAAATGGATTGTGATTGCATGCTCACGGGCAGGTTTTACCTGGCTCGTGCGGTAGCTATGATGTTTCCAGTCTTTTATATGTTGTTGATATATCTCAATAAATAGCAATACTGTCAGCGAATGCCGTAAGTTGTTGCTGTTATCCTCTTAATCGTTACCGATTAACCAGATTCATTGAACGTGATAGTTTTTAACCCAGGGATGGCATAAGAGAAACCGAGGTTTGGCTGTGGCCGACCCCTTCGCTTAGCAAAAATTGATCATGTTGCTGATCGTTTGTGAAACGATCAGAATTCTTCCGACATCATCCCTGTCACTAATGTTGCATTTTTAATACTTAATTCAGACTGATCAATTTTTGCCTCGCTGGCGCGATGCGTTAGCCACACTCATTAAAGGGTCAACTTTTTAACTGGTACTGAATCGACGCCGGCTCCAGCCGTGCGCACGGTTCATTTTGCTCTTAACCGGCCTCTGGCCACTTTTTAGGCGTTAATGGAACTAAACATGAAGAAAATGGTGAATCTCCGTATGGCGTTGGGCCTGATGTTTGTTTTCGCAGTGGCTGGCTGTAAAGCACCGCCAAAGATGACAGACGACACGATTGTCAGCAGCACCGTTGACGGCGTCACGCTGTCGCACCGTTATGCCGTCCAGCCGCCGGCACAGTTCAGCCCGGTGAACGAGGCTTATCGCGCGCTCTATCCGGCTTCGATCATGACCCGCCCCAGCTTCGGCGGCAAAGTGGTGGATACGCTGAAAAGCGGTGAAACCTACACCGTGATTGGCCAGGTTGAAAACAACTGGCTGGCACTTGGCGAGTCGGCGCAGGCCGCAGACGAAGCGCAGCCTGAGACTGCAACGGCCGATGACAAAAAAGCGCAGCAGCCGGCGGCTCAGCCTGCGGTGCAGCTGATCGGTTATGTCCCGTTCCGCGCGGTGGTGAAAAGCGCGCTGTATGAGCAGACCATCAAAGCGGACCAGCCGAAGCGTCGCGCCCGCGCCAGCAGCAAGAAAAAGACCTGCGTCGCGGTGGATGGCGACAGCAAAGCGTGCCAGAACAGCAACAGCGGCACCTGGATCATCAACTAACACGGTAAGCAGGGAGGGCTGAATGATGACGATGATTTCTCTCCGCCGCGCCGGGTTACTGCTGCTGGCTTGCCTGCTGGCCGCCTGCAGCAGCAACAGTCCGGCGCCGGTTGCACGCTACAATCTCGACTTTCAGGCACATCCGCAGATCAACGCGGGTGCGCCGCTCAAAGTCCGGGTGATGTTGCTGACCTCCGATGCGGAATTCATGTCCGCTGATTTCTACTCCCTGCAGAACCAGCCCGCCACCGCGTTGGGCAGCACGCTGCTCAACAATCAGCAGTTCTTCCTGATGTCAGGTCAGCTGAGTAAAACCCTCAGCGCGAAAAGCCTGCCGGAAGCGCGCTTCATCGGCATCATGGCCGAGTATCAGGCGCTGGACGGTAAAGTCTGGCGTCTTGCGCTGCCCTTCCCGGATGGCGACGACAGCGCATTCTGGCAGTTCTGGAAAAATAACGATGGTGAGTTGAATGCCCGCGTTGTGGCGGATATCAACGGCCTGCGCGTGGTTAAGCAGTAAGGATGCCTATGAACCGAGCCGAAAAGGTTGTCTGGACCGAGGGGATGTTCCTGCGCCCTCACCATTTCCAGCAGTCGGAAAATTTTCTACACAGCACCCTGCGCGAATGGGGGCAGTCGCAGCGCGCCTACACCTGGGGTTTTTTTGATCTCGAATTTGATGAAGCGCTGCTGCGGCAGGGAAAACTGGCGCTGAGTGCCGCCAGCGGATGTCTGCCTGACGGCACCTTCTTTTCTTTCAGCCAGCCACAGCACGGTCCGGCCCCGCTGGATCTGCCAGCAAATGTCGATCGCAGCAAAGTGGTACTGGCGATCCCGGCCCGGCGCAACGGGCGCGAAGCGGTGGCGTTTCAGGAGACGCAGGATTCACTGGCGCGCTATCTGGCGTGGGAAGCCGAAGTCGAAGATGACAACGCTCAGGCGGTCGGCTCTGCCACCGTTCAGTTCGGCAAACTGCGCCTGCGCCTGATGCTGGAACAGGATCTCACCGCGGAGTGGACGGCGATGGGCGTGGCGCAGGTGATTGAAAAACGCAGCGATAACCACGTGCGCCTCGACACCGATTACATTCCGCCGATGCTGACGCTCAACGCCAGCCGGCCGCTGCAAAGCATGCTCAATGACCTGCACGGCCTGATTCAGCAGCGCAGCCAGCAGCTGAGCCAGCGCACGCCGGGTACCGGCCGTTTTAACAGTGCCGACATGGTCGATTTTATGCTGCTGACCTTACTCAACCGTCAGCTTGGCCTGCACGCGCACTTACAGCATCTGCCGCTGCTGCACCCGGAAACGCTCTACAGTCACTGGCTGCAGCTGGCCGCTGAATTGAGCAGCTGGATGCCGGCGCGCACCCCGGACGCGCTGCCGCTGTATGACCATGACGATCTGTACAGCTGCTTTGCCCGCTTAACGCTGCTGCTGCGCCAGGGACTGTCGCAGGTGATGGAAGAGAGCGCCATCCAGCTGCCGCTGACGCAGCGCTCGCACGGCCTCAACGTGGCCACGGTGCCGGAAAGCAGTATGGTACGCGAGTTCGGCTTTGTGCTGGCGGTCAAAGCCAGCGTGCCAGCCGAAGCGCTGAAAACCCACTTCCCGGCGCAGATGAAAGTCGCGCCCGTCACCAAAATCCGCGATCTGGTGCAGCTGCAGCTGCCGGGACTGGCGCTGAAAGCCATGCCGGGTGCGCCGCCGCAAATCCCGTGGCATGCCGGCTACAGCTATTTTGAGCTCGATAAGAACAGCGAGCTGTGGCAGGAGATGGAGCGCTCAGGTGCCTTTGCGCTGCATCTGGCCGGTGAGTTTCCGGGCCTGAACATGGAGTTCTGGGCCATTCGTAGTCAGTCAGAATAATCAAAACTGAGCACGCCGCATGATGCAGGAACAACAGAAACCGAACAGTGACGTCACACAGCAGGATGTCAGCCATCAGAATGTGCTGGTCGCCGCGGCGAATCCGCTGATTAACGCGATCCCGCAGATTCGCCACTCCGTCTCGCACGACGATCCGGCGCGACTGCGCCAGCAGCTGATCGATCAGATCCGTCGCTTTGAGCTCAGCTGCCAGCAGTCGGGGCTGAGTTATGAAGTGATCGTCGGCGCGCGCTACTGCCTGTGCACCGCGCTGGATGAAGCGGCGGCGCTGACGCCGTGGGGCAGCCGCGGCGTGTGGACCAGCAACGGCCTGCTGGTGACGTTTCACAATGAAACCTGGGGCGGTGAGAAGTTCTTTCAGCTGCTGGCAAAGCTGTCGCAAAACCCGCGTCAGCACATCCTGCTGCTGGAGCTGATCTATTTCTGTCTGCTGCTCGGCTTTGAAGGGCGCTACCGCGTGCTGGATAACGGGCGTTCGCAGCTGGAAACCATCAAACAGCGTCTGCTGCAGATGATCAAAAGCGTGCGCGGCAGTTACCCGGCGGCGCTGTCACCGCATCCCACCGATCAGCCGGTGCTGCGCAAGCTGTGGCGGCCGATGATTCCACTGTGGGCCTGTGCGGCGGTGGCCGGCTTTGCTGCCTGCCTGTTCTACATCGTCCTGAACTGGCGTCTCGGCGACTACACCTCGCCGGTGCTGGCCAGCATCTATCAGACCGCGCTGCCGGAAGTCAAAATCAGCAATCCGGCACCGCCGCCGCCCGCCACGCTGAACCTGAAAGCGTTCCTCAAGCCGGAAATTGATGCCGGCCTGGTGGCGGTGCGCGATGAAGCCGACCAGAGCGTGGTCACCCTGAAGGGCGATGGCCTGTTCGCCTCGGCATCCACCGAAGTGCGTGGTCGCTACGATGCGGTGATTCAGCGCATTGCCGCCGCGATGAATAACGTCAGCGGGAAGATTCTGGTGATTGGCTACAGCGACAACGTGCCGATTCGCAGCGCCCGCTTCGCCTCCAACTATGAACTCTCGCTGGCGCGCGCACAGTCGGTGCAAACCCTGCTGCAGCAGCAGCTGGCACAACCGTCGCGGGTTAAAGCCGAAGGGCGTGGCGAAAGCCATCCGCTGGTGCCGAACACCAGCGCGGAGAATCGCGCCCGCAACCGTCGCGTAGAAATTACTCTGCTGGTCGCGCCGGATGCGACGCAAGCGGAACTCAACGGCCTGGCGAGAGGGAACTAATCCATGCTGAATATGCTTTTTGCGGTGCTGACCAGCCGCCTCGCCTGGGGTTTTGTCGGCATTACCGCGCTCTCCTTTATCATCTGGGTGATTGGCCCGGTGTTTTCCATTGTCGACTCGCGGCCGCTGGAGCCAGAGCAGAACCGCATCATCAGCATTGCGCTGCTCTATCTGGTGTGGGGGCTGAGCCAGGCGATTCCGCGCCTGTATAACTTCTGGCTCAACCGCAAACTGATGTCGAGCCTCGAAACCAGCAAAAGCGATGCGCCGGAGCAGGACCGCAAACGCCTGACCAATGAAGAACAGGTGCTGGCGAGCCGTTTCTCCGAAGCCACCGACATGCTGAAAAAAGCGCACTTCCAGCGCGCCAGCAGCAAGGGCGCGCCTTTCTGGGCGCAGCGCTTCAGCCATCAATACCTCTACCAGCTGCCGTGGTACATGATCATTGGCGCTCCGGGTGCCGGTAAAACCACCGCGCTGGTCAATTCCGGGCTGCAGTTCCCGCTGGCGGACAAGTTCGGCAAAGCGGCGCTGCGCGGCATTGGCGGCACGCGCAACTGCGACTGGTGGTTCACCAACGAAGCGGTGCTGCTGGATACCGCCGGTCGCTATACCACCCAGGAGAGCCAGCAGGAGCGCGACGCCAGCGAGTGGCATCACTTTCTCGACCTGCTGCGCAAATATCGCGGCCGTCAGCCCGTCAATGGCGTGATTGTCACGCTCAGCGTCTCCGATTTACTGACGCAATCGCCGGAAGCGCAGCGCAATCAGGCGATCGCACTGCGTCAGCGGCTGATGGAGCTGCACGATCGCCTTGGCATTCGCTTCCCGGTTTATGTGCTGGTCACCAAAACCGACCTGCTCAAAGGTTTCCGCAGCTATTTCGCTTCGCTGGATAAAACCCAGCGCGAGCAAATCTGGGGCTTTACCTTCCCGTGGGCGCAGGCGTCGACCGCAGAGTTTGAGCTCAACAGTCAGTTTCAGCAGGAGTATTCACTGCTGCAGCAGCGTCTGGATGCCGGCCTTGCCGATACGCTGTTAGCGGAAAGCGATGCGCAGGCACGGGCGGAGAGCTATCTGTTCCCGCAGGAGTTCGCTGCGCTGCGTCCGCTGATGGCGGAGGCGCTGGATACGCTGTTTGCCCGCTCTGATTTTGAAACCCAGTTCGCGCCGCGTGGTATCTATTTCGCCAGCGGGACGCAGGAAGGGCTGCCGTTTGACCGCGTGATGGGTGAGCTGAGCCGCGCCCTGCATCTGCCGGGACAGCGCAGCGGCGAATCCGGCAGCTGGGACCAGGTCGACAAAGAGTCACCGATCCCACCGAACAAAGGCCAGAGCTTCTTCCTGAAAGGCGTGCTGGAAAATGTCATCTTCCAGGAGTCGGGCCTGGCGGGCAGCAACCGCTGGTGGGAGCTGCGCAATCGCGCCGGATTGTGGTCCGGCTATCTGGCGCTGCTGGTGCTGGTAATGATTGCCGGAGCGCTGTGGCTCACCAGCTACAGCAAAAACAAAGCTTATTTACAGGAGATGGCGGGTAAAACGCCGCAGGTGGAACAGCTGGGACAACAGCTGGAACGCCAGGGCAATGGCGATCTGTTTGCGCTGGTGCCGTATCTCAACACGCTGCTGCAGCTGCCGAAAAGTGCCGACTTCTCGCTGGAAGATCCCCCGCTGACGCGCCGCATGGGGCTGTATCGCGGTACCGAAGTCAGCGACGCCACGCGCACCCTGTATGACAAAGCGCTGAAACAGCTGCTGCTGCCGCAGGTGGCGCAAAACATCACCCGCTGGCTGCGCAACGACAACGGCAGCGATGCGGATTACAGCTACGAAGCGCTGAAAGCTTACCAGATGTTGTATCAGCCAAAACATTATGACGGCAAATTCCTGCATGCCTGGCTGATGCTGAATATTAGCCGCGAACTGCCGCAAAATGTGACGCAGCAGGAAGTGAAACAGCTGGCGTGGCATCTGCAGCAGTTGCTGGAGACACAGATTCAGTCCTCGCCGTACGCGAAGGATGACGCGCTGGTAAAGCGCGAGCAGGCGCTGATTAATCAAATGCCGCTGTCGCAGCGCGTCTACGGACGTCTGAAGCGCCTGCTGCAGCGTGACGGCAGCCTGCAACCGGTCACCCTCGCGGCGCTGGGCGGGCCGCAGAGTGAGCTGGTGTTTTCACGCAAAAGCGGCAAATCGGTCAATGACGGCGTGGCCGGCCTGTTCACGCCTGACGGTTACTGGCAGCACGTTGATAAACAAATCGCACCGGTCACGCAGGCGCTGTTTCAGGATGATGTCTGGGTACTGGGCGGCGTTGCGTCGCCGGAGAACAGTCAGCAGACCGACCTCGCGGTGCGCCAGCTTTACGTGCAGGATTACATCCGCCAGTGGGAGCAGTTCCTCAGCGATATTCAGCTCAACAGCAGCGCGGATTTGTCGCAGCGCATCAACACCGCACGTCTGCTGTCGGGCAACCACTCGCCACTGCGCCAGCTGGTGGTTAACCTCAGTAAGCTGCTGACGCTGAACCGCGCACAGCCGGATGAGCAAAGTACCCAGGCACAGCCGGCGACGGGCAACAGCGCCACGCGCACTTTAGAAGCGCTGTTCAGTTCCTCCAAAGCCAGCGCGGCGCCGGGCCAGGGCGCAGCCCAGCAGGCACCGGAGCAGGCGGTGGCGGTGCACTTCGCACCTGTGCTGGAGCTGGCACAGCCGCTGCAGCAGGGCAGTAAAGTGCTGGCGGTGGATGATTTTCTGCATCAGATCGACGATCTCTACCGCTACCTGACGGCGGTGCAGGACGCCGCCAATAGCGGCATGCCGCCGCCGTCCGGTAATGCCATCAGTCGCCTGCAGGCCAGCGCCGGTCGCTTACCGGGTTCGCTGCAGAATATGGTTTCCAGCATGGCCGTGGGCGCCAGCAGCGATGCACAGCGCCGCGATATGGATAACGTGCGCAAGCGCATCACCATGGAAGTGGGCAGCTTCTGCCGCCAGGCGATTGCCGGCCGTTATCCGCTGGTGCGCAATGCGCGCAGCGAAGTGACGCCGGACGATCTGGCGCGCATGTTCGCGCCGGGCAGCGGGCTGATGGACAGCTTCTTCCGCGACAATCTGGCCAGCAAAGTGGATACCACCAACGCGGCGTGGCGTTTCACGCCAGGCATCGACGGCAAAACGCTGCCGGGCGGTGAGGCGCTGCTGCGTCCGTTCCAGCAGGCGCAGTCGATTCGTGATGCCTTCTTTGCTAACGGGGCGACCACGCCGTCGTTCCGCGTCACGCTGCGTACGGTGAAAATGGATAACGACATTCTCAACCTGACGCTCGACGTCGATGGCCAGATTCTGCGTTACAGCCACGGCCCGCAGGCGGTGCAGATGGTGAACTGGCCCGGACCGGGCGGCACCAGCCAGGTGCGGATGCAGCTTGGTCTGACCAACGGCACCACCTCAACGCTGGTGACCAGCGGTCCGTGGGCGCTGAACCGCTTCTTCGATCGCGCTCGTTTAACCGCGGTCGGTGGCCTGACCCGCGAGGCCAGTTTTAACGTCGATGGCCATCAGGTCACGTTGTCGTTCACCCCTGGCAGTATTCGTAACCCGTTCCAGCTTCCCGGCTTTAGCTGCCCCTGAAACAGGACCTGATAATGACTCATTACGCAGCACCCGGCTGGTACGGCAAATTGCCCAGCTCGGGTGACTTTGTGAAGCGACGCTTCCCCGATGTGCTGTACCGGCAGTGGTCGAACTGGTTTCAGGTCGGACTGCATCACTGGCAAACCAGTGAAGAGAGTAAAAACGCCCCGTCGCGCGCCTTTCTCAAAGCGCCGGTGTGGAATTTTGTCGTGCCGCCAATGCTCGGCAGTCAGCTGATCCAGATGGGCTGCCTGATTGCCGCCCGCGACAGCGTCGGCCGCAACTATCCGCTGTGCGCGCTGCGCCATTTTACGCCTGCCGAGTGGTCACCGGCGCTGCTGGCCCGCTCGGGCGAGTGGTATCAGCAGGTCGGCAATATGCTGCTGCGCGTGGTGCAAAACGGCGGTACGCCAGAGCAGCTCGACCAGGCGCTGCTGAGCATTCCGCAGCCCCAGCAGCCGCAAACTGACGGCGAACAATCGGACATTTTACAGGTGATTGGCGACGGCGAGCCGTCAACGCTCAACTGGAAACTGCCGGGTGACAGCTTCGACCCGCAGTTTTACACCAGCTTCTGGTGGACAAACCAGAGCGACGGTTTCCCGCTTTACACCCAGGTGCACAGCGGCAACTTCACCGCACAGCTGTTCTCACTGCTGTTCGACCCGGCCGGCGGGGCAAAACCCGGACGAAACGGACTTTATCCTCCGATGTTTGAATCCTGAGGCCAACCGCTATGACGATGAATATTGACGCGCTGCTGGCGCCGGTCAGCAGTGATAACCCCTGCGGCGACAACCTGGAGTATCACGCGGATTACCAGGCGATGGAGCAGGCCAGTACCGGTAAAGCCGAACAGCAGTTTGGCGAGACCATTATCCCGGCTGAATCAGCGGACTGGAATAAAGTCGAAAAGCTGGCGATTGACTTGCTCAGCCGCAGCAAAGACCTGCGAGTGATGTTAGCGCTTACTCACGCCTGGACCGAGCTGAAAGGGCTGCCGGGCTATGCGCAGGGGCTGAAGCTGATTGAGCAGGCCCTGCTGCTGTACTGGGAGCCGCTATGGCCGCGACTGGAAGAGTACGGCGAACAGGATCCGTTCTACCGCATCAACGCGGTGGCGCTGCTGGGCGATAAATCAGCGCTGAGCAGCGCGGTACGCCAGAGCTGGCTGTTGCGCTACGCCTCGGATGGCATCACGCTGCGCGATGCCGCAGCGCTGTGCGACGGCAGCAAGACCGAAGTTGCGGACTATCCTGGCGGTCTGCCGCGCCTGACCGATGAGCTGGCGCGCGGCGAGCAGCCCGGTATTGAAGCGGTACTACAGATAAGTGAGCGCTTGCAAACCATTACCGAAACCCTGACCGAACAGCTGGGTGAAGCGGCGGTGCCGGAGCTATCGCAGCTGCGCAGGCAGATCGCCATGATCGCCGAACGCTGTCAGGCCACTGACCTCAGCACGCTGCAGCCGGCCGTGGTAACAGAACAGCCGCCGGAACCGAGTGTCGTCGCGCCCGCCGCAGCGGTTCGCACGGCTGACTGGCGCAGCGTGCAAATCAGTTCGCGCGCCGATGCGCAGCTGATGCTGGAGAAGGTGAAGCACTACTTTGCTCAGCACGAACCCAGCCATCCGGCACCGCTGATGATCGACCGCGTACAGCGGCTGATTGAACTCGATTTTATGGACATCATCCGCGATCTGGCGCCAGACGGCGTGCATCAGCTGGAAAATATCTTTGGACGCCGCGACTAAGCGAGCGTAACAACTCAACGCAGCGAGACCTGCGCGCCTCCTGCGAAACTTTACCCGCGCACCCTTAATGGAGAAAACCATGGCACCAACGAAATCCAGTGGGCAGAAGTTCATTGCCCGCAATCGCGCGCCTCGCGTTCAGATTGAATATGACGTGGAAATTTATGGCGCGGAACGCAAAATCCAGCTGCCGTTTGTGATGGGCGTCATGGCGGACCTGGTCGGTAAACCACTCGAGCCGCAGGCGAGCCTTGATGAGCGTAAATTCCTGGAAATTGATATCGATAACTTCGATGAGCGCATGAAAGCGCTGAAGCCGCGTGCGGCGTTTCAGGTGGATAACACGCTCAACGGCGAAGGCAAACTTAACGTCGAACTGACCTTTGAGAGCATGGACGATTTCTCACCGGATGCGATTGCCCGCAAAGTTGAACCGCTGAGCAACCTGCTGGAAGCGCGTACCCAGCTTTCGAATCTGCTGACCTACATGGACGGCAAAAACGGTGCGGAAGAGCTGATCGGTAAGATTCTGCAGGATCCAACGCTGTTGAAAGCGCTGACCCATCTGCCGAAGCAGGATGAAAGCGCTGAAGGTAAGGAGGAGTAATCATGACCCAGTCTTCGCATCAGCAGCAACAGGGCGCTTCGCACTACAGCGAGAATGAACTCAGCGCCCTGCTGAACAAAGAATTTCGTCCAACCAGCGATCAGGCGCGTGCAGCCGTCGAAAGTGCCGTGAAGACGCTGGCGCAGCAGGCGCTGGAAAACACCGTCACCATCTCGAATGATACCTATCGCACCATCCAGGCGCTGATCGCTGAGATTGACGACAAGCTGTCACAGCAGATCAACCAGATTATTCATCATGAAGAGTTTCAGCAGCTGGAAAGCGCGTGGCGCGGTCTGAGCTACCTGGTGAATAACACCGAAACCGACGAGATGCTGAAAATCCGTTTCATGAGCATCTCCAAGCAGGAGCTGGGACGCAGCCTGAAGCGTTTTAAAGGCGCTGGCTGGGATCAGAGTCCGCTGTTCAAGAAGATTTATGAGCAGGAGTACGGTCAGTTCGGTGGCGAACCGTTTGGCTGCCTGGTGGGCGATTACTATTTCGATCACAGCCCGCAGGACGTGGAGCTGCTGGGCGAAATGGCGCGTATCAGCGCGGCGGCACACTGCCCGTTCATCACCGGTACCGCGCCGACCGTCATGCAGATGGAGTCATGGCAGGAGCTGGCGAACCCGCGCGATCTGACCAAAATCTTCCAGAACACCGAATATGCCGCATGGCGCAGCCTGCGTGAATCGGAAGATGCCCGCTATCTCGGCCTGGTCATGCCGCGCTTCCTGGCGCGCCTGCCGTATGGCATACGCACCAATCCGGTGGATAGCTTTGATTTTGAAGAGCAGACCGATGGCTCAAATCACAACGGCTACACCTGGAGCAACGCCGCCTACGCCATGGCAGCCAACATCAACCGTTCGTTCAAAGAGTACGGCTGGTGCACTGCGATTCGCGGCGTCGAGTCTGGCGGTGCGGTTGAAAACCTGCCGTGCCACACCTTCCCGAGTGATGACGGCGGCGTAGACATGAAGTGCCCGACGGAGATTGCCATCAGCGATCGTCGTGAAGCCGAGCTGGCGAAAAACGGCTTTATGCCGCTGGTGCACCGCAAAAACTCCGACTTTGCTGCCTTTATTGGTGCGCAGTCGCTGCAAAAGCCTGCGGAATACCATGATGCCGATGCAACCGCCAACGCACGTCTGGCTGCACGCCTGCCGTATCTGTTTGCCTGCTGCCGCTTCGCGCACTACCTCAAGTGTATCGTGCGCGACAAGATCGGTTCATTCCGCGAGCGTGATGAAATGGAGCGCTGGCTGAACGATTGGGTGATGAGCTATGTCGACGGTGACCCGGCGAACTCGTCACAGGAAACCAAATCGCGCAAGCCGCTGGCTGCCGCCGAGGTGAGCGTGGAAGAGCAGGAAGATAACCCGGGCTACTACGCTGCGAAATTCTTCCTGCGTCCGCACTACCAGCTGGAAGGCCTGACGGTGTCACTGCGTCTGGTATCGAAACTGCCTTCACTCAAATCGAATGAGAATTGATTTTAATAACAAAGCACGCTGATACAGGCGTGCTTTATTAAAAAATTCTGATTTATGCTGCTTTTTCATTTAATTGGGTTTTAAGATTTCAAAGACTTTTGTTGGTTAAATATGACTATGGAGAGTGTGAATTATGTCTGATGTAAATAAAATTGCACAAGGTATGCTTCAATTAATTAATGGCAAACAAAGTATCAGGCATACATTCTTTGAAAGTGTAATCGGTGGTTTAACTTCATTCACACAAGATATCTCTTTAGTGGCAAAAGATTACTTTGATACTGATCATCGATGGAGAAATCAGACCGATAAAATCAGACTTGCAGCACTAATCAAAAGAGGGGCATCTTCGGATAGCCTGAAGAAAATGGCGACAATAGTGGTGCAAAACTATTGGAGTAACCTCACGGCTGAACAAGCTGAAAAGCTGGCAGCAAAAGTAGGAGGTACAATTGCGGGAAAAATGGCTTTTAATTATATAGCACTCAGTCAGATTCTCATTCTTTTCTTTGAAAAAGCTATTGCGCGCTTCATTTTCTCCCTTGGTATTGGATCTATTTTTTCAATTGGTGCTGCGGCTTCAGACTCGGTTTATTCATCAAACGATCTCAAGGCACGCAATCCAAAAATATATAATGAATTACGTAGTAATGGTGATCTGGATTTACTTTACTTTCTTCTTAAAGAATACCTCGACCCATATTTAGAGGCTATTGAATTACAGAGTACCAGTCCGACTTTATCCAATAATATTTTCAATGTTTATGTCGATGGGATCAGGAATGTCTAGAAAAGTAATACTCTATATTCTAAGCCTTTTCATTAGCATTATCTCAGGTTTGCTTTTTTTTGGTTTGGGTGGTTATTGTATTTTCATCATGAACTGGTCCGGCGGGCTATGGATGAACATACTGAATGCAGTGATTCTCCTGGCAATCTTCACCGCTTCAGTATTTGTTTTACATCTGTCGGATCTGGTCAGGAAAAAAATCTAGATTTCACTTTTCTTAATAAAATAATAATTAATATAGTGAAAACAATAAATAATAACTGACCAATCAAATATCCTGAGGATATCAGGTCAATTTTCTCAAAGGCAATGGTTATGTATAAGGATTTAATCAATAAATAGCCGCAATAGCATGCTGAAAATAAAGAGAAGATTATTAAAATATTTAAAATTACTTTCATTGCTATATTAAGTGGCGATTCCTTCATTTTCTTTCCTCCGATTAATGACAATTGACGTGCGTTCAAAGAAAATAATGTTTCAATTTGAAAAAGTCAAGATTATTCAATTTTGATTTTATATCTCCATGTAGCGGAGATAACCTAGGAGCAATGGTAAACTATGGACTGGTTAAGCAGCCCCATACTTTTCTATTTGCTATTACGATGCTTCTAAAGCATTTTCTTAACTAAAGAAGAGTTGAAATTATGGCTATTGATATGTTTCTGAAAGTTGATGGTGTAACAGGTGAGTCTAAAGATTCAAACCATACAGGCTGGACAGATATTACCTCCTTTGGTTGGGGGGCAACGCAACCAGGTAATATGGCCGTAGGCGGTGGCGGCGGAGCAGGTAAGGCCGCATTTAATAATCTGGCTGTAGATGCTCTCATCGACAAATCCACTACAGCAATCCTGAAACATTGTGCAAGCGGTAAGCATATATCTAAAGTTGAACTTTCAGTTTGTAAAGCAGGTGGTCAACAAGTTGAGTATGCAAGAATTACTTTAGAAGATGTTTTGGTTGTTTCCGTAAACTATAATGGTTCTAATAACGGTGACGTTTTAGGCGTCAGCTACGCATTCCAGGCTGCTAAAGTCAAACAACAATACTGGGAGCAAACGTCTTCGGGCGGTAAAGGTGCTGAAAGTAGTGCTGGCTGGAATATCAAAGAAAATAAAGAAGCATGATTGCTTTCATGAGCGGCCCCTGTGGGGCCGCTTTGTAAGAATCATATTGAATGCAAGGTTTATTTTATTTGATTTACGAGGGTTATGATAATGGCTACTCATTGGAGAATACATGATAAAAAGACTTACCTTACTATTTGCATTAGCATGTGCTGTGAGATCTTTAGCAGTTAGGGCAGAATCCTTAGCTTTAGTTAGTTGTAAGAAACTTAATGGCAGGATAGAAGACCAGTGCGCTGAAGGAAATCTAAGTGATACAAGGTCTGGCTGACATCAATCAGCCTGAAAACACACCAATCAATATGGTTAAAAAACACTTACTGGTTCGCACATTGCGTACAACACGAAATAAAGCATGATAAATGTTCTTTTTAAAATAAATACGAATCAGGATATTTGATAGCATGAAAGCGAAATTATATTGTTGTGTACTGCCTTGCTTACTCGTTTGGAACATTGCTTCCGCGACGACAGCGCTTATACCAGGCGATAAACAAGAATATAAGCCAGCTATAATGGCCCTGGCTCAGCACAACGGACTCGAGCGTGTTCAATTGAATCTGCAGCAATCTTTCACCGTCAAACGCGACGATAAAAGCATAGGAATGCTGATACAGGGACGGGGTTGGGTGAGGGAGGTTCATCCAGTCTGTTTTATTGGCTGGAGCAGAGATGGCGAGCATGTTGACCAATTTTTGTTAACTATCGGTCAGGATGAATGGGAAGCGACAGGTTGCCACAAGATTTCTGCAGTAGGAATTATATCAGGAAAGAATGAACAGCAAGTGAAAATAGCGGTTATTTATGAGGTTGAAGCTGCCGAGCGTTATGCTTTTAATTATTATATTTTGGGTCTAAATGAAACTGATAGTGATATTTACTATGATCGGGAAATAACACATCGATTTGAAAATAGTTATCTTAATAATATTGCTGAGTTACGCAGAGTGTATGTAAAAATGTCAAATAGTTATACGCATAACAATCACTCTGAAAAAAGCGAAAATATTATTAGGAAACACTATGAATAAAGTTGATTTCTTTCTGCATTTAGCTTTTCTATTGATTTTATTTTCGTTAATTATGCAGGTTTTTTCATACTGCATCTTTAAAAAGAATGAACGTAAATACGTTGAGTTGATCAGTGAGTTTAGACGTCGTGATCTTGACTTAGACATAGTAACGAATATCTATTCTTTTTTGGGTCCTCTATTTAATGCCAATAAGATAGTCTATTTTATTGATCTCTATAATGGGAAAGAGATGAAGTTAGCGAAAGGAAAGCCTGTAAGTAAGAATGCATACAATTTCATACAGTCACAGCCTAAAGAAAATATATCATGGATGCTGAGGCTTCATAATTTAAACCTTATCAGTTTTTTTCTGTTGTTTTTAGGCGTGGGTATCGGTTTGATTGTTGGTTTTATTTAATGAGCTAAATAAATTTTTGCCACGAATTCTAATAATGCATTACAGCCAAAAAATTATATCGTTTATTGATTGGTCAACAGAATAAAATTGCAATCATTTCAAAGCTCACTCAAAGACTAAATGACAAATATGACACAACGCATCGTGCTTTAACGCATTGCCTCAATCACCTGATATTGCTCGCAGCATCGTATCACCCGCTTCCTATATTCCGCGTCTTTCCCGGAGAGCCGCGCAATATAGATGCCGAACCGCTAACCGCAGGAACCCGTTATGCGCTTTACGATAATAACGACTAAACCCGGCCACCAGCCGCCGCAAACCCGCTGTGACTTTATGCCGCCCGGCGGCACCATTGGCCGCGGAGTGGACAACAATCTGGTGCTGCCGGATGACGATCGCACCATTTCTCGCCTGCAGGCGATTGTGCATATCACCGCCGCTGGCGAATGCCGCCTCACCAACCGGGGCAACGTGACGCGCGTGCTGCTCAATGACATCCCGCTGGAGCGCGGGCGTCAGGTGGAATTACAGGATGGCGACGTGCTGGGCATCGATGATTACCAGCTGCTGGTCAACGATCTCAACGGCGCGCAGCAGCCGCAGGCCGCCACGCTGGCACCGCAGCCGGTGGTGCAGGCTCCGGTAATGGCTGATGTGCCACCGGCGGAAAAGGATGCCAGCACCGCCGCGATCCCCAGCGAGATCTGGGACAGCCTCGCCAAAGAGTTCTCGATCTCCGACGATCTGTCGAAGCGCAAAGCAGCGGCCGCGGTGCTGCCGGAGGCCAATCCGCTCACCGCGCCGGCCAGCCTCGATCGCAACCCGGAGGATCCGCTGGCTCAGCTGGTGAACGATGCGCCGCTGGATATTGGCCAGCAGCCGAAAAACACCAGCCTGTTCGATGAAGGCGATGCGCTGTTCGCACAGGAAAGTATCTTCGACGATCGCACCCCCAGCACGCTATCGGCGCAGCAGAATGCCGCCGCGCAGCCGCAGGTCGAGAGTGCCACCGAGCTCGATCCGCTCAGCCTGTTTGGCAGCCAGAGCAGCAGCGACGTGCGCAACCACGACGATCCGCTCGGCCTGATGATGGACAATGCGGTTCCGCTGGCGCAGCCGGAGATCGCGCCGGCACAGACGGTTCAACCGCAGCCTGTCGCCCAGCCGAAAACGCCCAGTGAACCCTCGCCGGAGACGGCACCGGTCGAGCTGGCGGATCTCAGCAGTTCGCCACTGTTTGATGACACCGAAACCCAGGCCACGCCGCCGCTGATCGAACCGCAGGCGGAGCAGCCGGAGACGGTCGCGCCGCAGATGGATTACGGCGGCATTACGCTGCCCACGCCGCAGGCGGTGCAACGTGTACCGTCGCCGACGCCGAAAGGGCGGCTGCGTATCGATCCGGTGGCTTCCAGCCATCAGAACGCGGCACCCGCCAGTCAGGCGACAGCCAGCCACAGCAGCGGCGACGCGCTGAAAGGCGAACTGCTGGATGCACTGCTGGAAGGCATGGGGCTGCGCGATCTGCAACCCACGCCGCAGTTCGACCGTGAGCAGATGCTGCAGTTTGGCCAGATGCTGAGCATGTTCTCGCAGGGCACCGTTGCGCTGCTGTCGTCACGCTCGATTCTTAAGCGTGGCGTTAAAGCGGATATGACGGTGATCCTCGACGACGCCAACAACCCGTTCAAACTGCTGCCGTCCGGCAAAACCGTGCTGATGCAGATGTTTGGCAGCCGCATGCCGGGCTTCATGCCGCCGCGTCAGGCGGTGCGTGATGCGCTGATCGATCTGCAGGCGCATCAGCTCGGCATGATCGCCGGGATCCGCGCCATTATCGCTTCGATGCTGCAATCCTTTAATCCGGATCAGCTGGAAGAGGAAGCACGCCAGGCGGGATCGCTGTCGCGCCTCGGCCTGCCGGGCAGCCGCAAAGCCGCGCTGTGGGAGCATTTTGTTGAGCGCTACGGCGAGACGGCGGGCGAGATTGAGGACGATTTCCATACCCTGTTCGGCGAAGCTTTCCTGCATGCCTACGACCTGGAAGTTAATCAGTACAAAGATTCACAAACCCACACGGATGACGCATGAATATCACCATTGCTTCCACGTCGAATCAGGGCGACCGCGCCAGCAATCAGGATCAAACCGGTGAGGTAATCGGTGAACGCTCAGCCTGCTTCGTGGTGTGCGACGGCGTAGCAGGATTTCCCGGCGGCGACGTGGCCGCCCGCATCGCGCGCAGCAGCCTGATGGAGGCGTTCGACGGTAACGCGCACCTGGATGCGCAGTCGATTCGCAACTACGTCAACCACGCGAATCACGCGATTCGCCAGCAGCAGAAAGCCAGCAGCGAGCACAGCCGCATGGGCACCACGCTGGTCAGCCTGTTTGTCGACCGCGACTACGAGCTGGCCTACTGGGCGCATGCGGGCGACAGCCGGCTGTATCTGTTTCGCCGCGGCTACCTCTATCACGTGACTACCGACCACAGCCTGGTGCAGCAGATGAAAGATGCCGGCCACCAGACCGAAGGTATCAACAGTAACCTGCTCTATTTTGCCCTCGGCATGGGCGATGAGCAGCGCGACGCCAGCTACAGCGATGTGGTGGAAATAGAAGACGGCGACGCCTTTTTGCTGTGCACCGATGGCTTCTGGCACGGCGTGACGCTGGAGCAGATGCAGCAGTCGCTGCACATGGTCAATACACCGGAAGAGTGGCTGACGCTGATGCAGCAAATCATCCGCAACGGTCAGCCGGATAACGGTCAGCAGGATAACTTCAGCGCGCTGGCCGTCTGGATTGGCTCACCGCAGGACACCACCTTACTGCACTCGCTGTCCGAAGCGGCGCAGTTTTTCCCTCTTCGAGATTGAGAACGCCAACATGAAACATGGATTACTGGGTCTGGCTGCGCTGCTGCTCAGCACGCACGCATTTGCTGAGAACTATCGCATCGTGCAGTCCCCGGCACAGAAACTGGATGTCTGGATTGATGACGTGAAAGATAACCAGCTGGCGAGCTGGTGTAAGCGCAATGTTGATCTGCGCATCGTCACCCACGGCGCGAAAAACGTCGCGGCGCTGGAGGATTTTCTGCCGCGCGTCGCCGGGCTGATGGCATCGCAGTGTAAAGCGCTGCAGCAGCTCAACTGGGCGCTCAATGATGATGACGGCAACCCGATCGCCAGCGGCAGCGCGGCCAAAGCGCAGCAGTGGCAAACGGTGGTAACGCCGCCGCCCGCGCCCGTGCAGCAGCCTGAGACCGCTGCGGTTGCCCCTGCCGCGCCGGTGCTCAACTCGCCGCAGGCCGATACCACGCCGTGGCTGCAGTTCAGCCTGCTCGACGGCTGTCACTTCCGCACCTGGTGGCAGCATCCGGCGCAGACCAGCGCGCTGTTCGTGCCGTCAAAACAGGGGCTGAGCTGCGGTCAGGATGGCTGGCTGAGCGGCCGCAGCAGCCTGACGCAGATGGGCAACGGTGCGGCGAAAAGCGTAGTGGTGACGTTCCTGCAGGGCTTCCCGATTGCCGGCCTGAATAACAAACAGCAGAGCGCCGAGCTCAGCATCACTACCGTCAACAGCGAACGCATGGTGCTGAGCAACGAGAAGTCGCCAGACAGCTGGCTGGTGCTGCCGTTCAGCAGCCAGTTCAACGGCTGGCAGGCACCGGATCAGGTGGTGGTGCAGATGCCCGCCAGCGATGCCGCCGATGAGAGCGCACTGCGCGCACGGCTGCAGGAAGTACGCAAAGTGTGGTCGCCGTGGCTGAGCGCCAGCGCACCGCTGAAAGTCCAGCTGGTAGAGCAGCTGCATCCGGAGCTGAAAGATCCCGCCGCCGCGGTTTACCGCACCATCAACTAACGCAAAAGGAGCTTGCATGGAGTCGTTACAATCGCGCCTGGCCAGTGCCTCACTGGCCGATAACCTCGCCGATATCACCCGCCAGATTCAGGCCAGCCCGGCCAGTGCCGACCTGCGCGCGGCGTTTGTGCAGCTGCTGTGCCTGGCGGGCAACTGGACGCGCGCGCAAACCCAGCTGCAATCGTGGCTGGCGCTGACGCCCCAGGCGCAGCCGACCGTCACCTTACTGCAGCAGGCCATTGCCGGTGAGCAGCAGCGTGAAGCGGTACTGCGCGGCGCGGCGCAGCCGCAGCTGCCAGGCAGCGCGTGGGCGTGGTGTGAAAGCCTGCTGGCTGCGCTGACCGCCGACATCCGCGGTGACTTCGCGCAGGGGGCTGAGCAACGTGCTGCCGCGCTGGCGCAGGCCGAAGCCAATCCGGGCCAGCTGCAGCAGCAGGAACAGACGGCAGACTTCGCGTGGCTGATGGACGGCGACAGCCGCTTCGGGCCGGTGTGCGAAGCCATCGCCAACGGCCGCTATTACTGGATTCCGTTCGCCGCGATCCGCGAGATGGAATTTCAGGCACCCGCCAGCGTGACCGATTTGGTCTGGCGCCATACGCGCGTGCAGCTGGTGGATGGCAGCGAGCAGATTTGCCAGATCCCGGTGCGCTATCCGTTGCTGCCGGGGGCGGATGAGCGTTATCTGCGCGCCAGCGTCACGGAATGGCAGCCGCTGGGCCACGATGACAGCCAGTTTACCGGCCACGGCCAGAAGCTGTGGCTGAGCGACAGCGGCGAGTATCCGCTGCTGACGCTGCAGCAGCTGACGTTCCAGCCAGGCGGCAGCGATGAGCCGTGATAACAGCTCGCATAACGACGGCTATGCCCAGCTGCATGGCGGTTTCCGCGCGCGTAAAAATCGCGATGCGCTAACCGCGCGCGACAAGCTGCAATCCTCGTTACTCGATCGTCTGACTGACAACGCGCCGGACAAGCAGAGCGAAGCCAGTAACACCACGCTGATTTCCCACAGCACGCTGCGCCGCCACGTGCTGCGCGATCTGCAGTGGCTGTTCAACACCATCAACAACGAAGCCCAGCAGGATCTCAGCGCCTTTGGTGAAGTGCAGCGCTCGGTGTGGAATTTTGGCGTGGCGCCGCTGGCCGGACAGAACATCTCCGACATCGAATGGCAGGATATGCAGCGCAAAATGACCGATGCCATTCTGCATTTCGAGCCGCGCATTCTGCCGCAGGGGCTGCAGGTACGCTGCGTCAGCGATCTGAAGTCGCTCAGCCTGCACAACGTGTTATCGATTGAAATAAAAGGCCGCCTGTGGTGCGTGCCTTATCCGCTGGAGTTTCTGTTCCGCACCCAGGTTGATCTGGAAAGCGGTCATTTTGAACTACTGGATGCAGGTTAATCATGGACAGCAAACTGCTCGACTACTACAACCGCGAACTGGCCTATCTGCGTGAGCTGGGCGCGGAGTTCGCTGCACGCTATCCGAAAGTCGCCGGGCGGCTGGGGATGCGCGGCATCGAAGTCGCCGATCCTTACGTTGAGCGGCTGATGGAGGGCTTTGCTTTCCTCACGTCGCGCGTGCAGCTCAAAATGGACGCCGAATTCCCGCGCTTTTCGCAGCGGCTGCTGGAGATGATTGCGCCGTCTTATCTGTCACCTACGCCGTCGATGGCGATTGCACAGCTCACGCCGGACAGCCGCAAAGGCGACATCAGCAATGGCTTCCACGTGCCGCGCGGCACCATGATGGAGAGCCAGCACCTGAAAAAAAGCGGCGTAACCTGCAGCTACACCACGGCCCATGATGTCACGCTGCATCCGCTGCGCATCAGCGACGTTTCACTCGGCGGCGTGCCGGGCGATCTGCCGCTGGGCGAACTGAAGCTCAGCGGTCGCGGTGCCGCCAGCGCGCTGCGCGTGCGTATCGCCTGCGAAGGCATCTCATCGCTCAGCCAGCTGAATGTCGCCGATTTAATGCTGTATCTCAGCGGCCCGGACATTCAGGCACAGAAACTGCTGGAGCTGCTGATGCAGCACCGCGTCAGCATCGTGCTGCAATCAGTCGAACACAAGCCGCTGCGTCAGGTGCTGCCGGATGAGGCGCTACAGCAGGAAGGCTTTGCGCCGGAGCAGGCGCTGCTGCCGGACGATCTGCGTAACTTCGACGGCTACCGGCTGCTGCAGGAGTATTTTGCCTTTCCGGCGCGCTTCCAGTTCATCAGCCTGAGCCAGCTGGCACCGTTTCTGCGCCGCTGCGATAACGCGCAGGAATTCGACATTATCATCCTGCTGGATAAGGCCGACAGCGCGCTGGAAAGCGTGGTGGACAGCAGCCATCTGGCGCTGCACTGCACGCCGGTGATCAACCTGTTTCCCAAAACGGCTGAGCGTCTGAAGGTTAGCGACAGCCAGCACGAATATCATCTGGTGGTGGATAACATCCGGCCGCTGGACTACGAAGTGCACTCGGTGCAGCGGTTGTTCGCCACCATTGAGGGCAAGCGCGAAGAGCAGATATTCCGTCCGTTCTGGAGCACCTTCAGCGGCGACGACGGCGATTACGGTGCCTATTTCTCGCTGCGCCGCGAGCAGCGCACGCTGTCTGAGCAGGCGCAGCGTTACGGCACGCGCACCGGCTATATCGGCTCGGAAGTGTTTTTGTCGCTGGTGGATGAGCATCACACGCCGTGGCGCGACGACATGCGCTACCTGTCGGCAGACGTGCTCTGCACCAGCCGCGACCTGCCGCTGATGCTGTTGCAGCAGGAGCAGGGCAATTTCGTCATGCCGGATTCGATCCCGGTCGGTCAGCTGAAATTGTGTAAAGGCCCGACGCCGCCGCGTCCGGCGCTGGCCGAAGGGCTCTCCGCGTGGCGTCTGATCAGCCACCTGCAGATGAACTACCTGAGCCTGATGGACAGCAGCGACGGTCAGGGCGCCGCCGCGCTGCGCCAGCTGCTGAGCCTGTACGCTAATCTCGCCGAAGCGGCGGTGGCGCGCCAGATTGACGGTATTCGCCACTGCCAGCTTAGCGCGGTCAATCGCCGGGTGCCGGAACCGGGCCCGGTGGTGTTTGCGCGCGGCGTCAGCATCACGCTGGAGGTCGACGAACAGGCGTTTTCCGGTGCCAGCCCGTGGCTGCTCGGCAGCGTGCTGGAACGCGTGTGCAGCCGGCTGGTGGCGCTGAATAGCTTTACCGAATTCACCCTCAACAGCCAGCAGCGCGGCGAGGTGGGCTACTGGCCGCCGCGCATGGGCAGGAAGGCGCTGCTATGAGCGAGGCGCAGATCATTCCGCTGCAGCGCGCCCAGCGGCTGCCGGACGATTTCTGGCAGGCAGTGATGGCGGCACCGTGGCGCTACGATCTGTTTCAGCTGCTGCGCCGGCTGGATGCGCAGGGCGGCCAGCGCTATCCGCTGGGACGCGCGCCGCTGCCGAAGTTCGAAGCGCTGCGCATTGGTCAGCAACCGTCGCTGGCGTTTGCCCCGGCAACGCTGGCCAGCGTGCAGCCGCGCGCAGAGGACGCGCGCCATGACGTGGCGATTTACAGCTTTGGCCTGTTTGGCCCCAACGGTCCGCTGCCGACCCATCTGACGGAATATGTGCACGAGCGCATCGTGCACCATCAGGATCACAGCCTGGCGGCGTTTGCCGACATCTTTCACCATCGCGCCACGCTGCTGTTTTATCGCGCCTGGGCCGATGCGCAGCCGGCCGTCTCGCTGGATCGCGCCGATAACAGTCGCTTTGTCGATTACCTTGCCTGTCTGGCCGGCATCGGTTTACCGGCGCAGCAGCAGGCCAGTTCGCTTAGCCTGCATGCGCGGCTGATGCTGGTCGGCCACCTCAGCCGCCACGGTCACGATGCCGAAGGGCTGGTACGCATTCTGCGTCACTACTTTGGCGTACCGGTGCAGCTGGCACAGAACGTGCCGCAGTGGCTGACGCTGGACGCGCGCGATCAGGCGCGGCTGGGAGCCGGACGCCAGATGCCGCGGCTGGGCGAATCGGCGTTCCTCGGTGTGGCGGTGCGCGATGTGCAGCACCGTTTTCGCCTGCGGCTCGGTCCGCTGAGCGCGCAGCAGTATGCCCACTTTCTGCCGGATGCGCCGGGCGCGCGCGAAGTGCGCGACTGGGTGCGTCACTATCTCGGCATCGAGATGCAGTGGGACCTCAGCCTGATCCTGGCGGCGGAAGAGGTGCAAAGCGTCACGCTGGGAGGCAATGCCCGGCTGGGCTACACCAGCTGGCTGGGACACGCGCCACAGCCGCAGGATCGCGAAGATTTCATGTTTGAGGTTGAGGCAGCCGCAAGCTAGCCCAATCGCTTTTCCCTGTTACACAGCCTGCTTCTTTCATTAAAGAGACCCGATATGTCAGAAATCAGCCGTGCCGTGTTATTCGGCAAACTGGATACGCTGTTATTTACCTCGCTGGAAAGCGCCACCGCCTTTTGTAAACTGCGCGGCAATCCTTATGTTGAGCTGGTGCACTGGCTGCACCAGCTGATGCAGCAGCAGGATGGCGACTTACAGCGGGTGATCAGCCATTTTTCACTGGATGAAAACGCGCTGACGCGGGATATCGTCGCGGCGCTCGACCGCCTGCCGCGCGGTGCGAGCGCGGTTTCCGATCTCGCCGAACACATCGACAGTGCCGTCGAGCGCGCCTGGGTCTACGCCTCGCTGAAGTACGGTGCGACGCGCATTCGCGGCGGCCATCTGCTGATTGGCATGCTCAAAACCTTCAACCTCGCCAGCGTGCTGAAAGGCATCTCCGGCCAGTTTGGCCGTATCAATGCTGATGCGCTGCTGGAGCAGTTCGACACGCTGCTCGCCAGCAGTAAAGAAGCACAGCAGGCGCTGGTGGCACAGCCGGGCGCGGAGAGTGCCGCACCGGCAGCCAGCACCAGCACGCTGGCGCAGTACGCGCAGGATCTCACCGCGCGTGCACGCGAAGGACGCATCGATCCGGTCACCGGCCGTGATGAAGAGATCCGCCAGATGGTGGATATTCTGATGCGTCGCCGGCAGAACAACCCGCTGCTGACCGGCGAAGCGGGCGTTGGCAAAACCGCGGTGGTCGAAGGCCTGGCGCTGCGTATTGCCGCAGGCGACGTACCGGCTCCGCTGCGGGATGTGCAGCTGTGGCTGCTGGATATCGGCATGCTGCAGGCCGGTGCCGGCATGAAAGGCGAATTTGAAGCGCGCCTGCAGGCGCTGATTAATGAAGTGCAGTCCAGCCCGACGCCGATTGTGCTGTTCGTCGACGAAATCCACACGCTGGTCGGTGCCGGCGGCCAGCAGGGCACCGGCGATGCCGCCAACCTGCTGAAACCGGCGCTGGCGCGCGGCCAGCTGCGCACCATCGGTGCCACCACCTGGGCCGAATACAAAAAGTACATTGAGAAAGATCCGGCGCTGACGCGTCGTTTCCAGACCGTGCAGGTGCAGGAGCCGGATGAAGCCAAAGCGATTCTGATGCTGCGCAGCACCGTCAGCGCGCTGGAGAAGCATCATCAGGTACTGCTGCTGGATGAGGCGGTCAGCGCGGCGGTGAAGCTGTCGCACCGTTACATTCCGGCGCGCCAGCTGCCGGACAAAGCGGTGGCGCTGCTGGACACCGCCTGCGCACGCGTGGCGGTGAGCCAGGGCGCACAGCCTGCGGCACTGGAAGATTGCCTGCATCGTCTGGCCGCGCTGGAGATTGAAGCGGAGATCATTGCGCGCGAAAGCAAAGTCGGGCTGGGCGATGCGGCGCGTTCGCAGGCGGTTGCCGCCCAGCGCGCAACGCTGGAAACCGAGCGCGATGCGCTGCAGCAGCGCTGGCAGCAGGAGCGTGAACTGGTCGATCAGCTGATTGCGCTGCGGGCGCGCTGCGTGACGGAGGGCGAAGCCGCGCTGCGCGATGAGCTGGACGCGACGCAACAGCAGCTGCAACAGCTGCAGGGCGAAGCGCCGCTGCTGTTTGCCGCCGTGGATGCCAGCGTGGTGGCCGCCGTGGTCGCAGACTGGACCGGGATTCCGCTGGGGCGCATGGTGAAAAACGAAATCGACGCGGTGCTCAATCTCGCCGATACGCTCAACCAGCGCGTGATTGGCCAGCGTCACGGTCTCGATCTGATCGCCAAACGCGTGCGCACCTCACGCGCGCGCCTCGACAATCCGAACAAACCGGTCGGCGTCTTTATGCTGTGCGGTCCCTCCGGCGTCGGCAAAACCGAAACCGCGCTGGCGCTGGCCGAGTCGCTGTACGGCGGCGAGCAGAACATCATCACCATCAACATGAGCGAGTTTCAGGAAGCCCACACCGTTTCCACCCTGAAAGGCGCACCGCCGGGCTACGTGGGCTATGGCGAAGGCGGCGTGCTGACCGAAGCGGTGCGGCGTCGTCCCTACAGCGTGGTGCTGCTGGATGAGATTGAGAAGGCGCATCCGGATGTGCACGAACTGTTCTTCCAGGTGTTCGATAAAGGCTGGATGGAGGATGGTGAAGGGCGCCATATCGACTTCCGTAACACCATCATTATTCTGACCTCCAACGTCGGTACGCAGCTGATCAGCGCGATGTGCGCCGATCCGGAGCTGATGCCGGATCCGGAAGCGCTGAGCACCGCGCTGCGTAAACCGCTGCTGGAGGTCTTCCCGCCAGCGCTGCTGGGTCGCCTGCTGGTGGTGCCGTATTACCCGCTGAGCGACGCGATGCTGGCGGAAATCGTCCGGCTGCAGCTGGGCCGTATTGTTCAGCGCCTCGCCGACAACCACGGCATCAGCGCGCAGATTGACGATTCGGTCATCAGCCAGATCGTGCAGCGCTGCACGGAAGTGGAGTCCGGTGGCCGCATGGTCGACGCCATCCTTACCAATACCCTGTTGCCGCAGATGAGCCAGATGCTGCTCAGCGCCCACGCCCGCGATGAACGCTATCGTCGCGTGCAGGTACGCTGTGAGCAGGGCGAGTTTGTTTGCCAGTTCGATGTCTAAAGCCGTTAGTGATCAGAGAGTTTTCGAAAATGTCGGAACACGATAATCCCCTCAACGTACCCAACGCTCTGCCGGTGGGTTACCGTTTCAATGAGTTTGAAATTAAAGAAGTGATCGGTGGTGGCGGCTTTGGCATTGTTTATCGTGCCTGGGATCATCAGCTGGAGCGTGATATCGCCATCAAAGAGTTTATGCCGGCTTCGCTGGCGGTGCGCAGCGATGATCTGAATCTGGTGCTGCGCAGCGAACGCTTCAGCAAAACCTTTCATGCCGGGCTGAACAGCTTTATTCAGGAGGCGCGCCTGCTGGCCCGCTTCAACCATCCAAATCTGTTGCACGTGCTGCGTTTCTGGGTGCAGAACGACACCGCTTACATGGGCACGGTGTTTTACAGCGGCACCACCTTATCGAACCTGCGCGAGCGCAATCCGCAGCTGGTGGATGAAGCCTGGATTCGCCGCCTGCTGCCGCCGCTGCTGGGTGCGATCAAAACCATCCACGACGCCGGTTACCTGCACCGTGATATCTCACTGGATAACATCCAGATTCAGAGCAGCGGTGAGCCGGTGCTGCTGGATTTTGGCTCTGCGCGTAAAACCATTGGTAACCTGTCGGATGAGAGCGAAACCATGCTGCGTCCGGGCTATGCGCCCATTGAGCAATACAGCGATAACGACGAAAGCGAACAGGGCGCGTGGACGGATATTTACGCGCTGGGCGCGGTGCTGCATACGCTGATCACCGGGGCGCCACCGCCGGTGAGCGTGGTGCGCAGCATTGAAGATAACTACCAGCCGCTGGCCGCGCGCCGCCTGCCGGGCTACTCCCAGGCATTGCTGACGGCGGTAGACAGCGCGCTGGCGCTCAAACCGGAAGATCGGCCGCAGGATATTGATGCCTTTGCCGGGCTGATGGCGCTGCCAGAGCGCGAACCGGAACCGCTGCTGAGCGCCAAAATCAGTGGACCGGGCACCATGCTGGTGCCGGTGGAAGAGGCGAACGAAGCCGAAACGCTTTCGCCGGTGAAATCGCTGCTGCGCCATCGCTTTGCGCTGCCGGGACTGGTGGCCGCGGGCGTGCTGGTGGGATTGTGCGTGGGGCTGCTGATGTCCGGGGGCGATGAGCCTGCGGCGCCGGCAGAGACGGTGCAAAACAGCGCGCCAGCTGCTGATCCGGCAGTTTCAACGTCAGCGCCGTCAGCGCCAGCCGCAACGGCAGCGGTAACGCCGGAAAAACCGCGCGAAGCGGAGCCGCAACCTGCTCCGCCGCCGGAGCCGGTCGCGCAGGTTTACATCAAGCTGCAGCAGGGCGAACGCGTCCAGGTGAATGGCAAACCGCAGGCGCTGGTGCCTGCCGCCAACGGTTTTGCCGCGCTGCAGCTGGCGCCAGGCAATTATACCTTTGCCATCAGCGGCCAGGGCGGCACGCGCGAGCAAACGCTGACCATCAGCGAAGAAGGCGTCTGGTTGCTCGATCCACACAGTTAATCATCAGGGATTTATTATGTTCTCACGCATCACCGCACAGCTGCCGATGGACGGCCTGCTGTTCTGGAAACTCACCGGCGCCGAGGCGCTGTCGCAGTCGTTTGAGCTGAACGCCGAGCTGCTGGCCACCGATGCGCGCATTGACCGTCACGCGCTGCTGGGGCAGCCGGTCACGTTCACGCTGCCGACGCAGAGCCTGCTGTCGCCGCGCTATCTCAACGGCAAAATCACGCGGGTGGCGGTGCGCAGCGAGGAGCTGAGCGGAACGCGCTACGCGGTGTACCAGCTGCGGGTGGAGCCGGACCTGTGGCCGATGCGACGGGACCGCAACCTGCGGATATTCCAGGGACAGACGGTGCCGCAGATAGTGCAGACGCTGCTGCAGGAGAACGGGGTAAACGTGGAGACGCGGCTGGGCAGCAGCTACCGGGTGTGGGAGTACTGCGTGCAGTACCAGGAGAGCAGCTTCGACTTCATCAGCCGGCTGATGGAGCTGGAGGGGATTTACTACTGGTTCCGCCACGAGGCGGAGCGTCACGTGATGGTGCTGTGCGACGGGGCGGACCAGCACGAGGCGTTCGCGGGCTACGAGACGATACCGTACCACGTGACGGCGTCGGGCGGGAGCGTGACGGAGGAGGGCATCAGCCAGTGGTCGCTGTGCGAGAGCGTGACGCCGGGAATGTACAGCACGGACGACTACGACTTCCGCAAGCCGAACGCGTGGATGCTGCAGGCGCGGCAGAACCCGGTGTCGCCGGTGCCGGGGGCGGTGGACGTGTACGACTGGCCGGGCCATTTTGTCGACCACAGCCACGGGGAGTTTTACACGCGCATCCGTCAGGAGGTGTGGCAGGTTGCGCACCACAGCGTGAGCGGAACGGGGACGGCGACGGGCATCGCGCCGGGGTACCGGTTCGGCATCGTGAACGCGCCGCACTTCAGCGACAACGGGGAGTACCTGGTGACGTCGGCGCGGTACGACTTCGAGGAGAACGGGTACGCGAGCGGCGGCGGCGGTGCGCGGCACAACATCGCGTTCACGGTGCTGCCGTCGTCGGTGACGTACCGGGCGGAGCCGGCGACGGCGTGGCCGAAGACGCACGGGCCGCAGACGGCGAAGGTGGTGGGCCCGGCGGGAGAGTCAATCTGGACGGACCGCTACGGCCGGGTGAAGGTGAAGTTCCACTGGGACCGCCTGGCGAAGGGCGACGACACGAGCTCGTGCTGGGTGCGGGTGTCGAGCGCGTGGGCGGGCCAGGGCTTCGGCGGCGTGCAGATCCCGCGGGTGAACGACGAGGTGGTGGTGGACTTCATCAACGGTGACCCGGACCGGCCGCTGATCATCGGTCGCGTGTACAACGAGGCGAGCATGCCGCCGTGGGCGCTGCCGGCGGCGGCGACGCAGATGGGCTTTTTGAGCCGTTCGAAGGACGGCACGGCGGACACGGCAAACGCGCTGCGCTTCGAGGACAAGGCGGGCGAGGAGCAGGTGTGGCTGCAGGCACAGCGTAACCTGGACACACACGTTAAGAATGATGAAAGTCATAATGTCGTGAATAACCAGATTATCACCGTAGGTGCTAACCATGACACGCGTGTACAAGGCGATCATAGCATCGGCACGCAGGGGGATAGCAAAACACTGACGAAGGGCAATCGTACAGAAAGGGCTCTGGCCTCTTATATTATTGCTGCTGGCGACAGCGTGCGAATTGAATGCGGTCTTAGCGCAATTGAATTAACCAAAGAGGGTGAGATTAATTTCATTGGTAAAAATTTCAATCTCACTGTAGATAGCAAAGGCCAAATTAACACTAAAAGCGGAGAGTTACACTTAAATCCAACGGGTGGTTCTGCAGCTATCGTGGCACCCGGCAGCGGACATAAAGAAGTCATTAAGAACGAAATTGATCAATATTTTTCTTCATCTGAGGGTGATTAAGGGATAAGTATGGCAATTTATACTCTACAGGAAGCATCCCTGGAATTACCAGATGTATTTAAAGATAGAACCATGAACCTGTTTACGCTGAGTGAAAATAACGCCAGCGAATTTACATTTGTAGTATCTCGGGCATCCGCCTTGCATGATGATACTGTGCAGAAAGTTGCTGCCCGGGTAATTCAGGAGATGAGCACTACCGTTCAGGCATTCAATAGCGTTACATCACAACTTATCGTGGTTGATGGTTTACCAGCGGTTGAAGCTTTTTATCATTTTGAGAATGGTGGTGTACAAATATGGCAAAAGCAAACCATTCTCCTGCTTGATGATGAACCTGGCGGGAAGAAAATTGTCTGTTATATAGGGACTTGTCCGGGACATTTCAGTGAATATTATCAAAAGCAGTATCGGGCAATTATAGATAGCATTAAGTTTAATTCACGGAATAGTGAGGTTGGGTCCGCTCCCGTTGCCTCTGACTCTTCCGATATATTTTTCTCTCTCGACAATGATACGAAAATACTCACCGCACATGAGGGCGTCAATGCACTTTATCAACACGTTGATTTAAAGAGGGCATTGAATGGTAGTTATTTATTCTATGATAAAGCAGGAAATCCTCTCCATATCGCCGCGTTAAATAATGAAGAACCTCTCCGTTATGCGCTCTGGACTTCCGTGGGCAAAAATCTCTCATCTTTAACTCAAATGATTGGGATCGCTAAAGCGATTGAGGGACCAGAAGAATTAAGTGGTGAGAAGCAAATTCTTGCTTTTCTTCAGAGGCACAGGGATGAATAAATCATGGCGGAATTCAATGCGGCCAGAGAGCAGGACGACGTAGCGCATACAGCTTCTGAAGGATGGATGATAGCCGGTCTTATCGGCGGAGCGATACTTGGAGCTGCGGCTGTGGTTGTTACTGGCGGTGCGGCGTTGATCGCGGTATCCGCTGCGGCGGCAGGAGCTTGTGCAGCAGGTGGGATAGGCGAAGTACTGGGTAGTATGTCCTGGGCACCACGACATAACACCGGTAAGCTCATGTCTGGCTCTCCTAACGTTTTTATCAACAGCAGAGCAGCGATACGTGCCCATTTATCCAAAGGGACCTGTGATGAACACAGTGGTTCGCTGCAATTGGTCGCAGAAGGTTCAGATAAGGTCTTTATCAATAATTACCCAGCCGCACGCATCGGTGACCGTCTAACCTGTAGCGCCGAGATAGCCAGCGGATCTGCCAACGTTTTTATCGGCGGAGGGAAGTACCAGACCGATGACATTAATCCGGAAATTCCTGGCTGGGTTAACTGGATCATGATGGGAGTTGGAACGGCTGCCGTTGCAGTTTTAGCTTCGCCAGCCATAGCATTACTTGGATTAGCCGGCGGGATCGGCGGTGGCTATGGCGGCAGCTGGATTGGTGGCAGGCTCTTCGGTGAAGGATCGGATGGGCAAAAATGGTCTATGCTGGCAGGGAGCTTCATTGGCGGCGCTGCTGGCGGCAAAGGCGGGATGAAGTTTGATGGCTGGCGGGCAGGCGAACTACCACAGCCAATCGAAACAACTGCTGCCCATGTAGAAATATCTCCACGGCGTGCAGAATTGAATGAAAAATTTGGACGCACTGGAGATTTAAATAAAGATATTACGATTCGGGGTAATAAAGAAATAGCTCGGGATTGGTTAGAGTCCAAAGGCTTCGATCCCCAGCAAATTAAAGATTTTGATAATGGAATTGATTATTCGCAAAGAGTAAGTATCGAAACATTCAACAGAAATAAAGTTCTATATCAAAATCAAGTGCCTGGTGGGCGTCAGGGAAATTGGTATGCATTAAGTGAAGATGTTAAGCCTACCAGGCTTGGTATCAATCCAAAGGGTACTATCTATGGAACTGAAAATGTGGTTGATAAGGTAGTTAAGCCTTATACTATACAGCATAAGGTCGAGATGTTGCGGAGTACGTCACTGCCTGCACTTGATACATGGTCGGTTAAGAACAAACCATACCAAACAGAAGGTGGAGCAATACAGTTGCTCTCGAATGAAAAAAGCGCGTTGAGGTGAAAATGGAAAAAAATGAATATACCGCTCTGGATTATATCAATAATGCTATAGAGGCAACTAATAAAAGAGCTGCGGAAAAGCCAGACTTCATACTGTTTCAAATTGCTTTGGAACAACTTATTTATATTAAAAAAATTTTAACTGGCCAAGAGAAAGATAAAAGCCCCATACATAGTATGACTTTAGGTAGTCTAGCGTCAAAAGAATTTGATACAACAGATCCAGAACTTGCGAAGCATCTTTCAAATGCAAATTATATTGCCTCACAAATTGGTGCAGGGCTTAAAGTTATCCTTCCTCATCAGGTCGATCCCGAATATGAGAAAAGGAAAAAAAGATACCTTAAAGGTTAGAGGGGAGTATACGATAATTAAATATATGTTAGTGTGTGGGATGGAGTGACCGTTTATTTTAAATCAGGAGGCGCACAAATGCGGTTTAATTTAGAGCGTCCCTTTGCTAAAGCTAAGCGCAATCTCCAGTTCAATTAATTATCCAATAATGTGATTTGGTCCTAATGCTTAGACGTTTAGCTTCGTTAGTTATTGCTTGAGATGCCTAAGCGCTGGGAACAGTGGTGGCTATGCTAGTAATCGTTGAATCGCCTTGGATAATCAAGATACTTTTGAGTCGTTGGTAATATCGTTTTTAATATTCTGTCAGTAGTATCTTCCCGCTCAAATCATGTTTACGCTTACTGTTATAAAAAATCGTTATGATCAAAAATATCGCTGTGTGCTTCTTCCAGCGTTATGTAAATATTTTCTTTATCAGTCGTAAAGTGGTGACTTGGTCAGGAGTGATTTTTAAACTTGGGGGGGAAATAGTTAAAAATTCCTGATGGCAACGAGTGGGGTGCCAGGGACACTGGCCCCATATGGCTTCCGGGTGGCAAACCACTAAATGGTGATTGGGAGGCAGTAGTGTCTACTAAAGGTGCGGAAAAGGCATTCATTACGAAGTTTATGATTTCAAAACTGGAGAGATTGATGATAAAGGGTGTTTTGATTTATGAGAAAAAGGTGACTATGCAATTGTCGAAGCTAATGATGGTTTTATATTGAAAGTATTGACCTCTAATTTTTATGAAAATTCTCATCTTGATGTAAGTAAGGGTTTTTTGATGGGTATCGATGATTTAATTAAAGAGAGAAACTTCAATGAAATGATTTCTTTGGCTGGTGATGTAAAGAAAAACTACAACTCTTACATAGATAAAGAAGTCAGGCGGGTTAATGTCATAGGCAAAAGTTTAATTGTGTGATTGTGCATTGTGAAATTAATAGTAGCAGTAAACTCATGGGATTTCACGCTGTATAAATGTGATGATTTATATTATGTTATGAAAGTTATTTTCAGTGAGGGGGATTTTAAGATAGATATTGAGAGATATTTTATTGTAACTGAATTTATTAGTGTCAATGCCACTAATGTTGAAGAACTTAAACATCTTTCAAGTAAGATAAGGGAGAGTTATTATCTTTTTAGAGGGAATGAAATAAGCAAAAAGGATTTTAATTTTATTTAAATTTAAATAATTCTGTTTTATATTAATGCATAAACCTGCAAAAAAAGAAACTTCATGCAAAATATTCTGATGAAGCTGAAGTCTTATAGCCATTTAATGCTTATTTTAAATCTATTGATAAAGTTAATAGTTGTGGTAAGGCAGTTTTAGTTTATTTATAAGGAACTATGATGATTGACTTACATGGATCTGATGATGTTATTAATCAGTACGCCGAAAGATATCATCACCTTTTGCCTGTAAGTAAAAGACAGGCATCTCGTTCTCCAGAAGGGCAGGATGCGCTAAATCAACCTGATTGGTATGAAAGCTACCCTCAGTTAAATACAGATGTTGATGCATTGGACCGGGCAAAAGGAGCTTTTCTGGGATTAGCTGTTGGCGATGCTGTGGGTACGACGTTAGAGTTTAAAATTAGAGATAGCGCCTATGTAGAAGATATGGTAGGCGGAGGCCCTTTTAAATTAAAGCCTGGTGAATGGACGGATGATACATCAATGGCTATTTGTTTGGCAGAAGCCTGTATTGAATCGGGGCGCGTTGATATTAATTTATTCCGCGATAAGATGGTTGACTGGTATAAACATGGTGTTAATAGCGTTAACGGCTATTGCTTTGACATTGGTAATGCGACGCGCTATGCCCTGGAGCAATATATGGAGAAAGGTGGGAGCTGGTTTGGAAATACGGCGAAAAATACTGCAGGTAATGCGGGATTAATCAGGCAAGCGCCAGCAGTCATTCTTAATTGGCGCTCATTGCAGGATATCTATTTCGCTACCAAAGCGCAAAGTATGGCGACGCATGCAGCTGCAGAATCATTATCGGCATGTAATTTTCATGGCTACCTTCTTCATATGTTGATCAATGGATGCAGTAAAGATGCTGTTTTTTCCCCGCATCTTATGCCATTAGTTTCAAGGGTGCTGATAATAAATGCCGGTGAGTACAAAAGTAAGCAGCGAGAACAAATTCGTTCAAGCGGATATGTTATAGACACGCTTGAGGCAGCTATGTGGGCTGTGTGGAATACTAATAATTTTCGCGACGCTATTCTCCTGGCCGCGAATTTAGCAGACGATGCTGATAGTGTTGCTGCTACAGCAGGGCAAATAGCAGGAGCTTTATATGGTTATTCTGAGATCCCTCATGAATGGCTTGATAAGTTAGCACAACGAAAAAAGTTAGAGTTGATGGCAGAGAAATTGTTTCTCATGGGATGTGAAAATGCTTGATGACAAACATCTTAACTTCATTTTTAGATGCATTGTCCTTAGGGTGGTAATTATATATTTTAATAATGAAAATTAGATTGATTCTCATCTGTCTCTTGTATGATACGGTAGTATATTTTCGACGGTGGTGGACCTTGGATACTTTGGGTATTTTTAATTATCAGTGTCTCTCTCAAGAATTTTTTTACCGATGCTATAAGTAGTCGAAGCGCCAGAAGTGATATTCGTAACTCTGGCCTTATGGTTTCAAAATAATTTTAAGCTGCGGGTTCAAAATGTGCCAGGCATCTGCTCAGTGAAATTATATTGCCGCTCAAATAAATTGTGAGCTGAAAGATTAGTGACTGGAAAATGGTTTTGGTTGGTGATAATAAAAGTGGTGGCAGCAGTATGGGGATCGCAGCGTTTTTATTTTTCTTATTGGTGACGATATATTTTATCTGGAGTAGTAAGGTTTCCTATGGAGGAAAAACACTGGCTGGCATAGGGAAAGCTTTTATTGGGATCTTTATCGCCATTATCGCTATCGGGTTTGTGCTTAAAGGACTGGCAGCGATAATCCCAGGTTTTACCAGGGACGCCGCAGGGGATTTAATGGAAGCGTTAGGTGTGTCTTTGGTTTTTATATGGGGGATGAGGTTTATGCTTGTTGCGTTGTGCAATATTTTTGGCGCAATTATGAATTTTCACAAGAAATATAATGCTGAAAATTACATAAGGTTTTCACCGGCTATCAATAAACTGACGCCAGGGCTGTTCATTTTTTCAAAGGTCATTCTTTCTCTTGGAGCTATAGTGATTTTTTACGGTATTTGGCTGGCAAACTAAATTAAGAAGGGGAACCGATTATGATTATCGATATAGACTCTGCTTTTCCTCTTGCGCTGGTTTTTTCTAAAGAAGAGATCGGGCAGCACTTCTGAAAATGCCTTTATGCTTCGGTCAGAGAAAAAATGCTGCATTACCGGGTTGTGCTGCCAAAAAGATTCAATCCAGCGGAACATTGCCCGGTCGCGGTCAATACCCGGCTCATCGGACAGTTCCCGAATATGAAATAAGAAAAAAGCACTACAAGACCGGGTGTTAATTTTTAGCGTAATGCTTATATGCTGCATTTCACGCTATGGCGTTTAACCTCCCCCGATGACTCAATCATTTAAATAAGTTACGGAATCTGCTTATGTTCTCACGCATCACCGCGCAGCTGCCGATGGACGGCCTGCTGTTCTGGAAACTCACCGGCGCCGAGGCGCTGTCGCAGTCGTTTGAGCTGAACGCCGAGCTGCTGGCCACGGACGCGCGCATTGACCGGCACGCGCTGCTGGGGCAGCCGGTCACGTTCACGCTGCCGACGCAGAGCCTGCTGTCGCCGCGCTACCTCAACGGGAAAATCACGCGGGTGGCGGTGCGCAGCGAGGAGCTGAGCGGGACGCGCTACGCGGTGTACCAGCTGCGGGTGGAGCCGGACCTGTGGCCGATGCGCCGGGACCGCAACCTGCGGATATTCCAGGGTCAGACGGTGCCGCAGATAGTGCAGACGCTGCTGCAGGAGAACGGGGTGAACGTGGAGACGCGGCTGGGCAGCAGCTACCGTGTGTGGGAGTACTGCGTGCAGTACCAGGAGAGCAGCTTCGACTTCATCAGCCGGCTGATGGAGCTGGAGGGGATTTACTACTGGTTCCGCCACGAGGCGGAGCGCCACGTGATGGTGCTGTGCGACGGGGCGGACCAGCACGAGGCGTTCGCGGGCTATGAGACGATACCGTATCACGTGACGGCGTCGGGGGGGAGCGTGACGGAGGAGGGCATCAGCCAGTGGTCGCTGTGCGAGAGCGTGACGCCGGGGATGTACAGCACGGACGACTACGACTTCCGCAAGCCGAACGCGTGGATGCTGCAGGCGCGGCAGAACCCGGTGTCGCCGGTGCCGGGGGCGGTGGACGTGTACGACTGGCCGGGCCATTTTGTCGACCACAGCCACGGGGAGTTTTACACGCGCATCCGCCAGGAGGTGTGGCAGGTGGCGCACCACAGCGTGAGCGGAACGGGGACGGCGACGGGCATCGCGCCGGGGTACCGGTTCGGCATCGTGAACGCGCCGCACTTCAGCGACAACGGAGAGTACCTGGTGACGTCGGCGCGGTACGACTTCGAGGAGAACGGGTACGCGAGCGGCGGCGGCGGAGCGCGGCACAACATCGCGTTCACGGTGCTTCCGTCGTCGGTGACGTACCGCGCGGAGCCGGCGACGGCGTGGCCGAAGACGCACGGGCCGCAGACGGCGAAGGTGGTAGGCCCGGCGGGGGAGTCAATCTGGACGGACCGCTACGGCCGGGTGAAGGTGAAGTTCCACTGGGACCGCCTGGCGAAGGGGGACGACACGAGCTCGTGCTGGGTGCGGGTGTCGAGCGCGTGGGCGGGCCAGGGGTTCGGCGGGGTGCAGATCCCGCGGGTGAACGACGAAGTGGTGGTTGACTTCATCAACGGTGACCCGGACCGGCCGCTGATCATCGGTCGCGTGTACAACGAGGCGAGCATGCCGCCGTGGGCGCTGCCGGCGGCGGCGACGCAGATGGGGTTTTTGAGCCGTTCGAAGGACGGCACGGCGGACACGGCAAACGCGCTGCGCTTCGAGGATAAGGCGGGCGAGGAGCAGGTGTGGCTGCATGCTGAGAAAAATATGGACACCGAGGTGGAAAATGATGAAACCCACTCGGTTGGTAGTAATCGCACTAAAACCATCGGCGGCAACGAAACCACTGAGGTTAAAAAGAACCGCACTGAAACCGTCGATCAGAACGAAACCATTACCATTCACCAAAACCGTACGGAAACAGTGGACGGCAATGAAACCATCACTGTGCACAGTAACCGCACTGAAACGGTTGATCAGAATGAAAATGTGCGTATTGGTCAGAATCAGTCAGTGACCATCAATGGCAACCAAACGCTGAAAGTCGATCAGACGAAAACTGAAACGGTCGCATTAGCCTCGATGTTAAATGTCGGGCTGGCGCAGAATACCAATATTGGTGCTGCTTATGTACTCAATGTAGGGGCCGGCTGGATGACTAACGTGGGTGCGATGCAAATGCACAACGTTGGCATGAAATATTCACTTAATACCGGGCGGGACATTGGCCTTTCAGCAGGAACATCGGCGGAGTTTAGTGCGGAAGACAAGATTACCCTGGTTTGTGGCGAATCGATGATCGTGCTCGAACAGAACGGCACCATTACCATCAGTGCAAACAAAATTAAGCTGGTTGGTGAGAAGGTGATAGACATTGACGGAACGCAGATAGATATCAACTAACTATGGAAAATTTTGTCAACTATAGTGCTTTCCCGGCACAGCTTTTTGAGTCGATAGACCAGCACGATCATGGATTTAGTGTGCTGGTAACACGCGTCAGTTACGATCTGGATATTCACAGCGGCCAACTTACGTTATGCGAAGATCAGGGTGAATTGGTTGAACAGGATGAATATTACGATGAGCCGGGCAGAAGCAGTGTTCGATTCGAGAGCGATCTGGCACCCTTTAAGCCGCGTTTGGATGTCATTATCAACGGTAGTGCTCACGCTCCGGAAGGTAAGCCGGCGCGTCATTTCACCGTCGGAGCGCGTATTGGCGATTTTACTCGTTTACTAAACGTGTATGGCCCACGCGAGTGGCGCAAAATGGTGACTAGCTGGCAATTAAGCGAGGCTAAAGCGATCACTGCTCTCGAATTACGTTACGAGCATGCGCAGGGCGGAATGTTCCGCTTAGATCATGGCGACGAGATTGCATCCGCCACTAATAGCGTCGGTGTTGGCTGGCTACCCGCCAGGGCGCAGAAACAGCTTAAGTTACAGCGTATCGCAGCGCCACAGTTTGAATTACTGCCCCAGCCGATTAAAAACATTGATGATGAAACCTTGCCTGCCGGTTTTGGTTTTTATGGTCGTGGCTGGAAACCGCGTATTGGCTTTGCCGGTACTTATGACGAGGCGTGGAAGCAGCAGCGTCATCCTTTTCTGCCGCAGGATTTTCGCTTTGATTACTGGTGTGGCGCTCATCCGTGGATGCAGTTTCCATTACCCAAGCCGCTGTCACATATTCCGGTTACGCTAAAAAATCTTATCTCACAACAGGATAAGCCCGGACAGGAAATCAGTTTTTCAGTACCGGTTGAAACCTTATTTGCCTTTGTCACCACACAACTGGGGGCTGGAGTAAGCTACGATTTGCAGCTGGACACGCTGGTGGTTAATTTGCCCGAGCGCAAAGTGCACTGTACTTATCGCACAGTGTTTTCTGAATTGCTTGAGGCAGCAGTAACAGAGTTACGCTTCATCACCGCAAAGGAACGTAAGGCGATAGTGCAGAAGGCACAACAACAAATCGCGGATACCAATGACGATAGTTTTACCCCGCTGCCGCCTTCACTGGTAGGGCTCATCTCGCAGGAGTCAGGTCATGGCTGATAATTACGCTGCACGCAAGGATGGTGTGTATAAGGTGGTGGGATTACTACCCGATTTGTGTTTCACCCCCGGCATTCAGCCGCCAGTGCCATATCCGGTTACTGCCACACTGGCACCCTCGAAAAGTACGGTGGAAAGCGTACGCTTCAATGGCCACCCGGCATTCGTCTATGACATTAGCTTTGTGCCGACGACTATTGGAGATGCGGCCGGGCGTAACAAGGGCGTAGTCAGCGGTACAGTTGAGGGTGACTGCTGGTCAATTGAGCACAGTCCGGATACCTATATCGGTGGTTTTCCCCTCAACCGCGTACAGGATATCTTTGCCATGAACGGCAAGGCCAAGGGAGGGCGCGGCGGTAATCTGACCAAAAAAGAAACCTGGGAGCGACGCAAGGCGCTGATAGCAAAAGGTAAGCAGAGCAGTGACCCAAAAGTTCGGGCAGCCGCTGAAAGGCTGGAACTGAATAATACGGGGATGGAAAAAGCGAGACTTGCCGACTATGTTTATGAACCACGTGATCCCACTAAGCCTATGCCAGAAATACCTGAAGGCTGGAGTGATATTAGTAATGATCCTGAAGCTCTAACCAAATATGGTTTGTCACCGCGTGACTTAAATGCGCCCGGTGCACCGCAATTCAAAGCTAAAGTCTATGCTCCAGATAAAGAAGTATTTGGAGATGATATGTCTGCTTCAGTGGTTTTTCGGGGTACTCAGTCTGGACCTGACTGGGCAGCCAATGCGCAGCAAGCATTAAATCTTCCCACCCCATACTATAAGCAGTCAGTGGAAATTGCGTCTCAGTTGGAAAACACCACGGCTAAGATTGACTGCGTTGGGCATTCACTTGGAGGAGGCATGGCTTCAGCTTGCTCTAGGGGAAGCGGAAAACCAGGCTGGACATTCAATGCGGCAGGATTAAACAAAAATACTGTTAATAAATATGGTGGTAGCGTAATAGATCGCACCGTTGAAAATGAAAACATAAACGCTTATCGCGTTAAAGGTGAGGTTTTAACGTCGGCTCAAGAGCCTGGCTTGTGGGGAGGCGCGCTGGTCGCTACTTTAGGTGGTGTAGGGGCATTACTGGGAGGTGTTGTAGGAGCTGCTATTGGTTCAACTTTAGGGATGATCATAGTTGCTCTGCCTGCTGCACTTGGATTAAAACACGATATGGATGGTGGCGTAGGAAATCCAGTCAATAGGCACTTCATGAGTCAGGTTATCCCCTGCATAGAAGCAGAAAAACAGGCTGATGAAGAAACATTAAGTACATTATGAGGGTTGTATGATAAAAAATATCAAAAATATCATGAGGTTATTTTTATTTATTCCTTTTGCTATAATGTCTAATATAGGATGTGCAAGTATGAAAGTGTCTGAGCCAGAGGCTTATTTTAGCGGCGAGCAGCTGCAATTGGCCCAAGCGATTAAAGAAGGGAATATTAAAGAAGTTGAAGCCTTATCTTCTAATGTGAATTTAAATAAGCCAGGTGGTGAGGACATGACTATACTGGTTTATTCATTGCTCGTAGCAAGTAGTAATGATACAAAAACGGGCTTTGATATCATCTCTTTACTAGTTAAGGCCGGGGCAGATCCACTATTTAATATACCAAATTACGGAAGTGCGGCTGAGGTGATGGCGACTTCAGACGATCCTCGTTACCTGAAGGCATTAATTGATGGCGGTCTGGATAAAAATGCAGTGAGCAATTATCGTCCGCTAATTATTAATGCAACTTCCCACCATTCAAGAAAAGTGCTGGAATATCTGGTCGGTATCGGTGCTGATGTAGATCAACCTGACTCAGCTGGCAAAACTGCACTGATGGTGGGATTGGGGAGGTATGATTTAGATGAAGTTGATTTCCTGTTACAACATGGTGCAAATCCTAACGTAAAAAATAAAGCAGGCTGGGGTTTTAGAGAAATGCTACAGAAAAAAATTGAAAAAGGCGACAATGATACTACAATGAAAAAACTTCTCGACATCAAAAAAATAGCCGAAAGTAAAGGCATGAGGACCTTTTAAGAAGGAAAGGGAGTGCTAAAAATTATTACAGGGACGTACTGCATAAAGTTCTTTGCTTTCGTATTCATTCTTCTTGTTGTGAATAAATGTCTGGCTAAGGCTGTTTCAGCTGAAAATAATTCTCAGGTTATGCTTTGAAAGCCGCTGTTGCTATCAGAGAGGGAAACGCTTTTGCAGTGGATACCTTAGCTAAGGTCGATATCCTGAATATGTCAGGCAAGAAGGGAATGACACTTTTGATGTACGCGCTTTTAACCGCAACAAACAAAAAAACAGATGCCAGTTTTCAAATCGTAACCGAACTGGTAAAGAAAGGCGCGGATCCATTGTACATTATTCCTCAATATGGCAGTGCTGCAGATGCTATGGCCCGCTCAAACGATCCCCGCTATCTTAAGGCATTGATTGCGGGTGGTCTTGATAAAAATGCTGTTAGTAGTGCACGTCCATTAATTATGAACGCAACGTCAGAAAACTCAATGCCTGTGCTGGAATATCTTGTCAGTATAGGTGCCGATGTTAATAAGCCCGATACCGCTGGTAAAACGGCGCTTATTTTTGCTTTGACAAGAATGGACCTCGATCAGGTTGAATACCTCTTACATCATGGCGCCAACCCAAACGCAGTGACAAAAGCGGGATGGGGGTTTAGCAATCTACCCGAAGACATGCTTAAAAAGGAAGGTAAAAACAATGATGCTACGGCACTTAAATTAATGGAAATCAAAAGACTTGCTGTTGCTAAAGGCATGCGGATTTGAGTTTAAACTTTACTGTTGTTACCTCTTAATTTATGGGGTTCTATGATTTCTCCACAAAAGATATTACCTTCAGCCTGAAATCTCAACCTACAGTTTAGTTAGTCACCATTTTAAATGGCGGCTGCGTCAACGTTACTTTACCTTTTATTAATCTGAAAGTACCCGCACATATCCTTACTCATTAATACCTGAATTTCCTGCACGGAGCTCCAATGGCAACCGGAAACACGATTGGTAAATTACAATATGCGCCTGCGCCCCAGGGTCACGTTACGGCGGGCAGTGCCAACCCGCCAAAAAAGAAAAGCTGGTGGAGCGATTATGGCGACTGGGTGCACACTGGCCTGGATGTCCTTGGCGCAGTACCCGTCATTGGTGCCGTAGCAGACGGCGCTAACGCTGCCATTTATACCGCTGAGGGCGATTATGGCAACGCGGCACTTTCAGCTGCCTCAGCTGCAGCCAACTTTGTGCCTGGGGGTGGAGCCGCTTTTAAAGCGGGTAAGCTGGCAGCGAAAGCTGGCAAAGCGGTTGAGGCGGCAAAAGTCGGGAAAACCGTCGCCAAAGAAAGCACAGCACTGGCTGAAAAGGCTGCAGTGAAGGCAGAAAGTTCTGCGGCCAGAGCAGAAACCAAAGCAGCAAAAAAAGAAGCTGACGAAGTTATTAAAGCGAAAAAGGCCGGCAGTAATAAAGGCGGAAATGATAAAGGACATGGGCAGAAAAAAACTGAGCCCTGCAAAATTCCGCAGAGGCCATTGCCAGAGGTTGAGATGGCAATTGGTAGTCCGGTAAATCCTTTACTGGGTATTAAATTACTTTTTGACGATCATGATAAAGATTTTTCTTTTCCCGCTGCGGTACCGCTTAACTGGCAGCGTTTGTATTTCTCCGACGAAACAGGTAACGGCTGGTTAGGTCAGGGGTGGTCTTTACCTTTCGCTCAGGAATTACGCAAAGACAACGAACTGCTGATTCTGGTTGATGAACAGGGTCGAGAAATTGATTTTCCCTGGCCACAGCCGGGTCGGGAGCCGCAGTTGCATCGCTATGAGCAGCTATCACTTTCCCAGCCACAGCCGGGCGAGTTTTGCATTTCTACGCCTGATGAAAGCCAGCACTGGCACTTCTCTCATCAGGCAGGAGAGGGCCGCTGGCTACTTACGGCAATCAGCGATCGCCATGGTAATCGCCTCACTCTGCAGTACAACGCGCAACATCAGCCGATAGTAATTACTGACAGTGCAGGGCGACGCTTCAATATTACCTTTACCCGACTGATGCTTGATGAAGATCGAAGCGTTGAACGTATCACTGCCGTAAGCGTTTGTTATCCATCTGCCCCCCTGAGTGCCGAAAAGCTCTGCAGCTATGATTATTCTTCTGAAGGAGATTTAAGTGCTGTTCGCAATGAGCATGATGAGGTGCTGCGTGAATTTCGTTATCGGAATCATGTAATGGTGGCACATCGTCGTGCGGGCGAACTTGAGTGTTTCTATCACTACGATAAACACGCACCGGATGGCAAAGTACTGGCGCATCGTGACTGTCTTGGCGGTGAATGGCGTTTCGACTACGCCAGTAACAGTACAACCGTCACTGACGCATTGGGCCGCGTCACGCGCTATGACTTTGACGATAACCACGAGTTAACCGGTTTTCGTGATGCTTCGGGCGGCTATATCCGCATTCGCCGTAACGCGCGTGGACAGATAATACAGCTTACTGATCAGGCTGGCCGTGTGACGCGTTATCGCTATGATGAGCGCGGTAACTGCACTGCCGTTATCGAACCGGATGGCCAGACGACACGCTTTGACTACCATGCTCGCTGGAACCTGCCAGTGCGGGTTACAAACATGCTGGGCGGTATTCGCGAATACCATTATGACGTTGCAGGCAGCCTGATTCGCTTCACTGATGAGATTGGCCGCATTACCGAATATAACCATGACGATCAGGGTAACCTGGTTCGTATCCGCGACGCGGCAGCAGGTGTTCAAAAGCTGAGCTGGAACAGCGCCGGCTTTTTAACTAGCCATACCGATTGTTCCGGACGCACCACATGCTTTGATTATGACAAGTACGGCTGGCTCAGGCAGCAAACTGATGCCGCAGGCAACGTTACCAATCTTTATAACCGTCGTGATGGCCTGCCACAGCGCATTGTGCATGCGGATGGCGGTGTCGAGCGCTTCGAGTTTGACCGCTGGCAGCGCCTGACAGCCTGGTATGACGCACAGAACCAGGCAACACGCTGGACGCTGGCGGGGGACGGTCTGCCGTTGACGCGAACAGATGCGCTCGGTAACCCTATTAGCTATGAATACGATCGCGCACGTCGTCTGGTTGCTCTCATCAATGAAAATGGCACGCGCTATAGCTTCAGTTACGATGTGCATAACAATCTGATCGGTGAACAGAGGTTCGATGGTTCTGCCACCTATTATGAATATGATGCCAGTGGAAATGCGCTGACGCGTACCGAGCGAGGCAACGGCAGCGGCCCGGAAATTCGCACGCATTATCGGCGCGATAACTGCGGCAGGCTGCTTGAGAAGCTGGTGGCACGCGGCGGAGATGCAAAGTGGCAGCGTACCCGCTTCAGTTACGATGCGCTGGGACGTCTGACAACTGGCGTCAATCACGGCGGACGTGTGGAGCTGGAGTGGGATGATGCCAGCCAGTTGCTGGCGGAGCGCAGCCTGATTCGTGGTATTAATTACGAGCTGCGCCATCAGTATGACGAGCTGGGTAACCGTACTCATACCAGGCTACCGGACGGTCGTGAGCTGAGTAACCTTTATTATGGCAGCGGTCACCGCGTGCAGGTCAATTTTGGCGGTCGCGTCATCAGCGAAAGCGAACGTGACATGCTGCACCGTGAGGTGCGCCGTACCCAGGGAGCGCTGGCCAGCGAGTATGTTCATGATGAGATGAGCCGGCTGGTGAGTCAGCGCGCTATGCGCGGTGACAGCACGGCGGTGGCACGTGATTATGTATGGCAACGCAACGGCCAGCTGATGCAGATGGTCGATCACTACACCGGTGACCACCGCTATGAATATGACGCACTGGGCCGACTCACGCGAGCGCAGGATGAGCGGTTTGCTTTTGACCCCGCACATAATTTGCTGAGTGAGGTCGGCGCGCCGCCGCTGAAGGATAACCGTCTAAGGGTGCACGAAGACCGGCGCTGGGCGTATGACAGCTTTGGCAACGTGGCTGAGAAGCGCATTGGTCGGCACACGGTGCAACAGTTTTCCTGGAACGCCGAGCACCAGCTGACAGAGGCGGTAAGCACGCGTAACGGCACAGAACAGCGCACTACTTACGGCTACGATGCGTTCGGCCGTCGCAGCTGGAAACGTGACGCCTTTGGCGTGACGTGCTTTATCTGGGACGGCAACCGTCTGCTGAGCGAAGTGCGTGGCTCGCGCCAGCATATCTGGATTTATGAAGACGAGAGCTTTGCACCACTGGCACAGATCAGTCTGCAGCAGGGTGAAACGGAGCACGCAGCGCAGGTACACTGGTATCATAATGACGTTGCAGGCATGCCGCGTGAGCTGACCAGTGCGGATGGTAGTGTAGCGTGGCGGGCAGAGTACCGGGCGTGGGGCAACACGGTGCGGGTAGAGCATGCGCAGACGCGCCATGCTGAGCCAGTACACCAGCCGCTGCGCTATCAGGGCCAGTACTACGATGCAGAAACGGGTTTGCACTATAACCGGTTCCGCTACTATGATCCGGATGCGGGGCGGTTCATCAGTCAGGACCCGATAGGGCTGGCGGGTGGGCTAAATCTTTATCAGTATGCGCCGAACCCGCTGAACTGGATCGACCCGCTGGGGTTAAGAAAATGTGATCCTGAAAAATGGGATGTAAGTTCTCATCAAAGTAATAAAAATGCTGTTAAAGGTAAAAATCTTGGACTGGACTCTCATCATGTTGGTCAGAAGAATATTATGAAAGATCTGGTTGAAGGATATGATCCTGCGACAGCTCCAGCCATATTAGTTCCTCGAGTCGGCCACACCGTATCTAAAGAAGGATTAGGCATTGTATCCAGAAGTAAAATAAATCCCAAGACTGGATTGCCATTTGCAAATGCCAGAGATGTCGTAGCGAGGGATATAAGGGAGTTAAGAAGGGTATATCCTGAGATACCAAATAGTAAACTTCAGGAACTTATCAAATTGAACAAGTCTATGTATCCTGAATTAAGATAAAGAGGCATGTATGAATCTTGACGAACAAGTAGTTAATGCTATCTTCAAAGAGTTGTTTGAAGATAACTCCGAGCGTTATAGGCAGTCTCTCAGCAAACCAGTAAATAATGATACTGATACCTATGGTAAAGCAAGAAATGCTCTGGCTAATCTAAGTCAGGCAGAAAAGGAATGTATATTTAAATTTATAGATCTCGCGATCGCCGATAGTGCTTCGGTCATATTAGGTACTCTGGATGGTTCTCATTACCCTGATAATATTGATGGTGATTTTATTGTGATCTATAAAGATGATGAAATACAAGGAAGCCTGCAAGATATATTTATAGAAAAAGCTGAAAGTAAAGGTATATATAATTAAAAAAAGCCGGAAGCGATCTTAACGATCCTTCCGGATTTTTATTAAAAATCTTGGTGGAATGGATCATATCCAGCCGATGCGAAATGGTAATTTCAGAAGCTCTTTCCCTAAAGACATGACATGGCATCATGTTGACATGCCTGCCACACCACAACTTGCTGATTTTAATAGTTATAAAAGTTAGTACAAGATTTATCATCCTGATGGTGCCGGGGGTGTAACAAATGGCGTGGCGGAAAAAAATGCAGAAAATAAAGGAGGTTAAATGATTGCTATTTAATATTTTGATGAGATGCTAAAGAAATACAAAGGGCTTCCGGATGTAGGTCGGCTATATGTGGACAGTTCATTTGATACGGAGTCTAGGGACGATATTTATAATGGAAAGTATTATCATTAAGAGAATGAAGATGAAGAAATTGATTTTGTAAATTAATATGATGATTTTTTAGACGCTCCAATGTTTACTGCTTTAATCGAAAATTACCTTGTAAAAAGCCCTGGTTCGACGAAACTCGATCTTTTCGAAGCCACGTTTTGTTATCTTGAAAATGATGACTTCTTAATGGACTAAAAAAATGGAGGCGATCTCAACATTCCCTCCGGCTTTTTCTTTTAAGCTGCCATGTTCTGTATGCGGGGCGGTTCATCAGTCAGGACCCGATAGGGTTGGCGGGTGGGCTGAATCTTTATCAGCATGCGCTGATCTCGCTGAACTGGATCGACCCGCTGGGGTTGACTAAGTGTAAGGATAGTTTGAGCAAGCCAGAAACAAAGCACTAAAGTGGCTTGAAGAAAGAGGCTTCAAGGCTGAAAAAGTTAACACAGGGAAGTTTGGATCTACCAGAGGCAAGCCTGTAGGAATGACGACTTCAGATGGTAAAACCGGATTCAGAATAGAATATGATGAGCGTAGTGGCGCTCATATAAATGTATTCAGCGGTAAAGAAAAAGGTGAGCATTATCTATTTGAAGCTACGGAGTCATCGGTGAAAAGACTGCAGAGATTATTTGACTTGCCATCAAAATTATGGAGAGCAAAGTGACTTTAGAACAGGATGTGTTATCAGATATGGATGGCTTTTCTCCAAGGCCAATAATTATTAATGAATGGGAGCCTGTTGCGGATATTCTTTCTGAAGCTTTTCAATGGAAAGGTTCAAAAATTGATTGGGATTCTTTATTAAGACATGTTGTACGGCCAATTAAATTTGATTCCATGCAGGTTGATTTTGATGTTAAAGAGTTCATAAAAGATAGTGGCTTATATGAATTCTTAAACAAAAAGGATAAAATTTACTATATCAATGATTCCTCACTTGATTTTGCGGTTTCTCTGGATCCGAAGATTTTCCTTGAGTTTGTGGTTTATGTGATTCACAATATTCCTCAGCATCACTATTTTTTTGACGAAAGTGCAAAATGGTGCTTAGCTATCACTTCTGAAGGTTATATTGATTTCGGTGTTAGGAATTAGTTATTGCAGCCATTGATTGTGATTAGAGCCTGTAAGTAATTATTTATAACAGCCCAATGCTTAAAGGTTAGCGCTCATGGGTCTACATTATTCAATGAACTGAAATTCATTGCCTGTCGCCAGTACTGAACCGGCAACTCTATTTTTGACGCATCCTTCATAGTCAGATAAATAGTATTTTGCACTGATTTATTAGTAGAGAACACCTGGCCTTTCTTTATATGTGCTTGGATCATGCTGTTTAACTATCCGATAGCGTTAGTTGTATTGATAGCTTTGGGGCTTATCCGGCGGATAATTGATTAACATTTTATCAAGTTTAGTATTGGATCGGGCTTATCATTTTTGAGGCTGAATATGCAAAGAAAAGAACTTATAGAGTTAATTGAAAAAATCCAGCGTGGTGAAGGCACAGAAGAAGAAGCGGATAATGATATTGACTTTCTTTGTAGAAGCGTTGCAGATCCTCAGGCTGCAAATTATATCTTCCAGGAAGATCTTAGTGCTGAGGAAATAGCTGACAAAATACTGGACTATAAACCTATCCAGTTATAAAAACGAAGTCGGAAGCTATCTGAATGATCCTTCCGGCTTTTTTACTTTAGCTGCCCGCCGTCAGGATCAGGCAGCCCTGTTCCACCGTCACCTTCTGACCCACCTCAAACCCCATCTCAGCCAGCCACTTCCCGGCAAGGTTTACCTGCGGCGTGCTCCGTCTCCTCTGTGCGGGCGGTATCCCACAACATACTGCCGTTCTGTCTTTGCCGCTTTATCTGCGGCGGTGCCTGACTTAGAATGCGTTCCAGCCATCATAACTACCTCACTTAGTGGTTGTGGTGAGCAGCCTGGCGGTAGCACATTGAGGACGAATCCAGGCACAAGGCTTGTCCCTTGAAGAATCTGTTTCATGGAGCCAAGACCCCCCCCTTACGGCAGATGATGCTAAGAAAATGATGATGGAGCTTAAGGGAAAGTTAAAAAACGTGATTTAACGCTAAGAAACGAGGCATTCCAAAAGGCAGAAAAATTCATAACTAATGCTAGTAAATGTGGGGGAGCTGATGCACCTGTAAGTAAAACATTTATGGTAAAAGACACTAAGCATGAACGCGTAGATATTGAAATTATTTCTGGGAAAGAATTTTTGGAGTGAATATGTTTAATAATTACCTTGTTAATGTGAATGAATATTTGGAACTGGAGTCTTCATTGCGAAATTTCTTTTTAAGCATTGTAAACAATGGAAACACAGTGGACTGCCCATATTACAATACCACCTTTTCAAATGGAACGCCGTTCATGGATGGTGATCCTATATTTTCAGCGAGAAAGAAAAATAATGGCGATGTCATTAAGGTTGTTTTAGATGAAGATACTGTTTCAATTACCGAGTTTGATAACCAAGTAGATGGTTCTTCCATCCATGTTATAGTTGCTAATGTCTCTTCTTTGGAGTTAATTAAAAAAAGAATTATTGATTGGTGCGTAAATTAAGAAGTATCTAAAGCAAAATGATATATGGCTGTATAAATTGGAAGTGACAATGATGAACTATATAGATATTCATTTTTAATACTGGAGACATTATTGGCTAAATATGATGTCAGTTTTGGATGTGGATAATTTTAATTTTGCTGAAGTAATCAAATCACAGATATAATCATCGCAAAACAGTCCAGTGTTGAAAGAAAATAAAGAAATTATTATTTTTTTCTCTACGTCTGTAATGATTATGAAGAGTCTCGACTTGCTGGTGTTTTATATTGGCTTCAAAGAGAGGTCAGTTTTATGAGTTTTAGTCTAAAAGTTTCAGTGAACTAGGAACGAAACTAGCACTATGATTCATAATTTAGCCGAATAACATTCTAAGACCCGATAGGGCTGGCGGGTGGGCTGAATCTTTATCAGTATGCGCCGAACCCGCTGGCATGGATTGATCCCCTGGGTCTTTCAAAATGCCACTTAGATAATCCTAAGAAAAAAGTAAACAGTGCTGAAATAGGCGATATAGTAAGGACTCCATCATCACATCCTGAAGATTTTGTTAAAGTAAAAGGTGGGGATTATAAGAATAATCATACAAATGAAATATGGAGTAAAAGTAATACATCGCATAGTGATAAACAAGGCGAATGGAAAGTTGGTATAGGTAAAGCGGAACCAAAGCCAAGGCATAAAATAACTATAGGTATGAGTGATGGAAAGATCATTAAAATCGATAAGTAGCCTCTCACTAAATGAAATTAATTTCTCTGGATTTAGATTGTCCAAAAGTTGGGTCGGTTTTTTTGAAAAAAAAGATTCCTTTTCATACCCTCTAATTGACGAGGCTATTTCTTTATTCGAGGGTTTTTTTGGTAAAGAGGATGAAGGTGTAATTGTTATTACAGCTCTTTCATTTAATGATGAAAGAGAGGGTGATAGAGTAACGATTGATAATTATCAGGCTTTATATGAGGAGATGAAAGATAAAAAATTACTTTCACCAATGACTGACGATTTTGAAAGTTATCTTTATGGTGATTCTTGTTTGCCGGCTTTTTCACTCAGTCTAAGTAATAACAGTAATGACTTCAGGGGATTATCAAGATTGATGATGTGCCATGCTGGAGTTGTTGGTCAGGTTTGTTTTTATATTAATCTGAATTTAAATGTGGCCATTTATCCCCACGATGATGTTGGGTTTGGATGTATTGCTCTTAATGAAAAATATAAAGAATGTGAAAAGTTTCTGCATTATTGCGCGAAAAACGAATCGTTCAATGTTTTTATTGGTGGCAGTAATGGATTGGTAAAATTATGATGGTAGATGTATTTGAAAGTTTATTATTGACTTGTTTATCCAAAACTTTCTGGATGATTAGTGGTGAGTATAAATAATAACGCAAGATACTATTAATCAATCTAATAAAACTCTTGTGAATGGGGTGGTGTTATAAATATGGGAAAAATGTAACATAATGCCATTTTGTTGACGAGGCTGATTTGTGGTCTTAATGTTTTATGGTGATCTTTATTTAATTAAGTGGTAATGATTATATTCTTTATTAATTGATTGCTATTTTTGTTAGCTATGTTTTAGTGCGTTTTTTTTAATCATTGATAAATGATTTTTACAGGGGGCTTTAGTGTTCAGGTGAATTATCCAAACGGTATTTTATTGAAATAAATGCCCAACCTCGAGTCGGGATGAATTCTAAATCAACGGTGTCATAATGATGAATTAACTGTTAATTGTGATATTTAAATTAATGATTACATAATGATTAAAGGAAATGATAGTGTCGCACATTAAAAAGAAAATCTATTTAACAGAGGCTGAGGCAATTGATTTATATAAGGAGGTTGATTATATATTGGTGTCATTAAACAATATAGCTCATTATTATTATAACGAATCAAAAATCAATGAGGAGAAGCGAAGAGCGTATGAGCGAGAAACTACCAATTTCATTGATGACAATGATATTACTACATTGTTATCGAAGATGAGAGGAATGATTGGAGGTAAATTTGACCGTGAGCCTGGAGAGGATGATATGGACGATTTGGAGAGAGCTACTGAAAACAATAAATATTGGGAAGGTCCATAATTATCAGAGTGTTAGCATAAAATTTAATTCAAACTATCCTTATGTCGATACATTGCTATATCTTTTCGGGTAAGGATAGTGCTACAACTCTCCATAAATTTTAAGAGTAGTAGATGATCAGTTAGATCTAACCGGTGGTTTAAACATTAAAACCTGTATGCCTGATTATTAAAGCTGGATCGATTCGCGGATTTTATCAAATAAACGCTACGAAAAGAAAATAGTTTTAACAATTCGATCTATTAATGGAAATTTAAAGATTATTATACTCAGCGTGATATTTTAGCGCTGATGTCATAAGATGATTGCAAAATAGTCGTCACAGTTGTTATTGTGATAATAAATTTCCCTATTATGCCAAAAACTAACAATCCGTCATGACTGGAGAGTAATCATAATTAATCTATTAGAACTTAAGGCCCCGAAGTGAAGGTTCTGCAGCTGCTCAGGGCGCTGGATATCCTGGCTTAGGATATCAAGCTGTGGTTTCAAATCTCCCCAGAACATGGGTTGTTAAAACTATGAGGGTTCCCTGGTGAATGCTTTAAATGAATTAATGAGATCGCTCGAAAAAATAATAGTTGAGCTTAATGCGAATGGTAAAATTGAGTCAGCGATTTTTTTCACTATTCGTTATAATGAAATAATTAAGTATGGTGATGATTTTTCTCTTGAAATAGTTGAAACACTATCAACATGCAGAGCTATGTCTCAATATGCTAATTTCTCCCAGAAAGAAGAAATGCTGCTTGATGATGTCGTAGATAGTGCAATAGCGATTAAAATTAAGGTCCCATAATAGTAGCCGGACGCAATCTTAACGATCCTTCCGGCTTTTTCTCTTTAGCTGCCAGTCGTCAGGATCAGGCTGTCCTGTCCAACCTTCACCGTCACTCTGTATCCCATCCCAGCCAGCCACCTCCCGGCAATATTAATCTGCGACGTGCTTCTATAGAGAGCTATCTGCCTCAACCCTCTTTCCTCTCTGTCTCCACACTCTCCGCCGCCGTCTCTTCCTCTTTATCCTCTTTCACCGTTCTGCTGGCCGTCAGCAGGAACGGGGATTGCTGCCAGCGGGTGCGGCGGTCGCGCAGCAGGGTGCGGGTCAGGATAATGCCGATCGCCAGCGCCAGCAGCATCATCAGGCGCAGAATATTGGTGGTGTTATCCACCTGACGCGATTCCGTCACCAGCACATGGGTATCCAGCGTGATACGCAGAAAACCCTGCGGACCCTCTTTCCCTTCCAGCGGCTGGACAATCTGATGATTGAAATAACTACCAGCACGTTTACCGTCGAGCGCCAGGCGGTCGCGCACATTAATACTCTCACCGCTGTGGGCCACCAGGCTACCGTCGTCGGCATAGACCGAAGCGTCCAGCACGCGGCTGTTATCCGTCATCTGATTCAGGATGGCTTCAATCTGCGTGCGGTTATCGTCGCTGTTATCCATGAGCGGTTTCAGGCTGAACGCCACCTGGCGCGTCAGCGTGTGCGCCAGCTCCTCGACCTGCTCGGAACGGGCCATCTGATGGCCAAGACTAAACCATGACGCGCCCTGCATCAGCACCACTAACAGCGCCAGCGAGATAAGAACGATCACCGTGCGATGCAGGCGAAATTTCAGTGCGGTTTTGACCATCAGAAACCCGTGTGACGTAACAGCAGAAAGGCTGGCAATTATGTTGCCAGAACCCGCGCAGACAAGGTAGCCTCTTGCGTGGTTTTGTTGTCCCTACAGGAGCTGTAATGCCAAATCGTCTTACCTGGTGCGATCTGCCCGCCGATGTCTCTCTTTGGCCGGGTTTACCCCTTTCCCTGAGCGGTGATGAAGTGATGCCGCTGGATTACCGTGCCGGTCGGACTGGCTGGTTACTGTATGGGCGCGGGCTCGATAAACAAAAACTGACTGATTATCAGCATCAGCTGGGCGCGGCGATGGTGATCGTCAGCGCGTGGAATGTCGATGAGTATCAGGTAATCCGGCTGGCGGGCTCGCTGACGCCGCGTGCCAGCAAGCTGGCACATGAGGCTGGCTTTGATGTGGCGCCGCTTGGCAAAATCCCCCATCTGAAAACGCCAGGGCTGCTGGTAATGGACATGGATTCCACCGCCATCCAGATCGAGTGCATCGATGAGATCGCCAAACTGGCGGGCTGTGGCGAGCAGGTGGCGGAAGTGACGGAGCGCGCGATGCGCGGCGAGCTGGATTTTAAAGCCAGCCTGCGCGAGCGCGTGGCGAAGCTGGCCGGCGCTGACGCCAACATCATGAAGCAGGTGCGCGACACGCTGCCGCTGATGCCGGGCCTGACCACGCTGGTGCACAAGTTGCAGGCGCTGGGCTGGCAGGTGGCGATTGCCTCGGGCGGGTTCACCTTCTATGCCGATCACCTGCGGCAGACGCTGCATCTGGCCGCTGCGGTAGCCAACGAACTGGAAATGCGTGACGGTAAGCTGACCGGTGAAGTGCTGGGGCAAATCGTCGACGCGCAATTTAAAGCCGATACCCTGAACAGTCTGGCCCAGCGCTTTGACATCGCACCGGAACAAACCGTGGCGATTGGCGATGGTGCTAACGATCTGCCGATGATTAAAACCGCGGCGCTGGGTATCGCCTATCATGCTAAACCCAAAGTGAATGAGCAGACGGAAGTGATTATCCGCCACGCTGACCTGATGGGAGTGTTCTGCATTCTCACCGGCAGCCTGATTCACGAAGAGCGTTAACTGAGGATTTGATTTGGCCAAAGCGGCAAAACGCGCCTTCGTCTGTAACGAATGCGGCGCTGACTATCCGCGCTGGCAGGGGCAATGCAGCGCCTGTCACGCCTGGAATACCATTACCGAGGTGCGCATTGCCGCCTCGCCTGCGGCCGCGCGCAATGAGCGCCTGAGCGGCTATGCCGGCAGCGCCGGCACCAGCCGGGTGCAGAAGCTGTCGGAGATCAGTCTGGAAGCGCTGCCGCGTTTCTCGACCAGTTTTAAAGAGTTTGACCGCGTGCTGGGCGGTGGCGTGGTGCCAGGCAGCGCGATACTGATTGGCGGTAACCCTGGTGCCGGTAAATCAACACTGCTGTTGCAGGTGATGTGTAAGCTGGCGGAAGGGATGAAAACCCTGTACGTCACCGGCGAAGAGTCGCTGCAACAGGTAGCGATGCGCGCCCATCGTCTGGGATTACCGACGGAAAACCTCAATATGCTGTCGGAAACCAGCATTGAGCAGATCTGCCTGATCGCCGAGCAGGAGCAGCCGAAGCTGATGGTGATCGACTCGATCCAGGTGATGCACATGGCGGAGATCCAGTCATCGCCGGGCAGCGTGGCGCAGGTGCGGGAAACTGCCGCTTACCTGACGCGCTTCGCCAAGACGCGCGGCGTGGCGATCATCATGGTCGGCCACGTCACCAAAGATGGCTCGCTGGCCGGACCGAAGGTGCTGGAGCACTGTATCGACTGTTCGGTACTGCTGGACGGCGATGCCGATTCGCGCTTCCGCACGCTGCGCAGCCACAAAAACCGCTTTGGCGCGGTGAATGAGCTGGGCGTCTTTGCCATGACCGAGCAGGGCATGCGCGAAGTCAGTAACCCGTCTGCTATCTTTTTGTCACGCGGCGATGAGATCACCTCCGGCAGTTCGGTGATGGTGGTCTGGGAGGGCACGCGCCCGCTGCTGGTTGAGATTCAGGCGCTGGTGGACCATTCGATGATGGGCAATCCGCGCCGCGTGGCGGTTGGGCTGGAGCAGAACCGTCTGGCGATTCTGCTGGCGGTGCTGCACCGCCACGGCGGCCTGCAGATGGCCGATCAGGATGTATTTGTGAACGTGGTCGGCGGCGTCAAAGTCACCGAGACCAGTGCAGACCTGGCGCTGCTGCTGGCGATGGTGTCGAGCCTGCGCGATCGCCCGCTGCCGCAGGATCTGGTGATTTTTGGCGAAGTCGGGCTGGCCGGGGAGATTCGTCCGGTGCCGAGCGGCCAGGAGCGCATTTCCGAAGCGGCCAAGCACGGCTTTAAGCGCGCCATTGTGCCGGCAGGGAATGCGCCGAAGAAGGCCATTGACGGTATGAAGGTGTATAGCGCGAAGAAGCTGGCGGACGCGCTGGCGATTCTGGACGAGCTGTAAGGCGGGTTGTTGAGGGAGGGGTGGCTTGTGGTGTGGCCTGTGCTCAACCTTTGCCTTTATCTTTGCCCTCACCCTAACCCTCTCCCGCTGGGCGGGAGAGGGAACCGTTCGCAGGGGCGGGAAGTACGGTACCGATCTGTTGTTAACCGCTCTGTTCAGGATTTTCCCCCTCTCCCGCGGGCGGGAGAGGGCCGGGGTGAGGGCCCGCGCGCACCATCCCTCTAATTCCATGCAGGAGGCACTACATGTCATCGTTTGACTATCTGAAAACCGCGATTCGCCAGCAGGGACACACATTACAGCAGGTGGCTGATGCCAGCGGGATGACCAAAGGCTATCTGAGCCAGTTGCTGAATGCCAAAATCAAAAGCCCGAGCGCGCAGAAGCTGGAAGCGCTGCACCGTTTTCTCGGACTGGAATTCCCGCGCCGCGACAAAACCGTGGGCGTGGTGTTCGGGAAGTTCTATCCGCTGCACACCGGTCACATCTACCTGATCCAGCGCGCCTGTAGCCAGGTCGATGAGCTGCACATCATCATGGGCCATGACGATCCGCGCGATCGCCAGCTGTTTGAGAACAGCGCCATGTCGCAGCAGCCCACCATCAGCGATCGTCTGCGCTGGCTGCTGCAGACCTTCAAGTACCAGAAAAACATCCGTATCCATTCGTTCAACGAAGAGGGCATCGAGCCCTATCCGCACGGCTGGGATGTGTGGAGCGCTGGCGTGAAAACCTTCCTCGCGGAGCAGGGGATTGAGCCCGACTGCGTTTATACCAGCGAAGAACCGGATGCGCCGATGTATCAGCAGCATCTGGGCATTCCGGCAGTGGTGATCGATCCGCATCGATCGTTTATGAACATCAGCGGCAGCCAGATTCGTCAGGATCCGTTCCGCTACTGGGAGTACATCCCGACTGAAGTGAAGCCGTTCTTCGTGCGCACCGTGGCGGTGCTCGGCGGTGAATCGAGCGGCAAATCGACGCTGGTCAACAAGCTGGCCAACATCTTTAACACCACCAGCGCGTGGGAGTATGGCCGCGACTATGTCTTTTCGCACCTCGGCGGCGACGAGATGGCGCTGCAATACTCCGACTACGATAAAATCGCGCTCGGCCAGGCGCAGTACATCGATTTTGCCGTCAAATACGCCAACAAAGTGGCGTTTATTGACACGGACTTCATCACTACTCAGGCGTTCTGCCTTAAGTATGAAGGGCGCGAGCACCCGTTCGTGCAGGCGCTGATCGATGAGTACCGCTTTGACCTGGTGATTCTGCTGGAAAATAACGTGCCGTGGGTGGCCGACGGCCTGCGCAGCCTCGGCAGTTCGATGGATCGCCGCGAGTTCCAGTCGATGCTGGTCACCATGCTGCGTGAAAATCACATTGAATATGTGCACGTCAAAGAGGATGACTACGACACACGCTTCCTGCGCTGCGTCGAGCTGGTGAAGCAGATGCTGGGCAGCTAGCGCAGCACAACAAAAAAGGCGCCGCGGCGCCTTTTTGTTATCACAGCGATTACTTCGCCATGCGCTTGTACTTGATACGCTTCGGCTCCAGCGCTTCGGCGCCGAGGGTGCGTTTCTTGTACTCTTCGTACTCGGTAAAGTTACCTTCGAAGAACTCCACCTTACCTTCATCCTGATAGTCGATGATGTGGGTGGCGATACGGTCGAGGAACCAGCGGTCGTGCGAGATCACCATCGCGCAGCCCGGGAACTCCAGCAGGGCGTTTTCCAGTGCGCGCAGGGTTTCGATGTCCAGGTCGTTGGTTGGTTCGTCGAGCAGCAGCAGGTTGCCGCCCACCTGCAGCAGTTTCGCCAGGTGCAGACGACCACGCTCACCGCCAGACAGTTCGCCGACGCGTTTGCCCTGATCGGTACCCTTGAAGTTAAAGCGACCGACGTAAGCGCGGCTCGGCATTTCGGTGTTGCCGATGCGCATGATGTCCTGACCGCCAGAAACTTCTTCCCACACGGTTTTGGAATTATCCATCGCATCGCGGAACTGATCGACCGACGCCAGCTTCACGGTTTCGCCCAGCTCGATGCTGCCGGAATCCGGCTGCTCCTGACCTGACATCATGCGGAACAGCGTCGATTTACCGGCGCCGTTAGGACCGATGATGCCGACGATGGCGCCTTTCGGCAGCGAGAACGACAGATCGTCAATCAGCACGCGATCGCCATACGCTTTGCTCAGGTTCTTCACTTCCAGCACTTTGTCGCCGAGGCGCGCGCCAGGTGGAATGAACAGTTCGTTGGTCTCGTTACGTTTCTGATAATCGGTGTTGTTGAGCTCTTCAAAGCGCGCCAGACGGGCTTTGCCCTTGGACTGACGGCCTTTCGCGCCCTGACGCACCCACTCCAGCTCTTTCTCGATCGATTTGCGACGCGCCGCTTCCTGAGAAGCCTCCTGCGCCAGACGCTGATCTTTCTGCTCCAGCCAGGAGGAGTAGTTGCCTTCCCATGGAATGCCTTCGCCACGGTCCAGCTCCAGAATCCAGCCGGCAACGTTATCGAGGAAGTAACGGTCGTGGGTGATGGCTACCACGGTGCCTTCGAAGTCGTGCAGGAAACGCTCCAGCCACGCGACGGATTCGGCATCCAGGTGGTTGGTCGGTTCGTCGAGCAGCAGCATGTCTGGCTTTTCCAGCAGCAGACGGCACAGCGCGACGCGGCGGCGTTCACCACCGGACAGGTTGGCGATTTTGGCATCCCACTCCGGCAGACGCATGGCATCGGCGGCGCGGTTCAGCTGGGTTTCCAGGTTGTGCCCGTCGTGTGCCTGGATCACTTCTTCAAGACGACCCTGCTCAGCGGCCAGCTTGTCGAAGTCGGCATCCGGATCGGCGTACAGCGCGTACACTTCGTCGAGACGCTTCAGCGCGCCAACCACTTCCGCGACCGCTTCTTCCACCGACTCACGCACGGTGTGTTCCGGGTTCAGCTGAGGTTCCTGCGGCAGATAGCCGACTTTGATGCCCGGCTGCGGGCGCGCTTCCCCTTCGATATCTTTATCGATGCCGGCCATGATGCGCAGCAGGGTCGATTTACCCGCGCCGTTCAGGCCGAGTACGCCAATTTTGGCGCCAGGGAAAAAGCTAAGGGAGATATTCTTCAGAATGTGACGCTTCGGCGGAACCACTTTGCCGACGCGATGCATGCTATAGACGAATTGAGCCACGTTGTGATGAGCCTCTTGGTCTGTAATGGGTGGAACGTCAGATGCTGAAGTTTAGCCGTTTTCACCCGGCAATCACAGCCGCATTGCGCGCAATCTTCCGCAGCGGCGGAATAATGCTAGCCGCAGTGCAGGGTGAGCCTGGCCGCCTGCAGCACGGCGAGCAGCGCGGGCGGAGGCGGGCTGTCGCTGACCAGCATATCAAACAGCGAGAAGTCGCCAATGCGCGCCGGCAGTACCTTGCCGTACTTGCTGCTGTCGCCGACCACGATTTTGGTCTGCGCCCGCTGCAGCGCCAGATGCTTGATGGGCAGTTCATTGAGGTTATAACAGGTGGCACCCTGCGCGGCGTCCATACCGGCGGCAGAGATAAAGGCTTTATTGGGGCAGAGCGCATCCAGCACCGTGACCTGCTCGAGCGGGGTAAACACGGCGTTATCGGCGTGGAATTCGCCGCCGCACAGAATCACCCGACAGTGCGGCTTCTCTTTTAACGCCAGAAAGGTATTGATCGCGCTGCAGATGGCGGTGAAGGGCAGATCGTTATCGATCGCTTCTATCACCAGCGGCAACGTGGTGCCGCAGTCGAAAAACACCGTGTCGTTGGCCTGTACCAGCGCGGCAGCCCGCTGTGCCAGCAGACGTTTCTTGCTGACGTTGAGGTTTTGCTGGTCGCTGACAAAATAGTGCGCCACGTTCTGCCGCGGGTCGCGCATCACATAGCCACCCAGCAGCACCACGCCCTGCGTCGCGCCGGTTAAATCGCGGCGGATGGTCATTTCTGACACGCCCAGCAGTTGCGCGGCCTGTTTTAAGTGCAGGGTGTCGCTGTGTTTCAGCGCCTGCGCCAGCTTATTGATTCGTTCGTCGCGGCGGGTTTCCATCAGTAACAGTTCGCTCAACCTTCGCTGCGGCCGGAATGGCCGGGTGGAGGGTAAACATAAGTTTTTTCTTGCAGATTAACAACCTGTCTTCTGCCTGCCCGCCCGCCGCGCGGCTAAATCGCCACCAGCCCGCGCACGCCCTCGCTCTCCATATTCGCCCCTGCGCCGCGCTGCACAATTTCGCCGCGCGACATCACCAGATAGCTGTCGGCCAGTTCGGCGGCGAAATCGTAAAACTGCTCGACCAGCAGGATCGCCATGTCACCGCGCTGCGCCAGCTGACGGATCACCGCACCGATCTCTTTGATCACCGACGGCTGGATCCCTTCGGTCGGCTCATCGAGGATCAACAGCTGCGGCTGGCAGGCCAGCGCCCGGCCGATCGCCAGTTGCTGCTGCTGGCCGCCTGACAGATCGCCACCGCGCCGCGTTTTCATCTCGCGCAGCACCGGAAACAGCTGGTAGATCTCCTCCGGGACGCGGCTGGCCTGGGCGCCGGAGAAGCGCGCCAGCCCCATCAGCAGGTTCTCTTCCACCGTCAGACGCGGAAAAATTTCGCGCCCCTGTGGCACATAAGCGATACCGGCCTGCACGCGCTGGTGGGGCTTGCGCGTGTTAATCAGCTGGTTCTGCCAGCGAATCTCGCCAGATTTGACCGGAATCAGCCCCATCAGACACTTCAGCAGCGTGGTTTTGCCCACGCCGTTGCGCCCCAGCAGGCAGGTGATCTCGCCCGGGCGAGCCTCAAACGACAGACCGCGCAGGATATGGCTGCCGCCGTAATATTGATGCAGTTCTGCTACCTGTAACATCTTAGCGCCCCAGATATACGTCGATAACCCGATCGTCCGCCTGTACCTCGCGCAGCGATCCCTCAGCCAGCACCTGGCCCTGATGCAGCACCGTCACGTGGTCGGCAATGGTTTCCACAAAGCCCATGTCATGTTCCACCACCATCAGCGAGTGCTTGCCCGCCAGGCTGCGGAACAGTTCGGCGGTGTAGTCGGTTTCGGCATCGGTCATGCCGGCTGCCGGTTCGTCCAGCAGCAGCAGGTGTGGCTCCTGCACCAGCAGCATGCCGATTTCGAGAAACTGCTTCTGCCCGTGCGACAGCAGACCCGCCTGACGCTGGCGTTCGCCGCCGAGCCGCAGCAGTTTCAGCACCTCGTCGATGCGATCGCGCTGCTCGCCGCTAAGCCGGGCGCGCAGGCTGGCCCACACCGATTTATCGTTTTTCAGCGCGATTTCGAGGTTTTCAAACACCGTCAGCGCTTCAAACACCGTGGGTTTCTGAAACTTGCGGCCAATGCCGGCGCGGGCGATTTCGACCGGCGACAGCTGGCGCAGATCGGTATCCTGGTCGTAGATCACCTGGCCGCTGTCCGGCCGGGTTTTACCGGTGATCACGTCCATCAGCGTGGTTTTTCCCGCGCCGTTCGGGCCGATCACGCAGCGCAGCTCGCCGACGCCGATCTGCAATGACAGATCGGTCAGCGCGCGGAAGCCGTCAAACGAGACGTTGATGTTCTCCAGCAGCAGCACCGGATCGGTTTGCTGACGATGGCGATCCGCCGGGTGCGGTTGGGTAAACAGTTGCTCAGTCATGACGCCTCCGGCGCAGCAGGCCAATTACGCCACGCGGCAGGAACAGCGTGACCAGGATGAACATCAGGCCCAGGAAAAACAGCCAGTATTCCGGGAAGGCGACGGTGAACCAGCTTTTGGCACCGTTGACGATGGCCGCACCCAGCAGCGGGCCAATCAGCGTGCCGCGTCCGCCGAGCGCCACCCAAATCGCCGCTTCAATCGAGTTGGTCGGCGACATTTCACTCGGGTTGATGATGCCGACCTGCGGCACGTACAGCGCACCGGCCAGCCCGCACAGCACGGCGGAGAGCGTCCAGACGAATAGCTTGAAGCCCTTCGGATCGTAACCAATAAACATCAGGCGGTTTTCCGCATCGCGCACCGCCGTCAGCACGCGACCAAACTTACTGCGCGCCAGGGCAAAGCCCAGCGCCAGGCTGAACAGCAGCAATAGCACGGTCGCGATAAACAGTGCGATACGCGTGCCGGTGGCGGTGACGCTGAAACCGAGCAGGGTAGTAAAACCGGTAAAGCCGTTGTTGCCACCAAAGCCGGTTTCGTTGCGGAAAAACAGCAGCATGCCGGCGTAAGTCAGCGCCTGCGTCATGATGGAAAAGTAGACGCCTTTGATTCTGGAGCGAAAGGCGAAGAACCCAAACAGCAGCGCCAGCAGGCCCGGCACCAGTACAATCAGGCACAGAGCCCAGAGAAAGTGCTGGCTGCCGGCCCAGAACCACGGCAGCTCATTCCACGACAGAAACGACATAAACGCCGGCAAACCGCTGCCTGCAGCCTGGCGCATCAGGTACATGCCCATGGCATAGCCGCCGAGGGCAAAAAACAGTCCGTGGCCGAGCGACAGCAGCCCGGCGTAGCCCCACACCAGATCCAGCGCTACCGCGACAATCGCATAGCAGAGGATTTTGCCCACCAGCGTCAGCGTATAGGTGGAGATCGCCAGCGGATGGCTGGCGGGCAGCAGGGCGCAGAACGGCAGCACCAGCAGCAGCGCGGTCACGATGACGCCGAGAATCAGGCTGAGGCGCGGCGCTTTGCGCACCGCGCGTAAGGTCAGTGGCTGGCTCATCAGTCAATCACCCTCCCTTTAACGGCAAACAGACCTTGTGGACGTTTCTGGATGAACAGCACAATCAGCACGAGGATCAGGATTTTGCCGAGCACCGCGCCAATCTGCGGCTCCAGCACTTTGTTGAGGATGCCGAGACCAAAAGCCGCCACCACGGTGCCGGCCAGCTGACCGACGCCGCCGAGCACCACCACGAGGAATGAATCGATGATGTAGCCCTGACCCAGTTCCGGCCCGACGTTGCCCAACTGCGACAGCGCGACGCCGCCGAGTCCGGCAATGCCGGAACCGAGGCCAAACGCCAGCATATCGATGCGCCCGGTCGGCACGCCGCAGCAGTCCGCCATGGCGCGGTTCTGCGTGACCGCCCGCACATTCAGCCCCAGCCGGGTTTTATTCAGCAGCAGCCAGGTGAGCGCCAGCACCGCGATGACAAACAGGATTACCGCGATGCGGTTATACGGCAGCACCAGATTCGGCAGCAGCTGCCAGCCGCCGGACAGCCAGCCCGGGTTGGCCACTTCGAGGTTCTGCGCGCCAAACAGCATGCGCACCAGCTGAATCAGCATCAGGCTGATGCCCCAGGTGGCGAGCAGCGTCTCCAGCGGACGACCGTATAAGTGGCGGATGATGGTGCGTTCCAGCAGCATGCCCATCGCGGCGGTGACGGCGAAGGCCACCGGCAGCGCCAGCAGCGGGTACCACGCCAGCCACTGCGGGGCAAACTGCTGGAACAGATTCTGCACCAGCCAGGTGGCGTAGGCCCCGAGCATCAGCATCTCGCCGTGCGCCATGTTGATTACGCCCAGCAGGCCGTAGGTGATCGCCAGGCCGAGCGCGGCCAGCAGCAGAATGGAGCCGAGCGACAGACCGGTAAACGCCTGCCCGAGCCAATCGCCCCACATCAGGCGCTGCCTGATGTGCTGCAGGCTGGCGGCCGCAGCGGCGCGCACCTGCGCATCGGGTTCGTTGCTGGCCTGGGTTAAGCGCGTCAGGCTGGCCTGCATCGCCGGATCGCCCGATTCTCCGAGCAGCGTGACCGCTTTCAGGCGCAGCGCGGCGTCCGGGCTGGCGAGCTGCAGATTCGCGGCGGCCATCGCCAGCACCGCGTGCACCTTGCTGTCCTGTTCGGCGGCGAGGCGCTGTTCAATCAGCGGCAGCTGGTCAGGTGCGGCATCGTTTTGTAACTGTTGCGCCGCGCGCAGGCGAGTCGCCGCATCGTCACTCACCAGCTGGTGGGCGGCGAGGGCGCTGGCAATCAGCACGCGCAGCCGGTTGTTCATGAAGAGTTTTTTGGTTTCGCCGTCCGGCTGCCGGGCGCTGTCGAGCGGCAGAAGCTGGTCAGCCTGTTTGCTGAACGGCTGTTTGTTCTGGTCGATAACCACGCTTTCATTGCGCAGCGCCTGCAGCAGCGGCAAGCGGCTGGCCTGCGGCGCCGCAGCCCACTGCTGCAGCAATGTCGCCTGCTGCGTGCGGCTGGCAGCGGCGAAGTCAGCGCCATCACCGGCCTGCGCCAGCCACGGCAGCAGTAACAGCAGGCAGCTGAGAATACGGCGGAGTGTCATGGTGATCATCCTGTTATGGTTACGTTGGGTGCGGTGTGGCCCTTAGGGGGTAGGGCGTTGTCTGGCCCTCACCCCGGCCCTCTCCCGGAGGGAGAGGGAGAAAAACGGATGAGTGCGGTGCATGGCCCTCACCCCGGCCCTCTCCCGGAGGGAGAGGGAGAAAAACGGGTGAGTGCGGTGCAAGGCCCTCACCCCGGCCCTCTCCCACAGGGAGAGGGAGACGCTGCTACAGGTGAGTTCGGTAGCGGCGTGCTGGCTCGATCGGTTCCCTCTCCCGCAAGCGGGAGAGGGTTAGGGTGAGGGCCATAGGGCCAGAGGGCGAGGACCATCAGCCTCCCCTTACTGCGCCGACTTCACCGGATAGTCCGGCTTCTTATCATTCCCGGCGATGTACGGACTCCACGGCTGGGCGCGTACCGGCTGTTCGGTCTGCCACACCACGTTGAACTGGCCGTTCTCCTCCACTTCACCAATCATCACCGGCTTGTGCAGATGGTGGTTGGTTTTGTCCATGGTCAGCGTGAAGCCGTCCGGTGCTTTGAACGTCTGTCCGGCCATCGCGGCGCGCACTTTATCCACATCGGTGGTGCCGGCTTTCTCTACCGCCTGTGCCCACATGTGCAGGCCAACGTAGGTGGCTTCCATCGGATCGTTGGTGACCACCGTACTGGCGTTCGGCAGGTTGTGCGCTTTGGCGTAAGCGCGGTAGTCGGCCACGAACTTCGCATTAGTCGGGTTATCCACTGACTCAAAGTAGTTCCACGCCGCCAGCTGACCGACCAGCGGTTTGGTGTCGATGCCGCGCAGCTCTTCTTCCCCCACCGAGAAGGCGATTACCGGAATGTCGGTTGCTTTAATGCCCTGGTTCGCCAGCTCTTTGTAGAACGGGACGTTGGAATCACCGTTGATGGTGGAGATCACCGCGGTTTTGCCACCGGCGGAGAATTTTTTGATATTCGACACGATGGTCTGGTAATCGCTGTAACCAAACGGCGTGTACACCTCTTCGATATCCTTATCCTGCACGCCTTTGCTATGCAGGAAGGCGCGCAGAATCTTGTTGGTGGTGCGCGGATAGACGTAGTCGGTGCCGAGCAGGAAGAAGCGTTTGGCGCTGCCGCCATCTTCGCTCATCAGATACTGCACCGCCGGGATCGCCTGCTGGTTCGGCGCGGCGCCGGTGTAGAACACGTTCGGCGACATCTCTTCGCCTTCGTACTGCACCGGATAGAACAGCAGGCCGTTCAGCTCTTCAAACACCGGCAGCACCGATTTGCGCGAGACCGACGTCCAGCAGCCAAACACCACCGCCACTTTGTCCTGAGTCAGCAGCTGGCGCGCTTTTTCGGCGAACAGCGGCCAGTTAGAGGCCGGATCGACCACCACCGGTTCCAGCTTCTTGCCCAGCACACCACCTTTGGCGTTGATCTCATCAATGGTCATCAGCGCCACATCTTTCAGCGGCGTTTCGGAAATCGCCATGGTGCCGGACAGCGAATGCATAATGCCGACTTTAATGGTGTCTGCCGCCTGTGCGGTAAAGGCGAAGCCCATGCTGGCAACGGTAGCGGAGAGCGCGAAAGCTTTAAGCAACGAACGTCGTTTCATCATTTAAACCCCTAACTGTGTTATCTGTTGTTATTCAATGGGTTGAAGCCGAGCCTGCTGTAACATATGCAACGTAATCTTCCTGACCTCGGCCTTACTGACGGCAATGTGGTCGGTTAAAATGCGCTGTGCCTCCTCGGTGTGTTGCTGAAAAATCGCCCGTAAGATCTGAGCGTGCTCGCGGTACGTGGCATCGACCCGGTCATCCCGCGTGAAGTCGAGACGGCGAATGATGCGGATTTTTTCTGTCAGCTCGGCGTGGATGCGCGCCATCTCCTGATTGCCCGCCGCGGCCACCAGCGCCATGTGAAACGCTTCGTCGTGCGCTGATACCGCTTTGCCATCTGCCAGCCGGGCATCGTCGATCCAGAAGGTTTTCAGCGCGGTCAGGGTTTCCGCGCAGGCCAGCGGCGGCAGCGCGCACAGGCGGCGCACCGCTTCGCGTTCCAGCACGGTGCGGAAGTCGTACAGCTCCTCGAAGTAGGCGAAATCGAACGGCCGCACCTGCCAGCCGCTGCGAAACCACACCTCGACGTAGCCTTCGCGCTCCAGCCAGAACAGCGCCTGACGCACCGGCGTGCGGCTCACCGCCAGCCGATCGGCGATTTCGTTTTCGCTGAAGCGGTCACCCGGCATCAGACGGAACTCAAAGATGTCCTGCTTTAGCGCCTGATAAACCTTTTCGGCCAGCGCTTCGGGACGGCCTTTGCTGCGGGGCGCGCTACTGTTCATACCTGCTCCTTAAGCCAGCCACAGCAGGGTGTCGCCCGGACTTACCGGACGGCCCGCCTGGCAGGCAATGCGTTTCACCGTGCCGGCCTGCGGCGCGACAATCGCCAGCTCCATCTTCATCGCTTCCACGATGATCAGCGTCTGGCCGGCCTGCACCGTATCGCCCGGCGCAACCAGCACTTTCCAGATGTTGCCGTTCATGTCAGCGCACACCGCCAGCGCATCGTCCTCTGCGTCGGCGACCACCAGCGTCTCTTCACTGGTGAGCGGCGCTTCCTGCTCTTCCTGCGCCCATAGCGTGACCTCCTGCTCAAACGCTGCGGCCTGACGTTCACGGAAAGCACTGATTTCCGGCGCGTTGTCGGCGAGGAACTGCTGATGCGCCGCGAAATCAAACTCGCTCTGCTCGATGCGGATGCGGGCACGACCGGCGCGGAAATCGTCGCGCAGCTGCGTCAGTTCCGCTTCGCTCACCGGATAGAAACGCACCTGGTCAAAGAAGCGCAGCAGCCAGGGTTCGCCGGCGGCAAACTGATCGTTTTGCAGGAACTTATTCCAGATGGGCAGCGTGCGCCCCACCAGCTGATAGCCGCCCGGTGAATCCATGCCGTAGATGCACATGTACATGCCGCCAATGCCCACCGTGCCTTCGGCGGTAAAGGTGCGCGCCGGGCTGTATTTGGAACTCAGCAGGCGATGGCGCGGATCGATCGGCACCGCGCACGGCGCGCCGAGATAGACATCGCCGAGACCGAGAATCAGATAGCTGGCGGCAAACAGGGTGTCGCGTACCGCTTCGCGGCTCGCCAGTCCATTGATGCGCTGAATGAAGTCAACGTTATTCGGCAGCCACGGCGCGCTGGCGCGAACCGTCTCTTTGTAACGCTCCACCGCGCCGAGCGTGGCGCTGTCTTCAAACGCCATCGGCAGCCAGACGATGCGCGACGGCACTTTCAGCGCGCTGACGTCACCCAGCCCGGCTTCCAGCTCCAGCAGCAGCGTCATCAGCTGCTGCTGACCGATCACCAGGCTGTCATAGCGCACCTGCAGCGAGCGCACGCCGGGCGACAGCTCTTCAGTGCCGGGCTCTGCACGCTGGCGCAGCGCCTGCATCAGCAGGTGTACGCGCAGGCGCAGCGCCAGATCCAGCACGTTATCGCCGTACTCAATCAGCACATATTTGTCGCCCGCCTGGCGGTAGACCGCAGCAGGCGTGGTGGCGGTCGCCGGCAGCGCCGCTAACAGGGTGGCAGAACCGATGTCGCTCGCCGCCAGCGAAGGCACCGCGAAGGTCGGTGCGTGCTGGCTGCGCAGCGTGGTTACGCTGTGCGCCTGGGCTTTCTCCAGCGCGACCGCTTCGTCGGCGCTGATCGGGTGGAAGCGGATGCGATCGCCCGGTTTGACCTGGCCGACTTTCCACAGCTCGGCTTTGGCGATGGTGACCGGGCAGACGAAGCCACCAAGGCTTGGGCCGTCGTGCGTCAGGATCACCGGGAAGTCACCGGTAAAGTTCACCGCGCCGATGGCGTATTCGCAGTCGTGTACGTTAGACGGATGCAGCCCGGCTTCACCGCCGTTAGCGCGCGTCCAGCTGGGTTTAGGCCCGACCAGACGGACGCCCAGCCGGTTGGAGTTGTAATGCACCTGCCAGTCGCTGGCAAAGAACTCATCGATGGCAGCCTGGGTGAAGAAATCCGGTGCGCCGTGCGGGCCGTACAGCACGCCAATGCGCCATTCGCTGCCGTAGTGCGGCACCAGCGCGCGATCCAGCGCTTCAGGTTCGCTGACCGGGGCTGGCGTGGTGCAGGCGGCGAGCGCCGGCTGGGAGATCGGCAGCATGTCGGCGACGCGCAGCGTACGTCCGGCGTGGCCGCCAAACTGGCCCAGCGAGAAGGTGGCGCGGCTGCCGAGGTATTCCGGCACGTCGAAACCATTACGCACCGCTAAATAGGTGCGGCAGCCGCTCTGCGCGCGGCCCAGCGTCAGGGTTTGTCCGGCTTTCACCGCCACCGGCTGCCAGTAGTCGACCGTGCTGCCGTCGAGATCGGCCGGACAGTCGGCACCGGTCAGCGCGATCAGCGCATCGCTGTGGAAACGCAGCGTCGGGCCCTGCAGGGTGAACTCCAGCCCGGCGGCGCTGGCGTGGTTGCCAACGATACGGTTGGCCAGGCGGAAGGCGAAGTCATCCATCGGGCCGGACGGCGGCACGCCGATGTCCCAGTAGCCCAGGCGGCCGGGAAAGTCCTGAATGCTGCTGAACGTGCCCGGCTGCAGCACTTCGATGACGCTGGCCGCCGGCGTAAAGCCGTCAAGGAAGCGCGTCCAGACGTTACCGCTGCGGAAGGCGTCGGTCGCCACGATCTGACGCAGATAATCGAGATTGGTGGCGATGCCGTGCAGTTGGGTAGCGTCAAGCGCCTGCTGCAGCTTCGCCAGCGCGGCGTCGCGCGTTTCGCCATGCACGATCAGTTTGGCTACCATCGGATCGTAAAACGCCGTCACTTCGCTGCCGGTCTCGATCCAGCCGTCGACGCGCACCCCCGGCGGGAAGCTGACGTGGGTTAACACGCCCGGGCTCGGCTGGAAGTTTTTCAGCGGATCTTCGGCGTACAGCCGCACCTCAATTGATGCGCCGTGCGGTGCCTGCTGCAGACGATCCCAGTCGATGGCATCGGCCGCCGCCACCTGCAGCATGCACTCCACCAGGTCAAGGCCGGTGACGCACTCGGTCACCGGATGCTCCACCTGCAGGCGGGTGTTCACTTCGAGGAAATAAAACGCGTCCTGCGCGGCGTCATAGATGTACTCCACGGTGCCGGCGCTGCGGTAATTAACCAGCTCGCCCAGCCGCACCGCTGAAGCCAGCAGCGCTTCACGCGTGGCCTGCGGCAGATTAGGAGCCGGCGTCTCTTCCACCACCTTCTGATTGCGGCGCTGCAGCGAACAGTCGCGTTCGCCCAGCGCAATCACCTTGCCCTTGCCGTCGCCAAAAATCTGCACTTCCACGTGGCGCGCACGATCAATGCAGCGTTCAAGAAACACGCCGGCATCGCTGAAAAACTGTTCCCCCAGGCGACGCACGCTCTCCCACGCGTTCTCCAGGGCCGTGGCGTCGGCGCAGCGGGTCAGACCGATGCCGCCGCCACCGGCGGTGCTTTTCAGCATCACCGGATAGCCAATGTCTTCCGCCGCGCTGAGTGCGTCCTGCAGCGAACTGAGCAGCGGCGTGCCCGGCGTCATCGGCACGCCAGCGCTGGCCGCCAGCTCACGGGCGCGATGCTTGAGACCAAATTCGCCGATCTGCTGTGCGGTCGGGCCGACAAACGCGATGCCGGCCTCTTCGCAGGCGGCGGCGAACGGCAGGCTCTCCGACAGAAAACCGTAGCCGGGCCAGATGGCCTGCGCGCCGCTTTGCTGCGCAGCGGCCAGAATTTTGTCGATGCGCAGATAGCTGTCGCTGGCTTTGTCACCGCCAAGGGCGATGGCCACATCGGCTTCGGTAACGTGACGCGCATTGCGGTCGGCATCCGAATAGACCGCCACGCTGGTTACGCCGAGGCGCTTCAGGGTGCGGATGGCACGACAGGCGATTTCGCCACGGTTAGCAATCAGAACGGTGCTGAACATGATTAGTGATTCCCCTGTGACGTCAGCCAGTTGCGCCAGCCGCCGAATTCAGTGATTTCCAGCGCCTGCGTCAGCGCTGCCGGTTCGCAGATAAAGCCTTTCACGATGCGTCCATCCGCCAGCGTCAGCGAGCCGATGCCGAGCGGTGCCGGGATTTCCGCGACGAATTCGCCAAAGCGCGCCAGCGGGATGTCCCACAGTTCAACGGTGATGGCGGCGCCGCTGTCGCCGCGCAGCAGGCCGGGCTTTTTGATCGGGCCATCGAGCAGGGCGAACAGGCGATAGTGGCTGGCGGTTTGCGTCTCTTCGACCCACACCGCCTGACGCGTGGTGAGCTGGAAATTCAGCGGCATGCCGGTGAGATGAGCGCCGACCACCGCCACGCGCACGTGGTCAGGCGACGGTGGCAGCGCGGCGGGCTGCGGCGGCAGCGCTTTGCCGGTGGCCCCGAGCGGCAGCGCCAGCTGCTGCTGCCAGCGCAGGCCAAACGCCGCCAGCGCACGGTCGTGCCACGCCGGGGCGATCAGCGTGATGCCCGCGGGCAGTCCATCGGCGCGGAACGGGCCGGGCAGCGCCAGCGCGCTGAGATCGGCCAGATTCGTGAAGTTGGTATAGGTGCCGAATTGCGAGTTGTAGTGCACCGGCTCCTGCTGCATCTCTTCCAGCGTATGGATGGTGGGCGAGGTCGGCACCACCAGCGCATCGAACCGGGCCAGCGTCTGCTGGATCTGGCGCGTCAGTTCGGCGCGCAGGTATTCGGCCTGATACGCCTCGACGGCGCTGTACTGGCGGCCGCTGCTGACGATGCCGTACACCACCGGATCCATCTCTTCCGGGCGGTCGAGCATCTCACCGACCGCCACGGTGCGCTCAGCCACCCACGGGCCGTAATAGAGCTGCTCCGCCAGCTGGTGGAAAGGGGCGAAGTCGATAGGGTGCAGCGTCGCACCGCTCGCCGTGAGCTGCTCCAGCGCGCTGAGCCACGCCGCTTCCGCCTGCTGGTCACCGTAAAACTGTGGCGCGGCAGGGATCGCCAGCGAGGGTTGCGGCTGGAAACTGGCCGGTGCGCTGCGTGGCGGCTGGCGCGCGTAGGCGTCACCGGCGTCGTAGCCGCCCGCGATGCTGGCGACGCTAAAGGCATCGGCAACCGTCAGGGCGAACACCGAGATGGTGTCATTGAGACGGCAGGCCGGTACCACGCCGCTGGCCGAGAACCAGCCTTTGGTCGGCTTCAGCCCGACGATATTGTTAAAACCTGCCGGCACGCGGCCGGAGCCGGCGGTATCGGTGCCGAGCGAGAAGCCGACCAGGCCGCGCGCCAGCACGGACGCGGAGCCGGAGCTGGAACCGCCGCTGACGTAGGCCGGGTTAAAGGTGTTGCTCACCGCGCCATACGGCGAGCGGGTGCCAACCAGACCGGTCGCGTACTGGTCGAGGTTGGTTTTACCGATGACGATAGCGCCTGCCGCTTTCAGCCTGGCCACCACGAAGGCATCGGCCGCGGCCTGATACGTCAGCGCCGGGCAGGCGGCGGTGGTCGGCCAGCCTGCCACGTCGATGTTGTCTTTGACGGCAAACGGCACGCCAAACAGCGGCAGCGCGGCCGGATTGCGCTGATACGCCGCCAGCAGCGGTTCAACCTGCGCCAGTAGCTGGGCCGGCGAAGCGAGGTACAGCCAGGCATTATCCTGGTTATCGAGTGCGTCGAGATGTGCGGCCAGCAGTGCAGGGATCTGCTGTGCATCCTGCTGTGCGCAACGTTGCCAATCCTGAAGCGTAAAACCGAAGGTCGATGCCATGAGTGAATTCCAGCTGGTATACAAGATGGCATTCAACAGAGCAAAGCGCGTGCCAGAGTTGTAACTGAATGAAAACGCGTAGCTATTTGATGGGTAATAAGTTTTTCTGATGATTATTTGCACAATTGCGGCGCAGGCGCTGAACAATCACGGTGCGCCTGGGTAAATTTTGTGAAGAACGTGGCAAGAGCCGGTTGGCCTGGTTAGCATGAAGGGAGTCCGGCATAAGCTGGAGCGCAGCAATGAGGAGAGCGGAGTGGAGAAGTGGCGTAACTGGATGATAGGGATCTGTCTGGTCAGCACGGCCGGCAGCGTGTGGGCAGATTCGCTGGATCAGCAACGACAGCGCTATGCGCAAATCAAACAGGCCTGGGACAACAAACAGATGGACCAGGTTGAGCAGCTGATGCCAACGCTGCAGGATTATCCGCTCTATCCGTACCTGCAGTACCGCCTGCTGGCGCAGGATCTCGATCAGGAGACCGGGCTGGCGGTGAAAAACTTTATTCAGCAATATCCGACGCTGCCGCCGGCGCGCTCGCTGCAGACGCGCTTTGTTAACGTGCTGGCGCACCGCCAGGACTGGCCGGGCGTGCTCAGCTTCAGCCCGGATGAGCCGAAGCCGGTGCAGGCGCGCTGTAACTGGTACTACGCCAAATGGGCGACCGGTCAGCAGCAGGCGGCGTTTGACGGGGCCAAAGCCATCTGGCTGCGCGGCACAGCGTTACCGAACGACTGCGACAAGCTGTTCTCGGTGTGGCAGGCGTCAGGGCAGCTGTCGCCGATCACCATCCTCGAACGCATCCGCCTGGCGATGAAAGCCGGCAACGACAGCCTGGTCAATTACCTGGCGAAAATGCTGCCGGCGGATTATCAAACCACCGCCAGCGCGCTGATTGCGCTGCAGCAAAATCCCCAGACCGTCACCACCTTTGCCAGCACCCTCGGCCCGACCGATTTTACCCGCATGGCCACCAGCTACGCCTTTGCCCGCGTGGCGCGTCAGGATATGGACAATGCGCGCATGATGATCCCGCAGCTGGTTCAGGCGCAGAAGATGAGCCCGGCGGAAGAGCAGGATCTGAAAGAGACGGTGGTGTGGCGCATGATGGGTGCCGATCTCACCTCGGAGCAGGCGCGCTGGCGCGATGCGGTGGTGATGAACAGCGAATCCACCGCGCTGATTGAGCGGCGCGTGCGGCTGGCGCTGAGTGAAAACGACCGTCGCGGCCTGAACACCTGGATTGCCCGTCTGCCGGTGGAAGCCAAAGAGAAAGATGAGTGGCAGTACTGGCAGGCCGATTTACTGATGGCGCAGGGGCGCAAAGAGGAAGCGGATGAGATTCTGCGTAAGCTGATGCAGCAGCGCGGCTTCTATCCGATGGTGGCGGCACAGCGGCTGGGCGTCGAGTATCCGCTGCAGGTGGATCAGGCCCCGGCGGCGGACAATAGCGTGGTGCAGGGGCCGGAGATGGCGCGCGTGCGCGAGCTGATGTACTGGGGGCTGGATAACCTGGCGCGCAGCGAGTGGGCCAACCTGATCAGCAGCAAAACCCGTACCCAGCAGCAGATGCTGGCGCGCTACGCCAACGAGCAGGACTGGTGGGATCTCAGCGTGCAGGCCACCATCACCGCGAAAATGTGGGACAGCCTGAAAGAGCGTTTCCCGCTGGCGTGGCGCAATCTGTATCAGCAATACACCAGCGATAAAGGCATCACGCCAAGCTACGCCATGGCGATTTCCCGCCAGGAGAGCGCGTGGAACCCGAAAGCGCGCTCACCGGTTGGCGCCAGTGGCCTGATGCAGGTGATGCCGGGCACCGCCAGCCATACCGTGAAGATGTACAACATCCCGGGTTACGTTAACAGCAGCCAGCTGCTCGATCCGCAGACCAATATTCAGATTGGTACGCAGTATCTGGAATATGTGTATCAGCAGTTTGGTCAGAACCGTATCTTCTCTTCTGCCGCCTATAATGCCGGTCCGGGGCGGGTGCGCAGCTGGCTGAATACCAGCGGCGGCAAACTGGATGCGGTGGCGTTTATCGAAACCATTCCCTTCTCGGAAACCCGCGGCTACGTGAAAAACGTGCTGGCCTACGATGCCTATTACCGCTACTTCATGGGCAAGCCGGATAAGATTCTCGCCGACGGCGAGTGGAATCGCCGTTACTGACTGTGTTATGCTTCCGTACTCGTTAATGAGTACGGAAGCCTTCATGAGCCAACCCCTTTCCCCGCAGCCGGTTGAAGACAACTGGCTGCGTTTCATCGACCTGATGCACAACGCGTTTTCCGATGACGTAGCGCTGCCACTGCTGCAGCTGATGATGACGCCGGATGAGCGCGAAGCCTTAGGCACGCGCCTGCGCATTATCGAAGCGTTGATCAACGGTGACATCAGTCAGCGCGAGCTGAAAAACGAATTGGGCGTCGGGATTGCCACCATCACCCGCGGATCCAATAGCCTGAAAGAGGCGCCGCCCGAGCTGAAACGCTGGCTGGAAGCGCGCCTCGGGCGCAGCTGATTACTGCTGATACAGCGGGTGAGTGAACGGACAGAGCGCCAGAATCAGGGCCTGATGATAGACGCTGGAGCGGCTCAGCAGGCCGTGGGTGAAGGTGCCAATCGCACCGCCCTTATGTTTGATATTCTCCACGCCGGTTAAGCGCGCCATTTCGTCACCGAGCTCATGCCCGGCAGCCAGACCGGCCATCACCACCGGTGGCAGCGTAAAGCTGGCAGAGCGGGATTCGCCGCGCTGCTGCGCATTCTCCACCACCATCCAGGCAAAGGCGCAGTCGCCCTCGATGCCCGCTTCAATCGCCACCCAGTAATCCGCCTGTGGCCGCACATGACGCGCGTTCGCCACGCGCTGGCGTGCGCCAGTTCGCGTTTCGGCATCGCTTAAGGGCTGCGCGGCGACGCCGCTCTCGACCTCGACCCCTTCAATATGGCAGGATCCTTCGCCGAAAACGTCGTTGAACGCCTGAGCAATTGCGCGGATTTTTGCCGGATTGATGGTGGCTGCGACAACATGGTACATAATTACCTGAACCCTCAAGACAAATTTGTCGCAGTATAACGGAAATTAAGCATGTTACAGGTCTATCTTGTTCGTCACGGTGAAACGGTTTGGAATGCGGCCCGACGCATTCAGGGGCAGTCCGACAGTCCGCTGACGGATAAAGGTGAGCAGCAGGCGCATCAGGTGGGCGAGCGCGTGAAATCGCTGGGCATTACTCACGTGATTGCCAGCGATTTAGGACGTACCCGGCGCACCGCGGAGATTATCGCTGATGCCTGCGGTTGTAAGGTGACGCTGGATGCCCGCCTGCGCGAGCTCAATATGGGCTGTCTGGAGCAGCGTCCGCTCGACGGCCTGACGGCGGAAGAGGAGAGCTGGCGTAAAGCGCTGGTGGATGGCACCGAAGGCGGCCGGATTCCGGGCGGCGAGTCGATGGAAGAGATGGCGACGCGCATGCATGCCGCGCTCAACGCCTGTCTCGATCTGCCGGCGGGTAGCCGTCCGCTGCTGGTGAGCCACGGCATGGCGCTGGGCGTGCTGGTGAGTACCATTCTCGGGCTGCCGGCCCATGCGGAGCGCCGTTTGCGTCTGCGTAACTGCTCGATTTCGCGCGTCGATCATCAGCAAAGCGCCTGGCTCGCCGCCGGCTGGGTGGTGGAGACGGCCGGTGATGTGTCGCATCTGGATGCCCCGGCGCTGGATGAGCTGCAGCGTTAAGCGCGGTAGCGCACGGCGCAGAATGACCGCGTATCGGTGCATATCAATGATCGCGTATCGGTGCGCATGAATGCGCACCCTACAGGGCATGGGCAATGCGCATCGGCGACAAACGGTAGGGGTTGTTGCTGCGGTTGAATCGGTGCGTATAAATGATCGCATATCGGTGCGCATGAATGCGCACCCTACGGGAGCACGGTCAGTAGGCATCGGCGACAAACGGTGATGCTTCTGTAGGATCGCCATTCATGGCGACCGTCGACAACGCCCGTTACTGCTGCGGACGAATCGGAATCAGATATTCGCAGCGAATCTCCATTGGCGGCTCGCTGCGCTTCTTGCCACCGTGCGTATAGAAACGCTCAATATCCTGGCCCTGACGGCGCACCAGGCCGAGGGTTGGCATACAGGTGCCGTACAGCAGCAGAATAAACTCCTGCAGCGCAGTGCGCGGTCCCTGATAGCTGAACTGCACATAATCCCCGGCTTCCAGAATCACGCTCTGGTTTGACTGCATGCTCAGCGCCTGCTGGTCGGCCGGCACCGCCGTGGTGTACAGAATCTCCTGCTCATCATCCTTCTCATGGCTGGCGCGTACCTGATGCAGGCCATACAGCACCGGCGGCACGGTATCGGTCTCCAGCAGGAACTGCTTCCAGAAGTGGATGCGCATTTCGTCTCGGTAGCTGGAGATCTGCTCCAGCGTACAGGTATAGCTTTGCGTTTGCCCCACCAGCACCGTTTCCGGCAGCGTGACGAACTGCGCTTGCGGCATCGGGTAATCATCGAGGCGAATCGGCGGGCGAATGCCGTACGAATTCCACTCCGACGAGCGGCGATACCACGCAGGTGTCTGATTGAACTGCTTTTTAAACGCGCGGGTAAAGGTTTGCTGCGAATCGAAGCGATACTGCAGCGCAATGTCGAGGATCGGCCGGCTGGTGAGACGCAGCGCGACGGCGGCCTTGGACAGCCGGCGGGCGCGGATATACGCGCCGATGGCGTGGCCAGTAACTTCCTTGAACATTCGCTGCAGGTGCCACTTGGAATAGCCCGCTTTTAGCGCAACGTTATCGAGCGAAAGGGGTTGATCCAGATGGCTTTCCAGCCAGACAAGCAAATCGCGAATGATACCGGCTTGGTCCATAAAACATCCTCATAACTCTCTGGTGGCGCAACGATGAAGTCACCGAATAGTAGCACGAATTGCACAACGGCGCGGGGGTGGTTTGCCAGTTAACTGTGCTACATCAATGCGGGTTGAAACCCGTTAGGTTTGGTTCTCGGTTCGATTAACAGTACATTACATTCACATCTATTCCGTTTGCAATGGTAACTCAATGACAATAGCTCGCAATCTTATAGTCACGCTGGCAACATTTATGTTGAGTCAGAGCGTGCTGGCCGAGGAGATCGGCTCCGTTGACACCGTATTCAAGATGTTTGGCCCCGATCATAAGATCGTGGTGGAAGCCTTCGACGACCCCGACGTTAAAAATGTAACCTGTTATATCAGCCGGGCAAAAACCGGCGGTATTAAGGGCGGACTGGGTCTGGCGGAAGATACTTCCGACGCGGCCATCTCCTGTCAGCAGGTGGGACCGATAGAGCTTACCGATAAAATCGCGCAGGGCAAGGCGCAGGGTGAAGTGGTGTTCCGCAAACGCACTTCGCTGGTGTTTAAAAAGCTGCAGGTGGTGCGCTTCTTTGACCAGAAACGTCATGCGCTGGTATACCTGAGCTATTCAGATAAAGTGGTCGATGGCTCACCGAAAAATGCGCTGAGCGCGGTGCCGATTATGCCGTGGCACTGAGCCGATAAAAAAACGCCCTGACGGGCGTTTTTTTGTTTCGCGACGGACGCTTAATCCTGCAGCTCGCCGCAGAAGCGGTAGCCTTCGCCGTGGATAGTGGCGATGATTTCCGGCGTATCCGGCGTCGATTCAAAGTGTTTGCGGATGCGGCGAATGGTGACATCCACCGTGCGGTCATGCGGCTTCAGCTCGCGACCGGTCATCTTCTTCAGCAGGTCAGCTCGCGTCTGGATTTTGCCCGGATTTTCACAGAAGTGCAGCATGGCGCGGAACTCACTGCGCGGCAGCTTGTACTGATCGCCGTTCGGGCTGATCAGCGAGCGGCTGTTAATATCCAGTTCCCAGCCGTTGAAGCGATAGCTCTCGACCTGACGGCGCTCTTCGCTCGGCATCGCCAGATTCATGGTACGCGACAGCAGGTTGCGCGCACGAATCGTCAGCTCACGCGGATTGAACGGCTTGGTGATGTAGTCGTCGGCACCGATCTCCAGACCGAGGATTTTATCCACTTCGTTATCACGGCCGGTGAGGAACATCAGGGCGACGTTAGCCTGTTCGCGCAGTTCACGCGCCAGCAGTAAACCGTTTTTGCCCGGCAGGTTGATATCCATAATCACCAGATTGACGTCGTTATCGGTCAAAACCTGATGCATCTCGGCGCCGTCGGTGGCTTCATAGACCACGTAACCTTCGGCCTCAAAGATACTTTTGAGGGTGTTACGCGTGACCAGTTCGTCTTCAACGATAAGAATGTGCGGGGTCTGCATGTTTCGCTACCTAAAATTTGCCAACAAATCGAAAACAGGGCGTACGGCGGTTGCCATAACTGTTCCACTGAACAGTGGGCCGTTCGCAACCGGTGTACGAAATGATCTTCGGAATACACCATCCATCTACGTCAACTTCAGTGTTAGCTCAGCCAGTCAGGATGAATATTTGCGTGCCCCGTGGGTATCGGACTGGCGCTTATCCTAACCGTATTAACAGCAACCTAACAGCACCAACAACAACCGATAAGCATAAAAACAACGCTTCGTTGACTTATATCAAATGCAAGTGTAGCACGTTAACACTTTTATGAAAAACTTCTACTGGAATGCCAGCTTAGCTCACAAAAAGCAGCATTTTCGCTACATTTCAGCTGCATCAGCGCAAAAGTAAAACCTGTAGGTAATAACTTTTCAATTGCATGAAAAATAATGTTTTAATATGGGTTTGGCGCATAAATTTTGCTTATTACGCATAATTACGCCTGCCCGGCATTTTTGCCCTGTTTTAACATCCTTAACATCTTATTTTCTCAGGCCCGTGCGGTTGGTATTTTGTCGCCTGCATGCCAACATAGGTCGGGTTATTAACCGTTCGATGGAAAAATCATGCATTTCCCCCTGATCCTTGTCTCACCCGCTCGCCCGGAGAATATCGGCGCGGCTGCCCGCGCCATGAAAACCATGGGATTTAGCGAGTTGCGTATTGTCGCCAGTGACGCCTGGCAGGATCCGGCCGCGCGGCGTGTGGCCCACGGCGCCGGTGAGATTCTTGACCACGTGAAAACCTATGACACGCTGAGCGCCGCGCTGGCGGATGTCGATTTTTCCTTGGCCACTACCGCCCGCAGCCGGGCGAAGTTTCGCTATTACGCCACGCCGGCGCAGGTCGAAACCATCCTGCAGGAGAAGCGTCAGTGGCTGAACCGCATCGCGCTGGTGTTTGGCCGTGAAGACAGCGGGCTGACTAATGAGGAGCTGGAACAGGTCGATCTGCTGACCGGCATTCCGATGGCGCAGGACTATCCTTCGCTGAATCTCGGCCAGGCGGTGATGGTGTACTGCTATCAGCTGTCGGCGCTGCATCAGGTGGCAGCCGCGCCGGTTGAGGCGGCTAACGCGCAGCAGCTGCAGGCGCTGCGCCAGCGTTTTCATCAGTTGCTGGTGACGCTGGACGTCAGCAATGATGCCAAGCTGGCGGACTGGATCGATCAGCGCATCGGTCTGCTGGAGCAGCGCGACAGCGCCATGCTGCACCGTTTGCTGCATGACGTAGAAAAAAAACTTATAGATAATTGCTCGGGAAAACCGGCTCCGGACAGTGAGTGATCGGGCGTCTGTGACGCTGCCTGAACGATCGCAATCCGTTTCGGCGTCTGCGGCGCAGCACTGCGCAGCAGCACCATTCGGGTGCAAAGACAAATTCGTTGACTTAACGTGCGCTTTGCTTTACTTCTGGAAGGCAGACGGACAAGACAAAGACAGACAGAAAAAATCTCAATGCGTAACCACAGCCTGAACACCACCATTATTATTACCACCACCATTACCACAGGTAACGGTGCGGGCTGACGCATACAGGAAAAACAAAAGAAAGAAGCCCGCACCTCAACAGTGCGGGCTTTTTTTTCGGCAAAAATTCAGGAGAGCTTCAATCATGCGAGTGCTGAAATTCGGCGGAACCTCGGTAGCCAATGCGGAACGTTTTCTCCGCGTGGCAGATATTCTGGAAAGCAATGCGCAACAGGGACAGGTTGCCACCGTGCTCTCTGCGCCAGCGAAAATCACCAATCATCTGGTAGCGATGATTGAGAAAACCATCAGCGGCCAGGATGCGCTGCCGAATATCAGCGATGCCGAACGCATTTTTGCCGAACTGCTGCAGGGGCTGGCCGATGCTCAGCCAGGTTTCGATTACGATGGCCTGAAAACCCGCGTTGAGCTGGAGTTTGCCCAGCTGAAACAGGTGCTGCACGGCATCAGCCTGCTGGGGCAGTGCCCGGATGCCGTCAACGCCGCCATTATCTGTCGCGGTGAGAAGCTGTCGATTGCCATCATGGAAGCGCTGCTGCAGGCGCGCGGCCACAAAGTGACGGTGATCGATCCGGTCGAGAAACTGCTGGCGGTGGGCCACTATCTTGAATCGACTGTGGATATCGCCGAATCCACCCGGCGTATCGCGGCCAGCCAGATCCCGACCGATCACATGATCCTGATGGCGGGCTTCACCGCCGGCAATGAGAAGGGCGAGCTGGTGGTGCTGGGGCGTAATGGCTCCGATTACTCGGCGGCCGTGCTGGCGGCGTGTCTGCGCGCGGACTGCTGTGAAATCTGGACCGATGTCGATGGCGTTTACACCTGCGATCCGCGTCAGGTGCCGGATGCGCGTCTGCTGAAGTCGATGTCTTATCAGGAGGCGATGGAGCTCTCCTACTTTGGCGCCAAAGTGCTGCACCCGCGCACCATCGCGCCGATTGCCCAGTTCCAGATTCCGTGTTTAATCAAAAATACCGCCAATCCTCAGGCGCCAGGCACCCTGATTGGCGGCGAAGGCGAAGTGGATGAAAATCCGGTAAAAGGCATCACCAATCTGAATAACATGGCGATGTTTAACGTCTCCGGTCCGGGCATGAAAGGGATGGTGGGCATGGCGGCGCGCGTGTTTGCCGCGATGTCGCGCACCGGCATTTCCGTGGTGCTGATTACCCAATCCTCCTCCGAATACAGCATCAGCTTCTGCGTGCCGCAGAGCGAGCAGGCGCGCGCGCGTCGCGTGCTGGAAGAGGAATTCTACCTCGAACTGAAAGATGGCCTGCTCGATCCGCTCGACGTGCTGGAGCAGCTGGCGGTGATTTCGGTGGTGGGCGACGGCATGCGCACGCTGCGCGGCATCTCCGCTAAATTCTTCTCGGCGCTGGCACGCGCCAACATTAATATCGTGGCGATTGCCCAGGGCTCCTCTGAGCGCTCCATTTCGGTCGTGGTCAGCAACGATGACGTCACCACCGGCGTGCGCGTGGTGCATCAGATGCTGTTCGCCACCGATCAGGTGATTGAAGTGTTTGTGGTGGGCGTCGGCGGTGTCGGCGGCGCGCTGCTTGAGCAGCTGCACCGTCAGCAGGCGTGGCTGAAGGGCAAGCATATCGATCTGCGCGTGTGCGGCATCGCCAATTCGCATGCGCTGCTGACCAACGTGCACGGCATCGACCTCAGCAACTGGAAAGCGGCGCTGGCGGAAGCCAAAGAGCCGTTTAACCTCGGCCGGCTGATTCGTCTGGTGAAAGAGTACCATCTGCTCAACCCGGTAATTGTCGACTGTACCTCCAGCCAGGCGGTGGCCGATCAGTACGCGGACTTCCTCGCCGAAGGTTTCCACGTGGTCACGCCAAATAAAAAGGCCAATACCTCGTCGTGGAATTACTACCAGCAGATGCGTGCGGCGGCGGCGAAATCGCGCCGTAAGTTCCTTTACGACACCAACGTCGGTGCCGGTCTGCCGGTGATTGAAAACCTGCAGAACCTGCTGAACGCCGGCGATGAGCTGATCAAATTCTCCGGCATCCTGTCGGGCTCGCTGTCGTTTATCTTTGGCAAGCTGGATGAGGGCGTGACGCTGTCCGAAGCTACCCGCATGGCGCGCGAGCTGGGCTTTACCGAGCCGGATCCGCGTGACGACCTGTCCGGTACTGACGTGGCGCGTAAACTGCTGATTCTGGCGCGTGAGGCGGGTCATCAGCTGGAGCTGAGCGACATCGACATCGAACCGCTGCTGCCCGCCAGCCTGACGGAGATCGCCGATGTCGATCAGTTTATGGCGCGGCTGCCGGAGCTGGACAACGCCTTTGCCGCGCGCGTTGCCAAAGCGCGTGATGAGGGTAAAGTGTTACGCTTCGTCGGCGCGATTGAAGAGGGCGGCGCCTGCAAAGTTAAAATCGATGCGGTGGACGGCAACGATCCGCTGTACAAAGTGAAGAACGGCGAAAACGCACTGGCGTTTTACAGCCGCTATTATCAGCCGATCCCGCTGGTTCTGCGCGGATATGGCGCGGGGAATGATGTCACCGCGGCGGGTGTGTTTGCCGATTTGCTGCGCACGCTGACGTGGAAGTTGGGAGTTTAATGATGGTAAAAATTTATGCACCGGCCTCGATAGGTAACGTCAGCGTCGGCTTTGATGTGCTGGGCGCGGCGGTTTCGCCGGTGGATGGCTCGCTGCTGGGCGACTGCGTGTCGGTCGAAGCGGCAGACCAGTTTAGCCTGCAGAATAAAGGGCGCTTTGTCAGCAAACTGCCCGCCGATCCGCAGGACAACATCGTTTACCAGTGCTGGCAGCGTTTCTGCCAGGCGATTGGTAAAGACGTTCCGGTGGCGATGACGCTGGAGAAAAACATGCCGATTGGTTCAGGCCTCGGTTCCAGCGCCTGCTCGGTGGTGGCCGGCCTGATGGCGATGAATGAGTTCTGCGGCCAGCCGCTTAACGACACCGAGCTGCTGGCGCTGATGGGCGAGCTGGAAGGGCGCATCTCCGGCAGCGTGCACTATGACAACGTCGCGCCGTGCTTCCTCGGCGGCGTACAGCTGATGATTGAAGAGAACGGGATCATCAGCCAGGAGGTGCCGTGCTTTGATGACTGGCTGTGGGTAATGGCTTATCCGGGCATCAAAGTCTCCACGGCGGAAGCACGCGCCATCCTGCCGGCGCAGTATCGCAAGCAGGATGCCATCAAACATGGTCGTCTGCTGGCCGGCTTTATTCACGCCTGCCACACCCGTCAGCCGCTACTGGCGGCTAAACTGATGCAGGATGTGATCGCCGAGCCGTATCGCACCAAACTGCTGCCGGGCTTTGCTGAGGCGCGTCAGGCGGCCAGCGACATTGGCGCGCTGGCCTGCGGTATTTCGGGCTCTGGCCCGACACTTTTCGCCGTTTGCAACGAGATGGCAACGGCACAGCGGATGGCGGACTGGCTGAGCCAGCACTATCTGCAGAATGAGGAAGGCTTCGTCCATATCTGCCGTCTTGATACGGCTGGCGCACGTAAACTGGGATAACGCATGAAACTCTACAACCTTAAGGATCATAACGAGCAGGTTAGCTTCGCGCAGGCCGTGAAACAGGGCCTCGGCTCGCAGCAGGGGCTGTTTTTCCCGCTGGAACTGCCGGAATTCGAGCTGACCGACATTGATGCGATGCTGGAGATGGATTTCGTCAGCCGCAGCAGCAAGATTCTCTCTGCTTACATCGGCGATGAAATTGCCGCACACCAGCTGGCCGAGCGCGTGAAGAACGCCTTTGCTTTCCCGGCACCGGTGAGCCAGGTGAGCGACGATGTGGCCTGCCTCGAACTGTTCCACGGTCCGACGCTGGCGTTTAAAGATTTCGGCGGGCGCTTTATGGCGCAGATGCTGTCGTACGTGTCTGGCGCGGATGAGCAGATCACCATTCTGACCGCGACCTCCGGCGATACCGGCGCAGCGGTGGCGCACGCGTTCTACGGCATGGAAAACGTGCGCGTGGTCATCCTCTATCCGCAGGGCAAAATCAGTCCGCTGCAGGAGAAGCTGTTCTGTACGCTGGGCGGCAACATTGAAACCATCGCGATCGATGGCGACTTCGATGCCTGTCAGGCGCTGGTTAAGCAGGCGTTTGATGACGAAGAGCTGAAAAAAGCCATCGGCCTGAACTCGGCTAACTCCATCAATATCAGCCGTCTGCTGGCACAGATTTGCTATTACTTCGAGGCGGTGGCGCAGCTGCCGCAGGAGAAACGTAATCAGCTGGTGGTGTCGGTGCCAAGCGGTAACTTTGGCGATCTCACGGCCGGTCTGCTGGCGAAATCGCTCGGTCTGCCGATCAAGCGTTTTATCGCCGCGACCAACGCCAACGATACCGTGCCGCGCTTCCTTGCCGACGGTCAGTGGCAGCCGAACGCGACCGTGGCAACGCTGTCGAATGCGATGGATGTCAGCCAGCCTAACAACTGGCCGCGTGTGGAAGAGCTGTTCCGCCGCAAAACCTGGCGCCTGACCGATCTGGCCTACGGCGCGGTGTCGGATGAGACCACCAAAGCCACCATGCGCGAGCTGGCAGAGCTGGGTTACCTGTCAGAACCGCACGCGGCGATTGCCTATCGTTTGCTGCGCGATCAGCTGCAGGAAGGGGAGTTTGGCCTGTTCCTCGGCACCGCGCATCCGGCGAAGTTTAAGGAGAGCGTGGAAGAGATTCTCGGCCAGCCGCTGCCGCTGCCGGAAGCGCTGGCCGCGCGCGCCGATTTGCCGCTGCTGTCGCATGCCATGAAGGCGGATTTCGCCGCGCTGCGGGCGTTTTTGCTGAAGTAAATACCCAACGGGCCGGTCACATCGGCCCGTTATGCATTTTTCTGGCGGCGCGATTTAACGCGCGGGTTTTTAACAGACGCGCATTAATTTGCGCCGCTACGATTCTGGTGAAACTGGAGTTATTGCTCGCGGCGCTTAAATACCAGCTCGTTACCCTTACTCTCCGCCGCATCAAAGAAATAACCGTCAACATCAAACTTCTTCAGCTGCGTCGGTTTCGTCAGGCGCTTCTCAATCACGTAACGGCTCATCAGGCCGCGCGCCTTCTTGGCGTAGAAACTGATCACCTTGAACTTACCGTTTTTCTCATCGAGGAACACCGGCTTAACCAGCTCGGCATTCAGCTGCTTCGGCTTGATGGCTTTGAAATACTCATCGGAGGCGAGGTTGATCAGCACGTCATCGCCCTGTTCCGCCAGCGCGTCGTTGAGCTTTTGCGTCAGCAGGTCGCCCCAGAAACTGTAGAGATCTTTGCCGGCCGGATTCGCCAGTTTGATGCCCATCTCTAAGCGGTACGGCTGCATCAAATCCAGCGGGCGCAGCAGGCCATACAGGCCCGAAAGCATGCGCAGGTGTTTTTGGGCAAAATCAAAGTCGGCTTCGCTGAAGGTCTCTGCCTGCAAACCGGTATAAACATCACCTTTGAAGGCCAGAATTGCCTGCCGCGCATTATCGGGTGAGAAGGGCGGCTGCCACTGGCTGAAACGGTCGGCGTTGAGGTGCGCCAGTTTGTCGCTGATGCCCATCAGCGAAGCGATTTGCGCCGGGGAAAGATCGCGCGCCACGTCAATCAGCTGCTGTGATTTTTCTAACAGCGCCGGTTGGGTAAACCGTGACGTAGCCAGCGGGCTTTCATAATCCAGTGTCTTGGCTGGCGAGATAACCATCAGCATTGTGTCTGTCCTCGTTGACCCGCTGTTTTCAGGGGATGGATGGGAAAAATGTCGCGACGAGTGTAGCAAAAAAGCTGCACGGATCGGCAAATCGCTCCCATTTGTTAGCGCTATCGTAAAGGGCACGCGGCGATGTTGCGCCGCTTAGCCTGCGTGATATTATCGCAACAGCCTTTTACACCCTGACAGTCAACTTAAGAGAAAAGAGAACCATGACGGACAAACTTACTTCCTTGCGTCAGCTGACTACTGTGGTCGCCGACACCGGTGATATCGCGGCAATGAAACTCTACCAACCGCAGGATGCCACCACTAACCCTTCTTTGATCCTCAACGCTGCGCAAATCCCTGAATACCGCAAACTGATTGACGAAGCCATTAGCTGGGCACGTCAGCAGAGCAGCAACAAAGAAGAGCAGCTGGCGCTGGTTTCTGACAAGCTGGCCGTCAACATTGGTCTGGAAATTCTCAAACTGATCCCGGGACGTATCTCTACTGAAGTTGACGCGCGACTCTCTTACGACACCGAAGCGAGCATCGCGAAAGCACGCAGCCTGATCAAGCTGTACAACGATGCCGGCATCAGCAACGATCGTATCCTGATCAAACTGGCCTCAACCTGGCAGGGCATCCGCGCGGCGGAGCAGCTGGAGAAAGAAGGCATCAACTGTAACCTGACGCTGCTGTTCTCCTTCGCCCAGGCGCGTGCCTGTGCCGAAGCGGGCGTGTTCCTGATTTCGCCATTTGTTGGCCGTATCCTCGACTGGTACAAGCAGAACACCGACAAGAAAGAGTACGCAGCGCATGAAGATCCAGGTGTGGTATCCGTGTCTGAGATCTACAACTACTACAAGCAGCACGGCTATGAAACCGTGGTAATGGGCGCCAGCTTCCGTAACGTCGGCGAAATCATTGAGCTGGCCGGTTGCGACCGCCTGACGATCTCTCCGGGCCTGCTGAAAGAGCTGGCCGAGAGCGAAGGCAGCGTAGAGCGTAAACTGAGCTACAGCGGCGAAGTAAAAGCGCGTCCGGCTAAAATGACCGAAGCGGAATTCCTGTGGCAGCACAACCAGGATCCAATGGCGGTGACCAAACTGGCCGAAGGTATCCGCAACTTTGCCATCGACCAGGGCAAACTTGAGAAGATGATCGCCGAACTGCTGTAAGGTGATGTGCCGTGGCGGCTGCCGGTCGCCACGGTTTTCGCGTTTCCCTCGCTGGTGCTTTGTATTATCCTTTCTGCCATTCCCCTTTTTCTCACCGCCCCGCGGTCAACACAGCGATAACTCTATGGATACTTTACGTATTGGCTTAATTTCCGTGTCCGATCGGGCCGCTAACGGCATCTATCAGGATCAGGGCATTCCGGCGCTGGAAAGCTGGCTTAGCGCTGCGCTGGCGACACCGTTTGAGATTGACACCCGCCTGGTTCCGGATGAACAGCCGATGATTGAGCAGGCAATCTGCGAGCTGGTCGACGAACGTTTTTGCCACCTGGTGCTGACCACCGGCGGTACCGGTCCGGCCCGGCGCGACGTCACGCCGGATGCGACCTTAGCGGTAGCCGACCGCGAGATGCCCGGCTTTGGCGAGCAGATGCGGCAGATCAGCCTGCAGTTTGTGCCGACCGCGATTCTGTCACGCCAGGTGGGCGTGATCCGCAAGCAGTCACTGATCCTCAATCTGCCGGGACAGCCGAAATCGATTAAAGAGACGCTGGAAGGGTTGAAAGCGGATGACGGTACGGTGAAAGTGCCAGGGATTTTCGCGGCTGTACCCTATTGTTTACAGCTGCTGGAAGGGCCTTACGTCGAAACCCACCCGGAGGTGGTAGCAGCTTTTCGCCCGAAAAGCGCACGGCGTGAGACAAACGTCTGAAAATTGCCGTTTTCAGGCATAAAATGCAGAGTGACTGGTGTGGCAAAATATTGACGGTATAGTAACCTCAGCTTTACAACTATACTGACATGGCCTCTGGATACCGCACTCTTATGGATTCGCTGACAACGCGTCGACTCAACCGCCAGGACTACAAAACCCTGGCGCTGGCTGCCCTGGGCGGGGCGCTGGAATTCTACGATTTTATCATCTTCGTCTTCTTCGCTGCGGTGATTGGCGAGCTGTTCTTTCCGCCAGACATCCCGGAATGGCTGCGTCAGGTGCAGACCTTTGCCATCTTCGCCGCCGGTTATCTGGCGCGTCCGCTGGGCGGCATCATCATGGCGCACTTTGGCGACAAAGTCGGGCGCAAGAAGATGTTCAGCCTGAGTATTCTGCTGATGGCGCTGCCGACGCTGGCGATGGGGGCGCTGCCCACCTACGCCAGCATTGGCATTGCCGCACCGTTACTGATGTTGCTGATGCGCGTGCTGCAGGGCGCAGCCATTGGCGGCGAGGTGCCGGGCGCGTGGGTGTTTGTTGCGGAGCATGTGCCGGAAAAGCGCATCGGCTTTGCCTGCGGCACGCTGACTGCAGGCTTAACCGCCGGCATTCTGCTCGGGTCGCTGGTGGCGACGGTGCTGAATACTTCGCTCTCGCCGGCGGCGATACGCGATCACGGCTGGCGCATTCCTTTCTTCCTCGGCGGCCTGTTTGGCCTGCTGGCGATGTATCTGCGTCGCTGGCTGCATGAAACCCCGGTATTTCGTCAGATGCAGCAGCGCAAAGCGCTGGCGGAAAAGTTGCCGCTACAGACCATTCTCGCCAGCCATAAGCGCGGCATTGCGGTGTCGATGCTGCTTACCTGGCTATTATCAGCCTGTATTGTGGTGGTGATTCTGATGGCGCCGACGCTGATGCAGAAGCAGTATGGCGTGCCGGCGGCGCTCAGTCTGCAGGCCAACAGTTTCGCGACCGTAATGCTGCTGATCGGCTGCGTGCTGGCGGGCTGGATTGTCGATCGCTACGGTGCGGCGCGTACCTTACTGATTGGTTCGTTGCTGCTGGCGCTGTGCAGCTGGAGCTTTTTCCAGCAGCTTGGCGGCACGCCGCAGATGCTGTTCATCTGGTACGGTCTGGCGGGACTGAGCGTGGGCGTGGTCGGCGTGGTGCCGTTTGTTATGGTGCGGGCGTTTCCGGCGGCGGTGCGCTTCACCGGCATTTCCTTCTCTTACAACGTGTCGTATGCCATCTTTGGCGGTCTGACGCCGATCAGCGTGACGCTGATGATGTCGCTGACGCCGATGGCGCCGGCCTGGTACGTGCTGGCGCTGGCGCTGATCGGCATGCTGGTGGCGCTGTGGTTATGGCATGACAGCCGCCAGGCTAATGCGCAGCTGGATGTCTCGCTGCATTCATCGTAATGGCAGCGCGCGCAGCGGCACGGCTCCGCGCGCCGTTGATTACTCGCCAATCGGCAACACGCTGCGCTCAAACTTCTCGTTCAGCACTTCGCCCATCGCCAGATAAAAGGCGCTGGCACCACAGACGATGCCCACCCAGCCGGCGATGCGCAGCAGCGCCGCGTGATCCAACAGATGACCGATAGCCAGCAGCGCAAACAGCAGCGTCAGGCTGGCAAACACAAACTGCAGCATCTTCGCGGCCCGCAGCGTGCCAAAGAACAGAAACAGCGTGAAGAGGCCCCACAGTGCCAGATAAGCGCCGAGGAAATGGCCATCGGCGGCGGCAGCCAGTCCCATTTTCGGCAGCAGCAGAATCGCCACCAGCGTCAGCCAGAAGCTACCGTAGGAGGTAAAGGCGGTCAGGCCGAAGGTGTTGCCTTTTTTATACTCCAGCAGCCCGGCAAGGATTTGCGCGATGCCGCCGTAAAAGAGGCCCATCGCCAGGATAATCACATCCATTTCAAACAGACCGGTGTTGTGTAAGTTGAGCAGGATGGTGGTCATACCAAAACCCATCAGGCCCAGTGGGGCGGGATTCGCCAGCGTGGTGTTGCCCATAATTCCTCAGCAGCAGCGTTATTGTTTATTGGTTTAACGCCCGCGCCAACAGCGGTGGGGCGCGGGGCGCTGCATCATAATCAGGTGGCTTTTGCCGCACTTTGATCTCACGCGGTAAGAGAATCTAAATTTTTTTTAGTTTTAACCCTTGATGCGCTTCGAAGCGGCCCCATTTAGTTGTCATCAAGCATTGTGAGGCAGCAAAAAAATCTGCCGCAGCAGTTGAAAGTGGTCAGCGTGACCGCATCTCTGCTTCACAACCCAATTTGGCAAAGAATTTAAGTGGGAGACGTTTAGATGGGTAAGATTATTGGTATTGACCTGGGTACAACCAACTCATGTGTGGCGATTATGGACGGTGGCAAAGCACGCGTGCTTGAAAACGCCGAAGGCGATCGCACCACACCGTCAATCATTGCATATACCGGGGATGGCGAAACTCTGGTCGGTCAACCGGCTAAACGTCAGGCGGTGACTAACCCGCAGAACACCCTGTTTGCAATCAAGCGCCTGATCGGCCGTCGTTTCCAGGACGAAGAAGTGCAGCGTGATATTAAAATCATGCCGTACAAAATCATCGGTTCTGACAACGGTGACGCCTGGCTGGACGTGAAAGGCCAGAAAATGGCACCGCCGCAGATCTCTGCAGAAGTGCTGAAAAAAATGAAGAAAACCGCGGAAGATTTCCTCGGTGAGCCGGTGACCGAAGCAGTTATCACCGTACCAGCCTACTTCAACGATGCGCAGCGTCAGGCGACCAAAGACGCCGGCCGTATCGCGGGTCTGGACGTAAAACGTATCATCAACGAACCGACCGCAGCGGCACTGGCTTACGGCCTGGATAAAGGTCAGGGCAACCGCACCATCGCGGTATATGACCTGGGTGGCGGTACCTTCGACATCTCTATCATTGAGATCGACGAAGTCGACGGCGAGAAAACCTTTGAAGTACTGGCGACCAACGGTGATACCCACCTGGGTGGTGAAGACTTCGACAGCCGTCTGATCAACTACCTGGTTGCCGAATTCAAGAAAGATCAGGGCATCGATCTGCACAACGATCCGCTGGCGATGCAGCGCCTGAAAGAAGCGGCAGAGAAAGCGAAAATTGAGCTCTCTTCTGCGCAGCAGACCGACGTTAACCTGCCGTACATCACGGCGGATGCGACTGGTCCTAAGCACCTGAACATTAAAGTGACCCGCGCGAAGCTGGAATCACTGGTGGAAGATCTGGTTACCCGTTCGATTGAGCCGCTGAAAGTGGCGCTGAACGACGCTGGCCTGTCGGTTTCTGACATCAACGACGTGATCCTGGTCGGTGGTCAGACGCGTATGCCAATGGTGCAGGCGAAAGTGGCGGAGTTCTTCGGTAAAGAGCCACGTAAAGACGTGAACCCGGACGAAGCGGTCGCTGTGGGTGCTGCGGTACAGGGCGGCGTGCTGGCTGGTGAAGTAAAAGACGTTCTGCTGCTGGACGTGACCCCGCTGTCGCTGGGTATCGAAACCATGGGTGGCGTGATGACGTCGCTGATCAGCAAGAACACCACGATCCCAACCAAGCACAGCCAGGTGTTCTCGACTGCTGAAGACAACCAGTCTGCCGTGACCATTCACGTGCTGCAGGGTGAGCGTAAGCGTTCGGCGGATAACAAATCGCTGGGCCAGTTCAACCTCGACGGTATTCAGCCAGCGCCGCGCGGTATGCCACAGATCGAAGTGACCTTCGACATCGATGCTGACGGTATTCTGCACGTGTCTGCGAAGGACAAAAACAGCGGTAAAGAGCAGAAGATCACCATCAAAGCTTCTTCTGGCCTGAACGAGGAAGAGATCGAAAAAATGGTTCGTGACGCGGAAGCTAACGCCGAGTCAGACCGTAAATTCGAAGAGCTGGTGCAGACGCGTAACCAGGGTGACCAGATTGCGCACAGCACGCGTAAGCAGCTGGACGAAGCCGGTGACAAACTGTCAGCGGAAGACAAAGCACCGATCGAGTCTGCCCTGAACGAGCTGAACACCGCGCTGAAAGGCGAAGATAAAGCAGAAATCGAAGCCAAAATGCAGGCGCTGATGGAAGTGTCCAGCAAGCTGATGGAACTGGCGCAGCAACAGGCTCAGGCCGGCGCAGCGGATGCCGGCGACGCTTCGGCGAAGAAAGATGACGACGTTGTCGACGCTGAATTCGAAGAAGTGAAAGATAAAAAATAATTGCCCCTGACCGGGCGCGACGGCTGGCCTGACAGCCGTTGAAACCAGCACGGGCGTCGGAGATCTCTCCACGCCCGTGCGATCATGTTAAGGGCAGAGAAAAATGGCTAAGAGTGATTTTTACGAGATCTTAGGCGTCTCAAAATCCGCCGATGAGCGCGAAATCAAAAAGGCCTATAAGCGCCTGGCGATGAAGTATCACCCGGACCGTAATCCGGGCGATAAAGAGGCCGAGACGAAATTCAAAGAGGTCAAGGAAGCCTACGAGATCCTCACCGATGCGCAGAAGCGTGCAGCTTACGATCAGTACGGTCATGCGGCGTTTGAGCAGGGCGGTGGTGGCGGCTTCGGCGGCGGCTTTGGTGGCGGCGGTGCCGACTTCAGCGATATCTTTGGCGACGTGTTCGGCGATATCTTTGGTGGTGGTCGCCGTCAGCGCGCCTCACGCGGCGCCGATTTACGCTACAACATGGAACTGACGCTGGAAGAAGCGGTACGCGGCGTGACCAAAGAGATCCGCATTCCTACGCTGGAAGAGTGTGATGTCTGCCACGGCAGCGGTGCCAAAGCGGGCACCCAGCCGCAGACCTGTCCGACCTGTCACGGTGCGGGCCAGGTACAGATGCGTCAGGGCTTCTTTACCGTGCAGCAAGCCTGTCCGACCTGTCACGGTCGCGGCTCGGTGATTAAAGATCCGTGCAACGCCTGTCACGGCCACGGCCGCGTTGAGCGCCAGAAAACGCTGTCGGTGAAAATCCCGGCGGGCGTCGATACCGGCGACCGTATCCGCCTCAGCGGAGAAGGTGAAGCGGGTGAGCATGGCGCACCGGCTGGCGATCTGTACGTGCAGGTTTCGGTGAAGAAACACCCGATCTTTGAGCGTGAAGATAACAACCTGTACTGCGAAGTACCGATCAACTTTGCCATGGCAGCGCTGGGCGGTGAGATTGAAGTGCCGACGCTTGACGGTCGCGTGAAGCTGAAAGTGCCGGCAGAAACCCAGACCGGCAAGCTGTTCCGCATGCGCGGCAAAGGCGTGAAGTCTGTGCGCGGCGGTGCGGTCGGCGATCTGCTGTGTCGCGTGGTGGTGGAAACCCCGGTCAGCCTCAACGACAAGCAAAAAGCGCTGCTGCGCGAGCTGGAAGAGAGCTTCGGCGGACCTACCGGCGAGAAAAACAGCCCGCGTTCGAAAAGCTTCTTCGACGGCGTAAAGAAGTTCTTTGACGATCTGACCCGTTAAGCGGGTGCGCAGACAGTAACAAGCGGAGAGGCAACTCTCCGCTTTTTTTATGCGCAGTTCTGCCGTGCAGATATTCAACGGCATTGTTTTTCGTCATTCACATCCCCGACAGCCGTTACCTTTCAAAAATACGCTGACACGCTGTAGGGTCGCCATTTATGGCGACCTCAAGCCGTGAAAATCCCCGCCAAAAACGCTTCCTCACCTTGCAAAAACCGGCTCCGTTTTCGCCAATAGCATTTTTCGGCATTGCGTCGAAAATATATCATAGGTATCTTGCAAGGCGTTTAATGAGAATGATTTTCGATAACATGCACCATCAGCGGTGTGCGGCAGCGCAGTAGCGCGGGACCGTCGCTGCAGGGAGAGAAACGTTGCCAAACCCGACTCACCACCGCGCTCCACAACGCGTGCGCAATGAATTACGCTTCCGTCACATCACCGTCGCCAGCAAAACGCGGGTGGCCGATGCCTTCTGGCGCATCGTCTTTAGCGGCAGCGATCTGGCGGGTTTCCACTCGCCCTCTTTTGACGACCACATCAAAGTGTTTTTCCCGGATACGCCGGGCGGTGCGCTGGCGCTGCCACACATGACCGACGAAGGCATCGTCTGGCCTGACGGCGTGCGTCCGGCGGCGCGCGACTATACGCCGCTGGCCTTTAACGGCAGCGATTCGCTGACGCTGGATTTTTACATCCACGACGGCGGCGTCGCCAGCAGCTGGGCGAGTGCCGCTCAGCCGGGCGATCGCATTGCGATGGGCGGCCCGCGCGGCTCATGCGTCGTGCCGGTGGATTATGCCTGTCAGATTTATGTGTGCGATGAGACCGGTCTGCCGGCATTTAAGCGCCGCTATCAGGAAATGCAGGCACAACAGATTCATCTGCTGGCCTGTGTTGATGAGCCAGTCGGCCGCGCGTATCTTGGCGACCTGCCGGACGTCACGGTGAGCTGGCTCGGCAGCGGCAACATGCAGGCTGAGGCGCTGACGCCGCTGCTGGACCCGATTATGCTGCCTGCTGATGACTACTTTATCTGGCTGACCGGCGAAGGCGCGGCGGTGAAACAGCTGAGCGATTACTTTACTCAGCAACGTGCGGCGCACAGCGACCTGGTGCGCGCCGTCGCTTACTGGCATCAGAAATAACCGGCGCCCGCCCGCTGCCGCCTGTGTTGAATTTTACCAGGCACCAGACTACTATCAACCTCCCTCAACTGACCCCGGGAAGGCGATGAAACAGCAGCGGGATGTTCCAGAGCACGCCGATGCGGCACAGCGTGCCAGCTGTGCCGGCGCACGCAGAAAGCGGCGCGAAAGGATGCTGGATGCCAGTGATATTCGCCTGCTGATGCTGCACTTTCTGGCCAGCGGCGCGGCGCACGGTTATGAGCTGATCAAATCGGTGGAAGAGTTGTCGAAAGGCGAATATTCCCCCAGCCCCGGCATTATTTATCCCAACCTGACGCTGCTGGAAGAGATGGACGCCATTCGCGTGGTGGATGCCCAGGCCACGCGCAAAGCCTACGCGCTCAACGATGCGGGCCGCGCGCTGCTGGCGGAAAATGGCGAAAACGTGGCGGTGATTATCGGGCGGCTCACTTCGCTGGCGATCCTGGTCAACAACCGCAGCATTCCGCAGGTAGAGCAGGCGATCCATACGCTTCGCTATACGCTCAATCACCGGCTGTCGCAGGAGCAGATTTCACCGGCCACGGTGGAAATTGTCGTGGCGGCGCTGCAGGACGCGGCAGAGAAGATCGCCAACAGCTAAGCGCGTTACGGTTTCTTCTTGTCCACGTGCCCCAGTTCGCGATCCGGCCAGCAGAAATCGCGCACCCGCTGCTTCAGTGCTGCCGCATCGGGAAAGCCGCCTTCCTGTTTGCGTTCCCAAATTACCTGACCATCAATGCTGATCTCGAACACGCCGCCGCTGCCGGGCTGGAGCGTGACCGCGCTGAGATCGCCGGCAAAGGTATGCAGCAGCTCCTGCGCCATCCACGCCGAACGCAGCAGCCAGTTACATTGAGTACAGTAGTGAATGGTTACTGCCGGTTTATCTGCCATCTTATCCCTCCTGTTAGTGCCTGATTAAACACAGGTTAACAAATTGTGCGCACAAAGATACATCCTGATGCAAATGATATTGATAATGATTACCAATTGCATTAAATTGTTTTCGCCATCATTTGACTCTCTATAAATCCCACAGGCATCCCTGCGGCGCTGCGGCCAGTGACGCAGGGCAGCTGTGCACTGAAGCGCGCACGACACTGTGCCACAGGTGCCGGGATCGATAACATTATCTGGCCAGCGTGACGCGCTGTTTCTCGGCTTTTAGCATAAAGCCGTGGTTTTCTGGCAGCAAATAAGTGAGCGAATACTAACAATTAACCAGGTATTTCGCGCATGTCTTTACACCTTCAGGGAAATTTCCGGCAGCGTCTGTTTAACGTCGCTGTCCTTGCTTCAGCCATTCACGCAGCCTGCAGCTATGCCGCCAGCGACAGCAGTACGCTGGCGCGTTCCGCAGAGAACAACAGCAGCAATGAACCGGTAATGACCGTTACCGCACCTAAGCAGCAGGCCGGCAATAAAACCACGCTCACCGCCAGCGATCTGCAAAAACGCGGCGCCAATGACTTCGGTTCGATCATGCGTTATGAGCCGCTGGTCAGCGCCACTGGCGCGGCGGGCGGTTCGTCAGCCGGTAAAAGCGGCTTTGACCGTGCAGGCTATACCGGCTACAACATTCGCGGGCTGGAAAGTAACCGTGTCGGTCTGGATATTGATGGCATTCCGGTACCGGACGCCACCGGTCGTCCGTACGTCAGCCGCGCCGGTAACAATACCTTCGGTATTGGTCGCGACTACATCGACCCGTATATGTTTGGTAGCGTCGAAATTGAGAAGGGCGCTACATCGGTGGAACAACCTAACACCGCAATCGGCGGTAACGTATCGTTTCATAACAAGTCGCCGGACGACTATCTCAGCAGCGATAAAACCCACTATTTCGGTTATCAGAGCGACTACAGTTCGGCAGACCGCAGCTGGCACAACGGCATCACTGCGGCGGCAGGGGATGATGAACTGCGCGGCCTGTTTGTTTACAGCCGCCGCGACGGCCAGCAGACGCGCAACAACAGCGGCGTAAAAGACGCCTACCCGGCCAACTGGCACTCGGATGCCTTTATGACGTCGGGCATCTGGCAGCCAAACGATCAGCACAAGCTGAGCGCCACCTTCGACTACTACCACAAAACCAATCACACCCACTACGATACCTGGGACAGCAGCAGCGGCAACACTATTTGGGGCACTGCGCAACAGCAGAGCGATTCGCGCCGCTGGGGCATTAATCTTGCCGATGAGTGGACACCGTACAACGAGATGATCGATACGCTGACCACGCGCGTTTACTGGCAGCAAACCGAGGCGCACGACACCACCTGGTTACCGACCAGCGCCAGTCAGTACGGCTTCGTCTACTCTGACTACAACGTCGATACCTTAGGGTTTGACACGCGCGCCAGCAAAACCCTCGGCCGCCACGAGCTGAGCGGCGGCGTCAACGCGCGTGTGGAGAACAGCGAGCGTCCGTTCCGCCAGGCGCCGAACCCGGGCACCTTCGGCACCATCACCCAGCCGCAGTCAGACAGCCGTTCCTGGACCGTGGCCGGTTATCTGCAGGATAAAATCAATTTCGATCTCGATAGCCACAATTTCGCGGTGATTCCCGGCGTGCGCGTCATTCATCAAAGCACCAAACCGAAGAACCTCGGCGATCTGACCAACGGCAGCACGGTGCTGACCGAAGAGCAGGTGGAAAAACTGTACGGCAAGACCAATTCAGACACCGAAGTGCTGCCGTCACTGACCTTCCAGTACGATATCAATCCGGCGCTCACCACCTGGCTGCAATATAAGCGCGGCGTGGAGTTCCCGACCACCAGCCAGCTGTACGGCTCGTGGAACCTTGGTTCAAGCTACGCCGGCAGCGCGCAGTATGCGCTGATTGGTAATGCCGATCTGAAAACCGAGACCAGCAACAATTTTGAGTGGGGTCTGAAAGGACAGCCGACCGACGGCATCACCCTCAATACCTCGGTGTTCTACAACACCTATAAAAACTTTATTGCCTACACCCGCTATCGTCGCGCCACCAATCCGGCGATGTTCGTCAATGTTCCGGCCAACATCTACACCAGCTATCAGGCTGAGAACCGCGACAAAGCCTACATTTATGGGGCGGAGATCAGCACCCGCGTCAACTACGGCAGCTGGTTCCCGACCGTGGATGGCCTGAGCAGCACGTTCGCGCTCGGTTACAGCGAGGGTAAAGCGAAATCCCGCTATCTGGGCGACAAATACATCGATCTCGACAGTGTCGCGCCGCTAAAAGCGATTGTCGGCGTCGCGTGGGACGACAAAGCGCGCGGTTACGGCGCGGCGCTCACCGCCACCTTCGTCAAAGGCAAACAGGCCAGCGCCACCAACCGTGAGAGCTACAGCAACAGCGGGGCGGCCATCAGCGACGCCAGCAGCGAATACATGCGCGTGCCGGGCTACGGCCTGATCGATGCCACCGCGTACTGGCAGCTGACGAAAAATGTCAGGCTGAGCGGCGGTGTCTACAACATTACCGATCGTAAATACTGGGATTACCTCAGCAGCCGCACGCTGACCAGCGCCAGCGCGCAGGAGCGCAACGACATCAATCTGGCCGTGATGCCGGGACGCACCTGGCAACTGGGCGTGAACGTCGACTTCTAATCACTTTTCGCCCTGCGGTGGCGCAGGGCATTTTCACGGGAGCAAGCGCAATGCATCAACGCTATCAACACTATCTGGCGCTGAAAGGCCAGCAGCCAAAAATGTACGCGCGTGATTTAGCCGCGCTGATGGGCATAGGGGAAGCACAGCTGTGCGAAGCGCGCGTGGGCCACGACGCGCAGCCGCTGCGCGCCGATTTTCCGGCGCTGCTGACGGCGCTGGCGGCAGTGGGTGAGACCAAAAGTGTTACGCGCAATGCCTGGGCGGTGCACGAACAGGTGGGAACCTACAGCAATCTGCATCTCGGCGAACATGGCGGGCTGGTGCTTAATCCGCGTGCGCTCGACCAGCGTGTGTTTCCCGCGCAGTGGCACAGTGCTTTCTTCCTGCGCGAGCAGACCGCGCACGGCGAACGGCAGAGCATACAGATTTTCGATCGTCACGCCGATGCGGTGCTGAAAATTTACACCACCGCGCAAACGGAGATGCCGGCGTGGCAGGCGTTGATTGAGCGCTTCCGGCTGGCGCACGCGCCTCAGCTGCAGCCGCAGCCGGTCAGCGCCACGCCGTTCAGCGACAGGGTGGATGCCGGCACTGTCGAAGCGGAGTGGCGTGCCATGACCGATGTGCATCAGTTCTTTGGCCTGCTGAAGCGTCACCATCTCTCGCGGCCGCAGGCGTTTCGCGCGGTGCCGGATGATTTAGCGCGTCAGGTGAGCAACACCGCGCTGGCAACGCTGCTGGCCCAGGTACAGCAGGATGGCAATGAAATCATGATCTTCGTCGGCAATCGCGGCTGTACCCAGATCTTTACCGGCACTATCGGGAAAGTGGTGCCGCTGGATAACTGGATTAACGTTTTTAACCCCACATTCACGCTGCATCTGATGGCGGATCGCATTCACGAGAGCTGGGTGACGCGCAAGCCGGGCGGCGATGGCTTCGTCACCAGTCTGGAGCTGTTCGCTGCCGATGGCACGCAGATTGCCCAGCTGTACGGCCAGCGCAGCGAGGGCACGCCGGAACAGGCACGCTGGCGCGAGCAGGTGATGGCGCTGACGCCGACAGGAGCCGCCGCATGAAAGCGCTGATCCTGACACTGCTTGCTCTGCTGACGCTGCCGGCGTGGGCGGCGCAGCGCATCATTACTATCGGGGGCGATGTAACGCAGATCGTCTACGCGCTGGATGCGCAGGCGCAGCTGGTGGCGCGCGACAGCACCAGCCAGCATCCGGCGGCGGCCACCAGGCTGCCGGATGTCGGCTACATGCGCCAGCTCAACGCGGAAGGCATTCTGGCACTGAAACCGACGCTGGTACTGGCCAGTGCGCTGGCTAAACCGTCGCTGGTGTTGCAGCAGGTGGCGGACGCCGGGGTAACGGTGGTGGAGGTCAGTGGGGATAACCGCCTCGATGCCATCACGGACAAAATCGCCACCATTGGCAACGCGCTGCAGCGTGAACAGGCGGCCCGCGCATTGATCGACAAGGTCAACAAACAGCGTGCGCAGCTACCGCAGCAGCCGCTGCCGGTGAAAGTGCTGTTTATCATGGCGCACGGTGGCTTACGCACCCAGGCGGCTGGCGCGCAGACCGGCGCTGACGGCGCAATTCGCGCTGCCGGCCTGGTCAATGCCATGGGCGCGGTGCCGCATTATCAGCAGCTGTCGCAGGAGGGCGTCGTGGCGGCAGCACCGGATTTGGTGGTGGTCGGCGAAGAGGGGCTGCGCACGCTGGGTGGCGAACAGGCGGTGTGGGCGCTGCCGGGCCTGAAGCTCACGCCGGCCGGCCAGCATCACGCGCTGCTGGTGATTGACGAGATGGCGCTGCTGAGTTTCGGCCTCGATACGCCGGGCGCGATTTTGCGCCTGCGCCATGCGGCGGAAGCCGCGCAGCATGATTAACCGCCTGATGATGCGCTGGCTGATGTTAATGAGTATCAGCATGCTGGTGTGCATGCTGCTGGCGGCCAACCTCGGCGCGATGCCGCTGTCGCTGCGCACGCTGTGGCAGGCGCCGCTCAGCGATCTGGCCTGGCAAATCTGGCTTACAATTCGCCTGCCGCGCGTATTGCTGGCGGTGCTGACTGGCATGGCGCTGGCGGTGTCCGGTGCGGTGATGCAGGGGCTGTTTCGTAATCCACTGGCCGATCCCGGACTGCTGGGTATCAGCAGCGGTGCCGGGCTGGCGGTGGCGCTCTCAGTGGTGTTGCCGGTCAGCCTGCCGCCGCTGCTGGCGCTATGGCTGCCCTCGCTGGCAGCGTTTGCCGGCAGCCTGGTAGTGACGCTGCTGATCTTCAGCTTTAGCCGGCTGGCGCAGGGCCAGCTGGCGCGCCTGCTGCTGGTGGGCATTGCGATTAATGCGCTATGCGGCGCGGCGGTTGGCGTGCTGTCGTGGCTGAGCAACGACCAGCAGCTGCGTCAGCTGTCGCTGTGGGGCATGGGCAGCCTGACGGGTGCCCAGTGGCCGAGCCTGCTGGTGTGTGCGCTGCTGATCGTTCCGGCGCTGCTGCTGGTACAGACGCGCGCGCGTCGCCTCAATCTGCTGCAGCTGGGCGAAGAGGACGCGCACTATATGGGCGTCGATGTTAAACGCACGCAGCGCCAGCTGCTGGTGCTGAGTGCGCTGCTGGTGGGCACGGCGGTGGCGGTCAGCGGCATTATCGGTTTTGTCGGGCTGGTGGTGCCGCACGTGATGCGTTTTTGTCTCGGCAGTGACCACCGCTGGCTGCTGCCGGGCGCGGCGCTGGCGGGAGCGATTCTGCTGTTGCTGGCGGATACGCTGGCGCGCACCGTGGTGATTCCGGCCGAAATGCCGGTCGGGCTGCTAACCAGTCTGCTGGGCGGGCCGTGGTTCCTGTGGCAGATTCTGCGCCAGCAAAGGGGGCTGAATGAGTGAGCAGTTGCAGGCGCGCGGACTGCGGTTTTGCCGGGGAACGCGTACCTTAATCGATGATGTTTCCCTGACGCTGCCGCCGGGCGAAATGGTTGCCCTGATCGGTCCTAACGGTGCCGGTAAGTCGACGCTGCTGCGGCTGCTGACCGGCTTTCTGCACGCGGACGCCGGCGAATGCTGGCTGGGCGATCGTCCACTGGCGGCCTGGCCGCGTGAACCGCTGGCGCAGCGCCGCGCGGTGATGCGCCAGCAAAACAGCGTCACCTTTCCGCTGCCGGCTGCCGACGTGGTGGCGATGGGGCGCGCACCCTGGCCGGCCGGTAACTGCCAGGCGGTGGTGCAGGAGGTGATGCAGTTAACCGGCAGCGCGCCGCTGGCGCAGCGCGACTATCGGTCGCTGTCGGGCGGGGAGCAGCAGCGCGTGCAGCTGGCCCGGGTGCTGGCGCAGCTGTGGCATGACGACAGCCCGCGCGGCTGGCTGTTGCTGGATGAACCCACCTCCGCGCTCGATCTCTACTGGCAGCAGTCCACTCTGCGCCTGCTGCACCGGCTGACGCGCAATGGCCGCTTCAGCGTCTGCGCGGTGCTGCACGATTTGAATCTGGCCTCACTGTGGTCGGATCGGGTGTTGTTGTTACACCACGGCCAGCTGGTGGCGCAGGGCGCGCCGCACGCGGTGATGACCGAACCGATTCTGACACGCTGGTATCAGGCCGACCTGCAGGTGGTTACGCCGCCAGCGCAGGATCGGCCGCAGATACAGCTGCGGCCATAACTGCACCGGGTCAGGGCGCCTGGCGGCAATTGACAATCAGCCGACCACGCACCTGGCCCGCCAGCAGTTGTTCTGCGCCTGCGCGCGCCTCACTCAGTGGAATCACTTTGGTCATCTGCTCCAGCTGCGCGCCGTCAACCAGCTCCGCCAGACGCTGCCACGCCTGCTGACGCAGCGGTTTGGCGCACATCACGCTGTCCACGCCGGCCAGCGTAACGCCGCGCAGAATAAACGGCGCAACGCTGGTGGGCAGATCGAGGCCCTGCGCCATGCCGCAGGCGGCGACCACGCCGTCGCGCTGGATCCCGGCTAACACATTGGCCAGCGTGTGGCTGCCGACGCTATCGATCGCGGCGGCCCAGCGCTCTTTCGCCAGCGGTTTGCCGGGCGCGCTCAGTTCGTTACGGTCGATAATCGCGGAGGCGCCGAGCGTATCGAGAAGGTAGGCGCTGTCGCTGGCGCGGCCGCTGGATGCCACCACCTCATAGCCGAGACGCGCCAGCAGGCTCACGCTGAAGCTGCCCACGCCGCCGCTGGCACCGGTAACCAGTACCGGACCGTGCTGCGGTGTGATGCCCTGTTTTTCCAGCGCCAGTACGCACAGCATCGCGGTAAAGCCGGCGGTGCCAATCGCCATGGTTTGCAGCGGGCTGAGCGCCGCCGGGACCTTGACCAGCCAGTCGCCGGAGACGCTGGCTTTCTGCGCCAGCCCGCCCCAGTGTTTTTCACCCACGCCCCAGCCGGTGAGCAGCGCAACATCGTCCTGCTGCCACTCCGGATGACGGCTGTGGATCACCCGGCCAACAAAATCGATGCCCGGCACCATGGGAAACTGGCGCACAATCGGCCCTTTATTGCAGATGGCCAGCGCGTCTTTGTAGTTGAGGGTGGAGTAGCTTACTTCGAGGGTAACATCCTGATCGGGTAATTGTTGCTCTGACAGATCCTGCAGGGATGTGCGGTATCCCTGTTCATCATTTTCAATGACCAGTGCCTTGAACATGCAGCCTCCGGCTGGTTGGGAGAAGTGCGCTCCATAGTACGCTTCTGCCGCAGGGAGTGCCAGGCGGATGGGCGCGGCAGGCGGTCGCTATCGCACCGGTGTTACATTCTGCATAACTTTGCGTAATCTTCGACTATTCAGGCAGTTAAAAATAGACGCCTTAACTATTATTCATGTAAATCAATGAAGTGGCGCATTGGCGTTCTGCATCAAAATTCCGCGCTGATTGGTTGTTCCCGGTAAAAAAAGATGCCATCATGTCGCCCGAATTTCTTCCCCATCTTCATCGCTGAGGACGCCGCCATGTCCGGTACAATGCACATCTGCACTTGTCGCCGTGCGCTTCATGACAAGCGCGCCTCTGTCATCTGTTGTTCGCATTTCCCGCTCACCATGCGGTGAGGCTACGCCCCGTTCGCTGTTGGATATGAGTAAAGACAGACGCGATCTGGCTTTACTGATGTCTATCGGTTGCGGCCGCCGGACGTTATTCGCCGGGGAAATTTCCTCATTGCTGTGCCACTGGCACCCACTCATCCTTCATTACGGGGATTTGTGTTATGAACCCATTGAAAATTGCTGCCAGCGTAGCGGTAGCGCCAAGCCTGAGTCTCAACACCGCGCGCGACGTGGTGACGCTGGATAATACCGATTTCACCGACGTAGCCGCGGTAGTGGTCTCGCTGGCCGATACACGCAGCGGCGTGCTGACGCTGCTGCGCCAGACTGGCTTCAATCTGCCGGTGTTTGTCGCGAACGCCTTTGATGACGCGGTGCTGACGCTGCCGGGCGTGACCGGAGAGATCAACGGCGCAGCGGAAGAGTGGCAGGCGCTGGAGCTGGCGGCGCAGGCGTACGAGGCGGAACTGCTGCCGCCGTTTTTCGACACCCTGACGCGCTATGTCGATATGCAGAACAGCACCTTTGCCTGTCCGGGCCATCAGGGCGGGGCGTTTTTCCGCCGTCATCCGGCCGGACGCCAGTTTTATGAGTTCTACGGCGAGAACGTCTTTCGCTCCGATATGTGTAACGCGGACGTCAAGCTGGGCGATTTACTGATCCACGAAGGCTCGGCCAAGGATGCGCAGAAATATGCCGCGCGCGTGTTCAACGCCGATAAAACCTACTTCGTGCTGAACGGCACCTCCAGCGCCAACAAAGTGGTGACCAATGCGCTGCTGACGCGCGGCGATCTGGTGCTGTTTGACCGCAATAACCACAAATCTAACCACCACGGTGCGCTGATCCAGGCAGGCGCCACACCGGTTTATCTGGAAGCGGCGCGTAACCCGTTTGGCTTTATTGGCGGCATCGATGCGCACTGTTTCGACGAGACGTATCTGCGCGAGCAGGTGCGCCAGGTCGCGCCACAGCGCGCGGATCAGCCGCGCCCGTTCCGGCTGGCGATCATCCAGCTTGGTACCTACGATGGCACGGTATACAACGCGCGCCAGGTGGTGGATCGCATCGGGCATCTGTGTGATTACATTCTGTTTGATTCGGCATGGCTGGGTTATGAGCAGTTTATTCCGCTGATGGCCGGCTGCTCGCCGCTGACGCTGGAGCTCAATGAGAACGATCCGGGGATTTTTGTCACCCAGTCGGTGCATAAGCAGCTGGCGGGCTTCTCGCAGACTTCGCAGATTCACAAGAAAGATAACCACATTCGCGGCCAGAAACGCTTCTGCCCACATAAGCGCCTGAACAACGCGTTTATGCTGCACGCCTCAACCAGCCCGTTCTATCCGCTGTTCGCTGCGCTGGATATCAACGCCAGAATGCATCAGGGCGAAGCGGGGCGCAGCATGTGGCACGACTGCGTCACGCTGGGCATTGAGGCACGCAAAGCGATCCTTGAGCGCTGCAGCCTGATTCAGCCCTTCCTGCCGGAGCAGGTACACGGCAAGCCATGGCAGGCGGCAGAAACCGCCACCATCGCCGCTGATCCGGCGTATTTCAGCTTTGAACCGGGCGCGAAGTGGCACGGTTTTGCCGGTTACGATGCCGGACAGTATCTGGTCGATCCGTGCAAGCTGCTGCTCACCACGCCAGGCATCGATGCCACCAGCGGCGAATACACCCGCTTTGGCATTCCGGCCACCATTCTCGCCAACTATCTGCGCGAGAACGGTATCGTGCCGGAGAAGTGCGATCTCAACTCAATCCTGTTCCTGCTGACCCCAGCGGAAACGCCGGAAAAAATGGCGCATCTGGTGGCGATGCTGGAGCAGTTTGAACAGCACGTGCGGGAAGATGCGCTGCTGGCCGAAGTGCTGCCGAGCGTGTATCGCAGGCACGTTGAGCGCTATCAGGGCTACACGCTGCGTCGCCTGTGCCAGGAGATGCACGATTTGTACGTCAGCTACGACGTTAAGGATCTGCAGCGCGACATGTTCCGCCAGGCGTGTTTCCCGAAAGTCGAGGTCAATCCGCAGGATGCGCATCAGGCGTATATTCGCGGTGACGTTGAGCTGGTGCCGATCGCCAGCGCCGAAGGGCGCATTGCCGCCGAGGGGGCGCTGCCGTATCCGCCGGGTGTGCTGTGTGTGGTGCCAGGCGAAACCTGGGGCGGGGCAGTGCAGCGCTATTTCCTCGCGCTGGAAGCGGGTATCAATCTGCTGCCGGGCTTTTCACCGGAGTTGCAGGGGGTTTACACCGAGGAAGATGACAGCGGGCACAAGCGGTTAGTGGCGAATATGATGTTATAAGAGGGGCTGTTCCCCCACCGCACGCCACCTTCTCCCGCGGGCGGGAGAAGGTGGCGATGAGCGCTAATCAATAACGGTGGTAGCTGCGCTGTGCCTGGCTCACTTTGTACAGATAGCGGCGCGACTCGGCCGACGGATGGTTGGTGGTCAGCGTCTGATACACCTGGCTCGGTGACATGCCGTTGATGGTGGCGAAGGCGCGGTCTTTATCGCTGGAGAACACGCGCAGCACGCTGCCCGCCCCGCCGTTATAAGCGGTGATCACTGCGTAACGGCGCGACAGCGGATCCTGAATCCCGCCGAGATAGCTCTTCTGCAGCAGCGACAGATATGCGGTACCGGCATCAATGTTATTGGCCGGATCGAGCAGATAGCTGCGGCTCGGTTTACCCCATTTGCCCTTCATGCGGAACACGTCGACCCCGGCAGTATGCTGCACCACCTGCATCAGACCCAGCGCATCGGCGTTGCTTACCGCATAAGGGTTGAAGCTCGATTCGGTCTGCATGATCGCCAGAATCAGCGAGGCATCAACGCCATACTGTTCGGAGGCTTTGCGCACCAGCGGCAGATATTTATGCGCACGTTTGTCGAGGTGGTTAGGCACCATCGGAATGGTCACCGACCAGATAACGTGCAGCCCGGAGGTGCGTTTCTGCAGTTTGTTCTGAATCAGGTAATCAGCAAAGTTACCGGCGCGTCCCTGCCAGCGGATCGGCTGACCGGTATTATCCAGCACCTGGCCGTACAGCAGCGGCTCTTTACTGATCTGAATATCGTTGGCGTCGGAGTAGAGATCGACGTTACCCGGATCGTCACCAATCAACAGCGTGGTGATGATGGCCTGACGCAGGCTGGCCATCGGATCGGTGCCGGAAATGGTCTCAATGGTGATGCTACCGCTGTCGAAGTTGATGTGACTGCGGGTGTAATAGTTATCGCTGTATTTGACGTAGTCCTTGGGTCCGGCGATCAGAACCTCATTGATTCCCCAGATATTCTCGATGTTGGCGGCAAATTGCCCCATCAGAATGTCAAAACCGTTGGTGTCCTTAACCCACTCTTCATGGTACTGCGATTTTTTTTGTCCGGAGCAGGAGACTAACAGGGGTGCGATGACCAGCAGTGCTATCAGTTTTTTATTCATTGTGAATGCGTGCCTGACTCGAAAAAGAGGGCCTCAAAGGGAGGCCCTGAACGTTTATTTTTCTGGCGGGGTGTAACCTTCAATGTGCACATCTTTGCCTTCGAACAGGAAATTCACCATCTCCTTCTCCAGCACTTTGCGATCTTCCGGGTTCATCATGTTGAGCTTCTTCTCGTTGATCAACATGGTCTGCTTGGACATCCACTGCTGCCAGGCTTCTTTGGAAATCTCATTGTAGATGCGCTTACCCAGTTCGCCAGGATAGAGCTGAAAGTCCTGGCCTTCAGCGTCGCGTTGCAGATAAGTACAAAAAATAGTGCGGCTCATTACTCTTCCTCTTCGGTCAAACTGGTTCGCAGTTGAAGCTGCCGGGGATGGCGCAGCTCATGCAGCAGGCGCTCTACCGGCGCGGCCAGCCCCACTGACGGTGGTTGCGCTAAGTTATACCAGAGACCGCCGGCTTCATCCATCAGCGACCCGGAGGAAGGCCACGCCAGCCACATAGGCACAATATCTAAGTGGAAATGGCTGAAGGTGTGGCGAAACGCGGTAAGCTGCTGCGGCTTCGCGTGGATGCCGCGCGCCGCCAGCCAGTCAGTCAGCGCTTGCTCACTGGTGAACTGCGGGAAGCAGAACAGGCCGCCCCACAAACCCACCGGCGGACGCTGTTCCAGAAACACCTCGTCGCCGTGCTGCAGCATCAGGAACCAGCCGCTGCGCTCTGGTAGCGTGACTTTCGGTTTCTTACCGGGATAATCAGCCCAGTTGCCTTGTGCATAAGCCGCGCAGCCGCTATTCAGCGGGCAGATGTCGCATTTCGGGCGGGAGCGAGTACACACTAACGCGCCGAGATCCATCATCGCCTGATTGAACTGGCTGACGCCTTCCGCTGGCGTGACGTCTTCACTGATCTGCCACAGCCGCTTCTCCACCTCTTTTTTGCCCGGCCAGCCGCTCACTGCATAGCAGCGCGCCAGAACGCGTTTTACGTTGCCGTCGAGGATCGGGAAATGCAGGCCGAGCGACAGCGACAGAATCGCGCCCGCCGTGGAGCGGCCGACGCCCGGCAGCGCCGCGACGTCATCGAAATGAGGCGGGAATACGCCGCCGTGCAGCTCAACCACCTGTTTAGCCGCCTTGTGCAGGTTACGCGCCCGTGCGTAATAGCCGAGGCCGGTCCACAGATGCAGCACTTCATCAAGCGGCGCGGCGGCCAGGTCGGCAACCGTGGGGAAGCGCGCCATAAAGCGTTCGAAATAGGGAATAACGGTGGCAACCTGCGTCTGCTGCAGCATCACTTCGGAGAGCCACACCTTATAGGGCGTTTTCTCCAACTGCCACGGCAGAGTTTTACGGCCAAAGCGTTGATACCACTCCAGCACCTGTTGCGCGAACTGCGGCGCCTGCATCATAAGAAGGAAATTTTCCGTGTTTACTCTACAATCAGGCAGGAATTCCAGCACAGAGACATCAGGGTGTAAACCGGAAGATTGCAAAGGCTTGCTTCTGTTACTTAACTTTGCATAATGCCCGTTTCCCTGAACAGGCTAACCAGCAGGTTTCAACATGATTAATGACGTCATCACCCCGGAATTTGATGAGAACGGGCGGCCTTTACGCCGTATCCGCAGTTTTGTGCGCCGCCAGGGGCGCTTAACGAAAGGACAGCAGCTCGCGCTCGACAATTACTGGCCGGAGATGGGCGTCGAGTATCAGCCGCAGCCGCTGGACATGGTTGCGCTGTTTGGCCGCGAAGCGCCGCTGGTGCTGGAGATTGGTTTTGGCATGGGCGCCTCGCTGGTGACCATGGCGCAGAACAATCCGCATCAGAACTTCCTCGGCATTGAAGTGCATGCGCCGGGCGTCGGTGCCTGTCTGGCCTCGGCCAAAGAGGCTGGCGTGCAGAATCTGCGCGTGATGTGTCACGACGCGGTGGAAGTGCTGGAAAACATGGTGCCGGACAATTCGCTGCGCATGGTGCAGCTGTTTTTCCCGGATCCATGGCATAAGGCGCGCCACAACAAGCGCCGCATCGTCCAGGTACCGTTTGCCGAGCTGGTGCTGCGCAAGCTGAAGCTGGGCGGCGTGTTCCACATGGCGACCGACTGGGAAGAGTACGCCACGCACATGCTGGAAGTGATGAGCAGCATTGATGGCTATAGCAATCAGTCGGAGAGCCAGAATTACGTGCCGCGTCCGGAAACGCGTCCGTTAACCAAATTTGAGCAGCGCGGGCAGCGACTGGGCCATGGCGTATGGGATCTGATGTTTGAGAGGGTGAAATAATGGCTGTAAAACGTAGCCGCCGTTTACGTAAAAAGTTGCATGTTGATGAGTTTCAGGAGCTGGGCTTCTCTGTTGCCTGGCGTTTTGCCGAAGGCACCAGTGAGGAAGAGGTGGATGCCACGCTCGATCAGTTCATCAATGAGGTGATCGATCCGAATGGTCTGGCCTATGACGGCAGCGGCTATCTGGTGTGGGAAGGGCTGGTGTGTCTGCAGCAGACCGGCAAATGCACCGACGCGCACCGCGAGCTGGTGCGTAACTGGCTGGAAAAGAAAAATCTCGCCGATATTCAGGTCACTGAACTCTTCGACGTTTGGTGGGACTAAGTATCACCACTGGCGATAACTTCGCGCGATGAATCGCGCCGCTACACATTCAGTGCGTGTTGGTTGATTCGCTTGTCCAATGCACCTTTCGTAGCGGCGCAATTTATTGCGCATCGCCAGACGCAGCACAATGCCACCGCTTATCAGACTATTCACATCTGCAGGAGATTTCATGGTTCGTAAGGCTCTTCTCGCCGCGCTGCTGCTGGCGGCAGCTCAGGCGCATGCTGACTATCAGTGCAGCGTCAATCCAAAGGATGATGTGATCATCAAACCCCAGAGCGTGCAGGTGGTGGGCAGCAACGGCAACCTTGAAATCACGCCGCAGGGCGATGTGCAGTTCAACGGCAAGTCGGTGAGCATCGATAACGCCACGCGCCAGCAGGCGATTGACTACCAGAACGCGCTGCGTCGCGATCTGCCGTGGGTCGACAGCGGCGCAACCACCCGTCTGGAGCGGGGCCGCGTGGCGCTGGATAAAGTGATTGTCGAAAAACTCGGCTCGGACAGCAATGTGCGCAATCGCCTGACCACGCTGAACGGTCAGCTGAAGCAGCAGATGAACCGCATCATCGAGCATCGCCCGGATGGCCTGACCTTCCATCATCAGGCCATTGAGCAGGTGCGCGCCGACGGCGAGAAGCTGGTGCAGAGCACGCTGGGCGGGGTGTTGCAGGATAGCCTGAACGAGATGGGTACCAAACAGGCCGCCAGCGGCAGCAATCCGCTGCAGGCGCTGATGGGCAACCTCGGCGGGCTACAGCAGTCGATTCAGACTGAATGGAACAATCAGGAGCAGGATTTCCAGAACTTCGGTCATGAAGTGTGTAACCGGGTGACCGCACTGGAGAGCCAGCGCAAGACGCTGATGCAGAACGTAAAGGGCTAACCCAGCCGCGTTGCCGCTGAATGCACGGAACATCACGGCGTCATTGTTCTTCTGAACAGTAACGCCTTTTTTATCCCCGCAGCTTTTAAGTAGTGATTTAACAGATTGTCTTAGATTCGGGACGAATCTGATAACAGCAAAATTTCCGCATTAATAACTATATCAACGGGCATTCAGCCTGTTGAACTTATTAATTTTTAAGGAAATTTTATGTTATTTTCTGACACCTCTGCTTCCAGTTCACACCCGGTTTTATCACCCCCTGTGGTTATCGTTGCCGAACGCGGCTGGTACAACGATCCGCAAAAACGCTGGCAGGGAACGGTACAAACGCCGGACGCCGTTGAAGTCATCGTAACGGTTAACGGTGGCAATCCGCTACGCGTGCCGGTGATCAATGGCCACTTCGAGTGGATGCCGCCGCAGCCGATGGCCGATGGTGAATACCAGCTAACCTTCACCGCCGTGGATGCCGCCGGCAATCACAGCGCACCTACGCGTGTTGATTACAATATCGATACCCATCCGCCCGCCAGACCGATCATTGAAGCGATTGAAGACCACGTTGCCGGCGGCGTGGAGGACGGTAACAGCATCAGGCGTAACGGCTATACCAACGATGATCAGCCGGTGGTACGCGGGCAGGCGGAAGCCAACGCGCTGGTTTATCTCTATAATGGCAACCAACTTCTCGCCTCTGTGCGTGCCGATGCGCAGGGCAACTGGCAGGCGCAGCTCGATCTGCCGCAGGACGGAACCTATAACCTGACGGCGCAGGCCGAGGACCGCGCCGACAACCGCAGTCAGCCGTCGCCGAAGTGGACCTTTCATCTTGATACGCTTACCCCGGAAACGCCGACGTTCAGCTATTACGACGACAATCGCGGGCTGTATCAGGGCCAGTTTGGCCGCGGCCAACCCACCGATGATGTCCGGCCGGAACTGCACGGTGAAGCCGAGCCCGGCAGCGTGGTGCGCATTCAGTATGCCGCACCGGGCGGAAAGTGGGTTGCCGGCGGTACGGCCACCGTCGACAGCAGCGGCCACTGGCACTGGACACCGCCGCAGGATCTGCTGCCGGACGGCGACTGGCGTTTTCGCAGCCGCAGCAGCGATAAGGCTGGCAACGTCAGTCAATGGAGCGACAGCTGGACGCTGACCATCGACACCCGTATCAACACGCCCACCATCCTGCAGGCTATCGATGACGTCGGCACCATCCAGCCGGTGCTGCCGGGCCAGACCACCGACGATAAGCGGCTCGATTTTTCCGGACAGGCTGAGCCTTACAGTCAGGTGACGCTGTACCAGAACGGCGTGGCAGCCGGCAGCGCGACGGTGGGGGCCGATGGCCGCTGGCAGATTACTCCGGACCGCGACATGCAGCCGGGTAGCAACAACTTTACGGTAAAAGCAGTCGATCTGGCGGGTAACATCAGCAACTATGCGCCCAACTGGATGATTAACTATGACTCTGGCGTGAAGCACAGTTCTGGCGAAGAGAACTGGAACTGTCGCGCCAATACCAGCTGGCAAACCGGCCGGGTGTATCAGTACGGCGGGTTGAAAGTCACCGAACTGAAACATGGCACCAGCAACAACTGTTTCTATACCGGCATCATGAACCGGCCGGATGGCTATGAAAGCAAAGCGATTGAGATGCTGGATCATTCAGTCGTGCAGTTTGATTTTGGTGCCACCAATTACGTGGAGTTCAATTATGGCTATCTCCACAATTGCGATACCTACGTGGATATCTTTTCACCCAGCGGTGAGCTGCTGGGGCGCGAATACCTGCAGCCCGGTGGCGCCAGCCGGTCTGAGCAGGGGTTGAACACCTTTAGCTGGCAGGCTCCGGCGGGCCAGCAGATTGGCTATATTGACGTCCATTCAGGTGAAGATCCGGATACCTATAAAAAAGTGCTGTGCTGGAACGTGCTGGTGAAGCGCGATGTCGGCTGGATTATTGATACTGTGCGCTGGGGCAAAGATGAGAGCCTGATACAGCACCATACGCTGCCGGAAACGCAGGAACAGGAGGGCGCGCAGCTGCATCTGAATGATGTGCAGCAGTGGCTGGCGGCGCACAGCGGACAACTGCTGCAGGGCTTCTCTGCGCTGGTGCTGGAAGGAGAACATCAGCAGCTTGATTATCAGCAGCTGACGCAGCATATCAGCGGCCTGCAGCATATCGATCTCACTGGCTCAGGAGACAATCTGCTGCAGCTGGATGCGCAGCAGCTGTTGCAGCAGGCGCACCAGGATGTGCTGCTGCCAGAGCGCACGCGCAGCTGGCTGATTGATGGTGATGCCGGCGACGTGGTGCAGCTCAGCGATAGCACGCAATTTTATCAGCAGTGGCAGCAGCAGGGGACGCAGCAGAGCGGTGGCAAAGTGTGGCAGGTTTTTGAGAGTGTCGACCACAGCGCGACGCTGTTAATCAATAATGAGGTGATGGTCGCCTGAGCGTAACAGATGCAGCCGTGCCGGACAGCACGGCTGCCAGCGGAAAAGGCGCGCGCCTTCTCCGCTGAATTTACATGAACAGCTCCAGCAGCGAATTGAGGAACAGTTTGCCTTTTTCGGTGATCTGCCAGTGCTCTGGCTGCTCCTGCACATAACCGGCGGCAATGGCTGCGTCGATCTGCGGGCGAATCACTGCCTCTTCCAGCCCGGTGTAGCGCTGAAAGTCGGCGCGCGGCGCGGCTTCCAGCAGGCGGAAACGGTTCATAAAGAACTCGAACGGCTTGTCCTCGTCCGGCACGTCATGCTGCTTATCCAGATAGTTGCCCTTCATAAAACCGCGCGGGTGACGGGTTTTCACCGTGCGCACGATGCGCCCGTCCGGCTGCGTCAGCTTGCCGTGCGCGCCACAGCCGATGCCGAGGTAATCACCGAAGCGCCAGTAGTTCAGGTTATGCTCGCAGCGATAGCCCGGTTTGGCGTAGGCCGAGGTTTCATACTGCTGATAGCCTGCGGCGCTCAGCAGCTGATGACCCTGCTCAAAGATATCCCACAGCGCATCGTCATCCGGCAAAACCGGCGGGCGTGAACCAAACAGCGTGTTGGGCTCAATGGTCAGCTGATACCACGACAGATGCGGCGGGTTGAGGGCAATCGCCTGGCGCAAATCGTCCAGCGCCTCTTCCAGCGACTGATCCGGCAGGCCGTGCATCAGGTCGAGGTTAAAGCTGCGCAGGCCGAGACCGGCCGCCAGCTGTGCCGCGCGGACCGCCTCGTCCGGACCGTGGATGCGGCCCAGGCGCGTCAGCTTTTGCGGACTGAAACTCTGCACGCCAATCGAAATCCGGTTAATGCCCGCCCGCTGATAGCCGCTGAAGCGATCGGCTTCCACCGTGCCCGGATTGGCTTCCATGGTGATTTCGGCGTCCGCCGCCAGCGGCAGGCGCGCACGCACGCCGTCCATCAGCTGCTGCATCGCCTCGCTGCTCAGCAGGCTGGGCGTGCCGCCGCCGATAAAGATGGTGCGCACTTCGCGCCCGGCGGTCAGCGGCAGATCCTGGTCAAGATCCTTGAGCAGATGCTGTACATACTCGCTATGCGGCACTTCGCCTTTGAGCGCGTGCGAGTTGAAGTCGCAGTACGGACATTTCTGCACGCACCACGGGATGTGGATATAAAGGCTTAACGGTGGTAACTCAGGCATTGCGCATCGCTTCCAGCAGCAGCGTCAATGCTTTACCCCGGTGCGACACGGCACGCTTTTCATCCTTGCTTAGCTCGGCGGCGGTTTTACCCAGCGCCGGCACGTAGAAGATCGGATCATAACCGAAACCGCCTTCACCGGCGGCCGCGCGGGTAATCTCCCCGGCCCAGCTGCCGTGGAACACCAGTGGCGTCGGGTCAGCGGCGTGACGCACGTACACCAGTACGCAGTGGAACTGAGCCTGGCGCTCGCCGTTCGGCACCAGCTCCAGTGCCTGCAGCAGTTTGTCGAGATTCTGCTGGTCGCTGGCATCAACGCCGGCATAGCGCGCCGAGTAAATGCCCGGCGCGCCGCCCAGCGCATCGACCGCCAGCCCGGAGTCATCGGCAATCGCCGGCAGGCCGGTGATCTGCGCCGCGTGACGCGCTTTCAGGATGGCGTTTTCGATAAAGGTCAGCCCGGTCTCTTCGGCAGACTCTACGCCCAGCTCGGTTTGCGCCACGATATCCAGGCCGAAGGCCGCTAACAGATCGGCCAGTTCACGTACTTTGCCCGGATTACCGGTGGCGAGCACAACTTTTTGCATAACAGTTCCAGATTAACGAATTACAGCAGGTACCAGAGACCCGGGAACAGGTCCATACCGAGGAAGTTCAGCGCATACAGCACCAGAATCACGATCATCGCCGAGAAATCGATGCCGCCCATCGCCGGCAGGATACGGCGAATCGGTGCCATCAGCGGTTCGGTCAGCTGGATCAGCACATAGTCCATCGCGCCGCGTCCCTGGCTGATCCAGCTCATCAGCGAGCGAATGATGATCACCCAGAACACCAGATAGCCGGCGGATTTGACCAGTGACAGCAGGCCCACCAGCAGGTTGGTCGGATCGACGGAGAACACCCCGACCTGAATCAGCAGCAGAATCGGATATTTCAGCGTGGTCAGCACGAATGCCAGCAGCAGTGACGCGGTGTCAATCGGTCCCAGCGCCGGCAAAATGCGGCGCAGCGGTTTAACAATCGGCTGGGTGATCTTCACGACAAACTGCGCCAGCGGATTGTAAAAGTCACAGCGTGACCACTGCATCCAGATGCGCAGCAGCAGCACCATCACGTACAGATCAATCAGCGTTTTGACTAAAAACGTCAGTGTTAACATGAGGTTCCTCAATTATTGTTGTGAAGGGCGTGCATAATCCCGCGCGCCAAATACCGCGGTGCCGATGCGCACCATCGTACTGCCTGCGGCAATCGCCGCATCCATATCGTCGCTCATTCCCAGAGAAAGCGTATCGACGCCTGGATAGTCCTGTTGCAAGGCGCGAAACGCGCTGGCCATCTGCTGGCACACCGCCAGCTGGCGCGCGTAATCCTGCTCGGGCGCCGGAATCGCCATCAGCCCACGCAGGCGCAAACGCGGCAGGGCGGCAATCTGTTGTGCCAGCCCGGCGACGGCCTCCAGCATGATGCCAGATTTGCTGTGCTCGTCACTGATATTTACCTGAATTAACACGTTGAGCGGCGGCAGCGCGGCCGGACGCTGATCGTTCAGCCGCTGCGCGATACGCAGGCGGTCAACGGTGTGGCACCAGGCAAAGTTTTCCGCCACCAGACGGCTTTTATTGGATTGTAACGGCCCGATAAAGTGCCATTGCAGATCAGGATGTGCGGCCAGTTCGGCAACTTTTTCAACCCCTTCCTGCACGTAATTTTCACCGAAGGCGCGCTGTCCGGCGGCAATGGCTTCTGCGATAGCGCTCGCAGGTTTGGTTTTGCTCACTGCAAGCAGCGTAATTTCTTCTGGCGCGCGGCCGCAACGCGCGGCGGCAGCAGCGATCCGCTCGCGCACTTGCTGTAAGTTGTGCTCAATGGAAGTCATAGTCAGGAGAAGTTAAATGGATTTGGATGACGTTGTGGCGCTTAGTGTAAAGCATAATGCGGCCGATCTGCACCTTTGCAGCGGACATTTACCGCACTGGCGCCGGCAGGGCGTGCTGGAGCCAATACCGCAACAGTACAGCTTGCCTGAGCGCTGGCTGCAGGCCTTTAGCGAGCAGTGGCTTAGCGCCGCGCAGCGCAGCGAGTTAGCCAGCAGCGGTCACGTCGATTTCGCCATCACGCTCGGCAACGGCAGCCGGCTGCGCGCCAATCTGTTCCGCCAGCGTCACGGACTGGCGCTGGCGCTGCGGCTGATTGCCAGTCAGCCACCGGATATAGCGCGCCTGCAGCTGCCGGACGTGGTGCGCTCGCTGCTGCAGCTGGAGGAAGGGCTTATCCTCATCACCGGCGCGACCGGCAGCGGCAAATCCACCACGCTGGCGGCGCTGGTGGATAGCCTAAATCGTCAGCAGGCGCGACACATTATCACGCTGGAAGATCCGATCGAGTTTGTCCATCACAGCCAGCGTTCGCTGATTCAGCAGCGCGAAATCGGCGCGCACTGCGCTTCGTTTCAGCTCGGATTAAAAGCGGCGCTGCGTGAAGATCCGGATGTGATCCTGCTGGGTGAGCTGCGCGACAGCGACACCATCCGGCTGGCGCTGACCGCTGCTGAGACCGGCCATCTGGTGCTGGCCACGCTGCATACGCGCGGCGCGACGCAGGCGGTGGACCGGCTGGTGGATGTGTTTCCGGCCGAGGAGAAAAACCTCGTGCGCACGCAGCTGGCCGGCAGCCTGAAAGCGGTGCTGGCGCAGCGTTTAGTCGCCGCCAAAGCCGGCGGCCGCATTGGCCTGTTTGAAGTACTGGTGGCGACGCCGGCGGTCGCTAACCTGATCCGCGAAGGCAAAATGCATCAGCTGCCTGGTGTGTTGCAGACCGGCGCGCAGGCAGGGATGCAGACTTTCGCCCAGAGCGAGCTGGCCCGGCGTGAGGCGGGATTAATTTGAGCAGGGACGTGCCCTGAGAACCGCCGACACGGCGGCGCGAAACCGCGCGGCCGCGTCCGGGCTGATTTAATGCGTCTCGAACCAGTCCTGCAGGATAATCACCGCGGACTGCGAATCGATATGGCCTTTCTGCAGCGCGCGATAGCCGCCGCGTTCGAACAGGTCGGCACGCGCTTCAACGGTGCTCAGGCGCTCATCCTGCAGCTCCACACGCACGCCGAAGCGGCCATGCAGCCGGTTAGCAAACTTGCGCGCGCGCGCCGTCAGCGGCTGTTCGCTGCCGTCCATGTTGAGTGGCAGGCCAACCACCACGTAATCCGGCTGCCACTCTTTCAGCAGCTTACCAATGAGTTCCCAGTCCGGCGTGCCGTCCTGCGCTTTCAGCGCGGTGAGCGGGCGCGCAGTGCCGGTCAGCTGTTGCCCGATGGCGACGCCGATGCTTTTGGTACCGAAGTCGAAGCCGAGCAGCGTTTCACTGGCCATCAGGCGTGCCCTGCATCGCTGGTCATGTTATGGATGTCCACACCCATGCTGCGCGCGGCTTCACGCCAGCGTTCGGCAATCGGCGTCTGGAACAGGATTTGCGTATTGGCCGGCGTGGTCAGCCAGGCATTCTCCAGCAGCTCATTTTCCAGCTGATCCTTCTCCCATGCGCAATAACCCAGCGCTACCAGCACGTTCTCTGGCTGTTCACGCGTGCCGATCGCTTCCAGCACATCGCGTGAAGTGGTGATCACCGTATTGTCAGAAATACGGATACTGGAGGAGAATACGCGCTGGGCCGAGTGCAGAATAAAGCCACGATCTTCCGCCAGCGGACCACCGGCAAACACCGGTTTGTCCAGTTTGATGGCAGGATCGCGTTCTGATGGGCTGATTTTAAGTTTTTTCAGGATGCCTTCGACCGTCAGGTTGTCCATCGGCTTGTTAACGATCAAACCCATGGCACCCTCTTCGTTATGCTCGCAGATATACACCACCGAGCGTTTGAAGAAAGGGTCCTGCAGCGACGGCATCGCAATCAAGAAATGGTGCTGTAAATTCATTCTCACTCGTTTACCAAAAATAGCCGGTGCTGAACGGCTGCACCGGCTTTGGGTGGTTCACGGAGCTCTCACTCCTGCGGCATCCTCAGCCCAAACGTTTTTCAATCGCGTCCATCAGCATGCCGGTGATGGAGACCGGGAACGCCGCCTCGATTTCGCGGATGCAGGTTGGGCTGGTGACGTTAACTTCTGTCAGTTTATCACCGATAATATCGAGGCCGACAAAAATCAGCCCTTTGGCTTTCAATGTCGGACCTACGCGGCGGGCAATTTCCCAGTCGCTGTCGCTCAGCGGACGGGCTTCGCCGCGGCCACCGGCGGCGAGGTTGCCACGGGTTTCGCCGCCCTGCGGAATGCGTGCCAGGCAGTATGGCACCGGTTCACCATCGACCACCAGCACGCGTTTATCACCGTCTTTGATCGCCGGCAGATAATTTTGCGCCATGCAGAAGAACTGACCGTGGTTGGTCAGCGTTTCGGTGATCACGCCGAAGTTGGCATCATCTTTTTTGATGCGGAAAATCGACGCGCCGCCCATGCCGTCGAGCGGCTTGAAGATCACATCGCCATGCTCCTGCCAGAACGCGCGCAGCTGCTCTTTGTTGCGCGTCACCAGCGTGTCTGGCGTCAGGTCGGCAAACCAGGCGGTGTAGAGTTTTTCGTTGCAGTCACGCAGGCTCTGCGGTTTGTTAACGATCAGCGTGCCTTGCTCTTCCGCGCGCTCCAGCAGATAAGTGGCGTAAATGAACTCGGTATCAAACGGCGGGTCTTTACGCATCAGCACCACGTTAAGATCGGCCAGCGGGATAGTCTGCTCGCTGCCAAACGTATACCACTGATCGTAGTTCTGCTCGACGCTCAGCAGCCGGGTGCGCGCGTAAGTCACGCCACCGCGCAGCGACAGATCGCCCATCTCCATGTAGTGAATTTCATAACCGCGGCGCTGTGCTTCCAGCAACATGGCGAAGCTGGAGTCTTTTTTAATGTTGATGGACGAAATCGGGTCCATAACGATGCCAAGCTTAATCATTATTCTCTCCTCAAAGGGGAATTCAGCCACCCCGTTCCGTGCGAAAGCGTTGTGCTGGTCAGTTATCTGCGTGTGTCTTCGGGCTGAAAGTATCCCTTAACCGAGGTCACCAAACCTCACCTGAAGTGCCGTGATGGCGGTGAGCGCCGTGGTTTCGGTGCGCAAAACGCGCGGACCGAGCAGGATATCGGTAAAGCCGTGCTGCGCCGTCATGGCAATTTCCTCTGCCGACAGGCCGCCTTCCGGGCCAATCAGCAGCCGTACGCGCTCAACCGGCTGCGGCAGCGTATTGATGCTGTGACTGGCGCGCGGATGCAGATTGAGCTTCAGGCCGTCATCCGCTTCGGCGCACCAGGCTTCGAGCGTCATCGCGGCGCGGATTTCCGGCACGCGATTACGACCGCACTGCTCGCAGGCGGCGATGGCAATTTTCTGCCACTGCTGAATCTTTTTCGCCAGGCGTTCGGCATCCAGCTTTACGCCACAGCGTTCAGAAAACAAGGGCGTAATCACATTCACGCCCAGTTCGATCGATTTCTGGATAGTGAATTCCATTTTTTCACCGCGCGACATCACCTGACCGAGGTGTAAGTGCAGCGGGGATTCGCGATCGTCAGGCTGGCTGGCAAGGACCTTTACTTTTACACGCTTTTTGTCGGCCTGGGTGATTTCGGCGCTAAAAGTCAGATTACTGCCATCAAACAGCTCGATCTGCTGTCCGGCGCTCATGCGCAACACGCGGCCGACGTGGTTGGCGGCATCCTCATCAAGCAGAACTTCACTGTTAACGGTTAGAGCTTCGGGGTGATAAATGCGGGGTATGCGCATGCGGTTCCTGCCGGCGTTATGCCGCATCGCGCGATGCGGCCCAATCGAAAAAAGCTAGTGTAGGGTAGCGCTTTCAGCGCTGGCAAGCCTGCTGTACCCAGGAATTGTGATTTCCCTGCACCGTGGCGATGCGCTGGTCACGTTCGCACTCCCACGGCGTGACCGGATACTGCTTGTTCCACGCGGTGAACAGCTGGGTTTGCTGGCGTGACAGGCGCAGATGATACTGGTCGCGCATATAGAAGTAGGTGCGGGCGATGGCGCCGCGCGCGCGCTCGGGAGGCTCGGCGCGCTTCTGCTTAAAATCGATCTTCATGCTGCACTGACCGTACTGCTGCTCGTCACCGTTCCACTGGCTGTACTGGAAGTTATTGCGGTCACCGTTCACTTCGCCGATGGCTGGCTGCAGGTTGTGCAGATCGCTTTCGATGCGGCGGTAGTCTGCGTCTTTGCTGCAGTTTTTCCGTCCGCCATTTTGCCAGCACTGACGCTGATGACCAAACTCCCACGCCGGCATGACGTGTTCCCACTCGATGCGTTCCGCGCGGTTGGCGTTCTTGCGCACGCTATAGCCGCAGCTGCTCAGATCCGGCACGCCTTTTTTACCGTGCCAGCTGATTTTGCAGCCGCAGTAAAAATCCGCCGGCGCATCCGCGTTGATCTTTGCCGCGACCACTTTCGCCTGCTGAAAATTGTTCTGGTTGTAATGGGTGAGACTGAGGCTGTACGCGCTGAGCGGCGCGACCAGCAGAGAGAGTAATAACAGCGTTTTGCGAGACATATTCCAAAAAATAACCTGGTACCGAAAAAGGGCGGCAGGGTAACAGAATGGCCGGGCGCGGGGAATGAGAATCGCGGACTAATCCGCTGCGTATTCACCGGGTTGCAGCAGCGTACCGCAATGCACGCAGCGATATTCGCTCTCACCACGCACCACGCGGTTATGGCGGCGTACCGTCAGCTGATGTTGCTGGCAGCGACAGCGATAGGGGAAGGTATTGCTGCGCACCGAAGTGATGGCGAACTGGTGGGTGCGGCGGGCGGGCACGCCCAGCACGTCCTCCATCATCCACTTCCACTCTTTGCCGTGCGGCGGTACGCGGCCGAAGGTTTTCCACACCAGCAGATGCGCCAGCTCATGCGGCACCACTTCATCAATAAAAGCCTGCTGGTTTTCCAGCAGCAGCACCGGGTTGAGGCGAATTTGCCACTGCTCCAGCCACGCGGTGCCTGCGGCCGTACCGCGCTGCTGATAAACCAGCGTTGGCTCTTCGAAATGACGTTCGAGTTTTTGCTGAGCCAGCTGCAAAAAATGGCGCAGCGAGCGCATGACGGCTTGTTGCAGGGCGATGGGCAGACGTGGCGTTTTCATGTGCGGCAGCATAAGGCGTTGCCGCGGGGTACGCAACTGCATGCGCACAGGCGGCAGATAAAAAAAAGGGCCGCCCTGCGGCAGCCCCGGTTAACGCGTCTGGCCTTACTGCTGGCCGATATCGCGCAGTTTTTTGCCCGACATCAGGTTGCGCTCGATGTGCTCCAGCGAGACGTTTTTGGTCTCCGGAATCAGCGCGACCGTCAGCAGAATAAAGAACACGTTCAGCGCGGCGTAGACCCAGAAAGTCGGCGCGTTGCCCAGCGAGTTCAGCATGGTCAGGAAGGTGGCACCAACGATCATGTTGGCAATCCAGTTGGTCGCGGTAGAGACGGTGATACCAAAATCACGCCCTTTCAGCGGCTGAATTTCAGAACACAGTACCCAAATCAGCGGACCGGCTGACATCGCGAAGCCAACAATGAACATCAGCAGCATGGCGATGGCAAAGTACTGCTCACCGGCAGAGTTAATGCCAATGTGCAGCATGGTACCAAGGATGCCCATACCGGCTGCCATCACCAGGAAGCCCAGCACCAGCGTTGGTTTACGGCCCCAGCGATCCACCAGACCGATAGCAATAAAGGTGGCCAGCACGTTCACCAGACCTACGATCACCGTGCCCCACATTTGCTGCGTGGTATTGGCGAAGCCGGCGATTTCGAAGATTTTCGGTGCGTAGTACATGATGACGTTCATGCCGGTGAACTGCTGCATCACCTGCAACAGCACGCCGAGGAACACCGCGCGGCGGAAGTTGCTGTTGCTCTGGAACAGCTGCCAGCCGGACTGTTTGATCTTCAGGCTTTCGCGGATCTCATCCAGCTCGCGTTTCGCCTGCTCGCTGGTGTCACGCAGGCGGTCCAGCACGCGCTGTGCATCGCGGAAGTCACCTTTCGCCGCCAGCCAGCGCGGGCTGTTTGGCAGGAACACCACGCCAACCAGCAGCAGCACCGCCGGAATAGTGATGATGCCCAGCATCCAGCGCCAGTCGCCCGAGGCACTGAACGCGGTGTCCGACAGGTAAGCGCCGAGAATACCGATGGTGATCATCAGCTGATACAGGGAAATCATACTGCCGCGGATCTTCTCTGGTGCGATTTCCGAGAGATACAGCGGGGCGGTATAAGAGGCAACGCCGACGGCAAGGCCGAGCACCACGCGTGCGGCAATCAGCATTTCCGGGTTTGGCGCCATTGCCGACCACAGTGAACCGATAACGAACAGGATGGCACCGGCCATCAGGCTCTTTTTACGGCCGAGACGCGAAGACATCCAGCCGCTGCCCACGGCACCGACCGCAGCACCGAACATCATTGAGCTGACGATCCACTCCTGCTGATGTGCGGTAACGTTGAAATCTTTCGCGATGAAGGGCAGGGCACCGGCGATAACGCCGATATCCAGACCGAACAGCAGGCCCGCCAGAGCGGCCAGAAAGCAGACAAACAGGGTCATCGCCTTGTTTGAGGTTCTGCTTTTGTGAGTATTACCAGGCATATTGCCTCCGAAGTTTATCCATCTTTGTTTTTATCAATGTTAAGTAAGCTGCCTGCGGGAAAAAGTGAGTGCGATCACATCGATGTAATCGGTTACACACGCTGAAACCCTGTAATCCAGCATTTTTTGCCCGAATCAGTCACATAACCAGTAAGGTATAGCACCCTTTAAGTTTCTGACATCACTATAAATATCGGCTATCAGACGACGCTGAAAATAACGCATTTTCATCACCGTTACTACGCTGAAAAATCTCTAAATTGAAGATATTAAAAGGATTTCAAAATGTAATCGTTAACACTTTGTTGTAAGCGCAGTGCTAACAGTGTAGACAGCGCTGAAAAATGCGCCTGCGGTGGTATAGACAAAAAGTGTGATGGTGCAGAGGCGGGATAGGGGAAGCGGTCAGGGACGAAAGCGTGGAAATTTCGCCAGTAAAAAAGCCCGCTTGCGCGGGCTCGATTTTACCTTCTCCGCTAAGAGAAGATCGGGGTGAGAGCCGTTGCCCGCACCCGCGTTGATTACAGGCCTGCGGCCTCGCGCAGCTGGGCGGCTTTGTCGGTCTGTTCCCACGGGAAGTGTTCACGACCAAAGTGACCGTAGGCAGCGGTTTCTTTGTAGATTGGCTTCAGCAGATCCATCATCTGAATCAGACCGTATGGACGCAGGTCGAAGAATTCACGCACCAGTAGCGTCAGCTGTTCGGTTGAAACTTTCTCGGTACCGAAGGTTTCCACCATGATTGAGGTCGGTTCTGCCACACCAATCGCGTAAGAAACCTGGATTTCGCAGCGATCGGCCAGGCCAGCGGCAACGATATTTTTCGCCACGTAGCGCGCAGCGTAAGCCGCTGAACGGTCAACTTTCGACGGATCCTTGCCGGAGAACGCGCCACCGCCGTGACGAGCCATGCCGCCGTAGGTATCGACGATGATTTTACGACCGGTCAGGCCGCAGTCGCCCATCGGGCCGCCGATCACGAAACGACCGGTTGGGTTGATGTGGTATTTGGTGCTGGCGTTGATCCACTCGGTCGGCAGTACCGGCTTGATGATCTCTTCCATCACCGCTTCACGCAGATCGGCCTGAGAAATCTCTTCTGAATGCTGAGTTGACAGCACTACCGCATCGATACCGACGATCCTGCCGCCGTCGTACTGGAAGGTAATCTGGCTTTTGGCATCCGGGCGCAGCCATGGCAGCGTACCGTTTTTACGCACTTCAGCCTGACGCTGCACCAGACGGTGCGCGTAGGTCACCGGTGCCGGCATCAGCACGTCGGTTTCATTGGTGGCGTAACCAAACATCAGGCCCTGGTCGCCCGCGCCCTGTTCCAGCGGATCGGTACGGTCTACGCCCTGGTTGATGTCCGGCGACTGTTTACCAATCGCGCTCAGCACCGCACAGGAGTTAGCATCAAAGCCCATATCGGAATGAACATAGCCGATTTCACGTACGGTATTACGGGTGATCTCTTCGATATCGACCCAGGCGCTGGTGGTGATCTCACCGCCAACCAGCACCATACCGGTTTTTACGTAGGTTTCGCAGGCGACACGTGCTTTGGGATCCTGTTCAAGGATGGCGTCCAGCACGGCATCGGAAATCTGATCGGCGATTTTATCAGGATGTCCTTCTGATACGGACTCGGATGTAAAAAGGTGTTTAGCCATTCTGTTCTTTACCTTGCAAATGGTTTGAATTCGACTGCATAGCGTAAGCGGGATGATGCCAGCTCGACGCCCCTTCAGGCAAAGCCGCAAGCAGTAGGAAGTGTCAGCGTACCAGGCTCACACCGCCTGGATGTTAATCAGTTTAGATGGAAAACCATCTGGACGGCTATTTTAGGTCACTCAGTGCGCGTTTTTCCAGTGCTTTTTCGCCATCCGCATTTATCGCTACAGATCAACTGGAATATTTTCCTGACACCCGCCGCAGCGCGCCGACAAAGATTTTGCATTTTGCCGCGTCAGACTGTATAAAACGCCGCAGTTGTCCCATGGATGACGCCCCCGTGCGTCGCGCTGTCAGAGGCTGTTGATCTGATTTTCATCCACTCCGTTTCCGCATGCTGTTAGCAGGCGCTGGAGGTGATAAAAACAATGAACCACATTTTCGCTCTCTTCGGTTCACGGCGCCGTTCTGGCGCGCTGGCACGCCTTTCCATTTCCAGTTCTGCTCTTTTCTCTCGTCGAAGTTTTCTGCGCTGCGGTAATTATCCCGACACGAGCGCCGGCTAAGCTATTCCCCCAGTTTCTCTGCTGTGTTTCACTCGCCTGTGGTGAGGTGATGCGGGACGATTTTGCCCCGTTGTGCACCGCTTCCGGCACGGTGTTTTACACTTAACCTCAGTAAGGCGCACGGTAACCTGCTGAGGCAAGATAAGCAGAATGAGGAAATTTCCATCCGGCGCAGTAGCAGCAAAATCCGGCAACTTTTTCATATTTCAACGGAAAATTGAGGTTCGTGATGTCTGACGACATGAAGAATATCAAGGGTTCGTCAGCTGGCGAACAGGGTGTACTCCGCTCGATGCAGGAGGTGGCGATGAACGATCAGGACGCAAGCAGAATGCTGCGCACCTACAACATTGCCTGGTGGGGAAACAACTATTACGACGTCAACGAACTCGGCCACATCAGCGTCTGCCCGGATCCGGATCAGCCGGAAGTGCGCGTTGACCTGGCGAAGCTGGTTAAAGAGCGCGAGGCCGACGGCCAGCGCCTGCCTGCGCTGTTCTGCTTCCCGCAAATTCTGCAGCACCGTCTGCGTTCGATTAATGCCGCCTTTAAACGCGCGCGTGAATCTTACGGCTATAAGGGCGACTACTTCCTGGTTTACCCGATCAAAGTTAACCAGCATAAGCGCGTGATTGAATCGCTGGTCAACTCCGGCGAGCCGCTGGGGCTGGAGGCGGGTTCCAAAGCTGAGCTGATGGCGGTGCTGGCGCACGCCGGGAAAACCCGCTCGGTGATTGTGTGTAACGGCTACAAAGACCGCGAATATATCCGTCTGGCGCTGATTGGTGAAAAGCTCGGCCATAAAGTCTATCTGGTGATTGAGAAGATGACCGAAGTGCGCCTGGTGCTGGAAGAAGCCGAGCGGCTGAACGTGGTGCCGCGCCTCGGCATCCGCGCCCGTCTGGCATCGCAGGGCTCCGGTAAGTGGCAGTCGAGCGGCGGCGAGAAATCCAAATTTGGTCTGGCGGCATCGCAGGTGCTGCAACTGGTCGATATCATGCGCAAAGCGGGTCGTCTTGACAGCCTGCAGCTGCTGCATTTCCACCTCGGCTCGCAGATGTCCAATATTCGCGATATCGCCACCGGCGTGCGTGAATCGGCGCGCTTCTATGTTGAGCTGGCGAAGCTGGGCGTCAACATCAAGTGCTTTGACGTCGGCGGCGGGCTTGGGGTTGACTACGAAGGCACGCGTTCGCAGTCAGACTGCTCGGTCAACTACGGCCTGAACGAATACGCCAATAACGTGATCTGGGCCATCGGCGACGCCTGTGAAGAGCACGGTCTGGAGCATCCGACTGTGATTACGGAATCGGGGCGTGCGGTGACCGCGCACCATACCGTGCTGGTCTCCAACATCATCGGCGTTGAGCGCAATGAATTCAGTACGCCGGTCGCACCGGATGCCGACTCACCGCGCCCGATTCAGAGCCTGTGGGATACCTGGCAGGAGATGCACGAGCCAAGCGTACGCCGTTCGCTGCGCGAATGGCTGCATGACAGCCAGATGGACCTGTTCGACATCCATACCGGCTATTCATCAGGCACCTACGATCTCGGTCAGCGCGCCTGGGCAGAGCAGCTGTATCTCAGCATCTGCCACTATATTCAGCAGCACCTTGACCCGAGCAACCGCGCCCATCGGCCGATCATTGATGAGCTGCAGGAGCGCATGGCGGACAAGATTTACGTCAACTTCTCGCTGTTCCAGTCGATGCCGGATGCGTGGGGCATCGATCAGCTGTTCCCGGTGCTGCCGCTGGAAGGGCTGAACAAAACTCCGCAGCGTCGTGCGGTACTGCTGGATATCACCTGTGATTCCGATGGCACCATCGATCACTACGTTGACGGCGACGGTATTGCCACCACCATGCCAATGCCGGAGTACGATGTGGATAATCCACCGATGCTGGGCTTCTTCATGGTCGGGGCGTATCAGGAAATCCTCGGCAATATGCATAACCTGTTTGGCGATACCGAAGCGGTTGACGTCTTCGCCTTCCCGGATGGCAGCGTAGAAGTGCAGCTGTCTGATGAAGGGGATACCGTGGCGGATATGCTGCAATACGTGCAGCTCAATCCTAACGATCTGATGACGTTATTCCGCGATCAGGTAAAACAGCAGCAGGATATTGACGAAGAGCTGCGGGCGCAGTTCCTTGAAGAGTTTGAGAGTGGGCTTTACGGCTACACCTATCTCGAAGACGAGTAAGTGTATTTCCCGCAACGGGCTCCGGCTGGAGCCCGTTATTATCACCTTCCCTGACAATCCTTCCTGCCATTTATTCAATTCGTGATCGCTATCACTCTGAAATTATCCCGGCCGAAACAGCAAATTCAAACCGTTTATTAACAAAAGCTATCTGCTTAATTCAGCAGCGAAAGCGCATCGGCAGCGAAAAAAACGTTTTTTAAATCTGTGGCTTAGTGTTGTACCTGCCCGCAAATGACCAATCTTTCTTTTATGAGTTTCTGGCTATCTATAATAAAAATTTAAGCATAAGGCGGTGGGTGAGCGATGTGCAGACTGTCGGTTTTTTGACGCTTTCTGGAATCCCGCTTTAAGCAGTGCAATATCCCATCTTAAGCACAAAGCCAGAATTTATACCAATGCTTTATAATTAATTGCTTATTAATCAATTGATTATTGGTTTTATTTTTTTGTCAGGGCCGATAAGTAAAATCTGAAATCTAAGAATTATCTGATCTTTATATGAAGCATGCAGTGAAAATGAAGATTTATTGATTGGTTTAAACGATTAAAGTTCACGCTGTTGTTCACTGAAATCTATTTTTCAAAATGTAAGTTGTAAGTTAACCTTCAGTTAAGGTGTTAAGTTTTATCGATGTTTCCCTTACGAATCACATGAGAAAAGCTGACGGTTTAACGCGCTATCAGCCAGTGTAAGGATCGTAAAATGCGCTGCAAATCCGACTACATTCTGATGCTGGAGCCGGTTCACGCTATTTCCGGTGAAGTGGTGGCATGGGAATTGTTGACGCGTTTCGCAGATGATGCAGATACCAATAATAAGCGTAACCCTGACAGGGATGCAGGGTTCTTCAGTCGGCTTTCTGCTGACGAAAAATGGCAGTTATTCCTCCACCAGGTCGAAAAACTTATTCAGCTTTACCATGCGGGGTTTGAGCAGGTCATCAGCGTTAATGTAGACAGAGATATTGTTTCAGGCATTTTTAAAGATGCTGAAATACAAAGAAAACTGGCCGCGCTGACGCGATTACGGCTGGAAATCTCTGCCTTCTTCACCGCACGTTTTAATAGTGCCGACCTGCTGATCCTGAAAGGCGTAGCCAAAATCACGCCGGCCCCGTTATGGCTCGATGACTTTGGTCCGGGTTATTCCAACCTGACCATGCTCGATAGCGGAATATTCGACATCGTCAAGATTGATAAAAATTTTTTTTGGCAATTTGGCGAAGATCGCACTTTCGACATTCTGCTCGACCACCTCAACCAATTATGTCGCGGCGTGATTATTGAGGGCGTTGAACATCAACGTCAGGTTGATTTGCTGTCGCAAAAATCAATTTACGGCATGCAAGGCTACCACTGGAAGAGCGTCTATCTCACTGATTTGTTGGCGCAAGTCTGAAAAGAGTTCGGCAGAGCTGTTTTTCGGGCGGGCGGCAAATAACGACTCAGCGCGTTTTCACTGTGCCTCTGGCAGATGAAACCGGCCTGGAGAGGATGTGAGTAATTCATTGAATTATTCGCGAAGAATACCGGTGTCTGGCGATACCGGGCGTTTTTATGGATGCCATTAAGCTTATAACTGCGCGGGATATCGATAAAATGAACAATATCTCTGTAACGCCTAAAGGCGGAACGATTGCTACTGAAGTGAGCGGTAATCAGGTTAATTTGACTGCTCCCAGTGTGGTTAAGCTCAACCTTAACCAGGCTGATATTAAGTCTTTCACACGCAATGGTAGTGATTTAGTGGTCACCACTAAATCCGGTGAAGTCGTTGTTATTCATAAATTCTACGATGTTAACGGCGACAGCGATCTGGTGCTGCAGGACGACAAAGGCGCGCTGTGGTGGGTGGAAGATCCCGGCACAGAAGGCTTCCAGTTTGTCTCTATCGACAGCACGGAAGGGCTGTTAGTGGAAAACGTCACGGGTGACGGCACACTGACCGCCTTTGGTATCGCCGGCGCCGCGCTGGCCGGTATCGGTGCGCTGATCGCCGGTAACAACGGCGGTGGCGGTGGCGGCGGTGGGGATAACGGCGGCGGCGACAATGGCGGCGGCGGTGATACCACGGCACCGGCGGCGGTCAGCGATCTGCTGATCACGGATAACGCGGGCAGCGTGCAGGGCGCTATCACGGGCGGCACCAGCACCGATGACAACACGCCTACGCTGAGCGGCACGGCTGAAGCGGGGACCATTGTCAGTATTTACGACGGCACCACGCTGCTGGGTACGGTCACCGTCGGTGCCGATGGCCGCTGGAGCTTCACGACACCTGCCCTGGGTGAAGGGCAGCACAGCCTGACGGTTACCGTCACCGATGCTGCCGGCAACACCAGTCCGGCCACCAGCCCGGTTGATTTCACTGTCGATACGCAGCCACCGGCAGTGGCCACGGACGTGTCCCTGACCAACAACAGCGGTGGCAGCAACACGCCGGTACCAAACGGATCGAGCAGCGATGATAACACGCCGACCCTGAGCGGCCGCGGTGAAGCGGGCGCTGTGGTCAGCGTTTACGATGGTCAGACGCTGCTCGGCACCGCGCTGGTGGGCGCGAACGGCAACTGGAGTTTTACCACGCCAGCGCTGAGCAATGGCAGCCACAGCCTGACCGTGACGCTGACGGACGCTGCCGGCAATGTCAGCGCTGCGTCCTCGCCGTTTGTGGTGACGATTCAGGCGGGCCTGCCCTCAACCAGCAGTTCGCTGCAAATTACCGACGATAGCGATGCCACGCTGCGCACGCTGAGCGATGGCGCCAGTACTAAAGACAGCACGCCGGTGCTGAGCGGCCTGGCGAGCGCTAACGCCGTCATCACGCTGTACAACGGCACCACGCTGCTGGGCAGTACTATTGCCGACGGCAGCGGTCAGTGGCGCTTCACTCCCGCCACGCTGGCAGATGGTACTTACGCGTTCCGCGCAGTTGCCACCGACGCCGCCGGTAACGTCACCACCTCCGTCACCCTGACGGTCACCATTGATACCGTGGCGCCCGGCGCGGCAGGCGATCTGCTGCTGACCGGTGACAGCAATGGCACCGTGACGCCGATTGCCGCCGGCGGCAGCAGCAATGACAACACGCTGTCGCTGAGCGGCACGGCAGAGGCCGGCAGCACCGTTACGGTACGCGATGGCAACGTTGTGCTCGGCACGGCTATCGTCGGCAGTAACGGCAGCTGGAGCTTCACCACGCCAGCGCTCAGCGACGGCAATCACAGCCTGACTACCACGGTAACCGACAGCGCCGGCAACACCGGTCCGGCATCAGCGGCTATCGTGGTCACCGTCGATACCACCGCACCGGCGGCGATCGGCGATCTGCAGGTGATCGACAACGTGGGTGCCAGCCAGGGCCCGCTGACGTCGGGCGCTACCACCGATGACAACACACCTACCCTGAGCGGCAGCGGCGAAGCCGGTGCGCTGATCAGCATTTACGACGGCAGCACGCTCCTGGGCAATACCCTTGTCGGGGCCAACGGCAGCTGGAGCTTTACCACGCCAGCGCTCAGCAACGGCAGCCACAGCCTGACCGTTACGCAAACCGATGCGGCGGGCAACGTCAGCAGCGCGACCGCGGAATTTGTGGTCAATGTGGACGCTGCGCTGCCACCCGCCAGCGCCAGCATTGAGCTGGTGGGCGACAGCGGCAATACCCTCGTCTCACTGCAAAACGGCGCCGTCACCAATGACGACAGCCCGACCCTCGCCGGCCTGACCCGGGCGGGCAGCCTCGTCCGCATCTTTGACGGCGGCGATCTGCTCGGCAGCACCACAGCCGACGGCAATGGGCAGTGGAGCTTTGCCCTGAGCAACCTGAGTGAGGGCGGCCACGCGTTCAGCGCCACCATTACCGACGTTGACGGCAATGTGATTGACACCGTCACCCTGAACATTACGGTTGATACCACGCCACCGGCGGCAGCCAGCGATCTGGCACTGCTGAACGATGCCGGCAGTACCGCACAGCCGGTAACGGGCGGCAGCACGATCAACGATGCGACACCGCTGCTGAGCGGCACGGCGGAAGCCGGCAGTATTGTCACGATTCGCGATGGCAACACCGTTCTCGGCAGCGTCAGCGTGGCCAGTAACGGCAGCTGGAGCTTCACCACGCCAGCGCTGGGCGAGGGCAATCACAGCCTGAGCACCACGGTGACCGATGCCGCCGGCAACGTCAGCCCGGCATCAACGCCGATCGCCTTTAGCGTTGACACCACCGCGCCTGCCGCCGTCAGCGGCCTGCAGGTGACGGATAACGCGGGCAGCGCCACCGGCGCGCTGGATTCCGGCCAGACCACCGACGATCGCACGCCAACCCTGAGCGGTTCGGCAGAAGCGGGCGCGGTGGTGCGTATCTATGACGGCACCACGCTGCTCGGTAGCGTTACCGCCGGCAGCAACGGCAGCTGGAGCTTTACGCCAGATGCGCTCACCAACGGGCAGCACAGCCTGACCACCACGGTGACTGACGCGGCCGGCAACGTCAGCCCGGCATCGCCGGTGTTCACGGTCAACATTGAGGCGGGCGTGCCGGCCACCAGCAGCCTGCTGATTGTCACCGATGATAACGGCAGCACGCTGGTCGAACTGGCCAATAACGACAGCACCACCGACAGCACGCCGATTCTCAGCGGCCAGGCCGGGGCGGGCGATCTCGTCACCCTGTACAACGGCAGCACGGTTTTGGGCAGCGTGGTCGCGGGCAGCAACGGACAGTGGAGCTTCACGCCAGCGGCGCTGGCCGACGGCACCTACGCATTCCGCGCCAGCGCCGATAACGGCAGCGGCACGGTGACGGATTCGCCGGTAATCACCATCACCATCGACACCGTCGCGCCCGCGGCACCGACAGGCATCCAGCTGACCAACGATGACGGCGATCCGCTGGGCACAGGCAGCACTAACGTCGCTGCGCCAACCCTGAGCGGCAGCGGCGAAGCTGGCGGTGTGGTGATTATCTCCGATGGCGGCACGGTGATTGGCAGCACCACGGTGGGCAACGATGGCAACTGGAGCTTCACCACGCCGCCCCTCAGCGATGGCAGCCACAGCCTGACCAGCACCGTGACCGATGCGGCTGGCAACACCGGACCGGCGTCAACACCGGTAACCGTCACCGTCGATACGCAGGCACCGGCGGCGGCAGGCAATCTGCAGCTCAGCAATGGCGACGGCACACCGGTTGCCGCGGGCGGCAGCACCAATGACACCACGCCAACCCTGAGCGGTACCGCTGAACCCGGTAGCACGGTGACCGTCAGCGACGGCGATACGGTGCTGGGCACAGCGACGGCAGGCAGCGACGGCAGCTGGAGCTTCACCCCGACCGATCCGCTGAGCGAAGGGCAACATAACCTGACGTCCACCGTTACCGACACGGCGGGCAATACCGGGCCGGGCAGTACGGCGGTGATTGTCATCGTCGATACCAGCGCACCCGCTGTGGCCAGCGAGCTGCTGCTCAGCAATGACCAGAGCGGCACACCGGTGCCGGTCAGCAATGGCCTCACCAATGACACCACGCCGGTGCTCAGTGGCCGCGCGGAACCGGGCAGCACCGTGACCATTTCCGATGGCGATACGGTACTGGGCACCGCCACCGTCGGCAACGACGGCAGCTGGAGCTTCACCGCACCGGTGCTGGCAGCGGGCGACCATAGCCTGACGACGACGGTGACCGATACCGCTGGCAATACCAGCGAACCCTCGGCCGCCCTCAGCTTTACCATCGATACCACCACGCCAGCCGCGCCGGGCAATGTGCAGCTCAGTGATGATCAGAGCGGCACGCCGGTGCTGATCACCAGCGGTGCTACTAACGACACCACCCCAGTCCTGAGCGGCAGCGGCACCGCCGGCAGCACCATCACCGTCTCGGATGGCAATACCGTGCTGGGCACCACCACAGTCAACGACGACGGCAGCTGGAGCTTCACGCCAGCCACCGCGCTGGGCGAGGGGCAGCACAGCCTGACGGCGACCGAAACCAGTCCGGCTGGCAATACCAGCGCACCTTCTGCTCCGCTGGAGGTGAACATCGATCTCACCGATCCGGCGCCCGCCGCAGACTTGCTGCTGATTAACGATCAGGGCGCAACGCCGCTGCCGATCGCGGCGGACGGCGTCACTAATGACACCACGCCGCTGTTCAGCGGAAGCGCGGAGCCGGGCAGTCTCGTCGCGATTTACGACAATGGCAGCGTGATTGGCTCGGCGCAGGCCGATGCAAACGGCAACTGGAGCTTCACGCCGGATCCGGCACTGGAGGCGGGCACGCATAGCCTGACCACCATTGTCACCGACACGGCGGGCAACAGCGGGCCGGCGTCTGATGCGTTTGCTTTCACTATCGATCTCACCACGCCGACTGCCGCCGCTGATGTCGTGCTGAACAACGATAACGGCGAGACGCTGCAGCCGATTAACAGCGGCACCGCGACCAACGACACCACGCCGCAGCTGAGCGGCACCGCCGATGCCGGCAGTACCGTCACCATCCTCGATGGCAACACGGTGCTGGGCAGCGTGCTGGTGGGTGCCGGTGGCACATGGAGCTATGCGGTACCGGCGCTGAGCCAGGGCGAACATAGCCTGACCACCACGGTTACCAGCCCGGCGGGCAACGTTAGCGCACCGTCCGCGGCGATTGATTTTACCGTGGATACCACGGCACCGGCCGAGCCGACCGGCCTGCTGCTGGTGAACGATGAGGTTGATCCGGCCGTACCGGTGGCCTCTGGCGGGGCGACCAACGACACCACACCAGTGTTGAGCGGTAGCGCCGAGCCTGACAGCGTGGTGATCGTGCGCGATAACGGCGTGATCATCGGCTCGGCTACCGCCGGCAATGACGGCAGCTGGCGCTTCACGCCTGATACCGCCCTGGAAGCGGGCAGTCACAGCCTGACGGCCAGCGTCACCGATCCGGCAGGCAATGTCGGGCCGGAGTCCGCGCCGTACACCTTCACCGTCGATCTCACGCCACCGGCAGCGCCAGTGGACGTGGTGCTGAGCAATAACGACGGCAGCACGCTGGTGGCGATTGCCGCCAATGGCGCGACCAACGACACCACGCCGCAGCTCTCCGGCAGCGCCACGGCGGGCAGTATCATCACGGTCTACGATGGCGACAGCACGACGCCGATCGGTTCGGTGACCGTGGGCGCCGATGGCAGCTGGCAGTTTGTTACCGGTACGCTGGACGAGGGCGATCACAGCCTGACGGTAACGGTGACTGATGCGGCGGGTAACGTCAGCGATCCTTCCGCGCCGATTAGCTTTACCGTGGATACCACGGCGCCGGACGCGGTCGTCGATCTGCTGCTGGTGAACAACAATGTCGATCCGGCCACGCCGATCACCTCAGGCAGCAATACCAATGACAGCACGCCGCTGCTCAGCGGAACGGCGGAGCCGAACAGCACCATCATCGTCTATGACGGACAGACGCCTATCGGCACGGCGACGGCAGATAACGACGGCGCATGGACCTTCTCACCTGAACTGACCGATGGCTCGCACAGCCTCAGCGTGACGGTTACCGACGTCGCTGGCAATGTCAGCGCACCGAGCGCCAGCGTGGCGATCACCGTCGATACCGTAGCACCGTCGGCGGTCACCCAGTTGAGCGTCGCCAGCGACAATGGCAACGGCGATCCGGTCACCATCCCGAACGGCGGCTTAACCAGTGACAACACGCCGGTGCTGAGCGGCAGCGGCGATCCGGGCAGCCTGATTGTGATTACCTCGCAGAACGGTCCGGTGGGCAGCGTCACTGTCGGCAGCAGCGGCAGCTGGAGCTTCACACCGGCCAGTGCGCTGAGTGACGGCAGCTACACCTTAACCGTTGTGGCGCGCGACGCGGCGGGCAACGTCAGCGCGCCGGTCACGGCACAGCTGGTGATTGATGCCACCGCCCCGGATCAGGTGACGGAAATCAGTCTCTCCAATGACAACGGCAGTGCGCTGGTAGATATTCCGTCGGGATCGACCACCAGCGATACCACGCCGTTGCTGGCGGGCGTTGCTGAGCCGGGCAGCACGGTGAACATTCTGGATAATGGCGCGCTGATTGGTACGGCGATTGCGGGCAGTGACGGCGCGTGGAGTTTCAACGTGCCAACCCTCACCAACGCGGCGCACAGCCTGACGGTGACGGTCACCGATGCGGCCGGTAACACCGGACCGGCGTCGACACCGATTACCTTTACCGTGGATAGCCAGGCTCCGGCCCAGGCCACGCTGGAAGTGAATAACGACAACGGTACCGATCTGGTACTGGTGCCCGATGGCACCTATACCAATGACAACACGCCACGCCTGAGCGGTACGGCGGAGGCTGGCAGCCTGGTGACCATTTACGATGGCAATGTGGTGCTGGGTTCGACCACCGCCAATGCGGACGGCGAATGGGTGTTCCTGTCGCCCGTGCTCACCGATGGTCAGCACACCCTTACGGCCACGGTGACGGACAGCCTCGGCAACGTCAGTGCGCCGTCTTCCAGCTTCACCGTTCAGGTTGATGCTACGCCGCCGCAGCCGGTCGGCGCCGTGCTGCTGCAGAATGACAACGATCCGGATAATCCAGTCACCATCGCCAACGGTGGCGCCACCAACGACAACACGCCGCTGCTGAGCGGCAGCGGTGAGCCGGGTGCTCTCGTCAACGTGTACAACGGCAACGTGCTGGTGGGGTCGGCGACGGTGGACAGCGAAGGCAACTGGAGCCTGAACACCTTGCCGCTGGATAACGGCAACTACACGCTGACGGTCGTCGTCAGTGACAACGCGGGTAATGTCAGCGACCCGGTAAGCATTGGCGTAACGGTTAACACCGTCGGGCCGGATCCGGTGCTGTCGTTTGAGGTCAACGCCAATAACGGTCCGACCGCTCTGCCGCTGGTGGATGGCAGCTTTACCAACGACACCACGCCGGTACTGAGCGGAACGGCGCAGGCTGGTGCCATCATCAATCTGCTGCAGGACGATACGGTGATTGGCTCGGTGGTCGCCGATGCCAATGGCGTATGGCGCTTTGAAACCAGCGCGCTGCAGGATGGCAGCTACGCCTTCTCGGTGCAGGTGGTGGATGCCGCTGGCAACGTCAGCGAGCCGGTGGGTCCGGTGAATGTCACCATCGATACGCTGGTGCCAGACGCGGTTCCTGACCTGGTGGTCGCCGATAACGTGGGCGGCACGACGGGCCCGCTGGATGACGGCGCGTCGACCGATGACAACACGCCAACCCTGAGCGGCACGGCAGAAGCCGGCAGCACGGTGAGCATCTACGATGGCACCACGCTGCTGGGCACTGCGCTGGCCGGCTCGGGCGGGGCCTGGAGCTTTACACCGAGTATATTGAGTAACGGTGAGCACAATTTTACCGTCACCGTGTCAGACCCTGCGGGCAACGTCAGTGCGGCTACTCCAGTGTTCAACCTGAACATACAGGCTGATTTGCCGCCAGCCACCTCGACGCTGCAAATCACCGATGACAGCGGGCCTATGCCTGTTACGCTGGCAGACAACGCGGTAACCCGCGACACCACGCCAACGCTCAGCGGCTCTGCCGAACCCGGTCAGCTGATTCGTATTTATAACGCTAATACGGATGCGGTAATCACCAGCGTTACGGCGAATGCTAACGGCCAGTGGAGCTATACGCCGACGCTGGCTGAAGGCAGCTACGCATACTACATCACCGCGCAAAACCCTGGCGGTGATGAGGGGACGCCCTCGGCTACCCTCGGCTTCACCGTGGATATCACCGCGCCGGCGGTGGCCGCTGATGTGGTGATCAGCAACGATCGCAGCGGCACGGCGGTGCCGATTAGCGACGGCAGCGTCATCAATGACAACACGCCGGTACTCAGCGGCAGCGCCGAAGTGGGCAGCCTGGTCACAGTGTACGATGGCAACACCGCTATCGCGTCGGTGGTGGTGGGCGCAGGGGGAAGCTGGACGCTGACCACGCCTGCATTGAGCGAAGGGGCGCACGCGCTGAGCGTGGGCGTCAGCGATGCAGCAGGTAACAGCAGTGCTCTCACCCCGGCGCTTAGCTTCACTGTGGACAGCATCGCACCGAATGCTTCGACGCTGGTCATCACCAACGATGATACCGCGCAGCCGGTGCTTAACGGCGGCTACAGCAGCGATGCCACGCCAACCCTGAGCGGCGTAGCGGAAGCGGGCAGCACGGTCACCATCCTCAACAATGGTGATGTGCTGACCACGCTGACCGTGCCGTCCAGCGGCAACTGGAGCTACACGCCAGCGACAGCGCTGATTGAAGGATCGCACACCCTGAGCGTTTCGGTGACCGATGCGGCGGGCAACGTCAGCACCAGCACCAGCGCGACGGTGATCGTTGATACCCTGGCGCCGGACGATCTGACGCTGACGGCCAGCAACAACAACGGCAGCACGCCGGTGACGATTGCTGACGGCGGTACCACTAATGACAACACGCCGCTGTTACGCGGTGTGGCAGAAGCGGGCAGCGTGGTGACCATTCGCCTCGATGGCGATGTGGTAGCCTCGCTGACGGTCGGCAGCAGCGGTAACTGGAGTTACACCTCTGCGGCACTGAGCGACGGCAGCCATACCTTCAGCGTCACGGAAACGGACGCGGCGGGTAACACCGGCGAGGCGCTCAGCGTGACGCTGATCGTTGATGCGACGCCACCGCTGGTGGCCACCAACCTGACCATCACTAACGATGTTACCGGCGTCAGCATACCGGCTGGCGGCGCGACTAACGACACCACGCCAACGCTGAGCGGCAGCGCCGAGGTCAACGCCACGGTTAGCGTGTATGACGGCAACACGCTGCTCGGCACAGCGCTCGTGAACGGCAGCGGCGCATGGAGCTTTGTCTCACCGACACTGGGTAACGGCGCGCATGCGCTGAGCGTGGCGGTCACCGATGCGGCGGGCAATACCGGCCCGCGCACCACGCCGGTGACCATCACCGTCGATACCGTTGCGCCGGGCGCGGCCACGCTGGTGGTCACCAACGACGTCAGCGGCAGCGTCATCCCGAATGGCGGCGTCACCAGCGATACCACGCCGGTGCTGAGCGGTCGGGCGGAGGCGGGCAGCATCGTCACCGTGCTGGATGGCACCACGCTGGTCGGTTCCGCGCTGGTGGGCAGTGATGGTAACTGGACGCTGACGCCAGCCACGGCGCTGAGCGAAACGCTCCATACGCTCAACGTCACGGTCACCGATGCGGCCGGTAACGTCAGTGCCACCACCAGCGCCACGCTGGTGATCGACACCACGCCGCCGGTGGCTATCACCGGGCTGGCAGCGGTAAACAACAACGGCAGCACGCCGGTGGCGATTGCGGCGGGTGGCGTCACTAATGACAGCACGCCACGCCTGAGCGGCACGGCGGAAGCCAACAGCATTGTGACCATCCGCGATGGTGATACGGTGCTGGGTTCGGTAACCGCCGCCAGCAACGGCAGCTGGAGCTTCGTCACTGGCACCTTGTCTGACGGTTTACACTCCTTCAGCGTGACGGCCACCGATGCGGCCGGCAATACCGGTCCCGCAGCGTCCCTTGCGCTGACCGTCGACACCGCGCCGCCGCTGGCGGCAACCGGGCTGACGCTGACCAACGACGTCACCGGTGTGGCTATCGTCAATAACGGAGTCACCAACGACAGCACGCCGACGCTGCAGGGCACGGCGGAAGCGAACGTGATTGTCACGGTTTACGATGGCAACACGCTGCTCGGAACGGTGCAGGCTAACGCCAGCGGCAGCTGGAGCTTTGTCTCGCCGACGCTGAGCAATGCCGCCCACGCGCTGAGCGTGACGGTGACCGATAGCGCGGGCAACGTCAGTCCCCGTTCCGAGGTGATTAACCTCACCGTGGATACGGTGGCGCCAGCGAACACCAGTCTCACCATTATTAATGATGCGACCGGTGCCACCATCGTCAACGGTGGTGCGACCAACGACACCACGCCAACGCTGCGCGGCAGCGTCAGCGCGGCGGAGGCCGGGGCACGCGTCACCATTCTGGACAACGGTCTGGCACTGGGCACGGCGATCGTGCAGGGGGACGGCAGCTGGAGCTTCACGCCACTGGCGGCGCTGAGCGCCGGGCCGCACCCGATCACGGTGACGGTAACGGATGCCGCAGGTAACGTCAGCGGCACCACCGCGGCCACGGTGATCATCGATACCACGGCACCGGCGGCCATCACCAATCTGCTGGCGCTCAACAACAACGGCAGCACGGCGGTGACCATTCCGAATAATGGCGTCACCAACGACAGCACGCCGCTGCTGAGCGGCAACGGCGAGGCGGGCGCGCGCATCACGGTGTACGACGGCACCACATTGCTGGGCACCACCACGGTGGGCAGCAACGGCAGCTGGAGCTTCGTGGTGGGCAACGCGCTGAGCAACGGCAGCCACACGCTGAACGTGACGCAGACCGACCCGGCGGGCAACGTCAGCCCGCAGGTGTCGACCACGCTGATCGTCGACACCGTGGTGCCGGTCGCCAGTACGCTGACCATCATTGATGACATCAGCGGTACGCCGGTGACGCTGGCGAACGGTGCCTTTACGCGCGATACCACGCCAACGCTGCGCGGCACCACCGAAGCAGGTGCCGTGGTCACCATCTACGACGGTGCCAGCGCCATTGGTTCTGTGACCGCGGGGAGTGATGGCAGCTGGAGCTTCACCACCGCCACGCTGGCGAACGGCGCGCACACGCTGAGCACCACGGTGACCGATGCGGCGGGTAACGTCAGCACCGGCAACATCACGGCGACGGTGAACGTCGATACCCTGCCTCCGGCGGCGGTAAGCGGGCTGGCGATCAACAGCGCCGGTACCCTTGTCACCGGTAGCGGTGAAGTGGGGGCCACGGTGACGGTGCGCGATGCCAGCGGCAACGCGCTCGGCACCACCACGGTCGGCAGCGGCGGCAACTGGTCGGTGACGCTCACCACCGCGCAGATCACCGGTGCGCCGCTCTCGGTGATCCAGACGGATCGCGCCGGTAACGTCTCGCCGGGGGCCTCGCTGACCGGTGCGATTCGCATCGTGGCGACCAACGACAGCAACGAGGTGGATTACACCAGCACGCAGGCAACGGTGAACAACGGTACGGTCAACTCGTCGCATACCGCGCTGCTGACCGTGGGGCTGGGTACGGTGCTCAATGCCAGCGTGCTGAACAACGGTAATGCTTACCTGTTCAGCGTGGGTAACGATGACAGCCGTACCGTGACGCTCAACGGTTCGGTGACCAGTCTCGGCGTGGCCGCCAACTATTCGTTAAACCTGTACGAACAGCAGGCGAACGGCTCGTGGCAGTTGATCAGTATCAAGACCAACTACATTAACGCGCTGCTGACGATCGGTACGCTGAAAGGGGCAAACGTCACCTATACCGGACTGGGGACCGGCAACTATGCGGTGGTGGTCGCAGCCACCACCAACATTAGCGTGTTGCCAACCACCACGGTAAGCACGGTGTCGGATTTCACCACGCTGGCGGTCACCACCGCCGCGACGGTCACCGGTAACCTGCTGACCAACGACACCAGCTCCATCGCCGGGACGATTCCGTCCGGCACGGCGGTGGCGTCGGTGGGCAGCAGCGCGGTGGCGTCCAGCGGCAATACGGTGATCAACACCACCTACGGTACGCTGACTATTGATGCGAAGGGTAACTACACCTACACGCTGAAGGCCGGGCTGGATATCGATACCCTGCCATCCGCAGACACCTTCACCTACTCGGTGCGGGATGCCAGCGGTGCAGTGACCTCGGCGACGCTGACGGTGACGCTGCATAACGGTGCAGCCACCGCGCTGTTCGCCACCACCAGTCTGGCGGCGGAAACCACCACCAGCAGCGAGCATGATGCCAGCGGCAGCATCTGGGGAGACAGCAACGTCAGCCACAGCGGCACGCTGAGCATCCTCAATGAGCATGGTGATCTCACCACCGTGAGCAGCGTGGGCAGCACGGCGGTGGCCGGGGACTTTGGTGTGCTGACCATCGCCGCCAACGGTAGCTATACCTATACCCTGAACGCGGATGTGAATATCCAGAACATCACGCATAAGGAGGTGTTTACCTACACCCTGGCGTCGTCCGACGGCACCATCACCAGCAACACCTTTACCATTGAGCTTCACCCGACCATCACGGGCAGCGCCGCGGCTGACAGCCTCACCAGCAGCGCCTACGACGACACCATTACCAGCGGTGCCGGCGCAGATACGCTGGTTTACCACCTGCTGAGCAGCGCAGATGCCACCGGCGGCAACGGTCACGACACCTGGACCGACTTTAACGTCGCGCAGGGTGACAAGATCGACGTCAGCAGTCTGCTGATCGGCTGGAATGATTCCACCAGTAATATCAATGACTTTGTGAAAGTGGATCATACCGCGGACGGCAATACGGTGTTGTCGATTGACCGTGACGGCAGCGGCACGGGGTACAGCAGTACGCAGCTGATTACCCTGGAAGGCGTAAACGTCTCACTGGAGGAGTTGCTGCAGCAACCGCATCAAAACCACACGGCTTAGTGGGTGTAACGCAGGGAAGCATAACGGGCACAGGGAGGTGCCCCTTTCTCTCTTTTACTGGTGAACAATCGATGGATCTGATGCAATCAGGCGCAACAACTCGCCGTACCTGTAAGCTCAGCGCCCTGTGTGCTGGCATTGTGTTTTTTCACAGTTCTCATCTTATGGCTGCCAGTGATGCCGTGACGCAGGCGGGGCGCATAACCTCAGCCGGTCTGGCGCAGCAGCAGGATCTTCCCTCCTTAACCGGTCAGGTGGCCGAACCCGCGCTGGCTAACGTGCCGGATACCTTAACCCTTAACCAGGCAGTACAGCGTGCCATCCAGTGGCATCCGGACATCGCGCAGGCAATTGGCAAAATGCTGGAGCAGGCCAGCCAGGTCGATGTGGCGCAGGCCAAATACTATCCGCAAATCAGCGCCGGCATGAACAACGGCTACAGCAACGCCTACAGCGAGAAAGGCTTCAGCCCGTCATTTGTGCTGTCGGTATCGCAGATGCTGTATGACTTCGGCAAAGTCAGCAGTTCGGTGCGCTCCGCCGAAGCCGGGGTGGCGCAGGAGCAGGCCAGCGTGCTGGTGAGTATTGATACCGTCGCGCACGACACCGCCGCCGCGCTGGTGCAGGTGCAGGGCTATCAGCAACTGGTGAAGATCGCCCAGGATCAGCTGACGGCGTTGAGTAAGATTGGCGATCTGGCGCGTCAGCGCAATGAAGAGGGGGCAGCATCGCTCTCGGACGCCACGCAGACCGACGCGCGTATCGAAGGCGCGCGCACCACGCTGACCCAGTATCAGGCCAGCCTCAACCGCTGGCGTGCCACGCTGGCCAGCTATCTCGGCTGGCCACTGGTGAAAAAGGTCAGCGATGCGTTTCCGCCCAGCCTGACGCGCGCCTGCGCGGTGGGCAAAGCTGACGACAAATCCAATCCGGCGGTGCTGGCGGCGTGGGCGCAGGCACGGCAGGCGCAGGCTAAACTGGATAACGCCAACGCGCAGAATTTACCCACCATTTCGCTGGAACCGCAGGTCACGCATTACCTCAACAACCACTATTCCGGCAGCGAAACGCTCGACCGCACCCAGTATTCCGCGTTCGTCAAAGTTGAGATGCCGCTGTATCAGGGCGGCGGCATTACCGCGGCGCGCGATGCGGCGGCCAGCGCGCTGCAGGCGGCCAATGCGGCGGTGAACTCGGCGCGCCTCAAAGCGCAGCAGCAGCTCAGCGAATCGCAAACCGAAGCGCTGAGCCTGTCGCAGAGCCTGGCGATCATGTCGCGTCAGCAGACGCTGGGCGAGAAGACGCAGCAGCTGTATCAGGATCAGTATCTGCAGCTCGGCACCCGTCCGTTGCTGGACGTGCTCAACGCCGAACAGGAAGTGTTTCAGACGCGCTTCGCCATGCAGCAAACCATCAGTCAGTTACGTTCACTGCAGCTCGACTGCTTATACAGCACCGGGCAGATGCGGTCAGCGTTTGCGCTGAATAACCAGCGCATCCAGTCCGTGGAGATCCAGCCATGACGCAATTACAGATTCCGGACGCACCCAATGGCAATCCCGCCAGCGCCGCCGGTGGCGAGGTGCCGCTACACGGCTGGGCCACCGCCATTATTCTCATCGCGACCCATTATCGCCTGCCGTGCTCGCCGGGCATGATCATGGCTGCCAGCGAATGGCAGGGCAAACAGTCACGCGATAAAGCGCTGCGCCATCTGGCGCGTCAGGCCGGGCTGTCGCTGCAGCTGTATGAAGAGCATCAGTGGGAGATCAGCAGCTGGCGCTTGCCGCTGGCGGTGGAACTGAGCGACGGCCAGGTTGGCGTCATCACCAGCTTTGATGGCGATGACACGGTACGCGTGCACCTGGCCGGCGATGAACAACCGGCGCCGATCGCGCTGAACACGCTGCTGCCGCAGATCCGCTACGCCGCGGCGCTGCGTCCGGTGACGGCCGCCAAAGATAGCCGTGTCAATCGCTATCTCGCCACGGTCAGGCCCGACTGGCTGCGCCGTCTGGTGCTGCACGACATGCGTCCTTACGGCTACGTGATGCTGGGATCGTTCCTGATCAACCTGCTGGCGCTGGTCGGCATCATCTTCTCGATGCAGGTGTACGATCGGGTGATCCCGGCACAGTCGTACCCCACGCTGTACGTGCTGTATATCGGGGTGATCCTCTCGGTGGTGTTCACCTATATTCTGCGCGTCGGTCGCGATCACGTCACCGATCTGCTCGGCAAGCGCGCCGATATGCGCGTCTCCGATCGCGTGTTCGGCCACGCGCTGCGGCTGCGTAACAGTGCGGTGCCGCGATCGACCGGTACCTTTATCTCGCAGCTGCGCGAGCTGGAAGCGGTGCGCGAAATGGTGACGTCGACCACGGTGACGGCGATCGTCGATATGCCGTTCTTCCTGCTGTTTATGCTGGTGATGGCGATCATCGCGCCGCAGCTGGCGTGGATCGCGCCGGTGGCGGTGCTGCTGATGATCCTGCCCGGCGTGCTGAGCCAGAAAAAACTGGCGAAGCTGGCGCAGCAAAACCTGAAAGAGTCGACGCTGCGCAACGCAGTGCTGGTGGAGAGCGTGCAGGGGCTGGAAGATATCAAGCTGATGCAGGCGGAGGATCGCTTTCTGCAGCAGTGGAACAGCTATATCCGCATCACCGCGCAGTCGGGCGTCGAGATGCGCAAAGTGATGCATGCGCTGATCAGCTGGGGCGTCACCATTCAGGGACTGGTGTACGCCAGCGTGATCGTGGTCGGGGCGCCGATGGTGATCAACGGCGATATCACCACCGGGGCGATTGTCGCCGCGTCGCTGCTGTCTTCGCGCATGATTGCGCCAATGGCGACGCTGTGTGGCGTGCTGGCGCGCTGGCAGCAGGTAAAAGCGGCGAAGAGCAGCCTCGATGCGCTGATGAATCTGCCGGTGGAGAACAGTAAAGACGAAACGCGCATTCACTGTCCGGTGCTGTTTGGCCACTATCAGTTCACCGATGCCATGTTCCGCTACTACAGCGATTCGCTGACGGTGGCGCTACGCATCAAGACGCTGACCATCAAGCCGGGTGAGCGCATCGCCGTGCTGGGGCGCAACGGCTCCGGTAAATCCACGCTGCTGCAGGCGATGGCCGGCGGCATGGATCTGGTGGGCGGCGAGCTGCGGCTGGACAACCTCAGCCTGCCGCATATTGATGTCGCGGACGTGCGGCGCAACGTCGGGCTACTGACGCAGAACGCGCGGCTGTTCCACGGTACGCTGCGGGAAAACCTCACCATGGGCGCGGCGCACGCTACCGACGAAGCGATTTTTGCCGCGCTGACGGTCAGTGGCGGGGCCGATTTTATTCGCCGTCTGCCGCTTGGGCTCGATCATCCGGTAATGGAGGGGGGCGTCGGGCTGTCCGGCGGCCAGCGCCAGTCGCTGCTGCTGGCGCGCATGTTGCTGCGCGATCCTAATATCGTGTTGCTGGATGAGCCGACCGCTTCGCTCGACGATCATACCGAGAAGGATTTTATTGAGAGGCTAGGCGCCTGGCTGAATGGCCGCACGTTGATCGTGGCGACGCACCGCGCGGCGATTCTGTCGCTGGTGGATCGCATACTGGTGCTGAAAGAGGGGCAGCTGGTAATGGACAGCCCGAAAGAGAACGCGCTGCCGGCACCGCGCGCCAGCGGAGCGGCGGGGGAGGGACAGGCATGATGAAACAATTGCCGGCAAAACTGCGGCTGGTGACCGCCGCGGAAGTGGATTCGTCCGACGATCTGCTCGGTGAACTGAAATCGGAAAGCCACTACACCGGCGCAGTGCGGCTGATCGTCATCAGCACCGCGCTGATCGTGGTGGCGCTGGTGTGGGCGTGGTTTGGCATGCTGGATGAGGTCTCAACCGGCACCGGGAAGGTGATCCCCAGTTCGCGCGAGCAGGTGCTGCAGTCGCTGGAGGGCGGCATTCTCACGGAACTGTACGTGCATGAGGGCGATCGCGTGCAGGCCGGGCAGATCGTGGCGAAACTGGATGCCACACGCTCGCAGTCCAGCGTCGGCGAGAGCGCGGCGCGCTACCGGGCCGCACTGGCAGCGGCTTCGCGCCTGCGTGCGGAAGTAAACGATGATCCGCTTACGTTTCCCGCCGAGCTGAAGGGCTACCCGGATCTTATCGCGGCGGAAACCCGGCTGTATAACACCAAACGCGCCCAGCTCAATGATGCAACCCGGCAGTTTAAGGAGTCGCTGGCGCTGGCTAATCGCGAACTGGCGATCACCCAGCGGCTGGCGAAAACCGGTGCCGCCAGCAGCGTGGAAGTGCTGCGCTTACAGCGCGATAAGTCCGACCTTGAGCTGAAACTTACCGATATGCGCTCGCAGTATTATGTGCAGGCGCGCGAAGAGCTGGCGAAGGCCAGCGCCGAAGCCGACAGCCTGGCGCAGGTGATTAAAGGACGCGAAGATACCGTAACGCGTCTGACCATCCGCGCGCCGATGCGCGGCATCGTGAAAAACATCAAAGTCTCGACGGTGGGCGGGGTGATTCCGCCCAACGGTGAGTTGATGAACATCGTACCGATGAACGATCGGCTGCTGATTGAAGCACGCCTGTCGCCGCGCGATATTGCTTTTATTCATCCCGGCCAGCGCGCGGTGGTAAAAATCTCCGCTTACGATTACGCCATCTACGGCGGCCTGAACGGCGTGGTGGAAAGCATTTCGCCGGATACCATCCAGGACGAAGTCAAACCGGAGATTTACTACTACCGCGTGTTTATTCGTACTGATAACGACTATGTGCAGAACAAGGCTGGCCGGCGCTTTTCCATCAGCCCTGGCATGGTATCCACCGTGGATATCAAAACCGGCGAGAAGAGCATCATGGATTATCTGGTCAAACCGTTTAACAAGGCCAAAGAGGCGATGCGAGAGCGCTAATTGCGATGCGCGGCAATCTCGGCGATAATCACGCCCATCAATCCCTTCCTCGTCGGGCCTAACGACGCGGAGGGGATTTTTTTCATCTATACCTTAACTGGCTAACCGATTTAAGGATTTAAGAGGACTCGTTATGTACAACACGCTGGGCAATCAGTACGACAACTCCCTGGTTTCTAACGCCTTCGGTTTCATGCGCTTTCCGCTGAACTTCCAGCCTTACGATAGCGACGCCGAGTGGGTGATTACCGGTGTGCCGTTTGATGCCGCAACGTCAGGCCGGCCGGGCAGCCGTTTAGGGCCGGGCGCGATCCGTCAGATCTCCACTAACCTGGCGTGGGAAGGCTGCCGCTGGCCGTGGGATTTCGATCTGCGTCAACGCCTCAACGTGGTGGACTGCGGCGATCTGGTGTACGCCTTCGGCGATTCACAGGATCTGTCCGACAAGCTGCAGGCGCACGCGGAAAAGCTGCTGGCAAATGGCAAACGCATGCTGACTTTTGGCGGTGATCACTATGTCACGCTGCCGCTGCTGCGCGCGCACGCCAAACACTTCGGCAAGATGGCGCTGGTGCACTTCGATGCGCATACCGATACTTACTCCAACGGCCCGACTTTTGACCACGGCACCATGTTCTACACTGCGCCGCAGGAAGGGCTGATCGATCCGCAGCATTCGGTGCAGATTGGTATCCGTACTGAGTTCGATAAGAGCCTGGGCTTCAACGTACTGGACGCCGCGCAGGTTAATGACCGCAGCGTGGACGACATTCTGGCCGAAGTGAAGCGCACCGTGGGCGATTTGCCGGTGTACCTGACGTTTGATATCGACTGCCTCGATCCGGCCCATGCGCCAGGCACCGGTACGCCAGTGATTGGCGGCCTGACCAGCGATAAAGCCACCAAGCTGATTCGCGGCCTGCAGGGCATGAACATTGTGGGGATGGATCTGGTGGAAGTGGCACCGGGCTACGATCACGCCGACCTGACCTCACTGGCTGCTGCCACGCTGGCGCTGGATATGCTGCACGTGCAGGCGGCGAATAAAGGTTAAGCGGCGGTGCGGACGGCTGCCCTCACCCTGACCCTCTCCCCCAGGAGAGGGAACCGATCGAGCGGGCGGTGAAAACAGCACGGACTGCTCCCTCTCCCGCGTGCGGGAGAGGGAACCGATCGAGCGGGCGGTGAGAACAGCACGGACCGCTTCCTCTCCCGCATGCGGGAGAGGGAACCGATCGAGCGGGAGGTGAGAACAGCACGGACCGCTTCCTCTCCCGCATGCGGGAGAGGGAACCGATCGAGCGGGAGGTGAGAACAGCACGGACTGCTCCCTCTCCCGCGAGCGGGAGAGGGCTGGGGTGAGGGGAAGAGCGGCGACTACTTACCATCCGCCGCGATGCGGTCGCGAATATGCTGCGCGCGCGACTCAGAATCCGGATGCGAGTCAAACATTGAGCTCTGGCGGCCCTGATCCAGCTTCGCCAGCTTCTCGAAGCTGGTCGCCAGACCAAGCGGATTAATGCCGCGCTTCTTCAGCAGATCGTACGAATAGTCATCCGCCTGCGACTCCTGGGTCTGTGAGAACTGCGCGTTAACCAGTTTCTCGCCCATCTCGCCCAGTTGTGACTGCGATAGCGAACCAATCACGCCGCCCACCGACGCCGCAGCGTTGCGTGCCGCCGTGGTCGCGAAAGCCACCTGCATTGCTTTGCGCGTGTGGCCGAGCGCGACGTGGCCCATTTCATGGCCGAGCACGCCTTCCACTTCGTTGTCGCTCATCATATCCATCAGACCGCTATAAACGCGGATACAGCCATTGGCCATCGCCCAGGCGTTGACGTCTTTGGTCAGATACACCTTGTAGTTGGCCGGTACACCGTTGATGTTATCGCCCAGCGCGGCGGCGATTTTGTTCAGCCGCTGCTGATAGCTGCTGTTGGCCGGTGCCAGCTGGTTCTCTTTATCCATCTGGGCACATGACTGATCGCTCAGCTCTTTAACCTGGGCATCATTCAGCGAGTAAGCCTGAAACGCCTGCGCGCCAGACTGCAACAGTGCGTTATTATCCATTCCTTCGCAGCCGCTCAGCAGCGAAACCATTCCCAGCGCGACAACCATGGCGCGAATTTTCATATCAGCATCCTTTGAGTAACAAGTAGAGAAAACAAACACCTGAAAAACCACGCAGGTGTTTAAATGCATTGGTTATAGCGTGCCAGGGGCGGATTGGCTAGCAGACAGGCCCCGAAATGCAACCCTGAACCGCAGATTTAGCATCCTGATACATGTACTTTTGCCCCGATTTTCATGTACATTGATGTGCGACTTTTTTCTCGCTTCGCCTTATAACTCATTAATTACAATCAGTTAAGCGTGGCGGAGCATTAATCCGACCTGGAGTAGAAGATGCCCTCTCGTAAAGAGCTTGCCAACGCCATTCGCGCGTTAAGTATGGATGCAGTACAGAAAGCGAAATCGGGACATCCGGGTGCCCCAATGGGCATGGCCGATATCGCTGAAGTGCTGTGGCGTGATTTCCTGAACCACAATCCAACTAACCCGCTGTGGGCAGATCGCGACCGTTTCGTGCTGTCCAACGGCCACGGCTCGATGCTGATTTACAGCCTGCTGCACCTCACCGGCTATGACCTGCCGATGAGCGAGCTGCAGAACTTCCGTCAGCTGCACTCTAAAACCCCAGGTCACCCGGAATACGGTTACACCGCAGGCGTGGAAACCACCACCGGCCCACTGGGTCAGGGCATCGCGAACGCCGTGGGCTTCGCCATTGCTGAGCGCACGCTGGCGGCGCAGTTCAACCGTCCGGGCCATGACATCGTAGACCATCACACTTACGTGTTCATGGGCGACGGCTGCATGATGGAAGGCATCTCACACGAAGTGTGCTCCATCGCCGGTACCCTGAAGCTCGGCAAGCTGGTGGCGTTCTATGACGACAACGGCATCTCTATCGACGGTCACGTGGATGGCTGGTTCACCGACGACACCGCCAAACGCTTCGAAGCCTACGGCTGGCACGTGGTGCGTGGCGTGGACGGTCACGACGCCGACGCGATCAAAAAAGCGGTGGAAGAAGCCAAAGCAGTCACCGACAAGCCATCGCTGCTGATGTGCAAAACCATCATCGGTTTCGGTTCCCCGAACAAAGCCGGTACGCACGATTCGCACGGTGCCCCGCTGGGTGACGACGAAATCGCGCTGACCCGTAAACAGCTGGGCTGGAACTACGCGCCATTTGAAATTCCTTCTGATATCTACGCACAGTGGGATGCCAAAGAAGCCGGCCAGGCGAAAGAGAAAGCCTGGGACGAGAAGTTTGCTGCTTACGCCGCTGCGCATCCGGAACTGGCCACAGAGTTCAAACGCCGCGTGAACAACGAGCTGCCCGCTAACTGGCAGGCGGAATCGCAGAAGTTCATCGAGCAGCTGCAGGCTAATCCGGCAAAAATCGCCAGCCGTAAAGCGTCGCAGAATGCCATCGAAGCCTTCGGTAAGCTGCTGCCGGAATATCTGGGCGGCTCGGCTGACCTGGCGCCAAGCAACCTGACCATGTGGTCCGGCTCGAAGCCGATCAATGAAGATGCCGCAGGCAACTACATTCATTACGGCGTGCGTGAGTTTGGTATGACTGCCATCGCCAACGGTATTGCGCTGCACGGTGGCTTCCTGCCGTACACCGCAACCTTCCTGATGTTCGTCGAGTATGCGCGTAACGCGGCACGTATGGCGGCGCTGATGAAAATCCGTCAGGTGATGGTTTATACCCACGACTCTATCGGCCTGGGTGAAGATGGCCCGACGCACCAGCCGGTTGAGCAGATGGCCAGCCTGCGCACCACCCCGAACATGAGCCTGTGGCGTCCGTGTGACCAGGTCGAATCTGCGGTGGCGTGGAAATATGCTATCGAGCGCGTTGACGGCCCATCAGCCCTGATCTTCTCGCGTCAGAACCTGGCGCAGCAGGATCGTAGCGCTGAGCAGCTGGCTAACGTGGCGCGCGGTGGTTACGTGCTGAAAGATTGCGACGGCACGCCGGAGCTGATTCTGATTGCGACCGGTTCTGAAGTTGAGCTGGCGGTCGGCGCTTACGAGCAGCTGAGCGCGGAAGGTCGTAAGGTGCGCGTGGTGTCCATGCCGTCTACCGATGCGTTTGATAAGCAGGATGCGGCGTATCGTGAGTCGGTGCTGCCGAAAGCAGTTGGCGCACGCGTTGCTATCGAAGCCGGTATTGCGGATTACTGGTTCAAATACACCGGCCTGCACGGTGCCATCGTTGGCATGACCACCTTCGGTGAGTCAGCGCCAGCTGAGAAGCTGTTCGAAGAGTTCGGCTTCACCGTGGCCAACGTGGTGAAAACCGCGAAATCGATTCTGTAATTTCGCGTAATCCGTCGCGCCGCTGCGCGTTGTAGCGGCGCGATTCATCGCGCATTTCTGTTGCCATCCTCATGCTAAACCACGCGCAATAAATTGCGCTGCGACACTGATGTGCAGATCGCCGGCCCTGTTATCGCCTGAACCTGAAACGGTTCAATTATTCCTGCAGTAATAATTATCATCGCCTGAATTTGTGACGCAGATCCAATAATCAGCAGCACAGTTGATCGCAATCATTCCTGTTATTCCTTCCATGCTTTATTCTCGCTGAACCGTTTCAGTTGCAGCCGTGTGCTCTCCGTCAGCAACCGTAACCGGGCAAGAATTCCCTGTACAAAACGCAGCGAAACGCTCAAGGTATTTGGCACGTTTTTTCAGGTGTGGCTGCAGGAAGTGAGATGACCATTCGTATCGCAATAAATGGTTTTGGTCGTATCGGGCGCAACGTGTTGCGTGCGCTGTATGAAACCGGTCGCCGGGCGGAAATCACCGTAGTGGCGATTAACGAACTGGCGGAAGCGGCTGGCATGGCGCATCTGCTGAAGTACGACACCAGCCACGGCCGCTTTGCCTTTGACGTACGCCAGGAGCGCGATCAGCTGTGGGTTGGCGAAGATACCATCCGTATCCTGCATCAGGCTGAGATTGCCGCGCTGCCGTGGCGCGAGCTGAATGTCGATATCGTGCTGGACTGCACCGGCGTGTACGGCAGCCGCGACGATGGTGAAGCGCATCTGCAGGCTGGCGCGAAGAAAGTGTTGTTCTCGCATCCCGGCGGCAACGATTTGGATGCCACCGTAGTGTTCGGCGTTAACGAACAGGCTCTTAAACAAACTGACCGCATTGTCTCCAACGCATCCTGCACCACCAACTGCATTATTCCGGTGATCAAGCTGCTGGATGACGCCTTTGGCATTGAGTCGGGCACCGTGACCACCATTCACTCGGCGATGCACGATCAGCAGGTGATTGACGCGTATCACAGCGACCTGCGCCGTACCCGTGCCGCCAGTCAATCGATCATTCCGGTCGATACGCGTCTTGCCGCTGGCATTACCCGTATTTTTCCGAAATTTAACGATCGCTTCGAGGCTATCGCGGTGCGCGTGCCGACGATCAACGTGACCGCCATTGATCTGAGCGTTTCGGTGCGCCAGGCGGTGAAGGCGTGTGAGGTCAACGCGTTGCTGCAAAACGCGTCAGAGGGGGCATTTCGTGGTATAGTTGACTATACGGAATTACCGTTAGTCTCAGTAGATTTTAACCACGATCCGCACAGTGCCATAGTGGACGGCACGCAAACGCGGGTCAGCGGTCACCACCTGATCAAAACCCTGGTCTGGTGTGACAACGAATGGGGCTTTGCTAACCGCATGATCGACACCACGTTAGCAATGGCCGCAAGCGGTTTCAGGTAAGACGCGGACTGCGTCTGGCAAAACTTATGAGAATCAACGAGAGGGTTCACCATGTCTGTAATTAAGATGACCGATCTGGATCTTGCTGGTAAACGCGTTCTGATCCGTGCCGATCTCAACGTACCAGTGAAAGAAGGGAAAGTGACGTCAGATGCACGTATTCGTGCTTCTCTGCCTACCATCGAAGCGGCGTTGAAACAGGGCGCGAAAGTGATGGTTACCTCTCACCTGGGTCGCCCGACCGAAGGTGAATACAACGAAGAGTTCTCCCTCCTGCCGGTTGTTAACTACCTGAAAGAAAAACTGAACGGCACTAACGTGACCCTGGCGAAAGACTACCTCGACGGCGTTGAAGTGGGCGCGGGTGAACTGGTGGTGCTGGAAAACGTTCGCTTCAACAAAGGCGAGAAAAAAGACGACGAAACCCTGTCGAAGAAATATGCCGCGCTGTGTGACGTGTTCGTCATGGATGCATTCGGCACCGCGCACCGCGCGCAGGCGTCCACTCACGGCGTGGGCAAATTCGCCCCTATCGCCTGTGCCGGTCCGCTGCTGTCTGCCGAACTGGAAGCGCTGGGCAAAGTGATGAGCAATCCACAGCGTCCGCTGGTCGCCGTGGTGGGTGGTTCTAAAGTGTCGACCAAATTCGACGTGCTGCAGTCGCTGGTGAAAATCGCTGACACCGTGATTGTCGGTGGCGGTATCGCTAACACCTTCGTGGCGATCGACAACAACGTCGGCAAATCGCTGTACGAGCCAGACTTCGTTGAGGCCGCTAAAGGCCTGCGCGACCAGTACGGCATTCCGGTACCGACCGATTCACGCGTCGGCACGGAATTCTCCGAAACTGCCCCGGCAACCGTGAAAAAGGTTTCCGAAGTAGCGGATAACGAAGAAATTATGGACTTCGGTGACGAAACCGCACAGAACATGGCGAAACTGCTGAAAGACGCAAAAACCATTCTGTGGAACGGTCCGGTTGGCGTGTTTGAGTTCCCGAACTTCCGTAAGGGCACCGAAATCGTTGCCAACGCTATCGCAGACAGCGACGCGTTCTCTGTTGCCGGCGGCGGTGATACCCTGGCGGCTATCGACCTGTTCGGTATCGAGGACAAAATCTCCTACATCTCTACCGGTGGCGGTGCGTTCCTCGAGTTCGTGGAAGGCAAAAAACTGCCGGCAGTTGCCATGCTGGAAGAGCGCGCGAAGCAGTAATTTTTGGGGGCAGCGCTTCGGCGCTGTCTGAAGGCTTGCCCGCTGTGGGCGAACAGATCGCATTCCCATTGGGGAGTGGACGATAAACGAAACAGGACACAACCATGTCTAAAATTTTTGATTTCGTAAAACCCGGCGTTGTCACTGGTGATGACGTTCAGAAAATCTTCAAAGTAGCGAAAGAAAACAAATTCGCTCTGCCAGCCGTTAACTGCGTCGGCACGGATTCCATCAACGCGGTACTGGAAGCTGCGGCTAAAGTTAAAGCGCCGGTCATCGTTCAGTTCTCCAACGGTGGTGCTGCCTTCATCGCCGGTAAAGGTTTCAAAACCGACAAACCACAGGGCGCTGCGATTTTCGGCGCAATCGCTGGTGCACACCATGTGCATCTGATGGCTGAACAGTACGGCGTGCCAGTAATCCTGCACACCGACCACTGTGCGAAGAAACTGCTGCCGTGGATCGACGGCCTGCTGGATGCTGGCGAAGAGCACTTCAAGAAAACCGGTAAACCTCTGTTCTCTTCACACATGATCGACCTGTCTGAAGAGTCACTGGAAGAGAACATCGAGATTTCTTCTAAATATCTGGCGCGCATGGCAAAACTGGATATGACGCTGGAAATCGAACTGGGCTGCACCGGTGGTGAAGAAGATGGTGTGGACAACAGCCACATGGACGCTTCTGCACTGTACACTCAGCCAGAAGACGTGGATTACGCTTACACCGAGCTGAGCAAAATCAGCCCGCGTTTCACCATCGCTGCGTCCTTCGGTAACGTGCACGGCGTGTACAAGCCAGGCAACGTGAAACTGACCCCAACCATTCTGCGTGATTCGCAGAAATACGTTTCAGAGAAACACGGCCTGCCGCACAACGCGCTGGACTTCGTGTTCCACGGCGGTTCCGGTTCTTCTGCTGCAGAAATCGAAGAGTCTATCAGCTACGGCGTGATCAAGATGAACATCGATACCGATACCCAGTGGGCAACCTGGGACGGCATCCTGCAGTACTACAAAACCAACGAAGCGTACCTGCAGGGTCAGCTTGGCAACCCGAACGGCGCTGACAGCCCGAACAAAAAATACTACGACCCACGCGTCTGGCTGCGTGCGGCACAATCTTCCATGGTTGTGCGCTTAGAGCAGGCTTTCAAAGAGCTGAACGCTGTCGACGTACTGTAATTTTTGCTTACCGTACAAAAAAGGCCCGAAAGGGCCTTTTTTTATGCGTCCCGTCTGGAAATCCCGGTTTATACAGCACATTTTTGGCGCTTCGCCCCATTATTGTTTACCCTTGTACTCGGGAGTGTCGGATTAAATCTGGCAGTTTTTGTACTTTCCTGCGGGAAACTCAACAACAGGGCTAACAAATGGAAGATCTTAACGTCGTTGACGGCATTAACAATGCAGGTGGCTGGCTGGTGCGCAACCAGGCGCTGATCCTCAGCTATGCGGTGAACATCGTGGCGGCTATCGCCATCATTATTGTCGGGATGATTATTGCGCGCGTGGTATCGAACGGCGTCAATCGCCTGCTGGTCGCGCGTCATATTGATGCCACCGTGGCTGATTTCCTCTCGGCGCTGGTGCGCTACGGTATCATTGCCTTCACGATTATTGCCGCGCTGGGCCGTGTCGGCGTGCAGACTGCCTCGGTGATCGCCGTGCTCGGTGCTGCCGGTCTGGCCGTCGGTCTGGCACTGCAGGGGTCGCTCTCCAACCTGGCGGCAGGCGTACTGCTGGTGACCTTCCGTCCATTCCGCACCGGTGAGTTCGTCGATCTCGGTGGCGTGATGGGTACCGTACAGAATGTACAGATCTTCTCGACCACGCTGAAAACCGCTGACGGCAAAATTGTGGTGGTGCCAAACGGCAAAATCATCGCCGGCAACATCGTCAACTTTTCGCGCGAACCTATCCGCCGCAACGAGTTCATTATTGGCGTCGCCTACGATGCGGATGTCGATCAGGTGATCGCACTGCTGCGTGACGTGGTGGAAGCGGACGAGCGCGTACTGAAAGATCTGGGTATTCAGATTGGCCTGAACGAACTGGCGGCATCGTCGCTGAACTTTGTGGTGCGCTGCTGGAGCAAAAGCGGAGATCTGCAGAACGTCTACTGGGATCTGATGAAGAACTTCAAGCGCACGCTGGATGCGCACGGTATCGGTATTCCTTATCCGCAGATGGACGTGCACCTGCATCAGGTGCAGAGCGAGGCGCAGCAGCCTGCGCGCAGCGAGTAAGTTATCAGGGCACCGGCGGGTGCCCTTGTTTTATCAGCTACGCTAATGACCGATTAATTCTTTCCATTTCCGCTAATATCCCCGCCTCACTATACTGCACAGCAACACCACTTTTTCAGGAACTCCTCTGTGTTATCTGTTTACTTACAAGGGCTTGCCCTTGGTGCTGCGCTGATCCTGCCGTTAGGCCCGCAGAACGCCTTCGTCCTGAACCAGGGCATTAAGCGCCACTACCATTTGATGACCGCATCGTTGTGCACACTGAGCGATATTGCGCTGATCTGCGGCGGAATATTTGGCGGCAGCGCGCTGTTGCAGCAGTCGCCGGTTCTGCTGATGCTGATCACCTGGGCTGGCGTGGCGTTTCTGCTATGGTACGGCTGGGGCGCGCTGCGCAGTGCCTGGCAGGGCGATGTCACGCTGGCGTCAGAGGCGGCGCTGAAGCAGGGGCGCTGGCGCATTGTCGCCACTATGCTGGCGGTGACCTGGCTCAATCCGCATGTCTATCTCGACACCTTCGTGGTGCTCGGCAGCCTCGGCAGTCAGCTGCCGTCGGCGGAGGCGCGCCGCTGGTTCGCTTTCGGCACCGCCAGCGCCTCGCTGCTGTGGTTTTTCGGTCTGGCGCTGCTGGCCGCCTGGCTGTCGCCGCGCCTGCGCACCATGCGCGCGCAGCGCATCATTAATCTGCTGGTGGGCGGTGTAATGTGGTTTATCGCCCTGCAGCTGGCGCGTCAGGGCATCGCCGGATGGTGATGCACATGCAGGCCGTAAAGCGCGGGCAGAGCGCCTGCGCTGGCCAGCAGCTCCAGCCGAATCTGGCGGAACGCGGTATCCGGGGGCAGCGCATGATGGCACAGCGAGTGATGATTATCGCTGACCTCGGCCAGCAGCCTGTCATCCAGCCACAGGCGATAGTGGGTAGTGCAGTGCGGCGTCACCGCCTGCGCATGGCCCATCTGCACCGTTTCCATCGCATGATCGAAATCGTTATCGAACAGCAACGTAATCTGGCTGGCGCGCTGCGCATCCGGCCACTGCCAGCACACCCACGGCTGGCAATCGTCCGCTGCCGGCAGCCAGCCGTTGGTGTGACTTTCCGGCCGCAGTTTACCGTTGAGCAAATAGTCGCAGTGCCACAGCCGCAGCGGTGTTGCCAGACTAAACGCGATCAGTATCTGATTAGGCGCGCGGCGCGGTAGCCAGAAATCAAACTCATCCACGCCGTAATCGCCGTCGTTTATCTGCCGGGTGCGTTTCGCGACGCGCGGATTGAGGCTGTTGAATACCATCATGATGCCCGGCAGACGCTGACGGGTGAGCGCCACTTCAACCGCCGGATTTTCTTCAAAGGCGATAAACAGGTAGCGATCGCACTCCGCACGGTAGTCAAACGGCAGCGAATACGCCTCTTCAGCGTCAATCTGCAGGCTGTGCGTGGCCAGCAGCCGATCGCCGCAGGTATTGGCCGGATTGTCGCTGGTCAGCAGTGAAACCTGCAGCGTCTGCGCGGATGACGCCCGCAGCCGCACCGTCAGCGCCGGCAGGCGTTCTCCGGCTTTAAGCGGCAGCAGCAGGGCGCAGCGTGAGGTAAGGGCGTGCCAGCCGCCATCCGCGGGCAGGGCGTGCAGCGCGAAGGTGCTGCTGGCGCTGACCTGAGCGGCACCGGCCGGATGCGCCAGCTGCTGACGCGGAATGAACGCGCCGTGGCGCAGCAGCTGTTGCTGCAGCTGACCAATATGCTCCGGCTGCGCCAGCTGACGCGGTGTCTGGTTGTGCTGCTGACACAGCGCCGCCGCGCGGCCCACCACTTCGCCCAGCACGCCACAGGTGCACATCACGCGCGCGCTGCCAAAGGCAACGTGTGTGGCAGAGATAAGCCGACCGGTCAGCAGCAGATTATCCAGCGACTGGCTGTACAGCGCCCGAAACGGAATGGTGTAAGTGCCTTTGCTGTGGAACTGGCGACAGCCGTCGTGAGCGCTGTACACGCCGTCGGCCGGATGCAGGTCAATCGACCAGCCGCCGTAGGCCACCGCATCGTAGTGGTCGCGCTGCGCGATGATATCCTGCTGACACAGCAGGGTGTCGCCGAGAAAGCGTCGGCTCTCGCGCTTACCGGGAATCAGCCCGACCCATTCAATGGTCAGCGTGTCGGCATCGGCAAACTCGCCGGAGTTTTTGATGTAATCCCACACGCCCCAGACAATCTTCCACAGCTCCCACTTGATGGTTTCGCTTTCATGCACGGTGTCCAGCCGGCCGCCCCACTCAAGCCACCACAGATCGCAGCCGTTGAGATCGGAGCTCAGGCGTTTATAGCGCGGGATGGCGGTGATCTCTCTCAGCGCAAAGGAGGGCGGTGCAAAGCGCACCGGCTGCGCGCTGCGTTTGGTATAAAAATAAATCGAGTGGCCGAGCTTGTGGCCAAACTGCTCGCCCGGCGCCATTTTTTCGCCAAACTCCTGCGGTGATTCTGCGCCCACACGGTGCGCTGCCCCGGCCAGATAGCCGAGCACGCCGTCGCCGCTGGCATCGATAAACTGGTCGGCCGTCACGCGATAGCGGGTCTGATTGATGGCGTTGAAAGCCTGAACCGCCTGCAGGCGCTGCGCGGATTTTTCGATGTCGCTGACCACGGTATTGAGCAGCAGCGTCAGACGCGGCTGCGCCTGCACGATGTCCAGCAGCACCATGTCGAACAGCACTGGGTTGCCCTCTTTGTTGCGCCACAGGTTCTCCTCCATGATCTCGCCCATAATGCCGCCTTCACGCGCCCAGCGGTTGTTATTACCCATATGCGACGTCGCGCCGTTGGCCCACAGCCGTACTTCGCTGGAGGCGTTGCCGCCGGGGACCGGGCGATCCTGAATCAGCACCACCTGCTGTCCCGCGCGTGCCGCAGCCAGCGCGGCGCACACGCCCGCCAGACCGCCACCGGCGACCAGCACATCGGCGTGTAACGACTGCAGCGGAAAGGCACGCGCGGCCTGAGAAGAGAAAGTTTGCATCATGAGGTTACTCCCGCCTGAAGGCTGCTAAGATTGAATTTTTACCGTCACAAGGTGATTTATGTCTTCGCAACCCAACCAGAGCCTGATTGACGGAATTCGCTGCCTGCAATATCTGGTATCCAGTGACAAAGCGGTCGGCGGCCGTGAACTGGCGCGCCAGATGGGGATGAACAGCACGCGGGTAAACCGTCTGCTGATGACCATGGCGTCCATCGGCCTGACGATTCAGGATGAACACCGGCGCTATCTGCCGGGCCCGGGCATTCATGCGCTGGCGGCGCAGGCCATTCGTGGATCGTCGCTGTTTGCTTCGGCACTGCCGCAGCTGGAGGCGCACGCGCCGCGCGATATCGTGGTGGCGCTTGGCGTGCTGTGGGAGGACCAGGTCATTTACATCTGGCACTCGGAGCCCGGCGAGCGCACCAGTACCAGCCAGGCGCTGGCCGGATTCCGCATGCTGCCCGCGTGGCAGTCGGTGATTGGCGTCGCGCTGCTGGCGGCGGAGAGTGACGAGGTGCTGCGGCCACGCTTCAGTGACGAACAGTGGGCGCAGATTGCGCCACTGCTGGCGCGCAAACGCACCGGGGATTATCTGGTGTGGCATCGCGAGGACGGCGAAGTCAGTATGGCGCAGCCGATCAATAACAACCGCGCGGCGCTGGCCTTCGCCAAAATCTGGCAGGCCGATGAAGCCCAGCTGGCGCAGCGTCTGCAACAGCTGCACGCGCTGGCGAAACGGCTCATCAGCGCGCGCTGACATGGTCAATTTTTCCTACCACAAACAGATAGCTGCAGATGCCAATAGCGGCCAGCACGGCGATAAAGGCCAGCGCCGGCGCGAAGTTGCTGCCGTCAATCAGGGCGCCGATGGCGATGGGCACCACGATCGATGACAGCGCGCCGGTAAAGTTAAACACGCCGCCGGCCAGACCGATCAGATGGCGCGGCGCCAGCGCGGTAACAAACACCCAGGTGATGGTCGCCAGGCCATTACCAAAAAACGCCAGCGACATAAACAGGATGATTAGCCGCGAATCTTCGGTATAGTTAGCACCCAGAATGAACAGCGTCAGGAACAAGCCGAGGATCACCGGCAGCTTGCGCGCCACGCTGGCTGAGACGCCGCGCCGGATCATGCGGTCTGAGGCAAAGCCAGCCAGCAGCACACCACAAAACGCCGCGAAGTAGGGCAGCGACGCCACATAGCCGCTCTTGATAAAGTCCATGTGGCGATACTCCACCAGATAGGTAGGAAACCAGGTGAGGAAAAACCAGAAGGTGGCGGAGATGGTGAACTGGCCAATATAGATGCCGACCAGCTTGCGGCTGCGAAACATCTGCGCCAGATCGGCCCAGCGTGCGCGCGGCGGCTGGCTGTCCTGACGATTTTCCAGCAGTGCGCCGTTGTCACGCAGATAGTTAAGTTCAGCCTCTGATACGCCTTTATGCTGGTGCGGCTCGCGATACAGCAGATACCACACCAGCGCCCAAATCATGCCCGCCACGCCGGTAATCAGAAACAGCCCGCGCCAGCCAAACGCAGCCTGCACGTGAAACAGCAGCGGCGTCATACAGGCGAGGCCAACAAACTGTGCGGACGAGTAGATGCCAATTGCACTGGCGCGCTCCTGCTCGGGGAACCAGCTGGAAATCACCCGATTGTTAGCCGGCATCACCGGCGCCTCGAAGGCGCCGACGCCGAGGCGCAGACCGAACAGCGCGCCGAAGCTGCTGGCAAAAGCGTGCAGCGCGGTGATCAGCGACCAGGCAAACAGCCCCGCGCCGTATACCAGCCGCGCACCGAGACGATCGATCAGGAATCCGCCGGGAATTTGCAGCGCCGCATAGATCCAGCCGAACGCCGAGAAGATCAGCCCCATCTCCAGCGGCGTGAAGCGCAGTTCACCGGCCATCTGCGTGGCGGCCACCGACAGGTTGGTGCGATCCATGTAGTTAATGATGATGTTGATAAACACCAGTGCCAGCATCATAAAGCGTGTGCGTCCGGCTCGCACGCTGACCGCGCTTTGGCTAAGTGGCTGTTCTGTCATAATACAACTCTCCCGAGGGGCAGAAGTGTTTCTTTAATAGAAACGCAGGCGGCGCTTTTCAGCGAATCTGTAGCGATAAATTTGCGATCGCGGATACGTTAAACCTGAGCAAAGCCGAACTTTTTGCTAATTTCAAACTCAGACCATCACGCATAGTAATGTGTTTTGGGTTTCGCCATAGTGGCGACCTGCAAATTGAACCCTTCAAGGAGGACTTTCGTGAAACTGAAAGCACTGGCGCTGGCCGCCGTAATGAGCACGGGCGCACTGTCCGGTCTGGTCCAGGCGGGAGAATTGCCGAACGGACCGCACGTGGTGACATCAGGACAGGCCAGCGTGGATGCCCGTCCGGATATGGCGACGCTCTCCATCGTGGTGAATGTTTCGTCGAAAGACGCGGCGGATGCAAAAAAACAGGCTGACGACCGCGTGGCGCAATATTTTGATTTCCTGCAAAAGAACGGCATCGAGAAGAAGGATATTGATGCGGCTAATCTCAGCACCCAGCCGGAGTATGACTACACCAAAGAGGGTAAATCGGTGCTGAAAGGCTACCGTGCGGTGCGTCAGGTGGAAGTAACGCTGCGCCAGCTGGATAAGCTGAATGAGCTGCTGGACGGCGCGCTGAAGTCGGGCCTGAATGAGATTCGTTCTGTTGAGCTGGGCGTGGCTAACGCAGACAGCTACAAAGATCAGGCGCGTAAAGCGGCGATTGCCAATGCCACACAGCAAGCGAGCGCCCTGGCGGAAGGCTTCAATGCCAAACTGGGCTCGGTGTACAGCATTCGCTATCACGTGGCTAACTACCAGCCGATGCCGATGGCGCGCATGTACAAAGCGGCCGGTGCCGCAGCGGACACCACCGCGCAGCAGACCTACGAGCAGCAGAGCATCCATTTTGACGATCAGGTGGATGTGGTATTCGAAATCAAACCGAATACGGCGCAGTAAGTTAGCCTGTAAAATTGTAGCGGCGCGATTCATCGCGCTTTCCAGCAGCAGAATCGCTGTCAAATCGCTCGATGAATCGCGCCGCTACGACTGTTGTGCGCTAATCTGAACGGCGTTAAGCCGCAACTTCATCCTGGCGCAATACGCGGTGGCCATGGGCAATCAGCGCATCGGTCACGCTGCGCATCAGACGGCTTTCCGGCGCGAAACGGTGCCAGTACAGCATCCGGCGCTGATACAGACCCGGCGTCAAATCAACCAGCTCTCCCTGCGCCAGCTCGCGCTCAATCTGCAGGTGCGGAATCATACAGCACACCGATCCCTGTCGCGCCAGCTGCACAAAAGCCTCTGACGAGTTCACGATGTGGCACGGCACGCTGCCCGGCGATAAATCAAAGTTCTGCTGCAAAAAGGCCTGATGCATATCGTCGAGGTGATCAAACGCCACCGCCGGGGCTTTCAGCAGCGCCGAGCGCGTCACGCCATTGGGGAAATAGCGCGCGGCAAACTCCGGCGAGGCGCAGAACAGATAGTCCAGCGCACCCAGCTGATCCACCAGGCAACTTGGCAACGGCTGCGGCTGGATACTCACCGCGCCGACCACTTCACCGCGCCGTAAACGCTCCTGCGTGCGGGTTTCATCTTCCACCTGCAGATTCAGGCGCACCGGCGAGTCGGCCAGCACATCTTTCAGCGCCGGCAGCAGCCAGGTAGCAAGACTGTCGGCGTTCACCGCCAGCGACAGCAGCAGCGGCGTGGTGCCACCGTTATCATCGCCCAGCCACTCCTCTTCCAGCAATTCCACCTGATGCAGCAGCGCCAGCAATTTTTGTCCCTGCTCGGTCGGGCGCGGCGGCACGGTACGCACCAGCAGCGGCTGACCAAATAAATTTTCCAGCTGTTTAATGCGCTGCGACACCGCAGACTGCGTGATGCACAGCTTCTGGGCGGCACGCTCAAAGCCGCGTTCGCGAATCACAGCATCCAGCGCCTGAAGCGTTCGATAATCCGGGCGTTTCATTGTTGTTCTCTCTCGTTCAGGGTGGAAACTACTATGCCATAAAACGGCGAAGCTGTGCGGCCGACGCGTTTTTGCGGGCTGGCTTCCAAAGGCTTACATCCAACGTCGGTCAGCCGCGCTTTTTGACAGCGCCTTGTTTTATACTACGCGCACTTCGATGTCGCACAGGTTTTAAACATACCATGACCCAGGATGAACTGAAAAAAGCGGTAGGTTGGGCAGCGCTGCAGTACGTGCAGCCAGGCACCATTGTTGGCGTAGGCACCGGTTCAACGGCGGCGCACTTTATTGACGCGCTTGGTACGATCAGGGATCAGATCGAGGGGGCGGTTTCCAGTTCGGAAGCCTCAACCGAAAAGCTCAAATCGCTGGGTATTCCGGTGTTCGATCTCAACAACGTGGATGCGCTGTCGGTGTATGTCGACGGGGCTGATGAGATCAATCCACAGATGCAGATGATCAAGGGCGGCGGTGCGGCGCTGACGCGCGAGAAAATTGTCGCGGCGGTGGCGCAGAAATTTATCTGCATCGCGGATGCGTCCAAGCAGGTCGATGTGCTGGGCAACTTCCCGCTTCCGGTGGAGGTGATTCCGATGGCGCGCGCTTATGTGGCGCGGGAGCTGGTAAAGCTGGGCGGCCTGCCGGAGTATCGTCAGCACGTGGTTACGGATAACGGTAACATTATTCTCGACGTACATAATCTGCGCATCCTTGACCCGATTGCGCTGGAAAAAACCATCAATGCGCTGCCGGGCGTCGTCACCGTGGGGCTGTTTGCCGCACGCGGAGCGGATATTGCGCTGATTGGCACGCCGGACGGTGTGAAAACCATCACCAATTGATCTCACCGGCGCGCTGCCAGCGCCGGTTATTTCCATCCGCAAAACATCTTTTCTTGCTGCAGTGAAATTTGGTGACTTATGTCACAAATGATTCATCAACAGCAGGTTCGTACTTTGCGCTCTCGTCATCTCACGATTTTGTGTGGATTTGTGTTGTCTGCACGTGGGCGCGTGCTGGCGTGCAGGCAATCGTTTGTATTGCCGCGCCGGAAAATTTTGATATTTTGACAGAAGGCTACCTTATGGTAGTCCTCGTTGAATTCTGAATAGGGTCGGGAAATGGCAAAGGTATCACTGGAAAAAGACAAGATTAAGTTCCTGCTGGTGGAAGGCGTTCACCAGAGTGCGCTGGATAATCTGCGCGCCGCAGGTTACACCAACATCGAGTTCCACAAAGGCGCACTGGATGCTGAGACGCTGAAGTCCTCCATCCGCGATGCCCACTTCATTGGTATCCGTTCCCGTACCCAACTGACTGAAGAGATCTTCGCGGCAGCTGAAAAGCTGGTGGCGGTTGGCTGCTTCTGTATTGGTACTAACCAGGTTGATCTCAGCGCGGCAGCGAAACGCGGCGTGCCGGTGTTCAACGCCCCGTTCTCCAATACCCGTTCGGTCGCGGAACTGGTGATCGGCGAAATGCTGCTGATGCTGCGCGGCATTCCGGAAGCCAACGCCAAAGCACACCGCGGCATCTGGAATAAAATCGCCACCGGTTCGTACGAAGCGCGTGGTAAGAAGCTGGGTATCATTGGCTACGGCCATATCGGGATGCAGCTCGGCGTGCTGGCGGAAAGCCTTGGCATGCACGTATTTTTCTACGATATCGAAAACAAGCTGCCGCTGGGCAATGCCACCCAGGTGCGCCATCTCTCTGACCTGCTGAACATGAGTGATGTGGTCAGCCTGCACGTGCCGGAAACGCCGTCCACGCAGAACATGATTGGCAGCGAAGAGCTGGCGCTGATGAAGCCTGGTGCGCTGCTGATCAACGCCGCGCGCGGTACCGTGATCGACATCCCGGCGCTGTGTAATGCGCTGGCCAGCAAGCACCTCGCCGGTGCGGCCATCGACGTCTTCCCGGTTGAACCTGCAACCAATAGCGATCCGTTCAACTCGCCGCTGTGCGAATTCGACAACGTGATCCTGACGCCGCACATCGGCGGATCAACGCAGGAAGCGCAGGAGAACATCGGTCTGGAAGTGTCTGGCAAGCTGGCCAAGTACTCTGACAACGGCTCGACGCTCTCTGCAGTTAACTTCCCGGAAGTCTCGCTGCCGATGCACGCTGCCAGCGCCAGCCGCCTGCTGCACATCCATGAAAACCGCCCGGGCGTGCTGACCGCCATCAACCAGATCTTTGCCGAGCAGGGCATCAACATTGCCGCTCAGTATCTGCAAACCTCGCCAGTGATGGGCTATGTGGTTATCGATATTGATGCCGAAGAAGATGTAGCGGAGAAAGCGCTGCATCTGATGAAGGCGATTCCGGGCACTATTCGCGCCCGTCTGCTGTACTGACAGTGCAGGGCGCCGCTGGGCGCCCTGTCTTTATCCCGCCAGCGTTTCCCACTGCCAAAGCTTTGACGGCGTGAGAATCGCCGGCAATGGCACATCCCAGGCCGCCACCGGCAGCGCATCGACGCGCTGGCAGTCGTGCGCAATACCCAGCGGTAAAAAGCCATGCTGCTGCCAGTGCTGTAGCGTGCGATCGTAAAAACCCCCGCCCATGCCTAAGCGTTGTCCCTGCGCGTCAAATGCCACCAGCGGTACCAGCATCACATCCAGCTGATCGAGTGTCGCCAGCTGCGTAATATCCAGCGGTGGCTCAGGGATGCGCAGCTTGTTAGGCCGCAACGGGGTTTCTGGCGTGTAGCGCAAAAAAAGCAGGTGACCAGGCGCAAACGGGTGCAGCACCGGCAGAAAGACCTGCTTCTTTTGCTGCCACAGTTTGGCAATCAGCGGTCGGGTATTGATTTCGCCATCGACGGAAAGAAACAGCGCGATGCGTTGTGCGCTGGCCAGCGGAGCAAAATTGATGGCATGTTCAGCCAGCAGATCGGCGGCCTCAACCTGTTGCTCAGGCGTAAGATTGCGGCGCAGATGGCGCACATGCTGACGAATATCCTGACGGTCGAGAAGAGAGAGTGCTGGCATGATGTCCCCGGCTGATAAGGCTGTTGCTAGCCACATTATCACACCGGGAATAACAGGGTGGAACTAAGAGGAGATCTCCGAGATGCCGCCGCAGGCTGTAACCCTTGAACCCTTGGTTCAAGGTGAGTATGCCGTCGTAACCATCAGGCTTCTCGGACGGACCGAGCATGCTCACAGGTTACAGAGCGTCACACTCTGTTGGTATGAAATATCGGCTCAGGGGACTGGCCCGCTTGCAAACATCTCAGAGAAAATTGACTTCACCGTTACTCTAACACGAGTACCATGAAGTGTTATTCGAATTTAGGGCCCTGACGTTCAGTTATGCGACCTTGCTCAACTAATGCCTGCTCAATGGTCTGCTGCAGCATACGGATGCGTTGTTCCATATTGGCTGCGTAATCGCGCGTTTTACCTTTCTCTTGTGCCAGCTCGTGGCAAATGTTTAACGCGGCGATGAACACCAGCTGCTCTGTATTTGTGACTCTAGTGCGAACTTTTAAATCTTGCAACCGTTGATTGAGATCCTCTGCGGCCAGATTCAGCGCATCTTGCTGTTCAGGCGGACAATTCACTCTCAATGAACGACCAAAAATCTGAATATCTACCGGTTGTGCAGACATGCCACCATCCTGACTGATTACTTCGTTCGCATCTCCCTTACCTGTCAATGGGTTGGGAGGTGCGCAACTATATAGACCCGCGTGATAAGTTACAACCCCTTTTCTGGAAACCCTGAGGCACCTGGTGGTAGCATAACACGAACTTATTCTGCCAACGACGACCAAAGCTTATGTCTTTACAGAACGCAACACCCACTTACAACGCGCTGGCCGCGGCACTTTCCCAGCAGGGCGTAGGCATGACGCCCGCCGAGATGCACGGACTGCTGTGTGGCATTCTGTGCGGCGGCAATCAGGACAGCAGCTGGAAAACCCTGGTACATGACCTGACTAACGAGGGCATGGCGTTCTCGCAAAGCCTGTCGCAGCCGCTGCAGGCGCTGCATGAAAACCTGGCCAACACGCTGGATGAAGAGGGTTTCCTGTTCCAGCTGATGCTGCCGGATGAGGAAGACATCACGGTGTTCGATCGTGCTGACGCGCTGGCCGGCTGGGTTAATCACTTCCTGCTGGGCCTGGGCGTGACGCAGCCGAAGCTGGACAAAGTGACCGGTGAGACCGGCGAAGCGATTGACGATCTGCGCACCATTGCGCAACTTGGCTACGATGAAGATGAAGATCAGGAAGAGCTCGAACAGTCGCTGGAAGAGGTGATTGAGTACGTGCGCGTTGCCGCGCTGCTGTGCCATGACACCTTCACCCGGCCACGCACGCCGACCGCACCGGAAGTGCAAAAACCTACGCTACACTAAGCGCGTCATCGTGGGCAGGTCGCTGCCCGTTTTCTACAGGGAGTGCAAATATGATTACACTGGAAACTTTCCGGCAACGTCGTCAGGCGCTGATCGCCCGCATGGCGCCCGGCAGCGCGGCTTTGATTTTTGCTGCACCTGAAGTGACGCGGAGCAACGACACCGAATATCCCTTTCGCCAGAACAGCGACTTCTGGTACTTCACCGGCTTCAACGAGCCGCAGGCGCTGCTGGTATTAATCAAGAGCGATGACAATCATAACCACAGCGTGCTGTTTAACCGCGTACGCGACCTGACGGCGGAGATCTGGTTCGGGCGTCGGCTTGGTCAGGAAGCCGCGCCGGCGAAGCTGGGCGTTGACCGCGCGCTGCCGTGGGATGCGATTGACGAGCAGCTGCACCAGCTGCTCAACGGACTCGACGTGGTCTATCACGCACAGGGTGAATACGCGGAGGCGGATACGCTGGTGTTCAGTGCGCTGGAGAAACTGCGCCGCGGTTTCCGGCAAAACCTCAGCGCGCCGGCGACGCTGACCGACTGGCGTCCCTGGGTGCATGAGATGCGCCTGTTTAAAAGCGAAGACGAGATCGCCATTCTGCGCCGCGCAGGAAAAATCAGCGCGCTGGCACATACCCGTGCGATGCAGGCGTGCCGTCCCGGCATGTTTGAGTATCAGCTGGAAGGCGAAATCCATCACGAATTCACCCGCCACGGCGCGCGCTTTCCGTCTTACAACACCATTGTGGGCTCCGGTGAGAACGGCTGCATTCTGCACTACACCGAAAACGAAAGCGAAATGCGCGACGGCGATCTGGTGCTGATTGATGCCGGTTGCGAATTCCATGGCTACGCTGGCGATATCACCCGCACCTTCCCGGTTAACGGTAAATTCAGCCAGCCGCAGCGCGAGATCTACGACATCGTGCTAGCCTCGCTGTATAAGGCGCTGTCGATGTTCCGCCCGGGCATCAGCATCCATGAAGTCAATGACGAAGTGGTGCGTATCATGATCACCGGTCTGGTCGATCTGGGCATTCTGGAAGGCAATATCGATACGCTGTTTGAAGAGCAGGCGCACCGTCCGTTCTTTATGCACGGCCTTGGTCACTGGCTGGGGCTGGACGTGCACGACGTCGGCCACTACGGCACGCCCAGCCGCGACCGCCTGCTTGAACCCGGCATGGTGCTCACCGTTGAACCGGGCCTGTATATCGCGCCGGATGCCAAAGTGCCGGCGCAGTATCGTGGCATCGGTATCCGTATCGAAGACGACATCGTCATCACCGCCGACGGTAATGAAAACCTGACCGACAGCGTGGTAAAAGACGCTGAGGCGATCGAAGCACTGATGGCGGCGGCGCGCGGCGTATGAGTATTCTGATTGCAGGCGGCGGCATGACCGGCGCCACGCTGGCACTGGCGATTTCGCATCTGACGCAGGGCCAGTTGCCGGTGACGCTGATTGAGCGTCACCAGCCGGACAGCCGCGCGCACCCGGGCTTTGACGGGCGCGCCATCGCGCTGGCGGCGGGCACCTGTCAGCAGCTGGCGGAAATTGACCTGTGGCGTTCGCTGGCGGATTGCGCCACGCCGATTACCCACATCCACGTCTCCGATCGCGGGCACAGCGGGTTTGTTCAGCTGCAGGCTGAGGATTATCAGCTGTCGGCGTTGGGCAACGTGGTCGAGCTGTATGACGTGGGACAGCGCCTGTTTAAACGTCTGCGTGAGGCACCCGGCGTGACGCTGTGCTGCCCGGATCACGTTACCTCAGTAACCCGCAGCGCCGATAGCGTGCAGGCGACGCTCAGCAGCGGCGCAACGTTACAGGGCGCGCTGCTGGTGGCCGCTGACGGCGCACGCTCGCCGCTGGCGGCATCCTGCGGCATTCGCTGGCAGCGCGACGACTACCAGCAGCTGGCGGTGATTGCCAACGTCGCGACGCAGTTGCCGCATCAGGGCCGCGCGTTTGAGCGCTTCACCCGGCATGGCCCGCTGGCGCTGTTACCGATGTCCGGCAACCGTCTGTCGCTGGTGTGGTGTCATCCGGCGGCCGCCGAAGCCACGGTTAAGCAGTGGGACGATGCCACCTTACTGCATGAATTACAGCGCGCCTTTGGCTGGCGGCTGGGGCGCTTTACGCACGCCGGCCAGCGCGAAATCTATCCGCTGGCGCTGCAGACCGCAGAGCGTCAGGTGACGCACCGGCTGGCGCTGGTTGGCAATGCGGCGCAAACGCTGCATCCGATCGCCGGGCAGGGCTTTAACCTCGGTCTGCGCGATGTGATGTCGCTGGCGGAAACCCTTGCGGCGGCGCATCGTCACCAGCAGGATCCGGGCAGCCACGCGGTGTTGCACCATTTTGCTGCGCGCCGCCAGCCGGATCGCGCGGCGACCATTGGCGTCACCGACGGTCTGGTGCGGCTGTTCGCCAACCGTTATGCCCCGCTGGTGGCAGGACGAAATCTTGGGCTGGTGGCAATGGACCACCTGCCATGGCTGCGAAACCCACTTGCCGTGCGCACGCTCGGCTGGGTTAAGCGTTAAGCATGAATTAAGGGGCAGCAATGCAAACATTTGATGTGGCGATTGCCGGTGGCGGCATGGTCGGTCTGGCGGTGGCCTGTGGCTTACAGGGCAGCGGCCTGCGCGTTGCGGTGCTGGAAAAAGCGCCTGAGCCACAATTTGATGCGGCGGCGCCAGCGTCGGTTCGCGTCTCGGCCATCAACGCCGCCAGCGAGCGTCTGCTGCAAAAACTTGATGTCTGGTCCACCATCCTCGCGCTGCGCGCCAGCGCGTATCACGGCATGGAAGTGTGGGATCAGGACAGCTTTGGCTCGATCAGCTTTGATGACGAGCAGCAGGGGCTGTCGCACCTCGGACATATCATTGAAAACGAAGTGATTCACAGTGCGCTGTGGCAGCGCGCCAGCCAGTGCAGCGACGTGACGCTGATTGCACCGGCTCAGCTGCAGCAGGTGGCGTTTGGCGATAACGAAGCCTTTATTACCCTGCAGGACGGCAGCATGATGAGCGCGCGCCTGCTGATTGCTGCGGACGGGGCCAACTCGTGGCTGCGTGACAAAGCGGATATCCCGATTACCTTCTGGGATTACGAACATCACGCGCTGGTGGCCAATGTACGCACCGATATGCCGCACGATGCCATCGCGCGCCAGGTGTTCCACGGCGACGGCATTCTGGCCTTCCTGCCGATGCAGGATCCGCACCTGTGCTCCATCGTCTGGTCGCTGTCACCGCAGGAAGCGGCGCGACTGCAATCCATGCCGGAAGCGCTGTTTAACCAGCAGCTGTCGGTGGCATTCGATATGCGCCTTGGTCTGTGCCAGGTGGAAAGCGAACGGAAAACCTTCCCGCTGATGGCGCGTTACGCCCGCAACTTTGCTGCGCACCGGCTGGCGCTGGTGGGCGATGCGGCGCATACCATCCATCCGCTGGCCGGGCAGGGGGTTAACCTCGGCTTTATGGATGCCGCCGAGCTGATTGGCGAAATCCGCCGTCTGCATCAGCAGGGCAAAGATATCGGCCAGCATCTCTATTTGCGGCGTTATGAACGCAGCCGCAAGCACAGCGCAGCGCTGATGCTGGCCGGCATGCAGGGTTTCCGTGAGCTGTTTGCCGGCCATCATCCGGCAAAAAAACTGCTGCGCGACGTCGGGCTGAAGCTGGCCGACACGCTGCCTGGCGTGAAGCCGTTACTGCTGAAGCAGGCCATGGGCCTCAACGACCTGCCCGGCTGGATCCGCTAACCCTCCTTATTACGGCACCGTTTCAGGTGCCGTTTTTCCTGCACTGACGTTACGTGATCCCCTCAAGGGTGGGCGTGGCAGTCGGCTGCCGCTCATGAATCAACGAACTGCACAGCGTTGTCGCTATCCATCGCGACCCTGTGCGCACCCGGTAACGTCACTGCAAATCCCGCCCTGGCACCATTATTGTGCATCGCTGCACCCAAATTGCCCTTCATTTGATTTATTCTAATTTCAGGCCTCAATTCGCATTACTTTAACTAATCCTAAATGCTTTTCGTCCCCGAACCATTTCCCTTGTCTGCGGTACAGCTTCCATTATTCGGCTGAACTACTGCGCATCAGGTGAATTATATGCGCGGTAAATCACATAAATGCAGTGAGATGTGCTGGCATAGCTGCCGGGGCAGCACAAAGGATGATAAGGTTTCACCCTCGTTTTCCTTATGGTTAATTGCCGGATTCGGTGGTAACTTCAGCGTAAAGAGAACGTTTGCGTCGCTCAAAACTGACGGCGCAGGCGCGTCACACTCACTTGTCTTCACAGGATGGTTATGACTCAGCAAACGCCTCTATTCGAACAGCATCAGACCTGCGGTGCCCGCATGGTGGACTTCCACGGCTGGATGATGCCGCTGCACTACGGCTCGCAAATGGATGAGCACCATGCGGTGCGCAACGATGCCGGAATGTTTGACGTTTCCCACATGACCATTGTCGATCTGCACGGCGCGCGCACCCGTGAATTTCTGCGTTACCTGCTGGCCAACGACGTCGCCAAACTGACTCAGCCCGGCAAAGCCCTCTACACCGGCATGCTGAATGCTTCAGCTGGCGTCATTGATGATTTAATTGTTTACTTTATGAGCGAAGATTTCTTCCGCCTGGTGGTCAACTCCGCCACGCGCGAGAAGGATCTGGCGTGGATCGCTGAGCATGCGCAGCCGTTTGGGGTTGCGCTCACCGAGCGTGACGATCTGGCGCTGATCGCCGTACAGGGACCGAACGCGCAGCAAAAAGCACAGAGCCTGTTAAGCGCGGCACAGCGTGACGCGGTGGCAGGCATGAAGCCGTTCTTTGGCGTACAGGCCGACGATCTGTTTATCGCCACCACCGGTTATACCGGTGAAGCCGGTTATGAAATCGCCCTGCCTGCCGCTCAGGCCGCAGATTTCTGGCAGCAACTGCTGGCCGCAGGCGTGAAACCAGCCGGACTGGGCGCACGCGATACGCTGCGTCTTGAAGCCGGCATGAATCTGTATGGTCAGGAGATGGATGAAGGCGTTTCGCCGCTGGCCGCCAACATGGGCTGGACCATCAGCTGGGAGCCCGCCGACCGTGATTTCATTGGCCGTGAGGCGCTGGAAGCACAGCGCGAGAACGGCACGGAAAAGCTGGTCGGGCTGGTGATGACCGAAAAAGGCGTGCTGCGTAACGGTCTGACGGTGCGCTTTACCGATGCGCAGGGACAGCCGCAGCAGGGCATCATTACCAGCGGCTCCTTCTCGCCAACGCTGGGCTACAGCATTGCGCTGGCGCGCGTGCCGGCCAGTATCGGTGAGCAGGCGATTGTTGAAATCCGCAATCGTGAAATGCCGGTGAAAGTGACTAAACCTATTTTTGTTCGCGCCGGCAAGCCGGTCGCTCAGTAATTTTTTTTTCAGGAGAAATGGCGATGAGCAATGTGCCAAATGAATTGAAGTACCGTGATAGCCACGAGTGGGTGCGTAAAGAAGCTGACGGTACGTTTACCGTGGGCATCACCGAACACGCGCAGGAACTGCTGGGCGACATGGTGTTTGTCGACCTGCCTGACGTGGGCGCCAGCTTTGCCGCCGGTGACGACTGTGCGGTAGCCGAATCCGTGAAAGCGGCATCGGATATCTATGCCCCGTTGAGCGGTGAAATCGTGGCGGTCAACGAAGAGCTGGGCGATGCCCCGGAGCTGGTTAACAGCGAACCGTATGCCGCCGGCTGGCTGTTTCGCATCAAAGCCAGCGACGAGTCCGAGCTCGACGCGATGCTCGATGCCGCTGCCTACAAAGCGTCCATCGACGAGTAACCGGTAGTCTCTGAAGGTGCTGCACTGCGGCGCCTTCTTTTTTATCTGCCTGATTTAATGCCATTTTGTCACCCAGCCCGATTCAGGATGTACTGTAAATGACCCAGACTCTCAGCCAGCTCGAACATAACGGTGCTTTTATTGAGCGCCATATCGGTCCTGATGCCGCGCAGCAGGCCACCATGCTGGAAGCGATTGGTGCCAGCTCGCTGGCTTCGCTGATCGCTTCAATTGTGCCTGCTGATATCCAGCTGCCAGGCCCGCCGGCGGTAGGCGATGCCGCGACTGAACAGCAGGCGCTGGCAGAGCTGAAAGCCATTGCCAGCCAGAATCAGCGTTATAAATCCTGGATTGGAATGGGTTACAGCGCCGTGATCACCCCGCCGGTGATTCTGCGCAACATGCTGGAAAACCCGGGCTGGTACACGGCGTACACGCCATATCAGCCGGAAGTGTCGCAGGGCCGTCTGGAAGCGCTGCTCAACTTCCAGACCCTGACGCTCGATCTCACCGGGTTGGATATTGCTTCAGCTTCGCTGCTGGATGAAGCCACCGCGGCCGCCGAAGCGATGGCGATGGCTAAACGCGTCAGCAAGCTGAAAAACGCGACAAAATTCTTTATCGCCGATGACATCCATCCGCAAACGCTGGATGTGGTGCGCACCCGCGCCGAAACCTTTGGCTTTGAGCTGATTATCGATCGCGCCGAAAAAGCCCGCGAGCACGAAGATCTGTTTGGCGTGCTGCTGCAGCAGGTTGGTACCAGCGGAGAAGTGCACGACTACCGTGAACTGATTGCTGAGCTGAAAAGCCGCAAAGTGGTGGTGAGCGTGGCGGCGGATTTCATGGCGCTGGTGCAGCTGGAGGCGCCGGGCAAACAGGGTGCTGATATCGTCTTCGGTTCCGCCCAGCGCTTTGGCGTACCGATGGGCTACGGCGGTCCGCACGCGGCCTTCTTTGCCAGCCGTGATGAGCACAAGCGCTCCATGCCGGGCCGTATCATCGGTGTGTCACGCGATGCCGCCGGTAACACCGCGCTACGCATGGCGATGCAGACGCGCGAACAGCACATCCGCCGTGAGAAAGCCAACTCCAACATTTGTACTTCACAGGTGCTGCTGGCGAATATCGCCGGCCTGTACGCGGTTTACCATGGCCCGGCCGGACTGAAGCGCATTGCCTCGCGCATTCACCGTCTGACCTCGATTCTGGCGGCAGGCCTGCAAAACGGCGGCCTGAAGCTGCGCCATCACAGCTGGTTCGATACGCTGACCGTTGAAGTCACGGACAAAGCGGCGGTGCTGAACCGTGCGCTGAGCTTCGGCGTCAACCTGCGCAGCGATATCCTCAATGCGGTCGGTATCACGCTGGATGAAACCACCACGCGTGAAGACGTGCTGGCACTGTTTGCCATTCTGCTGGGCGATGCGCACGGCCAGGATATCGAGGCGCTGGACGCCGCGGTGGCGGCGGAAAATAGCGCCATTCCGGCAGGCCAGCAGCGTACCAGCGAATTCCTTACCCATCCGGTGTTCAACCGTCATCACAGCGAAACTGAGATGATGCGCTATATGCACAGCCTGGAGAAAAAGGATCTGGCGCTGAATCAGGCAATGATCCCGCTCGGCTCATGCACCATGAAACTGAATGCCGCCGCCGAAATGATTCCCATCACCTGGCCGGAATTCGCTGAACTGCACCCGTTCTGTCCGGCAGAGCAGGCGAGCGGTTATCTGCAGATGATCGGCCAGCTGTCACAGTGGCTGGTCCAGCTCACCGGTTACGATGCGCTGTGCATGCAGCCGAACTCTGGTGCGCAGGGCGAATACGCCGGTCTGCTGGCCATCCGCCGCTATCATGAGAGCCGTAATGAAGCGGGCCGCACGATCTGTCTGATCCCGAGCTCGGCGCACGGCACCAACCCGGCGTCCGCGCAGATGGCGGGCATGGCGGTGGTGGTGGTGGCCTGTGATAAGCAGGGCAACATCGATCTCGGCGATCTGCGTGAAAAAGCAGCGCAGGCCGGTGACGCGCTGTCGTGCATCATGGTGACCTATCCGTCGACGCACGGCGTCTACGAAGAGACCATTCGCGAAGTGTGCCAGATCGTGCATCAGTACGGCGGCCAGGTGTACCTCGACGGCGCAAACATGAACGCGCAGGTCGGGATCACCACGCCTGGCTACATTGGCGCTGACGTGTCGCATCTCAACCTGCACAAAACCTTCTGCATTCCGCACGGCGGTGGCGGTCCGGGCATGGGGCCCATCGGGGTAAAAGCGCATCTGGCACCATTCGTACCGGGCCATAGCGTGGTGCAGATTGACGGCGTGCTGACCCAGCAGGGCGCGGTTTCTGCGGCACCGTTCGGCAGCGCATCTATTCTGCCCATTAGCTGGATGTACATTCGCATGATGGGCGCAGAAGGGCTGAAGCAGGCCAGCTCGGTGGCGATTCTCAACGCCAACTACATCGCCAGCCGGCTGCAGTCGGCGTACCCGATTCTGTACGCCGGCCGCGACGGCCGCGTGGCGCATGAGTGCATTCTCGACATTCGTCCGCTGAAAGAGCAGACCGGCATCAGCGAGCTGGATATCGCGAAACGCCTGATCGACTACGGCTTCCATGCGCCGACCATGTCGTTCCCGGTCGCCGGCACGCTGATGGTCGAGCCGACCGAATCTGAGAGCAAAATCGAGCTGGACCGCTTTATTGACGCGATGCTGGCGATCCGCATGGAAATCGATCGCGTAGCCGACGGTGAATGGCCGGCTGACGACAACCCGCTGGTGAATGCACCGCATACCCAGATGGAAATCGTCGGCGACTGGACTCATCCGTACAGCCGCGAGCTGGCGGTCTTCCCGGCCGGCAGCGCCAACAAATACTGGCCGACCGTTAAGCGTCTCGACGATGTGTTTGGCGATCGCAATGTGTTCTGTTCATGCGTTCCGATGAGCGAATACCAGTAATTTGCAGGCGTAATCCAAACCCTTCAGTAATACTAAAGGCCAATTTGTCGGCCTTTTTTTTATGGGAGAAGCATATGAATCTGGCACTGGTCACCGGCGGTAGCCGCGGAATTGGACGGGCAACATCGCTGCTGCTGGCGCAGGCGGGTTATCGCGTGGCAATCAATTTCCGGCAGCGCGCAGCAGAAGCGTTGCAGGTGGTAGCAGATATCGAAGCGCAGGGCGGCAGCGCGTTTGCCTTACAGGCGGATATTGCCGACGAAGCGCAGGTGGTGCGCATGTTTCAGCAACTGGATCTGCAGCCGGGTGCGCTGCGCGTACTGGTGAATAACGCCGGTATTCTCTTCTCCCAGTGCCGGGTGGAAGATCTGGATGCCGCGCGCATTCAGCGCGTACTGGCAACCAATGTCACCGGCACGTTTATCTGCTGCCGCGAAGCGGTAAAACGCATGAGCACCGCACACGGCGGTCAGGGCGGCGCCATTGTTAACGTCTCGTCAGCGGCTGCGCGTACCGGCTCGCCCAATGAGTATGTCGATTATGCGGCGTCGAAAGGCGCGATGGACACGCTGACCAGAGGATTGTCACTGGAAGTGGCGGCGCAGGGGATTCGCGTCAACAGCGTGCGGCCAGGGCTGATCTACACCGATATGCATGCCGACGGCGGCGAGCCGGGGCGCGTTGATCGTCTCGCGGCATCGCTGCCGATGCAGCGCGGCGGCCAGGCGGAGGAGATCGCTGCCGCCATTGCCTGGCTGGCCAGTGACGCCGCTTCATACGTCACCGGCAGCTTTATTGATGCGTCAGGCGGGCGTTGAGCGGCCCGTCATAAATAGCCTGTGAGCGCGCGGCGCACATCAACACGTCGCGCGCCATTAGCGTTACAGCACTTCACCATTGCTGGCGATCACCTGCTGATACCAGGCGAAGCTTTTCTTCTTCGAGCGGGCAAAGCTGCCGCTGCCATCATCGTTTTTATCGACGTGGATAAAGCCGTAGCGCTTGCTGTACTGGCCGGTGGTAAAGGAGACGCAGTCGATGCAGCCCCACGGCGTATAGCCCAGCAGATCGACGCCATCCAGCGCCACCGCTTTTTTCATCTCTTCGATGTGCGCGCGCAGATAATCAATGCGGTAGTCATCTTCAATCACGCCCTCAGCATTGGCTTTATCAATGGCACCAAAGCCGTTCTCAACAATAAATAGCGGCTTCTGATAGCGCTCATACAGCGCGTTCAGCACATAGCGCAGGCCGACCGGATCAATCTGCCAGCCCCAGTCGGACGCTTTAACGTGCGGATTAGGCACTACGCCGTCGAAGCCGGTGATCGGGTCGTCGACGCCGCTGGCTTTGGTGTCCACCGCGTTGCTCATGTAGTAGCTGAAACCGATGTAGTCGCAGCAGCCCTGACGCAGCGTTTCGGCGTCATCGGCTTCCATCGCAATGTGATAGCCCTTGCGCGCCCACTCTTTCAGCGTATAAGCCGGGTACGCGCCGCGCATCTGCACATCGCTGAACACGTAGCGCTGATGCATTGACTCTTGTGCGCGCATCACGTCGTCCGGATGGCAGGAGAACGGATAGACCGGCACCATGGCGATCATGCAGCCAATCTGGAAATCCGGGTTGATTTCGTGGCCACGCTTCACCACTTTGGCACTGGCGATGAACTGGTGATGCATCACCTGATACATCGTCTGCTCGGGCTTTTCATGCTCGGTGAACACCACGCCGGAGCAGCAGTAGCCGAACAGCGGATACTGCCAGTTGCGCTGATTATTGATTTCATTGAAGGTCATCCAGTACTTCACCTTGTGGCGATAGCGCGTCATCACCACGTCACTGAAGCGCACAAAGAAATCGACCACTTTGCGATTAGCCCAGCCGCCGTACTCTTTAACCAGATGATAAGGCATCTCAAAGTGCGACAGGGTAATCACCGGTTCGATGCCATATTTCAGCAGTTCATCAAACAGGTCATCGTAAAATTGCAGGCCGGCTTCATTGGGCTGCAGTTCATCGCCGTTGGGGAAAATGCGCGTCCAGGCAATCGAGGTGCGGAAGCATTTGAAACCCATCTCGGCAAACAGCGCCACGTCCTGTTTGTAGTGCGAATAGAATTCCACCGCCTGATGGTTGGGATAGTGCTGGCCGGGCTGAACGCCGGGCGTGATGACGCGATCTACGCCGTGTGCGCCGCCGGTGAGAACATCGGCGATACTGACGCCTTTGCCGCCCTGATCCCAGCCGCCCTCAACCTGATGGGCTGCCACCGCGCCGCCCCAGAGAAATCCGCTGGGTAACTGCAATCCTTCACTCATTTCAATACCTCGTCACGCTGTTGGCGAAAATAATACTGCCCGCAGTGTAACAACTGAAATAGCAAAGTCACGCTATAACACCGGCGCGGAAATGTGACTTGTTACCGCCGAAAAACAGGCTGTTTTATACCTGCGTGAGGCGGGCAATATAACGGCCCAGCGTCTCCAGAATATAAATCACCGGTACCTGAGTGGTAATATCGTAGCGGTCAGGCAGTTTCTCCTGCGGCACATGATAGGAGAGATTGAAATCCGCCATTTTCGCCAGCGAGCAGTTGTCGTGATTGGTGATGGAGATGATTTTACAGTGATGCAGACTGAACTGACTGGCAAAGCGCAGGATCTCTTCGGTTTCGCCAGAAACGGATAAAATAATCGCCAGCGCATTTTCCCAGGCGCTCTTACTCACCGGGTAATAAGGATCATCGATGTGATGGCTGAATTTGCCAATATTAGAAAAATAGCGCGCACCATATTTGCCAAGGCTGCCTGAAGTACCAGCACCAATAAAGAAAATGTGCTCAGCCTCAATAATCATTTGCGCCGCGGTGGCAATCTGCTGATCAAATTCTGCGTTATTGATGCTTTTAAAAAAGCTCAGCATTTCACCGACACCGGAGGGCAGCAGCACCGGCGCGCTTTCCTCCTGCGCCAGGCGAAAACGGATACGGAATTCTGACCAGCCGTCACAGTGCATTTTGCGGCAGAAGCGCAGCACCGTGGTGGTCGAGACGCCCGCCTGCGCCGCCAGTTCGCGGATGGTCATATAACTGACACTTTCCCGGTGTTTGATGATGAAGTGATAAACCTGCATCTCAAGGTCATTCAAACGGGACAGGTCGCTGTGTGAAAACATTCGGGCGGCGCTCACGGCAAAAAGAAGCCTCAGTGTAACAGATTGGTTTGCCGCTGGGTTGTCACACCTCTTCACAGAATAATTTTAGCGTACATGTGTACTCTGAAATTGTTCTTCGCTACTCTGGTGCACAGAAAAAGCACAACTTTCGTTACGATGTTCAGGAATCCGACGCCATGGTACAGAACCGACTTATTGCCCAGGGCTATTCACTGGCCGAAGAGATCGCCAACAGCATCAGCCACGGCCTGGGCTGTGTGTTTGGCATCGTGGGGCTGGTGTTGCTGTTGACCCAGGCCGTTGAAATGCAGGCGAATATCACTGCCATTACCAGCTATAGCCTGTACGGTGGCAGCATGATTCTGCTGTTCCTCGCCTCGACGCTGTATCACGCCATTCCGCATCAGCGTGCCAAATACTGGCTGAAGAAATTTGACCACTGCGCCATCTATTTGCTGATCGCCGGGACTTACACGCCGTTTCTGCTGGTCGGGCTGCAATCGCCGCTGGCGCAGGGATTGATGGTGGTGATCTGGAGTCTGGCGCTGGCGGGCATCATCTTTAAGCTGACCATTGCGCATCGCTTTAAAGTGCTGTCGCTGGTGACCTATCTCAGCATGGGCTGGCTGTCGCTGGTAGTGATTTATCAGCTGGCAACCAAACTGTCGGCCGGCGGCGTCTGGCTGTTGGCGGCGGGCGGGATTGTCTATTCACTCGGGGTAATTTTCTATGTGTCGCGCCGTATCCCGTACAATCATGCCATCTGGCACGGTTTCGTGCTGGGCGGCAGCGTGCTGCACTTTTGCGCCATCTATTTTTACGTGATGTAACAAGGCCAGGGTCGCCACTGATGGCGACCCTGCGGCATACCAGCCGTAACCGTTACTCTTCCAGCGAATAGGGCAGCGGCTGGATGGTCAGCTTACCGCTCTCATCGCCTTCAACGCGCAGCACGCTGTCCGGCTCCAGATCGTTGTTCAGCACCGCCTGCACCCACACGCTGCCATCATCCAGCTGTACGCCGCTCAGCACCGTGCCGGTGCGACGCCATTTGTCGCCCATCTGCAACTCCAGCGAACTGGCTGCGTCCGGTACTTTGCTGGCGCTGCCCGCCAGCCAGTAGAGCGCACGTTTGTTGGCGCCGCGGAATTTGGCGCGCGCCACCATTTCCTGGCCGGTGTAACAGCCTTTTTTAAAGCTGATGGCATCCAGCGCCTGCAGGTTGGTGGCCTGCGGAATCAGCTGCGCCGTGGTGGCGCTGTCAATGACCGGCACGCCCGCCGCAATATCCAGCGCCAGCCACTGCGTGCTGTCATTCAGCTGCGCTTCCCCGGCCAGCTTCTGCTGCAGCGCTTCGGCCTGCGCCGGCGTGGTGACCAGCAGAAAACGCTCGGCTGGCTCGGCGAACCACAGCAGGGTGGTGTCATCCTGCTGTACCACTGGGGTTGTGGCATCCGGCAGCGTGGCGAAAACGTTAGCCAGCGCGGCGCGCGCCTGAAAACCGGCAACGCCGAGCAGGACTGCGTCATCATCGGCCGCAATGGTCACTTTGGCGAACACCGCATACTTCTTCAGTTCGGTCACCTGCTGCTCGCGCAGATTGCGCCGCACAACATAGGCATAACCTTCTCCACGATGGAACAGACGCAGATTGCTCCACATTTTGCCTTTGGCATCACAGTGCGCTGCCGGGCGATGCTGCGCTGCGTCCAGCGCCGCCACGTCCAGCGTCAGCTGACCCTGCAGATAAGAGGTGCTATCTTTGCCCTGCACCGATACCAGCGCCCACTCGTCGAGCGACATCAGCGTTAAAGGCAGGCGCGACGCCGCAGCGGGCTGGCGAGGCGGAAGGGTGAAAATCGGCATGAGTCCGTCCTGATCAATAAGGTTTATCCAGTAATATGCTTACCAATGTTAAAAGAGCAGTGCGCCATTGCAACCTGTTTGCGGAATCTGGCGCACAAATCGCGTGATAACCCTGTAACCGGTGGCATTGCTGTGCGTCATCGCGCGCAGCGTCCGGTTGCACGCCTGCAGCGCGGCGAAAAAGCAGGTACACTGAGCGCCACTGTTATCAGCTGTGGAAGAAGACACATGGATATTCATGACAAAGCGCGCGTCCAGTGGGCATGCCGTCGCGGCATGCTGGAGCTGGATGTCTCGATCATGCCGTTCTTTAAATATGAGTATGATTCGCTGAGCGACAGCGACAAGCAGGTGTTTGTCGCGCTGCTGAAGAGCGACGATCCGGACCTGTTTAACTGGATGATGAACCACGGCGAACCGGCCGATCCCGAGTTCAAACGCATGGTGAAACTGATTCAGCAGCGCAACCGTGAACGCGGGCCGGTGGCAATGTAATCTGCACGCGTCACGCAGCGCGCGGGTGCTGAATGTGACGCTGTTCGTGCTATGTGGCGCGCTGTTGCTGAGCTGCCACTGGCCGGCGGGCTGGGCCTGGGTTCAGGTCGTGGTAGTCATCCTGCTGACCCTGCAGTGCTGGCGTAACGCGCGTCGCCTGCAGCAGCGCTGCGGAGCGCTCATGCTGGATGACAAGGGTGACTGGTACTGGCGCGGTGAGCGCTGGCAGGCGCAACGGCAGCCAGACTGGCTACCGTGGGGCGTGTTGCTGGTGCTGCGTAACCGTCGCGGGCAGCGCTGGCGGCTGTGGCTGCTGCACGACAGCATGCCGCCCGACGCGTGGCGCGCGTTACGCGCCCGCTGTTTTTTGCTGGATGGCGCGACGCCGCATTAAAGCAGCGCGGCGGTTTCGGTCAGAATCTGTTCGCACCACTGCTCGACGCGCGCTTCGCTCAGCTCAAACTGATTAACGTCGTCGAGCGCCAGACCGACAAACTGCTGACCATCGGCGGTCAGCGGTTTTTTACTGGTGAACTGGTAGCCTTCGAGCGGCCAGTAACCGACAAACTGCACGCCCATCGGCAGCAGCAGTTCGTGCAGCATACCCAGCGCATCAAGGAACCATTCGCTGTACTCGACCTGGTCGCCCATGCCGTACAGCGCTACAATTTTGCCCTGCAGGTTGAGCGCCGGCAGCTGTTGCCACACCGCTTCCCAGTCCTCCTGCAGTTCGCCGAAATCCCAGGTCGGAATACCGAGAATCAGTAAATCGTACTGCTCCATCAGCGACGGATCGTCATCTTTCAGGTTATGCAGTGTGACTAATTCTTCACCGATAAAGTCGCGGATTTTCTCCGCCGTCATCTCGGTGTAACAGGTACTGGAACCGTAAAACAGACCGATATTCATGCAATTAATGCTCTGACTGAAACTCACTCTGGCGCAATTGTACCAGAAGCAGGCCAGTTTCAGGCATAATGAGCACGATTTCACACGGCGAGGGGCAACAGTGCAGGACAGCGATCTGATAGAACAGTTTCTCGACGCGCTCTGGATTGAGCGCAACCTGGCGCAGAACACGCTGGCGTCCTATCGTCAGGATTTGCAGACGCTCACTGCCTGGCTGCACCACCATGAGCGCACGCTGCTGACGCTGGAAGCCGCTGATTTACAGCAGTTTCTGGCTGAGCGGATTGAGGGCGGTTACAAAGCCACCAGCTCAGCGCGTACCCTGAGCGCGATGCGCCGTCTGTTTCAGTATCTGTACCGCGAAAAGCTGCGCAGTGACGATCCCAGCGCGCTGTTATCAGCGCCGAAATTGCCGCAGCGCCTGCCAAAAGACCTGTCAGAAAATCAGGTCGAGCGCCTGTTACAGGCTCCAGCGACGGACATACCGCTTGAACTGCGTGACAAAGCGATGCTGGAGCTGTTGTACGCTACCGGGCTGCGCGTCTCTGAGCTGGTCGGTCTGACGTTGAGTGATGTCAGCCTGCGTCAGGGCGTGGTGCGCGTCATCGGTAAAGGCAATAAAGAGCGGCTGGTGCCATTAGGTGAAGAAGCCATTTACTGGCTGGAGCACTATATGGAACACGGGCGGCCGTGGCTGCTGAACGGGCAGACCATTGATGTGCTGTTCCCCAGCAACCGCGCGCAGCAGATGACACGCCAGACCTTCTGGCATCGCATCAAACACTATGCCACCCTTGCCGGCATCGACAGCGAAAAGCTGTCACCGCACGTGCTGCGCCACGCATTTGCCACACATTTACTGAACCATGGTGCCGATTTACGCGTCGTACAGATGTTGCTGGGGCACAGCGACCTGTCGACCACCCAGATTTACACGCACGTGGCGACTGAGCGCCTGCGTCAGTTACATCAACAGCATCATCCGCGCGCCTGAGCAGCGGCAACAAGGATTTGAGATGAAAAAAACTATTACGACGCTGGCTCTGCTGGTCAGCGCCTTTTCTGCGCTGGCCTATGCCGATGACAGCGCGATTCAGCAATCACTGAAAAAACTGGGTATGCAGCAGGCGGAAATCCAGCCGTCGCCGCTACCGGGTATCAAAACGGTGATGACCGAAAGCGGCGTGCTGTACGTCACCGAAGACGGCAAACACATGATTCAGGGCCCGCTGTACGATGTCAGCGGCGCGCAGCCGGTGAATGTCACCAATCAGCTGCTGGAGAAAAAAGTCGCCGCGCTGGCACCGGAAATGATTGTCTACAAAGCGCCGAAAGAGCAGCACGTGATCACCGTATTTACCGACATCACCTGCGGCTACTGCCGCAAGCTGCACGAGCAGATGGCTGACTACAACGCGCTGGGCATCACCGTGCGCTATCTGGCGTTCCCGCGTGAAGGCCTGCACGGCCAGGTGGAGAAAGCCATGACCGCCATCTGGTGCAGCGCCGATCGCAACAAGGCGTTTGATGCCGCAATGAAAGGCGACGCACCGCAAATGGATGCGCCGGCGAGCTGCAAAATCAATCTCGACCAGCACTACAAGCTGGGCATTCTGTTTGGTATTCAGGGCACGCCCGCCATCCTCACCGACAGCGGCATGATGATTCCTGGCTACCAGGGACCGCAGGAGCTGAAGCAGGTGCTGGACGGCCAGAAGCGTGGTGGTTAAGACACAGTGATGCACTCTGTAGAATTACGTCGGCGTGAAGCCCAGGCCGACGCGCAGTTACCCGATGATTTACCGCCGCTGCTGCGTCGTCTCTACCTGCAACGCGGTGTCAAAGACGCCGCCGAACTGGAACGCGGCGCGAAATTCCTGCTGCCGTGGCAAAGCCTTGGCGGCATTGAGCGCGCTGTGACGCTGCTGCACCAGATGCTGCAGCAGCAACGCCGCATCGTGGTGGTAGGTGATTTCGATGCCGATGGTGCCACCAGCACTGCGCTCACCGTGCTGGCGCTGCGCAGCATGGGCGGCAACGTCGATTATCTGGTGCCGAACCGCTTTGAGGACGGCTATGGCCTGAGCCCGGAAGTGGTGGAGCAGGCGCGCGCGCGCGGCGCGGAGCTGATCCTCACCGTGGATAACGGTATTTCGTCGCACGCGGGCGTCGACACCGCGCACCAGCACGGTATTCCGGTACTGATCACCGATCACCACCTGCCGGGCGAAACGCTGCCGGCGGCAGAGGCCATCGTTAACCCTAACCTGAGCGACAGCGCATTCCCGTCGCGTTCGCTGGCAGGCGTGGGCGTGGCGTTTTATCTGATGCTGGCGCTGCGTGCCCATCTGCGTCAGCTGAGCTGGTTCAGCGACGGACGCAGTGAACCCAATCTGGCCGAACTGCTGGATCTGGTGGCGCTCGGTACCGTGGCCGACGTGGTGCCGCTGGATGCCAACAACCGCATTCTGGTGTGGCAGGGGCTGAGCCGCATCCGCGCCGGCAAATGCCGTGCCGGCATCCGCGCGCTGCTGGAGATTGCTAACCGCGATGCGCGTCAGCTGGCGGCCAGCGACCTCGGTTTTGCCGTCGGGCCACGCCTCAATGCTGCCGGCCGGCTGGACGATATGTCGGTTGGCGTTGCGCTGCTGCTGACAGAAGATATTGCCCAGGCGCGCATGCTGGCCAGCGAACTTGATGCGCTTAATCAGACGCGCAAAGAGATTGAGCAGGGCATGAAGAGCGAGGCGCTGGCGCTGTGCGATGAGCTGGAGCGCCAGCATCGCGATCTGCCGCTCGGGCTGGCGTTTTATCACCCGGAGTGGCATCAGGGCGTAGTTGGCATTCTCGCGTCACGCCTGAAAGAGCGCTTCCACCGCCCGGTCATCGCCTTCGCGCCCGCCGGTGACGGCACGCTGAAGGGCTCTGGCCGTTCGATTGCCGGGCTGCACCTGCGCGACGCGCTGGAACGCATCGACACGCTCTATCCTGGCCTGATCATCAAATTTGGCGGGCACGCCATGGCGGCGGGGCTGTCGCTGGAAGAGGCGAAGTACGATGAGTTCCGCCAGCGCTTTGCCGCGCTGATCGACGAATGGCTGGAAGGCGAGGCGCTGCAGGGCGTGATGTGGTCCGATGGCGAACTGCATGCGCAGGAGTTTACCCTGCACACCGCGGAAATGCTGCGGGAAGCCGGCCCCTGGGGCCAGGCGTTTCCGGAGCCGGTGTTCGACGGTCAGTTTAAGCTGTTGCAGCAGCGTCTGGTGGGCGAGCGTCACCTTAAGGTGATGGTCGAGCCGCTGGGCGGCGGCCCGTTACTGGATGGTATCGCTTTTAACGTCGACACCAGCCTGTGGCCAGACAGCAGCGTGCGTCAGGTGCAGCTGGCCTACAAGCTGGATATCAACGAATACCGCGGCAATCGCTCGGTACAGCTGATCATCGACCATATCTGGCCGCAGTCGTAACCTTTAGAACGTGACGTCGACACCGCCGCGCAGCACCTTCTCATCGCCGCTATCGGCCACGTGGCGGTCGGCACGCAGAAACAGCCGCGCGCGTGCCGACTGCACCAGATCAACCCGCACACCAAACCACTGCGAGCGGCGATCGAGCTGCATACCCGGGATGGTAAAGCTCTGCTGACCGCTGCCGAAGCCGCTCCAGCGCGCGCTGACGTCCATCGACGGATTGCTGAACGCGTACTGGTATTCGCCGTACAGGCTCAGCATGCTCCACCAGCCCGCCGACCAGTCCTGGCGCGCGCTGAGATTCAGGCCACCGTAACCGACGCTGCGGCGATAGCTGTCGCCGTCGCCCTGCAGACCAAACGCGCTGCCGCTGTCGCTGAAGCTGCCGGTTTGCAGGCCGGTTTCACGCCAGCCGAGATAGGGCTCAATGCGATAATCCTCCTGTAGCGTCCAGCGATAGCCGCTCTGTAACGCTGCCTGCCAGCTGTCAGTGCGGGCGGAAGAGGAGACCGGTGCAGCTTCATCCAGCAGCACCAGGCGCTGCAGTTTGTCGCGTCCATGCTGATAGCTGAGATTGCCCTGCCAGTACCAGGCTGGCGTCACCGCATAGCGCCCATACAGCATTACGCCCTGCAGGCTGTTCTGGCTGTTGCCGCCGGTGTCGTCATAGGTGGCATCAAGCTGAGTGTGCGTCCAGGCGATGCCGAGGCGCAGGCCGGGCAGGCCAAAATCGCTGTCGGCACCCAGCGCGGTCAGGGTATTGCGATAGCGGTTGCCGAGATAGCCATCCTGATCGAGCGAACCGCGCAGCTGACCGCTCTCCAGCCAGAAGCCGAAGCGCCCCTGTTCGCTGGCATCATCGATGCGGTTGTTGAGCAGGCGCGTCTGATAATCAAGCGCGTTGGACAGCACCGCATTGCCGGAGGCATGCGCCTGGCCGGACAGGGAGTTGATCGCCGCCTGTGCGCTGCGGGTGTCCGCCAGCGTCTGGAAGGCGCCTGCGGCCGCCAGCGCTGACTGCTGCGCACTGCTCAGCGTCGCCTTACCCTGCCAGCGGTCCGCCAGCTCAAACGCCTGCTCCAGGTTGCGGCTGGTTTGCTGCGCGCTGGTGCTATCGATTCCCATCGCCTGTGCCGCCGCGGCGGTGTTTTTACGCGTTAGCTGGCCGGTAACGCTGTGGGCGTCATAGCTGACGGAACCGTCGAGAAATACGCCGGTATTGACCTGGCTAAACTGACCGCTCACGCCGCCGCCGCTGGTCAGCAACGTTTCCTGCTGTTTCACCACGTAGCTGGCGGAGGGCGGCGCCAGGTTTAGCGTGCCGTCAAGCGCCGCGTTGCCGGTCACGCGCAGCGGATTGTTCAGCGTGACGTTGAGCGTACCGTCGGCGCTCTGCTGATAATTGCCCGCTACCTGCAGGCCGCCGTTAACCGATCCCTGGTTGACCAGATTGCCGCCGATGCGTCCGCTGCCACCCAGTTTGCCGCTGCCGTTTACCAGCGCATTGCCGGCAATCGTACCGTCAATCAGCAGGCTATTGGCGGAGACCTGCGTCAGGCCCTGATAGCTGTTGTTGCCGGTCAGCTGCAGCGTACCGCCGCGTTCGCTGCCGTCCAGCACCAGCCCGCGATCGCCGCTGATGTCATTGCTGAACACATACTGGCCGCCGTCGAGGCGCGCACTGAAGTCCTCTGCCCAGAATTGTCCCGGCCCGTTTAAGGCTTTGGCGGCGTTAAGATCGCCCCAGCCGAACGTCTCATTGTATGGCCGCCCGTTGGCGCTGTCGGCGACGTTATCGTGCGCATCACTGCGGTAGGTGGCGGTGGTCAGCAGGGTTTGCTGCAGGTTATGGCCGCTCATCCACGGGAAACGCTGCAGCAGCTGCGAGGCCGCAGCCGTCACGCGCGGTGCGGCAAACGAGGTGCCGTAGCTGCGCGCCTGCACCCAGCTGCCGTCGGAGTTTTGATACAGGTAATCGGTATAGCCCGGCGCGGTCAGGCACCACGCGGCGGCCGCGCCGCAGGCGTCAAACGGTCCGGTGCCGGCTGCGCGGCCTGGCAGGTCATAACCGGTATGACTCAGGATACCGGTCACCGCCAGCAGATTACGTGCCAGCTGCGGGTCGTTATACATCAGCGGTGTCAGCACGTCCGGTGCCGGCGTGGCGCCGCTGTTGTTGCCGGTGATCATCACCGCCAGCCCATCTGCCGCAGCCACCGCGTTGAGCCCCTGATACAGTGACTGATAGCGCTGGCGCGCATCGGTTAGCGCCTGCTGGCTGGTGAGGCGCTCCTGCGAACCGTAGGACATATTGAAGATGCGTACGCCCTGTGCCACTAAGCCCTGCACGGCGCGCGCAGTATTGTCGTAGCTGAAAATATTATTTTGTGACGCCTGCGCCACATACAGCGCGCTGTCAGGCGACAGCCCCAGCAGCGTCATCGCCACCAGCGTGCCGTGCCCGTTGATCCCCATGTTGTCATTCAGCGCGGTGTTGCTGTTGACATAACTGGAGAAATTCACGTTGGCGTAATTAATTTCGCTGCGGCCCGGGGCCAGACCAGAGTCAATGATGCCTACTTTATTGCTGGCGGCCGTGGCCGGCACCGCAGGTTCAACGACCGGCGTGACCGGGGTCAGGGTGCTGCCTCCGCCGCTACTACCGCCGCCGCCACCACCGCCACCACAGGCGCTGAGCAGAAACGGGATGAGGAGCGCCAGCAGGCGCGGTGAGGGTCGAAAAGTAACAACAGGATAATGCATGGCAACTCCTCATGCCTCTCAGGGCATGTTGTCGCCCGTTCACGTTAACGGGCCTGAATGCAGTCTTTCCCTGTCACGAATACTCCTGAGCAACGTGGCTGACAGACAGAACGCAATAGATGAAGCACGAACCCCTAGGATTCCGCCAGGGTGCAGAAAGGATAAGGTGCGCACTGGCCGGTTGATGGCCAGGACAGCGCAGCATTGCGCAGGCTAATCGCGCTATATCACGCTTCGAACCAGACATTTCTGATGGTGGAGTTTTAACGATTTTGTTTGAGAAATCATGGTGTTTAATGACGCCAGCTGGCGTTTATTGCCGTGATTATGTAGGAAAATTCTGAAGGCGCACCGCGTAGGTGGCGAGTGACAGCGGGATTTCTGGCAACCACGCTACCTGCCGGTTTCCAGAACTGACGCAATTATTTTCTGCCGGTTCATACGCGGTATAGCCATTGATGTGCAAAGCTACAAACCAGGCGCGCTTTCGGGTAAACTAGCGCGTTACTTTTATCTCCTCTCACCGAATCGTCAAAAAAGACTGAAAAGCCATGTTTGAAATTAATCCGGTCAAAAATCGTATCCAGGACCTCAGCGAGCGCAGCAGCGTTCTTAGGGGGTATCTTTGACTACGATGCCAAGAAAGAACGCCTCGAAGAAGTAAACGCCGAGCTGGAACAGCCGGACGTCTGGAACGAACCTGAACGCGCGCAGGCGCTGGGCAAAGAGCGCGCCTCGCTGGAAGCGGTAGTTGAAACGCTCGACCAGATGCAGCAGGGGCTGGAAGACGTGCAGGGTCTGCTGGAGCTGGCGGTTGAAGCCGACGACGAAGAGACTTTTAACGAAGCTGTAGTCGAGCTGGACGCGCTGGACGTGAAGCTGGGTGAACTGGAGTTCCGCCGCATGTTCTCCGGCGAATACGACAGCGCCGACTGCTACATGGATATTCAGGCCGGCTCTGGCGGCACCGAAGCGCAGGACTGGGCCAGCATGCTGCTGCGCATGTATCTGCGCTGGGCGGAAGCCAAAGGCTTCAAAACCGAGATCATCGAAGAGTCCGAAGGCGAAGTGGCCGGTACCAAATCAGCCACCATCAAAATCATCGGTGATTACGCTTACGGCTGGCTGCGTACCGAAACCGGCGTTCATCGTCTGGTGCGTAAGAGCCCGTTCGACTCCGGCGGTCGTCGTCACACCTCCTTCAGTTCGGTATTTATTTACCCGGAAGTGGATGACAACATCGACATCGAAATCAACCCGGCCGACCTGCGTATCGACGTCTATCGCGCCTCGGGTGCTGGTGGTCAGCACGTTAACAAAACCGAGTCAGCGGTGCGTATTACCCACCTGCCGACCAACATTGTGGTGCAGTGCCAGAACGACCGCTCGCAGCATAAGAACAAAGATCAGGCCTTCAAACAGCTGCGTGCCAAGCTGTATGAATACGAAATGCAGAAGAAGAATGCCGACAAGCAGGCGGCGGAAGAGAACAAGTCGGACATCGGCTGGGGCAGCCAGATCCGTTCATACGTTCTTGACGATTCGCGCATCAAGGATCTGCGTACCAGCGTAGAAACGCGTAACACCCAGGCCGTACTGGATGGCGATCTTGACCGTTTTATTGAAGCAAGTTTAAAAGCAGGGCTATAAGGAACCGACATGTCTGAACAACAACCGCAGAGCGCTGATGCCGCCCTTGAGTTAAACAACGAACTGAAAGCGCGTCGCGAAAAACTCAGCGCGCTGCGTGAAAAGGGCGTGGCGTTTCCTAACGATTTCCGCCGTGACACCACCTCCGATCGTCTGCATGCCGACTATGACAGCAAAGAGAACGACGAGCTGGAAGCGCTCGGCGTTGAGGTGAGCGTAGCCGGTCGTATGATGACCCGCCGCATCATGGGTAAGGCGTCGTTCGCCACCCTGCAGGATGTAGGCGGTCAGATCCAGATCTACGTTTCCCGTGACGATCTGCCGGAAGGCGTCTACAACGAGCAGTTCAAAAAATGGGATCTCGGCGATATCCTCGGCGCGCGCGGTAAGCTGTTCAAAACCAAAACCGGCGAGCTGTCGATCCACATCTCTGAGCTGCGCCTGCTGACCAAAGCGCTGCGTCCGCTGCCGGACAAATTCCACGGCCTCGCCGATCAGGAAACCCGTTACCGTCAGCGTTACCTTGACCTGATCTCCAACGACGATTCGCGTAAGACCTTCAAAATTCGCTCACAAATCATGGCCGGCATTCGTCAGTTCATGGTTAACCGCGACTTTATGGAAGTAGAAACGCCGATGATGCAGGTGATTCCTGGCGGCGCATCCGCGCGTCCGTTCATCACTCATCACAACGCGCTCGACATCGACATGTACCTGCGTATTGCGCCGGAGCTGTATCTGAAGCGTCTGGTGGTTGGCGGTTTCGATCGCGTGTTTGAGATCAACCGTAACTTCCGTAATGAAGGGATTTCGCCGCGCCACAATCCAGAGTTCACCATGATGGAACTCTATATGGCGTATGCGGATTACAAAGATCTGATCGAACTGACCGAGAGTCTGTTCCGTACCCTGGCGCAGGACGTGCTGGGCACGACGGAAGTGCCTTACGGTGAGCACACCTTCGATTTCGGCAAGCCGTTTGAGAAGCTCACCATGCGTGAAGCGATCAAGAAATACCGTCCGGAAACGGACCTCGCCGATCTGGATGACTTTGACAAAGCCGTGGCGATTGCCAACGCGCTGCACATCAAAGTGGAGAAGAGCTGGGGTCTGGGCCGCGTGGTGACCGAGATCTTCGAAGAGACGGCCGAAGCGCACCTGATCCAGCCAACCTTCGTTACCGAATATCCGGCAGAAGTGTCACCGCTGGCGCGTCGTAATGACGAGAACCCGGAAATCACCGACCGCTTTGAGTTCTTCATCGGCGGCCGTGAAATCGGTAACGGCTTCTCCGAGCTGAACGATGCGGAAGATCAGGCCGAGCGTTTCCTGCAGCAGGTTAACGCGAAGGACGCCGGTGATGACGAAGCGATGTTCTACGACGAAGACTACGTCACCGCGCTGGAGCACGGTCTGCCACCGACTGCGGGTCTGGGCATCGGTATCGATCGTCTGGTCATGCTGTTCACCAACAGCCACACCATTCGTGACGTGATCCTGTTCCCGGCTCTGCGCCCGACCGGTAAGTAATCAGGTTGCCTTCACCCTCACCCTAACCCTCTCCCATGGGGAGAGGGGACTTGCCTGTACCCCGGTGGGAGAGGGCCGCTGTGGTTTTCTCCCTCTCCCTGTGGCAGAGGGCCGCTGTGGTTTTCTCCCTCCCCCTGTGGCAGAGGACCGCTGTGGTATTCTCCCTCTCCCCGTGGGAGAGGGCCGGGGTGAGGGCATCAGCGCGCACCCAACCTAAGACTTCACCACCCCATCCAGCCACGCCTGGAACCGCGCATAAGGCACATACAGCGCCACATCTTTAAACAACGTTTTGCCGCTCTTATTATCATCAATCCGACTGCTATAGCCGACAATCACCCCGGCCAGCGTGTCGTCGCTGGCGTTATACACCGCGCCGCCGGACATGCCTTTCACCACGCCGGCATTGGCCGCCACCACTACGCAGCTGGCCTTATTCCAGTCATTGCTCAGCGTCGTATTGATCAGATTTTTGCCGCTTGATGCCACCGGCAGCGCGGAGATAAAGCTATACCCATACAGATTTACGTTGTCGCCGATATGGCTGTTGCGGAACTGCGGGGGCAGGTTGGCTTCTTTATTCGCATGATAAACCACGGCGATATCGCACTCCGGATGCCAGGCCTTCACCCGATACAGCGAATATTTGGCCACGTGTGCCGCCGTCAGGCTATATTCGCGCGTCAGGGGGATAGTGGTGCCCAGCGCACCCATGCCGAGCACGGTGGGGATGCCGGTGACGGTCATATCGACGCGCCTGGCCGCTTCTGAGCTGTATTCATAGTGCCCGACCGAGCAGCCGCTTAAGCCGCCGATCGCCAGCGCGATGATCCATCGCATAACTCTGTCCCCCTGTTGTGTTGACGCCGCATTACCGGGCAATCCATTGGGGTATCGGCAATGTGCGACCATCCTTTACTGCCTGATTTAACGCCAGAAAGCGCCGTCGCTGTGACAGCGATCACAACCTGTTATCAAGCGTAGTCTGTTATCGCCGTCCTGTCTCAGTGATGCATAAGCGACACTTTTTAGCGCCGGGATTATTGCCGCGCAGGCAAAATAGCCTTGCTGCCGCCTGGGTGGTTGAGAGTCAGAGGCTGTGCTTTAATAGCAGACTGTGACGCAGTTCAAAATAATCATCCCCCGCGCTGACGGAGGGATACGCGTCTGTCTTAACCGTACGGCGTTCGTCGTGCGGCCCGCCTGCAAAATTATTTTGGGAGAGTGTGTTATGCCTGTTGCATTACTGGCGCTGGCGCTGAGTGCGTTCGCCATCGGCACCACGGAGTTCGTCATCATGGGGTTACTGCCGGAAGTGGCGGGTGACCTGCAGGTGTCGATTCCTTCTGCGGGCTGGCTGATCAGCGGCTATGCGCTGGGCGTGGCTATCGGCGCGCCAATCATGGCGTTGCTGACCGCGAAACTGCCGCGTAAACGTACCCTGATTCTGCTGATGATCATCTTCATCATCGGCAACGTACTCTGTGCGCTGGCTTATACCTATAACCTGCTGATGCTGGCGCGCGTTATTACCGCGTTGTGTCACGGTGCGTTCTTCGGCATCGGTTCAGTGGTGGCGGCCAGCCTGGTGGCGCCGAGCCGTCAGGCATCGGCGGTGGCGCTGATGTTTACCGGTCTGACGCTGGCCAACGTACTGGGCGTGCCGCTCGGCACCTGGTTTGGTCAGCTGTTTGGCTGGCGCGCCACCTTCTGGGGCGTGGCGATTATCGGCATCCTCGCGTTCATCGCGCTGATTGTCAGCCTGCCGACTAACAAAGATGAAAAACCGGTGCACCTGGCGAGCGAAATCAGCGCGCTGGCCAACGGCAAACTGTGGCTGTCGCTGCTGATGACGGTGTGTTTTGCCGCCGCGATGTTTGCGCTGTTCAGCTACATTGCGCCGCTGCTGCTGCAGGTGACCGGCATCAGCGATCGCGGTGTCAGCTGGACGCTGTTCCTGATTGGCGCTGGCCTGACGGTGGGTAACATTGTTGGCGGGAAACTGGCGGACTGGAAAGTGTCGTTCAGCCTGATCCTCAGCTTTTCGCTGATCGCCGTGTTCTCGCTGCTGTTCAGCTGGACCAGCCATGCGCTGTGGCTGGCAGAGGTAACCCTGTTCCTGTGGGCGATGGCGACCTTCGCCACCGTGCCGGGCCTGCAAATCAACGTGGTGCGCCACGGTAAAGATGCGCCAAATCTGGTGTCGACGCTCAACATCTCGGCCTTTAACGTCGGTAACGCACTCGGTGCGTGGGTGGGCGGCGCTGTGATCGACAAAGGCTATGGCCTGACGGCGGTGCCGGTCGCGGCGGCAGCGCTGGCGGCAGCGGGATTAGTGGTTTGTCTGCTGACCTTCCGCAAATCGGGCGGTCAGCGCGAGACGGTGCGCGCTTAAGCCAGACGCTGGGCGATGCGCTGCGGAAAGGTGGCCACCTGCTGCTGCAGGTGGTCGCAGAAGTGATCGACCAGCGCCGATGCCGGCCGATGCTGTGGCCGCACCAGGCTCACCGTGAACGGCACGGCAATACTGAAGCGGCGCATCACCACGCCGCTGTCGGCGTAATCCAGCGCCGTCAGCGGATTAACAATCGAAATACCCACCCCGGCGCGCACCATCGCGCACACCGACGCGGCGCTGTGCGTCTCCAGCACCAGCCGCCGTTCCACCTGCTGCTCATGGAACAGCGCATCCAGCAACTGACGATAGCTATCGCTGCGCGACAGGCTGACATAGTTTTCACCGTGAAAATCCTGCGGCGTCAGCACCGCCCGCTGACACAGCGGATGCTGCGGTGGCAGCACGCACACTTCATCACAGGTCAGCAGTGCCAGGCGTTCAGTCCCGGCGGGTGCATGCTGGGTTTCGGTCAGACCGAGATCGTAGCGCTGCGCCGACAGCCACTCCTCCAGCAGCGGCGACTCCTGCGGAATAATATTCAGGCTCACCTGTGGATAGCGCTGTAAAAACGGCTGCAGCAATGGCGGCAACAGCGACTGGGAAAAGACCGGCAGGCAGGCGATGGACAGCTCGCCCTGGCGGAAATTGCGCAGCCCTTCGGCGGCATCCATGATGCGATCCAGACCGTACCACGAGCGCTGCACCTCTTCGTACAGCCGCAGCCCCTGCACGGTGGGCTGCAGGCGGCCGCGCACCCGCTCAAACAGCTGTAAGCCCAGCTGCTGCTCCAGCCGCGCCAGCTCGCGGCTCACCGTTGGCTGCGAGGTGTGCAGCAGCGTGGCGGCCTGGGTCAGATTGCCGCTGGTCATCACCGCGTGAAAGATTTCGATATGCCGCCAGTTAATTTTTGCCATCGTCGCCTCCGTGTCATCCATATCATATTTGCATAGCTGACGCTTAAACAGATATTTTTCTGCATCACTGTGCTGTGGCTAAATGACAGCAACGACTCAGGAGAATGCTCATGCCACGTCCACTTAACGATTCCCAGACGGCGCTTAACGCCACAAATCTGCTGCCGCTGGCGCAGCGCTACAGCGGCCCGTTCTGGGCTTACGATGCCGAAATCATTCAGCAGCGTATTGCACAGCTCAGCGCGTTTGACGTGGTGCGCTTTGCGCAAAAGGCCTGCTCGAATATTCATATTCTGCGCCTGATGCGCGCTGCCGGCGTCAAGGTCGATTCGGTCTCGCTCGGCGAGATCGAACGTGCGCTGGCCGCCGGTTTTCAGCCGGGCGGCGAGGATATTGTGTTCACCGCCGATGTGCTGGACTCGCCGACGCTGGCGCGCATCGCCGAGCTGAAGGTGCCGGTGAATGCCGGCTCCGTGGATATGCTGCATCAGCTCGGCGCGGTTTCGCCGGGTCACAGCGTCTGGCTGCGCATTAATCCGGGCTTTGGCCACGGTCACAGCCAGAAAACCAATACCGGCGGCGAAAACAGTAAGCACGGCATCTGGCACAGCGATCTGCCGCTGGCGCTGGCGGCGATTCAGCAACACGGCCTGCAGCTGATAGGTTTACATATGCACATCGGTTCCGGCGTCGATTATGGCCATCTGCAGCAGGTGTGCGACGCGATGGTCGATCAGGTAGTGGCCTTTGGCCAGGACCTGCAGGCCATTTCGGCGGGCGGTGGGCTGTCGATTCCTTATCGCTTTGGTGAGGAGGCGATTGATACGCAGCACTATTACGGCCTGTGGAACGGCGCGCGCGAGCGTATCGCGGCGCACCTCGGCCATGCGGTGAAGCTGGAGATCGAGCCGGGCCGCTTCCTGGTGGCGGAGTCGGGCGTGCTGGTGTCGCAGGTGCGGGCGGTGAAGCAGATGGGCAGCCGTCACTTTGTGCTGGTGGATGCCGGTTTCAGCGATCTGATGCGTCCGTCGATGTACGGCAGCTATCACCATATTTCGCTGCTGCCTGCCGATGGCAGCGCGCCGGGTGAGGCGCATGTGGAGAGCGTGGTGGCCGGGCCGCTGTGTGAGTCGGGAGATGTGTTTACCCAGCTGGAAGGGGGCAAAGTGGAAACCCGCGCGCTGCCAGCGGCACAGGTCGGCGATTATCTGGTGTTCCATGATACCGGCGCTTACGGCGCATCAATGTCCTCCAACTACAACAGCCGTCCGCTGATCCCGGAAGTGCTGTTTGAGCAGGGCGTGCCGCGTGAGATTCGCCGTGCGCAGACCATTCAGGAACTGCTGGCGCTGGAGCTGAACTGATGCGCATCGTGCCGCTCAGCAGCGTGCCGCATCACGCCAGCCAGATCACCGACTGGCTATGGCAGGCGTTTGGTGACGGCACCTCGCGCGCGTTTTACGACAGCATTGTTCGCAGTAGCCTGAACGGTGCCGCGTTTCCGGTGACCTTTGTCGCGCTGGACGACGATGACGTGCCGCACGGCACGGTAGGGTTCTGGCGCTGTGATTTGATTAGCCGTCAGGATCTCTATCCGTGGGTTGCCGCGCTGTATGTGGATGAAGCGGCGCGCGGGCAGGGGCTGAGCGCCGCCCTGCAGCAGCACGTGCTGGATTATGCCCGCCAGCGCGGCTATGCAACGGTGTGGCTGTGGTCGACGTTTGGCGGCTACTACGAGCGATTCGGCTGGCAGTATCAGTGTGATGCGCTGGAGTTTCCTGAGGTGCAGGTGAAGGTGTATTCGCAGGATTTATAGTGGGTTGGGTGCGCACTGGCCCTCACCCCAACCCTCTCCCGCAAGCGGGCGAGGGGGCTGACCGCGCTCTCCTTGCCGCAAGGGCTGACCGCGCGCTCTGGAACGTTCTTCTCCCGTCAGGGCTGACCGCGCTCTGGAACGTTCCCTCTCCCTCAGGGAGAGGGTTAGGGTGAGGGAAAGCCCGCACCCGTTTAACCCGGTCCACCCACCGAATGCCGCCTGACCAGCGTCGGGCTAAACATATTGGTCACCTCCGGCAGCGCGGTGCCGTTGGCGAGCGCCAGCGCCAGCTGCGCGGCCTGCTGCGCCATGGTCACAATCGGATAGCGCACCGTGGTCAGGCGCGGACGCACGTAGCGCGACACGAGCACATCATCAAAGCCAATCAGCGACATCTCTTCCGGCACGCGAATGCCGTTATCGCTCAGCACCGCCAGCGCACCGGCGGCCATCGAATCGTTGTAGCACGCCACCGCGCTCACCTGCTTGCCGCGTCCGAGCAGTTCCGTCATTGCCTGCTCGCCACCGACCTCATCCGGTTCTCCCCACGCCACCAGCCGGTCGTTGCACGGCAGACCGTGCTCCTTCAGCGCATCGTAGTAGCCCTGCAGCCGATCTTCGGCGTCAGAGATGGTGTGCGTCGAGCAGATAAAGGCGATCTGCGTATGACCCTGCTGAATCAGGTGGCGCGTGGCCAGCCAGGCGCCGTAGCGGTCATCCAGCGCAATGCAGCGCGACTCAAACCCCTGCAGCAGCCGGTTCAGCAGCACCATGCCCGGCACCTGCTTCATCAGCAGCTCTAAATCGTCATCGGGAATTTTCTTAGCGTGCACCACCAGCGCGGCACAGCGATGGCGCATCAGCTGTTCAATCGCCTGACGCTCTTTCTGCTCATTATGGTAACCGTTACCAATCAGCAGAAAGTTGCCGGTTTGCCCGGCGACTTCATCGACGGCTTTCACCATCGCGCCAAAAAACGGGTCTGACACATCGCCTACCACCAGCCCGAGCGTTTCGGTGGATTGCTGCGCCAGCGCGCGGGCATTGGCGTTCGGATGATACTGCAGCTGTTCCATGGCCTGAGTAACGGCGAGGCGCGAACTCTCGCTGGCTTTGGGCGAATTATTGATGACGCGGGACACGGTCGCGACCGACACCCCCGCCATGCGGGCAACATCCTTAATAGTAGCCATGCAATGGTCGACATCCGGGAAAACGTTTACACATGCTCTCAGTGTTACGGAAAAGCCCGGCAGCCGCAACCCGCCAGAATGTCAGCGCTGTCGCAAAAGTGCGGAAAATCAGACGCTCACGGCGAGGCTTTAGCCCGGTAACGGCACCGTGCTATGCTGCCAGCCTGAATCACACCTGCCTGCCGGACCCATAACCATGAAAACACGTGTGCCGCACCTTGCGCACTGGGGCGCGTTTACCGCCGTCACCGAAAATCAGCGCCTGATTGCCTGCGAACCTTTCTTCGCCGATGCCGATCCTTCCCCGATGATCCACACTATCCCTGAACTGGTGTACTCGGATAAACGCATCCGTCAGCCGATGGTGCGCCGTTCGTGGCTGAAGTCGCGTGAAAACAGCGATCGCACGCTGCGCGGCCGGGAAGATTTTGTCGCCGTGGACTGGGACACCGCGCTCGATCTGGTGGCGGAAGAGAACCGCCGGGTGCGCGACCGCTACGGTGCTTCCGGCATTTTCAACGGTTCGTACGGCTGGTCATCAGCCGGTCGCGTTAACCACGCGCGCACCCTGATTCGTCGCTTCTATTTCCAGGGCGGCGGTGGCGTTGATCAGCAGGGTAACTACAGCTGGGGCGCGGCACAGTTCTTTCTGCCGTACGTGATTGGCACTTATATGCCGCTCACCGGCCGCGTCACCGACTGGCCGCAGGTGGTGGAACATGCAGAAATTTTCGTCGCCTTTGGCGGCCTGGCGCTGAAAAATGCGCAGGTGGCCTCCGGCGGCGCCGGCGAGCACAGCCTGAAACCGGCGCTGCAACAGCTGAGCGCCAAAGGTACGCCGATTATTAATATCAGCCCGATGCGCGATGACTGCCCGGCGTTCGTTAACGCCGAGTGGATTCCGATTCGCCCGAACACCGACGTGGCGCTGATGCTGGCACTCGGCTATGAAATTACCCGCCGCAACGCGATCGATGAGGCTTTCCTCGCCAGCCACTGCACCGGCTGGCCGCAGCTGCGTGCCTATCTGCTGGGCGAAAGCGACGGCGTGGCAAAAACGCCCGCGTGGGCCAGTGCGATAACCGGCATCCCGGCGGCGCGTATCGCGCTGCTGGCGCAGCAGCTGGCGGGCAAACGCAGCTTCATCACCTGTGCTTATGCGGTGCAGCGCGCCCATCGCGGCGAGCAGCCGTACTGGATGATGATTGCGCTCTCGTCGATGCTGGGCCAGCCGGGACTGCCGGGCGGCGGCTTCTCTTTTGGTCATGGCTCAATGAACAGCGTCGGCAATCCGCGCCAGGAAGGCCCGGCGCCGCTGATGAGCACCGGCCCGAATCCGGCGAATCTGTCGATCCCGGTGGCGCGCATCAGCGACATGCTGCTCAATCCCGGCCAGCCGTATGCGTTTCAGGGCGAGACGCTGCATTATCCCGACATTCACCTGGTGCACTGGGCAGGCGGCAATCCGTTCCACCATCATCAGCAGCTCAACCGGCTGGTCGAGGGCTGGCAGCGTCCGGATACGGTCATCGTGCAGGATATCGTCTGGACGCCCGCGGCGCAGATGGCGGACATCGTGCTGCCGGCCACCACCACGCTGGAGCGCAACGACATTGGCGGCTCCTCGCGTGACCGCTTCGTACTGGCGATGCACCAGGCAATTAAACCGCAGCATCAGGCGCGCAACGACTTTGATATCTTTGCTGACTTGGCCGATCGCCTTGGCTACCGCGAGCGCTTTACCGAAGGACGCAACGAGATGCAGTGGATTGAGCATCTTTACCAGCAGTGCGCGCAGGCGCATGCGCAGCTGGACATCGCGTTCCCGGAGTTCGAGGCATTCTGGCAGCGCGGTTTTGTTGAGATTCCGCAGGGCGGCAAGCCGTACGTGTTTATGGATGATTTCCGCGCCGATCCGCAGGCGCATCCGATTCACACCGCCAGCGGCAAAATTGAGCTGTTTTGCCAGACCATCGCCGATTACCAGCTGGCGGATTTCGCCGGGCATCCGGAGTGGCGTGCGCCGCAGGAGTGGCTTGGCGCAGCGCTCAGCGCGCAGTTCCCGCTGCACATGATTTCGGTGCAGCCTGCGGATCGCCTGCACAGCCAGCTGGATGCCACCGCCACGGTGCAGGCCGGCAAAACCGCCGGTCACGAAACGCTGTATATGCACATTGACGATGCCGCCGCGCGCGGTATCAGCGACGGCGATGAGATTGAAGTGAGCAATGCGCGTGGCCGTATGCTGGCTGGCGTTCGCCTGACGGACGGCCTGACGCCCGGCGTGGTGATCATCGCCACCGGTGCCTGGTTCGATCCCGGTTTTGGCAAAGCGTGGCAGCCGTGGGACCGCGCCGGCAACCCTAACGTGCTGACGCTCGACATCGGAACTTCGTCGTTAACTCAGGGACCAAACGCCATGAGCTGCCTGGTGGAAATCAAAAAACACGCCAGTTGCACAATCGGCTAACAATCTCACCGCTGGTTACATTTTGCCGGCAACTGTTGCGTTTGAGTGATAGTTTCTGCGCTGAGCAACTTGCTACAGTCAGGGTCCCAGAGGTATTGATGGGTGAACATCAACAGTTTTCTTGATTACACCGACCTGCGCAGATGCGCAGGTTTTTTTTGCCTGCGATCTGCCGGTGTGAAGCGTCCCGTCGCGATGACCTCAATCGGGCATAAACGAACTGATACATTGTTTTCCTGTCAACTCGCTTTACCTTTCTTTATAACTGCAGCTAACCCCCTTTGGATTCATCTTTTATCGCAGCGGATCGCCATGCCCCCGATTAAAAAATTTCTGGGAAAAGACCAGATTAAAGCCCCGTTTAACCCGTTTCGTTTTCGTCTGATTTGTCTGGGCGTATTAGGCTGCATGGGCCTGCTGCTGGCGCGCGTCGGCGATTTGCAGCTGATCAATCATCCGATGCTGGAGCACGAGGCCGACCAGCGCTCGCTGCGGACCGTGACGCTGCCGACCAACCGCGGCACGCTGCTCGACCGCGACGGCCAGGCGCTGGCGCTCAGCGTGCCATCGCGCGATATCATCGCCGATCCGCTGCGCGTGCTGGAGGCCAATCCCGATTTCACCAGCGCCAAATGGAGCTATCTGGCGGCGGCGCTGAATCTGCGACCGGACGAGTTGCGCGCGCAGATCACCGCCAATCCGAAAAAGCGCTTCCTCTATCTCGGGCGCAAAATCGAGCTGGGCATTGCCAAAGATATTGCTGAGCTGCATCTGAAAGGCATCAGTTCGGTGTATGACGACAGCCGTTTTTATCCGATGAGTGAAGCCGCGGCGCCGCTGATTGGCATCGTCGGGGCGGACAATAACGGGCTTAACGGGCTGGAGAAGGGCTTTGACCGGGTACTGCAGGGCGAGCCGGGTAAAGAGGTGTATCGCCAGGATGGGGACGGCAACATTATTGCGATGATCGATTACGAGCCGCCGAAGCAGCCGCCGACGGTGCAGCTCAGCATCGATAAGTTTGACCAGTTTACGCTGTACAGCAAGCTGCGCGACGGCGTGCTGCTCAACAAGGCCGATTCAGGCGCGGCGGTGCTGGTGAAGATCGACACCGGCGAGATCCTCGCTATGGCATCTTATCCGTCGTTCAACCCCAACAATTATGACAACGCCACGCCAGCGCAAATGCGCAATACCGCCATCAACGACAGCTACGAGCCCGGTTCGACGGTGAAGCCGCTGGTGGTGATGGAGGGGCTGCAGCGCCATCTGGTGCGCCCCGATTCGGTGATCGACACCACGCCCTACAGCGTCAACGGCCACCTGATCCGCGATGTCGGCCACTGGCCGCGCCTGACCATGACCGGCATTTTGCAGAAATCCAGCGACATCGGCGTCTCGCACATCGCGCTGGCAATGCCGGCGGAAGCGCTGGTGAACACCTACCAGGCGTTTGGTCTCGGCAAGCCGACCGGGCTGGGGCTGACCGGTGAGAGCGTGGGTTACTTCCCGCTGCATCGCCAGCGCTGGGCGGACATCGAGCGCGCCACCTTCTCGTTCGGTTACGGTCTGCGCGTAACGCCGCTGCAGATTGCGCGTGAGTACGCCACGCTCGGTTCGTATGGCGTCTATCGCCCGCTGTCGATCACCAAAGTGACGCCACCGGTACTGGGCAGGCAGGTGGCGGATCCGCAGATCGTGCAAACCGTGGTGCACATGCTGGAGAGTGACGTGCTGCCGGGCGGTACCGGGGTGAAAGCAGCGGTTCCGGGCTACCGGCTGGCGACCAAAACCGGTACCGCAGAGAAGATGGGCAGCAGCGGCAAATATGACGGCGGCTATGTCAACTACACCGCCGGCATCGCGCCGGCCAGCCATCCGGAAGTGGCGCTGGTGGTGATGATTAACCATCCTACCGCTGGCGATCACTTTGGCGGCTCGGTGGCTGCGCCGGTATTTGGCAACATCATGGGGCCGGTGCTGAAACACATGAACGTGGCACCAGACGCGATTTACAGTAAACCGGCATCAGATAAATCTTAACGAAATCAGGATGTAAACGCGCAGTCGAGCTTTTCACACCTCGTTGCATTTCGCCGAACTCCGTTGCGATTTGCGGCTGTTATCCGTGCCGCCATTGCGCGACGATAAAGGTCCCAGAGGTATTGATTGGTGTGAAGATCGGCTGCTGCGGCAGCGATACCCTTGTGGTATTCACCCTGTTCGGTTGCACCGACCCACGCGGATGCGTGGGTTTTTTTTGCCTGTAAGTTGTCCTCCTCTCCCGTTTATAGCGCCTGCACGCGCCATCACCGGCCGCTGCCGGGCGCGGTTTAAATCCTGCATCTCTTAACGAAACGCTTACGGTTTGCGTATAGAAAACGTTCTGGCGATCCGCCGATAATGCGCGTCGTGATGATTTTCGCTGAAATAATCCCCTGTTTACCGGGGTTTTTACCCACACTTTTGCTGATCTGAAGACGCTGATGACTATCCATGCTCCCCGTTCTGGTTTCTCCCGCTGGCTGAAATGGCTGCTTGTGTTGCTGGTGCTGCTGATCGCGGCAGGCGTGATCTGGCGTGTGGCAGGCGGCAAGCGGGGCGCAGCACCCGGCGACCTGCCGCCAGGCGGTCATCGCGGCGCGGCGCCGATGAGCGGCCCGGCAACGCTGGTGCACAGCGGCGTTGCCGCGACGGCCGACGTGCCGGTGTACCTGAATGCGCTCGGCACGGTGATCCCCAACGCCAGCGTCACCGTCACCAGCCGCGTGGCCGGGCAGCTGCAGCAGGTGTTCTTTACTGAAGGGCAGAAAGTCAGCGCCGGTCAGCTGCTGGCGCAGATCGATCCGCGCAGTTATCAGGCGACGCTGGCGCAGTATCAGGGCGATCTCAGCCAGAACCAGGCGCTACTGCACAGTGCGCAACTGACGCTGGCACGCTACAAAAAGCTGGCAGCGCAGGACTCGCTGTCGCGCCAGGATCTGGATAGCCAGATTGCTACCGTCGGCCAGTATCAGGGCGCGGTGGCGGCGGATCAGGCGCAAATCGCCAGCGCAAAACTGGATATTGAGTATGCCCGCATCACCTCGCCGATCAGCGGCCGCGTAGGTCTGCGGCTGGTCGATCCGGGCAATATGGTGCAGACCAGCGACACCACCGGCATTGTGGTGGTGACGCAAATGCAGCCTGCCGCCGTGACGTTCAGCGTGCCGCAGAGTTACATCGCGCAGCTGACGCGCGCACTGCGCAACGGCCAGAGCCTGCCCGCGACGGCCTTCGATCAGGACAACAGCACCATACTGGCGCAGGGTGAGGTGAAGTACATCAGCAATCAGATCGATACCAGCACCGGCACCATCGAACTGAAAGCCAGCTTTCCTAACCAGGACGAAGCGCTGTTTGCCAACCAGTTCGTTAATCTGCGTCTGCAAACCGGCACGCTGAAAAACGCGACGGTGATCCCGGCGCAGGCGCTGCAGCTGAGCAGCGACGGGAGCTTTGTGTTTATTATCAACAAAGACAATAGCGTGACGCGCAAAGCGGTCACCGCCGGACCGGCACTGGGGGAAGATCGTCAGGCGATCCTGCAGGGCGTGGCGCCAGGCGATCGTCTGGTGACCGAGGGGATCGATCGTCTGACTAACGGCAGCAAAGTCCAGCTGGCTGACGACAGCAAAAGTACCCAGCCATGAATCCGTCTCGTCTGTTTATCCTGCGCCCGGTGGCGACGATTCTGCTGATGATCGGCGTGCTGATCGCCGGTCTGTTCGCTTATCGCTTTCTCTCCACCTCGGCGCTGCCGCAGGTGGATTATCCGACCATTCAGGTTACCACCCTTTATCCTGGCGCCAGCCCGGACGTGATGGCCTCATCCGTAACCTCGCCGCTGGAGCGTCAGCTCGGTCAGATGGCCGGTCTTAGCCAGATGACGTCTGCCAGCTCGGGCGGATCATCGATTATCACCCTGAAGTTCAGCCTCGATCTGTCGCTCGACGTCGCCGAACAGGAAGTCCAGGCGGCAATCAACGCGGCGAACAATCTGCTACCGGACGATCTGCCCAATCCGCCGACGTATAAAAAGGTCAATCCGGCCGACAGTGCGGTGATCACGCTGGCCGCCAGTTCCGACACGCTGCCGCTGACTGAGGTGCAGGATCTGGTGAACACGCGCGTGGCGCTGAAGCTGTCGCAAATCAACGGCGTGGGGATGGTGACCCTGGCGGGCGGTAATCAGCCGGCGATTCGCGTGCAGATGGATCCAAAAGCGCTGGCGGCGCACAAGCTGTCGCTGGAAGACGTCAATACGCTGATCGCCAACAGCAACGTCAACGGTTCGAAAGGCGGCTTCGACGGCAAATATCACTCGGTGACCATCGACGCCAACGACCAGCTGCGCACCGCAGCCGAATACGGCAATCTGATTCTCACCTGGCAGAACGGTGCGGCGCTGCGGCTGAAAGATATCGCTCATATCGAGCAGGGGCCGGAGAATCGCTTTCAGTCGGCGTGGGCCAATGACCGTCCGGCGATTGTCATCAGCGTGCAGCGCCAGCCCGGCGCCAACGTCATTCAGGTGGTGGATAGCATTAAAAAGCAGTTGCCCGTACTGCAGGCGGCGCTGCCGGATGGCGTGAAAATGCGTGTGCTCGCCGATCGCACGCAAACCATCCGCGCCTCAATCAGCGACGTACAGTTTGAACTGATGCTGTCGATCGCACTGGTGGTGATGGTGACCTTCCTGTTTCTGCGCAACGTGGCGGCGACGCTGATTCCCAGCGTGGCAGTACCGCTGTCGCTGATTGGCACCTTTGGCGTGATGTATCTCGCCGATTTCAGCCTCAACAACCTGTCGCTGATGGCGCTGACCATCGCCACCGGGTTTGTCATTGATGACGCGATTGTGGTGGTGGAGAACATTTCGCGCCGGCTGGAGCAGGGCGAAACGCCGATGCAGGCCGCGCTGAAAGGCTCGCAGCAGATTGGCTTCACCATTATTTCCCTCACGTTTTCCCTGATTGCGGTCCTGATTCCGCTGCTGTTTATGGGCGATGTGGTCGGACGGCTGTTCCGCGAATTCGCCATCACCCTGGCCGTCTCGATTCTGGTGTCGATGGTGGTGTCGCTGACGCTGACGCCTATGCTGTGTGCCTGGCTGTTAAGGCATATTCCGGAGTCGCAACAGTCACGCTTTGCGCGCAAAGGCGGCGAGCTGTTTGACAAACTGGTCCGCGGCTATGACCGCCTGCTCAGCGTAGTGCTCAACCATCAGAAGCTGACGCTGCTGGTGGCGCTGGCAACCTTTGCACTCACCGCGCTGCTGTATCTGGCCATCCCGAAAGGGTTCTTTCCCACGCAGGATACCGGGCTGATTCAGGGGGTGACCGTGGCGTCGCAGGATGTCTCCTTCACGGCGATGGCGCAGCGTCAGCAGGCGCTGGCAACGGTGATCCTGCAAAATCCGGCGGTCGAGAGTGTGTCCTCAACCATTGGTATCGACGGCAATAACACCAGCCTCAATAGCGGGCGCCTGCAGATCAACCTGAAAGCGTTTGACCAGCGCGACGTCAAAGCCGATGAGGTGATTGCGCAGCTACAGCAGGCGGCGCGCCGGGTCGCCGGCATTCAGCTTTATCTGCAGCCAGCACAGGACCTGACGGTCAACGATCAGGTGACGCCGAGCCAGTACCAGTTCACCCTTGATGATGCCGACAGCGAAAACCTGGTGCGCTGGACGCCGCAGCTGATAGCTGCGCTGCAGCAGCGCCCGGAGTTTAATGGCGTGGTCAGCAACCTGCAGGATCAGGGGCGCGTGGCCTATGTGGAGCTGAATCGCGATAAAGCGGCGCGCTACGGCATCACGGCAGCTGACGTCGATACCGCGCTGTACAACAGCTTTGGTCAGCGGCTGGTTTCCACCATTTTTACCCAGGCGAACCAGTATCGCGTGGTGCTGGAAGTGGCGCCGCAGTATCAGCAGTCGCCGGCGTCATTTGATGACGTTTATCTGCCGGTGAGCAGCAGCGCATCAACCAGCAGCGACAGCGACAGTGAGACCACCACCACCGGCATGGTGAAACTCACCGCCATCGCCAGCGTGCATGCGCGGACCGGGGCGCTGATGCACATGCGCCTGAATCAGTTCCCGGCGGTGATGGTGTCGTTCAATCTTAACCCCGGTTATTCGCTGGAGGAGGGGCAGCGGGCGATTGCGCAGGTCACGCAGCAGCTTAAACTGCCCGCCAGCATAACGCTGCGCTATCAGGGTGAAACCGCGGCGTTTCAGAGTGCCACCGGCAACACGCTATGGCTGATTCTGGCGGCGCTGATCACCATGTACGTGGTGCTGGGCATTCTGTATGAAAGCTTTATTCATCCGGTGACCATTCTCTCCACGCTGCCGTCGGCGGCGGTCGGGGCGCTGCTGACGCTGATGCTGGCGGGCAGCGAATTCAGCCTGATCGCGCTGATTGGCGTCATTCTGCTGATTGGCATCGTTAAAAAGAACGCCATTATGATGATCGACTTCGCGCTGGAGGCGCAGCATAAGCAGCATATGACGCCGCGCGAAGCGATCCATCAGGCCTGTCTGCTGCGCTTCCGGCCGATTCTGATGACCACCATGGCGGCGCTGCTCGGGGCGCTGCCGCTGATGCTGGCCTCCGGCTCCGGTGCTGAACTGCGTCAGCCGCTCGGGCTGGTGATTGTCGGTGGCCTGCTGGTGAGCCAGGTGCTGACGCTGTTCTCCACCCCGGTGATCTATCTGTGGTTTGATGGGCTGGCGCAGCGCGGTAAGCGCTACGTGCAGCGCCGGCAGCAGCAGGCGCGGGGCGAGCCATGAACATCACCCGGCTGTTTATCTTTCGCCCGGTTGCCACGCTGCTGCTGACGCTGGCGATCCTGCTGCTCGGGGCGCTGGGCTACCGGTTGCTGCCCGTCGCGCCGCTGCCGCAGGTGGATTTTCCTACCATCATGGTCAGCGCCAGCCTGGCCGGCGCCAGCCCGGAAACCATGGCGGCCACGGTGGCGACGCCGCTGGAGCGTTCGCTCGGCCAGATTGCCGGTGTGACGGAGATGACGTCGACCAGCTCGCAGGGCTCGACCAGCGTGATACTGCAGTTTGAACTTGACCGCGATATCAATGGTGCGGCGCGCGACGTGCAGGCGGCGATCAATGCGGCACGCAGCCTGTTACCGAGTGCCATGGAGTCGCTGCCGACCTATCGCAAAGCGAATCCCTCGGACGCGCCGATTGTGATGCTGGCGCTTACCTCCGCCACGCGCACGCCGGGTGAACTGTATGACCTCGCCGAAAGCAAAATCGAGCAGGCGATGGGCCAGGTCAGGGGCGTAGGCGAGGTGTCGCTGATGGGCAGCGCGCTGCCGGCGGTCCGCATTGATCTGCAGCCGCAACAGCTGACGCACTATGGCATTGCGCTGGATACGGTGCGCAGCGCCGTATCCAGCAGCACCACCAATCTGCCGAAAGGCATGCTGCAGGGCAGCAGCCAGTCCTGGATGGTGGACGGTAACGGCCAGCTGGACAAAGCGGCACAGTACCGCGACCTGATAGTCAGCTACCACGCGGGTAAGGCGGTGCGACTGCATGACGTCGCCACGGTGTATGACTCGGTGGAGGATCAGTATCAGGCCGGCTTTCTCAATTCACAGCCGTCGGTGATGATCGCCATCAAGCGTCAGGCCGGCGCTAACATGCTCGACACCATTGACGCCATCAAAGCGCAGCTGCCACAGCTGGAGAAAGATCTGCCTGCCGATACCCAGCTCAAAGTGGTGGTAGACCGTTCGCCAACGGTGCGCGCCTCCCTGTATGACACCGAAGAGACGCTGCTGGTGGCGATGCTGCTGGTGATTGCCGTGGTATTTGTCTTCCTGCGTAATTTGCAGGCGGTGGTGATTCCGGCGCTGGCGCTGCCGGTGTCGTTAATCGGCACCTGCGCGGTGATGTATCTGCTCGGTTACAGTCTCGATAACCTGTCGCTGATGGCGCTGATCATCGCCACGGGCTTTGTTGTTGATGACGCCATCGTGGTGCTGGAAAATATCACCCGGCACATCGAAGCCGGTCTGAGTCCGCTGCGTGCTGCCCTGCGCGGTGCCCATGAGGTGAGCTTTACGGTGCTGTCGATGACGGTGTCGCTGGTGGCGGTGTTTATCCCGATTCTGCTGATGGGCAGCATTGTTGGCCGCCTGTTCCGCGAATTTGCGGTGACGCTGACGGTCTCGCTGCTAATCTCCATGTTTGTCTCGCTCAGCCTGACCCCGATGCTGTGCGCCCGGCTGCTGCGGCCGAAGCCGCAGCTCACCCGGCGGCCGCATCCGCTCTATCAGCTGATCGAAAATGCGCTCAACGCGCTGCTGGTCGCCTACGCGCGTGGCCTGGCGTGGGTGATGGCGCACCAGAAGATCACCCTGCTAAGTTTGCTGCTCACCGTGCTGCTCAATCTGTTTCTGTTTAGCGTGGTGCAAAAGGGCTTTTTCCCCAATCAGGACACCGGCCTGCTGATGGGCGCCCTGCGCGCTGACCAGAACATCTCCTTCCAGGCGATGAAGCCAAAGATGCTGGCGTTCACCAAAATCATTGAGGCCGATCCGGCGGTAGACAGCGTGATGTCGTCAATGGGCAGCGGCATGTTTGGCTCGCGCAATAGCGCCAACTTTTTTGTCCGGCTGAAAGATTTTGACCAGCGCACTGCCAGCGCCACCGAAGTGGCTAACCGGCTGAGCCTGAAAACCCGCCATATTGCCGGGGCGCAGCTGTTCCTGATGGCCGCGCAGGATCTGCACATCGGCGGGCGCAGCGCCAACGCCACTTATCAGTACAGCCTGCAGGCTGATGATCTCGATCTGCTGCGCCGCTGGACGCCGAAAGTCCAGGCGGCGCTGGCCGCGATACCGCAACTCAACAGCGTGGATTCCGATGCGCAAACCGGCGGACAGGAGGTGGTGATCAACATCGATCGCGACCGCGCCACGCGGCTGGGCGTTAACGTGCAGATGCTGGACACGCTGCTGAACAATGCCTTTAGCCAGCGACAGATTGCCACGCTCTATCACACGCTCAATCAGTACCATGTGGTGATGGCCCTGCAGGACAGCGACACGCGCGATCCGGCCATGCTGCAACAACTGTATGTGATTAACGACAGCGGCGATCGCGTGCCGCTGGCGGCCTTTGCCCGCTTCAGCGGCGGCAACGCGCCGCTGTCGGTTGCGCATCAGGGCCAGTCAGCGACCAGCACCATCGCCTTCAACCTCAACGACGGCGTGTCGCTGGAGCAGGCGCAGACGCTGATTAAGCAAGCGATGGCACAGCTGGGGTTGCCCTCGAGCATTCAGGCGGGCTTTGCCGGCACCGCCGCAGCGTTCTCTCAGCTCACCGCCACCATGCCGTGGCTGATTATTGCGGCGCTGGCGGCGGTGTATATCGTCCTGGGCGTACTGTATGAGAGTTACATTCACCCGCTGACCATTCTCTCCACGCTGCCGTCGGCAGGCGTCGGGGCGCTGCTGCTGTTGCTGCTGACCAATACGCAGCTGACGGTGATTGCGCTGATCGGCATCATTTTGCTGATCGGTATCGTCAAGAAAAACGCCATCATGATGATCGATTTTGCCCTGCACGCCGAGCGCAGCCAGGGGCTGTCGCCGCAGCAGGCGATTACGCAGGCGTGCCTGATGCGCTTTCGGCCGATCATGATGACCACGCTGGCCGCCTTCTTCGGCGCTCTGCCGCTGGCGCTGGGCAGCGGTGGCGACGCTGATTTACGCAGTCCGCTGGGGATTGCGATTGCCGGCGGTCTGGCCCTGAGCCAGCTGCTGACCCTGTTTACCACGCCAGTGGTCTATCTCTGGCTGGATCGTCTCAGCCGCGCCACCCAGCGTCAGTGGCGGCGCGTGCGTCATGTGGAATCCTGATTGATGAAAATGATGAACATTGGCGCGCTGACGGCGGCGCTACTGGTTGCTGGCTGTAGCGTTGGCCCCGATTATCAGCGTCCGGCGATGGCGCTGCCGACGCACTATAAAGAGGCCAAAGGCTGGACGCAGGCCACGCCGCAGGACGCCAGTCGCAAAGGGGAGTGGTGGACGGTGTATCACGATGCCACCTTGTCCAGCCTGCTGCGCCAGGTGAGCATTTCTAACCAGAACGTCGCCAGTTATGCGGCGCAGTATCGCGAAGCCCAGGCGCTGAGCGCGCAGTCGCGCGCGGCGCTGTTTCCCTCACTCGACTACGATGTCAGCAGCACGCGCAGCGGCAGCCGTGCCAGCACCAGCGGTCAGCGCAGCGTCAGCAACAGCCACAGCGCTACGCTGAATGCCAGCTGGGAGCTGGATCTGTGGGGCAAACTGCGCCGCACCCAGGAAGAAGATAAGGCCAGCGCGCAGGCCAGCCAGGCTGAACTGGCCAATGTCACGCTGAGCGCCCAGTCAGAACTGGCGCAGGACTATTTTCAGCTGCGCATCATCGACGAAAAGATCGCGCTCTATCAGCGCAGCATTGAAGCTTATCAGCGCTATCTCAGCGTGATTAACAACAAGTACCGCGCCGGTAGCGAATCCCGCGCAACCCTGGCGCAGGCACAGATGCAGCTGGAGAGCGCCCGCGCTTCGGCGCAGGATTATCAGTGGCAGCGCGCGCAACTGGAGCACGCGGTGGCGCTGCTGCTGGGGCGTGCGCCAGCCGACTTTACGTTGCCGGTGGCGAAGCTGGATGCCACGCTGCCGTCCATTCCGCAGAGCCTGCCTTCGGCGTTGCTGCAGCGCCGTCCGGACATCGCCTATGCCGAACGTAACGTGGCGGCCGCCAACGCGGCGGTCGGGGTGGCGATTGCCGGTTATTATCCCGACCTGACGCTCAGCGCCAGCGGTGGCGTGACCGCCTCAGCGATCCACAGCTTATTGTCGCTGCCGAATCGCGCCTGGTCGCTGGGGCCGGAGCTCAGCGGTACGCTGCTCGACTTTGGCGCGACCTCGGCGAAAGTGGCGCAGGCGCGTGCCGCCTATGATGCCAGCGTGGCCACCTATCGCCAGACGGTGCTGAGCGCGCTGGGAGAAGTGGAAGATAACCTGGTGGAACTGAATACCTTGCAGGGGGAAATCGCCGCGCAGCAGCGCGCCGCCGTGGCGGCACAGGAGTCAGCACGCGTAACGCGCAACCAGTATGACGCCGGCATGATTGATTACCTTGATGTCGCTACCACGGAAAACAGCAGCCTGAGCGAGCAGCAGAGCCTGCTGTCGCTGCAGAGCAGCCAGTGGGTGAGCAGCGTGGCGCTGATCGCCGCGCTGGGCGGCGGCTGGCAGGGCGAATCACCCTGAATTCATCACGATAAATCACTGCGCTACTTGTCGAACATCCCCGGATCCTGCAAGGTAAGAACCATTTTTTACCGCTGCTAAGGAGCTGGCATGCTATTTACCGTTCTGCGTTTCCTCTGTCGCCTGTTATGGCGCGTTGAGCTGCGTGGCGATCTGACTGCCCTGCACAAAGAAAAAGTGCTGATCACGCCAAACCATATGTCGTTTCTCGATGGCGTGCTGCTGGCGCTGTTTCTGCCCATCAAACCGGTGTTCGCCGTCTATTCTTCGATCAGCGAACAGTGGTATATGCGCCTGCTCAGGCCGGTCATCGACTTCGTGCCGCTCGACCCCACCAAACCGATGTCGATCAAACATCTGGTGCGCATGATCAACGAAGGGCGTCCGGTGGTGATCTTTCCGGAAGGGCGCATTACCGTCACCGGCTCATTGATGAAAATCTACAGCGGCGCTGGCTTCGTCGCTGCGAAATCCGCCGCCACCGTGGTGCCGATGCGCATTGAAGGCGCAGAGTACACGCCGTTTGGCCGCCTGGCCGGGGTGTTTAAACGCCGCCTGTTCCCGCGCATTACCCTGACGGTGCTGCCGGCCACGGTAATTCCCATGCCGGAAGCGAAACGCGCGCGCGACCGCCGCGTGCTGGCCGGTGAGCATTTACACCATGTGATGATGGAAGCGCGCATGGCGGTGCGCCCGCGCGAAACGCTGTTCGACGCTTTTCTCAATGCGCGCACCCGTTACGGGCTGAGTAAAGCCTGCATCGAAGACATCAACTTTAAGCCGGACAGCTACACCGGACTGTTGAAAAAAGCGCTCGGCGTCGGACGCATTCTGGAGCGCTACAGCCAGCAGGGCGAATTCGTTGGCCTGCTGCTGCCGAACGCCACGGTGACCGCGGCAGCGATTCTCGGGGCTTCACTGCGCGGTCGCGTGCCGGCCATGCTCAACTACACCGCCGGCATCAACGGCATGCGCGCGGCGCTGACCGCCTCGCAGGTGAAAACCGTGTTTACCTCGCGCCAGTTCCTGGAGAAAGGCAACCTGTGGCACCTGCCGCAGGGGCTGACGGAGGTGCAGTGGATCTATCTGGAGGATCTGAAGGATACCGTCACGCTGCAGGACAAACTGTGGATCCTCGCGCACCTGCTGCTGCCACGCCGGGCACAGGTTGCGCAGCAGCCAGAAGACGCGGCAATGGTGCTGTTTACCTCCGGCTCGGAAGGCAATCCCAAAGGTGTGGTGCACTCGCATAAAAGCCTGCTGGCGAACGTGGAGCAGATTCGCACCGTGGCGGACTTCACCCCGCGCGACCGCTTTATGTCGGCGCTGCCGCTGTTCCACGCCTTCGGCCTCACCGTCGGGCTGTTCACGCCGCTGCTTACCGGCGCGCAGGTGTTCCTCTATCCCAGCCCGCTGCACTATCGCATCGTGCCGGAGCTGGTGTATGACCGTAACTGCACCGTGCTGTTCGGCACCTCCACCTTCCTCGGCAACTATGCGCGCTTTGCCAGCCCGTACGATTTCGCCCGGCTGCGCTACGTGGTGGCCGGTGCCGAGAAGCTGCAGGAAGGCACGCGCCAGATCTACATGGAGAAGTACGGCATCCGCATCCTCGAAGGTTACGGCGTGACCGAGTGTGCGCCAGTGGTGGCAATCAACGTACCGATGGCCGCCAAATCGCATACCGTCGGGCGTATTCTGCCGGGCATGGATTCACGTCTGATTGCGGTACCGGGCATTGAGCAGGGCGGACGACTACAGCTGCGCGGTCCGAACGTCATGAACGGCTACCTGCGGGTGGAAAACCCCGGCGTGCTGGAGCCACCGGTGGCGGATAACGGCGAAGGCGAACAGGAAGCTGGCTGGTACGATACCGGGGATATTGTCAGCTTTGACGAGGGCGGTTTCTGTCAGATTCAGGGGCGCGCTAAACGCTTCGCCAAAATTGCCGGAGAGATGGTGTCGCTGGAGAGCGTGGAGCAGATTGCCCTGAAAGCCTCGGCGGAGAAACAGCACGCGGCGTCGCTGCGGCCCGATGGCCAGCGCGGTGAAGCGCTGGTGCTGTTTACCACCGACAGTGAACTCAGCCGCGAGCGGCTGCAGCAGGCCGCGCGTGAGATGGGTGCGCCAGAGCTGGCCGTGCCGCGCGACATTCGCTACATGAAACAGCTGCCGATGCTGGGCAGCGGTAAACCAGACTACGTCAGCCTGAAACAGCTGGCAGAAGAGGAGCGGGCATGAGTCAGTCGGTGAATCCGGACGCTCCTTTGCTGTCGCGCAGTATGCTGGCGGTGATCGTGGCACAGTTTTTCTCTGCCTTTGGCGACAACGCGCTGCTGTTCGCCACGCTGGCGCTGCTGAAAAGTCAGTTCTATCCGGACTGGAGCCAGCCGATCCTGCAGATGTTGTTTGTGGCCACTTACATTCTGCTCGCGCCGTTTGTCGGGCAGATGGCCGACAGCTTTGCCAAAGGGCGGGTGATGATGTTTGCCAACAGCCTCAAGCTGCTCGGTGCGCTGGTGATCTGCTTCGGCTTTAATCCGTTTCTCGGCTACACGCTGGTGGGCGTCGGCGCGGCGGCATATTCGCCAGCGAAATACGGCATCCTGACGGAGATCACCAGCGGCGCGCGGCTGGTGAAAGCCAACGGGCTGATGGAGTCGTCGACTATCGCGGCGATTCTGCTCGGCTCGGTGGCAGGCGGCGTGCTCGCCGACTGGCATCTGCTGGCAGCACTGGTGGTGTGTGCACTCACTTACGCACTGGCGGTGGTGGCGAACCTGTTCATTCCGCGTCTGCTGCCAGCGCGCCCCGGCCAGAGCTGGCACGCTGGCGCGATGCTGCGCAGCTTTATCGCCTCGGCACAGCTGCTGTGGCGTAACGGTGAAACCCGCTTCTCGCTGCTCGGCACCAGCCTGTTCTGGGGTGCTGGCGTCACGCTGCGCTTCCTGCTGGTGCTGTGGGTGCCGGTGGCGCTCGGCATCACGGACAACAAAACGCCGACCACGCTAAATGCCATGGTGGCGATCGGTATCGTTATCGGCGCGGCCGCAGCGGCAAAACTGGTCACGCTGCAAACGGTGCGGCGCTGCATGCCGGTCGGCGTGCTGATTGGCGTGATGGTGGTGCTGTTCTCGCTGCAGCATAGCCTGCTGAATGCGTATCTGCTACTGATGCTGATTGGTGCGCTGGGCGGCTTCTTTGTGGTGCCGCTCAACGCGCTGTTGCAGGAGCGCGGCAAAGATACCGTGGGTTCAGGCAATGCGATTGCGGTGCAAAACCTGGGTGAGAACAGCGCGATGCTGCTGATGCTGGGGCTGTATACCGTGGCGATTAAGCTGGGGGCGCCGGCGGTCGCGACGGGCGTAGGCTTCGGCGCGCTGTTCGCCATGGCGATTGCCGTGCTGTGGTGGAGAACGCGTCGCTGAGCGGCGCAGAAAGGGACCAGGTCGCCATGAATGGCGACCCTACCCTGGCCCGGCGCGTACGCCAAAACCACAGCAGGTACGCGAGGGTAACACAAACCCTGTAGGGTGCGCGTTAACGCGCACCAAAACCGCAGCAGATACGCAAGGGTAACAAACCCTGTAGGGTGCGCGTTAACGCGCACCAGGGAGATTACGGTGCCGGATACGTGTACTGACGGTGAATCGCTTCCAGCGCCTCTAACACCTCGCCGCTCAGCGTCAGATTGAAACTCTCCACGTTAACCTTCAGCTGTTCCATGGTGGTGGCACCGAGCAGGGTGCTGGCCACAAACGGCTGCTGCCGCACATAGGCCAGCGCCATCTGTGACGGATCCAGGTTGTGCTGTTTCGCCAGCGCCACGTAGGCAGCAATCGCCTGCTGTGACTGCTCGCCGCTGTAGCGGGTAAAGCGGCTGAACAGCGTATTGCGCGCGCCGGCCGGTTTCGCCCCGTTGAGGTATTTACCGCTCAGCGTACCAAAGGCCAGGCTGGAATAAGCCAGCAGTTCCACGCCCTCATGCTGGCTAATCTCTGCCAGACCCACTTCAAAACTGCGGTTCAGCAGGCTGTACGGATTCTGAATGGTGACGATACGCGGCAGCTCATGCTTCTCCGCTAGTTGCAGGTAGCGCATCACGCCCCAGGCCGTTTCGTTCGAGACGCCGATGTAACGGATCTTGCCCGCGCGTACCTGTTCGGTCAGCGCTTCCAGCGTCTCCAGCAGCGTAACGGTGGCGGTGTTATCACTGTACTGATAACCGAGCTTGCCAAAGTAGTTGGTCTGGCGTTGCGGCCAGTGCAGCTGGTAGAGGTCGAGGTAATCGGTATTAAGGCGCTTCAGGCTAGCGTCCAGCGCTTCGCGGATGTTCTTGCGATCCAGCGCCTGGTTGGGGCGAATCAGCGCATCGCTGCCGCGCACCGGGCCGGCGACTTTACTCGCCAGAATGATTTTGTCGCGGCTGCCGCGCTTTTGCAGCCAGCTGCCAATGTATTTTTCGGTCAGGCCCTGGGTTTCCGGACGCGGTGGCACCGGATACATCTCGGCGGTATCAATCAGGTTAATACCCTGGCTAACGGCGTAATCAAGCTGCTGGTGGGCGTCGGCTTCGCTATTCTGCTCACCAAACGTCATCGTGCCTAACCCCAGCTGACTGACTTCCAGCGTGCTATGGGGGATACGGTGATAATGCATTGCCGGCTTCCTTTTTTCATTATGAAACGGAATGTTGTGTTCTCTGGGACTATAGCCTGTGAAGTGGCGCAGAAGGAAGGGGGGAAAGTTCGGGAAATCGCCTGCACAGGGGGAAAACGCGTACAGGCGAGGCAATTTGGCACTTAACGCTCAATGATGGTGGAAACCTCGTCACCATTAATTTGCATAACATGGCCCTGTTCGTCGGTGTACTGCACCAGACCGGTTTCTTTATCAATCGACGGCTTACCTTCGGTCATAATCATGCGGCCATCTTTGGTGGCCATAACGTAATCACTGCTGCAACCGCTTAATGCCAGCGCCGCCAGCAGCAGGCCCACTGCACTTACCAACCCTTTCATTCTCAGCTCCCTCAAGCCACTTCAACAGCAAAAGTGTAGTAATAAATGCTTTTGCCAGCTGGAGTAATCGCATCATTCCTAAAATAACAGGGCGAGATGCGCTCGCCCTTGACAGGTTACGCTTTGTTTTTCCTGCTGCGCATCAGGTTCAGACACTCTACCGCCATGGAGAAGAACATCGCAAAATAAATGTAACCTTTTGGTACATGCATACCAAAACTCTCGAGGATCAGGGTAAAGCCGACCAGAATCAGAAACGCCAGCGCCAGCATTTTGACCGACGGATGCCGCTCAACAAACTCGCCAATCGCGCGCGCGGCCACCATCATCATCAGCACTGCGATGACCACCGCCGCCATCATAATGAACAGGTGATCGGACAGACCGACGGCGGTGATCACCGAATCCAGGCTGAAAATGATGTCGAGCAGCATGATCTGCACGATGGCGCCGAAGAAAGAGTGCACATTGGTTTTGTGCTCCTCTTCGCCGCCTTCGATGGTTTCATGGATCTCCATGCTCGACTTCCACAGCAGGAACAGGCCGCCGAACAGCAGAATCAGATCGCGCGCGGAGAAGGCGTGGTCCATGATGGAAAACAACGGCTGCGTCAGTCTCACCACCCAGGCGATGGAGGCCAGCAGCCCAAGGCGCATCAACATCGCCCCCATCAGACCCAGCCGGCGCGCCCGGTTTTGCTGGTGCTGCGGCAGTTTCGCGACCACCAGAGACAGGAAAATAATGTTATCGATACCCAGCACCACTTCCAGAATGGTTAATGTTCCCAGCGCCAGCCAGGCGTTGGGATCAGCAATCCAGTCAAACATGAATCCTTCATTCCTAAACGAAAAGTAAACGGGAATTATACACGGCGCAGGCGGCGCTGCCTAAAGTGATCCTGCAAGGGCGAGGTTGTACCGGGAATTACAGCAGAAAATGCCGTGCCAGCAGCGGTCCGGTAAAGCTCTTCTTGAGGTAAAAACCGCGCGGCAGCGTCATGATCGGCTCGCCGTGTTCGCCGATGGCTTCGGTCAGCGCTTTGCTGTTGGCCGCTTTTGGCCTGATTTGCAGCCACGCGCCGTGGCGGGCGCTGATGCGCTCCACCTGGCCGAGCACGATCATGTCCATCAGCTCTTCCCAGTCCTCACGTAACTGCTGCTCTTCCTGCGCATTCGGTTGCCACAGCAGTGGCGAACCCACGCGGCGCTCGGCCAGCGGAATGGCGCGATCGCCCTCCACCGGGATCCACAGCACCCGCGCCAGCTTGTGGCGCACGTGGCTGGTTTGCCAGGTAACGCCGCTGTTGCCGGTGAGCGGTGCCACGCAGACAAAGGTGGTTTCCAGCGGCTTACCCAGCGCGTCGACCGGAATGGTTTTGAGTTCAATACCGAGATGCGCAAAATCCTGCTCGGCTTTACTGCCGGCGCTGGCGCCCAGCAGCAGCTCCAGCAGCATGCCAACCCAGCCTTTATCACGGCGTAAATCGGCAGGCATCGGCAGGCCAAGCTGCGCGGCCAGCGCGGCAAAGCTCTGACCAGCCAGCTGTTGGGCACGCTGGAGCAGTTCGGCTTCGTTACGGGGCGCAGCAGGCAAGGCGGCAGGGCAATTCATGATAAAACTCGCATTGGTCAAAATTTGGTCAGTAAAGGTCGGCGCGTGTTGTCCACATCGTGCCGGACAATGTAAACGTGATAATAGCATGATTCAGCATGCTTTTTTAGCGCGATTGACCAGGAGCTCACCAGGGTAAGAGGCGGTTATCCCGGTTTGTTATCGACAATGAACAGGATCTTAAACCCAGTTATCCACAGAAAAGTGGGATAACCCCACGTTTTGCCCACCCCTGTTTCCATTTACAGCCTTGACTTTGCCGAACTGCACGCTTTTTTTCCATTCTCTGCCCAGGTTTAGGACATTCTCTGTGGATAAAATCAACGGTGATGGATCTTTGAGCAGCGGTAACCGCGTGGGGAAGAATAACCGGCTGTCACACCGTGTATCTGAACGCATTGATTGGCTATCACCATGATAAATGGTGGTTTTAGTGCTATTCTCCCCGGCGTGCATGAGAATTTTCCGAAGCGGTTATTCAACTCATTCCCGTGTTCTGCACAAAGCTATCCACAGAAAAGGTGAATAAGATCGCCGTTAAATGCCCCTGTCTGTTTATAACATGGCTATTATCTGTGAGTTATCCCATTGTTATCCGGTCAGCGGCGCGGATATCCAGTGGTTTACCGCCTGTAAGGAGTATGAAACAATCAGGCTATTCAAATTTAGCTTTGAGGTAGTCCAGTGATCGATGATGATGGCTACCGCCCGAATGTTGGTATCGTAATCTGTAACAGGCAAGGACAAGTGTTATGGGCCAGGCGCTTTGGACAGCACTCCTGGCAGTTTCCTCAGGGAGGCATCAATCCGGGTGAAACCGCTGAACAGGCGATGTATCGCGAACTGTTCGAAGAAGTGGGTTTACACCGCAAAGATGTTCGAATACTTGCTTCAACCCGTAACTGGTTACGTTACAAGTTGCCAAAACGTTTGGTGCGTTGGGACACAAAGCCGGTGTGTATCGGCCAGAAACAAAAGTGGTTTCTTCTGCAGTTGATGTGTAGTGACGCGGATATCAATGTGCAACACAGCAGCACGCCGGAGTTCGATGGCTGGCGCTGGGTCAGCTTCTGGTATCCGGTACGTCAGGTTGTCTCTTTCAAGCGCGATGTGTATCGCCGCGTCATGAAGGAATTCGCTGGCGTGGTGATGTCTATGCAGGAGAGTGCGGGGCAGCGCAATAACAACGCCGCCCATCGACGTAAAAGAGGATAGGCCACGCCCTTTATGCTCACTCAGTTGCGCGAAATTGTAGAAAAAGTGGCGAGTGCACCGCGTCTGAATGAAGCACTCGACATTCTGGTCAACGAAATATGCCTGGCGATGGAGACCGAGGTCTGCTCGGTTTACCTCGCCGATCACGATCGGCGTTGCTACTACCTGATGGCGACGCGCGGCCTGAAAAAGCCGCGCGGCCGCACAGTTACGCTGGCGTTCGACGAAGGTATCGTCGGGCTGGTGGGCCGCCTGGCCGAACCGATCAACCTCGCCGATGCGCAAAGTCATCCCAGCTTCAAATACATTCCCTCCGTCAAAGAAGAGCGCTACCGCTCGTTTCTGGGTGTGCCAATCATCAGCCGGCGTCAACTGCTCGGCGTGCTGGTGGTGCAACAGCGAGAGCATCGTCAGTTCGACGAAAGCGAAGAGTCATTTCTGGTTACGCTGGCCACGCAGATGGCCGCGCTGCTGTCGCAGTCGCAGCTTGGCCAGCTGTTCGGTCAGTTCCGCCAGACGCGCGTCAAAGCGATTGCCGCCGCGCCGGGCGTCGCCGTCGCACCTGGCTGGGTTGATGAAACACAGCCGCTGCTCGACCAGGTGTCCGCCGCCTCTACGCTCGATCCACAGCGTGAACGCGAGCGCCTGATTGTCGCCATGGGCGAGGCGGGTAACGAGTTTCGCCGCTTCAGCAAGCGTTTCGCGGCCAGCGTGCAGAAAGAGAGCGCGGCGATCTTCGATCTCTACTCGCACCTGCTCACCGATGCGCGACTGAAAAAAGATCTGTTTGCCGAGATCGAGCGCGGATCGGTAGCCGAGTGGGCGGTCAAAACGGTGATCGAGAAGTTTGCCGCACAGTTTGCCAGCCTGCAGGATCACTATTTACGCGAGCGCGCCGGGGATTTGCGCGTGCTCGGCCAGCGCCTGCTGTTCCACCTTGACGACACGCTGGTGGGCACCAATGCCTGGCCGGAACGCTTTGTGCTGGTGGCCGATGAACTCACCGCCACCACGCTGGCGGAGCTGCCGCAGGAGCGGCTGGCGGGTGTGGTGGTGCGCGATGGCGCAGCCAACTCGCACGCGGCGATCCTCACGCGCGCCATGGGTATACCGACCGTGATGGGCGCGGATATCCTGCCGTCGCAGCTCAACAAGCGGCTGCTGATCGTGGACGGCTATCGCGGCGAAGTGCTGATCGATCCGGAGCCGGTGCTGGTGCAGGAGTATCAGCGGCTGATCAGCGAAGAGAACGCGCTGAGCAAAATGGCCGAAGATGTGGTGGAGCAGCCCGGCGAGCTGAAAAGCGGCGAGCGCGTGCAGGTGATGCTCAACGCCGGTCTCAGCCCGGAACACGAACAGGCGCTCGACAACTGGGTTGACGGCATTGGCCTGTATCGCACCGAAATTCCGTTCATGCTGCAAAGCGGCTTCCCGTCGGAAGAGGAGCAGGTGGCGCAATATCAGGGCATGCTGCAACTGTTTTACGACAAACCGGTGACGCTGCGCACGCTGGATGTCGGCGCTGACAAACAGCTACCTTACATGCCGATCAGTGAAGAGAACCCCTGTCTCGGCTGGCGTGGCATTCGTCTGACGCTCGACCAGCCGGAGATCTTCCTGGTGCAGGTGCGCGCCATGCTGCGCGCCAACGTCGCCTCGGGCAACCTGAGCATTCTGCTGCCGATGATCAGTCATATTGACGAGATCGAAGAGGCGCGGCGCCTGATCGATCGCGCCGGTCGCGAAGTGGAAGAGATGCTCGGTTATGCCATTCCGAAACCGCGCATTGGTGTGATGATTGAAGTGCCGTCGATGCTGTTTCTGATCCCGCATCTGGCGCAACGCGTGGACTTTATCTCCGTCGGCACCAACGATCTTACCCAGTATCTGCTGGCGGTCGATCGCAACAATACCCGCGTCGCCAACCTTTACGATTCGCTGCATCCGGCGATGCTGCGGGCGTTGCAAACCATCGCCAGTGAAGCCCGCCAGGCCAAACTGGAGCTGTGCCTGTGTGGTGAAATGGCGGGCGATCCGATGTGCGTCGCGCTGCTGGTGGGTCTGGGTTATCACCATCTCAGCATGAACGGCAAGAACATTCCGCGCGTCAAATACCTGCTGCGCCACCTCGATTATGAAGAGGCGCAGAAACTGAGCCAGCAGGGCGTGATGGCACACACCGCAACGGAAGTGCGCCATCTGGTGTCGGCCTTCATGGAGCGGCGCGGCCTGGGCGGACTGATTCGCGGCGGACGTTAACTGTTTACATTTCTGCGGAAATTGTGAAAAGCGGCTGTGCTATGATGCGCAGCCTTTTATTGTATGGCCCTTTAGCCACGCCCTTTTGCGGGCAGAAAAAACATGGTGAAAGATGACTAACGGCTACATTTCATTTCCCCAATTCGATCCGGTGATCTTCTCCATCGGACCGGTTTCGCTGCACTGGTACGGCCTGATGTATCTGGTAGGCTTTGTGTTTGCTATGTGGCTGGCGGTGCGCCGCGCCAACAAACCCGGTAGCGGCTGGAAGAAAGAAGAAGTTGAAAACCTGCTGTACGCGGGCTTCCTCGGCGTGTTCCTCGGCGGCCGCATCGGCTACGTGCTGTTCTATAACCTGCCGCTGTTCCTCGACAACCCACTCTATCTGTTCAAAGTGTGGGACGGGGGCATGTCATTCCACGGTGGTCTGATTGGGGTGATCGTGGTGATGCTAATCTTCGCCCGTCGTACCAAACGCACCTTCTTCCAGGTCTCTGATTTCATTGCGCCGCTGATCCCGTTTGGCCTCGGTGCTGGCCGTCTCGGCAACTTCATCAACGGCGAACTGTGGGGCCGCGTGGCGCCTGACTTTAAATTCGCCATGCTGTTCCCGGGTTCGCGCAGCGAAGACCTCGCTTTGGCGGCCAACAACCCGCAATATCAGGAACTGCTGAACACGTACGGCGTGCTGCCGCGCCATCCGTCACAGCTGTATGAGCTGTGCCTGGAAGGCATCGTGCTGTTTATCATTCTCAACCTGTTTATTCGCAAGCCGCGCCCGATGGGCAGCGTCTCCGGCCTGTTCCTGATTGGCTACGGCGCATTCCGCATTATCGTGGAGTTTTTCCGCCAGCCGGATGCCCAGCTTGGCCTGTTCGAAGGCGGTATCAGTATGGGCCAGATTCTGTCGATCCCGATGATTCTGGCCGGAGTGATTATGATGGTCTGGGCGTATCGTCGTCGCCCGCAGCAACAAACGCGTGAGGTAAAATGAAACAGTATCTGGATTTGATGCAACATGTGCTGAATGAAGGCGCAGAAAAGGCCGACCGTACCGGTACCGGCACGCTCTCCATCTTTGGCCACCAGATGCGTTTCAATTTGCAGGACGGTTTTCCGCTGGTCACCACCAAGAAGGTGCATCTGCGCTCGATCATTCATGAGCTGCTGTGGTTCCTCAAAGGCGACACCAACATCGGCTACCTGAAAGAGAACAAGGTCACCATCTGGGACGAATGGGCGGATGAAAACGGCGATCTGGGACCGGTCTACGGCAAGCAGTGGCGCAGCTGGGGCAAAGCTTCCGGCGAAGAGATCGATCAAATCAGCAAGGTGATTGAGCAGCTGAAACGCGATCCGGATTCGCGCCGCATTATCGTTTCGGCATGGAACGTCGGTGAGCTGGATCAGATGGCGCTGGCGCCGTGCCACGCGTTTTTCCAGTTCTACGTGGCGAATGGCAAGCTGTCGTGCCAGCTGTACCAGCGTTCGTGCGATATCTTTCTTGGCCTGCCGTTCAATATCGCCAGCTATGCGCTGCTGGTGCATATGGTGGCACAGCAGTGCGATCTTGAGGTGGGCGATTTCGTCTGGACCGGCGGCGATACGCACCTGTACAGTAACCATCTCGAACAGGCGCGACTGCAGCTGACGCGTGAACCGCGACCGCTGCCGAAACTGTTGATTAAGCGTAAGCCCGCGTCGATTTTTGATTACCAGTTCGATGATTTTGAGATCGAAGGCTACGATCCGCATCCGGCGATCAAAGCGCCGGTCGCCGTGTAATCTGCCGCTCTTCAGCATCAGGCCCTGCCATCGCGCAGGGCTTTTTTTGCCTGGCCTCCGTCCGCTTCTGCGGGGATTTTCTGAATCCGACGCGCAAAAAAAGGGTGTTGTCTGCACCGGGCATAACTTTCCTGCGGCACGCTTTCCATCTTCTCTGTTTGCCGCTGTTGCTTTTCGTCCAGCAGGCGCAGAGTGCCGGTTATGAACAGAACCCAAAACGCCGGCTTTACGCTGCCGGAACTGCTGCTGGTTATGGTGATTGCCGGCATCCTCAGCATCGCAGCCTTACAGGGCTGGCAGCGCTGGCAACAGTATCAGCAACTGCGTGACAGCGTTCTGCAGCTGCAGAGCTTTTTGCTGCGGCTGCGCGCGCACGCCAGCTGGCACAACCGCGACCTCAGCCTGTGGCTGCAACCGGGCGAAAACGGCTGCCTCGGCACCGGGCCGCAGCCTGCAGAAGGGTGTCAGTTGCCGTCGCGCTGGCTGTTCCGGCCGCCTTATCGCGAAGTGCGTATTACTGCGCTGATCGGCGAGCCGGGCTTTTACGGCCGACGCGATGTGGCCCGGCCCGGCAGTATCGAACTGGAGAGCGCAGCTGGCCGCTGGCGCGTCATCCTCTCCGCCCGGGCGCGCATCCGGGTCTGCCAGCCGGGAGAGAAGGGATGCGAATAGCGCAGGGGGGCTTCAGTCTGCTGGAGATGCTGATCGCCATGGCGATTGGCGCGGTGCTGATGGTCAGCGTCGGCCGCTTTCTGCCGCTGCTGCTGGAACAGAACCTGCGCCTGCAGCAGCGGGTCCAGCTGCAACAGGAGCTGCAGCAGATTGCCGGCTCGCTGGCCAAAGCGCTGCGCCGTGCCGGTTACTGTCACGGTCAGTGCGCCGGTGCGGCGCTCACGCTGGTGAGCGGCGGCAGCTGTGTACTGCTGCGCTGGGACGAAAACAGTAACGGACGCTGGGAAGGCGTCGGTCACAGTGAAAGCGATTATTACGGCTATCGTCTGCGCAACGGACAGCTGGAGATGCAGCGCGGCGTGGACGAGTGCAACAGCAACGGCTGGGAGCGCATCACCGATCCGGCATTCCTCAGCCTCAACAACTTCCGGGTTGAGCGTCAGGGCACGCGGCTGCTGTTGCAGCTGGCCGCCACGGCGGGCCGCCAGCAGGCAGAGCTGACGATGATGATTGAGGGGCTGAATCTGTGAAGCAGCGGGGCAACAGCACGCTTGGCATGGTCGTGATGTTACTGCTGATGGGCGGATTCACGCTGCACGCCGCGCGCACGCAGCTGGCGCAGGGCATGGCGCTGGTCGCCGACGAGCAGCAGCATCAGCAGGATTTCTGGCAGGCGCAGGCCGCTTTAACGTGGGGCCGGCAGCAAAACTGGCCACAGGCCGCGGGCTGGCAGTGTCAGACCGCTCAGGCCGACGCGTGGCAAAGCTGTCTGCTGCGGCAGGAGGAGAATCATGGCTTATTATCGGCGCGCGGCACCGGACGCGCGCTCGTGCTCTATCAGTGGGTGTCGCTGCGCAACGGTCAGCTGCAGCCACAGCCGCATGGCTGGATCGACTACTGCCCGCTGGCAAAGGCGGAGCAGTGTCAGCTGCCAGAGGCGACAGCAGGGTTTTAGCCTGGCGGAAACGCTGGTCGCGATGCTGCTGCTGGCGATGACCATCAGCACGCTGCTGCAGTATCATCGCGCACTGGCGCTGGGATTTAGCCAGCAGTGGCAGCAGCGCCAGGCGTGGCAGGTAGCCGGGCAGGCGCTGCTCGGGCGTGATACTGCCGGCTGGCACATTGTGCACCAGCCGCAGAGTTTACCTGGGGGCTGCGTGCTGGATCGCGTTACCGTCACCGGACCCCATCAGCGCACGGCGTCGCTGGCGCGGCTCAATTGCCGCGAAGGTGATGCCGGCGGGTAGGCAGGCCAGACGATTAAGGGTAGAGTGACCGGGCTGCGCTTTCCCTTCTTTAAGGAGTTTTATGTTCCGGGTTTACCACTCCAATCGGTTAGATTTATTGAAAGACTTAGCGGTAGAGCTGATAAAACTCCAGCCGCTGGCCGATCCGCTCGCGGCTGAGCAGGTGCTGGTACAGAGCCCGGGCATGGCGCAGTGGCTGCAGATGGAGCTGGCTAACCGCTTCAACATTGCCGCCAACATTGATTTTCCGCTGCCCGCCAGCTTTATCTGGAGCATGTTCGTTAAAGTGCTACCGGATATCCCGGAAGAGAGCGCTTTCACCAAAGCCAGCATGAGCTGGAAGCTGATGCACCGGCTGCCGGTGCTGCTGGAGCAGGAGGCGTTTCAGCCGCTGCGCAGCTATCTGCATGACGACGACGATCAGCGCAAACTCTACCAGCTCAGCGCGCGCGTGGCGGATCTGTTCGACCAGTATCTGGTCTACCGGTCCGACTGGCTGAACCGCTGGGAGCACGGCGAACAGGTGGACGGGCTGAGCGACGCTCAGCAGTGGCAGGCGGCGCTGTGGCGCGATCTGGTCGAATTCACGCGCAGCCTCGGTCAGCCGATGTGGCACCGTGCCAACCTCTATGCACGGTTTATTCAGGCGCTGGAGCAGGCGTCAACGCCGCCGCCGGGGCTGCCGCAGCGCGTCTTCATCTGCGGTATCTCTGCGCTACCGCCGGTTTATCTGCAGGCGCTGGAAGCGCTGGGCCGCCACATTGATATTCACCTGCTGTTTACCAATCCCTGTCGTCACTACTGGGGCGACATTCAGGATTACGCCTTCCTCGCGAAGCTGCAGAGCCGTCAGCGGCTGCGCCTGCATTCGCAGGAGACGCAGCCGCTGTTCCGCGACCCGGATGCCGCGCCAGCGCTGTTTAACGAACTGGGCGAGCAGCAGCTGACCAATCCACTGCTGGCCTCGTGGGGCAAGCTGGGCCGCGACAACCTGTTTCTGCTGAGCCAGATGGAGTCAGCCGCCAATGACATCGATGCGTTTGTGGAGATGTCACCGGATAATCTGCTGCACTGCCTGCAGGCCGATCTGCTCAATCTTGACGATCGCGCGGTGATTGGGCTTAGCGCTGGCGAGCTGGCAGACAGCATGGACAAGCGCCGGCTCGATCCACACGATCGTTCCATCACGCTGCAGGTGTGTCACAGCGCCCAGCGTGAAGTGGAAGTGCTGCAGGATCACCTGCTGGCGCTGATGGAAGCCGATCCGGAGCTGAAGCCGCGCGATATCATCGTCATGGTGGCAGACATCGACAGCTACGCGCCTTTCATTCAGGCGGCTTTTGCCAGTGCGCCGCCTGAGCGCTATCTGCCGTTCGCCATTTCTGACCGGCGCGCCAGTCAGGCGCATCCGGCCATCCTCGCGCTGCTCAGCCTGCTGGCTCTGCCGGACAGTCGCTTTGCCTCAGAAGAGGTGCTGGCGCTGCTGGAGGTGCCGGCGCTGGCACAGCGTTTCTCCGTCGAGGAGAGCGGCCTGCGCCTGCTGCGCCGCTGGGTGATGGAATCCGGCATCCGCTGGGGACTGGATGACGCCAGCGTGGAAGCGCTGGCGCTGCCGGTCACCGGCCAGCACACCTGGCGCTTCGGCCTGCAGCGTATGCTGCTGGGCTACGCGCTGGAAAGCCGCAACGGTGACTGGCAGGGCATTCTGCCGTATGACGAATCCAGCGGCCTGATCGCCGAGCTGGCGGGCCATCTGGCCGAGCTGCTGGCACGGCTCGACAGCTGGCGCACGCGCCTTGCGCAGACACGCACCCTGGCCGAGTGGCTGCCGCTGTGCCGTGAGCTGATCGACAGCTTCTTCAGCGGCGATGCCGACAGCGAGGCGGCGCTGCTGCTGGTGGAAACGCAGTGGCAGGAGATCATTGAACAGGGGATGCAGGCCGCCTATCAGCAGCCGATTCCGGTCACGCTGCTGCGCGATGAGCTGCGTGCGCGCCTCGATCAGCAGCGCATCAGCCAGCGTTTCCTGGCCGGGCCGATCAACTTCTGTACGCTGATGCCGATGCGCTCCATCCCGTTTAAAGTGGTGTGCCTGCTGGGCATGAACGACGGCGTGTATCCGCGCACCCTGGCGCCGCTCGGTTTTGACCTGATGCAGCAGCAGACGCGGAAAGGCGATCGCAGCCGGCGTGATGATGACCGCTATCTGTTCCTTGAAGCGCTGATCTCGGCGCAGCAGCAGCTGTACATCAGCTACATTGGCCGGGCGATTCAGGACAACACCGAGCGCTATCCCTCGGTGCTGGTGACTGAACTGGTGGATTATCTGGCGCAAAGCTTCTGTCTGCCGGGCGATGAAGCCTGTGAGCCAGACGTCAGTGAGCAGCGGGTGCGGGCACATTTGCAACGCCTGCACAGCCGCATGCCATTCGCGGCGGAAAATTTCCAGCCGGGGAGCCACGTGCAGAGCTTCGCCGCAGAGTGGTTGCCGGCGGCGACCGGCAGCGGGGTGGCGCAGCCCGGGTTTGTCCAGCCGCTGCCGGTTCAGCCGCTGACTACGCTGTCGCTGGAGCAGCTGCTGCGCTTCTGGCGTCATCCGGTGCGGGCGTGGTTTCAGCAGCGCCTCGGCGTGGCTTTCTGGATGGAGGAGAGCGAGCTGCCGGACAGCGAACCGTTCGCACCGGACAGCCTGGAGCGCTATCAGATTAACGCTGAACTGCTCAATACGCTGGTCAACGGTGACGATCCGGCCCAGCTGTATGCGCACCACCGCGCCGCCGGTAATCTGCCTTACGGCGCCTTCGGGGAACTTTTCTGGCAAAGCCAGACCGAAGAGATGCAGGAGGTGGCGGCGGAAGTGAGCGCGCAGCGGCTGCCGGCGGAGAGCTGGGAAGTCAACCTGACGCTGGGCGCAACGCAGTTGACCGGCTGGCTGACTCAGGTGCAAGCTGATGGGCTGTTACGCTGGCGTCCGGGCGTGCTCAACATCAACGATGGCCTGCTGCTGTGGCTGGAACATCTGGTGTATTGTGCGCTGGGCGGCAACGGCACCAGCCGCATGTACGGGCGCAAACAGAGCCGCTGGCGCTTCGCGGCGGTGGCTCCCGCCCAGGCGCAGGCGCAGCTGGCTGAATATGTGGCCGCCTGTGAGGCGGGTCTGGCGCAGCCGCTGCTGCTGCTGAATAAATCCGGCGGCGCCTGGCTGGACGCCAGCTTTGACAGCAAATCTGGCCAGCTTCAGGAAGATGACGCCACGCAGAAAAAGGCGCTCAACAAGCTGTTGCAGGCGTGGCAGGGCGGCTACCAGGTTGAAGGCGAGGGCAGCGATCCCTATCTGCAGCGCCTGTGCCGCACGCTGGACGAGCCGACGCAGCAGCAGATCATCGCTGCGGCGCGTCAGTGGTATTTACCGGTGCGCCTCGCGCATCAGGATGATGTATAGCAACGGAAGTGCGGCCTGTACCTTGGCAGCCACCGTCTTATAAGAAAGTGTTTGAGTATCCCGACCGGCGCAACGCCGGCGGATAAGGGTAACGTTAAGGGGTTGAAATGCGGATTTACGCACGCTGGATAGGAGCGCTGCTGCTGAGCATGCTGGCGCTGAATGCCTTTGCCGACGACGGGCGCGGCTGGCAGCCGATTGATGAAACCATCCGCAAGAGCGATCACGATCCGCGCAGTTATCAGGCCATTACCCTGAGCAACGGCATGACGGTGCTGCTGGTGTCGGATGCTGCCGCGCCGAAATCGCTGGCAGCGCTGACGTTACCGATCGGTTCTCTGGACGATCCCGACAGTCAGCTGGGCCTGGCACACTATCTGGAACACATGGTGCTGATGGGGTCAAAAAATTATCCGCAGCCGGATAACCTGGCGGAGTTTCTCAAGAAGCACGGTGGCAGCCACAATGCCAGCACAGCCTCGTACCGCACCGCGTTTTACCTGGAAGTCGAAAACGATGCGCTGCAACCGGCGGTGGATCGTCTGGCGGATGCGATTGCGCAACCCTTGCTCGACCCGACCAACGCGGACCGCGAGCGGCATGCGGTTAACGCTGAGCTGACGATGGCACGCTCGCGCGATGGGCTGCGTATGGCGCAGGTTGGCGCGGAAACCCTCAACCCGGCGCACCCCGGCTCGCGCTATTCGGGCGGTAATCTTGATACCCTGAGTGACAAACCCGACAGCAACCTGCATCAGGCGCTGCTCGATTTCTATCATCGCCACTACTCGGCGAATCTGATGAAAGCGGTGATTTACAGTAACAAACCGCTGCCGGAGATGGCGACGATCGCTGCACAGACCTTTGGCCGCGTGGCCAATCATCATGCCAGCGTGCCGGATATTACCGTGCCGGTGGTCACCGATGCGCAGAAAGGCATCATCATTCATTACGTGCCAGCGCAGCCGCGCAAGCAGCTGAAAATTGAGTTTCGCATCGCCAACGACAGCGACCAGTTCCGCAGCAAAACCGACACCTTAATCAGCTATCTGCTGGGCAACCGCAGCAAAAATACCCTGAACGACTGGCTGCAGCAGCAGGGACTGGCGGATGGCGTCAATGCCGGCGCTGATCCGATGACCGAGCGCAACAGCGGCGTGTTTGCCATCTCGGTTTCGCTGACCGACAAAGGTCTGGCGCAGCGCGATCGCGTGGTGGCTGCAGTATTCAGCTACCTTGATATGCTGCGCAAACAAGGCATCGACAAGCGCTATTTCGATGAAGTCGCGCACGTGCTGGCGCTGGATTTCCGTTATCCGTCGATTACCCGCGATATGGATTACATTGAGTGGCTGGTGGATACCATGCTGCGCGTGCCGGTGACGCACACGCTGGATGCGCCTTATCTGGCCGACCGCTATGATGCGGCCGCGATCAACGCCCGTCTGGCTGAGATGACGCCGCAGAACGCCCGCATCTGGTACATCAGTCCCGCTGAGCCGCACAACAAACAGGCTTACTTTGTGAATGCGCCTTATCAGGTGGATAAAATCAGCGCCGCGCAGTTCAGCGCCTGGCAGCAGCAGGCGCAGCAGATTCCGCTATCGCTGCCGACCCTGAATCCCTACATTCCGTCGGATTTCGCCCTCATCCCCTCTGACGGTAAGCACTACGATCATCCGGTGGCGCTGACCAGTGGTGACAGCATGCGCATCTACTGGATGCCGAGCCAGTTCTACGCCAGCGAGCCGAAGGCCGCTATTACGCTCGCGCTGCGTAACAAATCCGCGATCAGCGATGCGCGCCAGCAGGTGTTGTTTGGTCTCAACGACTACCTCTCCAGCCTGGCGCTGGATGAGCTGAATTCGCAGGCTTCGGTGGGCGGCATCAGCTTCTCTACCGGTGAGGACGACGGGCTGGTATTCAATGCCAGCGGCTTCACCCAGCGCCTGCCGGAGCTGCTGAAAAAGCTGGTTGAAGGCTACGCCAGCTTCCAGCCGGATGCGCAGCAGCTGGAGCAGGCGAAATCCTGGTATCTGGATCGGCTGGAAGCAGCGGAAAAGGGCAAAGCGTTTGAACAGGCGATTCAGCCGATGCAAATGCTGTCCCAGCTGCCTTATACCCAGCGTGAGGCGCGACGCCAGCTGGTGAAACAGATCACGCTGCAGGAGGTGATGGATTACCGCGATGCGCTGATCCAGCACGCCACGCCGGAAATGATGGTGGTCGGCAACCTGTCGGCCGATCGCGTCAGGCAGCTGGGCGAAGAGCTTAAACAGCAGCTGCACAGCGCGGGGCACGGTTACTGGCACAGCGATTATGTGGTAGTGGATAAGCCGATCAAAGCCAACCTGCAGAAAACCGGCAGCAGCACCGACTCGGCGCTGGCGACGCTGTATGTGCCGCTCGGCTACAGCGAGTATCAAAGTATGGCTAACAGCACCATGCTGAGCCAGATTGTGCAGCCGTGGTTCTACAATCAGCTGCGCACCGAGGAGCAACTGGGCTATGCGGTGTTCGCTTATCAGATGCCGATTGGCCGCCAGTGGGGCATTGGCTTCCTGCTGCAAAGCAACAGTAAAGCGCCCGCTTATCTGCTGCAGCGTTTCCAGGCGTTCTATCCGCAGGCGGAACAGCGTCTGCGCAGCATGAAAGCGGAGGATTTCGCCCAGTATCAGCAGGCACTGATCAACGATCTGAAACAGCGTCCGCAAACGCTGGATGAAGAAGCCAACCGCTACAGTCGTGATTTCAATCGCCAGAACTTCGCGTTTGATACGCGCGAAAAAGCCATTGCGCAAATTCAGCAGCTGACACCGGCCAGCCTGGCTGACTTTTTCCATCAGGCCGTGCTGGCGCAGCAGGGCATGGCGATGATCTCGCAGATTGGCGGCAGTCACGATGGCACCCACGATGCGGATTACGCGCCGCTGCCGGGCTTTACCACTTGGGATGAAGTCGCCCGCCTGCAGCAGTCGCTCTCCGTGAAGAGTGATGCGCCATGAGTCAGCGCCCTGAATCGCTCAATCCCCTGACGCTGCCGCTACAGGGGGAGCGTCTGATTGAGGCCTCCGCCGGCACCGGTAAGACCTTTACCATTGGTCTGCTCTACCTGCGTTTGCTGCTGGGACTTGGCGGACCGAATGCCTATGCGCGCCCGCTGTCGGTGGAAGAGATTCTGGTGGTGACCTTTACCGAAGCCGCCACCGCCGAACTGCGCGGCCGTATCCGGGAGAATATTCATGAGCTGCGGCTGGCGTGTCTGCGCGGCATCAGCGCAAATCCGATGCTGATGCAGCTGCTGGCCGACATTGCCCAGCCCGCTGAGGCGGCTGCGCTGCTGCTGGCAGCGGAACGTCAGATGGATGAGGCGGCGATTTTCACCATTCACGGCTTCTGCCAGCGCATGCTCAATCTCAATGCGTTTGAGTCCGGCATGCTGTTTGAGCAGCAGCTGATTGAAGATGAACAGCAGCTGTTGCGTCAGGCGACGGCGGATTTCTGGCGGCGCCACTGCTATCCGCTGACGCTGGATATTGCGCGCGTCATCGTTTCGGAATGGAGCGGGCCGGAGCAGCTGTTATCGACGCTGCGCCCGTGGCTGCAGGGCGAGTCGCCCAGCCTGCGCCTGGCGCCGCACGACAGTGAAACCCTGACATCGCGCCACAGCAGCAACCTGGCGCGCATTGCCGAAATGAAAGCGCAGTGGCGGGCGCTGGGCGAAGAGGTGCTGACGCTGGTCGGGCAGTCTGATGTTGATAAGCGCAGCTACAGCAGCAAAAACCTGCCGCTGTGGGTCAGCAAAGTCAGCGCCTGGGCGCAGAGCGAGACTGCGGATTACCAGATTCCCGCCGAGCTGGCGCGTTTCGGTCAGCAGGTGCTCAATGAAAAAACCAAAAAGGGCGCGCCACCGCAGCACCCGTTGTTTGCCGCCATAGATACGTTCCTGGCGCAGCCGCTGTCGCTGCGCGATTTGGTGATTGCACGCGCGCTGGTGGAGGTGCGTCACGCGGTGCGTAAAGAGAAACGCCTGCAGGCGCTGCTGGGGTTTGACGATCTGCTGAGCCGGCTGGACGAGGCGCTGCAACAGCCCGGCGGCGAGCAGCTGGCGCAGGCGATTCGCCAGCGTTTTCCGGTGGCGCTGATTGACGAATTCCAGGATACCGACCCGCTGCAGTACCGTATTTTCCGCACGCTCTATTTACAGCAGCCGCAGCATGCGCTGCTGCTGATTGGCGACCCGAAACAGGCTATCTACGCCTTCCGCGGTGCGGACATCTTTACCTATATTCGCGCGCGCGGTGAAGTTCACGCGCACTACACGCTGGATACCAACTGGCGCTCGTCACCGGCGATGGTGGAGAGCGTCAATCAGCTGTTTATGCGCCAGCCCGCCCCGTTTCTGTTTGCGGACATCCCGTTTCTGCCGGTCAATGCCGCGCCGCCCAATCAGCGTTTGTCGCTGAGTATCGACGGCGAGGAACAGGCCGCGCTGCGCTTCTGGCTACAGCCGGGCGCAGGCTGCAGCGTCAGCGAATACCAGCAGCTGATGGCGCAGCAGTGCGCCGCTGATATCAGCCGCTGGCTGCAGGCGGGTCAGCAACAGCGCGCGCTGCTGGGCAAAACCCCCGATCAGCGGCCGGTGCAGGCCTCGGACATTACCGTACTGGTGCGCAGCCGGAACGAAGCCAATCTGATTCGCGCCGCGCTCAATCAGCTCGGCATCCCTTCGGTGTATCTCTCCAACCGCGACAGCGTGTATACCACGCCCGAGGCGCGAGAACTGCTGTGGCTGCTGCAGGCGATCCTCGCGCCCGAGCAGGAGCGGATGCTGCGCACCGCGCTGGCCACGTCGCTGTTTGCCTTTGATGCCGCGCAGCTGGACGCACTGGATCAGGATGCACGCGGCTGGGATGCGCTGGTGGATACCTTTGCCCGCTGGCAGCAATTGTGGCACCAGCGTGGCGTACTGCCGATGCTGCGTCAGCTGATGCTGGAGCGCCAGCTGGCAGAAAACCTGCTGGCCTCAGAGAATGGCGAGCGTCGCTTGACCGATCTGCTGCACCTCGGCGAACTGCTGCAGGAGGCGGCGGCCCAGCTCGACAGTCCGCACGCGCTGGTGCGTTATCTGGCGCAGCAGATCGCCCGACCGGACAGCCAGTCGGCCAGCCAGCAGCTGCGGCTGGAGAGCGACCGCCACCTGGTGCAGATTGTCACCATCCATAAATCCAAGGGGTTACAGTATCCGCTGGTGTGGCTGCCGTTTGCCGCCGGTTTCCGCGAGGCCGATATCGCGCTCTATCACGACCGCGAGCATTACAACGCGGTGCTGGATTTGCAGAATGATGAGCAAAGTCTGGCGCTGGCAGAGCAGGAGCGGCTGGCAGAGGATTTACGCCTGCTGTACGTGGCGCTGACGCGTTCGGTGTATCACTGCAGCGTCGGCGTGGCACCGCTGTTTCGCGGCACGCGCAAGAAAGAGGGCGAGAGCGATTTACATAAAAGCGCGCTGGGTTTCCTGCTGCAGCGCGGCGAGCCGGCCACCGCAGAACAGCTGGCGAGTTTACTGCACGACATCAGCGTGACCGGAACCGAAGTGGTGCTGGCGCAGCCGCAGGGCCATGAACGCTGGCAGGCGCTGGACGAGGTTGACGATGCGCTGGATGCGCGCAGCGTCACGCGCGCGCTGGCCGATCCGTGGCGTGTCACCAGCTACTCCGGGCTGCAGCAGCACGGCAGTCACCGTCTGCTGGATGTAATGCCGGGCTTCGATGCGGAAGCGGTCGGGGAAGATCGCGTGGCGGAAGTGCTGGAAGCCGCGCTGACGCCGCACCATTTCCCGCGTGGCGCTGCGCCCGGGACTTTCCTGCATACGCTGTTTGAATCGCTCGACTTCACCCAGCCGCCTTCAGCGCCGCAGCTGGAACAGCAGTTGCAGCAGAGCGGCTATCCGCTGCACTGGCAGCCGATGCTGAGCGAGTGGATTACCCGCGTGGTGAACACGCCGCTCAACACTCAAGGGATCCGGCTGAGCGACATCACACCGGGCAATCGCCTGATCGAGATGGAGTTCTATCTGCCGATTGATGGACTGCTGACGGCACCGGCGCTGGACGCGTTGATGCGGCAGGATCCGCTGTCGCGTCAGGCGCCGCCGCTCGACTTCCGTCAGGTGCAGGGCATGCTGAAAGGCTTCATCGACCTGGTATTTCGCTGGCAGGGCAAATACTATCTGCTGGATTACAAATCTAACTGGCTGGGCGAGAGCCATCAGGCATACACACCGCAGGCGATGGCGCAGGCGATGATCGACCACCGTTACGATTTGCAGTATCAGCTGTATACGCTGGCGCTGCATCGCTATTTGCAGCACCGCCTGACGGATTACGATTATGAACAGCATTTTGGCGGCGTATTCTATCTGTTTTTACGCGGCATGGATGGCAGCTCGCCGGATAACGGGGTGTTCCATACCCGACCGACGTCAGATTTCGTTTCACAACTGGATAGCCTGTTTCGCGGGCCGGGAGCAGCAGCATGAGTAGCATGAGTACGCTATTGGCACAGGCGGCAGAACTGCGCCTGCTGCGGGCGCTGGATATTCAGTTTGCCCGGCTGCTGGCCGACGACGATCGGCCCGCGCATCTGCTGGCGGCTGCCTGTCTCAGCGCGGAAGCCGGTGACGGTCACGTCTGCCTGCCGCTGTCGCAGCTTACCCGTGAAGGACTCTTTAGCGGTCGTCATCCGGAGCTGGCGCACACCATCTGGCAGGCCGCCGGCGAGCCGCAGGACTGGCCGACGCTGCTGGCGGACTGGCAGGCGCTCAGCGCCAGCGATCGCCCGGCGCCGGTGGTGCTGCGTGATAACCGGCTCTATCTGCACCGGCTCTGGCATCACGAAGGGGAAGTGGCGCGCTTCTTCCAGCCACAGGCGGCGCCGCAGCTATTTGCGCCCGAACAGGTGCGCAGCGTGCTGGATACCTTTTTCGGCAGTCAGCCTGAGGACTGGCAGAAAATTGCGGCGGCGGTGGCGCTGACGCAAAAAACCGCGGTGATCTCCGGCGGGCCCGGCACCGGCAAAACCACCACGGTGGCGAAGCTGCTGGCAGCGCTGATTCGCCTCAGTGAGGGAACCCTGCGCATTCAGCTGGCCGCCCCTACCGGCAAGGCGGCGGCGCGGCTCACCGAGTCGCTGGGTAAGGCGCTGCGCAGTCTCGACGTCAGCGATGCGGAGCGCCAGCGTTTTCCGGCAGAAGCCACCACGCTGCACCGTTTACTCGGTGCCCAGCCGGAGACGCAGCGCCTGCGCTACCACGCCGGTAATCCGCTGCATCTCGACGTGCTGGTGGTCGATGAAGCCTCGATGGTCGATCTCGGCATGATGGCAAACCTGATCGCCGCGCTGCCCGCTCACGCGCGGGTGATTTTTCTCGGCGATCGCGACCAGCTGGCCTCGGTTGAAGCCGGTGCGGTACTCGGGGATATCTGCCGCTGTGCCGAGGCGGGCTATAGTCCGGTGCGTGCGCTGCAGCTCACCACGCTGACCGGCTGCGAGGTTGCCGGCACCGATGATGCGGTGGCCCCGGCGGTGCGTGATGCCATCTGCCTGCTGCGCAAAAGCTACCGTTTCGCGGCGCACTCCGGCATCGGTCAGCTGGCTGCGGCGGTCAACGCCGGCGAAGCGCAGGCGGTCGAGGCGGCCTTTCAGGCGGGCTTTAGCGATATCGTGCGCCAGCCGCTCAACGATGCCGAAGCGTATCAGGCGATGCTGACGCAGATTGCCGAAGGCTATCGGCCATTTCTCCAGCTGATTAACCAGCGTGCCGCACCGGCAGAGGTGATTGCTGCGTTTGGCCGTTATCAGCTGCTGTGCGCGCTGCGCGAAGGGCCATTTGGCGTGCAGGGGCTCAATCAGCGTATTGAGCATAAGCTGATGCAGCTGCAGCTGATTCGGCGTCCCGCAGGGGGCAGCCGCTGGTATCAGGGGCGTCCGGTGATGGTGACGCGTAACGACAGCGCGCTCGGCCTGTTCAATGGTGATATCGGCATTACGCTGTTCGATGAGGAAGGGCTGCTCAAGGTGTTTTTCCCGCTACCCGATGGCAGCATCAAAGCGGTACAGCCAAGTCGCCTGCCGGCCCATGACACGGCATGGGCGATGACGGTGCACAAATCACAGGGTTCGGAGTTTGACCACACCGCGCTGGTGATGCCGGCTCAGTTCCTGCCGGTACTGACGCGCGAGCTGATATACACCGCCATTACCCGGGCGCGCAGCCAGCTGACGCTGTTCAGTGATGAAGCGGTGTTCCGGCGTGCGGTGCAGTTGCGCACGCAGCGGCGCAGCGGGTTGCTGGATCGCTTAGGGGGAGAAGAGGGCAGATGATTGCGCCGCCGCGGGGAATAGCCCTCAGCGGCGCGTAAGGTGCGCTGGCGCTTAGCGTAAGTCTGCCATCAGCACTTTGGAACGACGCTGATAGTTGTACATCTGCTTTTTGCTTTCAGGCAGCGACTCAATATCCACCGGCGTGAAGCCGCGCTCCTGGAACCAGTGGATACTGCGCGTGGTCAGCACGAACAGCTTCTTCAGCCCCATCTGCCGCGCCTGCAGCGCCACGCGCTCCAGCAGCAGCTCGCCGCGTGACGAGCTGCGATAGTCGGGGTGCACCGCCACGCAGGCCATCTCGCCGATTTGCTCGTCCGGGAACGGATAGAGCGCCGCGCAGGCGATGGTCATATTGTCGCGCTGAATAATGGTGAATTTGTCGATCTCCATCTCCAGCTGCTCGCGCGAACGGCGCACCAGAATGCCCTGCTGCTCCAGCGGACGAATCAGTTCGAGAATCCCGCCGATGTCGTTGATGTTGGCGCGGCGAATCTGCTCGGCCGACTCCATGACAATTTGCGTACCGATACCGTCACGCGAGAACAGCTCCTGCAGCAGTGCGCCATCTTCCTGATAGCTAATCAGATGGCTGCGGCGCACGCCGCTGCGGCAGGCTTTGACCGCGCCACGCAGGAAGCGCACGGTACCGGAGAGAAAATCACCGTCGCTCTCCATTTCATCAATACGCGTCTGCGCCTCGTTCGGGAACAGCTCGGAAATGATGGTGCCTTCGCGGTCGGTTACGCCCTGTTCGGAGCAGAAACCGATCATCTTCTCGGCTTTCAGCTTAATCGCCAGCTGCGTCGCTACCTCTTCCGAGGTCAGGTTAAAGCTCTCGCCGGTCACCGAGACCGCCACCGGCCCCAGCAGCACAATGGCATTGTTATCCAGCTGACGATGGATCGCCTCTTCGTCAATCCGGCGGATGCGGCCGCTGTGGCAGTAATCGACGCCGTCATCCACGCCCAGCGGCTGAGCGATGATAAAATTACCGCTCACCACATTAATATGCGCGCCCTGCAGCGGCGTATTATTCAGGCTCATCGACAGACGCGCCGTAATATCGAGCTGTAAACGCCCGGCCGCCTGCTTCACCAGCTCCAGCGATTGGGCATCGGTCACGCGGGTGTGTTTGTGATAAATCGGTTCCAGCTGCTGCTGCGCGAGGCTGGCATCGATCTGCGGCCGCGCGCCATAAACCACCACCAGGCGAATGCCGAGACTATGCAACAGGCCGATATCGTTAACGATGCTGGAGAAGTTCTCATGCTCGATGGCCTCGCCACCCAGCATGATGACAAACGTCTTGTCACGGTGGGCATTAATATAGGGAACGGTATGGCGAAAACCCTGAACCAGTTCGGTACTGCGTTCCTTCACGGCAAACCCTCTGTGAATGGTTATTCGAAATTTATGTATTTTTATGCTCTTTCGCCGCTTTTTGCAAGCATCGGACCTGACGTTACTTTACGATTTTCCTGATGCAAGCCACGCTAACAGACTGCATTATCTGGTTTTTCCGGCAAGACAAGACATTCCTCATTGAATAAAGTTTTCGCCTTCTGCTCGTCAACTGACGATTTTTTAGACATAACACAGTAGCTGGAGCGGCATGTCCGAAGCTTTTACCCGAAGACGACTTTTACAGGGCGCAGGTGCGCTGTGGTTGCTGAGCGTGACGCGCAGCGGTTTTGCGGCCAGTCAGCACATTGTGGCCGTGCGCATCTGGCCATCCTCGACTTACTCGCGCGTGACGCTGGAATCCAACGTCGCGCTGCACTATAAGCAGTTCACGCTGAGCAATCCCGAACGGCTGGTGATCGATATCCAGAACCTGCATATCAACAGCGCGCTGAAAGGCATTGATAAGCTGGTGCGGGTGGACGATCCCTACATTAAAACCGCGCGCGTCGGTCAGTTCGATCCCACCACGGTGCGCGTGGTGCTGGAGCTGAAGCGCAGCGTGGCACCAAAAACCTTCACCCTCGATCCGGTCGCGGGTATTCGCCACCGGCTGGTGGTCGATCTCTATCCCAGCCAGTCGTCACAGGAAGAGGATCCGCTGCTGGCGTTACTGAAGGATTACAACCAGGGCGAACTGGAGCGCGATCAACCGGCGCAGGCGCCGCTACCGGGTAAAGCCGGGCGCGATCGACCGATTATTATCATGATCGATCCCGGTCACGGCGGGGAAGATCCCGGCGCGCACGGCAAGTACAAAACGCGCGAGAAAGATATCGTGCTGAAGATTGGACGCTATTTGAAAGCGCTGATCGACAAAGAACGTAATATGAAGGCTTACATGACGCGCAACGAAGATGTGTTTATACCGCTGCGCGTGCGGGTCGCGAAAGCGCGCAAGCAGCGCGCCGATCTGTTTGTCTCAATTCACGCCGACGCCTTTACCAGCCGGGCGGCGCGCGGTTCTTCGGTCTTCGCGCTCTCCACCAGCGGCGCAACCTCGGCCGCCGCGCGCTTTCTCGCCCAGACGCAGAACGAAGCGGATTTGATCGGCGGGGTCAGCATGAGTGGCGATCGCTATCTCGACCACACCATGTTCGATATGGTGCAGCGGCAGACCATCAGCGACAGTCTGAAGTTTGGCAAAGAAGTGCTGACGCGCATGGGCCACATTAACCACCTGCATAAACGCACGGTGGATCAGGCCGGCTTTGCGGTGCTGAAAGCGCCGGATATCCCGTCGATTCTGGTGGAAACAGCGTTTATCAGTAACGTCGAAGAGGAGCGGAAGTTGCGTACGCCGCGTTATCAGCATCAGGTGGCGGAAGCCATTCTGCACGGTATTAAGGCGTATTTTGACAAAGGCGGCGTGCTGGCACGGCGTTAGGGCAGGGCGGCAGCGATGCCGCTTTTTACCGGGCGCAGAAACAAAAAAACACCCGTCAGGGTGTTGTGATGTTCTTCCGCAGAAGAAGTGGTTGCGGGGGCCGGATTCGAACCGACGACCTTCGGGTTATGAGCCCGACGAGCTACCAGGCTGCTCCACCCCGCGTCCGTCTGTCGCACTGAGCGACTTTGCACATTGTATTCTTCGTTAAGACAATTGGTTGCGGGGGCCGGATTCGAACCGACGACCTTCGGGTTATGAGCCCGACGAGCTACCAGGCTGCTCCACCCCGCGTCCGTCTGTCGCGCTAAGCGACTTGCCACATTGTCTCTTCATCACGAAGAATTGGTTGCGGGGGCCGGATTTGAACCGACGACCTTCGGGTTATGAGCCCGACGAGCTACCAGGCTGCTCCACCCCGCGTCCGTGGATGCGCACTATACACCGGGCGTATGATGATGCAACCCCTTTTTTGCGTTAAAGCGCTAAATAGACAAACAGTTGCTGAATTATTTGGCCATTGGGCGATTTATTATACAGATGTGAGCGCGCTAGCCTGCGGCAGATTTCATTCTGTCTGCCCCTTTGCTATCGTCGCCGTGCAAACAACCAGCTTAAAAAGAGAAGGTAATGAAAGGACATTGGGCGAAGTATGCACTTACTGGCGCATTTCTGGCGCTGTTAGCCGGTTGTAGCTCTAAGCCGACCGATCGCGGTCAGCAATATATTGATGGCAAGCTGGAGCAACCGCTCGGGCTGGTGAATGAGCCGAATGCCAAAGGGCGTCCGGTCAATGGCCGTGATTTCGGCCTGCAGGTGCAGCAGATCCAGTCGGCGTCGTCCGGTCTGTATGGCCGCAACCTCGGCACTTACAGTGCGATTCAGAACTGGCTGCTCTCCGGCGCCGATACGCGTCAGCTGCGCCAGTTCGGCCTGAACGCCTATCAGATGGAAGGCACCGACAGCTACGGCAACGTACAGTTTACCGGTTACTACACGCCGGTGGTGGAAGCGCGTTATACCCGTCAGGGCGAATTCCAGTATCCAATTTATCGCATGCCGCCGCGTCCGCGCGGACAGAAGCTGCCAAGCCGCGCTTCTATCTATAGTGGCGCACTGGATGAGCGTTATGTGATTGCCTGGAGCAACTCGCTGATCGACAACTTTATGATGGACGTGCAGGGCAGCGGCTATGTCGATTTCGGCGATGGCCGTCCGCTGCGTTTCTTCGGTTACGGCGGCAAGAACGGCTGGGCTTACCACAGTATTGGTAAAGAGCTGATCGATCGCGGTGAAGTGAAGCGCGAAGACATGTCGATGCAGGCGATTCGGCAGTGGGCGCAGGAGCACTCGCCGCAGGAAGTGCGCAACGTACTGGAAACCAACCAGTCGTTCGTGTTCTTCAAGCCGGAAGAGTATGTGCCGGTGCGCGGTGCCAGCGCGGTACCGCTGATTGCCAAAGCCTCGGTGGCGTCCGATCGTTCACTGATTCCCGCCGGCACGGCGCTGCTGGCTGAAGTGCCGCAGCTGAATGAGAAGGGCAAATTCAACGGCAAATATGAGATGCGCCTGATGGTCGCGCTGGACGTGGGCGGCGCGATCAAAGGCCAGCACTTCGATATCTACCAGGGCGTCGGCCCGGATGCGGCGCATCTGGCGGGCTTCTACAACCATTATGGCCGCGTCTGGGTGCTGAAAGCCGCACCGGGAACCGGCCAGCCGCTGTTCAGCAATCCGCAAAACGGCAATAATGGTTCATTGATTATCGGCGCAAATTGATAGGCTGCGCACCCTGGGTTTGTCGGGTGCGCGTCTGCGCATCGTACTAAAAGGTTAGCTATGAAAGTTGTCAGCGACGCCTGGCGCCAGCGATTTGGCGGCACGGCGCGTCTCTACGGGCAGGAAGCACTGCAGCGTTTTGCCGACGCGCATTTCTGCGTCATCGGCATCGGCGGCGTCGGTTCCTGGGCGGCCGAAGCGCTGGCGCGCACCGGCATCGGTAAAATTACCCTGATCGACATGGATGATGTGTGTATTACCAATACCAACCGTCAGATTCATGCCTTGCAGGGGCATGTCGGTCAGGCGAAAACTGAGGTGATGGCGCAGCGTATTCACGCCATTAATCCGGAGTGTGAGGTGATCTGCATCGATGATTTTATCACGCCGGACAATACCGCGGAGCTGATGGCGGCGGGGTTCGACTATGTGATTGACGCGATTGATAGCGTGCGCCCTAAGGCTGCGCTGATTGCCTGGTGCCGGCGTAATAAGATCCCGCTGATCACCACCGGTGGCGCCGGCGGACAGATCGATCCGACGCAGATTCAGGTCAGTGACTTAGCCAAAACCATTCAGGATCCGCTGGCTGCCAAACTGCGCGAGCGGCTGAAAAGTGATTTTGGCGTAGTGAAAAACAGCAAGGGTAAACTGGGGATCGACTGCGTGTTCTCTACTGAGGCGCTGGTGTATCCGCAGCCGGACGGCAGCGTATGCGCTTCGCGCAGCACGGCGGAAGGGCCAAAGCGCATGGACTGTGCCGCCGGCTTTGGTGCGGCCACCATGGTGACCGCCACCTTTGGTTTTGTTGCGGTGTCGCACGCGCTGAAAAAATTTCTCGCGCGCGCGGCGCGTCAGTCTGCCTGATGCGCGCGGGCAGCACGCTGTACCGCCTCAGCCAGCGCCTGTAAACCACTGCTGCGCGAGGCGCTCAGCTGCGCGCGCAGCCCTAAGGTATCAAACAGCGCCAGCGGATCTGTGGCTAACAGCGCCGCGGGTGTTTTTCCTTCCACCGCTGTCAGCAGCACCGCCAGCAATCCGCGCACAATGCGTCCCTCGCTGTCGCCGTAAAAATGCAGCGTACCGTCGGCCCGCTGCTGGCTGCTGAGCCAGACGCGGTTTTCGCAGCCGGACAGCTCAATTTCCGCCGTTTTCAGCGCTTCCGGCAGTGCCGGCAGCTGGCGGCTGAGCTGAATCAGCTGGCGATAGCGATCTTCCCACTGATGAAAATGGGCAAACTTCTCCGTCAGGCTGGCTTCGGTAATCAGATCACCAAACGGATGGGGGGCAAGCAGGGCTGATGTCATTACGTTACTCACTCAGTAAATCCACGGCATGGTGCATGGCGCGCACCAGCGCGTCCACGTCCTGCAGATTATTATAGGGGGCAAATGAGACGCGCAGCGTGCCGCTGACGCCAAGCGCCGCCATCAGCGGCTGGGCACAGTGCTGGCCGGCGCGCAGCGCGATGCCCTGTTCCGCCAGCAGCGTCACAATATCGCTGTGGTGAATACCGGCGATATCAAACGCCAGCAGGCTGGCGCTGCCGCAGCGGAAACTGCGGAAGCCGGGAATAGCGCTGAGTTGCTCTTCGGCAAGGCTGGCCAGCTGCTGGCTCCAGCGTTCGGCTTTTTCCGCATCGTACTGTGTCAGCCAGTCCAGCGCCGCACTCAGCCCGACCACGCCCGCCACGTTCGGCGTGCCTGCTTCAAAGCGCCACGGCACCGGCTGCGGCGTGAAGCCGCTGAAATCGACCTGCGTCAGCATTTTGCCGCCGCCCTGCCACGGCGCCATCGCGTCCAGCAGCTCCGCTTTGCCGTACAGCACACCAGTGCCCATCGGACCGTACAGCTTGTGCGCGGAAAAGGCGTAGAAGTCGATATCCAGCGCCTGCACATCCGGCGGGCAGTGCACTACGCCCTGCGCGCCATCCACCATCACTTTCGCCCCGACGCCGTGCGCCAGCGTAATCGCCTGCGCCAGATCCGGACAGCCACCGGTCACGTTAGACATCTGACCTATCGCCAGCAGCCGGGTGCGTGCGTTGAGTAACTGCGGCAGCAGGGCGATATCCGGCCGCCGGTCAGCGCCAAGCGGCCATTTCACCACTTTCGCACCGCTGGCCTGCGCCACCATCAGCCACGGCACCAGATTGGAGTGGTGCTCGGCTTCGCTCACCACAATCTCGTCGCCCGGCTGCAGGCGCGGTGCCAGCCAGCTGTGCGCCACCAGGTTGATCGCCTCCGTGGTGCCACGCGTCCAGACGATTTGCCGATCGTCCGCCGCCTGCAGCCAGTGCGCCACGCGCGCCCGCGCCTGTTCATATTGTGCCGTCAGCGCGCGGGCAGCGGCGAACTGGCTGCGGTGGACGGTGCCGCCGCTCAGCGAATAAAACTGCGCGGTCGCGTCAATCACCGCCTGCGGCTTCAGCGCGGTGGCAGCGCTGTCGAGATAGACACCCGCATCGCTCAGCGCGGGAAACTGCTGACGAAACTCGCCAGGAGAGAAATGGGTCATACTCAGCTCACTTACTTGGATGTTAGGACCAGGCTGAAAGCCACGCCGTGGCCTGGCAAAGCTGGAAAAGCGCGTTATGCTAATTATTGCAAGGTTTGAACCGAAACCCGCATAACGAATCGGTCTTTTCCAGTCGATCGCTCTGTTTGCTGCCACTGATCAGCGCACGCGGGTGGTTTAATGCAATCAATCTGCAAGGAGATAGAAGATGAATAAACTCGCCGCAGTGCTGGCCGTGTGCACCATGGCCTTTACCCTGGCCGCCTGTTCCAGCAACTACGTCATGCATACTAATGATGGTCGCACCATTGTTGCGGATGGCAAACCAAAAGTTGACGATGAAACCGGTATGATCAGCTATAAAGATGCCAATGGCAACGAGCAGCAGATTAACCGCTCAGATGTGAAAGAGATGGTGGAAATGGGCCAGTAAGCCCGGTTAGCAGGTAAAAAAAAGCACCGCAATTTGCGGTGCTATTTAAAATCACTATGGACAGACAGGGTAAATCTACAGGAATTAAATGTTTGATCTGCAATCGTCAGATCAAAATGCAAACACAACATCACGACCACAAGCCAAAAGCTCTCTAAAAGTCTGCGATCTCTCGCACGTTTCCAGAAATCTTTTCGTTCCGGCTCAGGAAGTGCGGCAACTATAGGTATTTGCTGGAGCTTCCTCAACGGACAAATTATAATGTCTCGGATTAAAAAATCTAATGCGTAACGACTTTGTATAAGTTGTAGTGTTACGCCGTCAATCCGGGTACGGAAAACCATGTCAAAACGCCTTCCGCCGCTTAATGCTCTTCGCGTCTTCGACGCTGCGGCCCGTCATTTGAGCTTCACCAAAGCCGCTGAGGAGCTGTTTGTAACCCAGGCGGCTGTCAGCCATCAGATTAAATCGCTGGAAGATTTTCTCGGTCTCAAGCTGTTTCGCCGGCGCAATCGTTCGCTGTTACTGACCGAAGAGGGTCAAAGCTACTATCTCGATATCAAAGAGATTTTTTCGGCACTGAACGATGCCACGCGCAAACTGCAGGCGCGCAGTGCCAAAGGGGCACTCACCGTCAGCCTGTTGCCGAGTTTCGCCATTCAGTGGCTGGTTCCGCGCCTCTCCAGCTTTAATCTGGCTTATCCGGGCATTGATGTGCGTATCCAGGCGGTAGACCGTGATGAGGAGAAGCTGGCCGACGATGTCGACGTGGCGATTTTTTACGGCCGCGGCAACTGGCCCGGTTTGCGGGTAGAGAAATTGTATGCCGAATATCTGCTGCCGGTCTGCTCGCCGCTGCTGCTGACCGGCGACAATCCGCTCAAATCACCGGCCGATCTGGCGCATTTCACGCTGCTGCATGACGCCTCGCGCCGTGACTGGCAATCCTATATTCGTCAGCTGGGCTTGCAGCACATCAATGTTCAGCAGGGGCCGATCTTCAGCCACAGCGCCATGGTGCTGCAGGCGGCGATCCACGGCCAGGGCGTGGCGCTGGCCAATAACGTGATGGCGCAGAGTGAAATTGAGGCCGGACGGCTGGTCTGTCCTTTCAACGATGTCTTAGTGAGTAAAAATGCTTTTTATCTGGTTTGTCATGACAGCCAGGCAGAACTGGGTAAAATAGCCGCCTTTCGGCAGTGGATTCTGGAAAAAGCCGCAACTGAACAAGAAAAATTCCGCTTCCGCTACGATCACTAACGCGTTGCCTGCCGCACAGTGATGTGCGGTTTCACCTTGAGGATAAATGAATGTCCAGTCGTGCCATGTTTATATTTGCCGCCATCAGCGGCTTTCTGCTGGTGGCGTTTGGTGCTTTTGGGGCGCACGTGCTGAGCAAAGCGCTCGGCGCGGCCGAGATGGCGTGGATCCATACCGGCCTTGAATATCAGGCGTATCATACGCTGGCGATTATCGGTATTGGCGCAGCGATGCTGCGTCGCGCCAATATCTGGTTTTACTGGAGCAGCGCCGCGATGGCGCTGGGTATCGTCCTGTTCAGCGGTAGCCTGTATTGTCTGGCGCTGTCGCACCTGAAGTTTTGGGTGTTTGTTACGCCGGTTGGAGGCCTGTGCTTCCTGATTGGCTGGTTTTTGATGTTGATTGGCGCGCTGCGTCTGAAACGAAAGGCAGATCGCCATGAATAAAGTTTTACTCTATTGCCGCCCGGGATTTGAGAAAGAGTGTGCGGCAGAAATCAGTGCCAAAGCAGCGGAGCGCGAAATCTATGGTTTTCCACGTGTTAAAGACGACGCCGGTTACGTGCTGTTTGAGTGCTATCAGCCGGAAGAGGCGGAAAAACTGATCGCCACTCTGCCGTTCGCGGAGCTGATTTTTGCCCGGCAAATGCTGGTGGTGGGCGAGCTGCTGCGCGATCTCCCGCCGGAAGATCGTATTACCCCGATCGTCGGTATGCTGAGCGGCGTTGTGGAGAAGGGCGGCGAGCTGCGCGTTGAAGTGCCCGACACCAATGAAGCCAAAGAGCTGACCAAATTTTGCCGCAAGCTGACGGTTCCGCTGCGCGCCAGCCTGCGCGACAGCAAAATTCTGCTGAATTATGAGAGCAATAAACGTCCGGTAGTGCATGTGTTCTTTATCGCGCCGGGCACCTGCTACGTTGGTTATTCGCTGCCGCATAACAACTCGCCGTTTTACATGGGCATTCCGCGCCTGAAGTTCCCGGCCGATGCGCCAAGCCGCTCTACGCTAAAGCTGGAAGAAGCATTCCATGTGTTCGTGCCGGCCGATGAGTGGGACGAACGGCTGGGCAGCGGCATGTATGCGGTCGATCTTGGTGCCTGCCCCGGCGGCTGGACCTATCAGCTGGTGAAGCGCAGCATGTGGGTCTACGCGGTGGATAACGGCCCGATGGCGCCGAGCCTGATGGATACCGGACAGGTTACGCACTGCCGCGAAGACGGGTTCAAATTTCGCCCGCCGCGCAGCAACATCAGCTGGCTGGTGTGCGACATGGTGGAAAAACCGGTGCGCGTCGCCAGCCTGATGACCGAATGGCTGGTCAACGGCTGGTGCCGTGAGGCGATCTTCAACCTCAAGCTGCCAATGAAAAAGCGCTATGAAGAAGTTACGCAGAATCTGGCAATGATGGACGCGGCGCTGAAGGAGAAGGGCGTAAACGCGCAGATCCAGGCGCGCCAGCTGTATCACGACCGCGAAGAAGTGACCGTGCATGTGCGCCGGATCTGGGCGGCAGTTGGCGGACGGCGCGACGAACGCTAGTTCTGCTTCATGCTTTGCACTATCGCGGCGCTGGCTGCGCCTGCTTCATACTTTGCACTACCGCAGCGTTGGCTGCGCCTGCTCGCCCCGGTCACATACTAATGTATGCTCCCGGGGACTCTCAGGCTTGCCGCCTTGCGCTAGCACAAATTATTTCGCAGATTGGCTGCTTCGTATTAATGCAGGTAACTGCAGGCCGCATAACATTTGTAGCGGCGCGATTCATCGCGCAATAAATTGCGCCGCTACCAAAACCGCAACCGGTGTGGAATGGGGCTGAAACCTGCCTGACCAGCTCGGGCTTGCCGTCCTGCGGTGGCACAAATTATTTCGCAGAACTTCTGCTTCATTCTTTGCACTATCGCGGCGTTGGCAGCGCCTGCTCGCCCCGGTCACATACTAATGTATGCTCCCGGGGACTATCAGGCTTGCCGCCTTGCGCTAGCACAAATTATTTCGCAGAAATTAGCTGCACTAGCCCGTAGCGGCGCGATTCATCGCGCAATGAGTAGGGTTGAAACTTCCCGGAGCAGCTCAGGCTTGCCGTGCTGCTGTAGGGGCGCCATTCATGGCGACCTCAATGACGCGCCGGACCCTGATACCGCAAGGTATTTAAATTCCCCTGCAACACCAAATCCCGCTTCAGCGTTGACACCTGTCGGCACACCTCCGCGATCGCGCGGTGGTCGCGCAACTTCTTCTGCCACTTCTCAGGTACCTGATCCAGCTGCTGATACAGCGCCTCGAGCGAACCAAACTGCAGCAGCAGTTCCCGTGCGCTTTTCGGTCCGATGCCGGGCACGCCTGGAATTTTGCTGCTGCTGATACCGCATAAGCCCCAGTAATCCGCCAGCTGGGCCGGCGCGACGCCGAACTCCTGTTCGATAAACGGCACGTCCAGCCAGCGCTTCTGAAAATAATCGCGGATGCGGATGCTCGGCGCCAGCAGCTGGCAGTAACCTTTATCGGTGGAAACGATGGTGGCCTGATGACCGGCGTCGGCCATCTTCACTGCCAGCGTCGCGGCCAGATCGTCCGCTTCATCATGTTCGGCAACCCAGCAACTGACACCGCTGGCCTCAAAGGCCGCCTGCAGCGAGGCCATCTCCTGCTGTAAATCGTCCGGCATCGGCGGGCGACCCGCTTTGTAGTCCGGCAATAACTGATGACGCCAGCCAGGCTGTCGGTCATGGCTGTCAAACACCGCCACCACGTGCGTTGGCCGCGTGTGACCCAGCAGCTGATGCAGCGCCGCCACGCAGGCCTCACGACAGGGCGAACCCTGCACCGCGTGCAGGCGGCGGATCAGATTGAGCGCGTCGATAATAAGCAGATGAAGCGACATAGTGATACCGGCAGCCCGCAGGCTGCCTTCCTGATGGGTTATTTGATGATTTCGTAGCAGGGGATGTAAGCGCTGCCGGGCAGTTTCATGCGCTGCTGCGCGACGAAGCCCTGCAGCAGTTCGTCCATGCGGTGCATCAGATCGGCATCGCCTTGCAGCTGATACGGACCTTTTTCCCGGATTTCGCGGATCCCCATCTCTTTGACGTTACCGGCCACGATGCCCGAGAAGGCACGCCGCAGATCCGCCGCCAGTTTTTCCGCTGGCTGATTCGGGAACAGCTTGAGGTTGGCCATATTTTCGTGGGTTGGCAGGAACGGCACCTGCAGATCCGGCGCAATGCGAATCGACCAGTTGAAGCTGTAGGCATCGCCGGTTTCGCGGCGGTACTCTTTCACCTGCGGCATGGCTTTCTTCATCAGACGCGCCACTTCCGCAGCATCATCAATGATGATTTTGTAATGCCGGCGTGCGGCTTCACCCAGCGTATTAACGATGAAATCATCCAGCACGCGGAAGTAATCGGCGCTCTCTTTCGGCCCGGTGAGGATCAGCGGCAGCACCTGATCGCTGTTCTGCGGATTCATCAGAATGCCCAGCAGATACAACAGCTCTTCTGCCGTACCCACGCCGCCCGGGAAGATCACGATGCCGTGCGCGATGCGCACAAAGGCTTCCAGACGCTTTTCAATATCCGGCATGATGATCAGTTCATTCACCAGCGGGTTAGGTGGCTCCGCAGCGATGATCGACGGTTCAGTCAGGCCGATAAACCGGCTGTCGTGATAGCGCTGCTGCGCATGGCCTACCGCTGCCCCTTTCATCGGCGCTTCCATCACGCCCGGACCACAGCCGGTACAGATGTTCAGTTCGCGCAGGCCCATCTGCGTCCCGACATTGCGGCAATATTGATATTCGACCGCGTTGATGGAGTGACCGCCCCAGCACACCACGGTGTTGGGATATTCGCCCACGTGCAGCGCGCGCGCGTTGCGCAGAATAGAGAACACCTGATTGGTGATGTGCGCGGAGTCGGTGACGTCCTGATTTTGCAAACGATCCGCCGCTGAGAGCTGGCCGTTAACAAACAGTATGTCGCGCAGTACGGCAAACAGGTTCGCCTGCAGCGAACGGATAATCCGGCCGTCAACAAACGCCTCTTCCGGCGGGTTGATCAGCTCCAGTTTCACGCCGCGCTCGCGGCGCAGCACGTTGATGTCAAAGTTTTCAAAGCGGGAAAGCAGTTCGTGGCTACTGTCGGTCTGGCTGCCGGAGTTGAGTACCGCCAGCGAGCAGTTGCGAAACAGCTGGTAGAGATCGCTGCTGGCAGTGCGCTTCAGCATGTCGACTTCCAGCTGGGAGAGCAGATCCATTGAGCCAAGCGGGCTGATATGTGTAATCAAGAGAACTCCTTTACACGCAAATGCGTGACTGATGACGCTGCGCTTAACCCGTTGAGCGCAGTGACGAAAATCCTTCGGTAAGCACGCTGTCGCCCTCGCGCCTGTACCAGAGTACCGTTGTCGGCCGCGAATGCTCAAGTGGAACCGCGCATCCGTGCGGCGGCCTGCGAGACATCTCGCAATCTGTTACTGGCGCACCAGGCGGGAGTAGCCCGGCGTGAAGGGGACATTGCTGCGCCACGGATTGATATCCAGCCCGCCGCGCCGCGTGTAGCGCGCATAGACGGTTAATGCTGCTGGCTGACAAAAGCGCTGAATATCGTTAAAAATACGCTCGACGCACTGCTCGTGAAACTCATTGTGCTGGCGGAACGAAATCAGATAGCGCAGCAGCGCTTCGCGATCGATACGCGGGCCCTGATAGCGGATCATCACTGAACCCCAGTCCGGCTGATTGGTGATCAGACAGTTCGATTTCAGCAGATGGCTGACCAGCGTCTCTTCAACCACTTCGCTGCCCGTTGCGCTGGCGAGGTAATCGGCGTTAAAGCCGTAATCGCTGATGGTGATATCCTGCTCGTCGATGACATCGCCAGCGAAGTGCCCGATCGGCTGACCTTCCACTTCGCTCAGGCGAAACAGCGCCACGCTGACCTTGCCGTTAGCGCAGGCGCTGAGATCGCGCTCCAGCGTTTGCCGCACGGCGCCCCAGTCGGCGAAAATCGTCTGGTTAAAGCTGTTAAGATAGAGTTTGAAGCTTTTGGACTCGATCAGATTCACGCTGTCGGCGCTTAGCACTACTTCGCCGACCGCGACCTGCGGCACGCCTTTGCTGTTTAGCCAGGAGAGTTCATACAGCGTCCAGATATCTGCGCCGTGGAACGGCAGGTTATCGGGATAAAGCCCGAGCGGCTCGCGATTCAGGCTGCGCGGCACCGCCTGCAGCAGCGTGTTATCGTAGCGATCAACATACGCGGTGGGCTTACCCAAAGTCAGGCCGCTCAGCGCCGTATCCCGGTTTTCAGAAGACATAACGGTTACCACTAAAATCCATCAAAGGGAGTCAGTGTAACCGATCACCAGCGAGAAGATGAATGATGCAGCAAACCGCAGAGGCCCTGCGCGATTTTACCGCCCGTTATGTAGCGCACTGGCAGCAGCAGCACGGCCATTTTCCCGCCAGCGCAGAGCTGTACGGCGTGCCGTCGCCCTGCATTATCAGTGAACTGGATGAGCGTGTCCTGTGGCAGCCGCAGGACTTTACCCTGCCAGCCTCGCTGGCAGCCGTTGAGCGCGCACTGGATATTCAGCTGCAGCCGGACCTCACCACGTTCTACACCACGCAATTTGCCGGCGACATGCACGCGCAGTTTGCACAGCAGCCGCTGACGCTGCTGCAGGTGTGGAGCGAGGACGATTTTACCCGCCTGCAGGAGAACCTGATTGGTCATCTGGTGATGAAGCGCCGTCTGAAACAGAGCCCGACGCTGTTTATCGCCACTACAGATTCGGAGCAGGATGTTATCGCGGTGTGTAATCTGACCGGTGAGGTGATTGTGGAGCAGCCGGGAACGAAAAAACGGCAGAAACTGGCGGTGGATATTCAGACATTTCTTAATGCTTTACAACCGGTTAGTTCGTGAGTTGCAGACTTTTCTCGCAGCCTTTGTAAGAGATCTCTCACAACTGTTGTGCGAGATCGCCAGATCATTGCGCAGACTTCCGGAAGTCCGCAATGTAAAAATATTGTGAATCATGCAGTTATGGCATCAATCCGAAAATACAGACATGGCTTAATCGTTTAACGGCGCTTACTGACTTGTTATTGCGATGGTTTCTGCCAGAATAGTCACCACTGGCAGGAAGCCACGGATTGAGAGACGTTCAGGAGAATGTCAGCCAGGCGGCAGGAACGTAACGGAGTTTACGTCACAGGGAAGGCTTCAGGATGAAGCAGGACACTCCGGAGTGAGTAAAGGACACCTCCAGGATGGAGAATGAGAGCCACGCGGGATGTGGCGGGCCAGGATGCTAAGGACCAATGTCACGATGACAGGCGACGGAAAGCGCAGGAACAGTTGTCAAGGATGAGCAGGGAGCACAGCGGTGGCGGGAATGCTGCAAACGAACCGGGAGCACTGTAATCACAGTGCTCCCTTTTTTTATGCCGTTTTTGCGCGCGCACCCACTAATGATATGCTTGCCGCCCCTTTTTGACGCGGAGGTAGCGTATGTCGACGCACCTGATTATTCAGCGGCTGCAGCAGGTCGAAGCGGTAATGCGCGAACACGGCCACTGGCAGACGCACGCCCCGGCGGCTGAAGCCTTTAATAGCACGCAACCTTTCTGTCTCGATACCCTGCAGCCGCTCGAATGGCTGCAGTGGGTCCTGCTGCCGCGCATGCAGGCGCTGCTTAACGCCGGCGCCGCGCTGCCGCAAAACTTCGCCGTTACGCCTTATTATGAGATGGCCCTGCCACCCACCACGCCGGGCCATGCAGCGCTGCTGCTGACGCTCAGCCAGCTTGATGCGCTGTTTGCGCCGCCGGACGCCTGATGCTGGAGATCATTTATCAGGATGCATGGCTGGTTGCGGTGAATAAACCGGCGGGCTGGCTGGTGCACCGCAGCTGGCTCGATCGCAAAGAGAAAGTAGTGGTGATGCAGACGGTGCGCGATCAGATTGGTCAGCACGTATTTACCGCGCATCGCCTCGATCGTCCCACGTCTGGCGTGCTGCTAATGGGGCTCTCCAGCGAAATCGGGCGGCTGCTGGCGCAGCAGTTTGAGCAGCATCAGATTCAGAAAACCTATCACGCAGTGGTGCGCGGCTGGCTGGACGGTAGCGCAACGCTGGATTATCCGCTGGTGGAAGAGCTGGATAAAATTGCGGACAAGTTTGTCACGGAACCGCGCGCGCCGCAGCCGGCAGTCACCGATTATCGCGCGCTAGCGCAGGCAGAACTGCCGGTAGCCATCGGCAAGTACCCCAGCGCACGTTATACGCTGGTTGAGCTGTCGCCGCACACCGGGCGCAAGCATCAGCTGCGACGCCACATGGCGCACCTGCGTCATCCGATTATTGGTGACAGCTCGCACGGCGATCTGCGGCAGAACCGCGGTGCCGCAGCCCACTTTGGCATGGATCGACTGATGCTGCACGCCAGTGCGCTGACGCTAACGCATCCGGTGACCGGCGAACCGCTGGTGATTCGCGCCGGGCTGGATCGCGTCTGGCAGCAGATGCTGCAATCGTTTGGCTGGCAGCAGCAACTGCCCGAGGTGCCGAGGGTTGAGTTTGCCGCTGAGGCAGTCCAGGATAAGCCGACAGAATAAAGGAGCGGCAAAATGGCAAAGATTGGCATTTTTACAGGTACGGTGTACGGCAACGCGCTGCTGGTTGCCGAAGAGGCGCAGCCGGTGCTGGAAGCGCAGGGGCATGAGGTGAAGGTGTTTGAAGATCCGTCACTCGCCGACTGGCAGGCTTACAGCAAAGAGGTCGCGTTAATTGTTACCTCGACCACCGGGCAGGGCGATTTTCCGGACAATATCGCGCGACTGTATGTGCAGGTGCGCGATGAGCTGGGCTATCAGCCTGAGCTACGCTATGGCGTGATCGCTTTAGGCGACAGCAGTTACGACCACTTCTGTGGGGCCGGTAAGACTTTTGATGCCACGCTGCAGGAGCAGCAGGCGCAGCGTATTGGCGAGGTGCTGCTGGTGGATGCGACGGAAAATCCGGAGCCCGAGTCAGTGACCACGCCGTGGGTGGAGAACTGGGGTAAGTTGTTGTAAATCAGGCCCTCACCCTAACCCTCTCCCGCAGGCGGGAGAGGGAACCGATCGCGCCGAAAGTTAATTTTGCATATCACGTCACCGGTGCCGGATTGAATACTGCCAGCTGATTACGGATTCCCCAGCGATCTGACCACGTCTGTTTACGTCCGCTGGCGATATCCAGAATCAGCTCAAACAGCCGCCAGCCGACCTGTTCAATACTCTCTTCACCCGTCGCGATGGTGCCGGCATTGATATCCATTAAATCGTGCCAGCGGTTCGCCAGCGCGCTGCGCGTCGCCATTTTGATCACCGGAATTGCCGCCAGGCCGTAAGGCGTGCCGCGCCCGGTGGTGAACACCTGCAGCGTAATGCCGGAAGCCATCTGCTGGGTGCCACAGACAAAATCGCTGGCCGGCGTGGCGGCGTAAATCAGCCCGCGCTGCGTCGGGCGCTGTCCGGGTGACAGCACTTCGACAATCGGGCTGCGGCCGGATTTGGCAATTGAGCCCAGCGCTTTTTCTACCACATTGGCCAGGCCGCCTTTTTTATTGCCCGGCGACGGATTCGCGCTGCGGTCGGTTTGCCCCTGGCTCAGATAATCGTCGTACCACGCCATCTCCTCCAGCAGCCGTTTGCCCACCGCTTCGTTTACCACACGCGGCGTCAGCAGATGGATCGCATCGCGTACCTCGGTCACTTCCGAGAACATCACCGTCGCGCCGCAGCGCACCAGCAGATCCGAGGCAAAGCCAACCGCCGGATTGGCCGTCACGCCGGAAAACGCATCGCTGCCGCCGCACTGGGTGCCGACCACCAGCGCTGACGCCGGGCAGGTTTCGCGCTGACGCTGGTTGAGTTTTTTCAGATGGCGCTCGGCCACCTGCAGAATTTCATCGACCATCGCGCCAAAACCCACGTGGCGTTCATCCTGCAGGCGCACGATATCGCGCTCATCCAGCGAAATGGCCTGTACGTCCGGTGTACCGGTGAGCAGGCGCTCCGGCTGTAATTTCTCGCAGCCGAGGCTCACCACCATCACTTCGCCGCCAAAATTAGGATTCAGCGCAAGGTTGTGAATGGTGCGAATGGGCACCACCGCCGCCGGTGCGTTGATCGCCACGCCGCAGCCATATAAATGGTTGAGCGCTACCACGCCGTCAACGTTGCTGTAGCGCGGCAGCAGATCGCGCTCAATCAGCTGCACCACGTAATCCACCACGCCCGCCACGCAGTGCACGCTGGTGGTGATGCCGAGCAGATTGCGCGTGCCGACGCTGCCGTCGGCGTTGCGATAGCCTTCAAAGGTGTATCCTTCCAGCGGTGGCAGGGGCGGCGGCACGTTAGTTGCCAGCGGCAGGCTGGCCAGCGGCGGGGCGGCGGGCAGTGCCACCAGCGACTCCTCAATCCAGCTGCCGCGCGCAATCGGGCGCAGCGCTGTGCCAATCACTTCACCGTAACGCACGATGTCGCCATGCAGGGCGATATCGCTCAGCGCCACTTTGTGCCCCTGCGGCACATGCTCAGTCAGTTGCAGACCGTCATCAAAGCGGCTACCTGCGGGCAATCCCTGATCGTTGACCACTATCGCCACGTTATCGGCGTCGTGCACTTTAATGTAGCGCGGTTTGTCTGTCAGAGGTCGGTTCATTGCTCACCTTCCGGTTCGTCGCACCGGTCATAGCGGTGCGGTTGAAATCACGTCCGTCACATCATCGTTATTTGCCAGCCTCAGTATAAGCAGGGGTATTCACCCGCGCATTGTGCAACTGACTGGCTTTGTGCCGCGATCGGCGCGCAGTTTGGTTCGTTTTACCAAACGCAAGTGAAGAGCCTCACAAAGCGTACGCTTGCTGTTCACTTTTACAGCAATCTGGCGGCTGGATGGCGGGTTCCGTGAGCCACGCCGCAGCGTTATGGGCAAATGCCAGAAAATCGTGCCGGATTGGTGATTATCCTCGGGCGTTCCTCCAGTGTTTCACGGCGATGCTGTTCCTATACTGATTGCCGTTCTTCAACGTTTGGTTATTCGTCACGACGCATCATCGTTTTGCCATAACAACAATCGCCGTGTTTAACCCAACATCATTCTGATACCCAACGCGATGTGTATGCAGTCAGAGTGAATGTAGCGTTCGCTATATTTCAGGAGTGCATCATGAATAGTTACAGCCAGACAGCGGCAGCGGTGCAGAAGCGCACCAACGCCCGTTACTGGATTGTGGTGATGTTATTTATCGTCACCTCGTTCAACTACGGTGACCGGGCCACCATTTCGATTGCCGGTTCGGCGATGTCGAAGGAGATCGGTCTCGATTCCGTCGGCCTCGGCTACATCTTCTCCGCCTTCTCGTGGGCGTACGTTATCGGTCAGATTCCTGGCGGCTGGCTGCTGGACCGCTTCGGCTCCAAACGCGTCTATTTCTGGAGCATCTTCCTGTGGTCGCTGTTTACCCTGTTGCAGGGCTTCGTCGACATCTTTAGCGGCTTCGGCATTGTGGTGTCACTGTTCCTGCTGCGCTTCATGGTGGGGCTGGCGGAAGCGCCGTCTTTCCCGGGTAACAGCCGTATTGTTGCTGCCTGGTTCCCGGCGCAGGAGCGCGGTACCGCCGTCGCCATCTTTAACTCCGCCCAGTACTTCGCCACGGTGATTTTCGCACCGATCATGGGCTGGCTGGTGGCCGAGGTGGGCTGGGCGCACGTGTTCTGGTTCATGGGCGGGCTGGGCATCATTCTCAGCTTTATCTGGCTGAAAGTAATTCATGACCCGAACGATCACCCTGGCGTGAACAAAGCCGAGCTGGAGTACATGGAGCAGGGCGGTGCGCTGATTAACATGGATGCGAAGAAAGCCGAGCGTAAAGTGAGCTGGGATGAGAAGTGGTTTCAAATCAAGCAACTGCTCTCCACCCGCATGATGTGGGGGATCTATCTCGGTCAGTACTGCGTTAACGCCCTGACCTACTTCTTTATTACCTGGTTCCCGGTGTATCTGGTGCAGGCGCGCGGCATGTCGATTCTTAAAGCCGGCATGATCGCCTCGATTCCCGCCATCTGCGGCTTCCTCGGCGGCGTGCTGGGCGGCGTGATTTCAGATTATCTGATGCGTAAAACCGGCTCGCTAAACATCGCGCGTAAAACCCCGATTGTCATCGGTATGCTGCTCTCCATCAGCATGGTGATGTGTAACTACACCGAAACCGAATGGGTAGTGGTGCTGTTTATGGCGCTGGCGTTCTTTGGTAAAGGCATTGGCGCGCTGGGCTGGGCGGTGATGGCCGATACCGCACCCAAAGAGATCAGCGGCCTGAGCGGCGGTCTGTTCAATATGTTCGGTAACTTCTCTGGCATCGTCACGCCGATTGCCATTGGTTACATCATCGCCACCAGCGGTTCGTTTGAAGGGGCGCTGATTTATGTCGGCATCCATGCGTTTGTGGCGGCGTTCAGCTTCCTGGTGATAACCGGCGATATCAAACGTGTCGAACTCAAACCCCGGTCATAAGGAACCGAATATGAATACGCAAAGTTCCCCGGTGATTACCGACATGCAGGTGGTTCCGGTGGCGGGTTACGACAGCATGCTGCTCAACATCGGCGGCGCGCACAGCGCCTGCTTCACCCGCAATATCGTGGTGCTGACCGACAGCGCCGGCCACACCGGCGTCGGCGAAGCGCCGGGCGGTGAAACCATCTATGAGACGCTGGTCGCGGCAATACCGCAGGTGAAAGGGCAGCAGGTGGCGCGCATGAACCGGCTGGTGCAGCAGGTGCACAAAGGTAACCAGTCGGCGGATTTCGATACCTTCGGCAACGGCGCCTGGACGTTTGAGCTGCGGGTCAATGCGGTGGCGGCGCTGGAAGCGGCGCTGCTCGACCTGCTCGGCCAGTGCCTCGGCGTGCCAGTGGCCGAACTGCTGGGGCCGGGTCAGCAGCGCGATGAGGTCACGGTGCTGGGCTACCTGTTTTACATTGGCGATCGGCGTAAAACTGATTTGCCGTATCAGAGCGGCGACGCGGCCGGTCACGACTGGTATCACCTGCGCCATCAGGAGGCGCTGACGCCAGACGCGGTGGTGCGCTTAGCCGAAGCGGCGCAGGACAGGTACGGCTTCAAAGATTTCAAACTGAAAGGCGGCGTGCTGCCGGGCGAGCAGGAGATTGCCTCGGCGGTGGCACTGAAGCAGCGTTTCCCGGACGCGCGCATCACCGTCGATCCCAACGGTGCCTGGCATCTGGATGAAGCCATCGCGCTGTGCAAAGGCCTGCACGAGGTGCTGACCTATGCCGAAGATCCGTGCGGTGCCGAGCAGGGATATTCCGGGCGCGAAGTCATGGCCGAGTTTCGCCGCGCCACCGGTCTGCCGGTCGCCACCAATATGATCGCCACCAACTGGCGGGAGATGAACCACGCGGTGATGCTCAACGCGGTCGATATTCCGCTGGCCGACCCGCACTTCTGGACGCTGAGCGGCGCGGTACGCGTGGCGCAGCTGTGTGATGAGTGGGGGCTGACCTGGGGCTGCCACTCCAATAATCACTTCGACATTTCGCTGGCGATGTTTACCCACGTCGGCGCAGCGGCACCGGGTAAACCGACCGCCATCGATACCCACTGGATTTGGCAGGAGGGCGACCAGCGTCTGACTAAAGAGCCGCTGCAGATCCGCAACGGCAAAATTGCCGTGCCGGACAAGCCCGGCCTCGGCGTTGAGCTGGACTGGGATCGCCTGCGCCAGGCTAACGCCCTGTATCAATCGCTGCCGGCAGGCGCACGTAATGACGCCACGGCAATGCAATATCTGGTTCCCGGATGGTCGTTCGACCGCAAGCGTCCGGCTTTTGGACGCCGCCATGCATAAGGAGCAGGAAATGAGTCACACCCCGAAAATTACAGCAATGCAGGTCATTCCGGTGGCCGGTTACGACAGCATGCTGCTGAATCTGAGCGGTGCCCACGCGCCGTTTTTTACCCGCAATATCGTGATTGTGAAAGATAACGCCGGCCACACGGGCGTGGGCGAGATCCCCGGCGGCGAGAAAATCCGTCAGACGCTGGAAGACGCGGCGGCGCTGGTGACCGGAAAAACCGTCGGCGAGTACAAAAATATCCTTACCCTGGTGCGCACTACCTTTGCCGATCGCGATGCCAGCGGGCGCGGCAATCAGACCTTTGACCTGCGCACCACCATTCACGTGGTGACCGGCATCGAAGCGGCGCTGCTGGACCTGCTCGGCCAGCATCTGGGCGTCAACGTGGCGTCGCTGCTGGGCGAAGGACAGCAGCGTGACCGCGTCGAGATGCTCGGCTACCTGTTTTACGTCGGCGATCGCCGCAAAACGTCACTGCCGTATCAGAGCCAGACCGATGATCCGTGCGACTGGTATCGCCTGCGGCATGAGGAAGCGCTGACGCCGGACGCGGTGGTGCGCCTGGCAGAAGCCGCCTATGAAAAATATGGCTTTAACGATTTCAAACTAAAAGGTGGCGTACTGCGCGGCGGTGAGGAGGCCGAAGCGGTAACCGCACTGGCGAAGCGTTTCCCGCAGGCGCGCGTGACGCTCGATCCCAACGGGGCCTGGTCGCTGAATGAGGCCATCCTGCTCGGTAAACAGCTGAAAGGCGTGCTGGCTTATGCAGAAGATCCGTGCGGCGCTGAACAGGGTTACTCCGGACGTGAAGTGATGGCCGAGTTCCGGCGCGCCACCGGTCTGCCTACCGCCACCAATATGATCGCCACCGACTGGCGTCAGATGGGCCACACGCTGTCGCTGCAGTCGGTCGATATTCCACTGGCCGATCCGCACTTCTGGACCATGCAGGGCTCGGTGCGCGTGGCGCAGATGTGTCACGACTTCGGCCTGACCTGGGGTTCGCACTCCAACAATCATTTCGATGTTTCGCTGGCGATGTTCACCCATGTGGCCGCCGCCGCACCGGGCGCCATTACCGCCATCGACACCCACTGGATCTGGCAGGAGGGCAACCAGCGCCTGACCAAAGAGCCGTTGCAGATCAAGGGCGGCATGGTGCAGGTGCCGCAGAAGCCGGGCCTTGGCGTCGAACTGGACATGGATCAGGTGATGCAGGCCCATGCGCTGTATCAGCAGCATGGACTGGGCGCGCGCGACGATGCGCAGGCGATGCAGTTCCTCGTGCCGAACTGGACATTTGATAACAAGCGTCCGTGCCTGGTGCGCTGATTTTATTCCGCGCGCCCGCGGGCGGCGGTGCTAAATAACAGGAGTAGAGATCATGAGCAATGCCTGGCCCAACCCTTTTCGTCGTCGTTTGCTGGCAGGGGAAACCCTGATTGGCAGCTGGTGCGCCCTTGCCAATCCTCTCACCACGGAAGTGCTGGGGCTGGCGGGCTTTGACTGGCTGGTGCTGGACGGCGAACACGCGCCGAACGACATCACCACCTTTATTCCGCAGCTGATGGCGCTCAAAGGCAGCCCGAGCGCGCCGGTGGTGCGACCGCCGTGCAATGAGCCGATCATCATCAAGCGTCTGCTGGATATTGGCTTCTATAACTTCCTGATTCCGTTTGTGGAAACCGCAGAAGAGGCGGCGCGCGCGGTGGCATCGACCCGCTATCCGCCAGCCGGTATACGCGGCGTGTCAGTTTCGCATCGTAGCAACATGTACGGCACGCTGGCGGACTACAACGCCACCATCAATGACAACATCACCGTGCTGGTGCAAATCGAAACCCAGCAGGCGGTGGACAACATTGACGCCATTGCGGCGGTTGACGGTGTAGACGGCATCTTTGTCGGCCCGGGCGATCTGTCAGCGGCGCTGGGCTATCTCGGCCAGCCGGCGCATCCGGAAGTGCTGAAAGTGATCCGTTACATCCTTGAGCGCGCCAAAGCCGCCGGTAAGCCGAGCGGGATTCTGGCGCCGGTGGAGGCTGACGCACGCCGTTATCTCGAATGGGGTGCCAGCTTTGTTGCCGTTGGCAGCGATTTGGGTGTATTCCGCCACGCCACGCAGGCGCTGTGCGACAAATTTAAGCAGTAACTGACGAAGGGGAAAGGCAATGAAAATTGGATTTATCGGCCTCGGCATCATGGGCAAACCGATGAGTAAAAACCTGGTGAAAGCCGGTTACACCCTGGTGGTGCGCGACCACAACGCCAGCAACGAAGCCGAACTGGTGGAGCTGGGTGCCACCGTGGCGAAAACGCCGAAAGAGCTGGCCGCGCAGGTTGACGTGGTGATCACCATGGTGCCGAACTCACCGCAGGTGAAAGAGGTGTGTCTGGGCGAGAACGGCATCATCGAAGGGGCGAAGCCGGGACTGGTGGTGATCGACATGAGCTCCATCGCGCCGCTGGCCAGCCGCGAAGTGCATGATGCGCTGGCAGAAAAAGGCATCCGGATGCTGGATGCGCCGGTGAGCGGCGGTGAGCCAAAAGCGATTGAAGGCACGCTGTCGGTGATGGTCGGCGGCGATAAAGCGCTGTTTGATCAGTGCTACGATGTTCTTAAGGCGATGGCCGGTTCGGTGGTGCACACCGGCGATATCGGCGCGGGCAACGTCACTAAACTGGCCAACCAGGTGATTGTGGCGCTCAACATTGCCGCGATGTCAGAAGCGCTGTCGCTGGCCACCAAAGCCGGCGTCAATCCGGAACTGGTTTACCAGGCGATTCGCGGCGGTCTGGCGGGCAGCACCGTGCTGGATGCCAAAGCGCCCATGGTGCTGGATCGCAACTTTAAGCCTGGCTTCCGTATCGATTTGCATATCAAGGATTTAGCCAATGCGCTTGATACCTCACACGGCATTGGCGCACATCTGCCGCTGACCGCAGCGGTGATGGAGATGATGCAGGCGCTAAAAGTCGACGGGCAGGGTACGTCCGATCATAGCGCGCTGGCTTGCTATTATGAAAAATTAGCCAAAGTTGAGATCACCCGGTAGTGCCCGCGTCCGGTGTCTGCGGATGCCGGACGCTGTACTGCCTTAGCCAGACGGATTTCCGTCACCTACCGCGCTCGGATTGCCTATGAAAATTGTCATCGCACCGGATTCATACAAAGAGAGTTTGTCCGCCCTGGAAGTGGCTACCGCGATAGAAGCGGGATTTCGCGAAATTTTCCCCGCCGCTGACTATGTCAAAATACCGGTCGCCGACGGCGGAGAAGGCACGGTTGAAGCAATGGTGGCGGCAACCCAGGGCAACATCGTCAGACTGACGGTGACCGGGCCGCTCGGCGAGCCGGTCGACGCGTTTTACGGATTATCCGGTGATGCGCGTACCGCCTTTATTGAGATGGCTGCGGCCAGCGGGCTGGAGCTGGTGCCTGCAGCACAGCGCGATCCGCTGATCACCACCTCTTACGGTACCGGTGAACTGATCAAAAATGCGCTGGATCGCGGCGTCGATCACATCATCATCGGCATCGGCGGCAGCGCCACTAACGACGGCGGTGCCGGCATGGTGCAGGCGCTCGGTGCCCGGCTGCTGGACAGCGACGGCAGCGGGATTGGCTATGGCGGCGGGGCACTGCCGCAGCTGGCGAAGATTGAGATCGCCGATCTGGATCCGCGCCTGCTGCAGTGCCGCATTGAAGTGGCGTGCGACGTGACCAATCCGCTGATTGGCGAAGAGGGGGCGTCGGCGATTTTTGGCCCGCAGAAGGGGGCCACGCCGCAGCTGGTGCAGCAGCTGGATGCCGCGCTCGGCCATTACGCCGCGATTATTCAGCGAGATCTGGATATTGATGTGCTGCACATCGCCGGCGGTGGTGCAGCCGGCGGCATGGGCGCGGCGCTGCATGCGTTTTGCCACGCGGAACTTCGGCGCGGCATTGAGATTGTCACCGAAGCGCTGGGGCTGGCGCAGCAGGTGCAGGATGCCGATCTGGTGATTACCGGTGAAGGGCGCATCGACAGTCAGTCAGTCAACGGCAAAGTGCCGGTTGGCGTGGCGCAGGTGGCGAAGCAGTTCAATAAGCCGGTGATCGGTATTGCCGGCAGCCTGACGGCGGATGTCGGTGTGGTGCATCAGCACGGGATCGACGCAGTGTACAGCGTGCTGTCGGGTATCTGTTCGCTGGAAGAGGCGCTGGCCAATGCCGCGCAGAATGTCCGCCTGACGGCAAGGAACGTCGCTGCCACGATCAAGGTGGGGCAGGGGTTGTAGGGGGGAGGCGGTGCGGTTTTCCCCTCACCCCAGCCCTCTCCCGCAGGCGGGAGAGGGGGCTGATGGTGCACGGATTTGGATTTCGCGCTGTTCCTCTTCATCGCACCGCACGGTTCCCTCTCCCGCCGGGAGAGGGTTAGGGTGAGGGCCCAGCGCACAACCCAGAACGCACACCCCACAACCCTCACTACGCCACGCCCAGCACCTGACGCGCTTCTCGCGCCACATTCGCCATCTCGTCGCTCAGCTCCAGCAGCTCTGGTTCCAGCGCTGCGATATCGCTCTCCTGATGCAGACTCTTCTCCAGCTGCTGACACAGCTGTTTCAGCCGTGGCACGCCGCTGTAGCTGGCGCTGCCGTGCAGCTTGTGGATAATCTCGCGCAGCCCATCGACGTCATTCTGCGTCATACACTGCGCCACGCGCTGCTCCACTTCCGGCAGAAAATCCAGCAGCATCTGCAGCAGATCGCGCGCCAGCTCGGCTTTATTCGCCGCCTGACGCAATGCCAGCGCCCAGTCAAGTGAGGGTGCGATCGCCGGTTGTCGCACCGCGCTCGCCACGCTGCCCGGCGCATAGCGCTGCAGCAGCTGCTTCAGCTTGTCCTCATCAATCGGCTTGGCGAGATAGTCATTCATGCCGGCGGCGATCAACTGCTCACGTTCGCCATCCAGCGCATGCGCCGTGACCGCGACAATCGGCGTGCTGGCGTGCTGTGGCAGGCTGCGGATGATCTCGCTGGCGCGGATGCCGTCGATGTCCGGCATCTGAATATCCATCAGAATCACGTCCAGCCGCTGCTGCCGCGCCTGGTGAATCGCCTGACTGGCGTTGTCGCACAGAATGATGTTCTGGACCTGCTCCTCCAGCAATGCGCCGATCAGCTTCAGGTTGGCCGGATTATCATCCACCGCCATCACCGTCAGCGGCTGTCTTACGCCGCGCGGGGCGGCGTCGCTATGACGCATGTTGAGATCGAGCAGCATCGGCAGCAATCGCGTCAGCGACACCGGTTTGGCAATGCAGCCGGCGATACCGCGCGCGCGCAAATCATCGGCGAACAGCATCATTTCGCTCGGCAGCGCCAGCAGCACCGAGTCGGCGTGTGCGCGCAGGCGGGCAATCAGCGCATCGGACAGCGTAGCCGGATGCGGATCGCTGACCGGCAGCCCCATCAGCAGCAGCGGGAAATGGGCGTCGGGCAGATCGTCAAGGCTGGCAAAGTGCTGCACCTGCAGAGGCGTAATGCTCAGCATCTCCTGAACCGCTTTCGCCACCGCCGGATGGGGTTCGATATAAGCCAGCGGCGTGGCGTGCAGATCGTCCAGCATGCGTGGAATCGCCGGTGCGTTAGGATTGAGATCCAGATGTACCTGTACCCAGAAGGTGGAGCCCTGATTCTGCCGGCTGTGGAAGGCGATCTCACCGCCCATTTCGTGCACCAGTTTCTGCGTAATCACCAGGCCAAGACCGGTACCGCCGTGACGGCGCGAAATACTGGCATCCGCCTGACGAAATGCCTGGAACAGCTGCGACTGCTGCTGCTCAGAGATACCGATGCCGGTATCGTGCACCTGAATCTCCAGTTCCGCCCGCGTGATGCTGAGATGACGCAGCTCGACGCGCAGATCAATGTGGCCGCGCTCGGTGAATTTGATGGCGTTGCCAATCAGGTTGATCAGAATTTGCTGCAGACGCAGCGGATCGCCAATCACATTATCCGGCACCTGTTTCTCCAGGCACACGGTGATCTCGAGGCCTTTCTCATGCGCGGACGGCGCCAGCAGCACCAGCGTTTCATCCAGCGTGGCGCGCAGCGGGAACGGGATCGACTCCAGCACCAGCTTACCGGCTTCCAGTTTGGAGAAATCGAGCACGTCGTTAATGATGCTCAGCAGGTTATTGGCCGAGCGCTCAATGGTGCTCATGTAATCACGCTGGTTGGTGCTCAGCCCGGTTTTCAGCATCTGGCGGGTAAAGCCAATCACGCCATTGAGCGGCGTGCGCAGCTCGTGCGACATATTGGCGAGAAACTCCGACTTGATGCGTGCCGCTTCCTGGGCGCGCTTTTTCGCCAGGTCCAGCTCGACGTTCTGAATCTCCAGCTGCTCGAGCGTTTCGCGCAGATCGTAGGTTGCCTGGTCGATGTTCTGCTGCATCTCTTCATGGTAGGCGGTGAGCGACATCGCCATGGCGTTGATGCCGTTTTTCAGGATGCTCAGCTCGCCCAGCATGTAGCCATCCACGCGGCTGTCGAGCTGGCCACGCCGGATGCGGTCCACGGTGGTAACCATGTTGCGAATCGGGCCGGTGACGTCCCGCATCAGTCGATAGGCAAACAGCATGGCGATACACAGGCAAAACAGCAGCAGCAGAGTGGCGACAAACACCTCTTTGTACTGCTCCAGCCGCACCGACTGCAGATCCAGCTCAATCGCCACATAACCCAGCGGATTCCCTGCCGGCTTGGCGTCTTCACCCGGCAGTTCGTCCACCGAATAGCGTTCAGAGATGATTGGCGTGCGCAGCACCATCAGGTTGCCGTGCCGCTCCACCGACACGCCATCCGCCAGCGTGGAAATATCGGCTTTTTGCAGCAGCGCGAGGTTCTGGTTGTTATTGGAGCTGACGTAGATGTGATTGTTGTTGTCGAAAACCGTAATGGCACGGACAATATCGGAATGACGGCGATGCAGCAGGCTGACCAGCTCGCGAATCGCATCACGATTATGCCACGTCATGCCGTACTCGCTCGACACCGCCAGCGGTTCGATAATGTTAGCGCCGGCATCGCGCACCTGGTGCTGCAGTTCGTTGTAGCGGTGCACCACGAAGAAGGTACTGAGCAGCAGGCCAATCATCAGCGTCGGCGCCAGTATCAGAATCATCATTCGCGCCCGCAGGCTGTATTTGGTCATAATTGTGGCCTGGCGACTCCTGGCATTTTATCCCTGTGCAAAAACCGCGTACGGCTGCACACCTAATGAAAACTGAGAATTCACAATACTATGGCGCAATTTTACTCCGCAAAACAGCGCGTGACGACGAAGCAACGTCTCAGCGTCACCATTGACGAGCTCGATCCCTTTGGTCAGGGCGTGGCGCGCCATAACGGTAAAACGCTGTTTGTCAGCGGCGCGCTGCCCGGCGAACAGGCCGAGGTGATCCTGACCGAAGATAAGCGTCAGTTTGCGCGCGGCAAAGCCAAAAAGATTACACAACCGAGCCCGCAGCGCCAGCAACCGCGCTGCATCCATTTCGGCGTGTGCGGCGGCTGCCAGCAGCAGCACGTGTCCGTGGCGCTGCAGCAGGAGAGCAAAGCGCGGGCGCTGGGCCGCATGCTGAGTCAGGAAGCGGCGCTGCCGGTGCAGGTGGATGAGATCATCAGCGCTGCGCCCTGGGGCTATCGCCGGCGCGCGCGTCTCGGTTTGCAGTGGCTGCCGAAGCAGCAGCGCCTGCAGATGGGCTTCCGTCAGGCGGCCAGTAACGATCTGATTGATGTGACGCAATGCCCCGTTTTGGTGCCCGAGCTTGAGGCGCTGCTGCAGCCGCTGCACCACTGTCTCAGCAGCCTGCACGCAGCGAAACGGTTGGGGCATGTGGAACTGGTGCTGGCGGATAACGGTCCGCTAATGGTGCTGCGCCATCTTGATGCGCTCTCCGCTGCGGACCGGACAAAACTGGAACGTTTTTCGCATGAGCACCGGCTGATGATCTGGCTGGCGGACGGCAGTGACGCGCTGCAGGCGCTCGGCGCGGAGCAGCCTTACTACCGCTCGTTTGATTTGCAGCTAACCTTTAGCCCGCAGGATTTCATTCAGGTCAACGATGGCGTGAATCAGCAGATGGTGGCACAGGCGATTGCCTGGCTGGATCTGCAGCCGGACGATCGGGTGCTCGATCTGTTCTGCGGCATGGGCAACTTCACATTGCCGCTAGGAAAGTTCGTACAAAATGCGGTGGGTGTGGAGGGCGTTGCAGCATTAGTGCGCCAGGCAGAGTATAATGCTCAGCTTAACAATCTCAGAAATGTCTGCTTCTTCCAGCACAATTTAGAGGAAGATGTCTCGCGCCAGCCCTGGGCGGCGCAGGGATTTAATAAGGTGTTACTGGATCCGGCGCGTGCCGGGGCCGCGGGCGTGATGTCGCATATCGTTAAACTTGCGCCGCAACGCGTGGTCTATGTTTCCTGTAACCCGACAACACTTGCCCGCGACAGTCAGACATTACTGTCGGCGGGCTACCATCTGGAAAGGGTCGCGATGCTGGATATGTTCCCTCATACCAGCCATCTCGAATCCATGGTGCTGTTTAGCAAAACATAAGCGATGTTTAAGTCGCTGTGGCAGGAGAGGATATGGTTGCGGTTAGAAGTGCGCATTTAAATACGGCCGGGGAATTTGCCCTTGACCAGTGGATCGCCAGCTTGAGTATCAGTAATCCGCAATCCTGCGAACGACTGGCGGAAACATGGCGCTACTGTGAAGCCGAAACGCACGACCATCCAGATCAGGCTCTGCTGCTGTGGCGCGGTATTGAGATGGTGGAAATTCTCACCATGCTCAGTATGGATATCGATAGTCTGCGCGCCGCGCTGCTGTTCCCGCTGGCCAATGCGGGCGTGGTGAGCGAAGAGGATCTGGAGAAGGCCTTTGGCAAAAGCATCGTCTCGCTGGTGCACGGCGTGCGCGATATGGATGCCATCCGCCAGCTGAAAGCCATTCACAACGACTCGATGGCCTCGGAGCAGGTGGATAACGTGCGCCGCATGTTGCTGGCGATGGTGGAAGATTTCCGCTGCGTGGTCATCAAGCTGGCAGAACGTATTGCCCACCTGCGCGAGATGAAAGATGCGCCGGAAGATGAGCGCGTGCTGGCGGCGAAAGAGAGCACCAACATTTATGCGCCGCTGGCCAACCGTCTCGGTATCGGCCAGCTCAAATGGGAGCTGGAAGATTATTGCTTCCGCTACCTGCATCCTGACGAATATAAGCGCATCGCCAAACTGCTGCATGAACGCCGCATCGATCGTGAACAATACATTGATAACTTCGTCGATAACCTGCGTAAAGAGATGCAAAAAGAGGGCGTGCGTGCGGAAGTTTACGGCCGTCCCAAGCATATCTACAGCATCTGGCGCAAAATGCAGAAGAAGTCGCTGGCGTTTGATGAGCTGTTCGACGTGCGTGCAGTGCGCATCGTCGCTGAACGCCTGCAGGACTGCTACGGCGCGCTCGGCACCGTCCACACGCTGTATCGTCATCTGCCTAGCGAGTTCGACGATTACGTTGCCAATCCCAAGCCAAACGGCTATCAGTCGATTCATACCGTGGTGCTGGGACCGCAGGGCAAAACGGTCGAGATTCAGATCCGTACCCGCCAGATGCACGAGGACGCTGAACTGGGCGTCGCGGCACACTGGAAGTACAAAGAAGGGCCGACGGCCAGCAACGCGCGCGGTGCCGCAGGGCACGAAGAGCGCATCGCCTGGCTGCGTAAACTGATTACCTGGCAGGAAGAGATGGCGGATTCCGGCGAGATGCTGGAAGAGGTGCGCAGCCAGGTATTTGATGACCGCGTTTACGTGTTTACGCCGAAGGGCGACGTGGTCGATTTGCCGGCCGGTTCCACGCCGCTCGACTTCGCCTACCACATTCACAGTGATATTGGTCATCGCTGCATCGGCGCCAAAATCGGCGGCCGTATCGTGCCCTTTACCTATCAGCTGCAGATGGGCGATCAGATTGAGGTGATCACCCAGAAGCAGCCGAACCCGAGCCGCGACTGGCTGAACCCCAACCTCGGCTATATCACCACCAGCCGCGGGCGCTCGAAGATTCATGCCTGGTTCCGTAAACAGGATCGCGACAAAAATATCGCGGCCGGCCGGCAAATCCTGGATAGCGAGCTGGGCCAGCTGGATATCAGCATGCGCGAAGCCGAGAAGCTGCTGCTGCCGCGTTATAACGTCAGCTCGCAGGATGAGCTGCTGGCGATGATTGGTGGCGGAGATATCCGTCTTAACCAGATGGTTAACTTCCTGCAGGCGAAGCTCAACAAGCCGAGCGCTGAAGAGGAAGATCGCGAGGCGCTGCGTCAGCTGACGCAGAAATCGCATCAGCCGTCGTCGGCGCGCAAAGAGAGTGGCCGCGTGGTGGTGGAGGGCGTCGGCAATCTGCTGCACCACATTGCGCGCTGCTGCCAGCCGATTCCGGGCGATGATATTGTCGGGTTTATTACCCAGGGGCGCGGCATTTCGATTCACCGCGCCGACTGCGATCAGCTCAGCGAACTGATTTCGCATGCACCGGAACGCATTGTCGATGCGGTGTGGGGCGAAAGTTACTCCAGCGGTTATTCGCTGGTGGTACGCGTGACGGCCAACGATCGCAGCGGGCTGCTGCGCGACATCACCACCATTCTGGCCAATGAAAAGGTCAACGTGCTGGGCGTGTCCAGCCGCAGCGACACCAAAAAGCAGCTCGCCACCATCGATATGGATATCGAGATTTATAACCAGCAGGTGCTGGGTCGCGTGCTGGCGCGCCTTAATCAGGTGCCGGATATTATCGATGCGCGCCGCTTACATTAAGCCCTGCTGAGACCGGTGCGCAGCAATGCGCACCCGGGCAAAACCGCGTAATTACCCTGCAGGGTCGCCATTAATGGCGGCTTTTTATCTTGTTGTTCCGGGGACTTTCATGACTGCTTTAAACCGCCTGCTCACCATCATGCAAACCCTGCGCGATCCGGTGCGCGGCTGCCCGTGGGATCGCCAGCAGACTTTCGCCTCTATCGCGCCGTATACGCTGGAAGAGACCTATGAAGTTATCGACGCCATCCAGCGCGAAGACTTTGACGATCTGCGCGGCGAACTGGGCGATCTGCTGTTTCAGGTGGTGTTCTACGCCCGCATGGCCGAGGAACAGCAGCGTTTCAATTTCGATGACATCTGCAACGCCATCAGTGACAAACTGGAGCGTCGCCATCCGCACATCTTCGGCGAAGCCCAGGTCGATTCCACGGCCGAAGTGCTGAAAAACTGGGAGGCGATCAAGCAGCGCGAGCGTGCGGAGAAGTCGCAGCACTCGGTGCTGGACGATATCCCGAAAGCGCTGCCGGCGCTGATGCGCGCCTATAAAATCCAGAAGCGCTGTCACAGCGTAGGCTTCGACTGGGACAGCCTCGGGCCGGTGCTGGATAAAGTGCATGAAGAGATCGACGAAGTGATGCATGAAGCGCAGCAGGCCGTGGTGGACAGCGACAAGCTGGAAGAGGAGATTGGCGATCTGTTGTTCGCTACCGTCAATCTGTCACGCCATCTCGGCAGCAAAGCGGAAACCGCGCTGCAGAGGGCCAACGACAAGTTCGAGCGCCGCTTCCGTCAGGTAGAGAATATTATTCAGGCCCAGGGGCTGAGCATGGAACAGGCTACGCTGGCGCAGATGGAAGCCGCCTGGCAGCAGGTTAAAGCCGGCGAATAACCTTATTCAGCCTCTCTGCGCAGCGCAGGTGATTATTCCAGCGCTGCGCATAAAATCACCGCCTGAGCTTACTCGATTCAGCCAGTCGGCAACTTTGTGACGTACGTCAACATTTCACCCGGCACTCTCCGCTATGTTACAGGCTGTAATGCGAGGAGGATGGTGTGATTCATCAATTGTGGCTGCGGACGACTTCGGGTATACTGTTTTCCCGTCCTGGTTATTCCACCGTCTTTAAACCTAAACTCTCAGGTTCAGCATGACAACGAATTATATTTTTGTGACCGGCGGGGTCGTTTCCTCTCTGGGCAAAGGCATTGCCGCAGCCTCCCTCGCAGCCATCCTTGAAGCACGTGGTCTGAATGTGACCATCATGAAACTCGATCCGTATATCAACGTCGATCCGGGTACCATGAGCCCTACGCAGCACGGTGAAGTGTTCGTCACCGATGACGGGGCCGAGACCGATCTGGATTTAGGTCACTACGAGCGCTTCATCCGTACCAAAATGTCGCGCCGCAACAACTTTACTACCGGCCGTATCTACTCAGAAGTGCTGCGCAAAGAGCGTCGCGGCGACTATCTGGGCGCGACCATTCAGGTCATCCCACACATCACCAACGCCATCAAAGAGCGCATCATTGAAGGTGGCGAAGGTCATGACGTCGTGCTGGTGGAAATCGGCGGAACCGTGGGCGATATCGAATCCCTGCCGTTCCTGGAAGCGATTCGCCAGATGGCGGTCGATGTGGGCCGTGAACACACCATGTATATGCACCTGACGCTGGTGCCTTACATGGCGGCGGCGGGTGAAGTGAAAACCAAGCCAACTCAGCACTCGGTTAAAGAACTGCTGTCGATTGGTATTCAGCCTGACGTGCTGATTTGCCGTTCAGACCGCGCGGTGCCCGCTAACGAGCGAGCGAAGATCGCCCTGTTCTGTAACGTGCCGGAAAAAGCGGTTATCTCGCTGAAAGACGTTGATTCGATCTACAAGATCCCGGGCCTGCTGAAATCGCAGGGTCTGGATGATTACATCTGCAAGCGTTTCAACCTGAGCGCGCCGGAAGCCAATCTGGCCGAGTGGGAGCAGGTGATTTACGAAGAAGCCAATCCGGGCGGCGAAGTCACCATCGGTATGGTCGGCAAATATGTCGAACTGCCGGATGCCTACAAATCCGTGATTGAAGCGCTGAAGCACGGCGGCCTGAAAAATCGCGTCACCGTTAACATCAAGCTGATCGATTCGCAGGATGTGGAAACGCGCGGCGTCGAAATTCTGAAAGATCTTGATGCTATCCTGATTCCTGGTGGCTTCGGTTACCGCGGTGTGGAAGGAAAATTGCTGACCGCGCAATACGCGCGTGAAAACAACATTCCGTACCTCGGCATTTGCCTTGGCATGCAGATTGCGCTGATGGAATTCGCGCGCAACGTGGCCGGGATGGAAGGCGCCAACTCCACTGAATTTGTGCCAGACTGTAAGTACCCGGTGGTTGCGTTAATCACCGAATGGCGCGATGAAAACGGTAACGTTGAACAGCGTACCGAGCAGAGCGATCTGGGCGGCACCATGCGTCTGGGAAGCCAGCAGTGCCAGCTGACGCCGGAAAGCAAAGTGCGCCAGCTGTACGGCTCTGACGTCATTACTGAGCGTCATCGCCACCGTTACGAAGTAAACAATCTGCTGCTGAAGCAGATTGAAGCGGCGGGTCTGCACATTGCAGGCCGTTCCGGCGACGATCAACTGGTGGAGATCATCGAGATCCCGAATCATCCATGGTTTGTAGCCTGCCAGTTCCACCCGGAATTCACGTCGACCCCGCGTGATGGTCATCCGCTGTTCGCTGGCTTTGTGAAAGCCGCGCAGGAGCACCAGAAGCGTTTAGCGAAGTAAGAGTTTAACGAACAGCGCGCGAACTTTTCGCGCGTTGTTTGTCTTAGGATTGACTAACTTGTACTGAGGAAAATCGAATGTCCAAAATCGTTAAAGTCATCGGTCGCGAAATCATCGACTCCCGTGGCAACCCGACTGTAGAAGCAGAAGTGCATCTGGAAGGCGGTTTCGTTGGTCTGGCTGCTGCGCCATCAGGTGCATCAACCGGTTCACGCGAAGCACTGGAGCTGCGTGACGGTGATAAGTCTCGTTTCCTGGGCAAAGGCGTAACCAAAGCGGTTGCTGCGGTTAACGGCCCAATCGCTGACGCGGTAAAAGGCAAAGATGCCAAAGACCAGGCGAACATCGATAAGATCATGATCGAGCTGGACGGTACTGACAACAAATCCAACTTCGGTGCAAACGCCATTCTGGCGGTTTCTCTGGCAGCAGCGAAAGCAGCAGCAGCCTCTAAAGGTCTGCCACTGTACGCACACATTGCAGAACTGAACGGCACCCCGGGCAAATACTCTATGCCACTGCCAATGATGAACATCATCAACGGTGGTGAGCACGCGGATAACAACGTTGATATCCAGGAGTTCATGATTCAGCCGGTTGGCGCGAAAACCGTGAAAGAAGCCATCCGTATGGGTTCTGAAGTGTTCCATCACCTGGCTAAAGTTCTGAAAGCCAAAGGCATGAACACCGCGGTGGGTGACGAAGGTGGCTACGCGCCAAACCTGGGTTCAAACGCCGAAGCGCTGGCCGTTATCGCCGAAGCTGTTAAAGCAGCAGGCTACGAGCTGGGCAAAGACATCACCCTGGCGATGGACTGCGCAGCATCTGAATTCTACAAAGACGGCAAATATGTGCTGGCTGGTGAAGGCAACAAAGCCTTCACTTCTGAAGAGTTCACCCACTTCCTGGAAGACCTGACCAAACAGTACCCAATCGTTTCTATCGAAGACGGTCTGGATGAGTCTGACTGGAACGGCTTCGCTTACCAGACCAAAGTGCTGGGCGACAAAATTCAGCTGGTGGGCGACGACCTGTTCGTGACCAACACCAAAATCCTGAAAGAAGGCATCGAGAAAGGCATCGCTAACTCTATCCTGATCAAATTCAACCAGATCGGTTCTCTGACCGAAACCCTGGCTGCGATCAAGATGGCGAAAGATGCTGGCTACACCGCGGTCATCTCTCACCGCTCTGGCGAAACTGAAGATGCGACCATCGCTGACCTGGCGGTCGGTACTGCTGCTGGCCAGATCAAAACCGGTTCTATGAGCCGTTCTGACCGCGTTGCTAAGTACAACCAGCTGATTCGTATCGAAGAAGCACTGGGTGACAAAGCGCCGTTCAACGGTCTGAAAGAAGTTAAAGGCCAGGCGTAATCGCCTGCGGATGTGGCTAAACGGCCACATCGCCTGACATCAAGCCCCGCCTCGTGCGGGGCTTTTGCTTTTTATGGCACGAAGCAGCTGTGAAGCGACGCACAAAATCTGCCATAATCTGCGCCTCGAATTTCTGACGTGAGTAAAAAATGTTCTACCCGATTAACGAAATGTTCCAGACGCTGCAGGGCGAAGGTTTTTACACCGGCGTGCCGGCCATCTTTATCCGCTTACAAGGATGTCCGGTGGGCTGTAGCTGGTGTGATACCAAACATACCTGGGAAACGCGGGCGGATCGGGAGACGTCGCTGGGGGACATTCTGGTCAAAACCGTGGAGAGCGATGCCTGGGGCAGCGCCGATGCGGCCACGCTGATTGAGAGCATTCAGCGTCAGGGCTGGACCGCCCGCCATGTGGTAATCACCGGCGGTGAGCCGGCAATTTTTGACTTACGTCCACTGACCGAAGCGCTGGAAGCGGCCGGTTTTCAGTGTCAGATTGAAACCAGCGGCACGCATGAAGTGCACTGTTCCGCTGCCACCTGGGTGACGGTGTCGCCGAAGGTGAACATGCGGGGTGGCTACGATGTGCTGCCGCAGGCGCTGCAGCGTGCCGATGAGATTAAACATCCGGTGGCGCGCGAGCGGGATGTGGAAGCGCTGGATGCGCTGCTGGCTGGCCTGCAGGATGAGAAAAAACGCATTGTGGCGCTGCAGCCCATCAGCCGTGGCGAGGCGGCGACCAGACTGTGTATTGAAACCTGCATTGCCCGCAACTGGCGGCTTTCGATGCAGACACACAAATACCTGAACATCGCCTGATTCACCCGATGCGCACCCGGCGAAATCAACGCCATTGTGGCGGGTAAGCATCAATGCGCACCCTACAAACTCATTACACCGTAGGGTCGCCATTGATGGCGACCTTCTGACCTTTACCGCGACTGTCAGCCGCGATAGACGCAGCCTGCGGTGCAGGTCTCTTTGATCATCACTGCACTCAGCTCAGGCAGAATCGGCTTCATCTCATCCCAGATCCATTTCGCCAGCACTTCGCTGGTCGGGTTCTCCAGACCGGGAATATCGTTGAGATAATGGTGATCGAGGCGATCGTAGATCGGCCTGAACGCCGCCTTTAGTTCGGCAAAATCCATTACCCAACCGGTATGCGCATCCACTTCACCGGTAATTTCCAGTCGCACCAGAAATGAATGGCCGTGCAGACGACCGCATTTATGCCCTTCCGGCACGTGAGGTAAGCGGTGGGCCGCTTCAAACTGGAACTCTTTAAACAGCGTGGTAGACATAATGGCTCTCAGACGTAAAAACCGCTGAAGTCTACCTGAAAAGCAGATTTTTCGCACCCGCCAGCGCTGAAAAGGGCATTTCTGCCGATCTGCCGCTTACGCCGTAAATTAACTGATTGAATTACGACAACTTTATTTACCACTTTTACTGGTTAGTCTGACCCAAAAAACCACTTAGTCATTTTGGTTATTTATTATGTCGAAGCCTTATTTAATCGTTAATATACAGGCCGGTAACCTACCCACTCTTCCGCCGCTTCCCGGTACGGATTTCTGACACTGGAATTTTTAACGCGATGACGACTCAGGCACCCCCAGCGATGCTTCCGCTATCCCCGGAGCAAATTGCGCGCTTACAGGCCGCGACCACCGATTTCAATCCAACGCAGCTGGCATGGCTCTCTGGCTACTTCTGGGGCATGGTTAATCAGGCACCGGGCACCGTTGCCGCGCCTGCGCCGGTCGCCGCTGAGGTGCCGGGCATTACGCTGATCTCCGCCTCCCAAACCGGCAATGCGCGCCGGCTGGCCGAGCAGCTGCGTGACGATTTGCTGGCGGCGAAACTGAGCGTCAACCTGGTGAATGCCGGCGACTATAAATTCAAACAGATCGGTCAGGAAAAACTGCTGGTCATCGTGACCTCAACGCAGGGCGAGGGCGAACCGCCGGAAGAGGCGGTGGCGCTGCATAAATTCCTGCTGTCGAAGAAAGCGCCGAAGCTGAGTGATACCGCCTTTGCCGTGTTCGGTCTTGGCGATACCTCCTATGAATTTTTCAGTCAGGCCGGTAAAGACTTCGACCAGCGTCTGGCTGAACTGGGCGGCGAACGCCTGCTGGATCGCGTGGATGCCGATGTTGAATACAGCGAGCTGGCCAGCGCCTGGCGGCTGCAGCTCACCGATATTCTCAAAGCGCGCGTGCCGGCGGAACCGGCAGCGGAGCTGGCAGCCAGCGCGGCTGGCAGCGTCAACCAGGTGGACAGCAGTCCTTACACCAAAGAAGCGCCGCTCACCGCCAGCTTTGCGCTGAACCAGAAAATTACCGGTCGCAACTCAGATAAAGACGTGCGCCATATCGAAATCGATCTGGGTGATTCCGGTCTGCGTTACCAGCCAGGCGATGCGCTCGGCGTATGGTATGAAAACGATGCGGAACTGGTGCAGGAGCTGCTGCAGCTGGTATGGCTGAAAGGCGATGAGCAGGTCGAGGTGCGCGGAGAAACCCTGCCGCTGGCCGAGGCACTGCAGAAACATTTTGAGCTGACGGTCAACACGCCGCAGATCGTCGAGCAGTATGCAGCCCTGTCGCGCAATGAGGCGCTGCTGGCGCTGGCGGGCGACAAGCCGAAGCTGCAAAGCTTCGCGCAGAGTTTCCCGATTGTCGACATGGTGCGCCAGGCGCCCACCGAACTGAACGCCGGCCAGCTGACTGGCCTGCTGCGTCCGCTGACGCCGCGGCTTTACTCCATCGCCTCGTCGCAGGCGGAGAGCGAAACCGAAGTGCATATCACCGTCGGCGCGGTGCGTTATGAAATTGACGGCCGTCAGCGCGGCGGCGGCGCTTCTACCTGGCTGGCCGATCGCCTGGAAGAAGATGGCGAAATCCGCGTGTTCATCGAGCATAACGATAATTTCCGCCTGCCGGCCAATCCGGATGCGCCAGTGATCATGATCGGCCCGGGCACCGGCATTGCCCCGTTCCGCGCCTTCATGCAGCAGCGTGAAAACGACGGTGCCAGTGGTAAAAACTGGCTGTTCTTTGGTAATCCGCACTTCACCGAAGATTTCCTCTATCAGGTAGAGTGGCAGAAATACGTTAAAGACGGTCTGCTGACCCATATCGATCTGGCGTGGTCACGCGATCAGGCCGAAAAGATTTACGTGCAGGATAAAATCCGCGCCAGAGGGGCGGAAGTGTGGCGCTGGATTGAAGAGGGCGCGCACCTGTACGTCTGCGGCGACGCCAATCGCATGGCGAAAGACGTTGAACAGGCATTACTGGATGTGGTGGTCGAACACGGCGGCATGGATCGTGAAACCGCTGACGAATTTTTAAGTGAGCTGCGCATTGAGCGCCGTTATCAGCGAGACGTTTACTAATGAGCGAAAAACATCCTGGACCGCTGGTGGTTGAAGGCAAACTTTCCGACGCCGAGCGTCTGAAAAAGCAGAGCAACTACCTGCGCGGCACCATTTTAGAAGATCTCGACAATGGCCTGACCGGCGGCTTTACCGGCGATAACTTCCTGCTGATCCGTTTTCACGGCATGTACCAGCAGGATGACCGCGACATCCGCGCCGAGCGCGCCGCGCAGAAGCTGGAACCGCGTCATGCGATGATGCTGCGCTGCCGTCTGCCGGGCGGCATCATCACGCCAACGCAGTGGCTGGCGATTGATAAATTTGCCACCGACAAAACGCTGTACGGCAGCATTCGCCTGACCAACCGTCAGACGTTCCAGTTTCACGGCATTCTGAAGAAGAACGTCAAGCCAACTCACCAGATGCTGCATGAAGTCGGACTGGATGCGCTGGCCACCGCCAACGACGTCAACCGTAACGTGCTGTGTACCTCGAACCCGGTGGAATCAGAACTGCATCAGGAAGCGTACGAGTGGGCGAAGAAGCTTTCCGAGCATCTGCTGCCGCAGACGCGCGCCTACGCCGAGATCTGGTGGGATCAGGAGAAGGTCGCCACCACCGATCAGGAGCCGATCCTCGGTGAGACCTATCTGCCACGTAAGTTTAAAACCACCGTGGTGGTGCCGCCGCATAACGATGTCGATCTGCATGCGAACGATCTGAACTTCATCGCCATTGCGGAGAACGGCAAGCTGATTGGCTTTAACCTGCTGGTCGGCGGCGGCTTGTCGATTGAGCACGGCAACAAAGCCACTTACGCGCGCACCGCCAGCGAGTTTGGCTATCTGCCGGTGGAGAAGATCCTTGATGTGGCTGCAGCGGTGGTCACCACGCAGCGCGACTGGGGTAACCGTACCGATCGTAAAAATGCCAAAACCAAATACACGCTGGAGCGCGTCGGCGTCGAGACCTTTAAAGCCGAAGTCGAGAAGCGTGCCGGCCTGACCTTCGAGCCGATTCGCCCATACGAATTTACCACCCGTGGCGATCGCATCGGCTGGGTGAAGGGCATCGACAAGAAATGGCACCTGACGCTGTTTATCGAAAACGGTCGCCTGCTGGATTATCCGGGCCGTCCGCTGAAGCGCGGTATCGCGGAGATTGCCAAAGTGCATCAGGGCGATTTCCGCCTGACCGCCAATCAGAACCTGATTGTGGCCGGCGTACCGGAGGCGCAGAAAGCGCAGATTGAAGCCATTGCGCGTGAGCACGGCCTGATGGAAGCGGTCACGCCGCAGCGTGAAAACTCCATGGCCTGCGTGGCCTTCCCAACCTGTCCGCTGGCGATGGCTGAAGCCGAACGCTTCCTGCCGTCCTTCGTCAGCAAAGTGGAGGAGATCATGCACCGCCACGGCGTCGGCGAAGAGCACATAGTGTTACGCGTTACCGGTTGTCCGAACGGTTGCGGGCGTGCCATGCTGGCCGAACTGGGCCTGGTGGGCAAAGCACCGGGCCGTTACAACCTGCATATTGGTGGTAATCGCATCGGCACGCGCATCCCGCGCATGTACCGCGAAAACATCACGGAAAACGAAATCCTCGCCAGCATCGATGAGCTGGTGGCGCGCTGGGCCAGCGAGCGCACGGCGGATGAAGGGTTTGGTGACTTCGTGATTCGCGCGGGCATTGTGCAGCCGGTGGTCGATCCCGCCCGTGATTTCTGGGACCCGGAGGCAGTATGACACTACCCGATCTCGCCAGCCTGAACAGCGGCAGCAAAGTCGATCGCATCATGGCGCTGGCGGAAAGCAACGTCCAGCTGGAAAAGCTCTCTGCCGAACAGCGCGTCAGCTGGGCGCTGGAGCAGCTGCCGGGCGCCTTTGTGCTGTCGTCGAGTTTTGGTATTCAGGCGGCGGTACTGTTGCACATGGTCACGCAGCAGCGCCCGGATATTCCGGTGATCCTCACCGATACCGGTTATCTGTTCCCTGAGACCTACCGCTTCATTGATGAACTGACGCAGCAGCTGAACCTGAATCTGCAGATCTTCCGCGCCGAAACCTCACCGGCGTGGCAGGAAGCGCGCTACGGCAAGCTGTGGGAGCAGGGTGTTGAAGGGATCGAGCAGTACAACCAGCTTAACAAAGTCGAGCCGATGAACCGCGCGCTGCAAACGCTGGGTGCGCAGACCTGGTTTGCCGGCCTGCGCCGCGATCAGTCCGGCAGCCGTGCCAGCCTGCCGGTACTGGCCGTGCAGCGTGGCGTGTTCAAAATCCTGCCGATCATCGACTGGGATAACCGTCAGGTGCACCAGTATCTGAAGCAGCATGGGCTGAAGTACCATCCGCTGTGGGATGAAGGTTACCTCTCCGTGGGCGACACGCACACCACGCGCAAATGGGAGCCGGGGATGGCTGAGGAAGAGACGCGCTTTTTCGGCCTCAAACGCGAATGCGGGTTACACGAAGGCTGACGGGCGCAATTGCTGCGAGTGCGCATCGGTGCGCACCCGCAAAAACCGGCAGGATCTTACAACGTCGGATTAGCCAGCTCCGTCAGCAGCGGCTGCAAAATACGTACGCTGTCGCGCGTGCGCTGATGGATGCGCCCCGGCAACCAGTGGTCGATGTAATTCAGATTATCGCGCCCGGTCTGGTGGCGCACCGTACCCTCCGGAAAATGCGGTGAACGCGCGCGCTGCTGCTCACCGGCTTTATTGCCCAGCGCCCAGTTGGCCGCGGTGACGTCCAGCAGCGGAATCCCGGCTTTATCAAACGGATTAACGCCCGGGTAATCGTGTGCGGTCAGCACATGGCTGGCGGCCGTGATACCGTAACGGTGCGCAATCTGCAGGGCGCGCGCGCTGGTCTGCTTGCGTACCGCCGCTGGCGTATTCATGCCGTTATTAAAGTAGAGGCGATCGCCAACGATCAGGCTATTCAGATCGATCACCAGCAGCGTATCTTTCTTCTCCTGCACGCTCATGCGCGCCAGATAATCATCCATACCGTGTAAACCGGCTTCGCCTGCACTCAGCGCCACAAAGCGCACGCCATAGTGCAGCGGCGTTTGACTCAACGCCTGCGCCAGCTCCAGCATCACGCCCAGCCCGGAAGCGTTATCGTCCACGCCCTGCAATCGCAGGCCGCCGAGATTATTATCTGCCTCGTGCTGGCTGAGCGGTGTCCAGGTATCCAGATGGGTGACGATCAGAATCTCCTGCGGCACGCTGCCGGCGCGTGCGGCGATCACCGAGGTCGCCGTCACTTTATGGCGGCGCGTGATGCCCTGTTTCTCCAGCCAGTTATAGCTGGTATTAAACTGCCGGGTATTGCTCTGATAACCGAGCTGGGTGAACTGCTGCTGCAGATAATCTGCCGTCATCAGCTCGGCGGGGCTGCCGCTCATGCGGCCGGGGAAATAGGTGGCGATGTGACGCAGCTGCTGTTCGGCAAAGTGGCCTGGGGCGATCGCTGCAGCCTGCGCCAAAAGAGGCAAACCGCCGGCAATCAGTGCTGCCAGCACGCTGCGGCGGAGAGTGGCAAACATAGTGGTTGTCCTTTTCTGACATCCCGTCAGGGTAAAAAAATTCTGAGTTAGTATGAAACTGTGACGCCGCCTGCACAATTTGTATCGCTCCGAAACACCAGCAATATCATTTGTTAAGCACAAATTGTTATCAGCAATCCCGGTGCGTTATTCCATTTGGTAACTACTCATGCTAATTCGTAATTTCATCTGCCAGAAGGCGGGGACGTATAGTCGCGTTAACTTATTGTAAAACTAACAAGGTTAACGTGGATTACTTGCCTCTCTTTGCCGATCTCAAAAACCGTCCGGTGCTGGTGGTCGGCGGTGGCGAAATCGCTGCGCGTAAAATTGAGCTGCTGCGGCGTGCCGGTGCGCACGTGCGGGTAGCCGCGCGCGAGCTCGGCCATGAACTGCAGGCGCTGCGCGATATTAACGCCATCGAGTGGATTGCTCAGCACTTCGACGCGGCGCAGCTGGACGATGTTTTCCTCGTGATTGCCGCCACCGACGATAATGCTCTCAACGCGCAGGTATTTGATGCCGCCAATGCGCGCCACAAGCTGGTAAATGTGGTCGACGACCAGCCGAAATGCAGCTTTATCTTCCCGTCGATTGTTGACCGCTCACCGCTGGTGGTGGCGATCTCCTCCAGCGGCACCGCGCCGGTGCTGGCGCGTCTGCTGCGTGAAAAAATCGAAGCGCTGCTGCCCGCCAATCTCGGGCAGATGGCCGAAGTGGCCGGTCAGTGGCGCGACAAAGTCAAACAGCGTTACCACAAAATGTCTGACCGTCGTCGCTTCTGGGAGCGGGCTTTTAATGGCCTGTTTGCCAGCCAGATGGCGGCGGGTAACGTCAACGAGGCGCGCCGCACGCTCGATCGCGAACTGGAAAACACCTCCGATAATCAGGGTGAAATCACGCTGGTCGGTGCCGGACCGGGCGACAGCGGTCTGCTGACGCTGCGCGGGCTGCAGGTGATGCAGCTGGCCGATGTGGTGCTGTATGACCATCTGGTCAGCGACGAGGTGCTGGAGCTGGTAAGACGCGATGCCGATCGTATCTGCGTCGGCAAACGCGCCGGCGCCCATTCGGTGCCGCAGGAAGAGACCAATCAGCTGCTGGTGACGCTGGCGCAGCAGGGCAAGCGCGTGGTGCGCCTGAAAGGCGGCGATCCGTTTATTTTTGGCCGCGGCGGCGAAGAGCTGCAGGCGGCACAGGCGGCGGGCATTCCGTTCCAGGTGGTGCCGGGCATTACTGCGGCCGCAGGCGCAACCGCCTATGCCGGTATTCCGTTAACCCACCGCGATTATGCCCAGAGCGTGATGTTTATCACCGGTCACTGCCGCGCCGACGGCGACGGTATCGACTGGCCGTCGCTGGCGCGCGCGCGTCAGACGCTGGCAATTTACATGGGCACGGTGAAAGCGGCGGAAATTGCCGCCGGGCTGATCGAACACGGCCGCGCGCCGTCAACGCCAGTGGCGGTGATTGGTCGCGGCACGCGCCAGGATCAACAGGTGCTGACCGGCACCTTAGCACAACTCGAGGCGCTGGCAGCTGCCGCGCCGACGCCAGCGCTATTAGTGATTGGCGAAGTGGTGAATCTGCACGGGCAACTTGCCTGGTTCCAACATTCGGCACAGCAGGGGGCTCGCGAGTCCGCCGTTGTCAATTTGGCTTGAGGAAAAATTATGGACCAAAATCGTCTCACTCATCTGCGCCAGCTGGAGGCAGAGAGTATCCATATCATCCGCGAGGTGGCGGCCGAGTTCAGCAATCCGGTGATGATGTACTCCATCGGTAAAGACTCCTCGGTGATGCTGCATCTGGCGCGCAAAGCCTTCTATCCGGGCACGCTGCCGTTTCCGCTGCTGCACGTTGATACCGGCTGGAAATTCCGTGAAATGTACGAGTTCCGCGATCGCACCGTGAAAGCGATGGGCGCAGAGCTGCTGGTGCACCGTAACCCGGAAGGCGTGGCGATGGGTATTAACCCGTTCGTGCACGGCAGCGCCAAACACACCGACATCATGAAAACCGAGGGTCTGAAGCAGGCGCTGAACAAATACGGTTTTGATGCGGCATTCGGTGGCGCACGCCGTGACGAAGAGAAGTCGCGCGCCAAAGAGCGTATCTATTCGTTCCGCGATCGTTTCCACCGCTGGGATCCGAAAAACCAGCGTCCGGAGCTGTGGCACAACTACAATGGCCAGATCAACAAAGGCGAAAGCATTCGCGTGTTCCCGCTCTCCAACTGGACCGAGCTGGATATCTGGCAGTACATCTTCCTGGAAAACATCGAAATCGTGCCGCTGTACCTGGCAGCACCGCGCCCGGTGCTGGAGCGCGACGGCATGCTGATGATGATTGATGACGATCGTATCAACCTGCAGCCGGGTGAAGTGATTAAGCAGCGTATGGTGCGTTTCCGTACCCTCGGCTGCTGGCCACTGACCGGCGCGGTGGAATCCGAGGCGCAGACGCTGCCGGAAATCATTGAAGAGATGCTGGTCTCCACCACCAGTGAACGTCAGGGGCGCGTGATTGACCGCGACCAGGCCGGTTCGATGGAACTGAAAAAACGTCAGGGTTATTTCTAAGGAGACGCCGATGAATACCGTTATTGCCCAACAGATTGCCGAGCAGGGCGGCGTTGAAGCCTGGCTGACCGCGCAACAACACAAAAGCCTGCTGCGTTTCCTCACCTGCGGCAGCGTCGACGACGGCAAAAGTACGCTGATTGGCCGTCTGCTGCACGATACGCGCCAGATTTATGAAGATCAGCTGTCGTCGCTGCACAATGACAGCAAACGCCACGGCACCCAGGGCGAGAAACTCGATCTGGCGCTGCTGGTTGATGGCCTGCAGGCCGAGCGCGAGCAGGGCATCACTATCGATGTGGCCTATCGCTATTTCTCCACCGAGAAGCGCAAGTTCATCATCGCCGACACGCCGGGGCACGAGCAGTACACCCGCAACATGGCGACCGGTGCCTCAACCTGCGATCTGGCGATCCTGCTGATCGATGCGCGCAAAGGCGTGCTGGATCAGACCCGTCGCCACAGCTTTATTGCCACGCTGCTGGGCATCAAACATCTGGTGGTGGCGATCAACAAGATGGATCTGGTGGCGTACAGCCAGGAGACCTTCGAGCAGATCAAACAGGATTACCTCGATTTTGCCGCGCAGCTGCCGGACGATCTTGATATCCGCTTTGTGCCGATGTCGGCGCTGGAAGGCGATAACGTCGCCACCCCGAGCGTAACCATGCCGTGGTACAGCGGCCCGACGTTGCTCGACGTGCTGGAAACGGTAGAGCTGAAGCGCGTGGTCGACACGCAGCCGATGCGCTTCCCGGTGCAGTATGTTAACCGGCCGAACCTCGACTTCCGTGGCTATGCCGGTACGCTGGCATCGGGCGTGGTCAGCGTCGGCCAGCGAGTGAAAGTGCTGCCGTCCGGTGTGGAATCCAGCGTTGCGCGTATCGTCACCTTTGACGGCGACCTGCAGCAGGCGGCCGCCGGTGAGGCGATTACCCTGGTGCTGAACGATGAGATCGACATCAGCCGTGGCGATCTGCTGGTGGATGCCGCAGCCGATTTGCAGGCGGTGCAGTCCGCGACCGTCGACGTGGTGTGGATGGCGGAACAGCCGCTGCAGCCGGGACAAAGCTATGAAGTGAAAATTGCCGGCAAGAAAGCGCGTGGCCGCGTCGAAAAGATTCTCCATCAGGTGGAGATCAATACGCTGGAAAAACGCGCGGTCGACAGCCTGCCGCTCAACGGCATCGGTCTGGTAGAAGTGACGTTTGATGAACCGATGGTGCTGGATGCTTACCAGCAGAACCCGGTGACCGGCGGCATGATCTTTATCGATCGCCTGAGCAACGTGACCGTCGGCGCTGGCATGATCCATCAGCCGCTGAGCGCCGCGCGCAGTCAGGCTGGCCAGTACAGTGATTTCGAGCTGGAGCTGAACGCGCTGGTGCGCCGTCACTTCCCGCACTGGAACGCGCGCGACCTGCTGGGCGGTCAGTAATGGCGCAGCACGACGAAAACGTGGTGTGGCATGACCACCCGGTCACGCGCACTGAGCGCGAACAGCAGCACGGCCATCGTGCCGTGGTGCTGTGGTTTACCGGGCTCTCTGGCTCGGGTAAATCTACCGTGGCCGGTGCGCTGGAGCAGGCGCTGCACCGGCTGGGCGTCAGCACCTATCTGCTGGACGGCGACAATGTGCGTCACGGCCTGTGCCGCGATCTCGGTTTCAGCGATGACGACCGCAAAGAGAATATCCGGCGCGTGGGCGAAGTGGCGAAACTGATGGTGGATGCCGGACTGGTGGTGCTGACGGCGTTCATCTCGCCGCACCGTGCCGAGCGCCAGATGGTGCGCGATCTGCTCGGTGACGGGCAGTTTATCGAGGTGTTCGTTGATACACCGCTGGCGGTGTGCGAAGCGCGCGATCCGAAAGGCTTGTATAAAAAAGCCCGTGCCGGCGAGCTGCGTAACTTCACCGGTATCGACAGCGTTTACGAGGCGCCGGACGCGCCGGAAATCCAGCTGGATGGTGAACAATTGGTTACAAAACTGACCGGCCAATTGTTAGACCTGCTGCGCCACCACGATATCATCAGATCCTGAACCGACAGCGGCAAATCTCACGGTTTGCCGCGCTTTAGCGTCAACAGGATCTCTATGCAGAACGTTACCCCCATGCTGGCACGCAAAGATGAACGCACCCCGGATGAGCCACGCTCATCGCTGCCGGGCGGCGTGATCGGCTTTCTCTCGTACTGGTGTGCACTGGGCATCCCGTTTCTGCTGTACGGCTCTAACACGCTGTTTTTCTTTCTCTACACCTGGCCTTTTTTCCTCGCGCTGCTGCCGGTTTCGGTGCTGATTGGCATCGTGCTCAGCCTGATGCTGCGTGGCCGTCTGTGGTGGAGCGGCCTGATCACCGCCTTGGTGGTGGTGTGCCTGTTCTGGCTGCTATTCTCCTTTCTCTCCGGCTGGTAATCCGGCGCTGATGTGCAAACGCATCGGCAGGTTACAAAACTTTACCTGCCGTCCGGCGCTTTCTCCGTCATTATTTGTCCAGACAAATCTGCTTGCGCGCCATTTTCGCTGCCGCAGTGGAGTCCGGCGTCAAGTTATGGGATGATTGAGCCGTTTTTCAGGGGGCGGGGATGGGAAAACTGACGTTACTGCTGCTCGTGCTGCTGGGATGGTTGCAATACTCTCTGTGGCTGGGCAAGAACGGTATCCATGATTACACGCGCGTCAGCGAAGACGTGGCGTCACAACAGGCGAATAACGCCAAACTCAAAGCGCGTAACGATCAGCTGTTTGCCGAAATTGACGATCTCAATGGCGGTTCAGAGGCGATTGAGGAACGCGCACGCAGCGAGCTGGGCATGATCAGGCCTGGCGAGACTTTCTATCGTCTGGTGCCAGACCAAAACAAACGTAATGCGCAACAAGCGGCGCAGAACCAACAACGATAAACCATGAATCAGCTCTCTTCCTCTGCGGATGTGATTGCCGTGGTGCCGGCTGCCGGTATCGGCAGCCGCATGCAGGCCGCCTGTCCGAAGCAGTATCTCACCATCGGTCCGTTAACCCTGCTCGAGCACAGCGTGGCGCGCCTGCTGGCGCATCCGGCGGTAAAGCAGGTGGTGGTGCCAGTCAGCCCGGATGACGGCTGGTTCGATAGCCTGCCGCTGGCGCAGGATGCCCGCGTGCTGCGCGTCACCGGCGGCGAAACCCGCGCCGAGTCGGTGCTGGCCGGATTACAGACCATCCGCCACAGCGCCTGGGTGCTGGTGCATGACGCGGCGCGTCCGTGTCTGCATCCCGATGATTTAGCGCGTCTGCTGGCGGTGCGTGAGCACAGCAAAGTCGGCGCGATTCTGGCGGCGCCGGTGCGCGACACCATGAAGCGCGCGGAGCCCGGCAAAGGTGCCATTGCGCATACCGTTGAACGCGATGACTTATGGCATGCGCTGACGCCGCAGTTTTTCCCGCATGCGTTGCTGACCGCCTGCCTGACGCGCGCGCTCAATGAAGGCGCGACCATCACCGATGAAGCCTCGGCGCTGGAGTATTGCGGTTATCATCCTGAGCTGGTCAGCGGACGCAGCGACAATATTAAGGTAACGCGGCCGGAAGATCTGGCGCTGGCGGCCTTCTATCTCACTCAGATTCAGTTAAAGGAGCACGCATGATGCGTATCGGTCACGGTTTTGACGTGCACGCGTTTGGCGGCGAAGGTCCGCTGGTGATTGGCGGGGTGCGTATTCCCTTCGAACAGGGCTTTATTGCGCATTCTGACGGCGATGTGGCGCTGCATGCGCTGACCGACGCGCTGCTGGGCGCGGTGGCGATGGGCGACATCGGCAAACTGTTCCCGGACACCGATCCGGCATTCAAAGGCGCCGACAGCCGCGGTTTGCTGCGCGAAGCCTGGCGTCGCATTCAGCAGAAGGGCTACCGCATCGGCAACGTCGATGTCACCATCATCGCTCAGGCGCCGAAAATGCTGCCGCATGTGCCGCAGATGCGCGTCAACATCGCCGAAGATCTCGGTTGCCACATGGATGATGTCAACGTCAAAGCCACCACCACCGAGAAGCTGGGCTTCACCGGTCGCGGTGAAGGCATTGCCTGCGAAGCCGTGGCGCTGCTGGTGAAGGCCGATCGGCCATGAGTGAGCTGCTCTACCTGCACGGCGTGCCCGCTGCCACCGGGGTGATCAAAGCCAGTCCCGAAGATTTCGTGGTAATTGAAGATCTCGGCTATCCCTATGATGGCGAAGGCGAGCAGCTGCTGGTGCGCGTCCGTAAAATTGGCTGCAACACGCGTTTTGTCGCTGAGGCAATCGCCAAATTTCTCGGCGTGCATCAGCGCGATCTCAGCTATGCCGGCATGAAAGATCGCCACGCGGTCACCGAGCAGACGCTGTGCTTCCGCGTGCCGGGCACGGCGATGCCCAACCTTGCCGGCTTCCAGCTGGAAGGCGTGGAGATCCTGCAGGTGATTCGCCACAAGCGTAAACTGCGCACCGGCGCGCTGGCGGGCAATGCGTTTCGTCTGGTGGTACGTCAGGTGTCCGATCGCGCGCAGGTGGAATCGCGGCTGCAGCGAATTCAGCAGCAGGGCGTGCCCAACTACTTTGGCGAACAGCGCTTTGGCCGCGGCGGCAATAACCTGACGCAGGCGCGCCTGTGGGCAGACGAGAAATTCCGTCCACGCGACCGCAGTATGAAAGGCATTCTGCTGTCGGCGGCGCGCAGCCAGCTGTTCAATCAGCTCACCAGCGCGCGTCTGCAGCGTGACGGTGCGCTGAATCGCGTGCAGCCCGGCGATGCGCTGCAGCTCAGCGGGCGCGGCAGCTGGTTTGTTGCCCAGACGGACGAGTTACCTGCGCTGCAGCAGCGTGTGGATAACCACGAGCTGCGCATCACCGCGCCGCTGGCCGGGCGCGGCGAGCTGGGCACCCAGGGCGAAACGCTGGCGTTTGAACAGCAGCAGCTGGCGGGCGCGGCCGATCTGCTCGGCCTGCTGGAGCGTGAACGCGTCGATGCCGCGCGGCGCGCCATGCTGGTGGTGCCGAAAGATCTGCAATGGAACTGGTGGGATGACGTCACGCTCGAGCTGCAGTTCTGGCTGCCGGCCGGCAGTTTTGCCACCAGCGTAGTGCATGAGCTGCTGAGCAACGGCGCGGCGGCCCCGCTCGGCGACGAATAAGCGAACCCGGCGACGATGAGCAAAAATCTCACCATCAAGGATATTGCCGTACTCGCCGGTGTATCGATCACTACCGTCTCGCGCGTGCTCAATAAGCATGCGTGGGTGTCGGAAAAAACCCGCACGCGGGTGGAACAGGTGATCGCCGAGCATCAGTTCAGCCCCAACCTGATGGCGCGCGGCATGATATCCCGCCAGAGCTACACCCTCGCGGTGATCGTCTCTGACATCACTAACCCTTACTTCGTCACGCTGGTGGCGCAGATTCAGCAGGCCTGTCTGGCCATCGGTTACAAAATCACCCTGTACGATACCCAGTCAGCCAACCGCAGCCCTCAGCACGACGATGACGAAAGCGCGATTTTTCAGTCGATTATCGATAGCCAGATCGATGGGGTGATCGTGCTCGGCGGCCACAGCGACTATGCGCCGATTCCGGCCGGCTACCTGACGCTGCTGGAATCGCTGATGGACAAAATGGCGGTGGTGGTGGTGGGGCAGCCGCATCCTGCTGGCCGCTGGCCGTGCGTGATGCGCGACCAGCAGCACTGCGTCGGACTGGCGGTGAATCATCTGCTGGCGCGCGGCCTGCGTGATATCGCGTTTATTGGCGGTTCGCGCAAAGTGTGGGTGACGCGCGAGCGCGTCAGTCATTTCCACGCCACGCTGCAGCAGGCCGGCATTACGCCGCGCGACAGCTGGATCTGCCTGAATAACTTCTATCCTGAACATGGCTATCAGGCGGTTGATACGCTGTGGCAGCAGGCTGAGCGACCGCAGGCGCTGGTGGCAATCAACGATCGCGTGGCGATGGGCGCGATCCGCGCGCTACACGATCGCGGCATTGACGTGCCTGAGCAGGTAGCGGTCATCAGCTGCGAGCGCTTCCCCGGCAGCGAGTATTTTATTCCGCGCCTGACCAGTGTCGATCACCAGAATCCGCAGCTGGGGCAAAACATTATCACCATGATGATGGCGCAGCTGGACGGCAGCTTAAGCCCGCACGCGCGCTGCAGCACACCGCTAAAGCCGGTATTGATTCCCGGCGAATCCGCCTGATCTTCTCCCCTTAAACGTTCCGCCTGCTTTCGTTGCGCTTTGTTAGCGCGATCGCAATTTCACGATCCTCACGTTGACTTAATATGCGCCATTAAATAAGTTGGCTCATAACCTGAAAACGTTTTCAGGTTGGCGGGAAAACAGTTTAAGGAGCGGTAATGAAACCCACCATGATGACCTACATCCACCAGCAACCCGAGGTGCTGAGCCATCTGCTGGCGTGCTATCCGCAGGGATTACCGGTGCTGGGCAAGGCAAAAACAGTGCTGATTCTGGCCACCGGCTCCAGCATCAACGCCGCGCTCAGCGCCAAATATTACGTTGAGCAACTGACCGGCGTACGCATCAGCGTGCAGGAGCCGTTTCATTTTCAGCATTACGAGCAGTGGGATCCGGCGACCGATTTGGTGATCGCGATTTCACAAAGCGGCGAGAGCACTTCGACGCTGGCAGCGATCGACGCGCTGAAAAAACAGCACGGCGTGGCAACCTGGGGCATCACCAGCAAAATCACCAGTCCGCTGGCGCAGGCGGTGGATCACGCGGTAGACATCATGAACGGCGAGGAGCGCGTCGGTTATGTCACCAAAGGCTATGTCGCCACGATCCTGACGCTGATGCTGATTGGCGTGCACAGCGCGCGCCACAGCGGTCGCCTCAGTGCAGAGCAGGAGCAGCAGGCGCTGGCGCAACTGCAGCGCGGCGTCGACGCGATTCCGGACATCATCGCCCGCACCGAGCGCTTCTGGCAGCGCTGGCAGGACGATCTCACTGCGGCGCCACGCTTTATCTCGATTGGCTTTGGTCCGGCGATTGGCGTGATCAAAGAGATGGAGACCAAATTCAGCGAAACGGTGCGCGTGCCGTCGCAGGGCATTGAACTGGAAGCGTTTATGCATGGCCCCTATTTCGAAATCAATCCGCAGCACCGGCTGTTCTTCATCGACGTCGAGGCGCCGGTGCGCGAACGCCTGCAGCTGCTGCGCCAGTATGAGCAGCGCGTGACACCGCACGTCTGGAGTCTGTGTCTCGGGGAGAGCGATGATGCGCGCACGCTGGCACTCGGCGTGGAGGTCAGCGAATGGATGGCGCCGCTGCTGATGGTGATTCCGTTCCAGATCCTCGCGCATCACATCGCTGAAGCCAAAGGCAATAATCTGCCGCAGCGCATATTCACTGATTTTGGCGTGGCGATGAAGAGCAAAACCAAACCGGGTGATTACGACTAACGCCGGGCGCGAGCCATAAGGATAACAACAATGAAACTCGATTACGTGAAGCTGGCGCAGGCCATCAGGGAACAGGTCGGCGGCGACGATAATATCAGCCATATTTCACACTGCGCCACGCGACTGCGGCTGACGATAAACGATCTGGCCAGTGTCGATATGCCGGCCATCAGTAACCTGCCGGGCGTCATCCGCGTGGTGAACGCGTCCGGACAGCTGCAGATTGTGGTCGGGCCGCAGGTCGAACAGCTGTATCAGGCGATGCAGCAGGGCGCAGCGCCGGTGGCCGAGCCGGTGAAGCCCGGCAAAGACGAGCGCGGCGTTGCGGGCAAAATGCTGGCCACGCTCGGCGCTATCTTTACGCCCTACATTGGCGTACTGGCCGGCATCGGGGTGATCAAAGGCATCATGGTGCTGCTGCAGACGCAGGGCTGGGTGGCGGACGATGACCTGCTGTTCGCCATGTTCAACGCGCTGGCCAGCGGCGTGTTTGTCTTCCTGCCGCTGTTTATTGCCGTTACCGCGGCAGACCGTTTCGGTGCCAGCCGTTTCACCGCGCTGGCGCTGACGGCGGCGATGGTGTTTCCGCTCACCCAGCCGGATCTGCCGGCGCACTTTACGCTGTTCGGCCTGAGCATCAGCCTGAAGATTTACGGCGGCGCGGTGATTCCGGCGATTCTGGCGGTGCTGCTGCTGAGCAAGGTTGAGCACCGACTGAAACAGTGGATCCCCGAGGTGGCAGCGCTGGTGTTTGTGCCGTGCCTGTCGCTGCTGATTTGCGGCTTTGTGGTGTTCACGGTGATTGGCCCGCTGGCAGATTACGTTGGCGTCGGCATCGCCAGCGGCTACAGCTGGCTCTATCAGCTCAGCCCGATGATCTCCGGCGCGCTGCTGGCGGGCATTGGTCAGCTGTTCGTGGTGTTTGGTGTCCACTGGGGCATCATCCCGCTGGCGCTGATCAATATTCAGGTGCAGGGCTACGACACCATCATGGCGATGTTTATGTCGGCGGTGATGGGGCAGTTTGGCGCGGTTACCGGCGCGATCTTCATCGCCCGCAGCCTGCGCGACCGGCAGATTGCAATCTCGGCGTCGCTGTCAGCGTTCTTTGGCATCACCGAACCGGCGCTGTACGGCGTCAATCTCAAGTACCGCATGCTGTTTATCTTCGGCTGCATCGGCGCGGCGCTCGGCGGTGGCATCACCGGGCTGTTGCAGGTGAAAACCTACAGTTTCCTGCCGGTGCTGAACGTGTTTGAACTCGGCCTGTTCGAAGGCCCCGAGTCGAAGATGATCTATGAAGTGGCGGCAATTGCCGTGGCTTTCCTCACCCCATTCATTCTGACGCTGATTTACGGCCGCTGGACGCTGCGCAGCGTGAATAAAACCGGCGCCTGATGCGCTGATTCGTTAACACCAAAACAGGGAAATCGCATGCGGCTGCTTCGCAGGGCCGCGTGCACCTTAAGGAAAGGTCATGAACACATTCACCAGGAGAAAAAAGGCAGCGCTGCTGCCGCTGGCCACCCTGATGCTGGGCGCGGCACCGCCGGCGCTGGCGGAAGGATTTGTTGAAGACAGCACGCTGGAGGGCACCATCTATTACTGGCAGCGCCACCGCGAGCGCAAAGATCTCAATCCAGACAGCGCACACTATCAGCAGTATCAGACCAACCTGCATCACAGCACGCTGACCGGCGCGCTCGATTATCAGTCCGGCTATCTGGCCGATGTCGTGGGCATTGATGTGGCGGCCTTCGCCACCTGGGATCTGTTTGAAGGCAGCCCGGCACATCCCAATGAGATCAGCTTCAGTCACGGGCCTTCGATGTGGGAAGACCGTGGCGTTGGCGAACGTAACGGGCTGGATCTCTACCGTGCCGCGCTGAAACTCAAAGCCGGTGACTACTGGCTGCGGGCCGGTTATATCCAGCCGAGCGGCCAGACGCTGCTTGGCACCCAGTGGGGATTTCTGCCCGGCACCTATCAGGGCGTGGAAGTCGGAGCGGTCTATGACTACGGCGACGCAGGCGCGCTGTCGCTGTCGTGGATGGGCGCCAACAAGTACAAAGCGCCGTGGTACCGCAAAATGTACGAGTTTCGCGAAATCGACCGGCAGACGCGCATTCCTTATCTGCACTCGCTGGGCGCGAAGTATGACTTCAAAAACGGCAACACGCTGGAGCTGGCGTGGGGTGAATCTCCGCATTATCTCGACAAATATTTCGCCAAAGCGGCACGCCAGACCACGCTGTGGGATAACCCGTTCAGCGTCAGCTGGCAGTTCTACGGCTCGCAGGATCGTACCGGTCGGCATGATGTTTACGATGAGTTTGCCTGGCAGCAGGGCCTGACGCTGGCGTACCAGTGGGATCGCTACCAGTTCCGGCTCGAGGGCAGCGCAGTACACGCACCGGGGAAACAAGGTTACTACACCGTGGCGATGACGCCGATCTATCCCAACTCCGCGGGCCGCATCGATATGTGGTGGGATTCGCGCTCTGACTTCAACGCCGACGGCGAAAAAGCGCTGTTCGCGGGCCTGATGATCGATCTCAGCGACATCGTCTGGCCGGGCGTCAGCATCGGTGGCTCGTTTGCCTGGGGCTGGGACGGTAAACCGGCGCGCGGCGGCGACTGGTCGCAGCAGCAGCGCCTGACGGAAACCGCCATCAACGGCGATCTGGTGTGGCAGGTGCAGTCCGGCTGGGCCAAAGACACGGTATTTAAGCTGCATCTCACCGCCTACAACAATCATAGCGATAACCCCAGCTGGGGCGGCGGCTATGGCAACGTTTTCCAGGATGAAAAGGACGTCAAATTCATGATGATTGCCCCTTTTAGCCTGTTCAATCACTCACGACACTAAGGATGATGACCATGAGGATTCGCTTCTCCGCGCTGACCGCAGCGCTGTTACTGGCCGGGCTGGCGCACGCCGAAACCCACGTTTTAATCAATCAGGTCGGCTACGATGTTGCCGCGCCGAAAAACGCCATCGTGCAGCTGACCGGCGACTCGCGCGCTAAGCCGCCGGTGAAATTTACCCTGCTGGATAATGAGACCAATAAAGCGGTGCTGAGCGGCACGCTGCAGCCGCAGGGTGACGTGCCGGGCTGGGGCGATCGCACCTTCTATCGTGCCGATTTCTCCGGCTGGCAAACGCCGGGCCGCTACGTGCTGCAAACCACCAGCAGCGACGGCGATGTGCGCTCCGGGCCGTTCATTATTGGTGCCGATCTGCTCGAGCGCTATACGCTGTCCGATGTGATTGCCTATTTCAAAAGCCAGCGCGTCACCGGCCTGTTCGATAAGGCGGACCGCAAACTGCCGCTGCCACCGGGCACCGGCAGCGGTACGGTTGACGTCCACGGCGGCTGGTATGACGCCACCGGCGATTATGGCGTGCACCTGTCGCACCAGAATCTGACCTCTTACTTCAATCCGCAGCAGGCGCCGCTGGTGGCGTGGAGTTTACTGCGCGGTTATCAAAATCTCGGGGCGCGGGATAACCCGAACTTTGATGAGTATCGCCGGCGCATGCTCGACGAAGGGCTGTACGGTGCCGATTTCCTGGTGCGCATGAAGCGGCCGGGGGAATCCTTCTTCCAGGCGATCTCCTCGCCGGGCAAAGAGAAGCTGGCTCAGGACCGGGTGATCGCCAATCCCAACTGGCGCACGCAGATCAAAGAGAAGGAGTCCGATTCCACCATTGTTGAAGAGGAGGCGGTCGGCCCGCTGGCGTGGCAGGCCAGCTTCCGCTCCGGTGCCGGCATGTCAATTGCCGCGCTGGCGCTGGCCAGCACCATGGAGAATGACGGTAACTTCACGCGGCAGCAGTATCTGCAAACCGCAGAAGATGCCTTTGCCTTCCTGCAGAAAAATAACCTGCGCATGGTGAACGACGGCAAAGAGAACATCGTGGATGATTACACCGCGCTGCTGGCGGCTACCGAGCTGTATCGCGCCTCGCAAAAAGCGGTCTATCTGGCTGCGGCGCAGCAGCGTGCGGAGAGCCTGATGGCGCGACTGACGTCGCTGGATAACTGGCATGACTACTGGCGTGCCGACGGCGAAAAACGCCCGTTCTTCCATCCGTCCGATGCCGGTCTGCCGGTGATCGCACTGCTGGAGTACGCGCGCATCGCGCCGCAGGCGCAGCAGGCGAATATCCGCCAGACGGTAAAACGCTCGCTGGGCTTTGAGCTGGCGGTGACTAAAGAGAGCAATAACCCGTTTGGCTATGCGCGCCAGCTGGTTCAGCTGAAATACGGCGTGAAGCGCACCAGCTTCTTCTTCCCGCACGACAGCGAAGCTGCGCCGTGGTGGCAGGGCGAAAACGCGCGTATCGCCTCGCTGGCCGCCGCCGCCCGTCAGGCGATGCCGCTGTTCGCGGACGATAAAGCCTTTACGCAGCAGCTGCAGAGTTATGCCTGGGATCAGCTCAACTGGATCCTCGGTCATAATCCGTACGACGTCAGCATGCTGACCGGCAGCGGCTATCGTCACATCAGCTATCTGTTCTTCAATTCGTGGAAATACACCACGCTGCCGGGCGGTATCGTCAACGGCATCACCGGCGCGTCGAATCAGGTGGCGGACGGTATCGCCTTTGATGAAGGCTATGCGGTCACACGGAAGGATGACGACTGGCGCTGGGCGGAAGGCTGGCTGCCGCACTCGGCCTGGTATCTGTATGCGGTGAGCTTACCGGATCGTCACTGAGGTGATAAATCAGCCCGGCTTTCCGCCGGGCTTTTTACTGGGTGCCATTGCGTTTGACTGCTTATTGTTGCGACAACTGCCGACGGTTGCGTGATTTACGCCTACCACTTCCCGCGCCTCACCGCTAGAATGCAAACATCCTTGTGCCGCCAGCGCAGGACCGCTTGCGCCGCTGAAGGCGCAAAACGGGCGCGGCGGTCGGTGGACCGGTTAATGAAAAAGGTCAGAATCAGATGCGGATACGGCTCAGCAACGATGATGGAATTCAGACTCCCGGCATTGGCGTGTTCCCTGGCGTGAAGACATTACGACAGGTTGATCCTGGCGCCGGCGTGGCGCGGAAGAGGGCAGGCGACGGGCTGTACCAGGCTGAGGTGAATCCGGCATGGTAAACCGGCGCATCGAAACGCTTCTGGCCCAACTGCGCACGCAGGGTATTCACGATGAGCATTTGCTGAAAGCCATCGCTGATGTCCCGCGTGAACGCTTTATCGACGAGGCTTTTGAACATAAAGCCTGGGAGAACGTGGCGCTGCCGATTGGCAACGGCCAGACCATTTCTCAGCCTTATATGGTGGCGCGTATGACGGCGCTGCTGGAGCTGAACCCGACCTCGCGCGTGCTGGAAATTGGCACCGGTTCGGGTTATCAGACCGCCATTCTCGCGCATCTGGTTAACCACGTTTACTCGGTTGAACGCATCAAAGGGCTGCAGTGGCAGGCGAAACGCCGCCTGAAGCAGCTCGATCTGCATAACATTTCCACACGCCACGGCGACGGCTGGCAGGGCTGGGCCGCGCGCGGGCCGTTTGATGCCATTATTGTGACTGCCGCACCGCCAGAAATTCCGACTGCGCTGATAGCGCAACTGGGAGAAGGCGGCAAAATGGTGCTGCCGGTGGGTGAGGACCAGCAGGTACTTAAGCGCCTGCGTCGTCAGGGTGGTGAAATTATTGAAGAAACGATTGAGCCGGTGCGCTTTGTGCCGCTGGTTCAGGGCGATCTGGCATAAAGCCATCTTACGTATTTCTTCACAATCGTTACATGGCATGGCGCAGTTGATATTGTTACTATCCTTGTTAATCAATGCGAAAGCGCGTTTTTGACGGCACAGCTAGTGAATCATGCGGTCAACGTCGACACACAGTTTTATCCAGGATTGCCATCACGGGGGATCAATGAGCACGGGAAGCACAGTATTTCAATTACGCCGTCTGGCGGCACTTTCACTGGTCGGTTTTTGGCTGGCAGGCTGTAGCTCTGGCGACAACACACAAGCCCCCATCAGCCAGATTGGCAGCAACAGCGGCGACAGCGGTATGGCTGCTGCTCCCACCACAGGCGGCATGATCGCCGCGCAGAACAGCACCGTGCCGGCGATGCCGCGTGGTGGAATGTTAAGCGGTGGTACACCATCAGCCGCGCCTGCGGGTGGAATGGTTAGTGGCAATAATAATGTGACCACCGAAAATGGTCGTATTGTGTACAATCGCAATTATGGGAATATTCCTAAAGGCAGCTACGGGGGTGAAACCTACACCGTTAAGCGAGGCGATACGCTGTTCTATATCGCCTGGATTACCGGCAATGATTTCCGCGATCTGGCACAGCGCAATAATATCGCGGCGCCCTATAGCCTGAGCGCCGGGCAGACGTTGCAGGTGGGTAACGGTAACGGTCAGACCATCACCGGTGGTAACGCGATAACCGCAGCGGATGCCACGCAGGGCGGCGTTCCGGTGGCATCGAATCAGACGCAAATTAAATCCACCCCTGTTGCACAGCAACCTGTTATTACGTATTCTGATGATTCGGGTTCGACAGGCGGGAAAATGCTGCCGTCGAAAGGGGCAAATAATGTGGCAACGACCACAGCTCCGGTTACCGCACCGCCCACAGTTAGCAGCACAACTAATAGCACAACACCAGTGGGAAGCTGGCGTTGGCCGACTGATGGGAAGATCATCGATAACTTCTCCGCTGCGGAAGGCGGAAACAAAGGGATCGATATCGCCGGGTCGCGTGGACAACCTGTCGTCGCCACTGCATCAGGACGAGTGGTATACGCAGGCAACGCGCTCCGCGGGTACGGTAATTTAATCATCATCAAACACAACGATGATTACCTGAGTGCCTACGCCCACAACGATACCATGCTGGTCCGGGAACAACAGGAAGTTAAGGCGGGGCAAAAAATCGCTACCATGGGTAGCACCGGAACCAGTTCAGTAAGATTGCACTTTGAAATTCGTTACAAGGGGAAATCCGTAAACCCGTTGCGTTATTTACCGCAGCGATAATCCGGCAGAACCTTAGGTGTTCTGCCCTTGGATCACGGGTAGGAGCCGCTTATGAGCCAGAATACGCTGAAAGTTAATGAGTTACACGATGATGCGGAATTCGAGGAGAACGGAGCTGAGGTTTTTGATGAGAAGGCTCTCGTTGAGAACGAACCTGGTGATAATGAAGTAGCTGAAGAAGAGTTGCTGTCACAGGGTGCGACGCAACGCGTTCTGGATGCGACGCAGCTTTACCTCGGCGAGATTGGTTATTCACCACTGTTAACGGCGGAAGAAGAGGTGTTCTTCGCCCGTCGCGCATTACGCGGTGACATTCCTTCTCGTCGTCGCATGATCGAAAGTAACTTACGCCTGGTGGTAAAGATTGCCCGTCGTTATAGCAATCGTGGTCTGGCGCTGCTGGATCTGATTGAAGAGGGTAATCTCGGCCTGATTCGCGCCGTAGAGAAGTTTGACCCGGAACGCGGGTTCCGCTTCTCAACTTATGCCACCTGGTGGATTCGTCAGACCATTGAACGGGCTATCATGAACCAAACCCGTACCATTCGTCTGCCGATTCACATTGTTAAAGAGCTGAACGTTTACCTGCGTACCGCGCGTGAACTGTCGCACAAGCTGGACCATGAGCCGAGTGCGGAAGAGATCGCCGAGCAGCTGGACAAGCCAGTTGATGACGTAAGCCGTATGTTGCGTCTCAACGAGCGCATTACGTCGGTTGATACGCCGTTAGGCGGTGATTCCGAGAAAGCGCTGCTGGATATCCTGGCCGATGAGAAAGACAACGGTCCGGAAGACACCACGCAGGACGATGATATGAAACAGAGCATCGTTAAGTGGTTGTTTGAACTCAATGCCAAGCAGCGTGAAGTGCTGGCGCGTCGTTTCGGCCTGTTAGGCTATGAAGCGGCAACGCTGGAAGATGTGGGCCGCGAAATCGGTTTGACCCGTGAGCGTGTCCGTCAGATTCAGGTTGAAGGTCTGCGTCGTCTGCGCGAAATTCTGCAGACGCAGGGTCTGAATATCGAAGCACTGTTCCGCGAATAAGCCGTAGCTGGCAATAAAAACGGTGACCATAAGGTCACCGTTTTTTTATGCCTGTCATTCAGGCCGGCGCGCCGTGCACGCGCCGGCAGGTTACATCAGGGTTTTCAGACGGTAAATCCACTCCAGCGCCTGTTTGGGCGTCAGGCTGTCCGGGTCGAGCGCTTCCAGCGCTTCCACTGCCGGCGAAGTTTCAGCCACCAGCAGCGGCAGCTGTGAGCCCTCCACCGTTGAGCCGGCAGAACTGCCCGACAGCGCTTCCAGCTCTTTTAGCTTGTGGCGCGCACGCTTTATCACCTCTTTCGGCACACCGGCCAGCGCCGCCACGGCCAGGCCGTAGCTCTTGCTCGCGGCGCCATCCTGCACGCTGTGCATAAAGGCAATGGTGTCACCGTGTTCTACCGCATCAAGATGCACATTCACCACGCCTTCCATTTTCTCCGGCAGGGTCGTGAGCTCGAAGTAGTGGGTGGCAAACAGCGTCATGGCTTTGATGCGATTCGCCAGGCTTTCGGCACAGGCCCAGGCGAGCGACAGGCCATCATAAGTGGACGTCCCGCGGCCGATTTCGTCCATCAGCACCAGGCTGTTTTCGGTGGCGTTATGCAGAATGTTGGCGGTCTCGGTCATCTCGACCATAAAGGTAGAGCGACCGGAGGCGAGATCGTCGGCGGCACCGACACGGGTAAAGATGCGATCGATAGGGCCGATCACTGTCTCTTCCGCTGGCACATAGCTGCCGATCCAGGCCATCAGTGCAATCAGGGCCGTCTGCCGCATATAAGTACTCTTACCGCCCATGTTGGGGCCGGTAATGATCAGCATGCGACGCTGCATCGAAAGCGACAGCGGGTTGGCAATGAACGGCTCTTTCAGCACCTGTTCCACCACCGGATGGCGACCGGCGGTGATGCGAATCCCGGCTTTCTCCTGCAGCACCGGGCGGCAATAGTTGAGCGTCCAGGCGCGTTCGGCCAGGTTGGCCAGTACGTCCAGTTCTGCCAGCGCCGCGGCGCTCTGCTGCAGCGCTTCGAGGTGCGGCAGCAGGCGATCGAACAGCTCGTCATACAGGCTCTTTTCCAGCGCCAGCGCTTTGCCTTTCGACGTGAGAACCTTGTCTTCGTACTCTTTCAGTTCGGGAATGATATAGCGCTCAGCATTTTTCAGCGTCTGGCGGCGGACGTAATGGATAGGCACCAGATGGCTCTGTCCGCGGCTGACCTGAATGTAATAGCCGTGCACAGCGTTGAAGCCAACCTTCAGCGTATCCAGCCCCAGTTTTTCGCGCTCGCGAATCTCCAGGCGGTCAAGATAGTCGCTGGCGCCGTCGGCCAGCGCGCGCCACTCGTCCAGCTCGGCGTTATAGCCGGGCGCGATAACACCACCGTCGCGCACCAGCACTGGCGGCGATTCGATAATGGCGCTTTCCAGCAGTTCGCGCAGTTCGCTGAAATCCCCCATCCGGTCGCGCAGCACATTCAGATGAGGCGCGGCCACGCCCGCTAACTGGGTATTGAGTTCTGGCAATTGCTGGAAGGCATGACGCATGCGCGCCAGATCGCGCGGACGCGCGGTGCGCAGCGCCAGACGTGCCAGAATACGCTCCAGATCGCCCACCTGGCGCAGCACCGGTTGCAGTTCTTCGCTCAGCGACTGCAGTTCGGCAATTGATTCCTGGCGGCGCGTGATGGTGGCCACGTCGCGCAGCGGCATATGCAGCCAGCGCTTCAGCATGCGGCTGCCCATCGGCGTGACGGTTTTATCCAGCACCGCCGCGAGCGTATTTTCGCTGCCGCCCGCCAGATTCTGGGTGATTTCCAGATTGCGCCGGGTAGCCGCATCCATGATGACGCTGTCCTGCTGGCGCTCCATACTCAGCGAGCGGATGTGCGGCAGCGAGGTGCGCTGCGTATCTTTGACATACTGCAGCAGACAGCCCGCCGCGCGCAGCGCCAGATGCGCCTGCTCGACGCCAAAGCCGCTGAGATCGCGCGTGCCAAACTGCAGGTTTAACTGCTGACGTGCGGTGTCGATTTCGAATTCCCACAGCGGACGCCGCCGCAGCCCGCGGCGCTGATCGATCAGCGTCATGGCCTGCAAATCCTCCGGATAGAGCAACTCTGCCGGATTGGTACGCTGCAGTTCGGCCGCCATGGTCTCGATATCGCCCGGCTCGCTGAGGCGGAAACGCCCGGAGCTGATATCCAGCGTGGCGTAGCCAAAACCGCGCTGGCTCTGGAAGATGGCTGCCAGCAGGTTATCCTGGCGCTCCTGCAGTAACGCTTCATCACTGATGGTGCCGGGCGTTACTATGCGCACCACTTTACGCTCAACCGGCCCTTTGCTGAGTGCCGGATCGCCAATCTGCTCGCAGATCGCCACCGATTCGCCCAGCTGAACCAGCTTCGCCAGGTAGCCTTCAACGGCATGATAGGGCACGCCGGCCATCGGGATCGGTTCCCCGGCGGACGCACCGCGTTTGGTCAGCGAGATCTCCAGCAGCTGCGATGCGCGTCTGGCATCGTCGTAGAACAGCTCATAGAAATCGCCCATGCGATAAAACAGCAGGATGTCAGGATGATCGGCCTTCAGGCGCAGGTATTGCTGCATCATGGGGGTGTGGCCACTGAAGTCCATTTGCTCTGCTCCTTTCATCTCATTCTCACTCAGGATTCACTCTTTTGATTTCCGCTGGCTGGACAGGGGCAGCCGGGGATGGATGGTTATCACACTGGCGGATAACGAAAGGGCAGATGTTAGCATTTTTGCGCAGCCCGCTTCATCCGCCAGCCGATGTTTCTGGCTGGCGACCATATCAAATTGCGACAGGCGGTAAAAAGCAAATTTTACGCGGCGGGGAAAACTGTGGAGCCAGCACGCAAATTCGGCGCTTAGCGCGGCCGGGCACTGCCGCTGCCGCGCTACAGGTGAGTGTCAGTTCGGTCAGTGCACCCCTTACCTCTGCGGCGTTTTCATTACCTGAGCAGAGATATGGCTGGTCATAACTGCAGAATCACAACGGGCGTAAATTTACGACATTGCTCTGTAAGTCGCTTCGTTGAACGATTACCATGAGCATTCGTGTTTCATCTGGCTTATGGATATCCGATGCGTTTTAAGGTTGCTCTTCTTCCGCTTATTTGTTTGCTTGCTGCCTGCAGCAGTAAGCCTGCCCCCCAGCAGCAATCCGCCGTTGTGCCTGCACCGAAAGGGGGGTTTTTACTGGAACCTTCTCACGCCATTCAGCCGATGTTTGGCGACTTTGCCGGTAATCCGGCGGCAGAACAATTTATCGATCAGATGGTGGCGAAGCACGGTTTCAACCGCGACCAGCTGCATGCGGTCATTGGCCAGGCGAAGCGACTGGATTACGTGCTGCGCCTGATGGATCAGCAGGCGCCGAGCTATACGCCGCCGAGCGGGCCGAACGGCGCGTGGATTCGCTATCGCAATAAATTCATCACCCCGGATAACGTGCAGAACGGCGTCGCCTTCTGGAATCAATATCAGGATGCGCTGCAGCGCGCCCAGCAGGTGTATGGCGTACCGCCGGAGATCATCGTCGGGATTATCGGGGTGGAAACACGCTGGGGTCGGGTGATGGGCAAAACCCGTCTGCTGGATGCGCTGGCGACGCTCTCGTTTAGCTATCCGCGCCGTGCCGCTTACTTCAGCAGCGAGCTGGAAACCTTCCTGCTGATGGCGCGCACCGAGCAGGACGATCCGCTGGATCTGCGCGGCTCTTTCGCCGGTGCCATGGGCTACGGCCAGTTTATGCCGTCCTCCTATAAGCAGTATGCGGTCGATTTTAACGGCGACGGCCATATCAATCTGTGGGATCCGGTGGATGCCATCGGCAGCGTTGCCAACTACTTTAAAGCGCACGGCTGGCGTTCCGGTGAAAACGTCGCCGTGCCCGCCAGCGGTCAGGCACCGGCGCTGGAGAACGGTTTCAAAACCTCTTATTCAGTGAATACGCTGGCGGCCAGCGGTCTGGCACCGCAGGGTTCGCTGGACGGCAACAGCCAGGTCAGCCTGCTGCGGCTGGATCTCGGCACCAGCTATCAATACTGGTACGGTCTGCCTAATTTCTACGTGATTACGCGCTACAACCACAGCACGCACTATGCCATGGCGGTGTGGCAGCTGGGGCAGGCGGTCGCCCAGGCGCGTCAGGGCAACATGCTTTAATCCTGTCCTTATAAAGTATGAGGGTATAAGATGGCGCCCGTTTTGCGGTGCCTTCTTCATCGCATACCGACCACTGAGGAATATGTATGACGACTTTACCTGCCTGCCCGGCCTGCCAGGCAGATTACACCTGGCAGGAGGGTGAAAACCTGAACTGCCCCTCCTGCGGCCATATCTGGTCCGCCAGCGCGGATGACAGCAGCGAAGGGCTGGTAGTGCGCGATGCCAACGGTAACCTGCTGGCAGATGGCGATAGCGTAACCGTAGTGAAAGATCTCAAGGTGAAAGGCAGCTCTTCCACCCTGAAAATCGGCACTAAAGTGAAAAGCATCCGTCTGGTTGAAGGTGACCACAATATCGATTGCAAAATCGACGGCTTCGGTCCGATGAAACTCAAATCTGAGTTTGTGAAAAAGAACTAATTGCAGGACGGCCATGCGCCGTCCTGTTGTTTTCCCCCTCAGGTTGGGCTGGTAACCACAGCTTCGCCAGCGCGCGATATCGCCATGTCCTAGCCTGCTGTCTCTGATTCCGCTGCGCCACTCACACTTTTCCGGCAACCGCACTTTTCTCTTCGCGCCTCGCGCAGCAAAACAGGTAGTGTGTGACTCTTCCACACAGACAGGAGCGTTGCTATGCAAGACTGGAATCCCCAGCTGTATCGTCAGTTTGAATCTGAGCGTACGCGTCCGGCACAGGAGTTGCTGGCGCGTATTCCCGTCAACGAGGTGCGCTTTGCTACGGACCTGGGATGTGGCCCGGGCAACAGCACGGAACTGCTGGCGCACGCCTGGCCGCAGGCACACATCACCGGTATCGACAGCTCTGAGGCGATGCTGGAACAGGCGCGGCAACGCCTGCCGGACTGTGACTTTCGTCAGGCCGATATCCGCAGCTGGCAGCCTGAGCAGCCGCAACAGGTCATTTATGCCAACGCGTCGCTGCAATGGCTGACCGACCACGAAACCTTGTTGCCGCATCTGGTAAACCAGCTGGCACCGGGCGGTGCACTGGGGGTGCAAATGCCGGATAACCTGCAGGAGCCGTCGCATCGTCTGATGCGTGAGGTGGCCGCCAGCTCACGCTGGCAGGCGCATATTTCGCCTCAGGCGGCAGAGCGCAAACGCCTGCTGAGCAGCGATCGCTACTATGATTTATTAAGCGATGCAGGCTGTCAGGTCGATATCTGGCGCACCACTTACTATCATCCGATGGCTGATGCGCAGGCGATTATCAGCTGGTTGCGTGCCACCGGGCTGCGTCCGTTCCTTGCCGCGCTGGATGAGGCGCAGCAGGCGGACTTTTTAGACGACTATCATCAGGCGCTGCTGCCCGCTTACCCGACGCGCAGTAATGGACAGGTTTTGCTGGCCTTTCCGCGTTTATTTATGGTGGCGGTGAAAATGCGCTGAGCTCACCGGAACGCAGCGCGCAAAATGCGACGGCGGCGGTTGAAAAGGGCTTGTCGCCGCACCATTTACTGCTAACGTGAAGCGCCACAACAGGAGAAGGCGATGAACGACGAACAACTTCAGCAGCTCAGCCGCCGTATTGGCGAACAGCTCAGGCATCGTCAGGCGACGGTGACGGCGGCGGAGTCCTGTACCGGCGGCTGGATTGCCAAGGTATTTACCGACATTAGCGGCAGTTCGGCGTGGTTTGAGCGCGGCTTTGTTACCTACAGCAATGAGGCCAAGCAGCAGATGGTTGGCGTGCAGGCGGCGACGCTGGCGCAGCACGGTGCCGTCAGTGAGCAAACGGTACGCGAAATGGTGACCGGCGCCTGTGCCGCGGCCGGCGCTGGCTACGGTATTGCGGTGAGCGGCATCGCCGGACCGGATGGCGGCACGGCAGAAAAGCCGGTCGGTACCGTCTGGTTTGCGCTGGCGGGTCCGGAGGGCCGCGTGCTGGCACAGCGCCAGCAGTTTACCGGCGATCGCGATGCTGTCCGGCGTCAGTCAGTCAGCTGGGCGCTGCAGGCGCTGCTGGATGAATTTCTGACAAATTAAACTTGATACTGTATGACTATACAGTATAATTAGCGGCAACAGAACGAGCAGGCATACACGGTGCCCGCTCACCCGGCATGATTAGGAGTGGAAATGGCGATTGACGAGAACAAACAGAAGGCTTTAGCTGCCGCGCTGGGCCAGATTGAGAAACAATTTGGTAAAGGCTCCATCATGCGCCTGGGTGAAGACCGCTCGATGGATGTTGAAACCATCTCTACCGGCTCCCTGTCGCTGGACATCGCGCTGGGCGCGGGTGGCCTGCCAATGGGCCGTATCGTTGAGATTTACGGACCTGAGTCCTCCGGTAAAACCACGCTGACCCTGCAGGTCATTGCTGCTGCGCAGCGTAAAGGCAAAACCTGTGCCTTTATCGATGCCGAGCACGCGCTGGATCCGGTATACGCCAAGAAACTGGGCGTCGACATTGATAACCTGCTGTGTTCGCAGCCGGATACCGGTGAGCAGGCGCTGGAGATCTGTGATGCGCTGGCCCGTTCGGGTGCGGTAGACGTGATCATCGTTGACTCCGTGGCGGCGCTGACGCCGAAAGCGGAAATCGAAGGTGAAATCGGTGATTCGCACATGGGTCTGGCTGCGCGTATGATGAGCCAGGCGATGCGTAAACTGGCGGGTAACCTTAAGCAGTCCAACACGCTGCTGATCTTCATCAACCAGATTCGTATGAAGATTGGTGTGATGTTCGGTAACCCGGAAACTACCACCGGTGGTAACGCCCTGAAGTTCTACGCCTCCGTGCGTCTGGATATCCGCCGTATCGGCGCCATTAAAGAGGGCGACGAAGTGGTGGGGAGCGAAACCCGCGTTAAAGTGGTGAAGAACAAAGTGGCAGCACCGTTTAAGCAGGCTGAGTTCCAGATCATGTACGGTGAAGGCATCAACACCTTCGGCGAGCTGGTTGACCTCGGCGTGAAGCACAAACTGGTGGAAAAAGCCGGTGCGTGGTACAGCTACAACGGCGATAAAATCGGCCAGGGTAAAGCGAACGCTACCAACTTCCTCAAAGAGAATCCGGCGATTGCCAATGAGCTCGACGTTAAGCTGCGTGACATGCTGCTGACCGGTGCGACGGCGGAAGCGGCGACAGCGGATAGCGCGGCTGATAAATACGAAGAAGCCAGCGAAACCAACGAAGATTTCTAACCATACCCACGGGAGCAGCAATGCTCCCGTTTTGCTTTTTCCCGCCCGTGCTTTTCCTCTCTGCCTTCTTGCTTTACCCTGCGCAACAGTCACAACAAGGTAATCCTATGTCATCGACCTCATCACAGGCTCCGGAGCCAACCTTTTCCCGGGTACTCGATCGTGCCATGCGTATTTTGTCGCAGCGCGACCATAGCCGCGACGAGCTGAAACGCAAACTGCAGCTGAACAATCAGCGTGCGGCCTGGCTGCAGCAACAGGAGAGCCAGCCGATACCGGAAGCGCTGCTGGAGAAAGTGCTCGACTGGTGTCAGGAGAATGGCTGGCTCAACGACCAGCGTTTTACCGAACGCTTTATTCAGAGTCGCGCGCGCAAAGGCTATGGTCCACAGCGGGTGCGCATGGAGCTGCAGCAAAAAGGCATCGACCGCGGTGAGATCAACCAGGCGCTGTTCGATAGCGAGGTTGACTGGAGCCAGTGCGCGGCCGAGGTCGCTAAACGTAAATTCGGCGAACCGCTGCCGCAAAGCTGGGCGGAAAAAAGCAAAGTCCAGCGCTTTCTGATGTCGAAAGGCTTTATGATGGAAGACATTCAGGCGATTTTCAGAAATATTGACGACTGAAAGGCGATGGGATTTTACTTCCCATTGAAGAAAATTTATCTTATTCCCACTTTTTGTTCCTCAGTCAGTGGCGGGCCGGGCGCATGCGGTTTGCCAGCGAAAGGGAACGTTCGTTAGCGTGATTCCAGGAATTTTATGAGCAAGAGCACTGCTGAGATCCGTCAAGCGTTTCTCGACTTTTTTCATAGCAAGGGACATCAGGTTGTAGCCAGCAGCTCCCTCGTACCAAACAACGATCCGACGTTGCTGTTTACTAACGCCGGCATGGTGCAATTTAAAGACGTTTTCCTAGGTCAGGACAAGCGCGATTATTCGCGTGCCACCACGTCGCAGCGCTGCGTGCGTGCCGGCGGTAAGCACAATGACCTGGAAAACGTCGGCTACACCGCGCGTCACCACACCTTCTTTGAAATGCTGGGCAACTTCAGCTTTGGCGACTACTTCAAGAAAGAAGCCATTGCCTACGCCTGGGAACTGCTGACGGGCGAGCAGTGGTTTAAGCTGCCGAAAGAGCGTCTGTGGGTAACCGTATACGAAACCGATGACGAAGCCTTTGAAATCTGGGCCAATGATATCGGCGTACCGAGCGAACGTATTATCCGCATTGGCGATAATAAAGGCGGTGCTTACGCCTCTGACAACTTCTGGCAGATGGGTGACACCGGCCCTTGCGGTCCGTGCACCGAAATCTTCTACGATCACGGCGACCACATCTGGGGCGGCCCTCCGGGCAGTCCGGAAGAGGATGGCGATCGCTATATCGAAATCTGGAACATCGTGTTCATGCAGTTCAACCGTCAGGCCGACGGCACCATGCAGCCACTGCCGAAACCGTCGGTGGATACCGGTATGGGCCTTGAGCGTATCGCCGCGGTACTGCAGCATGTGAACTCCAACTATGAAATCGATCTGTTCGCGAAGTTGATTAACGCGGTGGCGCAGGTAACCGGCGCCACCGATCTGAACAACAAATCACTGCGCGTGATCGCCGACCACATCCGTTCATGCGCCTTCCTGATTGCCGATGGTGTCATCCCGTCGAATGAAAACCGTGGCTATGTGCTGCGTCGCATCATTCGTCGCGCGGTGCGTCATGGCAACATGCTGGGCGCGAAAGAAGCCTTCTTCTACAAACTGGTGGCTCCGCTGATCGAGGTGATGGGCGCAGCAGGTGAGGACCTCAAACGTCAGCAGAAGCACGTTGAGAACGCCCTGAAAAATGAAGAAGAGCAGTTTGCTAAAACGCTGGAGCGTGGCCTGGCACTGCTGGACGACGAGCTGGCGAAGCTAAAAGGCGACACCCTCGACGGCGAAACGGTTTTCCGTCTGTATGACACCTTCGGCTTCCCGGCGGACCTGACTGCTGACGTATGCCGTGAGCGCAATCTGAAGATTGACGAAGCGGGCTTTGAAGCGGCGATGGAGCAGCAGCGTCAGCGTGCGCGTGAAGCCAGCGGCTTCGGTACCGATTACAACACGGTTATCCGCTTTGATACGCCGACTCAATTCAAAGGTTACGACCACCTCTCGCTCGAGGCGACGGTGCAGGCGCTGTTTGTGGACGGCCAGCAGGTTGAGCAGGTGGCTGCAGGGCAGGATGCGGTGGTGATTCTGGATCAGACCCCGTTCTACGGTGAGTCTGGCGGCCAGGTGGGCGATACCGGCACCCTGACCGGGCAAAATGCTGAATTTAGCGTGCAGGATACGCAAAAATATGGCAAAGCCTTTGGTCATATCGGTAAGCTACGCCAGGGTCAGCTGCGGGTGGGCGATCGCCTGCAGGCGCAGGTCGATGAAGTGCGTCGTTCGCGCATCATCCTTAACCACTCCGCGACGCATCTGATGCACGAAGCGTTGCGCGAAGTGCTGGGCGATCACGTTGGCCAGAAAGGCTCGCTTAACAACGACAAGTACCTGCGTTTTGACTTCTCACACGGCGAAGCCATGAAGCCGCAGCAGATTCGTGCGGTTGAGGATATCGTTAACGCCCAGATTCGCCGCAACCTGCCTATCACCACTAACGTGATGGACCTGGAAGAGGCGAAAGCGCTGGGCGCCACCGCGCTGTTCGGTGAAAAGTACGATCAGCGTGTGCGCGTGGTCAGCATGGGCGAGTACTCCATTGAGCTGTGTGGCGGTACGCACGCGGCCCGTACCGGTGACATCGGCCTGTTCCGCATTCAGGGCGAAGCCGGCACGGCGGCGGGTATTCGCCGTATCGAAGCGGTGACCGGTGAAGCCGCGATTGCACAACTGCATGCGCAGAGCGATCAGCTAACCGACATTGCTCAGGTGGTGAAAGCCAACCACAGTAATCTGAACGAGAAAGTGCGCGGACTGGTAGAAAACGTGCGTGCGCTGGAGAAAGAGCTGCAACAGCTACGCGATCAGCAAGCGGCGCAGGAAAGCGCTTCACTGAGTAGCAAAGCGGTTGAGGTGAAGGGCGCGAAACTGCTGGTAAGCGAACTCAGCAATGTCGAGCCAAAAATGCTGCGCACGATGGTGGACGATCTGAAAAATCAGCTTGGTTCTGCTGTCATCGTACTGGCAACCGTTGCAGAAGGTAAGGTGTCGCTGATTGCTGGCGTCACCAAAGATCTGACCGATCGGGTGAAGGCCGGTGAGCTGATTGGCGAACTGGCTGCGCAGGTCGGCGGTAAAGGCGGCGGGCGTCCGGACCTGGCGCAGGCTGGCGGAACCGACGCCCAGGCACTTTCTGGCGCGCTGGCTGGCGTGCCGGAGTGGGTGAGTAACCGGCTGTAACGAAATAAAATTAAGCATCGTGAAGAGCGCCAGGAACATCTGTTTCGGCGCTTTTTAACGCGGTGTGCACCAGGTAATGACAAAGTCCGGTTGATGTAGTGTATTTCGGCTAAACTAACTATCAGCAGAATGTATTGGCATGGCAGAACACAATGGTGTATTTGTCATAGGCATTGTTCAGCGTTATATGATGGATATGGCCGGGAGACCGAACAGGCCCGACTCTTTTAATCTTTCAAGGAGCAAAGAATGCTTATTCTAACTCGTCGAGTTGGTGAAACCCTCATGATTGGTGATGAGGTAACTGTAACGGTGCTGGGTGTTAAGGGTAACCAGGTCCGCATAGGCGTAAACGCGCCAAAAGAAGTGTCGGTTCACCGTGAAGAAATCTATCAGCGCATCCAGGCTGAAAAAACACAGAGTACACCTCAATAACGTATTCAGTGCCTCGCTGTGTGGCGAGGCGCTACCGCTTCTCTTCCTCCCGTCGTTATTTTTATCCGTTCACGCTCTGCTGTTTTTTCCGCGAATTATGTCGGCTGCCGCACGCTTTTACTGTTGATAAATCACTCTTTTTGTCGGCAAAATATGCGGATTGCACGTCATTTGCGCAATCAAACCTGAATCGGTAAAAAGTCGGGAAAAATTGTTTGACTTATAAGTCCGGGAAAGTAATATGTGCGCCACGCAGTGCCGATGAGCGGAAACAAAGTTCAAAAGCACGGTTCGCAAGAACGCGTAAGGTGAGGTGGCCGAGAGGCTGAAGGCGCTCCCCTGCTAAGGGAGTATGCGGTCAAAAGCTGCATCCGGGGTTCGAATCCCCGCCTCACCGCCATTTTCCGATGCATCCATAGCTCAGCTGGATAGAGTACTCGGCTACGAACCGAGCGGTCGGAGGTTCGAATCCTCCTGGATGCACCATCTTTTTCAGGATGGAAAGTGCCTCAGTGTGTCATGAAGCGATAAGCTTTCAGGGCGTACTAAGGAGGATAACGTTGCTTCAGCAACGGCCCGCAGGGTGAGGCGCAAGCCGAATAATCCTCCTGGATGCACCATTTTCGGATATGGTATTTACTTCAGAGTAGTAAGAGTGAACGAGTAGTTCCTTTCATGGTGAGTTGTTAGCACCCTGCGTTGTACAAGAATCATTTAATGCATCCATAGCTCAGCTGGATAGAGTACTCGGCTACGAACCGAGCGGTCGGAGGTTCGAATCCTCCTGGATGCACCATCTTCTCCGAGATGGAAAGTGCCTCAGTGTGTCATGATGCGATAATCGTTCAGGACGTGCTAAGGAGGATAACGTTGCTTTAGCAACGGCCCGTAGGGTGAGGCGCAAGCCGAATAATCCTCCTGGATGCACCATTCTTTGTATCATTCCCAGGTTGATTTCAGTCAGTCCATCGTAAGAAAATCTCTCAATGCATCCATAGCTCAGCTGGATAGAGTACTCGGCTACGAACCGAGCGGTCGGAGGTTCGAATCCTCCTGGATGCACCATCTTCTCCGAGATGGAAAGTGCCTCAGTGTGTCATGATGCGATAATCGTTCAGGACGTGCTAAGGAGGATAACGTTGCTTCAGCAACGGCCCGAAGGGTGAGGCGCCAGCCGAATAATCCTCCTGGATGCACCATTCTCTATGTTATTCTCAAGTCTATTCAGTATGTTCATCGAAAGAAAATCTCATTGCATCCATAGCTCAGCTGGATAGAGTACTCGGCTACGAACCGAGCGGTCGGAGGTTCGAATCCTCCTGGATGCACCATCTTCTGCAAGATGGAAAGTGCCTCAGTGTGTCATGATGCGATAATCGTTCAGGACGTACTAAGGAGGATAACGTTGCTTCAGCAACGGCCCGCAGGGTGAGGCGCCAGCCGAATCATCCTCCTGGATGCACCATCAAATAAAAAGCAAACTGCCCTTGTGCGCTGTTCCGCTTCATTCTGACCCGATTCAACATCCGCATTCCGAAAGATTTTCTCACGCGCCGTCTCCATCAAAAAATCACTGCATTTACCGCCATTTATCGCCGGTCGCGCGCTCTGACCTTATTCTGAAAACGAAAATTGCTAATGCTTTCAAAGCATTTGCGGTTAAGCCTGCCTGGCGACAACCTGAGCGCATTACGCTAAAGTAATGGCTCATTTTGTGGTGTTAATGGAGTCACAATGTACGACCACTATGACGCCCTGATTTTCGATATGGACGGCACCATTCTTGATACCGAGCCGACACATCGAAAAGCCTGGCAGCAGGTGCTGAGCCGCTATGGTTTCACCATGGACGAAGCAAAGATGGTGGCATTCAACGGGGCACCCACCTGGCAACTGGCCCGCTACATTCTGGAACAGAATCAGGCGCAGCACGATCCGCATCAGCTGGCGGCAGAGAAAACGGCGGCATTGAAAGCGATACTGCTCGAAGACATACGTCCGCTGCCGCTGATGCAGGTGGTCAAAGCCTATCACGGTCGCCGTCCGATGGCGGTTGGCACCGGCAGCGAACACAGCTTAGCCAAAGCGCTGCTGGAAGCGCTCAACGTTTATCATCTGTTTGATGCGGTAGTCGGGGCGGACGATGTCCAGCGTCATAAGCCGCAGCCTGATACCTTCTTACGCTGTGCAGAGCTGATGGGCGTTGCGCCTGCGCGCTGCGTGGTATTCGAGGATGCTGACTTTGGCGTGCAGGCAGCTAAAGCGGCGGGCATGGATGTGGTTGATGTCCGTTTACTGTGAATGAATTTCTGACGTATGGATCGTTATTCGGCAGTAGCTTTCTGAGTGCAACGCTGCTTCCGGGCAGCTCAGAAGCGGTGCTGATTGCGTTATTGATCGCCCAGAAAGGGTCGGTCTATGGATTGTTACTGGCTGCATCAGTGGGAAACACGCTGGGCGGCCTGACCAACATTCTTCTTGGTCGCCTGATGCCAGCAACAGGGCAGGGGCGATGGCACGACACAGCAATGACGTGGCTACAACGATGGGGACCCGCAGCGCTGCTGTTTAGCTGGCTGCCAGTGGTGGGCGATTTACTCTGCGTGCTCGCAGGGTGGTTGCGCTTCTCCTGGCTGCCCTGCGTGCTGTTTCTCGCCCTGGGTAAAACGCTGCGTTATATCGTTATCGCGACCGCCACTTTACAAGGTATGCAATGGTGGCATTGATTCGCACAGATTCGAGGCTACGGTTAACATTATGCTGAACAAAAATAAATTATTCACACAGCGGGAGGTTAATGTGATCCCGGACGTATCAAAAGCGCTCTCCTGGCTGGAAGCGCATCCCGACGCGTTAAAGGGTATCGGCCGTGGCATTGAGCGTGAAACACTCCGCGTCCAGCCGAATGGTCATCTGGCTACCACTGGCCACCCTGAATCGCTGGGTTCAGCGCTGAAGCACGACTGGATTACCACCGATTTTGCTGAAACGCTGCTGGAGTTCATCACCCCGGTGGATCAGAACATCGATCGCTCCCTGGCGTTTCTGCGCGACATCCACCGTCACGTGGCGCGCGAGCTGGGCGACGAGCGCATGTGGCCGTTCAGTATGCCGGGCTATGTTGAAGATGTGGACAACATTGAGCTGGCGCAGTACGGCAGCTCCAATATCGGCAAAATGAAAACCCTGTATCGTCAGGGGCTGAAAAACCGCTACAGCGCGCTGATGCAGATTATTTCTGGCGTGCACTATAACTTCTCGCTGCCACTGTCGTTCTGGCAGGAGTGGGCGGATGTCAAAGACGCGGAGAGCGGCAAAGAGACCATCTCGGCGGGCTATCTGCGCCTGATTCGCAACTACTATCGCTACGGCTGGGTGATTCCTTATCTGTTTGGCGCTTCGCCAGCCATCTGCTCTTCCTTCCTGCAGGGACGGGAAAGTAAGCTGCCGTTCGAAACCAACGGCGAAGGAACATTGTGGCTGCCGTATGCCACTTCGCTGCGCCTGAGTGATTTGGGCTACACCAATAAATCACAAAGCGGGCTGGGTATTACTTTCAACTCGCTGGAAGGGTATGTCGCTGCGCTGAAAGCGGCGATCAAAACGCCGTCTGCCGAATATGCGGCGATGGGCACCAAAGACGCGGAAGGCAACTGGCTGCAGCTCAATACCAACGTGCTGCAAATCGAGAACGAACTGTACGCACCGATTCGTCCGAAACGCGTGACCCGCTCGGGTGAGGCGCCGTCCGATGCGCTGCTGCGCGGCGGCATTGAGTACATTGAAGTGCGTTCGCTGGACATCAACCCGTTCTCTGCCATCGGTGTGGATGCCGATCAGGCGCGCTTCCTCGATCTGTTCCTGATTTGGTGTACGCTGGCCGATGCGCCGGAGATGAGCGCAGATGAGCTGCTGTGCAGCCGGAAAAACTGGAACCGCGTGGTGCTGGAAGGGCGCAAGCCAGGTCAGGTGATCGGCGTGGGCTGCAGTGATACGGAACATCTGCTGGTTGATGTCGGTAAAGCGCTGTTTGCCGATCTGCGCCGGGTGGCTGAAGTGCTGGATAGCAACGACGGCAGCACGCAATATCAACAGGTTTGCGATCAACTGGTAGCGTCGTTTGACGATCCTGAGCTAACCTATTCGGCGCGCATTCTGCAAGCCATTAAAGAGCAGGGTTTGACCGGAGCCGGCGTAGCGCTGGCCGAGCAGTATCGTCATCTGCTGTGCGAAGAGCCGCTGGAAATTCTCACCGAAGCCGATTTTAGCCGTCAGGCGCAGGAGTCGGTGCTGAAACAGCAGCAGCTGGAGCAGAGTGATACACTGGATTTTGCCAGCTATCTGGCAGGTCGCGAAGGCTAGAAAAGAAAATGGCCACATCACTGTGGCCTAAATTAACATCTCTGTTGTCAGGGATGATGATAACAAATGCGCGTCTTTCATATATTCAGACGTTGGGCGAACAGAAAAGTTTCATCGTTTTAAAAAAAATCTCAAAACAGGAGGTGACGTATGCCACTACTGGATAGTTTTACTGTTGATCACACCATCATGGGCGCGCCAGCGGTACGCGTGGCGAAGACCATGAACACTCCGCATGGCGATACCATCACCGTTTTCGATCTGCGTTTCTGCCGTCCGAACATCGACATCCTGACCGAACGCGGCATCCACACGCTGGAGCACCTGTTCGCGGGCTTCATGCGTAACCACCTCAACGGTGACGGCGTGGAAATCGTCGATATCTCACCGATGGGCTGCCGCACCGGCTTCTACATGAGCCTGATTGGTACGCCAGACGAGCAGCGCGTGGCAAAAGCGTGGAAAGGCGCGATGGAAGATGTGCTGAAGGTAAAAGATCAGAACCAGATTCCGGAACTGAACGAATACCAGTGCGGCAGCTACAAGCTGCACTCGCTGGACGAAGCGCAGCAGATTGCGCGCAACGTGCTGGCGCACGACATTGGCGTTAACCGCAATGAAGATCTGAAGCTGCCGGCAGAAAAGCTGAAAGAGCTGCAACTCTAGTTGCCGCTTCTGCCATAAAAAACGCCGCGATTATCGCGGCGTTTTGTTTTTGTCGTCTCAGGAACCGATGGACGCTTTCAGCGGCTGATGCGGCGTAATGCGCACCTGCTTCACCATGTTGTCCTGCACATCAAGAATATCAATGTCGTAATGGCCAACCTGTACTTGCGTGTCCATCTGCGGGATCTCTTCCAGCGCTTCCAGCAGCATACCGTTGATGGTGCGCGCTTCCTCTTCCGGCAGCGTCCAGTTGAACGCCTTATTGATTTCCCGCACGTTGGCGCTGCCTTCAATCAGCACCGAACCGTCGTTTTGCGGCATCACTTCTTCGGCCAGTGACGGTGACATAGAGGTGGTGAAGTCGCCGACGATCTCTTCCAGAATATCTTCGATGGTAACCAGTCCTTTGATGTCGCCGTACTCATCGATCACCAGCCCTACTTTCTTCTTATTGCGCTGGAATTTTACCAGCTGCACGTTAAGAGGCGTACCTTCCGGCACGTAGTAGATTTCATCGGCAGCGCGCAGCAGTCGCTCTTTATTGAACTCTTTTTTCTCGGCCATCATGCGCCACGCTTCGCGCACGCGCAGCATGCCGACGCTATCGTCCAGTGAGTCGCGGAACAGCACAATACGGCCATGCGGTGAGTTGCTTAGCTGACGCTCGATCGACTTCCACTCATCGTTGATATTGATGCCGACGATCTCATTGCGCGGCACCATGATGTCGTCAACGTTGACCTTCTCAAGGTCCAGTACCGACAGCAGCATGTCCTGGTTGCGGCGCGACATCAGCGAGCGGGATTCATACACGATGGTGCGCAGCTCTTCTTTGCTGAGGGCGGAGTTAATCGACCCTTCGGTCTTAATGCCCACCATGCGCATCAGAATGCGGGTAATGGTATTGAGCAGCCACACCAGCGGCAGCATCACGTACTGCAGCGGCGCCAGCAGAAAACTGCTGGGATACGCGACTTTTTCCGGATAAAGCGCCGCGACGGTTTTAGGCAGCACTTCGGCAAACACCAGCACCACGAAGGTCAGCACGCCAGTGGCGATGGCTACGCCGGCATCGCCGTACAGGCGCATACCGACAATGGTGCCGAGCGCCGAGGCGAGGATATTCACGAGGTTGTTGCCAATCAGCACCAGACTGATTAGCCGGTCGGGGCGACGCAGCAGTTTCTCAACGCGACGCGCGCTGCGGTTGCCGCTTTTGGCTTTGTGGCGCAGTTTGTAGCGGTTGAGCGTCATCATGCCGGTCTCTGAACCCGAGAAGTAGGCTGAGACCAGCACCATAATGATCAGCGTGATAATGAGCGTGGTGGTTGAAACATGTTCCAACGCAAAAATTCCTTTAGTGAGAGGTGAGCAGGTGCTGCAGAACGCGGCTGCCGAAATAGGCCATGGTCAGCAGCAGCGCACCGCCGCAGTTGAACCACACCACACGGCGACCGCGCCAGCCTTCATGATAGTGGCCCCACAGCAGCACGATGTAGACAAACCAGGCGATAATCGACAGCACCGCTTTATCAATGTTTTCCGGGCTGAACAGGTTATTCATAAAGAACAGGCCGGTGCACAACACCAGCGTCAGCAATACCACGCCAATCTGCGTGATGTGGAACATCTTACGCTCGATGCTGAGCAGCGGCGGCATATCCTGGGTGAACGTCAGCTTTTTGTTCTTTAACTGATAGTCGATCCACGCCAGCTGCAGCGCATACAGCGCCGCGATGATCAGCGTGGCATAGGCAAACAGCGACAGACCGATGTGCACCATCATGCCAGGCGTGGTCTCAAGATGGGTGATAAAGGCGTTTGGCACAAAGGTGGCGAAGGCCAGATTGATCAGCGCAAAACTGTAAACAATCGGCAGCAGCAGCCAGCCGCGATTGCGCGACGCAACGATAGTCATGATGGCACAGATCAGCAAACTGACCAGCGAACCAATATTCAGCAGGCTAAGGTTTTGTCCATTATCGACGGCAAATATGCGTTGCTGCAGCGCTACCGCATGGGCAATCAGCGCCACGCAGGCGGATAACACGGCAAAACGCCGCCAGCCGCTGTTGCGTTTCAGCAGGCTCGGAATGATCAATGCAAGACTGAGAGAGTAGGCGAACAGCGCCACGATCGCGAAAACGAACATAGATCCTTTCAGGTGTCGGTCAGATAAGGAAAAAAGCAGTATAGCGCCAGCGGCAGCAGGCTCCAAACGATCTCACGGTCAATTGCAGAGATCGGCCTGGCTTCGTGTTATAATCCGCCGCATTGTGTCGCCCTGGCGGCCTCGCTACGCTATTAAGTGAGAGAGCATGTTTGATAATTTAACCGATCGTTTGTCGCAAACCCTGCGCAATATCAGTGGCCGCGGAAGGCTGACCGAAGACAACATCAAAGATACGCTGCGCGAAGTGCGTATGGCGCTGCTGGAGGCCGACGTTGCGCTGCCGGTAGTGCGCGATTTCATTAACCGCGTGAAAGAAGCCGCGGTGGGGCAGGATGTAAACAAAAGCCTGACGCCGGGTCAGGAGTTTATCAAAATCGTGCGCAACGAACTGGTTGCGGCGATGGGGGCCGAAAATAACGCGCTGAACCTTAATGCTCAGCCGCCGGCCGTGGTGCTGATGGCGGGCCTGCAGGGTGCCGGTAAAACCACCAGCGTCGGTAAGCTTGGTAAATTCCTGCGCGAAAAGCATAAGAAAAAGGTGCTGGTGGTGTCTGCGGACGTCTACCGCCCGGCGGCGATCAAACAGCTGGAAACCCTGGCGCAGCAGGTTGGCGTGGATTTCTGTCCGTCCGACCTCAGCCAGAAGCCGGTGGATATCGTTAACAATGCGCTGAAAGAAGCCCGTCTGCAGTTCTACGATGTGCTGCTGGTGGATACCGCCGGTCGTCTGCACGTTGACGAAGCGATGATGGATGAGATCAAACAGGTGCACGCCGCGATCAATCCGGTTGAAACGCTGTTTGTCGTCGATGCCATGACCGGCCAGGATGCCGCCAATACCGCGAAAGCGTTCAACGAAGCGCTGCCGCTCACCGGTGTGATCCTGACCAAAGTTGACGGCGATGCGCGCGGCGGTGCGGCGCTGTCGATTCGTCACATCACTGGCAAGCCAATCAAATTCATGGGGATGGGCGAGAAGACCGATGCGCTGGAAGCGTTCTATCCGGACCGTATTGCATCGCGCATTCTCGGCATGGGCGACGTGCTGTCGCTGATTGAAGATATCGAGAGCAAAGTTGACCGCGAGCAGGCGGAAAAGCTGGCGAAGAAGCTGAAAACCGGCGACGGTTTCGATCTCAACGACTTCCTGGAGCAGCTTAAGCAGATGCGCAACATGGGCGGCATGGCCAGCCTGATGGGCAAACTGCCGGGCATGGGCCAGCTGCCGGATAACGTTAAATCGCAGATGGATGACAAAGTGCTGGTGCGCATGGAAGCCATCATCAATTCGATGACGCGCAAAGAGCGTGAGAAGCCAGAGATCATCAAAGGTTCGCGCAAGCGCCGTATCGCTACCGGTTCCGGTATGCAGGTGCAGGACGTCAACCGGCTGCTGAAGCAGTTTGATGATATGCAGCGCATGATGAAGAAAATGAAGAAGGGCGGCATGGCCAAAATGATGCGTGGCATGAAAGGCATGATGCCGCCAGGATTCCCCGGCCGCTAAGGCGACACAGCCCGAACCAGAAAAGTGAGACACTCAGGTTGCTTTTTGCGCCAAAATGAGTAAAATTTTCGGGCTTTTTATATTGCACCCGGGCCCCGTTCCTCGATGGGGCCCGGTTGTTTTATTAACTAAAGAGGATGTTATGGTAACCATTCGTTTGGCACGTCACGGCGCTAAAAAGCGTCCGTTCTATCAGGTCGTCGTCACTGACAGCCGCAATGCTCGCAACGGTCGTTTCATCGAGCGCGTAGGTTTCTTCAACCCGATCGCTTCTGGTCAGGCTGAAGGTCTGCGTCTGGATCTGGACCGTATTGAGCACTGGGTTGGCCAGGGCGCAACGCTTTCTGATCGCGTTAACGCGCTGATCAAAGAAGCAAAAAAAGCAGCTTAATCTGTCACGGTGGTGAGCATGAGCAGTAAACCTGCCGCACAGCCTCCCGTTAACCCAATCATTCTGGGCAAAATGGGTGCCGCTTACGGAATTCGGGGTTGGCTCAAAGTGTTTTCCTCCACTGAAGACGCTGAAAGCATCTTCGACTATCAACCCTGGTTTATCCAGCGCGCCGGTCAATGGCAGCAGGTAGAGCTTGAGGGTTGGAAGCACCACAATCAGGACCTGATCATCAAAGTCAAAGGCATTGACGATCGGGACGCTGCAGCACAGTTGACCAATTGCGAAATTACGGTTGACTCCACGCAGCTGCCGGCGCTGGAAGAGGGCGATTACTACTGGAAAGACCTGATGGGTTGCAAAGTGGTAAACCTCGACGGCTACGAGATGGGCAAAGTCATTGATTTGATGGAGACCGGCTCAAACGACGTTCTCGTCGTAAAGGCAAACCTGAAAGATGCATTCGGTGTACAGGAGCGGTTAATACCGTTTCTTGATGAACAGGTTATCAAGAAAGTCGATCTCGCTACTGGCACCATTGAAGTAGACTGGGATCCTGGTTTTTGATCTCCGGACAATCCGGTAACGTAACGGCGAACGCGATGTGGATTGGTGTTATTAGCCTGTTTCCTGAGATGTTTCGCGCTATTACCGAGTACGGGGTAACTGGCCGGGCAGTAAAGAATGGCCTGCTCAACATAGAGAGCTGGAGTCCACGTGACTTCACGCATGACCGGCACCGTACCGTGGACGATCGTCCTTACGGCGGCGGACCGGGTATGTTGATGATGGTGCAACCCTTACGGGATGCTATCCACGCAGCGAAAGCGGCGGCGGGAGAAGGCGCTAAGGTGATTTATCTTTCACCTCAGGGTCGCAAACTTGACCAGCAAGGCGTTTGCGAACTGGCGACCAGCCAGAAGTTAATTCTGGTTTGCGGTCGTTATGAAGGGATAGATGAGCGTGTGATTCACACTGAGATTGATGAAGAATGGTCAATCGGTGATTACGTGCTCAGTGGCGGTGAGCTGCCAGCGATGACGTTAATTGACTCGGTCGCCCGGTTTATTCCTGGCGTGCTGGGGAAACAGGCGTCAGCCGATGAGGATTCGTTCTCGGAAGGTCTGCTGGATTGCCCGCACTATACCCGACCTGAAGTGTTAGAAGGGATGGAGGTTCCGCCAGTTCTGCTGTCGGGCAACCATGCCGATATTCGCCGCTGGCGCCTGAAACAGTCGCTGGGCCGTACCTGGCTAAGAAGACCTGAACTTCTGGAAAACCTGGCTCTGACTGAAGAGCAAGCAAGGTTGCTAAGTGAGTTCCAGCGGGAACATCAGCAGCAACAAAACGATGAGGTGGAAGAGTAATCTTCCCTGACTATCAGTTTACCCAGGATAAGAGATTTAATTATGAGCAACATTATCAAGCAACTTGAACAAGAGCAGATGAAACAGGACGTACCTTCCTTCCGTCCGGGTGATTCCGTGGAAGTGAAAGTATGGGTCGTTGAAGGTTCTAAGAAACGTCTGCAGGCATTCGAGGGCGTGGTTATCGCTATTCGTAACCGCGGTCTGCACTCTGCATTCACTGTTCGCAAGATTTCTAACGGCGAAGGCGTTGAGCGTGTCTTCCAGACTCACTCTCCGGTAATTGACAGCATTACTGTCAAACGTCGTGGTGCTGTGCGTAAAGCCAAACTGTACTACCTGCGTGAGCGTACCGGTAAGTCAGCTCGTATCAAAGAGCGTCTTGGCGCGTAAGCGACATCCCAAAGTTAATAGCAAACAAGGGGTTGGCCATAAGGCCAGCCCCTTTTTTTATGGGCGTCTGAGGTGATAGATCGCCGTGTTGACCGGCCCGCTCTCCAGCACAATCAACCCGTAGCGGTAATCCACAAACGAGAAGCCGCTGCGCAGGGCCACGGCGCGGCTGGCGTGATTCTCTTCTGCAGCAAGAATCTCCAGCACAGTTATGTGTGGCTGGGCGAACGCCAGATTCACCAGCTGTGCCACTGCCCGGCGGGCAACGCCCTGTTGCTGCGCCTCGCTGCGAACCCAGTAGCCCAGCGCACTGAACTCACCGGGCTGACGCGCATAACGTAAGCCAGCACCGCCCAGCAACCGATCGTTGCCATCAACAATCGCGAACTCTTCAGCTTCACCCTTTTGACGCTGCAGATGGGTGAAGTTGATCCAGCTCACGGCTTCATCAACGCTGTAATCCGCATGTGCCCATACCATCCACGGCAGCAGGCTGTTCAGAGACTGATTAACGGCATGCGTAAACGCTTCGGCATCCTGCAGAATAAAAGGACGCAGCGCGACTTCAGGGATGGACATAAAGCGATCCTGAATTAATCAAATGGATAACAGCATGTTAGCGATATCGTAAGGAAAAAACATCTGGCCTGGTCAGATGGGTGTAATTATAACTTTACATTTTTGTTTGATGGAACTTACAGGCTTTAAGGTTGTTAACTTAATGATTTATATATTTTAATTAACTTTTATTTTGTAGTTTAAAAGAGAGTGGTAATAAAAGTGTACATGCATGGATTGCATGATTTACATGCTGTGGTAAAGTAAGCGTCATCCTCAGTGAGGATCGTAAAACCGCATAACGAGTGAAAAAGGATCGCCATCATGCAAAAAGACGCGCTGAACAATGTGCATATCGCCGACGAACAGATTTTAATCACGCCACAGGAACTGAAAGCGAAGTTCCCGCTGACTGCGGCGCAGGAAGCGCAAATTGCCGCTTCCCGCCAGACCATCGCGGATATCATCGCGGGTCGCGATCCGCGTCTGCTGGTGGTGTGCGGTCCCTGCTCGATTCACGATACCGAAGCCGCACTGGATTACGCTCGTCAGTTACAAACACTCTCAGCACAGTTGAAGGATCAGCTGTATATCGTTATGCGCGTCTATTTTGAAAAACCCCGTACCACCGTCGGCTGGAAAGGGTTAATCAACGATCCTTACATGAACAACTCGTTTGATATGGAAGCCGGCCTGCACATTGCGCGTCAGCTGCTGGTCAATCTTGTGGAGATGGGCCTGCCGCTGGCCACCGAAGCACTCGACCCCAATAGCCCGCAATACCTCGGCGATCTGTTTAGCTGGTCGGCGATTGGGGCGCGTACCACAGAATCGCAGACGCACCGTGAAATGGCGTCTGGCCTGTCGATGCCGGTAGGCTTTAAAAACGGCACCGATGGCAGCCTCGGCACCGCAATCAACGCCATGCGCGCCGCTGCGATGCCGCACCGCTTCGTCGGCATTAACCAGGCCGGTCAGGTGTGCCTGCTGCAAACTCAGGGCAACCCGGATGGTCACGTGATTCTGCGCGGTGGCAAAGCGCCAAACTACGGCCCGGAAGATGTCGCGCAGTGTGAAAAAGAGATGCTGAAAGCGGGACTGCGTCCGGCCTTAATGATAGATTGCAGCCATGGCAATTCTAACAAAGACTATCGCCGTCAGCCTGGCGTAGCCGAATCGGCTATCGCGCAGATTAAAGATGGAAACCGCTCCATCATTGGCCTGATGCTGGAAAGTAATATTCACGAAGGCAACCAGTCTTCTGAGCAACCGCGTAGCGAGATGAAGTACGGGGTTTCCGTCACTGATGCCTGCATCAACTGGGAAACCACTGAAACTTTGCTGCGTGAAATCCATCGGGATCTGCAGGGAGTGCTGTCGGCGCGTCTGTCACACGAGGTGTAATGAGTCATGGTGGCTGAACTGACCGCGCTGCGCGATCAAATTGATGAAGTAGATAAAGCCCTGCTGGGGCTGCTGGCGAAACGACTGGCGCTGGTGGCCGAAGTCGGCGAAGTCAAAAGCCGCTACGGTTTACCGATTTATGTGCCTGAGCGCGAGGCCAGTATGCTGGCGTCGCGTCGTCAGGAAGCGGAAGCGCTCGGCGTGTCGCCGGACCTGATCGAAGATGTACTGCGTCGTCTGATGCGTGAATCCTATGCGCATGAAAATGACAAAGGCTTCAAAACGCTGTGTCCTGAACTGCGTCCGGTGGTGATTGTCGGCGGCGGCGGTCAGATGGGACGTCTGTTCGAGAAGATGCTGACGCTCTCCGGCTATCAGGTGCGTATTCTTGATAAAGATGACTGGCCGCGCGCGGATGAACTGCTGCACGATGCGGGCATGGTGATCATCAGCGTGCCGATCCACCTGACCGAACAGATCATTGCCGATCTGCCAGCGCTGCCTGATGACTGCATTCTGGTGGATCTGGCGTCGGTGAAGAACCGTCCGCTGCAGGCGATGCTGGCGGCGCACAGCGGCCCGGTACTGGGACTGCATCCGATGTTCGGTCCGGACAGCGGCAGCCTGGCGAAGCAGGTGGTGGTATGGTGCGATGGCCGTCAGCCGGAAGCCTATCAGTGGTTCCTGGAACAGATTCAGGTGTGGGGCGCGCGCTTACACCGCATCAGTGCGGTTGAGCACGATCAGAACATGGCGTTCATTCAGGCGCTGCGCCACTTCGCCACGTTTGCTTACGGTTTGCATCTGGCGGAAGAGAACGTCAATCTGGATCAACTGCTGGCGCTGTCCTCGCCTATCTATCGCCTCGAACTGGCGATGGTAGGACGGCTGTTTGCGCAGGACCCGCAGCTGTACGCCGACATTATCATGTCGTCGGAAAGTAATCTGGCGCTGATTAAACGCTACTATCAGCGTTTTGGTGAAGCCATCACGCTGCTGGAGCAGGGCGATAAACAGGCGTTCATCAACAGCTTTGAGCGTGTGGAACACTGGTTTGGTGACTACGCGAAACGCTTCCTTGTCGAGAGCCGCAGCATGCTGCGCTCCGCCAACGACAGTCGCCAGTAATGATTAAGGCATCCGCGAGGATGCCTTTTTGTTTTACAGACGCGGTTCTACCGGTACCACGTTCTCACCGGGATAGCAGCCCAGCACCTTCAGTGAACGCGTGAGCGCACGCAGTTCTTCCAGCGCCTGCTGCATATTCTCCGACTGCAGATTGCCCTGCACATCAATGTAAAACATCTCTTCCCACGGGTTACCGTTGATTGGCCGGTTTTCCAGCTTGCTCATGATCAGATTGTGATTACGCAACACCAGCAGTGCTTCAACCAGCGCGCCGGCCTGCTGGCCCGTCGCCATAATCAGCGTGGTTTTGGCCGGCACCTGGCTGGAGACTTCAATCGGTTTACGCGCGAGCACAATGAAGCGGGTATGGTTCTGCTGCTGATTCGCCAGGTTGCGCTCCAGCACCTGCAGACCATACAGCTCACCGCCGGCTTCGCTGCCCAGCGCGGCCACGTGCGGCGAGTTCATCGCGGCTACTTTTTCCATCGCCGCCGCCGTACTTTCGGTGTATTCGATTTTCCACTGCGGGAAGCGGTTGATGAACTGGCTGCACTGCTGGAACGGCTGCGGATGGCTATACACGGTTTCAATCTGCTGCAAATCGGTATTACCGCTAACCAGCACGCAGTGTTCGATAGGAATCGTCAGCTCGCCGACGATCGACAGCGACGTTTGCTGCAGCAAATCATATACGTCATTGATCGAGCCGGAACTGGTGTTTTCAATCGGCATCACCGCGTAATCCGCCTGACCGCTTTCAACCTGCTGAATGATGTCGTGGAATTTCAGACACCCCATTTCCACCATCGAATCGAAGTGGCGCGTGGCGTATTTACGGGCGGCAAGGTGCGAATAGGAGCCTTTTGGGCCGAGGAAGGCGATGCGCGGCGCGTGCGCATGTGGATGATTCAGGTTTTTCTGCAGCAGCGCCTGCTGGGTCAGCACCGAATCCTCAATCACTAACTGGAACAGGCGCGTGATGTAGTGCGCATCCAGCTGATGTTTTTTACCCAGCGCGATGAGATTTTCCAGCAGGGCGCGTTCGCGCTCGACGTCACGAATCGGGCGATGGGTGGCCAGCTTGGCCTGCGCTACCTCAACGGCCAGCGCGCGCCGTTCAGCCAGCAGCGTTAACAGCCTGGCATCGACAGCGCTGATCTTATCGCGTAACGCCAGCAGCGGATTCTCGGGATTCATAGGGCTCACCTGTAAAATGTCCAATAAAAAAGCCTCCCGGTTGGGAGGCTTTGTTGTTCGTCTTCGCATTCATTTTCACACGACGAATCGCCTCCCAATCAGGGGAAGGTAAAAAAGAATGCGAAGAAGAACGGCAGTAGTTTCATGATCAATTCCGGCAATAAAGTGAACTGAGAGTAACCGCACAGCTTAAAAGCTGTCAATAAAAAACGCGCCCGCAGGCGCGTTGCTGAAAAGCGATAAATTACCCGGCAGGGGTGAAATCTTTAACACTGCTGGTGGCGCGCCGTGCTTCAGGCTTGTGCTGTGCTTTATTTAGCTGGCGCTCCAGCTTGGCGATCAAGTCATTGATGGCCGTATACATATCATCGTGTTTCGCGCTGGCGACCAGCGTGCCGTTTGGCGTGTTAATGGTGGCATCGGCCACAAATTCTTTCGGCTCTTTCGATAACACAATGTGCGGATTTATCAGGTGGGTTTGCCATTTTTCCAGCTTGGCGAGACGGTCTTCGACATGGTTGCGGATTGCCGCAGTGATTTCCATTTGTTTGCTGGTAATGTTCAGAATCATAGTTAAACCTCTCTGTCATTTCCGTCTGGGTAGGACCAGCATACCGCGCAAATCAGGAAAATGTGTGATCTGGATCACATTGGAATGTCACTTTTTGTCAATGCCAGCGAATTGTGAGAAAGGCCGGGAAAAGGGCGAAAAAAGCTTGATGCACAGCGGGGACAGGGGCAAGATTGATGAGTTAACCGTAGCGGAAAAACCCGTTGCAGACGGTTTTCTGACCAAAAAAAAGCAGCCACAGCGGCTGCTTTTTTAATGGCACGAAAATCAGGACGCGCTATTCGCCGCAATGATTTTCGCGACTTTGTCGGCTTCCGTCGTCAGCTGCAGCTGGCGATAGGCATTTTCCATCAACGGCAGCGCGTCACGCGTGGCCTGGGTGTCCGGATAATCGCGCATCATACCTTCAACCCGATTAACAACGGCGACATAGGCACCGCGCTTGGTATAGAATTGCGCCACGGAGAGCTCATACTTCGCCAGGCGATCTTTCAGGAACGTCAGACGTTTCTGCGCATCTGCCGCGTACTGGCTGTTCGGATAGCCGCGCAGTAGCTGAGAGAAGTCACGGAATGCATCACGCGCATGGGTAGGATCGCGGTCGGAACGATCGATCCCGAAGAAGCCCTGCAGCGCGGAATCATCCAGTGCCATGTCCGTCAGGCCCTTCATATAGATCACGTAATCAATGTTAGGGTGCGTCGGGTTCAGGCGCATAAAGCGGGAAATGGCGGCTTGCGCCAGTGGCAGATCGGCATTTTTGTAGTACGCGTAGATCAAATCCAGCTGCACTTGCTGCGAGTAAGGACCAAACGGATAACGGTTATCCAGCGCTTCCAGTTGCTTAATCGCCGCTTTAAAGTTACCGTCCTGCAGCTTTTGCTGCGCTGTGGCGTAAATTTCAGACGGCGGGCTGTCCGGGACCGGGTCCGATGAGCCGGAACAGCCCACCAGTGCCAGGCTCAGGCTCAGTGTGGCAGCAGCCACCAGATGTTTCATACGCGTCATGACGAAATGATTATCCTCAAAGTGTTATGGCGGAAGCTGTCCGTATAGCTCCCGGTAATGACCAGTACGATAGCACATTATATTAAACGGCATCGCCGTGAAAACCCAACGTTAACGAAGAAGCTGTATATGGCACAACAAGTTCAACTCACCGCAACGGTGTCCGAAGCACAGCTTGGACAACGCTTAGATCAGACTTTGGCGGAATTGTTCCCTGATTATTCACGTTCCCGCATAAAAGAGTGGATCCTTGAGCGTCGGGTCAGCGTCAACGGCACCATCATCGATAAACCGAAAGAGAAAGTACTCGGCGGTGAGCGGGTGGCGATTGATGCCGAGATCGAAGAGGAGCAGCGCTGGGAAGCGCAAAATATTCCGCTGGATATTGTTTATGAAGATGACCACATCCTGGTGATCAACAAACCGCGCGACTTAGTGGTCCACCCTGGCGCCGGTAATCCGGACGGCACGGTACTGAATGCGCTGCTTTATCACTATCCGGCGATTGCCGACGTGCCGCGCGCCGGCATCGTGCACCGTCTGGATAAAGACACCACCGGACTAATGGTGGTGGCCAAAACGGTACCGGCGCAGACGCATCTGGTTGAAACGCTGCAGCTGCGTGAAATCACCCGTGAATATGAAGCGGTGGCGATTGGCACCATGACCGCCGGCGGTACGGTGAATGAGCCGATGGCGCGTCACTCTACCAAGCGTACCCACATGGCGGTGCATCCGATGGGTAAACCGGCCACCACGCACTATCGCATCATGGAGCATTTCCGCGCCCATACGCGCTTACGCCTGCGCCTGGAAACCGGCCGTACTCACCAGATTCGCGTGCACATGGCGCACATTAATCATCCGCTGGTGGGCGATCCGCTGTACGGTGGTCGTCCGCGTCCGCCAAAGGGCGCTTCTGAGGCTTTTATCAGTACGCTGCGCGGTTTTGACCGCCAGGCGCTGCACGCCACTATGCTGCGTCTTTATCATCCGATCACCGGGATTGAGATGGAGTGGCACGCGCCATTGCCGCAGGACATGGTTGATCTGATTGAGGCACTGAAAGCCGATACCGACGAGTTCCGCGATCAGCTGGACTGGCTATGAGTGACTGGATCGTGCCGCAGTGGCCAGCGCCGGCGCGCGTGCAGGCTTATTCGACCACGCGGCACGGCGGCGTTAGCACTGCGCCATGGGATTCCCTCAACCTTGGCGCGCACGTCGGGGACGAGGCGGATTGCGTGATGCACAATCGTCAGCGCGTGGTCGGGCAACTGGCGCTACCGGCGATGCCGCAGTGGCTGGAGCAGGTACACGGCCAGACGGTGGCGCGTCTGCCGGCGGCTGCGTCCCTGCCGCGAGCCGATGCGGCGATAACGCGGGAAAGCGGCGTGGTGTGTGCAGTGATGACCGCCGACTGTCTGCCGGTGCTGTTTTGCAGCCATGATGGCAGCGAAGTTGCCGCGGCACATGCCGGCTGGCGCGGGTTGTGTCATGGGGTGCTGGAGCAGACGCTGGCACAGTTTCACTGCCCGGCGAGCGAGATTCATGCCTGGCTCGGTCCGGCGATTGGTCCGCAGGCATTTGAAGTGGGGGCCGAGGTGCGCAGTGCGTTCCTGGCGCAGGATGCCGCTGCCGATGCGGCTTTTCGCCCGGCCGGCGAGAAATATTTTGCCGATATCTGGCTGCTGGCAACCCAGCGTCTGCAGGCCGCTGGCGTGCGATCTGTCACGGCTGATGCGCGCTGCACCTATCAGGAAAGCGCCGATTTTTTCTCCTTCCGACGCGACGGAATCACCGGGCGTATGGCAACTTTGATTTGGCTGAGATAACCTTACGCCGCAAGACGATCCAGTAAGCGTATTTTTTGCTCACAACTCAGGTCATTAACCTTGAAAATTTGAGGGATGACCTCATTTAATCTCCAGTAGCATTTTGACCTGTAATGGGAGGAATCATGCGTCTGGATCGTCTTACCAACAAATTCCAGTTGGCCCTGGCCGATGCACAGTCCCTTGCTCTGGGACACGATAATCAATTCATCGAACCCCTGCACCTGATGAGCGCGCTGCTCAACCAGGAGGGTGGATCGGTACGTCCGCTGCTCAGCGCGGCGGGAGCGGATGTCGCTAACCTGCGTACCAGCATTGAACAAGCCATCAATCGTTTGCCGCAGGTCGAAGGGACCGACGGCGACGTTCAGCCATCAGCGGATTTGGTCCGGGTACTGAATCTGTGTGACAAGCTGGCGCAAAAGCGCGGCGACAACTTTATTTCATCTGAATTATTTGTTCTGGCGGCCCTCGAATCGCGCGGCTCGCTGGCGGATTTACTGAAGTCTGCCGGTGCCACGGCGGACAAACTCGCTAAGGCCATCGAGCAACTGCGGGGAGGGGAAAACGTGAACGATCAGGGGGCTGAAGATCAGCGCCAGGCTTTGAAAAAATACACCATCGATCTGACGGAGCGCGCTGAGCTCGGCAAGTTAGATCCGGTTATCGGGCGTGACGAAGAGATTCGCCGCACCATTCAGGTATTGCAGCGTCGTACCAAAAACAACCCGGTGCTCATCGGTGAGCCGGGCGTCGGTAAAACCGCCATCGTTGAAGGGCTGGCACAGCGCATCATTAACGGCGAAGTGCCGGAAGGGCTGAAAGGCCGGCGCGTACTGGCGCTGGATATGGGCGCGCTGGTGGCCGGCGCGAAATATCGCGGCGAGTTTGAAGAGCGCCTGAAAGGCGTACTGAACGACCTCGCCAAGCAGGAAGGCAACGTCATTCTGTTTATCGATGAGCTGCATACCATGGTCGGCGCCGGTAAAGCCGACGGCGCGATGGATGCCGGCAACATGCTGAAGCCGGCGCTGGCGCGCGGTGAACTGCACTGCGTGGGTGCCACCACGCTGGATGAATATCGCCAGTACATTGAGAAAGATGCCGCGCTGGAGCGCCGCTTCCAGAAAGTGTTCGTCGCCGAACCGAGCGTGGAAGACACCATCGCCATTCTGCGTGGCCTGAAAGAGCGTTATGAGCTGCATCACCATGTGCAAATTACCGATCCGGCGATTGTGGCTGCGGCAACGTTGTCGCACCGCTATATTGCCGATCGCCAGTTGCCGGATAAAGCCATCGACCTGATTGATGAAGCGGCGTCGAGTATTCGTTTGCAGATTGACTCCAAGCCGGAACCGCTCGATCGTCTCGAACGGCGCATCATCCAGCTCAAACTGGAGCAGCAGGCGCTGAAGAAAGAATCGGATGACGCCAGCGTTAAGCGTCTGGAGATGCTGGAAAGCGAGCTGGATCAGAAAGAGCGCGAATATGCTGAGCTCGAAGAAGAGTGGAAAGCGGAAAAAGCCTCGCTGACCGGTACGCAAAACATCAAAGCCGAGCTGGAGCAGGCGCGTCTGGCTATGGAGCAGGCACGGCGTGTGGGTGACCTTGGCCAGATGTCGGAACTGCAGTACGGCAAAATTCCGGAGCTGGAAAAACAGCTGGCAAGCGCCACGCAGGCTGAAGGTAAAACCATGAAGCTGTTACGCAACCGCGTAACGGATGTCGAGATCGCCGATGTGCTGGCGCGCTGGACCGGTATTCCGGTGGCCCGCATGATGGAAGGCGAGCGCGATAAACTGTTGCGGATGGAGCAGGAGCTGCATGCCCGGGTTATCGGCCAGGACGAAGCGGTTGAAGCGGTATCGAACGCCATTCGCCGTAGCCGCGCCGGTTTGTCTGACCCGAACCGGCCGATCGGATCGTTCCTGTTCCTTGGACCGACCGGTGTCGGTAAAACCGAGTTGTGCAAGGCGCTGGCTAATTTCCTGTTCGATAGCGATGACGCGATGGTGCGTATCGACATGTCGGAATTCATGGAGAAACATTCGGTGTCGCGTCTGGTCGGGGCACCTCCAGGCTACGTTGGTTATGAAGAGGGCGGTTACCTGACAGAGGCGGTGCGTCGTCGCCCTTACTCGGTGATTTTGCTGGATGAGGTGGAAAAAGCGCATCCGGATGTGTTCAACATTCTGCTGCAGGTGCTGGATGATGGGCGTCTGACCGATGGTCAGGGGCGCACCGTGGACTTCCGCAATACCGTGGTGATTATGACATCTAACCTCGGTTCGGATCTGATTCAGGAACGTTTCGGCGCGCTTGATTACGCGGAAATGAAAGATGTGGTGATGACGGTCGTCGGACACCATTTCCGTCCAGAGTTTATCAACCGTATTGATGAGGTGGTGGTATTCCATCCGCTGGGTGAAAAACATATTGCCTCGATTGCGCAGATTCAGCTGCAGCGGCTGTATCAGCGTCTGGAAGAGCGCGGTTATCAGCTGCACATTTCCGACGCGGCGCTGAAACTGCTGGGCGAAAATGGTTACGATCCGGTTTACGGCGCGCGGCCATTGAAACGGGCTATTCAGCAGCAGATTGAAAACCCGCTGGCGCAGAAGATTTTGTCTGGCGCGCTGGTTCCGGGAAAAACCATCGAAATGGATGTGCAGGACGATGCCATCGTCGCACATCAATAACGCAACGTGACAAAAACGGGCCTCAGGGCCCGTTTTTTTATGCTGTTTCGCAAGAATTAGCTGGTTTTTGCAACGTGTTGCCTGGAAAGTGAGCGGTCGCGCAAAAACTGCAAATTAGCGCTTGTCAGGCGAAACGAAGTCCCTATAATGCGCCACCACTGAGACGGCAAAGCGGCAACGCAGACGGCTCAGCAGGGCGTGAAGTGATTCACCCCGCCGGAGAAAAACGCTGAAAAAAGTGTTTGACTCTGAAGGAGGAAAGCGTAATATACGCCACCTCGCGACAGCAGGCCGAACGCCGCGTCGCACCGCTCTTTAACAATTTATCAGACAATCTGTGTGGGCACTCGCAGGATTGATATCACAAGCCTACGGGCTTTAAAAAATATCAAGTCTTTGCTGAGTGAACACGTAATTCATTACGAAGTTTAATTCACAGAGCATCGCTGCACTCGTTGCAGCAAATCAAACTTTAAATTGAAGAGTTTGATCATGGCTCAGATTGAACGCTGGCGGCAGGCCTAACACATGCAAGTCGAACGGCAGCACAGAAGAGCTTGCTCTTTGGGTGGCGAGTGGCGGACGGGTGAGTAATGTCTGGGAAACTGCCCGATGGAGGGGGATAACTACTGGAAACGGTAGCTAATACCGCATAACGTCGCAAGACCAAAGTGGGGGACCTTCGGGCCTCACACCATCGGATGTGCCCAGATGGGATTAGCTAGTAGGTGGGGTAATGGCTCACCTAGGCGACGATCCCTAGCTGGTCTGAGAGGATGACCAGCCACACTGGAACTGAGACACGGTCCAGACTCCTACGGGAGGCAGCAGTGGGGAATATTGCACAATGGGCGCAAGCCTGATGCAGCCATGCCGCGTGTATGAAGAAGGCCTTCGGGTTGTAAAGTACTTTCAGCGGGGAGGAAGGCGGTGAGGTTAATAACCTTGCCGATTGACGTTACCCGCAGAAGAAGCACCGGCTAACTCCGTGCCAGCAGCCGCGGTAATACGGAGGGTGCAAGCGTTAATCGGAATTACTGGGCGTAAAGCGCACGCAGGCGGTCTGTTAAGTCAGATGTGAAATCCCCGGGCTTAACCTGGGAACTGCATTTGAAACTGGCAGGCTTGAGTCTCGTAGAGGGGGGTAGAATTCCAGGTGTAGCGGTGAAATGCGTAGAGATCTGGAGGAATACCGGTGGCGAAGGCGGCCCCCTGGACGAAGACTGACGCTCAGGTGCGAAAGCGTGGGGAGCAAACAGGATTAGATACCCTGGTAGTCCACGCCGTAAACGATGTCGACTTGGAGGTTGTGCCCTTGAGGCGTGGCTTCCGGAGCTAACGCGTTAAGTCGACCGCCTGGGGAGTACGGCCGCAAGGTTAAAACTCAAATGAATTGACGGGGGCCCGCACAAGCGGTGGAGCATGTGGTTTAATTCGATGCAACGCGAAGAACCTTACCTGGCCTTGACATCCAGAGAACTTAGCAGAGATGCTTTGGTGCCTTCGGGAACTCTGAGACAGGTGCTGCATGGCTGTCGTCAGCTCGTGTTGTGAAATGTTGGGTTAAGTCCCGCAACGAGCGCAACCCTTATCCTTTGTTGCCAGCGGCTCGGCCGGGAACTCAAAGGAGACTGCCGGTGATAAACCGGAGGAAGGTGGGGATGACGTCAAGTCATCATGGCCCTTACGGCCAGGGCTACACACGTGCTACAATGGCGCATACAAAGAGAAGCGACCTCGCGAGAGCAAGCGGACCTCATAAAGTGCGTCGTAGTCCGGATTGGAGTCTGCAACTCGACTCCATGAAGTCGGAATCGCTAGTAATCGTAGATCAGAATGCTACGGTGAATACGTTCCCGGGCCTTGTACACACCGCCCGTCACACCATGGGAGTGGGTTGCAAAAGAAGTAGGTAGCTTAACCTTCGGGAGGGCGCTTACCACTTTGTGATTCATGACTGGGGTGAAGTCGTAACAAGGTAACCGTAGGGGAACCTGCGGTTGGATCACCTCCTTACCTGAAGATACTTTCCCGCGAAGTGCTCACACAGATTGTCTGATAGAAAAGTAACGAGCAGAAAAAACCTCTACAGGCTTGTAGCTCAGGTGGTTAGAGCGCACCCCTGATAAGGGTGAGGTCGGTGGTTCAAGTCCACTCAGGCCTACCAGATTTCTTCTCATGCTGCGTTATGTTTCCGGCTCGCATAGTTCACTATGCTTCGCGAAAACATGCCTTGCCTGAGACGAAATCACATTTCCCGTGTGAGAAACGTGACTCCTGGTGAGTGGATGTAGATGGTCTCTGCAGTGACTGTATGGGGCTATAGCTCAGCTGGGAGAGCGCCTGCCTTGCACGCAGGAGGTCAGCGGTTCGATCCCGCTTAGCTCCACCATTACAGTACTGAAACTTACTTCAGAGTATACCGGCGACGGTGTGCTGCGAAGTATTTGCTCTTTAACAATCCGGAACAAGCTGAAAATTTGAAACGACGCGTCGCGTTCATTCTCCGTAATAAGAATGAAATGGCGATGCGTTCGAGTCTCTCAAATGCTTGCAGTCCGCAGCGTTGCAAAACGCCTGTGGGTTGTGAGGTTAAGCGACTAAGCGTACACGGTGGATGCCCTGGCAGTCAGAGGCGATGAAGGACGTGCTAATCTGCGAAAAGCGACGGTAAGGTGATATGAACCGCTACAGCCGTCGATGTCCGAATGGGGAAACCCGGTGCACTCTGTGCATCATCGTTTGATGAATACATAGTCAAACGAGGCGAACCGGGGGAACTGAAACATCTAAGTACCCCGAGGAAAAGAAATCAACCGAGATTCCCCCAGTAGCGGCGAGCGAACGGGGAGCAGCCCAGGACCTGAATCAGCTTGTGCATCAGTGGAAGCGTCTGGAAAGTCGCGCGATACCGGGTGACAGCCCCGTACACGAAGATGCACAGGTTGTGAGTCCGACGAGTAGGGCGGGACACGTGGTATCCTGTCTGAACATGGGGGGACCATCCTCCAAGGCTAAATACTCCTGACTGACCGATAGTGAACCAGTACCGTGAGGGAAAGGCGAAAAGAACCCCGGCGAGGGGAGTGAAACAGAACCTGAAACCGTGTACGTACAAGCAGTGGGAGCACCTTCGGGTGTGACTGCGTACCTTTTGTATAATGGGTCAGCGACTTATATTCTGTAGCAAGGTTAACCGCATAGGGGAGCCGAAGGGAAACCGAGTCTTAATTGGGCGTTAAGTTGCAGGGTATAGACCCGAAACCCGGTGATCTAGCCATGGGCAGGTTGAAGGTTGGGTAACACTAACTGGAGGACCGAACCGACTAATGTTGAAAAATTAGCGGATGACTTGTGGCTGGGGGTGAAAGGCCAATCAAACCGGGAGATAGCTGGTTCTCCCCGAAAGCTATTTAGGTAGCGCCTCGTGAACTCATCTCCGGGGGTAGAGCACTGTTTCGGCTAGGGGGCCATCCCGGCTTACCAACCCGATGCAAACTGCGAATACCGGAGAATGTTATCACGGGAGACACACGGCGGGTGCTAACGTCCGTCGTGAAGAGGGAAACAACCCAGACCGCCAGCTAAGGTCCCAAAGTCATGGTTAAGTGGGAAACGATGTGGGAAGGCACAGACAGCCAGGATGTTGGCTTAGAAGCAGCCATCATTTAAAGAAAGCGTAATAGCTCACTGGTCGAGTCGGCCTGCGCGGAAGATGTAACGGGGCTAAACCATGCACCGAAGCTGCGGCAGCGACACTATGTGTTGTTGGGTAGGGGAGCGTTCTGTAAGCCGCTGAAGGTGTGCTGTGAGGCATGCTGGAGGTATCAGAAGTGCGAATGCTGACATAAGTAACGATAAAGCGGGTGAAAAGCCCGCTCGCCGGAAGACCAAGGGTTCCTGTCCAACGTTAATCGGGGCAGGGTGAGTCGACCCCTAAGGCGAGGCTGAAAAGCGTAGTCGATGGGAAACAGGTTAATATTCCTGTACTTGGTGTTACTGCGAAGGGGGGACGGAGAAGGCTAGGTTATCCGGGCGACGGTTGTCCCGGTTTAAGCGTGCAGGTGTGAAGACCAGGCAAATCCGGTCTTCTTTAACACTGAGGCGTGATGACGAGCCGCTACGGCGGTGAAGTAACTGATGCCCTGCTTCCAGGAAAAGCCTCTAAGCTCCAGGTAACACGAAATCGTACCCCAAACCGACACAGGTGGTCAGGTAGAGAATACCAAGGCGCTTGAGAGAACTCGGGTGAAGGAACTAGGCAAAATGGTGCCGTAACTTCGGGAGAAGGCACGCTGGCGCGTAGGTGAAGGGACTTGCTCCCGGAGCCGAGGCCAGTCGAAGATACCAGCTGGCTGCAACTGTTTATTAAAAACACAGCACTGTGCAAACACGAAAGTGGACGTATACGGTGTGACGCCTGCCCGGTGCCGGAAGGTTAATTGATGGGGTTATCCGCAAGGAGAAGCTCTTGATCGAAGCCCCGGTAAACGGCGGCCGTAACTATAACGGTCCTAAGGTAGCGAAATTCCTTGTCGGGTAAGTTCCGACCTGCACGAATGGCGTAATGATGGCCAGGCTGTCTCCACCCGAGACTCAGTGAAATTGAAATCGCTGTGAAGATGCAGTGTACCCGCGGCAAGACGGAAAGACCCCGTGAACCTTTACTATAGCTTGACACTGAACATTGAGCCTTGATGTGTAGGATAGGTGGGAGGCTTTGAAGCGTGGACGCCAGTCTGCGTGGAGCCAACCTTGAAATACCACCCTTTAATGTTTGATGTTCTAACGTAGGCCCGTAATCCGGGCTGCGGACAGTGTCTGGTGGGTAGTTTGACTGGGGCGGTCTCCTCCCAAAGCGTAACGGAGGAGCACGAAGGTTGGCTAATCCTGGTCGGACATCAGGAGGTTAGTGCAATGGCATAAGCCAGCTTGACTGCGAGAGTGACGGCTCGAGCAGGTGCGAAAGCAGGTCATAGTGATCCGGTGGTTCTGAATGGAAGGGCCATCGCTCAACGGATAAAAGGTACTCCGGGGATAACAGGCTGATACCGCCCAAGAGTTCATATCGACGGCGGTGTTTGGCACCTCGATGTCGGCTCATCACATCCTGGGGCTGAAGTAGGTCCCAAGGGTACGGCTGTTCGCCGTTTAAAGTGGTACGCGAGCTGGGTTTAGAACGTCGTGAGACAGTTCGGTCCCTATCTGCCGTGGGCGCTGGAGAATTGAGGGGGGTTGCTCCTAGTACGAGAGGACCGGAGTGAACGCACCGCTGGTGTTCGGGTTGTCATGCCAATGGCACTGCCCGGTAGCTAAGTGCGGAAGAGATAAGTGCTGAAAGCATCTAAGCACGAAACTTGCCCCGAGATGAGTTCTCCCTGACCCTTTAAGGGTCCTGAAGGGACGTTGAAGACGACGACGTTGATAGGCCGGGTGTGTAAGCGCAGCGATGCGTTGAGCTAACCGGTACTAATGACCCGTGAGGCTTAACCTTACAACGCCAGAGGCGTTTTGGTCTGAGAGACCGAAGAAGAATTTTCAGCTTTGTTCACCGGATTACGTCCAGTGGATTTTGTGCTGTGACAAGGCGGCACGCGAGACGACGTGAAGGAGCATACACGAGTATGTGACTGAGCGGCGCGAGCGGGGCAACGCAGTCAGAGCGCGAAAGACGCGGACGAAAACAGAATTTGCCTGGCGGCAACAGCGCGGTGGTCCCACCTGACCCCATGCCGAACTCAGAAGTGAAACGCCGTAGCGCCGATGGTAGTGTGGGGCCTCCCCATGCGAGAGTAGGGAACTGCCAGGCATCAAATAAGTAAAAAAGCCCCGAACGAGAGTCCGGGGCTTTTTTACGTCTGGCGATCGCCAAATCCACTTCACCCCTTGCAAAATCTCTCCCTAAAACTCCAGCTCTGTCACATTTTGTCATCCTGAACGGGCTCTGATTCCCCCGCGCTGCTCTCAGATGCTTTACTCATTGCTTTAGCGATGTTCTTCGCAAGGAAATGAGGTAAAAGATGACCGACTTACAACAAAAATCGGCCCAGCCGGAAGCGGCAGCCGTCAGTAAACAACGCATCTGGGCCATTGTCGGCGCGTCGTCCGGCAATCTGGTCGAATGGTTTGATTTTTACGTCTACTCGTTCTTTTCGCTCTATTTTGCCCATGTATTTTTCCCGGCCGGCGACACCACTACCCAGCTGCTGCAAACGGCCGGCGTGTTTGCGGCGGGCTTCTTAATGCGTCCTATCGGTGGCTGGCTATTCGGCTACATCGCGGACCGTCACGGCCGAAAAAGTTCGATGCTGATCTCGGTATGCATGATGTGTTTTGGTTCGCTGGTCATCGCCTGTTTACCCGGCTACGGCGAAATCGGCATTGCGGCGCCGGTGATTTTGCTGCTGGCGCGCATGTTTCAGGGCTTATCGGTGGGCGGTGAATATGGTACCAGCGCTACCTACATGAGTGAGGTGGCACTGGAAGGGCACAAAGGCTTCTACGCGTCGTTCCAGTACGTCACCCTGATTGGCGGTCAGCTGTTAGCCGTGCTGACAGTCGTGGTACTGCAACAAATCCTCAGTGATGAAGCGCTGCGCAGCTGGGGCTGGCGTATCCCGTTCTTTCTTGGCGCGGTTCTGGCAGTGGTCGCTCTGTGGTTGCGTCGCTCACTGAATGAAACCTCCGAGAAAAAGCACCGGGAACATCGCGATGCCGGCAGTATTTTGGGCCTGCTGCGTAACCACTCACGTGCCTTCCTGATGGTGCTTGGCTTTACCGCTGGCGGATCGCTAAGCTTCTATACCTTCACAACCTACATGCAAAAATATCTGGTGAACACGGCGGGTATGGATGCGCGCAGCGCCAGTGCGTTGATGACCGGCGCGCTGCTGGTATTCATGCTGATTCAGCCAATTGTGGGCGCGCTGTCAGATAAGATTGGCCGGCGGGCATCAATGATGATCTTTGGCGCTGGCGCAGCTATCTGTACCGTGCCGATTTTGATGTTGCTGCAGAATGTGCAAAGTAGCGGGCTGGCGTTCGTGCTGGTGATGCTGGCGCTGATTATTACCAGTTTCTACACCGCCATCAGTGGCATCCTTAAAGCGGAGATGTTCCCGCCGGAAGTGCGTGCACTGGGCGTGGGGCTTTCCTATGCGGTAGCTAACGCTATCTTTGGCGGTTCGGCCGAATACGTGGCGCTGTTGCTGAAGAAGCACGGCATCGAAACCACCTTCTTCTGGTATGTCTCGGCAATGGGTGCGCTGGCATTTCTGGTATCGCTGATGCTGCACCGCAAAGGCAAGGGGATTGCGCTGTGATTACTGGCTCAGGTTCCACAGGGCAATGCCGCTGGCCGCACCGGCGACATCCCAGCTGAGATCTTTCCAGCTCCAGCCGCTCCCGGCAGGGCGGCTGTCCCAGGCTTCTTTGGCCACGCCGAAGCTTAGCGAAAAGAGCAGGCCGAAGCGCAGATTTTGCCCGCGGCTCTGATGTTGATGCTGAGCGATCTCACTGCCGGCGGCAGCCAGGGCGGCAGAGGAGAAAAAGTGTTGCGCCTTATCCTGGCCGGTCCAGTTGTCCTGCGCCACATGCGCACATCCGCTACACAGTAATACCGCACAGAGGATGAGCGCACGCATCGGCTACAGCAGACGGCTAATAAGGCGATCGATACGGATGCGACGCAGACGGCGAATCAGCTTACGCACCTTTGCCGGATAATCAGAGATGCTCTCCAGCTCGCGGAAATGTTTCACCACCGTGGTGTGCTGACGGATCAGCGCCAGTTCCTTATCGCGCTGCTCTGCCAGCTGGTTGAGCGGATCGTGAATCAGCACCGCATTTTCCAGGTCGAGTCGCCAGGCGCGCGGATTGAGGTTATTACCGGTGATCATCATCCACTCGTCATCAACCCAGATGCCTTTCAGGTGATAGCTGTTGTCGCCATCTTTCCACAAACGTACCGTCAGCTGGCCGTTATTGACGTAATACTGCAACCGGCTGAGGAAGCGACGCAGGTTGATTTCATACAGATAGGGCAGCGCACCGATAATCTTGAACGGCTCGTGTGGCGGAATGTAGAAATCGTTGGCGGTTTTATCGCCGACGATGATCTCGACCTCTTTGCCCTGACGCAGCAGCTGGATCAGATTGCGCACCAGAATGGCTGGCAGGTTAAAGTACGGCGTGCACAGCGTGAGCTTACGCTCGGCGCAGGGCATTAAATGGAAGATGGTTTTATTCAGCAGGCTACGTTTACCCAGCCCGACCAGCGGCGTGACGGCCAGTGATTCGTTGCCGGCATCACCGGTAAACTGATAGTTGAAGCTGCGCAGCTCCTGACGAAACTGGCGGGTTTCATTCTTGATTTCCGGGCTGGAGGGACGTTCGGCCTGGTCGAGACGGTTAACGGCCTCAGAATGTTTGAGATTCTCGCCAATCCACTGAAACATGGTGTCCGCCAGCTGCGGATTACGGATCAGCTGATAACGGTCATAACGGTATTTGTCATGCTGATGCAGATAAACATCGTTCAGGCTGGCACCGCTGTAGAGCAGCGTATCGTCAATGATAAAGCCTTTCAGATGCAGCACACCAAGCGCTTCACGGGTATTCACCGGAATGCCATACACCGGAATCGCGATATCGGGATGCTGCGCCGCCATTTCGCAATACCAGTCGGCGTTCGTCAGGCCGCGCGCGGCACCGATACGGCCGCGCTGCGCACGATGCCAGTCCACCAGAATGCTGACATCCAGTTCCGGGCGCGCCTGACGCGCTGCATACAGCGCCTGCATGATGCTGCGTCCGCCGTCATCATTTTCCAGATACAGGGCGGCGATGCAGATACGTTTTTCTGCCGTGGCGATTTTCGTCAGCAGGGTTTCACGAAACTCGGCGGGCGAGTAAAGCGTGGTCACATCCGACACGGACTGTGACAGTTTAGGCAGCTGTGCGAGGTGTTGTTGGTGTTTATTGCGTTTGAATTTAGACAACATCACAGTGCACTTCTTCTCTGTTCATTGTATGGCCTTTTGCCATCAAATCATGATCCTAACGGTAAATAATAACATCAACCGGCCGGTTAAGGAGGATTTTTACCTTTCTCTACAGCCAGGCCGCCGGTGTCAGCCAGCGGTAAATTCAGGCTGACAATGCCATCATCCAGTTGAATATTCACACGAAAATTGAGTTTTCGCGCCAGGGTAATCATGCCGGTATTGTGCGGCATGGTGATACCGTTCAATTGTTGCAGGCCATGATCGCGCGTATAGCGGATCATCTTTTCCAGCAGCCGCCGGCCCATGCCCAAACCCTTCAGGTCGGAACGCACCAATACCGAAAATTCTGCGTCGATATTGTCAGCATCGGAGATCGCGCGCGTCACGCCGATAATCTCATCGGCACCGTTATGCTGGCGTACTGCGACAATCGCCATCTCCCGGTCGTAATCGATCTGCGTCATGTTCGCCAAATCGTCGTGGGTAAACTCATTGATCTCACTGAAGTAGCGATAGTAAAGGTCTTCTTTGGTGACCTGGGCGATGAAGGCACGTAGCTGCGGTTCATCCTCCGGCAGAATCGGCCGAAACAGGCAGCGCTGGCCATCTTTAAGCTGCACCTGCTCTTCCAGATGGTGCGGATAGGGACGAATCGCCAGCCGCGCCTCACTGTCGCCATGAAACGGAGCCAGCTGCAGCGTCACGTCCAGCAGGGTAAAGGTATTGGCGGATGCCAGCAGCGGATGAATATCCAGCCGCTGAATCTCCGGACAGTCCACCACCAGGTTTGATACCTGCACCAGCAGCTGACTCAGACCGGTGATGTCCAGCGGTCGCAGTGCACTGCGGCTGCGCACTTTGCCGCTCTTCAGTGCCTGGATCACCAGATAACGCGCCAGTGTCATATTCAGCGGCGGCAACGCCACGGCGGCCTGCTTGTCAGGCTGCCACTCCACACCGCCTTCGCCCAGCATGATGATTGGGCCAAACAGCGGGTCATGCTCAACCACCACCCGCAACTCCTGTGCACCGGCGCGGTTCGCCATACTTTGCACCAGCAGACCGTCAATGCGCGCCTGCGGATGCGTTTCACGCACGCGATCGAAGATGGCATCTGCTGCCTGTTCAACTTCTGCCGCGCTGCGCAGATAGAGCATCACGCCCTGTACATCCGACTTATGTGCAATATCCGGCGAGCGCAGCTTGAGCGCCACCGGATAACCAATCTGGTCGGCAATCTTAGCGGCAGACTGGCTGTCGCTGGTGATCCAGGTTGGCAGCGTCGCCAGCCCGTAAGCCTGCAGTATGGGCTGCACCTCGTGCGTATCCAGCGTGGTAATGCCGCTATCCAGTGCCTGTTGCAGCAGCTGATGTGCCTCGGCGCTGTTTTGCGTCAGGCCCAGCGGCAGCGCTGGCGTTTCGCGTAGCTGTTTCTGGTTACGCCGATACTCAACCTGGTGCATAAATGCCGTCACTGTGCCTTCTGGCGTGCGCCAGGTCGGAATGCCGGCCTGGGTGAATGCGCGGCGGGCTTCCTGCGAAGAGTGTTCGCCGCACCAGTTGGTCAGCAGCGTCACCTGCTTACCCCGCGGATGCGCGGCCACCGCCGCAATAATCTGCGCAGCGGTTTCACTGGCCGGAGAGACGGCGCTGGGTGAATGGATGATCATCAGCGCATCCAGTTCATGGCTGTCGAGCAGCTGTGTTACGCAGGCCACGTACAGCGCGGGCGTTGCATGATCTTTCAAATCCAGCGGATTACCGCGCCCGATGCCCTCCGGCAGCAGGGCCGCCAGCGCCTGCAGCGTGGGCTCATCCAGCGTCGCCAGCTTGCCGTTACGCGCATAGAGTTCATCCAGCGCCAGCGCTGCCGGGGCGGCGCCGTTGCTGATAATCATCAGGCGCTCACCGCGCAGCGGGCGCATATGGCTGAGCGATTCCACGGCGGAAAACAGCTCATGCGTGTCCTGCACGCGCAGCAGACCGGCGCGCTGAATGGCGGCATCCCAGGCGGCATCCAGCCCGCTGGCGGTGCCGATCATCGCCTGTGCCTGATGGCTGCGACCGCTTTTGATCACCAGAATGGGTTTATTACGCGCTGCGCTACGCGAGGCAGAAACGAAGCGCCGGGCATCGCTCAGATGTTCCAGGTAGAGCAAAATGGCGCTGGTTTTGCCATCGCGTGCAAGAAAATCCAGCAGGTCGTCGACATCAATATCCAGGCTATCGCCCAGTGCGATAAACCACGAAAAGCCCAGGTTGCGCTGTTGCGCCCAGTCGAGAATGGTGTTGGAAACCGCCGCCGATTGCGAAATAAAGGCGATACGTCCTTTCGCAATCGGTACCGGTGAGAAGCTGGCATTCAGCCCCTGCCAGGGGGCTAACAGGCCCAGACTGTTGGGGCCCAGCAGGCGCATCTGCCACTGGCTGGCACAGGCTTTCAGCGCCTCCAGCTGGCTGGCCGGCGCGGATAGAATAATGCAGGCTTTACAGCCTTTTTCTCCCAGCTGCTGTAACAGTTCCAGATTGCGTCTGGCGTGGGTGCAGATAATCGCCAGGTCGGGGGCGAAGGGCAGGCTGGCTACGTCCGGCCAGGCCAGCACGCCGCTGACCGCCTTGTATTTGGGCGTGACCGGCAACACCGGACCGCCAAAGCCGCCCGCCAGCAGGTTGCGCATCATCAGATAGCCAGCGCGGCCCGGTTTTACCGACGCACCCAGCACCGCAATTGATTTCGGTCGTAACAGCGCTTCCAGTCCACGTTGGCTCATCATTCGCTCCTGCTCTCGGGATTGGCATGATTGTAAACGCTTTTGCGCCGGTTGCCGATTTGTCGATGTCAGGCTGCGAGCCAGCTTCAGAAATTATCTGCTTGCGCGTGTATCGGATGGTGGGGTTTACCGGCCAGATAGGCCTGACGGAAGCGTTCAAAGTGTTGCTGCAACGCCTGCGCCGCCGGGATATCACCTGCCTGTTCCAGCAGCGCGGCGGCCACTTCGGCGGTGCAGTGCTGGCCTGGCGCATGGGCTTCGCGCAGCGTGTAGCGCGACGGTGTCGCCACATTCAGTGACATCACCGGAAAGCTATCCAGCCACGGACTTTTGCGAAACATTTTGCGCGCTTCGGTCCAGGTGCCGTCGAGCATAATAAATAGCGGGGGCTTGCCGCCGGTGGGTGGCGTGGTCAGCACCTGGCGATCGGCATCGGCATAGGCACCGGGAAACACCACCATCGGCTGATAATCCGCCGTCTGCACCGCCGCCAGCAGCGCGGCGTCGGGCTCGGTGCGCGACCAGCCAAAGGCCTGGGTTTCCGGCAGAATGTCGGCAATCAGCCGACCGGTATTACTGGGTTTCATTGGTTCAGTATCAAACATCACCAGGCAAAACCGGCTGCGCGCCTGTTGCGGCTGCAGGGTCGCGCACAGACAGTTTTTATGCGGCAGCAGGCAGCGCTGACAGCGCAGCACGCGGTTGCCTCGGGCGAGAAACGGGCGCGTGGCACGCGCTAAACGCTGCGCACGCAGGCGCAGAACGGCATTTTCAGACATAGCATCGCGGACAGGGAAAAACGCCAGTGTAATAGAAGGGCAAAAACAAGGCCAGCGCGTGGCTGGCCCTGGGGGATCAGAGTGATTCGTCGAGCCATTCGTTGAATGGCGCTTTCGGCATCGCACCGTTCAGCATGTCCACCATCTCACCGTTTTTGAACAGCATAATGGTTGGGATGCTGCGGATGCGAAAACGCGTGCTGAGTGCAGGTTCCGCCTCAGTGTTCACTTTCACGAAGCGCACTTTGCCGCGCCGCTCGTCGGCGACGTCTTTAAACACCGGCGCGAAGTTCACGCACGGGCCGCACCATGGCGCCCAGAAGTCGACCACGACCGGCAGATCGTCCTGCAGGTATTTATCCAGCGTGGCCGCCGTGGCATTCACCACTTCACCGCTAAACAGCGCATCGCCGCAGCGACCGCATTTGGCTCCGTCGGCCAGACGTTCTTCTGGAACGCGGTTAGTTGCCTGACAGGAGGCACATACAGTATTCATCGTCACCTCAAACCGGACCTGTAAATCTTAGGATTGGTGAACATTATGAAAAGGTTGAATGCTATGCTCAATCTGGATTAAGCAATAGGTTCAATAGTTGATAGCTAAGCGCCGACACATCAGGTAATCTTCGCGCTCTCAATGCTGGAGGAACAGATGAACGACGAATTTAAAGGCAAAAGCGGCAAGGTAAAAGTGATGTACGTACGTGATGAGGAGGGCGGTCAGAAGCCAAATCCCCGTACCGGCAAAGGCGGCCGTCCTGCTGCGCGCCAGGAAGAGAATCGTCGCTCTGGTCCTCGCAGCACTCGTAATAATGAAGAGAGCGGTCGTCCGCGCACCGCCCGTGGCGATGATGCCGGGCGTTCGCGTGGTCCACGTGATGATGCTGGCCGTTCGCGCGGTCCGCGTGACGATAGCGCGCGCGGTCGTCGCAGCGATCGGGACGATCGCGGCTTCAGTGATTCACCTTGGCGCACCGTGTCACGTCCGCCTGTCGCCGCTGAAGCGGATGCGGGTGACGAAGCGGCCAGCAGCAAGCCGGTTATCGACCCGGAACTGATTCGCCGTCAGCGTCAGGAAGAGACGCGCGTATACGGCGAAAACGCCTGCCAGGCGCTGTTCCAGAGCCGTCCCGAAAGCATCGTCCGTGCGTGGTTTGTGCAAAGCGTCACGCCGCGCTTCCGCGAAACCCTGCGCTGGCTAGCGGCAAACCGCAAAGCCTATCACGTGGTGGACGACGCCGAGCTGGCGAAAGCGTCCGGGACTGAACACCACGGCGGCGTGTGCTTCATTATTAAGAAGCGCATGGGCATGCCGGTGGCGGAATGGCTGCAGCAGGCGCAGAGCAAAGACTGCGTACTGGCGCTGGAAGATGTCAGCAACCCGCACAACCTTGGCGGTATCATGCGCAGCTGCGCGCACTTTGGCGTCAAAGGTTTGCTGGTCAATGATGCCTCGCTGCTGGAGTCGGGTGCCGCAGTTCGCACGGCTGAAGGTGGTGCAGAGCACGTCCAGGCGATCAGCGGCGAAAGCTTTGCTGCGGGTCTGGAAGCATTCCGCAAAGCCGGTTACACCATCGTGACCACATCCAGCCACGCCGGTACGCCACTGGCGCAGGCGGCGCTGCCAGCCAAAATGGTACTGGTGCTGGGTCAGGAGCGTGAAGGTCTGTCAGACAGCGCATTCCAGCAGGGCGATATCAGCCTGTCGATTGGCGGTACCGGCAACGTTGAAAGCCTCAACGTCTCGGTCGCGACCGGTATCCTGCTCGCCGAGTGGTGGCGTCAGAACGCATAAATAAAAAAACGGGCCGCTGTGGCCCGTTTTTGTTTCTGTCACTCAGTGCGCGCCACCGCCGCCACCGCCTGCGCCAAACGGCGGACGGGCAAACCACACCAGAACCAGCAGGACCAAAAACACCCCCGCCGATGCCCAGAAGATCTCGTTAGCCGAGATAATCAGGCCCTGATTAGTAATTTGCTGGGCGATATAAGCCGACGCCTGCTGCTGCGTCATGCCCATGCTTTGCAGCTGGTCATACATTTGCTGCGAATTCGGATTGAATGGATTAACCGATTCCGACAGGTAGCTGTGATGCATCGATTCGCGGTCTGTCCACATGGTGGTGGTGATCGACGTTCCGATTGAACCCGCCAGCGTACGCACAAAGTTTGACAGGCTGGAGGCCGCCGCCATACGCTCTGGCGGCAAGCCGGACAGCGTAATGGTGGTCAGCGGCATAAAGAAGCAGGCCACCGCGAACCCCTGGATAAACTGCGGCCACGCGGAGGCACCGAAATCCATCCCCGGCTCAAACGTATACGCACGCCAGTAGAAGCACACCGCGTACATGATAAAACTGAAGGTTACCAGCCGCCGCATATCGAGCTTATGGGCGAAGCGACCAATGATCGGCGACAGAATCACCGGAATGATCCCCACCGGCGCCGATGCCAGCCCGGCCCAGGTGGCGGTATAGCCGTATACCTCCTGGAGCAGCTGCGGTAGCAGGACGATCGAGCCGAAGTACAGCATGTAAGCCAGACTGATCGACAGACAGCCGATGGTGAAATTTCGCTTCTTAAACAGCGACAAATCGACAATCGGGTGATCGTCGGTCAGCTCCCACACCAGCAGCACGGCCAGCGACACCACCGCGACCACCGTGAGCACGATGATTTCGGTTGAGCCAAACCAGTCGAGTTCTTTACCGCGGTCAAGCATCACCTGCAGAGAACCAATCCCCACCACCAGCAGCACCAGACCGACCATATCGATCGGGCGGATCTCAGTTTTGGTTTCGCGCCCACGCAGGGTTTGCAGCGTGAGCATCACCACCACCACGCCAATTGGCACGTTGATGAAGAAGATCCAGCCCCAGTGATAGTTATCGCTGATCCAGCCACCGAGAATCGGACCGCAGATCGGCGCAACGATTACCGTCATCGCCCACAGCGACAGCGCCACGCTGCGCTTGGCCGGCGGGTAGTTGTTCAGCAGCAAACTTTGCGACAGCGGAATCAGCGGACCGGCCACCACGCCCTGAATCACGCGGAAGAAGATCAGCATCTCCAGGCTTTCGGACATGCCGCACGCCCAGGAGGCCAGCGCGAACAGAATGGTCGACCAGGTGAACAGCTTCACTTCACCGACGCGTTTTGCCAGCCAGCCGGTGATCGGGATCGAGATGGCATTCGCCACCCCGAACGAGGTGATCACCCAGGTGCCCTGCGAGTTGGACGCCCCGAGGTTACCGGCGATGGTTGGGATCGCCACGTTAGCGATGGTGGAGTCGAGTACCTGCATGAACGTCGCCAGCGACAGGGCGATGGTCATCAGAACTAACGGCGCACCTTCAAGCGGCTTTTGTGCCATAACAGCCTCCCGCGAGGTTATTGCGCGTTGGCACGGACAATGTCAGCGATCAGCTGGTTAACCGGCGCAAGGTCGATTGCCAGCGCGTTACTTTCATACGCGGCCTGGGTGCGGACATTGCTGGCCAGCGCGGCGCCATCTTTGTTCTGGGTATCTACTTTCACCAGCGTGGACAGGCCGATACGCAGCGGATGTTGCGCCACTTGCTGCGGATCGAGTTCGATACGCACCGGCAGACGCTGTACCACTTTGATCCAGTTACCGGTGGCGTTCTGCGCTGGCAGCAGCGAGAAGGCGCTACCGGTGCCCATATCCAGACCAACCACCTTGCCGTGATACTCCACATCATCGCCGTAGATATCACTGATGACCGTGGCGGGCTGACCGATGCGCACGCCTGCCAGCTGCGTCTCTTTAAAGTTGGCGTCAACCCACAGGTTGGTGGCCGGCACCACCGCCAGCAGCGGTGTGCTGGTGGAGATCTGTGAACCGACCTGCACGCTGCGACGCGAGACATAGCCGTCCATCGGACTGCGGATGTCGGTGCGCTGCAGCGCCAGCCAGGCATCGCGCAGCTCAGCAGCGCTCTGTTTTACCGCCGGCTGATTTTCGAGGTCGGTATTCAGGATCATCGCCTGGTTCGCGTTGTACTGCTGAATCGCCACGTCCAGCTGGGCTTTCGCCGTGGCCACGGCATCACGCGCGTGCTGCAGCTCTTCGCGGCCAATCAGATTGGCGGCACCGAGCGGCTCGCGACGTTTCAGGTCGGATTCGGCCTGATCCAGCGCGGTCTGTTGCAGTTTGATGGTGGCCTGATACTGTTTGCCGTTGATCATCAGCTGGTGCGTCTGGCGCACGCTGGTGGCCAGCGCGGTCTGCGCTTTCTCGAATGCCTGCTGCGCATCGGTTTTATCCAGCGACACCAGAATGTCACCTTTTTTCACCCGATCCGTATCCTCGAACCACACTTTATTCACGCTGCCGGAAACCTGGGCCATCACCTGCACCTGGTTGCCTGCCACGTAGGCGTCATCGGTTTCCTGGAAGTGGCGCAGCACCAGATACCAGTAAGCCAGATAACCCACACCAATCACGATAAACACGATAGCCAGCAGGATCAGCGCACCTTTGCGCTTCTTCTTTTTGTTCGCGGGCTGTTGCGGGCTTTGAGCTTCCGCTGTCGCACTCATGTCGTTCTCCACGTTTGCCATTTAGTCGGGATGTGTTGATCCATCAACACGGTCGCCCGAGTCGAAAAAGCCAGCGTTTGCAACGCTGGCCGGATAAAAGGGGATTAAAATAGCGATTTCGGTGGGTGATTGTGTCGCAGTTCTTGCTATTAACGCGACAGGGAAGCGATAACCTGATCTTCGTCCATTTTATCGAGACGGTTAAGCAACTTACGCGTGATGGCTTCCAGCTGCTCTTGCTCGGTATCGGTCAGCGAGGACCACAGATACTGCAGGCTCTGATGCTGTGGTGGCAGCAGCTGACGTAAGAATTCGTTACCTTTTTCCGTCAGGTGCAGGTGCAGGCAACGGCGATCGTTGTCGCTCTCACGACGCTCGATCCAGCCGCGCTTTTCCAGTTCATCAGCGATGCGCGTCGCGTTGGTGCGGGAAGAACCCAGCGCCGAGCTCAGCTCAGAAGGCTGAATGCTCTGGTTTTCCTGCGCGTCCAGCGTAATCAGCGCCATGAATAAAGTTTCGTTAATTCCCTGCGCCTTCAACATTTTGTTGCGATTATCCAGCAGTTTACCCTGCATGTGCATGCACAGACGGGTCAGGATGATCTCCTGCAGCGGAAAATCTTTGTGGCGATTAGCACGGATGTTTAGCATCTGCTCAATGGGAGTAAACGAGCTTTCCATTAAAAACCTCTTAGTTGCAACAAATATAATAATGAGGGTGACAGATTAAGCGTAGTCATATTTTCCGCCTGTGATTGTTTGCACCGTCACACTGTCAGCACCTGGCGTTCCAGGTCGGTCCATAACCCTGGGCTCTGCGCCCTGACTAGCCGCTTTGCAGACAAAGCCGCCATCGTCATCAATTCGCTAAGCGAAACCTTCAGTGGATTGAATAATTTCGCGAGTAAAAATAACTTAGGTGAATAACTGTGTGGCTAACCATAACAAAGCCAATCATTAATGAACAGTATCGCTCACCACTTTGCATTGATCTTTACGTTTTCTAAACACTTTTCCCGGCCGGCTTTGCCGGAGTAAATCAATGGGTTAATCGATAAGGCACCGGTTAATCCGGGTAACGCGCCAGCATCAGCGGCGTGATGAATTCCGTTCGTCGTCTGCGGTATAACCGGCACGTGGCAGGGTGAATGCCAGCGATAACGCAGACTCATCCTGGCGCGGCCGACCCGATGCGGGCGGTGGAAAGGAGACATAGCTGGTGGGAAAAGCGGGTAAATAATCATATGTGGGTAATAGTAACCCAAAAAATTATTTCAATGTTGTGTTAATTAACAGGACGTACCAGTGCGCTATAGCGTACGCTTCGCTTACTGACAGGGCGGGAGGGCGGAAAATGGCGGCACCATGTGGCTGAGACGGGGTGCCGCGTGGGCTTATTTCGCCGCCGCCATGGCGTCGCTAACCCATTTATCAAATTCCGCCTGATGAGCTTTGATCCAGCCGTCAACGTGGCCGTTGATGTCCGCTTCTGAGGCGTGACCGGCATGCATCGCGGCGTTCTCGGCATTGATGTCGCCAATCGGCAGCTTCATTTCTGCAAACAGTTTTGCCGCCGCCGGATTCTTCTCTGCCCAGGCTTTGTTGGCCACGATATGCATGGTGTTCACCGGGAAGCCATAGTTGGCGCCGTTGGCCAGTCTGGTATCCACTTTGCTCTGCGCGCCTGGCAGTGAGGAGAACGGCACCTGCAGCCACACCACATCTTTACCCGGCTTCAGCACGTCGCTGACCCAGTATGGCGTCCAGGTGTAATAGAGAATCGGTTTACCCTGTTTGAAGCGTGTAATGGTGTCGGCAATCATCGCCGAGTAGTTACCCTGGTTGTGCACCACGGTGTCGCTCAGTTTGTAGGCCTCGATCTGATGGTTAATCACCGCCTCACAGCCCCAGCCTGGCGTACAGCCGGTCAGGTCTGCTTTGCCATCGCCATTGGTATCAAACAGTCTGGCCAGCTTTGGATCTTTCAGCTGCTCGATGTTGGTGATGTGGTACTGATCGGCGGTTTTCTTGTCGATCAGATAACCCTGGGCGGCACCGCTGACGTAGGTGCCCTGGCGATAAAATTTATTATCACCGCCGGCGGCTTTATACATGTCGTCATGCAGCGGTTGCCAGTTGGTGGCGATAAACGTGGCATCACCGCCGGCAATGGTGGTGTAAGCCACGTTGTAATCTACTTCACTCGGCTTCTCAACGGTGTAGCCCAGCTTCTCCAGCGCGCGGCTCACCAGCAGCGTCTGGAAGGTCTCTTCGGAAATGGTACTCTGAGCCGGTTTAACGGTAATGCCTTTGCCCGGAAGGTCGGCGGCGGACACGTGCGTCGCGGCAACCGTGGTCAGGACGGCGGCGAATAGAGCTGTCTTGCGCATAGTCATTCCTTATTTTACGTGTGACGTCGGAGACGGGCGACCGCAGCGGGCCGCCCAAAGAAATCAGGCTTTTTTACTGAATGGACGCAGCAACAAACCCAGCGGCCCGCTGCTGTACCAGTGGCGGCTGCCACGGCTGCGGCTGTCGCGACCTACCGACTGCGTCAGGCGGTCAAGAATGATGGCGAGGATGACGATACCGACGCCGCCCACGCTGGCGAGACCCATATCGAGACGGCCGATACCGCGCAGCACCATCTGGCCCAGACCGCCAACGGCAATCATCGAGGCGATGACCACCATCGACAGCGCCAGCATCAGCGTCTGATTGACGCCAGCCATAATGGTCGGCATCGCCAGCGGCAGCTGGACCTTGAACAGCATCTGGCGCGGGCTGGCACCGAAAGATTCACTGGCTTCGATCAGGTCAGCCGGCACCTGCTTAATACCGAGTATGGTGAGACGCACCACCGGCGGCAGGGCAAAGATAATCGTCACCACCACGCCCGGCACGTTGCCGATACCAAACAGCATGACGATGGGCACCAGATAGACGAACGCCGGCGTGGTTTGCATTGCATCCAGCAGGGGCCGTACGATGCGCGCCGCGCGCTCACTGCGCGCCAGCCAGATGCCAAGCGGCAGGCCGATCAGTACGCAGAACAGCAGGGCGGTGAGCACCAGCGCCAGCGTCACCATCGCCTGGGACCAGGCACCGATCATGCCAATCAGCACCAGCGATATCAGCGTGGCGAGGCCCATCGCCGGGCTGGCAATCTGCCAGGCAATCAGTGCGAACACGATGATCGCTACCGGCGCAGGCAGACCCATCAGCAGTTGCTGGAAAGCGCTGAGGATATAATCCACCGGCACGCGAATGCCCTGAAACAGCGGACGGAAATGGGTAACCACCCAGTCGATGCCTTCGGTGACCCAGCGAACCAGCGGAATCAGCGTGGTGTGGAACGGATCCAGCAGGCTGAAGTGCTCCGGCGCTGCGGCCGGTGCGCTGCTCAGCCAGTCGCTGCTGCTGACGGCATCGTGTCCACCACTGCTGGCGGCATCCGATGTACTGCCGGCGGCATTGCCCCAGGCATCGGCGGCGCTGGCGCTGCTGTCAGTCGGTGTGCTGCTGCCTGTCGTGGACCACGGATCGCTGCTGGCTGCGGCGGCGTTGCTGGTGGCGGTTGGTGCGCTGGTCTGGCTGGCGCTTTCCCATGGATTGGCGTTTTGTGCACTCATGGCTGGGCTCCTTCACGATCTAAAGCGCGTAACAGCGTGCTTTTGGAAATGATACCGACGTACTGCTGATCTTCGCCGATCACCGGCACCGCACAGGGTGCCTGCGCGACGTGAGAGAGCAAATCGTTGAGCGAGGTATCGGCAGGAACCGCCAGCGGTGCGTCGAGCAGGGCGTTATCCAGCCCTTCACCGGCGGCGAGTGCCGCTTTCAGCGAGTCAGTGGAGACGACGCCGATGAATTTCTGTTTCTCCAGCACGTAGCCATATTCGCGGTCTTCATCCTGCAGCAGTTTGATCGCCGAACGCGGACCGAAACCGGCGGCCTTACGAATCAGCGCGCCGGCGCTGCGGCGGGCGATATCTTTGGCGCTGAAGACGTGACTGATATCCACGCCGCGGAAGAAGGTGCGCACATAATCGTTGGCCGGATTATTGAGGATTTCATCCGGCGTGCCGACCTGCACCACTTCGCCGCCCTGCATGATGGCGATGCGGTCGCCAATACGCATCGCTTCATCCAGATCGTGGGAAATAAACACGATGGTGCGCTGATGTTTCGCCTGCAGTTTTACCAGTTCATCCTGCATTTCCGTGCGAATTAATGGATCAAGTGCGGAAAAGGCTTCGTCCATTAGCAATATATCCGGATTAATCGCCAGTGCGCGGGCTAATCCAACACGCTGACGCATTCCGCCGGAGAGTTCATCGGGCCAGGCGTGAGCATAATTTTCCAGTCCGACCTGACGCAGCGCGTCGAGCGCTTTTTCCTGCCGCTCCTGCAGCGCCACGCCAGCTAATTCCATGCCGAACGCGGTATTATTTAGCACCGTCATGTGCGGCATCAGTGCGAATGACTGGAATACCATGCTGATTTTATTTCTGCGCACATCACGCAATTCTGCGTCGGATATTTTGGCAATATCTACGCCATCAATAATCACCTGGCCGCGTGTCGGCTCGATCAGACGATTGAGAAGGCGAACCATAGTGGACTTGCCGGAGCCGGACAGCCCCATGATGACAAAGATCTCGCCTTCTTCAATGGCCAGACTGGCATTTTTGACGCCGAGTGAGAGGCCGGTTTTCGCCAGAATACTCTCTTTACTCTCGCCTTTTTCAATCAGCTTAAATGCCTTTTCGGGATGATCGCCAAATACCTTATATAAATTCTTTACTTCGAGTTTAATTGCCATGCAGTAATGAAATTCCTGGTTAAATGTCTGACTATTTCTTGTTGTACCCTGCGTAAATTTAAGCGCCTATACCGTAGCATAGTGAGATTATCTGACAACCCTTGACGGAAATATCTGGCGTGACACGTATGGCGCGATAGTGGCTAATTCCAGTGCCTGCAAGGGATGAGACGGGATAAATTTTTTCTGAATTTTTTGTGAAATTAAACCGGTTCCGGCCAGAATTATCACTGGAAGGCGGATAAATCACGCTTAGTCAGGCGAAATATTCCGGCGATGAATGGCGCTAAATAGGTAAAATAATCACGCGCGGAATTAACCTTATTTCAGGGGAACGGCGGGAATGCAGGAGAGGAAAATGAATGAGCTGAACGTGGTGGAATCGGCATGAAATTAACCTGGTCGGCATCAATGCCGACCCACAGATGCATCAATATTACCGCTGGGGCGCGTTCCGGTCGGCATCAATGCCGACCCTACAGATGCATCAACCTAACCGCTGGGTGCATTTCAGGCGACATGATTAACCCAACCGTAGGGTGCGCATTCATGCGCACCGCTTACGGTGCAATGCGCACCCTTTACCGCGCACCGCACGCGACTAAAAATTCCAGTCCTCGTCCTCGGTTTCAACCGCTTTACCCATCACATAGGACGAACCGGAACCCGAAAAGAAATCGTGGTTTTCATCGGCGTTGGGCGACAGCGCCGACAGAATCGCCGGATTTACCGCCGTCAGCTCCGCCGGGAACAGCGCTTCGTAACCCAGGTTCATCAGCGCCTTGTTGGCATTGTAATGCAGGAAGGTTTTCACCTCTTCGGCCCAGCCCACGTCGGCATACAGCGCTTCGGTGTACACCACCTCGTTTTCATACAGCGCCAGCAGTAAATCGATGGCGAACTGCTGCAGCTCAGAGCGGCGCGCGTCGTCAACGGTTTCCAGCGCTTTCTGGTACTTATAGCCGATGTAATAACCGTGCACCGCTTCATCACGGATAATCAGCCGAATCAGATCGGCGGTGTTGGTCAGCTTGCCGCGGCTTGACCAGTACATCGGCAGCCAGAAGCCGGAGTAAAACAGGAACGACTCCAGAAACACGCTGGCGATTTTCTTCTTCAGCGGATCGCTGGCGCGGTAGTGATCCAGCACGATTTTCGCCTTGTTCTGCAGGGCGGCATTCTCCTCACTCCAGCGGTAGGCGGCATCCACGTCGGCGGTGTTACACAGCGTGGAGAAGATCGAACTGTAAGAGCGCGCATGTACCGCTTCCATAAAGCTGATGTTCGACAGCACCGCCTCTTCGTGCGGCGTCAGCGCATCTTCCATCAGTCCCGGTGCGCCAATGACGTTCTGAATGGTGTCGAGCAGCGTCAGACCGGTAAACACCCGAATCGTCAGCTGCTGCTGCTGCGGGTCGAGCGACTGCCATGCCGGCAGATCGTTGGACAACGGCACCTTCTCCGGCAGCCAGAAGTTGCTGGTAAGACGGTTCCACACTTCGAGATCTTTCTCGTCCTGGATGCGGTTCCAGTTAATCGCCTGAATCTGTTTAAGTTGCATAGTCATCATCACAGTGCACAGGAAACGCAGCCCTGTACCTCCGTGCCTTGTAGCGCCATCTGACGCAGTCGAATGTAATAGAGGGTTTTGATGCCTTTCTTCCAGGCGTAGATCTGCGCTTTGTTGATATCGCGCGTCGTGACGTCATCGCGGAAAAACAGCGTCAGCGACAGGCCCTGATCGACGTGCCGGGTGGCTTCGGCGTAAGTATCAATAATCGCTTCGGGACCAATCTGGTAGGCATCCTGATACAGCTCAAGGTTGTCATTGGTCATAAACGGAGCCGGGTAATAGACGCGGCCGGTCTTGCCCTCTTTACGGATCTCAATGCGCGACACAATCGGGTGGATGCTCGACGTGGCGTGGTTGATGTAAGAGATGGAACCGGTCGGCGGAATCGCCTGCAGGTTCTGGTTATACAAACCGTGCTGCATTACCGACGCACGCAGCGCCTGCCAGTCCGCCTGGTCGGGCAGGGCGATGCCGGCATCGGCAAAAATCTGCGCCACCCGGGCAGTGCGCGGCTGCCAGCTGTGTTGGGTATATTTATCGAAATAGGCACCGCTGGCGTACTGCGACTGCGCAAAGCCGTCAAAGCTCGTGCCGCGCTCCTGCGCCAGCAGGTTGGAGGTGCGCAGGGCGTGATACGTCACGCAGTAGAAATAGAGGTTGGTGAAATCCAGCGCCTCTGGCGAACCGTAAGCCATACCCTCACGCGCCAGATAGCCGTGCAGGTTCATCTGCCCGAGACCGATAGCGTGCGAACGGCGATTGCCTTCCGCCACCGACGGCACGGAGGTGATGTCACTCATCTCGGAAACCGCCGTCAGCGCGCGCACCGCCACTTCCACGGTTTGCGCCAGATTACGCGAATCCATGGCGTGGGCGATATTCAGGGAGCCGAGGTTACAGGAGATATCTTTGCCGACGCGGCGATAGCTCAGGTCGTCGTGATACTCGCTGGCGCTGTTAACCTGCAGGATCTCCGAACACAGGTTACTCATGTTGATGCGACCGGCAATCGGGTTGCTGCGGTTCACGCTGTCCTCATACATGATGTAGGGATAGCCGGACTCAAACTGAATTTCCGCCAGCGTCTGGAAGAAGTCGCGCGGCTTGATGAAGGTTTTACGGATGCGATCGTCGGCCAGCATCGCCTCGTAGTGCTCGCTGATACTGATATCAGCAAACGCCTTGCCGTAAATACGCTCAACGTCGTAAGGCGAAAACAGCGCCATATCGCGGTTCTCTTTGGCCAGCTGGAAGGTGATATCCGGAATCACCACGCCGAGCGACAGCGTTTTAATGCGGATCTTCTCGTCAGCGTTTTCACGTTTGGTATCGAGGAAGCGCAGGATATCCGGATGGTGCGCATTCAGCCACACCGCGCCCGCGCCCTGACGCGCACCAAGCTGATTGGCGTAGGAGAATGCATCTTCCAGCATCTTCATCACCGGAATTACGCCGGACGACTGATTTTCAATGCGCTTGATCGGCGCGCCGGATTCACGCAGGTTGGAGAGCAGAAACGCCACGCCGCCACCGCGCTTCGACAGCTGCAGCGCCGAATTCACCGCGCGGCCAATCGACTCCATATTGTCTTCAATGCGCAGCAGGAAGCAGGAGACCAGCTCGCCGCGCTGCTGTTTACCGCAGTTTAGGAACGTGGGCGTAGCCGGCTGGAAGCGACCGCTCAGCATCTCGGCCAGCAGTTCCCGCGCCAGCGTTTCATTGCCGCGTGCCAGCGTCAGCGCCACCATGCAGGCGCGCTGCTCAAAGGTTTCCAGATAGCGTTTGCCGTCGAAGGTTTTTAGCGTGTAGCTGGTATAAAACTTCCACGCACCGAGGAAGGTGTGAAAACGGAAGCCCCAGGCATCAGCCTCTTCGTGCAGCTGGCACAGGAAGGCGAAATCGTACTGGTTCAGCACCCCGGCTTCATAATAGCCTTCGGCCACCAGATAGCGCAGACGCTCGCCGTGCGAGTCGAATGGCACGCTGTTGGGCTGGACGTGCTGCAGGAAAAACTGGCGTGTGGCTTCATGATCTTTGCTGAACTGGATGCGGCCATCGGCGTCATATAGGTTCAGCATCGCGTTGAGCGCGTGGTAGTCCAGCTGTGTGCTGTTCAGGGTGTCTGTCGTTGCCAAAATTGGGTCACTCCCGCTTTAACATGGGCAATATCGTCGGCGGTTCCCATCAGTTCAAAGCGGTAGAGATAGGGAACCTGACATTTCTGCGCAATGATGTCGCCCGCCAGGCAGAAGCCCGCGCCAAAGTTGCGATTGCCCGCAGCAATCACACCGCGAATACCGCGCCGGTTGGCGTCATCATTAAGGAACTGAATCACCTGTTTCGGCACTGCCCCACGCGCGCTGCCGCCGCCGTAGCTCGGCACCACTAAAATGTAGGGCTGGTCGATGTGCAGGCGCTGCGTGGCGTCGAGCGGAATACGCCGCGCAGGCAGGCCGAGACGGGTGATAAACCGGTGCGTGTTTTCCGACTGGCTGGAAAAATAGACCAGTGGAAACATCGCTTTATCCCCCGACGGCAGCGAGCTGGCGCAGGCCGGCGATTTTGTCGGGACGGAAGCCGCTCCAGTGGTCGTTGTGCGTCATCACCACGGGCACCTGGCGATAGCCAAGCGATTTGAGCTGGTCGATGGCTTCCGGTTGGCTATCGAGGTTAATCAGCTGGTAGTCGATGCCACTGCGATCCATGGCATTTTTGGTGGCGTCACACTGGACACACTGGCTTTTAGTGTAAATAATAATGCGCATGATTCGTATTTCCCTCTGGTTGTGGTCAGGTTGCGAGATACGAAGCAAAAACCCTTTTGCTGCGAACGTCGTCCCTGCTGACATCTGGTAGCGAGTTGATGTGTTGAATACTAGATGTAGTGGTATTGGTGGTCAAGCCCACCAGATATAGGGTTTTGTGATTTAAGCAGTCGGATTAGGGCGAATGCCAGCGATGGTGCGCCCTGGCGCAGGGAAAAAATTTTTGTAAAGGGTTTTGCGGCAATTTTAACCAGCCTGACAGCAGCCGCATCGGCGCGCTAATGCGGAGTGACGCGCAAAAAAAAGCCCCGCATACGCGAGGCTCCTGATGATTTTTAGCGATTTAGCGGCGTGACATCAGCAGCGCGCCCAGCACCAGACCCACGGCGGCACCGACACCCACGCCGTACCACGGTTTGTCATGCACGTAGGCATCCACCTGATAACCCGCATCGCGCGCGGCCTGAGTCACGCGGTTGCCACTGCCGTTAAGTTTAGCGCGCGTCTGTTTCAGCAGGGCCTGCGCCTGGCTGCGTGCGCTATCCACTTCATCTTTGGCTTCGCTGCCGTAAGATTTCAGTAAGGCTTCCAGCGAATCGGCCAGTTCGTTTACATCCTGATTGATATCAATGTCATCGTTTTTGCTGGTTCGATTAAACATTTTTCGCTCCCTTTGACTTAAAACGTAATACTAAGTGTAGACGAAACGTGACTAAACGCAGCCGTGTGCCAGGCTTTAGGGAAATTCCGAATGTCCTGTGCTGTCGTGCTGATGTAAGGTTGCGGGGCTGTGAGAAGAGAGGAGCAAGCATGTATTTACGTCCGGATGAGGTAGCGCGCGTACTGGAAAAAGCAGGATTCGAAATGGACGTCCTGACACCCAAAACTTATGGTTATCGCCGTGGCGAAAACTACGTCTATGTGAATCGCGAAGCCCGCATGGGGCGCACAGCGTTGATCATTCATCCCACCCTGAAAGAAAAAAGTCAGCATTTCGCTGAACCCGCATCAGAGATGAAAACCTGCGACCACTACACGCAGTTCCCTCTCTACCTGATGGGGGATTCGCAGGAGCATTACGGTATTCCCCACGGTTTTAGCTCGCGCATGGCGTTGGAGCGTTATCTGCAGGGCGTCTTCGGCGCCTGACTGGTGTGCCCCGTCGCGGCGGGGCCGCACACGCTTTCCCAATCCTTACCCTTTCCCACGTTGCAAATTGCCGCGCGGATGCGTATAACTCTGTGTCCATATAGAAGTTTAGACGTCCATATGGATATAAAGAATGCAAACTGAACCGACGCCTTCGCAGGCAAACTTCAAGCGCAGCATGAAGGTGCGGCATCTGGTGATGCTGTCGCTCGGCGGCGTGATTGGCACCGGGCTGTTTTTCAACACCGGCTACATCATCTCCACCACCGGCGCAGCGGGCACGCTGCTGGCCTATCTGATTGGTGCGCTGGTGGTATGGCTGGTAATGGTGTGCCTTGGCGAACTGGCGGTGGCGATGCCGGAAACCGGTGCGTTTCACGTCTACGCCGCGCGCTACCTCAGTCCGGCGACCGGCTACACCGTGGCCTGGCTCTACTGGCTCACCTGGACGGTGGCGCTCGGCTCCAGCCTGACCGCCGCCGGTTTCTGCATGCAGTACTGGTTCCCGACGGTGCCGGTGTGGCTGTGGTGCCTGGTGTTCTGTGTCGCCATTTATCTGCTGAATAGTGTCTCGACGCGCTTCTTTGCCGAAGGAGAGTTCTGGTTCTCCATCATTAAAGTGATCACCATCATTGCCTTTATCGTGCTGGGCGCGGCGGCGATGCTGGGGTTCATCCCGATGAAAGACGGCAGCGCGGCGCCGGGATTACATAACCTGACCGCTTCCGGCTGGCTGCCGCACGGTACGCTGCCGATTCTGATGACCATGGTGGCGGTGAATTTTGCCTTCTCCGGGACCGAGCTGATCGGCATTGCGGCGGGTGAAACCGAGCAGCCGCAGAAAGCGCTGCCGCTGGCGATTCGCACCACCGTGGCGCGCCTGATCATCTTCTTTATCGGCACGGTGTTTGTGCTGGCCGCGCTGATCCCGATGGATCAGGCGGGCATCGTTAAAAGTCCGTTCGTACTGGTGTTCGAAAAGATCGGCATCCCGTACGCGGCGGATATTTTCAACTTCGTGATCCTCACCGCGATCCTGTCAGCGGCGAATTCCGGACTGTACGCCTCAGGACGGATGCTGTGGTCGCTGGCCAATGAAAACACGCTGCCGCGCTGCTTTGCCCGGGTCAACCGGCGCGGCATTCCGCAGCTGGCCATCACCGTGAGTATGCTCGGCGGCCTGCTGGCGCTGTTTTCCAGCGTGATCGCCCCGGATACGGTGTTTGTGGCACTGTCAGCGATTTCCGGCTTTGCCGTGGTGGCGGTGTGGCTGAGCATTTGCGCCTCACACTACATGTTCCGTCGTCGCTATCTGCAGGCGGGCAATGCGCCGCAGCAGCTGGCGTACCGCGCGCCGTTCTATCCGCTGGTGCCGATCCTGGGATTTACCCTGTGTCTGCTGGCATGCATCGGGCTGGCCTTTGACCCGTCACAGCGCATCGCGCTATGGTGCGGCATTCCTTTTGTACTGTTCTGCTACGCTGCTTATTATCTGACGCAAAAACGCCAACACGCTTTCAACGCTAAGGAGACCGATGATGTCGCGTAACCCCATCGCTGCGGCCCTGACCCACACTGATACCCTGATTCTGGATGGCGCGCTGGCGACAGAGCTGGAGGCGCGCGGCTGTAATCTGGCCGATACGCTGTGGTCAGCCAAAGTGCTGATGGAAAATCCCGAGCTGATTTATCAGGTGCACTATGACTACTTCGCCGCCGGCGCTAATGTGGCGATCACCGCCAGCTATCAGGCGACGCCGCTGGGCTTCGCCGCCCGTGGACTGGATAGCGGCCAGGCCAGCGCGCTGATCCGCCAGAGCGTGGCGCTGGCCCAGCGGGCGCGCGACGATTATCGTGCCACCACAGGCAGCCAGGCACCGCTGCTGGTGGCCGGATCGGTCGGTCCTTATGGCGCTTATCTGGCCAACGGCGCCGAGTATCGCGGCGACTACGCCTTGCCGGCTGCCGAAATGAAAGATTTCCACCGTCCGCGCGTGGCGGCGCTGCTGGAGGCGGGCGTGGATTTGCTGGCGTGTGAAACGCTGCCGTCGTTTGGTGAAATTCAGGCGCTGATTAGCCTGCTGGCGGAGTTTCCGCACAGCAGCGCGTGGTTCTCCTTCACGCTGCGCGATGCGCAACACCTGAGTGACGGCACGCCGCTGAGCAAGGTGGCGGAAGTCATCAATGCCGCGCCGCAGGTGGTCGCTGTCGGCCTTAACTGCGTGGCGCTGGAGAGCGTGACGCCGGCGCTGCAAACGCTACAGGCGCTGACGGACAAGCCGCTGCTGGTCTATCCTAACTCCGGCGAGCAGTATGATGCGGTCAGCAAAAGCTGGCACTCGGCGCCGTCTGGCTGCACGCTGCACGATAAGTTCCCCGAGTGGCAACAGGCGGGCGCACGGCTGATTGGCGGTTGCTGTCGCACCACGCCACAGGATATCGCGGCGATTGCCGCCTGTTGTCAACCGTAATAAAGCGCAGAAAAGCGCCACTGATAGCGCGATTGAGGCGAGTGAAAAGGTCGAGAGGGCAGTTTAGACTGTCCTTTCTGATTCTGAAGCGGACCTGCTATGAACCTGCGACATCTTCTTCCCGCCTGTGCGCTGCTGCTGAGCGGCTGTGCCACCATTGTCGGCACCGAAACGCAACCGGTAAAAATTGACTCTGTGCCGCAGGGCGCGCGTTTCACCGTGCAGGATGAAACCGGCCGCGCGGTGGCGCAGGGCTATACGCCGCAGACGGTAGATCTGGCGAAATCCAATGGCGCCTATTTCGGTAAGAAACATTATCAGGTGATGCTGGAGAGTCCGGGCTACGTGCCGCTGACGCTGCCCATCGAAGCAAGTGCCAACCTGTGGTACGTGCTGGGCAATATTCCGCTGCTCGGTTTCCCCGGCTGGCTGGTGGTCGATCCGTTTTATGGCGGCATGTATGACCTGAAGCCAGCGCACCCGCAGCCGCATCTTAACGTGGTCGGCGCGCGCGGCGGATAATTTGCACGGATGCGTAGCGGCGCGATTTATCGCGCTTAGTTAAATACGCGCAATAAATTGCGCCGCTACGGTTCGTGCCGAGGGTTATTATTGCGCGGTAGGCTTCACCATCGCATTACCGGATTTATGCTGTGCCAGGTACTGCTGCTGGAAAATGCACATGCGGATGGTGTTGCGGTACTCGCCGTTGATGAAAAACTCGTGCTTCAGCACGCCTTCCACCTCGAAACCGAGCTTGGTGTAGATATGAATCGCCTTCTCGTTCTCCTGATCGACAATCAGATACAGCTTGTAGAGATTGAGCACCGAAAAGCCGTAATCCATCGCCAGCTTTGCCGCCCTGCTGGCTAAGCCCTTGCCCTGATGCGCCGGGTCGATGATGATCTGAAACTCCGCCCGGCGATGCACGTGGTTGATCTCCACCAGCTCGACCAGCCCGGCTTTTTGCCCATCGTGTTCCACCACAAAGCGCCGCTCGGTCTGATCGTGGATGTGCTTATCATACAGGTCAGAAAGCTCCACAAACGCTTCGTACGGCTCTTCAAACCAGTAGCGCATTACGCTGGCATTGTTATCCAGCTGATGGACAAAGTGCAGATCTTCCCGCTCCAGCGGACGTAATTTTACCGTCATACGGTGTTCCTTTAGATGACTGAATGGCTGTTAGGCAGCGGCGCAATTTACCCGCAGGATCAACCGCGCCGCGTTGCGCTCATGCTAACCAACAATCCGGCCCTGCGCCATGCGCGCGGCGCGATCGCACATATGATCGATCACGTCAGGATCGTGGCTGACCAGCACCATCGTCAGGCCATCATTCTGTTTCAGATCGTTAAGCAGATTCAGGATCTCGGCCTGCACAGACATGTCCAGCGCTGACGTCGGCTCATCCAGCAGCAGGATTTTGGGCTCTAGCAGCAGGGCGCGCACGATGGCCACGCGCTGACGCTGTCCGCCGGACAGCTGATGCGGATAGCGATCCGCCAGCGCCGGATCCAGCCCGACATGGCGGAAGCCCGCGTTGATGCGATCGTCGATGTTATCGCGTCGCAGCAGCTTAAGCGGTTCCGCCAGCGTGCGGCGCAGCCGATGGCGCGGATGCAGCGAAGCGTAGGGATCCTGAAACACCATCTGCACATCGCGCCGCAGCTGGCCGGTAAAGGGTTTGCCCGGCTGCACGGCGGTATTCGCCAGCGTCATCTGGCCGCGCCAGTGCGGATTCAGTCCGGCCATTACCCACAGCAGCGAGGATTTACCGCAGCCGGAAGGCCCCACCAGACCGAAACACTCGCCGGCCGCCACCTGCAGGTTCACATCGTGCACCACGGTGCGCAGTTCATAACCCTGTTTATGCGAGACGTTCAGGTTGGCTAATTCAATCATGCATCTTCTCCAGCGCCGCGCGATCCAGCACCGGCAGGCGTTCGCCGTGCGTCGCTTTACCCGGACGGCAGGCCCACAGCGTGCGGGTATAAGGATGGCTGGCGTCCGACAGCTGCGCCGCCGGCAGCGTGTCCAGCAGGCGGCCTTTGTACATCACCATCACCCGCTGACAGTGCTCGGAGACCTGTTGCAGATCGTGACTGATCAGCAGCAGGCCCATATTGCGCTGCTCCACCAGGCGACGAATCAGCGCCAGCACCTGATCGCGCATGGCGTGATCGAGCGCCGAGGTGGGCTCATCGGCAATCAGCAGATCGGGATCGGTAATCAGCGCGATCGCCAGCATCACGCGCTGGCCCATGCCGCCGGAGAGCTGATGCGGATAGCGCTTCATCAGCTGGCGCGGATCGGGCAGGCCCACCGCGTCCAGCATCTCGCACACTTTCTCTTTGCGCTCGGCGCGGCTCAGCTTGCGGTGCAGCACCAGCGGCTCTTCAACCTGCCAGCCAATGGTGCGCGTCGGGTTGAGCGCGTATTTCGGGTCCTGCATGACCATCGCCACTTTGCCGCCGCGCACGCCGATCCAGTCGCGCTCGCGCAGGTGCAGGGCGTCTGCGCCCGCCACCTGCAGCCGGTCAGCCTGCAGCTGCAGCGCGGGCGACAGCAGGCCCATCAGCGCACGCGCGGTCAGGGATTTGCCCGAGCCGGATTCACCGACCAGCGCCACGCGTTCGCGGCCAAGGGTAAAGCTGATGTTATCCACCAGCAGCGCGTCGTGGCTGCGAATCGTCAGCCCCTGCGCATCAATTAACAGATCATTTGGCATGGCGGGTATCCAGTCGGTCACGCAGGCCGTCGCCTGTCAGGTTAAACGCCAGGCTGGCGAACAGAATGGCTGCGCCGGGCGCTGCCGCCACCCACCATTGGTCGAAAATCACTTTACTGCCTTCTGCTACCATCGAGCCCCATTCGGCGGTTGGCGGCTGCACGCCCATGCCGAGGAAGCCCAGCCCGGCGGCAGAAAGAATAATCCCGCCGAGGCTCAGCGCGGCACGCACCACGGCGGTCGGCAGGCAGAGCGGCAGAATGTGGCCAAACATCAGGCGCAGGCCGGTAATGCCCTGCATGCGCGCGGCGGCGAGGTAATCGCTGCGGCGCAATGCCAGGGTTTCCGCGCGTGCCTGCCGGGCAAACGGCGGCCAGCTGGTGAGCGCCAGCGCCAGTGCGCCGTTCATCAGGCCCGGACCCAGCATTGCCACCAGCGCCAGCGCAATCACCAGGTTGGGCAGCGACAGAAAAATATCGGTGATGCGCATCAGCACGCGTTCGGTCCAGCCGCCGACGTAGCCGGCGGTGATGCCGACTAACAGGCCAACCGGGATGGTCAGCACCAGGATCAGCGACACCAGCAGCAGCGTCGGACGTGCGCCGTAAATCACGCGCGACAATAAATCGCGCCCGAAGCCGTCGGTGCCGAACCAGTGCAGCGCCGACGGTGCCAGCAGACGCTGTTCAATCACCTGCGCGTTAGGATCAAACGGCGCCAGCAGCGGCGCCAGCAGCGCCATGGCCACCAGCACGATCACCAGCGTCAGGCCGATGGTCAGCGAAGTGATACGCGCCCGGCGCCGGCGCGGGCGCACGGTTTCCAGTTCATGAAGTTGTTGAGTCATCGGGTTCTCGGATCGGTTAACCAGGTGAGGGCGTCGGCCACGGCATTGAGCAGGATAAAGCAGCTGCCAATCAGCAACGTAGCGCCGAGAATCGCCGGAACATCGGCGGAAAACAGCGCGTTGGTCATGTAGCGACCGACGCCCGGCCAGGCGAATACGGTTTCCGTCAGCACGGAACCTTCCAGCAGCGTGGCGTAGGAGAGGGCGATCACGGTGATCAGCGTGCCCAGCACGTTGGGGAAAATATGACGCAGCAGAATGCGCGCCCGGCCAGCGCCTTTCGCGCGCGCCAGCACCACATACTCTTTGCTGCTCTCTTCCAGCAGCGCCGCGCGCAGCAGACGCGTAATGCCTGCCATCGCCAGCAGGCCGAGAATCACCACCGGCAGCCACAGATGGGCAATCGCGTTGCGAAACATTTCCGCATCGCCGGAGAGCCAGCTATCAATCAGTACAAAGCCGGTCTTTGGTTCGAGGGTATAGATCCAGATATCATCCAGCTGGCCCGGACCGGCGGACCAGTGCAGCACGGCGTAGAACAGCAGCAGGCCCAGCAGGCCGAGCCAGAACACCGGCACCGAGTAGCCCAGCAGCGAGATAAAGCGCGCCACGTTATCGATGACGCTGCCCGGTTTCCACGCCGCCAGCAGTGCGAGTGTCACGCCGAACACTGCAGCGAAAATCATCGAACAGGTCGCCAGCTCAAGCGTGGCGGGGAAGGTGCGCATCAGGTCGGCGCTGACCGGCTGATTGGTGAGATGCGACAGGCCGAGATTGCCCTGCGCCAGCTGGCTGATATAACGCCAGAACTGTACCAGTACCGGCTGATCCAGCCCAAGGTCGTGACGCACCTGAGTATAGGTGGCTTCGCTGGCGTGATCGCCGGCGATTTGCTGCACCGGGTCGACTGGCGACAGGTGCGACAGCATGAAAGTAAACGCTAACAAACCCACCAGCGTCACCAGCAGCGACAGCAGGCTGGTGACGAGGCGGCTGAAGCGCTGCCAGAGTGGCCGGGCGAACCCGGCCGATGACGCTGACGCTGCCATTACTTCGAAACCTGCGCGTAATACACCATGTCCGGGTTGATCCCCTGCACATAGCCCTGCAGATTGTCGCGCAGCGCAATCAGGTTACGCGCCTGCAGGCCAATCACATACGGCGAGTTCTTCAGCACTTCACGCTGCATCGCCTGATAAAGCGCAACGCGCTTATTGCTGTCGGCTTCGGCCGTCGCCGCCAGCGTCTGTTTGCTCAGCTCCGGGATGTGCCAGTCTGAACGGTAAGCAATGGTTTTGCTGCCATCTTCCGGGTTGTAAGCGAAGGACGCGGCGTTGGTGTTCGGGTCGAAATAATCCGCGCCCCAGGCGTTGAGCGTAGCTTCATACTGATGCGCCTTCACGCGGGTAGACACTTCAGAGCTTAAGCCCGGCTGCACTTCCACCTTCACGCCGCCTTTGGCGAAGCTGCCCTGCAGTGCCTGCGCGATATCAAGGTACGGGGGCTGATTGCTGGTGGAGAGCTTAAAGCTGACGTTGGTCAGACCGGCCTTCTGCAGAATCGCTTTGGCTTTCTCCGGATCGTAGCTGTAAGGCGTGTCGTTCAGCGCACCGGGGAAACCCTTCGGCAGGAAGGTCTGATGCACTTCAAACTGGCCTTTCAGCAGGTCATTGGCGATACCTTTGTAGTCGAACAGGTAACGTGCCGCTTCCCACAGCGCCGGGTTCTTCAGTACCGGATTGGCACCGACATTGAACTGAATGTAGTAGAGCGACGCCATCGGAATCGCTTCGGTCTTCACGCCGGCTTTGCCCTTCAGCGCAGCGATCTGGTCAGCACCGAGGTTACGCGCGATATCGACATCGCCCTGTTCCAGCAGCAGACGGCGCGCTGCCGGCTCCGGCACGTTTTTGATCAGAATGTTTTTCAGCTTCGGTGCACCGGCCGGTGAGGTCGGGTTGGCGCTGAGCAGTATCGCTTCATGCAGCACCACTTTGCGAATCTGGAACGGGCCGCTGCCGGCTGAGTGGGTGCCGAGCCACGCATGGCCGAAATCACCGTTTTTGGCGTTGGCCTGCGCGGTTTTTTCATCAACGATCGAGGAGACCGGCGCGGACAGCAGGCTCAGCACGTAGGCCGGGCTGACGTTGGCGCTCCAGCTAATCTGTACGTGGTCTTCATCGACCTTCTTCAGGAAGCTGTCAACGTTGTCTTTGTTCCAGCCGAGCTGGGTCAGAATAAAGGACGGATCGAGGTTGAGTTTCACCACGCGGCCCAGCGAGAAGATGACATCTTCCGGGCGCAGCGGATTACCGCTGGCAAACTTCGCGTCTTTGCGCAGCGCAAACGTCAGGCTGCGGTTATCGCTGCCCGGCTGCCACGACGTGGCCAGCGTTGGCTTAAGATCGGTTGGATTGGCCGGATCGGACTGCACCAGGCGCTGATAAATGTTAGTGAACGCTTGCACCGTGGTCAGTTCAAAGCCCTGGGCCGGATCAAAGCTGTCCGCATCATCCGTAGACTGCGCAATCACCAGCGTATCTTTCGGCGTGGCGGCCTGCGCGGAGAAGGCGGCTACCAGCGACAGCGCCAGCAGTGAGGGAATAATTTTTTTCATGTTGTTTCCTTGCCTTAAAAAAGTAACGCGAGTTTACGAGAGCGCTACAGTGAAGAATAGTCAATTTATGGCTATGCATATGCCGTAAGGTTCTAAGCGGTGCGCTTCAGTTATAAGCAAGAGGGCGTAATGCGATCGGATTAATCTGGCGCACCTTATATCCGCACGCTTTATCAACCAAATCGCAACGAAAATTAAATCAACCTGAACCCCGGAATAATTAACTTTACTTCGCTTTTCGCCCTCCTATAATAGCCGCAACTTCACACAGGAGAATTCAGTTGGACAGTCACCCTTATCGATGGCAATACAAGGCAAGCTGACGCGCGAATTCTTTTGTCGCTGCTTGCCAACATGGCGGGCAGCAATCCTCACCTGTTTCTGATGATTGTTCCCTGATAATGACACCACAGCGGGCTGATGCCCGTGGGAATAGCATCATGTACATGATTTTAAACGCACTTTTTCCTCCGCCTCGATGCGCGCGCTGATCTTCAGCGTGCTGAGCTTCCCTGCGCGTTAAGCCGCTTCAGGCTGCTGCTGCGCGCAGCGTTATCCAGGATTATGTTATTTCACTCGTTATTCAGCGAGCGACTTTCTTCGCCCATTATTTCCGGGAGGTAATATGGAAATTCCCGACAGGTTATTTTTAATTTAATCCGGTCACGCCGTGACAATTAATTTTTCGACTTGTGCGCCTGGCGCGCAGGGATCGTTATTGCCGTAAAAAAATAAACGAGGAGTGTCATCATGACTGACATGAAACTCAACCAGGAAAAAAAAGCCTGGAACACCGTGCGTCCGGCACGTCAGAAAACCACACGCTATCTGATTGAAGACGAAGCCGCTTTTACCGCCGACGAAACGCTGCTGCGCCTGCGCAGCGATGCGCTGGGGCTGGTCGAACGCGAAGCGGAAGCGCGGCTGCAGATTTATGGTCGCAATCAGGTGGAGCATGATAAAGCGCCACCGGCGCTGGTTCAGCTGATCCAGGCTTTTAATAATCCGTTCATTTATGTGCTGCTGGCGCTGGCGCTGGTGAGCTTTTTCACCGACTACTGGATGCCGCTGCGCCATGGCGAGGAGACCGATCTGACCGGTGTCATCATCATTGTGACGATGGTAACGCTCAGCGGTTTGCTGCGCTTCTGGCAGGAGTTTCGCACCAACAAAGCGGCACAGGCGCTGAAATCGATGGTACGCACCACCGCCACCGTGCTGCGCCGGGAATCGGTACAGCAGGCGCCGCAGAAACAGGAAGTGGATATCACCAGCCTGGTGCCTGGCGATATCATCTATCTCTCGGCGGGCGATCTGGTACCCGCCGATGTGCGGCTGCTCGACTCACGCGATCTGTTTATCAGCCAGGCGATTCTGACCGGCGAATCGCTGCCGGTGGAGAAATATGATGTCACCGGCCACGTAGCCAGCAAGCAGGCCAGCGCCAGCGACAAAGATGCATCGCTGCTGGAACTGGGCAGCGTATGCCTGATGGGCACTAATGTCTCCAGTGGCAGCGCCAAAGCGGTGGTGGTGGCGACCGGCGGGGAAACTTACTTCGGCAGCCTGGCGAAATCGATTGTTGGTAACCGCACACAAACCGCTTTCGATCGCGGCGTCAACAGCGTCAGCTGGCTGCTGATTCGCTTCATGCTGGTGATGGTGCCGGTGGTGCTGCTGATTAACGGCCTGACCAAAGGCGACTGGCTGGATGCTTCGCTGTTCGCGCTGGCGGTGGCGGTGGGACTGACGCCGGAAATGCTGCCGATGATTGTCAGCTCGAATCTGGCCAAAGGGGCGATTGCCATGTCGCGCCGAAAAGTGATCGTCAAACGCCTGAACGCGATCCAGAACCTCGGCGCCATGGACATTTTGTGTACCGACAAAACCGGCACGCTGACGCAGGACAACATTATCCTCGAGCACCATCTCGATTGTGCCGGGGTAGAGAACTCGCGCGTCCTGATGCTGAGCTGGCTCAACAGCCATTACCAGAGCGGCACGCCTAACCTGATGGATCGCGCCATCCTGCGCTACGGCAAAGGACGCATCAGCGCGGACATGAGCGACTACTACAGCAAAGTGGATGAGCTGCCGTTTGATTTTGTGCGTCGTCGCGTTTCAGTGGTGGTGCGTGACCGCCGCCTCAACCAGCAGATGCTGATCTGTAAGGGCGCGGTCGAGGAGATGCTGAGCATTGCCAGCGCCGAACGCGAAGGCAAACTGATTCAGCAGCTCAATGAAACCCGTCGCGCGGAGCTGCTGGCGCTGGCGCATCAGTACAATCAGCAGGGCTTTCGCGTGCTGCTGGTGGCCAGCCGTGCGCTGGCGGAGCCGGGCCTGCAACAGGCGCTGAGCGTCGCGGATGAGCAGGGGCTGACCATCGAAGGGCTGCTGACCTTCCTCGATCCGCCGAAGGAGAGTGCGGCGAAGGCGATTACCGCGCTGAACGAGAACGGCGTAACGGTCAAAGTGCTGACCGGCGATAATCCGGTAGTGACGGCGCGCATCTGCCAGCAGGTGGGCATCGACTGTGGCGAGATCCTCACCGGCGAGGCGATTGCGGCGATGAGCGATGAACAACTGGCGCAGGCCGCGGCGCGCAGCTCGGTGTTTGCCAAACTGACGCCGCTGCAGAAGTCACGCATTCTGCGTGCGCTGCAGCAGCAGGGCCATACGGTGGGTTTTCTCGGTGACGGCATTAATGATGCGCCGGCGCTGCGTGACGCCGATGTGGGGATCTCGGTCGACAGCGCGGCGGACATCGCCAAAGAGTCTTCTGACATCATCCTGCTGGAAAAGGATTTAATGGTGCTGGAAGAGGGCGTGATGAAGGGGCGCGAGACGTTCGGCAACATCATCAAGTACCTGAACATGACCGCCAGTTCGAACTTCGGCAATGTGTTCTCGGTGCTGGTGGCGAGCGCATTCATTCCGTTCCTGCCGATGCTGGCGATTCATCTGCTGATTCAGAACCTGATGTACGATCTGTCACAGCTGGCGCTGCCGTGGGACAAAATGGATCGCGAGTTCCTGCGCAAACCACGCAAATGGGACGCGCGCAACATCAAACGCTTTATGCTGTGGATTGGGCCAACGTCGTCAATTTTTGACATCACCACCTTTGCGCTGATGTGGTACGTGTTCGCGGCGAATTCCCCAGCGATGCAGTCACTGTTCCAGTCCGGCTGGTTTGTTGAAGGGCTGCTGTCGCAGACGCTGGTGGTGCACATGCTGCGCACGCGCAAAATTCCGTTTATCCAGAGCCGCGCGGCGCTGCCGGTGCTGCTGACCACCGCCTGCGTAATGATTGCCGGCATTCTGCTGCCGTTCTCGCCGCTCGGCGCGATGGTCGGCCTGGTGCCGCTGCCATGGAGCTATTTCCCCTGGCTGCTGGCCACGCTGCTCGGCTACTGCCTGGTGGCGCAGGGCATGAAAACGCTGTACATCAAGCGCTTTGGCCAGTGGTTCTGAGTGCAGGAGGCGCGATGAAGCAACGCAACCTGGATAAAACGGTGTGCCACCTGCTGATAATTATGGTGGTCATCGTCGTGCTAACGTTAGTGTTCCGGTAAGGACAACAGGGCAGGGTATCCTGCCCTTTTTCGTGGCACACCAACCAGCGAGAGACAGATGAGCCAACAACAGCGAGCATTGATTATTGGGGCGTCAAAAGGCATTGGCCTGGCCGTGGTGCAGCAACTACTGCAGGCGGGCTGGCAGGTGACCGCCACCTACCGTTCCACGGCGGTTTCGTTTCAGCATCCGCAGCTGCAGTGGCTGGCGCTGGATATCACCGATGGCGCGCAGCGTGACGCGCTGGTCCGGCAGCTCGGCGACGCACCCTTTGATTGCATCCTGATTAACGCCGGGATTCTCGGTCCGCACGCATCGCAGCTACGCGACGTGGACGATGCGCAGCTCAGCGAGCTGTTCTTTACCAATGCGGTGGCGCCGGTGCGCCTGGCGGAGAGCCTGCTGCCGCTGCTGCGCGACAAACAGAGCGTGCTGGGCCTGACCACGTCGCGTCTCGCCAGCCTCAACGAGAACCGTGACGCGGCGATGCCGTTCTACTCAGCCAGCAAAGCGGCGCTGAATATGCTGAGCCGCGCGCTGGCGACGCAGATGCACCAGCAGGGCAGCACCTTGCTGTCATTACATCCGGGCTGGGTAAAAACCGACATGGGCGGTGAGGGCGCGGATATCAGCGTCACCGAGAGTGCGCAGGGCATGGTCACGCAGTTGCAGCAGTTTAGCGGGCGTGGCGGCCATCATTACGTGGATTACCGCGGCCAGCTGCTGAACTGGTAATGCTTAGCCTGCTGGTTAGCGCCAGCAGGTTTTTTTCTTACTCGTCCGGCGAATAGTACTGCACGCCGATTTCGATACGTTCGCGACCGCTTGCTACGCGGTGGCGGTTGGTATCGCGCAGCGAATAGATGCAGCCGCAATACTCCTGCTGATAGAAGCGCTCGCGCTTGCTGATCTCGATCATGCGCGACGAACCGCCACCTTTACGCCAGTTAAACTCCCAGTACAGCATATCCGGATAGCGCGCCGCCGCGCGTACGCCGCAGTCGTTGATTTGCTGCATATTCTTCCAGCGCGAAATGCCGAGTGAACTGGTGATCACCGGGAAGCCGTGTTCATGCGCGTACAGCGCGGTGCGCTCGAAGCGCATGTCGAAACACATGGTGCAGCGCACGCCGCGCTCCGGCTCCCACTCCATGCCACGCGCGCGCTCGAACCAGTTGTCTTTGTCGTAATCGGCATCAACAAAAGGCACGCCAAACTGCTCGGCAAAGCGGATGTTCTCCTCTTTGCGCAGCTCGTACTCTTTCAGCGGATGGATGTTCGGGTTGTAGAAGAAGATGGTGTAATCGATGCCGGAAGCCAGCATCGCTTCCATCACTTCTCCCGAGCAGGGAGCGCAGCAGGAGTGCAGCAGCACTTTATTATGGCCATTCGGCAAGGGCAGCGGCTGGCGTTGAAATGTATCGGACATAAAGTTAATTAATGGTTAAGGGCGATGCGGCAAGTGTAGGGGCAAAGGCCGGCCGATGCAAAGCGCCGGTGGCGTTTTAGAGGGGGCTGTGGTACTGCGTGGTACCCGCTTGCCGGAGATGCTTAGCGGCGCGATTGATCGCGTAATACATTGCGCCGCTTGCAGGGGCAATGACCCACCTTCGCGCATCACTGCGCAGGCTGCGCGAAGTCAGGTCTCGTCGTGAATAGTGGTTGACGCACCGTTCTGCTGCACCGAGCGGATGCCATTTTCCGCCGCCTGTTTTGAGCTGTACATCTCGCTGGTGGCGATGGTTTCGCCGTTGCTGGCTTTAAGCACAAACCAGTATTTCTGCGACGATGCTGTATCACTTTTTCTCAGTGCGTAATATCCCATGTGCTTTCTCCTTGTGCCGGCACCCGATGGCCGGTTCGCTTACTATTCGCGCAGCCTGCTCATTAATCAATCACTGATTAGGAATTTGCCCGAATCCAGGAGCGGGATCGCAGCGTTTTGTATCAATCCGGTTGCTGGCAGGCACAAAAAAGGCCGCATTGCGGCCTTTAGGGGATAATAGTTAGCGCTATTACTCAGATACTTTCTTCTTCAGATCGCTGGCACCTTCTTTGGTTTTGTTCCAGCCTTTCTGCGCGCCTTCTTTGGTGGCGTCCCAACCTTTTTCAGTACCTTCTTTGGTGCTGTTCCAGGCTTTCTGCGAGTTTTCGCTCGCTTTGCTGGTCAGGCTATCGCTTTTGCCTTCGGCAGCATGTTTAGCTTTAAGCTGCTGCTCTTCACCCTGATGCTGCGACTGATGCAGTTTCTCTTTCGCCGTGTTGGCGCCCGCTTTGGCGTCAGCGACGGTTTCATCGGTTGCGTGTGTGGCGGCAAACGCCGTAGAAGTCAGAAGAATGGCGGATAACGCAATAATCGTCTTTTTCATAATATATTCCCTCATTAAGCATCATAAGTGTTATGAGCGTAGTTAAGAGTGGCACAGAGCGCAACGCAGGGCATTAGGAATAAACTGTAAGTGAATATACCGTTTCTGTGGGAATTTCTGGCATAAATGCGCAGCAGGGAGAGACGCTTTCGCGAGCTGTCGATCGTAACGGTTGATTGAAGGTAAAGCAGTCAGCGTCGGCGTCGTTCGGGTGAGCAGATGCAATCGGCTGGGTTCGTCATCTGCCGGAATATATGTCCCGGCAGCGACAGACTCGAATAATTTATTGCCTCATAGGCTCACCGGACAGGACTGAACGCTCGAGTGCGCGGGTTTCCCGAATATTTCGGGCTGGCGGTGAACCAAACAGCCGTGAATATTCACGGGTAAACTGCGTCACGCTCTCATATCCCACCGCATTAGCGGCAATACCGATCGCTGTCCCCTCCGTCAGCATCAGTCTCCGCGCTTCAAGCAGGCGCAGCTGTTTCTGGAATTGCAGCGGGGTGAGCGTGGTGACATGGCGGAAATGCGTATGAAATACCGAGAGGCTCATACCGGCGGCGTCAGCAAGGGTTTTCATGCGCAGCGGTTGTGCATAATTGGCCCGAATGATCGCGACTGCCCGCGCAATCCGCCGGGCATGGCTGTCAGTGCTGCCGAGGGCGCGCAGCGCGCTGCCGTGCCGTCCTGACAGTAGCCAGTAATGTAACTCCCGCACCAACTGGCTGCCCAGCACGGCGAGCGCGCGCGGTCTGCTGAGCATGTTCAGCAGGCGCAAAGTGGCTTCTGCCACATCTTCTTCGATCTGATCAATGCTTACGGGCAAATCCGTGGCAGCCTCCAGCCCGACCATGTTTGCCATCAGTTCACTAATCACCGCCGCATCCAGTTCCACGACCAGAGAATAATAAGGGGTGTCGGCACTGGCGCTGATAACCTGACTCACGGTTGGCACGTCCATGGTGATCAGTAAGGATTCCCCCGCGCCAAAATCAAAACGATCGCTGCCCATGGTCACGCGTTTGCTGCCTTGCAGCACCATTGCGATTAGCGGTTTAGTGATAGCGAATTGCAACGCGGTAGGCGCGGTCTCGCGCAGAATGAACACCCCATCAACTGGCGTTGCAGCAACGCCCGCTCCGTTGTGGTGTTCATCAGCGTAGTGTCGTGCCGCCTGCAGCAAAGCCGCCATCCTCCCGGCAGAGTCAAATTCATTGTCTCCTGCAGGGCGTTCCTCATACGAGTGATCACGCTTTTTCATATTATCAGGCAATTAATAAAAAATTTCAGATGCGACCATTCTAGTAAATACGGCATCGAATAAAAATATAAAAATAATCAGGCAATAATTAAAAATTATTGGGCAACCCTGGAAGTTTGTCGATTGTTAGAATCACTCTCCCACTATTGAGGAGATATTTCATGACAACCCTTTCTCTTGTAACTGGCGCCAGCCGGGGTCTTGGCCGTAATACCGCACTGAGCATTGCCCGCCATGGTGGTGATGTCATCGTGACTTATCGTACTGGTAAAGAGGCGGCGGATGCCGTGGTGAATGAAATCCAGGCGCTTGGCCGTAAGGCAGTTGCGCTGCAACTGGACACCAGCAACGTATCTTCCTTCCCGGGTTTCGTCGCCGCCGTGGGCAATATCCTGAAAGGTGACTGGGGACGCGAAACGTTCGACTATCTGATCAACAACGCCGGACATGGGGAAATGGCCGACTTCACCGCAACCACGGAAGAGCAGTTCGACGCGTTATTTAACGTACACGTCAAAGGGGTGTTTTTTCTGACGCAGTCGCTGCTGCCGTTGCTGGTCGATGGCGGACGCATCGTCAATTTCTCTTCGGGGCTGACCCGCGTGTCGTTCCCGGGTTTCTCGGCCTACTCGGCTGCCAAGGGCGCCGTTGAAATACTCTCCGTGTATATGGCGAAAGAACTGGGCAGCCGTGGCATCACCGTGAATACCGTGGCTCCGGGAGCGATTGAGACCGATTTCCTGGGGGGCGCGGTGCGTGACATCCCTGATTACAACCAGGCGTTTGCTGGCATGACCGCGCTGGGTCGCGTGGGCCTGCCTGATGACATTGGTCCGATGATTGCCAGCCTGCTTGGGCCGGACAACCGCTGGGTCACCGGTCAGCGCATTGAAGTCTCCGGTGGGCAGTCAATTTAGTTGCTCCACGATGGATTCCGCCCGGTGCGGAATCCATCCTGTTCCCCTGATACAATGAGAGGTATTTGATGCCTAAAATGATCATTCATGCGCCAGCAGGTACATTTGATGCGGCTGAGCGTCAACAGGTTGCCAGAGATCTGACGCAGTTGGGACTTGATTGCGAGGCGCTGCCAGACTCCCCTCTGGTTCGTAGTACGGTATGGATCTACTAAAAGTACCGAGCGCCACCGGAACCGGTCAGGAAACGGCAGACGCTGGGCCGTTATGGTTCTGCATTCCGCCAGGTTCATTAATCCCCCATGGCCGCTGCACAACCAGCGGCTTTTTTAAGTCTGTACTCTGTCTTTCTGAAGCCTTTTTCAGGCCAGCCGCTTTGTAAAGAGTGATGCATGCATAGCCTGCATGGATTTGCATGAAAAAACATGCACCGCTTTCCACCTTTCAGACCATGCCGGGCGCGGCCCGGCTCGAATTATGCACATGCATTAAAAGCGATGCATAAAGCGGGCAGGCGAGGAGGGGGTAGCATTGCGCGCGGGGAGGGCTAATAATGTAGTTATTAATTTAGTCTGAGAGTTTCGCGTATACTTCGACTGGTGAAGTTATTGATAAGTATGGGGTTATAATAGCTAATGTGTATGTTGTTATAATATGTGCTTTCCTTTTTTGGCTATTTAATGAGTATGTAAAATAGTTTTTGCTTTGATGGATTTTATTTGTAAGTATTTTCGTTAGTTTCTATATGTTACCCATTGGATTGCATTTTTAGGTAGTGGGGTAAATATTTAAAATTATAATGCTTGCAAGTTTAGTTCTTATATTAATTAATATCATCATTGCGTCGTTGATATTTTTCGCGAGAAGTGTTCTCATGTCTTTGATAATGATTGTCATATGTGATGTTTTTATCCGAGCAAAGGTCGGCATAGATTTTGAATAGCCTATGCCGACCTTTCATTAGTTGTATGGGTAGCGTTTGCTTTGCTCCATAAACTCAGTATAGAACTCGTAAATTTTATCTTTAGGGATAGGCGTAGGATCTACGTTAGACATCTTTCTTATATAAACCTCCCCATTGTACTCAATGGGTTTGCTTTCCCTTCTTATTTTGAAGAGGATTATTTCTTTGTCATAATAAGTAAATGGAAGTACGTTTCTTTGTATTAATCTTTTAGTTTCTTCGCTTATTGGTTCTTTTTCCAATGTCTGATGGATTTTTAAAAGATACTTGTCTAGGTTTGTGTGGTGTTTTTCCGCTTCGTCATTAATACCCGTTATGTAATAACCGGCGTATTGCTTCGGCTCTTTATTATAAGCATTTTTATGGTTGTCTGCCGCTGTTTTGTTATCTGCGACGCCCAATATAATATAATTGTCTCCTGCATGAGAGTTAGCCATGGCAGTGAGTGTTTTAACTATCTTTGAGAGTGTTTTATTATTAAATTGAGTATTGCCATCAAAAGAGTGGAGACCTGCTTTAAAGTCATATCCAACTCCCTCCGTTCTGGATTGAGTTAAGATGTTTTCAAGGTTGTCAACCCAGGACTGAATTGTAGGATCAACTCCTTCTCGAGGAGAGAAGTTTTTAGACATAATTCCTTTTATGGAAAGAACTAGTCTGGCTCTTTCTTTATTTGTCCATTTTTTGTCTTGGGATAATATGCCCATGTGGTTGGATGCGATGTCTTTAAGTGAACTGGCTAGTTTACGGTAGTTTGTAACCTTCTTGTTTTCTTCAAGCAATAATTCAAATAATGAAATGAATATAACTTGGAAGGCATGTTGCACCTTAAATGGCGTGCCTTTATATATGTGCGCAGAAAAATAATTAGTAAAATCATTTACAATCTTCACTAATTCATCGTAGACAAAACAAACTTGCCTATATAATAGGTCTGCATCTTTTTTCGCAACCAAATCATTGAAATGTTCTGCTAAATTCACATCGCTATATATTTCATCAAGGAATGATGATGAAGTTTGTGACCGTCTTTTATCTAAAATATATGCAACGATATGAGCTATAACCTCTTCATCTCTAGACGCAAGAATGTTGTCAGTAGTTAATATGTGAGTTTTAGCCCAAAATGTTTTGGAAATCTTGATGCCATAATCTAAATTTTCGTTAGTTAGACTTATTATTCTTATTTTATCAAGATTAATGATCTCTGTGGCGGTGACATCTCCCCTGATATATATCGAAATTTTTCTTATTAGATTTGCAAAATCAGAAATACATCCAGCCTGCCTTACTTCGTGGCGCGAAAGTCTGATACCACCGGTGTTTATTCTTCGAAAAGTCTCATCGATAGCGGTGGTTGATGTATATTCGGAAATTGATAGAGGTAATGGGTAATTAAGGAATGATCGGCAAGCCTCATATTCTAAGATAGGGTGTTTCTGTGTTAAGATACCTTCTTCAAGTTGTTTGTTTGTTTCTGCAATTACCGACAGATCAAAATATTTTCCTGCTACAGAAAACCTGCCTTCTATAAAGGATGTAATTGCTTCAAGTCGCTGCATCCCATCTAGAATTTCGAAGGATTTGCTTGCAGCACCAGTCTTAACGGAAACACCTAAAAACAATGGGACAGGGAATTGATTTAATAAGGAATCAATGAATTTGATTTTATCATCAAGAGTCCAAACTAACTTTCTTTGGTATCTTCTATTAACAATGTAGCGACCAAGTTTGTAGTCACTGTAAACACTTTGTATAGGCTCACCACGAATATTTGTATTGTTTTGCATGATTAATCCTTGAGTTTTCGAACAGAGTTTTCCCACCATTTCATTAAAGCTTTGCGGCCTTCAAGATAAGTAGTGCGGTTATATGCTCTCCGTACTTCATTTCTATCAGAATGAGCCAATGCTGCCTCGATGATGTCAGCGTTAAAGCCAGCTTCGTTCATCGCTGTACTAGCTATTGAACGCAATCCGTGTGCTACTAATTTACCATCATACCCAACTCGTTTTAAAGCTGCATTAGCAGTTTGGCTATTCATCGATTGCTTTGGATCATTCCTGCTCGGAAAAATATATTCTCTATGAGCACTGATTGGCGTCATCACTTCCAGAATCTCTAATGCCTGACGAGATAAAGGTACAATGTGCTCACGCTTCGCCTTCATCCGCTCGGCTGGAATAATCTAGAGTTTTGCATCGAGGTCGATCTCTGTCCAACGAGCACCGGAGGCCTCAGAAGGGCGCACGAGGGTCAGGAGCTGCCATTCAATTAGGCAGCGGGTCGAAACAGAGAGATTCGACATTACCAAAGTGCGCATGAGTTTTGGTAATTCTTCTGGACGCAACGTCGGCATGTTTTGCTTTCTGGGCTTCTCAAAGGCCATCCCAACACCTGATGCTGGATTTGCATCAATCAGGCCAGTGTTTACGGCATAAATTATTATCTCGTTAATGCGTTGCACCAGTCGACGTACAGTCTCAAGCGCCCCACGAGCTTTGATTGGCTCAAGAGCTTCAACCAGAGTCCGGGCTTTGATTTACTGAACGGGGATTTCACCGATGGCAGGGAATACATCTTTCTCCAGTGAGCGCCAAATGTCTTTTGCGTAATCAGGGGTAACGCTTTTGCTTTTGAGCTGGAACTAGTTAGCGGCGACCGTTGAAAAAATACTGTTCAGTGCGATTTGCTGCTGTTCTTCTGCAACTTCAGCTTGAATTTGCGGGTCGATTCCGTTGGCTAATAATGCAAGGTAATCCGCGCGTAACCCTCGGGCATCAGCAAGCGAAAGGGCAGGGAATGCTCCGAGCCCCATCATTGTTCGCTGCTTTGTTGCCGGACGTTGATAACGGAAACGCCAGAGCTTTTTCCCGCTGGTTTTCACTATCAGGAAAAGCCCATCGCCATCATGCAGCGTTAGATCCTTCTCTAATGCTCAAGCGCGCAGAACTTCGATATTGGTCAGGGGGCGTGTTGTCCGTGCCACTGTGGCCGCTCCTGCATGAATTGGTATACGGAATTGGCATACATTCTAGCGTATACCAATTCGTATACCAATTATCACCGGATTCAGGCAGATCGTCTCGGAAGATTACAGACACAAAAAAGCCCGCAGGGCTTGCGCCGTGCGGGCTCTTAGGACTTCATCGGATGACTCTGGTAATCACCGATGGAGAATTTTGGTGGAGCTGGCGGGAGTTGAACCCGCGTCCGAAATTCCTACATCCTCGGTACTACATGCTTAGTCTGGTCTTTACATTCGCTTGCCAGCTGCGGACAGACACGCCACTAACAAACTAGCCTGATTAGTTTTAACGCTTCAACCCCAGGCAGGGCATCCACGCGATCTCTTTTAGGTTTGACCTCTCTTGATCCCCGTCCTAAGAGCGGAGGCTAGGGAGAGAGGGCTCTAAGCAGGTTATTAAGCTGCTAAAGCGTAGTTTTCGTCGTTTGCGACTATTTTTTTGCGGTTTTTTAGCGAGGCCTACCGCACCTCGGCATGCACCTTGGGTTTCGCGAATCCCGTCGAATCCAGAATCAGCCCCAAGACTTCTTACTCTAGCAAAAAATTATAAAAGATTCCAGTGGTTAACGGCTGGCATTCTTCATAATTCGTGCTTTGTCCATCTTCCACTCGCGATCTTTAATGTCCGCGCGCTTGTCGTGTTCTTTCTTACCGCGTGCCACCCCAATCTTCAGTTTGGCCCAGGCGTTTTTCCAGTACAGCGACAGCGCGACCACAGTGTAACCTTCGCGGTTAACGCGGCCGTACAGGGAATCCAGTTCACGCTGGTTCAACAGCAGTTTGCGGTTGCGCGTGGGATCGCACACCACGTGGCTTGATGCCACCGCCAGCGGCTGAAAAGTGGAACCGAACAGATAGGCTTCGCCATCGCGCAACAAAATATAGCTGTCGCTGATGTTGGCTTTACCGGCGCGCAGTGATTTGACTTCCCATCCTTGCAACGCCATGCCGGCCTCGAACTCCTCTTCAATGAAGTATTCATGGCGAGCGCGTTTGTTGAGGGCAATAGTGGCTGAACCGGGTTTGTGAGCTTTTTTCTTTGTCATAGTGCGGCGTAGTCTACATCACTCAGTCTGTGGGCGCATCCCCTGTCCTGCGGGGCGGTAAAAAACACACTATTTTAGCACAGCTGGCAAAGGCGTGAATTTTTGTTTAGTAGCTTAAAATGGTATAATTCAACGGTTTTGTGACCAACAGGAACCATTATGGCCCAGATTAGCCGTTCAGCGCTGGTCCCGTATAGCGCTGAGCAGATGTACCGGCTCGTGAATGATGTGGATGCTTATCCTGAATTTCTTCCGGGCTGTACCGGCAGCCGCGTGCTGGATAACAGCGGTAACCAGATGACCGCCGCGGTGGATGTCTCTAAAGCCGGCATCAGTAAAACCTTTACCACGCGTAACACCCTGACCGATAACCAGAGCATTCATATGCAGCTGGTCGATGGGCCGTTCCGCAAGCTGACCGGTGGCTGGAAATTTATCTCGCTCGGCGACGATGCCTGCAAGGTTGAGCTCAGCCTCGACTTTGAATTCACTAACATGCTGGTCGAAATGGCGTTTGGACGCATCTTCAAAGAGCTGGCCAATAGCATGGTGCAGGCGTTTACCCAGCGCGCCAAAGAGGTTTACCGTGGCTGACATCAGCGTTGAAGTGGTGTACGCGCTGCCGGATAAACAGTATCTGCGTGAGGTTAGCCTGGAAGAGGGCGCCACGGTTGAGCAGGCGATTCAGGCATCCGGGCTGCTGACGCTGCGCAAAGATATCGATCTAAGCAGCAATAAGGTCGGCATTTTCAGCCGTCCGGTCAAGCTGAGCGATACGCTGCAGGATGGCGATCGGGTCGAGATTTATCGCCCGCTGATTGCCGATCCAAAAGAGATGCGCCGGCAGCGGGCAGAGCGCGCGGCAACGAAAAAGTAAATTACAGGCATTAAAAAAGGCGCTCAGGCGCCTTTTTTGTTGCGGCTCACTCAGTCTTCAGTGCCGGTGAGGCGCGGTTTGTTGTCGATGTTCGTCAGCGTACCGTTGCTGTCGAAGGTCAGCGTCAGCGTCTGCTGCTTCACGCTCTCATGACCTGGCTCCTGACGGAACACGTAATACCAGACGTTACTGCCAAACGGGTCGTGCATCATCGGCGTACCGAGCGTGTAGGCAACCTGCTGCTGCGTCATGCCGGTGTGAATCTTCGAAACGTCGTTGGCGACCAGGTAATTCCCCTGATTGATATCCGGACGATACACAACGCGCTCAAGGGTGGAACATCCGGCGGTCATCATCAACATTACCACTGCCGCGGCAGTCAGCGTTTTACAGCGCATCTATACATTCCTTTTCTGGGGCCAAACGCCTTTCATCAGGCAGTTTTGTTGCCATCAAATTCTGAACTCTGCATACGGCAGGCTTTATTATGGCGATATGACTGCCGATGATAATAAACCTTTGAGCTATTGGAAACCTCTACAGAGCAAGCATATGACCACCAGGCCGCAAAAAAGTGCGGTGTCAGGCTGCTAAAAGTTCTTTTGCGTTCGCCAGTGTGTTGCGTGTGACTTCGCTGCCGCCAAGCAGGCGCGCCAGTTCCTGCAGACGCGCACGCTTATCCAGCGGCTGCATGTGGGTTTCGGTCATCGCACCGTCGGTCTCTTTGCTGACGAAGAAGTGCTGATGACCACAGCCCGCCACCTGCGGCAGGTGAGTTACGCACATTACCTGAGTCGATTCGCCCAACTGGCGCAGCATCTGGCCAACGACAGCGGCCGTCGGACCGCTGATACCGACGTCAACCTCATCGAAAATCATCGCCGGAGTTTCCATTTTCTGTGCGGTAATCACCTGAATCGCCAGCGCAATACGTGACAGTTCACCCCCTGAGGCCACTTTACCCAGCGGCTGCAGCGGCTGGCCCGGGTTGGTGGTAACACGGAAATCAATACGGCTGGCACCTTCGGCCGTCAGCTGATCGGCATTGAATTCCAGCATGATGGCAAACTCACCGTGCGGCATGGCGAGGGTGCGCATGCTTTGCGTGATCAGCTGGCTCAGCTCCTGCGCCGAGGCAACGCGTTGTTGATGCAGGGCTTCAGCACAGGCCAGCGCGGCCTGATGATGAGCCACGACATCGCTCTGCAGGCTTTCCTGATCGCTCTCCTGCTGCGACAGCTGTTCCGCTTCATCCAGCAGCTGCTGATACAGCACCGGCAGCGCTTCCGGTGAAACATGGTGCTTACGCGCCAGCGCAATCTGCCGCGACAAACGCTGCTCCAGCTCGTACAGGCGATTAGGATCGAGGTCGAGCCGTTCACAGTAGTGGCGCAGCTCATCGCTGGCTTCACTCAGCTGAATCGCGGCTTCTTCCAGCAGGTTAAATACGCCGCTGACTTTATCGTCCAGCGAGACCAGCTCACTCAGCATATTACGCGCGCTGTAGAGCAGGCTTTGCAGGTTGGTGTCATCGCTGTCGGCAAGAATTTGCAGCGCCTGCTGGCTGGTGGACAGCAGCTGACCGCTGTTCGCCAGGCGCTTGTACTCTTCATCAATCTGCTCAAACTCGCCTGGCTGCGGCGCAAATTCGTTGAGTTCTTTCAGCTGATACTGCAGCAGTTCACGGCGGGCTTCACGCTCCTGCGACAGCTGCTGATGCTGTGCCAGCGCGCGGCAGCTGTGGTGCCAGCGCTGATAGTGCTGACGCATCTCCGCCAGCCGATCGTCGTGCGCGGCGTAGGCATCCAGCAGGTGTTTCTGGTGATCGGTTTTAAGCAGCAGCTGATGCGCATGCTGACCGTGGATTTGAATCAGTAACTGACCGAGTTCGCGCAGCTGCGACAGCGGAACAGAGGTGCCGTTGATAAAGCCACGTGAGCGGCCATCGGCACTGATCACGCGGCGCAACAGACATTCGTTGCCGTCGTCGAGCTGGTTCTCCGCCAGCCAGCGCTGGGCAGACGGCGACGCTTTCAGCTGGAAGCGCGCGCAGATATCCGCGCGGCTGGCCCCCTGACGCACCATGTCTGCTTCAGCACGGCCGCCAAGGCACAGGCCCAGCGCATCAATCGCGATGGATTTTCCTGCGCCGGTTTCGCCGGTGATCGCCGTCATGCCACGATGAAAGTCGATCTCCAGTTCACGAACGATTGCAAAATTACTGATGGTCAGTTGTGCCAGCATACAATCACCTGTATGTAAAAACAGATATGGTTTTTCATACAGTATAAACTGGTTTTTTATCCAGTAAAGTAACCGGCAGGCCTTTTCAGAATAATTTTTTTGACCATCCGAGTTTTGAGCTTAAGGTATTAAAATAATTATAATTTTTTGGATGAATTAAATTGAGGTGATTGGCGCTGCGGCGAATCAGCACATCTTCCCCTTCCTGAATTGGCAGGGCGATCTGGCTGTCACAGCTGATCTCCAGGTCGCTGCGCAGCGAGGAAAAACGCAGGCGAATGGTGCTGCTACTGTTGATCACCAGCGGACGCGCCGACAGCGTGTGCGGGAACATCGGCACCAGTGCAATCGCATCAAGTGACGGCGTTAAAATCGGCCCGCCCGCCGAAAGCGAATAGGCGGTTGAACCGGTTGGCGTGGATATAATCAGCCCGTCCGAGCGCTGGGAAAAGGCGAACACTTCGTCGATATAGACTTCAAATTCAATCATGTGCGCCACTTTGCCTGGATGCAGCACCACTTCATTGATGGCGCTGCCGATGCGCGGCGAACACTCTTCTTTGCATACCTGCGCTTCCAGCAAAAAGCGGCTTTCCACGAAATAATCGCCCTGCAGCACGTCATCCAGCTGCTGCTGCGCGTTATCCGGATCGAGATCCGTGAGGAAGCCGAGATTGCCGCGGTTGATGCCAATCACCTTGATGTCGTAACGTGCCAGCACGCGCGCGGCGCCCAGCATGTTGCCATCGCCGCCGACCACCACCGCCAGATCGGCATACTGGCCGATGTCCGCCAGGCTGCCGGTACGCACATCCTGCAGGTTCAGCTCGCGGGCGATTTGCTGTTCCACGATCACGTCATAGCCTTTGTCAGTCAGCCAGCACCAGAGCATTTCATGGGTGGTTAACGCAGTGGGGTGGCGTGGATGGCCGACAATCCCAATGCAGTTAAAGTGTTTGTTCATTTAGCGGGTGTTCCTCATAAGCCAAAACGGCCAGGCAATGTGATGGGTTCACTTGAAACCGTCAAACTGATCCCCATAATAAGCCAACCAGCGAGATGAATGTGCAAAACGCGGAGAAATTCATGAGTAGTAAAGAACAGAACACCCCAAACGAGCAAGTCTCAGACGAAATTCAACAGGAACAACAGCAGCCGGAAGCGGAGACAGCAACTGAGGTGGATCCGCGTGATGAGCGTATCGCCCAGCTGGAAGCGGAATTAGCGCAGGCGCAGGGTGGCGTGCGTGACGCCCAGCTGCGCGCGCAGGCTGAGATTGAAAACATCCGTCGCCGTGCCGAAATGGACGTGGAAAAAGCGCACAAGTTTGCGCTGGAAAAGTTTGCCAACGAACTGCTGCCGGTGATTGATAGCCTGGAGCGCGCGCTGGAAGTGGCGGATAAAGAGAACACCGAGCTGGCTTCGATGATTGAAGGCATCGAGCTGACGCTGAAATCACTGCTGGGTGCGGTGCGTAAGTTCGGCGTGGAAGTGGTGGGCGAAACTAATGTGCCGTTCAACCCGGATGTGCATCAGGCGATGTCGATGATGGAGTCTGAAGAAGTGGCGCCAAACCACGTGCTGATGGTGATGCAGCGCGGTTACACCCTCAACGGTCGCCTGCTGCGTCCGGCGATGGTTGCGGTATCGAAAGCCAAAGGCTAAGCCGCTCCCGTGCAACAACGGCCGCTGATGCGGCCGTTTGTGTTTTCAGGGCAGCACCGGCGTCCAGTCAATGGGCGTCTGGCCGGCCTGGCTCAGCAGCGCATTAGCTTTGGAAAAATGCTGACAGCCAAAAAAGCCGCGATGGGCCGAAAGCGGCGAAGGATGCGGTGCTTTCAATACGTGATGACGCTGCGCATCAATGATGCTGCCTTTCTTCTGCGCGTGCGCTCCCCACAGCAGGAAAATCACCCCTTCGCGATGGGAGTTGATGGCGCTGATCACGTTATCGGTAAAGGTTTCCCAGCCGAAACGCGCGTGCGAATGCGCTTTGCCGGCTTCCACGGTTAACACCGTATTCAGCAGCAGCACACCCTGTTTCGCCCAGCTTTCAAGAAAGCCGTGCTGCGGACGCTGAAAGCCAGGAATATCCTGTTCCAGCTCTTTGTACATATTCAGCAGCGACGGCGGAATGGCCACGCCCGGCAATACCGAAAACGCCAGGCCATGCGCCTGATTCGGGCCGTGGTACGGATCCTGGCCGAGGATCACCACTTTAATATCGCCCAGTTCGGTGAGACGGAACGCGTTGAACACGTCCTTTTGCGGCGGATAGACCGTCACGCCCGCTGCTCGCTCTTCGGCTACCGCTTTCAGCGTTTCCACGAAGTAAGGTTTTTCTTTCTCTTCAGCCAGCACATCGTGCCAGGTCAGCTTCTCAGCCATCATTGACTCCCTGCAAATTGATGCCTTTAGCTTAGCGTGTCCGGCGGGGCAGCAGAAGGGTAAAAATAAGTTGAACAATTACAGAAAAAGTTAATGACAAAAATTGTTATAAATCAATTTATTAGAGTGGGGGCAAAAATTGTGGCCGGACGAAATTGATACAGGTCAAAACGAGCCGGTCAGCGCGGTGATATACCAGAGCATCACATAACCCGAAGAACCGCGCTGTGCTCCTGCCGCAGCGCTAAGCCCTGGAGGCCTCTATGATTACCGGTATTCAAATTACTCAGGCACAAAATCCGCAGCTGCTGAACTCGTTCTGGCTGCTGGACAATGAGAAAGCCGAAGCCCGCTGCCTGTGCGCAAAAGGCGATTTCACGGAAGATCAGGTTGTTGCAGTCAGCGACCTTGGCGAGATTGCTTACCGTGAAATTCCACTGGAGCAGAAACCGCAGGTACGCGTTGAAGGCGGTCAGCACCTCAACGTTAACGTGCTGCGCCGTGAAACGCTGGAAGATGCGGTGAAGCATCCGGAAAAATATCCGCAGCTGACCATTCGCGTGTCGGGCTATGCGGTGCGCTTTAACGCGCTGACGCCAGAACAGCAGCGTGACGTTATCACCCGTACCTTTACCGAAAGCCTGTAATTGATCGGCTGACGAAAACGCATACAGCAATACAAGCCGCGCCGGTGCTTACTGGCGCGGCTTTTTTTATTTCCTGAAGAGCGAAGAGGGCAGGTTGAGAGATTTTACGCCGCGAAAGTGCTTTTTCAGCAGGCCAGAAAGCAAAAAATCGCCTCAGGGAGGCGATTTAATTGCCGCGATGCTGTTTTATTCCGCACCGCTCTCCGGTGTGCTGCTGCCGCTTGGCTTGCGGCGTTTACCGATATTTTTAGTATCGCGGTGACGTTTCTTCACGCGCGGTTTCTCTTCTTCTTTCGCTTTCTTCTCTTTGCGCTTCTCAAGCGCCTTTTTCGACGGTTTACCGGTGACTTTAGCACTCGGTGCACGCGTTTCCGGACGCAGCTCATCGATTACGCGCGATTTCAGTGGCTCGTTGACGTAGCGGCTGATTTTACCCAGCAGCGGATGGTCATGTGCTTCTACCAGCGAGATTGCGGTACCTTTGCGTCCGGCGCGGCCGGTACGGCCAATGCGGTGCAAATAGACATCGGCGGTGCGCGGTAAGTCATAGTTGATGACGTGGGTGACGTTATCAATGTCGATACCGCGCGCGGCGACATCGGTCGCGACCAGCACGTTAACGCGACCGTCATTCAGGCGTTTGATCGCTTCGTTACGGTTAGCCTGTACCATTTCGCCTTCGAGGTAGCTACTGCGCAGGCCGGCTTCGTGCATCCAGGTCACCAGCTCATGCAGGCGCTCACGTTTACGCACGAACACGATGGCGCGCTTCACTTCCGGCTGCTTCAGCAGATGCACCAGCAGTTTGGTTTTGTGCTCAAGGTTGTCGGCGCGGTAATACCACTGCTGAATCTTCTTGCGTTCGCTTTTGCTTGGATCGGCTTCAATCGCTACCGGATCGTTCAGCAGGCGCTCGGCGAAATCTTTGATGTTGTCGCCTTCCAGCGTGGCCGAGAACAGCAGCGTCTGTTTGCGCCAGCGCGTTTCACCGGCAATGGTCTCGATATCCTGCGCAAAGCCCATGTCCAGCATGCGGTCGGCTTCGTCCAGAATCAGCGTTTCTACCGCGCGGCAGTCAAAGTTCTCTTCTTTGATGTACTGCAGCAGACGGCCGGTGGTCGCGACCACGATGTCCTGATTTTCACTGAACACTTCCGCGTGGTTCATATAGGCCACGCCGCCGGTGATGGTGGCGATATCGAGATGGGTATGTTTGGCCAGCTCGCGCGCCTGGTCGGCAACCTGCATCGCCAGTTCACGCGTCGGCGTGAGGATCAGAATGCGCGGCGGCCCTGATTTTTTACGCGGAAAATCGAGCAGGTGCTGTAAAGCGGGCAGCAGGTAGGCTGCGGTTTTCCCCGTTCCGGTTGGTGCCGAACCCAGAACGTCACGGCCTTCCAGCGCGGCAGGAATGGCCTCAGCCTGAATGGCAGTCGGGCGCGTGAAGCCTTTATCCTGCAGGGCTTCCAGCAGGCTTTCGTCGAGTTCGAGTTCGGAGAATGTGGTTACGGTCATGGTCTACCTCAGTTTGGGGCGCTGATTATAGACAGTTCAGCCACAATCTTCATCTGTTTGTGTTGCACAGGTGAAGGTGAATTCACTTCGCGACCACGTTACACTTCCGGCAGGAGCAAATTCAATGGTCGTTAAGCATGTCTCAGCTGCAACCGCCAGCGCGGGCGATGTTAAGAAAAGATGGGTTCACGTTTAAGCAATTTTTTGTCGCGCACGATCGCTGTGCCATGAAGGTCGGCACCGATGGGGTGCTGCTCGGTGCCTGGGCGCCGGTGGCAGGCGTACGGCGCATACTGGATATTGGCTGCGGCAGCGGCCTGATTGCGCTGATGCTGGCGCAGCGCACGCCGGATGACGTCAGTATTGATGCCGTCGAACTGGAGCGCAGCGCCGCCGCGCAGGCGCAGGAGAACGTCGCCGCGTCGCCGTGGGCGCATCGCATCGCGGTGCATGCGCAGGACATCGTCAGCTGGAGTGAGCAGGCAGAAAAACGCTACTCGCTGATTGTCAGCAATCCGCCGTTTTTCACCCCGGGTATGGCCTCGGCCAGCGTCGAGCGCGATACCGCGCGCAGCACGGCAACGCTTGATCATCCCACCCTGCTGCGCTGTGCGGCACAGCTGATTGAAGAAGAGGGGCTGTTTTGCGTGGTGCTGCCCGCGGATGCTGGCGAAAACCTGATTGCACTGGCGCGCGCCGAAGGCTGGCATCTGCGTTATCGCTATGATGTGGCACCTTACGCGCAGCGACCGCCGAACCGGCTGGTGCTGGGCTTTTCACCCGCCGCAGGCGAACTCGTGCAGGAGCGTCTCGCCATTCGTGATGAAGATAAAAGCTACTCGGCGGACTGGCTGAGCCTGGTAACCGATTTCTATCTGTTCCGCTAGGCTACCGGCTGCAGCACCGTAGGCTGTGCCTCGGGCAGCGTATGCGGATAGTCGCGGGTGAAGTGCAGCCCGCGGCTCTCTTTGCGCGCCAGCGCACAGCGCACCATTAGCTCTGCCACCTGTACCAGATTGCGCAGCTCCAGCAGATTGTTGGAGAGGCGAAAATGCGCATAGTATTCATCTATCTCCTGCTGTAGCAGCGTAATGCGGCGCAGAGCGCGCTCCAGCCGCTTGGTGGTACGCACGATGCCCATGTAGTCCCACATTAACAGCCGCAGCTCATGCCAGTTGTGCTGAATCACCACCCGTTCATCGGCATCGTCGACGCGGCTTTCATCCCACGCCGGCAGGTGATCGACGGCGTGCATCTGCGGCAGACGGCGCACTATATCTTCGGCCGCCGACCAGCCATACACCAGACACTCCAGCAGCGAGTTTGATGCCATGCGGTTAGCGCCATGCAGGCCGGTGTAGCTGACCTCACCAATCGCATACAGCCCGTCGACGTCGGTGCGACCATGCTGATCCACCATCACGCCGCCACAGGTGTAATGCGCGGCGGGCACAATCGGAATCGGCTGCTGTGTCAGATCGAGGCCAAACGTCAGCAGCTTGTCATAAATCATCGGAAAGTGGGCACGCACAAAGCTGGCCGGCTGATGGCTGATGTCGAGATACATGCAGTCGACGCCCAGGCGCTTCATTTCGTGATCGATAGCGCGCGCCACGATATCGCGCGGTGCCAGTTCGGCGCGCGCATCGAAATCCGGCATAAAGCGCGAACCGTCCGGGCGCAGTAGCCAGGCACCTTCGCCGCGCAGCGCTTCGGTCAGCAAAAAGTTTTGCGCCTGCGGATGAAACAGGCAGGTAGGGTGAAACTGATTGAACTCCAGATTGGCCACCCGGCAGCCGGCGCGCCACGCCATCGCGATGCCGTCGCCGGAAGCGACATCCGGATTAGTGGTGTACTGATACACCTTCGCCGCACCGCCGGTGGCCAGCACCACGCTGCGGGCGCGGCAGGTTTCAACCTGTTCGCGATTGCGATTCCAGATCCATGCGCCCACCACGCGCCGCGTTCCGGGCAGGCCAATTTTATCAGAGAGGATTAAGTCCACCGCGTTGGCGCGTTCAATAACGCGAATATTGGGATGGCTGAGCGCCTGGCTGACCAGCGTGGTTTCGACCGCGCGCCCGGTGGCGTCGGCGCTGTGTAAAATACGGCGATGGCTGTGACCGCCTTCGCGCGTCAGGTGATAGCGCGCCTTGCCGTTATCCTGTGGCTCGCGATCAAACGCCACGCCGTTATCGATCAGCCACTGTACGCACGGGCGCGCATTGCTGGCGATAAAATTCACCGTCTCACGATCGCACAGGCCTGCGCCGGCAATCAGCGTATCTTCGACGTGTGATTCAATGCTGTCGTTTTCATCAAACACCGCCGCAATCCCGCCCTGTGCATACAGCGTGGAGCCTTCGCTAATCTGCGCTTTACTCAGCACCGTTACCTTATAGTGCGGTGCCAGCCGCAGCGCCAGAGATAAACCGGCCGCGCCGCTGCCAACAATCAGTACATCACAGCTATGATCGGGAATGGGGTTCATGATGTTTAATTTACTAAACAAAAGGTCCCCCGAGCATAAGCCCGGACGCCGCTGGTGTGAAGTATTTTGAACAAAAAACGCGGGAAAATTCGACGCAATAATCAGATTGTAATGCGATTTCAGTAAGTTATGTCTGAAAATAAGCGATTAGTGTTTTTTATACCAAACACGCTGAAAATTCAGGGAATAAAGGTGAAAAATGCGGCGTCATAGGGTACTCTGCCAGCGATTATCGGTGCCGCCAACGACACCACCAGTGCGGTAAGTCGCTACACTGAAAGACCATCAACAACAACGATGTCAGGGCACCGGTACAGAAAATATCAGGTCGTGGTGAACTTCAGGCCAGAACGGGACTCTAAGCGCATGCTTGCTCACAATAAATGAGATGTGCTGGCAGTTCACTTACGCATAAAAGAGATTTGGGGAGACATTACCTCGGATGAGCGAGCAGTTAACGGATCAGGTTCTCGTTGAGCGGGTTCAGAAAGGAGATCAAAAGTCATTTAATTTACTGGTGATCCGATACCAGCATAAAGTGGCGAGCCTGGTTTCACGTTATGTCCCGTCAGGCGATGTGCCTGATGTGGTTCAGGAATCTTTCATTAAAGCGTATCGCGCACTGGAGTCGTTCCGGGGTGATAGCGCCTTTTACACGTGGCTGTACCGCATTGCGGTCAACACCGCGAAGAATTATCTGGTGGCTCAGGGGCGCCGGCCGCCGTCCAGCGATGTGGACGCGATTGACGCGGAAAATTTCGAAAGTGCGGGTGCGCTAAAAGAAATTTCGAACCCTGAGAACTTAATGTTGTCAGACGAACTGAAACAAATTGTTTTTCGGACGATTGAGGCGTTGCCTGAAGATCTGCGTATGGCCATCACCCTGCGGGAACTGGATGGTCTGAGTTACGAAGAGATCGCCGCCATCATGGATTGTCCGGTAGGTACCGTACGTTCACGTATCTTCCGGGCCCGGGAAGCCATTGATAATAAAGTTCAACCGCTTATCCAACGTCAGTGATAACGGCTACTGGAAGGGTACCAAAACATGCAGAAAGAAAAACTTTCCGCTTTAATGGATGGTGAAACTTTAGATAACGAGCTGCTGGCGTCGTTATCGAAGGATGCAGATCTACAAAAAAGCTGGGAGAGCTACCATCTGATCCGCGACACCCTGCGGGGCGATGTGGGCGAAGTGCTGCATTTTGATATCTCCGCACGCGTTGCTGCCGCCATCGAAAACGAGCCGGTGCGCAAAGTGACTTCGTTGATCCCGGAAGCACAGCCGGAGCCGTCGCGCTGGCAGAAAATGCCGTTCTGGCGTCGCGGTGGCGGCTGGGTTGCTCAGGTCACGCAGATCGGTGTGGCGGCCTGTGTGTCGCTGGCGGTGATCGTCGGTGTGCAGCACTACAACAGCTCACCAGCGGGTAGTGCGACGGAAACGTCGGATGCGCCAGCCTTTAATACCTTACCGATGATGGGTAAAGCGTCACCGGTCAGCCTGGGCGTGCCGTCTGATGCTTTTGACACCAACAGCTCAAATCAGCAGGTGCAGGAGCAGCGTCGCCGCGTGAATGCCATGCTGCAGGATTACGAACTGCAACGCCGTCTGCATGCCGATCAGGTGCAGTTTGAAAGCAATGCGCCGCAACAGGCGCAGGCTAACGTTCCCGGAACTCAGTCGTTAGGAACTCAACAGCAGTAATGAAGCAGCTTTGGTGTGCCGTTAGCCTGCTGGCAGGCAGCCTGCTTTGGTCATCTACCGCCCCGGCGCAGACATCTGCGTCCGGGGCGTTGTTACAGCAGATGGAGCAGGCCAGCCAGAACCTCAACTACGAATTCGCCTATATCAATGTCTCACGTCTGGGCATTGAATCCCTGCGTTACCGCCATGCGGTTATCGACAATCGCGTATTCGCCCAGCTATTACAGATGGACGGACCGCGCCGTGAGGTGATCCAGCGCGGCAACGACATCAGCTATTTCGAACCGGGTCTCGATCCGTTCTCGCTGCCGGGCAACCACATTATTGATGCGCTGCCGGCGCTGATGTTCGCTGACTTCTCGCGCCTCGGCGATGCCTACGATTTTATTCCGGTAGGGCGTTCCCGCATGGCCGATCAGATGTGCGAAGTGGTGCGCATCGTGTCGCGAGACGGCACGCGTTACAGCTACGTGGTGTGGCTGGACGTCGATACCAAATTGCCGCTGCGGATTGATTTGCTGGATCGCGACGGTGAGACGCTGGAGCAGTTCCGCGTCATCAGTTTTGCCGTCGATGAAGGCGTGCGCAATCTGATGCAGGGGCTGGAAAAAGCCAATCTGCCGCCGTCGCTGTCGTTACCGGCGGGCGACAAAGTGCAGCTCAGCTGGCAACCGGGCTGGCTGCCGGCCGGTATGAAGCTGATTTCGCAAAGCCGGCGTGATATTCCGGCGATGAACAAAACCGTAGAATCCCGTCTGTACAGCGATGGCCTGTTCAGCTTCGCTATTAACATCACGCCTGCCGATAAAAGCAGTTCGCCACAGTCATTGCGCACTGGGCGTCGTACGGTGCAGACCGAAGTGCGCGATAATCGTGAAATTACCGTGGTGGGCGAATTGCCGCCGACCACTGCCAAACGTATCGCGGACAGTATAGATTCAGGTGCCACAAAATGATGAGAGAATGGGCCACCGTGGTGGCATGGAAAGAGGGCGTCGCTACTCTGCATTCGGAAGCGAAAACCTCCTGCAACAGTTGTTCAGCGCGCAAAGGCTGCGGCAGCCATGCGCTCAACCAGCTGGGACCGAAAAATGCCCATGTGATGACCATCGCCAGTCCGGAGCCGCTACAGCCGGGCCAGCGCATTGAGCTGGGCATTCGCGAAAGCAGCCTGCTCGGTTCTGCGCTGCTGGTGTATATGACGCCGCTGTTCGGTCTGTTCCTGGTCGCGGGCCTGTTCCAGATGCTGTTCCACAGCGACCTGGCGGCGGCCTGCGGTGCGCTGCTGGGTGGCGTTGGCGGCTTTATTGTTGCCAAAGGGGTTTCCAGCCGGTTTGGCGATCGCGAAGCGTTCCAGCCGGTGATTCTCAGCGTTGCGCTCCCGCCTGATGCGCTACGGGTGGAAAACCACAGTTGATCCCCGTTCAGGCCGCGTATTGCGCGGCCTTTTCATTTCGTCTTAATCGCTGAATTCTGTTGCGATTCCCCGCAGTTCCATTCTTTAACGCGCGGCGTTAACAGTGTAATATGCGTCGTCATTAATGAGGCTGACAGGGTTCCGGGTAAAGCTCACTTGCCTGAATGTGTCTGTGCTCACGTTTTCAACTGATTTTCTACGTGAAGATATTCATATAAATGAAGCACATACGAAATTTCTCCATTATCGCTCACATTGACCACGGCAAATCAACGCTCTCTGACCGTTTGATTCAGATTTGCGGTGGCCTGAGCGATCGTGAGATGGCGGCGCAGGTTCTGGATTCGATGGATCTGGAGCGCGAGCGCGGCATCACCATTAAAGCGCAGAGCGTTACGCTCGATTACCACGCGCCAAACGGTGAAACTTACCAGCTCAATTTTATCGACACCCCAGGCCATGTTGACTTCTCTTATGAAGTTTCCCGCTCGCTGGCGGCCTGTGAAGGGGCATTGCTGGTGGTTGATGCAGGTCAGGGCGTTGAAGCGCAGACCCTGGCGAACTGCTACACCGCCATGGAAATGGATCTGGAAGTGGTACCGGTACTGAACAAGATCGACCTGCCTGCGGCCGACCCGGAGCGCGTGGCGGAAGAGATTGAAGATATCGTCGGCATTGACGCCGCGGATGCGGTGCGTTGCTCGGCGAAAACCGGCGTCGGCGTACCGGATGTGCTGGAGCGTCTGGTGCGGGATATTCCGCCGCCGGAAGGTGATGCGGAAGGTCCGCTGCAGGCGCTGATCATCGACTCATGGTTTGATAACTACCTCGGTGTGGTGTCGCTGATCCGTATTAAAAACGGCACGCTGCGTAAAGGCGATAAAGTGAAGGTAATGAGTACTGGCCAGGTGTACAACGCTGACCGTCTCGGTATTTTCACGCCAAAACAAATTGACCGTACCGAGCTGAAGTGTGGCGAGGTAGGCTGGCTGGTGTGCGCCATCAAAGACATCCTCGGCGCCCCGGTGGGCGATACCCTGACGCTGCAGCGCAACCCTGCGGATAAAGCGCTGCCGGGCTTCAAAAAAGTGAAGCCGCAGGTGTATGCCGGTCTGTTCCCGGTAAGCTCTGACGACTACGAAGCTTTCCGTGATGCCTTAGGCAAGCTGAGCCTGAATGACGCCTCGCTGTTCTATGAGCCAGAGAGTTCCACCGCGCTGGGCTTTGGCTTCCGCTGTGGCTTCCTCGGCCTGCTGCACATGGAGATCATCCAGGAGCGTCTGGAGCGTGAATACGATCTCGACCTGATCACCACCGCGCCAACGGTTGTGTACGAAGTGGAAACCACTGACGGAGAAGTGGTGTACGTCGACAGCCCATCGAAGCTGCCGCCGCTGAATAATATTGCTGAACTGCGCGAACCGATCGCTGAGTGTCATATGCTGCTGCCGCAGGAGTTTCTGGGCAACGTCATTACGCTGTGTATCGAAAAACGCGGTGTGCAGACTAACATGGTTTACCACGGCAAACAGGTTGCGCTGACCTATGAGATTCCGATGGCGGAAGTGGTACTCGACTTCTTCGACCGTCTGAAATCAACGTCGCGCGGCTATGCGTCGCTGGACTATAACTTCAAACGTTTCCAGACCTCTGACATGGTGCGCGTCGACGTCCTGATTAACTCAGAACGCGTTGATGCGCTGGCGCTGATTACGCACCGTGATAACTCACAGTATCGTGGCCGCGAGCTGGTGGAGAAGATGAAAGATCTGATCCCGCGCCAGCAGTTCGATATTGCGATTCAGGCTGCAATCGGCAACCACATTATCGCTCGCTCAACAGTGAAACAGCTGCGTAAAAACGTCCTGGCGAAATGCTATGGCGGTGACGTCAGCCGTAAGAAAAAGCTGTTGCAGAAGCAGAAAGAAGGTAAGAAGCGAATGAAGCAGGTCGGCAACGTTGAGCTGCCGCAGGAAGCATTCCTTGCCATTCTGCATGTCGGTAAAGACAGCAAATAAGGAACTTTAATGGCTAACATGTTCGCCCTGATTCTGGTGATTGCCACTCTGTTAACCGGCATCATCTGGTGTATCGATCGCTTTAAGTGGGCCCCGGCGCGCCGGGCAAAGCAGGCGGCGGCACAGGCTCAGGCAGGTAATTCGCTCGACAGCAAAACGCTGGCCAAAGTGGCCGCGCAGCCGGGCTGGGTTGAAACCGCAGCGTCGGTGTTCCCGGTGCTGGCGGTGGTACTGATCGTGCGCTCGTTTATCTTCGAACCGTTTCAGATCCCTTCTGGCTCGATGATGCCGACGCTGCTGATTGGCGACTTCATCCTGGTGGAGAAATTTGCTTACGGCATCAAAGATCCGATCACGCAAACCACGCTGATCCCGACCGGCCATCCGCAGCGCGGAGATGTCGCGGTGTTCAAATACCCGAAAGATCCGAGCGTGGATTACATCAAGCGCGTGATCGGTCTGCCGGGCGACAAAGTGGTGTTTGATCCTTACAGCAAAACGCTGACCATCAACCCAGGCTGCGGCACGGGCAAGTGTGACACGGCGCTGCCGGTGACCTATACCAACATTGAGCCGAGCGATTTCATCCAGACCTTCAGCGGCTTTGATGGTAACGAAACCGGCAACGGTTTCTACCAGGTGCCGCAGGGCGAAACGCTGCGGGGCGGCCTGCGTCTTGGCACGCGCAAAGAGACGCTGGGCAACGTCACGCACGATATCCTGCTGGTGAACGAAGCGCAGAGCCAGGCGAGCATGTATTATCAGCAGCCGGGTCAGCCGCAGGCCACGTGGATTGTGCCGCAGGGGCAATACTTCATGATGGGCGATAACCGTGATAACAGCGCCGACAGCCGCTACTGGGGCTTTGTGCCCGAGAAGAATCTGGTCGGCAAAGCGGTTGCTATCTGGATGAGCTTTGAGAAACAGGAAGGACAGTGGCCGACCGGCGTGCGACTGAGTCGCATTGGCGGTATTCACTGATTTAAAAACGGTTGGCTTCCTGCGAGTCAGGGAGCCACTGCACACCAAACAGAACGTGCTGGAACTTCAGCCCTGTTTGGTATGCAGAGTCACAGACGCACAGAACAACTGGAATCGCATGAACCCCATCCTCATTAACAAGCTGCAGCGCAAACTGGGCTACACTTTTACTCATCCGGAATTACTGCAGCAGGCTCTGACTCACCGCAGCGCCAGCAGCAAACATAACGAGCGTCTTGAATTTCTTGGCGATTCTATCCTCAGCTATGTGATTGCCAACGCGCTGTATCACCGCTTCCCGCGCGTGGACGAAGGCGACATGAGCCGCATGCGTGCAACGCTGGTACGCGGCAACACGCTGGCCGAAATGGCGCGCGAGTTTGAGCTGGGCGAATGTCTGCGTCTGGGGCCGGGCGAGCTGAAAAGCGGTGGGTTCCGCCGGGAATCCATCCTCGCGGATACCGTAGAGGCGCTGATAGGCGGCATCTTCCTCGACAGCAATATTCAGACGGTCGAGAAGCTGATTCTCGACTGGTATCAGAATCGCCTTGAGCAGATCAGCCCGGGCGATAAGCAAAAAGATCCGAAAACGCGCCTGCAGGAGTATCTGCAGGGCCGTCATCTGCCGCTGCCGTCTTATCTGGTGGTGCAGGTGCGTGGCGAAGCGCACGATCAGGAATTCACCATTCACTGTCAGGTGAGTGGGATGGCTGAACCGGTGGTGGGCGTGGGCTCCAGCCGCCGTAAAGCAGAGCAGGCCGCTGCCGAACAGGCATTGATCAAACTTGGCCTCGAATAAATTGTCATTTCGCAGCTTCAGCAGTGAGGCTGCCCAATCAGGACCCGAATGAGCGAACTCGAAACATACAGCGGCTTTATCGCGATTGTCGGCCGGCCTAACGTCGGCAAATCCACCTTACTGAACCAGCTGCTGGGGCAGAAGGTGTCGATCACCTCGCGCAAACCGCAAACCACGCGCCACCGCATCATGGGTATTCATACCGAAGGCGCTTACCAGGCGATCTACGTGGATACACCCGGGCTGCACATGGAAGAGAAGCGGGCGATCAACCGCCTGATGAACCGTGCTGCCAGCAGCTCCATCGGCGATGTTGAGCTGGTGATTTTTGTCGTGGAAGGTACGCGCTGGACGCCTGACGATGAGATGGTGCTGAACAAGCTGCGTGACGGCAAAGTGCCGGTAGTGCTGGCGGTAAACAAAGTCGACAACATCCAGGATAAAAGCATCCTGCTGCCGCACCTGCAGTTCCTCAGCCAGCAGATGAACTTCCTCGAGATCGTGCCGATCTCCGCCGAAACCGGTAAAAACGTGGATGCCATTGCGGAGATCGCCCGCAAGCGCCTGCCGCTGTCGGATCACCACTTCCCGGAGGACTACATCACCGATCGCTCGCAGCGTTTCATGGCTTCAGAAATCATCCGTGAAAAACTGATGCGCTTCCTCGGCGCCGAGTTACCGTATTCGGTTACCGTGGAGATTGAGCAGTTCGTCTCTAACGAGCGCGGCGGCTATGACATCAACGGTTTGATTCTGGTTGAGCGCGAAGGGCAGAAGAAGATGGTGATTGGCAACAAGGGTGCCAAAATCAAAACCATCGGTATCGAAGCGCGTAAAGACATGGAAGAGATGTTCGAGGCGAAAGTCCATCTCGAGCTGTGGGTTAAAGTGAAATCGGGCTGGGCGGATGACGAACGTGCGCTGCGCAGCCTGGGTTATACAGACGACTAATTGATGGAAGGCTGGCAACGCGCCTTTGTGCTGCATAGTCGCCCTTACAGCGAAACCAGCCTGCTGCTCGATCTGTTCAGCGAAAGTCAGGGACGCGTCCGCGTCCTTGCCAAGGGCGCACGCTCGCGCCGTTCCCAGCTTAAAGGCGCACTGCAACCCTTCACACCGCTACTGGTGCGCTGGGGTGGCCGTGGCGAAGTCAAAACCCTGCGTAACGCCGAAGCGGTGTCGCTGGCGCTGCCGCTCAGCGGCATCACGCTCTACTGCGGCCTGTATGTTAACGAGCTGCTGTCGCGGGTGCTGGAGCAGGAAATTCCCTTCTCCGAACTGTTCTTCGATTATCTCTCATGTATCCAGACGCTGGCGGCGGCCAACGGTTCGCCCGAGCCAGCGCTGCGCCGTTTTGAGCTGGCACTGCTTGGCCACCTGGGCTACGGCGTCGACTTTCTGCACTGCGCCGGCAGCGGCGAGGCGGTTGACGACAGCATGACCTACAGCTATCGCGAAGAGAAGGGCTTTATCGCCAGTCTGGTGGTCAATCAGCGCAGTTTCACTGGCCGCCAGCTGCGCGCGCTGTGGGAGCGCGAATTTCCCGATGCCGATACGCTGCGTGCCGCCAAACGCTTCACGCGCATGGCGCTGAAACCTTATCTGGGCGGTAAGCCGCTGAAGAGTCAGGAGCTGTTCCGTCAGTTTGTGCCGAAAAAACGACCGAACGTGGCAAACGACGAGCGCGGGTGATGCACCTGACAGGCTCTGCGCGTTACACTGCAAACATACTGAACACATTTAAGGATTGTCATGGCTGAGTTGCTGTTAGGGGTCAACATCGATCACATCGCCACCGTACGTAACGCACGTGGCACAAATTATCCCGATCCGGTACAGGCCGCGTTTGTCGCGGAGCAGGCGGGCGCAGACGGCATTACCGTACATCTGCGTGAAGATCGCCGTCACATCACCGACCGCGACGTGCGGATTCTGCGCGACACCATTCATACCCGCATGAATCTTGAGATGGCAGTCACCGACGAAATGGTGGGCATCGCCTGCGACATCAAACCGCATTTTGTCTGCCTGGTGCCGGAAAAGCGTCAGGAAGTGACCACCGAAGGCGGCCTTGATGTGGCCGGTCAGCAGGACAAAGTCAACGCGGCAGTCAAACAGCTGAGCGAGGCGGGCATTCTGGTGTCGCTGTTTATCGATGCCGATCAGCGCCAGATTGAAGCGGCGGTCGCCAGCGGTGCGCCTTACATTGAAATTCACACTGGCGCCTATGCTGAAGCAGCGGAAGGGCTGGCACGCGATGCCGAACTGGCGCGTATCGCCAGCGCTGCGACCTTTGCTGCCAGCCGCGGCCTGAAGGTCAATGCTGGCCACGGTTTGACGTATCACAACGTTCAGCCGATTGCTGCGCTGCCGGAAATGCATGAGCTGAACATTGGTCACGCGATTATTGGTCGTGCGCTGTTCAGCGGTCTTGCAGCGGCGGTCAGCGACATGAAGGCGCTGATGCGGGAAGCGCGTCGCTAATGGCCATTCTGGGGCTGGGCAGCGATATCGTCGAGATCGAGCGTATCGCCGGCGTGATTGAACGCTCCGGCGATCGTCTGGCGCGCCGCGTGCTGAGCGAAGCTGAGTGGCAGCAGTATCAGGCGCATCAGCAGCCGGTGCGCTTCCTCGCCAAACGTTTTGCGGTGAAAGAGGCGGCGGCAAAAGCCTTCGGCACCGGCATTCGCGGCGGCTTAGCGTTCAATCAGTTTGAAGTGTACAACGATGCGCTGGGGAAGCCTGGCCTGCGCTTCTTTGAACAGGCCAAAGTGATTGCCAGCCAGCTGGGCGTGCAGCATGTGCACGTCACGCTGGCCGACGAGCGCCACTATGCCTGCGCCACGGTGATTATCGAAGATTAAGCGTGCAGCAGCACAAATTTCTCCCACAGCGCGTCGCGACTTTCCACGTGCTGCGGGTCTGAAAGAATAGTGTTATCAATCGGGCAGACGCTCTGACAGGTCGGCTCATCATAATGACCCACGCACTCGGTGCAGCGGTCAGCGTCGATCTGATAGATCGATTCACCCATGCTAATCGCCTGGTTCGGGCACTCAGGCTCGCACATGTCGCAGTTAATGCAGCGCTCAGTAATTATCAGTGCCATTGCATAAGCTCATCAGTTGCTTGTTTTCATTGCATGTTTCATGGTTAATTCCGCTCTCTGGCGCAAAACGCCTGCTGAAATAGCGCTTTGCAGTGTGATTGTTCAATCGATGCAGGCGTAAACCAGCGGGGCGTTCCGCTGAGCGGCACGCATATTATCACGCCGGGTGGCGTTCAAAAAATGACTTAGCGTAGTATTCAGCCGCCAGCCGATCTGATGTCGCGCCATAGCCAGAAAACCACGCAACGGTAAGCAGAGCCGTTGCGCGGTTAGCGAAATAGTGGCGGCGCTGGCCTTTATTTTACCGGTGCCAGCACGTGGGTGGCATCCAGCGTCAGACAGTCACCTGGACATTGATCGCTGCCGTAGATAACGGGCGCCTTTGGCAAGGAAAACTTCATCGCGTGCTCTTTTTTAATCGCGTCGGCCATACCGGCAAAGGACCATGGCATACCCAGCGAAAGCGAACCGAACTCATCGTATTTTTTGGATTTTGCGACAGCAGGTAAGTTGTCACTATCGATACGATAATAAAGCTGGCCAGAATATTCTGCAGGCACGTTCTCTATGATTGCGTTGCTTAACAACTGATACTCGCGCTGCTGAGGCGTAGAAAAGCCCTTCTGAATATTCAGCATGCATGAGAGCACTGCAATAACGAGGCAAACGATACTGGCAGACGTGGTTATCTTCAGCTTATTAAAGATCACGAATAAGCCAGCAATGAAGGCTGAGGTAGTGATTAACGACAGCGCGATAACCGTGCGATAGGCTGCCCAGTCCTCACTCACCAAAAGATTAGGAATGCCCGCCGCCAGCAGGAAAAACAGGAACAGAAAAGCTTTACGCGGTTTGAAATCGGGTGCCTTCACAATGCCCACGATGATCAGTGAGCAGGAGATGATAATACTGACAATCGAGCGCCCGGTATCAAAGTTGCACAGCGCATTTCTGAGCGGCTCAGCGATAAACCAGGTGATTTTTTTCAGCGGCGCTAAGGTGATATTGGTTCTGGCCAGTACTTCATTGAACAGCACGAGCGGCAGAACTTTCGCCAGTACCAGTGCCATCACCATGCCAAATCCCAGCATCAACATCAGCTTGATCACCGCGCTGCGCTGATAATTATTCCGGGTCATGCCCAGATCGAGCAGGGCAAAGAATAAAAAGCTCATGGCTGCGGGTTGGTAAATCGCAAAGGAAAGCGTCAGGCAAATAGCCGACAGTAGCACCCGGCCCAGGCCTTTGTTTTCCGCCAGCGTTGAGTAACTGATGCCCGCCAGCAGCACGGACAGGACATAAGGAAAGCAGACTGTCCAGCCGACAAAAACCTGAAATGAAGGCAGCAAACAAATCAACGTGGCAAACGTCAGACGCTGGACCGCGCTGGCGAAAATGCTGCGACGCTCTAGGAAACGGATGATGTACCCGCCCAGTAAAATCAGGCTTAATAATGAGAGTACACGGAGCCAGGTCAAATCCTGCACGTCATCGATCAGGAAAGCGAAGAAGTAGCGGATGGCACCATAAAAAGGTCGGCCCGATAAGATATCCCATTTGAAAATACTGAATGCATCGGTAGTGGATGCGTATAAATAGAACCAGTCGTCGGAAAATCCGTATGTTGATAAATAAACCGGGCTATAACCGATGAGTAAAGCGATGGCCAGTATCAGATACATGGCGGAGGGATGACGCTCAAAAACTGTTTTTTTCATTTCCTGCTCTTAATCACGTAGCGTGGTCTTTGTTTGGACTCAATGTAGATTCGGCCAATATATTCGCCCAGAACACCGATGCCGATAAGTTGCACTCCACCCAAAAACAGAATGGAAACCAGCAACGAAGGGTAACCCGCCACCGGATTGCCCCAGAGCAGTTTATCGATGATCATCCAGAATCCATAAAGAAAGGAGAGTAACGCGACGCTACCGCCGATGTAACTCCAGATGCGTAAGGGGAAGGTGGAAAAACTGGTTAATCCTTCTAATGCCAGATTCCACAATTTCCAGCCATTAAATTTCGACACCCCTGTGACGCGTTCAGCCCGATCATATTCCACAATCGCTGTTTTACCGCCAACCCAGGATAAAATGCCCTTCATGAACAGATTCCTTTCCGGCAGGCTTTTTATATGTTCTACCGTCTCGCGCGACAGCAGACGAAAATCGCCAACGTTTTCCTCTATTTTCGGCGAGCTGATTTGGTTGTGAAAGTGATAAAACCACTCGGCTGTTTTACGTTTGACATGCCCATCGGCGCTGCGATCTTTCCGTTTAGCCAGAACCACATCGGCACCCGCTTGCCAGCGTTCAACCAGTTGATGGATAACGGCGATGGGATCCTGCAGATCAACATCAATCGGGATAACCGCGTCACCGGTGGCATGCTCTAGTCCGGCAAACAACGCGGGTTCTTTGCCGAAATTGCGGGTAAATGACAGCGCAATGACCAGCGGATCCGAGATGGCCAGAGCATTGATGATGTTTTCGCTGCCATCGCTACTGCCGTCATTGATAAAAACAATTTCCACCTGATAGCCGGCTAATTCATGACGAACCGCCTGATAAAAGAGCGGAATGGTTTCCTCTTCATTGAAGACGGGCACGACGAGAGACAATTTCATTTTACTTCCCTGAAAACGATGTAATTAGAGTAGATGAAGCCGCAACCCAGGCTAATAAAGGAAAAGAGTATCAGGGTAATCACCGGGGAAAGCGTGCAGGCGTCGGCCATCCAGCCAACCAGCGCCGCCATGCCTCCCATAAAGCTGACATAAAGCAGGTAACGCAAGGGCGTGGCTGCAGAAGAGAAGGTCCAGCGGGCATTAGCAAAAAAAGAAAACGTCACCGCAACGCAGAATGCACCAAAGTTTGCCATAGCCTGGCCTGACTCGAACAGCTTGAGAATAAGCGCAAACACCGTCCAGTGAATCGCGGTGTTGATAACGCCAATTCCTGCATAACGGGAAATAAGTTTCAGCATGACGAGAGAGATGAGTAAATTTGCCCTGATCATATACATCGGAAATTATCCTGCAAGCCCGATGCTGAAAATGCGTTTAATCGGGCCGAAACAAGGATAACGACAGGCAACAAAAGCATTGCCCCGCCCGATGATCAATTTCGGGCTAAGGCAGGGTGGGGAATACCCTGATCATGGGGCAATCAGACCAGCTTTTTCACTAGCTCCTCGCTGTGACGAATATGGCTGGAGGCGCGTTCCGGATCGTTCTGCACCAGCGCCATAAACAGCAGATCGGTCAGCGCCAGCTGGGCGCTGGTGGAGGAGATGGCCGCGCTGCGCGTGCTCTGCTCCTCGGCGACGGTGTACAGGCAGACCGTCGCGCACTGCTGCAGCGAATTCGGGGTAAAGCCGGTGAACGCCAGCACATCGGCGCCAATGGCTGCGGCTTCCTGTGCCGCGAGGTTGATCTCGCGACGTTCGCCGGTGTAGGAGATTGCCAGCAGCACATCGCCGGGTGCCATCGCCTGAACGCTGGCCAGCAGCGCGTGCATGTCCTGCTCGGCGACGGCGTTGATGCCAATCTTCATCAGCTTCCACGAAAAATCTTTCGCCACCAGCCCGGAAGCGCCAATGCCGACCAGCAGAATGCGGTTGGCGTTTTTCAGCAGCTGCAGCGTTTCCGTGAGTTTCTCTTCGCTGTTGATATCCAGCGTGGCGCGAATCGCCGAAATTTTTTCCGTCAGCAGCTTTTCGCCGACAACTTTAAGCGGATCGTCACTCAGAATGTGGTTGTGCACGGTGATGGCATCGCGGTCGGCCAGCGACTCACTCAGCGCCAGCTTCAGCGCCGGAAAGCCTTTGTAACCCAGTTTCTGGGCGAACTTCACCACGCTCGACTGGCTGACGCCTGACTCTTCCGCCAGTTTTTGTGAACTCAGATGCCGTGCCCGATCAGGCTGCGACAGCAAAAAATCCGCCAGCCGACGCTCGTTCAGCGCCAGGCGTGGGTAGAGCTGGCGAATTCGCAGCAATGAACTCATGTCCGATCCTTAATCCATAGTCCCGCACACAGCTTAGCCGCTCGCGGAAGGAAATGTCTGGCCAGGAATGTCAGATGACATCGCGCCGACGCAGAGAATAAACTATTCAAATGGCATTGTAGCCACTGGAATTAAAAATGACAGCTTTCGCCCCGGCGCGCGATGCTGGCTACACTGTAGAGCAGGTATCGCCGCGTTTAGAAAAAGGAGTCGGGTTTGACAAAGGGTTCGCATCGCCGCGTGGTATTTTTTGACCTGGACGGCACGCTGCATCAGCAGGACATGTTTGGCACATTTATGCGTTATCTGCTGCGCCGCCAGCCGCTCAATCTGGTGCTGGTGGTGCCGCTGCTGCCGGTCATCGGCATGGGTATGCTGATAAAGGGCCGCGCCGCGCGCTGGCCGATGAGCCTGTTGCTGTGGGCTATCACCTTTGGCCATCGTGAGGCCACGCTGCGCCAGCGTGAGGCCGAATTTGCCCGCTGGTTTCGCGAGCGCGTTACCGCGTTTCCGGTGGTGCAGCAGCGGCTGACTGACTACCTCAGCAGTGAAGACGCCGATGTCTGGCTGATTACCGGCTCGCCGCAGTCGCTGGTGGAGCAGGTCTATTTTGATTCCGCGTTTCTGCCGCGCGTGAAACTGATCGCCAGCCAGATGAAGCCGGGCCGTGGTGGCCGGGTATTAGCCATGCGCTGTCTCGGCCATGAAAAAGTGGCGCAGCTCGAGGAAAAAATCGGTACGCCGCTGCAGCTTTACAGCGGCTACAGCGACAGCAAGCAGGATAACCCGCTGCTGTTTTTCTGCCAGCACCGCTGGCGCGTGACGCCGCGCGGTGAACTGCAACAGCTGGAGTGAATCGCAGCTGGATTCCGTCTATAATGCGCCGCCTTGTTAATCCGCAGGAGTTGCCCGTTGAACCCACAAACTGATGAATACTGGATGCGCCACGCGCTTGAACTGGCGCGGCGTGCGTGGGAGCAGGGCGAAGTGCCGGTCGGTGCGGTACTGGTGCAGGGTGACAGAGTGATTGGCGAGGGCTGGAACCGGCCGATTAGCCAGTGCGATCCCACCGCGCATGCCGAGATTATGGCGCTGCGTCAGGGCGGCAAAGTGATTGATAATTACCGGCTGCTCGACACCACCTTATACGTGACGCTGGAGCCGTGCGTGATGTGTGCGGGTGCCATGGTGCACAGCCGGATTACCCGTCTGGTCTATGGCGCGAAGGATGAGAAAACTGGCGCCGCCGGTTCGCTGCTGGATGTGATCGGCCATCCGGGCATGAATCATCAGATTGAGATTGCGCATGGCGTGCTGGCCGAGGAGTGCGCCACGCTGCTGAGCGACTTTTTCCGCATGCGCCGGGAACAGAAACGTGCGCAGCGGCAGGCGCTGCGCGCCGATTAGTTCATCGCAATCTTCGGTTCGACAGCCGGATAACCGGCACCGAGTTCCGCTTCCAGCGCCGACTGCTGCGCCAGCCGTTTCTCCTGCTCCTGCAGATAGCCTACCAGGCTGATCTGATACTTACGGATGTTCTCAACGTAGTTATAAGCTTCGTGGCCGCGCGCATAGCCGTAAGTGGTCTGCGCGTAATAGCGCTTCTGGCTCAGCATCGGCAGGCGCAGCTTAACGTCGGCCCAGCTGTCCGGATTGCCGCCCTGTTTAAGCGTCAGCCGGCGTGCATCCAGCATATGTGCGTAGCCCATGTTATAGGCCGCCAGCGCAAACCAGATGCGTTCATCTTCCGGAATGGTCTCCGGCACTTTTTCCATCATGCGCCGCAGGTATTCGCTGCCACCGCGAATGCTCTGTTCCGGATCGAGACGATCGTTCACGTCGAGGCTGTCAGCGGTATTGCGCGTAAGCATCATCATGCCACGCACGCCGGTGGGCGAGGTCGCCTGCGGATTCCAGTGCGACTCCTGGTAGGAAATCGCCGCCAGCAGGCGCCAGTCGATACTGGACGCGTACTTCTCAAACAGCGGCTTGATATCCGGCAGCGTGTTATCAATTGCGCGCAGGAAGGTGCGGGTATCGACATAATCAAAGGTGCCGACGTGGCCGAGATACTTCTCTTCCAGCCGCGCCATGGTGCCTTCTTCCCCCATCTGACTGTAGAAGTCGAGCATGGCGGCGTTCAGGCTATCGTCATCGTTACGCGGCAGATACCAGGTCACCGGCTCTTCATCGGTAATATCAAACGCCACCGCCAGCTGTGGATGGATGCGCTGCAGCAGGCCGATGGTCACCGAATCCCCCACGGTATAGTCAAGCTTGCCGTCGGCAACCGCTTCCAGCAGCGCTTTCTGGCCCATATCGGTGGAAATGGCCCAGTCGAGATCGGGGTAGCTGTCCGCTTTGGCGGAACGTAACGTTGACAGATAGGCTGAACCGGACTGCACAATCAGCCGGCCTTTCAGATCACCAAGGTTTTTGGGCCGCGGCTTGTCGATGCGATACACCAGCTGCTGCGACACGGAATAGTAGCTCGGGCCACTCTGATAACGGCTGAGGCGCTCGCTGTTGTAGATCAGCCCGGCGGCCAGCAGGTCGGCTTTGCCGTCGTCGAGATCGTCAAACAGGTCGCCGAGGTTGGGCCGCACCGTGACTTCCAGCTTCACGCCAAGATAATCGGCGAAACGCTTCGCCAGCTCGTAGTCCATGCCGGCTGGTGCGTTATTGATGGTGTAGTAAGTCAGCGGCGAGTTGACGGTACTGATGCGCAACACTCCCCGCGATTTGATCTGTGATAACGCGTCTTTTCCGCCCCCGTACCAGGGGATGGACGGCCACAGCGCCAGCGCAAGCAGCACGGTGATCAGACCGATAAACAGATAATTTAATTTCAGGCGTTTCAAATAGTTGTCTCGTAATGGCTCACAGGCCTCTGTCTTTTAAAGGCAGTATTTATGTTGTTTTGCACTCCCAGAGCGAGGGGCATTTTGCGCAACAAAGCGCAACAGGGCAACTTATATAGCAAGATTTGCGCAAAATTCAGGCAAATCCTGAGGCTCAGTTTTTCTGCGCAAACGGTTTCGTAACCCGTGCCATTTCTCTATAATACCGCCCGTTTTCCCTGTTGCGCCCCATGAAGCGTCGCCCGGCGCTTCGAAGACGAGAGATCTTTAATGATGGAAATTCTGCGTGGTTCGCCCGCTCTGTCGGCATTTCGTGTAAACAAACTGCTGACCCGCTTTCAGGACGCTCATCTGCCGGTGAGTGATATTTACGCCGAGTACGTCCATTTCGCCGATGTCAGCGCACCGCTCAGCGCGGAACAGCAAGCCCGCCTGCAGCGTCTGCTGAAATACGGTCCTTCTCTCGCCGAACATGCGCCACAAGGGCGTCTGTTGCTGGTGACGCCGCGTCCCGGCACCATTTCTCCCTGGTCATCGAAAGCCACCGATATCGCCCACAACTGCGACCTGCCACAGGTATTGCGCCTGGAGCGCGGTCTGGCCTTCTATGTACAGGCACCGCAGCTGACTGACGCGCAGTGGCAGCAGCTGGCCAGCCTGCTGCACGACCGCATGATGGAAACCGTGTTCACGGAGCTCAGCGCGGCAGAACAGCTGTTCGCGCATCATGAGCCGCAGCCGCTGAAAAGCGTAGACGTGCTGGGCGGAGGGCGCGAGGCGCTGGAGCAGGCTAACCGCACGCTCGGCCTGGCGCTGGCCGATGACGAAATTGATTACCTGCTCGATGCCTTCACCAGACTGGGCCGCAATCCGAACGACATCGAGCTCTATATGTTCGCTCAGGCGAACTCCGAGCACTGTCGTCACAAGATTTTCAACGCCGACTGGATTATCGACGGCGAAAAACAGCCAAAGTCGCTGTTTAAAATGATTAAAAACACCTTTGAGCAGCATCCGGAACACGTCCTGTCGGCGTATAAAGACAATGCCGCGGTGATGGAAGGCTCCGAGGTCGGGCGTTTCTACGCGGATGCGCAGCAGGGCGAATATGAGTTCCATCAGGAAGCCGCGCATATCCTGATGAAGGTGGAAACCCACAACCACCCGACGGCCATTTCACCATGGCCGGGCGCCGCCACCGGTTCCGGCGGGGAAATCCGTGACGAAGGTGCCACCGGACGCGGCGCGAAGCCGAAAGCGGGTCTGGTCGGCTTCTCGGTTTCCAACCTGCGTATTCCCGGCTTTGAACAGCCGTGGGAAGAGGATTTCGGCAAGCCGGATCGCATTGTTACCGCGCTGGATATCATGACCGAAGGCCCGTTAGGCGGCGCCGCGTTTAACAACGAATTTGGTCGCCCGGCGCTGAACGGCTATTTCCGTACTTATGAAGAGCAGGTCAACAGCCACAATGGCGTTGAGCTGCGCGGCTATCACAAGCCGATCATGCTGGCCGGCGGCATTGGTAACATCCGCGCCGATCACGTGCAGAAGGGTGAGATCGTGGTTGGCGCGAAGCTGATCGTGCTGGGCGGTCCGGCGATGAATATCGGCCTTGGCGGCGGTGCGGCGTCCTCGATGGCGTCCGGCCAGTCGGATGCCGATCTCGACTTCGCCTCGGTGCAGCGTGACAACCCGGAGATGGAGCGTCGCTGTCAGGAAGTGATTGACCGCTGCTGGCAGCTGGGCGAAGCCAACCCGATTCTGTTTATTCACGACGTTGGTGCCGGTGGCCTGTCTAACGCCATGCCGGAGCTGGTGAGCGACGGTGGCCGCGGCGGCAACTTCAACCTGCGCGACATCCTCAGCGATGAACCAGGCATGAGCCCGCTGGAAGTGTGGTGTAACGAGTCGCAGGAGCGTTATGTGCTGGCGGTTGCGCCGGACAAACTGGCGCTGTTCGACGAGCTGTGCCAGCGCGAACGTGCGCCGTATGCGGTGATTGGTGAAGCGACCGAAGAGCAGCACCTGAACCTTGCCGACAGCCATTTCGATAACAAACCGATCGACATGCCGCTCGACGTGCTGCTGGGCAAAACGCCAAAAATGACGCGCGACGTGGCCAGCCAGCAGGCGAAAGGTGATGCGCTGGTGCGGGACGGCATTACCATTGCCGATGCGGTAAACCGCGTGCTGCACCTGCCAACCGTGGCGGAAAAAACCTTCCTGGTGACCATCGGTGACCGCAGCGTAACCGGCATGGTGGCGCGCGATCAGATGGTCGGGCCGTGGCAGATCCCGGTGGCGAACTGCGCCGTGACCACTGCCAGCCTTGACAGCTACCACGGTGAAGCGTTTGCCATGGGCGAACGTGCGCCGGTAGCGCTGCTTGATTTCGCTGCGTCCGGCCGCCTGGCAGTAGGCGAGGCGCTGACCAACCTGGCCGCGACCGCGATCGGTTCGCTGAAGCGCGTGAAGCTGTCGGCAAACTGGATGGCTGCAGCCGGTCACCCGGGCGAAGACGCAGGCCTGTACGCCGCGGTGAAAGCGGTGGGCGAAGAGCTGTGCCCGGCGCTGGGGATCACCATTCCGGTGGGTAAAGACTCCATGTCGATGAAAACCCGCTGGCAGCAGGGCACTGAACAGCGCGAAATGACTTCGCCGCTGTCGCTGGTCATTACGGCTTTTGCACGCGTTGAAGATGTGCGTCGCACCGTGACGCCACAGCTGCAGCCGGAAGGCGACAACCTGCTGCTGCTGGTGGACCTCGGCAACGGTGCTAACACCCTCGGCGCCACGGCGCTGTCGCAGGTGTATCGCCAGCTGGGCGACAAACCGGCCGACGTACGCGATGCCGCGCAGCTGGCCGGCTTCTTCAATGCGATTCAGACGCTGGTCAGCGAGCAGAAACTGCTGGCTTACCACGACCGCTCGGATGGCGGTCTGCTGGTCACGCTGGCTGAGATGGCCTTCACCGGCCACTGCGGTATTGAGGCGGATATCGCCGCGCTGGGCAGCGATGCGCTGGCAGCACTGTTTACGGAAGAGTTGGGCGCAGTACTGCAGATTAACGCTGCCGACCGCGCGGCCGTGGAAAAAGTATTTGCCGATCACGGTCTGAGCAGCAATGTTCACGTCATCGGTAAAGCGTTGCCGGGTGACCGTTTTGTTATCCGCTCCGGCGACAGCGCGGTATACAGCGAAAGCCGTACCACCCTGCGTACCTGGTGGGCTGAAACCACCTGGCAGATGCAGCGCCTGCGCGATAACCCGGCCTGTGCCGATCAGGAACATGAAGCGAAGAAAGACGATAACGATCCTGGCCTGAACGTGCAGCTGACCTTCCGTCCGGAAGAGGATGTGGCGGCACCGATGATCGCCACTGGCGCGCGTCCGCGCGTTGCCGTGCTGCGCGAGCAGGGCGTAAACTCGCACGTTGAGATGGCCGCTGCCTTCCACCGCGCAGGCTTTACCGCGGTTGACGTGCACATGAGCGATCTGCTGGCGGGCCGTCGTGGTCTGGAGGAATTCCACGCACTGGTCGCCTGTGGCGGCTTCTCCTACGGCGACGTGCTGGGTGCGGGCGAAGGCTGGGCGAAATCGATTCTGTTCAACAGCCGCGTGCGTGACGAGTTTGAAAACTTCTTCCATCGTCCGCAGACGCTGGCGCTGGGCGTGTGTAACGGCTGCCAGATGATGTCGAATCTGCGTGAACTGATTCCGGGCAGCGAGCTGTGGCCGCGCTTTGTGCGTAACCAGTCCGAGCGCTTTGAAGCACGCTTCAGCCTGGTGGAAGTGGCCGCCAGCCCGTCACTGCTGCTGGACGGCATGGTCGGTTCTCGCATGCCGATTGCCGTCTCGCACGGTGAAGGTTTTGTTGAAGTACGTGACGGTGCGCATCTGGCTGAGCTGGAAGCGAAAGGGCTGGTGGCGCTGCGCTTCGTCGATAACTTCGGTAAAGTCACCGAGACCTATCCGGCGAACCCGAACGGCTCACCGAACGGCATCACCGCCGTGACTAACGAAAGCGGGCGCGTCACCATTATGATGCCGCATCCGGAGCGCGTGTTCCGTACCGTCAGCAATTCGTGGCATCCGGCGGAGTGGGGCGAAGACAGCCCGTGGATGCGCATTTTCCGCAACGCGCGCAAGCAGCTGGGTTAAACCTGAATCCTGTCTCTTACCGGTGCCCATTCACGGGCACCGTGCAAAGGCCGCTCAACGCGGCCTTTTATATTTTTTTTGTCGCGTGGGCACCGCTGTCGATCCGCTGTGATTCCCTGACCTCTGAGGCATGTCGGAAAATGACGACAATCCCATGACTGAACTGTCGCTAAAAGGTGACATTTAAATCTTTGTTTTTTATGGGTGCGAAGTTAGTGCGTTAAAGCCGTTGCTAATCGGCGACACTTTTTCCAGACCAGCCGGTCCGAAAGCGTCGTTAATTCCCTCTCTGAGCTGGCAGTGTGCTGATTAACAAGGCTATTTATTTTCTGGCACGATAGTTGCTATAATCATTACGTTGCTCATTCTCCTGTCTATGATTGCCCCGCACTGCGGTTGAGCTCATAAAATACCGAATGACGCACCAAACGGAGCCTGCCGTCCACCCAACCGATAATCGCTTGCTTTGCAACGTTATCAAGCACCGGACGCAACGTTGAGTTAGGCTCCACCTATTTTGCAGGCGATGCTGCGGCGTCGCTCTCACGGCAGGCCAAAAGGCCTGCCGTTTTCGTTTTCAGCCTTTCTAACCTTGCCGGACTTCGCTAGCATGCCTGCAACTCACCTCAAAGGAAGCACGGTTGTGAAGAGATGGCGTCTGTTTCCCCGATCCCTGCGGCAACTGGTTCTAATGGCCTTTCTGCTGGTGCTGCTGCCGCTGCTGGTGCTGGCATGGCAGGCGTGGGAAAGCCTTTCAGCATTGAGTAATCAGGCGGCGGACACCAACCGCAACACCTTCACCGACGTGCGTCGCAGCGAGGCGATGGCGCGCACGGCGCTGGAGCTGGAGCGTAGCTATCGCCAGTATTGCGTGCTGGGCGATGCCAGTCTGGCACGCCTGTATCAAACGCAGTGGAGTCGCTATGGCCAGATGCTCAGCAGCCATGCCGCCAGCCTGCCCGATTTGCCAACGTTCAAAATATTGCAGAGCGCGCTGCCGCAGCTGGAAAAGCTGCAGTGTGATAACGGCAATCTGCTGGCACCGGCGGCGAGCGCGCTGGAGGCGTTCTCCGCCGCCAACACCCGCATGGTGCAGGCCACGCGTGAAGTGGTGTTTTCACGCGGCCTGCAGCTGCAGCGCGAAATTGCCGATCGCGGCCAGTTTTTTGGCTGGCAGGCGCTGATACTGTTTTTGATCAGTCTGGTGCTGGTACTGCTGTTCACCGGCATGATTATCGGCCCGGTTAAGCGCGTCGAACGCATGATCAACCGGCTGGGTGAGGGCAAAACGCTGGGCAATAGCGTCAGCTTTCGCGGGCCGCGCGAAATTCGCTCGCTGGGACAGCGCATCGTCTGGCTCAGCGAACGTCTTAGCTGGCTGGAGGCACAGCGGCATGAGTTTCTGCGCCACCTGTCGCACGAACTCAAAACGCCGCTGGCCAGCCTGCGCGAAGGCACCGAACTGCTGGCCGACCAGGTTGCCGGCCCGCTCAATGCGGAGCAGCAGGAAGTTGTCGCCATTCTCGATACCAGCAGCCGTCATCTGCAGCGGCTGATTGAACAGCTGCTCGACTACAATCGCCGGCTGGCGGACAGCCCAATGCGGCTGGAACCGGTGGCTATCGACGCTATCATTGATAGCGTCGTCAGGGTGCACTCACTGCCCGCCAGCGCGCGCCAGATGCATACGCATATCGATCTGCAGGCCCGCTATTGTCTGGCGGAACCGACGCTGTTGCAGCGAGTGATTGATAACCTCTACTCGAACGCCGTGAACTACGGTAGCGAATCCGGTAACATCTGGCTGCAGAGCCAGCAGAAGGGCAACCAGGTGTGGATTGAGGTGGCGAACACCGGCACGCCGATTCCGGCTGAAGAGCAGGCGATGATCTTTGAGCCCTTTTATCAGGGGAGCCAGCAGCGCAAAGGGCCGGTGAAAGGCAGCGGGCTGGGATTAAGCATCGCCAAAGATTGCCTGCGCAGGATGCAGGGTGATTTGCAGTTGGTCACGCGCACGGACGCGGACGTCTGTTTTCGTATCATTTTGACTACCAGCGCCGGGAATGCCTGATTAATGAAACTCACATCCAGCCGATTTCTCGTCGGCGCACTGATTGCCATCGGCCTGAGCGCCTGTCAGGCGCCGCCCCAGAGCAGTACGCCGCGCGGTGCGGTGAACCTGCCGGAGCCGGACGTGCGCCTGGCGGATTATCTGGCCACCGATTGCCAGAATGTCTGGCAGATTGAAGCACCGGCGGCCATGAGCAATCCACTTTACTGGCAGCGCGCTATCGACTGCGGTGAGCGGCTGTCGGCGGCCGAAGCGCGGGCGGAAGCGCGGCGCTGGCCGGTACAGAACTGGGCGCGCGCCTTTAAGCAGGGCATCCTGCTGGCGAACGGCAACGTGACGCCGGTGGAGCGCCGTCAGTACGTTGATACGCTCGACAGCTATAGCGCGGATTATCCGGCGGCGGTGCGTCCATTGCTGCAGCTGTGGCGCAGTAACCAGGCCGCGCAGCTGGAGCTGAGCGAGGCGCGCGGCCGCTACGCCGCGCTGCAGCAAAGCAATGACGCCGAACTGGATCGCCTGCGTCAGCAGCAAACGCAACTGCGGCAAACGCTGGACGATACCCAGCGTAAACTGCAGCGACTGACTGACATCGAGCGTCAGCTGTCATCGCGCAAAGCGCCGGACAGCGGCGACAGCACACACGGTGCCAGCGATGCCCAAAGCGAGGAGCAGTAATCATGAAACAGGCCGCACGCTTACTGCTGGTGGATGACGATCCGGGCTTACTCAAGCTGCTCGGTATGCGTCTCAGCAGTGAAGGCTATCAGGTAGCGACCGCGGCCAGCGGGCCGGAAGCCCTGCGTCATCTGCAGAAAGAGAAAGTCGATTTGGTGATCAGCGATCTGCGCATGGATGAAATGGATGGCCTGGCGCTGTTTGCTGAAATCCAGAAGCGCCATACCGGACTGCCGGTCATCATCCTGACCGCGCACGGCTCGATTCCGGACGCGGTAGCCGCCACGCAGCAGGGCGTGTTCAGCTTTCTGACCAAACCGGTCGATCGCGATGCGCTATACAAAGCGATTGACGAAGCGCTGGCGCAGCGCGCGCCGGTCAGCGACGACGGCTGGCGCGAAGCGATCGTCACGCGTAATCCGCTGATGCTGCGGCTGCTGGAGCAGGCGCACATGGTGGCGCAATCTGACGTCAGTATATTGATTAACGGCCAGAGCGGCACCGGCAAAGAGGTGCTGGCGCAGGCGATTCATGCTGCCAGCCCTCGCGCCGGCAAACCTTTCATTGCCATCAACTGCGGCGCGCTGCCGGAACAGCTGCTGGAGTCGGAGCTGTTTGGCCACGCCAAAGGCGCCTTCACCGGTGCCGTAAGTGCGCGCGAAGGGCTGTTTCAGGCGGCGGAAGGCGGCACGCTGTTTCTCGATGAGATTGGCGACATGCCGCAGGCGCTGCAGGTAAAACTTCTCCGCGTGCTGCAGGAGCGCAAAGTGCGCCCGCTGGGCAGCAACCGCGATCTCGACATCAACGTGCGCATCATCTCTGCCACGCACCGCGATCTGCCGAAGGCGATGGAGAAGAAAAGCTTCCGCGAAGATCTCTACTATCGTCTCAACGTGGTGAATCTCAGGATCCCGGCACTGCACGAACGCGCCGAAGACATCCCGCTGCTGGCCAACCATCTGCTGCGCCAGTCGGCCGATCGCCACAAACCGTTTGTGCGCAGCTTCTCGGTCGATGCGATGAAACGGCTGGTGAGTGCCAGCTGGCCGGGAAATGTGCGCCAGCTGGTCAACGTGATTGAGCAGTGCGTGGCGCTTACTACGTCGCCGGTAATTAGTGACGCGCTGGTAGAGCAGGCGCTGGCTGGCGAGAACACGGCGCTACCGACCTTTGTCGAAGCACGCAACCAGTTTGAGCTTAACTATCTGCGCAAGCTGCTGCAGATGACCAAAGGTAATGTGACGCATGCGGCGCGTCTGGCTGGACGCAACCGTACCGAGTTTTATAAGCTGCTGTCGCGCCACGAACTGGACGCCAGCGAATTTAAAGAGTAGCTTGCTGCGGCAGCGTCAGGAACACTTATACTCATAGTTACCCGTCCATCATGGAGGGAGCGAAAAAAGGATCTGTGATGAAAAAGATCGATGCAATTATCAAACCATTCAAACTCGATGATGTGCGTGAAGCCTTAGCGGAAGTGGGCATCACCGGGATGACGGTTAGCGAAGTGAAAGGCTTCGGACGTCAGAAAGGCCACACCGAGCTGTATCGCGGTGCCGAATACATGGTCGATTTTCTGCCAAAAGTGAAAATCGAGATGGTGGTGGGCGATGATATCGTCGATACCTGCGTAGAAACCATCATGAAAACCGCGCAGACCGGTAAAATCGGCGACGGCAAAATCTTTGTCTTTGACGTGGCGCGCGTCGTGCGTATTCGTACCGGCGAGGAAGACGAAGAGGCCATCTGAGCCCTTCGCTCCTCACCAGACACAAAGCCTGCCGCGTGCAGGCTTTTTCATTTACAGCACTTTGTGCGGACCGAACACTTCGTAGTGGATACGGTCGGCGCTGATGCCGGCATCAGTCAGCTGGCGCGCAACAAACTGCATGAACGCCAGCGGGCCGCAAATCCAGAACTCACCCTCGGGCTGGGTCAGTGCGGTTGAGACGGTGGCTAAATCCATCAGACCCTGCGCGTCGTAACGTCCCGCGTCGTCAGCTTGCGGCTGGCGATACCAGACGTGGCGGCTAAAGCGCGGCAGTTGCGCGCCCAGCGCCGCGACCTCATCAGCAAACGCGTGCTGCGCGCCGTTTTCGGCGGCGTGCAGCCAGCATACCGCGGCCGAATGCTGCTGCTCCGCCAGGCTGGCCAGCATGGCTAACAGCGGCGTTTGCCCGACGCCTGCTGAGATCAGCGTCACCGGCGTCTGCGCTGCTGCCTGCAGGAAGAAATCCCCGGCCGGCGCGGCGCACTGCACGATATCGCCGACCTTCGCATGCTGATGCAGCCAGCCGGAGACGCTGCCCTGCGCTTCGTGCTTCACTGCAATGCGATAGGCTTTGCCATCCGGCAGATGCGTCAGCGAATACTGCCGGTGCTGAATATAGTCGCTGTCCGCCGGGCGCAGACTGAGGGTCAGATACTGACCGGGCAGGAAGTCCGCCACCGTCTCTCCATCATTCGGCACCAGCTCAATGCTTTTAATTACCGAGCTCTGCGCGGTAATCGCACGGATGCGGAAATCGCGCGCGCCGCGCCAGCCGCCGACCTTTTCTTCCGACGCACGGTAAATCGCTGCTTCACGCTGGATAAACACCTCAGCCAGCACGCCATAGGCTTTGCCCCACGCCGCCAGTACTTCATCGCCTGGATTGAGCAGCTCTTTAATCGTCGCCAGCAGGTTTTCCCCGACAATCGCGTACTGCGCCGGCTGAATATTCAGGCTGGCATGCTTCTGCGCAATTTTCTCCACCGCCGGCAGCAGCACCGCAAGATTTTCCAGGTTGCTGCCGTACGCGCAGATCGCGTTAAACAGCGCTTCACGCTGATTGCCGCTGCGCTGGTTGTTCATGTTAAACACGTTCTTCAGCTCGGGATGCTGCGTCAGCATCCGCTGATAAAAGTGACCGGTCAGCTGCGGGCCGAGTTGAGCAATCGCGGGCAGGGTAGATTTCACGGTGGCGATGGTTTGTGCGTCAAGCATGGGCTGATCCTCAGAGTAATTTTAAACATGCATTTTAAATGCATGTTATGCCTGTTGCCGCGCACTGTAAATCCCCCGTTTTGTCTGGGGTGACGAGTGACAATCTGCAGGCGGGCGCGCAAAGCTGAAAAATTTTCCCGCTGCTGATGAACAAATATCCGGTTTTCTTCCCCGTCTAAAAAGCGTAAAAATCCCGTGCCAGCGCCTTGCCAATCGTTTGCGTAAAAAGAGGGGATTGGCGCTACCGTCCCCTGGCAAAACCGTTTACACTGTTGGCCTTCGCCCCTTAGCCGGGGCTTAAACTGCCGTTAAAAAGTTGCTGAGTCAGGAGATGCGGATGTTAAAGCGTGATATGAACATTGCCGATTATGATGCCGAGTTGTGGCAGGCTATGGAGCAGGAGAAGGTGCGTCAGGAAGAGCACATTGAACTGATTGCTTCGGAAAACTACACCAGCCCACGCGTTATGCAGGCGCAAGGTTCACAGCTCACCAACAAATATGCCGAAGGCTATCCGGGCAAACGCTACTACGGCGGATGTGAATATGTGGATATCGTTGAGCAGCTGGCGATCGATCGCGCCAAAGCGCTGTTCGGCGCGGATTACGCTAACGTGCAGCCGCACTCCGGCTCCCAGGCTAACTTCGCGGTGTACACCGCGCTGCTGCAGCCGGGCGACACCATTCTGGGCATGAACCTGGCACACGGTGGTCACCTGACCCACGGTTCGCCGGTCAACCTGTCCGGTAAGCTGTACAACGTTATCCCTTACGGCATCGATGAAACCGGCAAAATCAATTACGAAGAGCTGGCCGAACTGGCGCAGACTCACAAGCCAAAAATGATCGTGGGCGGCTTCTCTGCTTACTCTGGCGTGTGCGACTGGGCCAAAATGCGTGAAATCGCCGACAGCATCGGCGCATGGCTGTTTGTTGATATGGCCCACGTTGCCGGTCTGATCGCTGCTGATGTGTACCCGAACCCGGTACCACACGCGCACATCGTGACCTCGACCACGCACAAAACGCTGGCCGGTCCGCGTGGTGGCCTGATCCTGGCGAAAAACGGCGACGAAGAGCTGTACAAAAAACTGAACTCCGCGGTGTTCCCGGGTGGTCAGGGCGGCCCGCTGATGCACGTTATCGCCGGTAAAGCCGTCGCGTTCAAAGAAGCCATGGAGCCGGAGTTCAAGGCTTATCAGCAGCAGGTCGCGAAGAACGCCAAAGCGATGGTGGAAGTGCTGCTGGAGCGCGGTTACAACATCGTCTCAGGCGGTACTTACAACCACCTGTTCCTGATCGATCTGGTGAGCAAAGGTCTGACCGGTAAAGAGGCGGATGCCGCTCTGGGCCGCGCCAACATCACCGTGAACAAAAACAGCGTACCTAACGATCCGAAGAGCCCGTTTGTGACCTCCGGTGTGCGTATCGGTACGCCAGCAGTGACCCGTCGCGGTTTCAAAGAAGCGGAAGTGCGCGAACTGGCGGGCTGGATCGCTGACGTTCTCGACAATATCAACGACGAAGCCACTATCGAGCGCACCAAACAGAAAGTGCTGGATATCTGTGCCCGTCTGCCGGTTTATGCCTGATTAGCGCTAAACCCGCAGTATGAAGAAGGATGGCGCAAGCCATCCTTTTTTTATTCCCTTTCGCAGGCGGCTTTGAGAAAGTAACGGCCATTCCGCGCACGGCGGAGCGTCAACAGGAGGAAACATGACCATCGGATCGGCCAGGTGGCTGGGACTGAGCTACTTCACCTACTTTTTCTGCTATGGCATCTATCTGCCGTTCTGGAGCGTGTGGCTGAAAGGCAACGGGCTGGATGCGGAAAAAATTGGCCTGCTGCTCGGCTGTGGCATGGTGGCGCGCTTTGCCGGCAGCCTGTTGATTGCTTCGCAGGTGAAAAATCCAGCACAGCTGATTGTTGCGCTGCGCCTGCTGGCGCTGGTGACCTGTCTGTTCGCGCTCGGTTTCTGGCTGGGCGGTCAGTGGCTGTGGCTGCTGCTGGTGATGATTGGTTTTAACCTGTTCTTCTCACCGCTGGTGCCGCTGAGTGATGCGCTGGCGGCCATCTGGACACAGCAAATCGGGCTGGCCTATGGTCCGGTACGGCTGTGGGGCTCGCTGGCGTTTGTTATCAGCTCGGCGCTTACCGGTATGCTGGTCAGCGCCTGGTCATCGCAGGTGATTCTGCTGCTGCTGAGCGTCGGTGCGCTGGCGATGCTGTCCGGCATGCTGCTGCCGCCACAAACCCGACCGCAGGGTGAGCTACGCCAGGGCGTGAGCGGTGGCTGGGCGGCATGGCGCGACCTGCTGCGCGAGAACAGCGTCTGGCGTTTCATGCTGTGCGTAACGCTGATGCAGGGCGCGCATGCCGCGTATTACAGCTTCAGCGCCATCTGGTGGCAGGAAGCGGGCTACTCCGCGTCAGTCGTGGGCTACCTGTGGTCGCTGGGCGTGGTGGCCGAAATCGTAATTTTTGCCCTGAGTAACCGGCTATTTCGCCGCTGGAGCGCGCGCGATCTGCTGCTGCTGTCCGGCGTGTGCGCACTGGTGCGCTGGACGCTGCTGGGTGCCAGCACAGCGCTACCGCTGTTGATTGTGGCGCAGATTCTGCACTGCGGCAGCTTTACCGTCTGCCATCTGGCGGCGATGCGCTTTATTGCTGCGCGCAAAGGCGCAGAAGTGATTCGTCTGCAGTCGCTCTATTCGGCTCTGGCAATGGGCGGCGGCATCGCGGTGATGACGATGGTTTGCGGCGTGCTGTTTACTCACCTGCACGGCCAGCTGTTCTGGGTGATGGCGCTGGTGGCGCTGCCGGCGCTGTTCCTGCGGCCACGCGCAGCTTAAGACTCCAGCAGCTGACGAATGCGCTGCTGCTGGTGATCGCTCAGCGGCAGCTCAGCGTGGATCAGCGGCGGCGAGTAGAGCGGCAGGGCGGTGGCGTAGGGCGTTACCACCAGTGCCACATCGCGCGGTGCGCCTTCACGCTGAAAGTGCAGCATATCCTGATAGGTAATATTGATTGGCAGCAGCATCATTTCCCGCAGCTGCTGCTCCAGCAGCTGTTCCAGCGCCGCGTCAGCGCCGGTCAGTAACAGCACCTGTTTCTCCTGTAGCGCGCTCTCCTGCATCAGCCAGCCTCCAAACTGCACCGCCACCAGGCTCACTTCTTCCGCGCTAAACTGCGTGCCGAAATCGCTGCTGAAGTGCTGCAGCGCGCGCGCCGTGGTACGCAGCAGGCGCGGATAGAGACGCGCCACGTCCAGCGCCACGCTGTTATCAATGCCGATGGCAAAGTGGCTGCGATCCAGCGCCTGCGCCAGGTGAGTATAGAGCTGCAGCTTCAGCTGCTGCTGATTTTTGATGCGCGTCTGCGCCAGTTGCTCAAAGCGGGCAATCAGCGCTTCCACCGCGGCCATCAGCTTGTGTGCCTGACTGTCCGCCAGCTGGCTGCCGTCTGGCGCGTGAATCAGGCTGAACAGCAGCGTCCAGAAATCGGTTTCGCTGACGTCCGGTGCCAGATGGCAACGTTTCTGCCAGTGATGGATCACGTCATCCGCTGCGCTACGTTCAATCTTCGCCGCCAGCCAGGCGCGCTGGCGCTCGCTGAACAGCGCCGTCTGACGCTGACACAGCGCATATTTCATGAAGATTTGCAGAAACAGCCGGTCGCGCGGCGTGAAATCGCGCGCCAGCCGCAGGCTGCAGTGCTGGATCAGCGCCTGCAGATTGGTTTCATCCCACAGCGCTTTCTCGATTTTCAGCACCTTCAGCCGCTGGCGCAGTGCCGGCGCAAAATGGGTGCAGACGAAATCCTGCGACAGGCGCAGCGCGCGGCGCAGCCAGTGCAGCAGGCACAGACGCCGGTCCAGTTCCGTGCCATGAATGCGAAAGCTGCCATCCACCATCTGGTGTAATTCCAGCTGGTGAAAGCGCTGTATCTCATCTCCGACATCCGCGATATCCTGTCGGGCGACAACAGGGTCCACGCCATTCAACTGGCAGAGCTTTTCAAGCGTTAACGCGGGAGCAGGCAGAAACAGCAGCAACAGCAGATGGCAACGACGCTGGGCGCGGCTGAAGAGGGGAGCAGTAGAATGCGCTGAACTCATCAATCGTGTTATCCGCAGGTCATTTTTCAGCTAAGAATAGCCAACTCCACGCGCTGACCCTGGCCTTTGTCATGACTTTTGTTCAGAGCTTCAGGGCGGGTCACAGTTTTTTCTGGCCCGGTATCCTTCTGACTTTAAAATTTGTTACTTTATAACATATGAAAATTGCGCTCGTTAGCTTTACGCTGTTGTTCAGCGGCGCCGTGTGGGCGCATCCACACAGCTTTATTGATATGCAGACCGAACTGATCGGTAAGGACGATCATCTCAGCGCGATGAAGATGGTATGGACCATGGATGAAATCACCTCCGCCGATCTGCTGTACGATGCCGGCAACGCCAAACCCGGCGAGGTGGTGTGGAAAAAGCTGGCGGCACAGGTAATGGCCAATGTGCTGGGCCAGCACTATTTTACCGAAGTGTGGCAGGATAAAAATCGGGTGAAATTTCTCAACCTGCCGCAGGAGTATCAGCTGTCGCGCAAGGGCAACAAAGCAGTGCTGGAGTTCATTGTGCCGTTCGGCGAACCGCAGTCGTTAAGCGCCAGGCAGTACCGCATCCAGACCTTCGATCCCAGTTACTTTGTTGATATGTATTATGACAATCCGCAAGCCATCACCATGGATGAGACCGTGAAAGCCCATTGCCAGTTTGACTTACACACGCCCAAACCGGATGACTCGCTAAAACAGTACGCGCTGTCGCTGGATAAAGCTGACGCACCGCCCGAGGATATGGATCTCGGCCAGCAGTTTGCCCAGACGGTAACCCTGACATGTCGTTGATTTCACTGCCTGGCGCTTCCCGTCGCTGGTGGCCACTGTGGCTGCTGGCTGCGCTGCTGATTAGCGCGGGCGCGTTGCTGTGGCTGCACTGGCCGCAGATTCTGCTGCAAAGCGTACTGTGGCAGAAGGTTCTGCACCGTGAGATGACGCAGCTCCTGCAACAGGTGGCGCAGCAGCCGCAGCAGGCCGGTGTCACGCTGATGTTGTTCAGCCTTGCCTATGGCGTGCTGCATGCGCTGGGGCCGGGCCACGGCAAAGTGGTGATCAGCACTTTTCTCGCTACCCATCCGGCGCAGCTGAAAACCAGCATGAAGCTGACGCTGCTGGCGGCGCTGTTGCAGGGCGCGGTGGCAATTGCTCTGGTGACGCTGATGCTGGTGGTGCTGCAAACCTCCTCGCGCCAGCTGCATCTCACCAGTTACTGGCTGGAGAAAGGCAGCTATTTGCTGGTGATGGCGCTCGGCGTCTGGGTTGGCTGGCGCGCGCTACAGGGGTTACGCCGCGCGTTCCGTCCGGCAACCGGGCTCCAGATTCGCGCGGTACGGCCGCATCATCAGCACCATGCTGACTGCGGCTGCGGTCATGCCCACCTGCCGAGCGCGCAACAGCTGGCCGGTGCGGTGAGCGGCAGAACCCAGGCGCTGGTGGTGCTGTCGATGGGGCTGCGGCCCTGTTCCGGTGCCATCATGATGCTGTTGTTTGCCAAAGTGATTGGCGTATATGGCTGGGGCGTGGCCTCGGCGCTGACCATGGCGCTGGGCACCGCGCTCACCGTGTCGCTGCTGGGTTTGCTGGTGCAGCGCTCGCGCGTGCTGGCGGTGCGCCTCGGCAGGGTCAGCAGCAGAGGGGCAGCGGAATGGTTGTTGCCGGCCGTGATGCTGGCTGGCAGCCTGCTGTTGCTGCTGGCCGGCTTTATTTTATGGCACAGTGCTACGCCCGGCTTCGGTGGCGGTCTGCGTCCTTTTTAATTAATACGCTTTAAAAAATAAGCGCAGCATGTTCACTGAATATGCTGCGTTTTTTTCTGCCCGTTACGCATAGTTAAATTTCTGTTGCCTGGCGATCTGGTGAAAAGAGTTTTCTCTGTCTACGCTAGATAATATCAAAAAGACAGGGTGTGCTCTTATATGCGTTACTCTTTATCGTCAATGTTTGCGAGGAAATAAATATGCCTGAAACCTGGACTAATAATGGCAGCACGGAAACGGTAGTGGAAACGCATGGCGGTGTTCCGTTAAAACGCATTTCCTGGAGTGCCGTATTTGCAGGGGTGATTGCGGCCTTAATCATTCATATTCTGCTGGGGCTGCTGGGGACAGCGATCGGGGCCACGACTATCGATCCGCAGCAGGAACAAAATCCGCTGGAGCACCTTGGCACTGGTGCGCTGATCTGGACCGGCGTCAGCATGCTGATTGCGCTGGCGGTCGGTAGCTACGTTGCCGGGCGGCTGGCACAGCGCGAAGGTGCGCTGCACGGGCTGCTGATGTTTGGCGTCAGCACATTGATTACGCTGTGGCTGGCGATCTCACTTGCCAGCGGTATTATCGGTGGCGCCTTTAATATTTTAGGCTCCGGTTTTAACGCCCTGGGTAACGGTATTTCTGCGGTAGCACCTTCGGTAACCAATATGGCGAAAGAGAAGCTGCAGGAAAATAATATCAACCTTGATGATCTGCAAAATGAATTGCAGACCACGCTGCGCCAGACGGGCAAACCGGAATTGCAGCCGGAAAATTTACAGCAGGATGTAAATAGCGAAGCGAATAATGCGCAAAACCAGGCGAAACAGACGGCACAGAATCCACAGAATGCCGACAATGATATTGCCAATTGGATCCGTGGTGTACTGAGTCGTCATGCCGATACGCTGCAAGCTGCAGACCGTGATGCGCTGAAAAACATTATTAAAGCGCGGACCGGAAAAAGCGATCAGGAAGCGGAACAGATCGTCAATCAGACTGAGCAGAGCTATCAACAGGCGATGCAGAAATATCAGCAGCTGAAGCAGGAAGCGGAGCAGAAAGCGCGTGAAGCCGCAGAGAAAGCCGCGGCGGCAACGGCGAAAGCCAGCTGGTTTGCCTTCTTCATGATGCTGATCGAGGCGGTGCTGGCGGCGGTCCTCGGCGGTGTCGGTCGGCGTACCCAGCCGCGCACCGTGTTAACCCACGAGCGTCGGTAATAAAAAAGGCGGCTGATTCAGCCGCTTTTTTTTGCTTAGCGCTTCAGCGCTTCGCTCAGTTCTTCGCGCATGCTGGCCAGCATCGCCTTCACCACACGCGGGTTACCGGCCACCAGGTTGCCAGACAGCATATAGCCGTGGTTACCGGTGAAATCGGTCACCAGACCGCCCGCTTCACGCACCAGCAGTTCACCGGCAGCGAAATCCCATGGCTTCAGGCCAATCTCAAAGAAACCGTCAACGCGACCTGCGGCCACATAGGCCAAATCCAGCGCAGCAGAGCCGGTACGGCGGAAATCAGCGCACTGGGTAAACAGTTTTGCCACGATGTTGATGAACGGCGTGGCGTGCTGCTTCAGCTTGAACGGGAAGCCGGTAGCCAGAATGGTGCCGTCGAGGTCACGCGCCGTGCTGCCGCGCAGGCGATAGCCGTTAAGCTGCGCACCCTGACCGCGTACCGCGGTGAACAGTTCGTTACGCATTGGATCGTAAACCACCGCCACTTCGGTGCGGCCTTTGATGCGCACGGCGATTGAAACAGCAAAGTGGGGCAGACGTTTGATGAAGTTGGTGGTGCCATCCAGGGGATCGATTACCCATTGAACATCCTGATCGTCGCCCGCCAGCTCACCGCTTTCTTCGGTGATGATGGTGTGTTGCGGGTAGGATTTGCGAATCACTTCGACAATCAGACGTTCTGCGTCGCGGTCAACATTGGTAACGAAGTCGTTGCTGCCTTTCTGGCTGGCTTCGACGGCGTCCGGGGTTTCATAATTCTTGGCAATTAAATTTCCGGCCTTGCGCGCTGCGCGCACGGCGATGTTGAGCATCGGATGCATCGGTATCTCTCACTGGATGTTAAAGAACGGGGTGAAAACGGCGCGGAGTATATCAGGGTGTTCAGCAAATGTCCTGCTTTTATGTTAGGATGCGCGCCATCATTTCCTTATCGCTATCTATTATGCTGCAAAATATCCGAATCGTACTGGTAGAAACCTCGCACACCGGCAACATGGGTTCCGTTGCCCGCGCCATGAAAACCATGGGCTTAAGCAACCTGTATCTGGTCAATCCGCTGGTGAAACCGGACTCGCAGGCTATTTCACTGGCTGCCGGTGCCAGCGATGTGATCGGTGAGGCGAAGATCGTCGATACGCTGGATGAGGCGATTGCCGGCTGTAGCCTGGTGGTGGGCACCAGCGCACGCTCGCGCTCGCTGCCGTGGCCAATGCTTGACTCGCGTGAATGCGGCATCAAAAGCGTGGAAGAGGGCCAGCAGGCGCCGGTGGCGCTGGTGTTTGGTCGCGAGCGCGTGGGCCTGACCAACGAAGAGCTGCAGAAGTGCCACTATCATGTCGCCATTCAGGCCAACCCGGAGTACAGCTCGCTCAACCTGGCGATGGCGGTGCAGATTATTGCCTATGAAGTGCGCATGGCGTGGCTGGACGCGCAGGAGAAAGCCAGTCCGCAGCCGCAGTATGAAGCCTCACCGTATCCGCTGGTTGACGATCTGGAGCGCTTCTATCAGCACATCGAGCAGATGATGCTGAACAGCGGTTTTATCCGCCAGGGCACACCGAGCCAGGTGATGAGCAAACTGCGTCGCCTCTATACCCGTGCGCGTCCGGAGCGCGACGAACTCAACATTCTGCGCGGCATGCTGTCGTCGTTTGAAAAACCCAAAAACGACAAGGGTAATAGTTGAGTAAAACACCAGGTTAAATAGTTGAGCGAAATACTCGGTTAAATAGTTGACCAAAATACTCGGGAATGTCAGACTGGCCTCCATTCTTCAGATAACCCGCCGACTCGCTGGCGGACGCTTACGAGGTTGTATGCTATGAGACTGACATCCAAAGGACGTTATGCCGTAACCGCTATGCTGGACGTTGCCCTGCACTCGCACGAGGGCCCGGTACCGCTGGCCGATATTTCAGAGCGTCAGGGCATTTCGCTCTCCTATCTGGAGCAGTTATTCTCGCGTCTGCGTAAGCACGGTCTGGTGGCCAGCGTGCGGGGTCCGGGCGGCGGTTATCTGTTAGGCAAAGACGCCGGCGCGATTGCGGTCGGCGCGGTGATTACCGCGGTGGACGAATCCGTTGACGCCACCAAATGCCAGGGTAAAGAGGGTTGCCAGGGCGGCGAGCGCTGCCTGACCCACGTTCTGTGGCGCGACCTGAGCGAGCGCATCAGCGATTTCCTCAACAACATCACGCTGGCGGAACTGGTGAATAACCAGGAGATCCTCGACGTGGCCGATCGCCAGAACAGCGTTGATAACCGTCGCTTCCAGCAGCATCGCGTGCAGGAAACCATCAACGTCAATCTGCGCGCCTGATCCTCTCCCGTTCAGCCTCTGCTGTTAACCCAGGAGAGGCTGAATCGTGCTATAAAGACGTATGATTTTTTATACGGAGTTTTAGCGCAATGAAATTACCGATCTACCTGGATTACGCAGCGACAACGCCTGCGGATCCGCGTGTCGCCAGCAAAATGATGCAGTTCCTCACTTTGGATGGCACCTTCGGTAACCCCGCTTCCCGTTCCCACCGTTTTGGCTGGCAGGCTGAAGAGGCCGTTGACGTGGCGCGCAACCAGGTTGCCGAACTGATCAACGCCGATCCACGCGAAATCGTGTTTACCTCCGGTGCCACCGAGGCCGATAACCTGGCGCTCAAAGGCACGGCGCAGCAGCATCAGTCGCGCGGTAAACACATCATCACCAGTCAGACCGAACATAAAGCGGTGCTCGACAGCTGTGCTCAGCTGGCGCGCGAAGGCTTTGAGGTCACCTTTCTGCAGCCCGGTGCGGACGGCATCGTCACGCCTGCGATGCTGGAAGCGGCACTTCGCGACGACACCGTGCTGGTGTCGCTGATGCACGTCAATAATGAAACCGGCGTGATTCAGGACATCGCCGCGCTGGGCGCGCTGTGTCACGCGCGCGACATCCTGTTCCACGTGGACGCCACGCAAAGCGTGGGCAAGCTGCCGCTCGACGTCAGCACGCTGCCGGTGGATTTGATGTCGTTCTCAGCGCACAAGCTGTACGGGCCGAAAGGCATCGGCGCGCTGTGGGTGCGGCGTAAACCAAAACTGCAGATCGACGCGCAGATGCACGGCGGTGGTCACGAGCGCGGCATGCGTTCGGGGACCTTGCCGGTGCATCAGATTGTCGGCATGGGCGAAGCCTATCGCATCGCGCGCGAAGAGATGGCGGACGAGAGCGCGCGCCTGGCTACGCTGCGCCATCGTCTGTGGCAGGGCATCAGCACGCTAAGCGACGTACAGCTCAACGGTTCACTCGAACAGGGCGCGCCGAATATCCTCAATATCAGTTTTGCCCACGTCGATGGCGAATCGCTGATCATGGCGCTGAAAGATCTGGCGCTGTCGTCGGGATCCGCCTGTACTTCTGCCAGCCTTGAACCTTCCTACGTTCTGCGCGCCATGGGCGTGGATCAGCAGCTGGCTTACAGCTCGCTGCGCTTTTCGCTGGGTCGCTTTACCACGCAGGAAGAGATCGATTATGCCATAGGGGTGGTACATAAGGCGGTAACGCGCTTACGGGCGCTGACGCCGGCCACTTCCCGCTAAATTTTCGCCCTGCGCCGGTCAGTGCGCAGGGATAACAAACGCAAACGGAGCCACGCGATGACAACACAACCCATGACGATTACGCTCAGCTCCCAGGCCGCCGACGCGCGCTGGGGCGAGAAAGCCTTGCTGAGCAGCAATGAAAGTGGCATGACCGTTCACCTGACCGGTGCCGATGCGCTGATGAGCATTCAACGTGCCGGACGCAAGCTGGACGGTCAGGGCATCCGCCACGTCGCGCTGAGCGGCGAAGGCTGGGATCTGGAGAAATGCTGGGCGTTCTGGCAGGGTTTCCGCAGCCCGAAAGGCCAGCGTCAGGTCGAATGGCCGACGCTGAGTGAGGCCGATCAGGCCGAATTCGATCGTCGCCTGAAGATCGTTGACTGGGTGCGCGACACCATCAACCTGCCCGCGGAAGATCTCAGTCCGGAGCAGCTGGCGCACAGCGCCATCGATCTGATCAGCGAAGTAGGCGGTGACGCGGTGAGCTATCGCATCATCAAAGGTGAGGATCTGCGTGAGCAGGGCTATGCCGGAATTCATACCGTAGGCCGCGGCTCGACGCGTCCGCCGGTGCTGCTGACGCTGGACTTCAACCCCGGCGGCGACGACAGCACACCGGTGTACGCCTGCCTGGTGGGCAAAGGCATCACCTTTGATACCGGTGGTTATAGCCTGAAGCAGAGCGCGTTTATGGATTCGATGAAATCCGACATGGGCGGCGCAGCAACGGTGACCGGTGCGCTGGCGCTGGCGATTGCGCGCGGCCTGGATAAACGCGTGAAGCTGTTCCTGTGCTGCGCCGATAACATGGTAAGCGGCAACGCGTTCCGCCTTGGCGACATCATCCGCTATCGCAACGGGAAATCGGTGGAAGTGATGAACACCGACGCCGAAGGGCGTCTGGTGCTGGCCGATGGACTGATCGACGCCAGCGAACAGCGTCCGCAGCTGCTGATTGATGCGGCCACGCTGACCGGTGCCGCGAAAACCGCGCTGGGCAACGATTACCATGCGCTGTTTACCTTTGACGACGTGCTGGCGGAGTCGCTGCTGGGCAGCGCCACCAGCGAGAATGAAGCCTTCTGGCGTCTGCCGCTGGCCGAATTCCACCGCAACCACCTGCCGTCCAACTTTGCCGATCTAAATAACATCGCCAGCGCGGCACATGCAGCGGGCGCCAGCAGCGCGGCAGCGTTCCTCTCATGGTTCGTCAGCAACTATCAGCAGGGCTGGCTGCACATTGACTGCTCCGCGACCTATCGCAAAAGCGCGGTCGATCAGTGGTCCGCCGGTGCGACAGGCCTTGGCGTGCGGACCATTGCCAATCTGTTACTGAAATAATCCCGACAACGGCAGGCTGCAACCTGCCGTCTTTTTTGGAAGCCTATCCCTTATGAGTAACCGTCTTGAAGAGGTGCTGAAGCTGGCGGCCACCGAGCCTGCGCACCGTCCGGAATTTTTCCAGCTATTGCTGGAGGCCGATGTCTGGGTGCCGGGCGAAAGTCCCGCGGAGCAGTTTGATGCCACCTCGCCGGTAGAATTACAGCACTGGGAGAAAGAGGGCGGCGGCAGCGTGATCCCTTTCTTTACCTCAGAAGCAGCGATGAGCGAAGCCATCCAGGGTGAGCAGCCGTACCTGCGTTTACCGACGCGCACGCTGTTTGAAATGACGCTGGGCGAAACGCTGTTCCTCAATCCAAAACTGCCGGCCGGCAAAGAGTTTTCACCCGGTGAGATCGCGCATCTGCTGGGCGAAGAGGGCAGTGCGCTGAGCCAGCAAACGGTGCTGGAGGGCGGTCATGCGCTGCTTCTTTCAGAAGTGGCCGAGCCGCCAGCGCAGATGATCGATTCGCTGACCCAGCTGTTTGCGAAATACAAACAGGTGCGTCGCGCCTACGTTGCCAGCATTCGTGAGCGTGCCGATGAACAGGCGAATCTGTTGATTGGGATTGAAGCCGACAGCGATATTGATGCGATTATTCAGGCGGCCGGCAGCGTGGCGACCGATACGCTGCCCGATGACGCGCCAATTGATATCTGTGAAGTGGTCAGCAACGAGCAGGGTGTCAGCCATTTCTTCACCGCGCACATTACGCCGTTTTATGAGCGCCGCTGGGGCAGTTTCCTGCGCGATTTCAAAGGCAGCCAGCGGATTATCTAGTGCCGGTGCGCATCAGTGCGCCGGTAAATCGCACCGATGCTACCAGGTGCGCATAAATGCGCACCCTACACGTAGGGTCGCCGTTCACGGCGACCGGATAAATGTGTGTAACATCCGACAACGCGCACCTTACGGCGACCTGATAAATGTGCACAACATCCGACAACGCGCACCTTACGGCGACCGGATACACTTATTTCTCAATCGGTAAATCGTCGCGGCTGCCCCATTCTCCCCACGAACCGTCGTACAGCGTCACATCACGCACGCCCAGTGCGGTCAGCGCCAGAATCACCACCACCGCCGTCACGCCGGAGCCGCAGCTGGCGACAATCGGCTGATCCAGCTTAATCCCTGCCTTTGCAAACAGATCGCGCAGCTCGGCGGCCGGTTTCAGCTCACCGTTGGCCACCAGATTGTTCCACGGCATATTCAGACTGTGCGGGATATGGCCGCGCAGCAGGCCGGGACGCGGCTCATCCACTTCGGCATTGAAACGGTTGGCCGCGCGCGCATCGACAATCTGCGCGCCGCCCTCGTGGCTGATCAGCAGGACATCGGTCAGGCGCTTCACCTGGCTGCTGTCGTACTGCGCGTCGAACTCGCCCTCAGGCAAATCAACCGGACCGGTAGCCAGGCTGAAGCCAGCGGCTTTCCAGCCCTGCAGGCCGCCCGCCAGAATCGACACCTGCTTACAGCCAAAGGCGCGCAGCATCCACCAGGCGCGCGGCGCGGAAAACAGATTGCCTTCGTCGTACACCACCAGATGCTTATCCTGGCTGATGCCCAGCTCGCGCATCGCCACGGCAAAGGTCTCTGCGCGCGGCATCATATGCGGATACGGGCTGGTGTGATCGGACAGCGCTTCGATGTTGAAAAAAGGCGCATCCGGCAGATGCCCGGCCAGATACTCCGCCGTGATATCGCGCACCGCTTCCTGACCTGGCGGCAGCATGCGGGCATCCAGCACCTGCAAACGCTCTTCGTGGTAATGTTCATTCAACCAATCAGCGGACACAAACATGGCTGTCATAGCAACCTCTTCTCCATCAGCGGCAAAGGCCCAGTGTCCGGGAATGTGAAGGCTATCTCAAGGGTAACATTGCTAAAGTTGGCGGCTTGATGTGAAATTGCGCAGCACAACACGTTTAACCTTTTGGGGCTGGTGAGGGAATTACCATGGCAAGATGTGTAAAACGACTGCTGTTCAGCGTGCTGATCGGCGGCGCATTACTGGGCGGCGCGCAGCCGTCGCTGCAGGCGGCTGATACGCCTGCGCCGCAGGCCGCGACACGCGCTCTCGCGGTGATCGACCTTTCCGAGCTGCAGCTGGACGGCGCGGCGGCGCTGGTACTGACCTTCAACCGCGCGCTCGACGGTCAGCAGGATTTCAACCACTGGATCAGCCTCACCGACGACAGCAGCGGTAAGGTCGACGGAGGCTGGGAGCTGGCGCAGAACGGCAAAGTGCTGCGCTTCCGCCATCCGCAGCCAGCGCGCAAGCTCACCGTCACCGTCAATGCCGGCCTGAAGGCCGCGGATGGCAGTGCCTTAGCCAGCCCATTCAGCCAGACACTCACCACGCGCGACATCCAGCCGATGGTCGGTTTCGCCAGTCGTGGCTCGCTGCTGCCGCTGCGCCTGGCGCAGGGACTGCCGGTGCTGGCGCTCAACGTTAACCAGATCGATGTTGATTTCTTCCGGGTGAAAAATGCCACGCTGGCGGATTTTCTCGCCCAGTGGAATTACGGCAATAATTTGTCGTACTGGGAATCGCGCGATCTGCTGAAAAACGCCGATCTGGTTTACAGCGGCCGCTTCGATCTCAACCCGGCACGCAATACGCGGGAAAAAATGCAGCTGCCGCTCGGCGACGTCGCGGCGCTGAAACAGCCGGGTGTCTATCTGGCGGTGATGAAACAGGCCGGCACCTACAACTACACGCAACCGGCGACACTGTTCACCCTGAGCGACATTGGTCTGTCGCTGCACCGTTTTCCCACCCAACTGGAACTGTTTACACAAAGCCTCGCCAGTGGCGATCCGCTGGCGGATGTCAGCGTGCAGCTACTGGATGAGAAAGGCCAACAGCTGGCGACTGGCAGCAGCGACAGCGAGGGTCATCTGCGTTTAGCGGCTAACGCCAAAGGCAAGCTGCTGCTGGCGACCAGTAAAGGCCAGACTTCGCTCATCGACCTTAACCGCCCGGCGCTGGATCTCGCCGAATTCCCGATTGATGGCCCGCAAGGCTACGACAAACAGTTCTTCATTTTTGGCCCGCGCGATCTCTATCGCCCCGGCGAAACGGTCATCGTTAATGCGCTGCTGCGCGATGCCGATGGCAAACCACTGCCGCCGCAGCCGGTGAAAGCTGAAGTGGTGCAGCCGAATGGTGAAGTGGCACAAACCTTCGTCTGGCAGCCAGAGAACGGCGTTTATCAACAACGTTTTGCCTTACCGGCCTCGGCGATGACCGGTAAATGGACGCTGCGTATTAACAGCGGCGACAACCAGCCGCGCACCTGGCCGTTCAATGTAGAAGATTTCCTGCCCGAACGGATGGCGCTGTCGCTTAAAAGCAACACTCAGCCACTGTCGCCAGATGCCGACGTCACCTTTGATATCGAAGGTCGCTATTTGTATGGCGCACCAGCGGCAGGCAATGAATTACAGGGCCAGCTGTTCCTGCGTCCGGCGCGTGAAGCGGTCGCTGCGTTGCCAGGTTATCAGTTTGGCGACATCACTGAGGAACTGAAACGTAGCCTTGATGATGTGGATGAAAAGCTGGACGACAGCGGCAGGCTGCAGCTTAAGGTCGAAAGCAGCTGGGCGGAGAGCCACTCTCCGCTCAACCTGATTTTGCAGGCCAGCCTGCTGGAGACCGGCGGTCGTCCGGTAACGCGGCGCGCCACGCAAGCGATCTGGCCTGCGCCAGCGCTGCCGGGCATACGTCCGTTGTTTAACAGCGAATCAGTGTACGACTATCGCACCGATCGTTATAACGACGAGCCAACCGTGCCGGAAAACAGCCTCGCCGAATTTGACGTGGTGTACGCCAATGCGCAGGGCGAAAAGCTGGCGGCGCAGGACCTTGATGTGCGTTTGATCCACGAACGTCGCGACTACTTCTGGAGCTTCTCTGACAGCGAAGGCTGGCAGTCACGCTTTGACCAGAAAGATCTGCAGGAAGAGCAGCAGCGCATCAGCATTGCGGCGGGCGGCAGCCAGAAAGTCAGTTTCCCGGTAGAGTGGGGCACCTATCGTCTTGAAGTGCATGCCGGTGACAACATCGTCAGCAGCGTGCGTTTCCAGGCAGGTTACTGGTGGCAGGACAACACCAACGGCACCGGCGCGCTGCGTCCGGATCAGGTCAAACTGAAGATCGACAAAGCCGCCTATCAACCCGGCGACACCGCGCGTGTCACGGTGGAATCCCCGGCGGCCGGCAAAGGCTATCTGCTGGTGGAGTCGAGCAGCGGCACCTTGTGGTGGCAACCGCTGGATGTGCCGGCGGGCGGCGCAACCATTGATGTGCCAGTCAGTGCGGAGTGGAAACGCCACGATCTGTATCTCAGCGCGATTGTGGTGCGCGACGGCGACAAAGCGAACGGCACCACGCCAAAACGCGCGGTCGGCTTGTTGCATCTGCCGATGGCAACCGCCGCGCGCCGCCTGACGCTGGCGCTTGAGGCACCGGACAGGATTCGGCCGGAACAAACCGTGCAAGTCAAGGTTAAAGCCCGCCGCGAGGGCGGTGCGCTGCCGCAGCAGGTGCAGGTATTGTTGTCGGCGGTGGACAGCGGCGTGCTGAGCATTACCGACTATGCCACCCCCGATCCGTGGAACGGCTTCTTTGGCCGCAAGCGCTACAACGCCGATCAATATGACGTATTCGGGCAGTTGATTGAGGGCGGCGGCAAACTGGCGGCGCTGCGTTTTGGCGGTGACGGGGATGATGCCGATGCACTGTCGCGCGGCGGCAAAAAGCCGGTCACCGAGGCGCAGATTGTAGCGCAGCAGCTGCAGCCGGTGACGCTGGATGCCAGCGGCGAGGGCACGGTGGAACTGCCGGTACCGGCCTTCAACGGCGAGCTGCGGCTGATGGCGCAGGTGTGGAGCGAAGACAGTTTCGGCGCGGCGGATCGTAAAATGGTGGTCGCCGCACCGCTGGTAAGCGAACTGGCGACGCCGCGCTTTCTTGCCAGCGGCGATCAATCAACACTGGCGCTGGATTTGACCAACCTCACCGATCAACCTCAAACGTTGAACGTCGCGGTTAACGCCAGCGGCTTGATTGCACTCAACGGCCAAATCCCGGCCAGGGTGCAGCTGGCGAAAGGGGCGCGGACCACGCTGGCGATCCCGGTTAAAGCGCAGGACGGTTTTGGTGAGGGCGACGTGCAGGTGACCGTTTCGGGGCTGAGCCTGCCGAACGAGACGCTGGCACCGAGCGTGCGCCGCTGGAAGATTGGCGTGCGTCCGGCTTATCCGGCGCAAACCCTGAGTTTCGATAACGTAATGAACAGCGGGCAGCGCTGGCAGGTGATGGCGAGTGCTTTCAACGGCCTGCAGGCCAGCACGCTGAGTGGCCAGCTGTCGCTGAGTTCTCAGCCGCCGCTGAATATCGCCAGCTACATCAGCCAGCTTTACGCTTATCCCTATGGCTGTCTGGAGCAGACCGCCAGCGGCATCTGGCCTTCACTCTTCACTAATCACGCCCAGCTCAGCGCGATGGGCATCAAAACCAGCAGTGATGAGGCGCGCCGCGCGGCAATTGACACCGGCATTGCGCGCCTGGCCGGCATGCAGCGCGGTAACGGCAGCTTTGGCCTGTGGAGCAAAGAGAGCAGCGAGGAGTTCTGGCTCACCGCTTACGTCACTGACTTCCTGCTGCGCGCCAGCGAAGCGGGTTACAGCGTGCCGGAGGGCGTGATTAATCGCGCCGACCAGCGCCTGCTGCGTTATTTGCAGGATCCGGCGCAAATCGAAACCAGCTGGAGCAGCGATGCCGATGCGCTGCGTTTTAGCGTGCAGGCCTACGCGGGGCTGGTACTGGCGCGTCAGCAGCAGGCGCCGCTCGGCGCGCTGCGGGCGCTGTATGACCAACGCGCCCAGGCGAAGTCCGGACTGGCGCTGGTGCAGCTTGGCGTGGCGCTGCAGCAGATGGGCGATACGCAGCGCGCGCAGCTGGCGCTGATGCAGGGCATCGCGCTGCAACGCCAGCCTGACATGTGGCTGGGCGATTACGGCAGTCCGTTGCGTGACCGCGCGCTAACGCTGGCGCTGCTGACGGAAAATCAGCTGCTGCCGGCGCAGCAGGGGCCATTGCTGATTGAACTGGCGCAAACGCTGCACGGGCAGCGCTGGTTCTCTACCCAGGAGAACAATGCGCTGTTCCTCGCCGCGCGGACGCTGCAGCAGCATCAGGGTGAGACCTGGCAGGCCACGCTGCAGGACCAGCCGCTGCGCAGCGATCGGCCGCTGAGTCTCGGGCTGAGCGCGCAGCAGTTGCAGCAGGGCCTGACGGTGACCAGCGACACACCGTCGCCGCTGTACGGCACGCTCAATGTGGTCGGCTATCCGCGCACTGCGCCGTCACCGGTCAGCAACGTGCTTAGCATCAGTCGCGAATACTTCACGCTGGACGGCAAACCGGCCGATCTCAATAACCTTAAGAGCGGTGAGCTGCTGGTGGTGCGGCTGAAGGTGGGCGCCAGCCAGCGCGTCAGCGATGCGCTGGTGGTGGATCTGCTGCCGGCCGGGCTGGAGCTGGAAAATCAAAACCTGAGCGACAGCAGCGCCAGCCTGGGCGACAGTGCCGATGCGCTGAAAGAGAGCATGATGGACATGCAGCAGGCCAACATTAAACATCTTGAGTTCCGCGACGACCGCTTTGTCGCCGCGCTGGCGCTGGATGGCTACACGCCCGGCACGCTGCTGTATCTGGCGCGCGCGGTGACGCCGGGCAGTTATCGTCTGCCGCCACCGCAGGTGGAGTCGATGTATGTGCCCGCGTGGCGCGCCATCGGCACCACGCCGGAAAAACTTCATGTGCGTTAAGCGCCCGTGACGCAGCGCCACCGACGCCTGTGCGGGCTGGCGCTGCTGTTACTGCTGCTGGTGGGCGCAGTATGGCTGCTGGACCGGTTCGATCCGCTGCCGCTGCGCCAGTTACAGCCGGCGCGGGTGGTGGTAGCGGAAGATGGCACGCCGCTGTGGCGCTTTGCCGATCGACAGGGTGTGTGGCGCTATCCGGTGACGCTGGACGAGGTGTCACCGGCCTATATCGAGGCGCTGCTGACCTACGAAGACCGCTGGTTCTGGCACCATCCCGGCATTAATCCGCTGGCGATAGTGCGCGCCGTCGGGCAAAACCTGCTGCAGCACGGCATTGTCTCCGGCGGTAGCACGCTGACCATGCAGGTGGCGCGGCTGATTGATCCGCAGCCGCGTACCCTGCGTGGCAAAGTGGTGCAGGCGTGGCGCGCGCTGCAGCTGGAGTGGCACCTGTCGAAGCGCGAGATCCTCACGCTGTATCTCAACCGCGCGCCGTTTGGCGGCACGGTTGAGGGCATCGGCGCTGCCAGCTGGATGTGGCTGGGCAAACCGGCCTCGCAGCTTACCCGCGGCGAGGCGGCGCTGCTGGCGGTGCTGCCGCAGGCACCCAGCCGTTTGCGTCCGGACCGCTGGCCGCAGCGCGCTGAAGCTGCCCGCAATAAAGTGCTGGATCGCCTGGCGCAGTATCAGGTGTGGCCAGCGCAGACCGTCGCCGAAATCAAACAGGAGCCGGTATGGCTGCCGCCGCGCCAGCTGCCGCAGCTGGCACCGCTGCTGGCGCGCCGGCTGCTGTCGCTGTCGCCCGACAGCAAAATTACCTCCACGCTGGATGTGTCGCTGCAGCGTGAACTGGAGAACCTCGCTGCGTCGCTGCAAACCCGGCTGCCGCCGCGCACCTCGCTGGCACTGCTGGTTGTCGACCACAGCAGCATGAAGGTGCGCGGCTACGTCGGCTCGGTGTCTTTCAATGACGACAGCCGCTTTGGCCATGTGGATATGATTGCCAGCGTGCGTTCGCCGGGATCGCTGCTCAAGCCGTTTGTCTACGGCATGGCGCTGGATGATGGCCTGATTCATGGCGAATCGCTGCTGCAGGATGTGCCACGCCGCTTTGGCGACTATCGTCCCGGCAATTTCGACAGCGGCTTTCACGGCCCGGTCAGCGCCAGCGAAGCGCTGCAGCGTTCGCTCAATCTGCCGGCGGTGCAGCTGCTGGAGGCGCTTGGTCCGAAAAACGTCGCCGCGCGGCTGCGCAACGTCGGCCTGAATCTGCGCTTTCCGGCGGGCGGTGAACCGAATCTGTCGCTGGTGCTGGGCGGCACCGGCGCGCGGCTGGACGACATTGTCGCCGCCTACAGCGCCTTTGCCCGCCACGGTAATGCTGCACAGCTGCGCTGGCTGCCACAGCAGCCGCTGCTGCAGCGCCCGTTACTGTCGCCCGGCGCGGCGTGGATTGTGCGCCGCATTCTCGCCGGTGAGGCACAGCCTGCCGCCAGCGGGGCGGTCGCCGATATCGTGCCGCTGGCGTGGAAAACCGGCACCAGCTACGGTTATCGCGATGCCTGGAGCGTCGGTATCACGCCGCGCTATCTGATTGGCGTCTGGGTGGGCAGGCCGGATGCCACACCGGTTGCCGGCCAGTTCGGTTACGCGTCGGCGGTGCCGGTGATGCAGCAGGTTAATCACCTGCTGGCGGGACACCTGCCGGCGCGCGGCGTGCGCGGCGATCCGCGCCCGGCGACGGTCAGCGCCGTCAGTATCTGCTGGCCCGGCGGTCAGCCGTTGCCCGCCGGCGACGAGAACTGCCGGCAGCGGCGTTACAGCTGGGTGCTGAATCAGACCGTGCCGCCAACGCTGCTGGCGCCGGGTCAGGAGGGCGTCAATGGCTTACGCCAGCGCTTCTGGCAAAACAGCAAAGGGCTGCGCGTGGCGGCGGATTGTCCGGATGCGCAAAGCCGGGAACGCGTGATGTGGCCGCTGCCGCTCGAGCCATGGCTGCCACCGGGCGAACGGCGGGCGCAGCGCCTGCCGCCAGTGGATGCGACCTGCCCGCCGCTGAATCAGGGGGACAGCGCGCCGCTGCTGGTGACCGGCGTGATCAATGGCCAGCGCGTGCAGCCGCTGCCTGGTAAGGCCGTATTGCTGCTGCCGGTGGCGGTGCAGGGCGGGCAGGGTACGCAGCGCTGGTGGTTTTTAAACGGGCAGCCGGTGGAGCTTGCTGCGGGAAAAAGCAGCGCCTCGCTGGTGCTGCGCGAGCCCGGTCGTTATCAGCTGGTGGTGATGGATGAGGCCGGGCAGCTGGCTTCGGTGTCGTTCACGCGTGGCTAAACGCAGCGCTATGGCATATTTTTTGCGTGTTTGCCCCGACAGAAATCAATTATTTTCAATAATTCCTCTCTTCACTCATAGGCAAGGCGCGCCGATCTCCCTATAATCGGCGCGTTTTCTTACCGGGAGCGGGTTCCCGGTTTCTTCAGGATGCTAATCAGAGGTAATCATGGCAATCGAACGCACTTTCTCCATCATCAAACCAAACGCCGTCGCTAAGAACGTGATTGGTGCTATCTACAACCGTTTCGAAAGCGCTGGCTTCAAAATCGTTGGTGCGAAAATGCTGCACCTGACCAAAGAGCAGGCTGAAGGCTTCTACGCGGAGCACAAAGGCCGTCCATTCTTTGATGGTCTGGTTGAGTTCATGACTTCTGGCCCGGTTGTGGTATCTGTTCTGGAAGGCGAAAACGCTATCCAGCGTCACCGCGATCTGATGGGTGCAACTAACCCTGACAACGCGCTGGCCGGTACGCTGCGTGCTGACTATGCAGACAGCTTCACCGAAAACGCCACCCACGGTTCTGACTCTGCAGAATCTGCGGCACGCGAAATCGCTTACTTCTTCGCAGAAAACGAAGTCTGCCCACGTACCCGCTAAGTGCGCGGTAGCGGATGCGGACAGGCGTCTTTACACCTTGTAACCGGTGGCTGAGACGTTCCCCTGGCATCACGCAGCAGATGTAGTACAATTATGCGCCCTTGTTGAGCCTCGCTCAGCGAGGGCGCTGTTTTTTTCCTATTCTTAACCAGAGCCGTAACGTGTAATAACGAGGCCAGAGAACATTATGTCCGAACAGATTGTGACGCCGTCGTCCGCTTCCCCCGTGGTTGTTTCCCCAAAAAACGAAAAAATTAACCTGCTGGATCTTAACCGTCAGCAGATGCGCGAATTCTTTGTCGACATGGGCGAAAAACCGTTCCGTGCCGATCAGGTCATGAAGTGGATGTACCACTACTGCTGCGATGATTTCGAGCAGATGACTGACATCAACAAAGTGCTGCGCGGCAAGCTGATGCAGCGCGCTGAAATTCGTGCGCCGGAAGTGGCGGAAGAGATGCGCTCCAGCGATGGCACCATTAAGTGGGCGATTCGCGTCGGCGATCAGCTGGTGGAAACCGTGTATATCCCGGAAGCCGACCGCGCCACGCTGTGCGTCTCCTCGCAGGTAGGCTGTGCGCTGGAGTGTAAATTCTGTTCGACCGCGCAGCAGGGCTTTAACCGCAACCTGCGCGTGTCTGAAATCATTGGTCAGGTATGGCGCGCGGCAAAAATTATCGGTGCCGCTAAAGTGACCGGCCAGCGTCCGATCACTAACGTGGTCATGATGGGCATGGGCGAGCCGCTGCTCAACCTCACCAACGTGGTGCCGGCGATGGAGATCATGCTGGATGACTTCGGTTTCGGTCTCTCCAAACGTCGCGTGACGCTGTCGACCTCGGGCGTAGTGCCGGCGCTGGATAAGCTCGGCGATATGATCGACGTGGCACTGGCGATTTCGCTGCACGCTCCGAATGACACCATTCGTGACGACATCGTGCCAATCAACAAAAAGTACAACATCGAGTCCTTCCTGGCGGCGGTGAAGCGCTACATTGGCAAATCCAACGCCAACCAGGGCCGCGTGACGATTGAGTACGTGATGCTGGATCACGTCAACGACAGCACCGAGCATGCGCACGAGCTGGCGGCGCTGCTGAAAGAGACGCCGTGCAAGATCAACCTGATTCCGTGGAACCCCTTCCCGGGCGCGCCGTATGGCCGCAGCTCGAACAGCCGTATCGACCGCTTCTCCAAAGTGCTGATGGAGTACGGTTTCACTACCATCGTGCGTAAAACGCGCGGCGACGACATTGATGCCGCCTGTGGTCAGCTGGCCGGCGATGTTATCGACCGCACCAAGCGTACGCTGCGTAAAAAAATGGCCGGTGAAGCCATCTCTGTGAAGGCGCTCTGAAAGATCGCGCCCGCTGCTACGCATCGGGCATCAGGCGTGGCAGTCTCTGCGCTGAACTGACAGGGAGAGACTGAGATGCGTAAAGGATTACCCGCCGCGCTGCTGGTCGGCTTTGTTGTAACCGGGTGTGTCGAAGCACCGGCGCGGCACGGCGCGGCCGATATCCGGCTGCAGCTGGGATTGCACTATCTGGCGGTGAAGGATTATGCCGCGGCGCAGCGCAATTTGCTGCGCGCGCAGCAGGCCGCGCCGCGCGATTACCGGGTGCCGCTGGCGCTTGCGCGCGTCGCGCAGGCACAGCAGAATAACGCCCGGACGCGCCATTACTACCAGCGCGCGCAGCAGTTAGCGCCGCTGAATGGTTATGTGGCTAACAATTACGGTGCGTTTCTCTGCGGTTTGAGGCAGTATGACGAAGCGCATCAACAGTTTAAGCTGGCAACTGAAGCGCAGCACAGCGATGCCGCTCAGGATGCCCTGCTGTTTTCGGGCTATTGTTACCTGCAGGCGGGAGAGGATCGCGCCGCGCGCCAGCAGTTCGATCTCGCGCTGGATGCCGCACCGGAGCAGGGCAGTATGCTGCTGACGGAAGTGGAACGACGGCTTGAACAGCAGCAGTGGGCTTCAGTGCCGCTGCTTTTAGAAGTTTACCATCAGCATTTGCCGGCAACGGCAGAGAGTCTGGGGTTACAGATACGTTTCGCCGCGCAACAGGGAAACGCTGCTGACGTTACACGTTATGGCGACCGGTTGGCGCGAAGTTTTCCACAATCGATACAGTACCAGCGTTATTTAGCTAATGAATACTGAAGCCACTCAAGAGAATTCTGCAGTACATTCCACAGGTGAACGCCTGCGTCTGGCCCGTGAGCAGATGGGGCTGACCCAGCAAAACGTCGCTGAGCGCCTGTGCCTGAAACTTTCTACCGTGCGTGATATTGAAGAGGATAAATCCCCGGCGGATTTGGCCTCGACCTTCCTGCGCGGCTACATTCGCTCTTATGCGCGTCTGGTGCATGTACCTGAAGATGACCTGCTGCCGATGATGGCGAAGCAGGCTCCGGTGCGTGCGGCGAAAATTGAGCCGATGCAGAGCTTCTCACTGGGTAAGCGTCGTAAAAAGCGTGACGGCTGGTTGATGATCTTCACCTGGCTGGTGATTTTCGTGGTGGTCGGCCTGACCGGCGCCTGGTGGTGGCAGAACCATAAAGCCTCGCAGGCGGATCTGGTGTCGATGGCTGACCAGAACGGCAGCAGCAGCGACAACAGCCAGTCGATTCCGCTGGGTGACAACAGCACGGACAGCACTACCGACAGCGACACTAACGCGGCCGGTACGCCGATTGACACCGGTGCCGGTGCGGTCAGCACGCCAGACAACGCTGGCAGTACCAGCAGTGCGCCAGCAGCGACCAGCAGCAACACGGCAACCAGCAGCGACAACGCGGTGGTGTCGCCGAGCCAGGCGCCGATTGACAACGCACCGCCAGCGGCCACCTCACCGGCGCCGGCCAACAGCGTGCCGGCAGGCTCAATGCCAACCGGTACCGCTGCCGTCAGCCAGCCCGCGGGCGATCCTAACGCCGTGGTGATGAACTTCAAAGCTGACTGCTGGCTGGAAGTCACCGATGCGACCGGTAAGAAGCTGTTCAGCGGATTGCAACGTAGCGGCGGTAAACTCAGCCTGTCCGGCACTGCTCCGTATCGTCTGAAAATTGGCGCTCCGGGTGCGGTTGACGTGCAATATCAGAATCAGCCCGTTGATTTAAGTCGTTTTATCCGTAATAACCAGGTTGCCCGTCTGACGCTGGGTGCGCAATAACGCGCAGCGCGCTTTCCGGGTAATTGTGGAGAGAGAATATGCATAACGAAGCACCCATTATCCGTCGCAAATCTACACGTATTTACGTCGGCAAGGTGCCGGTTGGCGATGGCGCGCCTATCGCCGTTCAGTCAATGACCAACACCCGTACCACGGACGTCGAAGCCACGGTGAATCAGATCCGTCAGCTGGAGCGCGTCGGCGTGGATATCGTGCGTGTGTCCGTGCCCACCATGGATGCGGCGGAAGCCTTCAAACTGATTAAGCAGCAGGTCAACGTGCCGCTGGTAGCGGACATTCACTTTGACTACCGCATCGCTCTGAAAGTGGCCGAGTACGGCGTCGATTGCCTGCGCATTAACCCGGGCAACATCGGTAACAACGAGCGTATTCGCCAGGTAGTGGATTGCGCCCGTGACCACAATATTCCGATCCGTATCGGCGTTAACGCCGGTTCGCTGGAAAAAGATCTGCAGGAAAAATACGGTGAGCCAACGCCGCAGGCGCTGCTCGAATCTGCGATGCGTCATGTTGATCACCTCGATCGCCTCAACTTTGACCAGTTCAAAGTGAGCGTCAAAGCCTCCGATGTGTTCCTGGCGGTGGAATCTTACCGTCTGCTGGCAAAAGCCATCGATCAGCCGTTGCACCTTGGCATCACCGAAGCTGGTGGCGCGCGTGCGGGAGCGGTGAAATCAGCGATCGGCCTTGGTCTGCTGCTGGCGGAAGGGATTGGCGATACGCTGCGTATTTCGCTGGCCGCTGACCCGGTTGAAGAGGTTAAAGTCGGCTACGACATCCTGAAATCACTGCGCATCCGCTCACGCGGCATCAACTTCATCGCCTGCCCGACCTGTTCGCGCCAGGAGTTTGACGTCATTGGCACGGTGAACGCGCTGGAAGAGCGGCTGGAAGACATCATCACGCCGATGGACGTCTCGATCATTGGCTGCGTGGTGAACGGTCCCGGCGAAGCCACGGTCTCGACGCTCGGCGTCACCGGCGGCAACAAGAAAAGCGGTTTCTACGAAGATGGCGTGCGTCAGCGCGATCGCCTCGACAACAATGACATGATTGATCAGCTGGAAGCGCGCATCCGTGCGAAAGCCACCATGCTGGACGAGAGCCGCCGCATCAACGTGCAGCAGCTGGAAAAATAAAGGACGGTGTGCGCCCGGCGCACGCCAGTTGTGATTGAACCTGTGCGGTTTCATCCTCATAAGGTATGATGCCGGACAGGTTTTTTTGTATTAAGAGATTCTAACGTGGCGAAGAATATTCAAGCGATTCGCGGGATGAACGATTACCTGCCGGCAGATACCGCCATCTGGCAGCGTATTGAGGGCACCCTGAAGCAGGTGCTGGCCAGCTACGGCTACAGTGAAATCCGTCTGCCAATCGTCGAGCAAACCCCACTGTTCAGCCGCGCGATCGGTGAAGTCACCGACGTGGTTGAAAAAGAGATGTATACCTTTGAAGACCGCAACGGCGAGAGCCTGACGCTGCGTCCGGAAGGCACCGCAGGCTGCGTGCGCGCCGGTATCGAACATGGTCTGCTGTACAATCAGGAGCAGCGCCTGTGGTACATCGGTCCGATGTTCCGCTACGAGCGTCCGCAGAAGGGGCGCTATCGCCAGTTCCACCAGATGGGTGTGGAAGTGTTTGGCTTGCAGGGGCCGGACGTGGACGCCGAGCTGATCATGCTGACCCATCGCTGGTGGAAAGCGCTGGGTATTGCTGACCACGTTGAGCTGGAACTGAACTCCATCGGTTCACTGGAAGCACGCGCCAACTACCGCAGCGCGCTGGTGGCCTTCCTCGAACAGCATAAAGAGGTGCTGGACGAAGATTGCAAACGCCGCATGTATACCAATCCGCTGCGCGTGCTGGACAGCAAAAATCCGGATATTCAGACGCTGCTGAACGACGCGCCGACGCTGGGTGAATTCCTCGACGAGGAGTCACGTGAACACTTCAGCGGCCTGTGCGCGCTGCTCGACGATGCCGGCATCAAATATCGCATCAATCAGCGCCTGGTGCGCGGCCTCGACTACTACAACCGCACCGTGTTCGAATGGGTGACCAGCAGCCTCGGCTCGCAGGGCACCGTGTGCGGCGGCGGTCGCTATGATGGTCTGGTGGAGCAACTGGGCGGCCGCGCGACACCGGCGGTCGGTTTTGCCATGGGGCTCGAGCGTCTGGTGCTGCTGGTGCAGGCGGTGAATCCGGAATTTGAACCGACGCGCATTGTTGATGTCTATGTTATCGCTTCGGGGCAGGGCGTGCAGTCCGCCGCGATGCAACTGGCGGAAAAACTGCGTGATGCCGACCCGGCGCTGAAGCTGATGACCAACTTCGGCGGCGGTAACTTCAAGAAGCAGTTTGCCCGTGCAGACAAGTGGGGCGCACGCATTGCGCTGGTGCTGGGCGAAGACGAAGTGAAAGCGGGCCAGGTGGTGATTAAAGACCTGCGCACCGGCGATCAGCAGACGCTGGCGCAGAGCGACGCCGCCGCGACGCTGCACACGCTGCTGCAGTAAGCGCAGCACTGCAACAGGCATTTTAAGGAGAGGGATTGCGTGGAAGTTTACAGCAACGAAAACGAACAGGTTGATGCGCTGCGTCGCTTCTTTGCCAATAATGGCAAAGCGCTGGCGGTCGGGGTTATCGTCGGTATCGCTGCACTGGGTGGCTGGCGTTTCTGGAGCAGCCATCAGGAAGGAGCGGACAAAGCCGCGTCGGCGCAGTATCAGCAACTGACCAGTGCCATGCAGGCAGACAAGCCGCAGACGCTGGAAGCGGTCGCCAGCTTCGCCAGCGAGAACAACAACACCTACGGTGCGCTGGCCGCGCTGGATCTGGCTAAACAGTACGTTGCCGCCAATCAGTTAGACAAAGCCATCACGCTGTTACAGAGCGGGCTGAAAGACACCAAAGATGCCAATCTGCAGGCGGTGATCAACCTGCGTCTGGCACGCATTCAACTGCAGCAAAATCAGGCCGATGCCGCCCTTACTACCCTGAACAATGTAAAGGGTGATGGCTGGACAGCCATTGTGGCGGACATTCGTGGCGAAGCACTGCTGAGCAAAGGCGATAAGCAGGGCGCCCGCGATGCCTGGAGCAAAGGTGCGGAATCGCAGGCTTCTCCTGCGCTGAAGCAGATGCTGCAGATGAAGATGAATAACTTAAGTTAAGCCAGTCAAGAGAGCGCACATGGAATTACGTAAATACCTGCTGCCAGGGCTGATGTCAGTCACTCTGCTCAGCGGTTGCTCGCTGTTCAGCGGCGAAGAAGATGTAGTGAAAATGGCCCCGCTGCCGAAGGTTGAAAACCAGTTCACGCCGGAAACCGCGTGGAGCACCTCGGTCGGTGACGGCGTGGGTGATTTCTACTCCAATCTGCATCCCGCCTGGCAGGACGGCACCGTGTATGCCGCCGACCGCTTCGGTATCGTGAAAGCGCTCGACGCCAGCAACGGCAAAGAGAAGTGGAAAGTGAACCTCTCTGAGAAGACCGGCTTCTTCTCGAAAAACATTTCGGCACTGCTGTCTGGCGGTATCACGGCCAATGGCGATCGCCTCTACATCGGTAGCGAGCGGGGACAGGTATTTGCCCTGAACAGCAGCGACGGCAACATTGCCTGGCAGACCAAAGTGGCTGGCGAAGCGCTGTCGCGTCCGGTGGTCAGCGATGGTCTGGTACTGATTCACACCAGCAACGGTATGCTGCAGGGGCTCGATCAGAGCAGCGGCGCGGTGAAATGGAGCGTGAATCTGGATATGCCAGCGCTGTCGCTGCGCGGTGAATCGGCGCCGGCAGTAGCGTTCGGCGGCGCGATTGTTGGCGGCGATAATGGTCGCGTCAGCGCGGTGATCATGAACCAGGGTCAGCTGATCTGGCAGCAGCGTATCTCCCAGCCAAGCGGCGCGACCGAGATCGATCGTCTTAACGATGTCGACACCACGCCGGTGATCGTCAATGGCGTGGTTTATGCGCTGGCCTACAACGGTAACCTGACGGCGCTGGATCTGCGTTCCGGTCAGATTCTGTGGAAGCGTGAAATCGGCGGCGTCAAAGATCTGATCGTCGATGCCGGTCGCATCTATCTGGTGGATCAGGATGACCGCGTGATTGCGCTCAACGCCGATGGCGGCGTGGCGATCTGGCGTCAGAGCGATCTGCTGCACCGTAACCTGACGTCGCCGGTGCTGTTCAACGGTTACCTGGTGGTCGCCGATAGCGAAGGCTATGTGCACTGGATCAACACCCTGGACGGCCGCTTCGTGGCGCAGCAGAAACTGGACAGCGATGGCTTCCAGACCGAGCCGGTCGTGGCTGGTGACAAGCTGCTGATCCAGGCGAAAGGCGGTGAGGTCTACGCCATCACCCGTTAAGGCGATGGCCCGACGGGCAGCGTTTCGCACGCATTGATACGGCTCCTGATTCGTCAGGGGCCGTTCTGTTTTTAGTCAGGCATGATATTCTTGGCGCCTGCGGCCTGAACCTGACGGCAAATGCCGTTATAATCACGCCATTCGGGCGATTTATTTTTAAAACTGAGGCAAGTGTTATGGTACCTGTGGTCGCGCTGGTTGGGCGTCCCAATGTGGGGAAATCCACGCTGTTTAACCGCTTAACGCGCACACGTGATGCGTTAGTGGCCGATTTCCCTGGACTGACTCGCGATCGCAAATATGGTCGCGCCGAAGTGGAAGGGCGCGAATTTATTGTTATCGATACCGGCGGTATTGATGGCACCGAGGAAGGCGTGGAAAACCGCATGGCGGAGCAGTCGCTGCTGGCGATTGAAGAGGCCGATGTGGTGCTGTTTTTAGTTGATGCGCGTGCTGGCGTCATGCCGGCGGATCAGCAGATCGCCAATCATCTGCGTTCGCGCGATAAAGCGACGTTCCTCGTTGCCAACAAAACTGACGGTCTCGATCCGGATGCTGCGGTGCTGGATTTTTACGCGCTCGGCCTGGGTGAGATTCACCCGATTGCCGCGTCGCACGGTCGTGGCGTCACCAGCCTGCTGGAAACCGCGTTGCTGCCGTGGATGGATGACATCGCGCCGCGGGAAGTCAGCGAAGAGGACGAAAACGAAGCTTACTGGGCCGCGTTAGCCGCCGAAGAGAACGGTGAAGCGCTGGAGGAAGAAGAGGAAGAAGCCTTCGATCCGATCGGTCTGCCGATCAAACTGGCGATTGTCGGGCGTCCGAACGTAGGTAAGTCAACGCTCACCAACCGTATCCTCGGTGAAGACCGTGTGGTGGTGTACGACATGCCGGGCACCACGCGCGACAGCATCTACATTCCGATGGAGCGTGATGACCGCGAGTACATCCTGATTGATACCGCGGGCGTGCGTAAGCGCGGCAAAATCACTGATACGGTGGAAAAATTCTCCGTCATCAAAACGCTGCAGGCGATTGAAGATGCCAACGTGGTGATGCTGGTGATTGACGCGCGCGCGGGCATTTCCGATCAGGACCTGTCGCTGCTCGGCTTTATCCTGAATAGTGGGCGCTCACTGGTGATTGTGGTCAACAAGTGGGATGGCCTGTCGCAGGAGATTAAAGATGAAGTGAAAGAGACGCTGGACTTCCGTCTCGGCTTTATCGACTTCGCGCGCGTGCACTTTATCTCGGCACTGCACGGCAGCGGCGTGGGCAACCTGTTTGAATCCGTGACCGAAGCGTATGACTGCTCGACCAAACGCGTAAATACCTCCATGCTGACGCGTATCATGAACATGGCTGCTGACGACCATCAGCCGCCGCTGGTGCGTGGTCGCCGCGTGAAACTCAAATACGCGCATGCCGGTGGTTATAACCCGCCGATTGTGGTGATTCACGGTAATCAGGTGAAGGATCTGCCGGATTCCTACAAGCGTTACCTGATGAACTACTTCCGCCGCTCGCTGAACGTGATGGGAACGCCGATTCGCATCCAGTTTAAAGAGGGCGATAACCCGTATGCGGGCAAACGTAACCTGCTGACGCCAACCCAGCAGCGTAAGCGTAAGCGTCTGATATCGCATCTGAAGAAAAACAAACGCTAAACATGATGAGGGCCCGGATGGGCCCTCTTTTTTTGGCGTAACATCCGGTTTATCACGATCCTCAGCCACGATTCCGGAGTCATCATGCTCACCCCATGCCCTCACTGTCAGCAACCGCTCACTTACAGCGAACAGCGCTTCGATTGCCCGCACTGCCAGCGTCATTTCACCGCGCTGGCCTGCTGTCCCGACTGCCAGCAGCCGCTGCAGGTGCTGAAGGCGTGCGGTGCCATAGATTATTTCTGTACCCACGGTCACGGCCTGATCTCCAGCAGACGCGTGCATTATCGCCCGGAAGACGTCAGGGAATGAGGGTTTGCGATAGCGCGAAGTGGCACTGGCTGCTCGCTTCGCGCTGCGTTTGTAGCAAAAATGCTATTGCCCAGTAACTACCGCGTTATGGATGTTCACTTTTAATTGTACCGGATGGTACAATCCTGCCCGCCTTGTCGCGAATGCCAGCGGATGTTGATCCTGCGGCCTCGCTCACAAGCGCTGCATAACGGGCGTAGCTCCCGTACCAACAGATATAAAATAAAGCGTAACGGATAACTTCCTGTCCCTGCTCAGCCAGGAGGACATTGACCGGCTGCTCCCGCATTCCGGCCGCCACGCGTTATTTTTTCAGGAGAGTTTGTGTTATGGCAGAAAATTCCGCTCGTCCCGGTAAAGGGTTGAGTCTCTGGTCCGTGTTATTCGGGCTGGTCCTGCTGGCGATCGGCCTGTTCTTCGCGATCGGCGGCGGTAAACTGGTGGCCCTGGGCGGCAGCTGGTACTTCCTCATTGCCGGTATCGTCATGTTACTGTCGGCGATTCAGTTCTTTCGCCGTAAATCCTCGGCGGTTACGCTGTTTATTCTGGTCTTCGCCGGCACGCTGATCTGGGCGCTGTACGATGCTGGCTGGCAGTTCTGGCCGCTGGTGTCGCGCCTGATGGTGCCGGCCGGCCTGATGGTGCTGGCGTTTATTACCTGGCCGGCGCTGCGTAAGCGTGAAGGCAAGGCCTCGCTGGCGAAGCTTTCGTATGCGCTGTCAGCAGTGATTGCCGTTGGTATGATGGTCACCTTTGTCCAGATGTTCCAGCCGCATCCGACTGTGGCTTTCACCGGCAAGCAGCTGCCGTTGATCCCGGTAGATAAAAGCAAACCGCAGCAGGACTGGAGCAGCTACGGCCGTACGCCGCAGGGTGACCGTTTTGCCGCTATCGACCAGATTACCCGCGACAACGTGAAAGACTTGCAGGTTGCCTGGACGTTCCATACCGGCGACACGCCGATCAGCCCGACCGGTAACGGTGCAGAAGATCAGGAAACGCCACTGCAGGTGGGTAACACCCTGTATCTGTGTACGCCGCACAACAACGTGATTGCGGTGGAAGCTGACAGCGGTAAGCAGATCTGGAAGCGCGAAATCAATGCGCAGGCGCAGGTGTGGAACCGCTGCCGTGGTCTGGCGTACTTTGATGCCACCAAACCGGTACAGCAGCCAACGCAGCCGGGCTCCACGCCGGTGCCAGCGGTAACGCTGGCGGCGGGCGATAGCTGCCAGCGTCGCATCCTGATGAACACCATCGATGCACGTCTGATTGCCATCAATGCCGATAACGGCGAGCTGTGTGAAAACTTCGGCAACCACGGTGTGGTCGATCTGAAGCAAGGTCTTGGCAGCGCGCCGGACCCGCAATATCAGCTGACCTCGCCGCCGCAGGTGGCGGGCACCACGGTCGTGGTAGGCGGTCGCGTTGCGGATAACGTCCAGACAGACATGCCTGGCGGCGTTCTGCGTGGCTTCGACGTCATCACCGGCCAGATGCGCTGGGCGTTTGACCCGGGCAATGAAGATCCGAATGCTGTGCTGATGCCGGGTCAGGATTACACCCGCAGCACGCCAAACTCATGGGCGCCAATCTCTTACGATCCGGCGATGAACACCGTGTTCCTGCCGATGGGCAGCTCGTCGGTGGACCTGTGGGGTGCCAACCGTACCGCGCTGGACCACAAATATGGTGCGTCGGTGCTGGCGCTGGATGCCACCACCGGTAAAGAGAAGTGGGTGTATCAGACGGTCCACAATGACCTGTGGGACTTCGACCTGCCAATGCAGCCGAGCCTGGTGGACTTCCCGATGAAGGACGGCACCACCAAACCTGCGGTGGTGATCGGCGGGAAAACCGGCATGATCTGGGTGCTGGATCGCCTGACCGGCAAGCCTTTGACCAAAGTTGAAGAGCTGCCGATGCCGCAGGGCCATATCCCGAACGAGCAGTACACCAAAACTCAGCCGCACTCGGTAGAAATGCCAAATATTGGCAATCAGAAACTGACCGAATCAGACATGTGGGGCGCCACGCCGTTTGACCAGCTGGCTTGCCGTATTGCCTTTAAAGGCATGCGTTATGACGGCCTGTTCACCGTGCCGGACACCGATGTTTCGCTCAGCTTCCCGGGCTCGCTCGGTGGCATGAACTGGGGCAGCATCTCGTTCGATCCGAACAACCAGTACATGTTCGTCAACGATATGCGCCTTGGCCTGTGGGTGCAGATGATTCCGCAGGACACCACCAAATCGGCTGCCAGCAACGGCGGTGAAGCCATCAACACCGGCATGGGTGCGGTACCGCTGAAAGGCACGCCGTACGCAGTTAACAAAAACCGCTTCATGTCGCCGCTGGGCATTCCATGCCAGGCACCGCCGTTCGGTACGCTGTCGGCCATCGACATGAAGACCCGTCAGATTGTGTGGCAGGTGCCGGTGGGTACGGTGCAGGATACCGGTCCGTTTGGTATCAAAATGCATGCGCAGATGCCGGTCGGTATGCCGACGCTGGGCGGTACGCTGGCAACCCAGGGCGGTCTGGTATTTATTGCCGGCACCCAGGATTACTACCTGCGCGCCTTCGACAGCTCAACCGGTAAAGAAGTGTGGAAAGCACGTCTGCCGGTGGGCAGCCAGGGCGGACCAATCAGCTATGTTTCGCCGAAAACCGGCAAACAGTACATCCTGATCTCCGCAGGCGGTGCGCGTCAGTCACCGGATCGCGGTGATTACGTGATTGCTTACGCGCTGCCCGACAGCAAGTAAGCCGCAGTAAAAGAAAGGCCGACATCATGATGTCGGCCTTTTTTATTAACCTTCCGTGGCGTACTCCTTCCTGTAAGGATCCTTACTTACTTCTGCTTAGAGGGGCGACGGCTTTTTTGACCTCCTTTTCTTCCAGCTTCCCTGGCTCTCTCAGGATCGTTCCTGAAATTGCCCCCACTGACTTTGCCGCCCGCGCTACCGGCTTCCCTGGCGCGCTCCGGGTCCTCTGCAAAGTTCCCGGCACCGCCTCGTTGCTTGGTTTGTGTCATAGCAGAGACCTCATCTAAGGGTGTTTTCTTTGATGTGGACTAGCTAGCCACGTTATCCAGTATAGTCAGTCAGTTACGGCGATGCTGTGGGAACTGTCTAAGTTATTCTTCGCCATCGCGCCACAGCGCCTGCAATTCAGGAGGCGCAACGTTTTCCGGAATCAGGATCACAATCGTTCCGGCTTCGCGGTGGGTCGCGTAACTAATCTGGATGCGGAAATAGCGCTGGTCGCCGCGCCCGATGCTGGCGGCCTGTTCCTCCGGCTCACCGAGCGGCAGCGCCTGCTCCAGCACGTTGCACACGCGCTGCTTCTGCGGTTCCGGCAGCTGCGCCAGCGCAAATCGCCGCTCGCTGCGCAGGCCGGGGATAAATGCAATGCCGCCTTCACGCGCCAGCTCAATGATGGCGTCATCGGTCAGCTGAATATTCACCTTACACCTACCTCGTGCCACGCGGATTGGATCGCCTGTGCCACCGTATTATCAAAACGTTTTGCGGCATGCTGTACGGTAAAGCGCGCAAAGGTGCTGAAATCGGCATCCTGCGGCAATTCCTTATCGCACAGCGTGTCGTACCATGCCTGACCGGCCCGTTCCCAGGCAAAGCCGCCTAGCGCGGTCGCTGCCAGATAGAAGGCGCGATTGGGTATGCCGGAGTTAAGATGCACGCCGCCGTTGTCTTCGCGCGTGTCGATATAGTGATCCATATCGGCAGGCTGCGGATCTTTGCCGAGCAGCGGATCATCATAGGCGGTACCGGGCGCGGACATCGAGCGCAGGCCGCTGCCCTTAATACCCGCCGCCAGCAGCCCTTCGCCGATGATCCAGTCGGCCTGATCGGCGCTTTGCTTAAGGTGATACTGCTTCACCAGCGAGCCGAACACATCGGACATCGATTCGTTGAGCGCACCCGCCTGCTGGAAGTAAATCAGCCCGGCTTCGGTTTCGGTCACGCCGTGCGTCAGCTCGTGCGCGACCACATCAATGGCAATGGTAAAGCGATTGAAGATCTCACCGTCGCCGTCGCCAAATACCATCTGCTGGCCATTCCAGAAGGCGTTCTGGTACTCCTTGCCGTAATGCACGGTGCCATCCAGTTTCAGGCCTTTATTGTCCAGCGAGTTGCGCTGGTAGATCTGCCAGTAGAAATCATAGGTGATGCCGAGATAGTTCCACGCTTCGTCGGCGGCAACGTCACCGTTACCGGGCTGGCCTTCCTCACGGATCAGGGTGCCGGGCAGATTTTGCGTATTACCCGCGTCGTAGATAGCACGCAAAACACTGCCGGGCTGCGCGGTGCTGGCTGCGCTGGCGGTGTGAGGATGTTCCGCCATCAGCTGTTGCACGTGGGTGAGAGTGCGCCGCGCGTAATCCTGCTGTGCGCCGGAACAGTTATCGATGATGTTTCGCAGAATATACGGAGGAATAACGCTGTAAGGCATGTCGGACTCCCTGACGGATGGGTATGTCAGAAAGTATAGACCCGCTTATCAATCGCGCGCCGCTGCGTCTGCAGCCCGCGCGATTTACGGGGGGTTATCAACCATTTATGCGGCTGAAAAGATTATCACGCCTTACGGCTGCGCGCCTTCTGTGGTTGTAACGCCGTCACCTGACTCTCCACCCAGCCATCATCCAGCCGGGTACGCAGCAGATCGCCGGTATGCAGCTGACGGGTCTTTTTCACCACCTGGCCCTGAGCATCGGTGGTGACGCTAAAGCCACGCGCCAGTGTCGCCAGCGGACTTACGCCTTCCAGCTGTGCTGCCAGCGTACCAAAACGCTGCCGGCTGTGATTGAGCTGTTTTTCCATGCCCTGCTGCAACCGGTAGTGCCACTGCTGTAACTGCTGCTGAGCGCGCAGAATACGTCCCTGCGGCTGCTGGGATTGCAGGCGCTGCAGCAGGCGGTCCTGCTGGCGATGCGCCAGGCGCAGCCGCTGGTCGACCGCTTCCTGCAGACGACGCTGCAGCTGAATCAGCGTGGTTTGCTGGCGTGCCAGGCGCAGCTGCGGATGCTGTTGTTGCAGACGATGCTGCAGCCGGGTGAAGCGGCGCTGCTGCTGCGCCACGTAATAGTCCATCGCCATCTCCATGCGCTGCTGCTGAGACTGCAAACGGCGCAGCAGCTCGATCTGGTTGCGGCTCACCAGCTCGGCAGCGGCAGAAGGCGTCGGCGCGCGCAGATCGGCAACAAAGTCGGCGATGGTGACATCGGTTTCATGCCCAACGGCGCTGACGATTGGCAGGCGGCTGGCGAAAATCGCCCGCGCCACGCGCTCGTCGTTGAAGCTCCACAGATCTTCCAGTGAACCGCCGCCGCGCCCGACGATCAGCACGTCGCACTCGTCACGCTGGTTGGCCAGCTCGATGGCGCGCACGATGGCGGCGGGCGCATCAACGCCTTGCACTGCGGTCGGATAGATCACCACCGGCAGCGAGGGATCGCGGCGATGCAGCACGCGCAGCACATCGTGCAATGCCGCGCCGGTGGCAGAGGTGATCACGCCCACCTGGCGCGCCGGCTCCGGCAGCGGCTGTTTAAACTGCTGGTCGAACAGCCCCTCCGCCGCCAGCCGGGCTTTCAGCTGCTCAAACTGTTGCTGCAGCAGCCCTTCACCGGCCGGATGCATGCTTTCGATAATCAACTGATAGTCGCCGCGCGGCTCATACAGCGTGATGCTGGCACGCACCAGCACCTGCTGACCGTGCTGCGGGCGAAAGCTGACGCGTCGATTGCTGTTGCGGAACATGGCACAGCGCACCTGCGCGCCATCGTCCTTCAGGGTGAAGTACCAGTGACCGGAAGCGGGCTGAGTGAAATTGGAAATTTCAGCGCTGAGCCACACCAGGCCCATCTCATTTTCCAGCAGTTGACGCACCGTGGTGTTCAGGCGGCTGACAGTAAAAATATTGGCGGTTGGCGGTAGCGACATGTGATGAGGATCAAATTTCAAATCAGAGGGTTAATTAACCGATACTACATGCCTGCCCCGGAGGATCAAGACTTTTTCCGAAAAAACACTGGAGGCAACCGATTTCGGCCTGTATAATGCCGCGGCAATATTTTATCTGTTTTAAACGCCCCAGGTGGAGATATTGCAATGTTAAGAATCGCGAAAGAAGCCCTCACATTTGACGACGTCCTGCTCGTTCCCGCTCACTCCACTGTTTTACCCAACACGGCCGATCTCAGCACCCAGCTGACCAAAAACATCCGTCTCAACATTCCTATGCTGTCTGCAGCGATGGACACCGTAACCGAAGCCGGTCTGGCGATTGCGCTGGCGCAGGAAGGCGGTCTGGGCTTTATCCACAAAAACATGTCGATTGAGCGCCAGGCGGATGAAGTTCGCAAGGTGAAAAAACACGAAAGCGGCGTCGTAACGGAGCCACAGACCGTGCTGCCAACCACCACGCTGGCCGAGGTGAAAGAGCTGACCGAACGTAACGGCTTCGCCGGTTACCCAGTGGTCAACGCCGACAACGAGCTGGTGGGCATCATTACCGGTCGTGACGTGCGCTTCGTGACCGATATGACGCTGCCGGTGACCGCGGTCATGACGCCGAAAGAGCGCCTGGTGACGGTGAAAGAGGGTGAAGCGCGTGAAGTCGTGCTGCAGAAAATGCACGAAAAACGCGTCGAGAAAGCGCTGGTTGTTGACGACAGCTTCCACCTGCTGGGCATGATTACCGTTAAAGATTTCCAGAAAGCCGAGCGTAAACCTAACGCCTGTAAAGATGCGCAGGGTCGTCTGCGCGTCGGTGCCGCAGTGGGTGCCGGTGCCGGCAACGAAGAGCGCGTTGATGCGCTGGTCGCTGCGGGCGTTGACGTGCTGCTGATCGACTCCTCGCACGGCCACTCTGAAGGCGTGCTGCAGCGTATCCGTGAAACCCGCGCAAAATATCCGGACCTCGAAATCATCGGCGGCAACGTGGCGACCGGTGCAGGCGCACTGGCGCTGGCTAACGCGGGCGTGAGCGCGGTGAAAGTGGGCATCGGCCCGGGCTCCATCTGTACTACCCGTATCGTTACCGGCGTTGGCGTACCGCAGATCACGGCAGTATCCGACGCGGTTGAAGCGCTGGAAGGTACCGGTATTCCGGTCATCGCTGACGGCGGTATCCGTTTCTCTGGCGACATCGCCAAAGCCATCGCCGCGGGTGCGTCGGCGGTAATGGTTGGCTCCATGCTGGCCGGTACCGAAGAATCGCCGGGCGAAATCGAGCTCTACCAGGGCCGTGCGTTCAAATCCTACCGCGGTATGGGTTCACTGGGCGCGATGTCCAAAGGCTCGTCTGACCGTTACTTCCAGAGCGATAACGCCGCCGACAAACTGGTGCCGGAAGGTATCGAAGGGCGCGTTGCCTATAAAGGCCGCCTGAAAGAGATCGTGCACCAGCAGATGGGCGGCCTGCGCTCCTGCATGGGCCTGACCGGTTGCCCGACCATCGACGATCTGCGCACCAAAGCCGAGTTCGTGCGCATCAGCGGCGCCGGGATCAACGAAAGCCACGTGCACGATGTGACCATTACCAAAGAGTCACCGAACTACCGCATGGGTTCATAATCCCGTAAGATTTCCCGCCCGGCTCCAGCCGGGCGCTTTTATTATTAAGTCCATCCCAATGGAAACGCCTCAATGACGACTGAAAATATTCATAAACATCGTATTTTGATCCTCGATTTTGGTTCTCAGTATACGCAGCTGGTCGCGCGCCGCGTGCGTGAGCTGGGCGTCTACTGCGAACTCTGGGCGTGGGATGTCACCGAAGAGCAAATCCGCCAGTTCAACCCGAACGGCATCATCCTGTCCGGTGGTCCGGAAAGCACCACCGAGCACAACAGCCCGCGCGCGCCGGAATATGTGTTCAACGCTGGTGTGCCGGTGCTGGGCGTGTGCTACGGCATGCAGACCATGGCGATGCAGCTGGGCGGTAAGGTTGAAGGCTCGAACGAGCGTGAATTTGGTTACGCGCAGGTTGAAGTGACAACCCCGAGCGCGCTGGTGCGTGATATCGAAGATGCCATCAGCGCGGCGGGCAAACCGCTGCTCGACGTGTGGATGAGCCACGGTGACAAAGTCACGGCGATCCCGGCAGACTTCGTGACGGTTGCCAGTACCGAAAGCTGCCCGTTTGCCATCATGGCCAACGAAGAGAAGCGTTTCTACGGCGTGCAGTTCCACCCGGAAGTGACGCACACCCGTCAGGGCCTGCGCATGCTGGAGCGTTTTGTGCGCGACATCTGCGGCTGTGAAGCGCTGTGGACGCCAGCCAAAATCATCGAAGATGCGGTAGAGCGCATCCGTGAACAGGTAGGTGAAGACCGCGTGATTCTCGGCCTGTCCGGCGGCGTGGACTCGTCCGTGACCGCGATGCTGCTGCACCGCGCGATTGGTGAGCGCCTGACCTGTGTGTTCGTCGATAACGGACTGCTGCGTCTGAATGAAGCTGAGCAGGTGATGGACATGTTCGGCGACCACTTTGGTCTGAACATCGTGCATGTTGCGGCAGAAGGGCGCTTCCTCGACGCGCTGGCGGGCGAGAACGATCCGGAAGCCAAACGTAAAATCATCGGCCGCGTGTTCGTGGAAGTGTTCGACGAAGAAGCACTGAAGCTGACCGACGTGAAGTGGCTGGCGCAGGGCACCATCTATCCGGACGTGATTGAGTCGGCGGCTTCAGCTACCGGTAAAGCGCACGTGATCAAATCGCACCACAACGTGGGCGGTCTGCCGAAAGAGATGAAGATGGGCCTGGTTGAGCCGCTGAAAGAGCTGTTCAAAGATGAAGTGCGTAAAATCGGTCTGGAACTCGGCCTGCCTTACGACATGCTGTACCGCCATCCCTTCCCGGGCCCGGGTCTGGGCGTGCGCGTACTGGGTGAAGTGAAGAAAGAGTACTGCGACCTGCTGCGCCGTGCCGATGCCATCTTTATCGAAGAGCTGCGTAAAGCCGATCTGTACAACAAAGTCAGCCAGGCCTTTACCGTGTTCCTGCCGGTGCGCTCCGTTGGCGTGATGGGCGATGGCCGTAAATACGATTGGGTGGTTTCCCTGCGTGCTGTCGAAACCATCGACTTCATGACGGCCCACTGGGCGCACCTGCCGTACGACTTCCTCGGCCGCGTCTCCAACCGCATCATCAACGAAGTGAACGGCATCTCACGCGTGGTTTATGACATTTCAGGTAAACCGCCTGCGACGATTGAGTGGGAGTAACGCCCGCACTGGCAACCGCCAGCACCTGAAGCCTCAAAGCCCGCGTAACTGCGGGCTTTTTTATCCTGCCATCTTTCGCATCGCCCGATCCGCGCAGAATTCAGATACAGCGCCTACAGCCGTGCCGCCTGTTGTTCAATAAATTCCCTGAACCACTGCTGGGCGGGATGCGCGTCGCTGCGCCGGTGCCAGATCAGGTTGAACACCATTTCGGGCAACGACAGCGGTGGAGGGAACAGCACCAGCTGGCGACTGGCCTGCGCATGCAGTGCCACGCGCTTCATCACGGTCGCCGTCATGTGGGTTTGCGCCACGATAGACGGCACCGTAAACATCTGCTGGACCGTCAGCCCCAGCCGGCGCTTTTTACCCTGCTGCGCCAACACCTGATCAACCAGGCCGTACAGTTCACCTTCCGGCGAGACCAGAATATGCGGCAGCGCCAGGTAGCTCTCCATATCCATGCCGCGTCTGGCCGCCGGATGGTTGCTGGCGACGATGGTGACAAATTCGTCGCGCAATACCGGCCGGGAGATGATGCGGCTATCGCTGTGCGTAGGCATGATGCCGATGGCGACATCAATCGCGCCGGCATCTAACAAATCGACCGCGTGATCGCGGTTGGTAAACGCCTGCACATTCAATGACACGCCGGGGGCGACGTCCTGTAGCGCCTGCATTAACGAAGGCAGCAACACGAAAGCCGGATACTCCGACACGCCCAGTTTGAAGTTTATTTGCGCTTTTTCCGCTGCAAATGCGGGCTTTGCCACCAGCGTCGCTTCGAGCTGGCGCAACGCCCCGGCGATGGGGCCGGACAGATCGCGCGCACGCGCGGTTGGCAGTAAACCCTCCGCGCTGCGCATGAACAGCGGGTCACCGAACAGGGTGCGTAACCGTGACAAAGCGGCACTCATCGCCGGCTGGCTGACGCCCACCTGGGTTGCCGCCCGCGTGACGTTGCGCTCGTTCATCAGCGCGTCAAAAGCCACTAACAGATTGAGATCGATGCCATGAAAATCCATACGGCAAATAATCACTCATATTGAATATTTGTTGGACGAATTGTAGGGCGCTGCGCAAAATTCCACAACCAACCCCCACCTGAAAGTGAATAACGATGAATCCAGCAGCAGAATACGTACAACGGCTAAAAATTGAACGACAGGCGGTAGAGACGCTCTATCAGGCCTTCAGCGACAACAACCCCGATCTGGTCGATAGCGTGCTGGCACCGTCATGGGAAGACATTCCGCTGGCGCCAGGACAAGTTGCCGGACCGGAAGGCATCAAGCCGATCATTCGCATGCTGGCGCAGGCTTTTCCGGACGTGCAGATCGTGGTGCATGACATGATTCAGGAGCCGGGCCGCATCGCGGCGCGGACGGAAATCAGCGGCACCCATCTCGGCGAAATTTTCGGTATCGCGCCGACCGGCAAGAAAGTCAGCTTCCGTCTGCATGAGTTCCATGCGCTGGAGGACGGCCGTCTGATCACCACCTGGCACATGGAGGATTGGTTTGGCCTGTTCCTCCAGCTTGGCCAGTTTCCGCCACAAGCCTGAATCAGACCGGAGAGTTGATAATGAAAGCAGCATTGATTGATACGTTTGGCACCGCCGATGTGCTGACGATTGGCGAACGTCAATTACGCGCCGCCAGTCCGGATGAGGTGACGGTGCAGGTTGAAGCGGCGAGCGTTAATCCGCTGGATGTGAAAATCATCTCAGGGCACATGCAGCAGGTTTTCCCGGTGGATCTGCCTTACGTGCCGGGCATGGATTTCTGCGGCGTGATTACGGCAGCTGGCGAGCACGTGAGCCATTTAAACGTGGGCGATCGCGTATTCGGGCGCACGCCACCGGGTGCAGGCGGGGCTTTTGCACAAAGCCTGGTGATCGCCGCCGATGACGTATGCCTTGTCCCGGCAGCGATGAGCGCCGAACAGGCCGCGGCGCTGCCTACCGCGTTTGGCTCCGCGCAGCAGGCATTGTTCGATGTGGGTCAGCTGCAGCGCGGCGAGCGCGTGCTGATTCACGCCGCAGCGGGTGGCGTCGGCAGCATGGCCGTCCAGCTGGCGCATCAGGCGGGCGCTTATGTCATCGCCACGGCGTCGGCGAAAAACCACGCGCTGGTGACCAGTCTGGGTGCCGATGAAGTGATTGACTACCGCACGCAGGACTTTGCAGCAACGCGCGATATCGACCTGGTGATAGACAGCGTCGGCGGCGAAACGCTGAGCCGCTCCTGGTCCGTGCTGCGCGCCGGCGGGCGCATTGCCACGCTGGTGGAGTTCGGCATCACGCCTGCCAGCGGCCAGCACGGCGAGTTTGTCTTCTTCGCCAGCGCGACGCCGTATCTTGCCCGGGCGAGCAGCCTGTTCCAGGCCGGGCAGTTACAGGTCATCACCGACGCTATCTTTTCGCTGGATGATGCGCGCTCCGCGCTAGAAAAGGTGGCGACCGGCCATGCGCGCGGCAAAGTGATTATCCGCGCCAACCCTTAACGCCCGGCGTCATGTCGCAGTAAAAACGCGCCCGCTACCCCGCGGGCGTTTGTTTACCGGTCTGTCGCAGGGGATAAGGATGTGTTAATAATCTGGCGTTAACGGCAGAGGCTTCAGGAGGAAACGTGCTGTTTAATTTCAGAGCCGCGGGCAAGCGCGCACCACCTGGCAAACGCCCGCTGACATCCATCATCATTCTCTATCTTGTGATGCTGTGCGGTACGGCTTTTCTCGCGTTTCTGCCGCTAATCTGCGCGATGGGCGCCGGATATGTCGCCAGTCTGGCGGGATGCCAGCTGGACGAAGGCAACGTGCATCCCTGTTACATCCTGGGAGAAGATCGCGGCCAGTTGCTGTATGAATTAGGCGTCATGGGCTGGTTCCTGCTCGGCACCATTCCCCTGGGTGGGATACTGTTTTTACTCGCGACCCTCACCTTCATCGTTCAGCTGGTGGGCTATTACCGGCAAACACGCGCTGAGGGTAATCGGTAATTTGCGTCAGTGCTGTTCCGCACAAATCTCCAGGCAAAACCCGAGAAATGCTTCCACCGCCGCTGGGGCCAGACGGCGCGAAGGCCGGGTGATAAACAGCGGATAGGTTTCGTCAGGCCAGTCGGGAAAAAGTTCGACCAGTTCACCGCTGGCGATCAGATGTTGCACGCTCAGCGCCAGCACCTGGGCCACGCCGGCACCGCCGACGCACGCCTGTACCATTAAATCCGGATCGGTGGTGGTCAGATGGCCGTGGGTGGCGACCGTCAGCCGCTGCGTGCCACGATGAAACTCCCAGCTAAAGGGCTTATTGCTGCGCGGATCGATGTATTGCAGACAATTGTGCTCAGTCAGCTGCTGCGGCTGCGTCGGGCGACCACAGCGTACCAGATAGTCCGGGGCGGCCACCGTCAGGACGCGCGTTTGTAACAGCAGGCGTGAGGTCATAGTGGACGGCGGCTGCGGCCCGAAACGCACCGCAACATCAATACCTTCTGCCACCAGATCGCCCACATCGGGCTGCTGCAAAATCGTCAGTTCCAGATGCGGATAACGGGCACGCAGCAGCGGCAGCTTTGCCGCCAGCACATAGCGGGAAAACAGCGGATTGAGGCTCACGCGCAGCGTACCGCGCACCGTCACGGCGGCGCCGGAGACGTAGTTTGCTGCTTCTTCAATCCCTTCCAGATGTGGCGCCGCCCGCTCATACAGGCTGGCACCTTCGCTGGTGAGATGCAGGGTGCGGGTGGTGCGATCCAGCAGACGCACGCCGAGACGCTGTTCCAGTCGCGAAATCGCCCGGCTGACGCCCGAGGCGGACAACCCCAGCACTTCGCCGGCGCGGCTGAAGCTGCCGGCTTCAACCACGGCTGCCAGCACGCTCATGCCGGATAATAGTCGGCCATCAAAACTCATCCTGTTCTCCATCTTTGATTTTTAGCAAAGATCATTTGCCTGAGCCTACCTTTATCAAAAATGCGCTGCAACTTATTGTGTGCTCCGAAACGCGACCGGCACTGACCGCCGGATTCTGATCCCTTTTGAGGAGAATGTTATGACTGTACGGCGCACCCTTTTTAAAGGCGGCACTATCCTGACGCTGGACGCCAGCGTGCCCGACCTCGTCTGTGGCGATGTGCTGATTGAGGACGATCGTATTGCCGCCGTGGGGGAAAACCTTTCCGCCGACGATGCGCAGGTGATTGATGCCTGCGGCCATATCGTGATGCCGGGCCTGGTGGATGCGCATCACCATATGTGGCTCGGCGCGATGCGCCGCCTGATGCCCAACGTTGATGACCTGTTTGTCTATATCGATGTGGTGGCAGAAACGCTCGGCGCGCATTACCGTCCGCTGGATATGTACCTCAGCACCCGGCTGACGGCGCTGGCATGCCTGGATGCCGGCATCACCACGGTGATTGATGCCTGCCACAGTTCACGCAGTCCGGCGCATACCGATGCGGCGCTTGACGCGCTGCAGGAGAGCGGGATTCGTGCACTGCACATGGTTGGCGCAGCAATGGATAAGCAGGCTTCCAGCGATCATCTGCCGGGCGATCTGGCCCGTCTCGCCAGCCGCTGGAACCACGCCGGCAGTCGCGTGCAGGTTGGCCTGTTTGGCCAGCTCAACCTGGCGTGGTGGCGCGTGGCGCGCGAGCTGGATATGCGCATTCTCACCGAGTTTATTGGTGACCTGGCGCAGCTGCCGGCGGAGTTTGCCGAACCCGGCTTGCTGGGTCCGCACAACATTTTCAACCACTGTACGCGCGTACCGGCGCACACCTGGCAGCAGCTGGCGGACGCGGGCGTCAACATTACCGTGAATCCGCGTTCGGATGCGCTGTTTGGTTTCGACGACGACAGCTTTGCCTGGCAGCAGGCGGTCGATCGCGGAATGACGCCGGCGCTCGGTATCGATCTCGATACCGCCTTCGGCAGCGATCTGTTCGGTGAAATGCAGGCGCTGTTTAACCAGCAGCGCTCAGCGATGCGCTATCGCCGCTTCCGGGGCGAAAGCGACGTACCGGCACCGATTAGCGTGGAAGCCGTACTGCAGTCGGCCACGATTAACGGCGCGCGTGCGGCCGGGCTGGAGCAGCAAACGGGCACGCTGACGCCAGGTAAACAGGCCGACGTTATTATGCTGCGCACCGATGGTATCGGCGTTTTCCCGCTGACCAGCGTGACGGCAACGGTGGTGCAGGCGGTGCAACGCGCCGATGTTGATACCGTGATGGTGGCGGGTGAACTGCGTAAACGTCATGGTCAGTTGCTCAACGTCGATGTGGCACAGCTGAACGCGGAAATTACCGCCTCGCGCGACTATCTGCTGAATGCCAGCGGCTATCACCATCCTTTGTTTGCCTGATTTTCCGCAGCGCGGCGGCCTGCCGCGCTGTCTGTTCATTTATGGAGGCTGTTATGTCTGCATTAAGCGCGCAGGCTGAAGCTGCGCATTTGTCGCGACCGGCGACCGGCGTGATTGCCGCGCTGTTTTGCGGTTATCTGGCGGTCGGCTTGCCGCTGCCGGTAATCCCGCTGTTTATCCATCAGCATCTCGGTTTCAGCAACCTGTGGGTCGGGCTGGTGATCGGGATACAGTTTGTTGCCACCGTGCTGACGCGCGGTTACGCCGGTCAACTGACCGATCGCGTCGGCGGTAAGCGCTCGGCGCTGCAGGGCGCGGCGGTGTGCGCGCTGGCTGGCGTGCTGTACTGGCTGGCCGCGCTGCCGGGCTTTTCACCGGCGGTCAGTCTGGCGCTGGTGATTGCCGGACGGCTGGCGGCGGGTATGGGCGAAAGCCAGTTCGTCACCGGCTGCGTGGCCTGGTCAATCGCCTCGGTCGGGCCACAGCGTGCCGGTCTGTCGATGTCCTGGACCGGTATCGCCATGTTTGCCGCGCTGTCGCTCGGTGCCCCTGCCGGCATGATGCTGTATCAGCATGTCGGCTTAGCGGCGGCAATGCTGGCCTGCATCGCGGCTCCGCTGCTGGCGGCGCTCATCGCCACGGCTGCCAGCGGTTATCGCGTGGTCGGGGGAACACGTTTGCCGTTCTATCGGGTGATTGGCCGCATCTGGCGTGAAGGCTGTGGCCTGATGCTGCAGGGCGTCGGACTGGCCGGCCTGACGGCCTTCGCCTCGCTCTACTTCGCCGCGCGCCACTGGCAGCTGGCCGGCTGGGTGATGACCTCGTTTGGCGTTGGTTTTATCGCCGTGCGCCTGGTGCTGGGACATCTGCCGGATCGCATTGGTGGCTACCGCGTGGCGGCTTATTCACTGCTGGTGGAGGCGCTGGGGCAGATGCTGCTGTGGTTTGCGCCTGACGAAACCCTGGCGCTCACCGGCGCGCTGATTACCGGTCTTGGCTGTGCGCTGATCTTTCCCGCCCTCGGCGTGGAAGCGCTGAAGCGCGTGCCGCCGGCCAGTCGCGGCAGCGCCATGGGCGCGTTCGTTGCTTTTCTCGACATCGCTTATGGTATTTCCGGACCGATTGCCGGTGCCATCGCCAGCCACTTCAGCTATGCCGCCGTCTATCTGTTTGGTGCGGCCTGTGCGCTGCTCGGTGCGCTGCTGGCGCTGACATCGCGCGCCGCTTCACTTCACGCTTAAGGAGTTTTCCATGTCACGTATTTTTATTTCCGGTTCATCCACCGGCCTCGGGCTGATGGCGGCTGAACTGCTGGTTGAGCAGGGCCATCAGGTGGTGCTGCACGGACGCAACGCCGCGCGTGCCCGCGCCGCGCAGGAGGCGCTACCGCAGGCTGAAGCCGTGGTCAGCGGCGACGTGATAACCATCGCCGGCGCCCGCAGTGTGGCGCAGCAGGTTAATGCGCTCGGCAGATTTGATGCGGTGATCCACAACGTGGCGGTTGGCTATCGCGAGCCTTATCAGTTAACCGCAGATGGCCTGCCGCATCTGTTCGCCATCAACACGCTGGCACCCTATATTCTTACCGCGCTGATTGAACGGCCGCAGCGGCTGATTTACCTCAGCTCCGGCATGCATCATCATGCCGAAGCTAACCTGGATGATATTTTTTGGCAGCGGCGGCGCTGGCACGCTTCGCAGGCTTATGCTGAGAGTAAACTGCATGATGCCATACTGGCGTTTGCCATCGCCCGGCGCTGGCCGCAGGTATACAGCAACGCGCTGGAGCCAGGCTGGGTGCCGACCAAAATGGGCGGTGCCGGGGCACCCGACGATCTTGATCAGGCGCATCGTACCCAGGTGTGGTTAGCCACCGCCGATGAGGCGCGCGTCAGCGGAGAGTATTTTTATCACCGTCAGGCGCTGGCGGCTAATCCGCAGGCGCGCAATCCACGGCTGCAGCAGCAGTTGCTGGCGATATGCGCCGATATCAGTGGTATCGCCCTGCCTGACTAAGGAAAAATCAGCTGACCGGGCACCGCAACGCATTTTTTGTCCACCGCATAGTTGGTGAATACAGACGCTGCCGTTTCGGCGCATCATGGCGGGAGCGTTTTTTCACCACCGGGATGTTCATGCATGTTGCCTGTTAAAGCTGTTTTACTCTCTTTTCTCTGTGTGGTGTTACTGTCGCTGGCGGCCAGCCTGGCGCAGGCGACGCGCAGCGGTGAGTTCACCACCGAACGCGGTGGCTGGGCGACGGCGCGGCGTGATTCGGCCGGGCTGGCACCGGATCCGCAGCGCTTCGCCAGTGAGGCGATTGTGCAGGTGTATGCCGCGCCGACCTACGGCTGGAAAGGCGCGGTGGCCGTGCATCCGTGGATTATCTTTAAGCGCGCCGGAGAAACCCGCTACAACCGTTATGAGGTGATCAGCTGGGGCAGCGGCGATAAAGTGCGGCGCAACAGTAATCTGCCGGACGGCTACTGGTACGGTGCGCGTCCGCGTTTGCTGGTGTCACATCGCGGTGCGGCTGCGCAGGCGATGATCCCGCAGATTGAAGCGGCGATTCAATCCTATCCGTGGCCCAACACCTATCATGCGTGGCCGGGCCCCAACAGCAACACCTTCCTCGCTCACATTGGCCGTGAAGTGCCGGCGCTGAAGCTTGATTTGCCCGCCAATGCTATCGGTAAGGATTTCCGTTCGCTGCTGCATCCGCTTGGCCTGCCGCCATCCGGGCGCGGCGTGCAGCTGTCGCTGCTCGGCGTGCTGGGCGTCACGCTGGGTGCGGAAGAGGGCGTGGAGGTGAATCTGCTGGGACTCAATCTGGGGCTGGATTTCACCCCGCTGCGTCTGCGGCTGCCGTTTATCGGCGGGGTGGGGCAGGATAATTTACAGAAGGATAAGCCCTGAGACAGCGCCGCGCCGCGACAGCATCTGCTCGCGGGCGGCGCGGGCTCGCAGCCGTTAACAGACGCCGAAATCACCGTCTTCATGATAGAGATTGACGCTGTCGGCCTTCACCTCGATCTCTTTTTTGATCGGATCGTCAACGCGGGCGCACCACAGCGTATCGCCCGCAACGCGCAGCACCTGCATTTTTGGACCACCGGTTTTCGCCTGCACAAAATCATCCACGTTAAACATCACTGCTCTCCAGCTGATTAGGGATCAACGCTGATTGTAGCTGCGCTTTAGTGGCCGTGCAGCAGAAACAGCGTGGCCAGACCGAGGAAGATAAAGAAGCCGCCGGTATCGGTGATGGCGGTGATCAGCACGCTGGAGCCGACCGCCGGGTCGCGTTTGAGTTTGGTCATAATCAGCGGAATCAGCACGCCCATTAGCGCCGCCAGCAGCAGATTCAGCACCATCGCCAGCATCATCACGCCGCCCAGTTGCAGATTGTCGTACATCAGCCAGGTCACGCCGCCCATGATGCCGCCCCAGAACAGGCCGTTAAGCAGCGCCACGCCGAGTTCGCGCGCGATCAGAAACGAAAAGTTGCCGGGTTCAACCTGATGCAGCGCCAGCGCTCGCACGATCATGGTGATGGTCTGATTGCCGGTATTACCGCCAATGCCGGCGACAATCGGCATCAGCGTGGCCAGCGCCACCAGCTGCGAAATGGTGTCCTCAAACAGACCAATGACGCGCGAGGCGATAAACGCCGTACACAGGTTGACGGCCAGCCAGGTCCAGCGCTTTCTTACCGCTTTGCGCACCGGTGCAAACACGTCCTCGCCCTGGCTGATGCCGCCCATCTTACGGATGTTGCTTTCGTTCTCTTCGTTCACCAGGTCAATGACATCTTCCACGGTGATACGGCCAATCAGCTTGCCTTTGGCATCGGTTACCGCAGCAGAAATCAGGTTATAGCGTTCGAAGGCGCTGGCGGCCTCTTCCGCTTTATCATCCAGCTGGAAAGTGGTGGGGCGCGCGTTCATCACCTCAGCCACCAGCGTTTTAGGTTTGTTGAGCAGGATATCGGTCAGCGCCAGTTCACCCAGCAGCTGATTGTGTTCGTCGGTGATAAAGATTTTATCGGTGCCGTCCGGCATGCTTTTGCGCTTGCGCAGAAAGCGTTGCACCGTCGCCAGCGTCACGTCTGAGCGCACGGTCAGGATATTGAAGTCCATCACCTGGCCGACGCGATCGCGATCCAGCTCAATCACGTCCAGCAGCCGGGCGCGCAGGCTGGGATCGAGCGTGGTGAGCAGGCGGCCGGTGAGATCGCGCGGCAGATAACGCGCCAGATAGACCTGATCGTCAATATCCAGCGGCTCGATGGCGCGCAGGATTTCGCGGTCGGTCATCTCTTCCGTCAGGCTGGCCCATACGGTTTCGGAGGCCTCCACCAGCACGCGACCGCGCTGCTCGTAGGGCACCAGCCGCCACAGTGCCAGACGCTCCTCTTCCGGCAGCGCTTCGAGAATGTCCGCCAGGTCGGCGGCGTGCAGCTGCGGCAGTTCATGCTCCAGCTGCTGACGCCAGCCGGTGATTTTGCGCAGTTCGGCGGCATTGAGATCGACGGATTTATCCAGCAGCACATCGACTAAATCGTGCTCGCTGAGCAGAAGGTGCAGAATTCGCTGGCGGGTTTCTGATAGTTGTTGTGCGTGCGAAGCAGACATAACGCGTCCTTTGTGTCTGTAAAGTCAGGTCAAAGTGTAGCGCGTTGCGGGTAAAGTGGGCGTAACAAGCAGCATTGCCGCGGCGGACAATGTGATGGCAGAGCGACGATGACCCGCAAATTCCTTAGCGCGTCTCGCTGGTGCTCAGTGTGACCGGTTCAGGTGCGGCTTTCTTTTGCTGATGATGCTCGATGGCACCGGGGATAATGAAAATCAGACGGCCAACCAAAATAAAGAAACTGATCAGCAAAACGATGCGGGTCATGGTACCGGTTTTGGGACGTCTTCGTGCAGAGATGGCGCTATTCACGCGGGGTGGTTCCTGTCAAAGCCCGGCTGGGCGGTGGCAACATTTAGTCACAACCCGACCGGGAGGTCAACCGTTGCGTGAAAAATGAGCAGAAAAGGTTAAGGTTGCTTTGATCGATATCAGCCGCCGGGCGAAGCGTGCGTCATCGACTCTGCAGGGGCGACATTTATGACGACCAAAACCCGCATGATGTGACTCATGCCAGTTAACCTTTGAATTTATTCAAAAAAGAGGCACTTTTCGTAGCGGCGCAATTTATTGCGCGATGAATCGCGCCGCTACGATAGGGTGCGGCTTGCGTTTTCGTCACCGAACGGCATTACGCCATTGATGACGACCAGAACCCGCATGATGTAACGCTTGCCAGTTAACCTTTGAATTTATTTAAAAAAAGAGGCACATTTCGTAGCGGCGCAATTTATTGCGCGATAAATCGCGCCGCTACGATAGGGTGCGGGTTGCGTTTTCGTCACCGAACGGCATCACGCCATTTATGGCGACCAGAACCCGCATACTTTCACCAACCGCACTAATCCGTTGTAGGGTCGCCATTGATGGCGACCGGACCATCATGATGCCAGCCATCAGTAGCTGGCTTTCTGCGCCAGCAGGGTAGCGAAGCGATACTTAATGCGCTGGCCGTGTTCATCGCGGCGATGCAGTTCACCGACCTCTTCGTTGTACTTCACGATGTGCCAGTTACGGTAATAATGGCTCAGCTCGCCCGATTTAAAGGTAAACGGGAAGTTTTGCGTGTTGGGATAATCGTCGGTGTTCATCGCCGCCACAATCAGGTTGTAACCGTACTTGCGCGTGCTGGCCTGCATATCGGCGATCAGCTGCGGGATGGTCGCCGGCTGCAGGAACATCATCACCACGGTGGAAAACACAAACTGATAATCACCGTTGAAGCGCACCTGATTCAGGTCGCACTGTTCGGTATGTATCTGCTGCAGCTGCTCTTCCGCGATGATGCTGTTAAGGCGTTCCAGACTCTGCGGATTATTATCCCATGCGGTCACCGCAAAACCGTGCTGATTAAGCAGCAGGCTGTTGCGGCCCTGGCCACAACCGAGGTCCAGCGCGTTACCCACTGCCAGTTTTGGCAGCGCGGCCAGCACTTCGGAGTGGGGCGGCGTCAGGCCGTATTTCTCCGCAAAATAGTTATCGGGGCGTGTTGTCATAGTGCGATTGCGGGCCTGAAGCCCGCGTTACTCCTCTTCCAGCATCAGTTTCCAGCCGGTGACGTCATTCCAGTAAGCCTGCTCCCGCTCCAGATCCAGCTGAACCAGCGTGTTCTGGCTGAGGAAACCGGCCGGGAAGGTCAGCGTCCAGTGACCATCGTCGGTGCTCAGCTTCAGCGTGTCGGGGCGCGTGGTGGCCTGACGCTGATTGTTCAGCAGGGTGCCGAGCCGCAGCAGGAAGATCATCGGCAGGAACTGTTTCTTTTTAAATAAGGTGAAACGCGGCATCTCATCCTGCTTCACCGCTTTACGGTGGAAGCGTACCAGCGTGGCCAGCAGCATCTGTTGATCCTGATTAAAGCCCGGCATATTGGAGTTTTGCAGGATGTAGGCCGAATGACGCTGCATACCGCTGTGGTTGATGGTCAGCCCGACTTCATGCAGCAGCGCTGCCCACTTCATCAGCGCCGTCAGCTGGGGGTTGGCCAGCTTCGGGTTCTGCTCCAGCCACTGGCTGTACAGTTGTTCGGTGGTTTCCAGCACGCGGCGTGCCTGGTCGCTGTCGATGGCGTAATGATTTGCCAGGCTCTGCGCGGTACGGCTGCGGATATCCTGATGACGGAAGCGGCCCTCCATCTCATACAGCACGCCTTCACGCAGCGCGCCATCCGACAGGCGCAGCTCGCGAATGGCCAGCGCGTCAAACACGCCACACAGAATCGCCAGCCCCGGTACAAACACTGCCTTGCGCTCATCCGACAGGCCCGGCAGGCTCAGGGCAGCAAAGGATTTGTGCTTCAGCACTTCGCTCACCAGCATGTCGAGGTTTTCCGGCGTCACGCGCTTCTCTTTCTCGCCCATCGCCAGCAGCACTTCGCAGGCCGCTTTGATACTGCCGGACGCGCCCAGCGCATACTGCCAGCCCTGCAGACGGTACTGCCACGCCAGCGTTTCCAGCTTTTGCGCGGCGGCCAGCCGGGCGCGGCGGAAATTCTCCTGGCTGATCTCGCCTTTCGGGAAGTAGAGGTTGGCGAAGCTGACGCAGCCCATGCGACGACTTTCCACCAGCTGTGGCTCAAAATCTTCACCGATCACCAGCTCGGTTGAACCGCCGCCGATATCAATCACCAGCTTGCGGCCTTTCTCCGGCTGCGTGTGCTCAACGCCCATAAAGATCAGGCGCGCCTCTTCATTGCCGGAAATCACCTCAATCGGATACGGGATGACCTCCGCGGCGCGCTGCAGAAACTCTTCCGCGTTGGACGCGATGCGCAGCGTGTGCGTACCGACGATGGTGACGTTGGCGGCGCTGAACCCCTGCAGGCGCTCGGCAAACAGCGCCAGGCAGCTCAGCCCGCGCTCCATCGCTTCTTCGCTCAGGCGATTTTGCGCATCCAGCCCGTCGGCGAGGTGCACGCGCTGTTTCAGGCGTCCCAGCACCTGCATGGCGCCATCCACCACACGGGCAATCACCATGTGGAAGCTGTTCGAGCCGAGATCGATGGCGGCGAATTCCTGCGGTTTCGGCGTACTTTTATGGGAGATTGGCATAGGCGTTATTCGGGTTGTTCCAGTTTCTTGATGTAATCGTAAATCGCCAGCTGCGAGCGCACCTTCTTGCGATTGCCGCGCGGAACATAACGGTTACTCAATTCTTTGTCTACGATGCGGGCTTTTACCGTATCACTTAACAGAATGGCAATGATATCCAGTATGCGCTGTTTCAGGCGCGGATCGAGCACCGACACCGCCACTTCGATACGATAATCGATGTTGCGCGTCATCCAGTCCGCCGACGACAGGAATACTTTTTTATCGCCGCCGCTTTCAAAAATATAGACGCGGTCGTGCTCAAGGTAGCGGTCAACGATACTGGTGATGCGAATATTTTCACTGATGCCCGGCAAATCGGGGATCAGCGAGCACATGCCGCGCACCAGCAGGTTGATCTTCACGCCAGCCGATGAGGCGGCATACAGCCGATCCACCAGACCATTGTCCACCAGGTTGTTGATTTTCAGCGTAATGCCGGAAGGATTGCCCTGCTGCGCGTTGGCAATCTCGTTATCAATCAGCTGATACAGCATGGCGCGCGAGTTTTGCGGCGACACCATCAGGTGTTCGAACGTTACCGGGCGATACGGGTTTTCGATAAAGTTAAATACGCGCCGGACTTCGTTGGTGATGCGCGCATCGGCGGTCAGCAGCGAGTAGTCAGTGTAAATACGCGCGGTTTTTTCGTTGAAGTTGCCGGTACCAATGTGGGCGTAACGCACCACTTCCTCACCCTCGCGGCGGGAGATCAGGAAGAGCTTGGCGTGAATCTTCAGGCCGGGCGCTGAGAAGATCACATGCACGCCCGCTTCGGTCAGCCGCTTCGCCCAGCGAATGTTGGCTTCTTCATCAAAGCGCGCCTGCAGCTCGACCACCACCGTGACCTTTTTACCGTTGTAGGCGGCGTGGATCATCGCATCCATAATGCGCGAATTCTTGGCCACGCGGTAAATGTTGATCTTGATGGCCAGCACGTTCGGGTCAAACGACGCCTGACGCAGCAGCTCCAGCACGTGCTCAAAGGTGTGGTACGGATAGTAAAGCAGCACATCGCGGTTGCGGATGGCATCAAAGCCGTTGCGGAAGCCATCAAAACCGATATGACGAATCTGCGGCAGCGGACGATTTTCCAGATTGGCTTTACCCACGTTCGGGAAGCCGATGAAATCTTTGAAGTTATGATAACGGCCGCCCGGCACAATCGAGTCGTAGCTGGAGATCGACAGCTTATGGCGCAGCATTTCCACCATCGCATCGGGCATATCGCGCTGATAGACAAAGCGCACCGGCTCGGCGGTCAGGCGCTGTTTCAGGCTGGAGGACATCAGTTCCAGCAGGCTGGATTCCATCTCCGTGACCAGGTCGTACTCGGCGTCGCGCGTCATTTTCATTGAGTAGGCGTTCAGCGCGTCGTAATCAAAGAAGCCTTTGAAAATCTCATCAAGGCAGTAGCGCAGAATGTTATCCAGCAGAATCATTGGCTTGCGACGGCGCGGCGATTCTGCCGGCAGATTCACAAAGCGCGGCACTTTATCGGACGGGATCTCCAGCAGGGCGTAACGGATTTCTTCGCCGCGGATAATCTCCACCGCCAGATAGGTGTAGTCGTCTTTCAGGAACTCAATCAGGTCGGTGTCGTGGTTGATCAGAATTGGCGTGACGTGCTGGCGCAGCTGATGCTTGAAGTAGTAGCGCAGCCACTCCTGCTGATTGGGTGACAGCTGGCGCTCGTTGATCAGGAAAATCTGGTTGCGCGCCATCTCCAGCAGCAGGTCGTTATACAGCGCATCGAACTCCTGATCCGATTTCTGTACCCGCAACTGAATCTTTTTCAGCAAATGGCGCAGGGTGGTGGGCGTCCCCTGTTCTTCGCCAATCAGAATGCGGCGCTTGAGATCGGCAAAGCGCACTTTATAAAACTCTTCCAGGTTGTTGGAATAGATGCCGAGAAAACGCATGCGCTCAATGAGCGGGTTGCTTTTATCAGCGGCTTCCTGCAGCACGCGTTCGTTAAAGGTTAACCAGCTTAGTTCTTTTTCTATATACAGCTTTTCCTGACCCATTCTGACTCCGTGATGCTGTTGCTGGACGGAATGTCCGGCGGAATAAACGCAAAATTGCGGTTCCGCTCAGTGTCCTCCACCATTATGGCGAGAGTATGGCAGCCTTGTCCAACCTCAACAGTTGTCTTATCAATCAGCTACGGGCAACATAGCGGCATAACTTCAAGGGTAACTCTGGCCTGCATGAGCATAAATCGTATTCCTGTCCACTTTAGTGACCGTCGTCGACGCGCCATCGATCAGTTCGTGCGCCGCATCGTCACGGCCTGCGGTGTGGGAATTTTACTGCTGATGCTGCTGCTGTTCTTCTGGCTGATCTGGGTGGTGATGCCGCTGTTCAGCGCGCCGGGCATGCAGCCGACGCTCAGTCAGCAGCTGTGGGACAAAGCCCCGGCGCTGGCGCTGGGCAGCGAAGGCCAGCTCGGCTGGCGCATCAGCCGCAACGAAGCGCGCTTTATTCCGCTCGACGGTCAGCCAGCGGGCGACGCGCTGGCGCTGAACGGCCAGCCGCAGGCGGCGGTGACCAGCAGCGACGGCAGCAGCGTATTGCTCAATATGCAGGGCGATCTGTTGCTGATGCAACCGCTCATCCACCGCCAGCACGGTGAATGGTATTTCCCGCTGGGCGATCGGCCGCTGCATCTGCCGCAGGGCGCGGTCAGCCAGATGGCGCTGGCGGTGCCGGGCGATCACCAGTGGCGCATCGCCGCACAAACGCCGGCCGGTATCAGCCTGCTGACCTTTGCCGGCCAGAAACGCGTCGACCAGATTGTATTGCCCGGTGAGCAGGCCGACCTGATGCGGTTGTCGCCGGACGGCACGCTGCTGTACACCAGTACCGGACGGCTGTTGCGGGTGTGGCAGATTACGCCGCAGGGCGCGCAGCTGCGGGAAACCCAGACGCTGACTCAGCAACCGCGCAGCCTGCAACTGCTGGCGGGCGGGCGCAGCTTACTGATTCAGGATGCGCGTGGCATTCAGCAGTGGTTTGCCATCACCGGCGACCACGGGCCACGGCTGCAGCAGATTCACACCTTCACGCACAGCGCGGGTGTGCTCGGCATCGTGCCTGAGGCGCAGCGGCGCGTTTTTGCCAGCTTTGACGCGCAGGGCGTGGTGCGCCTGTTCGCCAGCAAGCAGGCGGGCCCGATTGTCACGCGCCAGCTGGCCGCGGGTATCAGTGCACTGGCGTTGTCTCCGCGCGGCGATAGCCTGATCGTCGAACGTGCCGGACAGTGGCAGCAATTCGCGCTGGATAATCCGTGGCCCGATTTCAGCTGGCGCAATCTGTGGCAGAAAATCTGGTATGAAAACTATCCGCAGCCGGACTGGGTATGGCAGTCCACCGCCGCCGGCGACAGCTATCAGGCCAAATTCAGCCTGATGCCGCTGGTGATCGGCACGCTGAAAGCAGCGTCGCTGGCGCTGCTGTTTGCTACGCCGCTGGCGCTGGCGGCGGCGATGTATACCGCATGGTTTATGTCGCCGGGCCTGCGCCGCTGGGTCAAGCCGGGCATTGAAATGATGGGCGCGCTGCCGAGCGTGGTGATTGGCCTGATCGCTGGCGTGTGGCTGGCGCCGCACATCAGCCGCGCGCTGCCTGGCGTGATGCTGCTGCCGCTGGTGCTGGCCGCCACGCTGCTGGTGTGCGGCGTGCTAAGTCCGCGTTTGCCGGCGCGCTGGCGGCGGCCCGGTTTTGAAGTGCTGCTGCTGATGCCGCTGCTGTTACTGGTGACGTTACTGACGCTGTGGCTGCCGACACTGTGGTGGCCGCAGATGGGCGAACAGCTGGCGCACTATGAGCAGCGTAACCTGCTGGTGGCGGCGCTGGCGATGGGCTTCGCGCTGGTGCCGCTGATCTTTACCCTGGCGGAAGATGCGTTGTTTAGCGTGCCGGTGGCGCTGGGGCAGGGCTCGCTGGCGCTGGGCGCGACACCGTGGCAAACCCTGACGCGCGTGGTGCTGCCGGGCGCGTCGGCAGGCATTTTTGCTGCGCTGATGATCGGCTTTGGCCGTGCGGTGGGGGAAACCATGATTGTGCTGATGGCCACCGGCAACACCCCGGTGAGCGAAGGCGGACTGTTTGCCGGGCTGCGCGCGCTGTCGGCCAATATCGCCATTGAAATGCCGGAAGCCGCGGCGGGTAGCGCCCATTACCGCATCCTGTTTCTCAGTGCGTTGCTGCTGCTGATATTCACGCTGGCGATCAACACCGTGGCGGAACTGATTCGTCAGCGGCTGCGCCAGCGCTACAGTCAGCATGAGGGGCAGGCATGAGCGCGCTGCGTCAAAACGATCGCTGGCGCTGGCTGACTGCCGGTGCGGTCGCCGTCTGCCTGCTGGCATTTACCTTATTAATCGGCCTGCTGGGCTGGCAGGGCGTCAGGGCGTTCTGGCCGCAGCCGGTCGATCAGTATCAGTTCCAGCCGCCGCAGGGGGCACCGCTGATGGTGCTGGGTGAAACGCTGGATCGCCAGCAGCAGGGCGATCGCTGGCGCTATGTAGTGAAAACCGGCAACCGCGATTTTGCCGCGCCGGATTTCCGCGTCATCGTCAGTCAGGGCGAAGCGCAAACCCGACGCCCGGCAGAGGCGCTGGTGCTACAGCGACGCAGTGGCGGCAATGCCTACGGCTGGCTGGTGGAGCTGCGTGAAGACAACGAGGTGCTGACCGCGCGCGACCGCGATGCACTGCTGCAGCAGCGGCTGAAGCAGGTGCATGAGCAGCTGCGCCAGGCGAGCAACATCCGGCGTATCGAGATGGCGCGCCTTAACGCGCAGCTGGAGAGTCTGCAACAGCAGGCTGACGAGCAGCGGCGCGGTGGTCACTTCAGCCTGCAGGATCAGTCAGAACTGGATGCCAACAGCGCGGCGCTGCATAAACGCTTCGGCGCGCTGGCGCAGCAGCTGGCGCATCTGCAGCATGAAAGCCAGCGCGATACGCTGGTGCTGCGCGACGTGCAGGGCGACGATCATCTGATTCCGCTGGCGCAGGTGGTGGCCGCCTGGTATCCAAACAGCCTGAGCCTCGGGCAGAAAATCGGGCATTTCCTCAGTCAGATCTGGCAGTTTGTCAGTGACTCGCCCACCTCGGGCGGCAGTGAAAATGGCGCGCTGCCGGCGATTTTCGGCACTGTTTTGATGGTGCTGCTGATGTCAGTGATTGTCATGCCGCTGGGCGTGGTGGCCGCCGTCTGGCTGCACGAATACGCCGGGCGCAACGCACTCACCCGGCTGGTGCGCATTGCGGTGGTGAATCTGGCTGGCGTGCCGTCGATTGTGTATGGCGTGTTTGGCCTCGGCTTTTTTGTCTGGCTGATTGGCGGCACCCTCGATCAGCTGTTCTTCTCCCGCTCGCTGCCCAATCCTACCTTCGGCACTCCCGGCCTGCTGTGGGCGGCGCTGACGCTGGCGCTGCTGACGCTGCCGGTAGTGATTGTCGCCACCGAAGAGGGGCTGTCGCGTATTCCGGACAATCTGCGTCAGGGCTCGCTGGCGCTGGGCGCAACCCAGGCGGAAACCCTGTGGCGCGTGGTGCTGCCGCTGGCGGTACCGGCAATGCTCACCGGCCTGATTCTGGCGGTGGCGCGCGCCGCCGGCGAAACCGCACCGCTGATGCTGGTGGGCGTGGTCAAAATGGTGCCTGAGCTGCCGGTCGATGCGGTGTTTCCTTACCTGCATCTTGACCGTAAATTTATGCATCTCGGTTTTCAGATTTACGATCTGGCCTTCCAGAGCCCGAACATCGACGCCGACCGACCGCTGGTGTATGCCACGGCACTGCTGCTGGTGGCGATCATTCTGTCGCTTAACCTGCTGGCGATGGTGCTGCGCCATCGGCTGCGCGAGCGCTACCGGTTAATGACGCACTAAAAAGGTTTACACATGACGCCCGATTACGCTATTGCGCTAACCGTTAATCAGCTGTCGCTGTGGTACGGCGAACGCCAGGCGCTGAATAACATTGATTTGCAGATCCCGAAGCACCGCATCACGGCGCTGATTGGTCCCTCCGGCTGCGGTAAATCGACGCTGCTGCGCTGCTTCAATCGCATGAACGACGTCATTGATGGCTGCCGCATCGAAGGCGAGATTCTGCTCGATAGCCACGCGGTGATGCAGGCGAACCAGGACCTGCCGGCGCTGCGGCGGCGCATCGGCATGGTGTTCCAGCGCCCGAATCCGTTCCCCAAGTCGATCTATGAGAATGTGGTTTACGGTCTGCGCTTGCAGGGCGTGCGCGATCGTCGCGTGCTGAATGAGGCCTGTGAGCGTGCGCTGCGGGCGGCGGCGCTGTGGGGCGAAGTGAAAGATCAGCTGGGGCAGAATGCGCTGACGCTGTCGAGCGGTCAGCAGCAGCGTCTGGTGATTGCGCGCGCCATCGCCATCGAGCCGGAAGTGCTGCTGCTGGATGAACCCACCTCGGCGCTGGATCCGATCTCGACGCTGGTGATTGAAGAGTTGATGACCACGCTGAAGCAGCATTTCACGCTAGTGCTGGTGACGCACAACATGCAGCAGGCCGCGCGCGTATCCGATTACACCGCGTTTATGCATAACGGGCAGCTGGTGGAGTTTGACGAAACCGACCGGATTTTCACCGCACCGCAGGCGCGGCGTACCGAGGATTATATTACCGGCCGGTTTGGGTAAGTATTGTTAGGTTAGCGCGAAGAATCGCGCCGCTACGAAATGTGCAATAAATCAGGCAGTAATAAAACCCGGCACAGCCCCGTAGCGGCGCAATTTATTGCGCAATTCCTGCAAGCGCACGGCGCCAAGGTCAATCAATCGTGCGCATAACCTTCCGGCGGCAGCGGTTCGCCATCTAACCACGCTTTTCCCGCGCGCATCTGCAAGCGTCCTTCGACAAACCAGCTGATCACCAGCGGATAAATCGCGTGCTCCTGATGCTGCACGCGGGCGCTGATCTCAGCTTCGTCATCGTCAGCAAATACCGGCACGCGCGCCTGCAGAATGATCGGTCCACCGTCCAGCTCGTCAGTCACAAAATGCACCGACGTACCGTGTTCCGCGTCCCCGTTCGCCAGCGCCTGGCGATGCGTATGCAAACCGGGATATTTCGGCAGCAGCGACGGATGAATATTCAGCAGACGATCGTGATAGTGCGCGACAAACGCCGGGCTCAGAATGCGCATATAACCGGCCAGCACCACCAGATCCGGCGCATAAGCGTCGATCTGCTGCATCAGCTGGCGGTCAAAGGCGTCGCGATCGGCGAAATCCTGCGCGGACAGCGCGTGAGCAGGCACGCTGGCCTGCTGCGCCCGCGTCAGACCATAGGCCGAGGCTTTATTACTGAAAACGGCAGCCACGCTGCCGTTGATACGCCCGCTCTCGCAGGCGTCGAGGATGGACTGAAGATTGCTGCCGTTGCCGGAGATCAGTACAACCAGTTTCTTCATGGGTTAATAACCACACGCTCTTCGGCATCAGACGCGTTAATCACGCCAATTTTCCACGCCTGCTCGCCAGCCGCGGTCATCAGCTGTACCGCTTTGTCGGCATCGGCCGGGCTCAGCGCAATCACCATGCCCACGCCGCAGTTAAAGGTGCGGTACATCTCGTGACGGCTGACGTTACCGGCCTGCTGCAGCCAGCTGAATACCGCCGGCCACTGCCAGCTTTTCTCGTCAATCACCGCCTGGGTGTTATCCGGCAGGACGCGCGGAATGTTTTCCCAGAAGCCGCCGCCGGTCAGGTGAGCAATGGCATGCACGTCCACCTGCTCAATCAGGCTGAGGATATTTTTCACGTAGATGCGGGTCGGGGCCAGCAGGTGATCGGCCAGCGGTTTGCCTTCCAGCTGTTTGGTGGTGGGATCGGTCTGGCTGACTTCAAGAATTTTACGCACCAGCGAATAGCCGTTAGAGTGCGGACCGCTGGAGCCCAGCGCGATCAGCACGTCGCCATCCTGCACTTTGCTGCCGTCAATGATCCCGGACTTTTCCACCACGCCGACGCAGAAACCGGCCACGTCGTAATCTTCGCCGTGATACATGCCCGGCATCTCAGCGGTTTCACCGCCGACCAGCGCACAGCCCGACTGCAGACAGCCTTCGGCGATACCGGTGATCACCGCGGAGGCGGTATCCACATCCAGCTTGCCGGTGGCGTAATAGTCGAGGAAGAACAGCGGCTCAGCGCCCTGTACCACCAGATCGTTCACGCACATCGCGACCAGATCGATGCCGATACTGTCGTGGCGTTTGAGATCCATCGCCAGACGCAGCTTGGTGCCGACGCCATCAGTTCCGGAGACCAGCACCGGCTCGCGGTATTTCTGCGGCAGCGCACACAGCGCGCCAAAGCCACCCAGTCCACCCATCACTTCCGGGCGGCGGGTTTTCTTTACTACGCCTTTAATACGGTCAACCAGATCGTTACCAGCATCAATATCAACACCGGCGTCTTTGTAGCTGAGAGAGGTTTTGTCGGTCACTGCGGAATCCCCACGCGATTGCGGTTGGTGGCAAAAATTAAGCGCGGCAATTCTACCAGCGCAGGCAAACGTTTGCGAGTCCCATCTCAGGGCACCTTTGCAGCGTGCTGATTTTTCGCTAATCCTTATTCTCAGGCGATTTGTGCACGTTACCTGACCAATCACCGGTGGCGCGGCGGTAAAAAGGCGGTATAATCCGGCGATTTTTTTTTAGCTCAACTCAATTCCGGGAGAATAATCATGAAGATCGTGGAAGTCAGACACCCGCTGGTCAAACATAAACTGGGCCTGATGCGTGAGCATGATATCAGCACCAAGCGCTTCCGCGAGCTGGCCTCGGAAGTGGGCAGCTTACTGACCTATGAAGCCACCGCCGATCTCGAAACCGAGCGCGTGACCATTGAAGGCTGGAACGGTCCGGTCGACGTCGATCAAATCAAAGGCAAAAAAATTACCGTCGTCCCGATTCTGCGTGCTGGCCTTGGCATGATGGAAGGTGTGCTGGAACACGTACCGAGCGCGCGCATCAGCGTGGTGGGCGTTTACCGTGACGAAGAGACGCTGGAGCCGGTGCCTTACTTCCAGAAGCTGGTGTCAAACATCGAAGAGCGTATGGCGCTGGTGGTTGACCCGATGCTGGCGACCGGCGGCTCGATGATCGCCACCATCGATCTGCTGAAGAAAGCCGGCTGCAACAGCATTAAAGTGCTGGTGCTGGTGGCCGCGCCGGAAGGCATTGCCGCGCTGGAGAAAGCGCATCCGGACGTTGAGCTGTACACCGCGTCAATCGATCAGGGCCTGAACGAGAAGGGGTACATTATCCCGGGCCTCGGCGACGCCGGCGACAAGATTTTCGGAACCAAATAAATAAACCAGCCGGCCAGAGAGTCGGCTTTTTTTTGGCAAAAATAGCGTTCAGTCAGACACCGTATCGACAGGATGCACATTTTGTAGCGGCGCGATTTATCGCGCTGATGCCGGGCAAGCTATGGTGCCCATCCGGACAAGGCGCAATGAATTGCGCCACTACGATAAGGTGCGGTGTTGACGAACGAGCATAAAAATAAACGTATAGGGGATAAATGATGACTCGCAGAGCCATTGGCGTTAGTGAACGCCCGCCACTGTTGCAAACCATTCCGCTCAGCCTGCAGCACCTGTTCGCCATGTTCGGCGCCACCGTGCTGGTGCCGATTCTGTTCCACATCAACCCGGCGACCGTGTTGCTGTTCAACGGCGTCGGCACGCTGCTGTATCTATTTATCTGTAAAGGCAAAATCCCGGCCTATCTTGGCTCCAGCTTTGCCTTTATCTCGCCGGTGTTGCTGCTGCTGCCGCTCGGTTATGAAGTGGCGCTCGGCGGCTTTATCCTGTGCGGCGCGCTGTTCTGCATTGTGGCGCTGATTGTGAAGAAGGCCGGCACCGGCTGGCTTGATGTCATGTTCCCACCGGCGGCGATGGGGGCCATCGTGGCGGTTATCGGTCTCGAACTGGCTGGCGTGGCGGCGAATATGGCCGGGCTGCTGCCCGCTGACGGCACCACAGCGGACAGTAAAACCATCATTATTTCGCTGGTGACGCTGGCGGTGACGGTGTTTGGCTCGGTGCTGTTCCGGGGTTTCTTCGCCATTATCCCAATCCTGATTGGCGTGCTGGTCGGCTACGCGCTGTCGTCGGCAATGGGTATCGTTGACTGGAGCGCAGTGGAAAACGCGCCGTGGTTTGCGCTGCCGACCTTCTACACGCCGCGCTTTGAGTGGGCCGCGATGCTGACCATCCTGCCCGCAGCGCTGGTGGTGATTGCCGAGCACGTGGGCCATTTAGTGGTGACGGCTAACATCGTGAAAAAGGATCTGATTCGCGATCCGGGTCTGCATCGCTCGATGTTCGCCAACGGCCTGTCGACCATGATCTCCGGCTTCTTTGGTTCCACGCCGAATACCACCTACGGTGAAAACATTGGCGTCATGGCGATCACCCGCGTTTACAGCACCTGGGTGATCGGCGGTGCGGCGATCTTCGCCATTCTGCTCTCCTGCGTCGGTAAACTGGCAGCCGCCATCCAGGCGATCCCGGTGCCGGTGATGGGCGGGGTGTCGCTGCTGCTGTATGGCGTGATCGGCGCTTCCGGTATTCGCGTGCTGATTGAATCCAAAGTCGACTACAACAAAGCGCAGAATTTGATCCTCACCTCGGTGATCCTGATCATTGGCGTCAGCGGCGCGAAAGTGCACGTGGGCGCCGCCGAGCTGAAGGGCATGGCACTGGCCACCATCGTCGGCGTTGGCCTGGCGCTGATTTTCCGCGTAATCAGTCTGTTACGTCCGGAAGAAGTGGTGCTGGACGCGGAAGAAAAACGCGAGCTCTAAAGGATCCTGCGGGCAGGGAAGCCCGGTTCATCTCTGCGGAGGATCGTGATAAACTTGCCCGGTTTTCTGCCCGCTCATCCGTTGAGGTACTTCTGAACACGCCGGCACAGCTTTCACTGCCACTCTATCTACCCGATGATGAAACCTTCGCCAGTTTCTGGCCGGGGGAAAATCCGTCACTGCTGGCGGCGCTGCAGGGCGCGCTGGCGCAACAGCACGGCAGCTATCTTTACTTCTGGTCGCGCGAAGGCGGTGGCCGCAGCCATTTGCTGCACGCAGCCTGCGCCGAAATGTCCGCGCGCGGCGAAGCGGTGGGTTATGTGCCGCTCGATAAGCGCACCTGGTTCGTGCCGGAAGTGCTGGAAGGCATGGAGAATCTGGCGCTGGTGTGCATTGATAATATTGAGTGCATCGCCGGCGAAGCCGAGTGGGAGATGGCGATCTTCGATCTCTACAACCGCATTCTGGAAACCGGCAAAACCCGCCTGCTGATCACCGGTGATCGTCCCCCGCGTCAGCTCAATCTGGGCCTGCCGGATCTGGCGTCACGTCTCGACTGGGGACAAATTTACCGCTTACAGCCGCTGTCCGACGAGGACAAACTGCAGGCAATGCAGCTGCGTGCCGGCCTGCGCGGCTTTGAGTTGCCGGAAGACGTTGGGCGTTTCCTGCTGAAACGCCTCGACCGCGAAATGCGCACGCTGTTTGACACGCTTGATCGTCTCGATCGCGCCTCGATCAGCGCACAGCGCAAGCTGACCATTCCCTTCGTGAAAGAGGCGCTGGGGCTTTAGAGAATCTCCAGCACCGCTTCCGGCGGACGACCAATGCGGGCGCGGTCGCCCTGAATCACAATCGGCCGCTCGATCAGTTTTGGATGCTCCGCCATCGCCTGTAACAGCTGTTTTTCGCTGAGATCGTTACTGGCCAACCCCAGCGTTTTATAGATTTCCTCGCCGCGGCGCATCAGCTCGCGCGCGCTGTGCATGCCCAGCTGTTGCAGCAGCGTTTTTAGCGTATCGATGTCCGGCGGCGTGTCGAGATACAGCACCACCTGCGGTTCAATGCCCTGTTGCTGCAGTAGCGCGAGGGTTTCGCGGCTCTTGCTGCAGCGCGGATTGTGATAAATACGGACCATGTTTTTTATCCTGCGTAATCCATTGTTGCCGGGTGCGCATGAATGCGCACCCTACGAATAACTGCTGGTGCGCATCAATATGCACCCTACGAATAACCATTGGTGCGCACCGAAATCCTGCCGGTCATCCACCCGCGTAACCGGCTATTTACCCTTTTGCATACTGCTTAAAACGCCGCTGTAATTCGCGGAACTGGTCGATGCGCGCATCGTAACGCGCCTGCTTCAGGCTGCCGAGCGGCACCTGGGCACTGGCGCTGCTCAGGGTGGTGATGGCCTGATCGAGCTGGCCGTTCAGCGCCAGACTCTCAGCCCGTGCCGAAAGCTCCTCATCGCGCAGCCCCTGCGCGGCTGAAGCCTGCGCCAGTAAATCCCATGCGTTGAGATCGTCAGGGTGCGCAAAGGTGTAGCGGTTCAGGATGCGGCTGGCGTTGACCGGCTGCTTCGCCTCGACGTAGGCGTTCGCCAGGTTAAGCTGCAGCACCGGACTGGTCTGGCTGCCGCGGGCGGCGTTCAGCATGCTGATGGCCTGCTGCGGCTGGTTCAGACCGATGTCGATATCGGTCATGATATCAAGGAACCACAGGTTATCCGGCTGCTTCGCCAGCAGCGGCGCGATGATCTTTTTCGCGTTGGCAAAATCTTTCGCCTGCAGGAACTGCACCGCTTTGCCGTACTGCGCCGCCTGCTGTTCCCGCGTGTTGCCTTTGGCGTACTCATTCAGCAAATCGTCAGTCAGCTGATTGCGGCCGGTGGCGTACATACCCAGCGCGCGCACCTTCGCCATATAGAAATCCTGCGACGACTGCACCACTACCGGGCGCATCTGGTTGGCGCGGTTACGCGCGTCGGCCAGGCGGCTATCAGGCAGCGGGTGCGTCAGCAGAATTTCCGGTGGTTTTGACGAGAAGCGGCTTTGATCGGCCAGCTTTTGCAGAAACGCGGGCATCGCCTGCGGATCGAAACCGGCGCGCTGCAGCACCTGAATGCCGATGCGATCTGCTTCCTGTTCATTGCCCTGGGTAAAGCTGATAATCCCCTGCTGCGTACCGGCCAGCGTACCGGTCAGTGCCGCCATCCCGGCCTGCGGGCTGGCCAGCGCCAGCAGGATTGAACCCAGCGCACCGACCCAGGTGAGCGGGGCGCTGCGCTTTTGCTCTTCCATGGCGCGCGCCAGATGGCGCTGCGTCACGTGCGAAATTTCGTGCGCCATCACCGACGCCAGCTGGCTTTCGTTATCGGTATAGCGGAACAGCGACGAGTGCAGCACCACATTGCCGCCAAAGAAGGCGAAAGCGTTGAGCTCGTCATTCTGAATCAGGAAAAAGTGAAACGGCGTGCGCACTGAATGGGCGTGTGCCACCAGCCGCTGACCGAGTTCATTGATGTACTGATTAAGCAGCGGATCGTTGATCAGTGGCGCGCTGGCGCGCAGCTGGCGCACGTAGAAGTCGCCAATCTGCAGCTCCTGATTAATGGAAAGCGTGGAGCCTGCCGTGGTGCCCATGTCGGGCAAATTGTCGCTCAGATCGGCGCGGACACCGACCGCAGGCGTGAGCAGCAGCGCAGGAATAAGGGCCGCCAGCACTGATTTTTTCAACCGGTTAAACATGCCTTGATCCTGTAAAAGTCTCCTGCCATTGGACAGGAAAGTCATGCCAATGTTCTGTGGCGGCGTTTCCTTTTCTGCCGCGGCTCTATCTTAACCACAGTGAGGATACAAGCAAATGCCGCCGTCACATTGACGTGATGGCAAAGAATGGCTGACTGACGCGAAATTTGTAGCAAAAAATTGAATAGCGAAAAGGCAAAAGAAAAAGGCGCAGCGCCCTGATGAAATTAAAGTTACGTAAAGTTGCTCAAAATAATTGAATCTGGCATGGTTTTTTCCAGGTTTACTCTGAAAAACACGCCTGAAAACCCACGGTTGGCCCGCTTTATCCATCAGTGATTTTTATCGTGCTGCTCTGGCCGTGCATCACCAGCCCAGAAATGAATGGTCAGGTTTTGCTCACTGGTCAACTGGCGGCGCGCGATGACAGTATTAACCCGCACGATGAGGCGCTGTCATCTGCCATGCATCCCTCTGCCTGGTGACTGCCGGTATTTCCGGCCAGCTATTTTTCAACTCGTCCGCACGGCTCAATCAACAGCCTTATTCAATCAGCTGGCGCGATGATTTCTGCTGGCAGCCAAACGCCGGACAGCCCGCCAGTACAGGCGTTTTGCCCGCCGCGCGCTGTGGTATAGATAAAGCACTTTTTCAAACGGACTGTGAATTAACGCGCAGTGCATGCCGGAGAGTTTCTATGCGTTCTGTTGTTTCCTATGCTCTGATTGCCATCGTGGGTGGGATGGTTGGTGCCGCCGTAATCAAAAGCGATGACCTGTATCAGCGTATCGCGGGCCATTTTTCCGCTGAACCTGCCGATCCGGACGGGTTCTGGAGCACGCCGGCGGTCGCGGGCTACGGCAAAATTCATTATGAAGCCGACGCCGCGTTTAAACCGGCGGTGGGGCTGAGCAACAAAGTGGTGTTCCAGCTGACCCGCAATGAAGGCGATATCAAACGGCCTAACCTCGGGCTGGAGCGTGTGGCGCGCGTGGTCAATCTGTACATCGCCGCTGGCGTACCGGCCGAACAGCTGCAGTTTGTGGTGTCGATGACCGGCGATGCCACGCCCGCCACGCTGGATAACACGCATTTTAAGCAGTTTTACGGCGTCGATAACCCTAACCTCGCGCTGATTGGCGCGCTGAACAAGCTGGGCGTCAAAGTCTCGGTGTGCGATCAGTCGGTGGCGTTCCATCACTATCCGCGCGACTGGATCGACCGGTCGGTGATTCATGCATTGTCCAGCCCGACCACGGTGTCGACGCTGGAAAATCAGGGCTATGCCTTTTTACAGATGTAATCGCGTCTTTGGTTAAGGAGAAGTGTCATGCGTCCAGCATCCTATATTGTTATCGCCGCGCTGGCGGGCTTTGTCGGCGGAAATGTGCTGCAGCTGCCGGAACTGGTGGATAAAGTCAGCGGCAAATTCGCTGACCAGAAAACCGAACCGGCGGATTTCTGGAGCACGCCGGCGATTGCCGGTTACGGTAAAATTCACTTTGTTAACACGCCGGATTACAACCCGGCCAACACGCCCGGGCTGAGCAATAAGATTGTGTTTCAGATCAACCGCAGCGAAGGGGATATCCATCAGCCGAACCTCGGCCTTGAGCGCGTGGCACGCGTCACCAACCTCTATTACGCGGCCGGCGTACCGCTGAATCAGCTCAACTTTGTGGTGTCGATCAACAGCGATGCGGTGCCGGCCGCGCTCAATAACGATCAGTTCCGTAAAGCGTACGGCAGCGATAACCCTAACCTGAAGTTGATTGATGAGCTGAAGAAAGCCGGGGTGAAAGTGACCATTTGCGACCAGTCGGTGGCCTTCCATCAGCTGGAGCGCGACTGGATTGACACCCGCGTCACCCATACGCTCTCCAGCGGCACCACTGTCGCGTCGCTGCAAAATGAAGGGTACGCCTTCCTGATGCTGTAATCCTGCCGACAGCAGTGCAGGCTGCTGTCATTTTTTCGTCATCCCTTCGCGATGTCACTGTCACAGTTCGCCGTTAGTTTAGGCGCCAATGAGATCGATCTCATCGGCACTTAACGAGGCGAACATGTCCGACTTACTCACGGTGGCAAAGCTGGCAGGCGTTTCACGCGCCACGGCCGCGCGCGCCTTTTCCGATCCCCATCTGCTGCGGCGCGACACGCTGGAGAGAGTGCTGGCGGCGTCGGAGCAGCTCGGCTTTCGTCCTAACCACATCGCGCGCCAGCTACGCACGCAGCACTCTACCACCTTCGGCGTGCTGCTGCCCTCGCTGCTTAACCCGATCTTCTCCTGCCAGTTACAGGCGATGGAGCGCCAGGCGCGCGACGCCGGCTATGGCCTGCTGGTGGCCACCAGCGATTACCAGCCCGAGCGCGAAGCTGCCATCGTTGAACATATGCTGCGCCAGCGCGTGGCGGGTCTGGTCCTGACGGTGGCCGATGCGGATAACTGCGCGGTGCTCAGCACGCTGCAGGCGGCTGGCCTGCCGTTTGTGCTGGCGCATAACGTGCCGCAGCACAGCCACTGGCCGGCGGTGTGCGTGGATAACCGCCAGGCAATGCGCGAAGCCACCGCACAGCTGCTGGCGCTCGGCCATCGCCACATTGCCATGGTCGCCGGACCGATACTGCAGTCAGACCGTGCACGCCTGCGCTATCAGGGCTATTGCGACGCCATGCAGCACGCGGGCCTGACGGCGCTGCCGGTGATTGAGATGGCCAGCCACACCCAATCCGACTTTACGCTGCTGGCCCCGATGCTCGGCGGTGCCACCCCGCTCAGCGCCGTGATCTGCACCAACGACCTGCTGGCCATTAGCCTGATTGGCGCGGCGGCGCGCGCGGGCGTGCCTGTGCCACAGCAGCTGGCGGTGATGGGCTTTGACGGGATTGCGATGGGGGCACAAATGGCCCCGTCGCTGGCCAGCGTAGCGCAGCCCGCCGAACGGCTCGGCGCCTGCGCTATCGATATGTTGTTGCATAACGTCAGCCGCGGCACCCGCGTGCTGCCACATCAGTTGCGGAGCGGTGAAAGTGTTGCTGCCCCCGCGTTTATTGCCACCACCAGGGAACCTCATGATGTTGCATAAAAAAGTAAAAATGTATGCCGGAGCCATCGCACTGAGTGCCGGCGCGTTGTTCACCGGCCTGACGCAGGCGGCGGAAACCGCCATCTGTTACAACTGTCCGCCCGAGTGGGCCGACTGGGGCACGCAGCTCAAAGCGATTGCCAGAGACACCGGCATTCAGGTGCCGCAGGACAACAAAAACTCCGGCCAGGCGCTGGCGCAGCTGGTGGCGGAGCAGGGCAATCCGGTGGCCGACGTGGTCTATTACGGCGTCAGCTTCGGCATTCAGGCCGACAGCGCCGGCGTGGTCGCCAGTTACAAACCGGCGCACTGGGATGACATTCCTGCCGGCATGAAAGACAGCAACGGCAAATGGGTGGCGCTGCACTCGGGCACCATGGGCTTTATGGTCAATGTCGATGCGCTGGGCGGCGCGCCGGTACCGCAATCGTGGGACGACCTGCTGAAGCCGGAATACAAAGGCATGATTGGTTATCTCGACCCAGCCAGCGCCTTTGTCGGTTACGTGGCGGCGGTGGCAGTCAATCAGGCGAAGGGCGGCAACATGCAGGACTTCACGCCGGCGCTGAACTGGTTCAAAAAGCTGCAGGCGAATCAGCCTATCGTGCCTAAGCAGACCGCGTATGCGCGCCTGATTTCCGGCGAGATCCCGATTCTGCTCGACTATGACTTCAATGCTTACCGCGCCCGCTACAAAGATCACGCTAACGTCGCCTTTGTTATTCCCAAAGAGGGCACGGTAACGGTGCCGTACGTCATTAGCCTGGTGAAGAATGCACCGCACGCGGCGAACGGCAAAAAAGTGATCGACTATGTGCTGTCGGACAAAGGGCAGGCCATCTGGGCCAGCGCGTTCCTGCGCCCGGTGCGCACCGGCGCCATGAGCGCAGAAGCGAAGAAATATTTCCTGCCGGACAGCGACTATGCGCGTGCGCAAACCGTTGACTATCAGCAGATGGCGGCAGCGCAGAAAGCTTTCTCGGCGCGCTATCTGAGTGAGATTCGCTGATGGCGATGACGGACACCCTGGCGGCTTCGTGCCGCCGGACACCGCGCCTGGCCGGCAGCCGCTGGCTATGGCTGACGCTGCCGGCGCTGCTGTTCTTCTGCGCCTTCTGGCTGCTGCCGTTTGTCCGGCTGCTGCAGATGGCGATGCAGGACGACCGCAGCACCCGGCACAGCGGCTACTGGACGGTACTGACCCAGCCGCACTACCTGCTCAGCCTGCTGAACACCGTGCTGCTGTCGCTCGCCGTCACGCTGGTGACGCTGGCCATCGCCGCGACAGTCGGCTGCTTTCTGGCACGCCAGCGCTTCAGCGGACGCAGCACGCTGCTGGCGCTGCTGACGTTTCCGCTGGCCTTTCCGGGCGTGGTGGTGGGATTTCTGGTGGTGATGCTGGCGGGCCGTCAGGGACTGCTGGCGCAAATCAGCCTGGCGCTGTTTCACGAGCGCTGGATGCTGGCCTATTCGTTTACCGGCCTGTTTATTGGCTATCTCTATTTTTCACTGCCGCGCGCCATCATCACGCTGGTGGCGGCGAGTGAAAAACTCGACCGCTCTCTCGAAGAGGCGGCGCGTTCGCTGGGCGCCAGTCAGTGGCGCATCACCTGGGATGTGATTGTGCCGGGGCTGCAGCCGGCGCTACTCTCCACCGGCGCGCTCTGTTTTGCCACCAGCATGGGTGCCTTCGGTACCGCGTTTACCCTGGGCACCGATCTGGCGGTGCTGCCGCTGACCATTTACGGCGAATTCACCAACTACGCCAATTTCGCCACCGCCGCCGCGCTGTCGGTGGTGATGGGCGGCGTCGCCTGGCTGGCACTGATGCTGGCGCGCCGACTGGCCCATCAGGAGGTGACATGAGACGTCGCGGCCTGTTCAGCCTGCAACTGCTGGTCACCCTACTCACCGCGCTGTTCATGATCGTGCCGGTGGTGCTGTCGATGCTGGCCGGCGTGACCAACAACTATTTTACCGGCCTGCGCAGCGGCCTGACGCTGAAGTGGGTGACGCAGGTGTGGCAGCTTTACGCCGACACCTTCTGGCTGTCACTGCTGATTGCGCTGGCCTGCCTGCTGATCACGCTGCTGATCGGCGTGCCGGCAGCGTGGGGGCTGTTAAAAGCGCCGCGGCGCTGGGCGGCGCGCATCGAAGAGTGCCTGATGCTGCCGGTCGCGCTGCCGGGCCTCGCCACCGCGCTGGGCATCATCCTGCTGTACGGCCAGTTCTCCGGCCTGCGCGATAGCTGGCTGTTCATTCTGATCGGTCACGTGCTGTTTACCTTGCCGGTTATGCTGCGCCCGGTGCTGGCGGTGATGCAGGCGGTGGAGATGCCGCGACTGGAAGAGGCAGCGGCCAGTCTCGGTTCCAGCCTGTGGCAGCGCTTTTTTACCGTGGTGGTGCCCAACTGTCGCAACGGCATTCTCGCCGGGGCGTTTATGGTGATCACCCTGTCGGTGGGTGAGTTCAACATCACCTGGATGCTGCATACGCCGCTGACAAAAACGCTGCCGGTGGGGCTGGCAGACAGCTATGCCTCAATGCGACTGGAAGTGGGATCGGCCTACACGCTGATCTTTATTCTGCTGATTCTGCCGCTGCTGCTGATGCTCAACGCGGTCAATCACTGGCTCAACCGTACGCTCACGCGTGCTAATAAGGAGGCGGCATGAACCCTGCGGCCGTAACCGTTACGCTGCGCCACTGTGCGCGGCACTTTAATCACCAGCTGGCGCTGCAGCCGCTCGATCTGACGGTGCAGCCTGGCGAAACCCTGGTGCTGCTCGGTCCGTCCGGCTGTGGCAAAACCACCACGCTGCGCATCATCAGTGGCCTGGAGCGCTGTGACGACGGCGGCGGAGTGTGGTTCGACGATCGTAACGTGACAGCGCTGCCGATTGAGAAACGCAACGTGGGCATGGTGTTCCAGAACTACGCGCTGTTTCCCCATCTCAACGTAGCGCAGAACGTCGCTTACGGCCTGAAAGTGCAGGGCGTGGGGCGCGCCGAACGCGACGCGCGCGTGCAGGAGATGCTGGCCCTGGTGGATCTCAGCGCGCTGGCGCAGCGCAGCATCGACAAGCTGTCGGGCGGTCAAAAGCAGCGCGTAGCGCTGGCTCGTGCGCTGGCGGCGCGTCCGAAGGTGCTGCTGTTTGATGAGCCGCTGGCGGCGCTGGATGCGCGCCTGCGCGATCGGCTGCGGCTGGAGATTGGCGCGCTGCTGAAACAGCTGGCGATCACCGCCGTCTACGTCACGCACGATCAGCAGGAAGCGATGGCGTTGGGCGATCGCATTGCGGTGATGGAGCAGGGACGTCTGGTGCAGATCGATACGCCGCAAAATATTTACCAGCGCCCGGCGTCACAGTTTGTGGCGGATTTTGTCGGCGCGATTAACTGTGTCGGGGTCGATGCGCGTGGCAATCCGCAGCATTTCTGCCGCCCGGAGGATGTGCTGCTGGCGGCGGACCAGCGCTACGCACGCCCTGGTTTTATCCTCGGCACCACCTTTCTCGGCGCTGCGCAGCGGCTGAGTATTGATATCGGGCTGGCGGCGCCGATCCAGGTTGATCGCCACGCGCGCGAAGCCTGGCACGCCGGCCAGCCGGTAAGCTGGACGCTGGCGCAGGATGCCGCGCTGCACTTTTCTGCCTGATAAGGAGCTGTTGTGACTGACGCAATGACGCTGATTGCGCAAATCAGCGATTTACACATCAAGGCCCATGGCCGTCTCTCCTATAAAAAAGTGGATACGCACGCTGCGCTGCTGCGGGTGATCGACACGCTGAATCAGCTGGTGCCGCGACCGGATACGGTGGTGATTACCGGCGACCTGGTGGATTTTGGCACTGCGGAAGAGTACCAGACGCTGCGCGAGGCGCTGCGCCATCTGCAGCTGCCGTTCCTGCTGATGCCGGGCAATCACGACGATCGCCAGCAGCTGCGCGCCGCGTTTCCGGAGCATCACTACCTGCAGCACGGCGAAACGCTCAACTGGCAGATGCGTGTGAATCATCTGCAGCTGCTGGCGCTCGACTCCAGCGTACCGCATCAGCCGTGGGGCTACGTCGATGACGCACAGCTGCAGTGGCTGGCAGAGCAGCTGGCGCGTGAGCCTGATTTGCCGACGCTGGTGCTGCTGCATCATCCGCCGTTCCTGAGCGGCATTGGCCATATGGATCGGCAGCCGCTGCGCAATCCGGCGGCGCTGGCTGCCATTATTGGTCAGCATCCCCAGGTGGAACGGGTGCTGAGTGGTCACCTGCACCGCTCGGTGCAGGCGCGTTTTGCCGGCACGCTGGCCTGCGTGGCGCCCGGTGTGTCGCATCAGGTGGCACTGGATTTGCGTGACCACGGTCCGGCGAACTTTGTGCTGGAACCGCCCGGTTTTCTGCTGCATCGCTGGCAGCCGCAGCAGGGGATGACTACGCATCTGTGCGCAATCGGCGATTATCCAGGACCGTGGCCGTTTTACGATGCGCAGGGTTTAATTGATTAGCACCAGTAATAGCACAATAAAAAAGCGTTCCTGAGGGTCTGCGTCGTAGTCAATTTGGCTCAGAGGTGTACAATTGTCTGTTACCTCACCAGGGTAAACACCTCCAATTATAACAAGATAGTCAGGCACGCTAACTTATGAAGCTACTCACCAGGGCGGTTGCGCCATGTTAACGCGCATCCGGCCAAAAACTGATCTGCGCACGCTGATTGCGCTGCTGGCGATCACCAGTATCGTCATTACACTGGCTAATACGCTGTACGCCACCTGGCGCGTACAGCGCATGGTGCTGATCGAAAGCACCCTCGAAGCCAATCGCGCTTACGCCACCAAGCTGGCGGCCACCACCGAAGTGTTTTTCCAGCTGGCGCAGTCGCAGCTGCACTACAGCGCCAATCAGCTGGGTAAAGATTTCGACAATCCCGAACTGCTGCAGCAGGAAGTGAACCGACTGCGCGAGCAGACCAGCAGCTTTAACTCGGTGGCGATTGTCGACAGCAACGGCGTGATTAAAGCCATTTCGCCGGAATCGCTGATGCTGAAAGGCATGCAGCTCACCAGCCAGTCTTCGCGCGAAGCGCTGGCGCAGCGCCAGCCGATGGTCAGCCGGCCCACCATTTCTGCTACCAATAACCTGCTGGTGTTTGTTTCCTGGCCGGTGTGGAGCACCGATGGGCGCTATCTTGGCTACGTTGGCGGCACTATTTATCTGAAGAAAAAAAGCATTCTCAACGTGCTGCTCGGCGAGCAGTACTATCGTGACGGCACCCATGTTTACGTACTGGATCGCGAAAACCGCGTGCTGTATCACCAGAACAATCAGCTGATTGGCAAAAACGTGCCGGGCATCGTCAGCGATCGTCAGCGCCAGGAGCACAGCAATGGCGAAGTTCAGCTGACGGAAGAGGGTACGGCGAAGCTGGCGGGCTACGCTGTGGTGCCCACCACCGGCTGGATGGTGGTGGCGCTCAAACCGACAAACGTCACGCTGGCGCCGCTCTCCGGGCTGCTGCTCCAGGTGCTGAAGAATTCGGTGCCGTTTGCGCTGCTGACGCTGCTGGTGGCGGTGATTCTGGCCCGGCTGATCGCCTTGCCGCTGTGGCAGCTGGCGCGTAAAGCCAGCCAGATGGATACCCAGGGCGTTTCCGGGGAAATTGGCGTGATCCGCGCCTGGTACTTTGAAGCGGCGCAGGTGAAGCGCGCGCTGCTCACCGGCATTGGTCTGGTGCAGGATAAAATCGGCCGGCTCAAGTCAGAGGTGCAGAGCGATCCCATGACCAGCCTGCTCAATCGCCGTGGCCTGAGCGCGGTGCTCGACTATTTCGATACCATGCAGCAGCCGTTTGCCGTGCTGGCGCTGGATATTGACCACTTCAAACGGGTGAATGATAACTTCGGGCATGATGTTGGCGACGAGGTGATCAAACAGGTGGCGCGCACGTTGCGCCAGAGCGCGCGTCAGACCGACGTGGTGTGCCGAAACGGCGGCGAAGAGTTTCTGATGCTGCTTCCCGCCACCGCCCCTGATGAAGCGCGGGTGATTGCCGAGCGCGTGCGCACCAGCATTGCCGGCGGCTGGATTGATCCGGTCGGGCAGATCACGATTTCGATTGGTATCGCCAGCTGGCAGCCGACGCACGGCAGTCAGGAACAGATTCTGAAGCAGGCCGATGATGCGCTGTATCAGGCGAAAAACGCCGGACGTAACTGCGTGGTGATCGCCGGGCAGGAGGCGCTGGCCAGCACGGTTTCGCGCTATTAATCGCGCAGCGTCACAGCAGGATAAAAAAACGGGTGCCTGGCTGGCACCCGCGGGTAATCAGGCTGATTTCAGGTAATCGAGCACGATATCGTGGTGGTTCGAGGTTTTAAAATCGTCGAACACCTTCTCCACTTTGCCATCGCCGCCAATCAGGAAGCTGATGCGGTGAATGCCGTCGTAGGTTTTCCCCATAAAGGTTTTCTCACCCCAGACGCCAAACTGCTCGCAAACCTGATGATCTTCATCCGACAGCAGGGTGAAGTTGAGCAATTCTTTCTCGACAAAGCGAGACAGTTTTTCCGGCTTGTCGGTGCTGATGCCCAGCACTTCCACGCCCGCCTTCTTTAAATCATCCATGTTATCGCGCAGACCACAGGCCTGCGTGGTGCAGCCCGGCGTCATGGCTTTCGGGTAGAAATAGACCAGAACGCGCTGTCCCTGGAAGTCGGCCAAATTTACTTGTTCGCCATCCTGATCGGGCAAGCTAAATTTCGGTGCGGTGTCACCGGCTTTCAGTGGATTCATCACAACTCTCCATTTTTTTCTTCATGCTGTGGGTAATACACCATCAGCGGCAAAAGCGCCAGGTGGAGTTTACCTCAGGGTTATTTCACTACACGGTATGCCAGCGCGGCAGAGTGTGTGGCGGAATAACCCGGAGCCTGATTCAGACGGCGCTGTGCGCGTCGTCGGTGACACTATAGAGGCGAATTGAACCTTGTGCATGCAGTTCTTCGCACAGCCGATGGAAAGCCTGCTCAAACGGTGCGCTGGCATGATTCGCCGGGCTGTGCGCGGTCATCTGAATATAGAGCACCGGCGACGCGTCGTCCTGGGCGGGCGTAATGCGCGACACCAGCTCGGCGATGTTCATCTGATGTTTATCGAACAGATCGGTGAAGCGTTCGATGATATGCGGTGAATCCGGCACTTCTACCTGTACCCAGACGGTAGCAGGCATCGGCGGCGTGACGCGCGCGTTGGTGCGCTTCATCACGATCAGCAGCTCCAGCTCGGCACCCTTCATCGGCAGGGTCGATTCAATCAGGGTAATGGCGTTCCAGCTGCCGGAGAGCAGCATAATAAAGGTGAACTCGTCGCCCAGCATCGCCAGGCGGCTGTCTTCAATATTGCAACCGCAGCTGCTGACGTGGCGGGTAATGGTATTGACGATACCCGGACGATCAACGCCCAGAGCGGTGATCACCAGATGGTGCGGCTGTGACTGCGGCAAAATGGCGTTTCCTGTACGTTCGCTAATAACCATAAGGTAAACATAAAAAAAACTGCTGACAAGCGCGGTAATGGCGTGGCTCGCTTGCTTTTCTTTCGGCGGAAAACGTAACATGAGGCACTTGTTTGTCGAGGGGATAGCCCATGTTCACCGGAAGTATTGTTGCGCTCATTACGCCTTTGAATGAAAAAGGTGATGTCTGCCGCGCAAGTCTGAAAAAACTGATTGATTATCATGTCGCCAGCGGTACGGCGGCGATTGTTTCTGTTGGCACCACCGGCGAATCCGCGACCCTCAGCCATGAAGAGCATGGCGATGTGGTGATGCAAACCCTGGAGCTGGCCGATGGCCGCATTCCCGTGATTGCCGGGACCGGCGCGAATGCCACCGCCGAAGGGATCTCTCTGACAAAACGCTTTACCGGCACCGGCGTAGTCGGCTGCCTCACCGTGACCCCGTACTACAACCGTCCGACGCAGGAAGGTCTGTACCAGCACTTCAAAGCGATCGCCGAAAGCACCGATCTGCCACAGATGCTGTATAACGTCCCGTCACGTACCGGCTGTGACATGCTGCCGGAAACCGTTGCCCGCCTGGCTGAAATCAAAAATATTATCGGAATCAAAGAGGCCACCGGGAACTTATCGCGTATTTCGCAGATCCAACAGCTGGTTGGAGATGAGTTCATTATTGTCAGCGGTGATGACGCGACAGCGCTGGACTCCATGCAACTGGGCGGCAAAGGCGTTATTTCGGTCACGGCTAACATTGCAGCACGTGAAATGGTTGAACTCTGTGCGCTGGCACAAGAGGGCAAATTTGCCGAAGCGCGTCGCCTGAATCAGCGTCTGATGCACCTGCACCAGACGCTTTTCTGTGAACCGAATCCTATCCCGGTGAAATGGGCCGCGAAACAGCTAGGATTAATCGCCGATGACACGCTGCGCTTGCCGATGACGCCGCTGACCGAAGCCGGTCAGGCGAAAACCACGCAGGCGCTGATCCAGGCGGGTCTGCGATAATTTAGGGAGAATCAATGAGTTATTCAGTTAAGCGCTCGACGCTGGCAACCGTGGTGGGCCTCTCCACCCTGATGCTGCTAACAGCTTGTTCCAGCGATCAGCGTTATAAGCGCCAGGTCAGCGGTGATGAATCTTACCTGCAGGCGCCTGAACTGCATGATTTAAAAGCCCCGGCGGGCATGATTCTGCCGCTGCAGAATGGTGATTACGATGTGCCGCACAGCGTGGCGAAAGGCGCGCTGGGTAAAGAGCTCGACATCCGTCCGCCGGCGCAGCCGCTGGCGCTGATGAACGGCACCCGCGCGCAGTTCACCGGTAACACCGGCGTGCTGGCGGTTGACAGCAACCGTGGCTCCATCTGGTCGCAGGTGGTGAACGTGGTGCAGTCGTACAAATTCCCGGTTGCCCAGCGTGATGATGCGGCGCAGCAGCTCACCACCGACTGGGTGCAGTGGAACCGTGCTGACGAAGATAACCAGTATCGCGGCCGTTACCAGATCAGCGTGCAGAACCAGGGCTATCAGCAGGTGCTGACCGTACGTCTGCTGGAACTGCAGCAGCAGGGCCAGACGGTCACCACGCCGGTCCAGGTTCAGCGCTATACCGGTCAGATGCTGAATGACATCAGCACCGGTCTGGATAAGATCGATACCGCCAGCCAGGATGCGGCTGCCGGACGTGCCAGCGGACAGATTGATGTCCAGAGCGGCGCGGACGACACCGGTCTGCCACTGCTGGTGCTGCGCTCACCGTTTAACGTCACCTGGCAGCGTCTGCCGGCGGCGCTGAAGCGTATGGGCATGGAAGTTACCGATGACAACCGCTCGCAGGGCAGTCTGAAAGTGACCTACAAGCAGCCGGGCAGCAGCGCGTTTGACGCCATCGGCGCGAAAGATCCGGAACTGCCAAACGGCGACTACAAGTTGCAGGTGGGCGATCTCGATAACCGCAGCAGCCTGCAGTTCATCGATCCGAAAGGACACGTACTCACCCAGGCGCAGAATGATGCGCTGGTGGCGGTCCTGCAGGGCGCGCTGAACAAATAAATGCAATAAAGGCCGGAGATTCTCCGGCCTTTTTGTTTTGGTTTTGGCATAATAGCGCCCGGCGAGGTAAACGATTGCGTCAGGCAGTCATCGCGCGGTGAAACACCGCTGAACACGGGTTCTTTCATGTTTGGAGTTAACAAGATGCAAAAGCGAGCTGAGTTGTATCGCGGTAAAGCGAAAACCGTATACAGCACCGACAATCCGGATCTGCTGGTACTTGAATTCCGCAACGATACGTCAGCAGGAGACGGTGCACGAATCGAGCAGTTTGATCGTAAAGGCATGGTGAACAACAAGTTCAACCATTTCATCATGACCAAACTGCAGGAAGCGGGCATTCCGACCCAGATGGAAGCGCTGCTTTCTGATAACGAAGCGCTGGTGAAAAAGCTGGAGATGGTGCCGGTAGAGTGCGTGGTGCGCAACCGGGCGGCCGGATCGCTGGTGAAACGTCTGGGCGTGGAAGAGGGCATGCTGCTCAATCCACCGCTGTTTGATCTCTTCCTGAAAGATGACGCCAAACACGACCCGATGGTCAACGAATCGTACTGCGAAACCTTTGGCTGGGTGAGCAAGGCCAACCTGGCGCGCATGCAGGAGCTGACCTTCAAAGCCAACGAAGTGCTGAGCAAACTGTTTGATGATGCCGGCCTGATTCTGGTGGACTTCAAGCTGGAGTTTGGTTTGTTCAAAGGTGAAGTGACGCTGGGCGACGAATTCTCGCCAGACGGCGCGCGTCTGTGGGACAAAGAGACCATGGACAAGATGGACAAAGACCGTTTCCGTCAGAGCCTCGGCGGCCTGATCGAAGCGTACGAAGAAGTGGCACACCGTCTGGGTGTCAAACTGGACTAAGCTTCTGCCGGTGTGCGTCACGGTAGTTCGGACGCAAACCTTTCAGCGCATGAAGGTCGCCCTTGCTGGCGGCCTTTTTTATTGTCTGTTTACGGCCTTCACGCTGCGCCCTGCGCGCAATCTCGCTCCGCTGGCATCGCATTGCTGGTACTAACCTCTGCCGCCAACTAAAATCATGCAAAAGTCATTGATAACAGGAGCAGGCCATGCGCTGGCAAGGGCGTCGTGAAAGCGACAATGTGGAAGATCGTCGCGGCGATTCGCCGGGTTTTAGTTCTGGCGGACGCCAGATTCGTCTGCCGCGCGGCAAGGGCGGCATTATTCTGCTGATTGTGGTCGCGGTCGCTGGCTATTACGGCTACGACCTCACCGCGCTGCTGGAAGGCGGCGTGCCGGTGTCGCAACAGCAGCAGCGTCAGGTCAATTCGGCGCAGGATAACGAGGCGGCCAAATTCACCTCGGTAATCCTCGCCACCACCGAAGATACCTGGGGCAAACTGTTCCAGCAGATGGGCAAACAATATGCGCCGCCAAAGCTGGTGATGTATCGCGGTGCGACGCGCACTAACTGCGGTACCGGCCAGTCGGCAATGGGGCCGTTCTACTGCCCGGCCGATCAGACGGTGTATATCGATCTCTCTTTCTATGACGACATGAAAACCAAACTCGGAGCCGGGGGGGATTTTGCCCAGGGTTACGTCATCGCCCACGAAGTGGGGCATCACGTGCAGAAACTGCTGGGTATCGAACCGAAAGTGCGCCAGATGCAGCAGGGCGCCACGCAGGCGCAGGTGAACCAGCTGTCGGTGAAGATGGAGCTGCAGGCGGACTGCTTTGCTGGCGTCTGGGGTCACTATATGCAGCAGGAGAACATTCTTGAGGTGGGCGATTTACAGGAAGCGCTGAACGCCGCCGAGGCGATTGGCGACGATCGTTTGCAGCAGCAAAGTCAGGGGCGCGTAGTGCCGGACAGCTTCACTCACGGCACCTCACAGCAGCGCTACACCTGGTTCAAACGCGGTTTTGACAGCGGCAATCCGGGCCAGTGCAACACCTTCGCCAGTAACTGATGTTGCACGCTGAACTGACGGCGGCGATGCAGCAAGCCGGTATCCGCCGTCTGTGCGTGATAGCCGGTGAAGCTGGCTGGGCGCGCCAGGAGGCGGCCACATGGCAGGCCGCACTGCCCGGTGACTGGTTAACGGTCAGCGACAGCGATGACTTCCCGCCGCGCGTCGCGCCTGCAGCGCTGCGTACCCTGCTGGGCCGGGAATTCCGGCATGCCATTTTCGATGCGCGCCACGGCTTTCATGCGGAAGCGTTCGCCGCGCTGGCCGGGACGCTGCGGGCCGGCAGCTGGCTGCTGTTACTGACGCCTGACTGGAACGCCTGGCCGGTGCAGCCCGATCGTGACAGCCTGCGCTGGGCCGATGTCGACCAGCCCATCGCCACGCCGCATTTCATCCACCACCTGCAACAGCATATCCTGCAGGATGCGCAGGTGATGCTGCTGCGTCAGCATCAGACGCCACGCCTGCCGTCACCGCAGCTCTTCGCACCGTGGCAGTGTCGCGCCCCCGAGCAGCAGGCGCAGATTGTCCGCCAGCTGTGCACCATGCCACCCGGTGTCGCGGTGATCATCGCCCCGCGCGGTCGCGGCAAATCGGCGCTGGCGGGGATGCTTGCGCGCCAGACGCAAAGCGCGCTGGTGACGGCGCCGGCCAAAGCCGCGACGGAGGTGCTGGCGCAGTTCGCCGCTGAGCAATTTAGCTTTATGGCCCCGGATGCGATTCTCGCTCAGCCGCAGGAGGCTCAGCCGCTGGCAGAATGGCTGATTGTGGATGAGGCCGCGGCCATCCCCGCGCCGCTGTTACAGCAGCTGGTGCAGCGTTTTCCGCGCGTTCTGCTGACCACCACGGTGCAGGGCTACGAAGGTACCGGGCGCGGTTTCATGCTGCGCTTCTGCGCCACGCTGCCGCAGGTGCGCTACTTCCAGCTGGATGAGCCGCTGCGCTGGTCGGCGCAGGATCCGCTGGAGCAGTGGCTGAGTGCGGCGCTGCTGTTTGCTGAGGCCGAAGCCTGCGACGCACCCGCGCAGACAGCGATTTTTGCCGCCACGCCCGCGCAGCACGCCGGCGCCTTACAGGCTGGCTATCGTCTGCTGGCGAGCGCCCACTATCGCACCTCGCCGCTCGATCTGCGACGTATGCTGGATGCGCCCGGCATGCATTTCTGGCTGGCCGGGCAGCCGCAGCAGGTCACCGGCGCGCTGTGGCTGGTGGAAGAGGGCGGACTGGATGCCGCGCTGGCGCAGGCGGTGTGGGCCGGCTTACGTCGTCCGCGCGGCAATCTGGTGGCGCAGTCATTAGCGGCACATGCCGGTTTTACTGAAGCGGCGACGTTACGTTCGCTGCGCATCAGCCGCATCGCCGTGCAGGCCGCACAGCGCCAGCGCGGCATCGGTCGCGCGCTGGTGGCGACGGCGCGGCAGCAGGCGCAGGGCGCGGATTATCTGTCGGTGAGCTTTGGCTACACCGCAGCGCTGTGGCAGTTCTGGCGTGCCTGCGGCTTTACGCTGGTGCGTATCGGTTCACAGCGCGAAGCCAGTAGCGGTTGCTATGCGGCGATGGCGATTTGTGCGCTGACGCCAGCCGGTGAAGCCCTGCAGCAGCGCGCCGCGCAGCGTCTGGCGCGCGACTGGCCGTGGCTGCAAAAGCTGATCGCGGTGCCGCTGACCCTGTCGTCCGCCGACCATCAATCCCTCAGCGCCGACGACTGGCCGCTGCTGGCCGCGTTTGCCTGGGCGCAGCGGCCCTATGAAGCCAGCTATGCGGTGCTGCAGCGGCTGGCGGGTGTCGCATCGCCACCGTTGCTGTGTGCCATACTGCAACAAAAACAAACGCTGAGTGAAGCGGCACGGCTGGCCGGCGTGAGCGGGCGTAAAGCGCTGATGCTCAGGCTGCGCGCGGAGGCGGCTGACGCACTCACCACGCTGGATGCCGCCGCCGCGCAGCACTGGCAGCAGCGCCTCGGCACATTGCAATAAATCCATTATCTCGTTCAAATTTTCCCAATATCACTTTGCCGTCAGCGGCGTATAGTGATTTGAGGAGGACGTTATGGCACTACGATATGTAATTGTTCAGCAACCGGATAACGCCGCGCAGCTGTTTCTGCTGTATCACGGCGTGAACGACAACCCCGATTCGATGGCGCAGATTGGCAGCTGGTTCGCGCAGGCGTTTCCGCAGGCGCAGGTGGTGTCGGTGGGCGCACCTTATCCGGCCAGCGCGCCGCAGGGCCGCCAGTGGTATGCCGAGATACCGGAACACGACCGCTCGCAGCAGCAGGGCGTGGATGCGGTGATGCCGTCCTTTGTCGAGTCGGTGCGTCACTGGCAGCAGCAAAGCGGCGTGCGGCCGGAAGCCACCGCGCTGGTCGGTTTTTCGCAGGGCGGCACTATGGTGCTGGAAGGCGTAAAAGCCCAGCCGGACCTGGCGGGACGCGTGGTGGCCTTTAGCGGCCGCTACGTCACGCTGCCGGAGCAGGCCAGCACGCGCAACACTATCCACCTGATTCACGGCGATTATGACGAGCAGGTGCCGATGCAGCATGCGGAAGCGGCGATGCAGCGCTTAACCGCGCTGGGTGGCGATGTGACGCTGGATATCGTTGACGATCTGCCGCACGCGATTGATGAACGCAGCATGCAGCTGGCGCTGAATCACCTGCGCTATACCGTGCCGCGCCGCTATTTTGATGAGGCGCTGAGCGGGGCGAAGCCGGGTGACGACGATGTGGTGATGATGGTGTGAGACATGCGCGCCATAAAACAAAGGTCGCCGTGCAGGGCGACCTTGTACTTTAAACGATCGGCGGCGACTACTTCTTTTTCGGCCAGTCGTCGTCATCGTCCCACTTATCGTTGAAATCGCGATGCGGTGGCAGATCCGGTTTGTTATCCATATATTTTTTATGATCGATGCGCTTCAGGTCTTTATAGACGTTCATCAGCACGCCCACCATCAGCAGAATCACAATCACCCACCAGTACTCTTTTAACCATTCCATGAGGTTTCTCCTTCAAGGTGCCATCAGGCGATCAGCTGTTCCATAATGCGCTGATACATCCGGCTCAGCAGCTGCAAATCCGAGGCTTTCACGCACTCATTGATCTTATGAATAGTGGCATTCACCGGGCCGAGCTCCACCACCTGTGCGCCCATGCGGGCAATAAAGCGCCCGTCAGAGGTGCCGCCGGTGGTTAACAGCTGCGGCTTGATCTCATTATAGTGCGCCACGGCGTTGACGACCGCATCCACCAGCTTGCCGCGTGAAGTCAGGAATGGCTGACCGGACACATTCCACTCCAGCGTATAGCGCAGCTGGTGGCGATCGAGCAGCGCCGCCACGCGATCTTTGATCATCTGATCGGTCAGTTCGGTGCTGAAGCGGAAGTTAAACTGCACGAAAAACTCGCCAGGGATCACATTGTTACTGCCGGTGCCGGCCTGCACGTTGGCGATCTGCATGCTGGTCGGCGGGAAGAATTCATTGCCCTGATCCCATTCGGTCGCCACCAGCTCGTTGAGCGCTGGCATTGCACGATGTACCGGGTTATCAGCCAGATGCGGATAAGCCACGTGGCCCTGCACGCCGTGAATGGTCAGATTGGCGGTCATCGAGCCGCGACGGCCATTCTTCACCACGTCGCCAACCACTTCGGTGCTCGACGGTTCACCGACGAGGCAGTAATCCATGCGTTCATTGCGCGCCATCAGGCGCTCAACCACTTTTACCGTACCGTTGACGGCGCTGGCTTCTTCATCGGAAGTGATGAGAAACGCCAGCCGGCCAGCATGATTGGGATGGGCAGCAACGAAGCGCTCGGCCGCCACCACCATCGCCGCCAGCGAGCCTTTCATGTCTGCAGCGCCACGGCCAAACAGCATGCCGTCACGAATCGACGGTTCAAACGGCGGGCTGATCCAGCGGTTGGCATCGCCCGGCGGCACCACATCAGTGTGCCCGGCAAAAGCCAGCGTTTCGCCCTGGCCGCGCGTGGCCCAGAAGTTAAGCGTATCGCCAATGTGCATCGGCTCGACGTGGAAACCAATCGCCTCCAGGCGCGCAATTAACATGGCCTGGCAACCGGCGTCATCCGGACTAAGCGAGGGGCGACGAATAAGCTGCTGAGCCAGCTCAATGACCGGACAGAACATGTTATGACTTCTCCTGGATAAAGGCGTGATAAACGGGTTCTTTGAAACCCACCAGCAATGTACCGTCTGGTGCCGCCAGCACCGGACGTTTGATCAGCGCCGGGTGCGCCAGCATCAGCGCTTTGGCGCTGGCCGCATCGCGGATGGCATCGCGTTCCGCTTCCGGCAACTGACGCCAGGTGGTGCCGCGCGTGTTCAGCAGCACGTCATACCCCAGCTGGTCGATAAAGGATTGCAGCAGCGCCGCATCCAGCCCGTCAGCGCGATAATCATGAAAATGAAAGTCGATGCCGGAAGTGCTCAAATAGTTGCGTGCTTTTTTTATGGTGTCGCAATTCTTAATTCCGTACATCACCCACTGCGCTGTCATCGCGTATTCCCGTCCTGTGTTAAATAAAGCGCGAGTTTACCATAGCGCGCCGTGGGCTGTGAGGTCAGACGCGTGGCAGCGCTGTTTTTCATCTCACCGCGACGCCAATAAACGACGCTAATCAGGGCCAGTAAACGCTTTCACTTACCTGCGAAATTGTCGCCTGCGGCACCATTAGCGATCTAAGAATTATCTTAGGCGGCAAAAACAGGCCTGACGGATTAAGTCCGCGCTTTTATGAGTCGCATTAACAGGTTGCTGAAATGTGCGTCAGTCCGCAGTTTCGGCAAATTCAAGCTTTCTGCGGTAGTTGCCGATAGTGATGAGAGGTGGAAACGTATTCACCTGTAGAAAAAAACGGCGTAAAATCGCCACTACAAGAAGAGAGGGTATTATGGTTGAACACGAACTGGGGAACTGGAAAGAATTTATCGAAGCGATGTTACGTAAGTAATTCGTGAAGAGAAAAGCAGGGCACTTCCCAACTTGCTGTTATTCTTACCGCACACATCAATAAAGCCGCCATTCATCATGGCGGCTTTTTATTTGTCCGGATTTAGCCTCAGTCGTGCGGCTTTGCCCGCAGCGGGAAGCGGCGGCGCACCAGCACGAAGAACAGCGGCACAAAGAAGATCGCCAGCACCGTGGCGGAGATCATGCCGCCCATCACGCCAGTACCGACCGCATGCTGGCTGCCGGAACCGGCACCGCTGCTGATCGCCATCGGCAGCACGCCGAAAATAAAGGCCAGCGACGTCATCAGAATCGGCCGCAGGCGCTGCCGCGATGCCTCCAGCGTCGACTCCAGCAGTTCACGCCCTTTGCTGTTGATCTCATTGGCGAACTCGACGATCAGGATCGCATTCTTCGCCGACAGGCCAATCACCGTCAGCAGGCCGACCTGAAAGTAGACGTCATTCTCCAGTCCGCGCAGCCAGGTGGCGACCAGCGCGCCCACCACGCCCAGCGGCACCACCAGCATCACCGAGAACGGAATCGACCAGCTCTCGTACAGCGCCGCGAGGCACAGAAACACTACCAGCAGCGAAATCGCATACAGCGCCGGTGCCTGCGAGCCGGAGAGACGTTCCTGATAGGAGGCACCGGTCCACTGGAAGCCAACGCCGAGCGGCAGCTGCGCCACCAGTTTCTCCATCTCATCCATCGCCGTGCCGCTGCTGACGCCGTTAGCCGCCTCGCCGACAATCTCCAGCGACGAATAGCCGTTATAGCGTTCAAGACGCGGTGAACCGGTCTCCCAGTGGCTGGTGGCGAAGGCGGAGAACGGCACCATGCCGCCGCTTTTGTTGCGCACATACCATTTGTTGATGTCGCCCGGCAGCATGCGGAATTCCGGTGCCGCCTGGACGTAGACTTTCTTCACGCGGCCGCGGTCGAGAAAATCATTCACATAGGTTGAGCCCCAGGCGGTGGTCAGGGTGTCGTTGATGGTATCCAGCGACACGCCGAGCGCCTGCGCTTTGCGCTGGTCGACATCAATCTGCAACTGCGGGCTGTCGTCGAGCCCGTTGTGGCGCACGCGCGACAGCGCCGGATTGCTGTCGGCCAGCGCCAGCAGCCGATCGCGCATCGCCATCAGCTCGGTGTGCCCGATGCCGCCGTGATCCTGCAACTCCATATCGAAGCCGGAGGAGCTGCCCATGCCGGTGATCGCCGGTGGACTGCTGGCGATGACGCGTGCCTCTTTGATCTTTTTAAAGGCTGCGGTGGCGCGATCGATGATGGCAAACGAGGTGCGATCGCGACCTGGCCGCTGCTCCCAGTCCTTCAGACGCACAAACAGGCGCGCCACGTTTTGTCCGTTGCCGCCCGGACCGGCACCGATGGTGGAGAACACCGACAGCACATTGTCCTTTTCGGCAGTCAGGTAATAATCCTCAACCTTTGCCACCACCTGCGAGGTTTGCTGCAGCGTCGAGCCCGGCGGCAGTTGTACCTGAGTAAGAAATACGCCGCGATCTTCCAGCGGCAGGAAGGAGGTAGGCAGACGAATAAACAGGAATGCCATCACGCCGATAATCGCCAGGTAGAGCAGCAGCCAGCGGCCGCTCTTCAGCAGAATGCGCGCCACACCGCGCTCGTAGCGTTCGGCGCTGGCATTGAAGTGACGGTTAAACCAGCCGAAAAAGCCGCGCCGGCCATGGTGCTGGCCCTGCGCCAGCGGTTTGAGCAGCGTGGAGCACAGCGCGGGCGTCAGAATCATCGCCACCAGCACCGACAGCACCATCGCCGAGACAATGGTGATGGAGAACTGGCGATAGATAGCGCCCACGGTGCCGCCAAAGAACGCCATCGGCACAAACACTGCGGACAGCACCAGCGCGATACCCACCAGCGCACCCTGAATCTGCCCCATCGATTTACGCGTGGCGGCTCGCGGCGATAATCCCTCTTCGCTCATGATGCGCTCGACGTTTTCCACCACCACGATGGCATCATCCACCAGCAGCCCGATGGCCAGCACCATGGCGAACATGGTCAGGGTGTTAATACTGAAGCCGCAGGCGTACAGCACCGCAAAGGTGCCGAGCAGCACCACCGGCACAGCAATGGTGGGAATGAGCGTGGCGCGGAAATTTTGCAGGAACAGGTACATCACCAGAAACACCAGCAGAATCGCTTCCAGCAGCGTTTTCACCACGTCCTTAATGGAGGCTTTGACGAACGGCGTGGTTTCAAACGCCACTTTGGCTTCCAGCCCGTGCGGGAAGTATTGCGCCAGTTCGGCAACACGGGCGCGCACCAGCTTGTCGGTGTTCATCTCGTTAGCGCCGGAGGCCAGCTTGATGCCGAGACCGGAGGCTGGCTGGCCGTTATAGCGGCTCAGAAAGTCATACTTTTCGGCGCCCATGGCGATGGTGGCCACGTCGCCGAGCGTCACCACTGAACCGTCGGTGTTGGTTTTCAGCGTAATCGCGCGAAACTGCGCGGGCGTCTGTAGCATCGACTGGGCGTTAACCGTGGCGTTCAGCGCCTGTTTGTCCACCGACGGCAACCCGCCGACCTGGCCGACCGCCACCTGGGTGTTCTGTGATTCGATGGCGCTGACCACATCGTCGGTAGTTAGCGCGTAGTTAATCAGCTTGTTGGGATCGAGCCAGATGCGCATCGCGTATTGCGAGCCGTAGGCATCGACCTGGCCGACGCCGTCGATGCGGCTGAGTGGATCCTGAATGTTACTGGCAACGTAATCGGCAATATCCTGTTTATCCATGCTGCCGTCGGTGGAGACAAAGGCAATCATCAGAATGTTGCTGTCGCCGGTTTTGTTTACCGTGACGCCCTGTGACTGCACCGCCGCTGGCAGTTTGCGCAGCGCGCTCTGCAGCTGATTCTGTACCTGTTGCCGCGCTTCATCCGGGTTAGTGCCGGCGGTAAAGGTGAGGGTGATCTGCGCCTGGCCGGTGTTGCTGCTGTTCGAGGACATGTACATCAGGTTATCGATCCCCGTCATATTCTGCTCGATAACCTGGGTGACGGTGTTTTCCAGCGTCTGCGCGGATGCGCCGGGATAGTTGGCGGTGATGCGCACGTTAGGCGGCGCGAGATCCGGATACTGTTCCACCGGCAGCGAGATAATGGCCAGTGTGCCACACAGGCACAGCAAAATAGCCAGCACCCAGGCAAAAATGGGGCGGTCGATAAAAAAGTTCGACATGAAACCGACACTCCTCAGCTGCGTACTTTGTACTTGTTATTAGTAAAAGCGTGCCGCACGCTGCGCTTCACGCTGGCGGAGTGCAAGGGCGATCCTGAAAACTCCGGCTGCTGCTTACTGTACGCGGGGCAAATTAGGGAATCGTGGATAAATTATGGAGAAAGTGTAAAAGTCGCAGCAGCTTTATGTGCGCACTCACACATTGCGGCTCTCCAGCCACAGCACCGTCGCCGCAACGCGGGAACGGACGTCGAGCTTACGCAGCAGGTTGCGGATGTGCACCTTTACCGTTTCTTCCGAAATATGCAGCGTGGCGGCAATCTCTTTGTTGGATAAGCCGCGTGCTACTTCCTGCAACACATCCAGTTCGCGCTCGGTCAGCTGTCTGAACGGATTGACGCTGGGCTGGCGGGTCGCCAGATATTCTGCCACCACCTCGCTGAATACGTTCTCGCCCTGTGCGCCGCGCATCACCTGCGCCAGCAGCAGTTCCGGTTCGCTGTCTTTAAGCAGATAGCCATCGGCGCCGGCATCCACCATGGCGTAAATATCGCTGCGCGCGTCGGACACTGTCAGTACCAGAATGCGTGCCGCGACGCCCTCGTGGCGCAGCGCTTTCAGCGTATCCAGCCCGGACATGCCCTTCATATTCAGATCGAGCAGAATCACATCCGGTGCCAGACGGCGCGCTTCGGCCAGTGCTTCGGTACCGTTATTCGCCTCAGCCACCACTTCCAGACGCGGTTCCAGCGCCAGCAACTGGCGGATACCGCGACGCATCAGCGGATGATCGTCAACGATCATAATAGACAGGGAAGGGTGAGCCATAGGTTCTCCAGAGTTTCAATCCATTTGCTAAGTGTAATGCGTTAAGCCAGCCGGTGCGCGGGGCGGGCGGGAAAACGCAGCGTGACGCAGGTGCCCTGCGCCTGCGGGGTAATCAGTAAGCTGCCGGCGAGACGCGCCGCGCGCTCGGCCATGATGGTCAGCCCGTAGTGGCCCGGCGGCTCTTCCACGCTGTTGATACCGCAGCCGTCATCTTCGATGGTCAGCAGGTGCTCATCATCAGCGACACGCTGATAGCGAATCTGAATCTGCTGCGCCTGCGCGTGACGAATTGCATTGAGCAGCGCCTCGCGCGCAATCTGCAGCACGTGCACCTGCTGCTGGGCATCCAGCGTTTGCAGGCCAGGCTGATAGTCAAAGGTAATCGCCGCCTGCGACTGCTCCTGCAGCGGGGCGATCATCGCCTGCATCGCCTGCACTAAATCGGCCTGTTCAATGCTCAGGCGGAAGGTGGTGAGCAGCTCGCGCAGCTGCTGATACGCCTCGGCCAGCGCGCGATCGAAATCGGCGATGATCGCCTGTGCCTGTGGCTGGCTGCTATCGACATTACGCCGCAGCAGCGTCAGCTGGATACGCAGAAAAGAGAGCGACTGCGCCAGCGAATCGTGCAGCTCGCGCGCAATGGTGGCGCGCTCTTCAATCAGCAGCATCTGCTGATACTGCTTCTGCGTCTGCCAGATCCACAGTGCACGCGCCAGCATGTTGGCCAGACTGTGCATCAGCTCATCGGCCGGCGGCGCGCGGCGGGTTTGCCAGCACAGTTCGCCGAGGCGCTGCTCCTCCTGCTGCAGCGGCAGCCGCTGCCAGCTGAGATCGTCGGCGGGCACGCCGGCCTGGAAGGCGATATCTTCGCTGGCGATTTGCAGCACCTCCAGCGCTTCACGCCGCTGCACCAGCCGCAGCAGGCCCTGGAACAGCTCAGGATTGAGCGGGCTGCCGGTGAGAATCTGCGAGCTTTCATACAGCAGCGACAGCGTGCGGTTGGCCTGGGTTAAATCTTCGGTTTTATTGCGTACCGCGCACTCCAGCAGGCGATAGTGCGAATGCAGCCGCTCCGCCATGGTGGTAAACGCCTGCGCCAGCACCCCCAGCTCGTTGGGCTGATGCACGGAAAGCGGCGGAAAACTGAAGTTGGCCTGCTCGACGTACTGACTGGCGGTGACCAGCGAATCGAGCGGACGCACCACGTTGCGGCGAATAAAGCCAATGCTCCACAGCGCCAGCGCGACAATCGCCAGAAAGCCGAACAGGCTGCTGGCGGCCACCAGATGCATTTTCAGCTCGGCATAGTGCTGCACCGCCAGCACGAAGCGGTCAATCTCACTGACGTAACCCGCCACGCGCTGCTGGTACACCTGCGCCCGCGCCGGCTGCAGCGTCTCCTGCAGTACCGGCCAGCTGTCGCGCAGATAGCGATAGCGGCTGCTGACCTCAATCGGCACCCACGGACGCTCCAGATGCTGCAGCGCCGGTGACTCCAGCGTCTGCTGATATTGCTGCATATGGTGCGCCAGCTGCTGCGGATCGCGCGTGCTGTCCCACGCCAGCCGGTAGATTTGCATGCGCAGCGAGCCGGCGACATTCACCGCTTCGGCATCGCGCAAACTGCTGGAGAGCGTCATCAGCGCCAGGCCGGTGGTTAACAGCGACAGCAGCACAATCGCGCTGAGCGCGCGGGCAATGGTGCGGGTAACGGGACGTTTCACTATCACAATAATAACCCTTACAAGAGCGGGGGATTATAAGGCAGCCGCAGCGCGGGTGCGAGCGCGAAATTGACACATCTGGTTACTTTTACCAGAGAAACTCACTGCGGTTTACGTTTCCCTGGATTACCGGCGTTTGGCTGGCGAAATATTGAACGCCTTTACCGCCCGCGCAGCCTGGTTTGCACTGGCTCGCCGATACTTTGACGCGTAACCCTTTCCCCGCACGACAACAGGAGCACCTCATGAAGACACGTTATGCCGTAATGACTGCTGCACTGCTTGCCAGCGCATCGTTTACTACCTTTGCCGCCTCGCCGTTAAGCGAGGCACAAACCCAGGACCTGCAAAGCAGCGGCACCGTTTCGGTGAGCGGCGTGCGCGGTTCGCTGGATGACGCCACCCGTCAGCTGTCGCAAAAAGCGGAAGAGATGGGCGCCAGCCACTATCGCGTCATTGGCATGCAGAATCCGGGCGATTCCAGCATGTGGAGCGGCAGCGCCGAGATTTACCGTTAATGCCCTTCATTATTCCCCTCTGGTAGTTTTTTCCTGTAGCCACCGATTACCGGCCACCCCACTGGCCGGTTTTTTTGTGCGTCGCGACGGATTATTACAAATCAACCCGTGCAGTCAGCCAGTATATTTTGCTTCGTTCATGCAGAACGGGTAGGATTCATCGCCGTAATTTCCCGGCTCGCCGCGCGGCATCGTTCCGCCGCTCAGGGGCCGGTTTTACCCCATTTCGCACTGCCCGGCGCAATCGATTGGTTACGCGGTGATTGATGGACAGGACAAACAGGAAAGCTATGAAATCTACTAAAAAAACGCCAGCCGAACAGCGTGCTGCGAGAAGGCGCTGGCTTAACTCTCACGACACGGGTTACCACAAAGCGATGGGTAACCGTCAGGTACAAATGATCGCCATTGGCGGCGCTATCGGTACCGGTCTGTTCCTCGGTGCCGGCGCGCGTCTGCAGATGGCCGGTCCGGCACTGGCACTGGTATATCTGGTGTGCGGTATCTTCTCCTTCTTTATTCTCCGTGCGTTGGGCGAGCTGGTGTTGCATCGTCCTTCCAGCGGCAGCTTTGTTTCGTACGCGCGTGAATTCCTCGGGGAAAAAGCGTCCTACGTCGCGGGCTGGATGTATTTCGTTAACTGGGCGATGACCGGTATCGTCGATATCACCGCGGTGGCGCTTTACATGCATTACTGGGGCGCGTTTGGTGATGTGCCGCAGTGGGTATTTGCGCTGGGCGCGCTGGCGATTGTCGGCACCATGAACATGATCGGCGTGAAGTGGTTCGCCGAGATGGAATTCTGGTTCGCGCTGGTGAAAGTGCTGGCCATCGTGGTGTTCCTGATTGTCGGCGTGGTGTTCCTCGGCAGCGGTAAACCGCTGGACGGCAACACCACCGGCTTCCACCTGATCACCGACAACGGCGGGCTGTTCCCGCACGGTCTGCTGCCGGCGCTGGTGCTGGTACAGGGCGTGGTATTTGCCTTCGCCTCGATTGAGCTGGTGGGCACGGCGGCGGGCGAGTGTAAAGACCCGAAAACCATGCTGCCGAAAGCCATCAACAGCGTGATCTGGCGTATCGGTCTGTTCTATGTGGGCTCCGTGGTACTGCTGGTACTGCTGCTGCCGTGGAACGCCTATCAGGCCGGACAAAGCCCGTTCGTCACCTTCTTCTCCAAACTGGGCGTGCCTTACGTTGGCAGCGTGATGAACATCGTGGTGTTGAGCGCGGCGCTGTCGAGCCTGAACTCGGGCCTGTACTCCACCGGACGTATTCTGCGTTCAATGTCGATGGGCGGCTCGGCGCCGCAGTTCATGTCGAAGATGAGTAAGCAGCAGGTGCCTTACGCCGGTATCCTGGTGACCATCGGCGTGTACGTGATCGGCGTGGTGCTCAACTACTACGTTCCGTCGCAGGTGTTTGAGATCGTCCTGAACGTGGCGTCGCTGGGGATTATCTCCTCGTGGGCGTTCATCGTGGTGTGCCAGATGCGTCTGCGCAAAGCCATCAAAGAGGGCAAAGCAGAAGATGTCAGCTTCAAGCTGCCGTGGGCGCCGGTTACCTCGTGGCTGACGCTGCTGTTCCTGGTGAGCGTGCTGGTGCTGATGGCGTTTGACTACCCGAACGGCACTTACACCATTGCTTCAATTCCGCTGATTGCCGTGCTGCTGGTGCTCGGCTGGTTTGGCGTGCGTAAGCGCGTGCAGGCGGAGGCGATGAAAGAGCACGAGCATCATCATGACGATCAGGATGATGCGGCGCCTAAACTGGCGAAAGACAACGCGCGTTAATCGCAGCGATGCTCACCTGCGGGGGCCAGTCGGCCCCCGTTTTTATTTCAATTCTCCTTCTCTTGATCCCGCATCGGGAATTACACCTTTCGGGTGATATAGCCCTTCATAACCTCAGGTTATTTTACGCACCATCTCTACATCCCCGCATTGAGGTGAGCCGATGGCGCTGTCGCGACGTGAACTCTTTACCGGGCAGCGCGTCATGCCTGCCGGCGGTATCGCGTTGCCGTGGTGGCGGGGAGAGAGCGGCTGTGACGGCTGCGCCCGCTGCGTACAAGCCTGCGAGAGCGGCATTATCCGCATCGCCGCTGGCGAAGCGCCGCAGCTCGACTTTCTGCAGGGGGAATGCACCTTTTGCGCCGCCTGTGCCGACGTCTGCCCGCAGCCGCTGTTTCAGCCGCGCGACACTGAACCTTTTAGCCGGCGCATCCGCATCGACAGCCGCTGTATCGCTTTTCTCGGCGTTAACTGTCGCAGCTGCCAGGAGAGTTGTGAGCAGCAGGCGATCCGTTTTCGCCTGATGCCCAACGGTATCGGTCAGCCGGAAACCCTTCCGCAACACTGCACCGGCTGTGGCGCCTGTATCGCGCCGTGTCCGGTCTCAGCCACAGGACTGCATCATGACGAATAACGACAGCTGGCACGTATGTGGCCTGGTGATTCAGGCACGTCCGACCGCGATCGCGGCGGTGCGGCAGGCGCTACTGAACTTTGCCGACAGCGACATCGCGGCGGAAGATGCCGCACGCGGCACGCTGGCGCTAACGCTGGGCGCGGCCGACAGCGCCACGCTGCTGAGCAACATTGAAGCCACCCGCAACATCCCGGATGTGCTGGCGGTATCGCTGGTTTATCACCAGCAAGACGAAATTGAAGAACCCTGTAAGGAAGCATCATGAACCTGAGTCGTCGTGATTTTATGAAGGCCAATGCGGCGGCTGCTGCTGCAACGGCTGCCGGTCTCACCATTCCGACCGTGACCAAAGCGGCCACCAGCCTGGCTGAGCCGATTCGCTGGGAAAAAGCGCCGTGCCGGTTTTGCGGCACCGGCTGTGGCGTGCTGGTCGGCACGCAGAATGGCCGCGTGGTCGCCTCGCAGGGCGATCCGCAGGCGGAGGTTAATCGCGGTCTGAACTGCATCAAAGGCTACTTCCTGCCGAAGATCATGTACGGCAAAGATCGTCTGACCCAGCCGCTGCTGCGCATGACCGACGGCAAATTCGATAAGAACGGCGAGTTCACCCCGGTAAGCTGGGATCAGGCGTTCGACATCATGGAAGCGAAGTTTAAGGCGGCGCTGAAAGCCAACGGCCCGGAATCGGTCGGCATGTTTGGCTCCGGCCAGTGGACCGTATGGGAAGGTTACGCTGCATCAAAGCTGATGAAAGCCGGCTTCCGCACCAATAACCTCGATCCGAACGCGCGCCACTGCATGGCGTCTGCGGTGGTGGGCTTTATGCGCACCTTCGGTATGGACGAACCGATGGGCTGCTACGATGACATCGAGCAGGCTGATGCGTTTGTGCTGTGGGGATCGAACATGGCCGAGATGCACCCGATTCTCTGGTCACGCCTGACCGCGCGTCGTCTCAGCAATGACAACGTCAAAGTGGCGGTGCTGTCGACCTATCGCCACCGCAGCTTCGAGCTGGCCGATAACGCCATCGTCTTCACGCCGCAGAGCGATCTGGCGATCCTCAACTTCATCGCTAACTACATCATTCAGAACAACAAAGTCGATAAAACCTTCCTGCAGAATCACGTCACGCTGCGTAAAGGCGTGACGGATATCGGCTACGGTTTGCGCCCGACCAATCCGCTGCAGGCGGCGGCGAAAAATCCGGACAATGGCGAGTCGACGCCGATCAGCTTCGATGAATATGCGAAATTTGTCGCGGAATACACGGTGGAAAAAGCCAGCGCCATGAGCGGCGTAGAGCAGGATCAGCTGATCGCGCTGGCGGAGCTGTACGCCGATCCGAACGTCAAGGTGGTCTCTTACTGGACCATGGGCTTTAACCAGCATACGCGCGGCGTGTGGGCGAACAACCTGTGCTACAACATCCACCTGCTGACCGGCAAAATTTCCCGTCCGGGCACCGGACCGTTCTCGCTCACCGGCCAGCCATCGGCCTGTGGCACCGCGCGTGAAGTGGGCACGTTTGCGCACCGTCTGCCAGCCGACATGGTGGTGAACAATGACAAACACCGCGCTTTAGCTGAAAAACTGTGGAAGCTGCCGCAGGGCACGGTGCCAGCCAAAGTCGGTCTGCACGCCGTGGCGCAGGATCGCGCGCTGAAAGACGGCAAGCTGAATGCCTACTGGGTGATGTGTAACAACAACATGCAGGCCGGGCCGAACCTGACGCAGGAGCGCATGCCGGGCTGGCGCGATGCACGCAACTTTGTGGTGGTATCCGACCCGTATCCGACCGTCAGCGCCCTGTCTGCCGACCTGATTCTGCCGACGGCGATGTGGGTAGAGAAAGAGGGTGCCTATGGCAACGCCGAGCGCCGTACCCAGTTCTGGCATCAGCAGGTGAAAGCGCCGGGCGAGGCAAAATCGGATCTGTGGCAGCTGGTGACCTTTGCCAAACGCTTCCGCGTTGAGGACGTGTGGCCAGAGGCGCTGATTGCTCAGCAGCCTGAGCTGAAAGGGAAAACCCTGTACGACGTGCTGTATGCCAACGGCCAGGTGAATCAGTTCCCGCTGAGCGAAGTGGCCGACGATCGGCTCAACGATGAAGCGCGTGAGTTTGGCTTCTATATTCAGAAAGGCCTGTTCGAGGAGTATGCCAGCTTTGGTCGCGGCCACGGTCACGATCTCGCGCCGTTCGATACCTATCACGAAGCGCGCGGTCTGCGCTGGCCGGTGGTGGACGGTAAAGAGACGCGCTGGCGCTACCGTGAAGGCTTCGACAGCTACGTGAAAGCCGGTGAAGGCGTGCGTTTCTATGGTAAGCCGGACGGCAAAGCCACCATTTTTGCCCTGCCGTACGAGCCGCCAGCGGAAGCGCCGGATGGCGAGTACGATCTGTGGTTCTGCACCGGTCGCGTGCTGGAGCACTGGCACACCGGCACCATGACGCGCCGCGTGCCGGAATTGCACCGCGCGGTGCCGCAGGCGCTGCTGTATATCCATCCGCTGGACGCCAAAGATCGCGGCTTCCGTCGTGGGGAGAAGGTGCGCGTGGTGTCACGTCGTGGCGAAACCCTCGCCACCGTGGAAACGCGCGGGCGTAATCAGCCGCCGCAGGGGCTGGTGTTTATGCCGTTCTTCGATGCCGGCGTGCTGGCCAACAACATCACGCTGGACGCTACCGATCCGCTGTCGAAGCAGACCGATTACAAAAAATGCGCCGTTAAGCTGGTGAAAATCTGAGGCAGGATGCAATGAAACCTTTTATCACTGTTGTAACCGTTGCCGCCCTGATGCTGGGCGGCGTGGTGTACGCTAATAACGGCGTCGATCTCAATCAGTCACCGGAAGTGACGGCAACGCAGCAGGGCACCATTCATCAGCCCAAAGAGCAGAGCCGCAAGCCGCTGAACTACGTTAATCAGCCGCCGGTGATCCCGCACAGCGTGGAGGGCTACCAGGTGACGAAGAACGTGAACCGCTGCCTGCAGTGTCACGGTACGCAGAGCTATCTGACCACCGGCGCGCCGCGCGTCAGTCCGACACACTTTACCGACCGCGATGGTGTGGTGAGCAGCACGGTTTCACCGCGTCGCTACTTCTGCCTGCAGTGTCACGTGCCACAAACCGATGCGAAGCCTGTGGTGGAAAACACTTTCAAACCGGCTGACGGCTTCGGGCAGTGAGGTGGTTATGAAACAGAAACTTTTACGCATCTGGCGCTGGTGGCGACGCCCCAGCCGTCTGGCACTCGGCACGCTGCTGATTCTTGGCTTCGCTGGCGGCATTATCTTCTGGGGTGGTTTCAACACCGCGATGGAGATGACCAACCGCGAGCAGTTCTGTATTGGCTGTCACGAAATGCGCAACAACGTCTATCAGGAATATATGCAGACGGTGCACTACAACAACCGCAGCGGCGTGCGCGCCACCTGCCCGGATTGTCACGTGCCGCACGAGTGGGGACCGAAGATGATTCGTAAGATCCAGGCGAGTAAAGAGGTGTACGCCAAGATCTTTGGCCTGATTGATACGCCGCAGAAGTTTGAAGAAACGCGTATCGAGCTGGCACAGAACGAGTGGCGCCGGATGAAGAACAACAATTCGCAGGAGTGTCGTAACTGTCACAACTTCGATTACATGGACTTCACCGCGCAGAAAACGGTCGCCGCCAAAATGCACAGCAAAGCGGTGCAGGACGGACAGACCTGTATCGACTGCCACAAAGGCATTGCCCACCATCTGCCGGATATGAAAGACCAGCCAAACGGTTTTTGATAGTGGCCCTGGCCGCGCCTGCCGGTGCGGTATCAGGGTTTTCGTGCCGACCGGTTGAGGCAGCCGCAAACCACACAACATCGTAGCGGCGCAATTTATCACGCTAAGTTAATCACTGCACAGCTGCCCGGATGCGCAATAAATTGCGCCGCTACAGTTCGTGCGGCATTTTATTTCTTCACCATCATCCTGCACACATTGTAGCGGCGCGATTTATCGCGCTAAGTTAATCACTGCACAGCTGTCCGGATGCGCAATAAATTGCGCCGCTACGATTCGTGCGGCATTTTATTTCTTCACCATCATCCTGCACACATTGTAGCGGCGCGATTTATCACGCTAAGTTAATCACTGCACAGCTGCCCGGATACGCAATAAATTGCGCCGCTACGATTCGTGCGGCATTTTATTTCTTCACCATCATCCTGCACACATCGTAGCGGCTTTTTATTTCTGCACCATCATCCTGCACACATCGTAGCGGCGCGATTTATCGCGCTAAGTTAATCACTGCACAGCTGCCCGGATGCGCAATAAATTGCGCCGCTACGATTCGTGCGGCATTTTATTTCTGCCCCCTCATCCTGCACACATCGTAGCGGCGCGATTTATCGCGCTAAGTTAATCACTGCACAGCTGTCCGGATGTGCACTGAATGGCGCCGCTACGATTCGTGCGGCATTTTATTTCTGCACCCTCATCCTGCGCACATTGTAGCGACGCGATTTATCGCGCTAAGTTAATCACTGCACAGCTGTCCGGATGCGCAACGAATGGCGCCGCTACGATCCGTGCGGCATTTTATTTCTGCACCCTCATCCTGCACACATCGTAGCGGCGCGATTTATCGCGCTAAGTTAATCACTGCACAGCTGTCCGGATGCGCAATAAATTGCGCCGCTACGATTCGTGCGGCATTTTATTTCTTCACCATCATCCTGCACACATCGTAGCGGCATTTTATTTCTGCACCATCATCCTGCGCACATTGTAGCGACGCGATTTATCGCGCTCAGTTAATCACTGCACAGCTGTCCGGATGCGCAATAAATTGCGCCGCTACGACACGTGCCATGAGCGTTGAAAAGGCGTAATACTCAACTGACAGCCTTACGCCATCGCAGGCAACCTGCTCCACAATTCAGATAGTTTTCCCTGCGGCTTCGGCCTATTATCTCAGGCTCCCTCAGCTACGCAGTGGAGCGGCTATGTCGTTAAAGATCAACATCATCAAAGATAAGTTGTTGTCTGATAATTATTTCATTCTGCGCAACTACACCTACGAACTCACCCGCAGCAACGGCGACGTGGTACGTCACAAACGTGAAGTCTACGATCGCGGCAACGGCGCCACCATCCTGCTCTACAACCGTGAAAAAAACAGCGTGGTGCTGATTCGTCAGTTCCGCATCGCGACCTATGTTAATGACAACGCCAGCGGTGAGCTGATTGAAACCTGCGCCGGACTGCTGGATAACGACACGCCGGAAGATTGCATCCGTAAAGAAGCGGTGGAAGAGACCGGCTATCAGGTCGGTAAGGTCGAAAAGCTGTTTGAGGCCTACATGTCGCCGGGCGGCGTAACGGAATTGCTGCATTTCTTCGCCGCTGAATACAGCGATGCGCAGCGCGCTAACGACGGCGGCGGCGTGGAAGATGAAGAGATCACCGTACTCGAGCTGCCGTTTCCCCAGGCGCTGGCGATGGTGAAAGAGGGCCGCATTCGCGACGGCAAAACCATTATGTTACTGCACTATGCGCAGCTGATGGGCTGGTTGCAGGCATAACCGCGGCGGTGATTCGCAGGGCCGGCACGAATGCCGACTCTGCCGATGCCGGGGCGCAATGCATTGCGCCACTACGCCATGTGCGTTATTTCCAGGGCATTTAACGGCGTCACTTCACACTCCGGATGGGCCTGGATGCGCGCCAGCGCTTCGGCGTAGGAGGGCATGGAATTGGCCGCGCCGGAACGCTCGACGCACAGCGAGGCAAACGCCGCCGCAAACAGCGCCGCCTGCGGTAACGCATCGCCGGACGCCAGGCGCGCCGCCAGTGCGCCGTTGAAGGCATCGCCGGCACCGGTGGTGTCGAGCGGCTGGGCAGGAAACAGCGGAATACGCAGCTGCTGCTCCGCGCTGGAAAGCAGGGCGCCCGCGGTGCCAAGCGTAATGATCACCTGACGCGCGCCCTTACGGTGCAGCACTTCGGCGGCGCGCTGCGCGCTGGCAAAATCGGTCACTTTTATCCCGCTCAGCTGCATCGCTTCGGTGCTGTTGGGCGTTAACAGATCCACCTTAGCCAGCAGCGCATCGCTGACTTTCTGCCACGGTGCCGGATTCAGAATGACAAACGTGCCGCCGGCACGCGCGTTGTCGATCATGCGCTGAATGGCGCTGAGGTTGTTCTCCAGCTGCACCAGCAGAATATCGGCGGCAGCCACGGTGGGCTGACAGCGCGCCACTTCGGCCGCGGTCACGGTGGTATTTGCGCCGGGATAGACCGAAATCATGTTCTCGGCATCATCGCCCGCCACGTAAATCAGCGCGTTGCCGGTGGGCTTCTCTTTACAGGTGAACAGCGTAATGGCGTCGAAACCGGTCTTCTCCAGATGGCGACGGGCAAAGGTGCCAAAATCGTCATTACCCACCTTGCCGATATAGTGCACGCGCGCCCCGGCGCGCAGCGCGGCGGTGGCCTGGTTGGCCCCTTTGCCGCCGGGCCCCATCATGCTGTTGTGCGCCGTGAGCGATTCGCCCGGCAGGGGGAAACGGTTCATCACCGCCACCACGTCGAGGTTGAACGAGCCAAACACACACACTTTTCCTTTCATTGCGCGCTCCTGAACAGCCGTTCTGCGGCGAGGCAGGCGCCGCGACAGCCGGTGTGATCGGTGGATTGACTGAAGATGATTTTCAAACCATCCCGCGTGGCCGGCGGCCGTAAATGCTGCTGGATCTGACTGCGCAGCTGCGCCAGCGGGAAATCTGCCATCGCCAGCACGCCGCCGCCCAGAATCAGGTACTCCGGATCGAGAATGTTCATCTCGGTGGCGATCAGCTGCGCCAGCCGCTGCACAAACGCCTGCAGCGCCGGGTCAGAACCGTGATGGGTAAACAGCGCCGACATCGGCGTTTGCGCCGCATTGGCCTGCGCCCAGTGGCTCAACCAGTGGCCGGAGGTCACGGTTTCCGCGCAGCCGTGGTTGCCACACGGGCAGGGCAGCGCGTTACCGGCCACCGGCACGTGGCCGAGTTCACCGGCTCCGCCATGCTGACCATGGTAGAAGCGGCCGTTGATCCACAGGCTGTTGCCCATGCCGGTGCCAGGATACAGACCTACCGCATTTTCCGGCAGCTGCTCCAGCTGCATTAAATCCCACAGCATCAGATGGTTAACGTCTTTATCCATCGCCACTGGCACGCCCAGTCGTTCACTCAGCAGCGCCGCTACCGGCTGATGATCGAGCGCCTGAATGAACGGCAGTGAAATCACCTGCTGGCGATCGCGGCTGAGAATGCCCGGCAGGCCGAGCATCACACCGCTGACCGGCTGCTGCTCCAGCGTTTCCGCAATCAGCTGCCCGAGTGCGGCCAGCGCATCGGGCTGCTGCGCCCAGCTGGCGGTGGGCACTTTACGAAAGCCGCTCCAGACGCGGCCCGCCTCCATCAACTGCAGACGGGTGCCGGTGCCGCCAATGTCGATACCGAGCCAGCGTGTTGTCATGCCGACACCTGCGCCAGGCCCTGCGCTTCATCAATGCTCTCACGCATCATGTTCCACGCGGTGGCGAGGTCTTCGTGAATGTTAAACAGGCCGGAGGTGCCGACAATCAGCACTTCGGCACCGGCACCGACCAGCGTGTTGTAGGTGCGCGTATTACAGGAACCGTCGATCTCAATCAGGTAGCGGTGGCCGTGCGCCTGTTTCAGCGCCTTCAGCTCCTGCACCTTCTGCACCATCTCCGGAATAAACGGCTGACCGGCATAGCCCGGGTCCACCGTCATCACGGTGATTTTATCCAGCAGATGAATGTAATGATGGATAAAGGAGACCGGCGTGGCCGGGTTGAGCACCACGCCCACTTTTTTGCCGTAGCTGCGAATCCGGTTAATCACGCGGAACGCATCACGATTGATAGTTTCAGCGTGCGGACAAATGTAATCTGCGCCGGCGTTGGCTACCGCTTCAATAAAGTCGGTCGGCTCTTCCACCATCAGATGCACATCGATCGCCACTTGGGTATGCGGGCGGATCTGCTCAATAAAGAACGGCGACAGGGTGATGTTTTTAACGTAGTGACCGTCCATGATGTCGATGTGCAGGAAGTCAGCGCGGGAGTCCAGCACGGCCAGCTGGTGCTTGATCTCCATCAGATTCATACACATCAACGACGGGGAGACTTGAATACGCATCATACTTCCTTTTTTTCGGTCAGAGGATTAAGCGCCGCGGCCAGTTTGCTGAGCCTGACGGCACGGTGATCGTTAAAGCGTGCTTTGAGTTGTTTGAAGGCCAGCACCACCACCAGCACGGCACCCCACATCGCCAGGCTGACGTGCTGGCTGATGTTCATCAGGTTGAAGCCGGTGGAGAGCACCTGCAGCGCAATCAGCGCCAGCACCACGCCGGTCACGCGGCCAAAACCGCCGTTGGGATCGGTGCCGCCGAGAATGATGGCCAGTACGGTCAGCAGCAGGTAGGCATCGCCGTAACCCATGCGCGCCGAGTTAAAGCGCGCCATCATGATCAGGCCGGCCAGCACGCACAGCAGGCTGGAGATGACGTACACCAGCATCACCATACGGTGGGTATTGATGCCGCTGAACCAGGTGGCGTTGATGTTGCTGCCGCCCATGTAGATGCATTTGCCGGCGCGGGTTTTGCCGAGGAACAGCGCCAGCAGCGCGGCGGCAACCAGGAATACCCACAGCGGCAGCGGCATGCCCAGCAGTGTGTCTGAGCCGAGCGACTGCACCACCGGCGGCATACCGCTCACCGCCGCACCTTTGGTCAGCCAGATGCCGATGCCGTTGAGCGTCATCATGGTGGCCAGCGTCACCAGAATCGGGTGTGCGCCGATGCGCGTTACCATCACGCCGGTGATTACGCCTATCACGGCGGCAATCACCATCGCGCCGACGATGGCGATAAACAGCCACAGCAGCTGCTGACCGGTACCGGCATCAGCGGGCAGGGCGCTCATCAGGGTCCAGGCGATGAACAGCGCCGTCAGGTTAGCGGTGGCGATGATGGCGAGGTTCAGGCCGCCGCTGAGGATGGCGATAAACATCGCCAGCGTTAACAGGCCGAGCTCCGGCAGCTGAAACGCCATGCTCATAAAGGTCGAATCAGTGAGAAAGCGGCCCGGCAGCATGACGCTGAAGGTGGCCAGCGCCAGCGCAATCAACAGCATCAGGCCGATGTTGGTGCCGTCCGGCCGCAGCGCAGAGAGAGATTTCATGATGATGGCTCCTCCCGTCAGACGAAACTGACGTCGGTTTCTTTACGTTTTTTGTAGTGGGTGACGGCAATCGCCACCATAATCGTGCCGCCAACCACAATGTTCATGAAGTAGTTGGAGACGCCGATCAGATTGAGGCCGTTTTTCAGGATGGCGATCAGGAACACGCCCATCAGCGTGCCGCTGACCGTGCCTTTGCCGCCCATCAGGCTGGCACCGCCCAGCACCGTCGCGGCCAGCACATCCAGCTCACCGCCGACCAGCGCGTTCGGCACTACTTCACCCATGCGGTACACCTGCACCAGCCCGCCAATCGCCGCCATCGCTCCGAGCCAGCCGTAGGCAAACACGTGAATCAATCCCACGCGGATGCCAATACGCCGCGCCGATTCCGCATCGCCGCCCACCGCATAAAGCTGACGGCCCAGATTGGTTTTGTTGAGCAGCAGCGCGGTGAGGGCGGCAATCACCAGCATGATCGCCAGCGGTAAGCCAATCTGAAAACTGTTGCCCTGTACGCTAAACGGCAGCACGCTGCGCAGGGTGATCCACCAGTCCGGCAGCGAGTAGAGGCTTTTGCCGCCGGTAACCCACATCAGCAGACCAAACAGCAGCGACTGCATGCTGATGGTGATGATGATCGACACCACGCGCAGCGAGGTGATCAGCAGGGCGTTGATCACGCCAAACAGCGTGCCGCAGACGATAGCCAGCAGAATGCTGAGCAGCGCGTTATCAAACTGGAACTGCACAAACAGCGAGGCGATCAGGTATTGCACCACCGACGCCACGGCGGCGAAGGAGATATCGATACCGCCGGTCACCAGCACTACAAACAGGCCGAGGGCGAAAATGCCGGTAACGGCATAGCTTTCCGCCAGATCCAGCAGGTTCTGCACCGTCAGGAACTGATCGCTGGCCAGCGAGAAGAACACCATGAAAGCCAGCAGCACCCAGGCGAGCCAGCCCTGGCTGGAGTGCGGACGTAAACGAGAGAAATCAGGCATTAATCACCTCCGCCAGCTGTTCCTGCGCCACGGTATCGGGTTGGTATTCGGCATGGATGGTGCCGTCGCGGAAGTGCAGAATGCGGTCGCAGTTGTACCAGACCTCCGGCACTTCGTCGGAAATCAGGATGATCGACAGTCCCTCTTTCGCCAGCTCGTGGATCAGCTGATAGATGCTGGCCTTGGCGCCGACATCCACGCCGACGGTCGGCGAGTCGAGGATCAGAATGCGCGGCTGGGTCAGCACCCATTTCGCCAGCACGATTTTTTGCTGGTTGCCGCCGGACAGGGTAGAGATCGCCAGGTTGGGATCGGCCACGCGCACGCCGAGCTGCTGAATCCACTGCAGGATCAGCTTGTTCTTGCGGTATTCGTCGATCAGGTGGAAACGGTTTTGCAGCTTATCGAGGATCGGCAGCACCATGTTGTCGGCCACCGACTGCTGCTGCACCAGGCCGAGCGTCAGACGATCTTCCGAAACGTAGCCGATGCCGGCTTTGATGGCGTCTTCGTGCCCGCGAAAACGCACCGGCTTGCTGTCGAGCCAGATTTTGCCGCTGTCCGGTTTGGTCATGCCAAACAGCGACAGCGCCAGTTCGGTGCGGCCGGAGCCGAGCAGGCCGCACAGGCCCAGCACTTCACCGGCGTAGAGTTTGAAATTGACGTCATGATACTGACCGGCGCGCGTCAGCTTCTCCACCTGGAGAATCGCCCGATCGGCGTTGCGCGTTGGCGCTTTTAACTGGTAGTCGAGCTTCAGGCCGGTCATCAGTTCGGTCAGGTGATGCGGCGTCATCTCTCTGGCTGGCCAGCAGCCCATCTTGCGGCCGTCGCGGATCACCGTCACGCGATCCGAAATCTCCAGCACTTCATCCAGCCGGTGACTGACAAACACCACGCAGATGTTTTTGTCTTTCAGATAGCGCACGGTGCGCAGCAGCTGATTGACCTCGGTACGCGTCAGCGACGCGGTGGGTTCGTCCATGATCACCAGTCGTGCATCGGCCACCAGCGCGCGGCAAATCGCCACCTGCTGGCGCTGGGCAATCGACAGCGCGGCGACTTTCTCATTCAGATCGAGATCGAATTTCAGCTCATCAATAATGCCGCGCGCGGTGTCGCGCAGCCGGGCCTGACGGTGCCAGCCGAGCAACCCGTTGAGGTTGTGCTCAAAGGCGATGTTCTCCGCCACGCTCAAATTGGGAAACAGCGACAGATCCTGGTAAATCACCTGGATACCAAAGTCGCGCGCCTGACGGGTGGTCAGACGCGGGAAACTCTGGCCGTCGCCGAGGGTAATGCGGCTGCCACTGTCCGGGGCGTGCACCCCGGAAATGACTTTAATTAAGGTGCTCTTGCCACAGCCGTTGGTGCCAGCGAGACAGTGCACTTCGCCGGCCAGCAGGGTCAGCGAGATATCGCTCAGTGCGCGGTTGCCACCAAATGTTTTCGACAGGTTGTCGAGCGCAATCAGCGTCTGTGGAGTGACCTCTTGCATGTTACAGCCCCATTTTCACCAGTTTTGGCAGGTTCTCTTTATCGAGACTTTCGGTGTTGTTACCGAGAATGGTGTGCGTCGCCTCGTCCACCTTCACTTTGCCCAGCCCTTCAATGGTCATGCCGTCGGTGATTGGCTCTTTCTTCTCCATCATGTCGGCGATACGCACAAATACTTCACCGGCGGTCTGCGGATTCCAGATATAACCGCCCTTGATGGCACCGCGCTGTACCAGCGACGCGCCCTGGCCCGGGCTGAAGGCGCCGATGACGCACACCTGATCGATCTTGTTGCGGTTCATGACCGCGCGGCCGGCGCCAATCGGCCCTTGTGAACCAAACGCCATAATGCCTTTCAGATCCGGGTACTTAGACATCAGCTCGTTGGTGGTGCGGATGGAGTCATCCAGCGATTCGCCGACGCCGAATTTGTCGGTCACCAGCTGCATCTTCGGATAGTGCTGTTTCTGGTAGTTGAGCGCGGCGTCGGTCCACTCCTGATGCAGTGGCACCGTCAGGCTGCCAACATACATGGCGTATTTGCCTTCTTCATGCATGCATTTCGCCAGCGCTTTCATATGGTTGATGCCGTGGGTCGGCGCATCGACCAGCTCGAAATCCCAGTTGGCGTCTTTCTGGCCGGGCGATTCGTGAGTAATCACCATGATCCCGGCTTCACGCGCGCGCTTCAGCACTGGCTCAAGCACTTTCGGGTCGTTTGGCACCACGCCGATGATGTCGACCTTCTGCGCAATCAAATCTTCAATCGCGCGCACCTGCAGCGCCGGGTCAGCGGCGGTTGGCCCGACCATCCACGCGTCGATGCCGCGTTTTGCCGCTTCACTTTTGATGCCCGCTTCCATGGCGTTGAACCACGGAATACCGCCAATTTTTACCACGATGCCCATGCGTATTTTGTCAGCGGCCTGCGCGCCAGCGGCGGCAAACAGGGCAAGCAGAGAACAGGCGATAAGATGTTTTTTCATAAAGACTCCGGATTAATTTTTTATTAGCTGCATCGAATGGCTGCGTTGCGAGCAATCAATAATATTGACGCCGTTCCACGCCAGTTCTTGTTCCAGCTCTTTGTCTTTTAATTGGTCAGTGATGAGAAAATCCACATCGCGGTAATGACAAATACGCGCGAATGAGGGGCGCAGAAATTTACTGCCGTCCAGCAGCAGATGTTTTCTTTCTGCCGCTAACAACATTTGCTGTTTTAAATGGGCGTTGTTTTCGTTACCTTCGCGTAAATAACCGTCATTTCCCAGACTGCTGCAGGAAAAAAAGATCTTATTGATCTGAAATTCCCGTAGCGGCTGCTCTGCGACGACGCCGTGGAAATCTTCATAACGGTCAGAATATTCGCCACCCAGGCAGATGGTGCGGATACTGCCGCGCGCTGCAAGGGTCTGGACGATTCTGATAGAATTGGTTAACACCGTTAATTCAATATCCGGTAGCTGTCGTGCCAGATACCAGCAGGTGGTACTACTGTCGAGTAATAAACAATCACCGGGGCTGATAAAATCGAGTGCCCGTTTGGCTATCGCCATCTTGGCCTCGACGTTTTCATTCATGCGCTGGCGAAAAGATAATTCATACTCGTTAATACCGCGTGTATTTCCCTGAATGTTGGCGGCCTGTCGTTTGGCTGGTACTGCACCACCGTGACTGCGCTGTAATACGCCACGTTTCTCCAGCTGCGTTAAATCACGGCGAATGGTTTCCTGAGAAACCTGACACAGCGTGACTAATTCAGCGACAATGACCCGACCATTTAAATTAAGCTCGTCAATAATTCGCTGCTGTCTTTCAATCGGCAACATGACTTCCCTCCGATGGCTATAAATTACTGGATGCCGGAATGTGAAAATGTGGGCTGGGCACGAGTCCGCAGCGCTCAAAAGGTCCGGCAACGTTAGGGTGATTTGTATTAAGGTTTTTATGTAAATGAGATCTCTTTATTTCAAATTTGAGTGATCGCATTCACATAAATGCGCGTTATTACGCGCGGGAATGAGAGAGACCGCGCACCGCAGTGACGCCGTGCCCGCACCTTAGCATGACCGCTTATGACCGTTTGTGTGTATTTGACCGTTTTGTGAAGGGGGTAAAAATTGTCCGACGAATCCGATTGAGCAGAAATCAGCCGCACCGGATGATGGAGCTGTTGCGCTATTCCACACAGATCGCCCATAAGGCGACGGCTTTTTCAGCAGTTAACTTCGCTTTTCAGGCCACTTCACAGTTTCGGCCTGATGACCGCGCATGCATTGCGCTATCATTTTCTTTCCAGGAATCGGGGATCGTTTTTTTTCATGTCGTATTGGATGAAGTCGCTGCTTTTATTGCCCTTTCTGCTGATCGCCAGCGTACAGGCCGAGCCGCTGCAAAAGTCGTTTTCCGACTGGCAGATCACCTGCAACAACGCAGCGTTCTGCGTGGCACGCAGTTTTCCTGGCGATAATGGCCTGGTAATGACGATTTCGCGTCACGCCGGGGTCAACGATCGGCCACTGCTGCGCATTGATTACGGCAGCGCCTATAGCGGTGCATTGCCGGGCGCGGCGCTAAAAGACAACCTGCTGCTCGACCAGCGCCGCCTCAATCCCGACCTCAAACACTGGACGGTGGAGCCGCATCATCTGGCCACCAGCAACGCCATCGCCATCGACGAATTTCTCGCCCAGACGCTGGATGCCAGCAATTTACAGCTCACCTATAAAGCCAGCGCCAGTATTCCGTTGCGCGGTATGAAAGCGGCGCTGCTGCTGATGGATGACGTACAGGGGCGGGTTAACGGTGCCAGCGCCTGGGTAAAGCGCGGTGATCGCGTCCAGTGGGATGTGCCACCGCCGCCCTCAATTCCACAGCTGCCGGCACCAATGCCCGCACCCGCGCCGCTGACGCAGCAGGAAACCACCGGCCTGATCGATTACGGAACCTGGCGCGTCAATACCGATAACTGCTCGCTCGATCCGCTGCGGCGGGAAGTCAGCGTTGCGCCACTCACCGACAGCAAAGCGCTGCTGCTGATAAGCTGCGAAACCGGCGCCTACAACGTGATCGATCTGGCGTTTGAAGTCACACGCAGCCAGCCGTATGTATCGCGCGGCATCACGCTCAACCTGCCGTTTACCCCGCCGTCGCGCACTGATAATCAGCTGGAGCTGGTGAACGCCGAGTTCGATGCCAGTAACGGCCAGCTGTATACCTTCAGCAAAGGGCGCGGTCTGGGCGACTGCGGTGTGGCCACACGCTGGCAGTTTGATGGTAATGCTTTCGTGCTGGCGGAGTATGCGGAGGAGAAGACTTGTGATGCCTGGCATAGTAGTGATGACTGGCCCACCCTCTGGGTCACTCAGTAATCCCCGTCATCCTTCGCACTGCAGGGGCGTTGGCTGCGGCTGTTCACCCCGGTCACTTACCTGAGTAAGCTCCCGGGGATGCCCATCCTTGCCGCCTTCCTGCAGCACGAATGATTTAGGGGAGGGTTCGCAGTAACTGCTCGCTATATCTCACTCTCTTACTGCAATTAATTAAAATTAATTATCAAAGATTTAGCGAATATTACCGATCATCATCGGTGAGCCCGTCTGGTTGCCCACCAGCTCAGCCAGCATGTTGTTGACGCCATCGCTCATCGGGGTGAAGCGGGTGAGCGGCGAGCGCGTCACCACCACAAATACGCCGACGTTGTGCTGTGGCACCATCGCCATGTAGGTGATGAAGCCGCCGCCGCCGCCGGTTTTCTGAATGATGCCCGGATGGCCCGCCTTCGGTGCCATGTAAACCCAGCCCATGCCCAGCGCGTCGGCGCGTCCTGGCACGTCCATGCCTTCCACTTTGGTCAGCTGGTCGCGGCGATAAATCAGCGTTTGCAGCCGATCGATCTGCGGCGTGCGGTGATTCACCGCCGAGTTGAGAAACTGCTGCATCCAGCGTCCCATATCGTCCGGCGTGGAATACACGCCGCCGCTGCCGATGGCTGCCAGCGTGTTATTGCACGGGCTGGCCCCTTTTTCGGCAATCATCAGGCGCTGGCACTGGTCCGGTGATGGCGTGAAAGTGGTGTCCTTCATGCCGAGCGGACGCGTTACCAGCTGCTGCAGTAGGGCCGGATAAGGCATACCGGCGGCTTTAGCCAGCGCGTCGCCCAGCAGATCGAAGGCGAGGTTGGAGTAAGCCGCCTGCGTGCCCGGCGCGGCTTTTAGCTGCGCGCCACGCAGCCACTGCCAGCGATCCGCTTTGGTTGGCCAGACAAACACCGGACGATGCGGTTTGCCGCCGGGCTGCTCGCGCGGCAGGCTGCTGGTGTGGGTGGCGAGATTGATCAGCCGAATCGGCTGGCCGTTGTAAGTCGGTACGCGGGCACCTGGCGGCGCGTATTTGCTCAGCGGATCGTCAAGACGAATCTGGCCGCGCTCGGCCATCTTCACCATTACTTCGCTGGTCATCAGTTTGCTCAGCGAGGCGATACGGATCAGTGAGTCCTGCTGTGGGCGCACATTATTGCCGGGACGGGTTTCGCCAAAGCTGGCGAACACGCGCTGATTACCGTCAATCGCCACCAGCGCCATGCCGGTCGCACCGCTGCCATAGAAGATGTGTTCGGCATAACGATCGACAATCTGCGAGGCCAGCAGCGGATCGGGTGATACCTGCGCCGCGCTGGTAAAGGGCAGCACGGCAACCATTAAGGCCAGTAAAAAAGGAGTACGTTTTTTCAACGGGAAAGCGTCCGCTATAGGAATCGGAGGAAAACCTATAGTAATCAGTTTGCGCAAAGCGGGAAGGGGGCGGGGCGGATTTTTTTCTGTATCAGGCTGTGAAATAAAACGGCCCTCTCCCGGTAGCGGGAAAGGGCCAGACACTCAGGCAGGCTTAAGCAGCGATTCGGCGTGGCTCACCACGTTCTCGACGGTAAAGCCAAAGGCCGGGAACAGCTTGCCGGCTGGCGCGGATTCGCCGAAGGTGGTCATGCCGACAATTTTGCCGTCGATGCCGACGTATTTGTACCAGTAGTCGGCAATACCGGCTTCAACCGCCACGCGCGCGCGCACGGTGGAAGGCAGCACCGATTCACGATAGGCCACGTCCTGTTTATCAAACACGTCAGTGCTCGGCAGCGACACCACGCGCACCTTGTGGCCGTCGGCAGTGAGTTTCGCTTCGGCGCCCAGCGTGATCTCCACTTCAGAACCGGTGGCAATCAGGATGACGTCCGGCGTGCCGTCACAATCCTTGAGGATGTAGCCGCCGCGCGCGATGTTCTCAACCTGTTGCGCGCTGCGCTCCGGCTGCAGCAGGTTCTGACGCGACAGAATCAGCGCGGTCGGACCGTGATGGCGCTCAATCGCCGCTTTCCACGCCACGGCGGTCTCGACCTGATCGCACGGTCGCCAGGTGCTGAAGTTTGGCGTCACGCGCAGGCTGGCCAGCTGTTCAACCGGCTGGTGCGTCGGGCCATCTTCGCCCAGACCAATTGAGTCGTGGGTGTAGACCATAATCTGGCGCGCTTTCATCAGGGCGGCCATGCGCGCTGCGTTACGCGCGTATTCCACGAACATCAGGAAGGTGGCGGTATAAGGCACAAAGCCACCGTGATGCGCGATACCGTTGGCAATCGCCGTCATGCCAAATTCGCGTACGCCGTAATGAATGTAGTTACCGGCGTGATCCTCTTTGATCGGCTTCGAACCGGACCAGATGGTGAGGTTGCTGGGTGCGAGGTCGGCGGAACCGCCGAGGAACTCCGGCAGCAGTTTACCGAAGGCTTCCAGCGTGTTCTGTGAGGCTTTACGGCTGGCGATCTTCTGCGGGTTAGCCTGCAGATCGCGAATGAACTGGCTGGTTTTGTTTTCCCAGTCAGCCGGCATTTCGCCCTTCAGGCGGCGGCTGAATTCGTCCGCCAGCTGCGGATGTGCCTGCTGATAAGCCGTGAACTTCTCTTCCCAGGATTGCTCCTGCGCGGCCCCGGCTTCTCTGGCATCCCACTGCTGATAAATATCCTGCGGGATCTCAAACGGACCGTAATTCCAGCCGAGCTGTTTACGCGTCAGCGCCACTTCTTCTTCGCCCAGCGCGGCCCCGTGCGACTCCTCTTTGCCGGCTTTGTTTGGCGAGCCAAAGCCGATTACCGTACGGCAGATGATCAGCGAAGGCTTGTCGGTGACGCTTTGCGCTTCTTTGATGGCCGCCGCGATGGCGTCCGGATCGTGGCCGTCGATGCCTTCGGCGCTGCCCACCACGTGCCAGTTATAAGCTTCAAAACGCTTGTGGGTGTCGTCGGTGAACCAGCCTTCGGTTTCGCCGTCTATGGAGATACCGTTGTGATCGTAGAAGCCAATCAGTTTGCCGAGGCCCAGCGTGCCGGCCAGCGAACAGACTTCGTGCGAGATGCCTTCCATCAGACAGCCGTCGCCCATAAATACATAGGTAAAGTGGTCGACGATATCGTGGCCCGGCTGGTTGAACTGGGCCGCCAGCGTGCGCTCGGCAATCGCCAGACCGACGGCGTTGGCCAGCCCCTGGCCGAGCGGGCCGGTGGTGGTTTCAACGCCCGGCGTGTAGCCAATTTCCGGGTGGCCCGGCGTTTTTGAGTGCAGCTGGCGGAAGTTTTTCAGCTCTTCCAGCGGCAGATCATAGCCGGTGAGATGCAGCAGGCTATACAGCAGCATCGAGCCATGCCCGTTAGACAGAATGAAGCGATCGCGATCCGCCCAAGCCGGGTTGGTCGGGTTGTGCTTCAGGAAGTCGCGCCACAGCACCTCGGCGATGTCAGCCATGCCCATCGGCATACCTGGGTGGCCGGAATTTGCTTTCTGTACCGCATCCATGCTCAGGGCGCGGATCGCGTTAGCCAACTCTCTGCGTGAAGACATAGGGTTCTCCCTTGTGATTGGGCAAAAGCGGACGGGCCGCGACCCGTCCGGCAGAAGGTGAGGTCAGGATTACAGGCGGGCGGCCAGCACGTCTTCCAGCTTCTGCTGGTCAACGGCAAACTGGCGGATACCGTCGGACAGTTTCTCCACCGCCATCGCATCCTGGTTATGCTCCCAGCGGAACTCCGCTTCGGAGAGCGGTGCCGGCTGGTGGAAGCCCTCGGTTGATGGCTCCAGTTTGCGCTCCACCGGCGCTTCGCTGTTGGCCAGCTCTTCCAGCAGGTTCGGGGAGATGGTCAGGCGATCGCAGCCGGCCAGCGCCACAATCTGCTCCACTTTACGGAAGCTGGCACCCATGATGACGGTGTTGTAACGGTGCTTTTTGTAGTAGTCGTAAATACGACGCACCGATTTAACGCCCGGATCTTCGTCGACCACATACGGATCGAGCGGTTTGCGCGTGTTGTACCAGTCGTAGATTCGGCCGACAAACGGCGAAATCAGGAACACGCCGGCTTCGGCACAGGCGCGCGCCTGGGCGAAGGAGAACAGCAGCGTCAGGTTACAGTTGATGCCGTTCTTCTCCAGCTCTTCCGCCGCTTTGATGCCTTCCCAGGTGGACGCCAGTTTGATCAGAATACGTGAGCGGTCGATGCCGTTCTCTTCATACAGGCGGACCAGTTTCTCCGCTTTGGTCACACACATGCCACGATCGAAAGAGAGGCGCGCATCCACTTCGGTCGAAACACGGCCCGGTACGCTTTTCAGAATTTCCATACCGAGGTTGATCGCCACTTTATCGCTGGCGTTGATGATTTGCGTCTCTTTGCTGCCGCCCTGTTTTTTCGCGTACTCAATGGCGTCATCAATCAGGTGTTTGTAAGCGTCGAGGCCGGCAGCTTTGAGGATCAGGGATGGGTTAGTGGTGGCATCTTCCGGATGGTAATGGCGAATGGATTCGATATCGCCGCTGTCCGCCACCACGGTGGTGAACTGTTTTAATGCATCTAGCTGGTTCATCGCTTAACTCCTTGATTAGCAATAATGTGGGCAAAACAGGCACCCGGGCAGTCATCGTCTTAGGTGCGCCCTTATCGGGGAAGGGAGGTTCCACACAGTGCAACAGACGCCGGATGAAGAAAATGCGTTTTCTCTGATTGTGACGTCGGGGCGCGTTTCTGATAGTCAGGCCTGCCTGATCGGTTCAGCTCAGCGTTTTGCCACCCTTAAGCATAGCAGGCTGTCCCAAAGCCGCAGGCGAAGCCGTGGCAATCCGTGCCCTGGCGACTGTGCGTTCTTTGAGCGCCTTCACCCTCTTTTGCGCCGCGCGTTCTTATACTGAGGGCTTTTCAGCCGTGCAAAAGGATGTCTGATGGACGATCAACTCAAGCAAAGCGCGCTCGATTTTCACCAATATCCCACCCCCGGAAAAATTCAGGTGTCACCCACTAAGCCGCTGGCGACGCAGCGCGATCTGGCACTGGCCTATTCCCCCGGTGTGGCGGCACCCTGTCTGGAAATTGCCGCCGATCCGCTGGCCGCGCACAAATACACCGCGCGCGGCAATCTGGTGGCGGTGATCTCCAACGGCACGGCGGTGCTGGGGCTCGGTAATATTGGCGCGCTGGCCGGCAAGCCAGTGATGGAAGGCAAGGGCGTGCTGTTCAAAAAGTTTGCCGGCATTGATGTGTTCGACATCGAAATCGACGAGCACGATCCGGACAAGCTGATTGAGGTGATCGCCGCGCTGGAGCCGACGTTCGGCGGCATCAACCTTGAGGACATTAAAGCGCCGGAGTGTTTTTACATTGAGCAGCAGCTGCGGCAGCGCATGCAGATCCCAGTGTTTCATGACGATCAGCACGGCACCGCCATCATCTGTACCGCGGCAGTGCTTAACGGCCTGACTATCGTGAATAAGGCGATTGCCGACGTGCGGCTGGTGGTGTCGGGCGCTGGCGCGTCAGCCATTGCCTGCCTCAATCTGCTGGTGGCGCTTGGCATGCAGCAGAAAAATATCGTGGTGTGTGATTCAAAAGGCGTGATTTACCGCGATCGCGAAGCGGACATGACGCCGACCAAAGCCGCCTATGCCGTGGAAGACAGCGGGGCGCGCACGCTGGATGAGGTGATTGGCGGCGCGGATATTTTTCTCGGCTGCTCCGGTCCGAAAGCGCTGACGCCAGCGATGGTGCAGAAGATGGCGCCAAATCCGCTGATTCTGGCGCTGGCCAATCCGGAGCCGGAGATCATGCCGCCGCTGGCGAAGCAGGTGCGGCCGGATGCGATTATCTGCACCGGGCGCTCGGATTTCCCCAACCAGGTGAATAACGTGCTGTGCTTCCCGTTCATCTTCCGCGGCGCGCTGGACGTCGGTGCCACCGCCATCAACGAAGAGATGAAGCTGGCGGCGGTACATGCGATTGCCGCCCTGGCGCAGGCGGAACAGAGCGACGTGGTGGCGTCCGCTTACGACGATCAGGATCTGAGCTTTGGCCCGGAATACCTGATTCCCAAACCGTTCGATCCGCGTTTGATTGTGCAGATAGCTCCGGCCGTTGCCAGAGCGGCGATGGATTCCGGCGTGGCGACGCGACCGATTGCTGACTTTGACGCCTACCGCGAGCAGCTCACCGAGTTCGTGTATAAAACCAATCTGTTCATGAAGCCGATCTTCTCGCAGGCGCGTAAAGCGCCGCAGCGCGTGGTGCTGGCGGAAGGCGAAGAGGTGCGGGTGCTGCACGCCACTCAGGAGCTGGTGTCGCTCGGGCTGGCGAAGCCGATCCTGATTGGTCGTCCCAACGTGATTGCCATGCGTTTGCAAAAGCAGGGGCTGAAAATCGAGGCCGGGCGTGATTTTGAGATCGTGAACAACGAGTCCGACCCGCGCTTTAAGGAGTACTGGAATGAATATTATCAGCTGATGAAGCGGCGCGGCGTCACGCCGGAAACCGCCCAGCGCGCGGTGATTGGCAATCCCACGCTGATCGGCGCCATCATGGTGCATCGCGGCGAAGCGGACGCGATGATTTGCGGTACCATCGGCGACTACCGTGAACATTATGACGTGGTGGAGAAGGTGTTTGGCTTCCGCGATGACGTCAAGGTCGCCGGGGCGATGAACGCGCTGCTGCTGCCGAGCGGCAACACGTTTATTGCCGATACTTATGTGAATGAGGATCCCAGCGCTGAGCAGCTGGCGGATATCACGCTGCTGGCGGCAGAAACCGTGCGGCGTTTCGGCATCGAACCGCGCGTGGCGCTGCTGTCGCACTCCAGTTTCGGCACTTCGAACGCCCCCGGCGCGCGGAAGATGCGTGAGGCGCTGGCGCTGATTCAGCAGCGAGCACCGGAACTGGAAATTGATGGCGAGATGCACGGCGATGCAGCGCTGGTGGAGAGTATTCGTCGCGAGCTGATGCCGGACAGCCCGCTGAAAGGTACCGCCAATCTGCTGATCATGCCGAACGTTGAGGCCGCACGCATCAGCTACAACCTGCTGCGCGTGTCCTGTTCGGAAGGGGTGACGGTGGGGCCGGTGCTGATGGGCATCCGCAAGCCGGTGCATGTGCTGACGCGCATCGCCTCGGTGCGACGCATTGTTAACATGGTGGCGCTGGCGGTGGTGGAGGCGCAGACCGAGCCGTTGTAAGCGGCAGGGCGACCCCACGGGGGCGCGTTTTATCGGGTTATTTAGCAGGATGCGCATGAATGCGCACCTGGCTTATTTTTCCAGCCCCAGCCAATCCTGCACCGGCAGGAAATCGCGGGTCAGCGCGGCTTCCGGGGAGTCGTCGGCGGGTTGATAATCATATTCCCAGCGCACCAGCGGCGGCATCGACATCAGAATCGATTCGGTGCGACCGCCGGTCTGCAATCCGAACAGCGTGCCGCGATCCCACACCAGATTGAACTCAACGTAGCGGCCCCGGCGGTAAAGCTGGAACTGACGCTCGCGCTCGCCCCATGCCACCTGTTTACGCTTTGCCACAATCGGCTGATAGGCCTGCATGAAACCGTTGCCGACCGCCTGCATGAAATCAAAGCAGTGGTCAAAATCCGGCGTATTCAAATCATCAAAAAACAGGCCGCCAATGCCGCGCTGCTCGTTGCGGTGTTTCAGGTAGAAGTAGTCGTCACACCACTTTTTGTAGCGCGCATAGACGTCGTCGCCAAACGGCTGGCACAGATCGAACGCGGTCTGATGCCAGTGCCGGGCATCTTCTGTGAAACCGTAATAAGGGGTGAGATCGAAACCGCCACCAAACCACCAGACCGGATCGGCGCCCGGCTTTTCGGCAATGAAAAAGCGCACGTTGGCGTGGCTGGTTGGCACATACGGATTTTCCGGGTGTACCACCAGCGACACGCCCATCGCTTCGAAGCTGCGGCCCGCCAGCTCCGGGCGGTGCGCGGTGGCTGAGGCGGGCATCTGCTCGCCATACACATGGGAGAAATTAACCCCAGCCTGCTCGAACACCTTGCCATTACGCAGCACGCGGCTGCGTCCACCGCCGCCGCCGGGGCGTTGCCAGGTGTCTTCGGCAAAGCTGGCGCTGCCGTCTTCCGCCGCCAGACCGGCGCAAATATCATCCTGCAGCGCCAGCAGATAGGCTTTGACGCGCGAAATATCGGGATTGCTCATGGCTCACTCATTGCAAAAATTTGCCGCGATTCTAGCACAAAACGCTATCAGGCCTGGCGACGATCGTACTCATCAAAGTAATTGACGATACCGTCGGCAATCGCCCGGGCAATTTTCTGGCGAAACGCCGTGGTGCCCAACAGCTGTTCTTCACGCGGGTTGGTGATAAACGAGGTTTCCACCAGCACCGACGGAATGGACGGGGATTTTAGCACCGCGAACGCCGCCTGCTCGGTGTGCTGGCTGTGCAGGTGATGCACCGGACGAATCTGGTCCAGCACGTGTTTACCCAGCGTCAGGCTGTTGCGAATGGTATCGGTCTGCACCAGGTCGAACAGGATCTGGTTAAGGTAATTATCTTTTTCCTGTACCGCCGCGCCGCCCACTTTATCGGCGTCGTTTTCGCGCTGCGACATATAGCGCGCCATGGCGCTGCTGGCACCGCGATTGGAGAGGGCAAACACCGACGCACCGTTAGCTTCCGGGCTGGTGTAGCCGTCGGCGTGAATCGACATAAACAGGTTGGCGCCGTGCTGATGCGCAATCTCCACGCGCTGGTAGAGCGGAATGAAGTGGTCGCTGTCGCGCGTCAGCCGCACTTCCACCTTCGGGTGGTTCTGCAGCAGCGTACGCACGGTGTTGGCGATCTCCAGTACGATGTGCTTCTCTTCTGAGCCTTCCTGACCCACCGCGCCAGAATCAATGCCGCCGTGACCGGGATCGATCATCACAATGCGCTTGCCGCTGGTGGCCGGTTTCGGCGGTGTATGGCGTGCGCTGACGGGCACTGCCGCGCGCGTTTCCTGCGCCTGGACCGCGCGCGGCGACAGCACCGCCAGCGCCAGGCCGGAGAGGATCAGCTGGCGGCGATTGGTCAGGCGCCGCAACAGTGAAATCTTGTTCATTAACATGTCCCTGAGAGTAAACCTGCCCCGTGTTATAGCCTAAGCGCCGTCCGGCGGCGACTGCCGAACCATTTCAGGACATTACTTTGTATTTCAGGCCGCGAATCGCTATTTAGCCGTTTTTTTCAGCCGTTGCGCCCTGCGAGGGTTGCGCCTGGCAAAGAATGCGTGATAATCAGCGAATTGTGCCTCATTGCAGGGTAACGCCGATGGAAATCCGCTCCTTCCGCCAGGAAGATTTTGAAGAAGTCATTACGCTCTGGGAGCGTTGCGATCTGTTACGGCCGTGGAACGATCCGGAACTCGACATCGAACGCAAAATGAACCATGACCCGGAGCTGTTTCTGGTGGCTGAGGTAGGCGGCGAGGTCGTGGGCACGCTGATGGGCGGCTACGATGGCCATCGCGGCTCCGCCTACTATCTGGCGGTGCATCCTGATTATCAGGGCCGGGGATTTGCCAATGCGCTGATGAACCGGCTGGAGAAAAAGCTGATTGCGCGCGGCTGCCCGAAAATCCATCTGATGGTGCGCGAAGAGAACGATCAGGTGGTGGCTTTCTACGAGAAGCTGGATTACGAGCCGGTCGACTCGCTGCTGCTGGGCAAACGCCTGATTGAAGACCGTGAATACTGATTCCACGCGTCGCGCGGCCGGGTTTCTGCCCGCCATGCAGCAAAGCGAATAAACTTTTTGCCGGTTTGCGACTCCAACAGGCACGCCAGTCGGCACAAAAGAAAGGAGTTTGCATGAAAGTTGTTCGTCCCGCCCTGCTGGTCAGCGCCCTGGTGCTGGCCGGTTGCGCCAGTTCCGGTTCCTCTTCCCCTGCCAGCACCAGCGAAAGTCACTGGTACAATCCGCTCAGCTATCACTGGTCGGCGCTCAATCCGTTTAGCTGGTTTGGCAGTTCGCTCACTGTCACCGAGCAGGGCGTCGCCGGGCTGAACAGCAACACGGCAATGTCGGAGTCCACCATTAGCGCCGCGCTGAACAATGATTATCAGCTGCGTCAGGGTATGCGCACGCAGAACGGGCAGGTGGTGGATTTCTGGCAGGCGCTGGATGACGGTAAGGTTAAGCTGGTGATCAATGGCCAGCGCAGCGTCGAGCGCATTGAAGTGCTCGATAGCGACGCGCGCAGCGCCGACGGCAGTAAAATCGGTGATGCGTTCAGCGATAAATTCAGCAAAGCGTTTGATAACTGCAAAATGGTTGCCGGGCTGGATGTGCGCGATGTTGAGTGCCGCGCGCCGGGTAGTCAGCATATCGCCTATATCTACAGCGGCGAGTGGCACGGTCCGACCGGGCTGATGCCGTCAGATGATACGTTAAAAAGCTGGAAAATCAGTAAGATCGTCTGGCAGCGTTAACTGGCGAAAAATTGCGTTAACGCATCTTCTGCGCAGGGCTTTCCGGTATGATACCGGCGAAAAAACGCCGTTAACTTTTATGCCGGAGAGCATTGTCATGTCTCAGTTTCAGAGCGGGATCCTGCTGGAGCACCGCCGTTTCGCCATTTGGCTGGAAGCCCGCGCCACCGGCGACCTCGCTGCGCTGCGTCAGGGTTGCCACGCCTTTCTGCAACAGCTGGCTGCGCTACAGCAGCAATTCCCGGACGCCGGTCTCGGTGCGGTCATCGCCTTTGGTGATGCGCTGTGGCGCGATCTGCAGGGCACCGACTCAGCTCCCGAACTCAAAGCTTTCACGCCGCTCGGCAAAGGTGCGGCACCGGCGACCCAGCGCGATCTGTTGATCCATATTCAGTCGCTGCGTCACGACGTGAACTTTTCGCTGGCGCAGGCGGCGCTGACGGCGTTTGCCGGCGCGGTCGCCATTGAAGAAGAGACGCACGGTTTCCGCTGGGTCGAGGATCGCGATCTTTCCGGTTTTGTTGATGGCACCGAAAACCCGCAGGGCGAGGCGCGCCAGCAGGTGGCGATCATTGCTGACGGCCCGGATGCCGGCGGCAGCTATGTGTTTACCCAGCGCTGGGAGCATAACCTGCCGCAGTTCAACCGGCTGGCGATTGATAAGCAGGAAGCGATTATTGGCCGCACCAAACAGGACAATGAAGAGCTGCCGGGCGATCAGCGGCCAGCGACGTCGCACCTGAGCCGCGTGGATTTGAAAGAAGCGGGCAAAGGCCTGAAGATTCTGCGCCAGAGCCTGCCGTACGGCACCGTCAGCGGTCGCCATGGCCTCTATTTTATTTCGTACTGTCATCGCCTGTATAACATCGAGCAGCAGCTGCTGAGCATGTTTGGCGAGCGCGACGGTAAGATGGATGCCATGTTACGGTTCACCAAACCGGTGAGCGGCAGCTACTTCTTTGCCCCTTCGCTGACGGCGCTGCAGGCGCTGTCACGTTAATCCATCGTGTTTTACCGGTGCGCCGCCGTGCGCACCTCATCCCCGCTTGACGCGGCTCAGTTAATCCCGCCCTGCGCATAAACTCTGCCGCTGGCTTATGCCTTTTTAGACTTTGAAATCCCTAAACGATATATAAAACCGTTACAGCTTTCGCCAGAGTTATAAATACACTGACAGCATCTAATGGCATAGGCTCGAACTCCATTTCTCAGGGTGCAGCATGACACGTTCGGTTTCGAAAAAATGGCTTGGCGGTATAGCGCTGTCGCTGAGTTTAGCGGGCGCGGCACAGGCAACAGAGCTGCTCAATAGCTCTTACGATGTGTCACGTGAACTGTTTGTTGCCCTGAATGCGCCGTTTGAACAGCAGTGGGACGCGGCGCACCCTGACGACAAGCTGACCATTAAGCAGTCACATGCGGGCTCCTCAAAACAGGCGCTGGCCATTCTGCAGGGGCTGCGTGCTGATGTTGTCACGTACAACCAGGTGACCGATGTGCAGGTGCTGCACGACAAAGGCAACCTGATCCCGGCCGACTGGCAGAGCCGTCTGCCTAACAGCAGCTCACCGTTTTATTCCACCATGGCGTTCCTGGTGCGCAAGGGGAATCCAAAGCAGATTCACGACTGGGCCGATCTGGCGCGCGATAACGTGAAACTGATTTTCCCGAATCCGAAAACCTCCGGTAACGGCCGTTACACCTATCTGGCCGCGTGGGGCGCAGCCGACCAGGCGGACGGCAAAGATCAGGCCAAAACCGAAGCGTTTATGACGAAGTTCCTGAAAAACGTCGAAGTGTTTGATACCGGCGGCCGTGGTGCCACCACCACTTTTGCCGAGCGCGGGCTGGGTGATGTGCTGATCAGCTTTGAATCGGAAGTGAACAATATCCGTAACCAGTACGGCAAAGACCAATACGAAGTGATTGTGCCGAAAACCAACATTCTTGCTGAATTCCCGGTCGCGTGGGTCGATAAAAACGTCGAACACAATGGCACGGCGGAAGCGGCGAAAGCCTATCTTAACTACCTCTACACGCCGCAGGCACAGAAAATCATCACCGGCTTTTACTATCGCGTGAACAACCCGCAGCTGATGGCGGAGCAGAAAGATCGCTTCCCGCAGACTGCGCTGTTCAATGTTAATGACGCGTTTGGCGGCTGGCCACAGGTGATGAAAACCCATTTCGCCAGCGGCGGTGAGCTGGATAAATTACTGGCAGCGGGGCGCGGCTGATGTTGGCTTCTGCACAGAAACGCGTTCTGCCCGGTTTTGGTCTCAGCCTTGGCACCAGCCTGCTGTTTACCTGCCTGATTCTGCTGCTGCCGATCAGCGCGCTGATCATGCAGCTGTCGCAGATGACGCTGGCGCAGTACTGGCAGGTGATCAGCAATCCGCAGCTGGTGGCGGCGTATAAAGTTACGCTGCTGTCAGCGGGCGTGGCCTCGCTGTTTAACGCGGTGTTTGGCATGCTGATGGCGTGGATTCTGACCCGCTATCGCTTTCCCGGCCGTACGCTGCTGGATGGCCTGATGGACCTGCCGTTTGCGCTGCCGACGGCGGTGGCCGGCCTGACGCTGGCCGGGCTGTTTTCGGTTAACGGCTGGTACGGTCAGTGGCTGGCACATTTTGATATCAAAGTGTCTTACACCTGGCTCGGTATCGCGGTGGCGATGGCTTTCACCAGCATTCCGTTTGTGGTGCGTACCGTGCAGCCGGTGCTGGAAGAGTTAGGCCCGGAGTATGAGGAAGCGGCGGAAACCCTCGGTGCCACGCCGTGGCAGAGTTTCCGGCGCGTAGTGCTGCCGGAAGTCGCGCCGGCGCTGCTGGCCGGGACCGCGCTGTCGTTTACCCGCAGCCTCGGTGAATTTGGCGCGGTGATCTTTATCGCCGGTAACATCGCCTGGAAAACTGAAGTGACCTCGCTGATGATTTTTGTTCGCCTGCAGGAGTTTGATTATCCGGCTGCCAGCGCCATCGCTTCGGTGATCCTCGCGGCGTCGTTGCTGCTGCTGTTTGCGATTAACACCCTGCAGAGCCGCTTTGGCCGCCGTCTGGGAGGTCACTGATGGCTGAGATTTCACAGATCAATCATGCCGAGCGTCAGCCGGTGAACTGGGGCAAATGGCTGCTGATCGGCATTGGCGTGCTGGTATCGATTGGCCTGCTGGTGGTGCCGATGGTCTCCATCTTCTGGGAGGCGCTGGGGCAGGGCATCGGCAAGGCCTTTAGCAACCTGCAGGATGGTGACATGCTGCATGCTATCTGGCTGACGGTGCTGGTGGCGCTGATTACCGTGCCGGTTAACCTGGTGTTCGGCACGCTGCTGGCCTGGCTGGTGACGCGCTTCACTTTCCCCGGTCGCCAGCTGCTGCTGACCCTGTTCGATATTCCGTTTGCCGTGTCGCCGGTGGTGGCTGGTCTGATGTATCTGCTGTTCTGGGGCGTGAACGGCCCGGCTGGCGGCTGGCTTGATGCGCACAACATCCAGGTGATGTTTGCCTGGCCGGGTATGGTGCTGGCAACGATTTTCGTCACCTGTCCGTTTGTGGTGCGCGAGCTGGTGCCGGTGATGCTGAGCCAGGGCAGCCATGAAGATGAAGCCGCCGTGCTGCTGGGCGCGTCTGGCTGGCAGATGTTCCGCCGCGTGACGCTGCCAAATATCCGCTGGGCGCTGCTGTACGGCGTGGTGCTTACCAACGCGCGCGCCATCGGCGAATTTGGTGCGGTATCGGTAGTGTCCGGCTCGATTCGCGGCGAAACCTATACCTTACCTTTACAGGTTGAATTACTGCATCAGGATTACAACACCGTGGGCGCTTTTACCGCCGCCGCGCTGCTGACCCTGATGGCAATTGTGACGCTGTTTCTGAAAAGCGTGGTGCAGTGGCGATTAGAGCATCAGCAGAAGCGCCAACAGGAGGAAAATCATGAGCATTGAGATTAAACACATTAATAAAGCATTTGGCGGCACGCCGGTGCTGAACGATATCTCTCTGGATATTCCTTCCGGCAAGATGGTGGCGCTGCTCGGACCGTCCGGTTCCGGTAAAACCACGCTGCTGCGCATTATCGCCGGGCTGGAGCACCAGAACAGCGGGCAGATCCATTTTCATGGCAAAGACGTCAGCCGCACGCACGCGCGCGATCGTCAGGTCGGCTTTGTGTTTCAGCACTATGCGCTGTTCCGCCATATGACGGTGTTCGACAACATCGCCTTTGGCCTGACGGTGCTGCCGCGCCGCGAGCGTCCGAACAGCGCCGAAATTAAGCAGCGCGTTACCCGCCTGCTGGAGATGGTACAGCTGGCACATCTGGCCAACCGCTACCCGGCACAGCTCTCCGGTGGACAGAAACAGCGCGTGGCGCTGGCGCGTGCGCTGGCGGTTGAGCCGCAGATTCTGCTGCTGGACGAACCCTTTGGCGCGCTGGATGCCCAGGTACGTAAAGAGCTGCGCCGCTGGCTGCGTCAGCTGCATGAAGAGCTGAAATTTACCAGCGTGTTTGTGACCCACGACCAGGAAGAAGCGATGGAAGTGGCGGATAGCGTGGTGGTAATGAGTCAGGGCAATATTGAGCAGGTGGGCGCACCGGATGACGTGTGGCGCGAACCCGCGACCCGCTTCGTGCTGGAGTTCCTCGGCGAAGTGAACCGCTTTGACGGCGAAGTGCACGGCTCGCAGTTCCATGTGGGCGCGCATCGCTGGCCGCTGGGCTATACGCCAGCGCATCAGGGCGACGTGGAGCTGTTCCTGCGTCCGTGGGAAGTTGACGTGTCACGCCAGAGTAGCCTGGAGACGCCGTTGCCGGTACAGGTGCTGGAGGTCAGTCCGCGTGGCCACTTCTGGCAGCTGGTGGTTCAGCCCGTCGGCTGGCAGAGCGAGCCAATCTCGGTAGTGTTTGCCGGTGAACAGACGGCGCCGATCCGCGGCGAACGGCTGTTTGTTGGTCTGCAACAGGCACGTATCTATCAGGGCACCACGCCGCTGCGCCCGGTTGCCTTTGCCGAAAGCGCCTGATATTTTTGTCACTCCTTCGGGCGGGATTTTCCCGCCCGATTTATTTGTACTCCTTTCGGCTGGAATGACACCGTGACCACTCTGGAAAACACCATCGGCAACACGCCGCTGATTAAGTTGCAGCGCCTGACGCCGGATAACGGCAGCGAAATCTGGCTCAAGCTGGAAGGCAACAATCCGGCAGGTTCGGTGAAAGATCGCGCGGCCTGGTCGATGATCCACCACGCTGAGTTGCGGGGTGAAATCCAGCCCGGCGACACCCTGATTGAGGCCACCAGCGGCAATACCGGCATTGCGCTGGCGATGATTGCCGCGCTGAAAGGCTACCGGTTACGCCTGCTGATGCCGGAGAACATGAGTCAGGAGCGTCAGGATGCGATGCGCGCCTACGGGGCTGAGCTGGTTTTGGTGACACGCGAGCAGGGCATGGAGGGCGCACGCGATCTGGCGCAGGCCATGGCGCAGCGCGGTGAAGGCAAAGTGCTGGATCAGTTTAATAATCCCGACAACCCGCTCGGCCATTATCTCACCACCGGTCCGGAGATCTGGCAGCAAAGCCACGGTCGTATGACGCATTTTGTCTCCAGCATGGGCACCACCGGCACCATCAGCGGCGTCGGGCGCTATCTGAAAGAGTTTGCCCCGGCGGTGAAAGTGATTGGATTGCAGCCGCAGGAGGGCAGCAGTATTCCCGGTATTCGTCGCTGGCCGGCGGCCTATCTGCCGGGGATTTATCGTCCGGAACTGGTGGATGAAGTGATAGATATGGCGCAGCAGGAGGCAGAAGAGACCATGCGCGCGCTGGCGCAGCGCGAAGGCATTTTCTGCGGCGTCAGTTCAGGTGGGTCAGTGGCTGGCGCATTGCGCATCGCGACGGCGCAGCCGGGCAGTGTGGTTGTCGCCATTGTCTGCGATCGCGGCGATCGCTATCTTTCCACCGGTGTTTTTCACCGCTAGTTCCCCCCGCCTGTTTCTGGCTTCGTGCGCTCTGTGACGCGGCGTACGGGCCATTTTTGTCTATAGTCTCCCTAAGCATGTTCTGACGCGGTCACTGTAAGGATCGCGTAAAACCGGCTGCTTTCCCGCGGCACTCAGGACAAAATAGCGGCAATTTTGTACGAGAGAAAAAGATGAAAATCCTGCTTGTTGATGACGATGTTGAGCTTGGCACCATGCTGAGCCAGTACCTGATTGCCGAAGGTTTTGAAACCCAGCTGGTGCTGACCGGCAGCGCCGGGATAGAAGGGGCGTTATCCGGACACTACACCGCGATGATTCTCGACATCATGCTGCCGGATATGAGCGGTATTGATGTGCTGCGTCAGGTGCGGCAGAACAGCCGCCTGCCGGTGATTATGCTGACGGCGAAGGGCGACAATATCGACCGCGTTATCGGCCTGGAGATGGGCGCGGACGACTACGTGCCCAAACCCTGCTATCCGCGCGAGCTGGTGGCGCGTCTGCGCGCGGTGCTGCGTCGCTTTGAAGATCAGGCACCGGTGCCGGATAAGAAAGAGGTCCTGCGCTGGGGCGATCTCAGCCTGAACCCGGCCACGCGTATCACGGAGTGGCAGGGCAAAGCTTTTGATCTCACCGCGTCGGAGTTCAATCTGCTGGATTTGCTGCTGCGCGCACCGGACCGCGTGGTGTCCAAAGATGAGCTGTCGGAGAAGGGGCTGGGCCGACCGCGTGAAGCTTACGATCGCAGCGTGGATGTGCACATCAGCAACATCCGCCAGAAGCTGGCTGCGCTGACCGCAGACAGCGTGAATATTGAAACCGTGCGCAGCATTGGTTATCGCATTCGATGAAACACAGCTACCGTGGCCGCATGTTCTGGAAGATCCTGCTGGGCTTCTGGATTGTGTTTGTGATTATCAGCCAGCTGCTGTGGCTGGGCTTTACCTTGTCAGGAAACCGTCACGAGCCGCCGGAGATTGTGGCGGTGCGTCGGATCGTTAATCTGCAAATGGCTTCGGCGGTGTCGGTACTGGAGCGCGGCGGCCCCAGCTCGCTCGACGATATGATGGCCGACTGGGAGCCGAACGATCGTCAGTTTTTCTCGGTGATTCAGCACGCGAGACCGGCCACTACGCCGGACAATGCGCCGCCGGAGACCTTTAATCAGCCGTTTCACGGGCCGTTTCCGCAGGTGATTGTGCGCTGGGTGAAGGGCGCTGACGGTAAAGAGTATGAACTGCGCTATGACGTAAAAGGGCTGCGCGAAGACAGTTCAATGGGCGGCGGAGGCCCGCGTCGTATTCTGAATATCCCCGAGCCGATGTTTACCTTTGCCGGCGCGCTGGGGCTGCTGTTCAGTCTGCTGCTGGCGTGGAACCTGACGCGGCCAATGCGTCAGCTGCGCGAGGGGTTTGCCCGCGTGTCGCGCGGTGATTTGTCGGTGCGGCTCTATCCGGTAATGCGCCGCCGCCATGATGAGCTGTCGATTGTGGCTCAGGATTTTGATGCGATGGTGGAGCGGCTGGATACGCTGGTGAAAGCGCGCGAGGAGCTGCTGCACGATATCTCCCACGAGCTGCGCTCACCGCTGGCGCGCCTGCAGTTAGCCACCGGTCTGGCGCGCCAGACGCCGGAGTCGGTAGCCTCCTCACTGAACCGCATCGACGAGGAGGCGCGCCGTCTGGATAAGATGATCGGCGAACTGCTGACGCTGTCGCGCGCTGAACATGAGAGCATGCCTGGCGAGCAGTATTTTGACCTGACCGGCCTGCTGCATGCGGTGGTAACCGATGTGCGCTACGAAGCGCAGATCCCCGGTGTGCGCGTAGATTTTCTGGTGGATGAGAACGCGGATTACACCGTGCGCGGTAATGCTGAGCTGATCCGCCGCGGCGTGGAGAATGTGCTGCGCAACGCGCTGCGTTTCTCGCATCAGGGGCAGCATATCAGCGTGCAGTTGCAGGCGGAAAATCAGTGGCTGGCGATTCGCGTGCGCGATCAGGGGCCGGGCGTGGATGATGAGAAGCTGTCGAGTATCTTCGATCCGTTCGTTCGGGTGAATTCACCGCTAATGGGCAAAGGCTACGGGCTGGGGCTGTCGATCGTGCGCAAAGTGGTTCTGGCACATCACGGCGAAGTTCAGGCGGTGAATCGTCCGGAAGGCGGGCTGGAAGTGACGCTGCGGCTGCCGCGCTGGAAGCAGGCGTAAATCATCACGTCAGGCGCAGGCGGTCAGGACGACCGGACAGATCGCAAAGACGGCATAAACCGTCCCTGGGCCTCGGCCCGCGCCATCCATGGCGCGGGACGCTTTGCTCCTCTGCCCGGTCGTCCCGCCCTCAAACAGGCACGGTGCGCTTTGCCAGAAGCGCTCGCCTGCAAATCTTTCATCAACGTGTGAAACAAACAAAAACGGCACCCATTGGGTGCCGTTTTCACGCAATCAGCGCGGTTTACTTCCTGATGCGGATAACCGGCGTTTCGCCCACGGTAACCTGACCGGAGAGTTTCACCAGGTCTTTGATCTCATCCATATTCGAGATCACGACCGGGGTCAGCGTGGATTTGGCTTTCTCTTCCAGCAGCGGCAGATCAAACTCGATTACCACATCGCCTTTTTTCACTTTCTGGCCTTCTTCAGCGATGCGTTTGAAGCCTTCACCTTTCAGTTCTACCGTGTCGATACCGAAGTGCACGAACAGTTCGATGCCGTTATCAGACTCGATAGAAAACGCGTGGTTGGTTTCGAAAATCTTGCCGATAGTACCATCCACTGGTGCAACCATTTTGTTGCCAGTAGGTTTGATGGCGATACCATCACCGACGATTTTCTCTGCGAATACCACATCAGGTACGTCTTCGATATTCACGATTTCGCCTGACAGAGGCGCAACGATATCGATAGTCCCTGACGCGCTCTCTGATTTATCGCCAAAAAGTTTAGAAAACAAACCCATGATCTTCTCCTAAGCAGTAATTTGGGGCCAGCGTCTCGTGGCTCAGCAGAGCGTTTTTTCTTTGATGAACTTGTTCACCAGGTTCATCAAATCTTCCGCTGTGGGTTGAGCCAGAGCCTGCTCTGCCAGTGCCTTCGCATCTTCGAAATTGGTATTGCGAATGATCTTCTTGATGCTTGGGATTGAAATGGCACTCATGCTGAATTCGTCCAGCCCCATTCCCAGTAACAGTAGTGTAGCACGTTCATCACCAGCCAGCTCACCACACATGCCGGTCCATTTCCCTTCGGCATGTGATGCGTCGATCACTTGCTTAATGAGGCCCAGTACAGATGGCGTCATTGGGTTATAGAGGTGTGAAATCAAATCATTACCACGATCGACCGCCAGAGTATACTGCGTCAGGTCATTTGTCCCAATACTAAAGAAGTCGACTTCTTTCGCCAGATGGCGGGCAATCACTGCGGAAGCCGGGGTTTCTACCATGATGCCTACTTCAATGGACTCATCAAAGGCTTTACCTTCTTCACGCAGCTGTGCCTTCAGCATCTCCAGCTCAGCCTTCAGGAAGCGCACTTCTTCCACCGAAATGATCATCGGGAACATGATGCGCAGTTTGCCGAAGGAAGACGCACGCAGAATAGCACGCAGCTGGGCATGCAGAATCTCTTTGCGGTCCATAGCGATACGAATCGCACGCCAGCCGAGGAACGGGTTCTCTTCTTTTGGCAGGTTCATGTACGGCAGATCTTTGTCGCCGCCGATGTCCATGGTGCGCACGATCACGGCCTGGGAACCCATCGCTTCCGCCACGGCTTTGTAAGCCTGGAACTGCTCTTCTTCGCTTGGCAGCGAATCGCGGTCCATGAACAGGAATTCAGTACGGTAAAGACCAACACCTTCCGCGCCGTTGCGCTCAGCACCGGCGACATCACGCACGGTACCGATGTTGGCGCACACTTCAACCTGATGGCCGTCCAGCGTAATCGCTGGCAGATCTTTCAGTTTCGCCAGCTCGTGCTTCTCAGACAGATACTGCGTCTGAATCGCTTTCAGCTCTTCCTGCACGTCGTCGGTCGGATTGACGTAAATCTTGTTGTTCACGCCATCGATAATCAGGAAATCACCGTTTTTCACGGTAGCGGTCACGTTACCGGTGCCGACAATCGCAGGCAGTTCCAGCGAACGCGCCATGATCGAGGTGTGTGAAGTACGACCACCCAGATCGGTAATAAAGCCCAGCACCTTTTTCAGGTTCAGCTGTGCGGTTTCGGATGGCGTCAGATCTTTCGCCACCAGAATGGATTCGTCAGCAATGGCGCTCAGGTCAACGATATGCAGACCCAGAATGTTCTGCAGCAGACGCTTGCCGATGTCACGTACGTCAGCCGCGCGCTCTTTCAGATATTCGTCGTCGAGCTCTTCCAGCGCTTTCGCCTGGCCTTCAACCACAGAGTGGGCGGCGGCGTCAGCGGTTACGTGATCTTTTTTAATCAGGTCGATGATTTCCTGCTCAAGCTCTTCGTCTTCGAGCAGCATGATGTGACCTTCAAAGATCGCCGCTTTCTCTTCACCGAAGGTTTCACCGGCTTTCACACGGATGGCTTCAAGCTGCCCGGCTGCTTTGCTGCGACCGTCGAGGAAGCGCTGAACTTCCTGCTCAACCTGGTCGTCAGTAATCTTTTTACGGCTGATGACGATCTCGTCTTCCTTCAGCAGCAGTGCTTTGCCGAAAGCGATACCCGGTGATGCTAAAATGCCTGAAATCATAACCCTACCTTTTAATCACGATGGCTCATTGACCCAATGCGTTGCCACTGTCGCGGAGCAGTACTCTAAGGAAGCAATAACGCGGACAGGTTGTCCGCGATCAACATAATTGCACTCAATGGGGCAAAGGAGTCGGTTTAATGGCTTGCCGGAGCGGAATTACTCCAGTTCAGCCATCAGTTTGACCAGATGCTCAACCGCCTGCTGCTCGTCTTCACCTTCTGCAGAAAGCGTAACAACCGTACCCTGAGTCAGACCCAGAGTCTGCAGTTTGAACAGGCTTTTCGCGCTGGCAGATTTGCCGTTAGAAGTAACGGTGATTTCAGACTGGAAAGCCTTTGCTTCTTTCACGAACTGAGCTGCAGGACGGGTATGGAGGCCGTTAGGTGCGGTAATGGTAACTTCTTGCTGGAACATTCTATTTCCCCAACTTTATCAGGTTTGGTGTTATGGATCTAAAGTCTAGCCTGGAGCCGTAACTTTAGCCTGTGTAGGTGCGCTGGTACGGCATCACGCTGACCAAAAAATGCGCTTGAATGAAAAAGTCATTTTTTCGATGACGGATCAAAACTGCTGCAATACGTCACTTTGCTGATTATGCCGTGATTCGCCGTTTCACCAAATCAGTAAATCGATTCAGCTTGATCCACTTCAAAGGCAGATTAATTTCAGGCACCGAAATAATTGGCTGCTTAAATACCAGAGCCGCATCACTGAAATCAATCTGCCCGGTGATAAAAGTGAGATCTGCGCCACAAAAAAGCACCCATTTGGGTGCTTTTTTCATCATTTTCAGACTCTGGCGTTTACTGTTGCAGCTCTTTTTCGGTGAACAGATCGGCAAACAGTGCGGTACTGAGATAGCGTTCGCCGGAAGAGGGCAGAATCACCACGATATTTTTATTGGCGAAGGCTTCATCTTCCTGCAGCTTAAGGGCAGCCGCCACTGCTGCACCGGAAGAGATACCGGCCAGAATGCCTTCCTCTTCCATCAGTTGACGCGCGGTGCTGATCGCTTCTTCATTGGTGATGGCTACCACGCGATCAATCAGTTTCAGGTCAAGGTTGCCCGGAATGAAACCGGCACCGATGCCCTGAATCTTATGCGGACCCGGTTTGATCTCTTCTCCCGCCAGCGCCTGTGCGATGACCGGGGAATCCGTAGGCTCAACGGCCACGGTGATCAAATCCTGCTTGCCTTTGGTGTTCTTGATGTAGCGGCTCACGCCGGTCAGCGTACCGCCGGTGCCCACGCCGGCAATGAAAACGTCTACGGCGCCGTCAGTGTCTTCCCAGATCTCCGGGCCAGTAGTCTTTTCGTGAATTTCCGGGTTGGCCGGGTTGCTGAACTGCTGCAGCAGCACATATTTGTCCGGATCGCTGGCAACAATCTCTTCTGCTTTAGCGATGGCGCCCTTCATGCCTTTTGGCCCTTCGGTCAGCACCAGATTGGCGCCCAGCGCTTTCAGCAGCTTGCGACGTTCAATCGACATGGTCTCAGGCATGGTCAGCGTCAGCTTGTAGCCGCGCGCAGCGGCGACATAGGCCAGCGCAATGCCGGTGTTGCCGCTGGTTGGCTCTACCAGCTCAACGCCCGGTTTCAGAATACCGCGTTTTTCTGCGTCCCAAATCATATTGGCACCGATACGGCATTTAACGCTGAAGCTCGGGTTACGCGACTCGACCTTCGCCAGAATGCGTCCATTACCGATGCGGTTCAGTCGAACCAGCGGCGTATGACCAATTGTCAGAGAGTTGTCTTCATAGATCTTACTCATAGCCCGTCCTTAACTGTATGAAATATTGGGAACCCTCAGAGCATACCTGTTCTGACCCCCGGCGGAAGGAAAGAAATCGTATATCTATATAGCCTGCGACCATAAGCCTGATGCAAAAATGCATAAGGCTTTTTGATGCATTATAGATGACGCGCATGCTGGCTGCGGTAGCGATCGACCCACATGGCGGTCGCGCCGCATACCGCGACCGGCATGATGGCGAGATTGAGGATCGGAATCATGGTGAACAGACTGACCAGCGCGCCAAACTGCATATTGGCGGTTTTATGCTGACGCAGCGCGTTACGCATCTGAGGAAAACTGACTTTGTGGTTGTCGAACGGATAGTCGCAATATTGTATTGATAGTATCCAGGCGCTAAACAGAAACCACAACACCGGCGCCACGGTCTGGCCAAAGCCGGGGATAAAATAGAGCAGCAGCAGGCCCAGTGCGCGCGGCAAATAGTAGCCGAGCTTCTGTAACTCGCGCTTCATGATGCGCGGGATGTCTTTCATCATGCCGAGCCAGCCACTGTCCGGCAGGGGTTTTCCGGTCAGACGCCCTTCCAGCTGCTCCGCCAGCAGGCCGCAAAACGGCGCGGCAATCCAGTTGGCGATGGTGGAGAAGAAATAGCTGAATACCAGCACAATCGAAATCACCGACAGCGGCCACAGCAGATAGCTCAGCCACTGCAGCCAGTCCGGCACGTGCGACATCAGCCGGGGAATCCACTGGCCGAGGCGCTGAAACAGCCAGATAAACGCACCGCCCAGCAGCACAATGTTTACCAGCAGCGGGATGATGACGTAGCGGCGGATACCGGGCAGACGCACCAGTTTCCAGCCCTGGGCAAAATAATGAATACCATTCATGGATGAGACCGAATTCTCAGCGGGCATAGCGAGCCTTTCTCCTTTATGTAGCGGCGCCAACATCATAACCTGGCTTTTTATCGGTGACAGGCGCACTTTGCGCGAAAAAACAGCAAAAAAGCGTGGGGCAGCTATCTTATTTGTCAGAAAATACTGCACAGACTTGCACTTGTGTAGCTGGGCAAATACAGTTAGAGGATAAAGTTTGCCGTGGTGGCAAGGTATTGGAACAACAGAGAATACAATGATGCAGGATTTGCGTCTGATATTAATCGTTGTTGGCGCGATCGCCATAATAGCGCTGCTTCTTCACGGACTGTGGACCAGCCGTAAAGAGCGCTCTTCCGTGTTTCGCGATCGCCCGCACAAACGTCTGAAACAGCGTGAAGAAGCGGATGACGATGATCTGCTGAACAGCGAAGACGATGGCGTCGGCGAAGTACGCGTGCGTCGTCAGCGTGATGCCGAAGACGAGCCGCCGTTCGATGCGCCGGTCACCAAACCTGCTGCTCCGCGTGCGCCGGAACCGGTGCGTCAACCGTTCCCACGCCAGGAAACGCCGTTAAGCGGCGATCCGCTGCTGGACGATGAGCCGGTACGTCAGCCTGCAACTGCGCCACAACCGCAGGCGCCAGTGGCGCAGCCTGTGCCGCGGCCACAACCGATTCAGGCCGATCCGCTGCTGGATAATGAACCGCTGTCCGCCACCCAGCCGGCTCCGGAGTTTACCGCCGCCGAGCCGGAGGTTAAACAACCTGAACCTGCGCCTGTGCAGGAAGCTGCACCGCAGCCCGCTGCGCCGGGCAGTAAAAAAGAAGCGGTACTGGTGTTGCACGTTGCCGCGCATGCCGGTGGCGCACTGAACGGTGAAGCGCTACTGCAGGGCATTCTGCAGGCTGGCTTCCAGTTTGGTGAAATGAACATTTTCCATCGCCATCTCAGCCCGGCCGGCAGCGGTCCGGTGCTGTTCAGCCTGGCAAACATGGTCAAACCGGGTTCGTTCAATCCGGATGAAATGGGCGATTTCACTACGCCGGGCGTCTCGATCTTTATGATGGTGCCGTCCTACGGTGACGCCAATCAGAACTTTAAGCTGATGCTGCAATCAGCACAGCGCATCGCCGATGATGTTGGTGGCGTGGTGCTGGATGATGAGCGTCGCATGATGACACCACAAAAGCTGGAAACCTACAAAGCACGCATCCGCGAGGTTATTGGCTAAACGCCGCCAGCAGTATCACCTTTTAACTAAATAACCCCCGCTTGCCGGGGGTTTTTTATCGGACGAGAGAATATGACATCGGTTCAGGAGCAGATCACCGAGCTGCGCACCACGTTACGCCACCACGAATACCTCTATCACGTGATGGATACGCCGGAAATCCCGGATGCAGAATATGACCGATTGATGCGCGAACTGCGTGAGCTTGAGAGCGCGCATCCCGATTTAATCACCCCGGATTCTCCTACCCAGCGCGTGGGCGCGGCACCGCTTGCCACCTTTGAACAGGTGCGCCACGAAGTGCCGATGCTGTCGCTCGATAACACCTTTGATGAAGCCGGATTTCTTGCCTTCAATAAGCGCGTGCAGGATCGCCTGAAAAGCACTGACGATCTCACCTATTGTTGCGAGCTGAAGCTGGATGGTCTGGCAGTGAGTTTACTGTATGAAAACGGCCTGCTGGTGCGTGCCGCCACGCGCGGCGATGGCACCACCGGCGAAAACATCACGGCGAACGTGCGCACCATTCACGCCATTCCGCTGCGCCTGCACGGCGACAATATTCCGGCGCGGGTAGAAGTGCGCGGCGAAGTATTTATGACTGAAAGCGGCTTTGAGAAGCTGAATGAGGAAGCGCGACGCACCGGCGGCAAAGTGTTTGCCAACCCGCGTAATGCGGCGGCTGGCTCGCTGCGCCAGCTCGATCCGCGTATCACCGCGAAACGTCCGCTGACCTTCTTCTGCTACGGCTTTGGCCTGCTGGAGGGCGGTGAAATGCCTGCCAGCCACTGGCAGCGTCTGCAACAGTTTAAGGCCTGGGGATTACCGGTCAGCGACCGGATTCGTCTGGTGCACACCGCGGATGAAGTGCTGGCGTTTTATCGTCAGGTTGAGCAGGACCGTCCGTCACTCGGCTTTGATATTGACGGCGTGGTGATCAAAGTCGACTCGCAGGCGCTGCAGGAGCAGCTGGGCTTTGTGGCGCGCGCACCGCGCTGGGCGGTGGCATTCAAGTTCCCGGCGCAGGAGCAGATGACGATCGTGCGCGACGTTGAGTTTCAGGTCGGACGTACCGGCGCGATTACGCCGGTGGCGCGCCTCGAACCGGTGCAGGTCGCGGGCGTCATAGTCAGTAATGCGACGCTGCACAACGCCGATGAAATCGCCCGGCTGGGGCTGCGTATCGGTGACAAAGTGGTGATTCGTCGCGCCGGTGACGTGATTCCGCAGGTGGTCAACGTGGTGGAATCTGAGCGTCCGGCGGATGCGCGCGAGATTGTGTTCCCCAGCCACTGTCCGGTGTGCGGCTCTGACGTAGAGCGTGTGGAAGGCGAAGCCGTAACGCGCTGTACCGGCGGGCTGATTTGCGGCGCGCAGCGCAAAGAGGCGCTGAAGCACTTTGTCTCACGCCGTGCGATGGACGTGGACGGCATGGGCGATAAAATCATCGACCAGCTGGTGGAAAAAGAGTACGTCAAAACCCCGGCCGATCTGTTCCGTCTCACCGCCGGCAAGCTGACCGGACTGGACCGCATGGGGCCGAAATCAGCGCAAAATGTGGTGGACGCGCTGGAAAAAGCCAAATTCACTACACTGCCGCGCTTCCTGTATGCGCTCGGCATCCGCGAAGTGGGCGAGGCGACGGCGGCCAACCTGGCGAACCACTTTGGCGAGCTGGAAAAAGTCATGAACGCCGATCTCGATGCGCTAATCGCGGTACAGGACGTCGGCAAAGTGGTGGCAGCGCACGTGCGCAACTTCATGGAAGAGGAGAGCAACCGTGAAGTGATCCGCCAGCTGACGGAGGAGGTGGGCGTGCACTGGCCGGCGGTGGTAGTGGTCAAAGCCGAAGAGATCGACAGCCCGTTTGCCGGAAAAACCGTGGTACTGACTGGCTCGCTGTCGCAGATGAACCGTGACGATGCCAAAGCGCGGCTGACGGCGCTGGGGGCCAAAGTCAGCGGCAGCGTATCGAAAAAAACCGATCTGCTGATCGCCGGTGAGGCCGCCGGTTCCAAGCTGGCAAAAGCGCAGGAGCTGGGGATTGCGGTGATCGATGAAGCCGAAATGATTCGGTTACTGGGCGCCTGAGATGGATAAGCAGCAGCTGGTTGAAATTGCCAATACCGCGATGCCGTTTGGCAAATACAAAGGACGGATGCTGATCGATGTGCCGGAAGAGTATCTGCTATGGTTTGCGCGTAAAAATGAGTTTCCCGCCGGCAAACTGGGTGAGCTGATGCAGCTGACGCTGGCGATCAAAATCGAAGGCTTACAGGACTTAGTTAAACCGCTCAAGCGCAGTGAATAAGTGACAGGCCCGCAATTGCGGGCCTGATGTTTTATGACTTCTGCGCTTCAATCTGTTGCTTCGCCAGCTTCTTCTCATTGCCGGCTTTATAGCGCTGGGCAATGAACGAGCACACCATCAGCTGGACCTGATGGAAGATCATCAGCGGCAGGACAATAATCCCCACTGCACTGGCCGGGAACAGAATGTTGGCCATCGGCACGCCGTTTGCCAGGCTCTTTTTCGAGCCGCAAAACAGCACCACAATCTCATCCGCACGGCTAAAGCCAAACAGCCGGGAAGCGCCAAGGTTGATTGCCAGTGCGACGAACAGAATCAGCAGGCTGCCAGCCAGAATCCACAGCAGGGTATCAACGCCGACGCGGTGCCAGATGCCGTTAACCACCGCTTCACTAAACGCCGAATAGACCACCAGCAGAATCGAGGTTTGATCGGTTTTGCCAATCAGGCTGCGATGCTTCTCTACCCAGCCACCAATCCAGCGGCGTGCCAGGTGGCCCAGCACAAAGGGCACCAGCAGCTGCAGCATGATTTTACCAATCTGCTCCAGACCGTTACCCGGCGCATCGCTGTGCACATTCATCACCAGGTTAACCAGCAGCGGCGAAATAAAGACGCCCAGCAGACTGGAGGCGGAGGCAGCACACACCGCCGCGGCAACGTTACCGCCCGCCATGGAGGTGAAAGCAATCGCGGACTGCACTGTCGCCGGCAGGATACACAGGTAGAGGAAACCGGTGTAGATCTCCGCGCCGACGTTGACCGGATGCCACCACACCAGCAGCAGGCCAAGGATCGGGAAAATCACGAAGGTACTGCACATAATCCACAGATGCAGCCGCCAGTGGCTGCTGCCGGCGATGATCTTCTCGCGCGACAGTTTGGCACCGTGCATGAAGAACAGCAGGGCGATGGCCGCGGTGGTCAGGTATTCGAAGAAATCGACAAACCCGCCTTTGGCCGGGAAGAAGCTGGCCAGCAGCACGGTGATGATGAGTTTGACCATCATCGGGTCAAGTCGTAAAAAGCCCATTGTTACAATCCGGTTAAATGTAATAAATGATGTTGCTGATTGTGCGTCAGTCGCGTTTAGAAATAAAATTGATTTATTGCATTAATCTATGAGCGTAATCGATGAATTACACCTTACGACAGTTGCGCACCTTTGTGGCGGTGGCGCAGCACGGCAGTTTCAGCCAGGCAGGGCAGGCGATTGGGCTGAGCCAGTCGGCTGTCAGTCACAGTATTAAAGAGCTGGAAGCGGAGATGGGCGTACGGCTGCTGGATCGCACCACGCGCGAAGTGTTACTGAGTGAAGCCGGACAGCAACTGGCAACGCGGCTGGAACGACTGCTGGAGGAGCTCAATACCACGCTGCTCGATGTGCGCAGCTATGGCGAGCAGCGCAGCGGCACGGTGCGCGTGGCGGCCAGCCAGACGCCCTCGGCGCATCTGATGCCGCAATGTCTGGCCAGCAGCCAGCTGCGCTACCCCGACATTCGGGTGATTCTGCACGACCGCGTGCAGCAGTGGGTATTGCAGAGCGTGCGCAATGCGGAAGTCGATTTTGGCATCGTCATCGGTCCGCTGCAGGATGCGGATTTCGATAGCGAGGAGATTCTGCAGGAGCCGTTTTTACTGTTGTGCCATCAGGATGATGCGCTGGCGCAGGTGCCGCAGGCTCAGTGGTCAATGCTGGCTGGTCGCGCTATGGTGCTGCAGGATTACGCGTCGGGCAGCCGTTTGCTGGTCGATGCCGCATTGCAGCGGCTGGCGCTGAACGTGCAGGTGGTGCAGGAGATTGGCCATCCGGCCACGCTTTATCCGATGGTGGAAGCGGGCATTGGCATCAGTATCTTACCGGCACTGGCGCTGCCGCTGCCGTCTGGTCGTAAGCTGACGGTGCGCCGGCTCTATCCGGAGATCAATCGCAGCCTGATGCTGATTAAACGCAAAAACCGGTCACTTACGCCGGCAGCGGAGGCTATCTGGCAGGAAGTGCGTCAGCAGGCGGCGCTGCTGACGCAGGATCGCGCGCTTAATCCGGCGTTTTAAACATAAACGTCAAGTTGGTTGCTGTCGGTTGGGCGGTTGATGCCATCCGCTTTCACTGCAGTAACCTCCTGTTTCTCCTGCTTCTGCTCCGCTTTCTCCTTTTCCTGCTTCTGCAACTGCTGGATTTGCGCCTGCAGCAGCTGAATCTGCGCGTTAATCGTCTCCTGCTTATCCTTTCTTTGCTTCTCGGTCAGGCTTTTGTCCTTCGCGATGTCTTTCAGTTCATCGTTCAGGCTGGCGATTTGTTTGGTCAGGCTGGCGATTTTCGAAGCGCTATCGCTACTGCCGGATGCGTTTCCGGATCCCGAAGTACTGCTGCTGCCAATATTGGTATTGGTCGAAATGGTGGTCATAACGTTCTCCTTGCAAATGTGCCCTTTCGTTATCGGAACGCAGCCGCTGCGGCTTGAGGGTGAGAGGTGTTAAATTTGCGAAAAGGTTTCGTCAGGAATGAGGATGCGGAAGGGGATAGGGCGGGCACGGCCTCAGGCAGAGCGGGTTCTTTCTTCACAGCTGAAGCGGAAAAGCGCCCTGAGAACGTAAGAGCGGTCAGGTAAGGCAATCGCAAATCGCACATTATTCGTAGCGGCGCGATTCATCGCGCAATAAATTGCGCCGCTACCAAACGTGCAACCGTAGTTGAATGCAGTTGCAGCTTAGCTGATAGCCTGGGAAGTGGGATGTGAAGAAACAAAAAAAGCGCCCTAAGGACGTAAGAGCAACCAGGTAAGGCAACCGCAAGTCGCACCCTATTCGTAGCGGCGCGATTTATCGCGCAATAAATTGCGCCGCTACCAAACGTGCAACCGTGGTTGAACGCAGTTGCAGCTTAACCGGTAGCCTGGGAAGTGGGATATGAAGAAAAGAAAAAAGCGCCCTGAGGACGTAAGAGCAACCAGGTAAGGCAACCGCAAATCGCACACCATTTGTAGCGGCGCGATTCATCGCGCAATAAATTGCGCCGCTACCACATGTGCAACTTTGATTGAATGCAGTTTCAGCTTAACTGGCAGCCTTGGGGGTGGGATGTGAAGAAACGAAAAAAGCGCCCTGATGGCGTAAGGGCAACCAGGTAAGGCAACCGCAAATCGTACACCATTTGTAGCGGCGCGATTTATCGCGCAATAAATTGCGCCGCTACCAAACGTGCAAACGTGGTTGAATGCAGTTGCAGCTTAGCTGGTGGCCTGGGAAGTGGGATGTGAAGAAACGAAAAAAGCGCCCTGAGGGCGCTCTTTTCAGAATTTGGTGGGTTGTGCAGGATATGCCTCGGCCCATCCGGGGCCTCGCCCTGCGGGTGATGCTGGCGCATCAGCCTGAATCGCTCCCGGCGATTCAGTCGAACCTGCAGCAGGTTCTCATCCTGCACGTTCAGCATCGGCGCACAGAAACGAAAAAGGCGCCCTGAGGGCGCTTTTTCCTGAATTTGGTGGGTCGTGCAGGATTCGAACCTGCGACCAATTGATTAAAAGTCAACTGCTCTACCAACTGAGCTAACGACCCGAAGTGGTGGGTGATGACGGGCTCGAACCGCCGACCCCCTCCTTGTAAGGGAGATGCTCTACCAACTGAGCTAATCACCCACTTCGGTACTGCTTAACAAGAGTGTCATCTGACTAAGATATGGTGGGTGATGACGGGCTCGAACCGCCGACCCCCTCCTTGTAAGGGAGATGCTCTACCAACTGAGCTAATCACCCATATCTTATCTCTTGTTCACTGCGGGCCATCTCATTAAGAGTGGTGGGTGATGACGGGCTCGAACCGCCGACCCCCTCCTTGTAAGGGAGATGCTCTACCAACTGAGCTAATCACCCCCGCTGTGTGGAGTCGCATTATAGGGATCCTTCGAAGTGAGTCAACGCTTTTTAAAACATAAATGTGCGTTCGCTTTAAATTTAGACATCATGCAGCGCTTTTAGCCAATGTGCTGGTTTTATTAGCAGAAAAACGCACTTCTGCCCGCGCCGCCAGCGTGACAGTGATTGAGGAATCAGCCTCACCTGCTAGAATATGCGCACTGTTTTTCCGCGTTAACCCGTTTTTTTGTCATCCAGACAACGAAACCTGCGCATTTAAGGCAATGCTGAATGAAAATCAAAACTCGCTTCGCACCCAGCCCGACGGGCTATCTGCACGTCGGTGGTGCGCGTACTGCGCTTTACTCATGGCTTTATGCTCGCCATAACCAGGGCGAATTCGTCCTGCGTATCGAAGATACCGACCTGGAACGCTCCACGCCGGAAGCGATCGAAGCCATTATGGATGGGATGAACTGGCTGAATCTCGACTGGGATGAGGGCCCGTACTACCAGACCAAACGTTTCGACCGTTATAACGACGTTATCGACGAAATGCTGGAAGCCGGTACTGCTTATAAATGCTATTGCTCGAAAGAGCGTCTGGACGCGCTGCGTGAAGAGCAGATGGAAAAAGGCGAGAAGCCCCGTTATGACGGCCGCTGCCGCGACAGCCATGAACATCATGCTGCCGATGAGCCGTGCGTGGTGCGCTTCCGCAACCCGCAGGACGGTTCGGTAATTTTTGACGATCAGATTCGTGGTCCGATCGAATTCAGCAACCAGGAGCTGGATGATCTGATCATCCGCCGTACCGACGGTTCACCGACCTACAACTTCTGCGTGGTGGTCGACGACTGGGACATGGGCATCACCCATGTCATTCGTGGTGAAGACCACATCAACAACACGCCGCGTCAGATCAACATCCTGAAAGCGATTGGGGCGGAAGTGCCGACCTACGCGCACGTATCCATGATCCTCGGCGATGACGGTAAAAAGCTGTCCAAGCGTCACGGCGCGGTGGGCGTCATGCAGTATCGCGACGACGGTTATCTGCCGGAAGCGCTGCTTAATTATCTGGTGCGCCTCGGCTGGTCGCATGGCGATCAGGAGATTTTCAGCGTGCCGGAAATGACCGAACTGTTCACCCTTGATGCGGTGAGCAAATCGGCCAGCGCCTTCAACACCGAGAAACTGCAGTGGCTCAATCACCATTACATTAATACGCTGCCGCCGGAATATGTCGCGACCCAGTTGCAGTGGCACATTGAGCAGCAGAATATCGATACCCGCACCGGACCGGAGCTGGCGAAGCTGGTGACGCTGCTGGGTGAGCGCTGCAAAACGCTGGTCGAAATCGCCGCGTCCTGCCGCTACTTCTATGAAGAGTTTGACGCCTTTGATGCGGACGCAGCGAAAAAGCATCTGCGTCCGGTGGCGCGTCAGCCGCTGGAAGTGGTGCGCGACAAGCTGGCGGCCATCAGCGACAGCGACTGGAATGCGGAAAACGTGCATCACGCCATTCAGGCTGCTGCGGATGAACTTGAACTCGGCATGGGCAAAGTCGGTATGCCGCTGCGCGTTGCCGTAACCGGTGCCGGTCAGTCGCCTGGGCTCGACGTGACGGTGGAAGCCATCGGCCGCAGCCGCAGCGTGGCGCGTATAGAAAAAGCGCTGGCGTTCATCGCGGAGCGTGAAGCACAGGCCTGATTGAGCTGAACAGCGGCCTGTCAGGCTGCTGTGATGAGGTAGGCAACAAAAAAGCCGGAAGCATCTCACTGCTTCCGGCTTTTCTATTCTTCCTGGATTCCTAACCGCTGTAATACGCCCCTGATCCCTTCCCGCAATAACAGCGCCGCCAGTTGTTCCTGTTCGGTGGCCGTCATTTGCTGGACAGAATTTATTAATAACGCAGGTAACGTATTTTGCTGAGCGCCGTAATTCGCCGCCGGTTCGTTTGCATGGCGGGTGGACTGAATGAAGCTTTTGACACGCTCATCAATGTGGATTAATCGCGCCTTACCGCCCTGTACACCGGGCTTAGGCGTGGTCGTCCAGTTTTCACGCTTGATCCATTTATTCACCGTCTGCCGACTGTAGCCCGTTTCCAGCGCGAGCTCTTCGGGAGTGAGCCATTCCTTTTTCACGATGCTGTCCCTGTTAAATACATTAGCTCTACATATTACAACAAAACGTTACGGGGAAAAGTAATCAAGGCAGAAAATGCCTTTTGCTGTGCGACAAAAGGCAAAATCGGTTTACTGCGCTTCGCTGACCGCCGCCTGTGCCGGACGGAAGGCGAGGAAATAGGTGAGGCCGACAAAGATCGCACCGCCCACACCATTGCCTAAAAATACCGCAACCACGTTAGGTGCAAATTCTGCCCAGCTCATCTGACCGGCAAAAATTGCGGCAGGCACGATAAACATGTTGGCCACCACGTGCTGGAAACCGATTGCCACGAAGGCCATCACCGGGAACCACATGCCGAAGATTTTGCCGACCATATCTTTACTGGCGAAGGCCAGCCACACCGCCAGGCACACCAGCCAGTTGCAGCCGATGCCGGAGATGAACGCGTGCATGAAATCGGCGTTCACTTTGGCATGGGCGATCGCCACGGTTTTCTTCAGATAGTCGCCTTCGGTCATGCCGAGCAGATGGCCGAAGAACCATGCTACCGCAACGCTGCCAATAAAATTGGCGATGGTGACCCAAAACCAGTTACGCAGCACGCTGAAACCGCTAATGCGGCGCGCGAACCAGGCAATGGGCAGCGTCATCATGTTGCCGGTCAGCAGTTCGCCACCCGCCAGCACGGTCAGAATCAGTCCGACCGGGAATACCGCCGCACCGAGGAAGCCGGCAAACGAGCCCCATTCAGCAGGCAGCTGGTTAATAACGTGCAGATCGAGCAGGAAGCCGGTCGCGATAAACGCGCCAGCCATAAAGCCAAGAATTAATAAGGTGGAAACCGGCAGACGGCTTTTAGCCACGCCGGCCTGAATCGCCAGTTGCGCGATCTCTTTAGGTGTATGCAGCGACATAGTTCACTTTTCTTTTATTAAACAAGGAGGACGTGCTGGCCGGTTAGCGAGTGAATACCCTGGACGGCTAACCGGTTAATTAGCGCGCTAAGTTTTACACGCACCATTAACGAAAACAAGCCTGACGCTAACATCTTTAACCTAAAGTTAACCTCGGCGTGGCCCACCGTTGAGGCAGCGTTGAGATAACGGCTGAGGGCAGGGATGACGAGCACGCGCTGCGCTGAAAAAAAAGCCACGGCGACACAGGGTTGCCGCCTTTTTCAGCGATCGCACGCAGAACGAGAATTTGCCGTTGACACTCAAACAGCGGTCTCATATTATGCCGTCCGTCGAGGTAACTCGGCGGTTTTTTCGGTACGGGGCTATAGCTCAGCTGGGAGAGCGCTTGCATGGCATGCAAGAGGTCAGCGGTTCGATCCCGCTTAGCTCCACCAAACCGCTCCCAACGGTTTGCACTGAAAAAACGAATTCCAGATGTGGGGGTATAGCTCAGCTGGGAGAGCGCTTGCATGGCATGCAAGAGGTCAGCGGTTCGATCCCGCTTATCTCCACCAATTCTCTGTTCGTTCAGAACAAACGTACTTAAAACCCGATAATAATACTGCCCGTTTGCGCAGTGTGACGTTGCATTCGCCGACTGGCTACGCGCAATGGCGCTGACTTGCAGCGCCTTTCCGTGTTAAACCGTCACGGCCTGTGGCTGCAACTGCAGCACGCGAAAACCGTGGGTACCGTCGCGATCCAGTTGCGCCACCAGACCATATTCCCAGTCAAGATAGGCCTGCATCACGTCCGGTTCAATATCGGTGCCTTCGTACGGGCGGCGATAACGATCGATGGGCGGCGAGAGCAGGCGCTGCTCGCCCTGTTCGGTGGGCAGACCGGCGGCGCGCCAGGCTGCATTGCCTCCCGCCAGCACCCGCACTGGTTTGCCGGTCAGCGTGGCAATTTGCTCCACGGCATAGCTGGCCAGCAGACTGCTGCCGCAGGTCAGCACATAGCGGCCAGCATCGGGCAGTAGTGCCTTGCCCTGCTGCTGCAGGGTGGAACGCAGTAGCCAGGCCGCCCCGGGAATATGGCTGTTGCGGTAACTGGCGAGCGTGGTGAAATCCAGCACCTGCGTGTCGCCAGTGGCCAGCCACTCGGCCAGCTGCGCGGGGGAGATCGATTCCGGCGCAGCAACCGGCGCCACCTGCGGCTGCCAGCTACCGACAGCGCTGAAATCGCTGGCCTGCAATGCGTCAAGCACCGCCACCTGCCAGCCAAGCTGCGCCAGCCAGGAGCCGGTCATATTGGCGCGGACACCGTCATCATCCACCAGCACGATACGCGCACCGCGCACGCTGGCGTAATGATCGGTCTCCTGTACCAGCTGGCCGCCCGCCACGTGGCGGCTGCCCGGCAGATGACCGGCGGCGTACTCTTCGGCATCACGCACGTCAAACAGGTAGGTGGTGCGTGCTTCCTGCTGCCAGCGCGTCAGCGTCGCCAGAGGAATGCGCGTCACGCCGGCGCGATCGGCAATGGCGCGGGCCTGGCTCGCGGCCTGACGTTGCGCGGTTTCGCTGGCGTTGCCATAGCGGCGGCTCTGCCCATGCTCCAGCGCATGACCGGCCAGCGTCCAGCCAATGGTGCCGTTGCGCAGCGCGAATACCGGATTACGAATACCGGCATTGACCAGCGACTGCGTGCCAATAATGCTGCGCGTGCGTCCGGCGCAATTCACAATCACTGTGGTGCGCGGTGAGGGGGCTAAATCGCGCACGCGCAGCACCAGTTCGCCGCCCGGTACGCTGGTGGCGCCCGGAATGCTCATGGTGTGATATTCATCGAAGCGCCGCGCATCCAAAACCACCACGTCGGCATCATCGCTAATCAGCGCCTGTACCTCATCGGCGGAGAGCGAAGGGGTGCGGGCATGATGTTCCACCAGTTCGCCAAACGCTTTGCTGGGTGAATTGACATCGATAAACAGCTCACCGCCAGCCGCCTGCCAGCCGGCTAAATCATCGGCCAGTAGCGTGACCTGCTGATAACCCAGTGCGGCGAGACGTTCAGCGGCGGTCTGCGCCAGGCCTTCGCCGTTGTCATACAGCGTAATGGCGGTGTGACGTTGGGGAATGCGGTCCAGCAGCTCCAGCTCCAGCTTTGACAGCGGAATGTTGACGGCAAACAGCGGATGCCCGGTGGCAAACAGCGCCTCATCGCGCACGTCAATGATCGCCACTTCCTGTTGCTGACGCAGCGCTGCCAGCAGTTCCGCCGCCTGGCGAAACGGGAAAACCGGTTTAGTCATGTGAAAGGTCCCAAATGTTAGGTAGATAACGGTTGCTGTAGCCGGAAATAAAGCGCTTTTCGTGGCCGTCGGCGGTGTAGACCGCGCGCTCAACCGCGCCGATATTCGCGCCATACACGTGGATACTGACAGAGACGCGATCGTCAAAGGCGTTGCTGACGCGATGGATATCACCGACCGTTGGCGACACCGCCTCCACGTTGCCGGGTTCAAGCCGCACCGGCGCACCTTCTGCCTGTAAACCGTGCGGGCCCGGCTGCCACGATTGTGAAATCTCGGCGCCGCGCAGCATGCCAATCAGGCCCCAGACGCGGTGATCGTGAATCGGCGTCTGCTGACCCGGCCCCCAGACAAAACTCACCACGGAAAAGCGCTGCTGCGCATCGGCATACAGCAGATATTGCTGATAGTGCTGCGGATGGGGCTGGGTAAACGCCTCATCCAGCCAGTCATCGTGGCGAATCAGTTCGGCCAGCCAGCCGCTGCCCTGCCGCAAAATGGTCGCTTCGTCCGGCTGGCTGTCGAGCAGGGTGGCCAGCCGGGCGACGAAGGTGCGCAGGCGATGGTGCTGATAATCACTCATGATTTGTCTCCCGGCGCGTGCTGGGCGATGCGGTTAGCGGCGGCGGACAGGCTGAAGTCAAACGCCTGACTGACATCGACCTGTTTTGGCAACACCTGATAACGATGGAAAAAGTCGGCGGATTTCTGCAGCGTGGCAATCAGGTGCGTATCAAACACCAGCGGGCGGATACTCGCATCGTCAATCCAGCTGCGGGTAATGGCGGGGGGCATATTCAGGGTTTGGCTCAGCACGCCGGCGAATTCCTGCGGATGGTGTTGCGCCCAGATTTGCGCCTTCGCCAGTCGCGCCAGCAGGTCGGCAATCGCTTCCCGCTTGCCGGCGTCCTGCAACGCTTCATTGCGGGCCAGCGCGTAGGAGTAACCGGACATAATGCCTTTACCCCCGCCGTCCGGTACGCGCACCGTGCCGTCGATGGCGGTCGAGGTGGCGATATAGGGCTCCCACGGCGCCCAGGCCGCGACCGCACCGGACGTCAGCGCCGCGCGGCCATCCACCGGTCCGAGAAAGCGCAGCGTGACATCCTGCGGCGTCAGGCCCGCGCGCTCCAGCAGGCCAAGCAGCAGATAGTGTCCCCAGCCGCCGCGGTTGACCGCGATCTGCTTACCTTTTAAATCCTGCAGCCGGTGAATGCCGGCGTCGGGGCGGGTCAGCAGAGCAATGCTGTCCGGGTTATTTTGCCAGGCACCCACGGCTTTCACCGGCGCACCTGCCGCATAGACAAACAGAAACGGCAAATCGCCGGTAAAGCCAACGTCGAGCGCCCCGGCATTGAGCGCTTCCTGCACCGGCGCGCCGGAGTCAAAGGCGGTGAGCTTAAGATCGTAAGGCAGATTGTTCAGTTCGCCCGAAGCTTTCAGGGCGGCAAAACGATCGCCTTTCACATCGCCGAGGCGCAGCGTGACTTTATCGGCCGCCAGTAGCGGCTGGAGTGACGCGAGGGCCAGCGCAACACCGGCAAACAGAGCGGCGAGACGCATCAGGCGCTCCTTTTTTCAGTTGCGCTGAGCGCAGCCACTTTTTCACGCGTCAGCGGCAGCAGTTCACGGCCGTATTCCACCGCGTCATTCAGCGGGTCAAATCCGCGGATCAGCACGCTATGAATGCCGAGGCGATAGTAATCCAGCAGCGCCTCAGAAACCTGATCCGGCGTGCCGACCAGCGCGGTGGAGTTGTAGCCGCCCTGCACCAGTTTTGCCACGCCGGTCCACAGCACTTTGTCGTGGCGTTCGCTCTCATGCGCCGCCGCCAGCAGACGCTGCGCACCGACACTCTGCGGCTTCGGCAAACCAAAGGTATAGCCGGTCTCCGCCAGCTGCTTCTCTGCGGTGGCGCGGATATGTTCGGCGCGCTCCCAGGCTTCTTTTTCGGTGTTACCCAGAATAGGCCGGAAGGAGATGTTAAACGCAATCTGGCGCCCCTGCGCGGCCGCCGCCGCACGCACGTTACGTACCGTCTCGGCCGCGCCTTTTAACGGTTCGCCCCACAGCGCGAAGACATCAGCATGCCGCGCCGCCACGTCAATCGCCTCCTGTGACGATCCGCCGAAATAGATCGGCAGCTTATGTTGCAACGGTTTAATGGCGGAGAACGCCTGCTCAGCCTGGTAAAACCGGCCCTGATGATCGTAAGGCTGCGGCGATTCAAGGCTCTGTTTCAGCACGCTGAGAAATTCGTCGGTGCGCGCATAGCGTTCAGCCTTGCTGAGAAAATCACCGTCGCGGCGCTGTTCGCTGTCGCTGCCGCCGCTGATAATGTGCACGGCCAGGCGGCCGTCGGTGAGATGGTCGAGCGAAGCCAGCTTGCGGGCCGCCAGCGTGGGCGCGACAAACCCCGGACGGTGCGCCAGCAGGAATTTAATCTTCTGGGTATGCGCCGCTGCGTGAGCGGTGACCAGAAAGCCATCGGGTTGATCGGACCAGTAGCCGACAAGGATGCGGTCGAAACCGGCCGCTTCATGGGCGCGGGCAAAGCGGGCGATGTAATCTTTATCGAACAACGTGCCGGACGCGGGAATGATTTCTGAGGCAAGCCGGTGGCCAATCATGCCAAGGAACTGAATGCTCATGCGATTCTCCTGAGGTGAGGTCAGAAGGAAAAGCTACGGGCGCAGACGGCAACAACGGAAATTCGATATTGTGCAAAGGGTTTGCGGGAAACGGTGAAGCAGGGCGTGACGCGGCGGCAGGCTGACTGGCGCGGGATATAACGCTTAGGTATATAAAAGAAGAGAAGGGCGAGCCGCAGCCCGCCCTGTACATCAGAAGCCCAGCACCAGACCGGCGATGGCGGCGGAAAGCACGCTCACCAGCGTCGAGCCGTACAGCAGTTTCAGGCCAAAACGTGATACCACGTTACCCTGCTCTTCATGCAGACCTTTGATCGCGCCTGCGACAATACCGATTGAGGAGAAGTTGGCGAAGGAGACCAGGAACACCGACAGAATGCCTTCAGCATGCGGCGACAGCTGACCGGCGATTTTCTGCAGGTCCATCATTGCAACGAATTCGTTAGAAACCAGCTTGGTCGCCATGATGCTGCCCACCTGCAGCGCTTCGCTGGATGGCACGCCCATTACCCAGGCAAACGGATAGAACACATAGCCGAGCACACCCTGGAAGCTGATGCCAAAGATGGTATCAAACAGCGCGTTGAGGCCGGAGATCAGCGCGATAAAGCCAATCAGCATCGCCGCAACGATAATCGCCACTTTGAAACCGGCCAGGATGTATTCACCCAGCATCTCAAAGAAGCTCTGACCTTTATGCAGATCCTGCAGCTGCAGGTCTTCTTCGCTGTCCACGCGGTACGGGTTAATCAGCGACAACACGATAAAGGTACTGAACATGTTGAGCACCAGCGCGGCCACTACGTATTTTGGCTGCAGCATCGTCATGTAGGCACCCACAATCGACATCGACACTGTCGACATCGCGGTGGCTGCCATGGTGTACATGCGGCGCTGTGACATTTTGCCAAGGATATCCTTATAGGCGATAAAGTTTTCTGACTGTCCCAGAATCAGAGAGCTGACGGCGTTAAAGGATTCCAGTTTGCCCATGCCGTTGATCTTCGACAGCACGGTACCGATAGCGCGAATCACCCACGGCAGGATGCGGAAATGCTGCAAAATACCGATCAGGGCCGAGATGAAGACGATAGGGCACAAAACATTGAGGAAGAAGAAGGCCAGGCCTTTCTCGTTCATGTTACCGAACACGAAATTGGTGCCTTCTGCTGCATATTTGAGCAGATGATCAAACAGCCCGGCGAAACCTTTAACAAAACCAAGGCCTGCTTCGGAGTTAAGGAAGAACCACGCCAGCAGCACTTCAATCACCAGCAGCTGAACGATATAGCGAATCCGGATACTCTTACGATCGTGACTGACGAGTAACGCCAGCACGGCTACCACCACCAATGCTAAAAGGAAGTGCAAAATATGGGACATATCGGCTCCAAATTTGAGGAGGGTTGTATTTTGCTGCGTATTCTATGTAACGCGTTACTTAAAAACGAGATCAAAACCACAATATAAGTATTCGGTATCGCTTTATTTCTCAGATTAGTCTCACCGCTCACAACCTGTTTACAAATAGATCACAAGAAATATCCACAAAGAGATTGTCTATAATTTGACCCGGGAGTAGAGTGAAACCTGTTGCATAATTTTTAGCAAGCGCTAACTTTACCTTGTGGTATAGCAATGGCTATACTTTATAGCACCATCTATCAATGCGATAACTATAACCAAATTTCACTTGCCTTGAATGCCCCGTAAGCTGGATGGGTCAGACAAGCGTTAGGACAGGGTCAAAACTATGTCAGAAAGTCGCACCGCCGAGCGCGCCGCTCGCGGAGCCAGAAAGATCAAGCTCGCGCTGCTGGGACCGGCCTTCATCGCGGCCATTGGTTATATCGATCCCGGCAACTTTGCCACCAACATCCAGGCGGGGGCCGCGTACGGCTACAAACTGCTGTGGGTGGTGGTATGGGCCAACATCATGGCGATGCTGATCCAGCTGATGTCCGCCAAGCTGGGCATTGCCACCGGTAAAAACCTCGCCGAGCATATTCGCGATCGCTTCCCGCGCCCGGCGGTATGGTTCTACTGGGTACAGGCGGAGATCATCGCCATGGCCACCGATCTGGCGGAATTCATCGGGGCTGCGCTCGGCTTTAAGCTGCTGCTCGGCATCTCGCTACTGCAGGGCGCGGTGTTAACCGGTATCGCCACGTTCCTGATCCTGATGCTGCAAAACCGTGGACAGAAGCCGCTGGAGCTGGTGATTGGCGGGCTGCTGCTGTTTGTCGCCGCCGCTTATATCGTTGAGCTGTTCTTCTCGCAGCCGCGCGTCAGCGATCTGGTGGTGGGCATGGCGCTGCCGAGCCTGCCTACTTCGGACGCGGTATTCCTCGCGGCTGGCGTACTGGGCGCGACCATTATGCCGCACGTCATTTATCTGCACTCGGCGCTGACGCAGTACGGTAATAAAGGCAGCAAGGCGGAGCGCTACTCCTCCACCAAGCTCGACGTGGCGATCGCCATGACCATTGCCGGTTTCGTTAACCTGGCGATGATGGCCACCGCAGCGGCCGCGTTTCACTTTAGCGGTCACACCAGCATTGTCGATCTCGACCAGGCCTATCTGACGCTGCAGCCGCTGCTGGGTCACGCGGCGGCGATTGTGTTCGGGCTGAGTCTGGTAGCGGCCGGCCTCTCTTCTACCGTGGTGGGCACGCTGGCCGGCCAGGTGGTGATGCAGGGCTTTATCCGCTTCCACATTCCGCTGTGGTTCCGTCGTACCATTACTATGCTGCCGTCCTTTATTGTTATCTGGGCGGGCTGGGATCCGACGCGCATTCTGGTGATGAGCCAGGTGCTGCTGAGCTTCGGTATTGCGCTGGCGCTGATTCCGCTGCTGTCGTTCACCGGGAACCGTGACATCATGGGCGATGAACTGGTGAACTCACGCCTGATGCAAAATGCCGGTCGGCTGATTGTGGTGCTGGTGGTGGCGCTGAATATCTATTTGCTGGTGGGCGAAGCGCTCGGCTGGTAAACAAATGACTGAATAAAAAAATCCCGGCTGCGTCTGCGCCGGGATTTTTTTTAATGGTGATGATGGTCGTGGCGGTCGTGCCGGTGATCGTGACGCCAGTGTTCGCGACGTTCGCGCTCGTGCCAGCGGCGCTCACGTTCACGCTCCCAGGCACGGTGGCGTTTCCACTCTTCGTGACGCCACCAGCGATGATCGTTGTACTGATAGCGATCGTGCCACCAGCGCGGTTCACGCCAGCGACCACCGTCCCAGTAGTAGCCGCGACGATCGCGATCGCCGAGATGCAGCGTGACGCCAGGGGCCAGATTGATGGTAGCGCTACTGGCTTCAGCTGTGTGCAGCGCCAGAGGGGATAACGTTGCCAGCAAAGCGGCAAACAAAATTGCACGTTTCATACTTTCTCCTCATCGATAGCATCGAGGCTACCGTGGCGCTAGTGTGCCATATCGGACCAGACACGCCTTGAGATTTAGTCTGAAAAAGTGTCAGCGAAAGGTTGTGCAGCGTTTTCTGCTAAAGACAGCGCCCGGAAAATTCCGGGCGGGTAAACGGTTACACCAGAATTTGCTCAATGGCAGCGATCTCGTCCGCGGTTAATTCAGGCTGGCTCAGCATGTCGACGGCATCGTCAATCTGCGCGGTTTTACTGGCGCCAATCAGCACCGACGTGACGCGCGTGTCGCGCAGCACCCAGCGCAGCGCCATTTGCGCCAGCTTTTGACCGCGCTGATGCGCCAGCGCCTGCAGCTGCTGCACTTTCGCCATCTTCTCTGGCGTCAGCTGGTTTTCGTTGAGGAATTTGCTGCCGCTGGCGATGCGCGAATCCTGCGGAATGCCCTGCAGATAGCGGTCGGTCAGCACGCCACCGGCCAGTGGTGAAAAAGCAATACAGCCGACGCCATTGTCACCCAGCACGTCCAGCAGACCCTGTTCCGGCGTGCGTTCGAACATCGAATAGCGCGGCTGGTGGATCAGGCAGGGGGTGCCGAGATCGCGCAGCATGGCGATAGCGGCGGCGGCTTTATCCGCCGGGTAGTTCGAAATCGCCGCGTACAGCGCTTTACCCTGACGCACCACCTGATCGAGCGCGCGCATGGTCTCTTCCAGCGGCGTTTCCGGATCCGGACGATGGTGATAAAAGATATCCACGTACTCCAGCCCCATGCGCTTCAGGCTTTGATCGAGGCTGGAAATCAGGTACTTGCGTGAGCCCCAGTCGCCGTACGGACCGTCCCACATGGTGTAACCCGCTTTGGTGGAGATCACCAGCTCGTCGCGCAGGCCGTGAAAATCTTCGCGCAGAATGCGGCCAAAGTTGCTCTCCGCAGAACCGGGCGGCGGCCCGTAGTTATTGGCCAGATCAAAATGGGTAATACCGCGATCAAATGCGTGACGCAGCAGCGCGCGGCTGTTGTCGACGCGCGTGCTGTCGCCAAAGTTGTGCCATAGACCCAGCGAAATCGCCGGCAGCTTCAGGCCGCTGCGGCCGCTGCGGCGATACTGCATCTGGTGATAACGTTCGGCGTGGGGAAAAGTACTCATGCAGCGTTCCTGTCTCAGGTGGGAGAAAGTGGCATCAGCATAGCAGTGTATGCGTTTACACTGCGCCGTAACGCGGCAAAGATCGCAACTTACAGAATTTTCTGTCGTCGTAACGAATGCTTGCCATGCATGACAGCGCGATGATGGTGAAAATCTCGCCAGTTCAGCCACATCGCTAATACTCCTGATCATTCCCCCTCACAGGAGCGGTCGATGAACACTCTTAACGTTGGCGACTATTTACTGCATCGTTTGCACCAGGCGGGTATCCGCCATCTGTTCGGCGTACCCGGCGACTACAACCTGCAATTTCTCGACAGCGTCATTGACCATCCCGGCATTACCTGGGTCGGCTGCGCTAATGAACTCAATGCCGCCTATGCGGCCGATGGTTACGGTCGCTGCAACGGCGCGGCCGCGCTGCTGACCACCTTTGGCGTCGGTGAACTTAGTGCGATTAACGGCATCGCCGGCAGCTACGCCGAATATGTGCCGGTGATTCACATCGTCGGCGCTCCCGCCAGCCACGCCCAGCAGCAGGGCGACTGCGTGCATCATTCGCTCGGCGACGGCGATTTTGGCCATTTTCTGCGCATGGCCCAGGAAGTCAGTGCCGCCAGCGCGGTGCTGAGCGCCGACAACGCCGTGGCTGAAATTGATCGGGTCATCGCTGGCGCGCTGCAGCAGCACCGTCCGGGCTATCTGCTGCTGGCGGTGGATGTCGCCGCCGCCACGGTAACGCTGCCGTCAGCCAGCGCCAGCCCGGCACCGGCTGAAAACCGCGACGTGGCGCAGGCGTTTGCCGCAGCGGCGGAACACCTGCTGGCACCGGCGCAGCGCGTGGCGCTGCTGGCCGATTTTCTCGCTGCCCGCTGGCAGCTGCAGGCACCGCTGGCTGAGCTGCGTGCGCTGCGCGCCATTCCGGCTGCGACGCTACTGATGGGCAAGGGCGTGCTGGATGAGCAGCAACCGGGCTTCGTCGGCACCTACGCCGCCAGCGGCAGCCGCGAAACCGTGCGCGCGGCAATTGAAGATACCGATGTCACCCTGTGCGTCGGCGTGCGTTTTACCGACACCCTGACCGCCGGGTTTACCCAGCAGCTGTCGGCGCAGCGGGTGATTGATCTGCAGCCGTTTCATGCCAGCGTCGCCGGAGAAACCTTCGCACCGCTGAGCATGGCGCAGGCGCTGGCCGCGCTGCTGCCGGTTTATCAGCGCCACTGCGCGCACTGGGCCACGGGCGTGGCCGACATGCCGGACGATGCACCGCCCGCTGCTGCCGCCGTAATCAGTCAGCAGGCTTTCTGGCAGGCGATGCAGCGTTTCCTGCAGCCCGGTGATATTATCCTTGCCGATCAGGGCACGGCGGCGTTTGGCGCTGCCGCGCTGCGTTTACCGCATGATGCGCAGCTGCTGGTACAACCTTTATGGGGTTCCATTGGCTATACTTTACCCGCCACCTTTGGTGCCCAGACGGCGCAGCCCGACCGCCGCGTCATTCTGATCATCGGCGATGGATCGGCGCAGCTGACCATTCAGGAACTGGGATCGATCCAGCGCGACGGCTTAAGCCCGATCATTTTTCTGCTGAATAATGAGGGATACACTGTCGAACGCGCGATCCATGGAGCGGAACAGCGCTACAACGACATCGCGCAGTGGAACTGGACCGCGCTGCCGCAGGCGATGAGCCTGAATTGTGCGGCGCAGAGCTGGCGCATCAGTGAAACGGCGCAGCTCGACGCCGTGATGGCGCTGCTCAGCGAGGCGCGTTGCCTGTCACTGATTGAGGTGGTGATGGAGAAACAGGATTTGCCGCCGCTGCTGCGCACCGTCACGGCGGCGCTGCACCAGCGCAATAGCCACAAAGTTTAGGACAGTTGCCTCTGTACAGTTGGGCTGGCGACATTCAGGCTGTGCGTCGCACTGAATGACCAACGCTCATCGTGCAAGGTGAGCGTTGTTGTTTTATTGGCAGGCTTTTATAGTGTCCTGCACTTGTTTATGACCCAAGCGGAGCAGCAGAAGAATGACAAAATACGCCCTGGTCGGCGATGTGGGCGGCACTAACGCTCGTCTCGCCTTGTGTGAGGTGGAGACCGGCGCCATCTCCCAGGCCAAAACATTCTCAACATCAGACTACGACAACCTTGAAGCAGTTATCCGTCACTATCTGGATGAGCAAAAACAGGACATTACCGACGGCTGCATCGCCATCGCCTGTCCGATCACCGGCGACTGGGTGGAGATGACCAACCATGACTGGGCCTTCTCAACGCGTCAGATGAAGGAAAGTCTGGGCTTTACTACGCTTGAAATCATTAACGATTTCACCGCGGTTTCCATGGCGATTCCGATGCTGACGGCGCAGGACGTCCTGCAGTTCGGCGGCAAATCGCCGGTGCAGGATAAACCGATTGCCATCTACGGTGCTGGCACCGGGCTCGGCGTCAGCCATCTGGTGCACGTTGATAAGCGCTGGGTCAGCCTGCCGGGTGAGGGCGGTCACGTTGACTTCGCGCCAAACAGCGAAGAAGAGGACGCGATTCTCGAAGTGCTGCGCGCCGAACTGGGTCACGTTTCTGCCGAGCGCGTGCTGTCGGGTTCCGGACTGGTTAACCTGTATCGCGCGATTGTGAAATCCGATCAGCGCGAGCCGGAAAACCTCAAGCCAAAAGATGTCACCGAGCGGGCACTGCAGGATAGCTGCATTGACTGCCGCCGCGCGCTGACACTGTTCTGCGTCATCATGGGACGGTTTGGCGGCAACCTGGCGCTGAACCTCGGCACCTTTGGCGGCGTCTACATTGCCGGTGGTATCGTGCCACGCTTCCTCGAGTTCTTTAAAGCGTCCGGCTTCCGCGCGGCGTTCGAAGACAAAGGCCGCTTCCGCGATTACCTCGTTGATATCCCGGTCTACATGATTACTCACGACCAGCCGGGCCTGCTTGGCGCCGGTGCCCATCTGCGCCAGGCGCTGGGGCGCGTGCTGTAATCTGACGGGCGAACGGCTTCCCGTGCCGTTCGCCTTCAAAGATGCATCAGCTGGCGAAACGCCTTCACCTTGCTGCGGCTCACCGGCACCTGCGCATCCATATCGCGCAGCTTCACCAGATAGGTGTTGTTAAACCACGGTTCGATCTCGCCAATCTTGCTCAGATTCACGCAGTAGGAACGGTGGCAGCGAAAGAACATCGACTCAGGCAAACGGCTGCAAAACTCGCTGATCGCCATCGACATCACATAGGCTTCGCGCCGCGTGTAGACAAACGTCAGCTTCTCATGCGCTTCAACGTAATAGATATCGTTGATATCGGTCACGATAATGCGCTCATCTTTAACTAAATTCACCGTTTGCGGCGTGCTGGCTGCCGGATTGTGCTGCTGCGCCTGCTGCTGTTGCGCGCTGGCCTCCAGCTTGTTCAGCATGGTGATGATGCGCGACTCGTGATACGGCTTGAGGATGTAGTCAAACGCCTGCAGTTCGAAGGCCTCGACCGCGTGCTCTTTCCACGCGGTGATAAACACAATCAGCGGCTTATGGATAAACTGGTTGATGTTCTGCGCCAGCAACATGCCGTCCAGCGACGGGATGTTGATATCGAGAAAAATCACGTCCACCCGATGAGTCTGCAGATACTTCAGCACTTCCAGCCCATCATCAAAGCAGGCTTCGATGCTGATCTGGCTATGCTGCTGGATCATCCAGCTTAGCTCCTGCTGCGCCAGGAATTCGTCTTCGACAATAATGGCTTTCACGCTGAGGTTTCCGCTAACGGGGTGAGCGGGCCGGACAGCCGCTGACCACTTTTGCTGAGGGTAAAGGCGATTTCCGTACCGGGCTGATGACGGGTTATGGTTAAGCCGTGGCCGGACAGCAGTTTCACCCGGTGATGCACATTCAGCAGGCCAATTTTGTTGCCCGGCATTTCGTTGCGCGCCACCCGGCTGACCACCTCTTCGCTGATGCCGGCACCGGTATCGCGCACCGCCACGCGGACGCGATCGCCCAGATCTTTCACGCTTAGCGTGACCACGCCTTTGCCGCGACAGGGCTGAATACCGTGCACGATGGCGTTCTCCACCAGCGGCTGAATCAGCAGGCTGGGCAGCGAAAAGTGCAGATCTTCGTCGATGTCGTAAATCATCGACAGCTTGTCGCCAAACCGCGCCTGCTCAATGGCGATGTAATCCTTCACCTGCCACAACTCTTTTTTGATGTCGATGAGTTCGTCATCGTTGAGTTCCAGGTTGTAACGCAGGTAGCGCGACAGGTTAATCACCAGCTGGCGCGCCGTGTCCGGATTCAGGCGAATCGATGAGGAGATGGCATTCAGCGCGTTAAACAGGAAGTGCGGGTTGATTTTGCTTTGCAGCGCGCGCAGTTCCGCTTTATTGGCCATCTCGCGTAACTGCTCGGCACGCGAGACTTCCAGCTGCGTCGAGATGATTTGCGACAGACCGACCGCCATCTCTTTCAGTGAGCCGGTAATACGATGGGCGCGGCGATAGTAGATTTTCAGCGTGCCGGTCACTTCCCCTTTTTCCCAAAGGGGAATCACCAGCATCGAGTGAATGTCTTTGGTGCGGTGTGCCTCATCATTATTCTTAATGATAATTTTTCCGCTGGCGATCGCCTGCGCGGTGGTCGGACTGATGCCGTCGTCGCCGTTGTGGTAGTTCTGCTCGCCGTAGCCGACGTAAGCCAGAATCTGTTTGGTGTTAGTGATCGCCACCGCATCGGCATGGATGTCGCTGCGAATGATGGCGCAAACTTTGCGCAGCGAGTCGCTATTAACCTGACGAAACAGCGGCAGGGTTTTGTTGGCAATCTCCAGCGCCAGTTTGGCCTGACGCGCGGCAATCGCCTCCTTTTCCCCTTCGACGCTCTGCACCAGCAGCACAATCAAACCAATGCTCGACGCGCCGAGAATCATCGGCAGCGCAATTTCCGACACGATGGTTAAACCGAGTGACATCGGTTTCGCCCACAGCACGATCAGCAGCATGGTCAGGCTTTCACACAGCATGCCGCCAAGGATGCCGGCGCGCCAGCGCTGCTCTTTGCTGACGAAGCGGTTGATGGCACCGGCGGCGATACCGGCGATGATGCTGGTAATCAGACAGGGCACCGAGGTGATGCCGTCGATATCAATCAGGAAGCGGTGCACGCCGGCAATCACACCGGTTGCAATGCCGACCCACGGCCCGAACAGAATGCCGCCTGCCATGACCGCAATCACCCGGACGTTGAGCAGTGAGCCGTCAACGTTGATGCCGGACCAGGTGCTGAACAGCGCAAACAGCGAGAAGATGGCGGTCACCACGGCTTTTTCGCCGATTGAGTGTTCATCTTTTTGCAGTAGCTGACGAAATACGCGGGTGCGGGTCAGGAAGAACAGGCAGATCAGCATCAGCGCGGCGCGGTCAAACACCGCCAGCAGCATGTCGAAATGGGAAGGCACGGTGTTCTCCGGAGCAGGCAAGGTTGCGGACATGATAAAAAATGTGATCGCGATCCGCCAGCGTCCCGGCAAGCTGCAGACGTTTCTCATAGCCTGGATCAATTTTTAAGGTGCGCGCTGCCGGTGCGCATCAATGCGCACCCTGTAAACACGTAGATGCACCGCAGGGGCGCCATTTATGGCGACCAGATATGAAGGTGCGCACTGCCGGTGCGCATCAATGCGCACCCTACAGGACCGCAGATGCACTGCAGGGGCGCCATTTATGGCGACCAGATACGAAGCGAAGATGCGCGCCGTGTAAAATTGGCCACTGACACACCGTAGGGGCGCCATTTATGGCGACCAGATCCGCCCGTAACACCCGCCCCTGAAGGGAGGCAAGGCAAATTATCCGCTATGAAACCTGAAAAGAGGAAATCCTGAGTGCCAAAAAGAGGATTGCTGAAAGCGTGCAGCGTTCACTGGTTGTCACGGATGCGGTTTGCTATGTTGCCGTAAGCACAACAGCGGAGCGTGGCCATGCAATTACTCACCCCTCGTTTGTCCCTCAGCCGGTTACAGCCGGAAGACTGGCAGATTTTCAAAGCGGTTCATGAAGATGCCGCGACCATGACCTGGGTGAGCGAGATCCCCGATGAAAACGACATCCGCCAGCGCTTTAACGAGCGGCTGGCACCGTGGCAACCCAGCAGTTTTCACATGCTGTGCCTGGTGGCGCGCCTGCGCGACAGCGGTGAAGCGATTGGTCTGTTTGGCTGCAGCGCCGAGTGGCATCCGTATCGTCAGGCCGAAGTGGGTTACATGCTGCGCCACGCCTGTACCGGTCAGGGCTACGGCAGCGAAGCGTTGCAGGCATTGTGCACGTTCCTGCTGCAGGCCGACTTCCACAAACTCAAAGCGCTGGTGATTGAGGGCAACTGGCCGTCGCGGCGCATTCTGGAAAAGAACGGTTTCGCGCTGGAAGGCACGCTGCGCGATAACTACCGCCTCAACGGTCAGTGGGTAAACGATTGGGTGTTTGGGCGCTTAAACGAAGCAGGCTAAGAAAATTTGCCGTTCCCCCTCGACAATATTGTTATCAGCGCGTTATGTTCTTGTTTCGGTCACCGCAGTGACCAGCGTCGCTCGGATGGTCCGGGCGCTAACGTAATCCAGAGGACATCATGGCTGATAACAGCACACCCCGTCGTTTCTCGCGTATTGAACGTCTGCCCCCCTATGTATTTAACATCACGGCTGAATTGAAGATGGCTGCGCGCCGGCGCGGCGAAGACATCATCGATTTCTCCATGGGCAACCCCGATGGCGCGACACCGCCGCACATCGTGGAAAAGCTCTGTCAGGTGGCACAGCGTGAAGACACGCACGGCTACTCTACCTCCAAAGGGATTCCGCGCCTGCGCCGCGCCATTTCGCGCTGGTACGCCGAGCGTTACCAGGTGGATATCGATCCGGAGTCCGAAGCCATCGTTACCATCGGCTCGAAAGAGGGCCTGGCGCACCTGATGCTGGCGACGCTTGATCACGGTGACACCGTGCTGGTGCCTAATCCCAGCTACCCGATTCACATCTACGGTGCGGTGATCGCCGGCGCGCAGGTGCGCTCGGTGCCGCTGGTTGCGGGCGTCGATTTCTTCAATGAGCTGGAACGCGCCATCCGCGAAAGCTACCCGAAACCGAAGATGATGATCCTCGGCTTTCCGTCCAACCCGACATCGCAGTGCGTGGAGCTGGACTTCTTCGAGCGCGTCATCGCGCTGGCGAAACAGTACAACGTGCTGGTCATCCACGATCTGGCCTACGCTGACATCACCTATGATGGCTGGAAAGCGCCCTCGATTATGCAGGTGCCGGGCGCGCGCGATGTGGCGGTGGAATTCTTTACCCTGTCAAAAAGCTACAACATGGCAGGCTGGCGCATCGGCTTTATGGTCGGCAACAAAGAGCTGGTGGCGGCACTGGCACGCATCAAAAGCTATCACGACTACGGCACCTTCACACCGCTGCAGGTGGCGGCGATTGCGGCACTGGAGGGCGATCAGCAGTGCGTGCGTGATATCGCCGAGCAGTATAAACGCCGGCGCGATGTACTGGTGAAAGGGCTGCATGAGGCGGGCTGGATGGTCGATCTGCCGAAAGCGTCCATGTACGTCTGGGCGAAAATCCCCGACCATTACGCGCATCTGGGCTCGCTCGAATTCGCCAAACGGCTGCTGCAGGAGGCGAAAGTGTGCGTCTCGCCGGGCATTGGCTTTGGTGACTACGGCGATACCCACGTGCGTTTTGCCCTGATTGAAAACAGCGATCGTATTCGTCAGGCGGTGCGTGGCATTAAAGCGATGTTCCGCGCCGACGGTATTTTGCCGGGAACGGTAAAAGCGGTGGAAGAAGCAGAGTAACTACAAATCGGGGCGACTGAGCGGTCGCCCCGGCTCGCGTCTTTACAGCATCAGCACGAAGGTGCCGACCCAAAGTAAGACGAAGAAAGAGATTCCCATCAAGGCGTATTTCACAAAACAACTCCTCTGAGCGGTTACAATGATGGCGATCCCAAACCAGCGTAACCCGAACAGAATAAGAGAAAGGTGGAGTTCATCATCGCTACACGCTTTCTACTCAGGTCGCTCCGGGCTGCCCCGAAACAGGATCGAGCGCTAATTTACGCGGAATCGATCCGAAAATAAATAGGTCACTTCTGAGAAGTTGCTCACATTTTCATCGGGTCTCAATCTGCGGAATCGCCGACATGCCGACACGTAATTGCGCCAGATCGCTCTGATGCGGATCCAGCACAATTTTCACCGGCAAACGTTGAACCACTTTAGTGTAGTTGCCGGTGGCGTTATCGGGGGCAATCGCGGAAAACGTGGCGCCGGTAGCGGGCGCAATACTGTCAACGTGACCGGTGAAGGTCTTGCCGGGCAATGCATCAATCTTCACCACCACTCTCTGGCCCGGGCGCACATCCGCCAGCTGCGTCTCCAGATAATTGGCGGTGATGTAAGTCTGCTGTAGCGGCACCACGGCCAGCAGACGCGTACCCGCGCTGACCCAGGCTCCCACGCGCACCGAACGCTGACCCACCATGCCATCCACCGGCGCAATAATACGCGTATAAGAGAGATTCAACCCGGCCTGGTCGACGCTGGCCTGCGCCGCCGCGACATCAGCCTCCGCCTGACGCAGCGCGGCCTCAAGCACCTTCACCTGCTGTTGGGCCGCCGCCAGCGCTGCTGCGCTCTGGCGCACCGTGGCGGCGGCGGAACGCTGGGTTGAGCTGGCTTTCTGCTGATCGTCAGCGGCTATGGTGCCGCTCTTGTACAGCTGGTTGTAGCGCGCCGCGCTCTGCCCGGCATACTGCGCCGATGCCTGACTGGCGGCCAGCGTGGCGCGGGCCTCGGCAATGGTGGACTGCTGCTGGTCGAGCTGCGCCTGCGCGCTCAGCCGTTTGGCGTCGCTGACCTGCAAATTCGCCCGCGCGGTCTCCAGCGCCACGCGATAGTCGCGGTCGTCGAGCGTCGCCAGCACGTCACCAGCCCGCACGCGCTGGTTATCCTGCACGTTGACGTGGGCGATATAGCCGGACACCTTCGGGGCCACCAGCGTGTAATCGGCATTCACCCAGGCATCATCAGTGCGATGGTCGTTGCCGGTCATGGCTGACCACAGCCAGAACGCCATCGCCAGCAAAACCAGCAGCAGGGCGCTCAGCAGGATTGTTCGTTTCATAGCAAAAGCGTGCATAACAGTTATTCCGGAGTTTTGGTAACAGGTTGAATCAGGGTTTGCGGTGGCCAGACGCGTTTCGCCAGGCACAGCGTCAGCACTAACAGCCCGGCAGCGAAGGCGATCAGCATCAGATACGCATCGCTCAGGCTCAGCACCATGGCCTGATGCTTCAGCAGGGTGGCGAAGCCGCTGAGATTGGCCGCGCTGCTGGCGCTGCCGTCGGCCAACAGCGGCAGGCTGCTGCTGGCCTGCTGGCTATCCGCTGCGGTCATCAGCCAGCTGCGACTGGCAGCCTGATCGACCAGCACGCTGGAGTGAAACTGCTCACGATGGCTGATAAACCACTCCACCAGCGTGCTGGCGGCAATGCTGGCAAAGCCGCGTACGGTATTGAAAATGGCGGAGGCGAACGGCCCTTCCGGCGGCGCGACCACGCTGGTGGCGCTCATCAGCACCGGCAGAATCACCATCGGCTGACCAAACGCCTGCAAGATCTGCATCAGCCAGAAGTTTTGCCGCGCCCAGTCGGTGGTGATCTGCATGCCGAGCAGGCAGGCGGTCGCCAGCAGCAGCACACCGGCGCTCAGCACCCAGCGGCAGTCAATCCAGCGGATATTCAGCAGGCTGGCGACCAGCGGTGCAATCAGCAACTGCGGCAGGCCGATGGTCAACGCCAGCGGCGCGAACTGCAGCGTGCGAAACCCCTCCACCTGACCAAAATAGGCCGACGGCAGCGCCGAACCGGACAGCGCCAGAATCAGTACACCCGCCAGCGCCAGCAAACCGTGCGACAAATTACGCCGGCGCAGCATCTGCAACTTAAACAGCGGCAGCGGGTGAAACCATTCATTAATAAAGAACACAATCAGCAACGCCAGCGCGCTGAATAATAGGGCGACAAACAGCGGCGAGCTGAGCCAGTCGAGACGCTCACCCTGCGTCAGCGCCAGAATCAGCAGCGCCATGCCCGAGCAGCCGCTCAGCATGCCGAACAGGTCAATCTGTTTAAATCGCTCAGTGCGCAGCGGATCCTGCGGCAGACCCCAGCCGATCAGCAGCATGGCGATCAGCATGGCCGGCACCACCTGCCAGAACACAAACATCCAGCTGACGTCATCGGTCCAGAACGCCGCCAGCGACGCCGCCAGATTCGGGCCAAACGTGGCGGTGAGGGCGTAAGCACTCAGCCCATAAAGTTTGATCGGCGGTGGCAGAAAGCGCAGCGCCACCGTCATCAGCAGCGGCGGCAGGGCGCCGCCAAACAGTCCCTGCACCACGCGCAGCGCAATAAATAGCGGGGCCGTGGGCATAAAGGGCAGCAGGACACCGCACATCATGAAACCGGCCGACACCGCCAGCGCGAAGCGGCGCAGCGAAAAGGTGACGGCGAACCACGGTGCAATCATCATCGCGGCGACTTCCGCTGCCTGATAAGCCGAAATAATCCAGCTGCCGTCATCGTAGCTAATGCCGACTGCGGCACGGATATCGGCCAGCGCGATGTCGGTAACGCGATCGTTTAATCCGGAGGTCAGTGCGGCGATCAGCACCCCCACCAGCCCCAGCGCGAGGCGCAGGGTAAAAGGATGCGGTGCCGGTGCCGCGACGGGCTGGGCATTCATAGCAGGTGTCTCGTTATTGGTTGATGCGGTGTATTGCGATGTGATACAGCTCGCATCTTACATTTCGATATGGTGTATTGCAATGTGATACAGGGTGTAAAAGTGCGATCGTTCGCGCTAAAGTAGGGCAGGCCAAAAAGGAACGTATCATGGTAGAACCTCCCTCAAGCCGTGAGGATGAAAAAGCGGGTGGCATTCAGGTCATTGCGCGTGCGGCAAAAATTTTAAATGCGCTCGGTGAGCATCCGGGCGGCATGAGTCTGGGTGAAATTGCGCAGGTGGTCGATCTGCCGCGCTCGACGGTGCAGCGCATCGTGGCGGCGCTGGATAGCGCGCAGCTGGTGCGCAGCGGCGGGGCAGGCGGACTGCGCCTCGGTCCGGCGTTGCTGAAGCTGATCTCCAGCGTGCACAGTGACGTGGTGGAAATTGTCCGGCCGTTCCTCGAACAACTCTCGGCGGAAATCAATGAAACGGTATCGCTGGCGCGAGCCAGCGGGACGCAGCTGGCGATTGTCCATTACGTGGTGGCGACGCGTGAGCTGCGCGTGGTGCCACACATCGGCCTGAATCTGCCACTCTACAGTACGTCCGGTGGCCGGGCGCTGCTGGCGCTGGAGAGCGACGAAGATGTGCGGGTAATGGTCGGCGAAGCCTATGCGGAACTGACGGAAATGACGGTAAAAACGCTGCCGCAGTTGCTGACGCTGATTGCGGAGGTGCGCGCCAGCGGACTGGCTATCGATCGCGGCGAAACGCTGGAGGGCATTTCCACCATGGCGGTCGCGATTGATACGCTGTTCGGGCGCTTCTCGATCTCACTGCTGGTGCCGACCGCACGTTTTCACCGCCAGGAAGCGCATTACCGGACAGCGCTGATAAAGTGTAAAGAGGCGCTGATTCGCGAAATTGGCAAAATAACTGCTGCGGAAGGATAACCGACTGATGAAAACCTTGCTGATGGCCATTGATAACTCACCGGTGGCGGAAAAAGTGATCGCCCTGACCATTGAACAGGCGCTGGCGCAACAGGCGCAGGTCACCGTGCTGTGCTGTGTCGATCCGGCTTATTCGTCGTGCAATCAGCCGATTGAGATCGACGCCGGGGAAGACCCGGACGATTTTGTCGTGGCGCAGGATGAACAAAACACGGCTGAAATGGTGGTACGCCATGCGCTGGCACCGCTGCTGCGCGCTGGCATTGACGCACGCGGGCTGATTCTGGCCGGTGAAGCGGCAGAAACCATTGTGGCGCAGTCTGAGGCGTTGCACGCCAGTATGATTATAATGGGCCGTCGTCACCTGTCGCCGCTCAACCGTCTGCTGAAAGGCTCGGTAAGCGCAGCAGTGATTGAACGCGCCAGCTGTCCGGTTTTAATTGACGTTCGCAAGGATTAATGTCGCTCCATGTTCTCGCTTTTCCCGCTCACGCTGGCCGCTTTTGTGCTGCTGGCGATCATCATCGTGATACTGCTGCGCACCACCGCGTTGCGCGTCTGGCAGGGTGTCCTGCTGTTTTTGCTGCCTGTGCTGCTGGCTAATCTGCTGTGGTTTAGCTGGCTGCATCCGCGTCAGGAGCGCGAGGCGCTGGCGGCGCAGGTGGCTATCCAACTGAGCGACGCGCCGGGTTATCGCGTGCTGAAAGTGCAGGAGCCGGCGCTGTGGCAACTGCTCAATCGCGAGTTGCAGCACAAGCTGGCAGAGGGCGTACCTGCGGAGCAGGCGCTGGGCGATATGCGCGGCTGGCTGATGGATTTGGTGAATCAGCGCATGGCGCGCGCCAGCGATGCGGCGATCATCAACTACATCCGCGTTTCGGTGCAGGAGATGCAGGCGCTGCAGCAGCAGGATACGCAGCGCTGCTTCCGTTTCCTCTATCCGCAGGTCAGCGGTGGCGTCAATCTGCAACAGGTGCTGTCGCCGGAGCTTAATCAGCGCGATGGTGAAGCGCTCGAGGCACTGTTGCAAAACAGTACCGGCGATGAGCTGGCGGTGGATCAGCCTCAGGCGCAGCGCGATCTGCAGCGCGTGGTGGAAAAACTGTATGGCAAGTGGGGCGATAAGCTGCAGCAGCTGAATATGCCGGCGGATACGGCGGTGGATCGCGGCACGATGTGCGCGATGTCGATTGATCTTTACAGCGGAATTCTCGCATTGCCGGACAAACAAGCGGCCAATCTTTTGCGTAAGATGGTCAGCCTTACCGGATAACGGGCGAAAAAAAGCCCGCTCAGCACGGGCATAAAGGTCACTTTCAGTATGTCTTTTTGTGGGTATCACCTGGTGTGGTGCAGACTTCGTTTTGTCTGAAGTCATCTTCTCACTGCTGATGTGATAAGGAAAACCGTTTGGTTTTATTGATTTGATTGGCGAAAGCTTTGCATTAATCGGACATTTCGCGTCTTTTTCCTATAGAGGCGTGTGGCGTTGCCTTTTACACTGCAACGTCTGATGAGGACACCCTAATGAATAAAATGCTTATTAGCGCGTTAGCGCTTTTTATGCTGGCCGGCTGTAGTGTCAGCAAACCCGGGGGTTTTGAGCGCGTAGATGAAGATGCCCGTTCAAATACCGTACAGTATCGTTACGATCCACAGAAGCTGGATAAAGATGCGCTGGAACTTGATCTGGCGAATTACTGTAACCAGCGCGGCTTCGATAAAGTCGAATCGCTTCCGGCGCAGGACAGCAATTTGCCTGGCCTGAAGAAAGTCTGGTATCAATGTAATTACGCGGTGAAAAGCTAAAAAATAAGGGCGGGATTGATTCCCGCCCTTTCTTTATTCATTTTTTATTATGTGCTGTGTGTGCTTTGCCCAATTACCAGTGACGATAGCCGCCATGGCCGTGATGCCAGCCGCCGCCGTGCCCGTGGCCCCAGCCGGGACCGCGTCCATGGTCGTGCTCGATAATACACCCGCTTAGCATGGTCATAATCGCCACCACCGAAGCGACTTTTATTAACTTCTTCATGGAGAGTCCTCCTCTTTTCCAATGAGGCCAGATTAACCGGGAAAAGTGGAGTGAAGATGCAGTGAATGTAGAGTTATTTCCGTAATTATTACCAGATATGTCAATTAAAAGCTAAAAGTGACAGGGCGGGAAATAAACCAATCGGAATAAGCTGAATAGCGCCTGATAATAACCCGATTACTCTGAAATGCAAGGTTAAATAACAGTCATTCTCAACGCGTGATCAATTCTGTGGTCATCAGTAAAAAGCCTGCCGTGCAATTACACGGCAGGGTGGTGAATTAATTATGCAGTACCGGCGAGGCCAGGTTTTGACGATTTGGCAGACGGATACTGAGCGACAGCACCAGCGAGATCACCAGCAGTGTCATAATCAGACTGAAGGTCACGGTGAAGCCGCCGAACACCGAAGCCACCAGCGAGCCAAGCACGCTACCGATGCCGAAGCCGAGATAGATCAGGCCATAGTTTTTGGTCAGGTTGTTGAGGCCGAAGAAATCGCTGACCAGTGACGGAAAGACGGTGATGGTGCCGCCAAAGCTGAACGCCACGCAGGCCAGCGACAGGAAGAAGGTGGTTTCATTCATGTGGGTGAACAGCAGGATGCTCATGCCGCTCAGCGAAACCAGCTGTGCCAGCGAAATGACCCGGATGCGCGCCATTTTGTCCGACAGCACGCCGAGAATCAGTCGTCCGCTCAGGTTTGCAATGGCAATTATCGTCACCGCATTGGCCGCCGTTTGCGTACTCAGGTGCACCAGGCCTTCACCAATGTCTTTCGCGACGCCAATCACATACAAACCACTCATGCAGGCCGTCAGGAACATCAGTGCCAGCATCCAGTACTGCGGCAGGCGCACCGACTGCGCCAGCGTGAACTCCTGTGCCGCCTGCTGCTGACGTGAACCGGCCTGCTGTAGCGGCGCATCGCGCATCATCAGGGCCCCGGCAATAATCATCGTCATCGCCAGCACACCCCAAATCACAAAGGTATTTTCCAGCCCCTGAGTGCTAAGCAGTGCGCCACAGATGAATTTAAAGCCGAGACTGCCGAGGCCGTAAGCGCCGATCGAACAGGCCGAAATCAGCCCTTTGCGCTCCGGAAACCACTTCACGCAGTTAGAGAGCGTCATCAGATAACCCGCACCATCGGCCAGCCCGACCAGAATGCCGGCGCTCAGGTACAGCATCATCAGGTTGTCAGCATGGGCGGTCAGCCAGAAGCCAATCGCCATCAGAATGCCTGCACCGATAGTGACGTTGCGCACGCCAAAGCGCTCCTGCAGCTTGCCGGCCAGCGAGGAGGCAATCGCCAGACCGAGGCTGAGCAGACCAAAGGAAAAAGCCACCTGGCTGACCGGCGCATCCAGTTTCTGTGCCAGCTGGCCATTAAACAGGCTCCAGGTATAAACCGAGCCGAGCGCGAACTGGGTAATGATGGTGCCTGCGAGGGTAAGGATACGGACACGCTGATGATTAGGGGTAACGGCTGTTGTCATTTTTCTCTCTCCCATCCGGGAATACGGAATCTGCAGCGATAATAAGCCTCACGCGGGCGCGGGTGGTGCGGACGGGCGTGAACGGAGCGGGAGACGGAATGAAATGCTGTGAAAACGGTATGAATGGCATTGCGCCTTTGCTTAAGCGCAGCGCGGATGTCGTCACATGAACAGGCATTGCGACAGGTGAGCATGTGTAACAGGGTGTTTTAAGCGCAGCATCTGCGCGGCAAAACGCAGGAACTTTGCCAGGCTTAAAGTTCATTCAACAGGAGGAAATATGAAAGACCGGGCATATGAATCCGTATCCAGCGGGGATGAGGTTTGCTGCATCATCGGTCAGGCGGTTATCGAGTTAAGCGATGAACAGCAGCCTGTGACCAGGTCCACCCTGTCGCTGAAATTACTGGCGATGGCCGACCGCGACAGAGATGATGAACGCGTTCTGCTTTACTGGATTGCCAGAAAAGCCATTAACCAACCTCACCAGCTCAACATCGGCGTCGGGGGCTGGCGCTAGAGGAGTGACAGAGCGGGCGTCATGCCCGCTCTTGCTTCACGCCAGACGTAACCGGCGATGAGACGGCCAGCGCACGAACATCACCATGTTCCCTGCCAGAATCATCACCAGCCCGACGATAGCATTGCTATGCCACTGATAGCCTTCATACAGCGTCGAAAGCGTCAGTGCCACCAGCGGAAACAGCAGGGTGCTGTAAGCCGCCTGACTGGCACCGATGCGCCCCACCAGCGTGAAGTAGGCACCAAAGCCCAGCACCGAGCCAAACAAAGCCAGATAACTCATTGCCCCCAGCCACTGCAGATTGAGTGCCGGTGCCAGCGCGTCGCCATTCACCAGCGCCAGCACGGCCATGATCAGCGCACCGTACAGCATGGCGTAGCTGTTGGTGGTCAGCACGTCGCGCTGACGACGCTGATGGCGGGTAGAAATCATATTGCCAAAGGAGAAACCGAGCGTGCCCAGCGCGCTCAGTCCCACGCCCCACAGCAGCTGCGGCGCAAAATGGGCTGACTGAATATCCTGCCAGAACAACGCAACAATCCCGCCTAGGCCCAGCGCGGCGGCGGGCAGCAGGCGGAAAGGCGGACGCTGGCGGAAAAAGATCCAGCTGTTGAGCGCGTTATACAGCACCGCCATCGAAAAAATCACCGACTCCAGTCCGGTGCTGATCATCGCTGCCGCATGGTAAAAGCAGACAAAATTAAAACCAAATACGCAGCCGCCCTGTAACAGACAAAACAGGTGGTCACGCGCATCCAGCGTACGCAGACGTTTCAGCAGCCGGAGAAGCACCAGCATGGTCAACGAGGCGAACAGGAAGCGCCAGAATACCGCCACCAGTACCGGCGTATCGGCGGCCTGCTGCTGCAGAAAAATCGCAATCCAGGTGGTGCCCCAAATCAGCACCACCGCGAGGTATAACATCAGGTTCATCAGAAACTCTCCGGCGGAATCAGGCTCGCAGTGTGCCTGAGTGACAGGAGCGCGGCTTGCATGGCTTTGCGCAGCACTTGCAAATTCTTGCGCTTTTTCCCGCCTGGTCCGGCATTGGCCTGTTTTCTGTCCGGTCAGTTGCGTAAACTACAGACATCAACCCAGAGAGCGATGTCAGACCATGCCGGAATATCAGACGTTTACTATGCTTCAGCGTCACAAAGCGCAGCTGCGCGATAGCGTGCAGCTGAGCGGCGGCATTCGGCTGGCGGCGTGGTTCAACAGTGGCGATCGCGTGACTAACCTCAGCGATCACCATACGCTTAGCCTTTATGTGGCTGACGGTTACGATACCTGGCACAAAACGCCGCACGGCTGGCGCAACGGCGGCGCGCCGGATCGCTTTTGCCTGATGCCGTCTGGCACCGAGTCGACCTGGGATCTGCGCGCGGATTTATCCTTCGTGCACCTCTACTGCACCGATGCGCATTTGCGTCACCTCGGTGAGCAGGTGTGGGATCGCAGTCCGGCGCAGCTTAACCTGCATGAGAAGATTTTTGCCGACGATGATCGCATCACCCAGCTGTATCGCCATTTTCTGCTGAGCGCCGACTGGCAGCAGCCGGCCAACCAGCTGATGCTGAGCAGCGCCTCAACACTGCTGATGACCCATCTGCTGCAGCGCTACAGTCAGGTACAGTGGCAGCTGCCGCAGGTGCGCGGCGGACTGGCGCCGGCGGTATTGCGCCGCGTGCTGGCGCTGATCGATACGCAGCTGGATCAGCCGTTAACGCTGGCCCAACTGGCGGCAGAGGCGGCGCTCAGCGAATACCATTTTGCACGTATGTTCCGCAGCAGCACCGGCGAAGCGCCACACCAGTATGTGATGCGCCGCCGTATGGAAGCCGCGCAGCAGCTGCTGCAATTCAGCACGCTGTCGCTCACCGAGATTGCCCTGCGCTGCGGTTTCCACTCCTCCAGCCATTTCAGCAACCGCTTCCGCCAGCTGCACGGTATGGCACCCTCGGCATGGCGTCAGCGCTGACGGGGCAGTTGGAATGAAGTTTGTGAGGAATAGATTACTGAATTAGCAGCGGCGCGATTTATCGCGTACGTCATTATGTCGTGAACCACGCTATCCTGATTGATTCCCTCTGGTCGCTCCCGAACGTTATTTATACGAAATTTCCCGCATGGGTGATGATTTATACGATTACGTTGAACGGATGTAGCACGGGGCTTAAGTGCGCTCTGTTTTACCTGAAATCTTTACTTCATCTCATTACCCTCCTGTATGAAATTCCGCACTGCTGCTATCCGCAATTTTTATCTTTTTATGTCATTTCTTTCTTGATGGTGTGATTGTTTTTGGCGGATTTTTTATTTTGACCTGAATCAACAAATTCACGCTTTGTTAATATTAATCCACAACTTTATTTTTTATTGGCATTAATGTGCGGCCTTTAATGTCTTTGCCAGTTTTTTTAGCTGGTTTCAGGTGACAATGATCTGTATTTTTTAGTGTTAATGGCTTATGGCTGTCACTTTTGTAGCTTAAAGATCTGTTCATTTGCTTTTTTGTCGATCATTGCTCTGTTGTTACCTCTAAAGTAGTATGGCGCGAAAAATGTGCGCTGAGATAAACAGAGGGATGATGAAATGGCAGATAGTTTCCAGAATGAAGTGCCAAAGGCACGTATTAACTTAAAACTTGACCTGCATACCGGGGGCGCAAGCAAGAAAACCGAGCTTCCGCTGAAATTACTGGTGGCGGGCGACTTCAGTCATGGTCAGGCGTCCGCACCATTATCAGAGCGAGCCAAAGTTAATCTGAATAAAAATAACTTTGACGCAGTGCTTTCCGAATATTCGCCCAAAGTCACGGTTGCCGTTAAAAATACGCTGGCCGATGACGGCAGCGAAGACAGCATCAGTCTGACTTTCCAGAGCATGAAAGATTTCTCTCCGGAACAGGTCTCCCGGCAAATACCTCAGCTGAAGGCCATGCTTTCCATGCGTAATTTACTGCGTGATTTAAAAGCCAACCTGCTGGATAACCAGGCCTTCCGAAAAGAGCTGGAAAAAATTCTGCTGGACCCGGCGTTAAGCGCAGAACTGCGCGCTGAGCTCTCAACCCTGGCACCAAAACACCCATAACCATCACGATGATTTAACGGATTAATAAGGAAGATGCTGATGTCTGTAAATAATGAGAATGCGACGGGTGGCGAGAGCGTGGTGCTGGAGCGTCCGGCAGCCGGTGGGGTTTATGCCACCCTGTTTGAAAAAATCAATCTCAACCCGGTTTCTGAACTGAGCGCGCTGGATATCTGGCAGGATGCGCAGGCGATGTCGGATGCAACTGCGGATGAGCGTTTAACCGCCGGCATGCAGGTATTTCTGGAGTGCCTGAAAAAATCAGGCGCAAAAGTTGAAAAACTCGACAAAAACCTGATTGACCATCATATCGCCGCACTGGATCACCAGATCAGTCGTCAGCTGGATGCGGTAATGCACAGCGAAGAGTTCCAGGCAGTGGAGAGCCTGTGGCGCGGTGTGAAATCCCTTGTCGACAAAACCGATTTCCGCCAGAACGTGAAAGTCGAACTGCTGGATATGTCAAAAGAAGACCTGCGTCAGGACTTTGAAGACAGCCCGGAAATTATCCAGAGCGGCCTGTATAAACACACCTACATTGATGAGTATGACACACCAGGCGGCGAGCCGATTGCGGCGCTGATTTCCGCTTATGAGTTTGATGCGTCTGCGCAGGATGTTGCCCTGCTGCGCAATATTTCAAAAGTGTCTGCTGCGGCGCATATGCCGTTTATCGGCTCTGCCGGCCCGCAATTCTTCCTCAAAGATTCAATGGAAGACGTAGCGGCCATCAAAGATATCGGTAACTATTTTGACCGCGCTGAATACATCAAGTGGAAATCCTTCCGCGAGACGGACGATTCGCGCTACATCGGTCTGGTGATGCCGCGTGTGCTGGGTCGCCTGCCGTATGGCCCGGACACCGTACCGGTGCGCAGCTTCAACTACGTTGAAGAAGTCAAAGGCCCGGATCACGACAAATACCTGTGGACCAACGCCTCGTTTGCCTTCGCATCCAACATGGTGCGCAGCTTCATTAACAATGGCTGGTGCGTGCAAATCCGTGGTCCACAGGCCGGTGGTGCGGTGCAGGATCTGCCGATTCATCTGTACGATCTGGGCACCGGTAATCAGGTGAAGATCCCGAGTGAGGTAATGATCCCGTAAACCCGTGAATTCGAGTTCGCCAATCTCGGTTTCATTCCGCTGTCCTACTACAAAAACCGCGACTACAGCTGCTTCTTCTCAGCCAATTCCACCCAGAAACCCGCGCTGTATGACACTGCGGATGCCACCGCCAACAGCCGCATTAACGCCCGTCTGCCGTATATCTTCCTGCTGTCGCGTATCGCGCATTATCTGAAGCTGATTCAGCGTGAAAACATCGGCACCACCAAGGATCGGCGTCTGCTGGAACTGGAGCTGAACACCTGGGTGCGCAGTCTGGTGACCGAAATGACCGATCCGGGCGATGAGCTGCAGGCTTCTCACCCGCTGCGCGACGCGAAGGTGGTAGTGGAAGATATCGACGACAACCCGGGCTTCTTCCGCGTCAGGCTGTACGCCATCCCACACTTCCAGGTAGAGGGCATGGACGTCAACCTGTCACTGGTTTCCCAGATGCCGAAGGCGAAATCGTAAGCGAAGGCAGGAAGCCAATGAAAACGGAACAACCGTTATGGGGCAGGGGCGTTATGGTCTCTCCCCAGCACTTCCAGCAACAGGTCGCCTATGCGGCCTGGTCTGCGGAATGCATCGCCCGGCTGGGCCTCTGCCATCCCTGGGGGATGATTACTGCCACCTTCGAACCTGATGCACTGAAGCTGGGCCGCCTGCAGGCCCGTCATCTGCACATCCGTTTTCCTGATGGCACGCTTATCGACACCGAGAACGCCGATGACCTGCCGCCGGTGCTGATGCTTGAGGGCGAATCACAGGACGTGGTGGTGGTTCTGGCACTTCCGCTGCTGCGGGCAAATGGCGGCAACTGTCTTAAACCCGATGAGGTGGCCGAGCGCCCTGTGCGTTATCGCCAGCGCTGGCGGGATGTCCGCAACACCTTTGGCGACGATACCCGGCAGATTGCAGTGATGCAGCCAGAGCTGACGCTGCGTTTTGCCCATCAGAACAACAGTGATTATCTGACCTGTCCGGTCGCCCGTCTGCAGCAGGATTCCCAGGGCAGCTGGGCACTCGATGAAACCTGGCTTCCGCCACTGCTGGCTCTGCAGGGCAGCCGCTGGCTGGTAACCCAGCTGGAACAATTGATGACGCAACTGCGTGCCCGTCTGAGTCGACTGATGTCCATGCGGCGTGAAAGTAACGAGCGCATGGCCGACTTTGCCGTGGCTGATGTGTCGTTGTTCTGGCTGCTCAATGCCCTGAACAGCGCAGAACCGGTGCTCGGCCAGTTTCAGCGTAACCTGCAAAGTCCACCGGAGCGTTTGTACCCGGAACTGGCGCGGCTTGCGGGCAGCCTGCTGACTTTCTCGCTGGAACATCAGGTGAGTGCTATTCCGGTCTGGCAGCATGAACAGCTGAATAGCGTCTTCCCGCCGCTGTTCGACTTACTGGGCGATCTGCTGGAAGCCAGCCTGCCGTCGCGGGTGGTGGCGATTGAGCTTGAGCACGATGCCCGGCTACACGTCTGGCAGGCCCGTCTGCATGACTCCCGTCTGCGCGAAGGGGCGGATTACTACCTTTCCGTGCGTTCACCGATGCCGGTGGCACAACTGCAGGAGCAGTTCCCGCGCCAGTGCAAGATCGGCAGTCCCGATCATGTCAGGAGTATCGTCAATTCCTCACGGGTGGGCGTGCCACTGACGCCACTGCGCCATGTGCCGGCAGCCATTCCGCTGCGTCTGGAAAACCAGTATTTCAGCCTTGATGTCTCGCATCCCCTGGCCAGTGAAATGCTTCAGAGCGGCACCTGTATGTTTTACGTTCCGGGCATGCTCGGCGAGCCTGAACTTGAACTTTTTGCGGTACTGAGAACATGAGTGAGCCTAAACGCAGTACTGCTGCGCCCATTGATATTGATGCTCTGCTGCAGGATACCTGGCTGCAGGTCATCAGCCTGCGTCACGGTCCGACGTTTCAGGATGGAGAAGGGCGCACGTTGTGGGAGCGTTGCATTGCCGATGTTGAACGTGTGCAGCGTGAGCTGAAAGCGAGCGAACTCGATGAAGTCAGCTGTCAGCATATTCTCACCGCACAGTGTGCGCTGCTTGATGAGGCGGTCAAAGGTCGTGGTGTGGAGGATGACGCCTGCGTGCAGTGGTATGACATTCCCCTGCAGGGGCACTTCCTCGGCACCATGGATGCCGGTGATACGCTGTGCGATCGCATGCGTGATGTGCTGCGTGAACCGGCGCCTGACCAGGCTGTCATGACCTGCTTTCAGCGGGTCATGATGCTGGGGTTCCTCGGCAGTTTCCGCTCTCTGAACGATCCGGAGCGCCAGAAGCTTATCAACGCGCTCAGTGAACATGTCACGCCGTTCAGCTATCCACCAACCCATCCGGTTCTGGCGGAAAGCCGTACCGGACGAGAAATGGGCGGCTGGCTGGCGTCATGGCCCGTGCGTATTGGCCTGAGCGTGGTGCTGGTGGCTGCGCTGTGGTGGGGACTGAGCCACTGGCTGGATCAGATGCTGGTGACCCTGCTGCCGGGAGCCGTGAAATGAGTCCTGCACAGCAGCGCGGGCTTGCGCTGTGGGCCGCCCTGCTGAGTGCCGTGGTTTGCCTGAGTTTCGTGCCGGTATCGCGACTGGTTTCGGTGCTCTTTCTGCTTGCGGTGCTGGGGCTTATCCTGGCGTTGTGGATTGTCGCCAGGCGTCGTGCGGAGCATGACGTCGCCCTAAATCTGGATGACCTCCCGGAAGCCACTTACCGTCAGCCTGTGGTGCTGGTCTGTGGCGATCTGCCGCTGGCATGTATGCAGCAGTCACCGGTGCTTACTGTGACACAGGGATGCTGGATCCGCGTGGAGGAACATCAGGATCTGCAACAGGTTGCCCGTCAGATACTGGGGTTGCGTCCTGACTGGGGCCGACAGCTGTCGGTGATGGTCAGCGTCTGTCCGCAAAAACACGCCGACAGCGAGCGACTTACCCGTCGTCTGCTGGCCCTGCGCTGGCAAATCAGCCAGCTGCGTAAAGAAACCGGGCATTCTGTGCCGCTGGTTCTGAATGGTCAGGTTGGCAGTGCGATGACCAATGATCTGCTCTGGCAGGCGGTTATCCCGGGGGAAGGGGTGAGGGTCTGGCGTGCGTCTTCAGCGCCGGGCTCAGTCGCTGCATGGGTCACCACCGGTGGCGCGCCTGCGATGCAGCAACAGGTGCTGATGAACAGCCTGATGAGCTGGTTCCGGTTGCACGTTAAAGCGGTCTTCATTGATGAGAGCCCGGATGTTCCGGTCATTGCACCGGTTGCAGTGCTGTGGGGATTGGGACCGATCCTGGCCGGAAGTCTGGCCACATCGGTGTGGACGGCATGGCTGTCCCGTCATACTGCGATGCAACAGGTAGCGGGCTGGCAGCCGGTGGGAACGGACAGTACGGTTATTGCCGCGTTGCCGGATTTTATCCTGCCGCTGCTTCCGGAAGGGCGAGGCCTGACGCCGCATGGGCAAGCCTTCCGTTATGCGCTCGCGATTTTTACGCTGGCGGCCATGGCTGCACTGCTCAGCAGTGGCTGGAACAATCGCCAGTTGCTGCAGCGTGTCAGCTTCGATATTGCCCGCTATGAACGCATCCCGATGCAGGATTTCGCGCCCAAAGCCGACGCTGTTGCTGTCCTGCGTGACGATGCGGCCGGGCTGGATGACCAGGCGCGCAATGGCGTACCGATGCGGATGGGCTTTGGTCTGTATCAGGGCGAGCGTCTGCGAATGCCTGTGCTGGATGCGATCCGTTCGTATGTGCCCCCGCCACCGCCGCCAAAACCGCAGCCGAAACCGGTGCCGAAAATTGTCCGCCTCGACAGCATGTCGCTGTTCGATTCCGGCAAATCCACGCTGAAAGCCGGGTCCACCAAAATGCTGGTGAACTCACTGGTCGGCATCAGGGCGAAGCCGGGCTGGCTGATTGTCGTGTCCGGCCACACCGATAACACCGGTAACCCGCAACTGAACCAGACGCTCTCTCTGAAACGTGCCGAAGCGGTACGCGACTGGATGCGTGATACCGGTGATGTACCGGAAAGCTGTTTTGCGGTGCAGGGTTATGGCGAAAGCCGCCCAATCGCAACCAATGACATGACGGATGGGCGTGCGCTTAACCGTCGCGTCGAAATCAGTCTGGTACCGCAGGCTGATGCCTGCCAGATACCGGGCAACCCCCAGACGTCATCGCAGGATGATGACGTATCACAACACAACGGAGAGTAATCCATGGCAATCCCTGTTTATCTTTGGCTGAAAGACGACGGTGGTGCGGACATTAAAGGTTCTGTGGACGTTCAGGATCGTGAAGGCAGCATCGAAGTGGTGGCACAGCAGCATAACCTGTACATCCCGACCGACAACAACACTGGCAAGCTGACCGGTACCCGTATCCACACCCCGTTCCTGTTCACTAAGGAAATCGACTCCTCCAGTCCTTACCTGTACAAGGCGGTGACCACCGGGCAGACCCTCAAGTCTGCGGAATTCAAGTGGTACAAAATCAACGACGCGGGCCAGGAAGTGGAGTACTTCAACACCAAACTGGAAAACGTGAAAGTCGTGAAAGTGAATCCGGTGATGCATGACATCAAAAATCCTTCTTTCGAGAAGCACAACCACCTTGAGCAGATCGAACTGCGCTACGAAAAAATCACCTGGACCTATAAAGACGGCAACATCATTCATTCAGATAGCTGGAACGAACGCGCCACCGCCTGATTACGCGTCATATTTCGTGCCGCAGGTGCGTTGGCCGCGCTCGTCCGCCCCGGTCACATAGTTATCTATGCTCCCGGGGCGGATGAGCTTGCCGCCTTCCTGCGACACGAACTATTTAGCGTAATCGACTGTGTGATGGCGTCGTGGGGGCGGCATTCTGGCCGCCCAAATTCGGCCGTGTTGCCTTGTTCGCGACCGTGATAGGCATTCTGTCAGATGTCTGGTGATTTCATCCGCGGCGGGTGAAATCACAAGTCATTTCCTTCTTTCCTGCTGCCTTATGCGCTTTGGTTTACAGCGATGGGCGGTAGCGTGCCCCCAATCAGGAGATTTTTGCTATGGACAGTCAGTCAGCCGCGCTTCTGCGTCGTCTTAACCCATTCTGCGCGCAGGCACTGGAAGCCGCCGCCTCCCTGTGTCAGACCCGCGCCCATGCGGAAATTTTGCCGGAGCACTGGCTGCTGAAGCTGCTCGAACAGGGGGAAGGTGACCTGACGGTGCTGGCACGCCGCTATGAGTGGGATATGGATATGCTATGGCAGGATTTGCTTGCCTGGCTGGATAAACTGCCACGTTCAGTCCGTCAGCGTCCGCAGTTATCTGACACTCTTGAGACGCTGATGCAGGAAGCCTGGCTGATTGCTTCTCTTAACGGTGAGGAACAGATCCGCAGCGTCCATCTGCTGATGGCGCTGGTTGATAAACAGAAACTGGTGCGCTGTGACGGGCTGTGGCCGCTGCTGACGCTGGGCCACAGTCAGCTGGAACGTCTGCGCCCGCTGCTTGATGGGCAGTCGGAGGAACGCCCGGAACGGCAACAGGCAGCGGAACTCGCGCAGAGTCATGGTGGTGAGGTGGAATTTGTCGGGCGCCCGGTCGGCGCGGCCATAAAAGAAGGCGAACTCAATCCGGCGCTGCAGAACGCACTTGATAAATTCACGCTCGACGTTACTGCCAAAGCCAGAGAAGGCAAAATCGACCCGGTGTTTGGTCGCGATACGGAGATCCGCCAGATGGTGGATATTCTCTCGCGTCGCCGCAAGAACAACCCGATTCTGGTCGGCGAACCGGGCGTGGGTAAAACCGCGCTGGTGGAAGGCCTGGCTTTACGTATCGCTGAAGGCAACGTTCCGGAAAGCCTGAAGCCGGTTGTTCTGCGCACCCTCGACCTTGGTTTGTTGCAGGCGGGCGCAGGCGTGAAGGGCGAATTCGAACAGCGCCTGAAAAACGTCATTGATGCGGTGCAGCAGTCCCCGGTACCGAATCTGCTGTTTATCGATGAAGCGCACACCATCATTGGCGCCGGCAATCAGGCCGGCGGTGCGGATGCCGCCAACCTGCTGAAACCGGCACTGGCGCGTGGCGAACTGCGCACCATCGCCGCCACCACCTGGTCTGAATACAAGCAATACTTCGAACGCGATGCTGCACTGGAACGTCGCTTCCAGATGGTGAAAGTGGACGAGCCGGACGACGAGACCGCCAGCCTGATGCTGCGCGGTCTCAAATCCCGCTACGCCGAACACCACAACGTGCATATCACTGATGATGCTGTACGCGCAGCCGTCACGCTTTCCCGCCGCTATCTGACGGGCCGCCAGCTGCCGGACAAGGCGGTTGACCTGCTGGATACCGCGGCCGCACGTGTACGGATGAGTCTCGACACGGTGCCAGAACAAATTGTGCGCCTGAAAGCACAGCTGACCGCACTGGCACTGGAAGCGCAGGCGCTGCGGGAAGATATCGCCGCCGGCAGCAACCGCCATGATGACCGCCTGGGGGCCATTGAGCAGCAGCGGACTGAACTGGAGACGCGCATCGAAGAGCAGGAAGCACGTTTCAGCCACGAAAAAGCGCTGGCACAGCAACTGACGGCCAGCCGCCAGGACATCAGCCAGCAGGCTGAGATTTCCGACCTGCAACAGCGGCTCGAACAGGCGCAGCAGGGCGATGTGCTGGTTCAGGTGGATGTGGACACCCGCACCGTCGCGAATGTAATTGCCGACTGGACCGGCGTGCCGCTGTCCTCGCTGATGAAAGACGAGCAAACCGAACTGCTGATGCTGGAAAACGAAATCGGCCAGCGTGTGGTCGGGCAGGACGTGGCGCTGACCGCCATCGCCCGGCGCCTGCGCGCGGCGAAGACCGGACTCACGTCAGAGAACGGCCCGCAGGGCGTGTTCCTGCTGGTCGGTCCGAGTGGCGTCGGTAAAACCGAAACCGCGCTGGCGCTGGCGGACGTGCTGTACGGCGGTGAAAAATCGCTGATTACCATCAACCTGTCCGAGTACCAGGAGCCGCACACTGTTTCCCAGCTGAAAGGTTCACCACCGGGCTACGTGGGTTACGGTCAGGGCGGCATTCTCACCGAAGCGGTACGTAAGCGCCCGTACAGCGTGGTACTGCTGGATGAAGTGGAAAAAGCGCATCGCGACGTCATGAACCTGTTCTATCAGGTGTTTGATCGCGGCTTTATGCGCGACGGCGAAGGGCGTGAAATCGACTTCCGCAACACCGTGATCCTGATGACCTCCAACCTCGGCAGCGACCATCTGATGCAGTTGCTGGACGAACAGCCGGAAGCCAGCGAAGGCAATCTCCACGAGCTGCTGCGCCCGATATTGCGCGACCACTTCCAGCCCGCGCTGCTGGCCCGTTTCCAGACCGTGATTTATCGCCCGCTGGCTGAGGCCGCCATGCGTATCATCGTGGAAATGAAGCTATCACAGGTCAGCAAGCGCTTACATCGTCACTACGGTTTGACCACGCAGATTGATGAGAGCCTGTATGACGCCCTGACCGCCGCCTGCCTGCTGCCGGATACCGGCGCACGCAACGTCGACAGCCTGCTCAATCAGCAGATTCTGCCGGTGCTGAGTCAGCAGCTGCTGAGCCACATGGCCGCCAGACAGAAACCACAGTCGCTATACCTGAGCTGGAGCGAGGAAGAGGGGATCGGGCTGGAGTTTGACCGGACTGAAGGAGATAACGCATGAACACCCGTCTCCCGATCAGATTCAGCCACAGCCATCACCAGTTGTCGGTGAAGGGATGTGAAGCCGGGCTCGATGTGCTGGCGTTTGAAGGCGATGAGGCGCTCAGCCGGCCGTTCAGCTACCGTATTGAATTCACCAGCTCTGACCATGCCATCAGCAAAGAGATGATGCTGATGAAAGCGGCCTCCCTGACGCTGCAGGCTCCGGTTGACCAGGGTTACGGCATCAAAATACAGCAGGCGGTGCGCACCCTTCAGGGCGTGGTGAGCGGCTTTGAACGCCTCGGTACATCAAAAGATGAAACCCATTATGCCCTGACGCTGCAGCCACGCCTGGCGCTGCTCGACCGTTCACACCAGAACGCCATTTATCAGGACATGTCGGTGCCGCAGATTGTGGAAAAAATCCTGCGCGAGCGTCACACCCTGCGCGGTCAGGATTTTCTGTTCTCGCTCTCAAAAGAGTACCCGCGCCGTGATCAGGTGATGCAGTACTGTGAGGATGACCTGCGCTTCATTACCCGCCTGCTGGGTGAGGTGGGTATCTGGTTTCGCTTTACCACGGATACGCGCCTGAACATCGACGTGGTGGAGTTTTACGACAGTCAGCAGGGGTATGAAAAAGGCCTGACGCTGCCCTCAGTGCCGCCGTCTGGCCAGCATTCAGACGGAGTGGACGCGGTGTGGGGGATGGAGAGCCATCATAACGTGGTGCAGAAGCAGGTCAGCACCCGCGACTACAACTACCGCCAGGCCACGGATGACATGAATACCGAGGTTGATGTGACCCGCGGGGATGCCACCACCTGCGGGGATGCCTACCACTGGGGGGACAACTACCTTACCCAGGGTAATGCGTACGACCGCAATCCGGCTGCGGAGTCGGGGGCGTTCTATGCCCGCATTCGTCATGAGCGCTACCTGAATGGCCAGACCCGGACCCATGCCACCACCAGCTGCCCGACCCTCTCTCCCGGCCAGATGCTCAACGTCACCGGTGGGTATGAAGTGGCCGAGGTGTTTGCTCAGGGCGTGGTCATCACGGCGATGCGCAGCCATGCGCGGCGTGACCGGGATTTTGAAGTGCATTTTGACGGGATCCCGGACAGCACGGATTTTAGTTTCCGTCCTGAGCCAGGCTCACGCCCGGTGATGGCCGGCACATTACCGGCCCGCGTCACCAGCACCACAGAGAACGACACCTACGGCCACATCGATAAAGACGGCCGCTATCGCGTCAATATGCTGTTTGACCGGGATAACCGGGAAACCGGGTTTGAAAGCCTGTGGGTGCGCCAGTCCCGCCCGTATGCCGGCGACACTTACGGTCTGCACCTGCCGCTGCTGGCGGGCACCGAAGTGGCGATTGGCTTTGAGGACGGTAATCCGGACCGGCCTTACATCGCCGGCGTGCTGCACGACTCGGCGCACGGCGACCACGTCACCATCCGCAACTACAAACGCAACGTGCTGCGCACCCCGGCGAACAACAAAATCCGCATCGACGACGAGCGCGGAAAAGAGCATGTCAAGGTCAGCACCGAGTACGGCGGCAAGAGCCAGCTGAATCTGGGGCACCTGGTCGACAGCGAAAAGCAGAAGCGTGGGGAGGGTTTCGAGCTCAGAACCGACAGCTGGGGCGCCATCCGGGCACAGAAAGGGATGTTTATCAGCGCTGACGGCCAGACGAAAGCACAGGGCCAGGTGCTGGAGATGCAGCCGGCGGTCAGTCTGCTAAAAGGAGCGTTGAATCAGGTAACTGGATGGGGAACGATTACGCAGACTCACCACAACATAACGCCTGATTCTGGGCCATTAAGAGCATTTGTTTCCGCTGCCAGTGAGCTTAAAGAGCCTGCGCTGCTGCTGTCTTCACCTAAGGGTATTGCTGCCGTTACGCCGGAAACGACTCTGATGCACAGCGGGAAAGGGTTGTATCTGCAGAGCCTGGGAGAAGTCAATATCACCGCAGCACAGCGCTATTCGGTTAACGCAAGTCAGGCGGTTTCGCTGCTAGCCCTACAGGAAGGAATGCGGCTGGTATCTGCCAAAGGTGCACTGGAGATTGAATCACATAGTGATGTGCTGTCGCTGACTTCCCTGAAGGATGTCACCGTCCAGTCAACGCAGGGACACCTGCAGCTGACGGCAAAGAATGGGATCACGCTCGCCTGCGGTGGCGCTTACATCAAGCTCACGCCACAGGGCGAAATCAACGTGCATGGTCCAGGCCTGTTAAGCCTCAAGGGGCAACATAAATTACAGGGCCCGGCGAGTGAGGATTATCCGCTGCCTGAATTGCCTTCATCAGTATGCAAAGAGTGTCTGAAAAAGGCGCAGCGGCTGGCACAGGGCTTTGTGCCAAGGGAGGCATAAATGAACACGACCCATATCACTGACTGGGTGAATCTGCTTCAGCAAACCTGCGCTGATATAAACCTGACCCACCTTGATTTTATTCTCGACCAGTGCGGTATTGATTTTTCCGTCATTCCGGTACTGCACGATTTTTCACCACCTTTGGTATGGCAGTCTCTCTATCAGGGCTTGCCGGAAGATGCCCTGCCAGAAGAGTCGCCGCTGTTGATCAGGATCTCTTTGAACGATCCGCTTCAGAAACAGTGGTTGATTGAGCTGGCTCAGAAAGTACAAAAAACTGCTCCACTACTGGTGCTCTGTTCTCCCTGGCCTTTCGCTACACTGGCGGAATGGTTAACAACCTGTACCGATGCGACACATGAAGGACGGGCGGGGCTGTTCAGATACTTTGATGCCCGTATTTTTCCTTATTTGTTCTCTCATATTCTGGAACCTGATCAGCAGGCCCAGTTGCAGCGCCCGGCGCTCTTCTGGAGCTGGCTGGATCCTGACGAGAAGCCGGGGTTGCTGATGGGGCAGGGAGCACAGCCCGCCATCAACGAGAAGTGCCAAAACATCGCTTTGAGCGATAGCCAGTTTGAAGCCCTGATGTGCATCTGCGATGCCAGGCTGATGCTTCGCTATCGGGACGTTCCCGATACGGGATTTGCTTCGCAGGCTGAACGGTTTACGGCCTGTTTCAACGGCATGCTTTCAGCCACCGCCAAAGGGATGCTACTGGATAAAGAGCGCGAGGATTGGGTGATTAAGACCCTGATCGGACGGTCCTCAGCAGAAGTCTGAAAGTGGGTTCATGAGGCAGTTCGCCTTCCGGAGAGGCTGCCATACAAGGAATGTAAAATGAAATTACGACATTACCTCATGGTACTGGGTGCCCTGCTGCTGGCGGGCTGTAGCCAGCCGGTGGCAAAGGCGGAAAACCGGAGCGGCGGCGGTGGGATTATTGTCGCCATCAACCATACCAAATTGGCGATCAACCATTTCAGCGTCGACGGTCAGTCTGGCATCGATGCTATTGGTCCGTATCAGGGCGGCGGCGGGGGGTGCTGCTATGGCGTGCCAGCTAAATGACGGCCCGGAATGACGGTTAAGATTGACTGGGAAACAGGTGTTGGGGATATGGATGGCTTTCCAGGGTTTGACAGATGGGCTGAGTATCTGGCATGGGAAAAAAAAATGAAGGCTCAGAATCGCCAGCATAGCACTGTGATAACAGTACCGGACTATACGGGGCAAAAGACCTGCGGGATCACGGTGCATTTTCTGCCCTGTGATGAGGTGAAAGTGACCACCAGCTGTGTGAACCCGGGCCGGCCGGACTACCCAATCAACGAGCCCCTTAAGATGCCGGAACCGAAAGTATGTCCAAAATAATTACCGATCTGGCATGGTTCCCGCCGGCGTTTCCGGCTCAGGGGCGTTTACCCACCAGGGCTGCGCTGGTTGGCACAAACTGCGCGCGGCTGGACAGCCACGAGCTTACCTGGCGGCAGGGCTGTGTATATCAGCCTGTTCTTCGACGGCACCGGCAATAACCTTAATCACGATCTGGCTTTTATTCCTCTTCAGTAATGCTCAGCCATGCCATCCCGAAAAGTCATGGCTGAGCAAGACGGACGTCATCCGTTTCTTCATCAAAGGAATGCAAAATGAAAATACGACATTACCTCATGGTACTGGGTGCCCTGCTGCTGGCGGGCTGTAGCCAGCCGGTGGCAAAGGCGGAAAACCGGAGCGGCGGCGGTGGGATTATTGTCGCCATCAACCACACCAAATTGGCGATCAACCATTTCAGCGTCGACGGTCAGTCTGGCATCGATGCTATTGGTCCGTATCAGGGCGGCGGCGGGGGGTGCTGCTATGGCGTGCCGGCGAATTGGCGGCCGGGTATGACGGTCAAAATCGACTGGGAAACAGGAGTGGGATACTCAATGGATTTTCCGGGTTATGCCGATGAACAAAAATTTTTATCCTGGGCCCAAAAAATAAAAGCCCAGAATAAGCAGCACAGTGCGGTGGTACCAGTACCGGATTATTCGGGGCAAAAAACCTGCGGGATAACGGTGCACTTTATGCCCTGTGATGAGGTGAAGGTGACCACCAGCTGCGTGAGCCCCGGCCGGCTGGGCTACCCGATCAACGAGCCCCTTAAGATGCCGGAGCCGAAAGTATGTCCAAAATAATTACCGATCTGGCATGGTTCCCGCCAGCATTTCCGGCTCAGGGGCGTCTACCCACCAGGGCTGCGCTGGTTGGCGCAAACTGCGCGCAGCAGGACAGCTACGAGCTTACCTGGCGGCAGGACTGGGCATATCAGCCTGTTTTTCGACGGCACCGGCAATAGCCTTAATCACAAACTGGCCCTTATTCCTCTTCAGTAATGCTCAGCCATGCCATCCCGAAAAGTCATGGCTGAGCAATACGGACGTCATCCGTTTCTTTATCAAAGGAATGCAAAATGAAAATACGACATTACCTCGTGGTACTGGGTGCCCTGCTGCTGGCGGGCTGTAATCAGCCTGCGGCGAACGCGGAAAGCCGGGGCGGCGGCGGAACCATAGAGGCGATCAATCACACCAGGTGGGCAATCAACCATTTCAGCGTCGACGGTCAGTCGGGAATTGACATTATCGGGCCGTACCAGGGCGGCGGCGGGGGGTGTTGCTATGGCGTGCCGGCGAAATGGCGGCCGGGTATGACGGTCAAAATCGACTGGGAAACTGGAGTAGGAGATATGGATGGGTTTCCAGGCTTTGGTGATGACGCCAGGTATCTTGCCTGGGAAAAAAAAATGAAGGCTCAGAATCGTCAGCACAGCATCGTGGTGCCAGTTCCAGATTATACGGGGCAGGAAATCTGCGGGATCACGGTGCATTTTCTACCCTGTGATGAGGTGAAAGTGACGACCAGTTGTGCCAACTATGGCCATCCGGAACATCCGATCAAAGAGCCCCTTAAGATGCTGGAGCCAAAAATATGTCCAAAATAATCACCGATCTGGCGTGGTTCCCGCCGGCGTTTCCGGCTCAGGGGCGTTTACCCACCAGGGCTGCGCTGGTTGGCGCAAACTGCGCGCTGCAGGACAGCGATGAACTGGCCTGGCGGCAGAAGCTGTGCCTGGCCGCCAGACGGCGCGTGGAGCCTCCCTGCTGTAAAACTTTACACATCAGCCTGTTTTTCGACGGCACCGGCAATAACCTTAATCACGATCTGGTTTTTATTCCTCTTCAGTAATGCTCAGCCATGCCATCCCGAAAAGTCATGGCTGAGCAAGACGGACGTTATCAGTTTCTTCATCAAAGGAATGCAAAATGAAAATACGATATTACCTCGTGGTACTGGGCGCCCTGCTGCTGGCGGGCTGTAGCCAGCCGGTGGCGAAAGCCAAAACCCGGAGCGGCGGCGGTGGGATTATTGTCGCCATCAACCACACCAAATGGGCGATCAACCATTTCAGCGTCGACGGTCAGTCGGGAATTGACATTATCGGGCCGTATCAGGGCGGTGGAGGTGGCTGCTGCTATGGCGTGCCGGCGAAATGGCGGCCGGGTATGACGGTGAAAGTCGACTGGGAAACAGGGTTGGGAGGCTCAAAAGGGTTTCCGGGCTTTGCTGACTGGGAAAAATATAAGGCCTGGGAAAAAAAAATGAAGGCCCAGAATAAGCGGCACAGCACGGTGGTACCGGTGCCAGACTATACGGGGCAAAAAACCTGCGGGATCACGGTGCACTTTCTGCCTTGTGATGAGGTGAAGGTGACCACCAGCTGTGTGAGCCCCGGCCGGCCGGGGTACCCAATCAACGAGCCATTGCAAATGCCGGAGCCGAAAGTATGTCCAAAATAATCACCGATCTGGCGTGGTTCCCGCCAGCGTTTCCGGCTCAGGGGCGTTTACCCACCAGGGCTGCGCTGGTTGGCGCAAACTGCGCGCTGCAGGACAGCGATGAACTGGCCTGGCGGCAGAAGCTGTGCCTGGCCTCCAGGCGGCGCGTGGAGCCTCCCTGCTGTAAAACTTTACACATCAGCCTGTTTTTTGACGGCACCGGCAATAACCTCAATCACGACTTATATATTGCTGACCCGAAGCACCCCACTAATATTGCCCGCCTGTTCCGCGCCACTATCGGCCAGGGCTATGCCGGAGGGCTGGCAGATAAAACAGCGGAGCTGCTGGATGCCAGCGGCAGTGGCGATAATAAATACTACAAATATTATATTCCCGGCGTCGGGACACCTTTCCCCGAGGTGAACGACCTGGATTTCAGCATGATGGGGCTGGCGGCGGCGACGCACGGGGAAGACAGAATCAACTGGGGCCTGCTGCGGATTATCGATGCCCTGAAGCGGACAATGGGCCTGGATACGCTGTCGGACGACGAAAGCTGGAAGGCGGTGGAAAAAATGGCCACCTCTATGGCGTCCTTTGGGCTGACCGGCGCTGCCAACCGTTTTGAGACCTTCCAGAGCCTGCTGAAAGATGTGGCACCAGAGCTGCAAAAGGCCCTGGTACCTGTCGAGCCCGGAAAGCCAAAGCTGTTGGGAATCAAGCTGTACGTATACGGCTTTTCGCGCGGGGCAGCGGCAGCACGAACTTTTGTCCGCTGGCTTAGCGAACTGCTGCCAAAGCCTGAGGAGGGAAAAGACAAACCCGAGCAGTGCCTGGCGGTGGGCGAGCTGAAAATTCCGCTCAGTGTGGAGTTACTGGGCCTGCTGGATTCGGTGGCCTCGGTGGGCGTGGCGCATATCGCCCCGGTGGCGGAAGGGCATATGGGCTGGGCGGACGAAACCCAGGAGCTGCCGGCAGAGAAGGTCTATGGGGAATTGATCAAAAAGTGTGTCCATCTGGTCTCTTCCCATGAGCAGCGTCTGTGCTTCCCGCTGGATTCGATCCGCCGCCCGAATGGTAAATATCCGGCGAACAGCGAGGAAGTCGTCTATCCGGGTATGCACTCGGATTTAGGCGGAGGCTACCCGCCTGGGGATCAGGGAAAGGCCAATGGTGATGGCGATAGTTTGTTGTTGTCACAAATTGCGTTGAATGAGATGTATGCCGCTGCTTTTGAATCGGGAGCTCCTCTAAAAGTTCCAGAAGATAGTTTACCTGAAGATCTTAAATCTCAGCGGTGGAGAGTCATGGACGTCGATGTTATTTCAGAGTTTGCCGCGGCTCCAAATCTAATAAATCGTTTCAACGCCTGGCGCGAGCTTACCCTCGGGCTGAGTTCGTCCACAGTCCCGATTCTCCCCGAACAAGCCGCAATATACGATCCACCGCGCGCGCCGGTCAGCCTGGAGAAAGCCCTTGAAGATCAGATGGGCTGGATCACCGCCTGGCGTATTAACCGCTATGCCGGGGGAACCTACAAGACCCAGCGCTTCTATGTCGATTCGGCGGCAAATGGGCTGGATAAAGACAGCGATCCGCGGGTCAGAAAGCAGTCTGAGGATGACTGGAAAGAAGCACAGAAAAAAGTTGACGATGCTCGTAAGGAAATAATTGCCGAACATAAACCTGAAGATGGCTTCCTGATGCTCCCGCCGGGGCCAAAGGATTTCGACGCCGCGCTGGGGCAAACCCAGCTGCGTCAGGCCGCAGAGGAGTTCAGAGAGGATTACCACGGCCTCTCCCGCTCGGGTACCGGTAACTGGATTTTTACTGCCGTTGATTCAATGAGTAACGCCATCTTCCTGCTGAATAACGATAATGAGTATGGCGAATGGCTCAGCATGAAAACCGCCGGAGACGATCGTGTAAAAGTGCTTTTCCCGGCGGCCGGCGAAGCGAGTAACGCCACTGAACCAGGCGGGCTGGTGCGGGCACTGTTTGACGATCAGATCCACGATTCCCGCGCGTGGTTTATGCACAACGCCTTCGGCTCCCGCGAACCCTGGGGCAGCTATTTCCTTTACCGGATGATCTATTTCGGCAGCTGCAGCAGTAAGCCAATGACGCCGTTGATGATTGCCGGAGCGGTGGTGGGCGTCGCGACCCTTGCCGCAGGCGCGGCCGTTATCATCAGACAGAAAAGCGCGAAGGGCAAACTCGCGGGGCTTGCCGGTACCGCGGGTGCCGTTTACCTCGAAACGCAGGCCATCGATCTGCTTTCCGGCAAACCGCTGCCAATGCTGCCCAACGCCGCACAGCTGCAGGCGCCAACGATGGAGCCAGGCACAGTGGTGGCACAGCAAACGCAGCTCATCAGCGATCAGCGGCTGGCACTGGCAAAAACGATGATTGAGTCCAGCTGGGCGGAAAATCTTAAGGCGACCGTAATGGCCTGATTCAGGGAAGGAAGAAGGATGAAAGCAGTGATACGTGAGGGCGATACCCTGCGGGAGTACGGTGGGAAAGTGCTGGGCGGGCATTATCTTTGCTTCGGGAAAGGGATCGCCTGTAAAGGCGATGCAGTGAAGTGCAATAAACATGGCATCACGGTCATCAGTGAAGGCAGTTCATTATCGGAAGTGGACGGACAGCCGGTGGCGCTGCATGGTCATCGTTGTGCCTGTGGCTGCACGCTGGTGAGCTCTTTTCCCGATTGCGGCATTGAGCTGTGAGGCCGTTACCGGAGTATCCACCCTACCGGGTGGCACGTGCCCCTGACGGCAAGCGATGGCTATCAGCGGGGGCGCTGATGGTGTTGCTGTGCGGAGGAGGCGGCGCGCTGCTTCATCCTGCCGGGAGCGCTGCCGGACTGGTGATAAAAGGAATGGCCGGCGCGGTGATTATGATGGGCGTGCTCTGGTTAATACGCATGCTGTATTACCGGACGTCGGCCCATAACGCCCGGTATTACCAACAACTGGTTGAGCAGCAGCAGCAGGCCTGGTGGCTGCAGCATCAGCACCATTTCGCGCTTAGTGAAATGGTGCTGCTGGGCCCTGCCGGGACCGATACGCCACACTGGTTGCGGCTGCTAAAGCGGGAGCATCGGGTTCCTGAGATAAAAAATGAGTCGAGCGGTAAAGCGCTGCGTATCGGTCGAACGCTGGTCGATACGGTAGCTGAACGCGAGGCTTTACTGGCAAAAATGCTGGTGCTGCAATGGCGGACGCAGCACGCAGATTCCTCTCCGCCACACTTATGGCGCTGCTACTGGCAGGGTTCTCTGGATGCCTGGCGTGCATTCTGTAGCCAAATGCAGGTTTCATTTCCGGACGTGGCGCTTCCTGAAAAACCGGAGACATGGCAAGGCGAAGAGACGTTGTCTGCACTTGCCGCAACGGCTCAAACGCTCCCTGAAACAGAGGCCATTCTGGTCGCCGGGTGTCATTCGATAGCTGCCTCGTTTAATTCTGCACAGCCTGCCGGTGAGTCCGCTGCACTGTGTCTGGTCGCGCAGAAAGGGCTGGTCAGTCTCACCCGCGGGGAAGTTTACGATATCGCCGGGAAAGAGGTTTTAACCGCAGTCTGCGAACGAGCGGAGCAGCAAAGCGACCTCGAAACGCCGCATGACACCTGCATGCTGTTCTCACAGCCGGCGCTGCCCGCCCTGGCGCAAAGCGGCTGGAATGTGACCCATCACGTTCAGGACCTCAACTGGGGGAACCCCGGTGATATGGAAATGCTTATCGTGCTGATTCTGGCGGCTCTTTACGCAAAAAATTATCAACAACCCTGCGGCTGGATAGCCAAAGATCCTCTACATACTCTCGCTCTTGGAATTATTAAACCTTATGGTGAAGGAAAATAAACCCGCTGAATTTTCGGTGTTTGCCACGGCGGTGTTGTTTGTTGCTACTGTCACGCTACTTGTGCTGGCAGGTGGGTTACTGTGGTGGTATTGGGGGGAAGATCTCTCCACGGAATGGGACGTGATACGTCGAATCATGACGGCCTGTTTTGTTGTCTGGGGAGTGTCGCTCTGCGTACTGGTGCTGGGGTTTATCGCGTTTCATTTAATGATTCGGGAAAAAGTAATGGGAGAGGCTTCTTCCAGACCGGTCAAAAAGAAAAGAACGCTCCGTCTGCCGCTCAGGGCGGACATCAGCAACCATCTCCGTCGTCGTTATAGCCTCTTCTGGCGAAGTAAAGTCCGCCTGCTGTTAGTCACAGGCGATGAAAACGCCATCGCTCAGTTGGTGCCCAACCTGCAAGCCCGCCAGTGGCTGGAAGGCAACCGCACGGTCTTGATTTATGGCGGCAGCCTGACTGCTGAACCCGATAAGGAAAAATACGCTGCGCTGCGTAAACTGCGCCGCGGGCGTCCGCTGGACGGGATTGTCCGCGTCATGCCGCAGTCGTTTAATCTGACCCCGCAAATCAGCGACAACGATTTACGCGGCCTGGAAAAAATCAGCGAACTGCTGCGCTATTCCGCCCCGGTTTATTTGTGGCTGCTGTGCGACAGCGCCTGGTCGCAGGCAAAACGCACTGAACAGACGGTAGGGGCTACTTTTCCTCTGCGTGCTGAGCCTGACGATATTTGTCGTCAGCTTGAACGGATGCTGTCGGACCTGCGGACGCAGGGGGTGAGCCAGGTCGCTGAGAACAACGGCCACGACTTCCTGCTGCGTCTGGGTCAGCACCTCAAAGACGGCGGTATCGCCCGCTGGGCTCAGCAACTGGTGCCATGGCTGACAGCCTCCCAGCAGCGCGTTCCGCTGCGTGGTCTGATGTTCAGCCTGCCGGACAGTCACTCAATTCATCCGACAGAGGAAACAGCCGACGCTGAGAAATTTATCCCGGAATCACAACGCCATGCGCTGACTTTGCCGGTGACCTGGCAGGGTATCGTGGACGACTGTACCCGTGTTCGTGGCCGCCGAGTCGGTATGGCGTGGGAACAGACGCTTGCCTGGACGCTGATGGCCATCATGGGTATCTGGGGCGCGGGAACGCTGCTGTCGTTCGCGGTCAACCGTCAACAGATCGTTTCTGTTGCTGAGCAGGCCCATGCCCTGGTGGAGCATCCTGCGGTATCGGATGAGCAGCTGACGGCGCTGCATACGCTGCGTAATCATGCCGGTCGCCTGCAGCATAGTATTCAGGAAGGCGCCCCCTGGTATCAGCGTTTTGGCCTTGACCATAACCCGCAGTTGCTCGATGCATTGCTGCCCTGGTATGGCGTGGCGAACAATCGCCTGATCCGCGATCCGGCCAGTGCTGCGCTGACTAAAAAACTCAATGCGCTGGCGAATTCCGAACCGAACAGCGATCGGCGCGCTCAGCTGGCGACGCTGGGCTATGACCAGCTGAAGGCCTGGCTGATGATGGCGCGTCCGGATAAAGCCGATGGCGCGTATTATGCCCAGACCATGAAAGCTGTGCAGCCGACGCGAAAGGGCATTTCAACCGGTCTGTGGCAAAGCCTGGCGCCGGATTTGTGGGCTTTCTACATCAACGAACTGCCCGGGCAACCACAGTGGAAAATTACCCCGGATGCGCAGCTGGTGAGCCAGAGCCGCCAGGTGCTGTTGCAGCAAATTGGCCGGCGTAACGCCGAAAGCACGCTGTATGAAAACATGCTCACATCGGTGCGCCGTAACTTTGCCGATGTGTCGCTGGAAGACATGACCAGCGGTACTGATGCCCGCCGCCTGTTCACCACTGATGAAGTGGTACCGGGCATGTTCACCCGTCAGGCGTGGGAGGGCGGTATTCAGCAGGCTATCGAAAAGGCCGCCAACTCCCGCCGGGATGAAATTGACTGGGTGCTGAGCGACAGCCGGAAAGCGGTCTCTTCAGACCTGTCGCCGGAGGCCCTGAAAGCACGTCTGACGCAACGTTACTTCACCGACTTTGCCGGTAGCTGGCTGAGCTTCCTTAACAGTCTGCGACTTAATTCTGCGAACAACATCGCAGACGTTACCGACCAGCTGACGCTGATGAGCGATGTCCGCCAGTCGCCACTGATTGCCCTGATGAATACCATTGCCTGGCAGGGGCAGACCGGCCAGCACAGCGAAAGTCTGTCGGATTCCATTATCAAATCGGCTAAAGATCTCGTAAGTGGACAGGACAAGCCAGCGATTGACCAGTCTTCATCAGGGCCGCAGGGACCGCTGGATGACACCTTTGGCCCACTGCTTCAGCTTTTAGGTAAAAACAAAGGCAGCAACGTTATGTCGGCGGACACGTCACTTAGCCTGCAGACGTATCTGACCCGCATCACCCGCGTGCGTCTGCGCCTGCAGCAGGTGGCCAGCGCCTCTGATCCGCAGGCAATGATGCAGACTCTGGCGCAGACCGTGTTCCAGGGCAAAAGTGTGGATCTGACCGACACCCAGCAGTACGGCAGTCTGATTTCGGCAAGCCTGGGCGAAGAGTGGAGTGGTTTTGGCAGCACGATGTTTGTCCAGCCCCTGACTCAGGCCTGGGAGACCGTGCTTCAGCCTTCGGCGGCGAGCCTGAATGATAAATGGAGCCGCTCGGTTGTCGCCAACTGGCAAACTGCCTTTGACGGACGTTTCCCGTTTGCCGCCAGCAAAAGTGATGCCTCTTTACCCATGCTGGCTGAATTTGTGCGTAAGGACAGCGGGCGTATCGAGCGCTTCCTGACGACAGAGCTCAACGGGGTGCTGCACAAAGAGGGCAGCCAGTGGGTGCCGGATAAGGTCAACAGCCAGGGGCTGAGCTTTAACCCGGCCTTGCTGCGGGCGATTAATCAGCTGAGCCAGCTGTCAGACATTCTGTTCACCGATGGCAGCCAGGGCATCAGCTTTGAGCTGCAGGCGCGTCCTGTACCGCAGGTAGTGGAAACCCAGTTGATTATTGATGGACAAAAGCTGCACTACTTCAATCAGATGGCCGACTGGCAGAGCTTCCGCTGGCCGGGTGACACTTACAAGCCGGGGACGATGCTGACCTGGACCTCGGTCAACGCCGGTGCGCGTCTGTTCGGGGATTACAGCGGGACCTGGGGCTTTATTCGCTGGCTGGACCAGGGCAAACGCCAGCAGCTTGACCGCAGCCAGTGGATGATGAGCTTTACTGCCCCGGACGGTCGCACTTTGCAGTGGGTGCTGCGCTCACAACTCGGGAAAGGTCCGCTGGCGTTGCTGGATCTGCGCGGTTTCACGCTGCCGGATCAGATATTCAGTGTCGACAGCGCGGCCACCGCGCAGGCGCTGATGGCTAACACCGCAAACAGTGACATGGAGGAGGTCGAAGAATGAGCACACTGCAGAATCTGGTCACCGCCTGTCAGGCTGACGAAACTCAGCTGCGGCAGCAGGCCCAGGCACGCACGGAAAACTGGCAGTCCTGGCTTGCGCCGGTAAGTGACACCCATCCGACCGGTGAAGACCCGGGCTATGATGATGATTTTCAGCGTATCCGCGAAGAGGTCAATAAACTCTCCGGCATTGATACCGGGTTGATTTGCACGCTTGCCGAAAAACTGCTGACCACTGCGGCCAAAGATATCCGGGTTGCAACTTATTACTGCTGGGCGCGCCTGCACCAGGACGGCGAAGCCGGTTTTACCGAAGGACTTGAGCTGCTGGCGGGATTGCTGCAGCGCTATGGCACGCAGCTTCATCCTCAGCGCGAGCGGAGTCGTAAACCGGCGCTGGAGTGGCTCGCAGGCTCCCGTGTTCTGGACAGCCTGTCACTCTGGCCGGAAGTGATTCGCGACGATGCACTGCGCACTGCCGGTGCGCTGCTGCTGTTGCGCGACAGTTTGGATACAGAGCCGGAAGCGTCGCGGCCAGAGCTGAATGCCCTGTACAGCGCGCTGGAATCCCGCCTGATGAAGGCCGGTGGTGTGGATGCCGTGGTACCGCAGAATGCAGGTGATAAGGCTCCGTCACAGTTCTCCACGCCTGTGACGGAGCCAGATGCGCCTGTGCTGAGCCGCATCACCTCTGGTCAGGATTTGCTGGCCCAGGCCCGTACACTGACCGGATATCTGCGTGAGCAACCCGATGGCTGGCTTGCCGCACACCGGCTGATGAAAAGCCTGCGTCATGACACGCTGCACAGCATTCCTGCGCCGGATGCACAAGGCAAAACCCGCATAGATCCGCCTCGCGCAGACCAGCGTGCCATGCTCAAACGTCTGTATCTGCAGCAGAGCTGGGGCGAAATACTGGAGCAGGCAGACAGCGCCTTTTCGCGTGGCGCTAATCACCTCTGGCTTGATTTGCAGTGGTATGTCCACCAGGCGCTGATGAAATCGGGGCAGGAGGTGCTGGCCGGGATCATCGCCGCCGACCTGAAAGGATTACTGCGTCGCCTTACTGGTCTTGAAACCCTGGCCTTTAATGACGGTACGCCGTTTGCCGATGAAGTGACGCTGAACTGGATAAATCAGAACGTACTGGACGATATGTCCGGCTGGCGGGATGAGCCGGTCAGTGCCGCCGGTGAAACAGATAACGATATCCTGGCTCTCGAGCCGGAAGCGCTGGAGAAAGCGGACACCGACGGTCTGGATGCCACACTCCACTGGCTCCAGACGCGCCCGGGTGCGGATTCCGCGAAAGACAAATGGCTGCTGCGCCTGCTGATGGTCCGTGTAGCCGAGCAGAAGGGCAAAAATGAACTGGCGCTGCATCTGCTGGGAGAGCTCGACAGTGCCGCACAGTCAATTACCCTCACGCAGTGGACACCGGCATTGCTGTTTGAAGTGAAATCCCGCCGCCTCAGACTGCTACGCATGAAAGCCACACGCAGTGAAACCGATAAATCACGGTTACAGCCAGAGATGGATCTGCTGCTGTCCGGTCTGATTGCGCTCGATCCGGCCAGCAGCGCGGTGCTTTGCGGCTAAAACATCAGGCATACCTTTCAAACACACATATTCAGGTTTTTATGGATGATTTAACCCTGCGTTATTACGACGCTGAAATGCGCTACCTGCTGGAAGCAGGTGAAGAGTTTGCGCGTGCTCACCCCGAGCAGGCGGCAATGCTCAATCTCGAGAAAGCGGGAGCGCGCGACCCGTACGTGGAGCGGCTGTTTGAGGGCTTTGCCTTCCTGATGGGCCGGCTGCGCGAGAAGCTCGATGATGACTTGCCCGAATTAACCGAAGGGCTGGTCAGCCTGCTGTGGCCACATTACCTGCGTACCATTCCGTCCATGTCGGTGGTGGAATTCACCCCTGACTGGCGCGAGATGAAAGAGCCGATGCGCATCGTCAAAGGTTTTGAGGTGAACTCGCGGCCGATCGGCGAGAAGGGCACGCGCTGCCGGTATACCACCACCAGAGAGATGACGCTTCAGCCGTTGTCGCTGGAACATGTCCGTCTGTCGACTGACCCTGACGGGCGTTCGGTTATTACTCTGCGTTTTCACTGCAGTGACCTCGCTGACTGGACGCGCATCGACCTGAGCTGTATTGCGCTGTATTTCAACGCCGACGCGCCGCTGGCCTGTGCCATGCATGAAGCCTTCACCATGAATGTCGCCCGCCTGTGGCTGCGCCTGCCGGGTGACATCGACAGAAGACCGCTCGACGGGTATTTCACCGCGCTGGGCTTTGGCGATAACGACGACCTGTGGCCGAAGGGCAGCAGCAGCTTCAGCGGCTATCAGCTGTTGCTGGAGTATTTCACCTTCCGCGAGAAATTCATGTTCACGGGCCTGCGTGGGCTGGAGACCGTGGTCTTTCCGGCTGAACTCCCCTGGTTTGAAATCGACGTGGTGCTGGCGGAGCGCTGGGAACATGACTTCAGCTTTACCGAAAAGCATCTGCGCCTGAACTGTGTGCCGGTGATTAATCTGTTCCCGCTGGAATCTGACCCGCTGACGCTCAACTCCCTGCAGACCGAATACATGCTGCGCCCGATGCGCGTGCAGGATGGTCATACCGAGATTTATGCGGTGGATTCGGTGATGTCATCCAGCCAGCATAGCTATGTGCCGTTTTCGAGCTTTCGCCATAAAGGCGGCATGATGCGCCATCAGGCCCCCGAATATTACTACCACACGCGCGTACGTCGCGGTCCGTCCGGTCTGCATAACACCTGGCTTATCCTCGGCGGTGAAGCGTTTGATAACCACACGGTGCCGGAAGACGAGAGCCTGTCGCTGACGCTCACTGGCACCAACGGCCAGCTGCCACGACGAGCTCTGCAGAGCACGGTGCTTGATACGGTGATGAAAACCACCTCAGCCAGTATCGCCGTGCGTAACCTATGTGCGCCGACACTACCCTGTTATCCACCGGCGCAGGACCGTTTCCACTGGCGCGTGCTGAGCCATCTCGGCAGCGGATTCCTGTCGACGATGGACAATGCCGACGTGCTACGCGGGACGCTGGCGCTGTACGAATGGACCGACAGTGAGATGAACCGCCGTCGGCTGGAAGCCATCATTGACGTTAAGCACCGCGAAACCGAGCGTTTCGAGCAGGGCTATCTGGTACGCGGTGTGCAGATTGAGGTGACGCTGGACAGTCACGGCTTTGCCGGGCGCGGCGACATCTGTCTGTTCGGCGAGATGCTGAGCCGCTTCTTTGCGCTGTATACCGATATCTATCTGTTCAACCGCCTGATTATCATCCTGCAACCGACTGGAGAGCGCCTGGAATGGGAAGAGAAGCACAACCGCCGCATTCCCGGCTGACCCCGCGGCTGGAAGCCGACCTTCACCGCATCAACTTTTACCGCTTATGCCAGCTGCTGGAGAAGCGTAATCCTGGCAGGCCGCTGATGGGTTCGACCAGCCACCCGGCGGATGACCCGGTGCGGTTTGCGCCACATCCGGGGATGGGATTTCCGGCCAGCGAAATAAAGGCTGTCGAATATGACGAGGAGGATGACAGCAAGCCACCGCTCATCCGCACGACCTTTATGGGGATGTACGGGGTTGATTCCCCCTTGCCGACCGCCTATCTCGATGACATCACTCAGCGTCGCGAAGGTCACGAAGCGCTGCAGGGTTTTCTGGATATCTTCAGCCACCGTATCCTGACGCAGTTTTACCGTATCTGGCGTAAATACTCCTACCCGGCCACATTTGAGCCCGGCGGTACTGATACTATCTCGCAGTCACTGCTGGGTCTGGTGGGACTTGGGATACCGGGCACCGCAGAGCACATCGCCACCCCGGTGTCCCGATTTCTGGCGCTGCTGGGTGTGCTGCAGCAGCCAGGTAAAACCCAGGAGGGGATGCAGGCCCTGGTGAGCCTGCTGGCACCCGACACGACGGTGCAGGTGAGCCCGTATTGCCTGCGACCAGTGGCAGTCAGCCAGCCGCTGGGCTTTTACGGCGATGACGATTTTCTGCTGGATGGCAACACACCGCTGGGCGAAGAGGCGATGGATGCCAACAGCCAGTTGCTGATTGCTCTGTTCACCGATAACGAGCAGGAATCACAGGGCTGGAAACCGGACGGCCTGCTGTATCAGGACTTTCTGGTGATGCTGCGGGTGTATCTCGGCTGGCGCTTTAAAGCAAAAATCACTCTGACCACCCGAACCCGCCTGCTGGTTGCGCCGCCGCTCGGCGAAGGCCCATTCTGGCTGGGGATGAATGGCGTTCTGGGCGCGCAAGACGAATATCTCCCGGAGGATTTTCCGCAGACCTTTACCACGGAACTGGGTTATTACGCCGGGCTGGAGCCTGCATCATCACAACAAGGAAACCGACGTGTTACGTACAAGTTTGATTAAATCCGCATGCTGGCTACCTGCGCTACTGGCGTTCAGCCTGACGGGGTGTGGGGTGACGCAGGGTATCACCGATGGCACCAAATCGGCATTTAACGCCGTGTTTTACAAAAAGATTAAGGTGCTGCACCTGGATTTCACCGCCCGTGAGGCGCTGAACACCGATTCCCGTGAAAGTAATTCGCTGTCTGAGCCGGTGGTTATTCGGGTCTGGCAGCTGAAAGACCGTAAAACCTTCGACAAAACGGTCTATCAGCAGCTCCTCAGGGATGGCGACACCATCCTGAAAGCCGATCTGCTGGCGACCCGGGATGTGGTGGTAAAACCTGGCGGTGAGGCGAACCTCGATATGCCAATGGAAGAAGATGCGCAGTTTGTCGCCGTGGCAGGACTGTTCCGCCATCCGGATAGAGTTAACAACACCTGGAAGCTGGTGATAGGGCGTGAAGACCTTGACCCGGATAAGCCGCGCATTCTGGAAGCCGGTAACAACCATTTGACGCTACAACCGCTCAAGGACGACTGATGCCCCAGGGACATAACACACCTTCGCTGTATGAAATGCTCACCGGCAACTTCACCGGCGGCCTCGACCTGCATCAGGTCAGCGAACAGAATCAGGTGATTTTGTCCGTGCTCGATAACATGCAGCGCATCCTCAACTGCCGCGCCGGCACGCTGGCGCATCTGCCGGACTATGGTCTGCCCGATATGACCAAAATCCTGCAGGGCATGCCGGGTACTGCCCATGAGCTGATTGGCACCCTGTCTGCTGTTCTGCTCAGGTATGAGCCGCGCCTGAAAAGCATCAGAGTGGTGCTGCTGGAGCAGGCGCAGCCCGGCGAATTGCGCTACGCGATTGATGCGGAACTGAAGGGACTCGGTCTGGTGCGGTACGGCACTGAATTTATGCCCGAGGGGCGCGTTCTGTTGCGGCATCTCAGGCAGCAGCAATATCTTGATGGTAAAGCGCAAATCTAAGCGGCATTATTACGAACGAGGCTGAATAATAAAATAACACATGGATTTGAATATGAAAAAATTGATACCGCTGTTGGTTTTTAGCTTATTAGTGACTCTGCAGGCAGAGGCGGCCAGAGGCAGAAAACCCTGTTCTGGTGCAAAGGGTGGTATTGCACACTGTACCTCAGATGGTCGTTTTGTTTGTAATGACGGAAGTCTGAGTCAGTCAAAGAAATTTTGCTCCAGGTATGATTCGTCAGATAACACGCAGCAGGTAAAATCACCGCTCAGCAGCGGCAAAACGCAGACCAAAAAGATCGTTACATCAAAGAAACAGCCACAGCCGGTGGCTCAGCCTCAGGATCAAAACGATTTGCAACCACGAAAACCGACTTGCGCTCCGCTTTATATGGCCAGCCAATCCGGCTATACGAATTTACCTATTTGCACCGGTAATCAATATTAATTAAGGCGGGAAAGAGGGGGGCGGTAAAGAAATATTTGCATCGTTCCTCGCTCAGAACAGGCAAAAAAACAGACTGCATAAGTAATTATCCTCCCACGCTGTACATACCTCACAGGGACAATAAGTCATGAATGACATGCCTGCCCGTCGGATTAAAACCGGTAGCGACCCGCGTAAGCTGCCGGATTATGCGGCTCTGCGTGAAGAGCTGAGCAAATTGACCCATCCGGCACGGCCAGATATAGACTGGCTTTATGTTGAACAACGCTGCCTTTCTCTGTTCGAACAAAATGGAGTGGAGTTGCAGACCGCGGCCTGGTACACGCTTGCCCGCCTGCAGCTGGCCGGCCTGGTCGGGTTGAATGAAGGTCTGGCGCTACTGGAAGCGCTAGTGAGCCACCAGTGGGGGGCGCTGTGGCCGCAACCGATCCACGCGCGCATGGACATTCTCACCAGCCTGAGCCAGCGCGTGCAGCAGCAGATGCGCACCCTTTCCCTGAATTATGACGATCTGAGTCAGCTTTATCGTGCTGAACAATTGCTTACCCGGCTGGGGACCGTGTTACAGCGGCTGGAGCTTAAACATCTTAGCCAGCTTGATACATTGCGTGCTCTGATGCACAACAGTGCCGCCAGGCTGGAAAGCCGTGACGATACGACCAGCGACATCTTGCCCGGTACCACGCTAGATAACGGGGCGATATCCGCACACCCGCATGAAACGAAAACTCCGCATAGCGCCAGATGGGTTTATGTCGCGCAGCAGCAACATCAGCCGAAGATAAAGGTGCAGACAGCGGCGCTGGCCCGTCGTAATAAGTGGCAATTTTTCAGTGCCGGGATGTTTACCATGCTGCTAATCAGCATGGCCGCGGTGGGTGGCTGGCAATATCTTCACCGGCCCGATCCACTGCAGGCTCAGCTGGTGGCATCGCTGGCTCCTGTGCCCGCCACACTCACGTCACAGCAGCGGGATGTGCTGCGGCAGCAAACGTCCTTACCATCAGCCTTGATCGCCGACACGCAGCAGCAGTTATCTCGTCTGGAACAACTCGCGCCCGACTGGAATATTGCGTATGGCCAGCAGCTGGTGGAGCAGGCGCAGGTGCTGTGGCCGGAACAGGCGGGTTCGTTATCAGCTCGGTGGCAGCATCAGCTTGAGGCCAGCACGTTGCCAGCGCAAAACCTTGCGGCCTGGCATCAGGGAATGATGAAGCTGGCACAGTTAAGCGAGCGGCTGAATGGACTGGATGAGCAAAAAGGCAAATACATCACGGTGAGTGAGCTGAAGTCCTCGGTATTTGGCATGATGACCCGTTTTCAGCAGGCTGAGCCCATTGAGGAACAATTGCGGCAAATCCACTCGCTACCAGCCAGTGCCCCCCAGCGGCAGCAGCTTATCCGTCAGCTCGAACAACACCTGCGATCGCAGATTTACACCTTGTGGCAGATGAAAAACAGCATTGGGGTGGCAGAGCGATCGGGTGAATAAGCTAAGCGTATGAGCCGCGTAGCGACTTCTTGACCTGCAACCTGCGCCGTGAAACCGCTACTGTCACTGGTGGAGATAGTGCTTTGAAGAAAAGTGAAACTGAAATAATTTCTTAAAAAGAAAACTGGAGGGGACGATGTAGCACCGTTTTCAGGAGTCAAATTATTGCGTGCCAATATGGAAAAAGCTTGACAAAATTTCAGCTAATTGTTGTATTGAGTGTGAAACAACGCTTCTATCTGGAAATCCGCTGCTCAAATAAATGATAGCTGTTTATTTATTGTTAATTTCAATACATAAGGAAAATGTTATGTCATTAAAACTATTACAGCAAGCCATTCAACAACATAAGCCAATCTCTTTTGAATATAACAAAGAAGGTAAAGTGATTGGTGAAAGAATAGGAAATACGCATGCGGTTTTTATAATGAGAAAAAAAGATGGAACAGAATCCACCAAAGTCCACTTAGTTCAGACTGCTGGAGTTACAGATTCTGATAAAGGATACAATGAGTTTAGAATGTTTGATATTCTTGAAATTTCAAATGTTAAAATTTTAGGCGATTCCCCTTCTTTCGAAATTCACCATGCGTATAATCCATCATGGGCTGGCTATGCTAATGTGATTGCAAAGGTGTAAGTATGAGCATCGATCATTCTTTTATCATTGGTAGTGACGGAGTAAATGAATTAAAGTTAAATATTTCTGGACTCGACCAAGAGTCAAAGGATGCGTCAGAATTAAAGTCTCATATATTTGCTCATTGCACAAATACTGGAGCGCCTAAGTTTACTTGCCAATTAGAAATCAGTCATTTAAAAGCTCTCTATCAGCACTTGTCTAAATATAGCTTAATTCGTGATATAAGTTCCACGGCTACGGGGCGTTTCGTTGAGGTAGGAGAAAATCATGAGCAAATTATGAGGCTGCTTGAACATGCTGATAATGCCTCATTGGTTTTAGCTCTCCAAAATGTAATCACTAATCGCCTTACAAATGACGACATCAATACTATCTTGGGTAGAAAGGATAGCTTGAAAAAATATCAAACCATGCTTGATAATGCGGCTCATTATAATGAGCCGCACTGGCAGGCTTTTTTTGAAAAGAATGAGTGGTTATTTGGTTATGGGCTTAGATATAAGTATCTCAAAATTATTCAGCGTGAGGCCCATATATCACATACTGATCTTAATGGTTCGAATAATGTAATAACTGATTTCCTTGTGTCTGATTCTCGCTTCACTAAAATTGTTGAACTAAAGACTCCCGAAACAAGTCTTTTTGTCAACAGGAAAAATAGGGCTGATTCATGGCGGCTTTCAAGTGAGTTAACAGACGCAGTCAGCCAAATACTTGCTCAAAAAGCTAACTGGGAAATTGAAAGTCAAAGAGAAAACTACAATTCAGATGGAGAGCGTATCTATGAAAAAACATATGATGCTGAATGCATATTAATAATCGGTTCGTTAGATTCAATAGATGGAAGTGAACGCGAAAAAGAAATAAAAAAGAAAACCTTTGAGCTTTATCGTAGAAATCTTAAAAGTATAGATATTATATGCTATGATGAACTACTCGAGCGCGCTAAGTTTATAGTTAAAAGTGCTGAGATAATTGAAAGTGCAATTGGTAGTGTTTTGGGAGATGATCTAATTTGATTAAATAATCATAGGTCGTAATTTTAATATTTATTTTATACTCTGCATACCATTGAAAGATATCTATTCTCTTAAATTTAAAGTGCATGTTTGTAAATTTCTCTAATAGGTTTTTTATCAACATGCGCAAGCTGAATTTAAATCCACGCATTTTCTAATCTATGTTTATATAGTAACTTGCTCGTCATTAGCGAAAACTATGTCCCATCAATCTCTCCTTAATGCCAGCCAGTATTTATCAATTTATTTATTCTGGCATCGCTTATTAGCTTTTTGACGTCATTTCTGCCAGGAAAAATCAGTAGGTATTCTCCCGCTATTATCTTCATTCTAATGAAAATCTCAACTACTTGAGACGATAGCGATACCAAATGAGAGTTGTGCTTATTCATTCGCCATTTCGCGATTTCCCACAGATCGTTAACCAAATCAAACTCACACCACGAAACCTTACTAAATTCAACGCTGCGAACACCAGTAAGCATAAGTAACTGTGTAGCGTATTTAGTCAGTGAGCTTCCCTGATACCCTTTAAGCGCTTCAACGAAAGCTGGAATCTCTGTCTGTGTCAGGAAAAAAGTAGTTCTGATGGGGCCTGTTTAATGTGATAGCTATATCGGGCGCAAAATTATATTTAGCTCTGCCCGTTACCCCAGAAAAGTTAAAAACTCCACCGCATTGGCGGCGGATCTTGCTCTAACGTAACACTGTCCTCAATTTTTTACAGGACGGTCAATCATTCAAGTGGCTGTTCGCTTGATAAGCCATTTCTGAATCGCCAGCCCTTAGATCATTGGGTTCTATTAGCAGTGATAAGCATGCGCCATTATTGAAGGGGCATAGCTTTAGTACGCGTAGTCTGGGTTTGGGTATCGATGGCAACATATGTGAATAGAAAAAAGAACGAACCGGGTTTTACGCAAAACTATACATATCCGCGTAAGGATTCTATTAGACGTTAGCAGGCAAAATATGATAACGAAAAATGATTATCTTCTTGAAATGCAAGGCTTTTTAGATGCGGCAGGATGATATGAAATAAAAGATGGTGTCCCCTGCAGGAATCGAACCTGCAACTAGCCCTTAGGAGGGGCTCGTTATATCCATTTAACTAAGGAGACGTGCGGCGCGCAGTATAGCGCACCGTGCAGGGGATTTTAACCGTAGGCCGCCTGTTTGCTCAAAGTGTCAGCAATCAGGCGGTGACGATCACGCTTTTTCCTGATCTTTCTGCTTTTCCTGCCTCCCTTTACGCTTCTGTTCAGCTCGCGCTTTGGCTTTGGCCGCTTCGCTCATGTCGTTACGGATCTGCGCGTGACTGATCAGGGCAAAAATCAGCGTACCGCCGGTGATGTTGCCCAGCAGGGTGGGCAGTGCAAACGGCCACAAAAACTCCTGCCACGGCAGCGTGCCGGCAAATACCAGATACAGCACTTCAACCGATCCGACCACAATGTGTGCCAGATCGCCCAGCGCCACCAGCCAGGTCATCATCACGATCACCACAATTTTGGCGCCGCCAGCATAAGGAAACATCCACACCATGGTGGCGATGATCCAGCCTGAAATCACTGCGTTGGCAAACATTTCGCCCGGCGTGTGCTCCATCACTTTTTCGCTGATGGCGGTGAAGGCCTGGCGCGTAGCGTCATCGAAAATTGGCATATGATTAAACGCCAGCGCGCCCAGCGCGGTACCAATTAAATTGCCGATCAGCACCACGCTCCACAGCCGCAGTAGCAGCATAAAATTGCCGCCGGTGGGTTTATGCATCACCGGCAGTACGGCGGTGACGGTATTCTCAGTAAACAGCTGCTGGCGCGCCATAATCACGATGACAAAACCAAAGGTGTAGCCGAGATTCTCCAGCAGATAAGCGCCGGGCACGCCAGCGAGGTGCACCTGGAAAATGCCTTTCGCCATCAGCGAGGCACCCATCGATAAGCCGGCGGCAATCGCTGACCACAGCAGCGCCATGCCGTCGCGCTCCAGCTCCTTTTCCCCATCCTGCCGAATCTCTTCATGGATCGCCGCAGCCCGCGAGGGCAGGGCGTCTTCGTCCACTTCAATATCCGTGCCTTGTTCTTTTTCTTCACTGTCCACGTCATTGTCATGCGTGTTATTTGATGGCGATGGCTTCATTTTTTCTCCCGGTGATAATGCCAGTGCGTAATAAGCGTAGACGCTTTTAGCAAGGGCGAAATGTTACAAAGATTCAAATTAAGAGTAACAATAGATTAGCAAAGGTGGTTTTTTGAGCGCTTTCTTGATCTGATGCGCATGAATACCCCATTTGGGGGAAGGGGGAGCTTGCGCACAGACTTCGGCCCCTGGTTTGAATGTGGTATTATTCCCGCCTCATTTATTGCTATGAATCTCCCTTCTATGCTCGAAGTAATTAATCTCGCCTGCGTTCGCGATGAGCGAACCCTGTTCCACGGACTGAGTTTTCAGGTGCAGGCGGGCGATGTGGTGCAAATCGAAGGGCCTAACGGCGCAGGCAAAACTTCACTGTTGCGACTGCTGGCCGGGTTAAGCCGGCCAGAGCAGGGCGAAGTACGCTGGCAGCAGCAGTCGATTCGCCGGCAGCGCGAAATATGGCAGCAAAACCTGCTGTATCTCGGCCATCATCCGGGCGTGAAATCGGTGCTGTCGCCGCGGGAGAATCTGCATTTCTGGCACGGCGATCGCAGCGAAGACACGCTGTATGACGCGCTGGAGCAGGTCAATCTGCTGGGCTATGAAGAGGTGCCGGTGGCTCAGCTTTCTGCCGGGCAGCAGCGGCGCGTGGCGCTGGCGCGACTGTGGCTCAGCCCGGCTCCGGTGTGGATTCTGGATGAGCCGCTGACCGCCATCGACAAACACGGCGTGGAAAAATTAATGGCGCGCTTCGCCGATCATGCCGATAACGGTGGCGTGGTGATTCTGACGACCCATCAGGACCTGCCGGACAGCCATACGCGCGTGCGCAAAATTCGTCTTACATCGGAGTGGGCGTGATGCTTGGCCGGGTTATTCAGCGTGAGTTAAAGATTGCCTTTCGCAGCGGCGCGGAAGTGGTTAATCCGCTGTGGTTTTTTCTGATCGTGATTACGCTGTTCCCGTTAGGCATTGGCCCTGAGCCGCAGCAGCTGGCGCGCATCGCGCCTGGCGTCGCCTGGGTAGCCGCGCTGCTGGCATCGCTGCTGGCGCTGGAGCGGCTGTTTCGCGACGACTTTCTTGATGGATCGCTGGAGCAGCTGCTGTTGCTGCCGACGCCGCTGCCAATCACCGTGCTGGGCAAAGTGATTGCGCACTGGCTGATTACCGGACTGCCGCTGATTTTACTCTCGCCGCTGGCGGCGCTGCTGTTGTCGCTGGATTTTGCTGGCTGGCAGGCAATGGCGCTGACGCTGCTGATCGGCACGCCAACCCTGAGTTTTCTCGGTGCGATTGGCACCGGCCTGACCGTCGGGCTGCGGCGCGGCGGCGTATTGCTGAGTTTACTGGTGTTGCCGTTGTCGATACCGGTACTGATTTTTGCCAGCGCGGCGATTGACGCAGCCGGTCAGGGGTTACCGATCGGCGGTTATCTGGCGATTCTCGGCGCCATGCTGGCGGTCAGCGCCACGCTGTCGCCGTTTGCGACTGCTGCCGCGCTGCGCATCAGTCTGCATTAAGGCGGGCCTCCGGCAGAGAGGCCGCCATCCGAATTCTTGTTTAGTGTGAGCAATGTCAATGTGGAAATGGTTACACCAGTGGGCAAAGCCTGAGCGGCTTTACCAGCTATGCGGTCGCTTGATTCCCTGGTTCGCAATCCTGGGTGTCGGCGCGTTGCTGCTCGGCTGGATTTGGGGATTCGGCTTTGCGCCGGCGGATTATCAGCAGGGCAACAGCTTCCGCATCATGTACATTCACGTGCCGGCGGCGATGTGGTCTATGGGCGTCTATGCCTCGATGGCCATCGCCGCCTTCATCGGTCTGGTGTGGCAGATGAAAATGGCCGATCTGGCGGCTGCGGCGATGGCGCCGATTGGTGCGGTGTTTACCTTTATCGCACTGGTAACCGGCTCGGCGTGGGGCAAGCCGATGTGGGGCACCTGGTGGATTTGGGACGCGCGTCTGACTTCTGAACTGGTGCTGCTGTTCCTCTATATGGGCGTGATTGCGCTCTATCACTCTTTCGACGATCGCCGCACCGCCGGACGCGCGGCCGGCATCCTGATTCTGGTCGGCGTGGTTAACCTGCCAATTATTCACTTCTCCGTGCAGTGGTGGAACACGCTGCATCAGGGCTCGTCGGGCATTCTGCAACAGGCGATCGATCCCAGCATGCGCACGCCGCTGCGCTGGTCGATTCTCGGCTATCTGCTGGTGTTTGGTGCACTCACCCTGATGCGTCTGCGCAACCTGATTCTGTTTACCGAGCGTCACCGCCCGTGGGCGATTGACGTGGCGCAGGGAGGACGCAAAGCATGACGCCTGCCTTCTCATCGTGGAGCGAGTTTTTCGCCATGGGCGGTTATGCCTTTTACGTCTGGCTGGCCGTGTGTTTTACGCTGATTCCGCTGATCGGTCTGTTGCTGCACACCGTGTTGTTCCGTCGCCGCCTGCTGGCAGAGATTCGCCAGCGTCAGTCCCGCGAGCGCCGCATCCGCGCGGCAAAAGCTAAACAAGCTGCCAGTGAAGCAGCAGGAGAGTCCGTGTGAATATCCGTCGTCGTAACCGCCTGTATGTGGTGGTGGCGGTGCTGGTGGGCTTAGGCCTTGCCACGTCGCTGGTGATGTACGCGCTGCGTTCCAACATCGACCTGTTCTACACCCCGAGTGAAATTCTCTACGGCAAAGGTGAGGATCACCAGAAGCCGGAGGCCGGTCAGCGCCTGCGCGTCGGCGGCATGGTGATGCCCGGTAGCGTCAAACGCGATCCGAAAACGCTGGCGGTGTCGTTCAAACTGTATGATGCCAACGGCGTGGTCAGCGTCAGCTACGAAGGCATTCTGCCGGATCTGTTCCGTGAAGGGCAGGGCGTGGTGGCGCAGGGCGTGCTGGAGGACGGGAATCTGGTCAACGCCAAAGAGGTGCTGGCGAAGCACGATGAGAAGTACACGCCGCCGGAAATTCAGGACGCAATGAAGAAGAATCATAATGGACCGGCAGCGGCCTATCAGCAGGCGGGTACGCAATCATGATGCCGGAAATTGGCAGCTTTCTGCTGTGTCTGGCGCTGGGCTTAGCGCTGTTATTGAGTATTTATCCGCTGTGGGGCGCAGCGCGTCAGGATGGCCGACTGATGGCGCTGGCGCGTCCGCTCACCTGGGGCATGTTCCTGTGCATCGCCGCCGCGTTCCTCGTGCTGGTGCACGCGTTTGTGGTCAACGATTTTACCGTCGGCTACGTTGCCACCAACTCCAATTCGCTGCTGCCGGTGTATTACCGCATCGCCGCCACCTGGGGCGCGCATGAAGGATCGCTGCTGCTGTGGGTGCTGCTGCTCAGCACCTGGACATTAGCGGTGGCGATTTTCAGCCGCGGCATGCCACAGGATGCGCTGGCGCGCGTGCTGGCGGTGATGGGGATGATCAACCTCGGCTTCCTGTTGTTCATCATCCTCACCTCGAATCCGTTTACCCGCACGCTGCCGAACTTTCCGATTGATGGGCGCGACCTCAACCCGATGCTGCAGGATATCGGGCTGATCTTCCATCCGCCGCTGCTCTATATGGGCTATGTTGGCTTCTCGGTAGCGTTTGCCTTTGCCATTGCGTCGCTGATGGCGGGCCGGCTGGATACCGCCTGGGCGCGCTGGTCACGTCCGTGGACCACCGCGGCATGGGTATTTCTGACTATTGGTATCGTGCTCGGTTCCGCGTGGGCGTATTACGAACTCGGCTGGGGCGGCTGGTGGTTCTGGGATCCGGTCGAAAACGCGTCCTTTATGCCGTGGCTGGCCGGTACTGCGCTGATGCACTCATTGGCGGTGACAGAAAAACGCGGCAGCTTTAAGTCATGGACGGTGCTGCTGGCGATTACCGCGTTCTCATTAAGTCTGCTGGGCACCTTCCTGGTGCGTTCCGGCGTGCTGGTGTCGGTGCACTCGTTCGCCTCGGATCCGGCGCGCGGTATGTTTATCCTCGCCTTCCTGGTGATTGTCATCGGCAGTTCGCTGCTGCTGTACGCCCTGAAAGGGGGCCAGGTGCGCAGCCGCGTGCAGAGCGAAGCCTGGTCGCGCGAATCCTTCCTGCTGGGGAACAATGTGCTGTTGATTGCCGCAATGCTGGTGGTGCTGCTCGGTACGCTGCTGCCGCTGGTGCATAAACAGCTCGGGCTGGGCAGCATTTCGGTTGGCGAGCCGTTCTTCAATACCATGTTCACCTGGCTGATGGCGCCGTTCGCACTGATGCTCGGCATCGGGCCGCTGGTGCGCTGGCGCCGCGATGAGCCGCAAAAGCTGTGGAAGCGGCTCGGTGTGGGTCTGCTGGTGACGCTGATCCTGTCGATCGTGCTGCCGTGGCTGTTGCAGGATCGCATCGAAGCGATGACGGTGATTGGCCTGCTGATGGCCATCTGGGTGATCCTGCTGACGCTGATGGAGCTGCACGAACGCGCTACCCATCGGCATCGTTTTCTGGCGGGATTGCGCCATCTGTCGCGCAGCCACTGGGGCATGGTGCTGGGCCATCTTGGCGTGGCGGTGACGGTGGTGGGCATTGCCTTTAGCACCCAATACAGCGTTGAGCGTGACGTGCGCATGAAGGCCGGCGACAGCGTGGATATCCACAACTATCACTTTATTTTCCGCGACGTGCACAATCTGCAGGGCCCTAACTACAGCGGCGGCGTGGCGATTATTGATGTCACACGCAACGGTAAGCCAGAAGCGGTGCTGCATGCAGAGAAACGCTTCTATACCGCAGCGCGTACCATGATGACGGAAGCGGCGATCAGCGGTGGCTTCACGCGCGATCTCTACGCGGCGCTGGGCGAAGAGCTGGATGACGGTTCCTGGGCGGTGCGTATTTATTACAAACCCTTTGTGCGCTGGATCTGGTTCGGCGGCGTGTTTATGGCGGTGGGCGGCCTGCTGTGCCTGCTCGATCCGCGCTACCGCTCGCGCAAAAAAGCGCAGCGCGAGGAACTGGCATGAATAAAAAGATCCTGTTTATTCCTTTAGTCCTGTTTCTGCTGCTGGCGGCGGCGCTGCTGTGGCAGCTGACGCGCAACGCCAGCGGTGACGATCCTACGCGCCTCGAATCGGCGCTGATCGGTAAACCGGTGCCGGTATTTAAACTCGAAGCGCTGGATCAGCCGGGTAAAATCTATAACCAGCAGGTGCTGACCGATGGTAAACCGCTGCTGCTGAATGTCTGGGCCACCTGGTGCCCGACCTGCCGCGCCGAACATCAATATCTCAACACGCTGGCGGAGCAGGGCATCCGCGTGGTTGGCCTCAACTACAAAGACGATCGCAGCAAAGCCGTCACCTGGCTTAACACGCTCGGCAATCCATATGCGCTGAGCCTGTACGACGGCGACGGCATGCTCGGTCTGGATCTCGGCGTCTACGGCGCGCCGGAGACCTTCCTGATTGATGGCCACGGCATTATCCGTTACCGCCACGCCGGCGACATGAACGATCGGGTGTGGAATGAAGAGGTGAAGCCGCTGTGGCAGAAATACAGCAGGGAGGCCGGCGTATGAAGCAACTGCTTATGTTGATCGCGGGTCTGCTGCTGAGCACCAGCCTGTGGGCCGCAATCGATACTTATCAGTTCGATTCTGTCCAGCAGGAGGAGCAGTATCGCGAGCTCACCGCATCGCTGCGCTGCCCGAAGTGCCAGAACAACAGTATTGCCGACTCCAACGCGATGATTGCCGCCGACATGCGGCTGAAAGTGTATGAGCTGATGAAGCAGGGCCAGAGCCGCCAGCAGATCATTGATTACATGGTGGCGCGTTACGGCAACTTCGTCACTTATGAACCGCCGGTGACGCCGTCGACGCTGATTCTGTGGGTTGGGCCGGCGCTGTTTGTGGTGCTTGGCGGGCTGATTATTATTCTGCGCAGCCGACGCGGCAACGCGCACAGCGAGCTGGATGACGATGAACAACAGCGCCTTGCGGCGATTCTGAAGCGTGACGGGAAGCCGTAATGACTGGATTCTGGATTACCCTGATTATTTTACTGGCGGCGGCGACGGCGCTGTTTGTCGGTGCCGGCTGGCGGCAGCGTCAGGCCAGCAGCGGCGATCGCGATCGTCTCAATACCGATTTTTATCAGCAGCGTCTGCGCGAGCTGGAGCATGACGAAGCCGAGGGCGTGGTCAGTGAACGTCCGGAGATGGTGCGTGAACTGCAGCAAACGCTGCTGACCGACGTGCCCGGCGACGCGGCGGCACGCGCGCATCACAGCAGCCGCTGGGTACTGCTGCCGGGCGTGATCGTCCTGGTGCTGGTGTCGGTGGGCGTTTATCTGAAAACCGGTGGCCTCGCCCAGCTGGCGGGCTGGCAGAGCGTGCAGCAGGAGTACCCGGCGCTGCGCGCCCGGGTGATGGATCCCAATGCGCAGCCGCTGACCATGGAAGAGCTGGCGCGTCTGCAGCTCGGCCTGCGCACCTCGCTGCAAAACGATCCGCAAAACCTCAATGACTGGGCGATGCTGGGCCGCCTCGGCATGGTGCTGAACAACGCCACCGATGCCAGCCAGGCCTTTGAGCACGCTTTGCAGCTGGCGCCGGATAACCTTGAACTGCAGCAGGATTATGCCGAAGTGCTGACGCGCTCCAGCGATCCGCAGGATAACCGCCAGGCCAATATGCTGCTGAAAGACCTGCTGAAGCGCGACCACAGCAACGTGCGCACCCTCAGTCTGCTGGCGTTCAATGCCTTTGAGCAGCAGCAGTATGGCGAAGCGATTGGCGCATGGCAGGTGATGCTGAAGCTGCTGCCGGCCGGCGATCGACGCATTACCATGATAGAGCGCAGCATTGAACAAGCGAAAACCGACGCGGGACAGCAAAATAGCCAGCTGGCATTGACGGTGAGCTTAACGCCAGAGGCAGAAAAAATGTTACCGCCGGGCGGAGTGTTGTATATTTCTGTGTCTGACGGTGTTTCACCGGTGCCTGTGGCTGTAAAGCGTTTACCGCTCAGCCACTTCCCGCTATCGCTTACGCTGGATGACAGCAACGCCATGATGCCGGACCGCCTGCTTTCGGCGCAGCATCAGGTGCAGGTCAGGGTGCGCATTTCGCGCGATGGTAGTGCTAATCCGCAGTCCGGCGACTGGTTTGGTTTAAGCGCGGTCACCCCCTGGGATGGTCACCAGCCGATGGCTGTTGAGGTCAATCAGCAGCAGCCCTGAAGCGATACACCTTTTATCTGCACAGGGAGAGAAGAATGAATAATCGCCTGACCGGCCTGGCGCTGGCCAGTTTACTGCTGGTGGGATGTGCCAGTTCCAAACCGGCCGACGAGACGACGCCTGCGCAGCGCAGCGATCCGCTCGAAGGGTTCAACCGCACGATGTTTAACTTCAACTACAACGTGCTGGATCCCTATGTGGTGCGCCCGGTGGCGGTTGCCTGGCGTGATTACGTGCCGGTGCCGGCCCGTACCGGGCTGAGCAACTTCCTCGGTAACCTTGATGAACCGGCCAGCATGGTGAACTCGATTCTGGTCGGCGAGCCGCGTCAGGCGGGCATTCACTTTACCCGTTTCTTCCTGAATACCGTGCTCGGCCTTGGCGGTTTCATCGACGTCGCCGGCAAAGCCAATCCTCAGCTGGCGCGTGAAGTGCCGCACCACTTTGGCAGCACGCTGGGCCGTTATGGCGTTGGCTACGGTCCGTACGTGGTGCTGCCAGGTTACGGCAGCTTTACCGTGCGTCAGGATGGCGGCGACTACGTCGATACGCTTTATCCGGTGCTGAGCTGGCTTACCTGGCCGATGTCGATTGGTAAATGGACGCTGGAAGGGGTGGAAACGCGCGCGCAGCTGCTTGATTCCGATGGCCTGCTCAGACAGCAGCAGGATCCGTACGCCTTTATCCGCAACGCCTATTTCCAGCGTAACGATTTCCTCGCCAGCGGCGGCAAGCTGAAGCCGGAGGAGAACCCGAACGCCAGCGCGATTCAGGACGATTTAAAAGATATCGACTCTCAATAAATGACAACGGCGACCAACAGGTCGCCGTTTTGTTTTCAGCTGCCGACCCGCATGGGCCGCTGCACTGATTATCAGAATTTGTAGTTAAAGTTAGCGCCGTACAGCCAGGCCTTACCTTCGGAATTAAAGGTATAAGGACCTTCTTTCACCGTCACGTGCTGACCGTGCATATAGGAAACCCCGACATCAACCGACGCGTCCGGCGTGAAGGCGTAAGACGCACCGGCGCTCAGCCACAGGCGATCCTGATCCGGAATCGAGATGGAGCGTTTATCCGCCGGCACCGGGCTGTCATCAAACGCGATACCGGTACGGAACGTCCAGTTATCGTCGTAGTTGTAAGTGGTACCTAACGCGATGCGATATGCATCACGGTAGCCTTCATCTTTATAGAACAGCGTCTGGCCGTTGCTGCCGGTGGCTTTCAGCTCCTGGAACTGGCTCCAGCTGGTATAGGCGAGGCTGTAGTGCACCGCCCACTGTGGCGCCACTTTATGCCAGCCGGACACTTCCCACATTTCCGGCAGGTTCAGCGTCAGCGAACCCGGAATGGTGGCGCCGCTGGTGCCATACGGCAGACCCAGCGCAATCGCCTGCGGCGTGCCGTTGAAGGCGCGCGGGATATTGCTCTTATAGTCGCCGTCGAAGTCGATCTTCACTTTGGAACGATAGGTGAAGCCGAAGCGGTTGTTTTTATCCACTTCATACAGGATACCGGCGTTCCAGCCGTAGCCCCATTCGTCACCTTTCAGGTGCGCGACCTGGGTATCGGCCGGCAGACCGGCGCGGGCACCGGCTTCACCGGCGTAGCGCTCAATTTTCGCTTTGGCGTACACCGCGTCAAAGCCGACGCCGAAGCTGAAGTTATCATTTAACCGATAAGCGGTGCTGAGGTTGAAGTTGCCGGTCATCAGATCGGTTTTGCCACCGAAGCCGCCCGCGGTGTAGCCGTTATTAAATTCGGTGGCCAGACCGTAGTTCGAGGTGGCCGAGGCGCCAATCCACCACTGATCATTAATCGGATGCACATAATGGATGTTCGGGATCCACTGGTTTGGCGCAATATTGCTGGCGTTGAGGCTGTTGCCGGTCGGGCTGTTACCGCTGATATCCACTTCCGGGTCGATATAGACGGCACCGATGGAGAAAGAAGGGCGGTCCATCAGGGCCATAGTGGCTGGGTTACGGCTGGCAGAGGCGGCGGTATCACCCATGGCGCCTTCACCGGAATAGGCGCGGCCCAGGCCGATTGCTGAGAATTCGTTAAGTTGAAAGCCTGCGGCGTAGACGTGAGAAGAGACGAGCGCCACTGCAGCTGCCACAGCTGACTTTGCAAACAGGTTCTTATGGTTCATGACCACAACCTCATCTAAATTATTATTAAACGTAGTTACGTCGCGTAACAAAGGACGGCGGATTGTAGGGACTGACGATACAGACACATATCAGACCAGTGCGACGAGTATAGGTCCGACCTGTGTATTTGTTGCAATATTGTTTTTAAAATATTTCTGCTTTGATCGATAAAATCAGATCTGCTTAACAAAATCCTTGCGGTTCTGCTCTAGCATAGCGAGTCAAATTTGTTTTGGATCAAATTTTAGTGTGATATTCGTCACTTAGCGGGCGGAAGATAGCCGCGACGTGGCATCCGGCGTACACTTTGCAGCAGAAAATGATCCGATAGTGTTGATTTATCGTCAGGAGAAAAACATGACTGATGCCATTAGAAACTGTAGTGCGAACGAAACGGCAGCCTGCTGCTGCGTTGACGTGGGCACCGTGATGGACAATACCGATTGCAGCGCCAGCTGGTCAGGCATGTTCGCTGACCGTCAGGCGGCAGAAGCAATGCTGGCCGAGCTGAGCGCCAAAGCGCGCCAGGTCGAGTCCGATCCGTGCGAGATTCATTCGCGCTTTACCGACGAAGCAGACGGCGTGCGCCTGGACGTCGATTTCACCTTTGCCTGCCAGGCCGAAACCCTGATTTTCCAGCTCGGCTTACGCTAATCCCGCCGCTGCCGACCCGCTTTTTCGGCAGCGTTGCCTCTTTTTCGTGTTACTCCTCGCACTTTTTTTCTTCTGTTATTGGCGACTTAGCAACACCTGGTTAACACTGATGATCAGGTCAGACCTGTTGGGCAATGATGCTCAGGTCGTAAATTACAGGTGAGTGCAATGAGCAAAGCGCAGCCGCTGCTGACGCGTCAGGGCGAACGTATCGCCATTACCCACGGATTACGCACCCCGTTTGCCCGCCAGGCAAGCGACTTTCACGGCATTCCGGCGCTGGAGCTGGGGCGCATGGTGGTCAGCGAATTAATGGCGCGCAGCGAATTGCCGGTGGAGGTGATCGATCAGCTGGTGTTCGGCCAGGTGGTGCAGATGCCGGAAGCCCCCAACATCGCGCGTGAAATCGTGCTGAGCAGCGGGCTGAGCGTGCACACCGATGCCTACAGCGTGAGCCGTGCCTGCGCCACCAGCTTTCAGGCGGTGGCCAACGTGGCGGAAAGCCTAATGGCCGGCACTATCGATGCCGGCATTGCCGGCGGTGCCGACTCCTCCTCGGTGCTGCCGATTGGCGTCAGCAAAACGCTGGCGCGCGCGCTGGTTGACCTTAACAAAGCCCGCACCCTGAGCAAAAAATTACACATCTTACGCCGCCTGCGCCCACGCGATCTGTTGCCGGTGCCGCCGGCCGTGGCGGAATACTCCACCGGTTTACGCATGGGCGACACCGCCGAGCAGATGGCCAAAACGCACGGTATTACGCGTGAGCAGCAGGACGCGCTGGCGCTGCGCTCGCACCAGCGTGCCGCACAGGCCTGGCAATCCGGCGTGCTGGCGCAGGAAGTGATGCCGGCGTTTGTGCCGCCGTGGAAAGCACCGATTGAGCAGGACAACAATATTCGCTTCAACGCCAGCGCGGCGGATTATGCAAAGCTGCGTCCGGCGTTTGACCGTCGCCACGGCTCGGTCACCGCGGCCAACAGCACGCCGCTGACCGATGGCGCGGCGGCGCTGATTCTGATGCGCGAAGGGCGCGCGCGTGAGCTGGGCATTACACCGCTCGGTTACCTGCGCAGCTATGCGTTTGCCGCGATTGATGTCTGGCAGGACATGCTGCTCGGACCGGCTTACGCATCACCGCTGGCGCTGGATCGCGCCGGCATTACCCTCGGCGATCTGACGCTGATCGACATGCATGAAGCCTTTGCCGCGCAAACGCTGGCCAACCTCAGGCTGTTTAACGATGAACGCTTTGCGCGCGAGGTGCTGAAGCGCGATCGCACGCTGGGCGAAGTCGACGAGACGCGTTTCAACGTGCTGGGCGGTTCCATCGCCTACGGTCATCCGTTCGCCGCCACCGGCGCGCGCATGATCACGCAAACGCTGCATGAGCTGCGGCGGCGCGGCGGCGGCTTAGGGCTGGTGACCGCCTGTGCCGCTGGCGGATTAGGCAGCGCGATGGTTCTGGAGGCCGAATAATGAGTGAATCTGCATTCCATTTACAGATGCGTCCGGATCACGTTGCGGTGATCACCATTGATGTTCCGGGCGAAAAGATGAACACCCTGAAAGCGGAGTTTGTGCCGCAAATCCGCGCGGTGCTGGCGGAGGCGCGCAGCGATGCGCAGCTGGCGGGCCTCGTGCTGATTTCGGGCAAACGCGACAACTTTGTCGCCGGTGCGGACATCAGCATGATCGCCAGTTGTGAAACGGCGCAGCAGGCTGAAGCGCTGGCGCGGCAGGGACAGGAAGTAATGGCGGAGATCGCCGCGCTGCCGTTCCCGGTGGTCGCCGCCATTCATGGAGCCTGTCTTGGCGGCGGGCTGGAGCTGGCGCTGGCCTGCGATGCGCGCATCTGCTCGCTGGATGAGAAAACCCGTCTCGGCCTGCCAGAGGTGCAGCTCGGCCTGTTGCCCGGTTCCGGCGGCACCCAGCGGTTGCCGCGTCTGATTGGTGTGCAGCAGGCGCTGCCGCTGATCCTCAGCGGCAAACAGCTGCGCGCTAAGCAGGCGCTGAAGCTTGGCCTGGTGGATGATGCGGTGCCGCAGGCGATTCTGCTGGCAACCGCCGTGGCACGTGTCCATAAAGGAAAGCATGCCACACGCAGCCTGTCGCGCCGCGATCGCCTGCTGCAGGGGCCGCTGGCGCGTCCGCTGCTGTTTACGCTGGCCAAACGCCAGACCGACGGTAAAACCCACGGTAACTATCCGGCCACCGACCGTATTTTGCAGGTGGTGCGCATCGGTCTGGAGCAGGGCAGCGCCGCCGGTCACGCCGCGGAAGCGCGTGCGTTTGGCGAGCTGGCGATGACCGCGCAGTCGGCCGCACTGCGCAGCCTGTTTTTTGCTTCCACCGCCCTGAAGAAAGAGCCGATGGCGGATGCGCCGCCGCGCCCGCTGCAGCAGATTGGCGTGCTGGGCGGCGGGCTGATGGGCGGTGGGATTGCCAGCGTCACCGCGCTGAAAGCCGGTCTGCCGGTGCGAATCCGCGATATCAACCTTAACGGCGTTAACCACGCGCTGCAGTACAGCTGGGATTTGCTGAGCAAAAAGGTAAAACGTCGCCAGCTCAAGCCGGCGGAACGCCAGCAGCAGATGGCGCGCATCAGCGGCGGCACCGATTATCAGGGCTTCCGCCAGCGCGATCTGGTGATCGAAGCGGTGTTTGAGGATCTGGCGCTGAAGCAGCAAATGGTGGCCGAGATTGAAGAACACTGTCAGCCGCACACCATCTTTGCGTCTAACACCTCCTCGCTGCCGATTGCGCAGATCGCCGCCGGCGCGCAGCGCCCGGAGAATGTTATCGGCCTGCACTTCTTCAGTCCGGTAGACAAGATGCCGCTGGTCGAGGTGATTCCGCATAGCGGCACTTCAGCACAGACGCTGGCCACCACGGTGGATCTGGCGCGTCGTCAGGGCAAAACCGCCGTGGTGGTCGCCGACCGTCCCGGCTTTTATGTTAACCGCATTCTCGCGCCCTATATAAATGAAGCCATGCGTTGTCTGCTGGAGGGCGAGCCCATTGAACACATTGATAGCGCACTGGTGAAATTTGGTTTCCCGGTCGGCCCGCTGCAGCTGCTGGATGAAGTCGGTATTGATGTCGGCAGCAAAATCAGCCCGATTCTCGAACAGGCTTACGGTTCACGCTTCAGCGCGCCGCAGGCGGTGAGCGCTATCCTGGCTGACGATCGTAAAGGGCGCAAAAACCAGAAAGGTTTTTATGATTATCAGCGCACGCGCTGGCCGCGCAAACGTCAGGCCGATGCCAGTCTGTACCGCCTGCTGCAGTTAAAACCCCAGGCGAAACAGAGCGAGCAGCAGATCGCCACGCGCTGTGTGATGCTGATGCTCAACGAGGCGGTACGTTGTCTCGACGAAGCGGTGATCCGCAGTGCCCGCGATGGCGACATCGCGGCAGTGTTTGGCATCGGGTTCCCGCCGTTTCTTGGCGGGCCGTTCCGCTATATTGACCAGCGTGGTGCGGGCGAGATCGTCAATACATTACGTACATTAATGCAGCAATACGGCGAGCGTTTTACGCCCTGTGACGCGTTAGTGGCAATGTCAGAAGGGAAAACGAATTTTTACACTTCTGCACATTCATGAATAGCCGCACGGATTCAGCGGGTTAGAATCGGGGCCGCACAGTGCCTGGCGCGGCACCATTCTGAGATATGCTTATTTAATAAACAACCGGTTGACTATACTCAAGCCATTGGGGTAAAACACAGCGTTCATTCGCAGAATGAAGCGTCTGGTGCTGTGGTACCCGGCGATATCGACAAACAACAGCGGTGCTTTATGCAAGTTTTTATCATGCGTCACGGCGACGCAGCTCTGGAAGCAGCGAGTGATGCGGTTCGTCCTCTCACCCTGTGTGGCTGCGACGAATCACGTCAGATGGCGAGCTGGCTGAATGGTCAGACGCCGGGAATCGATAAGGTGCTGGTCAGCCCTTATCTGCGCGCCGGGCAAACGCTCGCCACGGTACGTGAAGCGCTGAAACTGCCGGAAGGGCAGGAAGTGCTGCCAGAACTGACGCCAGGCGGCGATCCGGGCATGGTCGCCTGCCATTTACAGGCGCTGGCAGTGCAGGGGGCGCACGCGGTGCTGGTGATTTCGCATCTGCCGCTGGTCGGCTATCTGGTTTCCGAACTCTGCCCGCAGGAAGCGCCACCGATGTTCGCCACCTCCGCCATTGCCTGCGTGGAGTTTGATGCCGACGCCTGTGAAGGCAAGCTGGCGTGGCAGGTGAGTCCGGCCAAATTAGCCAAAGCCATGTAATTCCCCGTCATACTTCAGGCCGCAGCTGCGTTAGCTGCGTCAATTCACCCCAGTCACTTACTGATGTAAGCTCCTGGGGATTCATTTCCTTGCCGCCTTGCTGCGACCTGAATTATTTCGGGGAATGATGTGCGTAATATTCCTGAACCGCCGCTGAATAAATACCTGGCCTGTCAGGGTAACTCTGGCGGTTGCCACTCTTCGACTTCAATCAATACCAGCAGCGCGGCGTCGCCGCCAAACAGTTTGGGTGCCTGGTGAAACGCCATCACGTGCGGATGCTGTGCCAGCCACAGCGGGGTTTGCTGCTTGAGAATGTGCTTGCCGTGGCCGGTCATCACGCTGGCACAGAAGATATGTTCGCGGCGGCAGGCGGCAATCAGCGCGCCGAGTTCCTGTTTCGCCTGAAGCTGGGTTAACCCGTGCAGATCGAGAAAAATCTCTGGCGTGTAATCGCCACGCCGCAATTTTTTCAGCTCGTAATGGCTGACGTCGGCGCGCACGTAGCGCGTCGGCCCGTCGCTGGAGAGCAGGGGCTGAAACTCGTCGGAGAAATAATGGCTGTTATCGGCCTGCTCAGACAGCAGCCGCTTCAGCGGCACTTCACGGCTTTTCACTGCCGGTTTGTGCACGATCGTATCCTGTTTCAGCTGGCGCGTACCGCTCATTAGCTGGCGGAACAGCGCCTGGTCGTCCTGGCTTAGCGGCGTCTTTTTACTCATGTCTCAGTGAATCATCAGAAATGGCGGGTGTCTGGCCGTTACCTTACCGCTAAGCGTCAACAAATGTCAGCTTTTTCACCTCGCTGCGCTGAATTCTGCCCGGCTTCATGGCACACTATCGGCCGATTGATTTTATGGCCTGCGGAGGGCTACGTGGACAAGATTTTCGTCGATGAGGCAGTGAACGAACTGCACACCATTCAGGATATGCTGCGCTGGGCAGTAAGCCGCTTTTCGGCGGCGGGCATCTGGTACGGCCACGGCACGGACAATCCCTGGGACGAAGCGGTCCAACTGGTGCTGCCGACGCTGTGGCTGCCGCTGGATATTCCGGAAGACATGCGCCACGCGCGTCTGACCGCCAGCGAACGTCACCGCATCGTGGAACGCGTAATCCGTCGCGTTAACGAGCGCATTCCGGTGGCCTATCTCACCAACAAAGCCTGGTTCTGCGGCCATGAATTCTACGTCGATGAGCGCGTGCTGGTGCCGCGTTCACCGATTGGCGAGCTGATCGAAAACCGCTTTGCCGGCCTGATCAACGAAGCGCCACGCCACATTCTCGATATGTGCACCGGCAGCGGCTGCATCGCCATCGCCTGTGCGTACGCCTTCCCGGAAGCGGAAGTGGATGCCGTCGATATCTCCACCGACGCGCTGGCCGTGGCTGAACAGAATATTGAAGAGCACGGTCTGCTGCATCACGTCACGCCGATTCGCGCCGACCTGTTCCGCAATCTGCCGCAGGTTAAATATGATCTGATCGTCACCAACCCGCCGTACGTCGATGCCGAAGACATGGACGACCTGCCGAACGAATATCGCCACGAGCCGGAGCTCGGTCTGGCCGCGGGCAGCGACGGCCTGAAGCTGGTGCGCCGCATCCTGGCCTGCGCGCCGGACTACCTCAGCGAGCAGGGCGTGCTGATTTGCGAAGTCGGTAACAGCATGGTGCACATGATGGAGCAGTATCCGGACGTGCCTTTTACCTGGCTGGAGTTTGATAACGGCGGTGACGGCGTGTTCATGCTGACGCGCGACCAAATCGTCGCGGCGCAGTCGCACTTCTCATTCTATAAAGACTAAAAATCGGGGCGAGCGCTCGCCCGCAACATCGCAACAAGGAACCCCCATGGCCGGAAACAGCATCGGACAACTTTTTCGCGTTACCACCTTTGGCGAGTCGCACGGTATTGCGCTTGGCTGCATTGTTGATGGTGTGCCGCCCGGCATCCCGCTGACCGAAGCCGATATTCAGCACGATCTCGATCGTCGTCGTCCCGGCACTTCGCGCTATACCACCCAGCGCCGCGAGCCGGATCAGGTGAAGATTTTGTCCGGCGTGTTTGAAGGCGTCACCACCGGCACCTCCATCGGTCTGCTGATTGAAAACACCGACCAGCGTTCGCAGGATTACAGCGCGATTAAAGATCTGTTCCGTCCCGGCCATGCGGATTACACTTACGAACAGAAATATGGCCTGCGCGACTATCGCGGCGGCGGCCGCTCCTCGGCCCGCGAAACCGCCATGCGCGTAGCGGCCGGTGCCATTGCTAAAAAGTATCTGCAGATGAAGCACGGCATCGTGGTGCGCGGCTATCTGGCGCAGATTGGCGACATCGCCTGCGAGCTGAAAGACTGGAGTATTGTGGAAGATAACCCGTTTTTCTGCCCCGATGCCGCCAAACTCGATGCGCTGGACGAACTGATGCGCGCGCTGAAAAAAGAGGGCGACTCCATCGGTGCCAAAGTCACGGTAATGGCCGAAAACGTGCCGCCGGGCCTCGGAGAGCCGGTGTTCGATCGCCTTGACGCCGATCTGGCGCACGCGCTAATGAGCATCAACGCGGTGAAAGGCGTGGAGATCGGTGATGGTTTCGCGGTGATCAACCAGCGCGGCAGTCAGCATCGTGATGAAATCCGCAGCAACGGGTTTCAAAGCAACCATGCCGGTGGCATTCTCGGCGGGATCAGCAGCGGTCAGACCATCAGCGCCAACCTGGCGATGAAGCCCACTTCCAGCATCACCGTGCCGGGCAACACCATCACCCGCGACGGCGCGGAAGTGGAGATGATCACTAAAGGCCGTCACGATCCCTGTGTTGGCATCCGCGCGGTCCCGATCGCGGAAGCGATGATGGCGATTGTGCTGATGGATCACCTGCTGCGCCAGCGTGGGCAGAATGCTGACGTCAACAGCAGCGTCCCGCGCTGGTAAGCCGCATGATACGCCGCCTGCTTCTCTCCCTTGCCGCGCTGCTGTGCAGTGCGGTCAGCCTGGCTGCCACCCCGTGGCAGCAAATCCATCAACCGATTGCCGGCAGCCCGCAGTCCATCGGCAGCTTTGCCAACGGCTGTATCGTCGGGGCGCAGCAGCTGCCGCTCAACTCGCCCAACTATCAGGTGATGCGTCAGGATCAGCGCCGCTATTACGGCCATCCGGACCTGATCGCCTTTATCCAGCGCCTCAGCACCCAGGCGCATCAGCTGCAGCTGGGCCAGGTGCTGATTGGTGATATGGGCATGGCCGCCGGCGGACGCTTTAGCAGCGGCCACGCCAGCCATCAGACCGGTCTCGACGTGGATATCTGGCTGCAGCTGCCGCAGAGCCGCTGGACGGCACAGCAGCTGCTAAAGCCGCAGCCGCTCGATCTGGTTGGGCCGGACGACCGCCAGGTCATCGCGCGTCACTGGCAGCCGCAGATCGACAGCCTGATCAAGCTGGCGGCGAAAGATGACGACGTCACGCGCATCTTCGTCAATCCGGCGATTAAAAAGCAGCTTTGTGCCGATGCCGGTAGCGATCGTGCGTGGCTCAACAAAGTGCGGCCGTGGTTCGCCCACCGGGCACACATGCACGTGCGCCTGCGCTGTCCGCCGGGCAGCCTGGAGTGTGAAGATCAGGCGCCACCGCCGCCGGGCGATGGCTGCGGCGCAGAGCTGGAAAGCTGGTTCCTGCCGAAGAAGCCAGGCACTACGCCGCCGGTGAAGAAGTCGCCGCCACCGTTGCCGCCTTCCTGCCAGGCGTTACTTGATAAGCATCTATTGTAGGAACCTGAGATGGATCTGTTTGTTGTCAGCCCGGTGGTACTTGGCGTGCTGTTTCTGGTCGCGGTGCTGGCGGCCTTTATTGATTCCATCGCCGGCGGTGGCGGTCTGCTGACCGTGCCGTCGCTGCTGGCGGCCGGTCTTTCGCCGGCGCAGGCGCTGGCGACCAACAAGCTGCAATCGGTCGGCGGCTCCTTCTCGGCCAGCCTCTATTTTGTGCGGCGCGGCGCGGTGAAGCTGCGCGAGCAGCGGCTGAATATCGCCATGACCTTTCTCGGCGCGATTGGCGGAACGCTGCTGATTCAGCATATTCAGGCTGAGATACTGCGCCAGATACTGCCGCTGCTGCTGATCAGCATCGGGCTGTGGTTCCTGCTGATGCCGCGTATTGGCGAGGCCGATCGCGAGCAGCGTCTGCACGGCCTGGCGTTTGCGCTGGTGGGCGGCGGCTGCGTCGGCTTTTACGATGGCTTCTTCGGCCCGGGTGCCGGCTCGTTCTATGCGCTGGCCTTCGTCACGCTTTGCGGCTTCAATCTGGCGAAAGCCACCGCCCACGCCAAAATCCTAAATTTCACCTCTAACTTCGCCAGTCTGCTGTTCTTTATGTTCGGCGGCAAGGTGGTGTGGGGCACCGGCGTGATTATGCTGCTGGGGGCGTTTATTGGCGCACGCCTCGGCGCCAGGCTGGTGCTGAGCCGTGGTCAGAAGCTGATTCGCCCGATGGTGGTGACGGTATCTGCCGTGATGAGCGCTAAGCTGTTGTGGGACAGCCACGGCAGTGTCATTCTCGCCTGGTTTGCCGCACTGTAATCCGCACTCGTCAAAACCGGCCGCCAGTGCGACAATGGCGGCGGTTTGTTTAAAGATTAAAATATTATGAGTAAAGAGCACCATTATCAGCAGCTGGTGGAGATTTTTGACGGCTGTTTTGCTGACGATTTTCAGACGCGTCTAATTAAAGGCGATGATGAACCTATTTATCTTCCAGCGGATGACACCTCACCGTGGCACCGCGTGGTGTTTGCCCATGGCTTTTACGCCAGCGCGCTGCACGAAATTTCGCACTGGTGTATTGCCGGTGAAGCGCGGCGCAAACTGGTAGATTTTGGTTACTGGTACTGCCCGGACGGGCGCGATGCGCAAACGCAGGGCCAGTTTGAAGCGGTGGAGATTAAGCCGCAGGCGCTGGAGTGGCTGTTCTGTGTGGCAGCCGGCTTTCCCTTCAACGTCAGCTGTGACAATCTCGACGGCGATTGTGAACCGGATCGCATCGCGTTTCAGCGCAAGGTGCATGCACAGGTAATGCATTATCTGCAGCACGGCATTCCGGCGCGTCCGGCGCGCTTTATTGATGCGTTAGCCAGCTATTATGGTACGCCTGCACTGACGGCGGCACAGTTTCCGTGGCCGGAAGATCTGTGAGCCGCACTCCGATAAATGAAGGATGATGAGAAGATGATCGTAGAATTCGAGTCCCGCATTCTGGCGCTGATTGACGATATGGTCGAACACGCCAGCGACGACGAACTGTTTGCCAGCGGTTATCTGCGTGGCCATCTGACGCTGGCAGTAGCGGAAATTGAGCAGAGCGGCGAACACACGCCGGAAGCGCTGCAAATTCAGGTCACCAACAGCCTGCAAAACGCCATCGCCGCCGGTGAGCTGTCGCCGCGCGACCAGGCGCTGGTAGTGGGCATGTGGGATAACCTGTTTACCCAGGCGCGCCTCACTGCCTGACTGGCCGGGGCGATCGCTCGCCCCGCGCTTTAGCGTCCTGCCTTTTTCCCTTTCAGCAATTTGCGCACCCAGTAACGGTTGGGATGCAGCGCCGCCAGCGTGCTGCTGTCCAGCGGCTGCGGCTCGCCGCTCATTTGCGCCGCCAGCACTTCTGCTGCCAGCGGTGCGCTGCACAGTCCGCGCGACCCCAGTGCGCCAAGCACGAACAGGCCGGGATGCACCGGCGCTTCCGCAATCTGCTCGCCGCGCGCGCGCTGCGCCGGTAAATCCGCATACTCACTGAGCGTCGCCGCGTAATCCGGCACGCTGCCGCTCATCGGCAGGTGATCGCGCGTGGCGCAGCGCACGCCGCTGCGCGCTTCATCAGCGCTGACGTCAACCTGCGTCGGCCAGCTGACCTGCGGCAGACAGTTAATCAGCCGCTGGCGATTCTCCTGCTGATCGTCGGCGCGGAAAGCGGTTGTCGTTTCACCGCGATGGTAGCTGGCACCGATGCAGTGCGTGGCAAAGTTCGGGCTGACCGGGGTGAGATAGCCGTCGTAACACAGCACGGTGCGCAGCGGGTTCAGCGCCGCGTTGGTCGGCACATGGCTGACCTGACCGGCCACCGCATACACCGGCAAATCGCGGCTTTGCCCGATCGCCTGCAGCGCATGGCCGTTAGCCAGCACCACCTGCTGATGGGTGACCGCGGGCTGGTGGGCGAACTGCAGCGTCCAGCCAGCCTGCTGGCGTGCCAGCTGCGTCACGCGATGCAGCCAGTGCATGCGCAGCCCCTGAGTCTGGGCATACTCCAGCAGATTGCTGGTGAGCTGTGACGGCGACAGCCAGCCGCCCTGCGGATAGAAAATGCCGCCGCAGTCGAGATCGACGCCGGCCAGCTGCTGCGCCTGCTGCGGGCTGACGCCGTGCGCCAGCTCGTGCGGCAGATCCATGCTCAGCATCTGCGCGATCTTCTCCGCGCTTTTGGCATCCCAGCCGAGCTGCAGCACGCCGCTCCACTGATGTTCGAACATCACCGGCAGCGCATCGTACAGGCGACGGGCAAAGCTGAATGCCGCCGGGAAAAAAGTGGCGAGCGCCGGATCGTGCTGGTTAAGCAGCGGATAGAGCGCGCCCTGACGGTTACCCGATGCGCCGAGCGCCGGGGCGGCATCGGCGCAGTACAGCGTAACCTGCCAGCCACGCCGCAGCAGCGCCAGCGCCAGCACCGCGCTGGCCACGCCGCCGCCAATCAGCGCCACCTCGCGGCTGGCGGCCTGCGGACGCGCATACCACGGCTGAGCCGGTAGCTGCCCGGGGGCGCTGTCCAGCACGCCGGTCAGCATTTCACGCTTGTGGCCGAAGCCTTTGCGCTTCGCCACGCTGAACCCGGCCTGCTGTAAGCCCCGCCGCACAAAGCCCGCCGAGGTAAAGGTGGCGAAGGTGCCGCCGGGACGCGCCAGCCGCGCCATGGCGGCGAACAGCGAAGGCGTCCACATCTCCGGGTTTTTCGCCGGCGCGAAGCCATCTAAAAACCACGCGTCAACCTGGCCGTTGAGGCTGTCATCAAAAGTATCAATCAGCGCGTTAATATCACCCAGCCACAGATCCAGCGTCACCTCGCCGCCATTGAACAGCAGGCGCTGACAGCCGGGCAGGGCCAGCGGCCACTGCTGCTGTAACTGTCCGGCCCACGGGGCCAGTTCTGGCCAGTGCGCGTGCGCGCTCACCAAATCGGCGTGGGTCAGCGGGTATTTTTCGCAGCTGATGAAGTGCAGGCGGCGCAAGCCGGCTTGCGGATGGGCGGCGCGGAAGCGATCGAACGCCTGCCACAGGGTAAGAAAGTTGAGTCCGGTGCCAAAACCGCTCTCGGCAACGATGAACAGATCGCGCGGATGTGCGGCAAATCGCTGCGGAAGATGGTTACCGTCGAGGAACACATAGCGCGTCTCCTCCAGTCCGTTGTCGTTGGAGAAATAGACGTCGTCGAACGCTCGGGAAACAGGTGTACCCTGATCGTTCCAGTTTAATTGCGCGTGTTCAACCGGGGATAACTTCACGGGAAAGGCTCATTTTTCAGGCAGTGGCGCGATTTTAGCGAGTGGCGTCACATGACGCAAATTTACAAAAGGAAATGGCTGATCGGACTTGTTCGGCGTACAACTGTAAGCTAGAGTGCACGTCAATCCAAAAGAAGTGGAATGAGGACTATTGAATGAAACGTGCAGTGATTACTGGCCTGGGTATCGTTTCCAGTATTGGTAATAACCAGCAGGAAGTGCTGGCTTCCCTGCGTGAAGGCCGTTCCGGAATCACTTTCTCCGAAGAGATGAAAGATGCCGGCATGCGCAGCCATGTATGGGGTAACGTCAAACTGGACACTAACGGGCTCATCGATCGCAAAATCGTGCGTTTCATGAGTGATGCCTCAATCTATGCCTATCTGTCGATGGCAGAAGCAATCAAAGATTCCGGGCTGACGGATGAGCAGTACCAGAACAACCCGCGAGTTGGTCTGATTGCTGGTTCCGGTGGCGGTTCCCCGCGTTATCAGGTGTTCGGTGCCGACGCGATGCGTGGCCCGCGCGGCCTGAAAGGCGTTGGCCCGTACGTGGTGACCAAAGCGATGGCGTCCGGCGTCTCTGCCTGCCTGGCCACGCCGTTCAAAATCCACGGCGTCAACTACTCCATCAGCTCGGCGTGCGCGACGTCAGCACACTGCATCGGTAACGCGGTGGAGCAGATTCAGCTGGGCAAACAGGATGTGGTATTTGCTGGCGGCGGCGAAGAGCTGAGCTGGGAAATGGCCTGTGAGTTCGACGCCATGGGCGCGCTCTCCACCAAATACAACGAAACCCCGGAAAAAGCGTCGCGTACTTACGATGCCAGCCGTGACGGCTTCGTTATCGCCGGCGGCGGCGGTATGGTGGTAGTGGAAGAGCTGGAGCATGCGCTGGCGCGTGGTGCCCACATCTACGCTGAGATCGTCGGCTACGGCGCAACCTCTGACGGCGCTGACATGGTGGCACCGTCAGGCGAAGGCGCGGTGCGTTGCATGAAGATGGCGATGCAGGGTCTGGATACGCCAATCGACTACCTCAACACCCACGGCACGTCAACGCCGGTCGGCGACGTGAAAGAGCTGGGCGCGATTCGCGAAGTGTTTGGCGACAACACGCCATACATCTCTGCGACCAAAGCCATGACCGGTCACTCGCTGGGTGCGGCAGGCGTGCAGGAAGCGATTTACACCCTGCTGATGCTGGAGCACAGCTTCATCGCGCCAAGCATTAACGTGGAACAGCTGGATGACGCAGCGAAGGGTATGAACATTGTGACGCAGCCAACCGAAAAAGCGCTGACCACGGTGATGTCCAACAGCTTCGGCTTCGGTGGTACCAACGCCACGCTGACCCTGCGTAAATACCAGGCGTAACGCTTACGCTAATGCTCAAAGGCCGGTTAATCCGGCCTTTGTTGTTTTTGTCGCTGACGAATTTACCTTGCCAGCAGCCTTACCAGCTTTGCGCAGGCGCGGTCAATTTCGCCGGGCGCCAACGCCGCAAAGCCGAGTATCCAGCCCTGCTGTGGCGATGCGCCGGCGTAAAGGGGTGACAGCGGCGGCAGCAGCAGACTGTCGGCCTGCGCCTGTTGCGTGAGCCGCGCCTCATCTCCCTGTAATAACTCAACCGTCAATTGCAACCCGCCTGTTGCCGGCAGCGGCCGCAGCCACGGCTGCAGATGCTGTTCCAGCTGCGCCAGCAGCCGATCGCGCCGGCTATGATAGAGCTGACGCATCAGCCGCAGGTGGCTGGCGAAATAGCCTTGCTGGATAAATTCGGCGGTGATCGCCTGCGGCAGCAGGGCGCTGTGGCCGTCCAGTACGCTGCGCGCGCGACCCAGCGCCGTCACCAGCGCCGCGGGCACCACCATCCACGCCAGCCGCAGCGATGGAAACAGGGTTTTGGAAAAAGTCCCCAGGCTGATGACCCGGCTATCGGCTTCCATGCCCTGCAGCGCCGGCGCCGGGCGACCGTCATAATGAAATTCACTGTCGTAGTCATCCTCGATCAGCCAGCTATCGTGCTGACGTGCCCACGCCAGCCACTGCAGCCGCCGCGCGAGGCTCATCGGTGTGCCGGTCGGATACTGGTGGCCGGGCGTCAGATACACCAGTTGCGCCCGGCCGCTGAGTGGTAGCGCGCCCTGATCGTCCAGCGGCATGGCGCGGCAGCGGGCACCGGCGGCGAGAAAGGCGTTCCGCGCGCCACGGTAGCCCGGCTCCTCCAGCCACACTTCATCCTCTGCATCCAGAAACATCAGCACCAGCAGCTGCAGCGCCTGCTGTGAACTGGTGAGCATGATGACCTGCTCAGCCGTACAGCGCACGCCGCGCGACAGCGCCAGATAATCCGCCACCGCCTGGCGCAGCGGCGCATAACCGAGCGGATCGCCATAGCCCATCACCTGACTGCCCAGCGCGCGCTGTACGCTGTGGCTCAGCCGCTGCCACTGGCGGTGCGGAAACGCGCGCAGTTCCGGTGATCCGGCGGCAAAGGCGAGGGGAAAAGGGGGATCCTGGCAGCCACCGGTCGCCAGCACCTGCGTGCCGCGCTGCGAAAAGCGCGGTGCGCGCTGCGCTGTCGCCTTTTCCGCCGGTGGTGGCAGGGCGATAGCGACGAAGGTGCCGCGTCCGCTGTGCCGCTGCACATAGCCTTCGCTCTCCAGCTGGCTGTAAGCGGCTTCGACCGTCACGCGTGACAGCGCCAGATCGGCAGCCAGCTGGCGGCTGGAGGGCAGCTTCTGCCCGAAGCGCAAATGGCCGCTGATAATGGCCTGGCGCAGCGTAGCGCACAGCCGCTGACGTAAGCCGCCCTGCGTCTGATGGCGAAACAGCGGCAAAAAGGCATGGTGCATAATGGTCTTATCGCTACGGTCAAAGTGGTATCAGGATACAGACCACTTTGCCGTACACTGCAGGGACATCACAACAGGAGAATGCCATGTCAGCCGTTTTGTTTTATCCGCCCGCCAGCCCGCAGCACAGCGTGGCTTATTTGCAGCACAAACTCAGCTATTACACCGATGCCTGGGATCTGGCGGCGGATTTGGCGCAGGGCGTCACGCAGATTGTGGTGATTGATGCCCGCAGCCGCGACGCGTATCAGGCCGGACATATCTGCGGCGCGCTGTCGTTGCCGCATCGCGAGATGGATGCGGCCAGCACCGCTCGGCTCGATCGTCACCGCGTCTACGTGACTTACTGCGACGGCATTGGCTGCAACGGTTCGACCAAAGCGGCGCTAAAGCTGGCTGAGCTGGGGTTTCAGGTTAAAGAGCTGATTGGCGGGCTGGATTTCTGGAAGCGCGACGGCCACCCGATGGCGTGGGGCGCGGCGGCAGGCGAGTGGCCCGCCGCGGCACCCGCGGCGGAGTGCGGCTGCTGAGTGCGATGGCTTAACTACAGCAGCAGCCAGAGCAAAAAGAAGAACAGCGCCAGGCCGAGCACCAGCGTCAGCGCCGGGCGCTGCGCCAGTGGACGCGGCAGAATTTCGACAAACGGTGCCCAGATTGGCTGCGGACGCAGCTCGCTGTCGGCCAGCGGCGTTTCGCTGTTGCGCTCGGCGCGGCGGCTGAACAGCAGCATCAGCAGATCCTGGCTCTGCGCCGGCGTCAGCAACGTCTGCGGCGTGGCCTGGAAGCGCTGCAGGCTGTAATCCTCCAGCATGCGCTGCTCGTCGTGGCTCAGCGGCTGTTTGAGCGAGCTTTCCAGCAGCTGCAGCGTCGGCGCGCTGTGCTGGCTCAGCGTCTGGCGCACCTGTAAAAACTGCGTCAGCAGTGGGAAGTGGCGCGACGGAACCGGGTCGCCGCTTTTCAGATTGACCAGTTTCAGCGTGTCGGCCAGCACTTTTACCGGCGATTCCCCGGTCGCGGCGGCAAGGCGCGTGACCTGCTGGTTGAGCGCCTGCTGTTCGGCCGGTAACAGGGTGCGATCGGTAGTGCGCGTCTGCTGCGGCTGCGGGATTGCCATCTGACCGTTCTGCAGCATGGTCAGCACCTGACGCAGCTGATCCTGGCTCAGCGCGCTCAATACCGTCTGATTAAACTGCTGACGGATAAAGTCGCTCACCGCCTGACGATTGTTGCCCTGCGGCAGTTTTTCCAGCAGCTGCTGCAACAGCTGGCGCGTGGCGTGGCTGTTCTGCACTTGCGTCAGACGGCTGTTAAGATGCTGCTCGGCCGCCGGGAAGTGGCGCGACTGCAGCTCGGCGTCATTTTTTACGCCCACTTCATGACGGATGCCAGCCCACAGTTCGGGCGCTTTCAGCGTGCTAAGTGACATGATACGTACGATCAGGCGTTCCAGCGTGGTGCGCTGGGCCGGGGAGAGCGGCTGTTCACCTGCCGCAGCGCCGGGGCGGCCTGCGCCGTTAGCCGGGTTAACAGATGAACGATCGCCCGCGGGCACACCGGGACCGCTGAGAGGTTGCATGGCGGAATCCTTGAAAAACGAGTCAGATCCGGGTGCGCCGGAAAAACGATGGCACATGATAGCAAAAGCCCCCGGGAAATCCACGGGGGCGGCAGGGAGAAAAACAATAAGACACGGATTTATTCTGCGGCGGCCAGCTTCATGCGCTTGCGACGCCAGCGCTTCCACAGCGGCGGCACCACCAGCACGGCGACAGCCAGCACCAGCAGCACTTTACAGATCAGGCTTTCCCACAGAATCGGCAGGTTGCCGTTGCTGATTGACAGCGCGCGGCGCAGGTTCTGCTCCAGCATTTCGCCCAGTACAAAGCCAAGAATCAGCGGCGACATCGGGAAATCCATCTTACGCAGGATGTAGCCGAAAATGCCCAGCCCGACCATCAGCAGCAGGTCAAACGTAGTGCTGTGCACCGCATACACGCCCACCGCGGAGATGGCGGCGATCGCCGGCACCAGGAACCACAGCGGAATGGTCAGCATGCGTGCAAAGATGTTGATCATCGGGATGTTCATGATCAGCAGCATCACGTTACCGATCAGCAGCGCGGCGATCAGGCCCCATACGATGTCCGGCTGTTCGGTAAACATCGCCGGACCGGGCGTGATGTTATACAGCGTCAGCGCGCCGACCATCACCGCCGTGGTGCCGGAGCCGGGAATACCCAGCGTCAGCATCGGGATAAACGATCCGCAGGCTGAGGCGTTGTTCGCCGCTTCCGGCGCTGCCACGCCGCGAATGTCGCCCTTGCCAAACTGATCGCTGCCGCTGATTTTCTTCTCACTCATATAGGCAATGGCGCTGGCGATGGTGGCACCGGCACCTGGCAGCACGCCGACAAAGAAGCCAATGAACGAGGAGCGCAGCGTTGCGCCGGTAGCCTGCGCCGCTTCTTTCATGTTGAACAGCATGCGGCCGCTGGCGCGCACCATTTTCTGGCCGCTGCTGGTGGATTCCAGCATCAGCAGAATTTCGCTCACCGAGAACAGGCCGATGACCACCACCACAAACTGAATGCCGTCCGAGAGATGCACGCTGTCGAAGGTAAAGCGATAGACGCCGGTGTTGGCATCAACGCCCACCGTCGCCATGCCGAGGCCAATCAGCGCAGCAAGAAACGACTTCAGCGGATTGTGGCTCATCATGCTGCCGAGACAGGCAATCGCGAACACCATCAGCGCGAAGTACTCTGCCGGACCAAACGCCAGCGACCAGTTGGCGAGGATTGGCGCAAACAGAATGATGCCGATGATGGCGATGGTTGAGCCGATGAATGAGCTGACCGCCGAGATCGACAGCGCCACGCCGGCTTTGCCCTGCTGCGCCATCGGATAGCCATCCAGCGCGGTCATGATCGCGCCGGCATCCCCCGGCACGTTAAGCAGAATCGACGAGATGCGCCCGCCATATTCGCAGCCGATGTACACCGTTGCCAGCAGGATCAGCGCGGATTCCGCCGGTAAGTGCAGCGCAAACGCCAGCGGCATCAGGATCGCGACGCCGTTAATCGGCCCAAGCCCCGGCAGCAGGCCGACGATGGTGCCGATAAAGCAGCCAATCAGGGCGATCATCAGGTTTTCCGGCGTCATGGCGACGGCGAAACCCTGCATCAGAAAAGACCAGGTATCCATAATTGACTCCTGTTAACTGAACCAGCTGCCGACCGGCAGCGTAACGTCCAGCAGACGATCGAAGGCGTAAAACAGCGCCACACCCATTACCACACCGGAGAGGACGGCTGCCCACCAGCGTGCGCCAAACAGCATGCCGATGCCGAAGGTCAGCAGCGTGGTACACAGGGCAAAACCCAGCTTCTCAAACAGCCAGCCGTACACCATCAGCATTACGCACAGCGCCAGCAGCTTTTTCAGCGTTGCCGCCACCGGCCACTGTACGGCGTCCGGCTTGCGCAGCAGCATCATCACCGCGCAGATCGCCATCAGACCGAGCAGCAGCAGCGGGAAAGGACGCGGGCCAACCGGCTCGTAGCTGTACTCGCTTTGAATCTGCCAGGCGATAACCATCCCGACGATGCAGAGCACCAGCCACACCGCCGCAAAGATACGATCGCTCATCTGTGCCTCCGTTATTTCGCCAGGCCGAACGATTTCGCCTGTTCACGGTAATCTGCTACCTGTTTCTTGACGTAGGCGTCCAGCTCGCTACCGAACAGGTTGAACTCAAACAGGCCGCGCAGATCGCGCTGCTGCTGAAACTCTTTGGTGGTCACCAGTTTTTTAAACGTCTGTTCCCACCACTGATAATCGGCATCGCTGACTTTGGGGCCGAGGTAATAGCCGCGAATAATCGGCCACTCGACGTTGAAGCCCTGCTCTTTGGCGGTCGGGATGTCAGCCAGCTCACCCGGCAGACGTTTATCGCTCATTACCGCCAGCACGCGCATCTTGCCGCCCTGCAGGTGCGGCACCATTTCACTCATGTCGCCTGATACCACCTGGATGTGGTTGCCGAGCAGCGCGGTAACCGGTTCGCCGCCGCCTTCAAACGCCACATAGCGCATTTTGCGCGGATCGATACCGGCTTCCCGCGCCAGCAGCGCCGTTTTCATCCAGTCCTGGCTGCCGATCGACGCGCCGGCGCCGACCACCACTTTGGTCGGATCCTGTTTCATCGCCTCCAGCAGCTCGCCCAGCGTTTTCCACGGCGCGTCAGCGCGCACGGCGACCATGCCGTAGTCCGTACCAATGGCCGCCAGCCACTTCACGTCATCCACCGAGTAACGACCAAACTTGCCCTGCGACAGGTTCAGCAGCGACCCGCCGGAGAAGGCCACCAGCGTGCCTGCTTCGGCGGGCCGCTGCGCAATGATGGCGTTATATGCCACGGCACCGACGCCGCCCGGCATGTAGGTGACGCGCATCGGCGTGGTGATCTGCCCGGTTTCCTGCAGCGAAACCTGGATCAGTTTACAGGTCAGATCAAAACCGCCGCCGGGTTTGGCCGGGGCGATACATTCGGTCCGCTCGGGTGCCGCAGCCTGTGCCGCAGAAAGAGAAAAAGCCAGCAGGGTCGTGGCGAAGGCGGTGCGCATTGTTTTTTTCATCTGTCGCTCCATTGTTTCTTCCAGAGTGTGATTGCCACCGAACATTCGGGGTTGCTGAATTGTTAAAACAGCAACCTTTCATTTACCTTTCAGCCATCGGCAAAACTAACAGGATGTGATATGCGTCTCTTACTGGTGGAAGATACCGTCGAGCTGGCCAACTGGCTGCAGAAAGCGCTGACACAAAAAGGCTTCGCCGTGGACTGGGTGGCCGACGGCGTGGCGGCGGATCATGTGCTGCAAAGCGAAGACTATGCGCTGGTGGTGCTGGATGTGTCGCTGCCGCGGCTGGATGGCCTGGCGGTGCTGGCGCGCCTGCGCAAGCGCGGGCAACGCGTGCCGGTGCTGCTGCTCACCGCACAGAGCGCGCTGCAACAGCGCGTGCAGGGGCTGAATGCGGGCGCCGATGATTACCTCACCAAGCCGTTTGAGCTGGACGAGCTGGACGCGCGTCTGCGCGCGCTGCTGCGCCGCAGTCAGGGGCAGGCAACGCAGACGCAAAGCCTCGGCCAGCTGGAGCGCGATGCCGAAGGCTATTTCCTGCTGAATCACAAACCGCTGCCGCTGACGCCGCGCGAGGCCAGCGTGCTGTCGACGCTGATGCAGCGCCCGGGAAGGCCGGTGTCACGCCAGCATCTGTACGAGCAGACCTTTACGCTGGCGGATGAGGCCAGCCCGGAGAGCATTGAGCTGTATGTGCATCGGGTACGCAAAAAGCTGGCGGGCAGCGACGTGGCGATCGTCACACTGCGCGGCCTCGGCTACAGCCTGGAGTGCCAGCCGTGCGACTGATCCACTCGCTGCGCGGTGAACTGCTGGCGTGGCTGGGCGCGCCGCTGCTGCTGCTGTGGGGATTGTCGGTCTACACCCACTATCAGAGCGCGCTGCAGGCGGCAAATCAAGCCTACGATCGCTCGCTGCTGGCCTCGGCGCGCACCGTGGCCGAGCGGCTGGTGGTACGTCATCAGCGGCTGGAGGTGGATGTGCCGTGGGTGGTGCTGGACAGCTTTGAGCGCAACATGAACGATCAGCTGTTCTACCAGGTGATTTCGCCTGAAGGGCACACGCTGTCCGGCTACCCTGATTTACCGCTGGTGCCGGGCAACGCGCCGCTGTCTGATGTCTACCCGGCGCTGGTGCATTTCTACGATGCGCACTACCGCAAGCAGCCGATTCGCGTGGCCGCGCTGTGGCAGCCGGTGAACGAGGAAGGCGTGCAGGGCATGGCGCTGGTGCTGGTGGCGGAAACGCTTAACTCACGCCACGCCTTTGCCGACAGTCTGCTGCGCACCGCGCTGATCAGCCAGAGTTTTCTGGTGCTGATCACGCTGCTGCTGGCCGGGCTGCTGCTGCGTAAAGTGCTGCGCCCGCTGCGCCGGCTGTCGCGCATGATGCTGCGCCGTGCGCCGGGCGAACTGACGCCGCTGCCGTCGCTGCTGCCGTGGTCCGAACTGCAGCCGCTGATCGTCGCCTTCAACCGCCATCTGGAGCGGCTGCGCGGACTGCTGGCAAGGCAGGAGCGCTTTAGCGCCGATGTGTCGCACCAGCTGCGCACGCCGCTCACCATCCTGAAAACCCAGGTTGGCGTCGCGCTCAGCAGCGACGACCCGCAGCAGTGGCGCGAAAGCCTGCAGGGCATGCGTCATACGCTGGACGACACCGTCCAGCTCACCGATCGCCTGCTGCAGCTGGCGCAAATCAGGGCGCGCCACGGCGAAGACAAGCCCTTCAGCAAGGTCAACCTGAGCGACATCGTGCAGCAGGCCTGTTTCAGCGGCTATGCGGCGGCGCGGCGTAAACAGATCGATCTGGGCTTTGAAGAGCAGGCGGCGAGCCAGGTGCTGGGCGATGCGCTGCTGCTGGCCGAGCTGTGCGCCAACCTGCTGGATAACGCCATCAAATACACGCCGCACGGCGGCACGGTGACCGCGCGGCTGCGGCAAAAGGTGCTGAAAATTGAAGACAGCGGGCCGGGCATCGCGGCGGATCAGCAGCGGCAGGCGCTGCAGCCGTTTGGCCGGCTCGATCACGCCAGCCAGCCCGGCGCGGGCATTGGACTGGCGCTGGTGCAGGATATCTGCGCCTGGCACGGCGCTCAGCTGCAGCTGGACCGCAGCCCGCAGCTGGGCGGACTGCGGGTGACGGTTAGCTTTCGCTGATCGGCGGAGCCATCACGCGCGCTTTACGCAGCGGGGTTTTCAGCCGCTGCGCCAGGATCACCCCGACCAGCGTCAGACCGCCGCCAATCCAGTGATAAGCATGCAACTGTTCGTGCAGGAACAGCACGGCAATGAGGGCGGTAAACACCGGCACCACGTTCATGAAAATACTGGTGGTGCTGGCGCCGAGGCGCTGCACGCCAAGGATCCACAGGAACGGCGCCACAATCGAGGCAAACAGCCCGGCGAACAGCACCAGCGGAATATTGTCGGCATTCAGCGCCACCTCCGGCGCGTGCCAGAAGCCGGGCAGCAGCAACAGCACGCCGAAGAAGATTTGCACGTACAGGCTTTGCCACGTCGGCAGCGGGATTGCCCAGCGCTTCGTCAGTACGCCGTACAGCGCGTAGGAGGTTGAGGCCGCCAGCATCATCAGCTCGCCGTTGCCGAGGCGCTGGCTCAGCAGCTGCGCCGGGTTGCCGGCGCTCACCAGCCACACCAGCCCGGCAAACGACAGCAGGCCGCCAATCAGAATGCCGCGCGTCGGCGCAAGGCGCAGCACCACCAGGCTGAGCAGGATGGTCAGCAGCGGAATGGTGGCGCCAAGAATCCCCATCATTACCGCCGAAACGCTGTGTGCCGCATAATAGGCGAGGCTCTGGTACAGCACCATGCCGAGCAGGCCCAGCACCAGTAAGCGCCACAGCTGGGTTTTGATGGTGTGACGATGGCGCCATACGCCCGGCAGGCAGAACGGCGTAAGCACCAGCAGCGCCAGCAGCCAGCGGTAAAAAGAGATGGCAGCAGGATCGATGCTGCCGGCAGACAGCTTGCTGACGATGGTGTTGATCGACCAGATCAGCACCGCCACCAGCGGTAACAATAAGTTCATAGTACGGCTCCAAATGTAAATCGCGACTAGCTTACGTTTGACCGGTTTAAAGCAGATAGTTAAAATCGGACAAAATTCGTTAGTGACCGGACAGAATGAATCTTCAGGTTGAGTATCAGCCACCGCGCGACGCGCCGCTGCTGCGTTTTTTCATGCGCTATGAGCAAACCAACGCCAAAACCGAATACCTGCCGCACCAGCACGACTGGGGCCAGGCGATATTTGTCACCAGCCACGTGCTGGAGATGGAAGTGGAGGGCGAGCGGCTGCTGACGCCGGCCGAAATGCCGATCTGGATCCCGCCGGGCCAGCGCCACAGCAGCTACAACCACTGTCAGGCGCAGTTTCGCACCTTCAACCTTGCCGCGGATTTATGCGCCGGCATGCCGGAGAAAGCCTGCCTGCTGAGCGTGGACGCCATCGTGCACGCCATCATGAATGATTTTGCCCGCCGCGCGCTGGAGCAGCCGCAAAGCGACGCCGACTGGCGGCTGTGCGAAGTGCTGATTGATCGGCTGCGTCTTGCACCGGTGAACACCAGCTATCTGCCGATGTCCGACGATAAATTCCTCGCACCGATTCTGCGCGCGCTGGAAGAGAACCCGGGTGATAACACCACGCTGGCACAATGGGCGAAGCGCGTGTTTACCACTGAGCGTACGCTGGCGCGGCGCTGTCAGCAGCAGCTGCAGATGTCATTCAGCGAGTGGCGCCAGCGTTTACGCTTTTTGCGCGCGATTGCGCTGCTGGAGCAGGGCTGCAGCGTGCAGGGCATCGCCCACGAGCTGGGTTACAGTTCCGCCTCCGCGCTGATCGTGATGTTTCAGCAGCAGGCCGGCACCACGCCGGATCGCTATCGCAGTCGGTTAGGTTAATCCCCGGCTTTGTGCCATGATATGCCCCGTTTATTTCAAGCAGACAGGACCGCCGCCGTGAAAATTCTCGTCGATGAAAATATGCCCTACGCCCGTGAACTGTTCAGCCGCACCGGAGAGGTGGTGGCGGTGCCGGGCCGCCCGCTGCCGGCAGCCGAACTGCAGGATGCCAGCGCGCTGATGGTGCGCTCCGTCACCAAAGTGGATGCCGCACTGCTGGCCGGCACGCCGGTGAAGTTTGTCGGCACCGCCACTGCCGGCACCGATCATATCGATGATGCCTCGCTGACGGCGGCCGGGATCGGCTTCTCGGCCGCGCCGGGCTGTAACGCGATTGCGGTGGTGGAGTATGTGTTCTCGGCGCTGCTGCTGCTGGCCGAACGCGACGGCTTTGATCTGCGCGATCGCACCGTGGGCATCGTCGGCGTCGGTAACGTGGGCGGACGGCTGGCTAAACGCCTCGCCGCGTGGGGAGTAAAAACCCTGCTGTGCGATCCGCCGCGCGCCGATCGCGGCGATGACGAAGATTTCCACTCGCTCGACGCGCTGGTGGCCCAGGCCGATATCCTGACCTTTCACACGCCGCTGTTTAAAGACGGCCGCTACAAAAGCTGGCATCTGGCGGATGCCGCGCTGCTGATGGCGCTGCGCCCCAACACCATTCTGATCAATGCCTGCCGGGGTCCGGTAGTGGATAACGCCGCGCTGCTGGAGGTGCTCCGGTTGCGTAACGATCTCAGCGTGGTGCTGGACGTGTGGGAACCGGAGCCGGATCTCAACCTCAATCTGCTGGACAAGGTCGATATCGCCACTGCGCATATCGCCGGTTATACCCTTGAAGGGAAAGCGCGCGGTACCACTCAGGTGTTTGAGGCGTGGAGCGAATTTATTGGTCAGCCGCAGCAGGTGGCGCTGGACACGCTGCTGCCGCGCCCCGAGTTTGGCACCCTTACGCTGCACGGCAAGCTCGATCAGCCGACGCTGAAACGCCTGGTGCATCTGGTGTATGATGTGCGCCGCGACGATGCGCCGCTGCGCAAAGTGGCCGCGCAGCCGGGCGAATTTGATCGCCTGCGCAAGCAGTATGTCGAGCGCCGCGAGTGGTCTTCGCTGCAGGTGATCTGTGATGAGGCGGAGAGCGCGGCGCTGCTCAGTCAGCTTGGCTTCAGCGCCACGCTGCAGGCGAATCACTAATCTCTGATTTTTCTGAATTAATGGGCGATGCATGTCATCGCCTCTCTTTTTTATGTCATTGTCTGGAGTAAACCAACATGTCTGACGGCTGGAATATTGCGCTACTAGGCGCGACAGGCGCAGTAGGGAACGCTGTACTGGAACTGCTGGCGGAACGCCAGTTCCCGGTTGGTGAGTTGTATCTGCTGGCGAGTGAAAACAGCGCCGGCGAAAGCGTGCGTTTTGATGGCCGCTCGCTGCGCGTGCAGGACGCGGCGGAATTTGACTGGTCGCAGGCGCAGCTGGCGTTCTTTACCGCCGGTCGCGAGGCGTCGGCGCGTTATGCCGAGGACGCCGCCAGCCAGGGTTGCCTGGTAATCGACAGCAGCGACCTGTTCGCGCTGGAGCCGGACGTGCCGCTGGTGGTGCCGGATGTCAATCCACAGGTGCTGGCGGATTACCGCAATCGCAACATCATTACCGTGGCCGATGCGCTGGTGAGCCAGCTGTTAAGCGCCATCAAACCGCTGGTGGATACCGCCGGTTTAGGCCGTCTGCAGGTGACCAACCTGGTGTCGGTCTCCAGCCACGGTAAAGCAGCAGTAGACGGCCTGGCCGGTGAGAGCGCGCGGCTGCTGAACGGCGTACCGGCCGATGAGCACTATTTTGGCCGCCAGCTGGCGTTCAACCTGCTGCCGCAGCAGGCGGACAGTGCCGGCAGCGTGGCGAGCGAGCGCCGGCTGGTCGATCAGGTACGGAAAGTGCTGCAGGACGAAGGATTACCGATTGCGGTGAGCAGCGTGCAGGCGCCGGTATTCTACGGCAACGCGCAGATCGTCTATATCGAAAACCTGCGGCCGCTGTCGGCGGAGGAAGCGCGTGACGAACTGGCGCGCGCCGACGATATCAGCCTGAGCGATGACGGTGATTACCCGACGCCGGTCAGCGACGCCTCCGGCAGTGAAGCCCTGAGCATCGGCAGCGTGCGCAATGACTACGGCATCCCGGAGCTGCTGCAGTTCTGGTCGGTGGCCGACAACATCCGCTTCGGTGGCGCGCTGATGGCGGTGAAAACCGCAGAGAAGCTGGTGCAGGAGTATCTGTATTAATGCTGGAAGACGCGACCCCGTTTAAGCTGGCGCTCGGCATTGAGTATGACGGCAGCCGTTACTACGGCTGGCAGCGCCAGAATGAAGTACGCAGCGTGCAGGAAAAGCTGGAAAAAGCGCTGGCGAAAGTGGCCAATCACCCGGTGAACGTGTTCTGCGCCGGACGCACCGACGCGGGCGTGCACGGCACCGGCCAGGTGGTGCATTTTGAGACCACCTCCTCGCGTGCCGACAGCGCCTGGACGCTGGGCGTGAACGCCAACCTGCCGGACGATATTGCGGTGCGCTGGGTGAAAGCGGTGCCGGAAACCTTTCACGCGCGCTTCAGCGCCACCGCGCGCCGTTATCGCTACGTGATCTACAACCAGCGGCTGCGTCCGGCAATTCTCGGCAACGGCATTACCCATTTTTACCATCCGCTGGATGCGGAAAAGATGCACCGCGCCGCCCAGGCTTTACTGGGCGAGAACGATTTTACTTCGTTCCGTGCGGTGCAGTGCCAGTCGCGCACGCCGTGGCGCAACGTGATGCATCTCAACGTCACGCGCCTGGGGCCGTACGTAATTGTGGATATCAAAGCCAACGCCTTTGTGCATCACATGGTGCGCAATATCGTCGGCAGTCTGCTGGAGATTGGCTGCGGCAATCAGCCGGAAACGTGGATGGCCACGCTGCTGGCGGCAAAAGATCGCACGCTGGCGGCGGCAACGGCGAAAGCCGAAGGGCTGTATCTGGTGGCGGTGGATTACCCTGCTCAGTTTGCGTTACCTCAGCCTGCGCTGGGACCGTTGTTCCTCGCGGATTCATTTTAATCGGAAAGTGTCAGGGAGTTAGCTGTTATGGAGTTTATCCACTTTATCGTCGATTTCATTCTGCACATTGACGTGCATCTGGCCGAGCTGGTGGCGCAGTACGGCATCTGGATTTACGCCATTTTGTTCCTGATTCTGTTCTGTGAAACCGGGCTGGTGGTTACGCCGTTCCTGCCGGGTGATTCGCTGCTGTTCGTCGCCGGTGCGCTGGCGGCGCTGCCGGGCAACGACCTCAACGTGCACCTGATGGTGACGCTGCTGGTGATTGCCGCGATCCTCGGCGACGCGGTTAACTACACCATTGGCCGGCTGTTTGGCGAGAAGCTGTTCAGTAACCCGAACTCGAAAATTTTCCGCCGCAGCTACCTCGACAAAACCCACGCGTTTTACGATCGCCACGGCGGCAAAACCATTATACTTGCGCGCTTTGTGCCAATCGTGCGAACCTTTGCCCCCTTTGTGGCGGGAATGGGACACATGTCTTATCGCCACTTCGCGCTCTTTAACGTGACAGGCGCGCTGCTGTGGGTCCTGCTATTCTCCTATGCCGGTTACCTGTTTGGTGACCTGCCAGTGGTGCAGGAAAACCTTAAGTTGCTGATTGTCGGCATCATCATTGTCTCGGTACTGCCAGGCGTGATAGAAGTGTGGCGTCACCGCCGCCAGGCGCGTCAGCACAAGTCGCAGTAAGCCTGTTACCAGATTTTTATCCACAGCGTGAACGGGTTGTGGTTTAATGAGCGACATTTACGGCCTGCTGAAGGTGATTTCAGCAGTAACGACAAGACTGGACCAGGTCAGCATTAAACAGAAAGGTCATCAATGAGCTGGATTGAACGCATACTGAATAAAAGCACTACCACGCCTTCGCGCAAAGCCAGCATCCCGGAAGGGGTGTGGACCAAATGCGATAGCTGTGGTCAGGTGCTGTACCGCGCCGAGCTGGAGCGCAACCTTGAAGTCTGCCCGAAGTGCGACCACCACATGCGTATGCACGCGCGCGAGCGTCTGCATAGCCTGATGGATGAAGGTTCGATGACAGAGCTGGGTAGCGAGCTGGAACCGAAAGACCTGCTCAAGTTCCGCGACTCGAAGAAGTACAAAGATCGTCTGGTTGCGGCACAGAAAGAGACCGGCGAGAAAGATGCGCTGGTGGTAATGAAAGGCCAGCTGCACGGTATGCCGGTGGTGGCCGCCGCGTTTGAGTTCTCCTTTATGGGCGGCTCAATGGGCTCGGTGGTCGGCGCCCGTTTCGTGCGTGCGGTTGAGCAGGCGCTGGAAGACAACTGCCCGCTGATCTGCTTCTCCGCCTCAGGTGGTGCGCGTATGCAGGAAGCGCTGCAGTCGCTGATGCAGATGGCGAAAACCAGTGCGGCGCTGGCAAAAATGCAGGAGCGCGGTCTGCCGTATATTTCGGTACTGACTGACCCGACCATGGGTGGCGTCTCCGCCAGCTTCGCGATGCTGGGCGATTTAAACGTCGCAGAGCCAAAAGCGCTGATCGGCTTTGCCGGCCCACGCGTAATTGAACAGACGGTACGTGAAAAGCTGCCGCCGGGCTTCCAGCGCAGTGAGTTCCTGATCGAAAAAGGCGCGATCGACATGATCATTCGTCGTCCGGAAATGCGCTTTAAGCTGGCCAGCCTGCTGGCGAAAATGATGAACCTGCCGGCACCGCTGCAGGATGGTGATCGCCCGACTGCGGCTGAGCCGGAGAGCAACGAAGCCTGACAGGCAACCGAAAGGCGCAGAGTGATGCGCCTTTTTATTCATGCACCACATCGTAAAGAGCTAACAGGGCACATGGACACTCTTCACCTCCCGCAAGCCACGTCGCCTCTGGCCACGTGGCTTCATTATCTTGAGCATCTGCATTCTCAGGCTATCGATCTGGGCCTGGACCGTATTCAGCGCGTCGCCGCACGCCTCGACCTGCTAAAACCCGCTCCGTTTGTCTTCACCGTCGCCGGCACCAACGGCAAAGGCACTACCTGCCGTACGCTGGAAACCCTGCTGATGGCTGCAGGCTATCGCGTTGGCGTCTACAGCTCGCCGCATCTGGTGCGTTACACCGAACGCGTGCGCGTGCAGGGCGCTGAGCTGGATGAAGCCCGGCACAGCGCCAGCTTTGCCGCCATTGAGGCCGGACGCGGCGATATTTCGCTCACCTACTTTGAGTTTGGCACGCTGTCCGCGCTCAATCTGTTCCGTGAAGCGCAGCTGGATGTCGTGATTCTGGAAGTGGGGCTGGGTGGCCGGCTGGATGCGACAAACATTGTCGACGCCGACGTGGCGGTGATCACCAGCATTGCGCTGGACCACACCGACTGGCTGGGGCCGGATCGCGCCAGCATCGGCCGCGAGAAGGCCGGCGTATTCCGCGGCGGTAAACCGGCGGTGGTCGGCGAGGCCGATATGCCCGACACCATTGCCCAGGTGGCCGCGGAGAAGGGTGCGCAGCTGTTACAAATTAACCGCGACTGGCAGTGGCAGCGCGAGGGCGACACTTGGACGCTGCAGGATGCCCAGGGTGAACTGCGCGATCTGCCGCTGCCCCAGGTGCCGCTCCCCAATGCGGCCACCGCCATTGCGGCGCTGCGCGCTTCCGGCCTGACGGTGAGCGAGACGCTGATTCGTCAGCATCTGCCGCTGGCGATTCTGCCGGGACGTTTCCAGACGGTCAGCACCGCGCCGCGCGTGATCCTTGATGTGGCACACAATCCGCATGCGGCTTATTATCTGGCTTCACGTCTCGCTGAGCTGCCGGTACACGGCACGGTGCATGCGGTGGTTGGCATGCTGCACGACAAGGATATCGCCGGGACGCTGGCCGCGCTGGCACCGCAGGTTAACCGCTGGTACTGCGCGCCGCTCGACGGCCCGCGCGGCGCGTCCGCTGATGAGCTGATGGCGCATCTGCAGGGCGGCAGCGCCTGGCAGAGCGTTGAAGCCGCGTGGCAGGCGGCGCGGCAGCAGGCTCAGCCCGACGATGTGATTCTGGTGTGCGGCTCGTTCCACACCGTGGCGCAGGTAATGCAATCGATGGCAGCGGAGAACGGCAGTGGCAAGTAAGTTTCAGAATCGTTTAGTGGGCACGGTGATTCTGGTGGCGATTGGCGTCATCGTGTTGCCGGGTCTGCTGGACGGTAAGAAAAAGCATTATAAAGAGGAGTTCGCGGCGATTCCGCTGGTGCCAAAGCCTGACGATCAGCAGGACAGCGAAATGGTGCCGCCGGTGACGCAGCCGCTGCCGTCGCAGCCGCCGGAAGGGGCAAGCGCGGCGCAGCAGGCGCCCGCCAGCAGCGCAACGCAGAGCAGTGCCGCCAGCGGCAGCACGCAGCCAGCGCAAAACAGCCAGCCCAGCGTCGTGACGCCGCCGCCGGTGCACCAGCAGCAGAAACCGGCAGAGCAGGTGAAGCCGAAGCCGGTGGAGCAGCCGAAGCCTAAACCGGTGGAGCAGCCGAAACCGAAGCCGGCAGAACAACCGAAAGCGACAGAACAGCCAAAAACTACAGAGCAACCTAAAGCGGCGGAAACGCCGAAGCAGAGCGAACCGGCCGCGCCAGCAGGACAGGCGTATGTGGTACAGCTCGGCGCGCTGAAGAACGCCGCCAAAGTGAATGAGATCGTGGCGCAGCTGCGGCTCTCCGGCTATCGCGCCTTTACCGTGCCGTCGACGCCGGTGCAGGGGCAGATCACCCGTATTTACGTGGGGCCGGATGCGTCCAAAGCGAAACTGCAGGGCGCACTCGGCGAGCTGAAAGGCATCTCCGGCCTCGGCGGCGTTGTTAAGCCGTACAGCACACGCTGATCAACTGATAAGCCGCGCCGATAGCAGAAACAGGCGCGGCTTTTGGCGTGTTTTTTAGCGAAGCGTTACTGAAAATTTATGGAATATCAGCAGGTTAAATGGCTGACATCAACAAGGGCGAGGAAAGTTTTTTTCATCGCCCTTTTTCTCGGGACAGAACCGGAAAACCCTACGCAAACGTTTTCTTTTTCTGTTAGAATGCGCCCCGAACTGGATGCAGGGGTGCAAATGCACTGTACTGGAAGCGTTCATGATCTGGATTGATTACGTCATTATTGCGGTAGTTGGTTTTTCGGCTCTGGTCAGCCTGATTCGCGGGTTTGTCCGGGAAGCCTTATCTCTTGTTACCTGGGGATGCGCGTTTTTTGTCGCCAGTCATTACTACGCCTACCTTGCAGTCTGGTTTACAGGTTTTGACGACGAACTGGTTCGCAACGGCATCGCCATCGCGGTGTTATTCGTTGCCACCCTGATTGTGGGTGCCATCGTGAACTATGTGATCGGCTCGCTGGTTGAGAAAACCGGCTTGTCGGGAACCGACAGGGTGTTGGGGGTCTGTTTCGGGGCGTTGCGTGGCGTGCTGATTGTATCCGCCATTCTCTTCTTCCTTGATACATTCACCGGCTTTTCAAAAAGTCCGGACTGGCAACAGTCTCAACTCATTCCCCAGTTCAGTTACATCATCAGGTGGTTTTTCGATTACCTGAAAAGCACGTCGAGTTTTTTACCCCGGTAACACCGGGAGTGCGGCTAATGAGGAAATGACAACATGTGCGGTATTGTTGGTATCACCGGTTTTATGCCAGTAAACCAGTCGATCTATGACGCGTTAACGGTGCTGCAGCACCGCGGGCAGGATGCCGCCGGCATTTGTACCATCGATGCGCTGAACTGCTTCCGTCTGCGTAAGGCCAATGGCCTGGTCAGCGACGTGTTTGAAGCGCGCCACATGCAGCGTTTGCAGGGAAACATGGGTATCGGCCACGTGCGTTATCCGACTGCCGGCAGCTCCAGCGCCTCTGAAGCGCAGCCCTTCTACGTGAACTCGCCGTACGGCATCACGCTGGCTCACAACGGTAACCTGACCAACGCCCATGAACTGCGCAAGCAGCTGTTCGAAGTCGGTCGCCGTCATGTGAATACCACCTCAGATTCCGAAATCCTGCTCAACATCTTTGCTCAGGAGCTGGATCGTTTTCAGCACTATCCGCTGGAAGCTGACAACATTTTTGCTGCCGTGGCGGCGGTGCATCAGCAGGTGCGCGGTGCTTACGCCGTGGTGGCGATGATTATCGGTCACGGCATGGTTGCGTTCCGCGATCCTAACGGTATCCGTCCGCTGGTACTGGGCAAGCGTGAGCTGGCCGATGGCCGCACTGAATACATGGTGGCCTCAGAGAGCGTGGCGCTGGATACGCTCGGCTTCGAATTTATTCGTGACGTTGCGCCAGGCGAAGCGGTGTACATCACCGAGCAGGGTCAGCTCTCGACGCGCCAGTGCGCAGAGAACCCGAAAAGCAATCCGTGCCTGTTCGAGTACGTTTACTTTGCGCGTCCGGACTCGTTCCTCGACAAGATCTCCGTCTACAGCGCACGCGTGCGCATGGGCACCAAGCTGGGCGAGAAAATTGCCCGCGAGTGGGAAGATCTTGATATTGACGTGGTGATCCCGATTCCGGAAACCTCGACCGATACCGCGCTCGAGATCGCCCGTATTCTTGATAAGCCGTACCGCCAGGGTTTTGTGAAAAACCGCTACGTGGGCCGTACCTTTATTATGCCGGGCCAGCAGCTGCGCCGCAGTGCGGTGCGCCGTAAGCTCAACGCTAACCGCGCTGAGTTCCGCGATAAAAACGTGCTGCTGGTGGATGACTCGATTGTGCGCGGCACCACCTCTGAGCAGATTATCGAGATGGCGCGTGAAGCGGGCGCGAAGCGCGTCTATCTGGCGTCGGCGGCACCGGAAATCCGCTTCCCTAACGTCTACGGCATCGATATGCCGAGCGCTACCGAGCTGATTGCGCACGGCCGTGAAGTGGAAGAGATTCGTCAGCTGATTAAAGCCGATGCGCTGATTTTCCAGGATCTGCAGGATCTGATCGACGCGGTGCGTGAAGAGAACCCGGATATTGCCCAGTTCGAATGCTCAGTGTTCAACGGCATCTACGTCACCAAAGACGTTGACCTGCAGTATCTGGAATATCTGCAGTCCCTGCGTAACGACGATGCCAAAGCGATTGCGCGTCAGAACGAAGTGGAAAACCTGGAACTGCATAACGAAGGTTAAGGTCAGTCTCAGGCAGACGAAACAGGGCGGGCGCAATCCCGCCATGTTTGTTTTTGTATTTATGGCGGCGGAGCGGCTATTATTGGCGCACTCTTTTGCAGCAAGGCTGAATTATGAAACGACTCATCATTGGTATTTCCGGCGCCAGCGGCGCGATCTACGGCGTGCGTATGCTGCAGGTGCTGCAACCGTTAGCCGAAGTGGAAACCCATCTGGTGATGAGCCCGGCGGCGCGGCAGACGCTGGCGCTGGAGACCGATTACAGCCTGCGTGACGTGCAGGCACTGGCCGATGTGGTGCACGATGTGCGCGATATCGCCGCCAGCATCTCGTCCGGCTCGTTCAAAACGCTGGGTATGGCAATTCTGCCATGTTCCATGAAGACCCTGTCGGGCATTGTGCACAGCTACAGCGACAGTCTGCTGACGCGCGCCGCCGACGTGGTGCTGAAAGAGCAGCGCCGGCTGGTGCTGTGCGTGCGGGAAACCCCGCTGCATCTCGGTCATCTGCGCATGATGACCACCGCCGCCGAGCTTGGGGCGCTGATTATGCCGCCAGTGCCGGCGTTTTATCACCGCCCGCAGCGCATCGACGATTTGATTGATCAGACGGTCAACCGCGTGCTGGATCAGTTTGATATCGAGCTGCCGGAAGATCTGTTTACCCGCTGGCAGGGTGCATGATGGTGCAATAATGCACTGAATGCGTGCAAAAGCGCGGGGCCGATCACTGTTCGTGCATCTTGTGCACCAAAAGTTAACAATCTCACTTTTTCTTCCTCACACCGCTGTTATATTTCCCTCACAAACTAAGTGCTTGCGTCCCAGATGGACGCGGTATTTAGTGCGCCTGCGCACAGTTTCGCCGATTTGCACAACTGGCATGAAACCTGCAAAACATTCAGCGCAAACACATCACGCACCACATAACAATAAGCACTTCACTTGAGGGTTACCTATGAAAAAGCGAGTTCTGGCTCTTTCTCTGATGCTGGCTATGTCCGGCGCTGCGAGCGTGTTCGCGGCGGTACCGCAGTCGCTGCGCATCGGGACCGATCCAACTTACCCGCCGTTTGAGTCCAAGAACGCGCAGGGCCAGCTGGTTGGCTTTGATATCGACCTGGCCAACGAGATCTGTAAGCGTATCAAGACCAAATGTACTTATGTGGAAAGTGATTTCGATGCGCTGATCCCGTCGCTGAAAGCGAAGAAGATCGACGCCATCATCTCTTCACTCTCGATCACCGAGAAACGTCAGGAAGAGATCGCCTTCTCGGAAAAACTGTATGCAGCGAACGCGCGTTTAGTGGCGCCGAAGGGGTCTAAACTGCAGCCGACCATTGAGTCGCTTAAGGGCAAGAACATTGGTCTGCTGCAGGGCACCACGCAGGAAACCTACGCCAATGAATACTGGCGTCCAAAAGGGGTGACCGTCACGCCGTATGCCAACCAGGATCTGGTGTATCAGGACCTGAATGCTGGCCGTATTGACGCGGCGTTCCAGGATGAAGTGCAGGCGAGCGAAGGCTTCCTTAAGCAGCCGGTCGGAAAAAACTACGCCTTCGCCGGTCCGGCGGTGAAAGATGACAAAATCTTTGGCGTCGGCACCGGTATGGGCCTGCGTAAAGATGACGCTGATTTGAAAGCTGCCATCGACAAAGCCTTTAACGACATGCGAAAAGACGGTACCTACGACAAGATTGCGAAGAAGTACTTTGATTTCAACGTTTACGGCGATTAAGACTCCTGTTCCTGAACGGGTGTATTGAGTCACGCTAACGTGGGTCATAACTATTCACTCCGGGCGCTTACTTATGTAAACTCCCGGAGTTCATACGCTTGCCACCATCCTTCCGTGATTCACATCCCTGGTCAGGACTGTCCGTGTGTTGTTGGACAGCGTTTGTTTATTTCCCTCACGACAGGATCGAACCCATGTTGTATGGCTATTCTGAAGTAATTCTCAAAGGCACGCTGGTGACTCTTGAGCTGGCGCTCAGCTCGGTGGTGCTGGCCGTGGTGCTGGGCCTGATAGGGGCCGGTGCCAAACTCTCCCGCAATCGCCCGCTGGCGATGATTTTTGAAGGCTACACCACGCTAATCCGTGGCGTGCCCGACCTGGTGCTGATGCTGCTGATCTTTTACGGTCTGCAGATTGCCCTCAACGCCGTAACCGATGCGCTCGGCATGGCACAGTTTGATATCGACCCGATGGTGGCCGGTATTATTACGCTCGGCTTTATCTATGGTGCTTACTTTACTGAAACCTTCCGTGGCGCGTTTCTCGCGGTGCCGAAAGGGCAGATTGAAGCCGCCACCGCCTTCGGCTTTACCGGCGCGCAAACTTTCCGTCGCATTCTGTTCCCGGCGATGATGCGCTTTGCGCTGCCCGGCATCGGCAACAACTGGCAGGTGATCCTCAAAGCCACCGCGCTGGTGTCGCTGCTCGGCCTTGAAGATGTGGTAAAAGCCACGCAGCTGGCCGGCAAAAGTACCTGGCAACCGTTCTACTTCGCGATTGTTGCCGGGGTGATTTATCTGGTGTTTACCACGCTGTCCAACGGCGTGCTGTGGTGGCTTGAACGCCGCTACTCGGTAGGGGTGAAAAGGGCAGAGTTATGATCGAGATTATTCAGGAGTACTGGAAACAACTGCTCTGGACCGACGGTTACCGTTTTACCGGCGTGGCCATCACGCTGTGGCTGCTGATTCTTTCCGTGGTAATTGGCGGCAGCCTTGCGGTGCTGCTGGCCATCGCGCGCGTGTCGCCAAATCGCTATATCTCCACGCCGGTGTGGCTGTTTACCTATGTGTTTCGCGGCACGCCGCTGTATGTGCAGCTGCTGGTGTTCTATTCCGGCATGTACACGCTGGAGGTGGTGAAAGGCTCCGAGCTGCTGAACGCCTTCTTCCGCAGCGGCCTGAACTGTACGCTGCTGGCATTTACCCTGAACACCTGTGCTTATACCACCGAGATTTTTGCCGGTGCCATTCGCGCCGTGCCACACGGTGAAATCGAAGCCGCGCGCGCCTATGGTTTCTCGCCGTTTAAACTTTACCGCTGCATCATTCTGCCGTCGGCGCTGCGCACCGCGCTGCCCGCCTACAGCAATGAAGTGATTCTGATGCTGCACTCCACCGCGCTGGCGTTCACCGCCACCGTGCCGGATTTGCTAAAAATCGCGCGCGATATCAACTCGGCGACCTATCAGCCGTTCACCGCGTTCGGCATCGCTGCGGTGCTGTACCTGATTATCTCTTACGTGCTGATTAGCCTGTTCCGTCTCGCGGAGCGCCGCTTCCTCGCGCATGTGAAACCCTCTTCGTCGCACTGAGTATGACTATGGCTGAAAATAAATTAAGCGTTACCGAACTGCATAAGCGTTACGGTGAACATGAAGTTCTGAAGGGCGTGTCGCTGCAGGCTAACGCCGGCGATGTGATCAGCATTATTGGCTCGTCCGGTTCAGGGAAAAGTACCTTTTTACGCTGCATCAACTTCCTCGAAAAGCCGAGTGAAGGCACCATCGCGGTTAACAACGAGGCGATAAACCTGGTGCGCGACACCGATGGCCAGCTGAAAGTGGCCAACAAGGAGCAGCTGCGTTCGCTGCGTACCCGGCTGACCATGGTGTTTCAGCACTTTAATCTGTGGAGCCACATGACGGTGCTGGATAACGTCACTGAAGCACCGATTCAGGTGCTGGGGCTGAGCAAAGCCGAAGCGCGTGAGCGGGCAATTAAATACCTCGATAAAGTCGGTATTGATGCGCGCGCGCGTGCCAAATACCCGGTGCATCTGTCAGGCGGCCAGCAGCAGCGTGTTTCGATTGCCCGCGCGCTGGCGATGGAGCCGGAAGTGTTGCTGTTTGACGAGCCGACCTCAGCGCTCGATCCGGAGCTGGTAGGCGAAGTGCTGCGCATCATGCAGAAGCTGGCCGAAGAGGGCAAAACCATGGTGGTAGTGACGCACGAGATGGAGTTCGCCCGTCACGTATCCAGCCACGTGATTTTCCTGCATCAGGGCAAAATCGAAGAGCAGGGCGCGCCAGACGAACTGTTCGGCAACCCGAAAAGTCCGCGCCTGCAGCAGTTTTTGAAGGGATCGTTGAAATAGGTTTTTGAACCGTTGCGGCGCAATGTATTGCGCGTTTCCCGGCGATGCGGCGGACAAATCCGCGCGATACATCGCGCCGTGACGAATCACAGAAATTTTTAATTAATCATGCAGCAGTTTCAGCGCGGTGTCTTCATCCGTCACCAGCCCGGAGATCCAGCCGCCGTGCAGCGCAGCGTGAATCGCTGCGTATTTGCGCGCGCTGCCGGCAAAGCCGATGATATTGCGCTGCGTCTGGCTCTCCAGCAGCACGCTGGTCAGCAGCTCGTCGGTTTCGCCGTACACCCGCTCTCCCTGCTGATTGAAAAAATGCCCCAGCATTTCACCCACCACGCCGCGCGCGTTGAGCGCTTCTACCTGCGCATCGGTGATAAAGCCTTCGGCATTGAGCGGGCAGCCCGGCATCACTTCGCCAATGCCGACAAACGCCACGTTCGCCTGCAGCGCACGCTGGGTGACGCGCTGATAGACCTGATGCTGCACCCACATCGTCTTATCCTGCGGCGTGTCTGCATACAGCGGCGCCGGAATGAAGAAATATTTGCCCTGCATCTTCTCCGCCATTTTCAGCGGTACGTCGTAGCGGGTACCGGAATCGTCACGCGCAATCGCGCCGATCATCGACACACACTGATGCTGTGGCCGTTCAACCCACGGCAGCGCATCAATCATCGAGCGCAGCGTTTTGCCGGAACCGATGCCAAACACCTGCGGGGTCTCTTCGTTGATAAACTGCGCCATCACCGCCGCACCTTCCACCGCCAGCATTTGCTGAATCGCCTCATCATCCAGCCCGGCTGACGGCACCACGCGGCACAGCGTCAGGCCAAACTTTTGTTCGATCTCGCGCGCCAGATGCAGGCAGTGCGTGACCGGATGGTCAATCTTCACGCTGACCATGCCCATTTCACGCGCGCTGGAGACCAGCCGCTGTGCCACCTGCCGCGATAAGCCCAGCGCGCGCGCAATCTCCTGCTGCGTGACGCCCGCCACGTAATACATCCACGCTGCCCGCGCTGCCAGCTCCTGCTTCTTCTCTTCTCTGCTCATCGCCTTGTTCCGTCAAACTCCGATGCGCCAGTTTATCGCGTCTTGCCCCTGAAGCGTTAACTGAGCAAAAGCCCTAAAAAAGAGCAAAAGTATTAAATGTGATGGATATCGCAGAACGATCGCCCCGCCGGCGACTATGCTACGCCTCATCGGGCAAATGCCCTCCATTGTGGCAAATGTTTATTTCGAGGCGACTATGACGACGAAATCAGTGTGGATGCATATCGGCGCAGGTTCTTTTCACCGCGCGCATCAGGCGTGGTATCTGCACCAGCTGCACCAGCAGGGCGATGACAGCTGGAGCATCGCGCTCGGCAACATCCGCGGCGATGCGGTAGCGCTGCTCAACCAGCTGCAGGCGCAAAACGGCGAGTACGTACTGGAAACCGTGACGCCGGAGGGCGAGCGCGCGTATGAAACCATTACTTCGCTGCGCACCATCCTGCCGTGGGACGCGGAGATCAGCGCGCTGGTGGCACAGGGCGCCAGCGCTGAGACAAAAGTGATCGGTTTTACCGTGACCGAAGCGGGTTACTACCTGACGCCGGCGCATGAACTCGATCTCAGCCAGGCGGATATTCAGGCCGATCTCCGTGGTGAGGCGCGCACTATTTACGGCGCGCTGACCCGCATTCTGCGCCAGCGCGTGGCCAGTGGCGGTGCGCCGGTCACGCTACTCAACTGCGATAACCTGCGTCACAACGGCGAACGTTTCCGTCACGGCATGCTGGCGTTTCTCGCCGCGCAGGGCGACCACGCGCTGGCCAGCTGGGTGCGCGATAACACCACTTCGCCAAACACCATGGTGGATCGCATCACGCCGCGCCCCACGCCGGATGTTGCCGAACGCGTCAAAGCGGCCACCGGTAGAGACGATGGCGCGGCGGTGATGGCGGAATCGTTTATCCAGTGGGTGATTGAGGATGATTTCATCGCCGGACGCCCGGCGCTGGAAAAGGTGGGTGTGGAGCTGGTGGCGTCGGTGCTGCCGTGGGAAGAGGCGAAAATCCGCATTCTCAATGCCACGCACGCGGCGATTGCCTGGGCCGGCACGCTCACCGGCCATGACTACATTGATGACAGCACGCGGCAGCCCGCGATCTATCAGCTGGCGTATGACTACATCACGCAGGACGTGATCCCGTCACTGTCGCCCAGCCCGCTCGATCTGGCGGATTACCGCGACGTGGTGCTGGCGCGCTTTAGCAATCCCTACATCAAAGACACCAACCAGCGCGTTGGTGCCGATGGGCTGTCGAAGATTCCCGGCATGGTGACGCCAACGCTGCGCGAATGCTATCAGCGCGGCGCAGAACCGACCGCTACCGCCGTGCTGCCGGCGCTGTTCTACCTGTTCCTGCAACGCTGGGCCAGCAACCAGCTGCCGTATGCGTATCAGGATGGCGTGCTCAATGCTGACGCGCTGCGCCAGCAGCTGAGCGGCGAGAATGCGCTACAAACCTTCCTCAGCGACCGCGCGCTGTTTGCCGAACTGGCCGATGACCGTGCTTTTCATGCGCTGGTGACGCGCAGCGTAGACGCCATAGAGCAGCAGCTGCTGCAGCCGGCGACGGTGTAAGGAGCGCACATCATGTATCTCGGCATTGATATTGGCACCTCAGAACTCAAAGCGCTGATCGTTAACCCGCAGGGCGAGATTGTGGCGTCGAATCACGCCACGCTCAGCGTGCAGCGCCCGCATCCGCACTGGGCGGAGCAGGATCCCGAGCGCTGGTGGCAGGCCTGTGGTCAGGCGATCGCCGGGCTGCGCCAGCAGGCGCCGGACGCGTGGGCCGCAATTCGCGCCATCGGTCTCTCCGGTCAGATGCACGGCGCCGTGCTGCTGGATGCCGCCGGTGAGGTGCTGCGGCCGTGCATATTGTGGAACGACACGCGCAGCGCGGCGCAGTGTGATGCGCTGCGCCAGCAGCATCCGCAGATGATGGAAATCGCCGCCAACCTGATTATGCCCGGCTTTACCGCGCCGAAACTGCACTGGGTGGCGGAACATGAGCCCGAAATCTTTCGCCGCATCGACAAGGTGCTGCTGCCGAAAGATTACCTGCGCTGGCGTCTGACCGGGCGCTTTGTCAGCGAGCCGTCGGACGCCGCCGGTACGCTGTGGCTCGACGTGGCGCAGCGCGACTGGTCTGACGCACTGCTGGCGATTAGCGGGTTGACGCGCGCACAGATGCCCGAACTGGTTGAGGGCAGCGCGGTCAGCGCCACGTTGCGCGCCGATCTGGCCAGCGAATGGGGCTTAGCCGCCACGGTGAGCGTGGCCGGCGGCGGCGGTGATAATGCCGCATCGGCGGTGGGCGTCGGCGCGGTTAATGCGGGCGATGCCTTTATCTCGCTCGGCACGTCGGGCGTGATTTTTGTGGTTAACGATCGGCTGCGCGCCGATCCGCAATCCGGCGTGCACGCCTTCTGCCATGCGCTGCCGGGACGCTGGCACCAGATGAGCGTGATGCTCAGCGCCGCCAGCTGTCTGCGCTGGCTGTGCAATCTGCTGTCGGTCACCGAAAGCCAACTGATGGACGAGATGGCACAGCTCAGCGCGGAACAGCTGCGTCAGGCACCGCTGTTTCTGCCGTATCTCTCTGGCGAACGCACGCCGCATAACGATCCGCAGGCGACCGGGGCATTTTTCCATCTGCGCCACGAAACGCCGCGCGCGCTGCTCGGCTATGCGGTGATTGAGGGCGTAGCGTTTGGCCTGGCGGATGGTCTGGCGGTGCTGGGCGATACGCAGCAGCAGATTCAGCAGTGCAGCCTGACCGGCGGCGGTGCGCGCAGCACGCTGTGGGCGCAGCTGATTGCCGACGTGCTGCAGCTGCCGATAGTGACCCATCCGGCCAGCGCCTCCGGCGCGCTGGGTGCGGCGCGACTGGCGTGGCTGGCCGACGGCGGCAGCGAAGCCGACGTGTGCCTGAAGCCGCCGGTGCAGGCGCGCTATCAGCCCGATGCGGCGCGCGGGGCCGTGCTGCAGCAGCGGCTGCGCCTGTTCCGTGAACTCTATGTACAACAACAGCAGGCGCGCGCGTTGCTGCCTGCCTGATCGGATTAGCGAACGGAAGGAAGATTGTCATGCAATCGAACGCATACTGGTTTGGCTTACCGAAAAAGATGTTCTGGGGCTTTCTGGCGATCGCCATTTTCATGGCCGGCGACGGCTTCGAAATGGCGTTTCTCTCGCGCCACATCACTGACATGGGCTTTTCGCCGGCCCAGTCGGCGGTGGTGTTTACCTTTTATGGTCTGGCCGCCGCGCTGGCGGCGTGGGCCTCCGGCGTGGTGGCGGAGCTGATTACGCCGCAGCGCGCTATGATGATTGGCTTTGTGCTGTGGATCGTCATGCATGCGCTGTTTATGTCGCTGGGGCTCGGACTGCGTAACTATCCGCTGATGGTGCTGTTCTACGGCATTCGCGGCCTGGCCTATCCGCTGTTTATCTACTCGTTCATGATGATGCTGGTGCAGGTGCTGCCGCGTGACAAGCTGGCCGCCGCCACCGGCTGGTTCTGGGCGATGTACTCCGTGGGGATTGGCGTGGTGGGCAGCTATCTGCCGAGCCTGACCATCCCGATGCTGGGCGAAACCGGCACCTTATGGCTGGCGATTGTCTGGGTGGCGTGCGGCGGCGTGCTGGCCTACTTCAGCCTGCGCAACGTGCCGGTGGACCGTTCCCGCGTTAATCTGCCGCTGCGCGATAAGATGACGGAGATGTCGCGTGCCGTAACCATTCTGTTCACCAACCAGCATGTGTTTTATGCCTGCCTGATCCGCATCATCAATACGCTGTCGCTGTTTGGTTTTGCCATCATCATGCCGCTGCTGTTTGTCGATCGGCTCGGCTTTACCATCTCCGAATGGCTGCAGATTTGGGCGGTGTTCTTCTTCGTCACCATCTTTACCAATATTTTCTGGGGCATTACCGGTGAGAAGCTGGGCTGGATCCGTCAGGTGCGCTGGTTCGGCTGTCTCGGTATGGCGATCTCCAGCCTGGCGTTTTACTACCTGCCGCTGTATGCCGGGCATAACTTCTGGGTGGCGCTGATTCCGGCGATTATGCTGGGGATCTTTGTCGCTGCCTTTGTGCCGATGACCGCGGTGTTCCCGACGCTGGAACCGCATCACAAGGGCGCAGCGGTATCGATTTACAATCTGTCGGCCGGGCTGAGTAACTTTGTGGCCCCGGCAATTGCTTCACTGCTGCTGCCGTTCTTCGATATCGTCGGGGTGGTGTGGGCCTATACCGCGCTCTACCTGTTCGCCGGCGTGCTGACCTTTATTATCCGTGTGCCGCAACCGGGACACACGCGAGAGGCGTCAGCGGTGAAGTCGTCGGTGGTGCAGCAGCGCAGCTAAAGCTGAGCCTGTCGCACCGGCAGCCGCCGCTGCCGGTGCTGACACGGCGCTATTCCAGCTTCTGTTTCACTTTCTTCACGTCGTCAGCGCTGACCGGTGCGGCGGCATTTCCCCAGCTGTTGCGGATGTAGCTCACCACTGCGGCGATCTCCTCATCACCCAGCGTGCCGGCAAAGGCCGGCATTGCCGGTGCCGTGGGGCGGGCATCGGTATCGACACCGCGACTGCCGGCGGCGACCACCCGAATCAGCGAGGTGGCATCATCCTGATTGAGCAACGGATTGTCCGCCAGCTGCGGGAAGATATTCTTCTCACCGCGACCGCCCGGGCTGTGGCAGGCTGAACACTTCGCCGCATAGATTTGCGCGCCCAGCTTCATGCGATCGTCCGTCGCGGCAAGTGCGGCGGGCGCTTGCTCATCACGCGATTCACCGCTTTTCAGGTACACCGCCACCGCCTGCAGATCTTCATCGCGCCAGTGCTGCGTGGAGTGACGCACCGCGTCGGCCATCGGACCGGAAGCGATATCGAAACGGTTCACGCCGGTACGCAGGTAGCTGACGATATCCTGCTGGCTCCATTTGCCCAGCCCGCTGTGCGGGTTCGCGGTGATGTCCGGCGCCATCCAGCCTTCGACCACTTCACCACGCAAAAACGCGCCATTTTTATCGCCGCCGAGCAGGTTTTTCGGCGTGTGGCAGGTGCCGCAGTGGCCCGCGCCCTGCACCAGATACGCACCGCGATTCCACTGGGCGGATTGACGGGCGTCCGGCTGGAACGCGCCCCGGTCAAAGTTGATCCAGTTCCACACCATCAGGCTGGTGCGGATGTTGAAAGGGAAGGGCAGCTGATTGGTCTCGACCGGGTTGTGTATCGGCTGCAGCGTCTGCATCCATGCCCACAAATCCTGCAGATCCTTATCCGACATTTTGGTGTACGCGGTGAACGGCATCGCGCCGTACAGCCGCTTGCCGCCGTGGCCGATACCCTCGGTCATGGCGCGGCGGAAATCTTCATAGCGCCAGTTGCCGAGGCCGGTTTCGCGGTCCGGCGTGATGTTAGCGCCGACCAGCGTACCAAACGGCGTCTGCAACCTGACGCCCCCGGCAAACGGCTGCTGCGGATCGGCGGTGTGGCAGGCGGTACAGTCCGCCAGCGTGGCGATATAGCTGCCGCGCGCGTACTGATCGTATTCCGGCTGGGCGTGAGACACAAAGCTGGTGAGCAGCAGCGCGGCAGCGCACAGAGAGAGGCGTGTTTTCATGCGGTAATCATCTCCCCGGGACGTTGCAGATAGTAGTGACGAATCGCATGCGCCGCTTTGAATGCCAGCGCGCCGACGGTGCCGGTCGGGTTATAGCCCGGGTTTTGCGGAAAGGCTGACGCGCCCACCACGAACAGGTTCGGTACATCCCACACCTGCAGATGTTTATTGACCGAGCTGGTTGAGGGATCGCTGCCCATGATAAAGCCGCCAACCACGTGCGACGACTGATACGGCACGCTGCTCCAGTGGCCGGTCATCGGTTTGACAATCATCTCGCGCGGGTTCATCGATTTAGCGATTTCCGCCACTTTACCCGTGCAGTACTGCGCCATTTTCAGATCGTTCGCCGCAAAGTCGAAGGTAATGCGCAGCAGCGGTCGGCCATGCGGATCTTTGTAGTTGGGATCGAGCGACAGATAGTTGGTGCGCGTGGTGTAGCTGCTGGCCTCGCAGCCAATCGACATGGTGCTGAGGTAGTTATCTTTCAGCGCGCGTTTCCACTTCGAGCCCCATTTGGGCGTGTTGGGCGGCAGCGGCCGGTAGCCAATCGGTGCCGAGCCGATGGGCGTCACGCGGATGCTGCCGCCGCCGAAGAAGCCCAGACCGCTGTGGTCAAAATTATCATTATTGAATTCATCAATGCCCATGCCCACCGCGCCGGCACCGATAAACGGGTTAAAGTTTTTGTTGTCAAAAAACAGCGTGACGCCGTTGGCGGTCTGGTAGGCGTAATTGCGACCGGTGGTGCCTTTATTGGTGACCGGATCATAAGCCTGGCCAATGCCGGAGAGCAGCATCAGGCGCACGTTTTCAAAGGTAAAGGCGGCGACGATCACCAGATCGGCTGGCTGTTCCCACTTATCGCCGGAGGAATCAATGTAGGTGACGCCGGTGGCCTGTTTGCCGCTGGCATCGGTCAGCACTTCCAGCACTTCGCAGTTGGTGTACGCGGTAAAGTTCTCTTTGCGCATCAGCGCCGGCAGCACGGTGGTGATGGCGCTGGCTTTCGAGTAGTTGGCACAGCCGTAGTTGGTGCAGAAGCCGCAGAAGGTGCAGGGACCCATGGTGACGCCATAGGGATTGGTGTACGCCTCGGAGACCAGCGAGGAGGGCACCGGAAAGGGCTGGTAGCCGAGATTTTTTGCTGCTTCGGCAAACAGCGTCGGACCATAGGGCTGGCGCAGCGGCGGCGTCGGATAGTCGGCCGACCGCGCACCTTCGAACGGATTGCCGCCCGCCCGTTTCTCTCCCTGAATATTGCCGGCGTAACCCGAGGTGCCGGCCACGCGCTCAAACTGCATGTAGTGCGGCTCCATCTCTTCCCAGCTGGTGCCCCAGTCCTGCAGCACCAGCTCATCCGGAATGGCACTGGCGCCGTAGCGTTCGGTCAGGTGGCTTTTCAGGCGAAACTCTTCCGGCTGAAAGCGAAAGGTAATGCCGGCCCAGTGATTGCCCGCGCCGCCGGTGCCGTTGCCCGGATGGAACGAGCCCCAGGTGCGCATCGGCAGGGCGGTTTGCGACGGATTGTTGCGCATGGTGCAGGTGTTCTGCCGCGTACGTAGCATCAGCTCTTCGCGCATCACGTAGCGCAGCTCGTCGGTGACGGTGCCAATATTGAAGTCGCGCGCGGTGTCGCGCCACGGGCCGCGCTCAATGCCGATCACTTCCAGGCCTTCGTCGGCCAGTTCATTGGCGATAATCGATCCGGCCCAGCCGAGACCAATCACCACCACATCGGTTTTCGGTAATTTCTTCATCATCTATCCCCGTGCTTTCCATTGCGCAATGCTGATCGGCTCTAAGCCCAGATTTTCGTTATGGCGCTCAATGTATTCGCGATAGTCGTAGCGCGCGCCGGGAAAGCCCAGCATCTTCCACGACACCATGTCTTTGTTGCCGCCGTAGATCGGATCGGCAAAGAAACCTTCCATGGTGTTGTTCAGCACCTCGAGAAACAGCGACTGCGCATCAAAGCCGCTGAAATGCACCTTACCGGCTTCCATGTCTGCCAGCAGCGCGTCCTGCTGCGCTGGCGTCAGATCGACAAAGTTCTTTTGCGAGGTTTGCTGCACGTAGCGGTTGAGCGCCGCCAGCCCCTGGCGATAGCGCTGCTGCGGCACCAGCGGCGACTGGTCGCCCTGCTCGGTGGTGCCCTGCTGAAACGGGCCCTGCATGTAGAGACGTTCGAAGGTGCCATAAAAGCCGTGCAGCTGGCGGTCGATAAAGACAGCGCAGCCGGCTTCTTTGCCGCCCACGCTCAGCTCGTCCGCCGGGATAATGCGCTCAACCATGGCCTCCACGGTGCGCGCTTCTTCTTCGGTGAAGAACAGCCAGCCCTGAGCCTGGAACTGTTCCGGTGGGTTATCGGCGAAGGGTGTCCAGCCGGGAGCGCCCTTGAGGGAGACAGCATCGGCGGCGCGGGTGACGCCAGCGGCAACGCCCAGCGTCGACCAGGTCAGCACCTGGCGTCGTGTGACACCGGGCAGGGTTTTGGCTCGTTTTTTCATCATCGCTTCCAGACAGAGTAACAAGATAAGGCGTAACCGGCCGGCGTGCGCGGCGGCACAGCGGTCCGGAATCTTCAGTTTTTGTAAATTTTTATGGCGAATGTTAACTGTAGACGGGCTGGGTGGTGACGACCAATAACCGTACAAAAAAGTGCACTATTTGATAATCCGCCGGTTTTTTTCTGAACTAAGCGCCACGTTAAATCTGCAGGCTTCGCTTGAACTCAGCGCGCTGGCTGCCAGGCTTAACCGTTTCAACCACGAAATAACCAGGAGGAAATATGTCGCGCTTTGCAGAGAAAGTGGTGGTGATTACCGGAGCCGGATCCGGCATTGGTGCCGCAGCGGCGCAGCGTTTCGCCAGTGAAGGCGCACAGGTGGTGCTGGTGGGCAGAACCCGCGACAAGCTGGAGCAGGTGCTGAGCACGCTGAGCGGCGAGAAGCATCTGGTGGCACCCTGCGACGTTGGCGATGCGGATCAGGTTAAACAGCTGGCAGAGCAAGTGCAGCAGCAGTATGGACGCGTGGATGTGCTGGTGAATAACGCCGGCAGCATCGTGCAGGGCAAAATTCACGAAGTGTCGATAGCGGACTGGAAATCGCTGATGAGCACTGACCTCGACGGTGTATTTTACTGCACCCACTTCTTTATGCCCGCGCTGCTCAACAGTAAAGGCAACGTGGTGAATACCTCGTCGGTATCCGGACTGGGCGGCGACTGGGGCATGAGTGTCTACAACGCCGCCAAGGGCGCGGTGACCAATTTTACCCGTGCGCTGGCGATGGATTATGGCACGGACGGCGTGCGCGTTAACGCCGTTTGCCCGGGCTTTACCTTCACCGATCTCACCGAAGAGATGAAAAACGATGAGGCGCTGCTCGCACGCTTCTATGACCGTATTCCGCTGGGCCGCGCCGGTGAACCGGAAGATATCGCCAGCGCGATTGCTTTCATCGCCAGCGACGATGCGCGTTATATCACCGGCGTTAACCTGCCGGTCGATGGCGGTCTGACGGCGTCGAACGGCCAGCCGAAACAGGCGTAAGAGATAATAGGCGGAGAATCAGGTGTAATGTCACCGTCAATCCGCCTGTTAGTCGGTCATGGCTCACGCGCTTCGCCATCGTGACACGCTGACACATAGCTGGCCGTATAACCGCCGTTCGCTAACGCCACGATTCTGGCAAAGCCAGACGCGCCAAAATGCATGCCGGCAATCACCGTATTTTCCGCTGCCACCTGCTGCAAAATACGCCGGCGCGTTTCTCTGGCCATGACGGGATCGATATCGAAGGCGATGGAAACCTGCGGGCAGGCCAGCTGAACAGGCGGGTAATGCACAATATCACCCCAAATCAATAAACGCTCGCCGTCTGAATCAATGCGAAACCCGCAATGCCCCGGAGTATGACCGGGCAACGCCAGCGCACGGATTCCCGGGCTGATCTCCTCATCCGCCATCAGCTGCAGCCGCGGGCCATAAGCCTGCAGCGTGCGCCGCACCAGCGCCGCGTTTAACTGCGCGCGTTCACTCAGCTGGCTGATCGCCGCATCATCCTGCCAGAAGGCGGCTTCGCTGTGGCTGAGGCAGAGCCGGGCATGGCGAAAGACCGGCTGACCCGCGCTGTCCAGCAAGCCGCCAATATGATCGGGGTGCGCATGGGTTAATAACAGGGTATCGATGTCGTCCGGCGTTACCCCGGCCAGCTGCAGATGAGGTAGTAGTTTGCCGCTCTGCGCATCGCGTTTTCCCATCCCGGTATCCACCAGAATCACGCGTCCCTGACCGCGGATCAGATAACAAAACACATGGATGTCGCCCGGCTGTGCTATGCCTGCCTGACGTTGCAGATCGACCGCATCGTCGTGGTGGATATCCGTTAATAAACTCAGACTGGCTTGCATAGTGCCGTCGCTGATGGCGCTGACCTGATATTTCCCTGTGGTGTATGAAAATATTGCCTGGCTCATAATGATCTCTGTGCGCTAATTTATTCGTTCACGTTAAACAAAATAACGCGGCAATTTTCGCAGCTGATTAGCGCGATGATAATGCTGCGTCAGTGGCTGTTAGCGCGATAATGACGCTAACGCCGTTAAGGTGACCAGTGTCATTTTTGACAGAGTTGAGACCCGGATTGTCATGGACATAAAAATTTTGCGCGCCTTTGCCACTGTCGCGGCGCTGGAGCATATTGGTCAGGCTGCGGAACGGTTACATATTTCGCCGTCACCGCTTAGCCGGCAAATTCAGCAGCTGGAAAGCGAACTGGGCATGGTGCTGTTTCACCGTGAAAAGAAACGTCTGCGCCTGACGGACGAGGGTAAGCGCTTTCTCACCGAGGTGACGCCCTTTTTGCAGCATCACGAACGGCTAAAAGAGTATGCGCAGCATCTGCAGCAGGGTGACGTCGGGCGGCTGGATATTGGATATGTGGAGGCGGCTATACACTCGCGCCTGCTGCCCGCGGCGCTGGCGCGGCTGGCACCGGGGGCGGGCATTGATGTCCGGCTGCATGCGTTACGTTCCGCACAGCAAATTGCCCGGTTAGAGGCGGGGGCGATCGATATTGCCATTGTGCATACGCTGCCGCACGATGACGCGAATTTTCTGCATAAGAAGATCGCGACCGAGCCGGTGCTGCTGGCGATGCCAGCATCCAGTGCGCTGACCGCACCCGTGGCGGCTGATTTGCACGGCCGGGCGTGGATTGCCGACCAGGAAAATCTCAACCCTGCCGCGCGGGCGCGATTGCTGGCAGCCTGCCAGCGCGCCGGCTTCCAGCCGGATATTCGTTTTGAAGTGAATGGTCCGCTGGCCGCGCTTGCCTGTGTCGAAGCCGGGCTGGGTTTCACCCTTATCCAGCACAGCCTGGCGCGCATCGTTCCGGATAACGTTGTGCTGATGCCGCTACCCGATCTGGCGCTGGAGATTGTGCTATATGCCGTCTGGCGCAGGCAGGATACCCGACCGTTGACGGCGCGTTTTCTGCAGCAGCTTTGCCTCACGCCCGCCGTGGCGCCGCGGTAAGCCTGAGCGGAGGTGCGTCAGCAGGCGACATCCTGCAGCGCTTCCTGCAAATCGTACCAGCGGAAACCAAAGCCGGACTCTTCCAGCCGCTTCGGCAGCACGTGCTGTCCGCCCAGCACCAGCACGGCGGATTCTCCCATCATCAGTTTAATGGCGCTGGCCGGAGTGCGCATAAAGGCCGGACGGTGCATCACCTGGCCCAGCGTGGCGGCGAACTGCTCGTTGCGCACCGCGTAAGGCGCCACCATGTTGAACGGGCCCTGCAACTGATCGTTATCGATCAACCACAGGATGGCGTTGACCAGATCGTCCACGTGGATCCACGGCAGGTACTGTTTGCCGCTGCCAATCGGTCCGCCGACGCCAAGTTTGAACGGCAGCTTCATTTTGCTCAGCGCGCCACCTTCGCGCGCCAGCACCACGCCGGTGCGCAGCAGGCACACGCGGGTGCGCTCGCTTTGCGCCTTCAGCGCCAGCTGCTCCCAGCGGGCGCACAGGGTGTGAGTAAACTCCTCGTGGCCCGGATCGTCCTCGGTCACCACCACATCACCGGTATCACCATAAAAGCCGGTAGCCGAGCCGGAAATCAACAGGCGCGGCGGATTGCTGCTGGCGTGGATCAGCGAGACGATCTGTTCAGTGATTTGCCAGCGGCTTTCGCACAGGCGCTGCTTCTGCTGCTCGGTCCAGCGCTTGTCGGCAATCGGTTCTCCCGCCAGATTGATGACGCCGTCAATAGCATTGAGATCGGACTGCTGGTTAATGCCCGACCACAGCATCACGCGCGCATCGAGTTTTTCCCGCGCGGCCGCCACGTCACGCGTTACCACATTCACCTGATGGCCCAGCTGCAGCAGGCGCGGAATTAAATGGCGACCTATCAAGCCGGTACCGCCGGTAATAAGCAGGTGCATGTTTAGTCTCCCTGTCATTAATTATCTGCTCTGAATTGAGCATAGAAGAGAAGTGCCGCTGCGGCGTGACAGCGCTTACGCTTATGATGAAAAACCGCCAGTTTGCCGTGGTCCTGCGGCAAAACATCGGACCAGCGCGCCATTGCCTTAGCCGGCAAAAATCGGTAAACATTATGCACACCTGACGCTTAGCCGAGGCAGCTGATGAACTATCCCGCCATTACGTTGTGGTCCGATTCCTGTTTTTTTAGCCCGTATGCCATGTCAGTTTATGTTGCGCTTACCGAGAAGGGCATTCCTTTTACTGTCAGGCGCGTTGACCTGTCGCGCAATGCACAGCTTGACGATGAATACCGCGGCCTGTCGCTGACTTGCCGTGTGCCCACGCTGCAAATTGATGATGTCAGCCTGAATGAATCCTCGGCCATCGCCGAATATCTCGAAGAACGTTTTCCGGCGCCGGAGTTTGAGCGCCTCTATCCGCGCGATCGCGAAAAACGTGCCCACGCGCGCGAAGTGCAGGCATGGCTGCGCAGCGATTTACTGGCGCTGCGCACGGAGCGACCTACCGAAGTGCTGTTTGCTGCTGAACGCTTTGCTCCGCTCACGCCCGCTGGCGAACAGGCCGCCAGTAAACTGATTGCCGCGGTGCAGCGCCTGCTGCCGGACGGCCAACAGAACCTGTTTGGCGAGTGGTCGATTGCCGACACCGACCTGGCAGTGATGATTAACCGGCTGGCGCTGCACGGCGATCCGCTGCCGGTGAAGCTGCAGCACTATGCAGAATTCCAGTGGCAGCGCGCCTCGGTGCAGCTGTGGCTGGCCGAGTCGGGTAAAGCACGCTAAAACCTTGCGGCGGCGAAAAGAACGCTTTACCTTAGCGCTCATTCTAATAAAGCATCGCAAACAGGCGCGTGCTGGGCACGCCGAAAACAGAGAAAGGGTTACCGGATGGTGGATCAAACGGCAGGTGACGGTATCGAGTGGGTGGATATCGTTAGCGAAGAAAACGAAGTGATTGCGCAGGCCAGCCGTGCGCAGATGCGTGCGCAATGTCTGCGCCATCGCGCTACCTATATTGTGGTGCACGACGGCATGGGCAAGATTCTGGTGCAACGCCGTACCGAGAGCAAAGATTTCATGCCGGGTATGCTGGATGCCACTGCGGGCGGCGTAGTGCAAAGCGGTGAAGACCTGCTGGAATCCGCCCGTCGTGAAGCGGAAGAGGAGCTCGGCATCGCCGATGTCCCGTTCGCCGAGCACGGCAAATTCTACTTCGAAGATCAGCACTGCCGCGTATGGGGTGGACTGTTCAGCTGCGTGTCGCACGGTCCGTTTGCCATGCAGGAAGAGGAAGTGGATGAAGTGTTCTGGATGACGCCGGAAGAGATCACCGCCCGCTGTGATGAATTCACCGATGATTCACTCAAAGCCCTGTCGCTGTGGCTGAGCCGCAACAGTGACGCGGTGCGCAGTAAGCAAAGCAGCGAAGCCTGATTCCTGCGCTTCCGCATTAAGGCACCCTAAGGGTGCCTTTTGTGTTTAATGCTGGCTGAGAATACGGGTGAGAATGTTCAGCGCCGTACTGAACTGGGCGTCCGGAATGGTTAGCGGATAAAGAAAGCGGATCACGTTGCTGTGCACGCCGCAGGTCAGCAGGATCAATCCTTCGGCCAGCGCCTGCTGCTGAATCGCTTTGGCGATCTCCGCTGAGGGCCGGCCGCTGGCGTCATGGAATTCCGCCGCCATCATCGAGCCATAACCGCGTACCTCGGCCAGCGCACGGCAGCCGGCGCCGTTCAACGCTTCCGCCAGCTGCGTACCGAGCCATTGCGCACGCTCGCACAAGTTTTCCTCACTGATAATATCCAGCACCGCATGCGCGGCGGCAATTGCCAGCGGATGGCCGGCATAGGTGCCGCCCAGACCGCCCGGCTCCGGTGCATCCATCACCGCGGCCCGGCCGCTCACCGCCGACAGCGGAAACCCGCCTGCCAGACTTTTCGCCAGTGTGATCAGATCCGGCTGCACCTCATAATATTCGCTGGCAAACAGCCTGCCGGTGCGCGCAAAACCGCTCTGTACTTCATCGGCGATCAGCAGGATGCCGTGGCGATCGCACAGCTGGCGCAGCGCCGTCACAAACTCTGGCGGTGCGACATAAAATCCGCCTTCGCCCTGAACCGGTTCAAAGATGATGGCCGCCACCTGCTGTGGCGCGATATCGCTGCGGAAAATCGTCTCCAGACTGTCGAGCGCATCATGCACGCTGACGTTATGCAGCGCATTGGGGTAGCGCGCGTGAAACACCGGGCTGGCAAACGGGCCGAAGCCGGTTTTGTAAGGCAGCACTTTGCCGGTCAGCGCCATGGTCATGTTGGTGCGGCCGTGGAACGCGCCGCTGAAGGCGATAATCCCCGGGCGACCGGTGGCTGCGCGCGCGATTTTCACCGCGTTCTCTACCGCCTCCGCGCCGGTAGAGAAGAAGGTGGTTTTCACGGCGCCTTCAATCGGCACCAGCGCATTCAGACGCTCCGCAAGGTGAATGTAGTTCTCATACGGCACGATTTGAAACGCGGTATGGGTGAAGCACGTCAGCTGCTGCTGTACCGCCGCCAGCACTTTGGGATGCCGGTGGCCGGTATTGAGCACCGCAATGCCAGCGGCGAAATCAATATATTCGCGCCCCTGCTGGTCCCACAGCGTGGCGTTTTCGGCTTTCGCCGCAAAGAAATCACACATCACGCCCACTCCACGCGGCGTGGCCTGTAACCGACGGCTGTGCACATCACTGTTGCTCATTGCTGACCTCGTAAGTCGCGGGAGAGTGTAATCAGTGTTAGCGCGCAGGCGGGATTTTGCCAGTGCGTTTATACGGGCAGGGTTGTGGCGCAGGATAAAAAAAAGCACGCCCGGGCGGGCGTGCTGATGCGGAGCGGGGAAGGGGATTAGCCTTCAGCCTGCTGCGACTGAATCGCCGTCAGCGCAATGGTGTAGACGATATCATCGACCAGCGCACCGCGTGACAGGTCGTTAACCGGTTTGCGCATGCCCTGCAGCATCGGCCCGATGGAGATCAGGTCGGCAGAACGCTGCACCGCTTTGTAAGTGGTGTTACCGGTGTTGAGATCCGGGAAGATAAATACCGTCGCACGTCCGGCCACCGCTGAGTTCGGTGCTTTAGACTTGGCGACGTCTTCCATGATCGCGGCGTCGTACTGCAGCGGGCCGTCGATCACCAGATCCGGGCGTTTTTCCTGCGCAATGCGCGTTGCTTCACGCACTTTCTCTACGTCACTACCGGCACCGGAGTTACCGGTAGAGTAGGAGATCATCGCCACGCGTGGATCGATGCCGAAGGCTTTGGCGGAGTCGGCGGACTGAATCGCGATCTCGGCCAGCTGTTCCGGATTAGGATCCGGGTTGATGGCGCAGTCGCCGTATACCAGCACCTGCTCTGGCAGCAGCATGAAGAACACCGAGGAGACCAGCGAGCTGTTCGGCGCGGTTTTGATCAGCTGCAACGGCGGACGAATGGTGTTGGCGGTGGTGTGAACCGCGCCCGAGACCAGACCGTCAACTTCGCCGCTCTCCAGCATCATGGTGCCCAGCACCACGTTATCTTCCAGCTGCTCCTGCGCCACCACTTCGGTCATGCCTTTGCTCTTACGCAGCTCAACCAGGCGCGGCACGTAGTTGTCACGCACCACCTGCGGATCGACAATTTCAATGCCTTTGCCGAGCTCAACGCCCTGCGCTGCGGCCACGCGCTGAATCTCATCCGGATTGCCCAGCAGCACACAGGTGGCGATGCCGCGCTCGGCACAAATCGCCGCCGCTTTAACGGTACGCGGTTCGTCGCCTTCCGGCAGGACGATGCGCTTGCCGGCTTTACGCGCCAGTTCGGTGAGCTGATAGCGGAATGCCGGCGGTGACAGACGACGGCTGCGTTCGGATGTGGCGGTCAGTGATTCAACCCAGTCAGCATTGATAAAGCCGGCCACATACTCCTGCACTTTTTCGATGCGCTGCGTGTCGTCAGCCGGCACTTCCAGGTTAAAGCTCTGCAGGCTGAGCGAGGTTTGCCAGGTGTTGGTTTTTACCATGAACACCGGCAGGCCGGTCTGGAAGGCGCGTTCGCACAGACGGGCAATCGGCGCTTCAATCTGATAGCCGCCGGTCAGCAGCACCGCACCAATTTCGATGCCGTTCATCGCCGCCAGACAGGCCGCCACCAGCACGTCAGGACGGTCGGCTGAGGTCACCAGTAGCGAGCCCGGACGGAAGTGCTCCAGCATATGCGGGATGCTGCGCGCGCAGAAGGTGACGGATTTGACGCGACGCGTGTGGATTTCACCTTCGTTGATGATCTCCGCGTTGAGATGGCGGCACATATCAATGGCGCGCGTCGCGATCAGATCAAAGCTCCACGGCACGCAGCCCAGCACCGGCAGCGGGCTGTTGGCGAACAGTTGCTTAGGATCGATGTTGGCGATACTGGCTTTCGAGGAGTCGTCGAAAATTTCTGACAGATCCGGACGGGTACGGCCCTGCTCATCCACTGGCGCGTTGAGTTTGTTGATGATGACGCCGGTGATGTTTTTGTTTTTGCTGCCGCCGAAGCTGCTCTGCGTCAGTTCGATGCGCTCTTTCAGCTGTGCCGGTGAGTCGTTACCCAGCGACATGACGAAGACGATTTCCGCATTCAGCGTTTTGGCAATTTCATAGTTCAGCGCCGAGGCAAACTGATGTTTGCGCGTCGGAACCAGGCCTTCCACCAGCACCACTTCCGCATCTTTGGCGTTGGCGTGGTAGTTGGCAATGATCTCTTCCATCAGCACATCCTGCTGGTTAGAACCCAGCAGCGACTCAACGCGGGACATTGGCAGCGGAACCGCGGCCGGAATAGCGGAGTTTTTGCGAATGATGGTGGTGGTCTGGTCTGGCGCATCGCCGCCAGCGCGCGGCTGGGCGATCGGTTTGAACACGCTCAGGCGCACGCCTTTGCGCTCCATGGCACGAATCACGCCAAGGCTGACGCTGGTCAGGCCGACGCTGGTGCCGGTAGGAATAAGCATAATTGTACGTGACACTATAGAAACCTCGCGGTGTTACAGGGTGTCAAAAACAACACCGTCAGCCGAAGCTGACGGAGAGAAACATTACGCGGTGAGGCGCGCGGCGTCCTGGGCGATGACCCACTCTTCATTAGTTGGAATCACCACCGCCGGGCGGGTACCTTCTTTATTGATGAAGCCGGACTTGCCGAAGCGTGCAGCCAGGTTGCGCTCGTGGTCAACCTCGAAGCCAAGCAGACCCAGTTTGTCCAGCGCCAGCTCACGCACCATCGCCGCGTTTTCACCGATACCGCCGGTAAACACCACCGCATCCAGACGGCCTTCCATCAGCGCGGTGTAGCTGCCGATGTACTTCGCCAGGCGGTGACAGAACACATCCATCGCACGTTTGGCATCGTCTTTGGTGGCGTAGTTATCTTCCACATAACGGCAGTCGCTGGTGACTTCGGTCAGGCCGAGCAGGCCGGACTCTTTGGTCAGCAGTTTGTTGATCGCATCGACGCTCATGCCCAGCGTATCGTGCAGGAAGAAGACGATAGCCGGATCGATGTCACCGCTGCGGGTGCCCATCACCAGGCCTTCCAGCGGCGTCAGACCCATTGAGGTATCCACGCACTGGCCGTTACGGATGGCCGCAACAGAACCGCCGTTGCCGAGATGGCAGGTGATGATGTTCAGCTCGCTGACCGGCTTGTTCAGCATTTTGGCGGCTTCCTGCGTCACATAGTAGTGACTGGTGCCGTGCGCGCCGTAGCGGCGCACGCCGTGCTCTTTATACAGGTTGTACGGCAGGGCATAGAGATAGGACTCTTCCGGCATCGTCTGATGGAAGGCGGTGTCGAAAACGGCGACATTTTTATCCGACAGGTGCGGGAAGTTTTTCATCGCTTCGTCGATACCGATCAGGTGCGCCGGATTGTGCAGTGGCGCGAAGGATGACGCGTCTTTGATGCCCTGAATGACGGACTCGTCAATCACCACCGATTGCGTCAGCTGCTCGCCGCCGTGAACGATACGATGGCCGATTGCAGCGATTTGTGCCGAAAGCTCTGGTTTTTGTGCCAGAATAGTTTTAACGATGAAGTTCAGCGCTTCGCTGTGCGCTGCGCCCGCGCCGAGCGGGGCTTCCTGTTTGCTGCCGTCCAGTTTCCACTTGATGCGCGCTTCCGGCAGGTGGAAACACTCCGCCAGACCGGAAAGGTATTCATCACCGCTGGCTGGATTGAGAATGGCAAACTTAAGAGAGGAGCTGCCGCAGTTGAGGACCAGTACTAACTTCGTCGACATGGAAGTACCTATTTTGTTAAATAGTGGCTAAAAATAACGCAATCAGACTAACAGCGTAGCCTATGAAAGCTGGTAGATTAATGATTAACATCATGCGCTAGTCAAAAAAGAAACGACACGCAAAAAATTTCGGTAATTTTACGCAGATTTTTGAAATCCACGAAGCGAAACATGGCTCCAGCGCGCTCTTTTATTGCGCTGCGGCTTCCGGTAATGTTGCAAAAACGGCGTCAGAATACCCACTGTGACCCGCAAAGACAAAATCTTTTGAAGGATGTCACGTAAAGTTGTGTAGTTATAAAATTTTTTTAAATGTTGCAGTAATAGTTGAGGTCTACCATGGCGAATGACGCAGGCAATCCAGGCTGGTTCGGCTTATTTCAGCGCGGCCAGCACTACATGAAAACCTGGCCCGCCGACAAACGTCTGGCGCCGGTGTTTCCTGAGAACCGTGTGGTGACGGCTACCCGCTTTGCGATTCGCTTTATGCCACCGCTGGCCATTTTTACGCTGACGTGGCAAATCGCGCTCGGCGGGCAGCTCGGTCCGGCGATTGCCACCGCGCTGTTTGCCTGTAGCCTGCCGATGCAGGGATTATGGTGGCTGGGTAAACGTTCCGTCACGCCGCTGCCGCCAACGCTGTTGCACTGGTTCCACGAAGTGCGCGCCAAACTGGAAGAGGCCGGACAGGCCATTGCCCCCGTTGACGGCAAGCCGACTTACCAGGCGCTGGCGGATGTGCTCAAGCGTGCTTTTAAGCAGCTCGACCGTACTTTCCTCGACGATCTTTGATCAAATGGCGCTTTTCTCTGCCAGAGAATTTGCGCCCAATCCCGGCTCAAATCAAAGAATAGTGATGCGGACATACACGCATCGCTTTCGTTGTGTAATCATTTCTGCATTGTTTAAATCTTAAGCGGCCCTGCGGCCCGGGAGTAAACCATGGAAATGACCCATGCACAGCGACTGATTCTTTCTAATCAATACCAGATGATGGCGATGCTTGAGCCGGATAACGCCGAGCGCTATCGCCGCTATCAGACCATTATCGAACGCGGCTATGGACTGCAATTGCGCGAGCTGGACAAAGAGTTCGGCGAACTGAGCGAGGCGACCTGCCGTACGCTGATCGACATTATGGAAATGCATCATGCGCTGCATGTTTCCTGGTCCAATCACAAAGCGCCGTGCAACATTGAAGAGCGTCGCCTGGCGTTTCTCGGCTTTGACGCGGCCACCGAAGCGCGTTACCTCGGCTATGTGCGCTTTATGGTTAACGTGGAAGGGCGCTATACCCACTTTGATTCCGGCACCCACGGCTTCAATGCGCAAACCCCGATGTGGGAAAAATACCAACGCATGCTGGCGGTGTGGCACACTTGTCCGCGTCAGTATCACCTCAGCGAGAATGAGATCGCGCAAATCCTCAATGCCTGAATAAGGAGCAACGTGTGAAGTACAGGGGTTTTCTGTTTGATTTAGACGGGACGCTGGTGGATTCACTGCCGGCCGTGAATCGCGCCTGGTCACGCTGGGGCGCGCGCCACGGCCTGGCCGCGCAGCAGGTGCTGGACTACATTCACGGCAAACCGGCGATCAATTCGCTGCGCCACTTTATGGCGGGCCAGTCTGAAGCAGCGATCCAGGCTGAATTTCGCTGGCTGGAGCAGCTGGAAGCAGAAGACACGGCAGGCGTGCAGGCGATTGCCGGTGCACACGCGTTGCTGGCCACCCTGAACGCACTCGACATTCCCTGGGCGATTGTGACCTCGGGATCGATCCCGGTGGCGCATGCCCGTCACAAAGCGGCCGGTTTACCGCTGCCGGAAGTGTTTATTACCGCCGAGAACATTAAATTCGGTAAGCCCAATCCTGAACCTTATTTGCTGGGTGCTGAGCGGCTCGGGCTTTCTGCGCCAGAATGCGTGGTGGTGGAAGATGCACCGGCGGGCATTATCGCCGGGCTGGAAGCAGGCAGCGCGGTGGTGGCGGTCAATCCACCAGCCGATGCGCCACGCCTGAGTGAAGTGGCGCTGCAGGTGGAAAATCTGCAGCCGCTGCACATCAGTAAACAGCCGGACGGTTATTTCAGCGTGACGCTCCGCGCCTGAAACAGCCCACGCTGAGCGGCGCAGATTACAGCGGCGTATCCTGGGAAATTTCATCCAGCGACAGGCTGAAGCTGGGGATGAAGACTTCAACGAAGTAATCCATCTCCGGCGATCGCCGCTGCGCCAGCGTCTTCTCCAGACGGGCTTTGGCCAGCAGAAACTCGTTGTTGCCGGCCGACAGTTCTTCAAGGCACTTAAGGTAGGCGCACAGCGCATCAGCCTGTTTCACCACCGCCTGCTCGCTCTCGCTATGCAGGTGCTCATCCAGCAGCGGACGATACGCGTCCTGCAACTCAGGTGGCAGCATCTCAATCAGCTTGTGCTGCGCAATCTTTTCGATCTTCTTGTATTCATGGGCAATCTGCGCGTTGTAGTACTTCACCGGCGTGGGCAGATCGCCGGTCAGCACTTCGCTGGCATCGTGATACAGCGCCAGCATGGCGATGCGATCGGCATTCAGATTGCCGTTAAATTTTTTGTTTTTAATGATGGCCAGCGCGTGCGCCACCATGGCGACCTGCAGACTGTGCTCGGAGACATTTTCCGTGCGCACATTGCGCATCAGCGGCCAGCGGTTGATGAGTTTCAGGCGGGAGAGGTGGGCGAAAAAGTGGCTACGGGTCATGGACGGTTCCTGTTGCACGGCGGGGAGCTTGTGCGGCTCCCCGAAAGTCAAACAGTATACGCGTCACAGATTACTGGCGATAGCCTTGCAGGAAGCGACCAAACTTGTTGATGGCCATCTCGAGGTCGTCCACGCGCGGCAGGGTAACGATGCGCACGTGATCCGGCCACGGCCAGTTAAAGGCGGTGCCCTGCACCAGCAGCACTTTTTCCTGCAGCAGGAAATCCAGCACCATTTTCTGGTCGTCCATGATGTTGAATTTCTTCGCATCGATGCGCGGGAACATATACAGCGCGCCCTGCGGCTTCACGCAGCTGACGCCGGGAATATCGTTGATCAGTTCCCAGGCGCGCTGGCGCTGCTCGAACAGCCGTCCACCCGGCGCGATAAACTCGCTGATGCTTTGATAGCCGCCCAGCGCAGTCTGAATGGCATGCTGCGCTGGCACGTTAGCGCACAGACGCATCGAGGCCAGCATCTCCAGACCTTCGATATAGCCTTTGGCGTGCTTCTTCGGTCCGTTCAGTACCATCCAGCCCTGGCGGAAACCGGCCACGCGGTAGGTTTTGGACAGCCCGTTGAAGGTCACGGTCAGCAGATCCGGTGCCAGCGCGGCAATCGAATGATGCTGGGCTTCGTCATACAGAATCTTGTCGTAGATCTCGTCGGCGAAGATGATCAGGTTATGCTGGCGGGCGATCTCCACAATCTCCAGCAGCAGCTCTTTGCTGTACACCGCACCGGTCGGGTTGTTGGGGTTGATGATCACGATCCCGCGGGTACGCGGCGTGATTTTGCTGCGGATATCATCCAGATCCGGGAACCAGCCCGCGGATTCGTCGCACAGATAGTGCACCGCTTTGCCGCTCGACAGCGAAACCGCCGCCGTCCACAGCGGATAATCTGGCGCGGGCACCAGCATCTCATCGCCGCTGTTCAGCAGCGCCTGCATCGCCTGCACGATCAGTTCAGACACACCGTTGCCAATATAGATATCTTCTACCGTAACGTCGCGCATGTCGCGCGCCTGGTAGTGCTGCATGATGGCTTTACGTGCTGAATAGAGACCTTTCGAGTCGCAATAGCCTTGCGCGCTCGGCAGGTTACGAATCACGTCTACCAGGATTTCATCAGGGGCTTCAAAACCAAACGGGGCAGGGTTGCCGATGTTGAGTTTGAGAACTTTGTTGCCTTCTTCTTCGAGACGTTTAGCTTCTTTCAGTACCGGGCCACGAATGTCGTAACAGACATTTTCCAGCTTGCCGGATTTATCAATTTGAAAATTCATCGTTACCGCCTTAATGGGCAGAGTCCTTTTAACCTGCCACTAAAATCAAACCTGCTCAATTTACTCCTCTCACCGTAACAAAAGAAGGGCAGCGCTGGGTTTTGGCGCGATAGCCAGGCTTTGCCGGATTCAGTGGCGCGAAACGCATTTTTAACTATTAAAACTGGTTTAATTATCTATTAAAATGGCAGGAATCAACATTAAATGCTTGCGCTGATCGGGTCGCCTGTAAACCGGGATATCCAGCCGCGCGCCGCGCCATTCAGCAATTTTTCATTTAACTGCGGTCTGAGGAATGGTTAGCGACTTGATGAAATAGTTAAAGGAATCTTGTTAGATGCCGAAAAAATGTGCAGCAATGATTAAGCACTATCTGGCATGAGGCGATGACGACGGTTATTTGCTTTGCCAGGCGGTTGAAACCAGGCCCCGTCAGCCGGGGATAAAACCGCGTGGCAGCGGCTTAAATAGCATTTACGCTGTCACTTTAACGCTTATCATTCAGTTTAAGAACCAGGCGGGTTAAAAAATCAGCAGCGTTGTGGCAGGATGTGCCGGAAATGGCTTTTGGTCAAAAATTACGATGTTTTGAACAAAAACATTTCCATTTATAGCGTAAAAATGATTAAGTATAATTTATTATTTGATGCACTTTATCGCTTCGCATCAGCATAACAAGATGTTATTCCTTTTTGCCCCGCAGGACAGTTTGGCGGGAAACCAGGCAACTACACAGCTTCCAGCAACGTTCTACTGACGTCCCTGGCCCAGGAAGTTGTTCTGACTTTTACGACGCCCTTGCCCGTTTTGCGGTGATGTGTTCGTCGGCATCCGCCTGACTCGATTTTTTCATGAGCGCCTTCACACAGGGCGATCATTAAGCACCATTACCACTTATCTCTTTGATAAGTATGGTAATACACCAGGGTAGTAGTTTCAAAAAATCTTATAAGTGAAGAAATAACATGACTAATGCAAATCGTCCGATACTGAATCTCGACCTCGATCTGCTGCGTACTTTTGTCGCCGTTGCTGACCTGAATACCTTTGCAGCCGCCGCTGCAGCAGTATGCAGAACGCAATCAGCCGTAAGCCAGCAGATGCAACGTCTGGAACAATTGGTAGGTAAAGAGCTGTTTGCCAGACATGGACGTAACAAATTGCTGACTGAGCATGGCATTCAGCTGCTTGGCTACGCCAGGAAGATCCTGCGTTTCAACGATGAAGCCTGCACTTCTTTAATGTACAGCAATATCCAGGGCGTGCTGACGATTGGCGCGTCTGACGATACCTCTGATACCATTCTGCCGTTTCTGCTTAACCGCGTAACGTCAGTGTATCCGAAACTGGCAATCGACGTCCGCGTGAAGCGTAATCCGTTTATGATGGAAATGCTGAACCAGGGCGAAGTGGATCTGGTGGTGACTACCTCCAGTCCGGGTAACTTCACCTACCAGGTGCTGCGCACCTCGCCAACGCTGTGGTACTGCGCGGCAGATTACATTTTCCAGCGCGGTGAAGCCATTCCGCTGGTGCTGCTGGATGAGCCAAGCCCGTACCGTGACATGGCAATCGATCATCTCAACGAAGCGGGTATCCCGTGGCGTATCTCCTACGTGGCTTCCACGCTGGCAGCGGTACGCGCGGCGGTAAAAGCGGGGCTGGGTGTTACCGCGCGTCCGGTTGAAATGATGAGCCCGGAACTGCGCGTGATGGGGGCGGCAGAAGGCCTGCCGGTGCTGCCGGATACGCAATATCTGCTGTGCCGTAATCCGGACAGCGATAATGAGCTGGCACTGGCCATCTTCAACGCGATGCAGTCCACTAACGATCCTTACAATCTGAGCGCGAATCCGGACGGTACGCTGCTGCTGGATGATGAAGAGTAAGGTTGACCGTTACTGGTAATCCGTCACAACCGGCATGCCAGATAATTGTTAAAAGTTAGAGAAAAGAGCCTTAGCCTGATGAAAATCAGCTAAGGCTTTTTTTATGGCGGTTATTTCCGCTTTTTTAGCACGATTTGCACCTGATAATTTCACTAACTTCCTGAAAAGTGAAATGTGTTTCATTTTCATCCTGCGCGGAATTTATTTATCATTTCGTGCCAACTTTATCTCCGCCTGTCGCCAGACCGCCTGCCGGTTTTTCCAGCAAAAAACGTCAATATGTGTTCTGGATCAAAAAAATACCCCCGATAAGGGGGGGGAAATCCGCGCAAGACCTGTCAAACTATGATTGTTAAACGCACGATCCATGCATGTGAATACCCGCTACACTGAAATTAACCGTACAAACTGAAGCGATTTAGCTGGCGCTCAGGGGTGCATATGTTAATAATATGATGCGGGTGTAAATTAATGTTTGGATACTTTTGTCAAAGTTGACAAAAGGTTATAGAAAGGAGTAAAAAACCCCATAAAATTGCTGCTTAATTGATAAAGACAGCAAAGTTTATAAGGTTTTTTATCCTTCCCTTGAATCGATGTGGTGTGTTTGCTGCGACAGTGCAGGATGCCATCGCCACTTTTGATGAGTAAGCAAAGAGTATGTCAACAACCACAGAAGTCATCGCTCATCACTGGGCGTTTATTGTTTTCATTGTTATCGCGTTTGGCCTGTGTGCCTTTATGTTAACCGGTGGCTGGTTGTTAGGTGGACGTGCACGCGCGCGCCATAAAGACACGCCGTTTGAATCCGGTATCGAATCCGTCGGTGATACCCATATCCGCCTCTCGGCAAAATTCTATCTGGTTGCGATGTTTTTCGTCATTTTCGACGTCGAAGCCCTCTATCTATACGCATGGTCGACCTCCATTCGCGAAAGCGGCTGGGTCGGCTTTGTCGAAGCCGCAATTTTCATTTTGGTGCTCCTGGCAGGCCTGGTTTATCTGGTGCGCATCGGTGCGCTGGATTGGGCGCCTGCGCGTCGTCGCGTAGTCGTCAAATCGAGCCCGGTCAGCCACAGTCACACCAACCCTCATAAGCAGTAAAAGCGAGGCAATAAGATGGACTACACGCTGACACGCGTAGACCCGAACGGGGGCGATAACGACCGTTATCCCCTGCAGAAACAGGAGATTGTTACCGATCCTCTGGAGCAGCACGTTCATCGCAGCGTCTATATGGGCAAGCTCGAGCACGCCCTGCATGACATGGTGAACTGGGGTCGTAAAAACTCTCTCTGGCCGTATAACTTCGGCCTTTCCTGTTGCTACGTGGAAATGACCACGTCATTCACCGCAGTACATGATGTGGCGCGTTTCGGTGCGGAAGTAATGCGCGCCTCGCCACGTCAGGCTGACTTTATGGTGATCGCCGGTACGCCGTTTACCAAAATGGCGCCGGTGATTCAGCGTTTGTATGACCAGATGCTGGAACCAAAATGGGTGATTTCGATGGGGGCCTGCGCCAATTCCGGCGGCATGTATGACATCTATTCGGTGGTGCAGGGTGTGGATAAATTCCTGCCGGTTGATGTGTATATCCCGGGTTGTCCGCCACGTCCGGAAGCTTACATGCAGGCGCTGCTGCTGCTGCGTGAGTCCATCGGCAAAGAACGTCGTCCGCTCTCGTGGGTGGTTGGCGATCAGGGCGTGTATCGCGCCAATATGCAGTCTGAGCGTGAAAGAAAGCGTGGTGAGCGTATTGCCGTCACCAACCTGAGAACCCCAGACGAAGTTTAAGCACCCCGTACACGGATGGAGCCACGGCCGCAGCAGATAATGACAACGTAGTGTGTGCCGCCATCCTGACGCCTTCTTTTGAGTGCCTGATTACAGGCCGGAATGGTGAGTAACGTATGACAGATTTAACCACGCAAGATCTCGCTCAGCCTGCATGGCAAACCCGGGATCACCTGGATGATCCGGTGATCGGCGAGCTGCGTAACCGTTTTGGGCCGGATGCCTTTACCGTTCAGGCCACCCGCACCGGCATTCCGGTCGTCTGGGTGAAGCGTGAACAGCTACTGGAAATCATTGAATTCCTGCGTAAGCTGCCGAAGCCGTACGTCATGCTCTATGACCTGCACGGTTTCGATGAGCGTTTACGTACCCACCGCGCCGGTCTGCCCGCCGCGGATTTTTCCGTTTTCTATCACCTGCTGTCGATTGAACGCAACCGCGACATCATGCTCAAGGTGGCGCTGTCTGAAAACGATCTGCATGTGCCCACCATCACCAAAATTTTCGCTAACGCCAACTGGTATGAGCGCGAAACCTGGGAGATGTTTGGTATCACCTTCAACGGCCACCCGCACCTGACGCGCATCATGATGCCGCAGACCTGGGAAGGGCACCCGCTGCGTAAAGACTACCCGGCGCGCGCCACCGAGTTCGATCCTTTCACGCTGACTAAGCAGAAAGAAGATCTGGAGATGGAGTCACTGACCTTCAAGCCGGAAGACTGGGGCATGAAGCGTGGCACCACCAATGAGGACTTCATGTTCCTCAACCTCGGTCCGAACCACCCTTCAGCGCACGGTGCGTTCCGCATCATTCTGCAGCTGGATGGCGAAGAGATCGTCGACTGCGTGCCGGACGTGGGTTACCACCACCGCGGCGCGGAGAAGATGGGCGAGCGTCAGTCGTGGCACAGCTATATTCCGTATACCGACCGTATCGAGTACCTCGGCGGTTGCGTAAACGAAATGCCTTACGTGCTGGCGGTGGAAAAGCTGGCGGGCATCACCGTACCGGATCGCGTGAATGTGATTCGCGTGATGCTGTCAGAGCTGTTCCGCATCAACAGCCACCTGCTGTACATCTCCACCTTTATTCAGGACGTCGGTGCCATGACGCCGGTGTTCTTTGCCTTTACCGACCGTCAGAAAATCTATGACGTGGTGGAAGCGATCACCGGTTTCCGTATGCACCCGGCGTGGTTCCGCATCGGCGGTGTGGCGCACGATCTGCCGAAAGGCTGGGAACGTCTGCTGCGCGAGTTCCTCGACTGGATGCCGAAGCGTCTGAAAGAGTATGACAAAGCTGCGCTGCGCAACACCGTGCTGATGGGCCGTTCGCAGGGCGTGGCCGCTTATAACATGGACGAAGCGCTGGCGTGGGGCACCACCGGTGCCGGTCTGCGCGCTACTGGTCTGGATTTCGACGTGCGTAAATGGCGTCCCTACTCCGGCTATGAAAACTTCGACTTTGAGGTGCCGGTCGGCGCCGGCATCAGCGACGCTTACACCCGCGTGCAGCTGAAGATGGAAGAGATGTGGCAGTCGCTGCGTATTCTTGAGCAGTGCCTGAAGAACATGCCGGAAGGTCCGTTCAAGGCCGATCATCCGCTGACCACGCCGCCACCGAAAGAGCGCACGCTACAGCACATTGAAACCCTGATCACGCACTTCCTGCAGGTTTCGTGGGGCCCGGTAATGCCGGCCAACGAATCGTTCCAGATGATTGAAGCGACGAAAGGGATCAACAGCTACTACCTGACCAGCGATGGCAGCACCATGAGCTACCGCACCCGCGTGCGTACGCCAAGCTTCCCGCATCTGCAGCAGATCCCTTCGGTGATCCGCGGCAGCCTGGTATCCGACCTGATCGTGTACCTCGGTAGTATCGATTTTGTTATGTCAGACGTGGACCGCTAATTATGCACGATCAAAAAATTGCCATTCAAACCATCGACCCGACTGAGGTCTTTGTGCTGAGCGAGGCCGAGCACCACGCTATTGAGCATGAAAAACATCACTATGAAGATGCGCGCGCGGCGTCGATTGAAGCGCTGAAGATCGTGCAGAAGCAGCGCGGCTGGGTGCCGGACGGTGCCATCAACGCGATTGCTGAGGTACTGGGCATTCCGGCCAGCGACGTTGAAGGTGTGGCGACGTTTTACAGCCAGATCTACCGTACGCCGGTTGGCCGCCACGTGATTCGCTACTGCGACAGCGTGGTGTGCCACATCACCGGTTACCAGGGCATTCAGGCGGCGCTGGAGCAAAACCTGAACATTAAGCCGGGACAAACCACGCCGGATGGCCGCTTTACGCTGCTGCCAACCTGCTGCCTCGGCAACTGTGACAAAGGCCCGACCATGATGGTGGATGAAGATACCCACGTTCACCTGACGCCGGAAGGCATCGCCAACCTGCTGGAGCAGTATCAATGACCATTAAACAGATCATTCGTACTGCGGAGACCCATCCGCTGACCTGGCGTCTGCGTGACGACAAACAGCCAGTATGGTTCGATGAATACCGCAGTAGAAACGGCTACGTTGGCGCCGATAAAGCGCTGAAGGGCATGAGCCAGGACGAGATCGTCGCCGCGGTGAAGGATTCCGGCCTGAAAGGGCGCGGCGGTGCGGGCTTCAGCACCGGTCTGAAGTGGAGCCTGATGCCCAAAGATGAATCCATGAACATCCGTTACCTGCTGTGTAACGCCGATGAGATGGAACCAGGCACTTATAAAGACCGCCTGCTGATGGAGCAGTTGCCGCACCAGCTGGTGGAAGGCATGCTGATCAGTGCGTTTGCGCTGAAAGCCTACCGTGGCTATATCTTCCTGCGCGGTGAATACATCGAAGCCGCGGAAAACCTGCGTCGAGCCATCGCCGAAGCCACTGCCGCGGGCTATCTCGGTAAAAACATTCTTGGTACCGGCTTCGATTTCGAACTGTTTGTTCACACCGGTGCCGGCCGCTATATCTGCGGCGAAGAGACCGCGCTGATCAATTCGCTGGAAGGGCGCCGCGCTAACCCGCGTTCCAAGCCGCCGTTCCCGGCCAGTGCCGGCGTCTGGGGCAAACCGACCTGCGTCAACAACGTTGAGACGCTGTCGAACGTGCCGGCAATCTTCCTGAATGGCGTGGAGTGGTACAAAAACATCTCCAGCAGCGAAGACACTGGCACCAAGATGATGGGCTTCTCCGGCCGGGTGAAAAATCCGGGCGTGTGGGAGCTGCCGTTTGGTACCACTGCGCGTGAAATCCTTGAGGATTATGCCGGCGGTATGCGCGATGGCCTCAAGTTCAAAGCCTGGCAGCCGGGCGGAGCCGGTACCGACTTCCTGACCGAGCAGCACCTCGACCTGCCGATGGAATTTGCCAGCATCGGCAAAGCCGGCAGCCGTCTGGGTACCGCGCTGGCGATGGCGGTCGACCACGAAATCAATATGGTGTCGCTGGTACGCAACCTCGAAGAGTTCTTTGCGCGCGAGTCCTGCGGCTGGTGTACGCCGTGCCGTGATGGTCTGCCGTGGAGCGTGAAGATCCTGCGTGCGCTGGAGCAGAAAAAAGGCCAGCCGGGGGATATCGAAACCCTGCTGCAGCTGTGCCGCCAGCTCGGTCCGGGCAAGACGTTCTGCGCCCACGCACCGGGTGCCGTTGAGCCACTGCAGAGCGCGATTAAATATTTCCGTGACGAGTTTGAAGCTGGCATTGCGCCGCAGGTGTTTGGCAATACCCGCGCCATTGGCGGGATTCAGCCTAACCTGCTGAAAGCGCGCTGGTAAGCCGCCGTCGTACACGGAATCGCCCGGGCCTGAGGCTGCGGGGCAGGAATTAGATGTTTAACGCTCGTCTGCGGACGAGCCTTACGGAAGCATGTTCACTATGGCTACAATCCATGTAGACGGTAAAGAATATGATGTGAACGGAGCGGACAACCTGCTGCAGGCGTGTCTGTCTCTGGGCCTTGATATTCCTTATTTTTGCTGGCATCCGGCGCTGGGAAGCGTGGGAGCCTGCCGCCAGTGCGCGGTGAAGCAATTCCAGAATGCCGAAGATACCCGTGGTCGCCTCGTCATGTCCTGCATGACGCCTGCGTCTGACGGCACCTTTATCTCCATCGACGATGGCGAAGCGAAAGAGTTTCGTGAAAGCGTGGTGGAGTGGCTGATGACCAACCACCCGCACGACTGTCCGGTGTGCGAAGAGGGCGGTAACTGTCACCTGCAGGATATGACGGTAATGACGGGACACAGCTTCCGTCGCTACCGTTTTACCAAGCGTACCCATCAGAATCAGGATCTCGGGCCGTTTATCTCGCATGAGATGAACCGCTGTATCGCCTGTTACCGCTGCGTGCGCTACTACAAAGATTACGCCGATGGCAAAGATCTTGGCGTGTACGGCGCGCATGACAACGTCTACTTTGGCCGTCCGGAAGATGGCACGCTGGAGAGCGAATTCTCCGGTAACCTGGTAGAAATCTGCCCGACCGGCGTGTTCACCGATAAAACCCACTCTGAACGCTATAACCGTAAGTGGGATATGCAGTTTGCGCCCAGCATCTGCCAGCAGTGCAGCGTGGGTTGTAACACCAGCCCGGGCGAGCGCTATGGCGAGCTGCGTCGTATCGAAAACCGCTACAACGGATCGGTGAACCACTACTTCCTGTGCGACCGTGGCCGTTTCGGCTATGGCTACGTGAACCGTAAAGATCGTCCGCGTCATCCGGAACAGCTGCGCGGCAGCGACCGTATCACGCTGAACGCAGAACAGGCGGTTAATGCCGCCGCGGATATCCTGCGTCAGGCGAAGAAGGTGATCGGTATCGGTTCACCTCGCGCCAGTATTGAAAGCAACTTCGCGCTGCGTGAACTGGTGGGCGCGGAAAACTTCTCAACCGGTATGCCGGCAGCTGAGCAGGCGCGGGTTGAGTTGATGCTGAAAGTGCTGCAGCAGGGCGGCATTTACACGCCATCGCTGCGTGAAATTGAAAGCTATGACGCCGTGCTGGTGCTGGGTGAAGATTTGACTCAGGTCGGTGCCCGCGTGGCGCTGTCGGTGCGTCAGGCCGTTAAAGGCAAAGCACGCGAAATGGCCGCCGCTCAGAAAGTCGCGGACTGGCAGATCGCCGCCATCCTCAACATTGGTCAGCACGCCAAACATCCGCTGTTTGTCACTAACGTTGATGAAACCCGTCTCGATGATATCGCCGCGTGGAGCTATCGCGCACCGGTGGAAGATCAGGCCCGCCTGGGCTTCGCCATCGCGCACGCGCTGGATGACAGCGCACCGGCGGTTAGCGATTTTGACAGCAGCCTGAACGGCAAGCTGGACGTGGTGGTACAGGCGCTGGCCGGCGCGAAAAAACCGCTGATCATTTCCGGCACCCACTCGGGCAGCACGGCAATGATTGAAGCGGCAGCCAACGTGGCTAAAGCGCTGAAAGCGCGCGGTGCTGACGTCGGTATTACCTTCCTCGCCGGTGCCGCCAACAGCTTCGGTCTTGGCCTGATGGGCGGTCAGTCGCTGGACAGCGCGCTGGAGCAGCTGGATAAAGGCGAAGCGGAAGCGCTGGTGGTGCTGGAGAACGATCTCTACCGTCACGCGCCGAAAGCCACCGTCGATGCGGCACTGCACAACACCGCGCACGTGATTGTGGTTGATCATCAACGCACGGCCACGCTGGAGAAAGCCGGTCTGGTACTCTCCACCGCCAGCTTTGCTGAGAGCGATGGCACCTCCATCAACCATGAAGGTCGCGCCCAGCGCTTCTTCCAGGTTTACGATCCGGCCTACTACGACGATAGCGTGGTGATGCTGGAGAGCTGGCGCTGGCTGCATTCGCTGCACAGCGCCGTCGAGAGCCGCCAGATTGACTGGACGCAGCTCGATCACGTGATTGATGCCGCGATTGTGGCGCTGCCGCAGCTGAAAGGGATTAAGGACGCGGCGCCGGACGCCAGCTTCCGTATTCGTGGCCAGAAACTGGCGCGTTCACCGCATCGTGCCAGTGGCCGTACCGCCGCGCGCGCCAACATCAGCGTGCACGAACCGCGTCAGCCGCAGGATAAAGACACCATGTTTGCCTTCTCCATGGAAGGTAACAACCAGCCGTCGGCACCGCGTTCGCAGATTCCTTTTGCCTGGGCACCAGGCTGGAACTCACCGCAGGCGTGGAACAAGTTCCAGGCGGAAGTGGGCGGTAAACTGCGTCATGGCGATCCGGGCGTGCGTCTGTTTGAAGCCAGCGAAAGTGCACTGGACTGGTTCAGCCAGGTTCCGGCACGCTTCGTGGGCGGCAGCCAGTATCGCGTGGCTCCTTACTATCAGCTGTTTGGTAGTGAAGAGATGACTCAGCGTTCGCCAACCTTCCAGAAACGTATGGCACCGGCCACGCTGGTGATCAACCCGGCAGATGCTGAGAAGCTGGGGGTTAACAATGGTGCATCCGTGGAGCTGGTTTGCGCCGGTGAAACGCTGCGTCTGCCGGTGCGCTTCTCTGCGGCACTGCAGGCGGGGCAGGTGGGTCTGCCGCTCGGCATGCCGGGTGTACCGCCGTTCCTCGCGGGTGCGCAAATTGACAAACTGCAGGAGGCAGCGCAATGAGCTGGCTGACACCGGACGTTATTGACATCATCCTGCAGGTGGTGAAAGCCATTGTCATCCTGCTGGTGGTGGTGGCCTGTGGTGCCTTCATGAGCTTTGCCGAGCGTCGTCTGCTCGGCCTGTGGCAGAACCGTTATGGACCAAACCGCGTAGGCTGGGGCGGCTCGCTGCAGCTGGCGGCGGACATGATCAAAATGTTCTTTAAAGAGGACTGGGTTCCGCCGTTTACCGATCGCTTCATCTTTACCCTGGCACCGGTTATCGCCTTCGTTTCGCTGCTGCTGGCGTTTGCGATTGTGCCGGTTTCGCCGAGCTGGATGGTCACCGACCTGAACATCGGTCTGCTGTTCTTCCTGATGATGGCGGGTCTGGCGGTTTACGCCGTACTGTTCGCGGGCTGGTCGAGTAACAACAAATACTCGCTGCTCGGTGCAATGCGTGCCTCCGCGCAGACCCTGAGCTACGAAGTGTTCCTTGGCCTGTCGCTGATGGGCGTGGTGGCGCAGGCGGGTTCCTTTAACCTGAACGCCATCGTTGAGAGCCAGACGCACCTGTGGAATATCATCCCGCAGTTCTTTGGCTTCGTGACCTTCTGTATTGCTGGCGTCGCGGTGTGCCACCGTCATCCGTTTGACCAGCCGGAAGCGGAACAGGAGCTGGCCGACGGTTACCACATCGAATATGCCGGGATGAAGTTCGGCCTGTTCTTTGTCGGTGAGTACGTGGCCATTACTACCGTTTCGGCGCTGATCGTCACCCTGTTCTTCGGTGGCTGGCACGGTCCGTTCCTGCCGCCGTTCATCTGGTTCGCCCTGAAAACGGCGTTCTTTATGGTGATGTTTATCCTGATTCGTGCTGCGCTGCCGCGTCCACGCTATGACCAGGTGCTGTCGTTCGGCTGGAAAGTATGTCTGCCGTTGACGTTATTGAACCTGCTGGCCACTGCCGCAGTGATTCTGTACAACGCGCAGTAAGGGGTTTTGAGATGACTTTAAAAGATATTGTCGTTGGCTTCGGCACGACAGTGCGCAGTATCTGGATGATTGGCATGCATGCCTTCGCCAAGCGCGAAACCCAGATGTATCCGGAAGAGCCGGTTTATCTGCCGCCGCGCTACCGTGGCCGTATCGTGCTGACGCGCGATCCGGACGGCGAAGAGCGCTGCGTAGCCTGTAACCTGTGCGCCGTTGCCTGCCCGGTCGGCTGTATTTCGCTGCAGAAAGCGGAGATGCAGGATGGCCGCTGGTATCCGGAATTTTTCCGCATCAACTTCTCGCGCTGCATCTTCTGTGGTTTATGTGAAGAAGCCTGTCCGACCACCGCGATTCAGCTGACGCCGGACTTCGAACTCGGTGAGTTCAAGCGTCAGGATCTGGTGTATGAGAAGGAAGACCTGCTGATTTCCGGCCCGGGTAAATATCCGGAGTACAACTTCTACCGCATGGCAGGTATGGCGATCGACGGTAAAGACAAAGGCGACGCGGAAAACGAAGCCAAACCGATCGACGTTAAAGGCTTATTACCTTAAGGAGCCAGGTATGGAATTTGCGTTTTATCTTTGCGGACTGGTGGCGGTGCTGACGACATTGCGCGTCATCACCCACACCAATCCGGTACATGCGCTGCTGTACCTGATTGTTTCGCTGCTGTCGATTGCCGGCGTGTTCTTCTCAATGGGCGCCTATTTTGCCGGTGCGCTGGAGATCATCGTCTATGCCGGTGCCATCATGGTGCTGTTTGTGTTCGTAGTGATGATGCTCAACCTGGGTAAAACCCAGCAGGATCAGGAGCGCGAATGGCTGAAGCCGTCGCTGTGGATCGGTCCGGGCATTGTCTCGCTGCTGCTGCTGGTGGTGATGATCTACGCCATCCTGACCGCGACCGACCAGGGTATTGATGGCACCGTCATCGATGCCAAAGCGGTGGGCATCAGTCTGTTTGGCCCGTATGTTCTGGCGGTTGAGCTGGCGTCAATGCTGCTGCTGGCCGGTCTGGTAGTGGCGTTCCATATCGGACGTGAAGATCGTCAGGGCGAAGTGCTGAGCAACCGCGTGTCAGACGCGGCGGCCAATAAGGAGGAGCACGCATGATCCCGTTACAACACGGCCTGATTCTGGCTGCTGTGCTGTTTGTTCTCGGCCTGACCTCGCTGGTACTGCGCCGCAACCTGCTGTTTATGCTGATCGGTCTGGAGATCATGATCAACGCCGCGGCGCTGGCGCTGGTGGTGGCAGGCAGCTACTGGGGACAAGCCGACGGCCAGGTGATGTACATCCTGGCAATCAGCCTCGCGGCGGCGGAAGCCAGTATTGGTCTGGCGCTGCTGCTGCAGCTCTATCGTCGTCGTCAGACGCTGAACATTGACACAGTGAGCGAGATGCGCGGATGAATCTTCTCTATTTAACCGTATTATTTCCGCTGATTGGCTTCCTGCTATTGGCGTTTTCCCGTGGTCGCTGGTCGGAGAACCTGTCGGCTGCGGTGGGGATGGGTTCAGTGGGCCTTGCGGCGCTGACCACCGTATTTGTGGGTGTGGACTTCTTTAGTCACGGCCAGCAGCCATTTACCCAGGCGCTGTGGACCTGGATGCACGTGGGTAACTTTGACATCAAAGTGAACCTGGTGCTGGACGGTCTGTCGCTGACCATGCTGTCGGTGGTTACCGGCGTCGGCTTCTTCATCCACATGTTCGCTTCCTGGTACATGCGCGGTGAAGAGGGCTATTCACGCTTCTTCGCTTACACCAACCTGTTCATCGCGAGCATGGTGGTGCTGGTGCTGGCCGATAACCTGATGCTGATGTACCTTGGCTGGGAAGGGGTAGGGCTGTGTTCCTACCTGCTGATTGGCTTCTACTACAGCAATCCGGAAAACGGCAAAGCGGCGATGAAAGCCTTCATTATCACCCGTGTCGGTGACGTGTTCCTCGCCTTTGCGTTGTTCATTCTCTACAACGAGCTGGGTACGCTGAACTTCCGTGAGCTGATGGAGCTGGCCCCGGCGCACTTCGCGGCGGACAACCACATGCTGCAGTGGGCGACGCTGATGCTGCTGGGCGGTGCCGTGGGTAAATCGGCACAGCTGCCGTTGCAGACGTGGCTGGCCGATGCGATGGCCGGTCCGACGCCGGTCTCCGCGCTGATCCACGCTGCCACCATGGTAACCGCAGGCGTCTATCTGATTGCCCGCACCCACGGTCTGTTCCTGCTGACGCCGGAAGTGCTGCATCTGGTGGGTATCGTTGGTGCGATTACGCTGGTGCTGGCGGGCTTCGCCGCGCTGGTGCAGACCGACATCAAACGCGTGCTGGCTTACTCCACCATGAGTCAGATCGGCTACATGTTCCTGGCGCTGGGCGTACAGGCGTGGGACGCCGCGATTTTCCACCTGATGACCCATGCGTTCTTCAAGGCGCTGCTGTTCCTCTCCTCCGGTTCCGTGATTCTGGCCTGTCATCACGAGCAGAACATTTTCAAAATGGGCGGTCTGCGTAAGAGCATCCCGCTGGTGTATGTCTGCTTCCTGGTGGGCGGTGCCGCGCTGGCTGCGCTGCCGCTGATTACCGCCGGCTTCTACAGTAAGGATGAGATTCTGTTCGGTGCGCTGGCTAACGGTCACATCAATCTGATGGTCGCCGGTCTGGTGGGTGCATTCCTTACCTCAATCTACACCTTCCGCATGATCTTCATCGTGTTCCACGGCGAAGAGAAAATTCATGCGCATGCCGGTAAAGGCATTACGCATCACCTGCCGCTGATTGTGCTGCTGGTGCTCTCAACCTTCGTTGGCGCGCTGATTACGCCTCCGCTGGCGGGCGTGCTGCCACAGAACGAGTTTGGTGAAACCGGCAAAGTGGCGCTGGAAATCACCTCGGGTGCCGTGGCGATTATCGGTATCCTGATTGCCGCCGCGCTGTGGCTGGGCAAACGTCAGCTGGTCACCCGCATCGCCAACAGTGCGCCGGGCCGTTTCTTCGGCACCTGGTGGTTTGCGGCCTGGGGCTTCGACTGGCTGTACGACAAGGTATTTGTTAAACCGTACCTTGGCATTGCCTGGCTGCTGCAGCGCGATCCGCTCAATTCACTGATGAACCTGCCGGCGCTGCTGTCGCGCATCGGTAATAAAGGTCTGGTGGTGAGTGAGAACGGCTATCTGCGCTGGTATATCGCGTCGATGAGCGTCGGTGCCGTGGTGGTACTGGCGCTGATGCTGGTGATTTAACGATTGATGAGCGGGGCGCGCGATGGTTTAGCGCCCCACGTAAGAATGTTCAAAATTGTCTGATGCACGGGTGAGATCAACGCAGTCAGTTTGGTGTTCGTTAGCGCAGCAACCGGCGCGTAGTAATACGTGAACGTTGCCCGCGCGGGCGAGGCGAAACAGGCGCGTCCGATAGCCTGAACGAAGACGAAAATAGGGAATGTACGCCGTGTTATTACCTTGGCTAATAATTATACCCTTTGTTGGGGGCTTGCTTTGCTGGCTGGCTGAGCGCCTTGGCGCGAAGGTGCCGCGCTGGATTGCCCTGATCACCATGGGGCTGACGCTGGCGCTGGGCCTGCAGCTGTGGCTGCAGGGCGGCTATTCGCTGACGCAGGCTGCGGGCCTGCCGCAGTGGCAGTCGACTTTCCTGGTGTCGTGGATCCCACGCTTTGGCATTAATTTCCATCTGGCGCTGGATGGCCTGTCGCTGCTGATGGTGGTGCTGACCGGCCTGCTGGGTCTGATGGCGGTTCTCTGCTCGTGGAATGAAATCGAAAAGTATCAGGGCTTCTTCCACCTCAACCTGATGTGGATTCTCGGCGGCGTGATCGGCGTGTTCCTCGCCATCGACATGTTCCTGTTCTTCTTCTTCTGGGAAATGATGCTGGTGCCGATGTACTTCCTCATCGCGCTCTGGGGTCACAAAGCGTCTGACGGGAAAACCCGTATCAGCGCGGCAACCAAATTCTTCATCTATACCCAGGCGTCAGGTCTGGTGATGCTGATTGCCATTCTGGCGCTGGTGTTCGTGCACTACAACGCCACTGGCGTCTGGACGTTCAGCTATGAAGAGCTGCTGAAAACGCCAATGTCACACACCGTTGAGTATCTGCTGATGCTCGGCTTCTTCATCGCCTTTGCGGTGAAAATGCCGGTGGTGCCACTGCACGGCTGGCTGCCGGATGCCCACAGCCAGGCACCGACCGCTGGTTCGGTTGACCTTGCCGGTATCCTGCTGAAAACTGCGGCTTACGGCCTGCTGCGTTTTAGCCTGCCGCTGTTCCCGAATGCCTCGGCGGAGTTCGCGCCGATCGCCATGTGGCTCGGCATCATCGGTATCTTCTACGGCGCCTGGATGGCGTTCTCGCAGACCGATATTAAACGCCTGATCGCCTACACCTCGATTTCGCACATGGGCTTCGTGCTGATTGCCATCTACACCGGCAGCCAGCTGGCGTTCCAGGGCGCGGTGGTGCAGATGATTGCGCACGGCCTGTCGGCCGCGGCGCTGTTCATCCTGTGCGGTCAGCTGTATGAACGTCTGCATACCCGTGATATGCGCCAGATGGGCGGCCTGTGGTCGCGCATCAAGTGGATTCCGGGCCTGTCGCTGTTCTTTGCCGTGGCTAACCTCGGTATGCCGGGCACCGGTAACTTTGTGGGTGAGTTCATGATTCTGGCCGGCAGCTATCAGGTGGTGCCGTTGATTATCGTGATTGCCACCTTCGGCCTGGTATTTGCCTCAGTGTACTCGCTGATCATGATGCAGCGCGCTTACTACGGCGAAGCCAAATCAAAAGAGCCGCTGGCTGGAATGTCGCCGCGCGAATTCCTGACCATCGGTGTACTGGTCGTGCTGCTGGTGCTGCTGGGCGTTTATCCGCAGCCAATCCTCGACACGTCCCATGCTGCGATGAGCAATATTCAGCAGTGGTTTACCGCTTCAATTTCAACTACAAGGCCGTAATTCGCCATGACAATAACTCCTCAACAATTGATCGCGTTGCTACCGCTGTTAATCGTCGGATTGACGGTGGTGGTTGTGATGCTGTCCATTGCGTGGCGACGCAACCACTTTGTTAATGCCACGCTGACGGTCATCGGTCTTAACCTCGCGCTGCTGTCGCTGTGGTTTGTGGGCCACGTGGGCGCCATGGATGTCACGCCGCTGCTGCGCGTGGATGGCTATTCGATGTTCTATACCGCGCTGGTGATGCTGGCGAGTCTGGCAACCTGCACCTTTGCTTATCCGTGGCTGGCCGGTTTCCCGGACAACAAAGATGAGTTCTATCTGCTGGTGCTGATCGCGGCGCTGGGCGGGATTGTGCTGGCCAGCGCCAACCATCTGGCGGCGCTGTTCATCGGTATCGAACTGCTGTCGCTGCCGCTGTTTGGTCTCATCGGCTACGCCTTCCGTCAGAAGCGCTCGCTGGAAGCGGCGCTGAAGTACATGATTCTGTCGGCTGCGGCTTCCTCATTCCTGATCTTCGGTATTGCGCTGGTCTACGCCGATTCCGGCAGCCTGAGCTTTGTGCAGCTCGGCAAAAGCCTGAATGACAGCATGATTCAGCAGCCGCTGCTGCTGGTCGGGCTGGGCATGATGATCATCGGTCTTGGCTTTAAGCTGTCGCTGGTGCCGTTCCATCTGTGGACGCCAGACGTTTATCAGGGCGCGCCGGCTCCGGTCTCGACCTTCCTCGCCACCGCCAGCAAAATCGCTATCTTTGCGGTCATCATGCGTCTGTTCATGTACGCACCGGTAACCGACAGTGAAGCGGTGCGCACCGTGCTGGGTGTGATTGCCTTCGTCTCGATTCTGTTCGGTAACCTGATGGCGATTTCGCAGAGCAACATCAAGCGTCTGCTCGGCTATTCATCTATCGCGCATCTTGGCTATCTGCTGGTGGCGCTGATTGCGGTGAAAACCCATCAGCTGTCGCTGGAAACCGCCGGCGTCTATCTGGCCGGTTACCTGTTCAGCAGCCTCGGCGCCTTCGGTGTAGTCAGCCTGATGTCGAGCCCGTACCGTGGTCCGGATGCCGATACGCTTTACTCGTATCGCGGTCTGTTCTGGCATCGTCCGATTCTCTCCGCCGTGATGACGGTGATGATGCTGTCGCTGGCCGGTATCCCGATGACGCTGGGCTTTATCGGTAAGTTTTACGTCATCGCGTCCGGTGTTAACGCGCATCTGTGGTGGCTGACCGCGGCGGTTGTCGCCGGTAGCGCCATTGGTCTGTATTACTACCTGCGCGTTACGGTGAGCCTGTACCTCAGCCCGCCGGAACTGCACACCCGCGATACCCCGGCCAACTGGGCGTTCACCGCAGGTGGTGTGGTGGTGCTGATCTCCGCCATCCTCGTGTTGCTGCTCGGTGTTTATCCGCAGCCGCTAATCACGCTGGTGCAGCTGGCTCAGCCGCTGATGTAAACAGTGCGTCATCTTCACAATCAGGCCTGCGGGCCTGATTTTTTTTGCCTGCAATTTGAGAGTTTGATCACATAGCTCCGCGTGTCAGCCCCTGTTACGTGCTGCCCACTGCGTTTAGCGCATGCGCTGTGATAGGCTGTGAAGATCACTTTTTTCGCTCAGACAAGGAAGCACGATGGATATGCAATGGCTTGATTGCCACCACAGTGAACTGACCGCGCAGCAGCTGTATACCGTGCTGGCGCTGCGCAATCAGGTGTTTATCGTCGAACAGGCCTGTCCGTATCAGGACATAGATGGCCAGGATTTGACGGCCGATAACCGCCATCTGCTGGGCTTTCTTGATGGCAAACTGCTGGCCTATGCGCGTCTGCTGACGCCCGCGCTGGCTTCCTCGCCGGTGACCATTGGTCGGGTGATTGTGTCGGAAGAGGCGCGCGGCCTGAAACTGGGCTATCGGCTGATGGAGCAGGCGCTGAACAGCTGCGAACAGCACTGGCCGCAGCGGGCGGTGTATCTGTCAGCGCAGGCGCATCTGGAAGGCTTTTATGGTCGCCTGGGCTTCCGGGCGGTCACGGACGTTTATCTGGAAGATAATATTCCGCACGTCGGCATGCAGAAAAACTAACGGCGAGGTGTTGGCCTCGCCGTGCAGGTTAGCCCGGCGTCATCTGCCGGTCGTCGGTGTACTTGCGCTGATCGGGCGGTGGCGGGAAGTACTGATACAGCCAGGTTTCGCTCAGCGTCTCATCTTTGGTGCGCAGGAACAGGCGCATATCCACCGGTTTGGTTGAGTCGCTGTTCGGATACCAGTCAAACAGGATACGGTAACCTTTCAGCGGTTCGACGTAGAGAATCTCTACCTGTTTGAAGGTGCCGGACGACACGGTGATTACCGGTTCGATGCCTTTCGGCGCGGCCGCCTGCAGGTCGCCGCCAATGAAATCGATAGCAAAGCGGCGGCACCACTGGTCCGGGAAATGTTCGCCCGGTGCCCAGCCTTCCGGGAAGCCACCAATACCGGTGCGCGTGGCATCAACACGGGCCAGACCACTGCGGACTGGCGGCAGCTGGCTCCAGTAGAGTTTGTACTGGAAATTAAATTCGCTGCCAGCCTTGACCGGCTCGGCCGGCTGCCAGAAGCACACGATGTTATCCAGCGTTTCCCCGGTCGTCGGGATCTCCATCAGGTTGATGGCGCCTTTACCCCATTTACCGATCGGCTCAACCCACAGGCTGGGGCGTTTGTCATACCAGCCAATCACGTCCTGATAATCTTTGAAATCATGATTCAGCTGCAGCAGACCGAAGCCGCGTGGGTTTTCATCCTGATAGGCATTAAACTGCAGGCGCTGCGGGTTATTCAGCGGACGGGCAATCCACTCGCCGCTGCCGCTCCACATCGCCAGGCGATCGGAGTCATGAATCTGCGGATGATAGGTATTGCACATGCGGCGTTCGTTGGTGCCGCAGCTGAACATGCTGGTCATTGGCGCAATACCGAGCTGACGAATCTCGTTGCGCGCAAACAGGTGGTTTTCCACCTCCATCACCACGCGTTTTTCTTCGCAGTGGATGGTGAATTTGTAGGCACCGGTGACGCTGGCCCCGTCCAGCAGTGCATACACCACAAAGGTGGTGTCTTCAGCTTTGGGTGTTTCGAACCAGAAGGCGGTGAAGTCGGGAAACTCTTCCTGGCCATTGCTAAAGGTGTTAACCGCGACGCCACGGGCTGACAGGCCATATTGGTAGGTTTCATCTACCGCGCGGAAGTAGCTGGCACCGAGGAAAGAAACGATGTCGCGTCGCGCCAGCTCCGGTTTTTTAAAGGCGCGGAAACCGGCAAAGCCGAGGTCGGTTTTACCCACCAGCTGCTGGGTATCCACGTTGGCGTTGTGATAATTAAACAGTTCCGGACGGAAGTGGATTTCCCGCGCCTCGCGGCTGGCGGCATCCACGGAGAACATGCGAATGCGGCGCTTAAAGCCCATGCCAACGTGGAAGAACTGCACATCCAGCTCGCGGTCGGCGATGTTGTTCCACAGTGAGTGGTTAGCGTCGTACTGAATTTCGTTATACGCCTGCGGTGTCAGATTGGCCAGGGTCGCGGGCAGGGGGCCGGGCGCGCCGCCCCAGGGCTGTTTGGCCAGTGCCGCGGCTTTCTTTTTCAGCACATCGAAATCGAAGCGCACGGCGGTTCCGTCGGCGATGCCATCATCGGCCCAGGCGGACTGCGCAAACAGCGAGGAGAGCCCGGTCATGCCGCTAACGGCAGAGAGGGCCATGGACGCTTTCATAAATTTTCTACGATTCATGCCGGAAATCTTTTCCTTAGCTGCTCGGGTGTATTGAGGCTGTCGCAAGACATTTAGCGTCAGGCTACAGGGGGTTACGACAGTGGCGAAAATAAAAAATTCAGTCCGCTGAAAATTTATCAGATTAATCAAATAAACGAAGCACAATTCCGCGTGCAACGCCCCGGATGACATAACTTTGCGTTCAGCGCGGCAAAAAGCGCAGTCAGCGGATGACGGCGCGGCGCAAAAACGCAATTTATGACTATAGTTAATCGACACCGCATTTAAACATGGAGGATTGTGAACATGTCATCTACCGATCAATTTGAAACCCGTCTTGATGACGATCTGGCGCTGCTGACGGAAACGCTGGAAGAAGTGCTGCGCTCCTCGGGCGATCCGGCGGACCAGAAATATATCGAACTGAAGCAGAAAGCCGAGCAGGCGCTGGAAGACGTGAAGAATCGCGTGAGCCAGGCGTCCGACAGCTATTACTATCGTGCCAAACAGGCAGCGTATCGTGCCGACGATTACGTGCATGAAAAACCGTGGCAGGGCATTGGTATCGGTGCGGCTGCCGGTCTGTTTGTTGGCCTGCTGCTGGCGCGCCGTTAATCCCCGTGGGCGCGATGTCCGTCGCGCCCGATTCCTGCTTTCCCGCTGTTTCCTTTCCGCATCGCGATTAACCCGCCATTTCGCACCGGCGGCGATTGTGTTTCGCCTGCGCGCTCCCTACAGTGAAAGCCACAGGGATAAGGAGAAGAGATCGTGATACGTGTCGAAATGCTCTCAACGGGCGATGAAGTGTTACATGGGCAGATTGTCGATACCAACGCCGCGTGGCTGGCCGATGTGCTGTTTCAGCACGGCCTGCCGATGACCAGTCGCAGTACGGTCGGCGATGCGATGAGCTCGCTGGTTGAAGCGCTACAGAGCCGCAGTCAGATTGCCGATGTGCTGATCGTGAACGGCGGTCTCGGGCCGACCAGCGACGATCTCAGCGCGCAGGCAGCGGCCACCGCCAGCGGCAGCGAACTGGTGCTGCAGCAGGCGTGGCTGGAGAAGATGGAAGCCTGGTTTGCCAGCCGCGGGCGGCTCATGGCACCCAGTAATCGCAAGCAGGCGGAGATTCCGGCCAATGCCGAGTTGATCGATAACCCGGTCGGCACCGCCTGTGGGTTTGCCCTGCAGCTTAATCGCTGCTGGATATTCTTTACCCCCGGCGTGCCGTCAGAATTCAAAGTGATGGTTGAGCAGCAGATTATTCCGCGTCTTAAGGCGCGTTTTACGTTGCCAGAACCCCCACTGTGCCTGCGTCTGACCACCTTTGGCCGCGGCGAGAGCGATATTGCCGCCGAGCTTGAACCGCTGCCGCTGCCGGAAGGCGTCGTGATGGGCTACCGTTCGTCGATGCCCATCATTGAGATCAAACTGACCGGCCCGGCCAGCCAGCGCGTGGCGATGGAGCAGGTGTGGCAGCAGGTTAAGTTACTGCTGGCCGAGTGCACCATTTTTGAAGGCTTTGAAGGGCTGCCGGCCGTGCTGGCGCGGGAACTGCACGATCGCGGCTTCCGCCTTGCTCTGAGCGAACAATACACGGCCGGGTTGCTGCACTGGCAGCTGGCCGCCGCGCAGGTGCCGCTTAGCGCCGCTGAGCTGCTGCCGGCACGTGAGGAGTCGCTGGAAGCGCAGGTTACGCGCACGCGTCAGTTAGCCGCTCAGCAGGGTACAGTGCTGGCCTTGTCGGTTGGCGATCTGCAGGAAGGGGAAGTGTCGATTGCGCTGCATACACCGGAAGCCAGTTGGGGCCAGCGGGTGAAATTTACCCACGGGCGGCACAATCTGGAAACCCGGCAGAAAGTGGTAGCGATGATGGCGATGAATATGCTGCGCCGCTGGCTGCACGGCAGTGAAGTCAGTACCGGTCACGGCTGGATTGATGTCCTGGAGACGGTGAAGAGCTAACGCTTCCCTGGCTTGTGATTGCTGATGCTATGGAATCAGCATCGCTTTGTGTTGGGTGCCGCGTCGTGAGAGGCATAGCCGCTTGCCGCACCGGCATAAACCCTTCCCTGGGGCCTGCCGCCGCGCCATCCATGGCGCGGAGGCTGCTGCAAGCGGCTATGCCTCCCACGCCCTGCTGGATTCGGTGGTCGCTGTTGTCGGGTGCCTGTTACAGCAGCACCAGAATTGGAAGGGAAGAGGGGGAAGCTGGGCTTAGCCGGACGTCACGCGGCAGGGATGCCGCGTGTCGAGGCCCGCAGGGAGCGGGTTTTGCCGTTCCGGCGTGCTCAGTTCCCCCTCTGACCATGCGGGATCTTAACGCGATAAAAGGGAATTCAGTAGTACGGCCGGCAGGTTACAGCTCGATCTCAATCTCCCCTCTGGCCTTACAACAGCAGGGCAGAATCTCGCCCTGCTGAATAAACGCCAGTGGGGTTTCCGCATAATCCACTTCGCCTTTCAGCAGACGCATGCGGCAGGAGCCGCAGTAGCCTTCGCGACACTGAAACTCGACGCACACATTGTGTGCTTCCAGCGTCGTCAGCAGATTAGGGTGTTCGTCTGCGCACTCCAGCCGGGAGCCGGAGCTGCGCAGGATTACCACGGAACGGCTCATGCTTACAGCTGGAAATCGTTGAAGTCGTCTTCGCCCACTTCGGAGTCGATCTGACCCACCAGATAGGAGCTCACTTCAACTTCCTGCGGCGCCACCTGCACGTTATCTGACACCAGCCACGAGTTAATCCATGGAATCGGGTTAGAACGCGTCTGGAACGGCAGATCAAGGCCCACCGCCTGCATGCGGATATTGGTGATGTACTCAATGTACTGGCACAGAATGTCCTTGTTCAGACCAATCATTGAGCCGCCGCTGAACAGATACTCAGCCCACTCTTTTTCCTGCTCGGCCGCTTTCTTAAACAGATCGAAACACTCGTCACGACATTCTGCGGCGATCTCTTTCATTTCAGGGTCGTCTTCACCGGTACGCATCAGGTTCAGCATATGCTGGGTGCCGGTCAGGTGCAGCGCTTCGTCACGGGCGATCAGACGAATGATCTTGGCGTTACCTTCCATCAGTTCGCGCTCGGCAAAGGCGAACGAGCAGGCAAAGCTGACGTAGAAGCGGATTGCTTCCAGCGCGTTAACGCTCATCAGACAGATATACAGCTGCTTCTTCAGCGCACGCAGGTTCACGGTCACGCTCTTGCCCGCCACCTGATGCGTGCCTTCACCCAGCAGATGCCAGTAGTTGGTCATCTCGATCAGATCATCGTAATACTTCGAGATATCCTGCGCGCGCGCCAGAATCTGCTCGTTAGTCACGATGTCATCAAATACCAGTGACGGATCGTTGACGATATTACGGATGATGTGGGTGTACGAGCGTGAGTGGATGGTCTCGGAGAACGCCCAGGTTTCTACCCAGGTTTCCAGTTCGGGAATCGAAATCAGCGGCAGCAGCGCTACGTTCGGGCTGCGGCCCTGAATGGAATCCAGCAGCGTCTGATACTTCAGGTTACTGATGAAGATGTGCTTCTCGTGCTCCGGCAGCGCCTGATAGTCGATGCGATCGCGCGAGACGTCAACCTCTTCCGGACGCCAGAAGAAAGAGAGCTGCTTCTCGATCAGCTTTTCAAAGATGTCGTATTTCTGCTGGTCGAAACGGGCAACGTTCACTGACTGGCCGAAGAACATCGGCTCTTTCAGCTGGTCATTTTTGTTCTGTGAGAAAGTAGTGTAAGCCATGACTAAGTCCAAAAGTGAAACGGGCCAGCCGCTGCTGGCCCAGACACGATAAGGCGCCCGCAGGCGCCTTTCGATCAAATTTTACAGGCGCCGCTTTCGCAGCCATCGTCCTGAATAGACGGCGCCAGATCGTCCTGCGCATCCTCGGCACCGTCACGGGTGTTTTGGTAGTACAGGGTCTTCACGCCAAATTTGTACGCGGTCAGCAGATCTTTCAGCAGCTGTTTCATCGGCACTTTGCCATTGGCGAAACGGCCTGGATCATAGTTGGTGTTCGATGAAATCGCCTGATCGATAAACTTCTGCATCACGCCAACCAGCTGCAGATAGCCGTCGTTTGATGGCATCTCCCACAGCAGTTCGTACTGATCTTTCAGACGCTCATACTCCGGTACTACCTGGCGCAGAATCCCGTCTTTCGACGCTTTGATACTGATGTGACCGCGCGGCGGCTCGATACCGTTGGTGGCGTTCGAAATCTGCGAAGAGGTCTCAGACGGCATCAGTGCAGACAGCGTGGAGTTGCGCAGGCCGTGGGTTTTAATCGACTCACGCAGCGCTTCCCAGTCAAGGTGCAGCGGCTCATTACATACGCTGTCGAGATCCTTTTTATAGGTATCGATCGGCAGAATGCCCTGCGAATAAGTGGTCTCTTTAAACCACGGGCAGGCACCTTGCTCTTTCGCCAGCTCGTTGGAGGCTTTCAGCAGCCAGTACTGAATGGCTTCAAAGGTTTTGTGCGTCAGGTTGTTGGCGCTGCCGTCAGAGTAGCGCACACCGTGTTTCGCCAGGTAATAGGCGTAGTTGATCACACCAATACCCAGGGTACGACGACCCATCGCACCGCGTTTTGCCGCCGGAATCGGGTAGTCCTGGTAATCGAGCAGGGCATCCAGCGCACGTACTGCCAGCGTCGCCAGCTCTTCCAGATCGTCCAGGCTTTCAATCGCACCGAGGTTAAAGGCGGACAGGGTGCACAGCGCGATCTCGCCGCTTTCGTCGTTGACGTCTTCCAGCGGTTTGGTCGGCAGCGCAATTTCCAGGCACAGGTTAGACTGACGCACTGGCGCAATGGCCGGATCGAACGGGCTGTGGGTGTTGCAGTGGTCAACGTTCTGCACGTAGATACGGCCGGTTGAAGCACGTTCCTGCATCATCAGCGAGAACAGGTCGACGGCTTTCACGCGCTGCTTGCGGATGCTGTCGTCCTTCTCATATTTGGTATACAGACGCTCAAACTCATCCTGATCGGCGAAGAACGCGTCATACAGGCCTGGCACGTCGGACGGGCTGAACAGGGTGATGTCTTCGCCTTTCAGCAGGCGGGTGTACATCAGCTTGTTGATCTGCACGCCGTAATCCATATGACGCACGCGGTTGCCTTCAACACCGCGGTTGTTTTTCAACACCAGCAGGCTTTCCACTTCCAGATGCCACATCGGGTAGAACAGCGTTGCCGCACCGCCGCGCACGCCGCCCTGCGAGCAGGATTTTACCGCCGTCTGGAAGTGCTTATAGAACGGGATACAGCCGGTGTGGAACGCTTCACCGCCGCGGATCGGGCTGCCGAGCGCACGAATGCGACCCGCGTTGATGCCGATGCCGGCACGCTGTGAAACATATTTCACGATAGCGCTGGAGGTGGCGTTGATGGAATCCAGGCTGTCGCCGCACTCGATCAGTACGCAGGAGCTGAACTGACGGGTCGGGGTGCGCACGCCGGACATGATAGGCGTAGGCAGCGAGATCTTGAACGTGGAGATCGCATCGTAGAAACGCTTGATGTAATCCATACGCGTATCGCGCGGATAGCCGGAGAACAGGCAGGCGGCGACCAGAATATACAGGAACTGGGCGCTCTCGTAGATTTCACCGCTGACGCGGTTCTGCACCAGATATTTGCCTTCCAGCTGCTTCACCGCCGCGTAGGAGAAGTTCATGTCGCGCCAGTGGTCGATGAAGCCGTCCATCTGCTCAAACTCTTCGGTGCTGTAGTCTTCCAGCAGATGGCGATCGTATTTGCCCATCTCGACCATTTTCACTACCTGGTCGTACAGCTTCGGTGGCTCAAACTGACCGTACGCTTTTTTACGCAGGTGGAAGATCGCCAGACGCGCGGCCAGGTACTGGTAATCAGGCGCGTCACGGGAGATCAAATCGGCAGCCGCTTTGATGATGGTCTCGTGAATGTCCGAGGTTTTGATGCCATCGTAAAACTGGATGTGCGAACGCAACTCAACCTGCGAGACGGAGACATTGTTCAGCCCTTCAGCTGCCCAGTCCAGCACCCGGTGAATCTTATCGAGGTCGATGCGCTCCTGGCGGCCATCGCGTTTCGTAACGAGCAGACTTTGGTTCATGTCGCGTGTTTACCTGTCCATGAAATACAAAATTATCCCCCGTCTATTCACAGGCGGCTCATTGTGAGTAAGCCTGTGGATAAACACTATATATAGGGGGTGCGGAAAGTTTGAACAACAATATGGTGAGTATTCTAGTCAGCAATCGGATCATCACAAGAGTTGATTTTCACAAAATTTTACGCCCTGGGGGGTGGGGAAAATCCTGGATCCCCACGCCACAAGGCTTGCACCTGGTGTCAACGGATAACAGGTTTTTTTTCAATTTTTGATCGAGCGCGTGTTTATTGCTCAACCGCTGCGATTCGGGAAATTTCCCAGGCGAAAAAAGCCCGCGCCGCTCCGTCAGCAGCGAACTTATCTGCGTTTGCTTATGAATTTTTTATGACCTTTTCACCTTACAAAAAGCGCATCGCAGCGTCTAAAAGGAAATTGATCTGGATAGGGCCAGCGCGTGATAAACCGGGTGCGGTCGGAAGTGAAAGGAGGACTGGCAGTTTGTAGAGCGTTATGCCGTTCAGTTGGGTAAATTGCTGGTCGTAGATTCCATAGCGGCGCGATTTTTCGCGTAATACATCGCGCCGCTACAACAGCGCTGCCCACGGGCGGGCAGGCGAAACAGGTCGTTTACGCCTGACGGTGGGTATGCACCATATAATTGACGTCCACCCCACGGCCAAGGCGGAACTGGTTGGTCAGCGGATTGTAGTGCAGGCCAGTCATATTGCGTTCACGCAGGGCGGTCTCGTCCACCCAGTTCAGCAACTCGGCGGGACGAATAAATTTTTTCACGTCATGGGTACCGCGCGGCACCATGCGCAGCACGTATTCAGCACCAAACACTGCCAGCAGCCAGGCTTTAGGGTTACGGTTGATGGTGGAGAAAAACACCTCGCCGCCCGGTTTCACCAGCTGCGCGCAGGCCAGCACCACGGAACGCGGATCCGGCACGTGTTCCAGCATCTCCATACAGGTCACCACGTCGTACTGACCGGCATGGCTGGCCGCATGGGCTTCAACCGTCTGCTGCACGTAATTGACGCTCACGCCGCTCTCCAGCGCGTGCAGGCGCGCGATCTCCAGCGGCTCGGCGCCCATATCCAGACCGGTGACCTCCGCCCCTTCACGCGCCATGCTCTCGGCGAGAATGCCGCCGCCGCAGCCGACATCCAGCACTTTCTTACCGAACAGCCCATGGCTGTGCTGGGCAATCCAGCCAAGACGCAGGGGATTAATGCGGTGCAACGGCTTAAATTCACCCTCTAAATCCCACCAGCGAGATGCAACCGCCTCAAACTTGGCAATTTCGGCGTGGTCAACGTTCTGGCGGCTTTCCTGCGGTTGTTCATTCATTGAATCATGACTCCTGACAAAATATGCCACCAGTATAAACGTATAAACCCTGCGAGGCATCTCTCAGCGCAAAGGAAAAGCGCCACAAAACCCTGCTTTACGTTCACCGCACGCAAGCGATGTGATATACTTTCGCACCTTTAAAATCCGGGATTATGTAGAGGGATAGCGGCTCCATGAGCGACCTTGCGAGAGAAATTACACCGGTCAATATCGAAGAAGAGTTGAAAAACTCCTACCTCGATTACGCCATGTCGGTCATCGTTGGCCGAGCCTTACCCGATGTACGTGATGGCCTGAAGCCGGTGCATCGCCGTGTGCTTTTTGCCATGAGCGAACTGGGTAACGACTGGAACAAACCCTATAAAAAATCTGCCCGTGTGGTCGGTGACGTTATCGGTAAATATCACCCACACGGTGACTCCGCTGTGTACGAAAGTATCGTGCGCATGGCCCAGCCGTTCTCCCTGCGCTACATGCTGGTCGACGGTCAGGGTAACTTCGGTTCGGTCGACGGCGACTCCGCCGCAGCGATGCGTTATACCGAAGTGCGCATGGCGAAGATCTCCTCTGAACTGCTGGCTGACCTGGAAAAAGAGACGGTCGACTTTGTGCCGAACTATGACGGCACCGAGCAGATCCCAGAAGTCCTGCCGACCAAAATTCCTAACCTGCTGATCAACGGCTCCTCCGGTATTGCCGTCGGCATGGCGACCAACATTCCGCCTCACAACCTGACGGAAGTGATCAACGGCTGCCTGGCGTTCATCGAAGATGAAAACATCAGCGTCGAAGGGCTGATGGAGCACATTACCGGGCCGGATTTCCCGACCGCCGCCTTTATCAACGGTCGTCGTGGCATTGAAGAAGCCTACCGCACCGGGCGTGGTAAAATTTACATCCGCGCGCGCGGCGAGATCGAAACCGACGCCAAAACCGGTCGTGAAACCATCATCGTCAATGAAATCCCGTATCAGGTGAACAAAGCGCGCCTGATCGAGAAAATTGCCGAGCTGGTGAAAGAGAAGCGCGTTGAGGGCATCAGCGGCCTGCGTGACGAATCTGACAAAGACGGCATGCGTATCGTCATTGAAGTGAAACGCGATGCGGTCGGCGAAGTGGTGCTCAACAACCTCTACTCTCTGACGCAGCTGCAGGTCTCTTTCGGCATCAACATGGTTGCCCTGCATCAGGGCCAGCCGAAGATCATGACGCTGAAGGAGATCATTGAAGCCTTCGTTCGCCACCGCCGTGAAGTGGTGACGCGTCGTACCATCTTCGAACTGCGTAAAGCGCGCGATCGTGCGCACATCCTTGAAGGTCTGGCGATTGCGCTGGCCAACATCGATCCGATTATTGAGCTGATTCGTCGGGCTCCGACGCCAGCCGAAGCGAAAAGCGGCCTGCTGGCGCAGTCGTGGGATCTCGGCAACGTCGCCGCCATGCTGGAACGTGCCGGTGACGACGCCGCGCGTCCGGAGTGGCTGGAAGCGGAGTTTGGTATTCGCGACGGTCGCTACTACCTGACCGAGCAGCAGGCACAGGCCATTCTTGATCTGCGTCTGCAGAAACTGACCGGACTTGAGCATGAAAAACTGCTCGACGAGTACAAAGAGCTGCTGGACCAGATCGCCGAACTGATTCATATCCTGCAGAGTGCCGAGCGCCTGATGGAAGTGATCCGTGAAGAGCTGGTGGCGATGCGCGATCAGTTTGGTGATGCGCGCCGCACGGAAATCACCGCTAACAGCGCTGACATCAACATCGAAGACCTGATCAACCAGGAAGATGTGGTGGTCACCCTGTCGCATCAGGGCTACGTCAAATACCAGCCGCTGTCAGACTATGAAGCCCAGCGTCGCGGCGGTAAGGGCAAATCGGCGGCGCGCATTAAAGAAGAAGACTTTATTGATCGTCTGCTGGTGGCCAACACCCACGACACCATTCTGTGCTTCTCCAGCCGTGGCCGCCTCTACTGGATGAAGGTCTATCAGCTGCCGGAAGCCAGCCGTGGCGCGCGCGGTCGTCCAATCGTCAACCTGCTGCCGCTGGAAGCCAACGAGCGTATCACCGCGATTCTGCCAGTGCGTGAATACACCGAAGGCTTCAACATCTTCATGGCGACCGCAGACGGTACCGTGAAGAAAACTGCGCTGCAGGAGTTCAGCCGTCCGCGCAGTGCCGGCATCATTGCCATCAACCTGCGTGAAGACGATGAGCTGATTGGCGTGGCGCTGACCAACGGTAACGACGAAGCGATGCTGTTCTCTGCCGCCGGTAAAGTGGTGCGCTTTGCGGAGAGTGCGGTGCGCGCCATGGGCCGTTCGGCTTCGGGCGTGCGCGGCATCAGACTGGCCGAAGGCGACAAAGTGGTGTCGCTGATTGTGCCACGTGAAGAGGGCGCGATTCTCACCGTAACGCAGAACGGCTACGGCAAGCGTACTGCCAACAGTGAGTATCCAACCAAATCGCGCGCCACGCAGGGCGTGATCTCGATTAAAGTCACCGAGCGTAACGGGCCAGTGGTTGGCGCGGTACAGGTGGTGGACAGCGATCAGATCATGATGATCACCGATGCCGGTACGCTGGTGCGTACCCGCGTGTCGGAAGTCAGCGTGGTGGGCCGTAATACGCAGGGCGTGATCCTGATTCGTACCGCGGAAGATGAAAACGTGGTCGGTCTGCAGCGCGTCGCTGAACCGGTGGAAGAGGAAGAACTCGACGCCATCGACGGCAGCGTGGCAGAAGGCGAAGACGATATCGCGCCGGAAGTCGACAGCGACGACGACGCACCGGAAACAGACGACGAAGAGTAACCGTTCGTTGTCTGTCACAAGCGGCAGGTCAGGGCAACCGACCTGCCGTTTTTTTTGTCTGACTTTCACTCCCAAAGTCGCGTGCCAACTGGCTTTTTCGCCCTGATAAAGCTAGTGTATGAGAACTTTTCAACGTCCCGATAACCCTTGCCGCCAGTGAGTCTCTTTTGAAATATCTCGTCTCCTTTCGCACCACGCTTCGCATCTCGCGCTACCTGTTTCGTGCGCTGGCACTGCTGCTCTGGTCGCTGGGTGCACTGTTGACCACTTTCTACATCATCAATGTGCTGCACGAGAAAGAGAACGCGGTGCGCCAGGAGTTTGCCACCAATTATGGTCAGGCCGAATGGTATGTGCGCCACTCCGCGGATGTGATGCGCGAGCTCAAATACATCACTGAGAATCGCCTGAGCAGCAGCGTCAACGGGCTGGATATGCTCAACGGCATGCCGGGCGGCAAAAGCACGCTGCCGCAGTTTACGCCGCTGTTTACCGACGGCGACTGCACGTCAATGAGCAACACCTGGCGTAACTCGCTCGATTCACTGAGCTATTTCATTAACTACTGGAAAAGCAATTTTGCCTCAGCCTATGAACTCAATCGGGTGTTCTTTATCGGCGGCGAAAATCAGTGCCTGGCAGACTTCACCATCGGTAACAATAATCCGGTCGATCGCGAACGCAGCCTGAAGGCGCTGCGCGAAAACGTGCTGCACTACCGCAGCGGCAACGAGGAAGAGCGGCGTAATCCAATGTACTGGATTACCAACAGCAGCCAGTCAGGCATCGGCAACTTCTACATGGTGGTGCCGGTCTACGTCGCCAACAAACTGCAGGCGCTGCTCGGCGTGGAGCAGAACATTCGCCTGGATGAATTTATTCAGCCCGGCGGGCTGCCGCTGGTGGCCACCATCACCGACGAAAACTATCGTCCGCTGATCAGCTCACGACGCGGCGGACCCGGTTATTCGCTGGACGATCTGCCGGATAACAGCACCTGGTTTGGTTATCTTGACGGCTATCGTCAGCTGGTGCTGAAAAAGCCGCTGCCGCCGTCCAGCCTCAATGTGGTGTGGTCGCTGTCGACCGATGTGCTGATGGATCAGCTCAAGCTGATGCTGATCAACGCGTTGCTGCTCAATATCCTCAGCGCGCTGATTCTGTTTACCCTGGCATGGGTGTTCGAACGCCGCATGTTCCTGCCGGCGGAAGATAACGCTCACCGACTGGAGGAGCACGAGCAGTTCAACCGCAAGATTGTCGCGTCAGCGCCGGTCGGCATCTGTATTTTGCGTACCAGCGATGGCACCAACATCCTCAGTAATGAACTGGCGCATAACTATCTGACGCTGCTGACGCAGGAAGATCGCCTGCGGCTGAACGAAATCATCGGCGGCCAGCAGGTTAATTTTGTCGATATGCTGACCGGCAGTAACACGAACCTGCAAATCAGCTTTGTGCATTCGCGCTACCGCAACGAGAACGTGGCGATTTGCGTGCTGGTCGACGTCTCGGCGCGCGTGCGCATGGAGCAGTCGCTGCAGGAGATGGCCCACGCCGCCGAGCAGGCCAGCCAGTCCAAGTCGATGTTTCTTGCTACCGTCAGTCACGAACTGCGTACGCCGCTGTACGGCATTATCGGTAACCTCGATCTGCTGCAGACCAAATCGCTGCCGAAAGGCGTGGATTCGCTGGTCACGGCGATGAACAACTCATCCAGCCTGTTGCTGAAAATCATCAGCGATATTCTCGACTTCTCGAAGATCGAGTCCGAGCAGCTGAAGATTGAGCCGCGTCCCTTCTCGCCGCGTGAGGTGGTCAACCATATTGCCAGCAACTATCTGTCGCTGGTGGTGCGCAAGCGCCTGACGCTGTATGTGTTTATCGAGAACGATGTGCCGCTGGCGCTGGATGGCGATCCGCTGCGCCTGCAGCAGGTGATCTCCAACCTCTTGAACAACGCCATCAAATTCACCCACACCGGCTGCATTATCCTGCACGCCTATGTCAAAGAGGGGTATCTGGCGTTTCGCGTGCGCGACACCGGCGTGGGAATCCCGGCAAAAGAGATCACGCGCCTGTTCGACCCGTTCTTCCAGGTCGGCTCCGGCGTGCAGCGTAATTTCCAGGGCACCGGGCTGGGACTGGCGATCTGTGAAAAGCTCATCAACATGATGGATGGCGACATCGAAGTCGACTCTGAACCGGGCATGGGCAGCCAGTTCGTGGTGCGTATTCCGATCTACGCCGGACAGCAACCCGCGCCGCCGCTGCTGGATGGTCTGCAGGAAAAAGCCATCTGGCTCGACCTGCGCAACGACTATCTGGCAGCCTTCCTGCTGCGTCTGCTTCAGCAGCAGGGCATCCAGGTTGCGCACTATCAGGGGCGGGCTGGGGCGGACGATGTGATGATCTGCGATCACCACGACGCGCCAGCGCAGACGGTACGCGCGCACATCCGTATCTGCGGTGAACACATTGATATGCCGCAGGAAACGACGCCGGGACAGTGGGTGCACAGCAGCGCGACGCTGCACGATCTGCCGCTGCTGCTGGGCCGGATTTATCGCATTGCCATCGACAGCGAAACGGCGACCACGCTGGAACTGCCGGTGCCGCAGCAGGCCTCCAGCTATGAAGACATCATGGTGCTGATCGTTGATGACCATCCGATTAACCGGATGCTGCTGTCTGAACAGCTCGGCACGCTGGGCTATCAGACCAAAACGGCGCAGGACGGCGTGGATGCGCTCAACGTGCTCAGCCGTAACCATATCGATATCGTGCTGAGCGACGTTAACATGCCAAACATGGACGGCTACCGGCTGACGCAGCGTCTGCGCCAGCTGGGGCATGCCTTCCCGGTGATTGGAGTGACCGCTAACGCACTGGCGGAAGAGAAGCAGCGCTGTATGGATGCCGGCATGGATAACTGCCTGTCAAAACCGGTGACGCTGGATGTGCTGAAAACCACGCTGGCGCTGTATGCCGAACGTGTTCGCAAAAGCCGGGAAGGATAAGCAGGGCAGAGGAGAGGCGGTGCCGAAGCACCGCCGCAGGGATTACTCTTTGTCGACCTGAGTGGCGCTGACGGAAGAGAGGTAGTTCAGCAGCGCGATATCGTTATCCACGCCCAGCTTCATCATTGCTGATTTCTTCTGGCTACTGATGGTTTTGATACTGCGGTTCAGCTTCTTGGCGATCTCGGTGACGAGGAAGCCTTCGGCGAACAGACGCAGCACTTCGCTCTCTTTCGGTGACAGACGTTTGTCGCCGTAGCCGCCGGCGCTGATTTTCTCCAGCAGTTTGGCCACGCTTTCCGGCGTGTACTTTTTGCCTTTCTGCAGGGCTGCCAGCGCTTTTGGCAGGTCAGTTGGTGCACCCTGTTTCAGCACGATGCCTTCGATATCCAGATCCAGTACCGCGCTCAGGATCGCTGGGTTATTGTTCATGGTCAGAACAATAATGGAGAGATCCGGATAGTGACGCTTGATGTACTTGATCAGCGTGATGCCGTCGCCGTATTTTTCGCCCGGCATCGACAGATCGGTAATCAGGACGTTGGCATCCAGTTTGGACAAGCTATTGATCAGTGCTGTTGAGTCTTCAAACTCACCTACCACATTCACCCATTCGATCTGTTCCAGAGATTTACGGATACCGAACAGAACGATTGGATGGTCATCGGCAATAATTACATTCAGGTTATTCATCTTATTGGTTACCTTGCTGCAGCAGTTGGTTGACGTACGCGTCAATTTCACTGGTGGTATTTTTAATGGTTAAATCGTCGCACAGTTTAATGTGCTGTTCTAACTCTTCACAAAGCTGTTTACCCGGCAGTAAATTGAGCATGGCAAACACGCCTTTCAGGCGATGCGCTGTCTGAGCAAGCGAGGGATAGTCCTTCTCCGCCGACTCAGTATACAGTCTCTTCACATCTGGCGGTACTGTCTCCGTAAACAGCTGGAAATAGCCGCCGCTCAGCAGCGGCGTGGCAGCCTCATCGTCGTCGCTCTCCTCTATCGAATCGTGAGCCAGTTGCTTCTCAATCAGGGCCAGCAGCGCATCAAGCAGCGCATTGCTGAGATTGAAATTGACCCGGAATTGCTGGTCGTTGAGGGCGTGATGTCCCATTTCGTCGCCCGCCAGCAACAGCGCCCAGCCGTGCAGGCGTGCCGGATCGTCTGTCACCAGCACATCATGCTCCTGCCCGGACAGGCGTTCGTCCGAGGTCAGGCAATTTGCCCCCCAGTTCTCGAGGTGGCGGCAGACAATTTTGTGTACGTCTTCGACCGCGATATCCACCAGCGCCGTCACGCCTTCCAGCAGTTTCTCTTCCTGCTCGCTCTGCTGCTCCAGCGCCAGCGGCAGCTGAATGTTGTAGCGCGTGCCGATATCCGGTTTGGCAATAATCTCCAGCTGGCCGCCCATCTGTTTGCACAGCTGCTTACACAGGAAAAACGCCATGCCGGACGCCTGACCGTAACGATCCTGCGTGGTTTCGCCGAGGTAAGGGAAATCGACGTTGGCCAGCTCGTCGCCGGTCAGGCCTGAGCCGGTATCCACCAGCTGGAACAGCACGCTGTTGGCTTTGCTGTCGCTGGCTTTGATATCGAGGGAAATCTTGCCCCACTGCGTGGTGGTGAGCGCGTAGTGCATCAGCGTGGTCAGGACTTTACGCAGCGCGCGGCGATCGCCAAAGCGCATCTCGTCGTTGGCCAGCTGATTGTTGACCACCAGCGTCAGCCCTTTGCGGCGCAGCAGCGGCAGGCTCTCCAGCGCAATCTCATCCAGCAGATCCTGCAGGTTAAACACGCCCGCATCCGGCGACCAGTCGTGGGCTTCCAGCCGGTTGAGCAGGACGATATCGTCCACCAGCCGCGCCAGACCCTGGCTCTCATCCAGCAGATCCAGCACGCTCTCGTCGTCATCGCGCTGGCTGAGCTGCACCAGCTGCGTCACCATGCTCTGCAGCGGACGATTAAGCGCATGGCCAAGATTCTGCATCAGCTGCTGGCGCATCTGGTGGTTGCGATCCAGCACCTGCTGCGCTTTTTGCAGCTTCTTATTCACCAGCAGCTCGCGATCCTGATCGCGCATCATAAACAGCTGGGTGTGCGGCGACAGCATGCTGCGCGCGTGGCGAATCTCATACACTTCGTTATTGATGGTAGCCTGCAGCACGCCCTGATGCTGATCGGACATATTGATGATCTTCTGCAGATTGAGATGCGGCAGCAGATGCTCAGCGATTTTGTTGCTCAGCAGCGTGCGATTGGTACCAAAGTCATACACCAGCAGCCCGACCGGCAGGCTGGCGACGATCTCCTCATTCAGCATACGCAGCGAATCAAGCTCAGCGCTCTGGTTCTCATTCGGTCGCAGCGACTGCTGGCGCAGCAGCGTAATGCCGGCAATAGACAGCAGGAACAGCAACAGGTTGATCAGCAGCGGCCACATCAGGTTGTGCAGGGTATCCATCGCCAGGCTGGCGAGCGGCACCCGGTACACCAGCTGGAGCGAGGTGCTGGGCAGCGTGGCGGCAATCTCCAGGTTCGGGTTAACCAGCGTCACTGCGGTGCTTTCGCTGCTGGCGTCATCGCTGGTGGCGCTGCCGGGCTGGCTGGCATCCTGGCGCAGCTGGAAATTCTCCAGCGGCATACTGCGTGGAATCAAATCGTTAACCGGCAGATCGAACGCCACCACCGTGGCTAAATGACCTGGCTGGTTAAACGTGGTGCGCAGCGTGAAGTAGTGATCGTTCTGCCAGGCAAAGTGGCGCAGTGGCGAGAAGCTTTCGCGTTCGTCGAGCGCATTGGCCTGTTGCAGCATTTCGGCGCGGCGGCTGTCCACCAGCGTATTGATCGCGCTCTCTTTATAGCGCGTCGCCATATCCTTGAGCGGCAGGGTCGAGATCATGATCAGGCTGTTGTCCTGACCATTGAGGAAGTACATCGACCACGCCGGATTTTCAGCGCCCCATAGCGTATCGAGATAATTGGACATGCGCAGCGTCATATCCAGCGTGCTGCTGTCGTGCGAGCCGAAAATCAGCGCTTCGGTCTTGCGGCGGGTTTTCTCCAGATAGTAAACGTCCGGGCGCAGGCGCGTCTCCTGCAGGCTGCTGCTCGGCGTCGAGCCCGCGGCGCTGGTGGCGAGATTTTCATAGATTTGCCAGGTGGCAAAGCGGTAAGCATCAATGCGTTTTTGCATCGCGCGCGCCAGGTCGGTCATGGCGTAGCGCTTTTCCATGATCCACGCATTCACACTGTTGTGCACCATGGCGCCGAGCGCGAGAAACAGCACCAGGTTAAACACCACGAAAAAGCGCGTTACGTTGCCGGAGGTCAGCGGAAATTTATAAGGCAGCATAGGTGTCTCAGTATCCTGCAATTAACGCGCGACCAGCCGGGCGCTGGCGGCAACCGCCAGCAGCAGCAGGGCGATAAGTAAAAACGCGCCGCTCAGGCTGAGCCACTGGGAAATAAAGCCGATTAAAGCCGGGCCTGAAAGAATACCCGCATAGCCGAGCGTTGTCATGGCGGAAATCGCCAGATTGGCCGGCATATCCTGTTGATTACCGGCGGCATTAAACAGCATCGGCACGGTATTGGCCAGGCCAAAGCCCACCAGCAAAAAGGCCAGCAGCGCCGCCTGCGGCCACGGCAGCAGCACCGCCAGCGTCATGCCGGCTGCCGCCGCCAGCGCACCGGTCAGCATCACCGGATAGCGGCCAAAGCGCTGAATCACTTTATCGCCCGTCAGACGACCTATGGTCATGGCGATGGAGAAGATGGCGTAACCCAGACCGGCGTGCGCCACGCTCATGCCCGGACTTTGCAGCAGCAGCAGGGCGCTCCAGTCGAGTACCGCGCCTTCCGCAAGGAACAAAATAAAGCACAGGCAACCGAGGAAGGCGACCCAGCCGCGCGGGATCACCAGCCAGGGTTGATCGGGCTGATGCAGGCGCTCCGTCATCAGCGTCGGCAGGCTGCACAGCAACAGCAGCACCATCAGCAGCATGATAACGCCCACCGCCTGCAGCGGTGTCAGACCCGCGCCAAGTAACAGGCTGACCGCGCCGGCGCCAAGAATACCGCCAAGACTGAAGAAACCGTGGAAACCGGACATCATCGGCTTGGCCGCCGCTTTCTCAACCTCAACCGCCTGTACATTCATGGCCACATCCAGCATGCCGAGCCCGGCACCGAACACCATTAGCGTGGCGGCCATCAGCCACATCACATTCAGTGTCGCCAACAGCGGCAGTACTGCCAGCACCACCAGCGTGGAGCACAGCATAACGCGGCGGCAGCCAAAGCGTGCCACCAGCGCACCGGTCACCGGCATTGCCGCCAGTGAACCAATGCCGAGACACAGCAGCAGGCCGCCCAGCGACGCGCCCGTCAGCTGGAGACGCTGGCTGGCAAACGGCACCAGCGGTGCCCACGCAGACATGCTTAAACCGGCGATGAGAAAAACGAGGCGTGTTCCCAGATTGACACGCTGATGCAATTTGTTGGGCTGTGCGGCGTCCAGTGCTGTCATAAAGGTGTCGTTGTCATAAGTCGTTCGAGCGACGAAGTTTAGCATTAAAGCTGGCGCGGCACCGCTCAATGAAGGCGAAGAGCAGGGCAAAAATGGTCGCCAGAAAAGAGCATATTACCGATCTTTTGCCAGGCGCTGCGCTTTTCCAGACATTTCCTGGACTTCATAAGCTCTCTGGCTCTTAGTAAACCGACAGATTCAGTGAAAAATTTGGCTTAAGTTGGGGTGAAAATCGATTACTGCGGCAACGCTAACTGACTGAATAGTGGTAAAGAATATTCCGCAAACGGTTGGGGAAACGCATCGGCTATATTCCTGCTTAACTTTATTACGCCCGGAAATTAACATTGTGCAATCATGGCTAAGTAATGAACAAAAAGTGCGAAAACGAACAAATAATGGCGTCCTGAGTGGCGGTTAATTTAACCTCAGTAAACAGGTTTACATAAAATTACACAGCGGAAGAAAAATGGCAGGCAAAAAAATGCCGGACAATCATGTCCGGCGGGAATTAGGGTAAATCTCTCATTCGGGGTGAATGAAGGTAATAATGAAATAAATGATGATAGCGGGAGTAATTGTATGCGCTGAGTGGCGTTAAGTTTTATCATTCAGTGCGGCAGCTTATCTCATCTTATCTCTATGTATTTAAATGAATAAAATTCGGTTTATCAATTAGTGCGATATTTTTTGCCGATGTGTGCTGATTATTAGTTCCGCGAAATTTACATTTGGAAATAACTATTTAATACAATGAAACACTTTCGGAAATTTAGTATCATTTTCGTGATAGATTATTGCTCTCCATAAAATAACAATGGCTTGCCGGCTGAATTTTTAAGCATTCAGTTAGCAGTGGCACATATAAAAGGCACATTACAGAGGGTAATAAAATGAAACGTCGCGTTCTCTCCCTGATGATTCCTGCATTGCTGGTGGCAGGCTCAGCAAGCGCAGCTGAAATTTATAACAAAGATGGCAACAAATTAGACCTCTACGGCAAAGTAGACGGCCTGCACTATTTCTCGGACAACGATGGCCAGGACGGTGACCAGTCTTACCTGCGTTTTGGTTTTAAAGGTGAAACTCAGGTGACCGACCAGCTGACCGGCTACGGTCAGTGGGAGTACCAGGCAGCGCTGAACACCGCAGAATCGCAGGGTACCGCTAACAGCTACACCCGTGTCGGCTTCGCCGGTCTGAAATTCGGTGATGCGGGCTCGTTCGACTACGGCCGTAACTACGGCGTACTGTATGACATCGGCGCCTGGACTGACGTGCTGCCGGAGTTTGGTGGTGACACCTACGGCGCGGACAACTTCATGTTCCAGCGCAGCAACGGCCTGGCGACTTACCGCAACAGCAACTTCTTCGGCCTGGTGGATGGCTGGAACTTTGCCGTGCAGTATCAGGGCAAAAACGACAACCCAACCGAATCCTCTTCCGGTCGTGATGTCCTGGGTGAGAACGGCGACGGCTGGGGCCTGAGCACCACCTATGATCTGGGCTCCGGCTTCGGTCTGGGTGCGGCGATGTTCCAGTCTGACCGTACCAACAATCAGAACGGCAACGCGCCAGGCATTCTTGGTCGCGGTGATAAAGCCGAAGCCTACACCGGCGGTCTGAAATATGACGCTAACAACGTGTATCTGGCGGCGATGTACACCCGTTCTTACAACGCAACCCGCTTCGGCGCGGTGGATTCCGCTGCGTACGGCTATGCCAACAAAGCGGACAACTGGGAACTGGTGGCACAGTATCAGTTTGACTTCGGTCTGCGTCCGTCGCTGGCCTTCGTCTCCTCACGCGGCAGCGATATCGAAGGTTACGGCAGCCAGAACCTGAAAAAATATGTCGACGTGGGTGCGACCTATTACTTCAACAAAAACATGTCGACCTATGTTGATTACCAGATCAACCTGCTGGACGACAACAACTTCACCGATGCGGCCGGTATCAACACCGACGACATCGTTGCGCTGGGCCTGGTTTACCAGTTCTAAGCCGGAGAGCGTGGCCTGCGGGTCACGCTCTGCTCTCCAGCAGCGCATTCAGCGCCGCCTGCAGCGTTGCCGTCACCTGCTGCGCCGCTTCCCCCATCTGAACCTGAACGATTGCGCCATCCACCAGCAACACGATCTGCCCGGTTTTATCCTGCTGCGCCGTGCTGAGTCTTTCGGCAATGGCGGCCGCCATCTCCCGCTTGTGCTGGCGAATCAGGGCGCTCGCTTCCGGCAGGGTATCAGCCAGTTCTGCCGCGCTATTAATAAACGCACAGCCGCGGAAATCCTCCTCCTGAAACCAGCTCAGTAACGCAGCCGGCAGCGCCACGTTGATGGCAGGCTGCTGCGCCAGCGCGCTGCGAAAGCCGCTCATCCAGCGCTGATGGCGCTGCTGCAGAAACGCCAGAATTAAGTCATTTTTGGCCGGAAAGTGGCGGTAGAAAGTCACTTTGGTCACGCCAGCCGCGGCAATCACTTTATCGATGCCGGTAGCACGGATGCCTTGCGCATAAAACAGCTGTTGCGCGCTGAGCAGGATGCGGTCACGCGCGCTGGCGCTGGCATCAAACAGCAGGGGTGCGAGCATAAGAAAAAATTCCTGTTTACGGGGGTAGACAGAATTGTCTACATACGGCAGGATGAATCAAGTAGACAGACCTGTCTACATCATCAGGAGATAAAAAATGCTCATTCCCCCGTTCGATCATCAAAGTGCCTTAGAAAAAGTGCGTATGGCGGAAGATGCCTGGAACAGCTGCGATCCGCAGCGCGTGTCGCAGGTTTACAGTGAAGATACCCGCTGGCGCAATCGCAGCGAATTCGTTAACGGCCGCGCGGACGTCGTGACCTTTCTGCAGCGCAAATGGGCCCGCGAGCTGGATTATCGGTTGATTAAAGAGTTGTGGGCGTGGCACCACGATAAGCTGGCGGTGCGTTTTGCCTATGAGTGGCGCGATGACAGCGGCAACTGGTTCCGCAGCTACGGCAATGAAAACTGGCACTTTGGTGCCGATGGTCTGATGATTCAGCGCTTCGCCTGCATCAACGATTTGCCGATCAGCGCTGAAGCGCGACTGTTTCACTGGCCGGCTGGCAGACGCCCGGACGATCATCCGGGCCTGAGCGAGCTGGGTCTGTAATTTACGGCGCGTTGCGCCAGCGTCTGGCCTTTGCCGCCTGCTGCGGGGATGTGGTGGCAGGCGGCAGGCTGCCTTCCAGCGCCACGCCCGCCAGCGTAAAGGCGGAAAAGCTCAGCCAGCGCTGCCATTTATCCTGTTGTTCTGTTGCCTTACTCATCTTGCACCTCGCTGATGTTCAACCCAGCATCAACGCTGCACAATTCATGCCATGCTACCGCTCTCAGCGCCACGCGCCCCGTGGCCGCTTTGTTACACTGCGCCAGCGCTGAAGCGGTGCAGGATGCACGACGCTGGTGCAATGCCTTAACGTCGGCGCGACGGATAGTGCTGAATCAGGCGGTGGCGATAGTGCTGCCAGCAACGGAAGCTTCCGTAAGCAAATAACCCGGCGGTAATAGCAAGAATCATATAAATCATCTGTCGCTCCTGTAAGGATTCTCGTGCAGGAACGCAGTATGCTGTGCCAGCCAGCGATCAACTTCAAGCAGCTTTAGACGGTTTTACAAGCGAGTTATGCTTTGTAATAGGCTGTAGTAATGATTTACAGACGAGGAATTGATGAATTTTCAGAACATTCTGCTGACCGGCATGGTAGCACTGCTGCTGAGCGGGTGCGAGCAAAAACCGGCGCAGCAGGCGCTGGTGCTGGAAGGCAAAACCATGGGAACGGTGTGGCGCGTGAGTCTGGCGGGCGTGGATGCTCAGCGTAAGGCCGCGCTGCAGCAGGCGATTCAGCAGCAGCTCGATCGCGACGATGGCGAACTCTCCACCTGGAAAAAGGACTCGGTGCTGTCGCGCTTCAACCAGTATCAGGGACAGGATCCCCAGCCGGTCAGTGCCGATATGGCCGATATCGTCACCCGCGCGCTGCGCATCGGCCAGCTGACCGGCGGCGCGATGGACATTACCGTCGGGCCGCTGGTGAATCTGTGGGGCTTTGGCCCGGCGCAGCAGCCGGCGCATACGCCATCGGATGCCGCCATCGCCGCCGCCAAAGCGCAGACCGGCCTGCAGCACCTGCGCGTGATTGAGACGGTGAACGGCCAGTGGCTGCAGAAAGATCTGCCTGGCCTGTATGTCGATCTCTCCACCATGGGCGAAGGCTACGCCACCGATCACCTGGCGCGGCTGATGGAACAGCAGGGCATCACTAATTATCTGGTGTCGGTGGGCGGGGCAGTGCTGAGTCGCGGCCTGAATGCCAGCCAGCAGCCGTGGCGGGTCGCCATCCAGAAACCGACCGATCGCGAGAACGCGGTGGAGGCACGCGTTGATCTGCAGGGGCACGGAATCAGCACCTCCGGCAGCTATCGCAACTATTATGAACTGGATGGCAAACGCATCTCGCACGTGATCGATCCGGCCAGCGGCCGACCCATCGATCACCGGCTGGTCTCAGCCACGGTGATTGCCACCACCGCGCTGGAAGCCGACGGCTGGGACACCGGGCTGATGGTGCTCGGCACCGAGCGTGCCAAAGCGCTGGCGCTGAAACAGCATCTGGCGGTGTATCTGATTACGAAGCAGGGCGACGGTTTCAGCCACTGGATGTCGCCACAGTTTAAATCGTTTCTTATCGATCAGCCCTGACCTGACAGGAGGTAACTGTGCTGGATCTATTTAGTGAAGACGCGCCATGGCAGGAGCCGCTGGCCGAGGGCGCGGTGATTCTGCGGCGCCGGGCGCGCGAGCAGGCCGATGCGCTGCTGGCGGCGATTCATGACGTCGCGGCCCTTAACCCGTTTGCCCACCGCATCACGCCGGGTGGCCATCGCATGTCGGTCGCCATGACCAACTGCGGCGATTTCGGCTGGTCGACCGATTCGCGCGGTTACCAGTACACCGAACAGGATGTCAGCAGCGGCCGTAAATGGCCGCCGATGCCCGCGCTGTTCCGCGCGCTGGCGCAGCAGACCGCGCAGGAGGCCGGCTTTGCCGGTTTCAATCCGGACGCCTGCCTGATTAACCGCTATGAGCCCGGCGCCAAACTGACGCTGCATCAGGATAAGGATGAGAAAGACTTACGCCAGCCGATTGTCTCGGTATCGCTTGGCCTGCCGGCCGTTTTTCAGTTTGGCGGTTTCGAGCGCGGCGATGCGACGCAGCGCGTGCTGCTGGAGCACGGCGATATCGTGGTGTGGGGCGGTCCGTCGCGCCTGCGCTATCACGGCATTTTGCCGCTAAAAGCGGGCATCCATCCGCAGGCTGGCGCGTTCCGTTACAACCTGACCTTCCGCCGCGCCCAGTAACCGTAAAACGGATGAGAATTATTCTTGCCTTCACCCGAAGCGCCATTAAACTGCAGGCTGCCTGGTTGACCTCTGGATAATTTTTAATGGCATTGCTTCAGGTTGTTTTTCGCCAGTACCGCTGGCCATTTATTGGCGTGATTGTGCTGACGCTGCTCAGCGCCGCACTGGGTATCGGGCTGATCGCCTACATCAATAATGAACTGATCGCGGCAGTTAATACCTCGCTCACCGTGCTGCCGGGCTTTCTCGCCCAGCTGTTTTTGCTGATGGCGGTGACGCTGGCATCGCAGCTGGCGCTGACTCAGCTCGGCCACCATTTTGTCTGGCGGCTGCGCGGTGAGTTTATCAAGCGTATTCTGGATACCCGGGTTGAACGCATTGAGCAGATTGGTAACGCTCAGCTGCTGGCCGGCCTGACCAGCGACGTGCGTGCTATCACTATCGCGTTTGTGCGCCTGCCGGAGCTGATTCAGGGCATCATTATTACGCTGGGTTCCGCGATCTATCTGGCGTGGCTGTCACCGCAAATGCTGTTGATCACCACGCTGTGGCTGGTGGTGACGCTGATCGGCGGCTGGCTGCTGGTGTCGCGCGTCTATCAGCACATGGCGAAGCTGCGCGACATCGAGGACGAGCTGTACCGTGATTTTCAGACCATCATTGAAGGGCGCAAAGAGCTGCAGCTTAACCGCGAGCGCGCCCGGCTGATTTACGACACCGTGTATCAGGAAAATGCCACGGATTATCGTCGTCACATTGTGCGCGCCGATACCTTCCATCTCAGCGCGGTGAACTGGTCGAACATTATGATGCTCGGCGCGATTGGTATTGTGTTCTTCATGGCCAACGGTCTGGGCTGGGCCAATACCGCTGTCGCCGCGACCTATTCGCTGACGCTGCTGTTCCTGCGCACGCCGCTGCTGGCGGCAGTAGGCGCGCTGCCGACGCTGCTCAGCGCACAGGTGGCGTTGCGGAAAATTAATACCTTCGATCTGGCTCCCTACAGCGCCGGTTTCAAAGCGCTGCCGACGGTGAGCGACTGGCAGACGCTGGAGCTGCGCGACGTCTGTTTCCATTATGGCGAGCACGGTTTTGCCGTCGGCCCGATCAACCTGACGCTGCGCCGCGGTGAACTGGTGTTTCTGATTGGCGGTAACGGCAGCGGTAAATCCACGCTGGCGATGCTGCTGACCGGGCTGTATCAGCCGCATTCGGGCCGCCTGCTGCTGGACGGTAACGAGGTGGACTGGCATAACCTTGATGCTTATCGCCAGCACTTCTCGGCGGTGTTCACTGACGTGCATCTGTTTGACCGCCTGATTCGTCGCGGTGGTGAGCCGGCTAATCCGGCGCTGGTGCAGCAGTGGCTGGAACGGCTGAAAATGCAGGACAAGCTGAAGCTGGAAGGCAACCGGGTACTCAACCTGCAGCTGTCGAAAGGGCAGAGCAAGCGGCTTGCTCTGCTGCTGGCGGCGGCAGAGGAGCGCGATATCCTGCTGCTCGATGAGTGGGCGGCCGATCAGGACCCGCATTTCCGCCGCATCTTCTACCGCGAGCTGCTGCCGTGGCTTCAGGCGTCCGGCAAAACCGTGTTCGCCATCAGCCATGACGATCACTACTTTATTCATGCCGATCGGCTACTGGAAATGCGCGATGGGCAGTTAAGCGAGCTGACCGGCCGCGAGCGCGAAATGGCCACGCTGGATGCCGTCAAACGCACTGATACCGGCCATTGACGGCTGGCGGCAAAGCTTAGCAAAAACCCTTATTGGGCAGGACGTTGTCAGCGGGATACAGTGGGTCGCAGCAGAGATCCTCGTCTCTGCCTCCCTGGAACACTTCTGTCGTCTTGTGTTGTCACCGGCCCGGGCTCATTCCGCGCCGGTTTTTTATTGCTCGCAGGCCGGGTGAGTGAGCAGTGTGACCACACGCGCCGGCTGCAGCCAGAAGCGTGCGTCCAGCACGGTGCTGCGGGTAAATTCCGCGCTGAAATCCTGACACAGCTGCAACCGCGCGCGCTGCTGCGGCAGGTCGAGATCGATCAGCGCAGCCTGATGAAACGCCATGGGCTGATGCAGCCGCGGCCATAGCGCCTTATAAAGACTCTCTTTCAGCGAAAACAGCAGCGTTGCCGCCTGCGCAAAGGGCAGCGGCTGGCCCTCAAGCAGCGCGCGCTCCTGCGCGTTCATCAGCAGTTCCGCCGTGTCCTGCGCGGTTTCCTCTGCCATCACCTGCTCAACATCAATGCCCACATACAAGGCCTCGCGCGTCGCGGCCATCACCACGCAGTCATGGCTGTGCGACAGCGAAGCACGAATACCTGCCGGCCAGCACGGTGAGCGATCCGGCGCGTTGTGCAGCACAAAATCAGTGATTCCCAGCTGCGCCAGCTGTTGTCGCACCAGCCAGCGGCTGGCGAGATATTCAATTTTGCGTTTGCTGGCTGCCTGCTGTAGTGCAGACGGCAGCGGCAGTTGCCACTGCGCAGGTAAAGCGGCGTGCCACTGTTGCCGATCAAAGCGGCACCACGCCAGCGACAGCGATTCAGCGGTGTGGCCAGCGGCGGTGATAAAACCACAAGCGGGCAGCGGCAGGGATGTTTCGGCTGAGAACATAACGAGTAACGGCTGATGGAAAAGCGTGTTTTACCAGTCAGCCGCGGGCAGAGCAAGCCGAAAAGGCTGCTGCGGGTTAGCGATTTGGCGGGATAGCGAAGCTCTTCATCTGCACCACAAAATGGTGGTGGCCTTTGGTAATGCGTGCACCACGGTCACACCAGTGGCTCGCCAGGCGGAAGAAATCATCGCTGCCAATATCATACGCCAGCTCCACTTTGCTGATGCCTGAGTGCAGGAGTTCTTCCGCATCCTGCAGGTTTTTTGCTTTGATGACCATAACGAGATTCCATCAAATAAACGGGAGCTTTAGGGTAGGGGAAATCTGTGACAGTTTTGTTTCACTTTAATGAATTGCTGTCACAAATCAGTAAAAACGTGATCCCGGTCGGCTTTGCTGACTTCAGTTAAGTACCTGATTCGCAGCATGAATGAAGTGTGATGCGAGATTATGCTGCAGGATTTTGCACTCTGCACAGTAAGGTCAGGGCCTGTCGCAGTGGTGACGGATAGCCGCGTCTGGCGCGGTAATGGCGCGGTCATTTTCCATCTCTATCCTTCCTGTAGTGGCTGTATTATGAAGCCCATCACACATCGATAGCCGCTTCGTTTAACCGGGGTAAAGCGTGGGCGTAAGATGCTGGTGGCTGACGAAGAGGCTAAGGAGCGAACGATGCAAAAACTGGCTGGCATAATGTTACTGGGGTGCATGAGCGTAGGCGCTGCACAGGCAGCAGATCTCAGCTTCCAGAATGCGCAGGGCAATATTGAAATGGTGCCCGGCAAACCCACCTTTGTGCATAAACTGCACTACCGCAAACTCTATGATGAAAAGCCGTTCCCGGATGCAGTGATTTATTACTACAGCAACGGGGTGTATAAAATCCTGTCGCAGGGCGAAAATCATTATGGCCTCTACGTGATGCAGGGCAGCGTTGAGGACCAGAGTTACACCATCCGCTATATTTCAGCGCCGTCGAAAGACTGGGGCAACAAAACTGCCTTCCATCAGCTCACCTTTGTGAATGGCGCGCAGGCAAAGGTGTTTATTCAAAACGCGATTACCGATACCGGTGAGCAGATCGCCCAGCAAAACGGCGAGTTTTTGCTGCAGGATCACGATCCCGCGCACGCGGCGGCAGACCGCTGGGATGATGATTTAAAAATCAAACGCTGACGGTTTAGCCCTTCATCTGTGCCGCGATCGTCGCGCGTTTGGTTGCGGCACCCGATGCGTTATCCACAGCAAAGATTTTCCCTATCCCAGCGAGAATTGTTTCCGGCTGGCAACGCAGCGGAAACTCGATAATTATCAGGGCATGACTAAATATCGTGTAAGAGTGGGTTTTCACAACCCTTCAGCCCTGACCTTCAGGCAACTGGATGAAATACTGGAACCGCAACGCTTCTGGCGCAGTGACACGCGCAGCGGTACGTTTCGCTACTTCATGGAGTATGAATATGAGTCGGACGTACGCGATATCTGCGAAGTGTGCGAGCTGGCTTATTCGCAGGCGTGTAAGGTGAAGAAATGCCCACTGATTCTGGTGCAACCCTGCGAGGCAGAGGTTTCACTCAGCGTCAACGATTGAGATTCGCCGCAGCGAATCTCAATCCGGCTGGCATCATGCCGCCATTTTACGGCACTCTTCTGCACAGCGCTGACAGGCCTGAGCGCATTGCTGGCAGTGCTGGTGTTGATGCTGCTGGCACGCCTGCGCGCACTGCTGGCAGATGTCGGCGCAGAACTGACAGAGCTGCTGCACCGATGCACTGTTTAGCGCCATGAACTGCGCCGTGAGGCGACAGGTATTGGCGCACTGCATATCCAGCCTGATGCATTCGCGCATCATCTCCACATTTTCCTCATCCAGACAGGATGTTGCGCAGTGGTCGCACGCGGCTGCGCACAGATAACAAGCCTCCACGCAGCGTTTATATTCATCAAGCATGTTTCCTCCTTGCATTGGTGATTAACCGTTTAAGCCTGGAAAGGATTGGTCATTATGCAATGAAGGAAAGCGTTAGGATTTATTACCGCGCTGTGCTTAACGCCGCGATTTTACAGCAGAAAATAAAAAAGCAGCCATAAAGGCTGCTTTTCTTTGGGATTTTGGTCGGCACGAGAGGATTTGAACCTCCGACCCCTGACACCCCATGACAGTGCGCTACCAGGCTGCGCTACGTGCCGAACGTGGAGGATTATACTACTGGTTCCGTTGGCGATTGCAATATGCCGGCAGCTTAACTGCCTCATAATTAATCAGTTTGCCGTGAACCGTTTCTCTTCCGTCAGCACCTGCAACAGCAGCGCCAGCTGAGGTTTATGATCTTTCAGCTCTTTGCCCTGGGCATCGTACGCGCTGTAGTTACCGTTGTTGCTGAGCACCAGCGTCACCGTTGGCGTGGTCACCACCAGTTTGCCATCTTCACTGCTGGCGACCCAGTTATGGCTGCGCTGCGCTGCAAACAGATCTTCACCCTGTGAATAGTTAACCGGATTGGTGCGCACGTGCAGCAGGCGCTGCATCAGCGTGGTCATCACATCCTGCTGATCGGTCAGGCGATCGATGCTCTGCGCCGGGGTATTCGGCCAGTGCACCACCAGCGGTACCTGCAGCGTCGCGCGGTTGCCCGGGTTATCGCTGTTGTCGAAAGTAATGGCGCGCTGCGCCGTGATCACCACCACGGTATTTTTCAGCGCATCATTCTGCTGCAGCGTATGCAGCACCGTCGCGATTTGTTCATCCACGTTTGTCGCCTGGCGCATATAGCTGCGCTGGCGCGCTTTGGTGCTGTCGCCGGTTACCGTCACGCCGTTGAGCGCAATCCATGAGAACCAGGGCGCACCGCCTTTCTGACCATTGAGCCAGTTCTGCCACTGCGTCACCGTGGTGCTGTTAGGCTGGGTGTCGGCCTGCGGCAGGCTGTAATCCGCCAGCAGCGCCTGACGGTACAGCGGCTGGCTAAAGCCATCGGAAGAGAACAGGCCGAACTGATAACCCTGACTGTTCAGCGCGCCGAGCAGGGCAGAGGGCATGCGCGCCGCCAGCACGCCGTCCATGTAGCTGGAGGAGATACCGTAGAACAGGCCGAACAGGCCTTTTTCCGGCTGCAGTCCGGCGCTGTAATGCTGGGTAAAGCGCACATTCTCACTGGCGAACTGGTTTAGCGATGGCAGCGCTTTATCCACCGTGGCATTGTTCAGGCCGTCCACCGTCAGAATCAGCAGGTTGTGACGCGTTCCGCCATCGCGGAACGTAATATCGCTGAGCGGATACTGCACCGACAGCGCTTCCGGATCGCCCTGTTGCACCAGACGGCGCTGATACTCCTGCGCATCCAGCAGGCCATGTCGCTCCAGAAAGCGCCGTGCGGTCATCGGATAGGAGAGCGGCAGGTTGGCACGCTGCATGGTAATCGGCCGGTAGAAGTTGGCGTCTGCCCAGATATACAGCAGATGACTGGCAAAGAAGGCGCTGATAAACAGCGCGGCCAGCGGCTTGCCAAACGAACGCCGGTTCAGGCTGCGCAGCTTTTGCCAGCTCCAGGTGGCAAACAGCATCTCAACGAGGAAAATCAGCGGTACGCTGATAAACATCAGCTGCCAGTCGCGCGCCATCTCGCTTTGATCGGGGTTGACCACCAGTTCCCACACCACCGGATTGAGGTGCAGATGGAAACGGTTGAACACCGCGCTGTCGACCATAATCAGCGTCAGCCCGGCCGTGGCGACCACGGCGGAGAGCACGCGCAGCAACCGCTGCGACATGGCGACAAAGGTCAGCGGGAAGATAATCAGCAGATAAGCGGCAAACACGATAAAGCTGAAATGGCCAATCCAGCTGGTAAACGCATAAATACGGCCGGCGAGGGAAGAGGGCCAGTCGGCGACCAACAGGTAGCGGCTGCCTAAAATAAGCGCAAACAGAATATTAAACAGGGCAAACCAGTGCCCCCAGCTGATCATCTGGGAGACTTTTTCACGGTAGCGCTGCCGGTTGGTTACCATATTTATGAGGTCAAATCTGCAATTTAGTGGGCGTTGTCATCGCGCACGGAAGACTGCAGCGCTTCCGCAAACGAGCGGGCGAGGCTGCGGCGCTGGGCCGGTGCGATGTCGGTGTTGATCAAATTGGTCACCATGTTCCCCAACACCATCAGGGAAAGATCGGTTGGCGCTTTGTCTTTTTCAAGAACCTGCGCCAGCTGCGCGAGAAGCTGTTCGACGCGCGCGTCGCTGTAACGGGATGATTGTGGCATATCGTCGACTAATCAAGTGTGAAAACGCGGTATATTACCGTAACAACGCACTTTTTTCCGCAATTTTATCGCAAGCAGAACGATCAGTTTGTGCGCGCAGTTGAAAGCGGCTGCGGGCGGTGTTTGAATACGCGCCTGAGCCAAAAGGAGAGTCTACCATGAGTCTGGATATCGACCAGATTGCCCTGCATCAGTTAGTCAAACGTGATGAAAACCAGCTGGAACTGGTGCTGCGCGATACCCTGTTACCTGCCACGCAGGCGGTGGAAGAGATGGCGGAAGAGTTACACCGCGTCTATAGCGCCAAAAGCAAGGCTTACGGCCTGTTTAATGAAGACAGTGAGCTGGCGGAAGCGCTGCGCAACTGCCGCAAAGGGCAGGATGACTTCCTGGCGTTCAGCCGTGCGGCTACCGGACGCCTGCGCGACGAGCTGAGCAAATACCCGTTCGCCGAAGGCGGCGTGGTGCTGTTTCTGCACTATCGCTATCTGGCGGTGGAGTATCTGCTGGTGGCGGTGCTAAACAGCCAGTCGAGCATGCGCGTTAACGAGCAGCTCGACATCAGCAGCACGCACTATCTGGACATCAACCACGCCGATATCGTGGCGCGTATCGATCTCACCGAGTGGGAAACCAACCCGGAATCCACGCGCTACCTGACCTTCCTGCGCGGACGCGTGGGGCGCAAAGTGGCCGATTTCTTCATGGATTTCCTCGGCGCCAGCGTCGGACTGGACACCAAAGCACAGAACCGCGGGCTGCTGCAGGCGGTAGATGATTACTGTGCCGAGTCCAGCCTGGATAAAAATGAGCGCCAGAACTATCGCCAACAGGTCTACAGCTATTGCAATGAACAGCTGCAGGCGGGCGAGGAGATTGCGCTGGAAGATCTCTCCAGCGAGCTGCCGCCGCTGGGCGAAAAAACCTTTCAGGCGTTTACCCAGGAGCAGGGTTATGAGCTGGAAGAGCATTTCCCGGCCGACCGCAGCACCCTGCGTCAGCTGACGAAATTTGCCGGTAGCGGCGGGGGATTAACGCTTAACTTTGATGCCATGCTGCTGGGCGAGCGCATTTTCTGGGATCCGGCCACCGATACGCTGACCATCAAAGGCACGCCGCCGAATCTGCGCGATCAGCTGCAGCGTCGCACCGGCGGTCAGTGATCGCCAGATTTGCGCCATAAAAAAACGCCGCAGATGCGGCGTTTTTTCGTCAACCCGTTAGCGATTAAGCGCGAACGAAGTCGATGTGGTGCAGTTTTGGCTTGAACGGGTGACGCTGAACAGCCTGAACTTTAACTTTGGTTTCTTTACCGTCAACAATCAGAGTCAGCACGTCGCTGTAGAACTCAGGCTTAGCCTGCATGTTCATCACAGCGTCGTGGTCCAGTTCGATAGAAACCGCAGCGTCTTTACCGCCATAGATGATGGCCGGGAATTTGTTCGCTGCGCGCAGGCGGCGGCTCGCACCCTTACCCTGCTCTTTACGTACTTCTGCATTAATAGTGAACATCTTAAGATCTCTTCTATAGTTCCTGCTACAGGCGACCCAGCAACAGGACGGTTATTCAATACGCTTTTACGGATGCAAAAGCGGGCGGCATTATAGCCGGATTGCCACAGCGGGGCAAATGATTCCGCCGCTTAGCGCAGCTCGTTAGCACGGCGATAGCGTCCCTGATAATCGAACATTTTTTCCCGCACCTGCCAGAAGTGGCCTTTGGCGCGCGCCACCACAAAATCGGGATGGCGCAGCAGCGGCTGCAGCGCCACCACATCAGCGGCGGTCTGCCAGCCGAGCTCCACGCCGGGCGCACGCTGATGTGGCCGCATAAACAGCTGCTCAAAGGCGGTGCGCTGCGCCGGAGTGCGCAGGCGAAAGCGCTCGCTGACGCTGGTGCCATCCTCATCAAAATAGGTGGCTTGCAGCCACTCGCCTTTATCATCGCGTCCGTGCGCCAGCGTCATACCACTGCAGCGCAGTACGCGCGCGTCTTTCAGCTTCAGCGCCGCTTTCAGCATATCATCGGGGTCGGCCAGCACCTTGTCGCACTGCTGGCAGCGGCGCGCGGCGATATCATTTTCTGCACCGCAGTCCGGGCAGCTTTTGAAGCGGAAACGGTAGTCGCACTGCGCGCGATTGCCCTCGTCATCGTCGAGCACGCCCTGACAGCGGCGGCCAAAGTGCTCAATGACGTGGCCATCTTCGGTCGCCTTGCCCCAGAAGGTATTCGCAAAGCCGCAGGCCGGACAAAACACCTGCACCGGCTGGTTATCGCTGGCGCCTTTCGCTGCGCCGACTTCGGGCGTAAAGAGATCGTGCGGGTTTCCGGCGTAATCGAGGATCAGGCAGTCGGTTTTGCCCGGTGCCAGCCGCAACCCGCGACCGACAATTTGCTGATACAGGCTGACCGATTCGGTCGGGCGCAGAATGGCGATCAAATCGACGTGCGGCGCGTCGAAGCCGGTGGTCAGCACCGCCACGTTAACCAGAAACTTAAGCTGCTGCGCTTTGAACTGCTGAATCAGCCGGTCACGCTCTTTCACCGGGGTTTCTGCCGATACCAGCGCACTGTTTTCCGGCAGCAGGCTGAGAATTTCCCGCGCGTGTTCAACGGTTGCGGCAAACACCATCACGCCGCGGCGCGTCTCAGCGAACTCGATGATCTGTCGCATGATCTGCGGAGTTACGCGCTGCTGCTGTTTCAGTTCGCGGTTAAGATCGGCCTCACTGAACAGGCCATTATTCTGCGGGATCAGCCGACTGAAATCGTACTGCACCACCGGCATATCCAGCCGCTCAGGTGGCACCAGAAAGCCATGTTTGATCATATAGCGCAGCGGCAATTCGTAGATGCAGTCGCGGAACAGCGCGTTATCGTCGCCGCGCACCATGCCGTGATAGTGGTACTGGTAAATCCAGCCTTTGCCCAGGCGGAATGGCGTGGCGGTCAGCCCCAGCAGACGCAGCTGCGGATTGTGCTGGCGCAGATGGGCGAACAGCTGCTGATACTGGCTCTCCTCGTTGTCGCTGATGCGATGGCACTCATCGACGATCACCAGCGAAAAGGCGCTGTCAAAACTGGCCAGATTGCGCGCCACCGATTGCACGCTGCCGAATACCACTTTACCGTCGCTCTGCTTGCGCTGCAGGCCCGCGGCGAAGATATCCGCCTGCAAACCATACGCCTGATATTTACTGTGGTTCTGCTCCACCAGTTCTTTGACGTGAGCCAGCACCAGCACGCGACCGCGCGCCAGCCGCGCCAGTTCGGCGATCACCAGGCTTTTGCCGGCGCCGGTCGGCAGCACAATCACCGCTGGCGTGGCGTGGCGGCGAAAATGGGCAACGGTGGCATCAACGGCTTCTTGCTGATAGGGGCGCAGGGTAAACGACATGGGAACCGGCTTTTTCTGGAACGGACGCGCATTATGCCATGAAAGTGGCTGAAACGCAGGATCGGCACTATTAGCAGGCGAAGGTTCAGGCTATACTGCCCACACTTTTTCAACGGTTAACCCTGCTCTCAATTATGCCGTGGCCGCCGCGCTACGCTGTAAATGATTTACCGGGCAAACGCCGTTTCAGTTCCCCTCCGCAGTAACAGGCAAAAAAGCGAATTCATGCGACTCGACAAATTCATATCTCAGCAACTGGAAGTTAGCCGTGCCATCGCCGGCCGTGAAATACGTGGCAGAAAGATCACCATCAATGGCGAAGTGGTGCGCGACACCGCCTATAAAGTCCTGCCGGACGATGCCGTAGAGTACGACGGCAATCCGCTGACGGTGCAGCAGGGCCCGCGCTATTTCATGCTGAATAAACCGCAGGGCTATGTCTGCTCCACCGACGATCCGGATCATCCCACCATTCTCTATTTCATTGAGGAGCCGGCGGCGTTCAAACTGCACGCGGCAGGGCGGCTGGATATTGATACCACCGGGCTGGTGCTGCTGACCGATGATGGTCAGTGGTCGCATCGCATTACTTCTCCGCGCCATCACCTGGAGAAAACCTACCTGGTGGAACTGGAGCAGCCGCTTGACGCGGGGCTGATCGAAAAATTTGCTGCCGGCATTCAGCTGCACAACGAGAAAGATCTGACCAAACCGGCGCAGCTGGAAATCCTCGATGAGAAAGCCGCGCGCCTCACCCTCAGTGAAGGGCGCTATCACCAGGTGAAACGTATGTTTGCGGCGATGGGCAACCACGTCACGGCGCTGCATCGTGAAAGCATCGGTGAGATTGTGCTGGATGAGGAGCTCGGTGAAGGCGAATACCGTGAACTGACCGAGGCGGAAATCAATAGCATCGGCCTGCCGGACGAACTGAAACAGCGTAAATAGCGGGAGACAGCGGTGCGTAAGGAAAAAAATTCACCGGTGGGATTAGTGGTGATTCTGGGATTGCTGGCCATGCTGATGCCGCTCTCCATTGATATGTATCTGCCGGCAATGCCGCAAATCGCCCGTGAATTCGCGGTGTCGGCCGGCAGCGTACAGATGACGCTGAATCTCTACATCCTCGGCTTCGCCATTGGTCAGCTGGTGTATGGCCCGCTGGCGGACAGCTACGGACGTAAACCGGTGATTGTGCTTGGCACGCTGATTTTTGCCTGCGCGGCGGCAGCCTGTGCGCTGTCGCAATCCATTGACCAGCTGATTCTGATGCGTTTCCTGCACGGGCTCTCCGCCGCCGCGGCCAGCGTGGTAATTAACGCCCTGATGCGCGACAGTTATTCGAAAGAAGATTTCTCGCGCATGATGTCGTTTGTCATGCTGATCACCACTATTGCGCCGCTGCTGGCCCCGATCATCGGCGGCTGGCTGCTGCTGCTGTGGAACTGGCACGCCATCTTCTGGACGCTGGCATTGGCCGCACTGATTACCACCGTGCTGGTGGTAACGCAGATCCGCGAAACGCTTAAGCCCGAGCAGCGGCAGCGTTTTCACCTGCGCACCACGCTGAGCAATTTTGTCGCGCTGGTGCGGCACAAACGCGCCTTCAGCTATATGCTGGCAAGCGGCTTCTCGTTTGCCGGGCTGTTTACCTTTCTTAACGCCGGGCCGTTTGTTTACATTGAAGTGAACCATGTGTCGCCGCAGAATTTCGGCTACTACTTTGGCCTCAACGTGGTGTTTCTGTTTGTCATGACGCTGATTAACAGCCGCGCGGTGCGCCGTTTCGGACCGCTGGCGATGTTCCGCCTCGGTCTGCTGATTCAGTTTGCCATGGGCATCTGGCTGCTGATTGTCAGCGCGCTCAACCTCGGTTTCCTGCCGCTGGTGTTTGGCGTGGCAATGTTCATTGGCTGCGTATCGACCGTCTCCTCCAATGCGATGGCGGTAATCCTCGACGAATTTCCCCATATGGCCGGCACCGCATCCTCGCTGGCCGGTACGCTGCGCTTCGGCGTCGGTGCGCTGGTTGGCGCGCTACTGTCGCTGGTCAGCGTCAACAGCGCCTGGCCGATGGTCGCCACCATCGCGCTGTGCGCTACCGTCTCAATCGTGCTGTTCAGCTACGCCGCCCGTCCGCGCCACACCGCGTGATGGCGGCGGGTCGATCCTTAACCTGCTGTTATTTCACCTCCTGATTTGCCCCTCTCCGCGCTCTCGCTATGCTTAATGTTTCCATATTGTGAAAATTAATTGATAAAAAAGTAACGACATTGCGTCTAAAATGATTGTTAAGCGCCGCGTAACGCGGTAAACATAGGCATAAATGCGAGAAAGCTCGCAAATAATAAAGTTGCATCACGCTTTGTGCTTAAAACGAGAAGGCTATCCTTGACGTCCGTATGCTGAGCTTGCCAGGTGGGGATTCACCGCGATGAAGCCGTCCGTTGTGAATAACGTTACTGTCTCTGGGAACCGAAACACTATGCTGCAACTCTCGGTTGTGCATCGTTTACCACAACTTTACCGCTGGTCGCTGGAACATGCCGGCGCCATTGAACGCCAGGAAGCAGCGAACGGCGCGCATGACGGGGATCTGGTCGCGCTGCGCCTGCTGAGCCATGATGGCCATCCGGCGCTGGAGATCCTGCAGCAGCTCCAGGAAACGCTGGCGCAGATTCAGGTCGAGTGCAAAATTGCCGAATGTGAAGGGCAGCCGTGTTTGCTGATTCAGCGCGGCGACGAGAGCGCCACTAACTGTTGTCTGAAAAATCAGGGCGTGGCGATCGCCGAAACATTTGACGGTCACTGAGGCCCGATCTCGCCCTGCGCGGAGGCCAGCAGCTGACGCGTATACTCTGCTGCGGGCGCGTTGAACAGCGCTTCGCATTCACCCTGTTCCACCACTTCACCCTGGCGCAACACCACCAGCTGATGACACAGCGCGCGCACCACCTGCAAATCGTGACTGATAAACAGATACGCCAGCTGATGCTGCTGCTGTAAACGGCGCAGCAGGGTAAGGATCTGCTTTTGCACCGAGCGGTCCAGCGACGAGGTGGGTTCATCCAGCACGATCAGCTGCGGCTGCAGGATCAGCGCGCGGGCAATGGCGATACGCTGGCGCTGACCGCCAGAGAATTCCGCCGGGTAGCGGCTGCGGCTCGCTGCCTCCAGGCCAACCTCTTCCATCACCGCAATGACTCTGGCTTCCTGTTCGGCAGCGCTGAGCTGCGGCTGGTGCACCGCCAGCCCTTCGGCAATCACCTGCTGTACCGTCATGCGCGGATTGAGTGAAGAGTTGGGATCTTGAAATACCACCTGAATGCGCTGGCGCAGCGGCAGTAGCTGCTTCGCGCTCAGCTGATGCAGCGGCTGGCCGTCGAACCAGATCTCGCCGCGCGCAGCAATCAGGCGCAGCAGCGCCAGGCCGGTGGTGCTTTTGCCTGACCCGGATTCGCCGACTAACCCGAGGCTTTCGCCGCGCCGCAGGGTAAAACTGAGATTGTGTAGCGCGGTTTTTTCCGCCACGGTGCGCTTCAGCAGTCCACGGCGAATCGGGAAACCCACCTGCAAATTATTCACCTGCAACAGCGGCGGCGCGTCGATCAGCGGTACCGGTGCGCCGTCCGGCTCGGCGGCCAGCAGCTCGCGGGTATAAGGCTGCTGTGGCTGGCGAAATAGTGCGTCACAGCGGTTGTGTTCCACCTCGCGCCCGTTGCGCATCACCGTCACGCTATGGGCCAGCTGACGCACAATGTTCAGGTTGTGGGTAATGAACAGCATGCCCATGTTCAGTTCGCGCTGCAGTTCGCGCAGCAGCTGTAAAATCTGTGCCTGCACCGTGACGTCCAGCGCCGTAGTAGGCTCATCGGCAATCAGCAGTTTGGGCTGCGTCAGCAAGGCCATGGCGATCATCACGCGCTGGCGCTCGCCGCCGGACAGCTGGTGCGGAAAATCCTGCAGGCGCGTCGCGGCCCGGCGAATGCCTACGCGATCGAGGCAGCTGAGAATCTCAGCGCGCGCCGCTTCACGCCGCATGCCACGGTGCAGCGACAGCACTTCATACAGCTGCTTTTCCACGCTGTGCAGCGGATTGAGTGACACCATCGGCTCCTGAAAAATCATCGCCATCTGGTTGCCGCGCAGCCCGCGCATCTCACGTTCGCTGGCCTGTAACACATCGCGCCCGTCAAACAGGATCTCGCCCTGCGGATAACTCACCGGCGGCTGCGGCAGCAGACGCATAATCGACAGCGCCGTCACGCTCTTGCCCGATCCCGATTCGCCCACCAGCGCCAGCGTTTCGCCGGCGTCGATACGCAGCGAGATATCTTCCACCACGCGGCGCTGCTGAAACGCCACCGCCAGATGATTCACCGTTAACAAACTCATTTAGCGCCCCCGGCTCGGATCAAAGGCATCGCGCACCGCTTCGCCGATAAAAATCAGCAGCGACAGCAGCAGGGCGAGGGCGAAGAAGCCGGAAAGGCCAAGCCACGGTGCCTGTAAATTGTTTTTTCCCTGTAGCAGCAGTTCGCCCAGCGACGGCGAGCCCACCGGCAGGCCGAAGCCGAGAAAATCCAGTGAGGTCAACGTGGTGATCGAACCGCACAGGATAAACGGCAGAAAGGTGAGCGTGGCAACCATGGCGTTGGGCAACATGTGGCGCAGCATGATGCGGCTATCGCTCACGCCCAGCGCGCGTGCGGCGCGGATATAGTCAAAGTTGCGCGTGCGCAGGAACTCGGCGCGCACGACGCTCACCAGGCTCATCCAGCCGAAGATCACTGTCAGCAGTAACAGCCACCAGAAATTGGGCTGAATCACGCTGGAGAGTAGAATCAGCATGAACAGCGTCGGCATGCCGGACCACACTTCAATCAATCGCTGGCCGATGAGGTCAACGCGGCCGCCAAAGTAGCCCTGCAGGGCACCCACCACAATGCCAATCACGCTGGAGAACAGCGTTAACAGCAAACCGAACAGCAGCGAGATGCGCGTGCCGTACAGCAGACGCGCCAGTACATCGCCACCGTTAGCATCGGTACCCAGCCAGTTTTGCGCCGACGGCGGTGACGGGAAGGGCACGTCGGTGGCGAAATGAATGGTGCTGTCGCTGAAGCGGATAGGAGCCCATAGCGCCCAGCCCTGCTGGACAATACGTTGTTTCAGCCACGGATCCTGATAATCCGCCGCCGTGGCAAACTGGCCGCCAAAATCACTCTCGCTGTAGTTAAACAGCAGCGGTGCGTACCAGCGCTGCTGGTAATGCACCAGCAGCGGTTTGTCATTGGCTAATAATTCCGCGCCCAGCGACAGCACAAAGATGAGCAGAAACAGCCATAGCGACCAGTAGCCGCGCCGGTTATGACGAAAGCGCTGCCAGCGCTGCTGGTTAACGGGAGATAAACGCATCAGCGGCCCTCAAAATCAATGCGTGGATCGACCAGCGTATAGGTCAGATCGCTGAGAATATTCATCAGCAGGCCAATCAGCGTAAAGATATACAGCGTGCCGAACATCACCGGATAGTCGCGCTGAATGGTGGCATCATAGCCGAGCAGCCCCATGCCGTTGAGTGAGAACATCACCTCGATCAGCACCGAGCTGGTGAAAAACATACTGATAAAGGTGGCGGGAAACCCGGCGATCACCAGCAGCATGGCGTTTCGGAACACGTGGCCGTAGAGGATGCGCTTCTCATCCAGGCCCTTGGCGCGCGCCGTGACGACGTACTGTTTGCGCACCTCATCAAGGAACGAATTTTTCGTCAGCATGGTCAGGGTAGCAAAGCCGCCAATCACCGTAGCCAGCACCGGCAGGGTGATATGCCATACATAATCGCTGATTTTGCTGTACCACGGCAGCGTGTCAAACTGCGGCGAAGTGAGGCCGCGGAGCGGGAACCAGTCGAGATAGCTGCCGCCGGCAAACAGCACAATCAGCATGATGGCAAACAAAAACGCCGGAATAGAGTAGCCGATGATGATAAAGATGCTGCTCCAGATATCAAACGCGCTGCCGTTGCGCACCGCTTTTTTGATGCCCAGCGGAATCGACACCAGATAGATGATCAGCGTGCTCCACAACCCGAGGCTGATCGACACCGGCAGGCTCTCTTTAATCAGCTGCAGCACCGTGGCGTTACGAAACAGGCTGTCGCCAAAGTCAAAACGCAGGTAATTCCACAGCATTTCGCCATAGCGCTGCAGCAGGGGCTTATCGAAGCCGTAGCGATGGGTTATTTCTGCCACCACCTCCGGATCCAGCCCGCGCGCGCCGCGGTACTGGCTGTCGCCGGGATTGTCGCGCACCAGCGCACCGCGCGCGCCGCTGTCACTGCCGCCGCCGCCAGGCAGACCGGTGCTATGACCAAACTGGATGTTGGCCAGCGCCTGATCGACCGGACCGCCCGGCGCAATCTGTACGATAAAGAAATTCAGGGTGATGATGGCCCACAGCGTGGGAATAATCAGCAACAGCCTGCGCAGGAAATAAGCACCCAAACCGCTCTCCTCAGCGTCGATCGGCCGGTAAACGACCGGCTTTGTTCACATCGTACCACCAGTTTTCCAGCCCGGTGGCAAACGCCGGTTTAATCTGCGGATGGGAAAACTTGTCCCACCAGGCCAGTCGCTGCTCGGCGTTGTACCACATCGGAATCATGTAGGCGTTCCACAGCAGCAGGCGATCCAGCGCCTGACCGAGCGGCAGCAGCGCTTTTTCATCGCCCTGATGCGCCACGATCTGCTGCACGAAATGGTCGACCAGCGGATCTTTTACCCGCGCGGTGTTCCACGATGAGCTGATGTAATCCGACTGCCAGACATACTGCAGGCTGGTGGAGGGCCACGGCATCGCCTGATAAAGCGACGGAATCATGTCGTAATCGCCCTCGCGCAGCCGGCGCAGATATTGCGAACTGTCCACCTGACGTAGCGTCATCGTAATGCCAAGCCGTGCCAGGCTGTGCTGGAACGGCAGCGCCCAGTCGTTCAGAGAACCGCTGCGCAGCAACAGTTCAAACTGAAACGGCTGGCCGGTTTTCACGTTTACTAACTGCTGGTTTTTGATCTGCCAGCCGGCCTGCTTCAGCAGCGCCATCGCCCGCAGCAGATTGTTGCGGTCAAAGCCGCTGCCGTCAGAGTGCGGCGGCGCGTAGGCGTTGTTAAAGACCTCGGCAGGCAGCTGCGCCTTGTAGGGCGCGAGCAGGACCAGCTGATCGGCGTCAGGATAGCCTCTGGCGGCGTAAGCGGTGTTCTGGAAGTAACTGTCGGTCCGCTTGTAAGCGCCGTAGAACAGCGCTTTGTTCATCCACTCAAAATCAAACGCCAGCGTCAGCGCCTCACGCACCCGGCGGTCGGCGAACAATGCTTTCTCGTTATTGAACGCCAGCCAGCGCGTGTCGGTGGCGACGTCATTCGGCGTGGTGGCTTTCACAATGGCGTGGCTGGTGAAGTTGCGCCCGCGATATTGTGTGGCCCATTTCTTCGCCGAACTCTCCTCGCGCAGGTCATAGGCACCGGCCTTAAACGCTTCAAAAGCCACGTTGTCATCGAGATAGTAATCGTAGCGCAGGGTATCAAAATTAAAGCGACCGCGGTTCACCGGCAGATCGGCCGCCCAGTAGTTCTTCACCCGGCTATATTGGATGAACTGGCCGGATTTGTACGAAGTGACGCGGTAAGGCCCGCTGGCGAGCGGCGGATAGCCAATCGGCTCATTGAATTTTTTGTTCTGCCAGAATTTTTCCGGCAGCACCGGCAGCGTGATCCAGCTCAGCACCAGGTCTTTATCTGGTTTGGGCATCTCAATGCGCACCGTCAGCCGGTTCAGCGCTTTCACCTGCACGCCACGAAACGCCACGCGAAACTGCGGCACGCCTTCGGTCATGAATTTGCTGAAGGTGAAGGCGACATCCTGTGCGGTGATCGGCGTACCGTCCTGAAACTGCGCGTGCGGATTGATCGACACCTCCATCCAGTGATAATCGCTGGGATAGCGTGCTGATTCGGCGATCAGCGGATAGTAGCTGCCCGGCTCATCGTCTGAGGTGGTAAACAGGCCGTCGTACAGCGTGTCAGTGCCGATACCGGGATTGCCGCGCGACGCATAGCGGTTGAAGTTGTCGTAAGTGCCCACCACGGCGAGGGTGATCTTGCCGCCTTTTGGCGCCGCCGGATTGGCGTAATCATAATGGCTGAAGTTGACCGCGTATTTCGGTTCGCCCAGCTTCGCAAAGGCATAGCTTTCATGGATAGTGACCGCGTGCACCGGCGCAATGGCGCTGCACATCAGTAGTGCTGTGGCAAGACGAAGCAGCATAAGTGGGGCGCTCTCCTGTGGTAATCCGCACTGTATGGTAGCAGTTTCATGCGCGGTACGTGACGTTAACCCAAACTGGCCTGGCTCTGATAGTAGCTGATCAGCTTTTCCGGGCGCAGCGGGCGGCTAAACAGATACCCCTGCAGATGTGTGACGCCCCGGTTAACCAGCCAGGCCGCCTGGTCGCCGGTTTCCACGCCTTCCGCCACGGTTTTCAGGTTGAGTTTCTTTGCCAGCAGCAACACGGTGTCAAGTACCGGCGAGGTTACGGTTTCGGTGCCGATACTCTGCACAAAGCCGCGATCGATTTTCAGGTAGTCGAACGGATATTTTTCCAGGTAGATCAGCGCGCTATGGCCAGTGCCGAAATCATCGATGGCAATCTTGAAATTGTGTTCATGCAGCCAGGCGAAGATTTCGCCGGCGTTCTTCTCCCGCACCATGGTGCGCTCAGTGATTTCAAATACATAGTTAAAATGATCGGCGGGCATACTGGCGATCCACGCTTGCACGTCGCGGCGAAAACTGGCCGATGCCAGATGCTGCGGTGACATATTCAGACTGAGACGGGTGCCGCGCGGCAGTTGCTGACAGAGAAAACGCGCGTCGCGCGCTACCAGGCTGAACAGATGTTGGGTCAGAGGAATAATCAGGTTCTGCGCTTCGGCGTGGCTGATAAATACATCGGGTGGGATCATGCCTTCAACCGGGTGAGTCCAGCGCAGCAGCGCTTCAACGCCATAGGGTTTGCCGTTGTGTGCCGTTACCAGCGGCTGATACTCAACGTGAAACTGACCGCGCCGGATGCCGAGCAGGATTTCACGTCCCGGTCGCTGATGCAGCGACAGCAGCAGCCAGCTGATTGCGGCAACCAGCAGCGCCAGCAGCAGGCCGGTCAGCAACGCCAGCGTGTAATCGCGTGAGGCCAGCGTGCTGCCGTAAAGCACAAAGCGCATGCTGCCGTCATCAAGCGTCAGGTCGGTGAGGGCGGGCGGCAGATCGCGGCTGCGCACCACCTGGCTGGTGCCGCTGAGCAGCGCGCTGTCGCCTGCCACCAGCGCCATGCGCGTGATTTCGGGATGGTAAGAGGCCAGCAGCTGGTAAGGCGTCATGCTGAGGTTCATTGTGGCGAGGATGCCGGTTTCGCTCGCTCCTGGACTTTTCAGCCACAGCGCCAGCGCTGGCTTGGCGGGCTGCAGCGGTGTGCCGGGCAGCAGGCGGACGTCACGGTCGCGCTCCAGCTCTGAATCGGGTGAAATGGCGCTGGCGGCCAGCAGAAATGCGCCGGTAGCCGAAGAGCAGTAAGCGTTGCCGTCGCGTACCAGTAATATCGCGCGAATGTTGCCGGCAAAGGCGGCGCGAGAGGTCAGCTCACGGTTGACACTGTTGCAGCTGAGTTGAGTGTATTGCTGCAGTGGATAAAGGCTCTCGACCAGGGTTGACATCACCTGTTGCAGATCGTCACGGCTGTGAGCCAGCAGCTGCTGGTGTTGCTGGACGCGTTTTTGCCAGGTCAGCGTGAGCAGGACGGTGACAAACAGGATAAAAAACGCGACCCCAATAATTACGCTACTCCAGGCGATGCGCCGCGAGTAGCTGGCATGACGATTTAACGTCCCCGACAGTGGCATGGAGTTGGTTCCCCTGATCTTGCCCTTTTTATTATAAAAACGCATACAACTGTGCTGGTTCAAGGCAACGAGAATATAACGAGGCTGCGCGAAAAGTCTCGTTATATTTTTGATTCACAATTACTTTTTCCGCCATGGATTTGGCTTAAGCAACCGCAGACGAAAAAAAAACGCTGCCGGGGCAGCGTTTTCAGATTCTCTGGCTGAGAACATCAGGAAGGAAGGGGGTTAACTGGGGTTTTTTGCCAGTACCCGACGCGCTTCGCGGTAGCGGTTTTTCCAGTAACTGTCGTTAAGGCTGGAAATCATCACGCCGCTGCTGGTAGACGCGTGTACAAAATTGTCGTTGCCGAGATAGATGCCGACATGGCGACCGGTGGAGCCGGCGCGGAACAGCACTAAATCACCCGGACGCAGTTTACTGCGTGAAATCTCTTTACCGCTGTCCTGCTGTTCCGATGTGGAACGCGGCAGCTCTAAACCAAACTGTTCGCGAAAGGTGCGCTGAACAAAAGCAGAACAGTCAATGCCGCGTTTGGTGTCGCCGCCTAAGCGATAACGCACACCTTTCCAGTCACTGTACTGCTCCATGATGCGGGACTTAACGTCCACGTTCTGCACCATTTGTTCAAATTCGTCCTGAGACGCCTGAAGTAAAAAACCATTCTGGTTGTTAACTTCATGATTCTCGTTATTCGCGTTCTGACCGTTATGGGTACTGCTACATGCCGATAAGAGGGTTGCTAATGCTACTGCGGGAATAATCCGCCTGAGGTATCTCAGAATTGGTTGAGACTTGACCATTGTACGTGTTTTCCTTCGATGTCCTTACGACAGAATGTCGCCAGCCAGATGACAAAACGGGTTGAGATTAATAAGTGCGACCCTCTAAGACAATTCCTTAATTACTAAAATGTGTTAATGCACACATTTTTGTTGCTTAAGGTACCGAATTTTATGCTGCACGGTAGTAATCGGAGTTGAGGTTAACCGATTACAGACCGCGTGGCGAGTGCTTTTATATAAATTTTTATAGGTTTTTTTGATGTGAAATCAATCTGTAACACAACGGTTACTTTATCAACAACTGGTAGCGATTTAAGCGTCAATTAACGGCAGGAACAGCGGCTAATTCTGGCGCTCAGGGAGATTTTAAGAGGGTTCTGACTGGACAGGCCAGGAATAACGCCATTGTCAGACGATTTGACGCATAGGTTTTTCTTTTATCAGAAAACGCTTAGTTCGCTAATAATTTATTGCAGGATTAAATAAGCGCAGGCGATCTTAAAAACAGGAAATAATCGCCTGCGCTAAACTATTACGCCTGGGGTTTATATTTTCCGGGCAGCGAACGATAGAGCCAGTTCACCAGTTTGTCGCTGGCCGGTGTTAATAACCACCAGCTCAGGCCCACCAGCACCACCGACAGCGAACCGACCGCGATATCGGTAAACCAGTGTGCGCCTGCCATTACGCGCGGCAGGGAAAAGACCACCACAATCAGCAGGCCCATCAGGAAGGCGCGGAAGCCGAAATAGCGCCACATAAAGCAGGCGAAGATAATCAGCATCATGCCGTGGTCGCCGGGGAAGCTGTCTCTGGACGCATCTTTTGCCGGAATGCCGGTCAGTTCGCTGACGCGATGCACGTTATCAAAGAACAGCGTCGGGCTGGCATGCTTAACCGGCAGCAGGTGGCCCAGCTGGTTAAGAATCACCGCCGTCAGCAGCATGGTGATACCAATCGCCAGCATACGACGTCGGCCCTGCGGCGTTTCGCGGCGCCAGAACCACAGATAGAGCAGGCCCATCGCCAGCAGCGACACCGCATCAAAACCGCGGAAATTGGTGATCGCCACCAGCAGCGCAAAGCCGTGATGGTCGACCATCTGGTCGTTAAAGCCAAAAAAGATGCCTTTGTCGAGAGCGAACCAGAACCCGTGCTCCGGCGGCAGATACCACGACATAAATAGCATCACACCCAGCGCATTCAGCAGCAGGATGGTAATCAAACGAGAAGTGCGCATAAAAGTAACTCAAAAGGAAAAAAAATAACGGGCAAACCTACCGCAGCTAATTTAAACGAATCTTCAACAGGGCAGTCTGCAAGGCGTTCCAGTCGGTGGCCTGATGGTGGATCAATTCGATACGGCTATCCGGCGGCGTGACCGGGCGCGTTTCAATGAACAGGTCTTCGCCCTGACGGTTAATGCTGACCAGACCGTCTGCGGTTCGCAGCACGCCTTTCACGCGATCCACCGGCGCAAGCCGCGCCCACTCTAAAGCCGGAATGGTATCGAACACCGTGTCACCATCGAAAATCCAGCCACAGGAAGCATAGCCCTGACCTTCATTTAACGCACGACGCCAGCGCGCTTCGCCTTCCAGTTTCAGCGCCGCCAGCCCCTGCGGACGTGACGAATGATGATGATGCGCGGCATCGGGTACCGCACGATCCGCCAATGCCGGCTGACTCAGCAACGCCGGATCAATGTTGCCCCAGCTGGCTTCCACCAGTTGACGGTCGCCTAAATGCTGCTGCCAGCTCGCCAGCCGCTGGCGATCTTCCGCATCCCACTTGTCGCTCTTGTTGGCGATGATGATGTCTGCGGCGATCAGCTGGTCGCGAAAGTTTTCATTCTCCGTGACGCGCGTATCGGCTAACTGACGCGGATCGAGCAGCGTCAGCGTGGCGTCCACGCGGATCCACGGCTGATAGACCGCCGCGCGCAGCATATTCAGTAACTGTTTAGGATGGCCGAGGCCGGTAGGTTCGATGATCAGGCGGTCCGGCCTGGTCTGCTTCAGCAGCATATTCAGCCCGACCTGCAGCGGCAGGCCGTTGACACAGCACATACAGCCGCCGGGGATCTCTTTCAGCGTGGCGCCGCGATCGGCGAGCAGCGCGCCGTCGATGCCAATCTCGCCAAATTCGTTGACCAGAATGGCCCAGTTCTCACTGGCCGGTTTGTGCGCCAGCAGGTGTAACAGGGTGGTGGTTTTACCGCTACCGAGAAAGCCGGTAATCAGGTTCACGCGCGTCATGATTTACTCCGTTAAAATAGCCGCGCCGGACAACCGCATCCGGCGCGCAGGCTGTTGTTATACTATAACAATCAACCGCCGCCGGAGAAAATCGTGCGCTTAATCGGCGCGTCCCATATAACGACGCTCGGCAATATGGATACGGATGCGATCGCCATTGCTCAGGTACTCCGGCACCTGAATCGACAGCCCGGTGTTCATGCCCGCCGGTTTGGTGCGCGCACTGGCGGATGCCCCTTTGATGCCGGGAGAGGTATCAACGATCTCCATGTCTACCGTCTGCGGCAGTTCCAGCGCCAGCACCTGGCCATCCATGGTGAGTACCTGGATACCGGGAATGCCGCCTTCCGGAATAAACAGCAGCTCTTCTTCGATCTGATCTTTTTTAAAGCTGTACGGCGTGTAATCTTCGTCATCCATAAACACGTATTCGTCGCCGTCGATGTATGAGAAGGTCACCGCGCGGCGGCTAAGCTGGATGGCATCAATAATGTCGTCACCCTTGAAGCGCTCTTCAACTTTCAGGCCGGTGCGCACATCGGTGAAACGCATCTTATACAGCGTGGCGGCACCACGCGCGCTCGGGCTCTGGACATCGATATCCTTCACCAGCAACAGTTTACCGTTCCAGGTGACGGCCATTCCTTTTTTGATTTCGTTTGCCTTTGGCATAATGCTTGACTCGCTATAACCAGGTAGATGCGCGCCAACTTACTCGCGCGGTGAAAAACAGGCAAGTGAGGCCGGTGAAAATTGTTGGTCGCGCATAGAATTCCGCGGTGCAGACTGCTATTGTCGGCCGCTAATCTTTGCAGGAGCGCATGATGTTGTGTCGAGACCAGTGCGGTGCCTGTTGCACAGCCCCCTCCATCTCTTCCCCCATTCCGGGTATGCCTGACGGCAAACCGGCCAATACCCGCTGCGTGCAGCTCGACGAACAGCAGCGCTGCAAAATTTTTGGCTCGCCGCTGCGTCCGGCGGTGTGTGCCGGTTTACAGCCACAGGCGGAGATGTGCGGCAGCAGCCGCGCCGATGCCATGATCTACCTGCTGCAGCTGGAAGCCGATACCGCGCCCTGAGTTTAAGCTGACGCGAGCTGAACAGCACGCTCGTCACAGGCACCGCGTTACAGCAACGCGTCAGCGCGCCCGCTGTGAAAAATCCTAAATCCGCCGCGAAGTGTGCGGAGCATCAAAAATCTGCTACGCCGATTGCGCATTTTCTTGCCTGTAATCGGGGGCTGTACCATATTCCCTGAAACGTTTCAGCGTTGTCCTCCCGGCTAAGTCCGTGTCGCACAGCGTATTTTTTCGCCATCAGGCTGAAACGATTCACTTTCAGCAAGCGAGGAGAAATATGTTCCAGCTCGAAGTTCAGGCCATTCACACCGGCGCCAGCGCGTCCGATAAAGAACAGGCCATTCGTCAGGTTGCCGCTGCGCTTACCGCAGCCGGAAATGTGGCCGAAGGCTACGTCGATGGCATGCTGGCGCGCGAACAGCAAACCACCACCTTTCTCGGCAACGGCATCGCCATTCCGCACGGCACCACCGATACCCGCGATCTGGTGCTGAAAACCGGCGTGCAGGTTTATCAGTTTCCGCAGGGCGTGGACTGGGGCGATGGCCAGACGGCGTACGTCGCCATCGGCATTGCCGCTAAATCTGACGAGCACCTCGCGCTGCTGCGCCAGCTGACCCACGTATTAAGCGATGACAGCATCGCTGAGCAGCTGAAATCCGCCTCTGCTGAAGAGCTGCGTGCGCTGCTGATGGGTGAAAAACAGGCCGCTGAATTCCAGTTTGATACCTCGCTGATCGCCACCGACGTGGCTGCCAGCGATCTGATGACGCTGCAGGCGCTGAACGCCGGGCGTCTGCAGGCGGCCGGTGCCGTTGACGCCAGCTTTGTCGCGGACGTCGTCTCGCACGCGCCGCTCAGCCTCGGTCAGGGCATCTGGCTGAGCGACAGCTCGCACGGCAACCTTAACAGCGCGGTGGCAGTGAGCCGCAGCGCGACGCCGCTGACGCATCAGGGCGAACCGGTAGCGCTGCTGCTGACGGTCGCCGCCACCGATCAGCGCCCGCTTGAGGTGTTGGGTTACCTCAGCAATCTGCTGCTGAACAAGCAGGCTGAACGCCTGCTGAAGGCGGACGCGGCAGGTATTCTCGCGCTGCTGACCAGCGAAGTTGATGAAGCTGCGGACGTCTTAACCGCGGAATTCACCATCCGCAACGAGCACGGTCTGCATGCGCGTCCGGGCACCGCGCTGGTGAGCGTGATCAAGCAGTTCAACAGTGATATCACCGTGACCAATCTCGACGGCAGCGGTAAGCCGGCTAATGGGCGCAGTCTGATGAAGGTGGTCGCGCTGGGCGTGAAGAAAGGCCATCGTCTGCGTTTCACCGCCAGCGGTGACGATGCGCAGCAGGCACTGCACGCTATCGAAGAAGCCATTAATAGCGGTCTGGGCGAGGGGGCAGCATGAGTCGTCGCGTTGCCACTATCACCCTGAACCCGGCGTACGATCTGGTCGGCTACACGCCGGAGATCGAGCGCGGCGAAGTTAACCTGGTCAAAACCACCGGGCTGCACGCTGCGGGTAAAGGCATCAATGTCGCCAAAGTGCTGAAAGATCTCGGTATCGACGTCACCGTCGGCGGCTTCCTCGGCAAAGAGAATCAGGACGGCTTTCAGCAGCTGTTCAGCGAACTCGGCATCGCTAACCGTTTTCAGGTGGTGCAGGGCCGTACCCGCATTAACGTTAAGCTGACGGAAAAAGACGGCGACGTCACCGACCTCAATTTCTCGGGCTTTGACGTCACGCCACAGGACTGGGACCGCTTCACCGCCGACTCGCTGACCTGGCTGGGCCAGTTCGATATGGTGTGCGTCAGCGGCAGCCTGCCAGCCGGCGTTGCGCCGGACGCGTTCACCAAATGGATGAGCGATCTGCGCACCCACTGCCCATGCATCATTTTTGACAGCAGCCGTGAAGCGCTGGTGGCCGGTCTGAAAGCGGCACCGTGGCTGGTAAAACCCAATCGCCGCGAGCTGGAGATCTGGGCCGGCCGCAAGCTGCCGACGCTGCAGGATGTGATTGACGCCGCGCACCAGCTGCGCGAGCAGGGCATTGCCCACGTGGTGATCTCCCTCGGTGCGGAAGGTGCGCTGTGGGTCAATGCCTCTGGCGAATGGATCGCCAAACCGCCTGCGTGTGAAGTGGTCAGCACCGTAGGCGCCGGAGATTCGATGGTTGGCGGCCTGATTTATGGCCTGCTGATGCGGGAATCCAGTGAACACACGCTGCGTCTGGCGACGGCGGTGGCGGCCATGGCCGTCAGCCAGAGCAACGTCGGCGTGACCGATCGTACCCAGTTGGCCGCGATGATGGCGCGCGTCGACTTACAACCCGTTAACTAACAGCAGGAGAGCGATAATGAAAACGCTGCTGATAAAAGATTCGTCACTCGGCCTGGCATCAGGCCATTTAGCCTCGGAACGTCTGCAGGCGGCGGCAGGGCAGGCGGGACTGACGCTGGTCGACAGCGCCGCGGACGCCGAACTGGTGCTGGTGATTGGCCAGCAGGTTACCGACAACGCGCAGCTCGCCGGCAAGTCCGTTGCCCTCGTGGACGTGCAGCAGGCGCTGCGCGATCCGCAGGCGGCGCTGGCGCTGGCTAAAGATGCGGCGCAACCGTGGCAGCCGGCTGCGGCAACCCCGGCGGCAAGTGCACCGGCGCAGAGCTCCGGGCAGAAACGTATTGTGGCCGTCACTGCCTGTCCGACCGGCGTGGCGCATACCTTCATGGCAGCCGAGGCGATTGAAGCGGAAGCCAGCAAGCGCGGCTGGTGGGTAAAAGTGGAAACCCGCGGCTCAGTCGGCGCCGGCAACCCGATCACCCCGGAAGAAGTGGCGGCGGCCGATCTGGTGATCGTTGCGGCGGATATCGACGTTGACCTGGCGAAATTTGCCGGCAAGCCGATGTACCGCACCTCCACCAGTCTGGCGCTGAAGAAAACCGCACAGGAGCTGGATAAAGCGCAGGCGGAAGCCAAAGTCTGGCAGCCTTCCGGCAACCAGGCGGCAGCCAGCCAGAGCGACAGCAAAGAGAAAGCCGGTGCCTATCGGCATCTGCTGACCGGCGTATCTTATATGCTGCCGATGGTGGTCGCCGGCGGTCTGAGCATTGCGCTGTCATTCGCCTTTGGGATTACCGCGTTTAAAGAGCAGGGCACCTTAGCCGCGGCGCTGATGCAGATCGGTGGCGGCAGCGCCTTTGCGCTGATGGTGCCGGTGTTGGCGGGCTTTATCGCCTTCTCGATTGCTGACCGTCCGGGCCTGACGCCAGGTCTGATTGGCGGCATGATCGCCACCAGCATCAACGCCGGTTTCCTTGGCGGCATCATCGCCGGTTTCATCGCCGGTTACGCCGCGAAACTGCTGAGCAGCAAAGTGAAGCTGCCGCAAAGTATGGAAGCGCTGAAGCCGATTCTGATCATTCCGCTGGTGGCCAGTCTGATTACCGGCCTGCTGATGATTTACGTGGTAGGCAAACCGGTTGCTGGCATCATGAGCGGCCTGACCAGCTGGCTGGCGAACATGGGCACTGCTAACGCGGTCCTGCTGGGCGCGATTCTGGGCGGCATGATGTGTACCGACATGGGCGGTCCGGTGAACAAAGTGGCTTACGCGTTTGGTGTTGGTCTGCTGAGTTCGCAAACCTACGCGCCGATGGCCGCGATCATGGCGGCCGGTATGGTGCCACCGCTGGCGATGGGGCTGGCAACGCTGGTAGCGCGTCGTAAGTTCAATAAAGGTCAGCAGGAGGGCGGTAAAGCCGCGCTGGTACTCGGCCTGTGCTTTATCTCCGAAGGTGCCATTCCGTTTGCGGCGCGTGATCCGATGCGCGTGCTGCCATGCTGTATCGTGGGTGGCGCAGTGACCGGGGCTATCTCCATGGCGATGGGGGCCAAACTGATGGCGCCGCACGGCGGGCTGTTCGTCCTGCTGATTCCAGGCGCCATTACCCCGGTGCTGGGTTACCTGCTGGCGATTGTGATTGGTACGCTGATTGCGGGTCTGGGCTATGCGATTCTGAAACGTCCGGAAGAGGAACTGGCCAAAGCCGCGTAACGGCAGCCAGGAACAACAAAGGGAGCCGCGGCTCCCTTTGTTATTGGCGACAGGCCCCGGTTAAACCCGTTACGCCTGCTGCTCGGCCTTCAGCCAGGCAATTTCATCCTTCCAGATATCCGGATTGATGGTTTCGAGAATCATCGGGATACCGTCAAAACGCGCATCCTTCATCAGCCAGCTAAACGCGGTCTTGCCAATGTTGCCCTCGCCGAGGCTGTGATGGCGATCCACGCGGCTGCCGAGCGTGCTTTTGGCATCGTTAAGGTGCATACCGCGCAGATACTGGAAGCCTACCACGCGCTCAAACTCGGCAAAGGTGGCTTCACAGGCAGCTTCGCTGCGTAAATCATATCCGCCAGCGAAGGCGTGGCAGGTGTCGATGCATACGCCGACGCGCGATTTATCCTCGACGTGGTCAATAATCGCCGCGAGGTGTTCAAAGCGGAAACCGAGGTTGCTGCCCTGGCCGGCGGTATTCTCAATCACCGCTACCACGTTGTGGGTTTTATCCAGCGCAATGTTGATCGACTCGGCGATGCGCTTCAGGCAGGCATCTTCATCAATCTGCTGCAGGTGGCTGCCGGGATGGAAGTTGAGCAGCGTCAGACCAAGCTGTTCGGCGCGCTGCATCTCATCGATAAACGCCTCGCGCGATTTCTCCAGCGCGTCCATCACCGGGTGGCCGAGGTTAATCAGATAGCTGTCGTGCGGCAGGATTTGCGCGGCACTAAAGTTGTATTGATCGCAGGCGGTTTTAAAGGCGTCGATCACCTGCGCAGAGAGCGGCGCGGCTTTCCACTGGCGCTGATTTTTAGTGAACAGCGCAAAGGCTGTGGCTTCGATTTCATGGGCACGGATCACTGCCTGGTCTACGCCGCCGGATGCGCTTACGTGTGCGCCGATATATTTCATGCCGCTCTCCTGAATGGGCGATTGCTGATGCAAAACGCCCATGATAGCGGATGCGCTTACGCCATGAAATGTTGCACCAGCACATTCAGTGCGCCGCCGCCAAGAATCAGCCAGATAAACATCAGCAGACCAAGCAGCAGCGGTTTGACGCCCGCCTGCTTCAGCGCGCCGAAACGGGTGGTTAAGCCCAGCGCCGCCATCGCCATCGCCAGCAGCAGATTCGCCAGCTGATTCAGTCCCGACACCACCGGCGGTGGCAGCAGGTGCAGCGAGTTAAACAGCGCCACCACAATAAACAACAGGGCAAACCACGGAAAGCGGATCGGCTGCTGTGCCTGACGCTGGTGGCTGCGCTGGCGCTGCAGCCAGCTGCCGAGGATCAGCAGAAACGGTGCCAGCATCATCACCCGCAGCATCTTGGCGATGACTGCCGTGTTCTCCGTTTCCGCGCCCATCGCATGGCCGGCCGCCACTACCTGCGCCACTTCGTGCAGCGTCGAGCCGGTAAAGACGCCAAAGTGCTGCGCGCTGACCTGCGGCAGCAGCGTCCAGAGAAACGGGTACAGCACAATGCCGACGGTGCCAAACAGCACCACGGTGGCCACCGCGACCGCCACTTTCGACGGTGCGGCTTTGATCACCGGTTCACTTGCCAGCACCGCTGCCGCACCGCAAATGCTGCTGCCGGCACCAATCAGCCACACGGTTTCGCGATCCATTTTCAGTAAACGGATGCCGATCAGGCAGGTGATCAGAAAGGTTGAGCTCAGCACCAGCACATCAATCAGCACGCCGCTGACGCCGACATCGGCGATCTGCTGCACGGTGATGCGGAAGCCGTAAAGAATGATGCCGAGGCGCAGCAGACGCTGTTTGGCCAGCAGCACCCCACTGTCGCACGGGGTCGCAACGCGGGGATACAGGCTATTACCCAGCACGATGCCGATAATGATGGCCAGCGTCAGCGCGCCGAATCCCGCGCCAGCCAGCCACGGCTGACTGGCCAGCCACGCGGCACCTGCGGCGATGGCGGCGGTCAGCAGCAGTCCCGGCAGCCAGCGATGAACATGAAAAGGGGTTTTGTTGACGCTTAGTTCAGCCATAATACGCTTCTCCTCAGTGAGGCTTTAGCGTGCGCCTGGCTGGCTTAAAAGTGAAATTGATAATATATTTATAATCAACCGGAATAAGTGATAAGGAAGGGCAACAATGTTCATGCGCTTGCGCCGCTGGGCGAAGCTCATCAAACGGGACGTGCTGACGCTGTGGTTTGCCTGTCGCGATCCGCGTACGCCGTGGTGGTTTAAGCTGCTGGCGTTTGGCATCGTCGCTTATGCGCTCAGCCCCATCGATCTGATTCCGGACTTCATCCCGATTATTGGCCTTCTGGATGACGCGATTATCATCCCGCTTGGCGTGATGATCCTGCTGCGTCTGCTGCCGCGCGACGTGCGCATCAGCAGCGCCGAACGCGCCGAGGTGCAGCGGGCGCGCGGCAAAAAGATCGTCAGCTGGAGCGGCCTGATTCTGATGCTGCTGATCTGGCTGGCGGTGGTGATCTATCTGGTGAAGCGGTACGCCATGTAAGGAGCACGCATGCACATTACGCTGCGTCAGATTGAAGTGTTTACCGAGGTGCTGAAAAGCGGCTCCACCACTCAGGCCTCGCAGGTGCTGGCGCTGTCGCAGTCGGCGGTCAGCGCGGCTCTGGCCGATCTGGAAAGTCAGCTCGGCGTGCAGCTGTTCGACCGCGTCGGTAAACGGCTGGTGCTCAACGAGCACGGTCGGCTGCTCTATCCGCGTGCGGTCGGGCTGCTGGAGCAGGCGATTGAGATCGAACAGCTGTTTAAAGAGGACAACGGAGCGATTCGCCTGTTTGCCAGCAGCACCATCGGCAACTATCTGCTGCCGGGGATGATCGCCGCGTATCGTCGCGATTTTCCCACGCTGCCGCTGGAGCTGAGCGTTGGCAACAGCCAGGACGCCATCAATGCGGTGGCCGATTTTCGCGTCGACATTGGCCTGATTGAAGGGCCGTGCCATGAGCCGGATATCATCAGCGAACCGTGGCTGGAAGATGAACTGGTGGTGTTCGCCGCGCCGGATGCGCCGCTGTTACAGCAGCCGGTGACGCTGGAGACGCTGGCCGCTGCGCCGTGGATCCTGCGCGAGCGCGGTTCCGGTACGCGTGAGATTGTCGATTACCTGCTGCTGTCGCACCTGCCGCAGTTTCAGCTGGGGATGGAGTTAGGCAATTCGGAGGCGATTAAACACGCGGTGCGCCACGGCATGGGCATCAGCTGCTTATCGCGCCGGGTGATTACCGATTTGCTGGAGGCGGGCACGCTGACGGAAGTGCCGGTGCCCCTGCCGCGCCTGACGCGCACCCTGTATCGCATCCATCACCGGCAGAAACATCTGTCGAAAGCGCTGAGCCGCTTCCTCGCCTATTGCCGGGAATAGCCGCAGTCTGCCCTGTGCTGTGGCTAATAATTCCCGGCCGATTATGAAGGTAACTAATAACCCGAGGCGAATGCTATACAGTGCAGGCTTTGCTGCTACAATCGCGCCTTATTTTTATCCAGCATAGCGTTTACACATGCATAATGACTCAAAAACAACACAACAACCTGGGCTGCGCCGTGAATTAAAAGCGCGCCATCTCACCATGATCGCCATTGGCGGTTCCATCGGCACCGGCCTGTTTGTCGCCTCGGGTGCCACTATCTCTCAGGCGGGTCCTGGCGGTGCGTTACTCTCCTACGCGCTGATCGGCCTGATGGTCTACTTCCTGATGACCAGCCTCGGCGAACTGGCGGCGTTTATGCCGGTCTCCGGTTCCTTTGCCACCTACGGCGCCAAGTATGTCGAAGAGGGCTTCGGCTTCGCGCTGGGCTGGAACTACTGGTACAACTGGGCGGTGACCATCGCCGTTGACCTCGTCGCCTCACAGCTGGTGATGAACTACTGGTTCCCGGACACGCCGGGCTGGATCTGGAGCGCGCTGTTCCTCGGTCTGATGTTCCTGCTCAACTACATTTCGGTCAAAGGCTTCGGCGAGGCGGAATACTGGTTCTCGCTGATCAAAGTCGCCACCGTCATTATCTTTATTGTGGTCGGTGTGCTGATGATTACCGGCATCCTGCGCGGCGCAGAAAATGCTGGCTGGCACAACTGGACGGTGGGAGATGCGCCGTTTGCCGGCGGGTTTGCGGCGATGATTGGCGTGGCGATGATTGTCGGCTTCTCTTTCCAGGGCACCGAACTGATCGGGATTGCCGCCGGTGAATCAGAAGACCCGGCGAAGAATATCCCGCGCGCGGTGCGCCAGGTGTTCTGGCGTATTCTGCTGTTCTATGTGTTCGCGATCCTGATCATCAGCCTGATTCTGCCGTATACCGATCCGCAGCTGCTGCATAACGATGTCACCGATATCAGCGTCAGCCCGTTCACGCTGGTGTTCCAGAATGCCGGTCTGCTGTCCGCGGCGGCGGTGATGAACGCGGTGATCCTGACGGCGGTGCTGTCGGCGGGTAACTCCGGCATGTACGCCTCAACGCGTATGCTGTTTAACCTGGCGCAGGAAGGCAAGGCACCGCGCATTTTTGCGAAACTGTCGAAAGGCGGCGTACCGCGCAATGCCCTGCTGGCGACCACGGTGGTGGCAGCGCTGTGCTTCCTGACCTCGAAATTTGGCAATCAGGAAGTGTACCTGTGGCTGCTGAATACGTCAGGGATGACCGGCTTTATCGCCTGGCTCGGCATTGCTATCAGCCATTATCGCTTCCGCCGCGGCTATGTGGTACAGGGGCTGAATCTGGCCGATCTGCCTTACCGCTCCGGCTTCTTCCCGCTGGGTCCGATGTTTGCGTTCGCGCTGTGTCTGGTCATTACGCTGGGGCAGAATTATCAGGCATTTCTCGCCGATCGCATCGACTGGTACGGCGTAGCCGCAACCTATATCGGCATTCCGCTGTTCCTGGTGATCTGGCTGGGCTATAAGCTGACGCGCGGCACCCGCTTCGTGAAATACAGCGAGATGGAATTCCCTTCCTTTAAGCAGTAATGCATGACAACGCTGCCTGGTGGCGTTTTTGCGCGATGAATTGCGCCGCTACAAATTGGTGCAACCCTCTGTAGCGGCGCAATTTATTGCGCTGGCAAACAGGCAGTAATGCCTGACAACGCTGCCTGGTGGCGTTTTTGCGCGATGAATCGCGCCGCTACAAACCGGTGCAACCCTCTGTAGCGGCGCAATTTATTGCGCAGGCAAACAGGCAGTAATGCATGACAACGCGGCCCCGGCCGCGTTTTTTTTGCGATCTATTACGCTATGCAAACCTGGCGCAAACCATTCGGGCTTTGTTACAGAGACAGCATTGATAATTATTATCACCTGCTCTATTGTGGCAGCCGTTATAAGGCGACAGGAAACAGGTAGAACAATGCGTAGTACGGACTCCGCGCTGGTGGCGGAACATGGCACCGAAGCCGATACCCTGACCCGTTATCGTCAGGTTCTGCGTCAGCGACTGCTGCTGATTGGTGTGCTGGTGCTGGCGATCCTCGCTTCAGTTATCCTCGATTTCACCCTTGGCCCGGCCGGCCTGACTCTCGACACGCTGTGGCAAACGCTGCTCCATCCCGCAGCGGTGGATGCTGGCACGCGCGTGATCGTCTGGGACATCCGTCTGCCGTATGCGCTAATGGCGGTGGTGGTCGGCTTTTCACTCGGCCTGGCCGGTGCAGAAATGCAGACCATCCTCAATAACCCGCTGGCCAGCCCGTTTACGCTCGGCGTCTCGTCGGCAGCGGCGTTTGGTGCCGCGGTGGCGATCATTCTCGGCATCGGTATTCCCGGCGTGCCGGACCAGTGGCTGATCTCCGCCAATGCCTTTGTCTTCGCCTTGTTTGCCGCGCTGATGCTGGATGGCATCACGCGCTGGACCAAAGTCTCAACTTCCGGCGTGGTGCTGTTTGGCATCGCGCTGGTGTTCACCTTTAACGCCCTGGTTTCGATGATGCAGTTCATTGCCAGCGAAGATACGCTGCAGGGCCTGGTGTTCTGGACCATGGGCAGTCTGGCGCGTGCCTCATGGGAAAAACTGGGCGTGCTGAGCGCCGCCTTTGCCATCCTGCTGCCGTTCTCGATGCTCAGCAGCTGGAAACTCACGGCGCTGCGCCTTGGTGAAGATCGCGCGGTGAGCTTCGGCATTGATGTGCGGCGTCTGCGGCTGGCGACGCTGTTGCGCATCAGCATTCTCTCGGCGCTGGCGGTGGCATTCGTCGGCCCGATCGGCTTTATCGGCCTGGTCGCGCCGCACATTGCGCGCATGATGTTTGGTGAAGATCACCGCTACTATCTGCCGGCCAGTGCGCTGACCGGCGCGCTGGTGCTGTCGCTGGCGTCGGTGGCCTCGAAAAACCTCATTCCCGGCGTCATCATTCCGGTCGGCATCGTCACCTCGCTGGTGGGCGTGCCGTTCTTTCTCAGCATTATTCTGCGGCATCGGGGGACAGTGTGATGGAGCAGGGCTTACGCGTCAGCCACTTTTACGCCGGTTACCCGAAGCGGAACGTTATCGACGATCTCAATGTCACGCAGCTGCCACGCGGCAAAATCACCGTGCTGCTGGGGCCCAACGGCTGCGGCAAATCGACGCTGCTGCGCGCGCTGGCCGGTCTGAGCAAAGGGCAGGGCGAGCTGTGGCTCAATGGCGAAGAGCTGATGAGCCAGCCGTTTGCCCGGCGCGCGCAGCGCGTGGTCTATCTGCCGCAGACGCTGCCAGCCGGTGTGCATCTGCACGTGCTGGAGTCGATCATCGTGGCGCAGCGTGCCTCCGGTGGATTACACAGCGCCGCCAGTGAAGCGGAGATCATGCACCTGCTGGAGCAGCTGGGCATTGCCCATCTGGCGATGCGTTATCTCGATCAGCTGTCCGGCGGCCAGAAGCAGCTGGTCGGGCTGGCGCAGTCGCTGATTCGCCGTCCGGAACTGCTGCTGCTGGATGAACCGCTCAGCGCGCTGGATTTGAATTATCAGTTCCACGTAATGGATTTGGTGCGGCGCGAAACCCGGCTGCGCAACATGGTGACGGTGGTGGTGGTGCATGACATCAATATCGCGCTGCGTCATGCCGATCACGCGCTGATGCTGAAGCAGGGGCAACTGCTGGCCGACGGTGTGCCGTCGCAGGTGATTACGCCGGAGACGCTGGCGCAGGTGTATGGCGTGCGCGGCCGCATTGAGCACTGCTCACAGGGCATGCCGCAGGTAATGATTGATGGGCTGGTGGCGGAATCGCTGGCCTGACGCCAGACACGTTCTGCCCCTCAGCATCAGAGGGGCAGAGAAGTGCACTACGCCAGTAAATGCTGCGCGTGGAACCGCAGATGGTCCTCCACAAAGCTGGCGATAAAGAAGTAGCTGTGGTCATACCCCGGCTGGATACGCAGCTCCAGCGGGAAGTTCTGCTCGCGCGCCACTGCTTCCAGCCGCTCCGGGCGTAGCTGATCGGCGAGGAACTGATCGCTATCGCCCTGATCGATCAGCACCGGCAGGCGATGTTCAGCGTTCTGCATCAGCAGGCAGCTATCCCACTCGCGCCACGTCTGACGATCGTCGCCCAGATAGGCGGCAAAGGCTTTCTGTCCCCACGGCACTTCGGTCGGGTTGACGATTGGCGCAAACGCGGACGCCGACGCAAAGCGCCCGCCGAGGCGCAGCGCCAGCACCAGCGCGCCGTGGCCGCCCATCGAATGCCCCATTACCGACTGGCGATCGCTCAGCTTGAAGTTATCCGCCACCAGCGCCGGCAGCTCCTCGCTGAGATAATCGAACATGCGATAATGTGCCGCCCACGGTTGCTGCGTGGCGTTGAGATAAAACCCGGCACCCTGGCCCAGATCGTACCCGCTGTCATTGGCCACTGCATCGCCGCGCGGGCTGGTGTCCGGCATAATCAGCACCAGACCGAGTTCGGCCGCCACGCGCTGCGCACCGGCTTTGGTGGTGAAGTTCTCATCGTTGCAGGTCAACCCGGCGAGAAACCACACCACCGGCGGTGGCGCGTCGTCGCGCGGCGGTGGCAGAAAAATGCTGAACGTCATCGGGCAGTTGAGCACGGCCGACTGATGACGCCAGCGCTGCTGCCAGCCGCCAAAAATACGGTGTTCTTCCAGCAGCTCCAGAGTGGATGCCATGTCGCCTCCTGCTTATTTATTAAAATGCACCACGGAACGGATCGATTTGCCTTCATGCATCAGCTCAAATGCCTCGTTGATCTCTTCCAGCGGCATGGTGTGGGTGATGAAATCATTCAGCGCAAACTTACCGTCGAGGTAATCCTGCACGATGCCCGGCAGCTGAGTGCGTCCTTTCACGCCGCCAAACGCCGACCCGCGCCATACGCGACCGGTAACCAGCTGGAATGGTCGGGTAGATATCTCTTCGCCGGCACCGGCAACGCCAATAATCACTGATTCGCCCCAGCCTTTATGGCAGCACTCCAGCGCGGAACGCATCACGTTGACGTTACCGATACACTCAAACGAGAAGTCCACGCCGCCGTCGGTCATCTCGACGATAACCTCCTGAATTGGCTTAGCAAAATCTTTCGGATTAACCAGGTCGGTTGCGCCCAGTTTGCGCGCCAGGTCAAACTTGCTGGTATTGATATCAATACCGATGATGCGACCGGCCTTCGCCATTTTCGCCCCAATGATCGCCGACAGGCCAATACCGCCGAGGCCGAAAATCGCCACGGTGTCGCCTTCTTTCACTTTGGCGGTATTCATCACCGCGCCCATGCCGGTGGTTACGCCACAGCCGAGCAGGCACACTTCTTCCAGCGGCGCTTCTTTGCTGATTTTCGCCAGGGAGATTTCCGGTACAACGGTGTACTCAGAGAAGGTCGAGGTGCCCATGTAATGGAAGATTGGCTTGCCGTCTTTGAAGAAGCGGGTGGTGCCGTCGGGCATCAGCCCTTTGCCCTGCGTGGTGCGGATTGCCTGACACAGGTTGGTTTTGCCGGAGAGACAGAATTTACACTTGCCGCACTCTGGCGTGTACAGCGGGATCACGTGATCGCCGACCGCCACGCTGGTAACGCCTTCGCCCACCGCTTCAACCACGCCGCCACCTTCGTGACCGAGGATCGCCGGGAATACGCCTTCCGGATCTTTACCTGACAGGGTGTAAGCATCGGTATGGCACACGCCGGTGGCAACGATGCGCACCAGCACTTCCCCTTTCTGTGGCGGCATCAGATCCACTTCTTCAATCTTCAGCGGTTCGCCAGCAGCCCAGGCCACGGCCGCGCGGGTTTTAATCATGTTCATGCAATCCCTCTTCCTGTGATGTCGTGATTGGATAAAAAATAACGCTTACTCAGCGGCCTGCAGCGGATGCAGCAGTTCATCGTTGAGCGGGCGGTCATCAAACATTTCAATAATCAGATACTTCAGCGCCTCAACGTTGGGCGTAAAGGCGTCGCGGCGCCACATCAGCCAGGTGGCCGTGTCGCGCCAGGTCGGCGGCAGGCTGTGCTGCTGCACGCGCGCGCGGGCCGGCATCTGCGCCAGCACCGAGGCGGGAATCATTGCCACGCCGCCGCCGCCGGCCACGCAGGCGACCATGGCGTGATAAGACTGAATCTCCATAACGCTGTGCGGTGCGCTCTGGCTGTCGCGATACCAGGACTCCAGCCGGGTGCGGTACGAGCAGCTGTTGCCAAAGGCAAACAGCGTATCGCCCTGCGTATCGCGGGCGCTGTGAATCGGCGCGTGTTCGAGGCTGGTGATCAGCACCATCTCTTCACGAAAGGCGATGCAGCCATTCAGATCGTCATGACTGGCCGGTCCGTCCACCAGCGCCGCTGCCAGCGTGCCGGCGCGCACTTTATCGATGATATCGCCTGAGGTGCCGGTCACCAGCGACAGCGCGACGTTGGGGAAGCGCTGATGGTAGGCGGCCAGCAATCCCGGCAGGCGAGTGGCGGCGGTGCTCTCCATCGAACCGAAGGCAAAGTTACCACCGGGTTCACCGGCGCGCGCCATGTCCAGCGCCTCGTCGCTCAATGCCAGAATACGCTGCGCATAATTGAGGAAATTGTGGCCCATCGGCGACAAACGAATGCGCTGCTTCTCACGAATAAACAGATCGACGCCGATTTCTTCTTCCAGCTGTCGCAGTCGCGTGGTGAGATTAGACGGCACGCGATGCAGCATTTCGGCAGCGCGCGCCAGTGAGCCGGTTTCGGCCACGGAACAGAACATGCGGAGCTGTACTAAATCCATATTCTCTTCTCGTAAACAACTTGGTTAATATTATTCACTTTTCGTGAGTCTAAACGTCATGCATGCTGCTGACAAGTGATAATCCAATCGATCCGGAGTCAGAATGGCGTGGCGAGTTGCGCTTAGCGCGTTTTTAAGTTTAGTGGTTGCAATGGGGATTGGGCGATTTGCGTTTACCCCGCAGGTGCCGCTGATGATTCACGACGGTCAGCTCACGCTCACCAGCGCCAGCCTGGTCGCGGCGCTGAACTATCTCGGTTATCTGGCCGGATCGTTTGACGCGATGCGCGCGCAGCGGCGCGTGGAGTGGCGGCTGCAGCTGGGCGTCTGGGGTGCCGTCGCGCTGACGTTGCTGTCCGCCTGTATCAGCGGGCCGTGGCTGCATGCGGTGGTGCGTTTCCTGATCGGCGTCGCCAGCAGCTGGGCAATGGTCCTGGTGGCAGCATGGAGCAATGAGCAACTGCTGCATCACGGCCGGCCGGGCCTGTCGGCAGCGGTGTTTGCCGGTCCCGGCACCGGCATCTTCATCAGCGGCATGCTGGCGGTACTGCTGCACGCCAGCGGCGTGAGCGCGGCGTTTGCCTGGGCGGCGTACGGTGTGCTGGCGCTGCTGCTGATTGCCGCAATTGCGCGCTTCCTGCCGCGCAGCGGACAGCTGCATCGTCCGCAACAGGCCGCCGCACCGCTGCTGCTGACGCGTGACCTGAAGCGCCTGATCCTCAGCTACAGCCTCGCCGGCTTTGGCTATATTCTGCCCGCCACCTTCCTGTCGCAAATGGCGGCGGCGCGTTTTCCTGATAGCGCTTTTGCTCAGTTTGTCTGGCCGGTGTTTGGTGGCGCGGCGGTGATCGGCATCGTGCTGGGGATCGTGACGCGCCACTGGGGCAGCAGCCATCGGCGGCTGGCGCTGGTGCTGTGGGCGCAGGCGCTGGGCGTGATCGCGGCCATCGTACTGCCGGGCATCAACGGTCTGCTGCTGGCGGCGCTGCTGATTGGCGGCGGCTTTCTCTGCGTGGTGCAGCTGTCGCTGCAGTACAGCCGGGAGCTGGCGCCGTACCACGCGCGCTATCTCGCCGGCCTGCTTACTACCGGTTATGCCATCGGACAGCTCGGTGGGCCGCTACTGTCCTGGATTTCCAGCCTGCTGTGGCACCGGCTCGATCCGGCGCTGTGGGTGGCCGGCGGTGGTTTGCTGCTGGCGGGGGCGCTGGTGATGCGGCGATCGCCCACCTGAAACGCTTTCATTTCCAATCGGATTGATTGCTGGATTAAGCGCGCATTGTGTTTCACAATACGCGCTCAGAATTTCCCCCGCAGGCGCAGACCTGCGGGCGCATCACCTGCCGGAGAAGAGTACGATGAGCACCTTAAGTCAGGAAGCCGCCCTGGTTCACGAAGCACTGCTGGCGCGTGGCCTGGAAACGCCATTACGCGCCCCGGTGCGCGACATGGACGACGCGTCACGCAAGCGCGAGATCGCCGGCCACATGACCCAGATTATGCAGCTGCTGAATCTGGACCTGGAAGACGACAGCCTGATGGAGACGCCGCACCGCATCGCCAAGATGTACGTCGACGAAATCTTTTCAGGTCTGGATTACGCCAACTTCCCGAAAATCACCGTCATCGAAAACAAGATGAAGGTGGATGAAATGGTCACCGTGCGTGATATCACCCTGACCAGCACCTGTGAACACCACTTCGTGATCATCGACGGCAAAGCCACCGTGGCCTATATCCCTAAAGACAAGGTGATTGGCCTGTCGAAGATTAATCGTATCGTACAGTTCTTCGCCCAGCGTCCGCAGGTGCAGGAGCGTTTAACCCAGCAGGTGCTGGTGGCGCTGCAAACCCTGCTGGGCACCAATAACGTGGCGGTGTCGATCGATGCGGTGCACTACTGCGTGAAAGCGCGCGGCGTCAAAGATGCGACCAGCGCGACCACCACCACTTCACTCGGCGGATTGTTCAAATCGAGCCAGAACACGCGTCAGGAGTTTCTGCGCGCGGTACGCCACAGCTAAGCAGCGCGGGCGGCGTCGTTGTCGCCCGTGTTCCTCTCACCGTCAGGGCACTCGATGCAACGCTATCTCGCGCTGGATTTCATTCGTGGTTGCGCCATTCTCGGCATATTGCTGCTGAATATCGTCGGCTTTGGTCTGCCCTCGGCGGCCTATCTCAATCCGGCCTGGCAGGGTGAAGCCTCCGTTTCTGATGCCTGGACCTGGGCAATCATGGATGGCCTGGCGCAGCTAAAATTCCTGACGCTGTTTGCGCTGCTGTTTGGTGCCGGACTGGCACTGCAGGTGCCGCGCGGCAGCCGCTGGATCTCCTCGCGCTTAACGCTGCTGGTCTTCATCGGGTTCATCCACGCGGTGTTCCTGTGGGAAGGCGACATCCTGCTGGATTATGGCCTGATTGGGTTGATTGTCTGGCGCATGCTGCGTGACGTGCCGTCGGAGCGGGCGCTATTACACACCGGCGTGCTGCTCTATCTGGTGGGCTGTGCCGTGCTGCTGGTGTTTGGCGTCATCTCCAGTCCGCAGCCGACGCGCTCATGGCTGCCGGGCGCGGCAGATCTGGAGTATGAGAGCTACTGGAAACTGGTCGGCGGCTGGGAAGCGGTGCAGAATCGCCTCGAACACCTGTCATCCGGCCTGATGGCGCTGGCTTCGCAGTATGGCTGGCAGCTGGCCGGGCTGATGCTGATCGGTGCCGCGCTGATGCGCAGCGGCTGGCTGAGCGGCCAGTTTAGTCTGCAACACTACCGACGCGCGGCGGCGCTGTTACTTACCATCGGCTGGCTGATTGCCATACCCGGCGTGCTGGCACAGTGGCTGCTACAGTGGGAATTTCGCTGGAGCGGCTTTTTCCTGCAGGTGCCACGCGATCTCGCCAGTCCGTTTATCAGCCTTGGCTACGCTGCACTCTGTCTCGGTTACTGGCCGGCCATCGCCGCCACGCGGATCAGTTACGCCATTCAGTGCGTCGGCCGCATGGCGCTGAGCAATTATCTGCTGCAGACGCTAATCTGCACCACGCTGTTCTACCGCTTCGATCTGTTCCTCAAATTTGACCGCCTGCAACTACTGGCTTTTGTACCGGCTATCTGGCTGGTCAATATTCTGTTCTCCGTGCTGTGGCTGCGCGTCTTCCCGCAGGGACCGATGGAGTGGCTCTGGCGCCGGCTGACGCAGCTCGCCGCCGGAAAAGCGGATAACGCGTCCGCCGGCAGATAATGATGTTCATCACAAAGGTTGCATAATTGTATGTAACCGTTTTCATCCGTGTGACGTAATTCACGCAGCTGTTTCCGATGCCCTGACAGAATAGCGCCGTTACGCGCCAGTCGCGCCTTTTCTCCTCTGTGGAACAACTGCATGATAACGATTCGTGATGTCGCCCGTCAGGCCGGGGTTTCCGTTGCCACCGTGTCGCGGGTGCTCAATAACAGCAGTGCAGTCACCTCTGATACCCGCGAAGCCGTGCTGCAGGCGGTTGAATCGCTCGGCTACCGGCCGAATGCTAACGCGCAGGCGCTGGCTACCCAGGTGAGCGATACGATCGGTGTGGTGGTCATGGACGTTTCCGATCCCTTCTTTGGTGCGCTGGTTAAAGCGGTGGATACCGTGGCGCAGCGCATGCACAAGCATGTGCTCATCAGCAATTCCTGGCATCAGGAAGAGAAAGAGCGCCATGCCATTGAGGTGCTGATTCGCCAGCGCTGCAACGCGCTGGTGGTGCACGCGAAAACGCTTACAGACGCGGAACTGGCCCGGTTTATGGACCAGGTTCCCGGTATGGTCCTGATTAATCGTACTATTCCGGGATATGAGCACCGCTGCGTCTGCCTCGACAATGTTACCGGGGCGCAGGTAGCGACGCGCATGCTGTTACAGCAGGGCCATCAGCGCATTGGTTACCTCAGCTCCAGCCATCCGATTGAGGACGTGGCGCAGCGCCGCGATGGCTGGCTGCAGGCGCTGGCGGAGCAGGGCATCCGCCCGCCGGAGGGCTGGATTGCGCATGCCGAACCGGACATGCAGGGCGGTGAAGCCGCGATGGTGGAACTGCTGGGGCGCAATCTGCACCTCACTGCGGTGTTCTCCTATAACGATGGCATGGCGGCCGGTGCGCTCACCGCGCTGAAAGATAACGGTATTCAGGTGCCGCAGCATTTCTCTGTCATCGGCTTCGATGACATCCCCATTTCCCGTTACACCGACCCGCAACTGACCACGGTGCGCTATCCCATTGTTTCTATGGCGAAACTGGCGACTGAGCTGGCCCTGCAGGGCGCAGCAGGCACGCTCGATCCGCACGCCGCGCACTGCTTCATGCCTACGCTGGTGCGGCGCCATTCGGTGGCGCAGCGGCAAATTGTGGAGTCGGTCACTAATTCAGGCGATAGCGCCGTGTAACCGTTTCCAATCTGTGATTGTATTCACAGTTAATTAACATGGCGCTCACTATGATGGCAGCGTCTTACCGGACTGAAACATTATGTAACGCCGGGCTTTCCTTCCCCGGTCTGGTTTCAGTAGCCGATTGAAATGGTTCACAACACACTTCAGGAAGCGTTTACCTACAGGGAAGTCAGGATAGCGATGGTGGTCCGGCTTGGTAGCAGCGCCTGCCCCATAAAAAATAGCGTTTCAACCGACTGCGCTGTCTGCCCGCAGGCAATACGGCGCGATGAAATACCCTGCATAAAAAAACCGGAGATACCATGAATAAGAAGGTTTTCACGCTCACAGCACTGGTTGCCAGCATGATGTTTGGTGCAACTGCGCACGCCGCCGATACCCGCATTGGCGTGACAATTTATAAATATGACGACAACTTCATGTCGATGGTGCGCAAAGACATCGAAAAAGAGGCGAAAGCCGTTGGCGGCATTCAGCTGCTGATGAACGACTCACAGAACGACCAATCCAAACAGAACGACCAGATTGACGTGCTGATGGCGAAAGGCGTGAAAGCGCTGGCTATCAACCTGGTGGATCCGGCTGCTGCGGCAGTGGTGATCGACAAAGCGCGCTCGAACGACGTGCCGGTGGTGTTCTTCAACAAAGAGCCTAACGCGAAAGTGCTGGCCAGCTACGACAAAGCTTACTATGTCGGTACCGACTCCAAAGAGTCCGGCATCAAGCAGGGTGAGCTGATCGAGAAACACTGGAAAGCCACGCCAGCCTGGGATCTGAACAAAGACGGTCAGATTCAGTTCGTGCTGCTGAAAGGTGAACCGGGCCATCCGGATGCCGAAGCGCGTACCAAATACGTTATCGAAACCCTGAACAAAGACGGCATCAAAACCCAGCAGCTGGCGATGGATACTGCAATGTGGGATACCGCGCAGGCGAAAGACAAAGTGGACGCCTGGCTGTCTGGCCCGAACGCCAACAAAATTGAAGTAATCATCGCGAACAACGATGCGATGGCGATGGGTGCGGTTGAAGCGCTGAAGGCGCACAACAAAACCAGCATTCCGGTGTTTGGTGTTGACGCCCTGCCAGAAGCGCTGGCGCTGGTGAAATCCGGTGCGATGGCCGGTACCGTGCTGAACGATGCGGAAAACCAGGCGAAAGCCACGCTGGACATTGCTAACAACCTGGCCAATGGCAAAGAGCCAACCGCAGGTACCAACTTCAAGATGGATGGCAAAGTAGTACGTGTACCGTACGTACCGGTTGATAAAGAAAACCTGTCGCAGTTTGTGAAGTAATTCGTCCCGGGCGCGGCTTTTCTGCCGCGCCTTATTGCATCTGACCAACGCTTTTTTTAGCCAGGTAAATTATGGCCAGTGAGAATCCGACCACACAGCGAGAATATCTGCTGGAGATGACGAATGTCTCGAAATCATTTCCAGGGGTGAAAGCCTTAGATAATGTGAATTTAAAAGTGCGGCCGCACTCCGTCCATGCCTTAATGGGTGAAAACGGCGCCGGTAAATCCACTTTATTAAAATGCCTGTTTGGGATTTATAAAAAGGATACGGGGAGCATCCTGTTTCAGGGTGAGGAAATAGATTACAAATCCTCCAAAGAGGCGCTGGAAAATGGCGTTTCAATGGTGCATCAGGAATTAAATCTGGTGCTGCAGCGCAACGTGATGGACAACATGTGGCTGGGGCGCTATCCGCGCAAAGGGCCGTTTGTCGATCAGGATAAAATGTATCGTGATACCAAAGCGATCTTTGATGAATTAGATATTGATATCGATCCGCGTGATAAAGTCGCGACGCTTTCGGTATCGCAAATGCAGATGATTGAAATCGCCAAGGCGTTTTCCTATGACGCGAAAATCGTCATTATGGATGAGCCCACGTCATCGCTGACCGAAAAAGAAGTTAACCACCTGTTCACCATTATCCGTAAGCTGAAAGATCGCGGCTGCGGTATTGTTTATATTTCGCATAAAATGGAAGAGATTTTCCAGCTGTGCGATGAGATCACCATTCTGCGTGACGGCCAGTGGATTGCCACCCAGCCGCTGGAAGGGCTGGACATGGACAAGATCATCGCCATGATGGTCGGCCGTTCGCTCAACCAGCGCTTCCCGGACAAAACTAACGTGCCGGGTGAAGTGATTCTGGAGGTGCGCAATCTGACCTCGCTGCGCCAGCCATCGATCCGTGATATCTCGTTTGATCTGCACAAAGGCGAGATTCTGGGGATTGCCGGCCTGGTGGGCGCCAAGCGTACTGACATTGTGGAAACTTTATTTGGTATCCGTGAGAAGTCGGGCGGCACCATTAAACTGCACGGCAAAGCGATTAATAACCACAGCGCCAACGAAGCCATCAACCATGGTTTTGCGCTGGTGACGGAAGAGCGGCGTTCCACCGGGATTTATGCCTACCTGGATATTGGTTTTAACTCGCTCATTTCTAATATCAAGAAATATAAATCCAGTATGGGTCTGCTGGATAATAAACGCATGAAAAGCGATACCCAGTGGGTCATTGATGCCATGCGGGTGAAAACGCCCGGCCATCATACCCAAATTGGATCGCTCTCCGGCGGTAACCAGCAAAAAGTCATTATTGGTCGCTGGTTATTGACGCAGCCGGAAATACTGATGCTTGATGAACCGACGCGCGGTATTGACGTTGGCGCTAAATTCGAGATTTATCAGCTGATCTCGGAGCTGGCGAAAAAAGAAAAGGGCATCATTATTATCTCTTCTGAAATGCCAGAGCTGCTGGGCATTACCGACCGTATTTTAGTAATGAGTAATGGTCAGGTAGCGGGCATTGTCGATACTAAAACGACCTCGCAGAATGAAATCCTGCGTTTAGCGTCATTACACCTTTAATGAAGCAAGGGCTTTAACATGAAAGCGACTACTAAAAAGAATGCGCTAACCTGGTTAAAAGAGGGCGGCATTTATGTTGTCCTGTTGGTACTGCTGGCGATTATTATTTTCCAGGATCCGACCTTTTTAAGCCTGATGAACCTGAGTAACATTCTGACTCAGTCATCGGTCCGTATTATTATCGCCCTCGGCGTAGCCGGTCTGATTGTGACCCAGGGTACCGACCTGTCGGCAGGGCGCCAGGTAGGTCTGGCGGCGGTGGTGGCGGCAACGCTGCTGCAGTCGATGGATAACGCCAACAAGGTGTTCCCGCATCTGGAAACCGTGCCAATTCCGCTGGTGATTCTGACCGTGTGCATCATCGGTGGCGTGATTGGCCTGGTTAACGGCGTGATCATCGCTTACCTAAAGGTGACGCCGTTTATCACTACGCTGGGCACCATGATCATCGTTTACGGCATCAACTCGCTGTATTACGACTTCGTGGGCGCTTCACCGATTGCCGGTTTTGACGCTGGCTTCTCGAAGTTTGCCCAGGGCTTCCTGCGCTTCGGCGACTTCAAGCTGTCGTTTATCACCTTCTACGCGATTATCGCCATCGTGTTCGTCTGGATCCTGTGGAATAAAACCCGCTTCGGCAAAAACATTTTTGCTATCGGCGGTAACCCGGAAGCGGCGAAAGTCTCCGGCGTTAACGTTCCGCTTAACCTGATCCTGGTGTATGCGCTGTCCGGCGTGTTCTATGCCTTCGGCGGGATGCTGGAAGCGGGCCGTATCGGCAGCGCCACCAACAACCTCGGCTTTATGTATGAGCTGGATGCGATTGCGGCCTGCGTGGTGGGCGGCGTGTCGTTCGCCGGCGGGGTAGGTACCGTCGCGGGTGTGGTGACCGGTGTGATCATCTTCACCGTCATCAACTACGGTCTGACCTACATCGGCGTGAACCCGTACTGGCAGTACATCATCAAGGGCGGCATCATCATCTTCGCCGTGGCGCTTGATTCGCTGAAATACGCACGCAAGAAATAGCAGAGAACAAGGTCAACTATCAGGGCTACGGCAACGCGGCCCTTTTTTATTTTTATTGCACAATAAGGATAGAGGTGAGACTGGCAGGGGATGGCCGGTATTTTGTAAGGTGCGCATTGATGCGCACCGGCAGCATCGGCGCGATCCTCCTTAACTCGCCAACGACAGATCCGACTGCTGGCCTCTCGCCGATTATTTTCGCAGCTTCTCTTCCAGCTCGAGTAACTGTTCCGGTGTGACCGCTGGGTAGCTCTGCGCATCTTCCGGCACTTCATGCACCGCCGGAATCGGCACCAGCGGGCCAAGGAAACGCGGCTCGCGCTTCATCAGATAGAGATCCGCCAGCGCACCGAGGCGCGCACCTACCTCGCGGAACCGCACCGACAGCATATTCTTGGGCGACGGCACGGCGTAGCACTGCGCCTGAATGCCAAGGTGCTGGGCGATATACAGTGCGCGTTCACAGTGGAAGCGCTGGGTAATGATGATGAAGTCGTTGGTGTCGAAGACTTTGCGCGTGCGCACAATCGAGTCCAGCGTACGGAAACCGGCATAATCCAGCACGATGTCTGAGGGATCGACGCCGGCTTTGATCAAATCGCGTCGCATGGTCATCGGCTCGTTGTAGCTCTGCAGCGCATTATCGCCGCTCAGCAGCAGATAATTCACCTTGCCACTGTTGTAAGCGTTGAGCGCGCCCTGAATGCGATACAGGTAATACTGATTGATGACGCCGGTGCGGTAATACTTGGCGGTGCCCAGCACCACGCCGACCTGACGATGCGGCAGCGAAGCGACATCTTCATAAATAAACGGCGCGGTTCGCCAGCTAATCCAGCGATCGAGGCCGAGCGCGGTCGCCATCACCAGTAATATGATGATAAACAGAGCAAAGAAAACGCGTTTAAGTATGCGCACGGGCACTCGGTTGACGAAAATTCAGATGGGTCAAGGCTACTTGAGGCGGCACGGCTAAGCAAGTTCGCGCCGGTCGGCTGGCGTTTTTTTAAGCGCTGCCGCACCTGAAGCGTGCGGCAGCGTCGGTCTGCAATTAAATCGAGGTACGGCGGTAGTGACGATACTGCGGCAGCCAGAAGTTGTTGTTGATGGCTTTCGACAGCACGTCCTCGGAGGTGACCACCGCCACGCCCGCCAGCTGCGCCGCTTTGCCCACTTCCATGGCGATCACTTTGGAGACGCCCTGGATGTCCTTAATTTCTGGCAGCACCGGACCTTCACCGTCGTTAACCAGCGGTGAGCAGTCAGCCAGCGCGCGGCTGGCGGTCATCAGCATCGAATCCGTTACGCGGGTGGCACCGGCAGCGATCACGCCGAGACCGATACCCGGGAAGATATAGGAGTTGTTGCACTGGGCAATCGGGTAGGTTTTGCCTTTCCAGGTGACCGGTGCAAACGGGCTGCCGGTGGCGACCAGCGCGTCGCCGTCGGTCCAGGCGATGATATCAGCCGGGGTCGCTTCCACGCGTGAGGTCGGGTTCGAGAGCGGCATCACGATCGGGCGTTTGCAGTGCTTGTGCATCTCGCGAATGATCTCTTCGGTGAACAGTCCCGGCTGGCCGGAAACGCCGATCAGGATATCCGGCTGGGCATTGCGCACCACGTCGAGCAGTGAAATCGAATCGCTGGTGACGTCCCAGTCTTTCAGATTGTCGCTCTTCTGCACCAGCTTGCTCTGGAAATCGAGCAGGTTAGGCAATTTGTCAGTGAGCAGGCCGAAACGGTCTACCATCATCACGCGCGCGCGCGCTTCATCATCGCTCAGGCCTTCGGATTTCATCTGTGCGACGATCTGCTCGGCGATACCGCAGCCGGCGGAACCGGCACCGAGGAACACCACTTTCTGCTCGCACAGACGGCTGCCTGCGGCGCGGCTGGCAGCGATCAGCGTGCCCACCGTGACAGCGGCCGTGCCCTGAATATCGTCATTGAAGCAGCAGATCTCATCGCGGTAACGCTCCAGCAGCGGCATGGCGTTTTTCTGCGCGAAATCTTCAAACTGCAGCAGCACGTTTGGCCAGCGGCGCTTCACCGCCTGAATGAATTCATCAACGAAGGCTTCATACTCTTCGCCGGTGATGCGCGGATGGCGCCAGCCCATGTAGAGCGGATCGTTCAGCAGTTGCTGATTATTGGTACCGACATCCAGCACCACCGGCAGGGTGTAGGCCGGGCTGATGCCGCCGCACGCGGTGTACAGCGACAGCTTACCGATAGGAATGCCCATGCCGCCGATGCCCAGATCGCCGAGGCCGAGAATACGCTCGCCGTCGGTGACTACGATGACTTTGACATTCTGCTTGGTGGCGTTTTGCAGCATGTCTTCAATGCGGTCGCGGTTGTTGTAGGAGATAAACACCCCGCGCGCGCGACGGTAAATTTCAGAGAAGTGCTCGCACGCCGCGCCAACCGTTGGGGTGTAGATGATCGGCATCATCTCTTCCAGGTGGTTGTCCAGCAGGCGATAGAATAGCGTTTCGTTGGTGTCCTGGATGTTGCGCAGGTAGACGTGCTTGTCGTTATTGTTTTTGAAGTCCAGGAACTGACGCCAGGCGCGCTCGGCCTGCTCTTCGATGGTTTCTACGGCGTCTGGCAGCAGGCCATTGAGGTTAAATTCGTTACGTTCTTCCAGCGAGAAGGCGCTGCCTTTGTTCAACAGCGGAAATTCCAGCAGGATCGGACCCGCGTAAGGAATATACAGCGGACGTTTACTTTCGTACTCGAGTTCCATGCAGTGTTTGCTCCGGTTGCAGTGTTTTCTGACGTGTCGCCAGCAAGAAGGTAACGCCAGACCCGTTTATTGTGAAGTTCTGGCGCCCGATCCTATGAAAATTCCTGCAGATGTACAGCTTTTGTTAATAGAAGGTCACAAAAGCGGTAAAAGGATCACTAAACTGTTGGTTTCGAAACTAAAGTAACTGAGAAATTGCTGCAGCCGAGCGCGGCGAGGGTGGTGCGGGTGGCATCAAACTGGCTCAGCGTGGCGTCGGCGCTTTCTGCCAGCACTGCCTGCTGAATCTCTTCCAGCGCTTCGTTGTGCATGTTCATCAGAATCAGCGCGGCCTGTAATGGCGGCAGGCTCGGGTTAAAGGCGGCATTTTCGGCATAGCGCCCGGTGTAAATCTGGCCGCTGCGGCTCTGCAACGCCACGCCGCTATAACTCTGGCTATAAGGTGCATGGCTGCGGCTGGCGGCATCAATCGCGGCCTGCTGCAGCGCATCGCCCTGCGGCAGGAAACCGTGGTCGACCGGCGTCAGCAGCCGTTCACTGATATTGAGATCGGCCGGGCCAAAGGCATCGGGTAAATAGTCGGCCAGCGTGCTGACCGCGCGGCCCGGCAGGCTGATGCGAATCGCCGTACCGCTATTGAGTTCATTCATAAACTGGCGGCAGTGTCCGCACGGCGTGTAGTTGACGGTAATGGTTGCCAGCTGTGCTTCGCCCCGCAGCCAGGCATGCGTGACTGCGCTCTGCTCGGCGTGGACCGTTTGCTGCAGCGGCGCATGTAAAAACTCCATGTTGGCACCGAAGTACCAGTGGCCACTGATGCCGCGCGCAATAGCGCCCACGTTAAAGTGCGAAACCGGTGCCACGGCACAACAGGCGGCAATCGGCAGCAGAGCGAGTGCCAGCGCATCATCATCCAGACCGGTTGCCTGTTGCAGCTGAGTCACCTCCTGCGGTCGCAGCACGCCGTGAAAATCAGCGGCGTCCAGCAGCGGCTGAAGCGCGCTCTGCAGCGCAGCGGGCAGGGCAGAGAAAGCGGAAGTGAATCGTGCATGCATGATGTTATGGCCTCATTAACTCGTCAGCGGCGAAGCGCCGCCTCAAGGTTTATATGTGATCCATGTCGCTATGACAATGCAAGCTGATTGGCTTGTTTCAACTTTGCGAGATCTCTCGCAAGTTTTACCCCAGTAAGCGCATCAGCAAAGGAAAAATGAAAGGCGCCAGTAACGAGGTGATGATGCCGCAGATTACCAGCGCCAGCGAGCTGAAGGCGCCTTCCTGATAGTCAATCTCCGCGGCGCGCGCGGTGCCGAGCGCATGTGACGCGTTGCCAATCGCCAGCCCGCGTGATGACTTGCTGCGCACTTTAAACAGATTCAGCAGCATGTGACCAAACACCGCGCCCAGCACGCCAGCAATCAATACACAAATGGCGCTGATGGCGGGAATACCGTGTAGCGAGCCCGACACTGCCATGGCGATGGGCGTGGTCACCGACTTCGGCAGGATGGTGGCTGCGATTTCCGGCGTCGCCCCCATCCACAGCGCGATCGCCGTGCCGGACACCATGGCGGTAATGCTGCCGATAAAACAGACGCTGATGATGGTTTTCCAGCGCGCGCGAATCTGGTGCATTTGCTCATACAACGGCAGCGCCAGCGCCACCACGGCGGGCTGTAGCAGCTGATTAAGCAGCGCGCTGCCAGCAAAATAGCGCGCGTAGGGCAGGTGCGTCAGCAGCAGCAGTGGAATAATGATCGCCATGGCCACCAGCAGCGGATTCACGATGGAGAGGTTGATTCTGGCTGCCAGACGGCGTGCCAGCAGATACGCCACCACAGTAAGTGGCAGTGACCACCAGGCGTCACTCATGGCCGGACTCCTTCGGACGCTGCAGGCGCTCGGCGCTCAGGCCGACAATCAGCAACACCAGCAGGGTGCTGACCATACAGGAGACGACAATCGGGCCAAACTGTGCGCTGAGGATATCGGTGTAGCCCATCACGCCAACGCTGATCGGTACAAACAGCAGCGCCATGTAGCGGATCAACAGCTGACAGCCGGGTTTCACCCACGTTACCGGGATAATCTGCAGCGCCAGCAGGGCAAACAGCAACAGCATGCCAAGGATGCTGCCAGGAATGGTAAATGGCAGCAGGGCGGCAAGGCCGTTGCCGGCATACAGCGCGGCATAGACGATGGCAAAGGCGCGCAGATAGCGCCAGCAGGCAGATAGCACGGTGGGCATGTCAGGCTCCTGTTTTCGTGGCGCTTCATCATACGCATTAAGCGCTTAGCGTGCTAGCGATCACACTGGAATGCAGATTCAGGATTTCAACACCTTTGCTTTGAAGCTGAGTAAAGCGGCGTAAGCTGGTGGCCAGAGCGAAGGAGCAGCGATGAACTACACCGTGCAACCGCAGCGCGCGCTGCGAAAGGCGATGCCGCAAGCGGAGCAAAAACTATGGCGTTATTTACGCAACCGAAATGTGTGTGGCGCGAAGTTTCGCCGCCAGCATCCAGTAGGAGGGTACATCGTTGATTTTGCCTGCGTTGAGCAATCGCTGATCGTGGAACTGGATGGTGGACAGCACAATACGCCTGAAGATCAGGCTTACGATGCCCGGCGCACGGCGTATTTACAGCGCTGCGGCTGGCGCGTAATTCGCTTCTGGAATCATCAGGTATTTAATGAGTTTGAGGTGGTGATGGCGGAGATTTATCGCTGTCTGATATTGGCGCGATAAGCGCGGTGCGGTTTTCCCCTCACCCCAGCCCTCTCCCGCAGGCGGGAGAGGGGGTAGTCTTGTGCGGGGTTTTGCTATGTGCAGGTTTGATACATGGGTAACAACGTGCGCTGTTCGGCCCCACCGGCAAAAGCGGGAGAGGGAGACAAGCGAACGAGGTGCAGGCCTGGCTCTGAACCCAACCCCCGCACTCAGCAGTTCACTCTCCCGCAGGCGGGATAGGGGGTAGCCTTGTGCGGTGTTTTGCTATGTGCAGGCATGGCTCTGAACCCAACCCCCGCACTCAGCGGTTCCCTCTCCCGCAGGCGGGAGAGGGTTAGGGTGAGGGCCAGCGCGCACCACCCCTTACTTCACCGGCATACCCGGCTGGGCACCGCTATCCACTGACAGCACAAACAGATCTTTGCCGCCAGGGCCGGCAGACAGCACCATGCCTTCGGACACGCCGAAACGCATTTTGCGCGGCGCCAGGTTAGCGACGATGATGGTCATCTTGCCCACCAGCACCGACGGATCCGGATAAGCGGCGCGAATGCCCGAGAAAATCTGGCGCTTCTCGCCACCCAGATCCAGCTGCAGACGCAGTAGCTTATCGGAACCTTCTACCAGCTCAGCCTGCTCGATCAGCGCTACGCGCATGTCGACTTTGGCGAAGTCATCAATGGTGATGGTCTCGCCAATTGGTGCATCGGCCAGCGGACCGCTTGCCGCCGGCTGGTTCGCCGCTGCTGCGTCCTCTTTCGAAGCCGCAATCAGCGCCTCCACTTTTGCCATCTCAATACGACCATACAGCGCTTTAAACGGCGCTACGCTGTGGTTGAGCAGCGGCTGCGCAATGCCATCCCAGCTCAGTTCGCTTTGCAGGAAGGCTTCTGCGCGCTCGCTCAGCGACGGCAGCACCGGCTTCAGCCAGGTCATCAGCACGCGGAACAGGTTGATACCCATCGAGCAAATCGCCTGCAGGTCGGCATCGCGGCCTTCCTGTTTCGCCACCACCCACGGTGCCTGCTCGTCAACGTAGCGGTTGGCCAGGTCGGCCAGCGCCATGATCTCGCGGATCGCACGGTTGTATTCGCGGCTGGCCCAGGCTTCACCGATCTTCTCTGACGCATCAACAAAGGTCTGATAAAGCGCCGGATCCGCCAGTTCGCTTGCCAGCTGGCCGTTAAAGCGTTTGGTGATAAAGCCGGCGTTGCGCGAGGCGAGGTTCACCACCTTATTAACGATGTCAGCGTTCACACGCTGAACGAAATCTTCCAGATTAAGGTCAATATCGTCGATGCGCGAAGAGAGCTTGGCCGCGTAATAGTAGCGCAGGCTGTCGGCATCAAGGTGCTGCAGCCAGGTGCTGGCTTTGATGAAGGTACCGCGCGATTTCGACATCTTCGCTCCGTTCACCGTGACATAACCATGCACAAACAGGTTGGTCGGCTTGCGGAAATTGCTGCCTTCCAGCATCGCTGGCCAGAACAGGCTGTGGAAATAGACGATGTCTTTGCCGATGAAGTGATACAGCTCGGTGCTGGAATCTTTCTTCCAGAACTCGTCGAAATCGATGGCGCCGCGTTTGTCGCACAGGTTCTTAAACGACCCCATGTAGCCGATGGGCGCATCCAGCCAGACGTAGAAGTATTTGCCCGGCGCACCAGGGATTTCGAAGCCGAAGTACGGCGCATCGCGGGAGATATCCCACTGTTGCAGACCGGCTTCAAACCACTCCTGCATCTTGTTTGCCACCTGCTCCTGCAGCGCGCCGGAGCGCGTCCACGCCTGCAGCATCGCGCTGAAGGACGGCAGATCGAAGAAGAAGTGTTCAGAATCGCGCATCACCGGCGTCGCACCTGACACCACCGATTTCGGCTCAATCAGCTCGGTCGGGCTGTAGGTCGCGCCGCACACTTCGCAGTTATCGCCGTACTGATCGGGCGATTTACATTTCGGACAGGTGCCTTTGACGAAGCGGTCAGGCAGGAACATGCCTTTTTCCGGATCGTACAGCTGCGAAATGGTGCGGTTTTTAATGAAACCGTTCTCTTTCAGGCGCGTGTAAATCAGCTCAGACAGCTGGCGGTTTTCGTCGCCGTGCGTGGAGTGATAATTGTCATAGCTGATGTTGAAACCCGCGAAATCGGTCTCATGCTCCTGCTTCATTTCCGCAATCATCTGCTCCGGCGCGATACCTAGCTGCTGGGCTTTCAGCATGATCGGCGTGCCGTGGGCGTCGTCCGCACAGATGAAGAACACATGATTGCCACGCATTCGCTGGTAACGGACCCACACGTCAGCCTGAATGTGTTCAAGCATGTGACCTAAGTGGATAGAGCCGTTTGCGTACGGCAGGGCGCACGTTACCAGTAGTTTTTTAGCGACTTGAGTCATAATTTGCGTAGCATTCCGTGAATAAAAAATCGGGCTTAGATGTTAACCGAAGCACCCTCTGGCGTAAACACAGCAGCTCGGCCACGTCACTTTTAGCGCCTATCTGATATGATTGATGGCACACCGCCATCGTCTGGCGTCATGACTAAATAAGGAGTTGGGATGACCGCACAATCCCGGGACCATCATTCACCTGAAGCGTTGCGCGCCGTGGTTATCGGCGTGCTGAGCGAGTTTGAGCATCCGACGCTGCAACACAATCTGACTACCCTCAAAGCGCTGCGCCACGTGGCGCTGCTCGACGACAAGCTGCACATTGAACTGGTGATGCCATTTGCCTGGGCCAGCGCGTTTGAGGCGCTGAAAGCCCAGACCAGTGCAGAACTGCTGCGCCTGACCAACACGCGCGCCATCGACTGGCGGCTGCGTCATGACATTGCCACCCTGAAACGCGTGAAAAATCAGCCGGGCGTCAACGGCGTGAAAAACATCGTCGCCGTCAGCTCCGGTAAAGGGGGCGTGGGCAAATCCAGCACCGCCGTGAATATGGCGCTGGCGCTGGCGGCCGAGGGGGCGCGCGTCGGTATTCTCGATGCGGATATTTACGGTCCGTCGATCCCGGACATGCTGGGCACCGAAAAGCAGCGCCCCACCTCGCCGGATGGCACGCACATGGCGCCGATCATGGCGCACGGCCTGGCAACCAACTCTATCGGCTATCTGGTGACCGACGATAACGCGATGGTGTGGCGCGGACCGATGGCCAGCAAGGCGCTGATGCAGCTGCTGAACGAAACGCTGTGGCCGGATCTCGATTACCTGATTCTGGATATGCCGCCGGGCACCGGTGACATTCAGCTGACGCTGGCGCAGAACGTGCCGGTGACCGGCGCGCTGGTGGTGACCACGCCGCAGGACATTGCGCTGATTGATGCGCGCAAGGGCATGGTGATGTTCGAAAAAGTCAGCGTGCCGGTGCTGGGCGTGGTGGAAAACATGAGCATGCACATCTGCAGCGAATGCGGCCATCATGAGCCGATTTTTGGTACCGGCGGTGCGCAGAAGCTGGCTGAGGATTATCACACCCGCCTGCTGGCTCAGCTACCGCTGCACATTAATCTGCGCGAAGATCTCGACGACGGTGAACCGACCGTGATTCGCCGTCCGGAGAGTGAATTCACCGCGCTGTATCGTGAACTTGCGGGCCGGGTTGCCGCCCAGCTTTACTGGCAGGGTGAGGTGATTCCGGGCGACATCGCCTTCCGCGCGGTTTAAGCCTTAGCTGCCGCTGGTGCGTGACGCCAGCGGCAGATGCATCAACACGTACTGGCCCTGTTCGCTCTCTCCCAGCGCTTCGCGCTGCCAGCCGTGCTGCTGATAAAACTGCAGCGCCGCTTCGTTCTGAAGCAGACATTTCAGCGCGCCGGTGGAGGTAAAATGCTGCTGCACCGCGTTCAGCAGTGCACTGCCGACGCCCTGGCCCTGAAAGGCCGGATCAACATACAAACTGTGCAAAAAATTATCGTTATCCATCACGCCGGCAAACCCTGCGCGGTGGCCATCGATCTCCGCCACCAGTACCGTTTCACCGGGAATAATCGCGTCGAAATCTTCCAGCTGCCAGTCGTCGCCGGCCAGCCATGTCCAGTTATGACGGCGCGCCGCGAGATACAGCGTGCGTAGAAAAGGGCGGTCGGCTTCTTCAAAAAGACGAATTTTCACTTCCAGACTCCATGACGAGTAAGCGGGCACGTTTTGTAGCGGCGTTGCGCACGCAGTTGAATCGTGCAGCAAAGATGATTGAATGTTTATAAAAAATAGCAGTTGCCGCGCGCAAAGATAAAGCCTGTTAACTCTGCGGCTTTTCTGTGTAGAATGCCGCGGCAAGCCGCATCAAATCTGGCGTCGGCACTTTGATAGCTTTTGATTATCTGATTGATAACGTCTGCATATTAGAAGTTGGCCCGAAAATTATGTAGCCTGCATCACATCTTTTTAACGGAGGTCACCCATGTCTATCATCAATACCAAAATCAAACCGTTCAAAAACGCTGCATTCAAAAACGGCGAATTCATCGACGTAACCGAGAAAGACGTTGAAGGTAAATGGAGTGTTTTCTTCTTCTACCCGGCTGACTTCACCTTTGTATGCCCGACTGAACTGGGTGACGTGGCAGACCACTACGAAGAGTTCCAGAAACTGGGCGTAGACATCTACTCCGTTTCAACTGACACGCACTTTACCCACAAAGCCTGGCACGGTTCTTCAGACACCATCGCGAAAATCCAGTACGCGATGATCGGCGACCCGACCGGTGCTCTGACCCGTAACTTCGAAATCATGCGTGAAGCAGAAGGTCTGGCTGACCGCGGTACTTTCATCGTTGACCCGGAAGGCATCATCCAGGCCATCGAAATCACTGCAGAAGGCATCGGCCGTGACGCGTCTGACCTGCTGCGTAAAGTGAAAGCGGCTCAGTACGTGGCTTCTCACCCAGGTGAAGTTTGCCCGGCTAAATGGAAAGAAGGCGACGCAACGCTGGCTCCATCACTGGACCTGGTTGGCAAAATCTAAGTCATCTACGCCCTTTGATCTTTCTTCCATCGGGTGCTGCGGCACCCGATTTTCTTCACAGGAACTCACTATGCTCGACACCAATTTAAAAACCCAGCTCAAGGCCTACCTTGAGAAACTAACGAAACCGGTTGAGTTGATTGCCACACTGGACGATGGCGCCAAATCCGCAGAGATCCGTACTCTGCTGACCGATATCGCGAGTCTGTCTGATAAAGTCAGCTTCCGTGAAGAGAACGATCAACCGGTACGTAAACCATCATTCCTGATTACTAACCCAGGCAGCCATAGCGGTCCGCGCTTTGCCGGTTCGCCAATGGGCCACGAATTTACTTCACTGGTGCTGGCTCTGCTGCAGACCGGTGGACATCCGTCGAAAGAGGCGCAGAGCCTGCTGGATCAGGTTGTTGCGCTGGACAGCGACCTGCATTTCGAAACCTATTACTCTCTGTCGTGCCACAACTGTCCGGACGTGGTACAGGCGCTGAACCTGATGGCGGTGCTCAATCCACGCATCCGTCATACCGCCATCGACGGTGGCATGTTCCAGAACGAGATCACCGAACGCAACGTCATGGGCGTGCCGGCGGTTTACCTCAACGGCAAAGAGTTCGGTCAGGGTCGCATGAGCCTGGCAGAAATCGTCGGTAAGGTAGACACCAACGCGGATAAGCGTGCGGCTGAAGAGCTGAACAAGCGTGATGCCTATGAAGTGCTGATCGTCGGCAGCGGCCCGGCGGGCGCTGCGGCGGCCATCTACTCGGCGCGTAAAGGCATCCGCACCGGCCTGATGGGCGAGCGCTTTGGCGGCCAGGTGCTGGACACCGTTGACATTGAAAACTACATCTCCGTGCCGAAAACCGAAGGGGCGAAGCTCGCCGGTTCTCTGCGTGCGCACGTTGATGACTATGACGTTGACGTGATCGACACCCAGAGCGCCATCAAGCTGATTCCGGCAGCCAAAGAGGGCGGCCTGCACGCCATCGAAACCGCTTCCGGCGCGGTGCTGAAATCACGCAGCATCATCATTGCTACCGGCGCACGCTGGCGCAACATGGGCGTTCCGGGCGAAGAGCAGTATCGCACCAAAGGTGTAACCTACTGCCCGCACTGTGACGGCCCGCTGTTTAAAGGCAAACGCACGGCGGTGATCGGCGGCGGTAACTCCGGCGTTGAAGCGGCCATCGATCTGGCCGGTATTGTCGAGCACGTCACGCTGCTGGAGTTCGCCAGCGAAATGCGCGCCGATAAAGTGCTGCAGGATAAACTGCGCAGCCTGAAAAACGTCGATGTGATCCTCAACGCGCAGACCACCGAAGTGAAAGGCGACGGCAGTAAAGTTACCGGTCTGACCTACATCGACCGCAATAACCAGACCAGCCACGAACTGGCGCTGAGCGGTATCTTCGTCCAGATTGGTCTGCTGCCTAACACCAACTGGCTGGAAGGCGCGGTAGAGCGCAACCGCATGGGCGAGATCCTGATCGACGCCAAAGGCGAAACCAGCCTGAAAGGCGTATTTGCCGCCGGCGACTGCACCACGGTGCCGTACAAGCAGATCATCATTGCCAGCGGGGAAGGGGCCAAAGCGTCACTGAGCGCGTTTGATTACCTGATCCGCACCAAACCGGCTGAATAAGTTTTGCGATAGCCACGCAAGCGCCCTGCAACCTGTGTTGCGGGGCTTTTTTTTATCCCAGCCAGCGACGCGCCTGTTCATCGCTGATATCGCGATAATAAATTTTATGGATGCGCTCGCCGCAGCGTTTGCATTCGGCTTCGAGGTACGTGGAGTACCGGTAACGGCCGCCGGGGGCAACGGCGCCTTGACGGGAAATGATGATATTGTGCCAGTGATGCGCGTGCGGAAGAAAACTGAATAAAGTCATTAGCGATTCCGGGTGAAGGTGAAACAGCGGTCTTCAAATCCGGAGGGGAATTAGGCCGCGTTATGCCGCCGGCCGGTTTGATATTAATCAAGTTGCGCGCTTTCTTCTGTTTATTTCCCGCATACTGCCCCGGCAGATTAAATTAACTATCCTGATGAATTTTCGGTATTTTGGGGAAATTGATCTCCATCGATTTGTTTATATTTTCCTGATGATCAAAAAATCATGAAAATTGATGGCGCACGTATTTTTGCTCTTCATTGTCCGGCAAAAAAAGCGCACCTGCCGCAGGATTTACAACTTTAAGCTGACCCTTTATGCTGTGAAGGCACGTCTGACACGGACGTGCATGACTCGGGGTGCCCTTCTTTGTGAAGGCTGAGAAATACCCGTAATACCTGATCTGGATAATGCCAGCGTAGGGAAGTCAGATGCCTGACCGCATTCGCCTTCCTGATTGCCGGTTGGGAGCCTTATGACACAGCCTGACCCTCTTTCCCCGGCGCAACTCGCGCACTCTCTGCAACTGCTGCGGCAGCAGGCACCGCTGGTGCACTGTATGACTAACGACGTGGTGCAAACTTTTACTGCCAACGTGCTGCTGGCACTGCAGGCTTCGCCCGCGATGGTGATTGATGGCGATGAAGCGGCGCAGTTTGCCGGTTTCGCCGATGCACTGCTGATTAACGTTGGCACCTTAACCCGCGAGCGTCGTGATGCGATGCTGGCGGCGGTACATGCCGCTAACCAGGCCGGCACACCGTGGACGCTCGATCCGGTGGCGGTAGGCGCGCTAACCCTGCGTACGGAATTCTGTCAGCAGCTGCTGAGCCTGCGACCGGCGGCCATTCGCGGCAACGCTTCAGAGATTCTCGCCTTAGCCCAGCAGGCCACGGGCGGACGCGGTGTGGATAGCGTGCATCAGGCCGATGCCGCACTGAACGCCGCGCAGCAGCTGGCGCAACGCTGCACGACCCTTGTCGCGGTAACCGGCGAAGTCGATTACGTCACCGATGGCCGCCAGACGCTGGCGATTCCCGGCGGCAGCCCGCTGATGACGCGCGTGGTCGGCACCGGTTGTGCGCTATCCGCCGTCGTCGCGGCGTGCAGCAGCCTGCCGGGTGAGCGCATCCAGCACGTGGCAGCGGCCTGCCGCGTAATGTCACTGGCGGGAGAGCAGGCCGCGCGCAGCGTGGCAGGGCCCGGCAGCTTCGTCGCCGCTTTTCTCGATGCGCTGTGGACGCTGGAGGTGGCGGCATGAAACGTATCAATGCATTGACCATTGCCGGCACCGACCCCAGCGGCGGCGCAGGTATCCAGGCCGATCTGAAAGCGTTTTCCGCGCTCGGCGCGTACGGCACCAGCGTGATTACCGCACTGGTGGCACAGAACACCCGCGGCGTGCAGTCGGTGTATCGCATCGAACCGGCATTTGTCGCGGCGCAGCTCGACTCGGTGCTGGACGACGTGCGCATTGACGCCGCCAAAATCGGTATGCTGGCGGAGACGGCGATCGTCGAGGTGGTGGCAGAGAAGCTGAAACGCGCCAGCCTGCCGTTTGTGGTGCTGGATACGGTGATGATTGCCAAAAGCGGCGATGCGCTGCTGTCGCACGATGCGGTAGCCAGCATTCGTGAACTGCTGCTGCCGCAGGTATCGCTGATCACGCCCAATCTGCCGGAAGCCGCGGCGCTGCTGGGTTGCCGCATGGCGCAGGACGAGGCGACTATGCTGCAGCAGGGCGATGCGCTGCTGGAACTGGGCTGCGAAGCGGTGCTGATGAAGGGCGGTCATCTCAGCGATGCGGAAAGCCCGGACTGGCTGATCACCCGCGCCGGCCGCCAGCGCTTTACCGCGCCGCGCGTTAACACCCGTCATACGCACGGCACCGGCTGCACGCTGTCGGCGGCGCTGGCGGCATTGCGACCGCGCCATGCGGACTGGGCGGGCACCGTAGCGGAGGCCAAGGCCTGGCTGCAGCAGGCGCTGCTGCACGCCGATTCGCTGGAGGTCGGTCACGGCATTGGGCCGGTGCATCATTTCCATCAGTGGTGGTAGGGCGTAACGCCAGATTGCCGTTTTTTCACTGCGTATCCGTCTGAAAAATGGAGTCAGCAATTTGCCAGCCTGGCGCGTTTCGGTCCAGGCTGTGGGGGCGAATCGGCAGGTGCCGGTTCTTTTCCAGCCATTTATCAGGAGCGAACATGACGGACATCGTACAGTTATTGGGTAAAGAGGCGGATACGCTTCTTCAACATCGCTGCATGACCATTCCAGCGGACAGCCTTTATTTGCCGGGCGCGGATTATGTCGATCGCGTGATGATTGATAACAATCGTTCTCCTGCGGTACTGCGCAATATGCAGACGCTCTACAACACCGGCCGTCTGGCGGGTACCGGCTATCTGTCGATTCTGCCGGTGGATCAGGGCGTGGAACACTCTGCTGGCGCCTCGTTCGCCGCCAATCCGGCCTATTTCGACCCGAAGAATATCGTCGAGCTGGCGATTGAAGCCGGCTGCAACTGTGTGGCATCAACCTATGGCGTGCTGGCCTCTGTGTCACGTCGCTACGCGCACCGCATTCCGTTTATGGTCAAGCTGAACCATAACGAAACCCTGAGCTATCCCACGCAGTATGACCAGACGCTGTACGCCAGCGTTGAACAGGCGTTCAACATGGGCGCGGTTGCGGTCGGCGCCACCATCTATTTTGGTTCTGAGCAGTCACGCCGGCAGATCGAGGAAATTGCAGCGGCCTTCGAGCGCGCGCACGAGTTGGGCATGGTGACGGTGCTGTGGGCCTATCTGCGCAACAACGATTTCAAGAAGGATGGGGTGGATTATCACGCCAGCGCCGATTTGACCGGTCAGGCTAACCATCTGGCGGCCACCATTGGTGCCGACATTGTGAAGCAGAAAATGGCGGAGAATAACGGCGGCTATAACGCGGTGAAGTTTGGCCACACCGATGAGCGCGTGTACAGCAAGCTGACCAGTGAGAATCCGATCGATCTGGTGCGCTACCAGCTGGCCAACTGCTACATGGGGCGCGCCGGGCTGATTAACTCCGGCGGGGCTTCAGCCGGTGCGACCGATGTGGCGGAGTCGGTGCGTACGGCGGTGATCAATAAACGCGCCGGCGGCATGGGGCTGATTCTCGGACGCAAGGCGTTTAAGAAGTCGCTGAAAGAGGGCGTGGCGCTGATTAATGCGGTGCAGGATGTGTATCTGGCGAAAGATGTGACGATTGCCTGATGGGGTGAGGGGCGTTTTTCCCCCTCACCCTAACCCTCTCCCACGAGCGGGAGAGGGGACTGTTTTGTGCGGTTTTTTAATGTATTAATTCTCTGACAGCTTACTGGAACAGCTCCCTCTCCCGGTGGGAGAGGGCCGGGGTGAGGGCATCACACCGCACCGTATCACACCGCACCGCACCACACCTCAAGCTCAAAGCCCCCCACAACACTACGGCCCTTCAAACCATTCGCTGTTGCGCTCGGCAATCGGCGTGATGGTCAGAATCATCTCCTGCAGATGTCGCCGCATCGCCTTCTCAGCCGCATCGGCATTCTTCGCTTTCAGCGCGGCAAAAATCTCTTCGTGCTGCTGAATCAGGCTCTCCGGCGGCGACACTTCGCTCAGCGTCAGAAAGCGCACGCGGTCCATCGTCGCTTTAATGTTCTCCACCGTCTCCCACGCCAGCAGGCAGTCAATGCCTTCGGCAATCAACCGGTGAAACTCATCGTCGAGCGCCAGAAACGCCTGGCTGTCGTGGCGTTCCGCTGCCAGACGCTGCAGCTGCAGATTGTGTTCCAGCGCCATCAGTCCGGTGGCAGCGATCTCCAGCGCGGCGCGACGAACCACGGCGATCTCCACCGCTTCACGGATGAAACGGCCGTCGGCCACGCGCTGGGCGGAGATTTTGCGCACGAAGGTGCCGCGCTGCGGCAGAACCTGCACCAGGCCGGCTTCCGCCAGTTTGATAAAGGCTTCCCGCACCGGCTGCCGCGACACGTTGAAGCGCGCCGACACTTCTTTCTCCGACAGCAGCGAGCCCGGATGGATCACGCAGGTCACGATATCCTTCCGCAGATAGCGATAAATCTGCTGATTTACCGGTTCGCTGGTGGTTATGGTATAGGCAATCGACATGCAGCAATATCCGTATTACGGCTGGCCGCCGCCAGCCCGATGAGAAAGCGTCAGTCTAATCAGCACGCTGCGTCTGCGCTACACATTTGTGCAGGCGGCTTAGCCTTCTGTGACCAGCGCCTGCACCGTGGCGCGTGCACCGGTAAGCCGCAGCTGCTGATACAGCTCGGTAAGCCGCGTAACAAACACTGAGTGATAACGTAAATCGTCGCCGAACACCGCCTGCAGGCGCAGTAAGGCCTCAACGCGCTGCGGGCCATCCTCGCTATTGGCAACAATGCTGGCCAGCTGTGCGCTGAGCGGATCGCGAATCTCAATCGCCGCGCCCTGCTCATCGACGCCGCTGATATAGCGCATCCAGCCTGCTACGCCCAGCAGCAGATAATCACAGGCCGTCCCGTTACGCAGATGCCAGCGCACGCTATCCAGCAGGCGCTGTGGCAGTTTCTGCGTGCCGTCGGTGGCGATTTGATAAGTGCGATGTTTAATCGCCCGGTTTTCGTAACGGGCGATCAGCGAGTCGGCATAGGCGACCAAATCGACATCCTGCGTGCGCAGCGTGGGTGCCTGATCCTGCAGCATCAGCTCGCGCGCCGCCTGATGAAAATTCGCATCGGCCATGCAATCGCTGATGTGCTGATACCCGGCCAGATAGCCGAGATAAGCCAGGAACGAGTGGCTGCCGTTGAGCATGCGCAGCTTCATCTCTTCGTACGGCAGCACATCACGCACCAGCTCCGCACCGGCCTGTTCCCACGCCGGGCGGCCGCTGACGAAGTTATCTTCAATCACCCACTGGAAAAAAGGTTCGGCTTCTACCGCCACCGGATCGCGACTGCCCAGCCGCGCTTCCAGCGTCGCGAAAGCCTCATCGGTCATCGCCGGTACGATGCGATCCACCATGGTTGAGGGAAAGGTGAGGTGGGTCTGAATGTAATCCGCCAGCGCCGGGCTGCGACGCTGCGCCAGCTGGGTTATCACATTGCGCGTAACGTGGCCGTTCTCCGGCATGTTATCACACGACATCACGCTAAACGGCGGCAGATCGCGCTGGCGACGGCGTTCAATCGCCGCCAGGATCACGCCGGGCAGCGAGCGCGGCGCGTCAGGATGCGCCACATCGTGCACGATGTCCGGATGCGTCAGGTCGAGCTGGCCGCTCGACGGCAGCGAACAGTAGCCTTTTTCCGTGACCGTCATCGACACGATGGCGATTTCCGGCTGGCTCATCGCTTCAATCACCGCCTCAATACCGTCACTTTTCGCGTGCAGCGCCTGGGTAATTACGCCAACAATGCGCGTGTGCAGGCTGTCGTCGGCCATTTCGGTCACGCTGTACAGCAAATCCTGCTGGCGCAGAGCGGCGATCAGCGCGCCACTGTTGAGATTCACTTCGCAGTAGCCCCAGTCGCTGCCGTGCTGCGCCAGTTGGTCAGTGGCCAGCGCCTGATGCGCGCGGTGAAAGGCACCAAAACCGATGTGCACCATGCGGGTTTTCAGCTGGCTGCGGTCGTAACGGGGGCGCTGTACGTCAGCGGGAAGGCGATCGGGTTGTAACATGCATAATCCTTGTGGCAAACGGGGCGCGCGGCGCCCCGGCAGAGTCATTCGATTAAACGGAAACCGGTTTGTCGCTGGCTTTCGGGCTGCGAATCACAAACAGCACCAGCAGCGCACCAAGGGCCGCCACCACACCCGCCAGCACAAAGGCGCTGTCAAATTTGCCGGTGTGCTGCACGATGAAGCCGGTAACGATCGGGCCGATAATGCCGGACAGGCTGCCAATCAGGTGGATAAAGCCGCTGATGCTGCCGACGCGGCTTTTGTGCACCACATCCTGAATAATCGCCCAGTAAATGGCACCGGTGATGTAGAGGAAGAAGATGGAGATCGACATCATGATCACCGCCGAATTCACCTCTTTGATGGTGCCCGCCAGCGCCACACATATCGCTGCCGCCAGCAGCGACACTACCAGCACAATCTTGCGCGATAGCAGTAGCTTACCGGTGATAGTAAAGATTTTATCGGAAATCCAGCCGCCCAGCGCCAGGCCAACGAAGCCGACAATCCACGGGATCATGGTCGTGATGCTCATGGCTTTGATATCCAGCCCGTGCGCCTGCACCAGATAGGCCGGGAACCAGCTCAGGAAGAAGAACAGAATGTAGTTGTAGCAGAAGAAGGCGAAGGCGGTAACGAGGATAATCGGCTGACGCAGATAGTAGCCCATGCCGTGCGCTTTGCCGTCCGCGTCGATGATATCCGCCGGCTCTTCCGCTTTCAGTTTCTCTACCAGCGCGCGCTCCTGCGCAGAGACGCGCTTACTGCGCGCCGGATTATCGGCGGCGAAGAAGAACCACAGCGCCATCCACACCAGACCAATCAGGCAGATCACCACAAACGCCGGACGCCAGCCGAAGGAGAGCGCCAGGTAGCCGACAATCGGCCCGGCGACCGCGCCGCCGAGCGGAGAGCCGGCGCTCAGCAGGCCCATGGCGGTGGCAGCCTGCTTTTTCGGGAACCAGCCGTTGATGGCTTTGTTGGCCGAGGCGCAAATCGGACCTTCCGCCATGCCGAACAGCACGCGCAGAATCATCATCGACCAGAAACCGGTCGCCAGCGCGGTCATGCCGCAGAACAGTGACCACATGCCGACAGCGGTGCCGAGCACAATCGTCGGGCCAAATTTATCGGTGGCCAGGCCGCCAATAAAGTTGAACAGCGCATAGCCGAAGAAGAAGCTGCCGAAGATCAGGCCGAACTGCTCGGCATTGATCATCAGATCTTTTTCCACCAGCGGCACGGTGAGCGACAGGGCAATACGATCGAGGTAGTTGATCATATAAACCAGGAACAGCAGCAGTACGAGGGTCCAGCGTAGATTCTTCAGCATAGAAACTCCGTTTCCCTGTTCTTCTTCAGGCTGCAGCATCACGGGGAGATGACCTTGATGACCGCGGCGCTGCGCCTGATTTATGCAGGGGATTATTGTTGTGGCCGGCGGGTACGCACCGGCGTCAGGGACATCTGGTGTGGCGCATCACTCAATCCATTTGCAGGATCACTTTGCAGCAGGTGCGCGGGTCTTGTTCAAATAGCGTCATGGCGCGCTCGATCTGCGCCAGCGGGAAATAGTGGGTGACCAGTTTCTCCGGCTTGATCAGCCCCTGTTCCAGCCACGCAATCACCTGCGGGAAGCGGTTGCTGTTCAGGCGCGAGGTAAACAGCGACAGCTCTTTGCTGGTCAACGCCTGCTGCGTCAGGCTGCACGGCTCAGCAGAAAACCCGAGCAGGCCGATACGCGCCGCCGGCGAGGCCAGCGCCGCCGCTTCAGCGAGGATCGCCGGATGGCAGGCGGCGTCGATAATCAGCGTCGGCTGAACGCCTTCCAGCTGCGCCGCCAGCGGGATCTCGCTGTTGTTGAACAGGCGATCGGCACCGTTTTGCTGCGCCAGCGCCAGCCGCTCCGGCAGGCGGTCGACCACCAGCACCTGCTGTACGCCGTACACGCCTTTCAGCACCTGAATGGCGGTCAGCCCCATCGGACCGGCACCGTAAATCAGCGCCACATCCTGTGGCTGCGGTTTGAGGAACGCCGTGATATTCGCGGCAATGGTGAAGGGCTCAACCAGGCTGGCGAGTTGGTCGGGAATGCTCGCCGGCAGGCGATGGGCATTTTTGGCTGGCGCCACCGCATACTCGCTGAAGCCGCCGTCGCGGTGGACGCCAATCACCTGCAGTGACTGACAGACATTGGGACGGCCAACGGAGCAGGGATAGCAGTGGCCGCAGCTCACCACCGGATCGACCGCCACGCACTCGCCCAGCCGGCTGGCATCGACGTCCTGTCCGACCGCGTCAATCACGCCGAAAAACTCATGGCCGATCACGCGCGGATAGCGGGCAAATGGATTGTGACCGTGCCAGATGTGCACGTCAGAGCCACAGATGCTGGCAAATTTCACTTTTACCCGTACTTCATCAGCGGCGGGCTGCGGCAGCGCGCGCTCGGCCAGCAGCAGTTTGCCCGGTTGTTCAATCACCACACTTTTCATCATTCACTCCTGGCTGGTGGCCTGAAGGCGCGGCACACCAGTAATAACGCGACAGTAATGACGAAAAAATACGCGCAATAATACTACCATACAAGTTGCTGTTGCAGAGTTGTGAACGCAATCACAGAGCGGATAGGGTAGTTGCAAAGAGAAGTTTCAGAATGGCGTTGCGGTGCGCATCACTGCGCACCCTTGAAAGTCGTCACCCGGTTACAGGGTCGCCATTCAGGGCGACCGGAATAAACGCAGCTAAATGACAGGCCTGCTGCGATCGACGGCACGCTCGCCGCGCAACATCACGGCCGCCGTAACGTCACCGCGCTGAGCGTGCGCCACAATAACTCTTTATCCTGCGATGACACGTTGCGCTGCTGAATGTCGCGCATAAATTCGGCCTTTTGCGGTGCCTGCAGCGTCGCGCCCTGTTTCAACTGCGCGGCAAGCTGCGTCAGAATCGCGTCGCTGTAATGACCAATGCTTTTGCGCACCTCATCCAGCGGACGCGGCTGCCAGTGCGGCTCCGGCGTTGCCAGCCAGTCGGCGCGATAGCGATACTGCACCGCTTTCGCCACATCCATCTGTGCCTGAATAAACGGCTGCACCGTGGCATCGTCCAGACCCAGCTGACGCGCTTCCGCCAGGGCTTTGTCCAGCACCTTACGCTCCTGACCCAAATCTTCAATCGGCTGATGATGCTGCGCTTTATAACCCGCCACATCCTTCATGTAAGACAAACGCGTGTTAATAAGCTGGCCCGGCGAAGGACTGCTAAGTTCTGCCGCGGCGGCGGAACAGCTGCAAATCAGCAGCGCTAACGTGGCCGATCGTAACTGCATTTCCATACTGATGCTCCCAATGTTCAACCCAGGCGCTGGATCTGCGCGAGGCTCAGGCTAAGACAAAATAATGACATGACAAAGTACAGGGTGAAAAATTATCTTGTTTTTTAATCTACCAACTAGTAGGTTTGTTTTCCAGCGCCTTTTGCCGCAATGTTATTGCGCTTTGGGTTGAATGATTTCTGGCACAGGGCTGCCGCTGAGGCAGCGCTTATCATCAAAAGGAACACTCCATGACGGTCTTATCACATTACAAACGCCTTTCACTGCTGATTGCCGGTTCACTGCTGGCCGGCGCCACGCTGTCGCCGGCGATGGCGGCAGAGATGGCGGGGCAAAAAGTGCAGGTACGTGGCGTTGTTGAATCGGTAAACGGGCAGCAGCTCACTATCAACTCACGCGAAGGATCGGAGGTCAGCGTGGCCATGAAGCCAGGCGCGATGGTGTCTGCGGTGGCGAAGGCCAGCATCAGCGACATCAAAAAGGGCGATTACGTGGGCATTGCCTCGCTGCCGAAAGCAGGCGGCGGAGATGGCGCGCTCGAAGTGCTGATTTTCCCGGCGCAGCTGAAAGGTGCAGGCGAGGGCAACTTCAGCTGGGATCTGAAGCCGGGCAGCTCAATGACCAACGCCACAGTCGCCAATAGCGTCACCTCGGTGGACAACAGCGAAGTCACGGTGAGCTACCACGGCCATCAGAAAAAAATTGCCATTCCGGCTGGTACGCCGGTGGTGACGCTGGCGGCGGCCACCCCGGATGACCTGAAACCCGGCACCACGGTGTTTGTTCCGGCCGAGAAGGGCGCCGACGGCAAGCTCACCGCAGGCAATGTCATTGTCGGCAAAAACGGCGTAGTGCCGCCGATGTAATCCGGCTCCAGCCAGGCCTCGCCTGGCTGGTAAGGGGCTCGATGATGCAACAGCCTTCACCTTCCCGCAGTAAAACGCTAATCCGTCGTCATTCGCTGCTGGTGCGCGTGACGCACTGGGTCAACGCCCTGTGTTTTGCCGTACTGCTGATGAGCGGACTGCAAATCTTTAATGCGCATCCACGTCTGTATGTCGGCCTGTATGGCGCAGACCATGAGCAGCCGGTGTTTGAAATCGGCAATCGTCAGCAGCAGGGATTTGTCCGGCTCGGCTCGCTGCAACTGAATACCACCGGCGTGCTCGGTGTCTCGAAGCTGGAGGGCACGCTGACGGCGCGCGCGTTCCCCGGCTGGATGACGCTGCCGTCGTGGCAGGATTTGGGAGCCGGTCGCCACTGGCACTTCTTTTTTGCCTGGCTGCTGCTGTTCAACGGCGTGATTTATCTGCTGCACGGTTTCTGGTACCGGCACTTTCGCCGCGATCTGTTGCCCGACCGTCAGCAGCTGGGCGCGCGTCATTTGTGGCAGGAGATTTGCGACCACGCCCGGCTGCGCTTCGCCCGCGGTGAAGCGGCGCGGCGCTATAACGCGCTGCAGAAACTCAGCTATCTGCTGGTGATCTTCATACTGTTGCCGCTGATGCTGCTCAGTGGATTAACCCTGTCGCCAGCGCTGGATGCGGCGCTGCCGTTTTTACCCGATCTGTTTGGCGGCCGTCCCACGGCGCGCACGGTGCACTTTATCACCGCCACGCTGCTGGTGCTGTTTGTGCTGGTGCATGTAGTGATGGTGCTGGTGTCAGGCGTGTTCAATAACCTGCGTTCGATGATCACCGGCCGTTACGCGATCGACAAAGAGGATACCCCATCATGAAAATCGAGCTGTCGCGTCGCCGCCTGCTGCTGGGCGCGCTGTCCGGCGCCGGCGCGGCGCTGCTGAGCGGTTGCGATCAACTGACGCAAAATGACACGGTCAGCGGCTGGCTCAATCAGACCGAGCGGCTGACGCGTGCCAGCCAGCGCCTGCTGGGCGGCCAGCGGCTGGCACCGGAGTTCAGCGAGGCCGATATTTCGCCGCTGTTCCGCGCCAACGGCACGCAAATGCCTGACTCCGACGAATATGCGCGTTTGCTGGCGAACGGGTTTGCCGACTGGCGGTTGCGCGTCACCGGGCTGGTGCAACAGCCGCTGAGTTTATCGCTCAGCGATCTGCAGCGGTTTCCCAGTCGCACGCAGATTACCCGGCACGACTGCGTGGAGGGCTGGAGCGCGATTGGCAAATGGCAGGGCGTACCGCTCGGACTGGTGCTGGATGCGGCGCGCCTGCGGCCAGGTGCCCGCTACGTGGTGTTCCTGTGTGCCGACGAACTGGAGCAGACGCTGGACGGCAGCGGGCGCTACTACGAAAGTATCGATCTGCAGGATGCGTGGCATCCGCAAACGCTGCTGGCCTACCGTATGAACGATCAGCCGCTGCCGGTCGCGCACGGCGCGCCGCTGCGTCTCAGGGTCGAGCGCCAGCTCGGTTACAAGCACGCCAAGTATCTGATGGAAATTAAAGTGGTGGATTCGTTTGCCCAGCTGTGGGGCGGACGCGGCGGCTACTGGGAAGATCGCGGTTACGAGTGGTATGGCGGTATCTGAACGTCAGAACGCAGAAAAGCAAAAAGCCCGCTTAAAAACGGGCTTTTCTAAATCTGGCTCCTCTGACTGGACTCGAACCAGTGACATACGGATTAACAGTCCGCCGTTCTACCGACTGAACTACAGAGGAATCGTTTGGAACGGGGCGCATATTATCGGGCAGGCTGTGGCTTGTCAAAGCTCTTTTTCACAATTTTTTCTGACTGCTGAATAAAGCGTCAATTGCCCGACGCGGGCCCGCGCGATGGCGCGAATTAGCGCCAGCACTGCGCCTGATTGTGAGAGATGTCACCAATGCTATGCAAAATTACATTCTGATTTGTCGCTTCTGTCAGATACCTCGCATGTATGATCACAGATATTTCATTTCGCCGTTGTCGCCACCCAAAACGAAACATATATTCCGGGAAACTCATCCCCGTGAACCGCAGGTGCAGCATGAACAAAGTCAGAATCGGTATGATTGGCAGTGGATATATTGGGCGTTGTCACGCGATTGCCTATGCGCAGGCACCCACGGTGTTCGCCCTGAAGGGTGAGATTGTGCGCGAGATGCTGGCAGAGGTGAATCCGGCGCTGGCGGCGCAGCAGGCGGCGACGTTTGGCTTTGCCCGTTCGACGGGCGACTGGCGCGAGCTGGTGCGCGATCCGCACATCGACGTGGTCGATATCTGCGCGCCCAATTTCCTGCACAAAGAGATGGCGCTGGAGGCGATTCGCCACGGCAAGCACGTCTACTCCGAAAAGCCACTGTCGCTCTCGGTGGCGGATGCCGAAGAGATGGTGCAGGCGGCAGAGCAGGCGGGAGTGAAAACCCTGGTAGGCTTCAACTACATGAAAAACCCCACCAGCCAGCTGGCACGGGAGATTATCGCGCGCGGTGAGATCGGCGAAGTGGTGCACTTTTACGGCACCCATAACGAAGATTACCTGGCGCGCGCGGAGACGCCGCTCGACTGGCACTGCCAGAAAACGCTGGCCGGTCTCGGCGCGCTTGGCGATCTGGCGGCGCATATCGTCAACATGGCGCACTATCTGGTCGGTGATATTGATGAGGTGAGCGGTGACATGATGACGGTGATCAAACAGCGACCAGATCCGAAGGCGCCGTCACGTCTGCTGCCGGTGGAAAATGAAGATCAGGCCAGCGCGCTGCTGCGCTTTAAAAATGGCGCGCACGGCGTGATTGAAACCTCGCGTATCGCCTGCGGCAGCAAGATGGGGCTGACTTATGTGGTGACCGGCACCAAAGGCACGCTGCGCTACACGCAGGAGCGCATGGCTGAGCTGGAACTGTATCTGCACGACGATCCGGCCGGTCGTCAGGGCTTTAAAACCATTCTCACCGGTCCGGCGCACCCGGATTACGCCAGCTTCTGTGTCTCGGCCGGTCACGGCATCGGTTTTAACGATCAGAAAACGGTCGAGATTCGCGATCTGATCAACGGCATTGCCGCCGGCGATCGCATGTGGCCGGATTTTGCCGAGGGGCTGCAGGTGCAGAAGGTGCTGGAAGCGGTGGCGATTTCCGCCGTGGAGCGCCGCTGGATGAAGGTGTGACGCAGAGCGTCAGCCGCAGACGCACGTGACCGGTCGCCATCAATGGCGACCCTACACGGTGCGTGCAGGGATGGCGAGCCTCTTAGGGTGCGCATTTATGCGCACCGGGATAATGCAGGAATTTTCCAAAGATTACGCCAGCAACGCACACTGCGGCGGCAGGCGGCAGCTCAGCGCGCCGGGCTGCACCTCAATCACAAACTCGCTGCCGGACAGCGGCTCGCCGTCGAGGTTAAAGGTCATCTCATGCGGTGAACGGATGGTCAGTGACGTCAGCTGTGCCGCGACAATGTTCGGGTTTTCGTCGTCGCGCGTCAGCGAGTGCAGCAGCGTTGGCAGCAGCTCCTGGGCGGTTACGATGCTGAGATTAAGTTGTCCGTCATTGATCAGCGCTTCCGGACACAACCGCTGTCCGCCACCGGCCTGACGGCCATTGCCAATGCCAATCACCAGCGCGTCACCCTGCCAGTGAAAGCCCGGTCCGCTGATTTCGCAGCTGTCCGGCTTCAGCGCATCAACGCGCATCAGGCCATGAATAAAATAGGAGACGCCGCCCAGCGCCGATTTCAGTTTCTCCGGCGTTTCCGTAGTGATGCGTGTGCCAAAACCGCCGGTCGCCATGTTGATGAAGTAACGGTCGCCGTTCACCCGCGCCAGATCGATGGCCGTGGCTTTGCCCAGCACCGCCAGCCGCAGTGCCGCTTCCATTTCTGCCGGGATACCGGCGCTGGTAGCAAAATCGTTGGCAGTGCCAAGCGGTAAAATCCCCAGCACCGGCCGCTGCGCTGGCGGCAGGGCGGCCAGCGCGGTGGCAATCTCATTGATGGTGCCATCGCCGCCGCCAGCCACTACGGTTTCCGCCTGCAACTGCAGCGCTTCCTGCACGTAGCGGTCACCGTCGCCTTTTTCCCAGGTCACGCGCACCGCCAGGTTAAAGCCTTCGTCGCGCAGGGTATTCACGGCGGCGCGCAACTCTTCATTGCCTGCGCCTTTTCCATTCAGAATCAGCAAAGTGAGGGGTTTATTTTGCATTATCGCTTCCCTGATGAGTAAGACAGAGCTGTGGTTATAGCATAGCTGCGGCGGGAACTTTATCGGCGAACGATGAAAAAAAGAAAACCCGCACGGGGGAGCCGGGCGGGTGAATGAGGTGGTTCCTGGTACTACCTGCTGTTTGTTGTTACTCGTTAGCAGCAGGCGCGATTCTAAAGCGCGGCGAAGCGGCGGTCTGTGATCCTGTTCTAACTTCGCCGTTTTCTTTTCATTTAGTGCGATTTTTACCGTGCGGATCGTAAGTGCTGTTACCGTCGGTAAAATTGCGCAGCAGCAGCGCATAAGCCAGATCGACCCCCTCCGGCACGCTGATCCAGACGCGATGACCATCTCCCGGAGCCACCTCAACCGCGGCACCCTTGTCATTCTGCATCGCCTGCAGCGTGCAGTTGAGATTGCCGTCCGGCGTCATGATCTCTACGCTATCGCCCAGCATGAACTTGTTCTTCACCGCCACCTGCGCCCACGTACCGCGCCGCTCACCAGTGAATTCACCGACAAACTGCTGACGCTCCGAAATGGAAAAACCCTGTTCGTAGTTTTGATAGCTGTCATGGGTGTGGCGACGCAAAAAACCTTCGGTATAGCCGCGGTGCGCCAGCCCTTCCAGCGTCTCCAGCAGTGCCGGATCGAAAGGTTTGCCGGCGGCTGCATCGTCGATTGCGCGGCGGTACACCTGCGCGGTGCGCGCGCAGTAGTAGAACGATTTGGTGCGGCCCTCAATTTTCAGCGAATGCACGCCCATCTGGCTCAGGCGTTCGACGTGCGCCACCGCGCGCAGATCTTTCGAGTTCATGATGTAGGTGCCGTGCTCATCTTCGAACGCGCTCATCACCTCGCCTGGCTTCATCTTCTCTTCCAGCAGGAATACCCGGTCGGTAGGCTGACCGACGCCGAGCGTCGCGGGCTGCACCGCAACCGGCTGATGGAAGCCAACAATGTTGCCGACCTCATCCTGCTGGCCTTCGGCCACGTTATATTCCCAGCGGCAGGCGTTGGTACAGGTGCCCTGATTGGGATCGCGCTTATTCAGATAGCCAGAGAGCAGGCAGCGGCCGGAGTAGGCCATGCACAGCGCGCCGTGGACAAAGATTTCGATCTCCATCTCCGGCACCTGCTGGCGAATTTCGGCGATCTCCTCCAGCGACAGCTCGCGTGACAGAATCACGCGCGTCAGCCCCATCTGCTGCCAGAACTTCACCGTGGCCCAGTTCACCGCGTTAGCCTGCACCGACAGGTGAATCGGCATCTGCGGGAAGGCGTCGCGCACCAGCATGATCAGGCCGGGATCGGACATGATCAGCGCATCCGGCTGCATTTCGATGACCGGCGTCAGATCGCGGATAAAGGTTTTCAGCTTGGCGTTGTGCGGGGCAATGTTCACCACCACGTAAAACTTCTTGCCGAGCGCGTGCGCCTCGCTGATGCCTTTGGCGAGGTTTTCATGGGTGAATTCGTTGTTGCGCACGCGCAGACTGTAGCGCGGCTGGCCGGCATACACCGCATCGGCGCCGTAGGCAAAGGCGTAACGCATATTTTTCAGCGTGCCTGCCGGCGAAAGCAGTTCGGGTTTAAGCATGGGGAGTTCTCACTGATGTCAGGTCAGCATGCCATCACGGATGGCACGTGCAGCGGCCGCGTCAGGCGGCCCTGCAAAAGGTGGGGAATTGTAGGCAGGGCGACTCCCGATGTAAATTGACCTGGATCAATCTAAGCGGTTACAGCAGGCGGCCAACATCCGCTTCCCAGCGATATCCCATGCCGTACACGGCGCGAATAAACGGCTGTTCGGCATCAAGGTTCTCCAGCTTGCGCCGCAGGTTCTTGATGTGGCTGTCAATGGTGCGATCGGTGACCACGCGATAGTCGTCATACAGATGGTTCAGCAGTTGCTCGCGCGAAAACACTTTGCCCGGCTCCAGCGCCAGGGTTTTCAGCAGGCGGAACTCGGCAGGCGTCAGCTCCAGCGGCTGTTCGCGCCAGCTGGCCTGGAAACGCCCTTCGTCGATCAGCAGATGCGAGGCCAGCTGCGCCTCTTCTGGTGAACGTTTCACCCGGCGCAGAATGGTTTTCACCCGCGCCACCACTTCACGCGGGCTGAAGGGTTTGCAGATATAGTCGTCAGCGCCAATCTCCAGCCCGAGCAGGCGATCGATCTCTTCCGTGCGTGCGGTCACCATGATAATCGGCAGCTCAGAGAAGCGGCGAATTTCCCGACACAGCGTCAGGCCGTCACGGCCCGGCAGCATCAAATCCAGCAGCATCAGGTCCGGCGGCGTTTGCTGCACGTAACTCAGTACCGCGTTGCCATCGGCGAGGTGGTGCGTGCGGTAGTTTGACGCCTGCAGATAATCAATCATCAGCTGCGCCAGTTTGGGTTCGTCTTCCACAACAAGAATCAGGGGATCGCTATTTTCCGTGCTCATAAAGGGTGTCTAGTGAGGAACATACGGCAAGTTTAGCGTGATTTTCAGCCCACCTAAATCAGAGTCGGCCGCATTAATGCTGCCGTCATGCGCCTCAACAATATTCTTGCAGATCGCCAGACCGAGCCCGGAGCCGCCGCTGGCGCGATTGCGCGAGCTTTCGGCGCGGAAGAAGCGCTCAAACAGCTGCGCCTGCTGCTGGCGCTCGACGCCCGGTGCGCTGTCGGCAAACTGCAGCTGCCACTGCTCGCCGCTGAGCTGCATACTGAGCTGCACCGTGCCGCCGGCATCGGTGTAGCGCAGGCTGTTTTCCAGCAGGTTAGTAAACAGCTGCATCAGCCGGTCCGGATCGCCAAAGCTGCTGGCCTGCGCCGGCAGCATCAGGCTGAGCGTCAACCCCCGGCTGCGATAGCGTTCGCCAAAACTGCCCGCCACCACCTCCAGCAGACTGACCAGATCCACCGGCTGTTTGCGGTAGGCGAGGGCGCCCGCGTCGGAGAGCGACAGCTGGTGCAGGTCTTCCACCAGCTGGGTCAGCAGCGCGACTTCGCTCTGCAGCGAACTGATGGCGTCGGGCGTCAGCTTGCGCACGCCATCCTGCATCGCCTCCAGCTCACCGCGCAAAATCGCCAGCGGCGTACGCAGCTCATGGGAAATATCGGCCATAAAGGCGCGCCGGTTGCTCTCATTTTTCTCCAGCGAGCGCGCCAGCTGGTTGAAGTCGCGCGCCAGCTGGCCAATTTCGTCGCTGCTGCCGACCTCCACCCGGGTGGTAAATTTGCCCGCCGCCAGCTGATGGGTGCCGTCCACCAGCCGTTTCACCGGCGCCAGCAGGCCGCGCGCCAGCAGCCAGGTGACCAGCGCGGCCAGCAGCGTGGTGAGGCCGACAATCAGCCAGCTGGTCTGACGTTGCTGATGGTCAAAGTTGATGTCGGTGCTGCGCGTCAGCCGCTCGGCGGGCGACGCAATCACCCAGCCAACAATCTTGCCGTTGCTGGTGGTGATATTACGGCGCGAGCCTTCCGGCGGCACCGGCGAGCGCGGGCCGGACAGTATTTTGTACTGCTGATCGATAATCCAGAACTGGGTGCGCCAGCCGTGCGGCGGCAGCTGAGTGCCGCTGCCGGGATTCTGTTCCAGCGAGCGCAGAATGGTGAAAATCAGCCGGTCGTTGTTACGTAAAAAATCCCAGCTACCGTGCTGTTCGTATTGATCGGCCAGCGCATCGCTCAGCAGCGTCAGGCGCTGCTCGTTGCCCTTTTTGATGTAATCGACAAAGCCATGCTCAAAGCTGAGGCGCACGCCCCAGTGCATGGTGATGATCACCAGCATGCAGGTGGAAAAAATCGCCATAAACAGTTTGGCGCTGATGCCGAGTTTTACCGGCTGCTTCATCCTTTTCTCCTGCCTCTCAGGTCCACGTTTTTACTCACATCGGCGGGTACGCGCCAGAACACCAGCGCCGGCAGCGCAATCACCAGCGCCATGCACAAATAGGTGTACATAAAGGTTTGATGGGTCGCGGCGCTGTCGCTCACCGTGCCATGGCCGAAAGCGCCGAGCAGCAAACCAGCCACGGTGACGCCGATACTCATCGACAGCTGCATGATCATCGACAGCAGGCTGTTGCCGCTCGAGGCCAGCTCGTCCGGCAGTTCTTTCAGCGTCAGGGTATTCATGGACGAAAAGCGGATGGCATTGACCATGCCCTGCAACAGCAGCACCACGGGCAGCAGCCAGATCCAGCCGAGCAGCGCCACCACGGGAAACAGCAGCACCACCAGCGCCAGCGCCAGGGTGCCGCCCACCAGCGCGTTACGATAGCCAAACAGATTTACGATGCGCACCACCACGCGTTTGATGCCCATGTTGCCCAGCACCATCGGGATCATCATCAGACCCGCGTGGAACGGGCTAAAGCCGAGGCCCACCTGCAGAAAAATCGGCGTCATGAACGGCAGCATGCCGCTGCCGATGCGGCCGGTGAAGCTGCCGAGCAGGCCGATGGCGTAAATGCGGTTATCAAACAGCTTCAGGCTAAACAGCGCGTTATCGTTGTTGCGGCCGTGCATCAGGTAGAACAGCAGGGAAAATACCCCCAGCAGAATCAGCAGGCACAGCAGCAGCGGCGAGCCGCCGGCGCTGCGCTGGCCGTCGAGCGCCAGCGTCAGCGTAGCCATGCCGACCGCCAGCAGCACAAAACCCAGGAAGTCAAAGCGTCGCGTCTGCATGGTGTAGTTCGGCATCAGCAGCAGCGTGGCAATGGCACCGATGATGCCGACCGGAATGTTGATCAGGAAGATCCAGTGCCAGCTGGCATACTCTACCAGAATGCCGCCCAGCGCCGGGCCGAGCAGCGGGCCAATCTGGCCGGGCAGGGTGACAAAGGTCATGGCCGACATGTACTGCTCACGCGGCACGATTTTCATCACCGTCAGCCGGCCGACCGGCACCATCATCGCGCCGCCGATGCCCTGGACCACGCGCGCCATCACCAGCTGCTCGAGTGACGTGGCGAAGGCACACAGCAGCGAACCGAGGCTAAACAGCACGATGGCGCAGAAGAAGATGTTGCGCACGCCAAAGCGGTCCGCCAGCCAGCCGCTGAGCGGCAGCGTGACCGCCACGGTGAGCACGTAGGAGACAATCACCGAGTGCATATGCAGCGGGCTGACGTTGAGATCGTGGGCCATCGCCGGAATCGCGGTGTTCACAATGGTGGTATCCAGCGTCTGCATAAAAAAGCCGAAGGCCACAATCCACAGTTGCCAGCGGACGGTGGCGGTTTGTGCGTTCATGGTCATCCCGTGTTAACAGTTTCATCAGCCGCAGGTCGCGTAGCGGCGCGATTTATCGCGCGTTGAATTGCGCCGCTACGCTTAGTGCAGGTGTGACGTTATGGCTCCGTTATCAACCGCGGCTGCTTTTTCCGTCGCCGTAATTTATCCATCATCAGATACACCACCGGTGTGGTGTACAGCGTCAGCAGCTGGCTCATCACCAGCCCACCGGCAATGGTGATGCCCAGCGGCTGGCGCAGCTCCGCGCCGTCCCCGCTGGTCAGCACCAGCGGCAGCGCACCAAACAGCGCCGCCAGCGTGGTCATCAGAATCGGGCGGAAACGCAGCTGGCACGCCTGGAAAATGGCGTCGCGCGCCGACAGGTTGCCGTTGCGCTCCGCCTCCAGCGCGAAATCCACCATCATGATGGCGTTCTTTTTCACGATACCGATCAGCAGCAGGATGCCGATCAGCGCAATCAGGCTGAACGGCGTATTAAACAGCTGCAGCGCCAGCAGCGCGCCGACGCCCGCCGAGGGCAGGGTAGAGAGAATCGTCAGGGGGTGCACGTAGCTCTCATACAGAATGCCGAGCACGATATACACCGCGGCAATCGCCGCCAGCATCAGCCACAGCTGGTTCGACTGCGAATCCTGAAATACCTGCGCGGTGCCGGCGAAGCTGCCGCGCACGCTGGACGGCACGCCAATCGCCGTGATGGTGCGGTCGATGGCCTCCGATGCCTGCGACAGCGAGACCCCTTCCGGCAGATTAAACGAGATGGTCGAGGCTGCCGACAGCCCCTGATGGTTGACCGACAGCGGCGCGTTGGCCGGCTGCCATTTGGCAAACCAGCTCAGCGGAATCGCTTTGCCGTCGCTGTTGATCACGAACATCTGATCCAGCGCGCTGACATCCTGGGTATAGCGCGGATCCACCTCCATCACCACTTTGTACTGATTCAGCGGCTGGTAGATGGTGGAGATTTGCCGCTGGCCGAAGGCGTTATTCAGCAGCGCATTGGCCGCCGACACGTCGATGCCGAGGCGCGCCATGCTTTCGCGATCGTAAGTCAGCGCCATTTCGCTGCCGTTGTCCTGCTGATCCGAGTTGACATCGGCCAGCTCTGGCAGCGCGGCAAACGCCTGGCGGATTTTCGGCTCCCACTCACGTAAATCGGCGAGGTTATCCGACAGCAGGCTGTACTGGTAGCTGGCGTTCGATTCGCGTCCGCCGACGCGAATATCCTGCACCGCATTGAGGTACAGGTTGGCACCCGGTTCTTTCGCCAGCTTCACGCGCAGGCGGGCGATCACTTCCTGCGCGCTTTCGCTGCGTTCTGACAGCGGCTTGAGTGACACAAACATCGAGCCGCTGTTGGTGCGCGAGCCGCCGGTGAAGCCGGTGACGTTATCGACCGCCGGGTCAGCCTTGATGATGTTCATGAAATCCTGCAGCTTGCCGCGCATCGCCTGAAACGAGATGCTCTGATCGGCGGAGATAAAGCCGTTGAGACGGCCGGTGTCCTGCTCGGGCATAAAGGTTTTCGGGATGGCGATAAACAGCCAGATGGTCAGCCCGACGGTGCCGACCAGCAGCAACAGCACCCAGATCGCGTGGTTCAGCACCCAGCCGAGCGAGCGCGCATAGCCCTGCTGCACCGCCAGTAGCACGCGGCCAAATCCGCGCGTGCGCGGCTGGCTGCGCTTCGCCTGCGGTTTCAGCAGATACGCGCACATCATCGGCGTCAGGGTAATGGAGATAAACAGCGAGATGAGAATCGCCACCGACAGCGTGATGGCAAACTCCGAGAAGAAGCGGCCAATAATACCGCCAATCATCAGCAGCGGCAGGAACACCGCAATCAGCGACAGGCTCATCGACAGCACGGTAAAGCCCACCTCGCGCACCCCGGTGAGCGCCGCCTGCAGCGGCTTCATGCCGGCTTCGACGTGGCGCGCGATGTTCTCCAGCACCACAATGGCGTCATCCACCACAAAGCCGGTGGCGATGGTCAGCGCCATCAGCGACAGGTTATTCAGGCTGAAGCCGCACAGGTACATGGCGGCGAAGGTACCAATCAGCGATACCGGTACCGCCGCCGCCGGAATCAGCGTGGCGCGGCCGTCGCGCAGGAAGAAAAACACCACCAGAATTACCAGCGCCACGGCGATCACCAGCGACTGCTCCACTTCATGCAGCGAGGCGCGGATGGTGGGCGAGCGGTCCTGAGCGATTTGCAGGTCGATGGCCGCCGGGATCACCTCATGCAGCTCCGGCATTTCTGCCCGGATGCGGTCGACGGTATCAATGATGTTGGCGTCCGGCGACTTGCGCACCACCAGCAGCACCGCCGGTTTACCGTTGGTCATCCCGGCGTTGCGCACGTCCTGTACCGAATCCTGCACGTTCGCCACATCGCTCAGCCGCACCGCCGCGCCGTTGTTGTAGTGCACCACCAGCGGCTGGTAAACGCTGGCGGCTTGCAGCTCATCGTTGGTCCGTACCTGCCAGCGCTGCTGGGTATCGTCGATGGCACCCTGCGGACGGCGCTGGTTGGCGTTGCTGATGGCGGTGCGCACCGCATCCAGCGACACGCCCTGATTAAACAGCGCCTGCGGATTGAGGTCGACGCGCACCGCCGGCAGCGAACTGCCGCCTACCGTGACATCGCCAACGCCATCAATCTGCGACAGCTTCTGCGCCAGTTGCGTCGACGCGTAATCATACAGCTGACCGGGATTATAAATATCCGAGGTCATGGTGAGGATCATGATCGGCGCATCGGACGGGTTGGCTTTGCGGTAGGTTGGACGATTGGGCATACCGGTCGGCAGCAGGCTCTGGGCGGCATTGATCGCCGCCTGCACGTCGCGCGCCGCGCCGTTGATGTCGCGGTCGAAATCAAACACCAGGATGATGCGCGTGCTGCCCAGCGAGCTGGTGGAAGTCATCTCACTGACGCCGGCAATGCGCCCGAGTGAGCGCTCCAGCGGCGTGGCGACCGAGGCCGCCATGGTTTCCGGCGACGCGCCGGGCAGCGAGGCCGAGATCAGAATCACCGGGAAATCCAGCTGCGGCAGCGGCGCCACCGGCAGCAGACGGAAGCCAAGAATGCCCGCCAGCGCAATCGCCAGCGTCAGCAGCGTGGTGGCAACCGGCCGATGGATAAACAGGGCGAAAAACTTCACGACTGCGCCTCCGTGCCTTTCAGACGCCGGCGCGTGGCGTGGGCAAGGCGATCAAACAGCAGATAGATCACCGGGGTGGTAAACAGCGTCAGCACCTGGCTCAGCACCAGGCCACCGACCATGGCGATGCCGAGCGGACGACGCAGCTCCGCGCCGACGCCGGTACTGAGCATCAGCGGCAACGCGCCAAGCAGCGCCGCCAGCGTGGTCATCAGAATCGGCCGGAAGCGCAGCAGACAGGCCTGATAGATCGCCTCACGCGGCGCCATGCCCTGTTCACGCTCGGCAGCCAGCGCGAAGTCGATCATCATGATGGCGTTCTTCTTCACGATGCCGATCAGCAAAATGATGCCGATGATGGCGATGATATCCAGCTCGTTGCCGCTCAGCATCAGCGCCAGCAGCGCGCCAACGCCGGCGGTGGGCAGCGTCGACAGAATGGTAATCGGGTGGATGAAGCTCTCATACAGCACGCCGAGCACGATATACATCGCCACTACCGCCGCGACGATCAGCCAGATGGTGCTGGTCAGCGCCGCTTCAAACGCCAGCGTGCTGCCCTGGAACTGCGTCATCATCTCTGCCGGCATGCCGACCTGATCTTCCGCCGTGGTGATCGCCTGCAGCGCATCGCCGAGCGAGTAGCCGTGCGCCACGTCAAACGAGAAGGTGGCCGACGGGAACTGGTCGAGATGATTAATGCTCAGCGCAGCGTGGCGCTCTTCGATTTGCGCGATGGCGCTGAGCGGCACGCTGCCGCCGTCGCTGCTGTTCAGGCGAATCGCGTCGAGGCTGGCGAGACCGGGGGTTTGCGTGTTGTCCTGCTCCAGCACCACGCGATACTGATTGGCCTGGGTGTAAATCGTTGAGATCAGGCGCTGACCAAAGGCGTTGTACAGCGCGTTATCAATGTCGGCCATGCTGATGCCGAGCCGGCTGGCGCTGTCGCGATCGACGCGCACAAAGGCTTCCAGCCCCTGATCCTGCCAGTCGCTGCTGACGTTGCGCAGCTGCGGCAAGGTGTTGAGCTGTGCCAGCAGTTTCGGCACCCAGCTGCCCAGCGACTCCAGCGAACCCGACTGCAGGGTAAACTGGTACGGCGTGCGGCTCGCCTGGGTATCAATGGTCAGATCCTGTACCGGCTGCAGCCACAGCGACACGCCGGGCAGGCGATCGATCGCCTGCTGCAGCCGCTGCTGCACTGCCGGAATACGATCGTCACGCTGGTCCAGCGGTTTCAGGTTGATTTGCAGCCGCGCGCTGTTAAGCGCCGCGTTGGTGCCATCCACGCCGACGAACGAGGTCAGGCTCTGCACCGCCGGATCTTTCATAATGATCGATGCCACGTCGCGGGTGCGCTGCGCCATACTGGCGTAAGAGACCGACTGCGGCGCCTGCAGCGTGCCCTGAATGATGCCGTTGTCCTGCTGCGGGAAGAAGCCCTTCGGAATCACCACCCACAGCAGCACCGTCAGCAGCAGCGTGCCAAGCGCCACCGACAGCGTCAGCCACGGATGGCGCAGCACGCGCGTCAGCCAGCGGCCATAGCCGGCAATCACCTTATCGAACATCGCCTCGCTGGCGCGGGAGAAGCGGTTCTGCCTGCGCAGCGATTCGGCGCTCAGCATGCGCGCGCACATCATCGGCGTCAGCGTCAGCGAGACCACCGCCGAGATCAGAATCGCCACCGCCAGCGTCACGGCGAACTCACGGAACAAACGGCCAATCACATCGCCCATGAACAGCAGCGGAATCAGCACCGCGATCAGCGAGAAGGTGAGGGAGATAATGGTGAAGCCAATCTCACCGGCACCTTTCAGCGCGGCGGTCATCGGCTTTTCACCTTTTTCGATGTAGCGCGAGATGTTCTCGATTACCACGATGGCGTCATCGACCACAAAGCCCGTGGCGATGGTCAGCGCCATCAGCGTCAGGTTATTGATCGAAAAGCCAAGGAAATACATGGCGGCAAAGGTGCCGACCAGCGACAGCGGCACCGCGACTGCCGGAATAATGGTGGCCGGGACATTGCGCAGAAACAGATAGATGATCATCACCACCAGCCCGATGGCCAGCATCAGCTCATGCTGGGTATCCGCTACTGAGGCGCGAATGTTGGTAGTGCGATCGGTGAGCAGTTTGACGTCAACCGACTTCGGCAGCGTGGCGGTCAGCGACGGCAGCAGCGCGCGGATGCTGTCAGCGGTGGCGATAATATTGGCGCCCGGCTGGCGCTGCACGTTCAGCACAATCGCTGGCTGACGGTTGGCCCAGGCGCCCAGCCAGCTGTTTTCTGCGCCCTGTTCAACCGTGGCGACGTCGCCCAGCCGCACCGGCGCGCCGTTGCTGTAGCTGACGATCAGCTTGCGGTAATCCTCCGCGGAGGTCATCTGGTCATTGGCCGACAGCGTGATGGAGCGCGTTGGGCCATCAAGACTGCCTTTCGCCGAATTGACGTTGGCGTTGCTGATGGCGGTGCGCACCGTCTCGCTGGTGAGGCCGAGGGCCGCCAGCGCCTGTGCGTTCATCTTCACCCGCACTGCCGGACGCTGGCCGCCGGAGAGCGTGACCAGACCGACGCCGGAGACCTGGGAAATCTTCTGCGCCACCCGCGTTTCCACCATGTCCTGCACCTGCGTCAGCGGCATGCTGGTGGTGGTAACGGCCAGCGTCATGATTGGCGGATCGGCCGGATTGACTTTGTTGTACACCGGCGGATTCGGCAGATCGTTAGGCAGCAGGTTAGTGGCAGAGTTGATCGCCGCCTGCACTTCCTGTTCGGCAACGTCGAGCGCCAGCGTCAGCTGGAACTGCAGCGTAATCACCGAGGCACCGCCGGAGCTTTGCGACGCCATTTGCTTCAGGCCGGACATCTGCCCGAATTGGCGCTCGAGCGGCGCGGTAATCGACGAGGTCACCACATCCGGGCTGGCGCCGGGATAGAGCGTGACGACCTGAATGGTCGGGTAATCGACTTCCGGCAGCGCGGAAACTGGCAGGAAGCGATAGCCCAGCACGCCGGCCAGCAAAATCGCGATCATCAGCAGCGTGGTGGCCACCGGGCGCAGAATAAACTGGCGTGACGGGCCGCCGCTGGCGTCGGGAGGCATCACCTGCATTATTGACGTTCTCCGCGAGCCGGTTGCGCCGCGCGCGTGCTGTGCGTGGCGATACTCTGTGCGGCGACAATTTCCACCGTGGCGCCTTCGGTCAGGCGGTCGAGACCGTCGGTGACCACGCGCTGACCGGCCTGCAGCCCGGCATCAATCACCACTTTCTGGCTATCCTGCAGCCCGGCGGTGACGCGTTTCTTACTCACTTTGTTATCGCTGTTCACCACCCAGACAAAGTGGCCGTCGTTGCTCATCTGCAGCGCGGCGGTCGGGATCACCACTGCGTTTTGCAGCGTATCCACCTTCAGCCGGGCATTAACAAACTGATTGGGAAACAGGGCGTCGTCCTGATTGCTGAAGCGCGCCTTGAGTTTAATGGTGCCGGTGGTGACATCGATCTGGTTATCAATGCTCAGCAGCGCACCCGTGGTCAGCAGGGTTTTATTGCTGCGATCCCAGGCTTCAACCGGCAGCGGCTGGCCGCTTTTCTGGGCTTTCAGGATCTGGCTGATGTTGTTCTCGGCAACGCTGAACACTACGTCAATCGGGTGCGTCTGGGTGATCACCACCAGACCATTGGTATCGCCGGCGGTAATGTAGTTGCCGACATCCACCTGCTTCAGCCCGACGCGTCCGGCAATCGGCGCGGTGATGCGGCTGTAGGTCAGATTGAGCTGCGCGCTGGCCACATTGCCTTCGTCGGCTTTGATGGTGCCGAGGGTTTCACTGACCAGCGAGCGCTGGGTATCCAGCTCCTGCTGCGACACCAGCGAGGTTTTCGCCAGCTTTTCATAACGGCTGAGGTCGCGGCGCGCGTTAGCCAGCGTCGCCTGATCTTTGGCCAGCTGGCCCTGCGCCTGGGTGAGCGCTACCTGCCATGGGCGGGGATCGATTTCTGCCAGCAGCGCGCCGGCCTCCACCTGCTGACCTTCCGTGAAGTGCAGCGCCATCAGCTGGCCATCGACCCGACTGCGCACCGTAACGGTATTGGCCGCGGTGACGGTGCCAAGTCCGCTGAGGTAATAGGGCACGCTTTCGGTGGTCGCCGTTGCGGCCTGCACCGGTGCCAGCGGACGGCGTCCGCCGCTGTTGTTGCCACCGCGTCCGTGATGCGGCTGGCCATCAGCCTGGGTAGCCTGCGCAGGCTCGGCCGGATGCTGCCACCAGTAGTAAGCGCCCGCCAGCGCAGCCAGCACCACCACGCTAATCAGGCCTGTTTTTAATCGTTTATTCATTGCTCTGTGTGCTCTCCGGCGGTTTCGTTTTCCCCATATGCGCGCGCAAACGAACCGCGGCGCAAACGAAATGATTGTAGTCGCCCGGGCCGGGCAAAAATTGAAGGAATTAAGAATATCGCCCCGGGCACGCTAAGTATTCATATTCAGTAAATATTTTGGCAGCAATACGCATAAGCGTGACTTTTTCCTTTGCTAAGCTGAATGACAGACCAGTCTCGTTTCACTAAGGAGGATCACATGCGTCAACACAAAACCCGTCAGCTGGGCGACAGCGGTATCAGCGTGCCGCTGCTGACGTTTGGCGGCAACGTTTTTGGCTGGACCGTCGATGAAAAAACCTCGTTTTCACTGCTCGACGCGCTGGTGGAAAAGGGGCTGTTCTTCATTGATACCGCAGACGTTTACTCACGCTGGGCGCCGGGCAACGCCGGCGGTGAATCGGAAACCATCATCGGTAAATGGCTGAAAAAAAGCGGTAAGCGCGACAGTATCGTGCTCGCCACCAAGGTAGGCATGGAGCTGACGCCGGAGAAAACCGGGCTGAAACCGGCCTATATCCGCCAGGCCGTGGAAGATTCGCTGCGCCGCCTGCAGACGGATGTCATCGATCTCTACCAGGCGCACCGTGATGACGACAGCACGCCGCTGGTGGAGACGCTGAAAGCCTTCGACTCGCTGATCAAAGAGGGGAAAGTGCGGGCAATCGGTGCGTCCAACTACAGCGCGCAGCGCCTGCAGGAAGCGCTCGACATCACTAAGCAGGAGGGACTGGCGCGCTATGAAACCCTGCAGCCGGAGTACAACCTGTACGATCGCCAGGAGTATGAAAGCGGACTGGAGCAGGTGGCGGTGAAAAACGGTCTCGGCGTGATTAACTACTACTCGCTGGCCAGCGGTTTCCTGAGCGGGAAATACAAAAAGCCGGAAGACGCCAGCAAAAGCGCGCGCGGCCAGGGCATTGTAGAAAAATACCTCAACGATCGCGGTAAGCGCATCATTGAAGCGCTGGAAGATGTCGCGGCCTCGCACGACGCCTCTGCTACCCAGGTGGCGCTGGCGTGGCAGATTGCGCGACCGAGCATCACGGCACCGATTGTCAGCGCCACCTCGCTGCAGCAGCTGGATGAGCTGGTGAAAGCCACCGAGCTGGAGCTTAGCAAGCAGGAGATTGAAGAGCTGGCCAGCGCCAGCAAGCCGTAACGCGAAGCGGGACGCTGCGGCGTCCCGTCACGTAATAATTTTTTCGCCACGCAAAAAATGCCTTTTTCCTCCAGAACATATCCATTCATCGATCGCTGTCACAATTGCGTTAAGTCACTGTCACCTTTGCACTCACTGCGCACAGATTTGCAAAAACTGACATAACCTCAGCATTATTCTCTGCCCGTTCCTCTCCGGAAATTCACAGAAGAATAATCATCATGAACAGAAAAAAAGCAGTGCAGCATATGCCTCGCCTGGCAGCGGGCACCCTGATGTTTGCCATGTTGAGTGCGTCGGCGGTGGCAGCCGATGCGTTCAGCTACGATTCCCCCTACATGTTTGGCGACTGGGGCGGTAACCGAACGCAGCTGGAAAACGACGGCGTGAAGTTCGACGTTAACTACACCATGGAGAGTGCCTCGAACCTGGGCGGCGGTGCCGATACCAACACCTCGATGCGCTACAGCGATCAGTGGGCGTTTGGCCTGAATCTTGACCTGCAAAAACTGCTCGACTGGCAGGATGCGCAGTTCCAGATGACCATTACCGACCGTAACGGTCGCAACATCTCCGATCAGGTGGCAGACCGCCGTACCGGCATGCTGTCATCGGTGCAGGAAGTGTACGGACGTGGCCAGACCTGGCGTCTGACGCAGTTCTGGCTCAGCAAAGGGCTGTTTGATAACACTGTCAACCTGAAAGCCGGTCGCGTCACCGTCGGGGAAGATTTCGACAACTTCGATAGCAAGTTCCAGAACCTTGCATTCGGCAGCGGCCAGGCGGGTAACTGGCGCGGCGACCGCTGGTTTAACTGGCCGGTTTCCCAGTGGGGCGGCCGCGTGAAGGTTAACTTCACGCCGGAAGTGTTCTTCCAGGTGGGCTTCTACAACCAGAACAGTGCCAACTACGATCGCGGTGACGGTTTCCGTCTGGATACCAGCAACTCCGAAGGCAATCTGGTGCCGGTGGAACTGGGCTGGAAACCGACCTTCGGGCCGGCCAACCTGCCGGGTAACTACCGCATTGGTTACTACTACTCGTCGGCCAATGGCGATAACTACGGCAGCTGGCGCGATGGCGCTTATCAGAGCAAGGATCACGCTTACGGCGGCTACGTGCTGTTACAGCAGCAGCTGACCGCGCAGGGCGGCGATGCCAGCCGGGGTCTTGGCGTGACGGTGCAGGCGGTGATGAACGATCACAAGACCTCGAAAACCGACAACTATCAGTCGATCAGCTTTACCTGGAAAGGGCCGTTTGATGCGCGTCCGCAGGATGAGATTGGCGTCGGCGCGGCGCGTATTCACGTCAACAGCGCGTATACCCGTTCGCTGCGTCAGCAGAATGATGCCAACGGCGAAACTGATTTCGACAGCCCAACTTATCTGCCGATTCAGGATGGTTCCGAGTACAACTACGAGGTTTATTACAATGCGCAGCTGACCAAATGGCTGCAGCTGCGTCCAAACCTGCAATACGTGGTGGCACCGGGTGCGGTGAGCGAAGTGAAAGATGCGTTTGTGGGTGGAATCAGTGCGAACGTGAATTTCTAATCTGGCAGAATGTGTGACTTTTCCCTCTCCCTTTGGGAGAGGGCAGGGTGAGGGGAAAATCGCACGGAGCTGTCTGGCCCTCACCCTAACCCTCTCCCGCAAGGGGGAGAGGGAATTATCTGAACATCACTTCGGCCCAGCGCGCCAGGCCGGCGGTGACCGAGCCGAAATCATCGCCGCTGGCGATGGGCGTGTCGGGCAGTGCCTGCTGCAGCGCGGCGCGCAGGATCGGCGAACGGGCGCTGCCACCGGTGAGGTAAATCACCTCCGGACGGGTGTCACAACTGGCCAGCGCCAGCTGCACCTGCTCAAGAATGCGCGCCAGCGGCTGGTTGATCGCCTCTTCCAGCTGCGCGGCGCTGATCTCCGCCTGCAGCGTTTGCGCAATAAACGCCAGCGAGGCCGCAGTCTCGCGCTGATCGGAGAGCGCAATCTTGCTCTCTTCCGCCGCGCGCACCAGCCGGTAGCTCAGCTTCTGCTGCCATACTTTCAGCAGATGCGCGACTTTATCGCCCTGTTCGGCATCACGCACCAGATCGCGCAGCAGCTTACCGCTGGCGGCCGAGTAGAAATCGCTTTGTGCCGGCACATCGTTAATCGCCACCGCGTTCCACCACGGCAGGGCGGGCAGGGCAGTGCCCTTCAGCGTGTTACCGCCCAGACCCAGCAGCGGCATCAGCGTTTTGAACGCCAGCATGATATCGAGGTCGTTACCGCCGACGCGGCAGCCGCTGTGGCCAAGCAGGCTGGCACGGCGATCGGACTGATTACGCCACTGCGGACCCATCAGCAGCATGGAGCAGTCGGTGGTCCCGCCACCGATATCCACCACCAGCACGCGTGTCTCCTGCTGCAGCGTGGCTTCAAACTCCAGACCGGCGGCAACCGGCTCGAACTGAAACTCGACGTCGCGGAACCCGGCACGCTGTGCGGCACGCAGCAGAATGCCCTGCGCCTGCTGGTTGGCGTCTTCACCGCCCAGCCCCTGGAAGTTGATTGGCCGGCCAATCACCGCCTGATCAATCGGTTGATCGAGCTGGGTTTCACCCTGCTGGCGAATGTGCAGCATCATGGCGCACACCAGATCTTCAAAGAAGGCGATCTGCTGGGGTTTCAGGCCGCTGGCGCCGAGGAACGACTTCGGCGATTTGACGAACCACACCTCTTCCGGATCAACCATATAGTGCTGCAGCGCGGTCAGACCAAACTGTACGCTGGCAGGCGTTACCTCGATATCCTCTTCGCGGTTATAACGCAGCGCGCGCTGCAGCAGCGCGGTGCTTTCGCTGTCTGGCGTGGGGACCTGATGGTGGCGGTGCAGCCATTCACTGATGGCTTCGCGCGTGGGCGCGCAAATCATGGAGGGAAGCAGGCGCTGACCGTTTTCCAGTGTCAGTAACCGCGGTGTGCCGCTATCCGTTACTGCGATGGAACAGTTAGCCGTGCCGTAGTCGAATCCGATAAACATTGTATCCCCCATGCCAGAAAAAAGGGGGCGACTTTAGCGCAGCCAACGCGGGCTGGCAATGGGCAGCGCCGCAGTTTATCCCTGAACTTCCTGGTAAACCTGATACTGGCCGCGCCCGGCGTGTTTGGCGCTGTAACAGGCGACATCGGCCTGCGACATCACCACATTGCTGATGCAGTTATGCTGATCGATTTGCGTGATACCGGCGCTGGCGCCGACGTGATATGGCCGGTCCTGCCAGATAAAGGTAAAGTCATGCACCGCGCTGACGATGCCCTGCACCACCTCGCGCACCTGGTCAACATTGCTGTAGGGCAGCAGCAGGCCAAATTCGTCACCGCCGAGGCGCGCCAGCACATCGCTATTGCGCAGGTGCTGCTGCATGAGATCGGCCAGTGCGCGCAGCAACGCATCGCCAGCGGCATGGCCGGCGGTATCGTTGACCGCTTTAAACTTATCCAGATCGATAAACACCAGCACGTGCTCGCTGTGATGCGCGGCGGCGTCATTCACCAGTCGCTTCAGCTGCTGTTCAAAGCTGTGACGGTTCGGCAAACGCGTCAGCATATCGTGAGAGGCGCTGTAGCTCAGGCGTTTCATCATGCGGCGCGACTCGCTGACGTCATGAATGACCATTACGGCACCAATTTCGCTGCCGGTCAGGGTTTTCAGCGGCGTGATGCTGTAGTGAATCTCGACCTGGGCACCATCCGGGGTATGCAACACCAGCTCTTCTTCCAGGTCCGGTGTGGTTTTGCTGGCGGGCAGGCTGCACAGCAACAGATTCTCTACGCGCGGCCCCTGCGCACCACGCGTAATCGTCAGCAGTTCGCTCAGCGCCACGCCAGCCGCTTTCGCCTGCGGCCAGCCGCTCAGCGCCTCGGCCACCGGATTCATGAAGGTCACTCGCATCTCATCGTCAGTACAAATCACCGCTTCACCGATCGAGTCGAGGGTGATGGCCATGCGTTCCTTCTCCTGGAACAGCGCTTCATTCAGCGTGCGCAGCGAAGTGATGTCCTGGCAAATGCCGAGCATGCGTTCGATCTGCCCATCCTTGCTGATGATGCTATTGGCCTCGGAGCGCACGTAGCGCACGCCCTGCGGCAGATTGATGCGGTACTCCAGCTGGAAGGCGCTGCGGCGTTCAATCGCCTGCTGAATGGTGAGCGCGGCCGCTTCACGTTCCTGAACATCGACCAGATGCAGCCACAGGTCGTAGCTCGGCACCCGGTGCGGCTCCAGCGCAAATAACTCGTACATGCGCTTGTCCCATAACATCTCGCCGTTTAGCAGGTTCCACTCCCACACGCCGATGCCGCCCGCTTCGTTGGCCAGCGTAATGCGCTCCATCAGCCGCTGGTTGACCTGCTCGCTCTGCTTCAGCTCGGAGATATCCACAATCTGCGCGATAAAGTAGAGCGGTTGCAGCTGCGCATCACGCACCATCGAGACCGTGAGACGCGCCCAGACGATCTCGCCATCTTTGCGGAAATAGCGCTTCTCCAGGGTATAGGTCAGGATCTCACCGGCGATCAGCCGCTCCAGCTGCTGCAGGTCGCTGTTGAGATCGTCCGGATGGGTGATCTGCTGGAAGGTGAGTTTTTTCAGCTCTTCCGCCGCGAAGCCCAGCGTGCGGCACAGCGACTGGTTGACCTGCTGCCAGCCGCCTTCCGGTGATACCAGCGCCATGCCGATGGCGGAATACTCCATGGCGTTACGGAAGCGGGTTTCGCTTTCGCTGATGTGGTGCTTTTCACGCTGGAAGGCATCCATCACCAGCGACATTACGTGGCTCGGCAGCAGCACCAGCAGAAACGGCAGCCAGGTGCTGACCTGGCCGAGCAGCAGATCGTTGCGCGCCAGGTTGACCCAGTCGAGCGCCAGCAGCAGCGAGATAAAGCTGGCGTTGAGGAAAAACAGCAGAAAGGCTTCGAATTTGGGCAGGCGCACCGCGCACCAGAACAGAATCACCACGATAAAGGTAAACGGCCACGGCAGGAAGCGCAGCGCCAGATAGCTGGCCAGCAGCGTGACGATCAGCGTGAGCAGCGTCTCCAGCTGACGTTCCGGCGTGATCAGCTTGCGCAGCGGTTTATCAGGCCACAGCAGCAGCACCGGACCGAAGGCCAGCACGCCAATCACTTCAGAGATCACCCAGGTGGAGAAAAACGGCAGCGAGGCGTGGCCGTCGACGTGCAGCATCCATAGCGCCACCACGCCGCCCAGCAGCGGCGCGATCAGGCCCGCAGCCAGCGCAAAGCGTATCCAGTCGGCCAGTGAGTTGAGCGGTGCTTTGCGGTCGAGCAGCGCGCGCAGCATCAGCCCGCCGAGGATGGCCTGCACCATATTAAGGATGGCGAATTTGACATTGCTCAGGGCCGGGCCGATCACCATCAGATTGGCCAGCGCCGTGCCGAGCACGCAGCTGGCCAGCAGCAGCGGTACCTGTCGCGAGGGTGCGCGGAACACCACGACGGTCATTAACGCGGTGGAGTACCAGAGCGGGGAAATGCGGCCGCTGACGACAATCAGTTCCAGACAGAACAGCGTCAGTAAAAATGCCAGCGCGCAAAGCAGCAGGGCGCTGAGCCACTTTTTTTGCGGATTATCCTGCGAGGTTACTATCTCAAGAGTCATGCACGAATCCAGCAGCGCGCATTGATTACTCGAAGAAAAATGCGCCAGTCAATCCCTTAATCCATGCTAGCACATCTGTCAGATATCTTTGTGCGGAAATGTTTTTTTGCGGCCTGCATCCAGGTGCGCATGAATGCGCACCCGACAAAAACGGTGAAATCTGCTGGCAGTATGGCGCCTGCTGGATCTGCAGCGATTCAGGTAAGGACACGACAAATTGCACAATTTTGTAGCGGCGCGATTTATCGCGCAATAAATTGCGCCGCTACCGTATGTGCAATCATTTATGAAACGTGTTCAAAACGTAATGGACAGACCTTACACCCTTTACCGCGCAACGCACTCAGCGAAACAAATCGGCGCGGGTGAAGGGCTTTTCCAGCCCGGCGAGGTCAGCGGAAAAACGCTCGAGGAACTGCTGGGTGGTGGCGACGCGGCCGTGGCCCATCAGCAACAGCGGAATCAGAAATGCCACCGCCACCTGCACCACGCTAAACCCCTTCAGCGCGGTGCGGCGCTGGCTCAGCAGGAACGCGCTGCTCAGGGTAAAGCCCAGCATCAGTCCGGCCAGCACTTCACTTACCGAGTGCGCATGGATCACCAGGCGCGATAATCCCACCATCAGCGGAATCAGATAGCCGATACCGATTGTCAGGGCGCGCCAGAACGTGGGCCAGCGGCCGGAAATCAGCCACATCATCACCGGCCACAGCGTCGCTGACATCGCGCTATGACCGCTGAAACCGGTAAAGTTATAACGCGCGCTGCCAATGCCGAAGCCGAGAAACATAATTTTCGAGATGCTGACCAGCAGGCCCGCCAGGCCAAACGCCAGCAGCCAGTACCAGACGGTGCGACGGTTGTCGCTTTTCCACGGCAGCACCAGTGCGATGATCACCGCAGTGGGGATCAGCAACATACTGTCGCCGAAATAGGTCAGGGTTCTCCAGCTCATACTTTTCCTTGCAACGACTATCGGGCTCCCGCCAGTCACACGGCGGGCAGAGAAACAGTGTATCGATTAAGCCGCTGGCTGCAAAACGGGATAGTCTGAAAAGGCGGCGCGCCGGTTTTCACTGGCATCAACCCGGTGAAATCCCTATAATTGCCGCCAACTAACCCTCTCAATCGGCCTGTTTTTGTGCAGACAGAAACAGGCTCCAGTTATCAGGTCTTAAAAAAGTATGACTGACAAGTCTCATCAGTGCGTGATCGTTGGCATTGCAGGTGCATCCGCATCCGGAAAAAGTCTTATTGCCAGCACGCTCTATCGTGAAATCCGTGACCAGGTCGGTGACGAGCATATCGGTGTGATCCCCGAAGATGCCTACTATAAAGATCAAAGCCACCTCACCATGGAAGAGAGGGTGAAAACCAACTACGACCATCCGAGCGCGATGGACCACGATTTGCTGCTGCAGCATCTGCGCGCACTGAAGGCCGGCGAAGATATCGACCTGCCGGTTTACAGCTACGTTGAGCACACCCGCACCGACGAGTGTATTCATCTGAAGCCGAAGAAAGTGATTATTCTGGAAGGGATTCTGCTGCTGACCGATGCACGGCTGCGCCAGGAGCTTAACTTCTCGATCTTCGTTGATACCCCGCTGGATATCTGCCTGATGCGCCGTATGAAGCGCGACGTCAACGAGCGCGGGCGCTCAATGGACTCGGTGATGAGCCAGTACCAAAAGACCGTGCGCCCGATGTTCCTGCAGTTTATTGAGCCTTCCAAGCAGTATGCCGACATCATTGTGCCGCGCGGTGGTAAAAACCGCATCGCCATTGATATCCTCAAGGCCAAAATTAACCAGTATCTTTGACGACGCCCGTCCGGTTCAGCGGGACCGGAACGGGACACCGTGCGTCCGGATGGACGTGACGCGAACGGTTTGTCACAACCTGACCACCTTTCGCTACACTTAAATCATGGAGTTTCTGCGATGAGATTATGCGATCGCGATATTGAAAGCTGGCTGGACAGCGGCAAGCTGACCATCGATCCCCGGCCGCCGGTTGAGCGCATCAACGGTGCCACCGTGGATGTGCGCCTCGGTAACCAGTTCCGTACCTTTAGCGGCCACACCGCACCGTTTATAGATTTGAGTGGTCCAAAGCATGAAGTGAGCGCGGCGCTGGATCGCGTGATGAGCGACGAGATTGTGCTGCCGGAAGGCGAAGCGTTCTTTCTGCATCCGGGCGAACTGGCGCTGGCGGTAACGCTGGAATCCGTCACCATCCCCGACGATCTGGTGGGCTGGCTGGATGGCCGTTCGTCACTGGCGCGCCTCGGGCTGATGGTGCACGTTACCGCGCACCGCATCGACCCGGGCTGGCAGGGCCGTATCGTGCTGGAGTTTTACAACTCCGGCAAGCTGCCGCTGGCGCTGCGTCCCGGCATGCTGATTGGCGCACTGAGCTTTGAACCGCTGTCCGGGCCGGCGGCGCGTCCTTACAATCGCCGCGAAGACGCCAAATATCGCGGGCAGCAGGGCGCTGACGCCAGCCGTATTGATAAAGACTAACGTTTCTCCTGGAGTGATTTCGCGCCAGCGGCCTGAAATCTGACGGTGATGAGGATGCAATGAGAAGACTGATAACCACGCTGGCCATCCTGTTAGTGGTGGTCGTAGCGGGCATGACGGCACTGGTGTTGCTGGTCAATCCCAACGACTTTCGTACCTATATGGTACAGCAGGTAAAACAGCGTAGTGGTTATCAGCTTGAAGTGAGCGGCGACCTGCGCTGGCACGTCTGGCCGCAGCTCAGCATTCTGGCGGGCCGCATGAGCCTGACCGCGCCCGGCGCCAGCCAGCCGATGGTGACCGCCGATAATATGCGTCTGGACGTCAATCTGTGGCCGCTGCTGTCGCATCAGCTTAGCGTCAGTCAGGTGATGCTGAAAAACGCGATTATTCGCGCCACGCCAGACAGTGCGGTGCAGAAACCACAGGGCGCGCCGATTGAGCCGGGCGACAGTGAACCGGCCATCGCCGCCAGCAACGGCTGGACCTTTAACATCAGTAAACTGCGCATCGCCGATAGCCTGCTCATCTGGCAGCAGCCGGGCGGTGACGAGTACAACTTCCGCGATCTCAACCTCAATCTGAATCAGGGCGATAACCGGCAGGCCAGCGTTGAGCTGGCGACACGCGTGTCGCGCAATCAGCGCAATCTCAGCCTGAACCTGAAAGGGCAGATGGACGTGGCGCACTATCCGCACCGTATCAGCGGCCAGCTGGATGAGCTGGAGTACACGCTGGACGGCGCGAACCTGCCGCCGCAGGGCATTAAAGGGACGCTGAGCGGGCAGGCGCAGTGGGATGGCGACCAGCAGCAGTTTGCGCTGAACAAGCTGCAGTTAACCGCGAACGACAGCGCCCTCGACGGCAGCGCTGAGGGCCGGCTGGCCCTGCCGCAGCAGCTCAATCTCGCGCTGCACGCGACCTCGCTCAATCTGGATAACCTGATGGCCAGCGCGCCCGCCAGCGATAACAGCACCACGCAGCAGGCTAACGTGATGCGCACGCCGGTGATCGCTGAGCCGCGCGCGCACAATAATGCCGACTCGCCGCTCAACAGCATGGATTTACAGCTGACGCTCGACGCTGACAGCAGCGTGTGGCGCGGTCTGACGCTCAGCAATCTGCAAATTGACGCCCGCAATCAGCGCGGGCTGCTGACGCTCAACAAGCTGCAGGGCAAATTTGGTGACGGCCACTTTTCCATTCCCGGCTCGGTGGATATCCGTCAGCCGGTCACGCAGGTGGCGTTTCAGCCGGAGCTGAGCAGCATTGCCATTGCGCCGCTGCTTAAAGCGCTGGAACTGCCGGCTTCGCTGCAGGGCACGGTCTCGCTCAAGGGCGACATCAGCGGTGCCGGGCTGAGCGTGGCGGAGGCGAAACAGAACTGGCAGGGTAATGCAGAACTGGAAGCCACTAATCTGCAGCTGGCGCAGCTGAATTTACAGCAGATGGTGCGCCGCGCCGTGGCGCGGGTCAGCAATCGCGTCAGTAACGATCAGCCAGATGATCAGGGAATTGAACAGTTAAGCGGTCGCATCAGCCTGAAGCAGGGCAACGTCACGCTGCCGGATCTGCAGGGCGGCAGCAGCCGGCTGGCGCTGCAAACCCACGGCAACGTGGATGTGGTGAAGCAGCAGCTGGATGTCACCATTAATATGATTCTGCGTGGCTGGCAGGGCGACGACCGGCTGGCGAAAGTCCTCAACGGCCAGCCGATTCCGCTGCGCATGTACGGCAGCTGGGGCAATCTGCAGTATTCGCTGCCGGTGGATGACGTGGTGCGCCAGCAGTTGCAGGGCGAAGCCAAAACGCGCCTCAATCAGTGGCTGGATAGCCAGAAGTCTGCACCGCGGCAATAAAAGGACCAGAGCGACGTTATCGGATTGTTCATCGCGCGATGATTCGCGCCGCGACACCGCGTTGCACTGACGGGTAGCGGCGCAATTTATTGCGCAATGTACAACGGTGCGGATGTCAGGCATGCGCGATAAATCGCGCCGCTACAAATCGCAACACAGGTGGCCGGACACGCATAATAAATCACGCCCCGGCACCGGGTTAAATAAACGGTGCGGGCGCGACCGGCACAATCTCGACTTTTTGCACCCGATGGTTCTCCACCTGCAGGGTGCGCAGCAGATAATCCCCGACGCGCAACTCCTCACCTTCGGCCGGCACGTGCTGCAGGCTATCCATCAGTAATCCCGCCAGCGTATGGTAATTGCGCCTCTCGTCGAGCGGCAGCGCCACGTATAGCGCTAAATCTTCCAGCGGCATATGGCCGTTGGCGATCCAGCCGCCATGCTCTGCGGGCTGAATATCGTAACGGGCATCAATCTCTTCCCCTTCATTGGGCAGATTGCCGGCGATGGTCTCCATCACGTCGCTCAGCGTCACCACGCCTTCCACCGAACCAAACTCATCCACCACAAAGGCAAAATGGGTGCGCGCATGGCGAAACTGCTCCAGCGCCTGCAGCAGGGTGACGCGCTCGGGAAACACCAGCGGCTGGCGGATCAGCGCACGCAAATCCAGCGATTTACTGTGCAGCGACTGATGCAGCAGATCGATCACATGCACCACGCCCAGCGGCTCGCGCCCCTGTTCGGTGATCAGCAGGCGCGTATGCTGGTTGCGGTCGAGTTTATCCATGATCGACTGCGGGTCTTCGCTCAGATCGATGTGCTCGACGTCATGGCGTGACGTCATGATGCTGTTGATTTGGCGCTGACCCAGACCCAGCACGCGCATTATCATGCGCCGCTCCTGACGATTAAACAGCGCTGCGCCCTGGTTATCGCTCAGTAGCGATGCCGTGTCGGCATCCAGATCGGCGCGCTGTGCTTCACCGCGCAGAATGCGCAGCACGGCTTCGGCGGTGCGCTGGCGCAGCGGTCGTCCGGCGGTAAGAAAACGGCGGCGATTAAACAGCGCCAGCTGGTTAAAGATCTCAATCACAATCGAGAAGCCAATGGCCGCGTACAGATAGCCTTTCGGGATGACGAAGCCGAAACCCTCTGCCACCAGACTAAAGCCGATCATCAGCAGAAAGCTCAGGCAGAGAATCACAATGGTCGGATGGCCGTTAACGAAGCGCGTCAGCGGCTTGCTGGCCAGCAGCATTAACAGGATGGCGATGGTCACGGCGATCATCATCACCGGCAGGTCGTTGACCATACCGACGGCGGTAATGACGGCATCAAGTGAAAAGATGGCGTCCAGCACCACGATTTGCGCCACCACCGGCCAGAATTTAGCACCGCTGTTATTTTGACCCGATTCCTCGTCGCTGCCCTCCAGCCGGGCGTTCAGTTCGGTGGTGGCTTTAAACAACAGGAAGATACCGCCGCCCAGCAGCAGCAGGTCGCGTGCGCTGAAGCTGTGCTGGAAGAGGGTGAACAGCGGTTGGGTCAGCGTAACCAGCCACGACAGCGACGCCAGCAGCACCAGCCGTGATACCAGCGCCAGCAGCAGGCCGAACACCCGCGCGCGGTCGCGCATCGTCGGCGGCAGCTTCTCCACCAGGATGGCAATGAAAACCAGGTTATCAATACCCAGCACCAGCTCAAGAACGATTAGCGTGACTAATCCTGCCCAGAGCGACGGATCGATGATCCACTCCCACATACTTTCATCACCATAATGTCTAAAAATGAGCTTAGTCTGATGATAGTTAATCGTCAGACAGGGTACAAATACGCCCCGGCCGCGCGGAAGTCGCGGGCTGGCGGCTTATTAGGATTAATCTTACCTTGTTCAGCCGGGCGATAAGTGAAAAGTATGGATAAACATCCTGTGTGGATGAAGACCACTATTTATTCTTATCCAGCGGCAAAAGCGTACATTTTTAATGCGACTAATCTGAAGACGGGTATCGAATTATTCTGAAATTTGGCGTGAAATTGCCTGGCGGGGCTGGCATCAATACTTATGGCTGGTAGTCTTTTTCCTAAAATAGTGCAGGGAAGACGGGGCCTACTTGTAAACAAGCCAGTAATAACTAGTATAGCAACGTGTTAGTAAATGTCTGCGCCAATGTTGTTAATAGCGCGCTGTTTAGCTTCTTAATGTTGTGAATTGTGATCGTGCACGGGTTAAGGCGGGTATTTCCCGGCGTGGCGACAAAGCGCGGACAAAAAATAGGGTGTTGTAAGCGGTATTGGCAGCGACAGCCAAGGGCGGTAGCGTGCCTGACGTGGTTTTCACAGGTTAAGAATTGTCTGGCCTTGCGGCAAAAGGAAGTCAGACTAATCTGTTGGTATTTATCACAATTTTCTTGCTTAACTGGAAAGAGAATTGGCCTAAATGCCGGGGAGTTCGCCGCAGTTTGTCTCGCTGGTTTAGTTAGTGCATCGCTCATTAATTACTCAGGCTTAGGCGTTAGGGATTAAGGGAAATAAAATAAAAGAGTCAAATATGCGCGATAATGAATTTACATATAAAAGTCTTCTGACAAAAATTTTACTGGCGTGCTCGGATTTAATTTGTTTCAACGCGGCATTGTTTATTGCACTCGCGCTGATTAATTCGTTCGCCGATTCTCCACTGGCAGATATTTCTGAAAAAGACCTCAACTTAAAAATCGCCACCCATGTCTGTCTGTCCTTAATTTGTACAGGCTGGTTCTGGGTTCGCCTGCGTCATTATACCTATCGCAAACCCTTCTGGTTTGAGCTGAAAGAGATCTTTCGTACCATTCTCATTTTCTCTGTCATCGATTTGTCAATTTCAGCATTATCACAATGGCAGATGTCCCGTTTTGTCTGGGTATTAACGTGGATTTTAGCGCTGGTGCTGATTCCGCTGGCGCGCGCTATTTCCAAACGCGTGCTGAATCATTTCGGTATGTGGAAAAAGCAAACCATTATTATTGGCAGCAACCGTAACGCGCAGGAAGCCTGGCAGGCGCTGCAGAGCGAAGAGGTGATGGGCTTTGATGTGATCGCCTTCTTCGACGTCGATGGCAGCTGCCCGCAGGCTAGCATCTCCGGTGTACCGGTGCTGCATAACGAGCAGGAGCTGTGGCAACTGACCAACAGCGAAACCCAGTTTATCGTTGCGGTTGAGTTCGAGCAGAGTCAGCACCGCGACCGCTGGCTGAAAATGCTGGCGATGCATAACTGTCGCTCGGTCTCGGTTATCCCGACGTTGCGCGGCGTACCGCTGTACGGCACCGATATGGCTTACATCTTCAGCCATGAAGTGATGATTCTGCGTGTGAATAACAACCTGGCGAAACGCACCTCGCGTGTCCTGAAGCGGGCATTCGATATCGTCGGCGCGCTCAGCATCATCATCGCGCTGTCACCTGCGCTGCTGGTACTCGGCTTCATGGTTGGCCGTGATGGCGGACCACCGATTTACGGTCACGAACGTGTGGGTCTCAATGGCCGCAAGTTCAAGTGCCTGAAGTTCCGCTCGATGGTAATTAACTCGAAAGAGGTGCTGGAAGAGGTGCTGCGCACCGACCCGGTAGCCCGTGCCGAGTGGGACAAAGATTTCAAACTGAAAAACGATCCACGTATTACCAAAGTCGGTCATTTCATCCGTAAAACCAGCCTGGATGAGCTGCCGCAGCTGTGGAACGTCGTGCGCGGTGACATGAGCCTTGTTGGCCCGCGCCCGGTGATTGAAGATGAACTCTGCCGTTATGCCGGTGATGTTGATTATTACCTGATGGCAAAGCCAGGCATGACGGGATTGTGGCAGGTCAGCGGTCGTAACGACGTTGACTATGAGACGCGCGTCTATTTCGATTCGTGGTATGTCAAAAACTGGTCGCTGTGGAATGACATCGCGATTCTGTTTAAGACGGTCGGCGTGGTACTCAAACGCGACGGCGCTTATTGATAGACAGCAAGGGCAGGGGACGAAATAACGTTCCCGCCTGATAACTGCCGGTGCTGGGAGTGTCTGTAACTGATAACTGCCATTATCGAGCCCGAACAGAGCGGGTTATTAAGCCGCTTAACGATAACCCACTTTAATTGAAGTCGTCTGCAACCAGGATGACAACATAAACCAGGGAGCTAATGATAATGAACCTCAGTTTCAGTGTTTAATTCCTTGCCTTTATTTTTGTTAGACGCTTACACAGCGGCGTTTTCGCCTCTATCAATCATTAACTGATAGCGAAGAACCAGATGATAATGAAAACTAAATTGATACCGTTACTGGTATCCGCGACTTTCCTCTCCGGGTGCACCATCGAACCAGGTTCGCACCTTTCCACTAGCGGAAAAGATGTCATTGAGCAACAGGATAGCAATTTTGACATCGACAAATACGTTAACGTCTTCCCTCTGACGCCGCGTCTGGTTGAACAGATGCGTCCGAAGCCGCTGGTTGCTCAGGCTAACCCGCTGCTGCAGAACGAGATTCAGAGCTATCAATACCGCGTTGGCATCGGCGACGTACTGAACGTCACCGTATGGGATCACCCTGAGCTGACCACGCCGGCCGGTCAGTACCGTAGCGCCAGCGACACCGGTAACTGGGTGCAGGCAGACGGTACCATTTTCTATCCGTACATCGGTAAAGTGCGCGTTGCAGGCCGCACCGTGACGGAAATCCGCAGTGAAATCGCGCGTCGTCTGGCGCAGTTCATTGAAAGTCCGCAGGTGGATGTCAATGTGGCCGCGTTCCGTTCGCAGAAAGCCTACGTGACTGGTTCGGTCACCACCTCCGGCCAGCAGCCGATCACCAACGTGCCGCTGACCGTGCTGGATGCGGTGAACGCCGCGGGTGGCCTTGCCGCCGACGCCGACTGGCGCAACGTGGTGCTGACGCACAACGGCCGCGAGCAGCGCATTTCGCTGCAGGCGCTGATGCAAAACGGCGACCTGAGCCAGAACCATCTGCTCTATCCGGGCGACATCCTTTACGTACCGCGTAACGACGATCTGAAGATCTTCGTGATGGGCGAAGTGAAACAGCAGACCACGCTGAAGATGGACCGCAGCGGCATGACGCTGGCTGAAGCGCTGGGTAACGCACAGGGCATGGATCAAACCACCTCTGACGCCACCGGCGTATTCGTCATTCGTCCGATTCGCGGTGCTAACCGCACCAAGATCGCCAACATCTATCAGCTGAACACCAAAGATGCGGCGTCGATGGTGATGGGCACCGAATTCCAACTGGAGCCGTACGACATTGTCTACGTCACCGCAACACCAATCACCCGCTGGAACCGCGTGATTTCCGGACTGCTGCCGACCATCGTGGGTATCGACGATGCAAGCTCCGCAGCGCTGCGTTTCCGCAACTGGTCGGACTAAGGTTTTACCATGATTAAGTCAGTGTTAGTCGTCTGCGTCGGCAACATTTGCCGCTCCCCCACCGGGGAGCGTCTGTTTAAACGCGCACTTCCGCATACCCGTATCGCTTCTGCCGGTCTTGGCGCCCTGAAGGGCCACCCGGCGGATAAGACGGCCAGCGCCGTCGCCGCTGAACATGGCGTTTCGCTGGACGGTCATGAGGCTCAGCAGTTAACGGCCAGCATGTGCCGTGACTTTGACCTGATTCTGGTAATGGAGAAGCGCCACGTTGAGCAGGTGAACCGCATCGATCCGGCCGCGCGGGGGAAGACCATGCTGCTGGGCCACTGGCTTAACCAACAGGAAATTGCGGATCCGTACAAAAAAAGCCGTGAGGCCTTTGAAGAGGTTTACGGGTTACTGGAAAACGCTACCCAGAAATGGGTTAACGTACTAAGCCGATAGTTGGGAATATCCATGAATATCAAAAACAAGGTTATGACTGCGCCAAAAGAAGATTCGAATGGATGGGATCTGGCGCATCTTGTGGGACAGCTGATCGATCATCGCTGGATCATCGTGGCGGTCACCGCTTTCTTTATGCTGATGGCAACGCTCTACACACTGTTTGCTACGCCAATCTATAGCGCGGACGCTATGGTGCAGGTGGAGCAGAAAAACACCGCCTCGGTGCTGAACGAATTACAGGATGTGATTCCGACCACGCCAGCATCAGACACCGAGATTCAGATTATCGAATCCCGCATGGTGATTGGTAAAACCGTTAACGACCTCGGTCTGGACACGGTCATTCAGCAAAACTACTTCCCGGTGATCGGTAAAGGTCTGTCGCGCCTGATGGGCAACAAGCCGGCGCAGATTGCCATTTCACGCCTGGAAATTCCGCGCAGCATCGACAAACGTACCGTTGAGCTGGAAGTCACCGGTCCGCAGACCTATACCGTGAGCAAAGACGGCGACGAACTGTTCAAAGGCCGCGTCGGTCAGCTGGAGCAGCACGGCGACGTCACCATGCTGGTTAGCGGCATTCAGGCTGACGAAGGCACCAGCTTCAGCGTTACCAAGCTGAGCGACCTGCAGGCGATTAAAACCGTACTCGGCGCGCTGACCGTCGCCGATAAAGGCAAAACCACCGGCGTGCTGGGCCTGGAGTTCCAGGATGAAGATCAGGAGCAGGCGAGCCGCGTGCTGAACCAGATCGTCAACAACTATCTGCTGCAGAACGTTGAGCGTAAGTCTGAGCAGGCGGAAAAGAGCCTCGAATTCCTGCGCACCCAGCTGCCTAACGTGCGTGCCAAGCTGGACGATGCGGAAGACAAGCTGAACACCTTCCGTCGTCAGAACGAGTCGGTGGACATGTCGCTGGAAGCCAAATCGGCGCTCGACTCGTCCGTTAGCGTCCAGAGCCAGCTGAACGAGCTGACCTTCCGTGAAGCCGAAGTTTCCCAGCTGTTCACCAAAGACCACCCGACGTACCGCGCGCTGCTGGAAAAACGCAAAACGCTGGAAGCGGAACAGGCGCAGCTGAACAAGAAAATCTCGGCCATGCCGCAGACCCAGCAGGAGATTCTGCGTCTGACGCGTGATGTGCAGGCCGGTCAGGAAATCTACATGCAGCTGCTGAACCGTCAGCAGGAACTGGGCATCAGTAAGGCCAGCACCGTGGGTGATGTGCGCATCATCGACCGTGCTGAAACCAGCACCAGCCCGGTAGCACCGAAGAAACTGCTGATTATTGTCGCGGGTCTGATTGTTGGTCTGATGCTGTCGGTTGGTCTGGTGCTGCTGAAAGCGCTGTTCCACCACGGGATCGACAACCCGGAGCAGCTGGAAGAGCTGGGCATGAACGTCTATGCCAGCGTACCGCTCTCCGAGTGGCAGCGTAAGAAAGACACCGAAGCGCTGGCGCGACGCGGCAGCAAAGAGAAGTCGGATCCGCACAACACGCTGCTGGCGCTGGGTAACCCGACGGACCTCTCCATCGAAGCGATTCGTAGCCTCCGTACCAGCCTGCACTTCGCCATGATGGAAGCGAAAAACAACATCCTGATGATCACCGGTGCCAGCCCGGGTATTGGTAAAACCTTTATCTGTGCCAACCTGGCGACGCTGGTATCCAAAGCAGGTCAGCGCGTGCTGTTCATCGATGGTGATATGCGTCGCGGCTATACCCACGAGCTGCTGGGTGCGGACAACAAGACCGGCCTGTCTAACGTACTGTCAGGCAAGAGCGAGTTCTCGCCGGCGATGATTCAGAAGGGCGTGTACGGTTTTGACTTCCTGCCGCGCGGTCAGGTGCCACCGAACCCGTCTGAGCTGCTGATGCATCGTCGCATGCAGGAGCTGCTGGACTGGGCAAGCAAGAACTATGACCTGGTGCTGATCGATACGCCGCCGATTCTGGCTGTAACCGACGCTTCCATCATCGGTAAGCTGGCCGGTACCTCGCTGATGGTGGCGCGTTTCGAAACCAACACCACCAAAGAGCTGGATGTTAGCTACAAGCGCTTCGCCCAGAACGGTATCGAGATTAAAGGCGTCATCCTCAACGCCGTGGTCCGTAAAGCGTCGAATGCCTATGGTTATGGCTACGACTATTACAACTACGAATACGGCAAAGAGAGCAAAAGCTAAGCACTATCGGGGGCGGATTTTCCGCCCCTTTTTATGACTAAAATGCGTTAGCGAGGTGCGCATAAATGCGCACCCTACGTGGACGGTGCAGGAGAATTGACCTGTTTGCCGGTCCGCATAAATGCGCACCCTACGTGGACGGTACAGGAGAATTGACCTCTTTGCTGGTGCGCAAAAATGCACACCCTACGTGGACGGTGCAGGGGAATTGACCTCTTTGCTGGTGCGCATAAATGCACTGACGGTCAGAACCGTGCCCGACGCTGTAGGGTCGCCATTCATGGCGAACGGAAAACCGCTCTGTCGGATATAACGCCATTCATGGCGACCGGCAAACCGCCTGGCCGGACACAACGCCATACATGGCGACTAAATTTTTCGGTGCGTTTTGCACCATCCAACATACACACAGCACAATCTTAGGTATTTCCGTGACGGTACGAAAAGTCTTATTGAAAAAGAATACTAACGGCATGATTTTTCAGAACAAAGCCGATTCCTTTCTACAGGCCGCTCGCGTTACCGTTGAATCTGGAACAGCTGTTTAAGAGGTGCTGGCAATGCAGGACATCCGCTTCTCAATTGTAATTCCCGCTTATAACGCGTCGAAATCGATTGTCACGACGCTGGATTGCGTCAAAGCGCAAACCTATCGCAACTTTGAAGTCATCATCGTGGATGACAAATCCGCCGATGCCGCCGAACTGGCGCAGGTGGTGCGCGGCGAGCGCTATCAGGATCTGGACATCAAACTGGAGCTGTCTGAGGTCAAACTCAACGGTGCCGGCGCGCGCAACAAAGGTATTGAACTGGCGCAGGGCGATTTCATCAGCTTCCTCGACGCCGATGACGAGTGGCACGCGGACAAGCTGCTGGAAGTGTGCGATACCATCCGCAAGCTGGAAGCGCAGGGTAAATCGCGCTATGTCATCTTCAGCCAGGTCAATATTCATCAGGACGGCAGCTTCCTCAAAGTGATGCCGATGCAGCCGCCGGGGAAAAACGAGACCGTGGCGGAGTATCTGTTTGGCTGTTACGGCTTTATCCAGACCAGTACTATTGTGCTGAAACGCGAAGATGCCGCCAGAATCCAGTTTGATGCGCGCTATATTCGCCATCAGGATTATGACTTCTGCATCCGCGCCGACCGCATGGGCTACGAATTTGTGATGATCGCCAAACCGCTGGCGACCTACCATCTGGTGACCAAATTTGGTTCCAAACACAAAGGCGAGTCGGTGAAGTACTCCTTCTTCTGGCTCGACACCATGAAGCCGCACCTGACGGCGCGCGATATCCATACCTACAAAGCGTTCAAGCTGCCGCTGCGCTACAAAATGGATGGCAATTCGCTGCTGGCCAGCGTCAGTTTTGCGCGCTACTTCTTCCTCACCAACCGTGATAACCGCGCTTACTTCATCAATCGCCTGGTCGATAAGCTGAAGTCGCGCTTCACGGGGCGAAGAGCGGTTTCCTGATCGATTTATGACTTTCACTTGCTCCCGCAGCGGGAGCATTTTTTCGGTTCCTGACACTCCGGGTATACAAATGACAAATCATGTTGGCACCATCGGTATCGTGATGCCGATGTACAACGCGCGCAACACCGTGCTGCGTGCGGTTGAGTCGATCGTGAATCAGACCTACAGCGACTGGCATCTCTACCTGGTCAATGATAAATCCACCGATGATTCACTCGCTTTTGTGCGCGAGCACTGCCAGGACGCGCGCATCACTATCCTCAGCAACGAGGTCAACCTCGGCGCGGCGGAAACGCGCAACGTGGGCCTGCGCGCGGCCAAAGAGGAGATCATTGCGTTTCTCGACAGCGATGACGAATGGCACGCGGAGAAACTGGCCGAGCAGGCCGCGGCGCTGGCCGCCGGTGACGACTTTGTGATCACCCATTATCACTACAAAACCAAAACCGCCGATCACGACATCAACTACAACAAACTTTATCTGCAGCAGGAAAACTTCGTGAAGAAGCAGTATCGCGTCTGCTTCTCCTCGGTGTGTTTCCGTCGTCCGCCACAGGGCATCTTCTTCCAGCGTAAAGGCCATGAAGACTTCCTGTTCCTCTATGAGCTGTTCCTCCGCTACAAACAAGCCCGGGTGATCCAGAAGACGCTGGTCAACTACTACGAGCTGGGCGATTCGCTGTCGCGTAACAAAAATAAAGCGGCGAAATGGCACCTCGAATTATTAAGAATTATCTATAAAAACAATCCTTTAAAAATCTATTACTATTACGGCTGGTATATGGTGAATGGGGTTCTTTTCACCCTTAAGCATCGCTAATAACCGTCTTACTTTGAGCTGCCGCGGCGTTGGCTGCGCGTGCCCACCACAGTCACTTACCTGAGTAAGCTCCTGCGGATGGTCCCGCTTGCCGCCTTGCTGCAACTCAAACTACTCGGTTATTGAAATCGCCATTTGTTTGAGGTGGAAAGCATTTTCATGAAAAAGATTGTTTTGGTTATTAAGGATGCCTACTCCTACGCAGGCACGGAGAACATCTGCAACTTCATGTCGGAGTGCCTCGGTGAAGAGCATGCCGTTACCATTTACTCGCTGGAAGGGCACGGCAAAACCTTTTACCCGTTTGAGCGGGTGAAAGAGATTGTCAGCTTCGAAGGCCACAGCAACCCGATTAAAAGTGCCGTGGCGCGTATCCATCAGGAAGGCTTCGACAGCGTATTCCTGATCAGTATGGGGCGCCTGAGCGTGATGTTTGCCTTCTGGAACCTGATGGCAATGAAGAAAAAAACCTTCAAAGCCTACGCCTGCGAGCACATCGCTATTAACTCGTTCAGCAAGCCGATCAAACTGCTGAAGTGGCTGCTGCTGCGCTACTACGACCAGGTGATCGTGCTGACTGACAAAGACCATCAGGTCTTCACCCGCTGGCATATCCCCAGCCAGCAAATTCCTAATCCGGTGGTGTACAAATCCTGGCAGCGCGAGACGCGCAGTCGTCAGGCGCTGGCGGTAGGCCGCCTCGATAACCAGAAGGGCTTTGACCTGCTGCTGGATATCTGGGCCGACTTCAGCAAAAAACACCCGGAGTGGAAGCTGGTGATCGCCGGTGACGGCGAACTGCGCCAGCAGCTGCACGATCAGGCCGCGGCGCTGGGCATCACCGGCAGCGTTAACTTTGTCGGCAAAGTCAGCAATATCAATGATTACTACCGCGACAGCGACATGGCGCTGATGACTTCACGTTATGAAGGACTGCCGCTGGTACTGCTGGAAGCCAAATCCTGGTCGCTGCCGGTGGTGGCCTATGACTGTCCGACCGGACCGCAGGAGATCATCAACCACGGCGAAGATGGTTTCCTGGTGCCAATGAACGACAAAGCCACTTTCCTGGCGCGCATGGAGCAGCTGGCCAGCGACGATCGCCTGTTCTTTGCCATGAGCGAAAAGACCAAAGAGACGGCGCTGAAGTTTGACGGTAATCAGATCAAACAGAGCTGGCTGGCGCTGGTGTAAACACTTTTATCGTGCCTCGGGGATACCTTTTCGGCCGCCATGCGGCCCCATGACCACGGGATTGTTAGCATGAAAAGAAGAGAAGTCTTGCAAACTGCAGCCTCCTCCATTGTTGCCGCGCTGTCGGTGAGCGCGTTTTCCAGTTACGCCGCCAAAAGTGGTCAGCCAGCGCTGAAAGCGGTTGATGCCTCCAGCGTCCCGCCGGGCGATGTGCCGATTCTGACGCCGGAAAACGTCTATACCATGCCACCGCAGTTCTGGCAGAACTTTGAAGGCAAACTGTGGATTGGCGCAGCAGGCAAAGATGCCAGCCAGGCCGGCAACCAGATTCCGGTGTATCTGCGCGACGCCAGCGGTAAGGTGTCCCAGGTGAGCCAGCCAATTGCGCTCAACAAAGGCAACTTTGCCCAGTTTATTCACGATAATGCCGCGTTAATCGCCAATCCCGCGCACTCGATGGTGGTGGAAGATAACCAGGGCAATACGCTGTTTTCCATCAGCGACGTGTCGCGCCCGAACGCCAGCAACTTCAGCCAGCGCCTGGCGCAGCCGAACGGTTATCAGCTGATCGGCGAAATCCCGTCGGTGGAAGAGCTGCGTAAAACCCGACCGCTGTTTGCCGGGGCGAAAATCAAGCTGAAGAGCTGGCACGAAGGGCTGGAAGTGGGCGGCGGCGAGTTCGTCGGCGTGTATGGCGAAGGCGAAGATGATGGCGGCGTGATTTTCAGCGGCAACGGGTTCTACTGGCGCCGCGTGGTGGAAGATTTCAACCGCCTGACGCTGTTTGACTTCGGCGCCATCGCCGACGGCAAAACCGATACGGCACCGGCGATCAAAGCCATGTATCAGTGGTCGCTCAAGGCTAACCAGCAGATCTGCGTACAGTTTCCGGCAGGCACCTTCTTCGTGACCGGCTGTGACTTTGGCGATCAGCAGCAACGCTTCTTCCGCATTTCCGGCGCGATGGTTAACTTCGGCTATTTCCCGGCGACCACGCTGGTATCTGACGGTCGTTCCGAATTCCTGTTCCAGGTGAATGCGCGCTGGACCGAAATCTCCAACCTGATCTTCAACGGTCAGAACGACAAGCGGCCAAACAAACAGGGGCTGTTTCGCAACACCTGTCCGGGCGGCCAGTTCTTCCGCGGTGCCTGCCTGCGCTTCAACCGCGTCGGCGGCACCTCAATCAGCCTGCTGGATACGCTGGACTGCAAAATCGACCAGTGGTACGCCGACACCTGTACCGGTGACGTGATCAAAGCCAGCTGGTCCGGACAGAAGCAGGGTGCATGGGACCACAGTACGGCGATTGAGCTGTCGAACTTCAACGCCCAGCGCTGTACCGGCGGCATGGTACTTAACCTGCCGCGCTGCAGCCAGTCAATCATTCATAACGGCTGGATTGAGCACAGCGAGCACCCCGGCGACATCTCTAACGGCCAGTGGATTATTGATGCGCTGAGCCTGGAAGATTGCAAAAACCCCCTGAACGCGCGCAATTCCCGCCTCAACATGCGCCAGACCAATCTGCAGTCTGGCAGCTGGATCGATAACTCGCTGGAAGGCGAGCGCTGGCTGAATATCTGGGAGATGGGCTCAACGCGGGTAGAGTCTTACGGCGTGGCCATCGACGGCAGCCTGAAATACAACTACATCACATCGCGTTTCCGTCTGACCAACAACACCAATCAGGCCACCTGGTTCGAGCTGGGGAATTTTTACTCGCCCACCGTGGGTGACAGCTGGGAGATCGAGCTGTTTGGTCAGTCGCAGTTCAGCAACGGCAGCGATAAACAGCCACTGCTCGACGTGATGGGCGGTAAACAGACCGGCGGTCGCGCGGTGATTCATCTGCAGCGCAAAACCAGCAAGGCGGAAGCCAGCTGGTCCGCGGAAGGCAGTTCGCCGGTGCTGGAGGTGCGCGTCGATGCGCGCAGCGATACCGATAGCAAAGTGTTCGTCAAACTGGCGGGCTGGACGCCGACGGCGGTGGTGCTGATTAAGAGCACCGCCAAAGACCGTTTCCTCACCGGCCGCTGTGCGCGCGTTGACGCCACCATGGCGCAGGGCAGTCCGACCAGCGGCAGCCAGCCGGCCCCGCAGCGGTTTAGCCTGCACAACGGTAAAGCCGGCATCGGCGGCAATGAGCAGGGCGATTTGCTGCTGGCGTCGCGCGCGCTAAAGCCCGAACAGGTGGATACGCGCCAGCCGAAGGGGTTTGTTTCAGTGGTGATCAACGGCGAGCAGGTGGCGCTGCCGTATTTTGCGCTGAAGTCGTAAGGATTTAACGCAGGTAACGGTGCAATTTATCGCGGAGGCCACAGCGGCAGCGAGCCGGGCCGGGCAAAGCGCAATAAATTGCGCCGCTACGGTTTGTGCAGAGGAGAGTTCTGCACTGACCCTTTGCACAGTCTGTAGCGGCGCGATTTATCGCGCATGTAACACCTGTCGCAGGTATCAATTACGTCACAACAGGCAGTCGTTAATTTCGGGCCGCTGGCCCATTAGCAGTTTTTTCTTACAGAGTTCACTTAGCCAGTATGGAACTGGCGGCTTGTAAAAAATTACAAAAATTTATCTGGAGTTTTTATGAAGATTTTATTGGTGGGTAACCATACCTGTGGAAATCGTGGGGATGGCGCGATTTTACGTGGACTGATTGATTCATTGCAGGCCGCGCGTGGGGATCTGGATATCGATGTCATCAGCCGCTATCCAACCAGCTCCGGATATTTACTGCAGCAGCACATCCAGCAGGATTCGCTGTTTCTGCATAACAGTAAGGCGCCAAAGGGGCTGGTCAGCAGCCTGAAGCGCAAAGTCGCCAACCGTCTGATGCCGGACATCATGATGGCACACCTCGGCAAAGGTGGCGTGTATAAATCCTTCTCGGTGCCGCCGCATCTGGCGGAATTCACCCGCAGCCTGGCGAAATATGACGCCATCATCCAGGTTGGTGGCTCGTTCTTCGTCGATCTGTACGGCGTCACTCAGTTCGATCACGCGCTGTGCGCGCTGATGGCGAAGAAGCCGCTGCACATGATCGGTCACTCGGTGGGCCCGTTCGAAAACCCGCGCGTCAATGCGCTGGCAAACTTTGTTTTTGATCGCGTCGACAGCCTGGTGCTGCGCGAAGAGGTCAGCCTCGATCGCCTGAAGCAGGATGGCGTGACCACCAGCAGGGTGAAGAAGGGCGTGGACACCGCGTTCCTGGTGCAGGCGCGCGAGGTGGAAAATCCGAGCCACAACCTGCTGCACTGGCAGAACATCATTCAGTCGCGCAAAACCATCGCTATCACTGTGCGTGAGCTGGCACCGTTCGACAAACGTCTTGGCGTCACGCAGAAAGAGTACGAAGCCGCGTTTGGCCGGGTGATCAACGCCATGATCGCCGAAGGTTATCAGGTGGTGGCGTTCTCCACCTGTACCGGCATTGACAGCTATGCCAAAGATGACCGTATGGTGGCGCTGACGCTGCGCGACCACGTTGAGCAGCCGGAGCACTACCATGTGATCATGGACGAGTTCAACGACCTGGAACTCGGCATCCTGCTCAGCCACTGCCATCTCACCATCGGCACACGCCTGCACTCGGCAATCATCTCCATGAACTTCGGCACACCAGCCGTGGCCATCAACTACGAGCACAAATCGCTCGGCGTGATGAACCAGCTGGGTCTGCCGCAGATGGCCACCGACGTGCAGAGCCTGATGGACGGCTCGCTGATCGACAAAGTGCAGACGGTGCTGGCGGACTACGACAACGTGAAGCAAAAAGTGAACACCGCGGTGGCGCAGGAGCGTGAAATCGGCAACCGCATCACCGAAGAAATTCTCAACGTCCTGGGGTAAGTGATGAAGCTAACCTTTTTCACCATGCGTTTTCCGGTTGCCTCTGAGACGTTTGTCCTCAATCAGGTGACGCATTTCATCGATGCCGGCTATGACGTCGAGATCATCTCGGTGTTTCCGGGCGACATGATCAACCGTCATGCCGCGTTCGATGAGTACAATCTGGCGGCGAAAACCCACTATCTGCTGCCGGAAGAGAAGGTATCAAACCTCGACAAACTGACCCAGCGCATCGGTCTGATGCTGCCGAAAATCGCCAAACCGGCGCTGCTGAAGTCGCTCAACGTTGGCCGCTACGGTGCGCAGGCGAAAAAACTGCTGCTGCCAGCCATTGTCGCTAATGCCCGGCAGACCTTTACCGCCGATGTGTTCCTGGTGCACTTCGGCTATGCCGGTGCGCTGGCAAATAAACTGCGCGAGCTGGGGGTACTGAAGGGCAAGCAGGCGACGGTGTTCCACGGCGCTGATATCTCGCGTCGCCACATTCTTGAAGAGCACAAACTGGATTACATCAACCTGTTCAGGCAGAGCGAACTGATGCTGCCGATCAGCCATCTGTGGGAGAACAAGCTGATTGAGATGGGCTGTCCGCGCGAGAAAGTGCACGTCACGCGCATGGGCATCGAGCCGGAGAAGTTTAACTTCCAGCCACGCGACGCGTTCCACAAACCGCTGCGCATCGTTTCGGTGGCGCGCCTGACCGAGAAAAAAGGGCTGGACGTGGCGGTCAAAGCCAGTGAAATCCTGCGCGATAACGGCGGTCAGTTCCAGTTCACCATCATTGGTAACGGCGAGCAGGACGGCATGATGCGTGAGCACATCGCGCGTGCCGGCCTGGAAGATATGGTGACCATGCCGGGCTTCAAGCCGCAGGAGGAGATTCGTCAGGCGCTGAGCGAGGCCGATATCTTCCTGCTGCCGTCGAAAACCGCCGCCGATGGCGATATGGAAGGCATTCCGGTGGCGCTGATGGAAGCGATGGCGGTCGGCCTGCCGGTGGTGTCCACCTACCACAGCGGCATCCCGGAGCTGATTCAGAATAACGTCAGCGGCTGGCTGGTATCGGAAAATGATGCCGACGAGCTGGCGGACACGCTGCTGCGCCTGTCGCGCGGCGACGTTGACGTTGCACCGGTGGTGGCCGCAGCGCGCCATAAAGTGGAAACCGAGTTCAATCAGCACATCGCTTACGGTGAGCTGGCGAAAATTCTGGAGCGCATGGTGTGAGTGGATTAAAAAAACAGGCGGTGTGGCTGTTTGGCAGCACCTGCTTTGCCGCGCTGCTGCAGGTGCTGCAGCTGGCGGTGCTGGCGCGCAAGCTGGAAGCGCACGAGCTGGGTTTGCTGGCGATCATCAACGCCATTCTGGCGGTGGCTACCGTGCTGCAGGACATGGGCATGAGCAGCTACATCGTGCATCGTCAGGAGATTACACGTCGAGAGCAGAGCACTATTTACTGGGTTAACGTCTCGCTGAGCTTCTGTACCGGTCTGATCATGCTGGCCATCGCCTGGCCGGTGGCGTGGTTCTACCATCTGCCGGAGCTGACGGCGTTGATTATGCTCACCAGCCTCAACTTCCTCGTGCTCGGCCACCTGTCGCAGTATCAGGCGCACTATGTGAAAACCAAACGCATGGTGACGCTGGCGAAGATTGAGATGGGCACCAAGCTGTTTGCCTTCCTGTGTACGGTGGCGATGCTCTATTTCACCTCCCTGACGGTAGCGGCAGCGATTCTCGGGCTGTTCATCAACGCCTTCACGCGCATTCTCTGCATGATCTACTTTGGCGAGAAGTCGTGGCGGCCAACGTGGGAGTTCGACGGCAAAACCTTTGTCAGCGCGGTGCGTTACGGTATCTATCAATTGGGTTCACAGACCATTAACCAGCTGCGTACTCAGGCCGATGCGCTGATCGTCGGTAAAGTGATGGGTGCCGAGATGCTGGGGATTTACTCGCTGGCGAAAGAGCTGATTCTGCAGCCGCTGAAGCTGGTGTCGCCAGTGATTAACCGCCTGGCGCTGCCGCGCTTCGCCGAGAAGCAGCACGATCCCGAGCAGCTAAAAAAACTGTTCCTCAAGGGCACCTTCGTTATCATGCTGTTCAGCAGTGCGATGTACCTGGCGATTGGTATTCTCTCTCCGGTGATTGTGCGTGTGCTGTACGGCGCTTCGCACGAGCAGGTGTATCACCTGATCCCGCTGATGCTGCTGTTCGGTATGCTGCGCCCGATGGGCGGCCTGACCGGCGCGATCTCCCAGGCGAACGGACGCACCAACGTCGAGTTCTACTGGAATATCGTCGCCAGCCTGGTGGTGGTGGTGGTGCTGGCCACTACGTGGATCTGGCCGAACGTGATTTACGTGGCGCTGACGCTGTCGATTTCCCAGGTGCTGATCTCCGCCTTCGCGCATCCGTTCTTCATCAAACCGGTGATTGGCATCCGCTTTATGCCGTATGCGCGCCAGTGGGTGTCGGTGTCGGTGGTGTTTGTCGGCCTGATGCTGCTGGTGAATCATTTCAACCTGTTCGTGATGCCCGAGTGGTTTGAGGGCTGGCTGTAAGCGGTGATGACAGGGGCGGTCGTTAGCAATGACAACACGTTTGTCAGTAAAGCTCTGAAACCGTGCAGCAACCGTTGCACTTTTGGTAGCGGCGCAATTTATTGCGCGATAAATCGCGCCGCTACGAATTTTATGCGATTTGTATTTGCTGTTACTGAACGGCATTACGCCATTTTGCGACCAAACCCTGACGCCACCGGTCAAAACAACATCTTTAATCGCCGCCAGCCTTTTCCGCTGCGATACCACACCTTCGCCCTAATGATGTTTCCGCAACGCCGGCCAAACCGCTCAACAATCACTGGCCTCACCGGTCATTGCTCAGCACTCTGCCTTCCACTGTTTTTCAGCCATTTAGCCACTTTTTTTTTCCGCCTGATTACCGGGTGGCAGATGGACTTTTTGACGATTTTTTATGTGTTGACAGAGAGTTAGTGCCGGTTTTTCAGATAAAGATTATACTTGCTCAACCGGCCGATCCTGCATAATCGACCCCACGTATTCACTTCATGAAATGGAATAAATATGACCAAGCTTAAAGCAGTAATCCCGGTTGCGGGTCTCGGTATGCATATGCTCCCTGCGACTAAAGCCATTCCGAAAGAGATGCTGCCTATCGTCGATAAACCAATGATTCAGTACATTGTCGACGAGTGCGTGGCGGCGGGCATCAAGGAGATTGTGCTGGTCACCCATGCTTCCAAAAATGCAGTGGAAAACCACTTCGATACCACCTACGAGCTGGAAGCGCTGCTTGAAGCGCGCGTGAAACGCCAGCTGCTGAGCGAAGTGCAGTCAATCTGTCCGCCGGGCGTGACTATCATGAACGTGCGTCAGGCGAACCCGCTGGGTCTTGGCCACTCGGTACTGTGTGCCCGTCCGATGATTGGCGACAACCCATTTGTGGTGGTACTGCCAGACGTGCTGCTGGATGACTCCACCGCTGACCACCTGCGCTACAACCTTGCCGCGATGGTGGCACGCTTCGAAGAGACCGGCCGCAGCCAGGTTCTGGCGAAACACATGCCGGGCGAAGACCTGTCTGAATATGGCGTGCTGACCACCGAGCAGCCGCTGGATAATCCGGGCGATATCAGCACCATCACCAACTTCGTGGAAAAACCTGAGCATCCGTCCGAGCTGAACTCAGACCTGACCGCCGTGGGCCGTTACGTGCTTTCTGCGGATATCTGGGGTGAACTGGAGCGCACTGAGCCAGGCGCCTGGGGCCGTATCCAGCTGACCGATGCCATCGCCTCCCTGAGCCAGAAAAAACCGGTTGATGCCCAGCTGCTGACCGGCACCAGCTTCGACTGCGGTCGTAAACTCGGCTACATGCAGGCCTTCGTCTCTTACGGTCTGCGCAACAACACCCAGGGCCGCGATTTCCGCGAAGCAATCCAAAAAATTCTGGCAAAATAATCTCTTTCCCCGCCGCGCAGGTTGCGCGGTTTTAAAGGAGTACACATGGCTATTTTGGTAACGGGCGGAGCAGGGTACATCGGCTCCCATACGGTGCTGGCGCTGTTAGAGCGCGGCGACGACGTTGTAGTCCTGGATAACCTTTGCAATGCCTCGCGCGAAGCAATCAATCGCGTTGAGAAGCTGGCCGGTAAGAAAGCGGTCTTCGTTGAAGGCGATATCCGCGACCGCGCCTGCCTGCGCGATCTGTTTGCCAGCAATGACATCTCGGCCGTCATCCACTTCGCCGCGCTGAAAGCGGTAGGCGAATCCACGCGCATGCCGCTGGAATATTACGAAAACAATGTCGCCGGGACCGTGGTGCTGCTGGAAGAGATGCGCGCCGCCGGCGTGTGGAACTTTATCTTCAGCTCATCCGCCACCGTATATGGCGCTGACGCACCGGTTCCGTACGTCGAGACGACGCCGATTGGTGGTACCACCAGTCCGTACGGCACCTCCAAACTGATGATTGAGTTCGTGATGCGCGACTTCGCCAAAGCCGAGCCGAACTTCAAAGCCATCGCGCTGCGCTACTTCAACCCGGTCGGCGCGCACGAATCCGGTGAGATTGGCGAAGACCCAACCGGTATTCCGAACAACCTGCTGCCGTACATTGCGCAGGTGGCAATTGGGCGTCTGGACAAGCTGGGCGTGTTTGGCGATGACTACGCGACGCCAGATGGCACCTGCCAGCGCGACTACATTCACGTCGTCGACCTGGCGGAAGGGCACCTGAAAGCGCTGGATCACCTGCCAAAAGTTGAAGGTTACAAAGCTTACAACCTCGGCGGCGGCAAAGGCTTCTCAGTGCTGGAGATGATCAAGGCGTTTGAGCAGGCATCCGGTAAACAGATTCCGTTCGAGTTCAAACCGCGCCGCGACGGTGATCTGCCGGCGTTCTGGGCGGATGCCAGCCTGGCGAACAAAGAGCTCGACTGGCGCGTCACGCGCGGTATCGATGCGATGATGCGCGATACCTGGAACTGGCAGTCGAAGAACCCGAATGGGTTTGAGTGATTAAGCAGGTAATGAGTAAAAACCCGGCATATGCCGGGTTTTTTTATGGGCAAATAATTTACTTTGATGTTTTTTTGGTCAGGCATTCATTTGCGGGATGCAGAAAAATCCTAATCAGCGCCAGACTAATGCATCAACGTCACAACTCATCATATTGATTTAGTGAAACCCCGCTGCAGCCTTTCATTCTGCGAATCGCCAGCTATATTCTTTCCGACTCAGTAGCTTGCAGTTAACCGCAACGATGAAAAGAAATTAAGATTCGCCGCGTCGGCATCAGACAATAACCATGTTAATTCGGCAGCACAAAATGTATTATTTGCGATGGTCTCAGACAAAGCGGTTGATGCTGCAATATTGACCATAATTAGCCGAGACGGAAAGCACAGGATTGACTTGTTACACAGCATATTGGTTGCTGCAAGCCAAGGGCGGTAGCGTGGCTATTTTTTGTTTTGCTGAAAAATTGTCCCGCTGGAAATGATAGAGCAGTCTAAAAGACACATTAGAGGTTGTGGAATGTTACTTCCCGTAATCATGGCCGGAGGAACCGGCAGTCGTTTGTGGCCCCTTTCACGTGAATTGTATCCAAAACAGTTCATCAGCTTGCACGGACAGCACTCGATGCTGCAGGAGACTGTCAACCGCCTGACCGGTGTCGAAGCGCGAGCTCCGCTGGTCATCTGCAACGAAGAGCACCGTTTCCTCGTCGCTGAACAGCTTCGTCAGATCAACAAACTTTCCCATAACATCATCCTTGAACCGGTTGGTCGCAACACGGCGCCGGCGATTGCTCTGGCAGCGATTAACGCGATTGAGCAAGGCGATGATCCGGTACTGTTAGTGTTAGCCGCCGACCATGTCATTGAGAACCGCGCGGCATTCCACCAGGCCATCACCACCGCAACGAAATATGCCAAGCAGGGGCATCTGGTCACCTTCGGCATCGTGCCCACCGGACCTGAAATCGGTTACGGCTATATTCATCGCGGTGAGCAGCTGGCGGGTGATGAACATGCGCCGTTTAGCGTGCAGCGTTTTGTGGAAAAGCCTAACCTGAAAACGGCTCAGGATTATCTGGCTTCCGGTGAATATTACTGGAACAGCGGGATGTTTATGTTCCGCGCCAAACGTTATCTGCAGGAACTGGAAAAGTTCCGTCCTGATATTCTGGATGCCTGCCGCCGTGCCATGGCGAATGTGGCAGAAGGTAACGACTTCATCAGCATTGATAAAGACGATTTCATTGCCTGCCCGGATGAGTCCGTTGATTATGCCGTGATGGAGCAAACGGACGCTGCCGTCGTGGTGCCGCTGGATGCAGGCTGGAGCGATGTCGGATCCTGGTCCGCGCTGTGGGAAGTGAATGAAAAAGATGCAGCCGGTAACTCGCTGAAAGGCGATACCTTCCTGCATAACACTAAAAATTGCTACATCAACAGCGAAGATCAGTTAGTGGCAGCTATCGGCGTGGAAAATCTGGTGATTGTTAACACCAAAGATGCCGTGCTGGTGGCGCGCAAAGATCAGGTTCAGGACGTCAAACGCGTGGTGGAGTTCCTGAAGAGCGAATGCCGTACGGAATATCGTCGTCATCGTGAAACTTACTGGCCATGGGGACGCTGCGATCTGGTGGTCAATACCGGCCGTTTTAATGTAAATCGTATCACCGTTAAACCGGGTGAACGTTTCGAATTACAGATGCATTATCACCGAACTGAACACTGGGTGATCTTATCCGGCACTGCCAAAGTGACTATTCAGGATAAAACCTTATTGCTGACGGAAAACCAATCGACCTTTATTCCTATTGGCCATCAGCACACGTTAGAAAATCCAGGCAAGATTCCGTTAGAGCTGCTGGAAATTCAGTCAGGCTCCTATCTGGGCGATGACGATTTAATTCTGATTAAAGAACAATTTGCAAGTAAGTAAGGACAGACGAGATCATGGCAGCATTGACCTGTTTTAAAGCTTATGACATTCGCGGTGAGCTTGGCGCGGAATTAAATGAAGAAATTGCATATCGTATTGGTCGCGCTTATGGCGAATTTTTAAAGCCGGAAACGATTGTTGTGGGCGGCGATGTTCGGCTGACCAGCGAAAGCCTGAAAATGGCCCTGGCCAATGGTTTAATGGATGCGGGTACCAATGTACTTGATATCGGCTTAAGCGGCACGGAAGAGATTTATTTCGCCACCTTCCATTTAGGCATTGATGGTGGCATCGAAGTGACGGCAAGCCATAATCCGATGAACTATAACGGCATGAAGCTGGTGCGTGAAGGTTCCCGTCCTATCAGTGGCGATACAGGCTTACGTGATGTTCAGCGTCTGGCTGAAGCTAACGATTTTGCGCCGGTCGATGCAGCGAAGCGTGGCAGCTATAAACAGATTTCGGTATTGGATGCCTATGTCGATCACCTGATGGGCTACATTGATCTGGCAAATTTCACCAAAGCCATGACGCTGGTCATCAACTCGGGTAATGGCGCTGCCGGTCATGTTATCGATGAGATCGAAAAGCGCTTCCGGCAGGCGAATGCACCGGTCACCTTCGTTAAAGTTCACCATGAAGCGAATGGCAACTTCCCGAATGGTATTCCTAATCCCTTACTGCCAGAGTGCCGGAAAGATACCTCCGATGCGGTGAAAGCGAACAAAGCCGACATGGGCATCGCATTTGATGGCGACTTTGATCGCTGCTTCCTGTTTGACGAGAATGCAGAGTTCATCGAAGGTTATTACATTGTTGGCCTGCTGGCCGAAGCGTTCCTCAAAAAAGAGCCTGGCGCGAAGATCATTCACGATCCCCGTTTGACCTGGAACACCATCGACGTCGTCACTAAAGCGGGTGGCATACCTGTTATGTCTAAAACAGGTCATGCGTTTATTAAAGAGCGCATGCGTGAAGAAGATGCTGTGTACGGCGGCGAAATGAGCGCACATCATTACTTCCGTGATTTTGCTTATTGCGATAGCGGAATGATTCCGTGGCTGCTGGTAGCAGAGTTGCTGGCGGTGAAAGGAATGACGCTGTCTGAACTGGTTGCGGAACGTATGAAATCATTTCCGTGCAGTGGCGAGATTAACTATAAAGTTAATGATGCAAAAAAAATCCTTGAAAATTTAAAAAGTGAATTTGGACTGGATGCTTTTAAATCAGATACTATTGATGGCTTGAGCTTTGAATTTACTGATTGGAGATTCAATGTTAGAACATCAAATACTGAGCCATTACTAAGATTGAACGTTGAATCAAGATCAAATGATGGTTTAGTGAAAGAAAAGCTTGAGGCTATCTCTTATTTAATTAAGGCGCAGGAATGAATCTATCTCTTTTTAAATCCTTATGGGGTTATCGTGGGTTCGTTTTAGGTAACGTTAAGCGAGAATTTCAAGCGAAATATCAAAACTCACTATTAGGTGCGCTGTGGAATATACTTAATCCACTATCCATGATAGTGGTTTACACAGTTATATTTTCTCAAGTGATGCATTCGAGGATGCCTGGAGTTACTAATAGCTTTGGCTATAGCATTTACCTTTGCTCCGGTATTTTGACTTGGGGGCTTTTCGCTGAAGTCGTTGGTAGAGGTCAGAATGTATTCCTTGAATATGCTAATCTACTTAAAAAAATTAGCTTTCCGCGCTTATGTTTGCCAGTGACAATTATATGTAATGCTTTATTAAACTTCTCAATAGTTTTTAGCTTATTTACACTATTTTTGTTGGTTTCTGGCAACTTTCCGGGGTTAAGTTATTTTTACTTAATTCCAGTGCTTTTAGTATTAATGGTCTTTGCAATTGGCTTGGGTATCACATTAGGTGTATTGAATGTTTTTTTTCGAGATGTTGGGCAATTTTTCGGAATAGCTCTCCAGTTTTGGTTCTGGCTAACTCCGATCATATATCCTGCAGACATATTGCCTGCTAAGGCTCAGCAATACCTATCATACAATCCCATGTATGGAGTAATTACTGCAGCGCAGAATATTCTAGTCAAAAGCGAATCGCCTCAACTGCACCAGTTAATACCTACGTTATTTATCGGGATTATTCTATGCGTAATTGGCTTGAAGTTGTTTCGCAAGCATTCCGGTGAAATGGTGGATGAATTGTAATGGGTAAGATAACAGTTAATAATGTTGGAAAAGCATATAAGCAGTATCCCACAAGGTGGAGTCGTTTAGCGGAATGGTTTCTACCAGGTAAAAGAAAACGCCATAAGCTAAAATGGGTATTAGAAAATATTTCCTTCGAGGTCCATCCTGGAGAAGCGCTGGGTATTATAGGGATTAACGGCGCAGGTAAAAGCACACTTCTAAAAATGATTACTGGTACCACGCAACCAACTACTGGAAAAATTAGTTTAGAAGGTAGGGTTGCAGCTATGCTGGAATTAGGGATGGGATTCCATCCAGATTTTACAGGTAGACAAAATGTAATTATGTCTGGACAGCTTTTAGGATTTAGTCTTGAAGAAATTTATCAGCTGATGCCGGGGATAGAGGAGTTTGCAGAGATCGGAGCATATATAGATCAGCCTGTTCGAGTGTATTCGAGCGGGATGCAAATGAGACTAGCTTTTTCAGTCGCTACAGCTGTTAGACCAGATATTCTTATTGTTGATGAAGCACTCTCTGTTGGTGATGCTTATTTTCAGCATAAAAGCTTCAATAGAATCAGAGAATTCAGTCGTGCAGGCACGACTCTCCTTATAGTTTCGCATGATAAACAATCCATCCAGAGTATTTGTGATAAAGCCATCTTGTTAAACAGGGGCAAGCTGGAGATGGAAGGGGATCCTGAGTCTGTAATGGATTACTATAATGCTCTGTTGGCTGATAAACAGAATCAGAAAATAGAACAAGTTGAGCTTGCTGATGGTAGTATCCAAACTGTATCGGGCAGTGGAGAAGCAACCGTCAAAGATATTCGGATATTAAATCAGAAAGGAGACAGCATTGAATTTATCGATGTAGGTGAAGCTGTTACACTCAAAATAACAGTGGTTGTTAATGAAAATCTGCCGAGACTTGTGTTGGGTTACGGTATTAAAGACAGACTGGGACAAGTAATATACGGAACCAATACTGACTTAAAAAAACAAGCCATAATTGAGGCTAGAAAAGGGTCAGAGTATGTGTTTAACATTAGATTTAACGCTAACTTAGGTCCTGGTAGCTACTCAATTCAAACAGCATTAGTCAGTACGGATACTCACTTAGTTAACAATTACGAGTGGCGAGACTTGGCGATGGTTTTTAACATCATTAACATTAATAAACCACACTTTGCCGGATGCGCATGGATTGATCCAGATATAGAGATAAATTGAAATGCCGATAGTAAGTTTCGCTCAAAACTTTGAAGACGTGATGTTGTGGCGTTCTTTAAAAGATATAACTAATGGATTCTATATTGATATTGGTGCTAATGACCCGCTAATCGATTCTGTTACCAATCTTTTTTACCTAAATGGATGGAGTGGGATAAATATAGAACCACTCAAAAAACATTACGATGCATTAGTTGAAAATAGAGAACGAGATATAAATCTGAACTGTGCTATATCAAATTGCACAAGCGAATTAGATATTTGGGAATCTGATATTAGAGGGTGGGCGACACTGGATAAAAGTGTTGTCGAGCAACATGAGTTAAATGGATTTAAGGGCGTTTGGAGAAAAACGCCAGTAAAAACTCTTAAACAAACAATCGAAGAATCGTTGCCAGCTAATATTACTGATATACATTTTCTAAAAATTGATGTTGAAGGAGTTGAAGAGCAAGTCGTAATGAGTAACGATTGGTCAAAGTATCGACCCTGGATTCTTGTTATTGAATCGACAGCACCAAACTCACAAAATGAAAGTCATACTAGTTGGGAAGAGATATTGCTTGCTAACGATTATATATTTTCATACTTTGATGGTTTGAATAGATTTTATATTAGCAAAGAGCATGAGGAATTACTTCCTAATTTTAAAAACCCACCTAATGTTTTTGACGAATTTATTACTTATGCTGAACATTTGAATAAAGAAGTTATCGCGGAGCTTCAAGATAATCTTCAAGTAATGAATGACGAGGTTAGCTCTCTGAATGAGCTTTTAGTAGACAAGAATGAAGAGTTGCGTATTTTTTTGGATGAAAATATGATCTTGAAAAATAAATTGAGTGAAGTTTACAGCAGCCACTCATGGAAGCTAACATCTCCTTTTAGACGTGTTTCAGCATTTTTAAGAAGGAAATAAATATAATGAAAAACATCCTTTTTTTGAGCACTTATCCATTTGCCAAACCAAGACATGGCGGTCAGATCAGACTTAGCCAGTTAGTCAAGAAGTTCGAGCGAAATGGTTGGAAGACTAGGTCCATCGCAGTATATGAGGAAGAAAGTTTTTTGGGTGACGAACTTGGTCCCTATGATATCCCATTTCCTGTTGATTCCTTATTTAGATCTTACAAGGGACGACACGTTCCACTAATTAATGATCTTTTAACTGGCGCATATGCTACTTCAGATGAAGGAGGGTTCAGTAAAATTTTAGCTAACCTCCCGACAGAAATTGACGTAATTCACGTTGAACAATGTTGGCTCTGGAATCTGGTCGAAAAAATAAAGAGCATTCCAAAATATAAAAACGCGATCGTAGTTTTTGGTTCTCAAAATATAGAGTTTTTATTAAAGAATGATATATTAGAACAATATAATATTGCAGACCGAGACGATGTAATTGAAGACATCAAGCATCTGGAAATGAGAGCCGTACATGAAGCAGATGTAGTAGCTGCGGTGACAAAAAATGATGTTAAGTCTATGCAAGGTTGGGGCCGTGAATCCATTACGTTAGCAGCAAATGGTATTGAACCATGGAAAACGGATACTTTGACCAGTAAATGGGAAAGTAAATTACCTAAATCCCCATGGATGCTCTATGTTGCCAGTGCTCATCCACCTAACTTTACCAGTTTTAATAAAATTATTGGGGAGAGTTTAGCTTGTATTCCGCCTGATAGTAAGCTTGTTATTGCTGGTAGTGTTTGTGAACATATTTATAAAGAAGTTTTAAAATCGAAATGGGCTAGCATTAATATCAGCCGTCTAGAGTTTTTGTATGTGTTAGATGATGATGACTTAGCGGAAGTTAAGAATAGAGCACATGCATATTTTTTACCTATTGAACATGGTGGTGGTTCAAATCTTAAAACCGCTGAAGCTCTTTACTCAGGCAAGCCAGTAATAGGCACTCTATCAGCTTTTAGAGGTTTCGAAGAATTTTGTGATAGCTCTCGTATCAATATTATTAATAATCCTGAAGAATTCTTTTCAGCAACCAGGCAAGTTTTGACAAGAATTTCACCAATTTTAGATTCCAAAGAGCTTTCCAGCTTAGAAAAGTTAACATGGAACAAAACATTGGATAGTTTGATTCTCGAGGTGGAAAAAGAATATGAGGCTAGTCTAAATGCATAATACTTGGATTGATGTCACAACAATTTTAGGATGGCATAGATCTGCTGTTGGTATTGTCAGAACAGAAGTTGAATGCGCCACGTATGCCTTAAAGATGAATTCATCAGCCTCTGTTAAATTCTGCGCATATAATCCATCAAAAGGTTATTATGAGGTAGAGAAAGGAGTTGTCGAAGAAACAATCAAGCGGATAAATGGACATATTAAAAAGAAAGAAACTTTAATTGCTCAGCCGGGACCGTCAACGATTAATTATAAAGCAAAATTCAAAAGTTTCATTCTTAATTTAATTCGTAAGTTACCAACGAGCTTACAGAGAAGAGTTTTAAACTATCTTCTGCCACGGCGTATTGCGGCTAGTAGTTTGTTAGCTTCCTTAAGATATGCAAAGTTAGCTTTACAGCAGTTGTTAAAACCTAATGCAACTCCCATAAACGTTCAGCAGCTTGGACATAGGGCTTCTGATAATGTGAATTCACCTTTTAGCCAAGGTGATGAATACATATCAATGGGACTGGATTGGGATCAAAAAGATTTTCAGTATTTATATAGATTAAAAAAAGAACTTAATCTTAAAGTTAAGCTTTTCTGTTACGATGTGATTCCTGTAAAATTACCTCATCTTTGTGTGGGGGACGTTGCTGGAAAATTTTCACATTATTTTTCCGATGTTGCCTGGTGTGCCGATGAAATATTTTGTATTTCTAAATGCTCCAGGGATGATTTGAAAGAATTGTTAGAGCAACTTGGAACGCCTATCCCAAAGTTAACTATCGTTAAGTTAGGTTGTGAAATTAGTGAAGTTGATACGCAACCAGAAATCTCTAATGAAGTACAATTTTTATTGGGCAAAAAATATTTATTATTTGTTTCTACGATTGAAAGAAGAAAGAATCATGAGGTATTATACAAAGCCTATACAAGACTAGTGGATAGCAAGGTCCATGATCTGCCATTACTTGTATTTGTTGGCATGCCAGGTTGGGGTATGAATGATTTTATTACCGATTTGAATCTGGATCCAAGGGTGAAAGGTAATATTATTCAATTGAATAATGTTTCCGATCCAGAATTAACACTGCTCTATAAAAATTGTTGGTTTACAGTTTATCCGTCATTATATGAAGGTTGGGGATTGCCTGTTGCTGAGAGTTTAGCGTTTGGAAAATACTGCCTGGCTTCTTCAGCAGCATCTATCCCAGAAATCGCTGGGGATTTGCTCGATTATGTGGATCCCTGGGATGTGCCCGCATGGTCAAATAATATTAAGTATCTTATTGAAAATCCGGATGTTATAAGGCAGAAAGAGTTAAGAATCAGTAAAGAATATAGTTCGACCAAATGGTCTGATACCGCTGAATCTATATTAGTAAAGTAAAACTGTATTTATGTTTAACCAAAAAAGTGGAATTTCTTATGAGTAACAAGGTTGCAATCGTAACTGGTATCACTGGACAAGATGGTGCTTATCTTGCAGAGCTTCTCTTACAGAAAAATTATACAGTTTATGGCACATATCGTCGTACCAGCTCCGTGAACTTCTGGCGTATTGAAGAGTTGGGAATTAAAAACAACCCAAGCTTGCATCTGATCGAATATGATTTGACTGATCTATCAGCAAGTATTCGCCTTCTTCAAACTAGCGGTGCAACTGAAGTTTACAACTTAGCGGCTCAGAGCTTTGTTGGTGTCTCATTCGAACAACCATTGACGACTGCCGAAATAACAGGTGTAGGCCCTGTAAATTTGCTTGAAGCCATCCGAATTGTTAATCCATCAATTCGGTTCTATCAGGCTTCTACGTCCGAAATGTTTGGGAAAGTTCAGGCTATCCCTCAAAAAGAAGACACACCATTCTATCCAAGAAGCCCATATGGCGTGGCTAAGTTGTATGCGCACTGGATGACGATTAACTACCGTGAAAGCTATAACATTTTTGCTTCAAGCGGAATTTTGTTTAACCATGAATCCCCGCTGCGTGGTCAGGAATTTGTTACTCGCAAAATCACTGATTCAGTTGCAAAAATCAAACTTGGTAAGCTTGATGTACTTGAACTGGGCAACCTTGATGCGAAACGCGACTGGGGCTTTGCTAAAGAGTATGTAGAAGGAATGTGGTTGATGCTTCAGGCAGATGAACCGGATACCTTTGTACTTGCTACCAACCGAACAGAAACTGTACGTGACTTCGTATCGATGGCATTTAAAGCTGCTGGTATTGAATTACGTTTCGAAGGTAAAGACGAACAGGAAGTGGCAATTGACGTGGCAACAAATAAAGTTGTTGTAAAAGTGAATCCGAAATTCTACCGTCCAGCCGAAGTTGAATTACTGATCGGTAATCCCCAGCGTGCTAAGGATATTCTTGGATGGGAACCTAAAACTACTCTTGAAGAGTTATGTGCTATGATGGTTAAAGAAGACCTTCGCCGTAACGAACAAGGATTCTCTTTCTAATATGACTAATGGCAAAAAAGCATTGATCACCGGGATCAAGGGCTTTACCGGCCATTATATGGCAGCGGAACTTTCCGCTGCTGGATATGATGTTTATGGCCTGGGTTCAGCTTCCTCGGATAATATCGATAACTATTTTCAAGTAGATCTCACAGATAATATTCAAGTTAAAAACGCAGTAGATTGTATAAGTCCCGATGTGGTCGTTCATTTGGCAGCAATTGCTTTTGTTGGTCACTCAAATCCGAACGCATTCTATGATGTCAACCTTTCCGGCACGCGCAACTTGCTATCTGCGTTAACAGAAACAAAGAAAAAGCCCGAAGCCGTATTAGTGGCAAGTAGCGCAAACGTTTATGGAAATAATATTGCTGGTAAGCTTGATGAATCAACGCTTCCGAATCCTGCCAATGATTATGCCGTTAGCAAACTTGCTATGGAATACATGGCTAACCTGTTTAAAGATAAGTTGCCATTAATTATTACCCGTCCTTTTAACTATACGGGAGTAGGGCAAGCTGAGAATTTTTTAATTCCTAAAATTGTCAAACATTTCCGCGAACGCAAAGACGTTATTGAACTTGGTAATATAGATGTATGGCGTGACTTCTCAGATGTGCGAGATTTAGTAAAATGCTATGCTGAATTACTAAAGTGTAAAGCTTTTGGGGAAGTGGTCAATGTTGCTACTGGAGAGATGCATTCACTTAGAGATGTTATTAGCCTTTGTGAAGATATTACCGGTCACTCCATAACCATTGAGGTAAATCCTGGATTTGTTAGACCAAATGAAATCAAAGAGTTGTGCGGTGATATTTCGTTGCTGAATAGTCTAATTGGCCATGAAATGCAAAAAGTACCACTTAGGGAAACTCTGAAATGGATGCTGGAAACAAAAAGCTAGAGGTTGTTTTCTCGACGGATTGCATAAAATACCCTTTAACGGGTATCGGGCGTTATGCTTTTGAACTGGCGAAACAACTTCAGCAACGGGAAGATAAACTTTCACTTACTTTTTTGCATGGAACAAGAATAAGAGATTCATTGGCGGTTGCAAGTGAATCTTCGCAATCCGTTCAGTCGCTTAAGCGAGAGTTACAAAAAAGCAAAATAGTTAGTGAAGTTTATCGCCTTGTTTTTCCTCATTTAAAGTCCCGGGCACTTAAAAAATTCAAAGAATACATTTACCATAGTCCTAATTATTATCTCCCTCCGCGTGTTAAAAATTGCGTTGCGACTTTTCACGATCTGTCAGTATTTCATTGGCCACAGTTCCATCCTGCTGGGAGAGTACATCTCATGCAGAAAGAGTTGCGTAACACTGTAAAGCGTGCTTCGGTATTGATAACGGATTCGTATTATACAAAAAATGAGTTGATGGAATTTTTTTCGCTGGATGAGAAGAAAATTTCAGTTGCACCATTGGCGTGTAATCACCAATTTCATTCGCGAACTCAAGAGGATGTTCACGCAGTATTGGATAAGTATCATTTAAAATGGCGTCGCTTCTTTCTTTATACTGGTACAATCGAACCCAGAAAAAATATTTTAACGCTTCTACGTGCATATGATCGCTTGTCATTACAAGAGAAGAACAATTTCCCGCTCGTTATTAGCGGATATAAAGGCTGGGAAAATGAAGAGCTCTTTCGTCTTTTTGATAAAGGCGAGCGGGAAGGCTGGTTGAAATATTTAGGCTTTGTGCCAGGTAACGATTTACCCATGCTCTTTAGTGCTGCTAACAGTTTCCTCTTTCCTTCGATTTATGAAGGGTTTGGATTACCAGTTTTGGAGGCTATGTCATCTGGCACTCCCGTTATTTGTTCAAATGCAACGTCATTACCTGAAGTTGTTGGAGATGCCGCGCTAATGCATGAACCGGAAGACATAGAATTGCTCACGCATTATCTGAAAATGATGATTAATGATGAGGAGTTGAAACAGAAAATGATCCAGGTTGGTCTTAGTCAAGCCCAAAATTATTCGTGGTCATTCTGTGCCGATAAAACGATAGAAGCGTATGATCAGGTTTCTAAATTAATATGATAAAAGTCCTTCACTGCTATAAAACATATTACCCGGATACTTTTGGTGGGATTGAGCAAGTTATTTATCAGCTCGCTGAAGGCGGTGTGAAAGAAAATATCCAATCAACGGTTTTTACGCATAGTCCTGATTTTGATGATGCTATTTCAATGTTGGATCATCATACTATTCATCGTGTTAAAACATTATTAGAGTATGCATCTACGCCAATTTCATTTACTGCTATTGCTGAGTTTAAAAAGCTAGCAACACAGGCAGACATTATTCATTATCATTTTCCCTATCCGTTTATGGATGTCCTGCATTTCTCAAGTTTTACAAAAAAGCCATCGATCGTAAGCTATCATTCCGATATTGTTAAACAAAAGGCTTTGCTAAAACTTTATACACCATTGATGAATAGGTTCCTTTCCAGTGTAGATTGCATTGTTGCTGCATCACCAAATTATGTCGAAAGTAGCCCGATTCTGCAAAAATTTAAAGATAAAGTTAAGGTCATTCCCTATGGTTTGAATGAAAGTTTTTATCAAAACAATGATCCCCAGGTATTAGAAAAGTGGTCCCAGCGATTCCCTAACGGCTTTTTTCTTTTCATTGGGACTTTTCGTTACTATAAAGGGCTTCACATACTCATCGATGCTGTCGCTGGTAGTGATTATCCTGTTGTCATTGTTGGTGCGGGACCCATCGAATCTGAACTGAAAGCGCAAGCCCAATCGTTGGGTATCGACAATATTCATTTCCTTGGTGCATTACAGGATGACGATAAATCTGCGTTATTACAGCTTTGCACTTGCTTAGTTTTTCCTTCACATCTTCGTTCAGAAGCTTTTGGTATTTCTTTGCTTGAAGGGGCTTTGTACTCAAAACCACTGATTTCAAGCGAAATTGGAACCGGTACTACTTTCATCAATATTGACGGTCTTACCGGTCTGGTTGTCCCGCCTTCAGACCCCAGGGCTTTACGCGAAGCTATGGATGAGATCTGGTTCAACCCAGAGAAGGCTCATACCTTTGGCCAGGCTGCTCAACAACGATTCGAAAAACTTTTTACAGCGGACAAGATGATTGAAAGTTATGCAGGTTTATATATGTCTCTGTTAAATAAGTAAATTTTATCACTCGCTGCATTTCTCAAAAAGCATCAATAATTACCTCTTATCACCTCTCATGAGTTAACATATTGGTCACTTACTGAATGGTGTTACTGGTAACACCTAGCGAGACCACAGACAGGAGTATGTAATGTCCAAGCAACAGATCGGCGTTGTAGGTATGGCAGTGATGGGGCGCAACCTTGCTCTTAACATCGAAAGCCGCGGTTACACAGTCTCAATCTTTAACCGTTCACGTGAAAAGACTGATGAAGTTATCGCTGAAAATCAGGGCAAAAAACTTGCTCCTTATTACTCCGTGGAAGAATTTGTCGAGTCGTTAGAAAAACCCCGCCGCATCCTTCTGATGGTACAGGCAGGCGAAGCGACAGATAAAACCATCGCTTCACTGACGCCACACCTCGATAAGGGCGACATTCTGATTGATGGTGGTAACACCTTCTATAAAGACACTATCCGTCGTAATAAAGAACTGTCTGATCAGGGCTTCAACTTCATCGGTACCGGTGTCTCCGGCGGCGAAGAGGGCGCACTGAAAGGCCCATCGATCATGCCTGGCGGTCAGAAAGAAGCGTATGAACTGGTAGCGCCAATTCTGGATAAAATTGCTGCGCGTGCAGAAGACGGTGAAGCCTGCGTTACTTACATCGGTCCGGACGGTGCTGGTCACTATGTGAAGATGGTTCACAACGGTATCGAGTATGGCGATATGCAGCTGATTGCAGAAGCATATGCTTTACTGAAAGGCGCACTCGGTCTGAATAATGAAGAGCTGGCTAAAACCTTCACTGACTGGAACAACGGTGAGCTGAGCAGCTACCTGATCGACATCACCAAAGATATCTTCACCAAAAAAGATGAAGACGGTAAATACCTGGTTGATGTGATTCTGGATGAGGCAGCCAATAAAGGTACTGGTAAATGGACCAGCCAGAGCTCCCTGGACCTTGGCGAGCCACTTTCTCTGATCACTGAGTCAGTATTTGCTCGTTACCTCTCTTCACTCAAGTCACAGCGTGTTGCAGCTTCTAAAGTGCTGAGCGGCCCTCAGGCGCAAGCCTTCACCGGTGACAAAGCTGAGTTCATTGAGAAAGTGCGCCGTGCATTGTATCTGGGTAAGATCGTTTCTTATGCTCAGGGCTTCTCTCAGCTGCGCGCGGCTTCAGAAGAGAACAACTGGGATCTGCATTACGGTGAAATCGCGAAGATCTTCCGTGCTGGTTGCATCATCCGTGCACAGTTCCTGCAGAAAATTACTGATGCTTATGCGACCGATGCTAACATCGCAAACCTGTTGCTGGATCCCTACTTCAAAAACATCGCTGATGAATATCAGCAGGCGCTGCGTGATGTTGTCTCTTATGCCATCCAGAACGGTATTCCAACGCCAACCTTCTCAGCGGCAATTGCATACTACGATAGCTATCGCTCAGAAGTGCTGCCTGCCAACCTGATTCAGGCGCAGCGCGACTATTTTGGTGCGCACACTTATAAGCGTATTGATAAAGACGGTGTGTTCCATACTGAATGGCTAGTTTGATCATTTATCTTTAGTAAAAAATCCCAGCTTGCTGGGATTTTTTGTTTTCTTTTATTATTCAATTAAATTATCTCGGGATTTAAAAAGTGAAACTTATTATTCAAATGCCATGTTTCAATGAGGCTGGAACTTTAGCAATTGCTTTGGCAGCGTTACCCCGTCATGTCAAGGGGTTTGATAAAGTCGAATGGCTTATAATTGATGATGGCAGTACGGACAATACTGTTGAAGTCGCTAAGGAATGCGGTGTTGATCATATTGTTCAACATATGGGTAATAAAGGATTAGCAGTAGCTTTTATGACGGGTATAGATAACTGTCTAAAATTAGGTGCTGATGTAATAATTAACACTGATGCAGATAATCAATACAATGCTGATAATATTCCTGATTTAGTAACTCCAATTCTTGAAAAAAAAGCTGAAATGGTTATCGGTGCCAGACCAATAGCAACCATTGAACATTTTTCACCTGCAAAAAAGTTTCTGCAAAAATTGGGTAGTTGGGTTGTAAGGGGAGCAAGTAAAACAAATATTCCTGACGCACCTAGTGGGTTTCGAGCAATAAGCCGAAGCGCCGCACAGAAATTGATCGTTTTTAGCGAATATACTTACACATTAGAAACCATAATTCAGGCGGGACAAAAAGATATTTCAATCTGCTCTGTACCTGTTGACGTTAATGATGACCTTCGCCCATCAAGGCTAGTAAAAAGTATTCCCTCATATATTCAAAGAAGTATATTTACTATTATAAGAATATTTGTCATCTATAGACCATTCAGATTCTTTTTAACAATTGGTTCTTTATTGATGTCAGTCGGGGTTTTGATTAGTATAAGATATTTATATTTTTACTTTTTCCGTGATGGTGAAGGGCATATTCAGTCGCTGATTCTTTCCGCCATTTTAATCATGATGGGATTCCAAACGATATTAGTCTCATTTTTGGCTGATTTGTTATCCGCCAACCGGAAATTATTAGAAGATATTCGTGTTAAGACAAATAAGATATTACATGATGAAAAAGAGTGATTCGGTATTTTATTAGGGTGTGGATGAGATGAACGGTAAAATACCTGTAAACAATAGCACAAGTGTAAGTGCTAATAAAAAAAATTACGCAAAAGCGTTGAATTTTATTGGTGGCCTTATTGCAATACTGAGCATTATCTTTGTAGCATTGCGTTTGAATAGCTATCTTACAAGTGAAAGCTTGTCGTTTTTTAATTTGAAGCATGTTTTCATTGTGTTGATACTGGTTGTTCTTTATGGACTTGGTAGTCTATTGTTAGGATGCGCCTGGAAAAACATTTTGGCAATGTCTGGTTCTGAGAAAAAGCTTAAGTGGGCAATTTCAACTTATGGTCTAGCCCAAATTGGAAAATATATACCCGGCAATATATTTCATTTGGCAGGCCGTCAGGCATTAGGTTTGAAAGATGGCGTATCAGGAGTAGCCCTTGCTAAGTCCACTGTTTGGGAGCTTGGTTTGTTAGCAATAAGTGGAGCAGTTTTTCTGATAATTGCAGCCCCCGCTTATTTTAATCTTCCTGAAATAGCGACAGTATTATCTTTGCCTGTTTTTTTAGTAACAACAGTCGTTTTCTATTACTTTTTATCTGTTTTTTTTAATGAGTTGTTAGGTAAAGCTTTTATACAGCAAGTTATATTTCTAACCTTGTCAGGATTTATCTTTTATTTCCTTATTTGCATTGTAAGTGAACAGGGTTTTCTTGATTTTAGTAAAATGCATTTCCTCTTTTTCGTGCCTGCAGCCTTTGTTACAGCCTGGTTAATAGGATTGGTCACCCCTGGAGCTCCGGCAGGAATGGGGATTAGAGAGGTTGTGCTTATTTACTTATTGGGCGGATTATACGATAAGGATATTATAATTTTAACAGTATTGATCTCCAGGATAGTCACTGTGTTAGGTGATGTGTTTTTTTATACTATTTCTTTTTATATTCGGAGAATCAACTAAGATGATGGTTGGTGATGTTAAATTCTCTTCTGGGAATTTTGTTTTCTGTGCAATATGCTTATTATTGGCATTAATAATCAACAATGTTATACCTTTTTTATCACTGCCTACAATGGGACAGGCGCTGTGGGCTATGGGTTATGCGAAATCTCTATCTAACGAAGGTTTTTTCAATTTATATGCTTATGATATAGGGTTCCCACACCCTGCCGCTATCGCATTTGGATTATCCGCTGTTTTACCATTAAGTTGGTTAATTAAGTTCGGCATTTTGCCCGAGGCTGCTTATAGCTTAGTTTTTGCTTTATATATTGGCTTGGCATTCTTAGGATGCTATAAAATCAGTAGGTTATTTCATGCAAGCCAAAATATTGCATCTATTTTTTCATTACTTTGGCTTATCACACCAGTTATCGGACGCCACTCAGGCTATTCGATGTTGATGCTTGGAATAGCTCTCATTCCATTTTATTGTTGGATAACCTATGTTTTCTTTCAGGCATCTGAATATGATTTCAGTCAGCTTTCATTAAAGTTTTTAGCCTTTCTAAGTTCTGTAATTATATCCGTTTTTATGGATGGCTATACTTTTATCATGTTTGCGGTAGCAGCATCTGCAATAGCTTTATTCTCATTCCTTCAATCAGCCAATAAAAAATCATTCTTTCTCAAGAAATTAATTGGCTATTTAGTGGCTTTTTGCTGTGCTTACCTTCTTTATTCCTGTTTCATAGGGAAAAGTTCATATCAGCCAGAGTCTTTAGATTTTTTTAGAGGTTGGGGGTTAGATTTAAGCTTTTTATTTATTCCTACTCAAGGTGTGTTTTGGTTTTATGATCTATTAGCTTTATCGAAACATCGAACAGCATCACAATTTTTTGGTGATGCCTCAGTATGGAATACGAGCTTTATTTTGCCATTTTTATTGTTAGGTGTAATTGGATGGTGTCAAAACAAGAGAAAAAGTATCTGGTTTTATTGTGTTTTTATTTTGGGTGTTTTTTCTGTTTATATGGCACTAGGACCATCGATAAAGCTTTTCTCATTTAAACCTGATAATTACATCGCGCCATCTGATATGGCTAATACTATGCTAATGCCTGAGAAGTATGCATTAGCTCCAACTGGTAATTCTTTTATATCGCAATACCTTCCTGGCTTCAATGTTATGCGAGCCTCATATAGGTGGATCGCTTTAGCATCCTTTTGCTTTTGGGTCCTAACTTTAAGTATGTTGGTAAGAGTAAGTAAAAAGAGGCAATATATATTTTCAATTCTACTGGTCGCTCTATTTCTTCCTCATTTATCTAAGGCCTGGAACTATGGAAGAGCTAATTTTTTATCCGTAGCGGATATTAACAAGAAAATGGTCGACAATCTTAAAATTGATATCGATCGTTCGTCTCAAGTGGCATTCATTCCATGGAATAATGATTTCTTTGCTAATTATTTAGCGCCTTATTCTAATTTCAAAACCTTTAATATTGGTGGTGATAAGAATTTAGATGTGGCTAAATTGCATTGGCCGCCGGTTATGCTCAATCTACAAGGAGCAGTTTCTGACGCTCAAATTCCTTATATAACTCAGTTGTTATTAAATAAAGACGTTGATTATATCATAATTCCTTTTGTTAACATGTTATGGTCTGCCCATTATTGGGAATGCCCTGAGGATACACTACTGCCTTTATCATCAGAAAAGCGGATTTCACTTAAAAATGATCTGGATTTCAAGTGTCCCGCTGTTATAAAAAAGAATTATTCGTCTTTAATTTATAAATTAGATGAGATTCCATTCTTCAATGTTAAAGAAAGAGATTACTATGCTGTTATTAGTTTAGATGAAAAGAAATATACCGAATATCTTAACTCCGAAAACATCCATTATCCTTTTGTTATAAATGATACAGATTTCAATCTTGACTTTGTACTTGATGATGGATGGTATTATAGAGAACCGGGTCATGTTTGGTCAAAAGATAAGGCAGTTTTACAACTTCCAGTGCCAAATGACTCATCGAATTTTTATGTGCTTAAATATAATGTTTTATTATCAAACGTGAAAAATTCGGTTGATATAGAGTTTAAAACTTCACAAAATAATCAGATTGTTACAGAGGAAGTTACATCCAAAACCAATGATGCTTCGATTGTTTTAATTCCAATCGATCATTCTCAGAAGGTCCAAAAGATAGAGTTGTTTGTAAAGGACGCTAAATCTCCAGCTGAGTTAGGTCTTGGTACGGATAACAGAATGTTAGGACTTTCTTTACAGGAAGTATCTATAAAACATTAATCTTTAACGGCCTTTAAATAGGCCGTTTTTTTCCTATACCAGCAAATCCCCTCTGCGTCCCGCATTTTCCCCCGCCAGCCTCACCACCAGCATCCCAGTCGTGACAAACTTGGTCAGGTTTCGTGCATACAGCACGCCGCCAAACTCAGCCACCAGCGGTGTCACGTAGTCATTAATCGGGTCGACAACCTCCGCCACCACTTCGCCCGCTTTAACCCACTCGCCTAATTTTCTGCGGTTCAGCAGCAGTCCGGAGTGTGGCGCGTGGATGTACTCACAGCCTGCCAGCTGGGTTGGTGCATGGATCAGGGCAGGGGAGTCTCCGGTTTCTCCGGCAATATAACCCCCTTCAATCAGCGCATTGATAATCGCATCCGCATCCTTCTCCGCCTGTTCCGGCGACACATCGGCTACGCCGCGCAGTTCCAGCGTCACCGGCAGCAGGCCGCGCGGCATCGGGTAGTCCTTGCCAAAACGCTCAGCCAGTGTCAGCCAGGGTTCGCAGCAGGCCTCATCAAACGGCTCTCCGCCGGAGATCTGCGCCAGTAGCTGCACTTCACTGCCAAGCCAGCGCGCCAGCGGCTCAATCTCCGGCCAGGCGTGCGGTGTGGTGTAAAGATGCGGCAAGGCATCCCAGTCGCAGTGCAGGTCAATCATCAGGTCTGCCTGGCTGGCCATGCGCATCAGGGTGAAGCGCTGGGCCTCCAGTTCGCTTTTGGCGATGCGGTCGCGGTAGTGACGATCGATGGCGTCGCGAATCAGTCGTTTGTTTTCATATTCACTCTGTGTCAGCGATCCCGCCAGTTCTGCCGCCAGCGTATCGCCCAGCGCCGGAAAGCGACGGTTAAAATCCTGACCAGAAAGAGTATGAAAACGTCCGAGGTGAGTGCCGTGCCAGTGCTGACCCAGCGCGAGCGGATTCGCGACCGGCACCAAGGTGACTTTGGCTTTCAGCTTGCCCGCCGACTCCAGCGCCAGCAGCTTCTGCTTGAGATACCACGCCACCGCCATGCCCGGCAGTTCATCGCCGTGCAGCGCCGCCTGAATATATACCCGCTGCTGTGAGTCGGTGCCGAAGTGGAAGCTGACAATTTCCCGCTGGGTGCCCAGCGTCGCGCTTAACAAAGGATGATGTTGTTGTTGCATAACGCAGTCGATGTCCTGTGTCTGGGGCACGCTCGTGGCCGCGCCGTATGAAATTGATGAAGGGAATTATAGTTCTGCTGGAAAAAGGGCGGCAAATGCGCCGCCCCATCGATCACTGCTTTATAGAGATATCCGTCGCAAAATACTTCTTCTGCAAGGTATCAAAGGTACCGTTCTTTTTGATCTCCGCGAAGGCGTTGTCCAGCGCGGTTTTTAATTCGGTGTCGCCTTTGCGCAGGCCGATGGCGGTGCCGGGGCCGATAATCGGATCCTGCACAATCGGGCCAGCCAGTTCGAAATCTTTGCCCTGCGGATGTTTCAGGAAGCCGTTTGCGGCCTGTGCGGCATCGGTGAACACCACGTCAAGGCGTCCGGAAATCAGGTCGCTCTCGACCTGTGCCTGATCGCCATACGGCACCACGTTCACGCCGTGCGGCTGCCATTTCGCCAGCGCGTAGCGCTCCTGCACGGTGCCCTGTTCCACGCCCACGGTTTTGCCTTTCAGCGATTCCGCGGTGGGCAGCAGGCCGGAGCCTTTACGCGCAATCAGCTGGGTGTGAGTGTCATACAGCGGCACGGTGAAGTCGATCTGCTTCAGACGCTCTTCGGTGATGCCCATATCCGACAGGATGGCGTCAAACTTACGCGCCTTCAGCGCCGGGATCATGCCGTCGAACTGGCTCTCGACCCACACGCATTTGGCCTGCATCTGCGCGCACAGCGCATTGCCGAGGTCGATGTCAAACCCGACCAGCTTGCCCTGCGGCGTTTTGGATTCAAAAGGGGGATAGGTAGGATCAACGGCGAAACGCACCTGATCGATTTTTGCCTGAGCGCCGAACGCGCAGCCTGCCAGCACAGCCAGTGCCAGCGTCTGGCGCAGACGGGCGGTAAAACGGGAACTTGCCATAGTTGCGGTCTTCTTTTGTCGTGATGATAAGTCATCGAGAGTACCGCTCAGCATGCTGTATGGCAATTAGAGTATTATTTTCATCACGTTACCATTATGCAGTGCGCGGTAATCCTCCACCTGCAGTACCACCGACTTCTCCAGCAGCCCGGCGTTAAAGGCAATTTCGTCGTAGCGCTCGAACAGCAGCGGGTCCACCACCAGCTGTAAATCCGCATGAAAGCTAAACGGCGGAATCGCGCCAAACACGCAGCCGGTCAGCGCATCCACTTCAGCCGGCGAGGCCAGCGAGGCGCGACGGCCACCCACTGCGGCTGCCACTTTACTCAGGTCGGCCTGCTGGTCGGCTGGCAGCACCGCCAGCACATGCTGTTTGATGCCGTTGCCCTTGACGTGACACACCAGCGCTTTGGCGCCTTGTCCCACTTCCGTGCCACGAATCGCGGCCACAGCTTCACACTTTCCGGTCGCTTCATGCTCCATGAGTCGGTAACGGGCGTTATGCTGATCGAGCAGGGCGAGCAGTTTTTCATGGGTGGTCATGGGGGTTTCCAATCTGATGAAGCGCAATTGATCGCATTCTTTTGAGATGAATGCTGCTCAAAATCGAGCCAGAAAGCCCGTTTTGAGCAGCATGGCGCACAATCGTTACTTATGGCGTGCGCGCAGGTTGTTGATGATGGTGCTGAGATCCAGTTCCTGATCCTGCAGCAGCACCAGCAGATGGTACAGCAGGTCGGAGGCTTCGTTAGTCAGTTCATGGCGGTCATTGACGGTAGCGGCCAGCGCGGTCTCAACACCTTCTTCTCCCACCTTCTGTGCAATGCGCTTGGTGCCGCTGGCGTACAGCTTCGCCGTATAGGAGCTGGCCGGATCGGCACTTTTACGCGAGGCCAGCAGCTGCTCCAGCTGATACAGGAACGTCCAGTCCGGTGCAGCAGGCGAAAAGCAGCTTGAGGTACCGAGATGGCAGGTGGGGCCAATCGGATTGGCCAGCACCAGCAGCGTGTCGTTATCGCAATCCGGCGTGATGCTGACCACTTTGAGGAAGTGACCCGACGTTTCGCCTTTGGTCCATAAACGGTTTTTGGTGCGGGAGAAGAAGGTGACGTTGCCGTCGGCCAGCGTTTTGTGCAGCGCGTCCTCGTTCATATAACCGTGCATCAGCACTTCGCCGGAGACGTTGTGCTGGACGATGACGGGCATCATGCCCGCGGTTTTGGCCCAGTCCAGTCTGGCCAGTTGTTCTGCAGTTAACACGCGCGAATCTCCACACCGTTGTCGATCAGGAAGTTTTTCAACTCGCCGATATTGATAATTTGTTTGTGAAACACCGAAGCCGCCAGCGCGCCGTCGACGTTTGCCCGCTCGAAGGCTTCGAGGAAGTGCGCCATGGTTCCTGCGCCGCCGGAAGCGATCAGCGGCACCTTACACACGTCACGCACCTTCTTCAGCTGCACCAGGTCGTAGCCGTTACGCACGCCGTCCTGGTTCATCATATTCAGTACGATCTCGCCAGCGCCCAGCTTCTGCACTTCCTGAACCCAGTCCAGCGTTTCCCACTGGGTAACGCGGGTGCGCGCTTCGTCGCCGGTATACTGGTTGACGTGATACTTGCCGCTGGCTTCATCAAACCAGGTATCGATGCCCACCACGATGCACTGCACGCCGAAGCGGTCCGCCAGCCGGGTAATCAGCGTCGGATCGGCCAGCGCGGGCGAGTTGATGGAGATCTTATCTGCGCCAAACTGCAGAATGCGTGCCGCATCTTCCGGGGTTTTGATGCCCCCGGCGACGCAGAACGGAATATCGATCACTTCCGCCACGCGCGATACCCAGCTTTTATCCACCACGCGGCCGTCGGAAGAGGCGGTGATATCGTAAAACACCAGTTCGTCAGCGCCTTCCTGGGCATAGCGCTGCGCCAGCGGGACGATGTCGCCAATAATTTCGTGGTTGCGGAACTGCACGCCTTTCACTACTTGCCCGTCACGCACGTCCAGACAGGGGATTATCCGTTTTGCCAGCATGCAATTGCCTCCGCTACCGTAAATTTATCTTCCAGCAGGGCGCGACCGACAATCACACCCTGGGCACCGCTGCCGCGCAGGGCGGCGATATCGTCCAGTGAACCGATGCCGCCGGAAGACTGGAACGCGATGTCCGGAAACGCCTGCGACACTTCCTGATACAGCGCCACGTTGGAACCGCTCAGCGTGCCGTCGCGCGAAATATCAGTGCACAGCACATGTTTCAGGCCCACCGGCTGATACCAGCCAATCACCTCTTCCAGCGTCACGCCTGCCGCTTCCTGCCAGCCGCTGATCGCCACTTCTTTGCGATTGCTGGCGTCAATGCGCACGTCAAGCGCCAGCACAATGGCGTCGGCACCGAATTCGCTGAACCAGCTTTTCACTGCTTCCGGCTGCTTGACTGCGGTGGAGCCAACCACCACGCGCGTGGCGCCGGCTGCCAGCAGGGCGGCCACATCGTCACGATGACGAATACCGCCGCCAACCTGTACCGGCACGCTGACGCCGCATAAAAGCGTGGTCAGCAGCGGGATCTGGCGCTTTGCCGGATCTTTCGCCCCGGTCAAGTCCACCAGATGTAACACTTCCGCGCCCTGGCGTTCATAATCCTGCAGGCGCGGCAGGGGATCGTTGCCGTAATCGCGCTGCTGGCCGTAGTCGCCCTGATGCAGGCGCACCACTTTGCCGTCGATCAAATCTAATGCGGGGATAATCATCACATCTCCAGGAAGTTTTTCAGCAGCTGCGCGCCGGCTTTACCCGAGCGCTCCGGGTGGAACTGCACGCCGAAGAAGTTATCTTTCTGCAGGGCGGCGGTAAACGGCAGGCCATAGTCGCACTGGGCGATAGTGGCGGCATTCACCGGCATGGCGTAGCTGTGCACAAAGTAGAAGTAGCTGCCGTCCGGAATGTTGCGGAACAGGTGATTGCCGGCCTGCGCGGTGATCTGGTTCCAGCCCATGTGCGGCAGCGGTAAACCCTGGGTATCCATCAGCGATACCGGCTCATCAACGATGCCCAGCGTGCTGACGCCGCCGTTCTCATCGCTGCCGCGTCCTAGCAGCTGCATGCCGAGACAGATGCCGAGCACCGGCTGGGTGCAGGCTTTCACCAGCTCGATCAGCTCGCGCTCCTGCAGCTGGTCCATCGCCGCCCGCGCGGTACCGACGCCGGGCAGAAACAGTTTGTCGGCGCGCAGCACCACGTCCGGATCGCGGCTCACCGCGGGCGTGTAGCCGAGGCGTTCAATCGCCCACTTAACCGAAGAGAGGTTGGCGCAGCCGGTATCAATAATCACCACGTTCATTACAGCACTCCTTTCGAGCTCGGCAGGGTGTTGCCCTCAACGCGAATCGCCTGACGCAGCGTGCGGCCGAAGGCTTTGAACAGGCTTTCTACGCGGTGATGATCGTTGCGGCCTTTGGTTTTCAGGTGCAGCGTGCTCATCATGGCGTACGACAGCGAGCGGAAGAAGTGCTCGACCATTTCGGTGCTCAGGTCGCCAACGCGCTGGTAGCTGAACTCGGCTTTGTATTCGAGGTGCGGACGACCGGAGATATCCATCGCGCAGCGCGCCAGGCACTCATCCATTGGCAGCACGAAGCCGAAGCGGCCGATGCCGCGCTTGTCGCCCAGCGCCTTCAGCAGTGCTTCGCCCAGCGCCAGGCCGGTATCTTCCACCGTGTGGTGATCGTCGATATACAGGTCACCTTTTACCTCGATGTTCATGCGGAAGCCGCCGTGCACGGCGATCTGATCCAGCATGTGATCAAAGAAGCCGACGCCGGTGTTAATTTTGCTGCCGCCTTCGCGATCCAGCCACACTTCCACTTTAATCTGCGTTTCTTTGGTGTTGCGGTTCACCAGCGCGTGACGATCGCGTTTGGTCAGGCGCGCCTGAATCGCGTCCCAGTCTTCGCCTTCCGCACCGTAGCGCAGGCCCTGAATGCCCATGTTCTGCGCCAGCTGGATGTCGGTCAGACGGTCGCCAATCACATAGCTGTTGGCGGTATCCAGCGCGCCGTCGGCCAGCCAGGCTTCGACCATTTTGGTCTTTGGCTTGCGGCAGTCGCAGTTCTCTTCCGGCAGATGCGGGCAGATCAGGATGTCGCTAAAGTTCACGCCCTGTGAGCGCAGGATCTGCATCATCAGGTTGTGCGGGCCGTCAAAATCGGCCTGCGGGAAGCGCTCAGTGCCCAGACCGTCCTGGTTGGTGATCATCACCAGCTGATAACCCGCCTCCTGCAGCGCCAGCAGGGCCGGGATGGCGTTCTTCTCAAACGCCAGCTTCTCCATACGGTCCACCTGAAAATCCGTCGGCGGCTCAGAGATGAGGGTGCCATCGCGGTCGATAAAAAGGATCTTCTGACTCATGCTTGCTCCACAGATAAGGCTTGCAGCGCGGCGATCAGGCGCTCGCACTCTTCACGGGTGCCGATGGAGATGCGCAGACATCCCGCCAGGCCAGGGTTTTTGTTTTGGTCGCGCAGAATAATGCCCTGATCCCACAGCGTTTTAAACACTTTTGGCGAGTCGATGAAGCGCGCCAGAATATAGTTGGTCTCGCTCGGGAAGACCTGCTGCACTACGCTCAGCTGCGGCAGCTGTTCGCACAGCCAGGCGCGGTTGTCGTTAAGCTGCTGCGCGTGCTGACGCATCAGCGCGATGCCTTGCTCGCTCAGCGCCTGCGCCGCCACGTCGGCCACCGGCGTCGCCAGCGGGTAAGGTGCAATCACCTTCAGCAGCAGATCGATCACCGGCTTGTTGGCCAGCGTAAAGCCGCAGCGCAGGCCAGCCAGCGCAAAGGCTTTCGACAGCGTGCGCAGAATCACCAGATGCGGGAACTCCTGCAGCCAGCCGGCCAGCGTTGCTTGCGGGCAGAACTCGATGTAGGCTTCGTCGGCCACCACCAGCGCTTTGCCGGCGGTCATCGCCAGCAGCTGGCGGATGTCATCCTGATTAATCAGATTGCCGGTCGGGTTGTTCGGGCTGCACATGTAAACCACTTTCACGCCGTCCAGCTGGTCCGCAATAGCGGGCAGGTTGAGCTGCCAGTTGTCCAGTGCCGGCACGGTGCGGTACTCAATGCCGATGGTTTCGGCGCTGACGCTGTACATGCCGTAAGTTGGCGGACAAAACAGAATGGCGTCTTTGCCCGGTTCGCAGAAGGCGCGCATCAGCAGCTCAATCCCTTCATCCGCCCCGCGGCTCACCAGCACCTGCTCCGGCTGGACGCCGGCATAGGCGGCGTAGCGCGAAATGACTAATTTTGGCTGGCACTCCGGATAGCGGTTCAGCGTCTGCTGCGACAGCTCAAACGGCACCGGCAGCGGAAATTCGTTCGCATTCAGCCATACATCACCGTTGCCACCGAGGCGACGAGCAGACTGATAGGGCGTCAGCGCGCGCACATTGGCGCGGGCTAAATCTTCAACGTTGTTGCTCATGCTTGCTCCTTCAGGGCGGCGACGCGCAGGGTCACGGCATTTTTGTGCGCGTCCAGCTGTTCCGCGGCGGCGAGGGTTTCAATGGTGGCGGCGAGGTTGAGGAAGCCCTGCGGCGTCAGCTCCTGTACCGTCATGCGTTTCTGGAAATCGGCCAGCCCAAGGCTGGAGCAGGTCGCAGTGTAGCCATAGGTCGGCAGCACGTGGTTAGTGCCGGAGGCATAATCACCGGCGGACTCCGGCGACCAGTCGCCGAGGAACACCGAACCGGCGCTGGTGATCTCCTCAACCAGCGCGCGCGGCTGGCGCGTCTGAATAATCAGGTGCTCCGGGCCGTACTGATTGGAGATTTCCACGCACTGCGCCAGATCCTGCGCCACAATCAGGCGGCTGCTCTCCAGCGCCTGACGGGCCGTGGCGGCACGCGGCAGCTGCGCCAGCTGTTGTTCAACCGCCAGCGCCACGCCTTCGGCCAGCTGCCGTGAAGGCGTCAGCAGGATCACCTGGGAATCCGGACCGTGTTCGGCCTGCGACAGCAAATCTGAGGCGACAAACGCCGGCGTCGCGCCTTCGTCGGCAATCACCAGCACTTCAGACGGACCGGCAGGCATGTCGATCGCTGCGCCGTCGAGACGCTGGCTGACCTGGCGTTTTGCTTCGGTCACGTACGCGTTGCCCGGGCCAAAAATCTTGTCCACTTTCGGCACGCTTTCTGTGCCGAAGGCGAGTGCGGCAATCGCCTGCGCGCCGCCGACCTGAAACACTTCCTGCACGCCGCACAGCTGCGCCGCGTAGAGAATTTCATCGGCAATCGGCGGCGGCGAGCACAGTACCACACGGCCGCAGCCGGCAATGCGCGCCGGCGTTGCCAGCATCAGCACGGTAGAGAACAGCGGCGCCGAGCCGCCAGGAATATACAGGCCGACCGACTTCACCGGACGGGTGATCTGCTGGCAGCGCACGCCCGGCTGGGTTTCCACGTCCACCGGCGGCAGAATCTGCGCGTTGTGGAAGGTTTCGATATTCGCCATGGCGTCTGCCATCGCCTGCTTTAAATTGTCGCTCAGCCGCTCGCCGGCCGCCTGCATCTCAGCGGCGGACACGCGCAGATTCTCCACCTGGGCTTTGTCGAAGCGCGCGCTAAACGCCCGCAGCGCCGCGTCGCCCTGCTGTTTTACCTGCACCAGCACGTCCTGCACGGTGGCGCTGATGCTGGCCGATGCCGAGATTGCCGGACGCTGCAGCAGCGCCTGCTGCTGTTCGGCACTGCACGCCTGCCAGTCGATAGGTTGCATGATTGCGCTCATCGGTTACTCCAGCATTTTTTCAATTGGCAGCACGAGGATCGAACTGGCGCCAAGCGCCTTCAGTTTTTCCATGGTTTCCCAGAACAGCGTTTCGCTGCTCACCATGTGCATCGCCACGCGGCTCACTTCACCGGCCAGCGGCAGCACGGTAGGGCGCTCGGCACCCGGCAGCAGGGCGATGACTTCTTCCAGCCGCTCGCTCGGCGCGTGCAGCATGATGTATTTGGATTCACGCGCTTTAATCACGCCCTGGATGCGCGTCATCAGCGTGTCCACCAGCTGCTGTTTCGCCGCTGGCAGTTCGCCATCGCGCTGAATCAGCACCGCTTTAGAGCGGTAGATCACTTCAACTTCACGCAGGCCGTTAGCTTCCAGCGTGGCGCCGGTAGACACCAGGTCGCAAATGGCATCGGCCAGACCGGCGCGCGGTGCCACTTCAACGGAGCCGTTCAGCAGGCAGGACTTAAACGCGATGCCTTGTTTATCGAGGTATTTCTTCAGCAGGTGCGGGTAAGAAGTGGCGATACGGGCATTATTCAGGCATTGCGGACCGGTGTACTCGGCATCAACTGGCATTGCCAGTGACAGGCGGCAACCGCCGAAATCGAGGCGGCGCAGCGTAAAGTAGCGCGGGTCTTCGCCCTGTGCGCGGCGCGTCAGCAGCTCCTCTTCCAGCACGTTTTCGCCAACGATACCGAGGTCGACTACGCCATCCATCACCAGGCCAGGGATATCGTCATCGCGCACGCGCAGGATGTCGATTGGCATGTTCTCCGCAAACGCAATAAGACGCTGCTGCTGAAGGTTAATTTTAATACCGCAGCGTGCCAGCAGTTCGCGTGATTCATCACTCAAACGGCCAGATTTCTGCATAGCTATGCGTAAACGGGTGTTATCTAACATGGTTCCTGTCCTCTTATTCAATCCTGTCTGAAGCGTATCGGGTTGCGTTCGCCCATAAAAAAACCCCCGGAAGATGATCTTCCGGGGGCTCTCTTTGCGCTCGCACCACTGGAAGATCCTAAACGTCTTCCAGCACACATCGCCTGAAAGACTAGTCAGGGTGATGGTGATGATGGTGGTTGAACTGAACGCGTGTCATAAAAAATTCCGTTGCTGAATGAGTATTCATTTGCGTGCTGATTAACCTAACGAAGATGGCGGCGCTTGGCAACCCTTTTTTAACGTCAGTTTTCGCAACCTTCGGCAACAGTTTGCGCTGGTCTGGCTGGCGCGCTGGCACTAAGATGGGGTGTCTTAGCGCGGGAGAGCAGGAGTCGATATGAAAAAGGTGGCGATTGTAGGTCTGGGATGGCTGGGAATGCCGCTGGCGATGGCGCTGTCAGCGCGCGGCTGGCAGGTAACCGGCAGCAAAACCTCACCGGACGGCGTCGATGCGGCGCGCCGCTGTGGTATTGATGCGTTTCAGCTGGTGCTGTCACCGGAGCTGGAGTGTGAAGCAGACGATTTGGCCGCGCTGATGGCGGTGGATGCGCTAGTGGTGACGCTGCCTGCCAGCCGCACCGTGCAGGGCGGCGAAGATTACATGCAGGCGGTGCAGAACTTGGTCGATACCGCGCTGGCGAATAAAGTGCCGCGCATCATCTTTACCAGCTCTACCTCGGTATACGGCAGCGGCGACGGCGTGAGAAAAGAGAGCAGTGCGCTGCAGCCGGAGACGGTGGCAGGCAAAACGCTGGTGGAGCTGGAAAACTGGCTGCATGACCTGCCGGGCACCAGCGTGGATATCGTGCGTCTCGCCGGACTGGTCGGCCCGAATCGTCATCCGGGGCGTTTCCTCGCCGGTAAAACCAACCTGGAAAACGGCGCGCACGCGGTGAATCTGGTGCATCTTGATGATGTGGTCGACGCGATTGTGCTGCTGCTGCAAACGCCTAAGGGCGGGCACGTTTACAACCTGTGCGCCCCGAAACATCCGTCACGCGACAGTTTCTATCCGAGCGTGTCGAAGCAGTTAGGCCTGGTGCCACCGACGTTTGTTGCCGAGCCGGTGCGCGCCAGCGGCAAGGTGATTGACGGTTCGAAGATTTGTCACGAGCTGGGGTTTGAGTACAGCTACGATGACCCGATGAAGATGCCGCTGGAGTAGGGGCGGTGCGGGGTTGCCCTCACCCTAACCCTCTCCCGCCCGCGGGAGAGGGAACCGCCCGAGCACGCATTCCTGGTACTGCTCCCGGCTTAAATAAACGCACCGTTATTCTCCCTCTCCCCGTGGGAGAGGGCCGGGGTGAGGGCAGCAAACCGCACCCACCTAAACCCCCAGCCGATCCCTTAACGCATACCAGGCCGCGCCCATCGCCGTCAGTGGCACCTTAAAGCGTCTCCCGCCGGGAAACGGCAGGTGCGGCAGCTTCGCAAATGCATCAAACCGCTCTGCATGGCCGCGCAGCACTTCGGCGATCAGCTTGCCGGAGAGGTGCGTGCAGGTCACGCCGTGCCCGCTATCACCCTGCATAAAGAACACATTCTTCTCCAGCTGACCAAACTGCGGCATGCGCGACAGCGTGAGCAGGAAGTTACCGCTCCAGCGATGGCTGATCTTCACGTCGCGCAACTGCGGAAAGGTGCGCAGCAGCTTGGGCCGGATCAACGCCTCGATGTCTTCCGGTTCGCGCGCGCCGTACACCACGCCGCCGCCGTACAGCAGGCGGTTGTCGGCGGTCAGGCGGAAGTAATCCAGCAGGTAATTACAATCTTCCACACAGTGGTTATTGGGCATCAGCCCCAGCGCCTGATCGCGGCTCAGCGGCTCGGTGGTGACGATCTGCGAGCCGCACGGCATGCTTTTGCGCCCCAGTCGCGGTTCCAGTTGCGACGGCAGATAGGCGTTGCCGGCAAAAATCACAAAGGTGGCGCTGACTTCACCCTGTGCGGTTTTGACCCGATTGGGTGCGCCGTAGGTCACTGCCAGCGCCGCCGACTGCTCATATATACGGCCGCCGTGCCGGCGAATCGCCTCGGCTTCACCTAACGCCAGATTGAGCGGATGCAGATGGCCGCCGCGCCGGTCCAGCAGGCCGCCGACGTAACGGTCGGTGGCCACTTCACGGCGGATACTGCGCTCGTCCAGCAGCTCCAGATCGCTGTTGCCGTAGCGTGCCCAGCTGGCCTGCTGGCTGCGCAGATGCCCCATCTGGCGCTGATTGAGGGCTGCGAAAATGCCGCCGGGACGATAGTCGCAGGCGATGGCGTAACGATCGATGCGGTCGCGGATAATCTCCGCCCCTTCGAACATCATGCTGCCCAGCATCTGCGCAGTCTGTTTGCCGTAGCGCTGCTCAATCACATCGACATCGCGGCTGTAGGAATTCACCACCTGGCCGCCGTTGCGGCCGCTGGCACCAAAGCCGACTCGGGCCGCTTCCAGCACCACCACATCGTAACCGGCTTCGGTGAGAAACAGCGCGGAAGAGAGCCCGGTAAACCCACCGCCGATGATGCAGACGTCACACTGAATGCTCTCCTGCAGCTGCGGCCACGGCGCGTGCGCATTGGCGGTCGCAGCGTAATAACTTTGCACGTGGTGCATCATAACCTCCTGTAGCGCGTGAACTCAGAAATTGGCGGGCGTATGCGCGCTGACAATGCGACACGGCTGATCTGACGTATTGGTAAAACTGTGCGGCAAACCGGTATCAATCACGTAGCTTTCGCCGCGGTTAAGGTGATAACTCTGACCGTTCACCACCAGGGTGATTTCCCCTTCCAGCACCGTGCCGGTCTCTTCCCCCGGATGGCGCAGCTTTTCACCGGTGCTGGCCCCCGGCTCGTAGCGCTCCAGCAGCATCGCCAGCGCGCGCTTCGCCGCACCGTTATCAATCAGCTGTAAAGAAACACCGAGGCTGCCGATCTCAACGCAATCATCCGGGCGCACGATGATGCGCGGCGTGGCATTCACTTTCGGCTCCGAGAAAAACTCCGACAGCGACAGCCCATACACTTTGAGTAGCTTTTGTAACGTGCTGACTGCCGGGCTGACTTTATCCTGCTCAATGGTACTGATGGCGCTGTGTGTTAAACCTGACAACTCAGCGACTCGACGCTGAGACAATCCCAACTCCTGCCGGATTTGCGATAAGCGTCGTCCGGGCGCCAGAGTGGCATCATTCATGGCTGCTTTTCCTTGTGATAACGTGCTGCGGCGTGGATAAAGGCCTCGAATAAACGGCGCGAGACCGGATCGCGATCGGATTGCCACTCCGGATGCCATTGCACCGCCAGCGCAAACGGATGCTGGCGCAGGCTGACGGCTTCGATCAGGCCATCCGGCGCGCGGGCTTCAATGCGTAACTGCGGACCCGGCTCGCGGATGCCCTGGCCGTGCAGCGAATTGACCGCGAACGCGGCAGTGCTGCCCAGCAGCTGGCTCAGCAGGCCATCGGGTTCGGGCTGCACCAGATGCGCCGGCGCGTACTGCTGCTCCAGCGGCTGGCTGTCATCTTCGCGGTGCTCCTGAAACAGATGCGTCTGATGCAGCTGGCGATGCAGCGCGCCGCCGTTGGCGACCACCAGCTCCTGCAGACCGCGGCAGATGCCCAGCATCGGCATCTTTTTCCCGCTGGCGTGGGTGATAAGCGCAAAGGACAAGCGGTCACGCGACGGATCCGCATGTGCCTCATGACCCTCTTCACCGTAATGCCAGGGTTCAATATTGCTTGGGCTGCCGGTGAGCAAAATGCCGTCCAGCAGCGTCATACTGTTTTCTAATAGCTGCGGCGCGTGCATCAGCTGATGCGGTAAAGGCAGCGGCACGGCACCGGCCAGCACCACGGCGTCGAGGTATTTGTTATGCACGGTCTGCCCAACGTGGTTGCCGATGGGGTTCTGGCACATCACTACGCCAATCAAAGGCTTGTCAAAAATAATGCCCATTACGTCTCCACGCTGCTGTTCAATATTTTCGCCGGTTTTGCGCGCTAAGTAGAAAAAGTGTGCAATATATTGTCAATCTAGCAACCGTCTGGTTGTTCTTCAAACAGAATTGTTACATTTGCACACCATTTGCGTTAGAGCTATGTTAGAGGTGTGGCTGTTATTTTGAGCATGTGCAAACCATCTTAAACGGTATAGGGCGGGTGGGAAGATGACGAACCTCGTGGAAGTAGAAGACTTCACGCGACACAGTGAAGAAAAACGAACCAGCGCGTTCCAGCTGGAGGTGAAAACCTGGCTGGAACGCCATCCGGAAACGCAGTATGTCGATATTCTGTTAAACGATCTCAACGGGGTATTTCGCGGTAAACGCATTCCCGTCTCCGCGTTAGCTAAGCTGGAAAAAGGGTGTTACTTTCCGGCCTCGGTTTTCGCCATGGACATTCTCGGCAACACCGTCGAGGAAGCCGGCCTCGGACAGGCGCTCGGCGAACCTGATAACCTCTGCATACCGGTCCCCGGGACCTTAATTCCTTCCGCCTCTGACCCGCAACGCATCGCCCAGCTGCTGCTGACCATGTGCGACCAAGATGGCACTCCCTTTGACGTTGAACCCCGAAACGTGCTGAACCGGCTGTGGCAACAGCTGCGCAATCGCGGTCTGTTTCCGGTGGTAGCGGTAGAGCTGGAGTTCTATCTGGTGGACAAAAAGCGCGATGCCGAAGGCTATATTCAGCCGCCGTGTGCGCCGGGGAGCGAAGAGCGCAACATGCAGAGTCAGGTCTATTCGCTGGATAATCTCGACCATTTTGCCGACGTACTGCGCGATATTGACGCGCTGGCGAAACTGCAGAATATCCCAGCCGACGGCGCGCTGGCGGAAGCCTCACCGGGCCAGTTCGAAATCAACCTGCACCATACGCGTGATATCCTCAAAGCCTGCGACGACGCCATTCTGCTGAAGCGGCTGGTGCGTCAGGTGGCAGAGAATCACGGCATGACCGCCACGTTTATGGCCAAGCCGTATGAGGAGTATGCGGGCAGCGGCATGCACGTACACATCAGCATGCTGGATGCGGCCGATCACAACGCCTTTGCGCTGGATGATGGCAGCGATTCGCCGCTGCTGAAGCGGGCGCTGGCTGGCATGATCGATCTGATGCCGGCATCAATGGCGCTGCTGGCGCCCAACGTCAATGCGTTTCGTCGCTTCCTGCCGGAGGCGTTTGTGCCGCTGCAGGCGTCATGGGGGCACAACAACCGCACGGTGGCGCTGCGCATTCCCTGCGGCGATGTAGAAAACCATCGCGTCGAGTACCGTGTGGCGGGCGCCGATGCCAATCCGTATCTGGTGGTGTCAGCAATTATTGCCGGTATCTTGCACGGTCTGGATAATCAGCTACCCTTACCGCATCCGGTGAAGGGCAACGGTCACGAGGCGGAAGGGCTGGAACTGCCGATTCGCCAGAGCGATGCGCTGTACGAGTTTGAAAACAGCTATCCGCTGCAAAAGCTGCTCGGCGAACGCTTCAGCGGCGTGTGGCACAGCTGCAAACAGTATGAATTGCGCGAGTTTGAACGGCTGATCACCGCCACGGAAATTGACTGGATGCTGAAGAACGCCTGACCGACAGAAGAATTGATCCAACGTCTTGTGTCGATGGCCTAAGTTGGGGCAAAATACGCGCCCTGCAAAAGACAAAACATAACCGACGCTTATTACGTCGGTTATTTTTTTGCATGGTGCTTTCACTACATGAACGAGGCCGGACACGCATCCGGATAGATAGACACTGAAACACGCTTGTGCGTGAGATTTGAGGAACAAAGATGGGACTGTTTACAATTGCACCAGCGCATGCTGGTTCTCGCTTCCGTGATGATTATGGCGCGGCGACAATCGCAAACACTAATATCACTTCTCACTGCAGCACGTTGCGCAGTATCCCTGTGGTACAACTGAACTCAGTTGTTGCTGTAGGGGGCCTGAACAATGTCGCTTAATACCTCTGCCGCACCACAGCGTGCACATCTGAAAAAATCTCTGACTCTGATCCCGGTCGTCATGATGGGCCTGGCGTATATGCAGCCAATGACCCTGTTTGATACCTTCGGCATCGTGTCAGGCCTCACCGACGGTCACGTCGCCACCGCTTATGCTTTCGCGCTGATCGCGATACTGTTTACTGCCGTGAGCTACGGCAAGCTGGTACGCCGCTTCCCATCTGCGGGCTCCGCTTACACCTATGCTCAGAAGGCTATCAGTCCGCTCGTCGGCTTTATGGTGGGCTGGTCATCACTGCTGGACTATCTGTTCATGCCGATGATCAACATCCTGCTGGCGAAAAGCTACTTTGAGTCGCTGGTGCCGGGCATTCCGTCGTGGATTTTCGTGGTGCTGCTGGTGGCGTTTATGACCATCTCCAACCTGCGTGGGATCAAAACCGTGGCCAACTTCAACAGCGTCATTGTGGTGCTGCAGGTAGTGGTGATGGCGGTGATCACCGGTATGGTGGTGTATGGTGTGGCACACGGTATTGGCGCTGGTACGCTGACCAGTACGAAGCCGTTCTGGTCTGAAAATGCGCAGGTGGTGCCGATGATTACCGGTGCGACCATTCTCTGCTTCTCGTTCCTTGGCTTTGACGGTATCAGCTCGCTGTCGGAAGAGACCAAAGATGCCGAGCGCACCATTCCACGCGCGATTTTCCTGACCGCGCTGATTGGTGGGGTGATCTTTATTGGCGTCTCGTACTTCCTGCAGCTGTACTTCCCGGATATCTCGCGTTTCCAGAATCCGGACTCTTCACAGCCGGAAATCATGCTGTTCGTGGCGGGTAAAGCGCTGCAGATCGGCATTCTGATTTTCTCGGTGGTGACGGTGCTGGCCAGCGGCATGGCGGCACACGCCGGCGTTTCGCGTCTGATGTACGTGATGGGCCGTGACGGCGTGTTCCCGCAGCGTTTCTTTGGCTTCGTGCATCCAAAATTCCGCACGCCGTCGCTGAACGTGCTGCTGGTTGGTGCGGTAGCGCTGCTGGCGATCAACTTCGACCTGGTCACCGCAACGGCGCTGATTAACTTCGGTGCGCTGGTGGCGTTCACCTTTGTGAACCTGTCGGTGATTGCCCAGTTCTGGATTCGTGAGAAGCGTAATAAGACGCTGAAAGACCACCTCAACTATCTGGTGCTGCCCATTATGGGTGCGCTAACGGTGGGTGCGTTGTGGATCAACCTGGAAGAGACCTCGATGGTGCTCGGCCTGGTGTGGGCGGCGATTGGTATTGTTTACCTGGCGTTTGTGACCCGCACGTTCCGCAATCCGGTACCGCAGTTTAGCGAAGAGGTGTAAGGCTTTTCCCTCACCCTAACCCTCTCCCGCCCGCGGGAGAGGGAACCGCCCGAGCGTGTGTCAGGTATCAGCCCAGTAGCTGTACCAGAACGCACTATACCTCTCCCTCTCCCCGTGGGAGAGTACCGGGGTGAAGGCACCAGAACGCACTAGACCTCTCCCTCTCCCTGTGGGAGAGGGCCGGGGTGAGGGCATCAGCCCGCACCATACCTCCCCCTCTCCCCGTGGGAGAGGGCCGGGGTGAGGGCACCAAAACGCACCATACCTCCCCCTCTCCCTGTGGGAGAGGGCCGGGGTGAGGGCATCAGCCCGCACGAAACCCTGCTACGAAACCAGCTCCTGCGCATACAAATACAGCGCTTTCAACTGCGCCATCTTCTCTGCATCACCCTCATGTAAACTGGCCAGCGACTCCAGCTCCAGCAAAAACGCCTGCACCCGCTCCGCATTAAGCTGCTCGCGGCGGTGCTGCAGCCAGCGCTGCTGCTCTTTATCATCCAGCGTGCCGGGGAAGTTGCGGGCGCGATAGCGGAACAGCAGCTTCGCGATACGTTTATCCTCAAAGGTCAAATCGAGCGCCGGCAGGTTCTGCGGCGGCGTCTGGCGCAGGATGTTCATGCCGGCGCGATCGGCGTCGCTGAAGAAACCGTCATACAGCTGCGCATCGACATCCTCCGACGGCGTGAACGGCTCCGCTTCGGCAAACAGCGTCACCACATTTTCCCGCACTTCGGCATGCTGGCGCAGCAGGGCCAGATTCGCCAGACAGTGCTGACGATCGATACCCAGTCGTTCGGCATCTTCCGGGCGCAATGTATTGGCCGGCGCCAGAACCGGGCACTTATTGATGTGCACCAGCTTGATCGGCACCGCCGGCAAATCGCCCAGATCGCTGTGTCGCGTATACAGCCGCTCGCGCAACTCATCCGGCGACAGTGTCAGCAGCGGCGTCATGTCGCCGGCCAGATCGGCCACGATCAACGCGTTTTTGTTATCCGGATGCCACGCCAGCGGCACAATCCAGCTGGTATTGCCGCGCGCCGCGCCGAACATGCCGGAAACGTGCACCAGCGGCTTCATCTGCGGAATATCAATCAGCGTCATCAGTTTCTGCTTGTTGCGATGGGTAAACAGAAACTCAAACAGCTTCGGCTGCTTCTCCTGCACCAGCTTTGCCATCGCCAGCGTGGCGTACACATCGGACATCGCATCGTGCGCCTGTTCGTGTGCCACGCCGTTAGCCTGGGTGAGATGCTCCAGCTTAAAGCTCGGGAAACCGTCGTCGTTCTCCGGCCAGACGATGCCTTCCGGGCGCAGCGCATAACAGGCGCGCATCACGTCGAGCAGATCCCAGCGCGAATTGCCGTTCTGCCAGCTCCAGCCATACGGGTCGATAAAGTTGCGGTAGAAGATATTGCGCGTCACTTCGTCATCGAAGCGCACGTTGTTGTAACCGATCACACAGGTCTGCGGTTCGCTGAACAGCGCGTGAATGCGCTGAGCAAACTCCACTTCCGGCACGCCGCGCGCGTTGGCCACCTGCGGCGTGATACCGGTGATCATTACCGCTTCCGGCTGCGGCAGGTAATCGTCCGCGAGCTGGCAGTAAAACACCTGCGGTTCGCCCACGGCGTTAAAGGCTTTGTCGGTGCGCAGGCCTGCAAATTGCGCCGGGCGATCCAGCGACGGGCTTTTGCCGAAGGTTTCATAATCGTGGAACAGAAAAGTAAACTCAGAGGCGGGCACGGCGTTATCCTGGCTATGGAAAATCAACGCACAGAATAGTCGTCAGCCCGGTACAGCACAACCTCGATCGCCATCGCTGCGAGCGGGCGCGCAGCATTTGTCCGCGGTTCATACTTTTTTTCAATTTATTCAGATATCAAAGCGCTATTTGCCGTAAAACGTGCGGCGGTAAATTCATTTATTTGATGTTGAGGAAGAAGTGTTGAAAAGGCGTCTGTTGGTAACTGTATCTGGAATGATTGTTTGGGCATCGCTGGCGCACGCGGATGACAGCATGCCGTTTCCCCTGACGCCGCCGGCCATTGATGCCGCGTCCTGGGTGCTGATGGACGCCACCACCGGGCAGATCCTCACCGCGGGCAACCCGGACGCGGAGCGCAACCCGGCCAGCCTGACCAAACTGATGACTGGTTATGTCGTCGACCGCGCGGTCGATCAGAAGAAAATCACCCGCGACGATGTGGTCACGGTGGGCAAAGATGCGTGGGCCGCCGGCAATCCGGTGTTTAAAGGCTCGTCGCTGATGTTTCTTAAGCCGGGCGATAAAGTCACCGTGCGCGACCTGATGCGCGGCGTGATCATCGATTCCGGCAACGACGCCTGCGTGGCGCTGGCCGACTATGTGGCCGGCAGTCAGGAGAGCTTCGTCAACATGATGAACAGCTACGTGCAGAAGCTCGGTCTGACGCACACCCACTTCGAAACCGTGCACGGTCTTGATGCGCCGGGGCAGCATACCACCGCGCGCGATCTGGCGGTGCTGTCGCGCGCCATCATCAACGGTGAGCAGGATTTCTACGCCATGTACAGCGAGAAAACCCTCAGCTTCAACGGCATTACCCAGAACAACCGTAACGGTCTGCTGTGGGATCAGAATCTGCACGTCGACGGCATGAAAACCGGCCACACCGAGAGCGCCGGGTTCAACATCGTCGCCTCGAACATTGTCGGTCGCCATCGTCTGATTGCGGTGATCATGGGCGGGAAAAGTTCGAAGGGACGTGAAGAGCAGGCGCGTAAACTGCTGGTGTGGGGACAGAACAACTTCGACACCGTGCAGCTGTTCCACGCCGGGAAAAAGATCGGCAGCGAAAACGTCTGGTACGGCAACCCGCACAAAGTGGACGTCGGTACCACCGAAGATATCTACCTGTCACTGCCGCGCAGCGAAGTGTCGAACGTAATGGCGAAGTACGTGATCAATCGTAAAGACCTCGAAGCGCCACTGAAAGCCGGCGAGCAGGTGGGCGAAATTCAGGTGCTGGATAAAGACAAGCAGCTGGCCAGCTATCCGCTGTACGCGCTGCAGTCGGTCGATGAAGCAGGCATCATCACGCGCATCAGCGATTACGTGAAACAGAAACTGTAAGCCGTCGGGCAATAAGCAACCGCTGCGTTACATCCTTGTGTGCACTGAGAAAACAAGATGTAGCGCAGTTGTATTATTGCGCAAAAAGTTGCGCCAGCCCCTCAATGTTCGTGCTGTGCCAGGGTAACATAGCGCGCAAATTTTTATCGCATCCGGACCACCATGTTACGCGCTGACAAGCCCATCTCTCCGATTGAGTTCTGGTTTTACCGCCACTACCGCGCCGTGCACGGCGTACGCATCGCTATCGCCTTTGTGCTGTGCTTTCTGTTTGTCCGTCTGACCGATATTCCGGAAGGCACCTGGCCGCTGATTACGCTGGTGGTGGTGATGGGACCGATCTCCACCTGGGGCAATGTTTTGCCGCGCGTGGTGCAGCGTATCAGCGGTACCTTTGCCGGGCTGATATCAGGGCTGATCGCGCTGAAGCTGGAGCTGCTGTCACTGCCGCTGATGCTGGTGTGGTGCTTTATCGTGATGATCGTCTGCGGCTATCTGACGCTGGGCAAACACCCGTATATGGCACTGCTGATCGGCATCACGCTCGGCGTGGTGGTCGGCGCGCCGGCCGGCGATTTCACCGTGGCGCTGTGGCGCGGCGGCGATGTGATTCTCGGCTCACTGATGGCCTTGCTGTTCAGTGCCATCTGGGCGCAGCGCGCCTATACTCACTGGCGCATTCAGCTGTCGGACGCCTTTATCAACATGGCGAAGATTCATCACGCCGGCTTTTCTGCCAATCTGGTGGAGAAGCCGCGCCTCAATCCGCGCTTCCAGAAGCTGCTCACCAGCGTGATCAAAATGCGCGCGCTGCTGGAGCCGGCGAGCAAAGAGACGCGCATCCCTAAATCGGTGTTTGAAGCCATTCAGACCATTAACCGTAATATGGTTAACACCATGCAGATGCAGATTGAAGCCTGGTGGGCGTCGCGCGAAAGCCATCTGATTCTGCTTAACGCGCCGACGCTGCGCCGCACGCAGCAGATGACCGAAAACACCCTGAACGCGCTGGCGGCGCTGATGGTGAAAGGCGAGACCGAACAGGTGATTGCCAACAGCCACGAGCTGGAAGCCATCACCCAGGAGCTGGAAGCGCTGATCGCCAACGGCAGCGCGCGGCTGGAGACCACCGCGATTTACGGTTACGTCTGGCTGAGTCTGGAGCAGGCGCGTCAGCTGGAGCGCATGACAGACCTGGTGCGTCTGGCGCTGCGCAAATAGTTTTCTCAGGCAATGACTTAGTGCGAATTGCCCTTTCTTTGCGCTAAGATAAGTGCCAGTCCGAATTTAGCGGTGAAAATTGCGAACCCGGCTTATAAGCCGCTAAGCTAAATGTCTTCCCGGTTTATGACTATTTTGCCTGCCGCGGCAGGCCACAAGAAAGGTGCCAACATGGAAAATGCCAAGCAATCATTTCAGGACGTACTGGAGTTTGTGCGTATGTTTCGTCGTAAAAACAAACTGCAGCGCGAAATTACGGACAACGAAAAGAAAATCCGTGATAACCAGAAACGTGTGTTGCTGCTGGACAACCTGAGCGAGTACATCAAACCTGGTATGAGCGTGGAAGCGATTCAGGAAATCATCGCCAGCATGCGCGTGGATTATGAAGATCGCGTAGACGAGTACATCATCAAAAACGCCGATTTGTCGAAAGAGCGTCGCGAGCTGTCGAAAAAGCTCAAAGCGATGGGCGAACCAAAAGGGCAGTAAGCTTCACGGGCTCGATAGCCGCGTTTTGTTCCAGGGTCGCCCTTTACGGCGACCTTTTTAATGCCCGCGCCAGCTGCTGTAACTGCTGCGCAATCTCCGCCACATCCACCTGCTGCTGTAACGGCGGCGCCGTGGTGGCGCGCAGGACCAGCTCGGTCTCCAGCGGCTGACTGTCCGGCATCTCTCCCTCCAGCTGCGCCAGCAGACGATCGACGCTCACCGTGCCTAACTGCTGTAAATCCTGGCGCACCGTGGTCAGCGGTGGCTGATACCACGCGCTCTCCGCCGTATCGTCGTAACCGATGATCGACATCTCCGCCGGAATTCGTACGCCATGCTGATGTAGCGCGCGCATCGCCCCCAGCGCCATTTGATCGTTAGCCACCAGCAGCGCCTGCGGCAGCTGGTCGGGCAGCAGTGTCAGCAGCGCCTGGTAGCCGGACGCTGCGCTCCAGTCGCCGCTCAGTACGCAGTGCGGCACCAGCCGATGACGCGCCAGCGCCTGTTGCCAGGCGCTAAATCGCGCCCGCGCTGACGCGGAGCTGGCAGGCCCGTTCAGCACGCCAATCTGCCGGTGGCCGAGCGCCACCAGATGATCCACCGCCTGCTGCGCACCGCTGGTGCTCCGGTACTGACACTGCGCTACGGCCGCGCTGCGCTCCACATCCAGAAACAGCGTCGGTTTGCTGCCGCATTGCTGCTGAATCTGCGCCGCCTGCGCGGCATCCAGCGGCAGGTTGATCAGCAGAGCATCGACGCGCTGCGCCAGCAATTCATGCACCGTGTCCTGCGCGTGGCTGGTGGCATTGGCCATGGCGATCACCAGATGATAGCCCTGCGCCGCCGCGCGCTGCTGAATCGCCGAAGCAATCTGCGCTGGCGCCATTAGCGCCAGATCGCTGGTCGCCAGACCGAGCGTGCGCGTGGCCTTGCCGGCCAGCTGCTGCGCGACCCGGTTTGGCACGTAGCTGAGCTGCTGCATCGCGGCTTCCACCCGCGCGCGGGTACGGGGTGACACCTGCGCCGAATGGTTCAGCACCCGGGAAACCGTTTGATAGGAGACGCCAGCCAGCCGGGCGACATCGTCAAGCGTTACGGAACGCGCTGTCATTGATCCCTCCTGATGAGAATGCGGCGAGTGTAGCAAATTTTTCCCTGCCGTCGCGGTATTAAGGCGTTACACTGCCAGTGATAACGCAAGGAGAAAGTGATGCAGCTCAATGACCATCAAATTCAGGATATCAACACCATTGCCGCCTGGCTGGCGCTCGATCAGCTGCCAAAGGACGGTACGCTGGAGGTCGATTTAGCCATACTTGCCGGACATGCGGTGCTGCCAAACGTCGAAGCGGTAATTGCGCTGGCGAAGAAATATCAGCTGCCCTTGCTGATCAGCGGCGGCATCGGTCACTCAACTGCGCTACTGGCCGCGATGATTGCCAGCCATCCGCTCTATCGCCAGATCGACACCGCCGGCAAGGGCGAAGCGCAGCTGCTGGGCGAGATGGCGCGCGTGTTCGCGGAGCTGCCTGACGATCAGCTGCTGCTGGAAACCGCCTCACGCAACTGTGGCGAAAATGCCGCCCTGAGCCAGCGCCTGCTGGATGAGCAGCAGTGGCAGCCGCAGCGCGTACTGCTGGTGCAGGATCCGTTGATGCAGCGTCGCAGCTGGGAGACCTTCCGCTGGCAGTGGCGCGATCGCGAAAACGCGCCGGAGTTCATCAGCTGGCCGGTATTTGTGCCGCAGGTGATGATGGATGCGGGCATGCTGCGCATCGTTGGCGCGCCGCCGCAGGGGTTGTGGTCAGTGGAGCGTTTTCTGTCGCTGCTGATGGGCGAGGTGCAGCGCCTGCGTGACGACGCCAGTGGCTACGGCCCGAACGGCAAGGGGTTCTTCGGTCACGTTGATGTACCCGACGCGGTCGAAGCAGCCTGGCAGCGCCTGATGCAGCTGCCCGGCGTGCAGTCGCGGCTGGGTTAAGCCGTTCCCCAGGATTGGGTGAATCCGATGGTTCCGGCGTGATATCGGTCGCCATGAATGGCGACCCTACAGTATCGTAGGGTGCGCATTTATGCGCACCAGGTTATTCCCGCGTACGGGGCCGTAGGGGGCGCATTCATGCGCACCTGGCGCTACGCACCGGACTTATCACCGCGTCTGCAAATACACCTGCAAATTCACATACACCGCGTTCAGCAGCGGCGTTGCCACCGCATGGCGCGCGCCGCGCACCAGCAAATCGCCGATGATCTGATCGGCTTCGATATCGTAGCCCTGGGTTAAATCGCGGTACATGGATGAGGTCATCGCTGCCTCAGGATTGTTCAGCGTCTCATAAATCTTCGCCGTCACGGCCGGACGCTGTTGGTAGCCATCGGCGGTGATCACCGCCAGCACCTCGGCGAAAATGCCCTGTAGCAGCGCTTCACCACCGGCTGAACGCAGGATGTGCTGCGTATTGCCGCGCGCCACACAGCACACGGCACCCAGCGTGCTCAGCAGCAGCCACTTCTCCCACAGCTCACTGATAATGTTATCGGCGAACACGCTATCAAACTGCGCATCACGCAGCGCGGCATCCACGCGCGCCAGACGGGCATCGTTGTTGCCGTCCAGCGCGCCGTAGTAAAGCACGTGCAGCGGCGACAGCTGCATCACTTCGCCGTGCTCGCCCAGCGTGGCGTGAATCTTACACAGCCCGCCAATCACCTTGTCACCGAAACGTGCGCGCAGCGTATCAATGTGACGCATACCATTGAGGATCGGCATGATCAGCGTCTGCGCGCCAACCGCCGGGGCGATGTCCTCAATCGCCTGTTCCAGCGCAAAGCTTTTCACCGTCAGGATAATCAGATCGTAATCACCGATCAGCGTCGAGGCCAGCGCCAGCTGCGGTTGCAGCACCGTGCTGCCTTCCGGCGTTTGCAGCACCAGTCCGGTCTGTTGCAACTGCTGCTGGCGGCGCTCGCGCACCAGAAAGGTCACATCACGGCCGGCCTGCGCCAGGCGCGCGCCAAAGTACCCGCCGGTGGCACCGGCTCCCACAATCAGAATACGCATGGACTGTTTTCCCGTTAGGCATGAAAGCCTTACCTTAAAGCGCTGCGCGTCACTGCGCCACACCGCAAATGCGGAAAACCGTGACAATCTCAGCGATGAGCAAAAAAAGCTCAAACTGTTCGTATTCATTCGTACAATGGGTTTATGCTGGGGCACAGCGGCGGGCAATGGTGCCTGCCGGTTTTTTTCGTCAACAGACTAAGGACGCATCATGCCCCGACCCCTCCCCATCGAACGTTATCGCAACATCGGCATCTCCGCGCACATCGATGCCGGTAAAACCACCACCACTGAGCGCATCCTGTTTTACACCGGAATGAGCCACAAGCTGGGTGAAGTGCACGATGGCGCGGCAACCACCGACTGGATGGCGCAGGAGCAGGAGCGCGGCATTACCATCACCTCGGCGGCGGTCAGCTGCTACTGGCCGGGCATGGACGGCAGCTTCACGCCGCACCGTATCAACATCATTGATACGCCCGGACACGTTGACTTCACCATTGAAGTGGAACGCTCAATGCGCGTGCTGGATGGTGCCGTGATGGTGTACGACGCGGTCGGTGGCGTTCAGCCGCAGTCAGAAACCGTGTGGCGGCAGGCGAATAAATACCACGTGCCGCGCATTGCGTTCGTCAACAAGATGGACCGCCAGGGCGCGGACTTTTTCCGCGTGGTGCAGATGATGAAAGATCGCCTGCAGGCGCATCCGGTGCCGATTGTCATTCCCATCGGCGCTGAAGAGCAGTTCAGCGGGGTCATCGATCTCAACAAAATGCGCGCCATCTACTGGGACGACGCCAGCCAGGGCATGAGCTTTAGCTATGCGCCGATTCCGGACGCGCTGCAGGCGCAGGCGGCGGAGTGGCGGGAAAACATGGTGGCAGCAGCGGCAGAAGCCAGCGAAGCGCTGATGGATCGCTATCTGGAGCAGGGCGATCTCAGTGAAGACGAGGTGATTGCCGGGCTGCGGCAGCGCACGCTGGCGGGCGAAATCCAGCCGATGCTGTGCGGCAGCGCGTTTAAAAACAAAGGGGTGCAGCGCATGCTCGATGCGGTCATCGAACTGATGCCTTCGCCGCTCGACGTGCCACCGGTCGCCGGCATCAACGAGCGCGGCGAACACGACGAACGCCATGCTGACGATGAGGAACCTTTCTCGGCGCTGGCGTTCAAGCTGATGAGCGATCCTTATGTCGGTCAGCTGACCTTTGTGCGCGTCTATTCTGGCGTGCTGCGCAAAGGTGACAGCGTGTGGAACGCGGTGAAAGGGCGTAAAGAGCGCATTGGCCGCATCGTGCAGATGCAGGCTAACGACCGCATCGAAATTGATGAGATCCGCGCCGGCGATATTGCCGCCTGCGTCGGGCTGAAAGAGGTCACCACCGGCGAAACGCTGTGCGATCCTGATGCGGTAATCACGCTGGAGCGCATGGAGTTTCCCGATCCGGTGATTTCGCTGTCGATTGAGCCAAAGACTAAAGGCGATCAGGAAAAAATGGGGCTGGCGCTGCAGCGGCTGGCGGCAGAGGATCCGTCGTTCCGGCTGCACACCGATGAGGAGTCCGGTCAGACCATCATCTCCGGCATGGGTGAACTGCATCTGGAGATCATCGTCGATCGTCTGAAACGCGAGTTTGGCGTGGAAGCCAATATTGGCCGGCCGCAGGTAACCTACCGCGAAACCATCCGCAAAACGGTGCGCGAGGTGGAAGGGAAATTTGTGCGTCAGTCGGGCGGTAAGGGCCAGTATGGTCACGTGGTGCTGACGCTGGAGCCGCAGGCGGCCGGAAGCGGTTTCGCCTTTGAAGACGCGACCAAAGGCGGCGTGGTACCGCGCGAATTCATTCCTTCGGTGGAGAAGGGCATTCGCGAAGCGCTCAACAGCGGCGTGCTGGCCGGTTATCCGGTGGTCGACATCAAAGCCACGCTGACGTTTGGCTCTTATCACGACGTTGACTCGTCGGAGATGGCGTTCCGCATGGCGGCGATCTTTGGCTTCAAAGCGGCAGCGAAGCAGGCCGATCCGGTGATACTTGAGCCGTTGATGCAGGTGGAAGTGGAGACGCCGGAAGAGTATGCCGGCGGCGTGATGGGCGATTTGTCATCCCGGCGCGGCACGCTGCAGGGCATGGACGAGCGTTTCGGCGCGCGCATTATCCGTGCTGAAGTGCCGCTGGCCGAGATGTTTGGCTACGCCACCACGCTGCGCTCGATGTCTCAGGGCCGCGCTACGTACAGCATGGAGTTTGCCCACTACGCCGAAGCACCGCGTAACGTCGCAGAGGCGATTATCGCGGCTCGCGCACAGTAAGCTTGCTGGCGGCAGGGATGCCGCCGGTTAGTGCTTTATTTACAGCGCCGTCACGCCCAGCGCGGCGGCGTCATCTTCCCAGCGTTTAACCTCGTCAAACCAGTCGCGCTGCGGCACAGAAAAGCCCGCCAGCAGGTTGGCCTTCATCACATCCTTGTAGTCCTCCACATTGGCCAGCTCAAACAGCGTGCTGCGCAGCTTTTCCAGCAGCAGACTGTCGGTTTTCGCCGAGGTTATCAGCGGCAGCGCGGCACACAGCGGGGTTTCGCCGATGATGGCGACACCCTGCAACTCCTGCGGCCGGTATTTGCGCAGCAGCGCCCAGGTGATGCAATCAATCGCGGCGAGGTCGGCCTGTCCGGCGCGCAGCGCGGCCAGCGACTGGCGGTGGCTGCCGCTGAACCGGGTAGTGGCGAAGAATTTGCCGTTCTGGGCCAGCGGCGCGACCACATAGCGCAGCGAATTGTATCCGGAGTGTGAGTCATTGCTGTTGCACACTGCGCGGCGGCCGCGGAAATCGACGAGGCTCAGGTTCTCATCTTCCTGCCGTGCCACCAGCCAGCTGCGATAGCGCAGATCATGGCAGCCAGGCGCATTGGACTGAAACGTGCCCACCAGTTGCACGTCAGGCAATAGCGCGACCAGCGGATAGCCGCAGGTCTGACTCAGCAGCAGATTGTCATCACGCCAGTGTGGCAGCAGGTCTTCGTGCCACTGCACCTCAGCCTGCACGCCGCGCTTCGCCAGCAGCCGCGTCAGCACTGAGGTCATGGCCAGCGTGCTCGGGTGGTCGATGTCGTACATCGGTAAAGAGATGATGTGCATTCTGTGCGTCCTTGTGGTGTCCCGGGTGGGCGTTAACGTCAATCGGCTGACGCCAGAAGCGCTTCATCCATTCGCCGTAACCGGCAACGCGAAAACCCTGATTACGCTGATAGTAGCCGTCGCGGTAGAGCAAATAGACTTTGCGCAGACCGTACCAGGGTAAACCGGGCAGATCGTGATGTACAGAATGATAGTTGAGATTCAGGAACAGCAGGCGCCACGGCCAGGCCGCTTCGTTATTCACCGAGCGCGCCAGCGGCGCCTCATCGGCACGATGTTCGTAAAATGAGCGCACCTTGGTCAGCATCAGCGCCGGATAGCTCACCGCCAGCACCAGCCACAGCGGGGAAAAGCCGTGCAGGCTGAGCCAGTAAAAAAGTCCGGCCAGCAGTAGCAGGTGCACCAGCCACATCATCATCGCCGGCACGTCGCGCTGCACCACGCTTTGCATCAGCGCGCGCAGCGTGGCGAGGATATCCAGCAGCGGTCCCAGCAGCAGACGTCCCGGAAAGGTATTACGCAGATGGATAACGCGCTGTTGCCAGGGTTTGAGCCGTGTCCAGTGCGCCGGCGACAGATAATAGGTTTCCGGATCATCATGCGGATCGGTCAGGGTGTGGTTGCGGTGATGCGCCAGGTGCGAATCCCGGTAGAGACCATACGGATACCACACCGCCAGCGGCAGCGTGCCAAACAGCTGATTAAGGCGCGGCAGGCGCGTCGGATGGCCATGAATCAGCTCATGCTGCAGCGACAAATACCAGGTGGTGAACAGGATCAGCAGCAGCGTGGCGAGGGGCAGGCCCAGCGTTTGCCAGTACAGCACGCTGGCGAACCAGCCGCTATAAACGGTAATGATTAACAGCCAGGTCGGCAATTCGCTGCGCCAGAGCCAGCTGCGTGCCAGCTGATGCACCACTTCGCGCTGTTGCGCACTGAGGTAGGCGGAGGTTCCTTTGACCATGTTCATGAATTCAGTCAGCGAGACGGGAAAAGATGCGCTCACGATGCGCGATACGCGTGATAAACACAAAGACGGAAAATTGCTTTGTTATGCAAAAAAGTTGAAGAAGCGCGCGAAAACTATTGGCTATCAGTCCTCTTCGCACAGGCGTAACCTTACCTCATCGAATTCTGATTGATGACGCCGGCGCCGTTCTGGCCCGCGAGGAGCATTTAGCATGAAAAAAATTGGCTTTTTATCTTTCGGTCACTGGACCCCGTCACCACACTCGGCCACCCGTTCGGCGCAGGATGTGCTGCTGCAGTCGATTGACCTGGCTGTCGCCGCCGAAGAACTGGGTGCCGACGGTGCCTATTTCCGCGTACACCACTTTGCCCGCCAGCTGAGTTCACCGTTTCCGCTGCTGGCGGCGGTCGGTGCCAAAACCAGCCGCATCGAGATTGGTACCGGTGTGATCGACATGCGTTACGAAAATCCGCTGTATATGGCGGAGGACGCCGGGGCAGCGGACCTGATCGCCAACGGCCGTTTGCAGCTCGGCCTGAGCCGTGGCTCGCCGGAGCAGGTGATTGAAGGCTACCGCTACTTTGGCTTTAATCCGCGCGAAGGGGAAACCGATGCGGATATGGGACGTCGTCACACCGAAGAGCTGCTGGAAGTGCTGCGCGGCGAAGGGTTTGCCAAACCCAATCCGCAGCCGATGTTCCCGAATCCACCGGGACTGCTGCGCCTCGAGCCCTATTCCGAAGGCCTGCGCGAGCGTATCTGGTGGGGCTCCGGCTCGAACGCCACATCGATCTGGGCAGCCCAGCTGGGGATGAATTTGCAGAGTTCGACGCTGAAGGATGACGAGACCGGCGAACCGTTCCATGTGCAGCAGGCGAAGCAGATTCGCGCCTATAAAGAAGCCTGGCAGGCGGCAGGGCATCAGCGTGCGCCGCGCGTGTCGGTCAGCCGCAGTATTTTTGCCCTGATGAACGACACCGACCGCGCTTACTTCGGTCGCGGCGGACAGGAGCAGGATTCCGTCGGGTTCCTCGATGAGAAAACCCGCGCCATCTTTGGGCGTAGCTATGCCGCAGAGCCGGAGCAGCTGATCAAACAGCTGGCACAGGATGAAGCGATCGCGGAAGCGGATACCCTGTTGCTGACTATCCCTAATCAGCTTGGCGTGGATTATTGTGCGCACGTGATCGACAGCATTCTGACCCACGTCGCGCCAGAGCTCGGCTGGCGTTAAGCGACAGTGCGCAGGGAAGCGCACAATTATTGCGCGATAAATCGCGCCGTTACCAGGTGCGCATAAATGCGCACCCTGGGAAATGCGGCAAGGTCTTTTGACGCGTATTAGATTCTGCAGGGTTGCCATTGATGGCGACAACGCGTCCTTCACGAACGGACCCAGACCTTGTAACCCGCATTCAACCCTGTAGGGTCGCCATTTATGGCGACCAACCATTGCGCGATAAATCGCGCCGCTACCAGGTGCGCATAAATGCGCAACCTGGGAAATGCGGCAAAGGCTTTGACCCGTATTAGATTCTGCGTTGTCGCCATTGATGGCGACAACGCGTCCTTCACGAACGCACCCAGACCTTGTAACCCGCATTCAACCCTGTAGGGTCGCCATTTATGGCGACCAATCATTGCGCGATAAATCGCGCCGCGACCAGGTGCGCATAAATGCGCACCCTGGGAAATTCAGCAAAGGCTTTGACGCGTATTAGATTCTGCGGGGTTGCCATTCATGGCGACAACGCGTCCTTCACGAACGCACCCAGACCTTGTGACCCGCATTCAACCCTGTAGGGTCGCCATTGATGGCGACCAACCATTGCCCGATAAATCGCGCCGCGACCAGCCATTAATCCGCGCCCAGCTCCCACCACAGCTTATCCAGCGCGTAATAACGGTCGCGCTGCGCCTCTGGCTGGTTCAGGTCGCGCTTCCACGGTTTGGCGAGAATGTAGTGCAGATTCTTCACCTCATCGTCATGCCATAAGCCGGCATGCTGGAACGGCAGGGTTTTTAGCGCGTTATAAATGTACGGCAGCGGCAGCCAGCGTCCGGCAAACACTTCATTGAGCAAATCCTGTTCGGAGAACGGATAGCGGCGCAGGTCGTCAATCTCAGCCACTTTCTGCTGCAGCCAGTCGAAAACCGCCTGATCCGGCTGCAGCACCAGAAAGCCGCCGTTGAGATAGTTATCAAGATCGGCGGGCGGCGTTTCACCGCGCGCCTGCCAGGTATAATGGCAATGCTCCGGCTGCCAGCTGTCAGGATAGCTGGCGATTTGATTCGGGTTGCAGCGGCAGGCGTGACAGGCCGCCAGCGCATGCTTGCCGAGGTCAAGCGTAAACAGCTCATCCATGTTGCGCAGCACCAGCATATCGGCATCAAGAAACACCACGCGCTCGCAGCCGGTCAGCTCCCAGGCGCGCAGCTTGCTCCACACTTCACCAAACTGTGCCGAGGCATAATGCTGCTCCAGCGCGGCGTCCGGCATCAGCGGCTGGACCGGATGGATCACGCAGCCCAGCGCCTGTAATGCTTCGCGCATGCTCAGGTCGATGGCATCGGTGACCATCACAATCAGCGGCCAGCGCGTTTCGCTGCGTTTGAGTGAGCGATGCAGCGCTTTCACCCCGACATAATATTCCGGCTGCGTTAACAGCGTTACCCAGGCGTACATAAATTCTCCCCATCAAACTCAATCAAACAAAGCCGTGACATAGTCATTGCTAAAGCGGTGCGTCGGATCCAGCTGTTCACGCACTGCACGAAACGCATCCCACTGCGGATAGATGGCGCGCCACTGATAGCGCTGCGGATCGTAATATTTACCCCAGTGCGGACGTCCGCCTTCCGCCGCCAGCAGTTTTTCCACTTCGGTGAGGAAATGCAGTCCGTCCTGCGACAGCGAGCCGTCATCCGCGTAATACACCACGAAACCAAAAAAGCAGGTCGGCTGCTGATGCGCCGGGCTCATCCACGCCTGTGAAGCGCCGGTGCAGCGCAGGATGATGGGATAGTGCATGTGCGGACGATTCTGTGCGTACCAGGCTTTGATCTTGCTGATAATTTCCGGCGTTTTGGCCAGCGGCACGCCAATCTCAACGTTGATTTGCGGTACGGCGATGCCACGACAAAACAGCTGGTAGATATCGCCGCTGATGTCGGTGAAATCACGGAAGCGGGTGACGGTACGAAACTGTTTGCCGCCTTTGCCGTGAATCTGCGTGTCGCGATGCATGTGTTCCAGCGTCTGATCGATGGTGTCGTTCAGGCTGCTGTCGGCCTGATCGCCGTGCTCAATCACTTCGCGCTGATGGTCGTACCATGCCTGGCTGTCCTCGGCAGTGGCGACATCGGCGTTCCAGACATGCATCAGGTTGTCATCGACAAACCACCAGGCTTTGCTGAGTTCGTGCTGCTCATTCCACGTCAGCAAATCCTGTTCCAGTGAATCGGCAGACGCGGCGAATTTATGGCAGGTAAACAGGCGAAATGGCTGAGTACGCAACGTAATGGCGGTGACGATGCCGAGCGCGCCAAGTGAAACCATCGCCGCCGGGAAATCGGCGTCGCCGCGCTGAAACTCGCGCACGCTGCCATCGGCCAGCACCATGCGGATATGCAGCGCTTCGTCCGCCAGCGAACTCTGTGCCAGGCCCTGACCGTGGGTGCCGGTTGCCAGCGCACCGGCCAGCGTCTGCACCGCAATCACGCCGGGTGAGGAGGCGAGCATGCGATCCATCTTTGTCAGGCTGTCATACACCTGCTGCAGCGGCGTGCCCGCGGCAAACGTGACGCTCTCTTCATCCTGAGCGAGGATGCCGCGCAGCGCACTGAGATCCAGCAGCACGTCCTGCGGCTGTACGCACAGCATGCGACCGGGTGACAGGCGGCTGCCGAGCACGCGCACTTTGCCGTGCGAGTCGCGCAACAGCTGTTGCAGCTCGGCTTCATTACGTGGCTGATGCAACTGCTGGCGCTGGCCAACTACCGAATTCTGCGCCCAGTTCCAGAGCGCAGGCGTGTCATCGGTATTTTGCGTGTTGCGTAACGGATAGAGGAGAGCATCTTTCTTCACTGCAGCGTTCCTTAATCTGAGGTCTGTCACGGTCCCGGTTATTTGATCAAGCGTAGACCATCACAGCGAACCCGCAGATTACGGGGCTTTGCGGATATAGCGCAGCGTGGCCGTTACCGCCAGCTGACGGTTGCGGCGAATACTGTCCTCCTCACTGTCGTGGGGGGTAAACAGCGTGTGGAAGGTGTAGCGGTTGGAGACGTGATGCACACAAATACTGCTGAGCAGGCGGTGTACGTCCACGGTATCCAGGCCGTCGATAAAGATGCCCTGACGCTGGCCGCGAGACAGGATGTCATCCAGCAAATCGAGGGTACTTTTGTTCATCGCTTTGATGCGCTCCGACTGCATGATGTAACGCCCGCGCAGCAGGTTTTCTGTACACACCAGGCGCATAAAATCGGGATGCGTGACGTGATAGTCAAAACTGGCTTCCACCAGTTTGATCATCGCCTCTTCCGGCTCCAGCGTAGTAAGATTCAGGCCGGTTTCATGCTGGCGAATCGCCTGATACACCTGCTCCAGCACCTCAATATACAGCTTCTCTTTGTTGATGAAGTGATACACCACCATGCGCTTGGTAGTCTGTGCCAGTTCAGCAATCTGCTCCATTCGCGCGCCCTGCATACCGTATTCGGCGAAGGTTTGCAGCGCACCGGCGAGGATGCGTTTTTTCAACCCTTCCGGGTCATTTTTACGTTTGGGTGTGGTATCCGACATAGCGCTCAATAACGGTCAATCAAACAGGCATGGTAGCACAGCCGCCCGGGGCCTTTTGGCGCGACGAGCGGCGGCATGGCTTTATTCATTTCAGGAATAGCATTCCCGGATAAATCATAATGCTGGAATAAGCAACTGCGTATACTGCGCGTATCTGTCGATCACGGCAGCTTATTTTGACTCGCGTAATAATAACACTCAGGAAATAATTTATGCACACACGCTTTGGATCAGCCAAAAATAAATTGTTGTTAACTGTCGGCGCGTTACTGGTTGCCGGCAGCGTGGTCGCGCCGTTTTCAGTGGCGCAGGCGGCGGATAAAACCGTGGTGAAGGTCGGTATCATGAGCGGCGAGGACGAAGACGTCTGGCGTGAAGTAATAAAGCAGGCCGCCGCGAAAGGGCTGACGGTGAAAACCGTGATTTTCAATGATTATAATCAGCCCAACGAAGCGTTACAGAATGGTGAAGTGGATGCCAATGCCTTCCAGCATCAGCCGTTCCTGAATAATCAAATCAAGGTCAATCATTACGATATCGTGCGCGTCGGCGATACCGCCGTCTGGCCGATCGGTCTCTATTCGAAGAAAGTGAAAAGCGCCGCCGCTCTGAAAGACGGAGCGGTAATCGGCGTGCCTAACGATCCGTCGAACGAGGCACGCGGTCTGGTGCTGCTGCAGCAACAGGGGCTGATCAAACTCAAACCGGGCGTCGGCATTGCCGCGACCACGGCCGACATCACTGACAATCCCCACCACCTGAAAATCAAAGAGCTGGATTCCGGCATCATTGGTCGCTCGGTGCCGGATCTCGATGCGGCAGTGGTCAATACCGACTGGGCGCTGAAAAGCGGTCTGACTGCGGCGGATCGTATCGCGCAGGAGCCGGTGAAAGACAATCCATACAACAACTTTATCGCGGTGAAAAAAGAGAACGCCAGCGCCCCGTGGGTGAAAACCCTGGTGGCATCGTACCAGAACGATGCCGTCAAAACGGTGTTTGACAAGGTCTACAAAGGCACGGGCGAAACCGCCTGGTAAGGAACCCATCCATGACGCTATTTTCCGAGGCCACCGTGCCCCTGACCGCCGTGGCGCGCGGCGTGATCGAAGAGACAACAGTACGCGATCGCGTGGCGCAGCACAGCAACGTGGTGCGTTTGCAGGGCGTGTCGCGCCGTTTCGGCCAGACACAGGCGCTGCGCAATGTCTCACTGACGGTGCAAAAAGGCGAAATCCTTGGCCTGATCGGGCGCAGCGGCGCCGGAAAATCGACGCTGATTCGCTGTCTCAACGGGCTGGAGCAGCCCGACGAAGGCGTAATCGAGATTGAAGGGCGGCGTATTACCGGTCTGTCGGAACAGCAGCTGCAGGCGGTGCGCAGTCGCGTCGGCATGGTGTTTCAGCACTTCAATCTGCTGTCGGCAAAAACCGTGGCACAGAATGTGGCGCTGCCGCTGAAAATAGCCGGCATGGAAAAGACACAGCGCAACCAGCGCGTAGCGGAACTGCTGGCGCTGGTGGGGTTGAGCGACAAGGCCGGACACTATCCGGCGGCGCTTTCCGGCGGACAAAAACAGCGCGTCGGCATTGCCCGCGCGCTGGCCGCCAGCCCGGCGCTACTGCTGTGTGACGAAGCCACGTCGGCGCTCGATCCGGAAACCACCCGCTCGATTCTCGCGCTGCTGAAATCGCTCAATCAGCAGCTTGGTATCACCATTCTGCTGATCACGCATGAGATGGAGGTGATCAAATCCGTGGCGCATCGCGTGGCCGTCATCGACGCCGGGGAGATTGTCGAGCAGGGCCCGGTGTGGCAGGTGTTCGCCCATCCGCAATCCGCGCTGACGCGCACGCTGCTGCGCGGGCTGCTGCCGCAGCTGCCGGAGAATCTCGCAGCGCGGCTCAGCGAACAGCGTGAAGGTGAGGCGATCTACAGCGTTCACTTTGCTGGTGTGGCGGCGCAGGGGGATTTGCTGACGCAGTTTGCCAGCGCTCTGCCGGGTAAATTTCGCCTGCTGCAGGGGGGCATCGACCACATTCAGCACTACGCGGTAGTGCGTTTCTTTATTGCGCTCCCGGCCGCCAACGCTGCCGATGAGTATCAGGTTCTCAGCTGGCTGCGTACGCAGCAGGCACAGGTGGAGTTGGTCGGTTATGTCGCCAGTGATGATTGATTTACTGCTCAATGCGTTGGGTGAAACGCTGCTGATGACGGCGGTGGCCGGCCTGTTTTCGCTGCTGGCCGGATTACCGCTGGGACTGATTCTGGTGACCACCAGCCCCGGCGGCATTGCTGAAAACCGGAGCATCAACCGCCTGCTGGGCGTAGTGATCAACGGCTTTCGCTCGCTGCCGTTCATTATTCTGCTGGTGGCGCTGATTCCCTTTACCCGTCTGCTGGTCGGCACCTCTCTGGGCACCTGGGCAGCAATTGTGCCGTTATCGATCACCGCCACGCCCTATTTTGCCCGGGTAGCGGAAGTTTCACTGCGCGATGTCGATCGCGGGCTGATTGATGCAGTGCGTGCCATGGGCGCCAGCAAATTACGTATTGTCTGGGAGGTGCTGATTCCGGAAGCGCTGCCGGGCATTCTTTCCGGTTTTGTCGTCACGCTGGTGGCGCTGATCGGCGCCTCGGCAATGGCGGGCGCCATCGGGGCGGGCGGCCTGGGCGATCTGGCGATTCGCTACGGTTATCAGCGTTTTGACACGGCGGTGATGGTGGCGGTGATCGCCGTACTGATCGTGCTGGTGTGCGGTATCCAGTGGCTCGGCGATCGGCTGGTGCAGCGCATTGACAGGCGGTAAACGGAATCTTTCCGTTTCCTCTGCGCGGGGCACATTTTCATGTCAGGCAGGTGTTCTCAGCATAGTATTACGTACCTTCTGAAGAGTAGCCGATCGGCAACCTGAATATACTCTCCTTATCGCATCGCAAATATCCGTTCGGATCGTTAATTGCACGTTAAGGAGAGTTTTATGGAATTAACCGGTAACACCATTTTGATCACCGGCGGCGGTTCAGGCATAGGACGTGCTATGGCTGAAGCGCTTTTGGCTGCAGGTAATCAGGTTATTATTGCTGGCAGGCGAAAAGAGGTACTGGATGAAACTATCGCAGCCAATCCTGGCATGCACGCCATCGTAATGGATATGGATAGTCATGATGCAATTCTCAGCGGTGCGCAAACTGTCATTCAGCGCTGGCCAGCACTGAATGTGGTGATCCATAACGCCGGCATCATGCGCAGGGAAGATCTGAAAAGGGGTGACGTTACTGTGGCTGAAGCAGAAATCACCACCAATTTATTAGGGCCGATTCGCTTAACGGCTGCGCTAATTGAACATTTTCTGGCGCAACCCCACGCCGCTATTCTGACCGTTTCTTCCGGTCTCGCCTTTGTGCCCCTGTCGCTTACCCCTGCGTATTGTGCCACCAAAGCGGCAATTCACTCCTGGACGCAGAGTCTGCGCTATCAATTGCGTGATACCGCCATTCAGGTAACGGAACTGGTTCCGCCGCTGGTACAAACTGAATTAATGGGCAGGCAGCATGCAACGAATCCGGCAGCGATGCCACTGGCTGAGTATATGCAGGAAACGCTGCAAATATTGCAGGAACAGCCGGACACTGCCGAGGTGCTGGTTGAAAGAGTTAAGCCTCAGCGCTTTGCCGCTCGCGGAGATTATACTGCCTTTTATCAGGCGTTTAACGATCGCCTCGCGGGGCAAAATAATTAAGCACTGATAGTGCAATATCCACTCACTACGTGGCGTTTTGTTGCTGTTGACGATGCTCTCGTGGAGAGCATCCCCACTCTTTTTTAAACGCGCGTCCAAATGCGCTTTCAGTATCATATCCGGCAGAAAATGAAATCTGCGAAATGGGTTCGCGCGAGCTTCTCAGGCGCTCCCCTGCCAGCAGCATTCGCCATCTCGACAGGTATCGCATCGGCGTCATCCCCACCCGGGATTTAAATTTTTTCGCGAATACCGTACGCGACATCCCCGTCCGATGGGCCAGTTCCTGCAACGTCCACGAGAACGCGGGATCGGCATGCATTAAATTTAGTGCGGCTTTGAGTTGAGGATCGCAAAGGGCAAATAGCCAGCCAATGCGTTCTTCACCTTCCTGCTGAAGAAATACCCTGAGCGCCTGCACCAGCATGATCTGCACCAGTTGCTGCGAGAGTAAAACGCCGCCTGGCTGCGATGTTTGTATCTCCTCTCTAAGGCATTCCATCGCACTGCGCATAATGTTGGTTCCCGTGCCCTGCCTGACAGGAATGATCGCGGGCAGAGCCTGCAGCAGGATATCTGCCAGTGCGCTATCGAAGGTATATCGACCGCCGAGAATAAAAGCACCCTGATCGGGCGCGACCTGCGTCAGCGCGCCCGTTTCGCTGTCGGGCGGTACAAAAGGCTGTCTTTTCGCCGCGGGATGGGTGGCCAGACTAAAGGATTTGCCAGAGGTGAGAAATACACAGTCGCCGGTTTCCAGTAACAGAGGCTGCTGGTCTCCGTCAACCGCGACCCAGCAGCAACCTTCCACGACACAGTAGCATTTGATGCCCTGATGAGGCGCAAACACCAGCGCGGTCTGTGCTTCCACTGGAAAACCGCCTGAAATAGCCCCCTGCAATCTGAGCAGAGTAAGCACTTCGGAAAGTGGATCCATAAAATTCCGTACGATCTGCATAAAATTACCTCGTTATAGCAGAGACCGTACCATTATTCATATTTTAATCTGCTTATCACCGGGACGTTGTTGTCCCAGACCATCGATAAGGGGATTGTAATGAAAGTGTTCATAACAGGTGCAAGCGGGTTTATCGGTATGGCGATCGCCGCTGAGCTGATTCAGGCGGGTCATCATGTCACCGGACTGGCTCGTTCGGAGCAGACTGTTCAGCGTCTCAATCGTATTGGCGCGGACGCGCACCGGGGCGAACTGAAGAACCTTCTGAGTCTGACCGTGGGTGCCCGCGCCGCTGATGCGGTGATCCACTGCGCTTATGACCACGCTTTTGCTCACCCACAGGACACGGCAATGCAGGAAACTCAGGCAATTGCAGCCTTAGGTAAGGGGTTACTGGATTCGACGCGACCATTACTTATCACTTCAGTTGCTGCCATGGGCAGTCGCGCACCGGGTCAGCTTGCCAGCGAGGATTTTTACGACCCGTCGACGCAAAATCCGCGCAAATCGACCGAAATAGCAGCAGCCCAGGCCGCAGACAGTGGCATCAATGTTTCCATCATCCGGTTGCCACAAGTGCACAACGAGGTGAAACAGGGGTTCGTCTCAGCGTTAATCCAGCTGGCGCGAGAAAAAGGCGTGTCAGCCTATGTGGAGGAGGGGAACAATCAATGGGCTGCGGCGCATGTTGCTGATGTCGCCTCACTTTATCGGACAGTACTTGAGAAAGCGCTGCCTGGCCAGCGTTACCATGCCGTTGCGGAACAGGGCATCTCATTGCGCAACATTGCCGAAGACATCGGAGCGGGCCTGGGGGTTCCAGTCGTACAACTGACCCGCGAAGAAGCCAGTGCCCATTTTGGCTGGCTGGCGCTATTTGTTACCATGGATATGCGTGCATCAGGAGAATTAACCCGGCAGCGTACCGGCTGGCAACCTTCGCATCCGGGTTTACTGCAGGATCTGGAACGCTACTTCAGATTAGCGTAACACCATAGCGCCACAGCAGCCTCCTTAGAGATGCGCAGGGCACGGCCGTCGGCTGCGGCGCGTTACGGCCCGTATCATCTTCCATCGCCCAGCAAACTCACCACAATAAAAAGCCCGCTCAGGTTTCCCTAAGCGGGCTTCTTTAAATCTGGCTCCTCTGACTGGACTCGAACCAGTGACATACGGATTAACAGTCCGCCGTTCTACCGACTGAACTACAGAGGAATCGTTGGAACGAGGCGAATATTAGCGATGCCGATCCCCGTTGTCAAAGCCCGATCGCACACTTCTGGTTTAAGTGCGCGTAAAAGCAGCGGATTGCTGCTTTTCTGCCTTGAATGGGCAGATTTCAAACTGCCAGCAAGATCTCACTTTAAACGCATTTCCTTTGAGATGTTAGATGCGTGTCAAAGTTTTGTTATTTGCCGATTTTAAAACAATCATTTCAGTGCTTTTATGATGAAAATTTCAAAAGAAGAAGGGATGAAACAAATGAACTGCTTATCATCACGCCCGAAACGAGTTTTGTCCGCTCAATGCTTCTTGCGAAAGTAACATATTGATAAGGAAGATGTTGAAAAAAGGAGCAGCACGGTACCGATAGCGTCAGACCAGAAGCCTTACCTCTACGAACAGAAAAAAAACGCCAGCGACGTTGAGTGAATGTAAAAGATATTTTTCATTCGCGCACTCAGCCAACCTGAGCACGTTAACAAATAAGAAGGGTTACCTATGAAATTCAAAAAAGCGTTAGTGACTTCCCTGTTAGCTTGCATGTTACCTGCCGCTGTGATGGCAAAAGATATCCAGCTGGGCGTTTCTATGGCGCTGTTTGATGACAACTTCCTCACCATCCTGCGCACAGCCATGCAGAAAGAGATGCAAAAAGACAATATCAAAGGCCAGGTTGAAGACGCCAAAGGCGACGTGGCCCAGCAGCTGCAGCAGGTGCAGAACTTCATTGGTCAGGGTGTTGACGCCATCATTGTGAACCCGGTCGATACCAACGCGGTGAAACCGCTGGTGGATGCCGCCGCTAAGGCCGGCGTGCCGCTGGTATTCGTCAACCGCAAACCATCGGGCGAGCTGAAAGACAAAATGGCGTTCGTCGGTTCGGATTCTGAACTGGCAGGCCGTCTGCAGATGGAAGCGCTGGCGAAAAAGATGAACGGCAAAGGCAACGTGGCGATTCTGCTGGGTGACCTGGCTAACGAATCAACCCGTGAACGCACCAAAGGCGTGGAAGCGGTGGTCGCCAAATACCCGGGCATTAAAGTGGTACAGAAACAGACCGCCAAATTTACCCGTAATGATGCGGTGGACGTGGTGAGTAACTGGCTGACCGCCGGTGATGACATTCAGGCTATTGCCTCTAACAACGATGAAATGGCGATCGGTGCGCTGCAGGCGCTGGGTAAAAACCCGAATCACATTCTGGTCGCGGGTGTGGATGGTACCCCGGATGCACTGCAGATGATCAAGAACGACAAAATGGTCGCCACGGTCTTCCAGGATGCGAAAGGTCAGGGTGAAGGCGCGGTACAGACGGCGGTCAAGCTGATTAACGGCGAGAAAGTGCAGAAAGTGGTCGATATCCCGTTCCAGCTGATCACCAAAGATAACTACGAAAAATTTGCCAGTCAGAATCAGAAATAAACCGTAACCGACTTAGCCGTACGGAGGTGATGTATGACCGCTTTTGCGCTTGAAGCCGAAGGCATCAGCAAGTTCTTCCCCGGAGTGAAGGCACTCGACAATGTCTCACTGCGTATTAAGCCGGGGTCGGTACATGCCCTGATGGGTGAAAATGGCGCGGGCAAATCCACTTTAATGAAATGCCTTATCGGGATGTATCGTCCCGATAAGGGCACTATCCGCATTAAAGGGGAGCCAGTGCAGTTTCAGGACACCATGGACGCGCTGCGTTCCGGCATTTCCATGATTCACCAGGAGCTGAATCTGGTGCCTTACATGACCGTGGCGGAGAATATCTGGCTCGGTCGTGAACCGATGAAATACGGCTTTGTCGATCACGGCAAGCTCAACCAGCAGACGCAGGAACTGCTTAACAAGCTGAATATCCGTCTGAAAGCCGATCGGCTGGTCGGCGAGCTCAGCATTGCGTCCCAGCAGATGGTGGAAATTGCCAAAGCGGTGTCGTGGAACTCCGACATCGTGATTATGGATGAACCGACCTCGGCGCTGACGGAAACCGAAGTGGCGCATCTGTTCACCATCATCCGCGACCTGCGTGCCCAGGGCAAAGCCATCATCTATATCAGCCATAAAATGGATGAAATTTTCGCCATCACCGATGAGATCAGCATCTTCCGCGACGGCACCTGGGTCGGCAGCAACAGCACCACCGCCTTTACCCGTCAGTCGCTGATCACCCAGATGGTGGGACGCGAACTGACGCAGCTGTTCCCTAAATTCAATAGCGCCATCGGCGAAGAAGTGCTGACGGTGCGCAACCTGACCTGCAAAGACCGCTTTACCGATGTCAGCTTCAGCGTGCGCAAAGGCGAGATCCTCGGCGTGGCCGGGCTGGTAGGTGCCGGACGCAGCGAGGTGATGGAGAGCCTGTTCGGCATGGAAAGCTTCGACAGCGGTGAAGTGCTGATCGATGGTGTGCCGGTGAAAATCGATTCGCCGTCAACGGCAATTGAGAAGGGCATGGCGTTTCTCACCGAAGACCGCAAAAAGTCCGGGCTGTTTCTGGTGTTGTCGGTGCTGGAGAACATGAGCATCGTCAATATGCCCGATTATATCGGCAAAAGCGGTTTCGTTAGCCACATGAAGATGGCGCAGGACTGCATGGAGCAGATCCGCAAACTCAATATTAAAACGCCGACCATGGATCAGATCATCAATAACCTCAGCGGCGGTAACCAGCAGAAGGTGCTGATTGCGCGCTGGCTGCTGGCGCAACCGAAGATTCTGATCCTCGATGAACCAACCCGCGGCATTGATGTCGGCGCCAAAGCCGAAATCTACCGCCTGATCAGTGAACTGGCTAACCGTGGCGTGGCCATCATCATGGTGTCCTCTGAGCTGCCGGAGATTCTCGGCATGAGCGACCGGGTGATGGTGATGCACGGCGGACGTATAACCGGCATCCTCGATAAAGAAGAGGCCGACCAGGAAACCATTTTGTCGTTGGCATCCGAGTGAGGCACGAGACCCCTATGAGTAACGTAAAAGTAACGGCCCCGCAGGCCACCGAACAGAGCTCCTTCTTCGGCAATCTGCGCCATAAACTGCCGAAAGACACCGGCATCTTTGTCGTGATGTTAGGCATTGCGCTGATCTTTGAAATAGCCGGCTGGTACGTGCGTGACCAGTCATTTCTGCTCAACACCAACCGTTTAGTGCTGATTGTGCTGCAGGTGGCGATCATCGGTATCATCGCCGTCGGCGTCACTCAGGTGATTATTACTACCGGTATCGACCTGTCGTCCGGTTCGGTTATCGCCCTGACGGCGGTGGTTGCCGCCAGCCTGGCGCAGACGTCTGACAGCCTGTCGCCGATGTATCCGTCGCTGGTCAATCTGCCCGCCGCCATCCCGATCGTCGCGGGCATCGGCGTCGGCCTGCTGTGCGGCGTGGTCAACGGCGTGCTCATCACCAAAACCGGTATTCCGCCGTTTATCGCCACGCTCGGTATGATGGTGTCGGCGCGCGGTCTGGCACAATATTATACCCAGGGCAACCCGATCAGCTTCCTGTCGGACGGTTTCACCTCCATCGGTCAGGGCGCGATGCCGGTGATTATCTTCCTGGTGGTCGCCTTCCTGTTCCACATCGCACTCAAACACACCCGCTACGGCAAATATGTCTATGCGATTGGCGGCAACATGACCTCCGCCAAAGTGTCGGGCATCAACGTTAATAAATATCTGATCATCGTGTATACCATCGCCGGGGCGCTCTCGGGTCTGGCGGGGGTGGTGCTGGCGGCGCGCGTCAGCAGCGGTCAGTCGAGCATGGGCATGGCGTATGAACTCGACGCCATCGCCGCCGCAGTTATTGGTGGCAGCAGCCTGATGGGCGGCGTCGGGCGGATTACCGGCACGCTGATCGGCGCAGTGATCCTCGGTTTAATCAAAAGTGGCTTTACCTTTGTTGGCGTCGATGCTTACGTGCAGGACATCATTAAAGGGATGATCATCGTTGCAGCGGTTTCAATCGATATGCACCGCAACCGCAAAAAACGCTAACCCGTTCTGCTCCTCTCTTCCGGGAGAGGAGCAGGGTAAAGGCGGTAATTGCACGCTGCCGGACTGCCGGCATCGTCAGACACAATAAGTTTTCCCACTGATAGCCACCGCGCAATTTCTCTTTATTCTCCTTTCTGCCCCCGCAATCCGTGCATTTTCTGCCCGTTTTGCACCACAGCAGCACGCGCAGTCATCACTTTTTTGCACATCTGCCTCGCAAATGCTGCACCATCAGGGTGCGTCATCTTCAGCGGATAAACGTTATGGGCCATGTGCGGCACTTATTAACCCATTCGGGGTAATCAGAAACGCTTATTTTCCCGTTCGTTAGGAAAATTCTGGTCAGTGCCCGCCGGGTAAAGATCAAACCTGGCCTGCATATTGCAATTTCTTTGTCACAAGCCAGCAGGCTGAGAACTCATCATTTGGGCATTCGGGGATCCGTGACGGAGGCAATATGAACTTAAGACGACTGAAATACTTTGTAAAAATCGTCGATATCGGCAGCCTGACGCAGGCAGCAGAAGTCCTGCATATCGCACAACCTGCACTCAGCCAACAGGTGGCGACGCTGGAGAACGAACTCGACCAGCAGTTGCTGATCCGCACCAAGCGCGGCGTAACGCCAACCGAAGCCGGTAAAATTCTTTATGCTCACGCACGCACCATCCTGCGCCAGTGCGAACAGGCGCAGACAGCGGTGATCAACGCTGGCCAGGCGCTCAATGGTCAGGTATCGATTGGCCTCGCGCCGGGCACAGCGGCCTCTTCGCTCACTATGCCGCTGCTGCAAACGGTGCGCGAGCAATATCCTGATGTGCTGGTCTATCTGCACGAGAACAGCGGCACTTCACTCAATGAGAAAGTGATGAATGGCCAGTTGGATATGGCCGTGCTGTACGATCGCGCGCCGACTGCCGGTATCAACAGCATTCCGCTGATGAAAGAGGAGCTGTATCTTGTAGGGGCGACGGCCTGTCCGGGGGCTACGGTGGATCTGGCTGACGTGGCGCAGATGAACCTGTTCCTGCCACGTGACTACAGCGCAGTGCGCAAACGCGTGGACGAAGCGTTCTCGCTGCGTCGCCTGAGCGCGAAAATCATCGGTGAAATTGAGTCGATCTCAACCTTAACCGCGGCGGTGTCGAGCGGCATGGGCGTTACCGTACTGCCGGAATCGGCGGCACGCGCGCTGGTGAGTTCAACGCATGCGTGGATGGCACGCATTAACAGTCCGTCGCTGAATCTGCCGCTGTCGCTGAACGTCTCAGCGCGCCTGCCGCTGTCGCCATCGGCGCAGGCGGTCAAAAATATTCTGCTGTCGCTGCTGAATAAGCCGATGGTGGAGGAGCGCGAACTGATGTTAGTGGGGTGATAGAGAGGTTTTTTCCCTCACCCTAACCCTCTCCCGCCTGCGGGAGAGGGAACCGTCTGGCGCGGCCATCCATCCCGGCACGCCATCTGAATATCGCGCGATCCACTCCCTCTCCCTATGGGAGAGGGCCGGGGTGAGGGCGGCAAATCGCACCCATCCCCAACCCCACGCTTATTACTATTCCGCATAACACACCGTTTTTTATTATTTGTTGCAATCACACCAACTTCATAACATGGACGAAACAGGGGCAGGAAACAGGAGAAAAGGGTGTGAATTTCCAGCAACTTAAAATTATACGCGAAGCGGCCCGTTGCGAATTCAACCTGACAGAAGTCGCCAATACGTTGTTTACCTCGCAATCGGGGGTGAGCCGGCATATTCGCGATCTGGAAGATGAACTGGGCGTGGAAATCTTCATTCGTCGTGGCAAGCGGCTGTTAGGCATGACCGAACCGGGCAAAGCGCTGCTGACCATTGCTGAACGCATCCTTGATGAGGCCGGCAAAGTGCGCCGGCTGGCGGATGTGTTTACCAATGAGACCAGCGGCGTGCTGACCATCGCCACCACGCACACCCAGGCGCGCTATAGCCTGCCGCGCGTCATCAAAGCGTTTCGCCAGCTCTATCCCAACGTGCGGCTGGAACTCAATCAGGGTTCACCGCAGGAGATCGTCGCCATGCTGCTGGCCGGTGAGGCTGATGTCGGCATTGCCTCGGAGCAGCTGGTGAATAACACCAGCCTGGCGGCATTCCCGTGGTTCAGCTGGCACCACTCGCTGCTGGTACCGCACGATCACGAGCTGCTGGCGAATCAGCCGGTCACGCTCGCCAGCCTCAGCCGCCATCCGCTGATCACCTATCGTCAGGGGATTACCGGTCGCTCGCGCGTGGACCGCGCCTTCCAGGCTGCTGGCCTCCGCCCGGATATCGTGCTCAGCGCGCAGGATTCTGACGTAGTGAAAACCTATGTCGAACTCGGGCTGGGCGTCGGTATCCTCGCCGATCAGGCGTGCGATATTTACGATGGCGAAGACCTGGTGAAGATCGATGCTCACCATCTGTTTGATGCCAACACCGTGTGGCTCGGGCTGAAGCGCGGCCAGCTCCAGCGCAACTACGTCTGGCAGTTCCTTGAACTGTGTAACGCTAACCTGTCACTGGAAGAGATCAAACGGCAGGCGCTCTCTTACGAAACCGACGACGAACCCGCCATCGATTTCCAAATCTGAGTTTCCTCTCTGGCCCGGTGCGGGCCTTTTTTATTTGCTTCCGCAAACGGACGTGGCAAGCTGGCGGGCAGAACGCCTCTCAGGGAGAACAGAATGAATACGATATTGCGCGCCATGACCCTCGCGGACGCCGAAGCGGGTTATCGCCTGACTCAGCAACTGGGCTGGGCGCACCGCCGTGAAGACTGGCAGCAGCTCATCGCCCTGGGTGAAGGCGTGGTGGTTGAGGCGCAGGGCGACTATCTCGGCGGGGCGATTGGCTGGCGCTGGGGGCCGGATGCCGCCACTATTGGTCTGGTGATTGTGAGCGAACAGGCGCGCGGACGCGGTATTGGCCGCCAGGTGATGCAGGCCATGCTGGAAAAATTCTCCGGCTGCAACGTGCGGCTGCACGCCACCGATATGGGGCAGGTGCTGTATGAGAAGCTCGGCTTCCAGGCCTGCGATCGCGTGGCGCAGCATCAGACGCGCGCGCTGGCGCAGCAGCCTGCGGTAATCGTACCGGATGGCCTGACGCTGCGGCCGGCCGTTGAAGCGGATGCCGCCGCCATCGACGCACTGGATTATCTGGCGAACGGGCTGCGGCGAACGCGTCTGCATCAGCAGCTGCTGGCGCAAAGCGTGGTGCTGCAGGATGCACAGGGCAGGTTGCAGGGGTTTGCCAGTCGCCGCCGCTTTGGGCACGGCTGGACCATCGGCCCGGTGATTGCTGACGATGTTGCGGCGGCGCAGGCGCTGGTGTCGCAGCTGATGCAGGATCTGACGCAGCAGTTTGTCCGGCTGGACACGCCCGATGCCCGGCTCGGCGCGTGGCTGCTCAACCTTGGGCTGGCGCAGGTCGATGCGCCTTATGCGATGGTACACGGCACACCGTGGCGGGCGGCATCAAACGGGCCGCAGACCTTTGCGCTAGTCTCGCCTGCGCTGGGTTAACTAAGCGTAACGGCGGTGATTTCTAAGCCAGACGCGGCGAACGTCGCCGAACAGGCGTTATCTGTCACATTCCATTTCGTCGGCTACCCTTAACGTTTATTGCAAACGTCTAAGGGAGAGCCCGTCATGAGCAAGAAAACCAGCGATTTCTTTGTTGAACGCCTGCAGGCATGGGGCGTCACGCGCATTTATGGCTATCCGGGCGATGGCATCAACGGCGTGCTGGGCGCTATCCAGCGGGCCAATAAAGCCGGTGCAGGCATCGAATTTATTCAGGTGCGACATGAAGAGATGGCGGCCTTTATGGCTGCCGGTCACGCCAAATTTACCGGTGAGCTCGGCGTCTGTCTGTCGACCGGCGGCCCCGGTGCCACCCATCTGCTGACCGGCCTGTATGATGCCAAAATGGATCACGCGCCGGTGCTGGCGATTGCCGGCCAGGCGGAAACCACCGCGCGCGGCGCCAGCTATCAGCAGGAGATGAATTTAGACCGCATCTTCGCCGATGTGGCGAACTTCGTGCAGGAAGCGGCAGCGCCGGCGCAGGTCCAGCATCTGGTCGATCGCGGCGTGCGCATTGCCAAAGCGCAGAACGGCGTCGCGGTGATCATCCTGCCGAAAGATCTGCAGGATGAGAACTGGCAGCCGCCGCAGCATGCGCACGGATTTACCCATTCCGGGCCGGGCTATCAGCGGCCTAAGATTGTGCCCTACGACGAGGATTTGCGCCGCGCCGCAGAAGTGCTTAACGCCGGCAAAAAAGTCGCGGTGCTGATCGGTGCCGGTGCGCGCGGTGCTGCGGTCGAAGTGGTGCAAATCGCCAATGTGCTCGGCGCGGGCGTGGCCAAAGCGCTGCTGGGCAAAGACGTGCTGCCGGACGATGCACCTTTTGTCACCGGTTCGATCGGCCTGCTCGGCACCAAACCGTCGTGGGAGCTGATGCAGAATTGCGACACTTTACTGATGATTGGCAGCGGTTTTCCGTGGACCGAGTTTCTGCCGCCGGAAGGTAAAGTGCGCGCGGTACAAATCGATATCGATCCGGCGATGCTGGGGCTGCGCTATCCGTGCGAGGTCAACCTGCACGGCGACGCGGCAGAGACCCTGCGCGCGCTGCTGCCGTTACTGACCCATAAAGCGGATCGCCACTGGCAGGAGGAGATCGCGGTGCAGGTGCGTGACTGGTGGACGTTGATGGAACAGCGCGCCATGGCGCCCGCCAACCCGGTCAATCCGCAGCGTGTGGTGTGGGAGATGTCCCCGCAGCTGCCGGAAGATGCAATTGTCACCTCGGACTCGGGCTCCTGCGCCAACTGGTTTGCGCGCGATTATCGGGTGAAGCAGGGCCAGCGCGCCACGCTGTCGGGTGGGCTGGCTTGCATGGGCGCTGCCGTCCCGTTTGCTATCGCCGCGAAATTTGCCTTTCCCACTCAGCCAGTGGTGGCGCTGGTGGGCGACGGGGCGATGCAGATGAACAACCTCGCCGAACTGATCACCATTCAGAAATACTGGCAGCAGTGGGCCGATCCGCGCTTGATTGTCTGCGTGTTCAATAATCAGGATCTTAATCAGGTCACCTGGGAACAGCGGGTGATGGAAGGCAATCCACGCTTTGAAGCTTCGCAGCAGTTGCCGGACGTGCAATATGCGCGCTTTGCCGATAGCCTCGGTTTGCAGGGCATCTATGTCGACCGGCCGGAGGATCTGGCGGCGGCGTGGCAGCAGGCGCTCAGCGCCACCCGACCGGTGTTGCTGGAGGTGAAAACCGATCCGGAAGTGGCCCCGCTGCCGCCGCATATCACGCTTAAGCAGGCCAAAGCTTTTATGTCGTCAATGGCGAAGGGCGACCGCGGCATGGCGCAGGTGATTAGCGACACCGCCAGCCAGTTGCTGCACAGCAAGGGTTAGCGCGCCGCTACAATGTGTGCAGGATGGTGGTGCAGAAATACAATGCCGCACGAATCGTAGCGGCGCAATTCATTGCGCATTCTGGCAGCTGTGCAGTGTTTCACTCAGCGCGATAAATCGCGCCGCTACAATGTGTGCAGGATGGAGGTGCCGAAATACAATGCCGTACGCATCGTAGCGGCGCAATTCATTGCGCATTCTGGCAGCTGTGCAATGTTTAACTCAGCGCGATAAATCGCGCCGCTACAATATGTGCAGGATGGTGGCGCAGAAATACAATGCCGCACGGATCGTAGCGGCGCAATTCATTGCGCATTCGGGCAACTGTGAAGTGTTTAACTCAGCGCAATTCATTGCGTATTCCGGCAGCTGTGCAATGGTTAACTCAGCGCGATAAATCACGCCGCTACAATGTGTGCAGGATGGTGGTGCCAAAATTCAACCCCGCACGAATCGTAGCGGCGCAATTCATTGCGCATTCGGGCAGTTGTGCGGTGTTTCACTCAGCGCGATAAATCGCGCCGCTACAATGTGAGCAGGATGGTGGTGCAGAAATACAATGCCGCACGAATCGTAGCGGCGCAATATATTGCGCTTTATAATCGACATCACTCTTGTTGATAATAATGATCCAGCTCCCACCTCAACGGGTTTTGCTCAATATATTGCCGTGCGAAAAACAGCTCTTTTTCATTACGTATAATCCGCTCATAAAAATTGTGTTGCCACACTCTGTTTGCGATAACCCGACTGACGCCTGCCTTATAACCAGCTATGACTCTGCTTAAGGAATTATTGTTCTCGCCGGACAGCCACAAAATGCCGTGTAGGTGATTTGGCATCACAACAAATGCATCTGTCATCAATCCTGGAACACGTAACGACAGATTAAGCCATTCCTGATATACAACACTCCCTGTTTTACTGGGAATTAGTTGCGCCTGCCTGATACGGCCAAACAGACATAACCGTTGTCGCGTAACGAGGGTAATGAAATAAGCTCCCGCTGCAGCGTAATCGTAATGCAACAGTCGTAATTGTTTTCTGAATTGCATAACAGCCTCCTTTCACAGAGCATCTGCTATCCGAATCAATTTTTCAGATTGTTTTTTAACTTCTCCGATCCAGCTTCAAAAAAGCGCGAAAAATAACGCCTTATGATGTCGGTTATAGAGCAGCACGTAAATACATCACCGCACAAATCGTAGCGCCGCAGTTTATTGCGTCTTTTCTGCACCCTCACACCATCCGCTCAATCTCGCTCAACGGCACCGCCCGGCTGAACAAATATCCCTGCAGCTCATTACACCCGGCATCGGCCAGCGCGTTTTTCTGGCCCTCGGTTTCGACGCCTTCGGCGGTGACGGTCAGGCCCATGGCGTGGCCGAGGCGCACCACGGATTCAACAATCGCGGTGGAATTCTCCGCCACGCCCAGCGACTGGGTAAACGACCGGTCGATTTTAATCTTGTCGACCGGAAACGTGCTGAGATAATTCAGGCTCGAATAACCGGTGCCGAAATCATCCAGCGCGATACGGAACCCGGCGTCGCGCAGCGCGATGATGCTGTTGCGCGCTTCGTGTTCATCCTCAATCAACACGCCTTCAGTGATTTCCAGCTCCAGCCGCTGCGGATCGGCACCTTCCGACTGAACAATCTCAATCATGCGTTCGACAAACCCGCTGGCGCGGAACTGCACCGGCGAAACGTTCACCGCCACAATCACCTGCGGTAACTTCAGGGCGGTTTTGCAGGCCTCGCGCAGCACCCATTCGCCCAGCGGAATAATCATGCCGGTCTCTTCGGCGATGGCGATAAAGTCCGCAGGCGAAACATCGCCGCGCTGCGGATGATGCCAGCGCAGCAGCGCTTCCAGTCCAACAATCCGCTGGCCGCTGATCTCCATCAGCGGCTGATACCACACCGCCAGACCGTCGTACGTGACCAGCGCCTGACGCAGATCCGCCGCTATCTGCTGCCGCGTGCGCAGCGATTCATCCATCACCTTTTCAAACTGGCGATACTGGCCGCGTCCGCCATTTTTCGCCTCGTACAGCGCTATGTCGGCTTTGCGCATCAGCTCCAGCCGGTCAATGCCATCGCGGGGTGCCAGCGCCAGGCCAATGCTGACGCCAACCCACAGCTCGTTGCCCACCAGCTGATACGGCTCGCCCAGCGCGGCGATGATGCGCTGCGCCAGCGCCTGCACCTGACCGATATTCTCTACCTCCGGCATCACGATGATAAATTCATCGCCGCCAATACGCCCGACGGTATCGCTGGCGCGCACCAGGTGGCTCAGGCGGCGCGCCACCTCGATAATCAGGTCATCGCCGGCGTGATGGCCCCAGGTATCGTTAATGATTTTGAAGCGATCCAGATCCAGCAGCAGCAACGCCACGCGCTGGTCGTGACGGGTCGCGGCGGCCAGTGCCTGAGTCAGCCGATCTTCAACCAGCGCCCGGTTCGGCAGCCCGGTCAGCACATCGTGAAACGCCAGATGCTGCGCCTGCGCCTCGCTGGCCCCGAGCTTCAGCAGCGACTGCGATAAATCGAGCGAGGAAGTCCAGATACGCCGCACCATAAACAGGCACAGCAGGGTGATCAGCAGCACCGAAATCAGCGTAGAAGGACCGAGAGTACGCAACATCTGCGCGCCCGGCTTGTCCGGATCCCAGCTGAGGTAGCCGACGATATCGCCCTGACGCGAGGTCAGCGGATAGCGTGCTTTGCGGTCGCTCTGCGGTACGCCATCGCTAAAGAAGAGCTGCCGCAGCTGGCTGCGTTCAGACAGGTTGCGCAGATAGCCATCATCAAGAAACTTAATACTCACCAGCCGGTAGCGCCCGGCCTCGCGCGTGCTGCTGATATCGCCCACCGCCAGCGCTGCCGCACGCTGGCCGATGCGCACAAAATCCGCGCGGTCGGCCGGACCGGGTACCTCATCACTGCTTTGCACCAGTGGCGTCTGCAACAGATCGCGCAGGTACGGGCCGATGCGCAGATCCGCCACCGGCTGGCCGTTGCGCCACACGGCAGTCGGCTGATTGGTGCGGTCAAGCAGCACAATCAGCTGATGATCAAACATATCGTACAGCCAGCTACCGACGTTTTGATTCAGCCAGTCGCTGTCCGGCTGCGGCTGCGCCAGTTGATCGGCGAGCGGGGACCAGCGCGTCAGGCTACGCAGCTGGCGCAGATGTTCACTCAGGCTCTGATTGAACGAGGCGGCGATCATCCGCTGCTGCTGCTCGCGCGCCTCATGATTGGTGGCCGAGGTGCTCCAGAACAGGCCAAAACCGGCACCGAGAAAAGTCAGCAGCAAAATCGCCACCAGCGGCAGGATCACTTCGCGCAAAAAATTGCGGCGAAAACCGTGCGAAAGTTTGAAGGTATTTATCATTTTAAGGTTTCGCGCTCCGGGCAGGGCTTACTGAATAAATTAGCAGAATTTACGCAGCCTGCATCAGATAAGGGAAGGGTTAAGGGCGTGAAACTGCACGCGATTTTTTTGCGCATAGTCACAAAGGTAACAGTTAAGTGGATTTTATTGAATTGGCAACCGTCTGGCTGCCATCCTGCTGCCTTAAAGCAAATTCATCCGCACGTCACTGAGCCGTCACGGCACTGTCATCTGTCTCCCGCACTGTAGTCGCCATTCCGCAGCCTCTTCCGCTGCGCCCCTCAACCTGAAGCGAATGAGGTATTGAGCGTGATGGAGATATCCAGACATCCGACCACTGTTTATCAGGCGGTTGCCGCCCAGCTGGAGCAGGCGCTGCAGGAGCGCTATCGCTGCGGCGATTATCTGCCGTCAGAACAGCAGCTGGCCGATTACTATGCCGTCAATCGCCACACGCTGCGCCGGGCCGTGGATGAGCTGGTGAACAAAGGCCTGCTGCAGCGGCGCCATGGCGTCGGCATCCTGGTGCTGATGCGCCCGTACGACTACCCGCTGCATGCCCAGGCGCGCTTTAGCCAGAACCTGCTGGAGCAGGGCAGTCATCCCACCAGCGAACGGCTGCTGGCGGTACTGCGTCCGGCCAGCAGTGACGTGGCCGCCGCGCTGGGCAGTGACGAGGGTGCCAGCGTCATTCACTTACGCACTCTGCGCCGCGTCAACGGCGTGCCGGTGTGCGTGATCAATCACTATCTGGCCGACCTGCGCTGGTGGCCGGCGCTGCAGACGTTCCAGCACGGTTCCCTGCACGACTTCATGCAGCAGCAGCTCGGCCTGCAGCTGAGTCGCCGTCAGACCCGCATCAGTACACGCCGCGCACAGGCCAAAGAGTGCAAACAGCTGGAGATTACGCTGCACGCGCCGCTGCTGTGCGTGCGCACCCTGAACACACAGCCGGACGGTCAGGTGGCGGAGTACTCCGTCAGCCTGACGCGTGGCGACATGATTGAACTCACCCTGGAGCACCAATGAAACAGCAAACCGCCCGTCAGCACTGGCTTTCGGTGCTGGCGCACAGTGAAGCCAGCGCGCTGGCCAGCCACTGGCAGTCGCTACAGCTTACACCCGCTTTCGAGCGCCTGCGCCCGGCGGAAACCGGTTTAACCCGTCTGCAGGCGCGCATGGGCGGCAGCGGGAAACGCTTCGTCATGGGCGATGCCACCGTCACCCGCGCGGTGATCAGACTGCACGACGGCACGCTGGGTTTTAGCTATGTGCTGGGGCGCGATAAGGCGCATGCCGAACGTTGCGCGCTGATTGATGCGCTGCTGCAACAGCCGGAAACCCAGGCGCTGCTGCAGGAAAAAATTATTGCGCCGCTGGCGGCACTGCGTGAAGAGCAGCGCCAGCTGCGCGCGCGGGAGATCGCCAGCTCCAAAGTGGATTTCTTTACGCTGGTTCGCGGAGATAACGAATGACATTACTGGCAAGTTTTAACCATCCGGTTGCCGACGCCCAGCGCGCCTTCCGCCGCATTCTCAAAGCGATGAGCGAGCCGGGCGTGATGGTCTCGCTGCCGCTGGCGCAGGGCTGGGGCGATCTCTCCCCGGCCGCAACGGCGGTGCTGCTGACGCTGGTCGATCAGGAGAGCGCGCTGTGGCTGGATCGCCGCGTGGACAGCGATATCGTGCGCAGCAACCTGCGCTTTCACACCGGCGTACCGATTGTCGATGAGCGCGATGCCCCGTTTGCGCTGACCCACGCGGCGGCCAATCCCGATCCCGCCTGCTTCGCCGCCGGTGACAATCTGTCCCCTGAGAAGAGCACCACGCTGATTGTCGAAGTGCCGTCGCTCAACGGCGGGTTGACGCTGCGCCTCTCCGGGCCCGGCCTGCGTGAGCCGCGCGCCATCGCGCCGCAACTGCCGGCCGCCATTCTGACCTATCTGCGTGAGCGCCCGCATCCGTTCCCGCAGGGGGTGGATCTGATTTTCACCTGCGGTGAAGCGATGATGGCGCTGCCACGCACCACCGACGTGGAGGTGTGCTGATGTATGTAGCCGTGAAAGGGGGCGAAAAGGCGATTGCCAGCGCCCATCAGCTGCAGGCCGATCTGCGCCGTGGCGATCGCAGCGTCGCGGAGCTGGGCTGCGATCAGGTGGCGCAACAGCTGGGGCTGGCGGTGGACCGGGTGATGACCGAAGGCGGCATCTTTGATACGCAGCTGGCGGCCCTGGCCATCAAACAGGCCAGTGGCGATTTGGTCGAAGCGATCTTCCTGCTGCGCGCCTACCGCACCACGCTGCCGCGCCTCGCGGACAGCCTGGCGCTGGATACCGCGGAAATGCGCATCGAGCGTCGCATCTCGGCAGTTTACAAAGATCTGCCCGGTGGCCAGGTGCTGGGCCCGACCTATGACTACAGCCACCGCCTGCTGGATTTTACCCTGCTGGCCAACGGCGAAACGCCGGCCGCCGCGCGTGACGATCAGGCGCTGGCGCAGCGTTGCCCGCATGTGTTCAGCATGATGACGCGTGAAGGGCTGGCAGCGCGTGAAGAGGATGACGGCAGCGAGCCGTGCGACATCACGCGCCAGCCGCCCGGTTATCCGGCGTCACGCGCTGCCCGCTTACAGCAGCTGGTGCGCGGCGACGAAGGGTTTCTGCTGGCGCTTGGCTATTCGACCCAGCGCGGCTATGGCCGCAACCATCCGTTTGCCGGTGAAATCCGCACCGGCTATCTCAGCGTGTCGATCTGCCCCGAAGAGCTGGGTTTTGAGATTGAAATTGGCGAGATCCTGCTGACCGAATGCGAAATGGTCAACGGCTTCACCACCCAGGGCGACAGCGCCCCACACTTTACCCGCGGCTATGGTCTGGTGTTCGGACGCGCAGAGCGAAAGGCGATGGCGATGGCGCTGGTGGACCGTGCGCTGCAGGCACCCGAGTATCAGGAGCGCATTGCCGGGCCGGCGCAGGACGAAGAGTTCGTACTGTCGCACGCCGATAACGTCGAAGCCGCCGGCTTTGTCTCGCACCTGAAACTGCCGCACTACGTGGATTTCCAGGCGGAGCTGGAGCTGCTGCAGCGGCTGCGCCAACAGCATCAGGAGCAGAATGATGAGTGAGTTAACCGGCTACAACAACGGCTACCTGGATGAGCAGACCAAACGCACCATCCGCCGCGCCATTCTGAAAGCGGTCGCGATCCCCGGCTATCAGGTGCCGTTTGCCGGCCGCGAAATGCCGATGCCGTATGGCTGGGGCACTGGCGGCATCCAGATCACCGCCAGCATTATTGGCGACAGCGACGTGCTGAAAGTGATCGATCAGGGCGCGGATGACACCACCAACGCGGTCTCTATCCGGCGCTTCTTCCAGCGCGTCAGCGGGGCGGCAACCACCGAAGCCACCAAAGACGCCACGCTGATCCAGACGCGGCACCGCATTCCGGAGACGCCGCTTGAAGAGGATCAGGTGCTGATTTTCCAGGTGCCGATCCCGGAGCCGCTGCGCTTTATTGAGCCGCGTGAGACCGAAACCCGCACCATGCACGCGCTGGAGGAGTACGGCATCATGCAGGTCAAGCTGTATGAAGATATCGCCCGCTACGGCCATATCGCCACCACCTATGCCTATCCGGTGAAGGTTAACGATCGCTACGTGATGGATCCGTCGCCGATTCCCAAATTCGACAACCCGAAGATGCACATGATGCCGGCACTGCAGCTGTTCGGTGCCGGACGTGAAAAACGCATTTATGCGCTGCCGCCCTACACCAAAGTGGAAAGTCTTGATTTCGACGATCACCCGTTCAGCGTGCAGAGCTGGGAACAACCCTGTGCGCTGTGCGGTTCGCGCCACAGCTATCTCGACGAAGTGGTGATGGATGATGCCGGTACGCGCATGTTTGTCTGCTCCGATACCGATTTTTGCCACCAGCAGCAGGAACAACAGCATGCACAGTGAACAGCCGCTGCTCGCGGTCAATAACCTGACGCACCTCTACGCGCCGGGCAAAGGTTTTGAAGACGTCAGTTTTGCGCTCTATCCCGGAGAGGTGCTGGGGATTGTCGGTGAATCCGGCTCGGGGAAAACCACGCTGCTGCGCAGCCTGTCGGCGCGTCTGGCGCCCCAGCAGGGCAACATTCTTTATCGCGGCCGCGATCTGTATCAGCTCAGCGAGAGCGAGCGCCGGCGGTTACTGCGCACCGAGTGGGGCGTGGTGCATCAGCATCCGCTGGATGGCCTGCGTCCGCAGGTGACGGCGGGCGGCAATATTGGTGAGCGTCTGATGGCGATTGGACAGCGTCATTACGGCGACATCCGCAACGAGGCGCTGCGCTGGCTGCAGGACGTCGAAATTCCGGCCAACCGCATCGACGATCTGCCCACCACCTTTTCCGGCGGCATGCAGCAGCGTTTGCAGATTGCGCGCAACCTGGTGACGCAGCCGACGCTAGTGTTTATGGATGAGCCGACCGGCGGGCTGGATGTTTCGGTACAGGCGCGCCTGCTGGATCTGCTGCGCACGCTGGTACGCGAACTGAATCTGGCGGTGATTATCGTCACCCACGATCTCGGCGTCGCGCGTCTGCTGGCGCACCGCCTGCTGGTGATGAAGCAGGGCAAAGTGGTGGAGAGCGGGCTCACCGACCGGGTGCTCGACGATCCGCACCATCCGTACACCCAGCTGCTGGTTTCATCGGTGCTGGCATAGAACACGCTGGCGGTGCGCATTAATGCGCCCTACTCATGAGGTGTGCACCAATCGTAGCGGCGCAATTTATTGCGCCCAGTTGAACAGCGAGCGTTGCTGTTAAATGCGCGATAAATCGCGCCGCTACGGTTACGTGCGGCTGCACGAATCATTATCAGGACATCAACATGCAACCCATTTTGCGCGTAGAGAATCTCAGCAAAACCTTTGTGCTGCACAACCAGAACAGCGCCGAGCTGCCGGTGCTGCAGCACGCCAGCCTTGAGGTGGCCGCCGGCGAATGCGTGGTGCTGCACGGGCGCTCCGGCAGCGGTAAATCCACGCTGCTGCGTGCGCTGTACGGTAACTATCAGGCCAACAGCGGTCACATCTGGCTGCAGCATCACGGCCAGTGGGTCGATCTGGCACAGGCACCGGCGCGTCAGATGCTGGCGATCCGCCGTGACACTGTCGGCTGGGTCAGCCAGTTTCTGCGCGTGATTCCGCGCGTACCGACGCTGGAGATCGTCATGCAGCCGCTGCTGGAGCGCGGCGTCGAACGCGCCCGCTGTGAACAGCGCGCCCGCGAACTGCTGACGCGTCTTAACGTGCCGCAGCGCCTGTGGTCGCTGGCCCCCTCGACCTTCTCCGGCGGGGAACAGCAGCGCGTCAACATCGCACGCGGCTTTATCGCTGACTATCCGGTGCTGCTGCTGGATGAACCCACGGCGTCGCTCGACAGCGCTAACAGCGCGGCGGTGGTGGAGCTGATTGAACAGGCGCGCGCCCGCGGCGCCGCTATCGTAGGTATTTTCCATGACGAAGCGGTGCGCGCCCGGGTGGCCGACCGCCTGCACGTCATGCAGCCGCTGCACACAGGAGAACAGGCATGATTGTGAATAATGTCCGGCTGGTGCTGGAAAATGAGGTCGTCAGCGGATCGCTGGAGATGCGCAGCGACCGGATCGCCAGCTTCAGCGACAGCGGCAGTCAGCAGCCGGGCGCGCTGGACGGCGGGAACGCGTTTTTGCTGCCGGGGCTGGTCGAGCTGCATACCGACAACCTCGATAAATTTTTCACGCCACGGCCCAAAGTCGACTGGCCGGCGCATTCGGCGATGAGCAGCCACGATGCACTGATGGTCGCCAGCGGCATCACCACGGTACTGGACGCCATTGGCGTTGGTGATGTACGCGACGGCGGTCATCGCCTCGAAAACCTGAGCAAAATGATTACGGCGATTCAGGACAGCAACCGCAAGGGCATCAACCGCGCCGACCACCAGCTGCACCTGCGCTGTGAGCTACCCCATCACACCACGTTGCCGTTGTTTGAAGCGCTGATGAGCACCCCGGAGCTGTCGCTGGTGTCGCTGATGGATCATTCGCCGGGCCAGCGCCAGTATGCGTCGCTGGAGATGTACCGCACCTACTATCAGGGCAAATATCAGCTCAACGATGAGCAGATGGATCAGTTTGAGCGCGAACAGCTGGCGCTGGCTGCCGAATTCTCCACGCCGAACCGCAACGCCATCGCTGGCCTGTGCCAGGCGCGCGGTATTCCGGTTGCCAGCCACGATGATGCCACGGCGGCGCACGTCGCGGAGTCACACGCGGTGGGCAGCGCCATTGCCGAGTTTCCCACCACGCTGGAAGCGGCACGCGCCTCGCGCGAATGCGGCATGCGGGTGCTGATGGGCGCGCCCAACATTGTGCGCGGCGGCTCGCACTCCGGCAATGTCGCGGCGTGGCAGCTGGCCAGCCACGGCCTGCTGGACATCCTCTCGTCGGATTACTATCCGGCCAGCCTGCTGGATGCGGTATTCCGCCTGGTGGCCGACGAGCGTAATACGCTGACGCTACCGCAGGCGGCGGCGCTGGTCACGCGTAACCCGGCACAGGCGATTGGCCTGCACGATCGCGGCACGATTGCGGAAGGGCTGCGCGCCGACCTGGTGCTGGCACACACCGATCACGGTCATGTGCACATTCGCCACGTCTGGTCACAGGGCAGGCTGGTGTTCTGATGGCGCGCCTCATCTGGCTGACCGGGCCCTCGGGCTCGGGTAAAGACAGCCTGCTGAACGCGCTGCGCGAGGCGCCGCCGGACAAGCTGGTGATCGCCCATCGCTATATCACGCGGCCGGCCGATGCCGGCGGTGAAAACCACGTGGCGCTGAGCGAAGCCGAATTTCGCCGGCGGGAAGCGCTCGGCCTGTTCGCCATCAGCTGGCGCGCACACGGCCTGAGCTACGCGCTCGGCGAGGAGATTGACCACTGGCTGGCGCGCGGTCTCAACGTGCTGGTCAACGGTTCACGTCTGCATTTGCCAGTCGTGCGCCAGCACTACGGCGGGCAGCTGCTGCCGCTGGTGCTGCAGGTCTCGCCGGCCGTACTGGCGGCACGGCTGCGCCAGCGCGGGCGCGAAAGTGAAGCCGACATTCAGCGACGGCTGGCGCGTGCGGCAGAACCGCTGCCTGCCCACTGCCACGCGCTCAACAACGACGGCGCGCTGATCGACACGCTCCATCAGCTGCGCCAGTTACTGGAGCATCCGCCATGAATCTGACCTTTCTCGGTACGGGCGGCGTGCAGGCCGCGCCGCTGTTCGGCTGCGACTGTCGCGCCTGTGAACGCGCCCGGCAGCAGCCACGCTATGCGCGTCACGCCACCAGCGCGCTGATCGACACCGGTCGCGAGCGCATCCTGCTCGATGCCGGTCTGCCCGATCTGCATCAGCGCTTCCAGCCCGGTGAGCTGAGCCGCATTCTGCTGACGCATTTCCACATAGATCACGTGGCCGGCCTGTTCAGTCTGCGCTGGGGCCGCGGCGCGCCGATTCCGGTGTGGGCGCCACCGGATGAAAAGGGCTGCGACGATCTGTTTAAGCATCCCGGCCTGCTGGCGTTTCGCCCGGCGCTGACGCCTTTTGTCGCGCACAGCTTCGGCAGCCTGCAGGTGACGGCGCTGCCACTGCAGCATTCGCGGCTGACTTACGGCTACCTGTTCGACTGGCATGGCACGCGGCTGGCGTGGCTGTGCGACACCTGTGGTTTGCCACCGGACACCGCCGATTTCCTGCAGGGCCAGCCGCTCGATCAGCTGGTGATTGACTGCAACGATGCGCCGCGCGCCACGGTGGGTAATCACAACGACGTCACCCGCGCACTGGACATCGTGGCCCGGCTGGCTCCGCGCCAGGCATGGCTGGTGCACCTGTCACATGAGATGGATAACTGGTTGCTGGACAATGGGTTACCGGAAAACGTCAGCGTACCGTTCGACGGCCAGCAGATTGCTGTCGGTTTGCGCGACGCTGTCACCGTTTAATCATGGTTCTGTCATCAGACCTTCATCGCCAGTGTCCGTAATAACGGGCAATCAACACCTCAGAAGAGATGGAGCGCAACATGGCACAGGCATTACTCAAAACTGTCGTCGACAATGCACATCCTGCCCAGCGCCATGGCGACAAAGTGCTGTCGGTGCAGGGGCTGTGCAAAGCCTTCGGTGATAACCGCGTGCTGGATGATGTCAGTTTCGATCTGCATGCGGGCGAGCTGGTGGCGGTAATCGGCCGCTCGGGCGCAGGCAAATCGACCCTGCTGCATATGCTGAACGGCACCATTGCCAGCAGCGAAGGCGCGATTCTCAGCATGCGTCACGGCGAGGCGGACCGCGATGTGGTGACGCTCAACAGCCGGCAGATGCGCGAATGGCGCAGCGAGTGCGGCATGATCTTTCAGGACTTCTGCCTGGTGCCGCGCCTCGACGTGCTGACCAACGTGCTGCTGGGCCGGCTCAGCCAGACCTCAACGCTGAAATCCTTTTTCAAAATCTTTTCCGACACCGACCGTGCGCAGGCCATTGAACTGCTGCAGTGGATGAACATGCTGCCGCAGGCGCTGCAGCGGGCGGAGAATCTGTCCGGCGGCCAGATGCAGCGCGTCGCCATCTGCCGCGCGCTGATGCAGCGCCCGAAAATCCTGCTGGCCGACGAGCCGGTGGCCTCGCTCGATCCAAAAAATACCAAACGCATCATGGATGTGCTGCGCCAGGTAAGCGAGCAGGGCATCAGCGTGATGGTCAACCTGCACTCGATTGAACTGGTGCAGCAGTATTGCACCCGGGTGATCGGCATCCAGCGCGGCAAAGTGCTGTTTGACGGCCATCCCGCTCAGTTGACCGACAGCCTGCTGCATGCGCTGTACGGCGACGAAATTAACCAGCTCCACTAACTCCCACGGCAAGAGAAAATCTCACAATGAAACTGACTGCTTTAGCTTTACTGACAGGCGCTTTGATGGCTTTTGGCGTTAACGCAGCGGATGCACCGAAACAGCTGAACCTGGGAATTCTGGGCGGGCAGAACGCCACCCAGCAGATTGGCGATAACCAGTGTGTGAAAACCTTCTTCGACAAAGAGCTGGGCGTGGATACGCAGCTGCGCAACTCGTCTGACTATGCCGGCGTGATTCAGGGACTGCTGGGCAACAAGATCGATATGGTGCTGAGCATGTCGCCAGCGTCTTACGCCTCGGTCTATCTGCAAAACCCGAAGGCCGTGGATATCGTCGGTATCGTGGTGGACGACAAAGATGGCTCGAAAGGTTACCACTCGGTGGTGATCGTCAAAGCCGACAGCCCGTATAAGAAGCTGGAAGATCTGAAAGGTAAATCGTTTGGCATGGCCGATCCGGATTCCACCTCCGGCTTCCTGATGCCGAATCAGGCCTTTAAGAAAGAGTTTGGCGGTACGGTGGATGATAAGTACAACAACACCTTCTCCAGCGTGACGTTTTCTGGTGGCCACGAGCAGGACATCCTCGGCGTGCTGAATGGCCAGTTCGACGGCGCGGTGACCTGGACGTCGCTGATTGGCGATTACAACAGTGGCTATACCTCGGGGGCCTTTGGTCGTCTGATTCGTATGGATCACCCGGATCTGATGAAGCAGATCCGCATCATCTGGCAGTCGCCGCTGATTCCTAACGGCCCGATTCTGGTGAGTAATAACCTGCCCGCTGACTTCAAAGCGAAAGTGGTGGCCGCGATCAAAAAGCTGGATAAAGAAGATCACAGCTGCTTTGTTAAAGCGGTGGGCGGCGCCCAGCACATCGGCGCCGCCAGCGTCGCGGATTACCAGAATATCATCGATATGAAGCGCGACCTGATGAAGGGTGCACGCGGGTAACGAGCGGGTGGCTTCGTGCGGTATTTCCCTCACCCCAGCCCTCTCCCGGGGGGAGAGGGGGCCGCACGAGTTACCGGACAATTCCCTCGCCGCTGGCGAGAGAGGGGGTCGCACGTGCCGGCATTGTTTACCGGACAATTCCCTCGCCGCTGGTATGGAGAGGGGGCCGCACGAGCCGGCATTGTTTACCGGACAATTCCCTCGCCGCTGGCAGTAGAGGGGGCCGCACGAGCCTGCATCATTCTGCCGGACAATTCCCTCTCCCGCTGGCGGGAGAGGGTTAGGGTGAGGGCAATCCCTCGCCATCAACAAAGGATCTCTCCCTTGACCGATTTCGAACACTACTACCAACGTATTCGCCGCCAGCAAAAGCGCGACACGCTGCTGTGGTCGCTGCTGCTGGTGGCGCTCTATCTCGCAGCCGGCAACGTGGCGGAATTCAACCTGGTCACGGTCTGGCAATCGCTGCCACACTTCTTTGACTACATCGGCGCGACGCTGCCGGTGCTGCACCTGCCGCTGCTGTTCGCGGACGTCAAAACCGAAGGTTCGCTGGCCTACTGGGGCTATCGCCTGCACTTTCAGCTGCCGCTGATCTGGGAAACCCTGCAGCTGGCGCTGTCCTCCACCCTGATTGCAGTGCTGATCGCCGCCTTGCTGGCGTTTTTCGCCGCTGATAACACCCAGACGCCGCGCAGCCTGCGCATGGCGATTCGCGCCTTTGTTGCCTTCCTGCGCACCATGCCGGAGCTGGCGTGGGCGGTAATGTTCGTGATGGCGTTCGGCATCGGTGCCATCCCCGGCTTTCTGGCGCTGGCACTGCACACCATCGGCAGTCTGACCAAACTGTTCTACGAATCGATTGAGAGCGCCTCCGATAAACCGGTGCGCGGTCTCGCCGCCTGTGGTGCCAGCAAGCTGCAGCGCATGCGCTTCGCCTTCTGGCCGCAGGTGAAACCGACCTTTCTCTCCTACAGCTTTATGCGACTGGAAGTGAACTTCCGCTCCTCCACTATCCTCGGACTGGTGGGGGCGGGCGGTATCGGTCAGGAACTGATGACCAACATTAAACTGGATCGCTACGATCAGGTCAGCATGACACTGCTGCTGATCATCGTGGTGGTGTCGCTGCTGGATACGCTATCGGGCTGGCTGCGCCGCCGCGTGGTAGAAGGAGACGCGAAATGATCGCCTTAGCGCCCGACGTGGCGAAACTGAAACAGCAGCACGCTGCACTGTTTGCCGCGCAAAACCGTTATCTGCGCCGCATCGCGCTGATTGCACTGGCGCTGGTGCTCTACTATCTGTTCTTCTTCAGCGTGTTCGGCATCGACTGGCAGCGCTTTGTCATCGGCTGCCAGCAGCTCGGACGCTATTTCCTGCGCATGTTCGTCTGGCAGGATTTCGTCAACTGGCCGTTTGGCTACTATTTCTCGCAGGTCGGTATCACGCTGGCGATCGTGTTTGCCGGCACGCTCACCGCCACCGTCATCGCGCTGCCGATCTCGTTTCTGGCGGCGCGCAATGTGATGCACGATCCGCTGACGCGGCCGATATCGCTGCTGGTGCGCCGGCTGCTGGATGTGCTGCGCGGCATCGACATGGCCATCTGGGGATTGATCTTCGTGCGGGCGGTAGGCATGGGGCCGCTGGCCGGGGTGCTGGCGATTGTGATGCAGGACATCGGCCTGCTGGGCAAGCTGTATGCGGAAGGGCATGAAGCGGTTGAACGCTCACCCAGTCGCGGCCTGAGCGCAGTGGGGGCCAACAGCCTGCAAAAACACCGTTACGGCATTTTTACCCAATCGTTTCCCACCTTTCTCGCGCTGAGTCTGTATCAGATTGAGTCCAACACCCGCTCGGCGGCGGTGCTGGGCTTTGTCGGCGCCGGTGGCGTCGGGCTGGTCTACGCCGAAAACATGCGCCTGTGGAACTGGGATGTGGTGATGTTCCTGACCGTGATTCTGGTGGTCGTGGTGATGGTGATGGACGCCATCTCCAGCCGGCTGCGTAAACGCTACATCACCGGGAAAGGGGTGCCGCTGTGGCAGCCTGCCGCGCGCGACTGAGCCGTTCACTGCGCTGCCAGGCGCGCTCCAGCGCCTGCACCAGCTGCGCCTGCTGCCAGGGTTTCGCCAGCCGTTCACACAGCGGCAGCGTCACCGGCGTCTGGCGCAGATCCTGACCGCTGATCAGCAGGGTGGCCAGCTGTGGCCACTGCTGCTGCGCCTGACGAATCACATCCGCACCGTTCAGGGCACCCGGCAGCATCAGGTCACTGATAAGCAAATCGATATCCGGCGTCTGGCGCAGCAGCGTCAGCGCGCTCTCGCCGTCAGCACACTCCAGCGTCAGATAACCCAGCTGATGCAGATGTTCGCACAGCGTCTGGCGCACCGCCGGCTCGTCATCCAGCACCAGTATCAGGCGATCGCGGCTGGCGCGCGGCGTCAGCACCGGCGCGCTCACCAGCGGCTGCGCGGCTTCCGGCGCGCGCGGCAGCAGCAGCCGCACCGTGGTGCCCTGGCCCGGCGCGGTCTCCAGTTCGATCTGTCCGCCGGACTGGCGCACAAATCCGTACACCATCGACAGCCCCAGCCCGCTGCCGCTGCCGGTGGCTTTGGTGGTGAAGAAGGGTTCAAACACCTGTTCCCGCACCTCGGCGGACATGCCGCAGCCGTGGTCAATCACTTCAATGGTGACGCGGTCGCGCTTGCCATCGGCCTCCTGAATCCGCTGATTCCAGATGCGCAGGCGGATTTCGCCGCTCTGGCGCTCCATGGCATCGCGCGCGTTCACCACCAGATTCATCAGGGCGTTCTCCAGCTGGCCGGCATCAATCCACGCCGGCCAGCCGGGGCGCTGCGCATCCACCACCAGATGCTGGCCGGGCAGCAGGGAGTGCTGCAGCAGCGACTGCAGATTTTCCACCAGTTCCACCACCGCAACGGCACGCGGATAAAGCGCCTGCTTGCGTGAGAAGGCCAGCAGGCGCTGCGTCAGCTGAGCGGCGCGATCGGCGGCCAGACGCGCGCGCTCAATGCGGCTGGCCAGCGTGCCGGGCGGCAGCTGATCGACGGTCAGCGCCAGGCTGCCGATGATCACCGCCAGCAAATTATTGAAATCGTGCGCCAGGCCGCCGGTCAGCTGACCGACCGCTTTCATCTTCTGGCTGTGCAGCAGTGCCGCTTCCAGCGCCTTACGTGAGGTGCGCTCCAGCACCGTGTTGACCATGCCGCGCCGCGGCACCGGGCTGAAGCGCAGTTCCAGCGTGCGGCCATCCGGCAACCTGACTTCCTGCGCGTCGTGCAGGCTGCTGAGCTGCACATCGACGCGATCGAGCAAACGCTGATAGTGCATGCCGCGATGCAGCTCGCGCGGCGCGAAGCCCAGCAGTTCGGCGTACTGCGCATTCCACACCACCAGTTGACCGCTGTTATCAAACAGCGCGAAGCCGTCGCGCATGGCGAGGAAGGTCGATTCCAGCTGGTTACTTTTCTCTTTCAGTAGCTGCGAAGTGTGCGCCAGCGAAGCGGTGTTGCGGGCGAACACGTTAAAGGCGCGCGCCAGATCGCCCAGCTCATCGCGCCGTGCCAGGCCGGGCACGCTGACGCTTTTCTCCCCCTGCGCCAGCCGCGTCATGGCGTGCGCGATGGCGGTAAGGCTGGAGCCGAGATTGCGGTAGATGTAGTAACCGGCGTAACCGGTAATCAGCAGCGCCAGTAGCATAAACAGACCGATGAAACCGATGATTGAATCCAGTTCCTGATGGGCGGTGGCGCTGCGCGCATCGCTCTGCTGCGCTACCAGCTGAACGTAGTGGGTGATGTCTTCGTTGAGCATCGCCACCAGCGCCTTGATGCGATACGTGGCGTAGGCGATGGCGATGTCACTCTGCTCCAGCTGACCGGCCACCGGCAGCAGCTGCTGGCTGGTGCTGACCAGCCGCGCGCGCTGCATCGCCAGCACGCCCTGCAGCGGCAGCGCAGACCAGATCGGCAGCACGCTGTTGAGCTGTTGCACTGCGGCCTGCGGCGTGGCGGACTGAATTGCCACGGTTAACAGCGCGGCCGTCTGCTGGCGCAGCGGCAGAAACGCGCCGTCGCTGGCCAGCAGGTCGATACGGTTGAGCAGCAACTGCGCCTGCCACAGGCCGCTGAGCATCACGTTACGCTGTAAATGGCGCTGATGCCCCTCCAGCAGCAGCTGGCTGATGCTTTGCTCCAGCATCTGGCTGCGCTCGCGGATGCGTGCCAGCAGCGCCGGCTGCTGTGCGGCCAGCGGTGCGCTGGCCAGCTGACTCAGCGACTGCTGCAGCGCCTGCTGGGTCTGCTGCAGGCGCGCCGATTCGCTCTGGTATTCGAGCGCGCCCACCACCTGCGCCAGCCGCACCGCGGCGATAGCGACATTGGCCGTATCACGCGCCAGCGCCAGGCTGCCGTTCATATCGGCCAGCGTTTGTGCCTGCGCCTGCTCCTGAATGTGACCGGCGTGGCGAAAACCAAAAATAGCCACCAGGCTCACCGCCAGCGTAACGCTCACCACCAACAGGTTAAACATCAGCAGGCGCCCGCGCGCGCCGGCGTGCCAGTGCAGACTGTGACTCATTGCTGCCGCTCCTTACCGCTCAACTCCGGCGAGTATAGAAGCGCGGCCGGAGCGCAATATGACAAATATGAACGGCGTCTGACATTTTCCATTTATCTGGCGTTGCTTAACTCGCGGCTATCCACTGGCAGCAGGAGCCTGAAGATGGCGGCGACACCGATATTAGAAATGCGGGCAATTACCCGGCGCTTCGGCAGCTTCTATGCGCTGAAAGGCGTCGACCTGACCGTCTGGCCGGGTGAAGTGCACGCGCTGATGGGCGAAAACGGTGCCGGTAAAAGTACCTTAATGAAGATTCTGGCCGGCGCGTATACCGCCAGCAGCGGGGAAATTCTTATCGATGGTCAACCCTACGCGATCAGGGGCCCGAAAGAGGCGCTGGCGGCAGGGATCACCCTGATTTATCAGGAAATCAACCTGGCGCCGAATCTGACGGTGGCAGAGAACATCTTTCTCGGCAGTGAAATTTCCCGCGGCGGGCTGGTGAAGCGTCGCCAGATGGCGGAAGAAGCGCAGCAGGTGATTAACCGCCTTGGCGCGCAGTTCAGCGCCACCGATCTGGTGAGCCGCCTGAGCATCGCCGAACAGCAGCAGGTGGAAATTGCCCGCGCGCTGCATCGCAACAGCCGTATCCTGGTGATGGACGAACCCACCGCTGCGCTCTCGAATCGCGAAACCGAACAGCTGTTTGCGCTGATCAAACGCCTGCGCAGCGAAGGCATGGCGATCATCTATATCAGCCACCGCATGGCGGAAGTGTATGAGCTCTCCGATCGCGTCAGCGTGCTGCGCGACGGCCAGTACGTCGGCAGCCTGACGCGCGAACAGCTGAACGCCAGCGAACTGGTGCGCATGATGGTTGGCCGTCCGCTTAGCGATCTGTTCAACAAAGATCGCGCCATTAGCTTCGGCGAAATTCGTCTGGCGGTAAATCATCTGACCGACAACCGCAAAGTGCATCCCTGCAGCCTGGCGGTGCGCGCCGGGGAGATTGTCGGGCTGGCCGGGCTGGTCGGTGCCGGCCGCAGCGAGCTGGCGCAGCTGATTTTTGGTGTGCATCAGCCAGCCGGCGGGGAAATCTGGATCGACGGTGAAAAAGTACAGATTCACTCGCCGCGAGACGCCATTGCGCGCGGCATCGGTTTCCTGACCGAAAACCGCAAAGAGCAGGGGCTGTTTCTGGAACTGGCGGCGCAGGAAAACATCGTGATGGCCACGCTTGAGCGCGATGCCAGCTACGGCCTGCTTAACCGGCGCAAAGGGCAGAAGATCGCCAGCGAGGCGATTCAATCACTGAATATCCGCGTGCCGCACGCCCAGGTGCGCGCTGGCGGCTTATCCGGCGGCAACCAGCAGAAGCTGCTGATTTCGCGCTGGGTATCGATAGCGCCGCGCATCCTGATTCTGGATGAGCCGACGCGCGGCGTGGATGTCGGCGCCAAGAGTGAAATCTACCGCATGATGAACCAGATGGCGCAGCAGGGGGTGGCAATTTTGATGATCTCCAGCGAGCTGCCGGAAGTGGTGGGCATGAGCGACCGCGTGTACGTGATGCGCGAAGGCACCATCGCCGGCGAGCTGAGCGGCGAGCAGATTAGCCAGGAAAACATAATGACACTGGCCACCGGCGCGCAGCCGGTCCAGGCCTGAGGAGACGGGAATGACCAGTGAAACCGCACGCGTAAAAAGTCCAACGCTAAAACGTGCGTTGATGAGTGACCTGCTGCAAACCGTGGGTATCTTGCCGATTCTGATCCTGATCGTGGCGGTATTTGGCTTTGTCGCCCCGAACTTTTTTACCGAAGCTAACCTGCTGAATATCACGCGTCAGGCCTCCATTAACATTGTGCTGGCGGCGGGCATGACGTTTGTCATTCTCACTGGCGGCATTGACCTGTCGGTTGGCTCAATGCTGGGTACCACGGCGGTGGTGGCGATGGTGGTGTCACTCGATCCGGCGTTTGCCGGGCTGACCATCCCGGCCGCGCTGGGAGCCGGGCTGATCATGGGGCTGTTCAACGGCATTCTGGTCGCCTGGGCGGGCCTGCCGCCGTTTATCGTCACGCTGGGCACCTATACCGCACTGCGCGGGGCGGCCTATCTGCTGGCTAACGGCACCACGGTGATTAATTCGGATATCAACTTTGAGTGGATAGGCAACGGTTATCTCGGCCCGATCCCGTGGCTGATCATCATTGCCTTTGCGGTGATTGCGCTGTGCTGGTTTATTTTGCGCCGCACCACGCTTGGCGTGCACATCTATGCGGTGGGCGGCAACATGCAGGCAGCGCGCCTCACCGGTATTAAAGTCGGCGCGGTACTGGTGTTTGTCTACGCCATGAGCGGTCTGCTGTCCGGGCTGGGTGGCCTGATGAGCGCATCGCGTTTGTACAGTGCTAACGGCAACCTCGGCGTGGGCTATGAGCTGGACGCGATCGCCGCGGTGATTCTGGGCGGGACCAGCTTTGTCGGCGGCATCGGCACCATTACCGGCACGCTGATTGGCGCGCTGATTATCGCCACGCTGAACAACGGCATGACGCTGATGGGCGTGTCGTACTTCTGGCAACTGGTGATTAAGGGCGGGGTGATCATCATTGCGGTGCTGATCGATAAGTACCGTACGCGGCATCACGTGGGATGAGGGCGTGCGCTGGCTTTGGCCCTCACCCCAACCCTCTCCCGCTTGCGGGAGAGGGGGCAGCCCGGAGCGAAGATCTGGAAAACGAGAGCTTCACCTGAAAACTATGCAGAACGGTTCCCTCTCCCGCACGCGGGAGAGGGTTAGGGTGAGGGCAAAGGCAAAGGCAATCAGGGCATAAAACCAAAAAAGCAGGAGAACATCGACTATGCGTTTTAATCCGATTATCACCGGACTGCTGGCCGCGACGCTGTTCAGTGCGCCATTTGTGCAGGCCGAAGAACTGAAATCCATCGGCGTGACGGTGGGCGATCTGGCTAACCCGTTCTTCGTCCAGATCACCAAAGGGGCGGAACTCAAGGCGCGTCAGCTGGCGGGCGATAAGGTCAACGTGACGCTGGTCTCCAGCGGCTACGATCTTGGCCAGCAGGTGGCGCAGATTGACAACTTCATTGCCGCTAAAGTGGACATGATCATCCTCAACGCCGCCGACTCCAAAGGCATCGCGCCGGCGGTGAAGCGGGCGCGTGATGCCGGCATCGTGGTAGTAGCGGTGGACGTGGCCGCGGACGGTGCCAATGCCACCATCACCTCTGACAACACCCAGGCCGGGGCTATGGCCTGTAAATACATCTCCGACCGCCTGAAAGCCAAAGGCAACGTGGTCATCATCAACGGACCACCGGTGTCAGCGGTGCAGAACCGCGTGGAAGGCTGCATGAATGAGCTGAAAACCCACCCGGATATCAAATTGCTCTCTTACAACCAGAACGCCAAAGGCAGTCGCGAAGGCGGACTGGAAGTGATGACCGGCCTGCTGTCGGCCAATCCGAAGATTGATGCCGTATTCGCTATCAACGATCCTACCGCTATCGGTGCCGATCTGGCGGCGAAACAGGCGCAGCGTAACGAGTTCTTTATCGTCGGCGTCGATGGATCGCCAGACGGTGAAGAGGCGCTGAAGCGCAAAGGCTCGCTGTTTGTCGCAACGCCTGCCCAGGATCCGCAGGTGATGGCGGCCAAAGCAGTTGAGATTGGCTATGACATCCTGCAGGGCAAGCCAGCGCCGGACAAGCCGGTGCTGATTCCGGTAACGCTGATCGATCGTAACAATGTCAGCAGCTACAAAGGCTGGACGGTGAAATAAGCCACACGGGCGTCGCGGTGCACACTGCGCGCCGCGACGCCCGCCGGAGACGCAGCTATGCAACGTTCCGAAGTTAACGCGATTTTACAACTGACCCGTGAATTCTTTCTGCGGCAGGATGTGCATCTGCCGCCGTGGGCCGATTACGGTCTCAGCCAGTGGCGCGCGCTGGACACCTCAGCCGCCGCCGAACTGCTGGCGCTGCACCTCGGCTGGGATGTCACCAGTTTTGGTGCCGATGATTTCAGCCAGACCGGCCTGACGCTGTTTACCCTGCGCAACGGTTCACGCGGCGGACAGCCGTGGGGCAAACCGTATGCAGAGAAGATCATGCACGTGCGCGAAGGGCAGGTGACGCCGATGCATTATCATCCGCAAAAAATGGAAGACATTATCAACCGCGGCGGTGGCAACCTGATTGTCACGCTACACAATCGCGACGGCGATCGGCTGGCGGATACGCCGGTACAGGTCACGCTGGATGGCATCTGCCAGACTCATGCCGCCGGTTCCCAGCTGCGGCTGTCACCCGGCGAAAGCGTCACGTTACTGCCCGGTGTCTGGCACAGCTTCTGGGGCGAAACCGGCTACGGCGATGTGCTGGTGGGCGAAGTCTCCATGCCCAATGACGATGAGCACGACAACGTCTTTCTTACCCCGCTGGCGCGCTTTAATCCGATTGATGAGGATGAAGCGCCGCGCTGGCTGCTGTGTAACGAATATCACCGCTGGCTGGCATAACAGGAGTGTTCCATGGCACTGATCTCTCTGGCGCAGGGCCTCGCCCATGCGCAGCAGCACGGTTACGCGCTTGGCGCGTTCAACGTTCTCGACACCCATTTTCTGCGCGCGCTGTTCCATGCGGCGGAGCAGCAGCGTTCACCGTTTATCATCAACATTGCCGAGGTGCATTTTAAATACGTCAGCCTGGAACCGCTGATCGCCGCTATCCGTGCCGAAGCGGCGCTGCACGCCATCCCGGTGGTGCTCAACCTCGATCACGGCCTGCATTTTGATGCGGTGATGCAGGCGATTCGTCTCGGCTTCACCTCGGTAATGTTCGATGGTTCAACCCTGAGCTATGACGAGAACATTCGCCAGACGCGGGAAGTGGTGAAGATGTGCCACGCGCTGGGCATTTCGGTCGAGGCTGAGCTGGGCGCCGTGGGCGGCGATGAGGGTGGCGCGCTGTTTGGCGAAGCGGACAGTAATAAATTCACCGACCCGGCGCTGGCGGCGGAATTTGTCCAGGCAACCGGCATCGACTGCCTCGCAGTGGCCATCGGCAACGCGCACGGCAAATACAAAGGCGAGCCAAAGCTGGATTTTGACCGTCTGGCGGCGATTCGCGCAGCGGCCGGCATTCCGCTGGTACTGCACGGCGGTTCCGGCATCAGCGACGCCGATTTCCGCCGCGCCATCAGCCTCGGCATCCACAAAATCAACTTCTACACCGGTATGTCGCAGGCGGCGCTCGGGGCGATTGAAACGCAAATCACCCAGCGCGACGCGCGCTACGACTCGTTCGCCGAACTGTTAATGGCGGTTGAACGCGACATCGCCAGCGTTGTGGCCCAGCAGATGCAGGTGTTTGGCAGCGCCGGGAGGGCCTGTCATGGCAGCACGCAACGGCATTCTGGCGGCGGGTAACATGCTGGTGGATCACGTGCAGCGCATCAGCCACTGGCCAGAACAGGGCTGGCTGGCCGAGATTAGCCACAGCGAGAAATGCAGCGGCGGTGCGGCGCTGAATGTGCTGTTTACCCTGGCGCGCATGCAGGTCGGTCTGCCGCTGGCCGCCGTGGGGATGCTGGGCGAGGACAGCGACGGCGATTACCTGCTGCAACTGCTGGATGAGCATCATGTTGACCGTCAGCACGTACAGCGCACCGGTGCGGCAGCCACGGCGATGACGCAGGTGATGACCGCGCCGGACGGTCAGCGCACCTTTTTTCACGCGCGCGGGGCCAATGCGCAGCTCGATGTGGCGCACTTCGCTCACCTCGCCACCGCGCACCGCATCTTCCACCTCGGCTATCTGCTGTTACTGGATAAGCTCGACCAGCCCGATGCGCAGTACGGTACCCGCAGCGCCCGGCTGCTGGCGGAGATGCAGCAGCGCGGCTATCTCACTTCGCTCGATCTGGTTTCGCGCGCCGGCGAGTATCAGACGCTGGTGAAGCCGGCGCTACGCTGGCTCGATTATCTGGTGATTAACGAACTGGAAGCGCAGGCGCTCACCGGCATCGAGCTGCGCAGCAGTGGCACGCTGGCGTCACCGGCGGCGTTTGCTGCTGCGGCACGCTGGCTGCTGGCGCAGGGTGTGCGCCAGCGCGTGGTAATTCATGCACCGGAAGGCGCCTGGGGCCAGCAGCCAGTGGGCGACGGCCTGTGGCAGCCCGCCTGGTGCTTAGCGGCAGAGGAGATTGTCGGCAGCGTCGGGGCGGGCGATGCCTTCTGCGCCGGCGTGCTGTACGCCAGCCATCAGGACTACAGCCTGCAGCAGACGTTAAAGCTGGCCCATACCTGCGCCAGCTTTAATCTGCATGCGGCCAACGCGCTGGACGGCATCCGGCCACTGAGCGAGATGCAGCGCTGGATGGATCAGGCGATTTGCGTTTCGCGCGCCGCGGCGGACGGGCGCATTACATCGGCGGAAAAAACATAGCCCAGTCCGCGAATGGTGCGGATCAGGATCGGCTGATGCGGATTAGCCTCGATTTTGCGTCTGAGGCGCATGATCAGCACATCAATGGTGCGATCGAACACGTCGAGGCTCTCGCTGTGGGTCAGCTCCAGCAGCTGGTCGCGCGTCAGGACCTTACGCGCGTGGCCGACCAGCGCGCGCAGCAGGCTGTATTCGCCCTGGGTGAGCGGTACGCTTTCACGCTGCGGATTGAACAGCTGACAACGCACATCATCCAGCCGCCAGCCATTGAACTGCCAGCCGTCATCAATCACCGTTTCCGGCTGCGCCAGTCGCCCGCAGCGGCGCAGCGCCGCACGGGCCCGCGCCACCACCACGCGGGGATTAAAGGGTTTGGCGATATAGTCGTCGGCGCCCATCTCCAGCCCAACCACCATATCGGCTTCCGATCCCATGCCGGTCAGCATGATCACCAGCAGCTCAGGGCGCTGACGCTGCATCTGCTGTAATACCAGCAGGCCGTTGGTATCGGGCAGCATCATATCCAGCATCACCAGGGAGATTTCCGGATGCTGCGCCAGCAGCGCCAGGGCGTCGCGCCCCTGATGACAGCTATAAACGGTAAACACATGTTCGCTCAGCACATCGTGCAGCAATTCGCAGATGGCACGATCATCATCAACGACCAGAATCGCGGGCTTCATTGCACTGCCTCTTTTGTTGCGAAAGGGTTAAACGCAGTGTAACCCGGCGTTTTTAAGCTGCTGAAACGCGCAGCAGAAACGTGAGCGCCATCGCCTGGCAGAGTGTGAAAGCGTGCGTTACCGCAATATTTCACGGCGGGCAGCGCATCACGGGAAAACGTTTGCGCGCGGGTGGTGCAATGCACCATAATCGCGCCTCGTTCTGGTTCAGAATTTTCTTAGCCGCAACGGCACACTGAAACGGAAACGATTGCGTCAGGGAGTGGCATAGCAATTGCTATGTGGACAGGGGATAGCACACGACGTTCTGCTGCCAGCGGTGGCAAAACGTCGGCATAAAAAAATAATTTTCCTCACTTTTTCCGCGTCAGCTTAGCCACCACGCGCGAAAAAGCGGGAAAACGCCTTGGCAAGAGAGAGCAGGCCTGCGGGCCGTCTCCGCTGATGAGAGATGATGATGTTAGAAAAACTTTTTAAGTTAAAAGCTCACCACACCACGGTGCGCACCGAAATCATTGCCGGTATTACGACCTTTCTGGCAATGGCCTACATCCTGTTTGTGAACCCCAGCATCCTCGGGGCGACCGGTATGGATAAAGGCTCGGTATTTGTTGCCACCTGTCTGGCTGCAGCCATCGGTTCGATTCTGATGGGCCTGATCGCTAACTATCCGATCGCACTGGCACCGGGCATGGGCCTGAACGCCTTCTTCACCTACACCGTGGTGCTGCATATGGGCTACACCTGGCAGATCGCGCTGGGTGCGGTGTTCCTTTCGGCGGTGATCTTCTTTGCGCTGTCGATTTTTAAAATTCGCGAATGGATTATCGCCAGCATTCCGCTGCCACTGCGTGCCGGGATTGCGGCAGGCATTGGTTTGTTCCTCGCACTGATTGCGCTGGAAGGGGCGGGCATCGTGGTGGATAACCCGGCTACGCTGGTCGGTCTGGGCGACCTGACTAAACCGGGTCCGCTGCTGGCGCTGCTGGGCTTCTTTATCATTGTGGTGCTGGAAGCGCGTCGCGTGACCGGCGCCGTACTGATCGGCATTCTGGTTGTTACCTTTATCTCGATGGGCATTGGCCTGACGCCGTTCGCGGGCGTGTTCTCTGCGCCGCCTTCGATTGCGCCGACCTTTATGCAGCTGGATATCGCCGGCGCGTTCAACGTTGGCCTGGTGAGCGTGATCTTTGCGTTCCTGTTTGTCGACGTGTTTGATAACACCGGCACGCTGCTGGGCGTGACGAAACGCGCCGGTCTGGCCGATGAGCAGGGCAACGTGCCGAAAATGGGCCGTGCGCTGATCGCCGATAGTGCCGCTGCGCTGTTCGGTTCACTGCTGGGTACCTCAACCACCACCAGCTATGTGGAGTCCGCTGCGGGCGTCAGCGCCGGCGGCCGTACCGGTCTGACGGCGATTGTGGTCGCCATTCTGTTCCTGCTCAGCCTGTTCTTCTCGCCACTGGCGGGTAGCGTGCCGGTCTACGCCACGGCGCCAGCGCTGCTGTTCGTTGCGGTGCTGATGGCTTCCGGTCTGGCAGAAATTGACTGGAAAGATGTCACCACGGCGGCACCGGTCACCGTGACCGCGCTGACCATGCCGCTGACTTACTCGATCGCCAACGGTATCGCCTTTGGTTTTATTACCTGGACGGTGGTGAAACTGCTGAGTGGCCGCACCAAAGAGGTCAATGCGGCGCTGGTGATTCTGTCGATTCTGTTTGTGATTAAACTCGGCTGGCTGAGTGCCTGATGCTGTGTTACGGAAGCCCGCCCGGGCTTCCGTGTAAGTTGTTACATGCGCGCAATGATTGTTTGCGTGATGTCTCGCAATTCCTGCCCGTCGCCACTTTTCTCTTTCAGGCCTGTTGTTTACTGTCTCTCCGTAAATTCTGCCATGCGCAAATTTTTTGCCTGCAGTGGCGGGATCGTGGAATGTTTAATCGCTGCCGCTCTGCTTAAATAGCGGTGGAGTGAGGCGATGACACAAGGTTGCTGAAGAAGGACAAGATAATGGATTATCCCGTTTGCACGCTGCCGCATCGGTTGCCGCCTCGCCTTCTGGCGTTAAGAAATCAGGGAGCACCGCTAATGGTACGATTAACCCAACACGTAGAACAGCTGGCGAATACCACCCAGCTGTTACAGCAGGATGTTGCGGTCCTGACCGCGCGTTTTGAAAACCTTGCCACCAGAGCGGACGTGGAACGCGTGCGTACCGAACAGGGGCTGATGTGCAATCAACTGATGAATGAGATCGGTCAGGTGGAGAAACGCATCGATAAAAAGTTCGAACGGTTAAATGACAGACTGATCTGGACCCTCATGTTGCCGGCTATCCTCGCCGTACTGGCATGGTTTGTAAAAGTGGCGGTGCTGAAAATTTAAGGTCGCCAGCAGAAATTCGGCCCGTCCATGGGCCGGAACAGCGGATTTAGCGGAAGGGCGGTTCGTTGAAGGTACGTAGTTTCCTGGAGTGCAGTTTGTCACCCTCGGCGCGCAGCAGCTCAACGGCGCAGATGCCAATCTGCAGATGTTCCGAGATCGCGCCCTCATAGAAACGGTTGGCCTGGCCGGGCAGCTTGATTTCACCGTGCAGCGGTTTATCCGAGACGCACAGCAGGGTGCCGTACGGTACGCGGAAACGATAACCCTGTGCGGCAATGGTGGCGCTCTCCATATCCACCGCCACCGCGCGGCTCAGGTTGAAGCGTAACGCAGATGCGGAGTAGCGCAGCTCCCAGTTGCGGTCGTCCGTGGTGACAACCGTACCGGTGCGCAGGCGCTGCTTCACCTCTTCGCCGGGCATACCGCTGACCGCTTTGGTGGCGTCGTACAGGGCACGCTGCACCTCCGCAATGCTCGGGATCGGGATATCCGGTGGTAATACGCTGTCCAGCACGTGGTCGTCACGCAGATAGGCGTGCGCCAGCACGTAATCGCCGATGCTCTGGCTTTCACGCAGGCCACCGCAGTGACCAATCATCAGCCACGCATGTGGGCGCACCACCGCGAGGTGGTCGCAGATGGTTTTGGCGTTCGACGGACCGACGCCAATATTCACCAGCGTGATGCCGCGACGATTGGGCGAGGTTAAATGCCAGGCGGGCATCTGATGCTTCTTCCACGCCAGATCCGACATCATCGCCGTTGGGTCCTGCGTTTCCGCCGTGATCACCACATCGCCGGCGCAGGCGAGACTGTCGTAAGGCGTGCTGGGGTCCTGCACCTGCTCAATCGCCCAGCGCACGAACTCATCGACGTAGCGCGTGTAGTTAGTGAACAGTACAAACGGCTGGAAGTGTTCTACCGCGGTGCCGGTGTAGTGACGCAGGCGCGCCAGGGAGAAATCGGTGCGCAGCGCGTCGAAATGCGACAGCGGGAACAGCGCGTCGGCGTTGAACAGGCCATCAGCGGTTTCATCGCCAATCTGCGACAGTTCGGTCGTCGGGAAATGGCGCGCAATACTGGCGCTCATGGAGCGGTCCAGCGACAGGTCGGAGCCATCAATCACATAGGGATAAGGGATTTCCTGCTGTGACGGACCCACCTCAATCAGCACGTCGTACTCTTTTTCGATCATCTGCAGCTGTTCGCTGAGATAGTGACGCAGCAGCGCCGGGCGCGTGATGGTGGTGCTGTAGCGACCGGTGTGGGTAAAACGTCCCCAGGCGCGGGTGCGATTTTGCTGCGGGCCTTCACCCTGCCAGGTGATGCGCAGCTCCGGATAGACAAACAGCCCCTGCTGGCGCAGCCCGGCGTCCGGCAGTGTGCCGCTGGCAGTGAACGTGCGAATGGCGTTGCGCAGCGCTTCAACCGCGTCGTCATACAGACGCTCCAGTTGATCCAGCGCCTGTTCGGTGGTCAATCCGTTCCGTTGCGTATTCATAGATTCTCCTTCAGCAATTTGGACCGATTTGACCAGAGCATAGCGGATAAACCTCTCATCACGATGAAGAATCTGTGATCGATCGCATTCTGCACCATCACGGTGCTGGTAGGCGGCAAAAGGCTGGCTATGTTTATCAGGTGCAGGGAGGCCACATCGCACGTTTTCCGCCCGGCTGCGATGCCGCTGCAAAAAAATTGTCACCGATTGTCTTCTCTGGCGAGCTTTTTGCTTAAATTTCAACCGTGGTCGCGCTGACCACACTGCTCTCGAAGTGTTTCAGATTGATTTCTCCCAGGCCGTGGTATGGCTCCGTTCCTGACCCGTTGAGGATTGAAAGCATGTCTTTGAAATTCATAAAACACCCATTGAAGGTGGTGATGGCAGGTTGTTTAAGCATGGCGTTCTACGCGCAGGCTGACATAAAGATTGGCGTGGCCGGTCCGTTTACCGGACCGAATGCTACGTACGGTACACAATACTGGAAGGGCGCCAGCCAGGCCGCGGCGGACATTAACGCGGCGGGCGGCATAAACGGTGAAAAAATTGTGCTGGTGCAGGGCGATGACGCCTGCGAACCCAAGCAGGCGGTGGCCGTTGCCAACCGGCTGGTGGATCAGGACAAAGTGATGGCGGTGGTGGGCCATTTCTGCTCGTCCTCGACCATGCCAGCCTCAGAGGTGTACGACGAGGCGGGCGTACTGGCGATTACGCCCGGTTCAACCAATCCACAAATCACCGAGCGCGGCATGAAAACCCTGTTCCGCATGTGCGGGCGTGATGACCAGCAGGGAAGTATCGCCGCGAACTATATTCTCGATACGCTGAAAGCGAAGAAAGTGGCGGTAATCCACGATAAAGATACTTACGGTCAGGGGCTGGCGGATGCCACCAAAGCGGCGCTGGAGAAACGCGGCGTCAAAGAGGTGCTGTATGAGGGGCTGTCGCGCGGTGAAAAAGACTTCAACGCGCTGGTCACCAAAATCGGCGCGGTGAAACCGGATGTGGTCTATTTCGGTGGCTGCCATCCGGAGGCGGGTCCGCTGGTGCGGCAGATGCGTGAGCAGGGCGTCAATGCGGCTTTCTTCTCCGGCGACTGCATCGTGACGGAAGAACTGGTGACTGCCGCCGGCGGTGCGCAGTTCACTAAAGGCGTGTACATGACCTTCGGCAATGACCCGCGCACCATCGCGGATGGCAAAGCGGTGATTGAAAAATTCCGCGCCAGCGGTTTTGAGCCGGAAGGGTATACGCTGTACGCCTACGCCTCCATTCAGGCTCTGGCCGCCGCCTACAAAGCGGCAGGTAAAGACAATGCCAAAGCCAGCGACTGGCTGAAGGCCAACAGCGTTGACACCGTGATGGGCAAGAAGGCGTGGGACGAAAAAGGCGACCTGAAAGTCTCGGATTACGTGGTCTATCAGTGGGATGACAAAGGCAAATATCACCAGCTGTAATTCGCTCTGCGGCCCCGCGCGCAGCGGGGCCGTTCGCATCTGAGCGTGTCCTGTGCACGCCTTCTACCTGCGAGAGACAATATGGACGCCTTCTTTATACAGCAGCTGATTAACGGCCTGACGCTGGGCGCGGTCTACGGGCTGATCGCCATCGGCTACACCATGGTTTACGGCATTATCGGCATGATTAACTTCGCCCACGGCGAGGTGTACATGATCTCTGCTTATCTGTGTGCGATCGGGCTGGCGCTGCTCAGCTACTTTGGCATTCACTCCTTTCCACTGCTGATCTTTGGCACGCTGTTGTTCACCATCGTGGTCACCGCTGCTTACGGCTGGGCCATTGAGCGCATTGCCTATCGCCCGCTGCGCAATTCCACCCGACTGGCACCGCTGATCTCTGCCATTGGCATGTCGCTGATTCTGCAAAACTATGTGCAGCTCAGTCAGGGACCGAATCAGCAGGGCATTCCCACCTTGCTCAGTGGCGTGCTGCGTATGGAGATCGACGGCGGCGTGGTGCAAATCACCTGGACCAAAGTGTTTATCCTGGTGGCGGCGCTGTGCGGGATGGCGCTGCTGACCTGGATTATCCAGTGCACCAAACTGGGCCGTATCTGCCGTGCGGTCCAGCAGGATCGGCGCATGGCGTCGATTCTCGGTATCAATACCGACCGGGTGATTTCGCTGGTGTTTGTCATCGGCGCGGCGATGGCCGGGCTGGCCGGGGTGCTGGTTACCATGAATTACGGCACGTTTGATTTCTACGCCGGCTTCATTATCGGCATCAAAGCCTTCACCGCGGCGGTGCTGGGGGGCATCGGTTCGCTGCCCGGTGCGATGCTGGGCGGTTTGCTACTGGGCGTGGCCGAGGCGCAGTTCGCCGGGCTGGTGAACTCTGATTACAAAGATGTGTTCTCGTTTTCGCTGCTGGTGGTGATTTTAATCTTCCGTCCGCAGGGACTGCTGGGCCGGCCGCTGGTCGCCAAAGTGTGAGGAAGCCAGAATGAATGCAATGACGCAAACAGGCGGCATCCGTCAGGTGCTGCTCGACACGCTGCTGGCCGGTGCCGTCGCGCTGGTGGTGTTCGGCCCGGTAGTGGGCGTGGTACTCAGCGGCTACAGTTTTACGCTGTCGCCGCTGCGCGTGGCGCTGCTGGTGGCGGTGGTGATGGCAGGACGTTTGTTGCTGGGGCTGTTTCTGCATACCGCCGTGGGGCGCCGTTTTCTGCGCAAGTTTGAGGGTAACGATGACGGCGTATACGTGCGTGAACCCGGGTACCGCTCGCGCCTGCGCTGGATAATACCGCTGCTGCTGGTTGTGGCCCTGGCGTTTCCGTTTCTCTCCAGCAAGTATCTGCTGACGGTGGCGATGCTCGGGCTGATCTACGTGCTGTTGGGTCTCGGGCTCAATATCGTGGTCGGCCTCGCCGGGCTGCTCGATCTGGGCTATGTGGCATTTTACGCCATTGGTGCTTACGGGCTGGCGCTGGGCTATCAGTATCTCGGGCTGGGTTTCTGGAGCATGATCCCCATCGCTGCGCTGCTGGCGGCATTGGCCGGTGCGCTGCTTGGCTTTCCGGTGCTGCGCATGCACGGTGACTATCTGGCCATCGTCACGCTCGGCTTCGGTGAAATTATCCGGCTGGTGCTGAATAACTGGCTGTCGTTCACCGGGGGGCCGAACGGCGTCTCGGTGCCGTCACCGACCTTTCTCGGCCTTGAATTCGCCCGCCGGGCAAAAGAGGGCGGCATACCGTACCACCAGTTTCTGCATCTCGATTACAACCCCAACATGAAGTTCATCTTTATCTACGTGGTGCTGGTAATGGTGGTGCTGCTGGTGCTGTTTATCAAGCACCGGCTGACGCGCATGCCGATTGGCCGGGCGTGGGAAGCGTTGCGTGAAGATGAAATCGCCTGTCGCGCCATGGGGCTGAATCACGTGCTGGTGAAGCTGTCGGCCTTTATGCTCGGCGCCTCAACCGCCGGTATTGCCGGGGTGTTTTTTGCCAGTTACCAGGGGTTCGTTAATCCCACCTCGTTTACCTTTTTTGAGTCCGCGCTGATTCTGGCTATCGTGGTGCTGGGCGGGATGGGCTCGACGCTCGGCGTAGTGCTGGCCGCGTTTGTGCTGACGGTGGCGCCCGAACTGCTGCGCAGCTTTGCCGAGTACCGCGTGCTGCTGTTTGGCATGTTAATGGTGCTGATGATGATCTGGCGTCCGCGCGGCCTGGTGCGCACCGCACGCGTCGGTGTGCCGCTGAGAAAAGGAGTACGCCATGAGTGATGCCATCCTGCAGGTTGATAACCTGATGATGCGCTTTGGCGGCATCAAAGCGCTGAATGATGTCAGTCTGCGCGTGGAGCGCGGCTCGGTCACCGCACTGATTGGCCCCAACGGCGCGGGCAAAACCACGGTATTTAACTGCCTGACGGGATTTTATCGCGCCAGCGGCGGGCGCATCGTGCTCAATGCCCATCAGCGCAGCACCGATGTGATCCAGGTGCTGGGCCAGAAGATTCAGCCGGGTGACTGGCTGCGGCCGGCGCGGCTGGGCTCGCGTATCTGGTACAAGATGTTTGGCGGCGCACATCTGGTCAACCGCGCCGGTCTGGCGCGCACCTTTCAGAACATCCGCCTGTTTCGCGAGATGTCGGTGGTGGAGAACCTGCTGGTGGCGCAGCATATGCAGGTCAACCGTCAGCTGCTGGCCGGCATTCTCAATACCCGCGGCTATCGGGCAGCGGAGAGTCGCGCGCTCGATCGCGCTTTTTACTGGCTGGAGCGCGTTGATCTGGTCAGCAGCGCCAACCGGCTGGCCGGTACGCTCTCTTACGGCCAGCAGCGCCGGCTGGAGATTGCGCGCGCCATGTGCACCCGGCCGGAACTGATCTGCCTCGATGAGCCCGCAGCGGGGCTTAATCCGGTCGAAACCGAGGCGCTGAGTCAGATTCTGCATCAGCTGCGCGCCGATCATCGCATCAGCGTGCTGTTGATTGAACACGATATGCCGATGGTGATGCGCATTTCCGATCACATCGTCGTGCTGGATCACGGTGACGTGATCGCCCAGGGCACGCCGCAGCAGATTCGTCACGATGCGAAAGTGATCGCCGCTTATCTCGGCGCGGAAGAGGAGAGCGAGCATGGCTGAAGCAATGCTGGCGTTTGAACAGGTGGATGTGTTTTACGGCCCGGTGCAGGCGCTGAAACAGGTGTCGCTGACCGTGGCGGAGGGGGAAACCGTGGCGCTGATTGGGGCCAACGGTGCGGGAAAATCCACGCTGCTGATGTCAATTTTTGGTCAGCCGCGCATTGCCAGCGGCGAAATCCGTCTGCGCGGTGAGCCCATCAGCCAGCGGTCGACCCATTTTATCGCCGCCAGCGGCATTGCTCAGGCGCCGGAAGGACGGCGCATCTTTCCGGATATGACGGTGGAAGAAAACCTGCTGATGGGCACCATCGCCATCGGCGAGCGCTACATGAAGCAGGATAAAGAACGCATGTACACGCTGTTTCCACGCCTGCTGGAGCGGCGAAAACAGCGGGCAATGACGCTCTCCGGCGGCGAACAGCAAATGCTGGCGATCGCCCGCGCGCTGATGAGCCGGCCGCGTCTGCTGCTACTGGATGAACCCAGCCTCGGGCTGGCCCCGCTGGTGGTAAAGCAGATTTTCAGCATCCTGCGCGAGCTGACGCAGCAGGGCATGACGCTGTTTCTGGTGGAGCAGAACGCACGCCACGCGCTGCAACTGGCGGATCGCGGTTATGTGATGGTCAATGGCGAAATTCGTCTGAGCGGCAGCGGCAGCGAACTGTTGCATAACGAAGAGGTGCGCAGCGCCTATCTGGGCGGCAGCGTCGGCGCGGGCGGGGAGTCGGCGAAAAGTTTGTAATAATGATTAAATGGTGACGGGAAACACTTTGCATAATCGTTAGCAGCCTATCATCATTATTACTCTACTTCTTAACCAAAGTGATTTGGTACTCCCTTGCAAAATCCTGGCGTAGCAGTAATGCGGGCGATCAGAAACACGGCGTGGTATCCCAAACGCCGTGCTTATCGCACGCTGTTGTGGCGTGAAATCACCCCACTGGCGGTGCCCATCTTTATTGAGAACCTGTGCGTGATGCTGATGGGGGTTCTCAGTACCTTTCTGGTGAGCTGGCTGGGCAAAGAGGCGATGGCAGGCGTCGGGCTGGCCGACAGCTTCAACATGGTGATCATCTCCTTTTTTGCCGCTATCGATCTCGGTACCACGGTGGTGGTGGCGTTCAGCCTGGCCAAACGCAACGGTAAGCGGGCGCGTGCGGCGACGCGGCAGTCGCTGGGCCTGATGACGGTGCTGGCGTTTGTGCTGGTGATCGCCATCGAGTTCTGGGGGCATCTGATCGTGGACGTGATCGCCGGTAACGCCGAGCCGCAGGTAAAAGAACTGGCGCTCAGCTATCTGCAAACCTCCGCGTGGAGCTATCCGGCGGCGGCGATTGCGCTGATAGGCAGCGGCGCGTTGCGCGGTGCCGGCAACACCAAAATTCCGATGCTGATCAACGGCGGCATGAATATCCTGAACATCATCATCAGTAGCGTGCTGATTTACGGTGCGCTCGGCTGGGAAGGGATGGGGTTTGTCGGCGCCGGGCTGGGATTAACCATTTCACGCTATATCGGTGCCGCTGCGGCTATTTACGTGCTATATCGCGGCATCAGCCCGGCACTGAAAATCACGCTGGCCAGCTATTTCCGCCGCTGGGATCGTAACATCCTGATGGAAGTGCTGGGGATTGGCGTACCGGCCAGTATCGAATCGGTGTTGTTCAACGGCGGTAAACTGCTGACGCAGATTTTTGTCGCTGGCATGGGCACCAATGAGATCGCCGGTAATTTTATTGCCTTCTCCATTGCCACGCTGATTAACCTGCCGGGCAACGCGCTGGGTTCGGCGTCGACCATTATCACCGGCAGGCGGCTGGGGAAAAATCAGGTGATGCAGGCGGAGCGGCAGATCAAACACGTGTTCTGGCTGGCGATGATTGGGCTATGCACGCTGGCGTTGATCACCGTGCCGCTGGCGGGCACGCTGGCGCGGTTCTATACCCGCGATCCGCAAGTGATTGAGGTAACCAAACACCTGATCTGGCTGAATGCCGTCTTTATGCCTATCTGGACCGCTTCCTGGGTGCTGCCGGCCGGGCTAAAAGGGGCGCGCGACGCACGGTACACCATGTATGTATCGATGTTCAGTATGTGGGGCGCGCGCGTGGTGGCCGGTTATCTGCTGGGCATAGTGCTGGGCATGGGGGTGATTGGCGTCTGGCTCGGTATGTTCCTCGACTGGACGGTGCGCGGTATCTGTTTCTGGTGGCGTTTGACCAGCGGCAAATGGCTGAAAAATTACCGCAAAATGCTCGCGAAGAGTAGTGGCCCACAGGGCTGAGGAATCCCCACAAATAAAGACAGGCACAGGGTTTTATGATCGGGTTATTGCGCCAGCAAAAACAGATCGTACCCTATGCCTGCCATACCCGGCCCCGCCTCAAGCCGCACGGCTATTTTCGGACTGACCGCTGCCTTTCCGCTGGCAACCTAACTCAGCGCTTTCGTGAATTCGAACGTGATGCGACAACTGTGCGCCTTGCCAGTCATTCAGAGTTTACACAAATCTTCAAGCTTGCAGCCCGGGGCAGGACAGTACACAAAGCTTGCCTTCGTCGTGGCGGTTATACATCCAGCTGCGATGATTCAGCGCGAGTTAAATGATCGATGGCTGTCAGGCTGGCGCAGCCCGAACAAGGTGCCGGCACCGGCTCGTTACCCTGCTGATCCCTTGCCAGTAAACCTAAAAAATTTTTTTATTTTCCTTAAGAATCGTCTTTATTGCGCCGTCCTGAAAATGAGAGCTTTCTTAGTGCGATGGGTGTAGAGATGATGGCAGTCAACTGGCAGACGATAGATAAGGTTGTATACATCAACCTGAACAAACGCAAAGATCGCAGGGTGCGCATTGCTCGTCAATTAAAAGCAATTGGCGTACCACGTGAAAAGATTGTCCGTTTTGAGGCTATTGAAGAAGCGCCAGGCTATATCGGCTGTATTAAATCACACATTCTCGTGCTGCAAATGGCTCAGCAAAACGGCTGGAAAAATGTATTGATTCTGGAAGACGATATGGTTTTCCATGATGATATTCAGACCAAACAGCGAATTGACCTATTTCTCTCCTCTTTACAGCAAATCAACTGGCATGTCGCGCTGCTCGCTGCCCACTATGATAACGTCGTGCCGTTAAAAAGTGTGGATTTTATTGTTAAGCCGCAATATGCATGGTGCGCTTGCGCTTACATTGTGAACGGTGATTACTACTCCACTCTCATTGATAATTATGCAGAAAGCTTGCAGGGGTTACTGGCGGGTGGCGTTCCTCAGTGCTGGGCTTTAGATGTACGCTGGAATAGTTTGATAAAACGTGACCGCTGGTTGGGTATCTTTCCCAATGCGGGCTATCAGGCCGCTGATAAAAGTGATATCGAAAACCAACCTGTTGATTATCGAGCGCATTTCGCTAAAAAATTAGAAGAAATAGTGTGGCCAGCCTATCAACCTGACGAAGAAAAGATAAAAGTGGATATCTTTTTCCAGTGGGCCCCCGGCTGGACTAACTTTGAGTCGGTATATCGCGCTATGCAGGCCAAACCGCATTTTGATTGTCAGATTATCCTTGCGCCCTATTTCAGTCGGGGCGCAAAAGCACCGGATTACACTGCACAGCGTGATTTATTAAATGATAAGGGTATCCGGTATACCGAGTATCACGAGTATGAGATTACGGCGCGTAAGCCGCATGTGGTTTTTTTACAAAATCCTTATGATGATGCACGTCCCAATGAACTGCAAAGTTTGACGCTTAATCGACGCAATATTTCTATCGCCTATATTCCTTATGGATTAGATATGGGTGATGGTGAGAGAAACCGTGTTTATCAGTATAATCTTCCCTGTCAAAATGTTGCCAGGTGGGTATTCGTTCGCTCTCAGCGGCATAAAGATGAGTTTGCTAAATATTGCGGAAATGGCAATCAACACGTTTATGTCAGCGGACATCCAAAGCTTGATAACTATACATCACGCTTTGGCGCCCAGGCGGATGGCAAAGTTAATAAAGACAAGCCAACGCTATTATGGGCACCGCATTTCGTCATGCCTGATGATGAAAAGATGTGGTCTACATTTAATTTATATACACAGGCAATGCTCGATATCATCAAACGTGATGACGTTAATTTGATTATTCGGCCACATCCGCTTTTTAAACAATTTCTGGATATTCGTATAGAGCGCGGAACACACAGCGAAACTGCTCAGAACTGGCAAATGCTGCGCGAATACTCTCATCTCAAATCACATGTGGAGTGGGATTTTTCTGCTGATTATCGCTACGCCTTTTCACAATCAGATGCGCTGATGGCAGATGCAGGATCGTTTTTGCTGGAGTATTTACCGTCGCGTAAGCCAATCCTTTTCCTGACTCATGAAAATTGCCTCGGTATTAACAGTAGCGCTGAATTTATTTATGACGCTTATGACGTTGCGAATGAATCCGCAGATATTAAAACTTTCGTTGATAATCTTGTTTCAGGCAAGGATCCCATGCGTGATAAGCGACTGCAGGTTTTACGTGATGAACTTCATATGCCAGAGCAGGGCGCAGGCAGTGAGATTGTAAAAATCATTGAAAAAACCCTTATGCCCGCTGGAGTTCATCACAATGTCTTCTAAACGCGCCGCAATATTACTGGTTGCTGGTCAGGGAACGAGAATGGGGCATCTGACCCTAAATTATCCTAAATGCTTGCTGCCGGTCGGTGAAATCACCGTGCTGGATACGTTGCTGACTGAGCTGTTAAAATGCGGCGAGCGTGAAATTGTACTGGTTACCGGTCATCAGTCATCAGTTGTAGAACGCTGGATTAAAGATAATTATGCTGATGCTAATATTAAGTTAGCGCACAATGATAATTATAAAAATGATGTCAACATATTATCCGTTGAAAAAGGTGTCAGCGCGCTTAATTATCCTGAATATGGCTATACAATTATCGAAACGGATGTTCTGCTGGATCCACGTGTATGGCCGCGGTTAATGCAAGCTGAAATGGGCAGTGACAGTTTTTGGCTCACCCATGGTTATTACAACTCTTGCCTTACTGGCGGTATTGTCGAAGCCAGTAAAGCTGAACCTGCTATAAAGAAAATTGCCTATGTGCCCGATTACGACTCCGCATTTGATGGCTGGATGAAAATGGTCGGCTTGCTAAGTGTCTCTCCGGAACAGGTGGAAAACGATCGACGCCTGCGGCAGACGTTTTTACAGACAAGTACCCAGCAATATTACATGGCACCCTGGATTGTACACCGCTCTTGCTTACCCTGCCGTGCTGTAGATATTACGGATTTGTTTGCAAGATCTTTCAACGAAGAAGTCGATTACCGGCAGGCGGTTGCGGATTATCATTTATTATTAGAAAATTTTGAGGCACTAAAATGAATGTAGAGTTTTTTGAACCACAAAAATTGCGCCATATTGAAAAATTCAGTTCACGTCGCGTTGAATGGTTGCGTGATAAAATTCTTCAGGAAGGCGTATGGGTAAAACCTCTGGCGCTTGATCTACACCATAATCTGGTACTGGACGGCCAGCACCGTATGGAAGTCGCGCTCAGTCTGGGACTAAAAAGAGTGCCGGTCGTACGATTTGATTACGCCTCGGTGCCATTAAGATCGTTGCGCGAAAATCATCAATTTGACTGGCAGGAAGTGGCCAGGCGTGCACTAATCAATGACATCTACCCTTATAAAACGGTAAAGCATGATTTCGTTGTACCCATGCCGGTATGTCAATTTTCGCTGCAGGAGTTAGGCTATCATGGTTGAAAATGCCATCATTCTGGCCGCCGGCAGAAGCCTGCAACTGGATGGTAAAAATAAAGTTTTAATTCGCCATCCCAAAACGCGGAAAACGATTCTCGACTATGCTATTGATGCCTTTCATGGGAAAAAAATTACCGTAGTGATTGGCTTTGGTGCGTTACAGATTATGGAGTCCTACCCCGATCTGAATTACGTTATCAATGACAACTGGGCAACGACTAATAATGCAATGAGTCTGGGATTGGCCCTGAATCAGATTAATAGTCCCACGTATGTTGTCTCGGGAGATATGTTTTTTTCTCCTCAACTTATCCATGAAATGGATCACGCTGAGGGAAATCTCGTTTTGACTCACCAGCGGCATAATCGCATGCTGACCTCCATTCATTGTGACGTTAATCGCCAGGGCATCGTGGAGGAGACGTATCTGGGACCGATACGCGCCGCAGAGCACCCTGAGGCTATGGGTCTGTTTAAAGTCAGTGACATGGCACTCCTGAGTCAGTGGCATAAGCAATGCCTGCGGTATGGTAATTTGTATGCCGCCCAAACGTTACCGTGTCAGAAAACGACAGCACTCTACGCTCACGACCTGGGGGAGCATGCATTTAATGAAATTAATACGCTGGCAGATTACTGGCGTCTGATGCAGGAGGATCACGGTTAATGATACGAGCTATTACGCTGGGCTTGCCTTACTCCGCTATTTCCGACGGGCATTCTGAGTCACGTTTACATCACTTTCGCACGTTAGTGATTGATAAACTCCAGTCTCGTCGTTGGCCACTGCGAACCTTACGTTTAACTCTGCCACCATTGAATGATCGTGATGAAGATGAGATTTATACCCTGCCAGCACGAATAAATTCAATCAATGCGTTGGCTGAAAGACTTGATATTCGTTGGTTTTGCTTACCGCTGGACTTAACGCATGGCGATAATTACCGCGGACGGTTAGATGCCGCGTTTGCTTTACTCTTCAGGCAACCGCGTATGTTTCTGAATCTGATGGTAGCCGATGAGCAGGGTATAAATATTCGAGCCAGCCATGACGTTGCCCGTTTCATGTTGCAGGTAGCACATCGCAGTAATAATGGCTTTGATAATTTCCGCCTCGGTGCCTCATTGCGTTGTCCGCCAAATGCCCCGTTTTTTCCGTTTTCCCGGCATGAAGGTGAGACACTGAAGTTTAGTTTTGCCCTCGAAACTACCGATATTGCTTTGGAATTGAGTGAGCAGGTACGGGAAGGCAACATGCTGCTGGCGGACTTTGCTGACCAGTTTATTCTTCGACTCTGCGCACGCTTACGCGAAATTGATGCATTCGGTCATGAGCTGGCGTCTGATTCAGGGCTTGACTATGCCGGTCTGGATGCCTCACTGGCGCCTTTTCCAGATGGCAGTATTTCTGTCGGCAGGTTAGTTGAAAATCTTGGTGCGCGTCCTGGTGGCGTTCAGGGATCACTCTTTATAACCAGTATTCTGACGAATGCGATTAAAAGCGCAGTCGCAATCAGTGGTGCTCGCGCAACGGGTTTCAATGGCGTCATGTTCTCAGTACTGGAAGATGATGCCCTGGCGAGTACCAATAATCGTCGTGCATTAAGCATTGATACGCTTAATGCATGGTCAACTGTTTGTGGTTGTGGATTAGATATGCTCCCGGTGCCAGGTTCGACACTGCCTGAAGATATTGCCGCGATTATTCTTGATACGGCTGCACTCGCGGTGCGGTTAACGAAACCGCTCGGTGTACGTTTATTACCTATTCCTGGCGGAGAGGTAAATGAATTTACACGTTTTAATTATGACTTCCTCTGCAATAGCCGCATTATGAATGTCGCGAAAAGTGATGTTGATTTTTCTGCTGATAATGAACGCTGGACGTATCGCTAAAATCAGGCTTAATGAAATGTTAGATGCAAAAAAAGTGAAGGATTTTTGGGATCGCCGACCGGATAATTACAATAAGTTATCGTTTGAAAGTTTAGCAAATCTGGAAAACGATCCAAAATTTCTCGATATTAAAATTCGCACAGAGATGCAAAAAGTTTTTGCCTGGTTACCTGACCTGACAGGGAAAACGGTACTTGATCTCGGCGCCGGGGTCGGGCAGTGGGCTTTTCGCTTTCAGCATGAGGGCGCAAAAAAAATCACCGCTGTAGAGTTTTCAGCTGCAATGATTGAAGTGGGTAAGCTTGAAGCCAGCAAACGCAATATTGAAAATGTCGATTTCATTCTTTCATCTGCCGAGAGTTATTGTAGCTCAGAGCAGTACGATGTCATTTTCATATCTGGCCTGATGATCTACCTTAATGATGAGCAAGCTGAAAAATTGTTAAGTAATTTGCGTACTTACAGTAAACCAGAAAGCACTATATTATTGCGTGATGGTACGGGTGTCGGTGAAAGATTCGAAATCAATAACCGCTATTCTGCGAATCTGCAAGCAGAGTATTCGGCTACATATCGAACTGCTGAGCAATACGAAGACCTATTTGCGCGGCATGGTTTCAGCTTAACCAGGAGTGAAAATATGTTCCCTGAAGGTCATATGCTTAATAAGTATCCTGAAACCCGATTACGCCTTTATCACTTTGAGCAAAAAAATGGTTAATATCTCACCTCTCTATGACGATGTTAGCTGGCCGGCAGATGAAGGTGTTTTAGGCGTCGTAGGCGTAGCCCCCTGGGCAACACTGGATTTTTGCCAGCAGCTGTATGGCCTGGTTCAGGCAGATAAAGAGTGGCAATATCCGCGACTTATTATTGATAATAATAGTAAAATTCCCAGCCGCGGGCGTCATTTGCAACTGGGTGAACGTGATCCTTCTCCCTGGATTCACGCAACTATTACAGAACTCGCTGCTGCGGGTGCGACGGTTGCCGTTGTGCCTTGTAATACCGCTCACCTCCTTTGGTCGCGCTGGAGCAAGGACGCAGCTATTCCGGTTATTAATATTATTGATGCCACACTTGAGCATATTGCGCCTCAGGGCAAGCGGGTTGTTGTGCTCGGTTCGCAAATGTTGTACCAGAGCAGGCTGTATCAGAATGCGCTTACGCAACAGCACGCCGAGATCGTCAATGTAGCTGCATCCACCCAACAGCTTTTGACACGCTGCATTAACGAGATAAAAGCCACAAAAAGCGTGTCTGAACTCTCAATGCGGCAGTTAGCGGACGCCGTAAGTAGCTGGAAGCAACAGGGCGCTACGCACATTATTCTGGCTTGCACAGAGTTGAGTTTGTTAAAACACAGCGCGATCTGGCAGGAAATGACGTTAATTGATTCGAGCGAAGCTCTCGCGCGTGCCGCTTTGCGCGCCATATCATTTCGCCGCCTGCGTGATTAAGGCGGACGAATTATTTCAACGACGAAGGGCCGCTTATCTCATTAATTTTCCCGCCCCCGGGCCTGTGAAAATCCTGCTTTGATTTTCACCCGGGCGGGGTAAACACCGATTTGTATCACACTGTATCTCCCGCCACACAGCACACACGCCGTTGCATAACCCACCAATCTGTACATATCCGCTATACATCGCCGTGGTCTTCTGTACGCATCAACCGAATGCATGGAGATACCACGATGTTAACCCGACTGTTTATTTCAACGTTACTGATGGGCGCCTCTGCGACCTGCGCCTGGGCGGAGCGACTGAGCGCTGCTGATGTGCTCGGCCCGGCGGCCGTGGCGCCACTGGATCATCCTCAGCCGCCTGCGCGATTAATTGTGGATGCGCCGCTGGCCGGACCGCTGCGCAAGGGCGCGGTGTTTATCCAGTACCGGGCAGAAAACCTGCGCATCGAGCCAGTGTTTGGCCAGGAAGCGCTGAAAATCACGCCGCGCATCGGCCACATTCACGTCATCGTCGATGACAACCCGTGGCACTGGGCGGACACCAGCGGTGAGCCAGTGATTCTGGTCGGTCTGCCTGTCGGGCCGCACAAGGTCACCCTTATTCTTGCCGATCCTACGCATAAACCGATCGACAGCAAAACCATCACCTTTAACGTGCCCGTACAGATTGCACCGCACTGATGACCCGGAGATAAATTATGAAAACACTGTTACGTCAGACTCTGTTGGCAACGCTGATTCTCACGGCGGCAGGCACCGCGTTTGCCGCCCCCCCGGCCTCACACGATTACGCCGCTGACTTCAGCCACGTGCAGCTGATCAACGCGGGCGTGCTGAACACAGGCTATGTGGACATCGGTCCGCGTGATGGTCAGGCGGTGATCCTGCTGCACGGCTGGCCGTACGATATCCAGAGCTATGCTCAGGTGGCTCCGGCGCTGGCGGCAAAAGGGTATCGGGTGATCGTGCCGTATCTGCGCGGCTTCGGCAGCACGCGCTTCCTGTCGGATAAAACGCCGCGTAACGGCCAGCCTTCGGCAATGGCAGCGGACGTCGTGGCGCTGATGGATGCGCTCAATATCAAACAGGCCGTGCTGGGCGGCTTTGACTGGGGCGCACGCACGGCGGACATCGTCGCAGCGCTATGGCCAGAACGGGTAAAATCGCTGGTGTCGGTCAGCGGCTATCTGATCAGTAGCCAGCAGTTGGGTAAAAAACCGCTGCCGCCACAGGCCGAACAGCAGTGGTGGTATCAGTTCTATTTCGCCACTGAGCGCGGTCAGCAGGGGTATGCCGCCCATACACACGACTTTGCGAAACTGATCTGGCAGCAGGCATCGCCCGGCTGGAAATTCAGCGATGCCACCTTTAACCAGAGCGCCAAAGCGCTGGATAATCCGGATCAGGTGGCGATCACTATCAGCAACTACCGCTGGCGCCTGGGCCTGGAAAAAGGTGAGCAAAAATATGCCGCTTATGAGAAAACATTAACCACGTTACCGGCAATTCGCGTCCCCACCATCACCATCGAAGGGGATAATAACGGGGCGCCGCACCCGGCACCGGAGACGTACCGTACCAGGTTCAGCGCCAGGTACCAGCATCGCACCTTCACGGGCAATATCGGACACAATCCGCCAGCGGAAGCACCGCAGGCGTTTGTGCAAGCCGTTGAGGATGCGGCCGCACTGTAGCGGAGTAATTCACGACCCGGACCGGCCATCGCGTGCCGGTCTTTTTTGCATAAGTGGCTGACAGGAGGCTGTTTTGGAGCACGTTGATCACATTCTGGTGGTGGATGATGACCGGGATATCCGCGAACTGATAACCGACTATCTGATTAAGTCCGGTTACCGCGCCACCGGTGCGGCCAATGGCCGCGAAATGCGCGCTGTGCTGAGCAGCAGCCTGGTGGATCTGGTGGTGCTGGATATCATGATGCCGGGTGACGATGGCCTGACGCTGTGCCGTCAGCTGCGCAGCGATCCCCGGCAGAACCTGCCGGTACTGATGCTTACTGCCCGCAGCGAAGAGACCGATCGCATTCTCGGGCTGGAGATGGGGGCGGATGATTACCTGATCAAACCCTTTGTGGCACGTGAGCTGCTGGCGCGCATCAAAGCGATCCTGCGCCGTACCCGGGCGCTGCCGCCGAATTTACATATTACCGGGGCCGGCCGCATCATTGCCTTTGGCGAGTGGCAGCTGGATACCTCCGCGCGCCATCTGCTGGACAGCGACGGCGTGATTGTGGCGCTGAGTGGCGCAGAGTACCGCCTGCTGCGCGTGTTTCTCGACCATCCGCAGCGCGTGCTGAATCGCGATCAGCTGCTCAACCTGACGCAGGGCCGCGACGCGGAGCTGTTTGAGCGCTCGATCGATCTGCTGGTTAGCCGGCTGCGCCAGCGGTTACGCGAAGATGCCCGTGAACCGGCCTACATCAAAACGGTACGCAGCGAAGGTTACGTACTGGCGAGCACGGTGGTGATCAAAGAGGCGCATCAATGAGGCTATGGCCGCGATCGCTGCTGTCACGCCTGCTGATTATCGTGTTGGGCGGGCTGCTGCTGGCAAATACTCTCACGCTGGCAAGCCTGCTGATTGAACGCATGAGCAGCGCTAAAAGCGTGATGCTGGGCAACCTGGAGTACGATGTGGCGACCAGCGTGGCAATCCTCGATCGTCTTCCGGCGGACGAGCGTCCGGGCTGGCTGGCGAAGCTGGCGCGCGGCAACTATCGCTACAGTCTGTCGCCGGGCGAAGCGGGGCCGTATCCCTCCAGCTGGCGCACGCGCGACGCGGTACGCTCACTGCAGGAGGCGCTTGGCGGGCGCTATCAGATGAGCATTCATGCGATTCCGGGGCCGCGGGAGCATATTCAGGTGCATCTGACGCTGCATGACGGCGCGCCGCTCACGCTCGATCTCTGGCCGCGCATGCCGGCGATTGCGCACTGGCTGCCGCTGGTGCTGATGGGTCAGCTGCTGCTGCTGCTGTTCTGCGCATGGCTGGCGGTGCGGCAGGTGGTGCGACCGTTTGTGCGCTTTACCCAGGCGGTTGATGCGCTCAAACCGGCCGCCAGCCACGCACAGCTGATGGCAGAGAACGGCCCGGATGAAGTGCAGCAGGCGGCGCGTGCGTTTAACGCTATGCAGCTGCGGATTCAGGATCACCTCAAAGCGCGTGCGCAAATCCTTGCGGCCATCTCCCACGATCTGCAAACCCCGATCACGCGCATGAAGCTGCGGGTGGAGATGGCGGAGCAGCCTGAGCTGCGCGACAAACTGCTGAGCGATCTCGATAACATGAGCCGCCTGGTGCGCGAGGGCATCGCCTATGCACGCTCATCGGAAGTGCTGGAGGAGAAGCGCCAGTGCGTCAGCCTCAACGCGCTGCTGGATAGCGTAGTCTGTGACTATCAGGATGTCGGTAAAGCGGTGAACTTTGTGCCGTACACCGGCCATGACACCTTCGCCGTGCGGCCGCAGGCACTCCGGCGCATCATGACCAACCTGATCGACAATGCGCTCAAGTTTGGCGGCGAAGCGGAGGTTGAACTTTGTTCGCCCCAGGGTGACAGCGTAGAGATTCGGGTGCGTGATAACGGGCCTGGCATCCCGGAGGAGGCGTTACAGGCGGTGCTGGAGCCCTTCTACCGCGTGGAGAGTTCGCGCAATCGCCACACCGGCGGGACCGGGCTCGGCCTGGCGATCGCCACCCAGCTGGTGAGCCAGATGGCGGGTAGCCTGCAGTTGCGTAACCGGGCAGCTGGCGGGCTGGAAGCGTGCATCATCCTGCAGCAGCAGGATGTGTAACCTGATGTATCTGCCTGCCCGCTACACACATAATCCGACAAAACGGCGTTTCCCCGACACAGCCTGAACACATGCGGTGGATGTAATAGACGTACTGCCGGACGCGCAGACGTTTATCCACCGTATGAGGTTCTCTATGACACTGCTTATCGCTTTTCTCGCCGGGATGCTGACGCTGCTCAGCCCCTGTACCTTACCGATTATTCCTTTTGTATTTGCCAGCGTACGCGGTCGTCGCGGACAGCTGCTGGCGCTGCTGAGCGGCATGGTCCTGATGTTCACGCTGGTGGCGCTGCTGGTATCGCTTACCAGCCACTGGGTCAGTCAGGTCACCAGCATTGGTCGCGACCTGGCGCTGTTGTTCCTGGCGATAGTCGCACTGACGTTAATCTCCACGCGCATCGCCCAACGCGTTACCCGGCCGTTTGTCGCGCTGGGTAATCGCCTCAACGATGCCAGCCAGCGGCGTAGCGGGGTGCTCGCCGCGCTGCTGGCGGGCCTGGCAACCGGTCTGCTGTGGTCGCCCTGTGCCGGACCGGTGCTGGGCGCGATCCTCAGCCTGGCCGTCGTGGGCGATCATCCCCTGTCGGTTGGCGTGTTGCTGCTGGCGTATGGCAGCGGTGCCGCGCTGATGCTGGCGCTGCTCTATTTCGCCGGACGCTCGCTGGTAGCGCGACTGCGTCCGGGGCTGGCGATGAGTGCGCGGCTGCGTCAGGCGGCGGGCGTGCTGATGCTTGCCTCGGTGGGCGTGATTGTTACCGGCTCACAGAGCCAGCTGCAGGCAGCGCCCGCTTTTGCCCTGAAGCTGGAGCAGCAGCTGAGCCAGTGGCTGACCACGCCGGCACCCAAAGTACGCCTGGAGCCGGTTAGCCTGCCGCAAACCAGCAGCGCCTTGCCGTCGCTGGAGGGGGGCACAGCGTGGCTGAACGGGGCACCGGTGACGCCTGCCACGTTAAAGGGCAAAGTGGTACTGGTCGATTTCTGGACCTGGGATTGCATTAATTGCCAGCATACGCTGCCATACGTGCGCGACTGGGCCAGTAAGTATCAACGTGACGGGCTGGTCGTTGTGGGTGTGCACACGCCGGAGTACCCGTGGGAGCGCGATGAAAAGGCGCTGAAGCGCGCGATTACGCGCTGGCAGCTGCCCTACACCGTAGTGGCGGATAACAATTACAGCATCTGGAACCGTTTTGGTAATCAGTACTGGCCCGCGCACTACATCTTTGATGCACATGGCCAGCTGCGCTACACCGCGTTTGGTGAAGGCAACTATGAAGAGCAGGAGAGGGTGATTCAGCAGTTGCTGAAAGAGGCGCGTGCATGACAGGTCTGGCGACCCGCCCGCGCCGCCACTGCTTCTCATTTAGGTTGTGGTTCGCGGGCTATGACTTTGAAAGCCGGGGGTGACACAGGGACTATCAGGCAAACAGCGTGCGGCATTGCCGGGGACCTCCCAGCCCGTAGGGGCACCTTTCAGGGTGACCGTCATGGCGCAGCCACCGTTGCCACTCCAATATGCAAAATGCAGTAATCCAACGCATAACTTGTCGTTTGGTTCCGCGTCCAGGCTGGGGTTTACTGTCAGCGTTAACCTTTTATGGAGAAGCTGACAATGAAGAAGATCCTGCAGCAGTGGCTGGCGCGTCTGGCAGCCAGCAAAGCCGCCACCCCTGACGGGCGCGAATTCGACCCCGGTGAGCATATCGATCTGCTGATCCCGATCAGCCAGCTGTACGGCGTGGAGTTTCATCCTTCCGTGTATCGCTACTATGAACGATAACCGCCGCCACCAGCGCATGCGCTATTGCTACTGGAATGAACTGTGCACGCCAGACTAAAAACCCGCTCACGCCGAGCGGGTTTTTTTATGCTGTTTGCCCGCCTGATGAAAAAATTGCCGTAACGTCCCGCCGGTTTGTTCAATTGTATTGATTTCGTAATTTTAACGTAAAGAAAAGTATTCCCAAGCGGCAGCGTGCGTGTAAGAATATAAAGGTAAATGATAACCATTGGCGTTATCATTTAGGTGTTGTCTGGGAAAACCGTGTTGATTCAGTGCTATGTCTGAATGGCAGTTGCGGTTAAGACAATGAGTGCGTTAATAACGATAAGAAACTCACCTTTTAACATGGATAAAAATCGCCAGCTGCCGTTTGGTAGCTTCAATTCGCTGACCCTGTTCACCGGGCTTTGTATTGGTATTTCGCCGGCTGCGGCGCTGGGTGCCGATAACTCCGGCAAAAAATCTGATGATACGCTGGTGGTTGAAGCGCGTACGCCGTCGCTGTACGCGCCAAATGCCTCGGCCGATCCCAAATTTACCCGTCCGCTGGTGGATACCACCCGCACCATGACGGTGATTCCGGATCAGGTTATTAAAGATCAGGGCGTCACCAATCTGACCGACGCGCTGAAAAACGTGCCGGGCGTCGGGGCGTTTTATGCCGGGGAAAACGGCAGCTCAACCACCGGCGATGCGGTGTACATGCGCGGTGTCGATACCTCTAATAGCATTTACGTGGATGGCATTCGCGACATCGCCAGCGTCACGCGTGACACCTTCAACACGCAGCAGGTGGAAGTGATCAAGGGGCCTTCCGGCACCGACTATGGTCGCAGCGCACCATCCGGCTCGATCAATATGATCAGCAAACAACCGCGGCTGGACACCGGGCTTGACGCGTCAGTCAGCGCCGGCAGCGCGTGGATGCGCCGCGGCACGCTCGATTACAACCAGGCAATCAACGACAATGCGGCGTTCCGCCTTAACCTGATGGGTGAGAAAACCCATGATGCGGCGCGTGACAACATCCAGAACGAGCGTTATGGCGTCGCGCCTTCGCTGGCGCTGGGACTGGACACCGCAACGCGGCTGTACGTCAACTATTTGCACGTCCACCAGAACAACACACCGGACGGCGGTATTCCGACGGTTGGCCTGCCAGGCTATTCGGCACCGTCTGCCGCGTATGCTGCGCTGAACAATTCCGGCAAGGTCGCCACCAGCAACTACTACGGCACCGATTCTGATTTCGATAAATCGACCACCGACAGTGCCACGCTGCGCTTTGAACACGATTTGAGCGATAACACCACGCTGCGCAACACCACGCGCTGGTCGCGGGTGAAGCAGGAGTATCTGCTGACGGCGGTGATGGGCGGAGCCAGTAACATTACTGCACCCAACCCGAACGATGTGGGCAGCTGGCGCTGGTCGCGCCTGGCAAACACCAAAGATATCAGCAACCGTATTCTCACCAACCAGACCAATATCACCTCGAAATTTACCACCGGTTCCGTCGGGCATGATGTGAGTGCGGGCGTAGAGTTCACGCGTGAAAACCAGACCACCTATGGCGTTAACGCGCTGACCCCACCTGCGGTGAATATCTACCATCCCATCAGCAGCATTTCGATTGGCGGTCTGGACCGCAACGGTGCGAACGCTAACGGGCAGACTGACACGTTTGGCATCTATGCATTTGATACGCTGGCGATTACCCCTGACTTTGAGCTGAACGGCGGCATTCGTCTCGACAACTACCATACCGAGTACGACAGCGCGACGGCCTGTGGCGGCACCGGACGCGGCGCGCTGGCTTGTCCGGCGGGCGTGGCGCGTAATACGCCGGTGACCACGGTGGACACGGCGAAATCCGGCAATCTGGTGAACTGGAAAGCGGGGGCGCTCTATCGTCTGACCGAACAGGGCAACCTGTATGTGAACTACGCCATCTCCCAGCAGCCGCCGGGTGGCAGCAGCTTCGCGCTGGCGGCGGGTGGCAGCGGCAACAGCGCCAACCGTACCGATTTTAAACCGCAGAAGGCCAAATCCAGCGAAGTGGGCACCAAGTGGCAGGTGCTGGACAAGCGGCTGCTGCTGAACGCCGCGCTGTTCCGCACCGACATCGAAAATGAGGTCGATGCCAACGATGACGGCACTTACTCGCAAACCGGCAAGAAGCGCGTGGAAGGCTATGAACTCTCAGCAACCGGCAACATAACGCCAGACTGGGAAATCATTGCCGGTTACACCATGCAGCACGCGTCGGTGCGTGAAGGTGCCAGCGTGGCGCAGGATGGCTCATCCGCGCTGGCCTATACGCCGAAGCACGCCTTTACGCTGTGGACCAACTATCAGGCCACTGATGCGTTGTCGGTGGGCGCGGGCGCACGTTACGTTGGCAGCCTGCGTCGCGGCAGCGATGGGGCCGTGGGCACGCCGGATCACACCGAAGGCTACTGGGTGGCTGACGCGAAGCTTGGGTATAAGGTCAACAATAACCTCGACCTGCAGCTCAACGTGTATAACCTGTTTGATACCAACTATGTGGCATCGATCAACAAGAGTGGCTACCGCTATCATCCGGGCGAGCCGCGTACCTTCCTGTTGACGGCTAACGTGCATTTCTGATGGTCAACCGTGGGGCGTTCGCGCTCCACGCTTAATGGCGAGAACTCCGCGATGATGTATCACATTCCTGCCGTGCTTAACGCTGAACAGCTGGCGCACTTTACCGCACAGCTGCAGCAGGCTGACTGGGTTGACGGACGGGCGACGGTCGGCAGCCAGGGCGCGACCGTAAAAAATAACCAGCAGATTGACACCGGCACGCCACTCTATGATCGGCTGCAGGCTACAGTGCTTCAGGCACTGAATAGCCATCCGCTATTCTTTGCCGCCGCGCTGCCGCGCACGCTTTCTGCGCCGCTGTTTAACCGTTATCAGCAGGGGGAAACCTACGGTTTTCATGTTGATGGTGCGGTACGCCACAATGGCGCGGCCGGCTGGATGCGTACCGATCTCTCCGCCACACTGTTTCTGTGTGAACCCGACAGTTACGAGGGCGGGGAACTGGTGATCGAGGATACTTACGGTCAGCACCGCGTAAAACTGCCGGCCGGCGACCTGGTGCTTTATCCCTCCAGCAGCCTGCACTGCGTCACGCCGGTCACGCGCGGCGCGCGGGTCGCCTCGTTTTTATGGATTCAGTCGATGGTGCGCGATGATAAGCAGCGCGCGATGCTGTTTGAACTGGACCGCAACATTCAGAGCCTGAAAGCGCGCCACGGTGACAGCGAAGAACTGCTGTCGCTGCTGAATATGTACCACAACCTGCTGCGCGGCTGGACGGAAGTTTAGCCGTCACGCAATAACAAAAAGCCCGCTCAGGTTTCCCTGAGCGGGCTTCTTTAAATCTGGCTCCTCTGACTGGACTCGAACCAGTGACATACGGATTAACAGTCCGCCGTTCTACCGACTGAACTACAGAGGAATCGTTGGAACGAGGCGAATATTAATGGCAGCCCCTGTGGGTGTCAACCGCTAAAAACACATTTGTATTCAACTGGCTAGCAAAGCGGCAAAGCGATCGTGATTTAAGCAGATTCCGGTGCCTGCTGCGCCAGACGCGCCAGCGGATCCTGATGGTAAAACTGCTGCAGGTGGCGATACATGGTCGGAAAACGGCTGGCGAGCAGGTCGGGGGCGCTGAAAAAGTACTCCGACAGCACGGCAAAACATTCCGCCGGATCGCTGGCGGCATAAGGATCGAGGGTCGCGGCCTGTTCACCCACCAGCTCCACTTCCGCTTCAATCTCGGCCATCGCCTGCAGTAAATCTTTCTCCCAGCTGGCCACATCGCGCAGCGCGATAGCCGGGATGCCGCTGGTGTAACCGCTGCCGCGCGCGTCGAGCTTGTGCGCCACTTCGTGGATCACCAGGTTGTAACCAGAGAGATCGTATGAGTCCTGGATGTCCAGTGCGTTTAGCACCACCGGTCCCTGCGTCCAGCTCTGGCCGGCATGCACGGCCGGCGCGTGGTGCACCAGGCCGCTGTCGTCCTCCCAGCGATCGTCAACGCTGAACGGCTCCGGGTAGATCAGCACTTCGTGGAAGCCGTCGAGCCATTCCAGACCCAGCTTCAATATCGGCAGGCAAAACAGCAACGACAGGCGAGCCAGGCGCAGTTCGCTGAGTTCCAGACCCTGCAGCGGGGTGATTTTTTTCTGCAGCAGGAAGCGTTGCGCCAGCGCCACCAGCGCCTGCTGCTCGTCGCTGTTCAGCAGAGAAAAGATCGGCTGCCCCAGCGCCTGTTGCCAGGGCAGGGCAGTCACGGCAGCATCTTTTTGTGCACGCCACGGCCATTTGATCATTGCGTCACTCACTCTGCAGGGCGGAAATCATATCCTGACGCGGCAGACGATAAATTGCCAGCGTGGAATCAAAGCCGCTTATTCAACCTGTTAGCGGCGGATTTGTCTGTGACAGGGATTGCAAACTGGCAAGGTGGGAAAGGGGGCGTGCTGTGCCGCCGGTGAGAAGGCAAGGGCTGGTGACTCACTGAATCGCGCAAAAGATGACGCCCTCTTCTGTGCGGAAGAGGGCAAACACTTAGCCTTCACGCTCCACACGCTGGAATGCGATGACCCAGACCCAGGGATTCACCTCCCAGCTGGTGGCGCCGTACTGCTTCTGCCACGCCTTGCGGTAAGCTTCTTTCGGCGATTCGGAATTCATGTTCATCGTGAAGAAATTATTGAGGAAGTGCGAATCGGTCTGCACGCCTTCCGCCATGATGTCGTCTTCGCTGATGTCCTGAATTTTCTCCGCGCGTACCGCCGTGATTTCCAGATCGATGCGGCTGGCCCAGCGCGGCATATGGATGGCGGTCTGCCAGCCAAACTGCTCGGCGACCTGCTGATTTTCTTCCTGTTGTCCAAGTTCATGGCTGTCGGCGCGATACTGGCAAAATGCCGGATTGCGGAACGGCAGCGGATCGCGCTCGTATTCCGCCAGCTGCGCCTCAGGCACAATCGGACCCCGCCAGGTTTCACGCACCCACAGGCGATCGCCGACCTGGCCAAACGGGCACTGGGCGCCAATGTCCGCCATCGACATCAGCTTGTAGCCATGCAGATGATTAGCGCTGACATCAAACGCGTGCACGCCTTCATGATGATCCTGTCCCGGGCCAAACGCCTGAGTTTTCATTATGCGCCGGGTCTGAGTTTGCTGGCCAACCAGCAGGGCGCGCACCCGCTGTTCGGAAAAAAGAATCGGCCGTTCTTTCATTATGTACCTCATGTTGTATCACGTACCCGGAGAGCTTCGACGAAACATCCGTATCCTCGGATGAGAGCATTAGCATAATGGGTTTGAATCAATTTGCTTAATAATTTGTCGCCTTATTATCGGGCAATAACTGCCGCTTCCGGTATTAAAAATGGCTCATAAGCAAACAGTGTGCTGACGAAGGCTTCGGGTACAGGTGAGAGCCGTAAATTTCCCCTATACAGTACGTTATAACGGTCGCAATGGGAATCTTTTCAGATTATGTCGCTATGCAAAGGGGCGTTTTAATGCTGGGGTTGCGACAGGCTAAACTGGACCTTTGGCGATGCTGAAAATTCACCCAGTGGGAAATGCATCACCGAAATTAAACAGAGTGGCTTAACTAAAACAGGTTAAGGAAATACTGAAAACCGTATCGCGGCTGGGCAAGCGGCATTAACAGCGCTATAACATGATCGGGATCGCATTTTTTTGCGCTGGACATCCGGGAAGGGTGTAAAGAAAGTGTCATCACCGGGCCGCTATGATGGGCGCAAGCCCTACCCGGTGCGAAATAATAGCAATAACAGGAGAAGCACGATGTCACTGACCCATTGGCAACACCGTTACGAAAGCTGGCTGCAGCTGAACTGGCTGCACGATGATAAAGCCCATGATATCGCGCACCTGCGCCGCGTCTGGATGAGCGCGGCCCGCATTATGCAAAACACCAATGCCGATCCGCTGGTGGTGCTGACCGCCTGCTATTTTCACGATGTGGTGAACCTGCCGAAAAACCATCCGGAACGCCATCTGGCTTCGACTTACGCGGCGGAAGAGACGCGCCGCATTCTGCAACAGGATTTTCCGGACTTCCCCTCAGCGCTGCTGGACAGCGTGGCGCATGCGGTGCAGGCCCACAGTTTCAGCGCCCGCATTACGCCAAAAACGTTAGAAGCGAAGATCGTTCAGGACGCCGATCGTCTCGAATCATTAGGCGCGATTGGCCTTGCGCGCGTTTTCTATACCGCAGGTGCGCTGGGACGGCCGTTGTTCGACAGCGACGATCCGCTGGGTAAAGACCGTGAACTGGATGACGTAAAGTGGACGCTGGATCATTTCCAGAAGAAACTGCTGAGCCTGCCGCAGACCATGCAGACGGAAACCGGCCGTCTGCTGGCGGAACACAACGCCGATTTTCTCGTCCGCTATATGGCGAAGCTGTGCGCCGAACTGCAGGGGAATCTGACCGATATTGATGAGTCCGTGTTACGCGATTTCAGTCCCATACCGGCACAATATTAAATTTTTATGACAGTCTGTTAACTTTCATCTGCTTCCGCTACGTTGTTGTAAATCAAGAGGGAGTGTGAAGATGACCGAGACCGTTAACTTAACCATTAAAATTGACCCGGCGCTGAAAGAGCACATTAAACAGTTAGCCGCTGATAACCAAATCTCCATGAGCCAGGAGATCGTTAACCGCCTGCAGGCCAGTTTAGATGCCGTTGAGCCACCGGCCGTCGACAGCCTGCATACTGAAGAGGCGGGCGATCAACTGAGCGCCGCCGAGCTGAAGCAGGTGCGTGCACTGCTGAAGAAAAGTAAGAAAAAGAAATAATACGAAAACCCGTCGCTGACGGGTTTTTTCTTTCTGCGCCTTAGCTAACGCGGAACTGCTGCGCGCGCTGCGTCAGTCGCGCTGAAAGTTCACTCAGCTGCGCCGCTGCCTGCACTTGCTGATCAGTCAGGGCTTCGTTTTGCTGGAGCTGAAGACTCATTTCCACCACTTCCCGGGCAATTTTGCTCACGCGATGGCTCTGCGCCGTACTGTTATCCTGCAGCTCATTCAGCTGGCTGACCACGCCCGATACCGCCTGGCCAATCCGCGCAAACAGCACTTCCAGCGCCTGCACCTTCGCAAAGCCATCCTGCACGTGCTGCTGCGTGTGCTGGATTAAACCGTCGATCTGCCGCGTGGATGCGCCGCTCTGCTGCGACAGCAATCCCATCTCTTTGGCGACGACCGAAAAACTGCGCCCGTAAGCGCCAGCATGCGCAGATTCTATCGCCGCATTAAGCGACAGCAGACGCGTCTGCATCGACAGGCTGTCCAGCATGCCGACGATGCCAGCGATATCGCCGGCGGCCGCGACGATTTGCTGCATCTGGTGATCCATATTGTCGACTTCATGGGCGCAGTGACGCATCAGCGCATCCGCGGACTTCGCGTCGTGCGTTGCCTGTTGCGAGAAGTGTGCACCTTTTTCCACCTCTTCTGACACGCGATGCAGCCGCTGCGACAGATGATGGAAGCTGGCATTTTGCGCCTGATGCTGCTGCATCACCTGCTGATTATGCTGCTGCATCTCGTCAGCGCCGGCCGCCACACGGGTTGCTACCGTCGTAATGTCGCTGACGATCTGCTGCAAACCCTGACGCATGGTATCGATGGACAGGAGCAGCTGGCGCGTTTCCAGCGACTGACGGCGCGTCGGTGCCGGGCTGGCGACCAGATCGCCCGTCGCGATTTGTGCCAGCTGGGCGTTGGCGTGACGCAGCGGCAGCAACACGCCGCGCATCAGCAGCGCGGCGGCCAGCAGCAGCAGCGCCATCAATAACGCGGCGATCGCCAGCGCCAGATTGCGGCTCTGCTTGAGCGTGCTGAGCGAATGCTGGTTGACGCTGCCGAGCTGCTGATTGGCCTGTTCGATTTCGCTAAACCAGGCATCGTTGAACTGCTGCTGGAAAGCCTGCATCGGCACCATAAAAAATGCGTTGATATCATTGGCTGCCAGCCCTTTCAGCTGCTCCTGCAACCCGCCGGCCAGCAGCACGAAGCCCTGTGCCAGCGGGCTATCGTTTTTCGCCTGATAGGCAGCAAACAGCTGCTGCGCCTGCTGCAATGAGGTAGTGGCCGCCGCCGCCAGGCTTTTCCAGCTGTCGACCGAACCGCTTTGCTGGTCCTGCATCAGATAAATGCCGGCACGATGGCTGTTGTCGCTGGCGGTGAGTAACTCAATACGTGCTTTATCCAGCAGGGCCAGCCGTTCGCGCAGCTGGCTGGCCTGCTGCAATGAGTGTTGCGTCTGATTCACGTGCTGGTTGAGCAACAGCACCCCGGCAAACTGCAGCAGACAAAACAGCACAATAAACAGCATGAACTGGCTGCGCAGGCTGGAGAGCCAGACGGGCAGACGCAGGGTAAAACGAGGTCGCAGCCGCAGCGGCAGGGAGATTACAGACAGGAGAGACATCAAACAGCTCCGCAAAAAATAAAACGCAGTATTGGTTTGATGCGTGACAGTCCGGTGACAGTGCGCGCGATGTGCGGCAAAACAGCACATCGCGCGTTACTAAAGCAAATTGCGGGGCGGAAAACCGGGGCGTGAAGCGCGGCTGCGTTTTCAGCGGCGCTGACGCGCGTGCTGCTCAATCAGCGGCAGCAGCAGTTTCGCTACGGCGGCGAACACCGGCACCACCACCGAGTTACCAAACTGTTTGTAGGCTTGGGTGTCGGAGACCGGAATGCGGAAGCGCGCTTCGCCTGGCGCTTCAAAGCCCATCAGGCGGGCACATTCACGCGGCGTCAGGCGGCGCGGGCGACGCGCCATGTTCGCGGCCTGCTGAAAATCCTTCTCACCCAGCGCGTGATCCCAGCCGCGATCGATCAGGATTTCCGACCCGTCTTTATAGTAGCGCGCTGACAGCGTGCGCACGCAGCAGTGCGGATTGCGCGGATCGTTGAGGCCAAAGCCAAAACCGTTGCCTTTGGCTTTATGCTTCTTCGCATACTGGTAGAGATAGTGCCACAGCGTGGGCGACAGGGTATATTTTGCCGCCGGCTGCGGCTCCAGCAGGCTGTGCAGCGGCGGAACTTCAGGCGGATAGAGCGCCGCCAGCGCGCGCAGAGAAAAACCCTCGCTCAGGCCGGTATCGCGCCGGATCCCCACCAGCACGATGCGCTCGCGGTGCTGTGGCAGGAAGTGACGCGCATCGACAACTTTGGCATCCGGCGATGAGTCGTCAGCCGCGTCAGCGACGTCGTAACCCAGCTCATCCAGCGTGGCCATAATAATGGCAAAGGTGCGGCCTTTATCATGGCTCTTGAGGTTCTTCACATTCTCCAGCACGAAAAACGGCGGTTTTTTGGCGGCGAGGATGCGCGCCACATCAAAAAACAGCGTGCCCTGGGCTTCACATTCAAAACCGTGCGCGCGACCCAGCGCATTCTTCTTACTGACGCCGGCCAGCGAAAAGGGCTGACAGGGAAAGCCGGCCAGCAGCACCTGATGGTCGGGAATCGTCTTATCGATATGCTGATAAATCGCCTGCTCATCCGGCAAACCGGCCGGCTGAGTAATCAGCCGGATATCACTGTTGAACTGATGCCGGGCGGGATCGCTGTAGTGATTGGCTTTGTAGGTGCGCACCGCTTCTTTATTCCACTCGCTGGTGAATACGCACTGGCCACCAATCTGCTCAAAGCCGCGGCGAATTCCCCCGATGCCGGCAAACAGATCGATAAACTGAAAGCGGGGATTGTCATAATGCGCCGGTCGCGACGGCAGCAGCGCCTGCAGACGGGCGACCTCCGCCGCTGACAGCGCGGGCGCGGCACTTTTTCCCGCGCGAATACGGTTAAGCTGCGTGATACTCCAGTCGCGGCCGCCGGCCTCGCTCAGGATGACCACCAGATCGCGGGCCGCGTAGATATCCAGTACCTGCAGCAGTAACGCGGTGGCGTCATCATCAGCGGAGTGCGGGGAGGGCGAAGCCGTCGCGGCGGGATCGAGTGCAAGCATGCGTTTTTCCTTAACAGTGAAGTGGCTATGCTACCACTCCTGGCGCGGCGTGGAAATTAACGATGGCTGCGCAGCGTCTCGCAATCTGCTTCGCACAAACTTTCGCTTTCGCCTCAACGCGCTAAAGTTGAAGAAGCCCGCAAAAAAGGAGACGCCATGGCAGACGTCCACTCGCATGATATTCGCAGCAAAAATATGCGCGCCATTCGCAATCAGGATACGGCGATTGAGCAGCGTATTGCGCTGCTGCTGAAAGATCGCGGCTTTAGCTTTCGTGTACAGGACAAAGCGCTGCCGGGCCGGCCGGATTTTGTGCTGCCGCAGCACAAAGCCATTATCTTTGTGCACGGCTGTTTCTGGCATCGTCACCACTGTTATCTGTTCAAAATGCCGGCCACGCGTACCGAATTCTGGAGCGGCAAAATCAACAGTAACGTGGAGCGTGACCGGCGCTATGTGCAGCAGCTGCAGGAAAGCGGCTGGAAGGTGCTGATCGTCTGGGAATGCGCGCTGCGCGGCAAACTGCGGCTGGAAGATGAGGCGCTGGTGGAGCGGCTGGAAGAGTGGCTGCTGGCTGCCACGCACAGCAGCGAGATCGATCATCAGGGATTGCATCACTATCGGGCGGATTAAGGCTGGGTGATTGCTTTTAGCTGCCATAACAGTTTAGATCAGCGTTTTCTCTGGGACGCGGAACACCACCATGAGCAGCATCAAACTGACGGTCAGACGCCTGTATCAACTGCGCGATGAGCGCATGGTCAATGCCCATGCCACGGCGCGCATTTACCTGGATGATACGCTGGTGGCCACCGAGGAGATAAGCGGCATGACAGAAAGTCCGGTGAGCAAGTATCTGCACGCCGACGATCTGCACGGGAAAACGTTACGCGTCGAATGGGACTGTGCGGGCATCGCCGATATGACGGTGACGGCGATTGAGCGGTGCCCCTGTTGTCAGGATCACGAACCGGAATAAGGAATGACATTTTGGCAGGAACCAGCTTACTGACTCTTCTGGATGATATTGCCACGCTGCTCGACGACATTTCCGTCATGGGCAAAGTGGCGGCAAAAAAGACCGCCGGCGTGCTGGGCGATGACCTGTCGCTCAATGCGCAGCAGGTGACAGGCGTGAAGGCCAATCGTGAGCTCCCGGTGGTGTGGGGCGTGGCGAAAGGCTCGTTTATCAACAAACTGATCCTGGTGCCGCTGGCGCTGCTGATCTCCGCGTTTGCGCCCTGGCTGATTACGCCGCTGCTGATGATTGGCGGCGCCTATCTGTGCTTTGAAGGAGTGGAAAAAGTGCTGCACAGCCTGCACCACGACAAAGCGGAGAAGAGCCCGGAAGCGCGGCAAAAGCGGCTGGATAATCTGGCGCAGCAGGACCCGCGCCAGTTCGAAAAAGATAAGGTGAAAGGCGCAGTGCGCACCGACTTCATTCTGTCGGCTGAAATTGTGGCGATTACCCTGGGCATTGTGTCGGATGCGCCGCTGCTCAATCAGGTGTTAATCCTCGCCGGTATTGCCATTCTGGTGACCATCGGCGTGTACGGTATTGTGGCGATGATCGTTAAGATTGACGATCTCGGCTACTGGCTGCGTGAGAAGTCTTCCACGCTGGCGCAAGCCACCGGCGGCGCGCTGCTGGCGCTGGCACCGTGGCTGATGAAAATCCTGTCGGTGGTTGGCACCGTCGCGATGTTCCTGGTGGGCGGCGGCATTATCGTGCACGGTATCGCGCCGCTGCATCATGCCATTGAAGAGTACAGCAGCGGCTTCCCGGGTGTGGTTTCCATGCTGCTGAGCAACGGTGCGAATCTGGTGCTGGGCTTTATCGTTGGGTCGATTGTGCTGTTAGTGGTAAATCTGGTTGCGAAGCTGCGCGGTAAATCGGTATAAAGCGCAGGAAATTTCTAATCACGGGTCAGGAGAACGATGATGAACGACGATATGTTTGAATTTGATATCGATGCACAGCTGGAGCAGGCGGAAGCCAAAGCGGCAGAAAAAGCCAGTGAAGTGCCGGCAGATATCAGCGACGAAGCCGACTGCGAAGGTTGCAAAATCTGATTTTCCACCCGGGAAAATCGTTCAAAGCCGATAATAACTTTTATCGGCTTTGTTTATTTACGGCATTTTTCACTGCTTATTCCGAATTTGTCACAGTAATAGCAATATCCTATAGGCAAAAAACGCGCACAGCTGCTATACCTTAATCCGTTCAATCAACGGTGAGAAGGGAGGGCGCGGTATGACCTTTGCAATCAGTGACGAAGTTCAGCACAAACAGGGCGGACCCACCATGGTGGTGACCGGCTATGCCAGCGGAATGGTAGAGTGTCGTTGGTATGATGGCTACAGTGTACGCCGCGAAGCGTTCCGCAGTGATGAGCTGACGCATCTGTCGGCCGCGCGCCAGCTGGCCAGCTGAGCCCCTCGGGACGGTCAGCGCGCCGTCCCGATGTCATTGTCACTTTTCACGTTTTTCCTGATCTCTGCCTGTACGCCGTTTTCCCGCCTGACTACACTTCTTCAATTCGTTGTTATCCGGAGCCTGGCTACTGATGCCAATCTCGCCACTGTCATCACGCCGCATGACGCCTGCGCTGCGCGTGCATCTCTGTTTTCTGGCGGTCTTTCTCTTTTCACTTTTTCTCACCGTCCATGAAGCGCTGGAATTAAAAAATAACTATCAGCAGCGGCAGCGCGCCCAGCTGTCCGAGATCCAGCGCAGCCTTGATAGCCGCTTTCAGGAGAGTCTGGACGAGCTTAATTACTATCAGCGGATGCTCAGCTACGCGCTGACGCACCCGCTGGACGCCGATTATGGTCAGCACGCCCTGCAGCGTTTTCAGCAGTTGCGCCATCAGCCGGTGTGGCAGTTGCAGATCGCTAACCTGCGCAGCATGCCGATTAACGGCGTCAGCGACGAATGGCTGCAGCGTGATGCGCTGCTGCAGCGCGATGATACTTATCTGCTGCCCGAGCTGCGCGCTGCGCTGGAGTTCAGCTTTATCATGCAGTTCAGCGATGAGGCGCAGGACTTTCATTCACGCTTCTGGTACACCTCGCGCGCGGGCTATTACATCAGCTCACGTCCGCCGCGCGACGCGCAGGAGCTGGCGCAAAGTTACGCCACCATGACGCAGCGACCCTATTTTCGCGACCAGCAGCCGGGCCGGGCGCCGCAGACGCGATGGCACTGGACCGAAGCCTATCAGGGGGAGTTCAACGAGGGGTTGATGCTGACGGTGAGCGCGCCGGTGATCGCCCATCAGCACTGGTACGGCGTGTTATCGATGGATTTCACCCAGCAGCGAATTAATGCATTGCTGCACCAGTCGCGTCACAGCGTGCTGCAGGGCAAGCTGGTGCTCGAAGATCGCGCACTCAACGAGATCACCCGGCTGCCGGCACCGCACGATGTGGCATTGACCCCCGCGCAGCGCGGCCAGCTGATGCAGGCGATTCAGCAGCAGCCGGCCGGAACACTGTGGCTGGGCAGTCAGCTGGCCAGCTGGGTTAAGTTAAAAAATGTCGATGCCTGGCTAATCAACGTGCAGAGCCTGCGCCAGGGGCTGGCGCAGGAGCTGGGGCGGGTAGCGCTGTTTCTGTTGGGCATGTGGCTGCTGTTCGTGCTGTTACTGGCGCTGGCGCATCAGGTGATTTTCCGCCTGGTACGGCGACTGGAGGATCTCTCGGCGCGACTGGCCTGGCGCGCGAATTATGACGGTCTGACGCGCCTGCTTAATCGCAGCGCCTTTTTCGATCAGTTTATCGCGCTGGCGCGGCGCTGCGAACAGCAGCAACAGCCGCTGGCGGTGATCCAGCTCGATATCGATCATTTTAAAAAGGTCAATGATAGCTGGGGCCATCACGCGGGCGATCAGGCGCTGATGCGCGTGGCCGGCGTCATCAAACATACGCTGCGCCCTTACGACGTAGCCGGACGCATCGGCGGCGAAGAGTTTTGTATCGTGCTGCCGCACACCACGCTGGCTGAGGCGCAGGGCGTGGCGGAGCGTATCCGCAGCCGGCTGGCGGCCAAAACCATTCTGGTCAACGCCAGCACCACCTTTAGCGTTACGTTGTCGGCAGGTGTCAGTTGCAGTACTGAGCATGGCAGTTACCATGCAGAAAGTCTGCAGGCGGTAGCGGACCGCCGCCTGTATCTGGCGAAAAGCGGCGGTCGCAATCGGGTGTGCGCGGCCGGTTAGACTTTGCCCTCGTTATCCTCTTCTACCGCCTGGTAGATGCGCTGCAGGATATCGGGGAACGCCGACTGCACGCGGCTCCAGCTGGGGATAAACGGTTTCTCGTTTGGCCGCTCGATGAACGACTGGCCGGCGTCGAGAATCGCCTGGGTGAACATCTCGACCGCCGCTTCTTCAATGTGCTGATCAAACTTTAGTCCGTTCATGGTGGCTTCGTGGTTGTAGATCTCCATCATGTCCAGCGCGTTGCGATAATAGGTGGCCTTCAGCACGCGGAACGAGTCGCTGGTGAGCGGCACGCCCATTGTCGCCAGCTTACGCAGTAGCGACTGCACGATATCGTTACTCATGCGTTTCAGGCCACCGGTGCCGTCCTCTTCCGCCAGCGGCTGATGCTTATGATCGTAGTTGTCCGCGATTTCCACCTGGCAGGTCTGCCGCGTGGTGTAATTGCGATAAATCTCTGACAGCACGCCAATCTCCAGCCCCCAGTCGCCAGGGATTTTGATGCCGTTCAGCACGTGGGTGCGCATGGCAAACTCGCCGGACAGCGGATAGCGGAAACTGGTGAGATAGTCGAGATACTCCGAATGGCCGTAGACTTTCTGCAGCGAGCGCAGCAGCGGGCCCACCAGCAGACGCCCGACGCGGCCATTAAGCTTACCGTCCGCAACGCGCGCATAGAAACCTTTGCAGAATTCATACTGAAACGCCGGGTTGGCCAGCGGGTAGAGCAGACGTGCCAGCATGCCGCGCTCATAGGTCACGATGTCGCAGTCATGCAGCGCCACGCACTGCGAGCGGTCGGAGGCCAGTGTGTAGCCGGTGCAGAACCACACGTTGCGCCCCTTGCCTGGCTGGCTGGGCGACAGGCCCTCTTTATCCAGCTCGGCGTCCAGCGCTTTCAGCCGCGGGCCATCGTTCCACAAAATGCGGTGGCGCTGCGGCAGGCGAGAAAAAAACTCGCGCGCGAAAAGAAACTGATCGCGATCGGCACGATCGAGGCCAATCACAATCTCCTCCAGATAGGGCACTTTCGCCAGTTCGTTGACGATATTATCCAGCGCCGGGCCTTCCAGCTCGGAAAACAGCGAGGGCAGAATCAGCCCCATTTTGCGCTTGCGCGCAAAGCGCACCATCTCTTTTTCCAGCGACTCCACGTTGCGGTGGGTGAGATTATGAAAGTTGGTAATTACGCCGTTCTGGTAAAAATCACTCATCGTCTCATCCTTCTGGTCAGCTGCCGTTATTCAGGTTGGGCAAGAAAGTAATCCAGACCTTCGCGCCAGCCCTCAGGGCCAACGTGAGCGGTGTGGTAAACGTTGTGATGATCGCTGCGTTGCAGCACCACCGGGGTTTTACTGAAACCTTTAATCACCACGGCATAATCGACGCGCTCCAGCATCGGCGCATCATTAGGGCCATCGCCCAGACCAATCGTGGTGCGCTTCGTGCCTTCCTGCTGCTGCAACTGCTGCAATAACTGTTCCAGCGCCACGCCTTTACCGCTGCCCGCCGGCATCACATGCCAGAAGCGTCCGCCCTGCGTCAGGGCCAGTTGATGCTGCGCCAGCGCCGCGCGGAAGGCGTCGAGCCGCGTTTCATCATCGCGCCATACGATGACTTCAGACGCATCGCGCAGTCGGCTCTGGCTGGCTTCCGTCAGCGTCAGGCCGGTGAAACGGGCCACTTCTGCGTCGCTAAAGTCATGAAAGCCGGTGAAGCGAAAATCCGCCTGCAGGGTGCTGAGCGTGGCGCAGAGCGCAAGGTAATCGGCACCGGGCTCTTCAGCGATCTGTGCTTCCCCGCCGAAGGCGACGCGGGCGCCGTTTTCCGCAATAAAGGGTGCACCGGCAATGCCCAGCCGCTTCTGCAGCGGAATAATTTCGGCTGCGGTTTTACTCGAACAAATCACCAGCGGAATTTGTTGCTGCTTAAGACGCGCCAGCCACTCGCTGGCGGCCTGCCAGTTATAGTCATGATGATCGAGCAGCGAACCATCGAGATCGGTCACGATCAGCAGGGAGGAATCTAACGGGATCATCAATACACTCCTTACGCCCAAAGGCATCCGTAAAGCGACGTGTAATCAGTATAATAGCGTAATCACGATCACACTTTTCCTTGCCGCCGGCGCGGCCACTATCCAGGATAATTCTTAAAACACCGCCCGGATACCGAAGCGGCTGCACGTTTTGTGCATGCAGAATGTCAGCCGTAGCGCGATGTTTTCGGTAACAGCAGTGCATGATTATGCAGATTTGTTCGAATTGCGTGCAGAATTGAGACTTGTCTTACTTCAGCTAAGGCGTACTCTGAAGCGGTGTTAAGATTTTCCTGGTGTAACGAATTTATTCTTTTTTCAACCCGGCCAGCGTGCCGGGTCTTTTTTTGAAATCGATTTCAGCGGTTCACTTCGGTGATGGTGAAATCACGAATATCGAGTTCAAACGCCTCGGCCAGTTCGGTGTAGGAGTCAAACGCTTCGCCATTCACCTTCACACGGTGCGCATCTTCAGCCTGCATAAACTCCTGCACTTCACCTGACGTTTTTTTCTGAATCGCTTCCAGCAGCGCGTCCACGTCGATGTTCACTTCGCGCTGCACGTTATCGCTGTACTCTTTTGCTGTAGCCATGACAGCCTCCCGGAGGCAAACGGATTCCTGACAAGTATAGACGGTGACAGCGGGCGAGGGACGTGGACGGGAAACGGGCAAAAAAAAGCCCGCGCTGCGCGGGCAAAATCCTTGTTACTTTTAGGTTGACTGCCCCTTTGGGGTTGGTGCAGTGCTGACAAGTGTACGAGGGTGCCGCGTCAAAAGTCTTTCCGGGAAACGTTAAGAAAGTGAAAAGCCCGGCTTTGACACTTCTTTACCCGCTGCATTCCCCATTCTGGCGTAAAGCAGCTATGCTTACAGCTGGTTGATTATTATGGTTATCAGGGAGTTAGTATGGATTTAATTCGGATTATTATTGCCATCCTGTTGCCACCGCTGGGCGTGTTTTTACAGGTCGGCTTTGGCGGCGCCTTCTGGCTCAACATTCTGCTGACGCTGTGTGGTTACATCCCCGGCATCGTGCATGCGGTGTGGGTAATCGCCCGCCGCTGATCGCGATCAGGCAGCGCTGACTATCTTCCGTTACACTATGCGCAGGACTGTTTCTGGAGAGAAATCAATGAAGGTCAATGACCGGGTAACGGTAAAAACCGACGGCGGCCCACGTCGCGTCGGTACTGTGCTGGCTGTGGAAGGCTTTAATGAGGGCACCATGTATCTGGTAGCGCTGGAGGATTACCCGCTGGGGATCTGGTTCTTTAATGAGAGCGATCACGCCGAAGGCGTGTTTGTTGAGCCGTATGCGGGGGAAGGGTAGTGTGGTTTTGTGCTCAGATTGCTTTCAGGTTGCCCTCACCCTAACCCTCTCCCGCACGCGGGAGAGGGAACCGTTCAGCGACGATGCTTAGTAATAAGTTGTTCCTGAAGCGTTGAGTGAAAACCATACTCAACAGCCGCACGGACAGCCCCCTCTCCCGCAAGCGGGAGAGGGATGGGGTGAGGGAAAAATACCGCACCCCAGCTCACTCCTCTTAAAACGTCTCCCAGTTATCATTGCCCGCTGCAGCCAGCGTCGGACGTGGAGCGAGCGCTGGCGCTTTCAGCGCTGGCTGTGGCGCAGCGGTCACAAGCGAAGCTGGCGTATCATTCAGGCGGAACACCGCCACCGCCTGCGTCAGTTTACCGGCCTGATCTTCCAGCGAAGCCGCAGCTGAAGAGGCTTCCTCCACCAGCGAGGCGTTCTGCTGCGTCACGTTATCCATCTCGGTCACCGCCAGGCTGACCTGCTGAATACCACGGCTCTGCTCATCAGACGCTGCCGCAATCTCGGCCATAATGTCGGTAACGCGGCGCACCGCTTCGACAATCTCGCCCATGGTGCTGCCGGCTTCACCGACCTGATGCGAGCCGTTACTGATCAAATCCACCGACTCGGCAATCAGCGACTCAATCTCTTTCGCTGCCTGCGCACTGCGCTGCGCCAGATTGCGTACTTCACTGGCGACCACGGCGAAGCCACGGCCCTGTTCGCCGGCGCGTGCGGCTTCTACCGCGGCGTTGAGCGCCAGGATATTGGTCTGGAAGGCGATACTGTTAATGACGTTGGTAATCTCGGCGATTTTCTTCGAGCTGCCGGAGATGTTATTCATGGTTTTCACCACACCGCTCACCAGTTCACCACCGCTGCGCGCTTTGCCAGACGCATCGGCGGCCAGCTGGCTGGCGTGATGGGCGTTTTCGGCGTTCTGCTTCACCGTGGCGGTGAGCTGCTCCATGCTGGCGGCAGTCTGCTCCAGCGCAGAAGCCTGCTGCTCGGTGCGTGATGACAGATCGGTGTTACCTGCGGAGATCTCGCTGGAACCCTGATAAATCGCCACCGCGCCTTCACGGACGGTGCCAACGGTGCGCACCAGCGACGCCTGCATCAGCTGCAGGTTGTGCAGCAGGCTGCCAATTTCGTTGCGACCATAGGCCTGCTCGGGGGCGGTGAGATCGCCCTGCGCGATGCGCTCAATGCGACCCACCGACAGGCGCAGCGGATTGATCACCACGCGGCGCAGGAATACGAAGGTGAGCAGCACCAGCAGCAGCGCGGCGGCAAAAGCCGCAGCCATCGCGATAAAACCGACGCGCGACTGATGCGCCGCTTCGGCGTTAATCGCTTCGGCGCGCTCGGTGCGGATCTTAATCGCCTTCAGCAGCACGGCATTATAGGCATCATCCAGCTTGCGCGTGACATCGGTCTCCTGAGCGACAATCCCCTCAAAGCTGCCCTGTTTCGCCGATTCGATCATCGGCTTCAGGCCTTTATCAATATAGGCGTTGAAGCTGGTGGTGAGCGGACCGTCGAGCGCCAGGTCAGCCGGCGTCTTCATTTTGCGATCCATATAAATTTTGAAGCCCTCGCGCGCCTGCTTAATGCGCGTTTCGGTGCGCGCCAGATCGGCACGATAGCCATCCATTTCACCGATGCGCGCCGCCGCGCCCGACTGCAGTACATTAAGGCGTGCGGTTCGCAGATGGTTTGAGCTGTTAGAAATGCCCATGCGCACCTGAATCTCATCGGTGGCGTCATTGAGGGAATTATTGCTCTGAATCAGAAAGTAGCTGGCGAGTCCAATGCACAGGGCAAAAAGCAGCAGAATGCCACCAAAGATCATGCTGAACAGAGGCATCAGGCGTAGGTTTTGCCAGATGCTGAGCTTATGTTGCTCATCTATCGATGCTGTTTTCATTTCCTTGCTCTCATAGTGGTAAGGGGTTCTGAAAACAAGCATCGGCAGCAGGGGATAAAGGCTTAGCGGGGAAGTGGGATCGCGCTCGCAAAACGCTCAAAAATAATCAAGGCCAGTAGCAGGGACTGGCCTTGACCACAAAGCGTATTATCGTAAGGTGAAATTATCGCACGTTGACATAAATGCCCGAGGTAACATTATCTGTCAGGCGCACCACATGATAAATAACCTGTTTATTGTGCGTTTTAATTTTGCGTTTAATATTGCCTTTATGTGACGAAACAGTTTTCGCTTTGATTTGCATCTTATCCGAAATCTGAATGGTGTCATGACCTGACATCCACATTTTCAGCATATTCGATTCAGTCTGGCTCAATGTCAGTGGATGAATATCCAGCCCGGCAGAAATGCGCGGTGACGCATTGAGTTTCTTTTGCAGGTAGGTGCCCAGCAGGGAGTCCAGTGTCGATGTTTTTATCGATTTTGACGTAATAATCAGGTTCTTACGAACGTAGAGGTATTCCTCAAAATGGATATTCGAGATCGCCATAAAAATAAAGAATAGCGTATCCGGATGCTGCATGATAATAGAACGAATGCGATCGCTGGAATCGGATTCGTGAATAAAGCATTCTTCGTTAATAAATACTACGCCCGGTTTTAATTGCTCACACCGTTGTTGCAATTGTTCGATGTCAGACACGGAAGTAATATTTTTCTTTTTGACTCCTTTTGCCGACATATAGTCTGACAAACCCAGGCGTGTGTAGTTACATGAATCCATAATAATCGTTGGCATTATAGCGACCCTCACCAATTTGTTATCCGTTTAAATCAACGATGAATACGCGTTTGCGGTACGAGAGAGATTTCCAAAGACACTTTTTTATTCTGCTCGGCAGACTGGCGTAATGCATTCCTGCGCCATCTTGACTCGTCCCTGACCCGTTCTGCGAAGTTTATTGTGTTGCTTCCACGTCACTCTTGTCCCCGCGATAGTGGGAATCGCCGGGAATTTGGTTTATGTGTTTCTTTCGCTCTGTTTTGAGAGCCCTGTCACTATCGCGCAAGTCACAGACAAATCTGATAGGACAATTCTTAAAAACATTTGAATCGCGAAAGTGTGACGTTTCAGCGAGTGTTGACAATGCCGGAAAAAAGGGATTTAGACAAGAAAAATCGCTGTAATATTTTTTTTGTTTAAAAACAGCCCTTTGAGCATTTTATCAACCGATTCACAAGCTTAACCGGCTTAGGAATCGTCTGACTAAAATACGCGAAGCGCCGTTTAATAAGAATAATTTTCACCATAAATGCGCATTTATCAGAATATCCTCAGTTGATTTCTGAAAAATATGGTTCGAAAAATGCACAGAATGTTTTTGATTACTTAACTATCGTATAAGAAGGTTAACAGTATCGTTAATCAACGGGCAGGGGAAAGTTCTGATACAAACTGCGCGAGTAAATCAAAGACTTCACCGAACAGATGTTCACAGAAAGGTGCAAGCAACGGCATCATCATACCCAGACTCAGGATCCCTACCGTTAAGGTGATTGGGAAGCCGATGGCGAAAACCGACAGCTGAGGTGAAACGCGGTTTAACAAACCTAGTGCCAGGTTTAGCGTGAGGAGCAGAATTATTAAGGGTAGCGCTAACATCATGCCATTAAGGAAAATTAAGCTGGCGGCTTTGGTCAGCGCCATGAAGGCGTTGGCGTTGAGTGGCTGATCGTTAATCGGCAACGTGTGAAAACTGTCCACCAGTAACGAGATCAACCACAGGTGACCGTTGAAGGTCAGGAACAGCAGCATCGCCAGCATGTCGAGAAAACGGGCCAGCAGCGGCATGTTGATCCGGCTGTTCGGGTCGAGCAGGGTGGCAAAAGAGAGACCCATCTGTAGACCAATCATCTCACCGGCCAGCCGCACGGCAGAAAAAGCCAGCTGCATGGTCAGACCAATCCCCACGCCAATCAGCAGCTGCTGCACCAGCATCCAGAAACCGGCCGGGGTAAACAGCGTCACTTCGACCGGCGGCAGCAGCGGCATCAGAATCCAGGTGGTGACTACCGCCAGTCCAATTTTGACCCGTTTTGGAATCGAACGTTCATTCAGCAGCGGCGCGCTGGCAAACAGCGCCAGCAAACGCACCATCGGCCAGAAGAATTGCGCCACCCAGTGCACCAGCTGGCTGCTGTCGAGGGTGACCATTAGCCGATGATGTAAGGCAGGTTGCTGAACAGGGTACGGATGTAGTCCAGCATCAGGTTGAGCATCCACGGTCCGGCCACCACGGCGGTGGCCGCAACGGCAAGAATTTTCGGGATAAACGACAGTGTCTGTTCGTTAATCTGCGTTGCCGCCTGCAGAATACTGATCAGCAAACCGCTCACCATCGCCACCAGCAGCAGCGGAGCGGCCATCATCAGGGCGATACGCATCGCTTCCTGGCCCATTACCATTACCGATTCCGGTGTCATGTTGCGCTCCTGTCGAGAGAAAGGTGAGGGCGGCAAGCCACTCAGGAGTAAAAACTTTGCGCCAGCGATCCCACCAGCAGCTGCCAGCCATCCACCAGCACGAACAGCATCAGCTTAAACGGCAGCGAAATCGTGGCCGGCGGCACCATCATCATTCCCAGCGCCATCAGTACGCTGGCGACCACCAGGTCGATGATCAGAAACGGAATAAAGACGGTGAAACCAATCTGGAAAGCGGTTTTCAGCTCACTGGTGACATAGGCGGGCAGCAGAATGCGCATCGGCACCGCTTCCGGACCCTGAATCGGCGCGCTGTTGGCGAGACGGGCGAACAGGGCCAGGTCGGCTTCGCGCGTCTGGCGCAGCATGAACTCACGCAGCGGCTGGGCACCTTTGTCGATCGCCACGTCCATGCTGATTTTGTCCTGGCTGAACGGCAGATAGGCATCGGTGTAAATCTTGTCGAAGGTCGGCGCCATGATAAAGAAAGTCAGAAACAGCGCGAGACCCAGCATCACCTGATTCGGCGGCGCGGATGGCGTGCCCAGTGCGTTACGCAGCAGACCAAACACAATAATGATGCGGGTGAAACTGGTCATCATCAGCAACACCGCCGGAATAAAGGTCAGCGAGGTAATGAAGACCAGCGTTTGCACCGGCAGCGACCAGCTCTGGCCGCCATTGGCCAGCGGCTGGCTGATCAAACCCGGCAGCTGCGCATGGGCAGCCGGTGCCAGCAGCATCAGCAGCGGCAGAAGAGGGAGCAATCGACGCATCATTGGGGTTTTCCGGGACGTTTAACCAGGTTCTGAAACAGCTGACGAAAATCCTGCGGCGCCGCGCTGACGGGCAGGGATGCCTCCGGTGGCAGCGGCGGCAGCGAGTGCAGATGGGTGATCTGCTGAGCGGTGACGCCCAGCACTAAACGCGCATCGGCGGTATCAACAATCACCACCCGCTCCTGACGGCCAACCTGCACGCTGGCGCTGACTTTCAGCGCCTGGCCGCTCACCGCTTTCGGCGCAAAGCCGAGGCGTTTCGCCAGCCAGCCGCAGGCCAGAATCAGCAGCACGATCACCGCCAGCACGCTGCTGACTTGCCCAACAACCGAACTGGTGGACACCACCGGCTGGGCGTGAGCGGGCTGAACGGTTTGCGCGTTTTTTAACATGATTAGCGGCTCAGACGACGCATACGTTCGGACGGGGTAATAATGTCGGTGATGCGCACGCCATATTTGTCGTTCACCACCACCACTTCACCCTGCGCGATCAGATAGCCGTTGATCAGGATGTCCAGCGGCTCGCCGGCCAGGCCATCAAGCGCCACCACCGAACCCTGCGTCAGGCGCAGCAGCTCTTTGATGGTCATCTTGGTACGGCCCAGTTCCACGGTCAGTTTGACCGGAATATCCATGATCAGATCGATGTCCTGCAGCGAGCCGCTGGCGGCGCTGGCCTCAAGCGACTTAAATACGTTATCGCCTGGCTCCGCTGCACTGCTGGTCGCCGCCTGCTCGTTCATCGCTTCAGCCCACAGATCGTCCGCAGAGATATCATCGGACGGTTTTTTGCTGTCACTCATTGGGCTGTTCCTCATTCAGCGAATTCAAAATCGGGTTAATCAGATGTTCTACACGCAGCGCATACTGGCCGTTGAGCGTGCCATACTGGCTCGTCAGTACCGGTACGCCGTCGACGTGGGCAATGATGCGGTCCGGCTTCTCAATGGGCAGGACGTCACCAGGTTTCAGTTGCAAAATACGTGACAGACGCAGCGACGTTTCAGCGAAGTGGGCAATCAGCTCCAGCTCCGAGTGCTGCACCTGTTTCACCAGATTGTCTCGCCAGTGGTTATCTTCCTGACGCGAGTTCTCCAGCGGTGGATTGACCAGCAGCTCGCGCAGCGGCTCAATCATCGAAAACGGAATACAGATATTGAACTCACCCACCAGGTTGCCAATCTCCACCTGGAACGGCGTGTTGACCACGATATCGTTCGGTGAGGTGGTGATGTTGGTGAACTTCACCTGCATTTCAGAACGCACGTATTCCACTTCCAGCGGATAAATGGCTTTCCATGCGTCGCTGTAGCCTTCCAGCGCCAGTTTGAGCATGCGGCGAATCACGCGCTGCTCGGTGTGGGTGAACTCACGGCCTTCCACTTTGGTCGGAAAACGACCGTCGCCGCCAAACAGGTTATCCACGGCGATAAACACCAGGCTCGGCGAGAACACCACCAGCGCAGTCCCCCGCAGCGGCTGCAGGTGAATCAGGTTCAGGTTGGTTGGCACCGGCAGGTTGCGGGCAAACTCATGGTACGGCTGAATCTTGATTGCCCCTACGCTGATATCCGGGCTGCGGCGCAGCAGGTTGAACAGCGCCATACGAAAATGACGGGCAAAACGCTCATTGATGATCTCCAGCGCCTGCAGACGCTCGCGCACCACGCGACGCTGGGTATTGGGATCATAGGGGCGGATATCGCCATCGGCCCCTTTGGAACTGTTCTCTACTTCCGCACTGTCACTGTCGCCATTGAGCAGCGCGTCAATCTCAGCCTGGGAGAGAATGCTATCGCCCATTAAGTCACCTCAAAATGAAGGCGGTAAACAGCACGTCACTGACTACCTGCGCAGGTTGACCTTTTACCAGCGGTGGCGCCAGCACCTGTTTGATCTGTTCAACCAGGGCCTGTTTGCCTTGCTCGGTTGCCAGCGCGCTGGCGCTCTGACGTGAAAGCAGCAGCAGCAAACGGCTGCGCACCTCAGGCAGGTAGTCATTCAGCCGACGACGGGTATCCTCATCCGGCAGACGCAGGGTAAAGCCTACGTACAGCACGCGATCGGGATCGTTATCGGGATTGACCAGGTTAACCGTAAACGTATCCATTGCAAAAAATACCGGGGCGGGCGGTGGCTCCACTTTGGCAGCCTCCGGCTTGTCACCCTCGTGTTTATTCATCATTCGCCAGACTGCATAGCCTGCCACGCTGCAAGCGGCCAGCGTTACAATCAGTAACACCGGAATTAGTAATGAACGTTTGCGGCCTTTAGCTTTCGCGTTATCAGACATGTTTGCAGTTACTTCCTGTGAATTATGGGCAAGCCTCTCGGCTTACCTGGACAGATTATCCCGCGTCTTAAGTCAAACAATGGGAAGAAAAGACGCGGGTTTTACGCTTACCTTCAGCGTTTAGTCGCTGTCAGGCAAAGATATCGACAGCGCCGTTGCCGGTCGCGCGCGCCTGGAGGGCTGCCGGGACGGCAATAGGCGTTATCTCGTTGTCACTGTCCTGGGAGAGGGTAAAGCTGCCGTACTGGCCGTCGCGACGTCCTTCCTGCTGGCCCTGATAACTCTGGCCCTGTGCGAAGGCGTCGCTGTTGACGTTACTCTGTCCCAGGTTAATGCCGCTCTCCGCCAGCGCCGTACGCAGCTGTGGGAGCGCCGCTTCCAGCGCGGCCCTCACATGGCTGTGGCTGGAAACCATTGTTAACTGTGCCTGATCTTTATCCAGCGTCAGGCTGATCTGTATCGCGCCGAGGTCTTCCGGATGCAGACGTAATTCGGCGTTCTGCTGGCCGTTACGGCTGAACATCACAATCTGCTGGCTCAGCGCCTGCTGCCACTCGTTGCTGCCCAGCTGCGCATTCAGCATCGGCGTGGAAGGCGCGCTGCTGGTGCTGGCCGTGGTGCTGACCAGCGGACTGGTACTGCTCAGCGGGCTGCTGATGGCCGGCGCGCTGCTGTCATGGCTGCTGAGCATCTCGCGCCGCTCTTCCGGTTTACTCAGCGTGCTCAGCACCTGCTGAAAACTCTCATCCAGCGTCATACCGCTGTTGCTGGCCGGCGTGCCGCTGGCGGCCGCGCTCTGCACCGGGCTATGGCTGACACCGGTCAGGCTGGTCAGCGCATTGCCGCCTTTAGATTGCTGGCCATCCGGCTTCGCCTGTTCCTCTTTCAGCGCACTTTGCAGCGAACTGTTAAGTAACGCAGCGTTTAAGCTGGTGCGCGCCTCACCCCGGGTTTCCAGCGCGGTGCTGTTATCCGCTGGCGGGCTGCTGCGGTTTTCGACCACCGCTGGCAACATGGCAAACAGCGCCTGCACATTCTGTAAGTCGCTGGCAGTTAACGAACTTGCTGCGCGCTTGTCATTATCATCGGCTGATTTCAGTCCGGCTTTAGTGTTTTCCGGCTGTAAAAGTGCGTTTAACGCCTCTGGTTTGTCCAGTGCCTGCAGCAGGGCGCTTAATGACGCTTTTGTGACGTTTTTCGCGTCAATTTCTGCCGCCAGATCAGCGGATTGCGCGCCATTTCCCTGCTGCTTAACCAGCGTCAGCAGGCGGTTGCCCAGCTCAGTAATAAATCCCTGCGGCAGGGTGTCAGCAGCGGACAGATTGTCCACTGCCGATGAAGGTTGTGCTTTGCCGGTTTTAGCAAGCTGTGTCAGCAGTGTTGGCAGCGTGTTCATTCGCCTTTCCTCAATGCGGCCCGTTGGGCAAATTCATCCATCCGTTTCTGATCGAGACGGCTTTCCTGTCGTAATGCGTTCTCTTCCGCGCGGGTAATCAGCGTCTGATAGGCATTCAGCTTCTTATGCTTTTCACGCCAGTTGCTCAGCGCCTGTTCCAGCCGCTGGTTCCACTGATTAAGCTGCTGGCGATGCTGTTCGATGGCTTTTTCCAGCGTCTGAATAAACTGGTGATAATTGCTCCAGCGCGTGCTGGCGATGCCGCCGGACATATCCTGATTGAGCTTATTACGGTACTCATCCTGGTAATCGAGCAGCATGCTGAGCTGCTGATCGGCCTGCTGCTGACCGCGACGCATGTCGCCGAGGTGGATCACCGCCTGTTCCAGATCCTGCTCCGCCAGGTCGCGCAGCGTATCAATCGCATTGGCTGTCTTCATCGCGTTACCTCAAGTCGGGCGGCGTTAGCCGAACATCGCCTGCAGGTGCAGACAGGCATCGTCATAATCGCTGCGTTCAAAAATGCCCTGCTGCAGGAAAGCTTCCATCTGCGGATAGAGCTTAATGGCCCGGTCCAGCATCGGATCGCTGCCTGCGGCATAAGCGCCGACGCTCACCAGATCGCGGTTACGCTGAAAGCTGGAGAGCAACTGCTTGAACTGGCGCACACGCGCATAGTGGGTTTCATCAATCAGCGAGGTCATGGCACGGCTGATCGACGCTTCAATATCAATGGCCGGATAGTGACCGGCCTCAGCCAGGCGACGCGACAGCACAATGTGGCCGTCAAGAATAGCGCGCGCTGAGTCGGCAATCGGGTCCTGCTGGTCGTCGCCTTCAGTCAGTACGGTATAGAACGCGGTGATTGAACCGCCGCCGTGAATGCCGTTGCCGGCGCGTTCTACCAGCGCCGGCAGCTTCGCGAACACCGATGGCGGATAGCCTTTGGTGGCCGGCGGCTCGCCGATTGCCAGGGCGATCTCACGCTGCGCCATGGCGTAGCGGGTGAGGGAGTCCATAATCAGCAGCACGTGCTGACCGCGATCGCGGAAATCTTCGGCGATGCGCGTGGCATAAGCGGCCCCCTGCATACGCAACAGCGGCGAAACGTCGGCCGGCGCGGCGATCACCACCGAGCGCGCGCGCCCTTCGGCGCCAAGAATGTTCTCGATAAACTCTTTAACTTCGCGGCCACGTTCACCAATCAGGCCCACCACGATGACGTCGGCTTTGGTGTAACGCGCCATCATGCCGAGCAGCACCGATTTCCCCACGCCGGAGCCGGCAAACAGCCCCATACGCTGGCCGCGGCCCACGGTGAGCAGGGCGTTGATCGCCCGCACGCCGGTATCCAGCACATCGTGGATCGGCGTACGCTGCAGCGGGTTGAACGGCGCGGTGATCAGCGGCGCGCGGTAGCCGGTTTCCGGCGCGGGCAGGCCATCCAGAGGTTTGCCGCTGCCGTCCAGCACGCGGCCGAGTAGCTCCGGCCCCAGCAGCAGCTGTTTACCGCTGTGATCGCCGTGCACGCGGGCATATACACGCGCGCCGGGCAGAATGCCATCGACCTCTTCCAGCGGCATCAGAAACAGTTTCTGGCCGTTGAAGCCGACCACTTCGCTTTCCACTTCGGTAATCGTGCCGTTGTCGTGGCGCTCAATAATGCAGGTGGCGCCCAGCGGCAGCTGCAGGCCAGTGGCTTCCAGCACCAGACCGGTGGCACGCGTCAGGCGGCCATAGCGGCGCACCGTCTGCACCTGACTGATGCGGTCTTCAAAACTGTCGAGCGCGCCCAGCCAGCGCGAAAGGCGTGACGTCATCAGAATGCTCCCGGTGCCGCCAGACGGCACAGCTCCTGCCAGCGCGTGGCGACGCTGGCATCCAGATCGCCGTCTTCGGCGCTGAGTTTACAGCCGCCGGGATGCAGCGAACTGTCGGCCAGCAAACGCCAGCCATGTAAATCGAGCGTTGGGCCCAGCGTCTGCTCAACGCGCTGCAGATCGTCCGGGTGCACGCGCAGCTGCGGTTTGCCGCTGAACATCGGCTCCTGCTGAATCAGCTGCTGGATCTGGCGCAGCAGGGCGCTGCCATCCACCTGCGTTGCCTGGCCAATCACCGTGCGCGCCGCTTCCAGCGCCAGCTGCATCAGGCGCGACGCAATCACGCTATCCAGCGCTTCCAGCGTGTGATGGAACTCGGTGACCAGCTGCTGCATACGCGCCTGCAGCGGAGCCTGCTGCTGCTGGGCATCGGCCAGTCCCTGCTGGAACCCGGCGTCATAGCCGTTTTGCTGCGCTTCGGCGAAGCCTTTCTGATAACCTTCGCTGTAGCCCTGCGTCTGCGCATCTTTACGCATCTGCTGCTGCAGACGTTCCAGCTGCTGCTGCTGTTCATCTTCCTCGCTCAGCACGAGGTCGTTGTCCGGCTCGTCCGCCAGCAGCAGTTCAGGTTCGGGCGGCTGCGGTGCGCCTAAATCATCAGGCTGCCAGCGCTGCCATGCACGGGCGGAAAAGGCATCAGACATAGGTTTCCTCGCCACCACCAATTACCATCTCGCCTGCTTCCGCCAGACGGCGCACGATAAGCAGGATTGCTTTCTGTTCGTTCTCCACCGCGGACATACGGACCGGGCCACGGTTGGCGAGGTCGTCGCGCAGGATATCGGCGGCACGCGCCGACATGTTTTTGAGGAATTTCTCGCGCAGCGGCTGCTCGGCGCCTTTCAGGGCAATCAGCAGCTGCTCGGACTCCACTTCCTGCAACAGACGCTGGATGCTGCGGTCGTCCACTTCCACCAGGTTTTCGAACAGGAACATCTCGTCGATAATCTTCTGCGCCAGCTCGCCATCGAAGTCGCGTACTGCTTCGATAACCGCTTCTTCCTGCTGGGTTTTCATCAGGTTGATGATTTCCGCTGCGGTTCTCACGCCGCCCATCTTCGCGCGCTTGAGGTTGGTGCCATCCAGCAGGCCGTTGAGCACTTCGGTCAGCTCCGCCAGCGCCGCCGGCTGTACGCCGCCGAAGGTGGCGATACGCAGCATCACATCGTGGCGCAGACGCTCGTCGAACAGCGCCAGAATATCCGCCGCCTGGCCGCGCTTCAGGTGCACCAGAATGGTGGCGATAATCTGCGGGTGCTCGTCGCGGATCAGATCCGCCGCCGCTTGCGGTTCCATAAAGTTGAGGGTTTCCATGCCGCTGGTGGTTTCGCGCGTTTCGAGGATATCTTCCAGCAGGCTGGAGGCGCGCTCTTCACCCAGCGCCTTGATCAACACCGAACGCAGGTAGTCGTTGGAGTTGAGGCTTAGCGCAGCAAACTGTTCGGCATCGGTTTCGAACTCGCGCAGCACTTCGGTCAGCTGCTTGTGCGAAATCTGTTTCATGCTGGCCATCGCGGCGCTGAGGTGCTGTACCTCACGCTGGTTGAGGTGTTTAAACACCTCCGCCGCACGCTCTTCGCCAATGGTCATCATCAGAATGGCGCTCTTTTCAGTACCGGTCAGACTCATAGTTCGTTACTCATCCATTCGCGGATAACCAGCGCCACAACGCGCGGATCGTTTTCAGACATATCGCGGATGCGCTGGCTCATCACCTCGGCGCTCATGCGGTTGTTAGATTTGCGCTCCTGGTCCAGCTCGTCTTTATTGATCTGGACGCTGTAAGCGGCTTCTTCCTCACGGGCGGCAGCACGGGCAGCGGCGGCTTCGGCGGCGGCTTTCTCGGCTTCACGTTTACGCAGCAGCTGCGGACGCACCATTTTGCGGTAGAGGATGAAGGCAACCAGTGCCACCAGCAGCCAGCGACCGGCGGTCATCAGCTGATCAAAGAACGACTGCTGCTGCCAGAAGGGCAGGTCGCCGCCGGTTGGCTCGGTGGTGTTGAACTGCGAGTTCACCACGTTGACGCTGTCGCCACGCGTTTGCGAATAGCCCATCGCTTCGCGGGTCAGATCTTCAATCTGTTTGATCTGCTGATCGTTCAGCGCCACCGCTTTGCCTTTGCCGTCATCGCGGTAGTTGACCACCACGGCGACCGACAGGCGCTGCACGTCACCGACGTTGAGTTTGGTGTGACGAATGGTGCGATCCAGCTCGTAGTTCACCGTATCGTTGCGGCTGGAGCTGCTCGGGCCGCTGCTCTGCGCGGTGCTGGTCGAGGTGCCGGCATTCTGCGCGTTGTTGTTGTTCTGCTGACCGTTAGCGTTGTTATTGTTCTGCTGCTGCGGGTTGGTGACCGGCGCGGTATTGGCCGGCGCAGGCTGATTCGACAGCGCACCCGGCACGCCGCCCGGATACGGGCTGCCGTTCTGATCGCTGGTGCTGGTCTGACGTGAGCGAATCGCCGTGTTATTCGGGTTCGCATTCGGCTGATACTTCTCGTCCGTCTGCTCGCTGCGGTCAAAGTTAATCTGCGCGGTCACCTGCGCATGCACATTACCCTGACCGAGAATCGGATTCAGAATGGCTTCAATGCGCTGCTGATAGCGTGCTTCCACTTCGGAGGCATATTTCAGCTGGGCATCGTTAAGATCGCGGCCTTCGCTGTCGGAGCGCGTCAGCAGGCGACCCGCCTGATCGACCACGGTCACATTGCCTGGTGGCAGACCGGCCACGCTGCTGGAGACCATGTGCTGAATCGCCTGAATCTGGCCTTCATCCAGCGCACGGCCCGGTTGCAGGTTCAGCGTTACTGAGGCAGACGGAGATTTTTGCTCGCGCACGAACAGCGTCGGTTTTGGCATCGCCAGATGCACGCGCGCGCTCTTCACCGGTCCAAGCGTTTCGATGGTGCGCGCCAGCTCACCTTCCAGCGCACGCTGGTAGTTAATCTGCTCACTGAACTGGCTGATACCAAACTTCTCTTTATCCATCAGCTCAAAGCCTACTGAACCCCCTTTCGGCAGTCCCTGCTGGGCAAGACGCAGACGCAGCTCATGCACTTTATCGGCGGGCACCATCAGGGCGCCGCCGTTTTCAGCGAACTGGTAAGGGATGTTCATCTGGGTGAGCTGGGTAACAATCGCGCCGCCATCCTCATCAGAGAGGTTGTTATAGAGAACGCGATAGTCGGGCGCTTTGGCCCACAGCACCAGCGCCAGAACCACGGCGATAGCGGCCGCGGCAGCAACGATTAATGGAATACGCGGATTTGCGCGCAGGCGGGCGAGAAGGTCATTAAAGCCTTTCTTTGCTGTATCCTGTGTGGCGGCTGCACTCGCATTCATGACCAATTCCTGCCTGACATAATTGACCGGGTGTATGTAGGTGACAAAACTGACTCCCTGATACGCATCCCCGCCCGTTGATGCCGTGTAGCTGGCCGACGGGGTAGGGGAAAAAATGAAATTCCAATCTAATGCCTGGCATTATTTGATGAATCGTGTCACTTCGATGGCTGGATAAGCCGGGTTTTTTGCAGTCATTTAGCGCCTTTGTCCTATTGACAGTGTGTTAACTTTTCCTCCGTGAAAAAAAGAACCCTTCATCTATGAGGTACAGGCAATGTCAATTCAGGCAATAGATGGCGTACTGCAGCAGCTGCAGCTGACGTCACTGCAGGCCAGTGGCAAACCGACCGAGTCCGCCAGTCAGCTCGATTTTGGTGCCACCATGAAAGCCGCGCTGGATAAAATCAGCGCCACCCAGACCGCTGCGCGCAGTCAGGCGCAGGATTTTGAGCTGGGTAAACCGGGCATCCAGTTGAATGATGTGATGGTCGATCTGCAGAAATCGTCGATTTCGATGCAGATGGGGATTCAGGTGCGTAACAAGCTGGTCAATGCCTACAGCGAGATTATGAGCATGCAGGTTTAGCGGCGCGCAATAAAAAACCGCCTGAAAGAGGCGGTTTCGTCAGGGTCAGGATAGTGACAATTTCTCGCTGATCGTCCTGTAGCCCTGTTCAGCGAAGCGTTGCTTGCTGATGGCATCGTTTTTGGTGGGTTCAAACCAGGCACCTTCTCCACTGGTTGAGAAAAACCAGACTTCTGGCTGTTCTGCGCCGCGCTGCACCCAATAAAATCCTTCCTGCATTATCATGTCCTCCTCACAGGAATATAGTTCAGCTACGCTGCGCTTAACAGCGTAACTGACAATATTCTCACCTGCAGACGAAAACCTAAGCAGATTGCACCTCTTCCGGTGGCATCAGTTTGCCACTGAGAAGTTTAAAACCGGCAGATTTAAAACGAGGCAGAGAAAGCGGTATCGGCTCCATCGGGCGATAAAAACCGCGTCCAGCATCCCAGTACCATACCTCAGGCTCAGTTGTGCTGCTGCCTACCCAGTAAAAACCCGTATCCATCAGTGCTCTCCAGAAATGAATGAAGGCACGCCTTCTCTAATTTCCGCAAAATAATGTCTTAATTAAACTCAATGATCAATCTCGGTTGCCGCTTCGCTTATTAACGCCAGCAGTCAGCGGCCACGAAAATAACATCCGGTGGGTCGGTCCAGATATCATCGAAGGTATTTTACTGATCCTGATAAGGATCTTTTTTGTCATCCTGACTGTCATCGCGTGTACGCGGGATTTCGCCGTGCTCACGAGCGTCATCCTGGGCTGGATGATCATCTTCCTCATAAGCATTACCTGCATGCGGCGCGGCTTCCGGTAAACCCTTGTGTACCTCGCCCTCGTTTTTACGCTCCTTGTTGGTTTCGTGTTGTTTCATCTTTCTCTCCAGCAGGGGTTTTGTTGTGATGAATTTTAGCTGATCGCTGGCCGTTTCTGGCGGCCGTAATCGTTTTCACACTCTACACGCAGAACGGCTAAATTGTACAGTTTTGCAAAGTTGTACAAGTTTATGGGGGCTGTATAGAAGTGAGCGAGTCAGCGAGGGGAGAAAAAAATTTTGTTGAGCAGAAAGAGAGGCTTAGCACAGCGCCTGATATTTTATTCAGGTTAACTGCATGATTTTTCCTGCGAAAATGGTGATTTATTGTTGAAGAGAATGGCGAAATTATTGTGCAAATCTCCTCTGACCACACGAAATGCTAACAAAATTATTGTACAAGTTTTCCATCTTTGTATAACTTCTCGCTTGTGGCAGTCAGTCACACGTAACGAATGATGCTTTGCATCGCCTCTGAAGGTGTTGTGGATTTCCACTTTCAGAGGCTGCTTTTTTACCTGTGCTGATTCAAAAATTTAACCTGAGTAACCGATTAATCACTGCAGTTTGCACTGCAGCTCACCCGATGAGGCTTGTTATGGAACAGAATGCATTGGCGTCAACAGAGTCTCAATTGTCAGAATATTTTCAGCACGCCGGCTCAGAATATGCCAGTGAAAAAGAGATCATCGCGCTGATTTACAAACAGCTGGCGGCGGTGAAACTGCGCGTGAGCAATAAAGATATTATTCTGGCGCTGCTGGAGCGATTAGAGTCTGAACATGACGTGGTTCAGCTGGATATTTATCGCCAGGCACTGGAACTTATTGTTCAGCGCACGCCTGACGATATCGCTTCCTGAAACCTGTGTCTGTCGTACTCCACTCCATTGCCGAAACACGGACGTTTAGTTGCCTGTTTGTTTCGCCCCTTAGCTTAGGGGCATTTATTCTCTTCGCGTCTCGTTTCCTGCCTGAATAAGCCCAGCGTGAAATGCACAATTGCCTCTATTCTCTGCTACAGTATTTAGCTGGAGTAAGCTTTCATGCAAGCAGGGTTACTCATTACGCCAGAGGGCGTATCACTTTATCGGGCACGCATGAATGTCTGATTCGCGGCGCAGGCCGCTGGGCAAACCTATGAATGATGGTTATTACTGGATTAAAGATGGCGAGCGCTATCCGGAAGTGTGGCTGTACCAGAAGCAGTTTGGCTGGTTTCGCCCGTGCAGCGCGGTGCCAATGACGCAGCGTACCTTTGAGATGATGAAGTACGTAGTGCTGAGTGAACGGCTGGAAGAACCGGCGCGTGAGACTGAGTGTTAAGCCTGTGACCGCCGTTACGGCGGTCAGCTTTGCCGGTTACTTAATCTCCGGCCAGGCTACTGCCGGGAAACCATTAAACTGTGGGCGGGCAAACAGATAGCCCTGGAATTGACTGACACCGACCGCTTCCAGCCACATCCACTCCTCTGCTTTCTCCACGCCTTCAGCAATCACCGCGATCTCCAGCGAAGCGCAGCACTTAATAATGGCATGCACAATCGCCTGTTTTGGGCCGCTTTTGTGCACGTCACTGATGATTTCCCGATCGATTTTGATCTTATCCGGCTGGAATTTAGACAGCAGCGACAACCCCGCAAACCCGGCACCAAAGTCATCCAGCGCCAGGCTGATACCGGCCGCCTTAAGTTTTCTTACTTCTGCCGTAAATTCTTCAGCACGCGAGATGATTTCATTCTCCGTCACTTCCACCACGATCTGCTCCGGTACCAGACCGTTGGCCGCGATTTCCTGTAGCAGGAAATCCACCGCATTCGGGACGGTGACCAGCGACATCGGCAGCAGATTGATGGTCAGCGTCTGCTCGCCGAGGCCGAGATTTTTCGCCAGGTTGAAGGCCAGACTCTTGGACTGAATATCGGCGTGGTAAATCGCATCACCGCCAAACGCAGAGAAGTATTCCTGAGGTGAACCGCCGTCCGGCGTGCGAATCAGCGCTTCATAGGCCGTAATACGCCGCGAGAAGGGATCAACAATCGGCTGAAACGCAAACCGGCAATCCTGTACATAGTGTTGCAGACTCTCCAGCTGACGCTGGCTTTCCGCATCAGTAATAAATTCCCAGGTATTCGCCGGCGGGATCTCGAAATAGTTCTCTTTTTCCCGCGCCTCAACGAAGGTGCGCAGGAACTGCAGTGCACGGTCGTCATAGGTCAGCTGGTAACGCGACGTGCCTTTATCCAGCACCGCCTGCAGTACGCTGGATTTGTCGTGCTCGCGCAGGTCAAACAGCTCCATTCCGACGTTACCAAAGCGCCGGGCTGGCGCGAAGTCATGCATCAGTTCCACCAGATTGTGATGGCGGGCGTCGCGGCAGATACGGTCGTAAATGCCCTGAACGGCCTGATCGGGCCCTTCAAGCAGCTGGAAGAAATGCCGTCCATCAAATAACAGAATGCCGGTGACATCTGAAACTTCGTTTTTCTTATTGGCTTTGCCAACCATATCCTCCAGCGTTTTGATGGGAACGTGATCATAGAGGTGGCTGCGGTAAAGGATGGTAGTCAGCATGAGATTGTCCGGCGCTATCGTTATTTTGCCTTACATTAACAGCCAGACGGCAGGATCTGTCCAGCGCTGAGACGCGTAATCGTTAACTATTTTATTAAATTCCACTTAACCGAAGCGGCTGGCAGGGCACGTCAGGTGGAATTTTTACTCAACCGCTGTTCAGCGAGGTTGACGATAAATAAATTCGATTGAAAGGATAAATGAAAAGCGTATCGTTAGCCGGGTTAACCGGAGGTGATAAAGATGTTGCGTGATTATTTGAAGATTGATGAAAACGATCGTTTAGTTGAGCAGAGCTTGTTACGCCTGCATAACCGTGGACAGGAAGATGTCACCGAATGGCACATTGTCGGTGCCAACGGTGAGCAAAAGGGCAGCGTGGCGCTGTTCGATAAACTGAGTAACCGTCGCTCTTATCGCGTTAGTTACCGTATAACGCAAACCGATCCCGAGGGAAGGGTGATCGTCGATCATCTCACCGACACGTTGTGATTTTTGCCGTAGTCTTTTGTTGGATTTGACCCGCCGCGTGGCGGGTTTTTTGCTGCTTCAGCGGCTGCCGCGCCGCCGCATTTCCACCAGCGTGCCAATCAGTTCCAGCGAACTTTTCTGACTCTGCTGCACGGGAAAATCTTCGTTCAGCGGCCGTAACGAGAAAATTTGCTCGTCGTGCATCCGAATAATTCGCACCATCGCGACGTCGTCAACCCGCGCCAGCACCACATCGCCCGGCTGGGGCACGCGTTGCGGATCAAAAATCAACCGGTCGCCGGCGCGATACGCCGGGTTCATGGCGTCATCTTCCAGCGTAACCGCCAGCGCACTGTCGCTCAGCGCTTCGTCACTGTAAAGAAAGCGGACAGCCTCCTGCTGCCACTGCAGTCGCTGCTCATTCAGCCAGTCCGCGGCCTGCACCAGCGTGACCAGCGGCACGGCAGTGAGAGCGGGGGAAGCGTGCGTACTGGCAAACGGCTGGCCGTCGCCATCAATAATCCACGCCGCGCTACACTGCAGCAACTCCGCCAGCCGCAGCAGATGCTCACCGCGCGGCACCGTCTCTTCTTTCTCCCACTGCGAAACCGCAACGTGCGACACGCCAATGCCATTGGCCAGCGCCTGCTGCGTTAATTTCAGTGCCTTACGGCGCTGGCGAATGCGCTCACCACCAGATTCTTTTTTCATCATCTTGACAACTCCTCCAGGCTTGACTTAAGTATACTTAAAATCATTATTTAAAGTAAACTTAAATATGCCGCTGGCCGTGATACTGGCGAGGGAGGTCAGCGGGGTGTCCGGCTAACCCTCGCCAGGTGAGAGAGGTAGGGCATGGAGAGTAGTTTGGTCACCAGCGTAGGCGCACTGCTGCTTGGCGGTGGCGCGGCAGCGGTGTTCTGGAAACCCCTGATGGCGGGGATCGCGTCAATCGTTACCAGCAATCGCGCGGGCGGCGAGATCATCACCAGCTACAAAGAGCAGGTGCTGCTTCTCAAGGAGAGCCATGCGCTGATGCGCCAGGAAAACGATGAACTGCGTATCCGTCACGACAAAAACCTGCGGCGTATCTCATCGCTGGAGACCGATCTGCGTTTGATTAAGAACGCACTCGGTATCCTGCTGGCGACCACCGAAGCCGAGCACAGCGATAAGTTTCGCAGCCAGATTAATCAATTGATCACCACTCTGGAGGAGAACCGCGATGGTGCAGATAAACAGTGAACTGCTGGTGCGAAGCCACCGCCGTCATCTGATGCTGGGTGGCCTGCTGATGCTGTTATCGCTGCTGTGTGTGGCGATGACCATTTTGTTTCTTTACGTCAATAACGACGCCAACCGGCGCGTGGAGGAGATTCGCCAGCAGTACCGGGCGATCTCCGATCGACGCGAAGCAAAGGTCGCCGAACTGACCAGCCAGCTGGTTGAGCTGCAGAAAAAGCTGGATGCTCAGCCGCCGCGCAGCGCCAGCCACACCACAACGCCCTCCACGCCGCCGGCCGGGCAGCAAACCGCGCCACAGCAGCGGCGCTAAGGAGGACCTGATGCGTATTACCGAGCGGATCGCAGTCCGTTTGCATCAACTGCGGTCTTTATTTAGCAATAAGGAGAAAATTATGAGCGATCAAACTGTCATCAACCCAACCAGCGCTGCGGCGCAACAGGAATTGTCACCGCTGGAGAGTTTTGCCAACGAAACGGCCAGCGCGCCAGCTGCCGCTGACAGCGCAGCTGACAGCGTTGCCCAGCCAGCAACGCCGCCGGCAGCCGCAACGCCAGCCGCGCAACCGGCAGCGCCAGCCAGCGCTGAGCAACCGTTTCATGCGGATGCTCCGGTCGATCTCGATCAGCAGCTGGCAACGCAGGATACGCTGGCGAACGGCTCGGCCAGCGCAGGCGCCTCAGCGGCCGCCACGCCTGGCGTGCGCAACGCGCAGGCCGCCGCACCGGTTGCTGTCCCCGACGCGCCAGTTACTGCTACTGCCGCCAGTGATGCGGTGGCGCAGGATATCAGCGCCGGGGTGAAGGACTTTGTCCAGGCTTTCAGCTTTGTTGAACAGGGCGTGCTGAAGCTGGGCAGCGCCGCAAAGGATGAACTGATTGCGCTGGCGAAGAAGTATCTGTAATTCAGACGGGCAGGGATGCCCTGATCACCCGTTCGGTCGCGTGATCTGCCTTTCCAGTTCCAGCGGATTTCGCTGCCGGCTATTAATCTTTTTAGCGGGCGAGCCGAAGTAGATCGACCACGCTTCGGTATCGCGCGTTATCAGTGAATTGGCGCCTACCGCCGTTCCCTCTGCCAGCCTAAGGCCTGGCATAATAATGGATTGCGAACCGACGATAACATGTCGGCCCAGCACCACTTTCCCCGAGGTGACGCCGGTCAGGTGGGCAGGCACGGTGGGATTGGTCATGAATTCCCCACTGTAGTCATCACTTTTCGAGTAGATTTTTACGCCCTGCGAAAGCCCCGAGAAATCCGCCATTTCCACACCGGCACCCGCCAGTACGGCGCAGTAACCGCCAATATGAATGTAGGAGCCAAGCGTCAGATACCCATCGCCGGCAGCCACGAGGGTCGAGAATCCGTCGATGCGCACGTGATCGCCAAGGGTGATATTGTGCAGGCCAATAATGGTGCAGTTTTTTGCCACCATGACCTGTCTGCCGACGTGTTTAAAGCCGAAACTGTTCAGCTCATGTTCGGTGTAATAACCAGGATTGAAAGGTTCAGTCGACACAGTGCATTCTCCGGATGATCGGGGCTGGGGTGCCATTATAGGTGCGAAGGCAACAGTCTGTAGCGAAAGAAAAGCGCTAAATCTGACGTCAATTCATCGCAATCAGCCACGAATGGAGACTAAGTTAAGATAATTCTGCAGGCGGCTTCGCTATTATCTGCTAACTTTAATTGCTCAGGCGTTATTTTAACTGGCTTTATCAGCAAAAAGGAAAATAGCATGAGTGATACAGAGGCAATCAAAACCAAAACTGACTACCTGCGTGATGTCACCTCACAGCTAAAAGAGATGCGTCACTATGCGCAGACCAACACTGAGACGCTTTCCAGCCACTGGCTGGCCTTTGATGCCGGGGAGTATAAGGATAAAGAGTACGCCACGCGTTTCGATGCGCTGATCAACAAGCAGGGACAGCTGCTGGATGATATCGATCAGGCGATTCAGGATCTGGAAATCGCCATCAATCACAGCGAGCAGGAAAGCTAAGCGCGACAGCTGGTGGCCTAATCGGCCACCAGCCACATCTCGGCTTCATCGAACATCTCTTCAACAATACGCGCAATCGTCGCCTTGTCGTTTTTACTCATATCGGTTTCGATGGCGTTACGCTCCATCGGCTTAACCCGCACCTCCAGATCCGGAAAGACGCGCTGCACGCGTTTCTCCAGCTCCTGCAAAATCATTTCGCGCGCGCCCGGTAAACCGGCTACGTTGCGCTTGTCGTAAATCAGCTCCACAAACATCAGGGCATTCCAGTAATCAAAGTGGGAGCGTCATATTACTGTAAATAAAACCAGTGACAAGCGGCATGGCGGCAATTATTTTCATACGGGTGAAACAGCGCGGAGTAAAGTTGCAACGACAGGGGAACAAAGCGGGCAAAAGCAGAGGGCCTACGCAAAAAATCGAACCTCTGGAGGTGGAAATCCAGCAACACCTCCAGAGGCGGTGCAATAGCACCTTTCGTTCAAGGACAATCGACGACAGTCGTCGTGAGTATTAAGTTATACAACTTTTCCCATCTTGTACAACTTTTTCCCCGGAAATTTCTCTCCGATCGCCTTTTTATCAGTGCATCGCTTATAACTCGTTCTTAATACAGAACTCTTCCCACGTCATACCTAACGCTTCCGCGTGAGATTTCAGATAGGTTTCAATCGCTTGTGCAGCAACTGCTTTATCCGGTTCCGCCAGCTGGATGGAGAACAGAATGCCGTCGAGCTTCTTCTGACGCAGAAACGCGGCATAGATGCGCTCGGCGTGCCACGCGCGCAGTTCACGCAGGGACATATTGGCGGCGCGCGCATCACTCTCACTCAGTTCATCCAGCGCGGACTGAAAATCAGGGTGGGCGGTGAAAAACAGGCTGCGAGCCAGGGCGTAATACTCTTCAGGGGTTTTCATTCGGGGGTTCCTGCCGGTCAAATTGCGCGTTAGTGTAACCCGCACACGGCGACTTGTCAGGAACCCCGAATGTTTACTGCTGTGCGACCTGCAGGCGCGTCACGTCCTGCTGATTTTTTTCCAGCGTTTGGTCCACCGTCAGCTTGCCCTGCAGCAGCGCCGCCAGATTCTGCCCGACGGCGTTACCCATCTGATCAAAGCCAGCAATACTGACGTACTGCACACCGGTGTAAGGTACGGTGTTCAATGTCGGTTGATCGACGGTGGCGGATTCAATCGCGCTGCGCACCTGAGCGGCGTAAGGCGCCAGGCGTTGGTAGTTTGGCTGCTGGTAGGTGGAGTTGCGGCTGCCGGGTGGCACCGCTCCCCAGCCGACGGTATCCGCGACCTGCTGAATATACTGCCGCGAGGTCGCCCAGCTGATGAAGTCCACGGCGGCGGCGCGCTGCGGTGAGTTAGCCGGTACCGCCAGCGCCCACGACCACAGCCAGTGCGAGCCGTTGCGCGTAATGCCGCCCGGTGCCGGCGCAAACGCCAGCTTGTCCGCTACCAGCGAAATCTGCGGGTTAATCAGCAGCCCGGCGGCGACGGTACTGTCGATCCACATCGCGCATTTTCCCTGTGCGGTAAGACGCAGGATCTGGCCAAAGCTATTGCTGGCCGTATCCGGCGGACCGTCCTGTTTCACCATCGCCAGATAATCGGTCAATACCTCACGCCACTCTGGCGAATTTAGCGTCGGCTGCCAGCGATCGTCAAACCACTGCGCACCATAGGCGTTGGCCATGGTGGTGAGCAGGGCCACGTTATCGCCCCAGCCGGGCTGGCCGCGCAGGCACAGGCCATAGATACCGTGCTGAGGATCGGTGAGTTTCGCCGCGAAATTTTTGATGTCGGTCCAGTCGGGATCGTCCGGCATGGTCAGCCCTTTCGCCGCAAACAGATCTTTGCGGTAATAGGTCATGCTGCTTTCCCCGTAAAACGGTAGCGCGTACAGCGTTTGCTGCCAGGACAGTGCTTTGCGCACCGGCGTCAGCAGATCGTCGCTGTCATACTCTGGCGGCAGGTTATTGAGCGGCGCCAGCCAGCCTTTTTTACCCCACAGCGGCGCTTCATAGGTACCCACGGTAATCACATCAAATTTTGCGTCACCGCTGTTCATGGCTGCCAGCACCGCCTGGCGCAGGGCGCCATCATCCATCACGTGCCATTGTAGTTTCACGTCCGGATGCTGCTGTTCGTAACGGCTCGACAGCTGCTGCATGATAGTCATGTCACCATTGGCAATGGTGGCGATATTGAGCGTGGTGGCGGCCTGGCTGAGCAGCGGCAGCGCGGCCAGCAGCGCGATTATGGTACGCTTCATGGCGGCTCCTTATGGCTGCTGCAGGCGGAAGAACGCCATTTTTTCCACCAGCAAACCGGCATGCTGGCTCACCGTCTGGCTGGCCGCGCTGGCCTGCTGCACCAGCGATGCATTCTGCTGGGTGGCACCGTCCATCTGGATTACTGCGGTGTTCACCTGCTCAATGCCGCTGGATTGCTGGCGGCTGGCCACAGCGATCTCGCCAACGATATCCACCATGCGCGCCACGCCGTGATTGATGTCGTTGAGCATCTCGCCAGATCGCTGCACCAGCGCGCTGCCGGCTTCGACTTTACCTACGCTGGCATCGATCAGCGCCTTGATCTCCTGTGCGGCACCGGCCGAACGCTGCGCCAGCTGTCGCACCTCTGACGCCACTACCGCGAAGCCGCGTCCCTGTTCCCCGGCGCGCGCCGCTTCTACCGCCGCATTCAGTGCCAGCAGGTTGGTCTGGAAGGCGATTTCATCAATCACGCGGTTGATATCCGCGATGCGCTTGCTGGAGGATTCAATCTCCTCCATCGCACTCACCGCGTCGCGCAGTACACCGCTGCCGCGCTCGGCCTGATGGCGCACATCGCTTGCCAGCTCATTGGCCTGCGCGGCGTTGTCCGCGTTGTGTTTCACCGTGGCGGTCATCTGCTCCATACTGGCCGCAGTCTGCTCCAGCGAACTGGCCTGCGCGTGGGTGCGCTCCGACAGGTCGTCGTTGCCATCCGCCATCTGGCGTGCCGCATCGCTCAGTGCATGGGCACTTTCGCCCACCTCGCGCACGATCTCCGCCAGCCGCACATCCATGCGCAGCAGCGCCTGCATCAGTTCACCCATCTCATCGCGCGTTACCGTACCGATACGGTGATTGAGCTCGCCGCCGGCAATGGCATCCGCCAGTTCGCGCGCCTGGGCGATGGAACGGTTAATCGAGCGGATCAGCAGCCAGCCGGAGACCAGCGCCAGACTCAGACCCAACAGCAGGATGGCGATCAGGCTATTGCGTGCCAGCAGGTAGTCGCGGTTGCCCTGCTGCCAGGCCGTCTGCGCATGCTGCCGCATCAGCGCATCCAGCTGGTCAATGTCCTGCTGCAGCAACTGGCTGCCGCTGCGCAGGCGGGTTTCGATGACCACCAGTGCGGCGGACGGGTTACCGCCTTTCAGCAGCTCACCGGCTTCATGCAGCGCACCCTGCCAGCCGTCGAGATGGGTCAGGAAGCGCTGGCTCAGCGGTTTGGTCTGCGCATCAAACGCCAGCTGCTGCCAGGTATGGCGATCGGCGTTGATTTGCTGACCGTACTGCGCAATGCGCGCCAGGCGTTTTTCCACTTCACTGCTGTCGGTCCAGTAGCGCAGCGCATCGAACAGGGTAGCGGATTGCTCCTGCACCATGCGGTACAGGCGTGAGGAGTATTGCAGCGGAAGCAGCTCGTTCTGATAGGCATTTTGCGCGCGCTGATCGGCAGCGCGCAGGCCGATAATTCCCCAGACGGCAGCAATAATCAGTAACAGGCACAGCAGGCTGACAATCGCAGCCAGACGTGCGCGAAGGGTCAATCGCATAACAGCGTTCTCCGAAACCAGGGTGAGTAAGTCGTCAATATTGTTATGGGTGCAGGTGCTTTAGACTTCACATCAGGTTATCGGCGAAGAGTTGAACAGCTTGAGGGCGCCGGAGAAAGAGAAGGGGGATTCCACCGCAGATACCTTGCGTCACGCCGGGAAAACATTATAACGTAGCCGCCATTGATGCGAGTGTAGGGACCGAAGATGAAAAAGTGGATGGTACTGGCCGCGCTGGCGCTGAGCGGCTGTGCGCAAATCAACAGTTATGACGAAGCGGTAAAAACCCCGGCACCGCTGGAACTGCAGGGTAACTGGCAGACGATGGGGCCGCAGAGCAAGCTGATCAGCAGCGAGGCTATGGCCAGCCTGATCGTCAGCGCTGATGGCACTACCCTTGACTGCCGCCAGTGGCAGCGGGTGATTGCCAAACCAGGCAAGCTGACGCGCCTGGATGATGACTGGGTTAACGTTAACCGTCAGGCGCGCGTGATGCCGCTCTCGCTGGAGAACGGTGAGCTGCACTACGATGGCCTGACGCTGCGTAAAGTGGAACGCCCAACCGTCGAGTGCCAGCAGGCGCTGGACGAAGTGGCAAAGCGCCCTGGCGATGCGGTGATTCAGGATATTGAGCCGCAGATTCTCAGGCCGGTCTCGGCAGAGAAATAAGGGACAGAGCTGAAATGCTTTTCTTCCTCTCCCGACTGCGGGAGAGGACATTTCATCAGGCTGGAACGGTTATCGCTTCTGCAATAAATAGCTGTTTTCAAAGCCGGGCAAACTGCCAATCACATCGAACCCATTAAAATAGCCACCCGCCCGTAATAAATCCACAGCAGGACCGACCTGCGGTGAATACTGGTGATCGCGATAATCGTCAAAGACGATAAAGCCGCCTTGCACCAGGGTGGGCGAATATAACAGGAAATCGAGCAATACATGGCGGCCTTCGTGTCCGCCGTCAATATGCAGTAATACGGTACGCGGATTAAGGGCCTGCACCCGCTCAATACTTAATTCAGAGTAGCCACGGATGAGATTAACCTGGGGAAACAGCTTTTCGTGATAAAAGCGCAGCTCACTTTCCTGATTTGCCAGCTCCATGGGATCGATGCTGATAATGCGACGTTTATGCTGGCAAATCTCATTCATGAAAGCCGTCGATTTCCCTTTCCACACGCCGATTTCAATGATGTCACCCGCTACATTATTATGCTCGAGTAACCAGCAAAGATAACCCAGGCATTTTACATGGCTATGGAAAGAGAGCTCACGGCGCGCCATGGCCAGTTCTGCCGGTAATTCTGCCTGCGCCTGTGCCAGAGCATCACCGACCTTATCCCAGGTGTCATCGATGAGCTGCTGTATTTCAGGCTCCTGAAAAAAAACTTTTAAATCCGCGATATCGAGCATGTTGTTGCCTTATAAAGAGAGAATGCAGCCGGCAAGGCTGAAAAGGTCTGCGTTAAATGTGCCACAGTTGCCATCATTCAAGGCGGTAATAAGGCTCAGTTTAAGGGGGTAATTAAACGCTTAGCATGGCGGGGCGGTAAGAATCCAGGGAGAACAGCGTCTCCCTGACAGAGAGGATTATAAATCGCTGGGGTAAAGCACCTGACTGGAAAAACGACCATACGCGTTGGTGACTTTCTGTTGCTGCGTGGTTTGCTGGACCAGCGAACGCAGTTCTTCCATGCGGGTCGCCATCAACTGCTTAATCTCAAGCTCATTGTCCATCACCTGCTTCAGCATGGGCCGTAACTGGACACGCAGCGCAGCAGGCAGGGCGGAGGTATCGCGGTCGCGCGCTACGTGCGTAACGCTGCTCACGTAAACTGCCTCATTGGCCACTAAATCATCCCAGTGCCCCTGGCGCGCCTGTTTCAACATCTGATTACTCAGGCTGAGCAAACGCTGATACCCCTGCAGCAGGTCGTTATCTGAAGTCATGGTTACGCTTCCTGAACGGCGTGAGGACCAATTTGTTTCCACGCGTCGGCAATGTTGCTCAGCAAGCGCTCGACTTCCGCAATCGCTGCCGGATCGTTGTGCAGGTTGGCTTCCAGCAGACGGCGGGTCATGTACTCGTAAAGATTATCCAGATTGGCAGAAATCTCTCCACCGGCTTCATGGTTCAGCCCGGCGCGTAAGCCATTAGTAATGATATTAATGGCTTTCGACAGCGCCTGGCCTTTACCGGGAATGTCGCCCTGATCCATCAGAATGGTGGCTTTCTTCATGGCGCTGAGCGCGCCATCAAACAGTAAAACCACCAGCTGATGTGGGCTGGCGCTTAACACGGCACTTTCCAGACCGACCTGTGCGTAGGCCTGCGTTCCCGATTTAGCGTACATATTTAACTCCTGTTAACTGCTCATGTTCGCGAACTGCTGCGTCAGATAGTTCTGAGTCTGGGTCATGGATGAGACCAGCGTATTGAGGTTCGTGAACTGGGTCTTGTAGCGCGCCATAGTGGCGGTAATCTGTGCGTTTACCCGATCGTAATCGTCAGACAGTTTTTTCAGCGTTTTATTGATGCCGTCAGTGGCATTCTGTACAGAGCCATTGCTGCCTAAAATCTGATCCAGATAGTTACTGGTTTGCGTCGCAAAGCCGGTGGTTTTGCCGTCACCGGACAGGAAACTGACCACATCCGCCGATTTTTCATCCAGCGCTTTGTTCAGTTTGGTGCTGTCGACGGTCAGCTTGCCATTTACATCCTGGGTAATGCCAATCTGTGACAGCAGGGAAATGCTGCCGCCGCTTTGGGCACTGGTGGACAGCTTGGAGCGCAGGCTGGTCTGAATGTTACGCAGCGTGCCATCACCTAACAGATCGCCATTGCTGGAGTCCTGCGAGGTACTGCCCTGATCCACGGCGGTATATTTGGTCTGGTTACTGATGGTGGTCTGCAGCGAGTTGTACGCGTCAACGTAAGCCTGCACTGCGGCGATCATCGGCGCATTATCCTTGGTGACGGATAAGGTTTCCGGGCTGCCGGTATTGGTTTTGGTCAGATTCAGCGTGACGCCTTCCGGCGCATCAGTAATGGTGTTGCTGCTGCGGGTGATGGCGACGCCGTTGATGCTCAGTTTGGCGTCGGCAGCGGTTACCTGCTCCGTCATGCCATTGCTGCTGCCACCTTTGGTAAAACCAATATACTGCGCCAGGGCGCTGTCATCGGTAGAAACTGTCATCTCATTGGTGGTGCCGGTATCACGCGAGGTCAGGGCCAGATAATAGGTATTGTCATCGGATTTGATGATACTGGCGGTAACGCTGCCCTGCTGTTTATTAATGGCATCTTTAATGTCCGTCAGGCTGGTTTGATCTTTGCTCAGCGTGATGGTCATTGGGTCTTTCTGACCCGGTTGCGTAATGGTGATGGTGCGCGAGGCGAGGCTGGAATCGCCTAAATCGCCATCTTTACTGGTCGCGCTTTTCGACAGCAGCGACTGCGCTTTAGCCAGTTGGGTGACTTCAACCGAAAAGTTACCGGCCGCCGCATCATTGGCCAGCGTGGCGGTGAACGCGGTATTGGTGCTACTGACTTTTGTTGAGGCAATTGCAGACGTGTCTTTGAGCGCAGCGGCAGCTGTCTGGACTTTCGCCAGTGCCGTTTGCACGACGCCCCATGCTGTCAGCTTGGCTTTATAAGAGGTTTGCTGATTTGTAATTGGCGTCAGGTTGGCTTTTTCTGCCGTTTCAAGCTGGTCATACAGATCGCTCAAACCCAGGCTATTACCAGCATTGAGGTTACTTACACTTGCCATGTTGTAATCCTTTATAGGTGGATAATCACTGAGGAGGGTATCGGCAGTGAGCGGAAAAATATTAGACAAAATATAAAAAAACAATGAGGCAAATAAAGAAGGGATAAGGGCCTGTTTTCGGGGTTTAAAAAAATAGCTAAGGTTTTCTCAGGCACCGACGATAACCAAAGCAAGCTGAATGGCCTCGGGCCAAAAGCCCGATAGAATCTCAACTCATTGACTCAAGGAATTTATCATGGCCGTTATCAATACCAACACATTGTCGCTGACCACGCAAAACAACCTGTCCAAGTCACAGGCTTCTCTGGGTACCGCTATTGAGCGTCTCTCTTCTGGTCTGCGTATTAACAGCGCCAAAGATGATGCTGCAGGTCAGGCGATTGCTAACCGCTTTACCTCCAACATCAACGGCCTGACCGTTGCTGCCCGTAACGCCAACGACGGTATCTCTCTGGCACAGACCGCTGAAGGCGCGCTGTCCGAGATCAACAACAACCTGCAGCGTGTGCGTGACCTGACCGTGCAGGCGCAGAACAGCTCGAACTCGGCTTCAGACATCGACTCCATCCAGGCTGAAGTTAACCAGCGTATGGAAGAGATCAACCGCGTAACGTCGCAGACCGACTTCAACGGCATCAAAGTGCTGAACACCGGTTCCGGCTCTACCGACTACAGCTTCCAGGTGGGTTCAAAAGACGGCGAAACCATCGCTATCACCATCAGCGCCAGCGATGGTTACAACCTGGCGAAAGCCGGCACCAGCGGTACGGATCTGAACACCCGTGCAATGGCTTCCGGCGATACCGTTAACGGTACCACGCGTTCAACTGAAGCTGTTGGCTTTGACGTACTCAAAGGTAAAGTGACCGGTGGTGCATCTGGTGCAGCTTCTGGTACCACGCCACTGGCAGACATCGATGCGGCCATCAAATCTGTTGACTCACAGCGCAGCCTGCTGGGTGCCTCACAGAACCGCTTTGAGTCCACCATCACCAACCTGAACAACACCGTGAACAACCTGTCAGCTGCGCGCAGCCGTATTCAGGATTCTGACTACGCGACAGAAGTGTCGAACATGTCGCGCGCGCAGATCCTGCAGCAGGCAGGTTCTTCTGTGCTGGCACAGGCCAACCAGGTGCCACAGACTATGCTGTCTCTGCTGCGTTAATTCTCTCGCGCACAGACCGGGCCCCGCATGGGGCCCTTTTTTATTTCTGCTGCTGAGATTTTCTTCGATCGTTACTTACCGCTTAATTTTAATGAAATCATCATTAAAGCTTACGCAGCGGCTGCCGATAAATTTTGGCGACGGCGAGAACGCCACGGGTTTTCGACCTGAATTCATCATCAGTTAAGGAATAAACATCATGGCAGTCATTAACACTAACACCTTGTCGCTGACCACGCAGAACAACCTGTCCAAGTCACAGGCTTCTCTGGGTACCGCTATTGAGCGTCTCTCTTCTGGTCTGCGTATTAACAGCGCCAAAGATGATGCTGCAGGTCAGGCGATTGCTAACCGCTTCACCTCTAACATCAACGGCCTGACCGTTGCTGCCCGTAACGCCAACGACGGTATCTCACTGGCTCAGACCGCTGAAGGCGCGCTGTCCGAGATCAACAACAACCTGCAGCGTGTGCGTGACCTGACCGTACAGGCGCAGAACAGCTCGAACTCTGCCTCAGACATCGACTCCATCCAGGCTGAAGTTAACCAGCGTATGGAAGAGATCAACCGCGTAACGTCGCAGACCGACTTCAACGGCATCAAAGTGCTGAACACCGGTTCCGGCTCTACCGACTACAGCTTCCAGGTAGGTGCGAAAGATGGCGAAACCATCGCCATCACCCTGAGCTCAAGCGACAAATTCAACCTGGCGAAAGCCGGCACCAGCGGTACGGATCTGAACACCCGTGCGATGACCTCAGGCGATACCGTTAACGGTACCGCGCGCTCTACTGAAGCCGTTGGTTTTGACGTGCTGAAAGGCGCAGTCACCGGCGGCGCGTCTGGTGCAGCGTCCGGTAGCACGCCTCTGGCAGACATCGACTCCGCTATCAAAGCCGTCGATTCACAGCGCAGCCTGCTGGGTGCCTCACAGAACCGCTTTGAGTCAACCATCACCAACCTGAACAACACCGTGAACAACCTGTCAGCTGCACGCAGCCGTATTCAGGATTCTGACTACGCGACAGAAGTGTCGAACATGTCGCGCGCGCAGATCCTGCAGCAGGCAGGTTCTTCGGTGCTGGCGCAGGCCAACCAGGTGCCACAGACCATGCTGTCTCTGCTGCGTTAATCGCAAACGCGCAGCCTTCAACGGAGCCAGCTGGCTCCGTTTTTTTTTATTTCCGGAAGAGAGTAGCCACAGCGGCGTTGCTAATTTTCTGATTATTAACATCTATTTTTTGTCAGCAAAGACGACAAAATCAATATTAAAAAGAGTGAAGTTTTTGCGCAGCCTGTCGATAACTTTAATACGGTGTTGAACCGCAGGCCTGAAGGGCTGAATTATCTCTCTTAATAAAGGAAACTTGCTATGGCAGTGATTAATACCAACACATTGTCGCTGACGACTCAGAACAACCTGTCCAAGTCTCAGGCTTCTCTGGGTACCGCTATTGAGCGTCTCTCTTCTGGTCTGCGTATTAACAGCGCAAAAGATGACGCTGCAGGTCAGGCGATTGCTAACCGCTTCACCTCTAACATCAACGGCCTGACCGTTGCTGCCCGTAACGCCAACGACGGTATCTCACTGGCTCAGACCGCTGAAGGCGCGCTGTCCGAGATCAACAACAACCTGCAGCGTGTACGTGACCTGACCGTACAGGCGCAGAACAGCTCGAACTCTGCCTCAGACATCGACTCCATCCAGGCTGAAGTTAACCAGCGTATGGAAGAGATCAACCGCGTAACGTCGCAGACCGACTTCAACGGCATCAAAGTGCTGAACACCGGTTCCGGCTCTACCGACTACAGCTTCCAGGTGGGTTCAAAAGATGGCGAAACCATCGCTATCACCATCAGCTCCAGCGATGGTTATAACCTGGCGAAAGCGGGCACCAGCGGCACCGCACTGAACACCCGTGCGATGACCTCAGGCGATACCGTTAACGGTACCGCGCGCTCTACTGAAGCCGTTGGTTTTGACGTGCTGAAAGGCGCAGTCACCGGCGGCGCGTCTGGCGCAGCGTCCGGCACCACGCCACTGGCAGACATCGATGCGGCCATCAAATCTGTTGACTCACAGCGCAGCCTGCTGGGTGCTTCACAGAACCGCTTTGAGTCAACCATCACCAACCTGAACAACACCGTGAACAACCTGTCAGCTGCGCGCAGCCGTATTCAGGATTCTGACTACGCGACAGAAGTGTCGAACATGTCGCGCGCGCAGATCCTGCAGCAGGCGGGTTCTTCGGTGCTGGCGCAGGCCAACCAGGTGCCTCAGACCATGCTGTCTCTGCTGCGTTAATTCTTTCATACGCAGATCAGGCCCCCAACTGGGGGCCTTTTTTATGGGCGGGATTAACCGCTTTTTTACTGGATAATGGCGCGATTGTTTCCGGGCACGCCGCGTATTCTGAGCTGAAAGAGACGTCACACAGACGTGAGTTATCGCCGAGGCTGAGGATACAACCGACAATGAACGCGAACGCACTGGTAAGCATAATCATCCCTGCTTATAAAGCCACCTGGTTTGAACTGGCGCTGAAAAGTGCATTAGCACAGGATTACCCTCATTGTGAAATCATCATTGGCGATGATTGTCCTGATGCAAAAATCGAGGATATTGTCAGTGCGTATCAGGTAAACAGTAGATTTCCCATCTATTACCAGCATCATCATCCCGCATTAGGCGAAATCGCCAACCTCAGTCAGGCAATACGTCGCGCCAAAGGCGAATACGTAAAATTCCTTTATGATGATGATGTACTTCTGCCGCAGGCCGTGTCGCAATTAGTCACGGCGCTGTCGCAGGTACCCCAAGCGGTGATGGCGACAGCCAGACGTAATCGCATTGATTCCGTCGGTAAGGCGATGGCAGACGAGATTTACAGCGTATCGCCGGTATTAGAAGACACGATTTTTCATGGTCAGGATATGGCCCGCTGGCAGGCTGATTTCCTGAACAACTTTATCGGTGAACCCAGTGCCGTATTAGTGCGCAGCGCGGCGCTGCACAAGCTGGTGGAGGAGCCGCGCGAGCTGCATGCGTTGATCGATGAAGGGTTACCGTTCATTGCCGATCTGGTGATTTACCTGCGCTTGTTACGTCAAGGTCATCTGGTCTATTTACCGCAGGTGCTGGCGCAGATTCGTATCTCGCGTGAGCAAACCAGTCAGGAAGCGCGCCTCGATGGCAACATTGCCAGTCAGTCTCACCAGCGCTTTCCGGAAGAGATCAAAAAACTGGGCTGGTATGATGAGCAGCTGCCGCAGGGCTGGATCCGTCACGCCACGCTGCGCAGCCAGCAGGACTTCCAGCCGTTTGACCTGACAACGGCGCTGCAGAATGCGCGGGTAGAGAGCCATTTTGCCGAGTGGTTCCGTCAACGCACGCTGCGGCCCATCGAACAACAGCTGATTGCACAGCATCTTGCCAGTCAGCCGGTCGCACGTATTGCCGTGGTGATTGATGTGCGCGACGCGACTGACACCGAGTGGCTGCTGACACAGGCCAGTCTGGATGTCGCCGTGGCCGGTCTGAGCCTGCTGCCGGTGGTGCTGGCGACACCGTATCAATCGTTTATCCCTGCCTCTGTGCAGCGTATTGATGTGCGCGACAATCAGGTAGTCGCTGCGCTCAACACGCTGACCAAAGAGGGACATTTCGACTGGCTGATAGTATTACGGGCCGGCAGTCAGCTGTATACCTCAGGTTTGCAGGCGCTGGGAACGGTGCTGCCCGAGGTCGGTCATTGCCAGTTGATTTATGCCGATGAGGTGTATCCGGTCAATGGCCGTCCGGTTGGCGCATCCTTCCGCCCTGACTTTAACCTTGACCTGCTGCTCAGTAACCCATCGAGAATGGCCTGCCACTGGCTGTTCCGCCGCGAATTTTTGCAACAGACTGGTGGTTTTGCCACGCACTGGCCGGGCTGTTTTGAACTGGACATGATTCTGCGCACCATCGAAAGCCAGCCTTTTAATGTGATTGGGCATCTGGCTGAGCCGTTAGTGCAGACCGCTTCATTACGACAGCCGGTGGATGAAGAGCGCGCCCTCATCCGCACCCACCTGCAGCACCGCGGCTACGCACAGGCCGAAGTCAGCCTGAGCCCACACAATGTTTATCAGCTGCATTATGGTCACCCGCAGTCGGCCCCGGTTTCCATCATCGTTCTGGTGAGTAATCACCTCGCGAACCTGGTGAGTTGCGTCACCTCGCTGATGGAAAAAACCGCCTCACAGAATTATGAATTGCTCCTGGTTTCTGCTCAGGGCGGAAGTGCCGCCCAGGACGAATGGCTGCGCGGTATCGCTGAGATCGACCCGGCACGCATTCGCACATTGCAGATTGAGGGCGGTTTTCATCGCGCCAGAATGGTCAATGCCGCCGCCGCTGTGGCCAGAGGCGATTACCTGCTGCTGCTGAGTAGCGATTTGGCCATGCTTGATAACAGCTGGCTGGAAAACCTGCTTAACCATGCCCAACGTCCGGAAGTCGCTATTGTTGGCGCCCGGCAAATCTACGCAAATGGCCAGGTACGCCACGCCGGTTATGTGCTGGGGATTAACGGCCTGGTAGGTGAGCCGTTCTATGGTGAGAGCCATGAAACCGCGGGACACATGGCGCGTTTGCAAGCCGACCAGAACTACAGCGCGGTGTCAGGCGATCTGATGATGGTGCGTACCGAGGTGTTTCGCGCCGTTGAGGGTCTGGATGAGACGCTGCAGCATTTCGACGATGTCGACTTCTGTCTGCGCGTGCGCGAAGCCGGGTTGATGACGGTCTGGACACCGTACGTGCGTATGCTGCGGCAGGTTAATCCTGAACTGACGATCGACACGCAGAGTCGAAGCCAGGAGGAAGATCGTCAGCTGCAGAAATGGCAGGCCATCGTGACCCAGGATCCGGCGTATAACCCCAACCTGACGCTCAATAACATCAACTTTAGCGTGTCCTCCGACAGCGAACTGACATGGCGTCCGCTTTCGTGGCGGCCATTGCCGGTGGTTATGCCTTTCATGGCTGATTTTGCCGGTTGTGGTTACTATCGCATCATCAAGCCCTATGAGGCGATGCGTGAGGCCGGCCTGGTGGATGGCAAACTCTCCTCCACGCTGATAAATGTTGCCGAGCTCAATCGCTTCGCGCCCGATAGCCTGATTTTCCAGCGCCGGATTGACGCGGAGTTCCATGAATGGCTGGAGAAAGTCAGTAAGCATACGCAGGCGTTCAAAATTTATGAGCTCGACGACTACCTGCCGAATATTCCGCTCAAAAATCATCATCGCTCACAGTTTGGCAACGATGTTAAAAAATTGATGCGGCGCAGCCTGAGTTATATGGATCGCTTTGTCGTATCCACCGAACCCTTAGCTGAAGCGTTCGCGGATATGCACCACGATATTGTGGTGCGTAAAAACCGTCTTTCGCATGACTGGTGGGGCAAGCTGCAGTCGCTGCGCAATCAGGGGAAAAAACCACGCGTTGGCTGGGCCGGGGGCTCCAGTCATACCGGCGATCTGGAAATGATTGTCGATGTGGTGCGCCATTTTGCTAATGACGTGGAATGGGTGTTTTTTGGCATGTGCCCGCCAAAGCTGCGGCCTTTTATTCATGAATATCACCACGGTGTAGAAATTGAGCGTTATCCGGCCAAACTGGCTTCGCTTAATCTCGACCTGGCGTTAGCGCCTGTCGAAGATAACTTTTTCAACACCTGTAAAAGTAATCTGCGCCTGATGGAATATGGTGCCTGCGGCATTCCGGTGATTTGCAGTGATGTGGCGTGTTATCGCGGTGATTTAACCGTCACGCGCGTGAAGAACCGCCACAAAGACTGGGTGGACGCCATCAATATGCATCTGCTGGACCCCGCAGCGAGTGCCCAAATGGGCGCCAGGCTGCAGCAGGAAATTCGCCAGGACTGGATGCTGGAAGGCGAGAACCTGCAAAGCTGGTCACAAGCCTGGACGCTGAAGCGTTAATTTTTGACCTGCTGCACTGCAGCAGGTCAATGCAGTTTCAATCTATCTGGATAACACCACACTCTGCGGTCATTCACCGCCTCATCACTGGCTGAGGCGAATACCTGTTCTGCAGGGAATGACCCGGCTATCAACCTTCAAAGGTGGGTTGGTGTGAAAAGGCACTCTGCTGAGGTGAACGATTATGAATAATAAACCTGTGTATGTAACCAGCCCGCTTATGCCACCGCTGGAAGAGTTCATGCCTTACCTTGAACAGATCTGGCAGAATAAAGTCCTGACCAACGGCGGGCCCTTCCATCAGCAACTTGAACAGGAACTGGCACGCTATTTAGGTGTTGAGCATCTCTGCTTATTTACCAATGGCACGCTGGCATTGCTGACGGCGCTGCAGGCGCTGCGTATTACCGGTGAAGTCATCACTACACCTTATTCTTTTGTCGCCACCTCGCATTCTCTGTTGTGGAATGGGTTAACCCCGGTGTTTGTCGATATCGACCCGATAAGCTGTAATATCGATGCCTCCAAAATAGAGCAGGCCATTACACCGCAAACCACAGCCATTATGCCGGTGCACTGCTACGGCAATCCGTGCGACGTGGAGAATATTCAGCGCATCGCTGACCTGTACGGGTTGAAAGTCATTTACGATGCGGCTCACGCCTTTGGCGTACGTAAAAACGGCAACAGCATATTGAATTATGGTGACTTGTCGATTTTAAGTTTTCACGCAACGAAGGTTTTCAATACCATTGAAGGTGGCGCAATTATTTGCCCGGATGCTAAAACCAAAAAGCGCATCGATTACCTGAAGAATTTTGGCTTTGCAGATGAAACCACCATTGTGGCGACCGGCATTAACGGCAAGATGAACGAGGTGCAATCGGCCTTTGGCCTGCTGCAGTTAAAGCACATCGACCAGGCATTAGCGGAGCGGGCGCGTATTCAGGCGCACTATTATGATTTGCTCGCGGAAATCGATGGCATTACGCTGCCGCATATTCCGGCTGATGTTGAATGGAACTACTCTTATCTGCCGGTGATGGTAACGGAAGATTTTCCGCTGAGTCGTGATGAGCTTTATGCGCATCTGCGTGAGCACAACATTATTGCCCGCCGTTATTTCTATCCGCTGATCACCAGTTTCCCGATGTATCGTGGATTACCTAGCGCTGATGAAGCGGCCTTACCGATTGCACAACAAATGTCTCAGCGCGTGTTATGTTTGCCGGTCTATCCTGGCTTAGCATTGGCCGAAGTTGACAATATTGTGCAAATCATTCACCGCCTGGCTGAGCAAAAGCTAACAAGCCGCGCGTTACCTCTGGTGGGATAATAACAAGGCGTCTGAGACGCCTTGTTTTATAGTTATTGCAGGGCGGTGATGTCAGGAACGGGCTGAACGGTGGCTGAATCACCGGCTAAGCAGGCGGATTGCACGCGGTTTTGCCAGTCCGATGCCTCAATCCCCAGCGCCGCTATCCGCGCGGTATTCAGTACGCTATTTGCCGGCCTTGCCGCTGCCATCGGATATTGCTCACTGCCAATCCCTTTCACCAGCACATCCCGCTGCGCGGCCACAAAAATCGCCTGGGCGAATTCGCACCAGCTGACCGCCACATCGCCACAGTAGTGATAAACGCCAGCGGCTTCCGCGCGGGATGCCAGGGTGATAATCGCCTGTGCCAGATCGCCGGCATAGGTCGGGCAGCCGCACTGATCGTTCACCACGCTGATTTCGCTGCGGGTTTCCGCCAGCCGCAGCATGGTTTTGACAAAGTTTGCACCGTACTCACTGAACACCCATGAGGTGCGAATCACTACGGCGTCCGGCAGCACGGAGAATACGCGTTTCTCACCCTCCCATTTGCTCAGGCCGTAGAAATTAATCGGGCAGGGCAGATCGCTTTCGGTATAAGGCGTTTTTTTACTGCCATCAAACACGTAATCGGTGGAGAGATGAATCAAGCGGGCGCCCTGCTGGTGAGCGGCGATGGCGAGATTTTCCGGGCCGATGGCGTTGACCTTCATGGCGCGGATACGGTCGGTTTCAGCCTTGTCGACCGCGGTATATGCGGCGGCATTGATGATCACATCGGGACGGAATTTCTTTACCACCCGTTCCACCGCCGGGCGGTCGGTAATATCTAACTCGGCAGAGCCACAGGCCAGCAGGATCCACTCTGCCGGCACCCGATCCAGTAAACAACGGCCAAGCTGGCCATAAGCACCGGTTAACAAAACGCGCATTGCACTAACTCCTGCAGGGAGAGTCCTTGTTGATCTTTTACCGATAGCAGAGGCGTCGCTACCGGCCATTGCACCGCAACTTCAGCGTCATTCCACATCAGGCAGGCTTCATCCTGTGGGTTATAGTAATCAGTACATTTGTATTCGAAGTCAGCGACCTCGGAGAGCACCACAAAACCGTGTGCCAGACCCGGCGGGATCCACAGCTGGGTTTTGTTCTCTTCAGACAGCTCCAGCCCGGTCCATTGGCCAAAGGTGGGCGAATCCGCACGGATATCGACGGCAACGTCAAACACCGCGCCGCGTACCACGCGCACCAGTTTGCCTTGCGGCTGGGTTTTCTGAAAATGCAGCCCGCGCAGCACGTTACGCGCCGAACGGGAGTAGTTGTCCTGCACAAAATCCAGGTCAATATCCAGCAGTTGCTGATAACGCCGCTTCTCAAAGGTTTCGAGGAAGAAGCCGCGGGCATCGCCAAATACTTTAGGCTGGATAATTTTTACATCAGCAATTTTCGTGGTGATGACCTCCATCTCACTCCTCCACCAGCATCTTCAGATAGTGACCATACTGTGTTTTGCCGAGATAGGCGGCGCGCTGCAGCAGCGACTCGCTACCGATCCAGCGCTTGCGCCAGGCGATCTCTTCCAGACAGGCAATTTTGAAGCCCTGGCGCTTTTCAATGGTATGAATGAAGTGTGACGCTTCGAGTAAACTCTCGTGGGTACCGGTGTCGAGCCAGGCAAAGCCACGTCCCAGCACTTCGACGTTAAGCAACCCATCGTCGAGATACATCTGATTGAGGGTGGTAATTTCCAGTTCGCCGCGGTGAGAAGGGCGAACTTCCCGCGCCATGGCGCAGACATTTTTATCGTAAAAATAGAGGCCGGTGACGGCATAGTTCGATTTTGGCTGTAGCGGTTTTTCTTCAATGGACAGCGCGCGGAACTGCTTATCAAATTCCACCACGCCGAAGCGCTCAGGGTCCATCACCTGGTAGCCAAATACCGTAGCACCCTGCGGTCGCGCGACCACATCTTCGAGCTTTTTACCAAAGCTTTGACCAAAGAAAATGTTATCGCCCAGCACTAATGCGCAGCGCTCACCGGCAATAAAAGACTCACCGATGATAAACGCCTGCGCCAGGCCATCGGGCGATGGCTGCACCGCGAACTGCAGATTGACGCCGAAATGGCTGCCGTCGCCCAGCAAACGCTGGAATCCCGCCAGATCTTCAGCGGTAGTAATCACCAGGATGTCACGAATGCCTGCCAGCATCAGCACCGAAAGTGGATAGTAAATCATCGGTTTGTCATAAACCGGTAACAACTGCTTCGATACGCCGCAGGTTACAGGATGCAGGCGGGAACCTGTCCCGCCCGCCAGCACTATACCTTTCATCATTGCCTTCCTTATTACGCGTCTCTGCTCTCCACAGAGTCATGCTGTGAGCATACGAGCGCGCAGGAATAATTGATGGCGCGAATAACCGATAAAAAAGCGGGCATTGCCGGGGATAAGCGGAAGGAGAGAAAAGCAGCGCGTGGGCTTTCCTGCTGAGCTAAATCAAATTGGGCTGTTGTGCGGCAGACGATTTCCCCTTGCGCATCATAACCTCAAAAAAGTAACCATCCTGTTACAGCCTGGGTGAGAACTGCCGATAACCCTCTTCAGAATCATTCCAATTTTTACGCTCTATTTTTCCTGTTTCTGGGGTGTCTATGCGCTTCAATTATGACTTGTTACCGGGTGAGCAACTGACCTTCGATGAGATCGCGCTGCGCTATGCGCAGCAGCATCCGGAGGAGAAGGAGCTCACCGCCCGCGGGTTGCTCAGCCCGTCAACCAGCTACCGCAACCTGGTGATCCGCGCGCTGTTTGCGCAGGAGGAGCTGAACAGTCCGCTGGAAGACCTGCTGTTCGTCTCTGACGATAATGAGCGCAAAAACTACCTGCGCCGCTTTGAGCATTACCTGAAAAACCAGCAGGCGTTTCTCTATTTTCGCCGCAACGACGAAGCGCGTAAAAGCGGACGCTGGAAAGTGATCGGCGAAACCCGGGTCTACGCGATGCTCGATCCCCGCTCGGCGGAGGCGCAAAACCTGCTCAACAGCCGCGGCTTTAAGCTGGTGCTGATGCGCCAGACCGAAGAGGAAGAGTACTGGCAGCTGTTTGATCCGCAGGCGCACCCGTGTTTCCCGCTGTCGCGCAAGATCCAGTTTTTAGTGGTGCTCAGCACACCACAGCAGAAAATGCCCAGCGCGGTAATGCCGGGTACTGAAGTGGGGCGGCGCGTCAAGGCGAAAGTGTTCCAGCGCGCCAGCCAGGCGGAGTTCAGCGCGGCGGTGAAGGCGCGCTATGGTGGCTGCATTATTACCGGCACGCGCTTAACCGAGCGCCACAGCTGGCCGTGGGTGGAAGCCTGCCATATCGACACCCAGGAGAATGAAGAGGGCTTTCTGGCGGATAACAGCGTCGACAACGGCCTGTTCCTGCGCAGCGACCTGCAGCGGCTGTTTATCAATAAAATGATTAGCATTGACGCAGAAACCGGTCAGGTGCTGTTTAATTCCGCGCTGGAATGCGACGAGTCCATTAGCCCTTTTTATCAGGCGCTTGAGGGCAAAACCTGTGCGCTGTGGGACGCCGTCCCGCCTGGCACAAGGCAGCGGCTGCGTAATCTGCGCTGAACCTGTGCACAATGGCGGTGCGATCCACCGCCATCCATAACAAATTTGAAATAACCTCGCTTTTGCCTGCCTATTCTGCCAATCGAAACCGCTACAGAATTGGATAATCATGCCGATAACTTTATTAACGCAGGGTAGTCAACGTGAACGATCTCTATACCGCCGATGGCGTGATGGATAAACATTCGCTCTGGCAGCGCTACGTTCCTCTGGTGCGGCATGAAGCGCTGCGCCTGCAGGTGCGTTTGCCAGCCAGCGTTGAGCTTGACGATCTGCTGCAGGCCGGTGGTATTGGCTTACTGAATGCCGTGGAGCGCTATGACGCGCTGCAGGGCACCGCCTTTACCACCTACGCCGTGCAGCGTATCCGGGGCGCAATGCTGGATGAGCTGCGCAGCCGCGACTGGGCACCACGCAGCGTACGTCGTAATGCGCGCGAGGTGGCCGGCGCTATGCATCAGGTAGAGCAAGCGTTGGGGCGCGCGGCTACCGAGCAGGAAGTGGCTGAGCGGTTGAATGTTTCGCTGGAAGAGTACCGGCAGATTCTGCTGGATACCAATAACAGCCAGCTTTTCTCGTACGACGAGTATCGGGAAGAACACGGCGACAGTGCGGAACTGGTCACGGAGGGGCATGAGGAAGCCAACCCGTTGCATCAGTTAATGGAAGGAAACCTGCGTGAACGCGTGATTGAAGCGATTGAGGCGTTGCCTGAACGCGAAAAATTGGTGCTCACACTGTACTACCAGGAAGAACTGAACCTGAAAGAGATTGGCGCGGTGCTGGAAGTGGGGGAATCCCGCGTCAGCCAGTTGCACAGTCAGGCGATCAAACGCCTGCGGGCCCGTTTGACGGGAGCGCGCTAACAGACTCAGTTCCTGGGGAACCAAAAATAAAAAAACCGGGGACTCAGCAATGGGAGCCAAAGTTAAAGCCAGACCGTTAAGTCGCTACCTTAAAGACTACAAACACAGCCAAAGCAACTGTTCACACTGTGGCAAAGTTTTAGACCGTATGGCGTTAGTGTTCCGCGGCCAGATCATCAATAAAGAGGCCATCGCACGCATGGACCAGATGATTGACGATCAGGTATGGATGAAACTCCAGCCGGAACTGACGGCGCTGTGCCGTTTCTGCAGCGATATTTTTTGTAATACCCATCCGAATTACTTCGATATCATGGCGTTCAAACAATATCTGTTTGAGCAGACCGAGATGAGTCACAGTACCATTCGTGAATATGTGGTGCGTCTGCGTCGTCTTGATGACATGCTGAAAGCGAAAAATTTCCCGGCAGAAAGGTTACGGGGCAACAGCTGGCATGAGTGTCTGCAAAACGATCTGCCCGATGCGGGCAACAATAACTACCGTATTGCACTGCGCAAATATGACCAGTTCTTAGGCTGGCAGCGCGGCTAAGGGTGATTCAGCCCCGGTTACTGGTGAGCATACCAGCAACCGGGGCGCGTCGCGATCAATTCCGGATGCGACTTTTCTCATCTTCTGCAACACTGTAGGGATAACTGCACATTGCCCGAATGGAGGCTGCATTGTCCTTACATCTTCTGCACCAGTTTCCCCGTCTTGAACTGCTTGGCGCACCGACGCCGTTAGAGCATTTGCCACGCCTGTCTGATTACCTCGGACGCGATATCTTTATTAAACGTGATGACGTCACGCCGGTGGCGCTGGGCGGTAACAAGCTGCGTAAACTGGAGTTTCTCGCTGCCGATGCGTTGCGAGAAGGTGCCGATGTGCTGCTGACCGCCGGTGCCATCCAGTCCAACCACGTGCGCCAGACGGCAGCCGTGGCGGCGCGTCTCGGCCTGAAATGCGTGGCGCTGCTGGAGAACCCGATTGGCACCGACGCCGCCAACTACCTGAGCAACGGCAACCGCCTGCTGCTGGACCTGATGGATGTCGAGGTCGTGATGGTTGATGCGTTGCACAATCCACCGCAGCAACTGGCAGAGCAGGTAGAACGGCTGGAAGCGCAGGGCTTCCGGCCTTACATTGTGCCGGTGGGCGGCTCGAATGCGCTTGGCGCGCTCGGCTACGTCGAATGCGCGCAGGAGATTGCCCATCAAAGCGAAGGCGTGGTGGATTTCGCTGCGGTGGTGGTGGCGTCGGGCAGTGCCGGGACGCATGCCGGGCTGGCGATCGGTCTGGAACAGCTGCTGCCGAATAGCGAGCTGGTGGGCGTGACGGTGTCGCGCAAGGTTGAGGCGCAGCTGCCGGTGGTGGAGCGCATTCGCAGCGCGCTGGCACAGCAGCTGGAGCTGGAAGCGCGTGCGCCGGTAACCCTGTGGGATGACTATTTTGCGCCACGCTACGGCGAACCCAATGACGAAGGCATGGAAGCGGTGCGCCTGCTGGCGCGGCTGGAGGGCATTATGCTCGACCCGGTCTACACCGGCAAAGCGATGGCGGGTCTGATCGATGGCATCAGCCAGAACCGTTTCCGCCGGGAAGGGCCGCTGCTGTTTGTGCATACCGGCGGCGCACCGGCGTTATTTGCTTATCATCCTTCGGTATGAGACAGCAGCAAAAAAAGGTTTATAATCCAGCGGTTATTACAAAGAGCACATGCCGGAGCGGCACCCTTTATTGCGAGATAAAGCGCCGCGCCCAAAATGAGCGTTAATTAACCATAAGCACACAACACATCACAATAATGGGGTAAACATGGCTTTCTCTCCGATTCGTCGCCAGCTGGTGATGGGAATGATGGCGGTCGCACTGGTGGCGGGCGTGAACGTAAAAAGCTTTGCGGCAGAAGATTTGCTGGCGCAGGTCAAGAGCAAAGGTGAGCTGCGCGTCGGGCTGGAAGGCACCTATCCGCCGTTCAGCTTCCAGGATGAAAACGGCAAGCTGACCGGTTTTGAAGTCGAGTTTGCCCAGGAGCTGGCAAAACACCTCGGCGTGAAAGCGGATCTCAAACCGACCAAATGGGACGGTATGCTGGCCTCGCTGGATTCCAAACGTATCGACGTGGTGATCAACCAGGTGACCATCTCCGACGAGCGCAGGAAGAAGTATGACTTCTCCACGCCGTACACCATCTCCGGCGTGCAGGCGCTGACGCTGAAGAAGAACGCGGGCTCCATCACCAAACCGGAAGATCTGTCCGGCAAGAAAGTCGGCGTGGGTCTCGGTTCTAACTATGAGCAGTGGCTGCGCGACAACGTCAAAGGTGTGGATATCCGCACCTATGATGATGACCCAACCAAATATCAGGATCTGCGTTCAGGCCGCGTTGATGCCATTCTGGTTGACCGCTTAGCCGCGCTGGATCTGGTGAAGAAAACCGGCAATACCATGGCGGTGGCTGGCCCGGCGTTCTCCCGTCTGGAAGCAGGCGTGGCGCTGCGCAAAGGCAATGAATCGCTGCTGAAAGCGATTGATGGTGCGATTGCCGACATGCAGAAAGATGGCTCGCTGAGCAAGCTGTCTGAGAAGTGGTTCGGCGCGGACGTCACGAAATAATGCAGGAAAGTTTACAGCTGGTGCTGGATTCAGCACCTTTTCTGCTGAAAGGCGCGCTGTTCACGCTGCAGCTGAGTATCGGCGGGATGTTCTTCGGCCTGATACTCGGCTTCGTGCTGGCGCTGATGCGCCTGTCACGCTTCTGGCCGGTTAACTGGCTGGCGCGTTTTTATGTGTCGATCTTTCGCGGCACGCCGCTGATTGCCCAGCTGTTTATGATCTACTACGGTCTGCCGCAGTTTGGCATTGAGCTCGACCCGATTCCGTCGGCGATGATTGGTTTGTCACTTAACACCGCGGCCTATGCCTCGGAATCGCTGCGTGGCGCGATTGCGGCTATTGAGCGCGGTCAGTGGGAAGCGGCCGCCAGTATCGGCATGACGCCGTGGCAGACGCTGCGTCGCGTTATTCTGCCGCAGGCGGCGCGCACCGCGCTGCCGCCGCTCGGTAACAGCTTTATCAGCCTGGTGAAAGATACCTCGCTGGCGGCCACCATTCAGGTGCCTGAGCTGTTCCGGCAGGCGCAGCTGATCACTTCGCGCACGCTGGAAGTGTTCACCATGTATCTGGCGGCTTCGCTGATTTACTGGGTGATGGCCACGGTGCTGTCGGCGCTGCAAAACCGGCTGGAAGCGCACGTCAATCGTCAGGATCGGGAGGCAAGATGAGTGCAATTGAAGTCCGTCAGCTGGTGAAACAGTTTCACGGCCAGACGGTGCTGCACGGCATCGACCTCGATGTCGCGCCCGGCGAAGTGGTGGCGATCATCGGTCCGAGCGGCTCGGGCAAAACCACGCTGCTGCGCAGTATTAATCTGCTGGAAGTGCCGGAAAGCGGCCAGGTCAAAGTCGGTGACATCAGCATCGACGCCAGCCTCGGCCTGCACAAGCAGAAGGATAAAGTGCGGCAGCTGCGCCAGCAGGTCGGCTTTGTGTTCCAGAACTTCAATCTGTTCCCGCACCGTTCGGTGCTGGAGAACATCATTGAAGGGCCGGTGATCGTCAAAGGCGAAGCGAAGGCGGAAGCCATTGCGCGCGCACGCACGCTGCTGGAGAAGGTCGGTCTGCACGGTAAGGAAGAGAGTTTCCCGCGCCGGCTTTCCGGCGGTCAGCAGCAGCGCGTCGCAATTGCCCGGGCGCTGGCGATGCGTCCGCAGGTGATTCTGTTCGATGAGCCAACCTCGGCGCTGGATCCTGAACTGGTGGGCGAGGTGCTCAGCACCATCCGCGCGCTGGCGCAGGAGAAACGCACTATGGTGATCGTCACGCATGAGATGAGCTTCGCGCGTGACGTCGCCGATCGCGCCATCTTTATGGATCAGGGGCGTATCGTGGAGCAGGGCCCGGCTAAAGCGCTGTTCAGCAATCCGCAGCAGGCACGCACCCGGCAATTTCTCGACAAGTTTCTCAATCAATAATCTCTCCGGGCCGGTTCGCTGGCCCGAATTATTTCCCTGCTAGCAAAGTATTAAATACCGCGCTTACCTTTTTGACGCATTATTAAATATATTTTCCGTCGATATAATTAATGCTGGTTTACTCCGCTGCGGAATGTTCTTAATTTCCGTGCGGCAATACGTGCTCGGCGCACCGTCAAATTACGCCATGAATGCTTAAATAACAGCTATTCACGGCTAATCCGCCGGGCGGTCAATTTATCTGTGGTACTGTAAAGTATTGTTATATCAGGACCAGCGAAAAAGTTTTAGGAGTTTCGCTAGAGTCAGCCCCTGCTGCTTGTTGAATAATCGTTGAATAACCATAAAGGCTGCACTGCCTGTTTTTCCATTCTTCTCCTTTAAGACCTACACCGCAGCAGGAGTCAAAAATATGAATAACGCCAGGAAAGAAGATATTGCATGGGTGAATACCCTGAAAGGGGTGTGCATATTGCTGGTGGTGCTGTACCACACCGTATTACCGGGCTTTGAAGGCACGGTTAAATATCTTAGCGCCGGCTGGATCCCGGCGGAAATATGGGTGCAGTTTAATACGGTGTTATCACCGTTGCGTATGCCCGCCTTTTTCTTCGTCTCCGGCCTGCTTGCCACCAACGGCATTCTCAACCGGCCGTGGAAACAGGTGTTTACCAGTCGCATTACTAATCTGTTCTATCTCTATGTGCTGTGGGGCTTTATTCAGTGGTGGTCGATTGTCGGCATTTCGACTGAAATCACCGGCCAGCGTATCTCGCAGAACCTCAACGCGGCTTACGCCGGTTCGCTGCTGGAGTTCCTTAAGCTGACCTTCCTGGCGATGAGTACCTCGTGGTACCTGTACGGTCTGGCGATCTACTTCCTGTGCGCCAAAATCTTCCGTCAGCACAAAGTGGCGCTGCTGGTGGCGGCGGTGGTGCTGAATTATCTGGCGGTGGAGAAGATCATTCCCTACTGGGGACCGCAGAGCGTGGCGCAGTATTTCCTGTTCTTCCTGCTGGGCGCGTTCTGGAGCCCGCTGATGTTGCGCCTGAGTCAGCTGCGCCGCGAGAACCTTCTGCCGTGGGCCGCGCTGGCGGCGCTGTCCGGTCTGCACGTGATTTTTGGCCTCGATAAGAGCCTGTTCATGTGCATCATCGCGGTGCTGGTGAGCGTGGCGGCGTGCCGCTGGCTCAACGCGCACTTCAGCATGCGTTACTTCAACTGGATTGGCCGCAACACGCTACAGATCTACGTTATCCACCGCATTTTTATTGAGTTCTTCGGCATGTCAGCGATTCTGTTTGCGCAGCGTCATCATCTGTTTGAGCAGGCGTGGTTTGCGCTGCTGTGGGCGTGCTTCTATCCGCTGGCAATTGTCGGTATCTGTTCGCTGTGTTCGGTGGCGGTGTGGTCACTGACCAACCGCGGGCTGGGGCAGTCGCTTTTTGTGTTCCCGACGCTGATTGGTTTGAAACGCAGTAAGTCGGTGGCGTGATGTGCGCTGATAAGGTTTAAAGTGGTACAAAAACGACGGCACGTTTCGTAGCGGCGCGATTCATCGCACAATGAATCGCGCCGCTACGGCCTTATTGCAACTTGCGGTGTCCTTCACCGATCCCTATTACGCCATCCATGGCGATCCTGCTTTACTTAACCGATAGTCATCAGGCTGGCGTTGCCGCCAGCGGCGGCGGTATTGACGCTCAGCGAGCGCTCAATCAGCAGACGTTCCAGCAGCAGATTGGTCTCGCCGCGGGCAAAGCCCTGCACGGACACAATCGCGCCTTCGCGGGCGGCAATCTGTTCGCACAGGCTGCGCAGCTGATCGGCATCGCCGTGATAGATCACCGCATCAAACTCTGCCGTCAGCACATCTTTCGCCAGCGTGATGCGCGCATGCACCGCGGCCGGCAGCGACTGGCGCAGCGTCCGGTGCAGCTCGTCATCCTGCCACAGTGCCTGGCTACCGACGCTGGTGACCGCCGCCAGCTGAATCAGCGCATCCTGCTGATTATCTGCGATACACAGCACCCGATCGCGCGGCAGCAGCGTAAAGGTGTTGCGCTCGCCGGTCGGGCCCGGCAGCAGACGCACGGTTCCGGCCTGCGCCAGCGCGTCGTAGCGCTGACACAGCGCCAGCAGTTCCGGCTTATCCTGTGCCCAGCTCTGCAATGCCTGGTGCGCGCTCATCAGCGTGGCGCGCACGCTGCTGTCCACCGGACGCTCCGCATCCTGACGATCAAAGGTGATGCGCAGCGCACCGTCCGGACGATTGGCCAGCAGGCGGTAGAGATAGAGCGGGCCGCCGGCTTTCGGACCGGTGCCGGACAGGCCTTCGCCGCCGAACGGCTGCACGCCGACCACCGCGCCCACCATGTTGCGGTTCACGTACAAGTTGCCGACTTTGGCCCCGGCCGTCACCTGCGCAATGGTTTCGTCGATACGGGTATGCACGCCAAGCGTCAGGCCATAGCCCGAAGCGTTGATCTGCTCAATCAGCTGCGGCAGGTTGTTGCGTGCAAAGCGCACCACGTGCAGCACCGGACCGAACACCTCTTTATCCAGATCGCTCACCTGATCGAGCTCAATCAGCGTCGGTTTGATAAAGGTGCCGCTGTGCCACTCTTTGCTGTCCTGCGCATGCTCCTGCACCGCCTGATACACTTTGAAGCCTTTATTACGCATCGCCTGGATATGGCGCTCGATGTTGGCTTTGGCTTCAGCGTCGATCACCGGACCGACGTCGGTTGACAGGCGCTCCGGATTGCCCATGCGGCATTCGGCCATGGCACCACGCAGCATCTTCAGCGTGTGGTCGGCCACATCTTCCTGCACGCACAGCAGACGCAGCGCCGAGCAGCGCTGACCGGCGCTGTCAAACGCCGAGGCGACGATATCCACCACCACCTGTTCGGTCAGCGCCGATGAGTCGACGATCATGGCGTTCATGCCGCCGGTTTCGGCGATCAGCGGCGTCGGACGACCCTGCGGATCGAGGCGGCCGGCGAGGTTGCGCTGCAGCAGGGTTGCGACCGCCGTCGAGCCGGTGAACATCACGCCGCGCACGCGCTCGTCGCCGGTCAGCTGGGCACCCACCGTTTCGCCCTGGCCTGGCAGCAGCTGCAGCACGCCAGCCGGTACGCCGGCATCCAGCATGATCTGCACCGCCTGCGCGGCAATCAGCGGCGTCTGCTCGGCCGGTTTCGCCAGCACGCTGTTGCCGGCGGCCAGCGCGGCAGCTATCTGGCCGGTGAAGATCGCCAGCGGGAAGTTCCACGGGCTGATGCACACTACCGGACCCAGCGGGCGATGGGTTTCGTTATCGAAATCGTCGCGCACCATGCCGGCGTAGTAATAGAGGAAGTCGACCGCTTCACGCACTTCGGCGATGGCGTTGTTGTAGGTTTTACCTGCTTCGCGCACCAGCAAACCGATCAGCTGCTGCATCTGGTCTTCCATCGCCTGTGCGGCACGCTCAAGGATCGCGGCGCGCTCCTGCGGCGGCGTGGCGAACCAGATTGGCCCGGCATTCACTGCGGCATCCAGCGCACAGGAGACCTCTTCAGTGGTAGCTTCCCGCACGCTGCCGACGATATCCGCTGGCGTAGCCGGGTTGATCACCGGACGGCTGCTGCCGGCACTCAGTTCGCCGTCGATCATCGGCTGAGCCTGCCAAGACTGGCTGGCGCTGGAGAGCAGGGCGCTGGACAGCGACGCCAGGCGGTGTTCGTTGGCCAGATCCAGACCGGCGGAGTTGACACGCTTGTCGCCATACAGATCGCGCGGTAGTGGAATCTTCGGATGCGGCAGGCCAATTGCGCCTTCCACCGCCCCCATTTTCTCCACCGCAGCCACCGGGTCGGCCACCAGTTCGTCAATCGGCAGCGTATTGTCAGCGATGCGGTTAACGAACGAGGTGTTGGCACCGTTTTCCAGCAGGCGACGTACCAGATAAGCCAGCAGGGTTTCGTGGGTACCGACCGGCGCATAAATCCGGCACGGCCGGTTCAGCTTGCCGTCGGCCACTTTGCCCACCACCTGCTCGTACAGCGGTTCGCCCATGCCGTGCAGGCACTGGAATTCGTACTGGCCAGGATAGTAGTTGTTGCCCGCCAGCTGGTAGATCGCCGCCAGCGTGTGGGCGTTGTGGGTGGCAAACTGCGGATAAATCAGGTTAGGCACCGCCAGCAGCTTGCGCGCGCAGGCGAGGTAGGAGATGTCGGTGTACACCTTGCGCGTATAAACCGGATAGCCTTCGAGGCCTTCCATCTGCGCACGTTTGATTTCGCTATCCCAGTAAGCCCCTTTCACCAGACGGATCATCAAACGACGGCGGCTGCGCTGCGCCAGATCCACCAGCGCATCGATCACAAACGGGCAGCGCTTCTGGTACGCCTGAATCACGAAACCAATGCCGTTCCAGCCTTCCAGCTCCGGCTCAAAGCACAGTTTCTCCAGCAGATCGAGCGACAGCTCCAGGCGATCCGCTTCTTCGGCATCGATGTTGATGCCGATGTCATACGAGCGCGCCAGCAGCGTCAGCGATTTCAGGATTGGGTAGAGCTCTTCCATCACCCGCTCATACTGCGCGCGGCTGTAGCGCGGATGCAGCGCCGACAGCTTGATGGAGATGCCCGGACCTTCATAAATGCCGCGCCCGTTGGAGGCTTTACCAATCGCGTGAATCGCCTGCTGATAGGAGACCAGATAGGCTTTGGCATCGCTGGCGGTGAGTGCCGCTTCACCCAGCATGTCGTAAGAGTAGCGGAAGCCTTTCTCTTCGAGTTTGCGTGCGTTAGCCAGCGCTTCAGCGATGGTTTCGCCGGTGACGAACTGCTCGCCCATCAGGCGCATCGCCATATCAACGCCTTTGCGCACCAGTGGTTCACCGCTCTTGCCGATGATGCGGTTCAGCGACTTCGACAGGTTAGCTTCGTTGTGCGTAGAGACCAGACGACCGGTAAACAGCAGGCCCCAGGTGGCGGCGTTAACGAACATCGACGGGCTGCGGCCGAGGTGGGATTGCCAGTTGCCGTTACTGATTTTATCGCGGATCAGCGCATCGCGGGTGGGCTTGTCAGGAATACGCAGCAGCGCTTCCGCCAGACACATCAGCGCCACGCCTTCCTGAGACGAAAGCGAGAACTCCTGCAGCAGGCTTTGCACCATGCCGGCGCGTCCGGTTGCCCCTTTTTGGTGCCTTAGCTTATCCGCCAGGCTGTATGCCAGCTGGTGGGTTTTCTCCGCCAGCGGGGAAGGGAGACGCGCCTGCTCCAGCAGCATTGGCACCGCATCGGTCTCCGGACGACGCCACGCGGCGGTGATAGCCGAGCGGCTGACCGACTGCGGCAAAATGTGTTCTGCGAAGTCGAGGAAAGGCTGGAAGCTCTCTTCCGGCGCGCGCTCATCGTCCGCGGCATCATTCAGCTGCAGCGGAATCTCCGCCAGCGTTTCTCCCGCTTCCAGCTGACCGAGATAGTTAAAAATTGCCTGCTTAATCAGCCAGTGCGGCGTGCGGTCAATCTTTTGCGCCGCCAGTTTAATGCGATCGCGGGTGGCTTCATCCAGCTTCACCCCCATGGTGGTGGTTCCCATGATGTCCTCGTCCTCAGAATGTGAATCAACTTCAGCGTGGGCTGCACTATCACCCATGTTGCAACTTTGTGCAACCGTGTTAAATGTGACCCGGGTTGCACGTTTTTAACCGACTTTCATGTTAACGCAGCAAAAGCGGCACAGAACTTGCTGCAAGAAACTCGCCAACGTTGCAACCCACCGCAACAGGACGCGTCCTGGCTTGCATCAGGTGCAACTTAAAGTGTGAACAGGCGCAACCTGTGAGCATGAAAAATGCAAAGTCAGGTGAAACCCAGGTAACAGCTGTGTTAAATGCATTGTGCGCGTCGCACCTTTGCGGCAGGATACCGCGCCTTATGAGAAATCGCTTTCTCTGGATGCGGTAAAGCCCTGACGTTATCCCGTTCCGGTAACGCAGGAAAAAGATTTCTCTTAAGAGATCAAATAATAAGTGGAGAGACAGATGACAGTAAGTACACCGATGCTGGTGACATTTATCATTTACATCCTCGGGATGGTGTTGATTGGTTTTATCGCTTACCGCTCAACCAAAAACTTCGACGACTATATTCTGGGCGGCCGCAGCCTCGGCAGCGTGGTGACCGCGCTGTCAGCCGGTGCGTCGGACATGAGCGGCTGGCTGCTGATGGGACTGCCGGGCGCGATTTTTCTCTCCGGCATTTCTGAGAGCTGGATTGCCATCGGCCTGACGATTGGCGCCTGGCTGAACTGGAAAATTGTTGCGGGTCGCCTGCGCGTGCAGACCGAGCATCACAATAACGCGTTAACCCTGCCAGACTTTTTCACCAGCCGCTTCGAAGACCACAGCAAAATTCTGCGCGTCATCTCCGCACTGGTCATCCTGATTTTCTTCACCATTTACTGCGCATCTGGCGTGGTTGCCGGCGCGCGCCTGTTTGAAAGCACCTTCGGCATGAGTTATGAAACTGCGCTGTGGGCTGGCGCGGCGGCAACCATTCTTTATACGCTGGTGGGCGGTTTCCTGGCGGTGAGCTGGACCGATACCGTGCAGGCCAGCCTGATGATTTTTGCGCTGATCCTGACGCCGGTGATTGTGATTATCGCCGTCGGCGGACTGGATGACTCGCTGGCGGTGATTGAAGCCAAAAGCCTGGAAAACCTCGACATGCTGAAGGGCCTGAATTTCGTGGCGGTGATTTCGCTGCTCGGCTGGGGTCTGGGCTACTTCGGTCAGCCGCATATTCTGGCGCGCTTCATGGCAGCAGATTCGCACCGTTCAATCCGCACCGCGCGCCGCATCGGCATGGCCTGGATGATCCTGTGCCTGGCCGGTGCCGTTGCGGTGGGCTTCTTCGGTATCGCCTATTTCCAGAACCACCCGGAGCAGGCAGCAGGCGTAAGCGAAAACGGCGAGCGCGTGTTTATCGAGCTGGCACGCATTCTGTTCAACCCGTGGATCGCCGGTATTCTGCTGTCGGCTATTCTGGCAGCGGTGATGTCGACCCTGAGCTGTCAGCTGCTGGTGTGCTCCAGCGCGCTGACCGAAGATCTGTATAAAGGGTTTCTGCGTAAAAATGCCAGCCAGAAAGAGCTGGTGTGGGTTGGCCGTTTAATGGTGCTGGTGATTGCGCTGGTGGCAATTGCGCTGGCCTCCAACCCGGAGAACCGCGTGCTGGGGCTGGTGAGCTACGCCTGGGCAGGCTTTGGTGCTGCATTCGGTCCGGTGGTGCTGTTCGGCGTGTGCTGGAAGCGCATGACGCGCAACGGCGCGCTGGCCGGCATGATTATCGGTGCCGCCACAGTGCTGATCTGGAAGCAGTACGCCTGGCTCAATCTGTATGAAATCATCCCCGGCTTCCTGTTTGCCAGCATCGCGATTGTCGTGGTGAGCCTGGCCGGTCGCGAACCGTCGGCTGAAGCGCAGCAGCGTTTTATAGCTGCCGAAGCGGAATACAACACCAAATAACGGTGTTGGCCTGAGTAAAGCGGGGAGCGCGAGTGCCGTGCTCCCCGCACTGTTAGGGTCATGTCCTCTGCGCGCGATTTATCGCCTAATCTGTCACTCCACCCTGACTTTCCCGCATCGCTACCTGACCCGCAAAAGCAAAATTAATTTCGCGCGGTGACTTGTATTTTCATCCGCGATAATGATAATCGATATCGTTCGCACTTTACGTATTTTTACCTAAGGTTTACCCTCCTTAACATTCAAGAGGTTGGTGATGTTCGTCCCTTTTCTCATTATGCTGCGCGAAGGTCTTGAGGCAGCGCTCATCGTCAGCCTGATTGCCAGCTATCTCAAACGCACCCAGCGCAGCCAGTGGTTCCCCGCGATGTGGGCCGGCGTGTTTATCGCTGCGGCGCTGTGCCTCGCGCTCGGTATTTTTATCAACGAAACCACCGGTGAGTTCCCGCAGAAACAGCAGGAACTGTTTGAGGGCATCGTGGCGATGATTGCCGTGGTGATCCTCACCTCAATGGTGTTCTGGATGCGCAAGGTGTCGCGCAATATCAAAGCCACGCTGGAAAAATCCGTCGATCAGGCGCTGCAGAAGCCGGGCGGCAGCGGGTTGCCGCTGGTGCTGATGGTGTTCCTCGCCGTGGCGCGGGAAGGGCTGGAGTCGGTGTTCTTTCTGCTGGCGGCGTTTACCCAGGATGTTGGCTATGCGCCACCGATTGGCGCGGTGCTGGGTCTGGCGACCGCCATCGTGCTGGGCATGCTGATTTACTACGGCGGCGTGCGTCTTAACATGGCGCACTTCTTCCGCTGGACCAGCCTGTTCATCCTGCTGGTGGCGGCCGGACTGGCGGCGGGGGCGATCCGCGCCTTCCACGAGGCGGGACTTTGGAACCACTTCCAGGCGACCGCGTTTGACTTCAGCAACACGCTCTCTACCCATTCGATCTTTGGCACGCTGCTGGAAGGCATTCTGGGTTATCAGGAAGCGCCGAGCGTCAGCGAAGTCGCGGTATGGCTGATTTATCTGATCCCGGCGCTGCTGCTGTTTTTCTTCCCGGCGCGTCCGGCACCCAGCGCCGCACGGTCGGTGCGCTAAATTTTCGCAGGCGCGCGTGCGCCTGTACCTTCATGTAACAGGGATATGACTATGACGATTCGCTTCCGCCGCAAGGCGCTGTTGCTCTCTATGCTGGCGCTGTCCGGTGCCGCTTCTGCCGCTGCCGTACCGCAGGTCACGGTAACCGTCACTGATAAACAGTGCGAGCCGATGTCGCTCAACGTGCAGGCCGGTAAAACCCAGTTCATCATCAAAAACAACAGCCAGAAAGCGCTGGAGTGGGAAATCCTCAAAGGGGTGATGGTGGTGGAAGAGCGCGAAAACATCGCGCCGGGCTTCAGCCAGAAGCTCACCGCTAACCTGGAAGCGGGCGAATATGACATGACCTGCGGCCTGCTCACCAATCCGAAAGGCAAACTGGTGGTCAGCGGTGACAGCAAAACCGCCAGCAGCGGCAAGCCGGACGTGCTGCAGCTGGTCGGGCCGATTGCCGATTACAAAGTCTACGTGATGGGCGAGGTGAGCGCGCTGGTGGCCGGCACCAAAGCCTTCACCGACGCGATCAAAGCCGGTGACGTGGAAAAAGCCAAAGCGCTGTATGCGCCGACGCGCGTGCACTACGAGCGCATCGAGCCGATTGCCGAACTGTTCTCTGACCTCGACGGCAGTATCGATGCGCGTGAAGATGACTTCGAGAAAAAAGCCGAAGATCCAAAATTCACCGGTTTCCACCGGCTGGAAAAACTGCTGTTCGCGGATAACACCACCAAAGGCGCGGACGCCTTTGCTGACCAGCTGTATAAGGATGTGCAGGATCTGCAAACCCGCGTCAGCGAGCTGGCTTTCCCGCCGGCGAAAGTGGTCGGAGGCGCGGCAGGCCTGATCGAAGAAGTGGCGTCCAGCAAAATCTCCGGTGAGGAAGATCGCTACAGCCGTACCGATCTGTCCGATTTTCAGGCCAACATCGACGGCGCACAGAAAATCGTTGATCTGCTGCGTCCTCTGCTGCAAAAAGCCAATCCGCAGCTGCTGGCGAAAGTGGACGCGAACTTTAAGAAAGTGGATGGCATCCTCAGCAAGTACCGCACCAAAGACGGTTTTGCCTCCTATGAAAAGCTCACCACCAGCGACCGTAATGCGCTGAAAGGGCCCATCACCACGCTGGCGGAAGATCTCTCCCTGCTGCGCGGCACTTTAGGTCTTGATTAATCATGAGTAAAAAAAATGACGCGGCGCAACCGTCGCGTCGTCGTCTGTTACAGGGATTGGGCATGTTGGGTGGCGCGGCGGCACTGGGCGGCGGCTGTCCGTTCCATGCCGCCAGCGCGGCAGAGAGTTTTTCACCCGGCACGGTTGCACCCGACGCGCGCCAGCAGGCGCAACCGTTTTACGGCGCTCATCAGGCCGGCATCCTGACGCCGCAGCAGGCATCTATGATGCTGGTGGCGTTTGATGTGCTGGCCAGTGATAAAGCCGAACTTGAACGCCTGCTGCGGCTGCTGACGCAGCGCTTCGCCTTCCTCACCCAGGGCGGACCGGCGCCGGCGGTGCCCAATCCGCAGCTGCCGCCGCTCGACTCCGGCATTCTTGGCGCAGAGATTGCGCCCGATAACCTGACGCTGACGCTGTCGGTCGGCAGTTCGCTGTTTGATGAACGTTTCGGGCTGGCGGCGCATAAGCCCAGCCAGCTGCAGGCGATGACGCGCTTCCCGAACGATTCGCTCGACGCCGCGCAGTGCCACGGCGACCTGCTGATTCAGATCTGCGCCAATACGCAGGATACGGTGATCCACGCGCTGCGCGATATCATCAAGCACACGCCGGATCTGCTGGCGGTGCGCTGGCGGCGCGACGGCTTTATTGCTGACCATGCTGCGCGCAGCAAAGGGCGCGAAACGCCGATCAACCTGCTGGGTTTCAAGGACGGCACCGCCAATCCGGATACCCACAATGCGCAGTTAATGAACCAGCTGCTGTGGGTAACGCCCGACCAGCAGGAACCGGCGTGGACGCACGGCGGCAGCTATCAGGCGGTGCGCATCATCCGTTTTCACGTCGAGATGTGGGATCGCACGCCGCTGGGCGAGCAGCAAACCATTTTTGGTCGTGAGAAGCTGTCCGGCGCACCGCTGGGGATGCAGCATGAGCACGACGTGCCGGATTATGCCCGCGATCCGGACGGCCAGATCATCGCGCTGGATGCGCATATCCGGCTCGCCAATCCGCGCACGCCGCAAACCGACAGCAGCCTGATGCTGCGGCGCGGCTACAGCTACTCCTCAGGCATTACCGGGGCAGGGCAGCTGGATATGGGGCTGCTGTTCGTCTGTTATCAGCATGATTTAAGCAAAGGCTTTATTACCGTGCAGAAACGACTGAACGGTGAAGCGCTGGAGGAATATATTCGTCCCATCGGCGGCGGATACTTTTTTGTTTTGCCCGGCGTGGCGGACAAAAATCATTATCTGGGACAGCCGTTGTTGCAGGCCTGATTAATTAATGTACAGCGCTTGTCCGCCACAGGGCGCGGCAGGCGCTGCCGTTAAGCCCGTCTTAAATTTCCCCTGTTACGCTGCCACATCCGAATTTTCTGAAACAGTTTGTTAAGCCCTGAATTATCCATCCCATTGAATAACATCACTAATTTAATTTAAGCACACCGGAGCGATGCTCCGCTTATCGGGATTTCTTTGCCATAAAGTAAAAATAGTGTTGCAAATCGGCGGAAATATGATGAACTTTAGTCATAGCGTCGTCAGTTGTGTGGCTAAGTCCACTGGAGTTCGCGCATGGCCCGGTCCTCATACGGACAGTTAAATACACGTCAGCTAGCGCAGTTAGCCGCGGGGGAGCGTCTCCCGCCTGATAATTCTCTTCTTTCTTTTATCGCCTTCGAATTCATTTCCGTTGTTTACCGGTGCGCGGCAGCGTTTCGGCGTTGTTGCACACTTTTCTCACTGGCTCGATACGGCTTACAAGGAAGCCAACAAAACCTCTAAAGCGTTCAAATCATCGCCGCGGGTGATCCGCCGCGATAAATGAAACCAACTGTAAGGTGCCACTATGGGAAGACAGAAAGCAGTGATCAAAGCGCGTCGTGAAGCCCGCCGAGTGCTTCGCAGTGACTCTCGCAGTCATCGTCAGCGTGAAGAAGAATCGGTCACTTCGCTGGTGCAGATGGGTGGGCTGGATGCAATTGGCATGGCGCGCGATGTGCGTGACCGGTCAGCAATTGAGGCCAGAAACGATGCTCAGGCGCACTATCTTAACGCCATAGAAACGAAACAGCTGATATTCGCGACCGGTGAAGCCGGCTGCGGTAAAACCTGGATCAGCGCTGCGAAAGCAGCCGAGGCCCTGATCAATAAGGACATCGAAAGGATCATTGTGACGCGCCCGGTTTTACAGGCGGATGAAGATCTCGGTTTCCTGCCAGGAGACATCTCCGAGAAATTCGCCCCTTATTTCCGACCGGTTTACGACGTTCTGGTTAAACGTCTCGGCGCTTCCTTTATGCAGTACTGCCTGCGACCCGAAATCGCCAAGGTAGAGATCGCGCCCTTCGCGTATATGCGCGGACGTACCTTTGAGAATGCGGTGGTGATTCTGGATGAGGCGCAAAACGTCACCGCTGCACAGATGAAGATGTTCCTGACCCGCCTGGGCGAAAACGTCACCGTGATTGTCAACGGTGATGTTACCCAATGCGACCTGCCCGCCAGCGTCAAATCTGGCCTTGCCGATGCGCTGGCGCGCTTCGAAGAGGATGAGATGATTGGCGTGGTGCGTTTCGGTAAAGACGACTGCGTCCGCTCGGCACTGTGCCAGCGCACGCTGCATGCTTACAGTTAACCTTGAAAAAATAGCTAATCTCAACCCGGCTGCGGCCGGGTTTTTCATTGCTATGCTTACGGGAAGAAAAAGGGCGGAAACGATGAGCGGAGAAAGTCATGCACTCTCTTGATGTGCAGGTGGTAAGGATGGCGCAGCAGTGGGCGGAAGCGCAGCCGGTGTGGCTGTGTACCGTGCTCAGCACGTACGGCTCATCGCCGCGCCCGCCGGGCGCGATGATGGTGATTCGCGCCGATGGGCGCTATAGCGGTTCCCTTTCCGGCGGCTGCGTCGAGGAGAATTTTATCACCCGCGTTCAGCAGCAGGCGTTCTCTGCCGCCAGTCAACTGGTGCGCTACGGTGAGGGGGGCGACACGCCTGACCGCGCGCTGCCGTGCGGCGGCGTACTGGATATTCTGGTCGAACGGTTGCCTGCCGGTGCCGCCACGCTGGGCTACTTACAGCAGCTGGAGGATGCGCTGACCGGCGCGCGAGCTATCACCAAACGCCTGACGCTGCCGCAGCCGTGTCACGCCCTCGAACCGGCGCCTTATACCCGTCGCGCCCGCACCCATGTCACTGACGGTGAAATCGTTCTGACCCTGAGTGCCGCGCCGCGCCTGATCCTTGCCGGACTCTCCAGCGTCGCCGTTTACTGTGCCAACTTCGCGCTGGCGCTGGGATTCGAAACCATCGTCTGTGAACACCGTGAAGAGGTGCTGAGCAATATGGCGGCCGAACTGGCGCCGGATGTCAAACTGGTGCAGCAGTTTCCGGCAGTGTATCTGGAACGCGAGGGCTGTCATGCCGCCACGGCGATCCTCTCGCTGACGCATGATGCGCGTATTGATGATCTCACCATGATGGAAGCGGTCAATCTGCCGGCATTTTATCTCGGTGCGATGGGCTCGCAGCGCAACAGCGCCAAACGCAAAGCGCGCCTGAGCGCGATTGCGGAGCTGACGCCGGCGCAGTTGCAGCGCATTCACGCACCGGTTGGGCTGGATATCGGCAGCAAAACCCCGGCGGAAATCGCGCTGGCAATCATGGCGGATATTGTGCGTCACAAAAATGGGTTAGCGGCAACGGATGCGGTCAGCCCGGTGCACGCAGCGTCTGAAGGATAACATCACTCACCCCACGAAAAACCCGGATGTACCAGGACGCCAGCAGACGGGCAAACGGCTATGCCAAATTTTCGCGCCGCAAATAATCAATAAGCTGTGCTTTATGTTTCATGATGTGATCAACGCTTGCGCTTTACCGGTAACATCTTATCTTCAGTGAAGCGTGTACAAACACCTGAACTGAGAAGGGGTATTTATGGCTAAGCGTCATTGGATTAAATCAATTGAAATTACAGCAATTATTGTCTTCGCGCTGGTGATCGCCTGGCTGGCCGTCACAGGCATCCTGTCATCAACCGGCCTCGATCATGCGTGGCCTTATCCACATCAATAACTGACTCCGGCACCAGGGAAATCAATTACGCTTAAATATAAACAGAATAAATTATCTAACCTGCACACCCGTATCAGCGGCCATACCGTATCACCACACAGGGTTTCGGTGTCAGATTTGCCGCGTATAAATCAGCGACGTTCGGGAAAAGCGTTATGCTGTTATTCGAAGTCCGCATGGCGGCTGAACATGCTCTCGCTGGTTTCACCGCACTGATGCATGATTTCAAGCACCATGGCGTCACAGGTGATGAAGCAAAGCTGCTCAAAGGCCGAGCCCATTGGCTGCGAGAATCGTCCGGCGCTGCGTGCGTTATCGGTTTTAACGTTGCCGGGTAATACCAACACGCATTTGGCCAGTCTGCCGATGCCTGAATCTGCTTTCAGGGTAATCAGCGCCACATCGACACCGCGCTCAACGGCGTTCAGCGCCAGTGCTTTCAGGCTCGCGGTTTCGCCACTGCCAGAACCAATAATCAATAAATCGCCTGGTCTGGAGTGGGGTGACGAGATTTCACCCACCATGCTGACAGAGAAACCCAGATGCAACAGGCGGTTAGCGAACGCGCGGATAGCAATGCCGCTGCGCCCGGCACCCTGCAGGAAAATGTGTTTCGCGCTGCGAATTTGTGCGATCAATGCCTGCGCCTGGCTCTCGTCTATCTGCCGGGCGTTGTGCGCGAGTTCGTTAAGAATGTGGGATACGTTTGACTGAACGGCCATGTTAACGCTCTCCCGTCAGGCAATGGTTCGTCCGTCTCATTAAGCAGCGAAAAGAGTGGCCGGAACATGGCCGGTGCTTTTTCAGTCTGGTCATCGCGCATTCCCTCTTAATTCAGCGACATCATCAGTGGATGAAAAGGATACCCTGCAGAATTTCCGGTAAGAGTACACGGTCCGCTGCCCACGCGATATTGCAGCGAAAGGGGATCTTTCGATTATGCGTCCTGTGGCACAAAAGCACCTGGAGAACAGACAAATAAAAATGCCCAGCTGTTAACCGGGCACTTTTATATAAATGATGGCGGTGAGGGGGGGATTGATATCACTCGGCACATCCCTGTGCCTCGCCCTCCGGGTGGCTTGCAGCCATGCAAAACGGCTATCCTGCCGTTTTGTCACTTCGCTCACCCTGCGGGCAGCGTCGCAGGCTCCGCTGTCCAACTGGCATGCGCCAGTTGTCGAACCTCCAATCGGGGATTCTCATCCCCCCACGCGTGGAGAATATAAATGAGAAAAGCCCGTACTTGCGTACAGGCTCTTCTCTGAATGATGGCGGTGAGGGGGGGATTGATTCGCTTCGCTCACCCTGCGGGCAGCGTCGCAGGCTCCGCTGTCCAACTGGCATGCGCCAGTTGTCGAACCCCCAATCGGGGATTCTCATCCCCCCAGGTCGGGAGAATATACAAATAAAAATGCCCAGCTATTAACTGGGCACTTTTATATAAATGATGGCGGTGAGGGGGGGATTGATTCGCTTCGCTCACCCTGCGGGCAGCGTCGCAGGCTCCGCTGTCCAACTGGCATGCGCCAGTTGTCGAACCTCCAATCGGGGATTCTCATCCCCCCACGCGTGGAGAATATAAATGAGAAAAGCCCGTACTTGCGTACAGGCTCTTCTCTGAATGATGGCGGTGAGGGGGGGATTCGAACCCCCGATACGTTGCCGTATACACACTTTCCAGGCGTGCTCCTTCAGCCACTCGGACACCTCACCACATTTTGTTTGCTGACCGCACTGGGTCAACGGGGCGCTACTATAGGGAGTTCAGCGATAAGGGTCAAGGGCTATTTTCTCCTTTTTTTCTATTCGCTTAACCTCTGCGCAGATTGCCTTAAGCCTCTCCACTTTGCCGGCTTTGTCATCAAAATATTCCTTAACTGACACAAAAGTGTCACCGCACTGTCGCAGACTTGTCGGCGGAAACATTTGGTTATATCTACGGATAAGGATGCTGATAAATGAAACACTTACCTCTTTTCACGCTCTCTCTGCTGGCTTCACTCACCACCACGTCCGCGCTGGCAGAGAGCGCCAGCTATCAACGCGCCGCCATCGGCGATATCACCCAGCACGGCGGCGCGCGTCGCCTGAGCGGCGACCAGACCGAGGCGCTGAAAGCCTCATTGAGTAATAGCACGGCGAAGAATGTCATCCTGCTGATTGGCGATGGCATGGGCGATTCCGAAATCACCGCGGCACGCAATCAGGCAATGGGGGCTGGCGGTTTCTTTCCCGGTATTGATACGCTGCCGCTCACCGGCCAGTACACCCATTACTCACTGGACAAGAAAACGCATAAGCCAAACTACGTAACGGATTCTGCCGCGTCGGCCACCGCCTGGGCCACCGGCACGAAAACTTATAACGGCGCGATTGGCGTCGATGTCAACGGCACAGATCAGGTCACGCTGCTTGAGCTGGCCAAAGCAGCCGGCAAAGCCACCGGCAACGTCTCCACCGCAGAACTGCAGGATGCCACGCCGGCCGCGCTGATGGCGCACGTTACCTCGCGCAAATGCTACGGCCCGGAAAAAACCACTGAGCTGTGTCCGGGTAACGCGCTGGAGCAGGGCGGGAAAGGATCGATCAGCGAGCAGCTGCTGCAAACCCGTCCCGACGTCACGCTGGGCGGCGGCGCCAAATCCTTCGCTGAGCGAGCTAAAGCGGGCGACTACCAGGGTAAAACCCTGCGCGAGCAGGCCGAAGTACGGGGATTCCAGCTGGTCGATAATCTCGCCGCGCTGAATGCGGTACAGCAGGCGAATCAACAGACGCCACTGCTGGGGCTGTTCTCGGAGGGCAACATGCCGGTGCGCTGGCAGGGGCCAAAAGCCAGCTATCATGGCAATCTGGATAAACCGGTGGTGACCTGTGAGGTCAACAAAGACCGCCCGGCATCAATGCCAACCCTGGCGCAGATGACGCAAAAAGCCATCGACCTGCTCAGCCACAACAGTCATGGCTTCTTCCTGCAGGTGGAGGGCGCGTCGATTGATAAGCAGGATCACGCTGCTAACCCGTGCGGTCAGATTGGTGAAACCGTCGATTTAGATGAGGCGGTGCAGGTGGCGCTGGCGTATGCGCGCGAGCACGGCGATACGCTGGTGGTGGTCACCGCCGATCACGCGCACAGCAGCCAGATCGTTGAAAACGGCACCAAAGCGCCGGGTCTGACTCAGGCGCTCAACACCAAAGATGGCGCAGTGATGACCATCAGCTACGGTAACTCGGAAGAGGATTCCCAGGAGCACACCGGCACCCAGTTGCGCATCGCGGCCTACGGTCCGCACGCGGCGAATGTGGTCGGCCTGACCGATCAGACCGACCTGTTCTTCACGCTTAAGCAGGCGATGGCACTGAAGTAAGCGCGTCAGTGCGGGCGGATGCGCAGCACCAGCAGCCCGCCCAGCACCAGTCCGCCAGCGGCCAGCAGCAGCGCGGGGTGCAGTGAAGCAAAAATCTGCACGCTGGCGGCGGAGATCAGCGGCCCGATTAGCTGACCAGTGGCATAGCCTGACGTCAATATCGCCACGGTTTTTGCCACGCTGATATTGGAGACGGCGCGCGCCAGCTGCATCGACAGCTGCATAATCGAAAGAAACCCCAGCCCGACCATCACCGTTGAGATCAGCAGCCCGCTCACGCCCGGGATGAGCACGCCGCTGGCCACGCCCAGCCCCTGCAGGACCATAACCCACGCCAGGCAGAGGCGCGTATTCAGGCGCGCTGAAAACAGCATAATCAGCACCACACCAGCCACTGCGCAAAGTCCAAACAGCGGCCAGAAAAGCGCTGCCAGCTGACCCTGAGCAAACAGGCTGTGCGCCATTTGTGACAGAAACGTCGCGGGCAAAATGTAGCCGAAACCGGCCAGCGTATAGGCCAGCCATAGCCGTTTTACCGAGCGACCTGGAGCCGCCGACGCACTTTCCCGCTGCCGGGCGGGGAGCGACGCGGGCAGCGCGCGCCACACCAGCAGCACGCCAGCCAGCGCGACCAAGCCATAGCATTGCCAGGCGCGATCGTCATTCAGGTGTAACCGGGCGATAAGCCACGCCAGCACGCCGCTCAGGGTGATGCCGGCTCCCGGGCCGGCAAATACCGCGGCGGACATGCGCGGGGCCTGCTGCTGTGCCAGCACCATCTGCGTCCAGGAGGTGACGATAATCAGGGCCCAGGCACCACCGATACCCGCCACCACACGGAACAGGCACTGCAGTACCCAGGCATGACTAAAGCCGGAGAGCAGAGTCACCAGCGCGGTGGCCAGCAAACCGGCCTTCAGGTAGCGCGCGTGATGGGCGGTGATCCGGCTCACGTGCAGTGCACCCAGCAGGTAGCCGATGTAATTCATCGCCGCCAGCACACCAGCGCTGGAGAGGGTCAGGTGACCGTTGGCGATCATCAGCGGGATCTGCGGCGTGAGTGAAAAGCGGCCGATACCCATTACCACAATCAGGGTCACCATGCCGGTGAGCATGGTGATCAGGCTCACCCGGGTGTGCCGGACTGCTTGCCGTCCGGCGGAAACTGAATCTGCTGACATACTTTGCTTTACTCCGCTGAGATACCTTACTCTGTCCGGTGATAGTAAATGTCAATCAGTCAGTGAAAAATGGGGTGGTTTATCCTATGACTACAGGTCATACCCAGGCCGTAAAATCGCGTGGTGAAGATGTGAAAAACTTCCTTACCCGCCAGCGCGCGCGTATTGATCCGCAGATCTATGGCTTCAGCCGGCAAAACCGGCGCGTCAGCGGACTGCGGCGCGAAGAAGTGGCACAGCTGGCGGCGGTCAGCGTCAGCTGGTACACCTGGCTCGAGCAGGGCCGCGACATTAGTATTTCGCCCGCCGCGCTGCAGCGTATCGGCAAAGTGCTACAACTCTCGGTCACCGAGCAGGAGTATCTTGAAGCGCTGGTGTTTGGTAACGCACATTCGCAACCTTTCAGTCATGAATTGCCGCCTGAGGTGAGGGCGATGGTGGATGCGCTGGACCCACATCCGGCGTTTGTGCGCCGCGCCAACATGGATATTGTCTACTGGAATCCGGCAGCGCAGTCGCTGATTGTCGACTGGGCGGCCCTGCCTCCGGCGGATCGCAACTCGCTCAAGCTAATGTTCATCAGTGAAGCCTACCAGCAGCGCATTCATGGCTGGGAAGAGGCGGCGCGCCATACGCTGTCGGCGTTTCGCGCCGGTTATGCCGCCAGCAATCAGGCGCAGGAATTCGAGGTGGTGATCGAGGATTTGCTGGCGCGCAGTGCTGGGTTTCGCACGCTGTGGAATGACCATGATGTGGGGAAAATCGGCGCGGGCAATAAAACCCTGATTGATGTCGAAGGGAGGATGCAGACATACACCTTTACCTCACTGCAAATTGAGCAGGCACCGGGAATGCATCTGATCTTCTATCTGGCGCATTAGCGCGGCGCGCGCAGGTCGGGCGCACGCCGCCGGGGAGGTTACAGACCGCGCTGTGCCATCAGGCGTGCGAGGTCAACCAGACGGTTGGAGAAGCCCCATTCGTTATCGTACCAGGCAAGGATCTTCACCAGGTTGCCACCAATCACCAGCGTCGATAAGCCGTCGATAATCGATGAGCGCGCATCGCCCTGATAATCGCTGGAGACCAGCGGCTCATCGCTGTAGCCGAGGATACCCTGCAGCGGACCCGCAGCAGCAGCGGCTTTAAAGGCGTCATTCACCTCTTCGGCCGTCACGTCGCGTTTCAGCGTCACCGTCAGATCCACCACCGACACCACCGGCACCGGCACGCGCAGCGAGTAACCGGTTAAGCGGCCTTCCAGTTCCGGAATCACCCGGCCGAGCGCTTTAGCTGCGCCGCTGGAGTAGGGCACAATCGACAGCGCCGCCGCACGCGCGCCGCGCAGATCTTTCTCTGGCTGGTCATGCAGCGCCTGGCTGTTGGTATAGGCATGGGTGGTGTTCATCAGACCGTGCTCAATACCAAACGCCTGATGCAGCACCTGCGCGGCGGGCGCCAGGCCGTTAGTGGTACAGCTGCCGTTGCTCACTACAAAGTGCTGTTGCGGATCGTAGCGCTGGTCGTTGACGCCCATCACAATCGTCAAATCATCATTTTTGCCCGGCGCAGAGATGATCACGCGTTTGGCGCCGCCGTGCGTGATATGCACCGCGGCCTTGTCACGCTCGGTAAAAAAGCCGGTGGCTTCGATGACGATATCCACGCCCACTTCACGCCAGCGAATATTGGCCGGATCGCGCTCGCTGAACACCCGCACTGGTTTGCCATCAATGCGCAGCTCGCCGTCGCCAGCGCTGACTTCTGCCGGCAGCCGACCCAGCAGGGAGTCGTGCTTCAGCAGATGCGCCAGCGTTTTGCTGTCGGTGAGATCGTTAATCGCCACAATATCGATGTCGCTGCTGCCCAGCGCGGCGCGGAATACGTTACGTCCGATACGGCCAAAACCGTTAATGCCTACCTTGATCATGACTGACTCCTTAGTGAAGTTACTGCAGTCACTTTAGGCCGGAGGCGCGCTGGCGTAAACGACAAAAAAGGATCACTTTACGCCATTTTGCGGCTGTGAAAGCGCTGGCGATATTCGTTGGGCGTGAGATGCAGCTGGCGCTCGAAGCTGCGCCGCAGGTTGATACTGCTGCCAAAGCCGGTGGCGATGGCGATGCGTTCCAGCGTCTCGCGCGTCTGCTCCAGCCGTTCGCGCGCCGCCGCCAGCCGCGCTTCAGCCACATAGCGCGCCGGTGAAACGCCGGTTTCGCGGCTGAACACGCGGGTAAAGTTACGCGGGCTCATCGCCACCTGGGCCGCCAGTTTCTCCACCGACAGGTCTTCCGCCAGATGGGCGGCGATCCAGCTCTGCAACTGAGCAATCGGCCCCGACTCGCTGACGGACTGCAGGTGAAAGCGGCTGAACTGCATCTGGCCGCCGGGACGACGCAGATACATCACCATATCCTGTGCGATGTCGCGCGCCACGCTGAAACCAAAATCTTCCTCTATCAGCGCCAGCGTCAGATCGAAGCCGGAGCTGACGCCGCCGGAGGTCCAGATTGGGCCGTCCTGAATATACAGCGGGCCGCCTTCAACCTGCACGCGCGGATAGCTGGCCTGCAGCGTGTCCAGCAGACGCCAGTGGCTGGTGGCGCGCCGGCCATCCAGCAATCCCGCCTCCGCCAGCAGCATTGCCGCCCCGCAAATCGACACCACGCGGCGCGCCTGCGGGGCAGCCAGCTTAATCCAGTCCACCACCATGTTGCGTTCTTCGGGGTTATCACCGCGGCCGGTAATCATGATGGTGTCCCAGCGTTCGCGCGGATCGAGTTCAGCCAGTTTGAGATCGGCGAGCAGATTGAGGCCGGACTGGCCGTGGATCACCTGGTGCGGCTGCGTGGTCGCAATGCTGATACGATAGCGTGCGCCAGCGACGCCCACCGGCAGGTGCAGGTTGGCGTGCATCAGGATGTCGGCGATACCCGCCGCCTCGAACAGCATGCCGCCGTCCGGGACAATAATCAGAAAGGTTTTCATGGCGTAAAATGTACCTGCGCCACGAAAGAAGTCAATGCAGCAAGGGCTATCAGGCGCGCGAGCTGAATACCCGGCCGCGGCCATCAGACGGGGCGCTTCCGGCAGCACCGTACAGGCGCTGGTCGGCACCGGCCTGTTGCACCAGCTGATTGAGCTGCTGCGTTTTGCTGCGGTGCATCTCCAGCAGCTGATGGACACGCTGGTTATGCTGGTTGTTAGCGTGCACCTGTTCAAGCACCTTGCGCCACTGCGCCGCCAGCGCGCTGTCGGTTGCGTAAGGCGCCGCGACACCCTCAGCCTGTTCACCGGCACGGCGGCAGTCGTCATAGTGCTGTAGCGTCGCCAGCAGCTGACTTTTGCTGTCGGTGAGTAATTGCAGCGAGACCGGATTGATCTGGCTGCGGTTAAGCTGCGCCACTTCCTCTTTTAATACCAGCGCCAGTTCGGCCAGTGCGGTCTGCATCTGCTGCAGCACGCTGCTCAGGGTGTCCCCGGTGGTCGTCATCGTACTTATCCGTTAAACATTTCATCGACCAGCGCGGCAGCGATCTGGTCGGTATCAAGGGTATAGCTGCCGTCATTCAGCGCGGCACGCAGCGCATCCAGACGGGCGCTGTTGATATCGCGGCTGTCATCTGCGGTGGCCTGCCGGGCGTAGCTGCTCAGGCTGACGTGATCGTCACTGCTGCGCACGCTGCGGGGTTCGGCACGCTCGCGCGCTGACGGTGCGGTGCGCAGGTCGGCCAGCGTGCTGATGCTCTGCACCGGCGACGTGGTTTGCGTTCTGTCAATGCTCATAGATAGGTCCTGTTTTTTCGCGGCTTTACTGTTTCTATCGGGACAAACGAAAAAATCTAAAATTTATTACGGCAGGCTGAGTAAAATTTTTCCGTCCGCACTCACCACGCCCTGCAAGCGCTGACCGGCGGCGGTTTTCACCGCCAGCGTCTGGCCGATCGCCGCGTTATTCAGCGCCTTGCCTTTGCTGCGCAGGCGAAAGCCCTGGCCCTGCGCCACGATATCGACCTCTTCTCCCTGACGTATACGCCAGCTGCGGCGCAGCTGGCCCTGGGTCAGAACCTGTCCCGCAGCCAGCGCGCGCAGCGTGACCTGACCGATTAGCGCCTGCTGCCGTAACAGCGCGCCGGGCGGCAGCGCGGCGAGATCGCCGGAGACGCGGCGCAGATCGTCCGCGCGCAGCGTTTCCCCCGGAGCCAGCGTGCGCTGCGCCACATACCAGCTGCCGGTGGCGCTGACCTCAACCTGCAGAAAATAGCGCCGGCTGCCGCACTGTGCGGTCAGCGTGCGGTTACCCACCATCCGCGCCGGCTGGCCGGCTGCGCTGAACTGCGGCGCGGCGCACAGCGTATCCAGCGCCTTACCGCGCGACAGCAGCCGTACCTGCTGGTGTACCGCCACGTCTGCGGCGATCGGCTGATGCTGCTGCACCCAGATGCTGAGCTGGTTTTCCAGCGTGCTTTGCGCTGAAACCAGCGGGGCGCAGCACAGCAGCGCCACCGTCAGCGCCAGAGGTGGTGAAGGAAACGCATTCATCGCGAAATAACCTGAAAAAAGAGGACGCCAGTATAAAGCAACCGCCGCTTAATGAATGGCGGAATATGGTCGCACTTCTGCGGTTGATTATCTGCTTCACGCGGGGCGGGCGCAGCGAAAGATTTTATCCGGCTAATTGCGGATATTTGTGCGATTTTTTCGCAGTATAAAAATTGTTAGCGGCGCCACTAGAATGCACGCGTCAATTTTTAACGGCGGAAAGGTGAGCGATGCTGGATAAGCTAAGTAATGCGCTGCATTTTCAACAGCAGGCGCTGGGTTTACTCAATCAACGGCAGCAAATCCTGGCGGGCAATATCGCCAATGCCGATACGCCTGGCTATCAGGCGCGCGATATTGATTTTACGCAACAATTAAAGGCGCGCGTACAGGCGGATAGCGTAAATAACAGCCCCCTGACGCTGGCGATCACCGCTAAAGGACATATTGCCGCGCAGACCAGCGTGCTGCCGGATGCCAGACTCTTATACCGCGTGCCGGATCAACCCAGTGCCGACGGTAATACCGTAGACATGGATCGTGAACGCGTGCAATTCGCCGACAACAATGTGAAATATCAGTCATCGCTGACCTTTCTCAACGGGGAAATTAAAAAAATGATGAGCGTGCTGCAAGGATAATTTGTTCCATGTCAATTTTCTCTATTTTTGATATCACCGGTTCCGCCATGTCGGCGCAAAGTAAACGCATTAACGTTAGCGCCAGTAATATCGCCAATGCCGACAGTATCGCCGGACCCGACGGCGAAGCCTACCGCGCGCGCAGCGTGGTGTTTCGCGTCAAACCGCAGGCGGGCCAGCAGACTGGCGGCGTGGAGGTGACGGAGGTGCTGGAAGACAGCGCGCCGGACCGGCTGCACTACGAGCCGGACCACCCGCTGGCCGACGACGCCGGTTACGTGCACATGCCGAACGTCAACGTAGTCCATGAAATGGTGAACAGTATTGCCGCCTCGCGCAGTTATCAGGCCAACGTTGAAGTGATGAATTCGGCAAAGTCCCTGCTGTTAAAAACCCTGACTATCGGTCAGTAAGGAACGAAGATGGCCGTCAATCCGGTGATGAACGGAAATAACAATGTCAACGGTACGCGCGGCGGCACCAGCGCGGATGATTTGACGCAAAGCTTTATGACGCTGCTGGTGGCGCAAATGCAAAACCAGGATCCCACTAATCCAATGGATAATAACCAGCTGACTTCACAACTGGCGCAGTTTAATACCGCCGCCGGCGTCGAGAAATTAAACAGCACGCTGGAGAGCGTTGGCATGTTAGTGGGCAGCATGCAGCAGTTAAATGTGGCGGAGTGGGTCGGTCGCGATGTCTATATCGAAGGTGACACCCGCGTCGGATTCGGCGACGACGCAAATCATGACTTTGCTTTTGCGCTGGGCAGCGATGCCGAAACGGTAAAAGTGAATCTGCAGGATGCCAATGGCAATACCTACACCGCCGAACTGAAAAATGTCAAAGCCGGCGTCAATAAATATACGCTGGACGATTTAACCAACTTCCAGCCCGCGACTCCGCCGGCTGACGGCGAATATAGCGTGACCTATTCCGCGTCTACCACCGAAGGGGACGCACCGGAAATTCAGTCGCTGAAAAAAGCCAAAGTAGAGGGCGTTTCTTTTACTCCGACCGGCGCATTAATTCAGCTGGGCAAAGATGGCGCGGTAGGCATTGGCGACATCGTGCAAATTCTTTAATTTCTTTCGCGATTATACGAGTTATTCATTATGGGCTTTTCTCAGGGTTTAAGCGGTCTGAATGCCGCCTCGCAGGCGCTGGATGTGGTCGGCAACAATATTGCCAACTCACAAACCGTCGGCTTTAAATCGGGTTCGATCACCTTCGGCGATGTGTTTGCCGGTTCGCAGGTCGGCATGGGCGTGCAGGTGCTGGGCGTCAACCAGAATTTTGGTGACGGCATTCTCAGCCAGGGCAACAGCAATCTGTCGATGGGCATTCAGGGCAACGGTTTTTTTCGCCTGACCGATGCCGCGGGCAAAATATTCTACAGCCGCAACGGTGAGTTCACCAAAGACGCCGACGGCTTTATCACCAACAACGGCCTGTACCTGACTGGCTATCAGGCCACCGGCACGCCACCCAGCATTCAGCCAGGCTCGCCGCTCGGACCGATCCAGATCCCGGATACGCAGATGCCGGCCAAAGCCTCCACCAGCGGTAGCCTGCAGGGCAACCTCAACTCCAGCGACGACAACAAAGTGCTGGCTGACTTCGACGCCAGCGATGCCAGCACCTACAACTTCGCCAGCGTGGTGGAAGCCTACGACAGCCTCGGCAACAAGCACACCGTGGATGTTTATTACATCAAAACCGCCGACAACCAGTGGACAGTGAAAACCCGCGATACCTCTGCGCCCGGCAACCCCGAGTTCCAGGAAACTACGTTGCAGTTCAATAGCGCAGGGGAGCTGACCAGCACGCCGGCGGAAGTGGACATCATTGGCGCGGCTTTTAAGGGCGGCGATCCGCTCAACTTCAAACTGGATCTGAGCGGCATGACGCAGCAGGCCAGCGACACCGCGATGGTGCCGGCAAAAACTGACGGCTATGAGCCAGGCAAACAGAATGGCTACACCGTCGGCGATAACGGCCAGATCATCGCCTCCTACAGCAACGGCCAGCAGCAACTGATTGGTCAGGTGGTGCTGTCGAATTTCACCAATCCGGGCGGACTGGCGTCGCAGGGCAATAACACCTGGTCGGCAACGCCGGAATCGGGTCAGGCCACCAACGGTCTCTCCGGTACCGGCAACCTCGGCAAGCTGCACGGCAGCGTGCTGGAGGCGTCCAACGTCGATTTGGGCAAAGAGATGGTCAACATGATCGTCTACCAGCGTAACTACCAGTCCAACTCGCAAACTATCAAAACCCAGTCTGAGCTGCTGCAGACGCTCTCGACGCTGCGGTAAGGGCGGCTATGGATCGCGCGATTTATACCGCCATGGGCGCCGCCAGTGCCGCCATGGATCGCCAGTCGGTTACCGCCGGCAATCTGGCCAACAGCAGCACGCCGGGCTTCCGCGCCCAGCTCAGCGCCACGCGCGCGGTGCCGGTCACCGGTCACGGTGTGCTGACGCGCACGCTGGCTACCGCCACCACGCCGTGGCATGCCAGCCAGCAGGGGCCGGTGCAGCAAACCGGCCGCGAGCTGGATGTGGTGCTGCCGGCCGAAGGCTGGCTGGCGGTGCAGCGTGCGGACGGCAGCGAAGCCTACACCCGCAACGGCAGCATTGAGGTCGACAGCGAAGGGCAGCTGCGCATTGCCGGTCTGGCGCTGCTGGGTGACGGCGGACCGCTAACGGTGCCGCCGCAGGCCACGCTGACCGTCGCTGCCGATGGCACCGTCACCGCCCGCGGCGCGGGCGATCAGGCCAATGTGCTGACGCCGGCAGGCCGGCTCAAACTGGTCAGTGCGCCAATCAACAGCCTGCGCCGCAGCGATGATGGCCTGTTTCTCGCGGATAGCGGCGAACTGCCGGCCGATGCGGCGCTGCGGCTGACCAGCGGCGCGCTGGAGGGCAGCAACGTCAGCCCGGCACAGGCGATGGTCGAGATGATCGCCACCGCGCGCGGCTTCGACATGAACATGAAACTGATCGGCAGCGTGGATGAAAACGCGCGCGCCGCTAACCAATTACTGAGCGCGGGCTAAACCGCGCTTCCGGGAGTCAACTGATGATTCGCTCGTTATGGATTGCGAAAACCGGCCTCGAAGCCCAGCAAACCAACATGGACGTGATCTCCAATAACCTGGCCAACGTCTCGACCACCGCCTTTAAGCGCCAGCGGGCGATGTTTGAGGATCTGCATTATCAGACACTGCGCCAGCCTGGCGCGCAGTCTTCCGAGCAGACCACCATTCCGACCGGCCTGCAGCTCGGCACCGGCGTGCGTCCGGTAGCGACGCAGCGCATTCACAGTCAGGGCAACCTGAGCCAGACCAATAACGCCCACGAAGTGGCGATTGAAGGTCAGGGCTTTTTCCAGGTGCAGATGCCGGATGGCACGCTGGCTTACACCCGCGATGGCTCGTTCCAGCAGGATCAGAATGGTCAGATGGTCACCGCCAGCGGCTACACGCTGATGCCGGGCATTACGCTGCCGGCCGAAGCGGACAAGCTGACCATTGGCGTGGACGGCATGGTCAGCGTCACGGTGCCGGGCCAGACCGCACCGGTGGTGGTCGGGCAGATCTCGCTGGTGACCTTCACCAACGATGCCGGACTGGAGAGCATCGGCGAAAACCTGTATCGCGAAACCCAGTCTTCCGGTGCGCCGAATGAGTCGACGCCTGGCCTGAACGGCGCGGGCAAGCTGAAACAGGGCTATATCGAGGGATCGAACGTCAACGTCGCTGAAGAGCTGGTGAACATGATCCAGACGCAGCGCGCCTACGAGGTCAACAGCAAAGCGGTCTCCACTTCAGACCAGATGCTGCAACGCCTGACGCAACTTTAATGTGCTGGCCGCAGCGCGCGGCCGCCTGACGATCCGCTATGAAACCGTACTCAACAACTTTTTTTGTCACGCTGGCGCTGTCTCTGGTACTCAGCGGCTGCAGCGTGATGCCGCACGCGCCGCTGGTACAGGGCGCGACCTCGGCGGCGCCGGTGGAGACACCGGTCAGTGTCACCAATGGCGCTATTTTCCAGACCGGCCAGGCGATGAATTACGGCTATCAGCCGATGTTTGAAGATCGCCGGCCGCGCAACGTCGGCGATACGCTGACCATCCTGTTGCAGGAGAACGTCAGTGCCAGCAAGAGTTCTTCCGCCAGCGCCAACCGTAACGGCAGCGCCGGGCTGGGATTTGATGCGGTGCCGCACGCCCTGAGCGGTTTGCTGGGCGGCGATCGCGCCCGGGCGGAGATGAGCGGCAAAAATGATTTCAGCGGCAAAGGCGGCGCGGCGGCGCGTAATACCTTCAGCGGCACGCTCACCGTCACCGTTACCGAACTGCTGGCCAACGGTAACCTGCGCGTGGTGGGCGAAAAGCAGATTGCCATCAATCAGGGTACTGAATTTATCCGTTTCTCCGGCGTGGTGAATCCGCGCACCATCAGCAGCGGCAACACCGTGCCGTCCACTCAGGTGGCGGACGCGCGCATTGAATACGTCGGCAACGGCTACATCAATGAGGCGCAGCAGATGGGCTGGTTGCAGCGGCTGTTCCTTTCTCTCTCTCCGCTATAGGCACCGACCAATGAACACCTTTCTGATGCGCAGTCTGCTGCTGATGCTGCTGTGCAGCGCCACGGTTCACGCCGAGCGCATTCGTGATATCGCCAGCATTCAGGGCGTGCGCAGCAATGCGCTGATGGGCTATGGCTTAGTGGTCGGTCTGGATGGCACCGGCGACCAGACCATGCAGGCACCGTTCACCGGCCAGAGCCTGAACAACATGCTGTCGCAGCTCGGCATTACCGTGCCGCCCGGCGTCAATATGCAGCTGAAAAACATTGCGGCGGTGATGGTGACCGCTGAGCTGCCGCCGTTTGCGCGCAGCGGTGAGAAGATCGACGTGGTGGTTTCATCGCTCGGCAATGCAAAGAGCCTGCGCGGCGGCACGCTGCTGATGACGCCACTGAAAGGCGCCGACAACCAGATTTACGCGCTTGCGCAGGGCAACCTGCTGGTGAGCGGTGCCGGCGCGCAGAGCGGCGGTAACCGGGTACAGGTCAATCAGCTCAACGGCGCGCGCATTGATAACGGTGCGACGGTCGAACGCGAAGTGCCGCTGGATTTTGCCGGCCAGGGTGAGCTGCGCCTGCAGCTGCACGAGGAAGATTTCAGCGTGGCGCAGCAGGTCAGCGATGTCATCAACCGTCGCTTTAGCGGCGCGGCACAGGCCGAAGACGCGCGCAGCGTGCGGCTGTATGTACCAGCCACACCGGCGGCCAAAGTGCGTTTCCTCGCCGAGGTGCAGAACCTGCCGCTGCGGGTGGCGGTGATGGATGCCAGAGTCATCGTCAATTCGCGCACCGGTACGGTAGTGATGAACCGGCACGTCACGCTGGATGCCTGCGCGGTGGCGCAGGGCGATCTCACGGTAGAAGTGTTCAATAACCGCGAAGTCAGTCAGCCCGATACGCCCTTCGCCGGCGGCGAAACCGTGGTGACCAATAACACCGAAATCTCAGTGCGCGAGCAGGGCGGTTCGCTGCAGCAGGTTAATACCAGCACCGATTTGAACAACGTGGTGCGCGCCTTAAACCGTCTCGGCGCGACGCCGAATGACCTGATGTCGATTCTGCAGTCAATGAAAAACGCCGGCTGCCTGCGCGCCCGGCTGGAGACCAACTGATGACCGCGCCACACCGTTACGCCGCGTTTGACGTGCAGGGGCTGAGTGCGCTGAAACGCCAGATGCGCGCCGACGGTCGCGGAGCGATGCAGAGCGCCGCGCGGGAAATGGAAGGCCTGTTTGTGCAGGTGATGCTGAAAAGCATGCGTCAGGCCAGCTTCGGCGGCGGTTTGCTGCAGAGCCAGGCGGGCGACATGATGACCTCCCTGTACGATCAGCAGCTGGCGCAGCAGGTGGCGGGACGCGGCGAGCTGGGGCTGGCGCAGATGATGCTAAAGCAGATGGGCGAGCTACCACAGACGGTGAACCAGACCGCAGGCACCCGTGTGCCGGAGGTGATGCAGCGCCTGAGCCACAGCCTGGCGCCACAGCCGGCGCAACCGGCAGTAACCCTGCTGCCCGCGCTGGTGGCACCGCTCAACAGCGCGGCGGGCGGCGATCGCCACGACTTTATCCGTCAGCTGATGCAGCCGGCGCTGGCGGTGGCACAGCGTACCGGCATCGATCACCATCTGATTATTGCTCAGGCCGCACTGGAGTCCGGCTGGGGCCGGGGCGAAATCCGCACCGCCAGCGGCGAGCGCAGCTACAACCTGTTTGGCATCAAAGCCTCACCCGACTGGCAGGGCAAAACCACCGACATCACCACCACCGAGTTTATCGATGGCGTCGCGACCAAAACCCGCGCCGCGTTCCGCGTCTATGACTCTTTCAGCGAGGCGCTGAGCGATTACGCGCGCTTCATCGCTGACAACCCGCGCTACCGGGCGGTCACTGACGCCGCCAGCGGCGAGCAGGCGGCGCAGGCGTTGCAGCACAGCGGCTACGCCACCGATCCGCATTACGCCAGCAAACTGATCAGCATTATGCAGCGGGTAAAAAGCACGGTGAGCGCCAGCGTCAGCGCCTATCAAACCGATCTCTCAACGCTGTTCTGATTTTTTATTTCAGAAATTTCTGTAATCACCGATGGGTTGAGTAGGGATTTGTCTCAATTTGACCGATTGTACGGGGAAACCATGAATCTGATGTATCTGGCCAGAAATGGTCTGGGCGCCGCGCAGACGGCACTGCACGTTGTCGGCAATAACCTGAGCAATGCCATGACCCCCGGCTACAGCCGCCAGAGCGCGCAGTTCGGCGAAGCCGGTGGCCGCACCACCGCCAACGGTTTTTTTGGCTACGGCACGCAGATTAACGGCATCGAACGCGCCTACAGCGGATTTGCCAATCAGCAGCTGCGCGACGCCAACAGCAGCTTTATGCAGCATGACGGCCGGCTGTCGCAGCTCAGCCAGATTGACAAGCTGTTCGGTGACGACAGCGCTAACTTTTCGGTTTCCCTGAATAATCTGTTTAAAGGGCTGGAAACGCTGAATGGCGATGCCTCCAGCGCGTCGGCGCGCCAGGCGGCTTATCTGCAATTTACCGCGCTGACCTCGCAGCTTAACACTCAGGGCCAGGCGCTGAACGGCCTGCAGAAAAGCAGTAACAGCCAGATTGAACAGAGTGTGACCGACATCAACGACGTCACGCGCCAGCTGGCCAGCCTGAATGAAGAGATTGGCAAGATTCACGGCCAGACCGGCAATCTGCCGGCCGACCTGCTCGACCTGCGCGACGGCCTGCTGAATAAACTCAGCGGCCAGGTGGGGATTCGCGTCAGTGAAAACAGCGCCACCGGGCGGGTCGACGTCACGCTGGAAAACGGCTTCCCGCTGGTCAACGGCCACAGCGCTTATACGCTGTCGACCGCGCCGTCGGCGGAAGATCCGCTGAAAACCGTGGTGATGTACCGCGACGCCGCCGGTAACGAGCAGCGGCTGGATGAGAGCAAGTTGTCGCACGGTAAACTCGGCGGCCTGTTTACCTTCCGCAATAACGATCTGCTGCAGGCGCGTGATGAACTGAACCAGCTGGCGCTGCAGATGGCGCAGCGTTTCAACACGGTGAACCGTGACGGTTACGACGCGGCGGGCAAGCCGGGCGGTGATATTTTCAACATCCCGCAGCCGGTGGCGCAGGCCAACCGCAACAACCTCGGCAGCGCCGCGCTGGACGTCAGCTTCAGCGATATCAGCCAGGTGCAAACCGGCGGCTACACCCTGAGCATGACCGACAGCGGTGACTGGCAGGTGAAAAGCCGCGATGGCCGCGTGGTGCCGCACACGGTGGATGCCAATACCGGGGCGCTGCAGTTTGACGGCCTGAGCATTAGCGTGACGCCGGGGGCCAGCCCGGGCGACAGCTTTAGCCTCAATCCGCTGGATAACGTGGCGGCGCGCCTGCAGGTGGCGCTGAGCAACGGTGACGGCATTGCCGCCTCGGGATCCGCCGATGCCGACGACAAAACCAACAATGAAAACCTCAAAAAAATGCTGGCGATCCAGACCGAAGCGCTGGTGGGCAAAGCAACGCTGAGCGAAGCCTATTCCAGCCTCGTCGGGCGCGTCGGCGCCACCGCCTCGGCAGCAGAAAGCGATGCCACCCAGAGCGCCAAAGCGCTGGAAGCGGCGGCGATGGAGCAGCAGGCGATTGCCGGCGTCGATCTCAACGAAGAGTACATCAGCCTGCAGATGTACACCCAGTACTACCAGGCCAACAGTCAGGTGCTGCAAACCGCGAACAGGTTGTTTGACGCGCTGTTAAGCCTGCGCTGAAGCGCAATCATTTAAGGGAGGCGGAAATGCGTCTGAGCACACTTTTCCAGTATCAAAACAATCTCAACAGCTTTTCGCGCGGCGTCAGCGCCGGCAATGAGATCTACAACCGGCTGGCCAGCAATAAAAGTGTGCTGACGCCGTCGGACGATCCGGCCGCGGCGGCGCAGGCGGTGCTGTTACAGGACGCGCTGGCGCAAATCGGCCGTTTCGACAGCGCCCGCCAGTCGGCGCGCGCGGCGCTGGAGCTGGAGGATCACACGCTGGGTTCCATCGGCAACGTGCTGACCAAAAACCTGACGGAAAAACTGGTGCAGGCGGGCAACGACGGCGTGTCAGATGCCGACCGCGCCGCGCTGGCCACCGAACTGGAAGGCATTCGCAACAGCCTGCGCGATCTGGGCAACGCGCGCGACGGCCAGGGGAATCCGATCTTTGCCGGCTACAAAACCGGTCAGGCGCCGTTTGATGACAACGGCAACTATCGCGGCGGCGACACTGCGCTGTCAGGCCAGGTGGCGGACAACGTGGAGATGGCGCTGGGCCATACCGGGCGCGAGCTGTTTATGAGCGGCAGCGCCGACGATCTGTTGCAGCAGCTGGATAAAGCCATCACAGCACTGAAGCAGCCGGTTAACGATGACGCGGACCGCAGCGCGCTGCGCAGCGCGCTGGAGGAGGTCAGCGGCTCGGTGCGCAAAGGTATCGATAACCTTGGCAAGCTGCAGGCGGAAGTCGGTACCCGGCTACAGCAGCTGGACGCGCTGGATCAGTCGGCGGCCACCCAGCAGCTGGATCTTACCGCGCGGCTGGAGCAGACCGTGGGCTCGGATTACGACACTCTGATCGGTCTGATTGGCCAGTCGAAAATGTCAGAATTCTCGCTGAACGCCTCGATGATGGTGTTTCAGAGCATGCAAAAAATGTCGCTGTTCAACATGACGCGCTAAGGCTTCATCTTTCACCAGACGCCGGAGCGGCGTCAGAGGACACTATGTTTAAGAATCTCAAAATCGCTACCGCGATCACCAGTATCATCGCCTTTTTCACTGCCATGCTGGTAGTGGCGCTGGCGTTCAGCGTGCTGAAAGCGGTCTCCAACAAAGCCAACTTCGAAGAGGCGCAGGTCTCGACCGTCAACAATAACGCGATGCAGGATGCGATGTTCAACATCAACGGCTCGCTGGCGCAAATCCACAGCATGCTGTTGCAGAAGGCGCTTGAGCGGCCGGTCAGCCAGCAGGCGGTTGAGCAGGTACGTGAACGCCTGGTACTGGCGCGTCGCGGCATGGATACCTATATCGGCACGCCGTTTAACAGTGACGAAGAGCAGGCTGCAGCCAATGCGCTGGATAAGCAGTTTGATCTGGTGATGGCGATTGCGCAGAACAACCTTAACTCGCTGGAGAACCCGCTCAGCGTGATTGAGGGCCTGCGGCATGAAATCGACAACCGTAATCTGATGCGTGAACGGCTGGCGCAGTACAGTGAAATCAACGACCGCTATAACCACCAGCTGATCGCCAGCGCCGAAAGCGATTATCGTCAGATGGTCGGTATGGCGATTGTGATGCTGCTGATTTCGGCGCTGCTGCTGCTGCTGGCGCGCATCTGGGTGAAGCGCGTGCTGGTGACGCGCATGGCGGACACCACCGTCTCCATTCAGCGCATTGCGCAGGGCGATCTGACGCAGCGCATCGAGGCGGGCAATGAAAACGAACTGGGCCTGATGCTGAAAGAGCTGGAGGCGATGCGCTTGTCATTAATCAGTACCGTCTCCGGTATCCGTGAAGGGGTAGGGCGCATTTACGCCAATGCGCAGGAGATCGCCAACGGCAACAATAATCTTTCATCACGCACTGAAGAGCAGGCTTCAGCGCTGCAGCAGACGGCCGCCAGCATGGAAGAGATCAAAACCACCGTGCGCCAGAACGCTGACAACGCGCACAACGCGCGCCAGCTGGCCGACAGCGCCAGCAAAAACGCGCGCAGTGGCGGTGAGGTGATGACGCGACTGGAAGAGATCATGCAGCAGATCAGCAAGAGTTCGCGCCAGATCGCTGACATCAACGGCGTGATTGACAGCATCGCCAACCAGACCAATATCCTGTCGCTTAACGCCGCGGTGGAAGCGGCGCGCGCCGGCGAGCAGGGACGCGGCTTTGCGGTTGTGGCGGAAGAGGTGCGTAACCTGGCGCGCCGCAGTGCCGACGCGGCGAAAGAGATCAATGAGCTGATCGTCAACACCGTGGCAATCATGGAGACCGGTACGCTGCAGGTCAGCAACGCCAGCTCGGTGATGCGCGACATCGTCAGCTCGGTCAGCCAGGTCACCGATATCATGGGTGAAATCACCCTTGCGTCAGACGAGCAGAGCGCCGGTATCAATCAGATCGCCCAGGCGGTTAATGAGATGGATCTGGTGACGCAGCAGAACGCCACGCTGGTGGAAGAGGCGGCGGCGGCGGCCAGCAATCTGGAGAGCCAGTCGGAAACGCTGGAGAACATTGTCAGCCAGTTTGCGCTGGATAATCAGCCAGCGGCGTTTAGCGCCAGCAAACCGCTGCCGGCGCTGCGTCCGGTAAAACATCAGGAAGCCGAGTGGGAAACATTTTAATTTATTCCCGCTAACTATGTTATTCCCTCCCCGATAAAGCAGCGGAATGCGCAATATTATAACGCCTTATCACGCTTTGTAATATTGCGCCTCTCCGCAATAATGGCTCTCCGGTTTACAGGAGAATCAGAGATTGTGAACGGTATTTACACCTCCAGCGGCGTTGAAAATAAAAATGACCTGTGGAAGCGTTACGGACATTTAGTCCGTCAGGAAGCGCTGCGTCTGCAGGTACGCCTGCCGGCCAGCGTGGAACTCGACGATTTAATTCAGGCCGGCTCGCTGGGTTTTTTATCCGCCATTGACAGCTTCGATCCGAAAAAAGGCGTGGCAATAAGCGCCTATATTATTCAGCGCGTGCGCTGGGCGCTGATGGATGAATTACGTGAGCGTGACTGGGTGCCGCGACGCGTACGCACCCATGCCAGAGAAATGGCTGCGGTCATTCAGCGGCTGGAACAACAAACCGGGGCCGCGGCGGAAGAAAAAGAGATTGCGCGGGAAATGGGTATCAGCCTGCAGGAATATCACGCCATGCTGCATGATACCAATCTCAGCCAGATTTATTCGCTGGACGAACTGCAGGAAGAGTTTGCCGATGCCTTTGAAAAGCCAGAAGCCGAGCACGAGCAGCTCAATCCACTGCATGGCCTGCTGCAGCAGAATATGGCGGCGCGTATCAGTGCGGAAATTAAATTCCTGCCGCAGCGCGAGCAGCTGTTGCTGAGCCTCTATTATCAGCAGGAACTGAATATGCGTGAGGTCGCATCGCTGCTGGATCTCACTGAAACGCGGGTGAGCCAGTTGCACAGCCAGGCCATCAAGCGTTTACGCGCCAGACTGGATGCCCGCGAGGCGCGGTAATCGGGTAAGAAAAGACCTTTTCCCCGATTAATCCTAAAGAGTTACGGCGCCATTTTGCAGCCGGGATTAATGCTTTAATAATGCTATCTTTGACAAATTAATCTTACATTAAGCTTGGTAATCATAAGGTTAGAGCGGTATTTAAGGTTTGTCTTATTTCTTGTTTTTGACAGAATCGATGCGCTACCATTTGCTCAGACATTCAGCTGAACCGATTCATTTTATAACTGCATCATTCAGCCGCTGTCACAGTACGAATACGGTACGATGGGGTTTGCGCAACGTGAAATGTTATTAAATTGGGATGTTTGTAACGTTTCTTCGAATCATCGGCATAACGCATTTACATGTCAGAGCACGTTTTCACCGTGAGCATTATTCTGCTCAGGACGCCCTGCATCTGAATGCCTGGAATAAGACCTTAGCGCCGGATTAATAACCTGGCCTGTCAGGAAATCGTCATGACTCACGATAACGAACATATTCAAAGCATCCACGATATTAATCTTTCCTATTTATTACTGGCACAACAACTGATCCGTCAGGACAAAGTCGCCGCAGGTTTTCGCCTTGGCCTGAATGACGCCACCATCGATATGCTGAAAAATCTGCCGCTGCCCAAGCTAATTAAACTGGCTTCTACCAATCAGCTTATTTGCCGCCTGCGGGTCGATGATGATGTGGTGATTGATAACCTGACCAAAGATTCGCGTATTGAAGCGCTGCAGCAGATTCACACCGGTATTATTCTGTCGACCAATTTACTGAACTCACTGAGTGAAACCAGTGCCGCGGCACAATAAGGCAATCGTCATGAACGAGAAAAGTATTCTTAATGAAGTGCGTGAAGTGAATATTGCCATGGAGCTGATTTCACTGGGTGCACGCATGCAGGTGCTGGAGAGTGAAACCCAGCTGAGCCGTCGCCGTTTACTAAAACTCTATAAAGAACTGCGCGGCGAGCCGCCGCCGAAAGGCATGCTGCCCTTCTCCGAAGACTGGTTTATGGCGTGGGAACAGAATATTCATTCGTCGATGTTTTACAATATTTACCTCTATCTGCAAAAAACCGAACATTTCCGGCCGATTGAGGCCACGTTAAAAGCCTACCGTCTTTATCTCGAACAGTGTCCGGCCACGCCGGGGGAAAAACAGGTGCTGGGGCTGACCCGCGCCTGGACGCTGCTGCGTTTCATTGACTGCGGCATTATCCAGTACAAGCAGTGCGACTGCTGCGGCGGCGGCTTCGTGGTGACCAAAGACAGCGCGCGCGATCCCTTTGTTTGCAGCCTGTGTTCTCCGCCGTCACGTGCGGTAAAAAAATACCCTGACGTGGTGCACAACCAGTGCAGCGCGCCGTTTGCCGCCCTGCAATGGCACGCCGGCTAATCCCGGCGGCGCGGCAGTTACTTTGAAGGAAGTCACGTGTTAGTTCTTCTCGGTTATCTGGTGGTTCTGCTCACGGTGTTTGGCGGCTTTGCCCTGACCGGTGGCCAGCTCGGCGCGCTGTATCAGCCCACCGAGCTGTTAATTATCGGCGGTGCCGGAGTCGGTGCCTTTATCGTCGGCAACAATGGCAAGGCGCTGAAAGCGGTGCTGAAGGCCGTTCCCTCGCTGCTGCGCGGCTCACGCTATAACAAAGCCATCTACATGGATTTGATGGCGATGATGTTCCTGCTGCTGAGCAAAAGCCGGCGCGGCGGATTAATGGCACTGGAAAAAGACATCGAAGATCCGGCCAACAGTCAGATCTTTTCCGCCTATCCGCGCCTGCTGGCGGACAAAACGCTGCTGAATTTTCTGGTCGATTATCTGCGCCTGATGGTGAGCGGCAACATGAATGCCTTTGAGATCGAAGCGCTGATGGACGTCGAGATTGAAACGCTGGAGCACGAGCATGAAGTGCCGGCGCACAGCCTTAACAGCATCGGCGACGCCTTTCCGGCGTTTGGCATCGTGGCGGCGGTCATGGGCGTGGTCAACGCGCTGGCTGCGGCGGATCGTCCGGCGGCCGAGCTGGGCATCCTGATTGCGCACGCCATGGTAGGTACTTTCCTCGGCATTCTGCTGGCCTACGGTTTTATCCTGCCGCTGGCTTCACTGCTGCGGCAGAAGAGCGCCGAGCACATCAAAATGCTGCAGTGTATCAAGGTGATGCTGCTCTCCAGCCTGAACGGCTATGCGCCGCAAATCGCCGTCGAGTTTGGCCGCAAGACACTGTTCTCCACCGAGCGTCCGGATTTTGTCGAGCTGGAAGAACATGTCCAGCAGGTGAAGTTTAGTGATAGCGGCAGTGCGGAAGAGAAATCATGAATTCCCCGCCTCCCATCATTGTGGTGCGCAAGCGCAAACCGAAGAAACACGCCCATCACGGTGGCTCCTGGAAAATCGCCTACGCCGACTTCATGACGGTGGTGATGGCGTTTTTTATGGTGATGTGGCTGCTCTCCACCGCGACGCCGGAGCAGCGTCAGGGCATCGCCGACTATTTCAAAACGCCGCTGAAAGTGGCGCTGTCGCACGGTGACAAAGCCAGCCTGAGCAGCAGTGCCATCCCCGGCGGCGGTGAGGATCCGATGAAGCAGGAGGGCGAGGCGCTGCGTTATAAGCTGGAGCAGATTGACCAGCAGCAGCAACAGCAGGCGCTGCAGCACAGCCTTGAGCAGTTGCAGGCGCTGATGCAGCAGGACCCGCGCCTGACGCCCTATACCTCCAACTTACGTCTCTCGCTGACGACGGATGGCCTGCTGATTCAGATTGTCGATACCCGCGATCGGCCGATGTTCCGCATTGGCCAGGCGCAGGTTGAACCCTGGATGCGCGGCATCCTGCAGGCGATTGTGCCGGTGCTGAATGCCATTCCCAACCAGATTAGCGTGACCGGTCATACCGATTCACTGCCCTACAGCGGCGGCGAGGCCGGTTACAGCAACTGGGAGCTCTCCAGCGATCGCGCCAACGCCTCGCGCCGGGTGATGGTAGCCGCCGGCCTGGCCAGCCAGAAATTTTTACGCGTGATTGGCAGCGCCAGCATGCTGAGCCTGAGCGATCTGCCGCCGGATGATCCTACTAACCGGCGCATCAGCCTGCTGGTGCTCAGCGCGCTCAAAGCGCGCGCCATCGTGGCGGAAGACAGCGCGGCTGCGGTAGATCCGCAGGTCGCTGCCACGCTGCGCACGTTATCACCCGCGATTTCACCGCAACCCATGCCCGCCTCTGAACAGTAAACAGGTTACCCCGAATGGACGTCAGTGATTTTTACCAAACCTTCTTTGAAGAAGCCGACGAGCTGCTGGCAGATATGGAACAACATCTGCTGTTGCTCGACGTGGCGGCGCCTGACAAAGAGATGCTTAACGCGATTTTCCGTGCCGCGCACTCCATCAAGGGCGGCGCCGGCACCTTTGGTTTTACCGTGTTGCAGGAAACCACGCACATCATGGAAAACCTGCTGGATGACGCGCGGCAGGGCAAGCTGTCGCTCACCAGCAACATCATCAATCTGTTTCTGGAAAGCAAAGACATTATGCAAAGTCAGCTCGATGCGTATAAAGCCTCGCAACAACCCGATCAGGCCAGTTTTCACGCCATCTGCGAAGCGCTGCGCCAGATTGCGCTGGCGGATAAACAGCCGCCGGTCGCGGCGGTTGAGCCGCAGCCGGTCACGGTCGTGGCACCGTCCGGCGCTGATGAGCAGACGCTGGTGGTGACGCTGCGCGAGGTGGCGCAAAACGAACAGGCGCTGCTGCTGGAAGAGCTGGCGCACCTCGGTGCGGTGGTGCAGCAGGCGAGTAGCGACACGCAGTTGCAGGTTGAATTGCGCAGCACGGCGTCGGCGGAGGAGATCAGCGCGGTGCTGTGCTTTGTGCTGGATGCCGGACAAATCAGCGTCAGCGTGAAAGCGGAACCGGCTGCTCCGGTGCTGAGCGCGCCGGCCAGCGCGGTGGCGGAGACGGTCAGCGCACGCCAGGCAACAGCCGCACCGCGCGCCGCTGCGGCCGAATCAGGCAGTATTCGCGTGGCGGTGGAGAAGGTCGATCAGATCATCAATCAGGTCGGCGAGCTGATCATTACCCAGGCGATGCTGTCGCAGCTGTCCGGGGTGCTGGATCCGGCGCATCATCATGCGCTACTCAGCAGTATCGGCCAGCTGGAGCGCAACGCGCGCGATCTGCAGGAGTCGGTGATGTCGGTGCGCATGATGCCGATGGAGTACGTATTCAGCCGTTTTCCGCGTCTGGTGCACGACCTCGGCGGTAAGCTGCAGAAAGAGATCGAGCTGACGCTGAAGGGCGGTTCCGCCGAGCTGGATAAGAGCCTGATTGAACGCATCATCGATCCGCTCACGCATCTGGTGCGTAACAGCCTCGATCACGGCATCGAGCCGGTTGAGGTGCGCGTGCAGAAGGGCAAACCGGCGAAGGGCAACCTGACGCTGTCGGCGGAGCATCACGGCGGCAATATCGTCATTGAAGTGACCGATGACGGCGCCGGGCTGAACCGCGAGAAAATTCTGGCGCGCGCCCACAAACAGGGGTTGAGCATCAGTGATAACGCCAGCGATGAAGAGGTGTGGATGCTGATTTTTGCCGCCGGCTTCTCGACCGCCGAGCAGGTGACCGATGTCTCCGGACGCGGCGTCGGCATGGACGTGGTGCGCCGTAACATTCTGGCGATGGGCGGGCACGTCGAGGTGCATTCCGAAGCCGATCGCGGTACCACCATCCGCATTATTTTACCGCTGACGCTGGCGATCCTTGACGGCATGTCGGTGATGGTTGGCGATGAAGTCTATGTGCTGCCGCTCAGCAGCGTGATGGAGTCGCTGCGTCCGTCTGACAGCATGCTCAACCGCCTGGCAGGCGATGAGCAGCTGCTGCAGGTGCGTGGTGAGTACCTGACGTTGATTGAGCTGAAGCAGGTGTTTGCGATCCCCGGTGCGCCGCGCCAGACGCGCGACAAGATTGCGGTGATTGTGCAGAGCGCCGGCTGCCGCTATGCGCTGCTGGTGGATCAGCTGATTGGCCAGCATCAGGTGGTGGTGAAGAACCTGGAAATGAACTATCGCAAAGTGCCGGGTGTTTCCGCCGCCACCATTCTCGGCGACGGCAGCGTGGCGCTGATCCTTGATGTCGTCGGTCTGTCGACGCTGGCAAAAAGTCAGAAACTCGAACACAAACACGGTTAAGCCTGAATGAAAAATGAATGCGGGAGCACGCAATGAATCTGGTCGGTACAGATAAGCTGGTGGTCGATAATAAGATGGGTCACGAATATCTGATTTTTACCCTCGGCAATGAAGAGTACGGTATTGAAATTTTAAAGGTGCAGGAGATTCGCGGTTACGATCGTGTCACGCGCATTCCTAACGCACCGGAGTTTATTACTGGCGTGACTAATCTGCGCGGCGTGATTGTGCCGATTGTCGATCTGCGGGTGAAATTCCAGCTCGGTGCGGCGGATATTAATCAGGATACGGTGATCATCGTGCTGAATTTGCACGAGCGCATTGTCGGCATTGTGGTTGATGGCGTGTCGGACGTGCTGGCGTTAAATGATGAGCAGATTCGTCCGGCACCGGATTTCTCTGCCACGCTGTCGACCAAATATTTGCTGGGTCTCGGGTTGCTCAATGAGCGCATGCTGATTCTGGTGGATATCGAGAAGCTGTTAAATAGCGAAGAGATGCAGATTATTGCGCGCCTGGCAGAAAACGCGCAGGCCTGATTAAGATAGGCTGACTTTGATGCCGCAGCGTGTAATCGCGTTGCGGCTTTTTTTATGTCTCGTGATGACGGGAGCGGCTACCCGTGCGCTTGCCGGGCAACTCCTCGCGCCGCTGCGCGGTACCTGCGGTTTTCCCGCCACGCCGGCCGGACCGGCCGGTATCGGTCATCCTGACCGGCCCGGCCTGATTCCCGCGTCCTGCGGGAATCTCCTGGCGAGACGTAAAAACCTCAGCGCTGCGGCGCCCTTGCAACCGCACGGGTAGCCGCTCCCCCATCATTCCGTGCAGTTTGCGGCATAAAATAATGCTGCCGGCGGATGATCGCGGGCAGCATTTTTTAGCCGGTCAGACGGGTATTTGACGGTCGCCATAAATGGCGACCCTACAGGGGATTGCGTTGTTTTTGGTGATACCAGAATGGCGACCCAACAGCGGCTGACCGTGTTTTTTGTAGGGTGCGCATTCATGCGCACCGTCAGGCAAATCAGTGATTAACGCAGCAGAGACAGCACGTTCTGCGGAACCTGGTTGGCCTGCGCCAGCACTGAGGTACCTGCCTGCTGCAGGATGTTGGCGCGGTTCATGGTGGAAACTTCTGAAGCGAAGTCCGCATCCAGAATACGTGAACGGGATTCTGCCAGGTTGGTCACGGTGCTGTCGAGGTTGGTGATCACCGAGGCAAAACGGTTCTGAGTCGCACCAAGGTGTGAGCGCAAGGTATCAACCTGTGCCAGCGCGTCATCCAGATCTTTCAGCGTGCTTGGTGCAGCAAGCTGAATTTGCTCTTCAGTTGCATCGGCGCCTTTCGCGAAGGTCACGGTGCCCGCGGCATCAAACGTTGGCGTCATGACAGTGGCCACATCAGCGCCTTTATCATCTTTACCAATCGCCACAAATACATCCTTACCCGCATCATCGGTGTATTTATAGATATCACCTGAACCGGTGGCGGTGAAGGCTGCATCTTTCGCCGCTTTCAGCGTGGCGTCATCCAGCTTCACTTCCACGTCGTCAGCGCCCGCTTTGCCTTTCAGCGTGGTGCCCGCCGCCAGTTTGGTCGAATTAGAAATATTCGAGATATCCAGCTTGTCCAGGCCCAGGGTTTCGGTGTTCATTTTGCTCAGGTTGATCTCAATGGTTTCGCCATCGTTTTTGCCCACCTGGAACTTCAGAGACTGATCTTCGCCCAGCACTTTCACGCCGTTGAATTCGGTCTGCTCAGAGATACGGTTGATTTCAGACAGGCGCGAGCTGATCTCTTCCTGGATCGATTTACGGTCAGACTCAGAGTTGGTGCCGTTCTGCGCCTGCAGCGCCAGACGGCGGATATTCTGCAGGTTATCGTTCACCTCATTCAGCGCACCTTCGGTGGTCTGCGCGATGGAGATACCGTCGTTGGCGTTACGTGATGCCTGTGACAGACCGGTGATGCTGGCGGTGAAACGGTTGCTGATGGCCTGACCGGCGGCATCGTCTTTGGCGCTGTTAATACGCAGACCGGAAGAGAGGCGCTGGATCGCGGTGCCCAGAGAGCCCTGAGATTTGTTCAGGTTGTTCTGAGCAACCATGCTGAGTGCGTTGGTATTAATGACCTGGGCCATGATGTTTCCTTATTGAATTAAAATAACCACAACGTGCTGAGAAAATACAATGCGTCGCGCTGACGCTTACCTATTCCATCGGTGCTGGATAAATTCCCTAAAATATTTTTTCAGCAAAAAATTTCACGCTGTATCAAACCTGCGAAATACGCGCACTTCTGGCGCTAATTAAGCGTTTTGTTTTTGGTGGTGAAAAATTAATAGCCGGATAAGCGCACGACTCTGCGGCGGCGGTGAATTTTTATGTCCAGGCGAAAGGGAAAAAATTAAACTTATTGGCGCAATCCCCGATGTCCTTAATAGACACAGCGAATTGCTGCACACCTCGATTACAGGGAGAATCATATGGCAGGCTTCTCATCGCTCGGTATCGGCTCTGGCATTGATACCGGCGCAATGCTGGAAAAGATCCAGCAGGCAGAGCTGACCCGATTAAAACCTTACGCCACTCTGCAAACCAATTATCAGGGCAAAATATCCGCGTGGGGGCAAATCAGCAGCGCGCTGGATAAATTAAAAGACAGCGTAAAGGGATTGACCGATAACGGCTTCAGCACGCTGACGCCGGGCAAAAACGACGCCTTCACCGTGACCCTCGGTAAAGGTGCCAGCGCCAACACTCATAAAGTGGTGGTCCACGAGCTGGCCGCCGCGCATAAACTGGCAACGGCGGGGCAGGAGAAAAAGGATCAGCTGCTGGGCGGCGATGCGGCAACGCGCACCCTGACCATCACCACCGGCGACGGTGAAAAGCTGGATATCGAGCTGAGCAAAGATGAAACCTCGCTGGAGCAGATCGCCAAAAAGATCAACAAGGCCGATGGCGACGTCACGGCCTCGGTGCAGCGCACCGATGATGGCTACCAGCTGGTGCTCACCGCAAAGAAATCCGGTGAAGACGGCAGGATGTCAGTTGCGGTGACCGGCGACGATAAGCTGGATGGCCTGCTCAATACCGATCCAAACATTGGCACCATCGAAGAGAAAGTCGCGGCCAAAAACGCCGAACTGAGCGTCGACGGCATCAAATACACCCGCTCCAGCAACAATATCTCCGACATCATTGATGGCGTGACGCTGGAGCTCAAGGCCAAATCCAAAGATCAGGTGGAAGGCGAACAGCTCACCCTGACCAAAGATAACAGCGCCATCAAAACCACGCTGAAGAGCTTCGTTGAGCAGTACAACGCGCTGCAAAAACTGGTTGGCACTGCCAGCAAGTTTGACCAGGACGGTGCGAAAAAAGACGGCGGCGGCAGCAACGGGGTGCTGATGGGCGACATCATGCTGCGCGGCATGATGAGTGAAATCCGCACCTCGATTAACGGCGTGGTGGGTGAGGGCACGGCAGAGGTGTCGTCGCTGGCCGATATTGGCATCACTATCGACACCGCCAGCGGCGAAATGCGCCTCGACGAGAAAAAACTCGATGCGGCAGTGGCCGATCATCCTGAAGCGATCGGCGAAATGTTCATGGGGCGGGGCGAAAAAACCGGCATCGCCGGCCAGCTCAACGCCATCTTCGATCAGTACCTCGGCGATGGCACCTCAAAGGATAAAGGCGCGATCAAGCTGGCCACTGATGGGCTGGATGAACAGGTCAAGCGCATGCAGGAGCAGATTGATCGTACCCAGGCGCTGATCGACAAAAACGTCGAGCGCTATCGGCAGCAGTTTATCGCGCTGGAAAAGACCATGGCGCAGATGAACAGCATGAGTAACCAGCTCTCCTCGGTGATTGCCACCCTGTGATAGCTTCCGCGGCGGCGCACTGCGCCGTCGGTCAGATAACGGAGTCATTATGTATTCACCGGCCGGACGGCACAGCTATGCGCGCCTGGATCTGGAAACCCAGCTGGCGGGCGCGTCACCGCATCAGCTGATTACCATGCTGCTGGATGGCGCGCTCAACGCCATGCAGCGCGCGCGTATCTACTTTGAGAAAGGCAACGTGGCGCGGCGCGGCGAAATGCTGTCGCGCGCCATCAATATCATCGATAACGGTCTGCGCCCGGCGCTGGATCATGAGGTCGGTGGCGAAATCGCTCAGCAGCTGGAGAGTCTGTACGACTACGTCTCGCGCACCCTGCTGAAAGCCAATCTTACCCATTCAGCGGCAGAACTGCCCGCCGCGATTGACGTTATCGCCACGCTTTCCCGCACCTGGAAAGAGATTGAACCCAAGGTAAAAGCGACCCGCCATGGCTAATTCCCGACTGACATCTGAATATGAACAGATTTTTTTACTGAACCTGTCGCTGCTGGAGATGGCGCGTCAGGGCAGCTGGCAGGACTTCTCCCGGCTGGCAGAAAACTATGTGGTGCAGCTCAATCAGCTGATGCAACACCAGCCGGCGCTGGAAGCGTGCGAGCGTGAAGAACTGAAGCAGATTCTGCAAACGCTGCTGGATAATGAAAACGAGATGATGCAGGCGCTAAGCCAGCGGCTGACGACGCTCAAGCAGGAGATGATGGCGCTGGGACGCGGCAAACAGTGTACCCAGGCGTATGCCAGCCTGTTGCCCACACGCATGCACTAACGCGCAGGGCGTTTTATCTGCCGTTTAAAGCGGCTGATAAAGCGTCTTGTTGCTTAACGATAATTCACCGTCAGCTGATTACTGACGATCTGCACCTGCGGTAACAGCGCGCCTTTAGTGGCCACGCTATAAACAAAGCGAAACGGACCGGCCGCCGGCAAGCGCGCACCGGGCCGCAGCGTACCCTGTAATCCCTCCAGCCTGAGACAGCGATCCACGCTGCACAGCTTAATACCCAGTCCCGGCGGTGCCGCCCGCAGTAGCGTAATCCGCCAGCTGAGCTGCGTGACGCTGGCCGCAGGCGGCAGCGCGCGCGGTGCGCGCAGTTCGGGGGTGGTCAGCAGTTGACCGCCGACCTGCAACTGACCACCCGCCCGCGTGGCCTGCCACGACCCGGCGGCCTGCACGCCAAACGGCAGCGCGCTGATCAGCAGCAGCAGGGCGCGCTTTCTCACTCCGGACCGCCAATCAGATAGGTCATGCGCACGCTGCGGTTACTGCTGATCTCCTGGCTGGCCAGCACCGCCAGCTGCGGGAATACCCGACGCAAAAAGCGCGACAGCATCAGACGCAGCGGCTGATTCACCAGCAGCACCGGCGGTGCCCCAATCGCTTCCTGTTGCAGGATGGCTTTCTCCGTGTGTTTGATCAGCTTTTCCGTGATGCCGGGCTCAATCGGGCTGCCGTTCTGCGTGGCCTGAATCAGCAGGCGCTCAAGATTGAGATCCAGGCCAATCACCTGCAGTTCATCATTCCCCGGGAACCACTGCTGGGTGATGGCGCGGCCGAGCCGCACCCGCACCTGGGCAGTTAAGTCGTCGGCATCGCTCAGCTGCGGCGCAAATTCGGCCAGCGTGTCGATGATGGTGCGCATGTCGCGAATCGACAGCTGTTCGGTCAGCAGATTCTGCAGCACTTTATGGAAGGTAGTGAGTGAGATCACGCCGGGGATCAGATCCTCAACCAGCTTTGGCATCTCTTTGGTCAGGCGGTCCAGCAGCTGTTGCGCCTCTTGGCGGCCAAACAGCTCCTCGACGTGGGTGGCGATCAGCTGGTTGAGGTGAGTGGCAATCACCGAGCTGGGATCGACCACGGTGTAGCCAAGCGTCTGCGCCTGCTCGCGCATCACTTCATCAATCCATACCGCCGGCAGACCAAACGCCGGTTCCTGGCACGGTGTCCCGGCGATATCACCTTCGGCGCAGCCGGGGTCGATCGCCATCCAGCGATCCGGAAAGCTTTCGCTGCGGCCAATCTCAACGCCTTTCAGCAGAATGCGGTAGTGCGTCGGCGGCAAATCGAGGTTGTCCTTCACATGCACCGACGGCGGCAGAAAACCGCGCTCCTGGGCGAATTTCTTGCGGATGCCGCGAATGCGCGTCAGCAGCTGGCCCTGCTGGTCACTGTCGACCATCGGAATCAGCCGGTAGCCGACCTCCAGCGCCAGCGTATCTTCGATCTCCACATCCGACCAGGAGGCTTCGCTCACCTGCGCCGCCTCGGCGCTTTTCGCCTCGGCGGCGCGCTGCGCTTTATCCTGCGCGGCGGCATCCGGCTGGCCCTCTTTGCCGCGCAGCCACCACGCCAGCGCCAGCAGCGCGGCGGTAAACAACAGAAACACCAGGTTCGGCATGCCGGGGATCATTCCCAGCAGACCAATCACCCCGGCCGCCAGCACCATTACGCGCGGATTGCGGAACAGCTGGCTGACCATCTGTTCGCCGACATCCTGCTCGCTGGCGACGCGCGTCACAATCACGCCGGCGGCGGTAGAGATGATCAGCCCGGGGATCTGCGCCACCAGGCCGTCGCCGATGGTCAGCAGGGTATAAGTCGTGGCAGCATCGCCAAAGCTCATGTCGTGCTGGCCGACGCCAATCACCAGCCCGCCGAGAATATTGATGGCCATGATCAGCAGCCCGGCGATGGCGTCGCCGCGCACAAATTTGCTGGCCCCGTCCATCGAACCGTAAAAATCCGACTCCTGCGTGACGTCCTGGCGACGGCGGCGCGCCTCCTCTTCGCCGATGATGCCGGCGTTCAGGTCGGCATCAATCGCCATCTGCTTACCGGGCATGCCGTCCAGCACAAAGCGCGCGCCGACTTCGGCAATACGTCCGGCGCCTTTGGTGATCACCATAAAGTTAATGATGATCAGAATGACGAACACGATAATGCCGATGGCGAAATTGCCGCCCACCAGAAAGTGGCCAAACGCTTCTACCACCTGTCCGGCCGCGCTGTCGCCGGTATGGCCGTTCATCAGAATCACGCGCGTCGAGGCGATATTCAGCGCCAGCCGCAGCAGCGTGGAAAACAGCAGCACGGTGGGGAAGGCGGAAAAATCCAGCGTGTTCTGGGTGAACATCGCCACCAGCAGGATCATCAGTGACAGCACGATGTTAAAGGTAAACAGCAGATCCAGCACAAACGGCGGCAACGGCAGAATCATCATCGCCATGATAGTCATGATCAGCACCGGACCGGCGAGGATCTGCCACTGCGTCTGGCGCAGATTGGGCAGGCGAAGTTTGGTAGTTAAACTGGACATCACTCAGGGTTCTCACGGGCAAAATCCAGCGCCGCGGGCACCGGAAGATTAGCAGGGGTTTGCGGCGCCAGGCCGTAGCCTTTACGCCAGCGGCGCAGGCTGTAGACCCAGGCCAGCACTTCCGCCACGGCGGTATACAGACTGGCGGGGATGGCTTCACCGATTTCGCAGTGGCGATAGAGCGCCCGCGCCAGCGGTGGCGCTTCCAGCATCGGGATGGCATGTGCGCTGGCTGCTTCGCGGATGCGCAGCGCGATTTCGCCCGCGCCTTTTGCCAGCACCACCGGCGCGGCCATCTTGTCTTCGCTGTAGGCGAGGGCCACCGAATAGTGCGTCGGGTTGTTGACGATTACGTCCGCTTTCGGCACATCGGCCATCATGCGGCTGCGCGCGGCGTTGCGCTGGATCTGGCGAATGCGTCCTTTCACGTGCGGGTCGCCTTCGCTCTGTTTGAATTCGTCGCGAATCTCCTGACGGCTCATGCGCAGCTTTTTCAGGTGGCTGACCAGCTGCCAGAAAATGTCGTAACCGACCATCGGCAGCGCGGCCAGCACCACCAGCAACAGGCAGCGCGACAGAAGGCGCAGGCCGTCGTGCACGCCGCTGCCGAGCGGCTGCCACAGCAGATGGATAAAGGCGTTTTTGTTGGCCAGCAGAAACACGCCGCAGGCCACCGCCGCCAGCGTCACTTTCAGCACGCCTTTCAGCAGTTCGCTCAGCGTTTGCGCCGACAGCATGCGCTTCAGGCCTTTCAGCGGCGACAGGCGGGTGACATCCAGCTTGATGGCTTTCGCGCTCAGCGTCACGCCGCCGAGCAGGGCCGGGGCGCACAGGGCGGTGAGCAACAGACCGGCCGCCAGCGGCAGCATGGCCAGCAGCGCCAGCTTAAGTAGCGCACCGGCCTGCAGCAGCATCTGCTGCGGGTCGAACGCACTGGCGCGCTCAATCTGCAAACCCTGCTGTAACAGCGCCAGCAGCTGATGCGCCAGCCGCTCGCCACCCAACAGCAGCAAGCCCCAGCCCACCAGCAGTAACAGCACCGAGGTCAGCTCGCGCGAACGCGGGATCTGTCCTTCTTCTCGTGCCTTTGCCAGCCGCTGGGGCGTGGGGTCTTCGGTTTTTTCGACGTCGCTCTCGTCTGCCATGTTTCAACCCGGACGCTTAAAACCCGAGGGAATCCAGCAGGTCATCCACCTGCTCCTGGGTCGCCACGACGCCGGCGCGTGACTGATCGATCTGTGGGCCATTCTTCAGGCTGGTGTTGTGCAGCATGGCGCTCGGCAGAATCTCCGGCATGTTCTCAATCAGCACCTGAATCAGTTCGTTCTCAACGCTCTCAATCAGCGTCATCATGTTCTGAATCACCTGACCGGTGAGATCCTGGAAATCCTGCGCCATCATGATCGCCATCAGCTGCTCGTTGGTTTGCCGGGTAATTTCCGGCGTAGCGGCGAGATACGCGCGGGTGTCGATCACCAGTTCGCGCGCCTGCGACAGCGGCTGCGGCTCGTCAAACCAGGCATCCCAGCGCGCGCTCAGGACGCTGGCACGTTCGCCGAGCTCCACCTGCAGCGGACGGGCGATCTCGACGCTGGTCAGCGCGCGATCCGCCGCTTGTGAGGTTTTGCCCACCACATAGTTGAGACGCTCACGCGTGTCCGGAATCGCTTCGGCCACCTCCATGATGGCGCGATCGAGACCGAGATTGGCCACGCTGTCGCGCAGCTGGCGCGTCAGTTGTCCGATACGGGAAAAAATCTCTTTGAAGTTATCGGTGGCTTCTTTGTTTTGTGCCCCTTCCATCGTTACCACCCAAGTTTTTCGAAGATTTTGCCGAGTTTTTCCTCGAGCGTGGCGGCGGTGAACGGCTTCACCACGTAACCGCTGGCACCGGCCTGCGCGGCGGCGATGATGTTCTCTTTCTTGGCTTCGGCGGTCACCATCAGCACCGGCATGGTGCGCATGGCGGCGTCGTTGCGGATAGCGGTCAGCAGCTCCAGACCGTCGAGGTTGGGCATGTTCCAGTCGGTGATGACGAAATCAATATTGCCGCCGCGCAGCTTGTTCAGCGCATCCTGGCCATCTTCCGCCTCGTCAATATTGCTGTAGCCCAGCTCCTGCAGCAGGTTGCGCACAATGCGGCGCATGGTGGCAAAATCATCTACCACTAAAAAACGCAGGTGGGGGTTGGCCATGAAATCATTCCTCTTAATCAATTAACGGGTTATCGCGCCTGCGGCATAGCGCCGGCGCGGTTAAGCAGCTGTTGTCCAATCTGCGGCAGGTCAACGACTTCGCAGGCAGCATTAAGGGCAATTGCCTCGCGCGGCATGCCGAACACCACGCAGGTTTTTTCACTCTGTGCCAGCGTCCAGGCGCCGGCCTGACGCATCGCCAGCAGGCCGCGCGCGCCGTCCGATCCCATGCCGGTCAGAATGGCACCGACGGCGCGTTTGCCAGCCACGCTGGCTACCGAGTGAAACAGCACATCCACCGACGGGCGATGGCGGTTGATCGCCGGCTGCTGATTCAGGGCAAGCTGATAGTGGCCGCTGCTGCGCGCCAGCGTCAGGTGATAATCGCCCGGCGCGATGTAGGCATGGCCTGGCCGCACCGTTTCGCCATCCTCGGCCTCTTTCACCGTGATGTGGCATAGCAGATTGAGCCGCTGGGCAAACGAGCGGGTAAAACCGGGCGGCATGTGCTGGGCGATGACGATGCCGGGGCAGTCGGCGGGCAGGGTGGTCAGCACGCGGCGCAGCGCTTCAGTGCCGCCGGTGGAGGAGCCAATGGCAAACAGCGTGTCACGCGCGGCGCGCGGCGGCATGATCACCGGTGCGGCGGGCAGCAGCGGTTCCTGACGACGCAGTCGCACCTGAGCGGCCGCGCGGATTTTCTCGCACACCAGCTCGCTGTACAGCGCCATGCTGCCCGGCTGGCGCAGTTCCGGCTTGGCGATAAAATCGACTGCACCGAGCTCCAGCGCCGTCAGCGTGGTCTCTGACCCCTGCGTGGTGAGCGAAGAGATCATGATCACCGGCATGGGGCGCAGGCGCATCAGGCGCTGCAGAAACTCCAGCCCGTCCATGTGCGGCATCTCAACGTCGAGCGTCAGCACATCCGGGTTGTACTGCTTGATCAGCTCGCGGGCGATCAGCGGATTGGCGGCGGTCGCCACCATCTCCATGTCCGGCTGCTGGTCGACGATGCGCGTCATCAGGTTGCGAATCAGCGTGGAGTCATCCACGCACAGCACTTTGATTTTGTTCATCCGCGCGCTCCGGCGAGGCAATACACCGACTGACCGCGCAGGCGGAACGGGCCGTTGAGCTGGTTAAAATGTTCAGAATGGCCGGCAAACAGCAAACCACCCGGCTTCAGCAGGGTGGCGAAGCGCCGCATCAGCGTTTCCTGCGTCGGCTGATCAAAATAGATCATCACGTTGCGGCAGAAGATGGCGTCGAACGGGCCGGGAATCTCCCATTGCGCGCTCAGCAAATTCAGCGGCTGATAGTGAATCTGGCTCAGCAGCTCCTGACGTATCTTCACCTGTTGCGCATTGATGCCGGTACCGCGCAGCAGATAACGCTTTTTTTGCTCAGCGGTCAGGCTGTGGATATCGGCGAGACGATAAATGCCCGCCTGGGCGCGCTGCAGGACTTCGGTGTCGATATCGGTGGCCCACACGCGCGGCCCGGCCAGCGGACGGCCCAGCACGGCGTCCAGCGTCATGGCGATGGAGCAGGGCTCTTCGCCGGTGGACGCCGCGGTACACCACACGTTGTAACTGCTGCCGCGCTGGCGGGCGTGCTCGGCCAGCAGCGGAAAATGGTAGGCTTCACGGAAAAAAGAGGTCAGGTTGGTGGTCAGCGCGTTAATAAACACCTGCCACTCGTCGCTGTGGCTGTCCGCTTCCAGCCGGTCGGTATAGGCGGTGAAAGAGGCGAGACGCAGCTCGCGCAGCCGCCGCGACAGCCGGTTATACACCATGTCGCGCTTCTGCGGGCTCAGCACAATGCCGGCGCGCTGGTAAATCAGCGCGCTAATCTTAGACAGTTCCCGGTCGGTCAGTGCGGTCTTAACCTGATGCTGAACCGGACTGAGTTTCAGGGTATTTATATCGGTCATGAAAAACCTATCCGCAGGCGGAGAATATCAGCCTCGGCTAATAAGCTGCTGCGTTAAAAGTGGAGAATGAATAAGCGTGCCTGGGTAACATTAATGGCGAAATAATGACGGTGACTTACACCGCCATATTCATTATTTCCTGGTAAGCGCTGACCATCTTATTGCGCATTTGTATACCAAAGGTTAATGCCATCGCGGCTTTTTGCCCGCTGATCATCACATCGTTTAATTCGACACCGGCATCGCCCAGCATAAAGCGCTGACTCTGCTGCTTTGCGTCAACCTGTAAATGATTAAGCTGCTGCAGGCTGCTGGCGAGCGCGTCGCCAAAGGCCGGCACACCGCTGGCGGGCGCGTCCGGCGCGCGACGCGACGGTTCAGCCAGCTGTGCTGCCTGGCTTTGAATTTGACTGACTACCGATTGCATTGCTGAAAAGGACATGCCTTTAATTCCTGTATGCCGGAAATAAACCTTTTATTTGACGATAAAATCCTAACACCGCGTTGTCGAATGGGAAAAATGCGATAAGCCGACAGAAGTTTCAGCTTATTACTGCTTAAAAAAACACGCGCTTAAACCATAATAGGCACCAGATTATTTCCCTTCACCGGACTTACGCTGAATTGTGGTGCTGTTACGCAATACCGCAATGGTTTGCGTTGTTTTACACAGGGTTTCGGCATGAATGCCAATATAAAAGCACATACACCTCCTGCCATTAGCGCGCTGCTGGCCCGCCTGCGTACCAGCCCGAAACTGGTGCTGGCGTTCAGCGTGGCGCTGGCGATAACGCTCACCATGGCGACCTTTTTCTGGGCACAGGCCCCGCAGTATCACGTGGTGTTCAGCCAGGTCAGCGATGAGGACGGCGGCGCGATTATCAGCGAACTGAGCAAGATGAACGTGCCTTACCAGTTCAGCCGTGAAGGCGGGGCGATCATGGTGCCGGAAGCGCAGGTGCATGAAGTGCGTCTCAAACTGGCGCAGCTCGGCCTGCCGAAAGGTGGCGCGGTCGGCTTTGAGCTGCTGGATCAGGAGAAGTTTGGCATCAGCCAGTTCAGCGAGCAGGTGAATTTCCAGCGCGCGCTGGAGGGCGAACTGGCGCGCACCATCGAAGCGCTGGGGCCGGTGCGAAGCGCGCGCGTGCACCTGGCGATCCCCAAACCGTCGCTGTTTCTGCATGAGCAAACGCCGCCGTCTGCCGCCGTCACGGTGCATCTGAACAATGGCCGCACGCTGGACGATAGCCAGGTCAGCGCCATCACCCATCTGATTGCCAGTGCAGTGCCGGCGCTCAATGTTGAGCAAGTGACGGTGGTCGATCAGCGCGGCAAGCTGCTGACGCAGAGCGGCAGCCAGGCGGTGCAAACCTCGCAGCGCCAGTTCACGCAGGCGATCGAAGCCGACTATCAGCAGCGCATTCAGACCATTCTGGCTCCGCTGGTGGGCAGCAGCAACGTGCGCGCGCAGGTGACCGCCCAGCTGGATTTCACCACGCAGGAGCAGACCAACGAGCAGTATCAGCCGAACAGCGCACCGGAAAAAATGGCGATCCGCAGCCGTCAGAGCAGCCGCGCCGAGCAGGGCAATGGCCAGCCGGTGGGCGGCGTACCCGGCGCATTAAGCAACCAGCCGCCGCCACCGGTCAGCCTGCCAATCAACAACCCACCGGCAAAAGAGAGTAAAAGCGGCGACAAAAAAGAGAGCAGCACCGCCACCGTGCTGCCGGCGCAGCCGTACAACAATCGCCACGACGATACCACCAACTTTGAACTCGACCGCACCTTGACCCATACGCGCAGCAACGCCGCGCGCATTGAGCGGCTGTCGGCGGCGGTAGTGGTGAACTTTCTGCCGGCCAAAAACGGTGAGGCAGAGAGCGTGGCGCTGAGCGACGCGCAGGTGGCGCAGATTACCGCGCTGGTGAAAGAAGCGATGGGCTTCTCGGCAACGCGCGGCGACAGCGTCAATATCGTGAACTCCCCGTTCAGCGAGCAGGATGACGCACAGCGCGTGCCGCTGTGGCAGGAGCCGGCGTTGATCAATCTGCTGATCTCCGCCGGACGTTATCTGCTGGTGGCGCTGGTGGCGTGGCTGCTGTGGCGCAAAGCGGTGCAGCCCGCGCTGCAGCGTCACCATGATGTGCAGCAGCAGCGGCTGGCGCTGGAACAGCAGGCGCGCCATGAGCAGGAGCATGCCGCGCAGCGGCGCGCTGAACGCGACGAACAGCAGAAAAGCGCGCAGCGCGTCGAGACCGAAATTACCGCTCAGCAGCTGCGCGATCTGGCGCAGCAGGAGCCGCGCGTAATCGCGCTGGTGATCCGCCAGTGGATGAATAAGGAACGCACTCCGTCATGAATGCCTCAGAAAAAAGCGCCATTGTGATGCTCACCCTCGGTGACGAACTGGCGGCCAACGTCTTTAAATATCTCAATACCCATGAGGTGAAGCAGATCAGCAGCGCGATGCTCAATCTCGGCGGGTTTACCCATGAGCAGATCGCGCAGGTGCTGCGCGAGTTCAGCCAGGAGTCGAGCGAATACGCGGCGCTGAGCCTCAACACCAGTGAATATCTGCGCAACGTGCTGATCAAAGCGCTGGGTGTCGAACGCGCCTCCAGCCTGCTGGATGACATCCTCGACTCGTCCGACAGCGGTAACGGCATCGAAACCCTCAATATCATGGAGCCGCAGGGCGTATGGGAGCTGATCCGCGACGAACATCCGCAAATCATCGCCACCATTCTGGTGCACCTCAACCGCAGCCAGGCGGCCGATGTGCTGAGCAAGTTCGATGAACGCGCGCGCAACGACATCATGCTGCGTATCGCCACCTTTGGCGGCGTGCAGCCGGCGGCGCTGCAGGAGCTGACCGAAGTGCTCAACAACCTGCTGCACGGCCAGAGCCTGAAGCGCAGCAAGCTGGGCGGCGTGCGCCCGGCGGCGGAGATTCTGAACCTGATGAAAGCCCAGCAGGAAGAGGCGGCGATCGATGCGGTGCGCGACTTCGACCAGGAGCTGGCACAGAAAATCATCGACGAAATGTTCCTGTTCGAAAATCTGGTGGACGTGGAAGACCGCAGCATCCAGCGCATCGTACAGGAAGTGGATCACGAATCGCTGATTGTCGCGCTGAAAGGCGCCGACGCGCCGCTGCGCGAGAAGTTCTTCCGCAATATGTCGAAACGTCAGTCCGATATCATGCGCGACGACCTCAAATCACGCGGGCCGGTGCGCATGTCGAAAGTGGAAGCCGAGCAGAAAAATATTCTGCTGATTGTGCGCCGCCTCGCCGAGTCAGGCGAAATCATGCTGGGAGGCAACGACGATGCCTACGTCTGATCGACCGACGTGGACACGCTGGCAGCCGGACAACCTGCTGGCGGATCTGACGCCGGAGAGCGTGAGCGCGCCGCTGCAGCCTCCCGCCGATGCGCCCGCCGCAGAACATCTGGAAGCCGAGCTGCGCCAGCTGCGGCAGCAGGCCCAACAGCAGGGCCTGAGTGACGGTCAGCGGCGCGGGCGCGAAGAGGGTCACGCGCAGGGCTATGAGGCCGGGTTTCACGAAGGGCAGCAAGCCGGTTACGCGCAGGGGCTGGCAAAGGCGCAGGCGGATCTGCAGGCGCAGGGCGAGCAGGCGCGCGCGCTGCTGGCCAGTTTTCAGGCCACGCTGGAGCAGATCAACAAACTGATTCCGGCCCGTCTGCTGCAGCACGCGCTGGCGGCGGCGCGCCAGATTGTCGGCGACAGTCTGGTAGCCAATCCGGCATTGCTGAGCGACCAGCTGCGCCGCTATTTACAGGAAGATCGCTGGCTGCAGCAGGATGCCGTGCTGGCGATCCATCCGCAGGATTTGCCGTGGGTGCAGGAGTACCTTGCCGCGTCGTGCCAGGCGCTGCGCTGGGAGATCCGCACGGACGACAGCATGTTGCCGGGGGGCTGTCGCCTTACCTGGGCCGAAGGCGAACTGGATGCCACGCTGGAGCGGCGCTGGCAGGCGCTGTGTCAGTTAAGCCGTGAGGATCTGGTGCCATGAGTGCGTACATTAGCCAGTGGCTGGAGGTGCTGGACCGGCGCGAGGCGCAGCTGCAGCAGCTCACCCCGGTGCGCCAGTGCGGCCGGCTGACGCGTGCTACCGGGCTGGTGATGGAAGCGGTCGGCCTGCAACTGCCGATTGGCGCGGTGTGCCAGGTTGAACGCCGCAGCGCCAGCGGCAGCGACAGCGTCGCCTGTGAGGTGGTGGGCTTTAAAGAAAAACTGCTTTACCTGATGCCGCTGGAGCAGGTGGACGGCATCGTGCCGGGTGCCGCGCTGTGGCCGGTGGAGAATGGCACCAGCGCGTTTGACGGCAAACAGCTGCCGCTGGGCCCGGCGCTGCTGGGCCGGGTGCTGGATGCCAGCGGTCAGCCGCTCGACGGCTTGCCTGCGCCACGGGATGCGCCGCGCGGCGCACTCTATACGCCGCCGTTCAATCCGCTGCTGCGCGACCCGATTAAGACCGTGCTCGACGTCGGCGTCTGCGCCATTAACGCGCTGCTTACCGTCGGGCGCGGCCAGCGCATGGGGCTGTTTGCCGGCTCCGGCGTCGGGAAAAGCGTGCTGCTCGGCATGATGGCGCGTTTTACCACCGCCGATGTGATCGTGGTCGGGCTGATCGGCGAGCGCGGCCGCGAAGTCAAAGACTTCATCGAAAATATTCTCGGTGCCGACGGTCGTCAGCGCGCGGTGGTGATCGCCGCACCGGCTGATGTGTCACCGATTCTGCGTATGCAGGGTGCCACCTACGCCACGCGCATCGCCGAAGATTTTCGCGATCGCGGCCTCGACGTTCTGCTGATCATGGATTCCCTGACGCGCTATGCCATGGCGCAGCGCGAGATTGCGCTGGCCATCGGCGAACCGCCGGCCACCAAAGGCTATCCGCCGTCGGTGTTTGCCCGCCTGCCGGCGCTGGTGGAGCGCACCGGTAACGGTCTGGCAGGCGGAGGATCGATCACCGCGTTCTATACCGTGCTGACCGAGGGCGACGATCAGCAGGACCCGATCGCCGACTCGGCGCGCGCCATTCTCGATGGCCATATCGTGCTATCAAGGCGGCTGGCGGAGGCCGGCCACTATCCGGCGATTGATATTGAAGCGTCAATCAGCCGCGCGATGACCGACCTGATTTCGCCGCAGCGTTTTCAGCAGGTGCGGCGCTTTAAGCAGATGCTGTCCAGCTGGCAGCGTAATCGCGACCTGGTAAGCGTCGGCGCTTACGTCAGCGGCAGCGATGCGCTGCTCGACCAGACCATTGCGCTCTATCCGCAGATGGAAGCGCTGCTGCATCAGGGTATCGATCAGCGCTGCGATCTGGCCAGCGCCCGCGCGCAGCTTGACCAGCTTTTCCCGGACCTTCCGGTGCATGATGAGGTAACACCATGAGTACGCTCAATCCGATGGATTTTCTGCGTGAGCAGGCGGAGAAAAAAGTGCAGCAGCGGGTGCAGGCGCTGGGCGAAGCGCAGCAGCACTGGCAGCAGGCGACGCAGCAATTAACCCAGCTGGAGACCTACGAACGCGAATACCAGCAGGCGCTGCAGCAGCAGGTTACCGGTGCCGGCATGTGTATCGCCGATCTGATCAATCATCAGTCGTTTATCCATTCGCTTAACCAGGTGGTGGGGCAGCAGGTGCAGCAGGTGACCCACTGCCAGCATCGGGTAAGCCAGAGCCGCGTGCTGTGGAGCCAGGAAAAACGGCGCCTTAACGCTTATGAAACCCTGCAGGCGCGCGCGACGCAACGTGAGGCGCAGCGGCTGCAGCGGCAGGAGCAGAAACTGATGGATGAGTTTGCCCAGCGCGCCGGCAATAAAGGCGGTGAAACATGCCTGTGATGCCGCTGCTTACGCTGCTGACGCCGGGTAATCTGGCCGGTCGCGGCACCACGGGCAAAACGCCTGATGCGGCGTTTTCCGCCCTCCTGACGCAACGGCTGGGCAGCCCGGAGACGACAGTGTTGCCGCAGGCGCTGCCTGAAGTCGCGTCGTCTTTAACGCCTGCGCGCATCGCGGAAGAGGGTGCCGAAGCGGAAGACGCACCGCTGCCAGTACCAGCCCAGCTGGATGCCAGCGTACTGCAACAGCTGGTAGCGCAGCTGCCTGTGGCCTCAGCCGTCACCGAACACCCGACGCCAGCGACCACCGAAGCGTCAGTGTCGGCGCCACAGAGCATGCGACTGCCGGTGGCGACGCGCGCGACGCCGGATATGAATCCTGACAGCGCAGCCGCACACCCGCTGGCAGCAGACAGTACGCCAGCACCGCCCACGACGCCGTGGTCGCCTGACCCGATGACGGTAACTGACACCCGTGACGCAGTGCCGCTGCGCGACATGGGCAGCCCGGACAGCGCGCCTGCGCTGACGGCGCTGCCCGGCGCGGCGCGCGCCACCAGTGACAGTGCGCCTGCGGCGGAACCGGTGCTGCGTGCTCAGCTGCAGGATGCGCCGGGCAGCGAACCCTGGCAGCAGGCCATCGGCCAGCAGCTGAAGGTGATGGTGCAGCAGGGCGTCCACCGCGCCGAGCTGAAGCTGCACCCGGAAGACCTCGGTACCGTGCAGGTGTCGCTGCGATTGCAGCAGGATCAGGCGCAACTGCTGGTGCTCAGCGATCATCCGCAGGTACGCGCCGCGCTGGAGGCGACGTTGCCGCAGCTGCGCCATGCGCTGGCGGAGAGCGGTATTCAGCTCGGTGAGAGCAGCGTCAGCACCGGCAACTTTGAGCAGCAGTCACAGCGGCACACCACCGCTTCGCCAGATTCCGCGCGCCCGTCCGACGGTGACACGGACAGCGCCGGGGTAACGTCCGCGACGCTGAGCGTTAATCGCGTCGCGACAGGCGCAATCAGCACCTTCGTCTAGCGGCGTTATCAAACGGCGAATAGCGCTCAGGAATGAAATTTTATCCCGGTATAAGCCGCGACGGTCGCTGTAATACAATAGCGGCCGCACTGATTCATATTCTGACCGCTATTTCAAAAGGCACTTTTATTCATGGTTAACCCTAAAACGCCGGCAGCCGGCCGTAAAAGCTCGCCCGTCATGATTATTGCGCTGATTGCGGCGCTGGCTGCCTGTGGCATGGCGGGTTATTTGCTGGTGGAATTTAAACAGCTTAGCGGCACGCTGGCCGGACAAAATAATCGCGCGCCGGCGGAAAAAAATCTTCCGCCCGCCGAACCGCTGTATGTGCCGCTGAAAACCTTTACCGTAAGCCTGAAGCCGGTTACGCCAAATGATAATCGGGTGATATATATAGGCCTGACCATGCGGGTGGAAAATAAAGAGTCCAAAAGCCTGGCGGAAAAAGTGCTGCCGGAGATTCGCAGCCGCATTAATTTATTACTGACCCAGCACAGTGCCGACCAGCTGGTCAGCGCCGAAGGCAAACAGTCGCTGTTAAACAGTATTGCGCAGTCGCTGGCGCAGCCCATTACATCCGGCCAGCAGTTACAGGTCAGCGATATTTTATTAAATGAATTTATTATCCGGTAATGTCCATGTCTGACAGTTTGCTCTCTCAGGCTGAAATTGACCGTCTGCTCAACGGCGGCGGCAGTGAGGACGATGACCGCGCTGCCCAGACCCGCGACGATGGCATTAAGCCGTACGATCCCAATAAACAGCGTCGGGTAATCCGCGAACGTTTACAGTCGCTGGAGATGATTAACGAGCGCTTTGCCCGCCAGTTTCGCATGGGATTATTTAATCTGCTGCGGCGCAGCCTCGATATTACCGTCGGCGCAATCACTTTACAGCCTTATCTGGAATTTGCGCGTAACCTGCCGGTGCCGACCAATCTTAATCTGGTGCATTTGCATCCGCTGCGCGGCTCGGCGCTGTTTGTCTTTTCACCCAGCCTGGTGTTTATGGCGGTGGATAATCTGTTCGGCGGCGATGGGCGTTTTCCCACCAAAGCCGACGGCCGGGAATTCACGCCAACCGAACAGCGGGTGATTTCACGCCTGCTGAATATGGCGCTGAGCGGTTATGAGAGTGCGTGGAGTACGCTGTTTAATATCAAAACCGAATATATTCGTACCGAAATGCAGGTCAAGTTCACCAATATCACCTCTTCACCCAACGATATTGTGGTGACCACGCCGTTCCACGTGGAAATTGGGTCCCTGCACGGCAGCTTCGATATTTGTATTCCGTTCAGCATGATTGAGCCGCTGCGCGAATTGCTCACCAATCCACCGCTGGATAATTCGGTGATGGAAGATGCGCAGTGGCGCACGCTGCTGGCCTCGCAGGTGCGGGAATCGGCGCTGGAACTGGTGGTGAACATGGCGGAGATTCCTACCCGCCTGTCGGCCGTAATGAATATGCAGGTGGGGGATGTGATTCCGTTTGAACGCCGCAACAGCGTCGAGGCCAGCGTGGATAACGTGCCGGTGTTCAGCGCCCGCTATGGCTGCATCGAACAGCACTATGCGCTGCAGATCGAACAGATGCTGAACTCGCGTTTTACCGTTTTGAAGAAAGGATAACCGTCTCATGAATGACAGCCTCAATGTGCCTGGCGCTGACCTCTCCGCCGACGATCTCTGGGCGGCGGCGATGAACGAGCAGGCGGTGGCCGACGCGCCGGCAGGCAAAAGCAGCGCGACCGTTTCCGATGAGCTCCAGCTGATCCACGATATTCCGGTCAAAATGACCGTGGAGCTGGGGCGCACCAAAATGACGATTAAAGAGCTGCTGCGCCTGAGTCAGGGCTCGGTGGTGACGCTTGAAGGGCTGGCGGGGGAACCGCTGGATATTTTAATTAATGGCTATCTGATCGCACAGGGCGAAGTGGTGGTGGTGTCCGATAATTTCGGCATCCGCATCACCGAGATCATCACGCCATCCGAACGCATGAACAGGCTGAGCCGCTGATGAACGCGAGTGAACCTCTGGCGGGTAATTTAATTATGCAGGTGGGCGGCACGCTGGCGCTGATCGTACTGCTGATCATCGGCGCAGGCTGGATTTTGCGCCGCAGCGGTGCGCTGCGCCGTCTGCCGCAGGCCAGCGCCACGTTGCAGATTACAGAACGCCATACCGTCGGCCAGCGCGAAAGGCTGCTGGTGGTGGAGATGCACGACCGTCAGCTGCTGATTGGCGTCAGCGCCGGTCAGATCAGCTGCCTCGCCAGCTTTGACAAACCACAGGCAGAGGTGCAGCCGTCGCGCACCGCGGCGGATTTTCGCAGCACGCTCGGTGACCTGCTGAAAGGGCGCAAGGCGTGACACGCTGGGGCACGCGCGCGCTGGCGTTAAGTTTACTCCTGGCCTCGCGCCCGCTGCTGGCGGCGAATGGCGATCTGGTGCTGACGCGCGCCGGCGAGCAGAGCTGGTCGCTGCCGGTGGAGACGCTGGTGCTGCTGAGCGGCATCACCTTCCTGCCGGCGATGCTGCTGCTGATGACCGGTTTTACCCGCATCATTATCGTGCTCGGCCTGCTGCGCAATGCGCTGGGCACCCAGTCAGCGCCGCCCAATCAGGTGCTGCTCGGGCTGGCGCTGTTTCTCACTTCTTACGTGATGTCGCCGGTGTTTAATCGCATCTACGATGAAGCCTGGCAGCCGCTCTCCGCCAGTCAAATCAGCATGGAAACCGCGCTGCAAAAGGGCGTACAGCCGCTGCGTGAATTTATGCTGCAGCAGACGCGGCAGTCGGATTTGGCGCTCTACGCCAATATGGCGAAGCAAAGCCATTATGCCAGCCGCGAAGATGTGCCGCTGCGTATGCTGCTGCCGGCATTTGTCACCAGCGAGCTGAAAACCGCCTTTCAGATTGGCTTTACGGTCTTCATTCCGTTTCTGATTATCGACCTGGTGGTGGCCAGCGTGCTAATGGCGCTGGGCATGATGATGGTGCCACCGGCCACTATTTCGCTGCCGTTTAAGCTGATGCTGTTTGTGCTGGTGGATGGCTGGCCGCTGCTGCTGGGCTCGCTGGCGAAAAGTTTTTTTAGTTGAGGAACGCATGACGCCCGAAAGTATTATGAGTCTTGGCCATGAGGCGATCAAAGTGGCGCTGCTGATCGCCGCGCCGCTGATGCTGGTGGCGCTGTTCACCGGTCTGCTGGTGAGCATCTTTCAGGCCTCGACGCAGATCAACGAGATGACACTGTCGTTTATCCCCAAAATCCTCGCAATCGTTGCCACCGGTATCGCGCTCGGTCCGTGGATGCTGAATCTGTTTCTCGATTATACCCGCACCCTGTTTGGCAGCCTGCCGTATCTGATTGGTTGACCATGCTGACGCTGCCGATGGAGAGCCTCACGGACGCGGTCAATATCTATTTCTGGCCGTTTGTGCGCCTGCTGGCGCTGTTTCACGCCGCGCCGGTATTCAGCGAAAAGGGCATCGATCGCAAAACCAAAATCGGCCTGGCGCTGCTGATCACCTTATTGGTGGCGGGTGAGCTGCCGCCGCAGCCGGTGCCGCTGTTTTCGCTAAACGGCCTGTGGCTGGCGCTGCGCCAGCTGGTGATCGGGGTCGCGATGGGATTCAGCATTCAGTTTATGTTTGTGGCGGTGCGCATCGCCGGTGAAGTCATCGGCCTGCAGATGGGCCTGTCGTTTGCCACCTTCTTCGATCCTTCCAGCGGCAGCATGCCGATCATCGCCCGGTTGCTGAATGTGCTGGTGACGCTGCTGTTTCTGACGTTCAACGGGCACCTGTGGATGCTGCGTATCGTGACCGATAGCTTTGTTGCCCTGCCGATCAGTGATGCCCCGTTTAACGGCCAGATCTTTCTCTGGCTCAGCACCTCGGCCGCCGCCATCTTTGCTTCCGCGCTGATGCTGTGCCTGCCGGTAATGATGGTGCTGCTGTGTATCAACCTGACGCTCGGCGTGCTCAACCGCTTTACGCCACAGCTGTCGATCTTTGTAGTGGGTTTTCCGCTCACGCTGACCAGCGGCCTGGTGGCGCTGTGGGTGATCACTGGCGCTATCGGTCCGTGGTTCGAGGCGCTGATGGGCGAGAACTTCGCCCGGCTGGTGCTGCTGGTGCAGGGATTGCGCTGAGTCTGTTCGGCGTAATTAATCGCGCAATCGTTCGCCTTGCTCAATGGCAATCTGCGTACTGGCGGTAGGTTAATAGGCAGGGGGACAATCCGGGGCTAATTACAGAGGCTGTTCAGCGTTTACATGAATGAATGGGGTGAAGCAATCCGTTGCAAGTGAAATAACCGGGGTTGCGATATCAGGTACAGAATTAATCAGCCATAGCGGCATTAATTATATTCGACCATCAGGAAGTTCAGGCCACGTTGGCGGGTAATCTGCGCTGTGCCTAATGCGTAAGGCAGCTTTCGTGTCGCCTGATTAACCTGCAGGGTTTCGCTCTTTTTAATCCCTTCGCGCGTGCAGTTTAGCGAGACGCTGCGCGTCACGGCATAATCACAGGAGGGTTCAACGATCGCGCCGACGAACGTGATTTGACCGTCGGCGGCAAGGGTAGCGTGGCTGGTAAGTAAAGCTATCATCGGTAACAGCAATCTTTTCATCACAGAGGCCCTTTGAGAAGTCGGGAATTACCCGGTTAATGTCGTCTTAATGACTAATAGCGCGCCACAGTTGAATATTGCTTAAACCGCGGCGTTTCCGTGTTAAGGCATATTATTACGATGGCTTAGCCAGTGCGTCGTCATGTTTTACGCAATCGCCTCAGCAATAAACGCTTATGCCTGCATTAAGCGCAGCTATTATATTAGTAAGCAACCAGGATTAATCGGGTTAGCAGGGCGGTGAAATAAGCGTATTAAACCGGATAGATTTATTAGCGCGATAACGTCAGGACAGAAAACGGGCAGATAGCGTGTTGGTGTAAGCCGCTGAGGGAGAGAAAAGCGGGCTGTGGTGAAGTTAAGCAGGCGCACCCGACATCGGTGCGCTCTTGCTTTTATCAGCTGCGGGAAATCTGCGCCAGCGTCACGTCGGCTGACGCAGCGCCTGCGGCGACACCATCGATAAACAGCGCACGCTGTTCACCGGCGGGCAGGGCAATCTGCAACGTTTGCCATGCCGGCTCATAATCACCCTTGCGCCGCAACGTAAGGTGAATGGCTGTGGCTTCGCAGCGCATTTCCCACTGCAGCCACAGCGCATTGCCGTGCTGATAACCCCAGGATTCGCCATCATCTTCGAACAGTTCGCCGTGGCTAACGCCTTTGCCCTGCAACGGGTAGAGCTGCAGCGTGCGACGATCGTCTGCGGCGGCGTCGACGTGAGCAATACGCTCGCTGAGTGGCAGTGCCGCACCCGCGCGCACCAGCAGCGGCTGCGTTTCCAGGGGCGCAGGCAAGGTGATCCACTGACCCCCGCTGTACCACTGCTGCGTGGCGAAATCATACCAGCCGGTCTGGTTGTCGGGCAGCCACAGGCGGCGTTCACGCAGGCCAGGTTCCACTACGCTGGCGACCAGCAGATCGCGGCCGAGCAGGAATTCATCACACTCAGCAAAGGTCTGGGCATCGTGTTCATGATCGAGGAACGTCGGGCGCAGCATCGGTTCATCGTCCGCATGCGCCTGCCACAGCAGCGTGTAGAGATACGGCAGCAGGCGATAGCGCAGCGCAATGGCCGCCCGAATCGCGGGTGTGACCGAAGGATACATCCACGGCTCATTCACGGTGTGATCGTCATTCCACGAATGAATGGTGAAGCGCGGATGCATGACGCCATTCTGCACCCAGCGCACAAACAGCTCTGCGTCGGGTTTATCCCCCGAGAAGCCGCCGACGTCGTGACCGACGTTATACAAGCCGGACAGGCTCATGCCGAGGCCCATGCGAATGTTGTAGCGCAGCGAGGTCCAGTTGGTGCGGTTATCGCCGCTCCAGGTTTGCACGTAGCGCTGCATCCCGGCGCAGCCGGAGCGCGAAATCAGGAACGGTCGCTGTTCGGGGGCAAAGCGCTGTTGCGCCTCCATCGAGGCGCGCATCATCAGCAGCGGCATCACCGGGCGAATATGCTTGATGGCAATCGGCGTACCGAAGCCGTGGCAGCGCGCTTCGCCGTCCCAGACTTCATACTCGTTGTTATCATTCCAGGTGGCGTCGATGCCTTTTTCCAGCAGCTGACGGGTGACGTTCTCCTGCCACCAGGCCACCGTTTGCGGATGGGTGAAATCGAGGTGCGATCCTTCATCATCCCAGAACACCGAGCGCTCTGGCACATCTTCTTCCGAATCGCGGATAAACAGTCCCTGAGCCGCGACTTCTTCATAGCGCGGGTGATCCTGCAGCAGGCAGGGTTTGATGTTGGCCGCCAGGCGCAGCCCGGCATCGTGAAATGCCTCGCTCATCGCTTCCGGCTGCGGCACTTTGTCGTAGTTCCAGTTGAACACATAACGCTTGTTATTGATCGAGGTATAACCCGAAGAGAGCTGGAAGGAGTCGCACGGAATAGCGTGCTCCTCACACAGGCGGATGAAGTTCATCAGCTGGTTTTGCGCGTCCGGCGCATCGGTGTAGTGCATGGTCGAGCCGCTGTAGCCCAGACTCCATTTGGGGCCGAACAGCGTTTTGCCGGTCAGGCGCACGAAGGTTTTGGTGATATCCAGCACCCGCTTACCGACAAACAGGTAGTAATCGATATCGCCACTCTCCGCCTGCCAGCGGCGATACGGCTGGTGATAGTTATCCAGCTCGTTACCCAGATCGAACCAGCTGGTGCTGAGGTTATCGTAGAACAGGCCAAAGCTGACGTCGTTACGCCGCGTGAGGGTGAAGGGCACATGTTTGTACAGCGGATCGGTGGAGGAGGCGTTGTAACCCATAGCATCCAGATTACGCATCTCAAAGCGTTTGCCGTTGCGTTGCAGATCGCCGGTTTTTTCGCCCAGACCGTAGTAGCGGTCGTCCGCCATGCGGCGCTGATAGTGCGCCACGCCGTCGCCGTGTGCGTTGATCTGATAGGCGCTGGTGGGGCGATCGCCGGTCAGCAGTTGCCAGTCGCCTGCGGCATCACGGTACTGCCACTCCAGCGCCAGTGGCTGACGCACCATCACGCGCAGCGTGTCGGTACTGATGGTCAGACAATTGGCTTCTTCCTCCAGCGTAAAACCGGGCAGGCTAAACCCGGCCAGGCTGTCGCGCGGACGCCCTTCCCATGGAACATCCTGTTCCGGCGCAATGCTCCAGGTGCGGTCCAGACTGTAGTTGCCGTGGCGCTTGATCACCACGCGGAACAGACCTTTTTCCAGCATGTACAGGCACAGATGGTGTTTGCCATCGACGTTAAGCACCACATGGTGACGATCAGAATGGGCTAAAGACCAGTTTTTTAAGGTTTTCATCGTTACCTACTTCATTGGGTCGCTGAACGACGCTCAGCAATAAACGCAATCAGGAAGACTGCACCGATCAGGTCAAAAAAGCCCATGGCGACAAACAGCGGGTTAAAGCCGATTTTGTCAGCCGTCACGCCAATCACCAGCGAAAACAGGAAGCTGGAGATCCAGGCAAATGAGCCGCGCATGCCATTCACCGTGGCCATCTGGCCCTTATCGAATTTTTCCACCACCAGCGCACTTAACATGCAGGAGATGATCTGATGACCAAAACCGCCAATCGAGATCAGGGCAATCGCGACGTAGGGGTCTTTGGTCATCGCCACCAGCGCCAGCGACAGCATCAGAAAGGCGCCGGTGACCGAGCTGGCGACAACGGAATTTACCTGCCTGAAGCCAAACAGCCGGGTATAGATGCGCGTCAGGTAGCCGCTGGCTGCACTGCCGAGATCCGCCGCGAGGAACGGCAGCCAGGCGAACATGGCAATCTGTTTCAGGTCCATTCCCAGGTCTTTTGCCAGATAGAGCGGTACCCAGAAGCTCAGCACGCCCCATGCCGGTTCAGCCATAAAAGCGGGAATGGCGATACCGTAAAAACGCTTGTTTCTTGAGACGGTTTTCAGAGCTTTAAAGAAGGGCAGTTTGACCGCCGGTGGCTCATTATCCTGACGAATAAAGGCCAGCTCATCGCTGCTGAGATTCGGGTTACGTTCCGGATCGCGATACAACAGCCACCACAGCACCACCCAGCCCAGAGCCAGACAGCCGGTAAACAGGAATGCGCCCTGCCAGCCGAACGAGGCGTGGGCAAAGTAGATGATGGGAGGTGCCAGCATGGCGCCAATCGAGAAGCCGACGCCGGCCCAGCCGGCCGCGATCGGACGCTCTTTTTTCGGGAACCATTCACCAATCACTTTGGCGTTAGCCGGCGTGGCGGCCGCTTCAGCTCCGCCCATGACAAAGCGCAAGATGGCCAGGTGCAACCAGCTGGCGGCGCCGGCATGGAACAGACAGGCCAGCGCCCAGATGGTAGCGCAGATGAAGAAGCCGAGTTTGAGGCCAATGACGTCAATCAGCCAGCCGCAGATCGGTTGAAAGAAGGTATAAGCCAGCTGAAAAGCGCCGACTATCCATGAATATTGTTCTGTGGTGATGCCGAGACTGGTTTTCAGCTCGGGGGCCAGAATGCCTAACGAGTTACGGGTAATGTAGTTGACAGTGACGCCGGCGAGAAACAGCACCAGCACCCACCAGCGCAGATGACGGATGACGCGTTTCGTGCCGGTTGCGGCAATCCCTGGATTCAAACTGCGGTTCATCGGATTCTCCATTCATTATTAACAGCATGTGTGAGCAACGTCTGTGACTGCCTGGCCGGAGGTGGAGTCCATACCGGCCAGCGCATAACCCTGGCCCTTGATTGCCGGGCGTGGCGTGATGCGTCCTGTTTTACCTATCCGCCGGGAGTGAACCACAGTTAGGTCAGGTGGTCGCCAGCCTGATGCGGTATTTGTGATCTGGTTAACCAAAATCATTTATCAGGTTGACTTCCGCCGGTGAAAAGCCGAATTTGACGCTGCGCAGGCGCTTTTTATGACTCATAAAGCGCTTCGCTTGTAAAATTGGTCAACCAAAATGGAAGGGCTTTGAGGATGATGCTCAGGCCCGCAGGAGAGAACGACATGAAGCAGACCTGGCGCTGGTATGGCCCTGACGATCCCGTTTCACTCGCCGATGCCCGACAGGCGGGCGCTACCGGCATTGTGACTGCCCTGCATCACATCCCTAACGGCGAGGTGTGGCCGGTTGAGGAGATTTTGCAGCGCAAAGCGATGATTGAGGCGGCCGGGCTGGTCTGGTCGGTGGTGGAGAGTGTGCCGATCCATGAGGAGATCAAAACCGGCAGCGGGCAGTGCCAAAAGTGGATCAGCAACTATCAGCAGTCGCTGCGCAATCTGGCGCAGTGCGGCATCCACACCGTATGCTACAACTTCATGCCGATTCTGGACTGGACGCGCACCGATCTGGCGTTCGAGCTGCCGGATGGCGCGAAAGCGCTGCGCTTCGATCAGATTGAATTTGCGGTATTTGAGCTGCATATCCTGCAGCGTCAGGGCGCAGAAAATGATTACAGCACTGACGAGATAGCCCAGGCTGCTGCGCGCTTCGCCAGCATGAGCGAAGAGCACAAGCTGCGTCTGACGCGTAACATCATCGCCGGATTACCCGGCGCGGAAGAGGGCTATACGCTGGCGCAGTTTCGTGCTCAGCTGGCGCGTTATGACGGCATCGACAAAGCCCGGCTGCGCGAGCACTTCGCCACGTTCTTGCGCGGTATCATTCCGGTTGCTGAAGAGGTCGGTATTCGCATGGCGGTACATCCTGACGATCCGCCGCGCCCGATCCTCGGCCTGCCGCGTATCGTCTCCAATGCCGACGACCTGCAGTGGATGATCGACACCATCGACAGCCCGGCCAACGGCTTCACGATGTGTACCGGTTCGTACGGCGTACTGGCGGAAAATGATTTAGCCGGCATGGTGAAACGTTTTGGGCCGCGCATCTATTTTGCCCATCTGCGCTCAACCCGGCGTGAAGCCAACCCCAAAACTTTCCACGAAGCCGCGCACCTTGGCGGTGATGTCGATATGTTTGCGGTGATCAAAGCGATTGCCGAAGAGGAGCAACGCCGTCGTAATGCGGGGCAGGAAGACCTGATCCCGATGCGGCCCGACCACGGGCATCAGATGCTGGACGATCTGCACAAGAAAACCAACCCGGGTTATTCCGCGATTGGCCGACTGAAAGGTCTGGCTGAGATTCGTGGCGTTGAACTGGCGATACACCGCGCCTTTTTCTGACACCGATCGCCCTGTACCGCTTGCCCGGCGGACGCGCAGTCGCGCCGGACACTGAGGAGTTCACATGCAACACAACCTTGCCGACGCCAGCATTAAGGTGGCGCGGCCCGCATGGCAGCAGCAGCGGCTGGTGCCGCGCATCGTGCACATCGGCTGCGGTGCGTTTCATCGCGCGCATCAGGCGCTCTATCAGCACCATCTGCTGGAGATAAGCGACAGCGACTGGGGCATTTGCGAGGTCAACCTGATGTCGGCCAGCGGCAGACAGCTGGTGGAACAATTGCGCGCGCAGAATTTGCTCTACAGCGTCACCGAGCAAGGCGCGACGCGTCATGACGTCAAAATCATTGGTTCCGTGCATTCAGCGCTGCACCCGGCGCTGGACGGTTGTGACGGCATTCTTAACGCGCTTGCCCGCGCGGAAACCGCCATCGTCTCGCTGACGATAACCGAAAAAGGCTATTGCACTCATGGCGCAACCGGCGAACTGGACAGCACCCATCCGCTGATCGTGCACGATCTGGCCCATCCCCGGCAGCCGAAATCCGCCATTGGCTTTATCGTTGAGGCGCTGCGCTTGCGGCGTGAAGCCGGGTTAGCGCCTTTTACCGTGCTGTCATGCGACAATCTGCGTGATAACGGCCACGTCGCGCGGGCTGCGGTCATCGGTCTGGCACAACGGCAGGATGCGGCGCTGGCGGCATGGATTGAGCAACAGGTCACGTTTCCCTGCACCATGGTTGACCGCATCGTGCCGGCCGTGACGGAAGAGACGCAGCGCGAGATTACCGGGCTGCTGGGCATCGCCGATCCCTGCGGTGTCGCCTGTGAGCCGTTTCGTCAGTGGGTGATCGAAGATAATTTCGTGGCTGGACGTCCCGACTGGCAGCGCGTTGGTGCGCAATTTGTTCCGGATGTCGCCCCCTACGAGTTGATGAAACTGCGTCTGCTGAATGGCACGCACTCGTTTCTGGCGTATCTCGGCTACCTCGGCGGTTGTGAAACTATCGCTGATACCATGCAGCTGCCCGCTTACCGTCAGGCCGCGCTGTCGCTGATGCTGACTGAACAGCGTGCCACGCTGACGATGCCGGCAGGCAGCGATCTCAACGCGTATGCGCATCAACTGCTTGAGCGCTTCAGTAATCCGTCGCTGCGCCATCGCACGGCGCAAATTGCCAGCGATGGCAGTCAGAAACTGCCACAGCGCATGCTGGATTCGCTGCGCTATCATCTGCACCACGGCAGTGACTGCCAGCATCTGCTGCTCGGCATCGCGGGCTGGATGCGTTATATCCTCGGCGAAGACGAAAAGGGCGAGCGTTACCCGGTGGCTGATCCGCTGGTCGCTAAGTTTGAGTGGATTAATCAGCAGTTCCCTTCAGGTCCCGCCCGCGTGCAGGCGCTGCTGGGCATTAACGAGATCTTCGCGGACGACTTACCCGCCAATCCGGCCTTTGTTGCCGCCCTGCAACACACCTATGACCGCCTGTGCCAGTTGGGTGCCAGAGCCGCGGTTGCATCCCTCAATCCGGAGGCCAAATGAAGCGTTTTATGGATGACGATTTTCTGTTGCACAGCGAGGTGGCGCGTCGCCTGTATCATGACGTGGCGGCGGGGATGCCGATCTATGATTATCATTGCCACCTCAATCCGCAGCAGATTGCAGAAGACCGACAGTTTGCCAACCTCGGGCAAATCTGGCTGGAGGGCGATCACTACAAATGGCGCGCACTGCGCGCGGCGGGTGTAGAGGAATCATTGATCACCGGTAACACTACCAGCGATTACGATAAATATCTGGCCTGGGCGCAGACCGTGCCAAAAACGCTCGGCAATCCGCTCTATCACTGGACGCATCTGGAGCTGCGCCGGCCGTTTGGTATCACAGACACGCTGTTTGGACCAGAAACCGCACCACGCATCTGGCATGAGTGTGCGGAGAAGCTGGCCACGCCTGAATTTTCCGCGCGCGGCATCATGCGCCAGATGAACGTGCGTATGGTGGGCACCACTGACGATCCGATCGACTCCCTGCAGTACCATCGTCAGATAGCTGAAGACAGCAGCTTTGATATTGAGGTGGCACCGAGCTGGCGTCCGGACCGGGTGTTCAAGATTGAACTGGAAGGATTCACCGATTACCTGACCCGGCTGGAAGCCGCCGCAGATGTCAGTATCGACAGCTTTGATGCGCTGCGTGTGGCGTTACTGCGCCGACTGGACCACTTTTCCGCCCATGGCTGCCGTGCCGCCGACCACGGCATTGAAACGCTGCGCTATGCTGCGGTGCCAGCCGACAGCGTGCTGGATGGCATTCTCGCCAGACGCCGCAGCAATGCGGCGCTGAGCGAGCTGGAGATTGCGCAGTTCAGTACCGCTGTGCTGGTGTGGCTGGGCGCGGAGTATGCCCGCCGTGGCTGGGCGATGCAGTTACACATCGGTGCAATCCGCAATAACAGCACGCGCATGTTCCGTCAGCTCGGCCCGGACAGCGGTTTCGACTCCATCGGCGACCATCCTGTTGCCTGGCCGCTGGCGCGCCTGCTGGACGCGATGGACACCAATGACCAGCTGCCAAAAACCATTCTTTACTGCCTCAATCCGCGTGACAACGAAGTGCTGGCTACCATGGCGGGTAACTTTCAGGGCGCAGGGATGGCGGGCAAGATGCAGTTCGGCTCTGGCTGGTGGTTCAACGATCAGCGTGACGGCATGCTGCGGCAACTGGAGCAGCTGGCGCAGATGGGGCTGCTCAGCCAGTTCGTTGGCATGCTGACCGATTCGCGCAGTTTTCTCTCTTATACGCGGCACGAATACTTCCGCCGCATTCTGTGCAACCTGTTTGGCGAGTGGGTGCGTGACGGTATTGTGCCGCACGATGAAGCTGCGCTGGGCGCGATGTTGCAGGATATCTGCTTCCATAACGCCCGACGCTACTTCACCCTTAACCCACGGTGAAAATCACGCCCTGTGTTATAGTGCAGGGTAGAAAATTTGGCGGCCTAATGTCTGAACCAGCAGAAAAGAGCGTTATGAAACCACAAGCTTCAGCACAGCGACCCTATCAGGAAGTGGGCGAGATGCTTCGCAACATGATTATGCAGAAACAGTACGCGATTGGTGAGCGCTTGCCGCCGGAACGTGAACTGGCGATGCTGCTGAACGTCACGCGCACGCTGGTGCGTGAGGCGCTGATTATGCTGGAGCTGGAAGGGTTGATTGAAGTGCGGCGTGGCGCAGGCATTTATGTGATCAACGACACGCCGGGACCGCGTGCCGCTGCGCAAACCGCCTGCAATGCGGCCGGTCCGTTTGAGATGCTGCAGGCCCGCCAGCTGCTGGAGAGCAATATCGCCGAGTTCGCTGCGTTACAGGCGACGCGTGAAGACATCATCAAAATGCGCCAGGCGCTGGCGCTGGAAGAACGCGAGCTGGCGTCAGGCGCGGTGAACGACAGTGAAAACGGCGATCGTAATTTCCATCTGGCGATTGCCGAAGCCACGCACAACAGCATGCTGGTGGAGCTGTTCAAACAATCCTGGCAGTGGCGGGAAGACAACGTGATGTGGAGCCAGCTGCACCGGCATCTGATCAACACTAACTACCGCAAAAAGTGGCTCGACGATCATAAAAAGATCCTCGCCGCCTTAATCAAGAAAGACGCGCGCGCCGCGAAACAGGCGATGTGGCAGCATCTGGAAAACGTCAAGCAACTGCTGCTGGAGTTCTCCGATGTGGACGACATTGATTTCGACGGCTATCTGTTTGAGTCATGGCCGCTGTATGCCACTAACGGATCGGATAATTAGCCTGGCGACAGGGCTTCAGAAAACATTCGCGCGGCCGCGTTGCTGCCATTCAGTCAATGAAACCGCAATTCGCAAAATAGCCGGAGCGGCGCGATTTATCGCCTTGTGTGGAGTTTATTTACCGGGCTCATGAGATTGTGTGAAGCCTGATGGCACATCAGATTGCCGAGCCAGAAGGGGACGTGATGTTGTTTCAAAGCTTTGATATACTCTTGAGGCTATAGTGTCTTACGCAACTGCACTGATGTAGAGAGGGCTTAATGACCAACAACAGAAAAAAAGCGCATTCAGGTTATGCTAAACCTTCTCGCTCCGACATCATTCGCTCAGTAGCGACGTCAACGGCTGTTGAAACTGGCCAGTCTTCAGCTAGCGTCGAGGCTTCACTTGAAGCCGCGCGCAAAAAATTCGCACATCTTCGCCTGGCTTAGTGCCTTCTCAGTGCCCGACTGACCCAGTATTTCATTGGCGCGTAGTCCATTGACATACCAGCATGAATAGCCGAAATATACTGGGTTTTATTCTGCTCCCAGCTTTGATAATCCAGCGGTTTGTATCCTCCCTGAACCGCCATGACATCCGCTAACAGCCGCGACAAACGTCCGTTTCCTTCTCTGAAGGGATGTATAAGTATCAGCTCGACATGGGTAACGGCGATAGCAATGATGAGTTCTTCTTCTTCCATGACGTTACAGGGCGTGTAATGCGCAAGATACTTGTTGTATTCGTTCAGCAGTTTTGGCAATTGTGCTGAAGGCGCAAACATAAAACCACCCTTGCTAATATTGACCGTTCTCTCTTGTCCAGCCCATTCGTAGATGTTACCCAGTCAGCGGCGATGCCAGCTTTTTAGTAGCGCGACGTTAAGTTTCCCTTCGGGAAAGTTTTCTTCAAAAACTGACTGGTAGAGTTGTTCTAACAGAACAAGTTCTGCCTCGTTCATCTCAGTGGAATCGGTGAGCCCCAGCTTATTGGCCATGACCTGCTCGCCTGAGTCTTTTTCAAACTTACCTTCACTGCCAGCAACATGGTATCGGCTCATGAGTGCGCTCTGTAATAATGACAAACGAAGCGTAAGTATATTTAGGTCCATCAGGTTTATCAGCCAATCCTGCCTCGAAACCTTTCGTTCATCAGGATAAGTTAAATTGCTGTATATCCAGGGAGTACCGTTGGTTGCAGCCAGGCTGTACCTCAATAGCATCAGCCCGGTTGCCCGTTTCGATCAAACAGGTAATGTGGTTCGGTAAGGGGAGCTATAAGTAGCGCTGCAGCCGAGATTTTGACCAGCCGCCGTAAAGAGTGCGATGTGACTGGCGCTGGCAATTTATCCCCGCCCGTAAAAAGCATGTAATAAAAAATCCACGCAATTGCGTGGATTTTATAGTTATTGCGCTCTCTATGAGGCTCGGTGAAACATCATGAGACAACGCATTTTATTTAAACGTTAAACAGGAAGTTCATCACATCGCCATCTTTCACGATGTACTCTTTACCTTCTGAACGCATTTTGCCGGCCTCTTTCGCGCCTTGTTCACCTTTGTAAGTGATGAAATCTTCGAACGCGATGGTCTGAGCGCGGATAAAGCCTTTTTCGAAGTCGGTGTGGATTTTACCGGCTGCCTGCGGTGCGGTGGCGCCAACCGGGATGGTCCAGGCACGCACTTCTTTCACGCCTGCGGTGAAGTAAGTCTGCAGGTTGAGCAGGGCATAACCGGCGCGGATCACGCGGTTGAGGCCCGGCTCTTCCAGGCCCAGCTCGGCCATGAACTCGTCGCGCTCTTCATCTTCCAGCTCGGCGATGTCCGATTCCACTGCCGCACAGACCGGCACCACTACTGAGCCTTCGGCTTCAGCAATCGCGCGCACCTGGTCGAGATACGGGTTGTTCTCGAAACCGTCTTCATTGACGTTGGCGATGTACATGGTCGGCTTCAGCGTCAGAAAGCTGAGATAGCGGATCGCGGCTTTCTCATCGGCGTCCAGCGCCAGCGAGCGCAGCATACCGGCGTTTTCCAGATGCGGCAGGCACTTCTCCAGCGCGGCCAGTTCCGCCTTAGCATCTTTGTCGCCGCCTTTGGCTTTCTTCTGGCAGCGCTGAATGGCACGTTCGCAGGTGTCGAGATCCGACAGCGCCAGCTCGGTGTTGATGACATCAATATCTTCTGCCGGGTTTACTTTACCGGAGACGTGGATGATGTTGTCGTTTTCAAAGCAGCGCACTACGTGGCCGATGGCTTCAGTTTCGCGGATGTTGGTCAGGAACTGGTTGCCCAGGCCTTCACCTTTCGACGCGCCTTTTACCAGACCGGCGATGTCCACGAACTCCATGGTGGTTGGCACCACGCGCTGTGGCTTAACAATCTCGCTCAGCTGATCGAGGCGCAGGTCAGGCATCGGCACCACGCCGGTGTTGGGTTCGATGGTGCAGAACGGAAAGTTGGCTGCTTCGATACCCGCTTTGGTCAGCGCGTTGAACAGGGTGGATTTACCGACGTTCGGCAGGCCCACAATACCGCATTTAAATCCCATGATCTTACCTTTCTCACTGAGTGTGCAGCGCTGGCAGACAGCGCCGACTGATTCAAAAATTTTCGCGCATTATACACAGAATTCCCTGCGGCGGCGCGGGAATTGGCTTAGCTGGCTTTGAAGGCGTGCAGACGGTTCATCGCCTTAATCTTATCTTCTTTTAGCCACAGTTCGGTGCAGCGCACCGCTTCGTCGACCGCCTCGTCAATCAGCTTCTGCTCGCTGGCCGGTGCCTTGCCGAGCACAAATCCGGTGACCTTGTTACGATCGCCCGGATGGCCGATACCGACGCGCAGGCGATGAAAATTGTTGTTATTACCGAGCTTGCTGATGATGTCTTTCAGGCCATTATGACCGCCATGGCCGCCGCCCTGTTTGAATTTCGCCACGCCCGGCGGCAGGTCCATTTCATCGTGTGCCACCAGAATCTCTTCCGGCGTAATGCGATAGAACGTTGCCATCGCCGCCACCGCTTTGCCGCTCAGGTTCATAAAGGTGGTGGGCACCAGCAGGCGCACATCCTCGCCGGCCAGCGACAGGCGCGCGGTGTAGCCGAAAAACTTCGGCTCCTCTTTGAGAGACTGATTATGGCGCGAGCAAAGTAAATCCACATACCAGGCGCCAGCGTTATGGCGCGTTGCCGCGTATTCAGCGCCGGGATTGGCCAGCCCCACAATCAGTTTAATGCTGCTCACGATGTTTATCCTGTCTCGCTGCGAAAGGGCGATAGTTTACTGCCTGCCAGCGGGGATGACAAAGGGCGCAATGACAGATTAATGACCAAAGGTGAATAATCAATTTCTATCGAAATCAAGGTGCTGGCGGTAAAGTTTTGTCAGACATTGTGAAGGATGTGTGATCCTGTACGCATCTTAACCGCCAGCCATTGCCTAAACTTATGGCCAGTTAACCAAACGTGCTGTTTTCTGCGTTGCTGAAAAGGATGGAGGTGAATCATGAAACGTCAACACTGCCGCACCGTCGGTAATGGTTTGATGTGTCTCGGCTTGTTAACCATGGTGCTCGGGGTGGGTTATTCCATCATTAACCAGCTGCCGTCGGTCAACCTGCCACAGTTCCTCGCGCATGGAGCGATGTTCAGTATTTTCGTGGGTGCGCTACTGTGGCTGGTCGGCGCACGCGTCAGCGGACGGGAGAGGGTGGAAGACCGCTATTACTGGCTGCGTCACTACGGTGACAAACGCTGCCGTCGCGATCACCACTCAACGCACTAACCGGCTTCCGCCATTGCCGCCTGCAGCGTCTGATAACCTTCGACGCGGTTACGTCCGGCGGCTTTAGCGCGATACAAGGCTTCATCAGCCAGCGCCAGCAGGGCGGGAAACGCCTGATGCCGCTGGCTGGCAGTGGCAAAGCCAATGCTCACCGTATAGCCGATGTCGTTGGGTAGCGACAGCTGTGTCGCCAGCCGGATACGCTCACATATGCGCTGCGCCTGCTCACTGTCGCCAGGAAGCAACGCGGCAAACTCCTCACCGCCCAGCCGGGCAAACTGACCCTCAACCGGCATTAACGCTTTCACCACCTGACAAAAATCGACCAGCACCCGATCCCCCTGCTGATGACCATAGCGATCGTTGATGCTTTTGAAATGATCGAGGTCGAACAGCACTGCACTGTAAATATAGGGCTGCGGTAGACGCCCCTGACGCAGCAGCAGTTTTTCTGCGGCTTCAAACAGTGCGCGCCGGTTCCATACGCCGGTGAGCGGATCGTGTAGCGACGCCAGCTTATGGGCGATCTGCGTCCGCTCATTGACCATCGCCAGAATGGTGAAGGTCAGGCCGATGACGAAGAGGATCGACTCCAGAATCACATACACCGAAAAGCCGGAACCGCCAATGGCACCCGGAACGGGGGTGGCCACCGCATCGTCAAGGAAAATGCGGGCCATATGGAACAGTAAGTGGATCCACAGCAGTATCTGCGCGGGCCAGAAAGTGACGGTCAGCGTGGCGCGTGCCTGCCACAGCAGACGAATCAGCGCGGCAGTAAAGATGATGCACAGCAGGCACATGACCAGCACGCGTTTCGGCTGGCCGTGATAGAACTGCGGAAAGGCACAAAGCAGGGCCCACAGTAGCGCGCCAGTGATCCAGCAAAAACCGAGCGGAAGGCGGCAAAAAGTACGAAAGGCGTTGAGCAGGGTGCCGTAGGCCAGCAGCATGATGACATTCCCGACCGCCACCGGCAAAAAGTGCAAACCGGCGCTGCGCAGGCTGCTGAGCAGCACGGCGGCAAGCGTCAGTATTAGCGTCAGGGTGGTAAAACCCAGCACCCGGTCGTACTGCGCCCCGACCCAGGCAAAAATCAAAATAATGCTCAGAAACCCCAGCACGTAGAGCTCGCAAATAAACAACGTATAAATGTCGAGTGGCATGGTGGTCGGAGTTCTCAGCAAAAGTGTGGTGAAAAATATCACTAATCACTGGACCGCTAAAGCCCGGATGCGCTTGTCTGATAAAAAGAGTGGAAGGCGGGGAGATTGGTGGATTTTGAGGCCATTTATCGCGCAAATAGTGGCGGCGGAAGCGGCTTTATCGGGATGTTACTCCGCCCACAGGCAATAAAAAACCGGGCAGGGCGCCCGGTTTTTCGCGAACAATTAATGTTCGAACATCGCCGAAATCGATTCTTCGTTGCTGATACGACGAATGGCTTCGGCCAGCATGCCAGACAGCGTCAGCGTACGCACATTTGGCAGCGACTTCATCTCTTCCGACAGCGGAATAGTGTCGCAAACAATCACCTGATCAATCACTGATTTGCGCAGATTTTCCACCGCGTTGCCAGAGAAGATTGGGTGGGTGGCGTAAGCGAACACGCGTTTCGCGCCGCGCTCTTTCAGTGCTTCAGCCGCTTTGCACAGCGTACCGCCGGTGTCGATCATATCGTCGACCAGTACGCAGTCACGACCGGCAACGTCACCGATGATGTGCATCACCTGCGACACGTTCGCACGCGGGCGACGTTTGTCGATGATGGCCATGTCGGTGTCGTTGAGCAGTTTGGCGATAGCGCGAGCGCGCACTACGCCACCGATGTCCGGCGAAACCACAATTGGGTTTTCCAGACCAATCTGCAGCATATCTTCCAGCAGAATCGGGCTACCGAACACGTTATCCACCGGGACATCAAAAAAGCCCTGGATCTGTTCAGCGTGCAGGTCAACCGTCAGTACACGGTCCACGCCGACGCTGGAGAGGAAATCAGCCACAACTTTGGCGGTAATTGGCACGCGGGCAGAACGCACGCGGCGGTCCTGACGGGCATAGCCAAAGTAAGGGATTACAGCAGTAATACGACCAGCAGAAGCCCGACGCAGTGCGTCGACCATCACAACCAGCTCCATCAAGTTATCATTGGTGGGGGCACAGGTGGACTGGATGATGAAAATATCACCACCGCGTACATTTTCATTAATCTGTACACTTACTTCGCCATCGCTGAAACGGCCGACAGCGGCGTCTCCGAGGCTGGTGTAAAGGCGGTTGGCAATACGTTGTGCTAGTTCCGGGGTGGCGTTACCAGCAAATAGCTTCATATCAGGCACGAGAAGAACCTCAGGCTTGGCGTCCAGAGAATGAACCGCTCAAAAATAACCGGCGAATACATTTGAGCCTGTTCATACGGGTGTGTTAATGCGTCACGTGCAGTATCTGGAACAGGGTGACACTGTCACGTTTACGCTTAGAGCCCGGAAAGGGTACGCTGTAACGGCGAGAGATTAAGCCCACGCGCCACAAATCCGCACATCCATTTCGGGGCAAGCTCCAGCACCTGACGAGCAGCGGACTCGGTGTCAAATTCAGCAAACACACAAGCGCCGGTCCCTGTCAGGCGCGACGGCGCGTATTCTAGCAGCCAGGAAAGCAGCGCATCAACCTCACGAAAACGTTTTCTTGCTACCGCTTCACAATCATTGTGAAAAGGACGCTGCAACAGTTCATCTAATGTGCGTATTGGTGAATCGCGCGTCAGTTCAGGATCGCGAAACAGATCCGGGGTGGCGATGCTGACGCCAGGATGGGCCACCAGATACCATTTTTCCGCCGGAAACGCGGGCTGCAATTGCTCGCCGACCCCTTCGGCAAACGCCGCGTGGCCGCGCACGAATACCGGCACATCGGCACCGAGACGCACGCCAAGCGTAGCCAGCTCATCCACGCTGAGCTGGGTGCGCCACAAATGGTTCAGCGCCACCAGCACCGTCGCTGCATCAGACGAGCCACCGCCCAGACCACCGCCCATCGGCAGGCGCTTCTCCAGCGCGATCCGGGCACCAGCCTGCGGCGGCAGCGTACCTTTGTCCGCCGCCGCAGCACGCAGCGCCAGCGCCGCCCGCACGATCAGGTTGTCTTCATCGGCCACGCCATCAAGCGGCGTCAGCAGGGTGATACTGCCGCTGTTATCCGGGGTAATCTCCAGGGTGTCGCCAACGTCGAGAAACTGAAACAGCGTCTGCAAATTGTGGTAGCCGTCTGCACGACGGCCGGTAATGTAGAGAAACAGGTTGAGCTTTGCCGGCGCGGGCCAGGTGGTGATCATTGTGTGGTCCAGCTATCCATGCGCAGTTTGATGCGCTGACCGCCTTCGGTCAGTTCGAGGTTGGCCGGCAGCGGCGGGTTCACCTTGCTGTCGTAATCGTTAATAGTCACCTTCCACTGCTGGCCGTTGCGGCTGTAGGTCAGGCTTTGCAGCTGATAGTTGTTGTTCAGCTGATAGTCGCTGGCGTCGCCTGGCAGACCCATCATCCACTGACGCAGGTTCGCCAGCGGAATATCCATGCCGGTGAGCTGGGAAATCATCTTCTCCGCGTCGTTGCTGACGTAGCGTTTGCCTTTGTTATCGACAATCTGCACCACCGAACCCTGCGCGTCGAGCTGCAGTTCTGTGCTGCCGAGCGGGTTAGTCAGCAGCAGACGATAGCGGTCTGCAGCTGTTTGCTGCCAGTTGAAGCGGGCATAAACTTTTTGCTTATCCGACAGATAGGCAAAAGCGCCGCGCGTCTGGTACTGGGTAATTTTCGCTACCGCCTGCTGGTGTTGCTGCCACTGCGGCGATGTCGTGCTGGGACCGGGACCTTGCTGGGGTTTGTTGATGCTACAGGCAGCCAGCAACACGCTGGCAAGGGGCAAAAGGCGCAACAGCTGGCGCGGGGGCAAATGCATCACGTGGTCGTCTCCTCAGACACGTTTTTACGTCGTAACCGGTAACGCTAACCATCCGTCTCTGTGCCGTCAATGGCGATGTCAGGATAATTGCGCACGATCAGTTTAATCTTATTACAGTCATAGGCTTTGTATGGCTTTTCTTGATCTGTTGCATCTTGTAGAATGCGCAGCACAAAACCTGACAATTATTGGGACTTCCCAACCCGAATCACCATGACGCTGCTTGCTCTCGGAATCAACCACAAAACCGCACCTGTTGCGCTGCGCGAACGTGTTTCGTTCACGCCAGACACGCTGGACCAGGCGCTGAACAGCTTGCTGTCTCAGCCGATGGTGCAGAGCGGGGTGGTGCTTTCTACCTGTAACCGGACGGAACTCTACCTCAGCGTAGAGCAGCAGACCGATCTGCAGGAGCAGCTGGTGCGCTGGTTGTGCGAGTATCACGACTTACGTGAAGAGGACGTGCGCAACAGCCTGTACTGGCATCAGGATAATGCGGCGGTCAGCCACCTGATGCGCGTGGCCAGCGGACTCGACTCGCTGGTGCTGGGCGAGCCACAGATTCTCGGTCAGGTCAAAAAAGCCCATGCTGACTCCTCGCGCGACCATGCGCTGAGCAGCGAGCTGGAACGCATGTTCCAGAAAACCTTCTCGGTGGCCAAGCGCGTGCGCACCGAAACCGAAATCGGCGCCAGCGCGGTGTCGGTCGCCTTCGCTGCCTGCTCCTTAGCCCGTCAGATTTTCGAATCACTCAGCAGCGTTAACGTCCTGCTGGTTGGTGCCGGTGAAACCATCGAACTGGTGGCGCGTCACCTGCGCGAACACAGCGTGCGTAAACTGATGATCGCCAACCGCACGCGCGAACGCGCGCAGCTGCTGGCGGACGAAGTCGGCGCCGAAGTGATCGGCCTTGCCGATATCGAAACCCGCCTGGCCGATGCCGATATCATTATCTCCTCCACCGCCAGTCCGCTGCCGATTATTGGCAAAGGCATGGTGGAACGGGCGCTGAAGGCGCGCCGCAATCAGCCTATGCTGCTGGTGGATATCGCCGTGCCGCGCGATGTTGAGCCGGAAGTGGGTAAGCTGGCTAACGCCTATCTGTACAGCGTGGATGATCTGCAGGCGATTATCGAGCAGAACATGGCGCAGCGCAAAGCGGCGGCGGTGCAGGCGGAAAGCATTGTGGTGCAGGAGAGCGGTGAATTCATGGCCTGGCTGCGCGCGCAAAGCGCCGGTGAGACCATCCGCGAATACCGCGCGCAGGCCGACGACGTGCGCGCCGAGCTGCAGGATCGCGCGCTGGCGGCGTTGCGTCAGGGTGCTGATGCCGAAAAAGTCTTGCAGGAGCTGGCACACAAGCTCACCAACCGTTTAATTCATGCACCAACCAAATCACTGCAGCAGGCCGCGCGCGACGGCGACAGCGAACGCCTGCAGATCTTACGTGACAGCCTCGGTTTAGAGTAATCTGGTCTGTCACGACCTATCACTGGGATACCCTCTATTAGATGAAGAGCTCGATTGTTGCCAAGCTGGAAGCGCTGCAGGAACGCCATGAAGAAGTTGAAGCGTTACTGGGCGATGCCGGCGTAATTGGCGATCAGGACCGTTTCCGCGCGTTATCACGTGAATATGCCCAGCTGAGCGACGTCACCCGTTGTTTCCGCGAATGGCAGCAGGTGCAGGAAGATGTCGAAACGGCTGAAATGCTGCTCGATGATGCGGAAATGCGCGACATGGCGCAGGAAGAGTTGAAACTATCGCGCGAAAAGCGCGAGGTGCTGGAACAGCAGCTTCAGGTGCTGCTGCTGCCGAAAGATCCCGACGATGAACGTCCGTGCTTTATCGAAGTGCGTGCCGGTACCGGTGGCGACGAAGCGGCGATTTTCGCCGGCGATCTGTTCCGCATGTACAGCCGCTATGCCGAAGCGCGCCGCTGGCAGGTGGAGATCATGAGCGCCAACGACGGCGAGCATGGCGGCTACAAAGAAGTCATTGCGCGTATTACCGGTGATGGCGCCTATGGCCGCATGAAGTTTGAATCCGGCGGCCATCGCGTGCAGCGCGTGCCGGAAACCGAATCGCAGGGGCGCATTCACACCTCCGCCTGTACCGTGGCGGTGATGCCGGAGCTGCCGGAAGCCGAGCTGCCGGACATCAATCCGGGCGATCTGAAAATCGACACTTTCCGCTCTTCCGGCGCGGGCGGTCAGCACGTTAACACCACCGATTCGGCGATCCGTATCACCCACCTGCCAACCGGCATCGTGGTGGAGTGCCAGGATGAGCGCTCGCAGCACAAAAACAAAGCCAAAGCGCTGGCGGTGCTGGGTGCACGCATTCACGCGGCGGAAATGGCGAAGCGCCAGGCGGCGGAAGCCTCAACGCGGCGTAACCTGCTGGGCAGCGGCGACCGTTCCGACCGAATCCGTACCTATAACTTCCCGCAGGGGCGCGTCACCGATCACCGTATCAACCTGACGCTCTACCGCCTCGACGAAACCATGGAAGGCAAGCTGGATACGCTGATCGAGCCGATTGTGCAGGAGTATCAGGCTGACCAGCTGGCCGCACTGGCCGGGCAGGAGTGATGAACGTCCGGCGCTGGCTGCAGCAGGCGCAGGCTGCATTGTGCGGAGGCGATAGCCCGAAGCGCGACGCGGAGATTCTGCTGGGTTTTGTCACCGGCAAGTCGCGCAGCTGGTTGATAGCGTTTGATGACAGCCCGCTCGATGATGCGCAACTGGCACAGCTGGAGACGTTACTGGCACGCCGCGTGCGCGGTGAGCCGATTGCGCATCTGGTGGGCGAACGCGAGTTCTGGTCGCTGCCGCTGCGCGTCAGTGATGCCACGCTGATTCCGCGTCCGGATACCGAAGTGCTGGTGGAGCAGGCGCTGCTGCGGCTGCCCGCGACGCCCTCCGCGGTGCTCGATCTCGGTACCGGCACCGGCGCCATTGCGCTGGCGCTGGCCAGCGAGCGGCCAGATTGTCAGATTACCGGCTGCGACCGCATCGCCGCTGCGGTTGCGCTGGCGCAGGACAACGCCCAGCGCCTGCACCTCACCAACGCCGGATTTGTGCTCAGCCACTGGTTCGACGATCTGCCCGCCCAACGTTTCGATCTGATTGTCAGCAATCCGCCTTACATTGATGCCGCCGATGAACATCTGCAGCAGGGCGACGTGCGTTTTGAGCCGCTCAGCGCGCTGGTGGCGGAGGAGGCCGGGCTGGCCGATTTACGATTAATCATTGAACGCGCGCCGCACTGGTTGCAGTCGCAGGGTTGGCTGCTGCTGGAACACGGCTGGCAGCAGGGCGAGGCTGTACGCGCGCTGCTAACCCGTAATGGCTTTCAGGCGGTTACTACCGTTGAGGATTACGGCGGCAATCCGCGCGTCACGCTTGGACAACTTACTTAAGGAAGCACTATGGCCAGCTGGTATCCGCTGATTAAAAATTTCCATCTGCTGACGGTCGCGATCACCATCACACTGTTTCTGCTGCGTTTTTACTGGCTGACCACCGGATCTGCCCTGCTGCAGCGCCGCTGGGTGCGCATTGCGCCGCACATCAACGATACATTCCTGCTGCTCAGCGGTGCACTGCTGGTGCTTATTACCCACTTTTATCCGTTTACCCCACAAGGAAGCTGGCTGACGGAGAAGCTGTTAGCGGTTATCATCTACATCGCCTTAGGTTCCGTGGCATTGAGTCGTCGCCCGCGCAGCATGGCGACCCGCTGGGTCGCCTGTTTAGTCGCCGTGGTCGCATTATTACTGGTGATTAAACTGGCGATGACCAAAATGCCGTTATTGGGGATAGTATGACCTCGCCAGTGCAACTTGATTACAGTGAAACACCGTTAAGTGAAGCGGTGATTGGCGCGACCTGCGCCATACGCAATGATTTTTCCGCGCCTTCCGTCCAGCAGCAGCTGGCTGACCTGGTTGAAGAGGCGCGGCGCTATGTCAGTAGCGAACAGGATGCGGATCTGCAGCTGGAGAAGCTGCTCGATCTGTTTTACCAGCAGTGGGGCTTTGGCGGTGCCAGCGGCGTCTACAATCTGTCAGACGCGCTGTGGATCGATAAAGTGCTGAAGAGCCGGCAGGGAACGGCGGTATCACTCGGCGTGATTCTGCTGCACATTGCGGATGAGCTAGAGCTGCCGCTGATGCCGGTGATTTTCCCGACGCAGCTTATTCTGCGTGCCGACTGGCTCGACGGTGAAATGTGGCTGATCAATCCGTTTAACGGTGAAACGCTCGACACCCATACGCTGGAAGTGTGGCTGAAGGGCAACATCAGCCCGACGGCAAAGCTCTACTCTGACGACCTCGACGAAGCAAAAACCGTCAGCGTGATGCGCAAAATGCTCGACACGCTGAAAGCGGCGCTGATGGATGAGAAGCAGATGGAGCTGGCGCTCAACGTCAGCCAGGTGCTGCTGCAAATCGACCCGGACGATCCCTATGAGATTCGCGACCGCGGTTTGATTTACGCCCAGCTGGAGTGCGAGCATATCGCACTGACCGATTTGACCTATTTCGTTGAACAGTGTCCTGAAGACCCGGTCAGCGAGATGATTAAAGTGCAGATCCACGCAATTGAACAGAAACAGGTGACGCTGCACTAAGCGTCCCCCGACATTTAAGGAAAGGGCATGACACAGAAAGTAGTGAGTATCGGCGATATCAAGGTCGCAAACGATCTGCCATTTGTTCTCTTCGGCGGCATGAACGTGCTGGAATCCCAGGATCTCGCCATGCGCATCTGCGAACATTACGTGAAGGTAACCGACAAGCTCGGTATTCCGTATGTGTTCAAAGCCTCTTTTGACAAAGCCAACCGCTCTTCCATCAAGTCTTACCGTGGTCCTGGCCTTGACGAAGGCATGAAAATTTTCCAGGCGCTGAAGCAGGCGTTCGGCGTGAAAATTATCACTGACGTGCACGAAAGCTGGCAGGCGCAGCCGGTCGCCGACGTGGTGGATGTGATTCAGCTGCCGGCCTTCCTGGCGCGTCAGACCGACCTGGTGGAAGCGATGGCGAAAACCGGTGCCGTGATTAACGTGAAGAAGCCGCAGTTCGTCAGCCCAGGCCAGATGGGCAATATCGTCGATAAGTTTGCCGAAGGCGGCAACGACAAGGTGATTCTGTGCGATCGCGGCAGCAACTTCGGGTATGACAACCTGGTGGTTGATATGCTCGGTTTCAACGTGATGAAGAAAGTCACTAACAACAGCCCGGTGATTTTTGACGTTACCCATGCGCTGCAGACGCGCGATCCGTTTGGCGCGGCCTCTGGCGGTCGTCGTGCACAGGTTGCCGAACTGGCGCGTGCGGGCATGGCGGTAGGCATCGCCGGTCTGTTCATCGAAGCGCACCCGGAGCCGAACAGCGCCAAATGCGATGGCCCGTCCGCGCTGCCGCTTGATAAGCTGGAACCGTTCCTCGCGCAGATGAAAGCGATTGACGATCTGGTTAAAAGTTTTCCGGAGCTGGATACCAGTAACTGATTTGTCATAGCAACAGCAAAGGCACCCGCGGGTGCCTTTGTAATAGAATGGTAAATTCTGTCGCAGGCGCTTAACAACGAAGGGATTACATAAAGTATCAACTGAAATTGACCGTCAAAACCATCTAAAATATTTCACGTAGATAGCACCCATGGCTATGACCCAGAGTAGAGTCAATAACAGCCCATAATGAGGGAAAAGCGCTGTCAAAAGTATTCCACCTGCTACCGCCGCAATCACCGGTATTAGTGAAAAAAAAGACTGACTTAACCATGCATAGAACCAGGAAAAGATTCGTTTCATTTTGTCAGTAACCGTTCTACTAATGCCAATATTTGCTCATCATTTGTTGAGCCGGATTTGTTTAAGTAAATAATTTTAGACATTTCAGGTTCTATGAGATAATAAAGCATTTCTAATTTCTGTTGATACAGATCGAAATAATACTCCGGATCCGCAAATTTCAAATGCTGAGCTGCTGTTGCAGCGATTTGTATTTTCCCATAAAATTTTAAAACTGTGACACTATAAAGCGATGTCCGGTCAATCACACAACCCGCGAGCTCTTAAAAACTTTAGATTCGGTAACTATGCGCGCGATAAGAAATGAAATGGTGAGTTTTGAAGCTTTACCGCTTGTATAATTAGCCGCCTTTTCAGCAAGTTGGCGCACCAGATTTTGAACATTATGTTCACTGAGACGCGCAAGTTTTTTTCTAAAGTAGATTTCAACCATATCAAGGATGACATCATGTCGTGAAAAAACCTGTGGCAGAGCTGAAAACATACGAACATCTTCACTTCTCAGTCGTTTACATACATCTTTGTAATCATCAAAAACGCAGGAACCATACCAGCTAGCTCTTTCAATGCCCGAGGCAACCGTGGTACTGGCAGTTCGCGTTTCTTCACGCAGTTGCACCAGTGCTTTTTCAAAATTGAGTGCAATTGTACGATCAGCCTGAAGCTTCAATTTCAGATACGACATGGTTAATCATCCCTTACTGTAAAAATCCTTAATAAACGATTATATACTCATCACATCTTGTTGCAAGGAGCATGCATGGAAATGAAACGGATACTATTACTCATTGTCTTAACATTAGGCTACGCAATTGTTATTCCTGAGATCATGTTCAGGTTCCTTTCCGAATCATCGTATATGCTGTTAGGTAAATTAGTGAACCCTTTTCATGTTTTTTTATCGACCATTGATGCGTTGATTATCGCAACTATTTTATTATCTGCTTTTCTCTCATGGTTGACATTAAAGCTGATAGCGTCCATCGCTAAGCGGTAAGGTTTTAATGTACAAGCAGCACTTTGATACGGTGTCTGGGCTGAAAGGAATGTAAATCAATTGACGTATGGATTATTTACAGGCAATCATAAATAATGACTGGCAGCCAGATTGCATGCAGTGAACATTTTAAATTCTTCGGGTAAACAGAAAATTTGCAATAAACTATTCGATTTAAGGCTTACTTTTTAGCAAATAGCTGGCAGGGCCAGATGTGCTAACGGCTGTTATTAAGCCCTAAAGATATCTCTATCCAGGTGCGCATAAATGCGCACCCTACATTGTACGGTCGCCGCTCATGGCGACCGATTCACCTGATGCACATGAATGCGCGCCCAGCGTTGTTGGGTCGCCATTTATGGCGACCGTATCACCCGTATACCCACTTCAACATCACAGCATAATCGTCAGCAGATAGCCGGCAAACAGGGCCAGATGCGCTGCGCCGTTGAGCACGTTGGTGCGGCCAGTGGAGAACGAGATGTGGCACAAAATCAGCACCGCGCTCATCACCACCATATGCGGCGGCTCAAGGCCGAAAATCAATTGCTGACCGGTCAGGGTGGCAATAATGGTCACCGTCGGCACCGTCAATGAAATGGTGGCCAGCACCGAACCGAAAAACAGGTTCATCGCGCGCTGCACCTGATTCATCAGCACCGCCTTGATTGCGCCCAGACCTTCCGGCGACAGAATCAGCAGCGCGACGAGGAAACCGGTAAACTGCTCCGGCGCGTTCATTTCAGTGAGCAGCATTTCCAGTGAGTTGGCGTTCATCTTGGTCACGCTGATCACCGCAATCAGATGCACAATCAGCCACGCGGTGTGCCACAGCGAGCTGTGCGCGGAAGGCTTACCGTGATGCGGGTCGCCATCATCGCTCTCGTCTTCATGCTCGTAAACAAACAGGCTCTGGTGGGTTTTGGTCTGAATCAGCAGGAACACGCCGTACATCGCCGCAGAGATCGCAGCAATAATCAGCGCCTGCGCGGTGGTGAAATTGCCGCCGGGCAGGGCATTGGGAAAAACCAGCACCAGAATCGCCAGCGGGAAAATGGCGATCATGTACTGCTTCACGCCGGCCAGGTTAACGTACTGGGTGGCAAATTTACGCCCGCCAAGCAGCAGGGCACAGCCCACCAGTCCGGCGGTAACGATCATGATGATGGAGTAGAGCGTATCGCGCATCAGCGCGGGCGCTGCATCGCCGGTCGCCATCAGCGCCGAAATCAGGCTCACTTCCAGAATTACCACTGACAGGCTGAGGATCAGCGAGCCGTAGGGTTCACCTAACCGGTGCGCCAGAACGTCGGCGTGACGTACTACGCTGAAGGCGCTGCTTAAAATCGCTACCAGCGCCAGCAGATTGATGCCGATTACCGGCAGAAGCGCTGTCTGGCCGCCAAAAAAGCTCAGCACCGCCAGCGCCAGGATCGGGAAAATCAGCGAATACTCGCTGTGTCGGGTCTTCTCATGTCCAGCCATGCGCCATCCTCTTCGGCAAAAAGAACAAAAACAGGCAATTGCTGCCTGATAAATATAGTGACTCATCTGACGAAGCGCAGTGTAACTTTTCACCACTGCTCACGCAGATTTTTTACGCGTTTTTACTTTTTGTCATTTTTCTCTGAATGAAGCAAAATTCGCGTTAATCAGCGAATTAACCCTTTTAATCAGCAGGTTAATAGTGCGTGTTTCTCATCTATCCTGCGTGAAAGGAGGAAGAACAGAACTGAATCATCTGGCCTTATTCCCACTATCAGCCTTATTTGCTGGCAGAAGTATGAAATAGCAGGTTTGCGTTTTTGCCGTTCTGTTCCAGACTTATACAGGGAACCTGAAACAGGAGGAACTATGCCTTATTCATCGAACCGGGAACTGCCGGACAGCGTGCGCCACGTGCTGCCGGGCCATGCGCAAACCATCTACCAAAAGGCGTTTAACAGCGCCTGGGATCAGTATAAAGATAAAGACGATCGTCGCGGTGATGAATCGCGCGAGCAGGTGGCACACAAAGTCGCCTGGGCGGCGGTCAAAAAAGAGTACGCCAAAGGCGAGGACGACAAGTGGCATCCTAAACACTAGCTCCCGCGCGGGCCACTGCGGCCCGCTTCACACTTCTCCGCGCTTCGTTCAAGAATCCTGCCAGGCAGCCGATGCTATTTACAGATAATTTCCCCTTTGTGATCGGGGTCAATCTTGAAACGTTTATGGCAAATGCATTACTGTCTTGTCTTAAGTCGACGCCATGGGCGCCGCCTGTAAAATCGCAGATTCAGGGAGCTATAACGACAGGAAGGTCAGCGCAGTAGAGGAGATCGCAGTGTTAACCCGGGAATTCTTACTAAAAGCGGATTGCAAAACTTCATTTGGTGATATTGACGAAGCGCTGCTGTGGAGCTGTGAGAAGCGCGCGGCGTCGCTCTGCGCCACGCTTGCCTGTCGTCCCGATCAAAGCCCGGTGTGGATCTTCGGCTACGGTTCCCTGATGTGGAACCCGGTTTTTGAAGCGGAAGAGGTGGCGACCGGACGGCTTGAGGGCTGGCATCGTGCTTTTTGCCTGCGGCTGACCGCCGGACGCGGCACCGTTGCCGCACCGGGACGGATGCTGGCGCTGAAAGAGGGCGGTTCTACCAGCGGTCTGGCGTTTCGCCTGCCGGAAGCGCGCCTGCATGAAGAGCTTGAGCTGCTGTGGAAACGGGAAATGATCACCGGCTGCTATCTGCCCACCTGGTGTGAACTGACGCTGGAGGATGGCCGCACGGTTACGGCGCTGGTGTTTATCATGGATCCGCGTCATCCGCTGTATGAAGCCGACTCCTGCCGCAGCACCATTGCTCCGCTGATCGCTCAGGCCAGCGGCCCGCTCGGCAGCAACGCGCAGTATCTGTTCTCGCTGGAACAGGAGCTGGGCAAACGCGGTATGCAGGAAGAGGCGTTAACGCGCCTTGCGGCCGAAGTGCGCGCGCTGCAGCAGAGCGCCGCGCGCGGCTAACCTCAATTACCCGGATTAATCAGCCAGGTGCCCGGCTGGTTAATCGTCAGCATCTGGCTGCGCACCTGGCTGCCGTGATGCACTTCAATACGATAGCTGCCTGCCGCCAGATTCAGCGAGGCGAAACCGCTGCTGGCGGGTTTCACATCCTTCGCTTCACCGTTCAGCACGATATTTTCCCCTGCCTGTAACTGCAGATAAACCGTCGCCATGGTTGGCGCGCTGCTGGCGGGCGCGCTGCCCGCTATTGGCGTCGCCGCCGGGGCGCTGCTGGCCGCCACCGGCGGTGCGTCGCTCGGGCGATTGGCTTTCCACACTACGACCACCACGGCAAGCAACGCCACGGCAGCGGCGGCGAGCAGGGCAGGCGACAAACGGCGCACATTGCGCGGCGTCACCGGTTCAATCGCGGCGGCGGCATGATTAACCGCCATTACCTGCGGTTCCGGCACGGCCGCTACCGGCTCCGGCACGGGCTGGCTCTCCGCGGTCACCGGGAAGGTCGTCACCAGCGCTTCGACATCGCTCACCGGCAGATCGATCAGCCGGGCAAAAGCATCAATACTCTGCGGACGGTCTTCCGGCTTCATCGCCAGCGCGCAGTCGATCGCGTGCAGCAGCGGCAGCGAATACCCCTCAGGCTTGCGCTCCATCAGCGGCTGGTAGTTATCTTCAATGCAGCGCACCACGCTGACCGGCGGCGCGTGGCCGGTGATCAGCGTATGCAGCACCGCGCCCAGCGCGTAGATATCGGTCCACGGTCCCTGTTCGACTTCTCCCTCTTCGCTGTACTGCTCAATCGGCGCGAAGCCCGGCTTGAGCATGATCTCGGTTTCATCCGACAGGTTGCCAATCTCTTTGCGCGCCGAGCCAAAGTCGAGCAGCACCGGCAGTTGGTTTTCCTGAATCTGAATGTTATCGAGCGAAATATCACGATGCAGGTAACCGGCGGTGTGAATGGTGTTGATGGCACCAAACAGCGGCGGCAACAGACGGCGAATCCACGCTTCGTCAATGCTGTCCGGGCTGGTGAGCTGCCACTCTTTCAGCGTCATGCCGCTGTAGTAGAGCGTGCCCATGTAAGCCGTGCCGTTCTCTTCCCAGAAGCGCAGGACGTGCAGCAGACCGGGATGATTGAAACGCGCCAGCAGCCGTGCCTCCTGAATAAAGCTGTTGCGTCCAGCATTGAACAGTTTCTGGAAGCGCTCGCCGCGCAGCTCCAGCGCCAGATCCGCGCCGCGTACTGCCAGCGACACCGGCATGTACTCTTTGATGGCGATGGTGCGTTCCAGCTGATGATCCCAGGCGCGGTAGACAATGCCAAAGCCGCCGCCGCCGATCACTTCCTTGATTTCAAACTCGTTAAACCGGTAGCCCGCAGGCAGGGCATTGGGGGTATGATTTTCGTTTGCCGACATAGTGAGCTCTCTGAACACGTCCTGTAGCGCCCCGTCACGCCGGTGACGGCGGGCAACAACCGCTAATTAATTAATGTTACGCCAGGCACCAATTGCCGGATCGGCCAGATCGGCGTGCAGGGTGTCAATCAGTAACACTGTCACTTTTTGCTGTGGCATAAACTGCGGCGACCAGATGCCGCGTAAGCTATCAACCCGCGATTTTACCGCCTCGCTATCCTTGCCGGCGTTCTTGTCCATTTTAATCAGCAGCGTGCCGCTGAAGCGCCAGAGGTGCTGCTGTGCATCAAACGGCAGCACCAGCCAGCTGTCACTGGCGTCGGGCCTTGTCACGATCATGCGCTGCTTATTCACCGCCACGACGTCCAGCGGCGTGCCGGACAGCGTGAGGTCGGCAATCGGATAACCCTGCAGGAAGCTGACCGTCTGGCTGCGCGTTTTGCCGTCACTCAGCAGCGTCATCGCCGCCGGACCTTCCAGCCAGCCCTCGGTTGAGCAATGCTGCTGCGGGTTCTCAGGGATAAACAGCGAACCGCCGTTTTCATCCCACCAGGTACGGAAATGGCAGCCGCCGGGCAGGGCGAAGTGCTGCAGCGGCGTGCTGTCGGCCGGACGCGATAAATCCAGCGGCGCCGCGGTATTTGCGCTGGCGCTGGCGGTCGCGTCGTTAAGGATGATCGGCCGCCAGTTCTGCAGTTTTGCCGCGCTGCCGTTAGCCAGCACGCTGCCCTCTTTGCTGGTCATCTGCCAGGGGATCTCATCCAGCAGGCCGCACTGGTTCGCCAGCAGCGTACCGACGCGCGGCAGGAAGCTGGTAAGAATGCTGGTGTCGCTGCTTTTGCCGGACACGATGCGCAACGGCAGCGTCTCTTTACACCAGTCGTCGGGCGCATTACTGGCAACGTTATCGATATAGACTTCCAGCGACAGGCTGGGCGAGTAGACCACCCGGTAATCTTCCGCCTGTGCATTCAGGGCCAGTAACAGGGCGGCAATGCCCGGCAACCACAGTTTCATAATGATCCTTGCAATCAATAACGTGACGGCAGAAAACGTGCCGCATCAGCCTGGGAATAAAGCAGCGTCGCGTCCTGCGGTTCGCCAATCCAGATTGCCAGAGCGCTGAGATTGTCGCTTTTAACACTGCGGTTTACGGCCTGTTCCATCAATGCCAGCCACTCTTCGCAGGCGTTCACCATGCGCAGTGCCTGTTCCATTTCGTCGGTGGTGAGGTTGAGCCAGAAACCGTCGGTACAGACCAGAAATGCGTCACCATCGGTCAGCTCAATCACCTCGCTGAAGGTGGTCGGTCGGGCCGGCTCAATACCCAGCGCATTATAAAGTAAATTACTGTTAATGCCGGTATTTTCATAGCCGGCTTCGCGCAGCTGCTGCGCCAGACTGTGGTCACGCGTCACCTGATGCAGCACCCCGTGGCGGAAGTGATAAACCCGGCTATCACCAGCGTGCGCCCACCATGCGCGCTGCGTTGTGCGGTCAATAAACAGGGCGGCAAGGGTGGTGCTCATGCGCGAAAAATTCGGATTGTTCCCCTGGGCGCTGACCAGCGTTTGCTGACACTTTTCTATCGCCGCGCGTGTACTCTCCGGCGTGAACGTGTCGTTTTGCTGCAGCTGCGTCAGCAGGGTATCGCGCACCAGCTGGGCCGCATAATCGCCGCCGGGCAGACCGGCCACGCCGTCGCACACCAGAAAACAGGCTTTCTGTTCATCGACTTCGGCACCGGTGCGATCCTGGTTTTCGTCACGCATACCCTGCTGGCAGCGGCTGGCAAACTTCATCTTCATGCGTCTTCGGTCCGCGTCTGGGAATCTTTGTACTGATTCACTTCCATGTCGTAGGCATGCAGAAAGGCTTCACCAAACAGGGTGTGGAAGTCATCTTCAATCTCGCCCGCGGTGCGCTGATAGTGACGGAGAAAATAGTCCCACAGCGCCGCTTTGCGTCCGCCGCTAAACGGCATCTTAGGCAGCACGCCGTCTTTGCGCGCTTCCTCTTCCAGACGCTGCGGATTAAACGACTGCAGCATCGCGGCAATGATGGCGCGAATGCCGGCAATCATCCCCAGCTGATGCGCCTGTAAATCCACCAGCGCATCGCGCACCGCTGCTTCCGGTGGCATAAAGCCAGGCATCTGGCTCTGGTACATCTGCATCAGCACGGTTTTACCGGAAGGCAGAATTTTAAACGGGTTATTGGCTTCGTTAAGGATCATCGTCATGTCGGCTTTCACGCCGCGCTTGAGGATGGAGCGCGAAGAGAGCAGGGCAACCGTACCCTGCGAAAACAGGCTGAGCATACGGCCGGTGACGCGCATCTGCTCTTCGGTGATCGGCGTCTGGTGACCATTATTCAGGCCCATGCCTTCCAGCAGCGCGGCGATCAGTTTGTCCTGATCGGCGCCCGGCAGCACGGCTGGCACTACGGGCGCATCGCTTTGCGGATCGATCGCCAGGCGTGCGTCCGGGCGGCGTTCGTGACGCGGACTGTCGCTCTGCGGCAGGACTTCCGGTTCCGGCACGTTTTCGTCCTGCTGCATACCCAGCGGATCGGCGGCGCTGTCAGCAAAAAACGCCAGCGGATCATCCTGCGGTGCGTTCTGACACGCCGGGTCGCGCACTTCCAGGCCATATTCGCCAATCTGCAGCGTATCGCCGTGGCGCAGCCGCACCTGCGAGCCGCGCTGCAGCGCCACGCCGTTCAGCACCACCGAAGTGACGCTGCCCTGGTTGGTCAGGCGGCACTCGCCGTCTGGCGACAGGTGCACCAGCGCCTGCAGGCGCGAGATAGCGCGCGATTCGTCGGGCAGCACCAGGTCGTTATCCTGGCTGCGGCCGATGGTCCCGCCAGGCGGGCTAAACGCGACGGTTTTGGCGGGCACATCCGTATTGCACTGCACAATGGTAAATTGCATGAGTCATCCCGTTAACAAGGCAAGCGCACTGGCCTACTCAAACATCGGTGGATAGAGGCCATTACGTCCCGGCTGAGCACCCGCCGCCGGGTTAAACAATAACGAAAAAAGTTGCGCGGTGAGCGGGCCACTGTGTTTATGCGTGGCGTGGGCAAAGCCGTCACTGCGATTACTCCACCAGTAGCTAATGTGCTGTTGGGGATCAAAACGGTCGGCCACTTCACGCCAGCTCAGGGTGCAGGGCAAATCGTCAAAACCAATCACATCCATGATGTCGCTGCGCTGCTTATCCGGCAGCAGCAGCGGAGCCAGTTGCTGAATCTGCGTCTCCAGCGCGTCCGGGCTGTGGCGATCGCGCACCGCCTGCCACAGCAGCGCGCCGAGTTCCTGATACCAGTCGCCGGAAATCGCCAGCTGTGAAGCATGCCATGCACTGAGCGGAATGCTGTGCAGCGCCAGCAGCGGCCACGCACGGCCGACGCGATCGCAAGAGGGCAGCAGACAGCCCAGCTGCACCTTCTGGCGCAGCGGCGATAGCGGCAGGACAAAATTCCATACCGGCGCGCGTAAAAACTGTTGCGTACTGGCCTCTTCCTGCTGATGCCAGTGGATTAAGCCTTGTTGAAACCAGTGGCTCCACGGCGTCACCGTGGCTTCACTGAGCCGCTGGCGCAGAAAATCACCGGTGGCCGGTAATTTGCCATACCAGCCCGGCGCGGTGTAACTCGCCATGGTTACCTCACCATTACTCACTGTGTCCGGTCAATCGCTGCGATACGGTGTGTGGCGCAACCGCCAGCATACGGCCATTCTGACCGGCATTTTTCAGATTTTCCGCAAGCTTACGCATCATCAGCGCATTGTCGCGCGCATAAGGTGACGACTGAATCTGCTGATCGAGCAGCTGGCTAAGGTGCCAGTCAAGCTGCTGCAGATCGCGCGCGCTGACATTGTCCGGCAGCGTGCGCTGCAGATTTTGCATCAGCCAGCCGCGCAGAAATTCGCCGTCGTAGTTACGCGGCTGATACAACATCTGATAAGCGCGCAGCGCATTGCGGCTGTAGTCATTGTCGGTGCCGGGATCGTCACGCAGCAGGTTGGTAATTTGCTGGGCCACGCGCGGCAGCAGTAAAGACTTAAGCGCATTTTGATAAAGCACCCATGCGGCATCACTCACCTGGTTACCGCGATACAGTCCAGCGCGCATGGTAAGCGGTGGATTGTCGAGAGAAAAATGCGCCGACAGCGGCAGTTTCACCAGGTTATTTAAGAAGGGTAGCAGATCAAAAATATTATCGGCTGGCTGATGAATAACCTGCTGACTCTGCGCGGTAATCGGCCCGATACGCGCCGCGACCTGATCGAGATAACGCTGATTCTGTACGTAGCTGGTGAGCCACAAACCGGAGAGCAGCACCAGCGCGCCGGTGAGCGCGCCGTAACCGATCCAGTGCAGCAGCCGGTTACGATACTCCCAGTGACGGTTGCTGCCGGCAAGGCCGCTTTCGCGGAACACCAGGTCGCTTAAAAGGTCGCGAATAAAGAAGCTCTGGCCTTTGGTACCCGGAATCGGATTGCTGCGGTTAACGCTGTCCCACGCGGCAAGGCTCGACTCGCCGGTATGTGGCAGCTGTAGCTTACGGTTGAGTTCGCCCATGATGCGGTCAAACGGCAGGCCTTCCTGGGTGCCGCTGGTAAAGAACAGGCCGCGCGCCGACCAGGCAATCTCATCCTGATGGCGGGAAAACACCACGTCGAGATATTCGTTGAGTAACGGACGCAGCGAACTGAACTCCTGCGGGAACAGAAAGCTGTCGGCACGCTGGGTGAGATCGCGCTCGCCGGCCATCACGTCGGCCAGCTGCTGCTGCAGACGCTGCTCCAGCTGCTGAAAGCGCTCGCTAAAGCTGCGGTGCCAGTCATCTTTATGCGGCTTGCCCGGTTCCCACGGGAAGGTGAAGCCCCAGATGGCTTCGCGCTGCGGCTTACTCAGGTTGCCGTAAAAGCTCATAAACCCTTTCAGCAGGTCGGTTTTGGTGACCATCACATACACCGGGAAATGAATGCCGGTTTGCTGATGCAGCTCGACCATGCGGCTGCGCAGCGCGCTGGCCTGGGCGTGACGTGCCTCGGCGGAATCGGTCAGCAGGTCGGCCACGCTGATGGTCATGATCACGCCGTTGATCGGCTGGCGCGTGCGGTAGCGCTTAAGCAGTTTTATGAAGTTATGCCACTCGGCGCCGTCGCGCGCGCGCTGGCTCTCCTGCAGTGCGTAACGGCCCGCAGTGTCGATTAAGACTGCGCTGTCGGTGAACCACCAGTCGCAGTGACGCGTGCCGCCGACACCGCGTACCGCCTCTTTGCCGAGGCTGTCGGTTAACGGAAACTCCAGGCCAGCATTCAGCAGCGCGGTGGTTTTACCGGCGCCGGGCGCGCCAATCATCACGTACCACGGCAGCTGATACAGATAGTGACTCTGAAAACGCGCCAGCCAGCTTTTCTGATGTCGGCGACCAAACTGGGTGCGTTTCAGCCGCAGCGCCGCTTCGCTGAAGCGCTGGGTCAGCAGCGTCTCGGTCGCCTGGCGATCGGACGCTTCTTCGTGGCTCATCTCCTGCAGGCGATTGAGCAGCTTGCTGTTAAACCAGCCGCGCCAGATGGCGGGAATAAACTGGAACAGCACCCAGCAGAAATAGAGCAGGCCGACCGCCAGCTGGCGCGGGAATACCGGCTCCAGTGGGCGGGTGTCACCCCAGCTCCACAGCGGACCGAGCATCCACAGCACGCAGCTCAGTGCCGTGACGCCAATCAGGCCCCACAGCAGGCGATGGGTTAACAGATGTTGGAGTGATGCGCGCATCACTGGCCTCCCTGATGGTTGCCGAGGGTTTCCGGTGCCGCAAACAGGGTGATCTCCACCCGGCGATTGCGGGCGCGGTTTTCATTGCTGTCATTGGGTAAGAGCGGATTGCTGTCGCCGCGGCCTTCGGCTTTAACGCTGTGACCGTCCACCAGCTGCGTATTCAGCAGTTGCGTAACGGCACGGGCGCGGGCGAAGGAGAATTCATAGCTGGAGGCGAAACGGCCATCCACCGGACGATTATCGGTATAGACCGATACCAGCACCGTGCCTTTTACCGTCTTCATCGCGCTGGCCACGTGCGCCAGCAGCGCGCGGCCAACCTGGTTCACTACGGTACCGTCCGGCGCAAACAGCTTGTCCGCAGGAATGATCACTTTACTGCCAAAGGCACCGTCGCTCACTTCCAGCTGGCCTGCGGCAATTACGTCGTTAAGACGCTGATGCAGATCGAGCAGCGCCTGCGGTGAGGTGGGGCGGCGCCCCGGCATGATTTGCGGCAGCGGGGTTTGATAGATGGCGCGCAGCAGCGGTTCGGCCGCATTGCCCAGCCGCCAGTTGAGCCCGCTGTAGATCAGACAGGCAATCAGCGTAGCCAGCGTGACGCAGGCCCACAGTGGCACCATCGGCCGTGTCAGAGTGCTGACCAGCGGATGCACTTCCACCAGCGGCGCGCGCGGTGGTGGTGCCGGGCGGGTTTCAGCAATCAGCTGCGCCAGCCGTTTACGGATGCCTTCACACTGTGCGCGTCCGCTGTCGCTGCCGCGATAGCGCCCTTCGTAGCCCAGCAGCAGGCAGTAGTGAATCACTTCCAGCAGCCATAAATGCTGCTGCGGGCTTTGCGACACGCGCGACAGCAGCTGGAACACTTTTTCGCCGCCCCAGCTTTCGTTATGAAAGGTTACCAGCATGCCATTGCCGGACCAGACGCCGCGCGTGCCCCATGGGGTTTGCGCCGCCGCTTCGTCCAGCACGCTACACAGGCAGTAGCGTGCGCCGATGATCATCTCAAACGGCAAACCCGCCTGCTTGCAGCGTTGCTCGAACTGGCGGATCTCTTCAATCAGTAGCTGACGCAGGCCGGCGGGATCGTCGTGCGTCGCCGCCTGCCGTATACGCACGACGGCATTCAGAATCGGGGCTGCGGCATTCAGCAAAAGGTTATCGTTGCCCGCGACAATGCCATCGCGGACAAGGGAGTCCTGAGTCATTAAATCTCGATTATCCTGGCAATAACGGAACGGTTAGCCCGCAAAGCAGCGGTGTGCTGCGGGCAATATGCGCCGGATTGCATCATCAGTCTAAGATCCAGGTCGCGGTATCATTGGTGCGGCATGCTTTACTGGCGCCGCCCACGGCCACGCAGACCTGTTTAGTACGACGGGGACGCGGCCGGTCGCTGCGCAGCGTGGCGTCATAGCGGCTGCTCTCCACGCCAGCTTTGGGGGGCACATAGCCAATCAGCTGACCGCTGGGTTCTTCTGCAATCGCCAGCCAGTTGTGCTCGACGCGACCCAGCACCTCAAAGGTTTGGGCGTTATCCAGATAACGCACCACTTTGCCGCCGTAATCCGGCAGGGTCATCACAGAGGCGGCATATAGCGCGCGAAAGCTCTCATTCACCGGGGTGAATTCACCGGGTGCTGCCACTGCATGACGATGAACCAGTTTTACGCCGTTCACTTCGCTGGTGACCAGGGTGTCATCCGTCACGGGCGGTGGAGGCGCTTTACATCCCGCCAGCGTTAAAGCCGCCAGCAGCGTTAGCAAGAGACTCTTATTCACCATGATCCTCAAATTTTCATCAGTATCGCTGCAGAGTTGTATCCGGCACGCACTCAGCGGGCGGGCAGATTATGCAGTGAGAAGGCCACTAAAAAACAGTCAAATTACAGAAAGATAGTGCTGACTTAAGTCTACCTAAGACTTTTGAGAATTCAAACCATTGCACCGCGGCAAATCCCGTGCTACCGGGCGAAAAAACGCCTTAACGGCACGCCGCGATCGTTCTGGCTGGGACGATAGATAAGCTGCATTAATTTATTTGCGTAAGCAAGCGCGGCTGGCGTGCGGCGCGACATTTGCCCCCTGATGGTGCTTGGGGGAATTGGTAAATAAGATTTATCTATTTTTTCAGATAAAAAAAGATTGCGCGGCGAAACAATTTTATGATTTTCGGAATTTCCGGGCGCAGCCGCGTCATTAACCCAGCCAGTCCGGCACGGCTTTTGCTTGGCTGCGCCACTTAACCCGTATTGCGCAGCAAAGGTCGCGGAACCGTGCGCTGGTGATTGGCCCGCACCAGGTTAGCGCAGGGCCTGATTTCACTTATGGCTAAATAAACCCATCTTTTTCTCGCTTAATCCGCGCTTTAGACCCGAAGGGTTTTGGCATCCTAAGCTCAGAATTCCTGCCAGCTGAGGTATGTCGTGGCTGAAGAAAGCAACGAGGACAAAACAGAATCGCCCACCCCCCACCGACTTGAGAAAGCACGGCAGGAGGGGCAGATTCCGCGTTCGCGCGAGCTGACTTCGGTACTGATGCTGCTGGCCGGGCTGCTGATCATCTGGCTGGGCGGCCACAATATGGCGCAACGGCTGGCCAGCATGGTGGCCACCGGCTTCCGCTTTGACCACGGCATGGTCAACGACGATAAAATTATCGTCTCGCACATCGGCAACCTGGTGATGCAGGCGGTGATCGCGCTGCTGCCGCTGATGGCCGGGCTGGTGATCGTTGCCATCGCCGCGCCGATGATTCTGGGCGGAATCAACATCAGCGGAAAATCCATCAAATTCGATTTCAAAAAGCTCAACCCGTTACCGGGCATTGCGCGCATGTTCTCCGGTCAGACGTGGGCGGAACTGGTGAAGGCGATCCTCAAAGCGGTGCTGGTGGCGCTGGTGGCTGGCTGGTATCTGTGGAGTCACTGGCAGGAGATGCTGCGTCTGATGAGCGAATCGCCGGTGAATGCGCTGCAGCATGGCCTGTCGATGACCGCCATCAGCTGCGCGCTGGTGATGCTGGGTCTGATCCCGATGGTTGGCTTTGATGTGTTCTGGCAGCTCTACAGCTACTTCAAAAAGCTGCGCATGACGCGCCAGGAAATTCGCGATGAACACAAGCAGAACGAGGGCGATCCGCACGTTAAAGGGCGTATCCGCCAGGCGATGCGTGCCGCCGCCCGCCGCCGCATGATGGCCGACGTGCCGAAGGCGGACGTCATCGTGACTAACCCGACGCACTACTCGGTGGCGCTGCAGTATCAGGAAGGCAAGATGAGTGCGCCGAAAGTGATTGCCAAAGGCGCCGGTGACATTGCCCTGCGCATTCGTGAAATAGCAAAAGAGCACCGCGTACCGATTCTGGAAGCGCCGCCGCTGGCGCGTGCGCTCTATCGTCATACGGAAATTGGCCAGTTTATTCCCGGCGCGCTCTATGCCGCCGTGGCAGAAGTGCTGGCGTGGGTCTGGCAGCTGCGACGCTGGAAGCGCGAAGGCGGCCTGATTCCAAACAAACCAAAACATCTGCCGGTCCCGGCAGAGATGGACTTTGCAGGAGAGAACACCAACCATGGCTAATCTGGCCGAAAAGCTGCGTTTACCGGGCAATTTTAAAGACACGCAATGGCAGGTGCTGGCTGGTCCGGTGCTGATCATGCTGATCCTGTCGATGATGGTATTGCCGCTGCCGGCGTTCATCCTTGACCTGCTGTTTACCTTCAACATTGCGCTGTCCATCATGGTGCTGCTGGTGGCGATGTTCACCCAGCGCACGCTGGAATTCGCTGCCTTCCCGACCATTTTGCTGTTCTCAACGCTGCTGCGTCTGGCGCTGAACGTCGCCTCAACGCGTATCATCCTGCTGGAAGGGCATACGGGGGCTGATGCCGCCGGGCGCGTGGTTGAAGCCTTTGGTCACTTCCTCGTGGGCGGTAATTTCGCCATTGGTATCGTGGTGTTCATCATCCTCGTAATCATCAACTTCATGGTCATCACCAAAGGTGCCGGACGTATCGCCGAAGTGGGCGCGCGTTTCGTGCTGGATGGTATGCCCGGCAAGCAGATGGCGATCGATGCCGATTTGAACGCCGGCCTGATTGGTGAAGACGAAGCCAAACGCCGGCGCACCGAAGTGACCCAGGAAGCGGACTTCTACGGCTCTATGGACGGTGCCAGTAAGTTTGTGCGCGGCGACGCCATCGCCGGCATCCTGATCATGGTGATCAACGTGATCGGCGGCCTGCTGGTGGGCGTGGTGCAGCACGGTATGGATCTCGGCCACGCCGGGGAAACCTATACGCTGCTGACCATCGGTGACGGCCTGGTAGCGCAGATCCCGGCGCTGGTGATCTCTACCGCTGCCGGTGTCATCGTTACCCGCGTCAGCACCGATCAGGACGTCGGCGAACAGATGGTGGGCCAGCTGTTTAACAATCCGCGCGTGCTGATGCTGAGCGCCGGCGTGATTGGCCTGCTGGGCCTGGTGCCCGGCATGCCGAACTTTGTGTTCCTGCTGTTCACCGCGGCGCTGCTCGGCCTGGCCTGGTGGCTGCGCGGCCGCGAAATGCAGCCGAAGAAGAAAAGTGAAGCCTCCAGCGTGGTGAAAACGCAGGAGACGCCGGCCACGGTCGAAGCCTCGTGGACCGACGTCCAGCTGGAAGATTCGCTCGGCATGGAAGTGGGCTATCGTCTGATTCCGATGGTCGATCATCTGCAAAACGGCGAGCTGCTCGGGCGTATCCGCAGTATCCGTAAAAAGGTGGCGCAGGAGGTTGGCTTCCTGCCACCGGTGGTGCACATTCGTGACAACATGGAGCTGCCGCCGGCGCGCTATCGCATCCTGATGAAGGGCGTGGAGATTGGCAGCGGCGATGCTTATCCGGGACGCTGGATGGCGATCAATCCGGGCACGGCGGCGGGCACGCTGCCGGGTGAAGCGACGGTTGACCCGGCGTTTGGCCTCGCGGCCATCTGGATCGACAGCGCGCTGAAAGAGCAGGCACAGATTCAGGGCTACACCGTGGTGGAAGCCAGTACCGTGGTGGCGACCCACCTTAATCACCTGATCGGCCAGTACGCCAGCGAGCTGTTTGGACGTCAGGAAGCGCAGCAGCTGCTGGACCGCGTCACCCAGGAGATGCCAAAGCTGACGGAAGATCTGGTGCCGGGCGTGATTACCCTGACCACGCTGCACAAAGTGCTGCAAAATCTGCTGACCGAGCGCGTCTCGATCCGCGACATGCGCACCATTATCGAAACGCTGGCCGAACATGCGCCGGTGCAGAACGATCCGCAGGAACTGACCAGCGTGGTACGCGTCGCGCTGGGCCGCGCGATTACCCAGCAGTGGTTCCCGGGCAACGGCGAAGTGCAGGTGATTGGACTGGATGCCACACTGGAACGTCTTCTATTGCAGGCGCTGCAGGGTGGTGGCGGTCTGGAACCGGGTCTTGCCGATCGACTGCTGATGCAGGCGCAGGCCGCGCTGCAGCAGCAGGAGATGACCGGTGCGCCGCCGGTGCTGCTGGTTAACCATCCGCTGCGGGCGCTGCTGGCGCGCTTCCTGCGCCGCAACCTGCCGCAGCTGGTGGTGCTGTCCAATATGGAGCTGACCGATAACCGGCAGATCCGCATGACTGCTACCATAGGCGGCAAATAATGCGCGGCGTGACGCTCTCATGGCTGCTGGCAGCGCTGCTGGCGCTGCCGCTAACGGGCAAAGCCGCCAGCGGTGCGTGGCAGGCCAGCGCCAGCGGCCCGAGCCTTGGCGTGCGCGGCAACTGGCTGCTGTCGCCGGCGCTCAAAGCGCCCTCGGCGGCTCCAGGGACTATTTCGCTGGTGAACTGGCGCTACACGCTGAGCCGCCCGGCGCCATCTGGTCTGGTGGTGCGGCTGTGCGCCAGCCAGCGCTGCGTGGAGCTGGACGGCGCCAGCGGCAGCACACGCGGTCTCGCCAACGTGGCAGCCGATGAAACGCTGCATCTGGCTTTCGGCTTTCAGGGGCAGGGCGCGTTGCCGCCCGGCCTGCGGGTGGTGAGCAGTGAAGTGATGGTCAATTACCAATAGCAAATAGCCAATAAAAAACCCGCCGCAGCGGGTTTTTTTAAGCTTACATTCGCTCGACGGTTTTGATGCCCAGCGTATCCAGCCCCTGCTTCAGGGTTTTCGCCGTCAGCGCCGCCAGCTGCAGACGGCTATTGCGTACGTTTTCCTCTTCGGCGGAGAGAATCGGGCAGTGCTCATAGAAGCCCGAGAACAGACCGGCCAGATCGTACAGATAAGCACACATCACGTGCGGCGTGCCGTCGCGCGCGACCTGGGTGATGGTCTCTTCAAACTGCAGCAGACGGGTCGCCAGCAGCGCTTCGCGCTCGTCAGTCAGGATGATATCACCGTGCAAGCTGTCTGCCTCAATGCCCGCTTTACGGAACACCGAGAGCACACGCGTGTAGGCGTACTGCATGTACGGCGCGGTGTTGCCTTCAAACGCCAGCATGTTGTCCCAGTCGAAGATGTAATCGGTGGTGCGGCTTTTCGACAGGTCGGCATATTTCACCGCGCCGATGCCGACCACTTCCGCCAGTTCTTTCAGCTCTGCCGCGCTCATCTCCGGATTTTTCTCGCTGACCAGCGCATGGGCGCGCTCAACGGCTTCATCCAGCAGATCGGAGAGTTTAATGGTGCCACCGCTGCGCGTCTTAAACGGACGGCCATCTTTGCCCAGCATCATGCCGAACGCATGGTGCTCCAGTGGCACTGACTCCGGCACGTAGCCCGCTTTGCGCACGATGGTCCACGCCTGCTGCAGATGCTGATGCTGGCGGGAATCGATGTAGTACAGCACGCGATCGGCATGCAGCGTTTCGTAGCGATATTTGGCGCAGGCGATATCGGTGGTGGTGTAGAGATAGCCGCCATCCTTCTTCTGGATGATCACGCCCATCGGTTCACCTTCCTTGTTTTTGAACTCATCAAGGAAAACCACGGTGGCGCCTTCGCTGGTCACCGCCAGCCCTTTTTCGCGCAGATCGGCGACGATGCCCGGCAGCATGTCGTTATACAGGCTTTCACCCATCACATCCTTACGCGTCAGGGTGACGTTAAGGCGGTCATACACCTGCTGGTTCTGACTCATGGTGATATCCACCAGCTTCTTCCACATGGCGCGGCAATATTCGTCGCCACCCTGCAGTTTCACCACGTAACCGCGGGCACGCTCGGCGAAGGCTTCGTCTTCGTCATAGGTGCGTTTCGCTTCGCGGTAGAAGGCTTCAAGGTCGGCCAGCGCGATATCTTCATGGTGCTCGTTCTGCTGCTTCTCCAGATAGGCGATCAGCATGCCAAACTGTGTGCCCCAGTCACCGACGTGGTTAGCGCGGATGACGTGATGGCCGAGGAACTCCTGGGTGCGCACCGCGGCATCACCGATGATGGTGGATCGCACGTGACCGACATGCATCTCTTTCGCCACGTTGGGCGCCGAGTAGTCAATCACGATAGTCTGAGGTGTCACTTCGCTGACGCCCAGGCGTGGCAGCTGCAGCGCCTGCGCGGCCTGCTGTGCCAGCCACTGGCGGTCGAGGAAGATGTTGATAAAGCCGGGACCGGCGATGTCGACTTTGCTGGCGATGCCAGCCAGATCCAGATGCTGAACTACCTGCTCAGCCAGCTGGCGCGGCACCTGACCGAGCTTTTTCGCCACGGCCATGATACCGTTCGCCTGGTAATCGCCGAACTGCACTTTTGCAGACTGACGAACCTGCGGTTCGCAATCGGCCGGTGCGCCTGCCGCCACCATCGCCTGACTGACTTTATCGGAAAGAAGAGCCTGAATATTCACCGCGTTACCTTCATATGCTGAAAAGGCCCGCCAGCTGAGGGCGAGCCGATGTCGTCATCCCGCGTGCGTGTCGGGACGGAATAAATAAGAGGGGAAGTATACGTGAAATGTTGGGGTGCGTCAGCAATCGGTTATGGCTACCGGTGGACGCAGACCCGCGCGCCGGTTAACGGCGGCGCGGGTGGCGACGGGGATTTTTAACGCTTTTGTCTTCACGCACCTTCCAGTGGCGGGAAATTGCAAATCCCATCAAGGCTATCAGGACCGCGACAACAATGAGCATAGACATAGGGCCATTCCTTGTAGTTGTGAAACCCAAATTTATAAGAAAGGGTCAGCTACTGCAATTGATTGACGGGTAAATAAGAGTTATCTCATTGTATTAACTATTGTTAATAATAACAGTTGGTTAAGGCACTTTTATAAAGTAACGTGTGGACCTGATTACGCGATTAATCCGAAAGAGAGGGGCGATTTATGCGGTTTTTGAAGGTTTTTGGCGTGAAATCGGATGAATCCGAGCATTTTGTCAAGCGAAAGCTGCGGCAGCCCTGTTTTTTTATTGATTAAAAGATCTGAACTGAGTTTGAGGTATTTAACGTATGAATCTGGATTTTCCTTCAGAACTGAGTGACTTAAAACAAGACCTGTCCCGATTTGAACAGGCTTTGCAACATTTTGCGGCACGCCTCGGCCTTGACCTCACGCAGCATGAGGCGGACCACGTGGCGGTGCGCTGTCACCAGTTCGCCACGGCAGAACGCTGGAAAGCCGGGTTACTGCAAATCGGCGATCAGTTTTCCGAAGCGATGATCAACGGACGGCCGATCTGCCTGTTTAAGCTGCATCAGCCGCTGCGGATCGCGGGCTGGCAGGTGGATGTGATCGAGCTGCCGTGGCCTGGTGAGAAGCTGTATCGCCATGAAGGCTGGGAGCATGTGGAAATTGTGTTGCGCGGCGAGCCGGAAACTCTGGGCATGCGTGCGATGGCGTTGCTGGCAGACGAGGCGCTGACGCAGCCGGGCATTGCGTTTAAAACCAGCACGCCGCAGGGCGAAAATGAACGTCTGCCCAATCCGACCTTAGCGGTGACGGACGGGCAAACTACCATCAAGTTTCACCCGTGGCGGCTGGAGGAGATCGTTGCCAGCGAACAGGCTTAGCGCCGCGCTGCCACTGCCTGCTGCAGGCGCGATACCGCCTGCTGCAGGGTGGCGTGCGTGCAGCCAAAGTTGAAGCGCACGAAGCGATCGTCGCCGAAATCACGGCCCGGCGAGAAACCGAGGCCGTGTTTTTCGAAATACAGCGCCGGGCTGGCGACATCCAGCTGGCTGGCGTCAATCCAGCCGAGGTAGCTGGCCTCAGGCGCGACCATGCTGAGTTCCGGCAGCGCATTCACCTGCTGCACCAGCCAGTCGCGATTGGCGCGCAGGTAAGCCAGCTGGTCCGCCAGCCATGCATCACCGCCGCGCCATGCGGCTTCCGCCGCCACCAGCGCCAGAATATCCACGCCAGGTACGATGCCTTCACGCACCTGCTTAAAGCGTTTCCGCAGTTCGGGATGAGGGATAATGGCCATGGACGCACCCAGCCCGGCGATGTTGAAGGTTTTAGACGGCGAAATCAGGGTAATGCTGCGCTGGGCGGCGTCTTCGCTCAGCGAGGCAAACGGAATGTGCTGTACGCCGGGCGTTAACAGCAGGTCACAATGGATTTCATCGGAGCACACCAGCAAATCGTGGCGTTGGGCAAAGGCCAGCTGCGCCTCCAGCTCATCACGGCGGTAAACGGTGCCGCCTGGATTCTGCGGATTGCACAGCATGAGCAGGCGCTCGTTACCCTGCATCTGGCTGTCATCCAGCTGCATCACCCAGCGATCCTGCTGTAATTGCAATGGCAGATTGACCTGAGCGCGCTGCGCCAGCCGCGCCGCCGCGCGAAACGGCGGATAAATTGGCGTCGGTGCCACGGTGCTCTGCGACGACTCGGTAAATGCCCGGACCGATAAATTCAGTCCGCTCACCACGCCCGGCAGCAACACAATCCATTCCGGCTCAATCTGCCAGCCATAGCGCTGGGCTAAGCGGGAAATAGTGATATCAATCAAACCGTGCGGCGTCGCGCCATAGCCGAAAACACCGTGGTCGGCACGCTGTTTAATGGCCTCAATGATGCACGGCGGCGAGCGAAAATCGGTGTCGGCAACCCACAAAGGCAGCACATCGCGATCACCATATTTGTGCCATTTCAAACTATCGCTGTGACGACGGTCTATCCCTTGATCAAAATCGAATGCCATAGTGCGCTTTCCACGTAAACTGTCTGAATGAGCAGACTAACTGATGCACTCCTCCCGAGCCAGCAGTCATGAAAAGGAGCAAGGTATGACGAAACTGGAAATTTGTTGCTATGGCATCGACTGCGCAATGACTGCGCAGGCGTCCGGTGCCGATCGCGTGGAGCTGTGCAGTGCTCCGCGTGAAGGCGGACTGACACCTTCGGCGGGTATGCTGGAAGCCGCACAACGTGAACTGACCATTCCGGTCCACCCGATCGTGCGGCCGCGCGGCGGCGATTTTTGTTACACCGCACGCGAATTTGAGGTGATGAAATCGGACGTGGCGCGCATTCGCGAGCTGGGTTTTCCTGGCCTGGTGATTGGCATGCTGGACGAAGATGCGCACGTCGACACGGTACGCATGCAGCAGATTATGGCGCTGTGCGACGGCATGGCGGTGACCTTCCATCGCGCCTTTGATTTGTGTCACAGCCCGAAGCGTTCGCTGGAGGTGCTGACTGATTTAGGGATCGCCCGCATTCTGACTTCCGGTCAGCAGCAGAGCGCTGAAACCGGAATTGCATTATTACGGGAACTAAATGAACACAGCACCGGTCCAATCATTATGGCAGGGGCAGGCGTGCGCCTCAGCAATCTGCAAAAGTTCCTCGACAGCGGATTGCAGGAAGTTCACAGCTCCGCCAGCCGTGCCGTCGCGTCACCGATGCGCTACCGTAAAGCCGGTGTCTCGATGTGTTCTGAAGCGGAAACCGATGAATTCAGCCGCTCCTGTGTCGATGGCGATGTCGTCGAAGCCATGAAGAGCATGATGCAGATGAGTGTTGACCGGGTCGCCTGACCCGTACCAATTTTGCCGCGCAGCACGCCGAAAACCTGACGTGATGTTTGCAAGTACCAAACCCCAGTTCCTTGCTGGGGTTCTTTTTGTCTGCCGCTTCGCCATGAATAGCGCATTGGTGAAAAAGATGCTTTGATTACTCTATGGCTTAACGCGCGGATAACGCTGATGAAATCCCTCCCTTATGCTGTTGTGATTCTGCTGTTCCCCGTTGCCGGCGCGGCGCTGGCCGCCAGCAGCACCTGCCCGCCGCTGAGCAAAAACATCACCAGCAGCAACAACTGGATTATGCTGGGCGGCGACGCCAAAGGCGCGGTGCGCCAGGTGGTGGCCGGGGAGTTTGGTAAAGACGTCAACTCGCAGAAGCGCGTGCTCGGGCAGTTTGACCAGTGCGGCGATCTGATGGTGGCTGACATCACCTATGACAAAAGCGAAGGCAACGTGGTGCTGAGCATGGAGCAGCATATCGCGCGCGTGCAGCGCGGCTGGGTGGCTGACTATGCTTATCTGGTTAAAGTGACCCGCGCGGGCAAAGAGGAGGTGGTGGATAACCGGCAGGGCACCATTAGCTGGCAGATGGGGCAACACGGCAACATCATCAGCGCCTCGGACAAATTTACCAGCATGGGGAAAGAGGGCTTTACCGATACCACTTACCGCTACGATAAACACTTCCGGCTGGAAAAAAGTATTGCGCGCGGCAGCGATGAATTGACTAACGGCGAGAATACCTGGCGCTGGAATCCGCAGGGGCTGGTGGTGGCATCCACCAGCGCGCGCAGTAAAGATACCTACAGCTACGATAATCAGTGGCGCGAACTGCGGCTGCACGGCACCTCGACCACGCCGGTGAGCACTTTGCGCTCGGTGGATGAGTGCCAGCTGTGGGACGAGGTGGGCAATTGCACGCTGAGCTATTTGCATGAGACCGAAGTGTTTGCCAAAGGCACCATTGAGCGGCATCTGAGTTCGGCCTACAAATATCAGTACTGGGATCGTCCGGCGACGGACAATTGATGCGCCGTCGCGTATGCTGTTCTGTGCACAACCCGGGAGCCCATCATGACACTGATTATTTCATTCCTTTTCGCCATTACCCTGCTTACGCTGACGCCCGGCTTCGATACCGCGCTGGTGCTGCGTTCAGCGGCTGCGCAGGGCTGGCAGCGTGCCTCGGCGACGGCATTGGGCGTTACGCTCGGCTGTCTGGTGTGGGGCGTGGCGGTCGGGCTGGGCTTAGGCGCGCTGCTGCTGGCTTCGGAAATGGCTTATAACCTGCTGAAAGGCATCGGTGCCGTGTACCTGCTGTATCTCGGCGTCAGACTGCTGCTTAACCCGCGCAGCACGGTGGCCAGCGGGCAGGAGGGGCAAAAGCGGGAAGAGCGCTATCTGACCTGCTTTGCGCGTGGCCTGACCGGTAACCTGCTCAATCCCAAAGTCGGGGTCTTTTACGTCACTTTCCTGCCGCAGTTTATCCCGGCCGGCGGATCGGTGGCGCTGTGGTGCACGCTGATGGCGCTCACCCACATGGTGATTGGCTTAGTGTGGAACGCGGTATTGATTAGCGGCAGCCAGTACTTTGCCGGTCATCTGCGCCGTCCGGCAGTGTTAAAAGTGATGGATCGCCTGACCGGCTGCGTGTTTATTGGTTTCGCCGCGAAGCTGGCGCTGTCGCGGCGTTAAGCGTTACGGTTTGCGCGCCACCAGCACGGCACGCAGCGGGGCGGGATAGCCTTCAATCGTTTTGCTGCTGTCGTGCGGATCGAGGAACTCCGCCAGCGATTCGCTGGTCATCCAGTCGGTGCGACGCTGCTCTTCCACCGAGGTGATGGCGTAATCGGCGATGCGCACATCGACAAAACCGCACTTCTCCAGCCAGTTTTTCAGCGCCGCCGCAGACGGAATGAAGTAAACGTTGCGCATCTGCGCGTAGCGTTCACCCGGCACCAGCACCGCGTTTTCATCGCCTTCAATCACCAGTGTTTCCAGTACCAGTTCGCCGTCGCTGACCAGCTGATTTTTCAGCTGCAGCAGATGGTCGAGCGGCGAACGTCGGTGATAGAGCACGCCCATGGAGAACACGGTATCGAACGCCTGCAGCGCCGGTAGCTGTTCAATGCCCAGCGGCAGCAGATGCGCACGGCGATCATCACCCAGCAGCTTACGCACCGCTTCGAACTGGCACAGGAATAGCTGCATCGGATCGATACCGACCACCAGCTGCGCGCCGGCACCAATCATGCGCCACATGTGATAACCGCTGCCGCAGCCTACATCCAGCACGGTTCGACCGGCCAGCGAAGAGATATGCGGCAGCACGCGGTCCCACTTCCAGTCGGAGCGCCATTCTGTGTCGATGTCGCAGCCGTAGAGCGAAAACGGCCCTTTGCGCCACGGCATCAGGTTACGCAGCAGCTTTTCGATGCCGGCGCGCTGGCGATCGGTTAACGCGTCATGCTGCGCGCTGACGCTGTGCAGCAGATCGAGCTGCTGCGGCACCAGCAGCGGCAGATTGTCGACCGACTTCTCCCAGTTGCGAAAATGTCCGTGCAGGTTTTCACGCTGCCAGGCGGCGACCTGCGCCGGCAACACTTCCAGCCAGCTGGCGAGCGGGCCGGTGGCGATTTGCTGATAAAAACGGCCAAAATCAATCATTTCAACGCCACCAGTGAGCCAAAGTTAAAGCACTGGAACCACAATTCGGCATGGGCAAAGCCGGCGCTTTTCAGGCGGGCCTTATGCGTTTCCACGCTGTCCGTCAGCATCACGTTCTCCAGCATGCTGCGCTTCTGGCTGATCTCCAGCTCGCTGTAGCCGTTGGCGCGCTTAAAGTCGTGGTGCATGTTGAACAGCAGTTCGCCGACGTCGGCATCCTCAAAGCTGAACTTTTCCGACAGCACCAGCGCACCGCCCGGATTGAGGCCGGCGGCGATTTTCTGCAGTAGCGTCAGGCGCGCGTCCGGCTCAAGGAACTGCAGGGTAAAGTTGAGCACTACCAGTGAGGCGTTTTCGATGTGGATATCGCGGATATCCGCTTCCAGCACCTGCACCGGCGTAGCGGCGCGGAAGGCGTCGATGTGACGGCGGCAGCGTTCCACCATCGCCGGCGAATTATCGACGGCAATAATCTGGCAACCCGGTGCCTGAATATTGCGGCGCACCGCCAGCGTGGCCGCGCCCAGCGAGCAGCCGAGATCGTAAACCTGGCTGTTGGGCTGCACAAAGCGTTCTGCCAGCATGCCAATCATCGAAATGATGTTGGAGTAACCCGGCACCGAGCGCTGAATCATATCGGGAAAGACTTCAGCCACGCGCTCGTCAAAGGTCCAGTCGCCCAGTTTATCGATGGGCGCGGAGAATAGCGTATCGCGGTCAGACATAATGAATTATCCGGAGAGAAAACGGAAAGGGCGCTATTCTGGCAGAAACTGCCGCAGGCTGCACCCGTTTCCCTGCGTTTAGAACAGGCTGGATTGCTGTGGCCAGGCGGGCAGCGGGCGCAGCGTCGGCTCCAGCTGTTGCAGCTGCGGCCACAGCGCCTGCAGCAGCGGAAACACTGCGCCCATATCCGGCGTGTGGATGAACAGCAGCGGGTCGCTGTCGTGCTGCCAGTCCGCCAGTTTTTGCTGCCAGACATCAAACAGTGGCAGGCTCTCCTCCACGCTGTCGCTGCCGATAAAGCGCACCATCGGCTGTCCGGCAGTGCGCACCGCGTGCGTCGGCACGCGCGGCTTTTGCGCGCGCGCATGCACGGCGGCCGGGCTGAGCGAGGCAGAGGCGTGCACCGGACGGCTGTCGAGAATCACCCGATTAACCCCGCGCTGATGCAGGCCGCGATTCAGCGCGCGCTCGGCCTCGCCTTTGGCAAAAAAGGCCGCATGGCGCACTTCCACGCCATAGTGAAAGCTGCGCGGCAGGCGATCGAGAAACGCCCATAAATCTGTCAGCTGCGCCGGTGAAAAGGCGGCGGGCAGCTGCAGCCAGTACTGGCCGATGCGCTGGCTGAGCGGATCCAGCAGGCGCAGAAATTCATTCACCAGCTCATCGCAGTTCTTCAGCGCCGCTTTGTGGCTGATGGTGTCAGGAAATTTAAAGCAGAAGCGAAAGGCGTCGTCAGTCATGTCATACCAGCGCTGCACCACTTCCGGTTTGGGCAGCGCGTAAAGCGTGGTGTTGCCTTCGACGCAGCCGAACAGCCGGGCGTAATCCGCCAGGGTTTCGATACCCAATACTTTCCAGTTGGCGTGCTGCCATTGTGGTAATCCAATACGAAGTGTCAAAACTGCTCCTGCCTGCTGTGGCGCGGAAAATGCGCCGTACGTTACCTGGTTTTGCCACGGGCAGGAACCGATCGCGCGGCAAACGCTGACGATTTGTCCGCTTTGCGCGGGATCTGCTTATCCTGCCTGCCATTTTCCATTATAATAGCCGCCTTTTTTGCGGCAGCATCTCAGAAGGTTACGCGGCCTGATGCTGTCTGGCAGCAGCGGCGAAGTTAAAAGGATACGTTATGCGTACAGAATATTGCGGACAGCTCAATCTGTCTCATGTGGGTCAGCAAGTTACTCTCTGCGGCTGGGTCAATCGCCGTCGCGATCTCGGCAGCCTGATTTTTATCGATATGCGTGACCGCGAAGGCATCGCGCAGGTGTTTTTCGATGCCGATCATCAGCAGGCTTTCCAGCTGGCGTCTGAACTGCGTAATGAATTCTGTATCCAGATCACCGGTACTGTGCGTGCGCGTGAAGAGAAAAACCGCAACAGCGACATGGCCACCGGTGACATCGAAGTGTTCGCCCATGAGCTGAACATCATCAACCGCGCAGAACCGCTGCCGCTGGACTCTAACCAGACCAACAGCGAAGAAGCGCGTCTGACCTATCGCTACCTCGACCTGCGTCGTCCGGAAATGGCGCAGCGTCTGAAAACCCGTGCCAGAATTACCAGCTTCGTGCGCCGCTTTATGGACGGTGAAGGCTTCCTCGACATCGAAACCCCGATGCTGACCAAAGCGACGCCGGAAGGCGCGCGTGACTACCTGGTGCCAAGCCGGGTGCACAAAGGTAAATTCTACGCGCTGCCGCAGTCACCGCAGCTGTTCAAACAGCTGCTGATGATGTCTGGTTTTGACCGCTACTATCAGATCGTCAAATGCTTCCGTGATGAAGACCTGCGCGCAGACCGTCAGCCGGAGTTCACCCAGATCGACGTGGAAACCTCGTTCATGAGCGCTGAGCAGGTGCGCAGCGTGATGGAGCAGATGATCCGTGAACTGTGGCTGGACATCAAAGGCGTCGACCTCGGTGACTTCCCGCAGATGACCTTCGCCGAAGCGATGAATCGTTACGGCTCCGATAAGCCAGACCTGCGTAACCCGATGGAGCTGGTAGACGTTGCTGACCTGCTGGAAAGCGTTGAATTCCAGGTGTTCGCCGGTCCGGCAAACGACCCGAAAGGTCGCGTCGCGGCGCTGCGCGTGCCGGGCGGTGCCGCCCTGACGCGTAAGCAAATCGACGAATACGGCAGCTTTGTCGGCATTTACGGTGCCAAAGGTCTGGCGTGGATGAAGATCAATGCGCGCGCCAGCGGTTTCGATGGCGTACAAAGCCCGGTGGCCAAATTCCTGACGCCGGAGATCGTTGAAGCTATTCTGCAGCGTACCGACGCGCAGGACGGCGACCTGATCTTCTTCGGCGCCGACCGTGCCAAAGTGGTGGCGGATGCACTGGGTGCACTGCGCCTGAAAGTGGGCCGTGACCTGCAAATCACCAATGATAAAGCCTGGGCCCCGCTGTGGGTGGTTGACTTCCCGATGTTCGAAGAGGACGACGAGGGCGGCCTGGCGGCGATGCACCATCCGTTTACCTCGCCAAAAGCGCTGACGGCGGAACAGCTGGCGGCCGATCCGACGCAGGCGGTGGCGAACGCCTACGATATGGTGATCAACGGTTATGAAGTTGGCGGCGGTTCAGTGCGTATCCACAGCGGCAATATGCAGCAGACGGTGTTTAGCATTCTGGGCATCAGCGAAGAAGAGCAGCGTGAGAAGTTTGGCTTCCTGCTGGATGCGCTGAAGTTCGGTACCCCGCCGCACGCAGGTCTGGCATTCGGTCTTGACCGTCTGACCATGCTGCTGACCGGCACCGACAATATCCGCGATGTGATTGCGTTCCCGAAAACCACCGCGGCGGCCTGTCTGATGACCGAAGCACCAAGCGAAGCCAACCCGGCGGCGCTGGCTGACCTCGGTATCCAGATCGCGCCGAAGAAAGTCACTCCAGAGACGAAATAATGGGCTATAAACACCCGGTATCGGTGCTGGTGGTGATTTTTGCGCAAGATACCGGCCGGGTGTTAATGCTGCAGCGGCGCGATGACCCCAGCTTCTGGCAGTCGGTTACCGGCAGCCTGGAGCCGGGCGAAACGCCGGCGCAAACGGCGCAGCGCGAAGTGGCTGAAGAGCTGGCGATTGATATCGCCGCAGAGGGGCTGGTGCTGGAAGATTGCCACAAACAGATTGAGTTTGAGATCTTTCCGCACTATCGCCATCGTTATGCGCCGGGCATCACGCATAACCGGGAACACTGGTTCCGGCTGGCGCTGCCCGCCGAACGCCAGCCAGTGCTGAGCGAGCACCTCGCCGCACAGTGGCTGACACCGGCCGCCGCCGCCGCACTAACCCGCTCGTGGAGTAATCGTCAGGCAATCGACGAATTTATCTGAATGCCCGCCACCGCGCGTTTTTCCGGTGGTTTTATCGTTAAATTACAGACATACGGTGTAAGTCGAAAGATTTGCACCGCTAAAATAGAACAGTCAGGCGTCATCGGCGCAGCAAGGTTGTTCACCGCCAGCGCACAGCAACCGGAGCGTACATGTGTACGTGAGGATTGCGCGCACTGCCGGGGAACAAGATTGCCAGCAAGATAGCCTGCACCCTGTTAAAGATCGGAGAATATGTAAGATGGCTGGACACAGTAAATGGGCGAATACAAAGCACCGCAAAGCGGCTCAGGACGCCAAGCGCGGTAAAATCTTCACCAAAATCATTCGCGAGCTGGTGACAGCGGCCAAGCTGGGCGGTGGCGATGCCGGCTCCAACCCGCGTCTGCGCGCAGCGATGGACAAAGCCCTGTCCAACAACATGACGCGTGACACCATGAACCGTGCTATCGCGCGCGGCGTCGGCGGTGAAGATGACAGCAACATGGAAACCATCATCTATGAAGGTTACGGTCCGGGCGGCTCTGCGGTCATGGTGGAGTGTCTGAGCGATAACCGTAACCGTACCGTGGGCGAAGTGCGTCACGCCTTCAGCAAAACCGGCGGTAACCTCGGCACCGACGGTTCGGTATCTTACCTGTTCAGCAAGAAAGGCGTGATCTCCTTCGCGCCAGGCCAGGACGAAGATGCCGTGATGGAAGCGGCGCTGGAAGCCGGTGCAGAAGATGTCGTGAGCTATGACGATGGCGCGATTGACGTCTTTACCGCGTGGGAAGAGCTGGGCAGCGTGCGCGATGCACTGGAAGCGACCGGTCTGAAAGCCGACAGTGCTGAAGTGTCGATGATTCCATCAACCAAAGCGGAACTGGATGCCGAGACGGCTCCTAAACTGCTGCGTCTGATCGACATGCTGGAAGATTGTGATGATGTGCAGGAAGTTTACCATAACGGTGAAATTTCTGATGAGGTAGCGGAAACGCTGTAATGGCGTTACGCAAATCCCTGCAATACGGAGACGCGCTATGGCGATAATACTCGGGATTGACCCCGGCTCGCGCGTCACCGGCTACGGTGTCATCCGCCAGACCGGCCGCCAGCTCAGCTATCTGGGCAGCGGCTGTATTCGCACTAACGTCACCGATCTGCCTTCCCGCCTCAAACTGATTTACGCAGGCGTCAGCGAAATCATCACCCAGTTCGCGCCGGATTACTTCGCCATTGAGCAGGTGTTTATGGCGAAGAACGCGGATTCGGCGCTCAAGCTGGGGCAGGCGCGTGGCGCGGCAATTGTCGCAGCAGTCAACCTTGATCTGCCAGTGTTTGAGTATGCGGCCCGTCAGGTGAAGCAGACGGTAACCGGCATCGGCAGCGCGGAAAAAAGCCAGGTGCAGCACATGGTACGCACGCTGCTCAAACTGCCGGCCAATCCGCAGGCGGATGCCGCCGATGCGCTGGCCATCGCCATCACCCATTGTCACGTCAGCCAGAATGCGGCGCGCATGAGCGACAGCAAACTGGTGCTGACGCGCGGACGTTTGCGATCCGGTTAGCAAAAGCGTGGCCACTCAATAGGCTGGATATGCATCCAGCCTTTTTTATGATATACATAGCCGACATTTTACCTCCAGCAGGCGCGCGGTTGAGCGCGGTGTGGCAGGAGGCCGATGATTCAGACGCTTACACATACACTAAGGAATTGCTCAGGTGATTGGTCGTTTACGAGGCATTATTCTGGAAAAACAGCCGCCGCTGGTGCTAATTGAGGCGCATGGTGTGGGTTACGAAGTGCACCTGCCAATGACCTGCTTTTACGAGCTGCCGGACATCAATCAGGAAGCGATTATCTTCACCCAATTTGTGGTGCGGGAAGATGCGCAGCTGCTGTTCGGGTTTAACAGTAAGCAGGAGCGGGCGCTGTTCCGTGAGCTGATCAAAGTCAACGGCGTCGGGCCCAAACTGGCGCTGGCGATTCTATCCGGCATGTCAGCGCAGCAGTTTGTCACGGCGGTGGAGCGCGAAGAGATCGCCTCGCTGGTGAAGCTGCCGGGCGTTGGCAAGAAAACCGCTGAGCGTCTGGTGGTTGAGATGAAAGATCGCTTCAAAGGCATGCATGGCGACCTGTTTGGCGGCGACTCGGCGTTTACCCTGACCACACCGTCGGCACAGCAGGATAACAACGACGCCGAGGCTGAAGCAGTTGCGGCGCTGGTAGCGCTGGGTTATAAACCGCAGGAAGCCAGCCGTATGGTCAGCAAGGTTGGCAAACCAGATGCGGATTGTGAAACCCTGATTCGCGAAGCCCTGCGCGCTGCTATTTGAGGTAATTCATGATTGAAGCCGACCGCCTGGTCTCGGGCAGTTCTTTCACTGAGGAAGAGAGCCTCGACCGCGCTATACGCCCCAAACTGCTGACGGAATATGTCGGGCAGCCGCAGGTGCGCGAGCAGATGGAGATTTTCATCCAGGCCGCCAAACTGCGCGGCGATGCGCTGGACCACCTGCTGATCTTTGGTCCGCCCGGGCTGGGTAAAACCACGCTGGCCAACATCGTAGCTAATGAGATGGGCGTCAATCTGCGCACCACCTCCGGTCCGGTGCTGGAAAAGGCCGGTGACCTGGCGGCGATGCTCACCAACCTTGAACCGCACGACGTCTTGTTTATCGATGAAATTCATCGCCTGTCGCCGGTAGTGGAAGAGGTGCTGTATCCGGCGATGGAAGATTATCAGCTGGATATCATGATCGGTGACGGACCTGCAGCGCGCTCGATTAAACTGGATTTGCCGCCGTTTACCCTGATTGGTGCCACCACCCGCGCAGGCTCGCTCACCTCACCGCTGCGCGATCGCTTTGGGATCGTGCAGCGCCTGGAGTTCTACAATGTGCCGGATCTGCAGCACATCGTCGGACGCAGCGCCGCCTGCCTGGGGCTGACGCTGAGCGAAGAGGGCGCGCTGGAAGTGGCGCGTCGCGCACGCGGCACACCGCGTATCGCCAACCGCCTGCTGCGCCGTGTACGTGACTTCGCTGAAGTGCGCGCCAGCGGCAACATGAGTGGCGAAGTGGCCGCCAGCGCGCTGGATATGCTCAATGTGGACAATCAGGGCTTCGACTATATGGACCGCAAGCTGCTGCTGGCGATCATCGACAAGTTCATGGGCGGTCCGGTGGGGCTGGATAATCTGGCGGCGGCGATTGGTGAGGAGCGTGAAACCATCGAGGACGTTATCGAACCCTTCCTGATCCAGCAGGGCTTTATTCAGCGCACGCCGCGCGGCCGGATGGCCACGCAGCACGCCTATAAGCATTTCGGCATCAGCCGCGAAGAGTAACCGGCGTCACGCCGCCGGTTTTTTTGCCATGCTGATAATGAACAGTACCGCAGCACACAGCACCACCGACGGACCGGCCGGGGTGTCGTAGCTGGCAGAGAAGGTCAGGCCACCGGTGACGGCTATGATGCCGATGAGCACCGCAAAGCCGGCCATCTGTTCTGGCGAACGCGAGAAGCGTCGCGCCGTGGCGGCCGGAATGATCAGCAGTGAAGTAATGATCAGCGCGCCAACAAATTTCATCGCCACACCAATGGTCAGCGCGGTTACCAGCATCAGCATCAGGCGGGTACGCTGAATGTTTACGCCGTCTACCTGCGCCAGCTCCGGACTGATGGTCATCGACAGCAGCGAACGCCATTGCCACGCCATCACCACCAGCACGATTGCCACGCCGCCCGCCATCAGCGACAAATCATCCGGGGTGATCGCCAGCAAATCGCCAAACAGATAGGCCATCAAATCAACGCGCACGCCCTGCATCAGACTGACCACCACCAGACCCAGCGACAGCGCGCTGTGCGCCATAATCCCTAACAGCGTATCGATCGCCAGATGCGGGCGTCGCTCCAGCCACACCAGCCCGAGCGCCAGACAGACGGTGACCAGAATCACCGCATAATAGGGGTTCACATTCAGCAGCAGACCAAATGCCACGCCAAGCAGAGAGGCGTGGGCGAGGGTATCGCCGAAATAGGACATGCGGCGCCAGACGACAAAAGAGCCGAGCGGACCGGCCGCCAGGGCCAGCAATACGCCGCCCAGCCAGCCGGGTAATAACAGTTCAATCATGACGGGCCGTTTCCTTTGCGCAGAACAATGCGTCCCTGTAAATCGTGACGGTGATTATGGTGATGGCGGTAAATCGCCAGCTGCTGTGCGCCGCGCGGGCCAAACATGGCGATAAATTCCGGATGCTGCGAGACGGCTTCCGGCGTGCCGGAACAGCAGATGTGATGGTTGAGGCACAGCACTTCGTCGGTCTTTGCCATCACCAGATGCAGGTCGTGCGACACCATCAGCACGCCGCAGTTGAGCTCGCGTCGCAGTTGATCGATCAGGTCGTAGAGCGCCACCTGGCCGTTAACATCCACGCCCTGCGTCGGTTCGTCCAGTACCAGCAGCTGCGGCTGGTTGAGCAGGGCGCGCGCCAGCAGCACGCGCTGCGTTTCGCCACCAGACAGTTTTTGCAGCGGTGACTGCAGCAGATGGCCGGCCTGAACCCGCTTCAGCGCCGGCAGAATATCATCACGGCGACTGCCGCGCGTCAGACGCATAAAGCGCTCAACGCTGATCGGCAGCGTCGGATCAATGTGCAGCTTTTGCGGCACATAGCCAATACGCAGCCCCGGTGCGCGGCGGACGCTGCCGCTGTCTGGTGCGAGCAGGCCGAGTACCGTGCGCACCAGCGTGGACTTGCCAGCTCCGTTGGGACCCAGCAGGGTGAGAATTTTGCCCGGCTGCAGCGACAGGCTGATGCCTGTCAGCACCGCGCGCTGGCCAAACTTCACCGAAATGTTTTCGAGTGTAACAAGTGACGACATGATATTTACGGGTTGCATTGAATTTCGAATGTTATAATATCACATTCCATCACCTGGTCACGATGGAATGACGCATTATGTTACACAATAAAAAGCGCCTGGCTTTTACCCTTTCTGCGGCGGCGATCGGCCTCGCCACCACGTTTTCCGCGCAGTCTGCGGTGGTGGCTTCAATCAAGCCTCTCGGATTTATCGCAGCCGCCATTGCCGATGGCATTACGCCGGTTGAAGTATTGCTGCCGGACGGTGCCTCAGAGCACGATTATGCCTTACGGCCATCCGATGTAAAACGTATTAAAAACGCTGACTTAGTAGTATGGACCGGTCCGGAGATGGAAGCCTTTCTGACGAAGTCCGCCGGGGAGTTACCGGCCAGTAAGAACCTCGAAATTGCCGCCTTGCCTGGCGTAAAACCGCTATTGATTAGCGGCGGTGAAGATGAGGACGAACATGAGCACGGTCACGATCACGACCATGACTCAGACAATTCTGAGAACCAGGACCCGTCTCATACTCATCATCACCACGGCGAGTTTAATATGCACCTGTGGATGTCGCCGGAGATTGCGAAACAATCTGCTGTTGCAATCCACGGAAAATTATTGGAACTTATGCCGCAAAGCAAAGCCAAACTTGACGCCAACCTGCAGCAGTTTGAGGCACAATTGGCGGACACAGACAAACGGATTGGCGCACAACTCGCGCCGGTACGGAACAAGGGTTATTTCGTTTTTCACGACGCTTACAGCTACTTTGAGAAACATTACGGTTTATCACCATTAGGTCATTTTACCGTCAATCCTGAGATCCAGCCGGGCGCCCAGCGTTTACATCAAATACGAACACAGTTGGTTGAGCAGAAAGCAGTCTGCGTTTTTGCTGAACCACAATTCAGGCCGGCGGTCATCGATGCCGTGTCTCGCGGAACCAGCGTGCGTAAAGGCACCCTCGACCCGTTAGGCATGGGAATCAGCTTAACCAAAGACAGCTACGTGAAATTCCTCTCACAGCTGTCAAGCCAGTATGCGAGCTGCCTGAATGGAGCATAGAGGAATAGGTAAAAGTGCAGCAGATAGCCCGCTCTGTCGCCCTCGCATTTAATAATTTGCCGCGCCCCCACCGCGTTATGCTGGGGTCACTCACCGTTGTTACACTGGCCGTCGCTGTCTGGCGGCCTTACGTCTATCATCCCCGCGATGTTGCGCCCATCGTGAAAGACATCACGCTGGACAAAAACGAACTGCGCACGCTGCTGCCGGAAGCCAGTGAACCGATCGATCAAACCACGGCGGAACCGGAAGACGAGATCCCGTCGGATGACATCGACAAAGACGTACCGGTCAATCCCGATCAGCATGACTACACCGTTTCCTCAGGCGATACGCTGAGCAGCGCGCTTAATCAGTACGGTATCGATCTCGGTGACATCAATGCGCTGGTCAGCAGCGACAAGAGTTTGCGTAATCTGCGCGTGGGACAACAGCTGAGCTGGACGCTGGATGCCGATGGCGCGCTGCAGGACTTCACCTGGGAGATCGATCGGCGTGAAACCCGCACCTATGCGCGTCAGCCGAATGGCAGCTTTAAGATGCAGCAGGAGATGCAGAAGGGTGAATGGCAGAACAGCGTGCTGAAAGGCGAAGTGCGCGGCAGTTTCGCCGCCAGCGCCCAGCGCGCCGGCCTGACCAGCGCCGAAACCAGCAGCGTGATTAAAGCCATGCAGTGGCAGATGGATTTCCGCAAACTGCGAGCCGGCGATGACTTTAGCGTACTGATGTCGCGCGAGATGCTGGACGGTAAAAGTGCGCAGAGCCAGCTGCTCGGCGTGCGCCTGCGCACCGGCGGTAAAGATTACTACGCGTTCCGCGCGGAAGACGGCAAGTTCTACGACCGCAACGGCTCCGGTCTTGCGCGGGGCTTCATGCGCTTCCCGACGGTCAAGCAATACCGTGTCTCGTCAAACTTCAATCCGCGCCGCCTCAATCCGGTGACCGGGCGCATCGCGCCGCATAAAGGCGTCGATTTTGCGCTGCCGATTGGTACGCCGGTGCTGGCCGTCGGCGATGGCGAAGTGGTGATCGCGAAAAACGGCGGAGCCGCCGGTAACTACGTCGCGATTCGTCACGGTCGCCAGTACATGACCCGCTACATGCATCTGAGCAAAGCGCTGGTGAAACCGGGACAGAAAGTGAAACGCGGCGATCGCATCGCGCTTTCCGGTAACACCGGCCGCTCTACCGGACCGCATCTGCATTATGAAGTGTGGATCAACAACCAGGCGGTCAACCCGCTGACGGCGAAGCTGCCGCGCATGGAAGGGCTGACTGGTAAAGATCGCAGCACCTATCTGGCGCAGGTGAAGAGTTATCTGCCACAGCTGACGCTGAAATAACGTTAATTTCCGGGCAAACGCGCAAAAACCGACGGATTCTTCGTCGGTTTTTTGCTATCTGGCCTGTGAAGATTGCAAAATTACCTGCCGTCACTATTATTGAGCCGTCATTGTCAGAGGCGAGTGCATGGAAACCCGAAAAAAAAATAACAGTGAGTTTATTCCCGTTTTTCAACGTACTTTTTTAAAGCCGAAATACTGGGGCAGCTGGCTGGCGATTGGTGCGCTGGCCGGTATGGCGATGCTGCCAGCCAGGGTGCGCGATCCGGTGCTGGGCGGGCTGGGTAAGTTTGCCGGCAAGCTGGCGAAAAGTGCGCGCCGCCGTGCGCTGATCAATCTCTACTATTGCCTGCCGGAGCTCAGCGAAGCGCAGCGCGAAGAGATTGCTGATCGTATGTTTGCCACCGCGCCGCAGGCGATGGTGATGATGGCCGAGCTGGGGATGCGTAATCCTGAACGCGTGCGCCAGCGCGTTGAGTGGCACGGCCGCGAGATCATCACGGCGCTGCAGGAGAATCATGAGAACGTGATTTTCCTCGTGCCGCACGGCTGGGGCGTGGATATTCCGGCGATGCTGCTGGCTTCGGAAGGCCAGATGATGGCGGCGATGTTCCACAATCAAAGCGATCCGCTGATGGATTATATCTGGAACACCGTGCGTCGCCGTTTCGGCGGTCGCATGCACGCGCGCAACGACGGCATCAAACCGTTTATCGCCTCGGTGCGTCAGGGCTATTACGGCTACTATCTGCCGGACCAGGATCACGGTGCTGAGCACAGCGAGTTTGTCGATTTCTTTGCTACCTATAAAGCGACATTGCCGGCAGTCGGGCGTCTGATGAAAGTGTGCCGTGCGCGCGTGGTGCCGCTGTTCCCGGTGTATAACAGCGCGACGCACAAGCTGGAGATTTATGTGCGCCCGCCGATGGACGATTTGCTGGATGCCGATGACACCACGCTGGCGCGGCGCATGAACGAAGAGGTGGAAATCTTCGTGCGTCCGCATCCGGAGCAGTACACATGGATTCTCAAACTGCTAAAGACGCGTAAAGAAGGGGATATTGAGCCTTACGCGCGAAAGGATTTATACCCGCGTAAATAGCTAACGCGTGCTGAACCGTGCCGCCCGGCACGGTTCATCATCACTTATTCTACGCTCGTCAGGCGACTGCGCCGCTTGCGCTCGCGCAGGAACAGCGTCACCAGGCCAAACCACAACACGCCGGCGACGAAGTTAATTGCGCTGAACCACGGCGTACCGCCGCTGAAATAACCGCTTTTCGCCACTTCAATCCCTGCCGCCAGCGTCAGAATGCTGATCATCCCCAGCATAGCGGCGATGCTGCCTTTACCTTCGCTGCTGGAATAGAGCGTCAACCGGTACAGCCCGGCGTTGACCATCCCGGCACCAAACGCATACAGGCTAAGGCCGGCGGTGAGCAGCAGGTAACTGTGGCTGTTGAGCAGGTTCGCCACCAGCGCAATGCTCAGGCCTAGCAGAATCGGCCAGGCGGCAAATTTTACCGGTTGCTCGATGGCCACGCGTCCCGCCAGTTTACCCAGCGTCAGGTTACCGGCGATCATCGCCAGAAACACCGGTAATTGCAGCAATGCATACTGCAGGCGGGATAAGCCCTCTTCATGCATCAGAATCACCGGCGACAGCGCCACCCAGGTAAGAATCGGGATGAACACCAGGCCGATAGCGAAGGAGCCGTACATCACCTGCTTATCGCGCGCCAGCCGTCCGTAGCCGCGCGCCAGGTTTGGTAACGCAATGGAGTGGCTGCGATCGCCGGCGGTTTCCGGCATGATGCGCCACAGCACCACAAACGCCAGCAGGCTGCAAACCGCAAACAGCCAGAACATGCTGCGCCATTCGCCCACCGTGAGCCAGGCGGCACCGGCCAGCGGACCCGCCAGCGGTGCCAGCAGCGCCACGTTAGCCATCAGCGCCATCATGCGCACAGCTAACGCCTCGTCAAACGCCTCCTGCACTGCGGCATAGCTTACTGCGCCAATGAAGCACAGGCTGATGCCCTGGATAAAGCGCAGCGTAACGAACTGCTCGATGTTGCTCACCCAGGTGGTGAGAACACAGGCGGCGGCAAAGAACAGAATGCCGAACAGCAACACTGGACGCCGGCCATATTTATCCGACAGCGGACCGAGCAGCCACTGCAGCACCACGCCGCCCATCAGATAGGCAGTGAGTGAGGTGGATACCCATTCCGGGCCGACGTTAAACTCGGCGGTGACCAGCAGCATGCCGGGCTGAATCATGTCATGGGCGATGTAGGTCGCGAACTCAAACAGCACCAGCGCCAGCGGAAACAGCAGCACACGCCCGGTGAGTTGACTGATGGGTTGATAGCGGGCCATCTGGCCTCCTTGTCAGTGAAAAATAAAACGCGACTGCCAGGCAGTCGCGTTTGTCCATGTTGTTACAGCCGCTGTCAGGAGGTGCGTAAAACTCAGTCTACGCGCAGGACACGGCTGGTGTTGGTGGTGCCGGTGGTCGCCATCACGTCGCCCTGGGTGACAATCACCAGATCGCCGGAGACGAGGAACCCTTTGTCGCGCAGCAGATTAACTGCATCGTGCGCGGCGGCGACACCATCGTTGTTGCTGTCAAAGAACACCGGCGTCACGCCACGGTACAGCGCGGTCAGGTTCAGGGTACGTTCATGACGTGACATTGCGAAGATCGGCAGACCGGAAGTGATGCGAGACGTCATCAGTGCGGTACGGCCAGATTCGGTCATGGTAATGATGGCCGACACGCCCTGCAAATGGTTAGCGGCGTACATTGCCGACATGGCAATCGCTTCTTCAATGTTGTCGAACTGCACGTCCAGGCGGTGTTTGGATACGTTCACGCTTGGAATTTTTTCCGCACCGAGGCACACCTTCGCCATCGCCGACACGGTTTCCGCCGGATACTGACCTGCCGCCGTTTCCGCCGACAGCATCACCGCATCGGTGCCGTCCAGCACGGCGTTTGCCACATCCATCACTTCCGCGCGGGTCGGCATCGGATTGGTGATCATCGACTCCATCATCTGGGTAGCAGTAATGATGGTGCGGTTCAGCTGACGCGCACGACGAATCAATGCTTTCTGGATGCCCACCAGCTCCGGATCGCCAATTTCCACGCCGAGATCGCCACGCGCCACCATCACCACGTCAGAGGCGAGGATGATGTCATCCATCGCTTCCTGCGTTGCCACCGCTTCGGCGCGCTCAACTTTTGCCACCAGTTTGGCGTCGCAGCCGGCATCGCGTGCCAGACGGCGCGCGTAGTTCATGTCTTCGCCGTTACGCGGGAAGGAGACCGCCAGATAGTCGACGCCAATTTTTGCCGCGGTAATGATATCCAGCTTATCTTTTTCGGTTAGCGCTTCAGCCGACAGGCCGCCGCCGAGCTTGTTGATGCCTTTATTGTTGGAGAGCGGGCCGCCGACGGTCACTTCGGTGAAGACTTTCACCCCCTGAACTTCCAGCACCTTCAGCTGCACACGGCCGTCGTCCAGCAGCAGGATATCGCCCGGCACCACATCTTCCGGCAGGCCTTTATAGTCGATACCGACTTTCTCTTTGTCGCCTTCGCCTTTGCTCAGGTTGGCATCCAGCAGGAAGCGGTCACCGACATTGAGGAAAACTTTGCCTTCTTTGAAGGTTGATACGCGAATTTTAGGGCCTTGCAGATCGCCAAGAATGGCGACGTGGCGACCGAGTTTGGCCGCAATCTGCCGCACTTTATCGGCGCGCAGTTGATGATCTTCCGGGGTGCCGTGGGAGAAATTGAGTCGCACAACGTTAGCGCCCGCCGCGATGATTTTTTCGAGGTTGTTGTCGCGATCGGTGGCGGGGCCGAGGGTTGTAACGATCTTGGTTCTTCTGAGACGTCTGGACATGAAGGACTCCGTTGACAAAGTATCGTGTCGATCACAAGTGACACGCAATGGTCACTCATTCTATATGATCGAGGGGCTGTGATTCGACTCACATTGTGAATGTGATGTTAATTATTTTGCTGTGCGCGTGATTCCGGTGCCGGCTTTTCGAGGCGCGACGCTTTCAGCGCCTCTTTTACCCGCTTGAGATTCTCACGGAAAGCGGTACCGCGCTCAAGGGTAAAACCGGTTGCCAGCACGTCAACCACGGTGAGCTGCGCCAGGCGGGAAACCATCGGCAGATAGATGTCGGTATCTTCCGGTACATCCAGCGTCAGCGCCAGCGTGGCTTCATCTGCCAGCGGCGATCCGGGCGAGGTGATAGCCAGCACGGTGGAAGCGTTTACACGCGCCAGGCGAGCCAGTTCTATCATATTTTTGGTGCGGCCAGTATGCGATATCAGAACAAACACGTCATTTGGTCCACTATTTATGCAACTCATGCGCTGGATCACAATATCCTCGGACCAGATGACCGGCAGATTAAAACGCAGAAATTTATTGGTGGCATCATGCGCCACTACCGCCGAGGCGCCAAGACCAAAGAAGGCCACTTTATGCGCCTGTGACAATGCCTGCACCGCCTGAGCCACCACTTGCATATCCAGTTGCTGACGCACGCGGCTGAGTCCCGCCAGGGCGGAATCAAAAATCTTATGACTGTAGCGTTCTACGCTGTCATTTTCTTCGACATCGCGACTGACCCAGCTCGGTCCTTTGGCCAGACTCTGTGCCAGCTGCAGCTTGAAATCGGGAAAGCCGCGGGTGCCCATGCGGTGACAGAAGCGGTTCACCGTCGGTTCGCTGACCTGCGCCGCCTGTGCCAGCGTGGCAATGCTCGAGTGCATCGCCTGCTGCGGCGCGGCCAGAATCTGTTCTGCCACTTTGCGTTCTGATTTGCTCAGCGCGGCCAGCTGCGCCTGTATTTGATCCAGCATGTTGTTAACCCGATGACCATCAATCACTTTTTTGCGTTCACCCGTGCGTGAAATCGCTGCCAATTATGCGGAATATACCGTGTAATAGCCTGACGTACGCAGCGGCGGACAAATGTAACCGCGCTTTTTTTGTCATACTTTGATCGCTGCCGGGTTTTCGCCCGACAAACATCGAAACAGAAAAAGGCGCGTTAGCGCACTTCGCAACACGTTAAATGCGCCCCGGCGGTGCAGGATAATCACCTGTAACCGACCGCAGCCGGGTTGTCCTGGCGCGGTGAAAAAAGTACATTGTGCTGTAAGAAAATTACAATAAGGACCCGGCAGGATGAGGACGCTCAGGCCGGGTATATCCTGCAACGAGGAGAGGAAAATGGCGGTAACACAAACAGCCCAGGCATGCGATCTGGTGATTTTCGGTGCCAAAGGCGATCTTGCACGCCGGAAACTGTTGCCTTCACTGTATCAGCTGGAGAAAGCCGGTCAGATTCACGATACCACGCGCATTATTGGCGTGGGTCGCGCGGAGTGGGACAAAGAGGCCTACACCAAAGTGGTGCGTGAAGCGCTGGAAACCTTCATGAAGGAGAAGATTGACGAAGCGCTGTGGGACAAACTCAGCGGCCGTCTCGACTTCTGCAACCTCGACGTTAACGACACCTCGCACTTCTCGAAACTGGGCAAGATGCTGGATCAGAAAAACCGCGTCACCATCAACTACTTTGCCATGCCGCCGAGCACCTTTGGCGCCATCTGTGAAGGCCTGGGCGCCGCTAAACTCAACGCCAAACCGGCGCGCGTGGTGATGGAGAAGCCGCTTGGCACCTCGCTGGAGACCTCGCAGGAGATTAACGACAGCGTCGGTAAATTCTTCGATGAAAGCCAGGTGTTCCGTATCGACCATTATCTTGGTAAAGAGACGGTGCTCAACCTGCTGGCGCTGCGTTTTGCCAACTCGATTTTCGTCAATAACTGGGACAACCGCACCATCGACCACGTGCAAATCACCGTGGCGGAAGAGGTGGGTATCGAAGGCCGCTGGGGTTACTTCGACAAAGCCGGCCAGATGCGTGACATGATCCAGAACCACCTGCTGCAGATCCTGACCATGATCGCCATGTCGCCGCCGTCCGATCTCAGTGCTGACGCGATTCGTGATGAGAAGGTGAAAGTGCTGCGCTCGCTGCGCCGCATTGACCAGACCAACGTGCGCGAGAAAACCGTACGCGGTCAGTACACTGCCGGTTTTGTGCAGGGCAAAAAAGTGCCGGGCTACCTGGAAGAAGAGGGAGCTAACAAGCAGAGCAGCACCGAAACCTTCGTCGCCATCCGCGTGGATATCGATAACTGGCGCTGGGCGGGCGTGCCTTTCTACCTGCGCACCGGTAAGCGTCTGCCGACCAAGTGCTCAGAAGTGGTGGTGTACTTCAAAAACCCGGAAATGAACCTGTTTAAGGACTCTTACGCCGAACTGCCGCAGAACAAGCTGACGATTCGTCTGCAGCCGGATGAGGGCGTGGATATTGAGATCCTCAACAAGGTGCCGGGTCTCGATCACAAGCACAAGCTGCAGACCACCAAGCTGGATCTGAGCTACTCCGAAACCTTCAATCAGTCGCATCTGGCGGATGCCTACGAGCGTCTGCTGCTCGAAACCATGCGCGGCATTCAGGCACTGTTTGTGCGCCGCGATGAGGTCGAAGCGGCGTGGACTTATGTCGATTCGATTATTGAAGCGTGGAATGCGGATGGCGACGCCTCCAAACCGTATCAGGCCGGCACCTGGGGACCGGTCGCCTCGGTGGCGATGATCACCCGCGACGGCCGTTCGTGGAACGAGTTTGAATAACCGCTCCTGCATCGCTAACTGAGAGATTTATGATAACGCCCCTGCGCTGCTCGCCAGGGGCGTTTTGTTTTCAGTCAGCAGGGTTTATCCTGGTCGCCATGAGTGGCGACTCTGCAGACGGATGCGGAATGATGCGCACCAGGCAATCATTCAAAAATGAACCGCGGTTTCAAAAATTGATGATATCCAATAGACGTCCGTCCGGCCGATCTTGTATGGTAGGGCTCTCTTTCTGACAGCATGACCGCGCGTCGGGCTGTCTCTCCTGAGGAAACGTAATGAAGAACTGGAAAACGAGTGCGGAACAGATTCTGACTACCGGCCCGGTTGTGCCGGTGATTGTCGTCAACAAGCTGGAACATGCGGTGCCGATGGCCAAAGCGCTGGTCGCAGGTGGCGTGCGCGTGCTGGAAGTGACGCTGCGCACGCCGGTGGCGATGGATGCGCTGCGGGCAATGATCAGAGAAGTTCCGGAAGCGATTGTGGGTGCCGGCACGGTGATCAATACCCAGCAGCTGAAAGAAGTGACCGACGCCGGCGCGCAGTTTGTCATTAGCCCGGGGCTCACTGAACCGCTGCTCAAGGCGGCGGTGGAAGGCCTGGTGCCGCTGATTCCAGGCATCAGCACCGTGTCGGAACTGATGGTCGGCATGGATTTTGGTTTGCGCGAGTTCAAGTTCTTCCCGGCAGAGGCTAACGGTGGCGTCAAAGCGCTGGCGGCGATTGGTGGTCCATTCCCGCAGGTGCGTTTCTGCCCGACCGGCGGTATTTCACCGGCCAACTATCGTGACTATCTGGCGCTGAAAAGCGTGCTGTGTATTGGCGGCTCGTGGCTGGTGCCAAACGATGCGCTGGAGAGCGGCGACTGGGATCGCATTACGCAGCTGGCGCGTGAGGCAGTGGCAGGTGCGGCTTCACCCCGCTGATCGCGAATAGCGCTGCCGCGTAACTGCAACGCGGCAGCGGTCAATTTTTGCGGGTGGTGATGGCGCTGCGTCACCACCCGGTCAATCAGCCCTGAACCTGCACGGCTGCGGCGCTGGCAATGGCGCGGGCCACGGCATCATCGGTGCTGTCACCGGTCGCCAGCGCGACACCCAGACGGCGCTGCCCGGCGATTTCCGGCTTACCAAACAGACGCAGCTGCAAACCGGCGCCAAGTGCGGCTTCCACATTCACAAACTGCACGTTGTGGCTATCGAGCTGTGGCAGGATCACCGCCGAAGCAGCCGGTCCATACTGGCGAATGCCGCCAATCGGCAGGCCGAGGAAGGCGCGCACGTGCAGCGCGAACTCAGAGAGATCCTGCGAAATCAGCGTCACCATACCGGTATCGTGCGGACGTGGAGAGACTTCGCTGAACACCACCTCGTCGCCGCACACAAACAGCTCCACGCCAAACAGGCCGTAACCGCCGAGCGCTTTCACCACGTTAGCGGCGATGTCCTGCGCGCGCTGCAGGGCCAGTTCGCTCATCTGCTGCGGCTGCCAGGATTCACGATAATCACCGTCTTCCTGACGATGACCAATTGGCGCGCAAAAGTGGATGCCGTCCACCGCGCTGATGGTCAGCAGGGTGATTTCAAAATCGAACTTCACGACGCCCTCGACAATCACCCGGCCCGCGCCCGCGCGTCCGCCTTGCTGCGCGTAATCCCAGGCGTGATCCAGCTGGCTGGCTTCGCGAATGAAGCTCTGGCCTTTACCGGAGGAGCTCATTACCGGTTTTACGATGCAGGGGAAACCGATCTCGTGCGCGGCCGCGACGAAACGCGCTTTACTATCAGCAAACTGATAGGTTGAAGTCGGTAACGCCAGCTCTTCAGCCGCCAGACGGCGAATGCCTTCGCGGTTCATGGTCAGACGTGCAGCACGGGCCGTCGGCACCACTTTTTGCCCCTGCGCTTCCAGCTCCAGCAGTTTTTCGGTGGCGATGGCTTCGATTTCCGGCACCACAAAGTGGGGCTGCTCCTGCGCAATCAGCGCCGCCAGTGCGTCACCGTCCAGCATGTTAATGACGTGGCTGCGATGCGCAACGTGCATCGCCGGGGCATCGGCATAGCGATCGACAGCGATCACTTCCACCCCGAGACGCTGACACTCCAGCGCTACCTCTTTGCCTAATTCACCTGAACCTAACAGCATGACACGCGTTGCGGCAGGACGCAGCGCGGTTCCGAGAGTCGTCATAATTTCACCTTAGCAGTCAAAATGCGCGCGCAGTATAAACGAAAACGTTTGCGTACTCACGCATTGTGCACGTCCGGCTTTGCCATACTTTGCCGGCTCTGACGTTAACTGACACAGCGTGCGGCAGCATAGTGAGCGGAAACTTAAACAGGAGTTAAACGATGAGTAACTGGCTGCAGCAAATTCAATCGGTTCTGGCAAAGAAGGGCGGTGACGGCAAATCAGGCGGCCTGAGCGATATGCTGGCACCCGGCGCGCTGGGTGGCCTGGCGGGTTTACTGGTTGCCAGCAAATCGTCACGCAAGCTGTTAACCAAATACGGCGGCACCGCGCTGCTGGTCGGCGGCGGGGCGGCGGCAGGCGCGGTGCTGTGGAATAAATACAAGCAGCGCGTGCGTGAAACCCATCAGGATGAGCCTGCGTTTGGCCAGCTGCAGACGCCGCTCGACCAGCGCGCGGAGCGACTGGTAACTGCGCTGGTGTTTGCTGCGAAAAGCGACGGGCACATTGACGATCGCGAGCGCACGGCCATCGAGCAGAATATCCATCAGGCCGGTTACGGGGCGCAGGCGGAAGCGCTGATTCAGCAGGCAATGAACCGTCCGCTCGATCCGCAGTGGCTGGCCGCCGACGTGAAAAATGAAGAGGAAGCGCTGGAACTCTATTTCCTTAGCTGTGCGGCGATCGATGTCGATCATTTCATGGAACGCAGTTACCTCTCTGCGCTCGGCGATGCGCTAAAAATTCCGCAGGACGTGCGCGACGGTATTCAGCGCGACATCGCGGCGGAAAAAGCGGCCTGAGTCACGCCGGAGGCGGTTGCGGCGGCCTCCGGTTACACTTCGCGTGCGTTTCCGGCTTGGCTTCCTCTGCCAGAAGTGCCACGCTTGCAGGATGTCGTCTTTCAGGGAGAAACTCTGTAATGAATCAGCCGCAAGCGAAAAAAATCCCCCACCACATGACGTTACACGGCGAAACGCGCACCGATAATTATTTCTGGCTGCGTGATGATGACCGGCAAAACCCCGAGGTACTGGCTTATCTGGAGGCGGAAAACCGCTACGGTAAAGCGATGATGGCTTCTCAGGATGCGCTGCAGGATCGGGTACTGAAAGAGATCATCGATCGGCTACCGGCGCAGGACCACTCGGTACCGTACGTTAAACGCGGCTATCGCTACCAGAGCCGTTACGAAGCCGGCAATGAGTACGCGGCCTATTTCCGCCAGCCGGTGGATGCGCCCGCCGACCAGCCGTGGCAACTGCTGCTGGATGGCAACCAGCGCGCCGCGCACAGTGACTTTTACACCATGGGCACGCTGGATATCAGCCCGGATAACCAGGTGATGGCGCTGGCGGAAGATTTTTTATCGCGCCGCCAGTACGGCATCCGCTTTCGTAACCTCAACAGCGGCAGCTGGTATCCGGAGGTGCTGCGCGACGCGTCCTCCAGCGTGGCGTGGGCCAACGACTCACGCACCCTCTACTACGTACGCAAGCATTCGAAAACGCTGCTGGCTTATCAGGTGTGGCGTCACGAACTGGGGCATCCGCAGTCGGAAGATCAGCTGGTGTATGAAGAGCAGGATGAGTCTTTCCACCTCAGCGTGCATAAAACCACCTCGGAACACTTCATCCTGATCGCGCTGTTCAGCACAACTACCAGTGAAATTCTGCTGATTGACGCGGAATATCCGGACGCACAGCCGCAGGTGTTTTGTCCGCGGCGGCGCGATCATGAATACAGCATCGATCACTACGATCACCAGTTCTTCATTCGCTCCAACCGCGACGGCAAAAATTTCGGCCTGTACCGCAGCGCGTGGCTGGCTGAAGATCGCTGGCAAACCCTGATTCCGCCGCGCGACCACGTGGTGATGGAAGATTTCCAGCTGTTTCGTAACTGGCTGGTAGTCGAAGAGCGCCAGCGCGGGGTAAATACCCTGCGCCAGATTAACTGGGCCAGCGGTGAGAGCTACGGTATTGCCTTTGACGATCCGGCCTATGTCACCTGGCTGGCCTACAACCCCACGCCGGAAAGTGACACGCTGCGCTACGGCTACTCGTCGATGACGACGCCGACCACGCTGTTCGAACTGAACATGGAGACCGGCGAGCGGCGCATTCTCAAGCAAACCCCGGTGCCGGGTTTTGACTCTGCCGACTACAAAAGTGAACACCTGTGGATCACGGTGCGCGACGGCACGGAAGTGCCGGTCTCACTGGTTTATCACCGCAAACACTTTCAGCGCGGCGCCAATCCGCTGCTGGCGTACGGCTACGGCGCCTATGGCAGCAGCATGGAGGCCAGTTTTGGCACCAGCCGCATCAGTTTGCTGGAGCGCGGTTTCATCTACGCGATTATCCACGTGCGCGGCGGCGGCGAGCTGGGCCAGCAGTGGTATGACGATGGCCGGCTGCAACATAAAATGAACAGCTTCACCGACTTCATTGATGTCACTGAAGCGCTGGTGGCGAAAGGCTACGGCAACCCGCAGCAGCTATACGCGATGGGCGGCAGTGCCGGGGGCTTACTGATGGGCGGTGTGCTGAATATGGCGCCGCAGCTGTTTCACGGCGTGATCGCTCAGGTGCCGTTTGTCGATGTGGTCACGACCATGCTCGATCCGTCGATTCCGCTGACCACCGGTGAATATGATGAGTGGGGCAATCCGGAGCAGGCGGAATTCTATCGCTACATCCGCCAGTACAGCCCGTATGACAACGTGACGGCGCAGGCATATCCGCACCTGCTGGTGACCACCGGGCTGCATGATTCGCAGGTACAGTACTGGGAGCCGGCGAAGTGGGTTGCAAAGCTGCGTGAGCTGCGCACCAACGATGCGCTGCTGTTACTCTGCACCGATATGGATTCCGGCCACGGCGGCAAATCAGGACGTTATAAATCCTATGAAGGCGTGGCGCAGGAGTTCACTTTCCTGATCGCCCTGGCGCAGGGCACGCTGCCGCCGCGCAGCGATTACTGAGTATCCTTAACGTATTTGCGCAGCGTCTGCCGCAGCGGCGCGCGCAAATCACGTACGTTTTCCAGTACCCAGCGCAGATAGCCCGGATCTTTACGCGCTATGCTGCCGATGCTCTGACCGCGATACTTACCAAACGGGAACACCTCGTCGCTGACCGGCGCCGGCTGGCAGCGACTCACCATCTCGCTGGCGCTCCAGCCGGAGGTTTCCATAATGCGGATCAGCAGCGCGGCGGTGACGTAGCAATCGTACAGCGCGCGGTGCGCGTGCAGATCATCCGGCGGCGACACCTCAAGTTTGAGGCTGTGGCGCAGCGCCTGATTACCGTATTTAATGCCCGGCCACAGCTGGCGCGCCAGCGTCATGGTGCAGATCCATTCGCCCGGCATCGTCGGCAGCATGCGCCGGTCAAAGCTGGCGTTATGCGCCACATAGTGCGGGCTACCGTGATAGCGGCCAATCGCCTCTTCGATGGTCGGCTTGCCTACCACCATGGCTTCAGTGATGCGGTGCACCGCCATCGCCTGACGACTGATGGGCCGATCCGGGCAGATCAGATCGCTCATCGGATTGACGATCTGGCCGTCAATGACATCCACCGACGCCACTTCCACCACGCCCCCCTGCAGGCCACAGGTTTCCGTATCGATTACGCGTAACATAAATTATTTCTGCTTAGGTTCGTAGGGCAGGCGGGAGAGGCTAAGCGATGCCTGGCGATAGGTCATCAGGCGCTGACGGAACCAGTCGCGCAGCGCTTCCGGCTGCTCGCGCTCCACCATCTCGGCGATCACCGGCATGTTGTAGCGCTCTTTAAACGCCACGCCAGCGGCGGCGAGATCGACGTTTACTTTGTCTTTCTCTTCCTGCGACAGCAGGGCAAGGTTTTGGCTCATGCTTTTCTCCTGATAAACAGGGGCAAAAATAATGGTTTCGCCCTGCTGGATCAAGGGAATTGGATCGCACCGCAAGTCTCGACAGCCTAAAAGCAGCGGCGTATCCTGCTGCCACATTTGCGGCGCAGTGCCGCAGTTAAAAGGGAAGACGTGATGATGAAAACTGCATCCAGGCGCGTTATCGCGCTACTGCTGGCGGGCGCGACGCTGGGCTTCAACCAGCTGGCTCTGGCACATGCCCACCTCAAAGCCCCGGTGCCGGCGGATAACGCCATGGTGGAGCGCGCGCCGCAGCAACTCACCCTGACATTCACCGAAGATATTGAACCGGCATTCAGCGGCGTGGAAATGATCAACGCGCAGCAGCAACCGGTGGCGCTGGAGAAAGCCCAGCTGAATCCGCAGCAGCACGATCAGTTGATTGTGCCGATCGCCCAGCCGCTGGCGTCGGGTCATTATCAGGTCAACTGGCACGTGCTGTCAGTGGACGGCCACAAAACCAAAGGTAGCTACAGCTTCAGCGTGAAGTAATGAGTCTTAGCGCGTTCTGGATCGGCCTGCGGGCGCTGCATTTTCTGGCGCTGTTTCTGCTGACCGGCAGTGCATTTTATACCGCGCTGCTGGCGCCGGCGCGCTACCGACCGGTGCTGGCACAGCGCTGGCGATGGCTGATGGGATACAGCGCCGTGCTGAGTTTACTCAGTGCGCTGTTGATGCTGGCGGCGCAGACCGGGCTGATGAGCGGCGACTGGCGCAGTATTGCCAGCATCGACGTCTGGCTGGCGGTGCTGGGCACGCGCTTCGGCGCGGTGTGGCGCTGGGTTATCCTGTTTGCCCTGCTCAGCACGCTGGCACTGCGCCTGCGGGGTAATTTGCGCCAGCAGGCGTTACTGGCGACTGCGCTGTTGCAGCTGGTGGCACTGGCGGGCGTCGGCCATGCGGCGATGCACGATGGCATGCCAGGACTGCTGCAGCAGGGGAATCATGCGCTGCACCTGATCGCGGCCGCCTTCTGGGCCGGTGGTTTGCTGCCGCTGCTGCTATTGATGCGCGAGGCGCGTAACATTGCCTGGCGCACCGATGCCATTCGCAGCATGATGCGCTTTTCACGCTATGGTCATCTGGCCGTGGCGCTGGCGATTGTTACCGGCACGGTCAACAGCCTGCTGATTGCCGGCACGCCGCTCAACTGGACCGCCACGCTGTGGAGCGAGCTGCTGGTGAGCAAAGCGTTGCTGGTGGCACTGATGGTGCTGATTGCGCTGCTTAATCGCTATCTGCTGGTGCCGCGTTTTCGCCTGGCCGCCAGCCGGGCACCGAAACTTTTTATCCGTCTGACGCAGCTCGAGCTGCTGCTGGCGTTGATTGTTATCGGGCTGGTGAGCGTGTTTGCCACGCTTTCGCCGGCCTGAATCTGTTAAAAGATGAGATGAGGTCGAGATTTTGCTGAAGAAACTGATTCCAGCTGGGTTACTGATGGCGTTGTGCAGCCAGGCGTTCGCCGGGCAAATTATCACCGTCAGCCGTTTTGAAATTGGCAAAGATAAGTGGCCGTTCACCCGTGAAGAGGTGATGCTGACCTGCGAGAAAGATGGCGCGCTGTTTGCCATCAACCCCAGCACACTGCTGCAGTATCCGCTTAATGATAAAGCGCTGGCGCGCGGCAATGCCGGGCAGGGCACATTGCAGTCCATCGATACCATCCTTGCCGTCGATAAAGCGCATCCGGGACAAAAAATGAGCCTGCAGCCGATCGTCGATCGCGCCCAGCAGCTGTGCGGTAAATAATCCCTGCATTTTCAGGCGTAGCGCACATTTTTGCCGCTGCGCCTGCCAGCCGTTAGTGCCAGCCCGATCACAGAGTTGGCAGCTTTTGCCGGCGGCGAAGCCCGCTGGCTGGAAAATCACCGATGCTGGTCTACCTTTAAAAGGCAAGGCGTCCTCGCCTGCAAAAATGCCAACTTTTAGCGCACGGCTCTCAACGAGCCATTTCCCTGGACCCGATACAGGAATCGTATTGGGTCTTTTTTTGTTTACTGTTGGTTATCAATAATTTAACTATTTATCAATGAGTTATTGCCAATTCTGTTACGCCGTGTTCTACCCTGTTACAATCTCAGTCGCCACTTTGTCGCCATTTTTACTGATGAGCAAACGCAACCGCGGCAAGGCATTCACCGCACAATCTCAGCCCGCGCAGGACGCAAAGCAGCCGTTCGAGGCGTTTACCTTTGGCGAGCCGACGGCGGTACTCGATAAGCGCGACATCATGAATTATGCCGAGTGCATCCATAACGGCTGCTGGTACGAGCCATTGGTCAGCTTCCACGGACTCGCCATAAGCCTGCGCTCAGCGGTACATCATAGCTCGCCACTCTATGTGAAGCGCAATATTCTCGCTTCAACGTTTATCCCGCACCCGCTGCTGTGTCAACAGGAGTTCAGCAAGTTTGCACTTGATTACCTGAGGTTTGGTAACGCCTTTATGGAATTGCGCCGCAATGCGCTAGGCAAATCGATGCGCCTGGAAACCTCACCGGCCAAGTACACGCGACGTGGCGTGGAGGAGGGCGTTTACTGGTTTGTGAATGAGTGGAAGGAAGCGCAACAGTTCGAAGCGGATCAGGTTTTCCACTTGATTGAGCCGGACGTGAATCAGGAGTTGTACGGTTTGACGAAATACCTCAGTGCGCTGAATTCCGGCTGGCTGAATGAAGCGGCGATGCTATTTCGCCGCAAGTATTACCAGAACGGTGCATACGCAGGTAATATCCTGTATATGACTGACGCCGCGCAGAGCAGCAGCGATATCGAGCGCATGCGGCAGGTGATGCGCGACGCTAAAGGGATCGGTAACTTCCGCACCCTGTTCATTTACGCGCCTACCGGCAAGCTGGACGGGATTAAGATTCTGTCGTTCAGCGAAGTTGCAACAGGTGATGACTTTTTCAACATAAAGAAGACCAGCCGTGATGATCTGCTGAGCGCGCGCCGGTGCCGCCGCAGATGATGGGAATTATCCCCGACAACACCTGTGGTTTTGGTGATGCTGTGAAGGCAGCGCAAGTATTTGTACGCAATGAACTGACACCACTTCAGAAAAGGATCAAAGAAATCAATGAATGGATAGAGGATGATATTGTCCAATTCAAAAATATATCTTTTGAAATTGTTAAGGCAGGTTCACCTGCCTTTATAAAAGGTTAATAAATTTCTTCTACCAAAAATCTGAGCTTATCATCTTCAAAAAGTACATCTCGCATGAATGCCGAATAAGGTGCATCAGGTTTTATTAGCAACCTCATTCGCTCAAGCGCATCTTCCTTTTCAGCAGGTAAGCTTTCATTTGAATACCATCTTCTGACATATTCCTGAAGTCTATTCAAACTTTCAAAAATCTTCACCCTCAGAAACTCAGCACTCACAGCTTTATTAACCGTCCCCTTGCCATTATAAACCTTCCTGAGTAAATCAACTGTACTTTCTATTTTAGGATTGTCCCCCCTAGCCTCAACAACAATACTACCAGCATAAGGGGTGTAAGGAGGTAATAACCTCAAGGAACGATATACATCATCATTCTCATCACAACAATCAAGTAGATTGTTATAACGATCTCCCTTTATATTATTACATCGACTACAAACAAAATATAAATTCTTCCACGCAAATTTCTTATCAAGATCATTAAGATGAGCAACAAAGTGCTCCACATTTACATCTTGCGGTGACTTGGTCTCACATATATAGCACTTATCATGAAATGCTTCTTTTAGGCTATCATATACATCTTGCCCATCATAACGTGTCTGTCTTGCTAAAGATGCTGGGGCTGCAGCTGGTCGGATAACATTAAACACCTTTACCTCCACCAGTATGCTTCATCATATTTATTTCAGCAGTTTTCAAATAGAACTTACTTTCTTCATCCAATTTGTTTTCATGCTGCTTAAGCATAGATAATATACTTTCAATCTCATGTTTGTTATTTTCATAATTAATCGTGAGTGCATTCAATCTATACATTTTCTCCATTAATACTTGAGATACCGATGAAGTATTGAACAAACCTTCTGCAACGGCCTCATATGAATAGAGAGACAAGTCCTCCACCTGCTCATGCTTAGAAAGGTCATAAATGACTGCATCATTGACTGACATCACCACAAAAGGCGAATGAGTTGTAACAATAAACTGAACTAATGGAAATGACTTAGTCAGAAAGCTCATAATCTTTTTTTGAATTGAAATATGGAGGTGAGCATCTATTTCATCAATAAACACAATGCCTGTTAATTCGTCTGGAGATATTTCATTTGCTTCAATGTTCATCAAAAGCTCCGCATATATACACATGACGGCAGAAAACCCTGATGAAAGATTTTGGAATTTATAAGGCTCTTTATTATCCTGAACTATTTCAAATGAAGAACTTTTAACTTTATAGTTCAATTTAAGAGATTTGTCTTCAAATAGTTCACCTAAATCACTCTCTAATTTATCAAACCACCCCTCTATTTTACTGGCACTATCTAAATCTCCATCTTCTGTAATATACATCGCCCGAGCTTGCTTTAATGCAACCAAATATTCTTCAAAATATGACGCTTTACTATCCCCGCGCTGACTCGAGTGAGTAATTAAAGATTTAGCTGCATTTTTAATTGACTCCAAGGACCTGATTGAATTCGCCGCATGAATAGTAGAGTTTCTGAAGGCTGGAAAGTTCATTAATACACTTTTACCTGTATGATAACTAGCCGTAAAAAGCCCTTGATCATTACCATCAAAAATAATGTTAAACTTCTTTCTGCGTTCTCTTTCCTCAATCAATTGGGGTAAATAACTCGTATAATGAGACCAGTTCTGGGTTCCAACTTGAGTGTGTTCAAGGCTTTGCTCAATATGTTTAATTTCAGTGTTAATCTCAGAATCCGTTTTATAGCTTCTCTCTGCCACACGACTGAAAATTGTTTCAAAAAGCCTCACAAGAAATCTTGTTTTTCCACAGCCATTGCCTCCGGTTATTATTAAATTTCTATTATTAAGAATTATATTATCAATTATACCTGAGAATTCATTTTCCAAATAGATCTTTTGAATTCCTTTAAACATATCAACCTCTACAAATCATATTGGTTAACAAAATAGTAAAACATTTTGACTAAAATTAACTTTAAACCCAATAGAAATCTAGCCATGAAAGTAATCTTCATTATGAACAATTGGTCTCTAAGAACTAAGGTCTGAACGTGAGTAACTTGCTTGAACATCAAACATACATTAACTTTCTTACTTGATCATTATGTATTTATGATGCCATCAAGTGAACCTAGTAGAAGTGTATTACTCAGTTAGGCAATTTTCGAAATTTCACAGCACTTTTTCATATAAGCCAGATAACACCCTGTAAAAATCACCCCAGTCATCCCTTGGGATTAGGAAAGATTGGCAATACAAAGATGTTAACATGCTCGCGCGCAATGCTATCCCCGCCACGCCTGCCCGCTTTATGCATCGTTTTTAATGCAGATGCATGCGCCTCGTCAAGTCGCGCCAGCTAGGGTCGCTGTAGCTATCGGTGATCCTATCTGGGTCATGCAAAATCATGCACAAGAATGCGCTTCGCAGCAGCATGAAAAAAGCCACCGAAATGGTGGCTCAGGGCAGGGGTGTTACTGAGAAGAAGTCATTTAGCCTGGCGGAAAATGGCATCCTGATAAATCGCCGTATCAATCTTTCCGGCCATCTCACCGTTCATTAACAGAGCCATTTTTAATTCATCTTCTTTGCAATATTCGACAAGTGATACGTCAGCAATAAACTGGATTCTTACTTCGGTCTCGCTGAGATTATCTATATCCATCAGGCGATTAACTCCTCTCATTTATCAATATCTGTATATATATACAGTATCACAATGATAAGAAACCGTTAAGAATCTTGCAGCTCGGATTAGTCCGGCCGCTGCTTTAATAAGCAGCGCTACTAGTTTTCTGTCGTTTAGCTAGTGCGGCTAATCGTTCAAAAACTGTTGATGGCTTCTTTCTGTCCCGGAGCAGATGCCCGCTGCTACCACTCTAGAATGGCTGCTCACCAACTTTGAGTTTACGGCTGCTCATCATCCAAGTGTTCTCACCTTCGGACAGGTTCAAACGCGAGACATCGAGAAACATCTACTTAAGCTGCTCTCGTTTCTGCAATTGCAGGGCGCTTGGTGTTTGTGGGGACTTATTTACTGTTTAATTGCTATGCTTTCGTGCATTCGGCGCAAAATACGCCGCCTTTTTTCTGGTGTAGGTGGCTGTGACAAATCGAGAGGCACATCAACTGGCGGTGAGGCCGTACAGTATTGACAGAATTGCAAGAGGGCGCAGACGCGCCCTTTAAGTCAACAGCCAAATCAACGGCACGCTTCGGCATATTCTTTCACTGAGTCAGACTGTTTGGATGTGATAGAGTATATGATGACATAATCGTTCGAACTACAGGAGAGGCTAGCTTGTCACGCAGAGGCTCAAGCTATTAGTCAAAAGAATAAAATATGGAATACATTAAAAAAAAATTGGTAATGGATATTGGTAATCAAGATGATTTGTCCAATTCCTTAAGCATGTATACGATTTTTCATCATCTGATCCCAGAGTATAAATTTGTTTTTTCTTCGCCCAAAGGGCCATATCCTGGATTTCAATCCAATATGAAATTTAAAAATGGCGCTTCCATTCGATCTTTGTTTAATGATGAGAATGTGATAGTAATGGATCCCGATACAATAGGTGAAATGTTTGGTGAAGGGGTCTCTACATTTAAAATTGATTATTCAATATCTTTGGATAGTCAGGCCTTGAGTTATCTTCAGCCTTATATTAATGGCAAGAAAGCAGGGCTGGATGATGATATTGAGGAGATATTTAAATTTATATCTCATGAAAATACGCAGGTCGATTCTGTTTTATATGAAATTGAAAATCTAAAAAACATGGATGACAGTAGTAATCATCATAAGATATTTGACAAGTTGTTAGGTTATGAGTTTATAAAGAAATTTGATACTTATAAGTTTTACCAAACAGGTTGTTTAAGCAGCAAAATGTCGAAAGCTGAGCTTCTTCTTAATACAGATCGGCATTTTGGAAATATGCTTCGTAAAAATAAAAATGAAGAATTTAGAAAGGCTATCTTAGAAAGATATAACCATATATATATTTATCTTCTTAAGATTAGTATAATCCAGATTAGTTCTCCTTCTCGATCATTTAAAAACAAGATGCTGGATATTTTCAGGTTTGCTCATGATAAAGCTTGTTTCTTTGCTGTTAGAGAATTAATTGTTGCGGCTGAGTTTTTTGAAAAAGGGACGGATTTTAAATTTTTTAATAAAATACACAAAAATTCAAAAAATATTTGGCAAGCTCTTAGAGGCATGACTTGGGATCTTGTTCATTATAGGTACTTAGAGCAAGCAATAACTTTTAATATTGGAAATGGTGAAAGGTATTTCTTCCCGGGCTTGCTTACCTGTGATAAGGGGTTCATTGAGGTTATGGAGCTTACTTCTTTAAAAGCAGTGGCTTTCAATTCTAATGGAGGGCCACCAATTCCTTTCTTTCACTCTAAAGACATGGAGAAAATTACTGCAAATATACCAGAATTGTATAATTTTCATAGTAAACTGAGCACTAAAGAAAATGTTGAAAAAAGAGAAAGTATGCGTAACTCGATAGACTACAACTTAACTTCACTTGTCATTGAACTGGAGACAGAACTGGCAACTGTTTCAAATGTTGCTTGTCCAAAGTATCTTACCTAAGATTGCCTGGGCCATAACATCGCCTCAATTGAAGGTAACTGCTTTATTTTCAACAATAATATAACATTTGAATTTTCTCACCACAGCTCTTATTTGTCATGGCCGTGTTAAACAGTGAAAAATAAAAGTTTTCTAAATCTGATGCTTTTTAGCTGGAATAAAGGTGACCAAATCTAACCACTTAAAATTTTAAACGCGGTGCAGTCACCGCTTCGTCACACCAGAAATTTATCAATAAAATTTATTACCCCTTGTGTTAATCCGCCAGACGTGCGTTAATGCGTCTCCGGTCTGATAAGCAGACAGTCCCATAGTTAGTTCGTTTTGTATCTCTCATCTGTGTTAGTGCCTTTCCTGTGCCTTTCTCTTTGAGTTTTATCTCAGGTTCTGATGTGTCGCTGCGGTTCAGCCTCTAATGCCATATGGCTCATTATCAAGGTATAAACATGTCAAATAAAATGCTCGGTACAGTAAAATGGTTCAACGCTGAGAAAGGTTTCGGCTTCATTTCTCCGGAAGACGGCAGCAAAGACGTTTTCGTCCATTTCTCTGCCATTCAGGGAACTGACTTCCGTTCACTCGATGACGGTCAGAAAGTTGAATTCTCTGTGGAAAACGGCCCTAAAGGTCCGTCAGCTGTTAACGTTACAGGTCTCTGATTATTACAGTAATTAATGCTATGAGATGCCCACAATGTCAGGGCTCTCAATATCGCCAGTCCGTTTTTGACAGGAACAGGCAAAATCCACTCGGCGCAAAATGTATTTTTTGTAAGTCGATTATGATTGCCATTGCCTCGTCGTTGTATATGATGAAAGAAGCGAATTAATTCAGTTGTGTTATTCATGTGGCGAAATAAATTAATAACCACACCTGATGACTAACGCAGCGAGTACCCTATTATTGGTCACCTTCGGGTGGCCTTTTTTGTTTATCGCGTTAGCCGAGGGCAGGCGATAAGCAAAGCGTTAACCCATAACTAATTTACTTCTTACGCTTAATTCACAGATGCGTGATAAACCCGCTGGGCTGAAGGATAACGCAACTAAAATAGTTATTACCCAATGTGGGGTATGGAGGTGCTTATGTCAGAACGACCCGATGATGTCACTCCGCTGCCTGATGATGCGCAGGTGCCCGGCGAAGAGCCGCTTGATGACGATGATGATACCGGCACCGGATTGCCTGAAGACGATGGGCAAAAACCGATCTAATCGATAAACCTCCCGCGGGAGGTTTTTTTATCGTGTGGGTATTGGCTGTGGTGGAATCAATAGCTTCCCCAATCATCCACATTACCATTCAGCACGGTGGTTTATGCTGTTCACGTTGAGGCGTTTTTCTTCGCGCGCCGGGTACGCAGATATTCTTCCAGATAAGGCAGCAGTTCAAACACCACGATTGCGCACAGTACGCCAATAATATAACCCTGCGGCAGCGGATCGGCACGTAGCGTTAGAGTAAACCGGGGCGCTTCATTGCCGGCCCCAAATAGCGCGAGAAATTGCGGCCAGTGACGGGAGATCACCAGTAGCAGCGCCATCAGCGGCACCATTTCGAGAAAACTGTGGATGTGTTGTTCGACCGGCGTCACTTTTCTGCTTTTCACCGCATAGCTGACGTCCCACAACGCAGTGGCTTCATGACAAAAAAACAGCACGATCATTAACGCAATAATCAGCGCATTCACCTCAAGAAATAATGCCAGCAGCAGCGGAGTGCCCATCTCCAGAAACATTAAAATATGTATCCACGTTTCTTTAACGCCGGAGGTATGCTCTATTTCTGTTGCACGATGACAAAGCCAGTCGGCAAAGCCAGCAATAAGCCAAACCGGTAGGACAAAATAGAGTAACAGCAACATTTGTGGATCAAGACTGTGCATCAGCATATCCTTTATTTCAGCGTAATAACCAAGCATAGCCATGAAAATTTAATCAGGGTAATGGTGGTGGGCGTTAATTAAGCCAGACGTAAAAATGCCGCCGGTAATAATACCCGGCGGCAATAAGGACAATAAATTTTCAGGGCAGGGCGCGGTAAGTACTGATGCCGCTAACGGTCAGGCCTGCGGCTGACCTACCGGCCCTTTACTCATTGGACCGCCGGGCACCGGTTGTTCTGCAGGGACATTAGGGCGTCCGTCCGGGCCAATTGGCCGTTCAGGTTGCTGACAGCCAGCCAGCGCGGTCAGGGTGGAGAGGATTAACAGACTGGCAAACAGGCTCTTCATGCGATGATTTCCTGCGAATGGAAAGATAACGTCCGCCGCACACGCGACGGCGGACCGGACAATAATGCATTAAGGTTCTTCGATACGTGCAACATCGACGCGGGTATTTTCGCCCCGGCCATATACTTTGCCGCTCACCCGGACCTGATCCTCGGCGTTATAGGTTTTGCCTTTGAAGGTATCGGCTGCAGCCTTAATGGTCACGGTGCCGGTGCTGTCGCGGAATTGATAATTATCACCGCTTAACTTTTTAACGATATAGCCTTCCAGCGTGACATAGCCGCCCTGACGAAAATCCCGAATCTGTTCGATATGTGTCTGGCCGGTATCTTCAGAACCTTTATAACCGGCGTCCTGTTGTTTCTGCGGCGGCGGGGTTTTACCGCCCTCAAAGCCGCCCTGTTCAGCGATAGCGCCCAGACTAAACACCATCAGCAGTGACGCCAGTACCGTTTTTTTCATCATAATCATTCCCTCATGATTGCAACATTCCACAATGACTTAAGCCTGGCACAGGATCGCGCATCGCGGGAGCCGTTACGCTGAATCGTTATTTAACACGCTGGCCGGAATGTCGATGCGATCGCCCAGCGACCAGCGTTTCTGCCCCAGCACGCGCTGCGGCGTGGTGTCCGGTACGTTGAAATAGTAACCGGCGGCGCCGTTATCGTCGGGCTGCGCTTCGAACAGCGTGTCCGGACGGATGCCCATCTCATTGAGGTCGTCGTCGCTTAACGCAAGGTAGGTGGCTAATGCAGACTGGCTCATGGCTTTCCTCCTGTCTTATGGGTACGTATTCAGTTAAGCATCGATTGGTATTTATGCCATCGGCTGCGCTTATTGCAGGCGGTGATGATTTGACGAACGCCAGATGCTGTTCTTGACTGAGTCGTACAGGCATTAAATTGAGGTTGCTACCATGACTGAGCTATTCCATATTATTTCCGTCGGTACCCTTGTTGCCGGACTTTATTTGCTCAATTAGCGCAATTATTAAGCGCGATAACATTGCGTGAGATAATACACAAGTGACGTTGTCACATGTGATGCATTGTTATGCTGAGCGCAACACAGCGGATATTTGCAGCAGCCAGCCACAGCGAAAAATGGTATAACAGGGCGCATTGATTGATGGCCGCTTAACAGGATTTCGCATGGCAGCAAATACACAATATCTTCTCTGGGTGATGATTGGCACGCTCACCATTCTGAGCATTTTTATCGGCGCGATTGTCGGTCAGGCCAAAACGCCGCGCACCGGTTTGCTGACCTTTGCCGGTTTGTTTGTCGGTTTTATGCTGGCGATCTTTTTAATCACGCGTTAACCGGGGATTCGTCATAGCCAACCTATGATTCTCAGCTGCGCCGTTACCAACCGCTGCCGTTGCGAATATGGCCCCAGCGCGGGGTGATATTCTGCTCCAGCTGATATATCAGCGCCAGAATCAGGTTGAGGTTATAGCGGGTCACCTCATTATGTTGCGTGATACAGGGTGATGACGATTCTATCAGATTGAAATTAATGTATTTTTCCAGCGGCCCGAGGTGCGGTAACACTTCCTGCTCGCGCTGATGATCGGCCAGAGCAGTAAACAAATAAATATTTTTCTGCGTCTGGCGATCGCGTCGCAGGGCATTGGGCAGGTATTTATTTAGCAACGCGACCGCAGCCGGGCTTATCTCTCCCATCATCGCTTTACCCACACTGGGCCAAATCTGGCTTGCATAGTCACCGAGAAAAAACTGCGGCACTGCAGTAATAATGTTTCTGATGTTGTGGCGGATACCGAAGTAGAGCGCGGCACTGCCGCCTTTCGACGCGCCCAGAATGGTCACATCAGAAGGTTGGGTTAGCTCAATCACCGCCCGGATGAGCTGACTGACGCCGTGCTCGATGTTGAACTGGAGATTGTTACACAGGTAATACGCTGGCAAACCGTTGAAATCGTCTTTGATCCATAACACGGCTGCGCGGGTGTGCTCCAGCAAAGTAAAATCATACACGGTAGGATCGGGCAGGTTAAACCCGGACATGACAATCAACAGATGCTGATTATCCAGACTGGCCGGTTTATAGCGATAGTGCACATCCAGGCCATTCAGATAGTTAAAGGTGTAGTCAGTGATCATGCGGGCTCCTGTGGGATTCAGCAGACAGAAGCGACACAAACGCAACGGGCATTAACAGCGCGCCAGATCAATAGTTGAGAATGATAGTTAATATCATTTAACTTGTTCGGAATAATCTTAAGCGTTACAGTAGGTGCCGTCCCTTACAGAGCTAACACCTTGATTGAGTGCCGGAGATAAGCGCCGGGGGGAATTTTCACAGGGCTGCAGGATGCAGCCACTGCTGAAAACCTTACAGCGGCCTGCGCGCCGCCAGCAAAAACAGCATCGGACGCTCGCGCTCCTCATCCAGCGCCGGATTCTCCGCTACCTGCTGTACATCCGGACCCCACTCATCCAGCCGTTCAATCACCAGACCGGCGGCAATCAGCGCGTTAATCCAGGTTGCCAGCTTGCGGTGCTGCTTCTTCACGCCGGCGGCAAACCAGTTGCTGATCCGTTCCCCTTCCTGCTGATACTGATTGACTGGCCAGCTGCGCTGCCCGGCATCATCGATGAACCACTCCTGCTGACGCGGAGCGGTATAAATCGGATGCTCGCATGAAAACACCAGCGCGCCGCCGGGACGTAACGCATGAAAAATCGTGGCAAACAGGGCGTCGATATGGCTGAGATAGTGTAGCGCCAGCGAACTGTACACCACATCAAAAGTGCTGCTGAGCTGCAGGGTTTCGAGGTCAGCGCGCTGGTAAGTGATGCCTGGCCGATCGGTCATGGCAGCGGCCTGCGCCAGCATTTTTTCTGACACATCCAGCCCCAGCACTTCACGCGCGCCTTGCTGCTGCGCATAACGACAAAACCAGCCGTAGCCGCAGCCCAAATCCAGCACGCGCTGGTCACGCAGTTCAGGCAGCATTGCCCGCAGCGCGGGCCACTCGGGCGCGCCGTCCAGTCCGTTGACCGAACGCGGCAGGGTGGCGTAGCCAGCAAAAAAATCGGGGTTATCGTAGATATTCTGACTCATGGCGACTCCTTTCAATAAGACGCAAAGGAGTGTAAGCGTTTAGCGCGGTATGAAACACCGCTCAGCCAACAAAAAGCAGATGCACCAGGCGCGCGAGCGACTCCAGCAGCAGCAGGCTGCCAATAAAAATCATCACGAGGATGCCAACAAACTGTTTCCGACTGCTCACGCTGATGCCTCCGCGGCTACCCCTCACCGGACTATACTTTATGCCGGGTTTACTAAACTTCCAGTCAACCGGGGCAGATTACATGTTTTATCAGACGCTGCGTGCAAATAACTGGCGCAATATTTGGGTGGTCGGTGATTTGCACGGCTGCCGCGCGCAGCTTGATGCGCAGCTGCTGCGGCAGGGCTTTGATCGGCAACAGGATCTGCTGCTATCGGTCGGGGATTTAATCGACCGCGGGCCGGACAGCCTCGGCTGTCTGCAACTGCTGGAAGAGCCGTGGTTCCGCTGCGTGCGCGGTAATCACGAGCAGATGGCGCTCGATGCGCTGCAGGGCGACGATCCGATGCTGTGGATGATGAACGGCGGGGACTGGTTCTGGCAGCTGAGCGGTGCGCGGCTGATTGCCGCGCGTCATGCGCTGAAGCGCTGTGCCGAACTGCCGCTGATATTACATCTGCAATTCGAGGAGCGCGTCATCGTCATTGCTCATGCCGACTATCCTGCCAGTGCCTATGCACTGGGACAGGATGTCGACTGGCATCAGGTCGTCTGGAGCCGCGACCGGCTCGCTCGCCATCAGCGCGGCCGCTCGCAGCCGATCGCCGGCGCCAGTGCGTTCTACTTTGGCCATACGCCGCTGGAGCAGCCGCTTAACGCCGCGAATCAGCATTACATTGATACCGGCGCGGTATTTGGCAACCGGCTGACGCTGGTGCAATTGCAGTAATGGTTGTTAACGGAACAGCCGGCCGTCGCGCACCAGTTCACGCGGATAGCTGTTTTTGATGCGGCTTCCGACGCGTTTCGCCAGGCCCAGCGGCTGCTGCTGGTAAGTGACAATCACCTCATCGCGCACGGGCGGCGTGTCGGGATGAATATCCTGACCGCGATACCAGCTTTCCGCCTGCGCTTCGTCCAGTTCGAACGCCAGCGCGCTGTCCGGTTGCGCCAGCGCCACCACCGCTTCATGCTGCCAGCGAAAACCTTTCGGGAAGGTTTCTGCCAGTTTGAGACCGATACGCGAGAAACGCACTTTGCTGAGCCAGCTCTCCAGCGCCGCCGGGAACAGCCACAGCTCTTTGTCGCGCTGCCACAGTGTCAGGCTCTCATCCCAGTGCAGTCCCACCTTGTGCGCGGCCTGCGCCACCTCCGCCACCAGCTTGCGGCTGGCGGGCGAGAAGGGCAGCTTGCCGAGTTTGTAGGTCGGCGCTGGCAATGGCGGCACGCTGGCAGTTTTGCGCAGCCGCGCGACGAAAAAGCCTTCGCTGTCGAAGATATGCGGAAACACGTGCAGGAAGCCTTCCGGCGTCAGCGCGCGTTCGGCGCCAGCGAACAAATCGTTGAGCGGCACAATTTCCAGCGCCTGCGGATAGCGCTGCTGCAGCCAGGCAATCACCTGCTGGTTTTCGATGGTATTGAGCGTACAGGTCGAGTAAATCAGCGTGCCGCCCGGTTGCAGCGCGTGAAAAGCGCTGTCGAGTAAATCGCGCTGGGTGGCGGCGATGGCCTCGGTGCTGGCCAGCGTCCAGTTGCGCAGCGCGTCAGCATCTTTCCGTACCACGCCTTCGCCGGAGCAGGGCGCATCCAGCAGTATGGCATCGAACTGTTCCGGCAGCGCGGCACCAAAGACGCGCCCGTCAAAATGGGTCAGCGCCACATTGCTGACGCCGCAGCGGCTGATATTGGCATGCAGCACTTTCACCCGGCTGGCGGAGTATTCATTGGCGAGGATCGCGCCCTGATTGCGCATCAGTGCGGCCATCTGCGTGGTTTTAGAGCCTGGCGCAGCGGCCACATCCATCACCTGGCGGGCATCCGGCGCGGCGTCAAACAGCGCGCTGACCGGCAGCATTGAGCTGGCTTCCTGAATATAGAACAGACCGCTGAGGTGTTCCGCGACGCTGCCGAGCGGCAGCGATTCGTCATCACGCGCAATCCAGAAGCCTTCCCGACACCACGGAATCGGCGTCAGCTGCCAGCCGTAGCCCGCCACGCGCGTGAGAAAATCCTCCACGCTGATTTTCAGCGTATTGACGCGCAGACTGCGGCGTAGCGGCTGCTGACTGATGGCGAGAAAGCGTTCGAGTTCGGCCTCGTCGGCCAGGCTGGCGCGCATCAGCGCGAGAAAATCTTCAGGAAAACGATCGGACACGGATATCTACCGGACTAACAAAGTGAGGGCGAAGTGTAACGCTGAGCCCGGCTCAGGTACAGCCGTGCGCAATATCCCTGACGCAAATAAGTCGGGCAGCCCGCAGGCTGCCCGTTGTCTTAGTTTGGCGACGGAATCGCCGTGCCCCAGTTGCGCCACTCTTTTGGCGCTTCATCCTGCAGCAGGAAGTGCTTGTCGGCACCGGCCTGTGGTGCCAGCGGCACCGTCGGTGGTGTGGCAAACTGGATGCCGCCGCGAATGAACTGCTGGAAGGTGCCGGTTTTCACCACGCCGCCAATCAGGCCAAAGTCGAGGTTATAACCGGAGGCCAGCCAGAACACCGAGTTGTTACGCACCAGATGCTGATACTTTTTGCTGATGCGCAGCGCGATTTGCACGCGATCGGCCATGTTACCCAGCGAAGTGCCGGTTACCGTGCCGACTTCTACACCGCGGAACAGCACCGGCGTGCCAATCGACAGCGATCCGGCTTCGGTGGTATCCACATAGATGTTCAGCCCGTTAAGGTAACGCGAGTCGGTAATGGTGCTCTCCTGCAGCTCAAAGCTGCGCGCCAGCGCGCCTTTGCCCGGATCCACGTTCACATATGGCTGCAGCAGCGTTTCCAGGTGATTGACGCCGGCGGGCGAAATCTCCGGCGAGACGACAGAGAAGCGGCTGCCGATGCGCGCGAAGTCCTGCACATACTCCGGATAGAGCACCGCTTTCGCCACCACCTGGTTGTTATCCTGGCTCAGCGCCAATGACTCCACCTGACCGACGTTGATGCCGAGGTAGCGGATTGGCATGCCGGCCGACAGTTTGCTGGCATCAAAGGTGTGCAGGGTAATCTGGCTGCCGACCGCACGCGCGGCGGTCTCTGACGGATAGAGTACGCGCTTAACGCCTTTCGCTGCCTGCGCGCCCGTCAGGTTATCAAAGCTGATTGCGCCTTTCAGTGCGCGGTTCAGCGGCGAAGCCTGCACGGTCAGACCGCTGCCGTTAAGCTGGACTTTGGCACCGCCTTCGGCCCAGAACACGCTTTCGCTGGTCAGCAGCTTGCGATACTGCGGCTGGATATGGACCGAAATCTCAAACGCATCGGCGCGCGGCACCACATCCACCACTTCACCGACCTGGAACTTGCGGTACAGCACCACCGAGCCGGCCTGTACATCCGGCAGGCTGTTGGCGGTCAGTTTGAGCGTGGTCGGCGGCTGATCGCCGGTAATGCCTTCCGCCGCGCGCTCTGAGTCGGCGTACAGCGGATAGCGGCTGGACGGCTGACCTTTCGCACCCGGCACCAGCCGGATACCGCCGTCGACCCATTCGCGCGCGCTGGCGCCCAGCACCTGCATGCCGTCGAGGCCAAATTTAACGTCGAGACGGCTGTTAACGATGAACTTGCTGTCGGCGTGCACCAGCTGGCGGTGCTCCGGATTGATGGCTGCCACAAAGCTGATGCCGTTTTCATCCAGCCGGCGCGAAATTACCTGGCCGATCTTCACGCCATACAGCATCACCGGCTGCCCGGCGTCGATACCGTAGGTTTCCGGCGCGCTGAGCTGAACGGTGAGCACATCCGGCTTCTGCAACAGCGTTTCGCTGGCCGGCAGCACGCTGAAGTGATCCTGCGGCTCACCTTCGCCCGGGACCAGTTCCAGCGTATTGCCGGTCAGCAGGCTGCTCAGGCTGGTGTCGGTCAGGCTGAGTTTCGGCGCGCGCATCTCAATCCGCGTGCCGCTGCGCATCAGGCCGGTGACGGAGGGATCGATCGTCAGCTCGCCGGACACTTTACCGCCCGGCAGCAGCGTCAGTTTGGTCAGGGTGCCCACTTCCAGCCCCTGATACATCAGCGGCGTGCTGTCGGCTTTCAGGTTGTCGCCGTTGGGCAGATCGAGCGAAATCAGCACGCCGCGCTGGCTGTGTGCCAGATCCGAATAGAGCTGATAGTTTTGATCGCTGTTGGCCTGTTCGCCGCTGTCCGGCGAGTCAAAGGCAATCGCGCCATTCACCAGCGCGGCCAGGCTCTCCAGCTTCACTTTGGCGCCGCTCAGGCTGACATCGGCGTCAACGCCCGACACATTCCAGAAGCGGCTCTGTTTTTTCACCAGGTTGGTGAAGCGCCGTTCAATCAGCACATCGATGGTCACGCCATCGGTATTACCGTTGATGCTGTAGTCATAGACGCGGCCGACCGGAATTTTACGGTAATAGACCAGCGAACCGGTGTTGAGCGAGCCGAGATCGGGCGCGTGCAGGTGAATCAGCAGTTCGCCAGTGTTTACCCGGTATTTCGGCTGGGTATCCAGCGCGGTAAAGTGGTCGCGCTCTTTGCCGTCGCCGGGCATCATGCCGATGTAGTTACCGCCCACCAGCGCATCCAGCCCGGAGACGCCCGCCAGCGAGGCTTTTGGCGTCACCAGCCAGAACTGGGTGTTCTCCCGCAGCGCATCGCGCATGTCGCTCTTGATGCTGGCTTTGATCTGAATGCTGCGGTAGTCATCGCTCAGCACAATGCCCTGCACGGTGCCCACTTCCACGCCCTGATAGCGAATCGGCGTGCGGCCCGGCACGATGCCGTCCGCGGTCTGGAAGTTGATGGTGATGGTGGTGCCGCGCTCCTGATAGTTGGTCCATAACAGCCAGCCGGCAATCAGCAGGGCGATAATGGGCAAAAGCCAGAACGGCGAAATCTTGCGTTTATTACGCAGATTAGCGCTAGTCGGTGTAGTCGGCGTTTCCTGTTGCATGTGCATCCCAGATCAGGCGGCTATCGAGCCACTCAACGGCCATAATGGTCAGGATGACTGCCGCGCCAAAGTAGAAGGCGGCAGGTCCCATGGTAAAAGCCAGCAGCTGGTCACGATTGACCAGCGACATGGTTAAAGCAATGACGAACAGATCCAGCATCGACCAGCGGCCCACCCAGGTGACGGCACGCAGCAGACGGATGCGGGTTTTCAAACCCTGTTCACACTTAAAATGGATGCTAAGCAACAGCGTCAGCATCACTAACACCTTGGTAAACGGCACCAGAATACTGGCGATAAACACCACCGCGGCCACCGGCACGTTACCGGAGGCGAGGCCAAGAATACCGGAGAAAATGGTGTCTTCGCGCCGCGCACCGTTGACGTACACCACCGAAATCGGCAGCAGGTTAGCCGGGATCAACAGCACAATCGAGGCGATCAGCGCCGCCCAGGATTTTTGCAGGCTGTGGCGGCGGCGAAAATCGAGCGGCGTATGGCAGCGCGTGCAGCGTCCGCGTTCATCGGGCATACCGGTATGGTGGCAGTTCAGGCAAACCTGCCACCGCTCGGGCGGTTCGTGCGGCACCGACTGCGGGTAATAATGTTCCCACAGCTCCTCCACGTTGAGATGAATCAGCGTCAGCAGGCTCATAATTGTTAGCGCGATATAGGCGACCAGCCCGTAGCCGACCTCCAGCGCGGCATAATCCTGCACCTTAATCGACGCCACCGCCACGCCGACCAGATAGATATCCAGCATGACCCACTCTTTGAGTTTCTCCAGCATCAGCAGGACCGGGCGCAGGTTCATGCCGAGCGCGTGGCCAATCCACAAATAGCAGATGCCGGCCACCAGCGTCACCGGCGCGCCAATCGTGCAAAACGCCACCATGGCGGCTGTCAGCACGTTGCCCTGTTGCGCCATCTGCAGCACGCCCTCCAGCAGGCTGGCGTTAATGCGCATGCCAAGCAGGCGGATATCCACCAGCGGCAGGCTGAAGGCGAACGGCATCAGTACGATCATCGTGACGGCCATGGCGGTGAGCCGCGTCATTGACCAGTCGCGACCGTTCTGAATACGGGCATGACAGCGCGGGCAATAAGCCGACTGATGCGATTTCACATCCGGTAAGGAAAAAAGGGTATCGCATTGCGGGCAACGCTGATAACGTGCGTGGGGCAACGTCTGGCTGATGGCGTGAATTTTCATAAATGACGCAAGGGGCCCATTGTTCGTTACAGTTACCGGCATGCGGAACAGAGCACGTCTGTCTGCATCAATCTATGGTACGAGAATAGTCTCAAGCATAGCGTGCTAAGGGTATAGTAACTAACACAATGATTCACCTTGTGGGGTTGGATTATTAGTGCTTATTTTAACAACTGAGTGACAACAAGGTCACGCCAGTGATGAGTAATGGTTAAACAATGAACAAAAAAGCCTTTTACGAGGATTTAAATCGCGATGTCCGCGCACTGTTAGCGGGCGAAACTTCTTTCCTGGCGGCGCTGGGCAACTGCAGTGCGCTGCTGTTTGAACGCCTGGAAGGGGTTAACTGGGCAGGCTTCTATCTGCTGACCGAGCCGGAGACGCTGGTGCTGGGGCCGTTCCAGGGCAAAATCGCCTGCGTACGCATTCCGGTGGGTAAAGGCGTATGTGGCACCGCGGTTGCGGAGGATAGCGTGCAGCGGGTTGAAGACGTGCACGCTTTCCCGGGGCACATTGCCTGCGACGCCGCCAGTAACGCGGAAATCGTGATTCCTCTGAAAGTGAATGGCACGATGGTCGGTGTTCTCGACATCGACAGTACGGTTTATTCTCGCTTCGATAGCGAGGATGAAGCGGGGCTGGTAGCCCTTACCGACGGGCTTTGTGCAGTGCTGGCGAACAGCGACATTGAAAAATTTCTTCAGCTGACGCGCAGCTAATCGACTGGATCACATAGCATTTGGCGATGTTGTCATTATAATGTCGCCTGTTCATGCCTGCTCTGGTCGGCAAACCCGTTGTAATCAGGAAATTTCATGGAAAATCAACCTAAGTTGAACAGCAGTAAAGAAGTCATCGCCTTTCTGGCGCAGCGTTTTCCGCACTGCTTTAGCGCCGAAGGTGAAGCGCGTCCGCTCAAAATCGGTATCTTTCAGGATCTGGTGGAGCGCGTTCAGGGCGAAAACAGCCTGAGCAAGACGCAACTGCGTTCGGCCTTACGCCTTTATACCTCAAGCTGGCGTTATCTTTACGGCATTAAAGCCGGTGCCACCCGTGTCGATCTCGATGGCAACGCCTGTGGCGTGCTGGATGAGCAGCACGTAGAACACGCGCGCAAGCAGCTGGAAGAAGCCAAAGCGCGCGTGCAGGCGCAGCGCGAGCAGCAAAAAGCGAAAAAACGTGAAGCCGGGGAAGAGACCGCTGAGCGTCGTCCGCGCAAGCCTGCTGCGCGTAAAGCGGCGGAGGGCGACGCACCGCGTAAGCCACGTCCACAGGCACCGCGTGCTGCGGCCGGTGAGCGTCAGGCTGCTCCGCGTCCACCGCGGGCAAAACCCGTCACTGACACTTCAACGTTGCAAGCGGGTCAAAACATCAAAGTCAAAGCAGGCAAAAGTGCAATGGACGCTACCATCCTGGAGATTACCAAAGATGGCGTCCGGGTCCAGCTCGCTTCCGGCCTGGCAATGATTGTGCGCGCAGAACACTTGCAGTTCTGAAACGGAGGCCCGACCCTGGCATGAACAGCATTTTTAAGATCGGTATGATCGCGGGCCTGCTGCTGGCAGGCCCCACCTTTGGCGCGGACAACATTACCCGCGCCGACCAGATTCCCCAGTTACACGAAGAAGCACAGCATCCTACCGTCAGTGAACGCGTCACTTCGCGTTTCACCCGCTCCCACTATCGTCAGTTCGATCTGAATCAGGATTTTTCGGCGAAAATTTTTGACCGCTACCTGAATCTGCTCGATTACAGCCATAACGTGCTGCTGGCGTCGGACGTGGCACAATTCGCCGACAAAAAAACCACGCTCGGTGATGAGCTGCGCAGCGGCAAGCTGGATGTGTTTTACGATCTCTATAATCTGGCGCAGAAGCGCCGCTTCGAGCGCTATCAGTATGCGCTCAGCGTGCTGAACCGCCCGATGAACTTCACCGGCAATGACACCATCGATATCGATCGTGCCAAAGCACCGTGGCCGAAAAGCACAGATGAGCTAAACGCGCTGTGGGATGCCAAGGTGAAGTATGACGAGCTGAGCCTGAAGCTGGCCGGGAAAGATGACAAAGAGATTCGCGAGACGCTGACCAAGCGTTACAACTTTGCCATCCGTCGTCTGGCACAAAGCAACAGCGAAGATGTGTTCCAGCTGGCGATGACCGCGTTCGCGCATGAAATCGACCCGCATACTAACTATCTGTCACCGCGCAACACCGAGCAGTTCAATACCGAAATGAGCCTGTCGCTGGAAGGTATCGGTGCCGTGCTGCAGATGGATGATGATTACACGGTGATCAACTCGATGGTGGCCGGTGGTCCGGCGGCCAAGAGCAAATCCATCAGCGTGGGCGACCGCATTGTGGGCGTCGGCCAGCCGGGCAAGCCCATGGAAGATGTGATTGGCTGGCGTCTGGACGACGTGGTGTCCAAAATCAAAGGGCCGAAGGGCAGCAAAGTGCGCCTCGAGATCCTGCCAGCCGGCAAGGGCACCAAAACCCGTACCGTGACGCTGACGCGTGAGAAAATCCGTCTGGAAGACCGCGCGGTGAAGGGCACCGTGCACAACGTCGGCAAAGAGAAAGTCGGCGTGCTGGATATCCCGGGCTTCTATGTTGGCCTGACCGATGATGTGAAAGTGCAGTTGCAGAAACTGCAGAAGCAGAACGTCGACAGCATCGTCATCGATCTGCGTACCAACGGCGGCGGTGCGCTGACCGAAGCGGTATCGCTCTCCGGCCTGTTTATTCCGAGTGGCCCGGTGGTGCAGGTGCGTGACAATAATGGTCGCGTGCGTGAGGACAGCGACAACGACGGCATCGTTTACTACAAAGGTCCGCTGGTGGTGCTGGTCGATCGCTTCAGCGCCTCGGCGTCGGAAATCTTTGCCGCGGCGATGCAGGATTACGGCCGCGCGCTGATTGTCGGCGAACCGACCTTCGGTAAGGGCACGGTGCAGCAGTATCGCTCACTCAACCGCATCTACGATCAGATGCTGCGTCCGGAATGGCCAGCGCTGGGCTCAGTCCAGTACACCATTCAGAAGTTCTACCGCATCAACGGCGGCAGTACTCAGCGGAAAGGCGTCACGCCAGACCTGCTGATGCCGACCGGTGTGGAAGCAGCAGAGACCGGCGAGAAGTTTGAGGATAACGCGCTGCCGTGGGACAGCATCAACGCGGCGACCTACACCAAAACCGGCGATATCACGCCGCTGGTGCCGCAGCTGACCAAAGAGCACGCCGATCGCATCGCCAAAGATCGCGAGTTCCAGTACATCATGAAAGACATCGCGCGTTTCAACGCGATGAAGGATAAGCGTAACATCGTGTCGCTGAATCTGGCCCAGCGCGAGAAAGAGAACCACGAAGAAGATGCGCTGCGTCTGGAACGTATCAATGCGCGCTACCAGGCGGAAGGCAAAGCGCCGCTGAAGAGCCTGGACGATCTGCCGAAAGACTACAAAGAGCCGGATCCATATCTGGATGAAACGGTGAAAATCGCTAACGATTTGGCCCAGCTGGAAAAAGACCAGCCAGCGCCGGCGGCAGCGAAGTAACCCTTCGGCCTGAAATCACAGCACCGCTGCGGCGGTGCTTTTTTTTGCCTGCAACTCGCCGCCCGGCAGGCTGCAGCCGCTACCATTACCAAATGTAAAGTTATGTCTTTTTAGGCACTTAAAGATTAAGGTCGCTTGAAAAGCGCCACAATGGACATAGGATGTATATCCGCGCATGAGCGCGAGCACAACTGAGGAAGATTAACGTTTATGATGCGTATTGCGCTTTTCCTGGTCACCAACCTGGCGGTGATGTTGGTATTCGGACTGATTCTGAGTCTGACAGGAATCCAGTCAAGCAGTGTTCAGGGTCTGATGATTATGGCAGGTCTGTTTGGCTTTGGCGGTGCGTTTGTTTCACTGCTGATGTCCAAATGGATGGCGTTACGCTCGGTCGGCGGTGAAGTGATTGAACAACCCCGTAACGAGACGGAACGCTGGCTGATGGAAACCGTCGGCCGCCAGGCTCAGCAGGTCGGCATTGCGATGCCGCAGGTGGCGATTTACCACGCGCCCGATATCAACGCCTTTGCCACCGGCGCACGCCGTGACGCCTCGCTGGTAGCGGTCTCCACCGGTTTGCTGCAGAACATGAGCCGCGATGAAGCGGAGGCGGTGCTGGCGCACGAGATCGCCCACATCGCGAACGGTGACATGGTCACCATGACGCTGATTCAGGGTATCGTGAACACCTTCGTGATCTTCATTTCGCGTATCATTGCGCAGGTGGCGTCTGGCTTCCTGTCCGGCAACCGCGACGGTGAAGAGAGCAGCAACGGCAATCCGCTGGTCTATTTTGCCGTGGCGACAGTGCTGGAACTGGTGTTTGGTATTCTCGCCAGCATCATCACCATGTGGTTCTCGCGCCATCGCGAATTCCACGCCGACGCCGGCTCTGCGAAGCTGGTGGGGCGTGAAAAGATGATTGCCGCGCTGCAGCGCCTGAAAACCAGCTACGAACCGCAGGAACCCAGCAGCATGATGGCGTTCTGTATTAACGGTAAAGGTAAGTCGCTGAGCGAGCTGTTTATGTCGCACCCGCCGCTCGACAAGCGTATCGAAGCGCTGCGCAGCGGTGCCTACCTTAAGTAAGCCATATAGAAAATGAACAGGGCGCCTGCGGGCGCCCTTTTTTTTATGACTCTGCCGGCTGACGGCTTTGCGTCATGCGCAGCATACTGACGATCGCCGCCACGCTGGCAAAGGTCCCGGCCAGCAGCAGCGAGGCATGCGTGCCGCTGTCGTTGAACAGGTTAAACATCAGCGCCACCAGCGCGGCGCCGGTGCTTTGCCCGACCAGTCGCGCGGTGCCGAGCATGCCGCTGGCACCGCCACTGCGCTGGCGCGGAGCCGACGAGATGATGGTGTGATTGTTGGGTGACTGGAACAGCCCGAAGCCGGCACCGCACAGCATCATGCGCCAGATAATATCGGCATCCGTGGGCTGTGCAGGCAGCAGCGCCAGCAGAAACAGCCCGGCGGCAAACAGCGCCAGCCCCAGCCCACCCAGCAGCCCGGCATGAAACTTCTCGATCAGACGGCCGGCAATCGGTGCCATCACCATGGTAGCCAGCGGCCACGGCGTCAGCAGCAGACCGGTCGCGACTTCATCCCGGCCCAGTACGTTTTGCAGGAAAAACGGCAGCGACACCATCGCCAGCATTTGTGCACAGAACGAACAGATCGAGGTGCCGATCGACAACGAAAACACCGGAATGCGCAGCAAATCTACTGGCAGCAGCGGCACCGGCATCGCCAGCTGACGCCGCACAAACACCACGCCGATCAGCAGCAGCGCCAGCAGCATACCCGCAATCAGCCAGCCATTTTCTCCCTGCGCGAAGCCGGTCAGCGCTGAAATCAGCAGGCCAAAAAACAGTGCATTCATGATGGCGCTCGGCACATCAAATTTCTGCTGCTTCGCTTTCTGCGTGTTATCCGGCAGGAAGCGCAGCGCCAGCCACAGCGCCACCACACCGAGCGGCACGTTAATCAGGAACAGCCATTTCCAGCTGGCGATGGAGAGAATCGCGGCCGCCACCGTGGGACCGGCGGCGCTGGAGACGGCCACGATCAGCGAGTTGATGGCCATGCCGCGTCCCAGAAAGCGCTGCGGGTAAATAATACGGATTAGCGCAGTGTTGACGCTCATCAGCGCCGCACCGCCGAAGCCCTGCAGCACGCGCGCCACGGTGAGCATATTCAGCGAAGAGGAAAGGGCGCAGAACAGCGAGGTGAATACAAACAGCACCAGCCCGACCTGATAGACGCGCCGGTAGCCGAACATATCGCCAAGAAACGACAGCGACAGCAGCGAAATCACGATAGCGATTTGATAGGCGTTGACGATCCAGATCGATTCCGCCGGGCTGGCGTTCAGCTCACGCGCAATGGTCGGCAGCGCCACGTTGGCAATCGCGCCGTCCAGCACCGCCATCATGATGCCAAGCGCAATGGTAATTATTGCGCCGTAGCGCTGTGGAACGGGTAATCCATCCTGAGACACGGTAGGAGACATAAACAGGGAGAAGTGAAGTAAGTGAATATCATCATGCTAATCAATTTTCTGCCTGAAATCACCGCATTAATGGACAAAAATTACAAGTGGATGTGTCGTTGCCGCCGTCCGGCTGTAACCTCTATACTGGCGTTTTTTTCAAAAGCGTTAAGGAAGTCCCGCATGGCGAGCCGCGATAACGATAAACAGCCGGATGCCGTATCATCAGTGATGAAAGTGTTTGGCATTCTGCAGGCGCTGGGCGAAGAGCGCGATCACGGCATCACCGAGCTTTCGCAGCGGGTTATGATGTCGAAAAGCACGGTCTACCGCTTTCTGCAGACCATGAAATCACTCGGCTACGTGGCGCAGGAGGGCGAGAGCGAAAAATATTCGCTGACGCTCAAACTGTTTGAACTTGGCGCGCACGCGCTGCAGAACGTGGATTTGATTCGCAGCGCCGATGTGGAGATGCGCGAACTGTCGCGCCAGACCAAAGAGACCATTCATCTCGGCGCGCTGGAAGAAGACAGCATCGTCTATATCCATAAGATTGACTCGCTGTATAACCTGCGCATGTATTCGCGCATCGGCCGGCGTAATCCGCTGCATAGTACCGCCATCGGCAAAGTGCTGCTGGCGTGGCGTGAGCGCGCGGAGGTGAACGACATTCTGCGTGAAGTGGAATTCCGTCGCAGCACCGCTAACACTATCGTCAACGCGCAGGCGCTACTGCCGGTGCTGGAGCAGGTCAGGCAACAGGGCTTTGGTGAGGATAATGAAGAGCAGGAAGCGGGAATTCGCTGTCTGGCGGTACCGGTGTTTGATCGCTTCGGCGTGGTGATTGCCGGCATGAGCCTCTCGTTCCCGACGGTGCGCTTCTCCGAACCGGCAAAAAAAGAGTATGTGGCGATGCTGCACCGTGCCGCGCGTAAGGTGTCGGAGCAAATGGGCTATTACGACTATCCGTTCTGAATCCTGCCGGGCTGACGCGCAGCCCGGCAGGCGGCTTAACTTAGTTATCGACCACTTCGCCGCTTTTCTTCAGCAGTGGACAATCGGTAACGCCAACAATGCCGCTGTCGGTGTGCAGATACTGTGCGGTAATCATGCCGCGCGCGGTCAGGTAGCTGCACTGTAAGCCCAGCCCGGCTGCGTTTTTATTGCTGCCGGTTAACACGCCGTAGCCGGTAAACAGCATCGCCAGCCACAAGACAGCCAGCACCATCACCGCACGAATCAGTAGTTTCATTTTTATCTCCTTGTGTTACATAACGCAGCTGTTCCCGCATTGCTGCGAACTCTATAGTAGCAGCATGCCTCGCTATTCTCGCCGGATCGATCAGAGATAACTGAAAGCGGCACGCAGGCGGGATAATCTGCTTTATCTCCGCCACCATATCTTTTCCGCACGCAACGAGTAGAATCAGCGGCGATGTACCTGAATGATGATTGAGGATTGATGCAGTTATGAACGAATTAGCCGCCAGTACCGGTCCGCTGTTTAACTATGGCGTGCTGGCCATCATTGTGGTTGTGGCCTTTATTGCCTGGTTTTTTGTTAACCGGGCCAGCGTGCGCGCCAGTGAACAGCTTCAGCTGCTGGAAGCGCTGCTGGAAGAGCAAAAGAAACAGAACGCGCTACTGCGCCGTATCGCTGAGGCGCAGCCGGTGGCCGAAAAAGCGCAGGATGAGCAGGATACCGGAGACAAGCGCGACTTTATTCGCCTGATCCCGGAACGTTAAGCCCACAACGGAGAGGCCATGGCCTGGCAAAATCCCTGGTATGACGCTTCGCTGGCCCATCATACGCCGCATGGCTTTCGTAACTCGGAAGAGGAGTTGCGTCAGCCTGGCGATTTACAGCGCTGGCGGCGCGAGCGTAAGCAGCAGAATCTGCCGCTGCCACCGCAGTCCGGCTATGTGGCCTTTACCGCTAGCTGGTGCCAGCAGGCCGACCTGAGCGGTGAAGATGACCGTGTCTGGTGGCTGGGCCATGCCGCGCTGCTGCTGCGTCTCAATCAGCGCTATATTCTGATCGACCCGGCGCTGTCGGCACGCGCTTCGCCGCTGCCATTTGCCGGGCCGCAGCGTAAAACCCCGGCGCCGATCAGGGTGGCGCAGCTGCCGCATCTTGATTATGTGCTGATCTCGCATAACCATTACGACCACCTTGATCGGCCTACGGTGAAACGCATCGCCCGCCGCTTTCCTGCGGCGCACTTTCTGGTGCCGCTGGGGATGGCCGACTGGTGTCGCCGGCGTGGCGTGCGCACCGTCACCGAACTGGACTGGTGGCAGCAGGTGCAGCTTGACGACATCAGCTTCACAGCGGTTCCCGCGCGCCACTGGAGCATGCGTACCTTCTGGGATCGCAACCGGTCGCTGTGGTGCGGCTGGGTAGTGCGTAATGCGCAGCTCAATTTCTGGTTCTCCGGCGATAGCGGCTACAGCGATAATCTCTCAGCCATCGCGCAGCGTCTGGGGCCGTTTAATCTGGCTGCGTTACCGATAGGTGCCTATGCACCAAAATGGTTCATGCGCGGCCAGCACATGGACCCGGATCAGGCGGTACAGCTCTGGCAGCAGATAGGGCGACCGCTGGCGATTCCCATTCACTGGGGCGTATTTGAGCTGGCGGACGAATCGCTTGACGATCCGCCGACGGAGCTGGCGCAAGCCTTGCAGCAGGCGGGCGAGGTCGATGCGCCTTTTGCCCCATGGCGAATTGGCGAGAGCCGCAGCCTGATGAATTACGATTAAGATTTATCCTAAGCCATTTTTGTTAAATGCCAGCGGCTTCGGCGCTTTTTAACATTTTATTGTTGGGTGTTTAGAAAAAAATGAGATAAATGCCAGCGTGCGGTCTGCTTATATTTGGGGCAACGGCGATTATATTTTCCTGATTTTGGTGCAAAACTATTTTTAACTTGTACTGCCAGCATTTTATTGTACAAGATTTGAGCGCTACGCAGTTTATGTTGCTCATTGCACAACGGCCAGTGAAATAGCTTATCTGTGCCATATTAATGCAATATTTTTTGCCTAAACTTATTCGGTTTAAATGTGAAAAAGCAGCGTTTACCGCTGCGCTTGACGAAACGCGAGTCTGGCGCTAACTATACTGACGCATAGACTTTTTTTGCACACGCCGAGGCGTTGCTGTCAATAACGTTATCCACCTTTCGCTGCCGGTTTCAGGCAATTATGTGCGGCATGTCGATCACTGTTTAAAAATGGCTTGCCATTAATTAGCGGATATGTGATAACGAATCGTGGGTCAAACGAGGTACAGTTCTGTTTATGTATGGCATCTTCAGTAAAGAAGTTACGAGTAAAGACGTTGACGTTGAATACCGCTTCCTTGCCGAACCTTAAATTAGTGCCTCATTCAGTAATGTCTCTGGTTTCTCTGTAAGACTGCCTGCGGGCAATATAAACACTCTAAGGAATTTGCAAAAATGGCAAAGATTAAAGGTCAGGTTAAGTGGTTCAACGAGTCTAAAGGTTTTGGTTTTATTACTCCTGCTGACGGCAGCAAAGACGTGTTCGTTCACTTCTCTGCTATCCAGGGCAACGGTTTTAAAACCCTGGCCGAAGGTCAACAAGTTGAGTTTGAAATTCAGGACGGCCAGAAAGGCCCGGCAGCAGTTAACGTTACTGCTATCTGATTTCGCTCTCAGGCTCGGTGTCATGCACCGCTGAATCGAATCTTAAAAGCCCTGCTCAATGAGCGGGGCTTTTCTTTATCCTTTCTGTTACCGGATGATCAGGGTAAACTGCGCCGCGAATCGCTAACCCGGAGTTATCTATGTCGTTGATTTGCCCACTTTGCCACCTCGCTTTGCACCTGCACGCCAGCAGTTATCGCTGTGCGTCCGGTCATCAGTTCGATCGGGCGAAAGAGGGGTACGTCAACCTGCTGCCGGTGCAGCACAAAGGTTCACGGGAACCGGGCGACAGCGCAGAGATGCTTCAGGCGCGCCGGGCCTTTCTGGATGCCGGACACTATCAGCCGCTGCGCGATCGGGTGGCGCAATGTCTGGCTCAGCCGCTCACGAACCGGCCCGCGCAGCTGCTGGATATCGGCTGTGGCGAAGGTTATTACACCGCCGCCCTGGCTGCCGCGTTGCCCGACAGCCATCTGTACGGTCTGGATGTGGCCAAAGCCGCGGTGCGCATGGCGGCAAAGCGCTATCGCGCGGTTAACTTTTGTGTCGCCTCCAGCCAGCGCCTGCCGTTTGCCGATGGTTCACTGGACGCCATCGTGCGCATTTACGCGCCCTGTAACGAGCAGGAGCTGAGCCGCGTTATCAGGCCCGGCGGCTATTTGCTGACGGTGACGCCGGGGCCGCACCATCTGCAGCAGTTTAAAGCGTTGATCTATCGTGAAGTGCAGCTGCATACGGCGGAAGAGAAAAACTATGCGGGATTTGAACAGATCGATCAGCAAAACCTTCACTACTCGATGACGCTGAACGGGGCGGAAGCGGTGAGCCTGCTGCAGATGACCCCTTTTGCCTGGCGTGCGCGTGAAGCGGTGTGGCAGCAGCTGGCCTCCAGCGCCACCTTCAGCTGTGACGCGGATTTCACCCTGACGCTGTGGCAGCGCGTTTAACGCGCCTCCACCAGCGTATGATAGATTTTCTCCAGATCGTCGAGCTGTTTCACCGCTATCAGCAAGCGACGCTGCTCCAGCTGCATCACCAGAATGCCATCCTCTGACAGGTTCATACTCTGAATACGCCGGTAATCAATCCACACGCTGGCAAAAAACAGGCCGTCATTTTTCATCAGCAGCCGCGGGCTGCGGATCCAGAACAGCCAGATAGCAATAAAGCACAGCACCATCAGCAGGGTAGTGGTGAGCTGCGGGCCATGATGGCTGACGTTGTTCCACAGCAGAATCAGTAGCAGCACGATAAAGATGCCGCTGTCGATTTTATGGCGGCGACGCAGGGTGACGCGCAGTCGGGTCGGTCCATTGCGGCGGGGCAGGATGACATCGTCGTAAATCGCAAACAGGGCGAGAGCGGCGATCAGCAGGGCAATCAGGGCGTCAGTCAGTGACATACAGGCTTCTTCCTCAACCGAAGTGACCTCAGCGTTGGCGCTCAGGTCACACCGTTCAAAAAACGCCGGGAGTCTGACTCCCGGCGGTGAGATTACAGACCGAGCAGGCCGATCCAGTAACCAAAGATACCGATGGCAAAGAAGCCAACGATGATCCACAGCGCGTTAACTTTACGGCGCAGCAGCCACATACAGCCAAAGGTCAGCAGCAGTGGAATCAGGCCGGGCATCAGCTGGTCGAGAATCGACTGCACGGTGGTGACCGTGGTTTTGCCGGTCTGGTCGGTGATGCGGGATACCACCAGCGGCACGTTGACGTGCGTCCATTTGTTGACCAGCGCCCCCATGACAAACAGGCCGAGTATCGATGCCCCCTCGGTAAGTTTTTGCAGGAAGCCGCCGCCCATATCGCTGACGATATCCACCCCTTTGCGATAGCCATAAGCCACGCCGTAATAGCGGGTCAGCATGCGCGCAATGTTAAACAGGAAGAAGAACAGCAGCGGACCAAGCAGGCTGCCGCTCATCGCGATACCGGCACCCAGTGCGGCGAACACCGGACGCACGGTCCCCCAGAAAATCGGGTCGCCCACGCCAGCCAGCGGACCCATCAGGCCCACTTTGATCCCGTTAATGGCACCGTCATCGATCGCCGCCCCGTTGGCGCGCTGCTCTTCCATTGCCATGGTCACGCCGAGCACTGGCGCTGCCACATAAGGATGGGTGTTGAAGAACTCAAGGTGACGCTTAATCGCCTGCTTGCGCTCGTCGTTGTTTTCCGGATAAAGGCGACGGATCACCGGCACCATTGAGAAGCAGAAGCCCAGCGCCTGCATGCGTTCAAAGTTCCACGAACCCTGAAACAGGTTGGAGCGCAGGAACACACCGCGCACGTCACCGGGGGTGAGTTTCTTTGGAGTATTGGTTGTATCTACCATGATGTCACCTGTTCCTAGTCGAGTTCGTTGTCGAGGTCGTTGTTAGCCGGGCCCGCCGAGGCAGCGCCTGCGACGCGGTTGTATTTTGGCGCCAGCTGGATGTACAGCACCGCCATTACCACGCCAATCACGCCCAGCGCCACCAGGTTAAAGTTGGTGAACGCGGCGGTGACAAAGCCAAGATAGAAGAACGGCATCAGATAACCGGCACGCATCATGTTGATGACCATCGCGTAACCGACCACCACGATCATGCCGCCGGCGATGTTCAGACCATTGGTGACCACTTCCGGAATCGAACTCAGCAGGCTGTGTACCGCGCTGGTACCGACCGAGACCGCCACAATCAGCGCCGGGATAGCGATACGCATCGCCTGCAGCAGCAGGGCAGAGACGTGGATCCACGAAATCGCCGTCAGGTTGCCTTTCTCCGCAGCTTTGTCCGCGGCGTGCTGGAAGGCGACAGTGATGGTACGCACGATGATGGTCAGCACCTGACCAGCTGCGGCCAGCGGGATGGCCAGCGCAATACCGGCACCGACGCTTTGACCGCCGGCAATGACCAGAATGGTGGAGATGATGGAAGCCAGCGCCGCATCCGGTGCCACTGCCGCACCGATGTTCATCCAGCCCAGCGCGATCATCTCCAGCGTACCGCCGATGATGATGCCGGTTTTCATATCACCCAGTACTGCACCAATCAGGGTACAGGCCACCAGCGGCCGGTGGAACTGGAACTCATCGAGAATCGATCCCATCCCGGCAATACAGGCCACAATAAATATCAACACTATTTGTAGCGAGGTTATTTCCATTGCATTTTTCCTCAGCAAGATCAGAACTTTTTGCCCACGCGCGCAGGCACAGGCGAATCAGGCATTGACCTTCGCAATCAGGTCCATCATTTTCAGTTTCGGGTCGTTGGAGACTTTACGCACTTCCAGTTCGATACCGCGCTCATTCAGCTTGCGGAAGGCAGCGATGTCCTTCTCATCCACCGACACCGCGTTATTAACCTGCGTTTTCCCCTGACGGAAGGCCATGCCGCCGATATTCACCGACTTGATATCCACGCCTTGCTCCACCACGCGCTCAACATCGGTCGGATTGGTAAACAGCAGCATCACGCGATCGGAACCGTACTTCGGGTTGTTCCACACGCGGATCATCTTGGCGATATCCACCACGTGGGCGGTTACGCCCGGCGGCGCCACCTGAGTCAGCAGGGTTTTGCGTACGTGATCGTTGGCCACTTCATCACTGACGACGATGATGCGCGTCACGTTGGTCTCTTTGGTCCAGCGCGTGGCCACCTGGCCGTGGATCAGACGGTCATCGATACGGGCCAGGCCAATTTTCATGTGCTCGCCCGGCGCCAGCGGTTTCTGCGGCTGGGCAGGGGCTTTCGGGGCGGGCGCTGCCGCTGCCGGCGCGGCGGATTCGGTTTTGAGCGCTTTCACCCCCTCGCGGCCGGCCTCGACGGCGATATGGATCAGCTCTTCCAGCGATGGATCGTCATCGCGCCCCATCAGGGTTTCCACCAGCATGGGAATGTTGACCCCGGCAATAACGTCATAGCCCGGTTTGTCCACCACAATGCGGCTGGCGGCGTTAAACGGGCTGCCGCCCCAGGTGTCCACCAGAAACAGCACGCCTTTCGACGTGTCGAGTCGGGCGAGCTGCGCCTGATATTTTTCGATTAGCGTTTCTGCATTTTCGCCGGGAACGAAATCAATCCATCCGACATTTTCCTGCTCGCCCAACAGCATTTCTGCTGTTTTCAGCAGCTGTTCTGCCGCCCAGCCATGTGTACCAATTACAAGCGCAATGGTCACTTGCTACCTCCGTTCGCATGAGAGTTCCCGACCATGGCCGGGAATCATTGAGAATTACCGTTGTTATTTTCTGTGGATCGCCCGGGACTAAATTGAAGAAAGTCATCAGGAAAAGGCCCAAAACATTCCGCGATACAGCAGTAAGGTCGCGATTTATTTTAGTGAGCGAAAAAATAAAATATGTGACGTTGCTCTGCTATTCAGAGCGTACCGGCGGCAACGGGCATTTTTATGGCAGTTTCTTGCGCTGGCGCAGTTATTTGTAAATGTAAGAAAATTTTTTGACGTTGTTGATGTAACTGATACATTAGCTTTCTGTTTATTACTCAGGAGTACCGGGCTTTAGCTCACCTATATGGACCGTCACCGACGTCGCTTCACTTGTTCCCCGCGCTGCTCAGCGCGCACCCTGACACCTGCCGGTGTTGCCTCATCCGTTAACGCTCTCTCGTCTCGCCTTCCGGCGCAGGCTCAGTCGCGTTCGCCCTTACGTTTAGCAAGGAGTCATTGATGGAATTTCTCTTCGACCCCTCAATCTGGGCGGGTTTACTGACGCTGATCGTGCTGGAGATTGTGCTCGGCATCGACAACCTGGTGTTTATCGCCATTCTTGCCGACAAGCTGCCACCGAAACAGCGTGATAAAGCGCGCCTGATTGGTCTGTCGCTGGCGCTGGTGATGCGCCTCGGCCTGCTGTCGCTGATCTCCTGGATGGTGACGCTGACGCGACCCCTATTCAGCGTAGGCGATTTCAGCTTTTCCGGACGAGATTTAATTCTGTTGATTGGTGGTTTGTTCCTGTTGTTTAAGGCCACCATGGAACTGCACGAGCGGCTGGAAAACCGTGGCATGGAGCATCAGGGCAACAAAGCCTATGCCAGCTTCTGGGCGGTCGTGACGCAGATTGTGGTGCTGGACGCGGTGTTCTCCCTGGACGCGGTGATTACCGCCGTCGGTATGGTGAACCATCTGCCGGTGATGATGACGGCGGTGGTGATTGCCATGGGCGTGATGCTGCTGGCCTCAAAACCGCTGACCCGCTTCGTCAACGCGCACCCAACGGTGGTGGTGCTGTGTCTGAGCTTCCTGCTGATGATTGGTCTGTCGCTGGTGGCGGAAGGCTTTGGTTTCCATATTCCGAAAGGTTATCTGTACGCGGCAATTGGCTTCTCGATTCTGATTGAGCTGTTCAACCAGATTGCGCGCCGGAACTTTATCCGTCATCAGGCGCACCGTCCGATGCGTGAACGTACCGCCGAAGCGATTCTGCGTCTGATGGGCGGGCGCCAGCGTAACCAGCCGGCGCATACCGAAGAAGCGTCGCTGACCGAAGCGATGCCGCAGGAAGCGTTTAAAGACGAAGAGCGTTACATGATTAACGGCGTGCTGACGCTGTCACAGCGTTCGATTCGCAGCATCATGACGCCGCGCGGCGATATCTCATGGGTTGACGTCTCGCGTCCGCTGGATGAGATCCGCATTCAGTTGCTGGATACGCCTCACAGTCTGTTCCCGGTGTGTCGTGGCGAGCTGGATGAGATCATCGGCGTGGTGCGCGCGAAAGAGCTGCTGGTGGCGCTGGAGCACGGTATGGATGTCGCGACCTTCGCGGCCAACACGCCGCCGATTGTGGTGCCGGAAACACTGGATCCGATCAACCTGCTGGGCGTATTGCGTCGTGCTAAAGGGAGCTTCGTCATCGTTACCAACGAATTTGGTGTGGTGCAGGGCCTGATTACGCCGCTGGACGTGCTGGAAGCGATTGCCGGTGAGTTCCCGGACGAAGACGAAACGCCGGATGTGGTGGCGGATGGCGACGGCTGGCTGGTGAAGGGCGGTACCGATCTGCACTCGCTGCAGCAGTTGCTCGACCACCATGAGCTGGTCGATCCGGATGAAGATCACGCGTCGCTCGCCGGCCTGCTGATTGAGCAGAAGGGACAGCTGCCGCTGCCGGGCGAGATTATCGATTTGCCACCGCTGCACTTCCAGATTATCGAAGCCACGGATTACCGTATCGATCTGGTGCGCGTCACCAAAGACAAGCCGCACCACGACGAGGAAGAGGGCGACGCCTGATGTCGTCCGGCATCAGGCGCCCAGCTGCGCCTGATGCTGCGCCAGCCATTGCGGGAAGTCCTCAATCGGCATCGGGCGCGCATAGTAGTAACCCTGCAGATGATCCACGCCGCGCTCGCGCAGATAATGCGCCTGCTCGGCGGTTTCCACGCCCTCCGCGACCAGCGCGATATTCAGCCGCTGCGCCAGTGAAATCACCATATCGGTCACCGTGGCGTTGATCGCGTCAGTACCAATCGCGGCGGTAAAAATTTTATCGATTTTCAGTACGTCCGGCTTCAGGTCCTTCAGATAGGCCAGCGAACTGTGGCCGGTGCCGAAATCGTCAATCGCCAGCCGCACGCCAATTTCATGCAGCTGCGCCACGACCGTCTGGTCGATAACTGGCAGCGCATCGCGCTCGGTCAGCTCCACCACCAGTTGCGGCAGGGGATTGGCGGGCCACCAGTAGCGCTGTAAATCCTCAACAATCAGGCGGTCGCGGAAGTGGCTGGCCGCGACGTTAATCGCGATATGAAATGCCGGGCACTGTGGCAGATTAGGCAACTCCGCGACGACTCTGGCAATCACAAAGCGCGTCAGCGGTGCAATCAGATTCTGGCGTTCGGCCAGCGGAATAAATACGTCCGGTGCAATCCAGCCCTGGCGCGGATTGTGCCAGCGCAGCAGCAGCTCGATACCATCGCAGTCGCCGCTGCGGGCATTGATCAGCGGCTGGCAGTAGACCATAAATTCGTTAGCGGTGATGCCATAGCTGATTTGCCAGCTCAGACTCATGCGATTGGCGGTGGCCAGCCAGACGATATAGCCCAGCAGCAGGCTCAGCAGTACCGCCAGCGGCAGCTGAGACGGCAGCGTGTTGAGCGCCAGCCGCGCCGGAGAGGGACCGTACAGCGTAATGCTGTAGGGATAACGCAGCGAGGCCTGATCGTAGGCCACTTCGTCATCGGACGGCACGGTATGCTCGATCAGCGGATTACCGTACTCGAGGCTCTGTCCGCCTACGTTAAAGATCGCGCGCTCCACCCACGGCAGCTGCGGCTCCAGCAGATAGTTGGTCATCAGTTCAATGTTGATGATCTGCAGCAGGCCGTCCTGGTTATCCAGCGATTTTGGCGTCCACAGCAGCAGCACCGGCGAACCTTTCAGCAGGTAGTCGTCGGTGGACAGCATCATGCGCTGATTGTTGATCGCCAGCTCGGGATAGGTCTGGCTGAACGAGATGTGGCGCGGGCCATAAATACTCGAACAGTAGATGGTATCGTCCTGCACCAGCAGCACGGTGCGCACGGTTTGCAGCGCGGCGATCTTCTCAATCAGCGGGTAGCGCACCTGCGTGCAGGGCACGCCCACCAGCCCCAGCGTGTTGTTGGCGGAGACGTCCAGCGGCGAAAACATGCGGTCAAAGCGCTCAATCGCGCGGGTGGCAAAGTTAAGGGACTGCTGCTCAATGCGTGACTTCTCTTCGATGTAGCGAAAAGTCAGCGTAAGAATGAGAACCAGCGACGCGATCACCAACGCAATAAGCAGGCGCTTACGGCGAAATTGACCCACAAATTGCTGGGGAAGGAGCATCAGTAACCACCTTGCTAAGACAAAGAATGAGACCAAATTAACGTGAAAGTTATCGGCATGGCGGCGGCCAAATTTAGCGCGGCTGGAGAAAAAAAGCGGCACTAAAAAATCGCGCGACCATTAGAGGTCGCGCGCAAAAATAATGTATCTGGTTTGATAACGCGGAGGTAGAGGCCATTGCAGAAATAATGGCCGATCGCTGCAATTGTCAGCAGCGAAACGCGACGTTGCCGGTCAGTCGCACTGCACCTTGATCGCCAGACCGCCGCGCGAGGTCTCACGATATTTAGCGTTCATGTCTTTGCCGGTCTCGTACATAGTCTCGATCACCTTATCCAGCGATACGCGCGGCTCGCTGGTGCGGCGCAGCGCCATTCGCGCGGCGTTGATCGCTTTCACCGAAGCAATGGCGTTACGCTCAATGCATGGCACCTGTACCTGACCGGCGACCGGATCGCAGGTCAGTCCGAGGTTGTGTTCCATGCCGATTTCAGCGGCAACGCACACCTGCTCCGGGCTGGCTCCCAGCAGTTCAGCGAGGCCGGCGGCGGCCATTGAGCAGGCCACGCCCACTTCTCCCTGGCAGCCGACTTCGGCACCGGAAATCGAGGCGTTCATTTTATACAACACGCCAATCGCGCCCGAGGCGAGGAAGTAGCGGATAAAAATATCCGGCGTGACCGTTTCGATGAAGTGATCGTAATACGCCAGCACCGCCGGCACGATACCGCAGGCACCGTTGGTCGGTGCAGTGACCACCCGACCACCGGCTGCATTCTCTTCATTCACCGCCAGCGCAAACATATTGACCCAGTCGATGACGTTCATCGGATCGTTGGAGTGTTTGGTCGAGGAGACCAGCAGACGTCGCAGCGACGCCGCCCGGCGCGGCACGCGCAGCGGGCCCGGCAGCACGCCTTCGGTATTCAGGCCACGATCGATACACGCCTGCATGGTTTGCCAGATGTTACCAAAATAGGCGTAAATCTCGTCACGGCTGTGCAGCGCCAGTTCGTTTTTCATCACCAGCCCGGAAAGCGACATGCCGGTATCGCGGCAATGACTGAGCAACTCTTTGGCTGAATGGAACGGGTGGGGCACGGCGACCTCATCCAGCACTGACTGACCAAAATGCGCTTCGTCGACAATAAAGCCGCCGCCAATCGAGTAATAGGTTTTGCGCTCAAGTAGCCGATCGCCGGCAAACGCGTACAGGGTCATGCCGTTTTCATGCAGCGACAGGTTTTCGCTGCGGAATACCATGCCGCCGTCACGCGGGAAGTCGACCTCGCGCGCGCCCTGTGCCAGCAGCAGCCGCTCACGCGTTTCGACATCTTTGATAAACGCCGGAATGCTGTCGATGTCGACGCTGGCAGGCTCAAAGCCGGCCAGACCCATGATGATGGCAATGTCGGTGTGGTGTCCTTTCCCGGTGAGCGACAGTGAGCCGTAGACATCCACCGCCACGCGCGTCACATCCTGCAGCTTGCCCTGTTCGATCAGCAGGTCAACAAACTGTTTGCCCGCTTTCATCGGGCCAACGGTATGCGAACTGGACGGGCCGATACCCACTTTGAACATGTCAAAAACACTTATCACCGGTGACGCTCCTCACAAATCTTCTTTTCTACGGCGCAGGCCGTTAATGCGGCTAATAGTAATCGCCAGCGGACGGCAGCGAGCAGCTTTTCGCATGAAATAAACTAATTATAAACCACAGAAATAGTTATCCGCATCCCCGGATGTGAACGGGATCAATTTTTCGGGCAGGGTGAAACGGGACGGGGGATCAGGGCAGGGCGATCTGCTGGCCGAGCGCGCGCAGGATACCGGCGGTCATGCCCCAGATAAAATAATCTTCATACCATGACAGCCACACCTGGTGCTGGCGATGACCGCGGCGCAGCGTCAGTCCGCTGTAGCGCCCCAGCCGCAGCGCCTCTGCGAGCGGCATGGAAAAGGCGCTTTCAACTTCATCCGGGTTGAGCCGCAGCGGTAAGTGCGGCGGAATGATACCGACCACGGGCGTGACGGCGAAACCGGTACTGCTGGTGACTGGCGGTAACACGCCGACCACCCGCACCTGCTGCGGCGCGATGCCCACTTCTTCCTGCGCCTCACGCAGCGCGGTGGCGATCAGCGAATCGTCAGTGGCATCCATCATGCCGCCGGGGAACGCCACCTGCCCGGCGTGTTTGCGCAGTAGCGCGGAGCGGCGGGTCAGTAGCAGTTCAGGCTGGTCGCCATCAATCACCGGTACCAGCACCGCGGCACGGCGTCCGCTGATCACGCTGTGCGCGGTCGCCAGCGGCGGCTGCAGCACAAAGCGACTGAGAAACTGCGCCAGCGTCAACTCCATATCACGCCTCATCACGCAGACAGGGCAGAATACGGTTGAGCTTGTGCAGCGTCTCCTGATATTCCGCCTCAGCCTCGCTGTCAGCCACCAGACCGCCACCCGCCGCGCAGTACAGCTGCTGGTTTTCGGCAATCAGCGTGCGGATGGTAATGCTGCTGTCCATACGCCCGCACAGGCTGATGTAGCCGATACTGCCGCACCACGCATTACGCCGCTGCGGTTCGAGTTCTTCGATGATCTCCATCGCGCGGATCTTGGGTGCGCCGGTAATGGAGCCGCCGGGGAAACAGGCGCGCAGCAAATCGGTAGCGGAGAGCGCGTCTGGCAGCCTGGCCCGCACCGTGCTAACCAGGTGATGCACCGCCGGGAACGGCTCCACCACAAACAGCTCCGGCACGCTGACGCTGCCCGGCTCGGCGACGCGGCCAATATCATTACGCAGCAGGTCCACAATCATCAGGTTTTCCGCCCGATCTTTTTCGGCGCTGGCCAGTTTCTCCGCCTGCAGCCGATCGGCCTGCGGATCGGCCAGGCGCGGCAGCGTGCCTTTAATCGGCCGGGTTTCAATCTGCTGCTGCTGCAGCGAGAGAAAACGCTCCGGTGACAGGCTCAGCACGGCACTGTGCGGCAGACGAAGGAAGGCGCTGAACGGCGCGCGGTTGGCGCGGTTGAGACGTAAAAACGCCTGCCACTCATCGCCGCGATAGCTGGCCTGAAAACGCTGCGCCAGATTAACCTGGTAGCAGTCGCCCGCCTGAATGTAGGCCTGCACTGCCTGGAAACGCGCGGCGTACTGCGCATAGCTCATATTGGCCTGCCAGTCGCTGGTCAGGGCAAAAGGTTTGGGCTGCGGCACCGCCAGCGCCTGTAGCCACTGCCAGCGCTGCTCCGCGTCGTGCAGGGCAATCAGCGTCAGCGTCTGGCGATGATGATCGGCAATCAGCGCCCAGTCATAAATGCCGACCGCCATATCCGGCGTGTGTAAATCCTGCTGCGCCCGCTGCGGCAGCGTTTCGAAACGGCGACCGAGGTCATAACCAAACAGACCCAGCGCGCCGCCCTGAAACGGCAGATTTGCATCAAACGCCGGCCGGATGCCCAGCGCGTCCAGCTGTTGCTGCACCAGCTGCAGCGGATCGGCGTTAGAGTGGCTGATGCCGGTGCCGTCGTCGATGGCGGTACTGTCACCGCGCGTCGTCAGGGTCACCCGCGGGTCGGCGGTGAGGATATCGAAACGGTTATCCGCGTGCTCGGCGTGACCTGAGGTCAGCAGCATCGCCCACGGACGGTGCGCCAGCGTGGAAAAACGGTGTAAAAGTGTATCGGGCGTATACTGTAGCGAGAGGGTTTTCACGTTCGTTTGGCTAAATCAGTTCAGCAGGCAGGCGCGTAGCCTGGCATATTTTTTTGCTGCTGGCACCTGTTTGTTCAGCGTGGAATAATGCGTCCCCCCATTACAGGAGTGCATCATGTTTTCAGGTCTTCCGGCTTTATCGCACGAACAACAGCAGCAGGCAGTGGAACGTATTCAGGAACTGATGGCCGGCGGCATGTCCAGCGGGCAGGCGATTGCGCAGGTGGCGCAGGAAATTCGCCAGAGCCATCAGGGCGAAGCGATTCGGGCGCGCTTCGAAGAGGACGAAGACGACGAATAGCGCCCGGCGAGCGTTATAGCGCGGCGATGATTTTGATTTCCACTTTATAGCGCGGATTCATCAGGCCGGCCTGCACCGTGCAGCGTACCGGCGCATTACCCGGCGAGACCCACGCATCCCAGGCGCGGTTCATCGCGGCAAAGTCCTCTTTGTCTACCAGGAAAATGGTGGCGTCGAGAATTTTGCTTTTATCCGAACCCACGCGCGTCAGGATGCGGTCAATCACCGCCAGCGCGTTGGCGGTCTGCGCTTCCGCATCGTCATCCAGATTCTCCGGCACGCTGGTGTAATACACGGTCTGGTCATGTACAACCGCTTCGGACATGCGGTGCTCGGCATCAATACGCGTAATGGTCATACTGTTCTCCTTTATTTTTGCTGCGTTAGCCTGCCATATCCCATGGCCGGCTGTCATCTGTTGTGGTCGCCTGCGGTGAATCCTGACATAATTACAGTAGTTTTAAGAGCAATCGGTGAGGATGTGTGGCAGACGATTTTGCAGCGGATGGCGCGTTAGCGCAGGCGATTCCCGGCTTTAAGCCGCGCGCGGCACAGCGCGAAATGGCGCAGGCAGTGAGCGAAGCGGTGCAGCAGGCGGGCGAGCTGGTGGTCGAGGCCGGCACCGGCACCGGTAAAACTTATGCTTATCTGGCACCGGCGTTGCGGGCGAAGAAAAAAGTCATCGTGTCGACCGGTTCCAAAGCGTTGCAGGATCAGCTCTACAACCGCGATCTGCCGACCATTGCCCGCGCCCTGGCGTTCAGCGGCAAAACCGCGCTGCTGAAAGGGCGCTCCAACTATCTATGCCTGGAACGGCTGGAGCAGCAAAATCAGACCGGCGGCGATCTCAGCGTGCAGGCGCTCGGTGATTTGATTAACGTGCGCAGCTGGTCATCGGAGACCGTTGATGGCGACGTCAGCAGCTGCGCCGGCGTCGCGGAAGACAGCCCGATCTGGCCTTACGTTACCAGCACCAACGATAACTGCCTCGGCAGCGATTGCCCGCTGTATAAAGATTGCTTCGTGGTGAAGGCGCGCAAAAAAGCGATGGATGCGGATGTGGTGGTGGTGAACCATCACCTGTTTCTCGCTGACCTGGTGGTCAAAGAGGGGGGATTTGGCGAGCTGATCCCGGAAGCCGACGTGATGATCTTCGATGAAGCGCACCAGCTGCCGGATATAGCCAGCCAGTATTTTGGCCAGCAGCTGTCGAGCCGGCAACTGCAGGATCTCGCCAAAGACATTATCCTTGCCTACCGCACCGAGGTGCGCGATGTGCAGCAGCTGCAGAAATCCGCCGACCGGCTGGCGCAGTGCGCACAGGATTTCCGCCTGACGCTGGGCGAGCCCGGTTTTCGCGGCAATCTGCGTGACCTGCTGAGCGACAACAACATCATGCGCATGTTTACGCTGCTGGATGATGCGCTCGAGCTGTGTTACGACGTGATTAAGCTGTCGCTGGGCCGTTCCGCGCTGCTGGACGCTGCCTTCGAGCGTGCCGCGCTGTATCGCACCCGGCTCAAGCGTTTACGTGCGATTGATGAACCGGGCTTTAGCTACTGGTACGAATGCAGCAGCCGGCACTTTACGCTGGCGCTGACGCCGCTGTCGGTTGCGGAGCGCTTCCGCGAAGTGATGGACGGACGCAAAGCGGCGTGGGTATTTACCTCGGCGACGCTGGCGGTCAACGAACAGATGAGCCACTTCGCCAGCCGGCTCGGCGTGGATAATGCCCGCACCCTGATCCTCGAAAGTCCGTTTGATTATGCGCAGCAGGCCTTGCTGTGCGTGCCGCGCAACATGCCGGAACCCAACTATCCCGGCGGTGCGCGTCAGCTGGCACGCATGATGAAACCGCTGATTGAAGCCAACAAAGGGCGCTGTTTCTTCCTGTGCACCTCGCACAAAATGATGCGTGAGCTGGCGGCGGAGTTCCGCGCCTCCATGACCTTACCGGTGCTGTTGCAGGGCGAAACCAGCAAAGGCCAGCTGCTCAAACAGTTTCTTGACGCCGGCAATGCACTGCTAGTGGCCACCAGCAGCTTCTGGGAAGGCGTTGACGTGCGCGGTGATGCGCTGTCGCTGGTGATCATCGACAAGCTGCCGTTTACCTCGCCGGAAGATCCGCTGCTGAAGGCGCGCATGGAGGATTGCCGTCTGCGCGGCGGCGATCCGTTCAACGATGTGCAGCTGCCGGACGCGGTGATCACCCTCAAGCAGGGCGTGGGCCGTCTGATTCGCGATACCGACGATCGCGGCGTGCTGGTGATTTGTGACCAGCGGCTGGTGTCGCGTCCGTATGGCGGTCTGTTCCTTAATAGCCTGCCGCCGACACCACGCACCCGCGATTTACAGCGTGCGATTGACTTTGTGCGTCCGCCAGAGCAGCACTAATTTGTGCCAGGCTGTGGTAAGATGCGCGCCATTTTGATTCTCTGAGGTTGTTATGCCCGCCCGAATTTTAGCCCTGGACACCGCGACAGAAGCCTGTTCTGCCGCGCTGCTGAATCAGCAGCAGATCGATGCCCGCTTCGAAATCGCGCCCCGCGATCATACTCAACGTATTCTGCCGCTGGTGCAGGAATTGCTGCAGGCGCAGTCGCTGGCGCTGAGCGCGCTGGACGCGCTGGCGTTTGGCCGCGGGCCCGGCAGTTTTACCGGCGTGCGCATCGGCATTGGCATCGCGCAGGGCCTGGCGCTGGGCGCAAATTTGCCGATGATTGGCGTATCCTCGCTGGCCACCATGGCGCAGGGCGCCTGGCGTTTGACCGGGGCAACGCGCGTGCTGGCGGCGATTGATGCGCGCATGGGTGAAGTCTACTGGGCAGAATATCAGCGTGATCAGCAGGGCGAGTGGCAGGGCGCTGAGAGCGAAGCCGTACTCAAGCCGGAAGCGGCACAGGCGCGCATCGCGCAGCTTAGCGGCGAGTGGGCCACCGTCGGCACCGGCTGGCAGGCTTATCCGCAGCTGCTGGCTGGCACGACCGGGGCACAACTGCTGACCACCACGGTCACGCTGCCTGCCGCAGAAGATATGCTGCCGCTGGCGCTCAGCGCCTGGCAGCGCGGCGATAGCGTGGCGGTGGAAAATGCTGAGCCGGTTTATCTGCGCAATGAAGTGGCATGGAAAAAATTGCCGGGACGCTAGGCGCCCACGCAACTTATTTTTGCGCCTTCAGTCTAACGGAGAAATAACAGGAGAAGTGCTATGCCAATTAGTCGTAAAGGGATGTCTGGCGCTCTGTTAGCCTGTGCGCTGTTGCTCAGCGGCTGCGTGTCGGTGCCGGATGCCATTAAAGGGAGTTCTCAGCTTCCACAGCAGGATTTATTACGCGTGATGAATGCGCCGCAGCTGTATGTCGGCCAGGAGTCGCGCTTCGGCGGCAAAGTCGTGAAGGTGACCAACCTTAACGGCCTGACCCGGCTGGAAATTGCCACTCAGCCGCTGGATGACAGCGCGCGACCGCGCCTCGGTGCTGCGTCAATTGGCCGCATTTATGCTGACATTCATGGTTTTGTTGATCCGATCGACGTCAATAATCAGTACGTCACGGTGCTGGGCAATATCAAAGGCACCGAGAAAGGGGAAATTGGCAAAGCCAGTTACAACTTTGTGGTGATTGATGTGCGCGGTTATCAGCGCTGGCATCTGACTCAGCAGGTGATGACGCCGCCGCAACCGATCGATCCGTGGATTTGGTACGGGCCGACGCGTCGCCATCCCGGCTATTGGGGGCCTAACCCCTACTGGGGCATGAATACCGGCGGTCCGGCGCAGGTCGAGACCATTCTTACCGAATAGCGCTAAACAGGTTTTTTTACGGCCCGGTCGCGGTGCTCGCGAACGGGCCTTTTTATTGGGCGCGCAACCGATGCGCGAAATTTAGTGATGCGCCTCGCAACCTGAAAATGCCGGAACAGGCAAACTGGTACAATCAGTTAAAATATTGTTAACAACACTGATTGCAGAGGCGGCGATGGCTACGCAACAAGAATATCGGGGTGAATCTTTGAACAAGGTTTGGCTGAAACGCTATCCGCCAGATGTACCAGCGGAAATTAACGCAGACCGTTATCCCTCTTTGGTCGATCTTTTCGAACACGCAGCGCAACGTTATGCCGATCAGGTGGCTTTCATTAACATGGGCCAGCCAATGACTTACCGCCAGCTGGAGCAGCAGAGCCGTGCTTTTGCGGCCTGGCTGCAACAGGGATTAGGCTTGCAGCAGGGCGATCGCGTCGCGCTGATGATGCCGAATCTGCTGCAGTATCCGGTGGCGCTGTTTGGCGTCCTGCGTGCCGGTATGGTGGTGGTGAATGTTAACCCGTTGTACACGCCGCGTGAGCTGAAGCACCAGCTTAACGACAGCGGTGCCAGTGCGATTGTCATTGTCTCCAATTTCGCCCATACGCTGGAAAAAGTGGTCGCGGAGACCCCGGTTAAGCACGTGATGCTGACGCGCATGGGCGATCAGCTGGCGCCGGTGAAAGCCACGCTGGTGAACTTCGTCGTTAAATACGTGAAAAAGCTGGTACCGAAATACCATCTGCCAGGAGCGGTACCGTTCCGTCATGCGCTGCAGCAGGGCGAGCAGATGAGCTATCATCGTCCTGTGATCAGCAATCAGGATCTGGCATTTCTGCAGTACACCGGTGGCACTACCGGCGTGGCGAAAGGCGCCATGCTGACCCACGGCAACATGCAGGCTAATCTGGAGCAGACCAAAGCCACCTACGGTAAACTGCTGCGCGCCGGTCAGGAGCAGGTGGTAACCGCGCTGCCGCTTTATCACATCTTTGCCCTGACGGTGAACTGTCTGCTATTCCTCGACCTAGGCGGCACCAACCTGCTGATTACCAACCCGCGTGATATTCCCGGCTTCGTTAAAGAGCTGAGCAAATTTCCCTTTACCGCCATCACCGGTGTTAATACGTTGTTCAACGCCCTGCTGAACGATGCCAATTTTAACCAGCTGGACTTCTCCACGCTGCGTCTGTCTGCCGGCGGCGGTATGGCGGTGCAGAAAGCGGTGGCCGAGCGCTGGGAGAAACTCACCGGGCACTATCTGCTGGAGGGCTACGGACTCACCGAATGCTCACCGCTGGTGTCGGTTAATCCGTATGATATTACCTGCCACACCGGCAGCATCGGTTTGCCGGTTCCGTCCACCGACGTGCGTATTGTCGATGATGAAGACCGCGACGTACCGCCGGGCGAACCGGGTGAACTGTGCATTCGCGGGCCGCAGGTAATGGTTGGCTACTGGCAGCGGCCGGATGCCAGCGAGGAAGTGCTAAAAAATGGCTGGCTGCACACCGGTGATATTGTTACCGTGGACGCTGAAGGGTTTATCCGCATCGTCGATCGTAAAAAAGACATGATTCTGGTGTCCGGCTTTAACGTGTATCCTAACGAAATCGAAGATGTGCTGATGCAGCACGCCAAGGTGCGCGAAGCGGCGGCGATTGGCGTGCCGAGCGATCTCTCCGGCGAAGCGGTAAAAGTGTGCATCGTAAAAAAAGATCCGTCGCTAACGAAAGAGGAAGTGCTGGATCATTGTCGCCGTCAGCTCACCGGCTATAAAGTGCCGAAGATTATCGAGTTTCGTGATGAGCTGCCGAAGACCAACGTCGGTAAAATTTTACGTCGCGAATTGCGCGACGAGGCGAAGCGCGAAGCGTAGTACTGGCTTCCGCTGAATGCTCAGGTTAACGCCGGCACCGTCCGGCGTTTTTATTGCTTTTAACATGGAGCGCTGTGCGAGGTTTGCCGCAGCGAGAAAGACAACGTGAATTACACCCTGATCGACCATAATGACCAGCTGGCCGCCGTATGCCAGCAGGCCCGTCAGCATCGCGCCGTGGCGCTGGATACCGAATTCGTGCGCACCCGCACGTACTATCCGCAGCTTGGCCTGATCCAGCTCTTCGATGGCGAGCAACTGGTTCTGATCGATCCGTTAACCATCAGCGACTGGGCACCGTTTATTGCGCTGCTGCAGGATCGTCAGCTGACCAAGTTCCTGCACGCCGGCGGGGAAGACCTCGAAGTCTTCCTGCATCGTTTCGGCTGTCTGCCGGAGCCGATGATCGATACGCAGATTCTGGCCGCTTTCGCCGGGCAGCCGCTGTCGTGGGGCTTTGCCGCGATGGTCAATCATTTCAACCAGATTGAGCTGGATAAGAGCGAAGCGCGCACCGACTGGCTGGCGCGTCCGCTTACTGAGCGGCAGTGCCAGTACGCTGCGGCCGATGTGGCTTATCTGTTGCCGATCGCCCATCAGCTGGTGGCGCAAACCGAAGCGGCAGGCAACATGGCGGCGGCGCTGAGTGAATGCGCCACGCTGTGTCAGCGCCGTCTTGACGTGCTGCAGCCGGAAGAGGCGTGGCGCGATATCACCAACGCGTGGCAGCTGCGTCCGCGCCAGCTGGCGGTGCTGCAGCGTCTGGCCGCGTGGCGTCTCAACCTCGCCCGGCAGAAAGACATGGCGGTGAATTTTGTGGTGCGCGAAGAGAACCTGTGGAAAGTCGCGCGCTTTATGCCTGGTAGCCTTGGCGAGCTGGATCATCTCGGCCTGAACGGTCACGAAATCCGCTTCCACGGTAAGGCGCTGGTGGCAATGGTGGCAGAGGCGCAGGCGCTGGATGAGGCCACGTTACCGCCGCCGTTGCCTAATCTGATTGACCACGCGCATTACAAGCAGGCGTTCAAGGCGATTAAAGCGCTGGTACAGCAGGTGAGTGAGCAGACCGGTTACAGTCAGGAGCTGTTAGCATCACGGCGCCAAATTAACCAGGTGCTGAGCGTGCACTGGGGACTGAAGAGCGCCACGCGTCCGCCGGAACTGCTGGCAGGCTGGCGGGGTGAGGTGTTGAAAGCCGGTATCGACGAGATTTTACACACGCTGTAAGCGGAACGTTTTCCCCTGCGCAACCACGCAGGGGAAAATCAGGAACCCGCTACAATCATTTAGGAACGTCTTCCGTCTCCGGCAGCGTCACGTTGAGCTCGAGGATAGAGATGTCATCCCCTTTCTGATCCAGCTGCACCGTGACCATGTCCGGGTCAATTTTCACGTATTTACAGATCACTTCCAGGATATCGCGCTTCAGCTGCGGCAGATAGTGGGGCTCACTGTCGCCCCTTCTGCGTTCGGCCACGATAATCTGCAGCCTCTCCTTGGCTATGTTGGCTGTGTTCTTCTTACGGGATAAAAAGAAATCAAGTAATGCCATTGGTTATCCCCCGAACAGGCGTTTCAGGAAACCCTTCTTCTCTTCTTCAATAAAGCGGAAGGGGCGTTCTTCGCCAAGCAGGCGATCTACGGTATCAGCGTAAGCTTTACCGGCGTCAGAGTTTGCATCGAGGATCACGGGCTCACCCTGGTTAGACGCGCGCAGCACCGACTGATCTTCCGGAATCACGCCGACCAGAGGAATGCGCAGGATTTCCAGCACGTCTTCCATGCTCAGCATGTCGCCACGCGTTACGCGTCCCGGGTTATAGCGGGTCAGTAACAGGTGCTCTTTTACCGGCTCTTCGCTGTTTTCAGCGCGACGTGATTTCGACGAGATGATGCCGAGAATACGGTCTGAGTCACGCACGGAAGAGACTTCCGGGTTGGTGGTAATGATCGCTTCATCCGCGAAGTACAGCGCCATCAGCGCACCGGTTTCGATACCGGCCGGCGAGTCGCAGACGATAAAATCGAAGTCCATTGCCGCCAGGTCGTTCAGCACTTTTTCCACGCCTTCGCGGGTCAGGGCATCTTTATCACGGGTTTGTGACGCGGGCAGAATATAAAGCTGCTCGGTGCGCTTGTCGCGAATCAGTGCCTGATTCAGCGTCGCATCGCCCTGAATAACGTTGACAAAGTCATACACCACGCGGCGTTCACAGCCCATGATCAGATCGAGGTTACGCAGACCGATATCGAAATCGATCACCACGGTTTTTTTGCCTTTCTGCGCTAACCCTGTGGCGATGGCCGCGCTTGACGTGGTCTTGCCAACGCCCCCTTTACCCGATGTAACTACAATGATGCGTGCCATAAATGTTGATTTCCTTAACGAAAGAAAAGGGGCCTAATTAAGTGTCTGGATGGTGAGCGCGCCCTCTTTAAGGCACAGGCGCGCAGCTTTACCAAAGAATTCCGCCGGGATCTGGTCCATGATCCAGTATTCGCCGGCAATGGAGACCAACTCTGCTGACAGGTTGGTGCAAAAAATCTGGCAGTCGCGATCGCCGCTGGCACCGGCCAGCGCGCGGCCGCGCATCATGCCGTAAATATGAATGTTGCCGTCTGCCACCAGTTCGGCACCGGCGCTGACGCTGCTGGTGACGATCAAATCGGCGTTGCGCGCGTAAATCTGCTGACCGGAACGCACTGGCGTATTGATGATACGCGTTTTGCTGGCCGGTTCGCTGACCGGCGGCGCGACCGCTTCCGGCTCCGGCGCGGGCGCATCAGCGCGTTTGCGGTTCTCTTTACCCTCTGACAGCACCGGCAGGCCAGCGCGGGCAATCATCTTTTTCAGGGCTTCATCTTTACAGCCGCTCACGCCCACAATGCGTAAGCCGGTGGCACTGACGGCCTGCTGCATCTGCTTCCAGTTGATGTCACCGTTCAGGGCTGACACGTTCAGCACCACCGGCGCGTTGTGCAGAAAAGCCGGGGCCTGGTCGATCTTGTCCTGCAGCGCCTGACGAATCACCTCGGGTTGCGAATGGTGCAGATGAACAACTGACAGGGTAAAACTGCTGCCCTTGAATTCGATTGGCGATTGCGACATCTGTCCTGACTCAGTCCTGTTTTACGACCCTGAAGTAAACGCCGATAAAATCGTCATTAACACCCGCGGGTCAATATTCGAAGTTCTGCAAGCATGTTATAGTTACTGCTATATTCAGGCAAGTGACGCCCTTAGTTAATTCGAGTAAAAAATATGTTTTGTGTGATCTATAGAAGCCCGCAACGCGACCAGACTTATCTGTATGTAGAAAAAAAAGACGATTTTTCGCGCGTCCCGGAAGAACTGCTGCGCGGCTTTGGTAAACCGCAGCTGGCGATGGTGCTGTCCCTCGACCAGCGCGACAGGCTGGCCAACGCTGACATCAATAAAGTGAAGCAGGGTTTAAGCGAACAAGGTTATTATTTGCAGATCCCACCACCGGTAGAAAGTCTGCTCAACATTCATCTTGAACAGGGTAAAAAAGTTTAATTCAGATTCATCTGTAAAAATATATCCTGTAAATATAATCAGTGCTTCGGCATTAATTTAATTGCTCACCTTAACCCATTATTGTGGGCAATAATCGTTGTCTAAAGCGGCGGACCTGATGAACAGGGGAACGGCTTTTGCCGCTTTCCGTCACGTGCGCCGCGATAAACCCGCTAATATAGTGCTCAGCAGCCTGCCACGTTCCGGCGGCTGATGAGACATCTTCGCCAGCGCGGCTGGCACCAAACACAACTCAAGCAGGGGATTAGCATGTATCAGCATCGTAACTGGCAGGGCGCGCTGTTGGATTATCCGGTCAGCAAAGTGGTGTGCGTCGGCAGCAACTATGCAAAGCATATTAAAGAGATGGGCAGCGCCACCCCGAGTGAGCCGGTGGTGTTTATCAAACCGGAAACCGCGGTGTGCGATTTGCGGCAGCCACTGTCGATCCCGGCCAGCTTTGGCGAGGTGCATCATGAAGTGGAGCTGGCAGTGCTGATTGGCGCTACCCTGAAGCAGGCCAGTGAAGAGCACGTGGCGAAAGCGATCGCCGGTTATGGCGTCGCGCTGGATTTAACGCTGCGCGATCTGCAGGCCGGGTTTAAGAAAGCCGGTCAGCCATGGGAGCGCGCCAAGAGTTTCGATAACTCCTGTCCGCTGTCCGGGTTTATTCCGGCGGCTGAATTCAGCGTCGATCCGCAGGACGCCGAACTGAAGCTTGTGATCAACGGCGAGGTGCGTCAGCATGGCACCACGGCAGACATGATCCACAAAATTCTGCCGCTGATTGCTTACATGAGCCAGTACTTCACGCTGCGCGCCGGTGACGTGGTGCTGACCGGTACGCCTGAAGGCGTGGGCCCGCTGCGCTCCGGCGATAAGCTGGAAGTGTCGCTGGCCGGTCACGGTATCAGCACCCGCGTACTGTAATACTTGCATCACCGCACCTGAAGCTTTATAAGGTGCGGTCTTGTTGCTCAACCCGGACCGCTATCATGACCGATCAACCTTTCTGGCAGACCAAACGCCTGGACCAAATGAACGACGCAGAGTGGGAATCGCTGTGCGACGGCTGTGGACAGTGCTGTCTGAATAAGTTGCAGGATGCGGATACCGATGAGATTTACTTCACCAACGTCGCCTGCAATCAGCTCAACATCAAGACCTGTCAGTGCCGCAATTATGAGCGTCGCTTCGAGTACGAAGAAGATTGCATCAAGCTGACGCGCGAGAATCTCACGACCTTTAACTGGCTGCCGCGCACCTGCGCTTACCGGCTGTTAGGGGAGGGCAAAACGCTGCCGGCGTGGCACCCGCTGATTGCCGGGTCGAAGAAGGCGATGCATGCTCAGCGTATTTCGGTGCGATACATCGCGGTGCGCGAGAGTGAAGTGCGCGACTGGGAAGAACACATTATTGACCGGCCGGATCGGAACGGCTGATAACGCAACAGGCAGCCGCGGCTGCCTGTTTTGTCTGAGACTTAGTTTGACTGGTATTCAGCGACCAAACAGATCGCGACGTTTTGCTTTGAACGGTTGCGCAATCAATACCAGAATGCCCACCAGCAGATAAGCGGCAAAAATCACGATCATCCACTGCGGCATGCTCCAGGTCAGGAAAGTCCATCCGCGTTCGGCGCAGTCACCGCTGGCGACAAATACCGCCGGCAGCCATTTATCCAGCGGCAGCCAGCTCGGGAAGCGAGCAGCAAAATCGCAGGTCACAAACGGGTTGGGATGCAACTGAATCATGGTGTGCTCATAAGAGAGGCGTACCCCTTCATAAGCGCTGTAGAGCCAGATGGCGATGGCCGCCCAGCGCAGCGGCGTTTTAGGCGCAATTGCACCCACCAGGCCGGCGCCCATGACGCCAAACAGCGCACAACGCTCATAGATACACATTACGCAGGGTTGCAGTCCCATCACGTGCTGAAAGAACAGCGCAACCAGTTCAAAAACCAGGGCGGTCAGGGCCATTAATAACCAGGCACCGCGTCCGCGTGAGCATTGATTCAAGTATCGCAACATATTGCTTTTCCCGTAGCCGTTAATGCATCGCAGTGTAAACCAAAAGCGTACCCGTGCCAGCCAGGCAGGCGGAAAAAATCATGTATAAAAATGACTTATCCCTGATCCACGCCAAAAAATCGTGGCTTTTAGCACACGGCATCAAAAGCGCCCACGCAAGCGCAGCGTAACCCACGGCTTATTTCGCTGCGCAGCTGCTGAATTTTGCGCCAGCGCGCGCTTTTAATCCGCTGGCAGGCTATTTCCGCTATGACCCCTCTGGTATGATGAGTGCCATTACGACAAAGAAAGCAACGAGAAATAAATGCTATGGTGATTAAGGCACAGAGCCCTGCAGGATTCGCTGAAGAGTACATAATTGAAAGCATCTGGAACAGCCGTTTTCCGCCGGGATCGATTCTTCCTGCTGAACGTGAGCTTTCTGAACTGATCGGCGTGACCCGCACCACTCTGCGTGAAGTGCTGCAGCGGCTGGCTCGTGATGGCTGGCTGACCATTCAGCATGGTAAACCCACCCGCGTCAATGATTTCTGGGAAACGTCTGGTCTTAATATCCTCGAAACGCTCGCCCGTCTTGACCACGACAGTGTGCCGCAGTTAATTGATAACCTGCTGTCAGTGCGCACCAATATCGCGTCGATATTTATCAGTCGCGCGCTGCGCCATCATCCGGATAAGGCGCGTGAAGTGCTGGAGAGTGCGCTGAGCGAGGAAGATCAGGCTGAAGCCTATACCGAGCTGGATTACCGCGTGTTTCGCGGCCTGGCCTTTGCTTCCGGCAACCCGATTTACGGCCTGATTCTCAACGGTCTGAAAGGGCTGTACACCCGCGTTGGCCGCCATTACTTCTCAAATCCGGAAGCGCGTGAACTGGCGCGTAACTTTTATCGTCAGCTGGCGGATCTGTGTGGCAAACAGCCGACGCAGGATCAGATCGTCGACAGCGTGCGTAACTACGGCCGCCGCAGCGGTGAAATCTGGCACAGTATGCAGAAAAGCATGCCGGATGATTTGAGCAGTAAGCGTTAACAGCGTACAAACGTTTTGCGGGTTCCTGTCCCGGACAGCCAGTATCCGCTGCTGCCGGGCTGCTCCTCGCGCCGCTTTCGCGGTACCTTCGGCGTTCACGTTGCGCCTGACGTACCGGCCGGTATCGGTCTTCCTGACCGGCCCGGCCTGATTCCCGCCTCCCCGCGGGAATCTCCTGGCGCAACGTAAAAGCCTCAGCGCTGCGAATAGCCCGCCGCATCAGCGGATACTGACTGTCTGTGAAGTTGGTGCAGGATTATCTGTGAGATTAGGGGCCTACCAGGCAGGAAGATACATGCTCGTCCCTGAGCATGGAGATTTTGTTTAAAGCGTCGGTCCGCGCGCCGGGCAGCGATCCAGCAGCTCCACGCTGCCATCTTCGTTCTGCTGTTCCAGATTGACATCAAAACCCCACAGCCGGTGCACATGCTTCAGCACATCACGACGGCTCTTATCGAGCGGGGCGCGCTGCTGCGGCACATAGCGTAGCGTCAGCGAACGGTCACCGCGCAGGTCAACGTTATACACCTGAATATTCGGCTCCAGATTGCTCAGATTGTACTGCGCTGACAGCTGCTGACGAATCGCGCGATATCCCGCCTCATCATGAATGGCGGCAATCTCAAGATAATTATTGCGATCGTCGTCCATCACCGTAAACAGACGGAAATCCCGCATCACTTTCGGCGACAGGAACTGGCTGATGAAGCTCTCGTCTTTAAATTCGCGCATGGCGAAATGCAGCGTCTTCAGCCAGTCGGAGCCGGCGATGTCCGGGAACCAGTAGCGATCTTCTTCGGTTGGCGACTGACAGATACGCTTGATGTCCTGGAACATGGCAAAGCCCAGCGCATATGGGTTGATACCGTTATACCACTGGCTGTTATACGGCGGCTGATACACCACGTTGGTATGACTGTGCAGGAACTCCATCATAAAGCGTTCCGACACTTTGCCCTCATCGTACAGGTGATTCAGGATGGTGTAGTGCCAGAAGGTCGCCCAGCCTTCATTCATCACCTGGGTCTGTTTCTGCGGGTAAAAATACTGGCTGACTTTACGCACAATGCGCAGCACTTCACGCTGCCACGACTCCAGCAGTGGCGCGTTCTTTTCCATAAAGTACAGCAGGTTTTCCTGCGGCTCAGAGGGATAGCGCGCCGCCTCTACCTGAGTAAACTCTTTCTCTTTGCGTGGCAGGGTGCGCCACAGCGTATTGACCTGGCTCTGCAGATACTCTTCCCGGCTTTTCTGCCGCGCTTTCTCTTCCTGCAGCGAAATCTTTTGCGGGCGTTTATAGCGATCGACGCCATAGTTCATCAGCGCATGACAGGAGTCCAGCAGCCGCTCGACCTCTTCCACGCCATAACGCTCTTCGCAATCAGAGATGTAGTTACGCGCGAACAGCAGGTAATCGACAATCGAGCTGGCATCGGTCCAGCTGCGGAACAGGTAGTTGTTTTTAAAGAAAGAGTTGTGACCATAGCAGGCGTGCGCCATCACCAGCGCCTGCATGGTCATGGTGTTCTCTTCCATCAGATAAGCGATACAGGGATTCGAGTTAATGACGATTTCATACGCCAGTCCCTGCTGACCGTGTTTGTAGCGCTGCTCGGTTTCGATGAACTTCTTGCCGAACGACCAGTGGGCATAATTGATGGGCATCCCCACGCTGGAGTACGCATCCATCATCTGCTCGGAGGTGATCACTTCAATTTGGTGCGGGTAGGTATCGAGCCCATAGCTTTTGGCCACGCGGTCGATCTCCGCCAGGTAGACATCAAGCAGCTCAAAGGTCCAGTCGGGACCGTCACTGAGTCGTTTGCTGTTGCGGGTTGGCTCGTCAAACATTGTCGTCATAGCGCACCTCTGTTTTGCAAGCGGCAGGCAACAGAGTGTCACCTGTCACGATCGTTTAAGGCTTCATCCTGAGAAAGACAGCCCAAAAAAACTGAGCGAACACTTCAATGATAGCCCACTGTCGCTTATCCGATGCGGGAACTCAATCGAATTCTTTTGGTACAAAATCATCATAATAGGCGTGCTTTGGTAGCTAATAAGGTTATGTGTTATCTGAGTGATAAATTGCAGCATTAAATCCTGTTTATAAGCACGCGATATGACTGCGGCGCTTTCTCCTGAAAAAAGTGAGATGCTCTGCCTTTCGCATAATAATTCGCTGGTTAACGCTTTTAAGGCACAAAAAACTCTGATTTTGGCGCGAGTGCATGATTTCAGTGTGCAGTTAAGTGAAAAACATGTGAAATGAAAGGGTCGAATGTAATATCAGTTCAGCCATCGGGTTATGCTAAACCCGATGGTGATACCAGTTAATTATGCTTTTCGCGATGAGGGGCTTATGCGCGTAGTCATTCTGGGTAGTGGTGTCGTAGGGGTAGCCAGTGCGTGGTATCTGGCGCAGGCGGGGCATGACGTTACCGTAATCGATCGCCAGCCCGGCGCGGCGCTGGAAACCAGTGCCGGCAATGCCGGGCAGATTTCGCCTGGCTATGCGGCACCCTGGGCGGCGCCCGGTGTACCGCTCAAGGCGGTAAAGTGGATGTTTCAGAAACACGCACCGCTGGCGGTGCGACTTGACGGCAGCAAATTCCAGCTGGAGTGGATGTGGAACATGCTGCGCAACTGCGACATGCGTCACTACCAGGAAAATAAGGGCCGTATGGTGCGTATCGCCGAATACAGCCGCGACTGCCTGAAGGCATTGCGCAGCAGCACCGGTATCGCCTATGAAGGGCGCCAGGGCGGCACTTTGCAGCTGTTCCGCACGCAGCAACAGTTTGACAGCGCCAGCAAAGACATCGCGGTACTGCGTGAAGCGGGGGTGCCTTATGAGCTGCTGGAAGCGCATCAGCTGCACAGCGTGGAGCCGGCGCTGGCGGGTACCGCGCACAAGCTGACCGGCGGCCTGCGCCTGCCCAATGACGAAACCGGTGACTGCCAGCTGTTTACCCAGCGTCTGGCGGCGATGGCAGCCGCAGCCGGCGTCACTTTCCGTTATGACACGTCGGTGGATCAGCTGTTGCGCGAAGGCAATCGCATCTATGGCGTGAAGTGCAGCGATGAGGTCATCAAAGCCGATGCTTACGTCGTGGCGTTTGGCTCTTACTCCACGGCGCTGCTGAAAGACATCGTGTCGATTCCGGTCTATCCGCTGAAAGGCTATTCCCTGACTATCCCGATCAAAGATCCGCAGGGCGCGCCGGTCTCCACCATCCTGGATGAGACCTATAAAGTGGCGGTGACGCGGTTTGATGACCGCATTCGCGTCGGTGGCATGGCCGAAATCGTTGGTTTTAACACCAAACTGTTGCCGGCACGACGTGAAACGCTGGAGATGGTGGTCCGCGATCTCTATCCTGAAGGCGGGTATGTTGAACAGGCTACGTTCTGGACCGGACTGCGCCCGATGACGCCGGATGGCACGCCAATTGTCGGGCGCACGCCGCTGACTAATCTCTGGCTGAACACCGGGCACGGTACGCTGGGCTGGACGATGGCCTGTGGTTCCGGCCAGTTGCTGGCCGATCTGATTTCGGGACGTAAACCGGCCATCGCCGCCGACGACTTGTCTGTGCTGCGTTATCTGCCGGGCTTTGCGGCCCCGGCATCGCCGCTGCGTAATGCCAGCGCGACGCGCTGATACTTCAGGGAGAGTAAAAACATGTCACGTCCTACGGGTGCCACCATTAATCAACAGGCGCTGCGCCACAATCTGGCGATTGTGCGTCAGGCGGCACCGCACGCGCGCGTCTGGTCGGTGGTGAAGGCCAATGCCTACGGCCACGGCATTGCCCGCGTATGGCAGAGTCTGGCGGAGACCGACGGTTTCGCGCTGCTGAATATGGAAGAGGCGATCCTGCTGCGCGAGCAGGGCTGGAAAAAGCCAATTCTGCTGCTGGAAGGCTTCTTTCACGCCGATGACCTGACGCTGATCGATCGCTATCGCCTGACCACCAGCGTACACAGTAACTGGCAGATTCAGGCGCTGGCGAAGGCGCAGCTGTCGGCGCCAGTCGATGTTTATCTGAAGATCAACAGCGGCATGAACCGTCTCGGTTTTCGTCCGGAACAGGCACAGGCGGCCTGGCACAAGCTGCGTGGGTTGCCCAACGTGGGGGAAATGACGCTGATGGCGCACTTTGCCGATGCGGAAAACCCGCAGGGGCTGGTGGAACCGATGCAGCGCGTGGAACAGGCGGCGGAAGGGCTGAACTGTCCGCGTTCGCTTGCCAACTCAGCGACTACGCTGTGGCATCCGCAGGCGCATTTTGACTGGGTGCGGCCCGGCATTATTCTCTACGGCGCGTCACCGAGCGGCGACTGGCAGGATATCGCCAGTACCGGTCTGCAGCCGGTAATGACGCTCAGCAGTGAAATTATTGGCATACAGCAGATCGGTGCCGGCGAGGGCGTTGGCTACGGTTACCGCTACCACGCGGCCGCGCCACAGCGTATCGGTATTGTGGCCTGTGGCTATGCTGACGGCTATCCGCGCCATGCGCCGACCGGTACGCCGGTCAGCGTTGATGGCATCCGCACGCAAACGCTCGGGGCGATCTCGATGGACATGATGATGATTGACCTCGAACCCTGCCCGCAGGCGGGTATCGGTTCGCGCGTGGAGCTGTGGGGCAACGAGGTGAAAATTGATGAGGTGGCGAAAGCCGCCGGAACGGTAGGCTACGAGCTGATGTGTGCACTCGCGCCGCGCGTCCCGGTCACGCTTAGTTAAGCGCCGTCACTGTACCACGCATGTTCTTACTGCAGCGCCAGGCGATCAGCGCCAGCGCTGCACCCACCAGCATCATCAGCGCTAACGCTGATTTCTCCGCCACCGGCAGCGCCACCATCGCCAGGCTGCCACCTGCACCGCCCGCCATCTGGATAAATCCCTGCAGCGCCGCTGCCACACCCGCCTGCTGCTGATAGGGCTCCAGCGCATAGCTGGTGGCCGGACCGACGGTGAAGGCCAGGCCGGCTACCGAGATCGCCACCGGAATCATGTACAGCGACCAGTGCGTCTGCCAGGCCGCAGGTAACAGCGTCATCCCCGCCACCAGCAGCAGCGCACCGAGCAGCATGGTGACAAACCCCATGGCGAGACAAAATGGCCGGCCCGCCTTGCGAATGGTTTTATTAACAAAGGCGCTGACCAGCATGATCCAGAAACCGTTGGCGCCAAAGGCAAAGGAAAACTGCAGCGGCGTCAGGCCACCTTCGGTCATCAACACGTGCGGCGCCAGCGAAACGTAGGTCAGCACCATGCCGAGCGCGCCCGCGTTGGCAAAGGCGAAAGCGAGAAAGCGCGGCTGCCGGGCGATGGCAGCATATTGCGCCAGCGGCAGCCCTTTAACGCGCAGCGTGTCCGCCGGACGCGTTTCCGGCAGTGCGACCACCACAATGACGCCAATCACCAGCGCATAGCCGCACAGGAACCAGAAGGGCGCACGCCAGCCATAGGCTTCCGCCAGAATACCGCCGAGCAGCGGTGCCAGCGCCGGCACGATGTTCAGCGCGCCATTGAGGAAACCATAAGCGCGCGCCGCGGCATCGCCGCTCAGTCGATCGCGCACGCCGCTAAATGCCACCACCGCGCTACAGCATACCGCGCAGCCCTGAATCAGGCGCGCCAGGAAGAACACCGGCCACACGGTGGCGGTTGCGGCCACTGCGCTGCCGATGATGTAGAGCGCGAGGCCGATCAGCGCGATCGGCTTACGGCCAAAATTATCCACCAGCGGACCGGTGACCAGCTGACCGATACCCATCACCAGCAAAAACAGCGGAATGGTGGTCTGGATCAGACTGACCGGGCTGTTAAGACCTTCGGCAATCTGCGGCAGCGTGGGGAGGTAGAGATCGATGCCCAGCGGTGCCAGCAGCACCAGGCTCAAAAGGAGTAGGGTAAACTTTTGCATTACGAACCAGTAACGTCCTGTTAAACAGGCGAGAAGGGTAATGAGTCTGCGACCAAAAAGAAAGGGCTAAAACGAAAAGGCGATGTCTGCCGGCACAGCGCAGACATCGCGTCGAGGGTATCAGTATGCACCGTCGCGGCGCAGCACCACGCCAGCGGTTTTGAACAGGATGGCGATGTCAGTCCACAGCGCCCAGTTCTTCACGTACCAGGAGTCAAAATAGACGCGCGTGTCGTAGTCGATATCGTTACGCCCGCTGACCTGCCACAGACCGGTCATGCCCGGTTTGGCCATCAGATAGTAGTCAACATCGCCCGCGTAGCGTTCCAGCTCGGCTTCAATCACCGGACGCGGTCCCACCAGACTCATTTCGCCACGAATCACGTTCCACAGCTGGGGCAGTTCATCCAGGCTGGTTTTGCGCAGGAAGCCACCGATTTTGGTGATGCGCGGATCATTCTTCAGTTTGAAATCACGATCCCATTCAGCGCGCGCTTCGGCACTGGTGGCCAGCAGATTCTGCAGCACTTCCTGCGAGTTAGTCACCATTGAACGGAACTTCAGGCACTTAAACTTCACGCCATCCTGCCCGACGCGTTCGTGGCCGTAAATGGCATTGCCGCCATCGCGTTTTACCATCCAGCACAACAGACCGAATACCGGGGCAAGAAACAGCAGCAGCAGCGAGGCAACCACTACGTCGAAAGTGCGCTTGAGGAAACGCGATGAGCGTTTCGCCAGGTTGTTACTGACGCGCAGGATCATCACTTCATGGCTGAAGATAAACGACATATCGGTGCCATACAGCGGCACACCGCGTAGCGTCGGGATAACCGAAATTGAGCGGCATTTCATCTTGGACAAAAACTTCAGCCATTTATCGCGCACCACCTGCTGTTCAAATTCGGTGGCGACGATAAATTGCGTGTTGTCACGGTCCATGGTTTGCCAGTTGATGTCTTTCCAGGTAATAACCGGCACGCCGTTAACACTTTCCTGGTGAGGCTCATCGTCCAGCGAGATAAACGCCTGCACGTTATAGCCGAGGATCTCCTCGCTCTGCAGCGCTGCGTAGGCTTCCATGGCGTTTTTACCGGAGCCGATGATAATGGTCTCTTTTTGCCACTGACCAGCGCGGTTGATGGCACGCTTCACGCCGGCGCGCATTAGCGGCAGCAGCAGCAGGGCATAGGTCCAGCTAAATACCCACACCATGCGCGAGAAGTCCCATTTGGAAAAGGCAATCAGCGCCAGATCCAGCAGCGAAAACACAAATAGCGTTTTGACGATTTCTTTCAACTCAAACCAGAACGGTTTGCGGTAGGTGTAGTGGCGCATACGCACCCAGAACCAGGCTGTGCACAGCACTGACAGACCTAACTGTGCGACAAAGCGGTATTCAATTTGCTGCGGCGGAATAAAACTGTCCAGTTCTCCCCAAATACCCTGGACGGTGGCCGCGGATAAAAATAATGCCAGGTTCAGTGCAATTAAATCCGAAAAGCTGAGTGCCACTTTCGCGATGAGATTTTTGCGCAGTCCGCTCCACGAGCGGGTTGCATCGTTCATTACCAATGTACTTGCCATAAAACCTGCTCTCTTTTCTTAAGTAAAAGATGGCCTGACCAGAATCAAGTACGCGCTCAGGAGTCGTCCGCCGAAAGCAGAAATAAAATAATATTCAGCGAGATATGAGTCAGTGCTGCCATAAGCGCTGCATGGAAAGGGCCGTTTGAGACGTGATTTACGTCACGAAAAGCTGCAGCAACGTTTAAGAGTATGCAGGAGTTATTTGACAGAGTTAATATGGAAAGAGTCTGAAAAAACAATATTTGATTAAAGTATAAACTGCCTAATCTGTTGAAAAATAATATTAAAAGTAAAAGGTGCCGAGAAATAACAGACTATTTTAAGACTACTTTTCGGAATGACCGCCAGTCAAAGTGAATGGCGGTGAGGAAAATATCAGGCCGGTTTTTTCAATACCCAGCGGTCTTGCTGCTTGTCATAGTGGCCGATCTGCAGATCGACCGGTTCGCCATCAATCCACGCCGGTACGCTGGTTTCATGATCCCAGCCGTCGAGCTGATAACTCAGGCCGGGGTTGGTATGGCAGGGAATGCCGACGGTATCCAGCTTCTCCACATCCATTACTGCATCGACGATCTCGTAACGACCAATCTTCACCACGTGTCCCATCATCTTCTCCCGTTTGCTGGGTGGAATAGTGATCATAGACGCTGACACGCAGTTTACGAGCGATACGGTCTCGGATTATTCCTTCTCTTCCCGCACGCGCACCCCGATTTTGACGATTTGGTTATCCTCTTTTTCCGCCACTGTCCACGTCAGCTGGTTCCACTCGACCTGATCTCCCACCACCGGCGTGCTGCCGAGCAGACCCATAATCAACTGGCCGAGCGACTGCTGATCGTTAGTCTCTTCATCAAGCTCCAGGCCATAGATCTGCGCGACATCGCGCAGGCGCGCCTCGGCATCAAGGATAAAGTCACCAAAGAAGCGCTGATCCAGCGCCACCGGCGGCGTCTGGCTGAACATTTTGCCCAGCGCCGGCAGGTCGCGCTCGCGGCCAATAACGCACAGCACGTCACCCTCTTTCAGACGCGTATTGCCGTTGGGGTGCATCAGCGCGTTATCGCGGAACAGGGCGGCAATGCGCGTTTCGCGCGGCATTTGCAAATCGCGCAGCGCGGCGCCGACGCACCATTTGTCGGCGCTGAGCTGATAAACGAACTGCTCCCACGGATTTTCCGGATGGATATCCAGCCCGACGCGGCTGATGGGCGATGCGGTCGGCGGTACCACCACCTTAGCCCGTTTAGCGGCATAGCCCAGCGACGTGCCCTGCAGCATCAGAGATACCAGTACCACGAAGAAGGCGATATTGAAGTAGAGTTTGGAATTCTCCAGCCCGGCCATCATCGGGAACACCGCGAGGATGATCGGCACCGCACCGCGCAGGCCTACCCAGCTGATAAAGATGCGTTCACGTCCGGTAAAGCCTTTAAACGGCAGCAGCCCGACCAGAATCGATAGCGGACGCGCCACCAGAATCAGCCACAGCGAGAGAATCATCGCCGGCAGCGCGATATGCCACAGATCAGACGGCGTCACTAGCAGGCCAAGCACGATAAACATACCAATCTGGCTCAGCCAGGCCATGCCGTCGAAAGTCTGCAGAATGCCGTGGCGGTTACGAATCGGGCTGTTGCCCAGCAGAAAACCACACAGATAGACCGCCAGAATGCCGCTGCCTTCCATCACCGTGGTCAGGGCAAACACAATGATGCCGCCGCTCAGCGCCAGCAGCGGATAGAGCCCTTGTGCCAGGCTGATGCGGTTGATCAGTTGCTGCAGCGCCCAGCCGCCGCCCAGTCCGAGCACAATGCCAAGGCCGAACTGCTGCACCAGATGCACCACAAACATCCAGCTCAGGCCGCTCTGCCCCTGCTGGATCATGTCGATTAGCGTAATGGTAAGAAACACCGCCATCGGATCGTTGCTGCCTGATTCAATCTCCAGCGTGGAACTGACGCGCTCGTTAAGCCCTTTGTCGCCCAGCAGTGAAAACACCGCTGCGGCGTCGGTCGAGCCGATAATGGCGCCAATCAGGAAGCCCTGCATCAGATCGAGCTTAAACAGCCAGGCGGCAGCCAGACCGGTGAGGCCGGCGGTAATCATCACGCCAACGGTGGCCAGCGACAGCGCCGGACCAAGCGCCACCTTGAACGAGCTGGCCTTGGTGCGCATGCCGCCGTCGAGCAGAATAATCGCCAGCGCCAGGTTGGACACCAGATAGGCCACCGGATAGTTATCAAAGGCAATACCGCCGATGCCGTCCACGCCGGTCAGCATCCCCAGCGCCAGGAAGATCACCAGAATCGGGATACCGAGACGCGACGAGAAGGAACTCAGCAGAATACTTGCTGCGACCAGCACGGAACCAATAATGAACAAACTGTAAATCATGCTGGCATTCAACGGCGTTCTCCTGCGGCGGGGCATAAAAAAGCAAATTGCGGGCAATTCACACAGACAAGGTGAAAAGATAATGCCTTATCAATAGCTTGTCAGCGGTTAATTGCACATTTTTTCATTCTGTGGCGCGCTATCCCATAGAAGGTTAAATCCGCACAGAAAAACAGCAGGGTTTTCAGAGGAGTTAAGCCGGGCGGGGGAAAGAAAAAGCCGGTCGGTGACCGGCTGGTAAAATCAGGCTTCAGCGACCTGTTTATGGAAAAGCTCACGAAATACCGGGTAGATGTCTTCCGGCTCGCGGATGTGCTGAATGGCAAAGTTATCAAACATCGCCTGCAAATGCTCATACTCGCGCCACAGGGTCTGGTGCGCCCGTCGGGTAATCTCAATGTAGCTGTAATAGCGCACCACCGGAAGAATATGCTTCGCCAAAATTTCATGACACAACGGTGAGTCATCCGCCCAGTTATCGCCGTCCGAGGCCTGCGCCGCATAGATATTCCACTGCGACGGGTCATAACGCTCTTTCACCACTTCGTCCATCAGCTTAAGCGCGCTGGAGACGATAGTGCCGCCGGTCTCCTGCGAGTAGAAGAACTCCTGTTCATCGACTTCTTTCGCCTGAGTATGGTGACGTATATACACCACATCGACGTTTTTGTAAGTCCGGCTGAGGAACAGATAGAGCAGGATATAAAAGCGTTTCGCCATGTCCTTGGTTGCCTGGTCCATCGAACCGGAAACGTCCATCAGACAGAACATCACCGCCTGACTGGACGGTTCAGGCCGCTTCTCGAAATTCTTGTAACGCAGATCAAAGGTGTCGATAAACGGCACGCGCTCAATGCGCGCCCGCAGTTCCGCAATCTCTTTGCGCAGCCGCTCCTCTTCCAGCAGTTGCGCCGGCTCGCTGTTCTCGACTTCGCTCAGTGTAGCTTCCAGTTCGTGCAGCATACGACGTTTGCCTGCGGTCATGGCGGTTCGTCGCGCCAGCGAGTTTTGCAGCGAGCGCACCACGCTGATATTGGCCGGCACGCCATTCGAGGTAAAGCCCGCGCGGTGAGTTTTGTACTCATTGAGCTGGCGATGCTGATTTTTGCGCAGGTTAGGCAGCGCTAAATCCTCAAACAGCAGATCGAGGTACTCATCCTTGGAAATCTGAAACACAAACTCGTCCTGACCTTCTCCGTCCTGGCTGGCATTGCCCTGACCGCTGCCGCCGCCACCGCCGCCCTGCGGCCGCTCAATGCGGTCGTTTTGCACAAAGTGGTCGTTCCCCGGATGCACGCGATGGCGGCTGCCGCCGCGCCCCTGATGGAAAATCGGCTCGTTGATGTCGTCTATAGGAATCGACACCGATTCGCCACTCTCCACGTCGGTGACCGAACGCTTGTTGATGGCCTCGGAGATCGACTGTTTGATTTGCGACTTATAACGGCGCAAAAAGCGCTGCCGGTTGACCGCACTTTTATTCTTGCCGTTAAGACGCCGATCGATGAAATAGGCCATAAATTCCCCCAAACTACGCTGTAAGCCAGGCCGGAACGGGTCCGGCCTCCTCAGGCGGCATGTGGATGCCGCGTAGCTTACCGCTGTCGATTATGACGATTTGCGCACGCGCAGATACCATTCGCACAGCAGACGCACCTGCTTGCGGGTATAGCCTTTTTCCATCATGCGATCGACAAAATCGTCGTGTTTTTTCTGCTCGTCCGTGGATGTTTTGGTGTTGAACGAAATCACCGGCAACAACTCCTCGGTGTTGGAGAACATTTTCTTCTCGATCACCGTGCGCAGTTTTTCGTAGCTGGTCCAGTTTGGATTGCGTCCGTTATTCTGCGCCCGTGCGCGCAGCACAAAGTTGACAATCTCGTTACGGAAATCTTTCGGGTTACTGATCCCGGCAGGTTTCTCGATCTTTTCCAGCTCTGCATTGAGTGATTCACGATCAAACAGCTGGCCGGTATCCGGATCGCGGTACTCCTGATCCTGAATCCAGAAATCCGCGTAAGTGACGTAGCGGTCGAAGATATTCTGACCATACTCCGAATAGGATTCGAGGTAAGCGGTCTGAATCTCTTTGCCGATGAACTCCGCATATTTCGGAATCAGATAGCCTTTCAGGTGTTCCAGATACTTCTCCGCCTGATCCTGCGGGAACTGCTCGCGCTCAATCTGCTGTTCCAGCACGTAAAACAGGTGTACCGGGTTAGCCGCTACTTCGGCATGGTCGAAGTTAAACACGCGTGACAGAATCTTAAACGCGAAACGGGTCGACAGGCCGTTCATGCCTTCATCCACCCCGGCGTAATCGTGATACTCCTGCCACGATTTCGCTTTCGGATCGGTGTCTTTCAGGCTTTCACCGTCATAGACGCGCATCTTCGAGTAGATGCTGGAGTTTTCCGGCTCTTTCAGGCGCGACAGAATCGAGAAACGCGCCAGCGTTTCCAGCGTGCCGGGTGCGCAAGGCGCGGTGGTCAGCTCACTGTGGTTGAGCAGTTTTTCATAAATTTTGATCTCCTCGGACACGCGCAGGCAGTAAGGCACCTTCACGATGTATACGCGGTCAAGGAAAGCTTCGTTGTTCTTGTTGTTACGGAATGTCACCCACTCTGATTCATTGGAGTGCGCCAGAATGATGCCGTTAAACGGCAGGGCGGAAATCCCTTCGGTACCGTTATAGTTACCTTCCTGAGTGGCGGTCAGCAGCGGATGCAGCACTTTAATGGGTGCTTTAAACATCTCCACGAATTCCATGATGCCCTGGTTGGCGCGGCACAGCGCACCCGAATAGCCGTAGGCATCCGGATCGTTCTGCGCGTGGTTTTCCAGCTTACGGATATCCACTTTACCCACCAGCGCTGAAATATCCTGGTTGTTCTCATCACCCGGTTCGGTTTTGGCGATAGCCAGCTGTTCCAGAATCGACGGCCACACTTTCACCACTTTGAAGCGGGTGATGTCGCCGCCAAAGTCATGCAACCGTTTTGCCGCCCACGGCGACATGATGGTGCCAAGGTAACGCCGCGGCACGCCGTACTCTTTTTCCAGAATATTGGCGTCTTCCTGCGGATTAAACAGGCACAGCGGATGGTCATTGACCGGGCTGCGTTCACCGTCGGCACTCAGCACATAGATCGGCACGCGCTGCATCAGCGCTTTAAGCCGTTCGGCCAGCGAGGATTTACCGCCGCCCACCGGGCCGAGCAGATACAGAATCTGTTTCTTCTCCTCCAGCCCCTGCGCGGCGTGTTTCAGGTAGGAGACGATCTGCTCAATCGCTTCCTCCATACCGTAAAACTCTTCAAAGGCCGGATAGCGTCCGATGACGCGGTTCGAGAAGATACGGGAAAGGCGAGGCTCCTGGGCAGTATCGACCATCACAGGCTCACCGATGGCCATCAATAGTCGTTCTGCCGCGTTGGCGTATGCACTGCGATCCTGCTTACAGATGGTGAGGAATTCCTGCAGTGTGAACTCTTCGTCCTTGGCAGCTTCATAACGCTGACGATAGTGATCGAATATATTCATAGCGATGCCCGTCCTTTCGTTTTTAGCACAGGTAAAGGAGCGTAATAAGATGCTCTTGCAGCTCCCGGAAGATATTCTTTATTGAGTACAGCAACCCTTATGCCAACCTGACGATTTTTTATCGGGATTCACAATTCTTATGGTTACTCTGCTCGTACAAAAAATTCTCGTCTTACTTTTACTGTAGAAGGCAATCAGAAAAATTGCTCCGTCTTTTCTCCTTATTTAGCGATATATCAATAACAAAGTCTCATAAGCGCTAAGGCCGTCACGCCCTTGCGGCAACAGGTGCGCTGCGTCTCAGACGCGTCTGACAGGATAAAAAGGAAATCAACATTAAAAGTTAAACCAGTGGCAAAATTTGGTTAGACTCTGCGTGTGATTGTTATATTAATGGAATGAATAAATTGTGAACCATTTCAAACTTAAAGCGCTTGCTCTGATGTGTCCTTGCTATTTTGCGGCGTTCAGCACTTACGCTGAACCCTTGTCACTTGGGGCTTCGGTTATTTATGCCCAGTCGCCGTACCGCGGCGGCCAGGACCGTTATCTGCCGATCCCGGTCATCAATTATGAGGGAGAAAACTTTTGGTTCCGCAGCCTGCAGGGCGGTTATTACCTGTGGAAAGACCCGCAGAATCAGCTGTCGTTAACGCTGCTGGGCTCGCCGCAGCAGTATGACCCGAAAGATAACGATCTGGGCGAAATGAAAGGGGTGGACAAGCGTCGCATGACGCTGATGGCCGGCGCGACTTATCGTCACGTTGCTGACTGGGGGATTGTGCGTACCGCGCTGCTGGGCGATGTGCTGAATAACAGCAACGGCATGATTTGGGACCTGACCTACCTGTACCGCTTTGATTTCGGCGCGTTCAGCCTGACACCGGGCATTGGCGCAATGTGGAACAGTGCCAACCAAAACCGCTATTACTACGGCGTTTCCGGCCACGAAAGCGCGCGTACCGGAATCGATCGCTATCACCCGGACGACAGCTGGTCGCCTTACGTCGAGATGAACGCCAGCTACCAGATCAGTGAGAGCTGGAACGCCAGCCTGTCAGGCCGTTACACCCGCTTCGCCAGTGAAATTAAAGACAGTCCAATGGTAGATAAAGACGGTCAGTTTACGCTGTGGACCGGCGTCAGCTACAGCTTCTGATGACTGCACGAACGCCTCATAATGAGGCGTTTTTGTTACCCTGCACCAATATTGCGCCCCGTAATGGTGCAACGGGAGGTGAGATGAAGACAATTCAGTTCAATGACGATACGCCGTTACCGGCTATCGGCCTGGGCACCTGGTACATGGGTGAGAATCCGGCACAGCGGGCGCAGGAAATCGCTGCGCTACAGGCTGGACTGGACGCCGGAATGAAACTGATCGATACCGCTGAGATGTATGCCGAAGGCGGCGCGGAAGAGGTGGTTGGCGCAGCGCTGCGCGGACGGCGCGATCAAGCCTGGCTGGTATCAAAAGTTTACCCGTGGAACGCCGGTGAGGTCGATGCGATTGACGCCTGTGAGCGCAGTCTGCGCCGTCTGCAGACGGACTATCTCGATCTTTATCTGTTGCACTGGCGCGGTAATGTACCGCTGGAAGAGACTGTGCGCGCCATGCAAACGCTGCAGCAGCAGGGCAAAATCCGCCACTGGGGCGTCTCCAATTTTGATAGCGACGATCTGCAGGAGCTGTGGAGTGAAGCCGGAGGTATGGGCTGCGCGACTAATCAGGTGCTGTACCATCTGGCTTCACGCGGCATTGAATTTGATTTACTGCCGCTCTGTCAGCAGCACCATACGCCCGTCATGGCTTACTGTCCGCTGGCGCAGGCCGGACGGCTGCGTCAGGCGCTGTTTGACGATGCGACTCTGCAGCAGATTGCACAACAGAAGGGCATCAGCATCGCTCAGTTGCTGTTGAGCTGGGTGATTCGCCAGCCGGGCGTAATGGCCATTCCCAAGGCGGGCAGCGTGGAGCACGTGCAGGAGAATGCGGCGGCCCTGAAAATCACCCTGACCAGCGATGAGCTGGCGCTGCTGGATCGTGCTTTTCCGCCGCCGCAGCACAAACTGGCGCTGGATGTGGTGTAAACGGCGCGTGCGCGCCGTTCAGCATTACTTATTGCGGATTCTCAGCGTGACGCCAAGGCGGGCAGGGGTTTCTCCGGCACTTTTCATCGGCTTGTTAATTCGCGCCGTCTCCACGCACACCATCGTTTTATAACCATCATTAGGCATATCGGCCATGCTGCAGGACAGTGCCGGGCCGGGGTTCCAGGTGACAACGTCACTTTGATAATGGTGATAGACTTCAATCTGGCGTTTACCGGCGCGATCGTGGATCACGCTGCAGTCTTCCGCTGCGGTATGAATGCGATCAACCCGATCGGGATAAGTTTGTTTCCCGTCCGCTGCGCTGCCGATGGCACTGTCCTGCACCTTATCGATGTAGCTGTTGCCGAGCCCGCTGACTTCAACCTGCGCAATGTCCGCCACCTGAAAATAGCTGTGCAGCGCGGCAGTGGCTTCATAATCGCCCCAGGCTTCCAGCTCAATCTCACAGTGTTCAGCAATGCGGAAGCGCGCCAGCAGTGTGAAGTCGTGCGGCCACAGTTTTTTCGTTTGTGCATTACTTTCCAGCGTGAACGTCAGCATGACCGCATCTTCGTTCTCATCATGCGCCGTCAGCGTCCAAGGCTGATTGCGGGCAAAGCCATGCGCAGGTTCACCTGCCGGACCAAACCACGGCCAGCAGACCGGCACGCCGCCGCGAATGGCTTTTCCGCTGACGAATGGCGTCTTGTCGCTGAGCCAGATGGCGGGCTGCTGACCGGCCGGTTGCCATGCCAGTAGGTGCGCACCCTGCAGGGCAATGGCGGCGCGCACTTTCGGATGGCTGATCACCAGAATCGATAATTCACCCATCTGACGCTGCGACAGGTAAGGGGTGATCTGCGTCACCACGGGCAAGTTAAAGAGCGAATTGTGCATTGTCAGACCTTCTCTCATCCAATCGAAAAAAAAGGGGCGACCGAAGTCACCCCTTGTCTGTTTAGCCGGTTAGCTTACTTAGCAGCAACCAGTGCAATCAGATCCAGAACCTTGTTGGAGTAACCGGTTTCGTTATCGTACCAGGAAACCAGTTTCACAAAGTTGTCGTTCAGAGCGATACCGGCTTTCGCGTCGAACACGGAAGTCAGGGTTTCGCCGTTGAAGTCGGTAGAAACCACGTCGTCTTCGATGTAGCCCAGCACGTCTTTCATGTCACCTTCAGCAGCGGCTTTGATGGCTGCACAGATGTCTTTGTAAGACGCTGGTTTTTCCAGACGGACGGTCAGGTCAACCACAGACACGTTTGGCGTCGGTACGCGGAACGCCATACCGGTCAGTTTACCGTTCAGCTCTGGCAGAACTTTACCTACTGCTTTCGCTGCGCCAGTTGAAGATGGGATAATGTTCTGTGCTGCACCGCGGCCGCCGCGCCAGTCTTTGTGAGACGGGCCATCAACGGTTTTCTGGGTGGCGGTGGTGGCGTGAACAGTGGTCATCAGACCTTCAACGATACCGAACTTGTCGTTGATCACTTTAGCCAGCGGTGCCAGGCAGTTGGTGGTGCAGGAAGCGTTAGACACGATGTCCTGGCCGGCATATTTGTCGAAGTTGGCACCACGAACGAACATTGGGGTGTCATCTTTAGACGGGCCAGTCAGAACCACTTTCTTCGCGCCGGCAGTGATGTGTTTACGTGCGGTTTCGTCGGTCAGGAAGATACCGGTTGCTTCAGCAACAACGTCAACGCCCACTTCGTCCCATTTCAGGTTAGCCGGGTCTTTCTCAGCGGTAACACGGATTTTTTTACCGTTAACGATCAGCGCGCCATCTTTCACTTCTACGGTGCCGTCGAAACGACCGTGTGTAGAGTCATACTTCAGCATGTAAGCCATGTAATCGGCGTCGAGCAGGTCGTTGATCGCGACGATTTCGATGTCAGAACGCTGCTGAGCAGCACGGAAAACGATGCGACCGATACGGCCAAAACCGTTGATACCTACTTTGATAGTCATATATTCCACCAGCTATTTGTTAGTGAATAAAAGGTTGGCTGTAAAATTACAAAAACCTTACCAGGCGTCAAGCGGAATCGTGTCAATTGTTGCGACAGGTCAATTCCAGCGCCAGGAATAATTGGGTGCGCAAACGCTTGCGCAGCGCCCTTATTGCGCACCTATCTTACGCCGAATGCAGACTAAAAAGGGATGACTGTTGCAAAGAGTGATCGTCATCACAAAATTGCGCAGTGTTGGTCGGGGCAAAAGCATCCGCACGAAAAAAGACCCGGAAGATGTTGTTCGTTTGTTAGAATACTAGACGATTTTTACAGAATGACACTCCGGAACTCAAAATGGCTAAAGACACCGCACCCGAGGCAAAAATTGCCCAGCTGTCGGAAATGCAGCGCTACGTCACTCAGCATCGTGGAACTGAACCGCCTTTCACCGGCGCGCTGTTGCACAACAAGCAGGAGGGTATCTATCACTGCCTGGTCTGCAACGCACCGCTGTTTCTCTCCGAAACCAAGTATGACTCCGGCTGCGGCTGGCCGAGCTTTTACCAGCCGTACAACGATGAAGCTATCCGCTATCTGGAAGATGACTCGCACGGTATGCACCGCGTCGAAATCCGCTGCGGTAACTGCGACGCCCATCTGGGCCACGTCTTCCCGGATGGCCCGCAGCCAACCGGTGAGCGCTATTGTGTCAACTCAGCGTCGCTGAACTTTACCGACGAGCAGGGCAATCAGCACGAGGGCTGAGCATGAAGCAGGAACTGGAAGCAATGCTGGCGGCGATGACGCCGGAAGTCTACGAGCGCCTCGCCACCGCGGTGGAAACCGGCAAGTGGCCAGACGGCGTGGCGCTGACGCAGGATCAGAAAGATAACTGTCTGCAGCTGGTGATGCTGTGGCAGGCGCGGCACAACGATGAACCGCAGCACATGACCATCGGTAAAGACGGCGAGATGGTGATGAAGTCGAAAAAACAGCTGAAGGAAGAGTGGGGAATCGAGTCCGACGTGACGCGCATCAACCTGCATTAACCGGCTGCAGGGCTGGAGAGTTCCAGCCCTGATTTTCAGATAATGACCGCACCCTGCGCCTGCATCTGCGCGATCGCGATCTCGCTGTCGTCCGGATTGAGATTGACGCCCCGGCAGCCTTCCTGCACCACCTCAACGTGATATCCCAGTTCCAGCGCATCCAGCACGCTGTACTTGACGCAGTAATCGGTCGCCAGGCCGAGCATCACCAGGTGAGTAATGCCGCGCTCGCGCAGCCAGCTGTCTAGCTCGGTTTTGCGGCGGTGCCCGTTATCGAAAAAGGCGCTGTAGCTATCCACATCCACATCGCCGCCTTTATGGAACACCGCATCAATCAGACTGCGATCGAGATCCGGATGGAAATCCGCGCCGTGTGAGTGCTGCACGCCGTGATCCGGCCACCAGATTTGCGCCAGGCCATTCAGTTCACCCAGCGTGTAGACCGGCTCACCAGAGACCGAGGCGAAGCTGCCGTGATTGGCCGGATGCCAGTCCTGCAACGCCACCACGCATTCACCGCGCGCGTGGAATTCGCGTGCATAGCGATTAGCAACGGCAACCGTCTGGTCACCTTCACGCACGGCCATCGGGCCGCCGGGGCAAAAATCGTTCTGAATATCGATGATTATCAATGCCCGCTTCATGGGATTTTGCTCCGTATCAGTCTTCGGTCAGTTCGCCACGTAAATTCTGCTGCATTTTGGCACGAATTTCAGCGCTGGTGAGGTTCTGGCTTAACAAAAAGTGCAGTTTAGTCAGGGTGGCTTCGACGGTCAGATCAAAACCACTGATCACGCCGGCGTGTTCCAGTGCGTTGCCGGTGGCATAACCGCCCATGTTGACCTTGCCGGACATGCACTGCGTCAGGTTCACCACCACAATGCCGCGCTCGCTGGCCTGCTGCAGTTCGGCAAGAAACTCGGCGTTTTGTGGCGCGTTGCCCACACCGTAAGAGCGCAGAATCAGCGCTTTCACCGGCTGACGCAGGAAATTGCGCACCACGTCGGCAGAGATGCCCGGATAGATGGTCACTACGCCAATCGGCTGAGGCGTGATCGGATGGACGATCAGCTCACCGCTGCCGCGCGGTGCTGGCGGCGTATTGAGACGGCGAATATGGATGCCCGCTTCCAGCAGCGGCGACAGGTTCGGTGACGCAAACGCATTAAAACCGTCGGCGTGGGCTTTGGTGGTGCGGTTACCGCGGAACAGCGTGTTGTTGAAGAACAGCGCCACTTCATTAATCGGATAGTTGGCCGCGACGTATAGCGAGTTCAGCAGGTTCTGCTGACCGTCTGAGCGCAGCTCGGCCAGCGGGATCTGCGACCCGGTGACGATCACCGGCTTGGCCAGGTTCTCCAGCATGAACGACAGCGCCGACGCGGTGAACGCCATGGTATCGGTGCCATGCAGAATGACGAAACCGTCATAGCGATCGTAGTTCAGCTGGATGTCATCAGCGATTGACTGCCAGTCCTGCGGCGTCATATCCGAGGAGTCAATCAGCGGCTGGTATTCGTGGATGGTGAAATCCGGCATTTCCGGACGGTGAAACTCTGGCATCATCGCCAGTTGCTGCTGCAGATGGCCAGAGACCGGAATGTAACCCTGCGCGGAGCGTTGCATACCGATGGTCCCGCCCGTGTAGGCTACATAGATATTTTTCTTTTGCATGAATGGACTCAGACTTGCCGTAAAACGCGCAGTATAAGGGGATTAGCGGGGAAAAGCAGCCCGACCAGCGGCCGGGCTGTAAAGATTAGCGTACGTTGCCGCAGGTCAGGCAGAACGCGTAACGGTTTTGCGGATCGTTGAGATTATTCATCAGGCCCGGCTGCGCCTGCAGCGTTCCCATCACTTCGCTGACCGGTGCCGGCAGCCACACTTTCAGCGCGGCCGGCAGTACGGCCTGCACTGACGCGTTCATCTGGTTCAGCAGCAGGTCGATCATTCCCGGATCGTCCTGATACCAGCTCAGTTCAGGTTTCGCGACCTTCGCCAGCTCGGCGGCTTTGGCCACCGCATCGTCGAAGTCGCCCAGCGCATCCACCAGCCCATTGGCTTTAGCATCGCTACCGGTCCAGACGTGACCCTGCGCAATGGCATCAATCTGCTGTGGCGTTTTATGGCGTGACGCCGCCACCAGACCGACAAAGTTGCGATAACCGTTTTCAATGGTCAGCTGCATCAGCTGCTGCACTTCAGTCGGCAGCGCTTTGGTGGTCGACACATCCGCCAGCGGCGAGGTGGCAACGCCATCGCTGTGCACGCCGATGCTGCTCAGGCTGTTCTCCACCGTATTGATCACGCCGAAGATGCCGATCGACCCGGTCAGGGTGCTCGGCGCAGCAACGATGTAGTCGGCCGGCGTGGAGATCCAGTAGCCGCCCGATGCCGCCATGCCGCCCATCGACACCACCACCGGCTTACCGGCATCGTGCGCCGCCGCCAGCTCTTCGCGGATGGCCTCAGAGGCCGTTACGCTGCCGCCCGGGCTGTTGACGCGCAGCACAATGGCTTTGATTTTGTCGTCGAGGCGGGCGTCACGGATTTGCGCAGCGGTGGTGTCGCCACCGACATTGCCGGCGCTCTCTTCGCCGTCCATGATGGCGCCGCTGGCGAGAATCACCGCAATGTTGCCATCCTGCTGCGTCGGTTGTTTGACGTTGTAGTCATAGATGCTGACGTTGCGGTAGTCATTGCTGGCTTTATCCCAGCCGAAGGTTTTCACCAGCTCGCGATCGGCGGCAGCGCGCGAATCCAGCACATCCACCAGTTTGTTATCCAGGGCATATTTAGCAGTATCGCCCTGAACGGCCTGCAGACCGCTGATGATGCCCGCCGCCCCCGGGAACAGCTGCTGCGGCGTGATTTGCCGGTTGGCGGACACCGTGTTGAGGTAGTTCTGCCACAGCTGGCCGACCCAGCGGCCATCAGCATCGCGCGCTTCCGGCGACATATCATCACGCAGGAAAGGTTCAACTGCGGACTTATAGGTGCCGACACGGAACACGTGTGAGCTGACTTTCAGCTTATCCAGCAGGGATTTGTAATAGAGGCCGTTGGTGGCGAAACCGTGCAGATCTACCGTGCCCTGCGGCGACAGATAGACCTTCGTGGCGTAGCTGGCGAGATAGTATTGCGCCTGGCTATAGCTGTCGCCGAGGGCAAAAATGGGTTTGCCCGCGTCGCGGAATTCGCGCAGCGCCTTACCCACGTACTGCAGCGAAGGCTGATCGCCGCCGGCAAAATCGCGCAGATCCAGCACCATGCCGGTGATATTTTTATCGCTCTTTGCCTGACGAATGGCATCGACCACATCAAACAACGAGTTTTCCTGCAAACGATCGCTGCTGGCACCCAGCAGCTGGCGGCTGATGCGGCTCAGACGATTGCTGACCGACGGTTTGTCCACCAGCACGCCGCTCAGATCGACTTTCAGCGCACCCTGCTGCACCGGTTCACTGCTGCTGGCGCTGGATAGCTGCAGCCAGATGCCGACGCCGGCCAGAATTAACACAATCAGGAACAGATTCAGGATAAATTCCCGGATAAAATTCAGCACCCGCCAGCTCCAGCGGAACAGGCCAGCAATAATTCGCCACAATGTGCGCATAAACTCTCCATATTCACGTAGCCAGGGCAGCCGGTATGCGGTCTGCCCCGATGTCGGGTTCATCCTAAAGAGCAGCGTGCGAAAAGTCAGCAGGAAATCGCGCCAGACTGTTACAAAAGATCGCGCTGTGCCAGGATTAGCCCACGCTTTGTTAATCACGGGAGAATCAAGATGGATGCACTGGAATTACTGGTAAACCGTCGTTCAGCGTCGCGCCTGACCGAGCCGGCACCCGCCGGTGAAGTGCTGCAGAATATTCTGCACGCGGGTATGCGCGCACCGGATCACGGCACGCTGCAGCCGTGGCGCTTCATCATTATTGAAAATGAGGGGCGCGAACGCTTCAGCCATCTGCTGGAGCAGGCCGCACGCGACAGCCAGCTGGATGACAAAGCCATTGAGAAGGCCCGGACGTCACCGTTCCGCGCGCCGATGATCATCACCGTTGTCGCGCACTGCGAAGCCTCCGCCAAAGTGCCGCGCTGGGAGCAGGTCGTGTCCGCGGGTTGCGCGGTGATGGCGATGCAAATGGCGGCCGTCGCGCAGGGCTTTAACGGCATCTGGCGCAGCGGGCCGTGGACCGATCATCCGCAGGTACGCGCCGCCTTTGGCTGCCGCGAGCAGGATGCGATTGTGGGTTTCCTCTACCTCGGCACGCCGCAGCTGAAAGCCAATACCACCGTGGTTGCGCCCGATAGCGAGGCGTTTGTCAGTTATTTCTGACAGACAGCAGCGGGTTTCTGCGGCAAGGTGCATGCAACGACACTGATTGCACAGTCGCTGTGCGAAAGATCGCGCTTAGCGGCGACAGCGCTTACCAGCAGCGGGCTGCCAGGCTAACATAGCCCTCTCTGTTCAGCGCACAAGGAACCCGCCATGAGCGAACCGCTTCGTTTGACGCAATACAGCCACGGCGCTGGCTGCGGCTGTAAAATTTCACCTCAGGTGCTTGAGACCATTCTGCACAGCGAGCTGGCTACCTTTCATGATCCGCGACTGCTGGTCGGCAATGAAACCCGTGACGATGCTGCCGTGTACGATCTTGGCAACGGCACGGCGGTGGTCAGCACCACTGACTTCTTTATGCCCATCGTTGACGATCCGCACACCTTTGGCCGTATCGCGGCCACTAACGCCATCAGTGATATTTACGCCATGGGTGGCAAACCGATCATGGCTATCGCTATTCTCGGCTGGCCGGTTAATGTGCTGGACGCGAAAGTGGCACAGCAGGTGATTGAAGGCGGTCGCGCGGCCTGCCAGGCGGCCGGCATCGCGCTGGCGGGGGGGCACTCAATCGATGCGCCGGAGCCGATTTTTGGCCTTGCCGTTACCGGCATCGTTGACGTAGCGCGCGTGAAAAAGAACAGCGCCGCGCAGGCGGGCTGCGAGTTGTTCCTCACCAAACCGCTCGGCATCGGTATTCTGACTACCGCAGAGAAAAAAGGGCTGCTGCGTGCGGAGCATCAGACGCTGGCGGCGCAGGTGATGTGCCAGCTCAATAGCGCAGGGGCGGAATTTGCTAAACTGCCCGGCGTCAGCGCCATGACCGATGTCACCGGCTTTGGTCTGCTGGGGCATCTGAGTGAAATCTGTCTGGGCTCCGGCCTGCGCGCACATGTGCAGGCCGCACAGGTGCCGCGTCTGCCCGGCGTGGACCAGTACATTGCGGCCGGCGCGGTGCCGGGCGGCACCAGCCGCAACTTCGCCAGCTACGGCGAGCACATTTCTGCCATGGATGAGGCCACGCGCGCACTGCTGTGCGATCCGCAAACTTCCGGCGGGCTGCTGGTGGCGGTGCAGCCTGACGCTATTGCGGCGTTTCACGCGTGCGCCGTGCAGGCTGGCGTCGAGGCCACGGCGATCGGCTCGCTGCTGCCGGCCGACCGCGCCCATCCACTGATTACTGTAGTCACCTGACGTAAAGGAACGACGCCATTCATGCGTTTGTTTATTGCTGAAAAACCCAGTCTGGCACGCGCCATCGCCGATGTGCTACCCAAACCGCATCGACGTGGCGACGGCTATATTGCCTGTGGTAATGACCAGGTTGTGACCTGGTGTGTCGGGCATCTGCTGGAGCAGGCGCAGCCTGACAGCTATGACAGCCGCTATGCGCGCTGGAATCTGGCGGATTTACCCATCATCCCGGATAAATGGCGCCTGCAGCCGCGCCCGTCGGTGGCGAAGCAGCTCAAAGTGATCGAGGGTTTACTGCAGCAGGCCAGCGTGGTGGTGCACGCCGGTGACCCGGATCGCGAAGGACAATTGCTGGTCGACGAAGTGCTCGATTATCTGCACCTGCCGGCTGAAAAGCGCCAGCAGGTGCAGCGCTGCCTGATTAACGACCTGAATCCTGCGGCGGTCGAGCGCGCGGTGAGCCGTCTGCGCGAGAACCGTGAATTCATTCCATTGTGTGTCTCGGCGCTGGCCCGGGCGCGCGCTGACTGGCTGTATGGCATCAACATGACGCGCGCTTGGACGCTGCTGGGCCGCAACGCCGGTTACGACGGCGTGCTATCGGTGGGACGCGTTCAGACGCCGGTGCTGGGGCTGGTGGTGAGGCGCGATGAAGAGATCGAAAACTTTGTGCCGAAGGATTACTTTGAAGTCAAAGCGCACATCGTGACACCGAAAGAGGAGCGCTTCGTTGCCAGCTGGATCCCCAGCGATGCCTGTGAACCGTGGCAGGATGACGAGGGCCGTTTGCTGCATCGTCCTCTCGCTGACCACGTGCTTGAACGTATCAACGGCAAACCGGCGTGGGTTACCGGCTACAACGATAAGCGGGAGTCAGAAACGGCGCCGCTGCCATTTTCCCTCTCCAGCCTGCAAATCGAGGCGGCAAAGCGTTTTGGCCTCAGTGCCCAGACGGTTCTGGACTGCTGTCAGCGTTTGTATGAAACCCATAAGCTGATTACGTATCCGCGTTCGGACAGCCGCTATCTGCCGGACGAACATTTTGCCGGACGTCATGCGGTGCTGAACGCCATTCAGGCGCATCAGCCGGACGTGTCGCTGCCAGCGGATTTCAATGCGGATCAGAAAAATCGCTGCTGGGACGATAAAAAAGTGGATGCGCACCATGCCATCATTCCTACGGCGCGCGCCAGCAAGGTGAACCTGAGCGACAATGAAGCCAACATTTACGGTCTAATTGCGCGCCAGTATCTGATGCAGTTTTGTCCCGACGCGGTATTTCGCAAATGCGTCATCGACCTCGATATCGGCGGCGGCAGGTTCGTTGCCAAAGCACGTTTTCTTGCCGAAGCCGGCTGGCGTGCGCTGCTGGGCAGTAAAGAGCGCGATGAAGAGAATGATGGCACGCCGCTGCCGGTGGTGAGTAAAGGCGATGAGCTGTTGTGTGAGCGTGGTGAGGTGCTGGCGAAGCAGACTCAGCCGCCGCGGCCGTTCACCGACGCCACGCTGCTGTCGGCCATGACCGGTATCGCCCGCTTTGTGCAGGATAAAGAATTAAAGAAAGTGCTGCGTGCGACCGATGGTTTAGGAACGGAAGCGACGCGCGCCGGCATCATAGAATTGCTGTTCCGCCGTACATTTCTGGTGAAAAAAGGTCGCTATATTCACTCAACCGAGGCGGGCAGGGCGCTGATTCATGCGTTACCTGAGATGGCCGCGCGGCCGGATATGACGGCGCACTGGGAGTCAACGCTTACCCGCATCAGTGAAAAAGCCTGTCGCTATGATGAGTTTATGCAGCCGCTGGTCAGTACCTTGATTGGTTTGATCGGTGAGGCGCGCCAGAGGCCGTCGCTGCAGGCTTTTCGTGGATTAGCCGCGACCGGAGCGAAGACGCGCAGTAAAGGCAAAACGCCCCGGCGCAAAACGAAGGAGACGGAATAATGCGTTACGCAACGCTGTTGCTGAGTGGGCTGCTGCTGTGCAGCCATGCCGCGCTGGCTAATCGCCAGCCGGAGCCCGCGCGAATGGGCAATACCGATGTGGTGGTGGATATGCCGCCGGAAGTGTGGACGCAGGGGCAGAATCGTCAGCAGAACAACTGCCTGCAGTGCTGTATCTATGAAAACCGCAGCTACTCCGAAGGCGCCGTGGTGAAAGCAGAGGGCGTACTGCTCCAGTGTGCGCGTGACGAAAAAGTGCTGGGTACCAATCCGCTGATTTGGAAAATCATTAAATAAGCGGGCGTGGCGCGCAGGCGCCACGCTGTTCAGTTACAGCCTGAAACTGGACCACACCGGCGCGTGATCGGACGGCTTTTCCATACTGCGAATGTCGTAGTCGATGCCGCTGTCGATGCAGCGTGAAGCCAGCGGTGGGCTGGCCAGCAGCAGATCGATGCGCAGACCGCGGTTGTCATCAAATCCTTTGGAGCGATAGTCGAACCACGAGAAGCGATCTGCGGTTTCCGGGTTTTTCTCACGCCACGTATCGACCAGCCCCCACTGCAGCAAACGGTCCATCCACTCGCGCTCTTCCGGCAGGAAAGAGCATTTGCCGGTGCGCAGCCAGCGCTTGCGGTTCTCTTCACCAATACCAATGTCCAGGTCGGTACTGCTGATGTTCATATCGCCCATGATCAGCACCGGCTTGTCGGCCGCCAGTTGCTGCTCGAGATAGCTTTGCAGGTCGCGATAAAACTTCTCTTTGGCCGGGAACTTGATGGGATGGTCACGGCTTTCCCCCTGCGGGAAATAACCGTTGATGACGGTGATATCGCCAATCGGGCTGGGAATTTCTGCCATGATCAGACGTCGCTGGGAATCTTCGCCGTCATCGGGAAAACCGCGTCGAACTGCCACCGGCTGCGTCTTCGTTAGCAGCGCCACGCCGTAATGGCCTTTCTGGCCGTGATAAAACACGTTGTAACCGAGCTTGCTGACCTCTTCCAGCGGGAACATGTCATCGTGCACTTTGGTTTCCTGCAGGCCGATGACATCCGGTTGATGCTGTTCAACCAGCGCCGCCAGCTGATGAGGGCGTGCGCGCAAGCCGTTGATGTTAAAAGAGACAAATTTCATTTCGCTGCCATTTTTCATCGCAAAAGGTTGCGGCGATGGTAACCAGGTTTGCGGCAAAAGTCATGGCTTGCGTCATAAGGGCGTGCCGATAAGAGCGAGAGGCAGAACGCAGGTGATTTGTCGTGGGAGACGCAGGATAGCGGGGTAAGACAGGCGATGCCGTTCAGTCTGGGGGCGTTGATGTGAATATCCAGGTGCGCATTAATGCGCACCCTACAATCCGGGCGACAACTGGGACGATGAGAATATAAACCGGTCACATGGGTAACACTTGAGTCCGTATCACTGTAGGGGCGCCATTGATGCCGGCCTGGCATCGCGTAAATTCAGATGTCGGTCTGGTGAAAAGTGCAGCATGAAAGGGTGGCGGGAGAAGGATTATTCGCCGCAAGCGGCTCACCCTGCGGGCCGCGCTGACGCGCGTTGTCTCACTGCGTTCGACCCGAACCTTCGGTCGAAGTTTCTCATCCTTCTCCAGGTGTTATTAACTGGCTTTATTGACTGGCTGGAAGAAGAGTGCAGCATAGAATGGTGGCGGGAGAAGGATTCGAACCTTCGAAGTCGATGACGGCAGATTTACAGTCTGCTCCCTTTGGCCGCTCGGGAATCCCGCCAGGGATATGAAGCTCAGAAGATTCAGGCGCAGAATGGATTCAGATGGTGGCGGGAGAAGGATTCGAACCTTCGAAGTCGATGACGGCAGATTTACAGTCTGCTCCCTTTGGCCGCTCGGGAATCCCGCCACTGGCCTGAATCTTTATGCCTGAAAGCGGGGCGCATCATACCAAATGCGTTCAGTCTGTAAAGCGCCCGCAGTAAAAAACTCAATCGTTTGCCCACTTTTTACGCGTGGCGCTGAAGAGTTGCGCAAATCAGCGCCGCAGTGGTTAAAGAATGATCGTGCGGTTGCCGTAAACAAACACGCGCTGGCCCAGCACTTTATACAGCGCGCGGCTCAGTACATTCTTTTCCACGTCGCGTCCGGCACGCATCATCTCTTCAGCGGTATAGCTGTGATCGACGTTAATCACGTCCTGCATGATGATCGGGCCTTCATCAAGGTTGTCGTTCACGTAGTGCGCTGTGGCACCGATGATCTTCACGCCGCGCTCATAGGCCTGATGATAAGGGCGTGCGCCAATGAAAGCTGGCAGGAACGAGTGGTGAATATTGATGATCTGGTTGGGATAACGCTGCACAAACGCCGGCGTCAGCACGCGCATATATTTCGCCAGCACCACGTAATCCGGCTGGTAGCGATCGATCTCATCCGCCATGCGGTTATCGTGCTCTTCGCGCGTCAGGCCTTCATGGCTGACCAGCACGAACGGGATGTCAAAACGCTCGACCAGCGAACGCAGCGTTTCATGGTTACCAATAACGGCGGCGATTTCCATGTCCAGACCACCAAAGGCACTCTTCATCAGCAGATCGCCCAGGCAATGCGCCTCTTTGGTGACCAGAATCACCACGCGGCGACGTCCGGCGCTGTGCAGCTCACGTACCGAACCGGTCGGCAGCGCGCTGTCGAGGTCAGCCAGCAGCGTGTTGTCGTTGAAAATGCCTTCCAGCTCTGTGCGCATGAAAAAGCGCCCGGTACGGTGATCGACGAACTCATTGTTCTGCACAATGTTCAGTTCGTGCTTGTAGCAAATGTTGGTGATCTTAGCGATCAGACCTTTGGCATCGGGGCAAATGGTCCGTAAAACTTTTCGTTGCATGGTTTGCGCTTGCATCTCGATCAGAGTCCTGTCAAAGCGATGAATGGTGAAGCTGTTGGGCATCTGTCCAGATTAGCCACAACATTTTTTGTATTTTTTATCGGAGCCACAAGGACAGCGATCGTTACGCCCTAACTCCGGCGTTGTTCCGTCGACATAGTACCAGCGTTGATCCTCGCGAAGAAAGCGTGAACATTCATACAGGCTGCAGGTACGGCCTTTTTCGAGATAACGCGCAAAAAAAGTCACGAAGGCTTCATTCTCATGGCTTCCGTGATTACAACGGGTTACATTCAGGCCAAGCCATTCTGTGGTGGCGAAACTTTCGGATAATAGCGTCTCCAGTCCGGCCACGCGCTGGCTGGGATGCCAGGTTTCTACCAGCCAGGCGGCGTTTTGCTTAACGTAAGCGCTGTAACGCGAGCGCATTAACTGTTCAGCGCGCTGTGGCGTTTGTTGCCCGTTCAGAAAGGGCTGACAACATAGGCTATACTGCTCTCCGCTGCAGCAGGGGCACTTTTCGGACACATCATCTCCTGAGAGTGATTAAAGTTAATGGAAGTGTGCGCTATGTTAGCCGACTGGCCAGCGTGAAGCTACGCATCAGGTTGATCACGAGGTGAGATGAGAAAAGTCAGGATTGGGCTGGCCCTGGGATCGGGCGCTGCCAAAGGCTGGGCGCATATTGGTGTCATCAACGCGCTGGAGCGCGCCGGTATTGAGGTGGATGTCGTCGCCGGCTGTTCCGTCGGCGCACTGGTGGGTTCTGCCTACGTCAACGGCCGTCTGGCGTTGATGGAGAAGTGGGTCAGCGCATTTCGCTACTGGGATGTTATCCGTCTGATGGACCTCTCATGGCAGCGTGGCGGCCTGCTGCGCGGCGACCGGGTGTTTAGCCATATCCGTCAGCTGATCCCTAACGAGCTCATCGAAGACGCGGATAAGCGCTTTGGCGTGGTAGCAACCAACCTCAGCACCGGACGCGAGCTGTGGCTGACCGAAGGGGATTTGCACCAGGCGGTGCGTGCATCGTGTAGTATGCCAGGCTTATTGCCTCCGGTTGGCTACAATGGTTATTGGCTGGTGGATGGTGCGGTGGTCAATCCGGTGCCGATATCGCTAACCCGCGCGCTGGGCGCTGACATTGTGATTGCCGTTGACCTGCAACATGATGCGCACCTGATGCAGCAGGATCTGCTGTCGGTCACGCCGCAGAGCGGTGAAGAGGCGGCAGCGGCAGAAGCACTGAGCTGGGGCAAAAAACTGCGCCAGCGTCTGATGGGGTTGACCCATCGGCGCGCCAGCCAGTCTCCAGGCGCGATGGAAATTATGTCAACGTCAATCCAGGTATTGGAAAATCGCCTGAAACGTAACCGTATGGCAGGCGATCCGCCGGATGTGCTGATTCAGCCTTTTTGTCCGCAGATTTCAACGCTGGACTTTCATCGGGCTGAAGAGGCCATTGCGGCAGGCAAGGCCGCCGTGGAGAAAAAAATGGATGAACTATTACCGCTGGTCCGTAGCAGATAATCAGTTGTTCATTCACGGGGGTTGTGACTTCAGCCAATTCTGAAAGGCGCAACGGCGTTTTATGAACCACTATTGAAATATCTGGTACGCAGGGGGAGAGAATGGAAAAACCGCTAATCGGCAAAAAGATACTCATTGTCGAAGATGAGGTCGTTTTCCGTTCATTGCTGGACACATTGTTAACTGGCCTCGGAGCCAGCACGTTCGAAGCGGGCGACGGACTCGACGGCCTGAATTTAATCGCCGCGCAGTCGGTGGACCTGGTCATTTGCGATCTGGAAATGCCGCGCATGGGCGGTATTGAGTTTGTCGAGCGAATTCGTACACGCGGTAATAGCGTGCCCATCCTGATCATCTCCGCCACGCAGAACATGGCCGACATCGCCCACGTGCTGCGCCTTGGCGTGCAGGACGTGCTGCTCAAGCCGCTAAAAAACCTGGAACGTTTCCGTGAAGCGGTGTTTGAGTGCCTCTATCCTTCGATGTTCACCTCGAAAGTGGAAGAAGATGAACAGCTGTTTCAGGACTGGGATGCCTTGGTGCGCGATCCGCTCGCTGCCGCCAAGCTGCTCAAACAGCTGCAACCGCCCGTCCAGCAAACCATCGCCAGCTGCCGCATAAACTATCGTCAACTCACCATGGCGGAACAGCCGGGGCTGGTGCTGGATATTGCCGCGTTGTCGGACAAAGATCTGGCGTTTTATTGCCTGGACGTGACGCGTGCCGGCGACAACGGCGTGCTGGCTGCATTATTGCTCAGAGCACTGTTTAACGGTTTATTGCAGGAGCAACTGTCCGGGCAAAAGCAGCGTCTGCCGGAACTCAATGGTCTGCTGCGTCAGGTGAATATGCTGTTGCGTCAGGCCAACCTGAACGGTCAGTTCCCGCTGCTGGTGGGCTACTACCATCGTCAGTTGAAAAATCTGATTCTGGTTTCAGCCGGCCTGAATGCCACGCTGCACATCAATACTCAGCAAATCCAGCTCAGTAACGGCGTGCCGCTTGGCACTATGGGCAGCACCCATCTTAATCAAATCAGCCAGCGCGCCGATGCCTGGCAATGTCACGTCTGGGGAGCCGGCGGCCGGCTTCGCCTGATGTTATCGTCCGAAGAATAGCCACTCAGATTTATATTTTCCGCGGGTTAAAGACAGGGCCAAAGCTTAGCTTTACACTTGGGTAATAGTCTTAAATTCCGCGGATTAACTCCATCCAGGATAAATCCGTCTGACACTAACTGATATACTCATTTCGTTTTTAAACCGACATATCAAGTATTAACTTGAACGGCCTATTAAGAGAGGTATTTGATGTCTGCCTATAAGTCTAAAGTAAAAAAAGCGGTAATCCCGGTTGCAGGTCTGGGTACGCGTATGCTGCCTGCCACCAAAGCTATTCCAAAAGAGATGTTACCGCTGGTCGATAAGCCGTTGATCCAGTATGTCGTGAACGAGTGTATTGCTGCGGGTATTAATGAGATCGTGCTGGTTACGCACTCCTCTAAAAACTCCATCGAAAACCATTTTGATACCAGTTTCGAACTGGAAGCGATGCTGGAAAAACGCGTGAAGCGTCAGCTGCTGGATGAAATCCAGTCAATCTGCCCGCCACACGTCACCATCATGCAGGTACGTCAGGGTATCGCCAAGGGCCTCGGTCACGCCGTGATGTGTGCTCATCCGCTGGTTGGTGATGAGCCAGTCGCGGTGATTCTGCCAGACGTGATCATTGATGAGTACGAATCTAACCCAACCAAAGATAACCTGGCAGAAATGCTGACGCGCTTCGAAGAGAGCGGTCGCAGCCAGATCATGGTTGAGCCAGTTGCCGATGTCACCGCTTACGGCGTGGTTGACTGCCAGGGCGCAGAGCTGGCACCGGGCCAGAGCGCACCAATGGTGGGCGTGGTTGAGAAGCCAAAAGCCTCGGAAGCGCCATCTAACCTGGCGGTAGTCGGTCGTTACGTGCTGTCTGCGGACATCTGGCCTCTGCTGGCGAAAACCCCTCCGGGTGCCGGCGGCGAAGTGCAGCTGACCGACTCCATCGCCATGCTGATGGAAAAAGAGACCGTAGAAGCTTACCACCTGACCGGCGTGAGCCACGACTGCGGTAATAAACTGGGTTATATGCAAGCTTTTGTTGAGTATGGCGTGCGTCATCCGGTGCTGGGCAAAGATTTCGCTCAGTGGCTCGACGGCGTTGCAGGCAACAAAAAGTAATTCATTAAGCACAGGATAATTCAATGAAAGTCACTGTATTTGGTATCGGCTATGTCGGTCTGGTTCAGGCTGCGGTGTTGGCCGAAGTCGGACATGACGTTCTCTGTATTGATGTCGACGAAAAGAAAGTCGAAAGCCTGAAAAAGGGCATCATCCCAATTTTTGAACCGGGCCTGACGCCGCTGGTTATGTCTAACTATGAAGCGGGGCGTCTGAAATTCAGCACCAACGCAGAAGAGGGCGTAAACCATGGCGTAATGCAGTTTATTGCTGTGGGCACGCCGCCGGATGAGGATGGCTCTGCCGACCTGAAATATGTGACTGCGGTTGCGCGTACTATTGCGCAGCACATGAACGATCACAAAGTCGTCATCGACAAATCTACCGTACCGGTAGGCACCGCTGACCGCGTGCGCGCGGTGATGAGCGAAACGCTGAAGCAGCGTGATGCCAATATTGCGTTCGATGTGGTCTCCAACCCGGAGTTCCTGAAAGAGGGCGCCGCAGTTAACGATTGCATGCGTCCGGAACGTATCGTGGTGGGCACCGATAATGATGAAGTGGTCGAACTGCTGCGTGAACTGTACGAACCGTTTAACCGTAATCACGATCGCATGATTCTGATGGATATCCGCAGTGCAGAGCTGACCAAATATGCAGCTAACTGCATGCTGGCGACCAAAATCAGCTTCATGAACGAGATTTCCAACCTTGCGGAACGCCTGGGTGCTGACGTGGAAAAAGTACGTCAGGGCATCGGTTCTGATTCACGCATCGGTTATCACTTTATTTATCCGGGCTGTGGTTACGGCGGTTCCTGCTTCCCGAAAGACGTGCAGGCGCTGATTCGCACTGCAGAGTCAATCGGCTACACCCCGCGCCTGTTGCAGGCGGTAGAAGACGTCAACGATTCGCAGAAGAACAAGCTGCCGACGTTTATTAAACGTCACTTTGGCGACGATCTGCGTGGCAAGACGTTTGCGCTGTGGGGTCTGGCGTTCAAACCGAACACCGACGACATGCGTGAAGCCTCAAGCCGCGTGCTGATGGAAGCACTGTGGCAGGCGGGCGCAACGGTGCAGGCGTTTGATCCGGAAGCGATGGAAGAAGCTCAGCGCATCTACGGCCATCGTGACGATCTGAAGCTGTGCGGCACTAAAGAAGCTGCGCTGCAGGGCGCCGATGGTCTGGTGATCTGCACCGAGTGGCAGAACTTCCGTGCTCCGGATTTCGACGTGATTAAATCCTCGTTAAAACAACCCGTGATTTTTGATGGTCGTAACCTGTATGATCCGGAGCGTATCAGCAAACGCGGTTTCGTTTATTATGCAATCGGCCGCGGAGCGTCTATTCAAATTGTGTAATAAATGAGGGATGTATGAATTTTCTGGTCACCGGCGCGGCAGGATTTATTGGTTTTCACGTTAGTCAGCGTTTGCTGGCTGCCGGTCACCAGGTTGTTGGTATCGATAACCTGAATGATTACTACGATGTCAGCCTGAAACAGGCGCGCCTCGACCAGATTACCGCACATCCCGCGTTTACTTTTCTTAAAATGGACCTGGCAGATCGCCAGGCCATTTCTTCCCTGTTTGAACAGCATGCTTTTGCGCGTGTGATCCATTTAGGTGCACAGGCGGGTGTTCGCTATTCCATTGAGAATCCGCACGCCTACGCTGATGCCAACCTGATTGGTCACTTAAATATTCTGGAAGGTTGCCGTCATCATAAGATTGGCCACCTGCTGTATGCTTCATCGAGTTCGGTTTATGGCCTGAACCGTAAAATGCCGTTCTCCACGGATGATTCCGTTGATCATCCGGTATCACTTTATGCTGCGACGAAAAAAGCCAACGAATTAATGTCGCATACCTATTCACACCTTTACCAATTACCTACCACCGGATTGCGCTTCTTTACCGTTTATGGTCCGTGGGGCCGTCCTGATATGGCGCTGTTTAAGTTCACCCGCGCGATGCTGGCCGGTGACGCGATCGATGTGTATAACCGCGGCCAGATGACACGTGACTTTACCTATATTGATGATATTGCCGAAGCGATTGTGCGTTTGCAGGACGTGATTCCGCAGGCAGATGAAAACTGGACGGTGGAAAACGGCTCGCCTGCCACCAGTTCGGCACCGTATCGTGTCTACAATATTGGCAATAGTCAGCCTACCAGCCTGATGACTTACATTGAGTCGCTGGAAAAAGCGCTGGGGATTGAGGCGAAGAAAAATATGCTGCCGATGCAGCCCGGCGATGTATTAGGCACCAGTGCAGACACCCAGCCGCTGTATGACGCGATAAATTTCCGCCCGCAGACCAGCGTAGAGCAGGGCGTGCAGCGTTTTGTTGACTGGTACCGCGACTTCTATCAGCAATAAGTCGCGATAAAAAAAGGAAGCCAGCGGCTTCCTTTTTTCTTACCCGGTGTAAAACAGAGCACAGCGCCAGGGCTGGCATGCTGCGAAGCACTGGTTCCTTACAGCTGGAAATCGTCCAGTTGTTTACCTTGTTCTTCAATCGCTTTTTTAATCACGGCTGGCGTACGTCCCTGGCCGGTCCAGGTACGGTTCTCACCGTTCTCGTCGACGTAACCATACTTCGCCGGACGTGCCGCGCGTTTGGCTTTACCTGGCGCTTTGGTTTCAGCTAATGCCTGCAGCAGTTCGTTTGGATCAATACCGTCTGCCATCAGCATTTCACGATATTGTTCCAGCTTACGGCTGCGCTCGGCATTTTCCGCCTGGGCAAGAGATTCTTCTTCACGACGTTCATTCACCACAACCTCAAGTTTTTCCAGCATCTCTTCCAGTGTTTCCAGAGAGCATTCCCGAGCCTGCGCGCGCAATGTACGGATATTATTAAGAATTTTAAGTGCTTCGCTCATTGTCCTAATCTCAAAATATAATAAATGGAGTTGTTCTGCCGCCTCATAATAGTGGCGGTGAAAAATAACTGCAATAGCCAGATTAAAAAGCAAAACGTAAAGTTAATGTTGTTAAGCTTTTTAAGGCGCTATTTATTATTCTTTTTATAGATTTGATAGCACAGGTTTTGCAGGGATAAATACCGCTGTGCGCCTTTCGCCCGGGCATCAGCGATAATAATACTGAATAAAATTGCTGCATGATCACGGCTTTGACATAACGTGCGAAATGTTGATAACGATGCCGCTGATCTATGATGATGGCGTTAATTTGAGCAGTTGATAAAAATAATGCATCGCAACAGTGCAGCAGCTTTATGATAGACTCACGCGCAACAGTTTCGGGCAGTGACAAGAGACATTTTATGGCGCAACTCTATTTTTATTACTCAGCGATGAACGCGGGAAAATCCACCGCATTGCTGCAGTCTTCCTACAATTACCATGAGCGCGGCATGCGTACGCTGGTGTATACCGCGGAAATTGACGACCGCTTCGGCGCCGGAAAAGTCAGCTCGCGTATTGGTCTTTCGTCTCCGGCTTTTTTATATAACGCGCAGACCAGCCTGGAAAGTGAAATTGCGGAACAGCACGCGAAGCAGACGGTTCACTGTGTACTGGTGGATGAGAGCCAGTTTCTGACGCGTGAGCAGGTGAAAGCCCTGTCGGACGTGGTAGATAATCTGGATATTCCGGTGCTGTGTTATGGTCTGCGTACCGACTTTCGCGGTGAGTTATTTACCGGCAGTCAGTATTTACTGGCCTGGGCCGATAAGCTGGTGGAATTGAAAACCGTGTGTCACTGTGGACGCAAAGCCAGCATGGTGTTACGGCTGGATGCGCAGGGTAAACCGTTCAGCGAAGGGGAGCAGGTGGTGATCGGTGGTAATGAGCGCTATATCTCTGTGTGCCGCAAGCACTATAAACAGGCGATTAATGACGGCTCGCTAAACGCCATTTACGGTTCACAACTGCCTCACGCCTGAATAGCCGCAGCATAAAAAAAACCCGCCGCAGCGGGTTTTTTTGTATCAGGCCAGTCAGGCCTTTTTGGTTTTCTTCTCACTCTTTACGGCTTTAGCTTCACCCTCAGCGGCAACACTGTTATCTGCTTCTGAGAACTCACGGCCATAGAAGGTATCCAGCATGATTTGTTTCAGCTCGGCAATCAGCGGATAGCGTGGGTTAGCGCCGGTACACTGGTCATCGAACGCATCATCCGCCAGTTTGTCGACTTTCGCCAGGAAGTCAGCTTCCTGCACGCCCGCTTCGCGGATAGAAGTTGGGATGCCCAGCTGAGTTTTCATCTCTTCCAGCCATGCCAGCAGTTTTTCAATTTTCTGCGCGGTACGGTCACCGGCAGCGCTCAGACCGAGATGGTCAGCAATCTCCGCATAGCGGCGGCGTGCCTGCGGACGGTCGTACTGGCTGAAGGCAGTCTGCTTGGTTGGATTGTCATTCGCGTTGTAGCGAATCACGTTACAAATCAGCAGGGCGTTGGCCAGACCGTGTGGAATGTGGAACTCAGAGCCCAGTTTATGCGCCATGGAGTGACACACGCCGAGGAAGGCGTTGGCGAAAGCGATACCGGCAATGGTCGCCGCATTGTGAACACGCTCACGCGCCACAGGATTTTTCGCGCCGTCACGATAGCTGGCAGGCAGATTCTCTTTCAGCAGCTTCAGTGCCTGCAGCGCCTGACCGTCAGAGTATTCGTTGGCCAGTACCGATACGTAGGCTTCCAGCGCATGGGTGACGGCATCCAGACCCCCAAAGGCGCACAGCGAACGCGGCATCTCCATTACCAGGTTGGCATCGACAATCGCCATATCCGGCGTCAGCGCATAGTCTGCCAGCGGATATTTCTGGCCAGTCGCATCGTCGGTAACCACTGCAAACGGGGTAACTTCTGAACCGGTACCTGAAGTCGTGGTAATCGCCACCATACGTGCTTTGACACCCATTTTCGGGAACTTGTAGATACGTTTACGGATGTCCATAAAGCGCAGCGCCAGTTCTTCAAAGTGAGTTTCCGGATGTTCATACATCACCCACATAATCTTGGCCGCATCCATCGGTGAACCCCCGCCCAGTGCGATAATCACATCAGGTTTGAAGCTGTTCATCTGCTCGGCACCTTTACGCACGATGCTCAGCGTTGGGTCTGCTTCTACTTCAAAGAACACTTCGGTTTCAATACCGTGCGACTTCAGCACGCGGGTGACCTGGTCAGCATAACCGTTGTTGAACAGGAAGCGGTCGGTGACGATAAAGGCGCGTTTCGCACCGTCAGTCGCCACTTCTTCCAGCGCAATTGGCAGTGAACCGCGGCGGAAGTAGATAGACTTCGGAAGTTTATGCCACAACATATTTTCAGCTCGCTTGGCCACGGTTTTCTTGTTGATCAGGTGTTTTGGACCCACGTTTTCAGAGATAGAGTTACCACCCCATGAACCGCAGCCCAGCGTGAGTGAAGGGGCCAGCTTGAAGTTATACAGGTCACCGATCCCGCCCTGTGAAGCCGGGGTGTTGATCAGGATGCGCGCGGTTTTCATTTTGTCGCCGAAGAAGTTTACGCGCTCGCGCTGGTTGTCCTGGTCGGTATAAAGACAGGAGGTGTGGCCGATACCGCCCATTGCCACCAGTTTTTCTGCTTTATCCACCGCATCGTAATAGTCTTTCGCGCGGTACATGGCCAGCGTTGGCGAGAGCTTCTCATGGGCGAACGGCTCAGACTCATCCACCAGTTTCACTTCACCAATCAGAATTTTGGTGCTCACCGGCACGCTAATCCCTGCCAGTTCAGCAATTTTGTAAGCCGGCTGGCCGACAATCGCCGCATTCAGCGCGCCATTTTTCAGGATGATATCCTGCACCGCTTTCAGCTCTTTGCCCTGCAGCAGGTAGCCACCGTGGCTGGCGAAGCGCTCACGCACGGCATCATAGACAGAATCCACGACAATCACTGACTGTTCAGACGCACAAATCACGCCGTTGTCGAAGGTTTTTGACATCAGGATCGAGGCAACCGCGCGTTTGATATCGGCCGTTTCGTCAATCACCACCGGGGTGTTACCCGCGCCCACACCAATCGCTGGTTTGCCGGAGCTGTAAGCCGCTTTCACCATGCCCGGACCACCGGTGGCGAGAATCAGGTTGATATCCGGGTGATGCATCAGCTGGTTAGAGAGTTCAACCGATGGCGCATCAATCCAGCCAATAATGTCTTTTGGCGCACCGGCCGCGATAGCAGCCTGCAGTACGATATCTGCCGCTTTATTGGTGGCATCTTTGGCACGTGGATGAGGAGAGAAGATGATACCGTTACGGGTTTTCAGGCTAATCAGGGCCTTGAAGATGGCGGTAGAGGTCGGGTTGGTGGTGGGCACGATGCCACAAATCAGGCCAATCGGCTCAGCGATAGTGATGGTGCCAAAGGTGTCATCAGTGTCCAGCACGCCACAGGTTTTTTCGTCTTTGTAAGCGTTATAGATGTATTCGGAAGCGAAGTGGTTTTTGATGACTTTATCTTCAACGATACCCATGCCGGATTCGGCAACGGCCATTTTGGCGAGAGGGATACGGGCATCGGCAGCGGCGAGGGCGGCTGCACGGAAAATGGTATCAACTTGTTCCTGACTAAAATTGGCGTATTCGCGCTGTGCCTTTTTAACACGTTCTACCAGTGCGTTAAGCTCGGCAACATTAGTAACGGCCATAATACTCTCCTAAGGAAGTTAAACTTTTTTAGTAAACAAGCCTGAATCCAGAAGTATAGTCTCGTTACGCTTATGGATGGGTTAGGATGGCGATGTCCGTGCCGTTGCTTACTAAAAAGGTTTTTCCGCCAGGATGACCTGTGTCACAGGGTTGAGTTCCGATGGGCTAAGATTACCCCTGATGGGGTAGGCGATTTATGATGCAGATCAATTTAACTATCAGCTGACACCTTTCAGCGCTCACTTTTGCAAGTAAAGTTAGCGTCGACGGCTACAGAAGCCGATCTGACCGGCTGCAGGCCGATAACATAGCGCTAACAGTAGCGGAATAAACTGGGATAGTGCTTCAAGTGCAGCATTTATTTCTGCGTTAGCCTCTGGTGTTTCGCCAGGCTTTTGCACTACATTAAGCGCGATTTTTTTCGCCATCACCTGGAGCCCACCGTGACCCCTGCGCTACTCGATCTTTCTGGCTACATTAAATTTTTTGTGGGTTTGTTCGCGCTGGTTAACCCGGTCGGCATTATTCCGGTATTTATCAGCATGACCAGCTACCAGGCGGTGGCGGAGCGCAATAAAACCAACCTGACCGCGAACCTGGCGGTGGCGATTATCCTCTGGACCTCGCTGTTCCTTGGCGACGGTATCCTGCATCTGTTTGGTATCTCGATTGACTCTTTCCGCATCGCCGGCGGCATTCTGGTGGTCACCATCGCCATGTCGATGATCAGCGGCAAGCTGGGTGAAGACAAACAGAACAAGCAGGAGAAGTCAGAAACGGCGATTCGTGAAAGCATCGGCGTGGTGCCGCTGGCGCTGCCGCTGATGGCAGGGCCGGGCGCGATCAGTTCGACCATTGTCTGGAGCTCGCGTTATCACAGCTGGCCAAATCTGCTGGGCTTTACCCTGGCGATTGCGATATTTGCCTTCTGCTGCTGGTTATTGTTCCGGGCCGCACCGCTGATGGTGCGCGTATTGGGACAAACCGGTATCAACGTCATTACGCGTATCATGGGGCTGCTGCTCATGGCGCTGGGCATTGAATTTGTCGTGACCGGAATGAAAGCCCTGTTTCCAGGATTACTGAATTAACGGCGGTTATTTTTTATCGCTAAGCGCTTTGTGAACCAGAATGGTGCAATTAAACGAAATATTGCACCATTATAGTGATTTTATTTGTCGCGCTTAATATTGGCTTAACCTCATCAGTTTTACTACTTATGCCATCCTGCACATAGCCTGACCCGCAAAATACTGTGATAATTGTCACAGTATATCCCTCTGCTCTGCAAATAATCCGCAGTATCATTCTATGGCTTGCGCTGTAAATCCGAATAAATATCCGGGCTTCAGCATTGAAAGCAGCAATATTCGTAAATATTATAAAGTTAGTTGATTAACGAATAATTAACGTGCAAATCAGGCTGAAATTCATTGTTTATCAGTGGATTAATCGATAATTCTGCTCAAGAATTAACACTTTTCCTGTGCGCGGCAACGTGATAAAAGAGAATCAGCTAACATTTTTGTGGTTTAGCTTTGGCGTGCGGGCAACGCTTCTGATAATTTTCGGCTCACCGCAAAATTTTTTATCTGCTAGCAACAAATGTGTACGCTTCTTGCTTACTGCTATCAGGTTATGTTGAAGGTTGATATTGGTTGATGAAAAGCATGGTAGCGAAAACGGCAGCGCGCACGTTTCTGGCGCTTTGCCTCTCCAGTGCGCTGGCGCAAAGTCAGGCCGCTGAGATCCCAGCCGGGACGTCATTAGCGGATACGCAACGCATCGTTATTAACAACGGCAGCGAAGTGTCCTCGCTTGATCCACAAAAAGTCGAGGGTGTGCCGGAATCCAATGTGATTCGCAATCTGCTGGAAGGACTGGTTGAGACCGACAACAACGGTCAACTGGTGCCCGGCGTGGCGCAGCAGTGGCAAAATCAGCAGGGCCGCATCTGGACGTTCACGCTGCGTAAAGACGCCCGCTGGAGCAATGGTGAGCCTGTCACCGCGCAGGATTTTGTCTACAGCTGGCAGCGTCTGGCCGATCCCCGCACCGCCTCGCCGTACGCCAGCTATTTGCAGGCTGCGCACATCAGCAACATTGATGCCATCCTCGCCGGTAAAGCTGCGCCTTCCCAGCTCGGCGTGAAAGCGCTGGACGATCATCATTTGCAGGTTACGCTCTCTGAACCGGTCCCGTATTTTGTTGATATGCTGGCTCATACTTCGATGAAACCGGTGTATCGTCCGGCGGTAGAGCAGTGGGGCGATGCCTGGACACAGCCGCAGCACTACGTGGGTAATGGTGCTTACACGCTGGCAGATTGGGTGGTGAACGAGCAGATCGTGGTGAAGCGTAATCCGCACTACTGGGACAATGCCCATACCACGCTGGACGAAGGCGTGTTTCTGGCGCTCACCTCTGAGAATAGTGATATCAACCGCTATCGCAGTGGCGGCACTGACATGACTAACAGCGTGGTGCCGCCTGATATGTTCAAAAAACTGCAGCAGGCGCTGGGAGATGAGGTAAAGGTTAGCCCGCTGCTGTGCACCTTCTATTACGAAATCAATAACAAAAAAGCGCCGTTTGACGATGTCCGCGTACGCAGCGCGCTGAAGTTAACGCTCGACCGCGACATCATCGCGCAGAAAATCATGGGGCAGGGACAGATCCCGGCCTACGGCCTGACGCCGCCGTTTATTCACGGTATTTCCCTCAATACGCCGGCGTGGGCACAGCAAACTCAGGCGCAGCGGAATGCCACTGCGAAGCAACTGCTGGCCGATGCCGGCTTTAATGCCCAGCATCCGCTGCGTTTTACTCTGCTGTATAACACCTCAGAACAGAACAAGCGTCAGGCGATTGCGGCTGCCTCGATGTGGCAAAAGAATCTCGGTGCGCAGGTCACGCTGCAAAATCAGGAGTGGAAAACGCTACTGGAGACCCGTCATCAGGCACAGTTTGATGTGGTGCGCGCCACCTGGTGTGCGGATTATAACGAGCCATCCAGCTTCCTCAATCTGCTGCTGAGTGGCTCCTCCATCAACACCGCGTTTTATCACAGCGCCGCATTTGATGCGCTGATGGCGCAAACGCTCAACACCGCAGATGACGCGCAGCGCGCGCAGCTCTATCAGCAGGCGGAACAACAGCTGGATCAGGATTCACCGATCATTCCGGTTTACTACCGCGTTAGCGTGCGGCTGGTGAAGCCGTGGGTGGGCGGTTACAGCGGCAAAGATCCGCAGGATATGCTGGCGCTGAAATACTATTACATAAAGAAACATTGAGTAATGTGACGATCCGGCGCTACAGTCGGGCGTCACGTTGCCGTGGTAACCCTGCAGGGTGGTAGTGATCTTCGCGCAGACAGGCGGAGATCTCCCGGAAACGGGGTACGCCGGGCGGTCAGCCGACCCGGTGACGATAATAAAACTGGAGCGTAATAATGAACAACATCACGAAAAAAAGCCTGATCGCCGCAGGCGTACTGGCGGCCATTGGCGCGCTGGCAGGGAATGCTGCACTGGCGGCCAACGTACCGGCGGGTACCGAATTGGCAGCGAAACAGGAACTGGTGCGCGGCAATGGCGATGAAGTGCAGTCGCTGGATCCGCACAAAATCGAAGGCGTGCCGGAAGATAATATCGCCCGTGACCTGTATGAAGGTCTGATCGTGAGCGACAGCAACGGCAAACCGGTGCCGGGCGTCGCGGAAAGCTGGGAAAACAAAGACTACAAAGTCTGGACCTTCCATCTGCGTAAAAATGCCAAATGGTCAAACGGCGAGCCGGTCACCGCGCAGGACTTCGTCTACAGCTGGCAGCGTCTGGTCGATCCAAAAACCGCCTCGCCTTATGCGAGCTACCCGCAGTATGGCCACATCCTCAACGTGGATGACATCATCGCCGGCAAAAAACCGACCTCCGATCTTGGCGTGAAAGCACTGGATGACCACACGCTGGAAGTGACGCTGAGCGAGCCGGTACCGTACTTCGATAAGCTGCTGATCAACGCGGTGATGTCACCGGTGTATAAGCCCGCCATTGAGAAGTTTGGCGACCAGTGGACGCAGCCGCAGAACTGGGTCGGCAACGGTGCATTTAAACTGGAATCTCACGTGATCAACGAACGCGTGACGCTGGTGCGTAACCCGGAATACTGGGACAACGAACATACCGTACTGAATAAAGTCACCTTCCTGCCAATCAACTCCGAAGTCAGCGATGTGAACCGTTATTTCTCCGAGAACGGCAGCGACATCACTTACAACAACATGCCGATCGAGCTGTTTAAAAAACTGCAGCGTGATAACGGTAAAGAGCTGATGGTGAAACCGTATCTGTGCACCTACTACTATGAAATCAACAACCAGAAAGCACCGTTTACCGATGTCCGCGTGCGTACCGCGCTGAAGCTGGGTCTGGATCGCGACATCATGGTGAACAAAGTGCTGGCGCAGGGTCAACAGCCGGCCTACAGCTTCACCCCGCCAGCCACTGACGGCATGGAACTGCTGCCGCCGGACTGGTACAAGTGGGATCAGAACAAGCGTAACGAAGAAGCGAAGAAATTGCTGGCCGAAGCCGGTTATACCGCCGACAAACCGCTGACCTTCAACCTGCTGTACAACACTTCCGATCTGCACAAAAAACTGGCGATTGCCGCCTCGTCCATCTGGAAAAAGAACATCGGCGTCAACATCAAGCTGGAAAACCAGGAGTGGAAAACCTTCCTGGATACCCGTCATCAGGGCAACTTCGATGTCTCCCGCGCAGCATGGTGTGCCGACTATAACGAACCGACCTCCTTCCTGAACATCATGCTGTCGGACAGCAGCAGTAACACCTCGCACTATAAGAGCGCGGACTTCGACAAAGTGATTCACGATGCGGTGAAAGCGGCGGATGACAAAGCGCGCGTGGCCGATTATCAGAAAGCAGAGCAGATCCTGGATAAAGACAGCACCATCGTGCCGGTTTACTACTACGTGAACGCGCGTCTGGTGAAACCGTACGTTGGCGGCTACACCGGCAACGATCCGCTGGATAAAACCCTGGATAAGAACCTGTACATCATTAAGCATTAATAGCACTCAGGCTATCGACAGTGGCGGTGCTGCGGCGCCGCCTTTTTGACTTTGTGAAGCAACAGCCTGGTAGGTACGGCAATGTTAAAATTCATCCTGCGTCGGCTCCTTGAAGCCATCCCGACGCTATTCATTCTGATCACCATCTCCTTCTTTATGATGCGACTGGCACCCGGCAGTCCGTTCACCGGCGAGCGTGCGCTGGCGCCGGAAGTCATGGCCAACATTGAGGCCAAATATCATCTCAACGATCCGATCGGCAAACAGTATCTCAGCTACCTGGTGCAGCTGGCACACGGCGATTTCGGGCCGTCGTTTAAATATAAAGACTACTCGGTTAACTACCTGGTCGGTCATGCGTTTCCGGTATCGGCCAAACTGGGGCTGGCAGCCTTCTTCCTTGCGGTGGTGCTGGGCGTCACGGCGGGGGTTATCGCCGCGCTGAAGCAAAACAGTTTGTGGGATTATGCGGTCATGGGGGTGGCGATGACCGGGGTGGTCATTCCCAGCTTCGTGGTGGCACCGCTGCTGGTACTGATCTTTGCCATCACCCTGCGCTGGCTGCCAGGCGGCGGCTGGAATGGCGGCCAGTGGAACTACATGCTACTGCCGATGGTGGCGCTGTCACTGGCTTACATCGCCAGTATCGCCCGTATCACCCGCGGCTCGATGATTGAAGTGATGCACTCCAACTTCATCCGCACCGCGCGTGCGAAAGGTCTGCCGTTGCGCCGTATTGTGCTGCGCCACGCGCTGAAGCCGGCGCTGCTGCCGGTGCTCTCCTATATGGGGCCGGCGTTTGTTGGCATCATCACCGGTTCGATGGTAATCGAATCAATTTACGGTCTGCCGGGCATCGGTCAGCTGTTCGTCAACGGCGCACTAAACCGTGACTACTCGCTGGTGATGAGCCTGACCATTCTGGTCGGCGTGCTGACCATCCTGTTCAACGCGATCGTTGACGTGCTGTACGCCGTTATCGATCCGAAAATTCGTTACTGATGGTGGAGCTCGCTCATGATGTTAAGTAAGAAAAATAGCGAAGCTCTGGACGCGTTCAGCGAAAAGCTGGAAGTGGAAGGGCGCAGCCTGTGGCAGGACGCACGTCGCCGCTTTATTCATAACCGTGCGGCCCTTATCAGCCTGCTGGTGCTGCTGGTGATTGCGCTGTTCGTGGTGTTCGCCCCGATGCTGGCGCAGTTCAAATATGATGATACCGACTGGGCGATGATGTCTGCACCGCCGGACACCACCTCAGGGCACTGGTTTGGCACCGACTCTTCGGGACGTGACCTGCTGGTGCGCGTGGCGATTGGCGGCCGTATCTCACTGATGGTTGGCATCGCTTCAGCGCTGATCGCGGTGCTGGTGGGCACGCTGTACGGTTCGCTGGCCGGCTACCTTGGCGGCAAGATTGACTCGGTGATGATGCGTATCCTGGAAATCCTCAACTCGTTCCCGTTTATGTTCTTCGTCATCCTGCTGGTGACCTTCTTTGGCCGCAATATCCTGCTGATCTTCGTTGCCATTGGCATGGTGTCATGGCTGGATATGGCGCGTATCGTGCGCGGCCAGACGCTGGGACTGAAGCGCAAAGAGTTCATCGAAGCGGCGCAGGTCGGCGGCGTTTCTACCGGCAATATCGTGCTGCGGCACATCGTGCCGAACGTGCTGGGTGTGGTGGTGGTATATGCCTCGCTGCTGGTGCCAAGCATGATCCTGTTTGAATCCTTCCTGAGCTTTCTTGGCCTCGGCACCCAGGAGCCACTGAGCAGCTGGGGCGCGCTGTTGAGCGACGGCGCCAACTCGATGGAAGTTTCACCGTGGCTGCTGATGTTCCCGGCGGGCTTCCTGGTGGTGACGTTGTTCTGTTTCAACTTTATCGGCGATGGCCTGCGTGACGCCCTCGACCCGAAAGATCGTTAAGGAGTTTCCCGATGACCCATCATGATACTCAGCAGCCGCTGGCGGCTGCACCTGCGGGAAACGCTAACCTGCTGCTGGACGTTAAAGATCTGCGCGTCACCTTCAGTACCCACGACGGCGACGTGACCGCTGTGAACGACCTCAACTTTTCCCTGCGCGCCGGTGAAACGCTGGGCATTGTTGGTGAATCCGGCTCCGGAAAATCGCAAACCGCGTTTGCGCTGATGGGACTGCTGGCGAAAAATGGTCGCATTGGTGGCTCGGCGCAGTTTAACGGCAGCGAAATCCTCAATCTGCCGGAAAGCAAGCTGAACAAGCTGCGCGCGGAGCAGATTGCGATGATTTTCCAGGACCCGATGACATCGCTCAATCCGTACATGCGCGTCGGCGAACAGCTGATGGAGGTGCTGAAACTGCACAAAGGCATGAGCAGCGCCCAGGCGTTTGAAGAGTCGGTGCGCATGCTGGATGCGGTGAAAATGCCGGAAGCGCGCAAGCGCATGAAGATGTTCCCGCACGAGTTTTCCGGTGGCATGCGTCAGCGCGTGATGATCGCCATGGCGCTGCTGTGCCGGCCAAAGCTGCTGATTGCCGATGAGCCAACCACCGCGCTCGATGTCACCGTGCAGGCGCAGATCATGACGCTGCTGAATGAGCTGAAGCGTGAATTTAACACCGCCATCATCATGATCACTCACGATCTCGGCGTTGTTGCCGGGATCTGTGACAAGGTACTGGTGATGTATGCCGGGCGCACCATGGAGTATGGCCGTGCGCGCGATGTGTTCTACCAGCCGGCCCATCCTTACTCGATCGGTTTGCTAAGCGCGGTGCCGCGTCTTGACGCGGAGGGAGAGTCGCTGACCACCATTCCCGGCAACCCGCCCAACCTGTTGCGTCTGCCGCAGGGCTGTCCGTTCCAGCCGCGCTGCGCATATGCCATGGATATTTGTGCCAAATCACCGCCGCTTGAACCGTTTGCCGAAGGGCGCCTGCGCGCCTGCTTCAAACCGGTGGAGGAGTTAGTATGAGCACCGTAACTGAAGAGAAAAAAGTGTTGCTGGAAATCGCCGATCTCAAGGTGCATTTCGATATCAAAGACGGCAAGCAGTGGTTCTGGCAGCCGCCGAAAACCCTGAAAGCGGTGGATGGTGTCAGTCTGCGTCTGTATGAAGGCGAAACCCTCGGCGTGGTCGGTGAATCCGGCTGCGGCAAATCCACGCTGGCGCGCGCCATTATCGGTCTGGTGAAAGCCACCGACGGGCGCGTGGCGTGGCTGGGGCGCGATCTGCTGGGCCAGAGCCAGGAAGAGTGGCGTCAGGCGCGCAGTGACATTCAGATGATCTTCCAGGACCCGCTGGCCTCGCTCAACCCGCGTATGACCATTGGTGACATCATCGCCGAACCGCTGCGCACCTACTATCCAAAGATGCCGCGTCAGGAAGTGAAGGATAAGGTTAAAACCATGATGATGAAGGTTGGTCTGCTGCCGAACCTCATCAACCGCTATCCGCACGAGTTCTCCGGTGGCCAGTGCCAGCGTATCGGTATCGCCCGTGCACTGATTCTTGAGCCGAAGCTGATTATCTGTGATGAGCCGGTGTCGGCGCTCGACGTGTCGATTCAGGCGCAGGTGGTTAACCTGCTGCAAAAACTGCAGCGTGAAATGGGCCTGTCGCTGATTTTCATCGCGCATGACCTGGCGGTGGTGAAGCACATCTCTGATCGCGTACTGGTGATGTATCTCGGCCACGCGGTTGAGCTGGGGACCTATGATGCGGTGTATAACGATCCGCAGCATCCGTATACCAAAGCGCTGATGTCGGCGGTGCCGATTCCTGATCCGGACCTGGAGAAGAATAAGCAGATTCAGCTGCTGGAAGGGGAACTGCCGTCGCCAATCAATCCGCCATCAGGCTGCGTATTCCGCACCCGCTGCCCGATTGCCGGCCCGGAGTGCGCCAAAACCCGACCGCTACTCGAAGGCAGTTTCCGCCATGCGGTGTCCTGTCTGAAAGTTGATCCGCTATAAGGGCGGTGCCATAAACAACAACGCCGGGCAGTGCCCGGCGTTTTTTTATGCGCTGCGGCTTATTCACGCCACAGAATATGACACAGCTTATGATCTTTCTCGCGGCACAGCAGGATCCGCGCGAACACATCGGTAATCGGTTCGCCGTCCGCTTCACCGAGGCCGATCACCACTTCTGAGAAGAAGTCAGGGTTGAGATCGAAATCCACATGTTCCTGCCAGTCTTCGGATGGATCAAACAGCTCGGCACCGCCGCGCTCTTCAAATTGCAGATTGAACAGAATGATGTCTGCCGGATCGAGGTTATCGCCTGCCAGCTCAAGAAAAATATCGTAAGCCTGTTCCAGCGTTTCATCTTCAGTAAGGCGATTATTTAAATCCATGGTCATTCCTGCTTGCCCTGAGGCGGTAATATTTTCGCTCGTTTTACAGTAAAGGGCTAAAGAAGTAAAACAGTCGTTCGACGATGCGCTGCCACCAGGCACGTTTTGCCCAGCGCGCGCCGTCCAGCAGACGCGAACGGGCGATATAATCATCCTGGACGGTGGCGAGATCGCTACCAAAGCCGTCATCATCCACCACCAGCGTGATCTCGAAGTTGAGCCACAGGCTGCGCATATCCAGGTTCACCGTGCCCACCAGGCTGAGCTGACCGTCCACCAGCACACTCTTGGTGTGCAACAGGCCATCTTCAAACTGATAGATTTTCACCCCGGCTTCCAGCAGTTCAGTGAAGAAGGCGCGGCTGGCCCAGCCGACCAGCAGCGAGTCATTGTGGCGCGGTACAACAATGCTCACCTCAACGCCACGCAGCGCGGCGGTACAGATGGCGTGCAGTAAGTCGTCGCTCGGCACGAAGTAGGGCGTGGTCATGATCAGCTGCTCGCGCGCAGAATATACCGCCGTCAGCAGCGCCTGATGAATCATGTCCTCCGGGAAGCCCGGACCTGAGGCGATCACCTGAATGGTGTGACCGCTCTCCTGCTCAAACGGCATCACATTGCCGTCCGGGGCCGGCGGCAGAATACGTTTGCCGGTTTCGATTTCCCAGTCGCAGGCGTAGACGATGCCCATGGTGGTGGCCACCGGGCCCTCCATGCGCGCCATCAGATCAATCCACTGACCCACGCCAGCATCCTGTTTAAAGAAGCGCGGATCCACCAGGTTCATGCTGCCGGTATAGGCAATGTAGTTATCGATCAGCACCACTTTGCGGTGCTGACGCAAATCCATGCGGCGCAGGAACACACGCCACAGGCTAACCTGCAATGCCTCGACCACATCAATACCGGCGTTGCGCATCATGCCCACCCACGGACTGCGGAAGAACGCCACGCTGCCGGCGGAGTCCAGCATCAGGCGGCAGTGCACGCCGCGCCGTGAGGCAGCCATCAGCGATTCCGCCACATCATCAGCCAGACCACCCGGCTGCCAGATGTAGAACACCATCTCAATATTATGGCGCGCCAGCTGGATATCGCGGATCAGCGCCTGCATCACGTCATCGGCGCTGGTCAGCAGCTGCAGCTGATTGCCTTTAACGCCGGCAATACCCTGACGATGACGGCACAGCTCGAACAGGGAACGCGCCACGTCACTGTGTTCAGTCGCGAAAATGTGACGACACTGTTTCAGGTCGTTGAGCCATTTGGCGGTCGAGGGCCACATGGTGCGGGCGCGTTCTGCGCGACGTTTACCTAAATGCAGTTCGCCAAACGACAGATAGGCGATAATACCCACCAGCGGCAGAATGTAGATGATCAGCAGCCAGGCCATCGCCGAGGTCACCGCACGCCGCTTCATCAGGATGCGCAGCGTAACCCCGGCAATCAGCAGCCAGTAGCCAAACAGCAGCAACCAGCTGATAAGGGTATAAAATGTGGTCATAAAGTGGACGTCCCGTTCGCGCTTTGATGGGCAAAGTTTACGTGTTGATCTGCGCCAGCGAAACCTTTAATCGTTGATGACGTTTCGATGAAGGTTTCGATTTGGCATTTTTAGCCAGATCACTATAATGCGTCGCGGGTTTAGCCAGTCAGAGAGGATGTGATGAGACGCAGCAGAAATGAAGTGGCCCGCTGGAGAATGTTACGCCAGGCGCATCGCCGTCGTGCCCGCTGGCTGGAAGGGCAGTCACGTCGTTATAAGCGCATCCATGCGATTCGTCATCAGGTAGCGCAGCAGCAGCGCCGCTCCATCCTGTTTATCACGCAGAATACCTGAGCAATGAACGCGGTCGTCAGTGGCCGCGTAATACCAGTGAAACATTCACTATCTGCAGGGCCGCCGCCAGTACCACCAGCATGACGATGTGCTGGCGCGCCTGACGCCAGCCCTGACGGCGCCACAGCCACAGCGCACGACCAATCAGCAGCAGCACCAGCACTAACAACAGAAGGGGCTGCCACTGCATCAGAACACCCGTTTAAACGGTTTAACCGTGACTTTATCGTACACGCCAGCGGCGATATATGGATCGTCATTGGCCCACGACTGGGCCGTTTCCAGCGATGAGAACTCGGCAACAATCACAGAACCGGTGAAACCAGCCGGGCCCGGCTCATTACTGTCGACGGCAGGCAGAGGACCGGCGACAATCAGACGCCCCTCATCCTGCAGCAGCTGCAGACGCGCCAGGTGTGCCGGGCGCACAGAGTTACGTTTTTCCAGTGAATCTGCGGTATCTTCCGCATAAATGACGTAAAGCACGATGGGATACTCCCGTTAGACTTGCCGAATTTGCGAGACACGTTAAGTGATCGCTAAACAGAGTGCAAACGAAAGATAATGGGCGCGCGCTGCAACGCAGGCAGGGTTAAAAAGCGCCTTTCTTTTGGGCTTCAGTAGCGTGCTTATTGAAACTGATTGCTATTTGCATTTAAAATCAGCGCTTCACTCAATGAACATGACTGATATGACGACGTTGACTACGCCTTTTCCAACCCGAACGCCTGTGTCCGTGATTTTATCCGTGCTCCTTCACGGTTCGGTAATCGCCGGCATTCTTTATGCTTCATTTCATCAGACCATTGAGGTTCCTAAAGCGTCTCAGCCTATCAGCATTAGCATGGTAGCCCCCGAAGTGCAGCCTGAACCGGCGCCGGCAGCAGTAACCCCGCCGCCGCCGCCCGAGCCGGAACCCGAGCCGGAAGTCGCGCCAGAGCCACCAAAAGCCGAGCCGGTGCCGATCCCTAAGCCGGAACCTAAACCGAAGCCAAAACCGAAACCGAAGCCAAAGGTGGAGAAAAAGGCAGAGCCGAAGCCGCGCCAGCAGGTGAAGCCGCAGGAGAATCCGTTTAAACAGGACGCGCCAGCCGCGCAAACGCGCCCCTCGACGGCACCGAAGAGTAACCCGTCCCCAACGCAGACGGTGTCGGATGGACCGAAAGCGATGAGCGTCAGCAAGCCGGCGTATCCGGCGCGTGCGTTCGCGCTGCGCGTTGAAGGGCGGGTGCGGGTGAAGTTTGACGTGGACAGCGATGGGCGCGTCGATAACGTCGAGATTTTGTCCGCCGAGCCGCGCAACATGTTTGAGCGCGAAGTGAAGCAGGCGATGAAGAAGTGGCGCTATCAGCCAGGGCGGCCGGGCAAGGGGCTGACGATGAACATCGTGTTCCGCATTAACGGCGGCGCGAACATCGAGTAAAGCCAGACAGGCAAAGAAAAAGCGGCCATTCCGGGCCGCTTTTTTATACGCTTAATTGCTCAGATTGGCCTGGCCTTCCGGCAGCGGACGGGATTTCCCGCTGTTATCGACCGCTACGTAAACAAACACCGCTTCGGTGGCGCAGTAAGTCTGGCCGATCGGTTCGGACGACACTTTTTTAATCCACACTTCCACGTTAATGGTCATCGAGCTATTGCCGGTGCGGATGCAGCGCGCGTAGCAGCTCACCACATCCCCGACGGCGACGGGCTTGAGGAAGGTCATACCATCCACGCGCACCGTTACCACGCGGCCTTTGGCAATCTCTTTAGCCAGTATCGCGCCGCCCATATCCATCTGCGACATCAGCCAGCCGCCGAAGATATCACCGTTGGCATTGGTATCTGCCGGCATCGCCAGGGTACGCGAGACCATCTCGCCTTGCGGCAACTTATGTTTTTCGTCCATTGCTCAGTTCTTCTGCAGGTGAAGACAAGCCCGGCGGAGACCGGGCTGCATCGATTATTTTTGTTCTTGTTGCGGCATCTGTCGCCAGATGTACAGGCCGCTTAACAGCGTAAACAGCAGGGTCAGGCCGGTAAGACCGAACACCTTAAAGTTAACCCAAAACGCCTGGGATAACCAAAACGCGACATAAATATTCGCCAGGCCGCAGGCCAGGAAGAACAGGGCCCAGGCGATATTCAGCCGACGCCATACCGCACCCGGCAGCTGCAGCTCTTTGCCAAGCATGGTCTGGATCAGCGGTTGCTGCATAAACCACTGGCTGTACAGCAGTGCCAGCGCAAACAGCGAGTAAATCACCGTGACTTTCCACTTGATGAACTCATCGTTGTGGAACACATAGGTCAGGGTGCCGAACACCGCAACCAGCACAAAGGTGAAAATGGTCATCTTTTCCAGCTTGCGGTACAGCACCCAGCTGACCACCAGCGCGATACCGGTCGCCACCACCAGCGCGCCGGAGGCGACGAAAATGTCGTACAGCTTGTAGAAAATAAAGAAAACTACCAGGGGAAGAAAATCGAGTAACTGCTTCATAGCGTTTCCAGTCAGGGGCAGGAGCGTTGAGTTACGGCGCCGCAGCGGGCGCCGTAACGCTTAACGTAACAGCATATACAGCCGGTACAAATAGATAATCAGAATGGCTGATACCAGGTTGCCCAGCGCGTTGAGCACCACCGAAGCGATATTGGCAGGCAGCACGGTCAGCGAGGAGAAGAAGAACATCAGCGCAATTTTCGCCAGCAGCCACAGAATAATCGCCGGGGCGATCACCTTAATGTTCTTCCAGGCCAGACGCATACTGGCGCGCATCGCACTGAAAATGCCCATTTTTTCACTTGCCAGCATCACCGGCGCCAGCGACAGCAGAATCGCCAGAATCACACCCGGCACCATCAGTACCATAAAGCCCAGCTGAACCAGCAGGGTGATCAGGAAGGTCTGCACCAGCAGTTTCGGCAGCAGCGGCGCAGAGGCGCCAATCGCGCGCAGCGCGCTGACGCGCTGTCCACTGGATACCATCGGCAGCAGGCACAGCATGCCGCCCAGCAGCAGCGTGTTGCCAATCAGGGCAGCAAAAGTGCCGGCGGCAGAGGCGCGCAGCAGAATGCGTTGCTGATCCGGTGACATGTTCTGAACGATTTCAAACAGCGATGAGGCGCTGCTGTCGGTCTGGCTGAGCAGGGATAACTGATCCTCGCCCGGCGTCAGGGCGTGGCCAACAATCACGGTAATAAACGAGGTCAGCAACGCCATCAGCACGATGGTGACCAGCTGATGGCGCAGAAAATTTCCTGTGTCACGGTATAACGAGCTTGCCGTGATAGACATGTACACTCCTTGAAGGAACGGGGTTAATTAACCCGGCGATTGTACATGTTCTGCAGGCAGGCTGGCACCCGGAATCCCATAACTTTCTGTCATCTCAGGTAAAGAAGGGTGAAAAAGCGCGGGTAAACCATAGCGCGCCCGGGCGCGATCGCAGGCGTCATTCGGCACGCCATTTTCGCCGGACATGGCGAACTCCCGGCACGGTGACGGCCGCTGCGCATAAATCCCGCAGGATACACAGCCGCCAATTTCACCCTGCAGCGCCACGCAGCGCGGAGCACGATCGTTGGTGCCGCGCATGTTGCGCATCAGCAGGCTCAGGGGTTCTGTCAGTTCAACCGGCACCGCGCCACCGCCGTCGTCGGCTTCGGCCCAGTAAAAAGAAACGCGAAAATGGGCGCAGCAGGCGCCACAGGTCATACAGGGGTTAAGTAAATCGCTCATCTGATCGCCCGCCACTCCTGAGGCTTCGAACCAAAATCACAAAAGGGGAATAGCAACATAATCACGCCGTGTCATGGCGGCAACAGGATTTTTATGTCCGCTTGTAAAGGCAAAATTGATCTGAATCAATTCATTGTTTTATAAGTGATTAATTTGAATTGATGCTGATGATCTTTTCGCAAAAAAGGGGTAAATCTTGTGCCGCGATTAACCTCAATACCCTGTTTTCCGGCAAAGGAGTGATTATGAAACTGGCTAAATGCGCGCTGCTGCTGGCGCTGGCGATCCCGCAACTGGCACTGGCTCACCAGGCCGGTGATTTTTTTGTGCGCGCCGGTAGCGCGACCGTTCGTCCGACCGAAGGCTCTGATAATGTGCTGGGTATGGGCGGCTTCAGCGTCAGTAATGATACCCAGCTGGGTCTGACGTTTACCTGGATGGCGACCGACAATATCGGCGTTGAGCTGCTGGCGGCCACGCCGTTCCGCCACAAAGTGGGACTTGGCCCGACCGGCAACCTCGCTACCGTGCGTCAGCTGCCGCCCACCCTGATGGCGCAGTACTACTTTTTCGATAGCCAAAGCGCGCTGCGCCCTTACGTTGGCGTCGGGATCAACTACACCACCTTCTACGATGCGAAGTTCAACCAGACCGGGCAGGATGCGCAGCTGAGCGATTTAAGCGTGAAAGACTCCTGGGGCGTAGCGGGTCAGGTCGGGCTGGATTATCAGATCAACCGCGACTGGATGCTCAACGCGTCATTGTGGTACATGGACATCGATACCGAGGTGAAATTCAAAGCGGCGGGCGAACAGCAGAATATCAATACCCGCATCGATCCGTGGGTGTTCTTCTTTGGCGCGGGCTACCGTTTCTGATTTTTACACCAGAAAGAAAAAGGGCGACCCGCAGGTCGCCCGTTTAGTTACTTAATCTGCATATTGTTGACGACGGATTTTACCCCCGCCACGTTACGCGTTACCGCAACCGCACGGTTGGCCATCTGCGGCGAGCTGACAAAGCCGCTCAGCTGTACTTTCCCTTTGAAGGTCTCAACGTTAATTTCTGTCGATTTCAGCGCCTCGTCATTCAGCAGCTGTGCCTTCACTTTGGTGGTAATGACCGTGTCATCGATGTAACCGCCGGTCCCTTCCTTTGTTGCTGTTGGTGCACAGGCACTTAAGGTGAGCGCCATCACTGCAGCCACTAAAAAACCCGCAACGACTTTGAACAATTTCATTGGTTATCTCCCTGTCATAGATGGTGGTGCACCGTAACGTGACGGCACGCTTAAGTGTGGGCCGTGCCTCGCATTTCGGCAACTCAGGCGCGATGAAAAAGTTTGTCGCAGGGGAGAAAAAAGGGGGCAGGAAGTAAGAAGGGCCCTGCAGCTTGTGCAGGGCCGTGCCAACTCAGCGGGTAGCCGCTTTGAGATCGCTGACGAACGTTTGCAGTTCGCTAAGCAGCGCCGTTGGGTCGTTCTGATTACGCTCGATGATTTTCACGATGGCCGAGCCGGAGATGGCTCCGGCGGCTCCGGCGGCAACTGCCTCTTTCACCTGACCCGGCTCAGAGATGCCAAAGCCCTGCAGCGGCGGCGCAGCATGATATTCGCGCAGCTTCTCGATCAGATGATGCAGCGGCAGGCTGGCGCGGTTTTCCGCCCCGGTAACGCCCGCGCGCGACAGCAGATAGGTGTAGCCACGGCCGTGCGAGGCGATTTCGCGCAGCAGATCGTCATCCGCGTTGGGCGGACAGATAAAGATCGGCGCAATGTTGTGACGCATCGCCGCCTGGCGGAAGGGGGCCGACTCTTCCACCGGCACGTCAGCCACCAGCACCGAGTCAACGCCCACCGCAGCGCACTGCGCGTAGAAGTTGTCGATACCTCTGCTGAACACCAGGTTGGCGTACATCAGCAGGCCAATCGGCAGATCGGGGTATTTCTGGCGCACGGTGGCGAGCATTTCAAAACACTGCGCCACGGTGGTGCCGGCGGCAAAGGCGCGCAGCGTAGCGCCCTGAATCGTCGGTCCATCGGCCAGCGGGTCGGAGAATGGAATCCCCAGCTCCAGCGCATCCGCACCGCCCGCGACCAGCGCATCGATAATTTTCAGCGACAGCGCCGGCGACGGATCGCCAAGGGTGACGAAGGGCACAAACGCGCCTTCCTGTTTCGCGGACAGACGTTGAAACAGCTGATTATAACGCTCCATCAGATCTCTCCCTTAGCTTTCAGAATATCGTGAACGGTAAAAATGTCTTTGTCACCGCGGCCGGAAAGGTTCACCACCAGCAGCTGTTCTTTGTCCGGATTATCGCAGATCATCTTCAGCGCATACGCCAGCGCGTGCGATGACTCCAGTGCCGGAATGATGCCTTCGGCACGACACAGCGTCTTAAAGGCCTCCAGCGCTTCATCATCCGTGATTGACACGTAGTCAGCGCGGCCGGTGCTGTTCAGGTGCGCATGCTGCGGACCGACCGACGGGAAATCGAGACCGGCAGAGATGGAGTAGGACTCTTCGATCTGTCCCTCTTCGGTCTGCATCATCGGCGCCTTCATGCCGAAATAGATGCCGACGCGACCGTGCTTGAGCGGCGCACCGTGCTCACCGGTGTCAATACCGTGACCCGCAGGCTCCACGCCGATCAGGCGCACGCTGCTCTCTTCGATGAAGTCCGCAAACATGCCGATGGCGTTAGAACCGCCGCCGACGCACGCCAGTACTGCATCCGGCAGGCGACCCTCTTTTTCCAGAATCTGCGCTTTGGTCTCTTCGCCAATCATGCGCTGGAATTCACGCACAATGGTCGGGAACGGGTGCGGACCTGCGGCAGTGCCGAGCATGTAGTGCGCGGTTTCGTAGCTGCCGGACCAGTCGCGCAGCGCCTCGTTACAGGCATCTTTCAGCGTGGCCGAGCCGCTGTGTACCGGAATCACCTCTGCGCCCATCAGCCGCATACGGAACACGTTGGGTGACTGACGCTCAACGTCTTTCGCGCCCATGTAAATACGGCATTTCATGCCGAGCAGGGCACACGCCAGTGCCGATGCCACGCCGTGCTGACCGGCGCCGGTTTCCGCGATGATCTCGTTTTTGCCCATGCGTTTTGCCAGCAGCGCCTGGCCCAGCACCTGGTTAGTTTTGTGAGCGCCGCCGTGCAGCAGGTCTTCGCGCTTCAGGTACAGGCGGGTTTTGCTGCCTTTGGTCAGGTTGCTGCACAGCGTCAGGGCCGTCGGGCGACCGGCGTAGTTTTTCAGCAGGTCAGTAAATTCTGCCTGAAACGCCGGATCGCGCTGTGCTTCAACAAAGGCCGTTTCCAGCTGACGCAGTGCTGGCATCAAAATCTGCGGCACATACTGGCCGCCGAACTCGCCAAAGTAGGGATTAAGTAATGTCGTCATCGTGTCCTCTTCCTTATCCGGCCCGCCCGCAGGCGGGCAGACGCAATTAATAGGCGCGCAGCGTGCGGAATACCGCCGCGACTTTGCTGGCATCTTTGATGCCCGGCGCGGACTCCACGCCGGAGTTGAAGTCGAGGCCGGCGCAGCCGAGCTGAGCAGCTTCGACGCAGTTATCGGCGCTCAGGCCACCGGCCAGCAGCACATCAACCAGGTCTTCACCCTGCAGCAGCGACCAGTCAAAGCGCTGACCGCTGCCACCCTGGCCATTATCCAGCACGTAGCGATCAACGTGCGGCCAGTCGCGTGGCGGCAACCGATCTTGAATGCTCAGTGCCTTCCAGATGCGCACGCTGGCTGGCAGCGCCTGGCGCAATTCCGCGACGTAGGCTTTGTCTTCGTCGCCGTGCAGCTGGACGGCCGCAAGCGATAAACGCGTCGCTAACGTGACAACGTCACTGATAGCCTGATTGCGGAACACGCCGACATACTTCAGCGGCGCAGCGGCGATCACCGCCTGCGCCTGCGCCTCGTTAACCTGGCGCGGCGAACCGGCGGCAAAGATCACGCCGCCATACAGCGCGCCAGCCTGATGCGCGGCCTGCGCATCTTCCGGGCGGGTCAGGCCGCACACCTTGTTATCGCCCAGCAGTAAGCGGCGTACACCGGCGTCGAGGTCGTGCTCTTCCATCAGCGCCGAGCCAATTAAAAAGCCGTTGGCAAAATGGCTCAGCTCGCGCACCTGGGCGTAATTATGGATGCCAGACTCGCTGATCACGGTGACGCCATGGCTAAGACGCGGGGCCAGCTGACGCGTGCGATTCAGGTCAATCGACAAATCACGCAGATCGCGGTTGTTGATGCCGACCACTTTAGCTTCCAGCGCGATAGCCCGCTCCAGCTCTTCTTCATTACTGACTTCGGTCAGCACGCCCATTTTCAGGCTGTGCACCACCGCAGCCAGCTGACGGTACTGCTCATCATCCAGTACGGACAGCATCAGCAGAATGGCATCGGCCTGATAATGGCGCGCCAGGTAAATCTGGTAGGGATCAATAATAAAGTCTTTGCACAGCACCGGCTGCGTGATGGCGGCGCTGACCACCGGCAGGAAATCAAAGCTGCCCTGGAAATATTTCTCATCGGTCAGCACTGACACTGCAGAGGCGTAATGGCGATAGATCCCGGCGATAGTCGCGGGATCAAAATCGGCGCGAATCAGCCCTTTCGACGGGGAGGCTTTTTTACACTCCAGAATGAAGACGGTGCGCGTGCCACGCAGCGCCTCGTAAAAATGACGCTCCGCCGGCTGCAGATCGTTCTGGAAGGAGGCCAGCGGCTGCTGCGATTTACGTGCTTCAACCCACAGGGCTTTATCCTGCACAATTTTCTCTAATACGGTGCCCTTGATACTCATTTCATCCTCTCGCTGCCAGTGCCACAACGCGCTCGTACGCCTGACCGCTGCGAATGGCAGCCATGGCGCGCTCAGCGTTATCGCGCAAATCTTCATTTCCGAATACTTTCAGCAACATTGCGACATTTACCGCAACGGCCTGCTCGTGGGCGGGCTGGCCTTTACCCTGGAGCAAACGCGTCAGAATGTCACGGTTTTCTTCCGGTGTGCCACCGGCCAGCGCCTCTTTCGGCTGGAAGCTGAAGCCAAAGTCTTCCGGCGTCAGCTGGTAACTGGTGATCTCACCGTCACGCAGCTCAGCGACCTGGGTCGCACTGTGCAGCGCCACTTCATCCATGCCGCCACCGTGCACCACGGCAGCACGCTGGTAGCCCAGCACTTTCAGCGTCTGGGCGATGGGCAGTACCAGTTCCGGACTGTAGACGCCAATCACCGCCAGCGGTGGGCGCGCCGGGTTGATCAGCGGACCCAGCACGTTAAACAGCGTGCGGGTTTTCAGTTGCTGGCGCACCGGCATCGCGTGGCGGAAACCGCTGTGATATTGCGGCGCAAACAGGAAACAGACGTTGAGATCGTCCAGCGCCTGCCGTGCCTGCTGCGCCGGCATGTCGAGGTTGATACCGAAAGCGGCCAGCAGATCGGAAGATCCGGATTTGCTGGAGACGCTGCGGTTGCCGTGCTTGGCCACTTTCAGCCCGCAGGTGGCGGCGACAAAGGCGCTGGCCGTTGAAATATTAATGCTGTTGCTGCCATCACCGCCGGTGCCAACGATATCGGCAAAAGTATAGTCCGGACGCGGGAACGGTCTGGCATCGGCCAGCAGCGCGGAGGCGGCACCGGCGATCTCTTCCGGGCGCTCGCCACGCACTTTCATGGCGATCAGCGCCGCTGCCAGCTGCGTCGGCTCCAGCTGTCCGGTAATAATCGCGCTGAACAGCTGGTGGCTCTCGGCCTGGCTCAGCGTTTGCGCCTGATACAGTTTTTCCAGAATAGTTTGCATCATCATCTCCCTGTTATTTCGCCAGCGCCCAGGCCAGTGTTTGCTCCAGCAGACGTGCGCCCTGCGTGGTGAGAATCGACTCGGGATGGAACTGGAAGCCGCACACGCGGTCCGTTTCGTGACGCACCGCCATCACCATGCCGTTGTAGCTGGCGTTAACCGTCAGTTCCGCCGGCGTATTGCTGCCTACCAGCGAGTGGTAGCGCGCCACCGGCAGCGGGTTGCTGAGGCCGGTAAACATCGCCTCGCCATCATGGGTAATGGCGGAGGCTTTACCGTGCAGAATTTCACCCGCCTGGCCGACGTGGCCGCCGTAAGCTTCGACAATGGCCTGATGGCCGAGACAGATACCAATGATCGGCAGCTGACCGCGCAGCGCCTGTAACAGCTGTGGCATGCAGCCGGCATCTTTGGGTGCGCCAGGGCCGGGTGAAAGCATCAGCACCGGGTTTTCCATCTGCTGCAGGCGGTCGATCAGCACTTCTGCCGGGACGTTGTTGCGGTAGATCACCACGTTGTGGCCAAAGGTACGCAGCTGATCAACGAGGTTGTAGGTAAAGGAGTCGATATTATCGAGCAGCAGGATATCGGCCATCAGAAAATCTCCTTGCAGTGATGGGCAGTAGCGATGGCGCGCAATACCGCGCGGGCTTTGTTGCGGCTCTCATCCGCTTCAGCCTGAGGCTGAGAATCCAGCACCACGCCGGCACCGGCCTGCACGGTGGCAACGCCACCTTCCACCCAGGCGGAGCGGATGACGATGCAGGTATCAAGGTCGCCGCTGGCGGTGAAGTAGCCGACCGCGCCGCCGTAGCTGCCGCGCCGCGTGCCTTCTTTTTCCGCAATCAGCTGCATCGCACGCACTTTCGGTGCGCCACTCAGCGTGCCCATGTTCATGCAGGCGCGATAGGCGTGCAGCACATCAAGATCGTTGCGCAGCGTGCCTACCACGCGGGACACCAGATGCATCACAAACGAGTAGCGGTCCACTTTGGTTAAATCCGCCACGTAACGGCTGCCGGGCACACAGATACGCGCCAGGTCGTTGCGCGCCAGATCAACCAGCATCAGGTGCTCAGCCAGCTCTTTATGATCGGTGCGCATTTCCAGTTCAATACGGCTGTCCAGGTCGCGATCCAGCGAGCCATCCGCATGGCGACCGCGCGGACGCGTACCGGCAATCGGGTAGATTTCGATCTGGCGCGAGCTGGCGTCATACTTCAGCGAGCTCTCCGGCGAAGCGCCGAACAGCGCAAAATCCTGATCCTGCATAAAGAACATGTACGGGCTGGGGTTGCTGTTTTTCAGCGTATCGTAAGCCGCCAGCGGTGACGGGCACGGCAGCGAGAAGCGGCGCGAAGGAACCACCTGGAAAATTTCGCCGATGCGAATGGCCTGCTGCAGTTCGCTTACCACGTTGCAGTAAGCCTCATCGCTCTGGCTGGTGCTCAGCGTCATCTGCTCGACGCGCTGCACCGGCAGCGCTGGCGCTGGCTGCGTCATCTGACCGTGCAGCTGTTCAATACGGCTCTGCAGACGCTGAAACTCGCTGGTCGACGGCGCAAACAGGCTGGCCTGCAGACGGGCGCTGCGCTGTTGGTGATCGATCACCAGTAACGTTTCGGCGAGGTAGAAACAGTAGTCAGGGCAGCTTTGGTCATTGCGCAGCGGCGGCAGATCTTCAAATCCCGCCACCAGATCGTAGGCAAACAGGCCGCCCAGCAGCATGGCTTCACGTTCTTCGGCCGGGCTGTTCACCAGATGCGGAATCAGACGCAGTGCATCAAACACCGACAGCGCCTTCAGGCGGGAGTCTTCATCGTGCAGACCCTCAACCGGCGTGAAATGCAGCTCACGTCCGTCCGGGCGAACGGCGATGCGCACCTCGGGCGGCAGCGCTTCGTCCAGCAGCGGCAGCAGCGCGCGGCCGTTTTCCGACAGCGCCTGCAGGGTAACAACATTGCCCAGGGCGCTGATGCGCAGCGCGCTATCGACAATCAGCAGGCTTTTCAGGTTCTGCTTGCTGTCGATATCGGCAGATTCAAGCAGCAGAGTTGCCGGACGTGCGCCGCATAATTGATGAAACACTGCGGCCGGATCTTCGCGGTAGGGCGCGGTACCGGTAATCAACTTCAATGTAGGTTTCGCATTAGCCATAATGGATTCTCTGAATTTCGCTCAAAAAAAAGCCCGCTCGGTGGCGGGCTCAGGTATCTGCACTGCGGTTACGCAAAATGTGCATGACGACGTCGCCCGTGAAAGGGATCATCGCGCCACCAACCATTAACATGCGTACCAATAAGAGCCATGATTAAATACCCGTTACGTGTGAACTTGTGTACTAGTTAACTGGTTCGGGTGAAAAAAGTCAATACCCTTTTTCAGTTACGGGCAAAATCGTTATCATGCCAGCCGGTTTATTGCAGTCGCTGGAGTGACCTTGTCAGATATCGCCCGTTTTCCACTTTATGATTTACACAGCCATACCCAGGCTTCTGACGGTTTGCTGACGCCGACCGCGCTGGTGCAGCGCGCCGTTGAGATGCACGTCGGCGTGCTGGCGATTACCGATCACGACAGCGTGGCGGGCGTTGCCGAAGCGCAGGCGGCGGTGCAGCAGCTTCAGCTACCGCTGCGGGTACTGGCCGGTGTGGAAGCGTCTACGCTGTGGGAAAATCACGAAATTCATATTGTCGGACTCAACGTTGATACGCAGCATCCGGCGTTAACTGCTTTTCTGGCGCAGCAGCACCAGTGCCGTATGGCACGTGCAGAACTGATTGCCGAACGGCTGGAGCGCGCGCGCATTCCTGACGCACTGGCCGGCGCTCAGCGTCTGGCGCAGGGCGGGGTGATTACCCGCGGGCATTTTGCCCGCTATCTGGTAGAGCTGGGCAAAGCCGATAACATGGCGCAGGTATTTAAAAACTATCTGGCGCGCGGCAAAACCGGCTACGTGCCACCACAATGGTGTACAATTAAACAAGCCATTGATGCTATTCATCATTCTGGTGGCGTGGCGGTACTGGCCCATCCTGCGCGCTACGGGCTGTCGGCCAAATGGCTGAAGCGACTGATTGCGCATTTTGCCGCAGAAGGCGGCGATGCGATGGAAGTGGCGCAGTGTCAGCAGGCACCGAATGAACGTACCCAGCTGGCGAGCTATGCGCGCGATAATCAGCTAGCGGCCTCGCAGGGGTCCGATTTTCACCAACCCTGTCCGTGGATTGAACTGGGGCGCAAGCTATGGCTGCCGGGCGGCGTGGAGCCGGTCTGGGAGCGTTTTCCCGCTTTAGCGCCGGTCAGATCGCACGTTGATGGGTGATATGAGGTTTTTATGAGTCAACTTTTTCACATTCATCCGGAAAATCCGCAGCCGCGTCTGGTTAATCAGGCGGTGGATTATCTCAACAAAGGCAGCGTTATTGTCTATCCGACCGATTCCGGCTACGCGCTGGGATGCCGTCTGGAAGAGAAGAATGCCATGGAACGCATCTGCCGCATTCGTCAGCTCGATGGTAACCATAACTTTACCCTGATGTGCCGCGATCTCTCTGAGCTGTCGACCTATTCGCAGGTGGATAACAGCGCGTTTCGCATTCTGAAAAACAATACGCCAGGCAATTACACCTTCATTCTGAAGGCCACCAAAGAAGTGCCGCGTCGTCTGATGAACGACAAACGTAAAACCATCGGCCTGCGCGTACCGTCAAACCCGGTGGCGCTGGCGCTGCTGGAACGCCTCAATGAGCCGATGATGTCGACCTCCCTGATGCTGCCAGGCAATGATTTCACTGAATCCGATCCGGAAGAGATCCAGCACAGCATCGGCAAGCTGGTGGATTTAATTATCGATGGCGGCACGCTGGGCCAGCAGCCAACCACCGTGATCGATCTCACCAGCGATGCGCCCGTCATCGTGCGTGAAGGGGCAGGCGATACCCGCCCGTTCCTGTGATTACGCCGGGCCAGGCGCTGTTTGTGGCGTCTGGCCGATGTTGGCTTCCAGCCAGCGTTTGAAATCGCCGTACGGAATGTACAGCGAGACATCTTTTAAGATGACTTTTTTGCTGCGTACGTTAGCAATTTCATGGCTGTAACCCACAATCACTCCGCTGATGGTCTGGTCGGCATTATAGACAGCGCCGCCTGACATCCCCTGAACGACACCGGCATCGGAAGCCATTGCCATACAGGGCTTTTTATTCCAGCGATTATTAATGGCGGTGCGCGCCAGATTAACGCCGCTCGACTCCACCGGCATCGCGGAAATAAAACTGTAGCCATACATTTTAATTGGCTCGCCCACCGCGCTGCTGCGGAATTTCGCCAGCGTATCCGGACTGTTTTTATGATAAATAATCGCGACGTCGCAATAGGGGTGATAAGCCTTCACGCGCTGCACGGCGGTTTTGGCCACGTGCGCGGCAGTCAGACTGTATTCCGGTGTTAACGGAATGGTTGTACCGAGGATGCCCAGACCCAGTACCGTCGGGATGCCGGTCACGCTCATATCCACGTGCTGCAGCGCCGTACGACTGTACTCAGTATGGCCCACGGAACAGCCGCTCAGTGCCAGCGCTGCAAGCGCCGGCCAAAGCAGGGAGGTTCTCATGATGGCGGTCTTCATTTAATGTCCGTCAGCAAAATCCCTGGTGAAGACTTTCGACAGACAAATTAAATTCAATCCGTGAAACGATTAGCGCGCCATTTCCCGAGCGCGCCGGATTATATTATCAGGCCAGCTGTACCATTATTTGTTAATGGCTTGTTGTTTGAAAGCTTATAAAAAGTAATTAAAATAATTTCTGATACTGCTTAGCCGAATTCAGGATTAAATTTTACACAGTTTTCGCGGCAGAACAATTCATCATATTTAATCTTTATCAAATAAAAGCGAAAATACAGACTTAATCCAACCTGCAGCGCCAATCTGCTGTATGGCTGGTGCTGCTGGCTGCAATAAGCTTTACTAACACCACTATTTAGTTCTTTGTGCTAATTTTGGTGTTTTACGCCGATTTTCTGTTTGCACATCTGCAGCCTGGCCGGGAACGCTGCGGGTAATAGACTGGTGAGCCTCTTTAATCTATTGCGGCACTAATCGGCGCGTCATTAAATAAATAAACGGTCTCAGGCAAAACAACGTAATTTCAGCGGGTTGCGCAGGCTATCATCACGCTCTTTACGCAAATCAATCAGAAATCTGAATCAATGACCTTGCTGCCCGCTTCAGCCTCCGGACCACAGGCGCTTTATTATCGGCAGAAAAGGAAAAGGTGTTAACGAAACTTTAGCTGGTGTAAAATCTCCGGCCGTCCGCGCTGGCACCTGGCGCGAAGCGGTCACAGATTCTGATACGGGACCTGGTAACGCCGGTATCTTACCTCTTCATTACCACGACGCCTGGGAAGGCGACAACGAGGCAGCTCCATGAGCGAGAAATTACAAAAAGTATTAGCGCGCGCCGGACACGGTTCGCGCCGTGAAATCGAAGCAATGATTTCAGCCGGACGCATCAGCGTCGATGGCAAACTGGCGACGCTGGGCGATCGCATCGAAAATGACAAAACCCTGAAAATCCGTATTGATGGCCATCTGGTATCGATTGCTGAATCGGCCACCGAGGTGTGTCGCGTACTGGCGTATTACAAACCGGAAGGTGAGCTGTGCACGCGCAACGATCCGGAAGGGCGCCCAACGGTATTTGATCGTCTGCCGCGCCTGCGCGGTTCACGCTGGATTGCCGTCGGCCGTCTGGACGTGAACACCTGCGGTCTGATGTTGTTCACCACCGACGGTGAGCTGGCCAACCGCCTGATGCACCCAAGCCGCGAAGTTGAGCGTGAATACGCAGTGCGCGTATTCGGTGAAGTGGATGACGAAAAAGTGCGTCAGCTGAGCAAGGGCGTGCAGCTGGAAGACGGTCCGGCAGCGTTCAAAACCATCAAATTCGCCGGCGGCGAAGGCATTAACCAGTGGTACAACGTCACCCTGACGGAAGGGCGTAACCGCGAGGTGCGTCGTCTGTGGGAAGCGGTTGGCGTGCAGGTAAGCCGTCTGATGCGCGTGCGCTACGGCGATATTCAGCTGCCAAAAGGTCTGCCGCGCGGCGGCTGGATGGAGATGGAACTGCCGGCGGTCAACTACCTGCGTAAGCTGGTGGGACTGCCGGAAGAGACGGTGACCAAAGTGGCGGTCGAGAAAGATCGTCGCCGCACCAAAGCGAACCAAATCCGCCGGGCGGTGAAACGCCATAGCGCGGTAAGCAATAACAGCCCGCGTCGCAACAACACCAAACGCGGTGCCTGATGCTCCCCGACGCCGCGCCTGCGGCGTCCGTTTTTACCAGTCGATTCCCTGCTGTGCCTGAATGCCGGCGTCAAACGCGTGTTTGACCGGACGCATCTCGCTGACGGTATCCGCCAGTTCCAGTAGCGTGCGGTGACAGCCGCGCCCGGTAATGATCACACTTTGCTGCGGCGGACGCTGCTGCAGTGCAGTGACCAGCTCATCCAGATCGAGATAATCCATACTCACCATGTAGGTGATTTCATCCAGTATCACCAGATCCAGCGACGTGTCTTGCAGCATGCGTCTGGCCTGTTGCCACACCTGCTGGCAGGCGGCCGTATCGCTGGCACGGTTTTGCGTCTCCCAGGTAAAGCCGGTGGCCATCACCTGAAACTCCACGCCGTGCTGCGCCAGCAGATTACGTTCACCATTGGGCCATTCGCCCTTAATAAACTGCACGGCAGCCACGTTTTTACCGTGGCCACAGGCGCGCAGCGCGGTGCCAAAAGCGGCGGTGGTTTTACCTTTGCCGTTGCCGGTAAACACCATCAGGATGCCGCGCGTTTCGGTGGCGGCGGCGATGCGGGCGTCAACCTGCTCTTTCAGCCGCTGCTGGCGTTGCTGGTGACGATCGCTCATGCGCTGGCCGGTCCCGGCTTGCGCCCCGGTTGTGCATCGTAGCTGATGCCGGTTTTACGGCGGCTGTCATCGCCCATCAGATAGAGGTAGAGCGGCATCAGGTCGGCCGGGGTTTTCAGCAGGCTGGCATTCTCCTCCGGGAAGGCGCTGGCGCGCATTTTGGTGCGCGTGCCGCCGGGATTGATGCAGTTCACCCGCAGATGGCGGTTTTTATACTCATCGGCCAGCACCTGCATCATGCCTTCGGTGGCGAATTTCGACACGGCATAGGCGCCCCAGCCCGCGCGGCCGGTGCGGCCCACGCTGGAGGTGGTGAACACCAGTGAACCGGCGTCGGATTTCAGCAGCAGCGGCAGCAGCGCCTGCGTTAAATAGAAGGTGGCGTCGAGGTTGATTTGCATCACCTGCTGCCAGACCGCCGGATCGAGTTCCGCCAGCGGCACGATTTCACCGAGAATGCCGGCGTTATGCAGCACGCCATCCAGCCGCGGCACCAGCGCGGCAACCTGTTGCGCCAGCTGCTGGCAGCTTTCCGGTGTGGCGTGCGCCAGATCCAGCAGCAGCGTAGCCGCGGGCTGTTTATTGAGCTGATTAATCGCCTCAGCGGTTTGCTGCAGCGTGGTGGCATTGCGGCCGAGCAGAATCACGCGCGCACCGTAGCGCGCATAGGTCAGGGCGGCTTCGCGGCCGATGCCGTTGGAAGCACCGGTCACAAGAATGATGCGATTGTCCAGCAGGTCGCTTTTCGGTTGATAATGCACAGCGATGTCCTTTGCAGGTCAGAGGGTTTTTTGGCTTTATGCCTCAATTTGGCGCAAGGTGCAATCGCCGCAACGCGCATTCTGTGCCGCCTGCCGGCATTTCAGGCGACGAACGGCATCAAAGCGGGTAAACTCAGGGTTTGACTGTAATTCACTGTTTAATAAGGCGGCAGAATGGATTTACTCTCCAGTTATGGATTATTTCTGGCCAAGGCCGTCACCGTCGTGGTGGCGATCGCAGCTATTGTACTGATTGTGCTCAATGCCGCGCTGCGTAAACGTCACAGCGGCGGTCAGCTGCGCTTAACCCATCTCGACGAAGCCTATCGCGAGATGAAAGAGGACCTGCAGCTGGCGAAGATGAAGCCGCAGGCGCAAAAAGTGTGGCTGAAGCAGCATAAGAAAGAAGAGAAACAGAAAGCCAAAGCCGAAAAGCGCAATGCCAAAGCCGGTGTGACTGAAGCGGCGAAGCCGACTCTCTATGTGCTGGAGTTCAAAGGCAGTATGGACGCCGGTGAAGTCAGCTCGTTGCGCGAAGAGATCTCCGCGGTGCTGGCGGTAGCGCAACCGGGTGATGAAGTGCTGCTGCGGCTGGAAAGTCCCGGTGGCGTGGTGCACGGTTATGGCCTGGCCGCGTCGCAGTTACAACGTCTGCGTGATGCGGGGCTGCAGCTGACGGCGGTGGTGGATAAAGTTGCCGCCAGCGGTGGCTACATGATGGCCTGCGTTGCGGATCGCATCGTGGCGGCGCCGTTCTCCATCATTGGTTCCATCGGTGTGGTGGCGCAAATCCCTAACTTTAACCGGCTGCTGAAGCGTAACGACATTGATGTGGAGCTGCACACTGCCGGCCAGTACAAGCGTACGCTGACGCTGTTTGGTGAGAATACCGAGGAAGGGCGGGAGAAGTTTCAGGAAGACCTGAATGAAACCCATCAGCTGTTTAAAGATTTTGTGCATCAGATGCGTCCGGCGCTGGATCTGGACAAAGTGGCGACGGGCGAACACTGGTATGGCCGTCAGGCGCTGGATCTGGGGCTGATTGATGAGATTGGTACCAGCGATGCGCTGATCATTGCGCGTATGGACCGTTTTAGCGTGCTGGGCGTGCACTTCGCGCGCAAGAAAAAGATGATTGATCGCGTGACCCACAGTGCCAGTGTGGCAGCCGAGCGGCTGATTCTGAAAATCTGGCAGCGCGGTGATAAACCGCTGTTGTGAATAAACCCGGCGCAGGCCGGGTTTTTTTATGCCAGGTGATACTGCGTGGAGAGCACCACGGCAAGGTGCTTAAACACGTTAAACACCGCTGTGGTTTTGGCGGTCGGCAACCCTTCATCATCGAGGAACCACGGGCCGCGAAACACCAGAACCTCGCCCTGCTGAATCACCTCAGTGGCTTCCATCCCGGCAAAATATTCATCGTGCTGCTCAATGAGCTGATTAGCGATTTCCAGTAGCGCCTGGTGTGAAATGGATTCCGTTTCTGCTGACATTTTTCACCTCTTTTTTGACAGCGAATTTTCTCCTTCTATATTACTTGCCTGTCGGTGCGTTCAGCAAATCAGCGTTCGGTCAGAAAACTGGCGAGAAATTAAACAGAATGCTAATTAAGTTGCGTAACAGATTTTATCAGGTAGAGTGTGGGCGATTCAGCTTTCAGGGAGATCACACCAGGATGTGTGATACCGTCAGACGGAAAACTCGCTCTTAATCATCAAGTTGCAAATGCCGATGCAATCTGACCAGAGATTGTCCCCGCTGGCTTGAAAAGCAAAAAGTCAGCAGCAATATTGAACCCATTGGGTTTTGGGGCTGCCAATCCTCTCCCGTTTATCAGGACGTTTCAATTAGGTAAAGGTACATATGGGTAAAGCACTCGTCATCGTTGAGTCCCCGGCAAAGGCCAAAACAATCAATAAATACCTCGGTAATGACTACGTGGTGAAATCCAGCGTCGGTCATATCCGTGATTTGCCGACCAGTGGTTCAACGGCCCGTAAAAGTGCCGACGGGGAAAAGGCGAAAACCGGCAAGAAAGTAAAGAAAGATGAAAAGGCCGCGCTGGTTAATCGCATGGGCGTTGACCCGTGGCACGGCTGGGAAGCGGACTATCAGATTCTGCCCGGCAAGGAAAAAGTCGTCTCCGAACTGAAGAACCTGGCTGCCGATGCCGACCACATCTATCTCGCAACCGACCTTGACCGCGAAGGGGAAGCCATTGCCTGGCACCTGCGGGAAGTGATCGGTGGCGATGACAAACGCTTCAGCCGCGTGGTGTTTAACGAAATCACCAAAAATGCGATTCGTCAGGCGTTCGAGAAGCCGGGCGAACTGAATATTGAGCGCGTCAATGCGCAGCAGGCGCGTCGTTTTATGGACCGCGTGGTGGGCTATATGGTGTCGCCGCTGCTGTGGAAAAAAATTGCCCGTGGCCTGTCGGCCGGACGCGTACAGTCGGTTGCCGTGCGCCTGGTGGTGGAGCGCGAGCGAGAAATCAAAGCCTTCGTACCGGAAGAGTACTGGGAAATTGACGCCGATCTGTCGACGCCGAAAGGCGATGCGCTGGCGGTCAGGGTGACGCATCAGGGCGACAAAGTGTTCCGCCCGGTTAACCGCGAGCAAACCGAAGCGGCCGTGACCATCCTGGAAAAGGCGCGTTACGCCGTTCTGGATCGTGAAGACAAGCCGACCAGCAGCAAACCGTCGGCGCCGTTTATTACCTCGACGCTGCAGCAGGCGGCGAGCACCCGCCTTGGTTTTGGCGTGAAGAAAACCATGATGATGGCACAGCGTCTGTATGAAGCCGGTCACATCACCTATATGCGTACCGATTCCACCAACCTGAGTCAGGACGCGGTGGCGATGGCGCGTGGCTACGTGGAGAAAAAATTCGGCAAGAACTACCTGCCGGATGCGCCCAACACCTACGCCAGCAAAGAGAATTCACAGGAAGCGCACGAAGCGATTCGTCCTTCTGATGTCAACGTTGCCGCCGAGCAGCTGAAGGATATGGAAGCGGATGCGCAGAAGCTGTATCAGCTGATCTGGCGCCAGTTCGTGGCCTGCCAGATGGTGCCCGCGCAATATGATTCCACCACGCTGACCGTCGGCGCGGCAGATTTCAAACTGAAAGCGAAAGGGCGTACGCTGCGTTTCGACGGCTGGACCAAAGTGATGCCGGCGCTGCGTAAAAATGATGAAGATTTGACGCTGCCGCCGGTGAACGTGGGCGACACGCTGGATCTGAAATCCCTGCTGCCGGGCCAGCACTTTACCAAGCCGCCGGCGCGCTTCAGCGAAGCTTCGCTGGTACGCGAGCTGGAGAAGCGTGGCATTGGCCGCCCGTCTACCTATGCCTCGATCATTTCCACCATCCAGGATCGCGGTTACGTGCGGGTGGAAAACCGCCGTTTCTACGCCGAGAAGATGGGGGAGATTGTTACCGATCGTCTGGAAGAGAACTTCCGTGAGCTGATGAATTATGATTTCACCGCGCACATGGAAGACAGTCTCGACCAGGTCGCGAATAACGAAGCGCAATGGAAAGCGGTGCTGGATTCATTCTTCAGTGATTTCAGCCAGCAGCTGGAGCAGGCGGAGAAAGATCCGGAAGAGGGCGGCATGCAGCCGAACCAGATGGTGCTGACCTCCATCGACTGCCCAACCTGCGGACGCAAAATGGGAATTCGCACCGCCAGCACCGGCGTGTTCCTGGGCTGTTCCGGTTATGCACTGCCGCCGAAAGAGCGCTGCAAGCAGACCATTAACCTGATCCCGGAAAACGAAGTGCTTAACGTGCTGGAAGGCGATGATGCCGAAACCAACGCGCTGCGCGCCCGTCGTCGCTGCCAGAAATGCGGCACCGCGATGGACAGCTACCTGATCGACAACGGCCGTAAACTGCACGTCTGTGGTAATAACCCGGAGTGTGACGGTTATGAAATCGAGCAGGGTGAATTCCGTATTAAAGGTTATGACGGTCCGATTGTTGAGTGCGAAAAATGTGGCTCTGAAATGCACCTGAAGATGGGGCGTTTTGGTAAGTACATGGCCTGTACCAACGACGAGTGTAAAAATACCCGTAAGATTCTGCGTAACGGCGAAGTCGCGCCGCCGAAAGAAGATCCGGTACCGCTGCCGGAGCTGCCGTGCGAAAAATCGGATGCGTATTTTGTGCTGCGTGACGGAGCTGCGGGCGTGTTCCTGGCCGCTAACACCTTCCCGAAATCGCGTGAAACCCGTGCGCCGCTGGTGGAAGAGCTGCAGCGCTTTGCTGACCGTCTGCCGGAGAAACTGAAATATCTGGCCGAAGCGCCGGCAGTGGATCCGGAAGGCAATAAAACGCTGGTGCGTTTTAGCCGTAAGACCAAACAGCAGTATGTTGCCTCAGAAAAAGAGGGCAAAGCGACCGGCTGGTCGGTTTTCTATATCGACGGTAAGTGGCAGGAAGCGAAGAAGTAACCCCCCTGGAGGCCAGCGTTCGCTGGCCTTTTTCCCATCCTTATAGCTAATCGTTCTACATTCTTACGTTAACTGATATAGTAGTTATAGCTTATTGCATTTTGCTGACTCGCTTTCCCTCATTATTACGCCATCAGGGCGGATACACGCCTGCAGGGAATGCACCTCTGTCGCTATCGGGAAGATATAACTATGAAATTGCAGCAGTTGCGTTACATCGTTGAAGTCGTTAACCACAACCTCAATGTCTCCTCCACGGCAGAGGGGCTGTATACCTCGCAACCGGGCATCAGTAAGCAGGTGCGCATGCTGGAAGATGAGCTGGGCGTGCAGATTTTTGCCCGCAGCGGCAAACATCTGACGCAGGTGACGCCAGCGGGTGAAGAGATTATCCGTATTGCCCGCGAAGTTTTGTCCAAAGTGGATGCGATCAAATCGGTTGCCGGTGAACACACCTGGCCAGATAAAGGATCGCTGTACGTGGCCACGACCCACACTCAGGCGCGTTATGCACTGCCTGGCGTAATCAAAGGCTTTATCGAACGCTATCCGCGCGTCTCCCTGCATATGCATCAGGGCTCGCCCACACAAATTGCTGAGGCGGTCTCCAAAGGCAATGCCGATTTCGCCATTGCCACCGAAGCGCTGCACCTGTACGACGACTTAATTATGCTGCCGTGCTATCACTGGAACCGTGCCATTGTGGTCACGCCGGATCATCCGCTGGCGGGGAAATCCAATGTGTCGATTGAGGAGCTGGCTGATTTCCCGCTGGTAACTTACACCTTCGGTTTTACCGGCCGCTCAGAACTGGATACTGCGTTTAACCGTGCCGGTTTAACGCCGCGTATTGTTTTTACCGCAACCGATGCCGACGTGATCAAAACCTACGTGCGTTTAGGCCTGGGGGTTGGGGTGATTGCCAGCATGGCGGTGGACCCGGTTTCCGATCCGGATTTGGTGCGCATCGAAGCTTCAGAAATCTTCACCAATAGCACTACCAAGATTGGTTTCCGGCGCAGCACCTTCCTGCGCAGCTATATGTATGATTTCATTCAGCGCTTCGCACCGCATCTGACGCGAGACGTGGTGGACGCCGCTGTGGCGCTGCGCTCAAACGAAGATATCGAAGCGATGTTCCGCGATATCAAGCTTCCTTTCAGGTAATCACCTAACTCATTATTTTTGCGGGATGTCCAGCGACTTCCCGCACACCTCCCGCCGCTTAGCACCAGCAGAACCTCAAAAAATTCCATTATTTTTTTGTAAATGAAACATGCGTCACATGTTTTTTCATTGTTATTTATTAAATGCGAATCAGTACACAATTTTTACTTTGCCGCTTTGCGGACTGCCAGGAATATTCCCATACTCCAGTTAAGAGCTGATGAGAAAGGGCTTTTTAACTGGCTCGTTAAATTAAACTCAAATTTAGAGTGGATCTAATTTTGGTTTAAGCCAAATTTACAATGTAACTATTAAATTAATAGTTTGCAGCGTGCTTAAATTTATCTCATCAGTTTTGGCGGTTTTGATAAATAGCGTTAATCGTTGTGCTCAATAAAAATAACTGGATTTTTGGACTTAACAAGTTTAGGATTCGTCCTAAATCTTCATCGTTGTTATCAATCGTTTTATTGAGAGTGATTATCAAAAACTATGACTACGAGATTAACTGTACAACCGGACTTCCGGGCTAAAAGCACCAAGGTAGAGCGTTCAGGTAACATCCGTCGCAAAGCCTGGTTGACTGTCTTCGCTGCTTCAGCACTGTTCTGGGTAGTGGTGGCGTTAATGATTTGGCGTATGTGGGGTTAAGCCATGTGGGCAAATACACTCAGTCGTAAATATCCGGTCGCTGCGCGTCAGCCTAAAGCACCGGTGTGCAAAGCCAAAGAAGCGCCTGCTGAACCGCAAGTGGCAATCCCGGCTTCCTGGGAACTGAGTGAGCAGCAGCGCAGCTTTATTGAATCATTCATGGATCCGAAGTCTAAATAACGCAGTCTGCGTCCAATTCTTATTAAGACATACTGTCGCGCATTTTACCGGACTCTCCGGTGGGCACGTTAAAAGCCCGTCCTTTAACACTCAGCATCTAAAAAAACGGTGTCATCAGTACAACGCTGAAGACGATGGCTTTTTGTTGCCCGCGATCCGGGAGGAGTGACAGATGAATACCACAACTTTTTCATGGCTCAGCGTTTATGCCTTCTCAATGGCCTTTTGGGCTGCGGCCGTCTGGGCCGTCCTGTAATTCGCTAATCCTGCCAGTTAACGCTTTCTGAATGCCCTGACATTAGTCAGGGCATTTTTCGTTGCGGTTTTGTGTGTCAATTCGTGTTGTTATCAAAACGTTAACGAAAATGTGGTCTATCTTTAAGCTAAACCTTGCACTCTCTGAGGTTTAGCAGAAGAGCCCATAAAAGGAGGAGTTATGTCGTTAACGTTACGTGAGCAGAGTCAGGATGCGCTGGAAGTAGGGGCAAAAAAATATCATTACTACAGCTTGCCGAAAGCCGCTCAGCAGGTCGGTGACATCGATCGCTTACCAAAATCCCTCAAGGTTCTGCTGGAAAACCTGCTGCGCTGGCAGGATGAAGATTCCGTAACGGCAGCAGATATTCAGGCGCTGGTGGCGTGGCAGCAAACTGCACATGCCGATCGCGAAATTGCTTATCGTCCGGCGCGCGTATTAATGCAGGATTTCACCGGTGTACCGGCCGTGGTTGACCTTGCGGCGATGCGTGAAGCCGTTAAGCGGCTGGGCGGTGATGTGGCGAAAGTTAACCCGCTGTCACCGGTCGATCTGGTGATTGACCACTCGGTCACGGTCGACCATTTTGGCGATGACGATGCATTTGAAGAAAACGTGCGCCTGGAGATGGAACGCAACCACGAACGCTATGTTTTCCTGCGCTGGGGGCAAAAAGCCTTTAACCGTTTCCGCGTCGTGCCGCCGGGCACCGGTATCTGTCATCAGGTCAATCTGGAGTACCTTGGTAAAGCCATCTGGCATGAAACGCTGGACGGCAAAGAAGTGGCTTATCCGGATACGCTGGTCGGCACCGATTCCCATACCACCATGATCAACGCCCTGGGTGTGCTTGGCTGGGGCGTAGGCGGCATTGAAGCTGAAGCCGCCATGCTGGGCCAGCCGGTTTCAATGCTGATTCCCGATGTGGTGGGTTTCAAGCTGACCGGCAAACTGCGCCCCGGTATCACCGCCACCGACCTGGTATTAACTGTGACGCAGATGCTGCGCAAGCACGGAGTGGTCGGTAAGTTTGTCGAATTCTACGGTGATGGACTGGCCGATCTGCCGCTGGCGGATCGCGCAACCATCGCCAACATGGCGCCGGAATATGGTGCAACCTGCGGTTTCTTCCCGATTGATGAAGTAACGCTCAGCTACATGACGCTCACCGGGCGCGATGCGCAGCAGGTTGAGCTGGTGGAAGCCTATGCAAAACAGCAGGGGCTGTGGCGTAAACCGGGCGATGAGCCCATCTTCACCAGCACGCTGGCGCTGGATATGGCCGAGGTCGAATCCAGCCTGGCCGGTCCGAAACGTCCGCAGGACCGCGTATCACTTGGTGATGTGCCGGCGGCGTTTGATGCCAGCAACGAGCTGGAAGTGAATCACGCGCAGAAGCCGCACAAAACCGTCAGCTATCGGGACAGCGAAACCGGCGACTCAATTCAGCTGGATGATGGGGCAGTAGTGATTTCGGCGATTACGTCCTGTACCAACACCTCCAACCCCAGCGTGCTGATGGCGGCTGGCCTGCTGGCGAAAAAAGCCGTTGAGCGTGGATTGATGCGCAAGCCCTGGGTTAAAGCCTCGCTGGCACCAGGATCAAAAGTGGTGTCAGATTATCTCGCCGTGGCGCAGCTGACACCGTACCTCGATGAGCTGGGCTTTAACCTCGTGGGTTACGGCTGTACCACCTGTATCGGTAACTCCGGCCCGCTGCCGGATGAGATCGAAAGCGCCATCAAAGAGGGCGATCTGACGGTGGGTGCCGTATTGTCCGGCAACCGTAACTTTGAAGGGCGCATCCATCCGCTGGTGAAAACCAACTGGCTGGCGTCTCCGCCGCTGGTGGTGGCGTATGCGCTGGCGGGTAACATGAAGATCAACCTGCAGACCGATCCGATCGGTCAGGATCAGCAGGGCAATGATGTCTATCTGCAGGACATCTGGCCATCGCCGGAAGAGATTGCCGCATCGGTGCAGAAAGTCACCAGCGACATGTTCCATAAAGAGTATGCCGAGGTGTTCGACGGTACGCCCGAGTGGCAGCAGATCAAAGTCAGCGAAGCCGCCACCTACGACTGGGATGAAGGCTCCACCTATATCCGGCTGTCCCCGTTCTTTGACGATATGGAAAAAACGCCGCAGCCGGTGCAGGACATCAGTGGCGCGCGCATCCTGGCGATGCTCGGTGATTCGGTGACGACCGACCATATTTCCCCTGCTGGCAGCATTAAAGCGGAGAGTCCGGCGGGGCGTTATCTGCTTGCGCACGGCGTTGAGCGTAACGACTTCAACTCGTATGGCTCACGACGCGGCAACCACGAAGTCATGATGCGCGGTACTTTCGCTAACATCCGTATTCGCAACGAAATGGTGCCTGGTGTCGAGGGCGGTTATACCCGGCACTATCCGAGCCAGGAACAGCTGGCTATCTACGATGCGGCGATGAAGTATCAGGAGGAGGGCGTGCCGCTTGCAGTGATCGCCGGAAAAGAGTACGGCTCCGGATCCAGCCGCGACTGGGCGGCGAAAGGTCCGCGTCTGCAGGGCGTGCGCGTGGTGATTGCCGAATCGTTCGAGCGTATTCACCGCTCTAACCTTATCGGCATGGGTATTTTACCGCTGGAATTCCCGGCGGGCGTAACGCGTAAGACGCTGCAGCTGACCGGGGAAGAGCGTATCGACGTGGCAAATCTGGCGCAACTGCAGCCCGGTTGCAGCGTCCCGGTAACGCTGACGCGGGCTGACGGCAGTCAGCAGACACTGGATACTCGTTGTCGTATCGATACCGGTAATGAGCTGACCTATTACCAGAACGACGGCATCCTGCATTACGTGATACGCAATATGCTCAACTAAAAAACAAAGCCGGGCATGCCCGGCTTTATTATTGACGCAGAAAGTTCATGACGCGAGAGCGCACCGCCGCATTACGATTTCGGCAGCAGATGCCCCATCTTCTCAGCTTTCGTATCGAGATAGTGCGCATTTTTCGGGTTACGGCCGACGATCAGCGGCACGCGCTCGACAATATTGATGCCCGCTTCTGACAAAATCTCCACTTTGCGCGGATTGTTGGTCAGCAAACGCACTTCATTAATGCCCAGCAGTTTAAACATGTCGGCGCACAGGGTGAAGTCACGCTCATCGGCGGCAAAGCCCAGCTGATGGTTCGCTTCCACCGTATCGTAGCCTTTGTCCTGCAACGCATAGGCGCGAATTTTGTTCAGCAGCCCGATGTTGCGCCCTTCCTGACGATGGTACAGCAGCACGCCGCGTCCTTCTTCCGCAATGGCGGTCAGCGCCGCTTCCAGCTGGAAGCCGCAGTCGCAGCGCAGGCTGAACAGCGCATCGCCGGTAAGACATTCGGAGTGGACGCGCGCCAGCACCGGATTGTGATCGCTAATATCACCATAAACCAGCGCGACGTGGTCGTGGCCGGTTGCCAGTTCTTCAAAACCAACCATCAGGAAATCTCCCCATGGCGTGGGCAGTTTGGCTTCTGCTACCCGTTTCAGCTGCATGTGACTCTCCAGAACCTTCAGAGGATGCGCTATCATCATGATAACGCACGGGCCCGACTGGCCCGACGAAACTGCCAATATTGTGCCACAACCTGAACCAGGGCCGCTAATCAGTCAGAGTGATTGTAGTGATAAAGCACAATTATCTAAGCCGCAACGGGTATGTTATTCTTTTTTCAACTAAAGTTATGCAATACGCCTGTCAGGTCGGGAAACAATAAAGGGACGAGATGTTAAAAATTGTGCAACGCACCACGCTGGGTGCGTTTTTATTACTGCTGATGCCGCTGGGCGTATGGCTTTCCGGCTGGCAGTGGCAACCGGGGGAGAGCGGGCATCTGTTGCGCGTGCTGTTCTGGATCACCGAAACCGTCACCAGTCCGTGGGGCACGCTGACCAGCCTGATTCTGAGCGGCTGGGTATTGTGGTGCCTGCGCTTTCGCCTCAGGCCGGCCATTCTGTTATTGATTATCATGAACGGCGCGATTCTGGCCGGTCAGTCGACCAAAACCTTTATTAAAGAGCAGGTGCAGGAGCCGCGGCCGTATGTGGTCTGGCTTGAGCACAGCCACGGCGTCAACGAACAGCAGTTTTATCAGCTGAAACGGCAGCAGCGCGGCGAAATGGTGTCCGCCTTGCTCGCCAATGACACAAAGCTGCCCGCCTGGTTAAAAAATCACTGGGCGTTTGAGACGGGCTTTGCTTTTCCGTCTGGCCATACCATGTTTGCCGCCAGCTGGGCGCTGCTGGTGATTGGCCTGTTATGGCCGCGCCGGCATGTTGTTACGGTGGTGGTGCTGTTTGTCTGGGCGACGCTGGTCATGGGCAGCCGGCTGGTACTGGGCATGCACTGGCCGCGCGATCTGGTGGTCGCGACGCTGATCTCGTGGCTGCTGGTGACGCTGGCAACCTGGCTGGCGCAGCGCTTTTGTGGCCCGCTCAGCGTGCCACCGGAAGAGCAGCGTGAGATTGCCGGGCGCGATGACGGATTGTAATTTCTCCCTTTGCCCCCATATGATTGATTGTACTTGCAGAAAGGGCACTAACTGCTGCGCGGATAAGCAGCAACGGCGGCACTTTTTTGGCATACTCTACCGGATAACCTCACGACAGGACGCATTGTGAAATATTTGCTGATTTTTCTCGTGGTTTTGGTCATTTTCATCATCTCCGTCACGCTCGGAGCGCATAATGACCAGATTGTCACCTTCAACTATCTGCTGGCGCAGGGCGAATTCCGCATTTCAACCTTGCTGGCCTGCCTGTTTGGTGCCGGATTTTTGCTGGGCTGGGCGATCTGTGGCCTGTTCTGGCTGCGCATTCGTGTTTCGCTGGCGCATGCACAGCGCAAACTGAAACGTATGCAGGCGCAAAATGAACAATCTGCTGCGGTAAATAGCACCTCCACTGCAGTGCGTCGGGATTAATGTTCGATGCTTGAATTGCTGTTTCTGCTTCTTCCTGTCGCGGCGGCGTACGGCTGGTATATGGGCCGCCGCAGTGCGCAACAGGATAAGCAACAGGAAGCTAACCGTCTGTCACGCGAATACGTGGCAGGGGTCAACTTTCTCCTTTCTAATCAGCAGGATAAAGCGGTCGATCTGTTCCTCGATATGTTGAAAGAGGACAGCGGCACCGTTGAAGCCCATCTGACGCTCGGTAACCTGTTCCGTTCGCGCGGCGAAGTCGACCGCGCCATTCGCATCCACCAGTCGTTAATGGAAAGCGCGTCGCTTACCTACGATCAGCGTTTGCTGGCCATCCAGCAGCTGGGACGCGACTATATGGCCGCCGGCTTGTACGATCGCGCCGAAGACATGTTCAGTCAGCTGATCGATGAAACCGATTTTCGCATCAGCGCGCTGCAGCAACTGCTGCTGATTCATCAGGCGACCAGCGACTGGCAGAAAGCCATCGAGGTGGCGGAGCGGCTGGTAAAACTCGGCAAAGATAAGCAAAAGGGCGAAATCGCCCATTTCTACTGCGAGCTGGCGCTGCAGGCGCTGAGCAGTGACGACCTCGATCGTGCCATGAGCCTGTTGAAAAAGGGTGAAGCGGCCGACCATCAAAGCGCGCGCGTTTCCATCATGATGGGACGTATCCTGATGGAGCAGGGCGAATACGCGAAAGCGGCGCAGCGGCTGCAGCGCGTGCTGGAACAGGACAAAGAACTGGTGAGCGAAACGCTGCCGATGCTGGAAACCTGCTATCAGCGGCTGGAGCAGCCTGACAGCTGGGCGCAGTTCCTGCAACGCTGCGTTGAAGAGAACTCCGGTGCCGCGGCGGAACTCTATCTGGCAGACATTCTGGAGCAGCAGCAGGGGCCGGAAGCGGCACAGCTCTACATTAACCGTCAGCTGCAGCGTCATCCCACCATGCGCGTGTTCCATCGTCTGATGGATTTCCACCTGCATGAGGCAGAAGATGGCCGCGCCAAAGAGAGTCTGATGGTGCTGCGCGACATGGTTGGCGAACAGATTCGTACTAAACCGCGCTACCGCTGCCAGAAGTGCGGCTTCACCGCGCATGCGCTTTACTGGCACTGCCCATCGTGCCGTGCCTGGTCTTCCGTTAAACCGATTCGCGGACTCGACGGCCAGTAAGCTGGCCGCGTTCGGTGATTATTCATAACGCATAGTAGTTACAACATACTTATAGAGAAATTATCATCCACGCTTCAGCACTGTGCATCGCCTCGTCAAACAGCAAGGCAATCGCCGTCGCAACGTTGTCGTGGCCGGGTTGCACGGGTAGAATGCTTGCCGTTTGTCCATCGCGCCTGCGGGTGCCAGCCTCTGAGGAAACGTTATGCCTGTTACTCACTCACCGATTCTGGTGGCACTCGACTATCATGATCTCAATAGCGCACTGCAGTTCGTTGACCGTATCGATCCGGGCCAGTGCCGTCTGAAAGTGGGTAAAGAGATGTTTACCCTGTTTGGACCGTCGCTGGTGAAGACGTTGCAGGCGCGCGGTTTCGAGGTATTCCTCGATCTCAAATTTCATGACATCCCGAACACGACGGCACATGCGGTCGCGGCGGCAGCGGATCTCGGCGTATGGATGGTCAACGTGCATGCCAGCGGCGGGGCACGGATGATGAATGCGGCGCGCGAAGCGCTGCTGCCGTTTGGCAGTGATGCGCCCTTGCTGATTGCGGTTACGGTGCTGACCAGCATGGACGAAGACGATCTTAAAGGTCTTGGCATCACCTTATCGCCGGCGCAGCAGGCTGAGCGTCTGGCACGGCTGACACGCGAATGTGGTCTTGATGGCGTGGTGTGCTCGGCGCAGGAAGCCGCGCACTTTAAACAGGTTATCGGGCAGGATTTCGCGCTGGTCACGCCGGGTATTCGCCCGGCGGGTAGCGAGGCTGGCGATCAGCGCCGCATCATGACGCCGCAGCAGGCACAACAGGCCGGTGTGGATTACATGGTGATTGGGCGACCGATCACCCAATCTGCCGATCCGGCGCAGACGCTGCAGCAAATCCTGCACAGTTTACAGGAGGGCTAATGGCTCAGGACAATCCGCTGGTTTACTCCACCGAAACCGGCCGTATTACACATAGCGAAGAGAAACCGCAGCGACCGAAAGGCGATGGCATCGTGCGCATTCAGCGCCAGACCAGCGGGCGTAAAGGTAAAGGCGTGTGCCTGATCACCGGCATCGATCTCGATGATGACGCGCTGGCAAAGCTGGCGGCCGAGCTTAAGAAGAAGTGCGGCTGCGGCGGGGCGCTGAAAGAGGGCGTGATTGAGATTCAGGGCGATAAGCGCGATTTGCTTAAAACGCTGCTGGAAGCCAAAGGCATGAAGGTTAAGCTGGCGGGCGGTTAATGAAAGCGGGCCACACAAGGTGGCCCGATGTAACGTAGATGCGCTGCGTAGCCTGCTACAATATTATTATTAATCAACCTGATGGCCAATAATGCCGCCCACCGCAGCGCCACCGACGGTACCCAGCGCGCTGCCGTTGGTGAGCACCGATCCACCAATAGCACCGGCACCGGCGCCAATCGCCGTGTTGCGGTCACGTTTTGACCAGTTGGAACAGCCGCTCAGGGCCACCACTAACGTCGTTGCCAGCACGGCAACCGTCACGCGTTTCATTGTTGTAGTCATGGACATCTCCTTGATGGTTTGCTCAGAGGCAACTCGTTAAGTATAGATGTTACGCCCTGAAGTTGTTCGCCCAATGCACTCAGGCGGTGCTTTTCCTTCAGCCTGCACGCTGGCGCGCAGCCCTTAGCGCGCGTTGTTCACGCTGCTGGCAAAGACCATTTTGGTACCGCCGCAGGCTTGAGATAATTCTAGGCGTAAGCGGATGTGTATGCAGAAAGAAAACTCTGAAATCCTGACGTGGTGTCCGCATCCGGATCCCGTATCAAACCCCACACTTTGCCCGCTTTAGCCACTTTCCGCTGCTAATCCAGCCATTCCCTCCATAACGTTTTTACCGGTGGCTCCGCACAATTCAGTGATGACTGTATGGCGGAGAAAACACAATGCTGGAAGCGCTGAAACAGCAGGTTCTGGAGGCCAATCTCGACCTGCCGCGTTACAACCTGGTGACCTTTACGTGGGGCAATGTCAGCGCGGTAGACCGCGAGCGCGGGCTGCTGGTGATCAAACCCTCGGGCGTTAAATATGAGCAGATGCAGCGCGACGACATGGTGGTGGTCGAGCTGGAAAGCGGCAATGTCGTGGAGGGCCAGCTGCGGCCATCTTCGGATACCGCAACACACCGCGCACTGTATCTGGCGTGGCCGGAGATTGGCGGCATCGTGCATACCCATTCGCGCCACGCCACCATCTGGGCGCAGGCGGGCAGGGACATCCCTGCATGGGGCACTACGCACGCTGATGATTTTTATGGCACCATTCCCTGCACCCGCGCGATGCAACGGGCAGAGATTGAGCAGGAATATGAATGGCACACCGGCCAGGTCATCATTGAAACCTTTGCGCAGCGCGGCATTGAGCCCGGCGCGATTCCTGCTGCGCTGGTGAACTCCCACGGGCCGTTTGCCTGGGGTAAAGATGCACATAGCGCGGTGCACAGTGCGGTGGTGCTGGAAGAGGTGGCCTATATGGCGCTGCACACCGAGCAGCTGCGTGCCGAGCTGCCGCCTATCGCCCAGACCCTGCTTGACCTGCACTATCTGCGCAAGCACGGGAAGAACGCCTGGTACGGGCAAGGCTGAGCGCGTGATGTTTTCTCAAGGCACCGGCGGGTGCCTTTTTTATTTAAGGGGATTGCGTGCCCGGACGAGACGGGGACTGTTGATGCTGTCGTTGATTCACCATGCGTTAAGCGTTTTTATGCGCTTGCCGGCTGTTGCGCCGTCATTAAGTAAGCCCGCTAATCTTTCCTCAGGCAGGGGCTCGGGGATCTCTCTGGATTTTACGTTATAAATCAAACTCTCATTTGGTCTGGCCTCACTCTGCATTACGCTGATGTGGCGTTTAACGCATCACATAAATAGAGGATGAGACGATGACAGTAATTAACCAACCAACCTGCCGCCTGTTTACCGAAGTCGGCCAAACCACACAGCTCGCCGCCTATTATGAGGAAGGTCGACACACCATGTGGATGATGCTGCGCGCTCAGCCGCGCCCCAGTTTCAACCACGAATTAATTGAGGAGATCATGAACCTGAGCTACGCCGCCCAGCGTTCCGGTCTGCCGATTGATTTCTGGGTGACCGGATCGCTGGTGCCGCAGATGTTTAACGCCGGGGGCGATTTGCGTTTCTTTGTCGAATGCATTCGCAACAACCGCCGTGAAGCACTGCGCGCCTACGCCCGCGCCTGTGTTGACTGCATCCATTCGGCGGCCCGTGGGTTTGATACCGGCGCAGTGACGCTGGCGATGATTGAGGGCAGTGCCTTAGGCGGCGGTTTTGAAGCAGCGCTGGCGCACCACTTCATTCTGGCGCAGAACAGTGCGCGTATGGGCTTCCCGGAAATTGCCTTCAACCTGTTCCCCGGCATGGGCGGCTACTCGCTGGTCGCGCGCCGTTCCGGGATGAAGCTGGCCGAAGAGCTGATCTGTGAAGGGGAGTCGCACAGCGCAGAGTGGTATGAAACCCGTGGTCTGGTCGACAAAGTGTTCCAGCCCGGTGACAGCTACCGCACCACGCGTACCTTCATCGATACGCTGCGGCCAAAACTGAATGGAGTCCGTGCCATGCTGAAAGCGCGACAGCGCGTGCTGCAGCTGTCACGGGCAGAACTGATGGATATTACTGAGGATTGGGTCGACTATGCTTTCACGCTGGAACCGAAAGATATTGCCTACATGGAACGTCTGGTACAGCTGCAAAATCGTCACAGCGCATCACTGCGTAAAGCCGGTTAGCAGTACGCTAAGACGTTAAACGCGGGCAGGATGCTTAGCCAGCCAATGCCCGAGCTGCTCTGCGGGCATTGGTTTCGCATAATAATAACCCTGACGCCCATCGACACCGTTGGTCAGCACAAACTTCTCTTCGGCTTTGGTTTCGATGCCTTCGGCAATGACCTGTAAATCCAGGGCTTTCGCCACGGCAACGATCGCGCGCACCAGCGACTGCGATACCGGTTGCTTGTTGATATTGCGCACAAAACTTTGATCCAGCTTAATCGCATCGATCGGCACGCGCGCCAGCTGGGAAAGCGAAGAGTAGCCCGTGCCGAAATCATCCAGATGCACCTGTGCGCCTAACTCCTGAAACTGTTTCATCAGCTTCAGCGCACCGGCCTCGTTCTCGATCAGGCAGCTTTCCGTCAGCTCGATGTCTATCGGACATTCGCTGATGCCCGCTTCGCTCAGCGCCTGTTTCAGGTCGCTGTAGATGCTCTGATCGATCAGCTGCTTGGCGGAAACGTTCACTGCGACGCGCAGGTAAATGCCTTCGCTGCGCCATTTAACGATTTGCTGCAGCACGTTCAGCATCACCCAGCGCCCGAGCGGCACAATCAGTCCGGACTCTTCCGCGTAAGAGATGAAATCGCCAGGTGGCACCAGGCCGCGTTCAGGTGAATTCCAGCGCACCAGCGCCTCGGCACTGCGCACTTCGCCGTCGCGATCGATCTTCGGCTGATAGTGCACCACCAGATGATCCTGCTCCAGCGCTTTGCGCAGATTGGTATCCAGCCACAGATATTCAAATACGCGCTGGTTCATCTCGCTGGCGAACACGCAGAATTTGCCGCGCCCGTTCTCTTTAGCGTGGTACATCGCGGTATCGGCGTTACGAATCAGACTTTCGCGATCTTCACCATGCAGCGGGGCGAGGGCGATACCAATCGAGCAGCCGCTGTAGACTTCGATCAGCCCGATACGGAACGGCTGACGCAGCCGCTCCAGAATGCGTGAGGCCATCGCCTCCAGCGCCGCCTGACTGGTGTGCTCAGCCAGTACCACAAACTCATCACCGCCGAGGCGCGCCAGCGTCTGGTCCTTGCCGAGACAGCTGAGGATCGCCAGCGACACCGCCTGCAGCAGCTGGTCGCCAAACATATGGCCGTAGGCATCGTTTACCTTCTTAAAATTGTCGAGATCGAGGTAAACCACGCCGGTCTGGCTGCCGTTAGCCAGCTCCAGTGCCAGGCTAATTTGCTGATGGATAGCGTTGCGATTCGGCAGGCCCGTCACCGTGTCGGTATTGGCCATAACGCGTAAGCGCTCCTGCGCCCGACGCTCTTCTGTGATGTCGGTTCCGGAACAGATGAGGAAAATTTCATTTTTTCCGCTACCGCTGTGGACGAACTTATTACGAAACAGAAACAGTCGCTGACCTTTTCGGGTTTTAACCCAGCGCTCCACTTCATAAGAGTTGCCGTCGCGAAAGAAGCCGGCGATGTTACGGCGCGACGCCTGCGCTTCCTGCTTGGTCATAAACAGCTGAAACACATTGCGGCCAATCACTTCCTGCTCCTTCAGGCCAGTGTACTCTTCGCTCAGGCGGTTAAAACGCTGAATGTTGCCGCGCTGATCGAGGATGACGATCACCGAATTCGCTTCTGACACGACTTGTTCGGCGAAGGAGAGGCCAAGGGTTAAATCGCGCGCCACCGACGAGGTATCGCCCCAGGCGGACGCAGTGCCGGCCCAGGTGGACTGATTCACTTTACGGCCGACAAAGTGCATCGGCACCGGCGAGCCATGCAGTGAAAGGGTCAGGTTGATGCTGGAGGTAATTACCGTCATGGCACGCAGCAGACTGGCCTGAGCCGGCGTCAGGGGCACCGCCATATTGGTATTGGCATTTTCATCTTCGGCAAAATGTAGCGCATCGCTATCTGAAGTTAAACGCCAATGAGGGCTGGTTGTGCCAAACAAGGTATATAGCAACGTTTGCCCTTGTTCATCGGTCATGGAAACTTCCTCCGGAGGAATGCGCAGCAGGGGTATCTCATTATTTTAGCAACAGTATTCAACCTCCTGCGCCAGCACAAGATGCAAACTGAATATATTTTTGTTTTTATTAAAGAATGGCACGAAAAAGCCCCGGATTCCGGGGCTGAAAGGTTAGCACGGGCACTTGCCGAGTTTGCCCGCCTGGCTGGGAAAACGCGCCTCCAGGCAGTAACGATGGAAGGCGCGCTCATCCATGGGGGGCTGTTCCGGATGTTTTTCGCGCATATGCTTCAGATAAGTTTGATAGTCGTGCACGCCCACCATTAACCGGAAGCTCTGCTGTAATCCCTGCCACAGACGCTGCCAGCGTGAGCGCGGCGCGGCAGGGGCGCGGGCAGCGAGCGGTAAGCACTGCTGAATTTGCCAGCCCGCGTGCGGCTTTTTCCAGCGTAAAATGGCCTCAGACATTTCGCACCTCCGAACGCAGTGACACGTCCGACTCATGGGTAGTCGGCACTGAACTGCGCAGCGCGCGCCGGATCACGAAGAACGCCGCAATCAGCATGGTTACCGCGACCAGCATGAAAAAGCCGCACAGCGCCGCGTTGATCTGGTTGCTGAACACGATGGTTTGCATGTCGGCCACGGTTTTCGCCGGTGCGATAATCACGCCCTCATCGAGACCTTTACGGAACTTACTGGCCTGCGCGAGGAAACCAATTGACGGTTTTTCATGGAAAATTTTCTGCCAGCCGGCGGTCATGGAGGTGATAAACAGCCAGGCGGTCGGCACAATCGTCACCCAGGCGTAACGCTGCTTTTTCATTTTGAACAACACCACGGTACCGAGAATCAGCGCCATCGACGCCAGCATCTGGTTACCGATGCCGAACAGCGGCCACAGGGTGTTGATGCCGCCGAGCGGATCGACCACGCCCTGATACACGAAGAAACCCCAGCCGGCCACCGCCACGGTGGTACCGGCCATGTTTCCGAGCCACGAGCGATTGTTAGCCAGCGAAGGCACCACGGTCCCGACCAGATCCTGCACCATAAAACGGCAGGCGCGGGTACCGGCATCAACGGCGGTGAGGATAAACAGCGCCTCAAACAGAATGGCGAAGTGATACCAGAACGCCATCATCGCGCGGCTGTTAAACACCTCGGTGATGATATGCGCCATCCCGACGGCAAACGTCGGAGCGCCACCGGCGCGGGAGAGAATGGTGCTTTCGCCCACTTCGCCGGCGATACCGCTCAGCATCTCCGGCGTCACCACAAAGCCCCAGCCGTTAATTACCTGAGACGCGTTCTCCACCGTGGTGCCAATCAGCGCCGCCGGTGAGTTCATGGCAAAGTAGACGCCCGGATCGAGCACCGAGGCACAAATCAGCGCCATGATCGCCACAAAGGACTCCATCAGCATGGCGCCATAGCCGATAAAGCGAATATGGCTTTCGCGCTCCACCAGTTTTGGCGTCGTACCGCTCGACACCAGCGCGTGGAAGCCGGAGATCGCGCCGCAGGCAATGGTGATAAACAGGAACGGGAACAGCGCGCCGGAGAACACCGGCCCCGTGCCGTCGATAAAGCGCGTCACCGCCGGCATCTTCAGTTCTGGCATGGCGAACAGAATGCCCACCGCCAGCCCGATGATCACGCCGATTTTCAGGAAGGTGGAGAGGTAATCACGCGGCGCCAGCAGCAGCCACACCGGCAGCGACGAGGCAACAAAACCGTAGATCACCAGCACCCACGTCAGCTCGGTGCCTTTCAGGGTAAAAATCGGTCCCCAGTATGGATCGGCCGCCACGTCACCGCCGTAAATGATCGCCGCCATCATCAGCACAAAGCCGATGATCGACACTTCGGCGATTTTACCCGGACGCAGAAAGCGCATATACACGCCCATGAACAGGGCAATCGGAATGGTGGCGGCGATGGTAAACAGCCCCCACGGACTGTTAGCCAGCGCTTTCACCACCACCAGCGCCAGTGCGGAGAGAATAATGATCATCACACCGAGCGCACCGAGCATGGTGACCACGCCAGCGAACGAGCCCAGTTCCTGGCGCGCCATCTCACCCAGCGAACGACCGTCGCGGCGCGTGGAGATAAACAGCACCAGAAAATCCTGCACCGCGCCGGCCAGCATCACGCCGACCAGAATCCAGATGGTGCCGGGCAGAAAACCCATCTGCGCCGCCAGGATCGGCCCGACCAGCGGACCGGCACCGGCGATCGCGGCAAAGTGGTGGCCAAACAGCACCCATTTGTTGGTGGGAACATAGTCCAGCCCGTCATTGAAGCGCTCTGCCGGCGTGCGGCGCCGGTCATCCAGCTCAAAAATGCGCCTGGCGATAAACAGGCTATAGAAGCGATACGCGATGCTGTAGCAGGCGACGGAGGCGATCACCAGCCAGACGGCATTAACATGCTCGCCGCGACTGAGCGCCAGCATGGCGAACGCAGCCGCACCAATTAACGCCACCGCTAACCAGATCAATCCGGTTCTGACGTTGTTCATGAGTTAACTCCTTGTAGGGACCGGGAAAAAAGGCGATCGGAATACAACAAGTTAAAAGTAATGTAATGAATTGTTAACGACAGGGAATCGGATCAGAAGTGTGAAGCGGGAAACAAATTTAACAACTGCTGGGGCGGGCGGGGAAAAATGCGGGATAACGGCTGTTATCCCGCACGATTTCATGCTCAGGCGGCCGGACGGGCCACCACGCTGCGTGTTTCCATGCGCACTTCGGCGATGGTCACATCAATCACATCGGTCACGCGGTAGGCCACTTCACCTTTGATCTGCACGGTGCCGCTCTCCTGCGAGCACACCAGTTCGTCACGCACGGCGTGAATGAACGGAGCAGGGATAAAGGCGACCGCACCGTTCTCCAGCAGGCGCACGCGCATGCCGCCGCGCGAAACGTCGATGATCTCCGCGCTGAATTTGCGGTCAGTGCCGGCAAACGGCGCGAGGAAGCGCGCGTACAGCCAGTCACCGACATCACGCTCGGCCATACGGTTGAGACGGCGACGCTCACTCATGATCAGGGTCACGTCATCCTGTGGCCGCGCAATGCTTTCGCCGCGCACGATAGCCTTCAGCAGACGATGGTTGATCATATCGCCGAATTTACGAATCGGTGACGTCCAGGTCGCGTAGGCTTCGAGGCCGAGACCAAAGTGCGGGCCCGGTTCGGTGCTGATTTCGGCGAAACTCTGGAAACGACGAATGCGGCTGTCGAGATACTGGGTTGGCTGCGCATCAAGCTGACGACGCAGCTGACGGAAGCCTTCCAGCGTGGTAATGGCCTGCGGATCAACCGTGATACCGTGACCAGCCAGTACCCCAGCCGCCTGTTCCGCGTTCGCCTGGTCGAAACCGGTGTGCAGGTTGTAGATACCGAAGCCAAGCTTCTCCTGCAGCACTTTAGCGGCGCAGACGTTGGCGAGGATCATCGCTTCTTCCACGATGCGGTTAGCGATGCGGCGCGGTTCCGCAATAATATCCAGCACTTCGCCTTTCTCACCCAGCACGAAGCGGTAGTCAGGGCGATCTTTAAACACCAGCGCGTGCGTCTGACGCCACTCGCCGCGCGCCAGGCACAGGCGATGCAGCAGGCGAATCTGCTGCGCGATGGTGTCATTTTCCGGCTGCCAGCTGCCGCTGTTCTCCAGCCAGTCCGACACTTCGTCGTACACCAGCTTGGCTTTGGATTCGATCCACGCGGCAAAGAAGTGGGCATCGTCAGCCAGGCTGCCATCCGGCAGTACAGTGACGCGACACACCAGCGCCGGACGCCTGACGTTAGGGCGCAGCGAGCAGACATCATCTGACAGTTCGCGCGGCAGCATCGGGATGTTAAAGCCCGGCAGATAGTTGGTGAAGGCGCGTCTGGCGGCCAGCTGGTCGAGTTCGCTGCCGGCGGCAACGTAAGCGGTCGGGTCGGCAATGGCGATGGTCAGCGCCAGCTTGCCTTCTGCCAGCTCTTCAACATACAGCGCATCGTCCATATCTTCGGTGCTGGCGCTGTCGATGGTGACAAAGTTCAGCGCGGTGAGATCTTCACGCTGCAGCTGTTCGTCCAGCATCTCGCCAAAGCCCACTTCCGGTGCTTCGCGCTCCAGATTGTGGCGCGACAGCGTGACCCACCACGGCGCGAGGTGATCGTCCGCGGTGACAACAAATTCGGTCAGTTCGGCATAGAAACCGCGATCGCCTTTCAGCGGATGACGGCGCATCTCTGCCACGGCCCAGTCACCGTTCTGGAAATCGTGGGTCAGGCCACGCACCGCACGGCACTGAATCGCGTCTTTCAGCAGCGGATGATCCGGCACGATAGACAGGCGGTCATCTTTTTTCTGCACGCGGCCGACAAAGCGCGTCAGGAACGGCTCAATCAGGGTTTCCGGCTCCGCGCTCTCGCGGTCTTTATCAGTGTGGATCACGGCGGAAATGCGGTCGCCGTGCATCACTTTCTTCATCTGCGGAGGGGGAATGAAGTAGCTTTTCTGAGCGTCAACTTCGAGGAAGCCAAAGCCTTTTTCCGTGCCTTTCACAACACCTTCGGCGCGCGGGGTCTGCGCGTGAAGCTTCTCTTTCAGCTGCGCGAGCAGCGGGTTATCCTGGAACATAATATATTTAGTTTCGTGGCCTAAGAGCGGTGGACAGTTTTACGCGAATCAGGTCCGCGCGGCAAGGCTAAAACAGGCGAAAAAGCCGCTTTACGCGGCTTTTTACTTTCTGGTAACGCACAGAACTCAGGCGATACGCTGGGTGGGCGCGGCGGCGGTCAGCGCCAGCTTCACCGGTACCGATTTGGAGGTGGGCGTACCGCTGCCGTCACCGTAGCTGGAGAGCGGTACCAGCGGATTGGTCTCCGGATAGTAGGCGGCGAGGTTACCGCGCGGAATATTATACGGCACCAGCTTAAAGCCGCTGACGCGACGCGTCAGACCGTCATTCCACAGGGTTTCAATGTCAACCAGCTGCCCTTCGCTGAAACCGAGGGACACCATGTCGTCCGGGTGGATAAACACCACTTCACGCTGACCGTACACGCCGCGATAGCGGTCATCCAGGCCGTAAATGGTGGTGTTGTACTGGTCATGCGAGCGCAGCGTCTGCAACGTGAATGGCACTTCAACGTCATTGCCCAGCTGCGGGAACAGCGAGGTCGGCAGTGCCGCCGCGCTGAATTCTGCCTGACGCGATGGCGTATTGAAACGCAGTTCCGCGGCAGCGTTACCGAGGTAAAAGCCGCCGGGAATATCACACTGACGGTTAAAATCAGCGAAGCCGGGGATGGTCGCCGCAATGTGATCGCGAATGACGTTATAGTCAGCGGCCATGCCGAGCCAGTCGATGTGGTCACTGCCCAGCGTGGCGTGCGCGATACCGGCCACAATGGCTGTTTCCGAACGCTGCGTTTCCGCCAGCGGAATGCCGACACCTTCTGAGGCATGCACCATGCTAAACGAATCTTCTACGGTGATGAACTGGTTGCCGCTGGCCTGGCGATCGCGCTCGGTACGGCCCAGCGTCGGCAGAATCAGGCCTTCGTGGCCCGGTACCAGATGGCTGCGGTTCAGCTTGGTGCTGATGTGTACCGTCAGACCACAATGCTGCAGCGCTTCTTCGGTAACCGGTGAGTCCGGCGCCGCCGCGGCGAGGTTACCGCCCAGCGCAATCAGCACTTTGACTTCATCACGCAGCATGGCGTTGAGCGCTTCAACCGTGTTATGACCGTGTTCGCGCGGCGGTTCAAAAGCAAAATGTGCGCCCAGTGCATCGAGGAACGCTTTCGACGGTTTCTCGTCGATGCCCATGGTGCGGTTGCCCTGCACGTTACTGTGGCCGCGCACCGGACACAGGCCCGCGCCTTGTTTGCCGAGCTGGCCAAACAGCAGCTGCAGGTTAACGATTTCCCGTACCGTATCGACCGAGTGTTTGTGCTGAGTAATGCCCATCGCCCAGGTGATGATCACCCGTTCGGCGCTCTGGTAAATGGCGGCGGCTTCGCGAATCTGCGCTTCGCTCAGGCCCGACTGCTGCACAATCTGCTCCCAGCGGGTCTCGTCGACGGCCGCCAGATACTGCTCAACGCCCTGGGTGTTGGCGTCAATAAAGGTCTGATCGAATATGCCTTTTTCACCGGCGGCCAGCCGTTTACGCTGCTCTTCCAGTAGCGCTTTAACCATGCCGCGCACCGCCGCCATATCGCCGCCGAGGTTGGGCTGATAATAGGCAGAACTGATGTTGCCGGCCATCGACGTCACCACTTCCAGCGGCTTCTGCGGATCGGCAAAACGTTCCAGGCCGCGCTCACGCAGGGTATTAAAGGTGACGATTCTGGCGCCGTGATCGGCGGCGTGACGCAGGCTGTGCAGCATGCGCGGATGGTTGGTGCCGGGGTTCTGGCCAAAGACAAAAATCGCATCAGCATGGTCGAAATCGTCCAGGCGAATGGTGCCTTTACCGACGCCAATGCTGCGTTTCAGTCCGGTGCCGCTGGCTTCATGGCACATGTTGGAGCAGTCAGGGAAATTGTTGGTGCCCAGCACGCGACCAAACAGCTGGTACAGCCACGAGGCTTCATTGCTGGCGCGACCGGAGGTGTACAGCTCCAGCTGATCCGGATGATCCATTGCCTGCAAATGCTGCGCGATCAGCGCAAAGGCGTCATCCCAGCTAATCGGTTCATAGTGATCGGTCGCGCTGTTGTAGCGCATCGGGTGGGTCAGGCGGCCCTGATACTCGAGGAAATAGTCGCTCTGCTGATACAGGGTGCTGACGCTGTGGCGGGCAAAAAATTCTGGCTCAACGACGCGGCGTGTCGCTTCCCAGGTCACGGCTTTCGCGCCGTTTTCGCAGAAGCTGAAGGTGCTTTTGTTATCATCGCCCCAGGCACAGCCCGGGCAGTCAAAGCCGCGCGCTTTGTTCATGCGCATCAGGTTACGCATGTTTTTCAGGGCGGCTTTACTGTCAAGGACAAAACGGGTGGTGGCTTCCAGCGAGCCCCAGCCGCCCGCAGCGGCGCGATAGGGCTGAATCTTACGTTTAAATTTCATGATAGTCGCAGGCTTATTGTTTATGAATTGTTATCAGAATATGACTTCTGTTGGTGAGAAGTGTGCGACTGACGGCAAAAGTTGTCTAATTGATTGACTTAATGGTGCGATAGTTAACGTTTATCGCGCGCCAGGGATAAAAGCGTGATCGGCATCATAAATTATCGGCTGTCGCGCGCCGGCGGGTAAGTGTGCGGCCAAATAGTGGCTAATAATTGCTCTTTCCGTTAGCAAAAGGGCGCGCTCCATGAAGCAACTTGCCAGTCAGGTTCACGCATTCGGCAAAGCCTTAATGATGCCGATCTCCGTCATTGCTGCCGCCGGTATTTTTCTCGGTCTGGCCGCCGCGTTGCAGAATTCGGCGATCACCGGTGAAGCATTTGCCAGTTTGCAGGTGCCGCAGCTGATCATCGGTTTTATTCGTAAAGTGGCGGGCGCGCTGTTTGCCAACCTGCCGGTATTTTTTGCCGTCGCCAGCGCAATTGGGCTGGCCAAAGCTGAGAAACCCACCGCCGCGTTTGCGGCAGTGATTGGCTATATCGCCATGAATGTGGGGATCAGCGCCACGCTGGCGGCGAAGGGGCTGACGGCAGCCACCACCACGCCCGAGGCGCTGCAGCAGGCGGGCATGGACCAGACCAGCGCCATGATGACGTCAGCCGAGTACATCGACATGCTCGGCATTTTTACCTACAACATGAGCGTGCTGGGCGGGGTGATTGCCGGCCTGCTCACTGTGATGCTGCACAACCGCTTCTATACCCAGCAGTTGCCCACGGCGATCAGCTTTTTTGGCGGGCGTCGCTTTGTGCCCATCGTGACGGTGGTGGTGCTGCCGCTGACGGGCGTGCTGCTGGCGCTAATCTGGCCAACCATCGGCCAGGGCATTGCGTGGGTCGGCCAGATGATCGGTAAAAGCGGTCAGTACGGTGCCTTTTTGCTCGGTGCCTGCGAGCGCCTGCTGATTCCGACCGGTCTGCATCACATCCTCAATGAAACCGTGCGCTTTACGCCGATTGGCGGCATGGCGACGGTGGACGGCCAGACCATCGTCGGCGCGCTGAATATTTTTAACACTTCGCTGACCCATCCCGGCGCGATTCCGGACGACACCGTGCGCACCGCCACGCAGTTTCTCGCCCAGGGCAAAATCCCGGTGATGATGTTCGGTCTGCCCGCCGCCGCGCTGGCCATCTATCACACCGCCAAACCTGAACATAAGCAGCGGGTCAAAGCGCTGGTGCTGGCCGGCGCGCTGACCTCATTTACCACCGGCATCACTGAACCGCTGGAGTTCTGCTTCATCTTCGTCTCGCCGGTGTTGTACGTGATGCACGCGCTGCTGACCGGCCTGTCGTTTATGCTGATGTCGATGCTGCACCTGATGATCGGTAACGTGCAGGGCGGCGCGATTGATCTGCTGGTGTTTGGCATTCTCGGCGGCAGCAAAACCCACTGGTGGTGGACGCTGGTACTGGGCGCCATTTATGCGCCGGTTTATTACTGGGGCTTTCGCCTGGTGATTACCCGGATGCAGGTGGAAACGCCGGGACGCGAATCCGAAGAGGAAGCCAAACCGCAGCAGGTGGCGGCGGATGAACGCACCCGCGTGATCATCAGCGGGCTGGGCGGTGAGGCCAATATAGAGGACGTCGATTGCTGCTTCACTCGCCTGCGCGTGCGGGTCAAAGAGATGAAAGAAGTGGTGGATCAAACGCTGCTGTCGACCGGTGCCAACGGCGTCAACCGCGTCAGCGAGCACGATGTGCAGGTGATCTACGGGCCGCAGGTCGAGAAAATCGCTAACGAGGTGAAAAGTGCGCTCGGCGTCGCCTGATGCCGGGCGGTACCGTTAATCATGTGGGGCGCGGTCGGTGGCGACCCGCCGCGTCTCCGCGTATACATCACCCGCTATCCGCCTGAGCAATCCGCCTGACAACGCAGAAATTTCTTCGCTGAGTGCGCGTTGGGGCGCGACGAGTTTTGCTACCATAACGCGATAAAAATTCGACGGTGGATAAGAAAATCGACATCAAGCAATTGATTTATTTGTGCAATTTGGAGCGCGAGCGCCATTTTGGCCGCGCGGCGGAGGCCAGCTTCGTCAGCCAGCCCACGCTCTCGATGCGGCTTAAAAACCTTGAGCGTGAGCTTGGGCTGTCGCTGATCAATCGCAGCAACAACTTTGACGGCTTCACGCCGGAAGGGGAACGCGTGCTGACGTGGGCGCGCGAAATTGTTTCGGTGTATCAGGGACTGAAGCTGGAAGTGGAGTCGCTCAAACACGGCGTCAACGGCACGCTGCGGCTGGGCGTGATGCCGCAGTGCAGCGTGGCGCTGCCGGCGTTACTGAAAGCGGTGGAAGCGCGCTATCCGCAGCTCGACTATCGCGTTTCCGCCATGAGCGCCGATCAACTGCTGGAAGCGCTTAACAGCCACACCGTGGACGGCGGTATCGGCTTTTTTGAGCTGACGTCACTGCGGGAACTGCATTTCCAGACCGCGCTGCTCAACGATCGCGGTGTCGAAGCGATTTTCCATCCCGATCACTTCCCGGCGCTGCTGCAGCATGAGCGGCTATCGCTGTACACGCTGGCGAGCCAGCCGCTGTGCCTGGCCGAGCCCACGCGCTATTTCCGGCGTTACCTCGACGGACAGCTGCGTGAAACCGGCGTGCTGCCGCGGGTGATTGTGGAAAGCGCCTCGGTGATGCAGCTGATTCAGAGTGCGCAGGTTGGTCTGGGCGTCATGGTGTCGCCCTGCGGCCATCTGCTACCGGAAATGCTGCACCATCTGGCGCGCCGGCCAATTGATATCGCGCCGATGGGACGTCAGGCGGCGCTGGTGATTGCTGAGCCGGGCAGGGCGTCGCCGCTGTCGCAGCACTTCTTTGACGAAGCACGCCGCCACCTGGCAGATTAGCGCGCTTCGCCCAGCGCCATCAGCAGTCGATCCTGCCAGCTGGCAAATGCCACCGCCTGCATCAGCGTGAACAGGCGCTCGCTGCCCCAGCCCGCGTTTAACAGCGGCTGCAGATGTGCGGCACTGAAGCGCTCCGGCAGCCGGGTAAGCTGGGCGCTCAGCGCGATTACCTGCTGCGTCAGGCTGTCATCGCTGGCCTGATCCACATCGTGCAGCAAACGCGCGCGCCAGCCGTTCGCCAGCTGCGCGAACTGGCGTCGGCAGCCCAGCACGCGCGCGCTGACTGCCTGCGCCAGTTGTTCTTCTTCCCCAGCATAAGCCTCAAGCCGCTGACGCAGCGTCGCCCAGCCATACAGCGCCTGGGCATCGTGCACCAGCAGCCAGACAGCGTCGTCGAGTCCGGCCATACCCTGACAAAAGGTCACCGCCGCCAGCTGGTCAGCGCTGGCATAGCGCAGCTCAACCGGCTTGATGGCGTGCTGCCAGGCAGCAGCCTGACTGAACAGCGCCGCATCGGCGTCGGCGGGTGGCGTGACGCCAGGGATCCAGCGCACCGGCAGGCCCATCATCGCCTGAAGCGCGGCGACCACGCGCGCCTGATAGCTGACGTAGCCTACTAGCTGGTTGAGCGTAACGATATCGGGTTCAGTCAGGCCTACCGCATCCAGCGCGCTGATGCTGCTGGCGGTAATCAGCTCAGGCTGCATCGCCAGTTGGCGCGCATACTGCGTGATTTGCGTCAGGCGATTATTGCTTTCGCGCGAAGAATCCGGTCCCGGCAGCGGATTAAGCCGCGCCGAGTAGTGATTGCACAGCCGCTGCACGCCAGCCACCTGTGCCACCGTGAGTGCGGTGCTGAGACGATCGTACAGCGTTAGCGTGTGGGTCAGCGAGGTGCTGACCGCATCAGGCAGCAGGGTATGGCTCAGGTCGCGTGCCGCCTGTAGCACTGGCTGGAAGCGCTGCAGCAGCGGCTGCAGAGCGTTGGCTTCCTGCTGCAGGCCGAGCAGAAAACGGTCATCAATATGAGCGGCTTCGGGAACCAGGGGAGCAGCAGCGGACGTATGCGGGCGAGTCTGGCTTTCATAAAACCAGTGGTCATGGCCGGGAGAACGGCGGTGTTCCATGGTCATTCCTTTCGCAAAAAACGGACTGAGTGCACAACGGGCAAATCTGAAAAGCGCATCGCCACTCAAGGGCTAGCTTATCGTCGCTGAACGGCTGTCCACGGCAAAAGAATGATGGGGAATAATTAATAGCGTGTGGCTATAAGGCGGGGAGAGAAAAGAAAAAGGGCGAGCACCTGGCTCGCCCGCAGAACTTATTTCAGTTCCAGCTCGTTCATCGCGGCAATGCTGAAGCCGCCATCCACGTGCACCACTTCACCGGTGATACCACCCGCCAGGTCTGAACACAGGAAGGCCGCAGAGTTACCTACGTCTTCGATGGTGACGGTACGGCGAATCGGGGTAACCGCTTCGCAGTGTGCCAGCATCTTACGGAAATCTTTGATGCCTGATGCAGCCAGGGTACGGATTGGACCGGCAGACACGGCGTTAACACGCACGCCTTCCGGACCCATCGCGTTCGCCATGTAACGCACGTTGGCTTCCAGCGACGCTTTCGCCAAACCCATCACGTTGTAGTTCGGGATAGCGCGCTCTGCACCCAGGTAAGAGAGGGTCAGCAGTGCTGCGTTCGGGTTCAGCATCGCGCGGCACTCTTTGGCCATCGCCACAAAGCTGTAGGCGCTGATGTCGTGCGCGATTTTGAAGCCTTCACGGGTAACGGCGTTCACGTAGTCGCCATCCAGCTGGTCGCCCGGGGCGAAGCCGATGGAGTGAACAAAGCCGTCAAATTTCGGCCAGGTTTTTGCCAGTTCAGTGAACAGGGCAGTGATGCTCTCGTCTTCTGCCACATCGCATGGCAGAACAATGTCTGAACCCAGTTCTTTAGCGAACTCTTCCACGCGACCTTTCAGTTTGTCGTTCTGGTAGGTGAAAGCCAGTTCTGCGCCCTGTTTGTGCATCGCCTGCGCAATACCGTAGGCGATGGAAAGTTTACTGGCAACGCCAGTAATCAGAATGCGCTTACCGGAAAGAAAACCCATAGCTGTAATCCTTATGGTCATTGTTGTTGGCGGTCGCGATGATTAAAAATTGTGCGACCGACGTTAATCGACGTGCGGATTCTAGCACGTCTGTATCAAATGGGGTAAATCGCGCCGCGTTTTCCGCTACGGCCGTAGCACTCAACGCTCGCGCCGCCACGCCTCGGCGGTTAACGCTTCGCCAAAATGGCTGGCAATCAGCCGTTTGGTTAAGTCGTGCAGCGGCGAGGCCAGCACGTCAGCGGTGCCGCCGCGCTCCACCACTTCGCCCTGATGCATCACCAGTACCTGATCGCTGATGTGCTTCATCATGCCAAGATGCTGAGTAACATAAATATAGGCGATGCCGTGTTTCTCCTGCAGCTCCAGCATCAGGTTCACCAGCTGCGAACGCATGGTCATGTCCAGCGAGGCGAGGGCTTCATCGGCGACAATCACCTTCGGCTGCAGAATCAACGCGCGCGCCAGCGCCAGACGCTGCTTCTGGCCGGGGGCCAGCATGTGCGGATAGTAGCCGGCGTGGTCGCGCAGCAGCCCGACCTGACGCAGCGTGGCAATGATGCGCTTTTCGCGTGCTTCATCATCAAGATCGGTATTCAGCCGCAGCGGAAAGTCGAGGATCTGGCTGACGCGCTGGCGCGGATTGAGCGACGTCGACGGATCCTGAAAAATCATGCGAATCCGCTGGCTGCGGTAGCCGTAATCGCCGTAGCTAAGCGGGTGATCGTCAATCAGCATCTCACCTTCGCTTGGCGCCACCATGCCGCTCAGCATCTTCGCCAGCGTGGATTTGCCCGAACCGTTTTCGCCGATAATGGCCAGCGTCTGCTTTTCACGCAGGGTAAAACTGACGTTTTTCACCGCTTCAACATGCTGGCGTCGGAACAGCCCGGTGCGGTAGCGGTAGGTTTTGCTCAGGTTGCGCACTTCCAGCAGGGTTTCCATTATTGGCTCTCCATATTCAGCGGGAAGTGACAGGCATAAAGATGCGCTTTAGTGCCGCTCAGGCGCGGCGTTTCGATGCATTTACGCTGCGCGTAAGGGCAGCGCGGACCGAGACGGCAGCCAATCGGCAGATGTTCCAGCGACGGTATCGCGCCGGACAGCGTATTCAGGCGGCTTTTATGCGGCAGCGCGCGGCCAAAGTCGGGCATGGCGCGGATCAGCGCCTGCGTATACGGATGGTGCGGCGTTTCCATCAGATCGTCACTCTGCGCGGTTTCCACCGTTTGTCCGCAGTACATCACGTTGATGCGGTCCGCCCACTGACTCATGGTGCGCAGGTCATGGCTGATCAGCAAAATCGTGGTGTTGTTATTCTGATTGAGGCGGCTCAGCAGACGGAAAATCTGCGCCTGGGTGGTGGGCTCCATGGCATTGGTCGGCTCATCGGCAATCAGCAGGCGCGGCTGATTAGCCAGCGCGATGGCGATCATCACCTTCTGACATTCGCCCTCGGTCAGCTCATACGGGAAGCTGCGCATAATGTCTTTGTGATCTTTAATGCCGACGCGGTGCAGCAGCTCAATGGCGCGCTCTTTGCGCCAGAACCACAGGCGCTGATACCAGCGGCCTTTAAAGGTCCAGCGTGGAATGGCCTGCATCAGCTGGCGGCCGACACTTTCAGAAGGATCGAGACAGGATTGCGGCTCCTGAAAAATCATCGACACGTTATGGCCAACGATGCGCCGCCGTTCGCGCGGCGACAGGCGCAGCAGATCGATGTCATCGAACACCATGCGGTCGGCGGTGACGCGCCAGTTATCTTTGGTCACGCCGCAGATGGCTTTCGCCACCAGACTTTTCCCCGAGCCGGATTCGCCCACCAGGCCACGCACTTCGCCCTCGTTTAGCGTCAGATTGATGCGATCGACCGCTTTCACCGGACCTTCAGCGGTCATGAATTCAATGGTCAGATTTCGGATGTCCAGTAACGGCATTATTCCACTCCCGCAGCGACGGCGCGACGGATGCCATCGCCCAGCAGGTTAACAATCAATACGCTTACCATCAGCGCGGCACCCGGCAGCATCACCGTCCACGGCGCCACGTAAATCAGCTCCAGCGCGTCACCCAGCATCGCACCCCATTCGGGCGAGGGCAGCTGCGCGCCGAGGTCAAGAAAGCCGAGCGCGGCGATGTCGAGGATCGCCATCGACAGCGAGCGGGTAAATTCACTGACCAGCAGCGGTAGGACGTTTGGCAGCACCGCATTCCACAGAATATTCAGGTTGCGCGCGCCATCCAGCCGCAGCGCCACCACATACTCTTTTTCCATCTCATCATGCACCGCCGTGTAGATTTCGCGCACCAGACGCGGGATCAGCGCCAGCAGTACCGCCAGCATCGCATGCTCCAGTCGCGGGCCAAGAAAGGCCACCACGATAATCGCCAGCAGCAGAGAGGGAATCGACAGCAGCGTATCCAGCACGTGATTCATCACCGCCGAGCGCAAACCGTGGGTTATCCCCGCCAGCACGCCCAGCAGCAGCGCGCAGATTGCTGCCAGCACCGTAACCAGCAGCGCAGAGCCAACCGTCGGTGCCACGCCGCTCAGTAAACGGCTTAGCACATCGCGCCCGAGATCGTCAGTGCCGAGAAAGAAGGAGACATCGCCGTAGCGCGACCACGACGGCGGCAACAGCTGATAGCCGAGAAACTGCTGGTCGATACCGTAGGGGGACAGCAGCCCGCCGAACAGGCAGAGAAACAGCAGGATGCCGAAGCCGTACAGGCCAATCATGGCGCTGGTATCGCGATAAAAGCGCTGCCAGCTGAGGCGAAACGCACTCGGCAGCCGCTTCTCGGCGTAGATGTTATCTGAGGGCATACCACTCCTTGTGTTTCAGCGGATTGAGCGCCGCACCGATAATATCCGACAGTACGCTGACCAGAATTACCAGCCCGCCAACCACCATCACGCCCGCGGAGATCGCCGCGTAATCCTGCTGACGGATGGCGTTAATCAGCCAGCGTCCCAGTCCGGGCCAGTTGAACACCACTTCGGTGATCATCGCCAGCGTCAGCATGGTGGAGAATTGCAGGCCAAGACGCGGGATCACCGGCGGCAGTGCGTTGTGCAACACGTGACGGCGAATCACGGTGAAGCGCGACAAGCCGCGCGTTGCCGCTGCCTTGACGTAATTTTTATCCATCACGTCGCTGGTGCTGTTGCGCAGCAGGCGAATCACTTCGGTGGTCGGTGCCACAGCCAGCACGATCACCGGCAGGATCAGGTGCGTCAGCGCGCTGACCAGCATCTCATGCCGCCACGGTGAAGGGCTAAGCCAGGCGTCAATCAGGGCAAAACCAGTAATGTTCTGCACCGGATAGAGCAGGTCGAAACGACCGGAAACCGGCAGCCAGCCCAGCGTCAGCGAAAACAGCAGGGTAAACAGCAGCGCCAGCCAGAACACCGGCATTGAGAAGCCGAGCAGCGCCAGCGCGCTGATGGCTTTATCCTGCCATTTATTGCGCATCACGCCGGCGCAGATGCCGAGCGGAATACCGACCAGCAGCGCCAGCATAAACGCCAGCACGCACAGTTCCAGCGTGGCGGGAAACACCTCGCGCAGCTGTATATCAATTGCCTGACCGTTGGTGCTGGAGACACCGAAATCAAACTGCAGCAGCCCTTTAAACCAGAACCACCAGGCATCGAATAGCGAGGCGCCTTCCAGCGGCGCGTTAGGCGTGAAATAGCTCAGGCTGAAACTCACCAGCGAGAGTAAGAACAGGGTGATGATCAGCAGCAGCAGGCGACGCAACAGATAGATGATCATGCTTACTCCTCGCCGTGCTCATCGCGGTAAACCCCGGCGAACGAGGCATTACCGAAGGGACTCAGCACCAGGCCTTTAATATCGTGCCGGTAAGCCTGCAGGCGCAGCGACGACGCCAGCGGCAGCACCGGCAGCGCCTGCGCCAGCATCTGCTGGGCGCGATCGTAGCTGTCGATACGCGCCGACAGCTGCTGCGACAGCAGCGCGCGCTGCAGCGCCTCATCAAACGCCGGCGAACACCAGTGCGCGTAGTTGGTCTGCGAACGAATCGCCGCGCAGCTCAGCAACGGGCGGAAGAAACTGTCCGGATCGTTACTGTCGGTGGCCCAGCCGGTCAGGGTTAAATCATGATTCATGGCCATCAGCTGTGCTTCCTGAAAACGCCCCTCGACCGGCGCGATGGTGACGCGCACGCCCACCTGCGCCAGATCCGCCTGCAACAGCTCGGCGGTTTTGAGCGGGCTGGGGTTCCACGACATCGAGGTGGTCGGCACCACCAGGCGCAGATGCAAATCTTCAATGCCCAGCGCTTTTAGTGCCTCACGCGCTTTTGCCGGATTGTATTCCGTCACGCGCGCATCATTATCGTAAGCCCACGAGGCGCGCGGCAGAATCGAGGCTGCGGTTTCCGCCGTGCCGTAATAAATCGACTCCATCAGACGTTCGTTATTGATCGCCAGCGCCAGCGCGTGGCGCACTTCCGGCCGGTCGAGCGGCGGTTTGCGGGTGTTAAACGCCAGATAGGCGATGTTCATGCCAGGACGCAGCGTCATGCGCAGGCGCGGATCGTCGCGCAGAATCGACAGCTGGCTGGCGGCCGGGTAGGCCAGTACGTCACATTCGCCGGTCAGCAATTTCGACAGGCGGCCAGTGCCGCCCACGCCGAGGTCGATCACCACCTGTTGCAGACGCGGCACGCCTTTCCAGTAGTGCGGATTGCGCGCCAGACGCAGATATTGCCCGGTGCGGTACTCACTCAGCTGGAACGGGCCGGTGCCCACCGGCTGGCGATCCAGCTGTTCCTGCTGGCCTGCCGCGCTCAGCTGGCTGGCGTACTCCTGTGACAGCACCGGCGCGTAATGGGTGGCGATATGCCACAGGAACGAGGCGTCCGGGCTGTTGAGGCGGATCTCTACCGTGTCGTTATCCAGCTTCTTCACGCTCTGCACCGAGTCGGCAAACTGCAGGCTGTCGAAGTAGGGATAGCTGCCGCCGTTGACGTTATGCCACGGATGCTGGCGGTCAAACATGCGGGCAAAACTGAAGACCACGTCGTCGGCGTTCATTTTGCGCGTCGGCGTAAACCAGTTGGTGTGCTGGAACGAAACATCTTTGCGTAAGTGGAAGCGGTAAGTCGCGCCGTTATCGCGCACTTCCCAGCTCTGCGCCAGATCGGGGATCAGGCGATAGGTATAAGGGTCGACGTCGAGCAGGCGGTCATACAACTGTGCCGCCAGCGTATCGACCACCAGCCCGCTGCTGACCATCTGCGGGTTGAAGGTGTTAACCGTGCCGTTGACGCAATAGACAAAGCCGCTGTGGCGGATAGAGTCCGCGGGCGCGGCGAGCGCAGAGGCACTCAGGACGCTGAGACCAAGCAGCAGCGCGGGGAATAATTTTGGCATAGAACTCAACGATTCTCGGGCAATAGCGAGAGTGTATCGCAAAGCAAGCGTACTCCCCAAATCCGCCGCGTATCTGCGCTTTTTTTACCCAGCGGGAGACGGGGGTAAGCACAACCTTAGTGTGGAAATGAGAAAAATTCTCAATTAGAGCTTTACAGATGATAATAGGAATGATTATTATTCTTCTGCGCTTCGACGGTGGCTCTACCGAAGAAGAGCACGACATTGCTCACATTGCTTCCAGTATTACGTTGCCCGCACCTCGTGTTGCGGGCTTTTTTTTGCGCCATCGTCAGCCGCGCATCGTTATGTTCCTTCCGGCAATCCTCATGCGAAATCGGCATCGGTCATTTGTTACGCGCAGGGTAGTCTGAGCTTTTCATCTGCAGAGAAATGATAATGAAAAGAGTGACTTTAACGATGCTGTTACTGGCCAGCGGCAGCGTCGCGGCGCACGGCGTTACCCTGCGCATTGCCGATCAAAAGGGCAACATGCGCGCCGAGCTGGAAGCAGCGCAGCAGCTCAACGATCTCTCCTACCGTATCGAATGGGCGGAATTTCCGGCCGCCGCTCCGCTGGCCGAAGCCCTGAATGCCGGGGCAGTTGATGCCGGAATTATTGGTGATGCGCCGCTGCTGTTCTCGCTGGCCGCGGGTTCGCAGGTTAAAGCGGTGGCCGTCAGCAAATCCACCCCGGCCGGGCTGGCGGTGCTGGTTGCGCCGGACTCACCCATCAAAACGCCGCGGGATCTGCACGCTAAACGCATCGCCACCGGGCGCGGGTCGATCGGTCATTTTATCGCGCTGAAAGCGCTGGAAAGTGCCGGGCTGAGTGATAAAGCCGTCAGCTGGCGCTTTCTCACGCCTGCCGATGCGCGCATTGCGCTGGCGAGTGGTTCCGTCGATGCGTGGGCAACCTGGGATCCTTACACTGCGCTGGCGGAAGTGACGCATACCGGCCGCGTGCTGATCAACGGCGTGGGGCTCTCCAGCGGCAACAGCTTCCTCGCCGCCACCGATGCGGCACTGAGTGACGCCAGTAAACGTGCGGCGCTGCAGGATTATATTAACCGGCTGGCGGCCGCTGACCGCTGGGCCAATCGCCACGTTGAGGCGTATTCCGCCAGGCTGGCGAAGATCATCGGCTTTCCTCAGGAGGCTGCTGGCAAATCTTTTGCCCGACGTCAGTCACACTGGCAGAGCATTGACGACCACACCGTACAACAGCAGCAGGAAACCGCCGACTTTTATCAAAAGTACGGCCTGATTGCTCAGCCACTCGATGTCAAGCCGACCTTTTATCGCGGTCTGCAGGTGGCACAGCAGTAACCCTTTGTGCGCCGGTATTTGGCGAACAGGCGGGATGCGCGTAGCATGGCGGCATCAAATCCGTGGCGGATAACCCAATGTTAATCAAAACCTTTGATGGTCATAATGACCTGTTGCTCAACCTGTGGTTGCATCATCGCGACGATCCGGCCGCTGCCTTCTTTACCGGTATCGAAAAAGGACACCTCGATTTTCCGCGCATGCAGCAGGGCGGCTTTGCCGGTGGATTGTTTGCGCTGTTTGTGCCGCCGCAGCGCTACGTCAGCGAAAAGGCGCCGCAGCTGGCCAGTGAAGCCTGGCAGCCGCTGGAGATCCTGTGGCAGCAGCTGGAGATTCTGAAAACGCTGGTTGCCCGTTCTGACGGCCGGGCGCGCCTCTGCCTCAGCACCGCCGATATCGCCGCCTGCCGGCGCGATGGCATACTGGCAATGGTGGCGCACATTGAGGGCGCGGACGGTTTTGACGGCGACGGCGCCGATCTTGCCGCCTTCTGGCAGGCGGGCGTGCGTAGCATCGGTCCGTTCTGGAATCTGGAAAATCGCTTTGGCGCTGGCGTCACCGGCGCATTTCCCGGTTCGCCGGATAGCGGTCCGGGGCTGACTGCCGACGGCGAGCGGCTGATCGCGCTGGCGAATCAGCAGCGCATGATGATCGACGTGTCGCACATGAATGAAAAAGCGTTCTGGGACACGGCCCGGCTCTCATCCGCGCCGCTGGTCGCCAGCCACTCGAATGCGCACGCGCTGTGCGCGCAGCCGCGCAACCTTACCGACGACCAACTGCGGGCGATTCGCGATAGCGGTGGCGTGGTCGGCATTAATTTCGGCAACGCCTTTCTGCGCGCCGACGGTAAGCGCGACGATGATGGCGGCTTGATCGAAATTGTTAAACACTGTGAGCATCTGATGACTATTATGGGAAGCGATCACGTCGCGCTGGGGTCGGATTTTGACGGCATCAGCGTGCCCGCAGAGCTTAAAGATGTCACCGGTTTGCCGCGGCTCTATGCGCTGATGCGCAGTCTCAACTATGATCAGGCATTGCTGGAACAACTTGCCTGGGGCAACTGGCAGCGGGTATTGCACCAAATCTGGCAGGCGTAAGTGTATTTCCTTACGCAATCAGGGTTGATCTGCTCGCTACATTGGCGCAACATCGCCCCGCGTTATCCATTGCTGGCGGAAGCTTTGTTTCTGTCGCAATGTTTTTAGCAGAGCCTGCTCTGCGTTTTAAGACTATGAGGAAGAATATTATGTGGAAAAAACCTGAGTTTGTTGACCTGCGTCTGGGCCTGGAAGTAACGCTGTACATCTCCAACCGCTAAGACGTCCTGCCCGCCGTTCGTGCGGGCATTTTCTTTTCCTGCTTCGGTCCTTCACATGTTTATTAAAGTCCTCGGTTCGGCGGCTGGCGGTGGCTTTCCGCAGTGGAACTGTAACTGCGCCAACTGCAGCGGGCTGCGTAACGGCACGCTCCAGGCGCAGGCGCGCACCCAATCCTCAATCATTGTCAGCGATAACGGTACCGACTGGGTGCTGTGCAACGCTTCGCCGGACATCAGCCAGCAAATCGCCCGGACACCGGAACTGGTGAAACACGGCGTGCTGCGCGGAACGGCGATTGGCAGCATTATTTTGACCGACAGCCAGATCGATCACACCACCGGTCTGCTGAGCCTGCGTGAGGGCTGCCCGCATCAGGTATGGTGCACGCCGGAAGTGCATGCCGACCTCACCAGCGGTTTCCCGATTTTTACCATGCTGCAGCACTGGAACGGCGGCCTGCAGCATCGTGCGCTTACGCCGCTTGAGCCGTTTCGCGTTGACGTCTGCGCCAGTCTGCAATTCACCGCCATTCCGATTCTCAGCAATGCGCCACCGTATTCGCCGTATCGCGATCGCCCGCTGCCGGGACATAACGTGGCGCTGTTTATCGAAAACACTGCCAGCGGGCAGACGCTGCTGTATGCGCCAGGCCTCGGCGAACCGGATGCGGTGATTATGCCGTGGCTGCAAAAAGCCGACTGCCTGCTGATCGACGGCACCGTGTGGCAGGATGATGAGCTGCTGACCACCGGCGTCGGCAAAAATACCGGCAAAGCCATGGGCCATCTGGCGCTGGCGGAAGAGCAGGGGCTGATGGCGCTGCTGGCCGCGCTGCCGGCCAGACGCAAAATTCTGATTCACATTAACAATACCAATCCGATTCTCAACGAGCATTCGCCGCAGCGCCAGTTCCTGACGCAGCAGGGCATTGAAGTGAGCTGGGACGGCATGGCGATCCATTTGCAGGAGTCCGCATCGTGATCATTACCGAGGCGTTGTCACCCGAAGCCTTTGAACAGGCGCTGCGTGCCAAAGGCGCGTATTACCATATTCATCATCCTTACCATATCGCGATGCACAACGGTACCGCGACGCGCGAGCAGATTCAGGGCTGGGTGGCGAACCGTTTTTACTATCAGACCAATATTCCGATGAAAGATGCGGCGATCATGGCCAACTGTCCGGATCCGGCAACGCGCCGTAAATGGGTACAGCGTATCCTCGATCACGACGGTCGTAACGGTGAGGAAGGCGGCATTGAAGCCTGGCTGCAGCTGGGGGAAGCGGTTGGTCTCGATCGCAAAGTCTTGCTGTCAGAGAAGCTGGTGTTGCCGGGCGTACGGTTTGCCGTTGATGCCTATCTCAACTTTGCGCGTCGCGCCAACTGGCAGGAAGCGGCGTGCAGCTCACTCACCGAGCTGTTTGCCCCGCAGATTCATCAGTCGCGCCTCGATAGCTGGCCGCAGCACTATCCGTGGATCAAAGAGGAAGGCTATTTCTACTTCCGCAGCCGCCTGAGCCAGGCGAACCGCGATGTGGAACACGGCCTGGCGCTGGCGCTGGAAGTCTTTACCAGCGCTGAGCAGCAGAACCGTATGCTGGAGATCCTGCAGTTTAAACTCGACATTCTCTGGACCATGCTGGATGCCATGACCATGGCATACGCACTGCAGCGTCCGCCGTACCACACGGTGACCGATCAGGTCGCCTGGCACAGTACAAGACTGGTGTAATCACATGAAAGAGACTCTGATTCCGGCGTTTCGCCGCGGCTATCGTCTGCAGTGGGAAGCCGCGCAGGACAGCCACGTGGTGCTTTACCCGGAAGGGATGGCGAAGCTGAATGAAACCGCTGCCGCCATTCTGGAACTGGTGACTGGCAAGCAGGATGTGGCGGTCATTATCGCCACGCTCAATGCGCGTTTTCCGGAGGCGGGCGGCGTCGATGATGACGTCAAAGACTTCCTGCAATCGGCCATTGAACAGAAGTGGATCCAGTGTCGTGAACCCGAATAAACCTGGCGTGAATGCGCCGCTGTGGCTGCTGGCGGAGCTGACTTATCGCTGCCCGCTGCAGTGTCCTTACTGCTCGAACCCGCTGGATTTTTCGCAGCAGGAACAAGAGCTGAGCACCGAACAGTGGATCGAGGTCTTCCGTCAGGCTCGCGCCATGGGCAGCGTGCAGCTGGGCTTTTCCGGTGGTGAACCGCTGACGCGCAAAGATCTGCCGGAGCTGATTCGCGCCGCGCGCGATCTGGGTTTTTACACCAACCTGATCACCTCCGGCATTGGCCTGACGGAGAAAAAGCTCGATGCCTTCGCCGACGCCGGGCTGGATCACATCCAGATCAGTTTCCAGGCGAGTGATGAAACGCTGAACGCCGCACTGGCCGGTTCGCAGAAGGCGTTTCAGCAGAAGCTGGCGATGGCAAAAGCGGTGAAAAAGCACGGCTACCCGATGGTGCTGAACTTCGTGCTGCATCGTCATAACATCGACCAGATCGATAAAATCATCGATCTGTGTATTGAACTGGAGGCGGATGATGTCGAACTGGCCACCTGTCAGTTCTACGGCTGGGCGCATCTTAACCGTCAGGGATTACTGCCAACGCGCGAGCAGATTGCCCGCGCCGAAGCGGTGGTTGCGCGCTACCGTGAGCGCATGGGCAGCAGCGGTAATCTCACCAATCTGCTGTTCGTCACGCCGGATTACTACGAAGAGCGGCCAAAACCCTGTATGGGCGGCTGGGGATCGATATTTCTCAGCGTGACGCCGGAAGGTACGGCGTTACCCTGTCACAGCGCGCGCCAGCTGCCGGTGCAGTTCCCCTCAGTGCTGGAGCAGAGCCTGGAGGATATCTGGTACAACTCGTTTGGCTTCAATCGCTATCGCGGCTTCGACTGGATGCCGGAACCGTGCCGCTCATGCGATGAGAAAGAGAAAGATTTCGGCGGTTGCCGCTGCCAGGCATACATGCTGACCGGCAATGCCGACAACACCGACCCGGTTTGCAGCAAGTCGCCGCATCACGGAAAAATTCTTGAGGCACGCCGCGAAGCCAGCTGCAGCGATATCAAAATCGCCCAGCTGCAGTTCCGCAACCGCAGCAACTCTGAGCTGATTTTCAAACAGCGGGTCACCTGATGTGCGAACGCAGCCTGACGCTGGCTAACGGTCTGCGCTGTCATCTGTCGCACCAGCCCGACGCGCGGGAAAGCGCAGCGCTGGTGCGCGTCGGCGCGGGCAGCCTGCACGAACCCGATCGCTGGCCCGGCCTGGCGCATCTGCTGGAACATCTGCTGTTTTGCGGCAGCGCTGGCTTTACCGGCGATGAGCGCCTGATGCCGTGGCTGCAGCAACAGGGTGGTCAGGTGAATGCCACCACGCAACTCAGCCGCAGTGCCTGGTTCTTCCAGCTGCCGGCGCAGGCGCTGGCGGCGGGCGTGGCAAGGCTGGCAGATATGCTGGCTGCGCCACTGCTAACCGGTACGGCGATTACGCAGGAAGCGGCGGTCATTGAGGCAGAATATCAACTGCTGCGGCATCATGCCGAAACGCTGAGTGAAGCAGCGCTGCTCGACGCGGCCGGTGGCGCACTGCGCCGCTTTCGCGTCGGGAGTGCAGCGTGTTTTGGTGACAACGTAACGGAACTGCAGCAGGCGCTGAGGCTGTTTCATCAGCAGCATTTTGTCGCCGCCAACCAGCAGCTGTGGCTGAGCGGACCGCAATCGCTGGATGAATTACAGCAGCTGGCCGAGGCGTTTGCTGTTCGCCAGTCAGGCGGTGCGGCGCACTCCTTATTGCCAGCCATTTCCGCGCCGGAGCCAGTTGAAACGCTCATCCAGCTTGCCGATGAAGAGTCATTCTGGCTAAGCCTGTTTATCAACGGCGAAGAAAGCGCTTTGCGTGACAACGTCACATTGCTGGAGGCTTTCTGGCAGGATGAAGCCCCTGGCAGCCTGATGGCGCAGCTGCGCAGCGAGCAACTGTGCGCATCGCTGCAGTGTGAATGGCTGTGGCAGAGCGCCGATCATAGCTGGCTGGCGTTGCGCTTCAGTGCGCCAGCGCTGTCAGCGTCGGCGGCAAGACGCATTGAACAGCTCTTCTGGCAGCATCTGCGTGCGGTGCGCGCCGCCACGCCAGCGCAACATCGCCACTATTTGCAACTGGCACAGCAGGATTTCGCTGCGCTGTCGCCGCTGACGCAGCTGCGCGGACGGGCGCTGGGATCGGCGCCATCAGCTGACGTTCCCGCAGATTTCACCGGTTTTATCGCCGCACTGCCACAGGCCTCGTGTACGCGGCTGCTGACGCAGCGACAGCTGTCCGCCGCGCCTTATACCACGCAGGGATTCTGTCTGCAGCGCGCGCCATGGCCACAGACTGCGGCTGGCCCGGTCACGCCGGTTAACTGGTCATTTTATCCGTGCGCTGACGCCCTGCATTTGCCGGAACTCCCGGCAAATTGCGCGCCGTTACTGCGCGCAAATCCGGTGCAGCCGCGGGAAACGCTGCTGGTGCGCCCGGCGTTTTATCACACCCTGAGTGACGAGGCGGCGTTAAGCTGGCAGCAGCAACTGCGCCCACGGCTGGCCGCACTGCGCCATGCCGGTGGCAGCGGACGCTGGCAACAGCAGCAGGGCGTCTGGCAACTGGTGATTGATCTGCCTGACAATGCAAAGCCCGCGCTGCAACAGCTGCCTGGCGTGCTGGCGGCGCTGAATGCGCCGGTGCAGCCGCAACCGCACCGTGCTGCACAAAGTATTGTGATTCGTCAGTTGCTGGAAGCACTACCGCAGCAGCTGCTGGCCCCGGCTGCGCATCCTGCATGGCAGGCCGCCTGGTGCGGCCACAGCGAAAGCGTCAGTCAGCACGCCGCGCACGGGCTGAGCGAGGTGGTTCAGACGCAGCCTGCGCCGGCGTGCGCGGCGGCGCTGCAGCACGGCGTCAGCGCGCTGCGCTGTGCGGCGAACGATCAGGCCTTGTTGCTGTTTATTCCGCTGCCCGCTGCCGATGATGCCAGCCTCGCGGCGCTGCGTGCGCTGGCGCTGATGTTTGAACCACGCTTCTTTCAGCGCCTGCGGGTTGAGCAACAGATTGGCTACGTGGTGTCAGCGCGCTACCAGCGCGTGGCGGATGTGGATGGACTGCAGCTGGCGCTGCAATCCCCGTCCATTGGCTGGCGCACGCTGCTGCAGCACTGCAAAACGTTTTTGCGCGACATGGTGAGTGAACTCGCCGCCATCAACGATGAAACGCTGCAGGGCTGGCAGGCAACGCTGCTGGCGCAGTGCCAGCCACACCAGAACGCCGACGCCGCCAGTGAGGCACTGCGAAAACAGCAGGGACTGCCGGTGCTTACGCCAGAAGCGGTCGCTGCACTCACGTTACCCCAGCTGCAGCGGCTGCATCAGCGCCTGCTGCGCGAACGCCGCCGCTGGCGTTTACTGATTAATCACAGCTGAAAAGCAAAATGTTTGCCGTTTGGCAGTTTAACATCAATACGAAGTTCCCCACCAAGCGCGGCGACGTAGCGTTTTAGCGTTGACAGGCGCGGATCGTTTTCCGGATTTTCCATCTTTGCCAGCGTTGGTTGTGATACACCGATGGTGCGCGCCAGTTCAGTTTGCGAAAGGTTTAGCTCTTCACGCAATTGGCTCAGGGCTATTTCCTGACGCAGCTTTTCCACCTTTTCAGCGATGCGCTGCTGACTTTCAGGTGATTGTTTTGCCAGTAGTTGCTTGTAGGTCCCCATTATCCCTCCATATGCACTAAATGCTTGCGGTATTCCGCTTCAGCCAGGCGAATCATTGTGCGGTAAAATTGTTTCTGCTGACAGCCAGCCTTATTTCCTGCGCAAAGTACAATCGCACGGCGCACCGGATCGAAGGCGAAAAAGGCTCTGACAGGCATGCCTGCATGTTGTACACGCAGTTCTTTTAGATTGGGAAACTGACACCCCTTCAAGGTATCAACGTAGGGACGACCTAGTTTTGGTCCCATCTCCGCCAGGATTTGCATCACTGCTAACATGTCCTCACGTAAACCTTCATTTTGCGCAAGAAACCAGTCATCAAAAACATCCGTTGTTAATATTTCCCACATAGCGCTTTCCCATAGCTTTTTTGCTATAAATGAGTTTATAGCCTTTAGGCTATGACCACAAGGGCGGAGAGGTTAATCAACGTGAATAATTTCTCCCTCTCTGCAGTCAGCCTGCTCCCGCTGGCATAAAGACAAAAGTTTACACAGCAGGGGTTGGTGTTTCTGCTGCTTTTGCATAAACTGGCGGCACTTTTCTCTGAGGCTGTGGCATGACGATATCGCCCCAACGCGCAAAATGGATTCTGGCACTGGTTTGTCTGGTGCTGGCATTTTGTCTCGTCCAGCGCAGCTTCAATCTCCCGACTCAGCCTGTCGTTAGCATTACTGCTCACAGCGCCGCCGTTGATGACGGTGCCAGCAGTGATAAACCCTGTGCGCTGGGCGCTAAGTCACTCAGCGGCAGCGCGCCGCTGCTCGATACCGCGCTGCCATTCCTCGTACTGCTGCTGGCGTTGATCGCCACGCTCTTCCAGACCTCGTCTGCCACTGTCTGGCGGCGTGAACCGCTGTTTGTGCCGCTGCGACGGCGCCATCTCACGCTCTGCGTCTTCCGGGAATAACACTACGCGATACACCGCGTAAACCCTGTTATTCACCGGAGAAACGATTATGACATTCCTGATCAGGAGCCTGCTGCTCCTCGTGGCGAGCTGCGCGCTGAGCGTGCAAGCCGCCGATACCGGCTGGCTGCGCAATGCGCAAAACAGCCACGCCGAAGTGCGCCTGCGCGCCGCGCCGCAGGGCGATCACCTGCAACTGCTGCTGGATATTCGCCTGCAGCCGGGCTGGAAAACCTACTGGCGCTCGCCGGGCGAAGGCGGCGTCGCGCCGGAAATCCGCTGGCAAACGCCGGATGTCAACGCCCGCTGGTCGTGGCCAGTGCCAGCGCGCTTTGACGTCAGCGGCCTCACCACGCAGGGCTACAAAGGCAACGTTACGCTGCCCATCGTGCTCGATTCTGCCCCGCAGGGCACGCTGGCCGGCACGCTGACGCTGTCCACCTGTAGCGACGTCTGCATCCTGACGGATTTTCCGTTCCAGCTCGATCTCTCGCAGCCCGCCAGTCCGGATTTTGCACGTGATTTCGCCCAGGCGATGGGGAAGATCCCGGCTGACAGCGGGCTGACCGATCAGCTTGATGCCAGCTTCGTTGATGGCACGCTGCAAATCCGGGCGCAGCGTCAGCAGGGCTGGCAGCAGCCGGAACTGTTCTTTGATTATCCGCAGGGCAGCATGCTGGCGGCGCCGCAAATCAGCGTGCAGGGCGAGATGCTGACCGCCCGCGTGGCAGTAACCGATGAATGGGGCGAGGCCGCGCCGGACCTGCGCGGTAAAGCGCTGTCGCTGGTTATCGCTGACGCCGGTATCGCTCAGCAAAGCCAGCTGACCCTTGGTCATCAGCCGCTGTTTTCTCCCTCTGCCGGAAACGCCACGCTGTGGTCGGTAGTGCTGCTGGCGCTGCTCGGCGGGCTGATTCTCAACCTGATGCCCTGCGTGCTGCCGGTGCTGGCGATCAAACTGAGCAGTCTGGTGCAGCAGCAGGGACAGACGCAACGCCAGACGCGTCAGCAGTTTCTCGCGTCCAGCGCCGGCATTCTGTTCTCTTTCCTGCTGCTGGCGCTGCTGATGACCGTGCTACGGCTCAGCGGTCAGGCGCTGGGCTGGGGCATTCAGTTTCAGAGCAGCGGCTTTCTGCTGGTGATGGTGTTGGTGATGTTCCTGTTCAGCGCCAGTCTGTTCGATCTGCTGCATTTCCGCCTGCCTTCCGGCCTGACTACCCGGCTGGCGACGCATGGCGGTGCCGGTGTGGCAGGGCATTTTGGCCAGGGGGCCTTTGCCACGCTGCTGGCGACACCGTGCAGCGCACCGTTTCTTGGCACCGCCGTCGCCTATGCGCTGACCGCGCCGCTGCCGCAGCTGTGGCTGCTGTTTGTCGCGCTCGGCGTCGGCATGAGTCTGCCGTGGCTGCTGGTTGCGGCGCTGCCGGGCATGGCGCGCTGCCTGCCGCGTCCGGGGCGCTGGATGCTACATCTGCGCACGCTGCTGGGGCTGCTGATGCTGCTGGCAACGCTGTGGCTGGTGACGCTGCTGATTCCCCACTGGGGCAGCACCGTCGCCATTCTGCTGGCGGCCATCCTGCTGCTGGCGCTGACGGGCTGGCTAATCGCACGCCGCGCGCTGCCGCAGGCAGGTCTGGTGTTCATTACCGTGACGCTGGCGGGCGCGCTGTTACTGCTGACGCGCCTCTCCCCGGAAGAAGAATCGCTGGTGTGGCAACCGCTGACCGAAGCCGCCATCAATCAGGCGCTGGAGCAGGATAAGCGCGTCTTTGTCGATGTCACCGCTGACTGGTGCATCACCTGCAAAGTGAATAAATCGCGGGTGCTGAATCAGCCTGACGTGCGTGCCGCCCTCGGCGCAGAGGATGTGGTGCTGCTGCGCGGTGACTGGACACAACCGGATCCGGCCATCGGCGAGTTCCTGCGCCGCCGCGATCGCGTAGCGATCCCCTTTAACCAGATTTATGGCCCGGCACTGCCGCACGGCCAGATTTTATCGCCGTTATTAAGTCGTGATGCGGTGATTTCAACACTCTCTGAGGCAAAAAAATGATGAAAAAATCCCTGTTACTTTCGCTGATGTTACTGGCAGCACCCGCCCTGGCCGCCGCGCCATTTACCCCTGAGCAGGAGGCGCGCATCAAACAGCTGATTCGCGAAACCCTGGTGCAAAATCCGGCGATTCTGGCAGAAGCCGCCGACGCATTTGATAAAGAAGCCGCGCGCCAGCAGCAAAACGTGGTTGCGCAGATGGTAGAGAAAAACCGCGCGGCGCTGTTTAACGATGCCGGCTCACCGCGCATCGGTGCCAAAAAACCGGCACTGACGCTGGTCTATTTCACCGACTACAACTGCGTCTTTTGCAAAAAGTTTGAGGCGGATATCGAAAAACTGCTGCACAACTATCCGCAGGTGGCGGTGGTGCTGAAGCCGCTGCCGTACCGCGCTGAAAGCTCGCTCAGTTCGGCGCGTCTGGCGCTGACGGTGTGGGAGCAGCAGCCGAATAACTTTCTTAAGCTGCATGAACGGCTGATGGCAAAGAAAGGCAACCATGATGAAGCCAGCATCGCCGCCGCGCTCGACAAAAGTGGCATCAACTTATCGGCGCCGAGCACCGCCAGCCTCGACACCATCAACCTCAACCTGACGCTGGCGCAGCAGCTGGGTGTGCAGGGTACGCCCGCCACGCTGGTGGGCAATCAGCTGATCAGCGGGGCAGTGCCTTATGCACAGCTGGAAGCCGCGGTGAAAGGTGCGCTGCAGGCTCAGCCATGAGCCGGGTAACGCGCTGGCTGCGTGAAGGCGTGCTATTGGTGCTGATGGCAGCGGCGCTGCTGCTGGCCATGGACTGGCTGCGTGCACCGCAACTGCCCGCGGATGTGGCCCGGCAGCCGCTCAGCGCGCTGCAGGGCGAGGTGAACCTGGCGACGCTGAGCCAGCAGCGGCCGGTGCTGGTTTACGTCTGGGCCAGCTGGTGTGGCGTGTGCAAACTCACCACACCGACGGTGGCCGCGCTCAGTCAGCACGGCACGCAGGTGGTCAGTGTGGCTCTGCGATCCGGCAGCGATGCGCGCGTTGCCACCTGGCTGGATAAAAAAGGAGTACGGGGATTCGCCGTCAATGATGAAAGCGGGGCGCTGGGACAGCGCTGGCAAATCAGCGCCACGCCGACGTTCATCGTGCTGCATCAGGGCAAGGTGGTCAGCACCAGCAGCGGCTGGACCAGCAGCTGGGGGCTGAAGCTGCGCCTGTGGTGGGCGGCACGCGCTGCCTGATTAATCATTAACGGTTAACCGACCGCGATAAATAACCGTAGCGTGAATAACCTTGCGCTGCGGTTATTTTTTTTGCTCATTAAAAATCCGCATTCAATATTTCAATGCATTGAAATTAAATGAGTAATAAATAAAGCGATAAATGAATGACTCTGGATTATTTGCAATTGTCATCATCATGGCACATATATGTTAAATCACTTTTTTATTTATTCATTTAATAACGGCGCGCTCGCGCCATTTTATTTTTGGGGGAGAACAATGCGAATTCATCACCTCAACTGTGGCTGCATGTGCCCGCTCGGTGGCGCGTTATTCGATGGTTTCAGCAAAGGTCCGTTTGCTGAACTGGTGTGCCACTGCTTATTGCTGGAAACTGACCGTCACGGTTTAATCCTCGTGGATACCGGTCTGGGCACGCAGGATATGCGCCATCCTGACCGCCGCCTGTCGGGCTTTTTCCGCGCGCTGAATAATATTCGCTATAACGAGCAGCTCAGCGCGCTGGCACAGATTCAGCTGCTGGGTTTTCGCCCGGAAGAGGTGCGCCACATTATTCTGACCCACCTCGATTTTGACCACGCCGGCGGCATCAGTGATTTTCCGGCCGCCCGCATTCATCTGCTGCAGCGTGAACTGGATACCGTAACCCTGGCGGGCGATAGCAGCTGGCTGGCGCGTCAGCGGTTTCGCCCGCAGCAGTGGACTGCGCACGATGGCTGGCGCGGTTACGCCAGCGGTGGCGAGCGCTGGTATGGCTTTGATGCGGTGAAGGCGGTCGACGATCTCAGCGATGAGATTCTGCTGGTGCCGCTGCCGGGACATACGCTGGGCCATGCGGGCGTGGCGATTCGTCACCAGGGCGGCTGGCTGCTGCATGGCGGCGACGCCTGGTTTTATCGCGGTGAAATGTACCACAGCCAGCGCCACTGTACGCCAGGCCTGCGCGCCTATCAGCGCCTGATGTGCAGTGACCGCGCCGCCTGGCACAGCAATCAGCAGCGGCTGCGTGAGCTGTCACTGCAGCACGCGCAAGAGGTGCAACTGTTCTGCAGCCACGACGCGCAGGAACTGAACCAGTTCCGTCGGCACGGTTAACTTTTTGTGCGGGCTGTGCGCATGACTCTTTATCTTTACTAATATTTCTCAGGCGTGCGAAGCGATGCCTGGCCGGATCGCTCTCGCCTGGAAAAACTGTGATAGGGAGAGTGCGATGTACCATACCTCGGGACGCTCGGTTGTTGGCGTGACGCTGTTTACCCTGCTTGAGCCGTTGCCGCTGGGCTTTTTCTTTGCTGCCTGGCTGTTTGATATTATCTATCTGCAAACCTTCATCGTCATGTGGACCAAAGCCGCCAGCTGGCTGATAGCCATCGGGCTGGTGCTGGCAATTGTGCCGCGACTAATCAGCCTGATTCATTTATTCCGTGGCGCACCTGCCGCAGAGAAAACTCATTTCTGGCTGTCGCTGCTGGCGATCGTGCTGGCCATCGTGAACGCATTCATTCACAGCCGCGATGCCTATGCGGTGGTGCCGATGGGCGTAACGCTCTCCACCCTGGTGGTGGTGGTGTTGCTGATAGCGAATCTGCAGCTGGCGCTGCGCGAGCGTCGTTTACAGGGAGGTCGCCCATGAAATTTCGTGTAATGAGTGCGCTGGGGATTGCGGTACTGCTGAGCGCCTGCGACAGCGGATCGGACCTCGATCCGCAACGGCAAATCGGCCCTGATCCGCAGCTGCCGCAGGCTAAAAACTTCTTTATGCCGCCGATGCAGGTGCCGGAAGGCACCGCGTGGAAAGAGGGCGAGACACCAAAAGTGGCCGACGGCCTGAAGATTGAGAAAATCCCGGCCAGTCTGATGCACCCGCGTCAGCTGTATGTGCTGCCTAATGGCGACGTTCTGGTGGCAGAAGCCAACGGGGTGAAAAACCCGGTCACGGCACCGAAAGAATTGATCATGAGCCTGGTGCAGAAATCTTCCGGCAAAGGTGGCCCGGGCGGCAACCGCATCACGCTGCTGCGCAACGTTGACGGCAAGTGGGAACAGCACCGGTTTATCGAAAACCTTAATGCGCCGTTTGGCATGCAGCTGATTGGCAATACGCTGTATGTGGCTAACGCCGACAGCCTGGTGAAATTCCCTTACCAGACCGGCGAAACCGAAATCCGTACGCCGCCGGAAGAGGTGACGTCGCTGCCGGGCGGTGAGCTGAATCACCACTGGACCAAAGCGCTGCTCGCCAGTCCGGACGGCAGCAAACTGTACGTCGGTGTCGGCTCCAACAGTAACATCACCGAGAACGGCATCGGCGCAGAGTATGGCCGCGCGGCGGTGTGGGAAGTGGACGCCGCAACCGGTGCCAGCCGCATTTATGCCAGCGGCATCCGCAATCCTACCGGTCTGCAGTGGGAGCCGCAAAGCGGCAAGCTGTGGGCCATCGCCAACGAGCGTGACGAAATCGGGTCGGATCTGGTGCCGGATTACCTGACCTCCGTGCAGGACAAAGGTTTCTACGGCTGGCCGTACAGCTACTTTGGTCAGCACGTCGACGAGCGCGCGCAACCGCAGCGGCCGGATCTGGTCGCGAAAGCCATCAAACCGGACTATGCGCTGAGCTCACACGTGGCACCGCTCGGCCTGCTGTTCTATGGCGCGGATAATATGCCGCAGTACCGCGGCGGCGCGTTCATCAGTGAACACGGCAGCTGGAACCGCACGCCGCTCAACGGCTATAAAGTGATTTGGGTGAAATTTGAAAACGGCAAACCGGTCGGGCAACCGCAGACGGTGGTGTCAGGATTCCTCACCGACGATCAGAAGCAGGTACGCGGTTTGCCGGTAGGGCTGGCGACGGATAATCAGGGCGGGGTGTTGATTGCCGACGATGCCGGCAACGCGATCTGGCGTATCAGCGCCGCTCAGTAGCGGTAATCGCAGGCAATAAAAAAGGATTTGGCCAGGTCGCCAAATCCTTTTTTTATGTTCGTCACCCGGCTGGTAACCGCGCTCGGAACGGGGTGCTCAGCACTCCTCACAAAAGGAATGATAAAATGTGCAGCGAAAGATTTCAAGTTTCGCTAAAATACTGTATGGTTATACAGGTGTTGAGCGCGGCGGATGCTTATTGTTTTCTGATGACTCCAGGGGCGCGGATAGTCAAACCCCGGCAGGTTTCAGGTGGTGCTGGCCTGTGGCTTTCACAATGAGTGCCGCTCAGCGCTCCTCACAGATGTGCTTAGGCGGTCGGCGGGTAGAGTCAGGGCCCCGAAAGCTGAACAGCGCGCTCCTGTCAGAGGAGAAGGAAAGTGATGGAACTTGTTCGATTACTCCTGGACCTGGTCCGGGTGATCCTGCAAATCATCGTTGCCCTTTTGCAACTGACCGGTCAGGCGCACTGACCGGAACTTGAAACAAGGCGGAGCTCACCCCTCCGCCTTTTTTCGTACGCCCGCGTCACGCGCCGGGCCGGCTTTGCTGTTGCATCGCCTGTCTGAGCGCCGCAACAAATACGCTGACGCGCGCCGGCAGGTGGCGCGTGGTGGGAAACAGCGCCCACACGCCCAGCATCTGCGGCTGCGCGTCCTCCAGCTCCAGCGCCACCAGTTCGCCGGATGCCAGCTCTTCCCGCACATCCCACTCAGAAAGCTGCGCGATGCCGCTGCCGGCCACGCACAGCGCACGCACCCCTTCGACATCGCTGCCGCTGAAGCGCCCGTCAACGCTCAGGCTGGAGAGATGACCGTCCACCATAAAACTCCACTGCACCACATTCGACAGGCGCAGACAGTGGTGTTGATGCAGATCCGCCAGATGACGCGGCGTGCCGAAGCGTTGCAGATAGCCCGGAGCCGCACACAGCCGGCGCGGGTTGTCGGCCAGACGGTGAGCCACCAGGCGGGAATCGCGCAGCGGGGCGATGCGAATCGCGACATCAAAGCCCAGCCCGACAATGTCCGTGACATCGTCGCTGAGCTGAAACTCAACGCGCAGCCCGGGGTTTTGCTCCATCAGTGACGGCAGCAGCGGAATGATGGTGCGGCGGCCAAACCCCGTAGGCGCGGTGATGCGCAGCTGGCCGGTGGCCCCCTGTTTATCGGGCGCGAACAGGTTGCGTGCGCTCTGTTCGGTCTCGGCCAGCGTTCTGGCATAGGGAAGAAACTCTTCGCCTTCATCGGTAAGGGCAATGGCGCGCGTGGTGCGATGCAGCAGCCGTACGCCGAGATCCTCCTCCAGTGAGGCCAGCCGGCGCGACACGGTCATAGTAGTGGTGCCGAGCCGCCGCGCCGCCTGCGTCAGGCTGCGGGTTTGCGACACCATCAGAAAAACATCAATATCCCGGGAGTTCATTGTAACGGTTTCCGTTAAGCAGACGTATCATAATCGGCAATTTTTGCCACAATGGCGACTCACTATAATGGCTCCTGATGATAATTTATTTCAGAGCGCCGAATGACCGACAAACACCTGTTTCAGAGCAGTACGCTTAACCACCTCGATTTAACCAATCGCCTGATGGTGGCACCGATGACGCGCATCTCCGCCAGTGTGGATGGAGTCCCGGGCGAGCGTATGCAGCAGTACTACACGCGTTTCGCCCGCGGTGGCTTTGGCGCAGTAATCACCGAAGGTCTCTACATCGATGAAGCCTGGTCACAGACTTACGCTTTTCAGGCCGGGCTGGTCAATCGCCAGCAGATCGCCGGCTGGCGGGCCATCACCAACAGCGTGCACCAGCACGGCAGCAAAATCATTGCACAGCTGATGCACGCCGGTGCGATATCGCAGGGCAATATTTACCGGCGCGATACGCTGGCGCCTTCGGCGATCCCGCCACGTGGCGAACAACTGCGGTTTTATCATGGTCACGGCGCTTATCCGTTGCCGCGCGCCATGAGTGATGCGCAAATTGAGCAGGTGATTGACGCCTTTGCTGACAGCGCGGCGCGCGCCATTGAGGCAGCCGGTTTTGACGGCATTGAAATTCACGCGGCCAACGGTTATCTGCTCGATCAGTTCTTTACCGATTACACCAACCAGCGCAGCGACCGCTGGGGCGGCGATATTATCGCAAGACTGACGCTGACGCGGGAGGTGATTGCCGCGGTGCGACAGCGCATCGGTGCCAACGTCACGCTGGGCGTGCGGATTTCTCAGGGGAAAGTGAATGATTTTACGCATAAATGGCAGGAGGGCGCTGCCGGAGCGCGCCAGGTGTTTGCGCTGCTGGCCGACTCAGGTATCGATTATCTGCACCTGACCGAGCATGATGCGTTGCAGCCAGCGTTCGCGGACGCGGCAGAGTCGCTGCTGCAGCTGGCGCGCCAGGCTGCGCCACAGTTGCCGGTGGTGATCAACGGATCGCTGTCAGATGCCGAACGCGCCGGCATGGCGTTGTATCAGGGCGCAGATTATGTGGCGCTGGGCAAAAGCGCGCTGGCCAACCCGGACTGGCCACTGCGCGTTCGCCACGGCCAGCCGCTGCGCGCCTTCGATCAAAACCTGCTGGCACCGTCCGCGGATGTTAAAAACAGCGAGCTGGTATAACCGCCGTTTTCGGTCGCCATCCATGGCGACCCTGCCACAACGGTGAAAGACGCATGCCCGTGCACCAGCGACAATGGTATGGGTTTTTTGTCGGGTGCGTATTGCTGCGCACCAGCCGCAATAGTGTGTAATTTTGTAGGGTGCGCATTGATGCGCACCTGGATAAACCCAACACTACCCAGCCCGCTTAACGTTTAAACGCCCAGCTCAGCTTACCGTTATCGGCGCTTAACTTGTGCAGCGCCTTCTGGTTCACCGCGTCTCTGGCACCGAGCGCCTTTGCCGTCAGCGGACCGCTATCACTCTGCGCAATCACCGTATCCTTCGGCACGCTCACCATCTTCTCCGCCACCTTTTTCACCGCTGTGGCGTAGCCGTCGCGGTCGCGCAGGTTGAACGCTTTCAGCGGCAGTTCCCGGCTCAGCCACTGTCCCCAGAAGAACTCCAGGAACGGCGGCGGATTGTCTGGCTTATCGAAGCCGATATCGCGCACAAAGTAGATCAGCGAACGATACTCATCATCCTGCATATGCTGGCGACCCAGCTCCTGCGGCAGCGCTTCGGGGGCGATTTTACCGTTTGGCGTCTCCAGCCACACCAGATGTGCCGCCGCCATTTTCTGCCAGAAAGCAGCCTGGCTTTTCAGCGGGCGGAAATCATCGGTAATGCGCACCTGCACTGGCGTTGACAGGCCGGCCATGTCAGCAAAGTTGCTGAACGTGTGGTGGCCATCAGTCAGGTACAGTTGATTATCCGGGCCGATCACCGCGGTTTTCATCGGGCCGGGTTCGCTGCCGACCGGCGCCTTACAGCTGAAACTGGCCGGATCGCGCAGGGTGGAGCGCGGCGTGAAACTTTTCACCCCTTTTTGTCCCATGCTTTCGCAATAGTCATCGAACAGCTTTTCCGGATCGGCCTGATAACGATGCTGCTTGTAATCCAGCTGGCGATAACCAATGGCGGCCTGGGTGGGATGCAGCTGCGCCAGTTCGACCTGCACAATTTCTCCGGCTTTGATGTCGGGCGGCAGGGCGGCAAAGGCGGGGACGGTACTGAATAGCAAGGCTAATAACGGCAGGGACGCTTTCATTCCATTTTCTCCTGAAGATCTCCCGGTGGAGCAACACGATAGCATTCCTGTCATCTTCCCGCTCTAGTGTTGTGGCTCGCGGTTGCGTTGAGGCAACCACTTATCCAGACATCTGACCACAACGGAGCACCTGCTTTATGATTTCTGCCACACAGCATCCCGCTAAACTGCAACACACCGCGATCGATCCCAGCGTCCGTCTGCGCGACACGCAGATTGGCCAGCAGTGTGAAATTCTGGCGCACAGTTATCTGGAATACAGCGAACTGGGTGATTTTTCCTACCTTGGGGAACATTGCTGCGTGGCGGATGCACAGATTGGCCGCTTCACGGCCATCGCCAATCAGGTGCGTATCGGGGCACCGAATCATCCGATGGACCGCGCCTCACAGCATCGCTTCACCTACTGCCCGGAGTATTACGACAGCCGCGCGCAGCGCGATGCCGGTTTCTTCGCCGGACGCCGTGCCGATCGGGTTATCATTGGTCACGATGTGTGGATCGGTCACGGCGTGATTGTCCTGCCTGGCGTGACGGTCGGTGACGGCGCCGTGCTGGCGGCCGGGGCGGTGGTGAGTAAAGATGTGCCGCCTTACACTATCGTCGGAGGTGTGCCGGCGAAACCGATTCGCGCCCGTTTCAGCGCCGACATCGCGGCGCAGCTGCAGGCGATTGCCTGGTGGAACTGGCCGCTGGAGAAGCTGATGGCGCACCTGGCGGATTTTCAGTCGCCGGATATCGCCGCCTTCTGCCAGCGGCACGGGCGATAACGCTTACAAAGCCTGCTGCGCGGCGGCTGGCGGCGCATCGGGTTGCAGGCGTTTCTCCGGCTGCAGCAGCGTCATGGCCAGCATGCTGCCAAAGGCGATACAGGCGGTGACGGTAAACATGGCGTTATAACCGTAGTACTGCGCCAGCCAGCCGCACAGCATCGGTGAAATGATCGACGCGAGGTTGGCGATGGCCAGCGTCATGCCGCTGAAGGTACCAACCGATGCCTTTGGCGTCACGTCAATCACGACCGACCAGTAGACGTTATTCACCAGCGCATTGAGCGCGTTGCCAAGCGTCATCAGCGCGATAATGCCGGCAGCAGATCCGACCCAGGGAATAGCCATAAAGCAGCAGGCGGTGGCGCACAGCGTCACGGCCGCAAACAGGTTGCGCGCCAGCCGCAGATTGTTAAAGCGTGCCAGCAGGCGATCGGCGATGCGTCCGCCCAGCAGCACCGTCAGGCAGGCACCGCTCCAGGGGATCATCGCCACATACCACAGCGAGTGCAGGTCATAGTGAAAATTATCCTGCAGATATTTCGGCAGCCAGGTCACCAGGGTAAAGGTGATGTAGAGGAAACTGAAATAGCCCAGCGCGTTGCACACCAGCGTGCGGCTGGTGAAGAAGCGCCACCACGGCAGCGCGCCTTCGTCCTGCGGCTGCTGGCGTTGCCCGGCAATGATCAGCTGACGCTCGACGGCATTGGCACGCGGATGCTGCTGTGGCGTATCAGTAAAGTGGCGGGCAAACAGCAGCATCGCCAGCAGTGAAAACGCGCCGAGCAGCATAAACATCATGCGCCAGTCGTTGGTGAGCAGCAGCAGTCCGACGGCAATCGGTGCGGTCAGCAGCGAGCCCACCTGGGTGCTCAGCAGGCCAATTCCCAGCGCGAAACCGCGTTCGTTATCCGGCGCCCAGTGGGCGATGGTTTTGTTCATCAACGCGTAGGCCGGCCCTTCGCTGAAGCCAAACAGCACGCGCAGTGCAGCAAACCCCATGATCGCCGAGCCGCCAAACAGCGCCATACCCAGCTCTCCGGCCCAGGCGGTGGCGATCTCCAGCAGCGACCACAGAATGCCGGCCATCAGCCAGACCTTTTTGGTGCCCAGCCGATCGGCAAGGAAGCCGCCGCACAGCGACCCGAACAGATAGCCAAAGCCAAAGTAGCCCAGCACGGCACCGAGCTGCACTTTACTGAAGTGAAATTCCTGCGAGATGGCGTTGGCGGCGAACGACAGCGCACCGCGGTCGATGTAGTTAATCAGTGCGATGAGAAACAGCAGCGAGAAAATGGTGTAGCGGGTTGAGGACGCTTTCATCATGCGACTCCTGAAAATGAACACAGGAATCATTAAGCAAAGGTAATGCCAGATTGCTAAGGCTGCTAACTAATTAGTGTCCGCCATGGCATAAGTGCCCTCGCCGCCGCAGTCGAAACCATCGCGCTGGCTAATAAATACTCGCTATCTGAGCGTGCTGCACCAAACCGATCGCCGGCACGATCGGTTACGGTGCGCTGCATCACACTATCGGCTGCGTGACCACTGCGGCACTGCGCAGTGGCTCCTGACCTAAGCCAACGTGCAGCAGAATCTGGCTGCGGTAATGCGCATCCGCTTCCTGCTGTTCGTCACTCTGTAATAAACCAACCTCATTCACATTTTTCCCCGCGACCTGCACCTTAGTGCGTGCCGCGCTGCGCATCCACTCATACTCAATATCGATATGGCCGGTATCAATGCAGCGAATGCCGTGCTGACTGAGGTCGTAAGCCAGCACGGTTGCCGTCGGTCCAAGGGAGATCAATACCATGTCGAAATCGCGCGCGTGCGCCAGCACATTACTGTATAGCTCGTTATAAACCGAAAACGCGTTACGGTTGAGGGTGGTAATGCGCCGGATCTGCCGTGCGCCATCCAGCAGATCGTTACCGAGACCAAGGCGCGTGCCGCTACCCTCAACAATCAGAATTTTTTTATCGTGAAACAGCTGTTTAAATTTGGCAAAAATACGTGCCGCCGGCTGTTTATCTTTATAATCATGATAAGGTCGCGTTACCGACGTATTACCATAGCGATAGCCTTTCTTTAATAAATGCTCATAGTGGCGAAAGAAAAACGCTTTATGAAAAAACCAGAAAAGCGCTGAGCCAAAACGCATATTCCCGGTGCCGCGAAAGGCATCAGGCATACACAGCAGACAGCGATTATCGCTCTGCGTGCCACGGCGCATGATCTCTTTCAGGCGAATGGAAAGGCGTTCATCAAAAGACTGAAAGCCAATATTCTTAAATAGCGTCATTTCCAGTTCCCCATCCCCATAGCGGCACACTGAGAGCCGGTCATCGCTGAGCAGCAGATCGATGGTCTGTTCTGCTGACAGGACCTGGTATTGCCGGGCGTGCGCATTGGCCACGGGAAATTTAATGGCAGCGTGTGTGAGTTTAAATGGAAAACGTAATTTGCGATAAAAAGCGTCTGCGCTGATCATAATAACCTTCTTTTTATAAGCGGCTTTGCCGCAGAGCAGTCAGATAATATATATCACCGATTAATTTGGCAGACAGGCTAAGGAAACTCTCAAAATAATAAATACGCTATTTCATTTATCAATGTCACCGCGCCGGAAAGACGCTATTTTTAGGGCAAAGCGCAGCGTTGCCTGCTTTTTTACCATCAGCTGCTGACATGACCAGGACAAATCGCATTTGTACGCCACTAATCAATTAAATAATTTCACCAGAAATACGTGCAACGACAAATTGCAGGCTACCCGGCAGCACGCCTGTCGCGCCCTTAGTCATATCGCACGCTGCGTTATCAAAAAATGCGGATTTTCCTGATGATTGATTAATTTCCTCCAACAAAATTGAAACGTGATTTCACTCACACTACGAGCGAAGCGGGGCGCAGCATTAAGAAGCAGAGCTACATTGATAAGCGGCACTAACGACACGCCGCCAGGCAGATTTTTAACTAACGGTTACGTAAGTTAAGATTTTGTTGAGTTTATGTGTCTTTAGTTTGGGGTGGTTAATAATGATGAGCGTTGAGGGATTCGCATGATAAACAAACTGACCAGTCTCGTGCTGGCGATTCTGGGTGTTGCGCTGCTCTATATGGGCGGCAAGCTGCTGATGATGGGCGGCAGCGCATTTTACGCATTGATGGCGGTGGGATTACTGATCACCGCCATTTTACTGTTCCGCAATCAGCGCAGCGCGTTAAGCCTGTATGCGGTGCTGATGTGGATTACGCTGGCATGGATGATCTGGGAAGTCGGCTTCGACAAGTGGCAGTGGATCCCGCGCGGCGATCTATTTGGCGTGATCGGCCTGTGGCTGGCGATGCCGTGGGTGGTCAAACCGCTGTATCAGGGACAGCGTCGCTTCCACGGCCTGCTCGGCAGCACGGTGGCCATCATGATTGTGCTGGTAATTGGATTATGCTTTTACGATCCGTTGCCGCAGGCCGGCACCATCACCAATGCGCGTGAACAAAACAGCGAGCAGGGCGCGAGCGCTGACTGGACCGCCTACGGCGGCACCGCCGACGGCCTGCGTTTCTCCGCCCTGAATCAGATCACCAAAGAGAACGTGCGCAATCTCGAAGTGGCCTGGACCTATCACACCGGCGATCTGCGTCAGGATAACGACGCCACCGAATACACCTTCGAAGCCACGCCGCTGAAAGCCAACGGCATGCTCTATTTCTGTACGCCGCACAATGAGGTCCACGCGCTCGATCCGCAGAGTGGTGCGGTGAAGTGGAAATACACGCCGGCGAAAGATCGTTCTTATCTGCAGCAGCATCAGACCTGCCGTGGCGTCAGCTATTACGCGGGCGCACCGGTTGCCGCACAGGACACGGCGGCGACGGCGGCGATGTGCCGCAAGCGCATCTTTAACGCCACCACCGATGCCCGGCTGATTGCGCTGGATGCCGACAGCGGCAAACCGTGCGCCGATTTTGGCAACAACGGAGTGGTGGATCTGCATGCCAATATGGGTGAGGTTCGTCCACACGCGCTGATGCAGACCGCCGCGCCGCTGGTCGCGGGCAATCTGGTGATTGTCGGCGGCTCAGTTATGGATAACGGCTTCAACAGCGGTAACCCCTCTGGCGTAATTCGCGCCTATGATGTGCAAAGTGGTCGTCTGGTGTGGAACTTTGATCCGGCTAATCCGCAAAATACCGCGCCGATAGCTGCTGGCCAGACCTATCCGCAGGATACGCCGGTGGCCTGGGGTACGCTGAGCGCTGACCTGAAAAACGGCCTGGTGTATGTGCCGTTTGGCAACGCCTCGCCGGATGAACTGGGCATCGAGCGCGATGCCAATAGCAATACAGAGAAATTCCGTGATGCGTTAGTGGCGCTCGATCTGCAGACCGGTGCGTTCAAATGGCGCTATCAGAGCTCCCATCACGATCTGTGGGACCGCGATAACCCGTCACAGCCGTCGCTGGTCGATATCGATTATCAGGGCCAGAAACAGCCGGTGGTGATCCTGCCGACCAAAACCGGCAACCTGTTTGTGCTCAATCGCCTGACCGGCCAGCCGGTTTATCCGGTTAACGACGTGAAGGTTTCGACGGAAGGCGGCGTGCCGGGCGAGAAATTCGCCGCCACCCAGCCGGTATCCAGTCTGAACTTTATTCCGCAGCCGCTGACTGAGAAGTCAATGTGGGGCATCACACCGTTTGATCAAATGGCCTGCCGTATGGATTTCCGTAGCCTGCGCTATGACGGCAATCCGTGGACGCCAGCCACAGAAGGCGGCTCGCTGGTGTTCCCGGGCAATATCGGGGTGTTTAACTGGGGATCGGTGGCGGTTGATCCGCAACGTCAGATGCTGATTGCCGCACCGGTGCGCCTCGCCTACAAATACAACCTGATCAAGCGTACGCCCGCCACGGCGACGGAGCGCCTGTTCACCAAAGATGGCCAGCCTTACTGGAACGAAAACTTCCACGGTGATTACGCCATCCACATCCAGCAGCTGGCCTCCGGTCTCGGCATTCCGTGCATTGCACCGCCGTGGGGCCGCATGGTCGGCGTGGATTTGAAAACCGGTAAAACTGAATGGCTGCGTCGCGTTGGCACCACGAAAAACCTGAAAACCAGCTTCCTGCCGGGCCGCTTCCCGATTGGCTTCCCGATGGGCATGGTGGCGCACGGCGGGCCACTGCTGACGGCCGGCGATCTGGTGTTCCACGGTGCGACCGCAGATAACTTCATTCGCGCCTATGACAGCACCACCGGCGAACTGCTGTGGCAGCAGGAGCTTAGCGCCGGCGCGCAGGCGACACCATCCACTTACATGGGCAGCGACGGTAAGCAGTACGTGGTGATTGCCGCAGGCGGTCACGGTTCGCTCGGCACCAAAGCCGGCGACAGCGTGGTGGCGTTCCGTCTGAAATAATCCTGTCGATGCAAAAAAGGCGCCCGCGGGCGCCTTTTTTATATTTATAAATCAGCGCATTAACGCTTGGCGCGCTCGGTTTGTACCCGCTGGGCAATGCGATCGCCAATCGTCTGGTCGATGTTGCGCCAGTACTCAAACGCGCGCGACAGCACCGGCTCCTCCACGCCGTTGAGCAGATGACCGCTGACGTTATTCACCAGACGATCACGTGCCGCCTCATCCAGCACTTTATTGACCAGCGTATTGGCCTGGCCAAAGTCATCATCATCCTGACGCAGCGTGTAGGGTGCGCGCACCATGTTGCCGTGCGCTTCCCAGGTGGAATCCGTCGGGTAGCGCTCGCCGTCCGCCACCGGACCGCCTTTCGAGTTCGGCGCATAAACCGGATCGCTGACCGGATTGATGCGCATCGCGCCATCCTTGCTGTAGCTGTGCACCGGTGCCTGCGGGGCGTTAACCGGAATCTGCTTGTAGTTAACGCCAAGACGGGCGCGGTGGGCATCGGCATAGGCAAACACCCTGCCAATCAGCATCTTATCCGGGCTCAGCCCGATGCCGGGCACCAGGTTGTTTGGTTCAAACGCCGCCTGTTCAATCTGCGCATGGTTGTCGGTCGGGTTGCGGTTGAGCATCAGTTTGCCGACTTTAATCAGCGGATAATCGCTGTGTGGCCAGACCTTAGTCAGATCAAACGGGTTGAAGCGGTAGGTTTCCGCCTCGGCAAACGGCATGATTTGCATGTACAGCGTCCAGCTGGGGAAATCACCATTTTTGATGGCGGTAAACAGATCGCGCGTATGGTAATCGCCGTCCTGGCCGGCCAGCAGATCGGCGTTATCCTGCGTCAGGAACTCCACACCCTGATCGGTTTTGAAGTGGTATTTAACCCAGAATTTTTCCCCGGCGGCGTTAACCCACATATAGGTGTGGCTCGAGTAACCGTTCATGTGGCGCCAGCTTTTCGGGATGCCGCGATCGCCCATCAGCCAGGTCACCTGGTGCGCCGACTCTGGCGACAGCGTCCAGAAATCCCACTGCATATCGTTATCACGCAGATTGTTGTCGGCACGGCGCTTCTGCGAGCGGATAAAGTGCTGGAACTTCATCGGGTCACGGATAAAGAACACCGGCGTGTTATTGCCCACCATGTCGTAGTTGCCTTCGCTGGTGTAAAACTTGATCGCGAAGCCGCGCGGATCGCGCCAGGTGTCCGGGCTGCCACGCTCGCCGGCCACGGTGGAGAAGCGCATTACCACATCGGTTTTGGTGCCGGGCTGAAAAACCGCCGCTTTGGTGTAACGGCTGACATCTTCTGTCACCTGAAAATAGCCAAACGCACCGCTGCCTTTGGCGTGCGGTTGACGCTCTGGAATACGTTCGCGGTTGAAGTTAGCCATCTGCTCAATCAGGTAGTGATCGTGCAGCATCAGCGGGCCGTCAGGACCGACGGACAAAGAATGTTCGTCGCTGGCTACCGGAATGCCAGCATCCGTGGTGGTCGGCTTGCGATCGTCATTGCTCATAATATCTCCAGCTTTTGTAAGGATAATCCAACCACTAAGCGTAGCAGCGAGGCGCAGGCTTGCCCGAATAATTGCGCCGTCTCATCTGGTTGCCGCATTAAGCGATGCGGCACAGCTCGCAAATTTGCTTTTTATTTCTGCTGCAGGCTAAGCAGATTTTCCGTGCCGGTAAAAGCGCCATTCTGCGAATGGGATCGGAAAAGAAAAATTAATTCACCAGTCTTTTAAGACAGGTCGCAAAGGATTTTTCCATTTAAGTAAAAACAGACCTCGAATTAATCAATCATTTTATAACTTCATGTAAAATATCACTTTTTAATTTAATGATATTGATCAAAAAGAACCACAATCCGCTTATTTATGCTCTCGCTGCGTCAAAGGCAATCCCGTTGTAATTAATGAATGGACATAATAAGAGAGATAAATATGGTGATGCATAAGGCTAAAACCGCGCGCCTGGCGCTGGCTATCGCGGGGATGATGGTGGGTGGCAGTGCAGCGGCACAGTCATTAACGCTGGAGCAGCGTCTGGCCCAGCTGGAAGAGAAAATCGCGCGCGATGAGCAGCAGCAAAAGGAGGCGAGCGCCGGAACAACCAACACGTTCCGCTTTTCCGGCTACGCCCGTTCCGGCCTGCTGGTTAATGATAAAGGGCGCGGCGGACGTGCCGGACCTGCTATTTCGCCTGCCAGTTCGATCGGCGGCGATGCGCATATTGGCCGGTTAGGTAATGAAAAAGATCACTACATCGAGCTGGGCTTTCATAACCAAACCCGGTTCAGTAATGGTTCGTGGGCCAATTTCAAAGCGCTGCTGGCAGATGGCTCATCCAGTCCGGACCCGTGGGTGCAGAATAACGACAATAATCTGAATATCCGCCAGGTGTATGTCGAAATGGGGGATCTGCCCAGCTTTGGGGGCGCCGCGCAACATGCCTCGCTGTGGGCAGGTAAACGCTTTGACGGCGACAATTTTGATCTGCACTTCACTGATACCGATATCGTCTTTCTTGGCGGCACCGGCGGCGGCATCAGCAACCTGCAATGGAACGAGCAATGGCGCAGCGATTTCTCCATTTATGGCCGCAGTTTTGGCGACCTGGGCAGCAGCCGCTACGACGATAACAACGTGCAAAACCTGCTGCTGACCTCGAACCAGTTTTACGGTAACTGGCAGTGGATGCTGACCGGCATGAGCGCAAACGGCAACGACGAGCTGAAAGGGCGCGCATCGACCACCGGCAGCTATGCGCTGCGCAGTGACGATACGGCAAAGCACGGCGTGTTTACCATGCTGGCCTGGCACGATAAAAACCGCTTCTACGGACTGGCACCGGGCAGCAGCACTCACGCCATTCAGTGGGGGAAAGGGCTGGGCGCAGAAACCCGGCAGATCGGTGGCGACGGCGACTTAACGCGCAACGCCAGCGCGCTGCGACTGGCCACCTTTGGCGTGATGCCACTGAGCGATCGCTGGTCAGTCGCCCCGTCGCTGCTGGCGCAGCACAGCGAGGATCGCTACCGCAAAGGCGATCGCTATGACTGGGCAACCATCAACCTGCGCGCCTCCCAGGCGATTACGGAAAACTTTGCGCTGCAATATGAGGCATCGTGGCTGTATATGGACCTCAAACCCAATGGCCGCAGCTATCAGGATGGCGGCAGCATCGCGACGTACAACGCGGTGAAGGGCGATGTGTATAAGCTGACCTTTGCGCCAACGTTTAAAGTCGGCAACATCAACGACATGCTGATGCGACCGGAGATTCGCCTGTTCGCGACCTGGATGAACTGGTCTAAAGCGCTGGACAACTATGCGCTGAACGATGATTTCGGCAGCGCGGGCTTTACCGCTGGCGGTAGCTGGAACTTTGGCGTACAGGCAGAAGTGTGGTTCTGAGATCGCACTTCGCGCTGACCGGCTGAAGGAAGGTTGCACGGTGCGAGGCGTTGAAACGGCCTCGCACCGCATCCGGCGAAGCCTGCCAGCCAGCGGTAAAGCTGCATTCCGTCACCGATTGCGGCTATAGTGCAACGTACTGAACCTGAAGCGATAAGGAATCGTTGTGACCATTGCCTGCCTGCATACCGCCGCCAGTAATATTGCTATTTTTGATGACGCCGCGCAGTCGCTCGGCATTCCGCCTCAGCAAATCAGCCATCTGGTGATGCCACATCTGCTGGCAGAAGCAGAACTCAGCGGTGGCATGACGCTGGCCCAGCAGCAGCGTCTGGAGCAGCTGTTACTCAGCCTGACGCCGTGGTTCGACGCGATACTGATTACCTGCTCTACCTTAGGTGCCGCCGCGGACAGCCTGCGCGATCCACAACAGCGCTGTGCGGTTTATCGCACTGACCGTATGCTGGCGGACGAAGTGCATCGCCGTGGCACACCCGCGCTGGTGCTGTGTGCCGCGGAGTCTACGCTGCACAGTACGCGCCAGCTGTTTTGCCCGGAGAGTCTGGCACCTGACCAGCGTCCGCAAGTCAAGCTTATCCCTGATGCCTGGGCCGCATTCAAAGCTGGCCGGCTGGACGACTATTACACGCTGATCGCCGATGCCGTCGCTCAGGGACAGCAGCAGGGCGCGGTTCAGGTGGCGTTAGCGCAGGTGTCAATGGCCGGCGCCGCGTCGCGTTTTCCTGTGCCACAGCGGCCACTTACCAGCCCGCACCTGGCGCTCAGCTTCGTACTGCAGCAGGCTAAAGGCGCGAACGAAGGTCATTCAAAACCACTGATTTAAGCCAACAAAAAGCCCTACTGTTACGCAATTTTGCAGCCTTTATGATGGTCATCAGAACCTGATTTTTGAGGAAGCCACTGATGAACGTGATTAAAGCGCAGCGTGACCAGCTGTTTGAATACGGTCCCTTTACCATTCGCCGGCAGCGGCCGGGAGAGCCACTGGGCACGCTGGCGATTGTCGACCAGATGACGCTGAAGCCCGGCGCGGTAGTACCGATGCGCCGCCATCAGGATGATGAGATTTTCAGCTATGTCTGGCGCGGCTCGGTGCAGTACCGGCGCGAGGAGGGAGAGACTCTCGCCCTCAACGGCAAACGCGCACTGCTGGTGAACGCGGGCAGTGGGGTACGTCATGAAGAGTCAGCACCGCTGATTGAAAGCGAAATGCTGCAGGCATACATCCGCCCGGCATCCGGCGGCGGTGAAGGGCAGGTACAGAGCGTATACCGGGCAGAAGGGACGGCGCTTAACCAGTGGACGATGCTGGCCGGTCCGCAGCACAGCGCGGCACCTTTGACGCTGCGTCAGGCCGTTTACATCTATGACGTCAGGCTGGATCGTGGCGCACAGATCGAGGTGCCGCATTTGCCGGGTTATGCCAGCTGGGTCACGGTGCTGGAGGGCATTGCACGCACCGGGGATGTGCGGCTGCAAAAAGGCGATGCGGTGAGCGATAGCGCTGCCTTGCCGGCTATCCACGGTGAACGCGACGCCCTGCTGGTCGCCTTTCTGGTGCAGCAGGATGCGCCTGCGGTGCTGAGCGGTACGCTAAGCGGCAGTTAAAACACCGGCTATGACACGGCTGGCACGCACCAAAGTGGCCAGTCGTGTCAGCGTACCGCTGGCGATGTCACGCACTCAGGCGCTGCCGGCTCTGCAACTCAGCACCCGATAACCTCTTATTTCGCGTGTGACACCTGTTCGTAGTAACCGATCTTCTCCACTTTGGCGGACGAACCGCCCCCTTCAAACTCGGATGCCAGCCAGGCGTTAACGATGTTTTTCGCCAGCTCCGGCCCAATTACGCGTGAGCCCATGGTCATGATCTGGGCATTATTACTTTTGCGCGCGCGCTCGGCGGAGAAGGTGTCATGACACTGCGCGGCGCGCACGCCTTCCACTTTATTGGCAACAATCGCGACGCCAATGCCGGTGCCACACAGCAAAATGCCGCGCTCAAACTGCTTTTGCTGCACCGCCGTAGCGAGGGCAAACGCCACGTCCGGATACATCGGGCGGTCATTTTGCGCGTCGTTACTGTAATCAGTTACCTGATAATCCTGCTCTTCCAGCATCTTTTTAATGATGTTTTTCAAATCGATAGCCGCATCATCGGCACCAATAGCGATAGTTTTCATCACGTCTCTCCAGTGATACAGGGTCTGACACCTGCACATATGTTCGTCAGGTGATTAGATGTTCACTGATAGCCTGCCACAAAATCAAACATATGTTCAATACATGTTCATATGATTTAGCGATCGGCCACTCAAAATCTCGCGCGCCCCCTGATGTAACGATCGCGCAGCGCCGCTCTGCTGCGAAAAATCCTGAAAATGTCGCTGAAATCAAATCTCATGCGCACTGTCACACTTTCGCCAACTGCGCTTGAGGAATGAGCAAATATCCGTGTAGTGTTCATTTGTTCGCATGACCCTATCCATGTACAAGAAGACCCATTGAGGACTCGAACATGTGTCATTTGCTTCTTACCTCGCATTTTGTCTGTCGCCAGCGCCGGTTTTGCGCCTGGCCAACACCGTCTCACTGCGCACGTTTCGGAGGTGCGTTATGAATCACTCTGCTGTCAGCGCGGTTGAGCAGACCGCAATCCGCAAAATCTCCTGGCGCCTGGTACCGTTTGTGGCGCTGATGTTCTTTATCAACTTCCTCGATCGCACCGCCATTTCCTTTGCCGGCCCAAACGGCATGACGCAGGACCTCGGCCTCAGTGCGCTGCAGTTTGGTCTCGCCTCCGGCATCTTCTTTATTGGTTACATCCTGCTGGAAGTGCCCAGCAACCTGGCGCTGCATAAGTTCGGCGCGCGGCGCTGGCTGGCGCGCATCATGATCAGCTGGGGCATCGTCTCGCTGCTGTTTACCTGGGTCAGCAGTGTCGAAGGGCTGTACACGCTGCGCCTGCTGCTGGGGATTGCCGAGGCCGGTTTCTTCCCGGGCGCCATCCTTTATCTCAGCCTGTGGGTGCCGGCGCGCCACCGCAGCAAAATTCTCTCGCTGTTCTACCTGGCACAACCGCTGACGGTGGTATTTGGCGCACCGCTGGCTGCCTCGCTGATTGAGCAGCACGGCCTGTTTGGCCTGGAGGGCTGGCGCGTAATGTTTATGGGCGTGTCGCTGCCAGCAATCCTCATCGGTGTTGTGGCGCTGTTCTGGCTGGTGGACTCGCCGCGTCAGGCGAAGTGGCTGAATGACGACGAGAAAAACTGGCTGATAGCCGAACTGGAAGCGGAACATCAGCACAAGCAGGGCCAGCACCCGCACAGCGTGCGTTCGGTGATGGGCAACAGCCGCGTGTGGATGCTGTGCCTGATCTACTTCGGCTTTATTTACGGCCTGTACGCGCTGGCGTTCTTCCTGCCGACCATTATCGCCGGCTTCCAGCAGCAGTTTGGCACCACCTTCAACGTGATGCAGAAAGGGCTGATCACCGGCGTGCCGTACCTGATCGCCGCCGTCGTGATGTTTTTCTGGTCGCGGGATGCCGCGCGGCGCGGCTGTAAAACCTGGCACATCGCGATTCCTGCGGTCGCGGGCGGCCTCAGCGTACCGCTGGCGCTCTACATGGATTCACCGTTTACCACCATCCTGGTGATCGCCGTAACGGCCAGCGCCATCTTCGCCGCATTGCCCAATTTCTGGACGCTGCCAACGCAGTTCCTGACCGGCGCATCGGCAGCGGCGGCGATTGCGCTGATTAACACCCTGGGCAACGTGGCGGGTTTTTCCGCCGGTTACATCACCGGCGCACTGCATGATGCCACTCACAGTTATGTGTTACCGATGTTCGTGGTCGGCGGTTTTATGCTGCTCTCCGCTGTATTGATGCTGTTCCTCAATCGCCGTCGCGCGCAGCCTCTGCCAGCTTCATTTGTACAGGAGCAATAACATGACGTACCTGTTTAACCAGCCATCCGCGTTTGCCGCGGAACTGATCGAAGGCTTTGTGGCCGCCAATGCCGATAAAGTACGCCAGGTGAGCGGTGGCGTGGTGCGCAGCACGCGCAGCCAGCCGGATACCGTGGCGGTGATTGTCGGTGGCGGTTCCGGTCACTATCCCGCCTTTGCCGGATTGGTCGGCCAGGGCCTGGCGCACGGGGCGGCAATGGGCAACCTGTTCGCTTCGCCGTCGGCGCAGCAAATCTATAACGTCGCGCGCGCGGCGCATAACGGCGCGGGTGTGCTGTTGCTGTTTGGTAACTATGCCGGTGACGTGCTGCATTTTGGTCAGGCGTGCGAGCGGTTGCGCGCTGAAGGTATTGCCTGTGAGGTGCTGGCGGTAACGGATGATGTGTCCAGCGCCAGCCACGATGAGCGTCTGAAGCGACGCGGCGTCGCCGGCGATCTGTGTGTGTTTAAAGTGGCTGCGGCCGCGGCAGAAGCGGGTGACGATCTGGCTACGGTGCTGAAAAAAGCGCAACACGCCAACGATCGCACCCGCACCTTCGGTGTGGCCTTTTCCGGCTGTACGCTGCCGGGCGCTTCACATCCGCTGTTTGAGGTAGAGAAAGGGCGCATGGCGCTCGGGCTGGGCATCCACGGTGAGCCGGGCATTAGCGAAACGGCGGTGCCGCGCGCCGACGAGCTGGCAGAAATCTTTGTCGACCGGCTGCTGAGTGAGCGGCCAGCGGATGTGGCGCAGGTGGCGGGACAGCGCGTGGCGGTAATCCTCAACGGTCTCGGTTCAGTCAAGTATGAAGAGCTGTTTGTGGTGTATCGCCGCATCGCCCAGTTGCTGTCGGCGGCGCAGTTGCAGGTGGTGGAGCCGGATGTCGGCGAATTCGTCACCAGTTTTAACATGGCAGGCGTCTCGCTGACGCTGATGTGGCTCGATGATGAACTGGAAACGCTGTGGCGCGCGCCGGCCAATACGCCAGCCTACCGCAAAGGCAGCGTCCTGATTGCCGAACCGCTCAGCGCCGCCGAGTGCGAAGAGATCCGTGAAGAGACGTTACCGCAGGCCAGCACCGCATCACAACACAGCGCCCGGCGCGTTCTTGAACTGCTGGAAGCAGTGGCGGTGATGATTCAGCGTCATGCCGGCCAGCTGGGCGACATTGATGCGGTAGCGGGCGACGGCGATCACGGCATTGGTATGGAGCGCGGCGTACTCGGCGCGGTAGAAAAGGCGCGTGAGGTGGCCGCGCGTGGCGCCGGCGCTGGCAGTCTGCTGTGTCGCGCCGCCGATGCCTGGGCGGATAAAGCGGGCGGCACGTCCGGAGCACTGTGGGGCGTGGCACTGACCGCGCTCGGCACCGCACTGGGCGACAGCGCGGCAGCGGATGCAACACGCGTCGCTGCCGGCGTCCGGGATGCCAAAGAGGGCATTATGCACTTCGGCAAAGCGCGCGTCGGTGATAAAACCATGGTTGACGTGCTGGTTCCGTTTAGCGACACGCTGAGCGCTGCGGTCGCGCAGGGCGCATCACTCACCGAAGCCTGGTTACGTGCGGCAGCGGTGGCGGAGCAGGCCGCGCAGGCCACCGCACAGCTGGTACCGAAAGTGGGGCGTGCGCGGCCGCTGGCAGAAAAAAGCGTTGGCACGCCGGACGCCGGTGCGGTTTCACTGGCGATGATCGTCAACACCGTTGGCAATCTGTTAAAAGAACACAGTGCATCTGAACAGGGAGCGTAATTATGGCTCAGCCTAAAATCTGGCTTGGCGTCAGCCTGAAAATGTATTTCGGCTATCAGCAAACGCTGGCGTGGTGTCGCGAGGTTGCGACGCTGGCGCAGCATCCGGCAGTGCAGCGCGGTGATGTCGGGCTGTTTGTGCTGCCCGCTTATCCGGCCATCCCGGCGGTAACGGAGATCTTTGCCGGCACGCCGGTGCGCGTCGGCGCGCAGGACGTGTGTCAGGCGGAAAACGGCGCCTGGACCGGTGAGGTCAGCGCCAGCATGCTGCAGGAGCTGGGGTGCTCACTGGCGGAGATCGGTCACGCCGAACGCCGTCGCCATTTTCATGAAGATAAAACGCAGATTGCCGCCAAAGTGGCGATGGCGCTGCGTTATCGCCTGACCCCGGTGCTGTGCATCGGTGAACCGCAGCAGGGCACGCCTGAGCAGGCGATTGCGCTGTGTCAGCAGCAGCTGCAGGAGGCGCTGGCGGAGGCCGCGCAACACGCGCTCAGCGGTGAGGTGTTGTTTGCTTACGAACCGCAGTGGGCCATTGGCGCACCGCATCCGGCGCCGGACAGCTACATCCGCGCGGTGTGCAGCGGGCTACAGCAGCTGACGACGCCCGACGGCATCACGCTGCGGGTGATTTACGGCGGCAGCGCCGGGCCGGGTCTGATTCAGCGCCTCGGCGGCGACGTCAACGGCCTGTTCCTCGGCCGCTTTGCCCACGATCCGCAGGCGCTGGCGCAGATCGTGCAGGAAGCCAGTAAGCTGGCTGAGGAGCTGCCGTCATGAGCCGCATTGGACTCAGTACCTATGCGTTTTTCTGGCGTATGTCGCCCCAGGTGCCACAGCCGCTCACGCTGGCGCAGATGCTGCAGCAGACTGCCGATCTCGACGTGTCAGTATTCCAGATCTGCGACTACCCGGCGATTGAGCAGTGGTCAGATGAACAGCTGCTGGCGCTGCGTCAGCAGGCGGATGCGCTTGGCATCACGCTGGAGCTGGGCACGCGTGGTCTCGGCAGCGCGCATCTGCGCCGCTATCTGCATATCGCCGCTATTCTCGACGCGCGCGTGGTGCGCTCAATGTTCAACACCGCCGATCACCGGCCATCGCTGGATGAAGCGGCCAATCTGATTGCTGCCGTGCTGCCGGATTTTGCCCGCCAGCAGGTGCGGCTGTGCCTGGAAACTTACGAGCAGGTCAGCAGCGCGGCGATGATGTCGGTGATCAACCGCTTTCTCTCGCCGTGGCTGTGCGTCTGTCTCGATCCGGCCAACTGCGTCGCCGGACTGGAACTGCAGGAGCAGGTGATCGCCAATACCGCTGCGCGCGTCGGCAATCTGCACATCAAAGATTTCGCCTTTACCCGCCGTGCCGGCTGGGTCGGTTTTACCCTGGCCGGCTGTCCGATGGGCGAAGGGAAGCTGGATTATGACCGGCTGATCGCCAGCGTGCGGCCAGCCGATCGCGACATCAACCAAATCATCGAACACTGGTTGCCGTGGCAGGACGATGCCGCGCAGACCTGCGCGCGGGAAGCCGAATGGACCCGCCGCGCCGTTGAATTCCTACGCAGTAAACAAGATCAGGAGTCGTTAACATGAGCAAGGCATTGAAAACCATCACCGTGATCGGCGCAGGCGGCAAAATGGGCATGCGTATTTCCGCTAATTTGCAGCACAGCGCTTATCAGGTGTTTTACTGCGAGAATTCACCGCAGGCGCAGCAGCAGGTGATTGCACAGGGACGCGAGCTGTCGGATGCCGCGTCGGTGGTGCCGCTGAGTGACGTGGTGATCCTCGCCGTGCCGGATATCGTACTGGGCAAAGTCTCGCAAAGCGTGGTGCCACAGATGCAAAGCGGTGCGGTGCTGCTGACGCTCGATCCGGCCGCGGCCTACGCCAACCTGATCGCCCAGCGTGACGGCATTGAATACGCGGTCGCGCACCCGTGCCATCCGTCGGTATTTCTGGCCCGCTACACCAAAGAGGAGCACGCCGATGCGTTTGGTGGCGTTGCTGCCGTCCAGCACGTCGCGGCAGCCTGGGAAAGCGGCAGCGCTGAACAGAAGGCAGAGCTGAGTAAGGTGATTAGCGTGATGTACGGCCCGGTTGATCAGGTGCACTGGGTCACGGTGACGCAGCTGGCGTATCTGGAACCGACGCTGGTCGAAACCGTCGCCTGCATGGTCGGTGCCTTCATGAAAGAGGCGCTGGATGAAACGGTGAAACACAGCGGCGTCCCGGAAGAGGCAGCGAAGGCCATGCTGTACGGCCATATTCAGATTGCGCTGGCGGTGGCTTTCCGCGCCACCAACCCGTTCTCGGACGCCTGCATGATCGCCATGGAGTATGGCCGCGAGAAGATCATCAAGCCGGACTGGAAACAGATCTTCGATCAGCAAGAGCTGGATAAGGTTATTGCCCGCATGCTGAAAATTGACGCCATTCAGCGTTAAGCGTGACAGCAGCGGCGACTCGCGGCGTTGCTGGCTGGCGAAGCGAGTCGCATCAATGATATAACTCCCTGCTGAGCACTCCGCACGACGATACAAGACAGGTAACGGATGGAAAAAAACACGCTTTCTCAGGACTCCGAGCTGCTGACGGAAATTGCCGTCGCCTACTATCAGGACGAAATCACCCAGGAGGAGATTGCGCGTAAGTTTGGGATTTCCCGTATCAAGGTGGGGCGACTGCTGAAACGCGCGCGTGAAGAGGGCATCGTCGAGATCAATGTGCGCTACCATCCGGTGTTCAGTACGCGGCTGGAACAGCAGTTGCAGACGCGCTTTCCTCATCTGCAGCGCGCGCTGATTGCCCTCGATTCGCCAGACAGCGACGAGCAGCGGCGTCAGGTGGCGGCGCTGGTGTCGGCGCATCTCGCGCAGTCGCTGAAAGACAACGCCATTGTCGCCGTGGGCCAGGGGCGCAACGTGGCGGCCGTCGCCGATTATCCCGGTCAGGTGCCGACGCGCAACTGCCTGTTTATCAGCGGCATCGGCGGCACCCATCGTCCGGGGGATGCCATCAACGCGGACCACATCAGCCGCCGGCTGGCCAAAAAGTTTGGCGGCATCAGCGAAACCCTGTACGCCCCGGCTTACGTCGAAAACCGGGCGCTGCGCGACGCTTTCATGCAAAACGGCACCATCAAAGAGACGCTCGACCGCGCGCGCAAAGCGGATGTGGCACTGGTGGGCATCGGAGACATGAACGAAAACAGCTATATGGTGAAGCTCGGCTGGTTCACACCGCATGAGATCATTGATGCCAGCGTCAATCAGGGCGTGACCGGTGATGTGGCCGGCTATGATTTTTTCAACGCCCAGGGCCAGCACGTGGATACGGTGATGAACGACCGGGTAATTGGCCTGAGTATCGACGAGCTGCGTAAAATTCCCTGCGTGATTGCCATTGCCGCTGAAAACACCAAAGCCATGGCGATCCTCGGCGCGCTGCGTACCGGCGCTATCGACATCATTGCCACCACGGCGCAGAACATCCGCACCATTCTGAGCATGTCGCAGTAACGCATAAACGCCTGCCCGGCGCGGCCTGCGGGCGTGCCGGGTGAGGGGGATGCTGCGCCAGGTCGCCGTCCATCACCCAACCGTCACGTCAGCGCCATAAATCTTTCATCCGCCTCAGCTAGCTTACCGCCATTCTGATTTCAGGACTGCGGATGCATGAGCCATCTCTCGCTGCAACACATCACCAAAACCTGGGGCGATAAAATCGCGCTGCAGGATATCAGCTTCGACGTGGCGCAAGGCAGTTTCGTCGCACTGCTGGGGCCTTCCGGCTGCGGTAAATCGACGCTGTTGCGCACACTCGCCGGGCTGGAAACGGCCGACAGCGGCCGCATTTATTTCAATCACACCGACGTCACGCCTCTGCCACCGGCGCAGCGCAAGCTGTCGATGGTGTTTCAGTCTTACGCGCTGTTTCCTCACCTGAGCGTGCGGGAAAATCTGCTGTTTGGCCTGAAGGCGCGCGGTGAAGATAAGCAACAGTTTGCCGCCCGGCTGGCGCAGGTCAGCGCACTGCTTGAACTGGAACCGCTGCTGGCGCGCCTGCCTTCACAGCTCTCCGGCGGGCAGCAGCAGCGCGTGGCGCTGGGCAGGGCGGTGATCGCCAACAATACGCTGTGCCTGATGGATGAGCCATTATCCAACCTGGATGCCAAACTGCGTCAGAGCATGCGGCGCGAAATCCGCGCGCTGCAAAAGCAGCTCGGGCTGACCATGTTATACGTCACCCACGATCAGACCGAAGCGATGAGCATGGCCGATCACATCATTCTGCTCAACGATGGCCGCATTGAGCAGCACGGCACGCCAGACCAGCTCTACAACCAGCCGGCGAGCTGTTTTGCCGCGCAGTTTATTGGCGCACCGCCAATGAATATCCTGCCACTGCACAGCAAAGGCGCGCATCACTACCTCAGCCATCTCAGCACACCGCTGCTGAGCTATGCCGGCGAAACGGCGCTGAGTCTGGGCCTGCGCGCGGAGGATATCCAGCTGGTCGCCCCGCAGCAGGCCGCGCTGAGTGCGCGGGTAGTGAGCTACGAATACATGGGCGCGGATACGCTGCTGGTATGTCGGTTGCCCGGCATCACGGAATCACTGACCGTCAAAGTGCCCGGCCTGCAGCGCTTCACGGATGACAGCCTGGTCGGCCTGCAGTGGTCCACCAGCCGGCAATACCTGTTTTCCACCACCAGCGGCCAGCGCTGTGTCGCTGCTGAACACCCGATGTTGCTCGCTGAGAAAAAATACGCTGTTTAACCGTTGTCGTTTATTCAAGGGAAAATCATGTCTGCGATCCGTTTCTCGCCTCTGGCTTGTGTCGTTATGCTGTGTGCCTCCGCGTCGGTGTTTGCTGCTGAGCCGGTGAAGTTACAGATGTACTATCCGATTGCGGTCGGCGGTAAAGTCAGCCACACCGTGGAAGCCCTGGTGGCGGATTTTGAAAAACAGCACCCTGAGATCAGCATTCAGCCGGTCTACACCGGCGATTACGCCACCACCGTGACCAAAGCGCTGACGGCGTTTCGCGGCGGTAACGCACCGCAACTGGCGGTGATGGGCGATATTGAAGCCTGGTCGCTGATGGATGCCGGTGCCATCGTCGCCGCCAGCGATTTAGCCACGGGTGAAGAGGGCAAACAGTGGATCGACAGCTTCTATCCGGCCTTTTTGCGTCGCATTGAGGGCAAAGTGTGGGGCGTGCCTTTTCAGCGCTCAACCGTGGTGATGTACTGGAACAAACAGGCATTTGAGAAAGCCGGCCTCGATCCGAATACACCGCCCGCCACCTGGCAGCAGGTGGTGGCATTCAGCAAAAAACTGACGCTGAAACAGGCCAGCGGCGTCAGCCAGTGGGGCATTGAGATCCCTTCCACGCCGAACGGCTACTGGAATTTCCAGGGGCTGGCTGCCACCAATGGCGGACGGCTGGATAACGGCAAGGGAAACGCCGTGTATTTCAACACGCCGGGCAACGTGGAAACCCTGCAGTGGCTGACCGACCTCGGCCAGAAAGAGGAAGTCTCGCCGAAAGGCGCAATCGCCTGGGGCACCACGCCGCAGGACTTTATCAGTGGTAAAACGGCCATGATGGTCACCACCACCGGCAACCTGACCAACGTGCACGACAACGCGACCTTCCCGTTTGGCGTCGCCATGCTGCCGGAGAAAACCCAGCGCGGCAGCCCGACCGGTGGCGGCAACCTGTACGTGTTCAAAAGCGCCTCACCGGCGCAGCAGCAGGCGGCGATGCGCTTCATCCGCTGGGTCACCGCACCGGAACAGGCCGCGCGCTGGAGTATCGCGACCGGCTATGTCGCCACCTCGCCGGCAGCGTGGGACACGGCGGCAATGAAAGCCTATGTGCAGCAGGTGCCTCAGGCACTGGTGGCGCGTGAGCAGCTGAAGTATGCCCAGCCGGAACTCTCGACCTACAACAGCGTGCAGATTCAGGACGCGCTCAATCACGCCATTGAAGCGGCGGTAACGCAGAGCAAAACCCCGGCCCAGGCGCTGGCCGATGCGCAGAAACAGGCTGACCGCCTGCTGAAAAACTATCAGTGACGGCCGCGTGATGAGCTCATTCTCTGGCAGCGCCGCCACGCTGCGCCCGCGCGGGTGGTCACTGCAGCTCAGCGGCTATTTGCTGCTGCTGCCCGCGCTCAGCTTCCTGCTGCTGTTTACCCATTACCCGGCACTGGCCACGCTGTGGCAGAGCCTGTTCAGCGCCGCGCGCGCTTCGCATCCGGCCCATTTTGTCGGGCTGGATAACTATCGCGCGCTGCTGGATGACGACATCTTTATGCAGTCGCTGTGGAATAACCTGCTGTATGCGCTGATCACCATTCCGCTGGCGGTGACGCTGGCGCTGCTGATGGCGCTGGCGGTCAATCGTCGGCTGCGCGGCAACGCGCTGGTGCGTGCGGCCTTCTTCATTCCGTCGCTGCTGCCGATGATCGCCATCGCCAATCTGTGGCTGTTTTTCTACACGCCACAGCTTGGCATCCTGAATAGCCTGCTGGCATGGTTTTCGCTACCGGCGGTCAACTGGCTCGGCGAGCCGGATACCACGCTGTACTGCCTGATGGCGGTTTCGGTATGGCGCGAGGCGGGCTTTTTCATGATCTTTTATCTCGCCGCGCTGCAGCAGATCGATCCGCGCCTCAGCGAAGCCGCCGCCATTGAAGGCGCATCGCGCGGTTACTTTTTCCGTCGCGTGCAGTGGCCGCTGCTGCTGCCAACCACGTTGTTTGTGCTGATCAACGCCTCGATGAACGCCTTCCGCATTGTCGATCAGGTGATTGCCATGACCAATGGCGGCCCAAACAACAGCAGTAGCCTGCTGCTGTTTTATATCTATCGTACTGCGTTCAGTTTCTGGGACATGCCAGCCGCGTCGGCCATGACGGTAGTGCTGCTGGTGATCCTCGGATCGATTGCGTTGATCAAATTTCATCTGCTGGATAAGCGAGCCCATTATCAATGAAAGCTGCATCCTCTCCGGGCGGTTTTGCGCTCAACCTGCTGATTTGGCTGGCCGCGCTGTTGTGGAGCTTGCCGATGCTGGTGGCGCTGTGGATTGCCATTCATCCGGCCGCCGGACAGGGGCACTTTTCGCTGCTGGCGCCGCTGACGCTGGCGAACTTCATCAATGCCTGGCACGCGGCACCGTTTGCCCGCTACTTCCTCAATACCACGCTGCTGGTGCTGATGATTGTGGTGGTCCAGCTGGTGCTGGCCACGCTGGCCGCTTATGCCCTGGTGCGGTTCCGCCTGAAATTTTCCGGTTTCCTCTTCGCGCTGATTCTGCTGCAGCTGATGATTAGCCCGGATGTGCTGATTCTGAATAATTACCGCACCATCAGCGCGCTCGGGCTGCGCGATACCCTGACCGGCATTGCGCTGCCGTACTTTGCCTCGGCGTTCGCAATCTTTCTGCTGCGGCAGACATTCAAAAGCATTCCGCTGGTGCTGGAAGAGGCGGCAACCGTTGAGGGGGCCAGCCGGTTTTACATTCTGCGCCACATCTACATTCCGCTGGCAAAGCCAATCTATGTGGCGTTCGCGCTGGTCTCGATCAGCTTCCACTGGAACGATTTTCTCTGGCCGCTGGTGATCACCGACTCGGTTCAGGTGCGTCCGTTAACCGTCGGGCTGCAGCTGTTTTCTGCGCCGGAGCAGGGCGTGCAGTGGGCGCTGATTGGGGCAGCAACGCTGATGACCACCTTGCCGTTGCTGCTGCTGTTTTTGCTGTTCCAGCGGCAGTTTATTCAGTCATTCATGCGTGCCGGTATTCGCTAAGGAGAGCCAGAGATGGGATATGCCCATGCGCTAACCGCAGCGCAACGCCAGCGGCTGGGTGATGTCGCTGAGCTGTATCAGTTACCGGATTTACGCGCGGCACCGCTCGACGGCACGCTGCGCTTCGGGCTGCTGGCCGATCCGCAATATGCTGACGTTGAGGCGGATGTCGCGGCGAATCTCTACTATCGTCATGCGCTGCATAAGCTGCCGCAGGCAATAACCGCGCTCAATCAGCAGCCGCTGGATTTTGTCGTTACGCTCGGCGATCTGGTGGATCGCCACTGGGACAGCTATGCCACGCTGCTGCCGCTCTACGATCGGCTACTCCATCCGCATGCCGTGGTGCTGGGGAATCACGACGCCCAGACCATCGCGCAGCACCTCGATGACGCGCTGCCGCTGCCAAAAAGTTACTATGCCTTTCAGCTGCCGGGCTGGCGCTTTATTGTCTACGACGGCAACGATATCAGCCTGTACTGCAATCAACACAACGGCGACGATCGCCAGCGCGCGGCCGCACTGCTGGCTGATTTACAGGCGCGCCAGCAACCGCAGGCGCAGCCGTGGAATGGCGCGGTCGGTGCGACGCAGCTGGCATGGCTGGAAACGCAGCTTATCGAGGCCCGCGCCTGCGGCCAGCAGGTGGTGGTGTTCGGCCATTATCCGCTGGCACCGGGCTACAGCCACAGTCTGCTCAACGGTGCGCAGCTGGCAGAACTGTTCTGCCGCTATGGCGTGCGCTCCTGTTTTGCCGGCCACGATCACCGTGGCGGCTATCATCGCCGCGCGGATACCGTGTTTATAACCCTGCAGGGGATGCTGGATGGCCCGTCGCGCGTGCCCTTTGCGGTGGTGGAACTGACGGGCGAGACGTTGCGGCTGCGGGGATGGGGCGGCGAAATCAGCCGCGAAGAGGTATACGATGCCGCGCCGATGTCTAGCCGGCCAGGTTAAAACTGTTGTCAATGCGCAACAAAACCTCGGCCGTCGGGACTGAACCATCCAGACACACGGTGACCCAATGCTTTTTGTTCATATGGTAGCCCGGGAAATAAACCTCGCCATCGACCAGCGAAGCGATGGCCTGCGGCGAGACTTTAATATTGACGATTTCAAACAGGCTATCATCCGGTCGGCCCAGCTTGCTGCTGTGAATCTTCAACAGCGCGCCGAACCACTTTTGATTATCTTTGCGGCGAAAGATGGCGTTTTCAGGAAAGCGCGGCCATAAGAACTCCAGCTCAGTCTGATACTGCTGTTTCAGGTGCTGAACGATCGCATCGGCCTGCGCTGTTTTGAAATGCTTTTGCGGAAAACATTTTTCTGCGATATCCAGCAAGATAGCGTCATGTTCTTCACGAACCTGCCCCACAAAGGCACCGGTGGCAGAAGTAATACGATGAAGAATGTAATCTTCTCCTGTGACTTTATCGATAATGGTGGCGGCAATGTCACCCTGAGTAGTGATGTTTACCTGCAGGGTGAACTGTTTATTCATCACATCACAACGGTAGCCGTAAACCTGCCCATCCTTGCGGAAACCGTAAGCCAGCAGCTTTTTCACATTCATTTCCCGGCTGACGAAAAGATGATTTACGTTGTACATTTTCATGCCTGGTTAACGGTGAGATGTTCACAATACCCGGAGTTTGCTCAGGGGCGTGCGGGCTATTTTAACCGACAGGATGGATTTTTATGTGCCATAAATCGCTATGACACCCGGCACCGCTTTTTCGCCATATCACACCGCAAAGAACAACCGCCACCGGACGCTTAACCCAGCCTTACGCAACGCGCGCACATGCTGTATAGTCCGTTTTTTTTCGGAGGAACCATGCTGCCCAACTCATCCACGCGCCTGAATAAATACATCAGCGAGAGCGGAATCTGCTCGCGCCGTGACGCCGATCGTTACATCGAACAAGGCAACGTTTTCATTAACGGCAAACGCGCCAGCGTCGGTGCGCAGGTGTTCGCCGGGGATGAGGTCAAAGTCAACGGGCGGCTGATTGAACCGCGCAACGAAGACGATCTGGTATTAATCGCCCTCAACAAGCCGGTGGGCATTGTCACTACCATGGAAGAGGGCGAGCGTGACAACATTGGTGACTTCGTCAACCACAGCAAGCGCGTGTTCCCGATTGGCCGGCTGGATAAAGACTCGCAGGGGCTGATTTTCCTCACCAATCACGGCGATCTGGTGAATAAAATCCTGCGCGCCGGTAACAATCACGAAAAAGAGTACGTGGTCACGGTAGATAAGCCGATCACCGACGAGTTTATTGCTGGTATGGCGGCGGGCGTACCGATGCTCGGCACAGTGACGAAAAAATGCAAAGTGAAGCGGGAGTCGACCTTTGTATTTCGTATTATCCTGGTGCAGGGACTGAACCGGCAGATTCGCCGCATGGCCAAACACTTTGGCTATGAAGTGACGAAACTGGAGCGCACGCGCATCATGAACGTGAGCCTGAAAGGTATCCCGCTCGGTGAGTGGCGCGATCTGACGGACGATGAACTGATCGACCTGTTTAAGCTGATTGAGGATTCGTCGTCAGAAGATCAAAAAACGCAGCAGGCACAGGCGAAGAAAAAAGCGGCGACGCCCGCCGCGAAAAAACCGGCCGTCAGCGCACCGAAACAGAGTGACAAAGCGGGTCAGGGCGCTAACCGCAAGCGTTTTACCCAGCCGGGACGCAAGAAAAAAGGGCGTTAAAATCACACCCGCGGCGCCCGCGACCATCACGTATCTTTAGCGCCGCACGCCTTCATTCCAGCCACGTTTTTATTATTTATAACCGGGCGTCAGAATATCTGCGCCCGGTCATGCTTTTTCACGCAATCAATATGCAAATCCGCTGCATATCCAAAGGAGAAAATGGCATTAGGGATAAATAGTGACTGTGATAATTTTCAGCTATACGCCGAATAGCAGGCGTCACTCACCTTATTTAGCTGAACCTTTTCCAGGGATATAAACAATGCATAAACACCGCCTGGCCGGACTATTACTGGCCTCTGCATCGCTGCTCGCCGGCTTGTCGCTGCACGCTCGCGCCGCTGATGCATCCATTCCCTCACTGGCCGGTAAACGTATCGGTATTACCGTGGCCGGTACCGATCACTACTGGGATCTGAAAGCCTATCAGGGACAAATTGATGAAGTAAAGCGGCTGGGTGGCACGCCTATCGCGCTGGATGGCGGACGCAAAGAGTCACAGCAGATCGCGCAAATTCAAACGCTGATTGCACAAAAACCGGATGCCATTATTGAAACGCTGGGCACCGCCTCAGTGCTGGAACCCTGGCTGAAAAAAATTCGCGACGCCGGCATTCCCTTATTTACCGTGGATACCGCCAGCCCATCAAGTATTAACGTCACGACCTCCGATAACTTTTATATTGGCGAGCAGCTGGCATTAAAACTGGTCAATGATCTGCGCGGCGAAGGCAATATTCTGGTGTTTAATGGTTTTTATGGCGTGCCGGTGGTGGCGATGCGCTATGACCAGTTAAAAGCCGTGCTGAAATGGTATCCGAAAATTAAAATCATTCAGCCCGAACTGCGCGACGTCATTCCCAATACCGTGCAGGATGCCTATGCGCAGATTAGTCAGCTACTTAACAAGTATCCGCAAGGGTCAGTACAGGCTATCTGGGCGGCATGGGACGTACCGCAGATTGGTGCCACTCAGGCGGTTGATGCTGCCGGTCGCAGTGAAATCAAAACTTACGCCGTGGACGGCAGCCCGGACGTGGTCTCGCTGGTGAAAGATCCGAAATCCAGCGCGGCGGCGGTGGTGGCGCAGCAACCCTATCTGATCGGACAGACTGCGGTACAAAATGTGGCGAAATACCTTGCCGGCGATCGTTCACTTCCGCCTGCCACCTATGTTCCGGCCATTCTGGTCACCAAAGAGAATGCGGCGCAGGCGCAGCAAACGCTGGGCCAGAGCGATGATAAATAAGACAGTGCGACTGCAACTGCGCCAGATCAGTAAAGCCTTTGACGGCATTCCCGCGCTGCAAGCGGTATCGCTTGATGTCCACGCCGGCGAAGTGCATGGGCTGATTGGGCATAACGGAGCCGGAAAATCGACGCTGATCAAAGTGCTGGGCGGCATCCACGCTGCCGATGAGGGCAGCGTGACGCTGGAAGGCCGGCTACTGGTGTTGACCAGTCCGGCTCAGGCACAACAGCAGGGCATCGCCATTGTTCATCAGGAGCGGCTATTGCCCGGCACGCTGACGGTGGCGGAAGCGCTGCTGCTCGGTAATGAGCCACGGATTGGCAGCACACCGTTTATCGATCGCCGGCGTATGCGGCAGCAGGCGCGGCAGCTACTGCAACAGCACTTCGATCTGCAGATCGATCCCGATGCGCTGATCGCCGGGTTAAGTGTGGCGGAACAGCAACTGGTGCAGATCTGTCGCGTATTACAGCGCGCGCCGCGCGTGGTGGTACTGGATGAACCGACCGCCGCGCTGGCGCGCCACGAGGTGCAGGCGCTGTTTCGCGTTATTGAACGTATGCGTCAGCAGGGGATCGCACTGATCTACGTTTCTCACTATCTCGATGAAATCCAGGCGCTGTGCCAGCGGGTTACGGTGCTGCGCGATGGTAAAGACGTCGCGCATTTTACCGGCGACGCCCTTTCTCCGCAGGCGCTGATTAATGCCATGATCGGTGAGACGCAGCAGGCGATTGCACCGCGCGGTCTACCACCTGACGGCGAGCCGGTGCTGACCGTAGACGCCCTGAGCGCGCCGGGTCGCTTTCACAATGTTTGTTTCAGCGCACGACGTGGCGAGATCGTTGGCATTACCGGCCTGCTGGGCTCCGGAGGGAAGGCGTTAATCAGCGCACTGTTTGGTCTGGAACGTGGCGTGAGCGGGACGCTGCGCGTAGGTGAGACGCACGGCGTACCGGCTTCGCCACATGCCGCGGTGAAACGTGGCATCGCGCTGGTGCCGGAAGATCGCCGCGCCAACGGCATCGCGCTCGATGTGAGCCTGCGCGACAACATCACCCTGACGACCGTGCAGCGCCTGCTGCGCTGGGGCGGCGTCTCCGCAACCGCCGAGACCGTGCTAGTGGCGGACAACATCCGCCAGCTGGTGATCCGCACACCGGGCCAGTTGGCACCGCTGCGTCAGCTGTCCGGCGGAAATCAGCAAAAAGCGGTGCTGGCGAAATGGCTCAACACCCACGCCACGCTCTATCTGCTGGATGAGCCCACGGTTGGCGTCGACATTGCCGCCAAGGCCGCCATTTATCAAACCCTGCAGCAGCTGGCGGCCGCCGGGGCGGTGATTATCCTGTTTTCCACCGATCTGCTGGAACTGCAAACGCTCGCCGACCGCATTATTGTGCTGGCGCGCGGCGAGCAGGTCGCCACGCTGTCCGCCCGGCACACCAGTCATCAGGAGATTCTGTCCCTGGCTTCCGGCACGGGCGCATTGACGGAGCAAATCCTATGAGTGAACTGAGCCAACCGGCGGTGGTGACGGCGGCAGGCAAACCGCAGGGGCAGCCGTGGCTGCAGCACGTCGCGCTGCTGATTATTGTACTGGTGCTGGCGGTATTTGCCTGGCTGTCGCCTATTTTCCTCAGCGTGATCAACCTCGGTAACGTATTGCAGCAAACGGCGGTGGTGGGAACGCTGGCGCTGGGTCTGACGCTGGTGCTAAGCGGTGGCGGTGTTCAGGGGATTAGCGGCGGCATTGATTTATCCATTGCCGCTAATATGGGGTTGTGTGCCGCGGTATTCGCGTCGCAGATCGCTGAGCAACACTCTGTCACTTATGCGCTGCTGCTCACGCTGCTCACCGGCATCGCCGTGGGGATATTCAATGCCCTGGCGATTGTCTGGCTTGGTATTTTGCCCCTGCTGGCGACGCTGACCAGCATGAACATCGCCATGGGACTGGAGATGGTGCTGAGCGGAAACGCGTCGATTTCCGCCAGCAGCGCGCTGCAAAACCTGCTGATAGCCAGCGGACCGCTGGGCGTTTCCTGGCTCGGCTGGGGATTTCTGCTGCTGGCGTTGAGTGCACTCGGGCTCAGTCGTTTCACCGCGTTTGGCCTGCGCCTGCAGGCGGTGGGTAGCCATCCGCAGGCCGCCAACGCGGCGGGCATTAGCGTGGCGCGCTATCAAAGTCTGAGTTATGTGCTGTGCGGCTTCAGCGCTGCACTGGCAGCCATTGCCTCGGTGGCGCTGCTCAGCGGCAGTTCGCCGGGCGCTAACGACAATCTGCTGATGGTGATTGCCGCCGCGCTGCTCGGCGTGGTGTTTTCGCGTCGCCTGGTGCCGACCCTGGGCGGTGCACTGATCAGCGCTCTGTTTCTGAGTCTGATAGCCAACGGCTTTCAGTTGGTTAACGTCTCAAGTTACTGGATTAACGGCGTCGAGGGTGTGCTCATCCTGCTGGTTGTGGCGCTGACCGCGCTACTGCGGCGCCGTCAGGCGGGGAGGGCATCTCATGTCTGAACTGAGCCTGAGCGGTAAAAAAGTGCCGGGGCTGTTGCGCAGCCTGATGGTGCTGACCTTTGTTGCGCTGCTGCTGTTTTTCATCATCGCCGCGCCCGCGTTTGCCACTGTCGCCAACATTCGTAGCGTGCTGCTGAATAATGTCGCACCGCTGGCGATTGTGGCGCTGGCCATGACGCTGGTCACGCGTATCGGCGCGATCGATCTGTCCGTCGGTACGGCGATTGATGTCGCCTGCCTGGTGCTGGTGACGCTGGTACTGCATCAGGTCGCGCTGCCGCTGGCGCTGTTGGGTGCGCTGACTGCGGCACTGCTGGTAGGCGTGTTCAACGCTTTTCTGGTGACACAACTCGGCGTTGAGCCGTTTCTCGCCACGCTTGGCACTCTGTTTATTGGTCAGAGCGTACAGCAACTGTCGTCCAACGGTGGGCAGCCGGTCTATCTGCTAAGCCAGACGCTGCCGGCGGGTTTTACCGCTATTGGTCACGGCACGCTACTTGGCGTTCCACTATCGCTCTGGCTGTTGCTGGGCGTGGTGCTGGTGCTGTATCAACTGTTGCACCGCAGCGCCAGCGGTCGCGCACTGCGCATGATGGGTGAACAGCTCAGCGTAGCGCATCATTCTGGCGTGGCGGTCAAACGTCTCACCGCGCTGGCATTCATATTCAGTGCACTGGTCGCCGGTATCGTCGGGTTAATTCTCGCCGCCAATGTCAAAGCCTGGGTACCGTTATCGGGCAATGCCTATCTGCTGAATGCCATCGGTGCCAGCTTTATTGGCGCGACCTTCACGCCTTCGCGCCGCCCGAATGTGCCGGGTACGCTGCTGGGTGTCGTGCTGCTGAGTTTCATCGCCAACGGACTGTTGCTGGTCGGCTGGAACTTTTACTGGCAGCAGGTGGCAACCGGCGCACTGATCTTTGTGGTACTGACCGTGGGTGCGCTGCGTGCGCGTCGCCCTGTCTGAGGAGAGTAACGGATGCCTTCACCGTTTTTGCTGTTTGCGTTCATGATGAATGTCCCTGGTCATCTCTCTGCCGGATTGTGGCGACATCCCCAGGATCAGGCGCACCGCTATACCGAGCTGGATTACTGGACGACCCTCGCGCGGCAGCTTGATACCGCAGGTTTTGATGCGCTGTTTATTGCTGATGCGCTGGGACAACTGGATGTGTGGCAGGGCAAGCCGGACGCGGCGTTGCGCCTGGCCGCTCAGATGCCGGTGAACGATCCGCTGCTGCTGGTCTCAGCCATGGCAGCCGTCACGCAGCACCTCGGTTTCGGTATTACGGTCTCTGCCACGTACGAACATCCTTATTTGCTGGCGCGCAAGTTCACGACGCTTGATCATCTCACCCGCGGGCGTATCGCCTGGAACGTGGTGACTTCCATGCTTGATTCCGCGGCGCGCAATCTGGGTTTGACCCGGCAGCTGCCGCATGATGAGCGTTACGATCGCGCACAGGAGTTTCTGGATGTGACCGCGAAGCTGTGGGAAGGCTCATGGGAGGAAGATGCGGTTAGCCGCGATAAAGCCAACAGCCTGTATAGCGATCCGCAAAAAGTGCACGCTATTCAGCATTATGGTCGCTGGTATCAGGTGCCGGATGCACATCTCAGTGAGCCCAGCCCACAGCGCACCCCGGTGCTGTTTCAGGCTGGCACTTCGGCACGCGGTGCGCAGTTTGCTGCCCGTAACGCAGAAGTCATTTTCCTCGGTGGCGTCACCGCGCAGGCGATTGCCAGCGATATTCAGCGCATTCGTCAGCTGGCCGTGGCAGAAGGGCGCGATCCGGCGTCGCTGCGTTTTGTCACAGCCATCACGGTGATCACGGCCGAAGATGATGCCGCCGCCCGGGCCAAACTTGAGGATTATCAGCAATACATCAGTGAAGAGGCTGCGCTGGCGCTCTTCTCGGCGTGGACCGGTATCGACTGGTCGCAGGAGGATCCGGACATGCCGCTGGCCTTTCGCGCAACCGACGCCTGCCGTTCGGCGCTGGCCAGCCTGACGCGAATTGACGATCAAAAACGCTGGACGCTGCGTGAGGCAGCACGCTACATCGGTATCGGTGGTCTGCATCCGTTGCTGGTGGGCGGCGGCGAAACCATTGCCGATCGGCTGGATCAGTTTGCGGCAGAATCGGGCGTGGACGGCTTTAATCTGGGCTGGGCTATTAGCCCGGGCAGCTTCAACGATTTCATTGCCTGGGTCATGCCGGTGCTGCGCCAGCGCGGGCGGGTGCGTCCTCAGCCAGCACAGCCGTTAACCTTGCGTGAACGTCTCACGGGTCAGCCGCGCCTGGCAGCTGACCATCCGGCAACGCGCTTCCGCCGCCCTTAGCTCCACGCATGGCGCGGCGGCGGCGTGCCGTTGAGATAATAATTACCCACGTGGTAATACTTCCAGCGCACCGGATCGTGCAGCGTATGGGTGCGCGCGTTGCGCCAGTGGCGGTCCAGATTAAACTCCTGCAGCGTGGCGCGGGTGCCAGCCAGCTCAAACAGTTTGTTACCGGCAAGCAGAGCGATCTCCGTCGTCAGCACTTTGGCCTCGGCGGTGGCCACGGTCGCGCGTGCCACGCTGGTCTCATCGGGCTGCGTCAGCGCGGCGTCAATCGCTGCACCGGCCTGCCACAGCAGCGCTTCGGCAGCGTGCAGGCGGATTTTCAAATCACCGACTGCCGCCAGCGTGAAGTGGTCATCGGCAGCGCGCGCCTGGCCACTGTCAATCCACGGCCGCGAGCGTTCGCGAACAAATTGCAGGGTGTCTTCAATGGTGCCGCGCGCAATACCGACATCCACCGCCGCCTGAATGATCTGTGAAATCGGCCCGGCAGCGGTTGGCCGCTCAAACGCCTGCCAGGTTGGAATAACGCGCGACAGCGGGGCGCGGACATTCTCCAGCAGTACGGTACCGGAGGCCGTCGTGCGCTGACCAAAGGCCGACCAGTTATTAATGACGCTGATGCCTGGCGTGTCGCGATCGAGCACAATCAGATGCGCCCGGTCCTGCTCGTCCAGCGCCACGGCATGGATTCGATGCGCCAGCAGCGCGCCAGTGGCATAAAATTTTTCCCCGTTAATCACCACCTCATCACCGTCACGCCGAAAGCGCGTCTGAAAATCGGCGACCGTGCGGCCATGCTTCTCCGAAAAGGCGTTACCCCAGCGCAGCCCGGCCAGTACCTCGCTCAGCAGTACCTGTTTTTGTGCTTCGCTACCGTCTTCCAGCAGATGGGCCACACCGGCCAGATGGTTTTGCGGCAGCTGACCGAGCGCCGGATCGGCAGCTGAAATGATGGCGATCACCCTGGCCACGGTGGTCCACGACACGCCCGCTCCGCCCCAGGCTTTGGGGATGGCCATTGCCCACAGGCCGCTTTGCGAGAACGCATCCAGCTCTTTGAGGGGCAGAATGCCCTCACGATCGCGCAGTGCCGCCTCGCGCGCGAAGCTGGCCGCCAACTGATGGGCTACGGCGATAGCTTCCGCATCGTCGCGAATGATATGCGCGGCGCCAGCCGGTAATGGCACCGGTGCTTCCGTCTGTTGCGTATTGACTTTACGCGGCAGCGCCGCGGAGTCGGCTAAGGTCAGCGACATAATGACTTCTCCGGTAGAAGAGGATAGAGGAGGGCATCATCGCATGCGCACGTGGAGGGCTTATATCTCAATAGCGGTTAAGCAAAGCGCAAAAAAGCCTTAGTGCTCGCACACTAAGGCCGGATTTACAGTCGGGGAGAGAACCGCTGGCTACGCCACTTTCACCACGGTTTTGCCGAAGTTTTTGCCTTTCAGCATGTCAATAAACGCCTGCGGCGCATGCTCCAGCCCTTCTACCATGTGTTCGCGGTACAACACTTTTTGTTGCTCGACCAGCGGCGTCATCGCCTGCAGGAATTCCGGATAGCGATCGCCATAATCCTGGAAGATGATGAAGCCCTGCATACGGATGCGGCGTTTCAGAATCCCGCCCATGATCAGCGGCGTGCGATCGGGGCCGGGTGGCAGTTCGCGACTGCTGTAGCCCGACACCAGGCCACACACCGGCACGCGCGCGGCGGTGTTGAGCAGCGGGAAGACGGCATCGAATACTTTGCCGCCGACGTTTTCAAAATAGATGTCGATACCGTCCGGGCAGGCGGCCGCCAGCTGTTCCGCGAAATCGTCACGATGATGATCGATACAGGCGGAAAAACCGAGGGTGTCAATCGCGTAGCGGCACTTCTCCTCACCGCCGGCCACGCCGACGACGCGGCAGCCATTCAGCTTACCGAGCTGACCGACCGTGGCACCCACCGGTCCGGTGGCGGCGGCGACAACCAGCGTTTCACCGGCTTTGGGCTGACCGATATCCATCAGGCCCATGTAGGCGGTAAAGCCCGGCATACCCAGAATGCCCAGCGCCCAGGATGGATGGGGCAGATGACCGATTTTAGTCACGCCAGTGCCATCGGACAGGGCATAGCTCTGCCAGCCGCTGGCCGCCAGTACCCAGTCGCCGGCGCTGAAGTCCGGATGCTGCGATTCCGCCACCTGGCATACGGTGCCGCCGACCATCGGCTGGTCGAGTTGCGCCGGCGGCGCGTAGGATTTGCTGTCATCCATGCGGCCACGCATATACGGGTCGAGCGACAGATAGTGGGTGCGCAGCAGCATCTGTCCCGCCTGCACCTGCGGCAGCGGTTGTTCGACAAAGCGGAAGTTCTCTTTCACCGGCTCGCCGTCCGGGCGTGACGCCAGCAGCCAGGCGTGATTGAGTGAAGCGTGTTGAGTCATAGCATTTCCTTGTTTCTGCGCGGGTAAAACAGCAAGTGTAGCCAATGACCGGGCAGGGAATGGATGATTGATGCGGCTTGCGCCTACATCAGAATGATACCAAACCGCTTCAGCAACAGCGCCCAGAGGGCGAACAGCACCACGGTAATCACGCAGGAGAGTAACAACGTGAGCCAGAAGCCGGCGCGCTGGTAAAAAAACGGAAACAGGATAAACATCGGCAGTGTCGGCACCACATACCAGAACGTATACCATGCGTGAGCGGCAATCTTTTCCTGCGTTTGTCCTTCTATTTTCATCCAGATAAGCACCAGCAAGGTGACCAGCGGTAAAGCGGCGAGCAGGCCGCCTAGACGATCGCTGCGTTTCGCGGCTTCTGAGATCAGTACCACCATAAAGGCGGTTAACGCGTATTTTGAGATTAGCCAGAGCATCGTTGTTCCCGATAATTATCATTAAGCCGACTGCGTGCCTGAGGTTCTATTTCAGGTAAGAACGAATGACCGCGACGATCTCTTCCAGATCCTCACTTCGCGCCTGCGGCGTAGCCTCTGCGTTCATCAAATGTTCGCGTATATGGCCTTCAAGCAATTCGCTCATCAGGCCATTAATAGCGCCGCGCACTGCCGCGACCTGCTGCAGTACCTTGAGGCACTCTTCACCCGATTCGACGGCGGTTTCCAGCGACGCCGCCTGACCTTTTATACGTCGAATGCGGGTGAGCAAGCTTTTCTGATTTCTCAGGGTATGGGCCATTACTGCCTCCGGTTGATCATGTTCTATACTGGGGTATAGTATATAACTCACTTTACGGCGCTTTCGGGCCGCCTGCAACTGATTACCCCGACATTGACATCCAAATCCCAGGAGGCTGGATATGGCCGCAAAATCGCCGTGCATCGATCTCTGTGTGTTTGATACGAAAACCGGCTGGTGCGAAGGATGCGGACGCACCCGTGGGGAAACCCAAAGCTGGCGCAAGCTTTCGCCTTACCATCGCAAAGCGACAGAGCGGGCGCTTCCGGCGCGCCTGAAAGCGCTTAAAACCCGAGAGGCGTAGTCTTGTTCGTCAGGTCGAGGCGACACACATTGAGGTTGACGCTGCTGCCAAAGATTGAAACCTGACGGTGTAGCAGGACATTTGTGATTAACATCTTACTTACATCATTAACATCCCTTTTTTGCTGGCTATCAGTTATGCGGTGAATCTATAGTCAATTTACTATGTAAAACTGTGTTTTACCTGGTGCAACTCATGACTTTGGCGATGAGGCACGCCAGCAGCGTTTCAGACCTGATTTAAATCAGGCAGTTAAGAGGGGATACTATGGAGATCGTTAACGCACCGCATCTGCCAGTCAGAGAGCACTGGCTGGCACTGCATCATGAACCCGCTTTGATGCCCGACCTGCCGATGGTCGATGCGCATCATCACTTATGGGACCGCCAGTCAGGGCGTTATCTGGCGCCTGAATTCAGCCACGATATCGAAACGTCCGGCCACCGGATACTCTCCACTGTCTACATTCAGTGCCGTTCAATGCTGCGCCGCAACGGACCGGAGGCCTTCAAACCCGTCGGTGAGGTGGAGTTTGCCAGCGGCGTCGCGGCAATGTTTAACAGCGGCCATTACGGCGCGGCGGCAGGCTGTGAAGCGATTGTCGGCGGTGCCAGCCTGTTGGCTGGCGATGACCTGCTGCCGGTGATTGAAAGCATGACGGAACGTTCAGGGGGACGGTTACGCGGGATGCGTAATCCGCTGGCCTGGCACGATGACCCGCGCGTGGTATCCAGTCCCGCGACGCCGCCCGCCGGTCTGGCGGCCAGTGCCGCATTCCGGCGCGGTGCCGCATGCCTGGCCCGCAAGGGACTGTCGCTGGATGTCTGGGTTTATCACACCCAACTCGATGAAATCGCTGAGCTGGCACGGGCGCTACCCGATCTGCACATTATTGTGGACCATTGCGGCGGGCCGATCGGTAGCGGGCCGTATGCCGACAAACGGGATGCCACCTTCCAGGAATGGAAAAAGGCCATCATTGCGCTGGCGGCGTTGCCAAACGTGAGCATCAAAATCAGCGGTTTCGGCATGACCGTCATGGGCTACTCCTTCGCCCAGCATGCCATGCCACCGGACTCCCTGACGCTTTCGCAGGCCTGGCGGCCGCAGTTTGAAACCCTGGTTGACGCATTTGGCGTCGGGCGCTGTATGTTTGCCAGCAACTTCCCGGTCGACAAAGGGATGTTCAGCTACGGCGTATTCTGGAATGCCTGTAAAAGGCTGGCTGAGCACGCTTCGCTCGCTGAAAGAGAACAGCTGTTCTGGCGCACCGCGGCTGCATGCTATCGCTTATCCTCCCTGGAGAATATGGATGAATATCAAATCAAGACTGCATGAAGCGCCTCCCCTGGCGCAGGATGAGTCCGTTGCAGCGATCTCGTATACATCGGCAGAAAAAAGGACGCTGGCGCTGGGCGGGTTAGGGTGGACGTTTGAAAGCTATGACTCGTTTTTGCTCTCGCTGTTACTACCGGTACTGGGCGTGGTATTTGATGTCAGCAAAACGGAACTTGGCGTGTTTATCAGCACCACGGCAGGCGGGCAGATTATTGGTGGCATTCTGTTTGGGCTGGTTGCCGATAAGATCGGACGCGTCAGAACGGCCTTTATCTGTATCGCCATCTATTCACTTTTCTCCGGACTGCTGGCGTTCTCTCACAATCCTCAGGCGTTTGCTGCGCTGCGATTCTGCGGTGCGCTGGGTATGGGCGGCATGTGGACGTCAGGAGCGGCACTGATCGCCGAAACATGGCGTCCGGAGCGTCGTGCACGTGGTGGCGCGCTGATGCAGATGGGGTTACCGGTGGGGGCGATTCTGGCGATTGGCCTGACGGCGCTGGTGACGGCCCTGACCGGCGGGCTGGAAAACGGCGTCTGGCGCTACCTTTTCATGATTGGCGCACTGCCGGTGTTTATCATGATGGTCATTGCTTATATCACGCCTGAATCACCTGTCTGGCTGGCGCGCCAGCAGGAACGCGCTCACCGCCAGAGCAAAACAGCAGGTACCGGCAAAATCAACCTTAAAGGATTGCTGCTGGCATTTACCTTTATCTTTTTCATTCAGTACCTGTTCTGGGGCGTATTCACCTGGACGCCAACCTATCTTCGTGAAGTTAAGCATCTCGATTTTCTTCACAGCCTGAAATTTGTGCTGGCACTGCAAACCGGTGCCATTGCTGGCTTCCTGGTGTTCTCACTGCTGGCCGATAAGTGGGGGCGCAGGCCGATGTTTCTGCTCTACCTGTTTATCGGTGCGGTGGCGGTCGGCATGTATCTGGCGACCACTCAGCCGCTGATTCTGATGGTCGCCATCTTCATGGCAGGGTTTGGCGTAAACGGAATTTTTGCCGGCTCCGGTCCTTTTCTCGCCGAGATCATTGGCGACACGCAGTCACGCGGCTTTTTAATGGGGCTGGCGTATAACGGCGGGCGCCTGGGCGGCTTTATCGCACCGCTGCTGATTGGCTTTGTGGCCAGCGTTGGAGGATTCACCGCCGGGCTGGCCACCACGGTGATCGCCTTTCTTGCCGCGATGGTGGTGGTCTGGTTAGCGCCAGAAACCAAAGGCGTGAAGTTGCAGTAAGCTTTGCACCTGTCGCGCAATCGGCAGGTTAAAACCTGTGACACGGCTGAACACCTGACGCGCTGTCAGGTGTTCAGCCAGTTGTGTGGTATACCCACCGTAGCCAGAATCATCACCGCAAAATCCTGCACCACATCGCGGCCACGCCAGGTGAGCGCGCGCACAAACCCGGACAAAACATCAGGTTCGCCGGCGCGCTAATTGCCTGATTAGCCTGGCTTGCTGGAGAAGTGCCCAGGTGAGGTCGGGCAAACTCACATAACAGGCGCATGCTTTACTGCGTATAACCGGGTCTGATTACCCCTCATCAAGGAGAACACCATGATAAACAGCCTGCGCACCGTTACGCTGCTGGCGGCAATGACGGTGAGCGCGCCACTGCTGGCGCAGACCTTTGTGTACGTATCCGCCGCCGACGACGGCACCATCGCGCGCTATACGCTGGACGCACGCAGCGGCGCTTTGCAGCTGCTTGGCCACACTGAGGCCGGGGGCAAAGTGATGCCGATGGCGCTCAGTGCGGATCACAAAACGCTGTATGCGGCGATTCGCAGTAAACCGCTGCAGCTGGCGAGCTGGCAGATTGACTCGCAGAGCGGCGAGCTGAACCACCGGCAAACCGTGCCGGCTGCGGCCAGTTACCCCTACATCAGCACTGACCGTCAGGGACGCTTTCTGCTGGGGGCCTCTTATGATGGCGACGTGGTGCAGGTTTACCGCCTGACGGCCAGCGGCACCATCGCTACGCCGCCGGTCGGCAGCTATAAAACCGGTCATGCGGCGCATTCGGTGATTGTCGATGCCAGCGGTCGGCACGCTTATGTGGGTAATCTTGGCACCGATCGCGTGCTGCAGCTCCGGCTGGGCGCAAACGGCACGTTGAGCGCCCTCGGCAAAGGGGAGGTAGCAACCGCCGCCGATAACGGTCCGCGCCATTCTGTGTTGTCGCCGGATAATCGCTATCTGTACAACATTGGTGAAATGGGCGGCATCATTACCCATTTCCGGCGCGAAGCCAGCGGCGAGCTGGTGAAAGTGGCGGAAACGCCTAACGCGGTGGCGGCGCAGTATCATCTGCAACATGGCCGTGAACGGCCGCCGGGTTACAGCGACAGCACGCCGCGCATCTGGTCAGCGGATATCCAGCTGACGCCGGACGGGCGTTTTCTGTATGTCAGCGAGCGCACCAGCAGTACCGTGAGCGGTTACCGTGTTAACCAGCAGGATGGCAAACTGACGCTGATCGGCAGCTGGCCGGTGGAGAAACAGCCGCGCGGCATGGCGATCAGCCCCGATGGTCGCTGGCTGGTGGTGAGCGGTGAGAAGAGTGCGGTTATTGGCAGCTACGCGATTGAGGCGCGCAGCGGGGCGTTGCAGCGGGTGGGCGAGGCGCCAGCCGGCCGGGACGCGAACTGGGTGACCATCGTCAGCCATTAAAATGATCGGGCGCAGGAAACTGCGCCTTATTGCGCGAAATTATTTTATGGATAGCATCGTCTGGCAGCAAAGTGTGATCTGCGACACATTTCTGCCGCTGAAGGCAGATTGCTGCTTTCTGCGGCAGTGACAGCGCAGATATCACGCCGGCGACCCGCCGATCGCTGCGTTCGATTAGTTTCCTTAAAGCATTCTGTGCCTGATGTCAGGCGCGTATGAACACGGTTTTCGATTACGAAACAATTTGTCGTAGTTATCGGGATGAGCGTCCGCCAGATTCTGGCAGGATACGCCGCACTTAGCGCCTTCTGGTCTCCGTGACATGCAGTGGTTTTCGAAAAACGCCGTTTTTTTTGCTGTAAAAACCTGTCTGGCCGCCTTTCTGGCATTGTATCTGGCTCTTGAACTGAATGTTGATCGTCCCGCCTGGGCGCTGACCACGGTGTTTGTGGCATCGCAGCTTTATTCGGCATCCACCATCTCCAAATCGCTGTTCCGCCTGCTTGGCACGCTGCTCGGTGGCGTCTTTATCTTTTTTATCTTTCCGCTCACCGTAGCGCATCCGCTGCTGTTCAGCCTGTGTATCTCACTGTGGGTGAGCCTGTGTCTCTATCTGTCGCTGCACGACCGCACGCCGAAAAGCTATGTCTTTATGCTGGCGGGCTACAGCGCCGCGATTATGGGTTTCCCGGAAGTGACGACGCCGCTCGGTATCACCAGCACCGTGCTGTCGCGCATTGAGGAAATTACTTTAGGCATTGTGTGTAGCAGCCTGGTGCACGCGCTGTTGTTTCCGGTCTCGATGCGCAGTCTGCTGGAGCAGAGCGTCAGCCAGTGGTATCTCAACGGGCGCAAGCTGTGCCGCGATTTACTCTCTGGCATTTCCGCAGACCGATCGCCAGAACGCGACGAAATCCTGACCCGCATGGCCACTAATCCGCAGCAGGTCGAGATCCTGATTACCCATTGCGTGTACGAGGGCGACGCGGCCCGGCGGCTGATTCGCCTGGTCAGCACGCAGTATCAGCATCTTTCATATTTAATCCCCACGCTGACGGCGATTGAGATGCGGCTGCAGCGGCTGGCGGCGCGCCAGATTGCCTTTCCTGCCTGGGTTGAGCAGACCCTGCAGCAGTTCCTGCTGTGGCTGAATGACGGCGAAGCGGTGGGCGATGTCATTGGCATTCAGCTGGAACTGAGCCTTTGTCAGGATCGGCTGAATGCAGCGTGGCGCAACGGCGAATTGTCTACCGAACACTGTCTGCTGTTTACCGGCCTGCTGGAGCGGCTGGTGGATTTTGTGCGTATCGCCGGGGCTTACCAGAGCGTGGGCGGGCTGGTCAGCGATCTGTCAGGCGACACCACGCTGGCGCGCGGTAAACGCACGCATCGCTTTTTCGACAAAGGGCTGATTCGGCTGTCGGCGCTGACGGCATTTTGCGCCACCTTTGGCTCCTGTTTGTTGTGGATGGCGACCGGCTGGCGCGACGGGGCATCAGCGCCAGTGATGGCCGCGATTCTCAGCTCCTTCTTCGCCAGCCTCGATACGCCGCTGACCTCAATGAAGCTGTTTATTCGTGGGGTGATCGTGGCGATTTTTATCAGCGTGATTTATGTCGCGCTGCTGCTGCCGCAGGCAACCTCGTTCGAGGCGCTGATTCTCTGCCTGGCACCGGGTTTGCTACTGCTCGGACTGATGATTGCGCGACCGGCCAGCAACATGATCGGTCTGAGCGTGGCGATTCAGATCCCCGGCTTTATCGGGCTCGGACATCATCTGAAACCCGATCTGGTGCTGCTGGTGAATAACGCGATTGCTTCAATGGCCGGCGTGCTGTTTGCGGTGATCCTGACCGCGCTGATGCGCAACAAGCGGCCATCGTGGACCGCGCGCCGTGCCGTGCGTCACGGCCTGCGTGAATTGCTGCGCTTTATCAAGGAGATTGAGCGCAACGGCTCATCGCTGCTGGGACGCCAGCGTTTTATTGGCCTGATGCTGGATAAGGTCAACGTGGTGCTGCCACGCCTGCACCTTGATCCGCAGTCCGATATGGCGCCGGCAGGAATGCTGCTGACCGAGGTGTGGCTGGGGGTTAATAGCTTTGACTACTACGCGCGCCATCAGGCGCTGCTGAGCCGTTATCAGCTGGACAGCGGGCAGATGTTTCACGAGCTGGGACTGTTTCTTAAGCGCAGGCTGAAGTCGCTGCAGACGCCGCCGCATGAGGATTTGCAGGAGGAGCTCGATGTGCTGCTGATGCAGCTGGAACAGCTGGCGCAGCGTGACGAGGCGCTGCTGCTGCCGCTGTTTCATCTGTTCAGCATCCGGTTATACCTGTTTCCGCAACTTAGCTGGCCGGTGGCCACGCCGCGTCAGGCCGAACGCCTGCAGCAGCATCGTTACCGCCTGCAGGCTTAGCCATACCAGCTGTAACCTTTCGGCACGCGGGAAAAGCCGATGGCTTTCAGGGCCGGTAGCAGTGATGACTGGCTGGCCGGCTGATCGTCCACCCGTTCGAGAATGAAGCTGTGGGTCTTCTCCCGGCGTAAGGCCTGGCCCAGCGCCACGATCGCGGCCTGGCGTTGCTCCTCACTAATGTCGCCAAAAGTTAACAGCTCTTTACCACCCGGCGGCAGCCACAGCATAACGCGCCCATTGCCAATCACCACCAGTGCGCCGCTGCGGCGGGTAGGCCGCACGCCACCGACGCTGAGCGGCCACGCCAGCTGCACGCCAAAGGGATTGGCGGGATCCAGCACCGTCAGCGCCACCGGCGGATGTGTGGCCTGCGCGCTGCCGAGCTGGCGCAGCCGGTCGATGGCCGGATTTTCAGCAAACTGCGCGCCGCCCATGCCGGCAACAAAGCGGCCGCGCAGCAGCCGTCCGGCATCCTCCATACCGCGCAAGAGCGGCTGCAACGCCGGAAAGCCGCCGGGAATCTGCTCTGCCACGGCGGCACCGCGCGTGATCACGCCAAAGCGGTCGAGCATATTTTCAGTCAGCGCCAGGGCGCGTTCGGTATCGGCCAGCGGCTGCCGCACTATCAGCGACCAGCGTCCGGCCATGCTGTTGAGCGAGGGCTGCGCAGCTGCACTGCGGCTGGCCGCGAAACTGGCCCGACTGTGGCGACTGCGCGCAGGACGGGCCGGGCGTGGACGCGGCGTGTGGCTGGTGGTGCTGAGCTGGCGCAGCGCGGCCCAGGTATCCATGGTCAGATAGCCGCGCCATACCAGTTCCCACATCGCGGCAAAGACTTCGCCGGGATCGACAGATTGTTCAGGCTGCGCCATCACGCGCGGCAGCAGCTCGCGGGCGAACCAGCCGCCGCCGTCCTGTAACTGCGCCACAATCGCGTGCTGCAAAGGTGACAATGTCACATTATTACCCTCATCAGGCACCGGTAACGTTTCACTGGCAAACTCGCTCAGGTGCAGGGAGACCAGTCCCTCCTGTGCGCCAGGTGCCCGCTGGCCACTCCAGATGACTTCACCGGAAGAGAGCAGCTCATCCAGCATCGCTGGCTGATAATCACGCACCCGCGCCGGCAAAATCTGGCTTTCCCACAGCGAAACCGGCAGCGCCACGCCAGCCAGCTGTTCGATCACCCGCACCACGCCGTTGATACCGGCAAAGGCGCCCTGTGCCGCGGATGCTGCGACGTCGCTCAGTAATCCCTGACGCTCAAGCAGAAAAGCCACGTACGCTGGCGCTTCGACCGGTCGGGTGGCCTCACGCGCCGCCTGCAGCGATCGCACGCGCAAACGACGAAATACGCTTTCCGCTACCCACTGCGTTGACGCATCGACCGCAGGCGAGAGGAAATCGCCTTTCAGTACGCGTTGCTGCTGACGCAGCTCCACCAGCGTGTCGTCGACCACAGCGCGGCCCAGACCAAAGCGGGCGGCGATTTGCAGACTGGTGGCGACAGCGTGGGTGCGCAGATAGCGATTAAGTAAGTCATGCAGTGGACGAGCCACCGGCGCGAGCAGCCCGGCGGGCAGATCAGCTGGCAGCGCCGTGCCCAGTGCGTCGCGCAGCCGCACGCCATCTTCGGCGACAGCCCAGCGCGCCTCTGCCGCAATCGTAACCTGAATGATGCGTTGCGCCTGTTGCAGCGCGGTTAGCAGCGGCATCAGCGCCGCCTCGCCGTTGTAGCGCGCCGTGATTTCCGGCACAGTGAGCGGCCCCAGCTCGCGCAGCAGATCAACCACGGCTTCCTGAGTGCTGGCCTGATAATCGGGGACGGTGCGCTGAAGCTCCTGCTCAACGCGGGCCACCACCTCGGGTGCCAGCAGCTCGTGCATCTCAACCTGGCCCAGCAGATCGCTCAGCAGCGTGCTGTCGAGCGCCAGCATTGAGGCGCGCCGCTCCGCCTGCGGCGCATCGCTGGCATACATGAATTCGGCGACATAGCCAAACAGCAGCGGTGCAGCAAACGGCGAGGGCGTATCGGTGGTAACTTCAGTCAGCTTAACCTCGCCCTGTTGTATCCGCGCCATCAGCTGATGCAGCGCCGGCAGGTCATACACGTCCTGCAGACATTCCCGCGCGGTTTCGATCAAAATCGGGAAATCGTCGAACTGCCGCGCCACTTCCAGTAGTTGCCCGGCGCGTAGCCGCTGCTGCCACAGCGGAGAACGTTTACCGGGATTGCGGCGCGGCAGCAGCAGGGCGCGCGCGGCGCATTCGCGGAAGCGGGCGGCAAACAGCGCAGAATGTCCCACCGCAGCCGTCACCTGTCGCTGGAGTTCGTCCGGCGCAAACAAAAACAGTTCAGCGCCTGGCACCCGGCCTTCGCTGTCAGGGAAGCGCGCGACAATCCCATCATCGCTGGCGACCACGGCCGGATCGAGGCCCATCTGGCGGCCAATGCGCTCAGCGATGGCCAGCGCCCATGGTGCATGCACACGCTGACCATAAGGGGAATGCAAAATCACGCGCCAGTCGCCGGTTTCATCGCGACAGCGCTCAATCAGCAAATTGCGATCGTCAGGCACCAGGCCTGTGGCGGCAATCTGTTCGTCGATGAGCGCACGAATGTTATGTCGGGCATTGGCGTCAAGGTTGTCGCTGCCGGGCAACACCCCGCTGGCGGCATGTCGCAAATAGCGGCCAATGGCTTCGCCGAGTGTCGCCGAGCGCCCGAGACTGTCGCCGTGCCAGAAGGGCAGGCGCGCCGAGCGACCGGGTGCCGGCACCACCACCACCTGATCGTGCGTAATTTGCTGGATGCGCCACGAGGTGGCGCCAAGCGTGATGATGTCGTTAATCCGCGACTCATACACCATCTCCTCATCCAGTTCGCCGACCCGGCGCGCACCGGACTGTTCTTCGCCCTCCGGCAGCATCACGCTGAACATGCCGCGGTCCGGAATGGTGCCTCCGCTGGTGACGGCCAGATGCTGCGCGCCCGGGCGACCGCTTAAGGTTTGCTGTTGTCGATCCCAGATAATGCGCGGGCGCAGGTTAGCAAACTCGTCCGAAGGGTAGCGGCCAGACAGCATATCCAGCACCGCATCGAAGGCGTTACGCGGTAACGTTTTAAACGGATCGGCACGGCGCACCTGTTGATACCACGCCTCGACTGACAGGGTGTCCATGGCCGCCGCCGCCACCGTATGCTGGGCGAGAATATCGAGCGGATTGTGTGGCAAAGCGATAGCATCCAGTTCGCCTGCCAGCATCGCGTCCACCGTCACGGCCGCATCAACCAGATCGCGGCGCGTGCGCGGCCAGATAATGCCTTTCGGCGTACCGCCGACCTGGTGACCGGCCCGGCCAATACGCTGTAGCGCGCTGGCCACCGAAGGCGGTGCCCCGACCTGAATCACCAGATCGATATCACCCATGTCAATTCCCAGTTCAAGACTGGATGTCGCCACCACGCAGCGCAGTTCGCCGGCTTTCAGGGCGTTCTCAATCTCCAGCCGCTGCTCTTTCGACACCGAGCCATGATGCGAACGGGCAATATACTCTTCAGCAGGCGTGGCGCGTTTTTCGGTTCCGCCGCTAAAAGAGCCATAGGCGAGGGCGGGCTCCGTTACGCCATGCTCTGGCGCGGCGCGGCGCGCATACAGTTCGTTGAGGCGTGCGGTGAGTTTCTCCGCCAGCCCACGCGAATTGGTAAACACCAAAGTCGCGCGATGGCGCAATACCTCATCCAGGATGCCGGCTTCAATATGCGGCCAGATGGAACCGGCGGCGAGGCTGCTCTCCTGCGCGGCGCGCGCATCGGGACGCTGCTGGATATCCGTCATGTCCTCTACCGGCACAGTAATTGTCAGCTGCAGCGGCCGCTGCGCCGGCGGGTTGACGATGCGCGTAGCGCCCGCGCCACCGAGAAAAGCTGCCACCGCTTCTGGCGGTCGCACAGTGGCCGACAGGCCAATGCGCTGAGCAGGCTGCGCCAGCAATACATCGAGCCGTTCCAGGCTGAGCGCCAGGTGGGCGCCGCGTTTACTTCCGGCCACCGCGTGCACTTCGTCAATAATCACGGTTGAGATGCCGCGCAGCGTTTCGCGGGCTTTTGACGTCAGCAGCAGGAAAAGCGATTCCGGGGTAGTAATCAGGATGTCCGGCGGCCGGCGCTGCAGCTTTGCCCGTTCGGCGCTGAGCGTGTCGCCGGAGCGCATGCCGACCTCCAGCGTGATTTCCGCCTCACCCAGTTCCGCGCGCTGAGCGGCAACGCCCGCCAGCGGTAGCGCCAGGTTACGCTGCACGTCAGCCGCAAGCGCTTTAACCGGTGAAATATACAGAATGCGCGTCTTATGACTGCGCGCTACGGGTTCGTCACGGCTGCGCTCGCGAAACAGCGCGTCGATCGCATGCAGAAATGCCGCCAGCGTTTTGCCGGAGCCGGTCGGGGCAATCACCAGGCAGTGTTGTCCGCTGGCGATGGCGCGCCAGGCTTCCTGTTGTACGGGGGTCGCCGCCGGAAAAGTGCGGCGAAACCACTGTTGCGTGGCCGGGGTGAACAGTGAAAGCGCTGAGGCTGGCATCCATGACTCCTGCATTCTCGAAAGGGCGATCAGCAGTGTAGCGTGCCGCAGCGTTTACGGCATTATCAGGATATTGCCGATGAGGGCGGCGCGAAAACACGCGCCGCAGCATTAGTATGTGACAACGTCACTGAGGATAAACCGAGTCGGCCAGTTTCCCGCGTCGATCAAAGCGACGTGCGGCCAGCCACAGCAGCGCGGTAACAAACCAGCCGATGATCCATGACACATCGTTGCCGGCAAAAATCCACGTCAGGGAACCATGATGCAGCGGGTTATCAATGAACGGCAGCTGTACCAGCACCCCGAGGAAGTAGATGATTATGCCGGCCCAGTTCCAGCGACCATAGCGGCCATCCGGTTGCGACAGCGCGGGCACATCGACTTTCCCTTTGGTAATCAGATAAAAATCCGTCAGGCTGATGGCGCTCCACGGCACAAAAAAGGCCAGCAGGAACAGCAGGAAGTGGGTAAATGATTTGAGAAACGCCGGTTCGCTGAGCAGCGCAATGATGCAGGAGAGCGTCACCATCAGCACCACAAACAGGATACGTCCGCCACGGCTGATCGCGGTTTGCTGGCGAAAACCGGAGACAATGGTGGTCAGCGACATAAAGCTGCCGTAGGCATTGAGCGTGGTGAAGGTGATTTTGCCAAAGCAGATGGCGAAGTAGATAACCATCGCCATGGTGGCGCTGCTGCCCAGCCCGACGATGTAGCCCACTTCATTACCGGAGAACGCTTTACCCGCAATTGCAGCCACAATGACGCCCAGCGTCATGGATGCCTGCGTGCCCAGCACGGTGCCAAAAAACACCGAACTGAACAGCTTTTTCGCGGAGACATCCACCGGCAGATAGCGCGAGTAGTCCGACACATAAGGGCAAAACGCAATCTGCCATGACGAGGAGAGCGATACCGCCAGCAGAAAACTGGCAACGCTGAAGTGCTGATTTTGCCAGACGGTCGCCAAATCGTGGCTGGAGAATAGGGTGATGAACAGGTAAACAAAGGCCAGCACGCCGATGACGCTAGCCACTTTGCCGAGTTTATGAATCACCCGATAGCCGAGCACCGCAATCACAATGATGATGGCGCTGAAGATGATCATGCCGGCTGCATTGCTGACGTTGACCAGCTTCGCCAGCGCCTGGCCGGCCAGTACCGTGCCGCTGGCCGAGAACCCCACATACATAATGCACACCAGCACCAGCGGGATCACCGCGCCAAACACGCCAAACTGCATACGGCTGGTGATCATCTGCGGCAGGCCAAGTCGCGGGCCCTGAATCGCGTGCAGCGACATGATGGCCGCGCCGACGATCTGTCCCACCAGTAGACCGACAATCGACCACACAACATCGCCACCCAGCACCACCGCCAGCGCACCGGTAACAATGGCGGTAATCTGCAAATTGCCACCAAACCACAACGTGAACTGGCTGAACGGATGCCCGTGACGCTCGCTGAGCGGGATGTAATCAATGGAACGTGTTTCTGACAGGCGCTGTTTCTCTGCACCTGAATAATCTGCGGCAGGTATCTGAGCGGACATAGTTTCCTCGCTGGAACGGCTAAAGGTGGTTAGTCATTGATTTTTCTTGTTAGTCAGTGGTAAATGTCACGAAACATACATGTATATACATGTAGCGATATTGTCACGAGGTTGATGAGGTTACAAGCTGACCGGTCATTGGAAATTGTGATGACGCTGGCAATGTTGTCCGTTAATGTCAGGAGCCTGGCCGGTAACGGACGCGCACAAAGGCGATGATGCGCTAACTACATAGCCACTACTGGTGGCGAACAGGACAACCCGGGGAGAGAGTTATGCAGGCAGTGATTGAAACAGAACGCTTACGACTGGAACCTTTTGCGCTAAACCACCTCGCCGGCTTGCGCGCGATGGATGATGACCCGGAAATCATGCGGTATATCAATGAGGGCCAGGTGAAGAGCCAGGACGAGACGCTGGCGACCATTGAGCGCGTGCAGCAACGCTGGCAGCGCTATGGTTTTTCCTGGTGGGCGCTACGCGAGAAGAGCAGCGATGACATCGTCGGAGCGGCTTGTCTGCAGCATCTGGCCCATCAGGAACAGGCGCCGCTGGAAATTGGCTGGCGACTGTTGCGCAGCAGTCAGGGGAAAGGGTATGCCACCGAAGCCGCCACGGCAATTGTGCAGTTTGCTACCGGGCAGATTGGCGTGGATTATCTGGTGGCGGTGGCACATCCGGAAAACCTTGCATCCCATCGGGTGATGCAGCGGCTGGGTATGCGCTATCGCGGTATCGAGCAGCATTACGACCAGCCCTGTGTGGTTTATGAACTGGATATCAAGAGTCCTGCAGAGCATTCGTGAGGCAGGGCGCGCACCTCTGGTAGCGGCGCGATTTATCACGCAATAAATTGCGCCGCTACCAAACATGCACCCGGTAAGGGTGCGCTCAATACCCTGGTACGTGAGCGGCTTTCATGATCAGATTTGCCACCGCCTGCGGCTGGGAAATCAGCGACACATGGCTGGCCTTGAGTTCGATGGTCTGCGCATGCATGCGTTTCGCCATAAAGCGCTGCAGATCCGGATTGATAGTGTGATCCTCCGTCGACACCGCATACCAGTTCGGTTTGCTATGCCAGGCCGCCACGCTGGTTTTCGCCTGGGTAATGGCTTTACCCATCGGTTGCTGAACGGCGTAATAAGCCCGCGCTTCGCTTTCCGGCAGATCGCCGGCAAAGTCGTGGATAAACGCCTGTTCACTGAGCGCCCCGAAACCGTCGTCACGCCACTTCAGGCCAGCGGCAACCGGTGCTGCAGGGAACTTTTTGGTGAGCGCCGGATAATCTTCACCGGCCTCCGGCGCGCGCGCTGCGATGTACACCAGCCCCTTCACTTCAGGTTCATCGCCCGCCTGGCTGATAACCATGCCGCCATAAGAGTGCGCAACCAGAATCACCGGTCCGTTCTGCTGTGCCAGCGCGCGTTTCACCGCCGCCACGTCATCATTCAGCGACGTCGTGGGGTTTTGTACCGCGGTGACGTGCAGACCTTTCGCCTGCAACAGTGGGATGACTTTGCCCCAGCTGGATCCATCAGCGTACAGGCCATGGACCAGCACAATATTTTTTACTTCCTGCGGCGCGGCAGCGCTGTCGGCATGCGCCAGTCCGGCACTCAGGGCAGAGATTACCAGCGCCGTCAGCGCCGTGATTTTGCGTAATGTCATGATCGGTCCTCATAATTAATCGGGGTTCATGCACCACTGTAAGCGCCGGGGACCAACAATCCGCTGACGTGGAAATGACAAAAAAATGACAGCGACACAATGTGGCAGCGGAGGATTTAAAAGTAATAAAAGCAGAGGATTAGCCGTGAGTCGGAGCATAGCCGCTATGCTTGATAAGGATGAGACCCGACCAACCCGAGAATCTCTCAAAGGAGTGCTGAATAGATTATGCTGTTGCGCAAGAAGAAAATCCGCTCTCACAGCGAAGACCGCCTGCTGGCGTTAACGCTGGCCACCACGGCCGGTATCCTCAACGCCATGGCGTTTGGCGCATTTGGTTTTTTCCCTTCCCATATGACCGGCAATACCTCGCAAATTTCGGCAGAGGTGAATGGTTCTGACCTGCACGATCTGCTGTTTCTGGCCGTGCTGATTTTTGCTTTTGTCTGCGGTGCCATGCTGGCGCGTTTGACGGTAGCTTACGGCCTGAAGCGGAATCTGCGCACCATTTACTGTCTGGTGCTGCTGGCCGAGGGTATTTTCCTGCTGCTGACCTCCCTGGTAGAAATTCTGTGGTATTCCGAACGAAACAACGGCGAAATTCTGGTTACGCTGAGTTTGCTGATGGGCATCCATAATTCAACCTCGACCCAGCTTTCCTCCGGTCGCGTTCGCTCCACGCACGTGACCGGCACACTGACCGACGCCGGCATCGCGTTAGGCTCCTGGCTGCGCGCATCCTTCAGTCAAAGCGAGGCCGCCGATCGCGATGGCCACCGAACCGTGCTTTTTACTCATCTGGTTACGATCTTCTCATTTCTGTCCGGCTGCGTTATCGGTTATCTGCTGTTCAGGCACCTTGGATTTGAAGCGATGGCGGGGTTGGGCATTGTGCTGGCGCTGATCGCCGTCGGTGGCATCGCCAGAACCCTGCATTTAACCGGCATGCGATTTTGGTAACACCGACGGAAAGTTTTCCGATTTGAAGCAGATGGAGTAAGTGCACATGAATACTAATTTTTGCTGGTATTCATGTGCACTTGACATAAAGCCAGGCTAAATCAAGGGATGACAGGGAGTCCGGCAGAAGAAAAAGAGCAGGGGACGGGCGCTGTCAAGCCGGCTGCACGCTCAGGAAGCGGATTTTTTTGTTAATTTGCCGTCTGGTTTTCTCACAGGCGCTATAACTTACTATTCCTGCTTCAACAAACTGCTGATGAGGTAAAATAATGGATAACACCATGATAACGGATGAATTTTCCAAAGATTTGTCTGCGTTTGTCGGGACGCATTTCGTTTATACCTATGATAATGGCTGGAAATATGAGTGGTACGCGCGCAACGCGACGACCTGTGATTATCGTATCCATCAGGGATTAGTTGGTGGCCGTTGGGTGACCAATCAAAGCATGAATGCGGTGCAGTTTGCACCGGGCATTTATAAAGTCGACTGGCACGAGCCGACCGGCACCTGCGTCAGTCTGCTGTTTGATATCAACCGCAAGGTGATTCACGGCACCATCTTTTTCCCGCAGTGGATTGCCGGCGAAGGACAGCATCCGGAAAAAACCATCTGCTATCAGAATGAATTTATCGAAGATATGCATCGTTTCCGTGATGAAGGGCCAGCGTATCCGTACGTGGTGATTCCTGAGTTTGCCAAAGTGACCTACATGAAGAATGAAGGTCCGGATAATGATGCCGTAATCAACATGCCGCCGGGACAAATGCCGGAAGATTATTTTAAAGATAAATGAGGGTGGCAATCCGCTGACGGCGCCGGGTTCGGTTGCCATGAATGGCGACCCTGCGATTGTGCAGTGCGGAGTGGCATTGCAGGGTGCGCATTGATGCGCACTTGGATGACATCGCGATATTCAGCAAACAGACCGATCGCGCTACATGAAATCTGACAAAAGCGCTGAGGGATAACCGGGAAGTTTTCACGTAGCGTTGTCATGCTGGATGAGCTAAAAACATGGAAAGCCACCGGGCGAAGCTAACCGGGCAGTCAGCTTTAGGGTGCGCATTGATGCGCACCAGGATATCGCCATGGTGTCGCGTGATTCGTTGTCATTGTGGATGAGCGAAAGAGATAGCTGAAGCTAACCGGGCAGTCTGTTGTAGGGTGCGCATTGATGCGCACCAGGATATCGCCGTGGTGTCCATCAAACAGACCGGTGGGATAAGTTTTCACATAGTGTCGCCGTGGTGGAATGCGTTGTGGGCCTGGTAAGAGGCGTGAAGGGCGAAACTGAAGGATTGAGATACCTGATCAGACACCTTATTTAACATAAATGGTATGAGACGTTGGATCATTCAGGCAATGTGAGAAGTGTTGCGCCTTAGCCTGTTACTGATGAAAAAAATCATCATATTTTTGATGCTGATAGTAACTACCAAGGGAGGAGATAATTATGAATATTCTTCCAAACAGGGAAATGCTTAAGGAAGTAATACAGCAGCTTAATGCAGGTGTTATAAGTCGTTCACAGGTATCTGAATGGGCTTTTTCAATCATAGATGATGAGGAAATCAGAGTGAAAGACCAAATTGTTTGGAAAACTCTGGAATGTTTAGGTGCAGTAGATATTCCTTCGACAGACCGTGACTACCTCTATGGGACAGATGATTTTATAGACTGGTTAAAATCACTGGATGAATAGCTAATAAATCCCGGCCATCGAGCCGGGATTTTTACATTATCACTCAGCCGCCAGCCGGATGATCATCTGCCCCGGTGTGGTGATCACCTCGACCTTCTGCCCGGTATCAAATCCCAGCTCAGCCATCCAGTGGCCGCGCAGGGTGATGGACGGTGACGGCCGATGCTTCAGGTGGTCGCGGATATATCCCACGGTATAACGTCTAAGGTTTTTTAAAGGAGTATGTTGGCGGCGAAATTGGTGGCGAGGAAATATATAGTATCTATGGCATAAATTTTAAGGATATCTGTGGTGGAGATATTGTTTATCAGAATCTAACTGATGTGAAAAATGCTAAGGCAAAAGAAAAACAACTAGTTGTGAGTGAAACTGATTTTGGTGAAATATTCTATTTTGACTACTCGCAACTTAAAGATGGAGAGTGTCCAATATTTCAGAGGTTACCCTCTGAAAATTCACTGCATTATGCGAACAACTTCTATGAGTTTTTGTGTAAGCGAATTGAAGCTCACCTGAATTAGTTTCTAAAATTTTACTTTCCCTCCTATAGCTGGCGAGATTTTTTGTACTGATTTCCTTCGGCGGCAGACAACATATGTTTTTGGATAACCATCATAATAGGGGTGTTTAGCTTGCCTTTAAGCTACATCTGACTGATCAAAATGATGGTCTTAAGCCTTAATGCTGAAGAGCTGAGTAAGGGAAGATTCACTGTTACACGAACTATTTTGACCCAACAAATACAATCCCGACCATCGAGCCGGTAATGTTAAGAGTATCAGTCAATAATCATTAGTGCCGCTGTGGGGATAAGAGGCGTAAAGGGCGAAACTGAAGGATTGCGATACCTGACGGGATACCATATTTAACATAATATACATTATGCGCCATTTGATTGAGAATCCAATTTGATAATGTCACTTTTTAGCTAGTTCACAATATCAGCCGCGCCAGCGCCGGGATTGCCTTGGCGAGCTTATCCAGATCGACGGCTCACACCATGACTGGTTCGAAGGCCGCGCACCAAAATGCTGCATGCTGGTTTATGTTGATGACGCGACCGGTCGTCTGATGCACCTACGTTTCTGTCAGAGTGAGTCGGCCTTTGATTACATGATGGCCACCCACGACTACCTCGATAAACACGGCAAGCCGGTGGCGTTTTACAGTGACAATACACGTTATCGCGAATCTGGACCGCTGGCACTGGCGAACTGCCGCCATGGATTGCGCGGTAATCGCCAGCTTGTTCCTGGCCTTGCTGAAGTTGCTCTGGGCATCATTCGCGATAAATATGCCGACTTTGGTCCGACGCTCGCCCGCGAGAAGCTGGCCGAACTCCATGACGTTGTGTTGGCTAAAGAGACCGTGCGTCAGCTGATGGTATGAGCCGGACTCTGGATCCCCCGAAAAATGCATGCACTGAGGATCCTGCAGCCGCGGTATCGTCGTGCCTGCGTTGGTGGGCTGATACATTGAGGATAAAGATGACAGCCGCCGCATGATGGGTAAATATCTGGATACCAGGCAGTACCCGGATGGTCGCGTTGAACTCAGGAGTCACGGCACGATGCTTCCCTACTCTGCCTACGACCGGCTGTCTGAAGTTGGTCAGGGTGCGATCGTTGACAACAAACGGCTTGGCCGTGCGCTGGCCGTGGCTAAACTGGTGCAGGACAAACGTGATAACACGCGCTCGCAGGGCCTTCCGGCCGGTCACGGACCAAGCCGCAGGAGGGAGAAGAAAGTTCCAGCTAAAAAGCGGCAACGGGCGGTTAATGAAGATGACCTTCGTGAGGCTATTGAAGTCCTCCCCTCATTTATTGATAGATTAACTCCTTGAGTATGAAAATATGATCAAAACTACAAATCTAATAATCAACAAAGTTTCACACAGGCATGCAGATGCATTATTTCGTATATATGGAGATGTAGAGAATAATGCTTACAACCCATCACCACCATTTCCCAGTATTGAATATTCACAGTCTGTGCTGAACACATGGATAGAGCACTGGAGGGTTAAAGGCATTGGGAATCATGCAATTAGCAAAATCTCAAATGAAGATTGCATTATTGGCTTTGGCGGTTTTTCTTTTAAAAAATTCAGAGGGAAAGAAGTGGTTAGCTTAGGTTACAAATTCACCCCCGACGTTTGGGGGAATGGATATGCAACTGAATTTGTTAATGGAATAATTGAACACACTACATTACCCGGGAATGTTATCGAGGTTATAGCCAGAACTCATCCTGAGAACATTGCATCAATTAGAGTTTTAGAAAAAGCAGGATTCATATATTTGGAAATCTATGATGATAACGATGGCATGGGGCTGAGCGCAGTCTTTAGCAGGAAAGGTTGGCAGTGAAAATGTCACACCTGCACCTTCGCATGAATCAGACACGCCGCCACAGGCTACAGGAACAGGACGACAGGATAGACATCCCTCCCCGGCTCGCTATATAGTAAGCGCGCATCTCACTTCTGACTTGCCGTAGGCGTTACCGTCATCCAACGCGCCCTGAACCGGAATGGGCCTCTGCGCAGAGGAAAACCGGAACAGCGCCACGGCATCGTTCACGCTTTCTACGCATCCTGTTTATCGGGATCGCTAGCAGTGCATCACCGCACGTGGCCTTTCATTCTCTGACTGACAAGGCACATTATGAAACTGACCAATAACACCCTGCTCATCACCGGCGCAACCAGCGGTATTGGCCGCCGGCTGGCCGAGGTTTTTCACGATCGCGGAAACCGCGTCATTATCACTGGCAGACGTCAGGCGCTGCTCGATGAGATCACCGCCCAGCGCCCGGCAATTACCGGTTTTGCTCTGGACATTAATGACGCCACCGCCCTCGCCCGCTGTTCCGCGGCAATTCACACGCAGTTCCCGCATATCAACGTGCTGATCGCCAACGCCGGTATCTCGCAGCCGGAAACGGTGACGGCAGACGAATGGACCAGTGATATTGCTGAGCAGATCGTGATGACCAACATTCTCGGTGTGATTCGCGTCACCGCAGCTTTTTTGCCGCTGCTGCGCCGTCAGCCGCAGGCCACGCTGATGGCAACCAGTTCCGCGCTGGCCTTCCTGCCGCTGGCCAGTTTTCCCACCTACTGCGCCAGCAAAGCCTTTCTGCATTCCTGGCTGGTTTCGCTGCGTCATCAGCTGCGTAATACCCCGGTCGAGGTGCTGGAAATGCTGCCGCCGTATTTACAGACGGCGCTGACCGGTGATCACCAGCTCAGCGATCCCCGCGCCATGCCGCTGGAAGACTATATCGCGCAGATTCTGCAGATGCTGGAAAATGGCCCGGTCGCGCGCGGCGAACTGCTGCTGGAGCGTGACCATGCGCGGCGCTGGGCCGAACGCGACGGCAATTTTGACGCCATATTTGACATGATGAACCCGCGCTAATCCGCTTTGATCCGGTGCGCCCTGCAGCGCACCGGATCTATCACGAAGTACGCAAAGGCGCGCCGTGGCTGAAGTGCGCCAGCAGCCGTTCTACCGCCGGATTGGCCTGCGCCTGAACCGCATAGCAAATGCCGACACGCCGCATCAGCGGCTGACCGGGTAAAGCGCGCCAGGCCAGGCGATGCCGCGCGGCAACCAGCGGCGCCGGCGCAATGGTGACGCCAAAGCCGGCTTCCGCCAGATCCAGCGCCAGCGCGTAGCTGCCGGCGTTGGCCGCGGCCGCACCCGCACCGTAAAACGGCAGCAGCCGCTGATGCGACTCATCAGTCGGCACCATCACCCACGGCAGCGGATGTAACTGTTCATGGGTCAGCGTTTCCAGCTGACTTAGCGCGTGACTGGCGGGATACGCCAGCACGTAGTGCTCTTCAAATAGCGGCATAAACAGCTCGTCTTCGCAGCGCAGGCTTTCACACGCCAGCCGGATATCGCCCACGCAGCCGGGCTCGACGCTAAGCAGCACCGTGGGAAAATCTTGCCGGATGGCCGTCAGCAGTTGCGCCAGCTGGGCGGGGGCGACATCCCCTTCAACGCCAATCTTCAGCGGCAGGCAATCCGACGGCTGCCGAAAGCGTGTCACCAGCGCCTGCATATCGCTGAGCATCTTGCGCGCCTGCGGATAAAGGACGCGAGCGTCCTCCGTGACCTCCACGCCGCGCGGCCTGCGGATAAAAAGCGTGGTGGCCAGCTCCTCTTCCAGCAGTTTGATCGTGGCCGAGAGCGCGGGCTGCGTCAGATTGAGTAACTGTGCGGCGCGCGTGATGTTGCGCTCCTCAAACACGCAGATAAAAGCTTTTAGCTGTCGCTTATCCATAGAAAATCATTATATCGGCGAAAGAAATAAACCATTTTTCACCAATTTCTGCGCGATTTAAAGTGCACGCCTCAGCTTCGCCATTAATTTTATCTATGAGGAAGTCATTATGACCCAGAATGTTAAACCTTTAATCGTCATCACCGGTGCCAGCTCCGGTATCGGTCTTGCCACGGCAAAGCTGCTTTCAGCGCGTGGACATGCCCTGCTGCTGCTGGCTCGCCGTATCGATCGTATGACGGCACTGAATCTGCCCAACGCCCTGTGCCGCGCGGTTGATGTGACCGATCGCCACGCATTTACCACCGCAGTGCATGATGCTGAGCAGCAGTTTGGCCCGGTCGATGCGCTGATTAACAATGCGGGCGTGATGCTGCTCGGCGCGATTGAACAACAGGATGCCGGCGAATGGGATAAGATGTTCGACGTCAACGTGAAAGGCCTGCTCAATGGCGTGCAGGCGGTCACCGCAGGCATGATTGACCGTAAAAGTGGCACGATCATTAATATCAGCTCAGTGGCCGGACGGAAGACGTTTCCTAATCACGCAGTGTATGTTGGCACTAAATTCGCTGTGCATGGCATGTCAGAGAACCTGCGCGAAGAGCTGTCGCCGCACAATGTACGCGTGATCGTTATCGCACCCGGCGCTGTTGAAACCGAGCTGTTGAGTCACACCACCAGCGAAGCAATTAAGGAAGGTTATCACGCGTGGAAAGCCGAAATGGGCGGCAAGGTGCTCAGCGCAGACGACGTGGCCAGCGCCATCGATTACGCCTATTCACAGCCGCAGTCGGTCTGCGTGCGGGAAATCGTGCTGGCGGCCACCCGCCAGGGCGCATAAACCTCAGTGACCCGGCAGCGCTGCGCCGGGTTCCATCTCTTCGGCTAAGGCCGTTAGCGCCGCGCGGTTACCGATCGCATACCCCCCCTGCTGCTTACGCAGCACCCCTTCTGCGCTGAACTGCGCAAACACATACAGCAGGTGGCGATAGGTCACGCCAAGGTACTCCGCCACCTGCGTATGTTTCTCTTTATACACACCGTCATGCTGAGTCAGCAGGATAAAGGCCGCCAGCCGGTTAACCAGCGGAAACGCCTGATTGCGCGTTGAGGTGACAATATTGCGGAAATTCTTTTTCACCAGGCCAAGGCAGGCGTGGCGCAGGAACTGCGCATCATTTAATAATAGCGTGCGGCAGGTTTTCACCGGCAGCGCCAGGCACCAGCAGGCTTCAATCGCCTGCACCGCGCGTGAAGTATGCGTTTCATCCAGGACTTCAATCTCGCCAATAAAACAGGGCGCATTAAAGAAATCCACCAGCGAAATACGGCCATTAGCCAGCGTGACATACAGTTTGGTGCGACCGCGCGCCAGATAAAACATATACGCCGGCAGAGCCCCCTCGCGCACAATATAGTCCCCGGCAAGAATATGAAATAAATGTGTGTGCGGGATCACATCGGCTGAAAATTTATCGCAATAGCCGGACGCCATTATTAACTGCTGCTTTAGCGCGTCATTATTTATTTCTTTCATCATTCGATGTCCACTATGAGATTTCTCATACTCTGGCGTGTCACGCCGCTGCTAAGGTGAAGGCCTCTACCCTACCGCACCGGAAAATTTCTGCAATGAAATTAAGGTGATAAATAAAGAAGCTGAGGAATAAACCATGACAGCACGTAAAATTATTCTGGACTGTGATCCCGGTCATGATGATGCCATCGCCATCATGCTGGCCGCGAAACATCCTTCGATAGAACTGCTCGGCATCAGTATCGTGGCGGGCAATCAAATTCTGGACAAAACGCTGGTTAACGGCCTGAACGTTTGCCAGACGCTGAATATTGACACGCCAGTTTATGCCGGCATGCCGCAGCCGATTATGCGCCAGCAGATCGTCGCCGATAATATTCACGGCGAAACCGGTCTTGACGGCCCGGTGTTCGGCCCGCTGACGCGTAAAGCGGAAACAAAGCACGCGGTAAACTTTATTATCGATACGCTGATGAACAGCGACGGGGATATCACGCTGGTGCCGGTCGGCCCGCTCACTAATATTGCGGTAGCGATGCGCATGCAGCCGAAAATCATTCCTAAAATCCGTGAAATTGTGCTGATGGGCGGCGCTTACGGCACCGGTAATTTTACCCCGTCGGCGGAGTTTAATATTTTTGCCGACCCGGAAGCCGCGCGCGTGGTATTTACCGCCGGCGCCCCGCTGGTGATGATGGGCCTCGACTTAACGCACCAGACGGTGTGCACGCCGGACATCATTACCCGCATGGAAAAGGCTGGCGGCCCGGCCGGAAAGCTGTTCAGCGACATGATGAATTTTACGCTGAAAACCCAGCACGATAATTACGGTCTGGCGGGCGGCCCGGTGCATGACGCCACCTGTGTCGCCTATCTGATCAATCCGGATGCCTTCAACGTTCAGCCGATGTTTGTCGAAATCGATGTCAACAGCGGTCCCTGCTATGGCCGCACGGTGTGTGATGCGCTGGGCGTGCTGGGGAAACCGGCAAACACCAAAGTGGGCATCACGCTGGATACCGCCTGGTTCTGGGATTTAGTCGAAGACTGCGTGCGCAGGTACCGCTAATCCTTTAACCCCACAATATGGGCAGAAAGTGGTCGCCCATACCGCTATGCAACCTCACCAGGCTGACATCAGGAAATATCATGATGGATATAATGAGAAGTGTTCTGGGTATGGTGGTATTACTGGCGATCGCGTTTCTGCTGTCAGTAAATAAAAAGCACATCAGTCTGCGCACCACCGGTGCCGCGTTACTGATTCAGATTGCCCTCGGCGGCGCGATCCTCTATTTGCCGCCGGGCAAATGGCTGGCGGAAAAAGTCGCCAGCGGCGTGCATCAGGCGCTGGCTTACAGTGATGCGGGCAGCGCGTTTCTATTTGGCGCGCTGGCCGGACCGCAAATGGACAAGGTGTTTAACGGCGCCGGCTTTGTGTTTGCTTTTCACGTTCTGCCGGCCATCATCTTTATCACCGCGCTGGTTAGCGTGCTCTACTACATTGGCGTGATGGGCGCCATCATTCGCCTGCTCGGCGGCATCTTTCAGCGCGCGCTTAACATCAGTAAGATCGAATCCTTCGTGGCGGTCACCACCATTTTCCTCGGCCAGAATGAGATCCCGGCCATCGTCAAACCCTTCGTCAACCGTCTCAATCGCAACGAACTGTTCACCGCCATCTGCAGCGGCATGGCTTCGATAGCCGGTTCCACAATGCTCGGCTATGCCGGGCTGGGGGTACCAATTGAATATCTGCTGGCCGCCTCGCTGATGGCTATTCCCGGCGGCATTCTGTTCGCCCGGCTGCTCAGTCCGGCAACGGAAGCGTCGCAGGTGACTTTTACCCACCTGTCGTTTAGCGACACGCCGGCACGCAGCCTGATTGAAGCCGCCGCCAGCGGAGCGATTACCGGGATGAAAATAGCCGCTGGTCTGGCGACGGTGGTGATGGCGTTTGTCGGTATTATCGCGATGCTCAACGGCATACTCGGCGGCTGGTTTGGTCACGGCGACATCAGCCTGCAGGGAATACTCGGCTTCGCGCTGGCCCCGCTGGCGTGGCTGATGGGCGTGGCGTGGCACGATGCGGCGCTGGCGGGCAGCCTGATAGGTCAGAAACTGGTGGTGAACGAGTTTGTCGCCTACATCAGCTTTTCACCTTATCTGCATCAGGCGGGCGCGCTCGACGGCAAAACCATCGCCATCGTCTCGTTCGCCCTGTGCGGCTTTGCTAACTTTGGTTCGATTGGCGTGGTGGTCGGCGCCTTTTCTGCCGTCGCACCAGAGCGCACCCCGGAAATCGCGCGGCTGGGCCTGCGCGCGCTGATCGCCGCAACACTCTCCAATCTGATGAGCGCCACCATTGCCGGCTTCTTCATCGGCCTTGGCTAAGGCGCAAACCGGGCATTACGCCTCTGTGCGTCCCTGCCCGGTTTTCATCGGTGCCACCACCACATTCACCCCCAGCTCCTGCAGGCGACGCAGCACTGGCACCGGCGTGCCCTGATTAACGATCACTACATCAAACTCGCTCAGGTGGGCAAAGCGATGCAGTGCGCGCCGCTCAAACTTGGTGTTATCCATCATCAGGATGCGCTTCTGCGCCGCCTCGAACATCGCGCGCTTGGTTTCCACCGTCTCGGCCGACTGGTGAAACACCGCATCATCAATAATCGCCGACATGCTGACAAAAAACACATCGGCGCGCAGGCTGGCAATTTCGTCTCGCGTCATGCGCCCCATAAAGGCGTTACACCAGTGATGAAACTGGCCGCCGAGACCCATCAGGGTGATATCGCGACCGTTGCGTAATTCATTCATTAACGTCAGCGAGTTGGTGATCACCGTGAGCGGCGCTTTGGCCGGCAGCAGCCGCGCCATCTGCAGCACGGTAGTAGAATCATCCAGAAACAGCGCCTGGCCGGGTTCAAGGTAGCCAGCGGCCACTTCGGCAATTGCCTGCTTCTCTTCCAGCTGGCGCGTGGCACGGTAGAGATCGCTGGATTCCACCAGGCTGGTTGGTGTGGCAGAGACCACGCCGCGTGATTTATGCAGCAGCCCGCGCTCGACCATCTCATCAATATCGCGATGGGCGGTCATCAGGCTGATCCCGAAGCGCTCAGTAATATCTTCAATACGCACCGCGCCTTCGGCCATCACGGCTTCGGCTATGAGCTGGCGTCGTGCCAGCTGACGCGCCTGACGGCTGTCGCCCGGTAAGGTTTCATTCAGGAAGTGACCAGCGGAAGTCTCTTGCGGGTTATGCGCCATGTTTCGTCCGGAAAGTGAAGCGGAAATGCAGTTTCGGCTTTGATTACAGCGCGTAAACGTTTCTTTTGCAAATCAGGCGCGCAGCAGCTAACCGATGACGGCCAAAATGCCGCCATCGGTAATCTGACTTACTGCTTCAGGACAAACGGCGAAACGAAATCACCGGCGTTGTCTTTGGTGATCAGGATACAGTCAAACAGCTGCTTCTCCTGTGCTACACCGGTTTTGCCGGTTTTGAGGAAGGTGTCCGCCTGCTCTACCGCCTTCTGTGCGAACTGCGCTACCGGCTGCATCACGGTATAGGCCAGCGTACCGGCTTTAACCGCGTCGACCGCATCCGGTGAACCGTCAAACCCACCCACTTTCACCTGACTGAGTTTGCCGGCTTCCTTCAGGGCGGCGATAGCACCCAGCGCCATCTCATCGTTACCGCTGATCACCCCTTTGATGTTCGGATTAGCCTGCAGCAGCGACTGCATTTTGTTAAAGCCCTGGGTGCGATCCCAGTTCGCCACTTCCTGGCCGACTTTCTTCAGCGTCGGGTACTGAGACAGCACGGTATCGAAACCGTTGGCGCGCGTGGCGGCGTTGTTATCCGACGGCGGTCCCACCAGCTCGACATAGCTGGCGCTGTCACCCACCTGCTTCACCCACTCCATCGCGCCTACTGCCGCGCCCTGCGCGTTATTCGACACCAGCTGCGCTTTAGCCAGCCCGCTCTGGTTCAGTTCGGCATTGATCACGAACACCGGAATATTGGCGGCGATGGCTTTCTTTACCGAGCCAATCGAGCCGTCGGCGTTAGCCGGATCGAGAATGATCGCCTTCGATTTATTGGTGATCGCCGTATCAATCAGCTGGCTTTCGGTGTTGGTATCCCCTTTGTGCGCGCTGACTTTGGCACTGTAGCCCAGCTTCTCCGCCGCCTTCTGCGCGACCTGGCCCTCAGTCAGCCAGTATGGGTTGGAGGGATCGTTGACGATGATGGTCATCAGGCCGTTGTTGGCCCAGCTGGGTAAGGCAAAGGTGGAGATGGCCATCGCGGCGGCGGCGATAAACAGACGTTTAGTGAACATAGGTGCTCCGTTATTATTAGGGTACAGGTTTGTTTTACGGTTACTCGCGCGCCAGCCTGCCAGCGCGCGCAGGGTTAGCGACCGCGCCGGCCGTATTGCAGGGTGTTGAGCAATACCGCCAGCACAATCACGGCGCCAGTGAACACCGTCTGCCAGTAGGCAGAAACGCCGATAATCACCAAGCCATCAGAGAGAAAGCCAATCACGAACGCGCCCAGCAGCGTGCCGCGCACGTTACCGCGTCCTCCGGTCAGCGCCGCTCCGCCAATCACCACCGCAGCAATGGCGGTCAGCTCGTAGGTGGTGCCTGCTGTCGGACCGGCGGAGGTCAGCTGCGAAGAGAGCACCAGCCCGGCCATCGCCGCGCAGATACCCGACAGCACGTAGACGCTGATTTTGATGCGTTTTACCGGCACGCCGGAGAGATCGGCGGCGCGCTCGTTACCGCCCGAGGCATACAGCCAGCGGCCAAACGCCGAGCGACTCAATAGGAAACCGCAGGCCAGCGCCACTGCGCCGAGCACCAGCACGCCGACCGGGATGTTGAACAGGCGGTTAAAACCGAGCCAGTCGAAACCGGTATTGCCCAGCGCTTCGCTGCCGGAGAGTTTGTTGTAGGTCAGACCGTTGGTGATCAGCAGCGCGATACCGCGCGCCACATACATGGTGCCGAGCGTGGCGACAAACGCCGGGACGCGAAAAATCGCTATCAGCACGCCGTTGACCAGCCCCACCAGCGCGCCCAGCACCAGCGTCAGAATCGCCACCGCCCACACCGGCAGATAGAGCACCACGCCCAGCGCTTCAAGGTTGATGCCCTGCATCATAAAGCCGGCCATCACGCCAGCCAGTCCCAGCGTCGAGCCGACTGACAAATCAATCCCGCCGTTGAGGATCACCAGCAGCATGCCGATCGCCGGCAAACCGAAGATCGCCACATGCGATGCCATGGTGAGGAAATTCGCGCCGGTAAAGTAGTTGGGCGATAGCAGGGAGAAAGTGGCGATAATCACCAGCAGTGCAATAAAAGCACGCCCTTCCAGCAGCAGCCGCGCCAGATTGAGGCGCTTGCCGCTGGCCGGTTTCGCCACCCGCGGTGCGCTATCCAGCGTTTGGGTTCTGTCAGTCATACCGTTTGCTCCGTTTTTCATGTCATGCCACCAGAGACTCGCCCGAAGCGGCCATAATGCGTTCTTTGCTCACGCTGGCGTCGAAGATGGCCGAGATGCGCCCTTTGCTCATCACCACGATGCGGTGCGCGATACTCAGGCACTCGCCCACTTCTGAGGTGGTGTAAACCACCGCCAGCCCTTTGCTGGCATTCTCCGCCAGCAGACGAAACACTTCGGCTTTGGCACCGATATCGATGCCGCGGCTCGGTTCATCCAGCAGAATCACTTTGGGTCGGGTGGCGAGCATTTTGCCGATCACCACCTTTTGCTGATTGCCGCCGGACAGGGAACCGATGGCCGCCTCACCGCCGGCAGTCTTGACCGTCACGTTACGAATGCTGTCACTGATCAGCTGTTTCTCCCGTCGCGTTGACAGCACCAGCCCGCGCACAAACTCGCTGATGCTGGCCAGCGACAGGTTTTCGCCCACCGTCATGGTCTGCACCAGCCCGTCGCGCTGACGATCCTCCGGGACCAGCGCCAGCCCCATTTTGATGCGCTGCGACAGCGACAGCGCGGAGATCTCGGTATCCTGCAGCAGAATGTGCCCGCTGCTCTGCTTCAGCCGTCCGGCGAGACACTCCAGCAGCTCGGTGCGCCCCGCGCCCATCAGGCCATAAATGCAGACAATCTCGCCGGCCTGCACCGTCAGCGATAGCTGATCCACCAGCCGGATACCGGTTTTGCTTTTCACGGTTAACGCCTGCACCGTCAGCGCGTCACCGCCGAAGGCATAGCCGCCGGGCGGTGAACCGAGGTCGAAGTGCTCTCCCACCATGTTGCGCACGATCCATTCAAGGTCGATCTCGTCGCGCCGGGCGTAGGCGGTCATCACGCCGTCACGCAGCACCACTGCGCGATCGGTGATCTCCAGTGCTTCCTCCAGATGGTGTGAGATATACACAATCGCCACGCCCTGACTGGTCAGATCGCGGATGACCTGAAACAGCACCGCCACTTCCGCCGCGCTGAGCGCCGAGGTCGGTTCATCCATGATCAGGATTTGTGAATTCACCGACAGCGCGCGGGCGATCTCCACAATCTGCTGCTGCCCGAGACGCAGGTTCTCCACCGGCGTCAGCGGATCAATATCCTCCTCCAGCGCCGCCATCAGATGGCGGGTCAGCCGCGCCTCTTCGGCGTAATCCACCCCGCCGGGCCGCATGATTTCCCGCCCCATAAAAATGTTGTCGCGCACGTTCATGTTGGGCGCGAGATTCAGCTCCTGATGAATAATCGAGATACCACAGTCGCGCGCCTCGGTGGCCGAACGGAACACCTTTGCTTCGCCGTTTAACAGAATTTCCCCGGATGTTGGCGTAATCACGCCAGAAAGAATTTTCATCAGCGTCGATTTACCGGCGCCGTTTTCACCGAACAGCGTGGTGACTTCGCCGCGGCGGATTTCAAAATTGACGCCTTTCAGCGCATGGGTGGAGCCATACACTTTGCTGACGTTGCGCGCCTGCAGAATCACTTCTCCTTTCAGCAGCGCCGGGTTGACGTTGAACGGTTTCATTGCACCTCCACGCGCACCGGCGTAATCAGCCAGTTGGTCGGACTGAGCAGACGGAACACGCCGACCACCTGCAAGGTTTTGCCCGGCAGCGCGTCGCGGTCCAGTTTCTCCAGCACCGCCGCTTTCATGGCGCGGTTAATCGCCGCCCCGGCGTTCTGGTATTCGATCTGATTAGTAAAATCACCAAACTGAATTTTGCCGCTGGCATCACGCAGATCGGTGCCGGTAATCGCCGGGCCGGTTTGCAACCGCAGCTGCGTGCCCGCCGGCAGACCGGCGACCTGTAACGGGAAAACACCCATCTGCCCCGGCTGCACCACGCCCTGCAGTTTGACCGGCAGCACCGGCAGCGGCGAGCCGACACCGTATCTGGCCACCGCCTGCTGCCGATCGCTGTTCAGTGCGGCCGCCAGCGTGGCGGCATCCACCGCGCGCGCTTCAACATCCTGCTGGATGCCGGGAAAGGTTTTTTGCCCGTAGCTGTCTGCGGAGAAGCCCTGCTGACGCGCGTCGTCTGCCGAACCGATGCGCACTACTTTGGTATCCAGCGCCATGGCGGCTACCAGCGCCACGATCACCACGCCGCTGAGCGTGTAGCGCCGCCGACGTTTGCGTGCCAGCTGCTGCGTTAAGATTGAGACCTCGGACATAACGTGACCTCTCAGGATGCACAGCGACGATGTTCATCGTCGTGCAATGTTATAAATGTGATAACTTGTGTGATGAGAATTGTGCTGTTGTGACTAAATTGTCAACAGGTGGCGCGCAATTTTTCGCACAGCGCGATCTGGATCGCTTATTTGCCTGTAATCACCCCCAATCCGTTTAAAAACCCCTTTAATACAATCATTAAAAACCTTTCACAGTGTTTAATCACATCCGCAACCCCCGCTGATTTTGTGATCGGACTCGCCATCCGGAGTGAAATTTATTCTTTTTTGAGAAAAATAATACATCAGATATGTTATCTCCATGAGAAGTGGTGTAAGACAGTATTTAGCAAAATCATCACAGCTCATTAACAAGGCTGCGGATAAACCAAACAGGGGTTCCCGCACCGGGAGCAGCGAACGGAGGTGTATGTGGAGAGTGGCGATATCATTCTGGGTCTGGATTCCGGCACCTCGGTGGTTAAAGCGGTGGCGTTTGATCTGGAAGGTAACCAGCTGGCGTGCGCGTCGGCGCGCAATCGCTATTACCGCAGCGCAGGCGGTGCCGCCCAGCAGTCAATGACGCAAACCTGGCAGGATGCGGTCAGTGCGATTCACAAGCTCGGCGATCGGGTGGAGAATCTGGCGGCACGCGTGGTGGCCGTGGCGGTGACCGCCCAGGGCGACGGCAGCTGGCTGGTCGGTGCTGATAATCAGCCGGTGGACGATGCGTGGATCTGGCTGGATGCCCGCGCCGCCGCCACGGTGGAAAAACTCAATCAGGAGCCGCTGGCCGCCGCACGCTTTCAGGCCACCGGTACCGGTCTTAACACCTGCCAGCAGGGTGCGCAGCTGGCGCACATGGACCAGCACTATCCCGAACTGCTGGCGCGCGCCGAAGTGGCATTGCACTGTAAGGACTGGCTCTATCTCAATCTGACCGGTGTGCGCGCCACCGATCCGTCTGAAGCCAGCTTTACCTTTGGCAACTATCGCCACCAGCGCTACGACGATACGGTGATTGACGCGCTGGGGCTTAACCACCGGCGCCACCTGCTGCCGGAGATTATCGACGGTACGCAAATCACCCATGGCCTCACCGCTGACGCCGCCCGGCAAACCGGCCTGCTGGCTGGCACGCCGGTGTGTCTCGGCTATGTCGATATGGCGATGACCGCACTCGGTGCGGGGGTGCACACCGGTGAAGCCAATACCGCCTGTTCGATTGTCGGCTCAACCGGCGTGCATCTGCGCAGCGTCACTATTGACGAGGTATGGCTCAACCCGGCGCAAACCGGCTACGTGATCCCGCTGCCGTGGCCAGGTTATGTCACTCAGGTGCAAACCAACATGGCTTCCACGCTCAATCTCGACTGGCTGCTGAACGTGGCCAGCGATCTGCTGAGCAGCTTTGGCTGTGAAACCGATCATGCGCGGCTGGTGCAGCAGATCGATCGCTGGCTCAACGACGCGCAGCCGGGCACCCTGCTGTTCCATCCTTACATTTCGCTGGCCGGTGAGCGCGGACCGTTTGTTAACGCCGACGCGCGCGCCAGTTTCACCGGCCTCAACTACCAGCACAACTTTGGCGACCTGGTGCGCGGCGTGATTGAAGGCATCGGCATGGCAGCTCGCGACTGTTATCAGGCGATGGGCGCCACGCTGCCGGGAGAAATTCGCCTTACCGGCGGTGCGGTGCGATCGCAGCCGCTCAGGCAAATCCTTGCCGCCTGCACCGGCGCGCCGGTGCGCATCAGCCAGCGCGAGGAAGCCGGCGCAGCGGGTGCGGCCATGATGGCAGCGGTGGCGATTGGCGCGTATCCGGACATGGCGCAGTGCGTTGAACGCTGGGTGCGCCCGCTGCTGGACGACGCCGAAGCGCCATCGCCTGCGCTGATGCAGCGCTACCAGCAGCTGTTCCCTCAATATCAGCAGATCCGCCGCGATCTTCCTGCCGCCTGGCAGGCATTAAACAGTTTTAAGGAGTAACGCATGAGTGACAACACGTTGGATCTGTTTGTGATCGGCGGTGGCATTAACGGTGCCGGTATCGCGCGCGATGCCGCCGGGCGCGGGCTGTCGGTGATGATGTGTGAAAAGGACGATCTTGCCGCAGGCACCTCCTCGCGCTCCGGTAAACTGGTGCACGGCGGCCTGCGCTATCTGGAGTACTACGAATTCCGCCTGGTGCGCGAGGCGCTGATTGAACGCGAGGTGCTGCTGAACGCGGCGCCGCACATTATCTGGCCGATGCGCTTTGTGCTGCCGCACAGCCCGTCCGATCGTCCGGCGTGGCTGGTGCGGCTGGGGCTGTTCCTGTATGACCACCTTGGCGGACGCAAAAAACTGCCGGGCACGCGCGTGCTCGATCTGACGCGCGATCCTGAAGGCGCACCGCTGCTGGACAGCTACCAGAAAGGCTTTGAGTACTCCGATTGCTGGGTGGACGATGCCCGGCTGGTGACACTCAATGCGCTGGATGCCGCCGAGCGCGGCGCCACCATTCTGCCGCGCACCCGCTGCGTGGCAGCACAGCGTCTGCCGGGCAAATGGCAGATTACCCTGCAGGATCAGGCCAGCGGCGCGCAGCGCACGGTGTTCGCCCGTGCGCTGGTGAATGCCGCCGGGCCGTGGGTGCTGGATATCGTCAATCAGGTTAGCCACACGCAAAGCCAGCGCAGCGTGCGGCTGGTGAAAGGCTCGCACCTCATCGTGCCGAAATTCTGGGAGGGCCAGCAGGCCTATCTGGTGCAAAACACCGACAAGCGGGTGATTTTTATCAATCCTTATGAGGGTGATAAAGCGTTAATCGGCACCACCGACATTCCCTGGCAGGGCAAAGCGGAAGATGTCAGTGCGGATGATAGTGAGCAGCAGTACCTGATCGACGTGGTGAATTGCTACTTCAAGGTTAAGCTGCGCGCCAGCGATGTGATTACCCGCTTCTCCGGCGTACGGCCGCTGTTTGACGACGGTAAAGGCAATCCCTCGGCGGTGACGCGGGATTATGTGTTCGACCTCGATAATCAACAGGATGCCCCGCTGCTGCACGTGTTCGGCGGCAAAATTACCACGTTCCGCAAGCTGGCCGAGCATGCGCTGCAGCAGCTGGCGCCGTTTTTCCCCAACATGGGCGCGGACTGGACGCGCAGCGCCACGCTGCCGGGCGGCGAGATCGCCAATGCCGATTTTGACAGCTTCCTGGAGGAGATCAAAACGCGCTGGCCGTGGCTGCCGCAGCCGCTGCGCAAGCACTATGCGCGACTGTACGGTGCGCGTATGAGCACGCTGCTGGGCACCGCCAGTTCGCTGAGCGATCTCGGTGAGCATTTTGGCGGCCAGCTGTACGAGGCCGAGGTGCGTTATCTGGTGCAGTACGAATGGGCGCAGCAGCCGGAAGACATTCTCTGGCGTCGCACCAAACATCAGCTGCACCTCAGCGCTGCACAGCGCACCGCGTTCAGCCAGTGGTTCGAACAGACTTTCCACCCTGCCGCGCCGCTGCGCGCCCACGCTGGCTGAGAGGTGCCGCATGCCATTAACGCTTTCGCTGAATACCAATCCGCTGGTGAACCGCTTCGCCGATCCCGGCGATTTAATTCACACCGTGGCTCAGCAGATCCGCATCCGCGATCTGCAGCTGACGCATGAGTTTATCAATCCCGGCTGGCCTGCTGCCACGCTCACCCACATGACGCGCCGCATGCAGCAGGCGCTGCGTGCCACCGGCGTGCGCGTCACCTCCGGCATGACCGGCCCGTATGGCCGCCTCAACCATTTTGGTCATCCGGATGCGGCGGTACGTCGCTACTACATTGACTGGTTCAAGACCTTTGCCGACATCACCGCGGAACTGGGCGGCGTCGCGGTGGGCTCGCAGTTTGCCATCTTCACTCAACGGGATTTTAACGATGCGGCGCGGCGTGAAGCGCTGATTGCCATCGCCATTGACTGCTGGGCGGAAGTGGCGGAACACGCCAAAGCGGCCGGTCTGCATTACCTTTTCTGGGAACCAATGAGCGTCGGGCGCGAATTTGGCGAAACCATTCCCGCCTGTATGGCGCTGCAACAGCGGCTGAGCGCGGCACAGTTTGCCCTGCCGATGTGGATGATGGCGGATATCGATCATGGCGATGTCACCTCTGACGATCCGCGTGACTACGATCCTTACGCGTGGGCTGAAGCGGTGCCGCGCTTTTCGCCCATCATCCATATAAAGCAGAGCATGATGGATAAAGGCGGGCACAGGCCCTTTACATTGCAGTACAATGCCGGCGGTCGCATTCAGCCGCAGCCGCTGCTTGAGGCGCTGGCGCGCGGCGGCGCGCAGGATAACGAGATTTGCCTCGAGCTAAGCTTCAAAGAGCGCGAACCCACCGACAGCAATGTGGTGGCGGAGATTGCCGAAAGCGTGGCGTTCTGGGCCGACCATATTGATACCGGGGTGCAGGATTTGCATCTCGCGTGAGCATGCCGTGCTGAGGGCTTTCGTCAGCCCGCAGCCCCCCTCAACCAGACAGGGACAACCCGATGAAATCCGCACCGACTTCCGCTGAACGCGATGACTCTCTGGCCCTGCGGGCGGCCTGGCTGCACTATGTTGGCGGCCTGACGCAGGCTGAAGTAGCCAAACGGCTCGGCCTGCCGTCGGTGAAAACCCATCGGCTGATTGCGCGCATGGTGGCCGAAGGCGCGGTGAAAGTCACCATCGACGGCGCGATTGTCGCCTGCGTGACGCTGGAAGAGCAGTTGCGCAGCCGCTACGGCCTGAACTTTTGTCAGGTGGCACCCGATCTCGGTGAAGAAGGCCTGCCGGTGCGCGCGCTGGGCATGGCCGGTGCCGACTATTTGCGTAATCTGCTGGCCTCCACGCCGGCGATCACGCTGGGTCTCGGCCACGGCCGGACGCTGTCGGCAGCAATTCACCAGCTGGCACGTATCGACGCGCCGCACCTGCGCTTTGTCTCCCTGCTCGGCTGTCTGACGCGCAACTACGCGCTCAATCCGCATGACGTGATGCATCGCATCGCCGAAAAAACCGGTGCGCAGGCCTACATGATGCCGGTACCGTTTTTTGCCAACACCGAAGAGGATCGCGATGTGCTGCTGGCGCAGCGTGGCGTCAGCGAAGTGTTTAGCATGGCCGCGCACAGTGAAGTGAAGCTGGTGGGCATTGGCACCGTGGAACCGGCCGCCCAACTGGTGGAAGCCGGGATGATCGATGCAGCCGAGATCCGCGCCCTGTCGGAAGCCGGCGCGGTGGGCGAACTGCTGGGGCACTTTTTTGCTGCCGACGGGCAGATGATTCACAACTCGCTGACGGCACGCACGCTGTCGGTACCGCTGGATCTGGCGCAGCGCGCAGAGATCGTGGCGCTGACCGGCGGACCGAGTAAAGTGGCGGCGATCCGCGCGGTGCTGGCCAGCGGACTCGTCACCGGTTTGATCACCGACGAGCTGACGGCGCAGGCGCTGCTATCTTATTGAATCGTCAGCTCACTCAACCTTATTAAGCGGTTTAGCGCTTGCGCGCCGTCCAGCCATGTATCAGCAGCGACTGAAAGAAGCGCTGCGGCGGCGTGAACCCGGCCTGCGCCATCAGCGCTTCGGTCTGGGCAGCAGGCAGTAACAGCAGCCGCTGCGTCAGCATCTGCTTCATCTCATCCAGATTTTGCGCCCTGCCGCTGGCGCTCTCATGCATGGTTTTCCAGAACAGCAGTTGTTCATCAAAGCCGGTATCCTGCACATCGCCGACAATTTCTGCCGTCACTAAGCGTCCGCCCGGTTTGAGCTGCTGCTGCATCTGCTGATAAATACCCGCCCGCTGCGGATGCTGGATAAAATGCGTCACCAGCAGGCAAAGCACCACATCGTAATCGGCGGTAACCGGCACGTCGTTAAGGTAGCCCTGATGCAGCTGGCAGCGCGCCCGTATCCCGGCGGCGGTGAGTTTTTCTGTGCAGACCGCCAGCATGTCCGGTGAGGGATCGACACCGGTAAACTGCCATTCCGGGTGCTGCTGCGCCAGCCGGATAATTTCGCTGCCGGTCCCGACGCCCACACACAGCACCCGCGCCTGCGGCGGCGCGTTGTCCAGCACCAGTGAAATCAGCAGATGCAGATTATCGGCGATTGGCTGATGTTTGCCGTTATACGCGTCGTACTGCCGCGCAAACTCTTCGTTGAAGATATCGTTGGTATTTTGCGTCATCATTGTCCCGATCGGTTGTCATCATGTAACTTTATTTATTACATGAATAGTGCGTCGATGCAATCAATGGCTGATAACGCTAAGCCTGAGGGAGAGATTGAACGCAATAAAGGTTAAACCAGACTGAGCTGCAGCGACTGCGCACGCAGCTGCTGCTGCCAGCCTGCGGCGAGCTCCGCGTCGGTGATCACCTGCTTAAACGGCTGTAGCGGCGCCAGCGCATAGGGATGAATCTGACCAAATTTGGAGGAGTCGGTGAGCGCGACGGTGTGCGTCGGTTTTTCCATGATGGCGTTCACCACATCGCAGCGCAGCATGTCGCGGCTGGTGAAACCGGTCGCCTCATCCCAGCCGTCAATGCCAATAAACGCCTTATGGAAGTTGAGGTGCTGAATGCACAGCCGCGTTAACGGCCCGACTACCGACTCACTGCTTTTCTGAAACAGCCCGCCGAGAATAATCACATCGCCGCCCTGCTCACGCAGCAGTCCGGCGATGTAATGGCTGACGGTGATGATGGTGATGTCCTGCCGATGGCTGAGCTCTCGCGCCAGCAGCGCATTGGTGCTGCCGCCTTCAATAAACACCGTTTCGCCGGGGTTAACCAGCCCGGCGGCGTACTCCGCCAGGCGTTTTTTCACCGCAAAACGGGTTTGCATGCGCGCGCCTATGTCATCACTTTCCGGTGCCACGGCGGAACCGTGCACGCGGCGCAGAAAGCCACCCTTCTCCAGCAGGTTCAGATCCTGACGCACCGTCACCTCCGAAACGCCAGTGGTTTGCGCCAGTTCATTGACGCTGACGCTGCCGCGCTCGCTGACCAGTTGAATAATGTGCTGATGACGTGCGTTCATAGAGCCTGCTGTAAAAAAGTTTTTGCCCAGCTTAGCAGAAATCACGCTAATCCCAGACTGCGCCGGCCGTTTTCATTCAGATCCTGCGGCGTAAAACGGCCGCGCCAGCTGGCTTCGTAATCCTCTTTGGGGAAATCGCCCGGCGAGACACCGGTCGCCAGCGCCTGCGACACCTGCTGCGCATAGTCGGCGTTTTTATCGCACATCGGCGCGGCGGGAATGTACATCACGTTGCCCCAGCCCTGCTGATTTTCTACCGGCGCCACCGCATGAATCACGTCGCAGTGCCACCACACCGAATCACCCGCCTGCAGCGCCGGGATCGAACACAGGCCGGCAATTAATTCCGGATGCCAGCGCTCTGATACCGGCAGCACTTTGCCCGGCGCCACGCCGCACAGTTCCTCTTCCGGCACATCCTTCAGTAACGGACGCAGCAGCAGATAAGCCATGGCTTCCGGCACCGGCACCACGTGCAGCAGTCCCTGACCAGGCTGCATGTCGGAGAGCGCGGTCCAGCCCTGGAACGTGCGGAACACCGAACATTTGGTGGTGGTGCCAGACTGATACTCCTGCACGGCCGTGCGGTGCGCCGCGTCCCACGGATCATACTGATCGAACTGGTTAGAAAAGATCTTGCTGAACACCTGCTGATAGGCCGGCAACAGCCAGCGCTCCAGCGCGCCGGAGTCGGTGTGCGCGCCCAGCCCTTTTGAGGTGGTGCCCGGCAGCCGGCGACGGATGCGATCCGGATAGATGATGCTCACGTCTGGATCAAACCAGCGCGTACCGGCGGATTCGAATTTCCACAGGCGATTGAGGAACGCCTGGGTTTGCGCCATGGCCTCGCTCTGGCGGGCCGACATCTGCGCATCGCTCCAGTAAATGGGATAGATCTCCGGCCGCGAGGCGTCGAGGTTGCCAAAGAAGTTGTCACCCGGTCCCTGATAGACACGGTCGAAATCATTGTCGTCGAGGTAGTTGAGCATGTCAGCATCCCACGCCAGCGCCTGCTCACGGCTGAAGGTTTGCTTCACCACCACGCAGCCACGGCGGCGGATGTGATCTTTGGTCTGTTCGCTGATGCGACCGGCGGCCAGATCCGCGAAGCTGACCTGCGGCCAAGCCGTTCCGTACTGCTTCTCTTCGGCGCGCGCGGCCGCGATTTCACTGACAATCTTACTTCTGACCTGCTCAAACAGGCCTTCGACATCGCCAATCTGTACTCTGAGCGCCTGCTTCATCAGGCGCACATGCTGTTTAAAATCGTCGGGTTGTTGTTCTGAGGTAAAAGTGGTGTTCATCTCGCACTCCGTCAGTTTACGCTTTAGTTTCATTCGAAACACATTACATATTCATTCATAACATCGAGCGAACAAAAAGACAGCACGCAGGCAAAAAATAGCGAGCATGGTCACAGTTATTTATCTGAGAGATTTTCGTTTGAAAGGGTTCAGGGAGCAAAACGGTGGGATGAATAACGCAAGCGCGCCATGATCAGGCACGCAGGGGCCGCCCTCCATGGCAGCCCGGGAAAATTATGGCTGATCGAATAAATGACGGTACTGCACAAAGTCGGTTTGTTGCGCCAGCCGATCATACAGCGCCCGCGCCTTGCTATTAGACGCCTGCGTCAGCCAGTAAACGCGCGAACAGCCGAGCTTCTCCGCCTGTTCATAGACCGCCAGAATCAGCGCCTTGCCGGCGCCCAGACCGCGCGCGGCTTCGCTGACGTAGAGGTCCTGCAAATAGCAGTAGTCGCCCTGAGTCCAGGTTGAGCGATGGGTAAGAAAATGCACCAGCCCGACCATCGCGCCGTCCTGCTCGGCCACCAGACAGTGCATGGGTTCCGCGCGGGACAGCAAGCGGCGGAAGCTCTCGCCGGTGGTGTTGTCGTCAATGGTGGTCTGATAAAAGCGCTGATAGCCCTGCCACAGCGCCAGCCACGGCATAAAATCTTCGGCGCGCAGCGCTCTGATGGTGATCATTCGCCCTTCCCGATGTTGCTGATGATTTTTTCCGCAGCCACCACCCGATCGTCATTCGGGAACCACTTATTTGCCAGCATAATCAGCGCAACCCGCTGCGACGGAATAAAGACGGCATAGGTGGCGAATCCGTTGGTGGAGCCGGTTTTGTTGTACCACGCCTGCTGCGGCGCAGCCTGCGGCGGCGTAATCAGCGTGGCTTTCATGCCCTTCATGATGCGCGCGCCGCTGTTGCCGTCCACCAGCTGCTGCGTGGTCACCGGCAACGGGTAATACTCCCACATCATCGCCTGGGTAAAAGCGGCCTCGGTGTGGTAATAGCCCTGATGCGTCGCGGCCACCGCCTGTTGCCATGCGGGCGCGACCGGCTGTTGCTGCAGCTGAATGGCCAGCCAGCGAATCAGATCGGCAGAGGTGGATTTCAGGCCATAGGATTCCGCATCCAGCGGGCCTGGCGTGACCCGCACCGGGCGATCCTGCTTGTTATAACCCTGGGCGTAGCGCCCCATCTGTGATGCAGGCACCTGCACATAGCTGTGCGTCATGCCCATCGCCGGCAGCAGCTGCTTTTCCATCGCGCTGATGAATGGCTGATGCAGACTTTTAGCCGCAATCATGCCAAGCATACCGATACCGAGGTTGGAATAAACGCGCACCGTGCCCGGCTGGGCCTCTGGCTGCCACTGTTTGTACCAGCGCATCAGCTCGCGGGTATTGGTTACGTCATCCGGTACGAACAGCGGCGTGCCGCTGGTGTGCGTCGCCAGATTCAGCAGCGAGACGCGATCAAAAGCGCTGCCTTTCAGTTCCGGCAGCCACTGGCTGGCCGCGTCGCTGAATTTCAGTTTATTCTGCTGCGCCGCATAGCTGGCTAAGGTGGCGGTAAACGTTTTACTCAGCGAGCCGATTTCAAACAGCGTCTGCTCGTTGATCGGCTGTCCGCTCTCTTTCGATGCCACGCCGTAGTTATAAAATTCGGTTTTGCCGTCGTGCAGAATCGCCACCGCCATTCCGGGAATCTGATACTGCTGCATCAGCGGTTTGATGATGCTGTCTGGTGATGTCGTTGCCAGCGCACTGCCGCTGACCAGCAGCGCGAGTGCGCTTAATCGGGCCCATGAAAACATGAAAATTCCTTTTCCTGCAGGTTAACCATGATGTCTGACCGGCAGTATATCGTTACCCCTGCCAGGCTTCCCGACAATTCTCATTGGTAGTGAACAAAATCACATCCTTTATGACCTGATTTGCCGTTTGCTGCGCCCGCTCCTATACCTTTGACAAGTAAGCGTTCATCGCAAGGAGCTGACAATGGAACAGGTTTTGACCCGCGGACAACGGCTTAGCCGCCTGCGCGCGCGCAGTTCGCTGCCGGTGCTGATCGTCGGCGGCGGCATCAACGGCATCAGTACTTTTCGTGAGCTGGCATTACAGGGCATTCCTGCGGTGCTGGTGGAGAAAGGTGACTGGTGCCAGGCGGCCAGCGGCGCGCTGTCGCGCATGATTCACGGCGGCCTGCGCTATCTGGAGACCGGCGAGTTTGGCCTGGTGAAGGAGTCGGTGATGGAGCGCGATCGCCTGCTGAAAAACGCCGCGCACTATGTGTTTCCGCTGCGTACCACCGTACCGATCGATAATCTCGGCGGTGGACTGGTTAACGCCACGCGACGTTTCCTGCGCCTGAGCGATAAGCCCACCCGGCGCGGCGCGCTGCTGATCAAAACCGGCCTGAGCCTGTACGACCTCTACACGCGACAGTATGGCGCTATGCCGCGCCACCAGCTGAGTAACGAAGCCGCCACGCGCGATCGCTGGCCTGGCTTCGCGCCCTGGGTGAAATACAGCGCCAGCTACTACGATGCGTGGATCAGCGCGCCGGAGCGACTCGGGTTTGAGCTGATTGAAGATGCGGAACGCGCCTGCCCGGAGGCGCTGGCGCTCAATTATCTGCGGGTGGTCAGCGCTAGCGACGAGACGGTGCTGCTGGAAGATACGCTGAGCGGTGAGCGCTTTAGCCTGCAGCCGCACGTGCTGGTCAATGCCGGCGGCGCGTGGATCGACCAGCTGAATCAGCAGCTGGCCGTGCATTCACAACCCACCAGACTGATAGGCGGCACCAAAGGATCGCACCTGATCCTCGATCATCCCCAGCTGTTACAGATGCTGGACGGTGAAATGGTCTATTTCGAAAACCAGGAAGGCCGGGTGTGCATCATGTTTCCCTGGTTTGGCAAAGTGCTGGTGGGCTCCACCGATATCCGCGTTGATGACCCTGATAGCGTGGTATGCGAAGCCGAAGAGCAGGCTTACATTCTTGAGTCGCTGCGCTTTGTATTTCCTGACATCGTGGTGCCAGCATCCGCGGTGGTTTATACCTTCTGCGGTGTGCGCCCGCTGCCGGCCAGCGAGGCTAAAGTAAATGGTCAGATTTCGCGTAACCATTCGCTGGTGCTGCTGCCGCCTGACCACGCGCGTGCCTGGAGCACGCTGTGTCTGGTCGGCGGTAAATGGACTACCTTCCGCCGCTTCGGGGAGGAGGCCGCCGACCGCGTGTTGCGCCTGCTGGGAGGAAAGCGTCGCGTCTCCAGCAGCGACCTGCCGATTGGCGGCGGCCGGGATTTTCCGGCGCCGTCCGCCCAGCCCGCCTGGCTCAGTGCGCTGGCGCAGCAATATGACCTTCCGCTGGCACGCGTGACGCAACTGGCGAAACGCTACGGCAGCCGGGCCCTGCCGCTGCTGCAGCAGATTCAGCAGCACGGCGAACAGCCGCTGCAGCATCATGCCGGTTACAGCGCCACCGAACTGCGCTATCTGATTGAGCATGAACAGGTGTGCCAGCTGGAAGACGTGCTGGTGCGCCGCACGTCGCTGGCTATCTGCGGTGAATTAACGCCGCCGCTCATGCAGGAAATTTCGCAGCTGCTGGCCGACTCGCTCGGCTGGCAGGACAGTCAGCGCGCTGAACATTTGCAGCACACCGCAATCAGCCTGGCGCAGCGCCATGGGCTGCGCGCGCTCGCATCCGCGTTTTCACAGGAGGAAGTTCAGGATGTCACTCACCCCTAAAGTTCGCCTCAACCGGTTATTTCACCACGGCAAGTGCCTGGATGTGGCGATCGATCACGGCATCGCCAACGAGCCCGATTTTCTGCTGGGGCTGGAAGATATTGAAAGCGTGATGCGCAACCTGATTGCCGCACAGCCGGATGCGATCCAGGTCAATTATGGTCAGGCCGATCTGCTGCAGTGCGTTGCCGGGCGCAAACCGGCGCTGGTGATGCGCACCGACGTCGGCAATGCCTATAACGCGGCGCGCCATCGCGAGATGTGGGCGGTGCTGCACAATCCGGAGGCACCGATTCTTGCCGCGCTGCAGATGGATGCCGCCGCGGTGGTGGTCAATCTCTACCAGATCCCGGATGAACCGGGCATTTTTCGCATGTGCGTGGAGAACATTGGCCGCCTGCGCCAGGCCTGCGATCGCTATGCCATGCCGCTGATGGTGGAGCCGCTGGTGATGGCCCCCGCCGGCCAGGGCGCGGCGTACGGCTCGCTCGGTGACGTCAGACAAATCGTGCCGCTGGTGCGGCTGGCGCGGGAGCTGGGCGCCGACATCATTAAAGCCGACCCCACGGATAACGTAGAGGATTTCCATCGTGTGGTGGAGGCGGCGCGCTGTCCGACGCTGGTGCGCGGCGGCGGCAAAGGGGAACTGGGCGCGGTGCTGGCGAAAAGCGCCGCGCTGATGGCGCAGGGTGCCAGCGGCATGGTGTATGGCCGCAACGTTTATCAACATGATAATCCGTCACGCGTGGTCAGCGCGCTGATGGCGATTATTCATCAGGGTGTCAGCGGCGCGGATGCGCTGGACATCTACCAGCAGGGTTAAGCGTGACCTGCACCGGCGCTTAAGCGGTGCGCCGTCTTCGCCTGAAACGGAGTCGGATATGAGCCAGATTCTCGGCATCGATGCCGGAAACACCATGATTAAAGCGGTACTGTTTGACCTGAGCGGCCGCGTGCTGTCGGTAGCGGAGTGCGCCGGCGAAACGCATCAGCCGCAGGAAGGCTATGCTGAACGGCCAGTTGAAGATATCTGGCGCGGCGTCAGCAACGCGGTGAGTCGCTGCCTGCAGCAAGCCGGCACGCGTGGCAGCGAAGTGATTGCCGTCGGGGCCGCCGGTCACGGCAACGGGTTGTATGCGCTGGATCGTCAGCAGCGCCCACTGTTTGGTATCCAGTCGATTGATCATCGCGCCAGCGCCACGGTACAGGCGCTGGAATCCAGCGGTGCGGCGCAACAGATTTACGCGCTGTCATTGCAGAAACCGTGGCCCGCCGCCACGCCAGTGCTGATCAGCTGGATACGTCAGCATCAGCCGGAACGCTGGGCGCAGATCGGCCATCTGCTGTGTGCCAAAGATGTCATCGCCCATTTTATGTGCGGCAACGTCAGCGCGGACTATTCGGATGCCGCCGGTGCCGGGCTGATTGATTATCGCCAGCGCAGCTACAGTGGTGAATTGCTGGCGCTTTACGGCATCGAAGAGGCGCTCGCCCTGCTGCCACCGCTGCGTGAATCCTGCGAGGTCACCGGCGTGGTGTCGGCCCGGGCGGCACAGCTCACCGGTTTGCCGGCCGGCATCCCGGTGGTGGCCGGCATGTTTGACGTGGTTGCCAGTGCGGTCGGCTCTGGCGTAGTGAACTGCGGTGAGGCCTCCATTGTCGCCGGTACCTGGAGCATCAATCAGGTGGTGGTCGACAAACCTGACTATCTGCGCCCGGTGTTTATGAATTCGATCATCGAACGCGACCGCTACATGGCGATCGAGGCTAGCGCCACTTCTGCCGCCAATCTTGACTGGTTCCTGCGTGAATTTGATGATGGCCGCGCCGGCCAGGGCGCGGCGCGCAGCAGCGACAACGTGGCACAGGTCAGGCCTGACGCGCAGCTGCCGCTGTATCACCCTTACCTCTATTCAGGGCGGAAAGCCGAACCCGCCAAAGCTGGCTTTTACGGCCTCGGCGGCTGGCATACGCGCGCTGACATGCTGTTTGCCCTGTTTGAAGGCGTGACCTTTGCCCACCGGGCACACATTGACCGGCTGCGCGCGGCCGGCATTACGGTCAATCAGGCCACGCTCTCCGGCGGCGCGACGCGCAGCAGTGTCTGGCCGCAAATGTTTGCCGATGTGCTGGGGATGCCGATTCGCGTCGCAACCTGCCACGAAACCGGGGCGCTGGGCGCGGCCCTGTGTGCGGGCGTGGGCGTGGGTCAGTGGCCGAATCTGGCTGCCGCCGTGCAGCAGGCGGTCACCCTTGCGCCAGAGGCGCTGCAGCCCCGCGCGGCGCGCTTCGCGTTCAATGACACACGCTACCGGCTATTTAAAAAACTTGAGCTGGCGATGAGCGACATCTGGCGCACCGCCAGTTAATGGCGGTGCGGCGTGAACAAACCATGACACCGGTGGGCAAATGCTGTACACTTGATGCATAAAAATGTTCACATGAACATTATCAGGAGGTTGTGATGTCCACCGCATCGGCTTTTAATCCCACCAGCGGATCGCGCATCTTTGATCCGTCGCTGATTCAGCACGCCCGCCCCTCTTTTATGGATCAGATGGGGCTGCCGCGTAACCGGCTTAAGGCGCATAAGTTGATCACCGACGGCATGGATGTCGGCATTGTCGAACGCGCCGCCACAATTCTGAAAGCGACGCCGATCGACATCGCGCAAATGGTCTCGATTGACCGCAACACCTACCGGCGCCGCGAGAAGTCCGGATCGCAGCTCTCGGTCGAACAGGGCGCACGCATCTATCAGGTGTTTGAAGTGCTGGATGCGGTGATTCAGCTGTTCGCTGGCGATCCGGAAGTGGCGATGCACTGGATGTATCAGCCTGCGCTGGCGCTCGACAACGCGCAGCCGATTAACATGCTCAGTACGCCCGCTGGCTGCGATGCGGTGCTGACGCTGATTGGCCGCCTGGAGCACGGAGTGATTGTCTGATGACACGACGGAAGGATCCGGCCGCACCCGTCAGGGTGTTCTATCGAATTGTCAAAGCGGAGTACGCCAGCCAGGCGTTTAACGGTGCTGGCGCAGAAAAATGGGGTGGCCGCTGGAATCCGCCCGGGATGAAAGCGGTTTACCTCAGCAGCTCTAAAGCGCTGGCGACGCTGGAACTGGTGGTGCACGCCGGGAAAACGCTGCTGGAGCAAAGCCGCTTTGTGGTGTTTACCGTGGCGGTACCGGAGTCCGACATCATCGCCCTCGACAGCAGTAAACTGCCGGCCGGCTGGGAAAAATATCAGCAGCAGGAGGAGACGCAGGCCATCGGCGCGGCGTTTCTCGATCCGCACAACGGCTTTCCCCTGCTGATGACGGTGCCCAGCATCCTCACCGGCGAAGATAATGCGCTGTTTAACCCCGATCACCCGGGCGCGGCCGCGCTGATTGCCACAGCGACCTCCGCTCCCTTCGCCATCGATCGCCGCATCAAAGACGATCCGTAAACGCTCTAGCGGCACTGGCTGGCACAGTTTTGTACGCAAATCTGCGCCAGCGAGCCACAGCCGCCGCCGTTGTCATTCTTGCACTGTGATTGCTGCACGTAACAGTTCTGCTGACAGGAAGAGACATCACACTTCGCTGCTACCGGCGTGAGCTGCGGCAAATCCCCTTTTCTCTCCGGCTGCCACGGCGTTTGGGCCGCTGCGCTCAGGCTGCCCAGCAGCCATAACATCATTATCCATTTCATCATTCAGTCCTCGCAGGATGGATGTAGAGAGTATGAACGCTGGCCGGATGATTGCCAGCGTGAAACCTTTGGTTCACCTTCCGCCTGATGATGCCCTGTTAAGGTGCAGCATCTGCGCCCATTGCCGAAGCAGCGTCTGACCCAACCGGAATATAAATCATTATTTTCAATACTTTAACTCGCCATCACCCTGACCCCGCAAGATGGTACAAAAGTTGCATGGCTTAGGGTGCACAGTAAAGGAGACGGTAATGAAAGCGATTGTGATTGGAGCGGGTATCGGCGGCATGAGCGCGGCGCTGGCGCTGGAAAAAGCGGGTTTCAGCACCGCAGTGTATGAAGCGGTGAAAGAGATGAAACCGGTCGGCGCGGCTATCTCTATCTGGCCTAACGGCGTGAAGTGCCTCAATGCGCTGGGTCTCAAGGCACAGCTGCGCGCGCTCGGCGGCAATATGGCGTTTATGGCTTACAACGATGGCCACAGCGGCAGCACCCTGACCCGCTTCAGTTTGTCACCGCTGGTGCAGCAGGTCGGCGAGTATCCTTATCCGGTCGCACGCGCAGAGTTACAGGCGCTGCTGATCGACAGCTACGGCCGCGAACGCATCCGCTTTGGCAAACGCGTTGTGCGGGTGGAGCAGCATGCCAGCGGCGTGACCGCCTGGTTTGATGACGGCAGCCAGGCTGAAGGGGATTTTATGGTGGCCGCCGACGGCACCCACTCGGTGATTCGCCATCACGTGCTGGGCGAACACGTCGAGCGCCGCTACGCAGGCTACGTTAACTGGAATGGCCTGGTCACCATCGATGAGAGCATCGCGCCCGCCGATCAGTGGACCACGTTTGTCGGCGAGGGCAAGCGCGTCTCGCTGATGCCGGTGAGCGGTAACCGCTTCTACTTTTTCTTTGATGTCCCGCTGCCGAAAGGGCTGGCGCAGGATCGCGCAACGGTGAAAGACGATCTGCGCGGCTATTTTGCCGGCTGGGCCGAACCGGTCCAGCGGCTGATCGCCAGCATTGACGCACAAACCACCAATCGCGTGGAGATTCATGATATCGAACCCTTCAGCCGCTTTGTCAGAGGACGTGTGGCGCTGCTGGGGGATGCGGCACACAGCACCACGCCGGATATCGGTCAGGGCGGCTGTGCGGCCATGGAAGATGCGGTGGTACTGGCGCAAACCCTGACCGCCCACTCGCTGGGCATTGAGGACGGGCTGCTGCGCTATGAAGCGCGGCGCGTGGCGCGCACCCGTGATTTGGTGCTGAAAGCGCGCAAGCGTTGTGATGTCACCCACGCCAAAGATGCGGCGGTCACCGCGGAATGGTATGCCGGACTGAAAGAGGAAACCGGCGAGCGCGTGCTGGCCGGCATGTGTGACACCATTGAAGGCGGTCCGCTGGGATAAGCGTGCAGGCCAGCCAGCTGCACCGCTGGCTGGCCCTTCGGTTACGGCGCGTTATGCCTCGTCGAGGCCGCGGTGTTTCAGCATCGGCCCGATGTCCGGCGCTTTACCGCGCCAGGCCAGCCAAAGATGCTGCAGATCGCTGCTGTTACCGCGCGACAGAATCTGCTCACGGAAGCGCTGACCATTTTCGCGTGTCAGACCGCCCCGCTCGACAAACGCCTGATAACCATCGTCGGCCAGCATCTGCGTCCAGATATAGGCGTAATACCCGGCCGCATAGCCGCCACCCCAGATATGACGGAAGTAGCTGGAGCGATAGCGCGGCGGCACGGCACTCAGGGCAATATTCTCCGCCGCCAGCGCCTGCTGCTCAAAATGGCTGACATCCTGCGGATTATCGTGCGGTGACAGCGAGTGCCACTGCAAATCAAGCAGTGCCGCCGCCAGCAGTTCGGTCATGTCATAGCCTTTGTTGAATTTCGCGGCGCGCACCATTTTGTCGCGCAGCGCGGCGGGCATCGCTTCACCGGTCTGATAATGGCGCGCATAGTGGGCAAACACCTGATCCTGACTGGCCCAGTGTTCGTTGATTTGCGACGGAAACTCGACAAAATCACGCGGCGTGGCGGTGCCGGACAGGCTGGCATAGCGCTGGGTGGCGAACAGGCCGTGCAGCGTGTGGCCAAACTCATGGAACAGCGTGATCACCTCATCCCAGCTGAGCAGTGCCGGCTGACCGGGCTGCGGCTTGCTGTAATTGCAGACGTTGTAAATCACCGGCCGGCTTTCCAGCAGCGTCGACTGGTCGACGAAATTGCCCATCCATGCGCCACCGCTCTTGTTATCCCGCGTGAAGAAATCGGTGTAGAACAGCGCTAACGGTGCACCGTCGGCATCGAAAATCTCATAAACGTTGACGTCCGGATGGTAGACCGGCAGATCGTGGCGCTGTTCAAAGCGAATGCCATACAGCTGGCTGGCACACCAGAACACGCCCTTTTCCAGTACAGTGTTGATCTCAAAATAGGGGCGGATTTGCCCTTCGTCCAGCGCGTATTGCGCGGTGCGTACCTGTTCCGCGTAGTAATTCCAGTCCCAGGCGCGCAGCGGGAAGCTGTGGTTTTGGTCGGCGATCAGCTGCTGAATATCCGCCGCTTCACGCCCGGCGCGCGCCGTCGCGGCGGGCACGATGTTGCGCATAAAGGACTGGGCAGCTTCCGGCGTTTTCGCCATCTGATCCTGCAGACTCCATGCTGCAAAGCTGTCAAAGCCCAGCAGACTGGCCTGCTGCGCACGCAGTTGCGCCATGCGCGACACGATGGCGCGCGTGTCGTTGTCGTCACCCTGCTCGCTGCGCGTCAGCGCCTGCTGAAACAGCGCTTCGCGCGTGGCGCGCACCGTCAGCGACTGCAGTACCGGCTGCTGGGTGGTATTTTGCAGAGGGATTAGCCATGCGTCGTGCAGCCCGCGCGCCTCAGCGGCGTCCTTCGCCTGTGCCAGCGCCGCCGGCGACAGGCCGTCCAGCGCCGCCGCGCTGCTGACGGTATAAGCGGCGGCGTTAGTTGCCGCCAGCAGCCGGTTACCGAAACGCGTTCCCAGACTGGCCAGCTCCTGATTACAGGCGCGCAGTTGCGCTTTATCGCGCTCACTCAGACTGGCGCCGGCCAGCTGAAAGCGCTGCCAGGTGACTTCCACCAGACGCATCGCTTCGGCATCCGGGCACTGCGAACCGCGCTGCTGATACACGCTGTCGAGCCGCGCAAACAGCGCCGGGTTAAGGTAGATTTCGTCATTGAGCGCCGTCAGCTGCGGGGTGATCAGCTCGTCAACCTGCTGGAGCCGCTCGCTGGTATTGGCTGAGGTCATCGCGGCAAAAACGGGGTACACCCGGTTTAGCAGGCTACCGCTGCGCTCCAGCGCTTCATAGGTATTGGCAAAGGTTGCCGGCTCGGGGTTGCTGGCGATGGCCGCCACTTCCTGGCGCTTTTCGGCAATTCCGGCTTCCAGCGCCGGCAGGAAATGCGCTTCGTCGATCAGATCAAACGGCGGTGTCTGGTACGGCAACGGGCTGACGTTAAAAAACGGATTGGCACGTGAAGTCATTATCGCTCCTGATAATCAGCAACGCCGCAGCCACCTGCGGCGGGATGCTTTTATCCTGGCAGTTTCGTCGCCTGGCAACAACCTTGCGCGTGCGTATGGCTTTCCCGCTGCCACACGCACTTACCGTTGACCCAGGTTTGCGCGATGTTACGGTCATCACCCAGCGTCATCAGGACAAACAAACGCTGATGGATATCGTCGCTGTTGGCCATGCGCAGCTGCTGCAGCGGAGAGACGGCAGGATCGATCACCACAAAATCCGCCTCTTTACCGGGGTTGAAGTTGCCGATTTTGTCATCAAGATCCAGCGCATGGGCGCCGCCCAGCGTGGCGTGGTAAATCGCTTCTGCGGCACTGAGTTTGTACTGCTGCAGCTGCCCCACCTTATAGGCCTCACCCAGCGTCTGCAGCATATTGAAGGTGGTGCCGGCGCCGACATCGGTGCCCATGCCCATGCGCACGCGCTGCTGCCAGCGGCGTTTAAGATTGAACAGCCCGCTGCCGAGGAACAGGTTGGAGGTAGGACAGAAGGCCATCGCCGAGTCGGTGTCGTGCAGGCACTGCCATTCGCGATCCTCCAGATGCAGGCAGTGGGCAAATACGCTGCGTTTGCCGGTGAGCTGATGCTGGTGGTACACATCAAGATAGCCGTCATGGGCGGGAAACAGCGTTTTTACCCAGGCGATCTCCTGCTGATTTTCGCTGAGATGGGTATGCAGCCAGGTATCGGGAAACTCGTTTTTCAGCTGCTGCACTTTCTCCAGCAACTGCGGCGATGAGGTCGGCGCAAAGCGCGGCGTCAGCGCATAACCGAGACGCCCGCGCTGGTGCCAGCGCTGAATCAGCTCACGCGTCTGCTGATAACTTTGCGCCGGCGTTTCGGTCAGTTCCGGCGGTGCGTGACGATCCATCATTACCTTGCCGGCGATCAGCCGCATCTCCAGCTGTTCGGCGGCGCTGAACAGCGCGTCTACCGATTGCGGATGCACCGTACCAAACACCAGCGCAGTCGTGGTGCCGTTGGCCAGCAGCTGTTGCAGGAAAAACGCTGACATGCGCGCCGCGTGCGCCGCACAGTGGTACTGGCTCTCGACCGGAAAAGTGTACTGATTGAGCCACTCCAGCAGCTGTTCACCGAACGCGCCGATCATTTCGGTCTGCGGATAGTGAATATGGGTATCCACAAACCCCGGCAGGATCAGCTTGCCGCGCAGATCGATCACCTGCGTTGATTCCAGGTATTGATGTGCCGGCTGCCAGCGCTCCAGACTCACCACTTTGCCGTCGCGCAGCGTCAGCAGACCATCTTCAATATAGCGCGCCCGGTCGGCGAGGCCATCGGGCTGGTCGGCCAGCGCGGGGAAATCAAAAAAACTGGCGCGCAGACGGGTTACAACAGAGTCAGACATGACGCTTCCTTCAGGGGTGTAATGCAGGTTTCAGATAGATATAGCAAAGATATTGCAAACCGCATGCCAGGCAAGCCCACCCAACAATCACTTTAAATTCAGATAAATACCCAATTTCAGCGCGATTATCGTCGCAAAAATTGCAGGCAATCGTATGCGTAACCGATTGCCTGTTCGTGGTTTTACCCTTGCGCATTGCGCTGGCGTTTTACGCCGGGAAAAGGTGCCTGATCGGGCACGCTCATGGTGCAGGGCTGCACCGCAACCGTGCAGGAAAGATTCTGCAACACGCCGCTCACGCTTTTCATGAGCGCCGCTGCGGGGTTAATGCTAAGGTGTGGCAGAGAACCTGAAATCGTATAAGGAACAGTGAGATGATTATTTTTGTTACCGGTGCGACCGCCGGTTTTGGTCAAAGTATCACCCGCCGCTTCATTGCTACAGGTCACAAAGTGATCGCCAGCGGACGCCGTGCTGAGCGTTTGCAGGAATTAAAACAGGAACTGGGCGACAACCTGTACACCGTGCAGCTGGATGTGCGTAACCGCGCGGCTATCGAAGAAGCCATCGCCGCCCTGCCCGCCGAATGGCGTGATATCGATGTGCTGGTTAATAATGCCGGGCTGGCGCTGGGCGTCGAACCGGCGCATAAAGCCAGCGTTGAAGACTGGGAAAATATGATCGACACCAACAACAAAGGGCTGGTGTATATGACGCGCGCCGTGCTGCCTGCCATGGTAGAGCGCAACGTCGGTCACATCGTCAACATTGGCTCGATAGCCGGCAGCTGGCCGTACGCCGGCGGCAACGTGTACGGGGCAACCAAGGCGTTTGTGCGCCAGTTCAGCCTCAACCTGCGCACCGACCTGCACGGCACCGCGCTGCGCGTCACCGATATCGAGCCTGGCCTGGTGGGCGGCACCGAGTTTTCGAACGTGCGCTTCAAAGGTGACGATGGCCGCGCCGATGCGGTGTACGAAGGCACCACCGCGCTGACGGCGGAAGACGTGACGGAAGCGGTCTATTGGGTGACCACGCTGCCGAAGCACGTCAACATCAATACGCTGGAAATCATGCCGGTGACGCAAACCACCGCCGGATTGAAAGTGTTTAAAGAATAAGCAAGCTGCGCGTGGCGGCCCGTCGGGTCGCCCTGCGCGGCCGGTTCAGGCCTTGCCCCAGCCGATAACGATAATCAGCATGCCGCTGAACGCCACCAGCGCACCCACCCAATCCCACGCACTCAGTTTGACGCCATCGACCAGCCGCAGCCAGATCAGCGCCGTTAACACATACACGCCGCCATAAGCCGCATATACCCGGCCGCTGGCTGCCGGATGCAGGGTCAGCAGCCAGACAAACAGCGCCAGGCTGGCTGCGGCCGGTAACAATAGCCAGGCGCTCATGCCGCGCTTCAGCCACAGCCACGGCAGAAAACAGCCGGTGATCTCGGCAATCGCAGTGATAAAAAACAGCAGCGCGGTTTTCACCAGCATACAAAGTCTCTCTGATCGTTAAACAAACCGCTCACCGCTGGTGAGCAAAGAAGCAGCGATGATATACTGGCAGACAGTGTTGTGACAGCCGCCCTGCGCGCTGTGCTGGAGTTAACGAAAGGAAATGACGATGAAAAAACTGTTTTCCGCCCTGCTCGCTACCACGCTGACCGCCAGCGTGATGCTGACTGCGCCGCTGGCTGTCGCTAAGACGGATCGCCTGATTATTGAAGATGGCAACAACGCGGCCAGCAACGAGGCGGCGCGTCAGAGCAAAGAGCAGTGGAACGATACGCGCAACCTGCGTAACAAGGTGAATACCCGCGTGGAGAAAGAGTTCGACAAGGCAGACCGGGCCTTTGATACCCGCGACGCGTGCGAAAAAAGCTACAACGTTAATGCGTACTGGGAACCGAACACCCTGCGCTGCCTCGATCGCCGCACCGGCCGTCCGCTGGCGCCGTAATGCGCGCCAGCTGCTATAGTTTTCACGGGAATGACGCAACAAGGAGTGAGTGATGAAAAAACGTAATGCAGTTGTGTTGCTAATGGCGCTGGCGTTACCGCTGGCGGTGCAGGCGTCCTGCGAAAGCGTGCGCGCCGACATCAGCAAAAAGATCATCAACAATGGCGTGGCGGAATCGGATTTTACGCTGGATATCGTGCCGAACGATCAGGTTGATCAGGCAGGCGGTCAGGTCGTTGGCCACTGTGAAAACGACACGCAGAAAATCGTTTACAAGAAAAACGGTCGCGATGCGGATAGCAGCGTGCCGGACAGCGCGGGCAGCTCGCAGGATGCTCCCGCACAGTAATCCCTTCGGGCGGCTGGTCGGCCGCCCTGCTTTATTCCGCTTCCGGCCGCTGACGCGGCATCAGCCACGCAATCCACAACGTCAGCAGCGCAATCAGCAATGCCACCACAAATACCCAGTGCAGCGAACTGGCAATCTGTCCGGTCCAGAAGTGTAACTGCTCCTGCGGCAGCGCCTGACGGCTCTCCGGTGCCATAATTTTCTGCATCGGATCGCTGGCCTGCGGCAGCCGCAACGACAGGTTGAGATTGAGCACCGCGCCCATTATCGCGGTGCCGATGGCTGAACCCAGCATTCGGCTGAACATGATCGAGGCGGTGCAGATGCCGCGAATTTCATAGTGCGCATGATTTTGTACCGACACCAGAAAGGTGGTGCTGGTCATGCCCATCCCGGTGCCAATAACAAACGCCGTCAGCCCGGCCTGCATGATGCTGCTGTCGGCGCGCAGCAGCAGTAGCAGCGCGCTGCCGGCAATCAGTAAAAACGCGCCGAGCTGCGCGGTAAAGCGATACGAGGTGATCAGCATCAGGCGCCCGCTGAGCGTACTGGCCAGCGGCCAGCCAATTGACATCATCGCCAGCGCGCTGCCCGCCTGCAGCGGCGTGCCGCCAGTAATGCCCTGAATCCACGTCGGCAGAAACGCGCTGATGCCCATCATGGTGGCCCCGATAATCAGGTTCCCGGCATTGCCGGCCACAATCAGGCGGCTGCGCCACAGCGCCAGCGGAAACAGCGGCGCATCGGCGCGCTGCTCGTGATGTTTCAGCCGCCAGCCGGCCAGCAGCGCCAGCGCCAGAAACGGCACCAGCCAGAACCCCAGCGCTTCCGCCTGTAGCAGCGCCACCAGCAGTGCGGTGACGCTGATCATCAACCAGCAGCTGCCGGTCAGATTCAGCGTTGCGCCCTGATGCTGTTCGCGCGCCGGCAGAAAACGCGCCAGCAGCAGCATTGAGAGCAGACCAATCGGCACGTTTACCCAGAAAATCACCGACCAGTTAAAGTGCTGAACCAGCCAGGCGCCGCTGAGCGGACCGATGACGGCCGCGACACCCCAGACGCTGGAGAGCCAGCCCTGCACGCTGGCGCGCTCGCGCGGCGAATAAATGTCCGCCACGATGGTGGTGGTCAGCGGCATAATCGCCCCGGCACCCAGTCCCTGAAAGGCACGAAACACAATCAGCCACGTCATACTATGGGCAAAACCGCATAGCACCGAGCCCAGCAAAAACAGCGTTACGCCGATGAAAAATAATCGTTTGCGGCCCCAGATATCCGCCAGTCTGCCATACAACGGGACGCTCACCGCCTGCGTCAGCAGATAAATAGAAAACACCCAGCCAAACTGCGCGAAACCGCCAAGATCGGCAATGATGGTTGGCATGGCCGTGGCCACAATGGTGACCTCAATGGCAGCCATAAACATCGCCAGCATGCAGGCAATCAGAATCCAGTGGCGATGTTCCGTTTGTATTTGTGCGCTTTCAGTCATACGTCTCCCTTTTTCTTACAAGGCTAGTCGAAATTTCGCCGACTCAGTTTCCTCTGTGTGCGCCTGCTTGTGACAATGTCACCTATCTTGATGAAATTTTTTTATTGTAGAGCGACACCTTATTTCATGCGGGTTTCGCTTAGTTTTACCGCTTTTGTATCTACCTGATTTTGCCGTGAAAACTGGCAATGATCATCAAGCGTTGCTATAGCTCTAAAGGCAGTTTCTGGTTTTTCACTGTGAAAAAGCCGGGAAACAGTCATTTTAACTGCAATTTGACAGCGTGCTGGATTTTCGTCTGTGTATTGCACCGCATAACGCCGGTACGCTGAAAATAACGTCATAAAATCAATCGATTTTTTCAATCAGGGAGACGCACGCTATGCACAATGCATCGCTCGCCCGACGTGCCGGGCTGGCACTGCTCGCCATCGTGGTGGTGATAGCCCTGCTGGTGTGGGGATTAGGGCTGGATACGCTGCGCGACCGCAAGGTGGATTTACTCTACCTTGGGCAGCAACACCTGTACTTAGTGTTCTGGTCGATGTTATGCGCTTTACTGGTTGGCATCCCGAGCGGGATTTTGCTCAGCCGTCCCTTCGCCCGTCGCTGGGCTGAATATGTGATGCAAATCTTCAACGTCGGTAACACGCTGCCACCGCTGGCTGTGCTGGCGCTGGCGATGGTGATTGTCGGCATTGGCGATCGCCCGGCGCTGATCGCCTTGTTCCTCGCCTCGCTGCTGCCGATTGTGCGCAACACCTATGCCGGTCTGAGCGCGGTGCCGCCGTCGCTGATTGAAGCCGCCAACGGTATCGGCATGACCAAACTGCAGCGGCTGCGCCGGGTTGAACTGCCGAATGCGCTGCCGGTGATCCTCGCCGGGGTACGCATCGCGACCGCGATTAACGTCGGCACCGCGCCGCTGGCCTTTTTAATTGGTGCCAGCAGCTACGGCGAGCTGATTTTCCCCGGTATTTATCTCAACGACTTCCCGACGCTGATCCTCGGCGCAGTGGCCACCGCCCTGTTTGCCCTGATCCTCGACATGCTGCTGGCAGCATTGGGACGCGTCCTCAGCCCGCACTCTGCGGCTTAACCCGGAGCATGTAATTATGGCCACTGCTAATCTGCTGGCGCGCTGGGTCAAACGCACCGCGCTGGTCCTGACCGCCACCTTAACCCTCAGTCACAGCGCGCTCGCCGCCACGCCCATCGTGATGGCGACCAAAAGTTTTACCGAGCAACATATCCTGTCTGCCATGACGGTGATGTGGCTGCAAAAGAAAGGTTTTCAGGTCATCCCGAAAACCAACATCGCCACCACCATCGGGCGTAACGCGATGATCAACAAGCAGATTGATATGACGTGGGAATATACCGGCACCTCGCTGATTATTTTCAACCATATCAACAAGCCGATGTCGTCCGAAGAGGCGTACAAAACCGTTAAACAGCTGGACGCGAAGCTGGGACTGGTTTGGCTCAATCCTGCCCCGATGAACAACACCTACGCGTTTGCCATGCAGCGCCAGCGCGCTGACGCCGAAGGCATCAGCACCATGTCGCAGCTGGTGGCGAAGCTGGAACAGGTACGCAACACCGATCCGGATCACAACTGGAAACTCGGTCTCGATCTGGAATTTGCCGGCCGCTCGGATGGTCTGAAACCGCTGCAGAAAGCTTACAACATGCCGCTGGATCGCCCGCAGATACGTCAGATGGACCCCGGCCTGGTGTATAACGCGGTGCGCGACGGCTTTGTTGACGCCGGACTGATTTACACCACCGATGGCCGGGTAAAAGGCTTTGATTTGAAAGTACTGGAGGATGATAAGCACTTCTTCCCAAGTTACAACGTCACGCCGGTAGTGCGTCAGGATGTGCTGGAAAGCCATCCTGGCCTTGAGGCCGCGCTGAATGCGCTGTCGCCGCTGATCACCGATGAAGCCATCACCGAGATGAACAAGCGTGTCGATATCGATCACCAGTCGCCGCAGCAGGTGGCGCGTGATTTCCTCAAATCCAAAAACATGCTGTAAGGAGGCGCAATGGATACCCTGCATTACATCATGGATAACTGGAACACGCTGCTGGCGCTGACCTGGCAGCACACCTGGCTGGTGCTGGTGGCGGTGGGTTTTGCCATCCTCGTCGGCGTGCCGCTGGGCATTCTGATTGTCCGCTTCAAATGGCTGGCAACACCGGTGCTGGGCATCGCCACCATCGTGCTGACCATCCCGACCATTGCGCTGTTTGGCCTGATGATTCCGCTGTTTTCACTGATCGGTCAGGGGATTGGTGCCCTGCCGGCGATTACCGCGGTGTTTCTCTATTCACTGCTGCCGATTGTGCGTAATACCCATACCGCGCTGGAAAATCTGCCGCCCGGGCTGCGCGAAGCCGGTCGCGGTATCGGCATGACCTTCTGGCAGCGCCTGCGCTGGGTGGAAATTCCGATGGCGCTGCCGGTGATTTTTGGCGGTATCCGTACCGCCGTGGTGATGAACGTCGGCGTGATGGCGATTGCGGCGGTGATCGGTGCCGGCGGCCTGGGCCTGCAACTGCTGGACGGCATCAGCGGCAGCGATGTGCGTATGCTGATAGCCGGCGCACTGATGATCTGTTTACTGGCGATTATTCTTGACTGGCTGCTGCACCGTCTGCAGTCGGCGCTGACTCCTAAGGGGATTCGATAATGATAAAACTGGAAAACCTGACGAAAACCTTTACGCAAAAAAACGGCACCACGTTCAATGCCGTTGACAACGTCAGCCTGGAAGTGCCTGCCGGGGAGATGTGTGTGCTGCTGGGCCCGTCCGGCTGCGGCAAAACCACCACGCTGAAGATGATTAACCGTCTGATCCCTGCCAGCAGCGGGCGGATTTTAATTAATGGCGAAGACACCAGCGGCCAGGATACCGTCACGCTGCGCCGTAACATCGGCTATGTGATTCAGCAGATTGGTCTGTTCCCGAACATGACCATTGAAGAGAACATTACCGTGGTGCCGCGCATGCTGGGCTGGGACAAAAAACGCTGTCGGGAACGGGCGACAGAGCTGATGAGCATGGTGGCGCTTGACCCGACGAAGTTTCTGCATCGCTACCCGCGTGAGATGTCGGGCGGCCAGCAGCAGCGCATCGGCGTGATCCGCGCGCTGGCGGCGGATCCACCGGTACTGCTGATGGATGAACCGTTCGGTGCCGTCGACCCGATCAACCGCGAGGTGATTCAGAACGAGTTCCTCGATATGCAGCGCCAGCTGAAGAAAACCGTGATGCTGGTGAGCCATGATATTGATGAGGCGCTGAAGCTCGGTGACCGCATCGCGGTGTTTGGCCAGGGCAAAATCGTGCAGTGTGCCAGCCCGGACGAACTGCTGGCGCAGCCGGCCAACGAATTTGTCGGCTCGTTCGTCGGTCAGGACCGAACGCTGAAACGCCTGCTGCTGGTGCAGGCGGGCGACGTCACCGATCAGCAGCCGACCATCACCGTGCAGCGCAGTACCCCGCTGCAGGAGGCGTTCGCGACCATGGACGACAACGACATGCGTTCGGTCACGGTGGTCGACGAAGATGGCAAACCGCTGGGCTTTGTCAAACGTCGTGAAGCGCGCGGCGCCACCGGCCGCTGCGAGGAGATGCTGCACACCTTTAAGGTCACCGGCAAAGCGGAGGAGAACCTGCGCGTGGTGCTGTCGAAGCTGTATGAACACAACACGGTATGGATGCCGATTGTTGACGAGGAAGGTCGCTACAGCGGCGAAATTTCGCAGGATTACATCGCGGATTACCTCAGCTCCGGCCGCACGCGCCGTCGTCTTAACCCGTAACCCCGACCGAACCGCGCCACGGAGGGCGCGATTCTGAAGGTAAACTGTGCGTCAGTTGCTCTCTTCGACCGCGCCGACCGCCGCAACCGTTTTAGCTTCATTCGGCAGCACCACGTTCAGCAGCATAGCGAGAATTCCACCGGTGGTGACTGCATGACCAAACAGGTTGCTGACCAGCGGCGGGAACTGTTTCAGCACGTCCGGAACCGCTTCCACCCCGAGGCCGATGCCAAACGACACCGCCACAATCAGCATCTCACGCCGCCCCAGTGGGGCCTGCGTCATCACGCGAATACCGGCGGCGACCACGCTGCCAAACATCACCAGCGTTGCCCCGCCCAGCACCGGCGGCGGAATCTGCTGTAGCAGGTTGCCGACCAGCGGGAAGATGCCCAGCAGCACCAGCATCAGGCCAATCACCATCCCCACGTAGCGACTGGCGACGCCGGTCATCTGAATCACCCCGTTGTTCTGCGCAAAGGTGGTATTGGGAAATGCCGAGAACAATGCCGCCAGCAGACAGCTGAGGCCATCGGCCAGAATCCCGCCCTGCAGCCGGCGCTGAAACCCGTCGCCTTCCAGCGGCTGGCGTGAAATCAGACAGTTGGCGGTCAGGTCGCCCACCGCCTCAATCACGCAGATCACCGAGACCAGCGCGATTGGCACAAACAGCGTCCAGCTAAAATCAAAGCCAAAATGCAGCAGCGAAGGCAGCACCAGCCAGTGCGTCTCCGCCATCGGCTTCAGCGGCAGATGACCGCTCAGCGCCGCCGCGATGCAGCCCGCACCAATGCCGGCGACCACCGCCACCAGCCGCGCCCAGCGCGAGTGGGAACGGTTAAGCACGATAATCACCAGCAGGGTCAGCGCCCCCAGCGCCAGATTACCCGGCGCACCAAAATCGCGGGCGTTATGCCCGCCCGCCCAGTCGGTGATACTGACTTTTATCAGGCTGATACCAATCAGGGTGATCACCGTACCGGTCACCACCGGGGTCAGTACTTTACGCAGTGGTGTGATGCAGCGGCTAATCAGCATCGGGATCAGCGCCGCCATCAGGTTGCAGCCAAAAATCATGGCGAGGATCGCCTGCGGTGAACCGCCCTGCGCTTTCACCGTCATCCCCGCAGAGAGAATGACGCCGAGAAAGGCGAAGCTGGTGCCCTGCAGACAGATCATGCCTGCGCCAATGCCGCAGAAACGGCGCGCCTGCAGAAAGGTACCGAGTCCGGAAACCAGCAGCGACATGCTGATGAGATACGGAATCCAGGCCTGTAACCCCAGCACGGAACCGATAATCAGCGGCGGCGTGATGATACCGACCACGCTGGCCAGCACGTGCTGCAGGGCGGCAAAGAACGCCGGTGCAGGACCGATGCGGGCATCCAGCCCGTACAACAAACCTTTATCTTCTTCTGGGTGCGACATAGCAGGGCTCCGGCAAACGATTTATCAGTTTGCCTGATGCATGAAACGCGCCAGGGCGACAACGGACAGGAAAAATTCAGGACAGATGATTGAATATAAACAGGTTTATTGCATAAAAAAAAGCAGCCGCTCCTGAAACTCCGGATTCAGCTGCGTGCGATATGCCGCATTTTGTTTCATCAGGCGGCGGGCTTTGCACTCTCGCTGTGCAGCGCATCACCCCCGAGTAACGTAATATCCAGATAACCACTCAAATCACGCTGTTCGGCGCGCGGCAGATAAGGCAATTCACCCAACAGCGGCGCGTTCAGCTTATCGCGCAGAACATCAATGATTTCAGCATAGTGCGCCAGACCGGGATTGATACGATTGGCGACCCAGCCCGCCAGCGTCAGGCCATCGGCGGCAATCGCTTCGGCGGTCAGTAAAGCGTGGCTAATGCAACCCTCTTTAATGCCCACCACCAGCACCACCGGCAGTTGCGCCTGCTGCACCCACTGCGACAGCGGCCGTAAGTCGTTCATCAGGCTGCGCCAGCCGCCCGTGCCTTCCACCACCACGCGTGCAGCGCGATCCTGTAAGCCAGCCAGCCCGCGATTGAGTAACGGATAATCGATGCGCTGCGCCGGGCTGGTGCTGATTTCATCCTCTTCCAGCGTCACGGGATTGACGTCGCTGTAGTTCAGCGTGAGGCCGGATGCCTGCTGCAGCAGTACGGCATCTTTATTACGGAGCCCTTCCGGCGTGTGCTGCGCGCTTTTGGCAACCGGCTTGTAGCCAGCGGCACACAGATTCGCTTTGGCAAAGCACTGTAACAGTGCGCGGGAAACCACGGTCTTACCCACCGCGGTGTCGGTACCGGTGACAAAAATCGTTTTCACCTTTCTCCTCCTTCATTAAAGCGATGTGTAACCTGCAAAGGAGGCAGTTTAAGGATTTGTCCCAGGCGAGAGCTTGCGTTAGCGCAAACTTAAGGCGGGCTGGCGTTAGCCCTGCAACAGTTTTATCAGTAAATGGCCGCTATAGAGCGCGTCTTTGATCAGCGCCGCGCCGCCCAGCGTGCCGGGATCGTTAAAAGCCGCAGGCGTGAGCTGAATAGCGTGACTGTACGCCGGCAGGGCCTGCTGGCGAATGGTGCTGCTGACTGCCGGGAACAGCACGTCCGCCGCCTGGTTAAGCGGTGAACCGATAAGAATTTGTTGAGGATTAAAGATGTTGACCATCATCGCCAGCATGCGCCCGATATGATGACCGACGCCGGCAATAACGTCCCGCGCCAGCCGGTCGCCCTGCTGCGCAGCGGCACACAGCGAGGCCAGCGTCAGCGGCTGCTGGTGCAGCTGGCTGTCCGGCTGCGACGATAAACGCTGTGCCGCCAGCTGCAGCAGGCTGCCGGTGCTGGCCACCGTTTCCAGACAGCCATGGTTGCCGCAGTAACACTGCTGGCCGTAAGGATCGATCTGCGTATGACCGATCTCCACCAGCGCGCGTCCGCTTTTGTGCAGCAGCTGACCACCGCTGATCACCCCGGCGCCCACCGTTTCGTCAATGACAATCTGAATCACGTCCTGCGCACCCCGTGAAGCACCAAACAGCGCCTCTGCCAGCGTCCATGCGGAGATATCGTGCTGGACAAATACCGGCAGCCCGGTGCGCTGCGCCAGGGTTTCGCCCAGCGGCATATCCTGTACGTCATAGCCCGGCATACGGTGCACCACGCCGGAGGCGGCGTTGATCAGTCCCGGCAGGGTAATGGCGATAGCGGTGAGACGTTCAAGTTTTTGCTGATGGCGAATGAAAAAGGCGTTGACCAGCTCCTGCAGCGTCTGCAGCAGCGGCGTGTCGGCGCTGGCGGGCAGCGGCAGGCGATCTTCCTGTAGCGCGCGGCTGCTGAGATCGCGCAGCGTCAGGGTGATGAACCCCGGCTGAAGGCGAACAGCCAGATAGTGCCAGGCCAGGGTATCGAGGATCAACCCTATCGCCGGCCGTCCGCGACTGCCCGGCTCCTGAAACTCGGTCTCCTGCACCAGATGCGCATCCAGCATTTCGCGCACAATTTTGGTGATGCTGGCCGGGGCCAGCTGAGCACGTTTCGACAGCTCAATCCGCGAAATCGGACCGTAATGGTCAATCAGACGATACACTGCACCGGCATTGGTCTGTTTTATTTGGTCAATATGGCCAGGCTGACTGTCCAGATTCACGCCCTGCTCCCGGATATTTTCGCGCTTCTAAATAAACAGCAGCTATGGTGATGCAGATTGGCGCGCAGCGTCAAATATTTGATTAGAAATGTGATTTATCGCACACAAAGAACGCGGTTTTCTGTACCCGCGGGTTCATTCCTCGGCATTGTGCAGCAGCAGCGCCATCATATTGCTCATCTGCGCACTCGGCTGGCGCAATGCTGACCACACCAGCCACACCTCAGAAATGGCATCGCTTTCCTGTAGCGGAATCCAGGCGACTTCCGCCAGTCGCGCGCGGGCAAACGAGGCGGGTAAAATCGACACGCCAAGGCCGGTTGCCACCAGGCCGAGTATCGTCATGGCTTCACCCACTTCCTGTGTAATGTAAGGTTTGATTTGGTAGCGATGCAGCAGCGCCAGAATTTCACCGTACAGGGCCGTGCCGCCCTGCGCATCAAAGAAAACAAAAGGTTCGCTGGCTAACGCCCGGATGCTAATTGACGTGGCCTGTGCCAGCGGATGCGCGTGGTGCACCACCGCGCACAGCGGTTCACGCAGCAACAGGCGGTGCTGAAGATCCTCCGGCAGCGGCGTATTGCGCATGACGCCCAGATCGAGTCGTCCCTCGTGCAGCGGCGCCAGCTGCTGCCGCGTGTTGTACTCCTGCATCTGAATATGCACCTCCGGCCAGCTCTGCCGATAGTGATACAGCGCATCCGACACCAGTCCGGTAAACGGCGCCGAGGAGGTAAAGCCGATGCGCAGCTCTCCCTGCTGACCGTGATGAATGCGCGCCGCGCGCCCGGCCGCCTGTTCCACCTGCAATAAAACCGCGCGCGCATCCTGTAAAAACGACTGGCCGGCCGGCGTGAGCTGTACGCTGCGATTAGTGCGGGTGAACAGCTGCGCGTCCAGCGCCTGTTCCAGCTGCAGAATCTGCTGACTGAGCGGCGGCTGAGAAATGTGCAGCCGCTGTGCGGCGCGGCCAAAGTGCAACTCTTCCGCAACGGCAATAAAGTAGCGCAGATGGCGCAGCTCAATCATCATATCTTAAACGTCTCATTTGAGATTATTAATATATTGTACAACCTATTTAGCCTTTCCTACAGTATTCAGACATTTGCTGAATTGAGGATGTACTGTGAGTCGCTCTTCCCAGGCTGTGACGCTTGATGAGGACAGCTTGTCCACGAAGCCTGTTACCGCCGATACCGCTACTGAATGGATTGAACGTGGATCGCCGCAGTTTATGCGCGTGACGCTGGCGCTGTTCTCTGCCGGTCTTGCCACTTTCGCCCTGCTCTATTGCGTACAACCGATTCTGCCGGTGCTGTCACAGCAGTTTGGCGTGACGCCTGCCGAAAGCAGTATTTCGCTGTCGCTCTCCACCGGGCTGATGGCGCTGGGCCTGCTGTTCACCGGCCCGCTGTCAGATGCGATTGGGCGTAAATCGGTGATGGTGACCGCGCTGATGCTGGCGGCGATTTGTACGCTGATCTCCGCCACCATGAGCAGCTGGCAGGGGATTCTGCTGATGCGCGCGCTGACCGGTCTGTCGCTCAGTGGCGTCGCGGCGGTGGGCATGACTTACCTGAGCGAAGAGATGCACCCGCGGGTCATCGCCTTCTCCATGGGGCTGTACATCAGCGGTAACTCGATTGGCGGCATGAGCGGTCGTTTACTCTCCGGTGTGCTGACCGACTTTTTCTCATGGCGTATTGCCATTGGCGTCATTGGCTGCTGCGCGCTGGCTGGCGCGCTGATGTTCTGGAAAATTCTGCCCGCGTCGCGCCATTTTCGCCCTGCGTCGCTGCGGCCACGCAGTCTGCTGATCAACTTCCGCCTGCACTGGCGCGACAAAGGGTTGCCGCTGCTGTTTGCCGAAGGCTTTCTGCTGATGGGCGCGTTTGTCACGCTGTTTAACTACATTGGCTACCGTTTACTGAGCGCGCCGTGGTCACTGAGCCAGGCGGTGGTCGGGCTGCTGTCTGTGGTGTATCTCACCGGTTCGTGGAGTTCGCCGAAAGCTGGCGCGATGACCAGCCGCTTTGGTCGCGGTCCGGTGATGACGGGCGCCACGGCGATCATGCTGGCCGGTCTGCTGCTGACCGCCTTTAATTCGCTGTGGCTGATTCTGCCGGGCATGATGTTGTTCACTGCCGGCTTCTTTGCCGCCCATTCGGTGGCCAGCGGCTGGATTGGACCGCGCGCGCGCCGGGCGAAAGGCCAGGCATCATCACTTTACCTGTTCAGCTACTACGTGGGCTCCAGCGTGGCCGGCACCCTCGGCGGCGTGTTCTGGCACCGCTACGGCTGGCCGGGCGTAACCCTGTTTATCAGCGCCCTGCTGGTGCTGGCACTGCTGGTTGGCCTGCGTTTACAGGACCGCAAACTGTAATACCCTTCATCGTTAGCGCGGGACCTCAGCGTCCCGCCTGCTCCGCTGGATTCGAATAATCAGGCATTCGCGCCGTACCACTTAAAACAAAATAGCAATTCATCGCTATAATTCGTTCTATTCCAATAATACATAGACTTATTTTTTACACAGCAATGAGGTAGTCAGATGGAGCTTTACTATTATGTCGATAAGCATGCCGGTTATAACGACAATCATGTGGTGCATGCGAAGGGCTGTCCGTTCCTGCCTTCCGACGGCGGTCGCCGTTTTCTGGGGACTTTTTACACGCCCGGTGCCGCAATCCAGCAGGCGCGTAAATTTTACGCCACTGCGTTGGGCTGCGAACACTGCTGCCCGGTGGGCGTAAAAAAAAATCCGACCCACAACTTTAGCGTGGCACTAAAGCATATGGCGTGACTCTGATAATCCTGGTCTGAACCACACCCGTCCGCACGATACCCGCCCTCAGCACGGCTAAGCGATTTTTCTATTACAGAAACACCTGACTTAGCCTGTGCTGGTACGGCAGACTCGCGGGCCGGCAGCACGCAGCCGCAACAACTCTCCATAACCGCAGGCTATTTACCACGCTCAGCGCGATAAGAAATATTCAGTGATAAAACCCGGGTTAACGGTTTTCATCGGCTGACTAATGCTCCACAATAGCGGAAATTTGTGATCGAGGTCACTTTACCGGGTGCGTTCCTGCCCCCTCACTCGTCGTTTAGCCGATTTGAATTCAATGCAATCAACAACCGTTTCCCGTAAAACAGCCTGGCTGCGCGTGGTGCTGCTGGCTATCGCTGCTTTTGTCTTCAATACCACCGAATTTGTGCCGGTTGGCCTGCTTTCGGACATCGCCAGCAGCTTTGCAATGAAAACCGCTGATGTCGGTATCATGCTGACCATCTATGCCTGGGTCGTGGCGCTGTTATCGCTGCCGTTAATGCTGCTGACGCGCAACGTCGAGCGCCGCCTGCTGCTGGCCATCCTGTTTATTCTGTTTGTTGCCAGCCACCTGTTATCGGCTGTGGCGTGGGATTTCACGTCGCTGGTGCTGTCGCGCATTGGCATTGCGCTGGCGCACGCGGTGTTCTGGTCGATCACCGCCTCGCTGGCGATTCGCGTTGCGCCGGCCGGCAAGAAAACCCAGGCGTTGAGTATGCTGGCCACGGGCACGGCGCTGGCGATGGTGCTGGGCGTACCGATTGGTCGTATTGTGGGTCAGTATCTGGGCTGGCGTACCACCTTTGGTATGATCGGCCTGTCAGCGCTGGTACTGCTGATTATGCAGGTGCGGATACTACCGCGCCTGCCGAGTGAGCACACCGGTTCACTCAGCAGCGTGCCGATGCTGTTTCGCCGCCCGGCGCTGGTGGCGATGTACATTCTGGTCACCGTCGTGGTGACCGCGCACTACACCGCTTACAGCTATATCGAGCCGTTTATGCAGGTAGTGGCCAGTGCCGATGAGAACTTCACCACCCTGTTACTGCTGCTGTTCGGCTCAGCCGGCATTCTGGGCAGCATTCTGTTCAGCACGCTGGGCAATAAATTCCCGTCCGCGCTGCTGATCGCCGCCATTGCGCTGATTACCCTGTGTATGGGTCTGCTGGTGTTTGCTGCGGTACGTCCGGCAGCGATTACCGTGCTGTGTATTATCTGGGGAATGGCAATGATGATGATCGGCCTGGCGATGCAGGTGCGCGTGCTATCGCTGGCACCGGACGCCACCGACGTCGCCATGTCGCTGTTTTCCGGTATTTATAACATCGGCATCGGCGCAGGCGCGCTACTCGGTAACCAGGTCAGTCTGCATCTGCAGATGGCAGACGTGGGCAACGTGGGCGCAATCATTGGCCTGGCGGGACTGTTCTGGTGCATCGCCATTTTCCGCCGTTATCCGCAGCTGCGCTCCAACGGCTAGTGCGTTTGGCAGTTAGCGGCGCCCCTGGCGGCGCCGCTACTGACATGGACGGCTAAGGCAGGAAAAACATCTGCTGTAATGCTTTGCTCACCGGGCTGTTGTCGGGATTTGATGGCATCAGATCACGCATCGACGCCCACCAGCGCTGACACACCTCAGTTTGCGCCACGGCCTGCCAGCGCGCTTCGGATTCAACCTCGACGCTGGCAAACAGCAGGTTGCGTTCAGCATCCAGCCAGATCGCGTAGTTGTGCGCGCCATGCGCTTTCAGCGTCCGTTCCAGCTCCGGCCAGATTGGCGTGTGACGGCGCTGATACTCTGCATGGCAGTGCGCATAGACTTGCATGACGAACGCTTTACGCAACATCACTGCGCTCCGCCTGCAGCGCCGCCGGCCACGGCTTCACGTTAAAGCGCTCGCCCAGCGCAATCAGCTGTTCAGTGGTGATGCTCTGACGAATGCCGCCCATCGACAGCGCCATGACCACCACCTGCGATGACTTCTCAGCGGTATCAATCAGACCAAAGGTTTCGTCGAGCGTCGGTCCGGCGCCAAAGATTCCGTGGAAAGGCCACATCACCAGGCTATGGCTGGCCATCGCTTCTGCCGTCGCCTGACCAATGCCATCGGTACCCGGTACCATCCAGGGCAAAATGCCGACGCCATCGGGGAACACCACCAGGCACTCGGTGCTGCCCTCCCACAGCAGGCGGGTAAAGCGCGCCGCATCCAGATCCACCACATAGCTGAGCGCCATGAAGTGGGTGGCGTGACAGTGCATAATCACCCGGTCCGCGCCGTGGCTCAGTGCCTTGCGTACGCTGTGTGACTGAAAGTGCGCCGCCAGCTCGGACGTTGGCAGCCCTCCGTTGCTGAGCCCCCAGTGAATTTTGTACGACAGCCCTTTGTCATCCACCTGCAGCAGCACCAGACTGTCTGCCGGATCGAGCTGCACGTTGCGAAAGAACTTACCGGAGCCGGTCACCAGGAACCAGTCGTTGGCCAGCGCGGGCGCCGGCTTGCTCAGCTCAATACAGCGCGGTGCCGGATAAAAATCGCTGGCATACGCGCTGACCTCTTCCGGCAACAGACGCAGACTGACGTTGCCGCCGTTACGTTCATCCCAGCCTTTCAGCCACATGTCACTGGTGGCTTTAACCATGTCGCGCACAAACCACGCGGAGAGAATTGTTTGCATGAATCGATTCCTTAACGTTGACGCAGCACGTGTTGTTCGTAGTGACGGACTTCGCTCAGCCATCTGGCATCGGCTGGCACATCGTGGCGCAGGCACCACGCTTCCCATACCGCCTGCCACGGCAGCGACTTTTGCTCTTCAAGCAGCGCCAGCCGGGCGGTGAAATCCCCATCACGCTCCCGCTGACGCAGCTGTTCGCCCGGCTCCAGCAGCGCCCGCAACAGGGCTTTTTGGGTATTGCGCGTGCCGATCACCCAGGCAGCAATGCGGTTGATCGAGGCATCGAAGAAGTCGAGACCGATGTGCACCCTGTCGAACAACTTTTGACGGGCGATCTCACTGGCAATCGCCTGGGTTTCATCATCCAGCAGCACCACGTGATCGCTGTCCCAGCGGACCGGACGGCTGACGTGCAACAGCAGGCGCGGCACAAACAGCATAGCGCTGGAGATTTTGTCGGAGATCACTTCGGTAGGATGGAAGTGGCCGGCATCCAGCGTCAGCGCGGTCTGGCGGCTGGTGGCGTAACCGAGGCAGAACTCACTGGAACCCACGGTGTAACTCTCCGCGCCAATGCCAAACAGTTTGCTTTCCACCGCATCAATGTGGTGCTGCGGATTCAGCGGTTCACGGATGATCTCATCCAGCGCACTGGCGAGACGCTGGCGCGGCGCGAGGCGATCGACGGTGAGATCTTTCATCCCGTCCGGCACCCAGATATTCATGACTGACGGCGTGCCCAGCTGCTCGCCAAACCAGGCGGAAATACGGCGGCTGGCGGTGCAGTGGTCGATCCAGAACTGGCGAATGCCCGGATCGGCATGCGACAGCGTAAACCCGTCTGCGCTGAGCGCATGAGAAAAACAGGTTGGGTTAAAATCCAGCCCCAGCTGCCTGCTTTTCGCCCACTCCAGCCAGTTGCTGAAGTGCTGCGGCTCAATCGCATCACGTTCTACCGGGCGGTCGCTTTCAAGGTAGATGGCATGCAGGTTGAGGCGTTTGGCGCCGGGAATCAGCGACATCGCTTTGTCGAGATCGGCACGCAGTTCAACCGCGTTGCGCGCCCGCCCCGGATAGTTGCCGGTCGCCTGAATGCCGCCGGTGAGCGCCCCCTGCGGATTCTCAAACCCACGTACATCGTCGCCCTGCCAGCAGTGCATCGACACCGGAATGGTATCCAGTTGTGCCATCACCTGTTCCACATCTACCCCAATGGCGGCGTAGCGTTGTCTGGCCAGTTCAAAGGCCTGTTCAATCAGCTTTGTCATATGCAAGTTCCTTAGCAGGTAGGCTCAGCGCCGCAAAGCGAGCCTGATGGGCCGCAAAGACGCTGTGATTCAGCGGGATAAATTTTTCTAACGGGAAGTTGTGGCGAATGCAGCGGCGTAAATCGGCCACGTCGCGCAACTCACCCAGCGCGATCAGCTGGCAGCCGATGTTGCCCAGCGTCGAGGCTTCAACCGGGCCGGCAAACACCGGCAGCTGGCAGGCATCGGCGCACAGCTGGTTAAGCAGCGGATTCTGGCAGCCACCACCGACGATATGTAACTGACGCAGCGCAGTGCCGCGCAGGTGGCTAAGCTCCTGCAGCGTCTGCGAATAGAGCAGCGCCAGGCTGTCAAAGATGGTGCGCGCCAGCGCCGCCGGGCTGTGCGGCACTGGCATCGCCTGTTCGGCGCAGGCGTTCTGGATCTCCTGCACCATACTGGCCGGATTAATGAAGCGGTGATGATTAGGATGAATCAGGGCGCGGCAGGCCGGTTCCCGCGCGGCGTTGGCGATCAGCGCAGTGAGATCGCTGATGTGCAGTTCGCTGCACACCCGCTGCAACAGCCACAGGCCCATGATGTTTTTCAGCACCCGATAGCCTTCCGCACCGCCCTCATTGGTCAGATTAGCCTGCAGCGCCGCCTCGCTGACACAGGGCTGCAGGCTTTCGATGCCGATCAGCGACCAGGTGCCGGAGCTGAGATAGGCAGCATCGTCCTGCTCCAGCGGCGTGGCCAGCACCGCGCTGGCGGTATCATGGGTGGCGACGGCGATCACCGGAATGCGCTGGTCGTTTGCGTTGCGCCAGTAACCGACGGTATTGCCCGGTGCACGCGGCGTGCCGAACCAGCTGGCGTCTGCGCCCGCCCAGGCCAGCAGCTCGCGATCCCATTCGCCGCTGTGGATGTTGAGCAGCTGGGTGGTGGTGGCGTTGGTGTATTCCCAGTTGAGTTCACCGGTCAGGCGATAGTGCAGATAATCCGGAATCATCAACGCGTGCTTCACCTGCGCCTGCCAGTCCGGCTGCTGCAGATGCAGCGCGCGCAGCTGATACAGCGTGTTGAACGGCAGAAACTGAATGCCGGTGCGCTGATAGAGCGCCGGTTTCCCGAGTTCACGCATCGCCTGGGCCATCAGGCCGTCGGTGCGTTTATCACGGTAGCTGACCGCTTCGCCTACCCGCTCGCCGTGCGCGTCCAGCAGCACCAGGTCCACGCCCCAGGTATCAATGCCGAGGCTGTCCGGCACAATGCCCTCCTCATCCAGCTGCTGCAACCCGGCGCGGATCTCCTGTTCCAGCCGGTCCAAATCCCAGCAGTCATAATCGCCGCGCTGCACGCGCGGGTTGGCGAAACGCCGCACTTCGCGCAGGCTGAGCTGCTGACGGTCAGCCTGCCAGCTGGCCAGCATGACGCGGCCACTGGATGCGCCTAAATCGATGGCAACAATATTACGCAGACTCATGGCGATACTCCCTGTGAAGACATGGCGACAGAGTAGAAATCCTGCGCCGCAGGCACCTTCCCGCTAGTGCCAGCGGGTCATCACCGCTGGCAGGTTTGCAAAGGTGTTCGTGAGTGAGCTCACAGAACCGCATAACGGCAGAGTTGTGAGCCTTGCCGCAATTCCATCAATCACTTAGGCGATCTTGAATAATTGGCGATTTTCCTGCGCTGCCCGGTGCAAAATTCAAGGTAAGGTGGCAGGCGGCTGCGTAGACTCGGTTACGGTTTTGTTAACTGAGGGCGCATGATGACGGTATTACACAGTGCTGATTTCTTTCCGGCCGGCGATTACACGATAGCCATTGAACCGCGTGTGCCGCAGTCGGCGTTTCCGGAGCATCACCATGATTTTCATGAAATTGTGCTGGTGGAACAGGGCTCGGGTATCCACGTATTCAATGGTCAGCCGCAGGCGCTCAGCGCCGGCTGCGTCTGTTTTGTGCGCGATCACGATCGCCATCTGTACGAGCAAACCGACAATCTGTGCCTGACGAATGTGCTGTATCGCAGTCCGGCAGCGTTCCGCTTTCTGTCCGGCCTGCAGGCGCTGCTGCCGCGCGAACAGGACGGCCAGTATGTTTCACACTGGCGGATCAACCATAAAGTGATGGCGCAGGCGCTGCAGCTGGTGACGCAGATGAAGCAGCCGGCCAGCTGGTCGCTGGAACGTCAGGCGCAGCAGGAACAACACTTTTTGCAGCTGCTGGTGCTGCTGCGCGAGGCGGCGCACAACGATCAGGCGCAGGACCAGGATGCCCGCCTGCACCGCTTGCTGGACTGGCTGAATGCGCACTACAGTGAGGAGATTGCGTGGGAATCGCTGGCCGATCGCTTCTGTTTGTCGCTGCGTACCCTGCATCGCCAGATGAAGCAGCAGACCGGCAGCACGCCGCAGCGCTATCTTAATCGGCTGCGTTTATTGCAGGCGCGGCACCTGTTGCGCCACAGCGAGATGCGCATCACGGACATCGCCTATCAGTGTGGGTTTGGTGACAGTAATCACTTCTCCACCCTGTTCCGGCGGGAATTTGGCTGCGCGCCGCGCATGGCGCGCCAGCAGATGGGGTAACCGGAGGGCTGACATGCCGCTGTTACTGACGCGCGAGGATTACTTCCCGGCCAGCAATTTGCCTATTGCCGTGGCAGAACGCATGCCGCAACCCTCTTTCCCACCGCACCGGCATGAGTTCAGCGAGATTGTGATTGTCTGGCGCGGTAATGGCCTGCATATCCTCAACGATCGGCCGTGGCTGATCACCTGCGGCGACGTGTTTTACATCCGCGACAGTGATTGCCACAGCTTTGATAGCGTCAACGACCTGGCGCTAGACAATATTCTCTACTGCCGCGATCGCTTCAGCCTGGCGCTCGACTGGCAGCAGCTGCTGCCGCCACAGGATGAAGAGACACCCGCCAGCTGGCGCCTGACCACGCGCGGCATGGCACTGGCGCGCGGCGTCATCAGCCAGCTGGAGCGCGAAAGTCGCAAAAGCGATTCGCTATCGATTCAGCTGTCGGAAGCGCTGTTTTTGCAGCTGGCACTGATATTGCGCCGTCACGGCTACGCCGCCGATCGGCCGTGGGTGCTGCCGGAGGGCGAACAGCTCGATCTGCTAATGTCGGCGCTGCTCGGCGATATCAGCCGCCCCTTCGATCTGCCCCATTTCTGCCAGCAAAATCAGCTCAGCGAACGGTCGCTGAAACAGCTGTTCCGTCAGCAAACCGGCATGACCATCGGCCACTACCTGCGTCAGCTGCAGCTGTGTCAGGCAAAATATCTGTTGCGCACGCAGGCATGTCTGATTAGCGAAGTGGCGGCGCGCTGCGGGTTTGATGACAGCAACTACTTTTCCGTGGTGTTTACGCGAGAAACCGGGTTAACGCCCAGTGCATGGCGTCAGCGTTTTTTGTCGCCGCGCGAACCGATGGCAGACAAAGAAAAAGCCTGACGCGCGCAGAGACGCGTCAGGCGGTGTGATGTTAAGCGCGGTCAGGCGGCCATACCGAGACCGACAATGTTTGCCGCGATAATGATCACCACGCAGCCAATCGACAACACGCTCACCGGTCGACGCCCCACCGATTTCCACTCCTTCAGCACCAGTCCTACCAGGCCGCCGCACAGCACGTACAGGCTCATGTGCAGCATCCAGCTTACGAAGTCGTACTGCGAAGGAATTTTTGCGTGGCCCCAGGCATAGAAGAAGAACTGCAGATACCACATGGTCCCCCCCAGCACGGCGAAGGCGATATTGGCGATCAGCAGCGGTTTTGCCACGGAAAAATCGCGGCGCAGCGAAAGCTCCGGCTTCACCGCCAGGCGGATAAAGCAGTACGCGAGGTTGATCAGCGCGCCACCGCCCATAATCACCACGTAACTCGGCAATGCCACATACAACGGATTGATGCCCAGACTGGCAGCGGCTTCATGCATCGGCTTCGCCGCATCCATGGCAAATGACATGCCGGCAGAGAAGATGCCGCACAGCACCGCCAGCACCAGGCCTTTCTTCAGGTTAAAATCTTCGGCGTTGATCCCCAGCGCCCGCTCCTTTAGCAGTCCGGCACGTGACACAATCGCCACACCCAGCAGCGCAACCAGCACGCCCAGCAGCGTCATCCGGCCACCGGCGGAGCTGAACAGTTCAACGAATCGGCCCTGCAACAGCGGCGTCATCAGCGTCCCCACCACCAGCGTAATGCCAATGGCGATACCAATCCCCATCGACATCCCCAGATAGCGCATGGTGAGGCCATAGTTGATGTTGCCGATGCCCCACATGGCACCGAACAGAAACACCGGCAGCAGCTGCGACAAACTGAAACTGCTGTAGTACGCCCAGAAGTTCGGTAACAGCGCGGCACTGACTGCCCAGGGCAGAATCAGCCACGACATCACGCCGCCGACCGACCACATGGTTTCCCATGACCACTTTTTAACCTGTTTAAACGGAGCATAAAAACAGGCGGCGCTGGCGGCACCCACCAGATGCCAGAAGATACCTGCAAGAATGGCACTGTTCATTGTTATTCCTTCGTAAGGTTGAGGCCAGACGGAAACACCTGCGGTTTCCGATTAGTGGCAGTCTATGGCGCACTGCGTGGACTCAGCCTTTGGATGGTTGCCGTTAAGCCAGGCTGACTGGCAAAATCGGGGGGGTATGCAACATAAGGATCACAAATTCGCATTTGCTGCCGTTATGCCGGATGAGTTCTTTAAGTTGCTTATTATTCGGCATATTTTTGATTTATGTTGTGTTGATCGGCACAGTTTTTCCTCAGTTGCCAGCGCGGCGCTTAACATGGCACTCACACAAAGCTGCGCGAAGCACTTCCCCCGACGGGGTTAAATCCGTATAACGTGGGAAAAATCATCGGAACCAGGGATTGAGATGAAGAGCAAACGGTTAACGCTGGTGCTGTCGCAGGCGGTGAGCCGCGTGATGCTGGATGACATCCGCGCCATCGTGCCGCCCGAGGCGCTGAATGTGTTCATTAATGGCTTAGATACTACTCACTACGCCACGCTGGACTGCGTGCAGAGCGAAGAGAACTGCGCGCTGCTGGCGTCAGCCATTGTGGTGTGGCGTCAGCTCGGCCATGTGCATCAGATTCAGTATCAGAAAGGCGAACATCTGCGTCAGGTCGATGACGCGACACAATTTCAGCTATTCAGTATGATGAAAACCCACCGCGCGCTAATCCAGCTCGCTTAACGCTCAGGATGCATATGAAAATCGGTCTGCTGTTCCCCATCGCCATTATTGTTGCCGGTGTCAGTTTTCTGGTCTGGTTTATTGCCAGCGGCGCCATGATGCCCGGTTCCTGAAACGGTCCACTGACGCAGAATGCTGCGTCGGTCGCGTGATTCTTGCCGCTATTGCCAGCGCCCTGCCGGTGCTGGCAGTGATAAAAAGGTCGCCAGCGTTCATCTGCTTCACTCTTCCTTCACATCAGTTTAACAAAACCGAGCGTGGAGCCCCTGCACATGACCCTTCATCATCAACACTACATTAATGGCGCGTTTGTCGAGGCGCATAACGATAGCTGGATTGAAGTGATTAACCCGGCGACGGAGACCCTGCTGTCACGCGTGCCCCAGGGCAGCAAACAGCAGGCGGCGGCAGCCATTGCCGCCGCAGAAGCCGCTCAGCCCGGCTGGGAAGCGTTACCGGCGGTGACGCGCGGCGGCTGGCTGCACCGCATCGCCACGGCAATTCGCCAGCGCGAGCCTGAGCTGAGCGCCACCCTCGTCGCGGAGGGCGGCAAAACCCAGGCGCTGGCGCAAACCGAAGTGCTGTTTACCGCTGACTACCTCGACTACATGGCGGAATGGGCGCGACGCTACGAAGGGGAAATCGTCAACAGCGATCGCCCAAACGAAAACATCTTTGTGTTTAAGAAAGCGATTGGTGTGACCACCGGTATTCTGCCGTGGAATTTTCCCTTCTTCCTGATTGCGCGCAAAGCGGCACCGGCGCTGATCACCGGCAACACTATCGTGCTGAAGCCGAGTGAGATCACCCCGAACAACGCCGCCCTGTTCGCCGCCATTATCGACGACATCGGCCTGCCGCCCGGGGTAATTAACATCGTTTACGGCTATGGCCCGGAGGTGGGACAGGAACTGGCCGCCAATCCTAAAGTCGGGTTAGTGAGCCTGACCGGCAGCGTCAACGCCGGCATCGCCACCATGGCCGCCGCGGCGCCGAATGTGACAAAAGTGTCGCTGGAGTTGGGCGGTAAAGCACCGGCAATTGTCATGGACGACGCCGACCTCGATCTGGCCGTCAGGGCTATCGTCAGTTCGCGCATTATTAACAGCGGTCAGGTGTGTAACTGCGCCGAGCGCGTGTATGTGCAAGACGGCATTTACGATCGCTTTATCAGCGCCCTGACCGGGGCGATGCAGCAGGTGAAATTTGGCGATCCGGCGCAGCAGGCCGATGTGGATATGGGGCCGCTGATTAGCGCAGCCGCGTGCGACCGCGTCGGGCAAAAGGTCGCCAGCGCCGTTGCGCAGGGCGGCAAGGTGGTGCTGGGCGGCAAACGCGCCGGTGAACGCGGCTTTTATTTTGAACCGACCATCATCACCGGGGTACGTCAGGAGATGGCGATCATGCGTGAGGAAATCTTTGGCCCGGTGCTGCCGGTGATGCGCTTTAACACGCTGGATGAAGCCATCGCGCTGGCTAACGACTGCGACTATGGCCTGACCTCATCGCTGTATACCCGCGATCTGAACACCGCGATGATCGCGCTGCGCCGGCTGAAATTCGGGGAAACCTACATTAATCGCGAAAATTTTGAAGCGATGCAGGGATTCCATGCCGGCTGGCGCAAATCCGGCATCGGCGGTGCCGATGGCCGCCACGGGCTGGAGGAGTATCTGCAAACGCACGTCGCCTATCTGCAGTTTGCCTGATGCGTAAACACCGGTGCGCAGCGCGCACCGGTTGCCACTTAGCGTATCCGTTTCTGACTGCGCAGCAGCGCTACCCCGCTAAAGAGCGACATCGCCATCAGGTAGTAGCCCGGCGCCAGACTGGTGCCGGTGGCACTGATCAGCAGCGTGCAAATCAGCGGTGCAAAACCGCCAAACACCGTAACCGCAATGTTATAGCTGATGGCCATGCCGCTGGCGCGCGTACCAATCGGGAACAGATCCGCCATCACCGAGGGTACGGTAGAAAAATAGATCGATTTCAGCAGCGCCATCCAGCATACCAGCACAATCAGCGTGGTCGGCGTAGTGTGATTGACCACCAGCCGAAAGGCCGGATAGATGGTGACCATCAGCAGTATGAGCGATCCCCACATCAGCGGCAGGCGGCCAATGCGCTCCGCCCACAATCCCATCAGCGGCGTCACTACCGTCAGAATCACCCCGGCCAGCAGCGTGGCAGTAAAGGCCACCGAGCCCGGCAGATGCAGGTTTTTGGTTGCGTAGGTCGGCACGTAGTTGAGCATGTAGTTGACCGCCGTGGAGATCACCATCAGGCCAATCGCCAGCAGCATCAGCGCTTTTTGCCGGCCAAACAGCCGTTTCAGCGGGGCCGCTTCCGGCGTCTGTGCGGCAAAGCTGGCGGGCTCATGCACGTGGCGGCGGATATACAGCCCGAGCGGGCCAATCAGCAGGCCGAAGGCAAACGGAATACGCCAGCCCCATGCCTGAATCTGGCCTTCGCTCAGGATCTGCGTCAGACCGAGACCAAACGCCGAGGCCATCAGCGTGCTGGCGCCCTGGGTGGCGAACTGCCAGCTGGCGATAAAGGCTTTGCGCTCGGGAAAATGCTCGACCAGAAACGCCGTAGAGCTGCCAAATTCGCCACCGGCAGAGAAGCCCTGCACCAGGCGCGCCAGCAGGATCAGCAGCGGTGCGAGCAGGCCGATGCTGTCGTAGCCCGGCATAAAAGTAATGATGGCTCCGCCAAGCATCATCAGATTGATGGAGAGCAGCAGCGCTTTTTTACGCCCGTGGCGATCGGCATAGTTGCCCAGCACCACCGCGCCCAGCGGGCGAATCAGAAAGGAGACGCCGAAACTGCCAAAGGTCAGCAGCAGCGAGACCGACGCATCGCTGGTGGGAAAGAAGGCGTGGGCGATATAGCTGGCGAAGAAGCCATATACCGCAATGTCGAACCACTCCAGCGCATTACCGATGCAGGTCGCAAACAGCGTTTTATGCAGGTTAGGCTTCACACCGCTCAGCGGCGCGCTATGGCTGAGGCTGCTCATGCGCCACCTCCGGCATAGGCGCGGTGTTGCGCCAGCCATTCCGTGCCCTGCTCGCCCAGCTCCCACAGCAGCTGCGTCATGATCTGCAGCCCTTCGCGGGCAATCGATTTCAGCATGTGCTCATTCACGCCATGCTGACCGCAGGCGGGATACGAATGCGGCACCCACAGCGTTGGCAGGCCCAGAATCTCCGCGAACACCTCATTCGGCAGCGATCCACCCAGGTTGGGCAGCAGCGCCGGTTTTTTGCCGCTGGTTGCCGCCATGCTATTCAGCACCCAGTGCACCAGCGGATCGTCTGGATCGAGACGCGTGGCGGGTGAACCGCGCAAAAATTCAACCTCAACATCATGGAAGCCGTGCTGCGCCAGATGCGCGCTGACGTGCTGCGCCAGCCGCTGCCAGTCGGTACCGACCACAAAACGCAGCTGGCACACCGCCGTCGCGCTGCCGGGAATGGCATTCATCGGGCGCGCCGGGTTACCGGTGAGAAACGACAGCACTTCCAGCGTGTTCCAGCCGTACAGGCGTTCGGCAGGCGTCAGGCCTGGCTCGCCCCAGTTGGTGTCAATCGCGGGATCGCCTGGCATGCCACCCACCTCGATATCGCTGAGAATGGCGCGCACCTGCGGCGTTAACGAATCAGGCCGCAGCGCCTTAACCTGCAGCACGCCCTGCGCGTCCACCAGCGTGGCGATGGCGCTGGCCAGCCGGGTGCCGGGATTGCTCAGCAGTCCGCCCCAGTTGCCGGAGTGATAAGCATTGTCACGCGCGTTGATGGTCAGACGGAAATTTACCGCACCGCGCGAACCGAGGAACAGCGTCGGCCGCACGGCGTTGAGCCGCGGACCGTCTGAGGCAATGAACAGGTCAGCCTGCAACAGTTCCGCCTGCTGCTGACACAGCTGCGCCAGCCCCGGCGAGCTGATCTCTTCGCCCATCTCAAACAGCCATTTGCAGTTAAAGCCGAGACGGCCGCCGCGCGCCTGGTACACCTGCTCCAGCGCCGCAAGATTGACGCAGTGCTGACCTTTGTTGTCGGCGCTGCCGCGCCCGTACCAGCGATCGCCCTCTTCGGTCAGCTGCCACGGCGACAGCCCGCTGCGCCAGTTTTCGTCATCGCCGAATACTACATCACCGTGCCCGTAGCTCAGCAAGGTCGGTAAGGCGGGATCTTCCATGCGCATCGCCACGAGGAATGGCCGGCCGGCGGCGTGCGGGTTATCGATGAGCTGTAGCGTGAAGCCCAGCGCCTGCAGTTGCGGCGCAATCTCCTGCTGCAAATAGTCCTGCAGCGCCGCATCGCGATCGTCGCGCTGGCTCTCGGTGCGCCATGCCACGCGGCGCGCCAGGATACGTTGAAATTCCCCGCTGTCGAAATATGCGGTGGCCTGCTGAACCGCCTGTTGTGCTGTCATGTTTGCCCTGCCTGTTATAGGTCTGCTGTTTTTTCATCTTTGCGGAAAGGCAGCTTTGCCACAATTATCAATTTATCGAGTAAGATTTGCCTTTAAAGCAAAGCTGCGTTGCCCGATTTCGAGGCAGGCACAGACGGAGGCCATGGCATGTTAAGCACGGAAATGCGTTATTTTCTCGCGGTAGCCGATTGCGGTTCGCTCAGCGCGGCCAGCGCCCAGCTGTTTGTGGCGGTCTCTGCCATCAGCCGCCAGATTCAGCGGCTGGAGCAGCAGCTGGGCGTGACGCTGTTTGCGCGTCATGCGCGCGGCATGGTGCTGACCGAGGCCGGCGAGATTTTTGCCCATCACGTGCGCAAAAATCTGCTGGATATGGAGTATGCGCTGGCGGAGATCAAAGGCCTGAAGGCGGTGCGGCGCACGCTGATTCGTGTCGCCTGTACCGACGGGCTGGCGTTTACCCTGCTGCCCCGGCTGATTGCCGCCTTTCGCCACGATCATCCCGGCGTGCTGTTTGACGTTCGGGTGGCGAGCGCACAGGGCGTGGCTGAACTGTTGCGCAGCGGCGAGTGCGACGTGGCATTGCAGTTCAGCCTGCACGCGGAACGTGCCGTTGAGGTGGTGGGCTCATGGCCGGCGCCGGTGCTGCTGGTGATGCATGACAGCCATCCGCTGGCGGGCGTGCCGCAGGTGGCGCTGGCCGATCTCAGCCACTATCCGCTGGCGCTGCCGCAGCAAAACACCACGGTACGCCAGCTGTTTGAGCTGGCCAGCCACATGAGTGGCCATCTGATCGAACCGGTACTGACCTGCGACAACTTCTCCACCCTGTTCCATTTTTTACTGCGCACGCCGCTGGCGGTGACCATTTGCAGCAGTTTTACCCTGGCGGAGGAAGCGCAGCAGCAGGGTCTGGTGATGCGCGCGGTCAATATCGATCAGCTAAGCCAGCGTACGCTGCAGTTGCAGACGCAGTCAGGGCGACCCCGCAGCGCCGCCCTGACTCTGTTTCTGACCTTTCTGCAACAGCAGCTCAGCGCGCTGTCCGCTGCGATTAAGGCGTGATATCCACCGGATAGAAGATATGCTTGCCGAACGGATCCACCTGGTAGCCGCTGACCGATTTACGCACCGGCTCAAAAATCGTTGAGTGCGCAATCATTACCGCCGGCATCTGGTCATGCATCATCTGCTGCGCCTCACGGTATAACGCCACGCGCTTGTCGTGATTTTGCTCGGCGCGCGCCTCGGTGATGATTTTCTCAAACGGCGCATAGCACCATTTGGACGAGTTGGAGCCGCCGTTCGCCGAGGTGCAGCTGTACAATGGCCCGAAGAAGTTATCCGGATCGCCGGTGGCGGTGGTCCAGCCCATCAGCGCCGCCTGATGCTCGCCGCCCTTGACGCGCTTCAGGTATTCGCCCCACTCATAGCTGACGATGTTGGCTTTGATGCCCACTTTTGCCCAGTCGGCCTGAATCATCTCAGCCATGCGGCGGGCGTTGGGGTTATACGGCCGCTGGACCGGCATCGCCCACAGCGAAATTTCGGTGCCCGGCTGAATGCCGGCCTGCTGCAGCAGCGCTTTGGCCTGTTGCGGATCGTAGGCGTAATCCTGCAGATCTTTATCAGCACTCCACACATCCGGCGGCAGAATATTTTTCGCCACCGTGCCGGTACCTTTGAAGATGGCATCAATGATCGCCTGCTTATTGATGGCCATCGCCAGCGCCTGGCGCACTTTCACTTTGTCCAGCGGGGCTTTGGTGGTGTTGAACGACAGGAAACCGGTGTTGAGGCCAGATTTCTGTTCCAGCGTGATGTTCGGGTTGTGGCGCATGTTGTCGAGATCGGCCGGATTAGGGAACGGCATTACCTGGCACTCGTTTTTCTCCAGTTTGGCATAGCGCACCGAGGCGTCCGGGGTGATGGAAAACACCAGACGATCGATTTTGGCCTTGCCCTGCCAGTACTGCGGGAAGGCTTTGTAGAGAATGCGGGAATCTTTTTGATACTGCACCAGCTCAAACGGTCCGGTGCCAATCGGCTGCATGTCCACTTTTTCTGGCGTACCGGCTTTCAGCATCTGGTCGGCATATTCCGCCGAGTGAATCGAGGCGAAATACCACGCCAGATCGGCGAGAAACGGCGCTTCGGCATGGGCCAGCGTAATCCGCACTGTCAGATCATCCACCTTATCGATACGGGTGATCAGTTTTGCCAGCTCGAGGCTTTCAAAGTTGGCATAGTTACCGCCCGAAACGGTGTGATACGGGTTTTTCGTATCCAGCTGGCGCATAAACGAGAAGATCACGTCGTCGGCGTTGAGATCGCGCGACGGCGTAAAAAGTTTATTGCTCTGGAACTTAACCCCTTTGCGCAGATGGAAGGTATAGACCTTGCCGTCCGGGCTGATCTCCCAGCGCTCCGCCAGGCTGGGCACCAGCTCGGTGGTGCCCGGTTTGAAATCCACCAGGCGGTTAAAAATCGGCACGGCGCTGGCGTCCACGCTGGTACCGGAGGTGTAGAGCTGCGGGTTGAAGTTCTCCGGCGAGCCTTCAGAACAGTAAACCAGCGTCTTCGCCGAGACGCCGCCTGCAACCGCTAACCCCAGTGCGCTAAGCGCCAGTTTTCCCATCATCTTTTTCATCGTCTTCTCGCTTTTTATTGACTTCCATGAGCCAGCATCGGTATTTATTTCATAAATAACATGATTTAGCCGTCTGGCGTATCTCCAGTGGCGCAAAGCTAATAAGGAATTGTGATGACAGACCAACTTGCCCGTCAGCTGACCCAGCGTTTTTACCGTTATCTGGCGGTCTCCAGCCAGAGCGATGCCAAATCCAGCACGCTGCCCAGTACGCCATCGCAACACGCCATGGCGGAACTGCTGGCGCAGGAGCTGCGCGATCTCGGTCTGCAGGATGTGGTGATTGATCAGCATGCCACAGTGACCGCCGTGAAACCGGGCAACCGGCCTGGCGCGCCGCGCGTAGGCTTTATCACCCATATTGATACCGTGGATGTCGGGCTATCGCCGGATATCCATCCGCAAACCCTGCGCTTTGAGGGCGCGGATCTGTGTCTGAATGCGCAGCAGGACATCTGGCTGCGGGTGGCTGAGCATCCGGAAATCCTGCCGTATCTCGGTCAGGAGATTGTGTTCAGCGACGGCACCAGCGTGCTGGGGGCCGACAACAAAGCGGCAGTCAGCGTGGTGATGACGCTGGTGGAGAACCTGCGTGGCGAGCACGGTGATGTGGTGGTGGCGTTTGTGCCGGACGAAGAGATCGGCCTGCGCGGCGCCAAAGCGCTGGACCTGGAGACGCGCTTTAACGTCGATTTCGCCTGGACCATCGACTGCTGCGAGCTGGGCGAAGTGGTGTATGAATGCTTCAACGGCGCCTCCGCTGAAATTACCTTCACCGGCGTGCCGGCGCATCCCATGTCGGGCAAAGGCGTGCTGGTGAATCCGCTGCTGATGGCGCACGACTTCATCGCCCGCTTCGACCGGCTTGCCACGCCCGAGCATACCGCCGGGCGCGAAGGCTATATCTGGTTCAATGATATGCAGGCCAATGCCAGCCTGGCGGTATTGAAAGCGTCGATTCGCGATTTCGATTTAAAGGGGTTTGATGCGAAGAAGCAGCAGCTGGTGGAAGTCGCCGATCAGATCGCCGCGCACTATCCCACTGGTCACGTCGCGCTGAAGATCAATGATATCTATAGCAACATCAGTAACGCGATTGGTGAGGACCGGCGGGCAATCGATCTGATTTTTGCTGCGCTGCAGCAGGTGGGCGTGGAACCTAAAGTGATTCCGATGCGCGGCGGCACCGATGGGTCTGCGCTGTCGGCCAAAGGGTTACTGACGCCGAATTTCTTCACCGGCGCGCACAATTTCCATTCGCGCTTTGAATTCCTGCCGATCCCGTCATTTGTGAAGTCGTATCAGGTGGCGGAAGCGCTGTGTTATCTGGCGGCCCGATAAGCGCGGTTGCAGAGAAACGTTGAGACAGCCTGACCGGCAACTGCCGATCAGGCTGACACCCGCTTACTTGCTGACGCTGACGTCAATGCCCGGGAAGAATTTCGCCGCCAGTTTAGTCACGGTGCCGTCGGCCTGGACTTTGGCGATGGCCGCATCCAGTTCCCCTTTCAGCTTGCTATCGCCTTTGCGCAGACCGAAACCAATGCCGGAACCGAGAATGGTGTCGTCTTCCACCGGCTTACCGGCGAAGGCGAAACCTTTGCCCTGCGGCTTATCAAGGAAACCAGACTGACCGGCGGCGGACATCACCAGCGTACCGTCAAGACGGCCAGCAACCATGTCGTTGTACACCTGGTTCTGATCCTGATACGACGTCACCGTCACGCCCTGGGATTCCCAGTGCTTTTTAGCGTAGGTTTCCTGGATTGAGCCCTGCAGCACGCCAATATTTTTACCTTTCAGCGACGCCGCCGTCGGCTCGAGTTTCTCGCCCTGCTTCACAATCAGCATGGTAGGAATACGGTAGATCGGGTTGGTGAAATCGATACTTTTCGCCCGCGCCTCGGTAATGTTCATCGCCGAGTTAATCGCATCGAATTTTTTCGCCTGCAGCGCCGGGATCAGCGCATCAAAGCTGCTCTCAACCCATTTGCAGTCAAAATGGCCGACCTGGCAGATGGCTTTGCCCAGTTCGATGTCAAAACCCTCCAGCTCGCCCTGCGCGTTGCGGCTTTCAAACGGTGGATATTGTGATTCCAGACCGTAGCGCAGGCTCTCCTGCGCCAGCGCCTGCACGGAGGTGATCATGCCCAGTGCGATAAACAGTGCGTTCAGTTTTTTCATTATTTTCCCCTAATTACCCTTTAACCCGGCACAGCGCCTGCGCGCCGGCTTCGAGCGTTGCGTCGTCTTTAGCAAAAGAAAGGCGGATTAATTTATTGTCAGTGCCATCCATATAAAACGCCGACAGCGGAATGGTAGCCACACCGTGATCGACGATGAGACGTTTTACCATTTCACTGTCGCTTTCGTCACTGAAATGTCCGTAGCTGGCCAACATAAAGAACGAACCGGCGCTCGGTAACAGCCTGAACGGTGAATCCTGCAGCAGCGTCTGCAGCCGATCGCGCTTCGCCTGATAAAACGACGACAGCTGCAGATAGTTTTGCGGGTTCTGCAGATACTGCGCGAAGCCAACCTGCATCGGCGTATCGGCGGCGTACATCATGAACTGATGCACCTTGACGATCTCCGCCATCAGCGCAGCAGGCGCCAGCGCATAGCCGACGCGCCAGCCGGTGACGTGGAAGGTTTTACCGAAGGAGGACACCACCACGCTACGCTGTGCCAGTTCCGCGTGCGTGGCCATGCCGCAGTGCGTCTGGCCGTCAAACACGATGTGTTCGTAGACTTCATCAGACAACACCACGATGTCGGTATTACGCGTCAGGGCCGCCAGCTGGTCGAGATCGGCGGCATTCAGCACCTGTCCGCTCGGGTTATGTGGCGTATTGATGATGATCATGCGCGTACGCGGCGTGATCGCGGCACGCAGTTCGTCCCAGTCAATCGCAAAATCCGGCACCTGCAGCTTGAGGCCGATCGGCGTCGCGCCCTGTAACCGCACCACCGGCGCGTAGCTGTCAAAGGCCGGCTCAAAGAAGATCACTTCATCTCCCGGGTGCACCAGCGCCGAAATCGCCATGTAGATGCCCTGACTGGCACTGCCGGTGATCAGGACTTCGCTGGCGGCATCGTACTGCTGGCCATACAGGCGGTACACCTTCTCCGCCAGCGCTTCACGCAGCGCCGGTAAACCGGTCATGGCGGCGTACTGATTATGGCCGTCGCGCATCGCCTGGCTGACCAGCTCAACCAGCTGCGGGTCACACGGGAAATTGGGCGCGCCCTGGGACAGATTAACGGCCTGATGCTGTGCGGACAGCTGGCCGATCACGCTAAAAATGGTGGTGCCGACGTCCGGCTGTTTGGAGGAGAGCTTCACGCTGCTGTTCAGGGTCATCATTGCTCCACAGGTTGCATAACCACGTATCGGAAGTAGATTTCTATTCAACGGCGCGACGCTTGAGTCGACAAGCGAATTGTTGTCATAATAGCCATGATAAAAAATCATAGCTCGAGGCCGTTATGTCCCGCTCTGCTCTGCCGCTCAACGCCATTCATGCCTTTCTGGTCACCGCCCGTCATCTCAACCTGACGCGCGCCGCCAGCGAACTGTGCATCACTCAGGGCGCGGTGAGCCGCAAAATTGCGGCGCTGGAGAGCTGGCTGGGATTTGCCCTGTTTGAACGCCACGCGCGCGGTCTGCATCTCACCGATCAGGGTGCGGCGCTGCTGCCGGAGCTGCAGCAGGGGTTCAATCTGCTGGTCAATGCCACTGAGAAAGCCAGCCGCAGCAACGCCTCGATTCGGCTGAAAGCCCCGACCTGCGCCATGCGCTGGCTGGTGCCGCGCCTGGTGGCGCTGGAGCAGCAGCGGCCAGACATTCACGTGGCGCTCACCACCACGCTTGATCACGCGTCGCAGCTGGAAAACTTTGATGCGGCGATTGTATTCGGCACGCCGCCTGCCGGTGCCATTCCGCTGTTTGCCGAGCGCCTGACGCCGGTGCTGGCCAGCAGCGTGCCGGCGCCGCGCCATGTCAGCGAACTGGCCAAATTCACCTTCCTGCATCCGACCGGCGATACGCGCGACTGGCAGCTGTGGCTGTCCGGCCAGGCGGAGCAGCTGTCGATGGCGCGCAATCAGCACTTCGCCACCATGGATTTGGCGATCAGCGCGGCGATTCAGGGATTTGGCGTGACGGTGGCGGATATTACGCTGGTGGAGAATGATTTGGCGAATGGGCGGTTAATCGCCCCGTTTGCCGCGAGTGTGGCAACCGGGGCGAGCTACAGCCTGTTACGGCGGGCGGAAAAAGATGCGCCACCGTTTTTGCCGCAGCTGGTGGCGTGGTTGTGTCAGCCTCAGAATGAAACCCACTCTTCACTGCTGGCGGGTTTACCCTGAGCGCCTGCGGCGGCAGATAACACCGGCCGGCGCAGCGCAGGCGCAGCAGTGGATGCCACAGCCTGTGTGCGCGGCGCGCTGTCGGACAGACGGAACTTCGCCACCGACGCCTGCAGCTCTTCGGTCTGACGCTCCAGCGCGCTGGCCGCCGCCGACACCTGCTCCACCAGCGATGCGTTCTGCTGGGTGACGCTGTCCATTTCGGTGACGGCGGTGCCGACCTGCGAAATCCCTTTGCTCTGCTCTTCCGACGCGGCAGCGATGTGCTTCATGATCTCATTCACATCCTGCACCGACTTCAGAATGTCATGCATGGTGCTGCCGGCGCTGCTGACCAGCTCCGAGCCCTTTTCAACGCGTGACACGGAATCTTCAATCAGCGTGGCGATCTCTTTTGCGGCGCCGGCGCTGCGTTGCGCCAGGTTGCGCACTTCGCTGGCCACCACGGCAAAGCCGCGCCCCTGCTCACCGGCACGCGCCGCTTCGACTGCCGCGTTGAGCGCCAGGATGTTGGTCTGGAAGGCGATGCCGTTGATCACGCTGGTGATTTCGGCAATCTTTTTCGAACTGCCGGAAATGCCCTGCATGGTGGTCACCACTTCGCCAACCAGACGGCCGCCCTGCTGCGCGGTGCCGGTGGCGGTCTCCGCCAGCGCGCTGGCCTGACGCGCGTTGTCGGCGTTGAACTTCACCGTGGCAGTCAGTTGCTCCATGCTGGCTGCGGTCTGTTCCAGCGCGGCCGCCTGCTCTTCGGTGCGCGATGAAAGATCGTTATTGCCGGCTGAAATTTCTGCCGCGCCGCGGTAGATGTTCTCCGTGCCGCTGCGGATGGCGCTGACTGCTTCACGCAGGCTGTCCTGCATCGCCCGCAGCAGTGGCACCAGTTTGCCGACGCAGTTGCGGCCAAATTCTTCCACCGGCTGGCTGAGATCGCCCTGCGCAATAACGGTAAAATGGTTACGAATGCGATCCAGTGGTTTCACCAGCATCGTCACCAGGTAACGGTCAGTGAACAGCAGAATCAATAAGCCGAACACCACCGCCGACACAATAATCACTTTGGTCATGCTGGTAAGCGTGTCCACGGTCACGCGGGTCTCATCCAGCTTGCTGCTGGCGGCCTGATTAAACGCTTCTGCGCTGGCACCAAACGCCCGGCTCAGCGGCGGCGTGACATTGTTGGCCTGCGCGCGCCATGCATCCAGTGAAGCCTGCTGCGCCAGCGCCACCTGTGGTGCGATACCCTCATCCAGCAGTTTCTGCCAGCTGCTGATCACATTGTTCACCGTCTCGCTGTCCATCGGACCCGGCGCCATGGCTTTGAACTGGGTTAACTGCTGTTTCATGTTATCCAGTGCCTGCTGCACCGGCGCGAACGCTTCCGCGGTCGGCGCGTTACCGGCGGTGCGGCCTTCCATTACCCGCGACAGACGCGTGACCACGCGGAAATATTGATCGTTGCCTTTGCTGAGCGCCGTCATCTGGTTTACCAGCTGACGATCAATCTCGTTACCCTCGCCAAGCGCATTCAGCGAGTGGACGCTGAAGAGCCCTACGCCACACCATAACAGGCAGAAAAGCCCGAGAATGGTCAGCATAACGGCGCGAATCGTGAAGTTTTTTAACATACCCATACATAATCCCCTGGTGTGAACGCTGGCAGCCCGGATAAAACAGGGCTTAGGGTATTTATCGGCAGCGAACCGGGAAAAGATAAATGTTTTGTAAGCTAATTAATTGCAGGATGGGGTGCCGCGCGGGGCGGCTGAGCGGTCGTAAAATCAGGCAGATAGCGGCCAATTTGCCTTAAAAAAACATTGATGTTTTTACATGATTAGCAGGCTTATTAAAGTTTAACGTGGCTGCGCATCATCAGGCGAAACAGACGCAGACGGCCGCGCATAAATCGCGCCTTCAGCACCGATTCCGCTTTACCGTCGTGGCCAAAAGCGAGAGTCAAATCTTCACCTGGCCGCCATACCGGCCAGTCAGGCTCCCCGTCGAGCCGCAGCCGATGGCTGAACTCACTGGCATCCCGCGCAAAGGCCACCCACCAGGCGCTGACGCGGCCGGCAAAGGCGATATCGCTGGCGCTGTAATGCCAGTCACCCGGCGGCGGCAGCGTCGCGAGCGTATTAAAGACATAAGGAATTTCGTTGCCGTGCCAGGTGCCGTGCGGGTAGAGATGACGCGCGTTTTCTGACACATAATCAAACCAGTAACGCCACGCAGGCATGCCGATGCTGTGCTGCGACTGCGCCACCAGCAGCGGCATGACGGTAAACGCCATGTCGCGCGCCACCGCGCGTCCCAGCAGGCTGTCATCATGGATATCGTACAGCCACTTCAGCAGGCGATAACTCAGGCGACTTTTGCTGCGCAGCTGCTGTAACACGCTGCGGGCATCCACGCCGAAGTAGTCCAGCACGCTGGCTTCATCGCTGTTGCTGCCAATCATCAACGGCACGCGATGCTGTTTACCCGCCATAAAGGTGTCGAGCATCGGTCTGGGTAGCACCGCATCGCCGCTGATGGCCACCGGCCCCAGCGCCAGCGGTCGCTCCAGCGGCCAGAAACTATCGGCCGGCAGTGCGCGCAACTGTTCCGCACTGGCATCCGCGGCCAGATTGAAATGCGCTGCCACCTGCAGGCCGGTTTGCTGCGCCTGCTTATGCGGCACGTCCGGCAGGCTGTAGGCACTTTGCACGATGCCCTTATGAAACAGCCCTTCGGCCAGCGGCGAGCAGCACAGCGACAATACGCTGCGCGCGCCGGACGATTCGCCAAACAGCGTGACGTTATGGCGATCGCCGCCAAACGCCGGGATGTTGCGCTGAATCCACTGCAGCGCGGCAATTTGATCCAGCAGCGCAAAATTATTGACCACCTTGCCCGGTGGATACTGGGCGTCGAGCGCCGGATGCGCGAAAAAGCCGAAATGGCCAAGGCGGTAATTGAGTGTCACCACCACCACGCCCTGCGCTGCCAGCGCTTTGCCGCGATAGGGATCAAGGCTGCCGGCGCCGATGCTGAAGCCGCCGCCGTGCAGCCATACCATCACCGGTAACGGCGTAACGGGTTCGACATCGGGCGTCCAGACATTCAGATAGAGGCAATCTTCGCTGAAGCGGCCCGGATCGCCGCCGCCGGCCGCCACGCAGTAGTCACGATTTTGCCAGCTGGCATCGCCCCACGCGGTGGCATCGCGCAGCGTTTGCCACGGTGCCACCGGCTGCGGCGGACGCCAGCGCAATGCGCCAACCGGCGGCGCTGCATAAGGTATTCCTTTAAAGGTAAACAGTTCATCATCCATCAGGCCTCTGAGTTCACCTTCTGCCGTCATGATCCTCAGACGTCGTTCATTTTTCATTGCGGGTTCCTGGTAAAGCCTGATTCCATTATTTGCAGGCCTCAGTGGAATGTCTATGTTCTGCAGGCATTTGCAGATTAAGCCGAATAAGCGACCGATTCATTGAACAACTTCATCAAATTTTTTGGTTAACTGCAGCGGTGCATTCTGTTTTATGGTTGCAAGTTAACCTGGCGTGACGGAGAGACGTGATGTTTGCTGGCATCAATCAGCTGTTCACCCGGATGAGCGATCACCCGGATTTCGGTAAATTGCTGTTACGCTTAACCTTCGGCGGGCTGTTGCTGTTTCATGGCGAGTTTAAGGCGATTCATGGCGTCGGCTGGATCGCCCATCTGCTCAGCGTCAAAGGCATGCCAGGTTTCATCGCTTACGGTGCTTACATCGGGGAAATTGTGGCACCCATCATGGTCATCGTTGGCCTGCTGACGCGCCCGGCGGCCTTTATCATTGCCGTTAACATGGTAGTCGCAACGCTGCTGGTGAAAATGGGCGCACTCTGGCATCGCACCGATGTCGGCGCCTGGTCGCTGGAAACGGAAGCGCTTTACCTGCTGGGCGCGCTGGCCATCCTGTTCCTGGGTGCCGGAAAATACACGCTGGTGCGCGACGCACGCCTGCAATAATCATTAGAAAGAAAACCAGCCGGCCTGTAAAAGTGAACCTGTCACTTTTCAGGCCGCTTTTTTACGCCCTACTCCTGCACGCCGCAGCGTGCCAGACTGCGCTGTTGCGTCTGCTGATACAGCACCATCTCATCCTGCACGGCGGCACCGAGCGCGGCTTCAAAATCAGCACGACTGGCATTGCCGGCGCTGCGGGCCTGAGTCTGGTTGCCCAGATTAGACTGGAAGATGCCGGCCGCGCTCACCGGCAGAAAATCTTCGTAGACAATCGGTTCCGCCTGTAAACGGCCGGCGGCCAGCAGCTGCGCCACGGTTTCCCCGGCGCGCGGCGGCTGATGCTCACCCTGCGGCGTCAGACGGTAACGGAACCACGCCAGCTCCTGCTCGCGCAGCGTCTGTTCATCATCAGGAAAATCACGAAACACCGCGCTGAGGTGCTGCTGATGCTGCTGGTTATCGCTGCCGGTACCGGCCTGCGCCAGCAGCCGGTCGTACAGCGCGCGGCCTTTAGGCGTGAGCGCCGCGCCGCGCTGCTCGATTTCACCGAAGCGCGCGGTATGGGTGCCCGGCGTGCCATCATTAAAATGCACCGCCTCTTCCAGCGCTTTGAAGCTGGTCTGGCGCAGCAGAATCGGCACCGCGCGCGGCGGCGGCCCTTCAATCAGGATTTTCGGTTCGATGCCGCGCGAAGGCATCAGCGCCTGCACGCGATCGATGTCCAGCGTGCGTGGCGTCAGGTGATTGATGTGGCAGCCGCGGAAGCACACGACGTCGGCAATCAGGCGATGCTGCTGGCTCAGCGCGCGGTAGGTGGCGCTGTCCACCGTGGTGTGCGCATGCCAGCGAAAGGTTTCCAGCGCCTCCTGAACGAAGCGGGCGGCATCGGCAGCATTGAGACCGCCCTGCTGCTGATGCTGCGCGATCAGTGCCCGGCAGCCTGGCGTGAAGATGTCGCGCGCCGCCAGGATAGCCGCGGCTTTGTCGCGCAGTGCGGCATCGTCGATCAGCTCCAGCCGCAGCAGCGAGGTGAAAACGCGGAAGGGATTGCGCCGCAGCGCGCTGTCGCTGACCGGGCGAAAGGCAGTAGAGTGCACCGGCACGCCCGCCTGTGACAGATCGTAATAGCCCACCGGCTCCATCCCCATCACGGCAAACATCTGCCGCAGCGTGCTGAGCTCTGCGGCAGTGCCAACGCGAATGGCACCGTGACGCTCCACGCCGAGCCGGCTCAGCTCATCGGCGGCGGCCAGACGGTTTTTCAGCGCCGGCTGCGCTTCTAAGGTGCGTTCGTTAACGGCGGTAACCAGCTGCGTCAGGGTGCCATATTGCGGCACCTCCTGCTGGTACATGGCCGACATGGCCTGAGAAAACAGCGTGCGGATGGCATCGCGGGTGAGAAAGTTATCCATGGTCATCACCTTGGGCTAAAGGGTTGCTGCTACTGTAGATCAACCCTTTAGCGGCGGGTAACATTTTCGCGGAACTGTGATCGCCCTGTCACTCGGTGGCGCGCGGCCGGTCACCAAAGCGGCATTTCAGTACCAGCATCAGCGTGGTCAGCGCCGCCGGCAGCGCCAGCAGCAGAAAGATCTGGCTAAACGACCAGCCGAGGGACAGCAGCTCAGCGCCAACGAAGGCGCTGATGATCGCGCCGATGCGGCCGACGCCGTGCATCCAGCTGGAGCCGGTCGCGCGGGCATGGGTGGGATAGTAACTGGCCGAGAGTGCATTCATGCCGGTGTTGGCACCGTTAAAACAGAAGCCGCTGCAGAAGGCGATGGCGCTCATCAACCCGACCTGCGCCGGGGAAAACCCGAGCGCCACGATGGCGATGCCGCCGCAAAAGTAAATGATGGCCAGCGCCAGATTGGCGTTGATGCGGTCCATCAGCCAGCCGGCAAACAGTGAGCCAACGGTGCCGCCCGCCTGATACATGGCAGTGACAATAGCCGCTTCCGTGACAGACATGCCCAGCGTGTTAATCAGCGATGGCAGCCAGCTGCCGATCAGGTAGACCAGAAACAGCCCCATAAAGTAGCCGCCCCACAGCATCAGGCTGCCAAACAGATAGCGGGGTGAGACGACGGTGGCCACTGCACCGTGGCGCGCGGCCAGCGGTTCACTGCTTTGAAAATGGCTGTCAGGCCGGACGCTGCCCGGCAGCATGCGCGCCAGAATAGCGTGAATGCGCGCAGCGGGCGCGCGCTGGCTGATGAGAAAGCGCACCGACTCCGGCAGGCCGCGCAGCAGAAACGGCAGCACCAGCAGCGGCAGCACGCCGCCCATTAGCATCACGGAATGCCAGTCATAACGCGGCAGCAGCCACGAGGCGGCAAAACCGCCGGAGGCCGCGCCAAAGGTGAAGCCGCAGAACACCACGGTGATAATAAACGAGCGACGCCGCTCGGGCGCGTATTCGGCCACCAGCGTGCCGACGTTGGGCATCGCCGCTCCCAGCCCCAGACCGGTGAGGAAGCGGAACAGCATCATCTGTTCGATGTTTTGCGCCATGGCGGTCGCCAGCGTCCAGAGGCCAAAAAACAGCACGCTGAGCAGAATCATCACGCGGCGGCCGTAGCGATCGGCCAGCGGTCCAGCCACCATGGCACCCAGCGCCAGGCCAATCAGCGCCGCGCTGATCACCATCCCCAACTGATGATTGGTCACGCCCCAGCTGGCTTTCAGCGTCGGTGCGATAAAGCCCATCAGCGCGATATCCATGCCATCCAGCGCCACCACGACAAAACACAGCGCAATTAAACGCTTCTGCCAGCTGCTTAACGCGCTCTGGTTGATGAGCTGGCGGACGTCAATGGCTTCAGCGCTGGTCACGGTACCACTCCTGCAGGATTATCACGAATAGGTCATCAGTTTTGGTAAAAAAAACGGCGCTTATGATAGCGCATCGTTAACAATAACGGGCAGGATTTTTAAGTGAAATTGAGAATTATTCAAAATTTTACCCGCTAACCTACTGATAACGCTGAATGCAGAAACGCGCCCGGACGCCCGGTTATTTATAAAGCCAACCAATACAGCCACTTACTAAAACCTCTCACGCTGACCGTTTTTGTTAATATAATTTTGCAGGTAAGTTAACAGAATCTCGGTCAGCCACTTGCCGCTGACCGCTCTGACTCATTACGCTGGCGTTTATGGACAAAAATCATCTCTTTAATCAGCGCATTCGTCTGCGCCATTTACACACCTTTGTGGCAGTCGCGCAACAGGGCACGCTGGGCCGCGCGGCGGAAACCCTCAATCTGAGTCAGCCGGCGCTGTCTAAGACGCTGAATGAGCTGGAGGAACTGGCGGGCGCCCGTCTGTTTGAGCGCGGTCGTCTCGGTGCTCAGCTGACGACGCTGGGAGAACAGTTTCTGACCCACGCGGTGAAAGTACTGGATGCGCTTAACCACGCCGGACAAAGTTTCAACTCGCCGGTTTCCGGACGCCCGATCGTGATCCGCCTTGGCGCCCTCACCACCGCCGCCATGGGGATGCTGCCGCAGATCCTGGATCGCTTCCATGAACAGCAGCCGAACACCACGGTACAGGTGGCCACGCTGCACAATAATGTGCTGCTGGCTGGCCTGCGCGCCGGCGAGTTTGATATTGGCATTGGCCGTATGGCAGACAGCGAAATGATGACCGGCCTGACCTACGAATTGCTGTTTCTCGAATCGCTCAAGCTGGTGGTGCGACCGGAGCACCCGCTCTTAAGTGACAATGTCACACTTTCCCGCGCCATGCAGTGGCCGGTGGTGATTTCGCCTGAAGGCACCGCGCCGCGGCGTATTGCCCAGCACATGCTGGATGAACAAGGCTGCTCGCTGCCGGGCAACTGTGTCGAAACCTCTTCCACCTCGCTGGCCCGCCAGCTGGCGCTGCGTTATGACTATGTGTGGTTTGTGCCATCCGGTGCGGTGAAGGAAGATTTAAGTCACAATGCGCTCAGCGCACTGCCAATCGCATCGCCCGGTCCCGGCGAACCGGTGGGCATTATTACCCGTAGCGGCCACTCGCTCTCGCTAAGCGCGGAAGTGCTGATGGCCACCATCCGCAAATTTCACAATTAACGGCTGCGTTTGGCGTGGCGTTCGCGATTGTCGAGGCGCGCGCGATCGGTTTTGCGCAGCCCGACATAAACTGCACCGCTGCCGCCGTGCTGCGGTTGCGCGCTGCAGAAGGTCTGAACGTCGTCAAATTGCCGCAGCCAGCGTGCCACGTAGCTGCGGACAATATTGGCGTGCGCTTCATCATCCCGCCCTTTGCCATGAATAATCAGCAGATTGCGCAGGCCCTGTTTACGCGCTTCCAGCATAAAGCTGAACAGCGATTGCCGGCAGGTCTCCACCGGCTGGCGTAACAGATTAAGACTGGCGTCCAGCGTATATTTGCCCAGCCGCAGCTTATCGAGCACGCCCTGCTGAATGCCATCGGCTTTATATTCCAGCGGCGTGTCGCGCGGGATAATCTCAAGGAAGCCGCGCGTCAGGAAGTTTTCCGGTGCGTCGACATGCGGCTGCTGGCGCGGCGCTTTAGTAGACGGCGCGCGCAGCCACTGGGTGTTGGCGCAATCTTTTAACGGGGTTACATCACCCATGGCATCGCGGAAAAGGTCTTCATCATCAAGGTTCATGGTGTTTTCCTCACGCCTGGTGGTGAATCGGGCGCAACATGCCACCCGAAAGCAAAATAGTAGCAAAGGTTATCGGCTATCACATCCGTCACTTTCTGCGCAGGATCAGGTTGTGTCCGGATGTAAATATGGAAAGAAAACGTTCCAGATCAAAAACTGGCTGGTAATTTGCAGGCATCAAAGCCGCGAATACCCAGCATTTGTGCGGTTTTGATCATTATTACTGCTCGGATGAGTTCACATGACAAAGAAAAATGTTAAAATTGACGACAGTCAATAATCATCGAGCGTACCTATATGATCCCGGAAAAACGCAGCATTCGACGTATTCAGTCTGGCGGTTGTGCCATCCACTGTCAGGATTGCAGTATCAGCCAGTTGTGTATTCCCTTCACGCTGAACGAACATGAACTGGATCAGCTGGACAATATTATTGAACGCAAAAAGCCGATTCAGAAAGGCCAGACGCTGTTCAAAGCCGGTGATGAACTGAAATCCCTTTATGCTATCCGCTCCGGCACCATTAAAAGTTACACCATTACCGAACAGGGTGATGAACAGATCACCGGTTTCCATCTGGCGGGCGATCTGGTGGGCTTTGACGCCATCGTCAGCGCGCATCATCCGAGCTTCGCTCAGGCGCTGGAAACGGCCATGGTGTGTGAAATCCCGTTTGAAACCCTCGACGATCTGTCCGGTAAAATGCCGGCGCTGCGTCAGCAGATGATGCGTCTGATGAGCGGCGAGATCAAAGGCGATCAGGATATGATCCTGCTGTTATCGAAGAAGAACGCGGAAGAGCGTCTGGCGGCGTTTATCTGGAACCTGTCGCGTCGCTTCGGCCAGCGCGGTTTCTCACAGCGTGAATTCCGTCTCACCATGACGCGCGGCGACATCGGTAACTATCTGGGACTCACCGTCGAAACCATCAGCCGTCTGCTGGGACGTTTCCAGAAAAGCGGCATGCTGGCGGTGAAAGGCAAATATATCACCATCGAAAACCATGCGCTGCTGGCTGAACTGGCCGGCCAGACCGATCAGGCAGCGTAACCGCCTGCCGGGTCGATAAATGTTATTTTATTGATCCGGCAACAACTTTTCCGCTTCTGCCCTGCGCCATCTTAGGCTATCTTTAATCCAACTTCGCTTTGGTTTGAGGAGAGTGCCTTATGTCCCGGTATCAGCATATTCTGGTGGCGATTGATGCTCAGCAGGACGACCAGCCGGCGCTGCGGCGTGCGGTGTATCTCAATCAACGTATCGGCGGGAAAATCAAAGCCTTCCTGCCTATCTACGACTTCTCCTACGAAATGACCACCCTGCTGTCGCCCGACGAGCGCGTCAACATGCGCAAAGGGGTGATTAGCCAGCGTACCGAATGGATCCGCGAACAGGCGCAGGCCTATCTGGAAGCCGGCGTGGATATCGAGATCAAAGTGGTGTGGCATAACCGGCCGTACGAAGCCATCATTCAGGAAGTGCTGGCGCATCAGCATGATTTGGTCCTGAAGATGGCGCACCAGCACGATCGTCTGGAAGCAGTGATTTTCACCCCCACCGACTGGCACCTGCTGCGTAAGTGCCCGTGCCCGGTATGGATGGTCAAAGACCAGCCGTGGCCGGAAGGCGGCAAAGCGGTGGTGGCGGTAAATCTTGCCAGCGAGGAACCGCATCATGATGAGCTTAATCAAAAACTGATCCGCGAGACCACACGACTGGCCGAAATGGTGAATCACACCGAGGTGCATCTGGTGGGCGCCTATCCCGTCACGCCGATTAACATTGCCATCGAACTGCCGGATTTTGATCCCAGCGTCTATAACGATGCGATTCGCGGCCAGCATCTGGTGGCGATGAAAGCACTGCGCCAGAAATTTTCCATCGGCGAGGAGTTTACCCACGTAGCGAAGGGCCTGCCGGAAGAAGTCATCCCGGATATCGCGTCGCATCTCGACGCCGGGATTGTGGTGCTGGGCACCATCGGTCGTACCGGTCTGTCAGCTGCGTTTCTCGGCAATACCGCTGAACAGGTGATCGATCACCTGCGCTGTGATTTGCTGGCGATTAAGCCGGATGATTTCAAATCGCCGATTGACCTCGACGATGAGGAAGATGAAGAGGATTAAATAACACAGGGCGGCCATCCTGTGCCGCCCCGGTTTGAGCTTGTCAGGGCGGTGACATCACCGCCCTTTTCGTTTCCTACAGCGCGCGCAGAATGCCTTCGACGCTGGCTTTGGCATCGCCAAACAGCATTTGGGTGTTCTCTTTAAAGAACAGCGGGTTCTGCACCCCGGCATAGCCGGTGTTCATCGAGCGTTTGAACACGATGACGTTTTGCGCTTTCCACACTTCCAGCACCGGCATACCGGCAATCGGGCTGCGCGGATCGTCCTGGGCCGCCGGGTTGACGGTGTCGTTGGCGCCGATAACCAGCACGGTGTCGGTATCGCTGAAATCATCGTTGATCTCATCCATCTCCAGCACCACATCGTACGGCACTTTGGCTTCCGCCAGCAGCACGTTCATGTGCCCCGGCAAACGACCGGCTACCGGGTGAATACCGAAACGCACCTTAATACCGCGCGCGCGCAGCTTCTCGGTGATCTCTGCCACCGGATACTGCGCCTGGGCGACCGCCATACCGTAGCCCGGCGTGATGATCACTGAGGTCGAGTTTTTCAGCAGTTCTGCCGTCTCTTCCGCGCTGATTTCACGGTGTTCACCCGCTTCTTCGCCCGCGTCTGCACCGCTCACGTCAGTGCCGAACCCGCCGGCAATCACGCTGATAAAGGAACGGTTCATCGCTTTACACATAATGTACGACAGGATGGCACCGGAAGAGCCCACCAGCGCACCGGTGACGATCAGCAGGTCGTTGCTCAGCATAAAGCCTGCCGCCGCCGCCGCCCAGCCCGAGTAAGAGTTGAGCATCGAGACCACCACCGGCATATCCGCACCGCCAATCGACGCCACCAGATGCCAGCCGAACACCAGCGCAATCACCGTCATAAGGAGCAGCGCAACGCCCTGTGCGGCGGTGCTGTCGGTACGCACAAACCACAGCATCAGCAGGAATGAGACCACCAGCGCCGCCAGATTCATTTTATGGCGATGCGGCAGCATCAGCGCTTTTGAGGAGATCTTGCCGCGCAGTTTGCCAAACGCCACCACCGAACCGGTGAAGGTCACCGCGCCGATAAAGATGCCGAGGAACACTTCGGTCAGATGGATATTTTCCATCACCGCTGACAGTCCTGGCGCGTGGTCAAGGTAGCTGTTGAACCCGACCAGCACCGCCGCCAGACCGACAAAGCTGTGCAAAATCGCCACCAGCTCCGGCATTTCGGTCATTTCGACTTTCTTCGCCAGACGCACGCCAATCGCACCGCCGATCACCATCGCCAGCAGAATCCACGCCACGTTGCTGCTGTGCGGACCAAAAATGGTGGCGAGCAGCGCCAGCGCCATGCCGCTGATACCAAAGATATTGCCCTGCTTTGAGGTCTCATGCTTCGAGAGCCCGGCCAGGCTGAAAATAAACAGAATTGCGGCAACAATGTATGCTGCAGTCACTAATCCGCCAGACATGTTGTTACCCCTTAATTCTTACGAAACATTTTCAGCATGCGCTGGGTGACGGTGAAACCACCGAAGATATTGATGCTGGCAATCAGGACGGCGATAAACGCCAGGAAGGTGACCCAGCCGCCATGGCCCATCTGCAGCACCGCGCCCACCACAATAATGCCGGAGATGGCGTTGGTGACGGACATTAACGGCGTATGCAGCGCGTGACTGACGTTCCACACCACGTAATACCCGACGACGCAGGCAAGCGCGAACACGGTAAAGTGCGACAGGAATTCCGCCGGCGCGACGTTGGCCAGGCAGCCGAACAGCACTACCGCGAGCGCCAGCAGCAGATACTTGCGCCACGGCGCAGCGGGCTTCTCTGCCGCTTTCACCTGCGGCTGTGCGGCAGGTTTTGCGGCCTGTGGCGCAGCAGAAACCTGAATTGGTGGCGCAGGCCAGGTCACTTCTCCGTCACGAATCACTGTGACGCCGCGCACCACGACATCGTCAAAATCAACCACGATCTCGCCGTTTTTCTCTTTACACAGCAGCTTCAGCAGGTTCACCAGGTTGGTGCCGTACAGCTGCGAGGACTGCGTTGGCAGCCGGCTCGGCAGATCGGTGTAGCCGATGATTTTGACGCCGTTGTCGCTCAGCGTGACGCGATCGGCGACGGTCAGATCGCAGTTACCGCCGGTGGCTGCCGCGAGATCAACAATCACGCTGCCCGGCTTCATGCTGGCCACCATCTCTGCGGTGATCAGCTTCGGTGCCGGTTTGCCCGGGATTAGCGCGGTGGTGACGATAATGTCCACTTCCTGCGCCTGCGCCGCGAACAGCGCCATCTCCGCCTTGATAAAGGCCTCGGACATCACTTTGGCGTAACCGTCGCCGCTGCCCGCTTCCTCTTCAAAGTCGAGTTCAAGGAACTCGGCGCCCATACTCTGCACCTGCTCTTTCACTTCCGGACGGGTGTCGAAGGCGCGCACGATGGCACCGAGACTGCCCGCCGCGCCAATCGCCGCCAGCCCGGCCACGCCAGCCCCGATGACCATCACTTTTGCCGGTGGCACTTTACCGGCGGCGGTGATTTGCCCGGTGAAGAAGCGGCCAAACTCATGGGCTGCTTCGACAATGGCACGGTAACCGGCGATGTTCGCCATCGAGCTGAGCGCATCCAGCGACTGCGCGCGCGAAATACGCGGTACGGAATCCATCGCCATTACGGTGATGTTGCGTGCGGCTAATTTCTCCAGCAGTGCCGGGTTCTGCGCTGGCCAGATAAAGCTCACCAGCGTGCTGCCCGCGCGCGTCAGTGCAATCTCGCTGTCGTCTGGCGCGTTCACCTTCAGCACGATGTCGGACTGCCAGACATCCTGCGGATGACTGATGCTGGCACCGGCGGCGATAAAACTGTCATCATCAAAGCTGGCGCGTAAACCGGCGCCCTGCTCAACGGTGACGCTGAATCCCAGCTTGATGAGCTGCTCAACGCTCTTTGGCGTCGCTGCGACGCGGAACTCATTGGCTAACCGCTCTTTGGGTATCCCAATTAACATACTGTTTCCTTTCCATGATTAAAGGATGAGGTTCTGTAAGGGGCACATGCTTAAAAGCCGAAACGCTGTTTCAGCTTTTTATGAGCGAAATGCACTATGTAACAAAGTCTTTATAACCTACTGAAAATGCGCAGGACGATCTAGCGCCATAACGCACACTTATGACATTCACACAGATATTCAGATGCCAGCGATGAATACCGTGGGATGCGACCAGGTTTGCGGCATTATGGAAAATAATCTGCTGTGCCTAATCGTGTCATGACGAATTAACTGTTTTTAAAAACCTATATTTAACAATGCTTTAACTATTATGGTACTAAGCGATACCGGTTAAAGCGGTAAGCTGACCAAAAAAAAGCCATAACAGCGAAAGATGACAGGCCGATGAATAAAATGCTGGGATTGTCAATGTTATGCGCATAAATTGGCTGAGACAGGCCGATTATTACATGCAATAATCAGCGGCTAATCTGTTATACATCAAGAGTCCAGCACGTTTTCGTACTCAATTTGCGTAAGGCGAAGGATCATTTTTATGAAGCTGAAGAACACCATTCTGGCGTCGACCCTGTTATCACTGCTGGCAGCCAATGCGTTTGCTGCCAAAGAGTTAACGCCAGAACAAGCGGCCGCGTTAAAACCATTCGAACGCATCAATATTAGCGGCCGTTTTAATGCAATTGGCGATGCAACAGACGCCGTGTCTAAAGCCGCCGACGCCAAAGGCGCGGACTCTTTCTACGTGCAGGGCATCAACGACAGCAACGGTAACGGTGGCAACTGGCGCGTTACCGCCGATCTGTACAAAGCCAATGCAGCGAAAGTTGAACAAAGCACGCAATACCGGATGTTCAACGGCGTGAAAGAGCTGCCGAAGGCGGAAGCATATCGCCTTGAGCCGTTTGACACCGTCTCCGTCAGCGGCTTCTTCTCCAGCCAGCCGGACGTGAACGAAGCCATCGCCAAAGCGGCGAAAAACAAAGGCGCGGCCTCCTTCTTTATTGTGCGTCAGGTGGATGCTAACAACGGTGGCAACCAGTACGTGACCGCCTACGTGTATAAAGCCGATGCCAAAGCGCGCGTGGTGCAGGATACGTCTGACTCCATTCCGGCTGATTCAGAAGCCGGTAAAGCAGCCCTGGCTGCGGGCGGCGCAGCGGCGAAGAAAGTGGCGATCCCTGGCGTTGCTTCCTCAGATACGCCAAGCACCAGCGTGGGTCGTTTCTTTGAAACCCAAAGCTCTACCGGTCAGCGTTATACGGTGACGCAGCCGGATGGCCGCAGCGTGCAGGAAGTCAATGCGATCACGGCCGCACAGATGCAGCCGTTTGACACCATCTCCTTCTCCGATCACTTCGGCACGCCAACCGAGATCTCAGAAGCCGTGGGCAAACGCGCCATCGCCAAAGGCGCGAAGTATTATCACATTACGCGCCAGTGGCAGAACCAGAGCGGCGGCAACCTGACCGTCACCGCTGACCTGTTTAAATAATCCCCGCGCAGGGCGGCGCCCGTCGCCCTGCCGTTTGCATAATCCGTGTGCAAATCTGCATAGTCTTGCATTGCCTTCACCGTTCGCTCTCCGTAAAATCTGCCGCCTGTTTTCAGGGTATTCCGTTTTAAACGGGACTGATTGCCACGTTACACTCTGGCTGAACAACTACTACCCAGCACACTCTGCTGCTCAGGAATGGCGTTTTGGATAAAAAATTAGGTCTTAGCGCGCTCACTGCGCTGGTGCTCAGCTCGATGCTCGGCGCGGGCGTCTTTAGCCTGCCACAAAATATGGCGGCGGTTGCCGGTCCGGCCGCGCTGCTGATCGGCTGGCTGATCACCGGTGTCGGTATCCTCTTTCTGTCGCTGGCGATGTTGCTGCTGACGCGTTTGCGCCCGGAACTGGATGGCGGCATCTTCACCTACGCGCGCGCCGGCTTCGGCGAGCTGACCGGCTTCTGCTCGGCATGGGGTTACTGGCTGTGCGCGGTGATTGCCAACGTCTCGTATCTGGTAATTGTGTTTTCAGCGCTGAGCTTCTTTACCGATACGCCGGATCGCATCGTGTTTGGCGATGGCAACACCTGGCAGGCGATGCTTGGCGCTTCCGTGCTGCTGTGGCTGGTGCACTGGCTGGTGCTGCGCGGCGTACAGACGGCGGCCAGCATCAACCTGCTGGCGACGCTGGGCAAACTGGTGCCGCTGCTGCTGTTCGTGGTGCTGGCGCTGCTGGCGTTTAATTACGATCGCTTCCGTTTTGACTTTGACGGCGCAGCGCTCGGCCAGCCGCTGTGGCAGCAGGTCAAACAGACCATGCTGATTACCCTGTGGGTATTTATTGGCGTGGAAGGCGCGGTGGTAGTCTCTGCCCGCGCGCGCCACAAGAAAGATGTCGGGCGCGCCACGCTGCTGGCGGTGCTGGCCGCGCTGCTGGTCTATCTGCTGGTGACGTTGCTGTCGCTTGGCGTGGTGCCGCGTGCGGAACTGGCGCAGATGCGCAATCCGTCGATGGCCGGTCTGATGGAACGCCTGCTGGGTCATTGGGGCGATGCGGTGATTGCGGTTGGCCTGATTATCTCGGTGTGCGGCGCCTATCTCAGCTGGACCATTATGGCGGCAGAAGTCCCGTTCCTCGCCGCGCAGCAGGGCGCGTTTCCGCGCAGCATTGCCCGGCAGAACCGCCATAACGCGCCGGCGGCGTCGCTGTGGCTGACTAACGGCAGCGTGCAGGTGTGCCTGATTCTGATTGCGGTTACCGGCGCGGATTACAATACGCTGCTGACTATCGCCTCAGAAATGATCCTCGTGCCCTATCTGCTGGTCGGTCTGTATCTGGTCAAAGTGGTACGCGGTCAGCACAAACCGCTGGCCCTGTTGACCGGTCTCGGTGCCAGCGCCTATGGGTTATGGCTGCTGTACGCCTCGGGGCCGCTGCATCTGCTGTTGTCGGTGGTGCTTTACGCGCCGGGTCTGCTGCTGTTCCTGTATGCACGACGCGGTGGCCGCGGCGACCAACCGCTGTTTGCGCTGGAGCGCATCGCCATCATGCTGTTAATTGCCGCCTCACTGCCCGCGCTGTGGCAGCTGACGCGCTAATCAGTGCGGTTGTAAAGGAATGGAAACGCACAGCAGATCGTTCTGCTGTGTCAGATTGAGCGGCTTGCGGTATTCCAGATGGATGGCGTCAAGCTGCTCAGCGGACAGCGGATAAGGCAGCTGAATATCGAAGCGGCTGATGTGCTGCTGTTCGGCCAGGGTAATCAGGCGGGCAATGTTAATTTCGTCGCTGACCTGGGTTGAAATGATTTGTAATGCTAATTCTTTCAGATGGTCGTCGCTGGCCTGTAAACTGTGCCCGGACTTGCGCGTCACCATGCCAAAAATTGGCATCACGCCGTAAATGGCATCGACAAAGCTCCAGCGTTTTTTGCAGGAAGCGGAAAGGAAGTCACTGTAGTTGAAGCAGATGCGGTCACTGTATCCGGCTGAAGCCAGCTCTTTATCAGACACCCTCGCACTCCTCCTGTTTTCAGTACGATTCCGAACCTTGCGCCAGAACGCGCCGGTAATAATGGCACATTTCACGGTGTACATACCAGTAAGACAAGGATAATTCGTGCGGTAGCGTAGAGCTCAGGACCAGGAAAAGCTATGCTGCTGACATTCTCAGCCATGACAGAGCATTATGAACAAAATTGTCTATGTGGAAGATGAGCCGGAAGTCGGCGAACTGATTGCGGCTTATCTTGGCCGCCACGATATTGAGGTGCTGGTTGAGACGCGCGGCGATCGCGCGGAAGCGACCATTCTTGCCGCCGATCCGGATCTGGTATTACTGGATATCATGCTGCCGGGCAAAGATGGCATGACGCTGTGCCGCGATTTGCGTGCCCACTGGCAGGGGCCGATTGTGCTGCTGACCTCGCTCGACAGCGACATGAACCACATTCTGGCGCTGGAGATGGGCGCCAATGACTATATTCTGAAAACCACGCCGCCGGCGGTGCTGCTGGCGCGTCTGCGCCTGCATCTGCGCCAGGCGCACGTGGCCAAACCGGAAGCCGCACCTGCCGTGCAGAGCTCGCAAAAGGTGCTGCGGTTCGGTTCGCTCACCATTGATGCGCTCAACCGCCAGGTGATCCTGTTCGACGAACCGATCACCCTTTCGACCGCCGATTTTGATCTGCTGTGGGAGCTGGCGAGCCACGCCGGAGAAATTCTCGACCGTGACGCGTTGCTGAAAACCCTGCGCGGCGTGAGCTATGACGGCATGGATCGCAGCATCGACGTCGCCATTTCACGCCTGCGCAAGAAACTGTACGACAGCGCCACCGAGCCGTTCCGCATCAAAACCATCCGTAACAAAGGCTATCTGTTCGCGCCGCAGGCCTGGGATACCCGCTCCTGATGAGAAAGCTCTTCATTCAGTTCTATCTGCTGCTGTTCGTCTGCTTCCTGGTGATGACGCTGCTGGTGGGTCTGGTGTACAAATTCACCGCCGAGCGCGCCGGACGCCAGTCGATGAACGACCTGATGGCCAGCTCGCTGTTTCTGATGCGCAGCGAACTGCGTGAGATCCCGCCGCGCGACTGGAATAAAACCATCCGCAACCTCGATCTCGATTTATCCTTTGAGCTGCACATCGAACCGATGAGCAAATATCAGCTGGACGAAGCCGACATGAAGCGGCTGCGCGCCGGTGAGATCGTCGCCCTTGACGATCAGTACACCTTCCTGCAGCACATCCCGCGCAGCCACTATGTGCTGTCGGTCGGACCGATTCCTTACCTGTTTTATCTGCACCAGATGCGCATCCTTGATATCGCCCTGCTGGCGTTTATTGGCATGTCGCTGGCGCTGCCGGTGTTCATCTGGCTGCGGCCTCACTGGCAGGAGATGCAGCGGCTGGAGAAAGCGGCTCAGCGCTTTGGTCGCGGCGAGCTTGACGTGCGCACCCATTTTGAAAACACCTCCAGCCTGCACAGCCTTGGCGTGGCGTTCAACCAGATGGCGGACAACATCAATACGCTGGTGGCGAGTAAAAAACAGCTGATTGATGGTATCGCGCACGAGCTGCGCACGCCGCTGGTCCGGTTGCGATACCGGCTGGAGATGAGTGAAAACCTCAGCGCGGCAGAATCCGCGGCGCTGAACCGTGACGTCGGCCAGCTGGAGAGCCTGATTGAGGAGCTGCTGACCTATGCGCGCCTCGACCGGCCGCGCGTTGACCTCAATCTGCAATCTTTCGATCTGGCCCAGTGGCTGCGCGTGCACATCGCTGACGTGCAGACCATGAATCCGCAGACGCACATTACGCTGGATATTCCGCAGCTGGAAAACATTGGCGCGGCAGATACGCGCCTGATGGAGCGGGTGCTGGATAACCTCGTGAATAACGCCCTGCGCTATGCGCAGCAGCGGCTGCGTGTCAGCCTGTGGTTTGACGGCGCCATCGGCAATCTGCAGGTTGAAGATGATGGTCCGGGCATTCCGCCGGATGAACGCCAGCGGGTATTCGAGCCTTTTGTACGGCTCGATCCCAGCCGCGATCGCGCCACCGGTGGCTGCGGCCTCGGTCTGGCGATTGTGCACTCTATTGCGCAGGCGCTGCAGGGCCAGGTCTCGATTGAGAGCAGTCCGCTGGGCGGCGCCTGCGTGCGCTTCTGCTGGCCAGTTGATCTCCCCTTGCGCGACGTGACGCCGCGCTTACCTTCATAAGGAGCTTGTTACATGACCGCAGCTTATCAGGAACTTAGCCGCACCTTTCAGCGCCTGGCGCGTTTTGGCCATCTGGGCGCGATTGCCGGCGTGGATATGCAAACCACCATGCCGCCGGGCGGCAGCCAGGCGCGTGGAGAAGCGATGGCGGAGCTGAGCGTATTTATGCACGAGCTGCTGACCGACAAGCGCCTCGGCGGGCTGTTTGACGCCGCCGCGCAGGAGTCGCTGAACGATGTGGAGCAGGCCAATCTGGGCGAAATGCAGCGCGCGTGGCGCCAGGCAACGCTGCTGCCGGCCTCGCTGGTGGAAGCCAAATCGCTGGCCGGCTCGCGCTGTGAACACGCATGGCGCAGTCAGCGTCCGGCCAATGACTGGCAGGGCTTCAGCGCTAACCTGAAAGAAGTGGTGAAGCTGAGCCGCGAAGAGGCACAGCTGCGCGCCGATGCGCTCGGCGTATCACGCTACGATGCGCTGCTGGATGTGTTTGAGCCAGGCATGACCAGCGCGCAGCTCGACAGCACTTTTGGCGATCTGAAAAGCTGGCTGCCGGATCTGCTGCAAAAAGCGGTAGCCCGCCAGCAGGCAACGCCGATTGCCCAGCCGGTCGGCCCCTTCGCCATTGAATCGCAGAAACAGCTCGGCCTGAGCGTGATGGCTACGTTAGGGTTTGATTTTAATCACGGCCGGCTGGACGTGAGCGCCCACCCGTTCTGCGGCGGCGTACCGGAAGATGTGCGTATCACCACACGCTACAACGAAAACGATTTTCTCAGCGCGCTGATGGGCGTGATCCACGAAACCGGCCATGCGCGCTATGAGCAGAATCTGCCACAGCAGTGGCGCGGACAGCCGGTGGCGCTGGCGCGCTCGACCGCGATGCATGAATCGCAGAGCCTGTTTATGGAGATGCAGCTGGGGCGCAGTCACGCCTTCCTGCAGCATATTCATCCCCAGGTGGTGGCGCTGATGGGCGACCAGCCGGCGCTGGAACGCAACAACTTTATTCGTCTGACCCAGCGCGTGAAGCCGGGCTTTATTCGCGTCGATGCCGATGAGCTGAGCTATCCGGCCCATGTGATTTTACGTTACGAAATCGAGCGGGCGCTGATTGAAGGCGACATTGAAGTCGAAGATATTCCGGCGCTGTGGGATGAAAAAATGCAGCAATCGCTGGGTATCGATACGCGCGGCAACTACCGCGACGGCTGTATGCAGGATATTCACTGGACCGACGGCGCCTTCGGCTACTTCCCGACCTACACGCTGGGCGCGATGTACGCTGCTCAGCTGTTCCAGGCGGTAAAACGCGCCATTCCGCAGGTGGACGAATTGATTCAGCAGGGTGAACTGCAACCGGTGTTTGACTGGCTGCAGCAGAACATCTGGCAGCACGGCAGCCGCTTCCCGACGCAGCAGTTGCTGATCAATGCCACTGGCGAAGCGCTCAATCCGCACTATTTCCGTCAGCATCTGGAACAGCGTTATCTCTCTGCCTGATTCGTGCGGCGGCCTGCCCGGCCGCCGTTTTTTCCTCGGAGAGTGGTCCGCAACTATCCCCGCCCTGACCGGTTTTCCTGCTTTGTACAATCCGTTACACGCCGATACCATTCCCTCACTGAAGGCACGAATTGTTTTACATATAGTGCATTCACCGGCCCCGCAGTGGGCTACACATGAAAAAATAGTTCGAGGGTTTTGCAATGAAAAAATTATTTGCGCTGGTGATCGCCGCTGCTATGGGTCTGTCTTCTGTAGCCTTCGCTGCTGAGACAACAACTGCTGCTCCTGCTGCTGCTGCAACTACCGCTGCACCGGCTAAGCACAAAGCTGTTCACCACAAAAAAGCCGCTGCTCAGAAAGCGCAGGCTGCCAAAAAGCACAAGAAAGTAGAGAAGAAAGCACCAGCGGCTCAGAAAGCGCAGGCGGCTAAAAAGCACCACAAGAAAGCCACCAAACCAGCTGCTCAGAAAGCCCAGGCCGCTAAAAAGCACCACAAGAAAGCCACCAAGCCAGCTGCTCAGAAAGCCCAGGCTGCTAAAAAACACCACAAAGCCACCAAGCCAGCTGCACAGAAAGCTCAGGCGGCTAAAAAGCACCACAAAAAAGTAACCAAACCTGCTGCTCAGAAAGCTCAGGCTGCTAAAAAGCACCACAAAGCGAAAAAAGCTGCTAAATAAGGTTGCCTTGCGCGCCAACACCGCATTAATGATTGAAAACACCCGGTTCTGCCGGGTGTTTATTTACTGGAGTAGCGAAAAATGGTGCGTCGCTATCGCTTCGAAATTATCCTGATTGTCATGATTCTGTGCGGCATTATTGCGGCCAGCTTTTTTATCTAGTCGTTGTAGCGTGCTGATTACTCCAATATTTCTCCCTTTTTTACCGCTCACCGACTATAGTTATCGCTCAAGCGTGATGACCATAACCTCTATTTATTCTCGCCATTGAGAGAACTATGCGCCTGGCTATCCTGTTATTTGTAGGTCTTTTTAGCTTTAACCTCACAGCACATGCCGATGATGAAGACGGCCCCAGCCCGGAAGAGATTAAGACCCTGTTCTTCGGCAAAGATCATCGTAAAGCCATTACCGACGTCAGTGCGGCGCCGTGGGATGCCATTGGTCAGTTAGAGACGGAAAGCGGCAATCTGTGCAGTGCCACGTTGATTTCGGCCCATCTGGCGCTGACGGCCGGACACTGCTTACTGACGCCCCCGGGCAAATTCGACAAGCCGGTCGCGCTGCGCTTTATGGCGGGTGCCAAAGGCTGGCGCTACGAAATTCATGATATTGACGCGCGCGTAGAGCCTTCGCTGGCGCGGCGTCTGCAGGCGGATGGTGAAGGCTGGATCGTGCCGCCAGACGCGGCACCTTACGATTACGGCCTGGTGATTCTGCACAATCCGCCGTCCGGTATCGTGCCGATTCCGCTGTTTGACGGTTCACGCAGCGATTTAACCGCCGCGCTGAAAACCACCGACCGCAAAGTGACACAGGCCGGTTATCCCGCTGACCATCTGGATACGCTCTACTCGCACAGCGATTGCCTGATCACCGGCTGGGCGCAGCGTGCCGTGCTGTCGCACCAGTGCGACACCCTGCCCGGCGACAGCGGTTCACCGCTGCTGCTGAAGCGCGACGGCGAGTGGCAGCTGATTGCGGTACAGAGCTCGGCGCCGGCACCGGCCGATCGCTATCGCGCCGATAACCGCGCCATTGCCGTCACATCCTTTAAAGACAAGCTGGAAGCGCTGGCGCAATAAGTCAGCCCAGCTGCTCCATCGCCTGCAGGATACGTTTGTCGGAGATGGGATACGGCGTGCCCAGCTGCTGCGCAAAATAACTGATGCGCAGCTCCTCCAGCATCCAGCGAATCGCCTGTACCTCTTCATCGTCCTGACGCTGCGGCGGCAGCTTGTTACGCCAGCTTTGCCACGCCTGCTCCACCGCCTGCACTTTCAGCATCCGCGCCCGATCGCTGTGTGGATCGACCGGCAGCTTCTCCAGCCGGCGCTCAATACCGTGCAGATAGCGCAGTGTGTCGCCCAGCCGCTGATAGCCGTTGCCGGTGACAAAACCGCGATACACCAGGCCGCTCAGCTGCGTTTTGATATCCGCCAGCGCCAGTGCCAGCGTCATGTCCACCCGCCCCTTGAGGAACTTGTTGATGTTGAACACGCTGGTGAGAATCTGCTCGACCTGGCTGGCGATGGTCACCACCGTGTCGTTGAGTTCGGCGCGTACTTTATCGCGCAGCTGCTCGAAATTTTCCTGCTGCCACGCCGGCCCACCGGCGTCCGCCATCAGCTTATCCACGCCGCAGGCGATACAGTCATCAATCAGCTCCAGCACTTTGCCGTACGGATTAAAATAGAGTCCGAGCTTGGCTTTGTTTGGCAGCTTCTCGTGCAGATACTTGATCGGCGAAGGGATGTTCAGCAGCAATAACCGCCGCTGGCCGCGCCACATCATCTTCTGCTGCTCGCGTTCACTGTCAAACAAGCGAATCGCGACGCTGTCTTTTTCATCCACCAGCGCCGGCCAGGCTTTGACCTGATAGTTGCCGCGCTTCTGCTCGTAGCTTTGCGGCAGATCGCCGAAGCTCCACAGATGCAGCCCGCGCTGTTCCAGCCCGTCATCCGCCACCTTGGACAGCGTTTCCTGCACCTTGCCTTTCAGCACCTGCTTCAGCTGATGCAGGTCTTTGCCTTCCTGCAGCTTCCGGTTGTGCTCATCCACCACGCGGAAGGTCATTTTCAGGTGATCGGGCACCTGATCCCACTGCCAGGCGTCGCGCTCAATGGTGACGCCAGACATGCGGCGGAACTCACGCTCCAGCGCATCCAGCAGCGGCTGCTCCAGCGCCGTCACGCGGCCAAGGAAGGCTTCGGCGTAGTTGGGTGCCGGTACAAAGTTGCGTCGCACCGGCTTGGGCAGCGACTTAATCAGCGCGATGATCAGCTCGCGGCGCACGCCGGGGATCTGCCACTCGAAGCCGGCTTCGTCGACCTGGTTGAGCAGCGGCAGCGGGATGTGCACCGTCACACCATCCGCATCGGCCCCCGGTTCGAACTGGTAGCTGAGCTTCAGTTTCAGGTTGCCCTGATACCAGAAGTTCGGGTAATCCAGCTGGCTGACCTTCTCCGCGCCGTCTTTGATCAGCATCTGCTTATCAAAGCTCAGCAGATCCGGATTGTCCTTACTGGCCTGTTTCCACCAGCTGTCAAAGTGCCGTGCTGAGACCACCTCGCTGCCAATGCGGCGATCGTAAAACGCAAACAGCGTCTCGTCATCGACTAAAATGTCGCGCCGCCGCGATTTGTGCTCAAGATCCTCGATTTCACTGCGCAGTTTCAGGTTGTTGCGGAAGAAAGCGTGACGCGTCTGCCAGTCGCCCTCCACCAGCGCATGGCGAATAAACAACTCCCGGCTGAGCTGCGGATCGATGCGGCTGTAATTGACCTTACGCGCCTGCACAATCGGCAGCCCGTACAGCGTAACTTTCTCGGTGGCCATGACTGCGCCCTGCGCTTTCTCCCAGTGCGGTTCACTGTAGCTGCGCTTCAGCAGATGCTGGGCCAGCGGTTCGATCCACTCCGGATCGATGCGCGCCGCAACGCGGCCCCACAGGCGGCTGGTTTCCACCAGTTCCGCCACCACGGTCCATTTAGGCGGCTTCTTAAACAGCCCGGAACCGGGGAAAATAGCGAAACGCGCGTTGCGTGCGCCGGTAAACTCCTGCTTTTCCGCATCTTTCTGACCGATGTGTGACAGTAAACCGGTGAGCAGCGCGCAGTGTACTTCACGGTACGGTGCCGGCTCGCTGTTGAGCGGCATGCCCAGTTCCCGCACCACCTGACGCAGCTGGGTGTAGATGTCCTGCCATTCGCGCACGCGCAGGTAATTGAGATAATCGCTTTTACACTGGCGGCGGAACTGATTGCCGGACAGCGCTTTCTGCTGTTCCTGCAGGTAGTTCCACAGATTAACGAAAGCGAGAAAGTCTGACTCTTTGTCGGCAAAACGCCGGTGTTTCTCGTCAGATGCCTGCTGTTTCTCCACCGGACGCTCGCGCGGATCCTGAATCGACAGCGCAGCGGCAATAATCATCACTTCGCGCACGCAGCCAAATTTCTGCGCTTCCAGCACCATGCGCGCCAGCCGCGGATCGACCGGCAGCTGCGCCAGGCTGCGGCCGGACGGCGTCAGTTTGTACGCACCTTCCTCGCTCAGGGTAATCGCGCCGAGCTCCTCCAGCAGGCGCACGCCGTCCTGAATATTGCGCTTATCCGGCGCTTCGACGAACGGGAATGCGGCGATGTCGCCCAGTCCAAGCGCCGTCATCTGCAAAATCACCGACGCCAGGTTGGTACGCAGAATTTCCGGGTCGGTAAACGCCGGGCGGCTGAGGAAATCATCCTCCGAATAGAGGCGGATACAGATCCCTTCCGACACGCGGCCGCAGCGCCCTTTGCGCTGGTTAGCCGACGCCTGCGAGATCGGCTCGATCGGCAGACGCTGAACTTTGGTGCGGTAGCTGTAACGGCTGATGCGCGCGGTGCCCGGATCGATGACATATTTAATGCCCGGCACGGTGAGCGAGGTCTCAGCGACGTTGGTCGCCAGCACAATGCGGCGGCCGCTGTGGGCCTGGAACACCCGGTTCTGTTCGGCGTTGGACAGGCGCGCATAGAGCGGCAGAATCTCGGTGTGCGGTAAATCGCGCTTCATCAGCGCATCGGCGGTATCGCGAATTTCGCGCTCACCGCTCATGAAGATCAGGATATCGCCGCGCCCTTCGCTGCTCAGTTCGTCAACCGCATCGAAAATTGCCTGCAGCTGATCGCGTTCGGTGTCTTCGGCATCTTCTACCACCGGACGATAACGTACATCGACCGGATACGTGCGGCCCGAAACCTCGATCACCGGGGCATTATTGAAGTGGCGCGAGAAGCGCTGCGGATCGATGGTCGCTGAGGTAATGATCACTTTCAGATCGGGACGACGCGGCAGCAGTTCGCGCAGGTAACCCAGCAGGAAATCGATGTTCAGACTGCGTTCGTGCGCTTCATCGATGATGATGGTGTCATACTGCAGCAGCAGACGATCCTGCTGAATTTCCGCCAGCAGAATACCGTCGGTCATCAGTTTGACCTGAGTGGTTTCGCTGACCTGATCGTTAAACCGCACCTTGTAACCGACGGTGCCGCCGGGTGTGGTTTCCAGCTCTTCGGCAATGCGGTTCGCCACGGTGCGTGCCGCCAGACGACGCGGCTGCGTATGCCCAATCAGCCCTTTCACACCGCGCCCGAGCGCCAGACAGATCTTTGGCAGCTGGGTGGTTTTACCTGAGCCGGTCTCACCGGCGACAATCACTACCTGATGATCGCGAATCGCGTCGGCGATGTCCTGCTGCTTCTGGCTGACCGGCAGATTGTCCGGAAACGTAATGCGCGGCGTCGCGGCGGCGCGCTGCGCCACGCGCTGTTCTGCCGCGGCAAACACCGGCTCCAGCTCAGCCATAATTTCCTGCTGTGCAGCGGAGTTTTTCACCTTTGCCGCACCGTGCAAACGACGCTGCAGCGCTTTGCGGTCGCGCAGCATCAGGTTATCGAGCCGCGACCAGAGTGGGGCCAGAGGTGACGTAACGGATGATGACATAGTGATGAATTACCTGTTGTTGCAGTGAGCCGGCACTTGCGGCTCGGCGCCGGGCAGAATTTTCCGGCGGATTCAATCGATTAATGCCCGCCATCTTAGCACAGATTGGAACATCTCATCTGACCGGACGTGCCACCTTATTCAATAATTTCGAACATAGGCCTCGAAATATTGCGCTTTTACCTGCCGGACGAACTCCGTAGAGTGTAACGCATTGAGCGGTAAGCCAACCGCGTAACGTACAGGAAAATACCATGAGCAAAGTTTTAGTTCTGAAATCAAGCATCCTTGCCGGTTACTCACAGTCTAACCAGCTGGCAGACTTCTACGCTGATGAAGCCCGCGCCAAAGGCGACGACGTGACGGTACGCGATCTGGCTGCCCAGCCGATTCCGGTACTGGACGGTGAACTGGTTGGCGCCCTGCGTCCTTCAGACGCGCCGCTGTCGCCACGTCAGCAGGACGCGCTGGCCCTGTCCGATGAACTGATTGCTGAACTGCAGGCGCACGATACCGTGGTTATCGCCGCCCCGATGTACAACTTCAACATTCCTACTCAGCTGAAAAACTACTTTGACCTGATTGCCCGTGCCGGCGTCACCTTCCGCTACACCGAAGCAGGCCCGGAAGGTCTGGTGAAAGGCAAACGTGCGGTGATCCTCTCCAGCCGTGGCGGCATTCACAAAGACACCCCGACTGATCTGCTGACCCCGTACGTGAAACTGTTCCTCGGCTTCATCGGCATCACCGACGTTGACTTCGTGTTCGCCGAAGGCATTGCCTACGGTCCGGAAGTGGCAACCAAAGCCGCCAGCGATGCCAAAGACGCCATCAAACAGATTGTTGCTGCGTAATCATCATTAAAACAATGCTATCTGTCTTGCCGGGCCTGAGTGCCCGGCTTTTTTATGCATGCACTGCCGTGGAAGCAGCTATTTCTGCACCCACTGGCCATTAATCCCGCGCACATATTCGCCGCTGCCGGCACGGTTAACCAGCTTCTCGCCGGCGATGCGCGCCACCTCGGCGGTGGTGAGATTGTTCTGCTGCGCCACGCGCTGATACTGCTGGCTGCGGCCGTCATTGATGCGCTTAACCAGTGCCAGCGTCTCGTCATCCTGCTGACGAGCGGCGATGTAACCGCTCAGCGTTTCGCCCACACGCCCCTGCTGGCGCGCCTGATCCAGCGTCAGCGCCCAGGCCGACGGCACCAGCAAAAACGCCAGCAACAGCGCTATCCCCTTGCGTTTCATCGGGCCTCTCCTCAAAACAGTCCGCTCTGATTCTTCAGCAGCGCTTCGACGTCTTTATCCACCTTGATGTGGATTTCATGTTCGATTTTTACGTTCATGTTGATGGTGATTGGCTCTTTGGGTGCGGCGACTTCGATGCGCGGCACACAGCCCAGCAGCGGCAGTCCCGCTGTCAGCACCAGTAATGCCCTCAGGCTCATGGTTTCGGGTCCTTGTTGGATGGCAGGGTGGCGTTTTGCTCCACCCAGGATTGCAAATTATCGCCAAAGCGCAGGCTGCGCCACAGCTGGAACAGGTTTTCCTGATGCCGGTAATTAAGATTGACGGACTGGCGGCGGTTACTGAACTGGCTGGTGCCTTTCACCTCGCTTTGCAGAATCAGATTACCGAAGTTATCCAGATCCAGCGTCGCCCACGAACGGGCAATCTCCATGTAGCGCAGCCAGTCCATCGCCGCCCCGGCGGCCACGTTATTGCTGACAATCGCATCCGCCATGTCTTTATCCATGCGGAACGTCAGCGGGCCGCTGTTGGCGATCCAGCCCTTTTCAATCAGCCAGTGCGGATTGTTCACCCACAGCGGCAATTCGCCATTCACTTTACCTGACATGGCAAACTGCTTCGGTTTGAGCGCCGTCACCAGCCGGCTGAGATCAATGTCACGCAGCGAAATCCGCGCCGGCTGATGCTGCGGTAAACGCAATGCTGGCATGCTGACGTGCCCGCCGAGCAGATCGAGATTAACGTTGCTGAGCGTAAGCGGCTGGCGCTCCTGCCACGGATAGTGGCCCTGCAGATCCGCGGTAATGTTCTGCAGCGCAAACTGGTTTTTCACTTCGGCGATGCGCAGCGACACCGGCCCGCGGCGCCCCAGCTGCCACTGATGATCTTTCAGGCGGAACGGCAGGGTAAAATCGATGCCGTTGATTTCGCTGTCCGGCATCCACACGCTGCCCTGTTTCACCGCCCAGAACCCGCCCGCCTCAAACCCCTGGCCGCTGGCGGCGGAAAAGGCCATCTGCGCGCGCAGCTCGCCAGACTGGATACGCATCTTCAGATCGCTGCTCAGCAGCGGCTGAAATACGCTGAGCGACTGTGCCGGCCACCAGGCTTCGCCGCGCAGCCGCTCGCCGTCCCAGCGGCCATGCACGCGCAGCGGTCCGATGTCTTCAGCGGTGAGCTGACCACGCCACAGAAAATGTCCTGGATCGCGCCCTTTGGCATCGAAACGCAGTTCGGACGGCGGCAGCCAGCCACCGTAGCTGAAGCGCGTCTGGCCGGAACGCAGCGCAAACCCGCCGTTAAACGCCGGCTGTGCCACATCGCGCTGCCAGCGCACCGGCGCGGTCAGCGTCAGGCGCGGCTTATCCACCTGCACCATGCCGTACGCCAGCTGATCAAACCCGGTGTTCAGCGTATCGAGGCTGATCAGGGTGTCCTGCCAGCTGCCGGTGCCCTTCACATCCCATTTGGCGCTAAGCGGCGCCATCACGCCTTCGCCCCAGTAACGCCAGTTCCAGCGTCCGCTGTCTGGCCAGAAGTCGCTGGCGCGCCCGTCGAGGTGCAGCCTGAAGCGGCCGAAACTGGGGTCGTGCGCGTTGAGAATCGCCTGTAACCGACCGTTGATGCCGCGCGAGGCCACGCTGACGCCGGCCAGCGGCCAGCGCGCTTCATCCACTTCCAGCGTTGAGAGTAAGCGTCCGCGCAGGCGCAGCAGTGCGCCCGGCTGCAGGCTGAGCTGCGGATCGCTGAGCATGCCATGTAATTGTCCGGGGATGGTGCCGTACAGCTGCAGGTCGGCAAACTTGCTTTCGCCGGTTAACTGGAACGGCAGTGCGCTGTCAGTCAGGCTCAGCTTGCCCGGCCCAACGCTCAGTACCAGGTTGCCTTTCCCGCCGCGTCCGGCGGTCAGTAAATTGAAGCGGCCGCGGATCTGCGTCTGTTCCAGCCCCTGCTGCCAGTCATCCAGCGTCAGCGCCACGCCGCCCGACAGCGGCTGCGACCCGAACGGCCAGCGCCAGTGACCGGCAGTGATGCGGATTTGCTGCGCATCGACCTGCCACGGCAGCTGCAACAACGGTTGGGGTTCCTGTTGCTGGCGCACCACCAGTTCGCCCTGCTGCTGCTGCCAGTTGAGCGTCAGCGCCAGCGGCTGTGGCCACTGCGTCAGGTTAAGCGCACCGCTGAGCTCACCCGCCACCGGCAGGCCATCGGCAAAAGTCGGCAGCGTCAGATTGCCATGCAGTTCGACCGGTTGCGGCAGTAAAGGATGGCTGAGCTGCAGCTGATCAATGTGCAGCTGCTGCCCCTGCAGGCGCGCGGCGACGCGCAGGTTGTCGCCCTGATAACGCAGCTGCTGAAGGTCTTTGTCTAAAGTCAGATCGAAGCGGCCGGCATATTGCTGCCATGGCAAAATACTGAGCTGTTGCAGATGGATATCCGCGCCGGGCAGCATCTGCTGCCACTCTGCGAGGCTGCGCGGCGCATCGCGCGTGGCACTGTGCGGCAGCGCCTGCAGACAATCGCTGTTGAGCGCCACCTCGCGCGCATCAAGCTGCCAGCGCTGTTGCGTCCGGCCAAGCCCCACGTCGGCGACCTGCGCCAGCAGGCAGTCACCGGCCAGATAGCGCACATCAGGAAATACCAGCCGGCCCTGCTGCCAGTGCGGCGCGCCGTGTAGCTCAACGCGGGTATTTTCCGGCAGCCAGATACCTGCCAGCCGCGGCAGCCAGTGCGTCAGCGTCAGCAGCAATCCCAGCAGCAGCAGTATCAGCGCCAGTAGCGCAGCAAGTAGTCGACGGAGGCCCCGCGTCATGGCTGTTAACGTTCCTGTTCTTTACCCAATCCTGACAGAGATGATGGCATGTTACGCCCGGCAAATGAAGGCGTTACCGCTTTAGTCTGGCTGAAGAACAGCAAAATGACGCGGAAAACGTTATCCTGATGTGATACCGACGTAACATTTTTCAGGAGCGAAACAATGAAAGTTGCGGTTTACAGCACCAAGCATTACGACCAGAAATACCTCGAGCACGTTAACGAAGGCTACGGATTTGAGCTGCAGTTTTTTGACTTCCTGCTGAGCGAAACCACAGCGAAAAACGCCGCCGGCTGTGATGCGGTCTGTATCTTCGTTAACGATGACGGGAGCAAAGCGGTGCTGGAGGAGCTGGCGGCGCTGGGCGTGAAATATATCGCGCTGCGCTGTGCCGGATTCAATAACGTCGACCTCGACGCCGCAGCCGCGCTGGGACTGCAGGTGGTACGCGTGCCCGCCTATTCGCCGGAAGCGGTGGCGGAACACGCGATAGGTCTGATGATGACGCTCAACCGCCGCATTCACCGCGCTTACCAGCGCACGCGCGATGCCAACTTCTCGCTGGACGGCCTGACCGGTTTCAACATGCATAATAAAACCGCTGGCGTGGTCGGCACCGGCAAGATTGGTGTGGCGACGATGCGCATCCTGAAAGGTTTTGGCATGCGTCTGCTGGCGTACGATCCGTACCCAAGTGACGCCGCGCTGGCGCTCGGGGCGGAATATGTTGATTTGAAAACGCTACTGGCGGAGTCCGATGTCATCACCCTGCACTGTCCGCTGACGCCGGAAAACCACCATCTGCTCAACGCGCAGGCGTTCAGCCAGATGAAAGATGGCGTGATGATTATCAATACCAGCCGCGGTGGGCTGATTGATTCACAGGCGGCGATTGAAGCGCTGAAACAGCAGAAAATCGGCTCGCTCGGCATGGACGTATATGAGAACGAACGCGACCTGTTTTTTGAAGACAAGTCGAATGACGTGATTCAGGACGACGTGTTCCGCCGCCTGTCGGCCTGCCACAACGTGCTGTTTACCGGCCATCAGGCCTTTCTCACCGCCGAAGCGCTGACGGCGATTTCAGAAACCACGCTCAGCAATTTACAGCAGCTGGCGCGCGGGGAAACCTGTTCGAATCAGGTTAAGGCGTAAGGTTCTGCGCCTGCGTTAGCGGGCGCAGGCACCGCCGATCAGCGCCTGTTCGTCGCAGCGACGACCGTTAGCCAGCTGACACATCCCGATGCGTGAACCGTCTAACTGACGCGAGAACGCCAGCGTGCCGCCTGCGCTGTTGCAGTTGGCTTCTGCCATGGACGACATCACGACGTGCGGCTGCACGTGCGCGGCGGTGGCCTGTTGCGGCGGTTCATTGTCGCTGTTGCTGCTGCAGGCAGAGAGTAACAGCGCTGCGCCGGCCAGCAGTAAAGTTGCGGCTTTCATCGGTCGGGCTCCGGGAGTGTGAGCGGAAAAGTCGCACCAGCATATGTCAGCAGCGGTGCGCGATCGATAGGCGACACAGCTTTTTACAAAATTTAATATCGTCGTTGGCAAGCAGAATTATCCTGATTGCAGCGTTTTGCCTCTTTTCTCTGCCTGTTCATACGAAACAACAATCAATAAGGAGGAAGGATGTTAGCCGACATGCTCATCCGCATCGCGTTAGCCGGAATACTGGGCGGACTGATTGGCCTGGAGCGCCAGATGCGCGCTAAAGAAGCGGGCCTGCGTACCCACATTCTGGTCGGCATTGGCAGCGCCATGTTCATGCTGGTGTCAAAATATGGCTTTGCCGATATGCTGACTAACGACCATGTGGCGCTGGATCCCAGCCGTATTGCGGCGCAGGTGGTCAGCGGCATGGGCTTCCTTGGCGCTGGCACCATCATCATACAAAAGCAGATTGTGAAAGGCCTGACGACCGCCGCCGGCCTGTGGGTGACCGCCGCGATTGGCCTGGTGATCGGTAGCGGCATGTATGAAATCGGTATTTACGGCACGGTGCTGGCGCTGGTGGTGCTGGAAACGTTCCGCCGTATCAGCCACTGGCTGATTGGCCGCCATCACACCCTCATCGTCCATCTCAAAGCCAAAAGCGTACCGCTGGTGTTGCTGGTACTGCAGCGCGAAAATTTGCGCTATGGCCACATCGCTGTAGTCAATCGTAACGAAGAGAGCGGCCTGTGCGAGCTGAGCGTTGAGGTGACATTGTCACGCAGATTTCCTATGCACAGCATTTATGACAAAGTGATGGAAATCAAAGGTGTGCAGTCGCTGGAAATGGTTTGACTGCGCTGGCGCTTGCGAGTTAATCGCTGCGGTGGATGTAAGATAAAAAAGCCCGGCGCTGCAGGCCGGGCGGCTGGGTTAGCAGGGTTTGAGTTGTCCAATCGCCATTTCAACGGCGCGATTGGGCGCGCCGGTTAATTCCCGATAGCGCAGTTGCAGGTTACGCAACTCGCTGGCCAGCACCTCTTTTTCGGTAGCGGCACCGCGCTGCGCCAGTTCCAGATAGCATTGCCCCACCAGCCGGCACGCCTCCTCAAACACCATATCGTAAGTTTGCATTGTTCCTCTCCTCACCTTTAAAAACTAAAAAAAGCGCTGAATCCATCCTGTCAGCGCAGTGAGAAGAAATCTTTACCCAGATCAATAAATATTCAGTTACCGCTGGCAAAATGTGCGCAATGGTAGCCGACTGCGGCGCTGCGCGATTAGGACGGATCCTTTTTGTCGTCATCGCTGGCGCTGCTCACACCAGTAATACCTTCCAGCGCCTGCTGGTTGATGACATCATCGGCGCTGTCAACCGCACGCGAAATCGTCAACAGATCCTGAAACTCGCTCAGCAGAATAGCGGCGTCCGACTTCAGCATATCGTCAGCCTCGGTTGACTCAATTACCATGTTGATGGCTTTGTTGGCGCTTTCAATAACTTCAGTGACACCGCCTTTCTTACTGACGGCCAGTACCAGCGCACCGATCAGCAGCGACTGGGCCTCAACGCGCGCAGTCAACTGCTTGGTGGTGGCATCAATTTGTGAAATCTTCGCCAGCATGCTTAACACAACATTTTTCATCGCTTATTCCTCCCTGGGGAAGCAGGCAGTGTACCGCTTGCAAAATCCGCGACAAACTAAAAATTGTGAATAGCGCAACAGGTCTCTGACCGCGATCGCGCGGCGCACAGAGCGCATCACCGGCAAACCCATAAATCGTGCTGGAATTTGGCGCTGTAATCCGTACCATACGCCACAGACTTTTCCTGCTGACTGCGGTCAGCCGGCACCCATAAAGGCCAGCGCAGCGACCCGCAGCGTGCGCGGACACGGTTAATGCAGGCCTGGCGAGGGCCGCATCAACGCGACATCCGCAGCTGACCAGCGATCACCGAGACCGAAATTCATGTCTGAACATCAAGAAGTTAATAAAAAAGAGCAGTACAACCTGAACAAACTGCAGAAGCGCCTGCGCCGTAACGTCGGTGAAGCGATTGCGGATTTCAACATGATTGAGGAAGGCGATCGCATCATGGTGTGCCTGTCCGGCGGTAAAGACAGCTACACCATGCTGGAAATTCTGCGTAACCTGCAGCAGAGCGCGCCGGTCAACTTTTCGCTGGTGGCGGTGAATCTTGACCAGAAACAGCCGGGATTCCCGGCACACGTGCTGCCGGCTTATCTCGACACGCTGGGCGTGGAGTATCAGATCGTCAACGAAGACACTTACTCAATCGTTAAAGAAAAAATTCCGGAAGGCAAAACCACCTGCTCGCTCTGTTCGCGCCTGCGTCGCGGTATTCTTTATCGCACCGCCACTGAACTGGGCTGCACTAAGATTGCCTTAGGTCACCACCGCGATGACATCCTGCAGACGCTGTTCCTCAACATGTTTTACGGCGGCAAGATGAAAGGCATGCCGCCAAAACTGATGAGCGACGACGGTAAACATATCGTGATTCGCCCGCTGGCCTACTGCCGCGAAAAAGATATCGTACGGTTTGCCGAAGCGCGCCAGTACCCTATCATTCCGTGCAACCTGTGTGGTTCACAGCCGAACCTGCAGCGCCAGGTGGTTGCCGATATGCTGCGTGACTGGGACAAGCGCTATCCGGGCCGCATTGAAACCATGTTCAGCGCCATGCAGAACATCGTGCCCTCGCATATGGCTGATATTAATCTGTTTGATTTCAAAGGCATTAAGCATGGTGATGCGGTGGTTGACGGCGGGGACATTGGTTTTGATCGCGAATCGCTGCCAGCGCAGCCCGTCGGCTGGCAGGCTGACGAGGACGATCAGCCGGACCTGAGCGCTCGCCTCGACGTGCTGGAAATTAAATAACGCGGTGACTTTGCAGCATAAAGGCGCGTCGCTCCGGCAACGCGCCTTTTTTATTAGCGGTGCGGCGGAGGATCGCTAATCGGCGGAAATTCAGGATCGTGCGGCGGCTCAGGCTCGGGAATGGGCTGCGGTTGCGGCACGGGTTCGGGAATCGGTGGCGGATCGGTCGGGATAGGTTCGCTGGCGTGAATCATGCGCATGCCGTTCTCCTGTTCGCTGAATGTCTGTTAAGCATAGGAAAGGATGCGGCAGCAAGCCAAACGGCAAAAAAAAGCCGGCGGATAAGCCGGCGTCGTACGAATCAAATGTGCTATGCAGTAATTCAAAAAAAGGAAGTAAGACAATATGGAGCGCAACGCCCATCGCTTGACGTTGCATTCACCTGCGGGAGAGAGTTTGCCCCGGTTGGGCTATGCGCTTATTGATGTCGATCAGGTTTTTTCCGCTTTTCTCCCCTGCACCGCCACAATTACCCGTTCATGACCTGCAGATAACCCCCTGATAACATCACAGCCAGTTGCGGCGTTTCAGCCACAGCGCGACCCCCAGCACCATCACCAGTAACAACCCGCAGAACATGGTAAAGCCGTGCGGCCAGCTGCCACCGGGAATGCCACCGAGATTGACGCCAAACAGCCCGGTGAGAAACGTGGCAGGCAGGAAAATCATCGCCATCAGCGACATGGTGTAAGTGCGCCGGTTCATGGATTCCGCCAGCAGCGAGGCCACTTCATCCGCCAGAATACCGGTACGCGCCACGCCCGCATTGAGGTCATCCAGCCCGCGCCCCAGCCGATCCGCGACATCCTGCATACGGCGGCGATCGTCATCGCTCATCCACGGCAGTTTCTCGCTTGCCAGCCGCGCATAGACATCACGCTGCGGCGCCATATAGCGGCGCATTACAATCAGCTGTTTACGCAGCAGCGCCAGCTCACCGCGCGCCGGGACCTGCTGATCCATTAGCGCATCTTCCAGCGCGATAATTTTATCGTGCATCTCTTCAATGAATTCGCTGGCGTGATCGGTGAGCGCATCGCAGACGTCCACCAGCCAGCTGCCGCCGTCCACCGGGCCGTTGCCGTTTTGCAGATCGGTCAGCACTTCATCGATGGCATACACTTTGCGACGGCGGGTAGAAACAATCAGCTTGTCATTGATAAATACCCGCATCGCCACCAGCTGGTCCGGGCGCGAATCGGCATTATGATTCACGCTGCGCAGCACGATCATAAAGCCGTCACCGAGACGCGTCACGCGCGGTCGCATGCTGTCACCGGCCAGCGCATCCCGCACCGCATCAGGAATAAGCGGCGTGTGCTGCAACCAGTCGGCGCTTTGCCGCTGGGTATAGTTCAGGTGTAGCCAGCAGTGACGCTCGCAGTTGATGACATCTTTATCTTCAATGGCGATAACGCCACCCTTGCCGTCGAACTGGCAGGCGACAATCGCATCCGACACCTGCAGCGCTTTTCCTTCAATGACGTTCACGTACTCGCCTCACTAGCAAAAACAATACGATACAGTCTAGCGCGGCGCGGGACAGTTGCAATTACCAGGGTGTGAGTAAAAATGACAGCGCAACCGGATCGTTCACCGCCCTCCGTGGCGGTTCAGCGTCAGTGTTTTTCAATCCACAATTCCCGGCTGTAGGCAACGTCTTCCGGATTAGTGATGGGATAGCCCTTAACCCATGGCTTGATCAGCCGCCCGTTGGTGTACTGGTAGATCGGCGCAATCGGCGCCTGGTCAGCGATGATCTGCTCGGCTTTGTTGTAATCGGCATTGCGCGCCGCCACGCTGGTTTCATTGCTGGCTTTACTCAACACCGCGTCATATTCAGCGTTACTGAAGCGGGAAATATTGCCGCTGTGGCTGGCGGTCAGCAGGCTGAGGAAGGTCGACGGCTCATTGTAATCGCCCACCCACGAAGCGCGAATCACATCGAAATTACCGCTGTTGCGGCTGTCGATATAGGTTTTCCACTCCTGGTTCTGCAATGTCACGTCAACGCCGAGATTCTTTTTCCACATCGAGGCCACCGCAATCGCAATCTTCTGGTGGCTTTCAGAAGTGTTATACAGCAGCGTCAGGTGCAGCGGTTTAGCCGGGCCATAACCGGCGGCGGTCAGCAGTGCTTTGGCCTGCGCGTTCAGCTCCTGCTGGCTGTGCTGCTGCAGATAGCTCTGCTGCGGCGTGAAGCCGGCGGTGACGTCCGGTGTGAAGTGCCAGGCCGGTTTCTCGCCGGTGCCCAGCACTTTTTCCGCGATGATGCGGCGGTCAATGCTCCATGACAGCGCCTTACGCACCCGCACATCCGCCGTCGGCCCTTTCTGGGTATTAAACGCGTAGTAGTAGGTGCCAAGCTGATCCGGCGTATACACCTGCCCCGGCAGCTCTTTTTTCAGCAGGCCGTACATATTTTTCGGGAAGGATTCCGTGATATCGATATCCCCGGCGCGGTAACGCTTGGTGGCGCTGGATTCTTCATTGATGGGAATAAAGGTCACTTTGGTCAGCACCGAATGGGCGTTATCCCAGTAGTGCGGGTTGCGCACCAGCACAATCTTTTCGTTAACCACACGCTCCTGCAATTGATAAGCGCCATTGCCCACCAGTTTACCCGGCGCAGTCCAGCCATCGCCGTTTTGCGCGATGACCTTTTGCGGCACCGGGAACATGGCCACGTTAGCCACCATGCTGGGGAACCACGGTAGCGGACGTGACAATGTCACCTTCAGATGCGTCTCATCGGTCGCCACCACGCCCAGCTTGTCCGGGCTCATCTGCCCTTTGGTGATGGCTTCAGCATTCTCAATGCCGCTCAGCGCAGCAAACCAGGCAAAAGGCGAACTGTTTTTAGGATCGACCAGACGTTGCCAGCTATAGACAAAATCCTGTGCGGTCACCGGCTGGCCATTAGACCAGCGTGCGTCTTTGCGCAGCGTAAACAGCCAGGTTTTGTTGTCATTGCTGCTCCAGCTCTGCGCAACGCCCGGCACGATTTTGCCCTGCGCGTCCTGGTTAGTCAGCCCTTCAAACAGATCGCGTAGCACCTGAATCTCCGGCAGACCGACCGCTTTGAGCGGATCAAGCGAGGCCGGTTCATCTTTGATATGGCGCACGATTTCCTGGCTGCTGGCCAGTTGCGCCCCGGCAGGCACACTGGCGGCATAGGCGGATGAGAGAGCGCTGCTGATGATGAGCGCGGCCAGCGTGGTGCGGAAAGTTAGTTTCATCACGACTCCTTGACCCGAAAAAAGGGCGACGGCCAAACCAATGCGTCGCCAGCAACTTTTCGCACTTTATCGCAAATCGCTGATTGATAAATAGCTATTTCCCCATCTGCTATTTACCGTTATGTTGAGGCTGGATGGCAGCTCACAATTTTTGCGGCTGAACGCGATGCATGACAGAGAGGAAAGTTATGTCGACACACCACCCGCGCCCGCTGCGCGGTAAGCTGGACGCCGTCTGGCAACAGTATGGACATTCGGTGCTGGGTGCGCCGCTGCTGTGGTTTCCGGCACCGGCGGCCGACGAGGACAGCGGACTGATTATCGCCGGCACCCACGGCGATGAAAACGCGGCGGTGGCCACGCTCTCTGCCGCCATGCGCACGCTGCCGGACACGCTGCGGCGTCATCATGTGATTCTTGCGGTCAATCCGGATGGCTGCCAGCTCGGGCTGCGCGCCAATGTCAACGGTGTTGATCTCAACCGCAACTTCCCAGCCGCCAACTGGCAAGCGGGCGATACCGTCTATCGCTGGAACAGCGTGGCCGACGCGCGCGATGTGCTGCTCTCAACCGGAAACGCACCAGCGTCAGAGCCGGAAACCGCCGCACTGTGCCAGCTGATTCATCGTATCCAGCCGCGCTGGGTCGTCTCCTGGCACGAACCGCTGGCCTGTATTGACGATCCACACCATAGCCCGCTGGCCAGCTGGCTGGCGGAACAAACCGGTCTGCCGGTGGTGAGCAGCGTCGGCTACGCCACGCCGGGCTCGTTTGGCAGCTGGTGCGCCGATCTCAGTCTGCCCTGCATCACCGCCGAAATGCCCGCTATCTCGGTGGACGAAGCCACCGAGGTGTATCTCGATGCGATGATCAACCTGCTGCGCTGGCAGCCGTCGTCTTAAGCACGCCGTGCGAGAAGTGCAGCGACGGTTCCACATCGGCCGCCAGCCACGTCGGACCGTCGAGGTCAGCAAACATGGCCTGCGGCGTTAACGGTAACGCGGCGCGAATGGCGCGTGAGGTACACAACATACAGCCCAGCATGATGGCAAATCCCTGCGCGCGCGCGGCCGTGGCCAGCGCCAGCGCTTCGGTCAGCCCACCGGTTTTATCCAGTTTGATATTCACCATGTCGTAGCGCCCGTGCAGGGCTGCCAGGCTGTCGCGCGTGTGGCAGCTCTCATCCGCACAGATCGGTAGCGGATGGATAAAATGGGCCAGCGCCGCATCCTGCGCGGCAGGCAGCGGCTGCTCCAGCATCGCCACCTGCAAATCCGCCAGCAGCTGGCAACGCGCCGCCAGCCCTTCTGCCTGCCAGGACTCATTGGCATCGACGATCAGCGTGGCGTCCGGCACCGCACTGCGGATCGCCACCAGCCGTTCGCTGATCAGATGGTTATCCAGCTTAATTTTCAGCAGGCGCGCGCCGTGCTGCCACAGCGCCAGCGCGCTGCTGGCCATCGCTTCTGGCGTATCGATGCTGACGGTATGCGCCGTAACGATCTCCTGTGCCGGCACCGCCTCACACAGCGCCGCCAGGCTGGTGCGCTGCTGCTGGCGCTCCAGATCCCACAGCGCGCAATCAATCGCGTTGCGCGCGGCACCGGCCGGCAACGCCTGTTGCAGCGCTGCCCGCGTCATGCCGTTTTGTAACGCACCGAGCTGTGAAGCAATCTGCTGCAGCACCGAAGCCTCACTTTCGCCATAGCGCGCATAGGGCGTGGCCTCGCCAATCCCTTTGAGGCCATCCTGCTCAATCTCCACCACCACCACGTGCGCCTCGGTGCGGCTGCCGCGCGAAATCACAAACGGTGAGTGCAGCGGCCAGGCTTCCGGATAACTTTTCACTGTTCTCATACTGACTCCTCAAATCCATGACGTCATAACGTGCTGGTGCAGCTCCACGTTGAATTAGGCTCGTAAACCCTTAAAATTTATGTCATAAACAAACGCTATACCTGTTCTGGTGGGGTTAACGCCAGATATTTCATCGTTAAAAGGAAATTGTATGTCGCAGAATGTTCACTTTCAGGGCAATCCGGTGCCGGTTGCCGGCCACTTCCCGCAGGCTGGCGAGCAGGCAAAACCGTTCAACCTGGTAGCGAAAGATCTCAGTGATGTGTCCCTTTCTCAGTATGCAGGCAAACGCAAAGTTCTGAACATTTTCCCAAGCATTGATACCGGCGTGTGCGCCGCGTCGGTGCGCAAATTCAACGAGCGTTCTGGCGAAGCTGACAACACCGTGGTGCTGTGCATCTCTGCCGATCTGCCGTTTGCGCAGTCGCGCTTCTGCGGCGCCGAGAACGTCAACAACGTAGTGACGCTGTCTACGCTGCGCGGTGCAGAATTTATTGAAAATTACGGCGTCGCCATCGCCGATGGCCCGCTGAAAGGCCTGACTGCCCGCGCGGTGGTGGTGCTGGATGAGAACGATAAGGTGCTGTACAGCGAGCTGGTGAATGAAATCACCGAAGAGCCGAACTATGAAGCGGCACTGGCAGCGCTGAAGTAAGGCTATTGCTGATAAAAAAGCCGTCTGTCACAGACGGCTTGTTGATGCAGAACGCGGATTATTCGCCTTCGCTGCGTTTCTGACCGAGGCCATATTCGCGCAGCTTGTTGGCAATCGCGGTGTGTGACACCCCAAGGCGTTTCGCCAGTTTACGCGTGCTGGGATACGACAGATAGAGACGAGTCAGTACTGAACGCTCAAAACGGCTGGTGATTTCATCCAGCGACCCTTCCATTGCCTCTTCGCCCAGCGACACATCCAGCGCCTGCTCCGGCAGCACGATATCCTGCGGACGCAGTTCATAACCTTCCAGCTGCGTGAGCGCGCGATACAGCGCATTTTTCAACTGGCGCACGTTGCCCGGCCAGTTATAGCGCGTCAGGAACGGCGTCAGCTGCGGTGACAAACGCGGGCGCGGCAGCCCCTGCTCATCCGCAAAGCGCGCCACAAACATTTCGGTGAGCGGCAGAATATCCAGCGGACGTTCGCGCAGCGGCGGCAGATTCAGCGTCAGCACATTCAGACGATAGAACAGGTCTTCGCGGAACTCACCGCGCTGCACCAGCTCAATCAGATTCTTTTGCGTGGCGCAGATCACGCGCACATCCACATGCACTTCATGATCCTCGCCGACGCGGCGGAAGGTGCCATCGTTCAGGAAGCGCAGCAGTTTGGTCTGCATGCGCGGCGACATCTCGCCGATTTCATCCAGCAGCACCGAGCCGCCGTTCGCCTGCTCAAAGAAGCCCTTCTTCCCTTCCAGCGCGTTGGGATATGCGCCCGCCGCGTGACCAAACAGCTCGCTCTCTGCAACGTCATCCGGGATCGAGCCGCAGTTGAGCGCCAGGAACGGTTTTTTGCCGCGAGCGCTGCGCAGGTGGCAGGCGCGCGCCAGCATATCTTTACCGGTGCCGGTGTCGCCGACAATCAGCAGCGGCGCATCGTGCATCGCCAGCTTGCGCGCCTGGTCGATCACCTGACGCATTTTCGGCGTCACCGCCACGATGTGATCGAATTCGGAGTCATCGGTGACGCTGAGGTTCTGCAACTGCCGCCCCATGCGCGCGGTGGATTTCAGGGTGATCATCGCGCCTACCGGCTGGTCGTTCTGCTCATCTTCCTGCGCCAGATAGATCGGACGCGCTTCCATGAGGAAATCACGCCCCTGGATCACCACATGCTGCGCCTGCGCATCAACACGTTCACTCTCCAGCCAGCGCTGGAAATTAAAGCCGGCAATCAGCGTGCCGGCGTTCTGGTTACGGATCTTCTGTTCGTCGAGGTTAAACAGGTTTTGCGCCGCCGGATTCGCCAGTTCGACTTTACCTTTCAGGTCGAGGGAGAACACCGGCTCGGGCATCGCCACCAGTAGCGCGCTCAGCGCGCGGTGCTCGCGCTCAGATGGCATAAAGGACACCGTGCGGACATCTGTCACGCCCGGTGTACGGCGAATCTCCGCCATCAGGTTACTGAATGCGTCAAATTCCAGCGCAGAAAAGTTGAGGTAGATGCGGCCCAGCGAGGCAATTTCAATGCCGCGCAGGTCAATATTACGGGCAACCAGCAGGTCGAGTAGCTCGCGCGCCAGACCGATACGGTCCTGGCAGAAAACTTCCAAACGCATTGCGATGAGCCTTAGTCAGGTTTTGATTTTAGAGATAATACGCTAACTTGCAGCGCCTCAGAAGGGTTCTGTCATGAAAAGTTGACACTCTGAGGCAGGTGACGAAGAGAAGTGTAGCGGAACAACCAACAATAATCCCGCCAGAAATCACTCTGAGCACAGATAATTTTACCTTTCACGCCATCGGCAGCGTGAAAGGCAGACAAGGTGAGATTATTTAGCAGCCTGACCTGCTTTATCACCACTTTTGGCCAGCGATTCTTTAAGCTGTCCCACCAGTTCACGGCGGAAATCGCCGAGCCGCGGTTTGTCCTCCGCCAGCCACGGCAGCGGACGGCATAATTCCATGGCTTTGATCCCCAGCCGGGCGGTGAGCAGCCCGGCACCGATGCCCTGCGCCGCACGCGCCGAGAGACGGGCGGCGATATCCTGCGACATCCAGTCCATACCGACTTCGCGCACCAGCTCTGACGCCCCGGCAAACGCCATATTCAGTAATACCAGCCGGAACAGCCGGATGCGACTGAAGTAGCCAAGTTCAATGCCGTAGATGGCCGCGATGCGGTTCACCAGCCGCAGGTTGCGCCAGGCGATAAACGCCATATCCACCAGCGCCAGCGGGCTGACGGCAATCATCAGCGTCGATTCTGCCGCGTGGCGGCTGATTTCGCGCCGCGCCTGACGGTCCAGCACCGGCTGCACCAGCTGGGCATACAGCGTGACAATTTCGCGGTCGTTATGGGTTTCGTGCAGTGCCGCGTGCCAGCGCTGCAGTGCCGGATGCGCCTGATCCAGCTGCGCCTGACGCGACAGCTTTTCGCAGAACGCCCGGCCTTTGCCAATGCCGTGGCTGGCCAGCAGTTCACGGCCCACGTCCCGCTCTTCCGCCCGCTGACGCAGACGATGCAGCCGACGCCATTCGCCAATCAGCGCGCCCGCGCCGGCGGCGACAATCAGCCCACCGGCCACGCCGCTGCCCAGTGCAAACCAGTCGCGCGTCAGCCAGGCATCGTGCAGCCACTGGGCGCCCTGCGCCACCACGCTAATGCCAAAGATACCCAGCCCGACGCCCACCATTTTGCGCCACAGGCTGCGCTTCGGCCGCAGCGCGGCTTCCACCACTTTCTCGCCGGCGCCCTCTTCCAGCGGCTCCGCGTCAGGCGTCACCAGAAACCCCTGTTGCGCGTCGCTGCTAAAAGTGTGCGCCGCGCGCAGGGTCGGCTCCGCGGGCTCCTGCAACGGACGGGCAAAATCTATCCGTGGTTTGAGTGGCGTTTCATCGCTCATCGCAATTTATCTCCCAGTAAAAATTCCAGCGCAGCATCCATGCGGATATGCGGCAACGGCCGGTCGACATCCAGCTGCTGCGGCCGGAACTGTTCAAACTGAAACCCCTGCTGCTGCCAGAAGCTGTTGCCCGGCAGGCGCGGCGGTACTTCGCCCGGGTAAAAGGTCAGCGGCTCACCGTCGGCAAGGCGATGACCGCGCAGCGCCGGTAATTTTTCTCCGCGATGATCCACCAGCCCGCTCTCGGTCGCCTGCACCGACGCCAGCCCCAGACAATCCATGCTGATGCCTTCAAACGCGGCGTTCTGCCACGCGTCCTGTACCAGCTGCTGCAGCAGCGACACCATATTGGCATGCTGATCGGCGGTAATGTGATCGGCCTTGGTGGCGGCAAACAGCAACTTATCGATGACCGGCGAGAACAGACGGCGGAACAGCGTGCGCTGGCCATAGTGAAAACTTTGCATCAGCTGGGTCAGCGCCAGCCGCATATCATTGAACGCCTGCGGTCCACTGTTGAGCGGCTGCAGGCAATCGACCAGCACGATCTGGCGATCGAAGCGCAGGAAGTGATTTTTATAAAACCCTTTCACCACATGCTGACAATAGTAGTGAAAACGCTGCTGCAGCATGGCGAAATTGCTGCCGGCCGGTGCCTGCAGCAGCTTGCCGGCCTGCTGTTCATCGACGTTGGGCCACGGGAAAAACTGCAGTGCCGGCGCGCCAGCCATGTCACCCGGCAACACAAAACGTCCCGGCTGGATGAAGTGCAATCCTTCGGTTTTGCACTGATGCAGGTAGTCGGTCCAGGCCGCGGCGATCTCCGCCAGGCGGTTTTCATCGGCGGGCGCGAACGGGTCGAGATCGGCGCTCAGGCTGTGCCAGCGCGCGGCCCACTGCTGACGATCGCCCTGCAGCAGGCCGACCATCTGGCGTGACCAGCTGAGATAATCCTGCGCCAGCATCGGCAGATCGAGCAGCCACTCGCCGGGATAATCGACAATTTCGAGGTAAAGGGTGGCGGTATCTTTGAAATGACGCAGCAGAGACTGATCCGGCCGGTAGCGCAGCGCCAGGCGCATCTCGCTGACGCCGCGCGTCGGGGTTGGCCACATCGGCGGTGTGCCGTACAGCTGGGCCAGCCCTTCGTCATAGGTAAAGCGCGGCGTGCCCAGCTCACGCTGGGGTACGCGCTTCACGCCCAGCAGCCGCTCTTCGCGTACCACGGAAAACAGCGGCAGACGCGCGCCGCTGTGGACATTGAGCAGCTGGTTAACCAGCGAGGTAATAAACGCGGTTTTACCGCTGCGGCTCAGGCCTGTGACGGCGAGGCGCAGATGGCGATCCACGCCGCGGTTCATCAGCCCCATCAACTCATTTTGCAGTCTTTTCATCGCTCTCCCTGATGAAACGTGCCGACAGGCGGTTAAACGCCTTACTCAGCAACGGTTCCAGGGCGGCCGCCAGCAACAGGCGCAGCGGACGGCGCGCCACCGATTTCACTGCCCAGCCGGCCAGGCCGCCGGGCGCATAAGTTACTGCACTGATGATGATGAATTTTCCCGCCGACTTCAACGCAGGCGTTGCGCGGCGGCGCAGAGCAGTAAAACGTTGCGTATGCATAGCGCCTCTCTTAGAGCAGCGGACCCGCTGACGGGCCCGCGACAGGGATTAAATCTGGCGGAAACGGCTGCGTACGCTGAAGGTTTCTGAGGTCACGTAACGCTCAATATCGCGTACGTTACGCTCATCGGCGGTGAGCGTGTTCTCCAGCTCATCCAGCAGTTCGCGCGCTGTTGGTGTGCGCTCAGAGGGTGCGTCCAGCGGTTTTTCATCCAGCACGTAGCCAAGGATAAAATAGGCGGTCACGGTGATCATAAACAGACCGAAAAACAGTGACAGCACCACAATCACACGCAGCAGCCGCACCGGAATATCCAGGTACTCGGCCAGCCCGGCACACACGCCGCGCACTTTGCCCTGCTGCGGAATACGCCACAGTTTGCGTCCGTTCATCATGGCTGCCTCCAGTTCGGGTGTTCGGCATCGAGGATCGCTTCCAGCGCCTCGACCCGGTCACGCATGCGGCGCGCTTCCTGCGTCAGCTGCTGCAGGCGCTGCAGGTCACCGGGCGAAAGCGCCCCGCCGTTGCGTTTGTTGCTGTAGTGCAGCCATAACCAGATCGGTGCCACAAACAGCACGAAGATCGTTAACGGTATGGCCAGAAATAGTGCGCTCATTGACTCTCCTTTTTCAGTACACCCGGCAATCCGGGCCCATTAGCAGGCCCGGGGCGATCACTCGCTGCGGTTCATTTTGGCTTTCAGCGCAGCCAGCTGCTGGCTGATTTCGTCATCGGCTTTCAGATCGGCAAACTGCTGGTCCAGCGTTTTGCTTTTACCGAAGCGCTGGCTTTCCGCTTCTGCTTCCATGTGATCGATGCGACGTTCAAACGACTCGAAGCGTGCCATCGCCTCATCCAGCTTGCCGCTGTCGAGCTGACGACGCACATCGCGTGACGATGAAGCCGCCTGGTGACGCAGCGTCAGGGCCTGCTGGCGGGCGCGGGTTTCGCTGAGTTTTTTCTCCAGCTCGCCAATCTCGCCTTTCATGCGATCCAGCGTCTCTTCAACATGGCTGGCTTCCTGCTGCAGCGCAGCGATCAGGTCGGTCAGCTTCTGTTTCTCAATCAGCGCCGAACGGGCTAAATCTTCTTTCTCTTTACTCAGCGCCAGCTCAGCTTTTTCCTGCCATTCGGCCTGCTGAATTTCGGCCTGCTCAATACGGCGCAGCAGCTGTTTCTTTTCTGCCAGCGCGCGGGCCGAGGTGGAACGTACTTCCACCAGCGTATCTTCCATTTCCTGAATCATCAGGCGTACCAGTTTCTGCGGATCTTCGGCACGCTCCAGCAGCGAGTTGATGTTAGCGTTCACGATATCGGCGAAACGAGAAAAAATACCCATAATGATGTTCCTCTGGTTGTCATGTCTTTACGCCCATAACTAATACAAGATGCGTGCCAGTTTTTAATGTGCTGATTTTACTGGGTTTGACTGTTTTACACGCGCGGCGCAATCCGTTAAAGTAGTGAAATTAATTAATCAGTGGTGAATTTCATCATGGCAAACGGTAAAGACAATCTGCTGGGCGAGTCGAATAACTTTTTAGAGGTGCTGGAACAGGTATCGAAACTGGCACCGCTGGAGAAACCTGTGCTGGTGACTGGCGAACGCGGTACCGGTAAAGAGCTGATTGCCAGCCGCCTGCACTACCTCTCCGACCGCTGGCAGGGGCCGTTTATTTCGCTCAACTGCGCCGCGCTGAATGAAAACCTGCTGGATTCCGAGCTGTTCGGCCATGAAGCCGGAGCCTTTACCGGTGCCCAGAAGCGCCACCTTGGCCGCTTTGAGCGCGCCGATGGTGGCACGCTGTTTCTGGATGAGCTTGCCACTGCGCCGATGCTGGTGCAGGAGAAACTGCTGCGCGTGATTGAGTATGGCCAGCTGGAACGCGTTGGCGGCAATCAGTCGCTGCAGGTTAACGTGCGGCTGGTGTGCGCTACCAATGAGGATCTGCCCGCGCTGGCCGCCGCCGGCCGTTTTCGCGCCGACCTGCTCGATCGCCTGGCGTTCGATGTCGTCCAGCTGCCGCCGCTGCGCGAGCGCCGCAGCGATATTCTGGTGATGGCCGAGCATTTTGCCATTCAGATGTGCCGCGAGCTGGGCCTGGCGCTGTTTCCCGGCTTTAGCGAGCGCGCTCAGCTCACCCTGTTGCAGCACAGCTGGCCGGGCAACGTGCGTGAACTGAAAAACGTGGTGGAGCGCTCGGTGTACCGTCATCACAGCACCGAACAGGCGCTCGACACCATCATCATCAATCCGTTTGCGCCACGCAGCGCTCCTGCGGTAACAGAGCCAGCAGCAGAACAGCGTGAAAACGCCCTGCCGGCGCTGCCGCTGGATTTACGCCAGTGGCAAAACCAGCAGGAGCGCGCACTGGTCGAAGCCAGTCTGCAACAGGCGCGATACAACCAGCGCCGCGCCGCTGAACTGTTGCGCGTCACTTATCATCAGCTGCGCGCGATGATGAAAAAACACGGGATCGAAGCACAGTAGGGTTTAACTGACGGGTATCGCTGCGGCAGCTGTCAGTTTTGCACGCCAGGTTGTCAACTATGCGTGAGCCGCGTCCGGCAGGTTACTGCAGACTACAGGCAGACCTCAAGGAGACCCCCATGCTGACTCAACCTGCTGAAAAATATCGCCCGTGGCCTGTCATCAATCTGGCGGATCGCCAGTGGCCGTCACGCCAGATCACCCGCACGCCGCGCTGGCTCTCAACCGATTTGCGTGATGGCAATCAGGCGCTGGCCACGCCGATGGACAGCGCGCGCAAATTAGCATTCTGGCAACTGCTGCTGCGCTGCGGCTTTAAAGAGATTGAAGTGGCGTTTCCCGCCGCCTCGCAAACCGATTTTGACTTTGTGCGCCTGCTGATTGAACAGCAGCACATCCCTCACGACGTCACTATTCAGGTATTAACTCAGGCGCGCGGCGATTTAATCGATCGCACCTTTGCAGCGCTGCGTGATGCGCCGCAGGCGATTATCCATCTGTATAACGCCACCGCACCGCTGTTCCGTGAACGCGTATTTCGTCAGAGCAAAGCTGAGATCGTCGAGCTGGCCTGCGCCGCCGCGCGGCAAATCCGCGCACGCTGTGCGGCGCAGCCCGCCACGCGCTGGACCTTTCAGTACTCGCCGGAAACTTTCTGCTTTACCGAGCCGGAATTCGCGCTGGAAATCTGTGAAGCGGTCGCCGCCATCTGGCAGCCGGGACCGCAGCGGCCGATGATCATCAACCTGCCCGCCACGGTGGAAGTCAACACGCCCAACGTGTATGCCGACCAGATCGAGTATTTCTGTCGCCACTTCAGCCAGCGCTCGCAGGTGGCCATCAGCGTCCATCCACATAACGATCGCGGCACCGGCATCGCCTGCGCCGAGCTGGCGCTGCTGGCCGGGGCCGATCGCGTTGAAGGCTGTCTGTTTGGTAACGGCGAGCGCACCGGCAACGTCGATCTGGTGACGCTGGCGCTGAATCTCTATACCCAGGGCGTGACGCCTGAGCTGGACTTTAGCGATATGCGCGAGGTGCTGGAAGTGGTGACGCGCTGTAACCAGCTGCCGGTGCATCCACGCCATCCTTACGCCGGCGAACTGGTGTTTACCGCCTTCTCCGGCTCGCATCAGGATGCCATTCGCAAAGGCTTTGCCGAACGCAGCGCGCGTAATGAAGTGGTATGGCAAATGCCCTACCTGCCACTCGATCCGCTGGACATCGGCTGCAGCTATGAAGCGGTTATCCGCGTGAATAGCCAGTCCGGTAAAGGCGGTGCCGCCTGGCTGCTGGAACAAAATCACGGCCTGCAACTGCCGCGCGGCCTGCAGCAGGATTTCAGCCGCTGCGTGCAACAGCAGACCGATGCTCACGGCCAGGAGATGACGCACCACGCGCTGTGGCAGCTGTTTTGTCAGCAGTACGGCCTGCAACAGCCACGGTGTCGCCTGCTGCAGGCGGAGAGCCATAGCGATGATCAGGGCGAGACGCGGATTAAAGCGCGCCTGCAGCAGGGTCCGCAGCAGCTAACCCTGGAAGGGCGCGGCAACGGTCTGCTGTCAGCGGCGGTGGCCGCGCTGCGTCAGCGCTACGATCTGGCCGTAACCATTGAGGATTACCATGAACACACGCTGGGCAAACGCAGCGACAGCCGTTCGGTGTGCTATATCAGCTGCATCACGCCCCATGGCGAGCGTGCGTGGGGCGTGGGTATTGATAATGACGTAACGCGCGCTTCGCTGCAGGCGTTGCTTAACGCGGCGGGCGCTTTTCTGCCGCCAGAAAGTAGTTCGCTGGCGTAACGCCCAGCACGCGACGAAACATGGCGCTAAAGGCGCTCGGGCTGTCATAACCGAGATCGAGCGCCACGGCCAGCACCGTATCGCCCTGCGCCAGCCGGGTCAGCGCCACGCTCAGCCGGGCACGCCGCAGCCAGTCGCTAAACTGCAAACCGGTTTCGCGACTGAAATGGCGCGCCAGCGTGCGTTCCGCCACACACAGCTGCGCTGCCGCGCGCGCCAGCGTCCAGCTCTCGCCCGGCGCCTGCTGAATCTGCTGGCACAGCGCCAGCAGCCGGTCGCTGTGTGGCAGTGGCAGGCCAAACGGCAGCACGTCCATCACGCGAATTTCATCGAGAATTAGCTCGTAAATGCGCTCGGCGCGACTGCCAGACGCGTAATGCTCCGGCAGCGTGAGCGCGCTGACAATCAGCTCCCGCAGCAGCGGCGATATCTGCACCACCTGACAGCTGGCGGGCAGATCGGCGCGCGCCAGCGGATCGACAAACAGCGTGCGCGCCGCCACGCTGCCAACGATGTGCAGCGCATGACGCGTGCCGGCCGGCAGCCACACGCCGCGGCTGGGCGGCACAATCCAGCTGCCGTGTTGTGTTTCCACTTTCACCACGCCGCTCAGGGTATGGATCAGCTGCGCGCAGTGGTGATAGTGCCACGGCTCCGCATCGCCGTGCGCGTAATCGTGCGCATACGGCACCAGCGGACGCTGAGAGAAGTCAAAGTCGAGCCGCTGACTCATTTAGCGTTTCAGGTACTGATAAACCGCCGCCAGATCCTGCTCGCCATAACCGGCATCGACCGCCTGCTGCCAGACATCGACGATGTTTTCCAGCGCCGGCAGAGAAGCGTCGCCGGCTGCGTCCAGCGCCAGCCGCGCATCCTTCAGCGCCCAGATCAAATGCATCTGCGGCGTAAAGTCGCCGCTGGCAATCATGCCGAGTTTCATTTTGGCGTACGGCGCTGCCAGCGGACCGCCTTCCAGCACCTGCCAGAGATCGTCGGTAGTGAAACCGAATTGCTCTGCCAGCCGGGTGCTTTCGGCAAGACTCTGCATCAGGCCAATCAGCCAGCTATTCACCACCAGCTTCATGCGCGAGCTGGCACCGGCGGCACCCAGCCACTGCGTCCCTTTACCAATCGCGGCGAACACCTGCTCCGCCGCCTGGGCGCGCTGCCGGTCGCCGCTGGCCATCACCAGAATCTGCGCGTTTTCAGCCGGCGCTTTGGTACCGGAGACCGGCGCATCAATAAACACCACGTCCGGCCGTGCGGCCGCCAGCTCGGCGATCAGCGCGTCGGTCGCTTCAACGCCGATGGTGCCCATCTGCGCCACGGTAGCCCCCTGCTGCATTGAGTTCTGCACCTGGCTTAGCGTGGCGCGCGTGGTAGCGCCGTCCGCCAGCATGGCAATCACCACGTCTGCGCCTTCCACAGCCTGCGCGGCGCTGTCGCTCAGCGTCAGGCCTGCGGCCACCAGATCTTCACCTTTGGCACGCGTGCGGTTCCAGCCGCGCACGATAAAGCCTTTCTTCAACAGATTGGCGGCAAATGCGTGTCCCATCGCGCCTAATCCCAGTACCGCCACTACAGGTTGCTGACTCATGTTTTCTCCTTCTTCTTACCGCAGGCAAAACGATCACACTGACAGAAATTGGGGCTGACAGCCAGGCCAGAGGTGCGGTGAAAGGACATTTTTCATGCCACACTTAACAGGGTTCCGCCCTACTATTAACGCTTTTCAAACCCGCGTTAAAACGATTAACATACGCGCGATAAATGTCCCGATTGGTTCATTTCACGTCTTTTACGGTTATTAAAATGAAAATTGCTCTTTTGCGACAGGCGCCGTTGCTGATGCTGCCTGCACTCCTGCCGCTGCCGCTCCTGGCGGCGGACAATGCCAGCAATACCCTGGTGGTGAGCGCCGCGCCCGCGGCCAGTGGACTTTCTGAGCTGGATACTCCGGCGGCGGTCAGCGTTGTCAGCGGCGACGATATGCGCCACGCCGCACCACGCGTTAACCTGTCTGAAAACCTCACCAGCGTGCCCGGTCTGCAAATCCAGAATCGCCAAAATTATGCACAGGATCTGCAGATTTCAGTGCGCGGCTTTGGTTCGCGTTCCACCTTCGGCCTGCGCGGCATTCGCCTCTACGTTGACGGCATTCCGGCCAGCATGCCGGATGGCCAGGGGCAAACCTCGAATATCGATATCGGTTCCATCGATCGCGTGGAAGTGCTGCGCGGTCCGTTCTCCGCGCTGTACGGCAACGCATCGGGCGGCGTGATCAATGTGGAAACCCAGCGCGGCCAGCAGCCGACCACGCTGGAAGCCAGCAGCTGGTACGGCAGCTACGGCAGCTGGCGCAACAGCGTGAAAGCGAGCGGTGCCACCGGTGATGGCAGCCACGCCGGTGATGTTAACTATACGGTGTCGGCTTCGCGCTTCACCACGCACGGCTATCGCGACCACAGCGCCGCGCAGAAAAACCTCGGCAATGCCAGGCTTGGCGTGCGCATTGACGATGTCAGCACCCTGACACTGCTGTTCAACAGCGTTCACGTCGAGGCGCAGGATCCGGGCGGCCTGACGCCGGATCAGTGGCATGATAATCCGCTCCAGGTGGCCAGCAACGTCACGCTGTACAACGCGCGCAAAACCGTTGATCAGACCCAGGCCGGTCTGCATTACCAGCGCCAGATGAGCGACCACGACGATCTCAGCGTGATGCTCTATGCCGGTGAGCGTGAAACCACTCAGTATCAGTCCATCCCGATGGCGACCCAGCTGAAAGCCGGCTATCCCGGTGGTGTCATTTCACTGGCGCGCCACTATCAGGGCATCGATACGCGCTGGACGCACCGCGCGACGCTGTTGACGCTGCCGGTGACCCTGACCGGCGGCCTCGACTATGAAACCATGAGCGAGAAGCGCAAAGGCTATCAGAACTTCACCCGCAGTGACGGCGCCACCGACTACGGCGTGCAGGGTGATCTGCGCCGCAACGAGCGCAACCTGATGTGGAACCTCGATCCCTATCTGCAGACCGCGTGGCAGCTGAGCGATCGCTGGTCGCTGGACGCCGGCGTGCGCTTCAGCACGGTCAATTTCGATGCTAACGACTATTACGTGACCGCCAGCGATCCGGATGACAGCGGTAATCGCCGCTATCATCGCTGGCTGCCTGCGGCTTCGCTCAAATACGCGATTGATGATGGCTGGAATGCCTATGTTTCCGCCGGTCGCGGCTTTGAAACGCCGACGCTCAATGAACTCTCCTACCGCGCGGCGGATCAGGCCGGGCTCAATCTCAACCTGCAGCCCGCCACCAGCAATACCGTGGAGCTCGGCAGCAAAAAACGCCTCGGCAACGGCCTGCTGACCGCTGCGCTGTTTCAGACCGATACCAAAAACGAGATCGTGTCAGACAGCAGTTACGAAGGCCGCACCAGCTACAAAAATGCTGGTGAGACGCGCCGCCGTGGCCTGGAACTCGGGCTCGATCAGCAGTTTGGCTATGACTGGCACCTGAAAGCCGCGTGGACGCTGCTCGACGCGCGCTACCGCAGTAACGCCTGCGGCAGCGACAGCTGTGACGGCAAGCGCATCCCCGGTATTGCGCGCAATATGGCCTACGCCGGACTGGCCTACGCGCCGGAGCAAGGCTGGTATGCTGGCGGCGACCTGCGCTACCTGAGCGACATTGCGGCCAACGACCAGAATGATGTCAAAGCGCCGGCGTATACGGTGGTGGGACTGAACAGCGGCTATAAATGGCTGGTGCAGAACTGGACGCTGGATCTGTTTGGTCGCGTGGATAATCTGCTCGATCGCCACTATATCGGCTCAGTCATCGTTAATGAGAGCAATGGCCGGTATTACGAACCCGCACCGGGGCGTAATTACAGCGTCGGCCTGACGCTGAGCTACGCTTTCCAGTAATCTAAAGCGGGCACCGGCGCACGTCGGTGCCTTATTCAGGTGCGATAACGTGCTGAACCGACAAATTTCGAAAATTGCTCACTCCAGATTTGCACGGCGCAATATTCCTGCGGATCGATGCCTTCCGGCAGTGATTTAATAAAATCACCAAAGTTATTTAAATCGCCAATTAACGCCGACTGATGCTTTATTTGCAGAAATGAATGCTGATCAAACGCCTGAGTTTTGGTGAGGTAAATTTTATAGTGTGGCCCGGGGGCAATTTCCCCCTCAAAAGCGATGACGTTTTCATTGAGATAGACCTTGCCGCTGGCCCAGTACAGCGCATCACTGCCCGGCTGATGGCGATCAAACTCGCCGCTATATAGCGCCTGCTGTTTCGCCAGATCAACCTCCTTTTGCGTGGCATTCACTTCCGCGGTAATTAACGGTGACAACACCAGACCTAAGGTAATACCGGTGCCCAGAAAAAACAGGCTGGCGATGAGATAAAGCACGTTTAATTTTTTTAGCATCCCTACCTCCCTGCAGCAGAATATCGCTGTATTTCTCTACCCGATCCTGCTGCTCTCTGGTGTTAATAAAACGTAAAGTCAGGCTAAATATTGGTTATCGTGTTGCTGTGCATACTGTGACAGTAACCAGCGCTGTTACAACCAACTCTCAACGGCGGCAGGGAAAGCGAGGCGCAGCAGAATAACCAGTGGCAGCGAGCGGCAAAGATAAGGGCCGGCAGTACCAGCCCTGGAGGGAAAAGATCAGTTCAGCAGCGCGAGGATTTCGTCAGTGGTACCGGTTTCGCGTTTACGCATCTGAGCACTCACACCTCATTTGTTAGCCAACACATTTTGCGCCGCGCAATAGAATTACTTATATTGTTTGCTGCAGTCAGGCGTGCAGGATGTTAGCCAGGTAAGGGAGAAAGGATTCATGACACGTAACATCGCCCCGGGATATTGTGTTGTCGAACGCGCTGGATCACTGGAGCACCAGGCCAGAGAATTGTTTCGCGACACCCGTGCTCCAGCAGTTACCATGTTTATGCAGTTGAACGCTGACACGCCCTGGTTAAGGCCGGGGCAGATATTAATCGTCGCCGATCCTGAAACTCAGGCTCCTCTTACGCTGCATGCCTTAACAGCATTCAGACAGGCTAAGCACAGAATCAACAATGCATTAATTGGCGTCAGTGTTAATGAAGCGGATTTTATGCAAAAACATTATGGCACCATTGCTGCATTAACGAGTGCTGGCAATCAGATTTTTGGTATCACAGGGGATGCCGGAGCAAAATATTTCAGTGCAATAGAGCAGACGTTGATAAAAATAGAGGCCAGTTATCAGAATCAGTTTCGCGCGCAGGGAACCCTCATTAGCCAGCAGTTCTTTGTTGAGCGTAATCAATTGCTGAATCAATTAAAAGAACTAGTCAATAAGCCTGTACTCAAAAACCTCTCCCGCTATACCATTAAATTCCAGCAGTACGAAAATATGAAACGAGCGCTAAATCTTTCAAGCCGCTCAATAGTACATGAGTGGTCGACTGTGGGTTTGGGAGGCATACCAGGCTATTCAACCTATGTCGGCAATGCCGCCAAAGCGGCACGTTTTCTAAAGATGGGCGGCTATGTGGGTATTGCGTTTTCTTTTGCCGGGGCGACGAATGATGTTATGAAGGCCTGTACGGTTGGACGTGAGGGTGAGTGCAGTAGATCTGCGTTTAGGGAATATTCGAAATTTGGACTTTCAACCGCTGCGGGTATTGGCGCTGGCGCTGCAGGATCGGCGATTGGCCTGGGTTTTTGCACGGCTATCGGGATAGCCACGGCAGGAGTGGGAGGCGTTGCCTGCGCAGCGGTCGGTTCAGTTGCTGCTGGTTATGCAGCCGGGGAGTTTATGAACTGGGGTGTCGACGCGTTTTATAATCATATGGGCTTATAAATGACAATAAAATTTCTTGGCATATTTATCATTGGGCTATGTTTAGCCAGCTTCTTATTATCCATACTGATTTATGCTTATAACAGAAAGAAATATTACACGCTTTTGGAAGACTTCCAAAAAAGACACGTATTCCCGGCCCCCTATTCGTTTCATTGTCTCGTGGGTTTTTTTGGCGCTGCGCCAATGTCATATTTCTTTATGGGCATTATGAAAAAAAAGAAAGTTTTTTTCCTTAACCGCGATAGTAGCGCCTATGATTTTTTTGATGATAACAAGGGCAAATCTATCGGCTGGATATCTGCGCTTTATTACGCACATATCACCAGTTTCATCTGTGGTGTATTGATAGCCCTCCTGGGTGCTGCACTTGAGTTAAAAGCGAGATTTTTTCCATAACAGGACCGATTTCTGATTCAGACCTGATGCAGCATTCCCGTAACAGAGAATGCTTAACAGCAGGATGACATCCGCCAGAAGACGGTTGGCTGCGGCAGGAAAATATTGAGAACAGGGCCGGCAGTACCAGCCCTGGAGGGAAAAGATCAGTTCAGCAGCGCGAGGATGTCTTCAGTGGTGCCGGTTTCGCCGAGGCGCGGGAAGATGCGCTCAATGCTGTTGTGGTGGGTTTCAGCGTTCAGGCAGCTCATCGCATCAGTCGCCAGCGTAACGTTGTAGCCCAGCTCGTACGCCTGACGCGCCGTGGATTCCACGCCGATACTGGTGGCAATCCCGCACACGTCCACCTGAGTTAGTCCACGTTGATGTCGCCCGGCTGCGGTGTCATTTCGGGACCAACATACCCGGCAGTTGTTCGCGCGAAACGCCTGCGTCAACTGTATGGCAAGTGCAACCATTTCACCCAGGTCCTCCGCTAATTGCGGTGTCTGCTTGTTGATTCATGAGAAACATATCCATCCGAATAGGAGACTTATCCAATAAGGAATTGTCTACTTTCTGAACCGGGCTAGTTCGTTCAGCTTTTTAAGTCATCAAGACACTAAAGCCCTGTTGCAATTAGTTATTTAATGAGAAAAATTTTTCCTGGATGCGGATTTTTAGTGCATAAAGTGCATAAGAGTAGCCGGTGCCATGTTTGTCAATAATCAGATGTGCAGGGACGAAAACAAATAGGGCACCCGAAGAAGTGACCCATTTGTTTTATTTGATGTATCTAACTTTAGTTTTTAGATACTACATCGCCGACGCATTTTACAGTCGACCAGCAGTTATGAGCCCAATCAACTCCTCCAGATTTACATACGGCATTGACAACTGCATCGCCACCCATAATGGCAGCTTTATAACGCATATTCTCCAGTGCTTCAGAACCGGTCGCGACATCTGGTCCAGTGGTGGTTGCGAAAATATTTCCGCTCATCTCGGTCACCATTGTTGAACTACCGGCACGACGAGCGCAACTCATCCCCATAACCTCACCAAGAATTCTGGCTTTTGGATAAGGATTGTTGGAGTAACCTTCCATATTGGCAAACTTTACCCTTGCATCCCTCGGCATATCCTCTATGTCATTAGAGGCGCAGCCTACAAGCAATGCCGCAAATATCAAAATCGCCAATCCACTCTTCATTCACCATCCTCAGATAATTATTGTGTAGGGAATCTTATAACTGAGTTTGAAAAACGTGAAGTAGATATGCATATAACTATGACCTCACTCAATCGTTAAACGTTTGTTTTTATGATTAAGTGCCAGGAAAGGGATTGCTTTACTAACGTGTTGCCTAAAAGATAGGCGCTTTGCCACACAACCAGATCAGCACGAATGCAAGAGGCCCGTTTATACGGCCCTGGCGAGCGAATTCGGCATGGCCTTTGCTAACTGAATCAGGAACCAAAGAGAGTTTCTGATATCTCATCCGCCCTCTTGCAATGGATGTCTTACCTGAAAAATTTTGTATCAGCTTCTCTGCCTTTAAAGAATATAGTAAATTCGCCAGCGGTACATTTGCTGGTATGACTGGAGGGTCGCTGGGTGCATCTGCTGGTATCGGTATTTGTTTTGCTGTAGGCATAGCCACTGCAGGAGCCGGAGGGGTTGCTTGCGCCGCTGTAGGTTCATTAGTGGCTGGGACTGCTGCCAGCTCAGCAAGTGATTATCTTATGGATCTATGGTTGAAATAGCATGAACACGACTCTTTCTTATGTTGCTCTCGGATGCGCGATCATCCCTTTCTTTATAACTACGCTACAGTTTATTATTTATTTAATTAACAAACGCAAATATAACACTTTGTTATCGCAATACCTCGACAGCGCATTCGAATTACCCCCACTGTATAGATTCTACGGCTCCATGGGTTTTTTTGGCTCTTTTGGCATGTCCTACTTCTTCTCCAGGCTTAAAAAAGGCCAGAAAATTATTTTTCAACCCAAAGAGCAGGCGGCTATTTCCACCTTTCTTAATGCTATCGATGCAAACGTAACAAAGTGGCTTGACGCTTATTATTACCTGTCAATATTTTCATTACTTTTATATGCGGTTTTTGTAGTAATGAGCCTGATAAAAATAGTTACTATGCAACTTTAAAGCCCAGATCATGGGCTGTTTCTTTCACTAAATTAATTATTCATCATCCAGCATCGCCAGACAGCCTTCAGCGAGCGGCAAAGACAAGGGCCGGCAGCACCAGCCCTGGAGGGAAAAGATCAGTTCAGCAGCGCGAGGATTTCGTCAGTGGTACCGGTTTCGCCGAGGCGCGGGAAGATGCGCTCAATGCTGTTGTGGTGGGTTTCGGCGTTCAGGCAGCTCATCGCATCGGTCGCCAGCGTAACGTTGTAGCCCAGCTCGTACGCCTGACGCGCCGTGGATTCCACGCCAATACTGGTGGCAATGCCGCACACCACCACCTGCGTTACGCCACGCTGCTGCAGCTGCTGGTGCAGATCGGTATTGTGGAACGCGCCCCAGGTTTTTTTCGTTACGCTGATATCGCCCGGCTGCGGTGTCATTTCCGGCACCAGCACCGCCCAGTCTGCCGGCAGAGCAGCATCGTGGCGCGGCTGCTGATTGCGGCCCGGCGCGCCGCCCGCCACGTTCACCAGCACCACCGGCAGCTGTTTCGCGCGAAACGCCTGCGTCAGCTGCGTGGCGCGTGCAATCACTTCATCCGGATGGCGCGGCGTAACCGGCAGGCGGACGATGCCGTGCTGCAGGTCGATGACAATCAGGGCGGTTTGGGCATCTAACGTGGTGACAGCCATGGTGAGTCCTCTCAAATTAGTGGTCAGCGAGTCGTTGCAGTAAGGGAATGGCGGCCAGTAGCGTTTGCTGCTCCTGTGGGCTGAGCAGGCTGCTGATACTGTGCAGCAGCCAGTCGTCACGCTGGGCGCGATTGCTGGCGATGAGCTGCAGGCAGGCAGCGGTAGGCTGATAACGGGTTTTGCGGCCATCCTGCGCATCGGCCACGCCCTGTACCAACCCCAGCGTCTGCAGGCTGGCGACCGTGGCACTCATCGACTGGCTGCGCACCCCTTCGCGCGCGGCCAGCTCGGTCACCGTCATTGCGCCGTCGCGCACCAGATACCCCAGCACGGAAACCTGCGGCCAGGTGAGATCGCCCGGCGGGGCCGATTCACGCAGGCGGCGCATCAGTTTGCCATTAATGCTGCGTAACGCGGCAGCGGCGCTAATCAGCTCGCTCATCGCCCTTCTCCTTTACTGATGAGACCGCAGTATATAAATACGAAGGTAAACTGTGTAGTTTGCCTTCGTATCAATTTGTAATTGTGCATCCCGCCGCTCAGCTGCGCTGCAAATAGTGTATCAGGCTATGAAAGCGCAACGGGCTGGCCAGCGGATTGCGGTAGCTGTGCGGCTGATCGGCGGCGAACTGGCTGGCCTCGCCGGCCTGCAGGCGACGCCAGCTGCCCGCCATGCCCAGCAACAGCTCACCTTCCATCACCACCACCTGCTCAATCACCCCGCTTTCGTGCGCTGACGAATCGCTTTGCGCGCCCGCTGCCAGCGTCACTTCCAGCAGATCGAAGCGCAAACGCGCGTCATACGGCAGCAGCGGCTTCACCTGCATTTGTGCATTGGGCTGGCTGAAGGTCGCCACGTCGCCCGACGGCTGCGCCCCGCTCTGCACAAAAAAGGAGAACGGCACATTAAAGCCGGTGGCGATTTTCCATAGCGTGGCGATCGTTGGACTCGACTCGCCGCGCTCAATCTGACCGAGCATGGCTTTACTCACGCCGGTGCGCGCCGCCGCCAGCGTCAGGCTCCAGCCATTAGCCTGACGCAGCTGCTTCAGCGCCTGGCTGAGATGTTGATGCAGATTTTCCATGAATTCTCCTGAAAAGCGGGCGCGCAGTGTACCACTTGTGCGCGCCATACCGTGCGTGCCACAATGTGCGTTATAACGCACAACAGGATGTGATTCCATGACCACTGCAACTGTTCGTCCGGCTTTTTCCTTTCCAATGTTGATTTCCGGCCTGATCGCCGTGCTGGTCGGCTACAGCAGCACCGCGGCGCTGATCTTTCAGGCGGCGCAGGCTGCAGGCGCCTCACCGGCGCAGATTGGCGGCTGGCTGTCGATGCTGGGCGTGGGCATGGGACTGGCGTCACTCGGCCTGTCGCTGTGGACGCGGATGCCGGTGCTCGCCGCCTGGTCGACGCCAGGTGCCGCGCTGCTGGCCACCAGCGTGCACGGCCTGATGCTGAATGAAGTGGTCGGGGTGTTTGTCGCGACCAATCTGCTGATTGTGCTGAGCGGCGTGACCGGCCTGTTTGCCCGGCTGATGAACCACATTCCCCAGTCGCTGGCGGCCGCGATGCTGGCGGGGATTCTGCTGCGATTTGGCATCGGCACCTTCAGCGGCTTACCGGATCATTTTGCCCTGTGCGGCAGCATGTGTCTGGTATGGCTGCTGGGCCGCCGCTGGCTGCCGCGTTATGCCATTCTGCTGGCGCTGGTGACGGGCGTGCTGGTGGCGCTGGGTCAGCGCGCCATCCACTTTCCGCCTCATGCGCTAACGCTGAGCGTGCCGGAATTTATCATGCCGCACTTTAATCCTGCCGCGCTGATTGGCGTCGGCTTGCCCTACTTCCTGGTGACCATGGCGTCGCAGAATGCGCCCGGTATTGCCACGCTGCAGGCGCATGGTTACCGGCCGCCGGTCTCCGCGCTCACCGGCTGGACCGGCCTGATCGCGCTACTGCTGTCGCCGTTCGGTGGCTTTTCGGTGTGTATTGCGGCGATCACCGCCGCGATCTGCATGGGCGATGATGTCGATCCGGACCCGGCGCGCCGCTGGGTGGCTTCCGCGCTGGCGGGCGTGTTCTATCTGCTGACCGGCTTTACCGGCGCGCTGATCGCCGTGATGCTCAGCGCCTTGCCGCCGGTGCTGATCGCTACGCTGGCCGGTCTGGCACTGCTGGCCACGCTGGCGGGCAGCCTGCAGCGCGCGCTGGCGGAACCCGCGCAGCGCGACAGCGCCATCGTGGCATTTCTGATCACCGCCAGCGGCATCTCCCTGCTCGGCGTCGGCTCGGCGTTCTGGGGCCTGATCGGGGGCGTCCTCACCCATTTGCTGCTCAGCCCGCGCCGGAACGGTTAACATTTCACCACCCCGCGTACCGTGGGGGGAATAACGCCCTGTTTTCCCCCCTTTTTCCCCCGTTTGATTGCGGCGCATTTGGCTTAAGATCACTACCATCGCCCATCACACCCGATGTTTGGCTTCAGATAACCACCGATAAGGGCCCAACGAGTGGCAAAAACTTTTCTGCGCAGCGGTAATCTCGACGCGTTACTGGCACTGGGGGAGAACGGCCAGCCGGTCTGGGCTTCTGCCCTGCAAATTCGCGAAACGTTACGTTTGCGCCGCCAGACGACACTGGCCAACTGCCTCGCGATCCCGCAGGCCAACGAGCGCGGTGACCGCCTTGACTGGTACGCGCCATTCAGCGGCAAAGTGAAATCCTGGCTGGCGGCCAGCGATCGCGAAAAGCGTCAGGCGCTGGATCAGCTCACCCTTAATCAGCAGGATTTGCAGGCGCTCAGCCTGCGCGCCCGGGATGCCGACAATCCGGCGATGCGCCTGTTTGGGGCACTGCTGGCGAAGACGCTGCAGTTTCCCGATCAGCAATACGTCTATCTGGTGGATGGCAAGCCGGTGATCACCTTCTGGGGCTTTGTCGACCCGCAGGCGCGCACGCGTGATGATGCGCTGGCCTGCCTGCGCGACAGCCTTGATGAAGAACTGCCGCCGCTGGTGGTGCCCGCGCCCGAGCCAGAAAGGGCTGCCGCGCCTGAACCGGTTGCGGCCCCCGTTGTGGCGGAGCCCGAGCCGGAACGGCTGGCGGAACCAGAACCACAGCCTGAACCTGCACCGCTGAGCGTTGTCGCCGACGCGCCCGCGCGGAAGAAATCCGCACTGCGCCCGCTGCTGCTGGTGCTGCCTCTGGCCGCTGCCGCCGCAGCGGGCGTGGCCTTCTGGTTACACGACGCGCCGGTCCAGCCGGCAGAAACCGAAACCGCGCCTGTGGTCAGCGCCGCGCCCGCGCTGGCCCCGGCGATACTGGCGAAAGCACAGACGCTGGCCGCCACGCTGCCGCACAGCAGTGCGACAGTGACGCCTGCGCCGGCACCGGCTGCCCCACCGGCACCGCCGGAGGTCGTAGCGGAACATACCGAACCGGCCAAAGCGGACGATCTGGTGATGACGCCCGATGACGCGCGCCTCGGCTCGGTGAAATTTATCAATGGTACCTGGCGCGTGACGCTGCGTCAGACCAATCTGCCGACCGGCAAGCCGCCGAGCCTGCGCTATCAGATCCGCAACGGTAAAGGCAGCGCAGTGATTACCCAGGGCGACAATATTCGCTGTAAAGCTGATGTCACCGCCGCCATGACCAGCGCCGGCACCATGGTAGTGCGCAGCCGCTATACTGCCAGCTGCAGCGATAAATCACGCTATCGCATGCCGGAGCTGGTGTGCAAAGCCGGTGATGGCATTGCCAGCTGTACGGCGCAGTATGGCGCCGATCAGGTGTTCCCGTTGACGATTAAGCGTGAGAGTAAGTAACCATGTTGGCTCCCCTGATTGATGACAAACAGAAAATCACGCTGATCGAAGACAGCGGTGTGCAGTTTCTTGATTTTGGTCTGCGCCTGCCAGCGCTGCAGGCGCGGCGGCAGTTTGTGCGCCAGACCGCCAACGGCCCGCTGCTGCGTCTCAACGTTGATGGCAACAGCGGCAAATTTCTGCTCTATCCGCAGGATGGCGGCGCGGCTGAAGTGGTGCGTCCGGAAACCGATATCGCGCTGGCCGATTCCCTGACGCTGCTGGCCGGGCAGTGGCTGCCGCTGCCGGTACTGCGCTGCTCCAGCGGCCGTCGTTTCATCGGTGGCCCGGATAACTGGGCGCGTCTGCGTCTCGCGCCGCTCAGCCAGCCCGACGCGGCGGGCAATACCCATCGCATCACCCTCGCCTTTGATACGCGCCTGGTGGCCGACGCGGACGGCGGCGAGCAGCTGGGTTTAAGCAAAGCCGATGCGCAGAACGGCGTCAGCTTTGCGCTGGCGTGGCACAACTATGAGCTGGGCGAGTTCCTCGATCTCACCTGGGTTGACGGCTGGCTGCGCGAGACGTTCAGCCAGCAGGTGTATGCGCTGGAATCACGCCGCGAGCAGGAAGTGAACCAGGCGCTGCGCGAATTTGAATATCAGGCGCACTATCTCAACGTGCTGGAACTGCTGGGCGAACAGCTCGATCTGGCAGAAATCACTATCCAGGCGGCCTCACCGCAAACGCCGGCGGTCAACGTGGATATCATTCTCGACGTCGGCAACTCGCATACCTGCGGCATTCTGGTGGAAGATCACCCCGAAGAGAGCAACGGCCTGCGCCAGACCTATGAGCTGCAGCTGCGCGATCTGTCGCAGCCGCACCAGGTCTACAACGAGCTGTTCGACAGCCGACTGGAGTTTGCCGAGACGCACTTTGGCAAAGCCAACTTCTCGCTGGAGAGCGGCCGCGAAAACGCGTTTATGTGGCCCTCACTGACCCGCGTCGGTCGCGAAGCCAGCCGCCTGGCGCTGCAGCGCGCCGGCACTGAGGGCAGCACCGGCCTCTCCAGCCCGCGCCGCTACTTATGGGACGAAGCGCGTTATCAGCCCGGCTGGCGCTTCAACGCCAGCGGCGGCAGCGACGAGCCGCAGGCCACCGCGCTGCCGTTTACCCTGTTGCTCAACGATGAGGGGCAGCCGCTGTATGCCCTGCCGGAAGATGACCGCCTGCCGGTGTTTTCTGCCAGCTACAGCCGCAGCTCGCTGATGACCTTTATGCTGTGTGAGTTGCTGGCGCAGGCCATGATGCAGATGAACAGCGTGGCCCAGCGCCAGCGTATGCCGCAAAGCCAGGCGCCGCGCCAGCTGCGTCATGTGATCCTGACGCTGCCGTCGGCCATGCCGAAGCCGGAACGGGAAATTTTCCGTCGCCGCATGCAGGAAGCCATCGCGCTGGTGTGGAAAGCCGAAGGCTGGCATCCGGCCGACGCCGCGTTTGACGCCGCCAGCCAGGCACACAGCCTGCGGCCGGTGCCGGATGTGCAGATGGAGTGGGATGAAGCCACCTGCGGTCAGATGGTGTGGCTGTTCAACGAAACCCAGGTGAACTTTGCCGGCCGGGCGGAAGATTTCTTCAGCAGCATGGCGCGCCCGGATCGCCCGCGCGAAGCGGATGAGCTGCCGGGCAAAAGCCTGCGCATCGCCTCGATTGATATCGGCGGCGGCACCACCGATCTCGCCATCACCCAGTATCGTCTGGATGATGGTCAGGGCAACAACGTGAAAATCACCCCGCGTCTGCTGTTCCGGGAAGGGTTTAAAGTGGCCGGCGATGACATTCTGCTGGACGTGATTCAGCTGTGGATCCTGCCCGCGCTACAGCAGAGTCTGCAAAAAGCCGGCCTGGCGCTGGCGGAACCGCTGATGAACAAGCTGTTTGGACACGACAGCCGCATGGACGGTCAGGCCACGCTGCGCCAGCAGGTCACCCTGCAGCTGTTTATTCCGCTGGCGCAGGCGGTGCTGGAGCGCTATGAAAACTGGAATCCGCTCGACAGCCACAGCGAAATTAACGCGCTGTTTGGCGAGCTGGTGCCGCAGAAGCCAGCCAGCAGCGTGCTGGCGTTTGTCAACGGAGAGATTCAGCGCACGCTCGGCGGCGATAGCCGTTTCGATCTGCTTGACGTGCCGCTGGTGGTGAGCATGGCGCAGTTGCATGCTGAGTTCCTGCAGCACCGGATGGCGATCATCCCGGCGCTGCGCGCCATGTGCGAAGTGGTTTCCCTCTATCAGTGCGATGTGCTGCTGCTGACCGGTCGCCCGTCGCGCTTCCCCGGCATTCAGGCGCTGGTGCGTCATTTGCAGCCGCTGCCGGGTAGCCGCATTTTATCGCTGGAGGGGTATCACACCAGCGACTGGTATCCGTTCAACAAACAGGGACGCATTGATAACCCGAAATCCACCGCGGCGGTCGGTGCCATGCTGTGTCTGCTGGCACTCGATCTGCGTCTCAGCAGCTTCTGGTTCCGCGCCGGCGATTTTGAACCCTACTCGACCATTCGCTATCTTGGCGTGCTGGATGAAAACGCCACGCTGAGCGATGACAATCTGTGCTACAGCGAGATTGATCTCGACAGCCACAGCTTCGCGCTGGACCGTAAAAGCAGCTTCCGCATTCGCGGTAACGTCTGCCTCGGTTTCCGTCAGCTGGAGAACGACCGCTGGCCGGCGACACCGCTCTACAGCCTGAGCATTACCGATCCGCAGCTGGCGCGCCAGGTAGCGGGCGAAAGCGTGCTGCGCATCAGGCTGGCGGTACAACCGGGCCCGGATAACCTCGGCCCGGAGCGGCTGGTACTGAGCGAGGCGCGCATGGACGATGGCACGCGCGTGCCGCTGGAGCAACTGAGTCTGAAACTGAATACGCTGTCGGCCACCGGCAACGCCAATGCGCAATACTGGATCGACAGCGGGAGCGTGTGTAAACGATGAGAACTGCCAAAAAAGCCACGCCGGCGACACCTGCTAAACGCCTGGGTCTGCTGCAGGAGACGGTTGACGGCGCGCTGAACTGGGTGGAGAGCCACCAGGCGCACTCGCCGCGTCTGGCGCTGGAAGCCGATACGCTGCGGCTCCAGCTGCGGCGCGCCCGCGTTGAAAGCCACGCGCTGGCGCGACAGCTGGCGCGGCCGGTCACCCTGGCGCTGTTTGGTCAGTCGCAGGCGGGTAAAGCCTGGCTGCTGAGTGAAATGGTCGGCGACGCGCAGGGCCAGCTGATCGCCCGTCTCGGCGACAAAACCCTGAACTATTTTCAGCACATCAATCCCGGCAATCTCGATTTTGCCATCGCCACCCGTTTCAGCCATCAGCGTGAAGCGCAGTCTGGTGCGTGGCCGCTGGAGATGACGCTGCTGAGCGAAGCCGAGCTGATTCGTCTGATGCTGGCCGGCGCCAGCGCGGGCACCCAGCCGGACAGCGCGGCGATTGATGCCGCGCTGCAGCGCCTGCAGCGCCATCGCCAGAGCGAGATGCAGCCCGGCCTCGATAGCGACGCGCTGGTGACGCTGTGGGCGTGGCATCGCCGCCAGCCCGACCACGCCGAGGTGCTGGACCGCCATTTCTGGCCGCAGGCGATTGAGCTGGCACCGTGGCTCAACGTGGACGACCGCGTGCAGCTGTTTGCGCTGCTGTGGCCGCAGCGTCCGGCGCTGAATGAAACCCTGCGCAGCCTGCTGCATCTGCGCCATCAGCTGCGGCACGCGCCGCGCGTGCTGGCGCCGCTCAGCCTGCTGGTGGATGACGCCTCGCTGCCCGCTGAAAAGCTCATCGGCCATGACGCCGACCTGAACGAATTGATTGAAGTGTGTCCGGTTGTCGCCAACCGCGTGGGCAAACCGCAGTCGGTGCCGCTCGGCTGGCTGGCGCTGCTGACGCTGGAAATCACCCTGCCGCTCAGTTCGACGCCGCGTCAGGCGCTGTATGATGAAGCCGATATGCTGGAACTGCCCGCGCCGGGCACGCCCGCCGACCGCGATCAGCAGGATGAGCGCGCAAGGCTGCAGGCGCGTGATGCGCTGCGCGCCAGTCTGCTGGAGCAGAAACGTGCCCTGCTGCCGGGCTTCTATGCCGCCCGTCAGGGCATCGATTTAATGCTGATTTGTACCGCCGCCAGCCAGCGTCAGGATGCGGATCTCGCCGCCAGCGCGCTGCGCGAGTGGCAACTGCAACAGAGCGCGACGGCCAGCGCAGACAAGCCGCGCCTGATTTGGGCGATTACGCCGCACGATGCGCGCTATCAGCAGTCGCAAATCAACGTCGATGAAGCGGTACAGCGGCAGATTGGTCAGCCTGGCCAGAGCTGGGGTTCCATGCTGGCGCGCGATCGCGCCGGCGTCGACCGCATGAGCAGTTGGCTGCAGGATGAGATGCAGCCGGAGGCACGGCGCGACCGGCTGGCGCTACAGCTCAGCACGCTGCAGCAGAAACTGGTGGAGCGTCTGCAGCCGTGGACCGAAGCCAGCGCCACGCCGGAACAGGCCGCGCGGAAACAGGCCATCGCCGATACGCTGCTGAAGTGTTTACAGCATCGCACCGGCCTGCATGGCGAGCTGCTTGAGCGTCTGCAGCCGTCGCGCGAAGCGGTGCGCCAGCTGTGGCTGAGTCAGAGCCACGGCAGCACGCCGTCCACCGGCGGCCAGCCAGCCGCGGTGGAGCAGAGCTATTTTGGTATTGGTTTTGAGTTTGATCTGTTTAACGATGAGCCGGTAACCACCGCCGAACCGCGCAGCAGCAGCGGCCAGCGCGATCAGCAGTTTCCCCAGCAGGTGTTCGCGCTGTGGCTGGCGCACCTGCGTCAGCTGCCGGAGAGCCAGAGCCTGCTGGCGCTGCTCAACGTTGATAAGCCGACGCTGGAACTGCTGGTGGAGGAGCTCATCACCGCCAGCTTCCGTCTGCAGGTGCTGAGCAAACTGCAAAGCGCGCTAAACGAAACGGAGACGCAGGCCAGTGCCCATGAAGCGCGCACCGATCGCCAGGTGTCGCGTGCCATGACGGTGCTGGGTGACTTTGTCGCCTGGCTCGGCTTCCTGCAGCGGGATGAACGTGAACGGCCACAGAGTCGCGTCAATCGCGGCAGCCCGATTTTCGCCCGCCCGCCGGCGCCCAGCGTCAGCTTTTCGTCAGGCCAGCGTCTGACGCGGCTGTCTGCCGCGCCGGCTAACCACACCGCCTATTACATTTATGACTGGCTGGTGGGGTTAAATTCGCTGATCGTCGAAAATAACGGCTACACCGGCGGCGGCGATTTGCCGGCCAGCGCACGCCAGACGCTGGCGATTATGCTGCTGCCGCTGCACGCGTAGTCAGTGGCTAATCAGGCGCAGCTCGCCCGCCAGCTGCTGCGCCGCCTCTTCCAGCAGCGCCAGCACCGGGGCAAACTCCGCACTGGCGCTGACCTCGGCGACATGCTGCAAATGCAGCGTTGCCGGCAGCGCCATGCCGCCGGTTAGCCAGTCCCACAGCGCATCCAGATTGTAGCCAAAACGTTCACCGCAGCCGCTCTGATCGACCAGCGCCTGATAAAAGGCCTGGCGCGTGCCCAGCGTGCGAAAATCAAAATGGAGTGTCAGCATAGTCAGGGTACCGGCGTGAAGCTTCGATAGTGATCAGTGGTGAGAAAGATCAGCCCATCAGAAGAGTAAAGCAGACGATCGGCATCGCGGTGGCCGCAGTCATAATTGACGTCCGCCTCATACCACTGGCGCCCCGCCTGCATCGGCAGCCGCCGTTCGCGGTTACTGAAGCGATCGCCACCAATCGCGCGCCCTGGCAACACCTCACACAGGTTACCCTGCGCCGGGTTCCAGCCCTGACGACGTGCCGCGCTTTTGGTGAGATAAAAATCAGGCAAACGGTGATGCTGCTGCAGCCAGCGCGCCACGCGATGTGCATCGGTCAGTTGTGCAATATCCGTCTGTTTTTCTGGCGCAGTACCGCTCAGATGGGGCTTCAGCCCGATCCAGCAAACCACCAGCGCAAACAGTAATCCAATCCAGAGTTTTTTCGACATAGTGACATCCTGAAAGGCAGGACGCCGATAATAGCAGGTTTCAGGCGGGGAAAAACGCGGGCCAGCATGGCTGGCCCTGGCGGAGGTTTACTGCTGCATCGCGCTCGGGGTGTGCGCGGCGTGACGACGCCATGCGCCCGGTGCCACGCCATACTGGCGCTTGAAGCTGCGGTTAAACGACTGCTGTGAATCGAAGCCCAGCGAAATGGCCACGTTGAGGATCGGTTCGTTGGTGGTGGTCAGGCGGTCGGCCGATTTTTTCAGCTTCTTGGCCCGGATGTACTCACCCAGCGGATAGCCGGTGTGCTCTTTGAACATACGCTGCAGGTGCCACTTCGAATAGCCGGCGCGCCCCGCTACGGTGTCCAGATCCAGACGTGCTTCAATGTTGTTATCAATCCAGTCGATCAGATCGTGAATAAAAGCGTCGCTCATCATCCCATTCTCTCCCGTCGCCATGGCGAACAGTATCAGTATCAGTTGCAATTACACTTTAAGGGTGACTGACTATCGCACTTAATGCAAGTTTTATTATTGCATTAAATGCCGCACTCGCCGTAGGGGCTTTCGCTACCTGTTACGAATTGATCAAAACCGCACATAAAGTGTATCAGATATTCTTGCAGATGCAGTTCGCCCAAGCCTACACTCCTGTGGTTTTAATGCAATCTTAAAAGTTGCAGATTTTTCGTACGTCTCCTTTCTTTTTCACCAACGCGGAATAACAACAATGCATCTGCAAACATATGGGGTTCGTCGGGCCGTAAGCCTGTCAGGAGTGATGTTGCTGGGAAGCCTGCTGGCCGGTTGTGATCGCGGTGTGGCGCAAAATGCGCCGCCGCCTCCGCCCGAAGTGAGTGTCGCGCAGGTGGTGCAACAAAAAGTCAGCCAGTGGGATAGCTTCAATGGCCGCATTGAAGCGGTGCAGAGCGTGCAGCTGCGTCCGCGCGTCTCGGGCTACATCGATCAGGTTAACTATCGCGAAGGCGATGAGGTGAAGAAAGGTCAGGTGCTGTTTACCATTGATGACCGCACCTACCGCGCCACGCTGGAGCAGGCGCAGGCCGAACTGGCCAGCGCGCGTAGCCAGGCGGCGCTGGCCCGCAGCGAGTCGGCCCGTACCGACAAGCTGATCGGCACCCAGGTGGTGTCGCGCGAAGAGTGGGAACAGCGGCGTTCGACCGCCAGTCAGGCGCAGGCCAGCGTGCTGGCCGCCCAGGCGGCAGTCGATATGGCGCAGCTGAACCTCGACTTTACCCGCGTCACCGCGCCGATTGATGGACGCGCCAGCCGGGCGATGATCACCACCGGTAACCTGGTGACCGCCGGCGACAGCGCCAGCGTTCTCACCACGCTGGTGTCGCAGGACCGCATGTACGTCTACTTTGACGTCGACGAAGCGATCTATCTGCAGTACCAGGCGATGGCGCGTCAGGGCCAGAACCGCGGTTCGCTGCCGGTAGAGATTGCGCTGACCGGCGAACAGGGCTATCCGCATCGCGGCACCGTCGATTTTCTCGATAACCAGCTGACCGCCAGCACCGGCACCATTCGCATGCGCGCCACGCTCGACAATCAGCAGCGTCAGTTTACCCCAGGCCTGTTTGCCCGCGTGCGGCTGCCGGGCAGCGCAGAATTCAACGCGCTGCTGGTCGACGACCGCGCGGTACTGACCGACCAGGATCGTAAATACGTTTACGTGGTTGATGCGCAAGGCAAAGCCGAACGCCGCGATGTTCAGCTGGGCGATCTGGCTAACGGCCTGCGTATTGTGCAGCAGGGTCTGAAGCCAGGCGACAAAGTGATTGTCAACGGTCTGCAGAAAGTGTTCATGCCCGGTATGCCGGTAAAAGCGCAGCCGGTGGCCATGCGCTCCGCTCAATAATAATCGAGACTGCCCGTTATGGATTTCTCCCGCTTTTTTATCGACCGACCGATTTTCGCCGCGGTGCTGTCGATTTTGATATTTACCACCGGACTGATCGCCATTCCGCTGTTGCCGATCAGTGAATACCCCAACGTGGTGCCACCCAGCGTGCAGGTGCGCGCAGAATATCCCGGTGCCAACCCCAAAGTGATTGCTGATTCGGTGGCAACGCCGCTGGAAGAAGCGATCAACGGGGTGGAAAACATGATGTACATGAAGTCGGTGGCCGGCTCAGATGGCGTGCTGGTTACCACCGTGACCTTCCGCCCGGGCACCGATCCCGATCAGGCGCAGGTCCAGGTGCAAAACCGCGTGGCGCAGGCTGAAGCGCGTCTGCCGGAAGAGGTGCGTCAGCTCGGCCTGACCACCCAGAAGCAGTCACCTACCCTGACGCTGGTGGTGCATCTGTTCTCGCCCCACGGCAAGTACGATTCACTCTATCTGCGTAACTACGCCACGCTGAAGGTGAAAGATGAGCTGGCGCGCCTGCCGGGCGTCGGCCAGATTCAGATCTTCGGTGCCGGTGACTACGCGATGCGCGTCTGGCTCGACCCGAACAAAGTGGCGGCGCGCGGCATGACCGCCGGCGACGTGGTCAGCGCCATGCAGGAGCAGAACGTGCAGGTTTCTGCCGGGCAGCTGGGCGCAGAGCCGACGAAGAAAGAGAGCGATTTCCTGCTGTCGATCAACACTCAGGGGCGGCTGGAAGATGAGGCGCAGTTTGGCAACATCATCCTGAAAACCGCCGATGACGGCACGCTGGTGCGCCTGCGTGACGTGGCGCGCATCGAGATGGGCTCCGGCAGCTATGCCCTGCGTTCGCAGCTGAACAACAAGGATGCGGTTGGTATCGGTATCTTCCAGTCGCCGGGCGCAAACGCCATCGACCTGTCGAATGCGGTACGCGCCAAGATGGCTGAGCTGGCAACGCGCTTCCCGGATGACGTGCAGTGGGCCGCGCCTTATGACCCGACGGTGTTCGTGCGTGACTCGATCCGCGCCGTGGTCCAGACGCTGTTCGAAGCCATCGTGCTGGTGGTGCTGGTGGTGATTCTGTTCCTGCAGACGTGGCGCGCCTCGATCATCCCGCTGCTGGCCGTGCCGGTGTCGGTGGTCGGTACCTTCAGCGTGCTCTACCTGCTGGGCTTTTCGCTCAATACCCTGAGCCTGTTCGGGCTGGTGCTGGCGATTGGGATCGTGGTCGATGACGCCATCGTGGTGGTGGAGAACGTCGAGCGTAACATTGAGCAGGGCTTAACACCGGTGGCGGCAGCTCACCAGGCGATGCGCGAGGTCTCCGGGCCGATTATCGCCATCGCGCTGGTGCTGTGTGCGGTATTTGTGCCGATGGCCTTCCTCTCCGGCGTAACCGGTCAGTTCTATAAGCAGTTTGCCGTGACCATTGCCATTTCGACGGTGATTTCGGCGATTAACTCGCTGACGCTCTCTCCGGCGCTGGCGGCGAAACTGCTGAAGGCGCACGGTGCGCCGAAGGACCTGCCGACGCGCCTGATCGATCGCCTGCTGGGCTGGGTGTTCCGGCCGTTTAACCGCTTCTTCCAGCGCAGCTCAGACGGCTATGAATCGATGGTCGGCAAAACCCTGCGCCGGCGCGGTGCGGTGTTTGGCGTGTACGTGCTGCTGCTGGCCGGTGCCGGCTTCATGTTCCATACCGTGCCAGGCGGCTTTATTCCGACGCAGGATAAGCTGTACCTGATTGGTGGCGTGAAGATGCCGGAAGGCTCATCGCTGGCACGTACCGATGAAGTGATTCGCAAGATGAGCGAAATCGGCATGAACACCGAAGGCGTGGCCTACTCCGTCGCCTTCCCCGGCCTGAATGCGCTGCAGTTCACCAATACGCCCAATACCGGCACGGTGTTCTTCGGTCTCAAGCCGTTCAGCGAGCGCAGCCGCACTGCGGCGGAAATCAACGCTGAGATCAACGCGAAAATTTCCAAAATCCAGCAGGGCTTCGGTTTCTCCATCATGCCACCGCCGATCCTCGGTCTGGGCCAGGGATCGGGCTATTCGCTGTATGTGCAGGACCGCGCGGGCCTGGGCTATGGCGCACTGCAAACCGCGATTAATACCCTGTCCGGTGCGGTGATGCAGACGCCAGGCATGATGTTCCCGATCTCCTCCTATCAGGCCAACGTGCCGCAGCTGGATGTGCAGGTCGATCGCGACAAAGCCAAAGCACAGGGCGTATCGCTGACCGATCTGTTCACGACGCTGCAGGTGTATCTGGGTTCGTCTTACGTCAACGACTTCAACAAGTTTGGTCGTACCTGGCGCGTGATGGCGCAGGCCGACGGGGATTTCCGCGACAGCGTGCAGGATATCGCGAACCTGCGCACCCGTAACGATCGCGGTGAGATGGTGCCGATTGGCAGCATGGTGAACATCACCACCACCTACGGTCCGGACCCGGTGATTCGCTATAACGGCTATCCGGCGGCCGACCTGATTGGCGATGCCGATCCGCGCGTGCTCTCTTCTGCGCAGGCGATGGAGAAACTCGAGGCGATGTCCAGCCAGGTGCTGCCGAACGGCATGAATATCGAATGGACCGACCTGAGTTATCAGCAGGCAACCCAGGGCAACACCGCGTTTATCGTGTTCCCGGTGGCGGTGCTGCTGGCGTTCCTGGTACTGGCGGCGCTGTATGAGAGCTGGACGCTGCCGCTGGCGGTGATCCTGATCGTACCGGTGACGATGCTGTCCGCACTGGTCGGCGTGTGGCTGACCGGCGGAGATAACAACGTGTTTGTCCAGGTCGGTCTGGTGGTGCTGATGGGGCTGGCATGTAAGAACGCCATCCTGATCGTCGAGTTCGCCCGTGAACTGGAGATGCAGGGCAAAGGGATTGTGGAGTCGGCGCTGGAAGCCTGTCGCCTGCGTCTGCGCCCTATCGTTATGACCTCCATCGCCTTTATCGCCGGCACCGTGCCGCTGATTCTGGGCGAAGGTGCGGGCGCCGAAGTGCGCGGCGTAACCGGTATCACCGTGTTCTCGGGCATGCTGGGGGTTACGCTGTTTGGCCTGTTCCTGACGCCAGTGTTCTACGTGACGCTGCGTAAGCTGGTGACACGCAAACAGCAGCCAGCGGTGGAAACGCAGACGGTGTAAACGCTAAGGAGTAAAACCCATCCGGGCCATCGTGCCCGGATTTTTTTGCCTGCCGCGGCATGACGATGTTACACAGCAACAGCGCGCCTCTGCGCCAGAGCACAGCAGCGGGATTTCACAGGGTTTACAGGGGTAGATTGCGCGTACAGAAGCGGAATGGAAAGGTGCGCATCAGCGATGCGCACGGGAGGTTAGCGGTCTTTTTTGCAGAGATCGGCGATTTCGAGGTCAGGCAGCGGTTCGCAGTTGCTGGTATCGTGCTTTTTCAGCTCGTTAAGGGCATCGGCGACGGTGCGGGTTTCCAGCACTTTAAGCGACGCCTCTTCCGCTTGCTCCGCGATCGATTTGAAGTACCAGCACAGGTTGGCGCTGACCAGGCAGCGCGGTGCGACATCGGGGCGCGACGCCCACAGTTTTTTGTCTTCAATCACTGAGGTGTAGATATCGCGCAGCGTGATCTCAGCGGCCGGACGACCCAGATGGATCGAGCCGGTACGGCCAAGCGTCGAGACAATGATGCCATCGCGCGTTAACGGAACCATGAGTTTCCGAATGAAACTGGGGTTCGCTTCAAGACCGTACGCCAGAATGGCACTGGTCGAGCGTTTACCCAATTGCTCCGCCATCGCTACGCTCAAAACCATCTGCAAAGCTGTCGGGAAGCGGTAATCAAGCATTTCTGTTTCCTGAGTTGCGGCCTATCTTCTTGTTTTCATACCGCGGCAGTGAATAATCAATGAGCAATAAATATAACAAACACTGTTGCTTTTTAGAATACCGAAAATGCTTTCCACTCGTGACTAACCTGCGCTATTACCCGCCTTGATATCGACTTAACTTATTGAATTGAAATAAAAAGATTCCAATAGCACATGCCGCTGACCGCTTTAGCACTCTGAGCCTTGCGCAACAATATGCGCGACGTGTCACTTTTTTGCCCCTACCGCTGTAGCTGCAGGCTGGCAAAGGACGTTGTGACAAAGGGACGATTATTTCTGCACGCGTGGTGCGCCATGTGCGCAACCCACTCTCAGACAAGCCATTGTTTCTGTCTAAGAAACAAAAACACACCGGCGAAGGAGGCGGCGTCAGGGTCGATAAACCGTCTTCTGAAAGGAATAATATTGATCCGGGTCAGGATTCCCTTGCTATTTTTTGCACAAAATGCGCGCCGTTACTATTTTCGAGGCGCGAAATAATGTCTGTATTATCTCCGGTCGTCGGCGCATTATTGCTGACCGTTCTCCCGCTGACGGTGGGCATCATCACGGCGGCAACCAGCTGCCTGAACGCGCCAACCTTATGGCAATGCGTGCGGATGGCACCGCTGCCTTTCGTTGTCTCGGCTGGCTGCACTCTGCTGTTAAGTGCGTTGTGTTGCCTGCTGCAATATCTTACGGATCGCCATTAAAGCGCAGCAGCGGCCATCCCTGCCCCGTTATCCATAAGTGACTATTTTAATCTGCGGATTCCGGAGCGCCTGCCGGCAATTTCCGCTTCAGCACCACCACCAAAAGCACGTTGATCAGCGCCAGCGCACATAACAGCCACAGCGTAGCCTGCGCACCGGAATGCTGGAAAATATAGCCGCCAATCAGCGGCGTGAGCGCCTGACCAATCAGCGCGGGTCGCGCCATGCGGCCAACCACAATGGCGTACTCTTCCGGTTTTACCATCGCCAGCGGCAGCGTACCGCGCACGATAGCCCGCAAGCCATTTCCTGCACCGTACAGCACCATACTCAGCAGCGCCCACGCGGGATAACAGGCCAGCAGCAGTAATCCCAGCGCCACCAGTCCGACCGAGAAGAAAGTGGTCCAGATGGGATGGCCGCGTTTGAACGTCATATCGACAATGCGCGACGCCACCTGGCACGGCCCCAGCAGCGTGCTGATCGCCAGCGCGGCGCTCAGCGAATGCCCGCTCGCCTGCAGCAGGGTAATCAACTGCACCGATATCGCCGTCATGATCACCGACGCGAGGGTAAAGATGCTGCACAGCAGCCAGAACAGCGTGGGGGCCAGCGAATTCTGTGCGGTATGCTGTTGCGTGGCTTTTGGTATGGATGGCGTGCGCGGCGCCGGCAGCGCATACAGGTAAGCCGGCAGCACCGCCAGACACAGCAGCGCGGCGATGGCCAGACAGGCACCGCGCCACTCCAGCCAGTGGATCAGCAGCGCGATGCCGGGCCACACCAGTGAGGTACAGAATCCTGAGATCAGCGTAATACCGGTAATCGCGCCACGCGCCTGGCCGCCATATAAGGTGCCCAGCGTGGCGAACAGCGCGTCATACAGCCCCATCGCCATACCCGCGCCGATAATCAGCCAGGCAAACAGAAACAGCGGCAAACTGTGACTCAGCGCCATGATCACCAGCCCGAGCGCCATCACCGCCCCGCTCGCCGCCAGCAGCCGGCGACCCTGTGCGCGGGCAATCAGCCGGCCGCACAGCGGTGCCAGCAGGCCGGAGACCAGAATGCCGAGCGAAAGTGCGCCATACACCCACTGCTGCGACCAGCCGGTTTCCGCGATGATCGGGTTAGCCATCACGGCCATCAAGTAAAATGATCCGCCCCACGACAGGATCTGCACGGCGCCGAGCGTAACGATAGCGGGCGCGCCCGGTTTTGGCTGATACTCCACAGCTAATATCCGTTAACAGGTAAATCACGGTTATAACATGTTCATCCGACAGGAAAAATGCCCGCGCGCCCTGTCGAGCCGAATTCCACGCCGGGGTTTCAGCGATTGGATGGATAAACCTTATTTCAGTATGTTGTAACTAGTATGCCTGCTTGCTCGCCGCATCATTCAGTGCCACCCTTTGGTATGTTGTAACTATGGAGAACCGCGATGGCTCGCTATGATTTAGTGGCTGATTTACACGAATGCGTGAATACGCTGGAGCGCGAACTCACTGCGCTGCGGGCGTCGGTTGAACAGCAGCCGCTGTTGCTGGCGCGCGTATTCAGCCTGCCGGAGATTGAGAAAGGCAAAGAGCATGATGAAATCAACCGCATCGCGGTGACCCAGCATCTCGGTAAACGCGCGCGCGAAATGGCCCTCGCCCACTACTGTCGCCTGTTTATGCAGCATCAGTCGGAAAAACTCAGCACCAAAGCGGCGGTGCGTCTGCCTGGCGCCCTCTGCATTGAGGCGGATGAGGCGGCCAGCCAGCGACTGGAGCAGCAGGTCACGACCATCAACACCCTCAAGCAGCGGCTGGAGCAATTGATCACCGTCGACTCCGGCCTGCCGAGCGAGGCGCGTTTTGAGTTTGTGCACCAGCATCTGCGTGGGCTGATCACCCTCAACGCCTACCGCAGCGTCACGCTAATGCAGGCGCCGGATACGCTGCGTTTTGGCTGGGCGAATAAAAACATCATCAAAAAGGTGACGCGCGAGGCCATCGTCGGGCAGCTGGAGCGCAGCCTGAAGGCTAACCGCGCGCAGGCGCCGTGGACGCGCGAACAGTGGGCTGAGAAAGTGCAGCAGGAGCTGGAGCGGGTGCGGTCATTGCCGGACGGCGCGCAGCTGAAGATCAAGCGGCCGGTCAAAGTGCAACCTATCGCGCGGCTGTGGCGCGCCAGCGAGAAAAAACAGCTGCAGCTGGCCTGCCCTTCGCCGCTGCTGGTGTTGTGCCGCGATCGAACGCAGGTGCCGACGCTGGGTGAACTGCTGGATTACGATGCTGAAAACATCGCGCACCGTTACAAGCCGCTGGCGCAGCCGCTGCATCTGATCATCCCGCGGCTGCATTTATGGAGTGACCGTCTGTAAGGCAAAAAAACAGCGCGACAGGTCGCGCTGTAGTGTCCGGCAGTAAAGCTATTGCTTCATGCTGCCAACCATCTCTTCCGGCCGCACCCATTCGTCAAACTGCGCTTCGGTCAGGTAGCCGAGCTTCAGCGCCGAAGCCTTCAGCGTCAGCCCCTGTTTGTGCGCCTGCTTGGCAATTTCCGCCGCTTTGTCATAGCCGATATGGGTATTCAGCGCGGTAACCAGCATCAGCGACTCGTTGAGCAGCTGATCGATGCGCTCGCGGTTGGGCTCAATGCCCACCGCGCAATGGTGATTGAAGCTGTCCATGCCGTCGGCCAGCAGCCGTACCGACTGCAGAAAGTTGTGGATCACCATGGGCCGGTAGACGTTGAGTTCGAAGTTACCGGATGCACCGCCCATGTTCACCGCCACGTCATTGCCCATCACCTGACAGCACAGCATGGTCAGCGCTTCACACTGGGTAGGGTTGACTTTGCCTGGCATGATCGAGCTGCCGGGCTCATTTTCCGGAATGCTGATTTCACCGATGCCGCAGCGCGGACCGGACGACAGCCAGCGCACGTCGTTAGCGATTTTCATCAGCGAGGCGGCCAGGCCTTTCAGCGCGCCGTGCGCATGCACCAGCGCGTCGCAGGTCGCCAGCGCTTCAAACTTGTTGGGCGCGGTGACAAAAGGTTGCTGCGTCAGGTCGGCCAGCGCTTTCGCCACGCGCACCGCATATTCCGGATGGGTATTCAGGCCGGTACCGACCGCGGTGCCGCCCAGCGCGAGCTCGGCGACGTGCGGAATACTGTGTTCGATGTGCTTCAGATTGTGCTCCAGCATGGCAACCCAGCCGGAAATCTCCTGGCCGAGCGTCAGCGGTGTGGCGTCCTGCAGGTGGGTACGACCAATTTTAACGATGTCTTTAAACGCGGCCGACTTCTCGCTCAGGGTATTTTTCAGCACCTCGATTTGCGGGATCAGCTGTTCGCGCAGCGCAATCACCGCAGCAACGTGCATCGCCGTCGGGAACACATCGTTGGAGCTCTGGCTCTTGTTAACATCATCATTCGGATGCACTTTGCGCGACATGCCGCGCTCGCCGCCCAGCAGTTCGCTGGCGCGGTTCGCCAGCACTTCATTCATGTTCATGTTGGTCTGGGTGCCGGAGCCGGTCTGCCAGATGGCCAGCGGGAACTCGTCGCTGTGCTGGTCGGCCAGCACCTCGTCAGCGGCGTCGATAATCGCCCCGGCCCGTTCAGCCGGCAGCAGCCCCAGATCGCGGTTAACCTGGGCGGCGGCGCGCTTGGTCAGCGCCAGCGCATGCACCAGCGCCACGGGCATCTTCTCGGTGGAGATACGGAAGTGCTCCAGCGAACGCTGCGTTTGTGCGCCCCACAACTTATCTGCCGGAACTTCGATCGGACCCATTGAATCTTTTTCAATGCGGTTGGCTGCCATGACTACGTCTCCTTAGCTCAGATTTTGAGGTTTCCGCCTAAGTCGTCTTCCCGCGACGCCTTAGAGCGAGCAAGATTGTCACATACAAGAAATTAACATTATGCGAGCCCATCGCGTTTATTGCACTTGTTCGTGTATTTTCTATGGCACTTTCTGCTTTAATACGCTTATTTACTTACCGTTATTAAGGGTAAACGATGCAAAAATTGAACAATTCGCTGCAAAATTATGCATGGGGCAGTAAAACCGCGCTGACCGAACTCTACGGCATCGAAAACCCGCAGGGATTGCCGATGGCGGAATTATGGATGGGCGCGCACCCCAAAAGCCCCTCTACCGTTGAAGTGAATGGCATCACCCGTTCGCTGCGTGACGTGATCAATGACGATCAGGTCGCGACGCTGGGGGCTGCGGTAGCGCAGCGTTTCGGTGAGCTGCCGTTTCTGTTTAAAGTGCTGTGCGCCGATCAGCCGTTATCGATTCAGGTGCATCCCAGTAAAACTGCCGCAGAAGCCGGTTTCGCGCGTGAAAACGCGGCGGGCATTCCGCTCAGCGCCGCCGAGCGCAACTATAAAGATGCTAACCACAAGCCCGAACTGGTGTATGCCCTGACGCCGTTCCAGGCGATGAACGGCTTTCGCGAACTGCCTGAGATTGTCTCGCTGCTGGAGCCGGTCGCGGGCGCGCATCCGCAGATCGCCCATTTCCTCGAAAACGCCAGCGAAGCCGCGCTGGCTAAACTGTTCGCTACCCTGCTGTCGCTGAAAGACGAAAGCAAAACCCGCGCGCTCGGCGTGCTAAAATCCGCGCTGAACGCGCGCGAAGGCGAACCGTGGCAGACCATCAAAACCATCGCCAGCGACTATCCGGACGATAATGGCCTGTTCTCACCGCTGCTGCTGAATGTCATCATCCTGCAACCGGGTGAGGCGATGTTCCTGTTCGCCGAAACGCCGCATGCCTATCTGAAAGGCGTGGCGCTGGAAGTGATGGCCAATTCGGATAACGTGCTGCGCGCCGGCCTGACGCCAAAATTCATTGATATTCCGGAACTGCTGGCCAACCTGAAGTTCGAGGCCAAACCGGCGGCAACGCTGCTCACGCAGCCGCAGACGCAGGGCGACAGCCTCAACTTCCCAATTCCGGTAGAGGATTTTGCCTTCGCCATCCATACGCTTTCGGCCACGCCGCAAACGCTGGCACAGCACAGTGCCGCCCTGCTGTTCTGCATCGAAGGCCAGGCGGTGATTGAAAAGGCCGGGCAGCAGCTGGTACTGCAACCGGGCGAATCCTGCTTTGTCGCAGCCAGCGAGTCGCCGGTGAGCGCGGCGGGGACCGGGCGTCTGGCGCGGGTGTACAACGCGCTGACGTGAGGCGGCTGACGCCTGCAGCATTAACTGCTATTATTTCAAACTATTAATTAAAAAACGCCTGCGGGCGTTTTTCTTCACCCGTCGCGCGGCCCAACGGTATGCGCACGCAAGGATAAGGACGACTCAGCGATGAAAAAGACCAACGTTGCCGTAGGTGTGATTGTGGCGCTCGGCGTAATCTGGACTGGCGCAGCGTGGTTTACCGGTAAACAGCTGGAAAGCCACATGGATGAGATGCTGCAAAATGCCAACAGCCAGATCAACGCGTACGCGCCGAATAGCCGTCTGACGCTCAGCTATCAGGATTACCAGCGTGGCGTATTCAGCAGCAAAACCAAACTGGTAATTCAGGCCAGTTCGCAGACCGAAGACAATCCGCTGCTGAAGCCGGGTCAAAGCATCGTGCTCAACGAAACCATCGACCACGGTCCTTTCCCGTTTGCTCAGCTGAAACGCGGCAACCTGATCCCCAGCATGGCCTCGGTGCACACCGAACTGGAAAACACCGATGCGGTGAAGAAACTGTTTGAACTGACTCAGGGCAAATCGCTGGTTAATGCCGATACCCGCGTTGGTTACAGCGGCGCGACCGATACCGCGCTGCACCTGCTGCCGGTGGATTACAGCAATGCGCAGACCGGTGATCGCCTCGCCACCAACGGCGGCACGCTCAACGTCAGCGCGGACAGCAAAGGCGACAAAGTGAGTCTGCAGGGCGACTTCTCCAGCATCGCCGTCACCAGCAAAAACCAGCTGCAGCAGCCGGTGCTGTTTACCCTTAATGGTCTGAAGCTGGGCGGTGACACCCACCTGAGTCCGGAAGGCGTGCGCGTCGGCGACCAGACCATCACGCTGGATAAGCTCGATGCCAGCATTAACGGTCAGGAAGGCCTGACGCTGGAGAAGCTGGACGGGAAGTCCTCGTTCGACAACAAAGACGGTAAGATTGGCGGCCAGATTGATTATCAGGTTGATAGCATCAGCCTGCAGAAACAGCCGTTCGGCGAAGCTAAACTGGCGATGAAATTTGCGCAGTTTGATGCTCAGGCGGTGAAAACCTTCTCTGACCAGTACAATGCGCAGATGCAGGATCTGCTGAACCAGCCTGGCGTGGTGGACGATCCTATCCGCTACCAGGCCAGCGTGCAGACCATTCTGAGAAATAACCTGCCGACCCTGCTGAAAGGTTCACCGACCGTGAGCGTGGCACCGCTGAGCTGGAAAAATGACAAAGGCGAGAGCACGTTCAACCTTAACGTCGGTTTTAACGATCCGGCGACCGTCACCGGTGAACCGCAGAGTCTGGGTGCCGCCGTGGATCGCGTGCTGAAAACGCTCGACGGCAAGCTGAGCATCAATATGCCGATGGCGACCGAAGTGATGCGTCACGTCGGGCTGGCGGAAGGTTATCAGGGTGATGACGCGCAGAAGCTGGCCGATCAGCAGGTGAAAGGCCTGGCGGCGATGGGCCAGATGTTCCGCCTGACGCAGCAGCAGGACGATAACATCACTACCAGCCTGCAATACGCTAACGGTCAGGTCACCATGAATGGCGACAAAATGACGCTGGAGCAGTTCCTGTCGCGCTACATGTTAGGCGCGCCAACCAGCGAAGGCATGCCAGAGTAATCCCCGCGGCAGCCCGCTCCGGGCTGCCGTTTTCCCCCGGCAAAAAAATTTCACCCTTTTCTGCATCCGTTCAGCCGCACCGTACGTATATCCCTTTGTGAGCACCCTTCTGCTCCTTCAATGAGGATATATGATGAAAAAGTTAATCAGTTATGCCGTCCTGTCTGCCGCCCTGCTTGGCGCGAACGCTGCGATGGCGGCCATGCACGCCGATTCGGTGATGGTAGGCGGCGCGGCAATGTATCCACAAAAAAACATTATTGAAAACGCCCTGAACTCGAAGGACCACACTACGCTGGTCGCCGCCGTTAAAGCCGCGGGTCTGGTCGATACCTTACAGGGCAAAGGCCCGTTTACGGTGTTTGCGCCGACTAACGCCGCCTTTGCCAAACTGCCTGCCGGCACCGTTGATGCACTTCTCAAACCGGAAAACAAAGCCAAACTCACCAGCGTGCTGACCTACCATGTGGTCGCCGGTAAATATGATATGAAAGCGCTGGAGCAAAAAATTAAACAGGGTGGCGGTAAAGCCGAATTGAAAACGGTGAATGGTCAGCCGCTGTGGATTATGAGCAACGGGCCACACAATATTCAGCTGAAAGATGGTCAGGGTAATGTGGCAAATATCAGCACTTATGATGTAAACCAGAAAAATGGCGTCATTGACGTTATTGATACCGTCTTAATGCCTGAATAACTGTCTATACTCGGTAAGGTTAAACAAACCGGCCAGGAGTATTATGGACGCCTCTCAGGCTGAGCAACAAATAGCCTTAATACAGGCGGTCGCGAAGAGCGACCGCCTGGCTTTTGAACAGCTGTACCGGCTGACTTCCCCGCATCTGTTTGCGGTAGCGCTGCGCATGTTACGCCAGCGGGCGTGGGCGGAAGAGATTCTGCATGAATGCTACATCACGGTCTGGCACAACGCCGCGTCATTTAATAGCGCGCTCAGTTCTCCCCTGACCTGGATGACGCACATTGTACGCAACCGCTGTATTGACTGGCTGCGCAGCGGCTATGCCAGACAATTCCATGCCGATGAAGCCTGGCTCGACGATTTAAGCAGCACGCCGGGTGACGTCAGTCTGGATGAGCAGCACGATCGCGAGGTTGCCCGCCTGCACCATTGTCTGCAGCATTTGAGCAGTGAACAGCGCCAGTCGATCGCGCTGGCCTATTATCAGGGCTTATCACATAGCGACATTGCCGGGTGGCTGCAGCAGCCGGTCGGCTCGGTTAAAAGCTGGATTCGACGTGGCCTGGACCATCTGCGGGAGTGTGTAGGACGATGAGTGACAAAGTGCAGCGGGATGACGCCCTGGCGGCGGAGTACGCCCTCGGCACGTTGCGCGGCAGCGCGCGATTGCGCTTTCAGCGCAGACTGCAGGCCGAGCCGGCGCTGGCGGCGCAGGTCGCCCGCTGGCAGACGCTGCTGGCGGGTCTCGACCAGGTTCAGCCGCCCGTCACGCCGCCGGAAACGCTATGGAAAAAAATTGCCCTTTCCCTGCCGCCCGACAAGCGCGTCGCGCCCGCACGCCGGACGCTGCCGTGGCTGGCTGCCGCCTGCGTCGCGCTGGGCTTCGCGCTGACGACTTACTGGCTACGCGAGCCGGTGATGACACCGCTGGCGGTGCTGACCGATGCGCAACACAGTCAGCAATGGGTGGTGAGCGCCAGCCGCCGGCAGGACGTGATCAGTCTGGCGCCGCTGCAGGTCAGCGCGGTCAGGGCGGATCAGAGTCTGGAACTGTGGCTGATTCCGCCTGGCCGGGCGCCCGTTTCACTCGGTCTGGTCACCGGAAGTGCGCCGCAGCAGTATCCGATTGAGAAACAGCAGTCGCTGGTTAAGGCGACGCTGGCGATCAGTCTCGAGCCGCACGGCGGTTCCCCAACCGGACGTCCAACGGGCCCGGTGCTTTACAGTGTGAATTTATAATCGGTGATGGTCACGGGTGAAATTAGCGTTAACACGGCAGCGTTTATTATTTGTTGACGCCCAGCGTGTTGCAGGCGGAGTGCTGTTAATCATTGCGGCGTGACTTAAGCTAAATTAACGGGCACTGAACGCTCAATTTCAGCAAACGGCAAAATCAATGAAAGTTTATTTATCCGCCGGCGAGCTTTACTGCCGCGGCCAGGCGAAATAACCCTCTTGTAAATTAATCTGGCATATCTTTGGGAAAGAAATATTTTATCGACGATTCATTTTCTTTTTCAGAATTCCCTGCCATGCTTAAAACGCTAAACCATAGTACGCGATATTATCGCGAACAATAAATAATAACGCTCGACACCATTGTGTCTTAAACGACACCGGGGAAACTCACCATGCAATTTCTTAAAAACTTCACCATTCGCCGGGTTGTGCAGTGCATCCTGGTCGCGGCGCTGCTGATTGTGGCGCTGGCCGGGATCTATGGCAGCACGGTGCTGCGCGACATGCATCAGCGCGAACTGCATAACGCCACCCTGACCAGCCAGCTGCTGTTTCTCAATCGCGCCAGTTTAGTGATGGCATCGGGAACCACGGCGGCAAAAGCGTCCGTAGCGACCGATGCCCCGGCCGATAGCGACTGGGCGCCGCTGCGTACCGCCCTCACCGCATCGCCGGCTGACTTTGCGGTGCCTGCGGCTGAGCGCCTGCAGTTCCTGCAGCGCGACATCGCAGCGAATAACCATGCCGACCAGTCCGATCGCCAGCGTCTGCAAATGGCCTTTGGCATTGCTGCACTGCTGATGCTGGCGCTGCTGCTGTTCTGTGACCGTTTTCTGGTCACGCATCTGGTACGGCCGCTGGGGGCGCTGCGGGAACATTTCCGCGGCATTGCCGCCGGGGATCTTACGCGGGAACCGCAGGATTTTGGCCGCAACTGCGTGGGTCAGCTGATTCCGCTGGTGCAGCTGATGCAGCAGAGCCTGCTGACCACCGTGCGCGCAGTGCGTGACACCACCGAGGTGCTGCGCAAGGAGTCAGCGGATATTGCCGGCGGCAATGTCGATCTGTCCGATCGCACTACCCGCCAGGCCGCCGCGCTCGAGCAGACCTCGGCCAGCATGGAGCAGCTCAGCGCCACCGTAGAGAAAAATGCCCACAGCGCCGGCGAAGCGCGCGAGCTGGCTGAGGATGCGGCGCGCACCACGCGCGACGGCGAAGCGCTGGTGAAAAGCGTGTCAGCGATGATGGCCGATATCGCCGCCGAAGCCGATAAAATCCGTCAGTTCACCGCCACGGTTAACAGCATCGCATTTCAGACCAATATTCTGGCACTGAACGCGGCTGTTGAAGCCGCCCGCGCCGGCGAGCAGGGACGCGGCTTTGCCGTGGTGGCAGCTGAAGTGCGCACGCTGGCACAACGCAGCGCCAGCGCCGCGAAGGAGATCGAAGGGCTGATTAATGGCACCGTGACGCGTGTTGGCGAGGGAGCGCAGACCGCGCAGCGCGCCGGCGCCATCATGGACAGCGCCACGCAAAGCGTTTCCGCCGTCACCTCGCTGATTGGCCAGATTGCGCTGGCGTCAGACGAACAGAGCAAAGGCATTGCCCAGGTTACGCTGGCCGTGACCGATCTGGATCGCGTTACCCAGCAGAATGCCGCCCTGGTGAAAGAGATTGCCACCTCGGCCGGCAGCCTGAATGGCCGTACCGGAACGCTGGCTGCGGTGATCAGTCATTTTAACTTTTATGACAGCCCGCCGCCCGGGGCTCAATCCGGGTTAACAACCTCCGGCACCGGCACCGCTGCTGTTGCGGCCAGCCTTGCCAGCCTCTGACCGACGCTGCGTGCAGCACATAACAACACCGCCAGGGAAAGGCCACAATAAGAGAAAAATTTATGAGTCATCAATTATTGCAGCACCTTGTACCGGTTCAAACCGATGTCCGCGACTTGCGTATTGCCGCAGGCATGACACAATTGCTTGCCGCGGAGCGCTTCGACCTCAGCCTGCGCGTCTGGCAGATGAAGGAGTCCACCGCAAAACCCTCCCCGCTCAGTCAGGGAGAATATGAGTTTTTGCTGCTGCTGGCGGGCAAACATCCCTTTCTTGATCTGACGACGAAAGCACGTTAACTCATCTGGCGCTGGCCGTCAGGCCAGCGCCGCTCTGCCCCCAGGGTTGATGAGAAGCGGCTAAACCGGCCGGTCATATATCCACTCGCTTTGGTGCGTTCACGCCTGAGGCCCGATCGGCCTCGCCAGCTAACTGATAAAAAGCGTCCAGGCTGGCGCGAAAGCGCGCCGGATCGTGCTGGTCTTTAATTCTTTGCAGCGCCCGCGCCGAGCGGGTGCTGATCGCCTCGCGCTGCGCCATTATCTGCGTGATGATCTGTTTGAGCTGCGCAATAATTCTGTCTCTGATCGCCAGTTTCTCCTGCGCTGAACCGATAGCGATTTCAAACATATCATTCAGCGGACAATCAATAAGCCAGCCGGCCGAAGCCGGGTTTATTTCTGGTAGTGCGCGCACATTGGTGGTAATGACCGGACAGCCGCATGCCTGCATTTCCAGCACTGAAAAGCCGTAGGTATCCTGCCAGGTCGGTAATAATCCGACATCGGTCTGTTCGAGCATTTTCATCAGCCGATCATTTTGCAGAAATGTTTCATGCCTGAAGATTGCCTGCTGATTAATCAGGTCTTCAATCCGCTGATGAAATTGCGCGTCATCCTGCTGCGCGCCGTGCGCGATATTATAGCGATGCTTCAGGTTGCCCGTTAAATTCACCTGCACGCTGTCGGGATGAATGATGCCTTCTGCCAGCAACTCGCTAAAGGCCAGCACCACTTCCGCCCCACCTTTACGATAAAACTCATTGCCGACAAAGCTGAACGTCAGCTTCGCCTGATTCACCGGCCTGACCCGATCACAGATAATTGCCTGTGGCGGATGCAGCGTATGCAGTTTGGGCAAAATGACTGCAGCCTGCTGCGGAAACGCCTGTAACAGCTTGATTTGAATATTTTTCGTCGCGTCGGAAATAGCCAGCAGCGCCGTACACTGCGGTGCCGCGATCAGTTTGAGTTGTTTCTGCAATTGTGGATTATGCAGTTTGGCCATGCCCGGCACCGGCAGCACGCGCGGAATTTCGGTTTCAAATGTCGCCATCCAGCGCTTTTTTGTGCAGGCCACTTCATTAAAGAGATGGATGATTTGTGCATCGTCCGGCACCGAGAACGGTAGCGGCGCGAAAATAAACAACTTATTGGCTTTGCGGATTTTCTGCCTGACGGCGTTACGATAAAACCAGATATTTTTATATTTAAGATTGAGATAATGGTGTGAATCGTTGACGATGATATTTCTCTTTTCCGGATAACCTTTCCCATTTACGATTATTTTCATACGTGCCCCGGCACAGGAAAAATAAGCATAGCTGGCAGTATATTCCTCGCCAGTCACAAATCCAGCGATCAAGTAAACCCGCGCTAAACAATAAGAAAATACACATTTTGTGACAGGTAATAACATCAGCCAGCCTGAATAAAATTCAGGCGCAGCCGGTAAAGAAGATTAATCAATACAAAATTCGCGTAATTTATAAAAATGGCTAACGCGTTGATTTTTATTTAACGCTGGCCATATTATGACAATTTCGTGTCAGGATTTGATGCCGAAGTTTAATCTTTATTTTCTGCTGGCCCGCAATGCATAAGCAGAACGATGATCACAGGCCGGCTGACAATCGGTAAGCAGCAGTGACAGAAACGCGGCAAGGGATGACCTGACGCCGGACGGGCGACAGGCTTAGCGGCCCTGCACCAGCTGCGGTGGCACGATTAACGTCTGCACATTGGCCTGTGGCTGCGCCAGGCGCTGTAATATGCGTTCTGCCGCGCGCCGCCCGACGATGCGCGCTTCACTGCTGACAAACGTCAACGCCGGATCGTTCAGCTCAGGTTGCGGATCGTCATTAAAGCCGACCAGCGCCAGCTGCTGGGTGTAGTAACTGTCCACCGCGTCTTCCCCGAGGGTGCGGCCGCTGCGCAGCGCGCCGAAATAGCAGCCGAGCGTGGTGCTGGCATTGTGGGCCAGAATAGCGGTAATACGCGGATGCTGATGCAGCAGCGCCTGCGTCAGCGCAGAGACGCTCTGCTGGCGATCGTCACATTCGATAATCCAGTCCGGGCGAAACGGCAAACCGTACTGCAGCAGCGTGGCGCAATAGCCGCCGATACGTTCGGCGCGCGTCAGTGAGGACCCCAGACCGCCGACCCAGGCAATGCGCTGATGTCCCTGTTTGATCAGATACTCGGTGGCCATCCGCGCCGCCTGGCTGTTATCCGGACGCAGCGAATCGACTTTTTCCAGACTGCTGGCGCGCGCGGCGCAGATCAGCGCAATATTTTGCTCCTGCGCCTGCAGCCGCAGCGATTCCGCCTGCGCCACCGCACCGCCCAGCACAATGCCATCGGCACCCTGCGCCGCCAGCGAATCAAAACAGCGCTGCAGATGCTGGCCGTGCTGGCCGCTTTGCGTCAGCACCAGCACTTTGCCCTGCTGCTCCAGCACCTCGCTCAGTCCCGCCGTCATTGCCGCATAAAAGGGCTGGCTGAGATCGCGCACGATCAGGCCAATCACCCCGCTCTCACCGCCGCGCAGCATGGAGGCTGAGCGGTTACGCACATAGCCGAGTTGCTCAATCGCCTGATTCACCCGCGCGGCGGTGGCGGGTGAAATACGCCCTTTGCCGGACAGCACCAGCGATACCGTGCTGACCGATACGCCAGCGGCCTGCGCGACATCATGGATGGTGATTTTTTGCTGGGACATAGTGTGACGCTATTCGTTGCCGGAAAATTCAAAGAGGTAAAACGTTACACTGATTCACATAAAAATAAAGCCTGATGCTCGTCACGCTTTGTGATTATCACCACAAAAAGCCGTGATAAAACGTTTTATCATCCCCCACCACTTTACCCGCTTGTTACTTTTTAGCCAGGAGAGACTATGCCTCACAGCCAACCCAAAATGTCGCTCTGGGAATTTTTCCAGAGCCTGGGGAAAACCTTCATGCTACCCGTGGCGCTGCTGTCGTTTTGCGGCATCATGCTGGGCATCGGCAGTTCACTCAGCAGCCATGATGTACTGACGTTGATCCCGCTGCTCGACCAGCCGTTCCTGCAATACCTGTTTATCTGGATGGCGAAAATCGGCTCCTTTGCCTTTAGCTATTTGCCGGTGATGTTTGCCATCGCCATCCCGCTGGGCATGGCGCGGGAAAACAAAGGCGTGGCGGCATTTGCCGGCTTCGTCGGCTTTGCGGTGCTCAATCTCAGCGTTAACTTCTGGCTGAACATCAACGGGATTCTGCCGACTACCGATGCGGCGGTGCTGAAAGCCAATAACGTGCAGAACATTCTCGGCATTCAGTCCATCGACACCGGTATTCTCGGCGCGGTGATTGTCGGCATTGTGGTGTTCTGGCTGCACGAGCGTTTCCACAATATTCGCCTGCCGGATGCGCTGGCATTCTTCGGCGGCACGCGCTTTGTGCCGATTATCACCACCGTGGTGATGGGCCTGCTGGGGCTGGTGGTACCGCTGATCTGGCCATTCTTTGCGCGCGCGATCACCGGTCTTGGCTGGATGATCAACAGCGCAGGCGAATTCGGCCCGATGATCTTCGGCACCGGTGAACGTCTGCTGCTGCCGTTTGGCCTGCAGCATATTCTGGTGGCGATTATTCGCTTCACCGATGCCGGTGGCACCATGGAGGTGTGTGGTCACAGCGTCAGCGGCGCGCTGACGATCTTCCAGGCGCAGCTGGCGTGTCCGGAAACTCACGGCTTCGCGGAAAGCGCTACCCGCTTCCTGTCGCAGGGTAAAATGCCGGCATTCCTTGGCGGCCTGCCGGGGGCAGCGCTGGCGATTTACCACTGCGCGCGCCCGGAAAACCGTCACAAAATTAAAGGCCTGCTGATTTCGGGCGTGGTTGCCTGCGTGGTTGGCGGCACTACTGAACCGATCGAGTTCCTGTTCCTGTTTGTCGCACCGGTACTGTATCTGATCCACGCGCTGCTGACCGGTCTCGGCTTCACCGTGATGGCAATGCTTGGCGTGACCATCGGTAATACCGACGGTAACGTGATCGACTTCTTCGTGTTTGGCGTGCTGCACGGCCTTTCTACCAAATGGTACTGGGTGCCGGTGATTGCTGCCGTGTGGTTTGTGGGTTACTACGCCATCTTCCGTTTCGCCATCACCCGCTTCAACATCAAAACACCAGGCCGCGAAGCAGAAACCAGCCGCGTTGAGCAGCAGGTCAGCCGCGCCGGCGTGGGCAAATCCGGCTACAACACGCCAGCGATTCTCGCGGCGCTGGGTGGCGTTGACAACATCACCTCGCTGGATAACTGCCTGACGCGCCTGCGCCTGTCGGTGGCCGACATGAGCAAGGTCGACGATGCCGCGCTGAAAGCCAACGGCGCCATCGGCGTGGTGCACCTGAACCAGACCAATCTGCAGGTAGTCATTGGCCCGCAGGTGCAGTCGGTTAAAGATGAAATGGCCCATCTGATGAGCGCGACGGTGTAAACATGCAGGCGTTTAATTTTGATCGGGTGGTGGATCGCCACGGCAGCTGGTGCACGCAGTGGGACTTTGTCGCCGACCGCTTCGGCGTGCCAGATCTGCTGCCTTTCACTATCTCGGACATGGATTTCGCCACGGCTCCCTGCATCATTGACGCGTTGCAGCAGCGGCTGAATCACGGCGTGCTGGGCTACAGCCGCTGGCAGCACGAGGATTTCCTCTCCGCCCTGCAGCACTGGATGCGCAGCCGCTTTGCCAGCGAGATCGCGGCAGAGTCGCTGGTGTATGGCCCGTCGGTGATTTATATGGTGGCGCAGCTGCTGCGCCACTGGACGCAGGCGGAGGATGAAGTGCTGATTCATACGCCCGCCTATGATGCTTTTTACCAGACAATCATCGGTAATCAGCGCAGGGTGCTGGAACTGCCGTTGCAGCGCACTGGCGACACATGGCGCTGTGATATGGCTCAGCTGGAAACCCTGCTGGCGCGGCCGCGCTGTAAAGTGATGCTGCTGTGTAGCCCGCACAATCCGACCGGCAAAGTGTGGCAGCGCGCAGAGCTGCAGCAGATGGCGGCACTGTGCGAACGGCATGGCGTGAGCGTGATCAGCGACGAAATCCATATGGATATGGTGCTGAGCGCGGCGCGCCACACGCCGTGGTGCGAGGTGGCACAAGGCCGCTGGGCGCTGTTTACCTCGGCCTCGAAGAGCTTCAATATTCCGGCGCTGACCGGCGCCTGGGGTATTATCCCGGACGCGGACGACCGCCGGGCGTGGTTTCACGCGCTGAAGCAGCAGGACGGGCTGTCGTCACCGGCAGTGATGGCGCTGGCTGCCACCATTGCCGCCTACCGTCACGGCGCACCCTGGCTCGACGCGCTGCGCGATTATCTGCGTGCCAATATGCAGCACATTGCGCAACGGCTCAACGCGGCGTTTGCCGGGCTTAACTGGCAACCGCCGCAGGCCACTTATCTTGCATGGATTGACACCGCGCCGCTGGCGATTGATGACGTCGCGCTGCAGCAGCGGCTGATCCAGCAGCATAAGGTGGCGATTATGCCAGGCAGCACTTACGGCAGCGCCAGCCGCAGCTATCTGCGTCTCAACGCTGGCTGCCCGCGCAGCAAGCTGGATGACGGGCTGGACCGGCTGATTGCCGCACTGCAATCGTTCTGAACCACAGCGGATGCTGATTAATTCAGCATCCGCTGCCCGCTTTGCGCAAATCACTGGCGCGGTTGCGCAAGATGTTTTTATAATGGTCTGCACTTTACGTTAATTCAGCGAGTGCGACATGATTGATGCGAAACTTCCCCTCACCGACCTTCACCGCCACCTCGATGGCAATATCCGCGCCCAGACCATCCTTGATTTAGGTCGTCAGTTCAATCTTGCGCTGCCCGCCGATACGCTGGATACGCTGCGTCCGCACGTGCAGGTGACCGCCAACCAGCCGGACCTGGTGAGCTTCCTGCAGAAGCTTGACTGGGGCGTCAAAGTGCTGGGCGATCTCGACGCCTGCCGCCGCATTGCGCTGGAAAACGTCGCTGACGCCGCGCAGGCCGGTATCCATTATGCTGAGCTGCGCTTCTCACCGGGCTACATGGCGATGAACCATCACCTGCCGATTGCTGGCGTGGTGGAAGCGGTGATTGATGGCGTGCGCGCGGGCGTGCAGCAGTACGGCGTTGATGTGAAGCTGATTGGCATCATGAGCCGCACCTTCGGCGAAGAAGCCTGCCTGCGCGAGCTGGAAGGTCTGCTGGCACACCGCGACGGCATCACCGCGGTCGATCTGGCCGGTGACGAACTGGGCTTCCCGGGCAGCGAATTCCTTAGCCACTTTAACCGCGCCCGCGATGCCGGATTCCGCATCACCGTGCATGCCGGTGAAGCCGCCGGACCGGAGAGCATCTGGCAGGCGATCCGCGAGCTGGGCGCTGAGCGCATCGGTCACGGTGTCAAAGCGATTGAAGACCGCGCGCTGATGGATTTCCTCGCCGAACAGCGCATTGGCATTGAATCCTGCCTGACGTCGAACATTCAGACCAGCACCGTGGCCTCGCTGGCCAGCCATCCGCTGAAGGCGTTCCTGCAGCACGGCATTCTGGCAACCATCAACACTGACGATCCGGCAGTACAGGGCATTGAGCTGGCGCATGAATATGAGGTCGCTGCGCCACAGGCGGGCCTGAGCGCCGCCGAGATTCGCCAGGCACAAGAGAACGGCATCGCTATCGCCTTTTTAACCGAGGCGGAGAAAGCCGCGCTGCGCCAGCGCGTTGCAGCCTGAGCCATAATAAAGGAGCGCAGATTGCGCTCCTTGTTGATCGGCTGGCGATAACGCCGTCCGGTTTACTTCAGGGACAGTGTCTGGCGTTTCTCCGCCGACTGCAGGCCAAGCTCAATCAGCTCCATCACCTGAATCGCCTCTTCCGCCGTAACCGGGTTGGCACCGTTACCGGCAATGGCGTCGCGGATCGCCGCATAATAGGCCGGATAGTTCCCCGGCAGCGTCAGCAGCTCTTTCTCCACCATCACGTCGCCCTCGGCCAGCGTCAGCGTGCCGTTGCGCATGTCGTAGCCCCACTCTTCACGCGGCGGACGTTCACCGGCTTTCAGACGGTCCTCCTGCGGATCGAGCCCGTACTTAACGTAGCTGCCGCGCGTGCCGTGCACCACAAAACGCGCCGATTCCGCGGCCACCAGCATGCTGGCGTGCAGCACCACGCGCCGGGTGGGATAAGTCAGCACCGCATGGAAGTAATCGGTGGTTTGCGCGCCCGGACGCAGTTCAGCCATGTCGACGTTGATCGCCACCGGCGGTCCAAACAGCTGCAACGCCTGGTCCAGCACGTGCGGTCCAAGATCGAACCAAATCCCGCTGCCCGGGCCTTTCATTTCGCGCCAGCGCTGACGCACTTCCGGACGGAAACGGTCAAAGTGCGACTCCAGATAGCGCACCTCGCCCAGCGTGCCGTCGTTCAGCAGCGTTTTCAGCGTCAGGAAATCGCTGTCCCAGCGGCGGTTATGGAACACTGACAACAGCAGCCCTTTGGCTTTGGCCAGCTGGTCGAGCTCGCGCGCCTGTGACAGTGTCACGGTAAACGGTTTGTCGACCACCACATGCTTGCCGGCATTGAGTGCCGCTTTGGCGAGCGGGAAGTGGGTGTCGTTAGGGGTAGGAATTACAATCAGGTGCAGCGTCGGGTCATCCAGCAGCGCCTGGGGATCGACCACCACCTGCACCGACGGCCAGTCAGCGTGCACTTTACTGGCATCGCTGCTGGAGATCGCCGCCAGCTCAACGTCTGGCGTACCGGCGATCAGCGGCGCATGGAAGGTTTTGCTGGCAAATCCGTAGCCGATCAGGCCGACACGTAGTTTATCGCTCATTCTCATTCCTCTTGTTCGTGACCTGACTGATTTAAGACGAATCAGTCAGTAAGAACAAGGTGGAATCACCTGAAAGCTCAGGAGATCGCACTCCGTGCCGGTTGCCAGCTCTCCTGAGCCACCAGCGCGTCGTGCGCATCCTGACTGCGGCGGCGGAAATCGCTCGGACTGACACCCACCCGCTTGCGGAACACGCGTGAGAAGTAGAGCTGGTCGTCGTAGCCGACCTCGCGCCCCACCGAGGCGATGGGTTCCTGAGTGGTTTGCAGCAGCAGCTTGGCGCGGATCACCCGCTGGTCTTCACGCCAGCGCAGCAAATTAATGCCCATCTGCTCGCGGAACAGGTGGGCCAGACGCGACGGCGACAGACAGACGTGGCGCGCCACTTCCTCGATTTTCACCTCGCTGGCGAGATGATTGGTGACGTACTGGCAGGCTTCAATCACGCGCGGGTCGCGAATTTGCTGATGGCTGCGCGGATCCTCTTCCACCGCACGCAGCAGCAGGCGTTCCAGCAGATTCATCGCCAGCTCTTCGGCAAAGCGACGTCCGGAGTTGTGCGTCTGTTCGATGCTGGCAAACAGACGGTCAAACTCGGCGCGCAGCGCATCCGGCAGCCGCAGCCGGCCAACGCCCTGGTTCTGATCCTGCCACTGCAGCCAGTCGGTCCAGTAGGCGCGCGGACGGAAATAGACCCAGCGATGATGCCAGCACGGACTGTCCGGCGCGCGGCCATAATAGTGCGGCGTTTTTGGCTGAAACAGCAGCAGGTCGCCTGGCTCGCAGTCAAACGCTGACGCCCCGTCAAACACCCGTCCCTGACCTTTGATGGTCAGATTGAGGATGTAACCTTTCATACCGTGCGGGCGATCGATAAAAAAATCGAGCTGATCGCCGGCGTTGATCGGCGTCAGTCCGGCCACCAGCCAGGCGTTAAACGGATAGCCCGGCAGTAAAGGATTTTGCTGTTCACTCGGCGCTTCGCGGTGGTACATGAGGATCTCCCGGTTCGCTTGACGTTGGGGCGCAGCGTTGCGGCTGCGCCCGCGGGATCAGGCGGTTCTGCTTTTTTGTTTGTAACGGTCAAAGATCACCGCCGCTAACAGTATCAAACCGCGCACCACATACTGTGAGAATGGCGAGATATTCAATAAATTCATCGCATTCTCGACGGTACCCAGAATCAACACCCCGGCGACCACGTAGGAGATCTTGCCGATACCGCCCTTCAGCGACACGCCGCCCAGCACGCAGGCGGAGATAACGATCAGCTCATAGCCGAGCGAGGTCATCGGCTGACCGCTGGTCATGCGCGAAGCCAGGATAATGCCGGCGGCTGCTGATACCAGCCCGGAAAGGATAAAGATGATGATGCGCGTGCGCACCACCGGCACACCGGCCAGCCGCGCCGCTTCCTCGTTGCCACCAATCGCCAGCGTGTTGCGGCCAAAGGTGGTTTTGTTCAGCAGGAAACCGAACACGATCATGGTGGCGATGGTCAGCCAGATCGGTGCCGGCACGCCCAGCCAGTTGGCGTAGCCGAGGGTGAAAAAGCGCTCATCCTCAATCCCCACCGCTTTACCGTCGGAGAAGATATAGGCCAGGCCGCGCACAATCTGCATGGTCGCCAGCGTGGTGATCAGCGCGTTAATTTTGAGACGTGCAATCACGAAGCCGTTAACGAAGCCGGTGGCCATACCGAGCAGCAGGCCGGCGGCGACGCCGATCCACAGGCTTTCGGTCATATTGATCACCACGGCGGTGACGACGCCAGCGCAGGCAATCACCGACGCCACCGACAGGTCGAAATCGCCGGAGGCGAGGCAGAACAGCATGCCGCACGCCACCATGCCGGACATCGACATCGCCAGGCCCAGCCCTTTCATGTTGATAAAGGTGCCAAAATTAGGCACGAAGATGGCGCAGACGATAAACAGCAGCGCAAACACCACCAGCATGCCGAAGTTGTCCCAGATGCGCCCGAGCTGCAGGCCACTGCGCTGCACCGGTGGCGTATTGGACGTGGTAGATGAAGCCATTTTTACTCTCCTTTACCTCAGGCCACGGCGGCCGCTTGAGTGGTTTTCGGCATGGCCAGGCTCAGCGTCAGCTGCTCCGTGGCGGCGTCGTGGGGCAGTTCACCGGCAATCTCACCTTCGCGCATCACCACGATGCGGTCGGCCAGTCCCATCACTTCGGGCAGATCGCTGGAGGCAAACAGCACCGCGATCCCTTTGTTCGCCAGCTGATAAATCAGGTTATAGATTTCATGTTTGGCGCCGACATCAATGCCGCGCGTCGGTTCGTCGAGCAGGATCACGTTCATCTCCTCCGACAACCAGCGGCCCAGAATTGCCTTCTGCTGGTTGCCACCGGACAGATTCATGATCAGCTGATGCGCACCCGGCGTTTTGATGTTCAGCGAGCGAATGTGGTGGTCCGCGTTTTTCGCTTCCCAGCCCGGCTTGATCAGACAGCCGGCACTCAGGTTGTGGCGGCGCGCGCTGATATTGATGTTCTCGCGCACCGAGTGCACCGGAATGATACCTTCGGCTTTGCGATCTTCCGGGCACAGCATGATACCGGCGCGGATGGCATCAATCGGTTCGCGGATGTTGAGCTGCTTACCGTCCAGCGTGACCGTGCCTGCGCGCAGCCGGGTGGCACCAAACAGCCCTTTCATCAGTTCGCTGCGGCCGGCACCGACCAGTCCAAACAGACCGACAATTTCTCCGGCGCGCACCGTCAGCGATATCGGCATCCGCACGCCTTTCGCTTCCACCTGGTCCAGCTGCAGACGCACGGGACCCAGCTCACGTGGCGCGTAGCCATAGATATCTCCGAGGTTGCGTCCGACCATCGCCTCCACCAGATCGTCATGGTGGGTATTGGCCATATCCGTGAAGGTGCGCACGTAGCGCCCATCCTTAAACACGGTGATGGCATCGCTCAGCGCGAAAATTTCTTCCATGCGATGCGACACATACAGCACCACCCGGCCCTGCTCGCGCAGCTGGCGAATCACGCGGAACAGATGCTCAATTTCGCGCGCCGACAGCGAACTGGTCGGCTCATCAAAAGCGATGATGCGCGCGTTGCGCGCCAGCGCTTTAGCGATTTCGACCATCTGCCACTGGCCGAGCGACAGGTATTTCAGCGGCATGTCGGGGTCGATATCCATGCCAAGATTTTTCAGCTGCAGACCGGCTTCGTAGCGCAGCAGCTTGCGATTAACCAGCCCGCGCTTGTGCGGCAGCTGGCCAAGATAGATGTTCTCCGCCACGCTCATTTCCGGTACCAGATGCAGCTCCTGGTAAATGATCGCTACACCGGCATCCAGCGCATCAACGGTATTGCTGAAGCTTTTCGCTGTGCCTTTGATGCGGATTTCGCCGCCGCTGGGCTGATAGCTGCCGCTGAGGATTTTCAGCAGCGTGGATTTGCCCGCGCCGTTTTCTCCCATCAGCGCGTGCACTTCACCGGCGCGGCACTGAAAAGAGATATCCTGCAGCGCTTTCACGCCAGGGAAGGTTTTGCTGATGCCATGAAATGACAGAAATGCTGGATCCGTGTTCATGGGAACTCCTGAGCCTCTATGTTTCGCACCGTAGCGGCGTTGGCTGCGCACATTTACCCCGGTCACTGACCTCAGTAAGCTCCCGGGGATAAACGTGTTTGCCGCCTTGCTACAGCACGAACTATGCCGGCTGCCTGTTAATTAACATCACATTGAGGACGGCTTAAAACCGACTTACATCAGCCCTTTCTTCGCCAGCTCGGTTTTGAAATTGTCGCGGGTGATCAGCACCACGTCGGTCACTTCGGTGAATTTCGCTGGCTCCTGTCCTTTGGTCACCCAGTTGTAGAGCATTTCGCTGCTCTTATAGCCGTGCACGTCCGGGCTCGGCAGCAGGGAACCGTAGAAGCCGGTTGGCGCGCCTTTTGACAGCTCGCTTACCGCGTCCACGCCGTTGATACCGATGCCGATCACGTCCGGTGCCTTGAAGCCCTGGCCTTCGGTGGCGCGCACGCCGCCCAGCACGGTGTTGTCGTTCATGCCGACAATCAGCCAGTGCTTCACTTCCGGATGCTGCACCAGCAGCGAGTTACCGGCGTCAAACGCGCCCGGGATATCGTTAGATTTGGTCGGCACCTGATAAATCTGCTTCTCCGGGAAGCCGGCGGCTTTCAGCGCGGCCATTGAGCCACCGGTGCGGCGGCGTGCGGTATCCAGTTCGTTAGCAGTAATCGCCATCACGGCGGTTTGCTTCACATCCCAGCCGCGTTTCTGCATCTCTTTGTACAGCTCCTGGCCCTGACGCTCGCCGATTTTGGTCGCCGCCATCATCACCAGCGGTACGGTATCCATTGGCTTGCCTTTGGCGGTGACAAACTGGTCATCCACGGCAATCACTTTCAGGTCATAGCTGCGTGCTTTGGCGACGATGGCCGAGCCCAGCTTGGGATCCGGGGTACAGATGACAAAGCCTTTGGCGCCGCTCGCCGCCAGGCTATCGATAGCGTTCAGGGTTTTTTCACCGTCCGGCACGGCAATTTTGATCACTTCAAAGCCGAGATCTTTGCCGGCCTTATCGGCGAATTTCCACTCGGTCTGGAACCAGGGTTCCTCCGGCTGTTTGACGAGAAAACCGAGCTTCATGGTCTCGGCGATAGCGGATTGTGACATAAGCGCGGCGAGGCCTGCGGCCGCCAGTGCTTTAGTGAATTTATGCATGATGCTCTCCGGCACAATGGTGTTTTATCGCTGTTATCAACGAATCGGTGTAAACGCTACCAATCAGATTTCACGTTCGGGTACAGCGCAAAATCAGCGCGTTAGCTCAAAGGTTGTACAAAGGCTGTGCAAACGCTGGGCTAGTTGTAGCGGGAAAAGCGCGGAAAAATGTAGAGCGGTATCACATCCCAAAACGATGACTAAATCCTCCATATATTCAGCAAAATTAACCGGACATTAACTTTTGCTGTCGATCACACAACCCCGCCGATGACAGAAAAGTGCATATTCTCAGCCGCTGATGACTAACCGCCGCCCGCGCCCCATTCCAGGATAGAGCGAGACAACTCACACAGGAGAATCCCGATGAGCGCGGGTGCCATAACAATTGGGCTGGATTTCGGCAGTGACTCGGTACGGGCGCTGGCCGTGGAGTGCCACAGCGGTAAAGAGCTGGAAAAGGCGGTGGTCAACTATCCGCGCTGGGCAAAGGGTGAATTCTGCGATGCACACGCAAACCGCTTTCGTCATCATCCTCAGGATTATATTGATGCGCTGGAACAAGCCATCGTCAGCGTGGTGCAGGCGTTAAGTCCGGCGCAGCGCGCCGCGGTGGTGGGTATTGGCGTCGATTCTACCGGCTCGACGCCGGCCCCCATCGATCGCGACGGCAACGTCCTCGCGCTGCGTCCGGAATTCGTCAGCAATCCCAACGCCATGTTTGTGCTGTGGAAAGATCATACCGCCATAGAAGAAGCCGAAGAGATCAACCGCCTGTGCCGCAGCGGCCAGTTCACCGACTATACCCGCTACATCGGCGGCGTTTACTCCTCCGAATGGTTCTGGGCCAAAATCTTGCACGTATCGCGTGCCGATGCCGCGGTGCGTGAGGCGGCGGTTTCGTGGGTAGAGCTGTGCGACTGGGTGCCTGCGCTGCTGAGCGGTACCACCGCACCGGCCGATCTGCGGCGCGGACGCTGTGCCGCCGGGCACAAATCATTGTGGCATCCGGAGTGGCAGGGTTTACCGCCGGCGGCGTTCTTTCGCGCGCTCGATCCCATGCTGGTGGAACAGCTCGATTCGCCGCTGTTCAGCGATACTTTTACCGCCGATGTGCCGGTCGGCACGCTGTCGGGCGAATGGGCGCAGCGTCTTGGCCTGTCAGAACAGGTGATGCTGTCCGGTGGCGCCTTTGACTGCCACATGGGCGCGGTTGGCGCGGGCGCACAGCCGTACACGCTGGTGAAAGTCATCGGCACCTCGACCTGCGACATCCTGATCGCCGACAGCGAACAGGTGGGCGATCGCGCGATCAAAGGCATCTGCGGTCAGGTCGACGGCAGCGTAATGCCGGGCGCCATCGGCTGTGAAGCCGGACAATCGGCGTTCGGCGACATCTACGCCTGGTTCAGTCGCCTGCTCGGCTGGCCTTTGCAGCAGGCGGCGCAGCGCCATCCTGAATTACAGCCGCAGCTGGCCGCGCTGCAGCAGGATTTGATCCGCCAGCTGACCGACGCCTGGGCGGCAAATCCGCAACTCGATCACCTGCCGGTGGTGCTGGACTGGTTTAACGGTCGCCGCACGCCGGACGCCAACCAGCGCCTGAAAGGCGTGATTACCGACCTCAACCTCGGCACCGATGCGCCGGCGCTGTTCGGTGGCCTGATTGCCGCCACCGCCTTCGGCGCTCGCGCCATCATGGAGTGCTTCGAACAGCAGCAGATTCCGGTGCAGAACATCCTGACGCTCGGCGGCATTGCGCGCAAATCCCCTGCCATCATGCAGGCCTGCTGCGATGTGATGAACCGGCCGCTGGACATTGTCGCTTCCGATGAGTGCTGCGCGCTGGGCGCGGCGATTTTTGCCGCCGTTGCCGCCGGCGTTTACCCCGATGTGCCGGCGGCGCAGCAGGTGATGGCCAGTCCGATTGCCGTCACCCTGCAGCCGGACAGCGCGCGCGTAGCGACTTATCAGCAGCTTTATCAACGTTATCAACACTGGTGCCAGGCGGCTGAACCGCAGTACGCCGCGCGCGCCGCATCCGCTAAGTAAAGGAGCGATGAATGGAACAGAAAGTCTGGTTTGTGATTGGTACACAGCATCTCTACGGAGCGGAAACCCTGCGCCAGGTTGAGCAGCATGCGCGCCAGGTGATGGACGGCCTGAACCAGGCCGGTACGCTGCCGGTGCCGCTTGAGCTGAAGCCGCTGGTGAAATCACCGGATGAAGCGCTGGCGCTGTGCCGCGAGGCCAATCACGACAGCCAGTGCGTCGGTATCATTACCTGGCTGCATACCTTTTCGCCGGCAAAAATGTGGATTGGCGGACTGAGTATTTTGCATAAGCCGCTGCTGCAGTTTCACACCCAGTTCAATGCGGAAATTCCGTGGGACAGCATGGACATGGACTTCATGAACCTGAACCAGACCGCGCACGGCGGCCGTGAGTTCGGCTTCATTGGCGCGCGCATGGGTCTGCAGCACAGCGTGGTGACCGGTCACTGGCAGGATAAAACCAGCCAGCAGCGTATTGCGCGCTGGATCAATGCCGCCCTGGCGAAGCAGGCCAGCCAGCAGCTGAAAGTGGCGCGCTTCGGTGACAATATGCGCGAAGTGGCGGTCACCGAAGGCGATAAAGTGGCAGCGCAGATTCAGTTTGGCTATGCGGTTAACGGCTGGGGCGTCGGCGATCTGGTTGAGGTGGTGAACAGCGTCAGCGACGGTGATGTCAACGCGCTGGTCGACGAATATGAGAGCCAGTATCTGTTCAGCGCGGCGGCGTCTGTAAACGGCGACAAGCGGCAAAATGTGCTGGATGCCGCACGCATTGAGCTGGGCCTGAAGCGCTTCCTCGATAGCGAAGGCTGTAAAGCCTTTACCACCAATTTCCAGACGCTGCACGGTATGACCCAGCTGCCCGGTCTGGCAGTTCAGCGCCTGATGGCTCAGGGCTACGGTTTCGCCGGTGAAGGCGACTGGAAAACCGCCGCGCTGCTGCACATCCTGAAAGTGCAGGCCGGCACGCGCGCCGGTGGCACCTCATTTATGGAGGATTACACCTACCACTTCGCGCCGGGCAACGAGCTGGTACTGGGCTCGCACATGCTGGAAGTGTGCCCGTCGATCGCCAAAGAGGAGAAGCCGCTGATTGATGTGCAGTTCCTCGGCATTGGCGGTAAAGCCGATCCGGCACGTCTGATTTTCTCGACGCCGGCGGGTCGCGCGGTGAACGCCAGCGTCATCGACATGGGCGACCGCTTCCGTCTGCTGGTCAACGTGGTCGATACCATTGAACAGCCGCAGGCGCTGCCGAAGCTGCCGGTGGCACGTGCGCTGTGGCGCGCGCAGCCGTCGCTGGCCACCGCTTCTGAAGCGTGGATCCTGGCGGGCGGCGCACACCATACGGTGTTCAGCCAGGCGCTGGATGTTGAGGATATGTACCTGTACGGCGAACTGCACGGCATTGAAGTGCTGGTGATTGATGACGAGACGCGCCTGCCGGCCTTTAAAGATGCGCTGCGCTGGAACGACGCGTACTACCGCCTGAAACGTTAATTGCCTGAGATGTTGAAGTAAGCCGCGAGTGGATCGCGGCTTTTTTTTGGCTTAAAACGTGCGCGCCAGTCAACAAAGGCAGGCGTTACGTAAAGCCGGCGTGAATACCTCCCTGTCGCCCCGGTCGCCGCATCCCTGCGGCGTACGCTTTACTCCACTGCCCGCATTTATTTCCTTCATATCCGTGTGCTGCGAGTGGTCAGATTTAAACGCCGCGCAGCGCATTAATGACAGCGATGAACAACTTAACTGTCCCATCAATACCAGCCCGAATAGCAAAGCGTCCGCGCCAGGGATGGCGCGGCCGATCGGCATGGATGCGGGGTTTCTTTGCGATCGGGCTGGCCTTGATGGGGCTGGGCACCCGATTAACAGCAACCCCACTAAGCATCCACGACTCTGAGCGCTAAAACTGCAAACCCCACCTAACATCCACGAATCTGAGCATAAAAAAAGGTGCGCCAGTTTGCGCACCTCTTAACACACATGCGATCACGACTAAGACGTTAAACGCTTAACCGGCGCGTTCTGCTGGCGGTCCCACATCACCGTCAGCAGACGCTGCAGCGCAATAAAGGCAAACAGCAGAATACCGATGGCGATTTTGGTCCACCACGAACTCAGCGTGCCGTCGAAGTTAATCCATGTCTGAATCAACCCCTGAATCAGCACCCCGAACAGCGTGCCCAGCACCGTACCGACGCCCCCCGACAGCAGCGTACCGCCAATCACCACCGAAGCAATGGCATCCAGCTCGACGCCCAGCCCGGCCAGCGCGTAGCCGGCCGAGGTGTAAATGGAAAATACGATGCCTGCCAGCGTCGCCAGCGTGGTCGACAGCATATAAATCTTAATCGTGGTGGCGCGCGTCGACACGCCCATCAGCTGAGCCGACGTCAGATTGCCGCCAATGGCGTACACCTGATTACCGAAGCGCGTACGGTGCGCCAGCAGAATGCCCCCCGCCACCACCACCAGCATAATCACCGCCAGCAGGCTGAGACGTCCGCCGCCGGGAATTTTCCACGCCAGGCTCGACAACGTGGTATACAGCGGATGATCGATAGGAATCGAGTTCTCCGACACCAGATAGCTGCAGCCGCGCAGGAAAAACATCCCGGCGAGCGTGATGATAAAGGCCGGGATTTTTAATGCATCAATCAGCCAGCCCATCATGGCACCAAACAGCGCGCCTGCCGCCAGAATCAGCGCAAAGGCCAGCAGCGGATCGACATGGTAGTCGCCGATGATGCGCGCCAGGAACACGCCGGTGAAAGCGATCACCGCGCCAACGGACAGATCGATGCCGCCGGACAAAATCACAAACGTCATGCCGACGGCGATGATGCCGAGAAACGCATTATCAGTGAGGATGTTGCAAATCACCCGCGTTGAGGCAAAGCCGGGAAACTGGCTGAGGCAGAACAGGTAACCCGCGACAAACACCAGCAGGGTAATCATTAACGGTAAATGACGCTTGATCATGGTTTACGTCTCCCCTTCAGCATGGCGATAAAGCGCGGCGACTGCAGCAGCAGTACGCACATCACCACCACCGCTTTCACCACCTGGTTCAGCTCCGGCGGAAAACCTGACAGCAGTATTCCGGTATTCATTGACTGGATAATCAGCGCGCCAACCAGCGACAGCACCAGGTTAAAACGCCCGCCCATCAGCGAGGCGCCACCAATCACCACCGCCAGAATGGCGTCCAGCTCCAGCCACAACCCGGCATTATTGGCATCGGCACCGCGAATATCGGCGGCGACAATCAGCCCGGCTACCGCCGCGCACACGCCGCTGATGGCATAGGTGGACATCACCACCAGCCAGCCGGTCACCCCGGCATTGCGCGCCGCGCGCAGGTTGATACCTACCGCTTCGATGAACAGGCCAAGCGCGGTTTTGCGCGTCAGCAGACACACCGCCACGGCCACCAGCAGGGTAATCCACACCGGTACCGGCAGCAGCCACAGCGAACCGCTGCCAAACCACGCGAGGCTGTCACTGTTAAAGGTGATGATCTGTCCCTGGGTGATCAGCTGCGCGATGCCGCGCCCGGCCACCATCAGGATCAGCGTGGCAACAAACGGCTGAATCTTCAGCAGCGCCACCAGCACGCCGTTCCACAGGCCGCATAGCAGCCCGGTTCCGAGCGTGGCCAGGATAATAAAACTCAGGCTGTGCCCCGCCACCGTCAGCGTCGCCGCCGTCGCGCCGGCAATCGCCATTACCGCGCCCACCGACAGATCGATCCCGCCGGTGGCAATCACCAGCGTCATACCAATCGCCAGCAGCGCCACCGGTGCGGCGCGGTTGAGAATGTCAATCGGGCTGCCGAATAACCGCCCGTCCTGAATGTGAATAGCAAAAAAGTTATTCGCCACCAGGCTGTCGATCAGCAGCACCAGAATCAGCGCGACGATCTGCGGCATGCCCGGCGGCAGCTTCGGCTTCCGCCGTTCCGGTTTTTCGTGTGTCATAGGCGATTCAAGCATGTTGTGCTCCTCCGTCCGCGATGGCGTTGACGATCGACGCCACCGACAGCTGTTCCAGCGGAATTTCGGCGACCTGCTTCAGATCGCGCATGATCAGCACGCGATCGGCATAGCCCACCAGTTCTTCCAGTTCAGAGGAGATGACCAGCAGCGCCAGTCCGTCGGCGCACAGGGATTCTATCAGCCGAATGATCTCGGCGTGGGCGCCCACGTCGATACCGCGCGTCGGCTCATCCAGAATCAGAAACTGTGGTTTAGTCACCAGCCAGCGTGACAGCAGCACCTTCTGCTGGTTGCCACCCGACAGCAGCTCCACCGGCTGGTCGGCGTGCGGCGTGCGAATACCCAGACTCTTGATAAAACGCTCGGCTATCGCCTGCTGCTCACGACGTTTGATCGGCCGCAGCCAGCCACGCTGCGCCTGCAGCGCCAGAATGATGTTTTCCCGCACCGAGGCCGCGCCGATGATGCCGTCAGTTTTACGATCTTCCGGGCAGAAGCCCATGCCGAGACGCGAGGCTTTGGCCGGCGTGCGGATGTGCTGCACTTTGCCTTTGATGGTGGCGGTACCGCGATCGGCGCGGCGGATGCCAAACAGCACCTCGGCGGTCTCGGTGCGCCCGGAGCCGAGCAGCCCGGCCAGCCCCACCACTTCGCCCGGCCGTACCTGCAGGCTAAACGGTTCAATGGTGCCTTTCTTACCGTAATCCTCAAACGACACCACCGGCTGATTGCTGCGTAACGTACTGCCCTGGCGCTGCAGTGCGGTTTCCAGCAGCTCTCGCCCCAGCATCAGCTTAATCAGCTCAATCTGCGGCAGCGAGGCGGTGTCCCGCGTGGCGATAAACTGGCCGTTGCGCAGTACGGTAATCCGGTCGGTAATGCGGTACACCTGGTCGAGAAAGTGGGTGACGAAAATCAGGCTCATGCCTTTGGCTTTCAGCTGCGCCATCAGGGTAAACAGCATCTCCACTTCACTGGCATCGAGGCTGGCAGTTGGTTCATCCAGAATCAGTACCTGCGCGGAGAGATCGACTGCGCGGCAGATCGCAATGATCTGCTGCATCGCCACCGAGTAGTGGCCGAGCGGACGCGTCACATCCAGCGCGAAGCCGTAGTTGCGCATCAGCGCATCGGCGTCGCGCACCATGCGCTTGCGATCGATCATGCCGAAGCGGCGCGGCTCGCGGCCAATGTAGAGGTTATCCGCCACCGACATATTCGGCAGCAGATTCACTTCCTGATAAACGGTGCCAATGCCCATCTGCTGCGCATCGGCGGTACTGTGCGGCGCAATCACCGCGCCGTTGAGGGTAATGGTGCCGGCATCCCGCGTGTAGACGCCGGTCAGCACTTTAATCAGGGTCGATTTCCCCGCGCCGTTCTCACCCAGCAGCGCCATAATTTCGCCCTTGCGGATACTGAACGACACGTTATCCAGCGCTTTGACGCCGGGAAAGCCTTTGCTGATGCCGTTGAGGCTCAGCAGGGGTGTTTCATCGTAGCTGCTCATCAGATTCTGCCTCGCTTACGTCATAAAAACCGCCCCGAAGGGCGGTTGCGGGGATCAGTAACCCATGCCTTTTTTCTTATCCAGCTCCGCCTGAGCGTCAGCCGGTAAGAACAGTTTTGATTCGGTTTTGATAATCTTCGGCGGCAGCGTGCCGTCTTTTTTGAATTTCTCCAGCGCGTCAAAAGCCGGGCCGGCCATGTCTGGCGTCAGCTCAACGTTGGCGTTGGCCTCGCCGGCCAGCATCGCTTTATAGATATCCGGCACGCCATCAATCGAACCGGTGAGAATATCTTTGCCCGGTTTCAGGCCGGCTTCTTTAATTGCCTGGATGGCGCCGATCGCCATGTCATCGTTATGCGCATACACCATGCAGATGTTTTTGCCGTTGTTCTCGGCTTTGATGAAGCTCTCCATCACCTCTTTACCCTTACTGCGGGTAAAGTCACCGGACTGCGAGCGAATCACTTTAATGTTGTTGTGGCCGGCGATAGCTTCGGCAAAGCCTTTCTTACGGTCGATCGCCACGCTGGCACCGACGGTACCCTGCAGTTCCACCACGTTACACTGCTTGTCACCGACGGTTTTCACCAGCCAGTCACCAATCAGTTTGCCTTCCAGCACGTTGTCGGCCGTCACCACCGCCATGTACAGCGATTTATCTTTCACCACGATGGCGCGGTCCAGCAGGAACACCGGAATTTTGGCGTCTTTGGCCTCTTCCAGCACCGGTTCCCAGCCAGTCTGTACCACTGGCGCGATAAAGATGGCATCAACGCCCTGAGCGATAAACGAGCGCACCGCTTTGATCTGGTTCTCCTGCTTCTGCTGACCATCGGCAATTTTCAGGGTGATACCGCGCTTTTGCGCTTCACTTTTTGCCACGTTGGTTTCGGCCGAACGCCAGCCGGATTCAGAACCGACCTGCGAGAAGCCCACCGTCATGTCGGCAGCCAGAACCGATGTGCTGAGTGCGGCGCTGACCATGGTGGTCAAGAGTAAACGTTTCCACATAATTTTCATTCCTCTGAAGGGAGTGTGCTGTAGGGGTACAAACGCGCTTCAAGCCTGGCGCAATTGCGCTAAAACAAGCGCGACACACCTCACAAAACAGAATGAATTAAAGGGGTTACGCGTATCAGCGTGTCAGACAGCTGACTCAGCTTATGGACAAAACGCCTGAACTTTATGTCAGCGGAGGTTAAATAACTGTAATAAACAGAAGCGGTTATGACCGCAGGCACTGGAAACGATTACAACGGACACGTAAAGAATGGTTATTCATGCGCGCGGCAGGCAATGTTCTGTTTTGTGATAATTCGCACACTTGCGATTTGACGTTTCATCACAGCTGCACCCTTGTGCGTCACCGGTTACAGATAAATCGCTTTTTCGCGCCTGCTGCGTTTCAAAATAAGCGTAACAAAAGTGCGAAAAATAGCGTCTGGAATACCGCTTAAGGAACCTGTTAAATTTTCTCACCAGCCCCCGGTTAACGGGGCCGAAAACGCGCCTGATACGCAGAAAAATGCGCGTTAAAAAAGATAAAAGCGTAAAAAAGTCCCTTTTGATGAGCGAATTAGCGCACGTTGTCTGAATTTTGAATTTTTTTAACCGCGGTGTCTGGACTCTGGCCGCGTGCTCCCTATACTTGAGCACTTCCCCCGTTCTCTATCTTTTATGGCAATCATGACTGCGCTCGATTACCTGCTGAAATTTCGTAAAGTGAATAATCTTGAGAGTCTGGAAAAACTCTACGACCACCTCAATTACTCGCTCACCGATGATAACGAAATCATCAATATGTACCGCGCCGCCGATCACCGCCGTGCTGAACTCGCCTCAGGTGGCCGTCTGTATGACCTCGGCTGTGTGCCGAAATCCGTCTGGCGCTACGTGGTGTAAAGCGCGCTTATCTCTGTTTTTGCCCCTGGTGCGCTGTCCGAATCGGGCGTGACCCGTTTGGACATGGTACGCTCTGCCTCGTCTTTTTTGCTTATCAGGATGAATAACATGTCCGAATCGGTAAACCCGCCGCGTATTGCCGGCTGGCTGCTGCTGCCGCTGGCCTGGCTGATTATGACGATGCTGACCAGCGCGCTGGTGGTGGCGCTCTATCTGCGGCCGCTGTTTGACACGGAACTGCGCACCACGCTGTTTTCTCACGCCAGTATTTTAATGACGCAGTGGCTGGTGTCTTTACTCACCGCCGCCGCGGTGTGGCTGTACAGCATCTGGGTGTGCTGGATCTTTTGTCAGCGCTCGCGCCGTCTGCCGCGTCACTACATCATCTGGCTGCTGATGACGGTGCTGCTGGCGCTGAAAACCTTTGCCTTCACGCCGGTGGCCGATGGTAAAGCGATCCAGACGCTGCTGCTGGCCCTGCTCTCGGCGGCGGTCTTTGTGCCCTACTTCAAACGCTCACAGCGGGTCAAACAGACCTTTATTCAGCCCTGATGACGCTCTTTTCGTCAGGAATTTAATTCTGAGTGCTCTCAGCCAGCGCACGAATCGCGCAAAGGTTGAGATGCACCTCTCAATTCCGGATAATAAACGCCTTTCGGCTTCCCAGGTTAAAAAATGACCGATTACTTACTGCTCTTTATTGGCACAGTGCTGGTGAACAACTTCGTGTTGGTCAAATTCCTCGGCCTTTGCCCTTTTATGGGCGTGTCAAAAAAACTGGAAACGGCCATTGGCATGGGACTTGCCACCACGTTCGTCATTACGCTGGCGTCGATTTGCGCCTGGCTGGTGAATCACCTGATTCTGCTGCCGCTTGATCTGGTGTACCTGCGTACCATGGCCTATATCCTGGTGATTGCGGTAGTGGTGCAGTTCACCGAAATGGTGGTGCGTAAAACCAGCCCGTCGCTGTATCGCCTGCTCGGTATCTTTTTGCCGCTGATCACCACCAACTGCGCTGTACTGGGCGTGCCGCTGCTGAGCGTCAACCTCAACCACACGTTCCTGCAGGCGGCGCTGTACGGCTTCAGTGCGTCACTCGGCTTTTCGCTGGTGATGGTGCTGTTCGCTGGCATGCGTGAACGTCTGGTGCTGGCCAACGTGCCGGCACCGTTCAAAGGAAGTTCCATTGCCCTGATCACCGCTGGCCTGATGGCACTGGCGTTCATGGGCTTTACCGGTCTGGTGAAATTCTGATATGACCGCGATTTGGATTGCTATAGCTGTACTGGCGGCGCTGGCGCTGGTGTTTGGTGCCCTGCTGGGCTACGCCTCGCGCCGTTTTGAAGTAGAAGAAGACCCGATTGTCGAGCAGATCGATGCGATTCTGCCGCAGAGCCAGTGCGGCCAGTGTGGCTATCCCGGCTGCCGTCCGTACGCCGATGCGGTGGGCAATAACGGTGAGGCCATTAACAAATGTGCGCCGGGCGGCGAACAGACCATGCTTAAGCTGGCCGAGCTGCTTAACGTTGAACCGCAGCCGCTGGATGGCGGCGCGGAAGTGCTGACGCCGGTGCGCACCGTGGCGTGGATTGACGAAGCCAACTGCATTGGCTGCACCAAATGTATTCAGGCCTGCCCGGTTGACGCCATCGTCGGTGCCACGCGCGCCATGCACACCGTGCTGAGCGATGTCTGCACCGGCTGCGACCTGTGCGTCGCGCCCTGCCCGACCGACTGCATTGAGATGCGTCCGGTTGCCACCACCACGGCCAACTGGAAGTGGGATCTTGACACCATACCTGTACGGGTGATCCCGGTAGAACATCATGCTTAATCTGTTATCACTGCTGCGCAAAGACAAGCTGTGGGATTTCGCAGGCGGCATTCACCCGCCGGAAATGAAAACTCAGTCCAGCGGCACGCCGCTCAGCCAGCTCCCGCTGCCTGAGCAGTTCATCATTCCGTTAAAACAGCATATTGGCCACGAAGGCGAAATCTGTGTCGCGCCGGGCGATAAGGTGCTGCGCGGCCAGCCGCTGACCTTTGGCAGCGGCCGGATGCTACCGGTGCACGCGCCCACTTCCGGCACCATTGAAGCCATCGCGCCACACATGACCGCGCACCCTTCCGGCCTGTCCGAGCTATGCGTTTTCCTGCGCGCCGATGGCGAAGACCGCTGGATGCCGCTTGATCCGCAGCCGGACTATCGCGCGCTGGGTCGGGACGCGGTAGTGAAACGCATCCACGATGCCGGTATTGCGGGCCTCGGCGGCGCAGGCTTCCCGACCGCCACCAAACTGCGCGGCGGACTGCGCGGCGTCAACACGCTGATCATCAACGCCGCCGAGTGCGAACCTTACATCACGGCGGACGACCGCCTGATGCAGGATTGTGCGGCGGAAGTGCTGGAAGGCTGCCGCATCCTCGCCTGGGTGCTGCAGGCGGAGCGCGTGCTGATTGGCATTGAAGACAATAAGCCGGAGGCAATTGCCGCGCTGAAACAGGCGCTGGCCGGTGACCGTGAGCTGCAGCTGCGGGTGATCCCAACCAAGTACCCTTCCGGCGGTGCCAAACAGCTGACCAAAATTCTCACCGGGCGGGAAGTGCCGCACGGCGGACGCTCCACCGACATTGGCGTGCTGATGCAGAACGTCGGCACCGCCTGGGCGGTGAAGCGCGCCATTGTCGATGGCGAACCGATTACGGAACGCGTGGTGACGCTGACTGGCGAGGCCATTGCCCGGCCGCGTAACGTCTGGGGCCGTCTCGGTACCCCGGTAAGCCATCTGCTGCAACAGGTCGGTTTCACGCCAGGCGCACGCCAGATGGTGATCATGGGCGGGCCGCTGATGGGCTTTACCCTGCCGTCCCTCAACGTGCCGGTGGTGAAGATCACCAACTGTATTCTGGCACCGTCGGCCAGCGAGATGGGGCAACCGCAGGAAGAACAGTCCTGCATCCGCTGCAGCGCCTGCGCTGACGCCTGCCCGGCAAAACTGCTGCCGCAGCAGCTGTACTGGTACAGCCAGGGTGGCGATCATGATAAAGCGCGCGCCCATCACATTGATGACTGCATTGAGTGCGGTGCCTGTGCGTATGTCTGTCCCAGCAATATTCCGCTGGTGCAGTATTACCGCCAGGAAAAAGCCGAACTGCGCGCCATCGATCTGGAGGCCAAACGCACCGCCGAAGCCAAAGCACGCTTTGAAGCGCGTCAGGCACGCCTTGAGCGGGAAAAACTGGCGCGGGAGGCGCGCCACGAGCAGGCCAAACAGCGAGTTGCGCGCAGCGACAAAGCAGAGCTCGAAGCAGCAACCGGGCGCGTGAAAGCGCGTCCGGCGAAGACGCCGGAGCAGGAAGCGGCAGAACGCGAAGCGCGCCATGCCCGGTCGCTGGCGCAGCAGGCTGAGAAGCAGGCTGAAACCGAACCGCTAAGCCGCCAGGCCATTGACCCGCGCAAGGCCGCCGTGGAAGCCGCCATTGCGCGTGCCAAAGCGAAAAAAGTAGCCGCGCCGGCACAGCCAGCCGCTGACACCACGACCGCAGAAAGCGATCCGCGCAAAGCGGCGGTTGAAGCCGCTATTGCGCGCGCCAAAGCGAAGAAAGCTGCCGCAGCGCAGACGCCGGCCGATGCTGAGCCGGCAGCCGAAGCGCCAGCAGCTGAAGTCGATCCGCGCAAAGCCGCAGTCGAAGCCGCTATTGCGCGCGCCAAAGCGAAGAAAGCGGCGGCGGCGCAGACGCCGGCCGACGCTGAGCCGGCAGCGGAAACGCCAGCGGCTGAGGTCGATCCGCGCAAAGCCGCAGTCGAAGCGGCTATTGCGCGTGCCAAAGCGAAGAAAGCTGCGGCCGCGCAGACGCCGGCCGACGCTGAGCCGGCAGCGGAAACGCCCGCAGCTGAGGTCGATCCGCGCAAAGCCGCAGTCGAAGCTGCTATCGCCCGTGCCAAAGCGAAGAAAGCCGCGGCCGCGCAGACGTCGGCCGACGCTGAGCCAGCAGCGGAAACACCCGCAGCTGAGGTCGATCCGCGCAAAGCCGCAGTCGAAGCCGCTATCGCCCGTGCCAAAGCGAAGAAAGCCGCGGCCGCAGCGCAGCAGACAGCCGACGCGCCCGCCGCATCCCCTGAAGTGGAGGCTGCTGCCTCTCCTGACTCCGCCGACCCACGCAAAGCGGCGATTGCCGCAGCGGTCGCCCGTGCCAAAGCGCGTAAAGCGCAGCAGCAGCCTTCGACGACTGAGGACTAAATGGCTTTTCGTATTGCAAGTTCGCCTTATACCCATAACCGCCGCAGCACCGGCAACATCATGCTGCTGGTGGTACTGGCCGCGCTGCCCGGCATGGCGGCACAGTGGTATTTCTTCGGCATCGGTTTCCTGATTCAGGTGCTGCTGGCAGTCGCTACCGCATGGATCACCGAGGGCGTGATTCTGCGCCTGCGTCACGCGCCGGTAGTGCCGACGCTGGCAGATAACTCTGCCCTGCTGACGGCGCTGCTGCTGGGCATCAGCCTGCCGCCGCTGGCGCCGTGGTGGCTGGTGGTGCTAGGTACCGTATTTGCTGTGGTTATCGCCAAGCAACTGTACGGCGGCCTCGGCCAGAATCCGTTCAATCCGGCCATGGTCGGTTATGTGGTACTGCTGATCTCCTTCCCGGTGCAGATGACCAGCTGGCTGCCGCCGGATGTCCTGCAGGCGATCAAACCTGGCCTGATGGACTCACTCAGTATGATTTTTACCGGCCACACGCTGGCCGGTGACACCATGCAGCAGTTGCAGCTGGGAGTGGATGGCGTGAGCCAGGCCACGCCGCTCGATACCTTTAAAACCGGCCTGCGCGCCGGACACAGCGCCGAACAGCTGGTGGCCCAGCCGATTTACGGCGGCGTACTGGCCGGCCTCGGCTGGCAGTGGGTCAATCTCGGCTATCTGCTCGGCGGCATGCTGCTGCTGGCGAAGAACGCCATTCGCTGGCATATCCCGTTCAGCTTTCTGCTGTCGCTGGCGCTGTGCGCCACGCTCGGCTGGCTGTTCGCGCCGCAGTCGCTGAACTCACCGCTGGTGCATCTGTTCTCCGGGGCGACCATGCTCGGTGCGTTCTTTATTGCCACCGATCCGGTCACCGCGTCCACCACCAACCGTGGCCGGCTGATTTACGGTGCGCTGATTGGCCTGCTGGTGTGGCTGATTCGCAGCTTCGGTGGCTATCCGGATGGCGTCGCCTTCGCGGTGCTGCTCGCCAACATCTGCGTGCCGCTGATTGACTACTACACGCAGCCACGCGTGTATGGACATCGCAGGGATTGATGATGATCGAAACCATTCGTAAAAACGCGTTCACGCTGGGCATGTTTGCCGTGATCACCACCGGCGTGACGGCGGTGGTCAACTATGTCACCAAACCGACGGTCGATCACCAGACTGCGCTGCAGCAGAAAAACCTGCTCGACCAGGTGGTGCCCACCGATTTGTACGACAACAATATTCAGCAGGAGTGTTTGCTGGTGACCGATGCCCGCGCGCTCGGCAACGACAAACCGCATCATCTGTATGTGGCGCGCAAAGGGGATCAACCGGTGGCCGCCGCACTTGAGACCACCGCCCCTGACGGCTATTCTGGCGCGATACAGATGCTGGTCGGCGCCGATTTTCACGGCAAAGTGCTGGGCGTACGCGTAATTGAACATCATGAGACGCCGGGTCTGGGTGATAAAATCGAGCTGCGAATTTCCGACTGGATCAACAGTTTTAACGGCAAAGTGGTGCACGGTGCCGACGATAAAGCCTTTGCCGTGAAAAAAGACGGTGGCGAATTTGACCAGTTTACCGGCGCGACCATCACGCCGCGCGCGGTGGTCAACGCCACCAAACGCACGGCGCTGCTGATTGAAACGCTGCCAGCGAAGCTCGCTTCGCTGCCTGAATGTGGAGATGCACCATGAGTGAAGCGAAAAATTTACTGATTGGCGGACTGTGGAAGAATAACTCGGCGCTGGTGCAGCTACTGGGGCTCTGTCCGCTGCTGGCGGTGACCTCAACCGCCACTAACGCGCTGGGCCTTGGACTGGCAACCACGCTGGTACTGACCATCACCAACAGTGCGATTTCCGCTTCGCGCCGCTGGGTGCCGGGCGAAATTCGTATTCCGATCTACGTGATGATCATCGCTTCCGTGGTGAGCTGCGTGCAGATGCTGATCAACGCCTATGCCTATGGCCTGTATCAGTCGCTGGGCATTTTTATCCCGCTGATCGTCACCAACTGTATTGTGGTAGGACGTGCGGAAGCGGTGGCGTCGAAAAGCAGCATTCCGCTGGCTGCGCTGGATGGCTTTGCCATCGGCATGGGCGCCACCTGCGCCATGGTGACGCTGGGTTCGATACGTGAACTGATCGGCAACGGCACGCTGTTTAACGGCGCTGACCAGCTGCTGGGGCCGTGGGCCAAAGCACTGCGTATCGAAGTGGTGCACTTTGATTCGCCAATGCTGCTGGCGATGCTGCCGCCGGGTGCGTTTATCGGCCTCGGTATGCTGCTGGCCGGCAAATACCTGATCGATCAGAAAATGAAGCAGCGCGCCGCACGTCAGCTGGACGCTGCTGCTGCCGCGCCGCAGGGCGAAACCGGGAAGGCTGTGTGAATAAGGATAAACGCCTGCAGATCCTCACGCGACTGCGTGACGCTAATCCCCATCCGACCACCGAACTGAATTTCAGCTCACCGTTTGAGCTGCTGATCGCTGTGCTGCTGTCGGCACAGGCAACCGATGTCAGCGTCAATAAAGCCACCGCCCGACTCTATCCGGTGGCCAATACGCCAGCGGCAATGCTGGCGCTCGGCGTGGAAGGCGTTAAAGAGTACATCAAGACCATTGGCCTGTTTAACAGCAAAGCGGAAAACGTCATCAAAACCTGCCGCATTCTGCTGGGGCAGCACGGTGGTGTGGTGCCGGAAGACCGCGCGGCACTGGAAGCCCTGCCCGGCGTCGGGCGTAAAACCGCCAACGTGGTGCTCAATACCGCCTTTGGCTGGCCCACCATTGCCGTGGATACCCACATTTTCCGCGTCAGCAATCGCACCCGCTTTGCGCCGGGTAAAAACGTTGAGGAAGTGGAGCAGAAGCTGCTCAAAGTGGTGCCGGCCGACTTTAAGGTTGACTGCCATCACTGGCTGATTCTGCACGGTCGCTACACCTGCGTGGCGCGTAAACCGCGCTGCGGCTCCTGCCTGATTGAAGATTTGTGTGAGTTCACGGAAAAGACCGACTGATCGGTAACGGCGCGACGCTGCGCGCCGTAGATCGCTTATTAACCGTTATCGCGCCGCCTGCAGCCACGCCACGACCAGCGGCGACAGCCGGTTTTGTAACGCGGCGCGTTCAGACTGGAACAGTGTGGCGACAAAGAACGGATGATCGGTCAGCTCTACCCCGCGCACATCCCCCTGAAGATCCCATGAGGTAATACGCAGATTGCGCGTGACCAGCGCCTCGCTGAACTCAGCGTTAACGCCAAAGTTGCAGTGATAGCCTTCGTTACTCTGCAGCGCGCCGTAGGCCTGAGCTATACGCGAACCCGGCTCAAACGTGACCTCACCGCGCTGCTCGACCAGCGAACAGGCCAGTGGCGCAATCACCCAGCGCGCGTCAGGGTCGGTCTCGGCATGGCCAGCATCCTCCCAGCCCAGCACGTTGCGCGCATACTCCACTACCGCATACTGAAAGCCGGCGCACGAGCCTAAAAAGGGTTTACCGCTTTCGCGCGCCCAGCGAATGACGTCGAACACGCCGGCATCATTCAGGAAGGGACTGCCAGGCACCACCCAGACGGCATCATAGTCGTGCAGACGCGGCAGATCGATTTCCGGCGTCGCGATCCAGTCGGCGGTTACGTTAAGTGAGAGAGAGGTTGCGGCAAGCTGAACAGCGGGAGGAATAGCCTGGTGCGCGACGGCACTGGCACGGTAATCGCCCACGAGAGCGACACGAACGGACTGCTTCATGATGAGTTCCTTGCAGGGAAAAAACGAGGTTACAGCAATTTTTTCAGGCTGTCTAAGGGCTGGCGATCGGCTATCGATCCTCCCCCTGCCTGGCGCAACAGGTCGCTGCCACCGGGGGCGTTGCAGAGCTTATACAATGAAAGCCGCGATTAAGTGGTGAAATTGTCGGCAAACGGGAGAGCGGCAATCGTTTTCTTTTTTTACATTTCTAATTAATTGATAATTTTGTGCGCAGGATCAACAAATTAGCCTGCGGCGAACCGTCAGCTGCGTATTGTGCTCAACAATCAGACAATTGCGCTTACTTCTTCGGCAAAAATCAGGGGAATCATCCAGCTTAATGGGCTGGATAATATTATGTCCTGCCCGGAGCAGGAAAAGCAGTTTATCTCAGGAAAATCCATCAACCGATCTGCAACAAGAACAATTATCCTGCTATAATGTCACGCAGTGATATTTAACACTGATTTACAAGTTATTATCCTGGTTATAACCCTGCCTGTAACAAGTATTTCAGCGTGCAGAAAATGCTTGCCCTGTTGGCCTGATTCAGCCAAATTAGGCGCCGTTTTTCCTTTCTAATAACAATGTTGCGCGGGATTACCCAGCCCGACGCAGACTTAATTCCTGTTGTAAAACAGGCGATGTATAAACTGAGGTATACGTGTCAACTGCAAACAAACACACTGATGAGGCGGTAAGCCTTAACGCCTTCCGTCAGCCGAAAGCGTTCTATTTGATCTTCTCCATCGAACTGTGGGAGCGTTTTGGCTACTACGGTCTGCAAGCCATCATGGCGGTCTATCTGGTGAAACAGCTGGGGATGTCCGAAGCGGACTCCATCACCCTGTTCACCTCGTTCAGCGCACTGGTTTACGGCCTGGTGGCCATTGGCGGCTGGCTGGGCGACAAAGTGCTCGGCACCAAACGCGTGATTATTCTCGGCGTCATTGTGCTGGCGCTGGGCTATGCGATGATTGCCTTCTCCGGTCATGACACCACCATGGTGTATGTCGGCATGGCGACCATTGCCGTGGGTAGCGGGCTGTTCAAGGCTAACCCTTCTTCACTGCTGTCGACCTGCTACGAGAAAGACGATCCGCGCATCGACGGTGCTTTCACCATGTTCTACATGTCGATCAACATCGGTTCGCTGTTCTCCATGATGCTGACTCCGTGGCTGGCGGCCAAATATGGCTGGGGCGCGGCGTTTTCGCTGTCGGTGGTCGGCCTGGTGATCACCCTGCTGAACTTCCTGTTCTGCCAGCGCCTGGTGAAGAATTACGGCTCCAAACCAGACTTTGCGCCGCTGCAGGTCGGTAAGCTGCTGATGACCCTTGTCGGCGTGGTTGCGCTGATCGCACTGGCCACCTGGTTGCTGCATCATCAGAGCATTGCCCGCATGACGCTGGGCGTGATCGCGATCGGTATCGTGCTGGTGTTTGCCAAAGAAGCCTTTGCGCTGCACGGTGCGGCACGCCGCAAAATGATCGTTGCATTCCTGCTGATGGTCGAAGCCATTGTGTTCTTCGTGCTGTACATGCAGATGCCAACCTCGCTGAACTTCTTCGCCATCCGTAACGTCGAGCACGCGATTCTCGGTATCACCTTTGAGCCGGAACAGTTCCAGGCGCTCAATCCGTTCTGGATCATGGTGGCCAGCCCGATTCTGGCGGCAGTCTATAACAAGCTTGGCGATAAGCTGCCGATGCCGCACAAGTTTGCCATTGGCATGGTGCTGTGCTCTGCAGCGTTCCTGGTGCTGCCGTTTGGCGCGAAATTCGCGAACCAGGCGGGTATCGTTTCGGTGAACTGGCTGATTCTGAGCTATGCGCTGCAGAGTATCGGTGAGCTGATGATCTCCGGTCTCGGCCTGGCGATGGTGGCGCAGCTGGTGCCACAGCGTCTGATGGGCTTCATTATGGGCTCCTGGTTCCTCACCACCGCTGGCGCCGCGATGATTGCCGGTAAGGTAGCGAACCTGATGGCGGTGCCGGAAAACGTCACCGATCCACACGCCTCACTGGCCGTGTATAGCCAGGTGTTCCAGCAGATTGGTATCGCCACTGGCGTAATCGCGCTGCTGATGCTGATTACCGCCCCGCTGCTCAACCGCATGACGCAGGATGACGCGCAGGCAGAACTGAAGCGCGCCAGCGCTAACCAGTAATCGTTTCTGAGCCGGGCTAAGCCCGGCTTTTTTTATCCCCCTTCACAACCCCCGCTTTCCGCTGTAGTTTAAGCAACACGCTTTTTATGCTCGCCTTGCAGGCTGAGATCGGGAATGGCTCATGGACAGATTTGACGAGCTGCAGGTGTTTGTTGCGGTGATTCAGCAGGGCAGCCTGGCTGGCGCGGCGCGCGTATTGCAGCGTTCGCCGCCGGTCATTACCCGCACGCTGAATGCGCTGGAAGCACGTTTCGGCACCACCCTGATTGAACGCACCACGCGCCAGCTGGCGCCCACCGAGAGCGGCTGGCAGCTGTTTGAGCAGGCGCAGCGCTTGCTTAACGATTACCAGAGCGCGCTCGACAGCGCCCACCACAGCGGACTGCACGGCCTGCTGCGCATCACCGCCCCGGTGATGTGTGGCCGTCGCCACGTGATGCCGCTGGTTAATGCCTTTCTGCAACAGCATCCGGAAATGCAAATCGAACTGATCCTTAGCGACAGCTATCAGGACCTGATTGAAAACGGGCTGGATATTGCGGTGCGCATTGGCGAGTTGCAGGATTCGTCGATGGTGGCGCGCAACGTCGGCAGCGTACGATCGATGCTGGTCGCCAGCCCGGACTACCTTCGCCAGGCCGGAATCCCGGCCCATCCGGCTGAGCTCAGCATGCATGCGCTGGTGGCAGGCGTACGCCATACCCGTGAGTGGCGCTTCGCGCACGACCTGCGTGTGCGCATCACCCCACGCCTGCGCGTCAATGATATCGCCAGCCAGCTGGATGCATTGTGCAGTGGCCAGGGCATTGGCCGTCTGTTGTCTTATCAGGTGATAGATGAACTGCAGGCTGGCACGCTGATCCGCCTGCTGAGCGAGTGGGAGCCGGCACCGCTGCCGGTGCATCTGGTGGCGCAGCGGGTGAAAAACATGGCGCCCAAGGTACGCTGTTTCTGGGATTTCGCGCTCACGGCACTGCCGCCGCGACTGCAGGCGGCCGCTGAATTTCCCGCGCCCGCCCGCAATTCCTGATCGCTGTCACTGGTAAAAATTTCTGGCAGTTTTATGCTGCTGTCATCACAACAACTCATCAGGAGAGGCCATGATGAAACTCTATTGTAAGCCCGGTGCCTGTTCGCTCTCGCCGCATATCGTTGCGCGCGAATGCGGGCTGGATTTTACGCAGGTCAATGTCGATCTGCAGAAGAAAGTCACCGAGCGCGGAGAAGATTACTGGCAGATAAACCCCAAAGGACAGGTTCCCGCGCTGCAGTTTGATGACGGCAGCATACTGACGGAAGGCGTGGCGATTGTGCAGTATCTGGCGGATCTCAAGCCGGATCGCAACCTGCTGGCACCGACCGGCAGCCTGACGCGCTATCACACGCTGGAGTGGCTGAGCTACATCAGCAGCGAATTGCACAAAACCTTTTCCCCGCTGTTCCGTCCGGATACGCCGGAAGAGTACAAAGCTATAGTGCGTGCACAGCTGGAGCAGAAATTTCAGCGCGTTAACGATGCGCTGCAGGATAAACAGTGGCTGATGGGGTTACGCTTCACCGTCGCCGATGTCTATCTGTTTGTGGTTACGCGCTGGGCAAAAGCCATCAAACTGAATCTCGAAGGTTTGAGCGCGCTGGAGGCATGGTTTGCGCGGGTGGCCGCGCGGCCGGCGGTTCAGGCCGCACTGAAGGCTGAAGGTCTGGTCTGATGCCACAGGCCGGCGTGCTGGCCGGCCTGTTGATTAGCAGCGATTATAGCTGTTCTGCCGCAAAGTGCTGCGTGGGTTGCGCAATCGCATCCTGCGCCGCCACCAGTTGCAGTTCATACTCGCCCATCTCGTGGGTTTTCAGCATCACTTCATATACTGCCGCCGTCACATGTTCCAGCGCATCCTGCAGCGATTTGCCGTGCAGCAGGTCAACCAGCAACAGGCCACTGGTCAGATCGCCAACCCCCACCGGCTGACGCACACCAAAATCCACCAGCGGACGGCTGATGTGCCAGCACTGATCGGCGGTGACCAGCAGCATTTCGAAGCGATCGCTACGGCGTCCGGCGCGCGCCAGGTGTTTCACCAGCACCACGCGCGGCCCCTGCGCAATCAATGCGCGAGCGGCTACCACCGCCTGCTCCACGTTTGCAACCGTCTGGCCACTGAGCATCTCCAGCTCCAGCAGGTTCGGCACGATAAGATCGCTGGCCGGCATCGCCTGCTTGCAGTGAAACTCCGCTACGCCGGGCGCAACGATGCAGCCTTTTTCCGGATGGCCCATCACCGGGTCACAGAAATACCAGGCGTCAGGATTCGCCGCCTTCACCATACGCACGATTTCCAGGATCTGTTCGCCCTGCTCCGCCGAGCCGAGATAGCCGCTCAGCACCGCATCGCAGGTTTTCAGACGATCGATGGCGGCGATCCCGCTGACGATATCGGTCAGATGGGTGGCGGGCATCACGGTGCCGGTCCAGTGACCATACTGGGTGTGATTGGAAAACTGCACGGTGTTTAACGGCCAGACGTTGGCGCCCATGCGTCGCATCGGGAATTCGGCCGCGCTGTTACCGGCGTGGCCATAAACCACGTGAGACTGGATTGCGAGGATATTTTTCATTATTGCCCTGTACTGCTTGCCATAAAAAAGGGCCGGAGACCGGCCCTTGCACCTTACTGCCAGCTAATCAGGCAGTAGTGTTTTTTGCCGCGACGCAGCAGCGTGTAACGACCAAACAGTTTGTCGCTGTCGCTGAAACGATACTCGGCATCAGACTGTTTCTCACCGTTGACAGATACCGCGTTGGAGCCAATCATGGTGCGCGCCTGGCCGCGTGACGGCACCAGTTCCGCCGCCACCAGCGCCTGTTGCAGATCGTCGTCCGCCTTCAGGCTAATGGTCGGCATGCCATCCTGAGCCAGCTGCTCAAAGTCCGCTTCGGTCATGTCGCTCAGACTGCCGGAGAACAGGCTGTCGGTGATGCGCTTCGCCGCGCTCAGCCCGCTTTCGCCGTGCACCAGACGCGTCACCTGCTCAGCCAGCACATACTGCGCGCGCGGCGCTTTGCCACTGGTTTTGTCTTCTTCTTCCAGCGCATTGATCTCCTCAATGCTCATGAAGGTGAAGAACTTCAGGAAGCGATAGACGTCCGCGTCGGCGGTGTTAATCCAGAACTGGTAGAACTTGTACGGACTGGTTTTCTTCGCATCCAGCCATACCGCGCCACCTTCGGTTTTACCAAATTTGGTACCGTCCGACTTGGTGATCAGTGGCACCGTCAGTCCCCACGCCTGCTGCTGATGCAGACGACGCGTCAGATCGATGCCGGAGGTGATGTTCCCCCACTGGTCGGAGCCGCCAATCTGCAGCACCACGTCGTAGCGCTTGTTCAGTTCGGCAAAGTCGTAACCCTGCAGCAGGTTGTAGGAAAACTCGGTGTAGGAGATGCCCTGATCTTCACGGTTCAGGCGCATTTTCACCGCTTCACGGTTGATCATCTGGTTGACCGAGAAGTGCTTACCGATATCGCGCAGGAAGGTCAGCACGTTCATGCCGCCAAACCAGTCATAGTTGTTGGCCGCGATGGCGCTGTTGTCGCCGCAGTCAAAATCGAGGAAAGGCGCAACCTGTTTGCGGATCTTCTCTACCCACTCGTTAACGGTTTCCGTGGTATTGAGTTTACGTTCGGCCGCTTTAAAGCTGGGATCGCCGATCAGGCCGGTGGCACCGCCGACCAGGGCCACCGGCTTGTGGCCAGCATCCTGGAAACGTTTCAGGCACAGCAGCGGCACCAGATGGCCCAAGTGCAAGCTATCAGCGGTGGGATCAAAGCCGCAATAGAGTGCAATTGGCCCTTGCGCCAGCCGCTCTGCTAACGCTTCCTCGTCCGTTACCTGGGCTACTAAGCCTCTCTCTTGCAATTGTTGTATCAGGTTACTGCTGGTCATCACTGACTCCAAATTGATCAGACTGCACCTATGCTGGTACACAGCTGTCCGCTGACGTGCGGATACGAAAAAAATGAGGGCTATAGCATAAAGCGCTGACGAGCCGTGCGCCAGCGCTGAAAGGGGATAAAACGCAGTTTTACGGTGCTAAACGGTCGATTGTCCAGCCGCTGCCATCACGCTGATAAAGGAAGCGGTCATGCAGGCGATGTTCGCCGCCCTGCCAGAACTCCATGGTGTGGAATCTGACACGGAATCCGCCCCAGAAACTCGGCAGCGGCACTTCCCCCTGCTGAAACTTCTGCTTGAGCTCAAGGAATTTGCCCTCGAGCACGCCGCGCGCGGAAATCCGGCTCGACTGTTTCGATACCCAGGCGCCAATCTGGCTGTCTCGCGGACGGCTGTGGAAGTACTTCAGCACTTCCAGCGGCGACAATTTCTCCACTTCGCCCAGCACCATCACCTGACGCTCAAGGAAGTGCCAGGGGAAATGCAGGGAAATGCGCGGATTGTCCGCCAGCTGCAGCGCTTTACGGCTGCCGAGGTTGGTGTAAAACACCATGCCCTGCTCATCGTAGTGTTTAAGCAGGACGATGCGCTGATAGGGCTGGCCGCTGCTGTCCACCGTCGCCACCGTCATAGCGGTGGGATCGGGCAGCTGCGCGGCGCACGCCTGCTGCAGCCACTGCTCAAACAGCGCCAGAGGAGTATCTGGCAAATCTTTGCGCCGCAGCCCGCCACGCGTGTACTCCCGACGCAGGTGGGCAATGTGTTGCAAGCTGTCACTGTCGCTCATGCTGGTATCCCGGTTCTCTCTTACTGTGCGGAGGCATCCGCGTTCTGCAGTTCACAATCATTAATCACGATTTTATCGTTGCGTTCAACAAAAGCGCCATTGCCTTTTGACCAGAAAACGTAGGTGCCATCGCTGTAACGCGCGCCGGAGGCAGACACCGTCTGGGTCAGCGTGAGTGGTTTGCCGTCCAGAATAAAGCTTACCTGCTGCTTCGCGTTGTCCAGAGTGACCGTCAGCGGCAGCGTGCCACACTGGTAATGTAACGTCTCTGGCGCGGGTGCGGGTTTATGCCAGATACCACAGCCGCTGAGTAAGGTCAGGGTGCCGGCCAGCACGATCATCTTTTTCATGTTTGCTCCTTAACGTATTGCGTGGGAATTGGCGGGATAGATGGCGCCCAGCACGCTCATTTCGCGCGCGCCGGTTACCGCCGGCAGATTGCCCGGCAGCCCGGACAGGGTGCGGAACGCCAGCCAGGCAAAGGCCAGCGCCTCCATATCATCACCGCTGATACCGGCCTGATCGGTGGTGCCCACTTCAGTGCCAGACAAATGCGCGGCCAGCCGCGCCATCAGCAGCGGATTGCGACTGCCGCCGCCGCACACCAGCAGACGATCGCAGCCATCGTTGAGCTGTACCTGATGGGCGATAGTCAGCGCGGTCAGCTCGCACAGCGTTGCCTGCACATCCTGCGGGGCCAGCGCCGGGAAGCGCTGCAGCTGCTGTTCCACCCAGCCCAGGTTAAAGTATTCCCGACCGGTGCTTTTGGGTGGCGGCAGCGCAAACCACGGATCGCCGAGCATCTGCTCCAGCAGCGCGGGCACGACTTGGCCACTGCGCGCCCAGCCGGCATCTTTATCAAACGGCAGGCCTTTGTGGCGCCAGATCCACGCATCCATCAGCATATTACCTGGTCCGGTATCAAAGCCACGCACCGGCTGACCGGGTATCAGCAGCGACAGATTGGCGATGCCGCCAATATTCAGCACCATGCGCCGTTCAACGCTGTCCATCAGCAACGCCTGGTGAAAAGCCGGTACCAGCGGCGCGCCCTGGCCGCCCAGCGCCATGTCGCGGCGGCGAAAATCGCCCACCACCGTGACGCCGGTCGCGGCAGCGATCTGGTTATTGTCGCCAATTTGCAGCGTATTCGGTGCCGCCGACTGCGGCTCGTGCCACACCGTCTGGCCGTGGCAGCCAATCGCCATGATATCGCTGGCCTCCAGCGCCTGCTGCTGCATCAGCGTCAGTACGGCTTCCGCAAACAGCTGGCCGAGCCGGGTATCAAGCTGACCGAGCTGCGACAGCGTCAGCGTCTGTCCCTGACAAATTTCCAGCACCTGCTGACGCAGCGCCAGCGGGATGGGATGGCAGTAGCTGGCCTGTTGCGCCACCATATGCTGGTCGATCGCGGCCAGCACGACGTCTACGCCGTCCAGGCTGGTGCCGGACATCACGCCGATATAGCGTCCTGATTTCATAGCGCTTCCTTACCCGTTTGCGGGCCTGCAATGCATCTGTGTTTAGCCTGGCAAATTACCGGGGCTAATTCTATGATAAATTTCCGCTTTTCAACTGCGCTGCGACACGCATTCCGGCAGCAAACTATTTTCATCCGGCAATTGAATTTTTGTTGATGGGCGGTGGTCTATGCTTCGGCCCAGCCGCATATTGTTCGGACATCGCGTCAATTGACCATTTTCTGACTTATACTGTTGCAGTACAGGACGAGAATATGGCGTTTTTTTGCATTAAGGAGCTTTCTCATGATTAAGCGTTTCGTAGCCGTAGCCCTGGCGGGTATCACGCTGGCTGGCTGTGTTAATAACGATACCCTTTCCGGCGATGTTTACAGCGCCAGCGAAGCCAAGCAGGTTCAAAGCGTCTCATACGGTACGCTGGTATCCGTGCGTCCGGTAAAAATTCAGGGCGGCGATGACAGTAATGTGATCGGTGCCATTGGCGGTGCGGTGCTGGGTGGTTTCCTCGGTAACACCATCGGCGGCGGCGCGGGGCGCAGTCTGGCAACGGCCGGCGGTGCGGTACTGGGCGGCGTAGCCGGTCAGGGCGTGCAGGGTGCGCTCAACAAATCTGACGGCGTAGAGCTGGAGATCCGTAAGGATGACGGCAATACCATTATGGTGGTGCAGAAACAGTCCGCCAGTCGTTACTCGGTCGGCCAGCGCGTGGTGATGGCCTCCAACGGCAGCCAGGTCACCGTCTCTCCGCGCTAAGCGCACAGATAAAAAAAACCGACGCCAGTGCGTCGGTTTTTTTATTTCTCGCGGTTCTGCAACTCGAGAATGTTTTTTTCCAGCCGGGCAATCAGCGTCACCATCTGATTGATCTCTTCGAGGCTGATGCCGGAGAGGATGTCGTCACGCGTCGCGTCTATCACGTTTTCGACCTGCTCAATGATCGGTTCAGCCTGACGGGTCAGCTTGATGCGCTTGGCGCGGCGATCGTTAGCGCAGGTGGCGCGGGTGATGAGCCCCTTCTCTTCCAGCTGATCCAGCGTACGCACCAGCGACGGCTGCTCAATACCGATGGCTTTCGCCAGCTGAATCTGCGACTGCTCTGGCGGGAGTTGATGAATATTGTGCAACGTCACCCAGTGGGTTTGTGTCAACTCAAGCGGCTTCAGACGCTGGTCGATCAACGCGCGCCAGATGCGCACCAGGCGAGACAGATCTGTTCCAAGCGGCGTATCCATTTCATCTCCTTATAATTAGCTTGCTAGCTATCAAGCCAGATTTTACACTATTCTGCGAGTTTACAGGACAAATTACAAATCCCGGGCCAGACGGCACGCCCGCTGTCTACACTTGATTTAACCGTGCCCGGGTAAAAAGGATGATGCCACGTGTCAATCTTCGCGCTCACCGCGACGGCGCCGCTGACCGATCTGGTATTCGGTGCCTCACTGTTCTTCCCGCCGCTGTTCAAAGCGGTGCTGCTGGGCTTCTTTTTCTGGCTGCTGATTCATCCGCTGCTGCGCGGCTGGATCTACTCCGGCGATGTCTGGCACCCCACCTTAATGGATCTCTCACTGTTTGTTCTGTGCGTGAGCGGCGCACTGTGGATACTGAGCCTCGGATAAATCACCATGAAATTCAACCCCTTTAAGTACTTTTCTACCCTTGTGGTGTTTGCCCTGGCGCTGCTCGCAGGCTGGTGGATGTGGAACTACTACATGCAGGCCCCGTGGACGCGCGATGGCAAAGTGCGCGCTGAACTGGTGGACGTGACGCCCGAGGTCTCCGGCCGTATCAGCACGCTGGCCGTGCGCGACAATCAGTTCGTGCATAAAGGCGAGGTGCTGCTGACGCTGGATCCGGTGCCGTGGCAGATTGCGCTGACCAATGCGCAGGCCCAGCTGGCGAAGGCGCAGGCCGACCTCGCCAAAGCGCAGCATGAGGCGGATCGCCGTGCCAGCCTGCCGCGTAACGTGATCTCCGCTGAAGATATGGACGCGGCGCGCCTCAACGCGAATGCGGCGGCCGCCACAGCGAAAGCCGCACAGGCGATGCTCGATCAGGCGCGCTGGAACCTGCAGCAAACCACGGTGACGGCACCGACCGACGGCTGGGTCAGTAACCTGACGCTGCGTGCCGGCAATTACGCGACCGCCGGTACGCCACTGTTCGCGCTGGTCGACAGCCACTCTTACTATGTGATGGGCTATTTCGAAGAGACCAAACTGCGCCATATCCAGCCCGGCTCGGCGGCGCAAATCGTGCTGTATAGCAACGGCGCACGACTGCAGGGCCAGGTGGAGAGTATCGGGCGGGCCATTTACGACCAAAGCATCGCCAGCGACGGCGGTCTGGTGCCTGATATCAAACCCAATGTGCCCTGGGTCAGGCTGGCGCAGCGCGTTCCGGTGCGTATCCGGCTAAACGCGGTACCGGATAATGTGCCGCTGGTGGCCGGTACCACCTGCACCATCTCTGTCGCGCACTGAGGCCGGTATGAATCTGCAGTGGCTGGCCTGGCACAATCTGCCGTGGATAAAGGCAACCGGCGGCGAGTGGCGCTATGCGTTACGTAACGCAATCGCGATGTGTCTGGCGCTCACCCTGGCGTATGCGCTGCAGCTGGATCAGCCTTACTGGGCCATGACGTCCGCCGCGGTGGTGAGTTTTCCCACCGTTGGCGGCGCCATCAGCAAAAGCCTGGGACGCATCGTCGGCAGCCTGCTCGGTGCCAGCGCCGCGCTGCTGATTGCCGGCCATACGCTCAACGAACCGTGGCTGTTTGCCTTTTTCATGGCCGGCTGGCTGGCGCTCTGCACCTGGGTCGCCAGCCATTTTCAAAACAATGTAGCCTACGCCTTTTCACTGGCCGGTTACACCGCCGCGATTATCGCCTTCAGCAGCGTTAACGTTAGCGACGTCAGCCAGCTGTGGGACATCCCCCAGGCGCGCGTGTGCGAAGTGATCGTCGGGATTCTCTGTGCCGGGCTGATGATGATGATCCTGCCCAGCACCTCGGACGGCAGCGCACTGATGCTATCGCTGCGCCAGATGCACACCCGCCTGCTTGACCACGCGGTGCTGCTGTTGCAGCAGAGCAGCACAGAAAATGTGCGCACCGCCCACGAAACGGTGATCAGCCAGATCCTTACCATGAATTTGCTGCGCATTCAGGCCTTCTGGAGCCACTATCGCTTCCGCCGGCAAAATAACGTGCTTAATTACGTGCTGCATCAGCAGCTGCGCCTGACCAGCGTGCTCTCCAGCCTGCGGCGCATGCTGCTTAACTGGCCCGACGCGCCGCCGGCGCTGTACAGCGCAATGCAACAGCTGCTGCACGAACTGGCGCAGCCGCAGTGTGATAAATACCGTCTGGCGCAGATTCTGCGCAGCATCACACCGGACGTGCACGGTGATTTCCGCCAGCGTGCTTTTGTCCAGCGGCTGCGCTACTTCTGCTGGGTGTGGCTGAATGTGGAGCGCTGGATTCGCCTGATTGAGCGCGCCGACGCTGACACCCGTTTCCAGCCACCGTACGCGCCGGCACTGGCACGTGCCAGCGACAGTGCCGAAGCTGGCTGGAGTGCGCTGCGCACCTTTAGCGTGATCATGCTGGGCTGCGCGTTCTGGATCGGTACCCAGTGGGACGCTGGCGCCGCCGCGCTGACGCTTACCGCTATTGCCTGCGTGCTCTACTCGTCATCGCCTTCGCCCGGCGGCAGCGTGTCGCTGCTGCTGAAAACGCTGCTGTGGCTGTCGCTGTTCAGCTTTGTGCTGCAGTTTGGTCTGATGGTGCAAATCAGCGCGCTGTGGCAGTTTTTGCTGCTGCTGTTCCCGCTGCTGCTGACGCTGCAACTGTTTAAGCTGCAACAGAAGCAACGCGCCGCGCTGTGGGGCCAGTTTATTGTGTTTATGGGATCGTTTATCGCGGTAAGTAATCCGCCAGACTGGGATTTCCAGAGCTTCCTTAACGATAACCTGGCAAAAGTGTGTGGCGTCCTGCTGGCGTGGCTGGCGTTTCAGGTGTTACAGCCGGGTTCTGATGCGCGCCGCAGCCGGCGCCATATCCGGGCGCTGCGCCACGCTTTTCTCGATCAGCTACGTCGCCAGCCGCGCCTGAGTGAAAGCCGGTTTGAATCGCAGATTTATCATCACATCAGCCAGCTGAGCCACAGCCGTGATGAGCAGGCGCGCCTGTGGCTGCTGCGCTGGGGCGTGGTGCTGCTGAACTGTTCGCACATTGTCTGGCAGCTGCGCGCCTGGCAACCCCGCTCACCGGCGCTGGCGCAGCTGCGCGACAGCAGTCTGCAGGATTTGCAGCGCATCATGAGTTTGCGCGGTGTGCGTCACGACTCGCTGCAGACCGCGCTGGATACGCTGCAGCAGGCCATTGATCAGCTTCAGGGGCAGCCGGAGAGCGACGCGAATACCCTGGCGGGTATGTTGTGGCGCCTGCGCTGTTCGCTGGCGCAGCTGCGTCAGGCGGTGCCGGATTGATCATTCACAGTACTGGGTAAACTGCCGATCAAAGTCATCGTGCAGCTGTTGCAGGGTCTTCTGCCCTTCAAAACGGGTTTTATCCTGCTCGGACATCGGTTCGATCACCAGCGCTTTCTCGTCCGACGAGTAGATAAAGCGCCGCGCCAGCGTGCTGCCGGTAAAACTGGTGCCCTGAATGCCGCCGCACACCACGGTGATGCTGTGACGGCGGATTTCGGTATGGGTGAAATTGGTTTCGGTGGCGCTGCGCAGGACGTTCTGACAGCCTTTGGCTTGCAGCCGCTGCAGGGTATGCTGCGTCAGCCATTCGCGGCCGCGGGCAATATTTTCACAACTGGCGCGCAGCGGATTGGTATCTATATCTCGCTGCAGCTGACGGCTGGCCTCCAGTCGCAGCTGGGTATCATTCGGGCGATCGCAGCCCACCAGCGCTAAACACAACAGCAAAATCCCACGCGTTTTCATGCCTGCCCCTGAGCGGTTCCGTTCCTGAATCAACATCATAGGATGGAATGTTGCCGCTGAGTAGCAGGAAAATGGGTCAGAATTTTTCTGCGCGGCGGCGGCGGGTCAGGCCCGTCGCCGCCCGGTGGTCAGATCACGCCGCAGGCCAGACGTGCCCCGCCACCGCCAAGCGGTTGCGGATGGTCAGCATGGTTGTCGCCGCCGACGTGCACCATCAATGCTTTGCCTTTGATCTCGCTCAGGGATTTCAGACGGGGCGCCACCACGGGATAGCTGGCTTTGCCGTCGTCGGTGACATACAGCGCGGGCAAATCGCCGAGGTGGCCTTCAGCGTATGGACCGAGGTGCTTGCCGCTGTTGTGCGGATCGAGGTGACCGCCCGCCGCGCCGGCCGCCACGGTTTTGCCGGCGGATTCGCCGGGCTCACAGCTGCCTTTAGCGTGGACGTGAAAGCCGTGAATGCCGGGTTTCAGCCCGCTCAGCGCCGGCGCGAACTGCAGGCCATACGGGGTTTCGCTGATGGTCACCTTACCGATCGACTCACCGATACCCTGCGCCGTCACCTGATGCAGCGTCACGTCTTCTGACGCCGCGTGTGCACCGGCAGCAAACACCAGCGTCAGCACGGCCATAATGGTTTTTTTCATAACGTCTCCTTACGGTTCAGATTCCTTCTAAGCCTGGACCGCTTTTGCCCAGGCTGCCGTAGTTTGACGCAGATTTACGCTTCAGGGCACATCGTAGCCGAGCGCCGCCTTGCGAATACGGAACCACTGCTGGCGATCCAGCGTCAGTTCACAGGCTTTCACCGCGTCGCTCACACGCGCGGTTTTACCGGAACCGATAATCGGCAGCGGACGACTGGGCAGTTTCATTACCCAGGCATAAACCACCTGCTCGATATTGCTGGCACCGATCTCCTGACGCACCTGTTCCAGCTCATCGCGCAGCGGCTGGTAGTGCGGATCGTTAAACAGGCGGCCGCCACCGAGGCACGACCACGCCATTGGGCGCATACGCGTCTGCTGACACTGGTCGAGCGTGCCGTCGAGCAGCGCCGACTGCTCCAGCGGTGAGATTTCCAGCTGATTGGTGACCAGGCTAAACGGCAGACGGGATTGCAGCAGCGTGAACTGCGCAGCGGTAAAGTTGGAGACGCCAAAATAACGCACCTTGCCACTCTGATGCAGCTGCAGGAAGGCGTCGGCGATTTCATCCGCATCCATTAACGGATCCGGACGGTGAATCAACAGCAGATCGAGATAATCGGTGGCAAAGTGGCGCAGGGAATTTTCCGCACTGTGCAGGATGTGGCTGGCTTCGGTGATGTAGTGACCGATTTTATGTTCCGGTTTCGCGCGGGTGGCAATGCCGCACTTGGTGACGATTTGCAGTTGCTGACGCAGCTGCGGTGCCAGGCGCAGCGCTTCGCCGAACGCGGCTTCACAGCGATAGTCGCCATAGATGTCGGCGTGGTCAACGGTGGTGATGCCCAATGCCAGATGATGCTCAATGAACTGCACCAGTTGCTGTGGCGTCATGCCCCACTCCATCAGCCGCCAGTAACCGGCGATCAGCGGCGAAAAAGCGGGTCCCTGCGGGGCAATAGATTGCGGTTGTAACATGGTTAAACTCCCTTCTGCGCAATAGCGAAAGCGCGAGTATAACCAAATGCGTACGCCGCGTTTTCTTAAAACAGCTCCGGTTGCTGTGGATCAGGATTTTCATCCACTTTTTTCTGACGCTGCAGGCGCAACAGGCGCTGACGACACAGGCGCAGCACCTCGCGTTTTTGCGCATCGCTGAATTTCATCCAGTTGAAGCGCTCCTCCCGGCTGCGCAGACAGCCACGGCAATAGCCGCGCGCATCGCTCTGGCAGATACCACGACAGGGGCTCGGAACCGGAAAAAACTCTAATTGCTCAGCCACATCACCTCCGCAATGAACCTATCCACTCTTATTGATAACAGCTTAGTGACATAGTGCAAGGCATAAACCGTTATTACTGGTACTGTACACGGCGACAACCACGCCAGCTTCCGTGACCGTGGCGATAGTCAGGGAATCAATCAGGTAAGGAGACGCGGTTAAGGTTTTCCTCATCTTCAATTCATACGATTGTCATATTCCGTTATTCCGATGAGTCTCCATGAAACTGATCTCTAAGTTACAGTGTCACGACAACAGTTTTAATTTACTGGCCGCGTTGTTCTTTGCTTTTGTCCTCAATGCCCTGTTTTTACTGCGCGCGTGGGAAATTATTCCCTACACCCGCGTGCATGATTATCTGTTCGCCGCCAGCATGCCGGTGGTGCTGGTCGCGGCGTTTTATCTGCTCTTTTCGCTGCTGGCCTGGCCGTGGATACGCAAACCGCTGCTGATTGTGCTTATTCTCGCCAGCGCCGCCGCCAACTACTTTATGCACAGCTTTGGTACGGTCATCGACACCAACATGATCGAAAACGTGTTTGAGTCGAATGCGCAGGAAACCGGCGCGCTGATGAGCCGCAACTATGTCATCTGGATGCTGCTGATGGGCATTCTTCCGATCGCGCTGGTGTGCAGCGTCCGCATCAGCAATCGCCAGCGCTGGTGGTGGAACCTGCTGCAGCGCCTCGCCAGTGCGCTCGGTGCCGTACTGGTGATTCTGCTGATGGCTGTGCTGTTCTACAAAGACTATGCTTCGCTAATCCGCAATAACAAAGGCCTGGTGAAGATGATCACCCCAGCCAATATTGTCAGTGGCACCGGCCATTATGTCGATCAGCGCTATCTGCAGGGCAGCCAGGCGCTGGTGAAGATTGGCGAAGATGCGAAGAAAGGGCCGCTAATCACCGCCGAGCCGAAAAAGACGCTGGTGGTGCTGGTGGTGGGCGAAACTGCGCGCGCGGAGAATTTCTCCCTCGGCGGCTATGCGCGCGACACCAACCCACAGCTGAAAAAGCAGCAGGTGATTTATTATCCCAACGCCAGCTCCTGCGGCACGGAAACCGCCATTTCGGTGCCGTGCATGTTCTCGAATATGCCGCGCGAGCATTATGACGCGAACCTCGCCCATCATCAGGAAGGCGTACTGGATGTGCTGGCCCATGCCGGAATCAGCGTGCTGTGGCGCGAAAACGACGGCGGCTGCAAAGGTGCCTGCGACCGCGTGCCGCATACCGATATGACGCAGTGGCAGCTGCCACAGTACTGCCACGATGGCTTCTGCCTCGATGACGTCCTGCTGCATCGCTTTGATAACTATGTCGACAGCCTGCACAATGACGGCATCATCGTACTGCACCAGATGGGCAGCCACGGTCCGGCTTACTTTAAGCGCTATCCGGCCGCGTTCCAGCGCTTTACGCCCACCTGCGACAGCAATCAGATACAGGATTGCGACCACCAGGCGCTGGTTAACACCTACGATAACTCGCTGCTGTATACCGACGATATGCTGAGTCGCACCATCGATAAGCTGAAGGGCCTGAGCGATCGCTTTAACGTGGCGCTGGTGTACCTGTCCGACCATGGCGAATCGCTGGGCGAACACGGCATGTACCTGCACGGTGCGCCGTACCTGTTTGCGCCGTCGCAGCAGACGCACATCCCGCTGCTGCTGTGGATGTCGCCGGGCTACGCCGCGGCGTATCACATTGATCAGGCCTGTCTGCGCCAGCAGGCGGCAGAGACAGCGGTGTCGCAGGATAATCTGTTCCACACGGTGCTCGGCCTGTTCAACATCCAGACGCAGCAGTATCAGCCGCAGCTGGATATGATCAAATCGTGCCAGAATCGCGCCTGAGGATTGCATTAGACCGACTGGTCTAATACTCTGCCTGCCATGAATAAGACAGTGCAACGCAACGAAACCCGTGAACATCTGCTCGCCACCGGCGAGCAGGTCTGCCTGCAGCGCGGTTTCACCGGCATGGGATTGAGCGAAATGCTGGCGCTGGCGGAAGTGCCGAAAGGCTCGTTTTATCACTACTTCCGCTCAAAAGAAGCGTTCGGTGTGGCGCTGCTCGAGCGCTATTTCGTCAACTATCAGCAGCAGGTTGAACAGCAGCTGACCCAGCCCGGCGTTACTGCACGCGAACGCTTACTGCAGCATTTTCGCTACGCAGAACGGCTGTTTATTGAGCAGGGTCACATCGTCGGCTGTCTGGGCGTTAAGCTTTCCGGCGAAGTGTGCGATCTGTCAGAGCCGATGCGCGATGCGCTGCAGCGCGGTGCCACGGCCATTACGGCGGCTTACGCACGCTGTCTGACGGAGGTCGCAGCCGAACAGCCGCTGCCCTATGGGCAAAGCCCGCAGCAGCTGGCGCAACGCTGTTATCTGCTGTGGCTGGGTGCCAGCCTGCAGAGCAAGATTTCACGTGAGCCCGGGCCGATTAGCCTGGCGCTCGACACCATCGAACAGTGGCTTAATCACCGCTGATTTTTAAAAACGGCAATTTCTAGACGACCGGTCTATTACAGGAGTCATCATGGCGAGTAAACAGCTGTTCACCCCGCTGAAAGTGGGCGCGATTACCGTACCTAACCGTGTATTTATGGCGCCGCTGACGCGTCTGCGCAGCATTGAACCGGGCGATATTCCTACCCCGCTGATGGCGGAGTATTATCAGCAGCGCGCCAGCGCGGGTCTGATCATTACCGAAGCCACCCAGGTTTCGTTCCAGGCGAAAGGCTACGCCGGTGCGCCGGGTTTACACACCGCAGAGCAAATTGCTGCGTGGAAAATGATTAACGAAGGCATTCACGCCGCGCACGGTCACAGCGCCGTTCAGCTGTGGCACACCGGCCGCATCTCGCATAATAGCGTGCAGCCGGATGGCAAAGCGCCGGTCGCACCGTCCGCGATCGCCGCTGGCACCCGCACCTCGCTGCGCGCCGCCGACGGCAGCGTATACCGCGAAGATACCTCCATGCCGCGTGAACTGAGCGTGGCAGAAATTCAGCAGATCGTTAAAGACTTCGGTCAGGCGGCAGCCAATGCGCGCGACGCCGATTTTGATCTGCTGGAACTGCACTCTGCGCACGGCTATCTGATGCATCAGTTCCTCGCACCGGGTTCTAACCAGCGTACCGATGAATACGGCGGTTCGATTGAGAAGCGCGGCCGTTTCGCGCTGGAAGTGGTCGATGCGGCAATTGCTAACTGGTCAGCCGATCGCATCGGTATCCGTATCTCGCCAATCGGCGCCTTCCAGAATCTGGAAAACGGTCCGGATGAAGAAGAAGCGGCACTGTGGTACATCAGCGAACTGGGCAAGCGCGGCCTCGCCTACCTGCACCTGTCTGAGCCAGACTGGGCGGGCGGTAAGCCTTACACCGATGAGTTCCGCCAGAAAGTGCGCGCCGCCTTCCCGGGCGTGATTATCGGTGCCGGTGCCTACACCGTGGAAAAAGCGGACGATCTGATTGCGCGTGGCCTGATTGACGCGGTGGCCTTTGGCCGTGACTTCATCGCCAACCCGGATCTGGTGGCGCGCCTGCAGCAGGATGCACCGCTTAACCCGCAGCGTCCGGAGAGCTTCTACGGCGGCGGCGCGGAAGGTTACACCGACTACCCGACACTGTAAGTCAAACTCGGCCGCAGCGGATGTGCGGCCGCGTGCTTTCTTCAGGGCATTCCCTCGCTATACTAAGCGGGTTCCCTGATGACTTTTGAAAAGAGGATGTTATGCGTTTACTTCACACTATGTTACGCGTTGGCGATCTGCAGCGCTCCATCGATTTTTACACCCGCGTGCTGGGCATGCGCGTGCTGCGTCAGAGCGAAAACACCGAATACAAATACACCCTGGCTTTCGTGGGTTACACCGAAGAGAGCGAAGGTGCGGTCATTGAGCTGACCTACAACTGGGGCGTGGATAAATACGACCTCGGCAATGCCTACGGCCACATCGCGCTGGGCGTGGATGATGTCGCGGCGACCTGCGACCGCATCCGTCAGGCGGGCGGTAACGTCACGCGTGAAGCCGGCCCGGTCAAAGGCGGCAGCACCATCATCGCTTTCGTGGAAGATCCGGACGGCTACAAAATCGAGCTGATCGAAAACAAACACGCCGGTCACGGCCTCGGCAACTAATGCCGTTAGTCAGCCTGCTAATTTGCGGGCTGACTTCCCTCTCCTGCTGCACCCTGCGCCGATTTTTGCCATAATGCGCGCTGCCCCATTTCCTGCAATGAGATCCTGATGTCTGAATCGAACGCCTTAAACGCTCTCCATCAACGTTTCCGTGGTTTTTATCCTGTGGTGATTGACGTTGAAACCGCCGGTTTTAATGCGCAAACCGATGCGCTGCTGGAAATCGCCGCCACCACGTTAAAAATGGATGAGGATGGCTGGCTGCACCGCGATGAAACCCTGCATTTCCACGTGGAGCCGTTCGAAGGGGCGATTCTCAATCCTGAAGCGCTGGCGTTTACCGGCATCGACCCCAGCAATCCGCTGCGCGGTGCGGTGAGTGAATATGAGGCGCTGCATGCCATATTCAAAATGGTACGCAAAGGCACCAAAGACAGCGGCTGTAACCGGGCGATTATTGTGGCGCACAACGCCACCTTTGATCATAATTTTCTGATGGCGGCGGCAGAGCGCACCGGCATGAAGCGTAACCCGTTCCACCCGTTCGCCACCTTTGACACCGCCGCGCTGAGCGGGCTGGTGCTGGGACAAACGGTACTGGCGAAGGCCTGTAAAGCGGCGGGGATAGATTTTGACAGCACTCAGGCGCACTCGGCACTGTACGATACCGAACAGACCGCCACGCTGTTTTGCGAACTGGTGAATCGCTGGAAACGCCTCGGCGGCTGGCCGCTGGCGGTGAGTGAAGAGCCGGCCGAAGACGATGCCTCGGCCTGAGGCCCGTCAGACCGCAGCCAAAAAAAAGGCCGACACTGCTGTCGGCCTTTTTCTTATTCTGCTTCTTTGTGCTTCTCAGCGGTCTCTTTGATCAGCGGTTGCAGTTCGCCGCGCTGGAACATCTCAACGATGATGTCACAGCCGCCGACCAGCTCGCCATCCACCCACAGCTGCGGGAAAGTTGGCCAGTTGGCGTATTTCGGTAACTCAGCGCGGATATCCGGATTTTGCAGAATGTCTACGTACGCAAAGCGCTCACCACAGGCAGACAGCGCCTGTACCGCCTGTGCAGAGAAACCGCAGCTTGGCAGTTTCGGCGAACCTTTCATGTACAGCAGGATCGGATTTTCTGCGATCTGGCGCTGAATTTTTTCAACAGTACTCATTTTTGCCTTCCTTAATCCTTCACTTCGTGTTTGTTTATTGTAGCGACTTCGCCCCGCGACTGAAAACGGGATTTTGCCTTAGCCGGCGCATATCGCCATGTTTGTTAAGTTCGCGCGCCACGAATAACATTTTCGTATCATTAATAAGCATTAATCAATTAATAATTAGCAATAATTCCGCTGGGTTAAACAGCTGAAATCGCTCATTTTTGCCCCACTTTCAGTACCGTGACAGATTAATGGAAAAAGACCTTACCTTTTGCAAAAAAAGTGGATTAGAATTGCCCCGGTGCTGATCGTCGATCAGATTTTTCTAACTTTACCGCGGTCTGGCTTCCTGCCGACGGCTTAACCTGTAACCGGACTATGCGTTTACTGATTACGCTTTTCATACTGGCTTTTGCCCAACTGTTCTTTAATGTGGCTGCGGCTTCTCCGCATGCGCCGGTTAATGCCAGTTTGCAGAAAGCGGAGAAAAAGAACGCGCGTGAAGATGAGCGTCGCAAACGACGCCCGGTGAAAACCACCAGTAAAAAGTCACGTCTGACGTCGGTGCAAAAGTTCAAACTTAAAAAACAGCAGAAAAGCGAAACGGCACTTCAGCACACCACGCAGCGCAAATCCTCACTTAAGCTCAGTGCGAAAAAATATGGTCATCAGCGGCTGGCGAAAAAACCGCGTGACGTTGCCGTTGATGATGAAGTGCAGCAGCTGAGCGGCATTAAAATGAGCAAAGCCCACCGCCTGCGCTATCAAAAAGCACGTGAAACCGCGATGACGAAACTGATGGGGCAGCTGGGTAAACCGTATCAGTGGGGAGGCACCTCACCGCACACCGGTTTCGACTGCAGTGGTTTAGTGTGGTACGCCTACAAAGACCTGGTGAAGTTTAAATTTCCCCGTACCGCTAATGAGATGTATCACCTGCGCGACGCTGCGCCGATCAAGCGCGAGATGCTGGAGAAAGGCGATCTGGTGTTCTTCCGCATCAACAACCGCGGCACCGCCGACCATGTCGGGGTTTATCTGGGCAATGGCAAATTCATTCAGTCTCCGCGCACCGGTAAGGACATTCAGATTAGCGCGCTGGGCGAGGATTACTGGCAGAAGCATTACGTTGGCGCGCGCCGTATGATGACGCCGAAAACCGTGCGCTAACCTCAGCGTTGCGCAACAAAAAAGCCGGTGGCTGTTCAGCAGCACCGGCTTTTTTATTAATGCAGAATGGCGGTAAAGCTAAAGGCAATAATCATCAGCAGAGCAGCGGCGGTGGTGGTCAATGCCAGTTTCAAATCGGTACTCATCACAACTCCTTAGTCACACAGTTTGCATGGTTAAATAATTTTCGCACAGTGATGGGCAAAAATCTCGTGTTATCCGCCCCGGCTTGCTAGAATCGCCGCCTTTCGTTGCGCAACAGATTTAGCGCATGCTGCATTGACAGCCTGCTGAAGGATGTTTCCCTGCCCGATTAAGCAGATTAGCCCTGATATTCAGGGCGCAAAACCATTAGCAGACGCAAACGTTTAACAATATACTTATCAGTAAGTTGCGATAAGCCCAGGAGTACCATTTTCATGGCAACCATTAAAGATGTGGCGAAACGCGCCGGGGTCTCAACAACCACGGTTTCGCATGTCATCAACAAAACGCGTTTTGTCGCGGAAGAGACGCGTAACGCCGTATGGGAAGCGATTAAAGCGCTGCATTACTCACCGAGCGCGGTGGCCCGCAGCCTGAAGGTGAATCACACCAAGACGCTGGGCCTGCTGGCGACCTCCAGCGAAGCGCCCTACTTCGCCGAAATTATTGAAGCCGTGGAGAATCACTGCTTTGAGCGTGGTTACACGCTGATTCTCGGCAACGCGCATAACGATCTGCAAAAACAGCGTGCCTATTTGTCAATGATGGCGCAAAAGCGCGTCGATGGCCTGCTGGTCATGTGCTCCGAATATCCCGACGATCTTCTGCAGATGCTGGAAGAGAACCGCAATATCCCGATGGTGGTCATGGACTGGGGCGAATCGCGCGGGGACTTTACCGATACCGTGCAGGACAATGCGTTCCACGGCGGTTACCTCGCCGGACGATACCTGATTGAGCGCGGCCATCGCGATATCGGTGCTATCCCCGGCCAGATGGAGCGCAACACCGGTGGCGGTCGTCATGCGGGTTTTCTGAAGGCGATGCAGGAAGCGGGCATCAGCGTCCGTCCCGAGTGGATTGTACAGGGTGACTTCGAACCGGAGTCAGGTTATCAGGCTATGCAGCAGATCCTTAACCAGAAACAGCGCCCGACGGCGGTGTTCTGCGGCGGCGATATCATGGCGATGGGCGCGATTTGCGCGGCCGACGAGATGGGACTGCGCGTGCCGCAGGACATTTCGGTAATTGGCTATGACAATGTGCGCAACGCGCGCTACTTCACCCCGGCGCTGACAACCGTGCACCAGCCGAAAGCACAGCTGGGGGAAAAGGCACTGGAGATGCTGCTGGACCGCATCACCAGCAAACGCGAAGAGCCGCAGACCATTGAAGTGCAGCCCACGCTGATTGAGCGCCGCTCCGTGGCCGATGGCCCGTTCCGCGATTACCGCCGTTAAGCCACCTTCTCGCTGAGCCACTCGTGGTTCAGCGTCTCCGCATCGCCCAGATATTCCAGTAACCACGCCAGCGCCGGTGACGCGCGCTGCTCAGACCAGCTGACGCAACACGGGCTGTCCGGAAATGGCTGCGGTAACGCCAGCTCCACCAGCGCGCCGCTGTCCAGCAGCGGGCGCGCCAGGTGGCCCGGCACCATGCCCACGCACAATCCGGCCTGCAGGCAATCCAGCCCGGTTTCCCACTCCGGCACCACCAGCCGCCGCTGGTTATCCAGCGTCCACGTCATGCGGCGCGGCAGCGCGCGCGACGTATCTTCCAGCACCAGCGACGGCCAGGCGCGCAGGGTTTCGTCGTCCAGCTGCGGACTGTGGGCCAGCGCATGCTGCGGACTCACCACGCAGCGCCAGTTGAGCGCGCCCATATCCTGAAAGGCGAAGCGGCCGCCGACCGGAATGGCCTGGGTGGCGCCAATCGCCACATCGACACGACCATCAGCCAGCGCGTCCCACACGCCGTTAAATACTTCGTAGCTGATGATCAGCTCCATATCGGGGAAATGGCGGTAAAAATCCTTTACCAGCTGGCGGGTGCGCTGCGGTTTGACGATGCAATCTACCGCGATACTGAGCTGACCGCGCCAGCCATTAGCCAGCTGCTGACACTGGCGGCGCGTGGCCATCATTTTTTTGATAACAGAACGCCCTTCACGCACAAAATGCTCGCCTGCTGCCGTCAGCACCACTTCGCGATGCTGCCGCTCAAACAGCGGTACCGCCAGCCAGCCTTCCAGCTGGCGCACGGTATAGCTGATGGCAGAGGGCACGCGGTGCAGCTCCTGCGCCGCCGCGCTAAAACTGCCGGTGCGCGCTACCGCGTCCACCACCTCAAGTGCATATTCCGACCACATAGTTTTCCCATCAAAAATTTTAACAGCACCCTGCAAATATTAGCGTTTCACAAAGCCCGCTGCACCCTTTTACACTCCCCGCCGTTCAACCTGCCGAATGAGAAAAACCATGCTGTCATCCAAAGGATTTCTGCCTTACCTTGCCGTGCTGAGCATGCTCGGCTTTCTGGCCACCGATATGTATTTACCCGCCTTCGGCGCCATGCAGCGCGACTTTGCTTCCGCACCGGGCACCATCAGCGCCAGCCTGAGCCTGTTTCTGGGCGGCTTTGCCTGTGCGCAGGTGCTGTGGGGCGTGCTGTCGGACCGCTTCGGCCGTAAACCCATTCTGCTGGCGGGCCTGAGCCTGTTTGCGCTGAGCTGTCTTGCCATGCTGTGGGTGACTAACGTCTGGCTGATGCTGGCGCTGCGTTTTGTGCAGGCGGTAGGCGTGTGCGCCGCAGCGGTGAGCTGGCAGGCGCTGGTGGTTGATCGCTATCCGCAGGCCAAAGCCAACAAAGTATTTGCCACGATTATGCCGCTGGTGGCGCTGTCACCGGCGCTGGCACCGCTGCTGGGTGCCTGGCTGATGGCCCATTTTCACTGGCGCGCCATCTTCCTCGCGCTCACGCTGGTGACGCTGGTGCTGCTGTTCGGCACGCTGAAACTGGCCAGCGCGCCGCGTGCGCGCCACGAAAGCACGCCGCAGCCCAGCTGGCTGACGCTGCTGGCGACGCGTATTTACAGCGGTAACGTAGTGATTTATGCCGCCTGTTCCGCCAGTTTCTTCGCCTGGCTGACCGGCTCGCCGTTTATCCTCGCCGCCGCGGGTCTGAGCCCGGCGGACATTGGCCTGAGCTATATTCCGCAGACCATCGCCTTCCTGCTGGGCGGGTTTGGCTGTCGCGCACTGCTGAACCGTTTTCAGGGTGCGCAGCTGCTGCCGTGGTTGCTGATGATTTACAGCCTGAGCATTCTGGGCCTGTTTGCGGTGGCGCTGATGACCACGCCGCCGCTGGTGGCTCTGCTGCTGCCGTTCTGCGGCATGGCGCTGGCCAATGGCGCGATTTACCCGATTGTGGTGTCCAGCGCCCTCGCCCCGTTCCCTCAGGCCACCGGCAAAGCGGCCGGCCTGCAGAATCTGCTGCAGCTGGGCTTATGCTTCCTCGCCAGCCTGATTGTTTCCGCCGGTCTGCAGCAGGCGCTGTTACATACCACGCTGGTCATGGTGGCCACGGTGATCCTCGCCTGGGCCGGTTTCCTGTGGCAGCGTAGCGCCAGCGCACAAAGTGATATTGCTCACGCTTCCCGTCCCTGCGAAGATAATTTCTAAGGCAACGATTATCGTTAGCAAACTAACGATAAGCCATTGAATACTGACCTCCGTGAGCATATACTCAGTGGGTCAGCATTTCTGCAACAAATCAATAACATAATGAGCGTATTTTTTAGCGACACTGTCGCTGGGATGGCGTCTGCACGATATTCACCTCCGGAGTTGTGGCAGACATTTCTATTCAGATTCATACCTCTGTAATACGTCGGCTATCTGGCGCACGGATTTTCCGTGAGTTCTCTCACAGGCCTGAGGAATTTGACTATTCTTTTTCTCAGGTTCAAATCGGAAAGGTGATGGAGAAGCTATGAGTTCATCGTGTATAGAAGAAGTGAGCCTTGAAGAAAACCAATGGTTTCGTATCGCCCATGAATTACTGGAGCGGGCGGACATTCACATCAACGGCACACGCCCCTGGGATATTCAGGTCAGACATGCGGATTTTTTCAAACGGGTCCTGCAGGAGGGATCGCTGGGCCTCGGTGAAAGCTACATGGACGGCTGGTGGGAGTGTGAACGTCTGGATATGTTCTTCCACCGCGTGCTGAAACATCATCTGGATAAGCAGTTACCGCACCATTTTAAAGATACGCTGCGCATTGCTGCGGCGCGCCTCACCAATCTGCAGTCAAAGAAACGCGCCTGGATTGTTGGTAAAGAGCACTACGATCTTGGCAACGACCTGTTTTCATTGATGCTCGATCCATTTATGCAGTACTCCTGCGGCTACTGGAAAAGCGCGGAAACGCTGGAGCAGGCACAGCAGGACAAGCTGGATATGATCTGCCGCAAGCTGCAGCTTGAGCCGGGCATGACGCTACTGGATATCGGCTGCGGCTGGGGCGGACTGGCGGAATTCGCCGCGCGTCATTACGGGGTGAAAGTGCATGGCGTGACTATCTCTGCCGAGCAGCAGAAAATGGCGCAGCAGCGCTGTGCCGGTCTGGATGTGACCATTCTGCTGCAGGATTACCGTGATTTGAACCAGCAGTTTGACCGCATCGTATCGGTGGGCATGTTCGAACACGTCGGGCCGAAAAACTATGCCACCTACTTCGATGTGGTTGATCGTAACCTGAAACCGGAAGGCCTGTTTTTGCTGCACACCATTGGGGCGATCAGAACCGACATGAACGTCGACCCGTGGATCGATAAATACATTTTCCCCAACGGCTGTTTACCGTCGGTACGGCAGATCGCCGATGCCAGCGAATCCCACTTCATCATGGAAGACTGGCACAACTTCGGCGCGGATTATGACACCACGCTGATGGCCTGGTACGAGCGATTCCAGGCGGCATGGCCGCAGCTGGCGGAGAAGTATGGCGAGCGTTTCGAACGGATGTTCAGCTATTACCTCAACGCCTGCGCCGGTGCGTTTCGCGCGCGGGATATTCAGCTGTGGCAGGTAGTTTTCAGCCGCGGCGCCGAAGGCGGTTTGCGCGTGGCGCGTTAATTTCCGAGCCAGGATAAAAGGCGCTTACCGCGCCTTTTTTATTCGCGATTACTCCGCGTCCGGCAGCGTTTGTGCCGCCAGCGCGGCCGCGGCATCACGCTGCGCCAGCACACGTTCGACGGTGTCGACAATCGCCTGGGTATGCGGATCGATTTCGATATTGACCCGGTGCCCCAGCTTCTTCGCGCCCAGCGTGGTGCGCTCCAGCGTTTCCGGGATCAGGTGCACGCAGAACTTACTTTTGGTGACATCACCGACTGTCAGGCTGATACCATCGATGCCGACGAATCCTTTATGCAGAATATATTTGATCTGCTCAGCGTCCTGTAATTTAAACCACACTTCGCGGTTATTCTCTGACTGGATAATTTTACAGATTTCGGCGGTGGTCATAATATGGCCGGACATCAGGTGTCCGCCAATTTCATCGCTGAATTTCGCGGCGCGCTCAATATTCACGATGTCACCAACCTGTAATTCACCGAGGTTGGTGATGCGCAGCGTCTCTTTGATGAGATCGAAGCTGACGCGATCGCCGTCAATGGCGGTCACCGTCAGGCAGCACCCGTTGTGCGCTACCGAGGCGCCCAGCGCCAGGCCGGGCAGCAGCTCAGCAGGCAAGCGCACGGTGTGGGTGCGGAACAACTCTTTTTCTTCAATGGCGACAATTTCTGCCGTGCCCTGCACAATTCCGGTAAACATAATTTCAGCCTCTGCGAAGTTTGTGGCAGTTTATCACAGCTTGCGCCGCAAGGTTTAATTTGCCGGCGCGCAAACTTTACACAAATGGCGCAATCAAATGCGATCAATGTTTGGCGGAAGTGCGGGCTACCGCTACACTAGGTCGCGCATTCTTTGGGGATTCCGCCCCGCTCTCTTCTTAAATTACGCAGGTGATACGTGCAGAAGTATTTAACAGAAGCGCGTCAATTGCTGGCCCTCGCGATCCCGGTCATCCTTGCTCAGGTGGCACAGACCGCGATGGGATTTGTGGATACCATTATGGCCGGTGCGGTGAGCGCCACGGATATGGCCGCCGTTGCTGTCGGCACCTCTATCTGGCTTCCCGCCATTTTGTTTGGTCATGGTCTGCTGCTGGCATTGACGCCAACCGTTGCGCAACTCAACGGATCCGGGCGACGCGAACGCATCGCAGAACAGGTGCGCCAGGGTTACTGGCTGGCGGCGGGCGTGGCGCTGCTGATTATGGTGGTGCTGTGGAACGCCGGCTACCTGATTCACACCATGCATGACATTGATCCTCAGCTGGCGGCCAAAGCAGAAGGTTATCTGCACGCGCTGCTGTGGGGCGCACCGGGCTACCTGTTTTTCCAGGTGGCACGTAATCAGTGTGAAGGGCTGTCGAAGACCAAGCCGGCGATGCTGCTGGGTTTCCTCGGCCTGCTGACCAACATTCCACTGAACTATGTGTTTATTTACGGCCATTTCGGTATGCCTGCGCTGGGCGGCGTGGGCTGTGGCGTCGCCACCGCGTCGGTTTACTGGGTGATGTATCTGGTGATGCGCTTCTGGCTGAAGCGCATGCCGGCCATGCGCGATATCCGCATGCATAGCCGCTGGTCGCCACCGTCGCGCGCCATTCTGACGCGCCTGTTCACGCTGGGATTACCGGTCGCGCTGGCGCTGTTCTTCGAGGTCACGCTGTTTGCCGTGGTGGCGCTGCTGGTATCGCCGCTCGGCATTGTGAAAGTCGCTGGTCATCAGATCGCGCTCAACTTTAGCTCGCTGATGTTTGTGCTGCCGCTGTCGCTCGGCGTCGCCACTACCATTCGCGTCGGCTACCGTCTGGGCCAGGGCTCGGCCGAACAGGCCCGCATCGCCGCGTGGACCGGTCAGGGCGTGGGTATCACCATGGCGGCGATCACCGCGCTGTTTACCGTGACCTTCCGCCACGATATTGCCGCGCTCTATACCGCTAACCCGGAAGTGATTACCCTGGCGGCACAGCTGATGCTGCTGGCGGCCATCTACCAGTTCTCGGATTCGATTCAGGTGATCGGCAGCGGTATCCTGCGCGGCTATAAGGATACGCGCTCGATCTTCTTTATTACCCTGATCGCCTACTGGGTGCTGGGGCTGCCGGTGGGTTACGTGCTGGCGCTGACCGATTGGGTGGTGGCACCGCTGGGGCCGGCCGGTTTCTGGTGCGGATTTATCGTCGGTCTGACGTCGGCAGCGGTGATGATGATCTGGCGCATCCGCCGTCTGCAGCGTTTACCGGCGCAGGTGATCCTGGCACGCGCCGCGCGCTAAGTGGCTGAGCGGGCGTTTATTTGGCCCGCAATGGCGAAAAAAACGACGCATAGCACAGTTGCTGGTCAGTCGTCAGGAAAAATCACTTTTCCGCTTGCCAGCATCACGGCCTGCCGTTAATATTCGTCCCCGCTGTCGCCCTGACAGCGTGTTGCGCTCTTAGCTCAGTTGGTTAGAGCACCACCTTGACATGGTGGGGGTCGATGGTTCGAGTCCATTAGAGCGCACCAAGTGCGTCCGTAGCTCAGTTGGTTAGAGCACCACCTTGACATGGTGGGGGTCGGTGGTTCGAGTCCACTCGGACGCACCAGATTTCTGAAATGCGCTCTTAGCTCAGTTGGTTAGAGCACCACCTTGACATGGTGGGGGTCGATGGTTCGAGTCCATTAGAGCGCACCACTTTTGCTGTTATCTCCCTTGCGCAACTCGCCTTTCCTTGATCTGAGTCGGTTTTCTCCCTCTGCTTTTATATTGGTTTTCGCATACTTAGCGACTATACTATGCCGCGTTGTTCCACCTGAAAGGTTTCAGCGCTAACGTGCCTATGCCAGCCACTTACATCATTTGCGCAACGCCGTCGCTACGGTCTCTCCGCCCGGCGCATAACTTCTCTGCACGCTTAGCCGTCGTCACCTATTCTTACTTCTGTGTCAAACGTACCAACACCAAACAGATTTTTACTTCGGTGCCAGGCGCATCGAACCCCGACCTTTATCATCCATCACAACTTACAGAAATCTGACATGAAAAAGACCAAGATCGTTTGTACTATCGGTCCGAAAACCGAATCCGAAGAGATGCTGACTCAACTGCTGGAAGCGGGCATGAACGTCATGCGCCTGAACTTCTCTCACGGGGATTATGCCGAACATGGTCAGCGCATCACCAACATGCGTGCCGTCATGGAAAAAACCGGTCGCCAGGCCGCGATTCTGCTGGACACCAAAGGTCCGGAAATCCGTACTATGAAACTGGACGGTGGCAACGATGTGTCCCTGAAAGCTGGCCAGACCTTCACCTTCACCACCGATCAGTCAGTGATTGGTAACAGCGAGCGCGTTGCCGTTACTTACGCCGGTTTCACCGAAGACCTGAAAATTGGTAACACCGTGCTGGTCGACGATGGTCTGATCGGCATGGAAGTCACCGAAGTCACGGAAAACACCGTGGTGTGTAAAGTGCTGAACAATGGCGACCTTGGCGAAAACAAAGGCGTCAACCTGCCGGGCGTGTCCATTCAGCTGCCGGCGCTGGCGGAAAAAGACAAGCGTGATCTGATCTTCGGCTGCGAGCAAGGCGTGGATTTCGTTGCGGCTTCCTTCATCCGTAAACGTTCTGACGTGCTTGAAATCCGTGAGCACCTGAAAGCCCACGGCGGTGAGCACATTCAGATCATCTCCAAGATCGAAAACCAGGAAGGCCTGAACAACTTCGACGAGATCCTGGAAGCCTCTGACGGCATCATGGTCGCGCGTGGTGACCTCGGTGTGGAAATCCCGGTTGAAGAAGTGATCTTCGCGCAGAAGATGATGATCAAGAAGTGTAATAAAGCGCGCAAAGTGGTAATCACCGCGACGCAGATGCTGGATTCCATGATCAAGAACCCGCGCCCTACCCGTGCTGAAGCCGGCGACGTGGCCAACGCCATCCTCGACGGCACCGACGCGGTGATGCTGTCCGGTGAGAGCGCCAAGGGTAAATACCCGCTGGAGTCGGTCACCATCATGGCGACCATCTGCGAGCGTACCGATCGCGTGATGAAATCGCGCATTGATTCCCTGCAGGATTCGCGCAAGCTGCGTATCACTGAAGCAGTGTGCCGTGGCGCCGTTGAGACCGCTGAGAAACTGGAAGCGCCGGTGATTGTGGTGGCGACCGAAGGCGGTAAGTCAGCTAAATCCGTGCGTAAATACTTCCCGGATGCCACCATTCTGGCCCTGACCACTAACCAGACCACTGCGCGTCAGCTGATCCTCAGCAAAGGGATTGAAACGCGTCTGGTGAGCGAAATCGCCTCGACCGATGATTTCTACCGCATCGGCAAAGAGATGGCGCTGCAGAGCGGCTACGCGCAGAAAGGCGATGTCGTGGTGATGGTTTCGGGTGCGCTGGTACCGAGCGGAACCACCAACACCGCGTCGGTGCACGTACTCTGATCGAGCCGGTGATGTTTATTTAAAAGAGCGCCTTTCGGGGCGCTTTTTTTATTCCGCGCCTAAGACAGAAAGCGGAAAATTCCAATCGATAATAACTATTCAATATCCCGCAGAATTAAGGTTAATCCGATTAAATCTCTCTGTTTTCGCTAAATATTTTCATCATGTTCTGCGAAACGCTGCTTCTTTGAGCGAACGATCAAATTTAAGCATGTTCTCATCAAAAATTTATTCTCAACTTAAAAAGCTTTGTGTAATACTTGTAACGCTACATGGAGATTAACTCAATCTAGAGGGTATAAATAATGAATCGTACTAAACTGGTACTGGGCGCGGTAATCCTGGGTTCAACTCTGCTGGCTGGTTGCTCAAGCAACGCTAAAATCGACCAGCTGTCTTCAGACGTTCAGACTCTGAACGCTAAAGTTGACCAGCTGAGCAACGACGTGAACGCAATCCGTTCTGACGTTCAGGCTGCTAAAGACGACGCAGCTCGCGCTAACCAGCGTCTGGACAACCAGGCTCACTCTTACCGTAAGTAAGAGTTCTGGTTTGAAAAATGGTGCCCTTGTGGCACCATTTTTTTTGTCCGGATTCTGCCGTCCGCTGGCCCTGAATCACGGTGTCGCAGCGGCTTCGCCCTGCGCCTGACTGATGGTGGCTTGCGCACCGCCTGTTGCCCCCTGCTGCGTCTGCAGCACTGCCGGCAGCGGCGTCGCCTCATTCACCGGTTCCCCACTGCTCACCAGCACCGGCATGCCTGAACGACGTTCAATCGCCGCCTTTATCAGCGCACTGTCGCTCTTCGCACTCTTTATAAAGGCTTTCAGCGGCGCGCTCAGCGCAATTGGCATGGTCTGCGGATCGTCCTGTTCATTACGCGACAGCGGCTGGTGTACCTCGATGTAGCGTTTGCCGTCGGGTTCGATGGCATATTTGATTGGCTGGTTAATCACCTGTACGCGTGTACCCTGCGGCACGCTATTGAACAGCGCTTCGATATCGTCCGGCCGCAAACGAATACAGCCGGAGCTGACGCGCATCCCGATGCCGAAGTCGGCGTTGGTGCCGTGAATCAGATACTGGCCGCTGCCGCGCGCCAGACGCAGCGCAAACAGCCCCATCGGGTTATCCGGCCCGGCAGGCACCATCGCGGGCAGCGTGATGCCCTCTTTGGCGTAGCGTTTGCGGATATTGACGGTGGGCGTCCAGGTGGGGTTAGGGATTTTCTGGCTGATAATCGTCACCATAGCCGGCGTGGCGGCACCCAACTGGCCGATGCCGATCGGATAAACCACGACGCGATTTTCCCCTTTGGGATAGTAGTAGAGGCGCAGTTCGGCCAGGTTGATCACGATGCCTTCGCGCGGCGCATCCGGCAACAGCATCTGCAGCGGCACGGTAAGCTGCGTTCCGGCTTTTGGCAGCCAGGGGTCGACGCCCGGGTTGGCTTCCAGCATGCCAAGCATGCCTATCTTATAACGCGTGGCAATGCTCTCCAGCGGCCGTTTGTCATCCGGGACGGTGGTCAGGGTGTTTTCGCCAATCAAACGGCTATCAGCGGCTGGCAGGGGGTATTCCGTAGCAAACGCAGGTGCAGACAGTCCGAAACAGGACAACAGCAATGCACCGGCTAAACGAAGCGCAGGTTTCATGCAATTTTCTCTTTGTCGGATGGAACAGACCCCGGTCATGGCCGGGGTCTGGAGAGTGTAACTTAGCTGAGAGACTGTGCGTTATGCCGGATCGCGCGAATCATCGCTTCCAGCCCCTGCGAACGCGAAGGGGTGAGGTGTTGCGTCAGGGCCAGTTCGCCAAACCAGTGGGCGACATCCAGTGCCAGAATCTCTGGCGCTTTCAGACTCTGATACAGGCTAAATACCACGGCAATCAAGCCCTTAACGATGGCGGCATCGCTGTCACCTTCAAAAGCAATGGTGCCGTCTGCCTGTGGGGTCATGCGAATCCATACCTGACTCTGACAGCCGGAAATGACGTACTGCGGCTGATGCAAGCTTTCAGAGGATTCTGGTAATTTTGCCCCGAGTTCAATGATGTAGAGGTACTTCTCTTCCCAGTTGGCGCAACGATTGAAGTTGCGCACCAGTTTCTCTTTTTCTGGCAGGTTTGCCATGCATAACTCCTGAAATCTGCTCAACCGCCCAGCAGACGATGAATGCGCGTCAGGCCAGCCGCCAGGCGATCGGCTTCCTCTTCGCTGTTGTAGAGCGCGAAGGAGGCGCGACACATCGCGGGCACCGCATAATGACGCATCAGCGGCATGGCACAGTGGTGGCCGGTGCGGATGGCAATGCCGTACTGGTCGAGGAAGCTGCCAACGTCAAACGCGTGGTGCTTACCGAGGTTAAACGCCACCACGCCGCTGCGCTCGGCCGGGCCGTAAATAACCAGGTCCGGCACCGACGCCAGCTTGTCCAGCGCATAACGCATCAGCTGGCTCTCGCGCTGATGGATCGTCTCCAGACCGAGTTCGCTGATCCACGTCAGCGCCGCGCCGAGACCAATGATGCCGCCGGTGTTCGGCGTGCCGGCCTCAAAGCGCCATGGTGCGCCATTCCAGGTGGTGCCAGTGGGCAGCATGACCTGATCGATCATCGAACCGCCGCCTTCCCACGGTGGCATGATCTCCTGCAGCGCCTTACGCGCGTACAGCACGCCAATCCCGGTCGGCCCATAGATTTTATGGCCGGAGAACACGTAGAAATCGCAGCCGATATCCTGCACGTCAACCGGGTGGTGCATCACAGCCTGAGCGCCGTCTACCAGCGTCACCACGCCCGCGGCTTTCGCCTGCGCCACGATGGCTTTCACCGGGTTAACCGTGCCGAGCACATTGGAAACGTGCGTCACGGCCAGCAGGCGCGTACGGCTGTCGATCAGCCCCGCCAGCTGTTCCAGCGCCAGCTCGCCGTTGTCGTTAAGTGGCAGCACACGGATTTCCGCACCGGTACGCTGGGCCACCATCTGCCACGGCACGATATTGGCGTGGTGCTCCATCTCAGTGACGATCAGGTTATCGCCCGGCTGCAGCTGACTGCCGCCCCAGCTGTTGGCCACCAGATTGATGCCTTCGGTGGTGCCTTTCACGAAGATAATCTCTTCCGGCGCGGCAGCATGCAGAAAACGCGCCGCCTGGGCGCGCACGTTTTCCATATCGCTGGTCGCCTGCGCGCTCAGCGAGTGAATGCCACGGTGCACGGCCGCATAGCCGTGCTGATAGAAGTGACTTTCCGCGTTGATCACCGCGAGCGGGCGCTGTGCGCTGGCCGCGCTGTCAAGGTAGGCCAGCGGATGTCCGTTGACCTCACGACTCAGAATCGGAAACTCCGCTCTGACTCGTTCGAGATCGAAACTCATGACTCAACTCCCGGGAAACGGTCGGTAATACGTTGCAGTACCACCTGACGCAGCGCGTCATCTTCCAGCGCTTCCGTCAGTTCAGCGGCGAAAGCATGGATGATCATCTGCTGCGCCGCGTCTTCGGCGATGCCGCGCGAGCGCAGATAGAACATCTGCTCGTCGTCGATGCGACCGATGGTCGCGCCATGGCTGCACTTGACGTCATCGGCGTAGATTTCCAGCTGCGGCTTGGTGTCCACTTCCGCCAGGCGACCGAGCAACAGGTTGTTGTTGGTCATCTGGCCGTCAGTTTTCAGCGCGTGCTGTGCCACTTTGATGTGGCCGTTAAACACCGAGCGCCCTTTGTCACGCGAAATGGTTTTGTGCAGCTGGCGACTCAGGCAGTGGCCTTTGTTGTGCTCCAGATAGCTGCGCGTATCCGCCACTTCGCTGCCAACCGGCAGCACCAGGCTGTTCAGCGACAGCTGGGTGTTCTCACCGTTCAGCTGCACGCTGGTGTTGTGACGCGACAAACCGGCACCCAGCAGGAAGCTGGTGCTGCTCACCTGCGCGTCACGGCCAATCACGATGTCGTTGTGCGCAAAGTGGTAGCTGCTGCTCTCTTCAAACGCCAGCTTGGTATGCTTCAGCTGCGCATTGTCGCCCACCGCAAAGGTAAAGCGCGCGCCAGTGAAGTGGGCGCTGCCATTCAGCGTCACGTAATGCTCGATCACCTGCGCTTCCGCACCGGACTCCAGCTCCAGATGGTGACGATGATGCACCGTGTTGAGCGCATCCGCCTGGCCGCTGGTAATGTGCAGCAGATAGAGCGGCTGCGCCGCAGCTTTGCCGCGCGGCAGACGAATCGAGGTCACCTCTTCCGCCAGACTTTCCGTCAGGTGCAGGAACACCTCCGGCTGTACCGCAGCCGGTAACGGACGTCGCTCAGCGGCACGGCTGTGCTGCACGTCAAACAGACCGGTGTCACGCGCGCTCAGCTCAGGCTGGAAGCGACCGTCGACGAACACCAGGCAAATCGCGTCCAGCGGCAGCGCCAGCGCAGCCACCTGCTCAGCGCTCACGCCTGGCGCTTCCGCCTGCACGAACTGCTGTGCCAGCAGGCTGTCCAGCGCGGTGTATTTCCAGTTTTCATGCTTGCGCGTCGGCAGGCCGACACGCATCAGCTGCTGCCAGTGCTGCTGTGCCTGCAGCGAACGCTGTTCGCCGCGTGACTCAAACAGGTGATGCCACTGCTGCAGCGCGTTATCACTCCTGGTCGGTAAGCCAGCCATAGCCTTGCTCCTCCAGCTGTTTCACCAGCGTAAAGTCGCCAGACTTCACGATTTTGCCCTGATACAGCACGTGCACGTGATCTGGCTTGATGTAATCCAGGATGCGCTGGTAGTGCGTTACGATGATGAATGAGCGCTTGCCGTCGCGCAGGCTGTTCACGCCTTCTGCAACAATTTTCAGCGCATCGATATCCAGACCGGAGTCGGTTTCATCGAGGATGCACAGCTCAGGCTCCAGCGCCGCCATCTGCAGGATGTCATTACGCTTCTTCTCACCGCCGGAGAAACCGACGTTGACGGAACGGGTCAGCAGATCTTCCGGCATCTTCAGCAGCTTGATCTTGTCTTCGATGAAGTCCTGGAAGTCGAAACGGTCCAGCTCTTCCTGCTCACGGTATTTACGCACCGCATTGACTGAGGTCTGCAGGAAAAACTGGTTGCTGACGCCCGGGATCTCGACCGGGTACTGAAACGCCATGAAGATGCCCTCACCGGCACGCTCTTCCGGCTCCAGCTCCAGCAGGTCTTTGCCTTTAAAGGTCACGGAACCGCCGGTGATTTCATAATCTTCACGACCGGCCAGCGTGGCAGACAGGGTGCTCTTGCCGGAACCGTTCGGGCCCATGATGGCATGCACTTCGCCCGGCTTAACATCGAGGTTCAGACCGCGCAAAATCTCTTTGTCTTCAACGCTAACCTGTAAATCTTTAATGCTTAACATACTCTTTCCTTCACATTGCTTCCGGCAACGCGTGTGGCATCAGCCGACACTGTGCTCAAGGCTGATCGCTAACAGTTTTTGCGCTTCCACGGCGAATTCCAGTGGCAGCTCGGAGAAAACGTCTTTACAGAAGCCGTTGACGATCATCGAGATCGCATCTTCTTCGCTAATGCCGCGCTGCAGGCAGTAGAACATCTGATCTTCACCGATACGCGACGTCGTGGCTTCGTGCTCAAGCTGCGCGCTGTTGTTGCGCGTTTCCACATACGGGAAGGTGTGCGCACCGCAGTCTGGCCCAATCAGCATCGAGTCACACTGGGTGAAGTTACGCGCGTTAGTCGCAGTCGGCATGATTTTCACCAGGCCGCGGTAGGTGTTCTGGCTCTTACCGGCCGAGATACCTTTCGAGATGATGGTCGATTTGGTGTTTTTACCAATGTGAATCATCTTGGTACCGGTATCGGCCTGCTGGCGACCGCTGGTCAGCGCGACGGAGTAGAATTCGCCCACTGAGTAATCACCGCGCAGGATGCAGCTCGGGTATTTCCAGGTGATGGCTGAGCCGGTCTCGGACTGCGTCCACGACATCTTGCTGTGCTCGCCTTCACACAGCGCACGCTTGGTCACGAAGTTGAGGATACCGCCCTCGCCTTCACCGCCCGGGAACCAGTTCTGCACCGTGGAGTATTTCACTTCGGCGTTTTTGTGAATGATCACTTCGACGACCGCTGCGTGCAGCTGGTAGGTGTCGCGCACCGGTGCTGAACAGCCTTCGATGTAGCTGACGTAGCTGTCTTCATCAGCAATCAGAATGGTACGTTCGAACTGGCCGGTTTTCGCCGCGTTGATGCGGAAGTAGGTCGACAGTTCCATTGGGCAACGCACGCCTTTCGGGATGTAGACGAAGGTACCGTCGGACGCCACCGCCGAGTTGAGCGCAGCAAAGAAGTTATCGTTGTGCGGCACCACGGTGCCAAGATACTTCTGTACCAGCTCCGGATGATCGTGGATCGCTTCTCCGAAGGAGCAGAAAATAATGCCCTGCTCAGCCAGCTTGTCACGATAAGTGGTCGACACGGACACCGAGTCGAAAATGGCGTCCACCGCCACTTCTCTGCCTTCACGCACCGGCACGCCCAACTGGTTAAACGCGTCTTCCACTTCTTTGGTCAGGTAATCGCTGGAGGCGACGCTGCCGGACGTCTGGGTGGCACCCGGTTCAGAGGCACAGCTGTCATCGCAATTGCCGCAGGACGGCGCGGAATAATAGCTGTAATCCTGATAATCGAGTTTATCGTAGTGCGCTTTCAGCCAGTGTGGCTCTTCCATCTCCAGCCAGGCGCGAAACGCCTTGAGACGGAACTCCAGCATCCACTCGGGTTCGTTACGTTTGGCCGAAATGGCACGCACCACATCTTCATTGATGCCGTGTGCCAGTTCGTCGGTTTGCAGCTGGGTGAAGAAGCCTTCTTTATAGTTCAGGCTGCCTTCCCAGGTTTGTACATCGTCAGATGCTTCGCTGTGTCGTGACATATTTCACTTACTCGACGCCAAAGCTTTCACCGCACCCGCAGGCGTGCTGAGCTTTAGGGTTGTTGAATTTAAAAATCTGGTTCAGGCCTTCGCGGACATAATCCAGCTCGGTACCGTCAACAAACGGCATCGCCTGAAGCGGCACAAACAGTTTTGCGCCATATTGCTCGAACTGCAGGTCGTCATCGGCAGGCGCTTTCACCAGATCCATAACGTACCCAAAACCGGCACAGCCGGACTGTTTCACACCCAGTTTCAGGCCCTTAACTTCCGGGTCCTGTTCCACCAGGCTGAGAATCTGTTTCGCTGCCGACTCGGTCAGCGTGAGCCCTTTCCAGACGAATTCGTCAGGTGAAAAAGACGCTGCATTTACTGATGACATAGTGCTACCTCGTAAGTCTGGGCCTTTTCAGGCTATCCCCCTATGGTAGTGATATCAGATATCACTTCAACCTCTTGTTTTGCAGGGATAATCATCTCGTGCTGTTTTTTACTGCTGCTTTATTAAGCATAGTCCCTTCCCACCAGCTTGTGCGCGCCATTCCCGCGCGCGCCGTCAAAACGTAACCTGTTCATAAGCCGTAAATTTTCCAGTTCGCTTTATACGTTTATGCTCTGATTGATAGGTTACGCCTTTGCTGAATGTAAAGAGATTGTTATTGCCGATTTTTGTAACAGGCAAAGGAAATCAATAAAATTTCACGGCGGGAATTGCATTCCTGGCGCGGTTTAATATGATAATGATTATCATTAACCTACTTTGGGTGGCGACATGACGCTTTCCGTCTCAGCCTGGTTACAACACAAAATCGACGAATATAAGTTTTCGGTCCGTGATATCACCGTCGACTTCTATCTGGCTCAGGCAAAGCTCAACCGCACCGATTGTTCCATTGAACAACTGCGTCGTTTTAACGATACCTGTCTCGACATGGCCGAAATCTGCCAGCTGAACGGCGACGATCACAGCTACCTGCACGCGATGGGCAAGCTGCACCACCGCTTAGTACAGGAGATGGGCAATGCCGATCGCGATCGCCTGTTCCGTATTCAGGCTTACCAGCTGGCACGCCTGTCGCTGACCCGTTTGTGCCATCAACTGGCGCTCAGCGGCGACTGGGACCAGGCGACCCGCCTGCAAAGTGATTTCGTCCGCCACGCAGGCTGGATATTCTAATCCAGCTTTGTGACGGCTCCTACAATTTGTTTACATCAATTCCAGCAAAGCCTGTAGCGGATGGCGCATACCGTTGCCCTCGGCGCGTTTCACCTGGCTGCGGCAGGAGAAGCCGGTCGCCAGACAGCGCTGACGCGGCAGCTTCTGCAGTTGCGGATGCCATGACAGTTCATAAATGCCCAGCGAGTTCGCCAGATTTTTACTCTCGTGGCCATAAGTACCGGCCATGCCACAGCAGCCCACGTTGATGTTCTCCAGCTTCGCGCCAAAACGGGCAAAAATAGCCTGCCACTGATTGGGCGTTGACGGCAGCGCCGTGACCTCGGTGCAGTGGGCAAACAGATACCAGGCTTCGCCGCTGGCGATCTGCACCTCGCGCCCGGCCAGCACGCCATGCAGCCACTCATGCACCAGCTGCACACTGAACGTGCCGCGCTGCTCACCCAGCACCTGCTGATATTCGTCGCGATAGCACAATACCGTGGCCGGATCGACACCGACCATCGGCACCCCGAGCTGCGCCACCCGGTTGAGGAATTCAGCGGTTTTGCCGGCGGTGCGGGCAAAGCGCTGCAGAAAACCTTTCACGTGCTGCGCTTTCCCGTTAGGTGAGAACGGCAGCAGCACCGGCCGGTAGCCGAGTTTTTCAATCAGCCGGATGAAATCGGTCACCAGCTGCGCTTCGTAATAGCTGGTAAACGGATCCTGCACCACCAGCACGTGCTGTTCGCGCTGGGCCGCATCCATCGCCTCCAGTTGCTCCAGCGTGACCCGCATCGCCGGGTGGCCGCTCAGCTGCTGCTTCAGGCTGGGCGAGGAGAGCAGCGGCAGATCGACCATGCCGATGTGGCGCTGGCTGAGGTCGCGCATCCACGGCTGTTTCAGGAAGAAGTTGAACACCCGCGGTGCTTTCGCCATCAGCGGCGCATAGCTTTCAACCGACGCCACCAGATGGTCGCTGACCGGGCGCAGATAGCGGGTGTGATAAAGCTGCAGGAAGCGCGATCGGAAGTTCGGCACATCGATTTTAATCGGGCACTGGGTCGAGCAGGCTTTACACGCCAGGCAGCCGGACATCGCCTCCTTCACTTCATGCGAGAAGTCATATTCGCCCTGCTTCGCATGCCACGAATTGCGCGTGCGCTGAATCAGACTGCGCAGGCTGGCGCCCTGTGCTGGCAAAGCCTGCTCCAGCTTAAGCGGGTCAACGCCCTGCTCCGCCAGCAGGCGCAGCCACTCACGCGTTAGCGTGGCGCGTCCTTTTGGCGAATGGATACGGTTGCGGGTGATTTTCATCGACGGGCACATCGGGCTGCGCACGTCAAAGTTAAAGCACAGTCCGTTGCCGTTACACTCCATCGCGCCGCGCCAGTCATTGCGTACCGTCAGCGGAATCTGGCGATCCCAGCTGCCGCGCGTGGCGGCATCGACCTGCATCATGGGTTCGTCGTTACCCAGCGGCGTACAGATTTTGCCGGGGTTAAGACGATTATCCGGATCGAACGCCGCTTTGATGCGGCGCAGCTCGTTGAACAGCGTTTCGCCAAAGAACGCCGGACTGTACTGGGCGCGGAAGCCTTTGCCGTGCTCACCCCACAGCAGACCGCCGTAGCGCGCGGTAAGCGCCACCACTTCGTCCGAGATCTGCTTCATCAGCATCTCCTGCTGCGGATCGCACATGTCCAGCGCCGGACGCACGTGCAGCACGCCGGCATCCACGTGACCAAACATGCCGTAGCTCAGGCCGTGGCTGTCGAGCAGCGCACGAAAATCCACAATGTAATCCGCCAGATGCTCCGGCGGCACGGCGGTGTCCTCCACGAACGGAATCGGTTTGGCGCGCCCTTTGGCGTTGCCAAGCAGACCTACCGCTTTTTTACGCATGTTATAGATGCGCTCAATGCCCGCCAGATCGTCACACAGCTGATAGCCCATCACGCCGCCCTGCTGCTGCGCCATCAGCTCATCCAGCCGCGCGCACAGCGTCGTCACCTGCTGCGCAATCAGCGCCGCATCGTCGCCGGCAAACTCGACAATATTCAGGCCAAGCATCTCTTTACCTGGCACATCGGTGATCAGCTCGCTGACCGAGTGCCAGACGATATCCTCGCGCGCCAGGTTCAGCACTTTCGAATCCACCGTCTCCACCGACAGGGCCTGCGCCTCAACCATAAAAGGCGCATTGCGCAGTGCGGAATCGAACGAATCGTACTTAATGTTCACCAGCCGGCGCACTTTGGGAATGGGTGTGATATCCAGCCGGGCTTCGGTGATAAAGGCCAGCGTGCCTTCGGCGCCGCACAACAGGCGCGTCAGGTCGAAAGTTTGCAAATCATCACTGAACACATGACGCAGGTCATAACCGGTGAGGAAGCGGTTCAGTTTGGGGAATTTTGCCAGAATCAGTTCACGCTGCTCGCGGCAGCGGTTAAGCACTGCTTTATAGATGCGCCCTTCAGCGGTCGGCGTCGTGGCCAGCTGTTCCGCCAGCGCGGTCGGCATGGCGCGCGTATCAAGAATTTCGCCGCCCAGCAGCACGGCACGCAGGCCTTCGACGTGATCGGAGGTTTTGCCATACACCAGCGATCCCTGACCGGAGGCATCGGTATTGATCATGCCGCCCAGCGTGGCGCGGTTACTGGTCGACAGCTCCGGAGAGAAGAAAAAGCCGTACGGCCTGAGCCAGGCGTTGAGCTGGTCCTTCACCACGCCGGCTTCAACCCGCACCCAGCCCTGTTCGGTGTTGATCTCAAGGATGCGGTTCATGTAGCGCGACATGTCGACCACAATGCCCTGATTGAGTGACTGCCCGTTAGTGCCGGTACCGCCGCCGCGCGGGGTAAACACCAGGCTGTTGAAACGCGGCTCACCGGCCAGTCGGGCGATCAGCGCCACGTCCGCCGTTGAACGCGGAAACAGCGCCGCATCGGGCAGGAGCTGATAGATGCTGTTATCGGTGGAGAGCGTGAGGCGGTCGGCATAGCTGGTCGCGGTGTCGCCGGTAAAACCTTGTTCTTTCAGCGACTGCAGGAATGTCAGCACCAGTTGAACGAGGCCTGGCGCCTGAGAAATCTGTGGGATCATTATTTCGTGACCGGGATGTTGTAAACGTTTGCGTGGTTAATTTTTTTCAGCTCTTGGTTGTATCACATTTTTTTGCCGCCCGCTGTTTTTTCAGGAAAACGGCCGCGTCGCGCTGCTTTTTCTGTTTAATTTTCAGGAAATAGATCATCATTGTGAAGGCGCCGTGGAGCGCCCTCCTGAAGGATTACTGAGGTCTGTGTTGTGATGAAAAGCCTGCAACGCGGTGTGGATCTACCGCAAATGTTGTTCTCGCTGATGTTTATTTTGCTGATGATCATTGCCTGTCTGTGGGTGGTGCAGCCGTTCATTCTCGGCTTCGCCTGGGCCAGCATGGTGGTGATTGCCACCTGGCCGCTGATGATTCGTCTGCAGCAACTGCTATGGGGTCGCCGTTCGCTGGCGGTGATTGCCATGACGATTCTGCTATTGCTGCTGTTTATTATTCCTATCGCGCTGCTGGTCAGCAGCCTGATTGATAACAGCGCGCCGGTCATCGCCTGGGCGACCCAGCGCCATCTGGTGCTGCCGGATCTCGCCTGGCTGCGCGATATTCCCTATGCCGGACGCAAACTCTATTCCAGCTACCATAAACTGATCGACGGCGGCGGCGCGGCGATCATGAGCCAGGTTCAGCCTTATATTGGCCGCACCACCGGCTTCTTTGTCGCCCAGGCCGGACACTTTGGCCGTTTCATGCTGCACCTTGCCCTGATGCTGCTGTTCAGCGTGCTGCTGTACTGGCGCGGTGAGCAGGTCGGTCTCGGCATCCGTCACTTTGCCTACCGCATGGGCGGACGGCGCGGTGACGCCGCCGTGCTGCTGGCCGGTCAGGCGATCCGTGCCGTGGCGCTCGGCGTGGTGGTGACTGCGCTGGTGCAGGGCGTGCTGGGCGGCATCGGTCTGGCGATTTCCGGCATTCCGTATGCCACGCTGCTGACCGTATTAATGATTCTTACCTGCCTGGTGCAGCTTGGACCGTTGATTGTGCTAGTGCCGGCAATTATCTGGCTCTACTGGAGCGGCGACACCACCTGGGGCACGGTGCTGCTGGTGTGGAGCTGCGTGGTCGGCACGCTGGATAACGTGCTGCGTCCGATGCTGATTCGCATGGGCGCCGATTTACCGATGATTCTGATACTTTCCGGCGTCATCGGCGGGCTGATCGCCTTCGGTATGATTGGACTGTTTATCGGTCCAGTCGTACTGGCGGTCTCTTACCGGCTGGTTTCGGTGTGGATGCATGAAGCGCCGGCGCCGGATGACGATCCGGAAACGGCCATCGAAGCACTGGCCGAACACGAAGAGCCGCAGCCGTAACGCGCTTCCGGCGCATAACCGGGCCCCAGGCCCGGTTTGCTTATCCGCTTTTCCTTCTCCGCACCCAACGTGATTTGCATTAGTCAGCCGTGGTTAACACTCATTAATCCGTACCACTTAATTTCGCGGCACAATAATTTTTTCCATTAGTGATTTTTAAGAAAAAACGCACTTTTCAGCGTTTAAGCCCGATCGCACCGATAAAATGATTATTTTTCGCACTGATTCCTGTGCCGGATGGGTCATAAAACGTAATGAAAGATTATCAGCTTTAAACTAATAAGAGGATTCTTAAAGACGCCAGCGGCGGCGGTGAATAACATGTTCACTATGTTTTAAATCAAGCCACTGATTTTTAAACAACCTTTTTCCCCTGAGTAAAGTGAAGAATTGCTGTGTGTAGTCTTTGCCCATCCCCTGTGATGGGCTTTTTTTTGCCTGCAATTCAGCGATAAACAGAGCGGCCCGGCGGCGAACGCCGTCAGCGCTGGGTTTATGGCAATCTTATGTTGTGAAAAGTGGGATGGGATAAGGGACAGGTGCCCGACGGTTGCCGGGCACCAGGCAGGTGTAACAGATTACGCTTTGGCCGCGTCCAGCTCAGCCAGGCTCAGCCAGGTTTCCACCACGGTATCCGGGTTGAGCGACAGGCTGTCGATGCCCTGCTCCATCAGCCAGGCAGCAAAGTCCTGATGATCGGAAGGCCCCTGGCCGCAGATGCCGACGTATTTGCCCTGCTTCTTCGCCGCCTGAATCGACATCGACAGCAGCGCCTTCACCGCATCGTTACGCTCATCAAACAGCGCCGACACCACGCCGGAGTCGCGATCCAGCCCCAGCGCCAGCTGCGTCATGTCGTTGGAGCCGATAGAGAAGCCGTCAAAGTGCTGCAGGAACTGCTCTGCCAGCAGCGCGTTGGACGGGATCTCGCACATCATGATCACCTTCAGTCCATTCTCGCCGCGTTTCAGGCCCTGCTTCGCCAGCTCGGCCACCACGGCCTCGGCCTGATCGACGGTGCGTACAAACGGCACCATGATCTCAACGTTGGTCAGCCCCATCTCGTTGCGTACGCGCTTCACGGCTTCACACTCCAGCGCAAAGCAGTCGCGGAAGCTGTCCGCCACGTAGCGTCCGGCGCCGCGGAAGCCCAGCATCGGGTTTTCCTCTTCCGGCTCGTAACGCTCGCCGCCGACCAGGTTGGCATACTCGTTGGTTTTGAAATCCGACAACCGCACAATCACCCGCTTCGGCGCAAATGCCGCCCCCAGCGTGGCGATGCCTTCGGTCAGGCGCGCGATGTAGAACTCCACCGGATCGTCAAAGCCTTTCATCATCTGACCAATCTGCGCCTGCAGTTCCGGTGTCTGCTGATCAAACTCCAGCAGGGCTTTCGGGTGCACGCCAATCATGCGGTTGATGATGAACTCCAGCCGCGCCAGCCCAACGCCTTCATTTGGCAGGCAGGCAAAGTCAAACGCGCGATCCGGGTTACCGACGTTCATCATAATTTTCAGCGGCAGATCCGGCATGGTATCAACCTGCGAGCTGGTGACTTCAAAGTCCAGCAGATCGTTATACACATAGCCGGTATCGCCTTCGGCACATGACACCGTGACCTTATGACCGTCCTTCAGGTGCTCAGTGGCGTCACCACAGCCCACCACCGCGGGAATGCCCAGCTCGCGTGCAATGATTGCCGCGTGACAGGTCCGGCCGCCACGGTTGGTGACGATCGCCGACGCCTTCTTCATGATCGGTTCCCAGTCCGGGTCGGTCATGTCGGTGACCAGCACATCGCCTTTCTCGATGCGGTGCATCTCGCTGATGTCGTGAATCACCTTCACTTCACCCGCACCGATGCGATGGCCGATGGCTCGGCCTTCCACCAGCACGCTGCCTTTGCCCTGCAGGCTGTAGCGTTCCATCACCTGTCCGTTGGAACGCACCGTTTCCGGCCGCGCCTGCACGATGAACAGTTTACCGGTGTGGCCATCTTTGGCCCACTCAATATCCATCGGACGCTTATAGTGCTGCTCAATCAGCACCGCCTGGCGCGCCAGCGCCTGCACTTCGTCATCGGTCAGGCTAAAGCGGTCTCGCTGTTCCTGTTCCACGTCCTCAATGCGCACCTGTTCGCCGTGCTCCTGCGAATCGGCATACACCATGCGGATCTTCTTCGAGCCCAGGGTCCGGCGCACAATCGCCGGGCGATTAGCAGCCAGCGTCGGTTTGTGCACGTAAAACTCATCCGGGTTGACCGCGCCCTGCACCACCATTTCGCCAAGACCGAACGCCGAGGTGATGAACACCACCTGGTCGAAGCCGGATTCGGTATCAATGGTGAACATCACGCCGGAGGAGGCGAGATCGGAACGTACCATGCGCTGCACACCGGCTGAGAGCGCCACGCCACGGTGGTCGTAGCCCTGGTGCACGCGGTATGAAATGGCGCGATCGTTAAACAACGAGGCGAATACGTGCTTCACGGCCACCAGCACCGCGTCGAAGCCCTGCACGTTAAGGAAAGTTTCCTGCTGGCCGGCAAACGAGGCATCGGGCATATCCTCGGCGGTGGCCGAAGAGCGCACCGCAAAGGAGGCTTCGGCGTCATCAGCAGAAAGTTGTTCATAGGCGCTGCGGATCGCCGCTTCCAGCTCTGGCTGGAAAGGCGTATCCACCACCCATTGACGAATCTGTTTGCCGGCCTGCGCCAGCGCTGCAACATCATCAATATCCGTGTTGTCCAGCAATGCATAAATACGCTGGTTCAGTCCGCTTTGGTCGAGAAACTGATTAAAAGCGTAAGATGTCGTCGCGTAGCCGTTTGGCACGGATACCCCGAGCGACGACAAATTGGTAATCATTTCTCCCAGGGAAGCATTCTTGCCCCCTACCCGATCAACATCATGCATGCCAAGCTGGTTGTACCAGAGCACTAGCGACTGTTGGTCTTGATTGGACATTGAGATTATCCTTTTAAATGATTGGAGCACATGGAACATTTTGCTATTCGCCAAATCAGCCTGGCACAATCAATTAATAAAGACTAAGTGTTGAATCGTTAAAGCAGAAAATCAGCGTTAAAATCGGATTACTCCCCGAAAAGCGCCTTGTTGCGCAACGCAGCTATTTTTTGCCAACCTATTGGCAATGCGTTATTTTTCACTTTTTCATGAGGTTAGGCGCGTTTTTTGTTGCGCAACGCTTGCCGTTTTTATTTTGCGCCCGCGCGGGCAAAAGCGAGAAATTAGCGCTGAACAACCCGGTATTTCATCTATGATGGGTAATCAGCGCAGCGTAAAAATAGATTATTCGCCGGCCAGATATGGATATTTCATTTTACCCTTAGTGAAAATGAAATATTTTAGGCGATAATGTTACGCAAAAGTAAACAAAAGCATGAGGTCAACCATGAGCACTGAACGCAGCGTATTCTATATCTCTGACGGCACCGCCATCACCGCGGAAGTGCTGGGCCACGCGGTGCTGTCACAGTTTCCGGTGAATACCAACAGCGTGACGCTGCCGTTCGTGGAGAATGTGCAGCGCGCCCAGGCGGTGAAAGCCCAGATCAATGCGCTCTACCAGCAGAGCGGCGTGCGCCCGTTGGTGTTTTTCTCGATTGTCACACCGGAGGTGCGCGACATCATTCTGGAGAGCGAAGGTTTCTGCCAGGACATCGTGCAGGCGCTGGTGGCACCGCTGCAGAGTGAACTGGGCGTGGCCTCGATGCCGGTGGCGCACCGCACCCACGGCCTGACCGCCAGTAACTTAGGCAAGTACGATGCCCGCATCGCCGCGATTGATTACACCCTGGCGCACGATGACGGTATTTCGCTGCGCGGGCTGGAAGATGCGCAGGTAATTTTGCTGGGGGTATCGCGCTGCGGCAAAACGCCGACCAGCCTGTATCTGGCGATGCAGTTTGGTGTACGCGCGGCTAACTATCCGTTCATCGCTGATGACATGGATAACCTAAAGCTGCCGCCTGCGCTGCGCGCCCATCAGCACAAGCTGTTTGGCCTGACCATCGATCCGGAACGGCTGGCGGCGATTCGTCAGGAGCGCGCTGAAAATACCCGTTATGCGTCGATGCGTCAGTGCCGGCTGGAGGTCGGTGAAGTGGAGGCGCTGTTCCGCACCCATCAGATTCGCTATCTCAACAGCACCAATTACTCTGTCGAAGAGATCGCCACCAAAATCCTCGACATCATGGGCCTGCGCCGCAGCATGTACTGACCTCACCTGCCAGGTTGTAAAGCCTGGCTGCCGTCAGTAATGAATAGCCTTTTGATTTAGCTGGTTGAATTCACGGGCTAATGGTTTATTGTGATCATCATCACTTCCCGGTATTTCACCGCTGCGAAGAACAGATTTTTGAGAATCCCAATGAACAAAACTGATGAACTGCGCACCGCGCGCATCGGCACGCTGCTGACGCCGGCCGCGCTGGCGCAACAACACCCCATTTCGGCGGCGATTGCCGCTAACGTTACCGCCGCGCGTCAGCGCATCGCGCGCATCCTGACCGGTGAAGATCCACGCCTGCTGGTGATTATCGGCCCCTGCTCGCTGCACGACCCAAAGGCCGCGCTGGAGTACGCAGAGCGTCTCAATCTGCTGCGTGAACAGCACAAGGACCGGCTGGAAATTGTGATGCGTGCCTACTTTGAGAAGCCGCGCACCGTAGTCGGCTGGAAAGGTCTGATTTCCGATCCGGATCTCGATGGCAGCTTCGACGTCAACCGCGGCATCGCTATCGCGCGCCAGCTGCTGCTGGATATCAACGCCATCGGCATGCCAACCGCCACGGAATTTCTCGATATGGTGATCGGCCAGTTTATTGCCGACCTGATCAGCTGGGGCGCGATTGGCGCGCGCACCACCGAGAGCCAGATTCACCGTGAAATGGCCTCGGCGCTCTCCTGCCCGGTGGGCTTCAAGAATGGCACCGACGGCAACGTGCAGATCGCGGTTGATGCGATTCGCGCCGCGCGCGTCAGCCATATGTTCCTGTCACCTGACAAAACCGGGCAGATGACGATTTATCAGACCAGCGGCAATCCGCACGGTCACGTGATCCTGCGCGGCGGGCGTCAGCCAAACTACCACGCTGAAGATGTCGCCGCTGCGGCCGCCAACCTGCGCGACTTCAACCTGCCGGAACAGCTGGTGATCGACTTCAGCCACGGCAACTGCCTGAAGCAGCATCGCCGCCAGCGCGATGTGGCGCAGGACGTGGCGGCGCAGATCCGTGCCGGTTCGCGGGCAGTGGCGGGAGTGATGATTGAGAGTTTCCTGCAGGAGGGGAATCAGAAAGTGGTGAGCGGCCAGCCGCTGACCTACGGCCAGTCGATTACCGATCCGTGCCTCGGCTGGGATGACAGCGCGGAGGTGCTGGCGCTGCTGGCGGCTGCCGTGGACAGCCGCTTCTGATGCCTGCTAGCTGGAGCAGCTTACCTCCAGCGTTTTTCCCCACTCCGGCGGCCGCTGGCGCAGTTCCGGGCTGATAGCCGCCTCGTTAAACGGCTGCTGCAGCGCCAGATGTAATCTGGCCAGCGCCGCCGTTTCCCCCTGCTCAACCTCATCGATCACCTGCTGGGCCAGATAGTTGCGCAACACCAGCGCCGGGTTAGCCGCTTTCATGACTGCCTGACGCTGCGCATCGCTGACGCCATCCTGCAGCAGGCGCTGGCGATAGCCGTGATACCAGCGGTCGAAGGCGTCACGGTCGATAAACTCATCGCGCAGCGGTGAACGCGTCTCTGCCTGCTGCGTCTCGCTCAGCAGACGGAACGTCAGGGTGTAATCGCTGTGCTCTGCGGTCATCAGCGCCAGCAGGTCAGTGAGAATAGCGTTATCCCCCGCATCGGCGGTCAGCAGCCCGAGTTTCGCGCGCATTTTCTCGCCCCACACCCGCATCAGCTCGCTCTCGTAATGGCTGAGCGCTTGTTTCAACTGTTCAGTGCTCAGCAAACCGGACAGCGCATGCGCCAGGCGGTTAAGATTCCACAAGCCGATCATCGGCTGGTTGCTGAAGGCGTAGCGCCCCTGATAATCGCTGTGATTACAGATGAAATCCGCATCGTAGTCATCGAGGAAACCGTAAGGCCCGTAATCGAGCGTCAGGCCGAGGATCGACATATTATCGGTATTCATCACGCCATGCGCGAAGCCGACGCTCTGCCACTGGGCAATCAGGCTGGCGGTGCGTTTGACGATATCGGTAAACCACAACAGGTAGCGATCGGCCTCCTGCTCCAGCTGCGGCCAGTGATGATGAATCGCGTAGTCCGCCAGCTGGCGCACTTTCTCCGGCTCGCCGCCGTAATAGAAATGCTCGAAGTGACCAAAGCGCAGATGGCTGTCGGCGATGCGCATCAGCATCGCGCCGCGCTCGCGGGTTTCACGCTGGACCGGTTCGTTGCCAATGGCCAGCGCCAGCGCGCGCGTGGTCGGGATGCCTAGATGGTGCAGCGCTTCCGAGGCGAGAAACTCGCGCACGCTGGAGCGGATCACCGCGCGGCCATCGCCCATGCGTGAATAGGGGGTCAGGCCCGCGCCTTTCAGATGCCAGTCAAGTTTGCGGCCGTCGGCCAGTTGCTGCTCGCCAAGCAGCAGACCGCGTCCGTCGCCCAGCTGGCCAGCCCACACGCCAAACTGGTGCCCGCTGTAGACCTGCGCCAGCGGCGACATCCCAGGAAGTAACGCTGCGCCATACCACACGCCGTGGCCTTTGCCAGCAAACAGCGCGGCATCCAGGCCCATCTCCTGCGCCAGCGGGGCATTGTGATAACACAGCCGCCCGCCAGCAAGCGGCGTCGGGTCCAGCGCGGTGTAGAATCCCGGCAACGTCTGCTGCCAGCTATTAATAAATTGCATCGACACTCCGGAAGGTGCGCAACGGTGCGCCACCCGCATTGCGTTTAAAGATAAAGCGTAGTCTACCGTCGGGGTGACGGAGAAGACAGATGAAAGGTTACTGCTGTGAAGGCGTGGTGAGCGTGACGTGCGGATAGATGAGATCGCTTAACCGTTCCGCTTTAACCACCGGGAACAGACTGCCCTGCAGCTGTGCGCCGCTCAGGGAACTGACTTTCTCCAGCAGGGCATTATCGTCAACGCCACAAATAATTATTTGCGGGGCGTAAGCGGAAAAATTATCGATAACAGTCTGAATAAATGGCGTAAATGAGGCACGTTTCGCCAGCGCATGAATAAACGCTTTGTCCATTTTTAACACGCTAAACAGATTTTCGTATACTGCCGTAGCCGGGGCTTTTCCTGCCCCAAATTGAGAAAGCGATAAGCGAAATTCCTGTTGCAGGCGTGCTAACAGCGGCTGCTTTTTACCAGCCGATAATTGCGGAAACGTTTCACTGATATCCAAAACAATAAAGGGAAGTTGTTTAAATTTCCTTAAGAGAAACTCACTGGCCAATAGCGTCGTGGCCATAGATTCATCAATACGAACCAGCGCGATAATTTGATGTAACTCAAAAAAGTCACGGTACTTTTCCAGCAGCACTAACTGGCTCTGCAGCAAACGTAATTGCTGGGCATCGTCAAGCTGCGGCAACAGCAAGTCCTGCGGCAGCGTAATCGGCGCACTGTCGTGAACAAACTGGGTGACCAGCTCAACCGCAGTCAGCTGGCCCGCCAGAGAATAGGCAGGATAAAACCAGGTTTCCGACTGATAGTCGGCAGATAAATGGACTTTCATTTTTTACAGCCAGATGCAGTGGCAATTGGCGCATCGTATATCAATGAAAACGGTCAGGCAATAGGACCAAACGTTAGAAGAGACGCCGTTTTCTGTCTAATTACCGACTTTTCTGCATCAAATAATACTTAAGCCAAATGATCCAGGTTAATGTCCATACTGATTAAATTCACTGACGTCTATTTTTAGTCGCAAACCCGATTGCGGTAAAGTGCCATTTTAAATGAGAGTTATATCTGGCGGAAAAAAACAAATAAATCAGTTCAAAACCCATCTGTTTATTACGCCTTTTTTTAACACTAATGGGTTAAGCGGATTAGATGCGACGTGCCTGCCAGAATACTTTGCGCCAGTAAACATTATCCAGCGAGGAGCGGATCACGCCCTGGCTGGTAGAGGCGTGAATGAAGGTATTGTCGGTGTCATAGATGCCGACGTGAAGGCCATTTTCGCCGCTGCCGGTTTTGAAAAATACCAGGTCGCCGGGCAGCAGATCGCTTTTATCGATGCGCGTGCCAATATCGGTCTGATCAATCGTTGAGCGCGGCAGCTGCAGGTCAAAGCGGTCACGAAAGGTCAGGTAGACAAAGCCAGAGCAATCCACGCCACCGCGGCTTAACCCGCCATAGCGATAAGGCGTACCGCGCCAGCGGCTGAGCTGATCGTTAAGTTGCGCAATCACGGTGATGGAGTCAGACAGACGGCCATTGGGCGGCGGCGCATGATGGCTACAGCCCGCCAGCAGCAGCACGAGGAGAAACAGGGTCAGCCGCATCAGAATAGTCCTTAAAAACGTCGTCCGGCTGACACTGTAGCGACAAAGCGGCGCGGCGCGCAAGTCAGGGAAGATAAAGCAGCGGCCCCTGTGGCGTCTCCAGCTGCACGAATTCGGCCTGATAAAGCGGTTCCAGTCGCTCGGCGGTCAGCACCTCGCGCGCCCTGCCCTGACTGACTACGCGGCCCTGATGCATCAGCCAGACGCGATCGGCATGGCGCAGACTGTGGTTGAGATCGTGTCCGCTGGCCACAATGCCGATGCCGGCCTCGCTGAGCTGCAACAGCAGCTTATCCACCGCGCGCTGCTGTGCGATGTCGAGCGCGGTGAGCGGCTCATCCAGAATCAGTAACGCACCGCGCGGATTAATTGCCGGATGGATCTGCAGCACCACCGCCGCCAGGCGCACCCGCTGCCACTCACCGCCGGAGAGCTGCGCCAGCGGACGCGTCAGCTTATCCTGCAAGCCAAGCTGCTGCAGCAGGTCAGTGAGCGTCGCCTGCGCGTAGTCGCCACCCGGCGGGCTGTGCAGCCGCAGATAGTGCCACACCGGCAGCGCCGCAGGTGCCGGCTGCTGCTGCGGGAGCCAGGCACGCTGCTGCGCCAGTGCGGCCCCCGACCAGCTTCGCAGCGGCTGGCCGGCCAGCGTCAGCTGCCCTTCGGCGTCGAGCAGGCCAGCGAGCGCGGTCAGCAGCGTGCTCTTGCCGGCGCCGTTAGGGCCGACCACGTGCACGCGCTCACCGCGGCGGAGCGTCAGCTCCCCCGCGCTCAGCCGTCCGGGCACGCGCAGGTCGTGGCACTGCAGCAGCATTACGCCGCCAGCGCCTGCTCAATGCGCTTCAGAATGATCGGATCGTCCGGCGTCATGTCCGGCGAGAAGCGCGCGATCACCTCACCCTGTTTATTGATAAGGAATTTTTCGAAATTCCACAGGATATCACCCGGTGCTTTCGGCGCGCGGCCTTTGCTCTCCATGCGCTCAAGGAAACCGCTGCCTGCCGGGCGTTCGGCTTCCGGCTGCGCGGCGACCAGCTGACGGTACAGCGGATGACGCTGCTCGCCGTTAACATCCGTTTTGTCGAACAGCGGGAAGGTTACGCCGTAAGTGGTGCTGCAGAAGGTTTTGATCTCTTCATTGCTGCCCGGTTCCTGCTCGAGAAACTGATTGCAGGGGAAGCCCAGCACGCTGAAATCTTTGTCCTGCCAGGCCTTCTGCAGCGACTCCAGCTGTTCATACTGCGGCGTCAGGCCGCATTTTGATGCTACGTTAACCACCAGCAGCACCTTGCCCTGATACTGTGCCAGCGTGGTTTTTTCACCGTCCAGCGTAACCAGTTCTGTCTGATAAAGGCTCATCGTCGATTCCCGTTGTTGATTGCACTGTGCCAGCCGCAGCTAGCGCGAAGACTTCACTAATAACATGATAAACAGTGGCGCGCCGAGCGTGGCAGTGACCACCCCAATTGGCAGCTCGGCCGAGGTGAGCACCAGCCGTGCCAGAATGTCCGCCGCCAGCAGTACCGCCGCACCGGCCAGCGCCGCGGCCGGCAGCAGGTAGCGATGATCGCTCAGGCCGCTGAGGCGCAGCAGATGGGGGATAACCAGTCCGACAAATCCAATCGCACCGGCCATCGCCACGCTGACGCCCACCAGCCAGCCCATCGCCAGCACCAGCAGATTGCGCCACAGCAGCAGTGGCAGGCCGAGCTGCCGCGCCGACACCTCCCCCAGCGCCAGCAGATTAAGCGTCCGGGCGCTGGCCAGCAGCGCCAGCGTCACCGGCAGCAGCGCCAGCATCATCCAGCCGTAGCGCCAGTCGATGCCGCTAAATCCCCCCATCATCCAGTACATCAGCTGGCGCAGATCGAGGCTGGTGCTAAAGTACACCGCCCACGTCATGATGGCGCTACAGATAATGCCGAGCGCCACGCCGGTCAGCAGCAGACGGCTGGCCGACAGCTGGCGATGGGCAAAATGCAGCAGGATCAGCGTGATCAGCAGCGCGCCCGCCATCGCTGCCAGTGCCAGGCTCCACAGTGCGCCGTTACCCAGTAGCACCGCCAGTACCAGGCCGATGCCGGCGCCGTTCGATACGCCCAGCAGCCCGGGCTCCGCCAGCGGATTGTTGAACAGCGCCTGCATCACCACACCGCAGACTGCCAGCGCCGCGCCCACCAGCAGCACCGCCAGGGTGCGCGGCAGGCGCAGCTGCCAGACGAACAGATCGCCGCTGGCAGAAAACCATTGCAGCGGAGAAATCCAGCTGTCGCCCGTGCAAAGACTGAGCACCAGCAGCAGCAGCACTGCGGCAGTAAGCGCGCCGAGCCAGCGCCGGCTGCGACGGTCGGCCTGTTGGGCCAGCTGATCCAGCAGAGTCATAAGTAAGATTGGCTGAGAAAACAGAGATTTGATTGTAGAGAGATTACGCTAAAAAGAAAGCCGCGCCTGCAGCGTGCTGCCGGGATTGCGCGCATAAAAAAGGCCGCTGAGCGGCCTTTTTGTCATACTGAAATCAGTCAGCATCCTTGGGTGACGCGTTCTCCACGCGACTTTTCAACTTCTGCCCCGGACGGAATGTCACCACGCGGCGGGCGGTGATTGGAATATCTTCCCCCGTCTTCGGGTTACGGCCCGGACGCTGGTTTTTGTCACGCAGATCAAAATTACCAAATCCGGACAGTTTTACCTGTTCTCCGTTTTCCAACGCGCGGCGAACTTCTTCGAAAAAAAGCTCTACCAACTCTTTGGCATCGCGTTTGCTCAACCCGAGTTTTTCAAACAGGTACTCTGACATTTCAGCTTTTGTAAGCGCCATAGGTTCAATCCCTCAAGGTTGCCTGGAATCGCTCTTTTAATGCTGCAACGCATTTGGCAACGGTCGCAGCAATCTCCTCTTCTTCGAGTGTCCGGCTGGTATCCTGCAAAATCAGGCTAATCGCGAGGCTCTTTTCACCCTCGTTTACGCCCTTACCACGGTACACGTCAAACAAGTTTACGCCAACTACCTGATTTACGCCAACTTTCTTACACTCCGCGATGATATCTGCTGCGGGCACATTTTCAGCCACTACCACAGCGATGTCACGGCGGTTTGCCGGGAAGCGTGAGATCTCGCGCGCGTCAGGCAGGACGCGGTCTGCGACCTTATTCCAAAGCAGTTCAAACACTAAGGTGCGGCCGTTAAGATCCAGCTTACGTTCCAGCTCCGGATGAACCACCCCGATAAATCCGATTCGTTCGCCGGCTAAATAAATGCCTGCACTCTGTCCCGGATGCAGCGCCGGATTGGCTTCTGCACGGAACGAAATCGCGTCGGGTTTACCGGTCAAATCCAGCAGCGACTCTAAATCGCCTTTCAAATCATAGAAGTCAACCGTCTGGCGCGCCAGATCCCAGTGCTCTTCGTAGCGGTTACCGCTCAGCACGCCCGCTAGCATAAGATCCTGACGGATGCCGAGATCGGCCTGCGTATCAGGCACAAAGCGTAAACCGCTCTCAAACAGGCGCACGCGGCTCTGCTGACGGTTCTGGTTATACACCACGGCGCCGAGCAGACCGGTCCACAGCGACAGGCGCATTGCCGACATATCGCTGGAAATCGGGCTGGGCAGAATCAGCGCTTCTTCACCCGGATGCAGCAGCTGCTGCACTTTCGGATCGACAAAGCTGTAGGTAATCGCTTCCTGATAGCCTTTATCCACCAGCAGGTTTTTGGCACGCTTCAGCGACAGATCGGCTTCACGGTGCTGAGTCATCAGCAGGCTGGCTTTCACCGGCACATCCGGAATGTTGTTGTAGCCGTATACGCGCGCCACTTCTTCGACCAGGTCTTCTTCGATGGCCATATCGAAGCGCCAGCTCGGGGCGACGGCTTGCCATTCGCCGTTGCCGACGGTGACGTCACAGCCGAGACGGGTCAGGATATCGGTCACCTGCTCATCCGCAATGACGTGGCCAATCAGGCGGTCCAGCTTCTCACGGCGCAGCGTAATGGTGGCGCGCGCCGGCAGTTTGCTGGCATCGGTCTGATCGATAACCGGGCCGGCTTCGCCGCCGCAAATCGCCAGCAGCAGCTGAGTGGCGCGCTCCAGCGCCTTATGCTGCAGCGCCGGATCGACACCGCGCTCGTAGCGGTGGGAAGCATCGGTATGCAGACCATGACGACGCGCACGACCGGTGATCGCCAGCGGATCGAAGAACGCGCACTCAAACAATACATTCTGCGTCGCTTCGTTGACGCCGGAGTGCTCACCGCCGAAGATGCCACCCATCGCCAGCGCTTTGTGGTGATCCGCAATCACCAGCGTATCACTGTGGAGGGTCGCTTCGCTGCCGTCGAGCAGCGTCAGGGTTTCCCCCTCTTTCGCCATGCGCACCACGATACCGCCGTCAATGCGGTCGAGATCGAAGGCGTGCATCGGCTGACCGAGCTCCAGCAGCACGTAGTTAGTGATATCCACCACCGGATCGATCGAACGGATACCGCAGCGGCGCAGTTTTTCGCGCATCCACAGCGGCGTTTCAGCTTTCACGTTTACGCCTTTTACCACGCGGCCCAGGTAACGTGGGCAGGCATCGGTGGCGTCAACGCGAATCGGGAAGGTGTCGCTAATGGTGGCTTTAACCGGCTCGATGACCGGCGCCTGCAGCGGCAGGCCATTAATCACCGCCACGTCACGCGCGATACCGATGATGCCCAGACAGTCGGCACGGTTCGGCGTCACGCTGATTTCGATGGTGTTGTCATCCAGCTGCAGGTACTGGCGAATATCGGTGCCCACCGGCGCATCGGCTGGCAGCTCGATAATACCGTTGTGATCGTCAGAAATCCCCAGCTCGGAGAACGAGCACAGCATGCCTTCTGATGGCTCACCGCGCAGTTTTGCCGCTTTGATTTTGAAATCACCCGGCAGTACCGCACCAACGGTCGCCACCGCCACTTTCAGCCCCTGACGGCAGTTTGGCGCGCCGCAGACGATATCCAGCAGGCGATCGCCACCGACGTTGATTTTGGTGACGCGCAGTTTGTCGGCGTTCGGGTGCTGGCCGCACTCCACCACTTCACCCACCACGACGCCATGAAACGCGCCTGCCACCGGGTCGACGCCGTCGACTTCCAGACCGGCCATGGTGATTTGCTCAGACAGCGCGGCGCTGTCCAGGGCTGGATTTACCCATTCGCGTAACCAGAGTTCACTGAATTTCATTGGATAACCTGCCCTTATTTAAATTGTTTGAGGAAACGTAAATCGTTTTCGAAGAAGGCGCGCAGATCGGTCACACCGTAGCGCAGCATGGTCAGACGCTCCATGCCCATCCCGAAGGCGAAGCCGGAGTAGATTTCCGGATCGATGCCCACGTTGCGCAGTACGTTCGGATGCACCATGCCGCAGCCCAGCACTTCCAGCCATTTGCCGTTTTTACCCATCACGTCCACTTCCGCTGACGGTTCGGTGAACGGGAAATAGGACGGGCGGAAGCGAATCTGCAGGTTCTCTTCGAAGAAGTTGTTCAGGAAATCATGCAGCGTGCCTTTCAGATTGGTGAAGCTGATGTCTTTATCGACAATCAGACCTTCCATCTGATGGAACATCGGGGTGTGCGTCTGATCGTAATCGTTACGGTAAACGCGGCCCGGCGCGATGATCCGAATCGGCGGCTGCTGATTTTTCATGGTGCGGATCTGCACGCCGGAGGTCTGGGTGCGCAGCAGGCGCGTGGCATCGAACCAGAAGGTGTCGTGATCGGCGCGCGCCGGGTGATGCCCCGGAATATTCAGCGCATCAAAGTTGTGATAATCGTCTTCAATTTCCGGACCGGTCGCCACCGCGAAACCCAACTCGCCGAAAAAGGTTTCGATACGATCGATGGTGCGGGTCACCGGATGCAGACCGCCGTTCTCGATACGGCGTCCCGGCAGCGACACGTCGATAGTCTCAGCCGCCAGGCGGGCATTCAGCGCCGCGCTTTCCAGCTTATCTTTACGCGCGTTGAGACGGTCCTGTACCTGCTGTTTGGCGTCGTTGATGACCGCACCGGCCGCCGGGCGCTCTTCCGCAGGCAGTTCACGCAGGGTGGTCATTTGCAGCGTCAGGTGCCCTTTTTTACCCAGAAATTCGACGCGCACGGCGTCCAGGGCGGCGATATCCGACGCCTCGTCGATGGCGGCCGTGGCACGGGCCACCAGGTCTGCGAGTTGGGACATGATTTCCTCTTCTTCCAGCCGGGCTGGTCAGTTCTCGTTGGGATCGTGCGATCCGATTAAGTGTCGCCGGAAACAAAAAAGCCTCCACGAGGGAGGCTTTCAGCGCGATTTTTCGTTTCTTTTCTTATGCGCAAAAGCCCCTGACGATCAGGCGCTAAAGTAAAAAAAGAAACGGAAAATAGCAGCGTGCATGCTTGCGTTACCTTGTCTTGATAGAAACCGCACTATTGAAATGCCCTGCGGCTAAAATGTCAATCATTTGCGTGGGTTGCAGGCAATAAAAAAGGGAGCAAGCTCCCTTTTTTACCTGACTTACGCCAGAGCTGATTTTGCTTTTTCAACCAGTGCAGTGAATGCCACTTTGTCGAATACAGCGATGTCAGCGAGGATTTTACGGTCGATTTCAATGGACGCTTTTTTCAGGCCATTGATGAAACGGCTGTAAGAGATACCGTTCTGACGCGCCGCAGCGTTGATACGTGCGATCCACAGCTGACGGAACTGACGCTTACGCTGACGACGGTCGCGGTAAGCATACTGACCAGCTTTGATAACAGCCTGGAAGGCAACGCGGTAAACACGTGAACGTGCACCATAGTAGCCTTTAGCTTGTTTTAAGATTTTCTTGTGACGTGCGCGAGCAATTACACCACGTTTTACGCGAGCCATGTGAGCTCTCCTATATCATATTCTGTGATTTCCCCATCATCTCTCGTGCCGCAGTGGCGTTGGCTGCCTTCATTCATCCCAGTCACTTACTGATGTAAGCTCCAGGATTCATTCCGTTGCCGCCTGACTGCAACCCGAAATCTATCGGGGAATTAAAAAAGGGTTAACTTATGCGTACGGCAGGCAGGCAACAACCAGACCCAGATCGCCTTTAGACACCATGCCTTTTGGACGCAGGTGACGTTTACGCTTGGTAGACTTTTTAGTCAGAATATGACGCAGGTTTGCGTGCTTACGCTTGAAGCCGCCAGAAGCGGTCTTCTTGAAGCGCTTTGCGGCGCCACGTACAGTTTTAATCTTTGGCATTTTTACAAATATCCACTTCGCATTGTTAATAAAATGAACCAGACAGGCGAATAAAAATCCGCGCAGCGCGAACGCTACGCGGCATTATTACTTGAAAGCCTACTGTTTCTTCTTAGGTGCGAGCACCATAATCATCTGGCGGCCTTCGATCTTCGTCGGGAAGGATTCGACCACTGCCAGTTCATTCAGATCTTCTTTCACGCGGTTAAGCACTTCCATACCGATCTGTTGGTGCGCCATCTCACGACCACGGAAACGCAGCGTGATTTTGGCTTTATCGCCCTCTTCCAGAAAACGAATCAGGCTGCGGAGTTTTACCTGATAGTCGCCTTCATCGGTACCAGGACGGAATTTGATTTCCTTGACCTGGATAACTTTTTGCTTCTTCTTCTGTTCCTTAGAAGATTTGCTCTTTTCATAAAGGAACTTGCCGTAATCCATAATGCGGCAAACCGGCGGTTCGGCGTTCGGGCTAATTTCAACTAAATCTACGCCAGCTTCTTCTGCTTTCTCAATCGCTTCGCGCAGTGAGACAATGCCAAGTTGCTCGCCGTCTACGCCAGTTAAGCGCACTTCGGTGGCACGGATTTCGCCGTTGATACGGTTCGGACGCGTCGGTTGTACTCGTTTTCCGCCTTTAATAACCTTATTCCTCTAATTGGTGAAGATGTCGGCTGCGAATCTCTTGTTGCAGCTTCTCAACAAACACATCTACGTCCATGCTCCCGAGGTCTTTACCACGGCGGGTGCGCACGGCAACCTTGCCTGCTTCCACCTCTTTCTCACCGCAGACCAGCATGTAAGGGACGCGACGTAATGTGTGCTCGCGGATTTTAAAGCCTATCTTCTCGTTTCTCAAGTCTGCTTTGACACGAATGCCAGCATTCTGCAATTTCTTTGTCAATTCACTGACATATTCTGCCTGGCCGTCGGTGATATTCATCACCACTGCCTGTACCGGCGCCAGCCAGCTCGGGAAGAAACCAGCGAATTCTTCGGTCAGAATCCCGATGAAGCGCTCCATCGAACCCAGAATCGCACGGTGAATCATCACTGGCGTCTGACGATCGTTGGTTTCGCCCACGTAGGTGGCGTCCAGACGTTTCGGCAGGGAGAAGTCTAGCTGAACGGTGCCGCACTGCCAGGCGCGGTCGAGACAATCGTGCAGCGTAAACTCAATTTTCGGGCCGTAGAAGGCGCCTTCACCCGGCTGATATTCGAACGGAATGTTGTTCTCTTTCAGCGCTTCGGCGAGGTCCACTTCGGCACGATCCCACATCTCATCGCTGCCAATGCGCTTCTCTGGGCGCGTCGACAGTTTCACCACGATTTTTTCAAAACCGAAGGTGCTGTACATGTCATAGACCATGCGGATGCAGCTGTTCACTTCATCACGCACCTGATCTTCAGTACAGAAGATGTGGGCATCATCCTGGGTAAAGCCGCGCACGCGCATCAGACCGTGCAGCGCACCTGACGGTTCGTTACGGTGACAGCTACCGAACTCCGCCATACGCAGCGGCAGGTCGCGGTACGATTTCAGACCCTGGTTAAAGATCTGCACGTGACCCGGACAGTTCATCGGTTTGATGCAGTATTCACGGTTCTCGGAAGAGGTGGTGAACATCGCTTCTTTGTAGTTGTCCCAGTGCCCGGTTTTTTCCCACAGCACGCGGTCCATCATGAACGGACCTTTCACTTCCTGGTAGTCGTACTCTTTCAGCTTGGTGCGCACAAACACTTCCAGCTCGCGGAAGATGGTCCAGCCGTCGTTGTGCCAGAACACCATGCCCGGTGCTTCTTCCTGCATGTGGTAGAGATCGAGCTGCTTACCGATTTTACGGTGATCGCGCTTCGCGGCCTCTTCCAGACGCTGCAGATACGCCGCCAGCTGTTTCTTATCTGCCCAGGCCGTACCGTAAATACGCTGCAGCATTTTGTTGTCGCTGTTGCCGCGCCAGTAGGCTCCGGAGATTTTCTGCAGTTTAAAATGATGGCAGAAACGCATATTCGGCACGTGCGGACCGCGGCACATGTCGATGTATTCTTCATGGTGATACAGGCCAGGACGATCGTCATGGCTGATGTTTTCGTCGAGAATAGTGGTTTTGTAGCTCTCGCCCCGCGCGGCAAACACGTCACGCGCTTCCTGCCAGCTCACCTTCTTCTTCACAACGTCGTAATTGGTCTCAGCCAGCTGGTGCATGCGCTTTTCCAGCAGCTCAAGATCTTCCTGGGTCAGCGTATGGTCGAGATCGACATCATAATAGAAGCCGTTATCGATAACCGGACCGATGGCCATTTTGGTATTCGGCCACAGCTGTTTGATCGCATGCCCTAACAGGTGCGCACAGGAGTGACGAATAATTTCCAGACCGGCTTCATCTTTCGCGGTGATGATAGCGACCTGCGCATCGCTGGTGATCGGATCAACCGCATCCACCAGTTCGCCATTGACGCGACCGGCAATGCAGGCTTTCGCCAGACCCGGACCGATATCCAGCGCAATGTCCATCACGCTGACCGGACGGTCAAATACGCGCTGGCTGCCATCAGGAAGAGTAATTACTGGCATTTCATATCCTTAATTGCAGTGGTAAGCCACACGAAAGCCTACATGCAACACTGAGTTTTGTTTGGTTAACCTGGCGCGATGTCAGACCCACACTGTCGGAATGACGCCAGGCGCGTAAAGCGGCAACGATGATAACAGCTTTCCGCAGTGAGCAAAACCCGCGAAGAAATGCGCTAAGCCAAAGAGAGATCAAAAAAAACCGCCGCGCGGCACAGGCCGGGCGACGGTGTAACAATGCGCTCTGGTTTACATCGCGTAAGAGAGCTGGACCGTGGTTTTGGTGTCGGTACGGTCTGGCGCAGAGGCTGGCGGATTGTTATTCCAGGTAACGTTGTAGCCCAGTTTCAGTGCGAAGTGGTCGTTGATCGCCACCTGCAGTGCGGTTTCGGAGTTCAGCGTGGTGTCTTCACCAAAGCTGCTCAGCACCGACACACCCTGGATGAATTTGGTGGTGTCAGTCAGCTGCCACTGATAGCTCAGCGCGCCGTAGCCCAGTGCTTTGGTTTCGTGGCCGCCATCGTGGAAGTCATCGTAACGTACACCCGGACCGAATTCAGCACGCAGCGAGTGCACCGGACCGTTGAGGATCTGACGACCATAACCGGCGGTCAGGACATCGCGTGAATCATAACCGTTCAGGCGGTCGCTCAGCCAGCTCGCCTGACCGAACAGGTAGTCAGCGCTGTTGAGGTTGTAACGGCTACGGCCACCGATGTTATAGGTTTCCGACGAGCGCTCATCGTTGGATGAGGTATTCGCGGCGTTACCCCACAGGCTGTACGCCGTTGAGGTCTGATACCAGGTCATGCTGGTTGACGCGGTCAGCGATGAGCTGGTGGTGTTACCGGTCTGTGCCAGGTAACCGGCTGACGCGGTGCCTTCAAACGGTTTTTTTGCCGTAGAAGGGTCATCCATTGAGGTGAAGACAGCGTTATCTGCAAAGGCCTGGTGACAAAATGCTCCGGCGGAGAGCAACAAAACAGCGGACAGCTTATTGAAGGCTTTCATTAAAAGGTAACCCGTACGACAGTTGAAAAAGAGATGAGTCTGGAGAATTTTCCCGGGCAATCAATGCAATTTACGGTAAGTTTTGTAAAAAAGTATGAAAGCACCAGAATCGCCAGGTTTTGCGCTGGCACCGCTTGTGGATTGGGAATCTTCCCATTTCCGGCGCGCATTATAGGCGGCAAATAACCAAATAACAGCTTAAATGCTACAAGAATTTTCTGCCGACCCTGACAGGACTTTACGCTGTGCGCCGCCGGGCGATTGTGCAGAATTCGCTCTATCGCAGGCGCTGGTCTACGCTGAAATCTGTTCGATAACAATGAGGTGAAAAGATGAGCGATCATGATCTCAAGCGTTACGTTGTCACCTTCCGTTATCAGGAAAGGGGTCTTGGCGATCTGCAGGCGCTGAATAGCGCGATGGTTAACGGTGGTTACAGCACCACGTTACACGATGCGGACGGCCATCCGCACGAGCTGGGCACCAACAGCTTTGGCATTGTGAGTGCGCTGGAGGAGCAGGCGCTGGCGGAACACGCCGCCGGGCTGGCGGCAGTGGCACTCGATCAGCAGCCGGACGCTGATGTCACCACGCTGGAAGCGTTTCTTAAAGCGCAAGCCTGACGCAATCCGCAATTTGCGCATTGCCGCTGGAGTTGTGCAAGTTTTGCGCGTTACAATCGACCTTACGCAGCGAATAAAGAGGATTACCCGATGTGGTCAGCCATTAGTCGTCTGTTAAGCGAGTACGCCGGCGATGCCGAAATCACCGAACGTCATGAGTTGCCCGGTGGCGATATTCATCCGGCGTGGCGCCTGCGCTACGGTGAGCTGGAGGTGTTCGTCAAATGCAACACGCGCGACATGCTGACGCTGTTCAGCTGGGAAGCCGACCAGCTTGATCTGCTGGCGCGTACCCACACGGTGCGCGTGCCGAAGGTCTACGGCGTCGGTAACGATCGTGACACCAGCTTTCTGCTACTGGAATACATTCCCCCGCAGCCACTCAACGCCCAAAGCGCATTCCAGCTCGGCCAGCAGCTGGCCCATCTGCACCAGTGGAGCGAGCAACCGCAGTTTGGTCTCGACTTCGACAACAACATTACCACCACGCCGCAACCCAACAGCTGGTTACGCAAATGGTCGGTGTTTTTCGCCGAACAGCGCATCGGCTGGCAGCTGCAGCTGGCGGCGGAGAAAGGCGTGCACTACGGCGACATGGAATTGATTGTGGATTGCGTGCAGCGCAGCCTCGCTAATCACCATCCGCAACCGTCGTTACTGCATGGCGATCTGTGGCCGGCTAACTGCGCCGGCAGCGCCAGCGGTCCATGGCTCTTTGATCCCGCCTGCTACTGGGGCGATCGCGAATGCGACCTGGCGATGCTCAGCTATTATGCCGATCTGCCGCGGCAGATTTACGAAGGGTATCACGCCGTCTGGCCGCTGCCGGAAGGCTTCTCGCAGCGCCAGCCGGTGTATCAGCTCTACTATCTGCTGAACCGCGCCAACGTGTTTGGCGGCAACTGGGCCGGCGAAGCGCAGTTCGCGATCGGCCAGTTGCTGGATGAGGATGCGCTGGGTCAGCGTCAGGCCAGACCGGCCTGACGCCTTACAGCATGCCGAGCAGTTTCAACACGAAGTAACCGGCCACGGCGATGATCACCGGCAGAATGTACAGCGGAAAAATCTGCAGCAAAATGGTGTGGCGCGGCACATGGATTTTCTCTTCCAGCTGCGCCCGCGTGCGCCCTTCGCTACCCTTCGCCTGTTCCAGAATCATCTGGTCTTCAATGCCTTCTTTGATATGGCGCGCCTGACGCCACATGCGTGCGCCCGAGGCCTGCAAAGCGATGCCCACGAATATCAGGATATAGATCAGCCAGAAGCCAATATTGGCCCCGCCGTTGAATTCCGGCACCGGCGAATTGTTCCAGAACACATTGAGAAACGGCGTGTTGAACTTAATCATATCCACCATCACATGCACGAAGTCAAGCATCACGGCGTCAATGCCGGGCTGCTTTTCGCTGTGTTTAAACATGAAGCCTAAGATGGAGATAAGGGTGGATAACAGCGCCGGAATAAAAATCACCCAGCCAGCCACTCGCTTGAGGATGGCGATGCGGCCAGCCTGTTGATACGTCATGGTGTCTTCCCTTCACAAACAGTAGTTTTGCCCTAAGTCTACCTGCACTACAGCAAATTTTCCTGAAAAATGCGTAACCTGCCGTAAGTCGGTTTTCGTCGCCGCCCATGTTAAGGTAGGGCAAACTGTCAATGGAGCTGTTGTATGACCTATCGTCGCCCTGTGCTGGCCGCTATTTTTGATATGGATGGCTTACTGATTGATTCTGAACCGCTATGGGATCGCGCCGAGCTGGAGGTGTTTGCCAGCCTGAATGTGGATATTAGCCGCCGCCACGAGTTGCCGGATACGCTTGGCCTGCGCATCGATCAAACCGTACGCATGTGGTACGAAGCGCTGCCGTGGAACGGACCGGATCAGGCCGAAGTCACTCAGCGCATTATTGCCCGCGCGCTGGCGCTGGTCGAAGAAACGCGGCCGTTGTTGCCCGGCGTAGAGCAGGCGCTGCAGCTGTGTCAGCAACAGGGCCTGGCGATTGCGCTGGCCTCGGCGTCTCCGCTGGCGATGCTGGAACGCGTGCTGGAGATGTTCAACCTGCGTCACTACTTTAGCGCCCTCGCCTCGGCTGAAGCGCTGCCTTACAGCAAACCGCATCCGCAGGTGTATCTGGATGCTGCGGCAAAGCTCAGGATTGATCCGCTCAACTGCGTAGCGCTGGAAGACTCGTTCAACGGCATGATCGCCAGTAAAGCCGCGCGCATGCGCTCGATTGTGGTGCCCGCTGCCGACCATCGCCACGACGCGCGCTGGGCGCTGGCTAATGTACAGCTGGAGAGCCTGGCACAGCTGCAGGCGGAACATCTGTTTAACTGAGCGGTGGTCCACGCGCGATAACCGGTCTGCTGTGTCGCATTATCAATAAGCGAAAAAGTAAGCCAGACCGTTCATTTCCCGCGCTTTTTTCAGGCGCGGGCAGCGAAAAAAATTCACTCTTCGTTACAGCGTCACCGTTCTCATTTACTGGATAAATCCCTATACTGGATGCATCGACAGTTTTTGCAGCCAGGTTTCATCATGACGGCCGAAGGCCACATCATTTTTGCCATCGCCAGTGCCATTTTTGCCAAACGCGCCGAACTGACGCCCGTGATGGCCAGTGCCGACTGGTGGCATCTGGTGCCGGCTGCGCTGCTGACCTGCCTGCTGCCGGATATCGATCACCCTAAATCGGTGCTGGGCCAGCGGCTAAAGTGGCTGTCGCAGCCGATAGCCCGCGCTTTTGGCCATCGCGGCTTTACCCATAGCCTGCTGGCGGTGGCGGTCAGCCTTTGGTTGTTTCAGATTAACGTGCCGGCCGACTGGTTCCTGCCAGCGGATGTCCTGCAGGGCATGACGCTCGGCTATCTGAGCCACATTGTCGCCGATATGCTGACGCCCGCCGGCGTGCCGCTGCTGTGGCCGTGCCGCTGGCGCTTTCGCCTGCCTATCCTCAACAGCCAGCAAGGCAACCAGCTGGAGCGCGCGCTGTGCCTCGCACTCGTGGGTTATGCGCTGTGGTTCCCGCCCGGCATGCCGTCGTTTGGCGCTAACGGCTGGCCGGAGCAGCTGTTCAATAATCTGCAGAACGGCATTGCCCGGCTGGTGAACGGCAGTACGCGCTGAAGTGTTTTTCCTTCTGCCAGCGATTGCTTAAATAATCGCCTTAAATTCCATTTAGTTATAACCAAGACGATTTAGATATATTGTTCCCGCAGGACCAACTGGTACCATGCCGCGACAGTTACAGAGGATCCCTCTGCTATTTTCGGTTACGCGGCGCGATCGCGTGGCGACCTTCAGGAGTTAACAATGAATATTCCTCTGATCATCAATATCGTGGCATTTGTCGCGCTGCTGATTGCGTTAAACCGCGTCGGCAACCAGAGCTGGAGCCTGTCGAAGCGCGTGCTGACCGGCCTGGTGCTGGGGGTGATCTTTGGCCTGGCACTGCAGGCCATTTATGGCGAAAACAGCCCGGTGGTGAAAGAGTCGATTGGCTGGTTCAACATCGTCGGCAACGGCTATGTTCAGCTGCTGCAGATGATTGTCATGCCACTGGTATTTGCCTCAATCCTCAGTGCCGTGGCGCGGCTGCATAACGCCTCGTCGCTGGGCAAAATCAGCGTGCTGACCATCGGCGTGCTGCTGTTTACCACCGCCATTTCCGCACTGGTGGGCGTGCTGGTGACCGGCCTGTTCCACCTCAGCGCGGAAGGACTGGTACAGGGCGCGCAGGAAACCGCGCGTCTGAGCGCCATCCAGAGCAACTACGTTGGTAAAGTCGCGGATCTCAGTACGCCGCAGCTGCTGCTCTCCTTTATCCCGAAAAACCCGTTTGCCGATCTGGCCGGTGCCAATCCAACGTCGATCATCAGCGTAGTGATTTTCGCTGCTTTCCTCGGCGTGGCGGCGCTGCAGTTGCTGAAAGATGACAAAGCCAAAGGCGAGCGCGTGCTGGTGGCGATTGATACCCTGCAATCCTGGGTGATGAAGCTGGTCCGTCTGATCATGAAGCTGACACCGTACGGCGTGCTGGCGCTGATGACCAAAGTGGTTGCCGGTTCCAACCTGCAGGACATCATCAAGCTGGGCGGTTTTGTTGTGGCCTCGTATCTCGGCCTCGCGATTATGTTTGGCGTTCACGCGCTGCTGCTGTCAATCAACGGTATCAACCCGCTGCGCTTCTTCCGTAAAGTCTGGCCGGTGATTACCTTTGCCTTCACCAGCCGTTCCAGCGCCGCCAGTATTCCGCTGAACGTGGAGACACAGACGCGTCGTCTGGGCGTACCGGAATCCATCGCCAGCTTCTCGGCCTCATTTGGCGCGACCATCGGCCAGAACGGCTGTGCCGGCCTCTATCCCACCATGCTGGCGGTGATGGTAGCGCCTACCGTGGGTATCAACCCGTTTGACCCGGTATGGATCGCCACGCTGGTCGGTATTGTCACGCTGAGCTCAGCCGGTGTGGCGGGCGTCGGTGGCGGCGCGACCTTTGCCGCGCTGATTGTCCTGCCGGCGATGGGACTGCCGGTCACGCTGGTGGCATTGCTGATCTCCATCGAACCGCTGATTGATATGGGCCGTACCGCGCTCAACGTTAACGGCTCGATGACCGCCGGTTCACTGACCAGCCGCTGGCTGGGTATGACCGACAAAAAAGTGCTGGAGAGCGACGAACACGCGGAACTGGCGCACCGCTAATTAACCCGTTTTCCCGTAACGGCAGGCCGCAAAGCCTGCCGTTTTTTTTGCCGTTTTCTGCACTTTTTTCCGCAATCATGGCACTAACGTCAGGAAAGCGTTAAGCGTGGTAAACGAAGGCAAAATCGACGGTTTTTTGCTTGAGTTTGCGCGCTGAAAGGCGAATGCTGCGGGAAGTTACCGCAGGAGAACCCCCATGAGAAACGTTATCGCCTCAATGCTGGCGTTAACCCTGATAGCGCCAACCGTAAGTTTTGCTCATCCGTATGGCTGGGGTCCGGGACCCGGCCCGCACTGGGGTGGTCCGGGACCCCGCTGGGGCCATCCCGGACCGCTGCGTTTTCTGCCGGAGGCCGCGACTGCCGTGCTGATTGGCGGACTGACCTACTACCTGCTGAACGGTAGCTACTACCAGCGGCAGGGCGACACCTACGTGGTGGTCCAGCCACCGGATGGCCCACCGGCCAGCGCCATGCGCGTTCTGGATTACAATGGCAAACGCTATTACGTGCAGGATGGTCACTACTATCAGCGCGAGATCAGCGGCAGCTACATTGAGGTGCCGCGGCCGTATGGGCTGTAAGCGCACAAAGAAAAACGGCCCGTCTGAGACGGGCCGTTTGTTATTCTGCTGCCGTTACTGCGCGGCTTGCGGATCGGTATCGTAATCCTTACAGCTCTGGAAGCCGTAGTTCATGACGCGGCCGGTGTCGTTATAGCTCACAAAGTAAGTCTGCTGTTTGCCATCACGCTCACCAATCACGTAGGTCTGGCAGGTACCCCGTGCGTGAACCATGGTGATCTCGGTTGACGCCGGTCCGGCAATCTGGCGCACCTGTTCACGCGTCATGCCTTTTTTCACATCCTTCACCACAGGCTTAGTCACGTAGCTTTCCGCACGATCGTAAGTTGTACAACCAGACAGGGCTGCCAGCGTCATAGCGGCAGCGATACATCCCAGCACTTTATTCATCTTGTTGTTCCTCATACTTTGTCCATGTCCCACTAAGCCTGGAACATAATTCCAGATTTATCAACTCAATGGCGGTGCTTTCGGTCAGTTCTGAAGCGTCAGGATTACGTAAAGATGCTGTGTTGCCGTGACCGGCTCCGTATAATCGCGGCGCAAGATACATCTTAAAGCCAAAAATAACACAGAGGATCAATGACACCTGCACACCCTAACCGGCTGGTTTATGCCATCACGCTCGGCCTGCTCGCCGCGCTCGGGCCGCTTTGTATCGATCTCTATCTGCCTGCCCTGCCTGAACTGGCGCGCGACCTCGGTAGCGAAACCGCTACTGCCCAGCTAAGTCTGACCGCCGGTCTGCTGGGGCTGGGCGCCGGACAGCTGCTGTTTGGTCCGATGAGCGATAAGTTTGGCCGTATTCGTCCGCTGCTGCTGTCGCTGGCGCTGCTGTTCATCGCCTCAATTGGCTGTGCGCTGGCGAAGGATATTCACGCTCTGCTGGTGGCACGCCTGTTTGAAGGGCTGGCCGGTGCCGGCGGCGCGGTGCTGTCGCGTGCCATTGCCCGCGATATGTATAGCGGCCATGAGCTGACGCGCTTTTTTGCCCTGCTGATGCTGGTGAATGGCCTGGCGCCGATTGGTGCGCCGGTGCTGGGCGGTGCGCTGATGACGGTGCTGAACTGGCGCGGCATCTTTGTAGTGCTGGGCGCGATTGCCGTGCTGCTGATTCTGCTGGCGCGCTGGAAGCTGCGCGAAACCCTGCCGGCCGAACGCCGTAGCCAGGGATCGATCTTCTCCGCCTGGGCGGCGCTCGGCCAGGTCATCACCCACCGGCCGTTTATGGGCTTCTGCCTGACGCAGGGCTTCATGATGTCCGGCATGTTTGCTTATATCGGCGCCTCGCCGTTTGTACTGCAGCAGATTTACGGCCTGTCACCGCAGGCGTTCAGCTTGTGCTTTGCGGCGAACGGCATTGGCCTGGTGATTGCTTCCCAGACCAGCGCCCGGCTCTGTCCGCTGTGGGGCGAATATCGCGTGCTGAAGGGCGGCCTGACGCTGGCGTTTGTCGCCTCCAGCTGCCTGCTGCTGGCCGGCGTGAGCGGCGCGCCGCTGCCGCTGGTGCTGGTGGCGCTGTTCTTCACCATCGCCAGTAACGGTGTGATCGCCACCACCGCGTCATCGCTGGCGATGCAGAGCCAGGGCCACCGCGCCGGCAGTGCCTCGGCGGTAATCGGCGTTGCGATGTTCTCGCTCGGCGCGCTCAGCGTACCGATCACCGGCCTCGGCGGCACCTCGGTAATCAGCATGACCGCCACCATCTTTGGCTGCTTTATGCTGGCCATTGTGATGTTCATGCTGCTGGCGCAGAAACCAAAAAGCGCCTGAATTGCCAACAGAAACACCGGACAACAAGCCGTTCGGCTTGTTGTTTTTCTGCGGAGGCGTTAGCTTTAGCACATGATTCGCATTGTGCCGTCAGGCTACCGACTTGAGGAGAGGTTCATGTCACTGCAGCAGGAAATCATTCAGGCCCTGGGTGTTAAACCGGTTATCGACCCGCAGCAGGAGATCCGCGTCAGCGTCGATTTTCTGAAGTCCTATCTGAAAGCCCATCCGTTTATCAAAACCCTGGTGCTCGGCATCAGCGGCGGTCAGGACTCAACGCTGACCGGCAAGCTGGCGCAGACTGCTATCACTGAACTGCGTGAAGAGACCGGCGATCACGACTACAGCTTTATCGCCGTGCGCCTGCCGTATGGCGTGCAGGCTGACGAGCAGGATTGTCAGGATGCGCTGGCATTCATCCAGCCGGATCGCACGCTGGTGGTTAACATCAAAGAAGCGGTACTGGCCAGCGAGCGCGCGCTGCAGGAGGCGGGCATTGCCCTGTCGGATTTTGTGCGCGGTAACGAGAAAGCGCGCGAACGCATGAAAGCCCAGTACAGCATTGCCGGCATGACCAAAGGCGTCGTGGTCGGCACCGATCACGCCGCAGAAGCAGTGACCGGCTTCTTTACCAAGTACGGCGACGGCGGCAGCGACATCAACCCGATTTTCAGACTCAACAAAGGCCAGGGCAAACAGCTGCTGAAAGCGCTCGGCTGCCCGGAACACCTCTATCTCAAACACCCCACCGCCGATCTGGAGGACGATCGTCCCGGTCTGCAGGATGAAGTGGCGCTGGGCGTGACCTATCAGCAGATTGATGATTTCCTCGAAGGCAAAACCATCGACGCCGACGCGGCGAAAATCATTGAAGGCTGGTATACAAAAACCGAGCATAAACGTCGTCCGCCGATCACCGTGTTCGACGATTTCTGGAAGAAGTAATCCCCTGCGGCTTCCCGCTCCCCCGGCGGGAAGCCTGCCTTTTCACGTCCCCGCTGGCGAGAAAAAGCGCACGCTGATATACTGTATGCACAACCAGTAAGCGGAGCGTTCTTTGGTCAGACGAGCAAACCGCCATCGCCTCGAATTTGATGCGGCGGCTATCTATCAATATCCCGAACATCTGCGTCAGTGGCTGGAAGGCTTGCCTAATCAGCCGGGCGTTTACACCTTCCACGGTGATAACGACAACCTGCCGCTGTACATCGGCAAGAGTATCAACCTGCGCAGCCGGGTGATGGCCCATTTTCGCACGGCGGATGAAGCCAGCATGCTGCGCCAGGCGCGACGCGTCAGCTGGATCCCTACCGCCGGGGACGTGGGCGCACAGCTGCTCGAAGCGCAGATGATCAAAACGCAGCAGCCGCTGTTCAATAAGCGCCTGCGCAAAAACCGCCAGCTGTGCTCGCTGCAGCTGGGCGACGGCGCACCGCAGGTGGTGTACGCGCGCGATCTCGATTTCTCCTCTTCGCCTGACCTGTACGGGTTATTCCGCAGCCGCTTTGCCGCGTTAGAGAAGCTAAAAAGCCTTGCCGATGAGCTGCGCCTGTGTCACGGCCTGCTGGGATTAGAGCGCCTGCAACCGGGGCGCGGCTGTTTCCGCGCGGCGCTTAAACGCTGTGCCGGTGCCTGCTGCGGGGCGGAACCGCTGGCGGCGCATCAGCAGCGCCTGCTGGCAGGGCTGGAGCAGCTGCGCGTGGTATGCTGGCCGTGGCAGGGCCCGGTGGGTATGGTGGAGCGCGGGACGGAGATGACGCAGATTCACGTCATCGATCACTGGTTCTGGCTGGGATCGGTCAGCAGTGAGCAGGAAGCGCGTCAGCTGCAGCGTGCGCGTCACGGCTTCGACCATGACGGCTACAAAATTCTCTGCCGGCCGCTGCTGTCCGGCGTTTATCCGCTGATTGAGCTGTAACGCAAAACCGCCGACGCTGCCCAAAGCACAGTGTGCCATGGACAACGTCGGCGGTCTCAAACCGGTGAGCTAAACGGCTTATTCGCCATCAGCCGGCGGTGGCGGCATTTTACCGTCATGCGGGCCTTTTTCTGTCAGACGTTTCTCAAAGTTGGCGTTGTACTGCTTCTTCTGGTCTGGCGTCAGCACGTTATAGATCTTGTTCTGGGTTTCCAGCATCTTCAGCGCATGCTCTTTCGCATTGGCGCTCATTTTGTCTGCCTGCGCTTCTGCTTTGGCACGGTCAAAGGTGTCGGATGCGATGATGCTGTGGTTAGCACGACGCTCTTCCAGCGATGGACGCTTCATGTCTTTATGGCTGTCACGCAGGATGTCGCGAATCTGGGTTTTCTGCGCGTCAGTCAGGTTGAGGTCTTTGAACATCATGTCCATGCCGTGGTGGCGCATCGGCTTGTGCATCGGTTTTTCACTGCCCGCTGGCGGCGGCGTCAGGTTGTCAGCCGCAGCATGGACGATATTGGCGGCGCCGAAAGCCATTGCGGTAGCCAGAAACAGGGAGGTCAGTTTACGCATAATATTGTCCTTACTTTTCAGTTTAATGACGACAGCCTGTGTCGCGTCTTCGGAAACAAGCATACGACGCTGAACGTCAACTACTCAGAGGCTGAGTAAAGCCCTGCAAGCATAAAAGACAGATATCGGGCAATCATGGAGAGATTGCGAAGAAATGCGTGAGGAATTGCAAAAGAGTATGACGATCAAGGGGAAAGCGCAGGAATTAAAGAGGAGTGTAATGGCTTTGTCGGTTTTGCGGAAGGGAAAATGTCGTTAATTTGGGCACGTTCTCTGCTCACCCGTGACCTCTCCCGTCACAGGGAGAGGAGGGACTGCCGGGTAAAGCTTTCGATTACAACTCCAGCGCCTGGGTCTGCTCACTCTCCTCTACCAGCATCAGCCCGGCGCGCAGGCCCGGTGCCACGTTGGGATTGGGGAACAGCACATATTCACGCGCCTGCTGCACGTAATAGCGCCGCTCACCCTCTTCTGCCAGCAGCGTGCCCTGCGGGAAAGCCGTGAAGTTGAGGGTTTCCGGGCCCATATGCAGAACAAACTGCTCGCCGTGCCGGGTGATTTGCTGCGCCACGCGGTAATGACGCGGCGTCTCGCGCACCGGCGGCAGCGCCTCACCGTACAGCAGCGCTGCCAGCGCACGCTGCACGCCGCTGAACTGAGTGAGATCGTTCTCGCCAAACGGCAGCGCCTTTCCCAGCTCCAGCGTACAGCTGGCTGCCGCGTAGTGTTCACAGCTGAAGTGGGTAAAAGTGCCGCCCGGCGCACGGTGGAACACCAGCGCTTCCAGTTCGGCCGCTGCCAGCCAGTGTAAAAAATCCGCAGGCCACGGCTGGCTGTTGAGCGGCATCACGCCAAAGCGCGTATGCCACGAACCGCGAATCGCGGTGTGCAAATCGAGATGCCAGCGAATTTCGTGATCGAGGCACTCGCACCAGAAGTTCTCCAGCGCCTGCTCCAGCTGGAGCGCGCGCTGCGCCTCCGGTACGTCGGCCACCTGTTGCCAGCGTCCACCGAACAGCCGGTTAATATCATAATGCTGGTAGCGTTTGCCGCTGCGCAGCGCTGCCGGATTGCCGAGTATCACCAGCAGGCGCACGGCCAGCGGTTTTTCCCCCTGCAGCAGCGGCGTCAGCAACAGATTGAGGATCTCCACCGGGGCGGTCTCGTTGCCGTGAATCCCGGCGGAGAGAACCAGCGCCTGCTGCGTGGGCGTATGCGGTGTCAGGGATAGTATGCCCTCATCATGCCACTGCCAGTGCAGGTGGGCGTTACTGCCCTGCCGCTGCGCGGGCGGCCTGCCTGACAGGGTTTGCTGTAAAAAGTCCTGCATGTTCACTCCTTTCTGACACAGGGGGCAACATATTTGCCCCCGGCGTTAACGCTGAAACGCGTAGACACTGCCTAAGTCTAGCAGCTGTGTCAGCTCGTCCAGCGCGCTTCGCCCTTCGCTCAGCAACTGCGGATCGGCCAGGTCGGCCTGCGTCAGGCGGTCGCGATAGTGACGATCCACCCAGTCATTCAGACGCGTAAACAGGCGATCGTTCATCAGCACCGCCGGATTGACGGCCTGACGCTCCGCCTCGGTTAACACCACGCGCAGACGCAGACAGGCCGGTCCGCCGCCGTTGCACATGCTCTCACGCAGATCAAACACCTGCAGCGCGCGAATCGGGCCGCCGCTCTCCACCAGCTCGCTCAGGTAGCGCCACACGCCGGGATGCTGGCGCGACTCTTCCGGCAGCACCAGCCGCATGCCGCTGTCCGGATGCTGCAGCAGCTGGCTGTTAAACAGATAGGTGTTCACCGCATCGGCCACTGACACGCGATCGCGCGGTACCACAACCGGCTGGAAGCCCGGCACCTGATCCGCCAGCTGTTGCAGCAGCTGGGGCTGGTCGACAAACGCCTCTTCGTGGCAGAAAAACACCTGCTGATTGCTGACGGCGATTACATCATTGTGGAACACCCCCTGATCGATCACCGCCGGATTTTGCTGCGCAAACAGCGTGCGCGCGTCATCCAGCTGATGCAGTCTCGCCACCGCCGCGCTGGCTTCACGCGTCTGGCGCGCCGGATAGCGCGCCGGTGCGCTGCCCTGCTGCTGGCCGTCGCGACCGTAGACAAACAGCTGCACCCCGGGCGCGCCATAGTCAGCGCCGAAGCGGTTATGGTTGGCTGCGCCTTCGTCACCAAACAGCGCCACCTGCGGCAGCGCGTCGTGTACGCTGAAGTGGCGGCCATCGCGGAAGATGGCGCGCAGCAGATCGGCGGTTTCCGGCGCTTCAATCGCCCGGTGGAACTTATTGTTGAGGTTAGCAACGGTAAAATGCACTTTGCCGTCGGCGCTGTCGGCCGATGGCGAAACCGTGGCCGCATTGGCCACCCACATCGCCGACGCCGAACTGGCCGCTGACAGCAGCTGCGGTGCCTGCCGGGCTGCTTTGGCCAGCACCTGCGCATCGCTGCCGCTGAATCCCAGCTGGCGCAGCAGCGGCAGATTAGGCCGCTCGTGCGGAGGGATAACACCCTGCACATAGCCCATGTCGGCCAGCGCCTTCATTTTCAGCAGCCCCTGTTTGGCCGCCAGCCGCGGATTGGAGGGCTGCAGCTGATTGCGCGTGGAGGCTTCGTTGCCAAACGACAGGCCAGCGTAGTGGTGCGTCAGGCCGACCAGACCATCAAAGTTTGCTTCAAACGCCTTCATGATGTCGCTCCTGAAGCAGCAAAATCGAGCCCTGGCGACAGGCTGCCCGGCAGCGCTAAGCTGCTGCTCTCCAGCGAGGCCATCGGCCAGGCGCAGTAATCCGCCGCGTACCAGGCGCTGGCACGGTGATTACCGGAGGCGCCCACGCCGCCAAACGGTGCCGAACTGGCGGCGCCGGTCAGCGGTTTATTCCAGTTCACGATGCCGGCGCGCGCTTCCAGCAGCAGCTGATCAAACTGGTCACGCTGCGGTGACACCAGCCCGCACGACAATCCGTAGCGCGTGTCGTTGGCGAGGCGAATCGCCTGCGCGTAATGATCGTAGCGGATGACCTGCAGCAGCGGTCCGAACACCTCTTCGTCAGGCAGTCCGGCGACGCCGGTCATGTCGATGATGCCGGGCGTGATAATCGCGCTGTCGCGATCCGGCCAGTGCATCGCCAGCAGCACCTTGCCACCCAGCTCAACCCGCTGCTGCCAGGCGGCGAAGATCTGCCCGGCGGCGGCGGGCGAAATCACGCTGCCCATAAACGGCTGCGGTTCGGCATCCCACGCTGCCGGTTTGAGGCGCGCACTCACCTCGACCAGGCGCTGCAGGAAGGCATCGCCTGCCGCACCGCGTTTCACCAGCAAACGACGCGCGCAGGTGCAGCGCTGGCCGGCGGTAATGAACGCCGACTGAATGGCGATATGCACCGCGCCATCGATGTCGGCCGGATCTTCCACAATCAGCGCATTGTTGCCGCCCATCTCCAGCGCCAGCATTTTCTCCGGCTGTCCGGCGAACTGGCGATGCAGGTGATAGCCAGTGGCCGCGCTACCGGTAAACAGCAGGCCGTCAATCTGCTCCGCCTGCGCCAGCGCCTGGCCGGTATCACGTCCGCCCTGTAACAGCGCCAGCGTACCCGCCGGCAGGCCCGCTTCCTGCCACAGCTGCACGGTTTTCTCTGCGGTGGCGGGGGTCAGTTCGCTCGGTTTAAACAACACGCAGTTGCCCGCCAGCAGCGCCGGCACGATATGTCCGTTCGGCAGATGGCCGGGGAAGTTATACGGGCCGAATACCGCCAGCACGCCGTGCGGCCGGTGGCGCAGTGAACTCTCACCCTCCGCCTGCTCGCCGGTGCGGGTGTGATAAGCCTTAATCGAAATGGCCACTTTATTGATCATCGCCTGCACTTCGGTCAGCGTTTCCCAGCGCGGTTTGCCGGTCTCACGTGCGATGATTGCCGCCAGCTCGGTTTTATCCCGCTCCAGCAGACGGGCAAAATCCTCTACCCGCGCCTGGCGGGCAGCAAACGGCAGGCGTGCCCATGCCGGGAACGCCGCGCGTGCCGCCTCACAGGCCGCCGCCACCTGCGCGGCAGAAGCAGCGTTGCCCTGCCATAAGATCTCGCCGCTCACCGGATTGTGTTTACTCAGCGTCTCCGCGCTGCCCGGCTGCCATTCACCGTTGATAAAATGCGTCATGCGTTATTCTCCTCGCGACCCAGGGTAACCACCCGCAGCGAATCGCCATAGTCGCAGCGCAGCGCGGTGCGCTGCTGCTGATTAATCAGAACCTGACCGGATGCGACATCGACCGGCAGCAGCGCCACGCGGAACTGCTGATAGTCGCAGTTCGCCACCAGGCACAGCGGCCAGTGCGCCTCAGCTTCGCCTTCGCTGGCGGTCAGCACTTTGCTCTTGCGGATGGCGCGGATGCGGTCGATCTCACACTCCAGCGTCGGGCCGCCGTCAAAGATGTCGATATAGTTGAGATAGCGGAAACCCTCGGCTTCCAGCACCGCGCGCGCCGGCGCGGTTTTCGGGTGGACTTCGCCAATCACCTGCTGTGCCGCTTCCGACAGATAGTGGATATACAGCGGATGCTTGGGCATCAGTTCTGCGATAAAGGCTTTTTGCCCGGTGCCGCTGAGAAAATCGGCCTGACGAAACTCCATGGAGAAGAAACGGCTGCCCACGCTGTCCCAGAACGGCGAATGTCCCTGCTCGTCGCTGACGCCGCGCATCTCCGCGACCACGTGCTTCATGAAGCGCTCGCGGAAATTCGCCATAAACAGAAAGCGCGACTTGGACAGCAGATGGCCGTTTTTACCGTCGCGATAGTCAGGATCAAGGAACAGCGTGCACAGTTCGCTGCTGCCGGTGTGATCGTTACTCAGCGACAGCGTCGGCAAACTGGCGTAAACGTTCAGCTCTTTCGAGGCGTGCACCTGGGTACCGACGCGGAAGTTGTACCAGGGATCCTGCAAACCCACCGCCACTTCAATGGCGCAGATGCCAACCGCGCGATTGTCACTGCTGTCCGCCAGCACAAATACGTAGCCCTGTTCAGCGCGCGGCAGCGCGTCCTGCCAGGTTTGCAGCGAGCGCTCAATGCGCGCCTTCAGCGTCTCGCTGTCAGCGGGCAGCGAGGTCAGACCGCCGCCGGTTTTCCCCGCCAGCGCCAGCAGCTGCGGCAGATCGTCACGTTCGACGGGGCGAATCACCATCATGATGTGGCTCCTTTGAGCACGCGTGCGCAGGCGCGTTCGAAGCGCGCCAGCCCTTCTTTTACTTCACGCTCGCTGATGTTCAGCGCCGGGGCAAAGCGCACCACGCTGGCACCGGCGATCAGTACCATCACGCCCTCTTCCGCCGCCGTCAGGTTGAACTGTTTGGCTTTACCGGCAAAATCGTCATTCAGCACCGCGCCAATCAGCAGGCCCAGGCCGCGAATCTCTTTAAACACCGGCAGCCGCTGGTTGATCTCCTGCAGCGCCGTGACAAACCACTGGTGCCGCTCGGCAACGCCAGCCATAAACTCAGGCTGATTGATCAGCTCCATCACTTTACCGGCCACCGCACCGGCCAGCGGGTTGCCGCCGTAGGTGGTGCCGTGCGTGCCGACGCCCATCACCTGCGCCAGATCTTCACGCGTCAGCATCGCACCGATGGGGAAGCCGCCGCCCAGCGCCTTGGCGGTGCTCAGCACATCCGGCGTGACGCCGTAATGCATATAGGCATACAGCGAGCCGGTACGGCCGACGCCGCTCTGCACTTCATCAAAAATCAGCAGCGCCTGGTGGCGGTCGCACAGTTCGCGCAGTCCGCACAGGAACGCCGGATCGGCCGGTAATACACCGCCCTCGCCCTGAATCGGCTCGACGATGACCGCGCAGGTCTGGTCATTAATTAAGGCCGCCGCCGAGGCCAGATCGTTAAAGGTGGCATGCTGAATGGCTGGCGGTAACGGGGCGAAATCGCGCGAATAGGCGGGCTGTCCGCCGGCTGAAACGGTGAACAGGGTGCGGCCGTGGAAGGCATTGGTGAAGGCGACGATACCGTTTTTTTCGGCACCGAAACGGTCGTGCGCCACTTTACGCGCCAGCTTCAGCGCGGCCTCATTGGCTTCCGCCCCGGAGTTACAGAAGAACACGCGGTCGGCAAAGGTGGCATCAATCAGCTGCTTCGCCAGGCGCAGAATCGGTTCGTTGGTGTAGCCGTTGCCGGTGTGCCACAGTTTACCGGCCTGCTCGGTCAGTGCCTGCTGCAGCGCGGGATGGGCATGGCCAAGCGCGTTCACCGCGATGCCACCGGCAAAATCGATGTACTCTTTGCCCTGCTGATCCCACAGCGTAGAACCTTCGGCACGCACCGGCACAAAAGCCGCAGGGGCATAAACCGGCATCATCCATTGATCGAAATCGTGACGTGAAACCTGCAGTGACATAGCCATTTCTCCTGCCTCACTTCGGGTGAAGCTTTTGTTTTAAAATTGTTAAAAGTTGCTGAGTTGCAGCTCGACTATAGAGTGCAGTTAACGTGCCAGCCAGAGGAAAAAATGCATAAATCAGGTTCAGCAACGAAATATCAATGGCTTACACCCTTTCGCTATGCACATTTAATGCATAAAAAGTGAATAACCATCCGATGACAGCGGCACCGCAGTAATTTGTTTAGCGGATTTATGCATTCGCAAAATGAAATATTGCTTTTGTGATCGCACAGCAGATATTTCGCCAAAATGAGGCGTCTGTTGCGCCATTTTGGGGCGCACTGCGCTTAGCGGGTGCAAGTGACAGCCCGGTTCAGGCATCGGCGTGGTGCATGTCGGCCGCTTATTAGTAACAACTGATTAACTTATTTTGGCTACCCTGTGCCAGGCTGGCCGGTAATTAAACGTATTAAAGATCGGGATATTATTTAGCCTGAAATAAACCGACACAGCGCGTCATTGCGGATAATTTACGGGGTGACTATCAGCCTGCTTTGATTCATAAGCATTGAACTTTAAGGCATAGGCTTGTGCTATTTAAGGCAATAAATCGCTATTTTTATCAAGTCATACCCTTCTTAGTTTAATCATTATTTATCAATAAGATAAATATTAATCGTCGATTAAACGCTCACTTAATCATGATAAGTAAAAGCGATTCCCATTTCCGAATAATGGAATTGGCGTATGAAAATCGCACAAATAGCCAATAAGAAATTATTTGTTACAACTATTGCACTACTGATCTTTATCCTTTTGTGTCATTTTCTTGTCACCCCACCAGGGGCTTAAAAAATCAAAAAATAACACAGGGTAAAAATATAAATGATGAAGCGCACTTTACTGGCAGCAGTCATGCCATTGCTGCTGGGATTTTCTGTAGCTCAGGCCGCTGAAATCTATAATAAGGATGGTAACAAGCTGGATCTGGTCGGCAAAATTAACGTGTCGCACCTGTTCTCCGATGACACCACCAATGATGGTGATACCTCATCGTATGTCCGTATCGGTTTTAAGGGCGAAACCAAAATTACCGATCAACTGACCGGCTACGGTTTCTGGCAATCGCAGTTCAGCCTGCGTAACACGGAAGGTGCCGATGCGCAGGCCGGTAACAAAACCCGTCTCGGCTATGCGGGTCTGAAGTTCGCGCAGTTTGGTTCGATCGACTATGGCCGTAACTATGGTCTGATTTATGACGTGCTGGGCTATACCGATATGCTGCCTTTCTTCGGCGGTGATTCCGGTTATGTCGATGCTTTCCTGTCCGGTCGCTCCACCGGCGTGCTGACCTGGCGTAACAAAGATTTCTTCGGTCTGGTTAAAGGCTGGAACGTCGCAGCGCAGTACGAAGGGAAAAACGAGCGCAGCGACAGCGCGGCAACGCCAAACCTGGCGGTACGTCGCTCTAACGGTGATGGTTTCGCCCTTTCCACCTCGTATGACACTGACTTTGGCCTGAGCGCGGTTGCCGCCTATGCCAGCCTCAATCGCGTCAGTGCGCAAAACCTTGCCACCTACGGCAGAGGTGAGAAAGCCGAACACTGGGAAACCGGGGTGAAATATGATGCTAACCAGCTCTATCTGGCGACCATCTACGGCGAATCCCACAACGCTACGCCAATCGGTAACAGCGGGTTCGCCAACAAAGCGGTGAACTTTGAAGCCGTGGCGCAGTATCAGTTCCTGAACGGTTTCCGTCCGTCGCTGGGCTACGTGAGCTCAAAGGGCAAAAATATTGAAAACGTCGGCGACGCCTGGCTGTTCAAATACACGTCCGTGGGTGCCACCTACTACTTCAACAAGAACATGTCGGTCTACAGCGAATACCGCATCAACCTGCTGAAAGATGACAACGCGCTGCGCCTGAAAACCGACGATATTACCGCGGTAGGTCTGGTGTACCAGTTCTGATGATGATTTACCCTCATGGCATCCCGGCAAGTGTCGGCTGAGGATGCAGCAAAGGGCAGCTCCGGCTGTCCTTTTTCTCTGGTGCCGCGCTGATTATGGTGCCAGCAGGTCGAAGCGGTTTTCGCCCCCCTGCTCCAGCATCACCGGCGGCTGCACCTGCAGCGTAATCCAGTTGGAAGTCACGCGATTTTGCTTGCTGTCCTCCAGCGTCACAGACAGGCGATAACTGTTGTTCGCCTCAGGCGACGCATCCCACGCCGGCATAATGATGCTCCAGCCCTGTGGATCGTTGGGATCGGCTCCCGGCGTCAGGCTCAGCGCCTGCGTATCGCCCTGCCAGCTGACTTTACTGATTGGATGTGCACTGCGGATCTGCAGTTTCAGCGGCAAACTCTCGCCCGCATTGAGCTGCCACGGCGGCGTGGCGAGGAATACCGACAGGGTTTTACGCTGGCGGAACTCCAGCACCGGCGTATTGCTGCGCGTGACCAAATCATAGCGACTACCGCGCAGCGAACGCGCGGCGGCGACGTTATCCGGATTGAGCTGCTGACTGAGCGCCACGCCAAAGCGGTAGTTGAGACGTAAGCCGAGCTGATCCTGGCTCTCGCCTTCATTACTGGTTTTGTGGCTGGCCGATACGGTGACCAGCGGCACTGGCGTGTAGGAGACGCCCAGCGTCAGCGCTGAAGGATTGTGGTAGCTGTTGCCGGAATTAAACAGATCGACATTGTTGCCGAGATACTGCTGCCAGCTGACCGACACGCCCAGCTGGCGGTAAAACGGCAGATAGCCCTGAGTGGTGACATCATACCCGCGCGCCAGCCGCTGCTGCTGGAACGGGTTGCGATTGCGCCAGCCGGACAGCGGCGTGTAGTAGTTGGCGGATAAGCGCAGGTAGTCGCTCCAGGCCTCGGTGCCCAGCGAAGCGCGCTGCAAGCCGCTGTCGAACAGCCGATCAACGAAGCCGTTATAGCCCAGCAGCCAGCTGCCGGCCACCCAGCGCTGTCCCAGCCCGGCATTGCCCACCAGCCCGTCATCGGTCTGGTGCACGCCCAGCTGGCTGAACGTGAGGTAATTGTAGCGATCGGCCCATGGCGTCAGCAGCGAAGCCCCGCTGCCGCTGAAGTTACCTTCCATATCGACGTTGAGATCGATCTGTGCCTGGCCATAAGGCGACAGCAGCGACTGCCCTTCATCCGCCACCCGGGTAGCAACCTCATCACGAAAATGGTTAAACGCCCAGATACCGGCCTGCTGGCCAAGCGTGGTGTCGCTGTCGCTGTTCTGGCTGGCCTCGCCGATGCTTTTGGCAATGCCCGCCAGCTTTTTACTGAACGCCGACGTATCGTCCTGATAGCCCAGCGCCGGTAATCCATCAGCGATTTTCTGGAAACGTGCCGGATCGGCAAACGGTGTTGCGGAGACGTCGCTGTTACCGGTGAAGGCCTGCGCAGGCGCAACGGCCGCCAGTACAGGGGCCCCTAAAGTTACAGCAGCGAAAATTTTGCGGGTCAGAACCAATGGCAGCATAGCAAAAGAGTAGTCGTTTCAGTTTAGAATTTGAAGTAGCTCACAAAACTGTACGAGGTTACCTTAACATATCCTTGCGCCAACGTAGGACTTGTCTTGCTATGTTTCAGATTTTACGCCACCTAAGGGCATACAGGGCGATCAGACGGGAAAGCGCGTCGTGCGTTCCCCTCTCCCGGGCGGGAGAGGGTTCGGGTTCGGATGCGGGTTCAACACCCGATCAGCATTAAAAACCTAAACTGTCCAGCAGGTCGTCAACCTGGTCCTGGCTGGATACCACACCTGGCGCGTTAGCATGGATCTGCGGACCGTTCAGCAGGCTGTTGCCCTCTTTACGTGCCGCCGCATTGGCTTCCGGCATGTTCTCCAGCAGTACCATCAGCAGCTGACGTTCAATCTCCTGGATCACATCCATCATGCGCTTGATTACCTGACCGGTCAGGTCCTGGAAATCCTGCGCCATCATGATTTCCAGCAGCTGCTTGTTGGTGTACGCCGTGTGAGACGGAACGTCGTCAAGGAACTGGCGCGTATCCGAAACCAACTCGCGTGCATCCGCCAGCTCGATCGGGTTTTCAAACCAGGCATCCCAGCGGCCTTTCAGCTGGGTGGCGCCGGCTTCCATCTGGTCCTGGTGTGGCTGCGCCGCTTCCACACAGTTCAGCGCACGTTCCGCTGCCTGTGCGGTCATCTGCACCACATAATCCAGACGGTCACGTGCGTCCGGAATCGCTTCTGCCGCTTCGGCAATGGCCTGATCCAGCCCCAGTTCGCGCAGGCTGTCACGCAGCATACGTGTCAGAGAGCCAATCCGGGCAATAATCTCGTGTGCCGAAGCTTCTTCAGTTGGTTTCGGAAGGTCGCTCATCACATCTCCTTACATACCCAGTTTTTCGAAGATTTTGCCCAACTTCTCTTCCAGCGTGGCGGCGGTAAAAGGCTTCACCACGTAACCGCTGGCACCGGCCTGCGCGGCGGCGATGATGTTCTCTTTCTTGGCTTCGGCAGTAACCATCAGCACCGGCAGTTTGCCCAGCGTGGCGTCGGCACGAATGGTCTGCAGCAGTTCCAGACCGTCCATGTTCGGCATGTTCCAGTCAGAGATAACGAAATCGAAGCCGCCTGCACGCAGTTTGGTCAGGGCGTCGACGCCATCCTCGGCCTCTTCCACGTTATTGAATCCCAGCTCTTTAAGCAGGTTACGGACGATACGACGCATCGTGTTGAAGTCGTCCACTACCAAAAAGCGCATGTTTTTATCAGCCATATCTACTCCTGTGTTGTCTTGTCCGGCAGGACCGGCTCGTTAAATTCGCAATGCCTGTCCGGCGCTAATTTTGGCCAGCATATGCTGGCTGATGTGGCCCAGATCGACCACTTCACTGGTGCCGCCCATCGCTATCGCTTCGCGCGGCATACCAAATACCACACAGCTGGCTTCATCCTGGGCGATGGTCCACGCGCCGGCGCGGTGCATTTCCAGCATCCCGGCCGCACCGTCGTTGCCCATGCCGGTCAGAATGACCCCCACTGCATTTCGCCCGGCGTTGACCGCAACCGAGCGGAACAGGACGTCCACCGACGGTTTATGGCGGTTCACCGGCGGTCCGTCGTTCAGTTTCACCACGTAGTTGGCACCGCTGCGCGCCAGCTCCATGTGCATCGCGCCCGGCGCAATATAGGCGTGACCGGGCAAAATTCGCTCGCCGTCTTCCGCCTCTTTTACGGTGATCTGGCACAGCTTATTCAGCCGCTCGGCAAACGAGCGGGTAAAACCGGGCGGCATGTGCTGCGTAATCAGCAGCGCCGGACTGGTTGCCGGCAGCGGCTGCAGCACATGGCGAATCGCCTCGGTGCCGCCGGTTGAAGAGCCGATAGCAATCAGCTTTTCACTGCTTAGCAGCGGTCCCGCTTTCAGCATCACCGGCTGCGGCGTGGCGGCACGCGCATGCAGTTTGGCGCGCGCGGCGGCGCGAATCTTGTCGGCGATCATCTGGCTGTAGGCCAGCATGCCTTCACGGATGCCGAGCTGCGGCTTGGTGACGAAATCCACCGCGCCTAACTCCAGCGCACGCAGCGTCACTTCCGATCCTTTACCGGTCAGCGACGAAACCATCACCACCGGCATCGGCCGCAGGCGCATCAGTTTTTCGAGGAAGTCGAGGCCATCCATACGCGGCATTTCGACATCCAGCGTCAGCACCTGCGGGTTGTACTGTTTGATCAAATCCCGCGCTACCAGCGGGTCCGGCGCCGTCGCGACCATCTCCATATCGGGATGGCTGTTGATGATCTCCGTCATCAACTGGCGCATCAGCGCGGAATCATCCACGCACATCACGGTGATTTTGCTCATCGTCTTTCCTTGGTCAGTCCATAGACAGTCTGTCCACGCAGCCAGAACTCTTTACTGATCTGACTGAAGTTTTCCGAATGCCCGGCAAACAGCAGACCGCCCGGCTTCAGCAGGGGGACAAAACGGCGCAGAATTTGTTCCTGCGTCTCTTTATCGAAATAGATCATCACGTTACGACAGAAAATCGCGTCGAACGGCCCCGGCAATGCCCAGTCGTGCGCCAGTAAATTGAGCTGCGCATAGTTCACCATGTTGGCCAGCTCGCTGCGCACGCGCACCATGCCGGCGTGTGGGCCGGTGCCGCGCAGGAAGAAGCGCTGCAGCTGCGACTGCGATAAGGTGCGCAGCTCCTCCTGGCGATAAACGCCCGCTACCGCTTTCTCCAGCACCTGGGTATCAATATCACTGGCGTGGACGGAAAATTTCCCCGGTCCGGTGCCCAGCGTTTCTGCCAGCGTCATGGCAATCGAGTACGGCTCTTCACCGGTTGAAGCGGCGGTGCTCCACACGCTGTAGTTGCCGCTGCGTTTGCGCGCATGCTCTGCCAGAATCGGGAAGTGGTGCGCCTCACGGAAAAATGAGGTCAGGTTGGTGGTCAGTGCGTTAATAAACGCCTGCCACTCGGCACTGTTCGGGTCCTGCTCCAGCAGCGCCAGATAGCGACCAAAATCATCAATATTCAGCATGCGCAGCCGACGTACCAGACGGTTGTACACCATCTCGCGTTTGTGGTCGGCCAGCACGATGCCCGCGCGCTGATAGATCAGCTGGCTGATACGACGAAAATGTGTATCGGAAAGCGGCAGGCGCTGCACCATTTGTGAGAGCAGCGTCGTGGCTTCATTTTGATCCAATAACGTCGATTTCTTCATTTCGGGTCACCCGGCAACAAACTGATTAAATTGTGATACTGCGGTTGCTACTGTGCTGCCAGTGCACACCATTCACACGGGCCGCCCTGCGGCGGCCACAAGGGTTAAAAGGTTTCCCAGTTATCGTCAGCGCCACGAGCTCCTGCCGCTGGCGCCAGCACCTGCGGTGCAGACGGACGCGCAATTTTTGGCGCTGTAGTTACGTTAACGGCCTGGGCGACAAATTCTTTACCAATATTGAACACCGCCACCGACTGTTTCAGTCGGCTGGCCTGATCTTCCAGCGCCGCCGCCGCCGTCGCGGACTCTTCCACCAGCGCCGCGTTCTGCTGGGTGACGCGGTCCATCTCGTTCACCGCCAGGCCAACCTGGTCGATGCCGCGGCTCTGCTCATCGGAAGCCGAGGCGATTTCGCCCATGATGTCGGTCACGCGGGTCACCGCGTTGACGATCTCGCTCATGGTTTCGCCCGCGCTCTCTACCAGCACCGAACCGGTATTGACGCGGCTGACCGAATCTTCAATCAGGCCTTTGATCTCCTTCGCCGCCTGCGCGCTGCGCTGGGCCAGACTGCGCACCTCGCCCGCGACCACGGCGAAACCACGCCCCTGCTCACCGGCGCGTGCCGCTTCCACCGCGGCGTTCAGCGCGAGGATATTGGTCTGGAAGGCGATACCGTCAATCACGCTGGTGATATCGGCAATCTTCTTCGAGCTGCCGGCGATGTCCTTCATGGTACTGACCACGCCATCGACCACTTTGCCGCCCTGCTGCGCCGTTTCGGACGCGTTCAGCGCCAGCTGCGACGCCTGACGGGCGTTTTCCGCGTTTTGCTTCACGGTGGCGGTCAGCTGCTCCATGCTGGCCGCGGTCTGCTCCAGCGATGCGGCCTGCTGTTCGGTACGCGAAGAGAGATCGTTGTTGCCCATGGCGATTTCGCTGGCGCCGGTGTAGATGGCGTCCGAGCCGTCGCGCACGATACGTACGGTGCGCGCCAGCTCCTGCTGCATGTGCTGCAGCGAACTGAGCAGGTCGCCCATTTCGTTGCGCACGCTGAGATCGACCGGCTGCGTCAGATCGCCGCGCGCAATATGGCGGATGTGCTCAATGCTCTGCTGCAGCGGACGGATCAGCGCCGTACGCATACCGCTCCACACCAGCGCAATCACCAGCAGCGTCACCAGCAGCGTACCGACCACCAGCATAATCGCGTGTTGGTAAGCGCTCTCGTTGGCGTCAATGCCCTGTTTTGCCAGCACAATGTTGTAGGCGAGCCAGGCGTTGTAATCCTTTTCAAATTTGTCCTGAAAACCCTGCGTTGGCTGATCGACAAAGCCTTTAAAGTTACCGGTACTGAGAAAATCAATCAGCTCGGCCAGCGCCCCGCGAAACGCGTTGTAGTTGGCCTGCAGCGTCAGCACGTTCTCCGCGCTTTTGCCCTTTTCCGACAGGTTAGCGTTGAACTCGGCAAAGCTCTGATCGGCGGTTTTCAGCTCCGTATTGGCCAGCGCCACCAGATCTTTTACCGTGGCACCGGAGCCGGCCTGCTGACTGTCCAGCAGATAGCGGATACCGGCACGGTTCAGCGTGTTACGCGCCTGTACCAGCGAAACCCATGAGGTGCCCATCGCCCGCTGCAGGGTGCTAAGACGTTGGTTGTACGCAAAATTATCTTTATCGGCTTTCACCGTTGAAAAAAACATTCCTCCGGAAAACAGCTGCAGTAAGGCAAATAACGCCAGCACGCACAGCAGGCCGGATACCACTCGAACACGACTAAACATAAACACCTCATTAATTGGCGGATCGCTGGTGTTATCGGCGCGCAGGCGCGGATCTTTATGTGAGGTGAAAGGGGTAAGACCAGCAGCAAACCGGTGAAGGGCCAGCCATGCGACCCTCTCCCGCGGCGGGAGAGGGGACGATTCAGGCAATGATTAAAACGTTTCCCAGTTTCCTTCACTCACCGGGGCCGTAGCGGCTTTACGCACCGCCGGCGGTGTCGTGGTCAGCGAAGGACGCACAGGGGCCGCTGCCGACGCGCGCGGAATGCGGAACACCGACACCGACTGGCTCAGGCGGCTGGCCTGCTCCTCCAGCGAGGCCGCGGCGGCGGCCGACTCTTCTACCAGCGAGGCGTTCTGCTGCGTGACGCGGTCCATCTCGGTCACCGCCTGGCCCACCTGGTCGATGCCACGGCTCTGCTCATCCGAGGCCGAAGCGATTTCGCCCATGATGTCAGTCACGCGCGTCACCGCACCGACGATATCCTGCATGGTGTCACCCGCGGTGCCGACCAGCTGCGAACCGGCGTTAACCCGGCTGACCGAATCGTCAATCAGTCCTTTGATCTCCTTCGCCGCCTGCGCGCTGCGCTGCGCCAGGTTACGCACCTCGCCCGCTACCACGGCAAAACCACGGCCCTGCTCACCGGCGCGCGCGGCTTCGACCGCCGCGTTAAGCGCGAGGATATTGGTCTGGAAGGCAATGCCGTCGATCACGCTGGTGATATCCGCGATCTTCTTCGAACTGCCGGCGATGTCATGCATGGTGCGCACCACGCCCTCAACCACGTCACCACCTTTGCGTGCGGTCTCCGAAGCGCTGAGCGCCAGCTGCGAGGCCTGCCGGGCGTTCTCGGCGTTCTGCTTCACCGTGGCGGTGAGCTGCTCCATGCTGGCCGCGGTCTGCTCCAGCGACGCCGCCTGCTGCTCGGTACGCGCCGAGAGATCGTTGTTGCCGGCGGAGATTTCGCTGGCGCCGGTAAAGATGGCGTCCGAGCCGTCGCGTACGTTGCCGACGGTGTGCACCAGCGACTGCTGCATCTCATGCAGACTGCTGGCCAGCTGGCTCATTTCGTTACGCCCTTCAACGGTGATGGTCTGCGTCAGATCGCCTGCGGCGATATGGCGAATGTGACCGAGCAACTGATGCAGCGGCTGAATCAGCACCGTGCGCAGGCCAAACCAGCAGGCGACAATTACCGCGATCACCATCACGGCGACGATCGCCAGCAGCCACATCATGGTGTGGAAGGCACGCTGGTTCTGCGCCACGCCCTCAGCGGCTAAAGCACTCTGCGCGCTGCGCCACTCTTCATAGGTGGCTTTCATTTTGACCTGTTTGGCTTCAATGTTCTGATCAAACATGCCCTGCAGATCGTTGGCTTTCAGCCGGGCCAGCATCGCCTTCAGGCCGTTATTGAACGCGGCATAATCCGCTTCCAGCCGGTCGCGCAGCGCATCAGACAGTCCTGGCGTCGCTGGCAAATCGTAATAACGCTGATAGTAACCGGCCGCGGTGTCGAGCTGCTTCTCCGTCTGCGCGATCAGGGCGTTAAGCTGGCCGCCGTTGGTCTGTGACGCCATGCTGCCCTGCATGCGCAGCATAGCGCGGTTGAGCACGGTACGGGTTTGATTGAGTTCAATCCAGGCATCGGACATGGCAGCGACGTTATTACTTGACGTTTGTGCCACAGCAAACGCCTCTTTATCTTTTTGTAATGCCGACCAGAACAGCCCGCCGGACAGTAATTGCATAGCACCGAACACCAGCAGGACGGCGATCAGGCTGGTGACGACGTTGATTCGTTTTAACATGGTGTCTCCAAAAAGGGGGGTTACGCCCTGTTTATCGACCGCTGCGCTGAATATTTGAGAGGGTTTACCGGACTTTACGAGGGATAATGCTGAATAAAAGCTTTTTTACAGCGTTTTATAAGTAAAGAAAGCAGGCGATGAGGGAGCGGCGCGTTGTCCGCTCCCGTTTCAGCTTAGAACGTTTCCCAGTTGGCGTCGCTGACCGGCGCGGTCAGCGCTTTGCGTGGCGCACTGGCCTGCGGGGGGGCGATCTGCGGATGGCGCACGCCCGTGCTGCTGGCAGGCTGAGCGCCACGTGGAATGCGGAACACCGCCACCGACTGGCTGAGACGGCTGGCCTGCTCCTCCAGCGAGGCCGCCGCCGCCGCCGACTCTTCCACCAGCGAGGCGTTTTGCTGCGTGACGCGGTCCATCTCGGTCACCGCCTGGCCGACCTGATCGATACCGCGACTCTGCTCGTCTGACGCCGAGGCGATCTCGCCCATGATGTCGGTGACGCGCGTCACCGCATTGACGATTTCGCCCATGGTATCGCCCGCCGTGCCGACCAGCTGTGAGCCGCTGTCAACGCGACGCACCGAGTCTTCAATCAGCCCTTTGATCTCCTTCGCCGCCTGCGCGCTGCGCTGGGCAAGGTTGCGCACTTCACCGGCCACCACCGCGAAGCCGCGGCCCTGCTCTCCGGCGCGCGCCGCTTCGACTGCGGCGTTGAGCGCGAGGATATTGGTCTGGAAAGCGATACCGTCAATCACGCTGGTAATGTCGGCAATCTTCTTCGAACTGCCGGCAATATCGTGCATGGTGCGCACCACCCCTTCCACCACTTCTCCGCCTTTCTGCGCGGTTTCCGATGCGCTGAGCGCCAGCTGCGAGGCCTGCCGCGCGTTCTCGGCGTTCTGCTTCACCGTGGCGGTGAGCTGCTCCATGCTGGCCGCAGTCTGCTCCAGCGACGCCGCCTGCTGTTCGGTACGCGCCGAGAGATCGTTATTGCCGGCGGAGATTTCGCTGGCGCCGGTAAAAATAGCGTCCGAGCCGTCGCGCACGTTGCTGACGGTGCGCACCAGCGCCTGCTGCATCTCCTGCAGCTTGCTCGCCAGCTGGCTCATTTCATTACGTCCTTCGACGGTGATGGTCTGGGTTAAATCGCCCTGCGCAATGTGTTCAATATGCTGGATGCTGTCGTTGAGCGGCTTAATCAGCACCTTACGCAGGCCGAACCAGCACAGCACGATCACGCCCACCACCAGCGCCAGTACCAGCCCCAGCAGCCACATCATGTGCTCGTAAGCGGCGCTGTTCGCTGCCACGCCGGCCGCCGTCAGACGATCCTGATCGGCGCGCCACTGGGTGTAGTTTTCCAGAAAGGCACTTTGCGTCGGGGCCACCGGTACTTTGCCGGCTGCGGCGGTATCGTTGTGCTGCAGTACCTGCTGCATCTCAGCCAGTGCGCTGGCGTAAGCTTTATAGGTCTGTTCCAGCTGCTGATTGAGCTGCAGGTTCTGGCCCGGCGTGTCCGGCGTGTTTTTAAACAGGGTGAATTTGTCCTGCGCCGTCTGCTGGAACGTCCTGCTCTGCCCGAACAGCGTACTGATGTCAGCTTCGGTGCCGGTCAGTTTACTGGTGGCAATACGCAGCTGGATGCGCGTCAGGATCACGCGGCTTTGGTTAAGGCTCATGTAAGCATCATTGATGGCGGCAATGTTTTTGCTCGCCAGCTGAGAGGTATTGAAACTTTTTTTGTCGTCACTCAGCGCTTTAAAAAACAGCGAGCCGGAAGCCAGCTGCAGTACGCCAAACACCAACAATACCAGCAACAGGCTGGTCACAACGCGGATTTTCGTAAACATAGTTTGCCCTGGGGAAATGAAGAAAAATCGTGCAATACAGTTATCGACCTGGCGGCGGGAATATTGAGCGAGGGCAGGAAATATTTGTGGGCTTTGCTATTGATTTATAACGGTTTAATAAAGGATGTAATAGTCACGGGCCGCATCAGCGACCCGTGACTCTCTGCGAACGATTATGCGCTACGCAGCGTATCCACCAGCGCCATCTCTTCACTGCTCAGCAGTTTTTCGATGTCGACCAGAATCAGCATACGCTCGCCCAGCGCACCGAGACCGGTGAGGTACTCAGTCGACATGGTGACGGCAAATTCCGGTGCCGGACGGATCTGATCCTGCGTCAGCGACAGCACGTCAGACACGCCATCCACCACGATGCCGACCACGCGATGCTCAAGATTCAGCACGATCACCACGGTGTTTTCGTTGTACTCCACGTCCGGCTGCGAGAACTTCACGCGCAGGTCGATAATCGGCACAATCACGCCACGCAGGTTAGTCACGCCCTTGATGAACTCCGGCGTGTTAGCGATACGCGTTACCTGATCGTAACCACGAATCTCCTGCACTTTAAGGATATCGATGCCGTACTCTTCGTCACCGAGGGTGAAAACCAGGAACTCCTGGCCGACGGTTTCGCCGGCGATTTTCGTCACGGTTGCCATGTCAGTCATTTTTTTACCCTTTCGTTATCTGTTACGCTGCGGCACCGGCCACACGCTTCTCACGGTTCAATGATTGCAGTGCCGATACGTCGACAATCAGCGCAACGCTGCCATCGCCGAGGATGGTGGCGGCGGAAATGCCCGGCACTTTGCGGTAGTTGCTTTCCAGGTTCTTCACCACCACCTGATGCTGACCAATCAGCTGATCGACCAGCAGCGCATAGCGACGTCCTGCGCTCTGCAGGATCACCACGATGCCCTGCGTGGCGTCGGTTTTGGCGTTCTGCACGTCAAACACGTTCCACAGCTCAACCAGCGGCAGGTACTCGCCGCGCACTTCCAGTACGCGCTCGCCACCGGCCAGCGGTTTCAGCTCTTCAGCCGTGGGCTGCAGTGACTCCATCACCGCGTTCAGCGGCAGGATGAACACTTCGTCTGCCACGCGCACCGACATCCCGTCGAGGATCGCCAGCGTCAGCGGCAGCAGAATGCGAATGGTGGTGCCTTTGCCCTGCTTCGAGGAGATTTCGACGTGACCGCCCATCTCCTGGATATTACGTTTCACCACGTCCATGCCGACGCCGCGGCCTGATACGTCGGTCACCTGTTCGGCGGTCGAGAAGCCTGGCGCGAAGATCAACATGCCGACTTCTTCATCGCTCATGCTGTCGCTGACCGGCAGGCCGGACGAGAGCGCTTTCGCCAGGATACGTTCACGGTTGAGGCCGGCACCGTCATCGATCACTTCGATGCAGATGTTGCCGCCCTGGTGTTCCGCGGACAGCGTCAGATTGCCGACCGCCGTTTTGCTGGCGGCCAGCCGTTTTTCCGGGGTTTCGATGCCGTGGTCGAGGCTGTTACGCACCAGGTGCGTTAACGGATCGATGATGCGTTCAATCAGGCTCTTATCCAGTTCGGTTGAGCTGCCGAGCAGCGTCAGTTCAACCTCTTTGCCCAGCTTGCTGGCCAGATCGCGCACCAGACGCGGGAAGCGGCTGAACACGTACTCCATCGGCATCATACGAATCGACATCACCGATTCCTGCAGGTCGCGGGCGTTACGCTCCAGCTGACCCATGCTGTTGAGCAGGTCACCATGTGCCACCGGATCCAGCGCACCGGAGCGCTGCGCCAGCATTGACTGGGTAATCACCAGCTCGCCGACCAGGTTGATCAGCTGGTCAACTTTTTCCACCGCCACGCGAATACTGCTGGATTCGCTGCTTTTGGCAGGCGCGGCGGCACGTTTGCTTTCACGCTTCACCGCCGGGGTAATGTCGGTGACGGTCGCCGTTTGCTGCACCGGCGCTTCGGCTTCGGCCTCTGCGACTGGCGCGGCGGCAACGGCGGCGGGTGCGGCGTCCTGCGGGAACTGAATCTGCGCTTCATCAATCACGAAACACAGCACCGCCACGATATCGTCTTTGCCGACACCGTCGATGGTGGCTTCCAGCGAGCTGGCACCTTTCACCACATCGGTCAGGGTGCCGAGGTTGCCCAGCTCTTCCAGCAGCAGATCCGGCTCTTTCTCTTTCAGATTGATCAGCTGCAGGCGCAGGCCGCTGCTGGCGGGCGCGGCAGGTGCTGCCACGTCGGCGAGCGCCACCACCGGTGCGGCGGCTTGCGGGGCTATTCCTTTGGCTTCCAGCGCCAGCTGGCGCAGGGCTTCACAGATGTAGTTAAAGCTTTCTGCGTTTGGCTCCTGCGCGGTTTTATAGGCATCGAGCTGTTCCTGCATAATATCTTTGGTTTCCAAAAACAGGTTGATGATGTCGGTGCTGAGCTGCATTTCGCCACGGCGCGCACCATCCAGAATGTTTTCCAGGATGTGGGTGGTTTCCTGTAAAACCGTAAAGCCAAACGTACCGGCTCCGCCCTTAATGGAGTGGGCGGCGCGGAAGATGGCATTCAACTGCTCGGAATCGGGCTCCTGGGGATCCAGTCCCAACAGGTGTTGCTCCATATCCGCTAACAGCTCATCGGCTTCATCAAAAAACGTCTGGTAAAAATCGCTGATGTCCATGCTCACGGGATCACCTCGGCTGTGAGGGTTGGTCTGGTGTCACCGCGCTGGCGGCGGGCGGTGCCGCTGCCGGCGGATTCGCCGCGGCTGCCGGTGTGGCCGGTGCTGCGGTAGAACCCGTGGGGGCAGTTGGCGCCGCCGGACCAGCCGGTGCGGTAATGCTAGGTAAAATCTGCGCCGGGTCACTCACCTGAACGGCATCGCTCTCGGCATTCTCTTTTTCAATCGCCGCTTCGGTGTCATGGTTCAACACCAGCAGGCTGATACGACGGTTCACCGCGTCGTTGGCGCCGCGGTTTTTCAGTTTCATGGTGTCGGCCATGCCGACCACGCGCAGCATTTTGCCGCCGTCCAGTCCGCCCGCCACCAGCTCACGGCGTGAGGCATTGGCACGATCCGCCGACAGTTCCCAGTTGCTGTAGCCGCGATCGCCGCTGGCGTACTGGAAGTCATCGGTATGACCGGACAAACTGATTTTGTTAGGAATATCATTCAGCAGCGGCGCTATGGCGCGCAGGATATCGCGCATGTACGGCTCCACTTCCGCGCTGCCGGTTTTAAACATCGGGCGGTTCTGGCTATCGATAATCTGAATGCGCAGCCCCTCTTCCACCATGTTGATGATCAGATGCGGACGCAGCGCTTTCAGGCGTGGATCGGCCTCAATCAGCTGGTCGAGTTTTTCACGCAGCCGGTTCAGGCGAATGTCATCCAGCTGGCGCTTTTGCGCATCCATATCGACCTGTTTTTGTACTTCGCCTTTCTTCTGCGTCGGATCATCGCCGCCGCCGGGAATCGGACTTTCGCTGTCGCTGCTACGCTGACCGCCGGTCAGGGCGACCTTGAGCGGCGTTTTAAAATATTCGGCAATCTGCACCAGCTCCTGCGGATTGGCGATCGAGATCAGCCACATCACCATGAAGAACGCCATCATCGCCGTCATAAAGTCGGCATAGGCAATCTTCCATGAGCCATGGCTGCCTTCATGCTTTTTATGTTTGCGCCGTTTGACCAGCACAATCGGGCGATTACCGTGCTTCATGAAGGCGTATCCGAAGTCTGCTTAGCCGGGTTTTTCGCGTTACGCACGTGCTCTTCCAGCTCGGTAAAGGACGGACGCTCGGTGGAATACAGGGTTTTACGACCAAACTCGACGGCGATCTGCGGCGCATAACCGTTCAGGCTGGAGAGCAGCGTGACTTTGACGCACTGCATCATCTTGGTGGTTTCCGCGCACTTCTGGCGCAGCACGGATGCCAGCGGCGAAATGAAGCCGTAAGCCAGCAGAATACCGAGGAAGGTTCCCACCATGGCGTGCGCAATCAGTGCGCCCAGTTCTGCCGCCGGGCGGTCCGCGGAGGCCAGCGCGTGCACCACGCCCATTACCGCGGCGACGATACCAAACGCCGGCAGGCCATCACCGACTGCCGCTAAGCTTTGTGCTGGTACTTCGCACTCGTGTTCATAGGTTTCGATCTCTTCATCCATCAGGGCTTCGATCTCGAAAGCATTCATATTTCCGCTCACCATCAGACGTAAATAGTCGGTAATAAAATCCACTAAAGGTTTATCGGACAAAATACGCGGATAGTTAGCGAAAATTTCGCTCTGGCTGGGATCTTCAATATCGCGTTCCAGCGACAGCATGCCCTGCTGACGTGATTTCGCCATCAGGCGATACAGCAGTGCCATTAAATCCATGTATACGGCTTTGTTATATTTTGAGCCGCGCATTAACAAGGGCAGCGCTTTTAGCGTCTTTTTAATCGATTTGCCGTTGTTGCCCACCAGAAACGCACCAATGCCGGCGCCGCCAATAATCAGCAACTCCGACGGCTGGTAAAGCGCGCCCAGATGGCCGCCTACCATCATGTAACCGCCCAGCACGGAACCGAGGACTACGATATAACCCACAATAATCAGCACAAAAACATCCTTACGTCCGTAACGTGTTGGTGGAAGTTAAGCCAGAGAGCCGCAGGTGTTATTCACAGGGTGTGGGCAAAAAAAAAGCAGCGGTATTAACCGCTGCTGGATGCTTTCCACGATGCGAACAAACTTAAACGGCGCGTTTAACCTGTTCATCCAGCAGTTGTGGAAAGGTATCGGCAGAATCTGCAGAAAGTTTACGTCTTTTTACGGCACGTGATGGCGGCTGGCACAGGCTGCAAACAAAGCTGCCCGGAGGCTGATGCGCGTGGTTGATGAAGCTTCCGCCACAGCATTTACAGTCAGACAATTCCAGCATGCCACTTTCAACAAATCGCACCAGGGTCCAGGCGCGGGTCAGCGCCAACAGCGGGCCCTCGTCCGATTGCGGACACTGCTCAAGATACAGGCGATACGCTTTGATAACCGCCTCTACGCCACTGCTCAGCCGGGTTTTCAGCAGAAACTGCCAGGCGTTGCAGAACATCGACGCATGAATATTTTGTTCCCATGTCATGAACCAGTCGGTAGAGAATGGCAGCATGCCTTTCGGTGGTGGTGCACCACGCAGCTCTTTGTACAGTTTAATCAGGCGACCGCGGCTCAGCTGGGTTTCACTTTCCAGCATCTGCAGTCGTGCGCCCAATGTAATCAGCTCCATTGCCAGCTGAATATCACGCGCTTCCTGAACGATACTTTTTTCGGTCATTATACCGCCCTCTTTTTAGCAGAGGCATCGTCTTTCGATGCGCTGCGCAATAAACGGCTGGATAATAAAATACCGGTGTGGATTTGCTGCAAATCATCCACACGTGATTCCTGCGTTAAACGGTTAATAAGATTGTGATCGGTAAAGCGGAACTGGCAAACCAGTTGATTGGTTTCCGCTAATTTTACCATCTCAGGTAAAGTCAATTGCTGCAATGCATCCGCCATTGGCTCATCGATACCTAAACGAAACATTGCTGAAGCTTTTTCCTGGTTTATCAAACGCTGTGCAAGCAATAAATATGACAGATTGATGTCATATATGTGTTTTAGTAATTCTGATGTACCCATTTTTTTCCATCCTGATAGACGCGACATATATACGGCCACAGAATTAAGTGTTCTATGGTTCGGGTTGCTGGTTGGTAAATCTAAAGATGGCAAAAAATAATCAGGCATAAGCCAACGCGTACTGAACTGTTTCACTTCCCACCGGGATATTGATCAGTAGTAGTCAAAACTCCAGGCCAATCTTTTCTTGAGTTGTAACCATCTTCCGTGACGTCTGCTTACAGTTTTTTAAGACTAATCCGAAAACAAGGCAAATCTATATCGTCTGATTTCGACATACAACGTGATTGGTATGAAATTTTAGATAAAGTGTGATATGCGTCACACTTTTAAGGCAAATTTTTCAAGTGAAGCTTCAGTAATGCTTTTCTGTTGTTCTTTTTTTGAGCGATTTTGAAACGTTTCGCTAATATTTCACAGGAAAAGTCTGAATTTTGAAGTGTGTCGCAGATCGTCACTATGGGTCGATCTTTTATCTGCTACGTTGGCTTTAGGCAAAGACAAGACCCCGAAATAAACCAAAAAGGCAGCATAAAACACCAAAAATGGCTGTAATTATTCGCTTTTAAATTAATCACTTACAGGGAATATTGCCACGCAGGACTAATGGCGCTGTGCTAGCGAAGCGTGAAGAGTGGATGCAGCGCGCTTGTGGTGTGTAAAGAGTTTGTAGGGAGGGTTTAGCGAGTCACAAGGGATGTAACAGCACGTTACATTAGCGATATGAATGAATTGACTAACTAACACACTGATGTATTAGAACTATCGGCCTGGCCAGCCAAATCTTTAGGGTCGGAAGGAAAAATTCAGCGTTTCAGTGATTAACTGGCTTAATTTTAACCAATTCGTGCGTTTTTTGGTGCCGGGTCAGCGGGTTAGCGCTTAACAAAATGAAATCGATTTCATCCGGTGAGGATTTCGCGTGAAAACGCTACGCAGCACGGTCCTGCCTGCGTCATCTGACGGATACCTCTCCCGCGTATGGGAGAGGCATTGCCTGAGGGAAAAATCGCGCCTTGCGGGGCTAATTACGCCAGCTTCTGAAACGTCGCGACCTTGTTATCGCTACCGTGGCTGGCGCTGCGTGCCGGCAGCGTGTTCAGATCTTTCAGGAAGCTTTCCCGCCAGTGCGAAATGTCCTGCTTACGCAGTACGGCCATCATGTCGTTATAGCGCGAGATACGCTCGGTGCGCGGCATGGTCAGCGCGCGGTCCAGCGCCGCCGCCACATCATCACGATCGTACGGGTTAACGATCAGCGCAGAAGTCAGCTCGTTGGCCGCTCCGGCAAAGCGCGACAGCACCAGCACGCCCGGATCGTCCGGATCCTGCGCCGCGACATACTCTTTCGCCACCAGGTTCATGCCGTCACGCAGCGGCGTAACCAGCCCCACGTCGGTCAGGCGGAAAATCTTCATCAGCAGACGGCGGTCAAAATGCTGGTTGAGATAATAGAGCGGCGTCCAGCCCAGCGTGCCGTATTTACCGTTAATGCGCCCCGCTTCCGTCTCCAGCTGGTGACGAATATCCTGATAAGCCTGCACGTCGCCGCGCGAGGTCGGCGCAATCTGTGAGTAGCGGATTTTGCCGCGGTGCTGCGGGAAGTTTTCCAGCAGTGCCTCATAGGCAAGGAAACGCTCCGGCAAGCCTTTGGAATAGTCGAGACGCTCACAGGCGATAATGTTCTGCAAATCGCCCAGCTCACGCTTCATCGCGGCCATCTTCGGTGGCAGCGGCCCTTCCGCCATCTCTTTAATGCTGTCCGGCTCGATACCGATAGGGTAAACCTCGGTCATAAAGGTATTGCCAAAGGCGCGATGCTTCTTCTCGCCTTTATTCTGCAGCTGCGTTAGCTGGCTCAGGCTGTCGAGAAACGCCACGCGATCGGATTCTGTCTGGAAACCCAGCAGATCGTATTCACACAGCATTTCCAGCAGTTCCTGATGCGGCGGCAGCGCATTGAAAATTTCCGGCGTCGGGAACGGGATATGCAGAAAGAATCCGATTCGGTTATTAATGCCCTGTTTACGCAGTTCAGCGGCAAACGGCAGCAGGTGGTAATCGTGGATCCACAGGATATCGTCCGGCTTGATCAGCGGTTTCAGCCGCTGCGCCAGCAGGGTATTCACGCGGCAGTAGCCTTCCCAGGCTTCACGCTGATACTGCACCAGATCGAGGCGATAGTGGAACGCGGGCCAGATCACCGTATTCGAAAACTGGCAGTAGTACTGATCGTAATCGTTTTGATTGAGGGGGAATGAGGCATAGGTAATGCCGTCTTGTTCGATCTGGGTAAGTTCCTCATCTTCTTCACCGGAAAACTCACTGATCTCTCCGTTCCAGCCAAACCACAATCCTCCGGTGGTCTGCAGCGCATCCAGAATGCCGACGGCGAGACCGCCTGCGTTGGTTTTGCTTCCATCAGGAATAGCGATACGGTTAGATACGACGACTAAACGACTCATAACCTAAACTCCTTACCGACGTTGTCATGTTCTAGTTGTAATAATAGTTGTTCCAGCCAGTGCCAGACCGCTGCCACATCGGGCAGACGATAGCGCGCCTGGCTTGGACCTTCACCGACCTTGACCGAGATGCCGTGCATGGCATTGACTGCAAGAAAGCCTTTCTCATCGGTCAGATCGTCGCCCACAAATACCGGAATGCGACCGGTAAATGGCGCTTCCTGCATAAATTCGCGTACCGCAGCACCTTTATCGATGCCCTGCGGTTTCAGTTCCACCACACATTTACCTGGCTGCAGCGCCAGCGCCGGAAAGCGGGTTACCGCCTCTTCGGCCAGCTGCATGATGGCGTTTTCATACTCTGGCGCGTTGCGGTAGTGCAGCGCAAAGGCCATGCCTTTTACTTCCAGCAGCGTACCGGGCCACTGGTCAAGGGTCTGCTGCAGTTCAACCTGCAGCGTTTGCGCCACCTCATCGGGCAGCGACTGACGATGCAGATGTCCGCTGGCATCGCGGCGCTCAGCGCCGTGCACGCCCGCAGCCGGGGCTTCCAGCGGCGCGACCAGCTCATCCAGCTGGCTGATCGGACGGCCGGAAACCAGCGCCAGCGCGCCGTGACTTAAATTAGAAATTTGTTGCAGATGCTGGCGCACCGATGCGGGGATGGAAACCGACTCGGGCTGCGACTGAAGCGCGGCCAGCGTGCCGTCAACATCAAAAAAGAAGGCGTAAAGTCCGCCACTTAGCGACGGCAGGGTGCTGTTCTCATTAACCGCAGGGGTCACGTCTCCTCCTGTATCTGAACGTAAACGGGCAGTCTGTTCGCAGGCAGGCAGGAAGTGAGGAGGTTTTTCCGTAAAAACGGGAATCGAAAGGGTAACGCTCCAGAACTAAACGAAATTTTCATCAACACTGCAACCGCACTACGAACATCGGCAACATTAAGTGTAGACAACAATTGAAGTTTCGCCAGACGGGCGCACAGAGTGCTTAGCGAAGAGTGCACTTTTCAGCGGTTTGCGCGGCAAAAAACTGAATTCTGCTGTTTTTCATACGCTTCGCTTTTTTTACCGCGGGCAGACTTGATCATAGCAAAAATCGCCTGATACTGTATATAAAAACAGTATCTATGGAATGTTCGCTATGACGCGTTTCTTTTTGCCACAGCTTTCACCGCCTTCGCGCTCCCGTCCGCTATTCCTTGACGCGGTGCACGGCGGTTTCCCCTCGCCCGCTCAGGACTACATCGAACGCCAGATTGATCTCAATGAGCTGCTGGTGACCCGCCCGAGCGCCACCTATTTTGTGCGCGTCGAAGGCGACTCGATGCGCGATGCCAATATCCGCGAAGGCGATCTGCTGGTGGTCGACAGCTCACTCAATGCCCGGCACGACGACATCGTGATCGCCGCCATCAACGGCGAGTTCACCGTCAAGCGGCTGCAGACGCATCCCTGCGTACAGCTGATGCCGATGAATCCGCGCTATCAGCCCATCCGGCTGCGTGAAGAGGAGGAGTTAGAAATTTTTGGCGTAGTGACGTTTATTATTTACGCCGCACGCGTCCAGCGTTAGCGCATTGTTTCGGCGCGGATCATCTCAATCAGCCGGCGTAAACCTGGGTGCAGCTGGCGACGGTCGGGGTAATACATCACCAGCGGTTCGTCTTCGCTGCACCAGTCCGTCAGCACGCGCACCAGCTGCCCGCTCGCCAGCTGCGCCTGTACGTAGCGCTCCGGGCAGTAGCCGAGACCGTAACCGCCGGCGACCGCATCAATAATCATGTCGCTCTCATTGAGCGTCAGCGTGCCCGGCACATCGACCTCATACGCCACCTTGCCCTGCGCCAGCGGCCACTTATACAGCGTGCCATTGCCAAGGCGCATGCGAATACAGCGATGGTTGCGCAGATCGTCCGGATGCTGCAGCGTCGGCGCGTCGCGCAGGTAATCGGGTGACGCCACCACGATCCAGCGCAGTTTGGGCGTCAGCGGCATGGCGATCATGTCTTTCGGTACGCTGGCGCCGTAGCGAATCCCGGCGTCATAGCCGCTGCCGATGATATCCACCAGATTGTTATCCACCGTAATTTCCAGGCTGAGCTCCGGATAGGTCGCCATAAAGCGCGCCAGGATCGGCCGAAACAGCAGCTGCCCGGCATCACGCGGGATGTTCAGCCGCAGGCGGCCGCTGGGTGATTCGCGGTACAGGTGCAGATCGTTCAGCGCCAGCTCAATCTGCGCAAAGCCGGTTTCCAGATGGCGCAAAAAAGCGGCACCGGCGTCCGTCGGCACCACCGCCCGGCTGGTGCGGTTGAGCAGGCGCACGCCAAGACGCGCTTCAAGACTGCGCAACGTGTGGCTGATGGCCGACGTGGTGACCCCGAGTTCCAGCGCGGCGAGGCGGAAACTCTTGCGCCGGCAAATCAGCAGAAAAACATTCAGATCGGCCAGTTCATTACGTTGCAGGGCGGGCATTTTCGTGTCTCCTGACTCATTGCCTCGTTGAATCTGATTCAACTTCAGATGAGCTATCATAGCGAAGCTGCCGTACCGGACGCTATGCGTGCGTGGCATGGCAGGCAAAACGTCACTTTTAACCCCGAGCTCATGATGCTGCCCGAAGACCGAAAAGACGCTATTTATCGCTACCTGTTTGCGAAACGATCGGCCACCATTCACGAACTGGCCACGCTGATGGCGGTGTCGGCGATGACCATCCGCCGCGATATTAAATTCCTGCAGGACGCCGGCCTGGTGGTCGGCATACACGGCGGCGCCAGGCTGCCTGCCGTGGTTCATCAGGCATTGCCGTATGTGGATAAGGCACAGCTGAACGTGCACGCCAAACAAAGCCTTGGCCGTTATGCCGCATCGCTGGTACAGGATGGCCAGGTGGTCTACCTCGATGCCGGTACCACCAGCTATGAAATTGCGCGTGCGTTAGGCGATCAGGCAAGTCTCACCGTGCTGACTAACGACTTTACGATTGCCGCCTGGCTGATGCGTCACAGCCACATCACGCTATTTCATACGGGTGGCAAAATCGATAAACGGCATATTGCCAGCGTGGGTGCCATGGCGGCGACCGCCCTTGCCGCGTTCAATATTGATCTGGCCTTCCTCAGCGCCAGCGCGTGGGATGTCACGCACGGCCTCTCGACACCCGACGAAGACACCTTGCTGGTGAATCAGGCGGTGCTGGCCGCCTCAGCGCAGCGTTATCTGGTGGCTGACAGCAGCAAATATGGTCGTTACAGCGTGTATTCCGTATGTAAGCTGCAGCAGCTGGACGGTGTGATCACCGATGACGATTGCCCCTGTGCTGCCGTTGAAGAGATGAAACAGCGTGGTATTCGTCTGCACCGGGTAAATCGCCGTGGCTGAGCGGCTCTCTGCGCATCCCGGTAAAGGCCATTAATTAAAAAGGAGGCGCGAACGCCTCCGGTGGCTACAGGGAAATCACATCGACTATTTATTATGGGGCACGGTTTACGGCGTAGGGGCGACTTTAGGATTGGAGCTGAACCAGCCACGGCGATCCTGCCAGTTGCCATATTCATCAACAATCGCCCCTTTACTGTTGGCCATCAGGAAATGATAGCTCTCCAGTTCTTTCAGCGACAGCGTTTCGCCCTGATGCTGAATGACGACATTGTGGCTTTGCACCGGACCAAAACTTTTCGGCGTCGGCGGAATATCCGCTGATGCGGCGCCAATTTCTGAGAAGTTATATACCCAGCCATCGAGAACGCGCCATGATTCATGTTTTGCCGGACGTGCCGGCGGCGCGCTAATCGGCATGTGTCGATGCTCCGGAATCATCTGGTTCGGCAGCAGATACATGGTCATAGCGTAATAACCGTAATCCAGATTATTGACCCAGGTGATGCTGGCCAGGCCAACATGCTGATAATCGCCCAGCCCGAAATCATTGACCCACAGCTGCTGGCGCATGGCCGGCGTCAGCGTATGACCATAAGAGGCGAGCAGTTGCGCTATTGCATCTTTCGCCACCTCTTTCTGGAAGACGCCATTTTTATAGAAATCTTTATTGGTATAAACGTGATGCGGCTGAGTCGCAACGGATGCGGTGGCATTGAGCGCCAGTAAGGCCGCAGCGAACGCCAGAGCAGGTTTTGTCATAATTCACCTCCTGTTTATGACAGCCATGTTGATGCAAATAAAAATTTCACCGGCCGGTAAAACGCAAGGGTGGCCAGCGCGGAGAACAGAGTTGCAGATGGCGATGCGGAGGGGAAATGCATTTAGAGAATCGGATCTATCTAATTATCAGATACGGCTGTGCTTTTTTGTGATTATTAACAAATAATCACAGGCTATTCTGCCCGGTAAAGCATCCAGCTGCTGACGGGCGCAATTTATCTGCTGCTAAAGAAATTCTTAAAATGTTGGTTGCGCTCGCAATTGTGACAGGCGCTCGGCCAATTGTGTTTGACCTGCTTTTCACATCAATGCACACTGGCGGGCGTGAAAAACGGCAGATGAAGAGCCAAGAGATGTTGCAGAATTATAGTCAGCGCGTCCATTTCTATTACTGCATTCTGGTTGCGTTAAAACTCTATGTGAACAGCAAGAAGTCCGGCGGCGTACGCGGGAAAAATAACTTTTTGCTGAAGTGGTTACGCAACGCGCAAAACAACACCATCTTTCATCCTGATATCACCAGTGAAATTGAATGGCTGCGCGGCAAAATTATCAGCGCCGGACCGGATGCCGATTTAGAACCGATGCTGCAATACGTTTACGAGACAGCAAAACGCGCCGAAACGCTGCGTCTCGGGCCGTAATCGCACGGGCTGCGCATTGCATTACCCCTGTCTGCAGGCAAAAAAAAGGGGGCAACGCGCCCCCAACCACTACAAAAATTTCATCCCTGACGCCCTGGTGCGGATTCCCTTCCGGCTGGCGCTAATTCTCTTCGCACTGGCTACGCGTTACAGGGTTAGCACCAGCACGCTGATCAATAACCAGCAGCCCGCGCAAAATGCGCCCGCCGCCACCCAGGTTAACGCCCGGGTATTTAAATGACAGACATCGCGTTGCCAACGTTTAACCGGCTGCATAACCACTCCTGAAAATACATTCTCATTATGCCTGGCAGAGGATTGCCGTGAACTGCGGATAAGCTTGTCACGTATTAATATCCCTGACCATCGGATGTGCTTACCGGTTATGTAGGTGCAGGACTACAACCCATTAATTATCGCTTATATCGCCGTCGAGGCGAAAAATACCGCAGGTATGCAGATCGCAATAGCGTCGTTTTCGCGCTTTTTGTCATCCGGAAATGCGGTTGCGCATCGTTTAGTTTTCCTAAAAAACAGGCGCAGATTAAATCGTTTTTATTTACCCCTGCTCAGGGTTATTAATAAGCACACCGGACGCGATAATTTGCAGATGATAAAGGGATGTGGCGTGAACAGTCTCTTTATGCACAGCCTGACCGCGTTCAGTGCCATTTCTCAGGTTGTAAATTACGTTAGCATTTAACTTTGGATTCAATCATCAATGAAAACCCGTCTGGCCGTAATGGCCTCTGTTGCTGCGATATTATTTTCACAGCAGGCATTTGCCAAAAACCTGTGCACCCTGATTGTTGACGCTGAATCAGGCAAAGTCCTGCTGGAGAGTGGCAACGACTGCAGTGGAGAAGTCACACCCGCATCCACTTTTAAAATAGCCATCAGCCTGATGGGATTTGATGCCGGCGTGCTGAAAAATGAAAAGGAACCCGCCTGGGATTACCAACAAGGATACCCGGACTGGGGCGGTAAAAACTGGATGAATAAAATCGATCCCACGGCGTGGCTAAAATATTCGGTCTTCTGGTATTCACAGCAGGTTGTAAAAAAAATCGGGCAACATCGCTTTGAAGACTATGTAAAGGCGTTTGCTTATGGAAACGAAGATGTTTCCGCCGTTGACGTCAGCGCCCCCGGTCAGAATGGGGTGTGGGTTATGTCATCCCTGCAGATCTCACCTGTTCAGCAGATTGGCTTTTTAAGGAAAGTCGTTAATCGTGAGTTGCGCGTAAACAAGCATGCCTATGACATGACAGATAATATTACCCGCTACGACGTCAGCGTTAAGGGCTGGACGGTGCACGGCAAAACAGGAACCGGCTCACCGGGGAAAAATAATCAATACGATCCGCACCATGCCTATGGCTGGTATGTCGGCTGGGCGACCAAAGGCAGGAAAAAAATTGTTTTTGCCAAACTGATTCAGGATGAACAGGTGTTAACGCCGAATGCTGGCCTGAGAGCACGTGACGAAGTGTTGAAGCAGATGTCGGCGGTCATTGCGCCCTGATGGCATAACACATGGATACCACGGATTTTTATTAACCTCCCGGTTTTCATGCGGCTGACAGATTGCGGCGAGGCCCTTCATTATGAAACTGACGGTTAGCCAGCAAATAAAATGACCTCCAGAGCGCCGCTTATCTTTCTTTACGCAGCGTCGTCAGCAGTGACTGCGCGGCAACAGAAGACTGACCGGATGGCGAACACACCAGTCCAAACTGACGGTGAATCGCTGGCCTGCGCTACTGGCGTATATGGCACGGATCAATGCGCGCCCTGCTGTGCAGGCGGCGTTGCTGGCAGAGGCGTCTGAGTGAGACTGGCAGACAGAGTTTTGTGCCGGCGATCAGGCTCTGTCTGCAAGGTTAGATGTCAGTGTTATTGTGACAACGGCGCGCAGAAAGTTATGCTGTGCGCGCCAGGCTAGGAAGCCCGCTATTGGGCCCGCGTGGCAACATCAACATCGAACCTGTGCTGTTTTGAGGACACTGACATGCCCCCTTTTTATCAGTTTTCGGCCACCAGCCTGACCGGTCAACCTATCTCTATGGCCGACTACGCTGGCAAGGTGGTTCTGGTGGTGAATACCGCCAGTCATTGCGGCTTCACGCCCCAGTACGCCGGCCTTGAAGCGCTCTATCAGAAATATGCCGCGCAGGGTCTGGTGGTGCTTGGCTATCCCTGCAATCAATTCGGTAAGCAGGAACCGGGAAACGCTGATGACATCTCACAAACCTGTCATGTTAATTACGGGGTGAGCTTCCCGATGTTCGATAAAGTTGAGGTTAACGGCAGCGCAGCGCACCCGCTATTTCGCTATCTGAAAGCGGAACTACCCGGCGTGCTGGGCGGACGGATTAAGTGGAATTTCACCAAGTTTCTCATCGGACGCGACGGCCAGCCGCTGAAACGCTTTGCACCGATCACGTCCCCGGAGAAAATAGAAGCCGCGATACTCGCTGCACTTTAAGGTGGAGCGTTACCGGATTCGCAGCATTAATTTTAGAGCACAGCGGAAATTGATGTTATCCGGCGGGAGACAGTGTGCCCCGCATATTTATTTTTTATTCCATTTGTCCTGAGTCAAGGTGAAAAGCAAGCTTGGGGGCGCACTTTTCACATCATGAATTTCTCGTAAGTACTGCAATCCTGCCCTGGTTAGAACTTTTTGCGAGGCCAGATGATTTGCCCGTACTACAGCAGATATTTCAGCCAACTTTATTTCACCAAAACCATAGTCGACCGTATACTTAGCAAACTCTGTCGCCAGCCCTTTTCCCCATGCCTCTGTAGAGAAGCGATATCCAAGGTTATTGATTGATAAATCGGCATAGCTCCTGATGCTGAGTCCGCCAAAACCAATGACTCTCCCCGGATTGTCCGTCAGCGCAATAGCCCAATTACCGAAACCGTACGTTTCCCAGTGCTGAAGCCAGCGAGCCAACACCTGACGTGCATAATCAATATCGGGATACGGACCTGCGGGGTTGAAGGTATTTGTAGCAGGGTCGCCATAAATTCTGAAAAGATCATCAGCGTCAGATTCAATTACCGTTCGTAGATGAAGTCGTGTCGTATCTGCCTGCAAAGAAACCTCCTGAACTTACCGTTTATAAACCACGTTTTCTTACTATTTTATCGCGGGGCAATCCCGGGTTCATAACAGGGACGTTAAATTTAATTTTATGAAATTCTCAGTCACTACGAATAAAAGCACCCTTTACACCTTAAACACCAGCCTGAACAGGTTAAATTTGATCAGGATCAGCGTCCTGGCCGGTTAAGTCGGGCGCCTTTCCGCCCATTTCAGCATGGCATCAAGAGCAGGACAAAGTGCCTGTCCCCATTCAGTGAGTCGATATTCCACTTTCGGTGGCACCTGAGGATACACCATCCGCGACACTATACCGTCGGCTTCCAGCTGTCTCAGTTGTTGCGCCAGCATCTTCTGCGAAATACCGGGAATTAATTTTTCAAAATCTGAATAGCGCTGTACTTTGCCGTCGAACAGATGAAAAAGGATGATTAATTTCCAGCGCCCTTCCAGCAGTTGAATAACCTGCGCCACTCCGCTTGCGGCTGATTCCGGACTGTATAACTTACTCATCATTCAGTAACTCACTTTTTTGTGCGTACTTGTCAATTTAACAGTCTATGTGGAATATGACCGTACTGTAAACAAAGGGAGTACAGGTCTATGCCATTTACATTACTGCTCGCTATTTATGACGACTTCGCGCTCAGCAAGGGTGGCGATATTGCCAGCATTACTGATTATTGTACTGCCACATCAACAGACCGGAGATTCTCCAATGCCATGTGATCTCGATTTCCACGGTAAACGCATATTGGTCACTGCGGGTACCAAAGGTGTGGGTAAAGCGGTAGTTGGGCTATTCAAACAGCTGGGTGCAACAGTATTAACAACCGCACGCCACGCATCCGCAGAATGTAGAGCAGACGCTTTCGTAACGGCAGACCTGACCACGGTTAAAGGGTGTAACTCAGTCGCGGAAGCCGTTCAGACACATCTGGGAGGCGTCGACATCATTGTTCATGTGGCTGGCGGTTCTACTGCACCCGGTGGTGGCTTTGCAGCATTGGGTGAAGAGGAGTGGCAACAGGAGCTCAATCTTAATCTGTTGCCCGCGGTACGTTTAGATCGTGCGCTGTTGCCTGCCATGCTGCAGCAGGGGGGCGGAGTGATCATCCATGTCACTTCTATCCAGCGAGAACTGCCCTTACCAGAATCAACCACGGGTTATGCAGCAGCGAAAGCGGCGCTGTCAGCCTACAGTAAAAGCCTGTCGAAAGAGGTTGCGTCGCAGGGGGTTCGGGTGGTTCGCGTGGCACCCGGCTGGATCGAAACCGAAGCTTCCGTGGCCATGGCGGAACGGCTGGCGCAGCAGGCAGGAACAGATTACGAAGGCGGTAAGCAGATCATCATGAAGGCACTTGGCGGTATTCCGCTGGGACGCCCTTCTCAACCCATTGAGGTAGCAAATCTCATTGTCTTCCTCGCATCATCTTATGCTGCCGCGATCACCGGTACTGAATTTGTCATCGATGGCGGCACTATTCCAACGGTGTAGTCAGATATCCTCATCGATCCATTCTGGTAGCGATCCGGATATTTTATACACCTTAATAAGGCGCCAGCGGCTATTAGATCAAGCCATGTGCGATATCGACCTGGCCGCTATGTGATATTCCCCGGCTCTTTGTCGCTAATATCCGCTCCTCGCTCATGGCGAATACACAGTCCGCCTGGTGGCAGAAACGGACATGAATAGCGAAAACCAAGGATGATTATTTGCGCACAAATCAGGGCTTCTTTGGCCGTCCATTGAAAAACGTTTATGACGCTTTTTCATTTACCGTCATGATAAAGTTCAGCGTGTTTTCTCCCTGGTTTGCGTAGAAATGTGGAACATCGGTTTTGGCTGTAACGGAGGATCCCGCCGTTACCTGAAATACGCTCTCTTTCACGCCAAGCGTGAGGGTTCCGGATTTTACGTGCAGTAGCTCCAGCGTGCCTGAGCTATGCCCGGGTGATTCAAACTTTTCGCCTGGCCGCATTTCCCACAGCCACAGCTCAAGCATATCGGGTCCACCTGAGCCGGCCAGCAGCCTGGCGCTTCCCCCTTTGTCACCTGTCCAGAGTTCGGGGATGTCCGTATCAGCGATGATGTGCACATCAGGCCTGGCGCTGACATCAACAAAATCCGCCACGGACACGCCCATGGCAGCAGCAAGCCGGCATAGCAGCGCAATGCTGGGATTAGCCTTGCACCCTTCTATCTCAACCAGCATCCCCTTACTGACACTGGCTTTGCGGGATAACTCATCGAGAGAAATTTTTCTTTGTTTACGAAACTGCTTAATCCGCAGGGATACGGCTTCGTTAACCGTGTTGACATCTGCACCGGCAAAGGTCACTAAATTGACTTTTTTGGTCATTGGTCGCTATTATGGAATAAAATGGTCATTACAGGATTATCGCGTGTTAATCGTTTCCCCGTCAATTTCCCCTGAAATCTACCAAATTGCCCCTGGCTTTCGGGCGCTCAGTATCAGCGTGCAGGCAGCGCCTGTCGTGAATCCGCACGTCGGGGTAACGGCACTGAAGGCGGCCTGTGAAGCGGTGCTGTCAGATTCCCCCGCCTGGGCTGAATCCCATCTGGCCGCATGGGCGGATGTGTTTCAGAAATTTGGTGCCAAACCCAAACGCACGCCCTGTTCTGCTGAGGCGCTACGCAAACGCGTGCTTCGCGATGGCACCCTGCCCGCGCTCGATCCGGTCGTTGATCTTTATAACGCTGTCAGTCTGCGTTATGCCGTGCCCGTAGGGGGAGAAAATATTGCCGCGTACCGGGGTGCACCTCGCCTGACGGTGGCAACAGGCACGGAACCCTTTGATACCATGAAAGAAGGGGTTATGGCGGTGGAATATCCTGTGCCTGGCGAAGTCGTCTGGTGTGATGATGCCGGCGTAACCTGCCGTCGCTGGAACTGGCGGCAGGGAATCAGGACTCGCTTAAGCGTTGAAGCGCAACACATGTGGTTTATTCTGGAAAGTCTGCCGCAGATGCCGCCCGATCAGCTGCATGAAGCCGGAAAGATGCTGACCGACGGCCTTGAAGAAATGATGCCCGGACGGCAGTGTAACGTCACCCTCATCGGCGAGTAACACCTTTAACTCAGTTCTGGAGACTCTGCATGTTCACCGGCTTGTCTGCTTTCCCGTTAACGCCTGTCACCGCGCGTGGTGTCGATGAACAGGGATTCACGAAGATCCTGGCTCGCCTGACGGCAGCCCGTGTCGATTCTTTGGGGGTTCTGGGTTCAACCGGCAGCTATGCTTACCTGAGCAGGGAACAGCGCAAACGCAGCGCAACGCTGGCCCGTCAGGTTGCCGGGGAGATTCCCGTGATGGTTTGCGTGGGTGCTATCAGTACCGATGCCGTACTGCATCTGGCTGAAGATGCGCAGTCCGCAGGCGCTGCTGCGCTGCTGCTGCCGGCGATGAGTTACCAGCCGCTGCGTAATGAAGAGGTGTATGCCCTCTTTGAGACGGTTACCCGACATGCTTCAGTACCGGTTTGTGTTTATGACAACCCCGGCACCACGCATTTCCGCTTTACCGACGAACTGCTCGGGCAGCTGTCGTCACTGAAAGGGATTCGCTCAATTAAAATTCCGGGAGTACCGGATACCCCCATCGCTGCAGCTGAACGCGTCGCTGCATTACGACAACATCTTCGTCCTGGCGTGACCCTGGGTATTAGTGGTGACGCCAGTGCCGGGCTGGGGCTGAATGCCGGTTGTGAAGTCTGGTATTCCGTTTGTGGCGGTATCTTCCCGGAAACCGCCAAACAAATTACGCAGGCCGCAGCCATTAACGACGCTGAACACGTTACTGCCCTAACTCACCGCCTGAAACCTTTATGGGATTTGTTCCGTAAGCATGGCGGAAGTATCCGCGTGATTGCAGCGGCAGCAGGCATACTGGGGCTGACCGATGCCGACTGTCTGCCTCGTCCCCTGTTACCCTTATCGGCCGCAGAGGTGGCAGAAGTAGCAGCAGTGATAGCCGCTCTGGACCTGAAGTAACGCTCCGGCGGAATCGATCCTGCGCCAGGCCGTTGATAGAAACTAGGGTTTGAAGGGTGCACAAAAGGTCATGGTGCCTGCATGTATCAGCTTCTGATAAAGAATGCCCGGAGATAAACATCACCGGGCATAAAGCGGTGTTTACGCTGATTTGTAACGCGCTTCGAGCTTATCCATGAAGCCAAAAAGTACCTGATTCATTTCGCTGTAATCGTGCGCACGAAGTTCTTCTGGCGTATGAACAAAGCGATACTCTGCGGCTCGGCTCAGGTCTTGTTGCGAATGAGCGATTAGCCGTTCTACAACATCCAGCGTCAGTTCCATGTGGCACTGAAAACCAAAGACGCGATCTGAATAGGAAACGATCTGGCGGGGACAGCCTTCGCTGTAGGCGATGATTTTTGCATCCGCGGTCAGGCCCGGCATGTCGTTATGCCAGTGACCGACCTCAAGCGACTTCGCAAAGTGAGAAAACAACGCATCCTCGCGAGCCTCTTCAGTTAGCGTGATCGGGAACTTACCAATCTCTTTTTCAGGGCTGTGAGCAAACGGCGCGCCCAGCGCCTCACCGATCAGCTGTGAGCCAAGGCAGATACCGATAACGGCTTTACCGGTTTTAACAGCAGCAGCAATCAGCGCCTGCTCGCCTTTCGCATCGAAGTGCGGACACTCTCTCTGGGTCGTGGACGGGTCCTGCGGACCGCCCATCACGATCAGGAAATCAATACCTTCGGCGTCCACGGGTAGCTCATCGCCTGCGTATACACGCGAGTAAGTCACATTATGACCTTGATTTCTGGCCCATGTTTCATAAGCCCCTGGCGCTTCAAAACTTTCATGTACGATAAAGTGTACCCGCATGAGGATAGGCTCCTGTTATACCTGTGATAATCTGACTGATAAACGACACACTCATCCAGTGAGTTGGTACACCGGATGGTTTCGAGGCAGCATCATAGTTGCAGGACCCTAATCTGAAATGCCAGGTAGTATAGATAAAGCGCCAAGACATGAAGCATCCACTGGCTGGTCCGGCACAGCGATTAGCTATCAGCGAGGAGAAACCGATCCTCCTCATCATCACCTTGAAGGGCAACTCCTCTATGCAACCAGAGGCGTGATGCTGGTCGAAACGGAAAACAATCGCTGGGTTATCCCCCCTCAGCGTGCATTGTGGCTACCGCCTCTGCAGATACATAGTTACAATCTGCTGTCTCACACAGATCTCAGGGCCGTCTATTTCAGTGGCAGCCTTATCGCGGAATGTACAAATTTTGCGAAGAGTGACCAGGTGCATGTCATTACGGCTACGCCACTGGTGAAAGAACTGATAACCGGTCTGTTCAGTGATAACTACAACAGACCGAGCCAGCGGAAAATGGCTCTGTTGCTTCTGGAAATACTCAGCGAAGCGCCTTCTCTTACTGCGGAACTTCCAATGCCACGTGATGAGCGATTATTCTCTGCGGCCAGAGAACTTGTGGTAAATCATCGCTGGGAAATACCACTGAGCGATCTGGCTTTTATCGCGTCAATGTCTGAACGTACCTTTTCGCGATTGTTTATTAAGGATACGGGTTTTAGTTTCAGAACCTGGAAGCAAAGAGCAAGAATTTATGCTTCGTTAGATCTCCTTGCTAATAACATCCCTATCAAACAGGTCGCTTATAAGCTCGGTTTTTCATGTCCTGCTGCCTATACCGCTGCTTTTCGCTCCATCCTGAATGCAACGCCGCGCGATTATTTGCCTTAATCTATGAATCAATGCCTGCCTCTCACTCCAGACAGACATTTTCCTGTGAGTCAGTCTGCCTTATCCCAGGAACTGACGCTGCCGTTTCAGGCCATTTAATGGCTGTACGCTGTATCAGGGTAAATTTATCAGGCGATATCTCTTAATCACCTGAGCAATAGCCACCCTGAGTTTCCACATCCTGTTAAACACGAGGCCGCGATGACCTCCCCGATGACACAACGGGGGGTCATTCAGCCTTTAGCATTTTCGGGCTGGCACCGGTGTCCAGCGCGAGCACAGCAGCCTCTAGGGTTTCAGCGGTTCCGCCAGCGTTATGATAAACAACTCACTGTCCGAGCTGGCTTTATCCAGCGGCTTCACGCTGATGGTGGTGGCAACCGGCTTATCATCTACCGTCAGCCTGCCCTGGTCGTTGACCCAATAATCCTTGCGCTTCTTACCTTCCACCGGATTTTGCAGCACCATTTTCACGCCGAAGTCATTGTCATTGATGACCGCCAGCGTGTTACTGTCGATCAGCGCCAGCCCTTCGGCCTTCTCCTGCTGCCAGCCGAGTTGACGCAGATCCACCACCCGCGTTTTCGTTGCCAGCACGATGCCGCGCTGCGCCAGCGTTTTTGCGTCGTCAAACTCCGGGTAGTCACCAGCCTTTTCGAATGTGGCCAGATCGGTGGCCTGACTGAGATCCACCTTATAGATAAGGTTACGCATCGCGTCGTCTTTGTCGCTGCCCTGCTCAATCAGCAGGATGTGCTGATTATCTATCGCCACGATATCGCCAATTTTCGCGTCGCTGTTTTTACTGTACGCCTCGCTGTCGATAGGGTAACCATACATCGCGGTTTTCCCGGTGGCCGGATCGAAGCTCACCAGGCGGGTAAAGCGTGCCTGCTTTTTACTTTTCCCGTTGATATCCAGCGTACTCTGCACCGCGGCGATGATGCGTCCATCCGGCATGCGCGTGATCCCTTCAAAGCCACGATTTGGCTGACGCCATTTAAGAACGTTCGGCAGACCACCCGCGATCGATTTTTCCCCTTCCATGGCCTGCGGCCCGTGAATCGCCAGGATCCTGCCCTGCTTATCAACGTTAATCAGGAACGGACCATACTCATCGCACAGCCAGTATCCGCCCTTCCCGTCCAGCGTAATGCCTTCCGTATCCAGACCCCGGTTATCGCCATGCAGCACGTTCAATTTATCGCTTAGCGCGATCTCATTGGTTGACCCGATGACGCCATTCTGCAGCGGCAAGCCGTTAATATTGCCCTTTGCGTCGTGCAGCGGTCGGGCGTCCGTCGCCTGCGCTTTGCCGTTCTTCACCTGGATATTCATCAGCAGCGGCGCGAAGTCCGGCGTGACGAAAATTTTCGACTCCTGTTTACCCATGTCAGGCGAGTCGGCGTTCGGTCCGCGATCGGTGACGGTCACAAAGTTGAGCGTATCTCCCTGCCTGCCGGTAAACAGCAAACCGGAACCGATGCCCACCGGCAAACCCTCCGGAAACGCGCTGGCGAACGCACCGCTGTAGCTGACGCGCGTCCCCTGAGGAAAAGTGACGCTATAGTGTTCGGTTTGCGGCTGCGCCGCCAGCGTGGATAACGAGAGGGTACAACCGAGAATCAAAGGAAGCGTTTTTCTTTTCATATTATTCATGTCCATACAGGGGAGCTGACACCCTAAAGACTAAAAATGACAGGAAAATGAAATTGCAGAGCAACAGTGGCGGCTGACATCATCCCGGGCGATCTCCCCGGTTCGCAACCGCACCGGTTTTGCTTCATTCATCAAAAACCGGCTTGCCTGTTGTCCCCGTGCCGCTCAGCACTGCCAGACATTTCTCAGCCTTTTCCTACAACCTGACGCAGGCCGTCTGATATCGGCTCAGCGCGGTTTCCGTTCAAATGGGTTAACCGCGAGCACAGGAGGAAACAATGCTGAACATCTTCACTATGGATAGCGACCGCTGGATTACGGAAGGTCTGCGCCTCTACTTTTCCGGGCAGATGATAAGCTGCCTGACGCTCACCTCGCCGGATGACCCGATCCCCACCGGACACGGGCGCAACGTGGTGATCAGCGAGCTGCATTTTGCCAGTAAAAACCTGGAAGAGACGTTGCGCAGCCTGCTGCTGATGCAGCTCAAAACACCGGGCGTCGAACTGGTGATTCTCACCGACATCAGCGATGAAGCCGTGCTGAATTACGTGGCCCGCTACCTGAAGAAAGCGCTGATCCTGAGTAAAAAATGCCCGCTGGCGACGCTGGTCAGTGCTGTGCTGACGCCAGAAAACGTTGCCGCCGTCGCCGTACCGCACGGCAACGCCGATGTGCTGACCGAGCGCGAGTTCACGCTGCTGCGCTGGCTGGCGGGTCCGCGCCGCATGACGGAGATCGGGCATGCGCTGCACCTCAGCAATAAGACCATCAGCCACTACAAGAACACCATCTCACGCAAGCTGGGCTGTAAAAACCACATGGATTTTTACCATCGCCTCACCAGCTACGGCTTTTGATTCGCGCCTCCCGCCTCAATTCAGGATGTTCAGCCCGCTGGACATCCTGCGCCTGCCTCCTTTCCTGTTAAAAAATCAAGACATTCAGCCAACATCCTTACCGCAAAAGGGATGACACCCGGTTTGATTCGCGCATAATGACGGGTCACCTGTACGGGCAGGATGCCCGCTGACACCCCCACTCTGCCGTAACGCAGGATAAAACATAAAAACTGAAGGAAGACTGGCATGGAATTCACCATACGCAACGCGCAGCCTGATGATGCCGAACTGCTGCATCAGCTGGGGCGCATGACCTACAGCGCCCACTTCAAACATATGTGGGTCTCCGAAGCCGAGCTGGATGAATTCATCGACAAAGAGTACGGCCTGGCCGAACTGCGCAGCAGCCTGGTGGCCCCCAACGAAAGCTGGCTGATTGCCGAAACCAACAAACCCATCGGCTTTGCCAAAGTGACCTGGAATACGCCGGTACCGGACTCCGGCATGAGCGGTGCCCAGCTGAATAAGCTCTACCTCAATCCGCAGGAAACCGGTAAAAACTATGGCCGGCGCATGTTCGAAAGCATTATCCACGCCGCGCGCGATAAGCAGGAAGGCTATCTGTGGCTGGAAGTGATGGGCGAGAACGTGCGCGCACGCAAATTTTATGAAGCCTTTGGCATGCAGCACATCAAAGACATTCCTTTTATTACTGCTTCGCAGCAGAGCATCCTGCAGATTTTAGGCATGGTTATTTAGCGTGGCTCACGGCGCCGGGTCAGCTGTCTGGCCCGGCCGGTTGGGTGCACTGGAGTGTTTCATTTTATTACTTCACCGCCGCAAAAAGTTTAAATAAGCGCAGCGCCAGCGCAGAATTATTGTTATTTCAACAAACTAAGATAAAAAATAAAAAAGCCCTTTTTTATGCGCCGTCACGCTTGCAGAAATAGCACCAGCGATTAGTATTAAATACGCAACACGCACATGACAGCGCAACAACGTCATGTTATTTATTACTCATGAAGAGGATATATTATGACTCAGCATCGAGGCGGTTCAGGTAATTTCGCAGAAGATAAACAGAAAGCATCAGAAGCCGGTAAAAAAGGCGGACAGCACAGCGGCGGCAACTTTAAAAACGACCGCGAAAAAGCGTCCGAAGCCGGTAAAAAAGGCGGTCAGAGCAGCAATCGCGGCTCGTGATTAGCCGGCCAGCACAGGATGAGGCGGCCATGGCGCAGGGAGCGCGCCGTTACCCCCCGGATTATTGTCTTACCCTGCGCTGACTTTCCTCACGTTTAACAGATAACTCTGAAACCGCCTGAATCTGGCAGAAAACGTCATATGATCAATTAACTATTTATTGCCTTACAGGAACAGCCTGACGTGATATTGCGCTATTTTACCTCTCTTTTTTCCAGTCCGGAATCATTACTGCAGGTGATGAGCCGCCAGGATATTCGTGAATCCATTCAGGAAGGTGACCGGATTATTATTGACGAAGACGGTAACGCTTCGGTTAATCCCCTCAGTCCGCAGGTACAGCAGGACTTCGCCGATCATATTAAGCGCTTAAAGGATATCTGATGGGAACCGCGATATTTATGGTGCTGATGGTCTGCGGCTACTGGTACACCAGTCGCGATATGTCCAGCCGCCTGAAAATAAAACGCTCCTTTGGCTGGGACGTCTATTTTCTCATTGCGCTGTACGGCTGCATTTTTGTCGTTCAGGGCGTGGTCGCCACCGGCCTGGTCTGGCTGCTACTGCTGGCGGCATCGGCCATCAATAACAGCCTGGCGCTGTCTGCCGATCTCCATGCGCGCTGGCACGTCGATTTCATGACATGGAGTTTTCTCGGCATTCAGGCACCGGTGGTGATCATGCTGGCGTTTGCCGTGCTGTTTTGTGTGTATCGTTCCAATTCCGGCAGCGCGCGGCTGACCGCCGGCAGTCGCAAAGAGCTATATCAGCGCCTGTCGCGCTCTAACGGTATTGAACAACTGCTGCTGCACTGCATGGAAGAAGGCGAACTGGCATGGGTCACGCTGAAATCGCGCCGTATCTACATCGGCATGATTCACGCTGCCACCTTTGAATATCCCAGCACCGCCAATATCGTGCTTATTCCGATGCTCAGCGGCTATCGCGATTCGCGCACGCTGAATCTGGCGATTGAGCATAACTACAGCCGCTGGTATCACCAGCACGAGATTAGCTTTGTCTCCAAACCCAAAAGCGCGCTGGAGTTCCGTAAGGTGCTGATGGTCGACCAGATTGAAAGCCTGTCGCTGTTCGATCCGGCCAGCGCCAGCGCACTGGCTATGGGGAAACATCAGCACACAGAGAAGCGGCAGAATGTTCCGGGCTGAGCCGCGCAGCCACCCTTTCATCCGCGCAGCTGGCAACGGTGGCGCGGGTTCACATGGTAACCGTTAAGGAGTATACAATGACCGATCGTCCCGTTCACGGCGACCAGCCGGATTACGATCCGCGTAAAAACAGCCCCGACCAGAAGCCGAAAGATGACGAAACCAGCGCGCCTGAATCCGGGGATAAACAGGCCGAATAAACCATAAACCGCCTTCTCAGGCGGTTTTTTTTCGCGCCCGGGTCGGGTTAGCCCGGCCACAGCCAGTTACGTACTTCCGGCACGTCTTCACCGTATTCGCGCACGTAGCGGTGGTGCTCCGCGATGCGCTGCTGCAGGTCGTCGAGCAATTCAGGATGGCGATCGGCCAGGCCCGGCACATGCAAAATCGCCGCCTGCGCCAGATGATAGCGGTCCAGCTCGTTGAGCACCGTCATATCAAACGGCGTGGTGGTGGTGCCCTCTTCGTTGAAGCCGTGCACGTGGAAATTGGCGTGATTGCTGCGCTGATAGGTCAGACGATGAATCAGGCTGGGATAGCCATGAAAGGCGAAAATTACCGGTTTGTCGCGGGTAAACAGCGCATCGAAATCCTCTTCCGACTTGCCGTGCGGGTGCTGCTGCTGCGTCTGCAGCGCCAGCAGATCCACCACGTTGACTACGCGAATGCGCAGCGTGGGCAGATAGTTTCGCAGCAGATCCACCGCCGCCAGCGTCTCCATGGTGGGCACATCGCCGGCGCAGGCCATCACCACGTCCGGCTCGCCGTCATCGCTCGCCCAGCGCCATTCGCCCATACCCGCCTCACAGTGGGCAATGGCGCTGTCGATGTCCAGCCACTGCGGTGACGGCTGCTTGCCAGCGACAATCACGTTGATGCGATCCCAGGTGCGCAGACAGTGATCGCCCACCCACAGCAGGGTGTTCGCGTCTGGCGGCAGATAAATGCGCACGATATCCGCCTTTTTGTTCGCCACGTGATCGATAAAACCGGGATCCTGATGGCTGTAACCGTTGTGATCCTGGCGCCAGACATGTGAAGACAACAGATAGTTGAGCGAGGAGATCGGCTGACGCCAGCCCAGCTTGCGCGTCACCTTCAGCCATTTGGCGTGCTGATTGAACATCGAATCGATGATATGAATAAAGGCTTCATAGCAGTTAAACAGCCCGTGTCGTCCGGTGAGCAGATAGCCCTCCAGCCAGCCCTGACACTGGTGCTCGCTGAGAATTTCCATCACCCGGCCGTCACGCGCCAGCTGCTCATCATACGGTTCGATGTCCGCCATCCAGCTGCGGCTGGTGACGTCAAAGACCGGCGTCAGGCGATTCGAGGCGGTCTCATCTGGTCCGAACAGCCGGAAGTTATCGGCATTGCGCTGAAAAATCGCGCTGAGGTAGTGGCCGAACTGTTTAGTGGCTTCGCCGCGCTGGCTGCCCGGCGCGCCGGTGTCGAGCGCAAACTCGCGGATGTCCGGCGTGTTGAGCGTGCGTCGCAGCCGGCCGCCGTTGGCATAGGGCGAGGCGCTCATGCGTTTATCCCCCTGCGGCGCCAGCGCACGCAGTTCCGGCCTGAGCTTACCCGCCTCGTCAAACAGATCGTCCGGCTGATAGCTGCGCAGCCACTGCTCTAACACCTGCCGATGCGACGCGTCTTCGCGACACGCCGCCACCGGCACCTGATGCGCACGCCAGAAATCTTCCACTTTTTTACCGTCCACCTCTTTCGGGCCGGTCCAGCCCTTCGGGCTGCGCAGTACAATCATCGGCCAGCGCGGGATCGCCTGCTCTGTCTGCCCGCTGCGCGCCTGCTGCTGATAAGCGGCAATCTTATCAAACGCGTTATCCAGCGCTGCCGCCATCTGCTGGTGCATGTCGGCCGGCTCGTGCCCGCAGACAAACAGCGGCTCATAATTGTAACCGCTGAACAGCTGCTGCAGATCGTCATCACTGCTGCGCCCCAGCAGCGTCGGGTTGGCAATTTTGTAGCCGTTCAGATGCAGAATGGGTAGCACCGCACCATCACGCTGCGGATTGAGGAATTTGATGCCGTGCCAGCTGGCGGCAAGCGGCCCGGTTTCGGCTTCGCCGTCACCAATCACGCAGGGTACGACCAGCTGCGGATGATCGAAAACCGCGCCAAACGCATGCGACAGCGAATAGCCCAGCTCGCCGCCTTCATTAATCGAGCCCGGCGTTTCTGGTGCCGCATGGCTGGGAATGCCGCCGGGAAACGAAAACTGCTTAAACAGCCGCTGCATACCGGCGGCATCTTCACTGACGTGCGGATAGATTTCGCTGTAGCTGCCTTCGAGCCAGCTGTTCGCCACCATCCCCGGCCCGCCGTGCCCCGGGCCGCAGACGTACAGCAGATCCACCTCGCGCTGGCGGATGATGCGGTTGAGGTGCGCATAGATAAAGTTCAGGCCGGGCGTGGTGCCCCAGTGGCCGAGCAGACGTGGCTTGATATGCCCGGGCTGCAGTGGTTCGCGTAACAGCGGGTTGGACATCAGGTAGATTTGCCCGACGGACAGATAATTGGCGGCGCGCCAGTAGCGATCGATCAGCGCCAGTTCATCGGCGGCACTCGGATTGGTCATGCCCTCTTCTCCTTTGGTTAGCCATCAGTTAACCCTAATAGAGGATAGGCGATGCTGCGAGCCAGACGGTATTTCTGCACTGTTGCTATTAACCGCTACGCTTATTCAATCTTTCACGAAAATATAAGCGCAGCGGTAAAAGCTGTACATGTAAATATTTTTTCCATTTTGTGCACTATTTAATGGGTCGTGCCCCGCAAAACTGGCGCTTTTTCACTTTTGGTCTATTGTGCCTTCTACAGGTAATACCAGTAGAAAATAGAAAAATAAAAGGATCCTAAAATGGACTATAAAATGTTCGCTAACCGACTGCAGCAGTGGCCGCAGTTACATTTTACGGCGATTGAACTGCAGCAACGCGAGATGGCCTGCGAGATCTACGCCACGGCGGCTGAGCACCAGACCATGAGCCAGCTGTTTATTTGTCGCGTCAGTGATGAAAAAAATGCGCAGGAATTAATCAGGCAGTATCGCAGCTGGCTGCATAAATTTAATCTCGGTCGCAGCAGGCGCGATAATTCCCGCCCGCCGCGCAGCGTGTCGGTGAATGTTCCGGGCGCAATAAGCGCAGCGCTAAAATAGAGTTATCGGCATGCTTAACCATTTTTTAGTTGCATGAATCTGCTACAGCAGCGTATTACTATTCGCGCAGCGTGATAACACCTGGCAATGTGTCTGACTAATAACCTGTGCCATTTTCACTGACAGCAGAAAAAGGTGTTGGGTTGTTATCACCTGTGTAACACTGTACGGATATACAAGTCCCGGAGGTGACGTGAAACAAGTTAACCGTCCTGCACCGGATCTGTATGCGCTGATAGGCATCGCGGTGACGGAATTTATCAGGGAAGGTAGCGTATTCAGGATACATGACGTGACGCAGGTGCTGCATACGATGAAAGCAGAAGCGCGTGATGAGGATTTCCGGCATCGCTGCGATGCCGCAATAAGGCTACTGGCAGATCTTATGCACTGAACCGATCCCCGCCTGCGCGGGGACCACTACCTCAGGCGTCGTCTGGCGTATAACCCACCACAATTTCCAGCGTTCTGCGCAGCACACTTGCCTGCGCTTCGTCCTGTGTCGCTTCCAGCGCCATAATCAGACATAGAATGATGGATTTGTTACTGACGCGGCCTTCGCTGGCCAGCACGCTACGAATGACATCATTCAGTACCGCGGCCTCTTCACTCAATGCCACTCCGGCATCGCGAAAATGCGCCGCCAGTTCCGTGTCCGGCAGCGCAGAATAGAGAGAGTGATTCTCCGACATCGTTCTTTTCCCGTACTGTGAGCAATACAGTCAGATTATAATTTAACTGTCAGTCAGTGCTTGCGGCTGCCGCCACCCTGACCGTTGTGGCCAAACAGCGGATGCACATTATCGCGATCCGATTGTTCGCCACGCCGCTTTTGTCCAGCCGTCATGCTCGACCGGACTTCATCGATTGCCGTGCGAATCGCAGCCGCCTGCGCATCATCGCTGGCCTGCTGCTGCATAATGTGGAGCTCATCAAGCAACGCCTGGGTGGTGACCGGCCCGGAGCGCTGCAGCAGCGTTAACGCCGCTTCGCCGATGATCTCATCAATAAGAGTCTGGTGTTCGCTTCTGTTCATAACATAATAAATCTCTGCATGCTGCCTGCCCCGACCGGGAACGCGACAGAAAAACAGCGCCGCTATCCTGCGGCGCGATACAGCCCGTCACAAGTCATACATGCAGTGATACGTTATCAGAATGGCGTTTTCGTGTGTACAACCTGGACGCTTTCGCTTCGCTCTCAGCTCTCGCGTTCAAATAGCAGGCCAATCAGCTGGTGATAATGGTGCTCTTCTTCCGTGGTAGAAGCGAGCTCCAGACGACGCAGCAGCTTAGTACACAGCGATTTACGGTTCAGATTACGGCCTTCACGCAGGATTTCGACCACGACCTGGCCCAGCGTCTCCTGCTGCGAAGGCAGCGTGGCTTTGCTAAAATAGTTGGCAATCGCCTCGACTGAGTTCGGAGTGTATCCGTTCTGGCGCATAAGTGACTCCCGTTAACATTAAATTGTCAGAAAAATGTTCTGGCTAAGTTGTACAAGTTTTTCAAAATCTGTACAAGAGGATAAACAAGAGAATGGGGTTTTTTTGTTGCAAAAAGTGCTACCGAAAAGTTATTAACCCATGCATAAATTGAAATTTTTTAACATCGCCAACGCCCGATCAGGTCCACATTAATAATGAGTCGATAACGTATCGCTTCGTTATCAGTGCCACCTAATCTGCCTGTTACTTATTTCCTCTCGCGCTAACAATCGTTATTGGTGGTTGCAGCCGCTGCGCTTATCAGATATTACCGCACGTCATTTTTTCGTTCCCTGCAGCACGGCAGCTGGTGATATAAAATGCGTGCGGCGCAATGGACCACTCCCTGAATTGCGCCGCTGCGTTACCGATTAAGCCGCCTCAGGGTAGCTTAACTGATTACGCTGACTGCATTTATATTAAAGAAGGCGGTTTAAGCTTCCGCCGCTGCGGTTTTGCCGCGACGACTTACTTTTCCACCGCGTCTGCCCGCTTCTACTGCCCTTTCAGGACAGTTTTTAAAATTCCCGCTGCTGACGCTGCCGCCTTTTTTACCCGCTTCGCGAGCACGCTCGGTATTTTCTGCAAAATTACCTGCACCACCACGTCGTTGTGTCATATGTCACCCCATTGATAAAAATAATTAAGTAGTTAAACGACAGAATATCTCCACACAGGAACAATATGGATGGGATTGGAGATAAAACAACATTTAATATGCATATTTGCGCTGACAAAAAGCCATGCGCAAATGGTTATTTTCACCGCTGCGCTTATAGCGGGTTGCTTGTAAAGATTTTTTTTCAAACTTGTACAAAATAATTTTAGTGGTATAAAATCAATTAATTAACAAAAGTGTGATCTTTATCACAAACAAGTATTGAGAGATTGTTGCTATTTTTCAGTTTTATCTGAATTTTCCGGGATGATGGAAATATGACCGCTCACTTCCAGCACCGCGTATTTAATTTGATCGATGCGTTCCAGCCCCTGACCTGAACGCGCGGCCTCGAGGATATCTTCCCGACTGATGCCCGACATTTTTAGCCGCTGCGTTAATATCCGGCCATGCTCCACCAAAATCAGCGGTCCTCCCTCCGCCATTTGTTCGAATAGCGGAAAGCGCGCTTTGAGTTTGCCCAGCACAATATCAATAGTGATTAAGGTGATGATGGTGAGGCTGGCACCGGTAACGGAAAAGTCATCACCCAGCAATGCCTGCTGTGTGGCTTCGCTAATAATCAGCAGCAGAATCAAATCGAATGAGGTCATTTGCAGCAGTGTGCGTCGACCGGCAATTTTAAATACCACCATTAACAACAGATAAATGGCGGCTGCGCGTAATACCGTTTCCATAACGCTCTCCTTTTATGGGTAAATCCACTGCGATACCTTTACCGGTACCTGATGATTGACGTGCACGCTCAGCGCAACCCGTCCCGCCGCCTGCGGCTGAATCCCCAGCCAGATCACATGACCTTCTGCCGCCTCGCTGGCGTAAGTAAGCTGCAGCGTGTTATCCCGCGTGATGGCCTGCTGTGGCTGTGGCTGTAGCGTCTGGATCTGCAAATCGTCTAACGCGCCGCTGCCTAGCGTGACGGTGAAATGCTCGCCGCTCTGCGGTGCCACGCGAATCCGCAGGTTCATATTGCTGTCGATGCGACCAAAACGTTCATAGCGAATGCTGACGGAACCATCAGCCGACTGCGCCTGCCCGTCGCTTAATATGCCTTTGGAAAACAACCCGCAGGCACCCAGGATCACAATCACCATTAGCACGTATTCACCGATACGCTGTATAACGCTCTCCCTGCGTTGCCAGCGCATATCCTCCTGCACCGGATAATCACGGCTGGCTAACTCATCTTTCTTCATGGTGTTATTCCTCTTGCAGTTAATTAGCTGACATCATGTCGCTCCGGTTATTCCCTCTTCGTTCTGAATTTTAAGCTTAGCGGTAAACGCCGGGAGCTTCGGTAACAGTTTAATTCGGCTGAGCAGCGGTGCAGAAATTACGCCTATAATTCGGATGCACGCCGCTGGCAATGCATATGAGCAGCGGCAGAGACGGCGTTTATTAATTTCACTCTGACAAGGGATACAGAATATGGATGAAGAACTGGTTAATTTAGCGACCGAAGTGGGTAATAAATTACTGGCCGCCGGCCTGAGCGTCACCACCGCCGAATCCTGCACCTCTGGCTGGGTCGGTTCCGCGCTGGCGGCCGCCAGCGACAGTAGCCGCTTTTACAGCAGTGGCTTTATTACTTACACCAATCAGGCGAAGCAGCGCGTGCTGGGCGTCAGCGCAGAGACGCTGGCGCGTGATACCGCCGTCAGTGAAGCCGCGGTACGGGAGATGGCCTGCGGCGCGAAAAAGCTCTCCGGGGATACGCTGGCTATTGCCGTCAGTGGCTATGCCGGCCCGGACGGCGGTGAGGACGGCACGCCAGCCGGCACCGTGTGGTTTGCATGGTGTCTGGCAGATGGCAGCGTGCACACCAGCCGGCAGTGGTTTTCAGGTGAAGGTGAAGAAGTGGTGCGCAAAGCAACCCTTTTTAGTCTGGCGGAATTGAACCGTCTGCTCGACGCTATTTAGCGCCGCTTCGCCGTTCAATGATTAAACGTAAATAAATAAGCCGGGCGGATAAAATTCCCACCGGAGGAAAATGTGTTGAGCATAAATAATCATCAGGCGGGTTAAAAGCGAGACCGTAATATGGACCGGCTCGCTAAAAATAGCGTGGTTATTTTACACCACAATCTCCAGCCTTCTCATTAATATAGCGTTAGCGAGGCGTGAAAAATATAACCGTCGCGCTTGTCAGTGAGGCAGCCTGCATTAGTATTAAGTGTGCAAAACATGCATGGCGGCAGATGCGTCATGTTATTTATTACTCATCACGAGGTAATAGTATGACAGAGCATAGAGGCGGTTCAGGTAATTTCGCAGAAGACAAAGAGAAAGCATCTGAAGCGGGTAAAAAAGGCGGACAAAACAGCGGCGGTAATTTCAAAAACGACCGTGAGAAAGCGTCCGAAGCCGGCAAAAAAGGCGGACAGAATAGCCATCGCGATTCCTGATGCGCTGTAACGCAGAGTAAGGAATGTCTCGGAGCAGGGAATGCTCCGTCATCAACAGGATGACAGGGATTTATTGCTTCGTTTCATTCCCTCTCTTAATCGCGTTATCACTTAATGGCTTCAGCCTCCCGTTAATCACCGATTCGGAGAATATTCCATGAAAGTTAAATCGCTACTCGATCTTTTTATTCACGATCTTTCGGACGTTTACAGCGCGGAGAAACAGATCACCCGTGCGTTACCCAAACTGGTCCGGGCAGCCTCCGATGAAAGTTTAAAAAACGCTTTTCAGCAACATCTGGAAGAGACCCAGGGACAAATTGAGCGCCTCGATCAGGTCGTAGAGAGCCACGATGAGCTGCGTATCATGCGTATGAAGTGCCATGCGCTGGAAGGCCTGGTAGAAGAAGCGCAGGAGCTGATTGAATCCACCGAAGCCGGCCCGGTGCGCGATGCTGGCCTGATCGGCGCGGCGCAGAAGGTTGAGCACTATGAAATCGCCACCTACGGCACGCTGGTGGCCATGGCGAAAAAGCTGGAGCTCAACCAGGCCGCAGAGCTGCTGGCCGCCACATTAGCCGAAGAAAAATCCACCGATGAAAAACTCACGGATATCGCGGAAAAGCAGTAACGCGACTGCCGTACAACGGAGGTATATATGACGACCACATCCGCACTTTCGCATTATCACGACTGGCTGCGCGACGCTCATGCCATGGAAAAACAGGCCGAAACCATGCTCGAACAGATGGCAAAACGCCTGGAAAACTACCCGCAGCTGCGTGCACGTATTGAGCAGCACATCGAAGAAACCCGCCAGCAGCAGTCTTTGCTGGAATCCATTCTCGACCGTCACGGCATTTCCCACTCCAGCGTGAAAGACGTCATGGGGAAAATGGCCGCCATGGGCCAGGCCTTTGGCGGTACCTTCGCGGAAGACGAAGTGGTGAAAGGCGCTATCAGCGGCTACGTGTTCGAGAATGCCGAGATTGGCAGCTACACCAGCCTGATTAGCGCCGCCACGCGTGCCGGGGATCAGGAGAGCGTGGCCATTCTCAAACAGATCTGTGAACAGGAGATCGCGATGGCGGACTGGATGTTAACGCACATGCCTGAACTGACCGATCAGTTCCTGCTGCGCAGCGAAGACCCGGACGCGAAAGCGAAACGCTGATTTTCTCTTTTCGTAAGAGACTTTTTGAGGTGAGCTATGTTTCGACACGTTAAGAAACTGCAGTACACGGTGCGCGTCAGTGCGCCGAACCCGGGCCTGGCCAATCTGCTGTTAGAGCAGTTTGGCGGTCCGCAGGGCGAACTGGCTGCGGCCATGCGCTATTTTACCCAGGGCCTCGGCGATGAGGATTTAGGACGCCGCGACCTGCTGATGGATATCGCTACCGAGGAGCTCAGCCATCTTGAGATTATCGGCTCGCTGGTTGGCATGCTCAATAAAGGCGCCAAAGGCAAGCTGGCCGAAGGCACTGAAGAGGAAGGCGAACTGTATCGCTCAATCACGGGTGCCGGTAACGATAGCCATCTGACTTCGATTCTTTATGGCGGTGGTCCGCCGCTGACCAACTCCGGCGGCGTGCCATGGACCGCGGCTTACGTGGATACTATCGGGGAAGTGACGGCCGATCTGCGTTCAAATATCGCCGCCGAAGCGCGCGCCAAAATCATCTATGAACGCCTGATCAACGTCACTGACGATGTCGGCGTTAAGGATGCGTTAGGCTTCCTGATGACGCGTGAAGCCGCGCACCAGCTTTCGTTTGAGAAAGCGCTGTACTCCATTCGCGACAACTTCCCACCGGGCAAGCTGCCGCCAATTGAGCAGTATGCGCACAACTACTACAACATGTCAGAAGGTGATGACGTGCGTGGTAGCTGGAACTCCGATGACAACTTCGATTATGTGGCCGATCCGCAACCGGCGGTGGATGGCGGCGATGGTCTGCCTTCTGTGACGCTGTCGCCGGATGAGCAGCGCGACATTGACGCGCTGGCCGCACGCACCGCGTCCGATCCGCTGATCGATCCGATCACCGGGGCGGAAGCAGGCAGCAAGAAGGCGCCCTGACGTTCAGTCAGACCAGGCAGTGACACGTTTTTTTCTCGCGCAGTAACTGGCCCCTGGCCCACGGCGTTTCCCTGACGGGAACGCCGTTTTTTTCGTCCGGCTGTCTGTAACCACCCTGTTCTTTTCCCCACCAGCAACCTGGCCGGACAGATCGATTTCTGCTTCTCATTTTTCCTGCATCTGACCTATACTGTTTTTATATACAGTATTTTCAGGGTACCGATGATGTATGCATTGGTCGACGTAAACTCTTTCTACGCCAGCTGCGAAACCGTGTTTCGCCCGGATCTGCGCGGCAGGCCGCTCGTGGTGCTGTCAAACAACGATGGCTGCATTATCTCGCTGAGCCGCGAAGCGAAGGCGCTCGGCATCAAAATGGGTGCGCCGTGGTTCAAGCATCGCGACGAGCTGATGCGCCATCAGGTGGTGGTGTTTTCATCCAACTATGCGCTGTACGGCGATATGTCGGCGCGCGTGATGGAGACGCTCGACCGGCTGGCGCCGCGCGTGGATGTCTACTCGATTGACGAGGCCTTTCTTGATGTCAGCGGAATTGAAGGCTACACCTCGCTGACGCGCTTTGGACAGCAGGTACGTGACTGCCTGTGGAAAGAGACGCACCTGAAAGTGGGCGTCGGCATCGCGCCAACGAAAACCCTCGCCAAGCTGGCTAACTGGGCGGCCAAACGCTGGACCAAAGCCGAAAACGTCATGGACCTCTCTGATCCGGCGCGCCAGCGCGGCCTGATGCAGCGGGTGGGCGTAGAGGAAGTGTGGGGCGTCGGCCGCCGTTTATCGAACAAGCTGAACCTGATGGGCATTCAAACCGCTCTGCAACTGGCGGAGACGCCCACTGCGCTGATTCGCAAGCATTTCGGCGTGGTGCTGGAGCGCACCGTGCGCGAGCTGCGCGGCGAACCGTGCCTGGCATTTGAAGAGGTGATTCCGCACCGGCAAAATATCCTCTGCTCGCGCTCGTTTGGCGATCGCATTACCGACTATCAGGATATGCGTGAAGCCATCGCCAGCTATGCAGCGCGCGCGGCGGAGAAACTGCGCAGCGAGCGCCAGTATTGCCGCTACATCGGCACCTTTATCCGCACCAGCCCGCACGATCCGCATCAGCCCTACTATGCCAACGCCGCCAGCCAGACGCTGATTACCCCTACCGCCGACAGCCGCGACATCATTCAGGCCACGCTCAACTGCCTGGATCGCATCTGGATCCCCGGCAAGCGCTACCTGAAAGGCGGCGTAATGCTGGGCGACTTTTTCAGCGACGGGGTGGCGCAGCTTGATCTGTTTGCTGACTATCAGCCGCGCCGTAACAGCGATCAGCTGATGGCGCTGATGGATAAGATCAACGCCCACCAGCGCGGTGCCTTGTGGTTTGCCGGTCAGGGCATTCAGAAACCCTGGGCGATGAAACGCGACATGCTGTCTCCGGCTTACACCACGCGTATTAGTGACGTGCCGCGCGTGAAGGCAAAGTGACTTAATCTCTCTCCCGCGGCGACCCTGAACCTGTCACGCTACTCGGAATAATCGCAAGGCGGCGGGAGAGAAAATTGATAATTCACACCAATCGATACGCGATTAATGATGAAATTAATTTACAGATAATTGATCAATATCGGGTGCTGACGAATACAGCACTTAATGCTTAAACTTCACTGCCCTAAATGGCCGACGCTATTTTAAAATCAATGAAAATTTATTGCCGGCGCATCACAACAAAAACAAATCCATATCAAAAGGTTAGCCATAATTAAAATTGCCGCATCAGCAAAATGAGATAAAGCGCACCATTATAATATTGCGCAACCATTAAGGCCGTGATATTTAAATCTGGACTTTACAATAAACTTACAAAGAGGGAAAAATGAAAATTAACCTTATGGGTTTGATGGTGATGCTCGTTATCCTGTTAAGTGGATGTTCGTCGACGGGGGGTGAGGATAAATACAGCGCGACCTACGTTCAGTCACACATTAAAGAAGGGAAAACCACCAAGGCGGAAGTGCAGCAGCTTTATGGTGTCCCGGATGATAATCAAAAATCCTCTCAGGGCACCACCTGGATTTACGAGAAAAATGCGGATTACAGCAGCGCCTCTTCGCTGCTGGGCTACATCCCGGGAGCGGGAGCCGTATCCGGCGCGTTAGGTATGGCAAACTCAGCAAGTGAAGTATCCTCTACGGCAGGCAAAATGGCAGATAAACGTAGTGGAAATACCGAAATACACGGTAATAGACTCTATATCACTTTTAATAATAGCGATATTGTAGATTACTGGAGTATCCGTTAATCCGCACCGACAGAAAGCCATTTACCTGATGCGGCTCAGCTGAGCCGCATTATTCTATTTAAACAAGAATATTATCTGCTTCGTATCATCCGGGCTATTACGCGCAAAATAAACCACGACATCTCACCGCTGAATAACGTTTTATCGCGCAGGTAAAAGCGCCGCTGGCAGATCGGCTGGCGTTTCCCGTGCGGCGCAAATCGTCTGCGCGCAATGGCACGGCGCTACGGGCTAAGCCGCGCCAGGTTGCGCCAGAAATGTTAACAGAAAGCGGCTTGAATTCAGCGTGCTGAACCCCCACTCTAACGCTTTCGCCCTGACAGGAGTAAAACAATGGCAACCGAATATGCGATTATCGCGGGTGGCTGTTTCTGGTGCACCGAAGCAGTATTTAAAGATGTGATTGGCGTCGAGTCAGTCGAAAGTGGTTACACCGGCGGTGAACGTCCTAATCCCACCTACGAGCAGGTGTGCAGCGGCGCGACCGGCCACGCCGAAGCGATTCGCGTAGGCTTCGATCCGGAGAAGGTGAGCTACGGCGATCTGCTGGACATCAGCTTTGCCACCCACGATCCCACACAGCTGAACCGTCAGGGTAATGATGTCGGCACCCAGTACCGTTCGGCAATTTTCCCGGCTAACGCGGAGCAGGAAGCCGAAGCGATTGCGGCAATTGCCCGCGCGCAGGAAGATCACAGCGAGCCGGTGGTGACCACTATCGAGCCGCTGAAAGCCTGGTATCCGGCAGAAGATTATCATCAGGATTACTGGGATGGCGCGGGTCAGCGCAACGGTTACTGCCTGGCGGTGATCCCGCCGAAGCTGCAGAAACTGCGTAAAAGCTTCGCGAACCGGGTGAAACAGGCCTAACCCGCCCGCACTCCCCCACGGAAGGTCGTCATCGCTGACGGCCTTCCTGCATTTAGCGCGACCCGCTGCGGATTATCCGTCATAATAGCCCCCCGTTTTCCGCAGAGCACGACCATGATCTCACCACAGCAAGCCACGCCGGTGCGCAGGCGACCGATGAAGCTCAACACCCTGGTAACGCTGATGCTCAGCGCGGTGATTGTGCTGGTGCTGCTGAGCGTACACATGTTTTATTTCTTCCAGATTGGCGCCGCGACGCGCAGCCAGCTGGAGGATAAAGCCATGGCGGTGGCGCGCACGCTGGCGAAATCACCTGAAATTCAGCAGGCGCTGCGCCTGCCGCCCGACCGGGCCGCTATCCAGCCCATCGCCAAAGCGGTGGAAGAGAGCAACCATCTGCTGTTTATCAGCATCACCAACATGGATGGCATCCGCTACTCGCACCGTAATCCGGAGCTGGTGGGCAAACACTTTATCGGCCCGGACATCGAACCGGCGCTGCGCGGCAACGAGAATGTCTCCGTGAATCAGGGCTCGCTGGCCAAATCGCTGCGCGTGTTTACCCCGGTGTATGACGCCCAGCAGCGGCAGATTGGCGTGGTGGCTATCGGCATCTCGCTGGAGGCGGTCACCGACCAGATCAACCAGAGTCGCTGGAGCATTCTGTGGACCATTCTGATCGGCACTTTTGCCGGCGCGGTTGGCACCTTCATTCTGGTGCGCGTGCTGAAGCGTATCCTGTTCGGCCTCGAGCCATACGAAATTTCCACCCTGTTTGAGCAGCGCCAGGCGATCCTCAACTCCGTCAAGGAAGGCGTGGTGGCGATGGACGATCAGGGCGAGGTGACGCTGGTCAATCAGGCGGCGCGCCAGCTGCTGAGCGATAAAATGGGCAGCAGCGTGGTGAGTACCGCGCGCATTTATGATGCCTCGGTGATCGACCAGCATCTGCAGGAAGTGCTCAACGGCGGTCGCGCACGGCGCGATGAGGAGCTCAACGTCAATGGCCGACTGCTGCTGAGCAACACCGTGCCGGTGCGCAGTCAGGGACGCATTATCGGCGCGGTCTGCACCTTCAGGGACAAGACCGAAATCAGCCAGCTGATGCAGCGTCTGACCGGCATGGTAAACTATGTTGATGCCCTGCGTGAGCGCTCGCACGAGTTCATGAATAAGCTGCATGTGATCCTCGGCCTGCTGCACATGAAAAATTATGCGCAGGTAGAAGCCTATATTCTGAAGACCGCTAATAACTATCAGACGGAAATCGGCTTCCTGCTGGAGAAGATCAAATCACCGGTGATTGCCGGTTTTCTGCTCAGCAAAATTAACCGCGCCTCTGATTGCGGCCATCGTCTGACCATCAGCGATGCCAGTTACCTGCCGGACAGCGGCAACGAGCAGCAGATGGCGGCGCTGATCACCGTGGTCGGCAACCTGGTGGAGAATGCGCTGGATGCGATGAGTGAGCAGACCGAGGGCGAAATCCACGTCATGCTGCACTATCAGAACGGCTGGCTGACCTGTGAAGTGAGCGATGACGGACCGGGTATTGCGCCGCAGCATCTGGCAACCGTGTTTGACAAGGGCTTCTCAACCAAAGGCGAGGATCGCGGGGTCGGCCTGTTCCTGCTGAAACAGCAGACGGAGCACCTCGGCGGCAGCGTCAGCGTGGAGTCCGAGCCCGGCGTGTTCACCCAATTTTTAGTCCAACTTCCGTGGGATGGAGGAACCAAACCGCATGATTAACGTGTTAGTGGTCGACGATGACGCCATGGTGGCCGAGCTGAACCGCAGCTTTATCGGCCAGGTACCGGGCTTTCACTGCGTGGGTACCGCCGCGACGCTGCAGCAGGCGCGCGAGTTCCTGTTCAATAGCGAAACGCCGATCGACCTGGTGCTGCTGGATATCTATATGCAGCAGGAGAACGGGCTCGATCTGCTGCCGGAGCTGCGCCAGGCGCAGAGTTCAGTGGAAGTGATCATCATTTCGTCAGCGGCCGACGCGGAGAATATCAAAACCTCGCTGCACTACGGCGTGGTCGACTACCTGATCAAACCGTTCCAGTTCCCGCGTTTTGAAGAGGCGCTGACCGGCTGGCGGCAGAAAAAATCGCTGATGGACAACCAGCACTACTACCAGCAGTCGGACCTCGATCTGCTGATGCACGGCAGCCCGGCCACCCAGCACGACAACAAACGGCTGCCGAAAGGCTTAACGCCGCAGACGCTGCGCACGCTGTGTCAGTGGATTGACGCCCACCCCGGCCATGAGTTTTCTACCGACGAGCTGGCGGCCGAAGTGAACATTTCACGCGTTTCGTGTCGCAAGTACCTGATCTGGCTGGCGCAGATTAATATCCTGTTCACCAGCATTCACTACGGTGCCACCGGCCGCCCGGTGTATCGCTATCGCCTGCAGCCGGAGTACCATTCGCTGCTGCAGCAGTACTGTCAGTGACGCAGCTGCCAGCTGAAATCCAGCTGGCTGAAGCGGAAATGGCGCGCCGGCGAGCAGATAATCTGCCGATTGCGGGTGACAAACACAGCGTCGATATCAGGCTGGCCGGCGAGATACGCCAGCCCCTGCTCTACGCCCATGCCGTACAGCAGCGTGGTATAGATATCGCCATCCAGCGAGCGATCGGCAATCACCGTCACGCTCAATAACTCATTGTCCAGCGGATAGCCGGTGTGCGGATCAAAGATGTGATGCCAGCAGCGGCCGTCGCGTTCAAAGTAGCGCTCATAAATCCCGGACGTCACCACCGATTTGCCCTGCACCTGCAGCGTACCCAGCAGCTCATCGTCCCGGCCAAACGGTTTTTTGAGCCCGATGCCCCAGCCCTGCGGCTGATGCGGCGGGCTGCCGAGCGTCTGCACATTGCCACCGAGATTAATCAGCGCCTGCGCAACACCCTGCTGACGCAGAAATGCCTGCACCACATCGGCGATGTAGCCTTTCGCGATGGCGCCCAGATCGATCTCCATGCCCGGCAGCGGCAGAAACACCGAGTGCTGTTCGGCATCGAGTACCACCTGATGCGGATCGGTGAGGCGCAGCAGCGCCTCAATCTCCGCTGCGGGCGGCACTTCTCGTCCCTGAAAACCAATCTTCCAGCGTTTCACCACCGGACCGATGGTGAAGTTAAACGCGCTGTCCGGCAGGATGCTCACCGCGTGCGCCACACTAATCAGCGCAAACACCGGCGCGCTCACCACCACCGGATGGCGTCCGGCGGCGTGATTAATGGCCATCACTTCGGATTCGGCGCGGTTGACGGTAAACAGGTTTTCCTGCTGTTTGATCAGGCGAAAGACCTGGCTGGCCAGCGTGGGATTGTCTTCGAACAGTTTGAGCAGAATGGGCGAACCCATGAGGACGGCAGAATAGGAATGGACGCCAGCGTCGCTTGTCATTGTGGCCCCGCAAGAGAACGATGCCCGCAGGGCGCGGGCATCGTGATAGCTTAGTTACCTAACGCCAGTTTAGCGGCATTACGACCCGCTTTGATACCAAAGATAATGATATCGGCGACGGCGTTACCGCCGATGCGGTTCGCACCGTGGATGCCGCCGACCACTTCACCCGCCGCCCAGGCACCAGGAATCACCTGTTTCTGCGCGTCAAGCACCGCAGTCTCAGTGTTGATGGTCACGCCGCCCATGGTGTGGTGCACGCCCGGTGCGATACGAATCGCGAAGAACGGACCCTGATTGAGCGGATGACGCAGCGCGGTGGCACGGCCAAAGTCTTCGTCTTTCTGGTTAAGCACAAACTCATTGTAACGGCCCAGCGTGCTTTGCAGCGTTTCCTGATCCATGTTGAGTTTCACCGCCAGCTCGTGAGGCGTTGGCGCGCTAATCACAAAGCCTTTGGCGATGTATTCGTCCGCCGCTTTGTTGTTGGCACGTACCTGCTCATCGAACACAATCCACGCGCTTTTTTCCGGCAGCGCGATAATCTCGGCAGAAACTTTGTCACGGGTTTCCATTTCATTGTAGAAACGCTTACCGGCCTGGCTGACCAGAATCGCCCCGCCGCCGCGCATCGCTTCGGAAATCAGGTACGAGGTGGTCTGCTCAACGGTTGGGTGAATCTGGATTTCGCCCATGTCGACAGTCTCGGCGCCAATTTTCTGCAGCATGGCGATACCGCTGCCGGTGGCGCCTTTGTGGTTGGTGGTGACGAAACCATCCAGCTCCGGACGGTATTTCACCACCATCTCGCGGTTGGCGCTGAAGCCACCGGTGGCCACAATCACGCTTTTCGCATTCAGGATGCGGCTGTCGTTGTACTCATCGACCACTTTCACGCCGGTCACCGCACCGTTTTCAAACAGGATCTCGGCCACTGAGGTTTCCAGCAGCACTTCGATGTTGCGCTGGTTAACATTTTTCACCAGGCCGCTAATCAGGAAGCCGCCCACCGCCGAGCGATCTTCCGGACGGTGCGTACGGTCAATGCTCATGCCGCCGGTGATGGTGATATCGCTCAGCTCAATGTCTTTCGCCGCCAGCCACTCAATGGCTTCTGGCGCACGCTCAACGAACTCACGCAGCAGCACCGGGTTGTTTTTGAATTTGCCGCCTTTCAGCGTTTCCTCGTAGAACAGCTCTTTGCTGTCTTCGATGCCTTTCAGTTTCTGATAACGGGTTTCCGCCGCGTTCATCCCCACCGACGCTTTGATGGTGTTACCGCCAATGGTGGGCATCTTCTCAATGATCACCACGCGCGCGCCGTCATCGTGCGCCTGAATCGCCGCCGCCAGACCGGCCCCGCCGGTACCCACCACCACCACATCGTAATTGACCGGCGCATTCGGGTTACCGCCCTCTTCAATCACATACTCTTTGCTGGAGGTGGTGAGCGCGCGCGATACCGCTTTCTTCAGCGCCTCACTCTGCGTGGTAGCGCCGGTAATGGCATCGACGTGCGGGCTGTTCGCCACCAGAATACGTTCACGCAGGCTTTCAAAGGTGCTGGTGAAATCGACGTCGAGGTTAGGATCCGGCACCAGCGAAATGTCGGTAATACGGTCGGTGTCGAGCGTTACGTTGATTTTCAGCTTCAGCGCTTCGGCTTCCACTTTCGCCTGGTAAACGCCGGCTTTGTACTTACGATGGCCATCGCTGACGTCACGGATCATCGCATCCACCAGCGAGAAGCGCCACAGCGGTTCCGGAATGTTCAGCGCTTCGCGTTTGGTGCTGTCGATGTACAGATCCATGTGCTCATTTTTGATGATGCGATCGGCCCAGTCTGGATAGGCAATACAGGCTTTACCAATCGCCACCAGATCGAAGCCCGAGGCCAGCGCCAGTTCGGCATCCTCTTTGTTCACCACGCCGCCAACGCCAATCACCGGCACTTTCGCCAGCGTCGCCGAGCGCTGTTCAATGTATTTGCTGATTAACGGCGTCGGATCCTGGGTGTCGACAATCGACGGACGCAGCAGCTGGCCGACGGAGAAGTGCACGTAATCCAGCCCGCGCGCCGCCAGTTTTTCCAGCAGGTACAGCGTGTCGTCCCAGCGGATACCGGGCACTTCCAGCTCTTCCGGCGAGAAGCGATAGCCGATGATGAAATCCGCTGCGGCGAAGCGCTCCGCCATTTTGTGGGTGATTTCCAGCACTTCCAGCGGGAAGCGCGCGCGGTTGTCGCGGCTGCCGCCCCATTTGTCGTCGCGCTGGTTAGAGTTCGGCGAGTAGAACTGCTGAATCAGGTAGGTGTTAGCGCCGTGGATCTCCACGCCGTCGAAGCCGGCTTTGATGGCGCGGTTCACCGCATCACCAAACTTAGTGATCATCACCTCCACTTCTTCCGCCGTCAGCGCCTGCGGGGTGCTGGCACCTTCACGCGGCGCGGCGATAGCGCTGGGCGCGACCGGGGTTTTCCCGCCGATCAGCGCCGGCTCAACCATGCGGCCGCCGTGGTAAATCTGCAGAATGGCTTTGGAACCCTGGGACTTGATGGCGTGCGCAATTCTGGCCAGGCCGGGAATTTTGTTGTCGCTGTCGATGCCGATAGCGCCCGGGAACGCCGGACCGCGGTTATCGATAAAGGCGCACTCGACGATCACGGTGCCGATGCTGCCGGCACGCACGCGATAATACTCAACGAGATCGCTGGTCACGCCGCCGTCGTAATAGCCGGTACAGGTGGTCATCGGGGCCATCACCAGGCGGTTTTTCAGCACCGCCCCTTTCGGTAAGGTCAGCGGATTAAGAATCGGGGTGAGCGTATTCATGATGAGCAACTCCAGAATTAAGAAATCGTGTATTCAATTCTTTGGCAGTTCGGAGGTCTTTATAATTAATTTAAGTGGTCCGACTTCATGGTATAAATATACCATTTTATTTAGTTACATAACCCAGAATGTTAGTTATATAAGTTTTACGCGTGAAAATACTTTTATTGCTCATTGCTGAAATCCGCGCTCCGCTAAGTTTTAACCAATACTTGACAAAAATCAACTTTTTCCTTACATTTAAAACAAATGACGTAATATCAAAGAGATAAAAAGCGACCTTCGCCCAATTATGGCGGTATTTTTGCCGTTCCGTTCACTTTTAACACATATTTTACACCTGTTGGTTCATTTATTACGGCGCAAAACGTTAAAACAAAAAACCCGCTAATAATTTTATTGATCCAGATCAAAATAGATATTTTAATTAATCGCATCATAGCGTCATTCAATTGATAATTCGCGAAGCAAAATTGCAATAACGAAGATTCATGTAAAAGACACTTTAAAACGTCCCGGTTGATCTGCTACAAGCGTTTCGTAACTAAAAAAATCAACCCGACCGGGCCGTCAATCGCATTCCCATAACTTGCAGACCAAAACTATGAATACACAAACAACCCAGAGTGAACCCCTAAAGGCGCCACCTGCCGCACCGGGGAAAAAGAACCGGCTAGTCATGTTGTGCCTGCCGATCGTGGTTGCCGTGCTGTTGCTGCTGGTGCCCACCCCTGCCGGGCTGGAGCCGTACGCGTGGCACTTCTTCGCCATCTTCGTCGGGGTGATTGTCGGCCTGATCTTCGAACCGCTGCCGGGCGCGGTCATCGGCCTGACCGGTGTGGTGATCATCGCGCTGTTCAGCCAGTACGTGCTGTTCAGCCCGGCAGAACTGGCCGATCCGAAGTTCAAAACGGCCGGACAGGCGTTTAAATGGGCGGTGAGCGGCTTCGGCAACTCCACCGTGTGGCTGATTTTCGGCGCCTTCATGTTTGCCGCTGGCTACGATAAAACCCAGTTCGGTCGCCGCCTGGCGCTGATTCTGGTGAAATATCTCGGCCGTCGCAGCCTGACGCTCGGCTATGCCATCACCTTTGCCGACCTGCTGCTGGCACCGTTTACGCCGTCCAACACCGCGCGCAGCGGCGGGACGATCTATCCCATCATTGCCAACCTGCCGCCGCTGTACGGTTCTAAACCTAACGACCCAAGCGCACGCAAAATTGGTTCTTACCTGATGTGGGTTGCTATCACCGCCGCCTGTATCACCAGCTCAATGTTCCTCTCCGCGCTGGCCCCTAACCTGCTGGCGCTGGCGCTGGTAAAAAGCGTGGTTGGCTTTGATATCTCGTGGGGCATGTGGTTCCTCGCCTTCCTGCCGCTGGGGATCCTGCTGATTCTCACCATGCCGCTGCTGGCTTACTGGCTCTATCCACCAGAAGTGAAAGTGAATGACGAAGTGCCACGCTGGGCTAAAGCCGAGCTGGAGAAACTGGGTCCGCTGTCGCGCAATGAAATTCTGCTGCTGGTGTTCGTGGTCGCTGCGCTGATGATGTGGATCTTCGCCACTGCGTGGATTGAACCGGCGATGGCCGCCCTGCTGGTTATCGTGCTGATGCTGTGGACCGGCGTGCTGAACTGGAACGACATCACCAGCAATAAAGCCGCCTGGAACACCTTTGCCTGGTTTGCCACGCTGGTCGCGCTGGCTGATGGTCTGGCGCGCGTGGGCTTCATCGCCTGGCTGGGTAAAGAAGGGGCGCTGCTGCTGCACGGCTACGACCCGCAGGTTTCAGCGGTGGTACTGCTGGTCGCCTTCTACCTGCTGCACTATCTGTTCGCCAGCACCACGGCGCACACCACCGCCCTGCTGCCTGCCATGCTGACCATCGCCGCGTCGATTCCAGGCATCAACATGCCGGTGTTCTGCCTGATGATGTGTACCTCACTGGGTGTGATGGGCATTATCACCCCGTACGGCACAGGCCCAAGCCCGATTTACTACGGTAGCGGCTACCTGCCAACCAAAGACTACTGGCGTCTCGGTACCATCTTTGGTGCCCTGTTCCTGGTGGCGCTGATGGTCATTGCCTACCCGTGGATGGTGATGATGTTCTGATGATGTTGCTTTGATGTTAAAAACGCAGCCGCGTAATAACGTTAAAGTGGTATGATACTCGCCAGTCAGCTCTTGCCGCGGACTGGCGAGAGAAAATCGAATAACAGATCGCCTAATTTGTCGCCCGTCATGCTGGCGGGCAACACGAAGCTAAGTGAGCCAACATGTCGAACAAACCCTTCTACTACCAGAATCCCTTTCCTCTCGCCAAAGATGATACCGAGTACTATCTGCTGAGCCGCGACCATGTTTCGGTGGCCAACTTTGACGGTGAAGAAGTCCTGAAAGTCGACCCGAAAGCGCTGACGCTGCTGGCGCAGCAGGCGTTCCACGATGCCTCTTTCATGCTGCGCGCGTCACATCAGCAGCAGGTGGCGTCGATTCTGGCGGACGATGAAGCCAGCCAGAACGACAAATACGTGGCGCTGCAGTTCCTGCGTAACTCAGAAATCGCCGCCAAGGGCGTGCTGCCGACCTGCCAGGACACCGGCACCGCCATCATCATGGGTAAAAAAGGCCAGCGCGTCTGGACCGGCGGCGGCGATGAAGCCGCGCTGTCTCAGGGCGTTTACAACACCTTTATCGAAGATAACCTGCGCTACTCGCAGAACGCGCCGCTCGATATGTACAAAGAGGTCAACACCGGCACCAACCTGCCGGCGCAGATCGATCTCTACAGCGTTGACGGCGACGAATACAAATTCCTGTGCATCGCCAAAGGTGGCGGTTCTGCTAACAAAACTTATCTGTATCAGGAAACCAAAGCGCTGATCACACCAGCGAAGCTGAAAAACTACCTGATCGATAAAATGATGTCGCTCGGCACGGCGGCCTGTCCGCCGTACCACATTGCGTTTGTCATCGGCGGCACTTCCGCTGAGAGCACGCTGAAAACCGTCAAGCTGGCGTCAACCCACTATTACGATTCGCTGCCGACCGAAGGCAACGAACACGGTCAGGCGTTTCGTGACGTGCAGCTGGAACAGGAACTGCTGGAAGCCTCGCAGAAACTCGGCCTCGGCGCGCAGTTTGGCGGTAAATATTTTGCTCACGATATCCGCGTGGTGCGTCTGCCGCGTCACGGCGCATCCTGCCCGGTGGGCATGGGCGTTTCCTGCTCGGCTGACCGCAACATCAAAGCCAAAATTAACCGCGAAGGCATCTGGATCGAGAAGCTGGAAGACAACCCAGGCCGCTATATCCCGGAAGCGCTGCGTCAGCAGGGCGAAGGCGAAGTGGTCAGCGTCGATCTCAATCGCCCGATGAGCGAGATCCTTGCCCAGCTCTCCGCTTACCCGGTGGCGACGCGTCTGTCGCTGAACGGCACCATCATCGTGGCGCGTGATATTGCGCACGCCAAACTGAAAGAGCGCATCGACAACGGCGAAGGTCTGCCGCAGTACATCAAAGATCACCCGGTGTACTATGCGGGCCCGGCGAAAACGCCGGAAGGTTACGCGTCCGGTTCACTCGGTCCGACCACCGCCGGCCGCATGGACTCCTACGTCGATCTGCTGCAGGCTAACGGCGGCAGCATGGTGATGCTGGCCAAAGGTAACCGCAGCCAGCAGGTCACGGATGCCTGCCATAAACACGGCGGCTTCTATCTGGGCAGTATTGGCGGCCCGGCGGCGGTGCTGGCGCAGCAGAGCATTAAGAGTCTGGAGTGCGTGGAGTATGCCGAACTGGGCATGGAAGCGATCTGGAAAATTGAAGTGGAGAACTTCCCGGCGTTCATCCTGGTGGATGACAAAGGCAACGACTTCTTCCAGCAGATCCACAACCAGTGTGCTGCCTGCGTGAAATAAGCCGGCCTGCAATAAAAAAATCCGCGGCGTAAAAGCTGCGGATTTTTTTTGTCTGCCAGCCCCTGCTGCGCTCACACACCGCGCAGCTGCACGTCCAGCAACAGATCGGCATCGTCGTCGTTCTGGCCAATCACGTAGATTGCCTGGCGGCCCGGCAGATTTACGGTAATGATATTCTCTTCGACCGCATCCAGCACTTCGTCGTGCTGCTCCTGAAAGTGGTACAGGGTGTTCATCTTCTCTCCTTAAAAACGGTGCGTTACTGTATAAACTCACGCCTCTTAATATCGACAAGACGCGTCTTAATAACAGGGGGAATAATCTGTTTTTTCTGTCAGCACTGTGACAGGGCTGTGTGACGTTGCCATGAAGGCGGCAGCGGCGCGCACCGCTGCCGGTTAAATCAGAAAAAGCCGAGAGGCTGCGTACTGTAGCTGACCAGCAAATTTTTGGTCTGCTGATAGTGATCGAGCATCATTTTGTGGGTTTCACGGCCAATACCGGATTTTTTATAGCCGCCGAACGCGGCGTGCGCCGGATAGAGGTGATAGCAGTTGGTCCAGACGCGACCGGCTTTGATCGCGCGACCTACGCGGTAAGCACGGTTGATATCGCGCGTCCACACGCCCGCACCGAGGCCGTAAATCGAATCGTTGGCGATGGCAACCGCTTCTGCTTCGTCTTTGAAGGTCAGCACGCCGACCACCGGTCCGAAAATCTCCTCCTGGAAGACGCGCATGCTGTTATCGCCTTTCAGCAGCGTCGGCTGAATGTAATAACCGCTGGCAAACGCCTCACCGATTTTCTCCACCCCGCCGCCGTGCAGCACCTGCGCGCCCTCCTGCTGCGCAATCTCCAGGTAAGAGAGAATTTTGTCGAACTGCTGCTGCGACGCCTGCGCGCCGATCATGGTCTCAGTGTCGAGCGGATCGCCACGCTTAATGGTCTGGATGCGCTTCATCACCGCCGCCATAAACGGCTCAAAAATCGACTCCTGCACCAGCGCGCGTGACGGACAGGTACAGACTTCGCCCTGATTAAGGAAGCCCAGCACCACGCCTTCGGCCGCTTTTTCGATGAAGCTCTCCTCCGCCTGCATGATGTCTTCGAAGAAAATGTTGGGAGACTTGCCGCCCAGCTCGACGGTGGACGGGATCAGGCTTTTTGCCGCCAGCTCAAGAATGTGGCCGCCAGTGGCGGTCGATCCGGTAAAGGCGATTTTGGCGATACCCGGATGCGAAGCCAGCGCCTCGCCGGCCTCTTTGCCGTAGCCGTGCACCACGTTAATCACGCCCGGCGGCACCAGGTCTTTAATCAGCTCCATCAACAGGGTAATGGAGAGCGGCGTCTGTTCGGCGGGCTTCAGCACCACGCAGTTACCGGCACCGAGCGCCGGCGCCAGTTTCCACGCCGCCATCAGCAGCGGGAAGTTCCACGGGATAATTTGTCCGACAACCCCAAGCGGCTCGTGAAAGTGGTAGGCAGCGGTGAACTCGTCAATCTCTGCCGCGGTGCCTTCCTGGGCGCGCACGCAGCCGGCAAAGTAGCGGAAGTGGTCAACCGCCAGCGGCAAATCAGCCGCCAGGGTTTCACGCACCGGCTTACCGTTATCCCAGGTTTCATTGACCGCGATGGCTTCCAGATTGGCTTCCAGCCGGTCGGCAATTTTCAGCAGCAGCAGCGAACGCGCCTGCGGCGAGGTTTTGCCCCATGCGTCCGCAGCGGCCTGTGCGGCGGCGATGGCGTTGTCGATATCCTGTTTATCCGAGCGCGGGAATTCGCCGATGGTCGAGCCGTTGATCGGCGTGGTGTTAACAAAATAGTTACCGTTTACCGGCGGAACAAATTCGCCGTTGATGAAGTTGCCATAACGCGATTGCAGGTGGATGAGAGAACCGGTTTCTCCCGGAGCAGCGTAACGCATGGTGTTTCTCCTTGCGGGACAGAGTGGCGATTAACAACATTTAAACTTGTTATTAACATTGAGCGAACAATGCCAGCCTGTCAGATCGCTCAGCGGGAAACTGTGACCGCATCGAAGGAAAAGAGGGCATTAAGAAACTGCCCTGCCGTCACGCCATAACCTGCGCCTGTCGCAGACAGATAATTCCGAGTTTGGCCATAAGCGTGATGAAAAGCGGAACATGTGCGAATTGTGCGGTCAATATGAAGCAGACCCGTGAACAGGAGAACAAGATGCTGGCTTCAGCCCTGATGGTAATGCGCGCCAAAGCGAACTTCGTTCAGCAATTTATCCGCAATCCGCGCAAAATGGGCAGCATCACGCCCTCTTCAGCCGCCCTGTGTCGCGCCATGTGTGAAACGGTCAACTGGGAGCACAGCCTGCGCATTGCCGAGCTGGGCGCCGGCGACGGCGTGCTGACCCGCCATCTGCTGGCACATATGGCACCGCAGGCGCAGCTGGATGTGTTTGAAATCAGTCCCGAGCTGGTAAAAGGGTTACGCCGCTGGAACGATGCGCGCATGCAGGTGCGCGCCTGCTCCGCAGAGTATTTGTCCGGCGAGTACGACGTGATTTTTTCCGGCCTGCCGCTGCTGTCACTGCCGCCCGCAACGCGCGACGCCATTCTTAGCGCGGTGCATGAAGGACTGGGGCCGCGTGGCGTCTTTATCCAGTTTCAATACACCTCGCTGACGCAGCCCAGCCTGTCACGCTACTTCACCTGGCAACGCCAGCGGGTGCTGAAAAATATGCCACCCGCCTGGGTTTATCGCTGCACGCGGCATTACGCGCCCTGAGCCTGCGCCTGCGGGCGCGTTTGCTGCCAGAAACGCTGCAGCAGCTCGCGCGCCCAGTCTTCGCCTGACAGCTGCGCGCCATCATCGCTGACGCCGGAAGGCAGACAGGCGGTCATGATGTTATGGTCGAACTCCGGATGGAACTGCACCGACAGCGCCTGCGGCGAATAGCGCAGGATCTGACAACCATCCAGCGCTGAACGCGCCAGCACCTGTGCCTGCGGCGGCGGTACCAGCACCGACTGGCGGTGCGACAACCACGCCGGGAAGGCCTCCGGCAACTGTGCCAGCCACGGATCGCGGTGCGGGGTGCGCGTCAGGGTTTTCAGCCCGCGCTCCCAGCCGTTCGGGTTATCGCCCACTTTACCGCCCAGCGCATAGGCCATCAGCTGATGGCCATAGCAAACGCCGAGCAGCGGCAGTTGCGCGTCGATGGCTGCACGAATCCAGGCGGCGGTGCGCTCGCTCCAGTCGGCGTGATCGGTCACCATCGCCCACGAACCGCTGAAAATCGCGCCGCTGATGCCAGAGAAAGCCGGCAACTCTTCCCCGAGATGCGGCCGCACAATGACATAATCATCCGGCTGTAGCGCCAGGGCTGCAATAAACCACTGTGGTTGTTCACCAATTTTTGCCACCACCTGCGGCGGCGGCGTTTCGAGTTGAATCAGAGCAAGGGGTAAGGTGCGGATCTGTGTCATGCCGAATACGGTCCTCAAATGATCGTGTTTCGGACATCCACTCTGACAGTAAATTTGCCCCCTGTCCTGGATTTTTCGGCATAAGCTAATGCCATTACGAAAAAAAGCGTCGCCCGCGTGCGCTAACCGATCGCCTTCGTGCCATCATTAGACGGTGACAACATCGATAAAACAAAGGACAGCAGCGTGGCGGTGCGGCATTTTTTTCTGGTTCTGATGGTAGTTTGCATCTGGGCCTTCAATAACGTGGCGGTGAAGTGGGGATTGCTGGAGCTTCCGCCGCTGTTTCTCACCTGGATGCGCTTTGTGGTGGTGGCTATCGTGCTGGTGCCGTTTTGCCGCATCACGCGCGCCCAGCTGCCGTGGCTGCTGACGCTGGCGTTTACTTTTGGCTTCATGCACTTTTCGCTGCTGTTTGTCGGCATGCGCTATACCGATGCCGGCACCGGCGCCATTGTGGTCCAGCTGGGCACACCGATTGCCATGCTGCTGGCGATGGTGGTGCTGAAGGAGAAACTGCGGCTGGTGCAGCTGTGCGGTATCGCCATCTCGCTGGCCGGGGTGGTGGTGCTCTCCGGCAGCCCGACAATTCCGGCGTGGTGGGTGCTGTGTATTCTGCTGTGCAGCGCCACTGGCTGGGCGGTGAGCAACATGATTGTGAAAAAGTCACCGCCGATTAAACCGCTGACGCTCACCGGCTGGATCTCTTTCCTTGCGGTGCCGATTGTCGGCGCGGCCTCGTGGCTGACCGAATCGCAGCAGTTTACCGCGCTGAGCCACGCCGGCTGGCGCGGCTGGTTTGGCATCCTGTACAGCGCCCTCGCCTCATCGATTGTCGCCTACACGCTGTGGTACGCGCTGCTGAAAAAATATAACGTCAACCTGATCATGCCCTACTCGCTGCTGACGCCGGTGCTGGCGGTACTGATGGGCGTGCTGGTGCTGGGCGACAGCATGAACAGCTTCAAAATTCTGGGTGCGTCGCTGGTGGTGCTGGGGACGGCGATTGCGGTGATTAACCTGCGTAACCTGCGCATGCATGCCCGCTTTCCGCGCCTGCGCCGCCGCTGATCCACTCTGCTATGCTTGAAGCTCGCGTGTTTTCCGGAGGTTTAGCATGGATTCTCAACGCGCTGCCGCATTGTGGCAGCAACTGTGGCAGGGATTGCGGGGTGCGGAACACGCGCCGACGATCCACTTTCTTCAGACCGACAGCTTCCCCTCGGCTTTTGCCGTTAGCGAACTCGCCGCCACCAGTATCGGCCTCGCCAGCCAGGCGCTGAGCGATCTGCTGGAGCGTCCGGCCCCGGTCAGCGTCAACGTCCGGCTGGCCTCGCGCTGGTTTCAGCACAGCCTGACGCCGTTAAACCGTCCGCCAGCCGCCCAGTGGGACGCGCTGGCCGGTGACTATCCGTGCGAGGATGGCTGGATCCGCCTGCACACCAACGCACCGCATCATCGCGCCGCCATGGCACGCGTGCTGGGCGAGCACGCCGATCGGTCATCGCTGGCGGCGGGGGTGGCACGCTGGCAGGGACACGCGCTGGAGCAGGCCGTGGTCGACGCCGGCGGCTGTGCCGCCTGGATGCGCAGCGCACAGCAGTGGCAGCAGCACGCGCAGGGGCTGGCGGTAAGCGAAGAAGCGCTGATTGCCCAACGGGCAACCGGCGAAGCGCCCACGCCGGGCTGGGCGCTGCTGCCGGCGCGACCGCTGCTGGGCGTGCGGGTGCTGGATCTGACGCGCATCATTGCCGGACCGGTAGCGACCCGCTTTCTGGCCAGCCTTGGCGCGCAGGTGCTGCGTATCGATCCGCCCGGCTGGCGTGAACCGACGCTGGAAGAGGAGATCAACTGCGGCAAACGCTGCGCGCAGCTGGATATCAAAACCCGCGCCGGGCGCGATCGGCTGATTACGCTGCTACAGCATGCGGATGTGCTGGTGCACGGCTACCGCGCGGACGCACTGGAAAAGCTGGGGCTGGATGCGGAGAGCCGTCAGCGGCTGGCGCCGGGGCTGGTGGATGTCAGCCTCAACGCCTGGGGCTGGCACGGGCCGTGGCGCAACCGGCGCGGTTTTGACAGCCTGGTGCAGATGGCCTGCGGCATCGCCGAACAGGGTATGCGCTGGCAGGCAGGCGTTAAACCGACGCCGCTGCCGGTGCAGGCGCTGGATCACGCCACCGGCTATATGATGGCGGCCGCGGTGCTGGAAGGATTACGCCAGCGCCGAATTAACGGCACCGGCTGGCAGGCGCGTTTGTCGCTGGCGCGTACCGCGCTGCTGCTTCAGCAGCACGGCGCAGCGCCACAAGGCGAACAGCGCGGCATTACGCCGCAGCCGCACGATGCGCTGAGCGCGCTGGAGATCAATCGCTGGGGGATTGGCGAGCGCCTGCGCGCCGCGGCTTATCTGCCCGGTACGCCGATGCTGTGCGCGGCACCGGCGCAGCTGCCCGGCAGCAGCCATCCCTGCTGGTGACGACTCAGGCGTCGTCGCCCTCTTCACGCAGTTCGTCATACATCGCCTGAATCGCCTCACGGCTCAGCGCCGCCAGCGTGCGATAAAACGCGGTGGTGGCGTGGGCTTCCACTTTACCGAGGAAGGCGCCGCACCACGGCAGCAGGTAGTCATCGAACAGCGCCAGCTGGGCCGCCGCCTCATCTTCCGCAGACTGATCTTCCAGCCAGGAGGCCGCCAGCAGCAGCACGCCAAAGTGATCGGCCGGCGACTCGCTCAGTGGCATACCGCGTGAGGTTAAAAACGCCCGCACCTCGGCTTCCTGCGGTCCGTTCGGCCACAGTGAGGCGTACGGCGGTACGCTGCAGTCGCTGCCGACGAACAGCGCGTTGTAATCCGCCGCCAGCGCCTGCGGATCGCTATTCTGCTGCAGCCGGGTCAGCAGTTCATCCTGCTCCAGCGGCCACTGTTCTTTCAGTTTGCCTTCACGCAGCAGGGTGAACAGCGGCACCAGCAGCGGGTCCTGCGGCTGGCGATTAAACAGCGAGCCGATGACGCGGCAGAGAATGGAAAACTCATTCATGCAACAGAATTCCTTGAGGCAAAAAAGTTAAAAGTCGGCAAATTCCGCAATGTGTTTGCCGGTGCGCTGTTCGAGAAAGTCGAGCAGGCGACGCGGCGTGACATTTAACACGCGATCCTGCGGAAAATCCACTTCGCGCGTAATACGCAGGCAGTGTTCGAAATCGCCGAGGGTAAAGGCGGTGTGCGAATCGGAGCCAAACGCCAGCCGGCCACCGGCGTCACGCACCGCTTCCGCAATCGCGCGGCAGTTAGGTTCACTGCCCGGACGCGAATGGGTGAAGGACGAGTTGTTGATCTCCAGCGCCACATCGTAGTGCGCGGCGGCTTCCGCGATGGCGCGAATATCCACCGGGAATTTTGGGTTGCCCGGATGACTGATGATGTGCACCAGTCCGCTGGCCATGGTGGCGATCATCGCTTCGGTGTGGTGAGCCTTGTCGCGCGGCGCGTAGACCGGTTCATGGAAGCCGGCGACGATCAAGTCCAGCGCATCCAGCATCGGCCCGCTGCAATCAATCTCACCCTGCTGATTTTTGATGTTGGCTTCAATGCCGCGCAGCACGCCGACGCCATCAATCACGCGCGGCCAGATGCGCATATTCACAAAATGCCAGTAGTGCGGCGCATCGGCCATGTCCGGACCGTGATCGGTAATGGCGAACAGCTTCAGGCCGTTCTGTTTCGCCTGAGCGACGTAATCGTGCAGCGTGCTGTACGCATGGGTGCTGGCCACGGTGTGCATATGTAAATCGACGGGATACATCCTCTTCTCCTCTGCTGAATTAATAGCCACGCTGGCGATCGACCAGACCGCGCGGCTGTTGGCCCTGCTCCAGTGCCGTGATGGCACCGGCGATATAGTCCATCGCCTCATGCGGCAAGGTGGTGGCGGCATTATGCGGGGTAATCATGACACACGGATGAGACCACAGCGGACTCGCGGCCGGCAGCGGTTCCACCTGGAATACGTCCAGCGCGGCGGCGGCCAGCTGACCGCTCTCCAGCGCCGCCAGCAGATCGGCCTCCACCACGTGCGCACCGCGCGCGAGATTGAGGAAACAGGCACCGCGCGGTAGCGCGCTAAGAAACGCGCTATCGATCAGGTTGCTGGTTTCCGGCGTGGCGGGCAGCAAATCAATTAATACCTGACTGTCAGTGAGAAAATCCGCCAGCTGGTCGCGGCCGTGAAAGGTGGTGACACCGGCAATCTGCTTCGGCGAGCGGCTCCAGCAGCGCAGCGGAAAGCCCCACTGGCGCAGGCTCTCCAGCACGCTGCGGCCAAGCACGCCTGCCCCCAGCACGCCAATGGTAAAAGTAGCACGTTCGCGGTCCGGCAGCGGCTGCCATAGCGCCTGTCGCTGCTGCTGGTGATAGTCGGCGAAGCGGCGGAACCAGCCCAGCACGCACCAGTTCGCATACTCCTGCATCTGGCGTGCCATGCCGGTGTCTTCCAGCCGGTAGAGCGGCACCGCATCAGCCAGCATCTCAGGGTGCGTGCGCAGCTGCCGCAAAATTTCGTCTACGCCGGCCCCCATGGCGAATACGCCACGCAGCGCCCGTCCCGCCAGCATCTCCACCGGCGGCGATCGCACAATGGCGTAGTCGGCGGGCGCACTGTCGCCCGGCTGCCACTGGCGGATGCGCACCGCCGGCAGGCGCTGGCGCATGCCGTCCAGCCACGGCTGCGGATTCAGTGACGGGTGATACCAGATGATCTCCATACTGCTCTCCTTTTTTTCTTTCAGCCTCAGTCAAATAGCGGCGCAGGGCAAGTAAAAACCCGCGCGGCACCGCAATTTTCCGGCGATTAATCGCGAAGGCTTCACATTTCCGCCGCTGCAAAAGGCTAAGCGGCGCGTTAACGTCTAAAGTTGTTCGGGTGGTCAATGCGTTAGCGCACCACCTTTTCGGACAAGGAGAAAAACCGATGATAAAAAATGTAGTGTTTACGCCTGCGCGTCTTACCCTGTTGCTCAGCGCGGCGCTGCTGAGCGCGTCTGCTGTGCACGCTGAGGATAACAGCCGCATGCTCAGCGCCCAGCCGCAGCCGCCAGATGTGCGACTCGGCCCACTATTCAGTGCTGTGCAGCAGGCCAGATTTTATCCGGACCAGAAAACCTTTGCCGATGCGGTCCCCAAATATGACCCGGCGTCGATTCTCGCCGACTGGCAGATGCAGAAAAATCAGCGTAATTTCGATCTCAGGCGCTTCGTGGACACCAACTTCACCCTGCCCAAAGCGCAGGATAAATACGTGCCGCCCGCCGGCCAGAGCCTGCGCGCGCACATCAATGGCCTGTGGCCGGTGCTGACGCGCAGCACGCCAACGGCCAGCCAGTACGATTCGCTGCTGCCACTGCCGAAACCGTACGTGGTGCCAGGCGGACGTTTCCGCGAAGTCTATTACTGGGACAGCTACTTCACCATGCTCGGGCTGGCAGAGAGCGGCCACTGGGATCGGGTGCAGGATATGGTGGACAACTTCGCCAGCGAGCTGGACAAGTACGGCCACATCCCCAACGGCAACCGCAGCTACTATCTCAGCCGCTCGCAGCCGCCGTTCTTCAGCCTGATGGTGGATTTGCTGGCCAGCCACAAGGGAGATGATGTCTACCGCCAGTATCTGCCACAGCTGCAAAAAGAGTATGACTACTGGATGGCGGACAGCGACAAGGTGGCTGCCGGCCAGGCGAGCAAGCGCGTGGTGAAGCTCAGCGACGGCACCCTGCTCAATCGCTACTGGGATGACCGTGACGTGCCGCGCACCGAATCCTGGCTGGACGATGTCAACACCGCGAAAAAAGCGCCTGAGCGCAATAAACAGCAGGTGTATCGCGATCTGCGCGCGGGCGCCGCCTCGGGCTGGGACTTCAGCTCACGCTGGTTCACCGATGCGCACAATCTGGCCTCGATTCGCACCACCCAGCTGGCCCCGGTGGACCTCAACAGCCTGCTGTTCCACCTGGAGCAGACGCTGGCGAAAGCCGCGAAGCTGGCAAAACAGAATGATAAAGCGCAGCAGTTTGCGGCGGATGCAGAGAAGCGCCAGGCGGCGATCAATCGTTACCTGTGGGATGACAAACAGGGCTGGTATGCCGACTACGATTTCCAGAAAAAGCAGGTGCACAACCAGCTCACCGCCGCCACGCTGTTCCCGCTGTATATGCAGCTGGCGGGCGACAAGCAGGCGGAACGCACCGCCGCCGCAGTGGAAAAACAGCTGCTGAAACCGGGCGGGCTGGTCACCACGACGGTAAACAACGGCCAGCAGTGGGATGCGCCTAACGGCTGGGCCCCGCTGCAGTGGGTAGCGGTCGAAGGTCTGGAGCACTACAAGCAGAACCAGCTGGCACAGCAGATCGGTCAGCGCTTCCTGCAAAATGTGCAGCAGACTTACGATCGCGAGCACAAGCTGGTCGAGAAGTATGTGGTCGACGGTGCCCAGCTGGGCGGTGGTGGTGGCGGCGAGTATCCGCTGCAGGACGGTTTTGGCTGGACCAACGGCGTAACGCTGAAGCTGCTGGATAAGTATTGTCCGAAAGATAAAACCTGTAATAGCACACGCGACATCCCCTCAATGCCGACGCTAAACGCGGCGAAATAACCCTGACTTCAGGTGCGCCGCCGTGCGCACCTGCTTCTCAGGCCCGATGCCACAGCCAGGTGATGACCACGCCCGGTGCTGCGGCATCCCCCCTGCGCATCACACTTTTCCATTACTTATCTTTTACATCTTGAAACACCCCTTACTAAAAGATAATAATTCTCAATCTTAAAATGACTCTTTTTCTCATCGTTAACCGCCGCGCTGGTGTGGTGCGGCTTTTGTTCTCAGCCAAAGGAATCATTATGACCGCGCTGTTCCCCCTCAACCGTGGCCGGCTGCTGTGCGCGCTGGCGCTGGCGTTTCCGGCACTCGGCGTAGCCGAACCCTCTCTGGTGGTCACCGCACAGCCGCAGGAGAGCGCCACCTCGCCCACGGCGGACTATCTCGCCACCCGCAGCGGCGCCACGAAAAGCGATCGTCCACTCCTCACCACGCCGCAGTCCATTTCCGTGGTGACGCGTCAGCAGATTGACGATCAGGGCGCGCAGGATCTGAACCAGGCGCTGGGCTATACCCCGGGGGTTTTCACCAACTTTGGTGGCGCGGCCACGCGTTACGACACCATTTCGCTGCGCGGTTTCCACGGCGGTGACGTCGACAACACCTTCCTTGACGGTCTGCGCGTGATGAGCGACGGCGGCAGCTTCAACATCCTGCAGGTGGATAACTGGTTCCTTGACCGCATTGACGTAATTAAAGGCCCCTCTTCTGCCCTTTATGGCCAGACGGTGCCGGGCGGGCTGGTGAACATGGTCACGAAGCGGCCGCAGTTTGCTTCACAGGGCCATTTACGCTTCGCCACCGGCAGCAATGCCAGTAACAGCGCCGCCTTTGATTACACCGACGCGATTAACGATCAATGGGCGTACCGCCTGACCGGCATCACTCGCAACAGCGATACCCAGTACGACCACACGCGCGAAGAGAAATACGCGCTGTCACCCCAGCTGCTGTGGCAGCCGGATGAAGACACCAGCCTGCTGCTGCGTGCTTATCTGCAAAAAGATCCCTCAGGCGGCTATCACGGCTCGGTGCCGGCGGAAGGCACGCTTTACAGCCACAATGGCCGCTGGCTGAGCGACGGTTTTTATGAGGGCGACAGCGCGCTGGATCAGTTCAAACGTCATGAGCAGATTTACGGCTACGACTTCTCGCACCGTTTCGATGAAGTATGGTCGGTGCACAGCACCGGCAGCTACAGCCATTCCAGCGTGGCGCTCGACCAGGTGTACCAGATTGGCTGGAACAGCGACAATCCGGACCTGCTCAATCGCTACTACTCCGGTGAGCGCTCTTCGCTCAGCGCGTGGGCGACCGATAACCAGCTGCAGGCGGAGTTTGCCAGCGGTGCGCTGCAGCATCGCGTCACGCTTGGCGCGGAGTATCACCGCTACAAAAATGATCTGAGCGACGCCAGCGGCGCTGCCTCACCGCTGAATGCCTGGAGCGGCGAGGCCATCGGCAGCCAGCCGGATTACCTCTGGACAGCGCAGACGCGCCGCTACTATCAGAGCGGCCTCTATCTGCAGGATGAGATGGCGTGGCAGCGCTGGCATCTGGATTTGTCTGGTCGCTATGACCGTATCGTGTCAGAGAATGGCAATAGTCGTCGTCAGGACGATCACGTCAGCGGCCGCGCCGCGCTGCTGTACGCTTTTGATAATGGCGTGTCGCCGTACGTCAGCTGGAGCCAGGCGATTACCCCGGCTTCGCTGACCGATCCCGACGGGAATCAGCTGAAACCGACCACCTCAGAACAGTATGAAGCCGGAGTGAAATACCAGCCGAACGGCACGCGCGATCTCTACAGCGTAGCCCTGTACGATCTGACGCAGAACGATGTGGCCAACCGTAACGTGCAGGACGGCACCTACACCCCGTCCGGTAAAGTGCATGCACAGGGTATTGAACTGGAGGCGCGCAGCCAGCTGACAGAACGGTTCAGCACCATTGCCGGTTATACGCTCAACCATCTGCGCTTTAAGGATTCCGTGGACGGCAACGATGGCCATACGCCGTACGTCACGCCAAATAGCATGGCGTCGCTGTGGGGGCATTATCAGTTTGATTACGGCCTGAGCGCGGGTGCCGGGGTACGCTACATTGGCCGCCAGTGGGCCGATAACGAAAACACCACCCGTTTGCCGTCGGTGACCCTGTTTGACGCCTCACTGCGCGCCGATCTGGGCGCGTGGCAGTCGAATCTGAAAGGTGCCTGGCTGCAGCTGAATGCCCGCAATCTGACGGATAAAAAGTATCTGGCAGCCTGCTACGGCACCGGTTACTGCTATCGCGGCGCGGAGCGGACGCTGACCGCCACAATCGGCTACGATTTCTGACGACATAAAAAAATCCGCAGCCCCGGACGGGACTGCGGATCTTGTTGAATCGTGATTTGGCGTCAGCTGCGGACTTTACGGTAGATCCACAGCACCACAATGGCACCGATCACCGCGACCACAAAGCTGCCAAAGTTGAAGCCGTCAACCCGGCCAAAGCCGAACAGGGTACTGATCCAGCCGCCCACCACCGCACCGACAATCCCGAGTACCACGGTCAAAATAAATCCGCCGCCATCTTTACCTGGCATGATCCATTTAGCGATAATCCCGGCAATCAGACCAAAAATAATCCATGAAAGAATACCCATTTGCTGCTCCTTACGTTATGAATCAAGGTGTTCATCGCGCTAAGTATAGCCGGGAATTTTTTCTCTGCTACATCAACATCATGATGAATTCGTTCACGCCGGCTAAAGCTTTTACCGCCCCGGTCGATAACCGACGAAGAGCAGTGGCACTCGTAAAATAGCAATCGGACAGGTGGAGCAGGACGTGAAAGACGCCGATAAAGAACAATATCTCAAGCGCGGTACGCTGGCGGTGTTGAACGTGATGAAGGATTTGTTGCGTTATCAAACCCTGCTGATGGTCAATTTCTCCCGTGGTCAGTTCATCAGCCGGCTGCTGGCCGCGGATGAAGATCGGGTGATTTTTGATCTCGGCAGCAACGCGCTGGACAATGATTTGGCACTGCAGGGTGGCGAAGTGAATATTGCGGCCGAAACCCACGGTGCCAAAGTGGAGTTTGGGCTGCAGGGATTAACCCGCATCGATTATGACGGCCTGCCCGCCTTTGCCGCCGCGCTGCCCGACCTGGTGTGGCAGATTCAGCGCCGGGAATTCTTTCGCGTCAACGCGCCGCTCGAACCAGTATTTTATTGCCACAGCCAGTGGCCGGACGGCAGCACCGCGCGCTTTCGCCTGCAGGATCTGTCGCTCGGCGGCGTCGGCGTGCTGCTGGATGAGGCGCTGCCGGAAGGTCTTAACCGTGGCGATACCTTCAAAAAGCTGCGCGTTGAGCTGGGCGAGTATGGCCAGTTCGAAGTGACCGCACAGCTGCTGCATATCGGCGAGCGCAGCACCGTGACCAGCAAGAACGAAACCCGCATCACGCCGCGACTCAGCTTCCGTTTTACCGCCATCGAACCGGTGCAGGAGCGTCAGCTGCAGCAGGTGATTTTTGCGCTGGAACGGCTGGCGCGCGACAAGGCCAATCGCTTCCAGTAAACCGCCGGCGTCCCGCGCGACGCCAGCGTAGTCTATGCTTTCTCCTTGCACATTCTTTTCACCGGCTCCCAGCAAGGAGATTCTCCCCAATGGAAAACTGGCTTTCTGCCCATCGTTTACAACTTATCTTTCTCAATCAAAACTTCTGGATTAATAGCGCCATCATCGTGTTCGGCACGCTGATTGTTTACTGGCTGCTGCGCACCGTCATCCGCTTTGTCTCTAACCGTATCGCCCACTATAGCGAACAGCGCCACGTGCGTTTCACCGGCATTCTGGTGGAGATTCTGCGCAGCACCAGTCAGCTGCTGCTGCTGATCTTCTCGCTGCTGATCACGCTGAAATTTGTCGATCTGCCGGACAGCTGGAGCGTCGCCATCGCCCACGGCTGGTTCCTGGCGCTGATTCTGCAGCTCACGCTGTGGATTGACGGCGGCATTCGCCTTTGGCTGCACTCCTTGCTGCGCGATCCGCTGCACGTGCGTAATCCGGTCACCACGGTGATCCTCGGCATTCTGCTGCGCGTCGTGGTGTGGGTGATGATGCTGCTGGCGATCCTCTCCAATATGGGGATCAATATCACCGCGCTGGTGGCCAGCCTCGGCGTCGGCGGTATCGCCATCGCGCTGGCGATTCAGACGGTGCTGAGCGATGTGTTCGCTTCGCTGGCGATTGGCTTCGATAAGCCCTTTGAGCACGGCGACTTTATTGTGTTCGGCGACATCGCTGGCTCCATTGAGCACATTGGCCTGAAAACCACCCGGCTGCGCAGTCTCGGCGGCGAACAGATTGTCTGCTCCAACACCATTCTGCTGCAGCAAACCATCCACAACTACAAACGCATGCAGCAGCGGCGCATCGTGTTTAAGTTCGGGATTAATTACGGCACGCCGGCGGAGAAAGTGCGGCAGATTGGCGGCATGGTGCAACGCATCATTGAAGGCGTGCCGGACACGCGTTTTGATCGCGCCCATTTCCTGTCGTTTGACGAATCGCAGCTGACGTTTGAAGTGGTCTATTTCGTGCTGAGCGCCGATTACAACAAATACATGGACATTCAGCAGGAGATTAACCTGCAACTGATGGCGCAGCTGGAGCAGAAACAGATTCGTTTCGCCTTCCCGATGCGCCGCGTGGAGTTCACCGGCGGCGTGCTGCCGCGCATTAACCTCAGCGATGCCTCAAATGAGGCTGCGGCAGAGCGCGCACAGCACTGAGTCCCGCCAGCGGCATTAGCCGATGGTGCGATAGGCGGTGGTGACTTTCCACAGGTAGCGCGGCGCCTGGGCGGCCGGATGCTTGTTCTGCACGTGCTGGTAGAACTCATCCGGCGTCATGGCGTTGATCATTGCAATGGCGCGATCGCGGTCGCGCGAGAAGGTACGCAGCAGCGCGCCGGCACCGTTGGCATAGGAAACAATGGTGGCATAGCGCAGCGTCAGCGGATCGCGAATGCCCGCCAGCGCGGAATCCTGCAGAATCCGGATATAGGCCGCGCCGATATCAATATTTTTCGCCGGGTCGCGCAGTTCGGAGTTACTCGGCTGGCCGTGGCGTCCCTGTGCGCGATACACCTCGCGCCCGGCGGTGGCGGCTTTGATTTGCATAAGCCCGACTGCGTTAGAACGGCTTACCACGGTTGGGTTGCCCCCGGATTCGACACTAATAATGGCGCTGATCAGCTTCTCATCAACGCCATAATGACTGGCGGCATCTTCGGTAAACAGTGACCATGCATCATTCACTTTCGACGGCGGCGCCTGGGTTAATGGCGTATTCTTCTCCGGCGTCACCGGTTTTTCCGGCTCGCTGGCACAGCCAGCCAGCAGCAAAGCAGACAGCATAAGTAGTCGAATTTTCACTGATTTTCGGTTCCGCTATAAGATTGGCGCAAGCTATCATAACCATGACGGTAAAAGGTAAAATTACCGTTTATCCTAAATACGTAAAAAACCTTGTGCTACCGTGACTTCGGTAACGCATTTCGTCATCATCGGCAGGCCAACAGACAGCAGGATGGAAGTTATGCTCGCCCCTCGTTCAATACGCCTCATCGCCCCTTCCGGTTATTGCCACAATCAGGACGCCGCCTGGCGCGCGGTACAGCGCCTGCAGGCGGAGGGCCATCAGTTGCAAAATACGGAAGCCATTACGCGCCGCTGGCAGCGTTTCGCTGGAGATGACGCGCAGCGCCTGCAGGATGTGAATGCGCTGGCGTCGCTGGCCTCGCTGCCGGATATCGTACTGGCAGTGCGCGGCGGCTATGGTGCCTCACGCCTGCTCGATCACCTCGACTATGTGGCGCTGCAGCGTCGCCTGCTTAATCAGCCTGTCGCGCTGTGCGGCCACAGTGATTTCACCGCTATTCAGCTGGCGCTGCTGGCGCAAACCGGGCTGATCACCTTCAGCGGACCGATGCTGGCCAGCAATTTTGGCGCGGAGGCTTTATCTGAATTTACCGTCAGCCACTTTTGGCAGGCGCTAACATCTCCTACAGTCAATCTGGCGTGGCACAGCGCCAGTCCGGATCGCGGCCGCTGGCAGGGCACGCTGTGGGGCGGCAATCTGGCGATGATCTGCTCCCTGATTGGCACGCCGTGGCTGCCGCAGATTGAAGACGGCATTCTGGTGATCGAGGATGTGAATGAGCATCCGTTCCGCATTGAGCGTATGCTGATTCAGCTGCAGCAGAGCGGTATTCTGGCGCGCCAGCGAGCCATTGTCACCGGCAGCTTCACCAGCACCGCCCTGTCCGATTACGACAACGGCTTTGATTTCGTCACGGTGTGGCAGCGGTTGCGTGATGAGTACCAGATTGCGGTAATCAGCGATCTGCCGTTTGGCCATGATGCCGATACCGTGACGCTGCCGCTCGGCGCCAGCGCCACGCTTGAGATTGACCAGGGCGCCGCGCGGTTAGCCTTTACCGGCCATCCGACGTTGCGCTGACGTGTTGCCGCAGGAGACCGCTATTGAAGCCGCTGTACGAAGACTTGTGGATCTCCACGCCGGAATTTCCCGCCGAAGAGACGGCAAATGATTTAATGATGCACGGGTTTATGCTGCGCCATCCGCGCGGCAACCTGTTGATTGGCCGCGTTGAGCAGCTGCTGGATCATGAAGTGCTCGCGGACGCGGGCGGCGTGATTCGCCACTATTTTACCCACTGGCACGAAGCCGCGCCGGGCGCGCGGGCCATTCAGCAGCGCTTCAATAGTGCGCTGTATTGCCACAGCCGATCGCTCGGCCCGGTGAGCCTGGTGATTGAGCCGGACGAAACCTTCATGCATCAGGACGTGCACTTTGGCGACTTTCACCTGCTGCCCACGCCGGGCCATACGCCGGGCAGCTGCAGCTACCTGTACCATTCACCGCTCGGCCAGACCTACCTGTTTGTCGGCGACACCCTGACGCGGGATTACCATCGCTGGATCAGCGTGCTGGTGCCGGACAGTAATCCTGCGGAGCTGCAGCAGTCGCTGGAGCTGTACCGCTCGCTGCGTCCGGATGTGGTGCTGATGAGCACCACGCGCGGACATCTCTCCTGGGCGAAGGTCGATTTACAGAGCTGGCTGGCCGCGATTGATGAAGCGGAACAGTCGCCGCTGGATCTGCGCCAGCAGCCACTGCTGTGATTACAGCGTCTTGCTCAGATAGTGACGCTGATGTTCGCGCGGATAGTGATCAAGGCTAAAACGTAGCGTATAGCCAAGCTTTTCATAAAACGGCCGCGCCTGAAAGCTGGCGGTATCCACCTGCGCGTAACGGCAGCCGCGTGCGCGGGCTTCCTGTTCGGCAGCCTGAATCAGCTGGCTGCCGGCGCCCTGCCCGCGTAACCCATCGCTGACCCACAGCATATCAATGCGTAACCAGTTGCCATAGGTTGAGCCCGTCAGCCCCGCCAGCTTTTTCCCGGCGCCGTCTTTAATGAACACACCGATGGCTTTCATCTCATTGATGTCAATAAAGCGGCTGTTGAAGGCGTTCAGGCCGAGGCGCATTTCATCCAGATCCTGATGCGTGACGCTATCCGTAACGCTTAATTGCATGGTCGGCTCCTTGTGGCGGCATTATGACGAGGGGTGCTGGCGGTCGTCGTAGCGCTCCAGCGACAGAATATCAGCATCGCGTTTTTCCGTGCGGTTGCAGGGCAACAGCTTATCGCTGTCGGCGTAGACGAAAAAGGTTTCGCCGCTGTTTTTATTCACGATCAGCTGATCGCCATTGCGGAAACGGGTAATGGCGACCTTATCGCCGTCCTGCAGACGCGTGCGCTGCTGCCCGGCGGCAATCTGGAAATGCCGGGTTGGCCACATTAGCGTGCTTAGCCCGTAAGCGGCACGCGATACCGTCATGGTGGGGCGGCCCGGGCAGGTGATCTGGAATTCGCTTTCGCTCCACGCGGGGGCAATCTGGCAGGCCATCAGGAGCGTGGCAAGGGTTATCGCCTTCATGGGTGTTCTCCACTGAGGTTAGATCATGATTTTACAGGAATTTAATTGACCAGAGGGTAACATACAACCGCCGCCGGTGCGGTAATCTGCGACCGCAGGTCAGCCACTGCGGGCAGTAAGAACGCCTCCACATCGCTGATTTTGTGAGGTTTTATGCGATCGGGATATCTTTGTAACGAGTTAAGTAAAATGCGCTAAGATCGCGTCAGGAGGATGTTATGCGAGATGAACAGGCATTATTCGCGCGGCTGGCGCAATCGCCGTTTCGCCGCCGCTTCCATTTAGGCGCGAAAGAGCGACAGTACTGTATTGAGAAAGGCCCGGCGGTGATCGACCAACACGCGGCCGATTTTATCCAGCAAAGACTGGCCGCAGCCGAACCAAAGAATGATGGCAAACAGACGCCAATGCGCGGCCATCCGGTATTTATCGCCCAGCACGCCACGGCAACCTGCTGCCGCGGCTGTCTGGCAAAATGGCATGGCATTGCTGCGCATCAGCCGTTAACGGCAGAGCAGCAGCAATATATGGTGCGGGTGATTCACCGCTGGCTGGTGGGTGAAATAAATGGTTAAGACCGGGATGGGATGGAGCTACTCTGCCGCGACCTGCGCGGCCACCAGCATCAGCGCCAGTCCGGCATCGTCTGGATCGAAACGCTGCATAACTTCATGGATCGCCGTCACGCAGTTCATCACCTGCTGTTTTTTGTCGGCGTCTAACTTATCAATCGCGTGCTGAAGAATCATTAAACTGGCTTCTTCTTCTCTCATGGATTTACCCTTGTTTTGCTTACCTGGTGCGCAACGCTGGCAAGAATAACGTTTATCTGCTAGCAAAGTCACCCCTTTACATGCTTACCGCTTAACGATTAAACAAATGGCAAATGGGCAGTGGCGTCAGACATGCTATGATCGGATCAGTGGCGCGCATCGTCAGGCCAGCATAAATCAGGGAATGCACCAGGAACAGGACCATGTTAAGACTCAGTTTTCTACTCACACTTATCCTGCTGGCTGGCTGCAGCTCCACGCCGAAAGGCGTCGATTGCCCCGGCGAGGTCGCAACGCTCTATGGTCAGTCGCTGGGCCACACCGAAGGGCGCATCTTCGATTTGGTGAATTCGTTTTCGGTGGCGCGCGATGGCGTAACGCTGAGCAGCGGCGCACTGCACTCCACCGACCGTTTCCGCTATGTCCCTTCTGCCGTGACGCCGGAAGGCTTTTATGCACAGCGGCTGAGCGACAAGCAGTTCCGCCTGATCAACCCGGCGCGTAACACCATGATTACCTGGACGTGTCCATAAGCCGTGCGTGGCGCGCGCAGATGGTTTATTGTCAGCGTTTGTCATGCTGCGGACCTGCATTATGGAAAAGAGTCTGGACAATAACGGTTATATCGATTTCCCCTTTCCGGCCACCCGAGACGCGGATGGCTCGGTCAACCCGTGCGGTTTTGACCTGACGCTGGAAACCGATCGCATTGATGAGATCGCCGCTGGTAAACATTCTGAGAATTTGCGTCGTCTGCTGGAAGAGGTCAATCTGCAGGATGGCCTGTTTATGACGCTGGCCTGTGACTGGCAGCAGCGCGCAGATGGCGTGTGCGGCTTTCTCGATGTGGCGTTCCGCCCCACGCTGGACTGTAGCAGCGAAGAGACACAGAGCCTCGATCAGTTCTTTGAGATGTATCTGCGCCGCCAGGAGCAGCAGCACAGCATGCCGCGTGACGCGCTGGTCAACTATGCGCGCGCGGTGCTGGACTGGAGCTGGTCGCCGCTGCAGCAGCGCCATCGCCGCTATGAGAAGGTCACCATTCGCTATTACTGCCAGCAGGCGGACGATGCCGAATGGTGTTTTGATCATCTGCGCCACTTCCTGGTGAGCTGGTACCCGGCGTATCGCGACCAGCAGTGAGGGCGTGCGCGTGACGCCCTGTGCCTACGGTCGTACCAGACGAATCGCGTGCTCCAGCATACGCTGTTCATCGCGTTCGTCGTGGGCGCGATCGTGGCGCGTACGCTGCAGCAAACGGGCAATCTCCTCCCGTCTGGTTTCATGACCGCACTCGGAAAGGACAATCACCGCATCGCCAATCACCCGGCAAACTTCATCGTAATCGTCTTCATTCAGGATATCGCGTTTCATTTCTCCTCCGTTCAGTGAGCGCTGCGTGAGGTTCGTGCAGCTTAACGTGGTCCTTACCAGGTATGGACAGCAATGCCGATTCCTGCAAACCACTGTTACATCCTGAAAAGCCACCAGGTTGCTGGTCTGCACTTCTCTGTCTACGCTGAAAGAGACATTCACCACTCTCAGGGAGTCAATATGACCGATAAAGCGGAAGCAAAATTGAATGAAGCGGCGGGTGCCGTACAGGAAAAATTTGGCGAGTTCACCGGTTCACGCCGCCATCAGGCACGCGGTGCCGCGCGACGCTATCCGGCGCAGGCCAGTTATGCGGTGCAGGATGCAGCAGACTGCGTGGTGAGATCGGTACGCGACAACCCGGCTACCGGGCTGGCCGTTGCCGCCAGCATCGGCGTGATTGTTGGCTTCATGCTGGGCCGTAAATAATCCCCGGCGATCGGGGCCCCTGCGGCCCCGATACTCAATGCCGCTGCGGCACGCCGTCCCGTCGTTCCTGAATATGTTCATCCGGCGTCTCGGCGACATCTGCCGTACTGCTGTGCCCGGCAAGGTGGCGCCCATGCTGCCCCGCTATCACCACAGGCCCTACCGGTAATTGTGCACTGGCCGCCAGTGATAGCAGCAATAAAAACCATCCCGTCAGTAACGTTCTTCCCATCCTGCCCGCCTTACACGCTGATTAGTGAGCGCTCAGCTTGCCGGATGGCATGCAAATTAGCGTCAGCGCGACGCAAAGCTATGTCGGCAGTTGTGAATAATCAGGCCTGTGCGCGCCGCGCTTTATAACGCGCCACCATGGTCATTAATGCCTGATAAATCAAACCGGCATACAGGCTCATGACAATCATCATGCCCGGCGTTTTGCCCTGTGCCTGCCAGGATACAAACCACATGAAAATGCCCCACAGCAGGGAAAAAATCAGCCAGCCTTTTACAAACTTGATCACACCTTGCATAGCACCTCCGGATTGATGAAGGCTGAAGATAGCGGTTCAGCCCGCAAATGGCACGCGCGCCGGTGCCGGGATGTTAACTATTTCAAAGTTTTACGCAAACCACTATCGCAGCGGGAAAAAGCCGTGGAAAACAGCACGCAGAACGCAGCATCAATGGGTGCCTGTCGCGGCCGTCCCGGTTAGTTTGGCCATGACCCGCCGATGTGATGGCAGAGACCGCCTTGCATCAGTGTGTATTGTGTGTATAATTTCACCTACAGGAAGTCCGATGAAGAGCGCGACGCTGATTAAACTGCTGCAAAAGAATGGCTGGAAGCTGGAGCGCATACGCGGCAGTCATCATCAGTTCTCGCACCCGGATTTTGCTCATCTGATCACCGTGCCGCATCCGCAGAAGGATATGAAGACAGGCACGCTGATGCAGATTCTGAAAGACGCCAGGCTGGATTGATCCATGCTGGTTTTATTCCGCTTGCTCAGAGGTGACATGATGCTGTTTCCCGCTTTGGTAGAGATTGACGCTGACGGCTCGGCCAGTGGTTATTTCCCGGATGTCACCGGCTGTTATTTTGCCGGTGATACGCCCGAGCAAACGCTGCAGGATGCGCAATCTGCGCTGCATGCCCACTTTGAACTGATGGCGGAGAAAGGCTTATTGATTCCGGAGCCGGCGCAGCACTGGCAGCAGGAATTTAGCCAGCCCGGCGTGTGGATCTACGTTGATATTGATGTCACCCGCTATCTGGGCAAATCCGAGCGCATCAATATCACTATGCCGCATCTGCTGATTGAGAAGATCGATAAGATGGTCAGTAATAACGCGCGCTACAGCAGCCGCAGCCATTTTCTTGCCGAGGCGGCACGCAAAGCGCTGGTCTCGTAGCAACACTTTTGCGCACGCGTCGCTTATCGTCCGTGGCCGCTTTATGTTTGAATTCCCGCCTCAACCGGCCGGCATGTGGTTAAAATGAATTACTTACGCGACATACAAACGTTTATTGAAGGCAACACGGTGCTCTCCGCCACCTTCAGCCTGCTGCTGTTACTGGTTGCCGGCATGGTCACCCATCTGATCTGCAAGTTCTTCGTGGTAAAAGTGGTGCGCCGCGTGTTCTTTAGCACGCATAAAAACCAGGTGCCGCTGGATAAAGACGTCCGGCTCTCAGAAAAGCTGTCGAATTTTATTCCGGTGATCACCGTCTATTACCTGCTGCAGTTTATGCCGGACCTGCCCGAGCATCTGCTGATCGCGGTGAAAACCATCTGCGGCATTCTGTTTTTTGTATATCTGTCGCTGTTCTTTAACGAAGTGCTGGAGATCGTTAATAACTCCTATTCGCGTAAGTCGAAGCGTAAGAACCACTCGATAAAAGGCTATATCCAGATCGGTAAGATCCTGGTGCACATCATTTCCGCCATCATGATTCTGGCTATCATGTCGAACAAATCGCCGGTGATTATCATCTCCAGTCTGGGTGCGGTCGCGGCGGTATTGATGTTAGTGTTTCAGCACACCCTGCTGTCGCTGGTGGCCAATATTCAGGTGTCATCGAACGATGTGCTGCAGCTCGGCGACTGGATTGAAATGCCGGATAACGGCATCAGCGGTGAAGTGATTGATATCGCTCTGCATACCATTACCATCCGCAACTGGGACAATACGCTGTCGCGGATCCCGACCAAAAATTTCCTGACCGAAACCTACACCAACTGGCAGGCGATGTTCTCCTCCGGCGCGCGGCGTATCATGCGCAGCTTTCATCTCGACCAGACCTCGATTCGCTTTCTCGATCAGCAAATGGTGCAGCAGATGAGCCAGATTCGCGGCGTCAGTGAGCAGCTTTCAATCCTGATGGATGGCCGCGATAGCAGCGTGGTCGGTGACCGCTGGTTTGCCGAAAACGGCATCACCAACCTCACGGTGTTCCGTCACTATCTCACCGCCTGGCTGGCGCAGCGCGACGATATTAAAAAAGATATGTATATCGTGGTGCGCGCGATGAAACCCTCACCGGAGGGATTGCCGGTAGAGGTTTATTGCTTTACCTCCTCGGTGCTGTGGGTTGATTACGAGAATTCCCAGTCGGCGATATTTGAATTCATCTACGCCATCGTCGGTCAGTTTTCGCTGCGGATTTACCAGCATCCGGCCGGCAATGATTTCTGGCGTTTGTCGCAGGCGCGCGATAGCCAGATCGGTCAGTTACAGCCTCCGGCGGAATAAAGCCACGCATCGCACGGTCGTCATGCATGGCAAACCGGCGGTGACAGAAGTCCTTCCCGCTGCCAGCATAAAAAAAGGGAGCCCTGCGGCTCCCTTTCATGTTGCATTTGCTCAGGGCAAATTACATGTTCGCGATGATCGCGTCACCAAACTCAGAACATTTCAGCAGCTTAGCGCCGTCCATCAGACGCTCAAAGTCGTAGGTCACGGTTTTGGCAGCGATTGCGCCTTCCATGCCTTTAACAATCAGGTCAGCCGCTTCGAACCACTCCAGATGACGCAGCATCATTTCTGCAGACAGGATCACGGAACCTGGGTTCACTTTATCCTGGCCCGCATACTTCGGTGCAGTACCGTGGGTCGCTTCGAACAGTGCGCACTCGTCACCGATGTTGGCGCCCGGTGCGATACCAATACCGCCTACCTGTGCCGCCAGGGCATCAGAAATGTAGTCACCGTTCAGGTTCATACAAGCGATAACGTCATACTCGGCTGGACGCAGCAGGATCTGCTGCAGGAAGGCATCGGCGATCACATCTTTAACGATGATCTCTTTACCGGTGTTCGGGTTTTTGAACTTCATCCACGGACCGCCATCGATCAGCTCGCCGCCGAACTCTTCTTTCACCAGCTGGTAGCCCCAGTCTTTGAAAGAGCCTTCGGTGAACTTCATGATGTTGCCTTTGTGCACCAGCGTCAGGGAATCACGGTCATTGGTGATGGTGTATTCAACCGCGGCACGCACCAGACGTTTCGTGCCCTCTTCTGAACACGGCTTCACGCCAATACCACACTGCTGCGGGAAGCGAATTTTCTTCACGCCCATCTCTTCACGCAGGAATTTGATCACTTTGTCCGCTTCCGGCGTACCGGCTTTCCACTCGATACCGGCATAGATATCTTCGGAGTTTTCGCGGAAGATCACCATGTCGGTATCTTCAGGACGTTTAACCGGGCTTGGCGTGCCTTTGTAGTAACGTACCGGACGCAGACACACGTACAGGTCCAGTTCCTGGCGCAGTGCCACGTTCAGGGAACGAATACCGCCACCTACCGGGGTAGTCAGTGGGCCTTTAATGGCTACGCGGTACTCTTTGATTAAATCGAGGGTTTCCTGCGGCAGCCAGACATCCTGGCCATAGAGTTCAACGGATTTTTCGCCGGTGTAAATTTCCATCCAGGAAATTTTTCGCTCGCCGTTGTAGGCTTTCTTCACAGCGGCATCAACCACTTTCAGCATCACCGGGGAAACGTCAACCCCAATACCGTCACCTTCAATGTAGGGGATGATCGGGTTATTCGGGACATTCAGTTTGCCCTGATCCAGGGTGATTTTTTGACCTTCCGCCGGAACAACTACTTTGCTTTCCATTAACCTCTCCTTCGAGCGATTTTTTGTTAATGATTTGTAAGATGCGCGTCAATACTACTTGAATATTTCCGCCACGCCAATCACCGCAGTTTCGCGCTATAATGCGCCGATTGTTACCAACTGCAAAGCCCATGCGAAAAACTTCTCAACGAATTCACCAGCATAAGCGCCCTGCTGCCCCGGCGCGCCAGCCCGCGCGGCGTGACACGCGGCCAAAAGGTCCGCGTCGCGTCATACTCTTTAACAAACCTTTCGATGTTCTGCCGCAGTTCAGCGATGAGGCTGGCCGCCGCACGCTGAAAGATTTTGTGCCGGTGAGCGAGGTGTATGCCGCAGGCCGTCTCGACCGCGACAGCGAAGGGTTGATGATTCTGACCAACGATGGCGCACTGCAGGCGCAGTTGACGCAGCCGGGCAAGCGCACCGGCAAAATCTATTACGTTCAGGTGGAAGGCGTGCCGCAGGAATCAGATTTATCCCGCCTGCGCAGTGGCATCACCCTCAACGATGGTCCAACGTTGCCGGCGGGCGCAGAAGTGGTGCCCGAACCCGCATGGCTGTGGCCGCGCACCCCGCCGATTCGCGAGCGCAAAGCTATCCCCACCTGCTGGCTGAAAATCACGCTGTATGAAGGGCGCAATCGCCAGGTCCGAAGGATGACGGCGCACATTGGCTTTCCAACGTTACGCCTGATCCGTTTTGCCATGGGTGATTACCAGCTGCAGGATTTGGCACCGGGCGAATGGCGCGACATCAGCGACCGGACGTAGGTTATACATTTCGATAACGTCAGGTTAACTATTTGGGAGGAACGATGTTTAAACCTCATGTAACCGTCGCCTGTATGGTGCACGCGCAGGGCAAATTACTGGTGGTGGAAGAGCGCGTTGACGGCCGCGTTACCTTGAATCAGCCGGCCGGCCATCTTGAGGCCGATGAAACGCTGCTGGAAGCCGCGCAACGTGAGCTGTACGAAGAGAGCGGCATCAGCGCGCAGCCCGACTATTTTCTCGGCGTGCAGCAGTGGATCGCCCCGGACCATACACCTTTTGTGCGTTTTCTGTTTGGCCTCGATCTGCCCGCCACCGTGACCACCACGCCACACGACAGCGATATTGACTGCTGCTGGTGGCTGTCGCCCGCGCAGATTCTCAGCGCAGAGACGCTGCGTTCGCCGCTGGTGGCCGAAAGCGTGCGGCTGTGGCAGCAGGGGGCCCGCTATCCGCTGCAGCTGATAGCCCCGTATCAGTGGCCGTTTCATGAGGGTGCGCACAACTCTTCCGCGTGATAGAATGCGCCGCCTGTTTTTATCGTAATCAAGAGTGCGTCATGTCTGACAACAGCCAGAAAAAAGTGATCGTCGGGATGTCCGGCGGCGTCGATTCTTCCGTTTCCGCCTGGTTACTGCAGCAGCAGGGCTATCAGGTTGAAGGCCTGTTCATGAAGAACTGGGAGGAAGACGATGGCGAGGAGTATTGCACCGCCGCTGACGATCTGGCTGACGCACAGGCCGTGTGTGACAAGCTCGGCATCAAACTGCACAAAATCAATTTCGCCGCTGAGTACTGGGACAACGTGTTCGAGCACTTTCTGGAAGAGTACAAGGCCGGACGCACGCCGAACCCGGATATTCTGTGTAACAAAGAGATTAAGTTCAAAGCGTTTCTCGAATTTGCTGCAGACGATCTCGGCGCTGACTACATTGCCACCGGCCACTATGTGCGCCGTGCCGATGTCGATGGCACCAGCCAGCTGCTGCGCGGTCTCGACGGCAACAAAGATCAGAGCTATTTCCTCTACACGCTCAGCCACCAGCAGATTGCACAGAGCCTGTTCCCGGTCGGCGAACTGGAGAAGCCTGAGGTGCGCCGCATTGCCGAACAGCTCGATCTGATTACGGCGAAGAAAAAAGACTCCACCGGTATTTGCTTTATCGGCGAGCGTAAATTCCGCGACTTCCTCGGTCGTTACCTGCCGGCCCAGCCGGGCGTCATCGAAACCGTTGACGGTGAAGTGGTCGGTGAACACCAGGGGCTGATGTATCACACCCTGGGTCAGCGTAAAGGGCTGGGCATCGGCGGACGCAAAGAGAGCAATGACGATCCGTGGTATGTGGTCGACAAAGATGTCGCGCGCAATACGCTGATTGTGGCACAGGGCGGCGATCATCCGCGCCTGATGTCGGTGGGCCTGATAGCACAGCAGCTGCACTGGGTCGATCGCCAGCCAGTAACCACTGCGCTACGCTGCACGGTGAAAACCCGCTATCGTCAGAGCGACATTCCCTGCGAGATCATTCCGCACGGCGACGATCGCATTGAAGTGCGTTTCGATGAGCCGGTCGCGGCCGTCACTCCGGGCCAGTCCGCGGTATTTTACCTCGGTGACGTGTGCCTTGGTGGCGGCATTATTGAACAGCGCCTGCCGCTGACAGAGGCCTGAGTCGGCACTGCCGACGCGTCTACAGGAGTGAAGCGTGGCTAAAAACTATTATGAGATAACGCTGGCGCTGGCCGGCGTTTGCCAGGCAGCCCATCTGGTGCAGCAGCTGGCACACCAGGGGCACTGCAACAACGCGGCGCTGCAGGTGTCGCTGCGCAGCCTGCTGGATTTAAATCCAGGCTCAACGCTGGCGGTGTTTGGCAACGATGAAGCCAACCTGCGCCCCGGGCTGGAAGCGCTGATGGCGGTGCTGAACAGCGGCAGCCGGCAGGGTGCCAGCGCCGACCTGACGCGTTATACCCTGAGCCTGATGGTGCTGGAGCGTAAACTGCACGGTAACAAAACCGCGCTAAACACCCTGGCGCAGCGCATCGGCCAGCTTGATCGTCAGCTGGCGCATTACGAACTGGAATCAGACACCATCACCAGCGCCATGGCCGGCATTTACGTCGATGTGATCAGCCCGCTCGGCCCGCGCATTCAGGTGACCGGCTCACCGCAGGTGCTGCAGAATTCGCAGGTGCAGAGCAAAGTTCGCGCTGCGCTGCTGGCCGGTATCCGCGCGGCGGTGCTGTGGCAGCAGGTCGGCGGCGGTCGTCTGCAGCTGATGTTTGCGCGCCAGCGTCTGCTGCGCGAAGCGAAAACCCTTTTATCCCGGCTGGGTCAGGCGTATTAAGCGCCGCCCTGCCCTATATTGTTAACGATTCAGGAGTTGCACTGATGGAATTATCCTCTCTGACCGCCGTCTCACCTGTCGATGGTCGTTACGGCGATAAAGTCAGCCCGCTGCGTGCGATTTTCAGCGAGTTCGGTTTGCTGAAATTCCGCGTTGAGGTTGAAGTTCGCTGGTTACAGAAACTGGCCGCGACCGCAGAGATCAAGGAAGTTCCTGCATTTGATGCCGACGCAAACGCTTTCCTTGATGCTATTGTCGCCGGTTTCAGCGAAGAAGATGCGGCGCGCATCAAAACCATTGAACGCACCACCAACCATGACGTGAAAGCCGTCGAATACTTTCTGAAAGAGAAAGTAGCCAACGTGCCGGCGCTGCACGCGGTGTCTGAGTTTATCCATTTCGCCTGCACCTCCGAAGATATCAATAACCTGTCACACGCGCTGATGCTGGAAACCGCACGCCGCGACGTGATCGTGCCGTTCTGGAACCAGATCATTACCGCCGTGAAGGGCCTGGCGCAGGAGTATCGCGACATTCCGCTGCTGTCGCGCACCCACGGTCAGCCGGCAACGCCGTCCACCATGGGCAAAGAGATGGCCAACGTGGCCTACCGCATGGAACGCCAGCTGCGTCAGCTGAGCAAGGTGGAAGTGCTGGGCAAAATCAACGGCGCGGTGGGTAACTACAATGCGCATATCGCCGCGTATCCGGAAGTGGACTGGCATCAGCTGAGCGAGCAGTTTGTGACCTCGCTGGGTATCAGCTGGAACCCGTACACCACGCAGATCGAGCCGCATGACTACATCGCCGAGCTGTTTGACTGCATCGCGCGCTTCAATACCATCCTGATTGATTTTGACCGCGACATCTGGGGTTACATCGCCCTGAACCATTTCAAACAGAAAACCATTGCTGGCGAAATTGGCTCTTCAACCATGCCGCACAAGGTTAACCCTATCGACTTCGAAAACTCCGAAGGGAATCTGGGGCTGGCCAATGCGGTGATGCAGCACCTGGCCAGCAAACTGCCGGTTTCACGCTGGCAGCGCGATCTGACCGATTCTACCGTGCTGCGTAACCTCGGCGTCGGCGTCGGCTACGCATTGATCGCCTATCAGGCCACGCTCAAAGGTATCTCCAAGCTGGAAGTGAACCGCGATCGCCTGCTGGACGAGCTGGATCACAACTGGGAAGTCCTGGCAGAGCCGATCCAGACCGTGATGCGCCGCTACGGCATTGAAAAGCCGTACGAGAAGCTGAAAGAGCTGACGCGCGGCAAGCGCGTGGACGCAGCCGGTATGCAGGCGTTTATCGACAGCCTGGAGCTGCCGGAAGCAGAGAAAGTGCGCCTGAAGCAGATGACGCCAGCCAACTACCTCGGCCGCGCGATTCAGATGGTTGATGACCTGAAGTAATTCCTTGCTCTGAAAACTCAGGCTATGGCAAGTTGGTGTTACCTCAGTCACGCACGTCACGTGGTGGCTGAGGTTCCCCTGCCAGTGCATCACAGCGGAGTGTTAATCTGCGGTTTAGCTGGCGTAGCGTATACTTTTCGCCATCATCACTGAGTTGAAGGTAAGGAAATTCTATGCGTGTTCTGGTTGTGGAAGATAATGCCCTGCTGCGCCATCACCTCGCAGTCCAGTTACGTGACATGGGTCATCAGGTGGATGCCGCCGAAGACGCCAAAGAAGCCGACTATTTCCTGCAGGAACACATTCCCGATATCGCGCTGGTCGATCTCGGCCTGCCCGACGAAGACGGCATGTCGCTGATTCGCCGCTGGCGTGGCGATGCCATTCGTCAGCCGATTCTGGTGCTGACCGCGCGCGAAGGCTGGCAGGCGAAAGTTGAAGCGCTGGAAGCGGGTGCCGATGACTACGTGACCAAGCCGTTCCACATTGAAGAGGTCGCCGCCCGCTTACAGGCGCTGATGCGTCGCAACAGCGGACACGCCTCGCAAATTATCTCCATGCCGCCGTTCCAGGTTGACCTGTCGCGCCGCGAGCTTACGGTGAACGACGCGCCGGTCAAGCTGACCGCGTTTGAGTACACCATTGTTGAAACACTGATCCGCAATGCCGGTAAAGTGGTCAGCAAAGACTCGCTGATGCTGCAGCTGTATCCCGATGCGGAACTGCGCGAAAGCCACACCATTGATGTACTGATGGGCCGGCTGCGTAAAAAAATTCTCGCGCTGCACCCGACCGAAGTGATCAACACCGTGCGTGGCCAGGGATACCGCTTTGATCTCTGATTTATGAAGCTGCTCCGCCGTCAGCGCCCTTTCTCCTTGCGCGCGCGTTTCCTGCTGGCGACGGCGGCGATCGTGCTGTTTTTGTCGCTGTCGTATGGCATGGTGGCGGTCATTGGCTATGTCGTCAGCTTTGATAAAAATACCTATCGCGTGATGCGCGGCGAGAGCAATTTGTTTTTCACCCTCGCGCAGTGGAAAGACAACAAGCTCACCATCGCCCAGCCGGAACGCATGACGCTCAATTTCCCGACGCTGGTATTCATCTATGACGAGCGCGGTAAGCTGCTGTGGCAGCAGCGCGACGTGCCGGAAATCCGCAAAAACATTCGCCGCGACTGGCTGATGAAGCCAGACTTTTACGAGATCGATACCAGCAATCGTACCAGTATGGCGGCGATGGGTAACAATCCGCAGGCACAGCAGCGACTGCACGCGCTGGACAGTGACAGCAACGACACCTTCACCCACTCGGTGGCGGTCAACCGCTACGACGCGACCACCAATCTCCCGGCGCTGACCATTGTGGTGGTGGACTCGATCCCGCAGGAGCTGCAGCACTCAGACGTGGTGTGGTCGTGGTTTAGCTATGTGCTGGCGGCCAATCTGCTGCTGGTGATTCCGCTGCTGTGGCTGGCGGCACACTGGAGCCTGCGTCCGATTGGCCACCTGACTTCGCAGGTGCGCGAGCTGGAAACCGGTCACCGGGAAAATCTCGACGACAACCCGCCGCAGGAGCTGCGCAGCCTGGTGCGCAATCTCAATCTGTTGCTCACCAACGAACGGCAGCGCTACACGCGCTATCGCACCACGCTGTCGGATTTGACGCACAGCCTGAAAACGCCGCTGGCGGTGCTGCAAAGTACGCTGCGCTCGCTGCGCGGTGGCAAAGAGCTGACCATCGAACAGGCTGAGCCGGTCATGCTCGAGCAGATCAGCCGCATCTCGCAGCAGATTGGCTATTACCTGCATCGCGCCAGCATGCAGGCGGATCACAACCCGCTACAGCGCGATCTGCATTCGGTCTCGGCCCTGCTGGATAGCCTGTGTTCCGCGCTCAATAAGGTGTATCAGCGCAAGGGCGTTGAGATCACGCTGGATATTTCGCCGGAGCTGACCTTTATCGGCGATCAAAATGACTTTATGGAAGTGTTGGGCAACGTGCTGGATAACGCCTGCAAATACTGCCTCGAATTTATTGAGGTCAGCGCGCGCCAGACGGAAAACGCGCTGCATCTGTTCATTGACGACGACGGCCCCGGCATTCCCGAAAGCAAGCGCGATCTGATTTTTGTGCGCGGCCAGCGTGCCGATACGCTGCGTCCCGGTCAGGGACTGGGACTGGCGGTAGTGCGCGATATTCTCGAGCAGTATGCCGGTCAGGTAATCGCCACGACCAGCCCGCTCGGCGGCGCCCGCATGGAGGTGATTTTTCAGCGGCAGGAAGTTGAACATCACCGTGAGTAGAACCGGGCGCGGGCTGTTATACTTGGCAGCAATTATGGCCCTAACCGGAATCCTCGCATGGACTATCAGCTCGACATCAACTGGCCCGACTTTATTCAGCGCTACTGGCAAAAACGCCCGGTGGTGCTAAAACGGGGTTTCAAAAACTTCATTGATCCGATTTCTCCGGATGAGCTGGCCGGTCTGGCAATGGAAAACGAGGTGGACAGCCGCCTCGTCAGCCACAACAACGGCAAATGGCAGGTCAGCCATGGTCCGTTTGAAAGCTACGATCATTTGGGTGAAAGCAACTGGACGCTGCTGGTACAGGCAGTGAACCACTGGCATGAACCTTCTGCTGCGCTGATGCGCCCGTTCCGCTTTCTGCCCGACTGGCGTATCGACGACCTGATGATCTCGTTCGCTGTGCCCGGCGGCGGCGTTGGCCCGCACTTTGATCAATACGATGTGTTTATTATTCAGGGCACTGGCCGCCGTCGCTGGCGCGTGGGCGAAAAAGTGCCGATGAAACAGCACTGCCCGCATCCGGACCTGCTGCAGGTTGAACCGTTCGACGCCATCATCGATGAAGAGCTGGAACCGGGCGACATCCTGTATATTCCACCGGGTTTTCCGCACGAAGGCTATTCGCTGGAGAACGCGCTCAACTATTCAGTCGGCTTCCGCGCGCCTAACGGACGCGAGCTGATCAGCGGCTTTGCGGATTACATGCTGGCGCATGAGCTGGGCAGCTACCGCTTCAGCGATCCGGATGTGCCAGCGCGCGATTGTCCTTCGCAGATTCTGCCGTCGGAAGTGGAAGGGATCCGCAAAGTGATGCTGGATGTGATTAATCAGCCGGAGCAGTTTAACCAGTGGTTTGGCGAATTTATTTCCCAGTCGCGTCACGAGCTGGATGTGGCTCCGCCGGAACCGCCGTATCAGCCGGATGAGATTTATGACGCGCTGCAGCAGGGTGATGCGCTGACGCGCCTCGGCGGCCTGCGCGTGCTGACGCTGGGCGACGCGGTGTACGTCAACGGTGAGCGCGTTGAGTGCGCGCATCCGTCGGTACTGGCTGCGCTGGCACACAAACACGTATTGACGCTGGAAGATTTCGGCGATGCGCTGGATGACCCTTCGCTGCTGGCTCAGCTGGCGGCACTGGTGAACAGCGGGTACTGGTTTTTTGCTGATTGAGTTGATCAGATCCTCTGCGCCCGTTTCCCTCACCCCGGCCCTCTCCCGCCCGCGGGAGAGGGAGAAAACCGCGCGACGATTGCAGTAAGGCGCAGGCCATAAGATGCGTAAGAAAACATGGGCATAAACAGGAGTTAAGGCAATAAACAAAGCCTTATTCCCGCTCGATCGGTCCCCTCTCCCGTGGCGGGAGAGGGTTAGGGTGAGGGCAAGCCCCTCTCCGCCCTACTTCTTCTCCGCCGCGAGCGCGGCCAGGCGCACAATCACCTCAACCGACTTCGCCATCACATTCAGCGACGCAAACTCATGCTTGCCGTGATAGTTGTAGCCGCCGGTAAACAGATTCGGACACGGCAGTCCTTTCCATGACAGCGCCGATCCGTCCGTGCCGCCGCGAATTGGCTTCACGTTCGGTTCGATACCGCAGTCGCGCATCGCCTGCAGCGCCAGTTCAATGATGTGCGGATGCGGTTCCACCTTCTCCCGCATATTGCGATAGCTGTCGCTGATCTCCACCTTGATGGAGCACTCAGCCTGCAGACCTTTACTGACGCGGCGGCCAATCTCCTGCAGCAGCTGCTTACGCTGTTCGTAGCTGTCGGCATCAAAATCACGAATCAGGTACATCAGCTCGGCGTGCTCTACCGATCCCTTAATAGTGTGCAGGTGGAAAAAGCCTTCGTAGCCGTCGGTAAACTGCGGCTTCTCTTTGGCAGGCAGTTCGGCGTGGAAACGCATCGCCAGGTCCAGCGCGTTCACCATCACGTTTTTCGCACTGCCGGGATGCACATTGTTACCGGTGATTTTGACCAGCGCCGTCGCGGCATTAAAGTTCTCGAACTCAAACTCGCCGAGATCGCTGCCGTCAACCGTATAAGCCCAGTCAGCCGCAAACCCCTCAACGTCGAAGTGCGACGTGCCGCGACCGATCTCTTCATCCGGAGTAAAGGCCACGCGAATGGCGCCGTGCGGCACATCCCCTTTGGCCAGCTCGGCCATCGCCGTCATGATCTCAGCGATACCGGCTTTATCATCAGCGCCCAGCAGCGTTTTACCGTCGGTGGTGATCAGCGTATGCCCGGTCAGCTTGTGCAGCACCGGGAACATCACCGGCGAGAGCACTTCATCCCCGTTGCCCAGCGCGATGTCACCGCCACGATAGTTTTCAATGATCTGCGGATTGACATTTTTCGCGGTGAAATCCGGCGAGGTATCCATGTGGGAAATAAAACCGATCACCGGCGTCGGCCAGTCGACGTTTGCCGGCAGAGTGCCCATCACACAGCAATGATCGCTTAAGGTGACGTCCACAAAACCCAGCGCAATAAGCTCTTCCTGTAACTGACGCGCCAGCGTCCACTGCCCTTCGCTGCTCGGCACCTGCCGCGCCTGAGGTTTTGCCTGGGTTTCTACTGCCACATAACTGAGAAAACGCTCAAGTAATTGATCCATCTGTCATCCCTCTTAAGAACCTGCATTATTATCATGGGGCCTGATTATCGCCATGTTGCGTCAAATCATTATCCTTCAGGTTAGCCCTCTCAGCCCAATCGTGCGCTGAAATTCGCCCTGCCAGCCACCCGTCCGGCTGGCCCGATGAGCATACTCCAGCAATTTGCAGACTTTTCAAGGTTATTCCGTGTCTGAACATGGCAATGGCGCATTTTTCAGGTATTATCGCGCCCTTCATCACGGCAAGCTGTCGCCGGCGGCTATGCTGTAACCTGATTCTCATCAGACTGAGTGACTAAAATGACGCAAACACGCGCGCAGCAGGCGCTGGTTACGCTTTCTGGCATCAGTAAAGCTTTCGATGGCAAAACCATCATCCCGGATTTCGACCTGACCATCGGTCATGGCGAATTTATCACCCTGCTTGGCCCCTCCGGCTGCGGTAAGACCACGATTCTGCGCCTGATCGCCGGGCTGGAAAACGCCGACAGCGGACGTATCCATCTGGATGAGAGCGACATCACTGAAACGCCCGCCGAGCATCGCCATATCAATACCGTGTTTCAGAGTTACGCGCTGTTTCCGCACATGTCGGTGTTTGAAAACGTCGCGTTTGGCCTGCGCATGCAGAAAACCCCGGCGGCAGAGCTGACGCAGCGCGTCAACGAGGCGCTGGCGATGGTGCAGCTGGAAAGCTTTGCCGCGCGCCGGCCGCACCAGCTCTCCGGCGGCCAGCAGCAGCGCGTGGCGATTGCGCGCGCGGTGGTCAACCGGCCCAAAGTGCTGCTGCTTGATGAGTCGCTCTCCGCGCTGGATTACAAACTGCGCCGCCAGATGCAAAACGAGCTGAAAGCGCTGCAGCGCAAGCTGGGCATCACGTTTGTGTTTGTCACGCACGATCAGGAAGAAGCGCTGACCATGTCCGACCGCATCGTGGTGATGCGCGACGGGCGCATTGAGCAGGACGGCACGCCGCGCGAGATCTACGAAGAGCCCGCGAACCTGTTTGTGGCGCGCTTCATTGGCGAAATCAACGTGTTTGATGCGGAAGTGATCGGCAGCGCGCAAGCGCCGCAGGTACGCGCTCGCGTCGAAGGCCGCGAGTGTGATATTCACTGCCCGTTCCCAGTCAAACCTGGCGATCGGCTGCATGTGCTGCTGCGACCGGAAGATTTGCGCGTTGAGGAGATCGATCACGACAGCCGCAGCGAAAACCTGATCGGCTATGTGCGCGAACGCAACTATAAAGGCATGACGCTGGAATCTACCGTCGAACTGGAGAACGGCAAGCTGCTCACCGTCAGCGAGTTCTTTAATGAGGACGATCCGGATTTTGACCACTCGCTGAACCAGAAAATGGCGGTCAGCTGGGTGCCAAACTGGGAGGTGGTGCTGCCGTATGAAACGGATGCGTAATCGTCTGCAGAAAGCCATTGTGGCGCTGATCGTCGGCTGGCTGACGCTGTTCGTGTTGCTGCCGAATCTGATGATCTTCGTCACCAGTTTTCTGACGCGCGACGACGCGCACTTTGTCAGTATGGTGTTCACCCTGAACAACTACGGCCGGCTCCTCGATCCGCTGTATGCCGACGTGCTGCTGCACTCACTCAACATGGCCTGCATCGCCACGCTGTGCTGCCTGCTGCTCGGCTACCCTTTTGCCTGGTGCCTGACCAGACTGCCGGCGCGTCTGCGTCCGCTGATGCTGTTTCTGCTGATTGTGCCGTTCTGGACCAACTCTCTGATCCGCATTTATGGTCTGAAAATTTTTCTCAGCACGCGTGGCTGGCTCAATGAATTTCTGCTGTGGCTCGGCATCATCGACAAGCCGTTTCGCATCATGTTTACCCCGGAAGCGGTGATCCTCGGGCTGATCTATATTCTGCTGCCATTTATGGTGCTGCCGCTCTACTCCAGCCTTGAGAAGCTGGACAAATCCTGCCTGGAAGCGGCGCGCGATCTTGGCGCCAGCAGGCTACAGACTTTCATCCGTATCATTTTGCCGCTGACCCTACCCGGTATCGTTGCCGGCGCGCTACTGGTATTTATCCCGGCGATGGGGTTGTTCTACGTAGCGGATTTAATGGGCGGGGCAAAGAACCTGTTGATCGGTAACGTAATCAAAAGCCAGTTCCTCAATATTCGTGACTGGCCGTTCGGCGCCGCCACCAGCATTGTCATGACGCTGCTGATGGGGCTGATGCTGCTGGTTTACTGGCGCGCAGCGCGTCTGCTGAATCACAAGGCGGCGTTGCAATGATGGCGCGCGGATTACGCCACGGCTTCATGGCCGTGATTTATGCCTGGTTCTACATTCCGATCATCATCCTGATCGTTAACTCCTTCAATGCCTCGCGCTTCGGCATCAACTGGCAGGGCTTCAGCACCCAGTGGTATCGCCTGCTGGTCAATAACGACAGCCTGATTCAGGCGGCGCAGCATTCGCTGATCATGGGCGTGCTGTCGGCCAGCTGCGCGACGCTGATCGGCTCGCTCACCGCCGTGGCGCTGTACCGCTACCGTTTTCGCGGCAAGCCGTTTGTCAGCGGTATGCTATTTGTGGTGATGATGTCGCCGGATATCGTGATGGCGATTTCGCTACTGGTGCTGTTTATGCTGCTGGGGATTTCGCTCGGCTTCTGGTCGCTGCTGTTTTCCCATATCACCTTCTGCCTGCCGTTTGTGGTGATTACCGTCTATTCGCGCCTGAAAGGCTTTGACGTGCGCATGCTGGAGGCGGCAAAAGATCTCGGTGCCAGCGAAGTGACTATTCTGAGTAAGATTTTGCTGCCGCTGGCGCTACCGGCAGTGGCCGCGGGCTGGCTGCTGAGTTTCACCCTGTCGATGGATGATGTGGTGGTGTCGTCATTTGTCACCGGTCCCGGCTTCGAAATTTTGCCGCTGAAAATTTATTCCATGGTGAAAGTGGGCGTGTCGCCGGAGGTGAACGCGCTGGCTACCATTTTGATGCTGCTGTCGCTGCTGCTGGTGGCAGCCAGTCAGCTGTTGCTGCGTGATAAAACCAAATAGAGGATAACCGATGAAAAAGTGGTCTCACTGGCTGGCGGCTGGGGCGCTGGCACTGGGTATGCAAAGCGCTCAGGCGGATGACAACAACACGCTTTACTTCTATAACTGGACCGAATATGTGCCGCCCGGGCTGCTGGAGCAGTTCACCAAAGAGACCGGCATCAAAGTGATTTATTCCACCTATGAATCCAATGAAAGCATGTACGCCAAGCTGAAAACCTGGAAAGCAGGCGCTTACGATCTGGTGGTGCCGTCGACCTACTTCATCGCCAAAATGCGCAACGAGGGCATGCTGCAGAAGATCGACAAGTCACAGCTGAGCAACTTCCGCAACCTCGATCCTGACCTGCTGAACAAGCCGTTTGATCCGAACAACGACTATTCCATTCCCTATATCTGGGGCGCAACGGCGATTGGCGTGAATACCGACGAGGTGGATCCAAAAACCCTGACCCAATGGGCCGATCTGTGGAAACCTCAGTATAAGCAGAGCCTGCTGCTGACCGATGATGCGCGTGAAGTGTTCCAGATGGCGCTGCGCAAGCTCGGCTACTCCGGTAATACGCAGGATCCAAAACAGATTGAAGCCGCCTATGAAGAGCTGAAAAAGCTGATGCCGAACGTGCTGGCGTTCAACTCGGATAATCCCGGTAATCCGTTTATGGAAGGCGAAGTCAACGTCGGCATGATCTGGAATGGCTCCGCCTGGGTGGCGCGCCAGGCTGGCACGCCGCTGCAGATTATCTGGCCGAAAGAGGGCGGGATTTTCTGGATGGATAACCTGGCGATCCCGGCGAATGCGAAAAATAAAGCGGGCGCGCTGAAGCTGATTAACTTCCTGCTGCGCCCGGATGTGGCGGCTAAAGTGGCGGAAACCATCGGTTATCCGACGCCCAACCTGGCGGCAAGAAAGCTGCTGCCGCCCGACGTGGCCAGCGATCCGTCACTCTATCCGCCGGCTGAAGTGATCAAAAACGGCGAGTGGCAGAACGATGTCGGTGCCGCAAGCGTGCAGTACGAAACGCTGTTCCAGAAGCTGAAAGCGGGACGGTGAGGTTCTGAGGTGGGAGGTTGTGCGGCCTGGCCCTCACCCTGCTCTCTCCCAGAGGGAGAGGGTTCATTCGTGCCGGGTTTAGCTGAGTTTCAGTCGGGCGCGTTTTTCCCCTTCTCCCGCCGGGAGAAGGCCGGGATGAGGGGAAACGCGCAGTATGCTGACTATTTATACAAGCCGCGCAAAAAAGTATGCACGAATTCGGGCACCACTTCGCTGGCTAAGCCGTAATGTGCTTCAGCGAATTCGTTACCGACCTGACTGGGGGCCAGATTCAGCTCCACGGTGTGCGCCCCCTGCAGTTTCGCTTCATGTACAAATCCTGCCGCCGGGTAGACGTGGCCTGAGGTACCGATGGCAATGAACAGATCGGCCTGTTCCAGCGCCTGATAAATCTCCTCCATGCCGAGCGGCATTTCACCAAACCACACCACGTGCGGACGCAGCCGCGACGGGAACTGGCAGCAGGTACAGCGATCGTCCGGACAGACGTCCTCCGTCCACGCCAGCACCTGACCGCTGTGCTCACAGCGCACTTTCAGTAACTCACCGTGCATATGCAGCACGCGCTGGCTGCCGGCGCGCTCGTGCAGGTTATCGATATTCTGCGTAACCAGCAGGAAATTATCGCCCAGCACCTGCTCCAGTTCAGCCAGCGCTTTGTGCGCCGCGTTAGGCTGGATTTCTGGCTGCTGCAGCTGACGCCGGCGCGCATTGTAGAACCCCTGCACCAGCGCCGGATCGCGGCGAAAGCCTTCGGGCGTCGCCACATCTTCCACGCGATGCTCTTCCCACAGGCCATCTTCCGCGCGGAAGGTGCGAATGCCGGATTCTGCCGAAATTCCGGCACCGGTCAGCACCACCACGTGCGGCTGCGGATGGGCGGCAAGTTCGACCTGACGATCGCGCTCAAAGATGCGCTGGCGAAAGCGCTGATGCACTTTGCGGCGGTTCTTTTTGTAGCGGGCGAGTCGAAGGCGGCGGCGCGGTTGGCGCATAAAGGCTCCTTAATCTGCGGCGCTGAACGCCGCGCTGCGGGTGTTTTCCGGGTTACTCAGACCCGATAATAGCGGCTGGGTATGACGGCTGCATGCCGCAGACGCTGAAAATGTGCGCAGCCGCGAAGGCGGCTGCGTGTTTTGTCTTTACTGACCGCTCAGCACGCGGGCAGGATCGATGCGGCTGGCGCGCCGCGCCGGATACCAGCTGGCAATCAGGCTCAGGCCAATCGCCGTCGCCAGCACGATGGCCACATCCAGCCAGTGCAGCTCAGACGGCAGAAAGTCGATAAAGTAGATATCGCCCGCCAGCAGCTGATGCCCGGTAAAGTGCTCCACTACGCGCATCACCGGCGTCAGATTGAGCGCCACCAGCACGCCGACCACCACACCGCTGACGCTGCCCAGCAGCCCGGCCAGCAGGCCATACCAGATAAAGATGGCACGAATCAGGCCGTCTTTGGCGCCCAGCGTGCGCAGCACGGCGATATCGCTGCTCTTGTCCTTCACCGCCATCACCAGCGTCGACACGATATTAAAGCAGGCCACGCCAATCACCAGCACCATCGCCAGATACATAATGGCGCGAATCATCTGGATATCACGATACATGTAGCCGTAAGTGCCAATCCAGCTGCGGATGGTGACATAGGAGTGGGTGGCTTCGCCGGCATCGCGCACCAGCTTCTGTGCCTGGAACGGATCGCTCATCTTCAGCGCAATGCCGCTGACGCTGTCGCCCAAATCCAGATATTTTTGCGCATCGGCCAGCGGCACCAGCGCCAGACTGTGATCCAGCATGCCGCTCAGCTGCAGAATACCGCTCACCTGCAGACGAATGCGTTTTGGCTGCAGCAGTTTGTTCTCGCCATCATTATTCGGGATCATGATAGTGATCCAGTCGCCCTGCTTCACGTTGAGCGATTTGGCGATGCCGCCGCCCAGAATGATCTGCTGCCTGCCGGCGCTGAACTGCGACCAGGCATCGCCGCTGACAAAACGCGGCAGCGCGCTGAGGCGCGGCTCCTGCTGCGGATCAACGCCCTTCACCTGCAGCGCCTGCAGCTTCGCACCGCTCTCAATCAATCCGGTAAAGTTAACGTAAGGCGCCGCTGCGGCGATGCCCGGCACCTGTTCGATGGGCGCAATCATCGGCTGCCAGTTGCGAAAGGGCTGGTTAACCGCCTCAATTTCGCCGTGCGGCACCACGGCCAGAATACGGTTGTTGAGCTCCCGCTCGAAACCGTTCATCGCGCTTAGCCCGATGATCAGCACCGCCACGCCAAGCGCAATACCGATGGTCGAGATAATGGAGATCAGCGACACCATGCCGCCGCGCCGCCGGCCGCGGCTGAAGCGCAGCCCGAGCAGCAGGGATAAAGAGGACGCCATCAGATCGCTCCCAGCGTCAGGTGATCGCTCAGCTGGCCGTCGCGCATTTCCATCTGCCGACTCAGGCGCTTCGCCAGGTTGAGGTCATGCGTCACCACCAGAAACGCGGTGCCCTGCTGCACGTTGAGCTCGCCGAGCAGTTCAAAAATGGCGTCAGCGTTGCGCGCATCGAGGTTACCGGTGGGCTCATCGGCCATCACCAGCCGCGGCCGGTTCACCAGCGCCCTGGCAATCGCCACGCGCTGACGTTCACCGCCCGACAGCTCAGAAGGCCGGTGCGCCGCGCGCTTTTCCAGGCCTACCGCCGCAAGCATCTCGCGTGCGCGCGCTTCCGCTTCGGCTTTGCCGGTTTTGCCAATCAACAGCGGCATCGCTACGTTCTCCAGCGCGCTGAAGTCCGGCAGCAAATGGTGAAACTGATAAATGAAGCCGAGTTCCCGGTTGCGCAGCTCTGCTTTGGCCGCCGACGACATGGCGTTGAGCGATTTCCCGTCAAACACCACGTCACCGGAGGTCGGTGCATCCAGCCCGCCCAGCAGGTGCAGTAAGGTACTTTTGCCGGAGCCGGAGCTGCCGACGATGGCCGTCAGTTCGCCCGGCTGCAGGCTAAAAGCCACATTGCGCAGCACATCGGTCTGCACGCTGCCTTCCTGATAGCGTTTGCACAGGTCACGACACTGCAACAAAGGGGTATTACTCATAACGTAAAGCCTCAGCGGGTTGAACGGCGGCAGCGCGCCATGACGGATAGAGGGTAGAGAGCAGCGCCACGGCCATCGAGACCAGCGCAATGGTGATCACCTGCCAGACATTGATATCCACCGGCAGCGCCGCGCCATCAAGGAACAGGCCGATCACCGGCATTAAATTGTTGAGCTGGCTGGCCAGCAGCACGCCCAGCAGCGTACCGAGCAGCGCACCGATAATACCGGCGCTGGCGCCCTGCACCATAAATACCGCGACGATTTGCCGCCGCGTTAAGCCCTGGGTTTGCAGGATCGCCACTTCCGCCTGCTTCTCCATGATCAGCAGACCCAGCGAGGTAATGATATTGAAGGCGGCCACGGCAATGATCAGGCTGAGCAGCAGCCCCATCATGTTTTTCTCCATGCGCACCGCCTGGAACAGGTCGCCCTTGCGTTCGCGCCAGTCTTTCCATGTCAGCCCCTGCGGCAGCGGCTGCTGGCTCAGCGCATCGACATTCAGCGGCTTATCCAGCCACAGGCGCCAGCCGGTAATGTTGCCGAGCGGATAGCGCATCACGCGCGAGGCATCCTGCTGGTTCACCAGAATCTGATAGCCATCGACTTCGCTATTGGCTGCGTAGGTACCGGCAACGGTAAAGATGCGCTGGCTCGGCACGCGCCCCACTGGGGTAAACTGACTGACCGATGGCACCATCAGGCGCAGCTGATCGCCGCGCTTCACGCCCAGCTGCGAGGCCAGCAGTTCACCGAGAATGACCTTATACTGGCCCGGCTGCAGCACGCTCTGCTGGGTGTTGACCAGATAAGGCGTCAGCGGATCCGGTTCGTCAGGATTGATGCCCAGCATCACGCCCACCGACACGTTGCGCGCACTCTGCAACACCACATCGGCGGTGGTCAGCGGTGCGATCCGCGTCACGCCCTGCAGTTTGAGATCCTGCGCGCGCATCTGCTGCGGATTGATGCTGCCGGTGTCGCTGGTCACCAGCGCCTGCGGCATCAGGCCGAGAATGTTGCCTTCCAGCTCGCGCTCAAAGCCGTTCATTACCGACAGCACCGTCACCAGTGCCAGCACGCCGAGCGTGATACCAATAGTCGAGAGCCAGGAGACGAAACGACCGAAACGGTCTGAAGCACGTCCACGCATGTAGCGCAAACCGATGAATAACGCGACTGGTTGATACATGAGATCCGTCTTGGCCGTTGCCCAAAATTAAGTAGAGCGATGATAAAGGAGCCGTCTGCTTTATGAAACCTCTAACCCGCTGAGTCAGTTGCAAAGTTGCGTCAAAATGCGTCCTGCTGCGCGACAATGCACAAAATTACGACAAAATAGTGACGCTATTAGTACGATTATTCGTCAGCAGGTGGGTTAGACTTAGCTTGCAGTACCGGTTTTCGCATCACAGTAAGCGCAGTACGGAGGTTCTTACCATGAGCAGGTTTCCTAAAGGCAGTATCGTTAAACATAAATCTGGCGAGATCAAAGGCGAAGTGGTCAATGTCTTTGAGCAGGGAGACGCGCTAACCGGTTATTATGTGAAGTGGGACGATGGCAACAACAGCTACCATGTCGAGCGCGAGCTGTCATGGGCCAATGTGGATCGTCCACGCATGCACTACACACAGCAATCCAGTAAATAACGTGACGCGGCCACGTCGCCATCAATGACGACCTGGCAACTGGCCATACTGGCGGCCCTTCAGGGTACCGCTGAGGTAAGGTGCGCATTCATGCACCCTGACATAAACTCAGAAAGGAGAGATGATCCTCACGGCGGAATGTGGAATGATGACGCCCTGGAAACTGAGGAGAGAATGTCGGACCTTATGTCGGAACAGCGTCGTTATACCCTGCCTGCTAAAGCAGGCGACCATCGTCAGCTCGGTCAGCTGGTCGGCGCCGCGCAGGCGGTTGAGTGTGCCAGCATCACCGAACGCCACAGCGGTCCGGTGTTAATGATCACCCCGGATATGCAATCGGCCCTGCGGCTGCAGGAGGAGATCAGGCAATTTACCGATCTGCCGGTCACCAATCTTGCTGACTGGGAAACACTGCCCTACGACAGCTTCTCGCCCCATCAGGACATTATTTCCGCCCGTCTTTCTACCCTGTACCAGTTGCCCACCCTGACGCGCGGCATGCTGATTCTGCCGGTCAATACGCTGATGCAGCGCGTTTGCCCGCACAGCTTCCTGCACGGCCATGCGCTGGTGATGCAGCAGGGCCAGAAACTGTCGCGCGATGCCCTGCGCGACCAGCTGGAGCAGGCCGGTTATCGCCATGTCGATCAGGTGATGGAGCATGGCGAGTACGCGACGCGCGGCGCGCTGCTAGACCTGTTCCCGATGGGCAGCGATCAGCCTTACCGCATCGATTTCTTTGATGATGAGATCGATAGTCTGCGCCTGTTTGACGTCGACTCACAGCGCACGCTGGAGGCGGTGAGCGCCATCAACCTGCTGCCGGCGCATGAATTTCCCACCGACAAAGCGGCCATTGAGCTGTTCCGCAGCCGCTGGCGTGAAACCTTCGACGTGCGGCGCGAACCTGAGCACGTCTATCAGCAGGTGAGCAAAGGCACGCTGCCGGCCGGAATTGAGTACTGGCAGCCGCTGTTTTTCGAGCAGGAACTGCCTACCCTGTTTAGCTATCTGCCCGCCAGCACGCTAGTGCTGAACAGCGGCGATCTGCACGCCAGCGCTGAGCGTTTCTGGCAGGATGCTAACGCACGCTATGAAAATCGCCGCATCGATCCTATGCGCCCGCTGCTGGAGCCAGCCACGCTGTGGCTGCGCCCGGATGCGCTGCTCAGCGAGCTGAAAAACTGGCCGCGCATGCAGCTCAGCGCGGAGACGCTGCCGGAGAAAGCCGCGAACAGTAATCTGGGCTATCAGCCATTGCCGGAGCTGACGGTGCAGGCGCAGGCCAAAGCGCCGCTCGATCTGCTGCGCCAGTTCCTCGAGCAGTTTACCGGTCAGGTGATTTTCTCAGTAGAAAGCGAAGGTCGCCGCGAGAGCCTGCAGGAGCTGCTGTCCCGCATCAAACTGCGCCCGCAGCCGATCGATCGCTTCGAGCAGGCTGATGAGCAGCCGTACAGCCTGATGATTGGTGCCAGCGAGCGCGGTTTTATCGACACCCAGCGCCAGCGCGCGCTGATTTGCGAAAGCGATCTGCTGGGTGAGCGCGTCAGCCGCCGCCGTCAGGACAATCGCCGCACCATCAATCCGGACGTACTGATTCGCAACCTGGCCGAGCTGCATCCGGGGCAGCCGGTGGTGCATCTTGAACACGGCGTGGGGCGCTACATCGGCCTGACCACGCTGGAAGCCGGCGGTATCGTGGCTGAGTATCTGATGCTCTCCTATGCCGGCGATGCCAAACTTTACGTCCCGGTGTCATCGCTGCATCTGATCAGCCGTTACGCCGGCGGCGCCGATGAAAATGCGCCGCTGCACAAACTGGGCAGCGATGCCTGGTCACGTGCGCGCCAGAAAGCGGCGGAGAAAGTGCGCGACGTGGCCGCTGAGCTGCTGGATATCTATGCCCAGCGCGCGGCCAAGGCCGGCTTTGCCTTTAAGCACGACCGCGAGCAGTATCAGCTGTTCTGCGAAGGTTTTCCGTTTGAAACCACGCCGGATCAGGCGCAGGCAATTAACGCCGTGCTCAGCGATATGTGCCAGCCGCTGGCCATGGACCGCCTGGTGTGCGGCGATGTTGGCTTTGGTAAAACCGAAGTGGCGATGCGCGCTGCCTTCCTTGCGGTGGAGAACGGCAAACAGGTGGCGGTGCTGGTGCCAACCACCCTGCTGGCGCAGCAGCATTACGACAACTTCCGCGACCGCTTCGCCAACTGGCCGGTGCGCATTGAGATGCTGTCGCGCTTCCGCAGCGCCAAAGAGCAGGCGCAGGTGCTGGAGCAGGCCAGCGAGGGCAAAATTGATATTCTGATCGGCACCCACAAGCTGCTGATGAGCGATCTGAAGTGGCGCGATCTCGGTTTGCTGATCGTCGATGAAGAGCACCGTTTCGGCGTGCGTCACAAAGAGCGCATCAAAGCGATGCGCGCTGACGTCGATATTCTGACGCTCACCGCAACGCCGATTCCGCGTACTCTGAACATGGCGATGAGCGGCATGCGCGATCTGTCGATTATCGCCACGCCACCGGCGCGCCGTCTGGCGGTGAAAACCTTCGTGCGCGAGTATGACAGCCTGGTGGTGCGCGAAGCGATCCTGCGTGAAGTGCTGCGCGGCGGCCAGGTTTACTATCTCTACAACGACGTCGAGAACATCGAGAAAGCGGCACAGCGGCTGGCCGAGCTGGTGCCGGAAGCGCGCATCGCCATCGGCCACGGTCAGATGCGCGAGCGCGATCTGGAACGGGTGATGAACGATTTCCACCACCAGCGTTTCAACGTGCTGGTGTGCACCACCATCATCGAAACCGGGATCGATGTGCCGAGCGCCAATACCATCATCATTGAGCGCGCCGATCATTTCGGTCTGGCGCAGCTGCATCAGCTGCGTGGCCGCGTCGGCCGTTCGCACCATCAGGCTTATGCCTGGCTGCTGACGCCGCACCCGAAAGCGATGACCACCGATGCCCAGAAGCGACTGGAAGCGATTGCCTCGCTGGAGGATCTGGGCGCTGGCTTTGCGCTGGCGACGCACGATCTGGAGATTCGCGGTGCCGGTGAACTGCTGGGTGAAGATCAGAGCGGTCAGATGGAGACCATCGGTTTCACGCTCTACATGGAGCTGCTGGAAAACGCGGTGGATGCACTCAAGGCCGGACGTGAGCCGTCGCTGGAAGATCTCACCAGCAATCAGACCGAGATTGAGCTGCGCATGCCTGCCCTGCTGCCAGATGATTTTATTCCGGACGTCAATACGCGCCTGTCGCTGTATAAACGCATCGCCAGTGCGGCCGATGAACAGGAGCTGGCCGAGCTGAAAATTGAGATGATTGACCGCTTCGGCAAGCTGCCCGACGCCGCGCGCAACCTGCTGGACATCGCCGCGCTGCGCCTGGTGGCGCGTCAGCTGGGGCTGCGTAAAATCGAAGCCAGCGAAAAAGGCGGCTTCTTTGAGTTCGCGCCGCAGAATCAGGTCGATCCCGGCTGGCTGATCGGCTTGCTGCAGAAAGATGCGAAGCAGTGGAAGCTGGATGGCCCGACGCGACTGAAATTCACCCGCGATCTGAGCGAACGCAAAACGCGCATGGAATGGGTGCAGAATTTCGTCGCCGAGCTGGCGAAGAACCGGGTTTAAGGAGCGAGCTCGCAAACTTAGCGGAAACAATTAAATCACCGCTTGATCCTGTGATATCACAAGGATGGCATCACAGGATTTATTCATGGAAGGAGCTCAATGATGAGCAGGCGAGAGGATATTCTTGACGGCAGTAAAGCAGAAAGAAGTGCTTACGGCTTGGTTTACACGAAGTATTGGGCTGGATAGATCTCGGTCACGCCCAGGGCAATGACATCAGACAGTTATGGGCGCAGATGCTGTGCGGCGAAGCGCAGAGCGGCCTGACGTATGACGTTACCTATAAACAATCAATGGCTGGCCTCAAAAGGCGCCTGACTGTGGGAAAATCAATCACCTGGCGACTCAAAAAAGGTCTGTCATATCACCAAAAGCAAAGCATAGCTCTTGCCATGATGATGACGCTGGCGCGCAGGTTTGAAGGGCTTCAGAACTCTTTCCCTTTTAGCTGGGCTACTGACAGCGGTTTCAGTGGCGAAGACCTTGTATCGGATCTCCTGGGTTTTTACCGGGTTGTGGCATGCATGAGCGGCATTTTCAGCTACCTGAAACCAGTGAGTCAGGCGGATGCATTAAGACGCTGGGACCATTATGGAAAAATTGGCTCCTGGAAAAACGAAACCTTTAAGCCACTGCTTTTCCCTGACCCTATTCAATTCCCTAACGCCAAACCTCACTTTGGTCAGTTACCGATCTTCATGCGAAGCGTAACGCCCTATAATCGGTGGACATCAGAAGATGTTGGCATTATAGACCCGGACCGTGGCTTTATCCATTTTGGTAAGGGCATATCAAAACTATGAAAAAATCGCTCAGGATTCTACTTTGCGTTCTAATTGCGTGTGTGGTCGGTATGGCCTATGGCTTGAATTATCTCCGTATGGAGTTTGCAGATAACGCTAATTATACAGAGCACGACACGCTGGATTACGACTTTTATACGCCTGATTTACTCAAAAAGATGCCGCGCATTACTGATAACTATAGCTTTTATTACAGTAACGTATCAGGTCCCAACCCCGCACTGATTTTTCAGCTGAGGTTTATTGGCGCGACCAACGCAGATAAAATTAATGCGTTTATGAAAGAAAAGGGTTTTAAACAAAGCGAAGCGTGCAGTTTTGCAGGTGACTGCTGGACTGGCGTCGATCCGCTTGTCACCGTGTCGATTGAAATTGAGGAACAACCGCGCACAGTTCTCGTTTCGATGGTAGATAAGCGAACCTGATTACCTCATAACATGCCTGCCAACAGATAATAAGCCAGACCGGTGATAGCTGATGAAATTCGTCATGAGGTATAAGCTCCGGATCTCTTTTCTTCACCCTGAATTAAAAAAACCAACGTAAAAAAAGCGCCTTGCGGCGCTTTTTTTGTTACTGCTGCTGTGAAGTAGCTTTGCCCAATCAGGCCTGATTCGAATTCAGGATCAGCTGACCATTACGGTCGAGCGGGATGCGGGTGCCAGGGTCATTCTCCATGCGGATTTTGCCCTGCTGGTCGCCTATTTTATAGGTCACGTCATAACCCAGCATTTTTTCCTGTTTATCGTACACGGTTTTGCAGCGCTGCTCGCTGGTGGTGTATGTGTCACGATCCTGCAGCGCACCCTGTACCTGGTTACCGCCGTAGCCGCCTGCCAGCGCACCGGCTACGGTCGCGATATCCCGGCCGCGGCCACCGCCGAACTGGTGACCAATCACCCCACCGGCCACGGCACCCAGTACGGAACCGGCGATGCGGTTCTCATCCTGCACCGGACGACGGTGCGTGAGGGTAACGTTGCGGCACTCCTGACGCGGCTGCTTGATGCTCTCTTTGATTGGCGTTGCCGAAAGCACCTGAGCATACTGCGGGCCACGATCAAACACATCCATGCTGGCGACGGCGGCCACGCCCAACGCTGCTGCTACGCCGATTCCAATACCCGCTAACATTGATTTATTCACAGGAATGTCCTCCTGAAGTTGTTACCGCGCATTCCTGCCGCAACCCGATCCCGGGTTACCGAGGCATAACCGGCGTGCGCGCCGCGCCGTGTTCGTTGGCATAAGTTTTACAGATGGTCCGAAAATGCAACATCAGATTAATGGAGGAAACGCAGCGGAAAGCCAGCAGGACCAGCTTTTAGGAGAGTTCTGAGCGGCAGTGTCATTGCGCCGTAACCTGGCGCTGATTGAACGGCAATCAGCCGGTTACGGCAGCCGGGCACGCAGCGGGCGGTGGCTGCCGCCCGCCCGCGATTAATGCAGTTTGAGACGCGGACGCAGCACGCGGTTGAGGCTGCCGACCAGCATCATCAGACCGGTCTTGAAGTATCCATGGAGCGCAATCTGGTGCATACGATACAAGGAGATGTAGACAAAACGCGCAATGCGCCCTTCCACCATCATCGAGCCGCGCATCAGATTCCCCATCAGACTGCCGACGGTGCTAAAGCGGGATAGCGACACCAGCGATCCGTGATCTTTATACACGTAGGCTTTGAGCGGCTTGCCTTTGCGCTGGGCGAGAATGTTGTCCAGCGCACGCGACGCCATCTGGTGCGCCGACTGCGCGCGTGGCGGCACGAATCCGCCGCCTGGCAGCGCGCAGGATGCGCAGTCACCGATGGCGTAAATATCGTCGTCCAGCGTGGTCTGCAGTGTCTCTTTGACCACCAGCTGATTAATGCGGTTAGTCTCCAGCCCGCCAATCTCTTTCATGAAGTCTGGCGCTTTAATACCGGCCGCCCACACCATCAGATCGGCTTCGATGAATTCGCCCCCTTTGGTATTCAGACCGTTGGCTGCTGCGCTGGTAACCATGGTTTGCGTCAGTACGCGCACGCCTAGCTTGCTCAGCTCCTGATGCGCCGCTGCGGAGATGCGCGGCGGCAGCGCAGGCAGAATACGCTCGCCGGCTTCCACCAGCGTAACGTTGAGCGCGCTGCTGTCGAGACCTTTATAGCCGTAGCTGTGCAGCTGTTTCACTGCGTTATACAGTTCTGCCGACAGCTCGACGCCGGTCGCACCGCCGCCGACAATGGCGATATTGACTTTCTGCAGCTGCCCTTCGCTGGCAGAGAAGCGCAGGAACAGGTTGAGCATCTCATTATGGAACCGACGCGCCTGATGCGGGTTGTCGAGGAAGATGCAGTGATCTTTCACGCCTGGCGTGCCGAAATCGTTCGAGGTGCTGCCCAGCGCCATTACCAGACGGTCATACGCCAGTTCGCGCTGCGGTACCAGCAGCCCACCCTCCGCGTCGCGGATCTCAGCCAGTTCAATGGTTTTAGTGTCGCGATTAATTTGCGTCAGCGAACCCAGCTGGAACTGGAAACCGTGGTTGCGCGCATGCGCCAGATAGCTGAGCGCATCAATACCTTCATCCATCGAGCCGGTCGCCACTTCATGCAGCAGCGGTTTCCACAGATGGCTGTGGTTACGATCGACCAGGATGATCTCCGCCTTTTGTTTGCGGCCGAGTTTATGGCCGAGCTGCGTTGCCAGCTCCAGCCCTCCGGCACCGCCACCGACGATGACGATTTTTTCCATACTTGTAGTCAATGAAGACCCCTCAAAGTTGTAAACCAAAAGTTAATTAATGGTTATATAAAACCTTAATAAACATAGGGTTGGCGACATTTAATCGCGAGCTGAGGGCAGAATAGCACGGCATAATCATCCGGACATAAGAAAATTGATGTACATCAATCTTTGCACTGCATTATCAGAATGTTACACGTTTTGTGCGCCGCATCACACGGCGCAGCAGCACTCAGGCAAGGGTTTTGAACGCTTTGATGCGTTGGAGATGCGGGGCGATATTTTTGAATTTGTGGCTGGCCTCCTCGTCCCACACGATTTCGTAGTACGGGTGCAATGCGGCCGCACTGCGCTGATTGTCCAGCGCTTCATCGTGACGTGACAAAATGGTCAGGCAGCGGTCGCGGTTCTTTTCACGGAAGTTGCTGACACATTTGGTGGCGATATCAAGATACTCTTCCGGCCGGTCGATCTTGCCTTCCATGTTTTCATCAGGAAACAGGTTGGGATTGAATATCGCCTGGCGCATGCCGCAAAGGAAGCCGATGCGTTCCGCCCAGTAGCCGCCCAGGCCGACGCCACAAATCAACGGATGCGCATCGCTGCCCTGCTGGAGCAGCTTGTCGCACTCTTTCAGCAGAAACTGCATATCGTGTTTCGGATGGCGGGTGCTGTAGCTAATAAGTCTGACGTCCGGGTCAATAAACTGCAGCTGCAGCACCTTTTCATGGTTGCCCGGACTGTTGGAATCAAAACCGTGCAGATAGATGATCATGATTATCCTCAGCGTGGAGTGAGATCCGGGCAGCGGCGATTATCTGCCCGACGCTTTGTGCGCCAGCCAGCGATCCTGCAGGTCACTGAGCTGACGGTGATTTTGCCGCCAGCGCTCGCTGGCCTGCAAACTCTGACGGTCAAAACGTCCCTGATGGTATAACTGCGTGACGCGCGTCGCCTGGATCGGCGTCAAATTATCCAGCACGCTCACCGCGCCAGCACGCTGATTGCACACCAGGATCATATCGCAGCCGGCATTCAGCGACTGCTGAGCCCGTTCCGCATAGCTGCCCATCACCGCCGCGCCCTCCATCGACAGATCGTCTGAGAAGATCACCCCGTTGAAGCCCAGCTCCTGCCGCAGCACCGTTTGCAGCCAGTAAGGCGAACCACTGGCCGGCAGCGGGTCCACTTCAGTATAGATAACATGCGCGGGCATCACCGCATCCAGCAGCTGCTCATCAATCAGCTGCTGGAAGATTGCCATGTCGTGCTGGCGCAGCGTGGCCGCATCGCGCGTGTCGCGCGGCGTCTCTTTGTGCGAATCCGCGCTGACCGCGCCGTGGCCCGGGAAGTGCTTGCCGGTGGTTTTCATGCCGGCTTCGTGCATGCCGTGGATAAACTGGCGCGCCATCTGCAGCGCAATCGCCGGATCGGCGTGGAAAGCGCGATCGCCGATGGCCGCGCTGATGTGGCCGATATCCAGCACCGGCGCAAAGCTGATATCGATATCCATGGCGATCATCTCCGCCGCCATTTGCCAGCCGGCCTGCTGCGCCAGCTCGCCAGCACGCGCCATGTCGTGCATCGCGGCGAACGATTGCATCGCCGGCAGCTGAGTAAAACCGTCGCGGAAGCGCTGCACGCGTCCGCCTTCCTGATCGACCGCCACCAGCAGCCGGTTGCGCGACGCCGCGCGAATCTGGCGCACCAGCTCCGCCAGCTGCGCAACATCATGGAAGTTGCGGGCGAACAGGATCAGTCCGCCTGTCAGCGGATGTTGCAGAATTTCGCGCTCTTCGGCGTCCAGCTCGTAGCCTTCGACGTCCAGCATCAGCGGTCCGGGCGTTGTCATCGTCATGTTTCGGTTCCTGAATTAAAGATCCTGCCAGCTGGCCTGCGCCAGCCGTTGCAATGTTTGGTCATGGCTCTGCTCGGCGCGCAGCTGATACCAGCTGGCCATCAGCAGCTGCAGCCACGGCTGCCAGCGACGGCTTTGACGCCGCAGCGCCGTTGCCGACAGCCGCGCCTCGGCGGCATAGTCGGTTATCCAGTGATCGTGTTCAGCGCCATCCACCGCGCCGACAGCGGCCAGCTCCAGCGCCACGTCGCCATCCGCAGCATATTCCCAGTCAATTAAACGCAGGCCATCCGGCGTGGCAATCAGATTGCCAGAGTGGACGTCCATGTGCAGCGGTGCCAGCCGCAGCGGCGACGGTTCGCCGCGCTGCAGCAACTGGTTTAAGCGCCGCTGCCAGCGCCAGTGTCGCTGCTGACACAGCTGCCAGTAGCGCTGCAGCAGCGGCGCCAGCCGTAAGCGATAACCGGTCAGCGGCTCGTGATGCAGGCGCAGCAGCAGCGTCAGCACCGCTGCGCGTTGCGCGCTGAACTGATCCGGCGACAGTACCTCACCGGGCAGCCAGCGCTGCAGCAGCCACGGCGCCTGCCACGCCAGCGGCTGCGGCGCCAGCGCCGTGGCACGCAGCTGACGCAGGATGCGGTATTCGCGCTGGCGATCGACAAACGGGATGGGCTGTGGCGGCGTCCGGCGCGCCAGCAGATCGCCCTGATCGCTGCGTACCTGCACGCTGTTACCGCTCAGTCCTGGCAGCGCGAAAAAATGACCGGCAGCTTGCGCCGTCGGCCATTGTTGCTGAACCAGATGCTGCAGCCGGGGATCAGGGTTGTGCAACGCCGTTGCCCGACCAGATGATTTCGCCGGTCTGCACCAGCATCAGCTGCATCTGCAGCGCAGGGGCTTTCACATCGCCCTGCGCGTTGCTGTACAGCACATACTGCGCGTTGACGATGCGCGCCAGGCCAATCGCTTTGCTGCGCGAGTTGAGGCTATCCTCTGGCGACAGGCCGAGCGTTTGCTTCGCCTGATTGAGCTGATCGTTTGAGACCAGGCTGAACTTGCCGTTATTGGCCAGCGCGTTCTCAATCGCTGCCGTGGCTTTTTCCGTTTGCAGCGAGCCGTTGGTGCTGTTTTTGATGCGATCCACCAGCAGCACGCTGCCCGGATTGACGCCCGCCGACTGCACCATGTTGGCGACTAACGGCTGGACGCTGGCGTTCCAGTTGATGGTTTTCAGCTTCGGCGGCTGCGGCACAGTTTGCGGCGGCGGCACCGGCTGCGTGGGCGGTTGCTCTGGCTGGGTTGGCGAGGTCGGCTGCGTCGGTTCAACCGGTGCCGGGGTTTGTTGTTTCACCACACAACCGGTGAGCATCAGCGCAAACAGTAGCGCGCCGGAACGTTGTACACTGCGAATCACAGGTTACTCCTCAAAGATAAAGATAGAGACGCACCTTGCTGGCGGTCGGGTTACCCATTTGCGAGGCCACTTCTACGCTGCCGTGCGCCGGTACGGTTTGAGTCTGCGCCGGCTCCTGCGGCTCAATCTCCAGCCCTTTGTCATCGTACCAGTAGAAACGATAGTGCACGGTGACCGGCGTTTCACGCAGATTTTGCAGCACGCTGGCGGCGCGCTGCTGGCCGTCGCGGCTGGTCAGCGCGGGCTCATCGGTGATGATGCCCGCCGACAGTACGGCAGACTCCATCACCAGCGACTGGGAGGTGTTGATCATCGGCTTATCGCTGCTGCAGCCCACCAGGGTCAGCAACAGCAAGCCGCTCAGCCATTGACGCATCACAAGGTCCGCCTGAGGTTAGATGGCCAGCATCGGGCCCAGCGGCTGTCCGCCGACCAGGTGCATATGAATGTGGTAAACCTCCTGCCCACCGTGACGGTTGCAGTTGATGATCAGGCGATAGCCATCCTCGGCGATGCCTTCATCACGGGCAATTTTTGCGGCGGCGGTCACCATGCGGCCCAGCGCCTGCTCATGCGCCGCCTGCACATCGTTGGCGGTCGGAATCAGTACATTGGGGACAATCAGTATATGGGTAGGCGCTTTGGGCGCGATATCGCGGAAGGCGGTGACCAGTTCGTCCTGATAAACCACGTCGGCGGGAATTTCGCGACGAATGATTTTACTGAAAATGGTTTCTTCAGCCATGGTGCAGTTCCTTAAGCCTGAGTTCAGTCAGGCAGTATGCGTGAGGAATTCCGTTTCTTTCAACCTCAGGACCACTTTTCTTCATTAAATGGCTGCCTTTGCATCACTTTTTCACGCTGGCGCGGCACGGCGGGTGGAGTCTGGCGGCGGTAAAATAAAAAACCCCTCGGATGAGGGGTTTTGTCGCACCGAAGTTGCAGTGCGGTGAAGCGACGGCAGAGGAGTAAAGCGTCCCGCGACAGGGATGTCGCGGGCCGAGCCCCAGGGATGGTTTTGGCGTCTTTACGATCTGACGCCGCTTCACCGCACCGGCCCGGCCTGCCGTCATGTTACTTACATACTGCGGATATAATCATCCATCTCGGTTTTCAGGTTATCGGACTTGGTGCCGAAAATCGCCTGCACACCGGAACCGGCCACCACCACACCACGCGCGCCGAGGTTTTTCAGTTCAGCCTGATCCACCTTCGCTACGTCCGCCACGCTGACGCGCAGACGGGTAATACAGGCATCAAGGTTAGTGATGTTCTCTTTGCCACCGAACGCAGTGACCAGCTTGCCCGCCATTTCACTGCCGGTCGCGCTGCTCTGCTCCATCGCCGTGTCTTCACGACCCGGGGTTTTCAGATTCAGTTTTGCGATCAGCACGCGGAACACGGTGTAGTACACCAGACCGTAGATGATACCGACAATCGGGAACAGCCAGATTTTGCTGCTGTTGCCGCTCAGCACGATGAAGTCGATCAGACCGTGTGAGAAGCTGGTGCCATCACGCATGCCCAGCAGAATACAGATTGGGAACGCCAGGCCCGCCAGGATAGCGTGGATCACGTACAGGATCGGTGCCACGAACATGAATGAGAACTCGATCGGCTCGGTGATACCGGTCAGGAACGAGGTCAGCGCAGCGGAGATCATGATACCGCCCACTTTGGCGCGGTTTTCAGGTTTAGCAGAATGCCAGATGGCGATAGCCGCAGCCGGCAGACCGTACATCTTGAACAGGAAGCCGCCAGACAATTTACCGGCAGTCGGGTCACCCGCCATGTAGCGCGGAATGTCACCGTGGAAGACCTGACCAGCCGCGTTGGTGAATTCACCAATCTGCATCTGGAAAGGAACGTTCCAGATGTGATGCAGACCAAAGGGCACCAGCGCACGCTCAACCACACCGTAAATACCGAACGCCACCACCGGGTTCTGATAGGCCGCCCACTGGGAGAAGTCCTGAATCGCGGTACCAATAGGTGGCCAGATGAAGGACAGCACCACACCGGTGAAAATCGCGGTCAGACCGGAAATGATCGGCACAAAGCGCTTACCGGCGAAGAAGCCGAGGTATTCCGGCAGCTTGATACGGTAGAAGCGGTTGAACATGTAGGCCGCAATCGAACCGGCAATAATGCCGCCCAGCACCCCGGTATCGGCGAGGTGTTTGGCTTCGATCTCGGCCGCCGGCAGATGCAGCACCAGCGGCGCGACCACAGCCAGGGTTTTCACCATAATGCCGTAAGCGACCACGGCGGCCAGCGCCGACACGCCGTCGTTATTGGTAAAGCCCAGTGCCACACCAATCGCAAAGATCAGCGGCATGTTAGCAAACACTGATCCACCCGCTTCGGCCATCACGTGGGAAACCACTTCCGGCAGCCAGCTGAAGTTAGCAGAACCAACACCTAACAAAATACCGGCAATCGGCAGAACCGATACCGGCAACATCAGCGATTTACCTACCTTTTGCAGGTTCGCAAATGCGTTCTTGAACATAGAAGCTCCTGAGTATGAGTGCATTTTTTAGCGCAGTGCGCATGGCAAAGGGGGAGGATCCTTAGCCGGGGTGACGCTGAGCGTCTTTTGATTTATTACGAAGGGTAAAATAAATGACGACACGTTACTTTGACGGCTATCACGTTTCACCAAACACAGCGCTGAAATTTCAGTCATTTCTTACTGACTTGCTGCTATAAACAGCAATAAATCACTGCCTGCGCCGCGAAATACGCAGCGCAGATGAGTGATTTCAGATTAATTACAGAGTTTGAAATAAAGCGCGTTAGCCGCCGAGTCGGCTCATCGGCACCTTAAACAGGCGGGAGAAGTTTTCCGTGGTGGCGGCCGCCAGGGTCGCAAGATCGACGCCCTTCACCACGGCCATATACTCAGCCACGTCGCGGGTGAAGGCAGGCTGGTTTTCTTTGCCGCGATGCGGTACCGGGGCCAGATAGGGTGAATCGGTTTCAACCAGAATGCGATCCAGCGGTACATAGCGCGCTGCTTCGCGGATTTGTTCAGCGTTACGGAAGGTCACAATGCCGGAGAAGGAGATGTAGAACCCAAGATCCAGCAGCTGCGCCGCCGTCTCTTTGTCTTCGGTGAAACAGTGCAGCACGCCGCCGCACCGCTCTACCTGCTCTTCACGCAGAATGGCCAGCGTGTCTTCGCGCGCATCGCGGGTGTGCACAATAATTGGCTTATTCAGCGCAATGCCGGTGCGGATGTGCTCACGGAACGAGGCCTGCTGCTGCGCTTTAGTCTCCTGCTGGTAAAAATAATCCAGCCCGGTTTCGCCCAGTGCAATCACCTGCTCTTCCGCCGCCAGACGGCGAAACTCTTCCACGTCATACGGCGTTTCCTGATTGAGCGGATGCACGCCGCAGGCCAGCGCGATGTTGTCACGATCGCCGACCAGCTGTTTGATTTTGTAGTAATCCGGCAGCGTGGTGGCAATCGCCAGCATGAATTTCACATCCCGCGCCGCCGCTTTGGCAATCACGTCATCCAGATCGCGGTGCTGGGTTTCATAATCAAGGCCATCAAGATGGCAGTGCGAATCAACAATAAACATAAATTTCTCTTTTACCCTTAGCCGACCGTCGCGGGAGACAGCAAACGTCCCCAGGCAAGCAGACGGTCGGTCAGAATCAGTTCACGATTAAGCGCCGCCACGTGCAGCAGCTGCTCGCGACACTGCAGCCACTGCTGCACGCTCGCATTCAGCGCGCTGCTGCTGAACTGCTGCGCCAGCTGCGTCACCATGTCCGGGCGATCACCATTACTCAGCCAGTTGCTGGCGCCCTGCTGCACCTTCATCGCATCCACCAGCAGCGAAAGCAGCCAGCCGAGGCGAACCGCCACATCGTCGCTGTTGAGCGCCGGCAACAGCTGCAGAATATCGCCGCTCAGTGCGCTGTTCAGGCTGTCGCACAGCGTTTGCCGTGCCTGCCAGCGGTCCGGCTGTAACAAGGCCAGCGCCGCAGCCGGTGCCCCGTTGCTCAGACGCAGCGCCGCGCGCAGTATCGCTTCAGGCTGCGGCTGCTGTTTCTGCAGCCATTGCAGGCTGTGCGTCTCTTCCGGCGGCGACAGATGCCATGTCATGCAGCGGCTGCGCAGCGTGGCCAGCAGTCGCGACGGCTCGCGCACGCTGAGGAAAAACCAGCAGTTGGCGGGCGGCTCTTCCAGCGTTTTCAGGAGCGCGTTGGCGGCGGCTTCGGTCAGTTGCGTCGCATCCGGCAGCCAGACAATTTTCGCGCCACCCTGCTGGGCAAAATGGTACAGCTTCTCACTGACGTCGCGAACCGCATCAATGCCGAGTGAGGCTTTCCCCTTTTCCGCTTCCAGCCGATACCAGTCCGGATGGGTGTGTGCCTGCATCAGCTGGCAGCCGTGACACTGGCCGCAGCTTTTCAGTCCCTGCAGCTGCTGACACATCAGCCAGCGGCTGACGCCCCACACCAGCGCATCGTCGCCCATGCCGTCGATGGCCTGAATCAGCAGCGCATGATGTGCCTGTCCACTCTGATGGCGGGCAATGATCTGTCGGTACGGCTGGTTCAGCCACGGATACCAGTTCATGCCGCGTGACCTGCCAGCCACTGACGCAGCACAGCTTTAAGTGACGTTGTCACATTCTCAATCGGCTGTGTCGCATCGATGGTTTTGATGGTTGGATCGGCAGCGGCCAGCGCCTGGTAGCGTTCGCGCGTGCGGGTAAAAAAGTTCAGCGACTCCTGCTCAATGCGATCCAGTTCGCCGCGCGCCCGGGCACGCTGCAGGCCAATCTCCGGCGTGACGTCGAGATAGAGCGTCAGGTCGGGACGAAAATCGCCCAGCACCGCATCGCGCAGCGTGGTCATCAGCTGGGTATCGAGCCCGCGACCACCGCCCTGATACGCCTGCGACGAAAGATCGTGACGATCGCCCACCACCCAGGCACCGCGTGCCAGCGCCGGTTTAATGACGTTTTCAACCAGCTGCACCCGCGCGGCATACAGCATCAGCAGCTCGGCTTTATCACTCACCTGTTCGCCATCAATGCCCTGTTTCACCAGCACGCGCAGCTGTTCGGCCAAAGGCGTGCCGCCCGGCTCACGGGTAAAGACCACGTCTTCAATGCCCTGCTCATGCAGGACCGCAACCACCGCCTCACGCGCGGTGGTTTTGCCGGCGCCTTCCAGCCCTTCGATGACGATAAACTTACTTTTCATTTTTTTCCTTCATCGCCAGCCGGTAAACCTGCACGGCTTTATTATGACTGGCCAGATTGGTGGTAAAGGTGTGACCGCCTTTGCCATCCGCGACGAAATAGAGGTAATTGGTCTTCTCCGGATGGGCCGCCGCTTCCAGCGAGGCGCGCCCCGGCATGGCAATCGGTCCCGGCGGCAGGCCGCTGATGGTATAGGTATTGTACGCGGTCGGCATCTCAAGATCCTTGCGCGTCAGCGTACCGGTATAACTGTCGCCCATTCCGTAGATCACCGTGGGATCGGTCTGCAGTTTCATACCGGTGCGCAGGCGATTGATGAACACCGAAGCAACGCGCGCGCGCTCTTCGCTGACGCCGGTCTCTTTTTCGATAATCGACGCCATGGTGACCATCTGCTGCGGTGTTTTATACGGCAGACTGGCCATCCGCCCCTGCCAGATCTCATCCACCAGCTTGTTCATGCGCGTGTGCGCCCGCTCCAGCAGTGCCACATCGCTGGTGTTGGCAGTATACAGATAGGTATCCGGATAGAAACCGCCTTCCAGCTGGCTGACATCAAGCTTAAGCGCGGCCGCAACGCTGGCAAATTCATCATCCGGCAGCGTGTGTTTAAGGTATGGGGCTTTACGCAGCTCAGCCAGCCACTCTTTCAGCCGGGAACCCTCGACAAAGCGCAGCGGAAATTGCGCCTCTTTGCCGCTGGCCAGCAACTGCAGTAGCTGGCGCACCGTCATGCCGGTCTCAAGGCGATACGTCCCGGCTTTGAAGTTAGCCAGATCGGGCTCCAGCTTCAGCAACGGGCCAAACCAGATGCTTTGCGGAATGATGTGCTGGCTCTCCAGCTGCGCTTCCAGCACCACGCGACCGCTGCCGGCCGGCAGGGTATACAGGGTTTCCTGGTGAATGGTTAATGGCGTCGCGGCAAAGCGTTCAATCTGCCAATAGCTAAATGCGGCAGCCAGACCAGCGATGACTACGGCGCCGGCAACTATTTTTTTCATTCGGGTCATGATGCTTCCATCGTCTGGCAACTGGCGAGCAGTTGCTGGTACAGCGTGCGTGCGGAAAAGGTGACATCGTCAATTTGCCGCACGGGTAATACTGGCATCAGCGCGTTACAGATCACCACTTCATCGGCGCTTAACACCGCCGATCGGCTGGCCTCCACCTGCTGGCAGTCGTAACCGGCCTGTGCCAGCTGTGCCAGCAGATAACGACGCATGATGCCATCAACGCCAGCCAGCGCGAGGCGCGGCGTGAAAATGGCCTCACCGCTGCGCCAGAATAAATTGGCCGCACAGCATTCCACTACCGTCCCGGCGGTGTCAAGCACCAGCGCTTCGTCTGCGTCGCACGCATCCAGCTGCTGGCGAATCAGCACCTGCTCCAGCCGGTTGAGATGTTTGATGCCGGCCAGCAGCGGGTTCTGCGCCAGCCGCACCGGGCTGGTCACCAGCCGCGCGCCCTGCTGCTGCAGCGTGGCGTAGTGCTGTGGCCAGGGGGCGAGCGCGATGATACGCGTGGGTTGTGTGCAGCCGGCGCGACTGTAGCCGCGTCCGCCCGCGCCGGGCGTCAGGATCACTTTGAGCACCGCTTCGCGCTGGCCCGCCGCCGCGCGGCGCATCTCTTCCGCCAGTAAGGCGCGATCCGGCGCGGCCATCAGCAAACGCTGGCAGCCGTCCTGCAGACGCTGCAGATGCGCCTCCAGCAGCTGGATACGGCCCTCTCTGACTGCCGCCGTGGTGAAACAGCCGTCACCAAACTGCACCGCGCGGTCGCGGGCAGAAAGGGTGTCCTGTGCCACTCCGTTAATCCACATGCGCTTCTCCTCTGCCGCTGGCGTCAGCGTTGAATAGCACTGTGGCGCGTAACATTCCACGCCACTGCGTGACAAAATATAAAAAAGGCCCGCATTGCGGGCCTCTGTTCGGCTGGATAGCGCTTAAACCTTGCGGAAGATCAGCGAGCCGTTGGTGCCGCCGAAACCGAAGGAGTTACACAGCGTGTACTCCAGTCCGCTGACCTGGCGCGCCGTGTGCGGCACGAAATCCAGATCGCAACCTTCGTCAGGATTGTCGAGGTTGATGGTCGGCGGAACCGCCTGGTCGCGCAGCGCCAGAATCGAATAAATCGCTTCTACCGCGCCCGCTGCACCCAGCAGGTGACCGGTCATCGATTTGGTCGAGCTGACCATTACGCTGTGCGCGGCCGCACCAAACACCGACTTCACCGCCTGCGCTTCGGCTTTGTCACCGGCCGGCGTTGAGGTGCCGTGCGCGTTAACATAGCCAATCTGCGCCGGGTCCAGCTGCGCATCACGCAGCGCGTTGACCATCGCTGCGGCTGCACCTGAACCGTCTTCCGGTGGTGATGTCATGTGGTAAGCGTCGCTGCTCATGCCGAAACCAACGATTTCCGCATAAATCTTCGCACCGCGTTTTTTCGCGTGTTCGTACTCTTCCAGCACCACGATACCGGCACCGTCGCCCAGCACGAAACCGTCACGATCTTTATCCCACGGACGGCTCGCCGCCTGCGGATTATCGTTACGGGTAGAGAGCGCACGCGCCGCGCCGAAACCGCCTACGCCCAGTGGCGTACTGGCTTTCTCAGCACCGCCGGCCAGCATCACATCCGCGTCGTTATACGCGATGATGCGCGCCGCATGACCAATATTGTGCACGCCGGAGGTACAGGCGGTCGCAATCGAGATGCTCGGGCCTTTCAGGCCGTACATAATGGTCAGGTGGCCAGCGACCATGTTAACGATGGTTGAAGGCACAAAGAATGGGCTGATTTTGCGCGGACCGCCATTGACCAGCGAGGTATGGTTATCTTCGATCAAACCCAGACCGCCGATGCCGGAACCGATAGCCGCACCGATGCGTCCGGCATTCTCGTCGGTTACGACCAGACCGGAGTCCGCCATAGCCTGAATACCGGCCACAATGCCGTACTGGATGAAGTCATCCATCTTGCGTTGATCTTTGCGCGAGATGTATTCATCGCAGTTAAAATCTTTCACCAGACCCGCAAAACGCGTTGCGTAGGCACTGGTATCAAAATGGTCGATCAGGTTAATGCCGCTCTGACCGGCAAGGAGAGCACGCCAGGTAGACTCTACGGTATTGCCGACAGGAGACAACATGCCAAGACCGGTCACAACTACACGACGCTTAGACACGTTCGTCCTCCAGGGAGGGAAATAATGACGCTATGTGGGGCAAACATAAAACTCAGGCGGTCGAATGACCGCCTGAAGATATTCATTAACCTTTATGGTTATTGATATAGTCGATCGCTGCCTGAACGGTAGTGATTTTCTCAGCTTCTTCGTCTGGAATTTCAGTATCAAACTCTTCTTCCAGAGCCATTACCAGCTCAACGGTGTCAAGAGAATCTGCACCCAGGTCTTCAACGAAAGAAGCGCCGTTAACCACTTCGTCTTCTTTAACGCCCAGCTGCTCAGCTACGATTTTCTTAACGCGTTGTTCGATATCGCTCATACTATTTAATTTCCTATCAAAACTCGCTTTCGCGATGGTTTTCGTAGTGTATAAAATGTTGAAAAAGATGCAACAAAATCCCGGCTGGTCGAACCACGATTTTGCGTTATTCTGCGGTGTTTACCGCAGATAATGCAAATGATTTCGTGATTATCAGACCATGTACATGCCGCCATTGACGTGCAGCGTCTCACCCGTGATGTAGGCGGCTTCGTCAGAGGCTAAGAATGCAACAGCATTGGCAATCTCCTGCGGGTCGCCTAAACGACCTGCCGGCACTTCTGCCAGAATGCCCGAGCGCTGATCTTCGTTCAGTGCACGCGTCATGTCCGTCTCAATAAAGCCCGGAGCCACGACGTTTACGGTAATGCCACGTGACGCAACTTCTCGCGCCAGTGATTTGCTAAAGCCAATCAAACCTGCTTTTGCTGCAGCATAGTTTGCCTGACCCGCGTTACCCATGGTTCCAACTACCGAACCGATGGTAATGATACGGCCCACGCGCTTTTTCATCATGGCACGCATGACCGCCTTCGACAGGCGGAACACCGATGTCAGGTTGGTATCGAGGATATCCGCCCACTCATCGTCTTTCATGCGCATCAGCAGATTGTCACGCGTAATGCCTGCATTATTGACCAAAATGTCAACTTCGCCAAATTCGGCGCGAACTTTCTCGAGCACGCTCTCAATAGAGGCCGCATCGGTCACGTTCAGCAGCAGACCTTTGCCCTTGTCGCCGAGGTAAGCACTGATGGCTTCCGCGCCGCTTTCGCTGGTGGCAGTACCCACCACTTTTGCACCGCGTGCCGCCAGCGTTTCCGCGATGGCACGTCCGATACCGCGGCTGGCGCCGGTCACCAGCGCTACTTTACCTTCAAAGCTCATGATTTTCCTCTTATTCCTGGCCAGGCGCCGCAGCCAGTGACGACGGATCGTTCACCGCTGCAGCCGTCAGGCTGTCCACAATTCGTTTGGTCAGGCCGGTCAGCACTTTACCCGGGCCGATTTCCAGCAGTACGGTCACGCCCTGCGCAGCGATAAACTCAACCGCCTCAGTCCAGCGTACCGGGCTGTAAAGCTGACGCACCAGCGCGCTGCGGATTGCTGCAGCGTCGCTTTCGCATTTAACGTCAACGTTATTCACCACCGGCACCGAAGGTGCATTGAAGGTCACGCTTTCCAGCGCCACCGCCAGCTTATCAGCGGCCGGCTTCATCAGCGCACAGTGCGACGGCACGCTGACCGGCAACGGCAGCGCGCGTTTGGCGCCTGCGGCTTTACAGGCGGCACCGGCACGTTCTACCGCTTCTTTATTGCCGGCGATCACCACCTGGCCCGGCGAGTTGAAGTTGACCGGCGAAACCACCTGGCCCTGCGCGCTCTCTTCACAGGCTTTGCGAATTGCCGCGTCGTCGAGACCGATAATCGCCTGCATGGCGCCCGTGCCTTCCGGCACCGCTTCCTGCATCAGTTTGCCGCGCAGTTCAACCAGCTTGATGGCGTCAGCAAAATTCAGTACGCCCGCACACACCAGCGCAGAGTATTCACCGAGGCTGTGTCCGGCCATCAGCGCGGGCTGCGCGCCATTTTTGCTCTGCCAGACGCGATAAATCGCGACCGAGGCTGCCAGCAGCGCCGGCTGGGTCTGCCAGGTTTTGTTCAGCTCTTCAGCCGGGCCCTGCTGGACCAGCTGCCATAAGTCGTAACCCAGCGCGTCAGAAGCTTCACGGAAAGTGGCTTCAACCTGTGGATTTTCCGCTGCCAGATCGGCCAGCATGCCGACGGTCTGCGATCCCTGTCCCGGGAAAACAAAAGCAATTTGCGTCATCTTGCGTTCCTGTCAATCAAAAGCGAACCAGCGCCGAGCCCCAGGTGAAACCGCCACCAAAGGCCTCGAGCAAAATCAGGTGTCCGGGCTTGATGCGGCCATCACGTACCGCTTCGTCCAGCGCGCTTGGCACCGACGCTGCCGAGGTGTTGCCGTGTCGATCCAGCGTCACCACCACTTTATCCATGCCCATGCCGAGCTTTTTGGCGGTGGCGCTGATGATGCGCAGGTTGGCCTGATGCGGCACCAGCCAGTCAAGCTGTTCACGATCGAGATTATTCGCCTGCAGCGTTTCATCGACGATATGCGCCAGCTCAGTGACCGCGACCTTAAACACTTCGTTGCCGGCCATGGTGAGGTAAGCCGGCTCATCCTGATGCGCGCGATCCTGGTACGGCAGCGTCAGCAGCTTACCGTAGCGGCCATCGGCATGCAGATGCGTGGAGAGAATGCCCGCTTCTTCGCTTGCGCCGAGCACCACGGCACCCGCGCCATCACCAAACAGGATGATGGTGCCGCGATCGTCAGGATCGAGGGTGCGAGCCAGCACATCCGCGCCGATCACCAGCGCGTGCTTCACCGCACCGTTTTTGATGTATTGATCGGCCACGCTCAGTGCATAGGTAAAACCGGCACAGGCTGCGGCGAGATCGAAGGCGGCGCAGTCGTTGATTTCCAGCATCTGCTGAATCATGCACGCTGAGCTCGGGAAGGCGTGGCTGGACGAGGTGGTTGCCACGATGATCAGGCCAACGTCGCTGGCTGCCACGCCCGCCATCTCCAGCGCACGCTGGGCAGCGGTGAAGCCCATGCTGGCTACCGTTTCATCCGGTGCCGCAATGCGACGTTCACGAATACCGGTCCGGGTGACAATCCACTCGTCCGAAGTCTCCACCATTTTTTCCAGGTCCGCGTTGCTGCGAACCTGCTCAGGCAAATAGCTGCCCGTACCGATAATTTTGGTAAACATCTACGCTTTGTCACTCCTGGCTAATACAGCGTCAAGGCGCGCGGCAATTCTCTCGGGAACTTGCTTGCGCACCGCCTGCTCTGCCTGTTCTATCGCCACGGCAAACGCGCGTTGATTCGCCGCGCCGTGGCTCTTGATCACTGTCCCGCGCAATCCTAACAGACAAGCGCCATTGTACTGGTCGGGGTTGAGATGACCGAAACGTTTAGCCAGACGCTTTTGGATCCAGCGTCCCAGCCATTTCAGCCACCAGGCCCGTTTTTTTCCTTCGCCTGACGATTTGAGCAGAGAAAGAAACATTCTTACCACGCCTTCCATGGTCTTCAACGTGACATTACCCACGAAGCCATCACAGACCAGCACATCCGTCTTGCCGGTGAGGAGATCGTTCCCCTCAAGGTAACCAATATAGTTGATCTGCGGCGAGGCCCGCAGCACCGCCGATGCGGCGCGGATCGTCTCCAGCCCCTTCGTCTCTTCCTGACCGATGTTGAGCAGCGCGACGCGCGGCTGGCTGATTTCCAGCACTTCTTCCGCCATCACCGCACCCATCACTGCAAACTGCACCAGCATTTCACTGTCGGAATCGACGTTAGCGCCCAGATCCAGCACCACCGTCTTGCCGTGCTGCTGATGCGGCAGCACGGTCATCAACGCCGGACGCTCAATGCCATCCAGCGGCTTCAGTAATAATTTTGCCAGGCCCATCAGCGCACCGGTATTGCCGGCACTGACGCACGCCTGCGCTTTCCCCTCTTTCACCAGCTCTAACGCCACGCGCATGGAGCTGCCGCGGCTGTTACGAATCGCCTGCGAGGGTTTGGCATCACTTGCAATAACCGATTCGGCAGGGATTACCTGCACACGCCCCAGTAACGAGGAATCCGCTTTGGCAAGAAATGACGAGATGATGTCGGGATCGCCGACCAGAAGAAGAACCAGCTGCGAATGAGAGGCCAGTGCCTGCAAGGCTGCAGGCACTGTCACGCAGGGACCGAAGTCCCCGCCCATGGCATCAACTGCCAGGGTCAAACGTGTCAAGGTATCGCCTTGCGTAACCGCAAAGAATTACTTGGTGATAACCTTGCGACCGCGGTAGTAACCATCCGCAGTGATATGGTGACGCAGATGAGTTTCACCAGAAACTTTATCTACTGACAGAGTGGTAGTGGTCAGCGCATCGTGCGAACGACGCATACCACGCTTAGAACGGGTTGGTTTATTCTGTTGTACGGCCATGGACCTTACTCCTATTACTTACGCTTTAAACTGGCTAATACGGCAAATGGGTTTGGTTTTTCCGCCTCTTCAGGCAGCTGGCCAAAGACCATGTCCGCGTCGGACACTTCACAGTGTTCAGAATCATGCACCGGAACGACCGGCAGCGCGAGGATGAGTTCATCTTCGATCACCGCCAGCAGGTCGATTTCACCGAAATCGTTGACATCGACCGGCTCGTAGGCTTCCGGCAGTGCCTCGGCCTGCTCATCAGAAGAGGCAGGACTGAAGCAATAGCTTACGTGCACAGCATGCGGGAACGGTTGGTTGCAGCGTTGACATAACAACGTTACCTGCACATCGGCTGTTCCTTGCAGAACCGCGAGGCGCTGGTTGTCAACCGCAAACGACATGGCACATTCCACATCACTGTCCACACTCACGACCGTTTCGGCCAGGCGCGCCACCAATTCAGGTGCGTAAACACCGTGATAATCCAGGCGTTTTTGCGCGGCGCGGACCGGATCGAGCGTCAGGGGTAATTTTACCTTTTGCATAGGGCGCGCATATTAACTTTGTAACGTCATAGAGTCAAAGAAAAAGGCCGGTTTACAGCATCTTTCACCCGTTAGTCGCATCCAGTGCGGCGCATAGTTTAAAATGCCTGTCATCTTTACGCTATCACTTCTGCAAAAAAATGATGACACCGCTGGTTTTAGCCTCAACCTCTCCTTTCCGTCAGGCGCTGCTGCGCAAGCTCGGCCTGCCGTTTATCACTGCCGCCCCTGAAAGCGATGAAACGCCGCTGCCGGGAGAAGCCGCGCCGCAGCTGGTGCAGCGGCTGGCCATCGCCAAAGCGCAGGCGCTGGCCGCGCGCTATCCTGCGCACTGGATCATTGGGTCCGATCAGGTCTGTGTACTGGACGGCCGCATCGCCGGCAAGCCGCATACCGCAGAGAACGCCTGCCAGCAGCTGGCGCTGGCGAGCGGTAAAGCCATTACCTTTTATACCGGCCTGGCGCTGATTCACCCCGCCAGCGCGCAGCAGCATGTGCTGTGTGAACCCTTTACCGTGCATTTTCGGCAACTGAGCACGGCTGAGATCGCGCGCTACGTCGAGCTGGAGCAGCCGCTGCAGTGCGCCGGCAGTTTCAAAAGTGAGGGACTGGGGATTTGTCTGTTCGAACGGCTGGAAGGGCGCGATCCCAATAGCCTGATTGGCTTACCGCTGATCGCGCTGAATGGCCTGTTAAGGCAGGCGGGCATCAATCCGCTGGGCTGATGCCACGCTGTCAGGCTTTTTTCTGCTGGCGCAGCTGGGACAGGCAGTGCTTTAGTGCCTTATCCAGCGGCGCTTCCATACGCAGGCTTTCGCCGGTGTTGGGATGGGTAAACGTCAGCGCGGCAGCATGCAGGAACAGCCGCGCCAGACCGGTTGGTGCCAGCTGGCGATCGAATTCGCGATCGCCATAACGATCGTCAAAGGCAATCGGGTGTCCGCCATGCAGGGTATGCACGCGAATCTGATGCGTACGTCCGGTCACCGGACTGGCTTTAACTAATGTCGCCAGGCCAAAACGTTCTTCAACTTTAAAGCGCGTTTCTGAGGGCTTGCCCTCAGCGCTGACCCGCACCACGCGCTCGCCGCTTTGCAGAATATTTTTCAGCAGCGGTGCCTGCACTACTTTCAGGTGCGATGGCCAGTCGCCGCGCACCAGCGCCAGATAATCCTTCTGCATGCCCTTCTCACGCAGCTGCTCGTGCAGTGAACGCAGCGCCGAGCGCTTCTTCGCCACCAGCAAAATGCCGGACGTGTCACGATCGAGACGGTGCACCAGTTCAAGGAAACGCGCCTCCGGGCGCAGCGCGCGCAGCCCTTCAATCACGCCGAAGCTCAGCCCGCTGCCGCCGTGCACCGCGGTGCCGGACGGTTTGTTCAGCACCAGCAGATAATCGTCTTCATACAGAATGCACGACTCCAGCGCCGCTACTTTATCCAGTTTGGGCGACACTGCCTGCTCTTCACGCTCGGCCACGCGCACCGGCGGCACGCGCACTTCGTCGCCGTCTTCCAGCTTATATTCAGGTTTTACGCGCTTCTTATTCACCCGCACCTCGCCTTTACGCAGAATGCGGTAAATCATGCTTTTCGGCACCCCTTTCAGCTGGGTGCGCAAAAAGTTATCAATGCGTTGACCGGCATTTTCAGCCGTGATGGCGACAAATTGTACGCCGGGATTCTCTGTTTTCATGGCGGCGATTCTAAATAGTGTCCCCGGATAGCGCCACCCCTTTTTCTGTGCTTAACTCTGACTTTATCGCCGCGTTACGCGGCCAGAATGCTGGCTTTTTCAACGATGCGATGATTACCCCTGCAAATGAACAGGTTAAGGATGAACAAACTTCACAGCTCGGTAAAAGTCGCCTTGCTATAAGTTGCTAAGCAATGGAATAATGCAGAGGTTTCTGTCCTGGAAAGAGTCAGGCAGGAAAAAGAGCGAAATTAAGGTATTTTGCCGGATGAAACGGACACGCAGCAATGGCGTAAGACGTGATGTTTAATCAGGCACTTAGCGGGCTGCGGGTTGCGGCCTGGACGACAGACTGGGATGTGTGGATTTTTGAATACTCTGTAGCACTTCCACCTTCAGGCGCTGGTTTTCCTTATGAAAAACAGGCCACCGACAAGATTTGCGCCCCTTTAGCCGCCGACAACCGTGAGGTTGACGTCAGTGCATGCAGACACGGGGCCATCGGTTGATTCTCGTCCAGGGTAACGATGCCCGCAGCTTTATCACTCATGTGAGAATAACGAGTAAGTCACGATGAAAAGAATGTTAATCAACGCAACTCAGCAGGAGGAGTTGCGCGTTGCCCTTGTTGACGGACAACGTCTGTACGATCTGGATATCGAAAGCCCCGGACACGAGCAGAAAAAAGCCAACATCTACAAAGGTAAAATCACCCGTATTGAACCCAGCCTCGAAGCTGCGTTTGTTGATTACGGTGCCGAGCGTCACGGTTTCCTCCCTCTGAAAGAAATTTCCCGCGAATACTTCCCTGCTAATTACAACGCGCATGGCCGTCCGAACATCAAAGATGTGCTGCGTGAAGGCCAGGAAGTGATCGTACAAATTGATAAAGAGGAGCGCGGTAATAAAGGGGCAGCACTGACCACCTTTATTTCGCTGGCTGGTAGCTATCTGGTGCTGATGCCCAACAATCCGCGCGCCGGCGGCATTTCCCGCCGTATCGAAGGTGACGACCGTACCGAGCTGAAAGAGGCGCTGTCAGCGCTGGAGCTGCCGGACGGCATGGGCCTGATCGTGCGTACCGCTGGCGTCGGCAAATCTGCCGAATCGCTGCAGTGGGACCTCAGCTTCCGTCTGAAGCACTGGGAAGCCATCAAAAAAGCCGCAGACAGCCGCCCGGCACCGTTCCTGATTCATCAGGAAAGTAACGTGATTGTGCGCGCCTTCCGCGACTACCTGCGCCAGGATATCGGTGAAATCCTTATCGATAACCCGAAAGTGCTGGAGCTGGCGCGTCAGCACATCGCCGCGCTCGGTCGTCCTGACTTCAGCAGCAAAATCAAACTGTATACCGGTGAAATTCCGCTGTTCAGCCATTACCAGATCGAATCGCAGATTGAATCGGCGTTCCAGCGCGAAGTGCGCCTGCCGTCCGGCGGTTCTATCGTTATCGACAGCACCGAAGCGCTGACCGCCATTGATATCAACTCCGCCCGCGCGACACGCGGTGGTGATATCGAAGAGACCGCCTTCAACACTAACCTGGAAGCCGCCGACGAGATTGCCCGTCAGCTGCGTCTGCGCGACCTCGGTGGTCTGATTGTTATCGACTTCATCGATATGACGCCTGTGCGCCATCAGCGCGCCGTGGAAAACCGTCTGCGTGAAGCGGTACGTCAGGATCGGGCGCGTATCCAGATCAGCCACATTTCACGCTTTGGTCTGCTGGAGATGTCGCGTCAGCGCCTCAGCCCGTCACTGGGTGAGTCCAGCCATCACGTCTGCCCGCGCTGTAGCGGCACCGGCACCATTCGTGATAACGAATCGCTGTCGCTGTCGATCCTGCGTCTGATTGAAGAAGAAGCGCTGAAAGACAACACCAAAGAAGTGCACGCCATTGTGCCGGTTCAGGTGGCCTCTTACCTGCTGAACGAAAAACGTGAAGCGGTCAGTGCGATTGAGAAACGTCAGGGCGGCGTGCGTGCCATCATCGTGCCAAACGATCAGATGGAAACGCCGCACTACTCGGTGCTGCGCGTGCGCAAAGGTGAAGAGACGCAAACCCTCTCCTATCACCTGCCGAAACTGCATGAAGCTGAGATGGCGCTGCCTTCGGAAGAAGAGCACGCTGAGCGTCGTCGTCCGGAGCAGCCAGCACTGGCCGCCTTCGTGATGCCAGATGCACCACCGGCTCCGGTTGAAGTAAGTGAAGAGAGCCAGCCGGCAGCGGTTGACGTCAAAGCCAAACCGGCGGTCGCAGCACCCGCGACCGTCAGCACCGGTTTTGTTGCGCGCCTGCTGGGTGGCCTGAAAAAACTGTTTGCTGGTGATGCCCCCGCCGCGGCCCCTGCTGAAGAGAAGACCGAAGCGAAAACGGCTGACGGTGAGAATACGCAGCAGCGTGGTGAGCGTCGTAACAATCGTCGCAACAACAACAATCGCCGCGAGCGCACACCGCGCAACGGTGAGCATGCGCAGAGCCGTGAAGGCCGTGAGCCACGTGAAGCGCGCGAGCCGCGTGAACCACGTGAGCCTCGTGAAGCCCGCGAGCCACGCGATCAGGATAACCGCCGTAACAAGCGTCAGAATGACGCGCGCGGCGAGCGTCCGGCGCTGACTGAAGAGCAACTGCAGCAGCGTGATGAGCAGCAGCAACAGCGTCGCGAACAGCGTGCTGAGCGCCAGCGTCGTCGTCAGGAAGAGAAGCGTGCGCAGCAGGAGCCGCAAGTGGCTGAGCAGGTGCCTGTTGTTGATAGCGTTGATGACAGCGTTGCGCAGGAAGACGAACGCGTTCAGGTTATGCCGCGTCGCAAACAGCGCCAGCTCAGTCAGCGCGTGCGCGTAGGTGACAACGCTGAGGCGATCCCTGCTGAGCTGCCTGCCGCCGCCGTTACTGAAGCGGTGCAGGAAAACAGCCAGCGCGCCCAGCTGAAAGAGCAAGCCGAAACCGCTCAGGATGAGCAGGATGACAGCGAGAACCGTGACGGGGCCAACATGCCGCGCCGTTCACGTCGCTCACCGCGTCATCTGCGCGTCAGCGGTCAGCGTCGTCGTCGCTATCGTGACGAGCGTTACCCTACGCAGTCTGCGATGCCGCTGGAAACAGCTGCAGCCTCACCAGAGATGGCGTCAGGCAAAGTGTGGATCACCTATCCGGTCACGCAGACTCACGAGCACTTCACTTCTAACCAGGCGCTGAACGAAATGCCAGACTATGGCTATCAGGATGCCGCCCCGGCGGAAGAACTGCCTGTGGCTGTCGAAGCCGCAGCCGTGGCACAGCCAGAAACGCCAGCGCCAGAAGTGGTGCATCAGGCTGAACCGCAGGCGCACACTGAGGTGCCGGTGGTGAATACTGATGACCTGACGCCAGTGGCGGTACCGGTTGATCACCAGCCAGCAGTGATTTCCGCAGCCGATGAAGCAGTTGCACAGGAAACCGCAGCAGAAGCGCAACCGGCTGTTACGCCTGCCGAAGAGACGCCGCCAGTGGTTACCGAAGCGGTTAGCGCAGCGGAACAGGCTCCGATCGAGGTGTCACCCGCAGTCGAAGCGCAGGTAGAAGAAGTGCTGTCCGCGCCGGTAGCGGCCGAAGCACCTGTCGCGCCGGTCACCGAACCGCACGCACCGGTTGCCGCCCGTGATACCGGGGTCAGCCATGCTGAGACCCGCTTTAAGCATCACGCTACGGCGCCGATGACCAAAGCACCGGCACCGGCATGGGAACCTGAGCCCGTGCGTCACAGTGACTGGGTCCGTCCGGCCTTCAACTTCGAAGGACGCGGTTCAGCCGGTGGTCACAGCGCCACGCATCAGGCTACCGCACCGGCTACCCGTCCGGAAAGCGCGTAAGTCTCTGCTGTAGAGCACTACCGTCTCCAAACCCCGGCTGGTCCGGGGTTTTTTATTGCCCGCATTCTCCCCTTCCACCTGACTGAACACTCTGAATAAAAGCCAAAAAAAATCCCACGGCCCTCGCAGGCAGTGGGAAAAACTAAGCGTACCCGGTTTAAGTACGCTCAAACAGTCAGGTTTATTTATTCATCTGGAACAGCGACATCTTCGACATATCGCTAAAGGTGGTGTACGACGCCTGCAGCAGCTGCTGCTGCATGGTGTAGGTAGAAATGGCTTCGGTGTAATCGACGTTAACCAGCGTGCTCATCTGATCTTTCAGCGTCACCTTGCGGTCGTCACCTTTTGCATCCAGCGTATCCAGTTCGTCCAGCTGGGTACCAATCTCAGAACGCACCGCCAGCACATTGTTCAGCGAGTTGCTGAAGCCACGGTTGGCTTTGTCCATCGCCGCGCTGAAGGTCTGTTTAGTGGCATCGTCAGCATCATTCTGCGGCACTTTCAGCGCCGCAATGGCGTCATCCAGCATATCGAACAGGTTAGTCTGGCTGGCGCTGCCATCCGGCTCTGGCTTGGCGTTGCTGGTCAGCTGGTCAAAAATTGAATTACCGGTATGGCCCACCGTCATGGTGCGTTCGCTGTCGACTTTCTGGGTGATCGCGTCGCTGCCACCGCTATAGATGATTTTACCGCTGGCATCTTCGGTGAACGGCGGCTTGTCGGACGCATAGCCGGCAAACAGGTAGCGGCCGTTCCCGTCTTTGCTGTTGGCCAGGTTGAGCAGCTGCGAGCGAATGCCCTCCAGCTGGGTAGCATAAGAGGCGCGGTCATCGTCACTCAGCGAGCCGTTACCGGCGCTGATCAGCGTGGATTGCGCCGACTGAATCGCCGTCGTGACATCACTCAGCGTGCTCTCTTCCAGCGACAGGCCCTGATTCGCGAACGAACGCGCCAGCGCGAACTGGCTGTCGCGCGCCTGCGTCTGCGACAGCACCACGGCGCGCGAAGCGGCGATCGGATCGTCAGACGGATTGGTCACGCGGCGACCGGTTGACAATTGTTCACCCGCTTTCAGCCAGGAGGATTGCGCATCAGTGACGCCGCGCACCTGCTGGTCGAAAATCATATTGGTACTGAGTCTCATCGGTCAGGCCTCCCGTATTAACCGCGAATGCTCATCAGAGCATCGAAAATGGTATTGGCGGTTTGCAGTACCTGCGCGTTCGCCATGTAAAATTGCTGATATTTGCTCAGGTTGGCGTACTCTTCGTCGAGGTTTACGCCAGAAACCGACTGCTGACGTTCGGTCAGCTGCGTCACCACGCCCTTCTGGGTGGTAGCGGCGGTTTCGAGGTTTTTGGTTTTGTTGCCGACGGTGCTCACCAGGCTGGCATAACCCTGCGCCAGCGTGGCGTTACCGTTAATCAGTTTGGCATCCTGCAGGTCCAGCAGCTTTTGCGCGTTACGGTTATCGCTGGCGCCACCCGCAGCCGAAGCTGCCGCGATCTGCGATTCACTGGTGATAGCCACTGACATGCCGCTAATCACATCCTGCAACGGTTTGACCAGGAAGCTGTCTTTGGCGTTAGCCGTTCCGTTTACCGTTAATGACAGTCCGTCAAAGCTCATGGTGGTATTGCCGGCACCGTCGCTGCCCATGGTCGGCGTCACTTTCACGTTGTCCGAAAGACGCGTCACCGACCAGTTGCTGCCGTCATAGCTCACGCTGTAATTAGAGGCTTTCATCGCCCCGGTGTCGGTCCAGCTGGCACTGACGGTGGCGGCAGAAGTGTTTTTGCTGTTGGTCACCACTGTCGGGCTACCAATATTGAAGAAGTTGATGCCGGTGTTGCCTTTGCTGTCATAGCCCTGGCTGTGCACCTGGTTGAAGCTGGTGGTGAATGCCGCTGCCAGCTGTCCGAGCTGGTTCTGCGCGTTATCCAGATCCTGGGTACGGAACGCCAGCAGGCCCCCGAGCGAACCGGTGGTCAGCGTTTTTTCCGGGATCTCAACGTTACCGGCCTGCTTATCGACATAGCCCACGGTAATGCGCGACGCATCGCTGCTGGAAGGCATGGCGATCAGCGAGGTGGTTTTGCTGCCGTTGACCAGCGTGGTGTTACCCATCGAGACGATATAGTTACCGTCCTGCTGCGACACGTTCACGCCGACCAGGCCATTCAGGTTATTGACCAGCTGATCGCGCTGATCGAGCAGGTCGTTAGGCGCAGAGCCGCCGCCGGTGGTCAGCTTGGCGATCTGCGTGTTGAGATCGGCAATCTGGCTGGAATAGGTGTTGATCTGCTCGACGCTGGCTTTGATGTCCGTATTGACGCTGTTTTGCATGCTGGTCAGATACTGTGCGGTGGTCTGGAACTGGTTTACCAGCCCCTGCGCATAGCTGAGCATAGACTGACGCGCAGAAGGATCGTCCGCGTTACTCACCACGTTCTGCACGTTAGTGAAAAAGCTCTGAATCGAGTCAGACAGGCTGGTGGTCGACGTCGACAACAGATCATCAATATTCGAAATCTGGTTGTACTGTGAATTGACCGCGCTGTAGTTGGCACTGTTACCGCGCAACTGGGCGGTAATAAACTCATCGTATTCACGCTGCACGCCGGTCACATTGACGCCGTTGCCATAATAGTTGCTGCCCTGCAGCGTACTGTTGGCCTGCGACAGCAAAATCGTCTGGCGCGAATAACCGGCCACGGTGTAATTACTGATGTTGTTACTGGTGGTGCTTAATGCGGCCTGTGCGGCGCTCAGCCCGCTCATCGCGGAGTTAATTATGCTGGACATCTCGGTTCCTTTTTCCCGTTAACCGGGCTGGCAGTCATCAGTGCGATTGCGCGGGCCACAACGCCCGCGGCATGTGAAGGTTATCGGCGTGCTTAAGCGAAACTTGAGCGGAAAAATCAGAACAGATCGGTGAAATCCTGGCTGTAAGCCTTAACCACTTTTTCGCCCATGTTTTTGAATTGCTGGATCATTCCTACCAGTTTCTGCGCATATTTCGGGTCAGTCGCATAGCCAGCCGCCTGCAGCGCGCGCGCGCCCTGCTCGGCGCTCGGTGCGTTCGCCACCGCCGCATAACGTGGGTTACTGGAAATCAACCGCACGTAATCGCTGAGTGCTTCGAAATAGGAGCCATAAACGCGGAAGGTGGCGCGCACTTTCTTCGCTTCACCGCCCTCGTATTCCGTGGTCATGATGTCGGTGGTTTCGCCCTTCCAGTCGCCGCTGGCTTTGATCCCGAACACGTTGTAGCTCGGCTTACCGTCGCGCGTCAGGATCTGCCGCTGGCCCCAGCCGGACTCCAGTGCCGCCTGCGCCAGAATCAGATGGTGAGGAATGCCGCTCTGCTGGCTGGCTACTTTCGCCGGCTGCGCCAGCTGGGCGATAAACTCATTGCTGTCACCCGGCAGGCTGGCCGGCGAGACCGGCAGACGCGGCACCGCTTTGCGCACCATCTGCTCCAGCTGCGTGGGCGCCATGCTGCTATAGATGAAGCTGTTATCCAGTTTCATCGGCACGGTACCGGCGCTTTCGTCCGGTGCCTGCGCCGGCTGCATCTGTTTGACAATGGTGTCGGCCAGACCCAGCCCGCGCTTGCCGATTTCCTGCGCAATCTGCTGATCGTAAAGCGAGGTGTAAAGCCGCGTCTGATCGTTGCTCAGCATGCCATCCTGCGGCAGCGCTTCACGCATGCTTTTCAGCATCATCTGCACGAACATCCCTTCGACCTGCTTCGCCACCTGCAGCGCTTTGCCTTTCGGGTCCACGGCAGCCTGGCGTTTCAGTTCGTTCAGCGAGCGGCTGTCATACGCCGCGTTCATCAGCGATTGCGTATCGGTCATCAGATAATTTCCAGCTTCGCGCGCAGGCAGCCCGCGCTCTCCATCGATTGCAGAATCGACATCAGCTCAATCGGTGTCGCACCCAGCGCATTCAGCGCCCGCACTACGTTGTTCAGGTTGGCACTGGCGTTAACCCGCTGCAGCGCGCCACCGCTCTGACGCAGATCGATCTGCGTTTGCGTGGTGGCAACCGTCTGACCACCGGCAAACGGCGTATCCGGCTGGCTAACGTTCTGCTGCTGATTAACCGTGACCGACAGGTTGCCCTGCGCCACCGCACAGGTATTGAGCGTCACTTCGCGATTCATCACCACCGAACCGGTGCGCGAGTTGATGATCACTTTGGCGTCTTCCAGCGGTACCGACACGTCGATGTTCTGGATCTCCGCCAGCAGACGTACCTGCGAGCTGTTATTCGGCGACACGCGGATTTGCACGGTACGGGCGTCCAGCGGCAGCGCTGACCCCACGCCACGGCTGTTGATGGCATCAGCAATGCGCTGTGCCATGGTGAAATCTTCGTTGTTAAGCTGCAGGTTGATGGTGTTCTGGCTGCCGAAGTTGCTCTGCAGCTCACGCTCGACGGTGGCGCCACCGGTAATGCGGCCGCCGTTGAGCTGGTTAACCTGCACGCTGCTGCCACCGGCCGAGGCGCCCGCCCCTCCAACCAGAATGTTACCCTGCGCCAGCGCGTAAACCTGGTTATCGACGCCCTTCAGCGGCGTCATCAGCAGCGTACCGCCGCGCAAGCTTTTGGCGTTACCCAGAGAGGACACCACCACGTCAACCGTCTGTCCCTGACGGGCAAACGACGGCAGTTTGGCGGTGACCATCACCGCCGCCACGTTTTTCAGCTGCATGTTGGTGCCGGCAGGCACGGTGATGCCCAGCTGCGACAGCATGTTACTCACCGTTTGCGTGGTGAACGGCGTCTGGGTGGTCTGGTCACCGGTGCCATCAAGGCCAACCACCAGACCGTAACCAATCAGCTGGTTATCGCGTACGCCCTGCACGCTGGTGAGATCGCGGATGCGATCGGCCTGCGCCATCAGGCTGCTGATGCCGAGCAACAGGCCCAGGCCCAAACGCAGCAGTGTAGTGTTTTTCATCATGACCTCTTACATCGGCGAGACGTTCAGGAAGAAGCGCTGGAACCAGCCCATGGTCTGCGCCTCATTGATATAACCGTTACCGACGTACTCAATACGTGCATCGGCGACCTGCGTTGACAGCACCGCGTTGCTGGCGCTGATGGTGCGCGGGTTCACTACGCCAGAGAAGCGAATAAATTCGGTGCCCTGGTTGATTTCAATCTGTTTCTCGCCGACCACGCGCAGGTTGCCGTTCGACAGCACCTGGTTAACGGTGACGGTGATGGTGCCGGTAAAGGTGTTGTTGGCGGTCGCGCCACCTTTGCCAGCGAAATCGTTTTTGCCGTTGGCATCGAGCGCGGCTTTTTCGCCGCCGGCGCCCACCAGTCCGGCCAGGCCGGTTGGGATGGCGCTCAGGCCAAAGCTGTTACTGCCGTCGCGGCTGGCATTGGCTGAAGAGCTTTTGCTGGCGCTGACGTTTTCCTGCAGCGTAATGGTCAGGGTGTCACCAATGTTACGTGGACGACGATCCTCAAACAGCGGCTGATAGCCGTAGTTGAGCGGCGCCACGCCCTGAAAAATGGAACCGTTCACCACCGGCGGTGCGGATGGCGTCGGCTCAGCCGTCGTCGCGCCCTGTACCAGTGGCGTGCGCGGCACCAGCGCACAACCGTTAAGGGTCAGTAGCAGCGTGGCTACTAACCAATGCCCAGGCTTGAGAATCACTTGCTTCGCCACGGAGTTCTGACCTTTTTCATGTTCTTAATCGGGCCAGACGCGCTGGCCCAACGATCCCGGCATTACAGCTGGGTTAACTTCTGCAGCATCTGATCGGAGGTGCTGATCGCTTTGCTGTTGATCTCATAAGCGCGCTGCGTCTGGATCATGGTCACCAGCTCTTCCGCCACGTTGACGTTGGAGGTTTCCACGTAACCCTGATACAGCAGACCGGCCCCGTTCTGGCCCGGCGTGCTTTCGGTCGGCGCACCGGAGGCCTGGGTTTCCTGATAGAGGTTTTCCCCGACGCTATCCAGTCCGGCATCGTTCATGAAGGTGCTGAGCGTCAGCTGGCCAACCTGTGCCGGCTGCGTCTGCCCCTGCTGTGTCACCGTCACCACGCCGTCACGCGCAATGGTGATGCTGGTGGCGTTCGCCGGAATAGTGATGCCTGGCTGCACCGGGAAACCGGCGTTGGTCACCAGCTGGCCGTTCTGATCCACCTGGAACGAGCCGTCGCGGGTATACGCCGACGTACCGTCCGGCATCTGCACCTGGAAATAGCCCTGACCATTAATCGCCACATCTTTTGAGTTGCTGGTCTGCGACAGGTTGCCCTGGTTGTGCAGACGTTCGGTGGTCACCGGACGCACACCGGTACCGATCTGCAGGCCCGACGGCAGCGTGGTCTGTTCTGACGACTGCGCACCCGGCTGACGCAGGGTCTGGTACATCAGATCTTCGAACACCGCGCGTGAACGCTTAAAGCCGTTGGTGCTGACGTTCGCCAGGTTGTTGGCGATGACGTCCATGTTGGTCTGCTGTGCGTCAAGACCGGTTTTCGCGATCCATAAAGAACGAATCATTCTGTTTTCCTTAAGCCTTAGCTGCTCATATTGAGTAGCTGATTAGCCCGCTGTTCGTTTTCATCGACGTTGGAGATCACTTTCATCTGCATCTCAAAACGTCGGGCGTTGGCGATCATGTCGACCATGGTTTCCACGGGCTTCACGTTGCTGCCCTCCAGCACGCCCGGCATCACCTGCACGGTCGCGTCATTCGGCAGCGCCGCGCCGCGCTGTGCCTGAGTGGCGGCGCTGGGACGGAACATGCCGTCATCACCGCGCGTCAGTTCCTGGCCTGTGGCACGTACCAGCTTCAGCCGTCCAAGCTGCACCGTGGCGTTCGGCGCGTCACCGGCGTTAAGCGCGGTGATGGAGCCGTCGGCGGCAATGGTCAGTTGCGCGCCCTGCGGCACGGCAATCGGACCGCCATCGCCCATCACGGGATTGCCCTGAATGGTCAGCTGGCCGGTCGGGCTAATCTGCATGTTACCGTTGCGGGTATAAGCTTCGCTGCCGTCAGCGGTACGCACCGCCAGCCAGCCATCCTGCTGCACCGCCACATCGAGCGGACGCTCAGTGTAATCGAGCGAGCCCTGCGACATATCGGCACCCGGTGTGGAAGCGGCCACCAGCGTACGTGTTGGCAGCGACCAGCCGTTGACCGGCACCGCGCGCAGCGCATTGAGCTGAGCGCGAAAGCCCGGCGTCGAGGCGTTGGCGAGGTTGCTGGCGGTGACAGACTGTTGCTCCATCGTCTGACTGGCCGCGCCCATCGCGGTATATATTGCGTGATCCATAAAGCAATCCCGTTAGCGTATTAACGAAGGTTGACCAGGGTGTTAAGAATCTGGTCCTGCGTTTTGATGGTCTGGCTGTTGGCCTGATAGTTACGCTGGGCAACGATCATATTCACCAGCTCTTTACTCAGGTCGACGTTGGACGCTTCCAGCGCGCCGGAGGTCAGGTTGCCGTAGGTACCGGTGCCTGCCAGACCGACTGCCGCCTGGCCCGAGGAGTTGGTCGCCGACCAGACGTTATCGCCTTCGGACTTCAGCCCTTCCGGGTTAGAGAAACTCGCCAGCACAATCTGACCCAGCAGCTGGGTTTTCTGGTTGGAGTAAGTCCCGGTGATGGTGCCATCGTCGTTGATGGTGTAGCTGGTCAGATCGCCCGGTGCATAGCCATCCTGGGTTGGGTTACCGAAGTTGGTTTTGCCGGTGTTCTGCTGCAGGCTGCCGAGCACGCTGAGGCTGACGGCCTGGTTGGCCGCGGCACCGTTGGCACCCTGAATGGTCAGCGCCACTGTGCTGGCCGAGGTCAGGTTACCGCTGGTATCGAATACCATGTTGAAGTTACCGGCAGCCTGACCAGTGGTGGAATCAATCGCGTGCACCGTCCAGTTGTTGTCGGCCGTTTTGACGTAGTACAGATCCAGCGCGTGGTCGTTACCCTGCGAGTCGTATACGGTCACGGTGCTTTTGGCGTTGTAAGTATCCACGTTGGTTGCCGTGAACGCACCGCCGGTTGGCACCGCATCGGTTGAGTTCAGGTTGGATACCATGGTGGCGGTAGTGGTGGCGCGCGCCGACATCTGGGTGGTCGGAATGCTCAGCGCGACCGGGTTGGCACCGGCCTGAATGGTTGGCGGGGTGCCGTTAGCCGGATAGCCGGTTACGGTCAGGCCCTGGGTGTTCACCAGGTTACGGTTTTCGTCCAGCGTGAACTGGCCGTTACGCGAATAGAACACGCCGCCGCTGGCGTCGGTCAGACGGAAGAAACCGTTGCCGCTCAGCGCCACGTCCAGCCCACGGCTGGTAGAGGTGGTGGTGCCGTCGTTAAAGTTCTGAATCACCGCTGCGACTTTGGTACCCATACCGACGTTCGAACCGGCGAACATATCGGCAAACGCGATGGTGCTGGATTTAAAGCCGGCCGTCGCCGAGTTGGCGATGTTGTTACCAATAACGTCGAGGTTGCTGGAGGCAGCGCCCAGGCCGCTCACCGCTTGTGAAAATGACATGCTATTTCTCCTGCTAAGAGGTTAGTCAGAGAATCTGACGAATTTCATCGAGGGTCGCGGAGCCCATGGTGCCGAGATCCAGTTTTGCGGTGTTATTCACGGTGCTGACGCCGTTGACATAGGCGTAGTTCAGCGGCTGTGCCACCAGTTGGGTGCTGCCATTGCTGGCGGCGAGTGAAACCGTATATTTGCCGTCCGGTGCGGCGCTGCCATCGTCCATCTTGCCGTCCCACGAGAAGGTGTGAACGCCGGCGCTGAGACCGCCGAGATCGATGGAGCGCACTACGCTGCCGTTGCCATCTTTGATGGTGACGCTGGTGGCGGTCGACGCGGTACCCAGTTCCACGCCAAACGGCGTGCTGGTGCCGCTGCCGACCAGCACCTGGCTGCCCTTCACCATTACGCCATGGCCGATCAGCGTTGAGCTCTGCAGCGACTGGCTGGTGCTGATCTGACCGGAGATCGATCCCAGCGTGGTATTGAGTTTTTCAATGCCGCTCAGGGTGTTGATCTGCGTCAGCTGGGTTGTCAGCTGACTGTTGTCCATCGGGTTAGTCGGGTCCTGATTTTTCAGCTGCGTCACCAGCATGTTCAGGAACTGGTTTTGCAGATCCTGCGCGCTGTTGCCGCTGCCGGTGCTGCTGCTGGAGCTGAGGACCGTGGGGTCGAGGTTGTCTTTAATCCCTACTGCAAGGCTCATAATGCGTCTCCGTTACTGACCCATGGTGAGGGTTTTCATCATCATTGACTTCACCGTGTTCAGCACTTCGACGTTGGCCTGATAGCTGCGCGACGCGGACATGGTGTTAACGGTTTCGGCGACCACGTCGACGTTAGGCATTTTGACGTAGCCTTTCTGGTCAGCCAGCGGATTACCCGGGTCATACACCAGTTTGGCGGGCGTCGGGTCGTTCACGACACCGGCCACTTTGACGCCGCCGGTGGCCGCGCCCTGAGCGGCATCGGTCTGGAAAATCACCTGCTTCGCCACGTACGGCTGACCGTCCGGCCCGGTGACGCTGTCGGCGTTGGCCAGGTTACTGGCGCTGACGTTGAGCCGCTGTGACTGTGCGGTCATCGCAGAACCGGCGATATCAAAGATATTCAGCAATGCCATGATTATTGCCCCTGCAGAACGCTCATCATGCCTTTGATCTGGCTACTGATGAGGGTGAGATCGGTTTGGTATTTCAGGCTGTTATCCGCAAACTGCGTACGCTCGCGATCCATATCCACGGTGTTACCATCCGCGGCAGGCTGATCGGGAATGCGGTACAGCAGATCCAGTGCGGGCTGTGAATTGGTCTGCGCTTCAATGTGACGTGATGACGTGACATTGAGCGCCAGGCTGCTGCCTTCGGCACGGCCGTTCTGCATCACCTTGCTCAGCTGGCTGGCAAAGTCGATATCCCGCGCCTGGTAGCCCGGGGTATCGGCGTTGGCAATGTTAGACGCCAGAATCTCCTGGCGCTGCGCCCGCAGGTTTAATGCTTCTGTACCAAATCGCAGCGCGGCATCGAGTTTGTCGAGCATGCTTCCTCCGCGAATGAGAATTTCGAGCTGACAGCTTAATGGGACAAAAGCAAGGGCTATCGTCTGAATAGCAGCAAAAATCGTGGCTATTTTTCACCTTGAATTTTTGGTGTGCGGAGTAGACTCAGTGCCATCTTTTCGACAGGAGGCGTTGATGCGTACAACTTCTTCCCTGCTGGCCCTGCTGTGGCTGGCCTTCGCGACGCCCGGCTATGCTGCCGATCTCAGCGCGCAGCTGACTCAGTTCTTTCAGGCGCGCGATCCGCAGCACGCCGCCGGTATGACCGTGGTGGTCCGCACGCCGCAGACGCAGTGGCCCGCCTGCGACACACCGCAGCTGCTGCTACCGGGGAACAGTCGCCAGTGGGGCAATCTGAGCATTGCCGCCAGCTGCGGCCAGAATCGTCGCTATCTGCAGGTGCAGGTGCAGGTCACCGGCGAGTATCTGGTAGCCAATCGTCAGCTGGCGCGCGGCAGCAACGTCAGCGCCAGTGATTTCCGCCTGGAGAGTGGCCGGCTGGATACGCTGCCGGCGCGCGCGCTGCTCAGCAGCAGCAATCTGGCGGACGCCATTGCCCTGCGTGACATTGCGCCAGGCCAGCCGGTGACGGCCACCATGCTGCGCCAGCCGTGGCGGGTGAAAGCCGGTCAGAATGTGATGGTGATTGCCAGCGGCAACGGCTTTAATGCCAGCAGTGAAGGTCGTGCGTTAAACAACGCCAGCGCGGCGCAGACGGTGCGCGTGCGCATGAGCAATGGCCAGGTGGTAAGCGGTCGTGTCAGCGAGGATGGGAATATTCTGATATCGCTATAAAGCGTTAAAGAACGCTGTTGTTCTGCCGATAGAGATATCAACAATGATATTACCCTATGCTGACTCAGTTGGCTGATCCCCAACTGACCCTAACAGGAGCCACACCATGAGTATCGACAGAACGCAGCCTTTAAAACCGGTGAGCACTGTACAAACCCGTGACAGCAGCGACAACCAGGCAAAAGTGCGTCAGAACAGCGCACCGGCCACCAGCACCAGCCAGAATGGTGCGGAAGTGACGCTGAGTCCCGCTCAGGCGCAGCTGATGCAGCCGGGCAGCAAAGATATTAACACAGCGCGCGTAGAGCAGCTGAAGACCGCCATTCGTAATGGTGAACTGAAAATGGATACCGGTAAGATCGCCGATGCGCTGATCGCCGATACCAGGGCGTTTTTAGAGGGTAAATAGTCCCGATGGATAATCTGCTGACCACCTTAGATAAAATGCAGGATGTGCTGAGTTCGCTTAACGTCGTGATGGATGAAGAGCAGCAGCAACTTTCTGCCGGACGGATTAATGGCAACCTGCTGCAGCGCATTACAGAAGATAAAAGCGCGCTGCTGACGACGTTGAATTATCTGGACGAGATGCGCCGCAAAACCGAGCTGTCGCTGGGTACCAAAGCGCCTTATCGTGGTCACAGTGACATCGCACGCCGCTGGCACAGTATTCAGCAACATACCCAGCGTCTGCGCGACGCCAATCAGCACAATGGCATGCTGTTGCAGCATCAGATGACCTTTACCGAACAGGCGCTGTCGGTGCTGAAACCGCATCAGACCCAGTCATTTTACGGCCCGGACGGTCGTGGTTTAGGCCAGACGACGCTGAGCCGCAAAGGCTAAACGCAGCCGTGCTGCGGGTCCGCTGAATCAGGGTCGCCACGCCGGGCGACCCTTTTTTATTGTGCGCTCACACCGCTGTGCGGCGGGCAAAATCGCGCGGGCGGAAGCCCAGTAAACCGAGCATCACGAAGTAAGCGCCGCCGCCAATGGCGCACACCGCCGCCAGCCGCAGTAGCCGCCACCACATCTGCCCCTCTTCCCACGCCGGCATCACCTGCAGAATGCCCAGCAGCGCAGCAGCCATCACCGCGACGGCGACCAGCAGACGCAGCAGGAAACCGTGCCAGCCCGGCTGCGGCTGAAAGATTTGCTGTTTGCGCAGCTGCCAGTAGAGCAGCGCCGCATTCAGGCAGGCAGCCAGACCAATCGACAGCGACAGACCGGCGTGCTTCAGCGGGCCGATAAACGCCAGGTTCATCAGCTGCGTCATGATCAAGGTGGCGATAGCAATCTTTACCGGCGTTTTGATGTCCTGCCGCGAATAAAAGCCCGGCGCCAGCACTTTCACCACGATCAGCCCCATCAGCCCAACCGAATAGGCAATCAGCGCGCGCTGGGTCATCGCCGCATCAAAAGCGGTAAATTTTCCGTACTGGAACAGCGCCACGGTGAGCGGACCGGAAAGAATGCCCAGCGCAACCGCGCTCGGCAGCGCCAGCAGGAAGCACAGACGCAGGCCCCAGTCCATCAGACGGGAATATTCATCGTGGTTGCCGCTGGCAAAACTCTTCGCCAGCGACGGCAGCAGGATGGTGCCGAGCGCGACGCCCAGCACGCCAGAGGGAAACTCCATCAGACGATCGGCGTAGTACATCCACGACACCGAGCCGGAGACCAGAAACGAGGCGAAAATGGTATTGATGATCAGCGAGATCTGGCTCACCGACACGCCGAGAATCGCCGGGCCCATCTGGCGCATCACCCGCCACACGCCGGCATCGCGCAGGTTGACGCGCGGCAGTACCAGCATGCCAATCTTTTTCAGGTGCGGCAGTTGATAAAACAGCTGCAGCAGCCCGCCCACCACCACTGCCCACGCCAGCGCCATCACCGGCGGATGGAAGTGCGGCGCGGCAAACAGCGCAAAGCCGATCATGCTGATATTCAGCAGCGTGGGCGCGAACGCCGGGACGGAGAAGCGGTTCCAGGTATTAAGAATCGCCCCGGCCAGCGACGCCAGCGAGATCAGCAGAATATAAGGAAAGGTGACGCGCAACAGCGAACTGGTTAAGGCGAACTTGTCGGCGGTATCGGCAAAACCCGGCGCCGTTACCACGATTACCCAGGGCGCAGCGACCATGCCCAGCACCGTCACCACCGCCAGCACCAGCGTCAGCAGGCCTGATACATAGGCAACAAACACCCGCGTGGCGTCTTCGCCCTGCTTGCTTTTATATTCGGCAAGAATTGGCACGAAGGCCTGTGAAAAGGCGCCTTCGGCGAAAATACGGCGCAGCAGATTGGGCAGTTTGAACGCCACGAAAAAGGCATCGGTGGCCATGCCAGCCCCGAAAACGCGCGCCACGATGGCGTCGCGGGCAAAGCCCAGCACGCGGGAAAACAGGGTCATCGAACTGACCGCAGCCAGCGATTTCAGCAAATTCATAATGAGTGGCGCATCCTGAAAAGTGTCGGATAAATGAGCAACTTAGCGCGGACATCCAGCGATGTCCGGCGATAGTCTACTGCTGCGGTGGGAAATGACCAGCATTGAGTGTTACAAGGGATTATTCCTGCACGGCGTCGCGCCACAGTTTTTCCACCAGACGCTGCGCCGCCAGCGCCTGTTCACCACTGGTTTCAGGCATCGTCTGATTTTCCACGCACTGGATAAAATGCTGCGCCGCACCGCTAAAGCCACGCTGGGTCAGATGACTTTGCCACGCCGGCGGGACATCACTGCGCAGGCCACTAAGCGTCTCTTCACGCCAGTCGCGCATCTCATTAATTTCGATGTAACGCCCGTCGCAGATGGCGCTGACCACTTCACGCTGCGTGCCCGCGCGGCGATGCATACTGGTGGTAATTTGCAGCGATCCGGCCGAGAAATGGTGCTCGCCATAGCGCATCGCGCCGTCCTCGTTGGTGTCGATGTGGCCGAGCTCCAGCCTGAGCTTGCCGCCGGCCAGCCACAGCGCGGTATCGACCACATGCAGATAGTCATCCAGCAGGGTAAAGCGCAGGTCGTGCGGGCCGACGCTGTCTGCCCGGTGTTTCTCAATGCGCAGCGAGGACGCGCCCGGCAGCTGCGCTTTCAGCTGCTGGTAGCGCGGTGCAAAGCGCCGGTTGAAGGCCACCATCAGTTTACGTTTGCGCTTTTCCGCCAGCGCCACCAGCGTCTCCGCCTGCTGCAGCGTTTCGGCCAGCGGCTTATCGACACAAACATCTTTACCGGCCAGCAGCAGCGCCTGCACTACCTCAAAATGGCTGGCGGTGCTGCTGTGCACAAACACCGCATCGCTGGCCGCCGCCAGCGTATCCAGCTGACTAAAATAAGGAATACGGTAACTGTCGCAGACCGGCTGTGCCCGCGCCTGGCTGGGCGAGAACGCGCCGACCAGCTGCCAGCCGCTGGCCTGCGCCAGCACCGGCAGCCAGGCTTTCTGCGCGATACCGCCAAGCCCAACCACACCAATACGCAGCGTCATTTCACGCCTCCCGCTGCAGCAGTTGCTGCAGCTGAGCGTCAAGGCGCGCCACCTGCGCTTCCAGCTGAGCAACGCGCGCGGCCAGATCGTCAGACTCAGGCGACGCTGTGTGGCTGGCAGGTAGTTCGTCCGTCACCTCGCCGCCAAACAGATGCATATAGCGGCTTTCTCGCTTGCCCGGCTCGCGCGCCAGACGCACCACCATGGGGCCGTCATCGCGCGTCGTCAGCCCCTCCAGCGTGCGTTCCACTTCGGCCATGTCCTGAAACTCATGCAGACGACCACTGCGGGTACGCAGTTCGCCCGGCGTCTGCGCGCCGCGCAGGAACAGTAGCGTCAGCACCGCCACTTCGGCGGCATTCAGCTGCAGATTGCCAAACGCCGAGTTGCAGAAACGCTGTTCATATTTGCTGACGCGCTGACCGAAACCGCTGTTAGCGGTGACCAGATGCTTTTTCACCAGCTCATCGAGCTGAGCCTGCACCTCATTTTCGCTCAGGTTCATCACCGGCTCGCGGTTAGATTTCTGATTACAGGCGGTGACCACGCCATTGAGGGATAACGGATATTGATCCGGCGTGGTGACCTGCTTCTCCAGCAGGCAGCCGATCACGCGCAATGCCTGCGCGGAGAGAGCCATCTTCATTACGTGTTCCTTTTATTATTGTCCGCGACGATCCGGGTTCCATTCGCGCCAGGTAAGCGCCGTCAGCACATGATCCTGCCAGCGGCCATCAATCAGTAAATAGTCTTTGGCGTAGCCCTCTTTTTCAAAACCGAGGCGCGCCAGCAAATCACCGCTGCGCTGATTGTGCGGCATATAGTTGGCCATGATGCGATGAATGCGCTGCTGACGCTGCATATAGCGAATCGCCGCCTGCAGCGCCTCAAACATCATGCCCTGCCCCTGCCACTTCTCTCCCAGCGAGTAGCCGAGATAGCAGGCATGAAACGATCCGCGCAGCACATTGCTGAAGTTGGCGACGCCGCGCACTTCATGCTCTTCCGGATCCATCAGCACAAAATAGAACGCGGAGCCTTGTTTATGCATGTCGGCAATTAAACCCAGGCGCGCCTGCCAGCCGGAAGGATAACAGTGGCTCTCATCGCGCACCGGTTCCCAGGGTTTAAGAAAGGCGCGGTTTTCGGCGTAGTAATCCGCCAGACGCCAGGCATCGCGTTCATGTACTAAACGCACCACCAGACGATCGGTGTTAAGCCGCACGCGCGGGCCAGCAGAGCGATAGCCAAACATCATGACTCCTGAAATCCATAACGAAAGAAAGATGTACGCCAGCGGCGTTACTTCTCACTATAACCGTCACCCCGGCTGCGGTAAAACCCCGCGCATCGCTCACGGCAATTGATTCCGATTAAGGATTAATTTCTCTTCAGGCTGGATAAAAAAATATCATCCTGAAAACGCTATTTTTCCCGCCGGAGCAGGCAGAAAATAGACCAACTGGTCACTTTTCCTTCTCACTTGCTCAGGATTCAGCATGTCAAGGTTTGCGCGGGCACGACGCCTTGGAAAAACGTTTCTGTTAGTCGATAACATGCTGGTGGTAATGGGATTCTTTGTGGTGTTTCCCCTGATCTCCATTCACTTTGTGGAACAGCTTGGCTGGGCCGCGCTGCTGGTGGGCATTGCGCTCGGCCTGCGTCAGCTGGTGCAGCAGGGGCTTGGTATCTTCGGCGGGGCCATTGCTGACCGTTTTGGCGCGCGGCCGCTGATCGTCACCGGCATGCTGATGCGCGCCGCCGGTTTCGCCTGTATGGCGCTGGCGCATCAGCCGTGGCTGCTGTGGCTGGCCTGCCTGCTGTCCGGACTGGGCGGCACGCTGTTCGATCCGCCACGCAGCGCGCTGGTGGTGAAACTGGTGCGGGCACGCGAGCGCGGACGCTTCTTTTCGCTGCTGATGATGCAGGACAGCGCCGGCGCGGTGCTGGGCGCGCTGATTGGCAGCTGGCTGCTGGCGTGGGATTTCCGTCTGGTGTGCTGGGTCGGTGCGGCGGTGTTTGTCGTCGCCGCCATCTTTAACGCCGTGTGGCTGCCAGCATGGCGCATCTCTACGGAGCGTATCGCCATGCGCGAGGGAATGCAGCGCGTGTGGCGCGACCGCCGTTTCCGCCTGTATGTCTTTACCCTGACCGGCTATTACATCCTCGCCGTGCAGGTGATGCTGATGCTGCCGGTCATGGTCAATCAGGTGGCGGGCGCACCGGCGGCGGTGAAGTGGATGTACGCGATTGAAGCGCTGCTGTCACTCAGCCTGCTCTATCCGCTGGCGCGCTGGAGTGAAAAGCGCTTCCGCCTCGAGACGCGCCTGATGGCCGGGCTGTTTCTGATGACCTTCAGCCTGCTGCCGGTTGGCATGACCGATTCGCTGCCGTCGCTGTTTTTGCTGATCGCCGTCTTCTATCTCGGATCGATCATCGCTGAACCGGCGCGTGAAACCCTGAGTGCGTCCCTGGCCAGCGCCCGGGCACGCGGCAGCTACATGGGGTTCAGCCGGCTCGGCCTGGCGATTGGCGGACTGATTGGCTACTCCGGTGGCGGCTGGATGTTCGATATGGGCCAGAAGCTGGCGCTGCCGGAGCTGCCGTGGATGCTGCTCAGCACCGTCGGTATCATCACGCTGCTGGCGCTGTGGTGGCAGTTCCAGCCGCGCCAGGTGGCACCGGCGATCTTCAGCAGCTAGTTTGCCGGTTCAGGCGTTCTCTTCCATACTTCCCGCACGTCCGGAAAAAGGGTGACCTCCGTCACCCTGAGAATCACAGGAGAAACGGGATGAAACTTTACATCTACGATCACTGCCCTTTCTGCGTCAAAGCACGCATGATATTTGGCCTGAAAAACCTGCCGGTTGAGCTGATTGTGATGCTCAATGACGATGAAGCAACGCCGAAAAAGCTGATTGGCCAGAAAATGGCGCCGATTCTGCAAAAAGCCGATGGCAGTGCGATGCCAGAGAGCATGGATATCGTGCGCTTTGTCGATAATCAGGATCGCCAGCCGCTGCTGACCGGCAAGCAAAATCCCGCCATCGCCGACTGGCTGCGACGGGTCAATGGCTACATCAACAAGCTGCTGCTGCCGCGCATCGCTGAGGCCGCCTTTGCTGAATTCGCCACTCCCGAAGCACGTGATTACTTCCGCGAAAAGAAACAGGCCAGCCTCGGTGACTTTGCCGAACTGCGTAAACATGCCCCGGGTTTCATCAAAAATATCAGCGATGATTTGCGCCAGCTGGATAAATTGATCGTCAAACCCAACGCGGTGAACGGCGAGTTGTCTGAGGATGACATTCATCTGTTTCCGCTGCTGCGCTCGCTGACGCTGGTTTCCGGTATCGAATGGCCGAGCCGCGTCGCCGACTACCGCGATAATATGGCGAAACAGACGCAGGTGAATCTGCTGTCGTCGATTGCGGCCTGATGGCGCTGTGATGAGAAGCGCGCGGCTGCGTTTCTCATCTCTCTCCTGGTGACACCTGGCCCTGAATCAGGCAGGCTTAAGGCTGTTTGGCCGTATCAACCAGGAAGAAGAAATGATGAAGAAGGCGTTTCCCGGGCTGTTTGCCCTGTTTTTTGCCGTGCTGCTCAGCGGCTGTAACCAATTGACGCAATACACCATCAGCGAGCAGGAAGTGAATCAGGCGCTGCAAAAGCGCAACAACTACGAGAAAGACATCGGCGTGTCCGGGCTGGTGAATGCCCATATTGTACTGACCGACCTGAGCAGCCAGATTGGCCGTGAAGAACCCGGCAAAGTGACGCTGTCTGGTAAAGCCAACATCAACGTCAGCTCGCTTTTTGGTCCGCAGCAGGCCGAAATGCAGCTGAAGATGAAAGCGCAACCGGTGTATAACGCGCAGCAGGGCGCCATTTATCTGCAGGACCTCGAAATCGTCGACGCACAGGTGCAACCTGAGAAGATGGCGTCGATCATGAAAACCCTTACGCCGTATCTGAACGAATCCCTCAAGCGCTATTTCAATGAAAAACCCGCCTACGTGCTAAGCGCCGACCGCAGCAAAGGCGAGGCGCTGGCGAAGAAACTGGCTAAAGGGCTGGAAGTGAAGCCTGGCCAGCTGGTGATTCCGTTTACCGATTAACGTTGCAAGCGGCCGTTCTCAGCGGCGGCCATGCATAGCGTGGCAGGATGCCGGCATGATTCTGCCCGCGCCTGCCACGCAGCTACGCAACCTGCCGCGCCTGCGGTTATTTCTCTCCCGCACTGCAAAATCCCGTGCAAACGGTTGCCCGCCCCCTTATGATTAGTCCCCGGCCTAAACGAGCCATTTCGTTTTCACCTCAGCCGGAGCCTTTTTGAATGACAGCCCAACCCCAGCAAATCACGATTCGCCGCCCTGACGACTGGCACATCCACCTGCGCGATGGCGCGATGCTCAATGCAGTGCTGCCCTATACCAGCGCGGTGAATGGTCGTGCGATTGTCATGCCAAATCTGGTTCCGCCGGTCACCAGCGTTGCGGCTGCCGAAGCGTATCGCGCACGCATCATGGCGGCGCTGCCTGCTGAGCATCACTTCACGCCGCTGATGACCTGTTACCTCACCGATTCGCTTGATGCGGACGAAATCGAACGCGGCTTCCGCAGCGGTATTTTTACGGCGGCAAAACTCTATCCGGCACACGCCACCACCAACTCCAGCCATGGCGTCACCAACATTGCCTCAATTGCCAGCGTGCTGGAGCGCATGCAGGAAATCGGTATGCCGATGCTGGTGCACGGCGAAGTCACCGATGCGCACATTGATATCTTTGATCGTGAAGCGCGCTTCATCGAAACCGTGCTGCAGCCGCTGCGCCAGCAGTTCCCGGGCCTGAAAGTGGTGATGGAACACATCACCACGAAGGAAGCTGCGGAGTATGTGGCCGCCGGCAATGAACTGCTTGGCGCGACCATTACGCCACAGCATCTGATGTTCAACCGCAACCACATGCTGGTGGGCGGCGTGCGCCCGCATCTCTACTGTCTGCCCATTCTGAAGCGCAACATTCATCAGGAAGCGCTGCGTAACCTGGTGGCAAGCGGCAACCGTCGTGTCTTCCTGGGCACCGACACGGCACCGCACCTGCGCCATCTGAAAGAAGCCAGCTGCGGCTGTGCCGGCGTATTTAATGCGCCGACGTCGCTGCCCGCTTATCTGACCGTGTTTGAAGAGCTTGGCGCACTGGAGCATTTTGAAGCCTTCTGCTCTGAGAACGGCCCCAGGTTCTACGGCCTGCCGCTCAACGACGGTACCCTGACGCTGGTGCGTGAGCCGTGGACAGTGCAGGAGAGCATCACGGTCGCTGACGATACGCTGGTTCCGTTCCTCGCCGGTGAAACCCTTAACTGGCGCATCAAAGAATAATCATCTGCCGCTTGCCTTCGGGAATTTTATACTGTACAAATAACCAGTATATTATCCCGGAGGCGTTTATGCGTGTTGAAATTACCGTAGCAAAGACTCAGCCCCTTCCCGCCGGTGCACTGGATGCACTGAGCGCTGAACTCACTCGCCGTATCTCCCGCGATTTTCCCGACGACAATCATCACGTCAAAGTGCGCTATGCCGGTGGTAACCAGCTCAGCGTGTTTGGCGGCTGTAAAGAATCACGCGACCGCATTAGCGATATTTTGCAGGAAACCTGGGAAAGCGCTGACGACTGGTTTATTACCGATTAACCGCCACTGTGCCGTTTTTGCCGGGCCCGCCGCCCGGCTTTTTTGTTTTTATTTCCCGCTCGCCAGAAAAACCCGCGCCAGCTAGACTCTGATTAAACGATGTCCTATTCTTGCCTCGTCGTGCTTACAGGAGGTGTGTTGCACATGACTACTGAAAAACCAGAAGAGGCGATGACGTTTGGGGAATTGCTGGCCTTCATTGCTGAACAGCAACGCCGTTTGACCGTGCTGGAAAATGCCTTTGCTACGCTGACCTTCTGTCTGGACGATCGCGCCAGCCAGCTGCTGGCACACAATCTGACGCTCGAAGCGCAAAATCAGAATCATGACGCTCAGTTACAGCAGCATTTTGCCCGGCTGGCGGACGAGATCCACCGGCGCAAAGGGCAGTTGCCTGCCGAGTCGCAGGGATAATTTCAGATTTTTACCCTGGCGTTCAGCCCGTTAAAGTTTTAATGCTGAGATGCCGATAATCGGTATGACGACACGTTGCGCTGCGACAATAAATACCCAGCTGCGTAAGGCGTTTATTTATTCGTTGAAAACCGGCTTTTGGCTGCTTTTATTTTGCTGTGTTTTTAGTCACCACACTTTTTAACTACTGTACTGTTAATTCCATGTTATAATTATCTCGCTAGTGCAAGATACAGACGCATTGAACCTCGAAAGCACTTCGTTTAACGAGTAATAAGGAGGTTATAATGGACAGAAGTAAAGACGTCATCCAGACCCATCCGCTGGTGGGATGGGATATCAGCACCGTTGACAGCTATGACGCCATGATGATCCGCCTGCACTCGCTATCATCGCAGGACCAGAAAGAAGAAGAAGCTGACGTGGGCCCAACATACTGGCTGACAACTGACGTAGCCAGACAGTTTATCTCTATCCTCGAAGCTGGCATTGCAAAGATCGAGTCCACTGAGCAATACCTACGCGATAATCGCAAGCACTAATCATCACCATCGCGTGAAAAGGCACCCTACAGGGTGCCTTTTTCATGGGCGCACTCTTTTGATATGCTATTGAAAAAAATCGCCGTTTTGCAGGAGTGATGTCGTCATGGTTTATGATCTGATTGTGGTGGGAAGTGGTTCCGTCGGAGCTGCCGCGGGTTTCTACGCAACCCAGGCGGGCCTGTCGGTGCTGATGATCGACAGCGCGCACCCGCCCCACAGCCAGGGGACGCATCACGGCGAAACCCGCCTGATTCGTCACGCTTACGGCGAAGGTGAACGCTATGTGCCGCTGGTGCTGCGCGCCCAGACGCTGTGGGATGAGCTGGAGCGCCAGAGCGGCGAACGCATCATGCACCGTAGCGGCATTCTTAATCTGGCGCCGGCCAGCTCGGATTTCATTCACAACGTGATCGACAGCGCTAACCGCTGGCAGTTGGCGGTGCAGGTGTTACAGGCCGATGAGGTGCGTAAACGCTGGCCGCAGCTTAGCGTACCGGACGGCTACGTAGGCGTGTTTGAGCCCAACTCTGGCTTCCTGAAATGCGAACAGGCGGTGCGCAGCTGGGTGCAGCTGGCGGAACAGGCCGGCTGCGCGCAGCTGTTTAACTGCCCGGTCAGCGCGATTGGGCGCGAGGGCGATCTGCAGCAGGTCACCACCAGCGATGGCATATTCCGCGCGCGCAAGCTGCTGATCAGCGCCGGCACCTGGGTCAGTCAGCTGGTGGACAATCTGCCCGTTACGCCGGTGCGCAAGGTGTTTGCCTGGTATCAGGCCGATGGGCGCTACAGCGAAAATAACCAGTTCCCCGGCTTTACGGTAGAGATGCCGGATGGCAGCCATTTCTACGGCTTCCCGGCAGACAATAATGCCCTGAAAGTGGGACGCCACGATGGCGGTCAGCCGATGCAGACGCCAGCGGACCGCAAACCGTTCGGCAGCATCGCCGCTGACGGTAACGAAGCCTTTAGCTTCCTGCGCCAGTTTCTGCCAGGCGTAGGTGTGTGCCTGCATGGCGAAGCCTGCAGCTATGACAATACGCCGGATGAAGACTTTATTATCGATACCCTGCCCGGCGAGCCTGACCGACTGATTATCACCGGCCTGAGCGGCCACGGGTTTAAATTCGCCAGCGTGCTGGGTGAACTGGCCAGCGAGTTTGCGCAGAATAAACCGTTCTCCTTTGACCTCACGCCCTTCTCACTTACGCGTTTTGCCTGATGTTGTTGCTGCCGGTGCGGAGCGCACTGGCAGTTATTGACCTTTCCTGACACAGATTTACTTTCCGCCCGCAGTTATGGCGCATTTGGTGTAGCAATAGCCATTGCCGCCAGGGCTAAAACGGCTATTTGCTTATCTATTCAGAATTATTGAATTACACCGCCAGCCTTTCGCCATATATATCGAACCCGTAAATTCAAAGTTATAGAAAAGTAAGGACGATTGATTTTCTATTTCAGGTTGTAGATTCTCATTACCACTTATTTCCTGATAACGGCTTAACTATGTGGCGTAATTCTCCACGGCATTACGGTGCGTTAACCATTGCGTTGCACTGGCTGATGGCGCTGACGATTTACGGTATGTTCGCGCTGGGTTTATGGATGGTCGGGCTTGGCTACTACGACGGCTGGTATCACAGCGCCCCTGAGATTCACAAAGGCATCGGCATCTTACTGTTTGCCGTTCTGCTGCTGCGCCTGTGCTGGCGCGTCATATCGCCGCCGCCGGCACCGCTCACCAGTTACTCGCCGCACGTGCGCCGTGCCGCCCATGCGGCGCACTGGCTGCTGTATGGCCTGCTGCTGGTGTTGCTGATCAGCGGCTATCTGATCTCTACCGCAGACGGCAAGCCGGTCTCAGTGTTTGGCTGGTTTGAGGTACCGGCACTGTTTACCGGCGCGGGTGAGCAGGCCGATGTCGCCGGTGAGGTCCATTTATGGCTGGCGTGGGCTCTGGTGCTGTTGTCTGCCCTGCACGCCCTGGGCGCGCTGAAACACCATTTTGTCGATCGCGACATGACGCTGAAACGGATGCTCGGTTACCGCATCCCCTTAACCTCTGAAAAGGAAAAGTAATATGATCAGGAAAACCCTGCTGGCGCTCAGCGCCGCTGCCCTCTTTTCGACCAGCCTGAGTGCCAGCGCGGCTGAGTATAAGTTTGATAAAGAGGGTCAGCACGCGTTTGTTCAGTTCCGCATTCAGCATCTTGGCTACAGCTGGCTGTACGGCAGCTTTAAAGATTTTGATGGCAGCTTTACCTTTGATGAAGCCAATCCGGCCGCGGACAAGGTCAACGTGACCATCAATACCAACAGCCTCGATACTAACCATGCCGAGCGCGATAAGCATTTGCGCAGCGCGGATTTCCTCAATACCGGCAAATTCCCGCAGGCCAGCTTCAGCTCGACTGAGGTTAAAAAACAGGGCAAGGATTATAAGATCACCGGCAACCTGACGCTCAACGGCGTAACGAAGCCGATCACGCTGGATGCGCAGCTGATTGGGGAAGGCAAGGATCCGTGGGGCGGTTATCGCGCCGGCTTTGCCGCCAGCGGCGAAATTGTGCTGAAAGAGTTCAACATCAGCAAAGATCTCGGTCCGGCCTCACAAAAAGCCGAGCTGATCATTTCAGTCGAAGGTGTGCGTCAGTAATCAGCAGTACAGCCTGGCGGGCAATGCGCCAGGCTGTTAAGCCATTACTTTTTGTCCGGCGCGGGGATCGCCATGGTCATGTTGAGTAAACCGCGCGATTTATTGAACACTTTGTTGCCATTTTCACGGCCAGCGCGGCGCGCGCGCTGCTCTTCCGGCGCCAGTTTCGACTCTTCCATGCACAGCGGGCTGCAGCAGTTCTGATACTTTTCTGCACAGCTCGGGCACTGAATAAACAGCAGATGGCAGCCGTCATTAACGCAGTTGGTGTGGCTGTCGCACGGCGCACCACACTGGTGGCAGCTGGAGAGAATATCGTCAGAGATACGCTCGCCCATGCGCTCGTCAAACACGAAGTTTTTGCCTTTGAAGCGCACCGGTAAACCCTGCTCGCGCGCGCGACGGGTATATTCGATGATGCCCCCTTCAATGTGGTAAACATCATCAAAACCGTTGTGCTTCATCCACGCACTGGCTTTTTCACAGCGGATGCCGCCGGTACAGTACATGACGATTTTTTTGTCTTTCTGCGCCTGCAGCATATCCACCGCCATCGGCAGCTGGTCGCGGAACGTATCGGCTGGCACTTCCAGCGCGTTGTCGAAGTGGCCCACTTCGTATTCGTAGTGGTTACGCATATCCACAAACACCGCATCCGGATCGTCGAGCATGGCGTTGACTTCGGCCGCTTTAAGATAGTTACCGACGTTACTGGCGTCGAAGCTACCGTCTTCAATACCGTCAGCCACGATGCGATCGCGCACTTTCAGGCGCAGCACCCAGAACGATTTGCCGTCGTCATCCAGCGCGATGTTCATGCGCAGATTGTCGAGCGCCGGGTCAAAGGCATAGAGCATCGCCTTCATCGCCTCATAGCGACTGGCCGGCACGCTGATTTGCGCATTAATCCCTTCCTGCGCCACGTAGACGCGGCCGAATACCTTCAGCTGGGTTAAGGCAACATAGAGACGGTCGCGGAATGCCTGTGGATCGGCGATCTGGAAGTATTTATAAAAAGAGACTGTGGTACGCGGCTCGGTTTCGGCCAGCATACGTTCTTTCAGCTCTTTATTGGAAACGAGGTTGTGTAACACTGGCATGGTGAACACCTGTTAGCAATCAGAGAAATTTAGCGCGCATATGATACCTGAATTGAGCGTGATGCAAAGCCTCTGGTGCAATTCTCCTGCCATCAGCCACAATCGACGGGGTTCTGCGTTGTGCTCGCTAATATCTGCGCAGAAATGCTGTTCGTCGTGCGCTGACGCACGGATGGTTGATTTCAGTCAGAGAGAAAAAATGGCATAATCCCGGCCAATTACAGAAACCGGACTCTCTGGTACACGACGCAGGACATTGATATTTCCATGACGCAACTTCCGCAATTTACCCGCGAACTCCTTCATCCACGCTACTGGCTGACCTGGCTGGGCATCGGTTTCCTCTATGTGCTGGTGCTGTTGCCCTACCCGCTGCTGTACGTGACTGGCTGCGGGCTGGGACGCCTTGCCATGCGTTTTATGAAGCGTCGTGTTCAGGTCGCGCAACGCAATCTGGCGCTGTGCTTCCCGGATATGCCGACCAGCGAACGTGAAGCCATGGTGAAGCACAATTTCGAATCGGTGGGAATGGGGCTGATTGAGACCGGCATGGCGTGGTTCTGGCCGGACTGGCGTATTCGTAAATGGGTCAGCACCAGCGGCCTGGAGCACGTTACCGAGGCGCTGGCCCAAAAGCGCGGCATCCTGCTGATTGGCATGCACTTCCTGACGCTGGAGCTGGGCGCGCGCGTGTTTGGCATGTACAACCCGGGCATTGGCGTGTATCGCCCTAACGACAACAAGTTACTGGACTGGCTGCAAACCTGGGGACGCATGCGTTCCAATAAAAGCATGCTGGATCGCAAAGACCTGAAAGGCATGATCCGCGCCATGAAGAACAACGACATCATCTGGTATGCGCCCGATCACGACTACGGCCCGCGCAGCAGTGTATTCGCCCCGTTCTTTGCCGTTCAGGAAGCCGCGACCACCACCGGCACGCATATGCTGATTCGTCTGGCCAATCCGAGCGTGGTGCCGTTTCTGGCGCGCCGCCTGCCGCACGGCCGCGGCTACGAACTGAAAATGATGCCGGATATCCGCCACAAATTCTCACTGGAGAGTGAACTGGATACCGCCATCGTGATGAATAAAGTGGTGGAAGAGACGGTGCTGCTGGCGCCTGAGCAGTATATGTGGCTGCATCGCCGCTTTAAAACCCGACCCGAAGGGCAGCCTTCACGCTATTGATCGGTTGCGGGGTATTATCAATGCCCCGCGTTATTTACCGCACATTTGCCTTAATTCACGTGATTCTCTGCGCAGTGGCGCGCAAAAAAAGGCCCAGCCTGAACTGCTATGTCTTCCACTCGCTGACACTTAAGTTAACGGCAGCCTTTACGCCTCCTGCTGCTATCTTGCGCATTAATCACGGTTTTTCGCTGCTACGCTAACGCTTTCTCCCTCGCCCGCCGCTGCTTTTCAGTGCCTGAGTTTATACAGCAATACGCGTAAAATTTGACGGGTGCGGATCTGATTTTGACGACTTCCAGGCCTTTTCCTATTTAATTTTACTCAGGCTTGCCTTCTTACTTACTTATCTAATAAATTTTACTGATTAAACAAGTATTTGTCTGAAAGTTCACCGCCATATTCTCTTTTGATTAAAAATTCATCTTTAATATATCTTTATGGAATTGGTTAGCCCGATCGAATCCAGTTAGTTTCGACCCTGACAGTTAGTTCGTTAACTGCGCGTTTAAAAATATAAAAAGATTACACACAGCAAATATATTCAGGACACATAATATGAATAAAGGTATCTACTACTACGTGACGATCAGTACCGATCAGGAGGGTTACCATCTGCTGCATCGGAAGGAGTGTAAACGTCTGCCGGTTAAGGAGGATATGGTGTTCATCGGTACGCTCTATAATTTAAATCAGGCTTTGGCCACCGCACGAATTAATTTTAAAAAGGTGAAACCCTGTATTAAATGCTGCATCCGTTATTCTGCACCCGTGTTACGCGAGTCGGTACGACCGGTTCTGCACTTTCCGCAAAAAATGATGTAACCGGCGCGGGTGGATGACTTTTTACCCATCCACCCCGTCATTGTTCTCTCCCGCCCTGACAGCCGCCAATTTTCGTCTATTCTTCTGTGAAATCCCTTTTTGCACTGACAAGGAGTTGCAGATGAGCCTGTATAGTACGTTAGAAGAAGCCATTGAAGCCGCACGCGAAGAGTTTCTCGCCAGCCAGCCTGAGCTGGAGCAGGATGACGCCAGCGTCAGCCAGTTTGCGCTGCAGAAGTACGTGATGCAGGATGGCGACATTATGTGGCAGGCGGAGTTTTTCGCTGATGAAGACGGCCAGGGCGAATGCCTGCCAATCTGCAGCGGTGAAGCGGCGCAGGCGGTGTTCGACGGTAATTTCGATGAAATTGAGCTGCGCCAGGAGTGGCAGTCGGAAAATACCCTGCACGAATGGGACGAAGGCGAATTTCAGCTGGAGCCGCCGCGCGACCTGGAAGAAGGCGAGGCAGCGGCCGAAGAGTGGGAAGACGACGACAGTCCGTCAGACAACTGGGCGTAAGTTACTCGTACGGGCCGTGCTGTGCGTCAACCGGCAGTAGCAGCGTGTCCATCACCAGCGACAGCGGCAGATCGAGAATGGTCAGCACGCGCCACGGCCCGTCACGCACATCCCACTGCACGCCCGGATAATACTGGTTACCGTGCCCCTGTCCGGGTACGGTCCGGCTGATAATGCTGCCACAGCCCGTGAGCAGTAAAATGGCGGCGCACAGCGCAATTAACTTCAGGCAATATTTCACTGCATTTACTCACCCTGAACTGACACCCCTGATTCTGATGTGCGTCAGTGACTGTTTAAATGTGCTCAGGAACGCTGGCACGCGTCATCGCGCCATTTTAGCTGCGGGTGCAGCTAAACCGCTATGTCTTTATGCGTAAAGATTGTGTGAGGCGCGTTAAGCACTTCGCTGAAGCGCAGGCACAAAAAAAGCGGCATCGCTGCCGCTTTTTCATCACCGTTAGCCTGTCAGGCGCGCTGAGGCAGCGCCTGCGGGTTAAGCGTGAGTTTCTGATAACTCTCAACCCACTGATGATATTTATCCGCACTTTCCCACAAGCGCGTGTGCACGCGCGCCAGCACCACCGGATCGCTGATCAGCTGCAGACGCTGTTCGCGATTCAGTTTTTCCGGCGCATCGCTCAATGCCTGATCGACGCGGCGATCGCGTGCGTGATCCAGTAGTGCACTCTGCTTATGGCGCGATGTCGCCATCGCCGTCGCCAGCGCGTTGAACGCCGGATTGAACAGCGCATGCATGAAGCCATGCTTCAGCGCACGTTCACGGTTCAGCTGCAGATAGTGATCGGTGTCGACCAGCTCTTTCGGTGGCTCATACTCTTCCGGGATCAGGAACAGCCTGGCACGCTTACTCTTCAGCCCGACTGTGGCGCGACTCGACATCACCGAGACAAACGGCGACAGAATCAGCGAGAAGACGATTGGCGCCAACCACCACAGGAAGTTGAGATCGAGCACGCCCATCCCGACGGCCCAGACAATGCCCAGCAGCATCTGTGAACCGTGGCGACGGAACGCTTCGCTCCACGGCGTGGCATCATCGTCACGCTGCGGCGAGTTCCACACCACTTCCCAGCCGAGGAAGGCGCTGACCACAAACACGGTGTGGAACAGCATGCGCACCGGTGCCAGCAGCACCGAGAACAGCATCTCAAGCAGCAGCGAGAGGAACAGGCGGAATGCGCCACCGTACGCTTTGGCCCCTTTAAACCAGATCAGCACCACGCTGAGCAGTTTTGGCAGGAACAGCAGCACCAGCGTGGTGGAGAACAGCGCAATCGCCAAATCCGGACGCCACTGCGGCCACACCGGGAACAGCTGACGCGGCTGCAGGAAGTAGGTCGGTTCCATCAGCGTATGCACCACCTGCAGGGCGGTCGACAACGCAAGGAACATAAACCACAGCGGCGCCGACAGGTAGGACATCACGCCGGTCAGGAACACCGCGCGGTGCACCGGGTGCATGCCTTTTACCAGGAACAGGCGGAAGTTCATCAGGTTGCCGTGGCACCAGCGACGGTCACGCTTCAGCTCGTCCAGCAGGTTCGGCGGCAGCTCTTCATAAGAACCCGGCAGATCGTAGGCGATCCACACGCCCCAGCCGGCACGACGCATCAGCGCCGCTTCCACGAAGTCATGTGACAGGATCGAACCGGCGAACGAACCTTCACCCGGCAGCGGCGCCAGCGCACAGTGTTCAATAAACGGCTGCACGCGAATGATGGCGTTGTGCCCCCAGTAGTGCGATTCGCCCAGCTGCCAGAAGTGCAGACCAGCGGTAAACAGCGGCCCGTAAACGCGGGTGGCGAACTGCTGACAGCGCGCATACAGCGTATCCATGCCTGACGCTTTTGGCGACGACTGGATAATACCGGCGTTCGGGTTCGCTTCCATCATGCGCACCAGACCGGTAAGACACTCACCGCTCATCACGCTGTCGGCGTCCAGCACCACCATGTAGCTGTAGTTGCTGCCCCAGCGACGGCAGAAGTCATCAATGTTGCCGCTTTTACGCTTCACGCGGCGGCGACGACGGCGATAGAAGATCTTGCCCGCCCCACCGACATCCCGCACCAGCTCCATCCACGCTTTTTGCTCGGCGATGGCGATGTCGGCATCGTAGCTGTCGCTCAGGATGTAAACGTCGAAATGCTCCGCGTTACCGGTGCGTTTCACCGACTCCCAGGTGGCGCGCAGACCGGCGAACACGCGTTCCACGTCTTCGTTACAGATTGGCATGATCAGCGCGGTGCGATGTTCCGGATTGAGCGGCTCATCACCGGTGGTCGAGTACGAGATGCTGTACTTATCGCGACCGATCAGCAGCTGCAGGAAGCCCATCAGCGCGGTCCAGAAACCGGCCGATACCCAGCAGAACAGGATGGCAAACAGGAACAGGATGCCGGTCTGCAGAATATACGGCAGGATCAGCTCCACCGACTGCAGCCAGTTCTGGTTAAACAGCTCGACCGGATCGAGCAGCGTCCAGCCCTGATACGGCAGAATGGTTTTCATGTACCAGGTGGCGACCACGGTCTGCAGAATGGTCAGAATCAGCAGCACGTAGCGACGCATGGAACCTACGTGGCGCCATTTGTCTTCCGCTTTCTGCTCTTCCACCGTGGCATAGCGTGGGTTGCCTTTCTGCCCGCGCAGGGAATCCCAGGCGCGCGCGATCGGGTTAGTACGCCAGGCTTCCGGGAACATCAGCGAACGCTTCACCGGCGGCATCGCCTTCAGCGTGGTGCGGTCGAGATAATCTTTACTGAGCTGCTGGCCATCGGCGAGCGAATCCGGCCACGCCATGGATACGCGCGACGAGACCGATTTCAGCGGCGCATCGTCCGGCCGTTCGCTGGCGGCGATATCCTGCCCCAGCGCGCTATGAATGGCATGAAACGCCTGCGCATTCTGCAGCGAGGCGCTGAGCGTGGCGCGTGCTGCCGCATCAAGCGGCAGCGCCTCCACGTAAGATTGAGGTAAATAAGTCGATTTATTCATTGGCAGGTAACTGATAGCTCCAGGTTTCCGTCAATGTCTTGTCGCCGCTCACCAGCGCCGCACGCATTTCGGTCGGCTGCTTGTTGTCTTTCACGCGCAGACGCAGCACCAGACGCCAGCCTTTGGTGACCGGGTTGTAGCGTACGCTCTGCTCGACCACGTCGGCGTTGTTACCGACGCTGACCTGCGGTGCCACCTGGGTGTTTTCCGGCAGCTTGCTCATCGCTTTACCGACAAAGTCCACGGTAAAGGCGATGGAACCATCCGGCTGACGCACCAGGTTAGACTGCTTCACATCGCCCGCAGAACGCAGCGTGTCTTTCACCCAGGCCACATCGTCCTGGTGCAGCTGGTTTTCATCGCGCGTAAAGTGCAGACGATATTTGAAGTTCATCTCTTTGCCTGGCTCTGGCAGGCTCTCCGGCGTCCAGAAGGCCACGATGTTATCGTTGGTTTCATCTGCCGTCGGGATTTCCACCAGCTCTACGCGGCCTTTGCCCCAGTCGCCCTGCGGCTCAACCCAGCCGCTTGGACGCAGATCATAGCGGTCGTCCAGGTCCTGGTAATGGCTGAAGTCACGGCCACGCTGCAGCAGACCGAAGCCTTTCGGGTTTTCGATGGTAAAGGTGCTGACCGCCAGGTGTTTCGGGTTATTGAGCGGACGCCAGATCCACTCGCCATTTCCGGCGTGAATCGACAGGCCGTTCGAATCATGCAGCTCCTGACGGAAGTTGCTGACCGGCGACGGCTGGTTAGCGCCAAACAGGAACATACTGGTAAGTGGGGCTACGCCGAGTTTGCCGACGTTGTCACGCAGATACACTTTAGACTGCACGTCCACGGTGGACTCTTTGCCCGGCTGGATCACAAAGCGATAGGCACCGGCGGCGCGCGGAGAATCCAGCAGCGCATAAATCACCAGCTGTTTATCCTGCGGCTTCGGCCGCTCGATCCAGAACTCTTTAAAGCGCGGGAACTCCTCACCGGAAGGCAGCGCGGTATCAATCGCCAGACCACGCGCCGACAGGCCATACACCTGGCCTTCGCCAATCACACGGAAATAGCTGGCACCCAGGAAGCTGGTGATCTCATCGTCTTTACCCTTTTTATTTAAAGGATACAGCACTTTGAAACCGGCAAAACCGAGGTTTTTCACCGCATCGGCATCGTGTTTCACGTTGCCGAAATTGAAGTAGTCAGGGTTATATTTGATTTCACGTACCGAAGACGCGGTGACTTCATTGATTTTCACCGGCGTGTCGAAATACATGCCCTGATGATAGAACTCGAGCTTAAACGGCGTGCGCAGTTTGCCCCAGTATGCTTTGTCGTGGTTAAACTGGATCTGCTGATAGTCAGCAAACTTCATTTCACGAAACTGAGAGGGTAAATTGCTTTTTGGCGCTTCAAAACCTTTCCCTGCCAGCGCCTTAGCTTGCTTTGCCACATCATCAATGTTGAACGCCCAGCTATTGTTGGCGTACAACGCCAGCAGAACTGCTGCGCCTACCCAGCGCATCTTCACCAGCCCGCCATTATTCTTCACTTTAGTCAGCACATCCCCCCCTTTCGTGTGCTTAGATCAAACCCATTTATCTTAAAGGATTATTCGGTTTTCCGACAGCTTATGTAAAAGATTGTTCCCCTGATTCGTAAGCCGAAAGTGTACTTTTCGGATAATTAAACCCGGAAGATTAAGAAACAGATTCACCTGATAGTATACGCTGTTTACAGCCGGTAGAATTTCGTCCGGCATAATCCGGTTTCAGGGTGAAACCGGCAAGTAAACTGACAAACCGGAAGCTTATGAGTTCAGCCAAACCCGAACGTGAATATTTCCTCGACTCGATTCGAGCGTATTTAATGCTGCTGGGCGTGCCTTTCCACGTCTCGCTGATTTACTCGACCCAACACTGGTCGGTTAACAGCCAGGACGCCTCACTGTGGCTGACGGTGCTGAATGATTTTATTCACGCCTTCCGCATGCAGGTGTTCTTTGTTATTTCAGGTTATTTCTCGTATATGCTCTATCTGCGCTATCAGCCCAACCGCTGGCTGAAGGTGCGGCTGGAGCGCGTCGGCATTCCGCTGTTAACTGCGGTGCCGCTCATTACCCTGCCACAGTTTTTTATGCTGAAAAATCTCACCAGCAAAGTCGGCGACTGGGCAAACTTCTCGCTGTATGACAAGTACAACGCGCTGATGTGGGATCTGATTTCGCACCTGTGGTTTTTACTGGTACTGGTGATTCTCACCGCGTTTGGCATGCTGAGCTTCCGCTGGCTGCGCGATCAGCAGCGCCGCATCGATTATCAGCAGGTTGGCTGGGGCAAGCTGACGCTGGCCCTGCTGGCCTATGCGCTGGTGTGGTGCGCCTTCCGCCGGCTGATTTTCCACTTTGCTCCCGCGCTGTTAATGGATGGCCTGTTCAGCATTGCGGTTATGCAGTCGCTGTTCTTCCTGCCGTTCTTTATGCTGGGTGCGCTGAGCTGGAAACATCAGGCGCTGAAAGCGCTGTTTGTGCGGTTTAATCCGGTGATGTGCTTTGGTGCCATTGCGATGTTTATCGTGTACAGCCTGAATCAGCGCTACAGCAGCGGTGAAGGCTGGCTGTACGAGCTTGATGCCATCATTTCTACGCTGATGGGCTTGTGTATGCTGAACGTCTGCTTTAGCTTCGGCCACAAGCTGCTGAACAGCCACTCGCCGCGCATCATGTATCTGGTGAACGCGTCGCTGTTTATTTATCTGGTGCACCATCCGCTGACCATCCTGTACGGCATCTACGTTACGCCACACATCAGCAGTAATACGCTGGGCTTCTTTGTCGGACTGCTGATGGTGTTTGGCGTTGCCTTTGCCCTGTACGAGATTCATCTGCGTATCCCGCTGCTGCGCTTTTTGTTCTCCGGCAAGCCGCAGCGCAAACCAGAGACCTCCGCGCAGACGTAACGGCGTACTTACCCGCCGGGCTGCGCGCGTTGCAGCCCGGCTATAGCAGCCACTCCACCGGCAGACGCCATACCAGCCGCACCAGCAAACGCTGCAATAGCGTGCACTGCGGCTCGTGCTTATGTACCACTTCCCGCGCTTCGCCGCTGTACTCTACCCAGTTAACGCGGCCCCACTTATCCAGTCGCAGTGCCCAGGCGCGGTCGCGCATGCCGCTGCTGAAGCGCTGATGGGTCTGCTGCGCCAGCGCTTCGCTCTCAATCACCAGCCCCATCTCCGTATTCAGCACCGCCGAACGCGGATCGAAATTAAACGAGCCAATAAACACTTTGCGGTTATCGACGGTGAAAGTCTTGGCGTGCAGGCTGGAGCCGGAATTCCCGGTCAGACCGCGATCGTGCGGGGCATCCGCGGCATTGGCCTGCGGCTTCAGTTCGTAGAGCGCAATGCCGTGACGCAGCAGCTTCTTGCGCCAGCGCGCATAGCCAGCGTGAACCACGGTGACATCATTGGCGGCCAGCGAGTTGGTTAAGATGGCGATCTTAACGCCCCGCCGCTTCAGCGCCAGCAGCTGCGCCACGCCGGCACGGGTCGGGACAAAATAGGCCGAGATGATATCGAACTGCTGCTGCGGCGTGCCGATCACCTCCAGCATGCGCTGCGGCAGCAAAGAGGAGCGCTTCGCTTTGCCCAGCCCTTTGCGCGGATCGTCACTTAACAGCCGCGTGTGTGCCCAGGTCATGCTCAGCGAGCCCTGCTCCAGCTGGCTGACAAACGAGGATTTCTCCAGCCGCGCCAGGTAGCGCTGCACCGCCTCGCTCTGCTGCCACTCCGGCGGTAAACGCACCGCTTCATGCGGCGGTGCGCCGGTGTCCACGACGCTGCGCAACGGCGATACCGCTTTGCTGTGCCAGTAGCGGGCGAAATCTTCCGCCACTTCATCTACCGCCGGTCCCAGCGCCAGCACGTCGAGATCGGTAAACAGCGGCTCATTGCCGGTGCCAAAATATTCGTCGCCGATGTTACGGCCGCCCACCAGCGTTACCGCGCCGTCCACGGTCAGGCTTTTGTTGTGCATCCGGCGATTCAGGCGGGCGAAGTCAGTCAGATAGCCCAGCGCGCGCAGGGTTCGAAACGAGAAGGGATTAAACAGCCGCACGGCGATATTCGGATGCCGATCGAGTTCGGCCAGCGTTTCATCCAGCCCGGGCGTATTGTTGTCATCCAGCAGCAGGCGCACCTGTACGCCGCGCTCCGCCGCATCCAGCAGCGCGCTGAACAGCAGGCGTCCGGACATGTCGTTGTGCCAGATGTAATACTGGACGTCGATGGTGTGCTGCGCCATGCCCATCAGCAGATAGCGTGCCGCAAACGCATCCAGCCCATCGTTCAGCGGATGAATGCCGCTCAGTCCCGGATGATGGGCACATTGCTGTTGCGCATGTTCTCTCAACCCGTCGCCTGGCCGTTCGCGTGAGGAACGCAATGCCGCTTCGCTCATACTCAATCCCTGCTTACCCTGAAGCTGTTATTGTTGGTATCACCGCACGTAAAGGCAATCAGAGCCGTCTACTTCCGCGTCAGGTGCGGCGTTAATTTAGTCTAGACTTAGCCAGGCGTTCTGCATCCGGCGTTCTTCGTGAGGAGAAGATCATGACTCAGCTATCCCCGCGCCATCAGCCCCGGCTATTTCGCAGCTTTTTTCAGGGCAGCTTCCCCTGCTCTACCGCCTGCCGCAGCGGCGGGCGACGACTGGATATGGTCATCAGCAGCGGCCACGACATGCTGCTGGAGAAAGATTACGCCGCGCTGGCGCAGGAAGGATTGCGCACCGCGCGCGACGGCGCCCGCTGGCACCTGATTGAGGCCACGCCAGGTGAATACGACTGGCGCACCTTTCTGCCGATGATTCACGCGGCGGCGCGCCATGATTTACAAATCATCTGGGAGCTGGCGCACTTTGGCTACCCCGATCATCTCGATATCTGGAAGCCGGCGTTTGTGGAGCACTTTGGCCGCTTCGCGCGCGCCATGGCTCAGCTGATGCGGGATGAGGGCGTGGAGCAGCCGTTCTTTACGCCCATCAATCAGATATCCTTCTGGTCCTGGGCCGGCGCCGATGTCTCGTGGCTCGATCCCTACGCCAGCGCGCGCGGTCGCGAACTGAAACGTCAGCTGGTGCGCGCCTCGCTGACGGCCATGCACGCCATTCGCGGCGTCTATCCGGACGCCCGCTTCGTGCTGACCGACCCGCTGGTGCAGATCGCCGCCGATCCGCATAACCCCGACAGTAAACCCTATGCCGACAGCCAGCATCAGGCGCAGTTTGAAGCCTGGGACTGGCTGGCAGGACGCGATGCGCCGGAGCTGGGTGGTCAGCCCGATTTTCTCGACATCCTGGGGCTGAACTATTATCCCGACAACCACTGGTTCTTCTCCGGCGACACCATTCCGCCCGACCACCCGCAGCGTCAGCCGCTGCACCGGCTGCTGATGCAGTGCTGGCAGCGTTATCAGCGCCCGCTGTTGCTGGCAGAAACCGGCGCGGAAGGCGACGCGCGCGCGCCCTGGCTGCGGCATGTCAGTGATGAAGCGCGGCTGGCCTTAGCGCAGGGCGTGGCGCTGGAAGGCATTTCGCTCTATCCGGTGGTGGAGTATCCGGCGTGGGCCGACGATCGGCGCTCGCCTGGCGCGCTGTTTGGTCTGGGCGATCCCAATGGCAATCGCACCCTGCACGAAGCGCTGGCGCTGGAGTTACGCAGTCAGCAGATTAAATGGCGCACTCAGGATTAAGAGTGCTGCACCGGGCTGGCGGTTTTGGGCGGGCAGGTTTGTACATCCAGTGACGGATCGGCTGGATGGCGCACGTCCGTCAGCCAGGTCATAGTGAAAAGGAACACTACGCCGATCAGGCAGGCGGAAAGCAGTCCAATGATGGCGATCAGTTTGTCATCCCGGGATTCCATCGACATCTCCTTGCGGGCGTCCGTAGTCGGTTGCTGGCCTCAGCTCATCCATAATGTAAGCATCAGGACGAAGATTATAAGGGTAACCGAGGTCACTGCAAGTACCACAATGGCGAAGTGCGCATCATCCAGCGGTTGCCGTAAAGGTTCGTCGTGATCGTCAGGTGGCGCGGGTGAACTCATGATGACTCAACAGGAAAGAGGCGTTTTTCAGCGGGATTGCCGCACAGAGTGTAATGGAATAGCGGCCAACGTACAGCACTATTTCTGACGGAAAAGACCACGGAGCGTCATTACGCCCCGTGGTGGCCGCTTAGAAATCGTAGCTCATGCTGATTTTCAGCGTGCGCGGGTCGCCCTGCGCGAGATAGGTGCCGGTGTCATCAACGTTTGACCAGTACTTCTCATTGGTGACGTTTTCGACCGCCACGCGCCACACCAGATCGTTCTGATTCACCTTCATGCGGTAACGCATACCAAGATCCAGCGTGGTATAGCTGTCCAGCTTGAGGGTGTTGGCCGAGTTGGCATACTGAGAGCCGCTGTGGTTGAGCAGCGCCGTGGCCGTCAGCCCCTCCACCGGCTTGATGTCATACTCCGCGCCCAGCACGTAGGTGTAGCGCGGCACGCCGATCGCCTGTTTGCCATCATAAGTGCCGCCGGCGGTTTTCTTCATCACCGGATCGATCCAGGTGGCGCTGGCGTTGAGGCGCAGGCCCAGCACCGGCTCACCAAACACGTTTGCTTCCACGCCGCGATGGCGCTGCTCGCCGTCCATGACGTAGACATTGTCACTGTTGATCAGGCCGGACGGTTTCTGGATTTCGAACAGCCCCAGCGAGCCGCCGATGCGGCCGAAATCCGTTTTCACGCCGATCTCATTCTGCTTCGAGTGCGCCACGCCGGTCACGGTGCCATAGTTGACGGCGTCTTTAGGGGCCACTTCACCTGGCTGCAGCGCTTCCGTATGGTTCGCGTACAGCGCCACTTCTTTCCACGGCTTGTAGACCACGCCGTAGGTTGGCATCCAGCGGTCGTTGGTGAAGCGCGAATCAACGCTTTCCGCGCCGGTGTTGTAGTTATAGCTGCGCACCACCACTTTCTGATGGCGAGCACCGACGGTCACCAGCAGCGTATCGTCCAGTAATCCGAGCGTATCGCTCAGCAAATAGCCCTGGGTGCGGGTGCGTGACGTGGTAAGCGGATCGGAGAACTTGCCGCCGGCGAAGGTGGCCGCCGGTTCCGCCACGTCACCGCTGTGGTAGATATTAAACGGCGTGCCCACCAGCGACATGTCGTAGGCATTTTTCGCATTGGTGGTCAGCGCCGAGTAACCCACGTTGACTTTATGACTGACGAGACCGGTGTGGAACTCACCGCGCAGCCCCACCATGCCGCTCATGTTGTCCTGAATACGGTTGGAGTAGAAGCTGCTGATGGTACCGTCACCGTTGCTGTTGGTAATGGTCGGCGCGCCGTAGTTGCCGGTTTCATGAGCGTGCTGTGCGCCGAGACCGGCATAGGCCGTCCAGCTGTCGGTAATATCGTATTCTGCTTTGGCGATACCGAATTCAGATTCCATATCGCTGTACACCCATTTCTGGCTGTAGTTGTGCGAATTTGAAGGCACCGCCGGGATCACCCCGGCGCTGGCGAATTTCACGCCCTGTAAGCCGTCATGGAAGGTTTTCTTCTGATAGCCAACGTCCAGCGAGGTGCGCAGCCGGTCGCCGCGATAATCAAGACCGACCGAAGCCGCCGTGGTGCGTTTTTTCTCGCCGTCAACGCCGGTTTCACCTTCGCGATGTACGGCATTAACCCGCACGCCAAACTGATTGTTATCGCCAAAGCGGCGCCCCACGTCCAGCGTTCCGCCAACCTGAGACGAGGAGGTGTAATCGAGGCCCACGCGATTGATCGGCGTATCTTCGGCATGTTTCGGCTCGAGGTTGATCATACCGCCGACGCCGGAACTGGCTGCGCCGTTAACCAGACTGTTGGCGCCTTTGAAGATCTCCATGCGATCGATCAGCGAAGCGTCCATCACCTGGCGCGGCACCACGCCCGGCAGACCGCCGAAAGTCATATCATCGCCGTCGAGAGTGAATCCCCGAATGCGGTAAGTTTCAGCGAAATTGCCGTAACCTTTGACGTTCTGCACGCCCGCATCGTTGCGCACCACATCGGCGATGGTTTGCGCCTGCTGGTCCTGAATCATTTTTGCCGTATAGCCGATGACGTTGAACGGCACGTCCATGGCGTTTTGCTCGCCCAGCATGCCGAGGCGACCGCCGTGGGCAATCTGGCCGTCGAGAAAGGCCGGTACTAAGTCGTTGCCGCCGGGTTTGAATTCACTCTGCGGCGTGGCGGTGACGGTCAGCGTCTGCTGTTCGTTAGCGCCCTGAGGTGCGTTACTGGTGTTAGTGGTAGCAGCCATCACTGGCAAACAACCGGCGCTGACCAGCATGGCCAGCAGCGTCGGTTTCATTCCGGGATTGAAAGGCGTTCTGCGCATGGTTATCCCCTGATGTAAATTATACTGAGAATCATTATTATTGCGGTTTGCGATTATGCGCAGCGTACAGCTAAATGCAAGCAATTTGCTAAAAGTGATGTTCAGTGAGAGGAGAGGCAAGAACCGCCGCTAAACAAGGAAAGCGTTGCAGCAGTCACGTACCAACGTAACTGCCGCAGTGTTACCCCTGCCAGCCGCCACCAAGTGCGCGGTAGAGATCGATTTGCGCCAGCAGCAGCGTGTTTTTCACCGCCACAATATTCAGCTGGGTGCTGAACAGCGTGCGCTGCGCATCAAGCTCATCGAGATAGGACGCATAGCCATTCTGATAACGGTTGCGCGCAATCCGCCACGCCTCGGCAACGTAGCGTTCCTGCGCCTGCAGTTCCGTCAGCTGCTGCTGGCTGCGCGTGATGGCATCCAGCGCGTTATCCACCTCGGCAAAGGCGTTGCGCACCACCCTTTCGTAGCCGTACAGCGCCTGGTTGCGCGACGCCATCGCCACATCCACCTGGGCGGTCAGCGCTTCGCGGTTGAGCAGCGGTGCCAGCACGCTGCCGCCGATACTCCACAGGCGGAACGGATTATCCAGCAGATCGTGTAGCTGGCTGCTCTGCAGCGTGCCGGACGCCGTCAGGTTGAGCGATGGCAGCAGCTGTGCCTGCGCCGCCGCCAGCGACGCGTCGCTCGCCAGCAGCAGGCGCTGCGCCTGGACTATGTCAGGCCGGCGATTCAGCAGCTGCGACGGCAGCAGCGCCGGCAGTGCGTGGGGTCGCAGCTGGTCGAACTGGCTGCTGCGTGCAATCTGGCGCGGATTCATGCCAACCAGAATGCTGAGCGCGTTCTCCTGCTGGGCGATCTGATGCTGCAGCTGCGGAATTTGCGCTTTCGCTGTCTGATACTCCGACGCCGCCTGCATCCATTCGAGCCGCGAGGTATAGCCGGTTTCGAACTGACGCTGCGCCAGGTTCAGCGAGTTCTGCCGCGTTTCCAGCGTGGCCTCGGTCACGCGCAGCTGCTCGTCGAGCGCGCACAGGCTGAGGTAACCGGACGCGACCGAACTGGCCACCGTCAGCTCGGCTGCCGAGGCCGCCGCACGCTGCGCCGCCAGCGTGGCTTCCGCCGCGCGGATGCTGTTGCTGCGGCTGCCCCATAAGTCGACCTCATAATTCGCCTGCAGCAGTCCCTGAAATACCGCACTTTCGTACGGCTGACCGGTCGCCGCTGACAGCGCACGCTGATGGGTTGCCGCCACGCCCGCCGACAGCGTCGGGAAGTTGTCGCCCTGCGCAGCGCGCAGCTCGGCGCGATACTGATCGACGCGCGACCGGGCAATGAGAATATCGCTGTTGTGCTGCAGCGCCTGGTTTACCAGCCAGTTGAGGCGATCATCACCAAAGCTGCGCCACCACTGCGCTTCCGGCGCGGCGGCGGGCCCGACCTGCTGGCGCCAGTCAGGCGGAATCGGCAGCGACGACGGCGCCTGCTCCACTTCGCGGGCGCAGCCGGTCAGCAGTAGCGCGATGAGCGCCGCGAGTAACGGCCGCTTCATAACGCATCCCGGTTTGGTTCGGCGGCGGTATCAATGTCGACTTCCACTGACATCCCGGGCCGCAGCTGCTGCAGATCGTCACCAAGAATTTTGATGCGCACCGGAATGCGCTGGGCGATTTTCACGAAGTTACCGGTGGCGTTATCTGGCGAGATAGCGCTGAACTCAGATCCGGCAGCGGGCGAGATAAACTCAACGCGGCCATCAAAGCGCTTGCCGTCCAGCGCATCAACGCGGATCGACACCGGCAGGCCGGGGCGCACACGCGCCAGCTGGGTTTCCTTCAGGTTGGCAATCACCCATTTATTATCCGGCACCACCGAAGTCAGCCGCGTGCCGGCAGTAACGTAGGTGCCTTTGCGCACCGACAGCTGACCGAGCTGGCCGCTGTCCGGCGCGATAATGCGCGTGTTGTCCAGATCGATATTGGCCAGCTCCAGTGCCGCCTGTGCGCTGGCTACGTCGCCGGCCAGCGCCGCGCGGTTAACGATGGTGGTTTGCAGATTCTGCTGCGAGACCGCCACCTGCGCCGCCGCCTGGCGCAGCTGGGCCTGCGCCTGCGCATTGGCTGCGCGCGCGGCATCACGCTCGCGTACCGACAGCGAGCCATCCGCCGCCAGATTTTCCACCCGCTTCAAATCCAGACTGCTTTTCAGCGCCTGCGCTTTGGCATTCTCCAGTGCGGCTTTATTGCTGGCGATTGTGGCCTCCGCACTCTTCTGCTGCTGCTGGTTGTTATTCTGCGCGGCAATCTTCATCGCCAGCTGTGCCTGCGCCTGATGCACGCGCTGGCGATAGATACGATCGTCAATGGTCATCAGTAGCTGTCCTTTGCGCACCGGCTGCAGATCCACCACCTCAACGTTCGTCAGGTAGCCGCTGACCTGCGGGCTGATAAAGGTCACCTGGCCGCGCACGTAGGCGTTTTCCGTTGACTGGATGGTGCTGGTAAAGGGCCACAGCTGCCAGGCGTATAAAATCACCAGCACGCCCACGATGGCGATACCGCTCCCGGCGGCGATAGAGAGAATGCGTCGGCGGTTGGTGCGCTCGCGCTCCGCAGCCTGTAGATCGTCCTGTTGACTCATGGGGTCTCCGTTCGGTTTGCTGGCGCAGCCTGCTGCTGTTGCTCAGTCAGATTATGTCGCGCCTGGCGCCAGTTGAGATAACGCAGCCGCGTCAGGCGCCACAGCACCCACATCAGCGTTACCATTGCCAGCGCGGCAGTCAGTAAATAGGTATCGTTATAAGCCAGCACGTTGGCCTGCAGCGTGGCCACGGTTTGCAGCTGACTGTTGCTCTGCGCGCTGAGCAGGCCGCTGTCCGCCAGCTGGCTGCGAAACAGCGCGCTGTACTGGCTAAGGCGATCCACCACATTGGGATCGAGCAGCGACAGCTGATCGCCCAGCAGGCTGGAGTGATATTTTTCGCGCCACGTCTGGAAGGTGCCGAGAATGGCGGAGCCAATCAGCCCGCCAAGATTCTGGCTCATGCCAAACAGCACGACAAAACTCACCAGATTTTTCGGCTGAGTCACCACGCCGCCGATGCCAAGCAGCATCGCTGGCCCAAGGAAAAAGGCACTGCTGAAACCGAGCAGAAACTGGCTGAAGTAGAGATTGCTGGCGCGCGTCAGCGGGCTGGATTGCGCATCCATCAGCGAGGCGACAATCATTACGGCCAGCGAGACCACGATTGGCCAGCTCAGATGGTTGGGTTTGATGGTCAGCGCGCTGGCAATCATGCCGCAGATCACGCCCGCAATGATCGCCAGCGCCAGCCCGCGCATCTGATCGTTGAGCAGGCCCAGCTGCTGCAGAAAGCCGACCGCGCCGGTATTCTGCTCGGCCAGCACGATGCGCATCATGATCATCACGATGCCGAGCCGCACGATCATGCCATTGCTCAGCCAGCGGGTGTTAATCAGCGGGTTAGCGCGGTTATGCTCCAGCACCACCGCCGCGACAATCAGCACCAGCGCCAGCGCCAGACAGACGCCAAGCCAGGGGGTGCTGAACCACCACTCAATGCGCCCGAGCGACAGCACGCCGCACAATAACGCCATGCCCGGTGCCAGCAGCATAAAGGTGACGAAATCGAGCTTTTCGAACGCTTTGATGCGGTCGCCCGGCGGCAGCTTGACCACCAGCACGCAGCCCAGCGCAATCATCGCCAGGCCCAGTTCAAACAGATAGAGGCCGCGCCACTCCTCCAGCTGCAGCAGCTCGCTGGAGAACAGCCGCGCCAGCGGAATCGCCAGCTGTGAGGCGGTAATGCCAATCACCAGCGCTTTAAGACGGTGCTTCGCCGGCCAGGCCTGGATCTGATAATAGATGCCCAGCGAGCTGAGCGCCGCGCCCACCATGCCGTGCGCGGTACGCACGATAATCGCCGAGCTGAGATCGTTCGCGAGGATGTGAAAAAACGCCACGATGACGTACAGCACCAGAAAGGCTTCGGTAAACAGCCGCAAACCAAACTGCTGGCGGAACTTCACCAGCAAGAGATTAATGGAGATATTGCCCATCACGTAGACCGCCGGCAGCCAGGCGATTTCGTTGCTGTATGCGGCGAAGGTGCCCTGCAGATTGGTGAGGTTGGCGGTCACCAGCGCATTACTCAGCGCGCCGGTAATGGAGATCAGCAGGCCGATCAGACCAAACGCGATGCGTTTCGATGGCGCATGCAGCGGTGTCGAGGGCGATCCCGGCAGCATCGGCTTTTCGTGCGGCAGCCATTCGCGAGGCGCATACGGGTTACGTTTCGCCACGGCTATACGTTTCCTAAGCGTTCAAGCAGCTGCTGCAACACGTTTTCGGTTACTGCCAGCGCGGCGGGATCGATATCGGCCAGCAGCTGGGCGCGCAGCGCATCCGCCTGCGTTTTCACCGTAGCGAACGCCTCGTTGCCCTGCTCGGTTAACACCAGCAGGCGCTTGCGACGATCTTCCTTTGGCTGCACCCGTGCCAGCAGCTGCTGTTTCACCAGCCGATCGACCAGCGGCACCACACTGGCTTCCTCCAGCCCCAATAGCTGTGCCAGCGCCTTTTGCGTCGGCGGTTCACTGGCGGTCGCTACGCTGGCAATTGCCAGCCAGCTACTCATACTCAAACCGCTCTCTTTCAGGCGGCGATCAACCGCCAGCCGCCACGCATGGGCAGTAAGATGCAACAGACGGGAAAACGGTTGTGGATGGTCAGTCAAAGCGTAGCGGCCTAATGGTTAGATTTCTAACTAAATGGGAGGGTTATTATAAGCTAAGCGACGTGCGAATGAAAAGTTTGCTTACATCAGCAAATTTAGTCGTGCTGCGCGCAGATTACCAGTTTCACTTAAGTCGCGGAAAGGCCCGGTCAGGTCGTGTGTACAGCTTGCCTGTATAACTTTTTTCGGCAAAATACTCTATAATATTGAGTAAATTAGCCTGATAAGCACGAAATGCACAAGCCGCCGCTTGTACAGATTAGGGGTTACTGTATAACTTTAGCCGCCATGAATCGGTTAACGATTCGGTAACGAATGATGCAGTTGCGTCGCCTCTGAAGGTGTTGTGGATTTCCACCTTCAGAGGTGTCTTTTTGTGTTGGGTGGTGAGTCAGGTTTTTCGCGCCTGTCCGCGCGGAAATATTTCTTCCTGGTTGTGCTGGCCGCTGGGCCATCAGCCAATCTTAAGGGCTTACACATGCAAAATGCCGTCAACAGCAGCGATGTCCTCGCTGACAATTTCAAACAGGCCGTTAACAGTGAAACCAATGAGATGGAAGTCTTAGGCCATCTGATTGCTGAAATCCTGCACAGCGGTATGCCGGTGACCAATAAGGCGATTATTGCCGCCCTGATTGGCCGCCTGGAGCAGGAAGCCGATGTCGTCCAGCTGGATGTCTACCGTCACCTGCTGGAACTGGTGGTTCACCAGACTCCGGATGATTTTTCGCTGTAGCCGCAGCGGATTCCAGGGATGGAATCAACCTTATCGCCCCGTTTTACTGGCGCCTCGCGTCATCCCCCGGTAACATCGCCCGCGTTAACTTTTCCACTAAATATTGCTATGCCGTGACGGCATGCGCATCCAATAAAAGAGCCTGCAACAGATGAGTCAAACTGCCGATCGCCCCGCTGCCACAGCGAGCGACATCACGGTCGCACGTGTGCTGCGTTCACCTTCTCTTTTCACCGGCGAGTGCCTGGCCGGGGTGATTACCGCCCTGGCGCTGATACCGGAAGTGATTTCGTTCTCCGTGATTGCCGGCGTCGACCCTAAAGTCAGCCTTGTCGCTTCGGTGGTGCTGTGCCTGACGCTGTCGATTCTGGGAGGACGGCCAGCAATGGTCACCGCGGCGGCCGGTTCCGTCGCGCTGGTGATCGGGCCGATGGTGCACGCGCATGGCGTGGAGTACATTCTGCCGGCGGTGATCCTCGGCGGTATGATTCAAATCATTTTCGGCCTTGCCGGGCTGTCGCGCATGATGCGCTATATTCCGCGCTCGGTGATGATCGGCTTCGTTAACGCGCTGGGTATACTGATTTTCTTTGCGCAGGTGCCGCACGTCTGGGGCCAGTCGGGCCTGGTGTGGCTGCTGTTCGCCGCCACGCTGGCCATCGTGCTACTGCTGCCCAAAGTGCTTAAAAGCGTGCCTTCGCCGCTGGTGGCTATCGTGGCTGTCACCGCAGTCGCGCTGCTGCTGGGCTATCGCGTGCCCAACGTCGGCGATGAAGGGCCAATGCGCGCCGGCCTGCCGGATTTCAATACCCTGCTGGTGCCGCTTAATCTGCAGACGCTGCAGATTGTCTGGCCCACCGCGCTGTCGGTCGCCTTCGTCGGCCTGATGGAATCCCTGCTGACCGCCAAACTGGTGGATGACATGACCGATACGCCTTCCGGCAAGCGGCGTGAATCCTGGGCGCTGGGCGTCGGCAATATTCTGGCAGGCTTTTACGGCGGTATCGCCGGCTGCGCGATGATCGGCCAGACCATTGTTAACGTTGAGCTGGGCAAGGCGCGTACCCGGGTGTCCACCGTGGCCGCAGCGCTGGTGCTGCTGTTACTGGTCACCGGTCTGAGCCAGATCATGGCGCAGATTCCGATGGTGGTGCTGGCGGGCATTATGATGGTGGTCGCGGTGAAAACCGTGAACTGGCACAGCCTGCAACCGGCCACGCTAAAACGCATGCCGTGGTCGGAAACGCTGGTGATGGTGCTGACCGTCGCCGTCACAGTGTGGACCGGTAATCTCGCGCTTGGCGTGCTGGTGGGCGTGATGCTCGCCATGATGCTGTTTGCCCGCCGCATCGCTCACGTGATTCATGCCGAACGCCAGTTGAGTGACGATGGCGAGCAGGTGCACTACACGGTGCGCGGCCCGCTGTTTTTCGCCAGCAGCAACGATCTGTTTGAGCATTTTGACTACGGCCACGATCCGCAGCGCGTCACCATCGATTTGACCCACGCGCAGATTTGGGATGCCTCCAGCGTGGCGGCGCTCGACGCCATTGAGTACCGCTACCAGCGGCACGGCGCCAGCGTCACCTTCACCGGCCTGGATAACCGCAGCAGCGATTTCCGCGATCGCCTCAGCGGCAATCTCGGCTAGATGTGCGATAGGGACGCCCGGTGCGGGCGTCCTGTTCGGCATTATTTTACCAGGGCAAACAGATCATTGAGCGATTCGCTCATGGTTGGGTGGGTAAAAATCTGGTCACGCAGCACGCTATACGGCAGCCCGGCATCCATTACCGTTTTCACGATGTTAATGACTTCATGCGAGTCCGCTGCCAGCAGCGCCACGCCGAGAATTTGCTGGCTGCCATTATCAACCACGGCTTTCAGCATGCCACGGGTGTCGTCAACAACGCGCGAACGCGGAATCGCGGCGACCGGCAGTGTCACCACCTGAATATCCCGCCCCTGCGCGCGCGCCTGCGCTTCAGTCAAACCAATGCGTGATAACACAGGCGTCATAAACACGGAATACGGGATGTTAACGCGATCTTCGGTGGTGCGCGTGCCCTTGCCCAGCAACTGATCGTAAACGATGCGGAAATCATCAAGCGAAATATAGGTAAACTGTGGCCCACCGGTAACATCGCCCAGCGCCCAGATATGATCCACGGAAGTTTTAAGCTGTTTATCGACGCGCACCGCGCCGCGCGCATCGGTCACCACTCCCGCGTTTTCCAGTTTCAGTGCCTTCGTCGCCGGACGACGGCCCGTGGCAACCAGCAGCACATCGACTTCACGATCGCCCAGTGCGGTATGCAGCGTCACGCTGTCGCGACCGCTGGTCACACGCTGTAATGAAGTGTTGAGCTCGAGCTTAACGCCCTGCTCCTGCAGGATCCCGGCTATCGCCGCACTGATATCATCATCTTCCCGCGCCAGAAATTGCGGTGCACTTTCAAACAACGTCACTTCGCTGCCAAAACCGGCAAACATGGAAGCAAACTCAACGCCAATATAACCGCCGCCAAGGATCCCCAGCCGCTGCGGTAGTTGCGTCAAATTCAGGATACCGCTGCTGTCAACCACGCGCGGTCCGGCAACTAAGCCTTCCAGTGCGGGAAACACCGCTTCGGCACCGCTATTGATAAAAATTCGCTCAGCATGAATCTGGCTGACCTGCTGTGAGGAGGTGATTTTCAGCGTGTGGGCATCCACAAATTCCGCCTCACCATCAATGACATCGACCTGTGCAATAGCGGCCAGGTTGAGATAATTCTTCTCACGCAACAATTCTACTACTGCCGCTTTGCGCTGCATGGCATCGCTGAAACTGGCATGATGTTGCACATCGTGGACCAGTGCTTTCGTTGGGATACAGCCAACATTAATGCAGGTGCCACCATACATTGCGCGGGATTTTTCGATGATCGCGACACGCCATCCGGCGCGCCCCAGTGCCGCCGCCAGTGTTTTACCTGCTTTACCAAATCCGATGATTGCTGCCTGATAATGGTTCATGATGTTCTCCATGAGCGTCAAAAATAGTCATCACCCAAAGCTTACGGTTTGCTGCCGCGCCGTATTTCGCCGCAACGCTGGTATTTTTGTCTTTGCGTCTGAATCAAGCGGGCAGTTCAGGGAAAAGGGAAAAAACAGATGGATCCATTGAGTCAACTGCTGCTGCTGCATAACCCGCAGGGCAGCATAGATAAGAACTGCGTGCTGAGCGGTGAGTGGCAACTGCCGCACAGCGCCGGGCACCTGTGCGCAGTGCGCTGGCATACGGTCACAGGTGGCCCGGTCATGCTGGATATGCCCGTCACTGCGGGTGTCGAACTCAATGCTGGCAGCGTCATATTTCTGCCGCAAAACGCCGCGCATCGTATTTATCAGCGCCATACGCAGCCAACCCAACTGGTATGCGGCCTGCTGGAACTCCCCGCGTCGGCGCATGCTTTCCTCACCGCCCTGCCCGAAGTGCTAATGCTGGCCCCCGAACCCACAAGCAGCGATGGTCGCTGGCTGGCTGCGGTGCTGCCGTTCATCACCCAGAGTGCTGACGCACTGCCAGCTGCTGGTGATGCCGCACTTCGCAGCCAGCAGATTGGCAGCCTGTTCACACTGGCGGTGCGCCATGGGCTCTCAACTCACGCAGCGCACCCCGGCTTACTCTCCCTGGCTCTGCATCCACGACTTGGCCCTTTAATCACCCAACTGTGCGCCGCGCCGGAAAGGCCGTGGACGGTAGAAGCCATGGCTCAGCAAGTGTTTATGTCCCGCGCTTCCTTCGCGCTGCTGTTCCGCCAGCTCAGCGCTACCACGCCGCTGGCCGTGCTCACCGCCCTTCGTCTGCAGCTGGCCGCTCAGCGACTGGCGCGCGAAACAGCCCCGTTAATCAACATCGCTCTGGCCGTCGGCTACGCCAGCGAATCATCCTTTCACAAAGCGTTTGTCCGTGAGTTTGGCTGCACACCGGGAGAATACCGACGTCGTGTTGAAACGCTGGCGCAGGACCGCTAAGAGTAAAGAAGAAAACTGTACGCGCTTCGCTTGCGTAAAGGCGGATTCGTGGCTTTGCTTATTTCTCAGTGCGTTAACGATTACGCGGTTCGTAACAGGAGGAGAGCAGGATGAGTGGTTTGATGAAGGCAGCCTTAGCGGCACTGACATTGGTTACCCTGGCCGGCTGTATGCAACACAGCGATGCGGTGGGCAGTGACGGACGTCCGCACGCACCCAGCAAGCAGTCAGTACCTGGCGCCAGCGAAGGCGAAGGCCCGGTCGGCCAGCCACAGGATTGAGATTAGCGGGACAGACGTTATGTCCCGTTTTTATTTTTCAGGCACAAAAAAACCGCCCTTGGGCGGTCACGACATTGCTACTTATTGCTTTGATTTTATTCGGTATTAAATATGGTGCCCGGGGCGGGACTTGAACCCGCACGACCATAAGCCGAGGGATTTTAAAAACTATCTGCATTCCTTATAAATCATAAGCATATGATAATTAATGCTTTTAATATCCACATATTTGGGTTTACTTGGGTTGATACGAGACATCTAGTCATGTTTTTCAGTTCTTTATGAGGCGTGAAACTTTCTGGTAAAGCTGTTCGATTCTTTGCTCTGCATCATCTGCGAAATGCATGGCTCGATGGCAGTTTGGGCATAAAGCTACGCAATTTTCCGTCACGTCTGAGCCTTCTTCAGAAAGAGGGATTACATGATGGACTTCTAAGTAAGGTAGATTGCCCTTCTTGTAAAATGGTGCTGCCTCTCCGCAACACTCGCAGTTGCCTTTACTATTGCGAAGTATCCACGCAACTACTAATGGGTCTCGAATATACACTGTAGCCTGCTTGTAAATTTTTTCTGGCTTGCCACATCCTGAAGGTTTAGTAAATTTTGACTGTAAAATCTTTTCAACACGTTGATTCAAAATTGAAATATTGTCAGTCGGTTCATAGATTTCTGACTTATCGCCGAGAATAATTTTATTCCAATCAGACACCTTATACCCATTAACATGAATAAGTATTCTTTTGGTGCCATTACCTTTAGCAATATTTGTTCTTGACTTAGAATCGAAATATTTTTGCTGCTTGCATAACTTAAGCCTCAATGTTTCAGAGTCATCTTTATCAAGATAGAAAAATTGATCTTCGCCGTAGTATAAAAGTCTATCAACAGGTAATGGTAAGCTTTTCCTAACGGGCTTAGAGGCTAAAAATGATATGATTTTTTTTACGCCATTTTCTTTTAATCGCTCAATTATTGTCGTAAGTGCCTTATTGTAATCAGGGTTATTTTTTTGTCCCCATGATTCCAGTACCAACCCAAAAAAATCATCTTCAGTGGTAATGTGGCATTTAGCATCTAATTCCAATCCATTCAGTCCAATAACATTCATGTTATGTCACTCGCAATTTATATTAGCTTATTTTCAACCTATTAAGGTTCATCATTTCAAGAGAAAATAGCAATAACGTAGTCGTATAAACAAAACCGAGGGTTATTAATTTAGCAGCTGTCATCTCAGATGATTTGCTTGATAAGTAATGAAACACATAAATAACATAAAATCCCAACAAAATCGCGCCAATGCTTGGCCCTATATCAGATAGATCGCTAGGATGTAATCCGGCATTAAAATAGTTAATTAAAAGCCTAACAAAATAAAACGTAATGCCAGAAGTAATAAACCCTATTATATAAAAGAAATTATTTTCCACCCCCGGGTTCTCAAGAGGGCTTTTATCAAATAAGCAACAGATAGTTAAAGCGCCAAAAATTTGAAGTAGAGGACGAGAGTTAACTCTTTCAAATAATTTAAAGAAAGCATCCATAGTATAAATCCTTATATTAATCCTTTGATATTTTATCGTAAGGGTTTAGCTTTAACGCCGCTTCCAAATGCTCTGGTGAGAAATGGCTATATCGCATCGTCATTTGAATTGTTGAATGACCTAATATTTGTTGCAACACCAGTATATTTCAACCATTCATCATGAAGTGACTTGCAAACGTATGTCTCAAAACATGGGTGCGTTGGCCGTCTGGCAATTCAATTTTCGCTCTTTTAATCGCAACACCGAAAGCATCATAAGCATTGCCAAATAATCGACCACGACTTTTTGGAGTTAATACATGAAGTTCTTTTGATATTGGGATAGTGTGATTCTTTTTACTTTTCGTATTGGTATAGATAATTCGAAAAGGCATGACTTGAGATTGCCTCTCCAACGGGCGTCGGTTGCGAGGCAAAGGCGTAAAATAACGCCAAGTTCTTTATTTTATAATGCGTAACACTCATGGAGTAATCTTTTAATATCTTCTTCGTATAAGAATGCAAGTTCGTTTTCACTCTCGCGAAAGAGTCGCACACCATCGAGTGGATTATCGCCTTTCCAACGTTCCAGCCTTTTTAGTTCCTTAAACACTGCACGTAAGTAAGCGTGTTCACGGTTTACTGTGGTTTCTTTCGGTATTTTCTTCATGCCATACTTTAGGTTAGCGGTGAAGTCTCCCGCCAATCGCTGCTTACGATAGCCCGCAAACATTTCATGGTTGAGTGTGAGAGCATCTGGATCATCCAAGTTATGACCGAATAAGTTCAATTTTTGCAGCCTCGCATCGCCATTGGTTAAAGACCTTCCATGTAATTCATACCAATCATTAACTAACTCATCAAGGCTAACTGCGCGGGACTTCGCTTCAATCGTATTTATGATGGAATCGTTGCCTTAAGCGAACTACTGTCGCTCGTAACGTAAAGCCTCGCCGCGAGTTGCAAATCTTTTGCGAATTCGCTTACTTCCTCTGTCCTCTGAGTAATAATCACAAACCCACTTTCCGTTTTAGGTTTTTCTGACAGATATGCAGTTTCCTCAAAAAGAAAATGAGTAATTTTTGCTGTATATGAAAAAGTGGTCAATGTTTTATTTTTGGCTTCTAAACATGACCACATAATGAGCATCAAGAAGAATGCTGACGCCAATGTTCTTCGCTGATTATCTTCAAAGAGTGCCCCTTTTCTCTGTACTCGATGGCTTTTTCAATTTTTCGGCCATAACTTTGATAGCGCCAGTCTCTTGAACTCAAAGTCCCAATAATTAGGTAGTCTAATTTTTGAGTGATGTCATCGATTACAATTCCGCCTGCCGCTTCAATTTCAGCAACACATGAGGAACGCGATCCGCAAAGAAACTTTCCTGTAAGGCAAATCACAGAGCCTTTGATTTTTAACTCATCCACATATTCAAGCGGTGAACGAATTGAGAGCCCATCTACTGATCCAGTGGCTAAATCACAGCCCGTAAAGGCTATCATGGCCTCTTTCAGTTCTTCTCTTTCATCAGGAGTTACAACACCATCAGCCAAGATGTTCTCAATTAAAAGATAAAGATCTTTGCCGGGGAAGTTTGTTTTCAACAAACCATTATTAGATAACCACCAATGAAGATAGCGGATCTCATCTTCCGTTAACTCATGATTGGCCAGCATGCCTTTACACAGACCTTCAAGAAGGTGTTTATCAGATTCTGTAGAATAAAAATCAACGTTAGGGGTGTCGAGAAGGTTTTGTTGAATGTTAAGCAGGTCGTCTTTAAATTGCTGCAATTCAACATCTTCGATAACTCCGTCTTCTAAAATGGCTGCGATTTTATCCCGCAATACCTGGACGCAATAATTTTCGCTGATTGCTTCTGATTCCAATAACCAAGTATCAAGATATAGTAATTCTTTGGCATCAATCTGCCCATCACAAGTCACCCCCTCAATAATATTGACAAGATTTGAAAGTAACTTATCTCTGTTGCGTGTGTAGTTGTAAATACTGAGTTTTCTATCCATAGCACCCCCAATTTAATTTTACGTTTGATACAATCGATGACCTTCGCAACTGATCAACTTCTTCAACGGGTCAATCCACACCTTCAAAACGCTAGTGATTATCGGATATTCTTTGCAACGTTTCACACCACAGTAAGTTGACGCGCTGAGTGATCAAAACTTCATTATTAGGTTTAAAAAATATATCGAAATGCTTTGCGTGTTGTTTTCCAAAATCTGCATGACTTCAATACTTAATTCAATCTTCTGCCTGTAAAGAAGCTTTAATAAAATCCGGCTTAAGTAGCTGAAAATGATGACCAGAATTGATTGAGCTAAATTGCACGCTCGTATTTTGTGAGGGCAAACCACTCACAATCAAAACCAGTATTAAGAACGCAATCTACTACTGCTTCACCAGTAAAGTAATTACGGTCAATCCATGTAATAATCGTTACGTCACAAACGCCGATCTTTTCGAAGAACTCTTGTTAGCAGGAAAAGCCAATCTTTCAATGATCTGCATACTAAAGCTAGTTCAGCTAAAATGCCATTTAAGTTATCCGCAATGTTAACATTCGACATTCCATTTTAAAATGCAGCATAGCCGATTTCTTGTCAAAGAATGCAATTACCCGTATTTACTTTAAAAGATAGGATGCACTTTCCACTTTAATTTACTTTGAGCAATATTATTTGTAGCTACCGAAATTTGCATAAGCGGCTGATAGACACTATAAACCCTATCTCAGGATGTTGAAAGATAGCCGTCTCTCAATCTGGTCAAGAACTCGCAAGATTCATAAATTCTTCAACCTGATCGCACTGACAAAAGAAGCTAACTATCAGTCACGTTAAGTCTCGATTTTGCCAATGATTTTATTTGGCAGCAAGGAATTTAACCATGTTTGACTTCAAAGTTTCAACCTGTATGCACTGCAACGATGCCTGCCGCAGATTCGTGCTACGTAAAATATGGAAGACAGTGTGCGGCAGGCTGGCAAAAATGCGCATACGTTGCGTATAAAGCTGAAAACAGACCAGCCGCAACAGTACAATATATACAAAGTGTTAGAGCTTAGCGATGTCACCATAATGGAGACTTTCATCAGATCAACCTGCTCTAATCCAGTGCTTGCCATACGCGTGCCTTTACAAATTCGCAAACGAGAGGCTTCTGCTGTATGTGATAAAAACTACCACTCAGGTCGGTCAGTTAGCCGCAAGTGAGATCTCACCGGAACAATTGAGTGCAATTTGCAAATGGCAAATGGCAAATTGCGGCAGGTGCCCCGCCTAACCATTATCGGCATCAATCATTGATATTACTTTCAGCATCTAAACGTTGAACAACTGGCTGCGCATGATCGAAAGAACGTAATGGTTACAATGGTTGTGGTTGGCGGGCAGAAGAAGACCGTTTGATATTATGAAGTGATATTAGGAAAAATTTTCAGGCACAAAAAAACCGCCCTTGGGCGGTCACGACATTGCTACTTATTGCTTTGATTTTATTCGGTATTAAATATGGTGCCCGGGGCGGGACTTGAACCCGCACGACCATAAGCCGAGGGATTTTAAATCCCTTGTGTCTACCGATTTCACCACCCGGGCAGGGTGTAAACTGGAGGCGCGTCCCGGAGTCGAACCGAGGTGGACGGATTTGCAATCCGCTGCATGGCCACTCTGCCAACGCGCCTTTTAATCTGAGGTGCAAGCCGTCTGCGACGTATTGCAATATCTGGAGCGGGAAACGAGACTCGAACTCGCGACCCCGACCTTGGCAAGGTCGTGCTCTACCAACTGAGCTATTCCCGCATTTGCTTATGCTTCACCGAACTTGCTGATTTTATTCAGCTTCTTGCAGCCTTGCTGCCGTTCGATGCGATGCATTCTACTTATCTGACGCAACGAGTCAATAGAATTATCCACACACTGCGTCCGTTTGCTGCTTTTTAAATCGCATCGATCAGCTATCGAGCAAATCGCCGCGTGCCGCGCTTAAATACTGGAACATTGACCAGAAAGTCAGCACCGCTGCGATGTACAACGCCACCACGCCAACGCCTACTACGGTCGCGTCCGGACGCCACAGCAGCGCCACCAGCGACAGCATCTGCGCCGTGGTCTTCACTTTGCCAATCCACGACACCGCCACGCTGCTGCGCTTGCCAATCTCCGCCATCCACTCACGTAAGGCCGAGATAATGATTTCACGCGCGATCATGGTGGCGGCCGGCAGCGTGATCCACCAGGCGTGGAAATACTCGGCGACCAGCACCAGCGCCATCGCCACCATCACTTTGTCAGCGACCGGATCGAGAAAGGCACCAAAACGTGTTGTCTGCTTCCAGCGACGCGCGAGGAAGCCATCAAACCAGTCAGTGACCGCAGCAATGACAAACAGCAGCGCCGTCGCGAAGGGAGCCCAGTGAAATGGCAGATAGAACGCCAGCACGAAGAACGGGATCAGAACAACTCGAAACAGGGTAAGACACGTCGGAATGTTAAATTGCATATGCCAGTAACTGTCTGGTGTGAGTAGGATTTAACGTATGTTCCTACATTGCCCACCCTGTTTCAATGTTAGTGTTTCAGCGAGTAGTAGATTTTTTCCGCCAGGGCGAAGGAGATACCCGGTACTTTAGCGATCTCATCGACGCTGGCATTCATCAGCGGTTGCAGGCCGCCCATGTACTTCAGCAGCTGCTGACGCCGTTTGGGTCCGACGCCTTCAATGCTCTCCAGCGCGCTGGTGTTCTTCACTTTGGCGCGTTTTTTCCGGTGGCCCGAAATTGCATGATTGTGAGCGTCGTCACGAATGTGCTGGATAACATGCAGCGCCGGCGAGTCCGGTGGCAGCGAAACGCCCTCGCCTTCCGCCGCAAAGAACAGCGTTTCCAGGCCGGCTTTACGGTCGCTGCCTTTTGCCACGCCGAGCAGAATCGGCCGGTTTTTATCCCATGGCACATCCAGTTCCGCAAACACCTGCTGCGCCTGCGCCAGCTGCCCTTTACCACCATCGATCAGGATCACATCCGGGATCTTTTCCGGTTCCAGCGCCTTGCCGTAACGACGGCGCAGCACCTGATTCATCGCCGCGTAGTCATCACCGGGGGTAATTCCTTCAATGTTGTAGCGGCGATAGTCAGCGCGCAGCGGGCCGTCACGGTTGAACACCACGCAGGACGCGATGGTCTGTTCGCCCATGGTGTGGCTGATGTCGAAACACTCCATGCGGTTAATCTGCTCCAGTTTGAGGAACGCCGCCAGCGCCGCCAGACGCTGCTGGATGGTCGAGTGCTGCGCCAGCCGCGTTGTCAGCGCCGTGGCGGCATTGGTGCGCGCCAGCTTCAGGTAGCGCGCACGGTCGCCGCGCGGTTTGCTCTGAATGCTGACTTTGCGCCCGGCCAGTTCGCTCAGCGATGCGGCCAGCAGTTCCCGCTCAGGTAGATTGAAGTCCAGCAGGATGTCCGCCGGTAAGGTACGCGCTTCGCTGCCCTGCAGATAAAACTGTCCGACAAACGTCTGTACCACTTCGGTGAGTTCCGTGTCCGCCGGCACTTTCGGAAAATAGCTGCGGCTGCCCAGCACTTTGCCCTGCCGGATAAACAGCACGTGCAGACAGGCCATGCCGGCGTCATAGGCGACGCCCATCACGTCGAGATCATCGCCCTGATTGGAAACGAACTGTTTCTCCGTAATCCGCCGCACCGCCTGAATCTGATCCCGCAGGCGCGCCGCCTCTTCGAAACGCAGGCCCACGCTGGCCTGCTCCATACGCTGCACCAGCTGATTAATTACCTGATCGTCTTTACCGGCCAGAAACAGCCGCACATAGTCGGTTTGCTGCGCATATTCTTCTTCGCTCACCAGGCCGGCGACGCAGGGGCCGAGGCAACGGCCAATCTGATACTGCAGGCACGGGCGCGAGCGGTTGCGGTAGACGCTGTTCTCGCACTGGCGAATCGGAAACACCTTTTGCAGCAGCGCCAGGGTTTCACGCACCGCATAGCCGTTGGGAAACGGACCAAAGTATTCGCCTTTGGCGTGTTTGGCACCGCGGTGCATCGCCAGGCGTGGATGCGGATCGCCGCTAAGGAAAATATAGGGGTACGACTTATCATCGCGTAGCAACACGTTGTAGCGCGGCTGATACAACTTGATGTAGTTGTGCTCCAGCAGCAGCGCTTCGGTCTCGGTATGGGTGACCGTGACATCAATATTATGGATGTTGCTGACCAGCACTTCTGTCTTACGGCTCCCCACCTGCGTGCGGAAATAGCTGCTCAGGCGTTTTTTAAGGTCTTTGGCTTTACCAACATAGATCACCGTGCCTGTCGCGTCATACATGCGGTAGACGCCGGGCTGACTGGTCACGGTGCTGAGAAAGGCTTTTGGATTGAAAACGTCACTCACTACTGATTAACGGCTCCGCATTAAACAGGCCATGGCGTATGGCCAGATGCGTTAACTCTACGTCACCACTGATGTTCAACTTGCTGAACATGCGATAGCGATAGCTATTAACGGTTTTCGGGCTCAGGTTAAGCTGCTCGGAAATCTCCGTCACCTTTTGCCCTCGGGTAATCATCAGCATAATCTGCAATTCCCTTTCCGACAAACAGCTGAACGGTGATTCGGCGCGCTGCGGCTCAATCTGGCTCAGCGCCATCTGCTGAGCGATATCAGAGGCGATGTAACGCTGACCGGCGTGCACCGAGCGAATGGCGCTGACCACTTCCTGCGGCGCCGCCCCTTTGCTGAGATAACCTGCCGCACCGGCCTGCATGACTTTCGCTGGCAGGGGATTTTCGGTGTGGATAGTCAGCATGATGATGCGGATATCCGGATTGAAGCGCACGATTTTGCGCGTCGCCTCCAGTCCGCCAATACCGGGCATGTTCATGTCCATCAGCACCACATCCACAGGATGAGTGCGGCACCATTTTACCGCATCTTCACCACAGGCCACTTCCCCGGCAATCACCAGTCCCTTCATATCTTCCAGTATGCGACGAATACCGGCGCGTACCAGTTCATGGTCATCAACAAGAAGCAGGCTGATCAACGGGACGTACTCCGCAGGTTAGTGGGGGAAAATATATTTCAGGGGCGTTATCTTACCGGGTTTCGCGTGGAAAGAACATCAGGGGCGCCAGATAAATCTCAAAACCAATGACCCATGTCAAATAGCAGGCAGCAGTGATGGTTTTTTTTAGCTGATGCAATACCATACTGGAATAAAATTGTTAAAATGTGACTAATATCATTAAGTTATAATTTATAACCCGCCTTCGCTTCTTCTCGCCCGCAGCACAAAAAAATAATTTTTCCCTGGAAGTTTTTTGCGCACAAAAAAAAGCGAACGGCGCAATTAATTAACCGTCTGCGCGCGGGTCGATGATGTGGCCTAAATTCTTCCATCAAGCGTATGATATACTCTGTTTTTTATGCACGGGAAGAATGTGTGCGCACAAGGTCATTCCACAAAGGAGATAATGATGAGTGATGAAGATTTCGTAACATCGCGCGATACCCAGGCGCTGGCGGATGAAGTTGCCTGCCTGAAAATGATGGTGACGCTGATCCTGAAAGGCATGGGCCAGGCTGATGCCGGTAAGGTGATCATCAACATGGAGCGCTACGTTCAGTCCGCGCTGGCCGATAAACCGCAGGCCGAGGTGTTCAGCAACACCATCCGCCAGATTAAAACCGCCTACCGTCAGTAAGCGGCGTGCCCTGCGCATCCTGCGCGGGGCGTTAGCTGTGTGACTGCCAGTTGACCGACACGCCCAGCGAGGGCAGCACTTCTTCCGGACTGAAGCGACGCGTGCCGCGATACTTCTCCGCCAGCGCCGGCTGCTGCACCGGAATACGAATGGCAAACAGATTGTCTTCTGACTGAATCAGTCCCGGCGAGAGCGGCTCGTACACCACCTGATGCTGCTCAAACATTTTCTCCAGCATCGGCGTGGCCGAACTGATCAAATACTCCATCCCGCTCAGCTCAGCCAGCTGTACCGAATGCCATAAGATGTTCAGCGGCAGTTCGGCATCGACTTCAAGGCGGGCCGAATAGCGCGACATTTCCCACACTTTTTGCTGATCAAAAGGCAGCACCATGCCTTCCGGCACTTCCGGCTCGTGCCACGGTAACAGACGTGCGCAGCCACAAATGCCCTGACGCGCAGTCCAGGCAATCAGCCAGGTGACATCGGAACGATCGAAGCGATCGTACTCCTGTCCCGGCGTGCTGAGTCGCGGCGGAATTGACCAGCCCTCGCCACGCGCAAAGACGCTGTAACGATAGGTGCCCAACTCGGCCAGCAAAGAGGACGGCATATCCTTTAGCTGTGTTTGAATTATTTTCATCATGCGCCCCTGACATCCCCATGTTTGCAATGATTTATTAAGCGCCAGCCTGGCGGAGTTTCCGGCGCAGGGTAGACAACTGACTGCGGCTTAGGAACTACTAAAATTAGTAGTTGCCTTTTCGCTATATCAGGCCGATGGCTGCGGCATAACAGGCAATCTGCGTTTTATTGGAAACATTAAAACGCTTTTGCATATTCTTTTGGTGAAAATTTACCGTGTGTTCAGAAATAGCCAGAATAAGGGAAATTTCGGCTGAGGTTTTCCCCTCCGCTGTCCATTTCAATATTTCCAGCTCGCGCTGACTAAAATCATTCGATAACACCACCATTGAGCCGTCATTCAGACGGTCCAGCACACGCAAACTCAGTTCCGCCAGGAAGTGCAGTTGCACCTCCAGCTCAACGCGTCTGTGCTGGGTCTGGCTGGGTTGTTGCGATGCTATAGATAATATACCAATGGCACGATTTAGTGCCATTGCCGAGCATGAAAAGCCACTTACCAGCCCTGCTGCATTGGCTTCTGCCCATAAATTGCCTGCGCCGGTAAATAAATCACGCGTCCACTCCACGCCGCGACCGGGCTGCTGGCAGAGCATTAACACCGGATCCACCGCATAGTAATTTTCACTTTCGTAGCGTTTCACCCAGCTCTGCGGATAGGTGCTAAAGAGAAAAATACGCGGTCGGGTAAAAGGCACCGGATGCTGTACCAAAAAGGCAAAAGCATCAAATCCAAGGGCCTCAACATGTTTTTGCAGCAGCGATTTCAATTGCAGCACTTCGGAAAGCGCCTTAAATTCTTTTTCAGTTTCGCCTCGCCAGACGAAATAATTATCGATGATCATTATTGCCCTGGCGCTGTTTCACGCCTTATTCATAACAGGATATCTGTGCCGATTAATGTAAAAAATAAATTAACCAGAGAAAAAATATTGATTGAAACCAGAGCGGCATTGCGGGCAAAAAGTGATAACTACCTTGTTGTCAATATGTTACCCAAATGAGAAATTAAACTACGGTGCGTTTGCCAGCGGCACCATCAGGATGATAAGTCGTGTGAATCAGAATAAGATTTTTCTGAAGAATTTTCAATCGTCCTGTTGATTAAAGGCCAGACTTCGCAGATAAAACATTCGCCTCATCATTAATCGCTATTATCTTTGCCATTCCCCTTTTTTATACCGCCCGTCATAATCTTCCTGCTGATTAAGTCCGCAGCGCGGCTTAATTCCAGTTATTTCTGCAGTGTTTCCCTGCCGTGCCCCTGTGGCAGACATTTCCGGCACCGTCTTTTCCAGCTACGCTTTAGCAGAGGCGCAAGGTGGCAGGCACCAGCATAGCTCCCTAGGCTGGCGCGATTTCAGCAAACTGAGTGGGACTGACTATGTTAAACCAGCTGGCATTACCTTTTCTGGTCGTGGGCGTGTGTACCGCCCTGATGATCGCTAAAGATCTGTTGCGTCACCCGCATCCGCTGGCGGTCATGAATATCATCTGGCCGCTCACCGGGCTGTACATGCCGTTTTTCGGCTGGCTGGCATGGTGGTATCTCGGGCGTAAACCGTCACGTCAGCGAAAACTGGCGCTGCTGCTGCCATCCGGATTAACCGGTTATGCCAGCTGGCAAACCATTTTTATTTCCACCTCGCTCTCTGCCGCCGCCTGTATATTCGGCGACATCATCACCCTGCCAATAGTCACGCTACTCAAGCATTTTGCAATTAGCCCCGCGCTGTGGTTACAGGCGGTTATTTGCGTGATGATTTCGTTACTGGCGGGATTATTTTTTCAGTTTCTGGCCATTCGCCAGCGGGAACAACTTTCTATTGTCCGTACGTTATTATTAGCGCTGAAAACAGAAACCTTTCCGCTGCTGATTTATCAAACGGGAATCTTTATCTTTATGACGCTGGCCCTAAAATATGTGCTTAATCAACAGCTCAATCCCCTGCTCAGCGCCTTCTGGTTTATGTTACAGCTGGCGATGATCACCGGATTTATTTTCTCCTGGCCGGCAAATCATTTCCTCATCAAACGCGGATTAAACCCGGCGGTGTAGTCTAGCGACAAAAGCCTGCGCCACGCATGCCAAGGTGGAAATGGCTGGCATGCGCCGCATTGTAATCCGGCCCCAGCGCATTACCGAAGCTGGCGCAGCCGTTGCGCCATAACGCGTGCAAACCGGCAGCGGCCTGCGGCGGTTGCTGCCAGTTTTTGCCTACCTGCAGCCAGCGCCCGTCCGCCAGCTGAAAGCCCGTGATGTCCCACGCCTCCGCCGTCGCATGTTCACTGCGGCGTCCTTCCTGGCGGTGATAAATATTGCGGCAGGCGTAACTGCCAACATGCGCGATGCGGCGCAGCGGCGAGGTAATGCCGGCCTGCTGCAGCGCCGCATTGCTGCGTGTGACATACAGCGTGCTGGCTACCGCCATCGGACAGCTGGCAAGAAAACTGCTGCTCAGCGTGACCTCACCGAAGCGGCTGATGCGCAGCGGTTGATCAATCGGACAATCGCCCTGCAGCGGCGGCACCTCACGGAAACTGACTCTGCCCTGCGCGCTGGCCGCGCGCATCACCGCCAGACACGCGGCCGGATCGCTGCTCAGCCGCTGCAGCTTATAGCGCGTCATCCAGCCCGGCGGATCGGTAACCTGGAGCGGTATAAACGGATTCCACTGCGGCGGCAGATGGGTTTTCAGCCAGGGTAAACTCCACCAGCCGCACAGGGCCAGCAGCACTATCGCGAGCAATGCGCGCACGCTGCCTCACTTTTTCCGGGTTCATCGAAATGACAAGTGTAGAACCCTGCGCAGCGCTGCGTGGTGCAAGCGGCTCATTTGCAGAACATTTACGCAAAATGACGGCACGGCGCGCCATGTAAATATTTACTGACACGGTAAAGCACGCAAAAGGGCACAAAGGTTTAAAAACCATTACCGAGAGTGGCCGCCTTTCCTCTATCTTATGCCCTCTTGCCCTGTGCAACAGCACGTTATTCAACAGCCAGCAGAGCTGACACAACATCAAGACAGGAAAGATATTTTTATGGTTGATCAATCTAAAGCGGCGCCCATTGAGGCCGAACAGCCGGAAAAACTCCGGCGCAACCTGCATAACCGTCACATCCAGCTTATCGCTATCGGCGGTGCCATTGGCACCGGTCTGTTCATGGGCTCCGGTAAAACCATCAGTCTGGCGGGTCCGTCGATCATCTTCGTCTATATGATCATCGGTTTTATGCTGTTCTTTGTGATGCGCGCCATGGGTGAGCTGCTGCTCTCCAACCTTGAGTACAAATCCTTCAGCGACTTTGCCGCCGATCTGCTCGGTCCGTGGGCCGGTTATTTCACCGGCTGGACTTACTGGTTCTGCTGGGTGGTGACCGGCATCGCCGACGTGGTGGCGATCAGCGCCTATTTCCAGCTGTGGTTCCCGGACTTCTCGATCTGGATGAGCGCGCTGCTGTGCGTGTTTGTTTTCCTTGCTCTGAACATTGCCACGGTGAAACTGTTTGGCGAGATGGAGTTCTGGTTCGCCATTATCAAAATTGTCGCCATCGTGGCGTTAATCATCACCGGGATTGTGCTGGTCAGCCTGCACTACCCTTCGCCGAACGGGAGTCACGCGGCGCTGAGCAATATCTGGGATCACGGCGGCATGTTCCCGAAAGGGCTGAGCGGTTTCTTTGCCGGCTTCCAGATTGCGGTGTTTGCCTTTGTCGGCATTGAACTGGTGGGTACGGCGGCGGCGGAGACCAAAGATCCGCATAAAGTTCTGCCGCGCGCCATCAACGCGATCCCGCTGCGCATCATCATGTTTTACGTGCTGGCGCTGCTGGTGATCATGGCGGTGACGCCGTGGAACCAGGTCATGCCGGATCGCAGTCCGTTCGTTGAAATGTTTGTGCTGATTGGCCTGCCGGCCGCTGCCAGCATCGTTAACTTTGTGGTGCTGACCTCCGCGGCCTCCTCAGCCAACAGCGGCATCTTCTCCACCAGTCGCATGCTGTATGGCCTCGCGGAACAGGGCGTGGCGCATAAAGCGTTTGGCCGCCTTTCAGCGCGCGCGGTGCCGACCACCGGCCTGTTCTTCTCCTGCCTGTGTCTGCTGGCTGGCGTGGCGTTGATCTATCTGATTCCGGATGTGATGACGGTCTTCACCATGGTGACCACGGTCTCGGCGATTCTGTTTATGTTTGTCTGGACCATTATCCTGTGCAGCTACCTGGCCTACCGCAAACAGCATCCGCAGCGTCATGCGGCGTCACGCTTCAAAATGCCACTCGGCAAGCTGATGTGCTGGGTGTGCATGGCTTTCTTTGCCTTTGTGCTGGTGCTGCTGACACTGCAGGAAGATACGCGCCAGGCGCTGATGGTGACGCCACTGTGGTTTGTGGTGCTGACCATGGGCTGGCTGCTACGCCGGCGTAAAGCCTGATCCACCTAAACGAAAAGGTCCGGTTATGCGGGCCTTTTTCGTTATAAGCGTTCTGTGAATTTGTGCCACGCCTGCGCCAGCGACGGCCGCAGCGAATCTTCCCGCTGTGGTGCTGCTGCCGGCGCTGCGGCGGGACCGAGATTAAAGGTAAAGGTGTAATCCGGCTCTTCCCCCATGCGCAAATCCACGATCAGCGTGTCGTTGCCCTGCTGGCGCATGGCATAAAATCCATGGCTGAACCACGCAACGCGTTCGGCGTGCCACTGGCCTTTAAACGGGGCAAAAAGCGCGGGATGGCGATCGTACCAGCGGATCTGTAAGGGACGATCGGGCGACAGCAGCGACCACCATGCTTCCCCGTAGCGCTGCGGCGTGATAATTACCGTGCGCCACACCAGCGTGTTGAACGCGGTGGGCGTCACCAGCAGTTGCTGCGGCTGCACGGCCTGCTGCGTCAGCTGGTGCTCAATATGCCGGGTAGCAATACTTTGCGCCACCATACTCCAGCCCAGGTACAGCGTGCTGATGAGCAATCCGGCCTGATTCCAGCGTAGCCCGCACGCATCCCGCCGCCACAGTGCGACGATCAGGGCGATCAGCAGCGGTAGCGTGTAGAGCGGATCGATGATGAACATGCTGCCGATGGCGAACGGGTAATCGGTCAGCGGCAGCCCGAGTTGCGTGCCGTACACCGTGGTCAGGTCCAGCAGCGGATGCGTGATCAGTGCCAGCCAGATGGCGAGGCACCAGGCGCGCCAGTGCTGCCGGCTGCGCGTCACGCCGGCCACCAGCCAGCCGGGTAACGGTGCCACCAGCGTCAGCCACAGCAGCGCGTGGCTCTCGGTGCGGTGCAGCGTCATGTTGCGGATGGCATCGCCGTGGTCGATAAACACGTCGAGGTCCGGCAACGTGCCCGCGACCGCCCCCGCCAGCGCCGCCTGCCACAGCGGCACGCGTTTGCCCATTACGGCCACGGTCACCGCCGCGCCCAGCGTTAGTTGTGATAGCGAATCCATGCACTCTCCTGGTCAGCCACGGGGATCAGCGCACGCGGATCCCTTCAATGATCATGCGCTGAACGTTATCCAGCGTCTGGGCAAAAAATTCCGCATCGTTTAGCGTCTGGCCGGTGATGGCTTCCACCTGGGATGCGAAATCAGCGTAGTGCTGCGTGGTCGCCCATAGCAGAAAGAACAGATGCTGCGGCTGCACGCCGGCAATACGTCCTTCGGCGATCCACTGTTCGATAATCGCCGCTTTGTCATCCACCAGCGCTTTTAAATCCCCCGCCAGCTCGCCCTTCAGCAGCGGCGCGCCCTGCAGCATCTCCAGACAGAACAGGCGTGATGCCTGCGGGTGGTCACGCGACACTTCCAGCTTGAGACGAATATAGTTGCGGATGGCCACCAGCGGATCCTGGTCATGACGCAGCGCACGCAGCGGCGCCAGCCACACATCAAGAATCTCTTTTAGTACCGCCACATACAGCACTTCTTTTGACGGATAGTAGTAAAGCAGGTTGGTTTTTGAGACGTCCGCGCGCTCAGCCACTTTATCCAGACTGGTGCCGTGAATGCCAAACTGCGAGAAGAAGGCCAATGCCGCTTCCAGAATAGCTGCCCGTTTCGCCGCAACGGCCCGCGATCGGCGTCCTGGCTTTTTTTCATCGCTTTTCACACTGTTACCTCTTCCATCCTGCGAAATCGCATCATAACAAACGCCCTGTTTCCTGCCTAATGCTGTGCCCTGCACCTTTTTCGCTCAGGTGACGCATGAAAAACGTGCAATTTGTTTTGACCAGATGGTCTGTTTTGGACCAGTCACTCAGGATTCACTACGTCGCCAATTTTAACTGATTGTTATATATCACTTTTAAAATTGTGGCACAGGCTTTGCAATTTTGTGATCGAGCGCCGCCCGCAGGATGCGTGCAGGATGCAACGCAGCGCGTGAAGCAATCCATGTTCAATGCAGAGAGGTTTCACATGAAAATTGGCGTTTTCGTTCCGATTGGCAACAATGGCTGGCTCATCTCCACGCATGCCCCGCAATACAAGCCGACCTTTGAGCTCAACAAAGCGATTGTGCTCAAGGCTGAGCACTATCACTTCGACTTTGCCCTGTCGATGATTAAGCTGCGCGGCTTCGGCGGCAAAACCGAATTCTGGGACCACAACCTGGAGTCCTTCACCCTGATGGCCGGGCTGGCCGCGGTGACCTCACGCATTGAAATCTACGCCACCGCCGCCACCCTGACGCTGCCGCCCGCCATCGTGGCGCGCATGGCCGCCACCATCGACTCCATCTCGGGCGGCCGCTTCGGCGTCAATCTGGTCACCGGCTGGCAGAAGCCGGAGTATGAGCAGATGGGGCTGTGGCCGGGCGATGAATATTTTGCCAGCCGCTACAACTACCTGACGGAGTACGTCACGGTGCTGCGCGACCTGTGGGGCACTGGCCAGAGCGACTTCAAAGGTGAGTTCTTCACCATGAACGACTGTCGCGTCAGTCCGCAGCCGCAGAAGCCGATGAAGGTGATTTGCGCCGGTCAAAGTGATGCCGGCATGGCCTTTTCGGCGCAATACGCTGATTACAACTTCTGCTTCGGCAAGGGCGTCAATACCCCGACCGCCTTTGCGCCCACCGCCGCACGCATGAAACAGGCCGCGGACAAAACCGGGCGCGACGTCGGTTCCTACGTGCTGTTTATGATTATCGCCGCCGAAAGCGACGAAGCCGCGCGCGCCAAATGGGAACACTACAAAGCCGGCGCAGACGAGGAGGCCCTCGCCTGGCTCACCACGCAGAGCCAGCAGGACACCAAATCCGGCAGCGACACCAATGTGCGCCAGATGGCCGATCCGACCTCTGCCGTCAACATCAATATGGGCACGCTGGTCGGCTCCTATGCCAGCGTGGCACGCATGCTGGATGAAGTGGCGCTGGTGGAAGGCACCGGAGGCGTGCTGCTGACCTTTGATGATTTCCTGCAGGGCATTGAAGATTTTGGTGAACGTATCCAGCCGCTGATGGCGTGCCGCCGCGCGCTGATTGACGCCCACAAGGAGGTTGCATAATGAATACCGTCGTTTGTGCCCACAGCAGCAGCCAGCCTGCAGTGACTCTGCCGGCGCGCCCGGAAGCCATCGCCCTGCCGCCGGCGCAAAGCGCGCTGATTGTGGTGGATATGCAGAACGCCTACGCCAGCCAGGGCGGCTATCTCGATCTGGCCGGGTTTGATGTCTCCGCTACCCAGCCAGTTATAGCCCGGATTCATCAGGCGGTCACCGCCGCCCGCGCGGCAGGGATGCAGATCATCTGGTTCCAGAACGGCTGGGATAATCAGTATGTCGAAGCCGGTGACGCCGGTTCGCCTAATTTCCATAAATCCAACGCACTGAAAACCATGCGTCAGCGGCCAGAGCTGCACGGCACGCTGCTGGCAAAAGGCGGCTGGGATTATGCGCTGGTGGATGAGCTGGTGCCGCAAGCAGGCGATATTGTGCTGCCCAAACCGCGCTACAGCGGCTTTTTCAACACGCCGCTCGACAGCATGCTGCGCAGCCGCGGTATTCGTCATCTGGTGTTTACCGGCATTGCCACCAACGTCTGCGTGGAATCGACGCTGCGCGACGGCTTTTTCCTCGAGTATTTCGGCGTGGTGCTGGCAGATGCCACCCATCAGGCCGGACCGTCGTTTGCTCAGCAGGCGGCGCTGTTCAACATTGAAACCTTTTTTGGCTGGGTCAGCGATACCGACACCTTCTGCGAGGCGCTGAAGTCGTAACCGCCGTTTCACCTGCACGCTTAATAATAAGGACTCTGAGTCATGCCTAAAACAGTGATTATTCCTCCCGGCACCACGACGCCTATCGCTCCGTTTGTGCCCGGCACCTTAGCCGATGGCGTGGTGTATGTTTCCGGTACGCTGCCGTTCGATGCCGACAACAACGTGGTGCACGTCGGGGATGCGGCGGCGCAAACCCGCCACGTGCTGGAGACCATCAAAAAAGTGATCGAGACCGCCGGTGGCAGCCTGCAGGACGTCACTTTCAACTCGATTTTCATCACCGACTGGAGCAACTACGCGGCGGTAAACCAAGTGTATGCCGACTATTTCCCCGGCGACAAACCGGCGCGCTTCTGTATTCAGTGCGGTCTGGTGAAACCCGATGCGCTGATTGAAATCGCCAGCGTGGCACACATTGGCCGGCAGGAGGCGTAATGCATCTGGACATTCAGGGATTAAGCGCGCCCGACGCGCCGACGCTGGTACTGTCGTCCGGGCTGGGCGGCGTGGCCGCTTTCTGGCAACCGCAGCTGGCGGCACTGACGCCGCACTATCGCGTGGTGACCTACGATCAGCGCGGCACCGGTCGCAGCCCCGATGCGCTGCCGGAAGGTTACAGCATGGCGATGATGGCAGCGGAACTGGCCGACGCGCTGGCGGAGCATGGCATCGAACAGTATGACATCGTGGGCCATGCGCTTGGCGGGCTGATTGGCCTGCAGCTGGCGCTCGATTATCCGCAGCGCGTGGGACGTGTGGTGGTGATTAACGGCTGGCTGGCGCTGGATGCCCATACCGAGCGCTGCTTCCAGGTGCGCCAGGATCTGCTGCTCAACGTTGGTGTGGAAGCGTTTGTGCGCGCGCAGCCGCTGTTTCTTTATCCGGCCGAATGGCTGGCACGCCATCAGTCGCGCATCAGCGCGGAGGATGTGCATCACGTGGCGCATTTCCAGGGCATGGAGAACCTGCTGCGGCGTCTGCACGCGCTGAAATCGGTCGATTTCCGTCCGCACGCCTCGCGAATCACCCAGCCGGTGCTGGCGATATGCAGTCAGGATGACCTGCTGGTGCCGTGGAGCTGCTCGCCGCAGCTGGCGCAGGCGCTGCCCAACGGCAGCCTGATTGAGATGCCGTGGGGCGGCCATGCCATGAGCGTGACCGATGCCGACAACTTTAATGCGCTGCTGCTGCACTGGCTGGCGGACACCGCCACGCCGGCTCGCCGCGCCAGCTAATCACGGAGCCGATGATGAGCGTACATGAACTGCCTCTGCTGCCCGAAGTGAGCCAGCAGGCTTTCCGCGATGCCATGTCCGGCCTGGGCGCGGCGGTCAATATCATCACCACCGACGGTCCCGCCGGACGCGCCGGTTTTACCGCCACCGCGGTGTGCAGCGTCAGTGATACGCCGCCGACGCTGCTGGTTTGCCTCAATCGCAACGCGTCGGTGTGGCCTCTTTTCCGCGATAACGGCGTGCTGTGCGTGAACACGCTGGCCGCCGGGCAGGAGTCATTGTCGACGCTGTTTGGCGGCAAAACCCCGATGACCGAACGTTTCGCCGCCGCCCGCTGGCATACGCAGCGCAGCGGCGCACCGCTGCTGCAGGGGGCGCTGATGGCGTTCGACTGCACCATCACGCAGGTCGTCAGCGTGGCGACACACGACATTCTGTTTTGCAACGTGATGGCGCTGGAGCGCCATGATGCCCAGCCCGGTCTGATGTGGTTTGACCGTCGCTACCATGCCCTTTCACGGCAGGACGCCCGCTAACGCCGCACCGTGCGGCCCGGTTCGACCACTACCCTGGAGAAGACGATGGCGAGTTCCTGGTTCCCCCGCTGGCAGAAAAAGTCAGCCATGAGCGATAACGGGCTGATTGCCCCCGACGAGACCCTGCCGCTTGGGCAGACGTTCGTGCTGGGCCTGCAGCATGCGGTAGCAATGTTTGGCGCAACGGTGCTGATGCCGCTGCTAATGGGGCTGGACCCCAATCTGGCGATTCTGGTTTCCGGTATCGGCACCCTGCTGTTCTTTGTCATTACCGGTGGTCGCGTGCCGAGTTATCTCGGATCGAGCGCCGCGTTTGTCGGCGTGGTGATCGCCATTACCGGCTTCAACGGTCAGGGGCTCAATCCCAACCTGGCGCTGGCGCTGGGCGGCGTTATTGCCTGCGGCGCGCTCTACACGCTGATTGGCCTGGTGGTGATGAAAGTCGGTACTGGCTGGATTGAACGGCTGATGCCACCGGTGGTAACCGGTGCGGTAGTGATGGCCATCGGCCTTAACCTGGCACCGATTGCGGTGCACAGCGTCTCCGCCTCGATGTTTGATAGCTGGATGGCGGTGATGACGGTGCTGTGCATCGGGCTGGTGGCGGTGTTCACCCGCGGCATGGTGCAGCGGCTGCTGATTCTGGTCGGGCTGATTGTCGCCTGGGCGCTGTACACTCTGCTGACCAATGTGATGGGCTTCGGCAAGCCGGTTGATTTCAGCCGCGTGGCCAGCGCCGCATGGTTTGGTCTGCCGCACACCACCGCGCCGGTATTTGATATGCAGGCAATCGTGATGATCGCACCGGTGGCGATTATTCTGGTGGCGGAGAACCTCGGCCATATTAAAGCGGTGGCGGGCATGACCGGACGCAATCTCGATCCGTGGATGGGACGCGCGTTCGTCGGCGACGGCCTGGCAACCATGCTGTCCGGCTCCATCGGCGGCAGCGGCGTCACCACCTATGCCGAAAACATTGGCGTGATGGCGGTGACCAAAGTCTACTCCACGCTGGCGTTTGTCGCTGCGGCGCTGATTGCGCTGGTGCTGGGCTTTTCGCCTAAGTTCGGCGCGCTCATCCACACCATTCCCGGCCCGGTGATTGGCGGCGCTTCAATTGTGGTGTTTGGCTTAATCGCTGTGGCCGGCGCACGTATCTGGGTGCAAAACCATGTCGATTTTAGCCAGAACAGCAATCTGATTATGGTGGCCACCACGCTGGTGCTCGGCGCCGGGGATTTTGCGCTGAAGATTGGCAGCTTTACCCTCGGCGGCATCGGCACGGCCACCTTCGGTGCCATCATCCTCAACGCAATTCTGCAGCGACGCGGTGCCGCGCTGACCCAGCCGGCGGCGCGCCCGCAGCCTTAAGGCTTCTGCGGTGCCTGCTCCGGCACCGCTTTTTTGCGCCGCAGGCGCAGTTCACTGACAATCACCCCGCAGACAATCAGTGCGCCGCCCAGCAGCGCCGCCGCCGGTAACCGTTCGCCGGCAATGCGTCCGACCACACCGGCCCACACCGGCTCGCCGGCATAAATCACCGTGGCGCGCGTCGGCGAGACGCTGCGCTGCGCCCAGTTCATGGTGACCTGAATCATCGCGCTGGCCGCGCCGAGGCCCAGCGCGCTGAACAGCAGCGGCGCCGATAGCGTGGGTAAAGATTCGCCGTTGGGCAGCATCAGCACGAAGGCGCAGGCCGAGGCCACCAGCAGCTGTACCAGCGTCACGCGGCGCACATCGACCTGCCCGGCGTAGCGGCTGATAAGAATGATCTCGGCGGCAATGGCGAGGGTGCTGAGCAGCGTGGCGATCTCACCGGCATTCAGCGTCAGGCTGCCATCCTGCGGACCCGCCACCAGCACCAGACCGGTGAACGCCAGCAAAATGCCCAGCCACGCCATCAGGCCCGGCGGCCGGCGCAGAAACAGCCATTGCAACAGCGGCACCACCGGCACGTAAAGTGCCGTCAGAAACGCCGACTGGCTGCTGGAAATGGTTTGCATACCCCAGGTTTGCAATCCGTAACCGCCGGCAATCGCCACGCCAATCAGCGCACCCGCTTTGATTTCCAGCCAGGTAATGTGACGCAAATAGCGGCGAAAGAAAAAGGCCAGCAGCAGCGAGGCGGTAGCGAAACGCAGCCCGACAAAAAAGAACGGCCCCGAGTGTGCCATGGCGCGATGCACCACCAGAAAGGTGCCACCCCAGACCATAGTGATAAAAATAAGTACCAGCTCCTGACGCGTAATACGCAGGCTGAGGCGGGAAGTGGAAGCAGACATAACGCACCAGAATAGAGGACTGGCGCACATTTTTGCTGATTAGCCGGGCAAATTGCAATCATTGTAACCGCCGGGCGTACCCGGCGGCCGGGGAAACCGTCACAGACGCACTATTTTTTCGCGCGGCTGCGTCCCCCCTTTTCACCTGCTTCGGCAGCACGCTGCGGATCATTTCTGAAATTCCCGCCGCTGTTTTTACCGCCTTTACGACCCGCTTCCGCGGCCCTTTCGCGATCTTCCGCGAAGTTGCCTGATCCTCCACGATGTTGAGCCATCATTTCCTCCAGGTATTGAGCATAGGTGGTGAAGACATTTCACTGCGCTAACAGTGTCAGGTCAGGTGCGTAATATCTCGCCACACCCGCTTAAAGCATAGCCAATGGATGCGCACAATCAGGCACATATTCATACTTTGCAACAGATAAACCGCTTAGTATCGCTTTTATGGCAAGATATTAAGCTGAAAAACAAGCGGTTAGCGGCAGAAGTCGCAGCGCGATCTCCGTGACTGTTCAATGGCTGACCAGCATAGCGCGCAGCCTCTTCTATACTTCTTTCTGTTCCTTACACCACAGGATGAAAACACGATGGCAAAAATTCTGGTGCTTTATTACTCCATGTATGGACATATCGAGACCATGGCTAACGCGGTGGCGGACGGTGCGAAGAGCGTGAGCGGTGCCGAAGTCACCATTCTGCGCGTGCCGGAAAGTATGGATGCCGAACGGTTTGCTCAGGTCGGCGGGAAGGTTAATCAGCCGGCGGCGGAAGCCAAACCGGACGACCTGCCGCAGTACGATGCCATCATCGTCGGCACCCCGACGCGCTTCGGCAACATGTCCGGTCAGATGCGTAATTTCTGGGACCGCACCGGCGGCCTGTGGGCCTCTGGCGCGCTGTACGGCAAGATTGCCAGCGTGTTTGCGTCTACCGGCACTGGCGGCGGTCAGGAGCAGACTATCACCTCGGTGTGGACCACCCTGGCACATCACGGCATGGTGATTGTGCCCATCGGCTACGGCACCAAAGAGTTATTTGATATTTCGCAGGTGCGTGGCGGTACGCCATATGGCGCAACCACGCTGGCGGGCGGTGATGGATCGCGCCAGCCCTCGGCGGAAGAACTGGAAATTGCCCGTTATCAGGGCCAATACGTCGCCGGTCTGGCGGTAAAACTGAAAGGATAAATTCCCAACAGGAGAGAGTTATGGCAACAGAACAGTTTAAAGCTCACCACGTGGGCGAATGGGCGACCTTACGTCACACCTCACCGGAAATCGCTGAAGCAATTTTCGAAGTGGCGAATTATGACGAACGGCTTGCCGAAGAGATCTGGCGCCAGCAAGGCAGCGATGAGGTGTTATTCCGCGCGTTTGAGAAAACCGACCAGGACGTCCTGACGTGGGACGATAAGCCGGTCGAACGTAAAAACATCTGAAGCACAGGCGGGCATGTCCCGCCTTCTCATTTTTAGCCGTCAGGGAGCTTTTATGTCAGCCTATCAAAGCATTAATCCGGCCAATAATCAGCTGCTGAAAACCTGGCCATCACACGATGACAGCTACGCGCAGCAGGCGCTGCACACCGCCGATGCGCTCTACCATTCGCCGTGGAGCAAAGGCGATATTCAGCCGCGTCTGCAGGTGCTGCAGCGTCTGGCAGAGTTGATCGACCAGCGCAGCGAAGAGCTGGCCACCATCGCCAGCAAAGAGATGGGTAAGCTGATTGGCCAGAGCCGCGGCGAAGTGAAAATTTGCGCCAGCATCGCGCGCTATTATGCCGAACACGCGGCAAGGCTGTTACAGGCCCAGCCCTATCTCAGCGATGTCGGTGATGCCTGGCTCGAATACCATCCGATTGGCGTGGTGGTGGCCGTCGAGCCGTGGAATTTCCCGTATTATCAGCTGATGCGCGTGCTGGCACCGAACCTGGCACTGGGCAACCCGGTGCTGGCGAAACATGCCAACATTGTGCCGCACTGCGCCGACGTGTTTGAAAAGCTGGTGCTGGAAGCCGGTGCGCCGCAGGGCGCGTGGACCAATCTGTTTATCTCTAACCAGCAGGTGGCCGATCTGATTGCCGATCCGCGCGTGCAGGGTGTGGCGCTCACCGGTTCAGAGCGCGCCGGCAGCGCGGTGGCTGAGCAGGCCGGTAAGCACCTGAAAAAATCCACGCTCGAGTTGGGCGGTAACGATGTGTTTGTGGTGCTGGACGATGCCGACATCGATGAAGCGGTGCGCCAGGGGGCGCAGGCGCGGCTCAGCAACTGCGGTCAGGTGTGTACCGCGGCCAAGCGCTTTATTCTGCATGAAAAGATTGCCGATCGCTTTATGGCTAAGTTTAGCGCGGCGCTGCAATCCGCGACGCCTGGCGATCCATTAGATGAAAAAACCACGCTGGGGCCGCTGTCGTCACAGGATGCACGTGACCGACTGGTGAAACAGGTGGACGAGGCGGTGGCGCATGGCGCACGCGTGGAATGCGGCGGACGCGTAATCGACGGCGTCGGCTGCTACTACCAGCCAACCATCCTGACCGGCCTGACGCCGGATAACCCGGCTTACTATCAGGAGTTTTTCGGCCCGGTGGCGCAGGTATATGTGGTGGCGGACGATCGTGCTGCCGTGGCACTGGCCAACGACTCACACTACGGTTTGGGCGGTTCCGTGTGGACGCGGGACATTGCGCGCGGACGCAACATGGCTTCGCAGATTGAGACCGGCATGGTGTTTATCAATTCGCAGAGCGATACCGCGGCTGAGCTGCCGTTCGGCGGCGTGAAGCGTTCCGGCTATGGCCGTGAACTATCGGATCTCGGGCTGAAGGAGTTTGCTAACCAGAAACTGGTCGTGGTAGCCGGTTAAGCGGCATAAAACCACCGTTGAACTGAACGGTGGTTTTTTCGATTCACTGCGGTGTGCGTCAATGCGCAGCCGGTAACAACACAGCAGGGTCGCCGTGCATGGCGACCCTGCTGGCGTTTTAGTTGCTGGCCGCTGCCGGCTGTTGCGCGGGTTTAGCGTCCGCCTCCGGCTTCGCCGGCGCTGCCTCAGCCTGCGCTTTCTGCGCCGCTGCGGCATCGGCTTTCGCCTTCTCCTCTGCGGCCTTCTGAGCGCTGGCCTTCTCAGCTTTGGCTTTGTCGTCCGCCGCTTTTTGCGCCGCGGCCTTGTCCGCCTTCACTTTTTCCTCAGCGGCTTTGGCGTCAGCGGCTTTCTGCGCTGCAGCTTTATCAGCCGCGGCTTTGTCAGCCGCCGCTTTATCTGCGCTGGCCTGATCCGCTTTGGCCTGTGCGTCATCGCTGGCTGCCGGCGCGGCAGCAGGCTGTGCGGCCGGTGCCGGTGCGGCTGGCTGCAGCGGCGTACCCTGCAGCGCGTTGTTCAGCGCGCTGGTGAACTGATCCCAGCTGCAGTAGCCGTTGGCGTCAGTGTCACACCCCGCCAGCTGCAGCGTAACGCGCTTCGGTGGGTTCTTCAGGCTCAGCACATCGGCATTACGCAGCTGATCCGCCGTCTGATAGACATACTCCACTTTCAGCAGATCTTTGTTGTTCTTTGCATCGTGCCAGCGTTCAAACACCACCTGGCCGCCAATCGGGGTTTTCTCGTCGTTACCCGGCAGCTCGTATGGCTTAACCTGCAGCGCGCTCAGCAATGACGCGATATTCGAATCGTGTCCGACCATCAGCGTGACTTTTGGCGCGGTGGCTTTATCCTGATCGACCAGCTGGCTACGGATGTAATCCACCAGCGGTGCGGCAACGTCACGCGCCACTTCCGGCGCGGTAAACAGCGCATCCTGATAGCCATTCTTGATCGCCGCCAGCTCTTTCCACTGTTCAGGCGTTTTGATTTGTCCCCAGGCAACCTGATCCGCCGGGAAACCTTCGTAATACTGCAGCGTAAAGGCGTCGACCAGCGAGTTACCCACTTTCAGCGGGCCATTGACGCCGGGCTCTTTGCCGTTTTCCGCGCTAAAGGTGTTGTCGCCGCTGCTCAGGTCGCACTGTTTCTTGCCGTTACAGGCCGGGGCTGATTTGTAATCCACGATTTTTTCCAGCCGCTGAAAGGCCGGCTTCAGCGCCAGCTTCTCATTGGCTGCGGTCATCGCCGCCAGCGCTTTCTTGTTAAACGCTTCGCTGCCATCGGTGATTACCGGATTGAAGATTGGGTCCATGGTGCCCATCGCATCCTGATGGGTGACAGCGATATCGCAGCCCGGGAAAGCACCGGTGACGAAATACTGCGCCGTCGCAACGGTGCGCTGCAGGCTGTTGGCATAGACAAAGATGTTGCTGCTGTCCGGACAGGTGCCGTTCTGTACCAGCCCCTGCTGGGCCAGCCACTGACGGGTGTAGTTACCCATGTAGACTTCCAGCACGCCGCCTTTGGTGGTCAGCTCACCGCCGGGCACATCCCACTGCGGCCAGCTTTTTTTCGTCGCCTGCTCCAGCACGCTGCCGTTGTTGGCCAGCGGGGCACGCAGGTTGTGACGACTCAGCATCAGGACCTGCTGCAGTTGCATGTCGCCATCCGCGGCGTAAGCGCTCATACCCATCGGCAGCGCCGCGATCACTGACAGCGCGCAAAGACTCAGTTTCTTGATCATTGTGCCTATTCCATAATTCATCAGGGAAACACTCTGGCATTCAAGCGATTAGCTCGCCAAAGAGCGAATTACCGCACAGTGTAACCCAGCTTGCCTGAGAAAATCGCCAGATGTTTGCAAAAACCGTGCATCGACTATAGCAGTAAACGCGCTGGCCGTCGGGTTACGGCAGCAGATTGAAAAGCTTCAGGATGTTTTTCAGAAGGATGGAAAGCAGAAAAGCGAAAAGCCCGCATCGCTGCGGGCTTCTCTTATATGGCGGAGGAACAGAGATTCGAACTCTGGGATGGTTTCCCATCGGCGGTTTTCAAGACCGCTGCCTTAAGCCACTCGGCCATCCCTCCTGAAATCTTTTTGTCACCTCACACTGCGAGAGTGTGAAGTGGCGGAGGAGGAGAGATTCGAACTCTCGGATGGTTTCCCATCGGCGGTTTTCAAGACCGCTGCCTTAAGCCGCTCGGCCACCCCTCCGCAATGAGGCGCACTATAAACATCCCCCCGAACGATGTAAAGCATCCAATGATTCGTTCGCCTGAAAAACAGTCAAAAATGATTTTTTTGCCGTCTTAATCGTCATTCTGCTCAGTGAAACAGCAATTTATCGCGTAAAGATGGGTAAAACGCCTTTTCTGTCCTCTGACCGTTGCGTATTCTCAGGCCATATTTGGTGTTCTCTCTCTAACAGGAGCGCATGATGGACAGAATAATTAGCTCGTCACAGCAGCAGTCGCTACTCAGCACCCATAAAGTGCTGCGCAATACTTATTTCTTACTTGGCCTGACGCTGGCGTTTTCCGCCGTCACCGCCACGCTCAGCACCGTCTACGCTCTGCCCTCGCCGGGACTGATTCTGATGCTGGTGGGCTTTTACGGATTGATGTTCCTGACCTATCGCCTGGCGAACAGTCCGGCGGGTATTCTGGCCGCGTTTGCCTTTACCGGCTTCCTTGGTTACTGCCTCGGCCCGATTCTCAGCTCGTTCCTCACCGCCGGTATGGGTGATGTTATCGCCATGGCGCTGGGCGGCACCGCGCTGGTGTTCTTCTGCTGTTCCGCCTATGTCCTGACCACGCGTCGCGACATGTCTTTCCTTGGCGGCATGATGATGGCCGGCTTTGTGGTGCTGCTGGTGGCCGTGGTTGCCAATATCTTCCTGCAGCTGCCCGCGCTGCACCTGGCGATCAGCGCCCTGTTTATTCTGTTCTCTGCCGGTGCCATTTTGTGGGAAACCAGCAACATCATTCAGGGCGGTGAAACCAACTACATTCGCGCCACCGTCAGCCTGTATGTCTCGCTGTACAACATCTTTGTCAGCCTGCTGAGCCTGCTGGGCTTCGCCAACCGCGACTAAGACGTAACGCACGCACCGTTAAACCCCGCTCCGGCGGGGTTTTTGCTTTTTATCCGCCGCCGCCTTTACAATAGCGCGCTGACGATATGAGGAAATAATGTGATTTTTGCCGGTAAAGAGATTGCCACTGACGCAGAAGGCTATCTGAAAAATAGCGCCGACTGGAGTGAAGCGCTGGCGCAGGCCATCGCCCAGCAGGAAGCGATTGAGATGAGTGAAGCGCACTGGGAAGTGGTGCACTTTGTGCGTGATTTTTATCAGCAGTTTAATACCTCGCCGGCGGTGCGCATGCTGGTCAAGGCCATGGCGCAAAAGTATGGCGAAGAGAAAGGCAACAGCCGCTATCTGTTTCGCCTGTTCCCGGAAGGTCCGGCCAAACAGGCCACTAAAATCGCTGGCCTGCCAAAACCGGCGAAGTGTCTGTGATCACCCGGTAGTAAACCGCGTCGGCCGCTCCGCCAGCTGATGCGGCTCCACCAGCACCTTATCGACCCGGGCACTGGGCGGTCCGCCTGCCTTCAGCCATGCAATCAGTGACTCCACCTGCTGCGCTTCTCCCGCCGCCAGCACCTCCACGCTGCCATCCGCCAGATTATGCGCATAGCCGGTGACGCCCAGCGCGTTCGCCTGCGCCTGGGTGTAATAACGGAAGCCCACGCCCTGCACCCTGCCGTGAACCCAGATTTTGTAACCTGTCGTCGCCATGGCGATCTCCCCTTTGTGCGTTGCATTTTGCCGCCATCCACCGGAAAATGGCGCCTCATTTTTTCAGGTAAGCATAGCAAACATGACCGTTCGATTGATTCTCGCTAAGGGACGTGAAAAATCCCTGCTCCGCCGCCATCCGTGGGTGTTCTCCGGGGCCGTTGCCCGTATGGAAGGTAAAGCCCAGTCGGGTGAAACCATTGATATCTGTGACAGCAACGGCAAATGGCTGGCCCGCGCCGCCTACTCTCCTCAGTCACAAATTCGCGCGCGCGTCTGGAGCTGGCAGCAGGATGAGTCAATCGACATCGCCTTCTTTGTGCGCACGCTGCAAAAAGCCCAGCAGTGGCGCGACTGGCTGGCGCAGCGCGACGGGCTGGACAGCTATCGCCTGATTGCCGGCGAGTCCGATGGACTGCCGGGCGTCACGATTGATCGCTTCGGTAATTTCCTCGTGCTGCAACTGCTGTCGGCCGGGGCGGAGTATCAGCGCCCGGCTCTCGTCTCGGCGCTGCAGCAGTTCTATCCCGACTGCGCCATCTACGACCGCTCTGACGTGGCAGTGCGCAAGAAAGAGGGCCTGGAGCTGGCGCAGGGTCCGGTAAGCGGTGAACTGCCGCCTGCGCTGCTGCCGATTACCGAGCACGGTATGCAGCTGCTGGTAGATATTCAGGGCGGTCACAAAACCGGTTATTACCTCGATCAGCGCGACAGCCGTTTTGCCACCCGTCGTTACGCGGAAAATGCCCGCGTGCTTAACTGCTTCTCCTACACCGGCGGCTTTGCGGTCTCTGCCCTGCTTGGCGGCTGCCGGGAAGTGATCAGCGTGGATACCTCGCAGGACGCCCTTGACGTAGCAAAACAGAACGTGGCGCTTAACGGGCTGGATGTCTCACGCGCGCAGTTCCTGCGTGACGATGTGTTCAAACTGCTGCGTCGCTACCGCGACAGCGGCGAGAAGTTCGACATGATCGTCATGGATCCGCCGAAATTCGTTGAGAATAAAAACCAGCTGATGGGTGCCTGCCGCGGCTATAAAGACATCAACATGCTGGCAATGCAGCTGCTGAATCCGGGCGGCATTCTGCTGACCTTCTCCTGTTCCGGGCTGATGGCCACCGAGCTGTTCCAGAAAATTATCGCCGATGCCGCTGTTGATGCCGGTCGTGATGTACAATTTATAGAGCAGTTCCGTCAGGCAGCCGACCATCCGGTGATCGCCAGCTATCCTGAAGGGCTTTATCTGAAAGGCTTTGCCTGTCGCGTGCTGTGACTTGAAAACGCTGTCCCTGCCCCCATATCGGTGGCAGGGCAAAGTTTTGGGAGGTCACAATGATTGCCAGTAAATTTGGAATTGGACAGCAGGTCCGGCACCGTCTCTCCGGGGTGCTCGGCGTGATTGTGGATGTCGACCCGGAGTATTCGCTGGACGATCCACAGCTGGATGAGGTTGGCGCGACGGAATCGCTGCGTGCGGCCCCCTGGTATCACGTGGTGATGGAAGATGAGGAAGGCGAACAGGTGCATACCTATATCGCTGAGATTCAGCTGGCCGGCGAAACCTCGTTCGAACATCCGGAACAGCCATCCATGGATGAGCTGGCCGCCTCGATCCGCCAGCAGCTGCAGGCACCCAGCCTGCGGCATTAAGGGTACGGCGACGCCGCGTCGCCGTTTGTCTTTACCGCATCACGCCCAGCCGCGGGATTTCTATCTTCGGGCAGCGATCCATCACTACCGTCAGCCCGGCATCACGCGCCAGCACTGCCGCCTGCTCATTGATCACGCCCAGCTGCAGCCACAGGGTTTTGGCTCCGATAGCAATCGCTTCCTGCGCCACGCCCCATGCCGCTTCGGAATTGCGGAACACATCCACCATGTCGATCTTGCCCGGAATCTCCGCCAGCGTGCCATATACGGTCTGGCCCAGCAGCTGCTGTCCCGCCAGCTTCGGGCTCACCGGCACCACGTCATAACCCTGATCGAGCAGATATTTCATTACGCCATAGCTGGCACGCTCAGTGCGATCGCTGGCACCGACCAGCGCGATGCGTTGGGTTTGCGTCAGGACATCGCGAATCGTTTGATCGTTCATGTTTTTCTCCTTGTTCACTCGCCTGAGTGTAGATGCCATTGCGCGCTAAAGTGCAAGCGCAGCGCACGAAAAGTTTGCGCGGCGACACGAATAAATATGTTAAAATGTAAATTAACTGCCATAATGTAATAATTTGCTACACATCGCCCTTTTTCCCCTGTTCCGGGAGTTGAAATGAAGCTGTCTCTGGCTGTTACGGGTTTGCTGTTGCTGCTCGTATCGGCAACCTGCCATGCCATCACCCTGAAGCTCGATCCGCAGATCGACCTGCTGGTGCTGGATGGGCGCAAAATCTCAGGTTCGCTGCTGAAAGGCGCGGACAGCCTTGAGCTGGAGCGCGGTCAGCATCAGTTTCTGTTTCGCGTGGATAAACCCTGCGCCGATGCCACCCACTTCCGCTCAGAACTGATGATCGTCACCTTCACTGCCGACGCCCATTCCGTAGCGATTCGCCTGCCGGCGCTGAATAACCGCCGCGAACGCAGCCTGTTTGATAAATCGTTAAATTTTCAGCTGATTGATGAGCGTGGTAATGAAATAGCCAGCATTCGCGATCGGTTGCCGGGTGAGAGCAGCGGCAATGTTGAACAGGCGATGATCAATTACAACCGTACGGCACAGGCGGCCAGCGTGCCGCGTTTTGCGCTGCAGGCGGCCAGCGTACCGGACGCCAGTCTCAGTCTGGATATGGTATGGCAGGACGCCAGTAATTTGCCCGCGCTGCAACGCTGGCTGCAGCGTGTTGATGCCGCCACGCGGCAGCGTTTTATCAGTTGGGTGAAAACCCTACGCGCAAGTTGATAGCAGCTGAACGCCAGGGGTAAACTCGTGCATTCACTACGTTTGCACGCGCCGAAACAGGAAGCCCCATGGAGCAGACCGTTCGTACCCTGAAAGTTCAGAAACACATCGCCCTCGTTGCCCACGACCACTGCAAAGCCTCGCTGCTGGACTGGGTGAAAATCAATCAAAATGCGCTGCAACCTCACGTGCTATACGCCACCGGTACCACCGGCAACCTGATCAATCGTCACACCGGACTGGATGTGAATGCCATGCTCAGCGGGCCGATGGGCGGCGATCAGCAGGTCGGCGCGCTGATTGCTGAAGGAAAAATTGATGTGCTGTTCTTCTTCTGGGATCCGCTCAATGCAGTACCGCACGATCCGGACGTCAAAGCGCTGCTGCGCCTGGCTACCGTATGGAATATCCCGGTAGCAACCAACCGCGCCACCGCTGATTTCATTATCCATTCGCCGATGTTTGCCAGCGAAGTGACCATCCAGATCCCCGATTATCAGCGCTACCTCACGGAACGCCTGAAAGCCTGATGGCTCAGGCCTTCCGGCTCTGCGCAACGCCCAGTTCGCGCAGGTGTTCGACAAACACGGAAGGCCGCTCTTTATCAAACATCAGCCACACCTGCTGACGCGCGCGCGTGATGGCCACGTAGGCCAGGCGCCGCTCTTCGGCATGCGGAAAATCCTCCGGCTGCGGTAGCAGTCCCTCTTCCATGATCGACTCGCGCGCCTGCGCCGGAAAACCGTCACGCCCTTCGTGCAGCCCCAGCACGATGACAAAATCCGCCTGCTGGCCTTTACTGGCGTGGATGGTCATGAAATCAATACGCAGTTTCGGCCAGCGGGTTTTGGCTTTATCCAGCATGGCCGGACGCAGATGATGGTAACGCGCCAGCAGCAGTACGCGCTCGTCCGGCTTTGCGTAACCGCTCAGCTTGTCGAGCAGCGCTTCCAGTTGCTCCTGCGGCAGCAGCGTAATGGATTTCTTGTTCCCTTTGCTCAGGCTGTTGAGCGGCTTGCGCAGCTGATGCGGATTCTGCTGCACAAAGCGGTTGGCAATGTCACCGATGCGATCGTTGAAGCGGTAGGTGGTATCCAGCACGCAGCGGTCGCCTTCGCCAAAATAGTGATGAAACGCGGTGGTCAGGCTCATCTCCGCGCCGCTAAAGCGATAGATCGCCTGCCAGTCATCGCCGACCGCAAACAAACTGGTGCGCTTATTTTGCTGCCGCAGCGCGCTGAGCAGCGCCGCCCGCTGCGGTGAAATATCCTGGAATTCATCCACCAGAATGTGCTTCCACGGGCTGATAAAGCGGCCCTTCTCCAGCACAGCGATCGCCTGGTGGATCAGCCCGGAGAAATCCACCGCGCCCTCGGCTTTCAGTGCGCTTTTCCATGCTTTCAGCAGCGGTGCCATCAGCCTGACGCGCTTCGTGAAATTGTCGCGCAGCGGTTCCGGCACATCGGCAATCATCGCCGCCTGCGCGCCGCCGTGCATGCGCATCAGGCCGAGCCAGCGCTCCAGCCGCACGGCAAGACGCTGCGCCAGTTTGTCATCCTGCCAGAACGGACCTTCCGGCACGTCCCACGCCAGCTCTTCCTGCAACCACTGTCGCCAGCCGCTGGCCTGCGCCTTTTTGCTGTTGCACTGCTCGCGCCAGTTTTCGATCAGCAACTGACGTCGCGCGCTGCTGTCACTTTCCAGCCGGCTAATGACCGGCTGCTTATTGCTGCCTTCACGAATGATGTGCAGCGCCAGCGCGTGGAACGTACGCGCCTGAATCGCGCTCTCACCCAGCCGCGTCTGGATCCGATCGTTCATCTCTTCCGCCGCCTGGCGACCAAAAGCCAGCAGCAGGATTTGCTCCGGCTGCGCCAGTTTGCGCTGTAACAGCCAGCCGGCGCGCGCCACCAGCACCGAGGTTTTACCGCTGCCCGCGCCGGCCAGCACCAGCAGCGCGTCTTCACCGTTGACCACCGCCTCACACTGCGATGGATTGAGCGGCGTGGTTTCAACGGTGGAGAAGAAGGCGTGATTATCGCTGATCACCCGCGCGCTCCATTCACGGTTGCGCTGCCGAATCGCGCTCTCGCCCTGCTCGAGCCACTGCTGGCAAAAGCGCCACAGCGTGCGGCAGTTATCAAACTCCTCCAGCCGTGCCAGCGGCAGCGGTAAGGCGGAAAACTGGCGCGTGATGGTCTCTTTTACCGCAGCCAGCTCGCTGCGCTTCAGCCAGCGATCCTGGCCGGTAAACGCGACGATCTCCTGCTGCAGCGCGCTCAGCACCTGCGCGCTGATTTCGCTCATCTCGAGGCTCCACTGCTGCCACGCCTGCTGCAGGTAATGATAAAAACGCTGGGTTTCCTGCCACTCGGTGCCGTGCAACCGCACCACTTTCTCTTCCGGTAACAAAAACTCCAGCTCGCCCCACACCAGGCCGCGTTTGCAGGTAATACCGATCAGCTGATTAAACGGGATCAGGTACTCGTGGCGATCGCCGCTGACTTCCACACCGGCAGCCAGCAGTCGCACCCGGTTATAGGGATGCTGTGCCAGCCGTTTGCCCATGGATGTTGCTTTTAGTTCCATCTCCGCACCGTCATGTGGAATTCAATTATCGCGCAGTTTACCTGTCAGACCCTTAGCGCTCCAGCCTTAAAACACGCTAAACTGGGCGACACATATTGCGGATTGCAAAAGGAAAATCGCGTTATGCGCACCGTGCTTAATATTCTGAATTTTGTTCTTGGCGGCTTTATCACCACCCTCGGCTGGCTGCTGGCCACGCTGATCAGCATCGTGCTGATCTTTACCCTGCCGCTGACCCGCTCCTGCTGGGAGATCACCAAACTGTCCCTGCTGCCGTTTGGCAACGAAGCGGTTCACGTTGACGTGCTGCGCCCGGAGAGCAAAAGCCACGTGCTGAACGCCGGCGGCACCTTCCTCAACCTGTTCTGGCTGATTTTCTTTGGCTGGTGGCTGTGCCTGATGCACATCTCGACCGGCATCCTGCAGTGTCTGAGCATCATCGGTATCCCGACCGGCATTGCCCACTTTAAAATCGCCGCTATCGCGCTGTGGCCGGTAGGTCGTCGCGTGGTGTCAGTGGAAGAAGCGCAGGCGGCGCGTGAAGCCAACGCGCGGCGCCGCTACTGAGGCTGAAGATGATGCCTGACGCTTTGCCCGGCTGGCGCCGTTATCTGTTCAACAGCAGCCTGCGCTACCTGCTGCGCATCTTCTTCGCGCTAGCCGGCTGTGCCGCCGTTCCCTGGTGGCTGCAGCAGATTGAGTGGACCATTCCGCTAACGCTCGGCGTGGTGGCGGCGGCGCTGGCCGATCTTGACGATCGCTGGACCGGCCGCGTGCGCAACCTGCTCATCACGCTGGTGTGCTTCTGCATCGCCTCGGTCTCGGTTGAGCTGCTGTTTCCGCACCCGTGGCTGTTTGCTATCGGTCTGGCGCTCTCCAGCTGGGGATTTATCCTGCTGGGCGCGCTGGGGCAGCGCTACGCCACCATTGCGTTTGGTGCCCTGCTGATCGCGGTGTACACCATGCTGGGCATTGGCCTGTTTCCGCAGTGGTGGATGCAGCCGGCGCTGCTACTGATTGGCGCGCTGTGGTACAACCTGCTGACCTTTATCGGCCACCTGATGTTCCCGGTGCGCCCGGTGCAGGAGCAGCTGGCCGCCAGCTTTTCCCAGCTGGCGCGCTATCTGGAAGCCAAGGCCAATCTGTTTGATCCCGACGGCGGTGAGCAGGATGACGCGGCGCTGATCGCCACCGCGATGGTCAATAGTCAACTGGTGGCGCAGCTCAACCTGACGAAAACCACCATTCAGAGCCGTTTACGCGGCGACCGCGGCTCGCGCAGCACGCGGCGCAGCCTGCATTACTATTTTGTGGCGCAGGATATTCACGAGCGCGCCAGCTCGTCGCATCTGCAATATCACCTGTTGCGTGATGACTGGCGTTACAACGAGGTGCTGTTTCGCTTTCAGCGACTGCTGAACATGCAGGCGCAGGCCTGTCGCCAGCTGGCAGAAAATATCGTGCTGCGCCAGCCGTGGCACCACGATAGCCATTTTGCGCGCAGCTTTGAACGGCTGGAGACCGCCCTGCAGCGCCTGCAACATAACGATCCGCAGGCGACGCACATTCGTCCGCTGTTCTGGTTGCTGCGCAACTTACGCGCCATTGACGCGCAGCTGGCGTCGATCGAATCAGAGCAGCGGCTGGCAGAACCGCTGACGCAGAGCGATCACCATCTGTCGCGTGAAGGCTTGAGTGGCTGGGCGGATATCCGGCTGCGCCTCAGTCGACATCTGAGTCCGACCTCGGCGTTGTTCCGCCACGCGGTGCGCATGTCGCTGGTGCTGTGCGTGGGGTACGCCTTCATTCAGCTTACCGGCCTGCATCGCGGCTACTGGATCCTGCTGACCAGCCTGTTTGTCTGCCAGCCTAACTACAACGCCACACGGCGGCGGCTGGCGCTGCGCATTGGCGGAACCCTGGCCGGTATTGCGATTGGCCTGCCGGTGCTGTGGCTGGTGCCCTCTATCGAGGGCCAGTTGGTTTTGATTGTGCTGAGCGGCGTGCTGTTTTTCGCCTTCCGCCAGATTCAGTACGCGCAGGCGACGCTGTTCATCACCCTGCTGGTGTTGCTGTGCTTCAATCTGCTGGGTGAAGGCTTTGATGTCGCCCTGCCGCGCGTGGTGGATACCTTGCTCGGCTGTGGCCTGGCCTGGCTGGCGGTGGCGTTTGTCTGGCCTGACTGGCGTTTCCGTCAGCTGACGACGGTTGCCGATCGCACGCTGAATGCCAACTGTCGTTATCTTGATGCCATCCTGGAACAGTATCATCAGGGTAAAGATAACCGTCTCGCCTACCGCGTGGCGCGCCGTGACGCGCACAACGCCGATGCGGAACTGGCGTCCGTGGTGTCCAATATCAGCGGCGAACTGAAGCAACAGCCGCCGCTGCGCGAGAATGCGTTCCGTCTGATGTGCCTCAACCACTCGTTCCTCAGCTACATCTCGGCGCTGGGCGCGCACCGGGAGCAGCTGACGCAGGGCGAACTGCTGACGCTTTTAGATGACGCGGTATGCTTCGTCGAGGATGTGCTGCAGATCGAACGCGTCAGCGAAGCGCAGGCGGAAACGATGCAGCAGGCACTGATGCAGCGCCTGAGCGCGCTGAAAACCAGTGAGGAGGCGCAGGCACCGCTGGTGTTGCAGCAGCTGGGGCTGCTGGTTGCGCTGCTGCCGGAAATTGCCCGTCTGCGCCGCACCCTCGCTGCCGCTTAAGGCAACAGGCTCTCCGCCGCGGCGTGCTGGCGGAGCGTTTCCTGATACCAGGCGCTTAACTCTTCACGTACCGCCGCCGGCAAAGCGGCCTGGTGATGGCCGGAAATGGCGCCTTCCAGCGCCAGCAGCGTTTTCAGGCCGATATCTTTATTCACCGCCCGCAACTTCAGCCAGCTCTGACGCGAGCCCATTTCATACAGTAAGCGAACAGAATTGATCCCGACTTTGTGCAGCATCAGCTCCATGCGCAGGCTGAGATTGGGCAGATCTTTCAGCCTGAGCAAGACAAGTCTGTTCGCCGCCTCGGCGCGCGCCGCAGACAGCGAACTGGCCGATAAGCGCAGCAGCTGATCGGCGTCCTGCCAGAGCTGTTTATCCACTTTGTAGTAGCTGAGCGTCACCGGCATGCCGCGCTTGCGATATATCAACGGTTCCAGCGGGCGCTGTGCGGCATAGTGCTGCAGCGCCTCGCTGGCGCGCAGATAGAGCGCATCCTCATTGATGTAAGCAAACACCACCTTTTCGACCGCCAGCGCGTAACCACCAAACTGGGTGCGCGATTCAATTTTTCCCAATGCCGCTAACTGGGCTTTGGACTGCTCAACCACCGGATTATTTTTCTTCATAACGTCCCCTTTTCCTCATTCCTTGCGCGGGAAATTTCCTATAAAAAGCTCAGAGATTCATCTGGTTAGAAGATAGAAAAAACGATTTAGCTGTTCAATGAATAAAAGCGGCAACGCGCGGTTCTTGTGCGGAATTTGCGAGGCATTTTCAGAAATTGAGGTTGATCTTTATCCAGGAACTCATTACTGTATATTCATACAGTTCATTACTGAGTGATTAAAATATGCGTACTCAATACTCTGGCCCTGCTGATCGTGCTCACCGTTTCGCTGCGACGGGCTTAACGCAACCTTCTCTGGGTGGTATTACTGAACTGCGTTATAGCGAGCAGCCCGGCATCATGCCGCTGCTGTTACTGCCGGTCCTCAAGCAGCTGAGCACGCAGTCACGCTGGCAGCTGTGGCTGACGCCAGCGCACAAACTGAACCGCAGCTGGATGCAGCAGTCAGGATTACCGCTGGAAAAGAGTATGCATATTACGGAATCCGAGCGTTTAAGCACGGTTGAGAGCATGGTGAAAGCGTTGCGCACCGGCAACTACAGCGTGGTACTCGCCTGGATTCCTTATGAATTGAGCAATGAAGAGCGCCTGGAACTTGAGCAGGCAGCCGCCGAAGGCGAAGCGCTGGGATTGATTATGCGTCCTCAGGGGCGGGATCTTGCTCTGTCCAGACAGCCAAACAGCGCAAAAATTCCCTCTGATTTGTTTCATTAAGTAAAACTAAGATTTTTCTCACGCTATTTTTTCACAAAGTTGCGGCTAAGCCACTGATTCTTTTCCCGCCAGCTATGACAATGGCTTAGCCGCATTTTTCTTTTCTGGTAGCGAAAATTTTGCCATGTCATTTGTTAAAATGTGTGTATAAATCCCTGTTTTTTTATCCGCTGACGTCACATCATACTTGTAAGTTTCCAATCTCGTTGTAGACTTTACCTCGCCAGGGTGCTCAATAACCTCCGTTTTTTCGGTAGAGTCATAAGCGAGCGTTTAGACCCGGCGAAGGATTACAACCAAGAGCAACCTTTTTGCTCATTGCCTATTTGGATGATAACGAGGCGCAAAATGAAAAAGACAGCTATCGCAATTGCAGTGGCACTGGCTGGCTTCGCTACCGTAGCGCAGGCCGCTCCTAAAGATGACACCTGGTATACCGGTGCTAAACTGGGCTGGTCTCAGTATCACGATACTGGTTACTACGGTAACGGTTACGAAAACAACGACGGTCCAACTCACGAATCTCAGCTGGGCGCAGGTGCTTTCCTGGGCTACCAGGCTAACCCATACCTGGGCTTCGAGCTGGGCTACGACTGGCTGGGCCGTATGCCGAACAAAGGCAACGTGACCAATGGCGCATTCAAAGCACAGGGCGTTCAGCTGGCAGCTAAACTGAGCTACCCAATTGCTGACGATCTGGACGTGTACACCCGTCTGGGCGGCATGGTATGGCGTGCTGATTCAACTCAGACCAACCCAGACAACGGCCGCATCAGCAACCACGACACCGGCGTTTCTCCGCTGGCTGCTGTTGGTGTTGAATACGCACTGACCAAAAACTGGGCGACTCGCCTGGACTACCAGTGGGTTAACAACATCGGTGACGCAGGTACCGTTGGTGCGCGTCCAGACAACAGCATGCTGAGCGTCGGCGTTTCTTACCGTTTCGGTCAGGACGAAGCTGCTGCACCAGTTGTTGCTCCAGCGCCAGCTCCGGCTCCGGTTGTTGAAACCAAGCGTTTCACTCTGAAGTCTGACGTGCTGTTCACCTTCAACAAATCTACCCTGAAGCCAGAAGGCCAGCAGGCTCTGGATCAGCTGTACAGCCAGCTGAGCTCAATGGATCCGAAAGACGGTTCTGTTGTGGTTCTGGGCTTCACCGACCGCATCGGTTCAGACCAGTACAACCAGAAGCTGTCTGAGAAACGTGCTCAGTCTGTTGTCGACTACCTGGTATCTAAAGGTATCCCGGCTAACAAGATCTCTGCACGTGGCATGGGTGAATCTAACCCAGTTACTGGCAACACCTGTGACAGCGTGAAAGGCCGCAATGCCCTGATCGACTGCCTGGCGCCAGACCGTCGCGTTGAAATCGACGTGAAAGGTATCAAAGACGTTGTAACTCAGCCTCAGGCTTAAGTTATCGCGCAATAAAAAACCCCGCTTTGGCGGGGTTTTTTTTGGCTTTTTATCACACGCAATTTTTTGCTATTCGTTATCCGCGCCGCCTTTACCCAGAATCGCCTGCAGATCCTGCTTCAGCGTCGACATCTGACTGGCATACTTCTCTTTGCGTTCTGCATCTTCGATCAGCTGAACGATGGTCTCTGACAGGGTGCTGTTACGACGCTGCGCCAGACCGGCCAGACGCTGCCACACCAGATACTCCAGATCAATCGATTTTTTCCGCGTGTGCTGATGCTCTGCGTTGAAATGGCGTTTGCGCCGCGCGCGTATGGTCTGCTTCAGACGGTTTTCCAGTTCCGGATGGATATGCTTTGCGATCCAGTCACCGACCTCAACCGGGTTATTCTCCATCGCCAGCAACGTCTCTACCGCCGCCTGCGCAGCGCTCAGCTCAATATGCCGGGTGATCAGCTCACCTTCCCGATGCTTTTTCACCAGGTATTTCCACTTCCATCCACTTTCAAGATTTTCGAGTTGCTGGTATTTCATCGGAATCTCATCGTGATCACGTAACAAACTAAGAATAACAGCTTTTTTCCCGGATGCAGCAAGGAAAAACATGTTGCGGGCATCACAGTTCAGGCCGGAAGTGCGCCGTGCTTAACCGGGTTGAATCCTGTATAATCGCGCTTTTCCTGAACCAGACTAATGCGAATATTTTGACCAGCACTCAACTTACGTGGCAAGCCCTGCAGCCGGATAGCTCACGCTACCAATCACTTTTCTCAACCGTCTCTCTGGAAGATAGCGATACGCTTGCCGCGGTTCAGCCGCGTCTGCTGAATGCGCTGGCGCATTTACATCATCAAACGCTGGGCTTTCCGCTGCTGCTGTTACGCAGCCAGGAAAACAGTGATTATCTGGCGTGGATTGCCGAAGCGGCGCAGCGCTTTCAGCCTGATGAGGACGCGCTGTACGGCGGTGATTACCATGTGATGGGCGACAACGTCAGCCTGCAACCGCCTGTCGATGCCAGCCGTCCCTTCACCAGCACCGGCGGCGTGCATTACGCCGACTGGATTGAGTCCGAGCAGCTGTTTGGCTGCGTGCGTCAGTATAAAGATCGCGTACAGCTGGAGCCCGGTCTGCTGCATCAGGCTAACGGTGGTACGCTGATTCTGTCGATCAATACCCTGCTGGCGCAGCCGCTGCTGTGGCTACGCCTGCGCAAAGTGATCGAACTGGGCCGCTTCGACTGGTACTCACCGGACGAGCGTCGTCCCCTGCCGGTGACCATTCCCCCACTGCCGCTGCAGCTGCGTCTGATTTTATGTGGCGATCGCGAGGCGCTGGCCAGCTTCCAGGAACTGGACGTTGAAGTGCACGAAATGGCGCTCTACAGCGAGTTCGAAGAGAATCTCCAGCTGGTCGATGAGGATGACATGGCCAACTGGTGCCGCTGGACGCTATGCCAGGCGGAGCTGGCCGGCCTGACGCCACCCGAAGCTGATTTCTGGCCGCTGCTGATCCAGGAAGCGGTGCGTCTGACCGGCGATCAGGACACGCTGCCGCTGTGCCCGCGCTGGCTGCGCCGTCAGCTGCAGGAAGCCGCGCTGCACGGTGAGACACTGAATGGTGAGGCGCTGAAAGAGGCGCTGGAAGCACGCCAGTGGCGCGAGAGTTTCCTTGCCGACCGGATGCGCGATGAGATCCTGCTGAATCAGATCATGATCGAAACGGAAGGCGAAGTGGTCGGGCAGATCAACGGCCTGTCGGTGATTGAATTCCCTGGCCATCCACGTCCGTGGGGCGAGCCGTCACGCATCACCTGTGTTGTGCATCCGGGCGATGGCGAGTTTACCGACGTGGAGCGCAAAGCGGAGCTTGGCGGCAACATCCACGCCAAAGGCATGATGATCATGCAGGCATATCTGATTTCTGAGCTGGAGCTGGAACAGCAGCTGCCCTTCTCGGCATCGCTGGTGTTTGAGCAGTCTTACTCCGAAGTCGACGGTGACAGCGCCTCGCTGGCCGAGCTGTGTGTACTGATCAGCGCGCTGGCAAACCAGCCGCTGAACCAGCAGATTGCCGTTACCGGTTCGGTGGACCAGTTTGGTAACGTGCAGCCGGTGGGTGGTCTGAATGAGAAAATCGAAGGCTTCTTCCACATCTGCCAGTCGCGTGAGCTGACCGGCAAACAGGGCGTGATTCTGCCTGCCAGCAACGTGCGCCATCTCAGCCTCAGCGACGACGTGGTAGAAGCGGTGCAGCAGGGCCAGTTCCATATCTGGGCGATTGAGCGCGTTGACGAAGCGCTGCCGCTGTTAACCGGTATTGCCTGGCAGAGCGAAAGCGGCGACTCGCTGCTGAGCACCATTCAGGAGCGCATTACTCAGCTCAATCAGCAGGAAAACCGACCGCGGCCCTGGCCATTACGCTGGCTCAACTGGTTCAACCACAGCTGATTACATTGCCCAGCGTACAACTGTTCGCTAATATTCGGGCTTCACTAAAAGAAGGCATATTGAGAACATGGTAGATAAACGCGAATCCTATAGCAAAGAAGACCTGATTGCCTCTGGTCGCGGCGAACTGTTTGGCGAGAATGGCCCACCGCTTCCGTCTGACAACATGTTGATGATGGACCGCGTGGTCAAAATGACCGAAGACGGCGGCAAATTCGATAAAGGTTATGTGGAAGCCGAACTGGATATCCGCCCTGACCTGTGGTTCTTTGATTGCCACTTTAAAGGCGATCCGGTGATGCCAGGCTGTCTGGGTCTGGATGCTATGTGGCAGCTGGTTGGCTTCTATCTCGGCTGGCTGGGTGCGGAAGGTAAAGGCCGTGCGCTGGGTGTGGGTGAAGTGAAATTCACCGGCCAGGTTCTGCCGACGGCGAAGCTGGTTACTTACAAAATTCACTTCAAACGCGTCATCAACCGCAAGCTGGTGATGGGCGTGGCCGATGGCGAAGTGTTCGTCGACGGTAACCTGATTTACACCGCGACTGACCTGAAAGTGGGCCTGTTTAAAGACACTTCAGCGTTCTGACCCGCCAACAAAAACCTCCGCACGCAGCGGAGGTTTTTTTTCCTGTTTACAGACATCCGACGGTGCCTAAGCCACCGCCGACCTGTCCTCCATGGCTTGTCGCCAACCTCCCAACCAGTGAGACCGGGCATCGATCATTTGATAAGGGCATATCTCTTTTGAGCGGCCGGTAATGCCTGCCTGATAGCCTCGTGAATGTGCTCGTTCCAGGCGGTCTCTCTTCTGTCTCTTCATACCTCGTTTCCCTCATTTCAGGTCTGGTGGAATCTGGTGGAAAGAAAGAGTGGTGAATTAATGTTCAACCACAGTAATGTTCTAACCTGTGGTGGGTGAAAGGTCAATGCGCAAAATTCACGCCAATGTCATCAATTTGCCGTGAAATCGACACAAATCCCTCAGTGCCGCCGCCATATCTGGCTGATTCCGCAATAAAAAAGTCCCTGATTTGCGCGCCGTCACATAACGGCAAATCAGGGACTTAGCATAAGCATCGAACAAATCCTAATTTAGCGTCACCACGCTGTTAGCGATTTGCTGTGCCGTTTGCTGCCAGCCGAGCGCCAGCGTGCGCACCAGCGCATCGTAGCCATCTTCGGTCTGCGGCAGCGTCAGATTAAAGCCATGTTTGATAAGCCGGCCTTGATGTTGTAACAGCCATTCACCGCTTACTACCACCTTGCCGTCATAGCGACCATGGAAGCCGGTGACGTGCACGCTGAGCGTATCGTGCGTGTCACCCAGCGGCTGACTGGCCACCAGCCGGCCGGGCAACGCCTGGCCGAGGTTACTCACCAGTGTCTGCTGCAGCTGCTGGTCGAGCGGACTGGCCCACAGATTATTGGCGGCAATCACGTACTTCACGTCGCTGGTTTGATAAACCAGCCCGTTGCCAGCGAGATAATCCGGCACGCTCACCTGTTCAACCCAAATCATCGGCTGGCTGGCGGAGGCGTCACTGCTGACGCGCGCCATATTGCTGCCCGCAGGCAGCTGGTAATAAGTGGTGTCGATGGTGCTGCTGCAGCCCGCCAGCAGCAGCACAGCACCGATAATCAGCCCTTTTTTCACTGTTTCGCCCTCTTTGGCTGCGGATCCTGACCCGGTTTGGCTTCAAATACCAGCGCGTTGCTCTTGCTGTTGAGCGTTTTCAGCACCGGCTGCAATTCGCGCAGCACCTGGTCAAGGCGCTGCATATCGCCCACCAGTTTGTTATACGCTGGCGATCCCGGCTGCAGCCCCTTCATGCTGCGATTAAGCTCGCGCAGGGTTTGCTGCATATCGGCCGGCAGCGTTTTCATCGCCGGGTTGGCGGTGATCTGATTGAGGTTATCCAGCGTTTTCTGCAGCTGCTGCAGGGTGCGCTGGCTCTCTTTCAGCGTGCCGGTGGCCTGGTTGATCATCGGGTTGAGCGGCAGCGCGTTGATCTTATCCAGCGCCGCCATCAGTTTCTGCTGAATCTGGCTCAGGCCGCCGCTCACGGTCGGAATCACTTCCAGCCCCGCCACTTCGTTCGGTCCTTTGTAAGCCGGTGCATTGTCATAGAAGTCGAGATCGACAAACAGCGCACCGGACAGCAGGTTGCCGGTTTTCAGCGTGGCGCGCAGGCCGCGTTTCTTACCATCCTGCAGATGCTGTTCAAGATTGAAGTCGCCCCCCAGACGGCTGATAAAGCGGTCCGGCTCGATGCGGATCAGTACCGGCACGCGGTAATCGGTGTTCAGCGCCTGATTCACGCCCGGGATCATGTAAGGCACCTGAGCCACAGTACCGAGACGAATGCCGCGGAACTCGACTGGCGCACCAACCTGCAGACCACGAATCGAGTCGCTGAAGAACATCAGGAAATCAGTGTGTTTGGTGTACAGCGAATCCTGAATGCTGCGCTGGTCATCATACAGGTGGTAGTCGTCCTGATTTTTGGCCAGCTCGCCGAGTTCCCAGCCGTCCGGCACGTCAAAGCTCACACCACCGCTAAACAGGGTCGTCAGCGAGCCCATTTCGACGCGCATGCCGGAAGCGGACATATCCACCGCAATGCCGCTGTCTTTCCAGAAGCGCACGTTGGTGGTAATCAGGCGATCGTAAGGCGCGGCGATGAACAGCTGATAGGTCATCATGCGCTTGTCGGTATCAAAGGTGCTGGTTTCCACCGTGCCGACGCGATAGCCGCGGAACAGCACCGGATCGCCCGGATTAAGCTGGCCGGCTTTTTTGCTGTCAAGGATGACGCGAATACCTTTGGCATCCGGCGGGGCCAGCGGCGGTGCGTCGAGCAACTGATAATGCTCTGGCTTATCCCCTTTGGCGCCCGGCTGCAGTTCAATGTAGGCGCCGGAGAGCAGCGTACCGAGGCCCGTCACCCCTTCCCGGCCAATCTGCGGCTTCACCACCCAAAACACGCTGTCTTTATGTAGCAGTTTTTCCATGCCGGCATTCAGGCGCGCGGTGATCTCCACATGGTGCAGATCGTCCGTCAGCACCGCGCTTTCGACGGTGCCCACGTCGACGCTGCGGCTTTTAATGGTGGTTTTACCGGCAACAATGCCTTCGGCGTTTTCGGTGATCAGCGTGACCTGCGGTCCCTGATGGCTGAAGTGATAAAACAGAATCCATCCGCCGATTAACAGCGTGACGATAGGTACGATCCACACCGGCGACCAGCGTTTAATCTGGTCGACGTTAGCAATGCCGTGTTGGTTGTCCGTCAAGACGCGGCTCCTTACGTTCAGTTTCCTGTAGGCGATCCCAAATCAGGCGCGGATCAAACGTCATGGCGGCGAACATAGTCAGGATCACCACCAGCGCAAACAATAGCGCGCCTGGCGCAGGGTAAACACTCATCAGCTGGCCCATGCGCACCAGCGCAGACAGCACAGCGATCACAAACACATCAATCATTGACCAGCGGCCAACAAACTCCACCACCTCATAAATCAGGTGCATCTTCTCGCTGTCGCGCCGGCCGCGGCCGCTGGCGTGCCAGCACAGCCAGCCAATTGCCACCATCTTCAGCGAAGGCACCATAATACTGGCGATAAAAATCACCAGCGCGACCGGCCAGGAACCATCGCCCCACAGCAAAATCACGCCGGCCATAATGTTGGAGGGATACTGCGAGCCGAGCGTTTCGGTCACCATGATCGGCATAATATTCGACGGGATATACAGCATCACCGAGGTGATCAGCAGCGCCAGCGTCCACTGCAGGCTGTGCTGCCTGCGCGGCGCAGCGCTCACGCCGCAGCGCGGACAGGTTTTCTGCGCGGCCGGCAGAATCGCGGTGCAGCACGGACAGCTGCGCAACCCCTGCTTCAGTCCGCTGATGCCCGCCTGCGGCGTTTGCGCCAGCGGCGGCAGCGGATCGATGCGCTGCCAGACCCAGCGGCGATCGACGCACTGAAACGCACGCAGCTGCAGCAGACAAAACAGGCACCACGGCCAGAAACTGCTGCCAAGGCCAATTTCACCGTAGGCCATCAGTTTGACGAAGCTGACCAGCACGCCGGCCATGAAAATTTCTGCCATACCCCAGCTGCGCAATTGAAACAGAATGCGTGCCAGCCCGAGTCGCAGGCTGTGCGGCAAGCGCACCGGATTCACCAGCAGCAGAATGGCGATCATGCAGAAAGCCGGAATGCCCTGCACAAACAGCAGGAACAGCGTGGCGAGGCTGCGATAATCCTCGCGATCCATCACCTGCGGGATAGCCATCAGCGAGATCTGGCTGCTGAGCCCAGCCACATGCATGCTGATAAACGGAAACAGATTGGCCAGCAGCAGCATAAACAGCGCCGCCAGCGCATAGCCGGTGGGACGTTTACGCGGTTCGTGCCAGTTAGCCACCAGCGTGGTGTGACAGCGCGGACAACGCGCACGGCTGCCCACCGGTACGGCGGGCAGTTTTACGGTTAAATCACACTGCGGACAGAGCATCCAGTGCTGCGTCTGATGCGTGGCACACATGCTGACTCCCTCTGCGTTATGCGCCGTTTTTCAGCGCTTCCAGCTCTTCCCACCGTTCAAAGGTGGTTTCCAGCTCCTGCTCCGCCTGCGCCAGCGCATCCAGCACCGGCTGCGTTTTGTCGTGCGGCTGGCTGAAGAAGTCCGGATGACTCATCTGCGCCTGCAGCTCACCGATACGCGTTTCCAGCTGCTCCAGCTTTTGCGGCAGCTGTTCCAGTTCACGCGTCAGGTTATAGCTTAGCTTGCCTGCGCTGCGTTTGGGGGCGTCGGCTTTTTCTGCCGGTTTAGCCGCTGTGCTTTTGACCGGTGCAGCTTTGGTCTGTTTGTAGGCGGCGCGCTGCTGCTGCGCATCATGGTAGCCACCGACGAAGGTACCGATCTCGCCGTTGCCTTCAAAGATCCAGCATTCGGTCACGGTGTTATCCACAAACTGACGATCGTGGCTCACCAGCAGCACGGTGCCCTGATAGCCATCAACCAGCTCTTCCAGCAGCTCGAGCGTTTCGACGTCAAGGTCGTTGGTCGGTTCGTCAAGAATCAGCAGGTTACTGGGCTTGAGGAACAGACGCGCCAGCAGCAGACGGTTACGCTCGCCGCCGGACAGCGCACGCACCGGCGTCATGGCGCGTTTCGGGTGGAACAGGAAGTCCTGCAGATAGCCGAGCACGTGGCGCGGCTTGCCGTTGACCATCACTTCCTGTTTGCCTTCCGCCAGGTTGTCCATCACGGTTTTATCCGGATCCAGCTCCGCGCGGTGCTGATCGAAGTAGGCGATTTCCAGTTTGGTGCCGCAGTGCACGCGACCGACATCTGCCTTCAACTGGCCGAGCATCAGCCGCAGCAGCGTGGTTTTACCGCAGCCGTTCGGGCCAATCAGGGCGATTTTGTCGCCGCGCTGCACCTGGGTGGAGAAATCCTTCACCAGCGTTTTGCCGTCAACGCCGTAATCCACGTTTTCCAGCTCAAAGACGATTTTGCCGGAACGCGCCGCTTCACCGACCTGCATATTGGCTTTGCCCATCACGTCACGCCGTTCGGAGCGTTCACGACGCAGTGCTTTCAGCGCGCGCACGCGGCCTTCGTTACGGGTGCGACGCGCTTTGATGCCCTGGCGAATCCACACTTCTTCCTGCGCCAGCTTGCGGTCGAATTCGGCGTTTTGCATTTCCTCAACGCGCAGCGCTTCCTCTTTGCCGAGCAGGAACTGATCGTAATCGCCCGGCCATGACACCAGCTTGCCGCGATCGAGGTCGACAATGCGCGTCGCCATATTGCGGATAAACGAGCGGTCGTGCGAAATAAACACGATGCTGCCGTTGAAGGTTTTCAGGAAGCTTTCCAGCCAGTCGATGGTTTCGATATCGAGGTGGTTAGTCGGTTCGTCGAGCATCAGCACGCGCGGGTTGCTGACCAGCGCTCGGCCCAGCGCGGCTTTACGCAGCCAGCCACCGGAGAGTGACGACAGTTCGGTGTCCGGCTGCAGCCCGATTTGCTGCAGCACATCGTTGATGCGGCTGTCGAGCTGCCACAGGTTGTGATGGTCGAGAATCGTCTGCAGTCGCCCCATTTCGTTGAGGTTTTTCTCGCTCGGATCTTCCATCACTAAATGCGATATGGCGTGGTAGGCCTTGAGGTGCTCAGCCTGTTCGGCCACGCCCTCGGCGACGAAGTCGTACACCGAACCGGTGATATTGCGTGGCGGATCCTGTTGCAGCCGCGCGACCACCAAATCCTGCTCATAAATAATGCGGCCGTCATCCAGCGGCTGTTCGCCGTTGATGATTTTCATCAGCGTCGATTTACCGGCGCCGTTGCGCCCAACCAGACAGACGCGCTCGCCCTCTTCGATATGCAGTTCGGTGTTATCCAACAGCGGCGCATCGCTGAACGACAGGTAAGCGCCATGGATACTGATCAGTGACATAAAACTTATTCCTTACCGGCGTGGCTTACCAGCCAGCAGTTGTGAATTTGACGGTTGCGCGCAAAGTCCTGCGACAGCGTTTTTTGCGTAATTTCCTGCGCCTGCAGACCCAGACGCTGCAAGCCGTCCAGATCCATTTTGAAGCCGCGCTTGTTATTGGAGAACATAATGGTGCCGCCGCGACGCAGCATGCGCTTCAGGTTCTGCAGCAGCATCAGGTGGTCGCGCTGCACATCGAAGTCATCTTCCATGCGTTTGGAGTTGGAGAAAGTCGGCGGATCGATAAAGATCAGATCGAACTGCTCATCGCTTTCGCGCAGCCAGCTCAGGCAGTCCGCCTGCATCAGGCGATGCTGGCGCCCGGTTAATCCGTTCAGGCGCAGGTTACGCTCGGCCCACTCCAGATAGGTGCGCGACATATCGACCGTGGTGGTGGACTTGGCGCCGCCCAGCCCGGCATGCACGCTGGCGCTACCGGTATAGGAGAACAGGTTAAGGAAATCTTTCCCCTGGCTCATCTGGCCCAGCATCTGGCGCGCAATACGGTGGTCGAGGAACAGGCCGGTATCGAGATAATCCGTCAGGTTCACCAGCAGCCGCGCGTTAAACTCCTGCACTTCAAAGAATTCGCCCTTCTCGCTCAGCTTCTGGTACTGGTTTTTGCCCTTCTGCCGTTCGCGGGTTTTCAGCACTAGGCGATTGGCCGGTATCTCCAGCACGCTCAGCGTGGCACCGATTACGTCAAACAGGCGCTGGCGCGCTTTGGTCGCATCCACGGTTTTCGGCGGCGCGTACTCCTGAATCACCACCCAGTCGGCGTAGCGATCGACCGCCACGTTATACTCCGGCAGATCGGCGTCATACAGGCGGTAGCAGTCAATATTCGACTGGCGCGCCCACTTGTCCAGTTTTTTGCTGTTCTTACGCAGGCGGTTAGCAAAGTCTTCGGCAATCTGTGCGCCGCCTTCGGCGCTGTTCTCCGCCAGCTGGTAGTTCTTCTGTACGCACTCCAGCGGACCGTTTTTCGCTTTAAACTGGCGATCGGCGCGCAGCTGCAGGCAGCTGAGCAGCTCGGGTGAGGCGCTGAACAGCGACAAATTCCAGCCGCCAAACTGCTGTTTCATGATGCGGCCCAGCTGGCTGTGCAGCGCAATCAGCGCCGGCTCGCTCTCCAGACGCTCACCGTACGGCGGGTTACTCAGCACCGTACCGCTGACCTCTTCGCCTGCCAGCGGATTTTTCAGCTGCAGCACATCCTGCTGCGCAAAAGTGAACAGATCGAACACGCCGGCGCGGCGCGCGTTGGCACGTGCCCACTCCAGCACGCGACCATCATTATCATAGCCAAAGAAGCGTGACGTGGTGGCGGCCGTGCCGGCGCGCGCACGCTGCAGCGCGTCGCTGCGCACTTCCTGCCACAGTGCATTGTTGTGGCGTTTCCAGCGGCTGAAGCCCCAGTGCGAACGCAGCAGGCCCGGCGCGCGATCGCAGGCGATCAGCGCCGCTTCAATCAGCAGCGTACCGGAGCCGCACATCGGATCGACCAGCGGCGTGCCGTTCTGCCAGCCGGAGCGCATCACAATCGCCGCCGCCAGGTTCTCTTTAAGCGGTGCCTGGCCGGTTTGCTGACGATAGCCGCGCTGGTGCAGCGCAGTGCCGCTCAGATCCAGCGCGATGCTAACGCGATCTTTGTTCAGCCACGCGTTAATGCGGATGCCCGGCTGCTCGCGATCGACACTCGGACGTTCCAGATTCTGCCGGGTAAAGCTATCGACAATCGCATCTTTGATGCGCAGCGCACCAAACTGACTGTTGCGAATCACCTCATTGGTGCCGCTAAAGTGGATGGCGAACGTGGTGTTGCTGTCAAACAGCTCGCTCCACGGGATGCTTTGCGCGCCGACGTAGAGATCGAGATCGCTCCAGACGCCGAATTCTCCCAGCGGCAGCAAAATACGTGAAGCCAGACGGCTCCACAGCAGGCTTTGGTACATTACGCGGTCGTCGGCTCGGAAGTGGACGCCGCCCTGCACCACCTGCAAATCCTGCGCACCCAGCGCGTCCAGCTCAGTTTTCAACAGCTCTTCGAGCCCACGCGCCGTACTGGCAAACAGAGAATTCATATCGTCACTTTTACTCTTGCTAAAATTGTTGCGCATTATAGCGAATCAGCGTCCTATGTCATAAAGTTAGCTTCTTTTTGTCTGTACGGAGTTGTGATGATTACCCTGTCTCGCCTGTATATTCACCCGGTTAAATCGATGCGTGGTTTGCAGCTGTCACACGCACAGGTGCTGGAAAGCGGTCTGGCCTTCGATCGCATCTTTATGGTGACCGAAGCGGACGGGACCTTTATTACCGCCCGCCAGTTTCCGGAGATGGTGCGTTTCACGCCCGCCCTGCTGCCCGACGGGCTATTCATCACCGCGCCGGACGGCAGCCAGGCGCTGATCCGCTTCAGCGATTTCAGCGCCCAGCCGGCACCGACGGAAGTGTGGGGCAACCAGTTCACTGCGCGCATTGCGCCTGACACCATCAACCAGTGGCTGAGCGGCTTTTTCCCGCGCCCGGTGCAGCTGCGCTGGGTTGGCACTGAGCCGTCCCGCCGGGTAAAACGCTTCGACCAGGTCCCGCTGGGGTTCGCTGACGGCTTCCCTTACCTGCTGGTCAACATGGCGTCGCTGCAGGATCTGCAGCAGCGCTGTCCGGCCAGCGTGCGGCTGGAACAGTTCCGCCCCAATCTGATCGTCAGCGGCGCCAGCGCCTGGGATGAGGACAGCTGGAAACGTATTAAGATCGGCGAGATCACCTTCGAGATGCCGAAGCCGTGCAGCCGCTGCGTGTTTACCACCATCGGCACCGAAAGCGGTCGCAAGCACCCGCAGGGCGAACCGCTCGCCACGCTGCAGCGCTTTCGCAGCGCGCAGGACGGCAGCGGTGATATCGATTTCGGCCTCAATCTGATTGCGCTTAACAGCGGCATCGTGCGCGTCGGCGATACGGTTGAAGTGCTGGAACGGCAGACGCCGCGCGCTTACGGTGCCGGTGAGGTGGTGGAAACGCTGCAGGCCGCCAGCAGCGCGCCGGCCGCCGTGACCATTGGCTATCAGGGTCAGCAGTTTGCCGGCGATAATCAGCAGATATTACTGGAACAGTTGGAGATGCAGGGCTTTCGCATTCCCTATTCGTGTCGGGCCGGAATCTGCGGCAGCTGCAAAATGACGCTGGTGTCGGGTGACGTAAAGGCACTGAAGCAGAGCGCGGTGCGCGGCGATGGCACCATTCTCAGCTGCAGCTGTATTCCGAACGGAGATATCGAACTGGCGTAAGCGCTACACCGCGCGGGCGAAGGGCGCGCTGCTCTCCTGCAACTGCGGCTGCAGGCGATCGTTCATGATCTTGATGGCATCGCCGAGCTGCATCCCTTTGCCCGCCACCGTCAGCGCACTCTGCGCCAGCAGACAGAGCGCGGCATTCTCGCCGCTTTCGACCACCAGCAGCTGCGCCTGTTCGCCGCTGTCAGCCAGCGTTACCGCCACCATATCGCCCGCGACGGGCTGCCAGCTGTGCGCATGGCTGGTGAAGTGCCAGCTTTTCGGCATCAGCGGCTTAAGGAAACGGCTGGCCACCAGCGCGTTCAGCACCAGCTCGGCGCGCTGATCGCTTTTTAATCCGCTCTGGCGACAGCGCTCTTCAAAAGTAAAATAAAGCGCAGCGTCATCAACGCAAAAACCGCTGTCATTAAAGGCATCGGGCGTCAGCATTTTGCGCGAGAAGCGCGAGCGAAATAACATTCCATCGGCCAGATCCAGCATCATCCGGTCATGCTCTGCGTCAAAATACCAACGCCAGTTGTCATCGGGTTTGATTTTCATGGGGTGCCCTGTGGATTTACGCTGCGCTAAACGGCGCTCAAATTTAAAATATTGCTTTAAGGAAAAAGCTGAAAATTGTACGAACAGGACAAAATATAAACGAGCCGGAGGGAGAAATAAACCCCCCGGCCAGGGAAAGTGAGAAATGTCTTAGAGATGGGTCACGATATCTTTAATTAAACCCGGACCTTTATAAATAAAGCCGGAGTATATCTGCACCAGCGTTGCGCCAGCCGCCATTTTTTCCCGTGCCGCGACCAGCGAATCAATGCCGCCGACGCCAATAATAGGCAGACGTCCCTGCAGCTCCTGCGCCAGACGGCGAATCACCTCGGTGCTGCGCGACTGTACCGGACGGCCACTTAATCCCCCCGCTTCGTCGGCATATTTTAACCCGCTCACCAGCGAACGATCGAGCGTGGTATTGGTGGCGATCACGCCGTCTATTTCGTGACGCACTAAACTGTCGGCAACCTGGATCAATTCTTCTTCAGAAAGATCCGGCGCGATCTTCACCGCCACCGGCACATATTTCAGATGGCTTTCCTGCAGCGCCCGCTGTTTTAATTTAATCGCCGACAGCAGATCGTCCAGTGCTTCGCCATATTGCAGCGAACGTAATCCGGGGGTATTCGGTGAGGAAATATTGATGGCAATATAACCGGCGTGCGCATACACCTTTTCCATGCAGGTCAGATAATCGTCTTTGCCCTGCTCTACCGGCGTGTCTTTATTTTTACCAATATTGATGCCGAGCACGCCTTTAAAGCGCGCCTTTTTCACATTCTCTACCAGGTGATCGACGCCGAGATTATTAAACCCCATGCGGTTGATGATACCTTCCGCCGCCACCAGCCGGAACATGCGGGGTTTGTGATTGCCCGGCTGCGCGCGTGGCGTCACCGTGCCCACTTCGACAAAGCCAAAGCCCATGGCGCCAAAGGCATCAATGCACTCCGCGTTCTTATCCAGACCCGCAGCCAGACCCAGCGCGTTCGGAAAGGTCAGCCCCATACAGGTCACCGGGCGTGACGGCAGCGACTGACGAATCAGCCCTTCCAGCGGCGTGCCGCTGATGAAGCGTAACTGTTGAAAGGTGAGTTCGTGCGCGCGCTCTGGATCGAGCTTAAACAGCGCCGGCCGGACGATAGGATATAGCATGCACTCTCCTGAATGGCGGAAGCTTCGTGAAAGTCGGGTGCACGGGAATTTGTGCGCCAGAATGGTAAGGTGCTCTGGCGCAAAAGTAAATTACTCTGGGATGCAACAATTTGATCGGTATCAGCGTCGGGCGGAATAGCGTCCCAGACGATCGCGGCAGGCCTGCAAACCGCTATAAATCGCCGGGCAATACCACAGCAGTTTCAGTCGCGCGTTGTGCTGTAACACTTTACGCACCAGTTGATTCACCTGCGGCTGCCACTCGGCGGGCACCGTCATGTGATTTTTGCGGATTTGCGTCAGGCAGCCGTGCATCACCGTCTGGTAATAATCGTCCAGCAGCGCCTCATCGTGCGGCAGTTGCTGCTGCTGCAGGAACTGCTCACTGCCAGCGCGGGCGATAAAGTAATTTTTCACCCATGAGAAGTCGCGCGTGCTCTGCGACAGTGAACTCAGCATAAAGCGTTTGTAGTAGTAGCTCTGGCTGGTGCAGTACAGCGCGCGCGCCTGCAGATAAAGGGCAAACATAAAGGGCGCGTCTTCATGGTTCTGGATCGGCAGAAACTGCAGATCGAGCTGGTCAATCAGGTGACGCGAGATGATGCTGCTCCAGATCACCCGATGCGCCGACTGATGCTGAATCAGCGTGCGCAGCGTGGCGCTGCCGCCCGGCAGCAGGCCGCTGACGTGGCGCTGATGGATGGTCTGATAATGGCGCTGCGGCGCTGGCAGGTCGAAAAACATCTTCGCGCCAAAGCAGAACAGATCAATCTCCGGGTGACGCGCCTGCACGCGGCGGAAATCGGCGAACAGTTCGGTCGAGACGAAGTCGTCGGCATCCATAAAATAGACGAAATCGCCGCTGGCTGCGGCCAGCCCCTTCATGCGCGCGGCACTGACGCCGCCGCGTCCACCACTCAGCAGCGTCACCTGCGGATGCTGCGCAGCAAACGCCGTCAGCCAGGCCACGCTGTCATCACTCGAGCCATCATCAATAATGATGATCTCTTCCGGCGGCGATGACTGGCGAAGCAGCGACCCCAGGGTTTCCGGCAGCCAGGGCGCGCAGTTCCAGTTAGGGATAATTACCGAAACCGTCGGCGTGCGGCGTGATGTCATGCTCATCCTCTTTCCTCTGCGTTAACAAGCGGCGCGCGCAGGCGTTTTAGCACCAGGCTATGTAACAGACAGCACACGCCAAGGTTAAAGGCCCCGATCAGCCCCAGCCACAGCAGGTTGATCCAGCGATTCTGGTTCCACTCAATGGGCAGCAGCGTGCTGAGCCAGGCAATCAGCGCCGACACCGCCCAAATCAGCGCTACGTCGCGCGTCAGCCAGCTGAAATGGATGCCCGGCGCAAAGCGGCGATGCACCAGCCACGCCCAGCCAACTAAATAGAAGATGTTCTGCCCCAGCCACAGCCAGCCGGTGCCCAGCGCCCCGTAATGGACGGCACACCAGATGTTGAGCGGCACCAGCACGACGGCAAAACAGGTGAATCCCTGCATGTGCAGTTTCAGATTGCCGTTGACGTATTGCAGGTGATACAGCAGGCCGCAGATCGCCTGGATACCGCTGCCGAGCGCATACAGGCTAAGCACAAACGCCATCTCTTCGACAATTTGCGGTTTCTGCGTCCACGCCCACAGTAGCGGTCCGGCATAGCAGGCAATGGTGATGCTGAGCGGGGCCATAAAAATTGCCACCGCCTGGGTGGTATAGCGATAGAGCTTCAGCGATTCGGCATCGCCCTGCTGACGGGTTTTCATGCCGGTCATGCGCGGCACAATCGCCTGCATAATCGGACTGCTCAGCAGCAGGATACCGGTCGCGGCCGTGGCGACCACGGTGAACGAGCCGTATTCACTCAGTGGCAGGGTTTTTGACAGCACCAGCCGGTCAATCTGCGAAATAAAGGTCCACACGGCGCTGGAGAAGGCGGCGCTCAGCGCAAAGCGGATAAAGGGTTTGAGCACGCCTTTCAGATCGTCGCGCTTCTCTTTGCGCGCTGCGCGGGGCACCAGCTGACAGGATTTCCAGATACAGCAGGCGGCTTCGGCAATCGACACCAGCAATTGCCAGATAAAGAAGGTCAGCAGCGGATTCGGGAACAGCTGGATCACCAGTACCGCGCCAAAAGTACGCAGCGTGGTAATGATCAGGTTCACGCCGTTGAGCCAGACCTGATGCTCAAAACCGACAATCACGCTGCGATACGGGCTGGTACGCCAGCGAATCGCGGCGGTGATCACCATGATCGCCACGGCAACTACCACATCACTGGCGGGCAAGTGCTGCGCATCCAGCCAGTGCGTGGCAATCCATGGCGTCGCCAGCCAGCCGAGCACCACCAGCACCAGGGTGGAGAACAGGAAGAAGCGGGTCAGCGTGGCAAACAGCGCCGGAAACCAGACAAATTCTGCCTGATTTGCCCGGTAGCGTGCCGCCTCGCGCATCAGCGTGGTTGAAACGCCCGCGTCCAGCAGCTGCAGCCAGGTCAGCAATATAGAAAAGAAGCCCACGAGGCCGTAAGCTTCCATACCTAAATGCTGAATATACAGGGGAACTACTAAAATACCTGACAGCGTCAGATAGATCTGGCCAACATAGTTGGCAATCGCGTTACGTTTGATAGACATAAAAACTCTGGCGTCTGGGTATTTTTCTCAGTGTTAACAGCGTGACACAAAAATACCTCAGCGCCCACGGGAGTAATTCTTAAAATTAACGCTGGCGCTATCTCAGCGGCTTTTTCTCATTTTCATCAGTGAGAAATAGAGGTCGGGCTGTTTCAGTAACAGTTTTTCCATTGTGCTCTGCGGTGAAAACTGATCGGCAAAGTAGCGCACCGCGTGCCGCACATTATTAGAGAACTGCGTTTCAGCGTTTAATTCCTGCTGTACCAGCTGTAATAACCCGCTGCGTAAATAACTCTGGCGATAGCGGTTTCGCTCAGGAATAAAGTGTGACAAACGGGTGACCTTTTCATACTCCGTCATAAATTGCTGATAGCTGGGTGGCGGATTAACCGTGGTGACCTCATGCTCAGCGCGAGCATCCAGCAGCCATACCGTTTGCGTATTTAACAGGCCGGCCAGCATCACATCCTGAATGCGTACCAGCGGAGCGGCATTTTTCACCAGCGCGGCGCGCAGGATGACCGCATAGTTATTCTGCTGCCACAGGCGCTGCGCCTGCAGCTGCTGGAACAGCTGCAGCGACGACTGCAGGCCGCTGCTCAGTGCGCGTGGTGCCAGTGAAACCAGCATGCAGTTGAGCTCCGGGCGCTGATGGCTGAGCGTTGCCACTTCCTGCAACAGTGCAGCAGAGGGCGCAAAGCCGTCGGCGGCAAACAGTAAGAACGCGTCGTCGCTGACGCTCTCCGCCGCTGGCTGTGGCACAGCGGTAAACTGGCTGTGCGCGGCATCCGGCTGCAGCAGATAACACAATAGTGGATTAACGTTATCAGCCGCGACGCGCGCGGGCTGAGCGGCAACCGGCTCAGCCGGGTGCACTAACAGAGCAGACCTTCCCATATTCCTCTCCCTAAAAATAATACTGAATAATGGCCAGACAAAAATCCGCCCAATTAAGGCGCAAATAAGGCAGTGACTTTTTTTTAGCGTAAGAAAACTCAATCAATTATAAACAGCCCGCCGACGGCATGACTATTGGCCCTTGCCAGACTGGCTGATAATTTACCGTTTATTGTTAAGCGCAACTGAAGCAATCCCGGCCAGAGTGCTGAAGTAATACGTAATATCGGTAACAGGAAACGCGTTAAACGGTGCGATTTTAATAAAACGCCACGCTTTGACACACTTACTCGCTAATTTGAGACCAGCTTAAAATGGAACATTCTAAACAGCCACTACGAAAAATCCTGGTGCCCGCTTTAAACTTACGTCAGCGTTTGTTTGCTACTCCTTAAATTACCTCATCTATTTCTTCTTAAGCCTGACGACAATGGCGCGCCCGGCGATATGTGTCGACGGTTACACCTCTGATTTAACCAGGCAACAGCGCTTTTAATCATTCTCACCTTGCCCGTGACGGAAGCCGCTAATGAAAACCCGGCAATCTGCGGGTGCAATTCAGATTAACCTTAGAGGCGCTTTTCCCTTCCTTTATAAGAGGGCGCTATTCCCGCCTGACGGCTATCCATTGCCGGATAAATCATTTACGCCTCGCCGCCTGCTCTGTCAGGATTGAATGCATCAGTTCTCAATAATTGCTAATCAATAACTTTCAGTTATAAGGAGTGACCATGCGGGTTATTACGCTGGCGGGGAGTCCGCGTTTTCCTTCACGTTCTACGGCGCTGCTGAGTGTGTGCCAGCGGGCGCTGGAAGCGCGTGGCGTTGAGGTGATTCCGTGGAATATTCACAACTTTCAGCCGGAAGATTTGCTGTATGCGCGCTTTGACTCACCGGCACTGACCGCGCTGAAAGCGGATTTAGCGCTCGCGGAGGGGCTGATCGTCGCCACACCGATTTATAAAGCCTCTTTCTCAGGTGCGCTGAAAACCCTGCTCGACCTGCTGCCAGAGCGGGCGCTGGAACATAAAGTGGTGTTGCCGCTGGCGAGCGGCGGCAGCGTGGCGCACATGCTGGCCGTTGACTACGCGCTGAAACCGGTGCTGAACGCGCTGAAAGCGCAGGAAGTTCTGCACGGCGTGTTCGCCAGTGATACGCAGATCACCCATTACGACCGCCAGCCTGAGCTGGATGCGCTGCTGAGCGAGCGCATTGATGAGGCGCTGGAAACCTTCTGGCAGGCGCTGCACCGTCGTCATCAACCCTATGCTCAGGCTGTATAAAGGAACTGCGATGAAAAGGATGTTAACCCGCTGGCTGCTGCCGACCGTTACCGCGCTGTTTGCCCTGACCCTCACGGCTCAGGCTGCCGAAGCGCCAGCACAATTCCGTATCGGCTATCAGAAAGGATCGGTCAGCATGGTGCTGGCCAAATCGCATCGGCTGCTGGAGCAGCGCTTCCCGGCCACCAACATTCAGTGGATCGAGTTTCCGGCCGGTCCGCAAATGCTTGAGGCACTGAACGTGGGCAGCATTGACCTGGGCAGCACCGGTGATATCCCGCCGCTGTTTGCTCAGGCCGCCGGGGCGGATTTGCTGTATGTCGGCTCGGAGCCACCTAAGCCGCAGGCTGAAGTGATTCTGGTGCCGAAGGACAGTCCCATCCACAGCGTGGCGCAACTGAAAGGCCATAAAGTGGCGTTCCAGAAAGGCTCCAGTTCGCACAATCTGCTGCTGCGCGCGCTGGAACAGGCCGGGCTGAGCTTTAACGATATTCAGCCGACTTATCTGACGCCAGCCGATGCGCGCGCCGCGTTTCAGCAGGGCGATGTTGACGCCTGGGCGATCTGGGACCCCTACTATTCCGCTGCGCTGCTGCAGGGCAACGTCCGTGTGCTGGTGGACGGTAGCAAGCTGAATCAGACCGGTTCGTTCTATCTCGCCACGCGCAGCTTTGCTACCGATCACGGTGACTTCGTGCAGCAGGTGCTGCACACCTTTAGCGAAGCCGACGCGCTGACGCGTAGCCAGCGCCAGCAAAGTATCGATCTGCTGGCACAGGCGATGGGCCTGCCGAAGTCAGTTATCGCCAGCTACCTTGACCATCGTCCTCCGACCACCATTACGCCGGTCAGCGCCCACACGGCGCAGGCCCAACAGCAAACTGCCGATCTGTTTTATGCCAACCATTTAATGCCGGTCAAAGTCACCATTGCCGATCGCATCTGGCAGCCACAGCCGGCCCGGCCATAAGGAAATTTATCATGAGCGTATCCGTATTCTGGTTTCTTCCCACCCACGGCGACGGCCACTATCTCGGTACCGCCGAAGGCGCGCGCCCGGTGGACCACGGTTATCTGCAACAGGTGGCGCAGGCCGCCGATCGCCTCGGTTTTGGTGGCGTGCTGATCCCCACCGGCCGGTCGTGTGAAGATGCATGGCTGGTGGCCGCATCCCTGATTCCGGTGACGCAGCGCCTGCGTTTTCTGGTGGCGCTGCGCCCGGGAGTGATTTCCCCGACGCAGGCCGCACGGCAGGCCGCCACGCTCGATCGTCTCTCCAACGGGCGCGCGCTGTTTAACCTCGTCACCGGCGGCGATCCGGAAGAGCTGGCGGGCGACGGCGTTTTCCTCGATCACCGCGAGCGTTATGCCGAATCTGCGGAGTTTACCCGGGTCTGGCGCCGGGTGAGTGAAGGCGAAACGGTCGATTACGAAGGCAAGTACGTCAAAGTGCGCGGTGCACGATTGATGTTTAAAGCGGTGCAGCAGCCACGTCCACCGCTGTGGTTTGGTGGCTCATCGGATGCCGCGCAGGATTTGGCCGCGGAGCAGGTGGATGTCTATCTGACCTGGGGCGAACCGCCGGCGCTGGTCAAAGAGAAGATTGAACAGGTGCGCGCCAAAGCGGCGGCGCAGGGGCGCACGGTGCGCTTCGGCATTCGTCTGCACGTGATTGTGCGTGAAACCAATGAGGAAGCATGGCAGGCGGCAGACCGGCTCATCGCCCATCTTGACGATGCCACCATTGCTAAAGCGCAGGCGGCTTTTGCCCGCACCGATTCAGTCGGTCAGCAGCGCATGGCCGCGCTGCACGGCGGACGGCGCGATCGGCTGGAGATCAGCCCAAACCTGTGGGCCGGCGTCGGTCTGGTACGCGGCGGTGCCGGGACTGCACTGGTGGGCGACGGTCCGACGGTCGCGGCGCGTATGCAGGAGTATCAGGATCTCGGCATCGAAACCTTCATTCTGTCTGGCTATCCGCATCTGGAAGAGGCCTATCGCGTGGGCGAGCTGCTGTTCCCGCATCTCGACCTGGCCGTGCCGGAAATCCCGCAACCCCGCGTGGTGCAGGCGCACGGTGAAGCGGTCGCTAATGATTTCACCCCGCAAAAAGTCGCGCAGAGTTAAGGAGTCGCGTATGGCAAAGGTCAATAAACAGCTGAGCAATGCCCTGCTGCCGTGGGCGCTGCCGGTGCTGCTGGTGGTGGTGTGGCAGATTGCCTCACAGGCCGGCTGGCTGTCGACGCGCATCCTGCCCTCGCCGGAGAATATTGTCATCACTTTCTGGCATCTCGCGGCCAGCGGTGAGTTGTGGCAACACCTCGCCATCAGCGGCTGGCGAGCGGCAATCGGCTTTGCCATTGGCGGTTCGATTGGCCTGATTCTCGGGCTGATTACCGGCACGTCGCGCACCGGCGAACGGTTGCTGGATACCTCGGTGCAGATGCTGCGTAACGTGCCGCACCTGGCGCTGATCCCGCTGGTAATTCTGTGGTTCGGCATCGACGAGTCAGCCAAAATTTTTCTTGTGGCGCTCGGCACCCTGTTCCCTATCTACCTCAATACCTATCACGGCATACGGAATATTGACCGCGGCCTGGTGGAGATGGCGCGCAGCTATGGTCTCTCCGGCTGGAGCCTGTTTATTCAGGTGATTTTGCCGGGCGCGTTGCCGTCAATCATGGTTGGCGTGCGCTTTGCCCTCGGTCTGATGTGGCTGACGCTGATCGTGGCCGAAACCATCTCGGCCAACTCCGGTATTGGCTATCTGGCAATGAACGCCCGTGAGTTTCTGCAAACCGATGTGGTGGTGGTCGCCATCATTCTCTATGCCCTGCTGGGCAAACTGGCCGACGTGACGGCACAGCTGCTGGAGTGTGTCTGGCTGCGCTGGCATCCGGCTTACCAATTGAAGGAGGAGAACGCATGAGCAACGCAACGCTAAGCCCGGCGCGTCTGAACCGCGGTACCCCGGTAGGCGTCAATGGCGTCACCAAGCAGTATGGCAATCGCACCATCCTGAATCATATCGATTTACATATTCCGGCCGGCCAGTTTGTCGCGGTGGTCGGCCGCAGCGGCTGCGGTAAAAGTACCCTGCTGCGCCTGCTGGCCGGGCTGGAATCCACCACGCACGGTGAACTGCTGGCGGGCAACGCGCCGCTGGCCGAGGCGCGCGAAGATACCCGCCTGATGTTTCAGGATGCGCGTCTGCTGCCGTGGAAGAAAGTGATCGATAACGTTGGCCTCGGTCTGAAAGGCCGCGAGTGGCGCAGCGCCGCGCTGGAAGCGCTGGCGGCGGTCGGTCTGGCCGATCGTGCACATGAGTGGCCGGCAGCGCTCTCCGGCGGACAGAAACAGCGGGTGGCACTGGCGCGGGCGCTGATTCATCGTCCCGGCCTGCTGCTGCTCGATGAACCGCTCGGCGCACTTGATGCGCTGACGCGCATTGAAATGCAGGGCCTGATTGAGTCGCTCTGGCAGCAGCATAATTTTACCGTGTTGCTGGTGACGCACGATGTCAGCGAAGCGGTGGCGATGGCCGATCGCGTATTGCTGATTGAAGAGGGTCAGATCGGGCTGGATTTGGCGGTGGATTTACCGCGTCCGCGCCGCAAAGGATCGGCGCGCCTTGCTGAGCTGGAGGCCGAGGTGCTGGATCGGGTGATGAAGCGGGGAACCTCAGAGCAGCCCCTGCAGTTCGCGCAGCAGCGTTAATTCAGGACGCGCGATAAATCGCGCCGCTACAGAGGATTGCAACACTTTGTAGCGGCGCAATTTATTGCGCATTGTTTTCTTACGCGTTCAGCGCTTTGGTGATCTTCTCGTACAGATCGCCGGACAGATTCTCCAGCCCTTTCAGCGTCTCCAGCGCCTGACGCATCAGCGCCTGACGTTCGGCACCATAACGCTTCAGACGAATCAGCGGCTCAATCATGCGCGCTGCCACCTGCGGGTTGCGGCGGTTGAGATCGGTCAGCATTTCCACCAGGAACTGGTAGCCGCTGCCATCTTTGGCGTGGAAGGCTGCCGGGTTGGCCGAGGCAAACGCGCCAATCAATGAACGGATGCGGTTCGGGTTACCCATGGTGAACGAACGATGCGTCAGCAAGCTACGAACCTTGCTCAGCACGTCTGCCGCCGGGCTGGTGGCCTGCAACATAAACCACTTATCCATCACCAGACCATCCTGATGCCAGCGCTCGTCGTACGCCGCCAGCAGCGCATCACGGCACGGCAACTGCGCCGCCACCGCCGCTGACAGCGCGGCCAGCGCATCGGTCATGTTGCTGGCTTTGTCGTACTGCGCCTGCACCAGTTTGCTGGCCTGCTCCGCGTCCGCAAACGCCAGATAACTCAGGCAGACATTCTTCAGCGCGCGCTTGCCGATCTCGGCATGCTCGACTTTGTAGTCGCTGCTCTGGTTGGCGAGATACACCGCGTAAAACTCATCGCTCAGCTCATTCGCCAGCGTGCGCACCAGCGCCGCGCGCACTGCGGCAATCGCCAGCGGGTCGATCACCTCGAACAGTTCGGCAATCTCGTTCTCTGACGGCAGCGTAAGGATCAGCGCCATCAGCGCCGGATCGCCCTGCTCATCCAGCAGCACCGCGCGGAAAGCATCGGCGACGTGCAGCGGCAGCGACAGCGGCTGGCCCTGCTGATGGCGCGCCACGTTGAGGCGGATATACGTCGCCAGCAGGCTTTGCGCCGCATCCCAGCGCGAGAAGTCATTGCGCGCGTGGCGCATCAGGAAAGTCAGCTGCGCATCGCTCCATTTATAGTCGAGCTTCACCGGTGCGGAGAATTCCCGCAGCAGCGACGGCACCGGCTGGAAATAGACGTTGTCGAAAATGAAGGTCTGGAACTCGTCGGTGACGTTCAGCACGTGATGAACCGGATGACCGTTGTGCTGCAACGGAATGACCTTGCCTTCGCCGTCATACAGTTCGATATCCAGCGGAATGTGCAGCGGCAGCTTCTCTTTTTGATCGGCGGTCGGGGGCGTGTGCTGCGTGACGTGCAGCGTGTACTGCTCCAGCTCCGGGTTGTAGTCATCACGCACCGTCAGCACCGGCGTGCCCGACTGACTGTACCAGCGGCGGAACTGTGACAAATCGACGTTGGAGGCATCTTCCATCGCCTGCACGAAATCATCACAGGTGGCGGCGCTGCCATCGTGACGCTCGAAATAGAGCTGCATCCCCTGCTGGAACTGCTCTTCACCCAGCAGCGTGTGCAGCATGCGAATCACTTCAGAACCCTTCTCATACACCGTCAGGGTGTAGAAGTTGTTCATTTCAATCACCTGATCCGGGCGGATCGGATGGGCCATCGGGCTGGCATCCTCGGCGAACTGCGCGCCGCGCATCACGCGCACATTATCAATACGGTTGACCGCGCGCGAGCCGAGATCGGAGCTGAACTCCTGATCGCGGAAGACCGTCAGACCCTCTTTCAGGCTGAGCTGGAACCAGTCGCGGCAGGTCACGCGGTTGCCGGTCCAGTTGTGGAAATATTCGTGACCAATCACGGCTTCAATGCCGAGATAATCTTTGTCGGTGGCGGTTTCCGCTTTGGCCAGCACGTATTTGGAGTTGAAGACGTTGAGGCCTTTATTCTCCATCGCGCCCATGTTGAAGAAATCCACCGCGACGATCATAAAGATATCGAGGTCATATTCGAGGCCGAAACGCTCTTCGTCCCATTTCATGCTGGCTTTGAGCGAGGTCATCGCCCAGTCCGCGCGGTCGAGGTTGCCGCGATCGACAAAAATTTCCAGCGCCACGTTACGGCCGGAACGGGTGGTAAAGCTGTCACGCAGCACATCGAAATCGCCGGCGACCAGCGCAAACAGGTAGCAGGGTTTCGGGAACGGATCCTGCCATTTCACCCAGTGACGCCCATCCTCGTGCTGACCGCTCGCCAGCTTGTTACCGTTGGACAGCAGGTACGGATAGCTAGCCGCGTCGGCGATCAGGGTAGTGGTGAAGCGCGCCAGCACGTCCGGGCGATCGAGATACCAGGTGATATGCCGGAAGCCTTCGGCTTCACACTGGGTGCAGAGCGCCTCGCCGGATTTATACAGCCCTTCCAGCGCGGTGTTTTTATCCGGATGGATTTCATTAATGATGGTCAGGGTAAAGTTGTCCGGCAGCTGGCTGATGATCAGTGCGCCCTGCTCTTCGCGGTAGTGCGGCCACGGATTGCCATCCACCGCCAGCGACAGCAGCGTCAGCGCTTCACCGTCCAGACGCAGTTCAGCCTGCTGCGCGCCAAGGCGTTTTACCTGACTGACGGCGGTGACGCGCGTGGTGGCCGCATCAAGATCAAACGTCAGGTCGATATCGGTGATGGTGTAGTCCGGCGCCCGGTAGTCGTGGCGATATTTAATTTGCGGCTGTTGCGTCATAAATCCTTCTCGCATCGTTAATATAGTCAACCCTCAGAGTCTAAGCGGGTTGCGCCCGGGTTGCCACGCACAATGCGTGCGTTGCGCCAAAAGTCTACAATTCATTAACAATGGCACAAATGACCCTCGACCTGTCACCTGCAATTATGGTGTGATCGCGGTGATTACTGTTTTATACTCCTGCGTCTTTATGACTTTGTTGAATACCGGGCTCTGCTCCGCGGAAGAGGATGCTGAAACGCACCATGACTGGACACGCTTCCCCGATTTTGACCACGCTGCTTGATACCGATGCCTATAAGCTTCACATGCAGCAGGCCGTTTATCATCGTTACTACGATGTCCCGGTAACGGCAGAATTTCGCTGCCGCAGCGATGAGCAGCTCGGCCAGTATGCCGACGCCATCCGCACGCAAATTACTGCCATGCAATCTCTGGCGCTGAGCGATGACGAATATCGTTACCTCAGCAGCTTACCGTTTTTCCAGCAGGATTATCTCGACTGGCTACGCCAGTTCCGCTTCGATGCCTCGCAGGTTGAGGTGCGCGACGATCACGGGCATCTGCGCATACAGATTCGCGGCCCGTGGCGTGAAGTGATTCTGTGGGAAGTGCCACTGCTGGCGCTGATCAGCGAAGTGGTACACCGTCACCGGACGCCGGAAAGCGGCGCGGAACAGGCGGTGGCGCATCTGCAGCAGAAGCTGGTGCACTTCCGTGAGCAGGTGGGTGATCTCGATATGTCGCGCTTCCAGCTAATGGACTTTGGCACACGCCGTCGTTATTCGCGCGCGGTGCAGGAAGCGATTGTCAGCACGCTGAAAAACGAATTCCCGTGGCTGCTGGGCACCAGTAACTACGATCTGGCGCGCCGGTTGCAGCTTAACCCGGTCGGAACCCAGGCACACGAATGGTTCCAGGCACATCAGCAGATCAGCCCGGTACTGGCCAACAGCCAGCGCGCGGCGCTGCAGTCGTGGCTGGATGAGTACGATAACCAGCTCGGCATTGCCCTGACCGACTGCATCACGATGGACGCCTTCCTGCGTGATTTCGGCCCCGGTTTTGCCCATCGCTATCAGGGCCTGCGCCATGATTCGGGCGATCCGGTGGAGTGGGGAGAAAAAGCCATTGCGCATTATCAGCGGCTGAATATCGATCCGCTCAGCAAAACGCTGGTGTTCTCCGACAATCTCAACCTCGATAAAGCGCTGGCGCTGTATCGGCATTTCGGTCAGCGCGCGAACGTGGTATTTGGCATCGGCACCCGCCTCACCTGCGATATTCCCGGCGTCACGCCTTTGAATATCGTGATCAAACTGGTGAGCTGCAACGGCAAACCGGTGGCCAAACTCTCCGACAGTCCCGGTAAAACCATCTGCCAGGATAAAGCCTTCGTGCGCGCCCTGCGCAAAGCCTTCGACCTGCCGCTGGTCAAACGCGCCAGCTAATTGGCCTGAGCAGGGTGCTTGCGCCCTGCTCTGCGCCAGAAAATCTCTTTATTCTCCGGCAATTTTGCTTGTTTCCTGGTGGCTCGCAAGTAACATAGCTAAACCCCGGAATGGGGCTTATTTCACTCCATCTTCATTTATATAGAGAGATTTTTATGAGCGTAGTGCCTGTAGCGGATGTACTGCACGGCCGTGTCGCGGTTGACAGTGAAGTCACCGTACGTGGTTGGGTACGTACCCGAAGAGATTCCAAAGCCGGTCTTTCCTTCATCGCCGTTTATGACGGTTCCTGCTTTAATCCCGTTCAGGCCGTCGTCAATAATTCTCTGAATAATTATCAGGATGAAGTGCTGCGTCTGACCACCGGCTGTTCGGTGATCGTCACCGGTAAAGTGGTGGAGTCGCCGGGTGAAGGCCAGGCATTCGAACTGCAGGCGACCCAGGTTGAAGTCACCGGCTGGGTGGACGATCCGGATACCTATCCGATGGCAGCTAAACGTCACAGCATCGAATACCTGCGTGAAGTGGCGCACCTGCGTCCGCGCACCAATATTGTCGGTGCCGTGGCGCGCGTACGTCATACGCTGGCGCAGGCGCTGCATCGCTTCTTCCATGAAAACGGCTATTTCTGGGTCTCCACGCCACTGATCACCGCCTCTGACACCGAAGGTGCCGGCGAGATGTTCCGCGTCTCAACGCTGGATCTGGAAAACCTGCCGCGCGACCCGCAGGGCAAAGTCGATTTCGATAAAGACTTCTTTGGTAAAGAGGCTTTCCTGACCGTTTCCGGCCAGCTGAACGCCGAGACCTACGCCTGTGCACTGTCCAAAGTGTACACCTTTGGTCCAACGTTCCGTGCCGAAAACTCGAATACCAGCCGTCACTTAGCGGAATTCTGGATGCTGGAGCCGGAAGTGGCGTTCGCTACGCTGGACGATGCGGCTGCGCTGGCGGAAGCGATGCTGAAGTATGTGTTTAGAGCGGTACTGGAAGAGCGCGCTGATGATATGGCGTTCTTCGCCGAGCGCGTGGATAAAGAAGCCATCGCCCGTCTGGAGCGCTTCATCACCACGGATTTCGCCCAGGTAGACTACACCGACGCCGTCGACATCCTGCTGAAAAGCGGCCAGAGCTTCGAGAACCCGGTGTCATGGGGCGTCGATCTCTCTTCCGAACACGAGCGTTATCTGGCGGAGAAACACTTTAAAGCGCCGGTGGTAGTGAAGAACTACCCGAAAGATATCAAAGCGTTCTACATGCGTATGAACGACGACGGTAAAACCGTGGCGGCGATGGACGTGCTGGCACCGGGCATCGGTGAAATCATCGGCGGTTCCCAGCGTGAAGAGCGTCTTGATGTACTGGATGCACGCCTCGCTGAAATGGGCCTGAATAAAGAAGATTACTGGTGGTATCGTGACCTGCGTCGCTATGGCACCGTGCCACATGCCGGCTTCGGTTTAGGTTTCGAACGTTTGATCGCCTATGTCACCGGCGTACAAAATGTAAGAGACGTTATCCCGTTCCCACGCACGCCACGTAACGCGAATTTCTAAGATTTAAGATTAAATATAAGAAATTCATATATATATTGAGGTCGGCCCTGCCGGCCTTTTTTTATTTTTGTAAATTTTGAGTTCTCTCACAAAGTTCCCGATATTTTACAAATTGTAATACAATTTTGCTTTTTGATACGCAATTACGAGAATTGAATCATTTTCGGGCTAGAATTAGCAACCCCGTGATGGAAAGATGCGTGCAGACACAGGAGACATCAAACTTCTTTCAAGGTTCCCGTAAAGGTTTCTTGACGGCAGTGGCAGATGTCCAAATAACTCCAATGAGGGTAATAAATAATGATGAAGCGCAACATTCTTGCAGTGGTTATCCCTGCTCTGTTAGCTGCCGGCGCAGCAAACGCAGCAGAAATTTATAATAAAGACGGCAACAAACTGGACCTCTACGGTAAAGTTGATGCGCGTCATCAGTTCTCTGACAACGCTGGTGATGACGGCGACAAATCTTATGTTCGTTTTGGCTTCAAGGGTGAAACTCAGATTACCGACCAGCTGACCGGTTACGGCCAGTGGGAATACAACATTCAGGCTAACGTGACTGAGAACCAGGGCACCGAAGGCTCTAAAACTCGTCTGGGCTTTGCCGGTCTGAAATTTGGTGATGCGGGCTCCTTCGACTACGGCCGTAACTACGGTGTTCTGTACGACGCAATGTCTTACACTGACCAGCTGCCAGTATTCGGTGACGATACCCTGTATCAGGACAACGACAACTTCATGGTTGGTCGTTCAAACGGTCTGGCTACCTACCGTAACAGCAACTTCTTCGGTCTGGTTGATGGTCTGAGCTTTGCCGTGCAGTATCAGGGCAAAAACGAAGGCCGTGACGTCCTGAACCAGAATGGCGACGGCTGGGGTTCTTCTGTAGCGTATGACACCGGTATGGGCATCAGTGCTGTAGGTGCATACTTCTCTTCTGACCGTACCGATGCACAGGTTACTGATGGCAACGGCGATAAAGCTGACGCTTACGGTTTCGGTCTGAAATATGACGCGAACAACGTATACCTGGCTGCATTCTACGGTGAATCACGTAACACAACGCCTTACGGTGGCACCAACACCCAGACTGCTAACAAAGTTCAGGCTTTCGAAGTTGTTGCTCAGTACCAGTTCGACTTCGGTCTGCGTCCATCCATCGCTTACCTGCAGTCTAAAGGTAAGGACCTGAGCGGCGCGACTGGCAACGGTTCAACCTTCGCTGGCGGCGATGCTGACCTGGTTAAATACATCGAAGTCGGTACCTACTACTACTTCAACAAAAACATGTCCACCTATGTTGACTACAAAATCAACCTGCTGGACGACAACGACTTTACCCGTGCGAAGGGCATCAGCACCGACGACGTGGTTGGCGTTGGCCTGGTTTACCAGTTCTAATCTGCCGATTCGAACTGCGTAACACCTCAGAAACGGAGCCTTCGGGCTCCGTTTTGCATTTCAGTGATCGGGCTCCCGATTAGCGCCATTACTTTATACGCCACAGTTATTTCTTTTTTATGTCAGCGGTTGGCAAGCGTTGCGTCTGACGTTAACCTGATAGCTCATTTTGCTAAAGTTCACCCAAACGGAACTGACTCATGTTTGAATCAATCTCTGCCGCACCAGCCGATCCTATTCTGGGACTGGCTGACCTGTTTCGCGCCGACGACCGCCCGAATAAAATCAATCTTGGCATTGGTGTTTATAAAGATGAAACCGGCAAAACGCCGGTGCTGACCAGTGTGAAAAAAGCTGAGCAGTATCTGCTGGAGAACGAGACCACCAAAAACTACCTCAGCATTGATGGTCTGGCTGATTTCGCGCGCTGCACGCAGGAACTGCTGTTTGGCAAAGAGAACGCGCTGATTAGCGCTGGCCGCGCCTGCACCGCGCAGACGCCGGGCGGTACCGGTGCACTGCGCGTCGCCGCGGATTTCCTCGCTACGCAAACCAACGTCAAACGCGTCTGGGTGAGCAATCCCAGCTGGCCGAACCACAAAAACGTGTTCAACGCCGCCGGTCTGGAAGTGTGTGATTACCAGTATTACGATGCGGCGACCCACAGCCTCGACTTTGATGGCATGCTGGCCTCGCTGCAGGAAGCGCAGGCGGGCGACGTGGTGCTGTTCCATGGCTGCTGCCATAACCCGACCGGTATCGATCCTACCGCTGACCAGTGGCAACAGCTGGCGCAGCTGTCGCTGGAGAAAGGCTGGCTGCCGCTGTTCGACTTCGCCTACCAGGGCTTCGCACGCGGTCTGGATGAAGATGCTGAAGGCCTGCGCATTTTCGCAGCGTCCCATCAGGAATTGATCGTCGCCAGCTCCTACTCGAAGAACTTTGGTCTGTACAACGAGCGTGTCGGTGCGCTGACGCTGGTGGCGGCAACGGCCGACGTGGCGAAGACAGCATTCAGCCAGGTGAAATACAGCATCCGCGCCAACTACTCTAATCCGCCGTCGCACGGTGCTGCCGTGGTCGCCACCATTCTCGGTAACGACGCGCTGCGTACCATCTGGGTGCAGGAACTGACCGACATGCGTCAGCGCATTCAGCGCATGCGTCAGCTGTTTGTGAATACCCTGGCGGAGAAAGGTGCACAGCGCGATTTCAGCTTCATCATCAAACAGAACGGCATGTTCTCGTTCAGCGGTCTGACCAAAGATCAGGTGGTGCGTCTGCGTGAAGAGTTTGGCGTGTATGCGGTGAATTCCGGTCGCGTTAACGTGGCAGGCATGACGCCGGATAATATGTCGGCGCTGTGCGAAGCCATCGTCGCGGTGCTGTAACCAACGAAAAATGGGCCTGATGGCCCATTTTTATTATTGCAGGAAAGGATTACTGACGCGCTCGTGGCCGAGGGTGGAAATCGGGCCATGGCCAGGGACAAACGTCACATCATCACCCAGCGGCAGAAGTTTATCCCGGATGGCCGCGATTAGATCGCTGTGGCTGCCCTGCGGAAAATCGGTGCGCCCGACGCCACCGTTAAAAATCACATCACCTGAGATCAGCAGACGGCCAGCACGGTCAAAGAACACGATATGGCCAGGCGTATGCCCTGGACAGTGCAGCACTTCCAGCGTCACGTTGCCCAGCTGTACCGTTTCGCCCTCTTCCAGCCAGCGATCTGGCGTCAGCGGCGCGCACTCCGGCAAACCAAACATCCGGCTTTGAGTGGGCAGGTTATCGAGCCAGAAGGCATCGGCTGGCTGCGGCCCGACGATCGGCACCTGATAGTGCTGCGCCAGTTCCGCAGCGGCACCGACGTGATCGAGATGGCCGTGGGTCAGCAGGATTTGCGACGGCGTTAAGCCTCGCTCCGCCAGCACGGCAATAATGGTTTCGGCATCGCCGCCGGGATCAACCAGCGCAGCCTGTTGCGTCTCGTCATCCCAGATAACGGAACAGTTCTGTGAAAAGGCGGTGACCGGAATAATCAGGTAATTCATAGCGCTCCATGACCGACACACGCAGCGCTGCCGGTATCAGGACCAGTGCCTTGCAGGCCCGGTATCAATGTGTACGAAGTTGCTGCGCGGGTAATATCCTACACCACCGGCGCGCATAGATAACGCCGCTTTGCGAACATTGCTCAGAGAAATGCCCTCAATGTGGAAATCCATCGCCTGCCCTTTGGTGTGATAGCTGTGTTTAGCCACGCCAGGGCCCGATTCACGCAGCATATTATTGGTCGCCAGCGTACGGTAGCCGGAGATCAGCTGCACCGGTTTGCGCGTGTTGAGCAGCGTCTGCAAACGATACAGCTGGTCAAACAGATGCGGATCGATGTGTTTAACCTGATTGGCGCGGTAATCGCGGAAGAAGTGGTTTAAGCGAGCTAACTCATCCTTGTCATAACTCTTACCGTTAAAAAACTCAGTTTTGAGGGTTTCACCGGTATGCATGTTACTGAGCGTTAATACCCGGGGGCGGGAGGTGGAAACTGACGCCAGCGCTGCACCCGGCAGCAGTGACAATCCAGCCGCTGCGCCACCCAGCAGCAATAAACGACGACGTTGAGAATCAAAATTAGCCATGAAGCGGGGTTACCTAATCTAAAACGATAAAAATATGTGCAAAAAGTACACAAGGCCGAACAGTAACCGCAGCCTGGTGAGCAGTCAACCCGCAATCTGTCACAGAATGCGCAAGACCGGTCTGAAATCAATTTTCCAGACCGGTCTTGCCATTTTCTTTAAAGGAAGGATAACAGGGAAATCAACGCTTAGAGCAGCAGCTGCCCCGCTTTGGTCAGCACCTGGCTGCCGGAGCGCGCCGGGTTATCATAATTGTAAATATCTGTACGATACTGCGGCTGGCCGTCGTCCGCCACCCAGGCCGTAAGGTAGTAGAGATTGACCGGAATGCGATGGCGAATCGGCACGTAGCGCGTATCGCCCTGCTTCAGCGTGTCAGAGATACGGCTGTCGTTCCAGCCCGCATCCTGCAATAGCAGATCGGCCAGTTCAGAAGCTTTGTTAACGCGCACGCAGCCGGAGCTGAGCGCGCGGATATCACGCTGGAACAGGCCATGATTCGGCGTGTCATGCAGATAAATCGCGTCTGAACTCGGCATGTTGAATTTATAGCGGCCCAGCGAGTTGCTGGCTCCCGGCGCCTGACGAATGCGATACGGGAAACTGGCGGCGGACACCATGTGCCAGTCAATCATCGACGGGTCGATCACTTCCGCATCAGCGCTCCAGCCCGACAGCAGCGTGTAGCCGTGCTTATACAGATAGCTCGGATCCTGCTTCACCTTCGGCACGATATCCTGGCGCACCAGCGTGGTGGGCACGTTCCACGGTGGATTGAGCACCACATTATTGAGCGCGCTGCGCATCAGCGGCGTTTTGCGGTCCGGACGACCGACAATCACCCGCGATGACAGAATGGTGTTGCCGTTGTTGTAATATGTGAGTGAATAGTTGGGGATATTCACCATGATGCCGTTATGCATATCATCCGGCAGCAGACGCAGACGCTGGATATTCAGCGCCAGCAGCGCCGCACGCATCTGCGGCGAAACATTCAGCCACTCGCGGGTACGCGGGCCGATGGCACCGTCGTCTGCCAGTCCCTGCCAGTGCTGGAAGCGTTTTACCCCCTCCACCAGCGTGTTGTCGTAGACATTATTGCTGGCAGCCGGGGTTAGCGTGCTGATGTTGCCGCTGGCCTGCGGTACCTGCGCCGGCAGATCGCTGACGCTGGTGGCCGACGGACTGACGGTCACGGGCTGATCGCTCTGACTCACCGGCTGCGGCGCCGTCGGGACGGCATCGTCGGCTGGCGTGGGCGTCGCGCTATGCGTGCCGGTCAGCATCCCGGTGCGCTGCAGAATCTCACGCAGCGCCGGCACATCATCGCTGATCTGACCCGGGCGCAGCGTGCCCTTGTCGCGCAGCTGCGGCCACGGCCGGTTATCGGTCAGCAACGCTTTTAACGCGCTGTGCATCGGTGCGTACTGCGGATGCTGCGGCTGCAGCGACACCACAAAGGCGCGGCTGCCGCCGCCGTTCACCGCATTCTGCCACTGATTGATGGCGGAGAGTGACGGCATGGTCAGCTTGTACGGCACATTGCTGTACAGCCAGGTTTCGCCCTGGGTCGGTACGTTAGCGACAAACTGCAGATAGCCAAGCATAGCGTCGCTCAGCACCACGTCCCGCGCGAAGCCTTTGATATCCGGATTAGTGAGCAACTCTACCCAGCGGGTAAACTGCGGCTGTACGCCGGAGAGCGCCACTTCTGCCAGCTGCTGCTGGAAAGCCTGCACGGCGTCGCGATCCTGCCACAGCGGCGCCATGTTGCGTGCCGCATAGATGCCGGCGAGGCCGGGCAGATAAAAGGGTCGTTCGCTGGGGCTAAATGCCTGCTGAATTTGCTGCTGGCTGGCAGCTACAGACAGCGTGCTGTGCGGCAGCGCGCCGACGTCTGCCGCCTGGCTGATAGTCAGCGGTGCCGCCATCAGTGACAAACTGAGTGCTATTGCAGCACGATTAACTCTGCTCTTCTTGTTCAGCAACATCCCTGCCCCCTTCTTACCAAAGACACAGCATCCTGAAAACGCCGTGTACCGCCTGTACTCTTATGGTTGAGTATAAAATAAAAAACGGCATCCGCCTCGCAGGGCCGATGCCGTTTACAGATTAACCGCAGCCTGAATTTTTAACCAGATTTGCTGCTAGCTATTTTCAGTGGCCACGCCTGCGCCGGGATTTTCCTGTTTCACCGGCGTCGGATCGGCGGAGAAACCGCGCAGTCCGACCACGTGCACATGCTCCGTATTGTTAAAGACTTTACGTACCAGCTTATAAGTGGTGCCTTTTTCCGGACTGATATTCTCCGGCGCGGCGATCACCAGCTGCATTTCCAGACGCTCGCACAGTTCGAACAGCGTGGCGATGGAGCGCGCATCAAGACGCGCGGCTTCATCGAGGAACAGCAGGCGGCACGGTGAAATATCTTTACCGCGCAGACGCCGTGACTCCTCTTCCCAGCTCTGCACCACCATCACCAGAATCGACATACCGGTACCGATCGCTTCACCGGTCGACAGCGCCCCGCTTTCGGCGCGCAGCCAGCCGTCTGAGCCGCGGTTCACTTCCACTTCCATCTCAAGGTAGTTGCGGTAGTCGAGCAGCTCTTCACCGATGGTCTGCGCCGTGCGCTGGCCCATATCAATCTGCGGATTGAGACGCTGATACAGCTTCGCCAGCGCTTCCGAGAACGTGAGGCGATTGCTGGTAAACAGATCCTGATGCTGTTCATGCTCTTCCGACAGCGTATCCAGCAGCATGGCGTGCGTTTCGCGTACGTTGACGTTCAGCCGCACGCTGCGCACCTGGCCAAAGCTCACCGCCTGCAAGCCCTGGTTCAGCTGACGGATGCGGTTCTGCTCGCGCTGAATGGTTTTGCGGATGATATTGGCCGCGCTGCGCGAGCTGATCGCCAGCGTCTGCTCACGCGCCGTCAGCTCTTCGGTCAGGCGGTTCAGCTCAATCTCCATTTGTTCGATGGCTTCGACCGGGTCATCGGTGCGGATAATGTCCTGACGGATACGTTCACGCAGATGCTGATAAACGGCGATAAAGAACTGAATCTTGCGCTCCGGCCGTTTTGGATCTTCCGACATGCGCAGCACATCGCGCAGGTGTTCGTTATCCGCGACCGCCAGGCGCAGCGCGCCGAGGGCTTTATCCGACATCGAGCGCAGCTCGTCGCCGCTCAGGTAAGCCAGTTCGCGGCGATGCAGACGGCGCTCGACGCCGTTCTCTTTCACCAGACGCAGCACGGTGCACCAGCCCGCTTTGGCGCTGACGACCTGCTCACGCATCAGGTGATAATCGCGCTCCAGCTTGCGCAGCTTCTTCTGCAGGCTATCCATCTCGGCTTCGCAGAAGGTGAGCTGTTTCTCCAGCTGATTGCGACGCGCACGGTTGTGGCTGAGCGCCGTGTAGAGTTCGTCACGCCGGCTGCGCGCGCGCTCCTCGGCGCTGGCATCGGCGTGCACGCCAATATCCTGCATCTCCTGCTGCAACTCTTTCAGCATGTCGCGCTTGGCGTCGTACGAACTCTTCAGCGACGCCAGCACCTGGGAATACTGCGTCAGCTGCGTCTGATGCTCGCGCAGGCGTTCGCGCGCGCAGCTGCGTTCGCCTTCCGCCTGCTCCAGACGCTGGCGCAGTTTTTCGTTGAGATCGCTGTTACCGGTCAGCATGTCGGCCGAATCTTCATAGCTGAAGTGCGCGCGGCGCTGCACCACTTCGGTCAGGGCAAATGCCTGCTGACGCGCTTCGCGCTGCTGCTGCTGCGCCTGCTGATAATCACGCGTCAGCTGTTCGTGCTGCTGCGGATCGCTCTGCAGCACCGCCACCAGCGGCTCCAGTTTGCTGAGTTTCGCGCCGTGCTGATGCAGGAAGCGCGCGGCTTCCTGGGCTTCTTCCACCCGCTCACGAATCTCTTCGCAGCGGTCGGCCAGCGAGTCGTCAAGCAACAGGTTAACGCGCGGCAGCAGGCGGTTGAGCTGCGCCACACCCTCTTTTGCCTGCTCGAACTGAGCACGCTGCTGCTGGTTGTCATTCTCGTGCTGCGCCAGCGCACGCTCCAGCTCGCCCCGACGACTGTTGAGCTGACGCATCTGCGCTTCCGGATCTTCGTCGAAGGCCACCGCCAGGTGGCTGCCGATAAAGCGGCTAAACGACTGATGCAGACGCTGGGTTTTCTGCACGTCAAACGACAGTGTGGCAAAACGTTCGGCCAGCTGGTCGCGCTCATTGTTCAACAGCTCCAGCTGATTTTCCCGCGCCGCGCGACCAAACAGCGGCACTTTCGGGAAGCGCGAATAACGCCACTGGCGCTCCGCCACTTTGACAACGACCGCATTTTCCAGCTCGTCGACGCTAAAGACGCTGTCATCAAACGACTGCGGATCGCCTTCGATCAGATAGAGATCTTCCGGACACTCTTCCAGGCCGTCGAGCATCTCGCGCACCAGCGACAGGTCCGGTACCACAATGGCGTGGCGCGATGGGCCATACAGCGCGGAGAAGTACGGCGCATCATCCAGCGTCACGTCATCGTAAATTTCTGACAGCAGCACGCCGCCAAACCGTTCCGCCAGCTGAGTCAGGCGCGCATCTTCCGCGCCGCCCGGCTGGCTGAGTCGCGCAATCTGCTGCTCGACTTCACGCTTGCGCGCCGCCACTTCATCACGCTCAACGGTGGTTTCACGCTCGCGCTCCAGCAGCTGCTGCATATATTCGGTGATCTGCTGGCTGCTGCTCAGCGTCTGGCCGGTCTGCTCGCTCAGCTGGGTAAGAATCTCCTGCGCCGCCAGCCAGTGCGGTGCCCGCGCGGTCAGCGCAGTGATGCGCTCGCGCAGCTGCTCCAGCTCCTGGCGCATCAGCATGCGGCGTTCACCGGCGTCGGCCACGCTTTCGTTCAGCTGCTCTATCTGCGCTTCCAGTTCACGCTGCAGGCCTTCCAGCGCGTCAGCGTCATAATGCTGGCCCTGACGTTTACAGAAGTCGGCCAGCAGACGTTCGGCGTCATGCTGCTCGCGTAGGCGGGTTTCCAGTTCGTTGAGACGCAGACGCAGCGAAGAGAGCTGTTCGGCATGATGGCGCTGGTTAGCGGCATCGCGCAGCAATTCGCGCCCGACCTGCCACGCATCCTGCCGGCTTACCTCGCCAGCAATACTGGTGACCAGCGCCAGCGCCTGTTCAAACTGGCTGTGCGCCGCTTCCGCCACGCTCAGCTTCTGCTCCAGGCGCAGCAGCCGTTCGGTGGCCTCTTCTTCGCGCGCCTGGAAGGTTTCCTGCCACTCTGCGGCGTTGTCGATGGTGAGGTCCGGCAGCTGGCACTGCGCCCGCGCTTTTTCCAGCGCCTGCAGCGCCTGCTGATACTGAATGGCGCGGGTTTGCTGCACATCAAGCGCCTGCTGAAAATCGGCCAGCTGGCTTTTCAGCTCGTCGACTTCAATTTCCGCCGCTTCAGCGCGCGCTTCGTTCTCTTCCTGCACCTCACGCGCTTCGGCCACCACTTCATTCTGCTCTTCAAGACGGTAGGTCAGCTCTTCCAGATCGGCGTCGTAACGCGCGATCTTCTCCTGCTGACGCATCGCTGTCTGGACCAGATTAAGGTGATCGCTCGCCGCCTGATAATCAGCTTCCAGATCGCTCTCTGCGCCGTTGTGCTCAGAGAGTTCGCGCGCCATTTCGATGTGACGATACTGTTCCGATGCCAGCTGATTGCGGCTGGTGAACAGCTCGTTACGCAGCTGCAGCGCACCGTCGAGATGGATGCGACGCTCGTTGGCGTGGCGCATGTAGTCGGCAGAAACGTAGCTGGTGGCTTCAGAGATCAGATGCTTAAACAGATCGCGATCCGACTGCGTGACGCGAATCGCTTCCAGCGTCATGCGGTTTTCGCGCAGCGCCGCTTCCATATCCTGGAACGCTTTACGCACGCCACCGTTTTCCGGCAGCAGGTAATCGCGCAGCGAGCGGGTAATGGCGCTGGAGATACCGCCATACAGCGAAGCTTCGATCAGGCGATAGAATTTGCTGCGATCGCCGGCGGTGCGCAGACGACGCGGCACCACGCCGAGCTCAAACATCATGGCATGGTAGTCCGTGACCGAGCTGAACTGGCGGAACTGCACGCCCTCCTGCGCTTCCACCCGCTCCTTCACTTCTGCCAGCGGCAGCACGCGCGCCTGACGGCTGCCGAGAATTTCGGTCAGCATATCGGTTGGCAGCGTATCGGTCGGCAGGCCGTGAATACTGAACGGCTTGATGTCGACTTTCTTATCGCGTCCGGCCACCTGCTGCAGGCGCACGCCAGCCACCACGCGCTGATGGCGCGAGTTGACCACATCCAGCACCGCATAGCAGACGCCCGCGCGCAGTTTGCCGTGCAGGCCCTTGTCGCGCGAGCCGGACGTGGCACCGGCTTCAGTGGTGTTACGGAAATGCAGCAGGGTTAAGTCCGGAATCAGTGCCGTAACAAACGCCGCCATGGTGGTCGATTTACCGGCACCGTTACCGCCGGACAGCGTGGTGACCAGCTCATCCAGATCAAAGGTGCGGGCAAAGAAACCGTTCCAGTTGATCAGCGTGAGCGATCGAAATTTACCGCGTTCAATCATGCCTGTTCATCCTCCGCGCGCTCGCTCGCGTCGTGTTCGCTGTCATTTTCTGCCTCGTCGCTCTCACTGGCGACCGGTGCGTTCTCCAGCGTCATCGCTTCACCGTCACGAATCAGGCGCAGCTGCGCTTCACGTGCATCGTCACCGCTGCGCACATCCGCACCAAAGCGGAAAACGGACTCCATGATGCGGAACTTGCTGCTGTCGTTGCCCATAAACCACACCATGCCGAGACGGCGCAGACGGCTGAGCGACGCACGCATCTTCTCCTGCAATTTGGCGCGATCCAGGTCCGACCCGGTGGAGCGCTGGTTAACCAGCTTCAGCAACCTGCTTTCATCCGCCAGCGACAGCAGCTCGTCGTACAGCTCCTGCTGGGTGAAAATGCCCTCGTTGGCCAGCCGCTCCGGGCTCAGGTAGAGATAACAGAGAATTTTACCCACCATCATGTCGAGCTCGGACAGCACCGAGCGCGGGATCAGCGTGGTTGAGCGCGGACGCAGATAGAAAAAACCTTCCGGTGCGCGGATCAGCTCAACGTTGTAGCGCGCATAAAACTCTTCCAGAAACGGCTGGTAATCCATCAGAAAAGCGTGATTATCCAGCTCTTCAATACCAATGTGGCGGCCGGCGCGTAACTGGCTATCGAGCGCGGGAAAAATCGGGTTTGCCAGTGCCAGCGCCAGTTTGACCGGCATCACTTGTTCAATATTTGTCGATGACATGTGCCTGCACCTTAGCTCCGTAATCATTAATGGTCTGCCATTCCGCAGGCAGACCGGCTAAATCGGCTTCGGCCACGCCGAGTCGCACCGCCTGATCGATGACGATGCGTGCGAGGTCGAAGTGACGCGCGCGGGGATACTGCGCCAGATAGTCACGCATCACCGTGGCGAGATGCAGCGGCTTCTGCTGCTGCTTGTAAATCTGCAGCGCTTCTTCAATCATCGCCGCCAGCTGCTCGCGGATTTCGTTAAACTCTTCGTACTCCATCTCCGGCGGCAGCTCGCCCATCACCTCGTCGTTACGCAGCGTCATCTCTTCATCGCGCATGTCATACAGACGGTCGGCATTGGCGTAGGTCAGCGCCCACGGCTGATCGAAATAGTTCTGCACCGACTGGCGTAAACGCTGCGCGAACACGCGGTTTTTATCCATGTCGATGGCGGTACGAATAAATTTGTGCACGTGGCGGTCGTAACCGATCCACAGATCGATGGCCTGCTGGCCCCAGCTGATAATGCGATCGAGCTTGTTTTGCAGGTCAAACACCAGCTTGTCGACGAAGCCCAGATCCGGGCTGCTCAGCGTGGCGTCCTGAATCCGCAGCAGATTAGCCTGCAGCTTGTCGCCTGCCGCTTCCAGCGTATCCTGCAGTTCGCGCAGCGTGCCGGAGGTCTCCGACAGCAGCAGCTCACAGCTGGAGATGGCCGCGCGCCAGTCTTTATTCAGCAGATCGGCGATATCGCTTTTTACCGCCTGCTGCTGTTCGTCCATCAGGCGCTGCGTCATGTCGATGCTGTCGAAGATTTCCGCGACCGAATATTTCAGCGGCGCAAAGACGTTGCGATGCCAGTGAAATTCGTCGCCATCTTCCTCGGCGGCGTCGGCGGCGCGCTTCAGCTCCTGCGCAACAATCGACAGCTGCATCGACAGGCGCAGCGTGGAAAATTCGCGCTGGCGGATGTAATAGTCGGTGATGCCGATCGCCAGTGGCGTCAGACGATAGATGGCGTGACCTTCGGTCAGCTCGCTGGTAAAACGGTTAAGCAGGCGCTGACGCACCATGTCGTTGATGGCGTTGTTGGCACGGACCTGAACGGTTTCGTGGGTTTGTTCAAACGCTTTGCTGACGTGACGAAAGGCGTCAATCAGCTCACCTTCACTCATCTCGCCGTCCATGCGCTCCCCGTTGAGGGTGGCGATGGCCAGCAAAAACGCCAGACGTTCTACCGGCAGCGCAAGGGAAAAGTCATTCTTGCGCGCCCATGCCACCAGTTCGGGGACCGTCTGGGAAAATTCGCTCATAGTTGATCCTTCTACCTGGGTTTGCGCGCAGTCACGTGGATATAGCGCCCTAAACTCAAAAAGGGCTCCTGACGACAGTAGCGCCGTTCCATCTCAATAATTTCCTCAACGCTCTTCCCGGCGCCGGGCTGCGGCTTCATGTAGTCACTGAACACGCGGATACCGGCACGCTGCTCGGTGATAAATCCGCACTGCGTCAGCCAGCGCTGTACATCGTCAGGATCGCGGGGGAAATCCGGTGACAGCGTGCGTTTTTTGCGCTTGTTCATGTTGGCGCGCAGATAGCCGAAATTGCCGAGCGTCAGAGTGCGGAACGTCAGGCCGTGCGCGTTATAAAACATCAGCGACAGCACACCACCGGGTTTCAGCGTATGCCACAGCGCCTGCAGCACCGCCAGCGGATCCGCCACCCACTCAAGCACAGCGTGAAACAATACCAGATCCACCGGCTTATCCAAATGTTCGCCAACCTGCTGCGCGCTAATTTGTTTGAATTGCATGTTGTGGCTCACACCTGCGCTGTGCGCATGGGCGGCGGCCAGCTTAAGCATCTCGCCCGACAGGTCGCACAGCAGTACCTGATGCCCCTGCGCGGCGAGGCCGCTGGAGATCTGACCGACGCCACCACCGGCATCCAGCACCGTCAGCGGGCCAGCGGGCAGCGTCGGCAGAATGGCGTTCAGCTCATCCCAGATGATCGCCTGACGCACCTGGCCTTTACGGGTGCCATAAATATTTTGCGAGAATTTATCCGCCAGATCGTCAAAGTTACGATCCTGCATGGTGATGGCTCCGCTTTGATGCATTCAACTTGTGCTATTTTGTCACAGGCTCGACAAGAATGAACCTTTCATGCCGCAGTAACTGTCTGGCTGCTGTTTTTTCGGACAAAAGGAGACGTTTTCGATGTTTTTTGCCTTAAAAAAATGGATTGGCGCGATGCTACTGCCTTTGCCATTGCTGTTAACGCTTATGGCGGCAGGACTTTTACTGCTCTGGTTCAGCCGCTGGCAAAAAAGCGGCAAAATCCTTATCTCATTGAGCTGGCTGATGCTGTTACTGTTGAGTCTGCAACCGGTGGCCGATCGGCTGCTGGCCCCGCTGGAAAACCAGTATGCCACGTGGAATGGCAGCGAGCCGGTGGACTATATCGTGGTGCTGGGCGGGGGTTACACCTATAACCGGCAGTGGGCACCAAGCTCCAACCTGCTGAACAACAGCCTGCCGCGCGTGACCGAAGGCGTTCGCCAGTGGCGACGCTATCCTCAGGCCAAAATGATCTTCACCGGTGCCGCTGCGGGCTACAATCCGCGCAGTAACGCCAGCGTTGCCGCCGACGTGGCGCGCAGCCTTGGCGTGCCCGACGATGCCATCATCGTGCTGGATCAGCCGCATGACACCGGCGAAGAAGCGCTGGCGGTGAAGCAGACCATCGGGCAGCATCCGTTTCTGCTGGTGACGTCTGCCAACCATCTGCCACGCGCCATGCACTTTTTCCAGAGCGCCGGCCTGAATCCGCTACCGGCACCGGCTAACCAGCTGGCGATCACCTCACCGATCAGCGTCTGGGATCGCACGCTGCCCTCGCCGCTGTGGCTCAGCCATAGCCAGCGCGCGGTGTACGAAACGCTGGGGCTGATCTGGCAGCGGCTGCGCGGCAGTGGCGAACCTTCAGCCGAGCCAGGGGAGTAGCTGAGCGCGGGCATGGTCAAAGCGCGGCCGGTCAAACTGGCCGCTGCTGACCAGCGTGTCAACGCAATCCCACAGCTGATAGAGCCAGCGGCGCCAGACGAAACCGTCATCCACCGGCGCACGCTGTAAATAGTGCTGCAGCAGCGATGCTTCAGCACCGTTTTCCGCCAGGCGCATCAGCTCATACTCACGCGGTGCCCACAAAATGGTGCCCGGCTGGGTCATCGCCACCAGCTGATCGCTGTGCGGGTCTTTCAGCATACTGGCGAGACGCAGATTGCCGTGCATTAGCACGCACGGGTCGTCAAAGCCGGCAAACAACTGCGCCAGCTGTTCGCGGCTGCGAAACAGAATCTGACGATCGGCGTGGGTAAATCCGGGGGGCGACAGATAGCCCAGCGTGGACCACAGCACTTCCACCCGCTGGCGATACCATGCCGGCCAGCGATTTTCCTGCACGCTGTCAACGCTGCCGACCAGGCCATGGCTGTCAATGCGATGCCACGCCAGCAGCCCTTCGACAATCTGTTCACACAGCTGCTCCCAGCGCGCTGCCGTGCGCGCCGGCGCTTCGGCCGATACGCCATTTAAGCGCGCCAGCAGCAGCATTTCATGCGCCGGTGGTTGCTGACTCAAAACCAGGCCGTACACCGTGGGCAGCGTAATCAGCCCTTCATGCGCCAGCATGGTGAGTTTTTTCGCTTCGAGCGCGGCGCGTCCCTGATGACGAAAATATTTGGCCACCAGCGGCATCGGCTTGCCGTGGTCATCATAGAGGGCGTAAAGACGCGATTGTGCCTGTTCGCTGATGGTTTCCAGCCGGCTGACGCCTTCGCCCAGCACCAGCGCCAGTTCTGCACGGAGTTGTTCCATGGAAGAGTCCTCCGGAGTTAACTCATTGCACCATCCTGGAGGTCATGACGGCGCGAAACTTAGCGCCAGATCAAACTTTGCGGCCAGCCGGGTCGCTGGCCGCTGACGATTATGCCTGCATCGCTTCACGCACGCGCAGCAGATCGTCCGGCGTATCCACACCGACGCTCGGCACGGTGGCCGCTACCGCCACGTGAATCTTTTCGCCGTACCACAGCACGCGCAGCTGCTCCAGCAACTCGATCTGCTCCAGCGCACAGGGTTGCCATGCCACATAGCGACGGATGAAACCGGCGCGATAGGCGTAGATACCGATGTGGCGCAGCAGCGTATCGCCAATCTGCTCACGCGACTGCGCGTAACGTTCGCGATCCCACGGAATGGTCGCACGTGAAAAATAGAGCGCATAACCGCTGGCATCGGTGACCACTTTTACCGCGTTGGGATTGAACGCCTCTTCTGCCTCGTGAATCGGTACCGCCAGCGTGGCCATGCCGGCATCCGCCTGGGCCAGATTGTCCGCGACCTGACGCACAATCTCGGCCGGAATCATCGGCTCGTCGCCCTGCACGTTCACGATGATGGTATCGTCAGCAAACTGATACTTTTCAATCACCTCGGCCAGACGCTCGGTACCAGATTGGTGGTCGGCGCGCGTCATGCAGACTTCCCCGCCGGCAGCGGTCACCGCCGCCGCCACGTCAGGATGATCGGTGGCCACAATCACCCGCTCAGCACCGGACTCGCGTGCACGCTCCATCACGTGCACCACCATCGGTTTACCGTGAATATCCAGCAGCGGTTTGCCCGGCAGGCGCGTGGAGGCGTAGCGTGCCGGAATAATCGCCACGAAACTCATGGATGAATCTCTTCAACGGACAGGGTGCGCGCTTCTACTTCCAGCAATACCGGAATACCGTCTCGCACCGGAAACGCCAGGCCGTCGGGTTTGCAGATCAACTCCTGCTGCTCTTTGTTGTAATACAGTTTTCCGTTGCAGACCGGACAGGCCACAATCTCAAGTAAACGGTGATCCATACTTTTCTCCTTTCAGGACCGATACGTCAGAGGATTAGCATACCATAGCGCAATCAGGGACGGCGCGCCGCCATCGGCTTATATGCTGACGTGCCAGCGCGTGGACCAGGCGGCCCGCAGCGCATCAGGCGCGTTTTCCAGCACCACTTCGCTGGCGCCCTGCCAGGCGGCGAAGCGGTTAATGGCTTTATGCACATCGGCGAGAAACTGCTGGCTCATCCGCACGCCGGGCTCCAGCCAGAAGGCTCGCAGAATCAGGCGCTGCGCCTGGCGATCCATTTTGGCATCGACGCGCCCTTTCAGTACGCCGCGGTGCAGCAGCGGCAGGACAAAGTAGCCGTATTTACGTTTGTGCTCCGGCGTATAGCACTCGATGCGGTAATCAAAATTAAACAACTCAAGCGCGCGGCGGCGATCCCATACCACCGGATCAAACGGTGACAGCAGCGCGCTGTGCGTGGCGGCCTGCGGCTGCGCAAGTTGCGGCAGCAGTGTATGGTGCAGCCACATCTCACCCAGTTGCTCAACCTCGACGCGCTGAATCACTCCCTGCTCAGCGGCCTGCGCCAGCCAGAGTGCGATGGGCGCACGTTTCAGCCGGTAGTAATCGGCCAGCCAGCTGGCGCGGAAAATGCCGAGGCTGCGCGCGCTGTGCTCCAGCATCTGCATCACCGCCTCGTTCTCGCTCAGCGCATGCTGCTCGTCGCGCCAGTGCGGCATCACCCGGCTACGCAGATCGTAGACGCGCTGGAAGTTACGGCGCCCGACAACCATCAGTTCACCGGCGCTAAACAGGTTCTCCAGATGTCGCTTGTGCGGCTTCCACGCCCACCAGCCGGGTTTGGTGTGCTTGTCGCTGGCAAAATCAGCGGCGCGAACCGGACCGGTGGCGGCGATATGTTGCAGCAGATCGGCGATCTCCTGCTGATGCTGATCCACCCATTGCTGATTGTATTTCCAGCCCAGGCGCTGCGGTGCCAGCATGCGGTGACGCAGCAGCGGATAATCTTCAAAAGGGATAAAACAGGCTTCATGCGCCCAGTATTCAAACAGTGCGCCCGCCGCCAGCGTTTGCTCCAGCCACTCAGCAGGAAAAGCGCCCAGCCGGCTGAACAGCACCAGATACGGACTGCGCGCGACCACATTAATCGTATCGATTTGCAGCAGCGACATCTGCCGCACACAGGCGTGAATATCGGCAAAACGCGCCTGACGGCGCGGCGGGCGTAGCAGGCCCTGGGCAGAGAGGTGCAGGTTGCGGGCGGTTTGCAGAGAGAGGGAATGCGTGCTGGTCATTACGTCGTCCCTTTGGATGGTTAGCGCGACCGGGCGTCGCGCGCAGCTGTACAGAGTTGCGTCAGATCGGCCAGTAATGCGGCCAGCGGCGCGCCCGCCAGATGCGCATCCACCGGCAGATACCACCAGTTAGCGCGGGCAAAATGGCGGCACTTGACCGCGTCTTTTTCCGTCATCAGCAGGCACTGTGCATCCTGAGTCAGGCTGCGTAACTCTTCTTCGCTGTAAGCGTGGTGATCGGCAAAGGCGATCTCTGCCACCGGCTGCACGCCCTGCTGCTGCAGCGTAGTGAAGAAACGCGGCGGATGACCGATGCCGGCCATCGCGACAACTGGCGGCAGCTGCGTCAGCGCAGCCTGTTCACCGGTCAGCAAATTGACCGCCAGACCCGGCTGCAGCGTCATGGCGATCTCGCCAGCCTGCGCGCTGCCCCCGTTGACCACCACGGCATCAACCTGCTCCAGCCGCGATGCGCGTTCACGCATCGGTCCGGCCGGTAACCACCAGCCGTTGCCAAAGCGGCGCACGCCATCCACCACCACGATTTCGCGATCGCGCTCTAACGCATAGTGCTGCAGGCCATCATCCGTCACAATCACATCCAGCGGATGCGCCGCCAGCAGGGCCTCGATTGCCAGCCGGCGTTGCGGTGCCACTGCCACCGGCACCTGAGTGCGCTGGGCGATCAGCACCGGTTCATCACCAGCCTGTTCCGTCGCGCTATCCTGATTGACCAGCAGCGGATAGCGTTCCGCTTTACCACCGTAACCGCGCGACACCACACCCGGACGCAGCCCCTGCTGTTGCAGCGCCTGCACCAGCCAAATCACCAGCGGTGTTTTACCGTTGCCGCCCGCGGTCAGGTTGCCAACGACAATGACCGGACAGGGCGCGCGCCAGCGGGTACGCCAGCCGCGCTGATAGCTTAGGCGAATCAGCCAGGTGATAGCGCCATACAGCAGACTCAGCGGCCACAACAGCAGCCACAGCGGCGAGCGTCCGCTCCAGATACGTTCAATCATTGACCGAACTGCAGTTTGTGCAGCTGCGCGTAAGCGCCTTTCTGCGCCAGCAGCACCTCATGGGTACCGCGTTCCACGATTCGCCCATCCTCGACCACCACGATTTCGTCGGCCTTTTCAATGGTGGAGAGACGGTGCGCAATCACCAGCGACGTGCGGTTCTTCTGCAGCTCGTCCAGCGCCGACTGGATGGCACGCTCGGATTCGGTATCCAGCGCCGAAGTGGCTTCGTCGAGAATCAAAATCGGGCAGTCACGCAGCAGCGCACGAGCAATGGCGATACGCTGACGCTGGCCGCCAGACAGCAGCACGCCATTTTCACCAATGACCGTATCAAGACCGTTATCCATCTTGTTGATGAAGTCCATAGCGTGCGCCATGGTCGCCGCCTGCTCGATTTGCTCGCGGGTATATTCACCGTTGCGCGCATAAGCGATGTTATTGGCGATGGTGTCGTTGAACAGATGGACATTTTGCGAGACCAGCGCCACCTGATTACGCAGCGAGCGCAGGGTGTATTCCCGCAGGTCGTGGCCATCCAGCAGAATCTCGCCCTCGTTGATATCGTAAAAACGCGTCAGCAGGCTGGCCATGGTGGATTTACCCGAGCCGGAGCGGCCCACCAGCGCCACGGTTTTACCCGCGGGCAGCGTGAGATTAATATCACGCAGCGCCGGAATGTCGCGGCCCGGATAGGTAAAGGTCACGTTGCGGAATTCAACGTCCCCTTTTGCACGCGTGATTTCGCGCTTGCCGTTGTCGATCTCCTGCTCGCTATCCAGAATAGTGAACAGCGTTTGACAGGCCGCCATGCCGCGCTGGAACTGGGCGTTGACGTTGGTCAGCGATTTCAGCGGGCGCATCAGGGCGATCATCGACGAGAACACCACGGTAATGGTACCGGCAGTCAGGGTATCCATCACGCTCGGGAAGCTGGCCGCATACAGCACAAAAGCCAGCGCCAGCGACGCGATCAGCTGGATTACCGGATCGGAAATCGAAGAGGCCGAAACCAGTTTCATGCCCTGCTGGCGCATTTTATTGCTCACCTGCGAGAAACGCTCAGCTTCTACTTCCTGTCCGCCAAAAATCAGTACTTCTTTGTGCCCTTTCAGCATCTGCTCAGCACTGGTGGTTACCTGCCCCATGGTGTTCTGCATATTTTTACTGATGCTGCGGAAACGCTTGGATACGGTGCGGATGGCAAAAGAGACCAGCGGCGCCAGCAGGATCAGAATCAGTGACAGCTGCCAGCTGTAGTAAAACATCATGATGAACAGGCCAATGATCGATGCGCCTTCGCGTACCACCGTCACCAGCGCGCTGGAAGAGGAAGAGGCCACCTGTTCAGAATCATAGGTAATCCGCGACAGCAGCGTACCGGTAGACTGCTGGTCAAAGAACGCAACCGGCATGCCCATCATGTGGCCGAACAGGCGACGGCGCATGTTCATCACCACATTGCCGGAGACCCATGAGATGCAGTAACTGGAGATATAACTGGTTACGCCGCGGATCAGCATCAGGCCGATGACCGCCAGCGGCATCCACAGCAGAACGGATTTGTCGGCTTTGCCGAAACCATCATCCAGTAAAGGTTTCAACAGGGAGAGCATTAGGGTGTCGCCTGCCGCATTGAGTATCAGCGCCACGGCGGACACAATCAGGCCAGCCTTGTGCGGTGCAATCATCGGCCAGAGTCGGCGAAATGTCTGCCACGTTGAGAGGTCTTTGTCTTGATGCATTATTTATTCACGCTGTTTGAAATAGCCGCTCATTCTACCTGGAATCGCGTTTGACGCCAAACCACTGATGATACCAGCGGGGGATTATTTGCTCTCTTAACCCCTTAATCTGCCAGCGACCCTGCCGTATCGCGATGTGAATCTGGCCTGATTGCGCAGTGTCATACCAGCGATAGCCCTGCTCGCGGTAACGCTGGACCACGGCGACGGCGGGCATACGCCAGGCGTTATAGCGCGCCAGCGAAGCCAGCGCCGCCTGCCCGGCAACACTCCGTAACAGTAAAGGGCCGGAGGAGCTCCGGCTGCCATGATGGGGCACCTGGATAACAGTGGATTGTAAGCCGCCCTTTTCCAGGGCGACCAGCTTGCGCTCCGCCTCCAGCTCGATGTCCCCGGTCAGTAACAGGCTGAACTGACCATCATCCACGCGCACCACGCAGGAGTCGTTATTTTGCCCGGCGGTCTGCGCGCGCGGCGGCCATAGCGCGTGAAAGTGCAAACGCCCCCACTGCCACTGCTGGCCGCGATAGCACGGCAGATGCCCGGGCTCGCCGAGCGCGCTGCGGACGCGCAGACCAGGCTGCGCCTGTTGCAGCGCGGCTAATCCACCACGGTGATCGAGATGCTTGTGGCTCAGGATCACCCCTTGCAGTTGGCGCCCGGTGTATTGCAGCCAGGGTAACAAAACCCGCCCGCCCGCATTGTCCTCTGCCCAGCCGGGTCCGCTGTCATACAGCATCACCTCATTTCCCTGGCTTATCGCCACCGCCAGACCATGTCCGACATCGATCATGTCAATCTGCCAGTCGTCCTGCTGGGCATTGCTGCGCCAGAGCCACAGCAAGAGCAACAGCGCGCAGCAGGGCATCAGCGCCTTCGCGAGCAAGCCGCTGCGCCACAGCGCCAGCCCGGCCCAGAGCAGCAGCACCGCCGGCAGCGTATCGCTCCAGCGCCACCAGCCGGCGGGCAGCCACGCCAGCCCCTGCATCACCAGGCTGACCGACAGGTCGGCCAGCTGCCATAGCGGAATGGCGATTGCAGGCAGCGGCAACAGCATCGCCAGCAGAATCAACGGCACGGTAATCAGCGACACTACCGGAACCGCCAGCAGGTTGGCCACTAGCGCGCTGAGGCTGAGCCCGTGGAACAGAAAGATCTGCAGCGGCGCCATCAGAATCATCAAGCCCAATTGCAGATGCAGCAGTCGCAGCATGAGCCAGCGGCGCGGCTGGCGGAAACGTGGCGGCAGAGGAAACCACTGAAACCACAGTATCAGCATCGCCACGGCCAGCGCCGACAGCCAGAAGCTCTCTGACAGCACCGTCAGCGGATCAAGCCATAACAAACTCCCCACGCAGAGCGTCCACACCTGCCAGTTGCTCAGCTGCCAGCCAGCTATACGCTTCGCCAGCCACAGCGTTAACGCCAGCATCGCGCGCTGTGCCGGCGGATGACTGCCGGAGATCCAGCAATAGGCTGCCGCTGTTAACCCGCTGATCAGCAGCGGCATCAGATAGCCGATTTGCCTGGCAGGTAACACTAACTGAATGACGCGCGCCAGTAGCCAGCCTACGCTGGCCGCCAGCGCGATATGCATGCCGGAGATGGCCATCAGGTGTGCGGTACCGGTTTCGCGCAGCAAGGCTCGCTGGGCCGGGGTCATCGCATCACGCACGCCAAAGGCCAGTGCCTGTATTATTGCGGGCTGCGTTAACCCGGTGAAACGCGCCAGATGATGATCGATAAAACGCGTCCGCCAGCTGCAGCGCAGAGACTCAGCCTGCTGGCGGACAATACGCCCCTGCAGCGCGCTGTGGTTAGCAATGGCAAAACGCTGCAGATCAAATTCGCCCTCGTTGAGCCGGGCGTGCACCGCACGTAGCCGCAGCTGCATCTGCCAGCGCTGTCCGGCACACCAGGCGACCTCATCGCTGACATTACGCAGCGTGACAAACAACGGTGGAAAGACGTAGCGGTCACCTGCCCGGATTACCTGCGCCGTGAGCTGGTTCTTCGCGGGATTCACTGCCGTTATCTGAAGCGTGGCCGCCACCGGTGCCACGGTCAGTTGCTCGAGGGTATCGACCGTCTGACGCGCCTCGATCAGTGCCCAGCTCAACAGCAGCAAGCCCAGTCCGGCGTAGCGCAAAAACATTACTGACGTACACGCCAGCAACAGTGCGCTTATTAACAGCAGCACAATGGTGCTGTAAGCAGGGATCTGCGGCAGCATACCCAGCGGCAGCGCCGCGAGGAGCATCATTCTGGCTACCACTGTTATTGTCACGCGCACGCCCTCTTCTGTCATTGCCGCGGATTGTGCGCGCTGGCAGAGGGAAAAGCATGTGGTTAAATGTCGATTTCAGAGAGGGATTACGCGCAGTTTATGGTGGTTGCAGGAAATGAACAGCAACATGGAAGCAGGATCGCAAACCTGAATGCGAGGCAAAAAAAAACGACACCTAAGGGTGTCGTTTTTATCGTTCGGTAACGGCTTAGCCGTAGATATTTGCACGGTCACGCAATTCTTTGCCTGGCTTGAAGTGGGGAACGTATTTACCTTCCAGTTCCACTTTGTCACCCGTTTTCGGGTTACGACCAGTGCGCGGTGCGCGGTAGTGCAAAGAAAAGCTGCCGAATCCCCGGATTTCAATGCGCTCGCCCTGGGCCAGCGTAGTGGCCATGTGCTCGAGCATCTCTTTGACCGCATCCTCAACGACTTTCGCCGGGATATGAGTATGCTGGCCAGCAAGTCTTTCAATCAGTTCTGACTTGGTCATGTAACCTCCGGTTAATCCCTGTTTGGAAAGGTATGACAGCTTTTACCGAAACCGGACGATTTTCACCGTCCGGTGCTTCGGGTCGATTACTCGCCTTTAGCCGCTTTGAACGCTTCAGCCATTGCGTTAGAGAAGTTGCCATCTTCCTGTTTGGTGTTAACAGTGTTGATAGCTTCTTTCTCGTCAGCCTGGTCTTTAGCACGAACAGACAGGCTCACAACGCGGTTCTTACGGTCAACGCCGGTGAATTTCGCTTCAACGTCGTCGCCTACGCTCAGAACCTGAGTGGCGTCTTCGATGCGGTCCAGAGAAGCTTCAGAAGCGCGCAGGTAACCTTCTACGCCGTCAGCTAATTCTACTGTAGCACCTTTAGCGTCAACTGCAGTGACTTTACCCGTCACGATTGCGCCTTTCTTGTTCAGGGTGATGTAGTTGTTGAATGGATCTTCAGCCAGCTGCTTCACGCCCAGAGAAATACGCTCACGCTCTGCGTCAACCTGCAGTACAACGGCAGCGATTTCGTCGCCTTTCTTGTACTCACGAACGGCTTCTTCGCCAGTCGCGTTCCAGGAGATGTCAGACAGGTGAACCAGACCGTCGATGCCACCGTCCAGGCCGATGAAGATACCGAAGTCAGTGATTGACTTGATTTTACCTTCAACGCGATCGCCTTTGTTGTGGGTCTCTGCGAACTGCTGCCATGGGTTAGATTTGCACTGCTTCAGACCCAGGGAGATACGACGACGCTCTTCGTCGATGTCCAGAACCATAACTTCAACCACATCACCTACGTTGACAACTTTAGATGGGTGGATGTTTTTGTTGGTCCAGTCCATTTCAGACACGTGTACCAGGCCTTCAACGCCTTCTTCGATTTCAACGAAGCAGCCGTAGTCAGTCAGGTTGGTCACGCGACCGGTCAGTTTGGTACCTTCCGGATAACGCTTAGCGATAGCAACCCATGGATCTTCGCCCAGCTGTTTCAGGCCCAGAGATACACGAGTACGCTCGCGGTCGAACTTCAGCACTTTAACAGTGATTTCGTCGCCCACGTTGACGATTTCGCTTGGATGCTTAACGCGCTTCCACGCCATATCGGTGATGTGCAGCAGGCCGTCAACGCCACCCAGGTCAACGAATGCGCCGTAGTCAGTGAGGTTCTTAACGATACCTTTGACTTCCATGCCTTCCTGCAGGTTTTCCAGCAGCTGATCACGCTCAGCGCTGTTTTCAGATTCGATAACCGCGCGGCGAGAAACCACGACGTTGTTACGCTTCTGATCAAGCTTGATTACTTTGAATTCAAGCTCTTTGCCTTCCAGGTGCAGGGTGTCGCGGACCGGACGAACGTCAACCAGTGAACCTGGCAGGAACGCACGAATACCGTTCAGCTCAACTGTGAAGCCACCTTTAACTTTGCCGTTGATAACACCGGTAACAGTTTCAGCGTCTTCGTAAGCTTTTTCCAGCGTGATCCAAGCTTCGTGACGTTTAGCTTTCTCACGGGACAGCAGGGTTTCACCGAAGCCGTCTTCTACTGCATCCAGAGCAACGTCAACTTCGTCGCCCACCTGGATTTCCAGTTCGCCGGCTGCGTTCTTGAACTGTTCTGCAGGGATAGCAGATTCAGATTTCAGACCCGCATCAACCAGCACGACGTCTTTGTCGATAGCAACAACGACGCCACGAACGATGGAACCCGGACGGGTTTCGATTTCTTTCAGGGACTCTTCAAAGAGTTGAGCAAAAGATTCAGTCATATTGATAATCTTAGGATTCTTCAATTTAACGTCCACCTGACGTCATTGTCGGATGGGGTTGTTTCACATGCCCTGCACCGCTTCCCTGGCACAGGGTTACTACAATTCGGTCGCCGAAAAGATTAAATGCCCAGCTTCTGGCGGGCATAATCTAGTGCCTTTTCAATCACTTGCTCAATGGTCATGCTGGTTGAATCCAGCACCAGAGCATCAGCGGCTGGCACTAAAGGCGCGATGGCGCGGTTACGATCGCGGTCGTCGCGTTCCTTTATCTCGGATAAAAGGCGATCAAAGTTAACACTAAAGCCCTTTTCCTGCAACTGTAGCATACGGCGATGCGCACGCTCTTCGGAGCTGGCATCGAGGAAAATTTTAACGGGCGCGTCCGGGAAAACCACGGTGCCCATATCTCGTCCATCGGCGATTAAACCCGGCTCCTCGCGGAAAGCACGCTGTCGGCGCAGCAAGGCTTCACGCACGCGCGGAAATGCCGCCACGCGCGACGCCGTATTGCTCACTTCCTGGGTGCGGATTTCGCCGGTGACATCCTCACCTTCCAGCACTACCTGCATTTCACCGTCTACCGACAGAAAACGCACGTCAAGGTGCGCCGCCATAGGCACCAGCGCTTCTTCCGACTCGATATCCACCTGATGATGCAGCGCGGCCAGAGCCAGTACGCGATAAATAGCCCCTGAATCCAGCAGGTGCCACTGCAACGACTCCGCCATCGCTTTACATAAAGTCCCTTTACCCGCGCCGCTTGGGCCATCAATGGTAATTACCGGGGCGATTGCCGTCATTGTTCTCTCCTGTTGCTGCGTGCTGATGATCAGCCTTCTTGGCTGTCTGGATTGCGCGGCATTATACGCTGCCCGCGTCCGCTTGGTTACCCTTTAGCGTAGACAGCGCCAGAAATTTCGACAGTTTCAGAACAATTTCCCGCCAGTGAGGCCAGCAGAGGGTTCAGAAGCCCGGCACAGCGGTACCGGGCTGGCGGATTAGGATGCGTGGCTGATTTTTGCCAGCTGCTGGAAGTAATCCGGGAAGGTTTTCGCCGTACAGCCGGGATCGAGAATGGTTACCGGCGTGTCGGACAGCGCAACCAGCGAGAAACACATCGCCATACGGTGATCGTTGTACGTGCCGATATCGGCGTGCTGTAACTGCGCAGGCGGTGTGACGCGAATAAAATCGTGCCCCTCTTCCACTTCCGCCCCGACTTTACGCAACTCGGTCGCCATGGCCGCCAGGCGATCGGTCTCCTTTACGCGCCAGTTATAGATGTTGCGCATCAGCGTGGTGCCTTCGGCAAACAGCGCGGTGGTAGCGATTGTCATTGCCGCATCCGGAATATGGTTCATGTCCATATCAATGGCGTTCAGCGCACCGCGCGTGCAGGCAATATAATCGTCGCCCCACTCGATCACCGCTCCCATCTTCTCCAGCACATCGGCAAAACGGATGTCGCCCTGCACACTGTTGCGGCCAATCCCGGTAACGCGCACCGTGCCGCCTCTGATTGCCGCAGCGGCAAGGAAATAGGACGCTGACGACGCATCGCCTTCCACCAGATAATCACCTGGCGACTGATACTGCTGCTGACCTTTCACCACAAAGCGCTGATAGTGCTGATTATCAACGTCCACGCCAAAGCAACGCATCAGGTGCAGAGTGATATCAATGTAGGGTTTGGAAACCAGCTCGCCTTTGATGGTGATCGTGGTGTCGTTCTGTGCCAGCGGCGCGGTCATCAGCAGCGCCGTCAGGAACTGGCTGGAAACGCTGCCATCGACACTGACTTCGCCGCCGGTAAATCCGCCGTTCAGACGCAGCGGCGGATAGTCGGTTTGTTCGAGGTAATCAATGCGCGCGCCGCCCTGCCGTAACGCATCGACCAGATGGCCGATCGGACGCTCTTTCATGCGCGGTTCGCCGGTCAGCACCACCGACTGCTCGCCGAGGCACAGTGCTGCCGCCAGCGGACGCATCGCGGTTCCGGCATTGCCCAGGAACAATTCCAGCGGCTGTTCGGCACGCAGCGGTCCACCATTGCCGACCACTTCACACACGGTGCGATCGGCTGACAGGGTATAGCTGACGCCCAGCGCCTGCAGCGCATTAAGCATGTGTTTAACATCATCGCTGTCGAGCAGGTTGGTCAGGCGCGTGGTGCCGTTCGCCAGCGCGGCCAGTAACAGGGCGCGGTTTGATACGCTTTTTGAGCCCGGTAAGTTTACCGTGCCGTCAACGCGGGCAATCGGCTGTAAAGTCAGGGAGTCCTGCATGTGAAACCAAATCTCCAGAAATACGAGACCCTGTCCAGTGACAGGGTCTGATGCCAGCCGGGCAGGCTGGCACTAAAAAAGATAATTAACCGTGACGACGTTCGAAGTCGACCATGAATTCGGTCAGCGCTTTAACGCCTTCCAGCGGCATCGCATTGTAGATCGAGGCACGCATACCGCCAACCACACGGTGCCCCTTCAGCGCATGCAGGCCCGCCTTCAGTGATTCTTCAAGGAACACCTTATCCAGCGCAGCATCGGCCAGCTGGAAAGGCACGTTCATCCGGGAACGGTTTTCACTGGCGACGTCGTTACGGTAGAAGCTGCTGCTATCAATCACGCCGTACAGCAGATCGGCTTTCGCCTGATTAACCTTGTCCATCTCTGCTACACCGCCCTTCTCTTTCAGCCATTTGAACACCAGGCCGGAGAGATACCAGGCAAACGTCGGCGGCGTGTTAAACATCGAATCGTTTTCGGCCAGCACTTTGTAATCGAGAATGGAGGGCACCCAACGCTGCGCTTTGCCCAGCAGGTCATCACGCACTACCACCAGCGTCAGGCCAGCGGGACCGATGTTCTTCTGCGCGCCGGCATAAATCACGCCGTAGCGGCTGATGTCGAGCGGGCGGGACAGGATGGTGGAAGAGAGATCGGCCACCACCACTTTATCGCCGAAGTCTGGCTCTTCATCGATGGCAATACCGTCGATGGTTTCATTCGGGCAGAAATGCACATAAGCAGCATCATCGCTGAGCTGCCATTCACGCATCGGTAACAGTGCGCGTTTACCCTCACGGGTGGTTTTGATGTCAATGGCGTTCGGCGAGCAGAATTTTTCTGCTTCTTTAATAGCACTGTGCGCCCAGTAGCCGCCGTCGATGTAATCCGCGCGGCTGGCATCGCCCAGCAGGTTGCCCGGGATTGCCGCGAACTGCGCACGCGCGCCGCCATGGCAGAATAATACTTTGTAGTTGGCCGGGATTTTCAGCAGATCGCGAAAATCCTGCTCCGCCGCTTCCGCGACTTCAATAAACTCTTTGCTGCGGTGACTGATTTCCATCACCGAGGTGCCTAAGCCATGCCAGTTTGTCAGTTCTTGTTCTGCACGACGAAGCACTTCCACCGGCAGCATTGCCGGTCCGGAGCTAAAATTATAAACCTGCGCCATTTCCCCTCACCATTGTCATATCGAACGGTTATGAATACCCCATCGGTTTTATCATTGCCTCCGGATGGCTGCAATCATTTATCCGGCAGCGATCACATTTCCAGAGCCCGCTCCACCGCAGCTTATGTCACAAATGTAATAAGCCACGGAATTTTGTGAGGCAGCCCGGTGAAGTAAAATCAGACAGCTGCCAGAGCGCGAAAAAGCCGTAACAATGCGTTGAGAAATTTGGCGGAGCAATAGCGAAGCAGGCGCAAAACCCGTATTATTGCGCGCTTTACGCCCAACCATCGACTTGAGAGAGCGCCACCATGACGCAAACGTTTATTCCAGGTAAAGACGCCGCACTGGAAGACTCCATCGCACGCTTCCAGCAGAAACTGCAGGATCTGGGTTTCAACATTGAAGAAGCTTCCTGGCTGAACCCGGTGCCGCACGTCTGGTCTGTGCACATTCGCGACCGCGACTGCCCGCTCTGTTTTACTAACGGTAAAGGCGCCAGTAAAAAAGCGGCGCTGGCCTCAGCGCTGGGCGAATATTTTGAGCGCCTCTCAACCAACTACTTCTTTGCCGATTTCTGGCTGGGTGAAACCATCGCTAACGGCGACTTCGTGCACTACCCGAACGAGAAATGGTTCCCGCTGAGCGACGATGACAGCCTGCCGGAAGGCATTCTGGATGCGCGCCTGCGTAAGTTTTACGATCCGGAACAGAGCCTGAGCGCGTCCGACCTGGTGGATCTGCAGTCTGGTAATGCCGATCGCGGTATTTGCGGCCTGCCATTTACCCGCCAGTCCGATCAGCAAACCGTGTACATTCCGATGAACATCATCGGCAACCTGTATGTGTCTAACGGCATGTCCGCTGGCAACACCGCCAATGAAGCGCGCGTACAGGGCTTATCCGAAGTGTTTGAGCGCCATATTAAAAACCGCATTATTGCGGAATCCATCAGCCTGCCGGAAATTCCTGAAGCGGTGATGCAGCGCTATCCTGGCGTGGTAGAGGCCATCAATCGTCTTGAAGCGGAAGGTTTCCCGATTTTCTCCTATGACGCTTCGCTGGGCGGCAACTATCCGGTGATCTGTGTGGTGCTGTTCAACCCGGCTAACGGCACCTGCTTTGCCTCTTTTGGCGCCCATCCGGACTTTGGTGTCGCGCTTGAACGTACCGTCACCGAACTGCTGCAGGGCCGCGGCCTGAAAGATCTCGACGTGTTTACCCCGCCCACCTTCGATGATGAAGAAGTGGCTGAACACGCTAACCTTGAAACCCACTTCATTGATTCCAGCGGTCTGATCTCCTGGGATATGTTCAAAGACGATGCCGACTATCCCTTTGTCGACTGGAGCTTTGCCGGCACCACCCATGAAGAGTTCGATACGCTGATGGCGATCTTCCGTGCGGAAGATAAAGAAGTGTATATCGCCGACTACGAACATCTGGGCGTTTACGCCTGCCGCATTATCGTACCGGGCATGTCTGATATTTACCCTGCCGAAGACCTGCTGCTGGCGAATAACAACATGGGTGCATCACTGCGTGAAACGCTGTTATCCCTGCCGGCAACCCAGTGGCAACCCGAGGAGTATCTGGCGCTGATCGAACAGCTGGATGAAGAAGGTCATGATGACTTCACCCGCGTGCGTGAACTGCTGGGGCTGGCGACCGGCAAAGACAACGGCTGGTTCACGCTGCGTATTGGCGAGCTGAAAGCGATGCTGGCGCTGGCCGGTGGCGATCTGGATCAGGCGCTGATTTGGACGGAATGGACCATGGAATTCAACCAGTCGATCTTCAGCCCTGAGCGTGCCAATTACTACCGCTGCCTGCAGACTCTGCTGCTGCTGGCGATGGAAGAAGATCGCGATCCGCTGCAGTATCATCGCGCGTTTGTGCGCATGTATGGCGAAGCCGCCGTCGACGCCGCTTCGGCTGCCATCAGCGGTGAGGCACCGTTCTACGGTCTGCAGGTGGTTGACCGCGATCTGCACGCGTTCCCGGCGCATCAGGCACTGCTGGCCGCGTATGAAAAATTACAGGTGGCAAAACGTCGTTACTGGTCTGCGAAATAAATCGGCGCATTTTGTCTGTGACCAATTAGCCTGAAAATTAACGGGCACTGGCAGTATCCAGTGCCCTTTTTTATGCCGCTGAAAATTCATCGGGCGCAGAAAATAATAAATAACAATTCACTATCATTGATAAACAGCATTTAACAAAATAATGCTGAAGCCAGCCGCACTTTCAACTTATTTTGCATAAATTAAAAATTATTTATTGAATTAATTTCAATAGCTTAACTGAATTTTTGGCCATTTTGCGGCTTTGCTTAACCCTGCCGTTTCGGCAAATATGATCCACATCAACTCCTGACCTATACTCCTTTGTTAGTATCTTTACAGACAATTTCTGGAGAGCGTTAGTGTGAAAGCTGACAACCCTTTTAATTCATTATTACCGGCGGCGATGGCAAAAGTCGCAGAAGATGCCGGTGTCTATAAAGCGACGAAACATCCCTTAACCACCTTCTTTCTGGCTATCACTGCTGGCGTCTTTATTTCCATTGCCTTTGTGTTTTATATCACCGCCACCACCGGCAGCGGCACTATGCCGTATGGCATGGCCAAATTGATCGGCGGCATCTGCTTCTCACTGGGTTTAATGCTGGTGGTTGTTTGCGGCGCTGATTTGTTTACTTCAACGGTGCTGATCGTGGTGGCAAAAGCCAGCGGACGCATTACCTGGCTGCAACTGGGTCGTCACTGGCTCAATGTCTACGTTGGTAACCTGTGCGGCGCGCTGTTTTTTGTGGCGCTGATTTGGCTGGCCGGTGAGCATATGGTCGCAAATGGTGCCTGGGGATTAAATGTCTTACAGACCGCCGACCACAAAATGCATCATACGTTTATCGAAGCGGTAAGCCTCGGTACACTGGCTAACCTGATGGTGTGTCTGGCGGTGTGGATGAGCTACTCCGGCCGTAGCCTGCTCGACAAAATGGTAGCGATGATTTTACCGGTTGCGATGTTTGTAGCCAGCGGCTTTGAGCACAGCATCGCCAATATGTTCCTGATCCCGATGGCCATCATGATTCGCGATTTTGCCAGCCCGGAATTCTGGCAAATGACCGGTGCCAGCGCGGCGCAATTTCCTGCACTGGGCATTGGCGATTTTATTGTTAATAACCTGATTCCCGTAACCATCGGCAACATCATTGGCGGCGGTCTGTTAGTCGGGTTGACCTATTGGGTTATCTATCTGCGCGACGGTGAGTCCGCGCACTGAGTCATTAAGTACGGGCGTGCTGAGCAGCGCGCCATACGTTACAGTCTCCCTAAATAAGGCAGGTATATCATGTCCGAACTGAATGAAAAAATGGCGTCAGCCTGGGAAGGATTTAGCGCCGGTGAATGGCAGAACAGCGTCAACGTCCGTGACTTCATCCAAAAAAACTACACGCCGTATGAAGGTGACGAAGCATTCCTCGCCGGCGCGACGCCAGCCACCACCAAACTGTGGGACAGCGTGCTGGAAGGCATCAAAATTGAAAACCGTACCCATGCACCGGTTGATTTCGACACTGATTTAGCGTCCACCATCACCTCACACGATGCGGGCTATATTAATAAATCGCTGGAAACCATCGTTGGTCTGCAGACTGAAGCTCCGCTAAAACGCGCCATTATCCCGTTTGGCGGCATTAAAATGGTGGAAGGCTCCTGTAAAGTTTACGGCCGCGAGCTGGACCCGGCGCTGAAGAAAGTTTTCACCGATTACCGCAAAACCCACAACCAGGGCGTGTTTGACGTTTACACCCCGGATATCCTGCGCTGCCGTAAATCAGGCGTGCTGACCGGTCTGCCAGATGCATACGGCCGCGGTCGTATTATCGGTGACTACCGTCGCGTCGCGCTGTACGGCATCGACTTCCTGATGAAAGACAAAGTGGCTCAGTTCAACTCACTGCAGAGTGACATGGAAAATGGCGTTGATCTCGAAGCCACCATTCGCCTGCGTGAAGAGATTTCTGAGCAGCACCGCGCACTGGGCCAGATCAAAGAGATGGCCGCCAAATATGGCTTTGATATCTCTCTGCCAGCCACCACCGCGCAGGAAGCAGTACAGTGGACCTACTTCGGTTACCTCGCAGCAGTGAAATCACAAAACGGTGCCGCGATGTCGTTTGGTCGCGTGTCCACCTTCCTCGACGTTTACATCGAGCGCGATATCAAAGCCGGTAAACTGAGCGAAGAGCAGGCGCAGGAGCTGATTGACCATCTGGTGATGAAATTGCGTATGGTGCGCTTCCTGCGTACGCCGGAATACGATGAGCTGTTCTCTGGCGACCCAATCTGGGCCACTGAATCACTGGCTGGTATGGGCGTTGACGGTCGTACGCTGGTGACGAAAAGCACCTTCCGCTTCCTGAACACGCTGTACACCATGGGTCCATCACCGGAACCAAACATGACCATCCTGTGGTCTGAGAAACTGCCGGTTAACTTCAAAAAGTATGCGGCAAAAGTCTCCATCGACACCTCATCGCTGCAGTATGAGAACGATGACCTGATGCGTCCGGACTTTGACAATGATGACTACGCCATCGCCTGCTGCGTGAGCCCGATGATTGTCGGTAAACAAATGCAGTTCTTCGGCGCACGTGCCAACCTGGCTAAAACACTGCTGTACGCAATCAACGGCGGTGTGGACGAGAAGCTGAAAATGCAGGTCGGCCCGAAAGAAGCGCCAATCACTGATGATGTGCTGGATTATGACACCGTGATGGCGCGTCTGGACCACTTCATGGACTGGCTGGCAAAACAGTACGTCACGTCACTCAACATCATCCACTACATGCATGATAAGTACAGTTATGAAGCCGCGCTGATGGCACTGCACGACCGTGACGTTTATCGTACCATGGCGTGTGGTATCGCAGGCCTGTCTGTCGCCGCGGACTCACTTTCAGCGATTAAATATGCCAAAGTGAAACCGGTCCGTGACGCCGATGGTCTGGCAGTTGACTTCGAAATTGAAGGTGAATATCCGCAGTTCGGTAACAACGACCCGCGCGTGGATGACCTGGCCTGTGACCTGGTCGAACGTTTCATGAAGAAAATTCAGAAACTGCAGACCTACCGTAATGCGGTGCCAACGCAGTCGGTACTGACCATCACCTCCAACGTGGTATACGGTAAGAAAACCGGTAACACCCCGGATGGTCGCCGCTCCGGTGCGCCATTTGGACCAGGTGCCAACCCAATGCATGGCCGTGACCAGAAAGGTGCTGTCGCTTCACTGACTTCCGTGGCCAAACTGCCATTTGCCTACGCCAAAGACGGTATCTCTTATACCTTCTCTATCGTACCGAATGCGCTGGGCAAAGATGATAACGTGCGTAAAACCAACCTTGCTGGCCTGATGGATGGTTACTTCCACCACGAAGCCAGTATCGAGGGCGGCCAGCACCTGAACGTTAACGTCATGAACCGTGAAATGCTGCTGGATGCCATGGAGCACCCTGAGAAATATCCACAGCTGACCATCCGCGTTTCCGGTTATGCCGTACGTTTCAACTCGCTGACGAAAGAGCAGCAGCAGGATGTGATTACCCGTACCTTTACTCAGTCGCTGTAATCCTCCTCATTGTAATCGAAAGGCTCCTGCGGGAGCCTTTTCTCCACAAGCCAGTTTTGCCAGTCTGCTTTTGCAGGCAGTCTGGCAAAACCGACTTACATCCTCAGAGCACAACACAGATTGTGCCGCCTGCGCGCCAGGCTGAACCGGAGAATACATCGCAATGTCAACCATCGGTCGTATCCACTCGTTTGAATCCTGCGGCACCGTTGACGGTCCCGGCATCCGTTTTATCACCTTCTTCCAGGGCTGCCTGATGCGCTGCCTGTACTGCCACAACCGCGATACCTGGGACACTCACGGCGGTAAGGAGATTACCGTCGATGAGCTGATGAAGGATGTGCTGTCGTATCGCCACTTTATGAATGCGTCTGGTGGCGGCGTGACGGCATCCGGCGGTGAAGCCATTCTGCAGGCTGAATTTGTGCGCGACTGGTTTCGCGCCTGCCAGGCCGAGGGCATCCATACCTGCCTCGACACCAACGGCTTTGTGCGCCGTTACGATCCGGTGATCGATGAACTGCTTGATGCAACTGACCTGGTGATGCTCGATCTCAAGCAGATCAATGATGATATCCATGAGATTCTGGTCGGCGTGTCAAACCACCGCACGCTGGATTTCGCCCGCTATCTGCAAAAGCACGGTAAAAGGACCTGGATTCGCTATGTGGTGGTGCCGGGTTATTCGGACGATGACGATTCGGTGCATCGCCTTGGTGAATTTACTAAAGACATGACTAACATAGAGAAAATCGAGCTGCTGCCTTATCACGAACTCGGCAAGCATAAATGGATTGCGATGGGTGAAGAGTACAAGCTGGAAGGCGTGAAGCCGCCAACGAAAGAGACCATGGAGCGGGTGAAAAATATTCTTGCCGGTTACGGCCACAACGTCATGTATTAAGACGGTTGGCCTGCAGCTGAAGCTTTACCGGTAAGAAACAGAGCGTTACCGCCGGGACATTTGCGACAGGTTGCGAATGTCCCGTTTAAGCACTGCCATCAGGCATGCGCCACCGGTGTTGCATGCTGATCGGCTTTACGCAGCAGCATCACCAGATAGACCAGCGCCACCACCGCAATCATCACAAACAGCAGGCGATCGGAATAGTTCTGCATCAGCATTGCGGTCATCCCCGGCCCGACCAGACTGCCAACGGTATAACTGAACAGCAGCGCCTGATTCATCGCCACCAGTTCATGATGCGCTACCGTTTCACACGCCCAGGACATCGCTACCGGATAAAGCGTAAAGCCAGCCAGCCCCAGCACAAACAGTGCCGGCGCCATTGCCGTTCCGCTCAGCATAGCAATCGCACCCAGAATCACCACGAACACCTGCACGCGCAGCACCATCAGGCGACCAAAGCGGTCGGCCAGACGCCCTACCGGCCACTGACCGACAATCCCGGCACTGACCAGCAGCGCCATCCAGTAACCCACGGTGGCATCGCTCATGCCCTGATGCGAAAGATAAAGCGGCATCAGGCCGTAGAGCGAACCGAGCACGATACCGGAGATAATGCAGCCGTTGATACCTAACCGCGAGCTGCGGCGGCGCAGCATGCTCCAGATACGCCCGGTTGAGGCTTCTTCAGTAGCCGCACCGGCGTTGACCTGCACAAACACCACGGGCAGCACGGCACAGACGATCAGCGCGCTCACCCAGGGAATGACGTGCAGCAGTTCTGTCGAGACACGGCTCACCAGCAGCTGACCGGCAACGGTGCCAAGATAGTAGATGATCATGTAAGCGGCCAGCAGCTGACCGCGATTGCGCACGGTACCGCTGCACAATAGTGCACTCTCAACCACCACCCAAATCAGTGCACAGCCTACGCCCGCTGTGAAGCGCAGCAGCGTCCAGCTGTAAAAGCCGTCCAGCAGCACCATGCCCATGGTTGCCAGCGCAAACAGTACGCTGGCAAGGTAAAAGCAGCGATTAAAGCCATAGCGATTAATCAACCAGCCCGCCAGCAAGGTGCCCAGTAAGTTGCCGGTGTAATAAGCAGAGCTCGCCATGCCCACCTGCCAGGTCGGCAGTTGATCGTGAGTGAGCCACAGCGGCACCAGCGTATTAAGCACAGCAATAGACACCGTCATCAGCATTAAGCCGCAAAGCAGCAGCAGGACGGGGCGCGACCAGGTTGACATAGGGAATAAAACCAAAAGAAATGAACAGATTTGCGCGCAGTTTGCCATTGACGATGGCAAAGTCAATGTGCAAAAAAACAGCGCCGCACATTTTGCTGCTGAACAATTTATTATTTTTATCTTCAGCGGGTTACAGGGCTTGAGAAAGGTCTTATATCTGAATCTATCTACATGAATTTATACATTTTTGATGGTTTGACGCGCAACGATGACGATAACGTTTATTTCTGATTAATTCCGGTTAAAAAATAATGGCTGACGCGCTTAAGAAATAAAAAACCCGGCCTGAGCCGGGTTTGTGCATGAATGCCTGTTAGCCGATATATTCCAGCCCGCCCATATACGGGCGCAGCACGTCCGGCACTGTAATACGACCATCCGCCTGCTGATAGTTTTCCAGCACGGCCACCAGCGTACGCCCCACCGCCAGGCCTGAACCATTCAGCGTGTGCACCAGACGCGGTTTTTTGTCCGTTTTGCTGCGGCAGCGAGCCTGCATGCGGCGCGCCTGGAAATCCCACATATTCGAGCAGGAGGAGATTTCACGGTAGGTGTCCTGCGCCGGCAGCCAGACTTCCAGGTCATAGGTTTTGGCTGAGCCGAAGCCCATGTCGCCGGTGCACAGCAGCACTTTACGGTACGGCAGGTTCAGCAGCTGCAGCACTTTCTCCGCATGGCCGACCAGCTCTTCCAGCGCGTCCATGGAGGTTTCCGGTGCGACGATCTGCACCATCTCCACTTTGTCGAACTGGTGCATACGGATCAAACCGCGCGTATCGCGTCCGTAAGAACCGGCTTCGGAACGGAAGCAAGGCGTGTGGGCAGTGAGTTTGATCGGCAGAGATTCCTCTTCAACGATCTCATCGCGCACCAGGTTAGTCAGCGGCACTTCGGCGGTCGGGATCAGCGCATAGTTGCTGCTGCCTGCTTCTTCGCCCAGCGGTTTGGTATGGAACAGATCCTCACCAAATTTTGGTAACTGACCGGTACCGTACAGCGTCTCGTGGTTCACCAGATATGGCACGTAAGTTTCCAGATAACCGTGCTGCTGGCTGTGCAGATCGATCATGAACTGGCTCAGCGCGCGATGCAGACGAGCAATCTGGCCCTGCATCACGATAAAGCGCGAACCGGTCAGTTTCACCGCCGAGGCGAAATCCAGCCCTTTGACCGCTTCACCCAGCTCTACATGGTCTTTCACCGGGAAATCGAATTGGCGCGGCTGGCCCCAGCGGCTCACTTCCTGGTTTTCGCTGTCATCTTTACCCAGCGGCACTTCGTCGGCCGGCAGGTTAGGCAGCGCAAGCGCAAAGTCACGAATTTCGTTCTGCAGGGTATCCAGCTCTGCTTTCGCCGCATCCAGGCGTTCGCCCAGCGCGTTCACTTCCTGACGCAGCGGCTCGATATCTTCCCCACGTGCTTTGGCCTGACCGATGGATTTGGAGCGGGAGTTACGCTCAGCCTGCAGGTTTTCAGTTTCTACCTGCAAAACCTTACGACGCTCTTCGAGGGAGCGCAGCGTATCCACATCCAGTTTAAATCCCCGGCGTGCCAGTTTTTCTGCGACTGCGTCTGGCTCATTACGCAGCAGATTGGGATCGAGCATGCTTATCCTGTGTAATAAAAGGTTGATTGAACGAATGGAGGGATGCATTCCACCGGAATGCATTGAAATCCTTGCTCACCTTACCGTAACGCGTTTATCAGCGGTAGCGTTTTATCGGGCTATTTTGATCCTGTTCAGCAAGCCAGGCGAGTTTTTCACCGATCTTGCTTTCAAGGCCACGATTGGTGGGTTGATAGTAGCGCGTCTGCGCCATTTCCGGCGGGAAAAACACCTCGCCGGCCGCATAGGCATTGGGTTCGTCATGCGCGTAACGGTACTCTTTGCCGAGGCCCATTTCTTTCATCAGCTTCGTCGGTGCATTGCGCAGATGTTCCGGCACATCGTAATCCGGGAACTCACGTGCATCACGCATCGCCGCTTTGAAGGCGGTATAAACAGCATTGCTTTTTGGCGCACAGGCCAGATAAACAATTGCCTGGGCAATTGCACGTTCCCCTTCCGCAGGCCCGACGCGGGTAAAACAGTCCCACGCGGCAATTGCTACCTGCATGGCGCGCGGATCGGCATTACCGACATCTTCCGAAGCAATCGCCAGCAGCCGCCGCGCCACGTACAGCGGATCGCCACCGGCAGTGATGATGCGCGCGTACCAGTAAAGCGCCGCATCCGGGGCTGAACCACGAACCGATTTGTGCAGTGCCGAGATGAGATCGTAAAAGCGGTCGCCTTTGTTATCGAAACGCGCCGCGCGTTCACCCGACACTTCATTCAGCAGCTGTGGCGTTAGCTCCCGCTGTCCCTGCGCATTGAGCTCAGCCATATCGGCCATCATTTCCAGCGTATTCAGTGCGCGTCGTGCATCACCATTGACCAGTTCAGCGATCATGCGCCGGGTATTGTCCGGTAACAGAATATCGCTGTCGCCGTAACCGCGCGTTTTATCCTGCATCGCCTGATCCAGCACCTGTTCAATATCCGCGCTGGTCAGCGATTTAAGCAGATAAACGCGGGCGCGCGACAGCAGTGCCGAGTTCAGTTCAAAAGAAGGATTTTCCGTGGTTGCGCCAATGAAGGTGATGGTGCCGTCTTCGATGTGTGGCAAAAACGCATCCTGCTGGCTCTTATTGAAGCGATGCACCTCATCAACAAACAGAATAGTGCGACGCCCCACCTGGCGATTCTGCCGCGCGCGCTCAATGGCCTCGCGGATCTCTTTAACGCCGGAAGTCACCGCTGAAATGCGTTCGACATCGGCTTTGCCGTAATGCGCGATGATCTCCGCCAGCGTGGTTTTACCGGTACCCGGCGGTCCCCATAAGATCATGGAGTGCAGCTGACCCGCTTCAATAGCGCGCGGCAACGGCTTACCGGCCGCGAGCAGATGCTGCTGACCAATATATTGCTGCAGCGTCGCTGGCCGCATACGCGCAGCCAGCGGTCTGAACTCATTTGACGGTGCAAAATCCAGCGACAGGTTACTCACCCTCACCTCACTGACGTTGATCGTCCACCGTTACCCCTTTTGGCGGCGTAAAGGTGAATTTATCCGGGCTGATAGCGCCGTTTTTCTGGCTCTTCAGCTGATAGCTGCTGCGCTGTCCATCCTGCTCAATCGCGCTGAACTGATTGATGGTGCCTGCGGAAGTAACATTGATGGTGAACTGTTTCAGGTTGCCATCGCTGCTTTTAGGCGTCAGCTCAAAATTATCCCCCTGCTGCTTAATGTTGTACTGCTGCCAGTCAGAGGGCTGGTTACGCGCAATCAGCATAAACGGCGTGTTGCTGGTGGCATTCTGCAGCAGGCTTACGCTCGCCTGTTCCACAAAAGGATTATAGAACCACAGATTTTTACCGTCGGAGATAATCACGCTTTCGTCCGGTGCGGTCATATGCCAGTTAAACAGGCTCGGACGTTTCACCCACAGTTCGCCTTCGCCGTCCTGCACGTTTGCGCCGCTGCCGTCAGTCACCTTCTGGCTGAAGCTGGCATGGAAGCTGTTCACTTTATTAAGGCGCTGCTGCAGATCGCTGGAAGCATCCGCCAGGGCAGAAGAAGCAACAAAACCGGCCAGCAGGCCACAGGCAATAACGCGAAATTTCATCTGATACGATTCCTTATTCATGGTTTCCTGACACTTACTGCATTAACCGTAGTCGCCGCTCCGTCAGTTCGACAGGAGAAAAAGCCGAAAGCTCCCAATGATATGGGGATCGGACCACAGATAAACAACGGGCCAGTTTACACTGGCCCGGTAGAACACTGCGGAGAAAAGTCTTACATTTCGTGAGGTGGCGGTGACAGCACTTCACGGTTACCGTTGTGGCCTGGCTCCGAGACAATGCCCTGCGCCTCCATCTGTTCGATAATCCGCGCCGCGCGGTTGTAGCCAATACGGAACTGGCGCTGCACGCCGGAGATCGACGCGCGGCGTTTCTCCACCACGAACGCCACCGCCTGGTCAAACAGCGGATCCAGCTCTTCATCGCCGTCCAGGCCGCCAGCACCGCTTTCACTCTCTTCACCGGCGGTAATGCTGTCGATGTACTGCGGTCGCCCACGCGCTTTCCAGTCCTGCACGACCGCATGCACTTCCTGGTCACGCACAAAGGCGCCGTGAACACGTACCGGCATGGAGGAGTTAGGTGGCATATAGAGCATGTCACCCATACCCAGCAGGGATTCCGCACCGCCCTGATCGAGAATGGTACGCGAGTCAATTTTACTGGATACGGTAAAGGCAATACGCGTCGGAATGTTGGCTTTAATCAGGCCAGTAATCACATCCACCGACGGACGCTGGGTAGCCAGCACCAGGTGAATACCTGCCGCACGGGCTTTCTGTGCCAGGCGCGCGATCAGCTCTTCGACCTTCTTGCCCACCGCCATCATCAGGTCAGCGAACTCATCAACCAGCACCACAATGTACGGCAGTTTTTCCAGCACCGGCGGCGTGGTGTCCATGCTGTCGCCCGGTTTCCAGAACGGGTCCGGAATTGGCCGGCCCATAGCGGCCGCCTGCTCGATCTTCTCGTTATAGCCAGCCAGATTACGCACGCCCAGCGCAGACATCAGCTTATAGCGGCGCTCCATCTCGACCACACTCCAGCGCAGCGCGTTGGCCGCGTCTTTCATGTCGGTGACCACTTCCGTCAGCAGATGGGGAATGCCCTCATACACTGACAGCTCGAGCATTTTCGGGTCGATCATGATAAAGCGCACTTCTTCCGGCGTGGCTTTATACAGCATGCTGATGATCATGGTGTTGACGCCAACCGACTTACCGGAACCGGTGGTACCGGCCACCAGCAGGTGCGGCATCTTCGCCAGATCGGCCACCACGGGCTGACCAGAGATATCTTTACCCAGCACCACCGACAGCGGCGAAGGGTTGTCGCGGAACTTATCGCAGTCCAGCACCTCACGCAGATAGACGGTCTGACGATGTTTATTGGGGAGCTCCAGGCCGACATAAGGCTTGCCCGGAATCACCTCAACCACACGCACCGCAACGGCAGAGAGCGAACGTGCCAGGTCACGCGACAGGTTAGAAATACGTGCGGCCTTGACGCCTGGAGCCAGATCCAGTTCAAAGCGGGTGATTACCGGCCCTGGAGAGATGCCCACCACTTCGGCTTTCACGCGGTAATCCGCCAGACGCGCTTCAACCAGACGCGCGGTCTGTTCCAGTGCGAACATATCCACCGGTTCCTCTTCGGCCGGCGGCGACGTCAGCAGATCCAGCGTCGGCAGCGGCGTGGAAGGTTTCTCCAGCGGCTGTTCGTGACGTACCAGGAAGGGGTGGAACAGGCTGTCCTGCGCAGGGGCGACCGGCTTCGGCGTCTCAGCCGGCGCGGCGTAAACCTCGTCGTCTGGCGTTGACCACGGGCTGGTTTCCTCACTCAGCGATGCGGGTACCGCCGGCTCAGGTGCCGCTGGCTGCTGCCACTGGGCCGGAGCATCCGGCTCTGGCGTGGCGGCAATGGTAAACAGCGGTTCGCTTGGCGTGTCATCAACCAGGTCTTTCATCGGAGAGAAATCAAATGCTGCTGAGGTATCCAGATTAAATACCGGCGCGCTCTCCTGCTCAGGCTGGCTGTAACGCTGTTGCTGCTGATGAGCAAACTGCTGCGCCAGCTGGGCCTGCTGCAGCGCATCTTCATCTTCTTCCTCTGCCGGCTGCTGCTGCCAGCTGTCACCGTACCGCTGCTGCTGCTGCTGCTGCGAATGGAACGCTTCGCGCAGCTGGGCTTCCTGCAACGCAGCGTTATCATCATCGTGCGGCTGTGGCACTTGCCAGCTGGCGCTGATTTCCGGCTGCTGCTGGTCGGCCTCTTCACGGGCCTTCTCTTCTGCCATGCGTTGCGATGGCAGTTTGATACCGTATGAGGCCAGCTCACGCCGGGTTGGCAGCTTAACTTTGTTAGGACGCGGCAGTTCCGGGCCAATACCCTGTTTCACCTGCGGGTTGTAATCGCGCTCCGACACCACATCAAAGGCTGGCGTGTAAGCCGCAGAGCGGGCAGCAGCGGCGGCCGTCGCTGAACCGAGTGCGGCAGCGGCTGCCGTATTCAGCGGTGTGGCGGCCTGATCGGCACTCTGCCAGTTACCCATGCGCGGGCCATCATCTTCTTCAGCGAGCGAAAAGGCGTCGGCGGCCGGTGACGCAGGCACTTCGAAGCGATATAACGGGGGAGCCGCTGGCGTGGGCTCTGCTGGCGTGGGCTCTGCTGGCGGAATAGCTTGCGCCGCAGGCGCACTGGCAACGGATACCGATGCCGGAGCAGCCGCAGTCAGCTGTGACGGCGCAGGTTGTGGAGCTACGTTTACCGCCGGTGCGGATGGCTCAGGCGCAGCGACGGCCGGCGCCTGACGTGCGGCGTCACTGGTGGCGGCCAGCGCAGCCGCGGTAGCCGCACTGGCTTTCGCCAGCAGAGGATCGTCGCTGGCGACTTCAGCCACAGGTTCCGCTACCTGTCGGGGCTTAGCCAGCAGTACGTCATCTTCGTCGTCCTGAGCCGGCGCAGTGCGCAGTGGCGGAACCGCTTCGTCGGGGTGCGCCTCGTCGTAGTCGTCTTCTTCCTGCCAGGGTTCATCATGGCGCGAGCGGTTGCTGGCAAAGGTCAGCACGCCCATCACCACGCTGCCGATCTTCTCGGCAATCGCCAGCCAGGACCAGCCGGTATAAAGCGTGATACCCGCCGCCCAGACGCACAGCAGCGTCAGCGTGCCACCGGCACCGCTGAACCAGGGCGCCATCGCATTGCTCACCAGGCTGCCAATTACGCCGCCGGAGGCAAAATACCAGATATCGTCCACGTTCAGCGCAGCCAGTCCGCAGGTGGTCACCACCAGCGCCAGCACGCCAATCAGCCGCAGGCCCACCGCAAAATAGTCGATGTAATCCTGGCGATCGCGCTGACGGAAGGTGATCCAGCACAGACCAATAATCACTGGCGGAATGGCGTAGGCCATCACACCAAAAATAAACAGCAGGGTATCGGCCAGCCATGCGCCCACGCTGCCGCCCAGATTGTGGATCGGCTCGTGCCAGGCGGTTTGTGACCAGCTGGGATCGGAGGGATTAAAGCTAACCAGCGACACCATCAGATAGATGGCAAACAAGGCCACCAGGATGAGCAACGCTTCCAGCAGCCGACGTCCGCTGCTCAGTGGTTGTAATGAAACGTCTTTATCTTCTGTATATTCCTGGCTCAAGAGAACTCTCCAGGTGCCTGTAAATTAAGAAGGCAACAGCGCCAGGCTTGCCTGACGCTGGTCCTGTATGAATTCACAGGAGTGTACCGAAATCCTGCAAGCTTTGCACCTGCCCTGCGTTACCGGGTCTTAATCACCAGACGATTGCTCTGTTTGACCTCTTCCATCACCACGTAGGTACGGGTGTCGTTGACGCCCGGCAGGCGCAGCAAGGTCTCACCCAGCAGTTTACGGTAGGCGGACATATCCGGCACGCGGGTTTTCAACAGGTAGTCAAAGTCACCGGAAACGAGGTGACATTCTTGAGTTTCCTCAAGTTTTTGTACGGCGGCGTTAAATTGTTCAAACACATCCGGCGCGCCGCGATTCAGAGTAATCTCAACGAATACCAGCAGTGAAGCATCGAGATAGTGCGGGTTCAGCTGCGCGGTGTAGCCCAGAATGAAACCCTGACGTTCCAGGCGACGTACGCGTTCAAGACAAGGTGTTGGCGAGAGGCCGACACGTTTTGAAAGCTCAACGTTGGAAATACGACCGTCTTTCTGCAGTTCATTCAGAATATTTCTGTCGATCCGATCCAGATCTTTTCCGGGGCGTTTCTTGTTGTCTACCATTATTATTGTCTCTCTTAATTCCTTCCCTTTACCTGCCAAACCCTGAAAACGTTCAATGTTCAGGGCCTTACTGAAGTGAAGTCTTTAAGCCTGTGCAGTAACGCGACCATCCGTATGACGCATGCTGTCTGTCCACATCATGCGTCATTACCAATGTCAGGCTGAGTTTATTTGGCGAAATTGCGCAAAACAGAGCTGAAATTCTGTTTCGAACCGCTAAATTTTCTCTGCTTCTGACAATGTTTTCGCAAAAGCGCAGGCGATTGTCAAAGTAAAACATCCAAATTCAGTACAAGATGCCAGACAGCGTACTGGGTTGCTGTTTTTAAATGAGAATTTTTATACAGCTGCACCACAAATTGCCGAGCAATGCCCCCTTTTGGCGCAGCGCGCGTGCAGAATTGCCATTCATCGTCTACGCCGCTTGCAGTGATTGTTAACAAAATTGCTGAAACCTTTTTTTGCGACAGTAATTTCCCTACAATCGAAAACTATGTTGTCAGACACACACTGAGGAACGCATGAGTACGGCCAAACACAGTAAGCTGCTCATTCTGGGCTCCGGCCCTGCCGGTTACACCGCAGCGGTTTATGCCGCCCGCGCTAACCTGAACCCGGTTTTGATTACCGGACTGGAAAAAGGCGGCCAGCTCACCACCACGACTGAAGTCGAAAACTGGCCGGGCGACCCGCACGATCTGACCGGCCCTGCGCTGATGGAACGCATGCAGGAGCATGCTGAGAAGTTCAACACTGAAATCATCTTTGACCATATTCACACGGTTGATTTGCAGAACCGTCCGTTCCGCCTGACCGGCGACAGCGGCGAATACACGGCGGATGCGCTGATCATCGCGACCGGTGCTTCAGCGCGCTACCTTGGCCTGCCGTCAGAAGAGGCATTCAAAGGCAAAGGGGTTTCGGCCTGCGCTACCTGTGATGGTTTCTTCTATCGCAACCAAAAAGTCGCGGTTATCGGCGGCGGTAACACGGCAGTTGAAGAGGCGCTCTATCTGGCGAACATCGCTTCCGAAGTGCACCTGATTCACCGTCGTGACAGCTTCCGCGCTGAGAAAATCCTGATTGACCGCCTGATGGAGAAAGTGCGTAACGGCAACATCGTGCTGCACACTGACCGCGCGCTGGACGAGGTGGTAGGCGATCAGATGGGCGTCACCGGGTTGAAACTCTCGTCAACCAAAGGTGAAGCCCCGCTCTCGCTGGAAGTGGCGGGCCTGTTTGTCGCCATCGGTCATAGTCCGAACACGGCGATTTTCGATGGCCAGCTGGATCTGGAAAACGGCTATATCAAAGTGCAGTCCGGCCTGCAGGGCAACGCCACGCAGACCAGCGTGCCGGGCGTGTTCGCTGCCGGTGACGTAATGGACCACATCTATCGTCAGGCCATTACCTCTGCCGGTACCGGCTGTATGGCCGCGCTGGATGCGGAACGTTATCTGGATGGTCTGGTTAAAAACGATAAGTAAGTTGTTAATTATCTGATCATAATTGCACTGAGGCGGCCACTTTTGGTCGCCTTTTTTATCGCCTGCGTGCTACAGTTCTGCCACCCGTCTGTCCGGCATTTAGCGTCGGATTTTGCCTCTCGTCACGGTGATCAAACGGCTTCGCATGAACAAATCACGGCAACACGAACTGCTGCGCTGGTTACGCCAGCAACGTCATCATGGCGCACGCAGCCTGCGACTGGCCTCGCTGGCAGGTTTTGCTGCGGCGTTAATTCTCATCGCCCAGGCCTGGCTACTGGCCTCCCTGCTGCAAAAACTGCTGGTGGAACAGCAACCCCGCGCTGAACTGGTGAGTGATTTCCTGTTACTACTGCTGTGCTTCGCACTGCGCGCCGCGCTGCACTACGGTCGTGAGATGGCCGGCTTCAGGGCCGGCGTGGCGATTCGCCGTGCGCTGCGGCAACAGGTGCTGGACCGGCTGAACGCGCTCGGTCCGGCCTGGATTCAGGGCAAACCGGCCGGGAGCTGGGCGACGCTGCTGCTGGAACAAATTGAAGAGATGCAGGAGTATTACGCGCGCTATCTGCCGCAGATGTCGCTGGCGGTTTTTGTGCCCTGCGCCATCCTGATCGCCATTTTCCCGATTAACTGGGCCGCCGGACTGATTCTGCTGGCGACCGCGCCGCTGATTCCGCTGTTTATGGCGCTGGTCGGCATGGGAGCGGCCGATGCCAATCGGCGTAATTTTCTTGCGCTGGCGCGTCTGAGCGGCGATTTCTATGACCGGCTGCGCGGACGCGAAACGCTGCGCCTGTTTCACCGCGCGGATGCTGAGCAGCAGGCGATTGCCGCCACTACGCAGGATTTTCGTCAGCGTACCATGGAAGTGCTGCGCCTCGCCTTTCTCTCCTCTGCGGTGCTGGAGTTTTTCGCCTCGCTGGCGATTGCCGTGGTCGCGGTCTATTTCGGCTTCTCGTACCTGGGTGAACTCAATTTTGGCCATTACGGCACCGGCGTGACGCTGTTTGCCGGTTTCCTCGCGCTGATTCTTGCCCCCGAATTTTTCCAGCCGCTGCGCGATCTCGGCACCTTTTACCATGCCAAAGCGCAGGCGGTGGGCGGCGCAGACGCGCTGGATACCTTCCTGCGCGAAACGCCCCAGCGCGCGCCGCAGGCGGCCACACAAACGCTGGATGCTGACGCGCCACTCTCCCTCCGGGCGCAGGATCTGGTGATCATGACCGCCACCGGCGAGGCGCTGTCACAGCCGCTGAATTTCAGCCTTGCTCCCGGTCAGCGCGTGGCGCTGGTCGGTCAAAGCGGGGCCGGAAAAAGTGCGCTGATGAATGTCCTGCTCGGTTTTCTGCCCTACCAGGGTTCACTGTGCATTAACGGCCAGGAACTGCGCGACATCAGCCGCAGCAGCTGGCAGCAGCAGCTGGCCTGGGTAGGACAAAATCCGCAGCTGCCGGCGGCGACGCTGCGTGACAATCTCCAGCTTACTGACACGCCGGTGGAAGAGGCCACGCTGACCGCCGTGCTGCAGCGCGCTGGCGTCAGCGAATTTTTGTCGCGTCTGCCGCAGGGGCTGGATACGCCAGTTGGCGATGGCGGCATCGGCCTGTCCGTTGGGCAGGCACAGCGCATCGCCGTTGCGCGGGCGCTGCTGAAACCGGCCCGCCTGCTGCTGCTGGACGAACCGGGCTCCGGGCTCGACAGCCAGAGCGAGCAGCACGTGATGGGCGCGCTACAGCAGGCCGCACAGCAGCAAACTACGTTAATGATTACCCATCAGTTGCACGCCCTCGACCAGTGGGATGAAGTGTGGGTGATGCAGGCCGGACAACTGGTGCAGCAGGGCCACTGGCAACAGCTGATCGCTGAAGCCGGCCCGCTGCGCGAGCTGGCGCAGCATCGTCAGAAGGAGATTGCCTGATGCGCACGTTACTGCCTTTCCTGCGCCTGTATCGCCGCCATCCGTGGCGTTTAGGTCTTGGCGTGGTGCTGGCGATTGTCACGCTGCTCGCCAGCATCGGCTTGCTGACGCTGTCCGGCTGGTTTCTTGCTGCCTCTTCGCTGGCTGGCGTCGCCGGCTTGTACAGCTTCAATTACATGCTGCCCGCAGCTGGTGTGCGTGGCGCGGCAATCACCCGCACCGCCGCGCGCTATTTTGAACGGCTGGTGAGCCACGACGCCACTTTCCGCGTGCTGCAGCATCTGCGCGTCTTTACCTTCAGCCGGCTGATGGCGCTGGCACCGGCGCAGCTGGCGCGCTTTCGTCACGGCGAACTGCTGAACCGATTTGTCAGCGATGTTGATACCCTCGACCATCTCTATTTACGCGTTATTTCTCCACTGCTGGGTGCGGCGGTGGTGATTGTGGTGGTGACCTGTGGCCTGGCGCTACTCGATATGCGACTGGCGCTGCTGCTTGGGGCGATCATGTTGCTGACGCTGCTGCTGATGCCGCCGCTTTTCTGGCGACTCGGCGCGCGCACCGGCGCGCAGATTGCCCGTTACCAGGCTCGCTGGCGCCTGCAACTGACGCACTGGCTCAGCGGACTGGCCGAGCTGCAGATTTACGGCGCGGCGGCGCTGTGGCGACAGCGGCTGGATCAGGAAGAACGTGCGTGGCAACAGGCGCAGCAGCAGCAACACCGGCTGCAGGCGGTGGCGCAGAGCCTGCTTACGTTGATCGCCGGCAGTACCGTTACGCTGCTGCTGTGGCTGGCCGCCAGCGGCGTCGGCACCAATAGCACACCGGGTGCACTGATTGCCCTGTTTGTGTTTTGCGCGCTGGCCGCGTTTGAAGCGCTGGCACCGGTGGCCGGCGCATTTCTGCCACTGGCGCAGGTGACGCACGCGGCGCAGCGCGTGCAGGAGATCATCGATCAACCGCCAGCCATTCACTTCCCGACACAACCGGTTGCGACGCAGCGCGGCCTCAGCCTGACGCTGGAACAGATCGATTTCAGCTATCCGCAGCGGCCAGAAGCGGTGCTGCACAATTTCTCCCTGACGTTAGCAGCCGGTGAACATCTGGCGCTGCTGGGCCCGACCGGCTGCGGGAAATCCAGCCTGCTGGCGCTGATCACGCGCGGCTGGGAAGCGCAGCGCGGCACGATTCGCCTGAACGGGATTGATCTGACGGCGTGGGACGAAGCCAGCCTGCGTCAGCGCATCAGCGTTGTCACGCAGCGCGTCCATCTTTTCAGCCAGACGCTGCGCGCTAATCTGCTACTGGCAGCACCACAGGCCAGCGATGCACAGCTGATTGACGTATTGCAGCGGGTTGGGCTGGCGCATCTGGCGCAGCAAAGTGAAGGGCTGAATGCGTGGATGGGAGAAGGCGGCCGACCGCTGTCCGGCGGTGAACTGCGCCGGCTGGCGATTGCCCGTGCGCTGCTGCACGATGGCGACCTGTGGCTGCTGGATGAGCCGACCGAAGGTCTGGATGCCGCGACCGAGCAGCAGATTCTCACGTTGCTACAGCAGGTTAGCCAGGGAAAAACGCTGATCATGGTGACGCATCGCCTGAGCGGACTGGAAAAAATGGATCGCATCTGTGTGCTTGACGGTGGGCAGATTATCGAATCCGGCAGCCATGACGAATTAATCTCAAAAGCTGGACGCTACTGGCGTTTCCAGCAGCGCTTTGCGCTATAGTCTATGCGTTTAGCCTGAGGGTGACCGACGCCATGAGACTGGTACAACTTTCCCGGGATTCGCTCAATTTCCCGCCGCCGGAGATGGCGCTGCGTGAACCAAACGGCCTGCTGGCCATGGGCGGCGATCTCTCCCCTGCCCGCCTGATGAATGCCTATCAGCGCGGTATTTTTCCGTGGTTTTCGCCCGGCGATCCAATTTTATGGTGGTCGCCAGATCCACGCGCGGTCCTGCTGCCGGAGTCGTTTCATCTCAGCCGCAGCATGGCGCGCTTCCATCGCCGTTCGCCCTATCGCGTCACCATGAATCACGCCTTTGCTCAGGTGGTGGAAGGTTGCGCCAGCGGGCGTCAGGAAGGCACCTGGATCACCTTTGAAGTGAAACGCGCCTGGCTTCGCCTGTATGAGCTGGGTCATGCGCACTCAATTGAGGTCTGGCAGGATCAACGCCTGGTTGGCGGCATGTATGGCCTGGCGCTCGGACAGATTTTTTGCGGCGAGTCGATGTTTAGCCGGGCGGAAAATGCCTCTAAAACCGCGCTGTGGGTTTTCTCACAGCACTTTATTGCGCATCAGGGACGGCTGATCGATTGTCAGGTGCTGAATCCGCATACCGCCTCGCTGGGCGCAGTTGAAATTCCGCGTGTCGACTATCTGCAATACGTGCAAACGCTGGCGTGGCAACCGGTGCAGACCGGCTGCTGGCAAACACAAACCCTTTTTTGACCGACCCCGCAGATGTTTTGCACACAATTCCCGACAAAAGTGATACAATAAGCAAGTTTGGTATGTCGTCCGCGCTTCGCTGTGGCGAGCCGGAATTGCCAGGCTGGGAATCTCACCCTGTTCCCGAAGCTGTTTCAGTTGCGCACCCGATGCCGATTGCTGCAGATTCTTAGCCCGCTAATCCCCCGCAGACGTCAAAAACACCCGAATTTATCCGTAATGCACGCGCAGCGGCGCGACGCACGGCGAAGCGTTGGCAAAAACAACCAACGTTTCTTTACATAAATCATGGAATTCGGCATTATCTTGCCGGTTCAACAGTTTGGTAGTTCACCCAGAGGATTCGATGGCCAAAGAAGACAATATTGAAATGCAAGGTACCGTACTGGATACGTTACCTAACACCATGTTCCGCGTAGAGCTTGAAAACGGGCACGTGGTTACCGCTCATATCTCCGGTAAAATGCGTAAAAACTACATCCGCATCCTGACGGGCGACAAAGTGACTGTCGAGTTGACCCCGTACGACCTGAGCAAAGGCCGCATTGTCTTCCGTAGTCGCTAAGTTGTTGCACTCGCCTCGCGTTTGCTGATGTAAACTAAGCGCGAAAAAAAAGGCCGGATTTTAATCCGGCCTTTTTCTTATCTGCGCACCGGCTTAATGCACGGTGCCCTCGGTTTTGCGTTTTTCCGCACTCATGAAGTGGTAGGTGAGCTGGTTTTTCTCTTTATCCAGTCCAACCGACACCGATCCGCCATCTACCAGCGAGCCAAACAGCAGCTCGTTAGCCAGCGGTTTCTTCAGGTTTTCCTGCACGGTACGCGCCATCGGACGCGCGCCCATCGCTTTGTCGTAACCTTTTTCGGCCAGCCAGTCGCGCGCATCATCGCTGACTTCCAGCGACACACCTTTCGCATCCAGCTGTGCCTGCAGCTCAACAATAAATTTATCCACCACCTGATGGATCACCTGAGTATCAAGGTGACGGAACCAGATAATATTGTCGAGACGGTTACGGAACTCCGGCGTAAAGATCTTTTTGATCTCTTCCATCGCGTCGGTGCTGTTGTCCTGCTGAATCAGGCCGATGGATTTACGCTCGGTCTCGCGCACCCCGGCGTTGGTGGTCATCACCAGCACCACGTTGCGGAAGTCCGCTTTGCGGCCGTTGTTATCGGTCAGCATTCCGTTGTCCATCACCTGCAGCAGCAGGTTGAAGACATCCGGATGGGCTTTCTCGATCTCATCCAGCAGCACCACCGCGTGCGGATGCTTGATGACGGCATCGGTCAGCAGACCGCCCTGATCAAAGCCGACGTAGCCCGGAGGCGCACCAATCAAACGACTGACGGTGTGACGCTCCATATACTCGGACATATCAAAGCGCAGCAGTTCAATGCCAAGCGCCTTCGCCAGCTGCACGGTGACCTCGGTTTTACCGACCCCGGTCGGACCCGCAAACAGGAACGACCCGACTGGCTTACGCTCCTGCCCCAGACCCGCACGGCTCATCTTAATAGCTTCAGTCAGCGCTTCAATCGCGTTGTCCTGACCAAACACCAGCATTTTCAGACGGTCGCCGAGATTTTTCAGCGTATCGCGATCGGTGGCCGAAACGCTCTGCTCCGGAATACGCGCGATGCGCGCCACCACGGATTCGATGTCCGACACGTTGACGGTTTTCTTGCGCTTGCTGACCGGCACCAGACGCGCACGCGCGCCAGCTTCATCGATCACGTCAATCGCCTTGTCCGGCAGATGACGGTCATTGATGTATTTCACCGCCAGCTCAACCGCCGCACGTACCGCTTTGGCGGTGTAGCGCACATCGTGATGCGCTTCGTACTTCGGCTTCAGCCCGTTAAGAATTTGTACCGTCTCTTCAACCGATGGCTCAGTGATATCAATTTTCTGGAAACGGCGCGCCAGCGCACGATCCTTCTCAAAGATATTGCTGAACTCCTGATAGGTCGTGGAACCCATCACGCGGATTTTACCGCTGGAAAGCAGCGGCTTGATCAGGTTCGCCGCATCCACCTGGCCGCCCGATGCCGCACCGGCACCGATAATGGTGTGGATCTCGTCGATGAACAGAATGCTGTTGTTATCCTGTTCCAGTTGTTTCAGCAGCGCTTTAAAACGTTTTTCAAAATCACCGCGGTATTTGGTACCGGCCAGCAGCGAACCAATATCCAGCGAGTAGATGGTGCACTCTTTCATCACTTCCGGCACGTCGCCCTGCACAATGCGCCAGGCGAGCCCTTCCGCAATCGCGGTTTTACCGACGCCCGATTCGCCCACCAGCAGCGGGTTATTCTTGCGACGACGGCACAGCACCTGAATGGCCCGTTCCAGCTCTTTATCGCGGCCGATCAGCGGGTCAATTCCGCCGACGCGAGCAAGCTGATTAAGATTGGTGGTGAAGTTTTCCATACGTTCCTCCCCGCCTGCTTGCTCTTCGTTAACCGGATTTTCCGCGCTGTTCTGCGGCTGGCCCGGTTCGTCTTTACGCGTACCATGGGAGATGAAGTTCACCACATCAAGGCGGCTCACTTCGTGTTTGCGCAGCAGGTAAGCCGCTTGCGACTCCTGCTCGCTGAAAATGGCGACCAGCACGTTCGCACCGGAAACTTCACTGCGACCGGATGACTGGACATGGAAGACCGCACGCTGCAGCACACGCTGGAAGCTGAGCGTCGGCTGAGTGTCGCGCTCCTCTTCGCTGGCAGGCAGCACCGGCGTGGTTTGTTCGATGAAGGCTTCGAGTTCCTGACGCAGAGCCGCAATATCCACCGTACAGGCTTCCAGTGCCTCTCTGGCCGACGGGTTGCTGAGCAGCGCCAGCAACAGATGTTCGACGGTCATAAACTCGTGACGGTGCTCGCGCGCTCTGGCGAAAGCCATGTTTAAACTGAGTTCCAGTTCTTGATTGAGCATTTGGCACCTCCCCCAATTATCGCTCTGACGGACTGAATCCTATATGGAGACAGCTTCAGGCTTTTTCCAGCGTACACAGCAACGGATGTTGATTTTCCCGCGCGTAATTGTTCACCTGGGCGACTTTGGTCTCCGCCACTTCTGCAGTGAATACACCACAGATTGCCTTTCCATGGTAGTGAACTTTCAGCATCAGTTGCGTTGCACGTTCAACATCATAAGAAAAGAACTTTTGCAGAACGTCAATAACAAATTCCATAGGTGTATAATCGTCATTATTCAGAATGACTTTATACATTGAAGGCGGCTTTAACCCTTCGCGTACTTTGTCTTCGGCCAGATGTTCAAAGTTAAGCCAGTCGTTTGTGTTTGCCATAATGTTCCGTTGAAATTCTGCGTTACGGTAGCGCACATTTCTGTGCTCTCACCTCAAGTTTAACACGCCTGTCAAGCCGCTTTTCCTGTGGCAAAAATCGGTCCTGAAAGCGCATGCGCGACCTGTATCACAAAATTTGCAATAGCGTTAACTGCCTCAAATTTTGATGAATTTCTCCCCGTGCGCCAGGGCCGTTTGCTTGACGATAAGGTCCGTTTCTCTACATTCTACTTACACAAGCTGATTGAGTTTTAAACAAACTCGACTCACAGCTTCAATGACCTCACCTACTTATCAAAATGTCTTGCGAGGGAAGTAAAAGCATGGAGACGGGTACTGTTAAATGGTTCAACAACGCCAAAGGCTTCGGCTTTATCTGTCCGATTGGCGGCGGCGACGATATCTTCGCACACTACTCCACGATTCAGATGGAGGGATACAGAACGCTGAAAGCGGGCCAGCACGTTCAGTTCGATGTCCATGAAGGGCCGAAAGGCAACCATGCCAGTCTGATTGTGCCCTGTGAAGCATCGTCACTCTCCTGACGGGCGCGCGTCTGCTCTCATTCTGACCACTCCCGAAAAAAAATGCCAGCCGCAGACGCTGGCATTTTTCTTTGGCGTCCCGCGGCAGTTTTACTCTGCCCGACCGCGCGCCAGCCACATCACGCGGCCAAACAGCTGATCGAGCAACGGCGGAATCGCCTGCGGCCCGCGTTCGGCCGCTGCCATCGCCACCGCAATCGCCAGTTCCGGCTTCGAGCTGTGATGAATGGCTTTGGTAATAATACGCCGCGCGTTCATCGGCACGTTTAACGGCAGGTGCGCCATCTGGTGATAGACATCACTAAAGCCCTGCTTATAAAGGAAGTGTTCGATGTCGGGCGCCGGGAACTGCGTGAGATGGTCGCTCTCCTGCTCATGCGGCTGTAGCTGGCTGCGCGCGGTGGCGGCATATTTTTTTCCGGCCTCGTCGCCGTCAGTCAGCACGTGCCAGGCAATGCCCATGCGGCGCGCATATTTCAGCAGCGGCTTAAGCCCGGACTGCGCAAACTCAATCACCTTCACGCCTTCCGCGGCAAAATGGTAGCCGCGCTGCCGCGCCAGCTCATTGATGATCCACACTTCGGTTTCACCCTCTACCAGCAACCAGCAGCGGGCAAACAGCGCCGACGGACGGTTAACGCGGATGTGAAAGCCGATACGGCGCGCCTCTTCGGCACTTAATCCCTCCGGCCCGATACGCCACGCCGCCACGCGGTCGGGCTCGCGCACCAGTCGGCAGATTTGCTCCAGCGCCACCTGTGACAGCAGCTCGCCGGAGTTAGTGGTGGCGATTTTTTGCAGCGGCATCAGCGCCAGCAGATTCCACGCCACCGACAGCATGATGGGATGCAGCCGCGTTTCCGGATCCTCCACCAGCAGCAAGGGGCGCGCGCCTGCGGGCAGCGCATCGCTGCCGTGCGCCTGCAGCAGGAGCGAGAACATGCGCAGCAGAATCACCTGGCGACTGCGCGATTCGGTACCGGCGATCAGCTGATTGAGCTGATCGAGCGAACGCCAGCCCTGACTGCCGTCACGCAGCTCCGGCGCAACCCGCGCGGCACCCGTGTCCGGTTGCTGTACCAGAAAATAGTGCGCCATCAGCTGCTGCATGGTGTGCAATCCCTGGCGCAACAGCTCGTCGCTCAGGGTTTGCGGCCGCGCCACCAGATCGCGCGTCAGGCTATGCATCTCCTGCGCCAGCGCGCTTAGCGTATCAGCGCGCCGCTGGGTGTCGTTGTCGTTATGGCGCGACCGCCGGCCAAAGCGCGCATCACGCAGGCGCAGCACCGGATAGTACGCGCGCAACTGCGCCAGCGCGGCGTCGGTGCCCGCCAGCGGCAGCACCTCGCCACGCGCGTCAATAAAGCGCCAGCGGGTTTTGACCTCGTTACCCTGGCGCGTCGCCAGCGTACTGAAGCGCAGGTAGCGCCCTGCGTCATCCTGCTGCCAGAACGGCGCAAACAGCGCTTCATGCTCATCGCCCTGCGCGCGAAAGCGAAACACCAGCTGCAACTTATGTAGGCGTGCTTCCACCTCACCGGGCGGGAAATGGAAGTCCTGTTCGGTGAACATATAGGGCTCAGCGGCCGGTGCCAGCAGCAGCGTTAGCGCATCCAGCAAACTGGATTTACCCCACGCGTTTTCCCCAATCAGCAGGTTGGTGTCGGTCAGCGGCAGCGACAACCGGTTAATGCCGCGAAAGCCGTGTATATCGATATGTTCCAGAATCATCGCGCAGTCCCTCCGTGCTTTGCCAGAGCATGGTCCGCCGCGCTGCGTTGGTCAAGTCGGCAGCGGGAGAAAAGGTTTACACTTCAGGCATTTTCCATTAGCGTGGCGTCTCGCAAAAAAGGACGTCATTTTTCATGTATACCGGACTGCTTATCATTCTGGTGCCGCTGATGGTGGGCTATTTGCTGCCGTGGCATCAGCCTGCACTGTTGCAGCGCGTTAACCGCCTGCTGAGTTTGCTGATTTACGCCATTCTGTTTTTTATGGGTACCAGCCTCGCCTTCCTCGACAATCTCGGCACCAACTTGCTGATCGTATTTAAAACCGCGCTGATTGCCGCGGGCGCCATCCTGAGCTGCTCGCTGCTGGCGCTGTGGCTGCTGGATCGCCGCTGGCCGTGGCGGCAGCAGCATCGCCAGCAGAATCTGCCGTCGCGCTGGCACATGGTTCTGGAGTCACTCAAGCTGTGTGTGGCGGTGCTGGCCGGTTTCCTGCTGGGATTAACCCAATGGGCGCCGCTGCGCCATGCCTCCACCCTGAGCGAAATTGCGCTGGTGGTGCTGCTGTTCCTGGTGGGCGTGCAGCTGCGCGGCAGCGGCATGACGCTGCGCCAGATCACCCTGAACCGGCGCGGCATGACGGTAGCGCTGGTATCCCTGTGCGGCTCGCTGGGCGGCGGCGTGCTGGCGGCGTGGCTGCTCGGCGTTTCGCTGTCAACCGGACTGGCGCTGGCCAGCGGCTTCGGCTGGTATTCGCTGTCCGGCATTCTGATGACCGAAGCGTACGGCCCGGTGATCGGCAGCGCCGCCTTCTTTAACGATCTGCTGCGCGAGCTGGCTGCGGTGCTGCTGATTCCGGTGCTGGTCAACCGCTACCGCAGTATGGCACTCGGGCTGAGCGGTGCCACGTCGATGGATTTCACCCTGCCGATTCTGCAGCGTGCCGGCGGAATGGAGATTGTGCCTGCGGCCATCGTGCACGGTTTTATCATGAACCTGCTGGCGCCGATCCTCATCGCCCTGTTTTCCGCCTGACGCGCAGCGCATTTTTTCACGCCCGCTGCGCTGCGGCTTCGTCTACGCTTTCTCTCTGACACGTTTTTTGCCATCCGACTGGATGGCCAACACCAGAAAGGAGCGAACGATGAAGCAAACTGTGGCGGCCCTGCTGGCCAAAACGCTGGAGAGCGCCGGCGTAAAACGCATCTGGGGCGTAACCGGTGACTCCCTCAACGGACTGAACGACAGCCTCAACCGCATGGGCACCATCGAATGGATGCCAACGCGCCATGAAGAAGTGGCCGCTTTTGCCGCCGGGGCGGAAGCACAAATCAGCGGTGAGCTGGCGGTGTGCGCCGGCTCCTGCGGCCCTGGCAACCTGCATCTGATCAACGGCCTGTTTGACTGCCATCGCAACCATGTTCCGGTGCTGGCAATTGCCGCGCACATTCCTTCGAGCGAAATCGGCAGCGGCTATTTTCAGGAAACCCATCCGCAGGAGTTATTCCGCGAGTGCAGCCATTACTGCGAACTGGTCTCCAATCCGGAACAGCTGCCGCAGGTGCTCGGCATTGCGATGCGTAAAGCCATCCTCAATCGCGGCGTGTCGGTGATTGTGCTGCCGGGTGACGTGGCGCTGCAGGCGGCGCCGGAGAACGCGCGCAGCGAATGGTATCCGCCGCAGCTGCCGCAGGTGGTGCCGTCGGTCAGTGAACTGACGCGCCTCGCAGAAACGCTTAATGAAGCGAAAAATATCACCCTGATGTGCGGCAGCGGCTGCGCCGGTGCCCATGCGGAAGTAGTAAAGCTGGCCGAAACGCTGAAAGCACCGGTGGTGCACGCCATGCGCGGCAAAGAGCACCTCGAGTACGACAACCCGTATGATGTCGGCATGACCGGGCTGATCGGCTTCTCATCCGGCTATCACGCCATGATGAACGCCGACACGCTGGTGCTGCTCGGCACTCAGTTCCCTTATCGCCCGTTCTACCCGGCGGACGCGCGCATTATTCAGATTGATATCAATCCGGCCAGCCTCGGCGCGCACAGTCACGTCGACATGGCACTGGTGGGTGACATCAAAGCCACGCTACAGGCGCTGCAGCCGCAGCTCACCAGCCACAGCGACCGTCATCACCTCGATCGCGCACTGGAGCACTACGCGGATGCGCGCAAAGGGCTGGACGATCTGGCGACCGCCAACGATAAGCAGGCGATTCACCCGCAGTATCTGGCCCAGCAGATCAGCCACTACGCGGCCGATGATGCCATCTTTACCTGTGATGTCGGCACGCCAACGGTGTGGGCGGCGCGCTATCTGAAAATGAACGGCAAGCGCCGTCTGCTCGGCTCGTTTAACCACGGTTCGATGGCCAACGCCATGCCGCAGGCGCTGGGTGCACAGGCCATCGATAAACAGCGTCAGGTGGTTGCGCTGTGCGGCGATGGCGGCTTCAGCATGCTGATGGGCGATTTCATCTCGCTGGCGCAGCTTAAGCTGCCGGTGAAGCTGGTGATCTTCAATAACAGCGTGCTGGGCTTTGTGGCGATGGAGATGAAAGCCGGCGGCTATCTCACCGACGGCACCGATCTGGAGAACCCGGACTTCGCCGCCATCGCCACCGCCTGCGGCATCAAAGGGATTCGCGTGGAGAAAGCCTCGGAGCTCGATGGCGCGCTGCAACAGGCGTTCGCCCACGACGGTCCGGTGCTGGTGGACGTGATCACCGCCAAGGAAGAACTGTCGATGCCACCGCAAATCAAAGCCGAGCAGGCTAAAGGTTTCAGCCTGTATATGCTGCGCGCGATCCTGAATGGCCGCGGTGATGAAATCGTCGAGCTGGCGAAAACCAACTGGCTGCGGTAAAACGAAGAGACTTGCCGGATTAATTATCATGCGGGCGCTTAGCCCGCTTTTTTATGTCAGGAGAACAACGTGATCGATTTACGCAGTGATACCGTGACCCGCCCGAGTGCCGCGATGCTGGATGCGATGATGGCGGCCGAAACCGGCGATGATGTCTATCGCGATGATCCCACCGTCAATGCGCTGGAGGCTGAAGCGGCGCGCCTGAGCGGTAAAGCGGCTGCGCTGTTCTTCCCTACCGGCACCCAGGCCAACCTGGTGGCGCTGCTGTGCCACTGCCAGCGCGGCGATGAGTACATCGTCGGCCAGCAGGCGCATAACTACAAATATGAGGCTGGCGGTGCCGCGGTGCTCGGCAGCATCCAGCCGCAGCCGATCCTCGCGGCTGCCGACGGCACGCTGCCGCTGCACGACGTGGCGGCCGCCATCAAGCCGGACGACATGCATTTTGCCCGCACCCGCCTGCTGAGCCTGGAAAATACCCATCACGGCAAAGTGCTGCCGCTGAGCTACCTTGAACAGGCGTGGCAATTTACCCGCGAGCGCCAGCTGGCGCTGCACATTGACGGCGCGCGCATCTTTAATGCCGTGGTGGCGCAGGGTGTGCAGCTGATCGATATCGCCCGCTACTGCGATAGCCTGACCATCTGCCTGTCGAAAGGACTGGGTACGCCGGTCGGCTCCCTGCTGTGTGGTGATGAAGCTTATATCGAGCAGGCGCGGCGCTGGCGCAAAATGACCGGCGGCGGCATGCGCCAGGCCGGCATTCTGGCGGCTGCCGGTCTCTACGCGCTGCAGCACAACGTGGCGCGTCTGCAGGAGGATCATGACAACGCCGCGTGGCTCGGCGCGCAGCTCAGCGCTCTTGGTGTGGAAGTAGTGAGCCAGCATACTAACATGCTGTTCGTGAAAGTGCCGGCGGAGCAGGTCGCACCGCTACAGCGCTGGATGCAGGCGGGCGACGTGCTGCTCAGCGTAGGTCCGCAGACCCGCATCGTCACCCATCTGGATGTCAGCCGCCAGCAATTACAGCAGCTGGTGGCGCGCTGGCAGGCCTTTCTGCAGCCGTAACGCCGCAACGCGCGGCTACGGTGCCGCGCCGTATTTCGCCAGCAGCGCACGGGCGATGGCCAGCGTCTCGACATCGGCTTCGCCACGGTAATCACGCGGGCGGAAATGCATCTGAAACGCCGCAATCAGTTTGCGCTGCATCTGCGGCGTTTGCGCAGCGGCAACGTCATAACCATAGCGCTGCAGCGCAGTCAGCAGCGCTGCGCTCTCCACCGGCGCATCCGGCGGCTGGTTAGCCAGATAGCGCTGTACCGTGGCGGCATCCGGCCACGCTCCCAGCCCCTGCCGGGCCAGCTGTTGCCACGGAAACAGCGGACCGGGATCCTGCTTGCGCTGCGGCGCGATATCACTGTGCCCGACAATATTTTCCGGACTGATGCCGTAACGCTGGCTGATATCGCGCACCAGCGCGGCCAGGGCCGTGATTTGCGCGGCGGTGAACGGCTGCCACTGCCGGCCGGTCAGCGTGCGGCGATAGCCGTCATTGACGATTTCGATGCCAATTGAGGTGTCATTAATGCGCGTTGCGCCGCGCCAGAAGCTCGGTCCGGCATGCCACGCCAGCTGGTTTTCAGGCACCAGCTGCCAGATCACCCCGGTGCCGTTTTTCTGCGGCGGCTGATGCGGAATCAGATAGTGTGCGCTGACGTTGCGGTCCGTCAGGGTTGCCAGCGACGAGGGAAAGTCCTCCGCCGTGTAGTGGATTACCACCACTTTGATGCGCGGTCTGGCCCCCTGCGCCGGGTGCGCGCTATCGACCCAATAGCCGTTGCGCGCTTCCAGCGTCGACTGGCAGGCGCTGAGCAGCAGCGCCATCGCCAGCAGTAACACCGCGCGCATTAGCGCACGATCACCGCAGTACCGGTAACGCTCACCATCAGCATGCTGCTGTCTTTGCCCACGGTTTCGTAGTCAATATCAATGCCAACCACTGCATTGGCGCCCATGGCTTTCGCCTGTTCTTCCAGCTCTTCGAAGGCGATCTGCCGCGCTTTGCGCAGCTCTTTCTCATAAGCACCGGAGCGGCCGCCGACGATATCGCGGATGCCGGCAAAGAAGTCGCGGAAAATGTTGGCACCGAGAATCGCTTCGCCGGTCACAACGCCGCAATATTCAGTGATGCTCTGCCCTTCCAGGGTTGGCGTAGTCGAAAATTTCATCGTTCTCTCCTGTGGTGATTCATGAGGCGATAGCTCGTACGGCGTAAAAGCACGGCTATACTCTATGCTAAAAATGGCGCTTTGCCAGTGAACAATAAGGAAATCGAGATGAGAAACAAAGCCTTTGCGCTGCTTGTTCCCGCTGCATTGCTGCTGAGTGCCTGTACCACCGTTGAGCCGGTGATCAAGGACAACGGGCCGCGTACCGCCCCCTGCGTTGACGGCGGTCCGGACAGCGTGGCGCAGCAGTTCTACGATTTACGTGTCAGCCAGCCAACCCAGGGATTGCCGGACAGCACCACGCTGGCAAAATATCGCCCGTACCTGAGCGACAACCTGTATCAGAAACTGCTGCATGCCAGCAGCCAGAGCAACCCACCGGCAGCGTGGCGCCAGGGCGATCTGTTCTCCAGCCTGGCACAGGGACCCACCGCCGCTGACGTGGCCAGCGCCTCCAGCATTCCTAACCGCGACGCGCGTAACATCCCGCTGCGCGTGACGCTGAGCCGCGGCGATAAAAGCTGGCGCGATGAAGTGCTGATGATCCACGAAGGTACCTGCTGGGTGGTGGATGATGTGCGCTACGTCGGCGACTGGCCACACGCCGGTGGCGGCTCGCTCAGCCAGCTGCTGGAAGAGAAAAAATAGTCGCGCATTTTTTCCGCACTCAGCCGCAACCATTAGCGCGCCGCACCATTGCGGCGCCGCTAAGCTTCCGTGCAACAGCCGACGCTTACCCGTCAGCCCCTTTCCCCGCTGCCCTGCCCGATTTTGTGCTACGCTTTTGCTGTTTAATTGCTCTTTAATAAATTTTAACCCACCTCAATTGCATAACTATTCTGGTGACGTTAAGATTTGCGACACTAATTGCTATTCATTTTTTGCGCATGAGTATTCAACTAAACGCCATCAACTGTTTTTACGGTGCCCATCAGGCGCTGTTCGATATCAACCTGGCCTGCCCGCAGGGCGAAACGCTGGTGTTGCTCGGCCCGAGTGGCGCGGGTAAAAGTTCACTCCTGCGCGTGCTCAACCTGCTGGAGCTGCCGCGTTCCGGTAGCCTGCAGATTGCCGGCAACCACTTCGATTTTAGCCAGACGCCGTCCGACAACGCGATTCGCGAACTGCGCCAGAATGTCGGCATGGTGTTCCAGCAGTACAATCTGTGGCCGCACCTCAGCGTGATGCAGAACCTGATTGAAGCACCCTGTCGTGTGCTCGGGCTCAGCAAAGATGCGGCACGCGCGCGCGCCGATAAACTACTGGAACGCCTGCGTCTGACGCCGTACGCCGATCGTTTTCCCCTGCACCTTTCCGGTGGCCAGCAGCAACGCGTGGCAATTGCGCGCGCGCTGATGATGGAGCCGCAGGTGTTGCTGTTTGATGAACCGACCGCCGCGCTCGACCCCGAAATCACGGCACAGATCGTCAGCATCATTCGTGAGCTGGCCCAGACGCAGATCACGCAGGTGATTGTGACCCACGAAGTTGAGGTGGCGCGCAAAACCGCCAGCCGCGTGGTGTACATGGAGAACGGTCGCATCATTGAACAGGGCGATGCCAGCCACTTTACACAGCCGCAAACCGAGGCGTTTGCTCATTATCTTTCGCACTAAGTCAGGATGCTTCTAATGAAAAAAGTTGTACTTGCTGCACTGCTTGCCAGCCTGAGCCTGAGCGCTTCTGCCGCGCAAACCCTGCGTTTCGCGACCGAGGCGTCTTATCCGCCGTTTGAATTTGTCGACTCCGACAACAAAATCCAGGGCTTTGACGTCGATCTGGCCAATGCGCTGTGCAAAGAGATCGATGCGACCTGCACCTTTACCAACCAGGCCTTCGACAGCCTGATCCCCAGCCTGAAATTCCGCCGTTTTGACGCGGTGATGGCCGGCATGGATATCACGCCAGAGCGTGAAAAGCAGGTGCTGTTCACCAAACCTTACTACGACAACTCTGCGACCTTCATCGCGCAGAAAGGCAAGCTGGCGGACGTTGCGGCGCTGAAAGGCAAGCGTGTGGGCGTACAGAACGGCACCACGCACCAGAAATACCTCTCTGACAAGCACAGCGACATCACCATCGTGCCTTACGACAGCTACCAGAATGCGGTGCTCGACCTGAAGAATGGCCGTATTGATGCAGTGTTCGGGGATACCGCCGTGGTTAACGAGTGGCTGAAGCAGAACGCCAACCTCGCCGCGCTGGGTGAGAAAGTGACCGACAAAGCCTACTTCGGCACCGGCCTCGGCATCGCCGTGCGTCAGGGCAACAGCGAACTGCAGCAGAAGTTCAACGGCGCGCTGGATAAGATCAAAGCCGACGGCACCTACAAAACCATCTACAACAAATGGTTTCAGCAGTAATTTCTGATGAATGAAATGATTCCACTCGCAAGCGCCGCCGGCATGACCGTCGGCCTTGCCGTTTGTGCCCTGATCGCCGGCCTCGCGCTGGCGATGATTTTTGCTGGCTGGGAATCGCTGCGCTGGAAACCGCTGGCGTGGATCGGTACCGGGCTGGTGACGCTGATTCGCGGCCTGCCGGAAATTCTGGTGGTGCTGTTTATCTATTTCGGTGCCTCGCAGCTGCTGCTGACGCTGTCGGACGGCTTCCAGCTCAATCTGGGCCTGTTCACCCTGCCGGTGCAGATGCAGATTGAGAACTTTGATGTCAGCCCGTTCCTGTGCGGCGTGATTGCGCTGGCGATGCTCTATTCGGCTTACGCCTCTCAAACGCTGCGCGGTGCGCTGAAAGCGGTGCCGTCCGGCCAGTGGGAATCAGGCCAGGCGCTGGGCATGAAAAAGTCAGCGATTTTCTTCCGCCTGATTATGCCGCAGATGTGGCGCCATGCGCTGCCCGGACTCGGCAATCAGTGGCTGGTGCTGCTCAAGGATACGGCGCTGGTGTCGCTGATTAGCGTCAACGATCTCATGCTGCAGACCAAAAGTATTGCGACGCGCACCCAGGAGCCGTTTACCTGGTATCTGGTGGCTGCCGCAATCTATTTAGTGATTACGCTATTCAGTCAGGCGGTACTGCGCCGTATTGAATCACGTACCACGCGTTTCGAGCGGGGGGCCTGACGCATGCTGGCGTATTTACCTGAGCTACTGAAAGGCCTGCATACCAGCCTGACGCTGACGGCCGCCTCGCTGGTCGCCGCGCTGCTGCTGGCGCTGCTGTGCACCATTGTGCTGGCGCTGAAGCTGCCGCTGCTCAATTGGCTGGTCAAAGGCTATATCACCCTGTTTACCGGCACGCCGCTGCTGGTGCAGATTTTCCTGATCTATTACGGTCCCGGCCAGTTCCCCAGCATTCAGAACGTGCCGTGGCTCTGGCATTTACTGTCGCAGCCGTGGCTGTGTGCCATGCTGGCGCTGTCGCTTAATAGCGCAGCCTACACCACACAGCTGTTCTACGGCGCGGTGCGCGCCATACCATCCGGGCAGTGGCAGTCCTGTGCCGCGCTGGGCATGCGCCGCCGCGATACGCTGCGTATTCTGCTGCCGTACGCGTTTAAGCGCGCCCTCTCCTCTTACTCCAACGAAGTGGTGCTGGTGTTCAAGAGTACTTCGCTGGCCTATACCATTACGCTGATGGAGGTGATGGGCCACGGCCAGCTGCTGTATGGCCGCACCTACGACGTCACCGTGTATGCTGCCGCCGGTCTGATTTATCTGGTGGTTAACGGCCTGCTGACGCTGCTGATGCGCCTGGTCGAGAAGCGCGCGCTGGCGTTTGAGCGCCGCAACTGATCGTCTGACGCGGTGCGAAGGAAAGCGCCGCGCCCTTCCTCACTGTATCTGATCGCAGCCAAATAAATTTTTAATCATAATTATTGCATACAAATGCATTAACTGGCATCGTGTAAATCGTTTCGCCTCTGGCATGGTTTACAGGAGCCTTATAATGAAAAAATGGATTGTTGCGGCAGTGATGGCAACGCTGGCAATGAATGCTTATGCGGCAGAGAAAATTCGCTTTGCTGCCTCAGCCACCTATCCCCCGTTCGAATCACTCGATCAGAATAACCAGATTGTCGGTTTTGATATTGACCTCGCCAAAGCGCTGTGTCAGCAGATGCAGGCCGAGTGCACTTTCACCAACAATGCCTTTGATAGCCTGATTCCTTCGCTGAAATTCCGTCGCTATGACGCGGTCATTTCCGGCATGGATATCACCGCCGAGCGCAGTAAGCAGGTCGATTTCACCCAGCCCTACTACGCCAATTCGGCGATTGTCATCGCCCATAAAGGTGAATATAGCGATTTTAGCCAGCTGAAAGGCAAACGCATCGGCGTGGAAAACGGCACCACCCATCAGAAATACCTGCTGGAGAAGCATCCGGAAGTAATTGCGGTGGCCTACGACAGCTACCAGAACGCAATCCTCGACCTGAAAAATGGCCGGCTCAACGGCGTATTTGGTGACAGCGCAGTCGTCAATCAGTGGCTGAAGGCCAATGCGGATTTGAGCGCGGTCGGCGAGCACATTACCGACAGCGACTACTTCGGCACCGGGCTCGGCATTGCGGTGCGCAAGGGCAACAGCGCGCTGCTGCAACAGCTGAATAGCGCGCTGGCGGCGTTGAAAGCCAACGGTCGCTGGCAGCAGATCAATCAGAAGTGGTTCCCGGAATAAGCATTATGGAGTTGCGTGGCGCCGGGCCTGCCAGGTTCTGCACGTCCTCAGCGCAGCCGGGCGCTACGCGATTCCACCCTTATGACGCAGTAACGTCAGCACCTCGAAATGTGCGGTGTGCGGGAACATATCGAACAGCTGCACGCGGCTGATGTCATAGTCGGCCAGGCGCGCAATGTCCTGCGCCATGCTGGCGGGATTGCAGCTGGAATACAGAATGTAGTCCGGCGCCATGCGGCTCAGCCAGGCGCACAGTTCTGCGCCAATACCGCGACGTGGCGGATTGACCAGCACCAGCTGCGGCACGCTCGCATGCCCGGTGGCAAACTGCGTGGAATCCAGCGCGGCAAAACTCACCTGCTCTAACCCCAGCTGCTGCGCCGACTGCTGCGCGCAGGCGATGGCTTCCGCACTGATTTCAATGCCGGTCAGCTGCATCTGCGGCGTGGCGCAGTGCAGGCCAAAGCCGCCAACGCCACAGAACAGATCCCACATGCTGTGCACCGGCAGCTCCGCCACCCAGTCGCGTGCCGTTGCGTACAGCGCAGCCGCCACCTGCGGGTTAGTCTGGAAGAAACTTTGCGGACGGATATACAGCGGCACGTCGTTGAAGCGTTCCGGCAGCGCCTGCTCAGGCGTCAGCGCCATCTCCTCCTCGCCCTCCAGTATCGCCATGTGCACCGGCTGAATATTGGCGGAGATCACCTGCAGCTGCGGCAGCTGCTGTTGCAGCCACGGCAGCGCGGCGCGCAGTTGCGCCAGTTTGCTGTGCGAGCGCAGGACAAAACGCAGCATCATGCCGCCCTGGGTACTCTCCGTCAGCAGCAAAAACTTCAGCTCGCCGCGTTTGCGCGCTACGTTGTACGGCGTCAGACCGGCACGGGCGATAAAGGGTTTCAGCACGTCGAATACCGCCGCGAAGCTGGCGGGATAGAGCGGACAGGCGCAGAGATCCACCGGCTCGCCGTCTCGCGCCACCATGCCGAACAGCGGTTTTTCCACGCTGCCGCTCACCACCATCTTGGCTTTATTGCGAAACCCCTGCTGCACCGAGGTAACCGGCGGCCGCCAGTCGGCGACCGGCATGCCGTCCAGCAGCTGCGTCAGCTGCGCCTGCTTGTCGCTCAGCTGTTGCGGATAGGGTTTTTCCAGCCACTGACATGAGCGACAGCGACCGGCCTGATAAAGCGCGCAATGCATGGAAAGGCCTGTATTGAGAATCGGGAGCAAAAACGGGGGCCGATTGTATCACCGGCTGCGGAAAAATGCGCGACTGCTGGCCGGCACAAACAGCAGCAGCAGCACCAGCACATCCGGCAGTTTCTGCAGCAGCGTGTGGTGAATAATCTGCGCGTTATTCTCGCCGGGAATGCTGAAAATCTCCGGATAGATCCAGCCCACCGACGCCATCAGCATGTACAGCAGCACCACGATCTGTGTGGCCACGTAGCCCCAGCGCCCGGCATTACTGCCGCGCATCAGGGTAAAGGCACAGCGCAGTTCAAACAGGAAAATCAGCTGGCTGGCGATAAAAATTAGCGTGGAGTCCCACGCCTGCGCGCTGCGGTGCACGAAATTGGCGATTTCGTCATAGCCCAGCTCATTGGCCAGCATCAGCACGCTGATACAGCGCGTGGCGATAATGGCGCTGCCGGCAATGGTCACCGGCACGGGCGTGGAGGTTAACACCAGGTTTTTCAACGTTTCCGACATTGCGCGCGCTCCATAAGAAAAGGCTGACAGAGTCAGCCTTGCTTATATTGGCAAATGTTGCGTCACTCAGCCACGTTTTGCTTTCTGAATATCGCGCAATCGCTGTTTTTCTTCGTGCGCCATAAAGCGCCAGGCAATAAAGCCGACCAGCCCGACCACAAACAGAATCAGCGAGGCCAGCGCGTTGATCTCCGGATTGACGCCGCGCCGCACCGTGGCAAAGATCGCCATCGGCAGCGTGGTAGCGCCCGGCCCGGTGACGAAGCTGGCGATCACCAGGTCGTCCAGCGACAGAGTAAACGCCAGCAGCCAGCCGGTAATGATCGCCGGGGCAATCATCGGCACGGTAATCACGAAGAACACCTTCAGCGGCGTAGCGCCGAGGTCCATCGCCGCTTCTTCAATTGAGCGATCCAGCTCGCGCAGCCGCGAGTTGATCACCACCGCCACGTAGGCGGTACAGAACGTGACGTGCGCCAGCCAGATGGTCAGCATGCCGCGATCGCCCGGCCAGCCAAAGGTATTGCCCATCGCCACGAACAGCAGCAGCAGCGACAGACCGGTGATCACGTCGGGCATCACCAGCGGCGCGGTGAGCATGAAAGCAAAGCCGCTGTGGCCGCGAAAACGCCCGAAGCGCACGATAATCACCGCCGCCATGGTGCCGAGCACTACTGCCATGGTGGCCGACAGCGCCGCGATGGTCAGGCTCAGGCCAACCGCATCCAGCATCGCATCATCCTGGAACAGCACGCGATACCAGTGAAACGAGAAGCTCTCCCATACCGTCACCAGCTGCGAGCTGTTGAAGGAGTAAACCACCAGCAGCAGCATCGGCGCGTACAGGAACAGGAAGCACAGCGCCAGAATCGCGGTGCGCCACGGAGAGCGGATTACCGGTAGCTGATTCATCCCTTCTCCCCCATTTCACGGTTTTGATGTTTGTGGAACCAGACGATAGGCAGAATCAGGATCAGCAGGATGATCACCGCCAGCGCCGAGGCCACCGGCCAGTCGCGGTTGTTGAAGAACTCCTGCCACAAAATGCGCCCAATCATGATGCTGTCCGGTCCGCCGAGCAGTTCCGGGATCACGTACTCGCCCACCGCCGGGATAAATACCAGCATTGAGCCAGCAATAATGCCGCCTTTGGTCAGCGGCACGATGACGCTGAAGAAGGTTTTCAGCGGGCGCGCGCCGAGGTCGAGCGACGCTTCCACCAGCGAATAATCAATGCGCGTCAGCGCGGTGTAGATCGGCAGCACCATAAACGGCAGGTAGCAGTAAACGATACCGATATACACCGCCGTGTTGGTGTACAGGATGATCAGCGGATGATCGATCACGCCAAGCCACATCAGGAAGCGGTTGAGGATCCCGTTGTTGTTCAGCAGCCCCATCCACGCATAGACGCGCACCAGGAACGAGGTCCACGACGGCAGGATCACCAGCAGCAGCAGGATGGTGCGCATGGAGGGCTTGCTGTGCGCCACCGCCCACGCCAGCGGATAACCGATCAGCAGACAGATCACCGTTGAGATCGCCGCCACCTTCAGCGAGGTGAGATAAGCTTCGGCGTACAGCGGATCGTCGGTTAGCGTCAGGTAGTTGCCCAGATTGAGCACCAGGTTGAGCTGGTCGTCCGCCCAGGTCACCAAATCGGTGTACGGCGGAATGGCGCGCGCAATATCGGCGAAACTAATCTTCAGCACGATGAGGAACGGCAGCATAAACAGCAGGATTAGCCACAGATAAGGCAGCGCGATCACCAGCTTGCGACCGTGCTGCATTTTCATGCGTGTGCCCCAGCGCTGCAGCGGTGTGCCCGCTACCTCCGGCTCGCTGCGTTGAGAAATCTGGCTCATAGCGCCTCCTTAAACCGTCAGGACCACACAGCTGTCGGCATCCCAGCACAGGCGCACTTCATCGCCCCAGGTGGGCGCGCCTTTCCGGTAGCGATGCGCATTCTGCAGCTGGGCGCTGATCATCTGGCCGCTGCGCAGCCGTACGTGGTAAATCGACAGATCGCCGAGATAGGCGATATGCACCACTTCGCCCACAGCAAAGTTGCAGCCGTCGGCCGGCACCTCGTCGCACAGCATGACTTTTTCCGGCCGCAGCGCCACGTGCACCGGCACGTTGTCCACAATCGACACATCGGTCTGCACCTTGAGCGGATGCATCAGCCCCGGACTGTCGATCACCACGCCTTCGTCGCGGCGTTCGCGCAGCAGGCCATCAAACACATTCACCGAGCCGATAAACTCGGCGCTGTAGCGGCTGGTCGGGTGCTCGTAAATCTCTTCCGGCTCGCCGATCTGCACAAATTTACCGCGGTTCATGATGGCGATGCGGCCCGCCATGGTCATGGCTTCTTCCTGATCGTGGGTCACCATCACGCAGGTAGCGCCTACGCGCTCCAGAATATCCACCACTTCGTGCTGCATGCGGTCACGCAGTTTTTTATCCAGCGCGCCCATCGGTTCGTCGAGCAGCAGAAGCTTGGGACGTTTCGCCAGGCTACGCGCCAGCGCCACGCGCTGACGCTGGCCGCCAGAAAGCTGGTGCGGCTTACGTTTGGCGTATTCTTCCATATGCACCAGCGCCAGCATCTCTGCCACGCGGCTGCTGATTTCGCCTTTCGGCAATTTGTCCTGCTTCAGGCCAAAAGCGATGTTCTGTTCCACCGTCATGTGCGGAAACAGCGCGTACGACTGGAACATCATGTTGATGGGCCGCTGATACGGCGGCACGTGGGACAGATCCTGACCATCCAGCACAATCTGGCCGCTGCTGGGAATTTCAAAGCCGGCCAGCATCCGCAGCAGCGTGGACTTGCCACAGCCGGAAGCGCCCAGCAGTGCGAAAATTTCGCCTTTGTAAATGGTCAGGCTGACATCATCCACGGCGTGCTGGCCGTCAAACGATTTCGTCAGGTTGCGGATTTCCAGCAGCGGCGTTAACGCCTTAGCCGTTTTATTTTGGGGGCGGGGAATCGCGTCGTTCACTCACATGTCTCCGGCGCTAAGCGGGATAGCGCGGCACAGCCAGCCGCTAAATGACACAACAGAGGCCAGCACCGCGCCTCTGTTGTCGTTTACCGATAAGGGAATCCGTTCAGAACGAATTACTTACCACTTTTTACTTTAGTCCATGCACGGGTACGCGCACGATCCAGTTTCGGATCCTGGACCTTGAGCACAAACAGTTTGGCCATCGCTTCCGGCGTCGGGAAGATTCCCGGATTGTTGCGCACATCCGCATTGATCAGCGGCAGCGACGCTTTGTTGCCGTTGGCGTAGTTCATCTTGTTGGAGACGTCGGCAATCACTTTCGGATCCATGATGTAGTTCAGCCACTGATAAGCCGCATCCAGATTTTTCGCGTCTTTTGGAATGGCCATCATGTCGAAGAACGCCAGCGCGCCCTCTTTCGGAACGCTGTAACCGAGATGGACACCGTTGTTGGCTTTCACCGCGCGATCTTTCGCCTGCAGAATATCGCCAGACCAGCCGATGGCGACGCAGATGTTGCCGTTGGCGAGGTCATTGATGTACTGCGAAGAGTGGAAGTAGCGGATATTCGGCCGCAGCTTCAGCAGCAGATCGGTCGCCGCACCGGTGTAATCTTTCGCGTCAGAGCTGTTCGGATCTTTGCCGAGGTAGTTCAGCACGGTGGCAAAAATCTCTTCTGGCGCATCGAGGAACGAAACGCCGCAGCTCTTCAGTTTTTCCAGGTTTTCCGGCTTCAGCACCAGATCCCAGCTGTTCACCGGCGCATCGGCGCCCAGTGCCGCTTTGACTTTATCGATGTTATAGCCAATACCGGTGGTGCCCCACAGGTAAGGAATGGCGTATTTGTTACCCGGATCGTGCTGGGCCACTTTCGCCATCAGATCGGGATCGAGATTTTTATAGTTAGGCAGCTTGCTCTTATCCAGCTCCTGGAACACACCCGACTGCAGCTGACGCGCGAGGAAGCTCGACGACGGTACCACCACGTCATAACCGGTGCTGCCGGCCATCAGTTTGCCTTCCAGCACTTCGTTGGAGTCAAACACGTCGTAGACCACTTTGATGCCGGTCTGCTTTTCAAAATTGGGCACGGTGTCGGCCGAAATATAATCGGACCAGTTATAAACGTGCAGCGTTTTATCCTCTGCCTGAGCGCCCACGGCCGCAGCCATCAGCACACCTGCAACCACACCTGGCAACCATTTTTTTGACTGGTTGATCATGTTTTTCTTCCTCCTGAGCGGGTCATCACAACGCTGCATACACGCGATCCGGTCGTTGCGTTGTCTGTTAAATTACAGCCACACAATGAATCAATATTCAGCGGGAGTTTAATAGCAAAAACCTATAGCTGCGCCGTAGTTGCACGTATCAGACAGCCCCGCAAGAATAGCCCCCCTGATTCCTGCGTGCCAGATCCCAGCTTAAAAAACGCCTTTTTGCGATAAGTTATGCATGTTTCTGCTATGCACTCTGGCACTAGCGGCATAAAGCACGACTAATATCTGGCAATAAAGGGCAAAATGCAGAATAAAAAGTGGTGGACCTGAAATGAAAACTGCCGCAAAAAGCGGCAGTTAGCAGGAGGGGAAAAATCAGTGCAGCATGCTGTGGCTGCTGACGCTCGGCGGACGCTCCTCGTCTTCGCCCATCATCAGCAGATGATTAGCGAACGCTTCCATGATCACCATCGAAATCCCCTCTTCGCTCTGCTTCATGAAGTGGGTGAACTGACCAAAGGTGATGCCGGCGCTTACGCTGATTGACTGGCAGACGATCAGCTTCGGCAGGTTGTCATCCTGTATATCGATAAAGGCTTTCACCGTCAGCGAACTGGCATTGATTTGCGACAGTTCACCAACCAGCGGGATCAGCGCGGTGGGCTTTACTTCTGCCAGCGCCGAGAAGAGGATAACGTTATCCACCAGGTCGATTTTCGCGTCAAACACCCCGTCAAAATTCTGCATATGCGGCAGATGCAAAGCCTGGCAGGCATCGCATTCGAACCAGGTGATATTTTGTTGATCCAGCCAGCGACGCAGCATGTCGATGTCAGGAACGACCAGTGAATCCATCGTTGTATCCTGTGGGGTGAATAAATAAGCGCCTTAGCTTACGGAAAAATGGCTGCAGATGCCACGAAAACCGCGCAAAAGCGCGGTTCAGCCCCCGGTTTTCGGACGATAACCGGGACAGGCGTGCTGCTCAATCCAGCGGATCATCATGGCGGCAATGTCTAAACCGGTGCTGCCTTCGATGCCCTCCAGCCCCGGAGAGGCATTGACCTCCATCACCAGCGGACCCCGGTTGGCGCGCAGAATATCCACGCCCGCCACGGCTAATCCCAGCGTTGTGGCCGCTTTGACCGCGATCTCGCGCTCCTGATCGGTAATGGTGACGGCGCGGGCGCTGCCGCCGCGGTGCAGATTAGAGCGGAAATCGCCCTCTTTGGCTTCCCGCTCAATCGCCGCCACCACTTCGTCACCAATCACCAGGCAGCGGATGTCGCGCCCGCGCGCCTCTTTGATGAACTCCTGCACCAGAATATGCGCATTGAGACCGCGAAACGCATCGATCACGCTCTCTGCCGCCTGGCGGGTTTCCGCCAGCACCACGCCGATCCCCTGCGTCCCCTCCACCAGTTTCACCACCAGCGGCGCGCCGCCGACCATGGCGATCACATCCTGCGTATCATCCGGCGACGAGGCAAAGCCGGTAACCGGCATGTCGATGCCCTCGCGCGCCAGCAGCTGCAGCGAGCGCAGCTTGTCGCGTGCGCGGGTAATGGCCACTGACTCGTTGAGCGGATAGCTGCCGAGCATCTCGAACTGACGCAGCACCGCCGTACCGTAAAAGGTGGTGGCGGTGCCGATGCGCGGGATCACCGCGTCGAAATGGCCGAGCGCCTCACCGCGATAGTGCACCGCCGGCGAGTCGGAGTTGATGTTCATGTAGCAGGAGAGCGGATCGATCATCTGCACCTGATGGCCACGCGCTTCCGCGGCTTCACGCAGGCGTTTACAGGAGTAGAGCGCGCCGTCACGGGTGAGAATGGCCATCTTCATTGCAGCGGTCCCTGTGCTTAGCGCGTTGCCCAGCCCTGCTGATGCAGGTAGTCCAGCATGAACGGTCGCGTTTCTTTAATGATCAAACGCTGAATCAGTTCGCTCCAGTTTTCCGAGCGCTGATTGCTGTCGCGCTGCTGATAGTAAGCGGTGATCTGCTGGTCATATTGCGCCAGCACCGCTTTATCCAGCGGCTGGTAGCGGTTTTCATGCACCAGCATCGCCTGCGGCATGCGCGGCTTGACGTCCGGTGACGCGTCGGGATGGCCGATGCAGAAGCCAAACAGCGGCAGCACAAACTTCGGCAGCCCCAGCAGCTCCGTCACCTGCGCGATGCTGTTGCGAATGCCGCCAATAAACACGCCGCCTAAACCGAGCGATTCCGCAGCCACCATGGCGTTCTGCGCCATCAGCGCGGTATCGACACAACCCAGCAGCAGCTGTTCGGCACGGCCCAGTTGGGCCTCAGGGCAGATTTGCTGGTGGCGGTTGAAGTCGGCGCAGAACACCCAAAACTCCGCTGCGGCGCTGACCCACGGCTGCCCGCCGGTGAGCTGCACCAGCTGCTCGCGCAGGGCGCGGTCGGTGATACGGACAATGGAAGAACATTGTAAAAAACTGGAGGTCGAGGCCGCCTGCGCCGCAGCGATAATCGCGCTGCGCTGGGCGTCATCAATCCCCTGCTCAGTAAAGGCGCGAATGGAACGGTGGCTGCAAAGCAAATCAATAGTCGGCGTCATAATCCTCTCCGGTTACTTCTTTTTGTGGTTGTGATTGAACAACTGCGGTGCCATCGCCTTTGCGGTGCGCCACATCATCAGCCACGCTGCCGGCAACATCAGCGCAATGCCGAGGAAAAACAGCAGCGTTGCCAGCGGTTTTTTCGCCATGAATGCCGGTGCCGCCAGCCAGTCGTTGACCAGCAGCAGCGCGCCAATCACTGCCAGCACGCCCAGCGCTTCCAGCAGTAGCACGGGTTTGGGCAACGTCGCCAGATTACGCATGGTTCAGAGCTCCTCAGTGTTCATCTGTTTCTGCTGCAGGTGATACCCGAATACTGTAGTACGGCATTGTGACCGGGTATAGACAGCGCGCATTAGAGTAACAGGCAATTTCTGCTTTTCTTAAGCAGGATGGGCGGGCATGATGTGACGCATTATTCACGCTGTGATGTGAGACAAGTCACAAAACAGCAGCGGAAGGAGAGAAGCAATGATTGCAGTGATTTTTGGCCGTTCCAGCTGCCCTTACTGCGTACGAGCAAAAGAGTTAGCCACGAAGTTAACCAGCGAGCGCGACGATTTTAATTATCAGTACGTCGATATCCAGGCGACCGGCATCACCAAAGCCGACCTGGAAGCGCGTGCCGGCAAACCGGTTTCTACCGTGCCGCAGATCTTCCTCGACGACCAGCACATCGGTGGTTACACCGAATTTGCTGCGTGGACCAAAGAAAACCTCGGCATCGAAGCCTGACCTGACGGGCCTGCGGGCCCGTCTTCGCTTCACTCAGCTGGTCCGCATCGCCAGCATAATGCGCAACAGGCGCACCAGCAGCGCACCGCACCCCGCCCAGAATAGTGCACTCAGGCTCCACGCCGTCACCAGCAGCAAGCTGTGCGTCATCGGCATCACCAGCCACACCCACATCATGCCCAGCAGCGTCCCGCCCAGCGCGATCCACAGTGTGCCGATCAGCGGACTGTCCGGCTGCAGCAGCGCCATCACGATGCCCGGCAGCAGAAACAGCAGCAGTTCCGGCTGTCCACGCACCGCCTGCGTCGCGGCGGCGGACCAAAAATGATGTGCAAAAATAAACACCAGCGTATAAAGCATCACGCCCAGAACCGATGCTGGCCAGCGATTATTGCGCTGCAACATACCTCTCCTCAACTTTGACGTTAACAATATTGAAACTTTTAACTGCCCTGATGCGCTTACGTGGAAATAAAAAGAAACAGCTGAAGGCAGAAGGAATGAAAACTGCTGATAGCTGAGGGTGTTAATTATGATTAGAATGGCGCCGCTTTATGTGGGTCACAGATTAAGAACATTCGGTGACCGGGCCGTGCGCTGCCGTCACAAGATAGCGAAAAAATCCCCTCCCATCAACCCGTTACAGGTAAATAAGAAGTTAAACCGTGAACATTAACGTCGCAGAATTGTTAAGCGGAAATGACGTTCTGTTATTATTTGTCGTATTAGCCCTCGGCCTGTGCCTGGGTAAATTACGCCTTGGCTCCGTACAACTCGGTAATTCTATTGGTGTGCTGGTGGTTTCGCTGATTCTGGGTCAGCAACACTTCGCGATTAATACTGACGCCTTAAGTCTGGGCTTTATGCTGTTTATTTTTTGTGTCGGGGTGGAAGCCGGTCCCAACTTTTTCTCCATCTTTTTCCGCGACGGTAAGAACTATTTCTTTCTGGCGATCGTCATGGTGGTCAGCGCCCTGCTGATTGCGCTGACGCTCGGCAAACTGTTTGGCTGGGATATCGGCCTCACCGCCGGCATGCTGGCCGGCTCGATGACCTCAACGCCGGTGCTGGTGGGCGCAGGCGATACGCTGCGGCAAAGCATCAGCGACACGCAGCTGCTGGGGCGCATGCAGGATAACCTCAGCCTGGGTTACGCCCTTACCTATCTGATTGGGCTGGTCAGCCTGATTTTCGGCGCACGCTACCTGCCGCGCCTGCAGCATCAGGATTTGCCGACCTGCGCCCAGCAAATCGCGCGCGAGCGCGGTCTGGATGCGGACAGCCAGCGTAAAGTGTTCCTGCCGGTAATTCGTGCTTATCGCGTTGGTCCGGAGCTGGTTGAGTGGAGCGGCGGCAAAAACCTGCGCGAGCTGGGGATTCACCGTCAGACCGGCTGCTACATTGAGCGCCTGCGGCGTAACGGCATTCTCGCCAGCCCGGACGGTGATGCCGTGCTGCAGCTCGGCGACGAAATTTCTCTGGTGGGCTATCCGGATGCCCATGCGCGTCTCGACGCCAGTTTCCGTAATGGTAAAGAGGTGTTCGATCGCGATCTGCTCGACATGCGCATCGTCACCGAAGAGATCGTGGTGAAAAACCACAACGCGGTGAATAAACGCCTGAGCCATTTAAAACTGACCGATCATGGCTGCTTCCTCAACCGGGTGATTCGCAGCCAGATTGAGATGCCGATCGACGACAGCATTATGCTCAACAAAGGCGATGTGCTGCAGGTGAGCGGCGAAGCGCGTCGGGTGAAAAGCCTGGCCGATCGCATCGGCTTCATTGCTATTCACAGCCAGATGACCGATCTGCTGGCGTTCTGCGCCTTCTTTATCATCGGCCTGATGATCGGCATGATCACCTTCCAGTTCAGCAACTTCAGCTTTGGCCTGGGCAACGCCGCCGGGCTGCTGTTTGCCGGCATCATGCTCGGCTTCCTGCGCGCCAACCACCCGACGTTCGGCTACATCCCACAGGGCGCACTGACCATGGTGAAAGAGTTTGGCCTGATGGTGTTTATGGCCGGGGTTGGCCTGAGCGCCGGCAGCGGGCTGCAGCACGGTCTCGGCAGTGCGGGCGCGCTGATGCTGCTGAGCGGCCTGCTGGTGAGTCTGTTGCCGGTGGTGATTTGCTATCTGTTCGGCGCTTATGTGCTGCGCATGAACCGCGCGCTGCTGTTTGGTGCCATCATGGGCGCGCGCACCTGCGCACCGGCCATGGAGATCATCAGCGATACCGCGCGCAGCAGCATTCCGGCGCTCGGCTATGCCGGCACCTACGCCATTGCCAACGTCTTGCTGACGCTGGCGGGGACGCTGATTGTCATCATCTGGCCGCTTTTGCCTGTTTAAAAATATTTTTACACGCGTCAGAACTAATCGGACGCGATGCAGTCTGAATAAGTGCCACTGCTTTTCTTTGAAATCCCCAAATTGAGGAGCCCGTTAGCCTTCTGCTAGCGGGTTTTTTTATGCCTGCTACGCGCTCCCCTTAAGGTTTCCCTAAGCGTGATTTGCCACCCTGTGACTCTGGTTTCGCTATTTGCAAATATTCATGCAACTTTCATCAAAGTTAAACACTCCAACAACCCGCAGTGAGATTCGGAGCGCGGCTATTTATTCTCTGTCCGCGCGCTTCTACGCTATCAACCTTATTTTGCTGGCAATTCTGGCGCTGGCGTTTCTGTGGTGGTCGCGCCACGAAAGCCTCGACATCGCCATCAGCCAGCGCTGGTTTGATCCGCTCACCCGGCGTTTTCCGTGGCAGCACAACCGCTGGCTGGATCTGATTAACCATCGGCTGATGAAGGATGTGATTATCGCTGGCGCGGTGCTGCTGTTACTGCGCGGCCTGCAACAGCGCGACGCCCGGCGTGTGCTGGTGGCCCTGCTGTTTGGTATGGGGCCGCTGGTGGTGGGCATGCTGAAGGCGCACAGCGCGCACTCCTGTCCGTGGGATCTGGCGCTGTTCGGCGGCAATGCCGCAAGCTTTCCGCTGCTGGCGGCGGTACCGGCCAACAGTGGCCCGGGCCAGTGCTTTCCGGGCGGCCATGCTTCCAGCGGCTTTGCGCTGATGGCGCTGTTTTTTTTGTGGTGGCCGGAGCGTCCACGCCGCGCGCTGCTGGCGCTGGCAGTGGGTATCGCCTGTGGCCTGCTGATGGGCTATGGCCAGGTGATGCGTGGTGCGCACTTTTTCTCCCACAATTTGTGGGCGGGCTGGTGGGTGTGGCTCAGCCAGCTGCTGATTTTTGCCGCAATTTCTTTTTGGGTAAACAAGACGAGGACGAGGAAACGTGATGGAAGCTCTTAACCACACCCTCTTTTTATGGATTAACGCCACGCCGGATTCTCCCGCGTGGCTGATCAGCCTGGCGACCTTTATCGCCAAAGATGTGATTGCGATTGTGCCGTTGCTGATTGTCGCCCTGTGGCTGTGGGGACCGCGCGATCAGCTGCAGTCGCAGCGCGCGCTGGTGCTGAAAACCGGCATGGCGCTGATTTATGCGCTGAGCATCTCCTGGTGCGTGGGCCAGCTACTGCCACACCCGCGCCCGTTCGCCATTGGCTTCGGTCATCAGTTCCTGTCACACGCTGCTGATGACTCCTATCCCAGCGATCACGGCACCACGATTTTTACCTTCGCGCTGGCGTTTATTTTCTGGCACCGTCTGTGGTCCGGGGTGGTTTTGCTGGCGATTGGCAGCGCTATTGCCTGGTCACGCGTGTATCTCGGCGTGCACTGGCCGCTGGATATGCTGGGCGGTTTTCTGGTGGGGTTGCTTGGCTGTCTGGCTTCGCATCTGGCGTGGCAGCTGTACGGTCAGCGCATGCTGGCGCTGACGCATCAACTCTACCGCGCCCTGTTCGCGATGCCGATTAAAAAAGGCTGGGTGCGCGGATAAACTGCGCCGGCAGGCGGGTTAGCCACGGGCTGACCCGCCGCCCTGAGATTAACTGAACCACTTACCAAACCAGCCGTTGAATTTCATCATAATGAAATCCCAGATGCGGCCAATAAAGCCGGCTTCCGGTACATCCTCCATCGCCACCAGCGGACGCTGCTCAATGGTTTTGCCATCCAGCTGGAAATCGATAGTGCCTACTACCTGATTCTTTTTCAGCGGCGCTTCCAGCTGCGGTGCGTTAAGGGTAAAGCTGGCCTTGAGATTTTTCATCTGCCCTTTCGGGATAGTGATCGCCGCATCCTTCGCCACGCCGAGGTTGACCTGGCTGTTTTCGCCAAACCACACGCGCTGCTGGGCAAACGGTTTATCCGCTTTAATCGGCGTAACGGTTTCATAGAAACGGAAGCCCCACGTCAGCAGCTTTTCACTCTCGCGAAAGCGAATGGCATCGGTCTGCGCGCCCAGTACCACCGAAATCAGGCGCATATCGCCATCGACCGCTGAAGCAACCAGATTGTTGCCCGCCCCTGAGGTATGCCCGGTTTTGATGCCGTCAACCTTAAGGTTGCTACTCCACAGCAGGCGGTTGCGGTTCATCTGTTTGATATTATTAAAGGTAAATTCTTTTTCGCTGTTCAGCGCATACTCTTCCGGCACATCACCAATCAGGCGCTGGCCGATGATCGCCATGTCGCGTGCGGTGCTGTACTGGCCTTCGGCGTCCAGACCGTGCACCGTCATGAAGTGGGTGTTTTGCAGGCCAAAGGCTTTAACGTAATGGTTCATCAGGCCGATGAAGGCATCCTGACTGCCGGCGACATAATCCGCCAGCGCGATACAGGCATCATTCCCTGACTGAATCACCACGCCCTTATTCAGTTCCGAAACCGGGCTGCGGTCGCCCGGTTTAAGAAACATCAGCGACGATCCGCGCAGTTTCGGATTGCCGGTGGCCCAGGCATCCTGGCCGATGGTCACCATGTCGTTACTGGTGATTTTGCCGGATTTCAGCGCCTGGCCGACCACGTAGCTGGTCATCATTTTGGTCAGACTGGCGGGATCAAGACGCTGGTCGGCATTGGACTCTGCCAGCACTTTGCCGCTGCTGTAGTCCATCAGAATCCAGGCCTTTGCCTCAATCTGCGGTGCCGCCGGTGCCTGCTCGGCCTGAGTGGTGACAGGGACGAAAAGCAACAATAATGAACTGGCCGCCAGTGGCCGCCAGACTGAAGTCAGGGATGTTTTTCTCATGAGCGTGACCCAATTGTCCTTGTAAAATCACGGATTTGTGCAGGTAAGACATGTCTTACCAAACGCTAACGGTTCACGCCGGTGAAAAAAACCGCCAAACCGTAAAGTTTTTTAGAGTTTGTTAGAGTAACCCTGGCATTAAGGCCGCTGCGCTGCCAGTGCGCGGGCGTCAGGGCAGAGGAAAAATTGCGAGAAATTCCGAATTTTCGCAGAACAGTTAAGCCAGTCACAAAATTCCGCTAACCTGATGCCAGTCAGCCCGAGGAGAATCATGATGGACTTAGCCGTTTTCGATCTGGATGAAACCCTGATTTGTGAAGACAGCACCAGCCTCTGGCTGCGCTGGCTGGTTTCGCAGGGGTTTGCACCGGAAGAGATCATTCGTCAGGAGCAGGCGCTGATGGCGCAATACCACGCCGGCAGCCTGTCGATTGAAGAGTACATGCGCACCACGCTCTCACCGCTCACCGGCATGGCGACGCTCACCGTCGCAGGCTGGGTGCGGCGCTTTATTCATCGCGATATCCTGCCGCGCGTCTTTCCCGCCGCGCGCGAACGCATTCAGTGGCATCAGCAGCGTGGCGACACGGTAATGATTATTACCGCCAGCGGCGATCACCTCGCCGTGCCGATTGCGGAACGGCTGGGCGTACACGGCGCGCTGGCGATTGGCGTGGAAGTGGTCGATGAACGCTACAGCGGTGAGATTTACGGCACCGCCACTTACCGTGAAGGCAAAGTTTCACGACTCAGCGACTGGCGAGCGCTGCAGCAGGATCGACGCTTTGAGCGCACCTGGGCGTACAGCGATTCGATGAACGATCTGCCGCTGCTGTCGCATGCCGATCATGCATGGGTGATTAACCCGGATGCGCTGCTGCAGCAGGAAGCGCAGCAGCGCGGCTGGCAGGTGTGTAACTGGGTGCGCTGATTTAACCCCGCGCGGCGCTGGCGGCATCCGCCAGCCCGACTTTCAGCAGCTTGCCATTGGCCTCATCGGTCAGCACATACAGATAACCATCCGGTCCCTGACGAACATCGCGGATACGTTCGCCACGATCGCCCAGCAGCCGCTGCGCCTCTTCAACCTTCTCGCCGTTAACGCGCAGACGGATCAGACTTTTATCTTTCAGCGCACCGATAAACAGCGAGTTTTTCCACTGGGGAAAGCGCGCGCTATTGTAAAACGCCATGCCGCTGATGGCCGGCGATTGCTGCCAGTAAAACAGCGGCTGCTCAGTGCCGGCAACGGCGCTGCCCTGCGCTTCCGGCACTTTCTGCCCGCTGTAATCAATGCCATACGTCGCCAGCGGCCAGCCGTAATTTTTGCCCTTCGCCGCCAGATTCACCTCATCGCCGCCGCGCGGGCCGTGTTCACTCTCCCACATCTGCTGCGTCCATGGATTGAGCGCCAGCCCCTGCGGGTTGCGTACGCCGTAAGACCAGATCTCCGCGCGTGCGCCCTGACGATGGTTAAACGGATTATCCGCCGGCACCTTGCCGTCCTGCGTCAGGCGGACGATTTTGCCCGACAGCTTGTCCAGCTGCTGCGCGCTGCGGCTGGCAAAGTTATCGCCGAACGCGATGTACAGATAGCCCTGGCGATCAAACGCCAGCCGCGTGCCGATGTTGGCACCGCCGGAGAGTTTCGGCGTTTGCTCCAGCACCACCTTAAAATCCTGCAGCTGACGGAGATCTGCGCTGAGCGTGCCGTAACCCACCACGCCGCCCGCGCGGCCGGTGTCATCGGCAATGGTATAACTGAGCCACACCCGACGGCTTTGCGCGAAGTCCGGCGCCAGCACCACATCCAGCAGACCGCCCTGGCGCCTGGCCCACACGTCGGGTACGCCACTAATCGGCTGCGATAGCCCCCGGCCCGGCTGCCAGCTGCGCAGCTGTCCGGAACGTTCGGTAATCAGCAAGGTTTGCTGGTCGGGCAGAAACGCCACCGACCATGGATGATCGAGCTTGTCCTGTAACACCTGCACCTGGACATCAGCCGCCAGCGCGGTAAAGGAACCGCTGAGCGCGCCAGCCAGCAGCGCAACACGCCATAAACGCATGGGATTCTCCTTTTCACAGTCTGCCGTTAAGGGTAGTCAGCCAGTAAGAAAGGATGTGCAGGATTTACAAAACATTAAGCCCGGCGCAGTGGCCGGGCGGATAGCAGGCAGGATTATTCGAAGCAGGTTTCCGGGTTTTCCGACAGTGAAATGAAGGATTCACCGCCTTTGGTCAGCGCAATAATGCCGCCGCTTTCAATATCATAAACCCAGCCATGCAGGCGCAGCTTACCTTTGCGCAGCGCGACCGAAACGGAAGGATGCGTTTTGATATTGTTGAGCTGAGCAATCACGTTCTCTTTCACCATTTCGTTGAGGCGTTTCTCAACCGATTCGTAGTTGCGCTCTTCCACCACCGCTTTTGCCGCATTGGCGTAGTGCAGCCAGTGATCAACCGCCGGCATGCTCTCGAGATCGGCGTTGGACGCAATCGCGTTCATCGCACCGCAGTTGGAGTGACCACAAATGATAATTTCGGTTACGCCCAGCGCGACCACTGCATACTCGATGGTTGCTGACACGCCACCCGGCTCCGGACCGAACGGCGGGACGATATTACCGGCGTTACGGATCACAAACAGCTGGCCCGGCTCCGACTGTGTCACCAGCTCTGGTACCAGACGGCTATCCGAACAGGAGATGAATAAAGCTTTAGGATTCTGGTTGGACGCCAGACTCTTGAAAAGATCCTTCCTTTCAGGAAACACATTCTGTTGAAAATTCAGAAAACCTTTGACGATCTCTTGCATTTGTCTGCTCTCACATTATCCACTTCAGCCCCGGCAGAGAGAAACTCACCGCTGGCGCGCTTTAAAATTCTGTAATGTCGATAATAACTTACAATTATCAACCCGATATTTAAGCAAAATCGACCCGCTTGCACAACCCGGATGTCCGCCACCCAGTGACTATTGAGCGTGGGTTACCCTCAGCAAGCATAGCGTTAACATCAATTTTTGCCGCCAATCAGATTCTCACGCAGCCTATACATTTTCCCCGTCAACCTCTGTACAATCGCGCTCCTGTCCACCTTAATTATGATGAATTTTTATCCTTATGAGCCATGTCAAAAATCCGCCGCGTGTAGGCTTCGTCTCTCTCGGCTGCCCAAAAAACCTCGTTGACTCTGAACGCATCCTGACGGAACTGCGGACAGAAGGCTACGACGTGGTGCCACGCTACGATGATGCGGAGATCGTCATCGTTAACACCTGTGGATTTATTGACAGTGCCGTACAGGAATCACTGGAAGCGATTGGTGAAGCGCTGAACGAAAACGGCAAAGTGATCGTCACCGGCTGCCTCGGTGCCAAAGTGGATCAGATTCGCGAAGTGCATCCGAAAGTACTGGAGATCACCGGCCCGCACAGCTACGAGCAGGTGCTGTCGCACGTGCACACTTACGTGCCAAAACCCGAGCACAACCCGTTCCTCAGCCTGGTGCCGGAACAGGGCGTGAAGCTGACGCCGCGCCACTACGCTTACCTGAAAATTTCCGAAGGCTGTAACCATCGCTGCACCTTCTGCATCATCCCGTCAATGCGTGGCGATCTGGACAGCCGTCCGATTGGCGCAGTACTCGATGAAGCTAAACGTCTGGTGGAAGCGGGCGTAAAAGAGCTGCTGGTGATCTCGCAGGACACCTCCGCGTACGGCGTCGATGTTAAACACCGCACCGGTTTCTGGAACGGTTCGCCGGTGAAAACCAGCATGGTCAGCCTGTGTGAGCAGCTGGCGAAACTCGGCGTCTGGGTGCGTCTGCACTACGTTTATCCGTATCCGCACGTGGATGACGTGATCCCGCTGATGGCCGAAGGCAAAATCCTGCCTTACCTCGATATTCCACTGCAGCACGCCAGTCCGCGCATCCTGAAGCTGATGAAGCGTCCGGGCGCGGTTGAGCGCACGCTGGAGCGCATCAAACGCTGGCGTGAAATCTGTCCGGAGCTGACGCTGCGTTCCACCTTCATCGTGGGTTTCCCGGGCGAAACCGAAGAAGATTTCCAGATGCTGCTCGACTTCCTGCGTGAAGCGCGCCTCGATCGCGTTGGCTGCTTCCAGTACAGCCCGGTTGAAGGCGCCACGGCTAACCAGCTGCCGGATCAGGTTCCGGACGACGTCAAGCAGGCGCGTTTTGACCGCTTCATGCAGTTGCAGCAGCAGATCTCCGCAGAGCGTCTGCAGGAGAAAATCGGTCGCGAGATTCTGGTGATCATTGATGAAGTGGATGAAGAAGGCGCGGTCGGCCGCAGCATGGCCGACGCCCCGGAAATCGACGGTGCGGTCTATCTGAATGGCGATCGCCAGGTGAAGGTCGGCGAGGTGGTGCGGGTCAAAGTCGAACACGCCGACGAATACGACCTGTGGGGCACGCGCGTTTAACCGTACTTTTGCTGGTGCGCTTTTTTGCGCGCCAGATAATCGTTATCGGCGCGCAGCCGGTCCCAGCACGCTTTGAATACGGCCGCCGCAGCGGCCTTTTCTTTTTCTACCGTCCGCGGCAGCTCTTTGCCGTCGGCATCGTATTTCCGTCCGCCCTGATGATTGCTGTAGCGGCGCGCGCGGGTGTAGCCCATCTGAATAAATTTGCGCGCCATATCCATATCGACAAAATCATCCTGCGCGCGATACGCCTCGAACAGCTGCATGATTTTTTCTGATGACTGCTGCGCCAGCTCGACGGTGCGAAAGCGCCAGTGCGGCAGAATTTCGCTCTTATAAGGTTCCACCATCAGCACCCCCTGCTCGCCGCGCCCGACCTGATACAGCTCCGGATGCTGACGGAAGTCGAGCTGTTTAAAATCCTGCTGGTAATTGAAGGGTTTCATCCCCTGGCCTCCTGTCCGTAACCATTACTGCGGTGAATTATTTCGCTGCCGCACTTTAGTGATGCTTTTTTCCACCGATAACATAACTACCGGCTCATTTGCTAAGAGATGCTCACATGTTCAACAAGATGAAAATTGTGACCGCCATTGTGGTTATTCTGGTGGTATTCACAGCCATGCAGGCCATATCCGGCTCGCTCTTTTTCTCCTCGCTGCGCGCGGGACAACATAATTTCACCGCCAGCAATCAGTTGTCTCATCAGCAGCGCGAGCTGGGCGACGGCTGGCAAACGCTGGTGAAAACCCGCGTCACCATCAACCGCGTGGCGATCCGTATTCTGAAAAATCAGACCGACGAGCAGTCGCTGGCGGCGATCAACAAGCTGCTGCTGGCAGCCGGTGCCTCGCTGGAAGCGGCGCAGCAGCACTTCAATCAGTATAGAAGCTATCCGCGCATCGACGGCCAGAGTGCGTCGACTGCCGATCTGATCGACAATAAATTCAAAGCGTTTGCCGCGCTGCTGCAGCAGTCCGCCGTGTTTCTGAAAGCCAATAACTACGCGGCCTACGGCAACCTCGATGCGCAGCAGGCGCAGGATGAACTGGAACAGGCTTATCAGCAGTGGCGCGATGAAAACATGCAGCTGATTAATCAGCGCAGCCTGCAAAATGACAGCAACTATCAGCAGGTGCTGATCATGATTGCCGTCATCGCGCTGGTGGTGGTGCTGATGGTGGCGGCGGTATGGACGCTGGTACGCCGCGTGCTGCTGGCACCGATGCAGCAGGTGCAGCAGCAGATCGAGCGCTTTGCCGAAGGCGATTTGTCAGCCAGCCTGCAGGTGGCAGGCCGCAGTGAAATGGCGGCCATTGCCGCCAGCCTGAATCATATGCAGCAGGCGCTGCTTGGTACCATTAATAACGTGCGCGACAGCGCGGATGCCATTTTTGGCAGCGCCAGTGCCATCGCCAACGGTAATAACGATCTCTCGGCGCGCACCGAACAGCAGGCTGCCTCACTGGAAGAGACCGCCGCCAGCATGGAACAGCTGACCGCGACCGTGAAGCAGAATGCTGACAACGCGCGTCAGGCCACGCAGCTGGCGAAAACCGCGTCGGACACCGCCGATAAAGGCGGTAGCGTGGTGGAAGGCGTGGTGAAAACCATGCGCGACATTGCGGACAGCTCGAAGAAAATCGCCGACATTACCAGCGTCATTGACGGTATCGCTTTCCAGACCAACATTCTGGCGCTTAACGCCGCGGTAGAAGCAGCGCGTGCCGGTGAGCAGGGGCGCGGCTTTGCGGTGGTAGCGGGCGAAGTGCGCAACCTGGCCCAGCGCAGCGCGCAGGCGGCGAAAGAGATCAAACTGCTGATTGAAAACTCCGTGCAGCGCGTGGACCTCGGTTCGCAGCAGGTCAGCAGCGCTGGCGATACCATGCAGGAGATTGTCAGCGCGGTGACGCGCGTCACCGATATCATGGGCGAGATTGCCTCGGCCTCCGATGAGCAGAGCCGCGGTATCGACCAGATTGGCCAGGCGGTGAATGAGATGGATCGCGTGACGCAGCAGAACGCCACGCTGGTGCAGGAATCGGCCAGCGCCTCGGCGTCGCTGGAGCAGCAGGCCAGCCGATTGTCATCGGCGGTGGCGCGTTTCAACACCGGCGCCCGCCCGGCCGCTGCGGTAACCGAGCGGGTGGTGAAACCGGTGCTGCCCGCCCCGACCCGCGCCCTGCCCGCGGCGGTGAGCCACGGTAACGACAACTGGGAAACGTTTTGATGCGCTGAGGCGTAAAAGGATACCGGTGCGCATGAATGCGCACCCTACAACAAGCAATGCCGCTGGACATTAATGTGCGAGCGGTAAAAAACGCGCAATGCCCTCATATCTCAATGTGCAGCCGACAATATGTTGCGCAATGACCTTGTAGGGTCGCCATTCATGGTGACCCAAATACTGCACTGACAAATATTTCCCCTGAATAGCGGCACCGTGGCTCCGGTTCATGCCTGCCAGCTCGAAAATCAGCTCTTCAGTTTCGGGTCCAGCGCATCGCGCAGGCCGTCGCCCAGCAGATTGAACGCCAGCACGGTGAGAAAAATCGCCAGGCTGGGGAAGATCGCCACGTGCGGCGCAATCACCATATCGGCGCGCGCTTCGTTGAGCATCGCGCCCCACTCCGGCGTCGGCGGCTGCGCGCCCAGGCCGAGAAAGGACAGGCTGGCAGCGGTGATGATCGAAGTACCGATACGCATGGTGAAATAGACCACAATCGACGACACCGTACCGGGCAAAATGTGACGCATGATAATGGTCCAGTCGGAAGCACCAATACTGCGCGCCGACTCGATATAGGTCTGATGTTTCAGCACCAGCGTATTGCCACGCACCAGACGGGCAAATGCCGGAATACTGAAAATCGCCACTGCCACAATCACGTTGCTCATGCCACTGCCCATGATCGCCACCACCGCGATCGCCAGCAGGATGCCGGGAAACGCAAACAACACATCGCAGATGCGCATGGTGATGCGATCCCACCAGCCTTCGTAATAGCCCGCCAGCAGCCCCAGCACGGTGCCGATCACCGTGCCAATCGCCACCGAGAAGAAGCCGGCGATCAGCGAAATGCGCGTCCCGACCAGCACCCGGCTGAAGATATCGCGTCCAAGTGAATCGACGCCAAACAGATGCATCCACGACGGCCCTTCGTTGAGCCGGTCGTAGTCAAAATAGTTTTCGGCATCAAACGGGGCGATCCATGGGGCGATAAACGCCACCACAATCAGCAGCAACACAAACGCGCCCGCCAGCAGCGCCACATGCTGACGGCGAAAGCGCCGCCAGAATTCACGCCACGGCGTGCGAACCCGGTTTTCCGTCATCAGCGGCAGGGATTTCAATGCCGCCTCGCGTCGCCAGTTCTTCAATTGCGACTCCTTACCTGTAGCGAATAGCCGGGTTGATCGCCGCGTAAAGCATATCGACGATCAGGTTAATCAGAATGAACTCCAGCGAGAACAGCAGCACCTCGGCCTGAATCACCGGGTAATCGCGCATCTCCACCGAATCCACCAGCAGACGGCCCAGTCCGGGCCAGTTAAACACCACTTCCACCACAATCGAGCCGCCGAGCAGAAAGCCGAACTGCAGCCCCATCATGGTGACCACCGGAATCATGGCATTGCGCAGCCCATGTTTGACCACCACCAGCGATTCGCGCACCCCTTTGGCCCGCGCGGTGCGCATATAATCTTCCTGCATCACTTCAACGAACGAAGCGCGGGTAAAGCGCGCCATCACCGCGGCCACGGCGGCACCGAGCGTAATTGACGGCAGAATGTAGTGCTGCCAGCTGTCGGCGCCCACCGTCGGCAGCCAGCCGAGCTCGACCGAAAAGACCTGCATCAGCAGCATACCCAGCGCAAATGCCGGGAAGGAGATGCCGGAAACCGCCAGCGTCATGCCGATGCGGTCCGGCCAGCGATTGCGCCATACCGCCGAAACGATGCCGATCGCCATGCCAAACAGCACCGCCCACACCATGCTGCTCAGCGTCAGCCACAGAGTAGGAAAAAAGCGCGCGGCAATTTCGGCAGAGACCGGCCGCTTTGACACCATCGACTGACCAAAATCACCCTGCAAAGCATTGAGGATAAAGTGCCAGAACTGCTGAATCAGCGGCTGATCGAGTCCCAGCTCCTGACGCACCAGCGCCACCACTGAGGCATCCGCTTCCGGTCCGGCAATCAGGCGCGCCGGGTCTCCCGGCAGCAGATGCACGAACAGGAACACCAGCACTGCGACAATCAGCAGCGTGGGAATCAGCCCGAGCAGGCGTTTAAGAAAATAGTTGAGCATGCGAAATCCCGCGCAGCATCGGCCAGCCCCGTAAGGCTGGCCGCGTCTGTTACTTCAGATCCGCCTCATCAAAATTGAATGAGGTATCGGGCATGACGTAAAAACCGGTCAGGTTTTTATTGTTCGCAGACAGCAGCTGCTCCACCACCAGCGGAATCCACGGGTGATCGTTCCAGATGCGGTCCTGCGCGTCTTTATACAGTCTGGCTTTCTGGTCGCGATCGGTGGTCTTCAGCGCATCCGCCAGGTCTTTATCCACCTGCGGGTTGCTGTAGAACGCGGTGTTGAAGATAGCCGGTGGCCACGAGCTGGTTGCGAACAGCGGCGTCAGCGCCCAGTCGGCTTCGCCGGTGGAGGCTGACCAGCCGGTGTAGAACATGCGCACCCCGCTCTCTTTCTGCCCTTTACTCTCCACTTCCGCCGCGCGCTGGCCGGCATCCATCGCCGTGACTTTCACCTTCACACCCACCTGCGCCAGCTGCTGCTGGGTGAACTGCAGCACTTTCTGCGCGGTGCTGTGGTTATGCGATGACCACAGCGTGGTTTCGAAACCATTCGGGTAGCCCGCTTCCTTCAGCAACTCACGCGCTTTGGCCGGATCGTATTTGATGGCCGGATAGCTCTGGGCAAAATCAATGCGCGGCGGCACGATGCCGGTGGCTGGCGTGGCGTAACCGGCAAAGGCCACTTTGGCCAGCGCCTGGCGGTTGATGGCGTACTCCAGCGCTTCGCGCACTTTCGGGTTATCGAACGGCTTTTGCGTCACGTTGAGGCTAATGTAACGCTGCATGATCGACGGTGTGGTCACCACATCCAGCTTGCTATTGGCCTGCAACAGTTTGGCCTGCTCTAACGGCACCGGGAAGGCAAAGCTGGCCTCGCCAGTTTGCAGCATCGCCGCGCGGGTGTTGTTGTCCACCACCGGACGCCAGGTAATGCTGTCGAGTTTTGGATAGCCCGGTTTCCAGTAGCCCGACCACTTTTTCACTTTGACAAAGTCGGTCTGGTTCCAGGTGTCAAAGGTATAAGGTCCGGTGCCTACCGGATGGAAACCGATGTCCTTACCATATTTTTTCAGCGCGGTTGGCGAAATCATCACCGCAGCCGGATGCGCCAGATTGTTGATAAACGCTGAGAACGGCTGCTTCAGGGTAATTTTCACCGTGGACGGATCGACCACTTCGGTGGTGGCGATATATTTAAACAGGTTATAGCGCTTGAGATGGTTGTCCGGATTGCTGGCGCGGTCGAGGTTGACCTTCACCGCTTCAGCATTGAAATCCGTGCCATCCTGGAATTTCACGCCCGGACGCAGTTTGATGGTATAAGTCAGCCCATCGCTGCTGGCCTGATAGCTTTCAGCCAGCACGTTGACCAGCTTCATGTCTTTATCGAAGCCGAACAGGCCCTGATAGAAAGACTTGGCCACCGCCTGCGACAGCGTGTCGTTGGCGTCGTACGGATCCAGCGTGGTGAAGGTCGACGCCACGGCAATCACCGCATCTTTGGCCGCCCAGGCGGGCAGCGCCAGCGCCGAACTCAACAACCCGGCAGTGATAACCCCTTTTCGCATGATATGGTGCATCGTTATCGTTCTCCTGTAGTCCCTGTCTTGCGCGCCCTGCACAGAGGGCGCGGTTGGTTGCTGCTCAGGCGCCGCTAATGGCATGGCGGGCGACAAAATGGCCCGGCGCCACTTCCAGTAACGGTGCCACTTCCGGCTCATCACCCAGCGGGCGAATCGGGCTGGGGATCTCATCGACCATCAGCGCCCGCTCGCGGTGCCGATGCGCCGGATCGGCCACCGGCACCGCGGCCATCAGTTTTTTGGTATAAGGATGGCGCGGCTGTTCGAACACCGCCTGACGCGGTCCCATCTCCACAATCTGCCCGAGATACATCACCGCCACGCGATGGCTGATGCGCTCCACCACCGCCATGTCGTGCGAAATAAACAGGAAGGCGATGCCAAATTCACGCTGTAAATCCAGCATCAGATTGATGATCTGCGCCTGAATCGACACATCCAGCGCGGAGACGGACTCGTCGGCGATCACCACTTTAGGATTGAGCGCCAGCGCGCGTGCGATGCAGATACGCTGGCGCTGACCGCCAGAAAACTCGTGCGGGTAGCGCTGCGCGTGTTCGGGTAGCAGACCGACGCGTTCCAGCAGCCAGGCGACGCGTTTCTCTGCCTGCGCGCGCCCCATGCTGCGATGCACCAGCAGCGGCTCCATAATTGAAAAGCCGACGGTAAGGCGCGGATCGAGCGACGCATACGGATCCTGAAAGATAAACTGAATATCGCGGCGCAGCGTGGCCAGCGCCCTGCCCTGCAGTGCATCAATGCGCTGGCCGTCAAAGGTGATGCTGCCGCCCTGGCTGGCGACCAGCCGCAGCAGCGAGCGTCCGGTGGTGGATTTGCCGCAGCCGGACTCGCCCACCAGCGCGAGGGTTTCGCCTGCATAAAGATCGAAACTGACTTTTTCCACCGCGTGGACGCGACGCTTCACCCGATTGAGCAGCCCGCCGCGAATATCAAAGCGCGTAACCAGATCGCGCACCTGTAAAATCGGCGGACGGTCGTGACGCACGGTATCCTGCGGCGTGCTGGCCTCTTCGCGGCCGTTGGTATGCAGCAGCGGAAACTTCGCCGGCAGCGGCTGGCCGCTCATCGCCCCGAGCTTTGGCACGGCCGCCAGCAGCGCGCGGGTATACGGCTGCTGCGGCGCGTCGAACAACTGCTGCACCGGCGCGCGCTCAACCACATCGCCGCGATACATCACCTGCACGCGATCGGCCATCTCCGCCACCACGCCCATATCATGGGTAATAAAGATGACGCCCATCTGCATCTCTTTTTGCAGCACGCGAATCAGCTGCAGAATCTGCGCCTGGATGGTGACGTCCAGCGCGGTGGTCGGCTCATCGGCAATCAGCAGCGCCGGCTTGCACGACAGCGCCATGGCGATCATCACGCGCTGGCGCATACCGCCGGAGAGCTGATGCGGATAGCGCGACAGCACATTGTGCGCTTCCGGAATGCGCACCAGATCCAGCATGCGTCGCGCTTCGGCCTGCGCCTGCTGGTGACTTTTACCCTGATGCAAACGAATAGATTCGGTGATCTGTTCACCAACGGTGAACACCGGGTTGAGCGACGTCATCGGCTCCTGAAAGATCATCGCCATGTCCGCACCGCGCACCCGGCGCATCTGGCTGGCGGACGCCCGCATCACATCCAGCACCTCGCCGTTGCGCCGCCGCAGCAAAATTTCACCGCTGACCGCGCCGCCGGCCTGTGCAATCAGACGCATCAGCGCCAGCGACGTCACCGATTTACCCGAGCCCGATTCGCCCACCAGCGCCAGCGTTTCTCCGCGATGCAGATCGAGTGAAAGCTGCCGCACGGCGTCCGTCACGCGCCCTTCATGCTCAAAGCGCACACAGAGGTCGCGTACCGCCAGCACCTGCTGCGGCGCAAACTGCTGCTGTAGATCCGTCATGCCTGCTCCTTAGCTGTCGCGATAAATCGCCACCTCAACTTCGCCGCCCACATAAGCGAATCCGCGGTACATGCCTTCGCTGTTAAACGGCAGCGCCACGTTGCCGTGGGCATCAACGGCTATCAGCCCGCCGCTGCCCTCCAGCTCCTGCACTTTGTCATGAATCACGCTGGCGGTGGCCTGTTGCAGCGAACGACCGCCATATTCCATCTGCGCTGAGACATCGTAAGCCGCCAGCGTACGAATAAACACTTCGCCGGTACCGGTACAGGAGACCGCCACGGTGGCGTTGTTGGCATAGCAGCCGGCGCCCGCCAGCGGTGAATCGCCGACGCGGCCCGCCTGCTTGTTGGTCATGCCGCCGGTGGAGGTGGCGGCCGCCAGATTACCCTGCAAATCGAGCGCCACCGCGCCCACGGTGCCAAATTTGCGATCCGGGTCCAGCGGATCGCTCCCCTGCGCCGCGCCATCATGATCCAGCAGCATTTGTTCGCTGCCCAGCGCGCGCTGCAGTTGCTCCCAGCGTTCTGGCGTCGAGAAGAAATCAGGCTCGACCGGCGTCAGCCCCTGTTGCGCGGCAAAGGCTTCCGCCCCGCTGCCAATAAAGAGCACGTGCGGACTGGCTTCCAGCACTTTACGCGCGGCAAGAATCGGATTGCGGATACGGCTGACGCCAGCGACGGCGCCAATATCCAGCGTACGGCCATCCATCAGGCTGGCATCCAGTTCATGGGTGCCCTGATGGGTGAACACGGCACCTCTGCCGGCATTGAACAGCGGGCACTCTTCCAGCAGCCGTACCGCTTCGGTCACGGCATCCAGCGCGCTTCCGCCGCTGGCCAGAATCTGCTGGCCGGCGCTGACAATCGCGGCCAGTTGCTGACGATAGAGCTGCTCTTTTTCGGCGCTCATTGCCGCACGCGTAATCGCGCCGGCGCCGCCGTGAATTGCGATAACTGCTTTAGCCATAACCGTTACCCTGTCAAGGAATCAGAGCCAAAAACACTGATTTAGAATGGTTTTCATCTTTTTTTGGCAATTTTCGACTATAGAAAGCCCCTCCCTGCTTGTAAAGCAGAAAGTGTATCAGCGGTCATAACCTTTTAATGTGGATTATGCTTTTTTGTGAATTAAGGGTGAGAACGCAGCAACCTTAACATTATGACTGGCGCGCTTCTCTCTGGCACCGAAAAGGCAGTGAGCAACTTATTCGCCCTTACCTTTTGTGTGGCTTCAGTGCCGGTTAAAAATCGGGTAAGTTAAAGGCCCATTCATGAAAAGGAATATTCAGTGGAAGATGAAAAAGGGGTAAGGATTGCACTCTCCCCGGTGCAGCTGGCAGCCGTCCTTTCAGATCGCAGCGTCAGCGAGGGTGAAACGACCAGCAACCGCATTTTCGGAGGGCTCGGGCTCGCTGGCGGGGTGATTGAGCTTTTTGGTGCTGGCGCGCTGTGCGTCGTGCCTGAGCCCACCATGCTGACCAAAGCTGGCTGCGTCTTTGTCGGCACTCACGGTCTCGACACGCTTCAGGCCAGCCTGCGCCAGATATGGACTGGCAGACAGGTCGCTACCGACACGTTTAATTCGGCCGTGTCACTCGCAGAATCGCTCGGCGCTGACCATCAGACCGCCATGAATGTCGGCCTGACGGTAGATATCGCCATTCCGATGGCATTTGCCTTTGCAGCCGGAGCAGAGCACGTCATCGCGGTGCGTGCCGGGCGGGTCAAAATCGCCGAGCATGAGTCGCTCTCAGGGTGAGCACCCGGTGGGCACACGATTGAGCGACATATCGCCAAAACGCCGGATGAGCTGCGGGAGAGGCTTCGTAACCGGCCTCGTCTCGATGAGGCCAGTAGCTTTAAGTCTCTGAGCGAGGCGGAAGCACTGATCAGTAAGGTGCTGGCAGATAATAAGCATCAAATTCAGATGTGGGTGAAAAATATCCCTCCAGGCTTGCAAGCCCGTATGCGCCTGAGTCGGCGTTTTTCACATCCGGTTGGTATAGTCGTGAGTAAAGGGCGTGAAGAGGTTGAGACCTGCTACGCCGTTCGCGTCATACTGGATTTTAAGCCCTACAACGGCAAACCTTACTTTATCATTACCGCTTTCCCGGAGTTATGATGGACCGTATCAGTATCAGTGAACTGGATAATTTTATTGGCATCTGGTTTGGGCAGGATTATGACCTGTTTGAACCGGGTGATGAGATCGAGCCCAAAATCGAGGCGTATATCAGAGAAGCGCATAAAGGAAACCTGCACGCCATGCTGGCAGACATCGAGCTGTTTCTGGCAGAGTGCGATGACGTCGAATCTGATTTCCGTGACCGCTATAAAAGAGAGTTTGTTCCGGCCAACTGGGATACCACTGCGGGCGCGTTTCTGTCACTGGTGCATAAGAAAGTATCTGCCGCACTCACATCATAACGTCAGCACCGTTGTTAACATGACTCTCACTTTCAGTCTGAACAAATCATGTTCGCCGGCGGATTCGTCACCGCGCACTAATTTCCATTCCCTTTGATCTCGCATGTGACTCAGCCGACAACAGCCACCATAATAGGCAGCATTCGCCTTTAACCCGACAGAGATGGACATGGAACCTTTTACCGCCGGACTGATTTCCCTTGAAGACGCGCAGCAGAAAATGCTGCAGCAGCTGCAACCGATTAGTGATTGCCTGAGCGTCGCGCTGGCCGATGCCGCCGGGCGCATTACCGCGAAGCCGGTGATTTCGCCGCTGGACGTGCCGCCGTTCGATAACTCTGCGATGGACGGCTACGCGCTGCGCCTGAGCGACCTGTCCGCTGACCGCGTGTTGCCGGTAGCGGGCAAAGCGTTTGCCGGCACCCCGTTTAATGGCGAGTGGCCAGCCGGCAGCGTGATTCGCATTATGACCGGCGCACCAGTCCCGGCCGGCTGCGACGCCGTGGTGATGCAGGAGCAAACCGAACCGCGTGACGGCGGCATTGTTATCACCGCGCCAGTGTGTGCCGGGCAAAATATTCGCCGCATCGGGGAAGATATTCAGGCCGGTAAGCAGGTTCTGGATGCCGGTGTGCGGCTTGGTGCCGCGGAGCTGCCGCTGCTGGCGTCGCTGGGTATTGCGGAGGTCAGCGTGCTGCGTAAGCTGCGCGTGGCCATTTTCTCCACCGGTGACGAATTGCAGGCGGTGGGCCAGCCGCTGGCTGAGGGCCAGATTTATGACACCAATCGCTTCACCGTGGCGCTGATGCTGCGCAAACTTGGCTGCGAGGTGATCGACCTCGGCGTGATCGCTGACGATCCCGCGTTGCTGCGCCAGGCCTTCAGCGAAGCCGATCGCCAGGCCGACGTGGTGATCAGCACCGGCGGTGTGTCAGTTGGCGAGGCGGATTTCACCAAAGCGATGCTCGAAGAGCTGGGCGCGATTACCTTCTGGAAGCTGGCGATCAAGCCCGGCAAGCCGTTTGCCTTCGGCCGTCTGGCCAACAGCTGGTTCTGCGGGTTGCCGGGCAATCCGGTGTCGGCGGCTGTGACTTTCTATCAGCTGGTGCAGCCGCTGCTGGCCACGCTGACCGGCCAGACCACGCGCATCATGCCGCTGCGCCAGCGCGCGCGCGCAACGCAGCGTCTGAAGAAAGCGCCGGGCCGGCTCGATTTTCAGCGCGGCATCCTCAGTCGCGGCGATGATGGCGTACTGGAAGTGCGCAGCACCGGTGCGCAGGGCTCGCATGTGTTCAGTTCCTTTGCGCTGGCCGACTGCTTTATTGTGCTGGAGCGCGATCGCGGTGACGTTGAGCCGGGCGAATGGGTTGATGTCGAGGCCTTCAACAGCCTGCTGGAGGGCTAATGCACACAGAGCTGAGCGATGAAGAGATGCTGCGCTACAACCGGCAGATTGTGCTGCGCGGCTTCGATTTCGACGGCCAGGAACGGCTAAAAGCCTCACGGGTGCTTATCGTTGGCCTGGGCGGACTGGGCTGTGCCGCCGCGCCCTATCTTGCCGCCGCCGGCGTCGGTCATCTGACGCTGCTGGATTTCGATCGCGTCAGCCTGAGTAATCTGCAGCGCCAGATTCTGCATAGCGATGAGCGCATCGGCATGGCAAAAGTCGCCTCGGCCCGTCAACAGCTGGCGGCGCTCAATCCACACTGCACGCTGGAGCCGATCGATGCGCAGCTGGATGAAGCCGCGCTCGGCGAACTGATCGCGCGTCACGATGCGGTGCTGGACTGCAGCGACAATGTCACCACGCGCGAACAGGTGAACCGCGGATGTTTTCAGCATCGGGTGCCGCTGATCTCCGGCGCCGCCATTCGTATGGAAGGCCAGCTCAGCGTATTTACCTGGCAGCCCGGCGAGCCCTGCTATCGCTGCATCAGCCGCCTGTTCGGCGAGCAGACGCTGAGCTGTGTCGAAGCCGGCGTAATGGCTCCGCTTGTCGGCGTGGTAGGTGCGATGCAGGCGATGGAAACGCTGAAGGTGCTGAGCGCCTTTGGCCAGCCGGCCAGCGCGCGACTGCTGATGTACGATGCGATGAGCGCCGAGTTTCGCAGCCTGAAAGTGGCGCAGGATGCGCAGTGTGAAGTGTGTGGCCAGCGTGAGGAATAACGTCAGGGCGTGACATAAGCGTCAGGTATTGCTGAGCGGCGCAATTTATCAGGCGATAAGTTGCGCCGCTGATGAGGGCGGCTGCTAAACGGCTACGCCGTTAGACGATGCCCTGGCTGCGCAGGTAATCTTCGTAGTTGCCGGTGAAGTCAACGATGCGATCGCCTTTCATCTCGATGACGCGCGTCGCCAGCGAGCTGACGAACTCACGGTCGTGCGAGACGAAAATCAGCGTGCCTTCGTACATCTCCAGCGCCATGTTCAGTGACTCGATCGACTCCATATCCAGGTGGTTGGTCGGTTCGTCCATCACCAGGATGTTTGGCTTCTGCATCATCAGCTTGCCAAACAGCATGCGGCCCTTCTCACCACCGGACAGCACTTTTGCTGGCTTCTTGATGTCGTCGTGGCTGAACAGCAGACGACCAAGAATACTGCGCACCGCCTGCTCGTCGTCGCCTTCCTGCTTCCACTGGCTCATCCAGTCGAACACGCTCAGGTCGTCAGCAAAATCTTCGGCGTGATCCTGCGCGTAGTAACCAATGCGCGCATTCTCCGACCATTTCACCGTGCCGCTATCCGGCTGCAGTTCGCCAACCAGCGTTTTCAGCAGCGTGGATTTACCAATACCGTTGGCACCGAGAATAGCCAGTTTCTCACCCACTTCCAGCAGCAGGTTAAGATTTTTAAACAGCGGACCGTTATCAAATCCTTTGGTCAGCGCTTCCACTTCCAGCGCATTACGGAACAGCTTTTTATCCTGCTCGAAACGAATATAAGGGTTCTGACGGCTGGAGGCTTTTACCTCATCCAGTTTGATTTTATCAATCTGCTTCGCGCGCGAGGTGGCCTGACGCGATTTTGAGGCGTTGGCGCTAAAGCGGCTAACGAAGGATTGCAGATCGGCAATTTGTGCTTTCTTCTTGGCGTTATCCGCTAATAAACGCTCGCGCGCCTGGGTCGCCGCCGTCATATATTCGTCATAATTGCCGGGATAAACGCGCAGCTCACCGTAATCCAGATCCGCCATGTGCGTACACACCATATTCAGGAAGTGACGGTCATGCGAAATGATGATCATGGTACTGTCACGTTCGTTAAGCACCTGCTCCAGCCAGCGAATGGTGTCAATATCCAGGTTGTTGGTCGGTTCGTCGAGTAACAAAATATCCGGGTTAGCAAATAATGCCTGCGCCAGCAGCACACGCAATTTCCAGCCTGGGGCAATTTCACTCATCGGACCGTAATGCTGCTCCACCGGAATGCCCACGCCGAGTAATAATTCTCCGGCGCGTGATTCGGCACTGTAACCGTCCATTTCACCGTAGGCGACCTCAAGGTCGGCGACTTTATAGCCTTCCTCTTCGCTCATTTCCGGCAATGCATATATGCGATCGCGCTCCTGCTTCACCGCCCACAATTCCTGGTGCCCCATAATCACGGTATCCAGCACGCTATATTGCTCGAAAGCAAACTGATCCTGGCGAAGCTTACCGATGCGCTCATTAGGGTCGAGGGAAACATTTCCGTTAGTCGGAACCAGGTCGCCGCCCAGTATTTTCATGAAGGTCGATTTACCGCTGCCGTTCGCACCGATTAAACCGTAACGATTACCGCCGCCAAATTTAACGGAGATATTCTCAAACAGTGGCTTACTGCCGAACTGCATAGTGATATTGCTGGAAACTAACACGGCATTGACCTTTGTTACGCAGTGGAGGAAAAAACAGCGGGCATTATGCCAGAAGCGGCCTGGATGAGCCACCTCTGCACCCGGATACGCAGAGGCAAGGCGGAGAACACCTTGTTGCCAGAGGTAAAATAATTGCGACCGTGCCGGACAGGTTATCCACGGCGCGGGAAATGAACCGCCGCCCGTGCCCGGAGCGAGGCCAATAAAAAAGCCGGAGACGCTGACGCCTCCGGCTCCCGCTTACAAGGATTGTGCAGATTATTTGATCAGGAAGCTGTCGAGGCTTTTACCTGCATCCAGCGCTTTTTTAATCGCAGCTGGGGTACGGCCCTGACCGGTCCATGATTTCTCTTCACCGTTTTCGTCGGTGTAAGAATATTTCGCCGGACGCGGCGCACGCTTGGCGCGTTTTTTACCGGTTTCCAGTGCACCCAGTAATTCGTTCGGGTCGATACCGTCTGCCAGCAGCATTTCACGGTATTTAGACAGCTTCTCTTCTTTTTCGCGGTTCTGCGCTTCTTCCGCTTCAACTTCGTCGCGGCGCTCAGTCACCACGACGGTTAATTTTTCCAGAATTTCTTCCAGATCGCTCAGTGGCAGTTCACGAGCCTGTGCACGTAATGTGCGAATGTTGTTCAGAACTTTAAATGCGTCACTCATCACAATGTCCTTGCTTAAGGGGGGTAAATAAACTGTAGTGGCAAGATTACCCAATTCAAATAAAAAAATAAATTAATTTTGCAGACCGGATTAATCCGAATGGATTAGCCTATTCCTGGCAGGCGCGTTTAAACCCAATGTGCGGCGTGAATTAACGGTGAATTAACATCAGCGGTTCAGTACCACCGGCTGGAACTGGAATCGATTTCATTGCTTATTCACGCGTAGGAAACAAGCGTTTAGCGCTTATTGTGCGCTGAGGCAGTAGTCAGCATAAAGGTAAAAAAACATTAATAGTGTAAGTAAAATCCTTTTTAACGCGGATGGCATTGGCGTCACAGATGCGAGCAATATCTCATTTTGCCATTAAATAAATAAAAAAAGGCCGGTTGTTAACCGGCCATCATGCAAAAATCGTATGTCTGTGGTTATCCGCTTTTCTTCACTGCCGGTCGCAATAGCTGGGGCGCCGGCGCATCAGACAGCCGGTCGTGCAAATAATGTTCAATCTGCTCCAGCGAACGATGGCGTGTTTCCGGTACCCAGCGAATAACAAAAATCGCGCCGCCTATGCCAATCAGCGCGAAAATAAAGAACGCGCCGGATAAGCCAACCGACGCCAGCAGAACCGGGAACAGCAGAGAAATAAGAAAATTGGCGATCCACAACGCAAATACCGCGCCGCCCATAAAAATACCGCGTAACCGTGTGGGGAAAATTTCTGACAGCAGCAGCCAGGTGACCGGCGATAACGCGCCCTGCTGGAAACTCAGAAACATCAGCATACCCAACAGCACCATATAACTGCGCAAGATATCCGGCTGACCGTTAACTGTTTCCGGCATCAGGTAACTGACGGTGCCAATAAACACCAGACAGGCGGTACAACCAAACTGACCTATCATCGTCATGGTGCGGCGACCGATGCGCCCCAGCAGCCAGATCCCCACAAAGGTCATTAATACCGAGACCGCGCCATTGGCAATGGTGGCAAACAGCGCAGCGTCATTGCTCATCCCCACCGCTTTCAGCATAGTCGGCGCGTAGTACATGATGGTATTTACGCCGGTCAGTTGCTGGATGGCGGCAATACCGATACCGATCAGGAACAGTTTGATCAGCCACGGCTGGCGCAGTTCCCGCAGACGCGGACGCTGCTGTTGCTCGTCCGACAGCGTCTCTTCGATCTCCATCATCTCCCACTCAACGTCTTCGCGCGCGCGGGTGCGTTCCAGCACCTTGCGCGCCTCAGCGAGACGGCCTTTCATGGCGTACCAGCGCGGCGTGTCCGGCATAAACATCATCCCGAACCACAGCAGCACCGCCGGCAGCGTGGCGACCGCCAGCATCCAGCGCCAGGTCGTGTCGCCCCCCCAGGCTGCGTTGAAGCCGGCGTTCGACATATAGGCCAGCATTTGGCCGGAAACGATCATCAGCTCCTGCATGGTCACCAGCTGACCCCGTTTGTTGGCTGGTGCCATTTCGGCGATATACACCGGTACGGTGGCGGACGCACCGCCCACGGCCACGCCAAGGACCAGGCGGAAGAAAATCATCCAGCTGACATCAGGTGCCAGTGCGGTACCCAGCGCGCCGAGTGCAAAAATAATCGCCAGTACCAGAATAATTTTTCTCCGCCCGACCGCGGCGGCAAAGTGACCGGAAGCCAGTGCGCCAAACGCCGCGCCGAACAGCAGACTGCTGGTCACTAGCCCGGTGGTAAATGGGGTGAGATGCAGATCGTCGCCCATGAATAACAGTGCGCCGGAGATCACGCCGGTATCGTAGCCAAACAGCAAACCACCGAGGGTGGCAATCAGCGCAATGACTTTCACAAAAGGCTCGGTGCGCGTGCTACTGTTTGGCCCTGATGCCGGATTGGGCGTCATCCAGGTTTCGCGGGACATAACCAACTCCTTTCCTGAGATAAGAAGCCTTAAAATAGATTATTTCCACCACAATGAATAAATATGAAATTTAAATTTTGCGCCACGGGTCATTATCTTTGCCTTTAATTGAGATAATGATCACACAACCTGATTCAGGGCGCAGAGAAGTCAGTGCAAATTTTGCACAACAAACAGAAGGGAGAATATTTATTTCAAGTAAGGCGCTGACCGCACGCCGTGAATGCGGTCAGCGATGGCAGATTAATTGACTGCGGTGGCCGGACCAAAGACGTCATAGTCCGACAGCGTCACCTGCTGATACGGCTCCCAGCCGCCGCCCAGCGCTTTATACAGCGCTACCAGGTCCAGCGCGCTTTGCATGCGCGCCTGGGTGGATTGCGCCTGCGACTGCGCCAGCTGGCGCTGGGCATCCAGCACCTCAAGGAAGGTGGAGATGCCCTGTTTGTAACTGTCACTGGCGAGGTCAAAGGCGCGCTGCAGTGCGCCGGTGGTCTCATCCAGCGCGGTAACCTGTTGCTGATCGGCGCGGTAGCTGACCAGCGCATTTTCCACATCCTGCAGCGCCGTCAATACCGTCTGGCGATAATCGAGCGCCGCACTCGCCTGCTGCGCGCGCGCCAGTTTCACGCTGGAAACCAGACGTCCGCCCTGAAAAATCGGGATCGACAGCGCCGGGCCGACGCTGAAGAAGTGGCTGCTCCAGTCGTCAAGGTAGCTGGCATCGGTGTTGCGCACGCCCAGCTGCCCGGTAAGCGACAGGCTGGGGAACAGGTTCGCGACTGATACGCCGATATTGGCGGTCTGCGCATGCAGATTCGCTTCAGCCTGGCGGATGTCCGGACGACGGCGCGCCAGCGTCGATGGAATGCCCACCGCCACCAGCTTCGGCAACGCCGGCAGCGCTTTGCTGCTCATCAGTTCGTTATCCAGCGCGCCCGGCGTTTTGCCCAGCAGCACTGCCAGCCCGTTCATCGCCTGACGTTCCTGGGCCTGATACTGTGGCAGCTGCGCGTTAAGGGAGGCCAGCTGCGCACGGGCATTCTCAACGTCGGTGAGTGGCGCCAGACCGTTACGCTGCTGGCTTTGCGTCAGCTCCCAGGTTTGCTGCGCCACGTTGATCTGCTGTTGCAACGTCGCCAGCACCGCCTGCGCGCCGCGCAGCTGCAGATACGCGCGCGCGACCTCGGCTTCCAGCGACACCAGCGCATCGTTACGCTGCTCGATCGCCGCCTGCTGCTGCGCGTCCGCCATCTCCATCTGGCGTCGTACTTTGCCCCATAAATCCAGTTCCCAGCTGGCGTCAAAGCTGCCCTGATACAGCGTGACCGAATGGGTCAGACCGTTGAGCTGATCTGCTACGTCATCATCCACCTGATCGTACACCCCGTTGGATTTCAGCATGCCTTTCAGGCCGAGCTGCTGACGCGTCACTTTGGCCGAGCCGTTAAGCGACGGGAACAGCCCGCCACGCGCCTGCGCCAGCTGTTCGCGCGCACCGGCGATGCGCAGCACCGACTGTTGCAGCGTCAGGTTGCCAGCGATGGCGCGCTCAATCAGGCTATCAAGCTGCGGGTCGTTAAAGCTTTTCCACCACGAGGGATTGGTCGCGGACGCCAGCGGTTTTGAGGCTTCCTGAGAGGGCAAATCACGGTAGCTACCGGGCGTGTGCGCCTGCGGCGGCTGATAATCGGGCCCGACGGCACAACCCGCCAGCAGCATGGACAGCGCCAGCAGCGTCAGCGACGGCGTAACGCGCGAAGAGGTGATCATGTTAATGTGCTCCTGCACTGCCTTCGCTTTTGATCGGCGAAAGCAACCAACAAAAAGGAATCAATAGCACGGCGACAATGCTCAGTCCCATGAACACGTCGATGTAAGCCAGAATACGCGCCTGGGCAATCATCTCCTGATAGAGCTGACCGCTGGCCAGCGTCAGCGGATCGCCCACCGCGCTGGTAAAGTCACGAATCGCCTGCGCCCAGTGCTGCAGCGTGAGGTTGAACTGCTCATTGAGCGGCGACATGTTGTGCACCATGTGGGCCGATCGCACCTGTTCACGTTCGGTGATGCCGGCAGTGGCCAGCGAAATGCCGATCGAACCGGCCACGTTACGGAACATGGTGAACAGCGCGGAGGCATCCGCATTCAGGCGCTGCGGCACGGTGATAAAGGCAATGGTGGTGAGCGGCACAAACAGGAAGCCGAGGCCAATCGACTGCGCGCTGCGCATCAGCACCAGCGTGGTGAAATCCACGTTGGGCGTCAGGGTGCTGGAATAGAAGAAGGCCAGCGCCAGACAGGTAAAGCCAAAGGCGATGATGTAGCGCGTCTGCACAATCGGCATCAGCTTCAGCACCAGCGGGATGGTGAGCACGATCAGCACCGCGCCGGGCGACAGCACCAGCCCGGACCAGGTGGCGGTATAACCGAGATCCTGCTGCGCCAGCTGCGGTAACACCACCGAGCTGCCATAAAGAATCATCGCCATGCCCGCCATCAGCAGACCGGCCACCCAGAAGTTGCGATCCTTCATCACCGTGATATCCACCACCGGCTTGCGCGCATACAGCAGCCAGTAAACCGCACCGACGATGCCGACGGCCGCCAGCATGGCAAACAGGCGAATGAAGTGTGAGGCGAACCAGTCTTCGTCTTCACCGCGATCGAGAAACACCTGCAAACAGCCGAGACCCAGGGTAATCAGGCTGATGCCGATATAGTCGATTTTCAGCCGGCCCTTCTCCCACTTGCGCTCCCACGGCGGATCTTCCAGCAGCTGATAGATCGCCAGCACCGTGAGGATCCCCACCGGAATATTAATAAAGAACACCCAGCGCCAGCTGTAGTTATCAGTGATCCAGCCACCGAGCGTCGGGCCAATGACCGGCGCGACAATAATGGCAATCGATGACAGGCCAAAAGCCTTGCCGCGATCTTCCGGCTTGAAGTAATCCAGCAGCACCGACTGCTGCACCGGTTGCAGCCCGCCGCCGAAGAAGCCCTGCAGTACGCGGAACAGAATGATTTGCCACAGCTCGGTGGCAATGCCGCACAGGAAGGAGCAGATGGTAAACATCACGATGCAGATCAGGAAGAACTGCTTGCGCCCAAACAGGCGGCTGAAAAAGGCCGAGATCGGCAGCACAATGCCGTTGGCAACCAGATAGGAGGTCAGTACCCAGGTGGATTCATCGTAGCTGGATGACAGCGACCCCGCGATGTGCGGCAGCGCAACGTTAACGATGGTGGTGTCCAGAATTTCCATGAACACCGCCAGCGTTACCGTGATGGCAACCAGCCAGGGATTGCTGGCCGGACGCCAGCTTTCGCTCGCACTCATTCCACCGTCACCTTCGGTTCAACCGACAGGCCAAGCGGCAGCGGATGATTCGGGTCGAGTCCTTTATCAATCACAATTTTCACCGGCACGCGTTGCACAATCTTCACGTAGTTACCGGTGGCGTTCTCGGCCGGGAAGGTAGAGAAGCGCGAGCCGGAGCCCATCTGCACGCTGTCGACGTGCCCTTCCAGCTTCATGTCCGGCCAGGCATCAACGCCAATCTCCACTTTATCGCCCGGATTCATGCGCGCCAGCTGCGACTCTTTGAAGTTGGCGGTGATCCAGATATCCGGCGATACCAGCGAAAACAGCGCGCTGCCGGCCTGCACCAGCGTACCGGGCTGCACGTTGCGTTTGGTGACGAAACCGTCATACGGCGCGCGTACTTCGGTGTAAGAGAGGTTAAGCTCGGCAGTGTTGAGCTGAGCCCGGGCTTGCTCGACCTGCTGCTGCCGCGCTTCGACATTGGTTTCCTGCTGACGAATCTGCAACTGCACCTGCGAGGCCACTTCGACCTGCGCTTTGGCGCTCTGCAGCTGCGCTTCAGCCGAGCGTAACTGCGCAGCGGCGGTATCAATGTTGCGCTGCGAGGTTGCGCGCGGGTCAACACCGCGCTGACGACGGTAATCCGCCTGCGCATTGAGTAAATTGGCCTGCGCCCGCGCCTGGTCGGCCAGCGCCTGATCGCGCTGCGCCGGATATTGCACCCGTGCCAGCGCCAGCTGCGCCTGCGCCTGATGCAGCTGCGCCTGCGCCAGACCGAGCTGTGCTTTGGCCTGATCGCGCTGTGCGGCGTTATCACGCGGGTCGATCAGCACCAGCAGATCGCCTTTCTTCACCCGCTGGTTATCTTTTACCAGCAGCTGCACCACGTAGCCCGACGCTTTGGGCGCGATGGTCACGGCATCGCCTTCGGTGAACGCATCGTCGGTGGTTTCAATGTTGCGCGTGCTAAACCAGAACCAGAATCCCACCAGCAGCATAATCACCACCACAATCGCCAGAATGATCAGCGGCTTTTTGCCGGGGCGTTTACGGGGTGATTGCTCGTTATCCTGACTGGAATCTGACGTGTTGTTGTCTTTTTGCTCATCGGCGGATGGCGGATTGTGGTTTTCACTCATAATTTGTCATCACTGGCTGGTAATCCCGATCCCCGGGCGAAACGGTCAACTTAACCTTAGATGGGAAATTGACAAATGCCAGTGTAACTTTACATAAGCTAACATCCGACGCATTTTCTGCCACATCACTTAACGCGCTAATAAATCAGCGCGTCTTGCAAAGGCGGACAGGTTGGTCAGGGTTAGCGCAGCAGCTGTAACAACAGCCAGCCGCACAGCATCGACCAGGCAAGCATCGGCAGGGAAAACAGATGGAAACGCCACCACACTTTGGCGTCCTGTGCCATGCGCAGCGCAATCAGGTTGGCCAGCGATCCCGGCAGCAGGCCAAAGCCGCCGATATTCACCGCCCAGGCCAGCACTTCGGAAGGCGGGACTTTTTGTAACAGCAGAATAGTGGCCGGCACGTTGCTGATCACCTGCGACAGGCCAATCGCCAGCAGATAGATACCGCCCTCGCCCAGCTGACCGATGGCGGCAAAATGCGGCTGCAGAATCGGCAGGTGCATCAGTAAAAAGACATCAATGAACATCGCCACGAACACCAGCAGCAGGCTCCAGTCGATGGTCGCCAGCACCTGACGCGCCATCAGCAGAAAACAGCCCGCCACCAGCAGCAGCGCCCAGCCGGTGAGTTTCAGCTCCAGCGCGACGATAAACACCACATACAGCAGGACGCTGACGATAAACAGCGGTTTCTGCCACTGCTGATTGCCTGGCGCATCATGCTTCTCAATGCTGCGCGCCGGGAAGCTAAACCACGTCAGCACCACCAGCGTCAGCATCAGCATCGCCGCCAGCGGCGCCATCTGACCGATAAAACCGGCCACGCTGAGCGTGCCGTGGCTCCACAGCAGGATGTTTTGCGGGTTGCCGACCGGCGTCAGCAACGAGCCGGCGTTGACCGCCAGCGCTTCAAAGATGATCAGCCGGGAGATGGGCAGGCGCGAGAACTTGCGCAGCGTCAGCGTAAGCGGCACCAGGATAAACAGCGCCACATCATTGGTCAGGAAGGTCGAGAGCAGCGCCGCCGCACACACCATAAACAGCGCCAGCGTGCGTTCGTGCTGGAAGCCCTGCGCCAGGCGCGCACCGAGCACATCAAAATAGCCGCTGTTTTCCAGCCCTTTTGTGAGCATCAGCAAACCGGTGAGCGTCATGATGGTGTGCCAGTCAACGGCGGCGGGCAGCTGCGGCCAGCGGTAATCCGCCAGCGGCAACAGAATCACGCCCAGCAGCAACAGTAAATGCAAAACGCGGTCACGCATTAAGGAACGAAGCACGATGGGCATGATGGCAGAAGGCCTTGTAGGTTAGCGATTCTCGTAAAATTTCTGGAACACGGCGAGGGTTTCATCACTGACGTGATGCTCGAGGCCTTCGGAATCCCGGCGGGCGGTTTCCGGGCTGACGCCCAGCGCCAGCAGAAAGGTTTCAACGATGTGATGGCGCACGCGGCTGGCTTCAGCCAGCTTTTCGCCTTCCGGGGTGAGGAACACGCCGCGATACGGCACCTGCTCAACCAGACCGGTGGTACTGAGACGCTTCAGCATTTTGGCCACGGTCGGCTGCGAAACGCCCAGACGTGCCGCCATGTCGACCTGGCGCGCCTCGCCAAATTCACGAATTAAATCAGAGATTAACTCAACGTAATCGTCAATCAGCTCACGGCGATGCGCTTCGCGTACCTGACGAAATCCTTCGACATGCTCCTCAATATCTTTCAGCGGCCCCTGGGGCATGTGGGTGGCGCTTTTCGCACGACGACTCATTCAGCTTCCTCTTTATTATCTGCCGCACTTTACCTGCGGTGCGGGCTGGCTGCGCTCATTGTAAACCAGGCACAAATAAGCACAAATTTTTCCTGAATAGTGTTGGCTAAAGAGTATAGCCAGTGCTATCTTTGTACATGTTGTAAGCGAATAGCCTACAAAGGAGGCAACGATGAACGAACCCTGGCTGTTGCTGCTCCTTTTCCTGCTGTTTATTGCAGGGCTGTGCTTACTGTTGAGTTACCCGTTTTCCAGGAGGTAAAGATGAGCACGATGAAAAGCTGCCTCGACTGCGGCAAATGCTTTCAGACCGTACAAAGCAAACCGGCTTTTGAGCTGAAGTCGCTGTTGTGTCTGTTTAGCCGCTCGCCTTTTGCCCTGCGCCTGATGCTGCTTGAGAAACTGACCGGCAAAAAAATCGCCGCGCAGCCCTGCCCGAATCTAATCTGGCGCGGCTGAGTTTCCTCAGGGCTTCACATTCTGACCCGCTGCCTGCAGCGGGTTTTATTTTGCCTGCGAAAAACGCCCTTCACGGCAGCGTTTTCAGGCATAAAAAAACGGCCCGTAAAGGGCCGTTTCTGTGCAACTCTGGTCTAAGCAAAAACTTAGAAGCTGTAACCTACGCCAGCAATCCAGGTGCCCACGTCGACGTTACGGATGCGGCTCTGCTCGTAGCCCACGTCCAGAGCAACGTTCTGGATTGGGTTGAACTGCATACCTGCGCCGTAAGAGAAGCCTACGTCGCTGCTGTCGGTTTTAGACTGACCGGCAGTCTGGTTCTGCTGGTATTTGCCGTAGCCGATACCTACTACGCCGTAGATGCTGGCCCAGTCGTTCAGACGGTAAGCCGGACCACCGGTGATGCCGTAGTACTGACCTTTGTTGTACACGCCATCTTCAGTGCGATCTTTTTCGGTGTAGGTGAAAGAACCGATCCAACCCAGTGGGTTAGAACCGTCTTCGTAGCGGTATTTCAGGTTGAAGCCGTTAGCTTTGTTAGCAACGCCCTGATAGTCGCTCTGCGCGTAGCCGGCAGAAACGGTGCTCTGTGCCATGGCGGAACCAGCGGAAACTGCCAGTACACAAGCCAGTGCTGAAAGACATGCAATTTTTTTCATAACCACCTCAAATGTGAATATACTTCTCTCCTGACAACGCTAAAAATATAACAAAACTTAGCAAGAAACTCTGCCCGCATTTTGTTGTCTAACAGATTGTTTGGTGTAACAGAAAGTTAATGAACTTTCCTATGTCATTCATTTTTCTTATAAAAAGCATCATCTTTCTGCAATAATCCTGCGCACAGAAAATTATCGGTTTAAGTAAATTCCTAAACTAACCTGACATTTCTTTACGGAAATGGCCCTGAATATGGCGTTTTTTCAGCCAGTCGCTGGTGCATTTTTTCCACCGTCGCGCTTTATTCGCCGAAATTTCGCCCGAAAAGAGGTGTGAATGAGGCGTCACTGACGCCAGATGATGCGAGGCGGCCGCGCCCGATAAAAAAGCGGCGACAGAAACCCCGCATCATTGCCTCAGCCGCCTCCTTATTTCCCGCCGATTGCTTTACACTGGCTGCCCGTTGCCTGGTTATTCATCATCACAGGAATTGATCACAGGATGTCTGCACCTCTTTCCCACCCCAAACTAGCGCCGGTAGTGCTGCCGGTTGCCGTATTACTGATCGCCATGCTGTCGCTGCAGGGCGGCGCGTCACTGGCAAAATCGCTATTTCCTACCGTCGGTGCGCCTGGCATTACCGCGCTGCGTCTGGGACTGGGCACGCTCATCCTGTGCGCGATTTTCAAACCCTGGCGCCTGCGCTTCAGTGCAAAGCAGCGCAAGCCGCTGCTGATGTATGGACTGGCGCTGGGCTGCATGAATTACCTGTTCTATCTCTCGATCCGCACCGTGCCGCTGGGCGTAGCGGTGGGGCTGGAGTTTCTTGGCCCGCTGACGCTGGCGCTGGCCGGCGCACGCCGTCCGCTGGATTTTCTCTGGGTGCTGCTGGCGGTCACCGGCCTGTGGTTCCTGCTGCCGATTGGCCATGGCCTGAGCCATATTGATCCCACCGGCGCGCTGCTGGCCGTGGGTGCCGGCGCCTGCTGGGCGGTCTATATTCTGACGGGCCAGCGGGCAGGCGCGGAACACGGCCCGGCCACGGTGGCAATGGGCTCGCTGATCGCCTCAGTGATTTTTGTGCCGCTCGGTCTGACCTTTGCCGCGCCCGGTATCTGGCAGTGGGAAATTCTGCCGCTGGCGTTGCTCATCGCCCTGCTCTCCAGCGCCATTCCTTACTCGCTGGAAATGATGGCGCTGACGCGTCTGCCGGCGCGCATTTTCGGTACGCTGATGAGTCTGGAACCGGCGATGGCCGCGCTCTCCGGCATGCTGTTCCTCGGCGAGCTGCTGACGCTACAGCAATGGCTGGCGCTGCTGGCGATTATCGCCGCGTCTGCCGGCTCGACGCTCACCATGAAACAGAAAGCGGCACATATAAATGAAGTGGATATCAACACGCCGCAATAAGCCGTACAGGTCAGCCGGTTATTTAACCGGCTGTATATAGACACATTCTCATTATCATTTCTTAAATAACCACACGGTAAGCTGTTATTATTTTGCAACATGATAGAAGAATAATTAACATACAACCTAAGCCACTGATTTTAAATAATTTTAATAAAATCGTTATTTTCACAGCTTAACATTAAGCTTTAGCTATTCCTGTCATTGATTTAATCAATCCTGCAGAGTGAAAAACTGCTGCTATACTTATTCCCGTGCTTGATTAGGACAACCATCAATAAGAGGACATTAATGATGAGTACCGCAAAACTGGTTAAAACAAAATCTTCCGATCTGATTTATACCCGCAATGACGTGGCTGATAGCGAGAAGAAAGCTACCATTGAGGTGCTCAACCGTCTGGTCGTGGAATTTATTGACCTGTCGCTGATCACCAAGCAGGCGCACTGGAACATGCGTGGCGCAAACTTCATAGGCGTACATGAAATGCTGGATGGCTTCCGTACCGCGATTACCGATCACCAGGACACCATTGCAGAACGTGTGGTACAGCTGGGCGGCGTTGCGCTGGGCACCACGCAGGTGGTTAACGACAAGTCACCGCTGAAAAGCTATCCGCTGAATATTCACAGCGTACAGGATCACCTGAAAGCGCTGGCCGATCGTTACGCCGTCGTGGCTAACGATACGCGTAAAGCCATCAGTGAAGTGAAAGACGAAGATACGGCTGATATCTTTACTGCCGCATCGCGTGACCTTGATAAGTTCCTGTGGTTTATCGAATCAAATATCGAGTAATGCTCAAACAGGCGGGTTATCCCGCCTTTTTTATGCCTGCTATCCGCCCGGCTTTTTTGACGCCGTTAACAATTCCTTAATCCTTTCTTTCCCTTATTATCACTCTGATGCACACTGTGCCTGCACCACCACAGCACAATGCACCATTTTGGTGATTCATTCTGGTGCAAACTTTTCCCGACGTGCAGAATCGTGTCAGCCTGCCCCGGCAATCTGTTGATTTCCGCGTTTGAGAAAAGTTGGCATAATTTTTTCATATGATGAGCCGTACATCAGGCCACCAGGCCTGACGGGTAATAAGGAAAAAAATGATGAAGTCGTTGATTAAAGTCTCCGTGGCCGCGCTGGCGCTGGCCTTCTCGCTTTCCTCCACTGCAGCAGACAAGAAACTGGTGGTCGCTACCGACACCGCCTTCGTTCCGTTTGAATTCAAACAGGGCGACAAGTACGTCGGCTTTGATATCGACCTGTGGGACGCTATCGCTAAACAGCTGAAGCTGGATTACACCCTGAAGCCGATGGATTTCAGCGGCATCATTCCGGCGCTGCAAACCAAAAACGTTGACCTGGCGCTGGCCGGCATCACCATTACCGAAGAACGTAAAAAAGCCATCGAATTCTCTGACGGCTACTACAAAAGCGGCCTGCTGGTGATGGTGCGTAACAACGAAAACGACATCAAAGGCATCGACGATCTGAACGGTAAAGTGGTCGCAGTGAAAAGCGGCACCGGTTCGGTGGATTACGCCAAAGCGCATATCAAAACTAAAGACCTGCGCCAGTTCCCGAACATTGATAACGCGTACATGGAGTTAGGCACTAACCGTGCTGACGCCGTGCTGCACGACACGCCAAACATCCTGTACTTCATCCACACCGCTGGCAAAGGCCGTTTCAAAGCCGTCGGTGACTCCATCGAAGCGCAGCAGTATGGCATCGCTTTCCCGAAAGGCAGCGACGACCTGCGTGAGAAAGTGAATGGCGCGCTGAAAACCCTGCACGACAACGGTACCTACAACACTATCTATAAAAAATGGTTCGGCAGCGAACCTAAATAATTCAGGCCTGACGCCTTTTTATCAGCAGGGAGCTTTGTTCTCCCTGCTTTTTACATTTCCACTGCAACAGATTCTGGAGTCACACCATGGAGTTTGACTGGAGCGTCATCTGGCCCGCCTTACCGATCCTGATCGAAGGCGCCAAAATGACCCTGCTTATCTCGATCCTCGGCCTGATTGGCGGCCTGGTTATCGGCCTCGTAGCCGGTTTCGCCCGCGCCTACGGCGGCTGGATCACCAACAACATCGCGTTAGTGTTCATTGAACTGATTCGCGGCACGCCGATCGTGGTGCAGGTGATGTTCATCTACTTCGCCCTGCCGATGGCCTTCCCGGACCTGCGCATCGACCCGTTCACCGCCGCCGTCGTGACCATCATGATCAACTCAGGTGCTTATATTGCGGAGATTACCCGCGGTGCGGTGCTGTCGATCAACAAAGGTTTCCGTGAAGCCGGCCTGGCGCTTGGCCTGTCGCGCCGCGAAACGCTGCGCTACGTGATCATGCCGCTGGCGCTGCGCCGCATGCTGCCGCCGCTGGGTAACCAGTGGATCGTCAGCATCAAAGACACCTCGCTGTTCATCGTGATTGGCGTGGCGGAACTGACCCGTCAGGGCCAGGAGATCATCGCCGGTAACTTCCGCGCGCTGGAGATCTGGAGCGCCGTTGCCATCATTTACCTGGTTATTACGCTGGTGTTGAGCTTTGTGCTGCGCCGTATTGAGAAAAGGGTGAAAATCCTGTGATTGAATTTAAAAACGTCTCGAAAAACTTCGGCCAGACTCAGGTACTGCACGACATCAACCTGAAAATTAATCAGGGTGAAGTGGTGGTAATCATCGGCCCGTCCGGCTCCGGTAAATCTACCCTGCTGCGCTGCATCAACAAGCTGGAAGAGATCAGCAGCGGCGAACTGATTGTCGATGGCATGAAAGTTAACGATCCGAAAGTGGATGAACGCCTGATCCGTCAGGAAGCCGGTATGGTGTTCCAGCAGTTCCATTTGTTCCCGCAGATGAGCGCGCTGGACAACGTGGCCTTTGGTCCGATCCGCGTGCGCGGGGCGAAGAAAGACGCCGCACACAAACTGGCGCGTGAGCTGCTGGGCAAGGTCGGCCTCGCCGAGCGCGCGCACCACTTCCCTTCTGAGCTGTCCGGCGGCCAGCAGCAGCGCGTGGCGATTGCCCGTGCGCTGGCGGTGAAGCCGAAGATGATGCTGTTCGATGAGCCTACCTCGGCACTCGATCCCGAGCTGCGTCACGAAGTGCTGAAAGTGATGCAGGATCTGGCGGAAGAAGGCATGACCATGGTGATCGTGACCCATGAAGTGGGCTTTGCACAGAAAGTAGCGTCGCGCCTGATCTTTATCGACAAAGGCACCATCGCGGAAGATGGCAATCCGGACGATCTGATCACTAACCCGCCGAGCGACCGTCTGCGTGAGTTCCTGCAGCACGTCTCTTAATACGGCGTAAAAACAACAAAGCCGCTGCGGATCCCCGTAGCGGCTTTTTTTTTACCTGAGCAGCGCTTAGCGTGCCAGCCGCTGCGCGCGCGTGGCGGGCGGTAAAAATGTCCAGGCGATAAAGCGGCTCTGCTTCTGGCCCTGCGCCATGTCGACGATGCGTACCTGATAAGCGTCGTGCGCCTTCAGCCGGTCGCGCAGTTCAGGCAGATGCTCTTTGCGCGACACCAGCGAGGTAAACCAGACGATGCGATCGCCTAATGCGACGCTTTCATCGATCATTCGGCCGATAAACGCACGCTCACCGCCGTCGCACCACAGCTCGTTATGCTGACCGCCGAAATTAAGCGGCGCCTGCCTGCTCAGGCCGAGATTGCGCACTTTACGCTGACTGCCGGCCGCCGCATCGGCCGCCGAGGCGTGGAACGGCGGATTACACAGTACCGCGTGATAGCGTTCGTTCTTGTGCACCACGCCAGCAAAAATCGCGCTCTCCTGCTTCTGACGGCGCAGGCGAATGGCGCGCTGCAGGCCGGGATTGCTGGCCACAATCTGACTGGCGGCGTTAACGGCGTCCGCGCTGATGTCGGTGCCGGTAAAGCGCCAGCCATACTCCGCGTGACCGATCAGCGGATAGATGCAGTTGGCACCGCAGCCAATATCCATCACGTCGAGATCGCGCGGCAGCACGCCACCGTTATCGCTGGCCAGCAGATCCGCCAGCGCATGGATATAGTCAGCGCGGCCTGGTACCGGCGGCGTCAGATAGCCTTCCGGCAGCTGCCAGTTCAGGTTATAAAACAGTTTCAGCAGCGCCTGGTTCAGCAGCAGCACCGCGTGCGGATCGGCGAAATCAACCGACAGCTCACCGTAACCGTTGGGGCGCACTTTGTCCGCCAGCGGCGGATGCGCGGCAGTCAGGGCAGCAAAATCATAACGGCCCTGATGGCGGTTACGCGGATGAAAGAGCGCGGTAGCGGCAGGCTTGTTCATAGATTCTCCGGACATTAATGCGCGCGTAAGATACGCTGGATGACGGCAGCGCACAATCCGCCAGGAAAATTTAGTGCAACGAATTTAAATCTATTCTCCCTAAAACTGCATCCGCAATACTGCGTCCAGCCGCCAGCGCCGCCGGAACACGCAGTATCCAGGACGAATCAGGAGCGCAAATGCGTCAACGTTACACTTATCAGCCACGCAGTGGACACGGTCTGCCTCACGATCCGCTCAACGCCATCGTCGGCCCGCGCCCGATTGGCTGGGTCAGCTCGCAAAGCGCCAGCGGCCAGCGCAATCTGGCGCCCTATAGTTTCTTTAACTGTTTTAACTACCATCCGCCAATCATTGGTTTTGCCAGCAGCGGCTGGAAAGACAGCGTGCAGAATATCAGTGAAACCGGCGAGTTTGTCTGGAACCTGGCGACGCGTCCGCTGGCAGAAGCCATGAATGAGAGCTCCGCCTCGGTACCGCCCGATCACGACGAGTTTGCCCTCGCCGGCCTGACGCCGCTGGCCGCTTCCCACGTTAACGTCAGCATGGTAGCGGAGAGCCCGGTCAACTTTGAGTGTCGCCTGACGCAGCTGATTCGCCTGCAGGATGCACAGGGAGGCGAGCTGGAGAGCTGGCTGGTACTGGGCGAAGCGGTGGCGATTCACATCGATGAAGCGCTGCTTGAGAACGGCATCTATCAGACCGCCAAAGCGCAGCCGATTCTGCGCGCTGGCGGACCTTCCGCCTATTACGCCATCAGCGAAGATCAGCGTTTTGATCTGGTGCGCCCGGACGCGCGCCGCGGTTAAATCAGGCCACTGGCGGCGCGCCCCCTCGCGCCGCTAGCAGGCCAGCGTCTGTAATACCTTCACCGTCCGGGCTATCTCCGGTGCCAGCCAGCGATCCTCCTGCCAGGTGGCAACCTCAGCACGCAGCGCGCGTAGCGCCCGGCCCGTGCCGCTGGCCAGCTGCGCCTCACCGTGAAAATCCAGCGCCTGCGCCGCCAGCAGGTACTCAATCGCCAGCACCTGCCAGAGGTTATTCAGCAGCCTGAGCAGCTTGAGCGCCGCGCCGGTACCGAGGCTGAGGTGATCCTCCTGCAGTCCCGAGGTGACGTAATTGTCCAGCACCGCCGGCTGCGCCAGCTGACGATTCTCCGCGCACAGGGAAGCCGCCACGTATTGCGCGATCATCATGCCGGAGTTGACGCCCGGCTGCGCCACCAGAAACGGCGGCAGCCCGCTGACCAGCGGATTGACCAGCCGATCCAGCCGGCGCTCGGCAATACTGCCGATCTCCGCCATGGCAATCGCCAGCAGATCGGCCGCCATGGCAACCGATTCGCCGTGCGGATTGGCCTGCGACACCACGCGCCAGTTATCCGGCGTGCCCAGTACCAGCGGATTATCGGTGCAGGCATTCAGTTCGATCTCAACCTGACGCGCTGCGTGGGCGAACTGGTCGCGGCTGGCGCCGTGCACCTGCGGCATCGAACGCAGGCTGAGCGCATCCTGGGTGCGTATGCCGCAGCTCGCCGCCAGCAGCGGGCTGTCGCTCAGCAGCGCACGCAGACGCTGGCCGCTGTGCTGCATGCCGGGGCTGGCTTTCAGCGCAATCACCTCGGCATCAAACGCCGCCAGCTGACCGCGCAGCGCTTCAAAGCTCATCGCGCCGGTGACATCCGCGCAATCCAGCAGCCGCGCCGCATCGTCCAGCGCCAGACAGCTCAGCCCGGTCATGCACGGCGTACCGTTGACCAGGCTCAGGCCCTCTTTGGCACCGGGGCGATACGGCTGTAAACCGGCCAGCCGCAGCGCCTGCTCCGCCGGCATCACCTGTTGCTGGTACTCAACGTCGCCCACGCCAATCAGCGCCAGCCCGATATGCGCCATGTGGGTGAGATAACCGACTGAACCCTGCGACGGCACCTGCGGCGTGATCTGCTGATTGAGCAGCGCCAGCAGATGCTGCACCAGCGCCACCGAAACGCCGGATTTGCCGTGGCTGTAGTTGGCGATGGCCGCACACAGAATGGCGCGCGTCTGCTCGCGCGTCAGCAGCGGACCGACGCCGCAGGCGTGGCTCAGCAACGTATTGCGTGACAGCTGGCTGAGCTGGTCTTCCGGCAGCGTGATGTTACACAGCGCCCCCAGCCCGGTGTTGATGCCATAGGCAATCTGGCCGCTGGCAACGATCTGTTCGACGATCTCGCGACCGCGCGCAATGCGCTGCCAGGCAGCGGCGCTCAGCGTCAGTTCGGCGTTATGTCGCGCTACCTGTACCAGCGCCTGCCAGGTCAGCGGCGCATCGCCCCAGACGACGGTCATACTGGCTGCTCCGCGTGATGGCTCTGATGGCTGGAGATAAACTGCTTAAAGCGCGATGAACCGCTGGCGCCAAACATCGCTTCCGGCGTGCCCTCGCAATCGATGTTGCCCTGATGCATAAACACCACGCGATTAGAGACGTTGCGCGCAAAGCCCATCTCGTGCGTCACCACCAGCATGGTGCGCCCCTCTTCCGCCAGGCTACGCATCACCTTGAGCACCTCGCCGACCAGTTCCGGGTCGAGCGCCGAGGTTGGCTCATCAAACAGCATCACCTCCGGATCCATCGCCAGCGCACGGGCAATCGCCACGCGCTGCTGCTGGCCGCCGGAGAGCTGCGCCGGATAAAAATCCCTGCGGTTAAGCAGCCCGACGCGATCCAGCAACTGTTCTGCCTGGGCGATACAACTCTTTTTATCGCGCTTCAGCACATAGTGCGGACCTTCAATCACGTTCTGCAGCACCGTCATGTGCGACCACAGATTAAAGCTTTGAAACACCATGCCCAGCCGCGATCGCAGGCGTTCAATCTGCTTAGGATTCGCCGCCAGCTGATGGCCGCGCGCGTGGCGCTTCATTTCAATGGTTTCGCCGCCGACGCTCACCACGCCGGCATCCGGCGTTTCCAGCAGATTGATGCAGCGCAGCAAGGTACTTTTGCCCGAGCCGCTGGCACCAAGAATTGAAATAACATCGCCCTGATGCGCCTGCAGCGAGATGCCTTTGAGCACCTCCATAGCGCCAAAGGATTTATGGATATCAGTGGCGGACAAGGTGACTGGTGAAGTGGAATGCATATTAGTCTCCGGCAAGCGGTTTAACGGCAGGCAGCGGCTTTTTTTCAGCGCGGTGCACCGGGGTCAGACGGCGCTCTAACAGCGCGTACAGCTGGACGATAATAAAGTTAAGAATCAGGTAGATCGCCGCAGCGCAGACAAACACCTCCATGGTGCGATAGGTACGCTGGATGATCTGCTGCGCTACGCCAGTGACATCCCATACCGTGACCAGGCTGGCGAGCGCGGTGGATTTCACCAGCAGAATCGCCTCGGTGGAGTACGCCGGCAGCGCATAGCGCAGCATGATCGGCGCGATGATGCGGCGCAGCAGCAGCCAGCGTGACATGCCGCAGGCCAGACCGGCTTCGACCTGACCTGCCGGCACCGCCAGCAGCGCACCGCGCAGGATCTCAGCGGTGTAAGCGGCGGTACACAGCGACAGCGCCAGCACCGCGCAGATAAACGGCTCGCGCAGAAACGGCCAGACGAAGCTGTGGCGAATCACGCCAAACTGGCCGAGCCCGTAGTAGATGAGAAACAGCTGAATCAGCAGCGGCGAGCCGCGAAACACCAGAATATAGCCGCGCGCAAAACCGCTCAGCAGCCGCCAGTGGCTCATGCGCAGCGCCAGAATGCCCAGCGCCAGCAGCCCGCCGCAGACAAAGGCGCTGATAAACAGCCCGAGCGTCACCGGCAGCGCCGCGCTCAGCTTAAGAAAAGTGTCGGCAAGAAAAGCGAAGTCGATCATGCTGCTGCTCCTTAGTGCTGTGCCGCAGTGCGACTTTGCCATGCGCGGCCGAGGCGCGATTCCGCGCGGCGAAACGCATGGTTCGACAGCAGTGTCAGCAGCAGATAGCAGCCACCGCCAATCAGGTAAAAGGTGAAGTAATCGCGCGTTGAACCGGCCGCCACCTGGCTGGCGCGCATCAGCTCGACGATGCCGGTCACTGACACCAGCGCCGAATCTTTCAGGCTCATCTGCCAGACGTTGGACATCCCCGGCAGCGCGTAGCGCACAATCTGCGGGACGAGGATGCGCTGGGCGATACGCCAGCGCGGCATCCCGATGGCTACCGCCGCTTCGACTTCGCCCTTGGCCAGCGCCAGGCGCGCAGCGCGATACACTTCACCCTGATAGGATCCGGAGATGAGCCCGATAGCCAGCGCGCCAATCAGGAACGGCGGCGCTTCAATAAAGCCGTCTGCACCAAACAGCTGGCCGACCAGCGTGATCAACCCCGATCCACCGAAGTAGAACAGGTAGATCACCAGCAGTTCCGGGATGCCGCGAAACACCACCGAATAGCTTTCACCCAGCCAGCGCAGCCAGCGCTGGTGCGAGAGTTTCGCCGCCGCCACGCCGGAACCGACCACGGCGCCAATCATCAGCGCCGCCAGCGACAGCAGCAGCGTGGTACCGGCGGCGCTCAGAATCAGGCGACCCCAGCCATCTGCACCAAAACTCAGCAGGCTCATCATCTTTCACCTCACTTACGGCGTTACGTCAGTTTTAAACCACTTCTCGCTCAGCTTTTTCACCGTGCCGTCCGCCAGCGCAGCGTGAATGGCGGCATCAAGTTTGGCCTTCAGGTCGTTATCAGCCATGCGCACGCCCATCGCTTCGCCTTCCCCCCAAATCGGACCGCCCAGCTGCGGGCCGCTGAACGTCAGGTTGCTGTTCTCTTTACGCGCCAGCATCGACTGCGCGAAAGTCACGTCATCAAACACCGCATCGATGCGACCCGCCTGCAGATCGAGAATCGCATCCGCCGAAGCGGTGTATTCGCGCACGTCGGCCACGTCTTTGAAGTATTTATCGATAAACGGCGTATACACGGTGCCGGAGGCAATGCCGATGGTTTTGCCCTTGAGCGCCGCCTTCAGCGGGGCGATGGCCGCATTGATGGCCGCCTCGTCGTCGTGCAGTTTGATGATGTTCTTATCGGCCGGCAGCAGCGGGTTATCTTTGCTGGTGATGAAGGTCGCCGGCGTTGACGCGTACGGCGTGGTGAAGTTGACCACTTTTTTCCGGTCCGGCGTAATCACAATCGCATCCATGATGACGTCATATTTCCCGGCGTTCAGTCCGGCAATCATCCCGTCCCAGTTCTGCACCACCAGCTTGCACTGAATGCTCATGCGCTTGCACAGATCTTCCATCAGTTCAGGTTCGAAGCCGCCCAGCTTGCCGCCCGGCAGCGTCAGGTTCCACGGCTCATAGCTGCCTTCAGTGGCGATGGTGATGGATTTCCACTCTTTAGCCTCGGCAGCCACGCCGGCCAGCATCAGGCTGGCAAACAGCGTGGTAAGGCAAAAACGGCGAAACGGGGCACGGTGTGTCATACGTCTTCTCCTGGTGGTTAACAAATCTGGCTGTCTCTGTTGGCTGATACAGCGCAAATGACATTTCATGTATATACAAGTTAGCTTGCGGCAGATCATTGTCGGCATAAGCTTTTTGTGAGCCAGCCAGAATAAATAGTCATCATTGCCGCGCGGTCTTTACTTGTACATACAAGCTAGCAAGGGCTGTGCCAGATCGGCAAAGACGGTAAACGGAGGGGATCGGCGTCAGACGGAACGCGTCGTGCACCCTTTCAGGGCAGGGGTTGCACAGGATTGGGGAGTGAGGCAGCGGATGTACATCCACCACATGAGAAACGGGGTCACCGTGATGGCGACCCGCATCAATTAAACGGCTTTCCCCGCCTGCAGAAACGCCTGCAGCAGCGGCTTCAGCACGTGCTGCAACCGCGTGGCGCGATTCTGCTGCCAGGCAAACGGCGGCGCCTCATCCATGTAATTCAGCTGCGCCAGCTCCAGCTGCACCGCCTGCACTCCCTGCGCTGGCTGGCCGTAAGCGCGCGTGATGTAGCCGCCTTTGAAGCGTCCATTCACCACCCAGCTGTAGTCGCTTTGCGCGGCGCACACCTGCTCAATCGCCGCGATGCTGGCCGCCGAACAGCTGGCGCCATCGTTGGTGCCGATGTTCAGGTCCGGCAGCTGGCCGTCGAACAGGCGCGGAATCACCGAAGCGATGGAGTGCGCATCAAACAGCAGCGCATAGCCATGTTCGGCTTTTAACCGCGCCAGCTCCTGCTGAATCTGCTGATGATAGGGTTGCCAGATAGTCTCGAGATAGCGCTGGCGCGCCGCGCTGTCCGGCGTCATGCCGGGTTTGAAGGTCGGCGTGCCATCAAACAGCGTCTCCGGATAGAGCCCGGTGGTGGCCGTGCTGTACAGCGGCTGGTTGTCCGGCGGACGGTTGAGATCGATCACGAAGCGCGAGTAGTGCCCAATCAGCACGCTGGCACCGAGGTCGCGCACAAAGTCGTACAGCAGCGGAATATGCCAGTCGGTATCCGGCAGGCCGCGCGCGGCCTCGCTCAGCCCGGCGTCAACCTCCGGCGTCAGTTGGGTACCGGCATGCGGAATACTGACCAGCAGCGGCAGCTTACCGGCGGTGAAATGAAAAGGGGTCATTGCGCTTCTCCACGATAGATAACCTGGCACGGCAGTTCGCCGCCCAGCCAGTAAACCAGCTCAGCCGGGCGAGCCAGCGGCCAGTGGACAAAATTGGCTACTTTGCCTGGCTCCAGCGAGCCGTGCGTGGCCTGCAGGCCAAGCGCCTTCGCGCCCCACAGCGTGACGCCGGCCAGCGCTTCCTCCGGCGTCAGGCCAAACAGCGTACAGCCCATGTTCAGCATCAGCCGCAGCGACAGCGCCGGTGACGTGCCCGGATTGGCATCGCTGGCCAGCGCCATCGGCACGCCGTGCTGGCGGAACAGTTCGACCGGCGGACGCTGCGTCTCGCGCAGCAGATAGAACGCTCCGGGCAGCAGTACCGCCACCGTGCCATGCTCCGCCATCGCGCGCGCATCCTGTTCGGTGGCATATTCGAGGTGATCGGCAGAGAGCGCACCATAGCGCGCCGCCAGTGCGGCACCGCCGAGTGCCGACAACTGTTCAGCGTGCAGCTTTACCGGCAGGCCGAGCGCTGTGGCGGCATCAAATACCGCGCTCACCTGCTGCGGTGACAGCGCCAGGTGTTCGCAAAACGCGTCGACCGCATCCGCCAGCCCCTCCGCTTTCACCCGCGGCAACAGGCGCTGGCAGATAATATCGATCCAGCCCTGCGGGTTATCCCTGAACTCTGGCGGGAAGCCGTGCGCCGCCAGGCAGGTGGCCTGCACATCGGCAGGCACCGACTGCGCCAGCTCGCGGATAGCGCGCAGCAGAGTAAGCTCGCTCTCTTCATCCAGCCCGTAACCGGATTTAATCTCCACCGTGGTCACGCCCTCAGCCAGCAGGCGATCGAGCCGCCAGCGTGCCGAGTCGACCAGCTGCTGCTGGCTGGCCGCGCGCGTGGCGCGCACCGTCGACAGGATGCCGCCGCCCTGCGCGGCGATCTCCGCGTAGCTCACGCCGTTGAGCCGCTGTTCGAACTCCTGGCTGCGATCGCCGCCAAACACCAGATGCGTGTGGCAATCCACCAGACCGGGCGTAATGATGCCGCCGTCAAACTGCTGCTGCCGGCGCGGGGCAAAGTCCGGTAACGCGCTGCGCGGGCCGACCCACACCAGCTCGCCGTTATCCACCGCCACGGCGCCATCCTCAATCAGGTTATAGCGACCGTCACGCATGGTGACCACATCGGCCCCCAGCCACAGGCTGTCGATCTGTTTACTTGCCATCCCACTCCCCTTTTGTCTGGCGATTTACACTGCGCCTCAAAGTATGTATATGTATATACAACTTTCCGCCATTGAGGATCAACCATGGCAGTTTATTTTGCCCCACGCGCACGGCTGGCCGACGGCTGGCAGGAAAACGTGCTGATCGCAACCGACGATCAGGGATTTATTCGCGCCCTTACCGCCGACAGTACGCCCGGTGACGCCGTGCGCCTGGCCGGCCCGGTGATTCCGGCGATGGCCAACCTGCATTCCCATGCCTTCCAGCGCGCCATGGCCGGGCTGGCGGAAGTGGCAGGCGATCCGCAGGACAGCTTCTGGACGTGGCGCGATCTGATGTACCGCATGGTGCAGCGCCTGTCGCCTGAGCAGGTCGGTGCCATCGCCACCCATCTCTACATTGATATGCTCAAGGGCGGCTACAGCCAGGTGGCGGAATTTCACTATCTGCATCACGATCCGCACGGCCAGCCCTATGCCGACGATGCGATGCTGCACCAGCTGATGCAGGCGGCACGCACTGCCGGTATCGGCCAGACGCTGCTGCCGGTGCTGTACAGCTACAGCGGCTTCGGTGCGCAGCCGGCCAGCGACGGTCAGCGACGCTTCATTCAGCACACCGATGCCTATCTGCAACAGCAGCAGCGCGTCGCGCAGTGGAGCGCGCAGCAGCCGCTGATCAACCACGGCCTGTGTTTCCACTCGCTGCGCGCGGTAAGCGAAGCCCAGATGCATGAGGTGCTGGCCGCCAGCGCTGCGCATCTGCCGGTGCACATTCACGTTGCCGAGCAGGAAAAAGAGGTTAATGACAGTCTGGCATGGAGCGGCGAACGGCCGGTGGCGTGGCTGTATAACCGCTTTGCCGTTGATGCACGCTGGTGCCTGATTCACGCCACCCATCTCGATCAGCAGGAGATCGCGCGCATGGCGGACAGCGGCGCGATTGCCGGTCTGTGTCCCACCACCGAGGCCAATCTCGGCGACGGCATCTTCCCGGCGGTGGAGTACATCGGGCGCGGCGGACGCTGGGGCATTGGCTCTGACAGCCACGTTTCGCTCAGTGCGCTGGAGGAGCTGCGCTGGCTGGAGTATGGCCAGCGGCTGCGCGATCGTCGCCGCAACCGCATCACGCTAACCGATCAACCTTCGGTCGGCGATCTGCTGTGGCAGCAGGCGGCGCAGGGCGGCGCGCAGGCCTGTGGCATTGCCAGCGGTGAGCTGGCGGTGGGCAAACGCGCCGACTGGCTGGTGCTGGAGGAGGATGCGCTGCTGGCCAGCGTCAGCTCCGCCGCGCTGATCAATCGCTGGCTGTTTGCCGGCAGCAGCCAGCAAATTCGAGACGTGTTTGTTGCCGGACAGCCGGTGATTCAGCAAGGCCACCACGCGGCGGAAGAAGCGGCCGCCGCTGGCTTCGCCCGGGCAATGCGGGCACTGCAATGATCGCGCGCTTTGACTACGCGCAGCTGCCGGTCAGCCGCTGGCGCAACGGCGGTGGGGAAACGCGCGAAATTATCAGCTATCCGCCGGGCGCAGCAGAGTTCCAGTGGCGCGCCAGCATCGCCACCATCGACGCCGACGGGCCGTTCTCGCCCTTCCCCGGCGTCGATCGGGTAATTACCCTGCTTCAGGGCGATAGCGTGCTGCTGCGCTGTGAACAGGCCGAACAGCCGTTGCTTCCCCATCAGCCGTGGGCCTTTCCCGGCGAATGGGCGATAGAGGCGCAGGTCAGCGGCAGCTGTCAGGACTTCAACATCATGACGCGGCGCGACAGCTGGCGCGCGGCGGTAAGCGTGGAGCAGCAGGCGGTCAGCGGCCTGCATGGCGTGGCGTATGTGCTGGCCGGTACATGGCGCAGCAGTGTGGGCGAGACGCTGCAGGCGCAGCAGGGAATATGGTGGCTACAGGAGCAGCAGCAGCTGGTGCCGCAAACGGCAGAGGCCAGCCTGCTGTTTATCGCGCTTAGCCGTGTCCCCTGAAGCGGCCCAGCAATTTGTAGCGTGAGCCTGGATAGAGCAGGCGCGCATAGGTGACGATTTTGTTGTCGCTCCACGTCTGACGGCGGATAAGCAGGCACGGCTCGTGCTCGTCCAGCGCCAGATGCTTACGCTGGCGCAAATCCGGCAGTACCGCTTCAACGATATGCTCACCGGCGGTCAGCGGGGCGACGCGCATCAGATAAGTGTACGGCGTCAGGCTGTGATAATCCTGGCTGAGGTAGTCAGGCGCGACCAGCGGATTGACCAGACGATCTTCCAGCTGCACCGGCAGCTCATTTTCGTAGTGCACGATCAGCGAATGATACAGCGTCTGGCCGGTGGAGAGTCCCAGCACCGCCGCCTGTTCCGGATCCGCCTTCATCTGACCTATCGAGAGAATTTTGCAGCTGTGCGTATGGCCGCGCTGGGCAATTTCATCGGCGATGTTATGCACTTCCAGCATTGCGGTGTAGCCCTTCATCTCCGCGACAAAGGTCCCGACGCCCTGCATGCGCACCAGAAACCCTTCGCTGGTGAGTTCGCGCAGCGCGCGGTTGATGGTCATGCGGCTGACGCCCAGTTCATTGACCAGCTCGCTCTCCGACGGCACCCGCTGATTGGCTTTCCAGTGACCTTCCCGGATCTGGCTGACGATTGCCTGCTTAACGCGCTGGTAAATGGGCGCGGGTTCATCCCCCATCGCTGCCGCCAGCTGTGCGATTGCCGTTTGCTCCGCCATTTCCTGTTCCTTTTCCAAATGATATGTGAAGTTTACTGTCTCGCCGCCTAAATGTATATACATCCAATGGTGCAAAGCCTGCCCGCGTGGTGCAGCTGCCGCCCGCTTTTGGTGCAGCGTAGCAGGCTGGAGGTTGCCGCGCCCGCATTGCGGCACGTTTCACAGAATACGATCAATCTGGCACAGCACTTGCTACTTGTATAGACAAGATTAGACACTTATGCTTCACTCACAACACTTATAGCGCCCCTGGCGGATGCCATCGCAACTTGCGCTCCGCCACAACGTGGCAGATCACTTGTATAGACAGGAGTAGACTATGTCAGGTTCGGTTCAGGCAATTCGCCTCGTTCCCGGTGAAGTGGACCTCGCCACCTTACGCCGTATTTATCAGGAAAAGGTGACGCTGCAGCTGGCAGAGGAAGCGCGGGCGGATATTGACCGCGCACGTGAAACCGTCGAGGCCATCGTCGCCTCGGGCAAAGTGGTGTACGGCATCAACACCGGCTTCGGCAAGCTGGCGCAAACGCAGATCCCCGCCGAACGCCTGGCGGAACTGCAGCGTAACCTGGTGCTGTCACACAGCGTCGGCCTCGGCGATCTGCTGCCGGACAACGTCACCCGCCTGGTGGTCGCCAGCAAAATCATCAGCCTGGCACGCGGCCACTCGGGCATCCGCATGGAACTGATTGACGCGCTGCTGGCGCTGTTCAACGCCGGCGTGATGCCGTGCATCCCGGCGAAGGGATCGGTTGGCGCATCCGGCGATCTGGCGCCGCTGGCGCATCTCTCCCTGATGCTGCTCGGTGAAGGTCAGGTGCGCATTGACGGCCAGCTGGTGCCCGCCAGCGAAGGCCTGGCCCGCGTCGGCCTGCAGCCGATTGTGCTGGGACCAAAAGAGGGGCTGGCGTTGCTCAACGGCACCCAGGTCTCTACCGCGCTGGCGCTGCGTGGGCTGTTTGAAGCCGAAAATCTGTTTGCCGCCGGGCTGATGGCCGGCGCGCTGTCGCTGGAAGCAATTAAAGGCTCGGTTAAACCGTTTGATGCGCGCATCCATCAGGCGCGCGGCCAGCACGGGCAGATTGCCGTCGCCGCTGCGGTAGCGACGCTGCTCGAAGGCAGCGAAATTCTCAGTTCGCACAGCAACTGCGGACGCGTGCAGGATCCCTACTCGATCCGCTGCGTACCGCAGGTGATGGGCGCCTGTCTCGATAACCTCAGCCACGCCGCGCGCGTGCTGCAGATTGAAGCCAACGCCGCTTCTGACAACCCGCTGGTTTTCAGCGACAGCGGCGACGTGATCTCCGGCGGTAACTTCCACGCCGAGCCAGTGGCCTTTGCCGCCGACATCATCGCGCTGGCGATTGCCGAAGTCGGTGCTATATCCGAACGCCGCCTGGCGCTGCTGCTCGACACCGGTCTCTCCGGCCTGCCGCCCTTCCTGGTGCGCGACGGCGGCGTGAACTCGGGCTTCATGATTGCGCAGGTTACCGCTGCCGCGCTGGCCTCGGAGAACAAATCGCTGGCGCACCCGGGCAGCGTCGACAGCCTGCCGACCTCAGCCAATCAGGAAGATCACGTGTCAATGGCCACCTACGCGGCACGGCGTCTGGGCGAGATGTGCTTCAACACCGCTGCCGTGGTCGGCATTGAAGCGATGGCGGCGGCGCAGGGCATCGACTTCCACCGCCCGCTGCAAAGCTCTGCCGCGATCGAACAGGAGATGAGCCGCATTCGTGCGCAGGTCGCCTTCCTCGATCAGGACCGTTTACTGGCGCCGGACATTGATGCCATGCGCCTGTGGGCCAGCAGTTACGTCTGGCCTGAAACCCTTACTGCGCTGCTGCCAAGCCAGCGTTCTACTGCTAATTAAGGAACCGATGATGAGCGAAACTTTGACTCAGGCTGTTGCCCGTGAAATCCGTGCGCCGCGCGGTAATGAACTGCACTGCGCCAACTGGCTGATTGAAGCGGCATACCGCATGATTCAGAACAACCTCGATCCTGACGTGGCCGAACGCCCGGAGGATCTGGTGGTGTATGGCGGAATCGGCAAAGCCGCGCGTAACTGGGCGTGCTTTGAACAGATTCTGCGCTCGCTGCGCGCGCTGCAGCCGGAAGAGACGCTGCTGATTCAGTCCGGCAAGCCGGTCGGTGTGTTCCGCACCCATGCCGATGCGCCGCGCGTACTGCTGGCCAACTCCAACCTGGTGCCGCACTGGGCGACATGGGATCACTTCCACGAACTGGATAAGGCCGGGCTGATGATGTATGGCCAGATGACCGCCGGTTCATGGATCTATATCGGCGCGCAGGGCATCGTGCAGGGCACCTTTGAAACCTTCGCCGAAGCCGGTCGCCAGCACTATAACAGTGACCTGACCGGCCGCTGGATCCTCACCGCCGGTCTGGGCGGCATGGGCGGCGCGCAGCCGCTGGCGGGCGTGCTGGCCGGTGCCTGCGTGCTGGCGATTGAGTGCCAGGAGTCGCGCATCGATTTCCGTCTGCGCACCCGCTACCTCGACCATAAAGCCTACAGCCTGGATGAGGCGCTGGCGCTGATCAAAGACGCCACCGAAGCCGGCCAGGCGATCTCCGTGGGTCTGCTGGGCAACGCGGCCGAGCTGGTCCCGGAACTGGTGCAGCGCGCGAAAGCGGGCGGCATGAAGCCTGACATCGTGACCGATCAGACCTCCGCGCACGACCCGATCAACGGCTATCTGCCTGTGGGCTGGGACGTGGCGCGCTGGGAAGCCGAGCGCGTCAGCAATCCGAAAGCAGTAGAGAAAGCGGCACGCGCCTCCATGGCGCAGCACGTGCAGGCGATGCTCGACTTCCACCACATGGGTGTGCCGACCGTGGATTATGGCAACAATATTCGTCAGGTAGCGCTGGATGAAGGGGTGAAAAACGCCTTTGATTTCCCGGGCTTTGTGCCGGCGTATATTCGTCCGCTGTTCTGCGAGGGCAAAGGCCCGTTCCGCTGGGTGGCGCTCTCGGGCGATGCGGAAGATATCTATAAAACCGACGCCAAACTGAAAGAGCTGTTCCCGGATCACAAAAACCTGCACCGCTGGCTGGATATGGCGCAGGAGCGCATCGCCTTCCAGGGCCTGCCGGCGCGTATTTGCTGGCTGGGGCTGGGCGAGCGTCATAAAGCGGCGCTGGCATTCAATGAGATGGTGCGCAACGGCGAGCTGAAAGCGCCGATCGTGATTGGTCGTGACCACCTCGACTGCGGCTCGGTGGCGTCACCTAACCGTGAAACCGAGGCGATGAAGGATGGCTCGGATGCGGTGTCAGACTGGCCGCTGCTGAACGCGCTGCTGAACACCGCCGGCGGAGCCACCTGGGTGAGCCTGCACCACGGCGGCGGCGTCGGTATGGGCTTCTCGCAGCATTCCGGGGTGGTGATCGTCTGTGACGGTACGGCTGAAGCGGATGCGCGCCTTGGTCGCGTACTGTGGAACGACCCGGCCACCGGCGTGATGCGTCATGCCGATGCGGGTTACGAGCTGGCGCAGACCTGCGCAGAGCAGCACGGTCTCAATTTGCCGATGCTGAAGTAGTTCCAGGTGCGCATCAATGCGCACCCTACAGGATGTCACCCCGGCTAAACAATAACGTCGTGTTGGCCTGTTAAGCCGTAACATTGTTCCAAAAGAGTGCATTGTGTAGGGTCGGCATTGATGCCGACCTTGCCCCCATCCGCTTATGCCAATCCGCTATAGCCTATAGCCAAATTATTCCTTTCCACGATAGACGCCCCCCACGCTTACCACTACAGTGGACACTTAACTTCCCGCGTCGGAGATTGCGCAGCTGACGCTGCTGATGGAGCCTTACCTTATGAGCCTGCCTGCTGTCCTGCTGGAAAACGCCCTCACCTGGCGTCGTCAGTTACATCAACACCCTGAACTGGGTTACCAGGAGCAGCAGACCAGCGAGCTGGTGGCCCAGGTGCTGACCGATGCCGGACTGCAGGTGTTTCGCGGTCTCGCCGGCACTGGCGTGATCGGTACGCTGGAAAACGGTCCCGGTCCGGTCATCGGGCTGCGCGCCGATATGGATGCCCTGCCGATCACCGAAAAAGGCGAGCCGCAGTGGAAATCGAGCCGGCCTGGCGTGATGCACGCCTGTGGTCACGATGGCCACACCGCGATACTGCTGGCCGCAGCCTGTCAGCTGGCCGCCACGCGTAATTTCAAAGGTACGGTACACTTCCTGTTTCAGCCGGCCGAAGAGAATCTCGGTGGTGCGCGCAAAATGGTGGAGGAAGGTCTATTTCAGCGCTTCCCGATGGATGCCGTGTACGCGATGCACAACTGGCCGGGATTGCCGGTGGGATCGCTGGCGGTAAATCCGGGCGCGATGATGGCATCGCTGGATTCGTTTGAGATTACGCTGCACGGCAAAAGCTGCCATGCGGCGATGCCGGAAAGCGGTGCCGACCCGATGGTGGTCGCCGCCGAGCTGATTCTGGCGCTGCAAACCATCCCGTCGCGCCGCCTGTCACCGCTGGCGTCGGCGGTGGTCAGCGTCACCCAGATTCACGGTGGCGAGGCCATTAACGTCATTCCGGAGCAGATCACGCTGCGCGGTACGGTGCGATGTCTGCAGACCGACGTGCGCAATCGCGTGCGCGGTCTGATTGAAGATTTTGTCACCACGCTGCCGCGCCCGTTTGGCGTCAGCGGCGAGATTCACTGGTATCCCGGCTATCCGGTTACCGCCAACCATGTCGCCCCGGCGGAGCAGGTGCGTGACGTGGCATGCCAGCTGCTGGGTGAACAGCAGGTGCACTGGCAGGTTAACCCGTCGATGGCGTCTGAAGATTTCGCCTGCATGCTGGAAGCCTGTCCCGGCGCCTATTTCTGGCTCGGCGCTGACGGTGCCACGCCTTCAGCCCCGCTGCACAATGCGAACTATGATTTCAACGATGCGCTGCTGCCGATTGGTATTACGTTCTGGCAGCAGCTGGTGGAGAGCGTACTGATTAAACGCTGATGGCGCTGCTCAGCAAGCTCCTTCAGCTGCGCAGGCGTGCACCCCCTGCGCAACCGCTGCGGTGACCGCCGTCACCGCCCAGGTTTTTCGTGCATAGCCGGCCGGGCAGCCCGGTTAAATTCCCGCCTGCTGTAACCGCGTTTCGGCATCGGCCATTGTTGCGGCTTCGCCGGTCGCCACCAGACAGCACGCCAGCTGCAGGCGCAGCGCCTGCGGCACCGCGCGTTCACCGGCCAGCACCTGACGGATCCACGCTGCGGTATCCTGGGCGCCTTTGCTCTCTGCTAACGCCAGCGCGACCTCTGGCTGCCGCTCGACCCACACTTCCGCTTCTGCGCCGGCACCGCGAATATAATTAATCGCCGGGCAGCGCTGCGGATTGGCATAGACCTCACCTTCAGTGCCGTTCAGCAGAATGGCCGGTGCATCGATATCCTGGAAGAATTTCCCCACGCGCGGCACATATTCCGGATGCGACACGCTCGCCAGCCGCAGCGCGGCGCGTTCGGCAAACGGCGTCGCCAGCTTGGCCAGCGTGTGCGCGCTGTTACGCACGCCCATGCGCCAGCGCAGCGCCAGCTGTTTAGCCATTGGCGCACATAAATCATCGATGGTGATGAACGCCAGCTCGCCAGCGTCGAGTTTCGCCTGCGCCTGCTGTGCACTGGTCACTGGCGCAATATCCAGCGCCGCCAGCACCGCTTCGCTGGTCACGCGGGTTGGGTCGTCGCTGACGCCGTGCAGCAACACCGGAAAACCGAGCTTCACCAGCAGCAGCGCCAGCAGCGGCGTCAGGTTGCCCTGGCGACGCGCGCCGTTATAGCTGGGGATCACAATGGGCATCGGACGCTGTGCCGGGGCCTGCAGCCGCATCATGCGCTGCTGCATCGCGTGGTAGAAGCCGCGCATCTCTGCTTCCCCTTCGCCTTTGATGCGCAGCGCAATCAGCACGCCACCCAGTTCGAGATCCGGCACCTCGTCCGCCAGCATCGCGCTGTAAAGCGCCACGGCAGTGTCAAAGTCGATATCGCGTGCGTGATTCTTGCCGCGGCCAATCTCTTTAATGATCTTATTCAGTTCCATCATACTTCCCGCTTCCAGGGCGCGCCGTCACGCGGCGGCCAACAATCGTGCATCCGGCTGTTGCCGCATACTCAGGATTTCTTGCTGCGCTTCGCCGGTTTGTCCGCTTCCGGCACCGGCGGTTGTTCAATCGGAAACACCGGCAGCGCGGCCAGCAGGCGGCTGCCGTAGGTTTTGCTCAGCAGCCGGCGATCGTAAATGACGATTTCACCAAAACACTGATGGCTGCGGATCAGACGCCCGACCTGCTGGATCAGCGTAAACGACGCGCTGGGTAAACTTTGTACTTCAAACGGGTAGCGTTTCAGGCTCTTCAGCCACTCCCCTTCGGTCAAAATTACCGGACTGTCTACCGGCGGAAAAGCAATTTTATGGATGTGCACCTGCGACAATAGATCGCCTTTCAAATCGAGCCCTTCGGCAAAGGATTGCAGGCCAACCAGAATGCTGCTTTGTCCGGCGGTCACCCGTTGCCGGTGAAGCTCCACCAGCCGTGAACGCGGCTGATCGCCCTGCACCAGCATCGACAGACGCAGCTCCGGCACCAGGCTGACAAACTGCTGCATCGCCCGTCCGCTGGCAAACAGCACCAGCACGCCTTTGTGCTGCTGCGCCTGCATTTGCTGGCGGAAGAAGCGCGCCATCTCAGCAATGTGCTCCGCTTCATTGGCCAGCAGCGGCTCATAGCGCATTTGCGGGATGATCAGCTTGCCCTGATCGACATGATTAAACGGCGAGTCGAGTGCCACAAAGCGGTCGCCGGCCTTTTGGTTCAGGCCGGACATCTCCTGCAGGCGATTAAAGCTGTTCAGCGAACGCAGCGTAGCCGAGGTCACCACCACGTGCGGGATTTTGCGCCACAGCAGCTTTTCCAGCTGGTCGCTGACGCGAATCCCGGCGCAGTGAAACAGCAGATGCGCCTGGCCGTCACGAATTTCACGCGTCACCCATTTCGACACCGGCGCGTTGGACGCTTTTTCCATCGCCGCCAGCCGCCACAGTTTGCTGATGGATTCAAACCAGCCGAAGTGGCGATTGAGCTGCAGGATGGCTTTGTGCAGCCGCATGATATCGGCCTTGCCGGTCTGTTCGCCCAGCTCGTTGAGCAGCCCTTCGCTCAGGCCACGCAGCGCATCACTCAGCTTAAACAGCCGCGCGCACAGGGTCAGCAGTTCTGGCGGCAGCTCACCGAGCACAAAGCGAAACTCGCCTGGCTGATTGTCGCGCGGCAGCAGAGGATTGAGCGCGTTGCACAGCGTCTGCAGCTGCTCGCGCATCTCATCGCAGTGTCCTTTCAGACGCTCGGGATTGCTCAGCGGCGGCGGGGATTTCGGCCGGAACTGCGCCATGATGGTCTCCACCAGCCGCACAAACAGATCGAGCTGCAGGCTGCTCCAGCCCGGCGTGATCTCCGCGCTCATCTCCAGCGCATCCCGCGCCACTTCCGGCAGATGGTGTCCTTCATCCAGTACCAGCATCAGGTGTTTGGCCGGCGGCAGCACCGACTCATTCTCCATTGCCGCCATCACCAGCGCATGGTTCGCCACCACCACATCGGCCTGCTCGATTTCGCGTCGCGCCACAAAGAACGGGCATTCGCGATACCAGCGGCAATGGTGTGCCAGGCAGTTCGCTTTATCAGTGGAGAGGCGCTGCCACAGGCTGTCGTCAATCGCCACGTCGCTGTGATCGCGCAGGCCATCCCACTTATAGCTGCTGAGGTCTTTCTCCAGCCGCGCGCAGAATTTCTGCTCCTCTTTCGAACCGGTCACCGCCTGTTCGTCGAGATACAGCAACAGATCACCCTGCTGATCGTCCGTGGCTGCCAGTGCGGTCAGGTTGCGCGGACAGACATAGCGTCCGCGACCAAAAGCCGCGGTGAAGGTGAGGTCAGGAATGATTTTCTTTAATAGCGGCAGATCTTTGCTGAAGATCTGATCCTGCAGCGCCACGTTGGCGGTGCTGATGACTAAACGTTTCTCTTCGGCACGGCTGACCGCAATGCCGGGAATCAGGTAGGACAAGGTTTTGCCGACGCCGGTGGGCGCCTCAATGGCCAGATGGCGCCCCTCGTCACCGGCCAGACTCTTCGCCACTTCGGCGATCATCTGGCGCTGCGGCGCGCGCGGGATAAAGTCAGGAACCTGCTGCTGCAGCGCCTTATACCATTGCGCAATCTGGCTTTTTATCGCTGCTGTCAGGGCCATAGTGAATACTGTTTGTTAAACCGGCCTGTATTTTTACACAGTATTGCCGCAGCGTCAGCTTTCGCGCTCAGTTTTTCGCGCTGGATTCAGAATTTCGCGCATCGCGCGGATCAGCGGCTCGCGCGCGCGGCCGCGCCGGAATGCGAACGAAAACGGCGCACGAAAGTGAAAATGGTGGGGCAGCAGGCGCAGCAGCTGGCCCTGCTGCTCGCGACTGCGCGCGTAGTGCTCGGGCAAAAAGCCGATATAGCGCCCGGAGAGAATCAGCGTCAGCTGCGCTTCAATGCTCTCAACCGAGGCGGTGCTGTGGCGGAAACCGCGCTTGTTCAGCTCCTGCTGGTTCCAGTAGCGCCGCGTTACCATGCCGGTCTGCTGCACGCGACGCACATCCGCATCGCCCTGCGCCAGCGCATGTTGCGGACTGCAGTACAGCCACTGCTGCTCCTCGTACAGCGGCAGCGTCACCAGATTGCTGGCGCGCAGCGGAAAGTGCCCGATGGCCAGGTCGAGCCGATCTTCCAGCACCTGCTGCTGCAGTTCGTTGGGCTCGCACACGCTGAGGGTGAGAAACACCGCCGGAAAGCGCTGGTTAAAACGGGCGATAACCGCCGGCAGATCCAGCGTGCTGTCAGTGACGGTGGCATCGACCACGCCGAGCGCAAACGTGCCACCCTGCGCGCTTTTCAGCGTCTCCACCTGCGACTGCCAGCCGCTCAGGGTCGCCAGCATTTCCCGGGTATAGGCGTAGAACTGTTCGCCTTTGCTGGTCAGCGCAAAGCCTGCGCGCCCGCGCTGGCACAGAATAAAGCCCAGCTGGCTTTCCAGTTCACTCATGTAGGCGCTGATGGCCGGCGTGGTCATGTTCAGCGCCTGCTGCGCACGCGAATAGCCCTGGTTTTCCACCACGCTGGCGAACACCTGCAGCAGTTTCAGATTGGGTAAGGTTGGCACCGCACTTCCTTCAGGGATTGCTGACAATAGTTAACGAATCGCTGAAGTGATTATCGGCTGACAGGGATTTTTTCTGCAAGCCGCTTTGGCGATGATGCAGCCATTCCCTGAAAAAGAGAGCTTTCGCTATGTCGCAACAAAATTTGCTGTTCCCGGCGCGCGTGCTGCGTGGTGCGGGTGTGATTAACCAGCTGGGGGCTATCTGCGCCGGGCTGGGCCAGCGCGCACTGCTGATTGGCGGCCAGCGCGCGATGCAGGCGGTGGCGACGCAGGTGAAGCTGCAACTCGACGCCGCTGGCGTCACGCTGCTGGCACCGGTGTGGTTTGGTGGCGAAACCTCGCTTAACCATATCGAACGGCTGGCGGCGTTAGCGGTTGAACAACAGGCAGAGGTGCTGATCGGTGCGGGCGGCGGCAAGGCGCTGGACACGGTTAAAGCGGTGGGCGCGCAGCTCGGGCTGCCGGTGATAACCGTCCCGACGATTGCCGCCACCTGCGCTGCGGTGACCCCGCTGACCATTCGCTACGACGATAACGGCAACTTCTTAGATATTTTCCCGCTGCCACAGGCGCCGGCGGCGGTGCTCATCGACAGTGAGTTACTGGCAGCCGCCCCTGCCCGCTGGCTGGCCGCGGGCCTCGGCGATACGCTGGCTAAATGGTATGAGTTCCGGGCGGTAAGCACGCGCCATCCGGCACGCACCGGCAATGCGCTGTCATCGCTGGCGCACAGCCAGATCTGCTATGAGGTGATCGCAGAGCACGGTCCGGCGGCTTACGCAGCGGTGTTGCGCGGTGAGAGCGGCACTTCGCTCGATCAGGTGCTGGACGCGATTTTTACCTGGGCCGGTCTGACCTCGCTGATGAGCAATGGCGCCCACGCCGCCGCTGCGCATGCCATTTACGAAGGCTTTACTTTCTGCGACAAAACGCGCGAGTTTGGTCACGGCCTGCTGGTGGGTTACGGCAATTTGTGCCTGCTGGCGCTGGAGGATCGCAGCGACGAAGAGCTGGTGAATGAGATGCGCCTGGCGCGCGACTGCGGCGTACCGTTGACGCTGGCAGAGATTGCCGCGCTGGAGGAGAGCGAGCTGGCGTTGATTATACGTGAGTCTGTCCACGCGCCGGATATGGCGAACATGGCCGAACCGGTCAACGAAGCGCGGTTGCGGGCAGCGATGGCGCGGATTGAAGGGCTGGCGGAACGGGTTTGATTAAGGAAACCGCGAATCGCACCCTGGTCGTAGCGGCGCGATTCATCGCGCAATAAATTGCGCCGCTACGAAAAGTGCCCTTGTTTTGAATGTATTTAAACGTTAACAGACACGCATTTCGCCATGGCTGGCGCCCCACTGTTACCGGGTCGCCAGCAACACCGCGACTTGCCGCACATCCGCCACGTTATCCAGCGTCAGGCACAGCGTTTCCAGCTGCTGCACCTGTGCCGCCGGCAAGACGCGCGCGGCGAGGCTGCGGTATTTGGCGTGCAGCGCCGCGTCGCTCAGCGGATTCGCCGGCGATCCGGACGGCACCGCGACGTGCTGCTGCCACTGCTGGCCCTGCACCGTCTCCAGCCGGACCCACGGCTCATCATCGCGCCCCTGCTGGTGGTCAATCTCCAGCTCAATACGCGCCATCAGCGCGGCAGCTTCCGCACTCAGGCGACGGCTGTCGTCATAACTCGCCAGCTCCGCGGAGCCGAACAGCGCACGCGCCGTCAGCGCATACGGCAGGCTCATTTGCGCGGCGGCGAGGCTGGTGAGCTCACGCGTGCCGCACATCTCCAGCAGGAACGGATTGAGCCCGACCACAATGCGCGCGATGTCCCCGGTCGCCACCGCATGCTGCTCAAGCAGCAGACCCAGCGCATCGATTGCCGCATGCGTACCGCGACAGGCGGCGTACGGCTTGATGGAACAGCGCGCCAGTTTCCACACCTCGCCCAGTTGGGCCGTGAGCGCGGCGGGCTGTTGCGTTTCACCGGCCAGCGTTTGCAGAAAGCCACCCCAGCGCGCCTCAAATACCGCAGCCGGTCCGCTGATGCCGCGCTGTGCCAGCAGCGCCGCCTGTACGCCCCCTTCCGCCGCGCGCGCCGCGTGCAGCTTTTTGGTTTGTGAGCCATCATGAATAAAGCCCCACAGGCCACCACTGAAGCTGGCAGCGATGCCCAGCGCCGAGGCACACTGCGCGGCCGGCAGCCGCAGCAAACAACTGACGGCAGCCGCCGCGCCAAAAACGCCACAGCTGGCAGTTGAGTGCCAGCCCGCACCGTTGTGCGCCGCATAACCCCCGCAGGCTTCCAGCACGCGACGGCCGATGTCATAACCCACGACCATCGCGGTGAGAAATGCCCGCCCGTCGACCGGATGCGTCGCCAGCGGCAGTGCCGCCAGCAGCGCCGGTAACACCACGGCACCGGAGTGATCGCAGCCACCGGTGTCGTCCAGTTCATACATGTGCGCCGCCACGCCGTTGAGCCACGCCGCCTGACGCGGGGAAGTTTGCTGCGCACAGCCCCACAGCTGCGCCACGGCGCTGCCGCCCTCTTCGGCCACCAGCGCCCGGCATTCGCGCCAGATCGGGCTGTCACAGCCCGCCAGCGCCGCGCCGAGCGTATCCAGCAGATGGCGCTTCGCCTGCGCTACCAGCGGTTCCGGCAGCTGGGCAAAGCGGGTGGCTGCGATGAAGTCCGCCAGCCGATCAAGCGTGGTGTCCATGTTCGCCTCCGCTGACCCGGGCAAACACCTCTGCCGGATGATCGGCATCGTTATCCGGCTGCGTCTGCCAGTGCGCGGCCACCTGGCCAGCAGTAGCGATCCACACGTCATGCTGCTGCAGCGTCTCCAGCAGCTGACGCAGCAGGCCAATGCGCCCGGCGGTGCCGATAATTTCCGGGTGCAGCCGCAGCAGGTAGCACAGGCCGAAACGGTGAAAACCGTGGAAATCCTGCGTCAGGTTGGCCAGCGTTTCGCCATAGGGCGCGATGCGCGATTGTCCGGGCGGAATCGCCGGGCTGAGGTTGAAGGCAAAATAGGGCGCATCCTCCAGCGTGTAGTGCATGGGCAGCTCCACCAGCCGGGTGCCGGGGTGAAAATAGGGTAAATCATCACCGCGCCAGCTGGAGGACCAGCGGATGCCGTGCGTTGCCAGCGCCGCAGCAAGGCCCGGTTTCCACTGGCCGGCCGGCGTGCGAAACCCTGCAATCGGCTGGCCGGTCAGCTGCGCCAGCCGCTCGCAGCCGCGCGTTACGCTGGTAATCTGCTGCGCCAGCGTCAGCGCAGAGAAGTCTTCGTGTCGCTCACCGCTGCAGGCGATCTCATGCCCGGCGGCGACAATACGCTGCAGCACCTGCGGCTGCTCTTCGGCGACGATGGCCGGTAAGCACCAGCTGGCCAGCAGCTGTTTCTCCGCCAGCAGATCCAGCAGACGATCAACGCCGCGCAGCGTGCCATAGCGCCACACCGACAGGGTTTTATCGCGCCCGGCGACCGCAGGGGCCTGCGTCAGGATGCCGTGAATATCGTGATAGTCGATGGTAATGATGGCCGCCGATTGTTTGCCCGACGGCCAGCGTGAATGTTCAGTCATGTTGCTGCTCCTGCAAATACCACGCGGCCACCGCATCACAGCGCGCAAACCACACATCGTCGCGCGCCGTCATGTGGGCAAACAGCTGCTCCAGCAACAGCAAACGGCCGGGCTGCCCGGAAATTTTCGGGTGGAACAGCGTGGTCAGGCACAGTCCTTCGGCCATCGCGCCGTCAAATTCGCGCTGCCAGTTGTCACCGGTGTGCGCATAGCTGGCGATGCGGTCGCCGCCCTGTGGAAAATCCGGCTGGCGCGTGTAGGCCAGCGAGGCGTAATCATCCATCTCCCATTTGCCGGGAATCTCCACCAGCGGCGTATGCCCGGCGACGGCAATGCTGTACGGCCGATCGTCACCACGCATGCTGCTGGAGTAAATCACCCCGGCTTCCCGCAGAATCTGCGGCGTTTCGGCGTGCCAGTCGCCGGAAGGAGTACGAAAACCGCAGGCGCGGATACCAAGATGTTGCTGAAAGATGGCGGCAGAGCGCGCCATCACGGCGCGCTGTTCATCTGGCGTAATCGCCCAGAACGATTCGTGGCGATAACCGTGATAGGCCACTTCGTGGCCCTGTTCGATAATCGCCTGGCACTGCCGCGGCCACTGCTCCACCACCCACGCCGGCACAAAAAACGTGGCCGGCAGTTGGAAGGCGCGCAGCAGATCCAGCAGCCGACCGAGCGCGCGAAACGGCCCGTAGGCGCCAAAGGTGAAATACTCTGGTGTTGACCACAGGCTGCCATTGAGCATGGCATCGCCAGTGGGACCATCAAGATCAAACGCCAGCGCCATACAGCCACGCTTGCCCTGCGGCCAGCGCACTGCGCCCGGTTGTTGCATACGCCCGCTCCTTAGCCCTGATTTACCGTGGCTTCGGCAATGCCGTTGTCGCTCAGGCCCCATTTGCTGAGGATTTTCTGGTAGCTGCCATCGGCAATCATGGCATTGATAGCTGCCTGAATCGCCGTGGTCAGCTCACCGGCATCTTTACCCAGCGCCATGCCGGTGTACTGGAAGGAGAAGGCTTTATCCAGCGGCTTAAAGGTGCCTTTTTCCAGGTTCATGATGTACGGCAGGGTTTCGCTGCCCTGTACCGCGCCATCCAGACGACGCTGACGCAGCTGCGTGCGCGCATCGGCGGTGCCTTCCGCGCCCACCACGATAATCGCGGGTTTACCGGCCGCTTCGCAGTGCGCTTTTGACCAGGTCGCAATCTCCTGCGGGAAGGTGGTGCGGCGGCTGGTACCTACTTTTTTGCCGCACAGATCGGTGGCGCTGTTGATGTCGCTACGCGCCGCCAGGGTGTAGAACTGCGGGCCGGTTTTGAAGTAGTCGATAAAGTTAACCACCTTCTGCCGCTCTTTGGTGTCGGTCATGCCGGACATCACCAGATCGACGCGTTTGGTCACCACCGCGTTGACCATCTGTTCAAACGCGATCTCCTGCCAGTTAACCTTCACGCCGAGCTTCTCGCCAATTGCCTGGCCCAGCTCATAATCGACGCCGCTCAGCTGATTGGTGGCCGGATCTTTAAAATCCATCGGCGGGTAGTTCGGCATGATGGCGACGGTCAGCCCCTTCTCTTTGATACTGGCCGGTACGGCAATCTCCGCCCAGGCAGAGGATTGCAGCAGCAGCGCGGCACTGATGGCACTCAATAACAATTTTTTCATCTATTCACCCCGGTCACGTTAAAGAAGAATCGCGTTGATAAAGTTTTTCATCCGTGGGTTTTGCGGGTTCAGCAGAATCTCTTCCGGTGCGCCCTGCTCAATAATGCGTCCCTCATCCATAAACACCACCTGGTTGGCGACCTCACGCGCAAAGCCCATTTCGTGGGTCACCACCAGCATGGTGGTGCCTTCTTTTGCCAGCTGGCGCATTACCGCCAGCACTTCACCGACCATCTCCGGATCGAGCGCCGAGGTCGGTTCATCAAACAGCATCAGTTTGGGTTTCATCGCCAGCGCGCGGGCAATCGCCACGCGCTGCTGCTGACCGCCGGAGAGTGACTGCGGATAGTCGTGCGCTTTGTGCGCCAGTCCGACGCGATCCAGCAGCGCCATCGCCTCTTCGCTGGCCTCGCGTTTCGGACGCAGCAGCACGCGACACGGTCCCTCGATGATGTTCTCCAGCGCGGTCTTGTGCGGAAACAGGTTGAAGCGCTGAAATACCATGCCGGTCTGCAGCCGCTGGCGCGCAATCTGTTTGTCACTCAGCGGGTGCAGCTTGTTGCCGGCAATGCGATAACCCGCCAGTTCGTTGTCGACCCAGATACCGCCCTGATCCACTTTCTCCAGCTGGTTGATACAGCGCAGAAAGGTGCTCTTACCGGAACCCGACGGGCCGAGAATGCACATCACCTCGCCGTAGTTCACTTCCAGGCTGACGTCCTTCAGCGCGTGGAACTGATCGAAATATTTGTTCACCTTGACGGCGCGCACGATGTTTCTCATCTCTCACTCCCGGTTACTGGCGACGACGATGGCCGCGTGAGAAGTAGCGTTCCAGCTGGCTCTGCCCGAACGACAGCAGCGTCACGATAATCAGGTACCAGATGCCCGCCACAAACAGCAGCTCCATCACGCGCGCGTTGGCGAAGTAGATGGTTTGCGCGTTGTACAGCAGCTCGGAGTACTGAATCATGCTGGCCAGACTGGTGGTTTTGATCATGCTGATGAACTCATTGCCGACCGGCGGCAGAATCACCCGCATCGCCTGCGGCAGAATGATGCGCTGCAGCGCCTGCAAACGTGGCATGCCGATGGCTTTGGCGGCTTCATACTGACCGGTATCCACCGATAACAGCCCGGCGCGCACCACTTCTGAGGTGTACGCGCCCTGATTGATGCTCAGGCCGAGCAGCGCGGCGAGAAACGGCGTCATCACCGTGACGGTTTGCACGCTGAACAGACCGGGAATGCTGATGGTGGGAAACACCAGCGCCAGGTTGAACCACAGCAGCAGTTGCAGAATCAGCGGCGTGCCGCGAAAGATCCACGCATAGCCCACCGCGATATAGTGCAGCACCGGATTGGGCGACATGTACATGATGGCGGTGATGACGCCAAACAGGATGCCCAGCGCCATCGCCAGCACCGACATAATCAGCGTGTTAACCACGCCGTTAAGGATCGCCTGCGCGGTGAAGAACTGGCCGACGAACGACCACTCAATATTGCCGTGCGCAAAGGCGTTAACCAGCAGCGCCAGCAGCACGAGGATCACTGCCGATGCGGTGATGCGGCCATAATAGCGGCGCGGCACCACCTGATAGCGATCGAGATCGTAATGTGGCTGGACGCGGCCATTGTTGACCGATGGTTCAACCGGTGTGGTGTGTGACATAGGCTCTCCTCAGGCGCGCGGTCCGGCGTAGTCATCGGCCCAGCGCTGCTGGTCCTGCATCAGGGTTTGCAGACGGGCCAGCTGCTCGCGCACCCGTGCCGGCGCGGTGCCGCCGTAGCCGCTGCGGGCTGCCAGCGCCGCTTCCAGGGTTAACGCCTGACGCACCTCGGGCGTGAGACGTGCATCGACGCCGTGCAGCTGCGCATCGCTGAGATCGGCCAGGCCGCAGTTTTCGCGTTCACACAGCTGCACCAGCTGGCCGGTAATCTCGTGCGCCTCGCGGAATGGCACGCCGCGCATTGCCAGCCAGTCGGCCACTTCGGTCGCCAGCGTAAAGCCATCCGGCGCCTGCTCGCGCATCACCTCAGTATTGAATTTCAGTGTCGCCATCATGCCGGCCATGGCAGGCAGCACCATCAGCAGCGTGTTGACCGCATCAATCACATTACGTTTGTCGTCGCTGAGATCGCGGTTGTAAGAGAGCGGCATGGCTTTCATGGTGGTCAGCAGCGCCATCAGGTTACCGACCAGCCGGCCGCTGCGGCCGCGCGTCAGCTCGGCAATGTCCGGATTTTTCTTCTGCGGCATGATCGAGCTGCCGGTGGCGTAACTGTCGTGCAGCTCCACCCAGCGGAACTGCCGTGACGCCCACAGGCACACCTCTTCACACAGCCGGGACAGGTTGATGCCGATCATGCTGGTGACGAACAGGAATTCCGCGGCGTAGTCGCGGCTGGCGACTGCATCGATCGAGTTTTCGCACGGTGCCAGATAAGCGAGATCGGCAGCGGCCAGCTGTGGCTGACGCGCAATCGCCGAACCGGCCATCGCCGCTGCGCCCAGCGGACAGCGCGCGCTGCGGCGATCCCAGTCCTGCATACGCTCGATATCACGCGCGAAGGATTGGGCATGCGCCAGCAGCTGATGGCCAAACACAATCGGCTGCGCCTGCTGCAGATGGGTGAAGCCGGGCGCGACGCTGTCGGTGTGTTGCGCGGCCTGCGTCACCAGCGCCTGCTGCAGCTGCAACAGCGCGCTCACCAGCTTACGGCCGTTATCCCGCAGGTAGAGACGCAGATCGTTGACGGTCTGATCGTTGCGTGAACGACCGGCACGCAGCTTGCCGCCCAGCGCGCCGAGGCGTTCTGTCAGCGCGCGTTCGATGAAGGTATGCACGTCTTCATCGGCGGCAATCGGCTGCAGCTGGCCAGCGCGATAATCGGCGTCCAGCGCGTCAATCGCCGCCAGCATGGTATCCAGCTCGTCAGCACTCAATAGCCCGGCACGCGCCAGCTCGCGCGCATGGGCGCGGCAACCGGCGAGGTCGTACGGCGCCAGCGCAAAGTAATAATCCGGGCTACGCGACAGCGCGGTTAAACTGGCTGCCGGAGCCGCTTTAAAACGTGCGCCCCATAACAGTTCGGCATTCTCAGACATGCTATTTCCCTCACAAATCAGCCGCAGCAATATGAAAAAGTTTGGATTCAGCCGGCAGCGATAATAAAAACTTATTTTATTGCCACGCTGGCAAATAGGTGGTATTTCAGATTCACTGTACTTTCACCGCAATTATTCCGGAGTTGAATAGCAAAAATGGAAAGTAAAGTTTCCCAGTCTGGAAACAATGCGAATAATCGCGGCGATAATGCGGTTCTGGCGCTGAGTAATATCGACTTAAAATTGCTGCGGGTATTTAAATGCGTAGTGGAAGCCGGCGGATTAACCGCTGCCAGTCACGAATTAAATATTGGCCTGGCGGCGATCAGTAAACAGGTTTCTGACCTAGAGATTCGGCTGGGCATGACGCTGTGCAGCCGCGGCCGTGAAGGTTTTGAGCTGACGCAGTACGGCATCAATGTTTATCAGGCCACGCTGGAGCTGTTCGTATCGCTCAACCTGTTTCGCGAGCGGCTGCACAATAGTCGCAACGAGCTGCTGGGCGACATCGCGATTTGCGTGGTGGATAACACCATTAGCGATCCGCACTCACCGGTCACCAGTGCGGTGCAACAGTTGCACCAGAAAGCGCCAAAGGTGCAGATTCGTCTGCAGACCGCACAGCTGGATGATATTGAACGCGGCATAAGCGAAGGGCGTTTTCATTGCGGCATTGCGCCCGTGTATGAAATGAAAAATGAGTTTGATTACTTCGAACTTTATAAAGAATACGCAAAATTATATTGCGCTGCGTCACATCCTCTCTATTGCGGATCTTGCGATAAAAATATTTCGGTGGATGTATTACGTCAGCAGAAAATTATTAATCATTTATATGTTACCCCACGCGATGAACGCCGCCTGATTCCGGTGCAGGAGAGCGGTGTGCAGGCGGTGCAGGTGGAATCGGTGGCCATGCTGATTTTAACCGGTCACTTTATTGGATATTTACCGGAACATTATGCCGCTCCGTTTATTGCCCGCGGACAATTGTGTGAGCTGGGCGATGACACGCTGCGGCGCGAAACCGCATTTTGTCTGGTGATGAAGAAAGGCCGGAAAATAAATCCGATCATCCGGCTGTTTATGCAGGCGCTGGGGTTGAGCGATGCGGCGGCGGCGCACTGATTTGGTGCGTGTGACCGGGTTTCTGCTGGCACGGGATGGGAATGTGCACGCTGATGCCCTCACCCCGGCCCTCTCCCACCGGGAGAGGGAGACGCAGCCTGCAGAAAGGGAGAGGCAGCCTGTGGACAAGGGAAACGAAACGCGGCGTCCGGTAACAGCAACCAGAACGCTTATGTCAGCCGCTTATACATCACCGTGGTAGCATCCAGCTCGCCGGCCGTGGATTCGGCATAGTACGGAATCGAACCCGCCACCTGCCAGCCGAGCGACAGATAGAGCGCGCTGGCCACATCGCCGCTGCGCGTATCCAGCACCAGCAGCGTTTTTCCCTGCTGCTGCGCCAGCTGTTCGGCACGTAACATCAGACGGCGCGCAATGCCCTGACGTCGCGCACGCGGATGCACCAGCAGCTTGCTGATCTCCGCGCGATGGCGGCCGTTGGGCATACTGCTGAAGCCCAGCATCACCGTGGCCACTATCTCGCCCGCTTGCCAGGCCACCAGCAGCTGGTTATCGCCGCTCGCCAGGCTGTAAATTTTGTCCTGCCAGAAACGCGCCATCACTGCGCGATCGTCTGCGTCAATGAAGCCGACGCTGGCACCGTCTGCCACGCAGCCGTGCAGCACCTCACACAGTGACGCCAGCAGCGGCTGCGCCTGGGTGGCGCTGAGAGAGTCGATTTCAATCATGGTTTACACACCACCAGAATGTAGCGCGCGCCGCCTTCGGCATGCGCCTGAAAAGAGGAACGTCCGCTGAGATGGAAACGCAGGCAATCGCCGGCCTGAAGCGTCCAGCTCTGCGTCTCCATGGTGAGGGTCAGCTCGCCCGACTGCAGCCAGATGTGCTGTTCCAGCCCCTGTACCGGCGGCGCATCATAATCAATGCGCGCGCCTGGACGCAGCACGCCCTCCACCAGCTCCGCTTTAAACTGACTGGCCGGCGGCGAGACGTTGCGCCGCTGGAAGCCGCTGAGCGTGTCCTGCCAGACCGGCTGCTGCTCCGCTTTCAGTAGCAGCGCCGCTTCTTCTTCTACTTCGCTGAGCAGTCGCGACATGGTTAAACCGTAGGCCACGCACAAGCGATTAAGCAAAGCGGCGGTAGGGCTGGTCTCGGCGCGCTCAATGCGCGACAATGATGCCCGGCTAATGCCGGTTGCCAGAGCCAGTTCATCCAGCGACCAGCCGCGCTGCAGGCGTAATTCCGCCAGACGTGCCGCAAGCCGATCTTCCGTATTTAGAGCAGACATCTTCAACCTCTCATTTTCGGGAAATAAATCTCACATAAGAGATAAAGCCCGAAATCGTGCAGTGGGTCAAGTTGTACAATAAAATAATCATTGTACAAGCTCACTCTGGCGGTTAAGGTGTTGTTATGCAGGTCAGAATTTTAGAGGATGCCATGGCCTTATACAGTATCGGTGATGTTGCCGAGCGCTGTGGAATTAACCCGGTAACCCTGCGCGCCTGGCAGCGTCGTTATGGATTGTTAAAGCCGCAGCGCACTGAGGGTGGTCATCGACAATTTGATGATGAAGATGTTCAGCGGATCGAAGAGATCAAACGCTGGATAGAGAGCGGTGTGCCTGTTGGCAAAGTCAAAGCCCTGCTTGAAGGAGAGACCTTCAACGTGCATGACGGCTGGACGGCGCTGCAGGAAGAGCTGATGAGCGTGCTGCGCCACGTGCGCGCCTCCAAACTGCGCACCAAAATCGCCACCATTGGCCGTGAACACCCGGTCGATGCGCTGATTGACCACGTTTTTGTACCGGTACGCCAGCGTCTCGGGCTGGATCAGAATACCGCCCGCACCATGTGCAGTCTGCTGGACGGCGCGCTGATTGATTATGTCGCGTTCTGTCTGGCAGGCGCGCGTAAAAAAGCCGGCAAAGATGCCTTAATGATTGGCTGGGGCGTAGAAGATCGCACCCGCATCTGGCTGGAAGCCTGGCGCTTAGCGCAGCAGGGCTGGCGCATTGATGTGCTGGCGGAACCGCTGGATATGCCGCGTCCGGAGCTGTTTCCCGGCCAGCATCTGTTTATCTGGACCGGTAAAAAGCCGACGCGCCGCCAGCTGGAGCAGTTTGAACACTGGCAGGCTCAGGGCTTCTCGATTCACGTCCACGAACCCACCTGAAAAATCGCACATGCGGCCTTTGCCTTACCGCATGTGCGCGTTATCATGCCGCACTTCATGACTTTTCTCAGGTTTACCTATGAACTGGAATAAAATTCTCATTGGCACCCTGTTTGCCATCATGGCGATTGGCGGCATGGGCGGCATGATGCTGGTTGGCTACAGCCTTATTCTGCATACCCACTGAGTGCGTGCTGCAACCGCTCCAGCAGCCGGTCGCAGATCAGCGCCAGCAGCGCCACCAGCAGCGCGCCCTGAATCACATAGGCGGTATTGAAGCCGCTCAGACCGATAATCACCGGCGAACCCAGACTCTCCGCTCCGACGGTTGAGGCGATGGTCGCGGTGCCGATGTTGATCATCACAGAGGTGCGCACGCCTGCCATAATCACCGGTGCCGCCAGCGCCAGCTCTATCTGCCACAGACGCCGCCACGGTCCCATTCCCAGACCGACGGCGATCTCACGGCTGCTGGCCGGAACGCTGTCCAGTCCCGCCAGCGTGCCCTGCAGAATCGGCAACAGCCCATACAGAAACAGCGCCATCACCGCCGGCGCAGCGCCAAAGCCCATGACCGGCACGGCAATCGCCAGCACCGCCACCGGCGGAAAGGTCTGACCGGCAGCCGCCAGCGTCTCCAGCAGCGGGCGGAACGCCCTGCCGCCGTGACGGGTAGCGAAGACCGCACAGCCAACGCCCACCACAATCGCCAGCGCGCTGCCGCTGATCACCAGCAGCAGATGGGCCAGCGCCAGCTGCCAGAAACTCTCCTGCAGGTACAGCGGACGCTCCAGCTGTGGAAACCAGTGCGCAAACAGCGGCGCACTGTGCGGTAACCCCCACAGCAACAGCAGAAATATCCCCAGCAGCCAGTAGAGCGGATCGCGCAGCACTCGCATCAGCCCGCCTCCTGCTGTCGCAGCAAATCGCTAAAGTGCAGCACGCCCAGCGGCTGCTGATGCTGATCGACAACCGGTAATTTGTCGGTGCGGCGCGCAATAAACTGCGACAGCGCCTCGCGCAGCGTCAGCCCGGCGGCGATCGGTTCCGCCTCCAGCCACTCACCGCGTCGTGCCGCACTGCCGGCCCGCCCCAGCGCCAGCAGACGCACGCCCAGCTCGCTGCGGCCAAAGAACTGGCGCGCGAAATCACTGGCAGGCTGCGTCAGCAGGTCAATCGGCCGTCCCTGCTGCACAATCTCTCCGCCGTCCATCAGCACCAGCTGATCGGCGAGGGTTAACGCTTCGTCGATATCGTGCGTCACCAGCACCACAGTGCGCCCCGACAGCTGCTGAATGCGCAGCATCTCCTGCTGCAGCGCCTGCCGGTTGACCGGATCGAGCGCGCCGAACGGTTCATCCATCAGCAGCAGTTCCGGGTCGGCCGCCAGCGCGCGCGCCACACCGACACGCTGCTGCTGGCCGCCGGAGAGCTGGTGCGGATAGCGCGACGCCAGCTGACTGTCGAGATTGAGCAGCGCCAGCAGCTCCTCAACCCGTGCGGCAATTTTTTCCCGCGGCCAGCCGAGCAACGACGGCACGGTGGCGATATTTTTGGCCACATTCCAGTGTGGAAACAGGCCGATGGACTGAATGGCATAGCCAATGCGCCGCCGCAGCGCGCGCGCATCCATCTGCTCGATCGGCTCACCGGCAAAACGGATTTCGCCGCTGTCATGCTCAACCAGCCGGTTAATCATCTTCAGCGTGGTGGATTTACCCGAGCCGGACGTGCCGATCAGCACGGTAAAACTGCCCTTCTCAATCTTTAGCGACAGGTTGCGAATCGCCTCTTTACCGGCGAACGCTTTGCTCACCTGATGAAATTCAATCATGTCCTCTCTCCAGCAGCGCCGACAGCAATCGCAGCAGCGCATCGAATATCACCGCCAGCGCCACCACCGGAATCACGCCCAGCAGCACCAGATCCAGCGCGCTGCTCAGCAGCCCCTGAAACACAATGGCGCCGAAGCCGCCGGCCCCAATCAGTGCGGCGACCACCGCCAGCCCGACGGTTTGCACCACCACCACGCGCAGTCCGGAGAGCCACACCGGCAGCGCCAGCGGCAGCTCGGCGTGCCAGAACTGCTGCCAGCCGCTCATGCCCATGCCGCGCGCGGTTTCACGCACCTCCTGCGGCACCTGCTGCAGCCCCGCGACCACGCTGCGCACCAGCGGCAGCAGTGCATACAGCACCAGCGCAATCAGCGCCGGCGCGACGCCAATCCCGCTGATACCGAGGCGCGCCAGCTGCGGAAAATGCGCCGCCAGTCCGGCCAGCGGTGCAATCAGCAGGCCAAACAGCGCCACGGACGGCACTGTCTGGATCAGATTCAGCACGCTGAAGGCGGCATGTTGCCAGCGGGCGCGACGCGCGATGGCGAGTCCCAGCGGCAGACCAATCAGTAAGGTGGGCAGCAGCGTGCCGCCCAGCAGCAGCAGATGCTGGCTGAACGCGGCGTTAAAGACGGCGGTGCGATTGCTGTACTCTTTCAGCAGCGACAGCGCGTCCAGCTGACCACTCAGCAGCAGTATCAGCGGCGGCAGCCACAGTTGCAGATTAAGCAGAATACGCAGCGGCGTCTGCTGGCTAAGCTGGCGAATCGCTTCGGCGGCCAGCAGCAGCGCTAATCCTGCCGCACACCATAGGCCGCTGCCCAGCGCGGTACGCGCCAGCGGGCTGCCGCTGCGGGCCAGCTCACTGGCGGCGTGGCCGCCGATGCCAATCAGCAGGGCGAACAGTAGCTCCGCGCCCAGCAGCTGCGCCAGCGCCGCGCCGCGACCTGGCGGCCACCACAATCCCAGCCATAGCCATAACAGCGGCAGCAGCAGCAGCCAGCCCGCCGTTACCTGCCAAAGCATCAGCGGCTGTCCGGAGACCAGCCGGTTGGCCGCATAGCTCAGCAGCGGTAGCGCTCCCAGCGCCAGCGTGATCAGCAGCGTCAGCACCAGCAGCACCGGCTGCTGGCGCGGTCGGTTTATCCGTGACAGCACCGCTTACAGCAACTTATTCTGCTGCAGCCACTGCTGCGCCACCTGGCTGGCGTCCTGACCGTCAACGGCGATTTGCGCGTTGAGCTGCTGCAGGGTTTTCTCATCCAGCTTGCTGAATACCGGCTGCAGCCAGTCGGCAATCTGCGGGTACTGTTGCAGCACGCTGGCGCGGATCACCGGCGCGGGCGCGTAAATCGGCTGTACGCCCTTCGGGTCGCTCAGGGTTTGCAGGCCGAGCGCCGCGACCGGGCCGTCGGTACCGTAAGCCATCGCCGCATTGACGCCGGACGTTTGCTGGGCGGCCGCTTTGATGGTAACAGCGGTGTCCCCGCCGGCCAGCGACAGCAGCTGTGACTGGCCCAGCTTGAAGTTGTAGGCTTTCTCAAACGCCGGCAGCGCATCGCTGCGCTCGATGAACTCCGCCGACGCCGCCAGCTTAAAGGTGCCGCCTTTTTTCAGGTAAGCGCTGAGATCGTCGAGGGATTGCAGGTTATTCTGCTGCGCGACATCGCCGCGCACCGCAATGGTCCAGGTGTTGTTAGCCGGTGCTGGCGTCAGCCACACCAGATGATTTTTCTCTGCATCGAGCTTTTTCACCTTCTCATAGCCCTGCTGCGCGTTTTTCCACGCCGCGTCCTTCTCATCATTGAAGAAGAACGCCCCGTTGCCGGTATATTCCGGATAGATATCCAGCTCACCGGCGGTGATTGCGCCGCGCACCACCTGCGTGGTACCGAGCTGGATTTTATTCACGGTTTTTACCCCATGCTGGTTCAGCACCTGCAGAATGATGTTGCCGAGCAGCGAACCTTCAGTATCAATCTTGGAACCTACCTTGACCGGGTCCGCTGCCTGCACGGCCCCGACACTCATCGCGAATGCGATCATCCCCAATAAACCCTGCTTAATCATGGCGCTTTCCTCAGCATTATTTTCTTTCAGTGATTATCAAGCGTAGCCTGGCGAAACGGGATGGGTGCGGTCAAGCGGCGCAATTCGTTCTTTTTCTGCTATCCGTTGCCGGTTTTATAGAACGCTTTGGTTGCACTTATAACCAAATAGAATTTTTCACATCCGTGGCGCGGCTTATGCTCATAGCCCCCACTCTTTACAATAAATCACACAACATCATGTCCGACTTAACTTCTTCGGCGCACGTGGCGCTGGCAGGGAATACGCCGCAGGGCGATACGCAGTGGATTCGCAGTGCAGCCGACGTGACGCGGCTGGTCAATAACAGTAACGCCTCGCGCAGCAATGCGCGCATCGTCATCGCCATTGCGCTGGGCGGGGTTTTTCTCGACGCCTACGATCTCGGTGCGCTGGCCTTCGGTATTAAAGATGTCACGCGCGAATTCAATCTGACGCCCGCCGGCACCGGCATGGTGGCGTCGGCTATCACCTTTGGCGCGATTGTTGGTGCGCTGATCGGTGGCTATCTCACCGATAAAATTGGCCGCTATCGGGTCTTCATGGCCGATATGTTCTTCTTCGTGGTGGCGGCACTGGCCTGTGCCTTTGCGCCGAACGAGTACGTGCTGGCGGCGGCGCGCTTTGTGATGGGGCTCGGCGTCGGCATCGATCTGCCGGTGGCGATGGCGTTTCTGGCGGAGTTTTCCCGACTGCGCGGTCAGGGCAATAAGGCCGCCAGCGTCGCGATGTGGTGTCCCACCTGGTACGCGGCGATCAGCATCTCCTATCTGCTGGTGCTGCTGCTGTATGCGGTGCTGCCAGAGAGCCATACTGACTGGCTGTGGCGGCTAATCCTCGGCTTTGGCGCGGTACCGGCGCTGTTGATCATCGCCATCCGCAGTCGTTACATGAGCGAATCACCGATCTGGGCGGCAAATCAGGGCAACCTGCAGGGTGCAGCGGCAATCCTGCGGCGGTCGTATAACATCAACGCGGAGGTCGCGCAGGATGCCGATCTCACTGCCGTACAGCCAGTACGTAAAGCCAGCTGGCGCAACTACGGCGCGCTGCTGCAGGGCGTTTACCGCCGCCGAACGCTGCTGGCAACGATAACCTCGATTGCCTCGTCGTTCGCCTATAACGCCGTGGCCTTTGGCCTGCCGGTGATCATCTCCAGCTTCCTCGCGCAGTCGATGCTGACCACCATTCTGGTCTCGCTGGCGCTTAACCTGCTGTTTGCGTTTGTCGGGGGGCTGCTGGCGGTACGACTGGTGCCGCGGCTGGGCGCATGGAAGATGTCGGTGGCCGGTTACGCCTGCCAGTGTGCGGCGCTGCTGGGCCTGGCGCTGATTGGTCGCCCGGCCGGCGGCGAGGAAGCGGCCCTGGCGATTGCCATGCTGGCGCTGTTCCTGTTCGGTCAGGGGTTTGGTCCGGGTTCGCACACCATGACGTTTGCCTCGCTGAGCTATCCGGCTTCGCTGCGTGGCGTGGGCGTCGGCTTTAACCAGACGCTGATGCGCGCCAGTTCGACGGTATCCCTGTTTGTGTTTCCGCTGCTGGTGGCGGCGTTCGGCACCGGCGTGTTCTGGGTGATCCTGCTCGCACCGCTGGCTGGATTACTGGCGCTGCTGGCGATTCGCTGGGAACCGTCAGGCTATGATGTCGATGCGGAAGATTTTCAGTAAGCGGATAACGCCTCAGCGATGAGGCGTTGGCTCAGGCGGTGAGGCGGAAATCGCCCAGCGTGTTGGGGATGCGCGGAAAAGTGTGCAGGAACCACGGCGTGAATTTTGCCGGATTGTCGCGCATCTCCTGCTGAATCTGTTCGACTGAGCGGTAACACCAGTCGTCAGCCTCATCAAGGTTGAGCACCGGCACTTCGTCACTGATGGCGAAAAACACGTGACCGTACTCATGTTCGATCAGACCGTTGCTGAGCGGCAGGTTATAGCTCAGTTCAAACACCGGCGTTAACGCCAGATCCAGTCCCATCTCTTCACGCAGGCGGCGCTCAGCCGCATCGCGCGTCGGCTCCTGCGGGTAGGGATGGCTGCAGCAGGTATTGCTCCACAAACCGCCGCAGTGATACTTGCTTTGCGCCCGGCGCTGCAGCAACAGTTCATGGCGCGAATTGAACACGTAAACCGTTACCGCACGATGCAGCAATCCTTTCTCATGCACTTCCAGCTTTTCCATCTTGCCGGTGGGACGATCGAGGTGGTCAACGAGGATAACTTCAATGGCGGGCATGACAACTCCTTCGGAAAAATCCCCACTATTGTACACAATAGCGGAAGCGGCAGCGGAGAAAATCGCGCACATTCCGTGCGCTGGCGCGATAAGCAGTAAGCTTAGCAGCCAGCAGATAATTCAGCAGAAAAAGGCGGGGAAAAGCGTGACAGCGGCGCAAAAAACGCGCCGCTGTGCTCTCTGACGGGATGAATTACAGTTTGAAGCCGTGCACCACCTGCTCAAGCTGCACGCTCTGCTCTTCCATGGCGCGCGCCGCTGCCGAGACCTGCTCCACCAGCGCCGCGTTCTGCTGGGTGCTGCCGTCGAGCTGGGTAATCGCCACGTTCACCTGTTCGATCCCCATGCTCTGCTCACGGCTGGCGGACATGATTTCGCTCATCAGCGTTGTGACGCTGCTGACGCCCTGCATCAGCTCGTCCATGGTTTGTCCGGCCTGCTCCACCAGCTGGCTGCCGGTGTCGATATTGGCCACCGACTCTTCAATCAGCTTTTTGATTTCGCGCGCGGAGTTGGCGGAACGCTGCGCCAGATTGCGTACCTCCGAAGCCACCACGGCAAACCCGCGGCCTTGTTCACCGGCGCGTGCCGCTTCTACCGCCGCGTTGAGCGCCAGAATGTTGGTCTGGAAAGCGATGCTGTCGATGACGCTGATGATATCCACCACCTTACGCGAGGAGTGATGGATTTCGCCCATGGTGCTGACCACCTGACGCACCACTTCACTGCCGCGCGCCGCGACCTGAGACGCGCCATCTGCCAGCTGGTTGGCGTGCGTGGCGTTGTCGGCGTTCTGACGCACCGTGCCGGTCAGCTCTTCCATCGACGCGGCGGTTTGCACAATGGAACTCGCCTGCGATTCCGTCCGCGCCGAGAGATCAGCGTTGCCGCTGGCGATTTCGCGTGAAGCTGCGGTAATCGCCAGTGCGCTGTCGCCCACCTGGCGCATCAGCCCTTGCAAATGGGCGATGAACTGGTTGAAGCTTTGCGCCACAGCGTTGAATTCCGGGCTATTGCTGGCTGGCAGACGCTGCGTCAGATCCGCACCACCGGTCGACAGCGCTTCGATGTTTTGATGCAGCAGATTCAGGCGTTTCATCATCGCGCGGACAAAGCCAAGCAGCACCAGCAGCAGCAGAATCGCCAGCGGGATCTGGACCAGGCCGAGACGGGTCAGCATGCTGTGCGTCTGCGCATCCAGCAGCGCTGACGGCACGTCGCTGGCCAGATACCACGGGCTGCCGGGAATGGCCTGCAGGAACAGCGTGTGCTCACCATCTTCTCCGCTGAAGGTGGTTTGCGACGGCTGAGAACCGGCCTGTGCCAGCAGCCCTTTCAGCGCCGCCGCCATTGGCAGCTGGGTATCAGCCAGATTTTCCAGCTTCGGCGTCCCCTCCAGCAGCGCGGCATTGCCGACCACTTTGCCGTCCGCTTCGACAATCAGTACGCGACCATGAATCGCCTCACCCATCTGCTGCGCCAGCTGGTTGAAAAAGCCGAGCGTGACGTCAATGGTTGAGACGCCCCACACAGTGCCGTTACGGTAAATCGCCATGGCGCAGTTGGTGCGCGGCTGCGGGCTGGCGGCATCCTGATAAGCCTTCGCCCACGCGCACTGGCCTTTTTCTGCGGCCATGCCATCTTTGTACCACGGCTGCTCCCAGTATTTGTCGGCAGCATCGGAGTTCCAGTAGGTGTTGACCTGCAGCTGGTTGCTGGCGTTACGCGCAAAGAACGAGCTGTCTTTCTCTTTCGCCGGATCGCGCCGGTTAGGTAACGGCCAGATACCGCCGCCGAACACGTTGCTGTCCTGATACTGGTTAACCAGCGCCGGCAGCAGCGTATCAATGGCGGCGCTGTCCATCACGCCCGCCGCTTCGGTAATCGCACGCTGCTGCGCCTGCACGCGGTTCATCTGCTCGACGATACGTCCGGCGAGACCATCCACCTCATAGCGCACCAGCCGGCTTTCGTTCTGGCTAAGCTGTGGCGCGATGAACTGGTTGATCACCAGGACGGTGACCAGCATAAGAACAACGAAGAATGCGACTAAGGTCGCGGTGAAACGGGATTGTGTGGTTTTTAACATCGGTGTGCCCTTACCCTGGTGTGGCGAGTTGCCTGATCGAGGTTAACGGCTTGTTACAGAGGAACTTGAGGTGCGCCAGATCACAAAATGATTAACTGATTGAATAGCGTGATCATAAGAGCGCTTATTGTCACTGGCCTTACCCTGCTGTTCCTCAGCAATGAAGAGACTGCAAAGAATGAAACGTAACGCTAGGGTGCTCCTGACCAGGCATTAACGATTAATCCTGCGCCGGAAATAAACAGAATGACGTCTATCAGCACGGCAAATTGTGTGACTGACAGTCTCTGGACTATCACCTTCGTGCTCAGGGTGCCCAGCATAATGCCACTGCCCACTAACACACCGGTGAGCACAATCTGCATTGAGAGCGCCTGCTGGAAGGCAAACGCACTGACCTTGCTGAAATATAACAGCAAGGCGCTCGATGCTTCCGTGCCAATAAATGCGCCACGACTCAATCCATAGGCGGTAAAAATCAGCACGCTCACCGGTCCGGTGGAGAGAGCCAGTCCGGTCAGAAAACCCACCACGCCACCACAAAGCCCTAACTGCTTTATCGAGAGTGTCCAGTGACTGTTTTTCAGGTTGCGTCTGACCAAAATCATCACCCAGAAAAACAGACCCAGCGCGCCATCAATGATCCAGGCGGGTAAAGAGAGCAGCACATGCGCGCCTAACGACGCAGCTGGCACGCCAGGCAGGCTATAGGCCAGAGTGGCGCGCCAGTCGATTTCACGCCACCAGACCGCGATGCGCGAGAGATTTCCCAGGATTGCGGCGATAGCCATGACCGGCATCGCCACTTTGGGGCCGAAATTGCTGACCATCAGCGGCAGCAGCAATAACGAAGAACCGGTGCCGATGATGCCACTCAGCGCTCCGGAGAGGATCGCGATCAGCGTCACAAATAGATAATCACCCACTGACTTTCCTCATTTTCAACGGCAAAGCACGCATCTTAATGAGGGCAATTCGATCATAATATCGATAAATATTGCCCACCACTGATACTAAAAGTCACAGATGAAAAAACGTAACCTGCCGCCGTTGAATGCATTGCGGCTGTTCGAAACGGCCGCGCACGCCAACAGCCTGAGTGACGCGGCTGAGGAATTAGGGATGACTCACGGTGCCGTTAGCCGTCAGATCAAATTGCTTGAAGAGTGGCTGGGACAACCGTTATTTGAACGCCAGGGACAACGCAGCGTGGCGGCGGAACATGCCCGGGCTTTTGCCGCAGAGATCAGCACCGCTTTTGACATCATCAGCGATGCTGCGGTGCGCTTTGGCAAAACACCCAACACCCGCACGATACGCGTCAATGCGCAAACCACCTTTGCGATGCACTGGTTGATCCCGCGCCTGCCGGCATTCCATAGCCAATATCCTGACATTGAAATCTCGGTATCCACCTCAAACAGTTCGGAGGTGAAAGGGCTATCTGGCTTTGACGTATTGATTCGCCGGGATGCGCTGAACAAACCTGAATGGCGTTACTTTGAGAAGAAAGCGTTATTTGAGGAAAAGCTCACCCTGATTGCCGCGCCGAAACTGTTAGCCAGAAAAGCGCTGAACACCCCTGCAGACCTGGCGGCTCACGTTGTCGTGTTATCCAGTACGCGGTCAGGCGAGTGGGAACGGTGGATGAAGCAGGCTGGCGTCGGCGAGGTGCGCCCGGAACGTTTTCAGCGATTCGAACACAATTATATCAGCCTGCAGGCGATTATTGATGGCGTCGGTGTGGGTATCGGTGGAATACAAATGCTGGGACATGATCTGCAGGGCAACCGGCTTGTCACCCCGTTAGCTATTGAGGCGAAGGGGAGCCGCTACGTGGCGTTAATTGCGCCTGATGTGGACAAATCATCCTCGCTAAACCGCTTTGTCGCATGGCTGGAACGGGAAGCATGCGCTTAATACCCGCCTGGTCGCTGCCAGAGGGGTATGTCGGGGCTTTTTCGGCAGGCACTACGGTGCGGACTCCACCACTTCCTGGCGCGGACGGAACACATGATCGCTGCCCTGCGCCAGCAAACGCTGCAGCAGCTGCTGGCCGCCGCGATCGTCCGCCTGGGCAAACAGCCGCTCGGCTTCGGTGATCGGCGTCGCCCACAGCAGATTTGGCCGATCGCCGTCGCGCTTCGGCAGCCGCAGTTGCGCGTTTTCGCCCGCCAGCCCGTTGGCCAGCAGGAAGCTTTCAAAGCCGACCGGCGCAACTTCCGACGCCAGCGTGTGCCCTTCGCCAATCCACGTCAGCCGCGCCCACGGCAGATGAGCAAACTCCGCCAGCGCGCTGGCCATCTGTACCGCGTTGGCCTCGGTCATCACTTCACCATCCACCGCCATCGCCAGCTCTACACGCCGGTACTGCGGTGCCAGCTCGTCAAACAGGTAATCCACCTGCGGCATCGGCCGGATACTCATGCCGAGCGTGAAGAAATACCACACGCCGTTATGCCAGTGCTGCGAAATCGCCATCGGCGGCCAGTTGCCCTGATCGATGGCGTAATATTTTACTGACTCACCAAACTGCGCCTGGTAACGTTGCAGCAGCTCGCTCTGCACGCGATCCCACTGCTGGCCATCGTGCCAGTCACGCCAGAAATGACGCTGCTGTTCGGCGCGCGCGTAGTAATCGTTGGTGGAGGCTGAACCGAGCGGCGCGGTGAGACGGTTTTCTTTGATGCAGCCCGCCGAGAAGCTGACCTGCTTATCCTGATACAGGCTCCAGCCGGGGATCACCGCCAGCAGCTGGCCGTAATACCACAGCGCGGCACCGTCGTCGCTGGGCTCCCACAGAATCTGCAGGCCGGCCGGATCGAGCATCGGCTCCGCTTCCAGCGTGCGGCAATAGCTGGCGCTGAGCAGCGGCGCAATACCCTGCTCCATCGCTTCGCGATCTTCCTGCGCCGGTGCCGGCAGCAGATTGCGCAACCAGCAGCCGCGCACGGCGTACTGACTGCGGAACAGGTCGTTCGGCCAGATATAAAAATAGGCGGTACGCGCATCCTGTTCGACGATGGCGGTTAAAGTGTGTTGCTGATTCGGCACCTCAGCAATCAGAGGTTGGTGTGTCATAACGCCTCGACAATGCCTGGAGGGATCCATTTTCCCCGAGAATAGAGCAGGATCGGCACTCGCGCCATGTGACACAAGGGTAAAACTCTCAAAGTGCGCCAGGCCATCGTTCAGCCTGGCTTAAGAATGGTGGGGGCAGCGGCGGCGAAGCTTCAGATTTTTTTGCGATTCATTTACCGCTTCGCATGCTATTGTCAGCGCACTCTTCTGTTGCGGAGCTGTCGTCATGGTGCTGCAAACCCTCGATCTCAATCTGCGCGAAATCGTGATTCTCGCCCTGCTGCTGTGGCTGTTTGTCCGCTATACGTGGGTGATGGCAGCCCTGACGCTGAACGTCGGTGCCATCGCGCTGCTGGTGCTGCTGCCGCTGGATATCTACTACACGCTGGTGCCGCTGGCGCTACTGGGCGTTGGCCTGGGCATGCTGCTGCATCACTATCAGCAGCGCCAGCTCCTGCTGAAACGCGAGGCGCGCACGCCGCGTAGCTATACCAGCAAGCAGGATGAATTTCACCTGTAACGCGGATCGCGCCCCATGCGCTGCATGGCACGCGCCCAGGCGCCACGCTGGATTGACCAGCGCAACAGGGCGGCAATCAACGCGATCTGCTTATCAATCCGCCATTGCGCCACTGGCCCGATCGGCTGTTGCATCAGCTGTTGCGCCCAGTCGGGCAGCAGACCACAGCCAGCCCGCAGCATGACGCGCATCGCCGGTTTCGCCTGCCAGCTGGGTGCTGGCGCATTAAGCAGCAGCTGCATCACTTCGTGAGTGCGCGCATCGTAAACCAGCTCTGCCCGCATCGCCTGTAAATAGGCCTCAACCGCCTCTACGCTTTTCGGCACCTGCTGCGCACCAAGCGCTTCCGCCACCCGCGCCGCTTCGGCGTAATAACGATCGCGATCGGCGAGGCTGAGCTGTGGATTTTTGTAGCGCAGATGCGCGGCCAGGAAGCGGCTGGTTTCTGCAACGTGCACCCAGGTAAGCAGATGCGGATCGCTGGCGGCATAGGGTTTGCCGGTGTTATCGATGCCGGTGACGCGCAGATGGATGCGTTTGACCCGCTCAATCAGCGTATGCGCATCGGCGGTGTTGCCGAAGGTGGTGACCGCGATGAACTGGCTGGTGCGCCGCAGCCGGCCGAGCATGTCCTGGCGGAAACTGGAGTGATCCCACACGCCCGCCAGCGCCGCCGGATGCAGCATCTGTAGCATCAGCGCGCTGATGCCGCCGCACAGCATCGCGGGAAAGTCGCCGTGCACCTGCCAGATGATGTGGTCAGGACCGAACAGGCCGGGATCGCCCGGCGGTTGAGAGATGTCAAATTCGTTGAGCGACAGGCCGTTAAGGCGAAAGACCTGCTGTTCGATGCGGTGGCGGAGATTCATCATATTGACGCGTCAGGCTGGTTAAGCTGGTCGGCATGAATGCCGACCCTACAATGTCACGTCAGCATAACATGTACAGGTTGATCTGGTCGGCATGAATACCGCCCCCGGAATGCTACGACAGCATAACCTGTAGGGTCAGCATTTATGCTGACCCTAAGACTCACAAATAATCGAACTGCGCATCCTGGGTTCTGACTGAATCCAGACCGATCATCACGTTGAATTTGCCCGGCTCGGCGACGTGCTGCATCTTCTGATTCCAGAACTTCAGCGCATCGACATCAATCTTAAAGCGCACGGTCTGCGACTCGCCGGCCTTCAGCATAATGCGCTGGAAGCCTCGCAGCTCCTGCACCGGACGGCTGATACTGGCAACCGGATCGTTCAGGTACAGCTGCACCACCGTGGCACCATCGCGTTTGCCGGTATTCGTCACCGTCACGCTGGCTTCCACCGTGCCGTTACGCGGCATGGTCGGGACAGACATCTTCACCGGCGACACGCTGAACTGGGTATAGCTCAAACCGTAACCAAACGGATAGAGCGGACCGTTGACCGCGTCGTAGTAGTGCGAGGTGTACTTGTTCGGCTTCTCGAAATTGTACGGACGGCCGGTTGGCAAATGATTGTAATAAATCGGAATCTGTCCGACCGAGCGCGGGAATGACACCGGCAGTTTGCCCGATGGGTTGTAATCACCGAACAGCACATCGGCGATGGCGTTCCCGCCCTCGGTACCGCTGAACCAGGTCTCCAGCATCGCATCCGCCATGCGGTCCTCATTTACCAGCGCCAGCGGACGGCCATTCATCAGCACAATCACCAGCGGTTTCCCGGTGGCTTTCAGGGCCGCCAGCAGCTTCTGCTGGCTCGGCGGGATCACCAGATCGCTGCGGCTCGACGCTTCATGCGCCATGCCCTGCGCCTCGCCCACTGCCGCCACTACCACGTCCGCTTTTTTCGCCTGCGCGACCGCTTCGTCAATCAGCTGCTGCGGCGAACGGGCATCGACGCTGACCGCCTGCTCATACAGGTTGAGGAAGTTCTGGATACCTTTGTTATCAGAAATATTGGCCCCTTTGGCATACAGCACGGTGCCTTTGCCGGCCATGGCGCTGCGCATGCCCTGCAGCAGCGAGACAGATTGCTTCGCCACACCCGCAGCCGACCAGCTGCCCATGATATCGCGCTGACTATCGGCCAGCGGTCCCACCAGCGCCACGGTGGCCTCTTTCTTCAGCGGCAGGGTTTCATGCCAGTTTTTCAGCAGCACCATACTGCGGCGCGCCACGTCGCGCGCTTCCGCCCGGTGCAGGCGGCTTTCCGCATTGGTGTCCTGCGGATCGCTGCCTTTCGGACCCAGATGGCTGTACGGATCGTTGAACAGGCCCATGTCATATTTAACGTTGAGCACGTGACGGGCCGCATCGTCGATTTCCGCCATGCTCACCGCGCCGCTTTTCACCAGTCCCGGCAGGTATTTGCTGTAATACTCGTCGCTCATACTCATGTCGATACCGGATTTCAGCGCAATGCGCACGGCATCCTGCGGATCGCTGGCGACGCCGTGTTTGATTAACTCTTTGATGGCACCGTGATCGCTGATGGTGATGCCTTTGAATTTCCAGTCGTTGCGCAGAATATCTTTCAGCAGCCAGCTGTCGGCGGTGGCCGGGGTGCCGTTCAGCGAGTTGAGCGCCACCATCACGCCGCCGCTGCCGGCATCCAGTGAAGCTTTATACGGCGGCAGATAATCCTGGAACAGGCGCTGCGGGCTCATGTCGACGGTGTTGTAATCACGACCGCCTTCCACTGCGCCGTAAGCTGCAAAGTGCTTAACGCTGGTCATGATGGCGTAGCGGTCAGCGGCGCTCTTGCCCTGCATGGCTTTGACCATCGCACTGCCCATCTGCGAGGTGAGATAGGTATCCTCGCCAAATCCTTCAGAGCCGCGGCCCCAGCGCGGTTCGCGTGACACATCCACCATCGGTGCCCAGGTCATGTTGAGGCCATCGTCTGCCGCTTCATAGGCGGAGATGCGTCCCACTTCGCTAACGGCTTGCAGATCCCAGCTGGCGGCGAGGCCAAGCGGAATCGGAAAAATAGTGCGCTGGCCGTGCACCACATCATAAGCAAAGAACAGCGGCACCTTCAGGCGGCTGAGCTGCATGACCTGATCCTGCATGGCGCGGATATCCGGACGCGTTACCGTATTGAAAATCGCCCCGACCTGGCCGTGCTGAATCATGTCGCGAATCGCCTCTTTTGGCGTATCCGGACCGACGCTAATCAGGCGCATCTGCCCGATCTTTTCATCCAGCGTCATTTTGCTCAGCAGCTGATTAACAAAGGCGTCGCGCGCCTGTTCCGTCATTGGATGGGGGCCGAACAGGTCGTCCGCAAACGCGGGTTGCACGGCAAGGGAAACAGCGAGGCTAACAGAGTAAATCCATTTCATCAGGTCGGGTTCTCTTAAGTAACTGCGCAATATCGAAATAACCGGGGCAGTGTGCCACAAGATGAGGATAGCAGGTAGCCGCCATTGTCACACTGCGCCCCCGTGGCCGACGCGTGCTACAGTAGAAACGCCACGTTAACGACAAGGATAGGCTAATGAATAACAACACCTCACACCCTGCCCTGCTGTCCGAGCTGCGCCGTCTGGTCGGCGCATCACAGCTGCTGACCGACGCGGAGCAGACCGCACGCTATCGTAAGGGTTTCCGTTCCGGCGAAGGCGATGCGCTGGCGGTGGTTTTCCCCGGCTCGCTGCTGGAGCTGTGGCGCGTGCTGCAGGCGCTGGTACAGGCCGATGCCATCGTGCTGATGCAGGCCGCCAATACCGGCCTGACCGAAGGTTCAACGCCCAACGGCAACGATTACGATCGCCCGGTGGTGATCATCAGTACCCTGCGTCTCGACAAACTGCAGCTGATCGACGGCGGCAGGCAGATTCTCGCCTTCCCCGGCAGCACACTGTATCAGCTGGAGAAAACCCTCAAACCGCTCGGGCGCGAGCCGCACTCGGTGATTGGCTCCTCGTGCATCGGCGCCTCGGTGCTGGGCGGCATCTGCAATAACTCCGGCGGCTCGCTGATCAAACGCGGCCCGGCCTACAGCGAAATGGCGCTGTTTGCGCAGGTGGACGCCGACGGCAAGCTCCGGCTGGTCAACCATCTGGGCATCGACCTCGGTCATTCGCCGGAAGAGATTCTCGGCCGGCTGGACGACGAGCGCTGGCAGCCGGATGATGTGCGCTGGGATGCGCGCCACGCGTCCGACCACGAATACGCCGAGCGGGTGCGGGACATTCACGCCGATACGCCGGCGCGTTTCAACGCCGACCAGCGGCGCCTGTTTGAGGCGTCAGGCTGCGCCGGCAAACTGGCGGTGTTTGCCGTGCGGCTCGACACCTTCCCCACCGAGCCAAAGCAGCAGGTGTTTTACATTGGCACCAACGACCCGGCGACGCTCGGCGAGCTGCGTCGCCACATGCTGGCGGAGTTTACCCATTTACCGGTCGCCGGTGAGTACATGCACCGCGATATTTTCGACATCGCCGAGGTCTACGGCAAAGACACCTTTGTGATGATTGATAAACTCGGCACCGACAAGATGCCACTGTTTTTCACCCTCAAAGGCCGGGTGGATGCCTGGCTCAGCAAGCTGAGCTTCGTTAAGCCGCACCTGACCGATCGCCTGCTGCAACGCATCAGCCGCTGGTTCCCGGCGCACCTGCCGAAGCGCCTGAAGCAGTATCGTGACAAATACGAGCACCACCTGATGCTGAAGATGTCCGGCGACGGCGTGGCCGAAGCGCAGGCGTATCTGCAGGAGTATTTCCGCGAAGGCGGCGGTGAGTTCTTTGCCTGCGACGCCAAAGAGGGCGCGCACGCCTTTCTGCATCGTTTTGCCGCAGCCGGTGCCGCCGTGCGCTATCACGCGGTGCACGCTGACGAAGTGGAGGATATTCTGGCGCTGGACATTGCGCTGCGCCGCAACGATCAGGAGTGGTTTGAGCGCCTGCCGCCGGAGTTTGATAACGATCTGATTCATCGCCTTTACTACGGCCACTTCTTCTGCCACGTGTTTCATCAGGATTACATTGTGAAGAAAGGCGTAGATGCCCATGCGCTGAAGGAGAAGATGCTGGCGATCCTCGCGGCGCGCGGCGCGGAGTATCCGGCAGAGCATAACGTTGGACATCTGTATGCGGCCAAACCGCAGCTGCAGGCGTTTTACCGCCAGCTCGATCCGACCAATACCTTTAACCCGGGCATCGGGAAAACCAGTAAGCAGAAAGGCTGGGCGGTGAAAGCCTGAGTCAGATCTGCCGGACCCGTAGCGGCGCGATTTATCGCGCGGGTTTGCTGCATCAGAGGCAAACCTTAGCGCAATGAATTGCGCCGCTACGGTCTCATGCCATTATGGCAACGCTTCACCTTCATTCTGCGGCGCCGGCAGCGCGCGGCGTTCGATGATCATGGTCTGTGGCGTCGACAGCACGATGCCCTCTTTACGCAGGCGCGTCAGGATATCGAACAGCAGATCGCTTTTCGCACCGGAAATCTGGCGCTGGCTGGCGACGTTGCCGGTCACGCTCAGCACAATGCCGGCCGGCGTCAAATCTTTAAACGAAACCGACGGCTCCGGCGTTTCGAGAATACGCTCGTTTTCACGATAGACGTCCAGCAACAGTTCACGCACCTGCACCGGATCGATATCCAGCGGGAAGGTCAGCTGAATCGTCACCACGCCCTGCGCATTGCCCATGGTGGCGTTACGCACGTTCTGCGAAATCAGCTGCGAGTTCGGCACAATCACCGTAGATTTATCGCCCAGCTGAATCTCAGTCGCACGCACGTTAATACGGCGAATATCCCCTTCGATACCGCTGATGCTCACCAGATCGCCGACCTTCACCGGACGCTCGGTCAGCAGGATCAGACCGGAGATAAAGTTCTTCACAATCTCCTGTAAGCCGAAACCGATACCCACCGACAGGGCGCTGACGATCCACGCCAGCTTGTTCCACTGCAGCCCCATAATCGACAGCGTCAGCAGGATAATCAACACGTAGCCGATATTGCTGAACAGCGTCACCAGCGACACGCGCATGCCGATATCCATGGTGGTCTTCGGCAGGAACTCTTTGTCCAGCCAGCGCCGCACCGAGCGCAGCACGTAGATACCCACCACCAGACACAGAATGGCGTTCACCATGTGCGCCGGCACAATGTTGAGCGACTCCAGCCCTTTGCCACCCCAGAACTCAATGACTTTCTGGATCAGCTCAATCGGCGTGGACGAGGCAAACGTGCCGTTGAGCAGCGCCAGCGCGACAAATGCCACCAGCAGAGTTTTCCCCACGGCGCTGAGCAGCGTTGCGGCCTGCTGCAGATAGCGCTCGTCAATATTCAGCGAGGTCTGCAACCGCTTGCCGGTCGCGTTGTTGGTGGAGAACAGGCTTTCACAACCGTCGTTGATCAGATGACTGAGGAAGTAGAACGAGCCAAACAGGATGCCGCACCAGATCACTTCATAGCTGAGGAAGCGCGCCAGCGTGACGTAGCCGACAATCAGCGAAACCAGAATCGCCACGGCGGTGACCGTCAGCGCCAGCTGCACCAGGCCGACGACTGTGGGACGCGCTTCCGGCGGATTGCCGGCCTGCGCCATGCGACGACGCACGCGATTGGTGCGCATGCTGATCGCCAGCCCGGTGCTGCCAATTAGCAGCGCCGTCAGACCGTTGGCAAAAATGGTGGTGTTCAGGCTGGTGCCGACCGTGTAGTTAAACGACTCGGCGGTCTGGAAGATAAACACCAGCGCGGCGGTAATCGGCGGGAACGGCTTCAGCGCCAGCGCCACTTCACTGGAGATACTCGGCAGACGCCAGCTTGGACGGCGCGTTGACAGGAACGCGCGGCCGAGACCGGCGATCAGTCCGCAGTAAACGCTGAGCTGCACCAGACGGCTGATAAAATCCTGCACGTCGCTGGACACTTCATCGCGGCGCACAAACGCCAGCGAGAGAAAGTTAAAGGTCAGCACCACGGCCGCCAGCGTGGTCAGCGCAATCGCCGCCGCGAGGAAGCTGCGGCGCAATCGCCCTTCCGGCAGTTTGTGAATGCTGACCCACGCCAGAAACTCTTCGCTGTAGCGCCGGCCCAGCGTCATCACCAGCAGCGCCGCCAGCAGCCAGCCGACCGTGCCCACGCGCCAGCCTGGCTCCCACGACAGCGCGGCGGTGTCCTGCAGTTCGCTGATAAAGTCGCCAATTTTTTCGCCATCCAGGTCCTGACGGCTGAACAGCGGTGACCAGAAGCGTGGCCCTAAAATACTGCCGGAGTTGAGCGCCAGCTGGCTTTTCAGCTGATCGCGCCGCAGGTTGACGATCTGCGAGGACAGTACCAGCGCCCCGTTTTTGATGCCGTCGGCCTGCTTGATCTGATCATCCAGTTTGCCCTTCTGATTCTCCAGCGCGGCGCGTTTGCGCGTCACTTCCGGCGTCTCTTTCACGCCGCTGTCCGCCTTCGGCGCCGGGCCGAGCACCGCCAGCTGCGCATCCAGCTGCTGACGCTGCGGAATCAGCGCCTGGCCGAGGGTTTCCGCGTTACCTGACAGCTCCAGCGCCATCTCATTGAGCTGGTTGAGCTGGTTTTCATTGGTATCGCCAGACACCTGGCCCTTAATTTTGTCGAGGATCTTCTGCATCTTTGGCAGCTCGACCGCCGGATTGACCTTCGGTGCCGCATCGTCTTCCTGCTGCGCAGCCGCGGCGTTGTCATCCGCATAGCTCAGTGCCGGCGTCAGTAGCACCAGCAGCAGCAGGAACGGGGTAAACAGAGAACGAAACTTGAACATATGAGTGAGATTCCAGCGCAATAACAGCCTATAAACGCAAGGTTGACCGTGAATGGTCGCCAGTGTAGGACTTTGCCGTCAGGGAAACTATAGGAATGGTGGCGTAAAACATTGGTGCTAACGATAAGAAATTTTGTTCATTTAAGCGCCGTTGACCGTCAGTCACGCGCCACCACAATACACGGCGCACTCCCTTGCGCCGCTACGCTGAGTAACAGGTTGCGTTACTCCACGTCCGCACTGCTGGCAAGCTGCGACGCTTTCTGCTTTTTGTACGCCAGCGCGGCCGCCGGCACCGGCGCCGCCTTGCCGGTTTCCAGCCAGTCGCGCAGGCGGTTGGCATCGGCAAAGTGGGTATATTTGCCAAACGCATCCAGCACCACCAGCGCCACCGGACGGTTATTAATCATGGTACGCATTATCAGGCAGTGACCGGCCTCGTCGGTGTAACCGGTTTTGGTCAGCTGAATGCGCCAGTCATTTTTGTACACCAGATGGTTAGTGTTGCGGAACGGCAGCGCGTAGCTGGGGTGTTTAAACACCGCCGTCTCCTCTTTGGTGGTGCTCAGCTGACCAATCAGCGGATACTGGCGCGTGGCCTTCAGCAGCTTCACCAGATCTTCCGCACTGGAAACGTTATGCAGCGACAAACCGGTCGGCTCTACGTAGTGGGTGTGCGTCATGCCGAGCGCGCGCGCTTTGGCGTTCATAGCGCGGATAAAGGCGTCGTAACCGCCGGGATAGTGATGCGCCAGGCTGGCCGCCGCGCGGTTTTCCGAGGACATCAGCGCCAGCAGCAGCATGTTGCGGCGGCTGATTTCACTGTTGAGCTTCACGCGCGAGAATACGCCGCGCATTTCGGGCGTCTGGCTGATATCCACAGACAGCATTTCGTCCATCGGCAGCCGGGCATCCAGCACCACCATCGCAGTCATCACTTTGGTGATCGACGCGATAGGCCGCACCCGATCCGGATGGCTGGAAAACAGCACTTTGTTATTATCGAGATCGACAATCAGCGCGCTGCCGGAGGCGATTTGCGGCTGGGCAATCGGCGCCAGATCGGCCAGTTTTGCTGCGGCGGCGAGCGCCGGAGTCATCGCAGCTGGCGCGGCGACAAACAGCGCCAGCGACAGCAAAGAAATACGCATTTTTACAGACATCGTGTCAAAAAAATCCGGTGAGGAGGTTTGCGCTGTGTTGTAACACAGGCCGCCGGCGTCAGGCCTGATGCGACGCGGGCTGGCTGCGCTATCATACGCGCTCGTCTGCGAAATTTCTTAGGGAGATTGTTTCCGGGCGTTAAAAAAGGCGGGCATAACAAACGCTGTCAGGCGCAGCGGGATCAGTCAGGTCGCCATGGCTGACGACCTGACCCCTCTCACGGTCAGAACAAGCGTGGTCCGTAACCCCACAGAATCACCGTCAGCGCCAGCAGCACCTCGAACACCAGCACACCAATCGCCAGCGTCGAGCCGGAGAAGCGCAGGCTCTCTTCACGGTCAATGTTGAGGAATACCGGGATGCCGACGTACAGCAGATAGCCGGTGTACATCAGCGCTAACGCACCGGCCAGCACGCATAGCCACACCAGCGGATAGAGCGCCACCAGCCCGCTGATAAACAGCGGCGTCGCCACATAGCCGGCAAACACGGTACAGCGCTGGATGGTGGGACGCTGCGGATAGTCGCGCGCCATCCAGTGAATGACGCGGCCCATCACCGCCACACCGCCTAAGATGATCAGGTAAAACAGAATGCCAAGACCAATACCGGTCAGCATGTTGAGTTGCACGAACTGCCCTTCGCCCAGATTCCAGCCCAATTGCGTGGTGCCGATAAAGGCGCAGATCACCGGGATCGCCGCCATCAGCAGAACGTGATGGGTGTAGTGGTGCGAAACGCTCTCGTTTTCCTGCTTGATATCACGCATCTCCTGATTGGGATGCGCCAGAAGACCCCAGACATGATTCATACAATCACTCCTCTGATGCGACGGGCTGCCCCAGCGATCAGGCTGTCCAATGCAGGCAGCTTCAGTTCAAGTATAATCGGCGCGGCTGTTTTTGCGGCCAGCGGCACAAAAAAAGCCGCAGCCAGCTAGACTGTTAGCTGTATCGCTTACCCAGGGAGGAGCAATTGCACATCGATATCAATGGATTAATCACCCAGTACGGTTACCTGGCGCTGCTGATTGGCTGCATTGCCGAAGGGGAAACCTTTACCCTGCTGGGCGGCGTCGCGGCGCACGAAGGCCTGCTGCACTTCAGCGGCGTGGTGCTGGCGGCGATGGGCGGCGGCATTATTGGCGATCAGCTGCTGTTCTGGCTTGGCCGCCGCTATGGCACGCGCATTCTGCGGCGCTTCCGCAAACATCAGGACACCATTAAAAAAGCTAACCGGCTGATTCAGAAGCACCCCAGCCTGTTTGTGATTGGCGTGCGCTTCATGTACGGCTTTCGCCTGATTGGACCGATTATTATTGGCACCAGCCGTCTTAAGCCGCTGCGCTTTTTCGTGCTTAACGTCATTGGCGCCGCGCTGTGGGCGCTGATTTTTGTCACCCTCGGCTACTTCGCCGGTGAAATCATCACGCCGTGGCTGCACAAGCTTGATCAGCACCTCAAGCACTTCATCTGGCTGGCGGCGGCAATTGTGTTCGGCATCGTGCTGCGCTTTGTGATTCGCCGCTGGAACCGCCGCCGCGCCGGTTAACTGTGGTAACCCTTGAACTGCGGGTTGGCCAGCATGAAGCCGCCGTCGACCACGAATGACTGCCCGGTGGTGTAAGTGGCCCATTCCGAGCACAGCCACGCCACCAGACTGGCGATTTCGCGCGTATCGCCAGGGCGGCCAATCGGGATTTCCGGCATGCGCCGGCTGTGCGCCTCGCTGTTGCTCATGTCGTTCATCGGCGTAGCGATGGCGCCCGGCGCCACGGCATTCACCAGAATGTGATGCGGCAGCAGGCTCAGCGCCATCGATTTGGTCAGCCCGCCAAGCGCATGTTTGGCTGCGGTATAGGCAGCGGCATCCGGCAGCGGCGTATGCTCATGCACCGAGGTGATGTTGATGATGCGCCCGCCGTCGCCCTGATCCACCATATGACGCGCGGCAATCTGTCCGCAGACAAAGGCGCCGTCTACGTCAACGGTAAAGACTTTGCGCCAGTCCTCAAAGGTCACATCAAGGAAATCGGCTTTGGTCATCACGCCGGCATTGTTCACCAGCACATCAATGCGCCCCAGCGAATTGATCAGCTGCGCCAGCTGCTGCCCGCCAGCCTGCGGATCGGACAGATCGAGCTGCCGCACCTGGGCCAGCTGGCCTTTACTCTCCACCAGCCGCGCGGTCTCCTGCGCGCCCTCTTCATCCGAGCGCCAGGTAATGCCGACAGTGTAGCCGGCCTCGGCCAGCATCACGGCGCAGCTGCGTCCAATCCCCGAATCTGAAGCGGTCACTACGGCGACTTTCTGTTTGCCCAGTGTCATAACGTTCTCCTGCCTGATGGGTGTCTCCACAGTATAGAAGTTATCGTTCTGTGCCACGTCGCAGCCGATTCTGCCGTTTCGTCTATAGTTAACAATCGGATAGCGTTCAGGAGGCAGGATGAGCAAGATTAAACGCAGAATTGACGACCACGGCGTCATCGGTGATTTACGCACCTGTGCCCTGATCGCGAACGACGGCACCATTGATTATCTCTGCTGGCCCGAACTCGACAGCCCCTCCGTGTTTGCCGCCCTGCTCGACAGCGACGAAGCCGGCCTGTTTTCGCTGGCACCGCAGTGGCAAAACGCGCGCCAGCAGCAGCTCTACCTGCCCGATACCAACATTCTGCAAACCCGCTGGCTTGACGAGGCCGGCGTGGCGGAAATCACTGATTACATGCCGATCTGCGATGAGCGCAGCAAAGTGCCGCGCCTGGTGCGGCGGGTAAAAATGATCCGCGGCACCGCCACCTTTGATCTGCGCTGCGCGCCGCGCCACGACTATGCACGTGCCGAAACGCACACGGAGACGCGCCCCGGCGGTATCGCCTTTGTCGCCGAAGGCCAGCCGTCGCTGCGCCTGAGCGCCACGGTGGTGATGACGCGCGAACCGGACAGCGCGGTGGCGCAGTTTACCCTGCAGGCCGGAGAGCACGCTGAATTTGTGTTTGGCAACGATGACGATCCGCAGGTGCAGCATATCGCGACCGAGCGCTGCTTTCGCGATACCGTGGATTACTGGCGGCGCTGGAGCAGCCACAGCTCTTATCGCGGCCGCTGGCGCGAGATGGTGACGCGCTCGGCGCTGGCGCTCAAGCTGCTCACCTCACACCAGCACGGCTCAATTGCGGCTGCCGCCACCTTTGGCCTGCCGGAAGAGCTGGGCGGCGAGCGTAACTGGGATTACCGCGCCTCGTGGATTCGCGATGCCTCGTTCAGCATGTACGCGCTGATGCGGCTCGGCTATGTGGAAGAAGCGCGTGACTTTACCCACTGGGTCGGCCGCTGCGTTGAGCACAGCCACGACGATACGCCGCATTTGCAGGTGATGTACCGTCTCGACAGCGGCACCGAGCTGCACGAAACCGAACTGCTCAACCTCTCCGGTTACGCCAACTCGCGCCCGGTGCGTATCGGCAATGATGCCTGGCGCCAGACGCAGCTGGATATTTATGGCGAGCTGATGGATGCGGTCTACCTTGCCAACAAATACGGCGAAGCCATCTCGCAGCGCGGCTGGCGCCATGTGTCCAGCATGATTGACTACGTCTGCGTTAACTGGAACCAGCCGGACGCCGGTATCTGGGAGATGCGCGGCGAGCCGGAGCACTTTCTGCATTCGCGCCTGATGTGCTGGGTGGCGCTGGACCGCGCGCTGCGGCTGGGCATGAAGCGTTCGCTGCCGATGCCGTACGATCGCTGGGATCGGGTGCGCAGCGAGATCCGCGACGACATCTGGCAGAACTTCTGGAACGACGAACTCGGCCACTTCACCGCCACGCGCGGCGGTAAATACCTGGATGCGTCGATGCTGCTGATGCCGCTGGTGCGCTTTGTCAGCTCGACCGATCCGGAGTGGATCGCCACGCTGGATGCGATTAAAACCCATCTGGTGAGCGACGGTTTAGTGCGGCGTTATAACATCAGTGAGACGCCCGCCGATGCGCTGACCGGTGGCGAGGGTGCGTTTGCCGCCTGTTCGTTCTGGTATGTGGAGTGTCTGGCGCGCGCCGGGCGGGTGCACGAGGCGCATTTCGAGTTTGAAAAGCTGCTGAGCTACGCCAATCCGCTGGGATTGTACGCCGAGGAGTTTACCTCGCACGGCAACGCGCTGGGCAACATGCCGCAGGCGCTGACCCATCTGGCGTTGATCAGTGCCGCGTTTTTCCTCAACCGTAAACTGAGCGGCGAAGTGACGCTGTGGCAACCGTAAGAAAATTCACATTTTGGGCGGCGTGGCAAAGAGAATAGTCTGTGAAACGTGGCGTTTTGCGTAAAGTATCTTCAACCAGCGAAAATCCTGATTCCCATCATTGCGCCTATGCACATATAATGCGCAGCGGGTTATTCTGACCCTGATGGGTTCGACACACTGACAAGCCATGAAAATGGCCATAACGACTTGTAAAAACATGAAAAAAAGCATTCGCGCGTTCGCTTCACTCGCCCTCGTACTGGCGGCGTTCAGCCAGTCGGCCTTTGCAGTCGTCTATCCGCTGCCTCCAGCGAATAGCCGCCTGATTGGCGAAAATATTGAAATCACCGTGCCAGACGACAGCAAACTGCCGCTGGAAGCGTTTGCGGCGCAGTACCAGATGGGCCTCAGCAACATGCTGGAAGCCAATCCGGGCGTGGACGTTTACCTGCCGAAAGCAGGCACTAAAATGGTGATCCCGCAGCAACTGATTCTGCCTGACGCACCGCGTGAAGGCATCGTGATCAACAGCGCCGAGATGCGTCTCTATTACTACCCGAAAGGCACTAAGACTGTCGTGGTGCTGCCGATCGGTATCGGCGAGCTGGGTAAAGATACGCCGGTTAACTGGACCACCGCGGTTGAGCGCAAGAAGAATGGCCCAACCTGGACGCCAACCAAAGCGATGCACGCAGAGTACGCGGCGCGCGGCGAGAGCATCCCGGCCGTGTTCCCGGCAGGTCCGGATAACCCGATGGGCCTGTACGCGCTATACATTGGTCGTCTGTATGCGATTCACGGCACCAACGCCAACTTTGGTATCGGCCTGCGCGTGAGCCACGGCTGCGTGCGTCTGCGTGCAGACGACATCAAATGGCTGTTCGACAACGTGCCAGTAGGTACGCGCGTCCAGTTCATTGACCAGCCGGTAAAAGCCACCGTTGAGCCAGACGGTTCGCGCTACATCGAGGTTCACAACCCGCTGTCGACCACCGAAGAGCAGTTCAACTCACGTGAACTGGTGCCAATCAGCCTGACGTCCGCTGTGACCAAAGTGGTGGCCGATGCCAGCACCAATCAGGATGCCGTGAACAACGCCATCCAGGCACGTACCGGTATGCCGACCAAAATCAACGGTCAGCCGGGCGAAGCCCAGCCTGCGCCGGTGATGGTACAAGAGTCTTCTGACGCGATGCCGAAAGAAGAGCCGATGACGCCGCAGGGTGCCACCGCCGTCGCGCCGCAGGCCGATGTGCAGCAGCCCGCTGAAGCCGCTCCGGTTGAGCAGGCCGCGCCGGCACAGCCTGCCAGCAACGGCAACAGCCTGTAAGGGTTCGCTGTCGATGATCAAGCCAGCCGCAGGGCTGGCTTTTTTATTGCCCGATCGCCGGGATCATTGTGCGATTGTGTCGCGGTGCAGTTGCGCGCTCAATCGTGTGGTCGGCGTAACGCCAGCCAGCCCGCCACCAGAGTAAACACCAGCACCACCAGCACTAACAGCAGAAAGCCGTGCGGATTGTTCGCCAGCGGAATGCCGCCCACGTTCATGCCAAAAAAACCGGCTACGATATTGATGGGCAGCGCCAGCACGGTGATTGAGGTGAGCAAAAACAGCGTTCGGTTGCTCTGCTCCATCAGGCGGGCAGCGATCTCCTCCTGCAGCAGGCGAATGCGCTCCATCAGGCTGGCAAGATCGTTAAGCGCTACGCTGAACTCCTCGGTGAAAATCCGCAGCTCACTGAGCGGCTCCCGGTTGAGCCAGTTTGGCGGCCGGTTAAGCAGGCGAAACAGCGCGGCCGGCTCCGGCGCCAGCAGCCGCTGGACGCGCAGCAGCATGCGGCGCAGATGGCCCAGCTCGCTGCGGTTGGCTTTGATCGCCGCGCTCAGCAGCCGCTCTTCTATCGCATCCACCGCCTGGCTGGAGCGCCGCACCACCTGCTCCAGCTGCGCTTCCTGTTCGCCGAGCAGCCACAGCAGCATCGCATCCGGCGCGCTGAAGCACAGCCGATCAATCTGCTGATGCATACGCTCAATCATGCCAACCGGGCGATAGCGCGCGCTGACCATCACCTGCGGCCGGCACCAGATCCACAGCGTCGCATTTTGCGTGCTGCGCTCCTCTTTACTGAAGGTGACGTCATTCAGCACCGCCAGCAGCGCATCGTTTTGCTGCGCCAGCCGGGTGCGTGGCGAGGCCGAATGAATCTCATCGAAAAAATCGTCATCTACGCTGAAATGGTCCTGAACCCAGCGCTCGGCGCGGGCATGATTCAGGTTAATGTGCAGCCAGAGAAAGCAGCCGTCGGGTAAGGTGTGCCGCGCCAGCTGCGCGGCCTCGCGCGCGTTGAGCCGCTGTGGCGGCGCATCCGGGTTGAACAGGTAACCGTGAATCAGTCCGGCGACTTCGTTGTTGAAGTCGGGCAGCGAGGCAAGCGGCAGAACAGGCTGGAGCATAGCGGCGTGAAGATCCCAGAGCGGTCAGATCCACAGCCTGCGACAGGTCTGTTACAGCATGATGACAGCCCGCGCTGGCATCATCATTCTGTCATACAAAACCCGTATCACACTGCAGTTAACGGATGCCGTTCGTGCATCGTTAATTCACCCCGGGGGGTGTGTTATGGCTGAAAACAGTTTCCCTGCATCATCGTCCGACCGCGGACGGCCCAATCTGCACCCGCGCAGCGGTCGCGCGTCGCGCGTGCTGTTTCTGCTGCTGCTGGTGGCCGGGCTGGTGTTCACCGGTATCAATCTGTTCAACGACGTGGAAGAGACCGGCGCGGTCGTCACCAGCTATACGCCGTTCCTGCTGCTCGGCGTGGCGCTGCTGATTGCGCTCGGCTTTGAGTTTGTTAACGGCTTTCACGATACCGCCAACGCCGTCGCCACGGTGATCTACACTCACTCGCTGTCGCCGGGCGTGGCGGTGGTCTGGTCCGGCTTGTGTAATTTCCTTGGTGTACTGCTCTCCAGCGGCGTGGTGGCGTTTGGCATTATTTCGCTGCTGCCGGTGGAGCTGATTCTGCAGGCGGGCAGCGGTCACGGCTTTGCTATGGTGTATGCGCTGCTGTGCTCGGCGATTGTCTGGAACCTTGGCACCTGGTATTTCGGCCTGCCCTCTTCCTCTTCGCACACGCTGATCGGCTCGATTATCGGCGTGGGCGTGGCGAATGCGCTGCTGCACGGCCGCAGCGGCACCAGCGGCGTCGACTGGGATCAGGCGGTTAAAGTCGGTTACGCCCTGCTGCTGTCGCCGGTGATTGGCTTCATCTGCGCCGCCGTGCTGCTGCTGGCCATGAAGGCATTGGTACGCAATCGCCTGTTGTATCAGGCGCCGGAAGGCAATCAGCCGCCGCCAGCGTGGATTCGTGGCCTGCTGATCCTCACCTGTACCGGCGTTTCGTTTGCCCACGGCTCGAACGACGGTCAGAAAGGCATGGGGCTGATTATGCTGATCCTGGTTGGCACCATGCCGATCGCCTATGCGCTCAACCGCTCGCTGCCGCCGGAGCAAATTCCGCGCGTGGCGGCGTTAACCCAGGTGACCGAACAGCAGTTGCTGACGCTGCAGCCACCGCCCGCCGCGATGCCGGCAGCGCGTGAGGTGCTGACGGAATATGTACGCACCAGCCAGAACCGGCCGCAGGTGCTGCCGGCGCTCGGCATGATGCTCGGCGATATCGGCGAACAGATTCGCCAGTACGGTTCGGTAGAAAATATTCCGGCGCAGGCAGTCACCAACACGCGCAACGATATGTATCTCGCCTCGGAGACCATCAAGCATCTGCAATCGGCCAACGTCGCGCTGCCGGAAGAGACGGCGCGCAACCTGACGGCGGTGAAGCACGAGCTGGACGCGGCTACGCGCTTTATCCCGATGTGGGTCAAAGTGGTGGTGGCGATTGCGCTGGGTCTCGGCACCATGGTCGGCTGGCGCCGGATTGTGGTTACGGTGGGTGAGCGCATCGGCAAAACCCATCTAACCTATGCGCAGGGTGCCAGTGCGGAGCTGGTGGCGATGGCCACCATTGGCGCAGCCGATGCCTTTGGTTTACCGGTGTCGACCACCCATGTGCTGTCGTCCGGCGTGGCCGGTACCATGGCGGCCAACCGATCCGGCCTGCAGCTCGCCACCCTGCGTAATCTGGCGCTGGCGTGGGTGCTGACGCTGCCGGTATCGGTGCTGCTGTCAGGGCTGCTGTATGCGCTGTTTATTCATCTGGCCTGATAGGCTCTGAAGACTGCTGGTGCAGGCGCAGCGTAATCAGGAACGCGCCCAGCACCATCAGTGCTGCCGCCAGATACACCGACTGCATGCCCCAGTGGCCGATTAACAGCCCCGCCACTGGTCCGGTCAACCCCAGCCCCAAATCGAGAAACGCCGAATAGGTACCGAGCGCCGATCCCTGATCCTGCTGCTGTACCCGCTTCACCGCTTCCACGCCCAGCGCCGGGAACACCAGCGAAAAACCGCCGCCGGTGAGGAAGGCGCCAATATCCACCAGCCAGCTGCTGTCCGCCTGCCAGATCAGCAGCAGACCAGCGCCCTCCAGCACGAAGGAGATCAGCGAGACCTGCAGCCCGCCGAAGCGCGTGATATAGCGCCCGCACGCCAGCCGCACCAGCACGAAGCCGAGGCTGAACAGCGTCAGCGCGAACGCCGCGCCGCTCCAGTCGCGACTGGCGAAATAAAGGGTAATGAAGGTGGAGATCACGCCAAAGCCGATGGTGCCAAATCCCAGCGCCAGGCCAAACAGCCAGACGCGGCTGACCACGCGATGAAACGGAATGCGCACGCCGGCGCTGACGCTGACCGCCGGCTTGCCGGAGGCCATCCAGAAGCCGATCGCCCCCATCAGCGCGACCAGACCGGCAAAGCCGCTGATGCCAAAAATCTGATTCAGCAGCACGCCCAGCGGCGCACCAATCGCCATGGCAAAGTAAGTCGCCACGCCGTTCCACGAAATGACCCGCGCAGTTTGCCGCGGGCCAACGATGTTCATGCCCCACAGCGTCGAGCCGGTACTGCTGAAGCTTTCTCCGACGCCGAGAAACAGCCGCCCCAGCGCCAGCAGCGTCAGGCTCAGCAGCGGCGCACCGCTGCACAGCGCGGCAATGATCGACAGCACGCCGCTCATGCCGCAGCACACCAGCCCCATCATCACCACGCGTTTCGGGCCGTAACGATCGGCCAGCCGGCCAGAGTGCGGGCGACTGAGCAGCGTAGCGAAATATTGCAGACTGATGATCAGCCCGGCGATAAACGAGCTGAAGCCCAGCTGGTTATGCACAAACCCCGGCAGCACCGCCAGCGGCAACCCGACGGACAGGTAGCAAAAGAAGGTGAAAATGATGACGGAGAGGATGCGTTTATTTAACTGAGCATTACTCAGTACAGCGGCGTCAGACATGGAAGATGGCGTCAGAAACGTGGTGAAAGCGAAGGTTCACTATACCGGTTAGCAGACTAAGGATCGCGGCTTTTTTTGTTATAAAACATGGCGGCAGCGCACGCTTTCACCGGGTGATCGCTGGCTTGCCCGTTAAAGCGGCGGACCTGACGGTTCAGGTACCACCGCTCAGGTTCAGATGCAGGACACCTGGGCCATGCGTGCGGCATGGCGTTCGATGGCGCTGGCGATCTCGGCGGAGACACGCAGCGTGCGGATCTCGCTGAACAGGCCGTCGGCCTCATGGTAGGCTTTGCGCAGATAGCCCAGCCACTGCTTGATGCGCGCAACGTGATAGTTGCCGGTATCACCCTGCTTCTCCAGCTGGGTGTAGCGCAGCAGCAGCTCAACCACCTGCGACCACGGCATCGGGGCTTCGTTGTATTTCACCACGCGCCCCAGGTTAGGCACATTGAGCGCGCCGCGCCCGAGCATGACCGCGTCGCAGCCGGTAATGCGCAGGCAATCCTGCGCATCCTGCCAGTCCCAGATTTCGCCGTTGGCGATCACCGGAATTGTCAGACGCTGGCGAATCTCACCAATCGCCTGCCAGTTGATGCTCTCTGCACGATAGCCGTCCTCTTTGGTCCGGCCATGCACCACCAGCTCGCTGGCACCGGCCTGCTGCACCGCATCGGCGATCTCGAAACGCCGCGCGCCCGAATCCCAGCCGAGCCGCACTTTCACCGTGACCGGCAGATGAGCGGGCACCGCCTCGCGCATCGCTCTGGCACCGCGATAGATCAGCTCCGGATCTTTCAGCAGCGTCGCACCGCCGCCGCTGCCGTTCACCAGCTTCGACGGGCAGCCGCAGTTGAGGTCAACGCCCCACGAGCCCAGCTCCACCGCGCGTGCGGCGTTTTCTGCCAGCCATTCAGGATACTGGCCCAGCAGCTGCATGCGCACGCGCGTGCCGGAGGGCGTCCGGCTGTGATGGTGCAGCTCCGGGCACAAACGGTAGAAGGATTTTACCGGCAGCAGCTGATCGACCACGCGTAAAAACTCGGTGACGCACAGGTCATAGTCATTCACGCCGGAGAGCAGTTCACGTACCAGCGAATCCAGTACGCCTTCCATGGGCGCCAGTAAAACCCGCATACCGTTACGCGTTCCCGTTGCTCTTCGCTGCCGGGCGACGTGAGCGCGCCGGTTTACCCGCGTTGCCTGCCGCCGGGCCGTTGTTGCCCGGACGACGCGGTGCACGCGCCTCGCCCTGTGGACGCGCGCCGCCGTTACCGGCGCTGGCACGCTGACCATTGCCGCCGCTGCGGCTGCGCGGTGCGTCAGCACCCTGCCCCGGCGCGCGGCCCTGGCCACGTCCGCGTGGCTGCTGCTGACGGCCATTCTGAATCGGCTCCGCCTTGATGCTCGGATCCGGCTCAAAGCCCGGCAGCGCAATGCGCGGAATTTCCCGCTTCAGCAGGCGCTCAATATCACGCAGCAGCTTGTGCTCGTCCACGCACACCAGCGACAGCGCAGCACCGGTAGCCGCGGCACGACCGGTACGGCCGATGCGGTGCACGTAATCTTCCGCCACGTTCGGCAGCTCGTAGTTGACCACATGCGGCAGCTCTTCGATATCCAGACCGCGCGCGGCAATATCCGTTGCCACCAGCACGCGAATGCCGCCGGTTTTGAAGTCGGCCAGCGCACGGGTACGCGCGCCCTGGCTCTTGTTGCCGTGGATCGCGGCGGCAGTGATGCCATCTTTGTTGAGCTGCTCAGCTAGGTGGTTAGCACCGTGCTTGGTGCGGGTGAACACCAGCACCTGCTGCCAGTTGTCGCGACCAATCATCAGCGACAGCAGTTCCCGTTTGCGCTTCTTATCGACAAAATGCACCTGCTGCGACACCTGCTCGGAAGCGGTGTTGCGGCGTGCCACTTCCACCTGTTCCGGGTTAGTGAGCAGTTTTTCCGCCAGCGCTTTGATCTCGTCCGAGAAGGTGGCAGAGAACAGCAGGTTCTGCCGTTTGGCCGGCAGTTTTGCCAGCACGCGGCGAATGTCGTGGATAAAGCCCATGTCGAGCATGCGATCCGCTTCGTCCAGCACCAGGATTTCCACCTGCGACAGATCGACCGCGTTCTGGTGCGCCAGATCGAGCAGACGCCCCGGCGTGGCGATCAGTACATCGACGCCGCCGCGCAGTTTCATCATCTGCGGATTAATGCTGACGCCGCCGAACACCACCAGCGAACGCATGTTGAGGTACTGGCTGTATTCACGTACGTTTTCGCCAACCTGCGCCGCCAGTTCACGGGTTGGAGTGAGGATCAGCGCACGTACCGGACGGCGACCGCGCGCCGCTGCCGGTTTTTCTGACAGACGCTGCAGCAGAGGCAGCGTGAAACCGGCGGTTTTACCCGTGCCGGTCTGGGCGCTCGCCAGCAGGTCACGACCGGCCAGCACCACGGGAATCGCCTGACGCTGGATCGGCGTCGGTTCACGGTAGCCCTGTTCTGCTACCGCACGCAAAATATCGGCATTCAAGCCGAGAGAGTCAAAAGACATGCAGGTGTATTACTCCGAACCGCCCTGATCGCACTGCGCGATGTAGTTTTCAGGGGGGATATGACGCAGCCTCAAGGCCTGCGTGTGAAAAGGGCACAAACTACCATGCGTAAGAGCGGCAGTGTAGCAGCTTTCCGCAGGAACCGCGACCAGCAAAACGTGAGGGTAATGGGCCGCTGCGCGGTAGCGCATAAAAAAGGAGCCGCAGTGGGCTCCTCTTTTCTTGCTGGCACGTCCGCTTAGCTGCGTTTTTTCTGCACGCGCTGCGGTGGCTCTTTGGCCAGCAGCGACACCAGCGCCGGGCCCACCAGCATTACCACGCCCAGACAACCAATCAGCAGATTGTTGTGGATGAAGCGTGAAATCAGGAACAGCGTCAGCATCGCCGCGCCGAAGTAGTATGTCGTCGTCACTTCTTCCAGAGAGTCACCAAAGCGGCGCAAACGGGCACTACGCTGCAGGGCCAGCATGGTGATGAACACCAGCGCATAAGCTGCCACCAGGGTACTGCTCACTTCGACCAGTGCCTTATGTTTCCAGCCCCACACCAGTGCCGCGATCACCAGCAGGTGGGTCGCAATATGCAGGCAGGTTTGACCGGTAACAATCTGAACACGATTAGACCATTTCATTCTCTTCTCCTGGCAGACCCAACAGGTCGCCCAAGTGTATCTGACCGCAGCCAGACGGATTTCCTCAATGTAAAGCAAATTTCGGATAACACCCTAATTTTCTGTCTCCAGCACCACCCATTTGTGACAAAGACTACACTTTGTTCTGTTGATGATGAAAAGGAGCGCGTCGCAGTATGCCACAAAACACGCAAGGATCTTCATTTAAAGTCCTGACGATCAATACCCATAAGGGGTTCACCAGCTTTAACCGTCGCTTTATCCTGCCGGAACTGCGCGACGCCGTGTGCGCGACCTCGGCGGATATCGTCTTTTTACAGGAGGTGATGGGCACGCACGCCATCCACTCCGCACACATTGAAAACTGGCCGGAAAATTCGCACTACGAATACCTTGCCGACACCATGTGGCACGATTTCGCTTACGGCCGCAACGCGGTCTATCCCGAAGGCCATCACGGCAACGCGATACTGTCACGCTTTCCGATCACCGAATACCAAAACCGCGATATTTCTGTCGCCGGCAGTGAGAAACGCGGCATGTTGCACTGCCAGATCAGCCTGCCGGATCGGCCGGAACCGATTCACACGTTGTGCGTGCACCTCGGCCTGAAAGAGAAGCATCGTCTGGCGCAGATGCGCATGATGTGTGAACTGATTGAGTCGCTGCCACCGGATGCGCCCCTGGTGGTGGCCGGCGATTTTAATGACTGGCAGGTACGCGCTAATCGATTTTTACAGCGCGGAGCCGGTCTGCAGGAGGTGTTTAGCATGAAAAACGGTCGCCCGGCGCGCACCTTCCCGGCGCGCTTTCCGCTGCTGCGTCTCGATCGCATCTATATCCGTAATGCGTCGGTGAGCCAGCCGTGGGCGCTGCCGGTGAAACCCTGGTCACATCTGTCCGATCATGCCCCGCTGGCCGTGGAGATCTTTCTATGAATTTCAGCTGGCGCGAAGGTAACCAGCTGCGGCTGCTGGAGAATGGCGATCAATTCTTTCCACGCGTCTCCGGCGCGATTCAGCGCGCCCAGCGTACGCTGCTGCTGGAGACGTTTATCCTGTTTGAAGATGAGGTTGGTAAGGCGCTGCACCGCGATCTGCTGGCCGCCGCGCAGCGCGGTGTTAAGGTGGAAGTAATGGTGGATGGCTACGGCTCGCCGGATCTTTCCAGCCAGTACATTAATAGCCTGACCGAAGCAGGCGTGCGCTTTATCTATTACGATCCGCGCCCGCTGGTGATGGGCATGCGCACCAACGTGTTCCGCCGTCTGCATCGCAAAATCGTGGTGATTGATGAGGAGATTGCGTTTGTCGGCGGTATCAATTTCTCCGCCGAGCACAACACCGATTACGGGCCGGAAGCCAAGCAGGATTACGCCGTCGAGGTGAAAGGGCCGGTGGTGCTGGATATCGCGCGCTATGTACAGCAGGCGATCGGCAGCGAACAGGTGACGCGCCGCTGGTGGGGCGCGCGCTCCCAGCGCCTGGTGGTGAACGCCCTGCCCGGTGATGCGCAGGTGCTGTTTGTCTACCGCGATAACGATGAGCACCGCGACGACATCGAACAGCACTATCTCGATATGCTGCGCAAGGCGAAGCAGGATGTGATTATCGCCAACGCCTACTTCTTCCCCGGCTATCGCCTGCTGCGGGAAATGCGCAGCGCGGCTCAGCGCGGTGTGCGCGTGCGGCTGATTGTGCAGGGTGAACCGGACATGCCGATTGTCAAAGTCGGCGCCGAGCTGCTGTACAACTATCTGGTGGATGCTGGCGTTGAAGTGTACGAATACTGCCGCCGCCCGCTGCATGGCAAAGTGGCGGTACAGGATCAGCAGTGGTCAACGGTCGGTTCCAGCAATCTCGACCCGCTCAGCCTGTCGCTGAATCTTGAAGCCAACCTGATCATCCACGACCACGCCTTCAACCAGACGCTGCGCGATAATCTTGAGCAGCTGCTGGCTGCGGACTGCGTGCGCGTCGATGAAGACAAGCTGCCGCCGCGCACCTGGTGGCAGCTGACCAAAAGCGTCGTCGTGTTCCATTTCCTGCGCCATTTCCCGGCCATCGCCGGCTGGCTGCCTGCCCATACGCCCCATTTGTCTCAGGTCGATCCGCCGGTGCAGCCGGAAATGGAAACCCAGGACCGGGTTGAAGCCGATAACGAAGGAGCGAAACCCTGATGAGCAAAAAGAACCCGCGCTGGCAGTTAGCGAAAAAAATTCTTACCTGGCTGTTCTTCATTGCGGTGATCGTGCTGCTGGTGGTTTACGCACGCAAGGTGAACTGGGAGGACGTGTATAAGGTCATCGTCGGCTATAACCGCTACGTGGTGCTGAGCGCCGCCGCGTTAGTGGTGGTGAGCTACCTCACCTACGGTCTGTACGATTTGATTGGCCGCGCCTACTGCGGGCATAAGCTGGCGAAACGTCAGGTGATGCTGGTGTCATTCATCTGTTACGCCTTTAACCTGACGCTGAGCACCTGGGTGGGCGGTGTGGCGATGCGCTATCGCCTCTATTCGCGCCTCGGCCTGCCCGGCGGCACCATCACGCGCATCTTTTCACTGAGTATTGCCACCAACTGGCTGGGCTACATTTTGCTTGGCGGCGTAGTGTTTGTCTCCGGCATGGTGCCGATTCCGCCCGGCTGGTTCATCGGCGAGGGCACGCTACGGGTGATTGGTGCGGTACTGCTGGCGATGGTGGTGGTTTATCTGTGGGCCTGTGCTTTCGCCAAAAAGCGCCGCTGGACGGTGAAGGGCCAGCATCTGCAGCTGCCCTCGCTGCGCATGGCGCTGTTTCAGTTTGCCGTTTCCTGCGCCAACTGGATGGTGATGGGCACCATTATCTGGCTGCTGCTGGCGCGTGAAGTGGATTATCCCATCGTGCTGGGCGTGCTGTTAATCAGCAGTATTGCCGGGGTGATTATTCATATTCCGGCGGGCATTGGCGTGCTGGAAGCGGTGTTCCTCGCGCTGCTCAGCGGCCAGCATGCCTCGCATGGCGAGATCATCGCCGCGCTGCTGGCCTATCGCGTGCTCTATTTTATTCTGCCGCTGCTGCTGGCGCTGGTGCTGTATCTGTGGCTGGAGAGCCGCGCGAAGCATTTACGGCAGAAGAATGAGCGCAAGATGGCGGCGCGATAAGGCGTGCCGGGCGCAGGCTGAATAACGCGTAATACACAACGCCGCTACGGACAAGGTGAAACGGGCTGATAAGTACAAACCGTTCACCTCGCCGTAGCGGCGCGATTATTTTCACAGCCTTAATGGCTGGTTACTCTTAGCGACGGTTACCGAAAATCCGCAGCAGCATCAGGAACAGGTTGATGAAATCGAGATACAGCGTCAGCGCGCCCATGATGGAGAAGCGGCGCAGATTCTCTTTATCGTTAACATCAATGCCCTCACCGATGGCTTTCAGCTTCTGGGTGTCATAAGCCGTCAGGCCCACAAACACCACCACGCCGATATAGGTAATCGCCCACATCAGCGCCGGGCTTTTCAGCCAGAAGTTCACCAGCGACGCCAGCAGAATGCCGATCAGCGCCATAAACAGCAGGCTGCCGAAGCGGCTCAGGTCGCGTTTGGTGGTGTAGCCGTAAAAGCTCATGGCACCAAACATGCCCGCGGTAACGAAGAAGGTACTGGCGATCGACGAGTAGGTATAAACAAGGAAAATACTCGCCATTGTCAGCCCGGTCAGCGCGGAATAGAGCATAAACAGCCCGGTCGCCACGGCGCCGCTCATGCGCTGCACCATGCCGGAAAGCACGAATACCAGCGCCAGCTGCGCGATAATCAGGCCGAAGAAGGTGATGCGATTGGCAAACACCAGCTCCATGACGGCAGGCGTGCGCGCGGCAAACCACGACACAAACGCCGTCAGCAGTAAGCCGCAGGTCATCCAGCCATACACCTGCGCCATATAGGTTTGCAGCCCGGTCGACGCCTGCTGCACGATTGAACCATTACGTGGATATCGATCCATGATGCACCTCTTTAAAAGTTACTGATAACGTCAGTGTGAAGTGTACACCACCGATCGTCAACGGCGCGTCATACACTGCTGATATCGCCCGTCAACCCGCTGGGCAAACCACGCGGTGGTGAGATTACGGGTAATTTTCGGGCTCTCCAGCTTAATGCCCGGCAGCACTTCGCGCGGCAGACGTTTTCCCGCCATCTTATCGGCGAGGATAAAGGTCTGTTTCCACAGCGTGCTGTCGCTGAAGCTTTCGCTATCGCCCTTCTCCAGATCGCGGCGAATTTCCCGCGGGCTCATGTCCAGCTGCTTCGCCAGCGTGCGCACCGCCAGTTCGGTGGCGCTCGCCTGTTCGCTGCCGTAGCGGATCAGGTCGCCGTCCAGCGCCAGTTTGATGCCGCTGGCACGCGCCACCGCAGCCTGGAACGCGGCGTTGCGGCTGGCGTACCAGCCGGCGTTGAAGTCAGCGAAGCGATACAGCGGCTGGCTGTAGTCCACCGGATAGCCCAGCAGGTGCAGGGTGCCGAAGTAGATACCGCCGCGCCGGCTAAACACTTCGCGCCGGATCGAACCGTCAATCGGGTACGGATAGCCCTGCGCATGCGCTTCGGCAAAGGCAATGCTGACCTGCATCGGCCCGCCGGTGTGGATTGGGTTGAGATTACCGAACAGCTTCTGCCCCATCGGCACCATATCAATAAAGTCATCGAAAATGGCGCTCAGCTCTTTCTCGCTGTGCACCTTATCGAGACGTGCCGCGTAGCTCTCGCCGTTGGAGGATTTGATCAGTAACGCGGTGCGCACCAGAAACGCCGGCACGTGCACGCTGGCGGCGCGGCGGTCAATTTCAGCCCAGGCGATTTTTGGCAGACCCGGCACGGTGGCATCGGCGCTGAAGTTAGATTCCTGATCGGTCACGGCGATCACCGCGCAAATGTTGCTGGCGCTGGCGTCGATGTGCTGCACGCGCAGCGCGGTATAGATGTCGTCGGCCCAGGCCGATTTTTGCGTCACATGGGCGGGCAGCAATTGCTGAATTTGCGCTTTCACGTCAGCGGGCTGGCGGGCCGGCAGCTGCGGCTCCTTTTTGGTGCTGCATCCGGCCAGCACCAGCGCAGCCAGCAGCGCTGCGCCTCGTAATATCGTGGTGGTGTTCATCCTGCTCCCTGATAAGCCAGCAAAAACCGTACCTTACCGTTTTCGTAGTCTGTCGGCTATCGGCGCGGGCGGATTTTGCGCGCTAGTTCCAGCGTTCAGCGGCCTGATGGTCGCTGTCGCGGGCATCGACCCAGCGATCGCCCTGCGCGGTGGCTTCGCGCTTCCAGAACGGCGCGCGGGTTTTCAGGTAATCCATAATGAATTCACTGGCGGCAAAGGCGCTGCCGCGATGGGCGCTGCTGACGCCAACAAACACGATCTCATCACCAGGGAACAGTTCGCCTACGCGATGAATCACCGTTACCTGCTGCAGCGCCCAGCGCTGACGCGCATCTGCCACAATCTCTGCCAGCGCTTTTTCCGTCATACCCGGATAGTGCTCCAGCGTTAGCGCAGCCACGCTGTCGCCGAGATTATGGTTGCGGACTTTGCCGGTGAAGGTGACGACCGCGCCGTCGCTGTCATGCGCCGCCAGCAGCGCATACTCTTCGCCAACGTTAAACGGCGCACTGCCGACGCGAATTCGGGTTGTCATGCTCAGCCTCCGGTAACCGGCGGGAAGAACGCCACTTCATCGCCGGCGCGCAGCGGATGGTTCATCGGCACCAGCGTCTGATTCACCGCCGCCAGCAGCTTGCCGGACTCCAGCGCCAGCGCCCAGCGATCGCTTTTCTGCGCCAGCGCAGCGCGCAGCGTGGCGACGTCAGCATACTCTGCCGCCAGATCCAGCGCGGCGGTGCCGGTCAGTTCGCGCACCTGGGCAAAAAACAGCACCTTAATCATGGCGCACCGCCTGGAAATCACCGGATTTACCGCCGCTTTTGCTCAGCAGCCGCAGCTGGTCGATAACGATATCTTTCTGCACCGCTTTACACATGTCGTAGATGGTCAGCGCCGCGACCGAGGCGGCGGTCAGCGCTTCCATTTCCACGCCGGTTTTGCCGCTCAGGCGACAGCGCGAGGTAATGCGTACGCGGCTGTGCTCCGGCTCAGCCACCAGCGTCACCTCGACTTTGCTCAGCATCAGCGGATGGCACAGCGGAATCAGTTCCCAGGTGCGCTTCGCCGCCTGGATGCCAGCAATGCGTGCGGTGGCGAACACATCGCCTTTGTCGTGACTGCCGTCGAGGATCATCTGCAGCGTGGCTGGCTGCATCAGCACCAGCGCTTCCGCCTGCGCTTCTCGCACGGTGTCAGTTTTGCCGGAGACGTCCACCATGTGGGCTTCGCCGGCCGCGTTGATATGGGTTAACGAGGACATGCTTATAACTTCTTCAAATGTGAGACAAAATTACACGGACGCGTACGCGCATCCAGCTGGGCTTCAATGATACGCTCCCATGCACTGCGGCAGGCACCGGTTGAGCCCGGCACGGCGAACAGCAGCGTCTGGTTGGCCAGACCGGCCACCGCGCGTGATTGCAGCGTCGCGCTACCGATCTCCTCGTAGGAGATCATGCGAAACAGTTCGCCAAAGCCGTCAATTTCGCGATCCAGCAGCGGCAGCAGCGCTTCCGGCGTACTGTTTTTACTGCTAAAGCCGGTACCGCCGTTAATCAGCACCACCTGCACATCTTCACTGGCGATCCAGCGCGACAGCGTGGCGCGGATGCGATAACGGTTGTCCGGAACAATGGCGTGATCGACCACCTGATGCCCGGCTTCGGTCAGCGCCTCACGCAGATAGTCGCCGGAGCTGTCACTGCTGGCGTCGCGGCTGTCAGAGACGGTCATCACCGCCGCATTTAAGGCGACAAAATCGCCGGAAGGTTTACCCATGGCCGTAACTCCTGTGTTTAGCCACCAATGAAGGAGAGGTTCTGCGTGATGCCGGTATGGCCCTGATGCAGGAAATGCGTCTGCTTCTTCTGCCCGAGGCTGTGGGCGATGCGCGCCTGCAGCTCGGCCTGCTGATCGTCTGAAGCCAGCAGGTCGCGCAGCGGCACGCCGCCGTCGCCAAACAGGCACAGATGCAGGTTACCGATCGCCGATACGCGCAGGCGATTACAGCTGGCGCAGAAATCTTTTTCATACGGCATGATCAGGCCGACTTCACCCTGATAATCCGGATGGCGGAACACCTGGGCCGGACCATCGCTGCGGCCGCGCGGCTGGCGCTGCCAGCCCTGCATGATCAGCTGATCGCGGATCACCTCGCCGGACACATGATGACGGCGGAACAGATCGCCGCCCTCGCCGGTTTCCATCAGCTCGATAAAGCGCAGCTGAATCGGCCGGGTGCGGATCCACGCCAGAAAGGTCTCCAGACTGTGGCTGTTGAAGTCGCGCATCAGCACGCTGTTGACTTTGACGGTGCTGAAACCGGCATCAAAGGCCGCATCAATCCCCGCCATGACTTCATGAAACTTGTTCTGCCCGGTAATGGCGTGAAACTGCCGTGCGTCGAGGCTGTCGACGCTGACATTGATATGGGTGAGGCCTGCCGCACGCCAGGCGCCGACGTCGCGCGCCATGCGGTAGCCATTGGTGGTCATGGCGATCTGGCGGATCGCCGCGTTGTCGCGCACGGCGGCAATGATATCGGTGAAGTCGCGCCGCATCGAGGGTTCGCCGCCGGTCAGGCGCACTTTTTCGGTGCCCGCCGCCGCAAAGGCACGCGTCACGCGACGAATCTCATCCAGCGAGAGAAAACTTTTGTTGTGCACGCCGTTCGGCCGGTAGCCGTCGGGCAGGCAGTAGGTACAACGGAAGTTACACACATCCGTGACCGACAGGCGCAGATAATAAAAGCTGCGCGCATAGGCATCTGTAAATTGTGGCACCTGAACACCTTTCCAAAGTACGGGAGATGCAGTCATTTCTTTCTGCACCCTGGCAGCTCGCGGCTGCGGCCAGGCATCCATATCACACGACTTAGGAACGCAAGGCTTGGGAGTCTGTTGTCATTGTGGACAACACGGTTAAAGCAAATGGTAGCGCGATTTGACGCTCGCATCCATCGGCATTTATCGCTATATATATTGATACATAACGTTATTTCACCGCATTTTCGCGACAGGATACGGTAAAATGCGCGACAGATATTGATACACATCAGACGAACGCCGTCTGCACCTCACGTGCGGCGTTTTTAAGGAGCATCATGAATCGTACCCTGGCAGATTTGGATCGCGTGGTGGCACTCGGCGGCGGCCACGGCCTTGGCCGCGTGATGTCGGCGCTGGCGCCGCTGGGCTCACGCCTGACCGGCATCGTCACCACCACCGACAACGGCGGATCCACCGGCCGCATACGCCGTTCAGAAGGCGGCATTGCCTGGGGCGACATGCGCAACTGCATTAATCAGCTGATCACCGAACCCAGCGTGGCCTCTGCCATGTTCGAGTATCGCTTTACCGGCAACGGCGAACTGGCCGGGCATAATCTGGGCAATCTGATCCTGAAAGCGCTCGATCACCTCAGCGTGCGTCCGCTGGAAGCCATCAACATTATCCGCAACCTGCTGAAGGTGGATGCGTTTCTGATTCCGATGTCGGAACAGCCGGTGGACCTGGTCGCGCAGGATAGCGAAGGCAATATGGTGTACGGTGAAACGGCGATTGACGAAATGAAGCAGGCGCCGGAAGAGCTGATGCTGCACCCTAATGTGGTGCCGACGCGTGAAGCGCTGGACGCCGTCGCCGAGGCCGATTTGATCCTGATTGGTCCTGGCAGCTTTTACACAAGCCTGATGCCGATTCTGCTGATGGAGGAGATGGCACGCGCGCTGCGCCGGACGCCTGCCACCATGGTGTTCATCGGAAATCTCGGGCGTGAACTGAGTCCAGCGGCGGCCAGCCTGACGGTCGCCGACAAGCTGGCGATGATGGAAAAAGCTATTGGCAAACGGGTGATTGACGCTGTAGTGGTCGGCCCGTCAGCAGACACGCGCGGCGTCACTGAGCGGTTGATCGTGCGCGAACCGCTGGAAGCCGCCGATATCCGCTATCGTCACGACCGCCAGCTGCTGCGCCGCGCGCTGGAACATGCCATTCAGGCGGTTTAGCCGGCGCGCAACGCGACCGCCGGTTTCACATTAAGAGGCGGCGATAAACAGTTCACGCAGCTCGTGCAGCTGGTCGCGCACCCGCGCGGCCTCTTCGAACTCCAGGTTCTGCGCGTGCTGCTGCATCTGCCCTTCCAGCTCGTGGATCTTCTTCTGCATGGCTTGTGGCGTGAGCGCCAGATAGCTGGCCTCAGCCTCGGCGGCAGTGCGTGAAGCCGTTTTACCTTTGCCGCGCGTTTTCACCACGTTTTTGCCCAGCTCAAGAATATCGGTGATTTTCTTGTTCAGGCCCTGCGGCACAATGCCCCGCTCTTCGTTATAACGCTGCTGCTTCTCGCGGCGGCGCTCGGTCTCTTCCATCGCCCGCGCCATCGACGGCGTGATCTTATCTGCGTAGAGAATCGCTCTGCCGTTGACGTTACGCGCCGCGCGTCCGATGGTCTGAATCAGTGAGCGCTCGGAGCGCAGGAAGCCCTCTTTATCGGCGTCCAGAATCGCCACCAGTGACACTTCCGGCATATCCAGCCCTTCGCGCAGCAGGTTGATCCCCACCAGCACGTCAAACTCCCCGAGACGCAGATCACGAATGATCTCCATACGCTCAACGGTATCAATGTCGGAGTGCAGATAGCGCACCTTCTCGCCGTGCTCTTCAAGATACTCGGTGAGGTCTTCGGCCATGCGCTTGGTCAGCGTAGTGACCAGCACGCGCTCGTTGATTTCGACGCGCTTGCGGATCTCCGACAGCAGATCGTCGACCTGGGTCGCCACCGGTCGCACCTCAAGAATCGGATCGAGCAGACCGGTAGGCCGCACCACCTGATCGATAACGTCGCCGCCCGATTTCTCCAGCTCGTAGTTACCAGGCGTGGCCGAGACGTAAATGGTCTGCGGTGCCAGCGCTTCAAACTCTTCAAAGCGCAGCGGACGGTTATCCAGCGCCGACGGCAGGCGGAAACCGTACTCCACCAGCGTCTCTTTACGCGCGCGGTCACCGCGATACATGCCGCCAATCTGCGGAATAGTCACGTGGGATTCATCGACCACCAGCAGGCCATCCGCCGGCAGGTAATCAAACAGCGTCGGCGGCGGCTCACCCGGTCCGCGTCCGGAGAGATAGCGCGAATAGTTTTCAATGCCCGAGCAGTAGCCGAGTTCGTTCATCATTTCGAGGTCGAACTGGGTACGCTGGGTGATGCGCTGCTCTTCCAGCAGTTTGTTGTTCTCCAGCAGCACTTTGCGCCGCACCGCCAGCTCATCCTTAATCTCTTCCATCGCCTGCAGAATACGCTCGCGCGGCGTCACGTAGTGCGTCTTCGGGTAGATGGTGAAACGCGGAATCACCGAGATCACCTGGCCGGTCAGCGGGTCGAACAGCGACAGGCGCTCAACCTCTTCATCAAACAGCTCTACACGCAGACCAATGTCATCGGATTCCGCCGGGAAGATATCGATCACTTCGCCGCGCACGCGGAAGGTGCCGCGCTGGAAAACCTGATCGTTGCGGGTGTACTGCAGTTCGGCGAGGCGGCGCAGGATGCTGCGCTGGTCGATGATCATGCCGCGCGTCAGATGCAGCATCATTTTCAGGTAGAGATCGGGATCGCCCAGGCCGTAGATAGCAGAAACCGACGCCACCACAATCACGTCGCGGCGCTCCAGCATCGCTTTGGTGGCAGAGAGACGCATCTGCTCGATATGCTCGTTTACCGCTGCATCTTTCTCGATGAAGGTATCCGAACTGGGCACGTAGGCTTCCGGCTGATAGTAGTCGTAGTAGGAGACGAAGAACTCGACGGCATTATCCGGAAAGAACTCTTTCATCTCGCCATACAGCTGTGCCGCCAGCGTTTTATTCGGTGCCATTACCATGGTCGGCCGGTTGAGATCGGCAATGACGTTGGCGATGGTAAAAGTTTTTCCTGAACCGGTAACCCCCAGCAGCGTCTGGTGCGCCAGTCCATCCTCCAGCCCTTCTTCAAGGCGACGAATCGCCTCAGGCTGATCGCCTGAAGGTTTGAAAGCGGAGTTGAGTTTAAAGGCTTTACTCATGGTATTACGGTTCCTGCTGAAGAAGTCGGCGGGCAGGCTGGTAATTCTACTCTGCTATGGCGATTTTGCCAGAAAAAAATACTGGATATAATTACAGATATGCTGCACGATGATGGGGAGATGTCGCGATTCGCTTCAGCGTAATTTATGCGGTAATCCGGAAGCGTTTGTTGCGCAAGGTTATCCCCAGACGAGCAACGCTTTTAACAATTGTCAATAGAGCGTCATTAAATTGCAGTCTGATGACAAGCCAGACAATTCTCAGGCTTGCTTTTAAATAACCTGCTGATTTAAAAGACTTTGACTCAAAAGCCCAGTTTCGCAGCATTATGTATGCAACCCGCGTATTTCCTCGCTTGCGCCCGGTTTTCAGTCGCTAATGCACAAGGTTATCCACAGGAATAGTGGATAACTGAATCCAGCCCCACGTCCATCGGCTGTGTATAATTTTCCCCTCGCTTATCCTGCCGTGCGAAAAAATTTTTTTTGCGATTATTTTTCCATCATCCCGTGCGGCTTTAACTATTCTTTTGGCGTACCCCATCGTGCCGTAACGGGAAAAAGCCCAGCGTTAAGGCCACTTATTTCTTCAGTCCCTGCCTTATGACAGCACAGATGCACCAGAAACGTTAAGCAGTCAGCACCGTCAAAGTGCAGGCGAGTTATTACTGCGGGCAATTGTTAAGCTTTCCTCATCAATTATGGCGAGTTTCACTGCCTTTTACCCCGGTTGAGGCTGCTTTGGCGGATCTGGCCTGGGAATTGCAGTGAATTAACGGTGGAGTGACGAGTCCATGCCGGCAGGATGAACAAGCGCCGCCGGCGACAGCAGTGTCCCAATAGCCATTGTGCATGACTGTATGCCAGACGACACAGAGCGGGAGCATTCAGGCGAATAATCTGGAAGGAGAATGTCAGATGCTGAGTTTACGTTCGGTGAATCAATTTTACGGTCAGAACCATATTTTATGGGATGTGGATCTCGATCTGCCGCCAGGCACCTGCACCGGCGTGCTGGGCAGCCCGGGGATGGGCAAAACCACGCTGGTGAACTGTATTATGGGTCGCCTGCCCATTAATAGTGGATCGATGACCTGGCAGGAAGACGGCGCGCCGCCGGAAAACCTGCTGCTGCAGCCTGCTGAGCAACGCGCGCGCATGGGCATCGGCTACGTGCCACAGGGACGCCACATCTTTTCCCAGATGAGCGTGGAAGATAACCTGCTGATTGCGTTGATGGCGGCACAGGACGATCGCAGCCGCGCTATTCCCGAGATGGTGTTCGATCTGTTTCCGGCGCTCTACTCGCTGCGTCATCAGCGCAGCGGCGAACTGCCGATGGATCAGCAGCAGCAGCTGGCCCTGGCGCGCGCGCTGGTGCTGCAGCCGAAACTATTGATCCTCGATGAACCCACCGAAGGTATGTCGCCGTGGCTGGAGGAGGAGATGGGGAATCTGATTCGCCGCCTGAACCGCGACTATGGCCTGACGATTCTGCTGCTGGAACAGCATGTGTCGTTCATTCGCCGCGTGGCGGACTATTTTCTGCTGCTGCATCGCGGCCGCAACGTGGCGCAGGGCAGCGTGGCGCAGCTGGATGATGTAACGGTGAGTAAGTGGCTAACGGCCACCTAGCGTCGGTAGCGTGCGGCGCAGGGTGCTGCGCCGCCGCGCCATTTACTCTGGCAGGGTAAGGTAACGGCCACAGTCGGCCTGCTGTGCCGCGCTGCTCAGCCACGGAATCTCACCGAGGAACGGGGCCGCAATGCGCTGTTGCAGCGTTGCCAGATATTCCGCATGTCGCTTACCCGGCGGCTGGATGTCATTGGCAATCCAGCCGGCGAGGCGCAACCCGCGCGCTTTCACCGCTTCCGCCGTCAGCATGGCGTGGTTGATGCAGCCGAGCTTCACGCCGACCACCAGAATCACCGGCAGCTGCTCGGCGGCGACCCAGTCGGCGTAAGTTTGCGTCGCGGACAGCGGCGTGAACCAGCCGCCCGCACCTTCCACCAGCACCCATTCAGCCTGCTGTTCCAGCGCGCGTAAGCCAGCGGAGAGCTGCGCAAATTCAATCGGTCTGCCCTCTTCCGCGCTGACGATATGCGGCGACGTCGGTTCGATGAACGCCAGCGGGTTTACCTGCTCATAGCTCAGCGCCAGGCTGCTGTAGCGCTGCAGCGCCAGCGCGTCGCTGTTGCGCACGCCGTCGGGCGTGATCTCGCAGCCGGAGGCCACCGGTTTGTAGCCAGCAGTGCGTAATCCCGCAGCGCTGGCCGCCTGCAACAGAGCGCCGCTGGCGACTGTTTTGCCCACTTCGGTGTCAGTTCCGGTAATAAACCAGCGTGTCATTTTTGTAAAACTCCATACATCAGGTGATAACTGAGACGATAGCCGTGCGCATCCTGCGGCCAGTGCTGCTCCAGCTGCGCCAGCTGCGGGCGCGTCAGCAGGGCCGCGTGTCGCCCATCGTGCAGGTGCGTTGCGCCGATGCCTTTCAGCGAGCGCATGGCGCTCAGCGCACTGGGGAAGTGCAGCGTGACGATCTGCGTCTGGCTGCGCAGCGGCAGGCCCGCGGCAGCCTGGGCAAAGGCATCGCCGCTGAGGAAGCGATTGGCGTGACGCCGACCATCGATCTGCGCCCACGCCTGATGCACCTCCTGCAGCGAGCCGTCGAGCAGCGTCGAGAACAGCACGCTGCCGCCCGGGCGCGTCACGCGCAGAAACTGCTGCAGCGCGGTGCGCAGATCGCTGCTCCACTGCACCGCCAGGTTGCTCCAGACGCCGTCGACGCTGTTATCCGCCAGCGGTAACTGGTCGATATCGCCCTGTAAATAGTCGTGCGCCGAGTGCTGTTCGCGTGCCGCCTGCAGCATCGCCGGTGACAGATCCAGCGCGCAGACCTGGCGACCGCGATCGCGCCAGTAGCGGCTGAACCAGCCGGTGCCGCAGCCGGCGTCCAGCAGCTGTGGGCCAAATCCGGCCGGCGCCAGCGCCAGCAGCGCCTCGCCGCTCTGGCGCTGCAGCTGAGCATGCTGTTCGTAATGCGCGGCCGCCCGGCCAAATGCCTGCGCCACCGCCTGTTTATTCACCTGCAGCGTCATACAGTGCCTCCAGCAACGCGTCGATATCTTCGGGATGATGCGCCGCGGTGAGCGTAATGCGCAGCCGCGCGGTACCCGGCGGCACCGTTGGTGGCCGGATCGCGCTCACCCAGCAACCGGCCTGTGCCAGCCGCTGTGACAGCGCCAGCGCGGCGCGGTTTTCGCCGACGATCAGCGGCTGAATGGCGCTGTCAGAGGCCATCAGCTGCCACGGCAACTGCGCCGCGCCCGCGCGAAAGCGGGCAATATTTTGCTGCAACCGCGCGCGCAGCGCGTCGCCCTGCTGGATCTGCGCCAGCGCCGCCAGCAGCGCACAACACTGCGCCGGCGGCATGGCGGTGGAATAGATTAAATGGCGCGAGAACTGCTCGACGTAATCTGCGGTAGCGTCATCACACAGCAGCGCGGCACCGCTGACGCCAAAGCCTTTACCAAAAGTCACCACCAGCAATTCCGGTTTCACCTGCTGCTGCCAGCAGCTGCCGCGCCCCTGCTCACCGGTGACGCCAATGCCGTGCGCATCGTCCACCAGCAGCCAGCCGCCCGCGCGCCGGGTTTCGGCGGCAAGTTCAGCCAGCGGCGCACTGTCGCCATCCATGCTGAATACGCCCTCGGTCACCACCAGCGTGCCGCCTTCCGCGCGCGTCGCCAGCAGCTTCGCCAGGCTGGCCGGCTGGTTGTGGGCAAAACGGCGCAGCGTTGCCGGACTGTGGCTGGCGGCATCCAGCAGCGAGGCGTGCGCCAGTTTGTCAGCGATAATGCGATCCGACTTTTGCGCCAGCAGATGGATTACTGCCTGGTTGGCGGCAAAGCCGGAGATAAACAGCAGCGCGCGCGGGTAGCCGAGCCAGGATGCCAGCTGCTGTTCCAGCTGCGCATGATGACGGCTGTAGCCAGTGACGTGGCCGGAAGCCCCAGCACCGACGCCCGCCTCGCGCACGCCCTGCTGCCAGGCAGCCATCACCGCCGGATGCTGGCTCAGGCCGAGGTAATCATTGCTGGAGAAGTGGCGATAGCGCTGCCCGTCGAGGGTAATTTCACGCACGCTGTTGTGCTCAATGCGCCGCCGCTGCCGCCAGCCGTCGGCGGCACGCTGCGCCGTCAGCGCCTGCGCAATACGTTCAGACCACATTTACACGGCCGCGTTATAGAACTGCGCGCTGTCGGCGTGCAGCAACTGCTCGCTGAGCTGATGCTGCTGTTCGTTATCGCCCGCAGTCGTGGCGGTGTGCTCCGGATTCAGGCCCAGCTTGCGGAACAGGATCAGATCTTTGTCTTCTTCCGGGTTCGGCGTAGTCAGCAGCTTGCAGCCGTAGAAAATCGAGTTGGCACCCGCCATGAAGCACATCGCCTGGGTCTGTTCGCTCATCTGCTCGCGACCGGCCGACAGGCGCACGTGCGAGGTTGGCATCATGATGCGCGCCACGGCAATGGTGCGGATAAAGTCGAACGGCTCGACGTCATCGTTATCCGCCAGCGGCGTGCCTTTGACTTTCACCAGCATGTTAATCGGCACGCTCTCCGGCGGCGTGGGCAGGTTGGCCAGTTGCACCAGCAAACCGGCGCGGTCGTTGACCGTTTCGCCCAGCCCGACAATGCCGCCTGAACACACTTTGATGCCGGCGTTGCGCACTTTATCCAGCGTATCAAGACGCTCCTGATAGGTACGGGTGGTGATGATGCTGCCGTAAAACTCCGGCGAGGTGTCGAGGTTATGGTTGTAAAAATCGAGCCCGGCGCTGGCCAGCCGCTGCGCCTGATCGTGGTCAAGCGTTCCCAGCGTCATGCAGGTTTCCATGCCCATAGCTTTCACGCCCTGCACCATCTGCTCAAGGTACGGCATGTCGCGCTCGTGCGGGTTTTTCCACGCCGCGCCCATGCAGAAGCGGCTGGAGCCGGCTGCTTTGGCCTTGCGCGCCGATTCCAGCACCGCTTCCACCTCCATCAGGCGCTCGGTTTCCAGCCCGGTTTTGTAACGCGCGCTCTGCGGACAGTATTTACAGTCTTCCGGACAGGCGCCGGTTTTGATCGACAGCAGCGTGCTGACCTGCACCTGACGCGGGTCGAAGTGCTGGCGGTGCACCTGCTGTGCTTCAAACATCAGCTCGAGAAAAGGTTTATCAAATAGCGCCTGAGCCTGAGCCAGTGTCCAGCGATTAGCCATTGCTTACTCCAAAAAAGGGGGTTCATCCTGACGATTAACGTGGTTATACTTGTAAACTAAATCTTTTCAAAATGGTTTACAAGACAGATGTTCACACAGGACGACCTCCGCTTTGACCGCCAGCATATCTGGCATCCTTACACCTCAATGCGCGATCCGCTGCCGTGCTACCCGGTGGTGGCCGCGCACGGCTGCACGCTGCAGCTGGCCGATGGACGTGAGCTGGTCGACGGCATGTCGTCGTGGTGGGCAGCGATCCACGGCTATAACCATCCGCGCCTCAATCAGGCGTTGCAGCAGCAGATGGCGCAGATGTCACACGTGATGTTTGGCGGCATCACCCATCCGCCAGCCGTGGAGCTGAGCCGCCAGCTGATCGCCATGACGCCCGAGGCGCTGGAGTGCGTGTTCCTCGCCGATTCCGGCTCGATCGCCGTCGAAGTGTCGATGAAAATGGCGCTGCAGTACTGGCTGGGTCGCGGAGAGACGCGGCAGAAATTCCTCACGCTGCAGCGCGGTTATCACGGCGATACGTTTGCCGCCATGTCGGTCTGCGATCCGGAAAACTCCATGCACAGCCTGTGGCGCGGCTACCTGCCCGAGCATCTGTTCGCCCGCGCGCCGCAGTGTGGCTTTGACGATGACTGGGATGACAACGATATTGCCGATTTCGCCCGGCTGGCCGAACAGCACCATCGCAGCATTGCCGCGGTAATTCTGGAACCTATCGTACAGGGTGCCGGCGGCATGCGCTTTTACCATCCACGCTATCTGCAACAGGTGCGGGCGCTGTGCGATCGCTACGGTTTATTGCTGATCGCCGATGAGATCGCCACCGGCTTCGGCCGCAGCGGCAAGCTGTTTGCCTGCGAGCACGCCGGCATCACGCCGGACATTTTGTGCCTCGGCAAGGCGCTGACCGGCGGCACCCTGACGCTCTCCGCCACCCTGACCACGCGCGACGTCGCCGATACCATCAGCCGCAGCGCGGCGGGCTGCTTTATGCATGGTCCGACGTTTATGGGCAATCCGCTGGCCTGTGCGGTGGCGGTTGAAAGCCTGAAGCTGATCAACGAAGGGCACTGGCCGGCGCAGGTAGCGGCGATTGAACAGCAGCTGCGTGCGGAACTGCTGCCGCTGCGCGACCATCCGATGGTGGCGGATGCGCGCGTGCTGGGGGCGATTGGCGTGATTGAAACCCATCAGCCGGTGAACATGGCGGCGCTGCAGCAGTTCTTCGTGGAACGCGGCGTATGGATTCGCCCGTTCGGTAAGCTGATTTACCTGATGCCACCTTATCTGATTTCTGCCGCACAGCTGACGCAGCTGACGGCGGCGTTAAGCGCTGCACTGGCGGTGGACGGCCACTTTCAGCCCTGACACCGCTGGCACTCGCCGCCATTTTCCACCATCATGGAAAGCAGTACACAACAGGAAAGGAGAGATCATGCGCGTAGTGAGCCAGGATTTTAACGATGGCGATAAAATGCCCGAGCGCCACGTGTTTAACGGCATGGGTTACCAGGGCGATAATCTGTCGCCGCACCTGGCATGGGATGAAGTGCCGGCCGGCACCAAAAGCTTTGTGGTGACCTGCTACGATCCGGATGCCCCGACCGGCTCTGGCTGGTGGCACTGGGTGGTCGCCAATATTCCGGCTGAGGTGACCGTGCTGTCACAGGGCGCCGGTTCCGGCGTGGCGGAGCTGCCGGAGGGTGCCATTCAGACGCGTACCGATTTCGGCCAGAGCGGTTACGGTGGCGCAGCGCCGCCGCAGGGCGAATCGCATCGCTATATCTTTACGGTGCATGCGCTGGGCGTGGAGAAAATTGAGGTGGACGAAGGTGCCAGCGGCGCGATGGTCGGCTTCAACGTGCACTTCCATGCGCTGGCCAGCGCGTCGATCACGGTGAAATACGCCTGATTACATAAGGTGCGCATCGCTGCGCACCCTGACAGAGGTCGCCGTAGATGGCGACCCTGCATGACCGAAGCGCGTTCCTCAGTCCAGCGCGTGAATCACTACCCACATCGGGCCCTGACCCACGGCGTAACGCGCCAGCGGTTGCAGCAGGCCACGATCGCCAATGCGATAGACTTCAATGTGATGCGATTTCTGCCCCGCCGCCACCAGATACTGACCGCTGCCATCAATGTTAAAGCCACGCGGCTGAGTTTCGGTCGGCTGATAACCTTCAATCGTCAGCACCGAGCCGTCCTCACTGATACTGAACACGGTCAGCGTGCTGCTGGTGCGGTCACAGGCATACAGGAAGCGACCGTCCGGGGTGATATGGATATCTGCTGCCCAGCGCGTATCGCTGAAGCCCGGCGGCATGATATCAAGACTCTGCACGCGCTCGACCTGGCCGTTAACATTGTTCAGTGCCCAGACGTCGACGGTACTGTCCAGTTCGTTAACCACATAGCCATAGGCACCGTTCGGGTGGAACGCCATATGACGCGGGCCGGCGCCTTCTACGGTGGTCACCTGTGGCTGCGCGCGCGGTGCCAGCGTGCCGTCGGCCTGCAGCTGATACAGGCAGATGCGATCCTGCTTCAGCGCCGGTACAAACAGCGTCTGGTTGCTGAGGTCGATATTCGCCGAATGGCAGCCTTCCAGCCCGTTAATTACCTGCAGCGGCGCCTGCGGCAGGCCGTCGCTGCCAATCGGGCTGATGCTGACGCAGGCATCGTTATAGGAGCCGCAGAACAGATAGTTGCCCTGGCGGTCGGTAGAAATGTGCGTCGGGCTGCCCGGCAGCGGCGCTTCACCGGCCAGGCTTAACGTACCGTCGGCCGCAATGCGGTACGCCAGTACGCGAAAATTCGGACGCACGCCGACATAGAGAAAATCTTTCTTCGGGCTCACCACCATCGGCTGCACCTGGCCGGCCACATCCGTGACCTGCAATAACGTCAGTGCGCCATCTTCCTGCATTTGCCAGGCGTGGATCTGCTGGCTCTCGGGACTGGCGGTATACACGACTTGTTTCATGCGTTTTCCTTATTCGCTGCCTGATGAAAAACAGTAACTGTAGCGCGTTTCACCGCCGCGCGCTGGGCTGATTTGTGCCCTGCTTTTTGTCTCAGGGCCGCTGGCGGGTGTAGACTTAATGCTTTGCTAACTCCGGACGGAAAGTGTAATGAGCTACCGCGTAATCGCCCTTGACCTCGACGGCACCCTGCTGACCCCAAACAAAACCATCCTGCCAGAATCCCTTGAAGCCTTAGCCCGCGCGCAACAGGCTGGCGTTCAGGTGCTGATCGTCACCGGTCGCCATCACTGCGCCATTCACCCGTTTTATCAGGCGCTGCAGCTGACAACGCCCGCCATCTGCTGTAACGGTACGTACCTGTACGATTACCAGGCGCAACGGGTGCTGGCGGCCGATCCGCTGGAGAAAAGTCAGGCGGCGCGGGTGATTGAGATGCTCGATCAGGAGAATATTCACGGTCTGCTGTATGTCGATGATGCGATGCTGTACCAGGAAGCGACCGGCCATGTGACGCGCACCCTCAACTGGGCGCAGTCGCTGCCGGAAGCGCAGCGCCCGCTGTTTGTACAGGTGCCGAGCCTGGCGCAGGCGGCGCACGACGCGCAGTCGATCTGGAAATTTGCCCTGTCGCATCCGGATACCCGCGCGCTGCAGCAGTTTGCCGAGCGCACCGAACGCGAGCTGGGTCTGGCGTGTGAATGGTCGTGGCACGATCAGGTCGACATCGCTCAGGTCGGCAACAGCAAAGGCAAACGCCTGGCACAGTGGGTGGCGAGCCAGGGTCTGAGCATGCAGGACGTGCTGGCGTTTGGCGACAATTACAACGATCTCAGCATGCTGGAGCAGGCCGGGCTGGGCGTGGCGATGGGCAATGCCGATGACGCCATCAAAGCACGCGCGCGCAAAGTGATCGGCACCAACCTTGAGCCGGGCATTGCGCAGGTGATCTACCAGGAAGTGCTGTAATGCCAGGCTGGTCGCGGCATAAGGCATCAGTCAGGTTGGCCGGAAAAAAGCGCGAAAAAACGCGCTGATCCGCAGACCGGACGTACCGCGCTGTCGTCCGGTTTGTGTTACGCGGTAATCGACACGCTCTTGATCTGCGCATACAGCCACTGATCGGGCCGGATATTCAGTTCGTCGCGCGCCCACGGTGAAATGCGCGCCCACAGCTCGCTGACGCCGATGCGCAGCTTCACTTCGACCTGGTCGTCCAGCTCCAGCAGCTCCACCACCTGCGCCGGTAAAATATTGCGGATCGAGGTATTTTGCGGCGGCTGCAGCGCCAGCGACACGTCCGCCGAGGCGATACGGATGCGCAGTACGCTTTTCACCGGCTGATTCACCCGGCTGACCCAGATGTGCTGATCGCCAAGCGACAGCGCGGTCATCGGGTAATCCGGATGCTGCTCCAGCACCTGCACGCGCAGCACGCTGCTGCGCTCGGCCGCCGGCAGCCAGGGCCGCATCGCGCTGCTGCCCCACACTTTTTCCAGCGTGCCGAAGGCTTTGACGTTACCGTTATCCAGCACCAGCACCTGATTCGCCAGCTGGACAATCTCCTCCAGGCTGTGGCTCACGTACAGCAGCGGAATCTCCACCTGCTTCGCCAGCTTCTGCAAATAGGGCATCAGCTCGCGCTTGCGTGGCAGATCGAGCGACGCCAGCGGTTCGTCCATCAGCAGGATATCCGGCGCGCTCAGCAGCGCCCGGCCCATCGCCACGCGCTGCTTTTCACCCCCCGACAGCGAGGCCGGATAGCGATCCAGCAGCGCATCCAGTCCCAGCAGCGTCACCAGCGCCCCGAACTGCGCCTTCATTTTAGGCGCCATGCCATACTGCAGATTGCCGCGCACGCGATAATGGGGAAACAGGCGCGCATCCTGAAACACGTAGCCGATGCGGCGTTTTTCCGGCGGCAGATTGATACCGCTGTCGCGGTCAAACAACAGACGATCGTTAAGCGCAATCTGGCCGCTCTGCGGCTGCGTCAGACCGCTGATGGCATTGATTAATGAGGTTTTTCCTGCCCCGGACACGCCAAAAATCGCGGTGATGCCGCTGGCCGGAATCTCCACATCGACGTTGAGCTGATGCTCACCGAGCTGTTGCGCAATGTTGATTTTCAGCATCAGGCCGCTCCCAGCCGCTTGCGGCCCCAGCGCGCCAGCAGCTCCGAGGCCACCAGCGACAGCAGCGCCAGCGCAATCGCCACCGCGCACAGCCGCGCCGCAGTGCCTTCCGCGCCGGGCGTTTCAATCAGGGTAAACATGGCTGACGGGATGGTGCGGGTTTCGCCGGGAATGTTGGAGACAAAAGTAATGGTGGCACCAAACTCACCGAGCGAGCGGGCAAACGCCAGCACGGTGCCCACGATGATGCCCGGAAAAGTCAGCGGCAGCGTGATGGTGAAAAACACCCGCCAGCGGCCCGCGCCTAAGGTCCGCGCCGCCTGCTCCAGCCGGCTGTCTACCGCTTCCAGCGCCAGACGAATGGCGCGCACCATCAGCGGAAACGCCATCACCGCCGAGGCCAGCACCGCACCGCGCCAGCTGAAGGCGAAGGTGATACCGAACCAGTCGTACAGCCAGCTGCCAATCAGGCCGCGCCGTCCCAGCGTTAGCAGCAGTAAATAGCCCACCACCACCGGCGGCAGCACCAGCGGCAGGTGAATCAGGCTATCGAGCAGGGATTTGCCAGGAAAGCGACAGCGCGCCAGAATCCACGCCATCAGGATGCCAAACGGCAGGCTGCACAGCACCGCCACGCAGGAAACTTTCAGGCTGAGGAACACGGCCTGCCATTCGGGATCGCTCAGTATCATCTCTTCGGCGTAAATCCATACTGTTTAAACACGGCAGCGGCATCCGGCCCCTGCAGATAGTCATAGAAGGCCTGCACCGCTGCGTTCTGGTGATCGCTGACCACCGCCATCGGGTACTCTACGGGTTTGTGACTCGCTTCGGGGAAGCGTCCGACCACCTGCACCTTATCACTGGCTACCGCGTCGGAACCGTACACGATGCCATACGGCGTTTCGCGGCGCTCCACCAGCGCCAGCGCGGCACGCACGTTGTTAGCCGGTGCGAGCTGTGAAGACAGCGTGTCCCACGCGCCCAGCTTTTGCAGCGCTTCTTTGGCATAAATGCCTGCCGGCACGTGATCCGGATCGCCCACCGCCAGGCGCTCGCCCTTAAGCAGGTTCTGCCATGGGGTCTGCGCATTGATGGTCACCGGCTGCGCGTTAGCGCTTTTTGCCGCCACCAGCACCAGATCGTTGCCCAGCAGCGTGTAGCGCGTACTGCCGATCACGCTGTTTTTCGCCACCGCATCGTCCATCCACTGCTGATCGGCAGAGATAAACAGATCCGCCGGGGCGCCCTGCTCGATTTGCCGCGCCAGCGTCGACGAGGAAGCGAACGAGGATACCACTTCAACGCCGCTTTTTTGCTGATATTGCGTGGCAATCTGCTGCATCGCATTGGTCAGCGAGGCCGCGGCGAACACGGTAATTTTCTCCGCCGCCAGCGCCTGACCCGACAGCGACACGGTGACCACGGCCGCGGCCGCCCAGCGATAAACAGTGTTTTGCATAATAAGCTCCAGGTTACGTTATATAGTTGATAATACAACGCGAGCCTGAAAGCTGTCATGAGCTTTATATCGGCAAAAACGGCGGAAAGTTAAGGGCAAAACGCCCGCAGCGTGCGGGCGTTAAAAATCAGTGGTGTGAGCTATTGGCGGGACGGTCGTCGCGGCGGCCAAATTTAGAGATGACGTTAAAGACTTCACCCAGGCCGTAAATCAGACCCAGCATAATCGCCATCACGATGGGCACCATGATGATGGCGACCGCCAGGCTTTTTAACAGTTCCAGCATGGAAACCTCGCGCAAAGAGTAAAAAAGTGATTGTAACGGCTGGAGAAAAAAAGGCACTGCCCTTTTCGTGCTTTTACTTTAGGCCTTACAATTGGCGCATTCACCTAAGGAGCTGACATGCAGGCAGAACTCTCTCTTCACATTCGTCTTCAGCAGAAACTGTTTGCCGATCCGCGCCGTATTGAGCTGCTCAGGCGCGTGCAGGAAACCGGCTCCATCAGCCAGGGCGCCAGACTGGCGGGCATCAGCTATAAAAGCGCCTGGGACGCCATCAATGAGATGAATCAGCTGGCGGATCAGACGCTGGTCGAACGCGCAACCGGCGGCAAAGGCGGCGGCGGTGCCCGGCTGACGCGCTACGGCGAGCGATTGATTCAGCTGTTTCAGCTGATGGAACAGATCCAGCAAAAAGCCTTTGACGTGCTGCAAAACGACAGCCTGCCGCTCGAAAGCCTGCTGGCGGCGATCGCCCGCTTTTCCCTGCAAACCAGCGCGCGCAACCAGCTGTTTGGCACGGTGCAGGCGCGCGATCGTCAGCAGGTGCAGCAGCACATTGAGGTACTGCTGAACGACGGCGTGACGCGCCTGCAGGTGGCCCTGACCGAACGCAGCGCGGAGCGGCTGCAGCTCGACAGCGGTAAAGAGGTGCTGGTGCTGATCAAAGCGCCGTGGATCCGCCTGACGCCTGACGCCGCCGAGGGCGATAATCAGCTGCCGGGCCTTGTCCACACCATCGAACCTGGCGAAACGCAGAGTGAAGTGCTGATTGCGCTGACGGGCGGTGAAATGCTGTGCGCCACCGTCCCCAGCCAGGTGCTTCGCCAGCATAATCTGCAGCCCGGCAGCGCCGTGACCGCCTGTTTTAATGCCGAACACGCCATCATCGCCACACTGCTCTGATCTGGCCGCCATGATTTGACTTCATTTCGCTGGCTCGCTACAACTGAGCGACTTGATGCAGAAAACGGAACAAATCATGGCCTCATTGCAAATTTCGCAAGGCATATTTCACCTGAGCGATAGCCGTACCCTGACCCTGCCGGACTTAACCCTGCACAGCGGCGAAAGCTGGGCCTTTGTCGGTGCCAACGGCAGCGGTAAATCTTCGCTGGCGCGCGCGCTGTCCGGCGAGCTGACGGCGGCCAAGGGCGAGCTGCGGCAGGATTTTCAGCGCCGCACCCGTCTGTCGCTGGAGCAGCTACAACAGCTGGTGACGCAGGAGTGGGAGCGCAACAACACCGATCTGCTGAGTGAAGGCGAAGATGACACCGGCCGCACCGCACTGGAGATCATTCAGGATGAAGTAAAGGATGAGGCGCGGGCGCAGGCGCTGGCCCAGCAGTTTGACATCAGCGCTTTACTGACTCGCCGCTTCAAATACCTTTCTACCGGCGAAACGCGCAAAACGCTGCTGTGTCAGGCGCTGATGGCGCAGCCGGATTTGCTGATCCTCGACGAACCTTTTGATGGTCTGGATGTGGCATCGCGCGCCAGTCTTGCCGATACGCTGCATCAGCTGCATCGCGACGGCTACACCGTGGTACTGGTGCTGAACCGCTTTGACGATATTCCGGATTTTGTCCAGCAGGTCGGCGTGCTGGCGGAGTGCACGCTGACGCACGTGGGCGCGCGCCAGGCGATTCTCGCCGAAGCGCTGGTGGCGCAGCTGGCGCACAGCGAACGCCTGCAGGGCATGGCGCTGCCGGAGCCGGACCAGCCGGATCAGCTGCCGCAGCTGGCGGCAGATGCGCCGCGCGTTATCCTGCGCAACGGCGTGGTGTCGTATAACGATCACGCGGTGATCGACGGCCTGAACTGGCAGGTCAATCCCGGCGAGCACTGGCAGATCATCGGCCCCAACGGCGCGGGTAAATCGACCCTGCTCAGCCTGGTCACCGGCGATCATCCGCAGGGCTACAGCAATGATTTAACGCTGTTTGGTATTCGGCGCGGCAGCGGTGAAACCATCTGGGACATCAAGCAGCATATCGGTTACGTCAGCAGCAGCCTGCATCTGGATTACCGCGTCAGCTGTAACGTGCGTACGGTGATCCTCTCAGGCTTTTTTGATTCGATCGGTCTGTATCAGGCGGTATCGGATCGGCAGAAAGCGCTGGCGCGCCAGTGGCTGGCGCTGCTTGGCATGGACAATGCGCTGGCCGATGCGCCGTTTCATAGCCTGTCGTGGGGCCAGCAGCGGCTGGTGCTGATTGCACGCGCGCTGGTGAAGCACCCGACGCTGTTAATCCTGGATGAACCGCTGCAGGGGCTCGATCCCATTAACCGCCAGCTGGTGCGCCGCTTTGTTGATGTGCTGATCGGCGAAGGTCGTACCCAGCTGATGTTTGTTTCCCACCACGCCGAGGACGCGCCGCAGTGCATCACCCACCGCCTGAGTTTTGTAAAACAGGGCGCGGGCTATGCTTATCAGCAGGAGGCGTTGCGTTAGTTTTCATTGATGAGCGGGTCGCCATCCATGGCGGCCCGGCGATAACAGTACGCACCTGACAGATTTCCTTCCCTAAAAATGTAACCGCTACCACTAGCCTGCCGCATTATTCAGCAAACGCTGCGCATAAACCCACAAAATGAGAATCGTCACCTTGTGTAAACGATACCATTTATCCAGACTGGATCACGCTTTCAGCGCCACCGTTATGCTACGTTGAAGGCAGTGATTTTCTTCTGTTTGCCGATTACCAGGACTTGTTATGCAAAAATTTAACCCGGTCGATCATCCGCATCGCCGCTATAACCCGTTGATCGATCAATGGGTGCTGGTGTCACCGCATCGCGCCAAACGTCCGTGGCAGGGTGCGCAGGAGACGCCAGCGCTGGAGCAACTGCCCGCACACGATCCGGACTGCTTCCTGTGCGCCGGTAACACCCGTATCACCGGCGACAAAAATCCCGATTACAAAAGCACTTACGTGTTCACCAATGACTTCGCCGCGCTGATGACCGATACGCCGGACGCGCCGCAGAGCGATGATGTGCTGATGCGCTGTGAAGGCGCGCGCGGTACCAGTCGGGTGATCTGCTTCTCGCCGGATCACAGCAAAACCCTGCCCGAACTGCCGCTGCACAACTTGCAGGACATCGTGCGCACCTGGCAGGAGCAGACCGCCGAACTCGGCCAGCACTATCCGTGGGTGCAGGTGTTTGAAAACAAAGGCGCAGCGATGGGCTGCTCAAATCCGCATCCGCACGGTCAGGTGTGGGCCAACAGTTTTCTGCCGAATGAAGCGCAAAAAGAGGATGACAACCAGCGCCGCTACTTTGCTGATAAAGGTACGCCGCTGCTGGTGGATTACGTAGCGCGCGAACTGCAGGACGGCAGCCGTACCGTGGTTGAAACCGATCACTGGCTGGCGGTAGTGCCGTGGTGGGCGGCCTGGCCGTTTGAAACCCTGCTGCTGCCTAAAACGCACGTGAAACGCATTACCGATCTCAGCGAGGCGCAGCGCACCGATCTGGCGCTGGCGCTCAAGCAGCTCACCAGCCGTTACGACAATCTGTTCCAGTGCTCGTTCCCCTATTCGATGGGCTGGCACGGCGCGCCGTTTAACGGCGAAGCCAACGATCACTGGCAGCTGCACGCGCACTTCTATCCCCCGCTGCTGCGCTCCGCGACGGTACGAAAATTTATGGTTGGCTACGAAATGCTGGCCGAGAGCCAACGTGATTTAACGGCGGAACAGGCAGCAGAACGTCTGCGCTCTGTCAGCGCTATCCATTTCCGCGAGGAACAATAAATGTCTTTAAAATCGATCACTCAACAGGTTTTCGCTGACACCTTCGGCTATGCGCCGAGCCACAGCATTCAGGCACCGGGCCGGGTGAACCTGATCGGCGAGCATACCGATTACAACGACGGCTTCGTGCTGCCCTGCGCCATTGACTATCAGACCGTGATTGCCTGCGCCCGCCGCGACGATCGCCAGGTGCGCGTGGTGGCAGTGGATTACGACAATCAGCAGGATAGCTTCTCGCTGGATGCGCCGATTGAGCCGCTCAGCGAACCGATGTGGGCCAATTACGTGCGCGGCGTGGTGAAACATCTGCAGCAGCGCGACGCCAGCTTTGGCGGCGTGGATATGGTGATCAGCGGCAACGTGCCGCAGGGTGCCGGTCTCAGCTCGTCCGCCTCGCTGGAAGTGGCGGTGGGCACCGTGTTCCAGCAGCTGTATCAGCTGAAGCTCGACGGCGCAGCAATTGCCGTTAACGGGCAGGAAGCGGAGAACCAGTTTGTTGGCTGCAACTGCGGCATCATGGATCAGCTGATTTCAGCGCTCGGCCAGCAGGATCACGCCATGCTGCTGGACTGCCGCACGCTGGGCACGCGCGCCGTATCCATGCCGGAGGATGTCGCGGTGGTGATCATCAACTCGAACTTCCGCCGTAATCTGGTGGGCAGCGAATACAATACCCGCCGCGAGCAGTGCGAAACCGGTGCGCGCTTCTTCAACAAAAAGGCGCTGCGCGACGTGACGCTGGAGGAGTTTGCGGCGGCAGAACAGCAGCTCGATCCGCTGGTGGCCAAACGCGTACGTCACGTGATCACCGAAAATGCCCGGACGCTGGAAGCGGCGGACGCGCTGAGCAGCGGCGATCTGCAACGCATGGGTGAGCTGATGGCCGCCTCGCACGCCTCAATGCGCGACGATTTTGAGATTACCGTCGCGCCCATCGACCAGCTGGTGGAGATCGTCAAAGCGGAGATCGGCCCGCGCGGCGGCGTGCGTATGACCGGCGGCGGCTTCGGTGGCTGTATTGTCGCCCTGATGCCAACCGATCTGGTCGATCAGGTGAAAGCGGCGGTGGCGCAGCAGTACGAAGCGCAGACCGGCATCAAAGAGACCTTTTACGTGTGTAAAGCCTCAGCAGGAGCCGGCCAATGGTAAGCGACGTCAACTCTCATGCGCCGGACGGCCAGCCGTGGCGCATCACCGTGCTGCGCAACCGCAACGGCATGGTCGCCACCTTTATGGACTGGGGCGCCACCTGGCTGTCGGCGCGCGTGCCGATGCAGGACGGCAGCGTGCGCGAAGCGCTGCTCGGCTGCGCCACGCCGTCCGACTATCTGCATCAGGATGCTTATCTCGGTGCCACCATCGGGCGTTACGCGAACCGCATCGCCTTCGCTGAGCTAAAGCCACTTAACCGGCTGCTGGCGGCCAATCAGGGTCCGCACCAGCTGCATGGCGGGCCGCAGGGTTTCGACAAGCGCCGCTGGCAGATCCTCAGCCAGAGCGACAGCGAAGTGCACTATCGTCTTGATTCGCCGGACGGCGACCAGGGCTATCCCGGCAATCTGATTGCCGATGTAATTTATCAGCTCGATGACGATAACTGCCTGTCGATTCGCTATGAAGCGCAGACCGATCAGGCCTGTCCGGTCAACCTGACCAACCATGCTTACTTCAACCTTGATGCGCATCATGGCGACGCGCGCCAGCATCGCTTACAACTGCAGGCCGATCGTTATCTGCCGGTGGACAGCGCAGGCATTCCCAATGCGCCGCTGAAAGCGGTGGACGGCACCAGCTTTGATTTCCGCCAGCCGAAACGCGTGGCGGATGAGTTCCTGGCCGACGACGATCAGCGCGCGGTAAAAGGTTACGATCACGCGTTTCTGCTCACCACCGCCGGTGACAGCAGCCAGCCTGCTGCGCAGCTGTGGTCAGCGGACGACAAACTTAGCGTGAGCGTGTTCACCGCCGCGCCGGCGCTGCAGTTCTACTCCGGCAACTATCTGGAGGGAACGCGCGCCCGTGAACAGGGCAGCTATACTGCTTTCCAGGGCATCGCTCTGGAGAGTGAGTTTTTACCGGATTCGCCCAACCATAGCGAGTGGCCGCAGCCTGATTGCTGGCTGCAGCCCGGCGACACATGGCACTCCGTGACGCGTTATCGCTTCACCCCGCACTAAGCGCCGGTTGAAAAACGCGCACTGCGGTGCCGACAGGCTTACGCCGTGCGCTGTTTTCCGCTATGGTATGGCGCTATCAGTGTGCCGCTGAAATCAGCGGCCGCAGCCGGTTTCTATCATCATCGAAACATTAAGCATTAAGGAGTAAAGCTATGGCCGTAACTAAGCTGGTTCTGGTGCGCCACGGCGAAAGCCAGTGGAATCAGGAAAACCGCTTCACCGGATGGTACGACGTGGATCTGTCCGACAAGGGTCGCACCGAAGCCAAAGCAGCCGGTCAGCTGCTGAAAAAAGAAGGTTTCGTGTTTGATTTTGCCTACACCTCAGTGCTGAAGCGTGCCATCCACACTCTGTGGAACGTGCTGGATGAGCTGGATCAGGCCTGGCTGCCGGTCGAGAAAACCTGGCGTCTGAACGAGCGTCACTACGGTGCGCTGCAGGGTCTGGACAAAGCGGAAACCGCCGCCAAATACGGCGACGATCAGGTGAAACAGTGGCGCCGCGGCTTTGCCGTTACGCCGCCAGAGCTGGATCGTAACGACGAGCGTTTCCCGGGCCACGACCCGCGCTACAAATCCCTGACCGACGCGCAGCTGCCGACCACCGAAAGCCTGGCACTGACCATCGATCGCGTGATCCCATTCTGGAACGAGAGCATTCTGCCGCGCATCAAGAGCGGTGAGAAAGTGATCGTTGCCGCGCACGGTAACTCACTGCGCGCGCTGGTGAAATACCTCGATAACATGAGCGAAGATGAGATCCTCGAACTGAACATCCCAACCGGCGTACCGCTGGTGTATGAGTTCGACGAGAACTTCAAGCCAATCAAACATTACTATCTGGGTGATGCCGACGAGATCGCAGCGAAAGCCGCCGCCGTTGCTAACCAGGGTAAAGCGAAGTAAGTTCACGCTGAAACGCAAAAGGCCAGACGCGAGTCTGGCCTTTTTTTATGCCGTGCGCTGCCGTTAGCCGCGACGGGTTTTGATCGCCTGCGCCAGCTGACGCAGCGCTTTTTCCGTGTCGTCCCAGCCAATACAGGCGTCGGTGACGCTCTGGCCGTACACCAGCGGTTTACCGCTGTCGAGGCTCTGGTTGCCTTCCACCAGGTGGCTCTCAATCATCACGCCGGTAATCGCCTGCTCGCCGCCAGCAATCTGCTGTGCCACGTCTGCGGCCACCACCATCTGACGCTGGAACTGCTTGCTGCTGTTGGCGTGGCTGAAATCGATCATCACCTGTGGACGCAGGCCCGCTTTTTCCAGCCCGGTTTTCACCGCCGCAACGTGCTCCGCACTGTAGTTTGGCTCTTTGCCGCCGCGCAGAATGATGTGGCAATCTTCATTACCGCTGGTTTCGACAATCGCCGAATGACCATATTTGGTGACCGACAGGAAACAGTGCGGCGCGCTGGCAGCGCCGATGGCATCGATCGCCACTTTGATGGTGCCGTCGGTACCGTTTTTGAAGCCGACCGGACAGGAGAGCCCGGAGGAGAGCTCGCGGTGCACCTGCGATTCGGTGGTGCGCGCACCAATCGCGCCCCAGCTCATCAAATCCGCCATGTATTGCGGCGTGATCATGTCGAGGAACTCACCGGCAGCCGGCAGTCCGGTGTCGTTGATATCCACCAGCAGCTTACGCGCCAGGCGCAGGCCGTCGTTAATCTGGAAGCTACCGTCCATGTAAGGATCGTTGATCAGCCCTTTCCAGCCCACCGTGGTACGCGGTTTTTCAAAGTACACGCGCATCACCACTTCCAGCTCACCCTTCAGCTCCTCGCGCAACGTCAGCAGGCGAGCGGCATACTCTTTGGCTGCCTGCGTATCGTGGATGGAGCATGGCCCAATCACCACCAGCAGGCGGTCATCTTCACCGTGCAGAATGCGGTGAATGGCCTGGCGGGCCTGGGCAACGGTTTGAGCAGCGTTATCGGTGGCGGGGAATTTTTCCAGCAGCGCAACAGGGGGCAATAACTCTTTGATCTCTCTGATGCGTAAATCGTCGTTCTGGTAATCCATACTTATTCCATTCAAATTTCTGGCCCTGCGTACGCCGGGCGCAACCCGTCCAATGTATCCCTTCAGGCACCAGGTGTAAATTATGTCCTGTGCGCCAATGGCTCGCTCAGATTTGCATTTATTCGTTTATGAACTAAGCTTTTTAAACGTAAGCACTGAGGAATGAGGTGCTTTCGCTATTTATATTCATGCCGAACACTCATGACGGAATTAAATTCCGTCGCGGCACGCTTTTTTCGTCAAACAGCACCAGCGGGTGTCACGCGGCAACTATCCATTTATTACAGGAGCATAATGATGAATAAGTTTGCATTGATTTTTCTGACGGCAGCGATGACTTTGGGCAGCGGCGCAGCACTGGCTGCAGATAACAACAACGGCCAGGCGAATGCGTCAGCAGAAGCCGGCGCAGCCGCAGGCGGCGCGAAAGAGAATCTGCCGCCAAATAATGTCGATAATAGCAACATTAATAACGGCAGCATGAACACCAACGGTGCCGCGACTTCTGGTACCAGCTCCGGCAATATGTCGGCCAGCCAGGAACACAAAAATACCATGTGTAAAGATGGTCGCTGCCCGGATATGAATAAGAAAGTTGAAACTAAGGAAGGCGGTGGTCACGTTAAACACAAAACTGACGGCACCACGCAGTAATCCACGCGGAGCGTGATGCAGGGCGAGCTTCGGCTCGCCCTGTTGTTTTTCCCCTGCCCTATTTCCGCTATGCTAACGCTATGAAATTCACAGGAACTGTTTCATGGCTTCGCTGCTGCTTATCGATGATCACCCGTTAGTTGAAGTCGCGCTGGAAGCGGCCTGCCTCAACGCCCCCATTCCGTTACAGCTCTACGCCGCCGGCGACGAAGCTCAGGCGCGCCTGCTGCTGCAACAGCATCCTATTGACCTGATTGTGCTGGATATCGGCCTGCCGGACAGCGATGGTCTGGAGCTGCTGCGCCGTCTGCGCGCGCGCCATCAGCAGTGTCCGGTGCTGATTTACTCGGCCCAGCAGAGCCGCCACACGCTGCTCAGCGCCGCTTCGTTCGGCGCGGCCGGCTATGTGGTGAAGAGTCAGAGCATGGCGCAGCTGCTGAGCGCGATTCTGGCGGTGCTGGGCGGCCAGCAGGCGTTTCCGCCGCTGCCGGAGCGCATCGCGCTGCCGCTTACCGAGAAAGAGCAGCAGATTGTCGCGCTGCTGGTGCGCGGGCTGTCGAATATTCAGATTGGCGAACAGCTGCACATCAGCAACAAAACCGTCAGCACGCACAAGAAAAATATCCTTGAGAAGACCGGCGTGCAGTCGGTGGTTGAGCTGGCAGAACTGTGGAAAGCGCAGCAGTGACACGCTGGCTGCCGTTGCTTTTCCTGCTGTTTAGCCTGCTGGCGCGCGCCGGGCTGCAGCCCGCCAGTAGCGTGATGCTGCCCGCCATGATGCCCGCGCCGCACGCCGAGCCGTGGCCGGGACCGGTGCTGCGCGTGGCGGTGCCGGCGCAAAATAGCGCGCCCTGGGCAATGCGCATTGGCGATCGCATCTGGGGCATTGATGCCGACTATCTCAGCGCCCTCAGCCAGCTGAGTGGCAGCGCATTCAGCCTGCACGGCTACCCTGACTTTGCCGCCCAGCTGGCGGCGCTGCAGCGCGGCGACGTGGATATGGTGCTGAGCACCCGCCAGCGCAATCTGCCCGCCGACGTACTGACCAGCGATAGCTGGTTCACCAGCCCGATGCGCATCTACCGCAATCGTGACAATCAGCGCGCGGTGATGTTCAACAGTGACAACGCTCAGCTGACCATCGCCGCCGACACGCTGGCGCAGCTGCCGCAAAACTTTGCACATCGCCACCGCTGGCAGACGCTGCCCGGCAATTTACAGGCGCTGTATGCGCTGCTGAACCAGCAGAGTGACTATCTGGTGGCCGATGAAGCCAGCGCCGGTTTCCTGCTCAGCCAGCTGCAGCAGGGACAGATTTATCAAATCACTGCCGATCCCGGTGCCGGCGAGCTGTCGCTGCGCGCACTAACGCGCGATCCGGCGCTGATTGCCTGGCTCAACCGCCAGCTGCGTTTGCTGCCAGCGGAGTTCAGCAATCGCGTGCAGCAGCGCTGGAGTCCGCCGCTGCTGCGCTATCAGGATACGCAAACCCTGATGCTGACGGGCGCAGAGAAACAGTGGCTGGCGCAGCAGGATGCCATCCCTTATGCCGCCGAGAGCGATAACGCGCCGTGGAGCTATCGCGATGCCAGCGGCAACGCGCGCGGCTTCGGTATTGACCTGCTTAACGCCCTGAGCCAGAGCACCGGCCTGCGTTTCACGCCGCGCTGGGTCAATAATCCGCAGCAGGCCGCCAGTCTGTTGCAGCAGCAGCAGGTGATGCTCAACCTGTTACAGCCGCTGTACGGGGACGATGCTAACCGCACCGCGCTGCCAGTGTGGCGCGCCATCTGGGGCATTTACACGCTGTCCGACAGGCAGCCGATGGACTGGTCCGCGCTGCACGCTCAGCGCGTCGGCGTGCTGCGTGGCGATCTGGCGCAGCGTCTGCTTCCGGCTGAGATCGCGCCCCAGCTGTTCGACGATCGCGCCCAGCTGTGGCAGGCCCTCAACACTGGCCAGATTGATGCAGTGGTGGATAACGTGCTGTCGGCGCGCTGGCGCATGGCCAGCCATGAGGGCAACCGCGTGCATCTCGCGTTTGTGGCCAGCGATATCGCCTGGCCGCTGGCGCCGCAGGTGAGCGCACAGCAGCCGCAGCTGAGCGCCCTGCTCGACCATGCGCTGCAGCAGATTCCGGCGGATACGCTGAACCAGATGCGCGTCAGTTGGTCGCAGCCGCCGCAGCCCGGCACCACCATGACGATGCGCAATGTGCCGCTGCTGATTTTGATTGCGGCCGCCGTGATCATCCTGCTGTTGCTGGTATTGCTGCTGCGCCGCTATCTGCAGCAGCGGCGTGAGCGGTTACAGCGCGAGCAGGCGGAGCGCGCCAACGCCGCTAAAAGCCAGTTTCTCGCCACCGCCAGCCACGAGCTGCGCACGCCGATGCAGGCGATTCTGGGTCTGCTGGAGCTGGAGCAGCAGCAGCATCCGAGCGCGCGGCTCGATCTGATGCACAGCAGCGCCCGGTCGCTGATGACGCTGCTGAACGATTTGCAGGATCATGCGCGTATCGAGAATCACAGCTTCCGCCTGACGCCGCGCCCGCTCGATCTCAGGTTGTGGCTACAGCAGCAACAGCAGTTTTACCACCCGCTGATGCGCGATGGCGGGCCACAGCTGCACGTAGCGGCGCTGACCCCGCTGCCGGCCAGCGTGATGCTCGACAGCGATCGCCTGCAGCAGGTGGTGAACAATCTGGTGGCCAATGCGCTGAAATTTACCCGCCACGGCGAAATCCGCCTGACGCTGGCGGTCACTGGGGATATCGCGCTGACGGTGAGCGACAGCGGCAGCGGCATTCCGCTCAGCGAGCAGGCGCAGCTGTTTGAACCGTGGTATCAGGCGCCGTCGGGCAAGCGCCATGCGGTGCAGGGCAGCGGCCTCGGGCTGTTTATCTGTCGCGAGATTGTACAGCGCATGGGCGGCACGCTGTCGCTGCACTCCGCACCGCAGCAGGGCACCACGGTAAGCGTGCGCCTGCCGCTGGAACCCTGTGCGGCGACGGCGGTGGATGACGCCACGCACTGGCCGCACTATCCGCAGCTGCGCGTGGCGATTGTCGACGATCACCCGACCAATCTGCTGGTGATGCAGCAGCAGCTGGCGAGCTTTGGCATTACTGCGGCGGTGTTTGAGGATGGTCGCGAACTGCTCCGGGCCGATGCGCAGCAGCCGTTTGATGTGCTGTTTATTGACCAGATGATGCCGCGCCCGGATGGCCTGACGCTGCTGCGCATCCTGCGCCGCCGTCAGCGCCAGCGCGTGCAGCCTGCGCTGCGCATACTGTGCTCCGCCGACGTACAGCTGCTGAAACTGCCGCTGCAGGCGCACGAAGCGCAGCTGGTCAAGCCGGTGACTCTGCGGGATATTGCACCGCTGCTGGCGCAGGCGGTGCGCGATCCGTTGCAGGTGTTGCCGGACAGCCTGCAGATTCTGGCGCAGCACAATCCGGCTTTCATCCCGCGTATTTGCCATACCCTGCAGCGTACGCTGCAGCAGGATCATGATGCGCTGCTGCAGGCGAGCGCGGCCGCAGACTGGCCCCAGCTGGCGCGCGCGGCGCACCGCCTGAAAGGCAGCTGGCTGATGCTCGGCATTGACGACGTAGCCGCCCGCTGCCAGCAGCTGGCCGACGCGGCAAAACAGCATCAGCCTGACCCTGATAATCTCAATTTACTGATATCATTAACGAACAGGCTACTTAACCAACTGGAACGTTATGGCACACACTCATTCTCACAGTGAGCACGGCGGCAACCGCACGCGTCTCGCCGCCGCGTTTGGCGTCACCGCGCTGTTTATGGTTGCCGAGGTCATCGGCGGGCTGGTGTCCGGCTCGCTGGCGCTGCTGGCCGATGCCGGACATATGCTTACCGACGCTGCCGCGCTGCTAATGGCGCTGCTGGCCGTGCAGTTCGCCCGGCGCAAACCGAATGCGCGTCACACCTTTGGCTTGCTGCGTCTTACCACACTGGCAGCGTTCGTTAACGCGATCGCGCTGCTGGTGATTACCGTCCTGATCGTCTGGGAAGCACTGCGCCGTTTTTATCAGCCCGAGCCGATTGAAGGCGGCCTGATGCTCGGCATCGCCATTGCCGGCCTGCTGGCGAATCTGCTGTCGTTCTGGCTGCTGCACCGCGGCAGCGAAGAGAAGAATCTCAACGTGCGTGCTGCCGCGCTGCACGTGCTGGGCGACCTGCTGGGTTCGGTGGGCGCAATCGTGGCGGCGGTGATCATCATGCTGACCGGCTGGACGCCGATCGATCCGATTCTGTCGCTGCTGGTGGCGTTGCTGGTGGTGCGCAGCGGCTGGGCGCTGCTGCGCGAAAGCCTGCACGAGCTGCTGGAAGGCGCACCGACGCATATCGACGTGGATAAGCTGGCGCGGGCGCTGACACGTCACATTGATGAAGTGCGCAATGTGCATCATGTGCATGTGTGGCAGGTGGGCGAAAAGCCGGTACTGACGCTGCACGTACAGGTGATTCCGCCGTACGATCACGACGGCCTGCTGCGACGTATTCATCAGTATCTGCACCAGCATTATCAGATCGCCCATGCCACGGTGCAGATGGAGTATCAGCCCTGCGTCGGCCCGGACTGCGAGTTATGCGAGGAGAGCGGCACGCAGCACGAGCACGCAGCGCAGGAAGGCCACGCGCATCACCACCACTAATGGGACAGCGCGCGCGAACCCTGTTCCCGTGCGCTCTGCATCCACAGACGCGTGCCGTTCAGCGCGATCAGCGTCAGGATGGCGTACTCCAGCGCCATGGCATACACGCCCTGACGCGCAAAGATCATCACGCTGATAACGTTGATCACCACCCACAGCAGCCAGTTCTCGACGTATTTGCGCGTCATCAGGATCATCGCCACAATCGACAGCACCATCATGCAGGAATCCCAGAACGGGAAGGCATCCGGCTGCAGCTGCGGCATCACCACGTTAAGGCCGAGCGACTGCATCAGACCCACCGCGGTGCGCGTGAGGAAAGCGAATACCGGGTCGATATAGCGCGTCATCAGCGCAATGGCGATCACGCAGGCGGCGCCCCAGCCGATGGCTTTCGGCAGCGGCAGCCAGCGGATTTTCAGCGCCGCTTCATGGCTGCTGGTCTGCCGGCTCCACGCGTACCAGCCGTACACGTTGGCAACAAAGAAGAACAGCTGCAGCAGCAGGCTGGCATACAGCTGAATCTGAAAGAAAATCACCGCAAACAGCGTGACGTTAATCAGACCAAACAGGTAGTTGATAATTTTTTCCTGGCTGGCGAGCCAGATACACAGCAGGCCGGCCAGCGTACCGATCGCCTCAATCCATGACAGATCGTAGCCGCCGACGCCAATCGGAATGTGAACCAGGATATTGTGTGTGCTAAAGAAGTCCATCATCTGCACCTGTATGAAAACCGCCTCAGGCGTTCCCTTTCAGCGTAAGTTTGAGTTGTGCTGCAAAGTCTAGCATGCGGTTGAGCGGCAGTAACGCCGCCTGACGCAGCGCCGCATCGACGTGAATTTCATGCTGCTCGCCGCCGTGTGCCAGCCCTTCAGCGATAGCCTGCAGGCCATTCATCGCCATCCACGGGCAGTGCGCGCAGCTGCGGCAGGTCGCTCCTTCGCCCGCGGTGGGCGCTTCCAGTAACTCTTTATCCGGTACCGCCTGCTGCATTTTGTAGAAGATGCCGCGATCGGTCGCCACAATCATCTGCGGATGCGGCAGCGTTTTGGCGGCCTGAATCAACTGGCTGGTGGAACCGACCGCATCGGCCAGTTCGACAATCGCCTGCGGTGACTCCGGGTGCACCAGCACCGCCGCGTCAGGATAGAGCGCTTTCATGCGCTGCAGCGCCTGGGTTTTGAACTCATCATGCACGATGCAGGCACCCTGCCAGCACAGCACATCAGCGCCGGTTTGCTGCGTAACGTAACGGCCCAGATGGCGGTCCGGTGCCCAGATAATTTTCTCACCGCGACTGTCGAGGTGTTCAATCAGCTCAACCGCAATGCTGGACGTCACCACCCAATCGGCACGTGCTTTTACCGCCGCCGACGTGTTGGCATACACCACTACAGTCCGATCCGGATGCGCATCACAGAAGCGGTTAAATTCGTCAATCGGGCAACCGAGGTCAAGCGAGCACTCCGCCTGCAGCGTGGGCATCAGCACGGTTTTTTCCGGGCTAAGGATTTTGGCGGTTTCGCCCATGAAACGCACGCCGGCCACCAGCAGCGTTTGCGCCGGATGCTGGCTGCCAAAGCGCGCCATCTCAAGGGAATCCGCCACGCAGCCGCCGGTATCTTCGGCCAGCGCCTGAATTTCCGGATCGGTGTAGTAATGCGCTACCATCACCGCATCGCGTGCTTTGAGCAGACGTTTAATTTCTTCGATGTAACCGGCTTTTTCCTGCGGGCTGAGGCGCGCCGGTTTCGGCGGGAAGGGATAAATGGCGCTTTCAGCATCAAACATTGCACTCATGACACGGCTCTCGTTTTATCGATTTAACAAAATCGCCCATCAGGACGATGATGCGGCATTAAATCCGCCATCGTGTTTTATATGCTAAACACAATAGCGGATTACACCGAGCCTGTCGTGTGATTTTTATGCGGGAAGTACCAGCTGCGCGCCGGCCTGCGCCTGTTGTGGGCTTTCCAGCTCAAGCAGAAACGCTTTTACCGCCAGGCCGCCAGCGAAGCCGGTGAGCTTACCGTTGCTGCCGATAACGCGATGACAGGGCGCCATGATCGACAACGGATTTTTACCGTTGGCAGCCCCGACGGCACGTACCGCTTTCGGGTTGCCGATCTGCTCCGCGATTTGCAGATAGCTGCGGGTTTCACCAAACGGAATGGTGAGCAGCGCCTGCCAGACCTTTTTCTGAAACGGCGTGCCGACCGTGTCGTACGGCATGTCAAACTGCTGGCGCTCGCCAGCAAAGTACTGGCGCAGCTGGCGCTCAGCCTCACAGAGAATCGGATGCTGGTCGTTACGCGCGATCGGTTTCAGCGGCACGCGCTGCGCGCCTTCGTTTTCCCATAAAATGGCTGACAGACCGCGATCCGTGGCAATGAGCGTCAGTTCTCCGACGGGCGTGGTAATGATTTTAGCGTGATACATGTTGCACCTCCGGCATGGGCTATGCGGATGATTATCGCACTTTTGCGCGGCGAAACTGGCTGTTTTCGGCCATGAGCATAAACTGGTTAGCTGTCCGAAAGCAGCCAGTTTTCCATCTGCACCTGCGCGACGATGGTGTTTATTTGCCGGAGACGATGATGTTTGATCCTGAAATTGCCTATCAGGCGCTGACGGCGCGCGACAGCCGTTTCGACGGGGTGTTTTTTGTCGGCGTGACCTCCACCGGTATTTACTGCCGTCCGATCTGTCCGGTGAAAGCGCCGATGCAGAAGAACTGCCTGTTTTTCACCAGTGCCGAAGCGGCTGAAAAGGCGCACTTTCGCCCCTGCCTGCGCTGTCGTCCCGAGCTGGCACCTGGTTCGGCGCCAGTCGATAGTCATCATCGCATCGCCGACCGGCTGATACGCCGTATCGAAGAAGGCTTACTGGAAGAACAGGAGACGCTGGCTGAGATCGCCAGCGAGTTTGACCTGAGTGAACGCCAGCTAAGGCGGGTGATTCAGCAGGAGCTGGGCGTGTCGCCACTTGAACTGCGGCAAACCCGGCGTATGCTGCTGGCGAAGCAGCTACTGACTGAAACCGCATTGCCGGTGACCGAGATTGCCTATGCCAGCGGTTTTCGCAGTCTGCGCCGTTTTAACGACGTGTTCCAGGCTCGCTATCGCATGACGCCTTCGCGTCTGCGTAAGCAGATTCAGACGGAAGCCCTGAATGGTGAGCAGGAGAGCGCCGAACTGCGCCTCAGCTACCGGCCTCCTTATGACTGGGACGCCATCCTCGATTTCCTGCAACAGCGCGTGATGAAGCAAGTCGAGTGGGTCAGCGAGGGCGTTTATCATCGTACTGTGGCGCTCGGTCAGTGTCGTGGCTGGGTGCGCATTAGCCATTTGCCGGAAAAGCAGGCGCTGAAGGTGCAATTTACTACCACGCTGACGCAGGTGCTGCCTGCCCTGCTGCGCCGCTTGCGCGATCTGTTTGATCTGGATGCCCAGCCACAGCGCATCAGCGAGCAGCTCAGCCAGGATCCGCTATTAGCTGCGAGTCTGGCACGCTATCCAGGTTTGCGCGTTCCTGGTGCCTTTGACGGCTTCGAGCTGGCGGTCCGCGCCATCCTCGGCCAGCAGGTGACGGTGAAAGCCGCGACCACGCTGAGCAGTCGCGTGGCGGAGCGTTTTGGCGCGCCCCTCACCACGCCGTGGCCTGCGCTCTCCCGCTTACCGCCAGAGGCCGAATCACTGGCTACTGCAACTCTGGATGATATCGCCAGCCTCGGCATTGTGAGCGCCCGCGCGCAGGCGATCCAGGCACTGGCCGGGGCCTGCGCCTCAGGAGCGCTGCGCTTCAATGGCGCGGTTAATCCGGACGTGGTGCAGCAGCAGTTGCTGGCGCTGAAGGGTGTCGGGCCGTGGACAGCGAGTTATATCGCCATGCGCGCCCTGCGCTGGCCGGATGCCTTCCCGCAAGAGGACATTGCGATCCGCAATAATCTCGGCGGCGTGAGCGCAAAGGTCGCAGAGCAGATGTCACAGGTGTGGCGCCCGTGGCGCAGTTACGCGGTGCTGCATATCTGGAAGAGCCTGACGCCGGATAAGGTAAAAAAGTAGATCAGCTTGAAACCTTGCAGCCAGCCGAAAGTACCGGGCGGTTCCGTAAAGTCGCCGTAAATACGTCCCTGTAGGCTCTGCCGGCGCATCCATGCGCCGGAAGCTTTACTCCACCGCCCGGCCCTTCCGTCTTCTTTGAGCATGGGTGCGATTATCTAAAGCAATGACAAGGCTTGATGGCCAGTTAAGGCGGGAGCGGAAGGAGCGAAGCGTCCGAGCCATGGATGGCGAGGCCGATCCACAGGGATGTGAGGTTCCTTTGCGATCCGCCCCGCCTTATCTGGCCTGAGTACGATCTCAAAGTAACATACCGAACTTCGTAAAAAAGCAAAAAGGCGCCTTTAGGGCGCCTTTCTACATAACTGGTGGGTCGTGCAGGATTCGAACCTGCGACCAATTGATTAAAAGTCAACTGCTCTACCAACTGAGCTAACGACCCGCTCGGGAAGTGGCTTACAACTTTCGACTTGATGGTGGGTCGTGCAGGATTCGAACCTGCGACCAATTGATTAAAAGTCAACTGCTCTACCAACTGAGCTAACGACCCATCAAGGTTGTGAAGCAAACTGAAGTGACATCAAAACTGAATGGTTGAGATGGTGGGTCGTGCAGGATTCGAACCTGCGACCAATTGATTAAAAGTCAACTGCTCTACCAACTGAGCTAACGACCCATCTTCAGTGCTGCCGATACTTGTTAAGATATGTCCCGGCAACGGCGGCATATATTACTGATTTAGCGGGAGGGCGCAACCCTTATTTTCCGCTAAATGTCTCAACTGCTTACCTTTCATGCGGCAAGACCAGAAATCAGACGAAATCCGGTCTTAACTGCAGCAATTACATCGCAGCGAGCCGTTTTTGTGCCTGCTTAGCAGACTCAGAGTTAGGGAACTGTTTGATCACCTGCTGGTAGACCGCTTTCGCTTTCGCTGTATCGTTCTTCTCCTGCATGATCACCCCAACCTTAAACAGCGCTTCCGCCGCTTTTGGCGATTTCGGGTAGTTTTTAACTACAGTGGCAAAATAGTAGGCCGCATCGTCCTTTTTGCCTTTGTTGTAAAACAACTGACCCAGCCAGTAATTAGCATTCGGCTGATAGGTGGAGTCCGGATACTTCTTCACCCACGCCTGCAGCGCAGTAATCGCCTGATCGTACTGTTTCTTCTCAAGAATCAGCGCGACGGCAGCATTGTAATCGGTGTTGGCATCGCCGGTTTGTGCGGGTGCAGCGGCAGCCGTATTGCTGCTCCCCGCATCAGCGTTTCCCGCTGCGGCACCGGCTGCTGCATCGGCACCACCGCTGGCCTGCGCACCATTACTGCTGCTCAGACTGTCGATCTGCTGATAAAGCTGCTTCTGCCGCTCAATCACCTGATTAAGCTGATAACTGTTCTGCTGGATCTGCCCGCGCAGCGAATCGATATCGCTTTGGTTATCACTCATCTGCTGCTGCAACTGCTGCAGAAGCTGAGCCTGGGCATTGGAGATACGTTCAAGAGTGGTGACACGGTCTTCGACCGAGCCTGAGCCAACGCTACTGATTGACGCCTGGGCATTAGCGGCCCAGGGGGCCGCTACGCCAACCAGTAACGACAGACTCAACAGATGAAGTCTGAAGTTACTAATCATGTGATTCTCTTAGTAAACCAGTACGGCACGACGGTTTTTAGCGTAAGCCGCTTCGTCGTGGCCCAGTACAGCAGGTTTCTCTTTACCGTAAGATACGATAGACATCTGGTCAGCAGACACGCCTTTACCCTGCAGGTACATTTTAACGGCGTTAGCACGACGTTCGCCCAGGGCGATGTTGTACTCTGGGGTGCCGCGCTCATCCGCGTGACCTTCGATGGTCACTTTGTAAGATGGGTTGCTGCGCAGGAAAGCAGCGTGCTGATCCAGCATCTGAGCGTATTCAGACTGCACGTCATACTTGTCCAGACCGAAGTAAACGATGTTGTTCTGCTGCAGCTGCTGCATCTGCAGACGCGCCTGCTCGTCAGAAGACATGTTGCCGTTCTGGCCAGCGCCAGCGCCGTATGCACCGTCAGCACCCATACCGGTCTGATCGTTGTTGTTGTTTTTGTGAGAGCTACATGCAGCTACCGCGATAACCGGCAGAGCCAGCATCAAACCCTTCAGCACTTTGTTCAGTTGCATTTCTTTATCCTATTATTTTGTTTGCCATACATTTTACTCCCCCGCCAGGCGAGGGAGCGATGCATCACAGATACGGCGACCAGGCAGGGAATTTGACCTGTCCATCAGTTGCCGGAAGACGCGCTTTGAAACGCCCATCGGTTGAAACCAACTGCAACACGGAACCCATCCCCTGAGTAGAGCTATAGATTACCATCGTGCCGTTAGGAGCCAGACTTGGCGTCTCATCCAGGAACGTGTCCGTTATTGTCTGAACGGCTCCCGTTTCCAGATCCTGTTTGGCGACGTGCTGCGCGCCACCGGCGCTGCTGATCATCACCATCGTTTTACCGTCAGATGACACATCCGCATCCTGGTTCTGAGCCCCTTCCCAGGTAATGCGCTGTGGCGTTCCGCCGTTAACGTTAACTTTGTAAATCTGTGGCGCACCGGCCTGATCCGAAGTGTAAGCCAGCGTCTGGCTGTCCGGGAACCAGGTAGGTTCGGTGCTGTTGTAGCGGCCATCGGTCACCTGACGCGTCTGACCAGAGGCCAGATCCATCACGTACAGGTTCAGGCTACCGGTTTTCGACAGGGCGAAGGCCAGCTTAGAGCCGTCCGGCGAGAAGGCCGGTGCACCGTTGTGACGCGGATAAGAAGCCACCTGACGGATAGCGCCGTTGGCCAGCGTCTGCACCACCAGCGCCGATTTACCGCTTTCAAAGGTCACGTAAGCCACTTTGCTGCCGTCTGGCGACCAGGCCGGTGACATCAGCGGCTGCGGCGAACGGTGTACCACAAACTGGTTGTAACCATCGTAGTCAGACACGCGCAGCTCGTACGGGAACTGACCACCGTTGGTCTGCACCACATAGGCGATACGGGTACGGAACGCGCCTTTGATACCGGTCAGCTTCTCAAACACTTCATCGCTGGCGGTATGCGCAGCATAGCGCAGCCACTGTTTGGTGACTTTATAGGAGTTCTGCGCCAGCACAGTACCCGGTGCGCCACCGGTATCCACCAGCTGATAAGCCACCTGGTAGCTGCCATCGGCGTTCGGCGTAACCTGCCCGACGACCACGGCATCAATACCCAGTGCGCTCCACGCGGCAGGCTGAACTTCCTGTGCGCTGGTCGGCTGCTGTGGCAGACGAGAGCGATCCAGCGGGTTGAATTTACCGCTGTTACGTAAGTCTGCTGCGACGATGCCACCAATATCTTCGGGTGCAGCGCCCGGACCGGCCCACTGGAACGGCACCACACCAATTGGGCGTGCGGTATTAACGCCCTGCGTAATTTCAATGCGTACTTCCGCGTGCAGCATCGCTGCCCACAGCAGTACAAAAAAACCTAAGGTTACACGAAGTGCCTGCTTCATCTTATCTCCCTTATCTGAACCTGAGTTCATGATAATTCGCACAGTTCCTGAAAAAACACGAGTACTCATAGAGTACGGCAAGCTAACCTTAGTTCAACCTGCCGTACGTTACTGCATTATTCTGGTTTGAAACGCATCGGTGCGTTCTTAAACACTTCATATACGGCCTGCGAAGGCGGCTTCGGAATGCGTGCCTGCTTCGCTGCGGTAATCGCCGCCTGACATAGCGCCGGATCGCCGCCTTCAGCTTTCACGTCAATCAGCAAACCATCCGGTGCCAGTTTAATCCGCAAATCACAGCTTTTGCCGCGATACAGATCGGCATCGTAGAAGCGGCTCTGAATCGCACTGGTGATCTGACCCAGATACGCATTCACCTCAGCACCTGAGGCACCGGCCTTCTTCTGATTGCCCTGACCTGCCGCCGCACCACCACCGGAAGCGGCACCGCTTTTCGGCGCATTCTTACCGGAAGAGAGACCGCCTAACAGATCATCCACATCGCTCTCGTTCTTCGCCGCTTCGGCAGCCGCTTTCTTCTTCGCATCGGCGGCCGCTTTAGCTTTCGCCGCCGCATCCGCTTTGGCTTTGGCTGCTGCCTCAGCTTTCGCTTTGGCTTCGGCGGCCGCTTTCTCTTTCGCGGCTTCCGCAGCTTTCTCTTTGGCTTCCTGTGCAGCTTTGGCTTTTGCATCTGCCGCGGCCTGAGCTTTGGCTTCTGCCTCCGCTTTGGCTTTTGCTTCAGCTGCGGCTTTCGCCTGCTGCGCGGCTTTCTCTTTCGCCGCTTCAGCTGCGGCGGCTTTCGCCTGCTCTTCCGCTTTCTTCTTCGCGTCGGCAGCGGCCTGCTTCGCCTGCTCTTCCGCTTTGGCTTTCGCGTCCGCTGCGGCCTTCGCCTGAGCATCGGCCTGCGCTTTGGCATCGGCTTTGGCTTTCGCTGCGGCCGCTTCTGCAGCTTTCTGCTGCTCCTGCGCCTGCTTCGCTGCTGCTTCAGCCGCCTTCTGCTGCTCTGCCTGCTGCTTCGCCTGCTCTTTGGCTTCCTGCTGCGCCTGCAGACGCTCTTTTTCCAGCTCTTTCAGCCGCTGCTGTTCAGCGGCCTGTTTCTGCTGCAACTCTTCCGCCTGCTGCTGTGCCTGCTTCTGGCGCTGCTGCTCGGCGCGCTGACTATCACTCTGCTGATTCTGCTGACGGTTATACTGCTCAACCACCGCGCCAGGATCGACCATCACCGCGTCGATATCACTGCCGCCACCGCCGCCGCTGGCTTCGATATGTTCGTTAAACGAGCTCCAAATCAGCAGGGCGATCAGCACGATGTGCAGAATCACCGAAATGATTATCGCGCGTTTTAACTTCTCGTTCTGCTCGGTTGCCTTCGACACTCTCGGTTCCCAAAAACGGTTCGCGTTAAATCGGCTGCGTCATCAAACCGACGGATTTCACGCCAGCCTGATGCAACAGGTTCAGCGCCTTGATGATTTCGTCGTAAGGCACATCTTTCGCCCCACCAATCAGGAAGACCGTCTTCGGATTGGCTTCAATACGGCGCTGCGCTTCGCTCACCACCTGCTCCGGCGGCAGCTGCGTCATACGATCGTGATCCACCACCAGGCTGTACTGCCCTACCCCGGCCACTTCCACGATCACCGGCGGATTATCGTCGCTGGAAACGGTTTTCGAATCGGTTGCGTCCGGCAGGTCCACTTCCACGCTCTGTGTAATAATCGGCGCGGTTGCCATAAAGATGAGCAGCAACACCAGCAGCACGTCCAGCAGCGGAACAATGTTGATTTCCGACTTAAGGTCGCGACGCCCGCGACCACGGGTTCTGGCCATCGTTAACCTCGACTTACTTGCTGTTGTCGGTAGAGAAAGCCTGACGATGCAGGATGGCCGTGAACTCTTCCATAAAGTTGTCGTAGCCCTGCTCCAGCTTGTTCACGCGCTGGTTCAGACGGTTATACGCCATAACGGCAGGAATGGCCGCGAACAGACCGATTGCGGTGGCGATCAGCGCTTCAGCGATACCGGGCGCGACCATTTGCAGTGTGGCCTGTTTCACCGCACCCAGTGCGATAAAGGCATGCATGATCCCCCACACCGTACCAAACAGACCGATATACGGGCTGATGGAACCGACGGTGCCAAGGAATGGGATGTGATTTTCCAGCGCTTCCAGTTCACGGTTCATCGAGATGCGCATGGCGCGACCGGCCCCTTCGACCACCGCTTCCGGCGCATGGCTGTTGGCGCGGTGCAGGCGGGCAAACTCTTTGAAGCCAGAATAGAAAATCTGTTCGGACCCGCTCAGCTCGTCACGGCGCGCCTGGCTCTCCTGATAGAGACGCGACAGCTCGATACCGGACCAGAACTTGTCCTCGAACGCCTCGGCCTCACGCCCCGCCGCGTTAAGAATGCGGGTGCGCTGAATGATGATTGCCCAGGAGGCAATAGAAAAGCCGATCAAAATCAACATGATAAGTTTGACCAGAAGGCTTGCCTTCAGGAACAAATCAAGAACGTTCATGTCAGTCACTGCTTGAACTCCGCGACAATAGACTTGGGAAGCGCAATCGGCTTCATTAGATGTGGGTTGATGCAGGCAATCAGGACGTCTGCTTCATTGAGCACTTTGCCTTCAGCATTCACGATACGCTGCGAGAACGTCATGGTTGCGCGCGTCATTGCTGTCACTTCGCTCTGGATCTCCAGAAGGTCGTCGAGACGTGCCGCGGCAATAAAGTCCACCGTCATGCGCCGTACCACAAAAGCCACCTGCTCTTCCAACAGGGCCTGTTGATTGAAATGGTGCTGGCGCAACATCTCGGTACGTGCTCGTTCATAAAAAGCAAGATAGCTGGCGTGGTAAACCACACCACCGGCGTCAGTGTCTTCGTAATAGACCCGAACCGGCCAGCGAAACAGCGTTGTACTCACTCTACATCCCGGTCTCATTTTAAACGTTGCTACTATACGCAAGTGAGATCGGCTTGGGAATGGTCCGCCAGAGCCAGGAGAAAATAATTATCAGACGTTAACAACTGGAAGGATTTTTGGGAGATTTCCTGACCAACCGCTGACAAAAACTCACGTCAGCAGCGGTAAAACAGCCCTTGCGGGCTGAGACAGAACTTAATGGTAGAACCAGTAAATTCCCAGCGCCAGCACGATCAGCGCCGGCAGCGGGGCAAACAGCGCCTGCCAGCGGGCACGCTGTGGCCGGAAACCGGTGCCGTGAATCACGCCGCTGCACACCGCCCAGATTAACAATAATCCGTGCCAGATGGCGAGCTCACTGGTGCGTGCGGCAAAGCGCGCCGGCTGCCAGATGACGCATCCGGCCAGCCACAGCGCCAGAATCAGTGAAAGGGCCCGCAGCGGGCCCTTATCCATCAAACGATACAGCGTCTGTATCAGGCTGCGCATCAGAGCTTGTCGTCCTGCGCGCCGCCCTCTTCCACATGCTCGATCGCCAGTGCCGTGACCACGCCAAACGCACAGGCCAGCAAGGTGCCAAGAATCCAGGCAAAATACCACATGCTTAATCTCCTCAATCAGTACAGGGAGTGCGTATTGCGCTCAATGTGTTCTTTGGTGATGCGGCCATACATCTTGTAGTAACACCAGCTGGTGTAAGCCAGAATAATCGGCACAAAGATGATGGCGGCCACGGTCATGATCTGCAGCGTCAGCAGGCTGGAGGTCGCGTCCCACATGGTCAGACTGGTGCCTGGCACGGTACTGGATGGCATGATGAACGGGAACAGCGCAATGCCCGCCGTCATAATGACGCACGCCAGCGTCAGCGAAGAGAAGATAAACGCCCATGCGCCCTTCTCCATGCGCGAACACAGGATCGTCAGCAGCGGCAGCAGCGCGCCGAGCAGCGGGAACAGCCACAGCACCGGCATCTGTTCAAAATTGACCAGCCAGGCCCCGGCTTCACGCACCACGTCTTTACCCAGCGGGTTAGACGCCGCGTGATGATCGATTGCGCTTTTCAGCACATAGCCATCAATGCCGTACTTCACCCACACGCCGGCCAGTACAAAGCCTACCAGCATCACCAGCGCGCTGATTTGCGCCGCGGTGCGGGAACGCAGGTGCAGTTCGCCGCTGGTGCGCATCTGCAGGTAAGTCGCGCCCTGGGCCAGAATCATCGCGACGCTGATCACCCCAGCCAGCAGGCCAAACGGATTAAGCAGCTGGAAGAAATTACCGGTGTAGAACAGGCGCAGGTACTCATCAGCATGGAACGGCACGCCCTGCAGCAGGTTACCGAACGCCACGCCAATCACCAGCGGCGGCACAAAACTGCCAATGAAGATGCCCCAGTCCCAGGCACCGCGCCAGCGCATATCTTCAATCTTCGACCGGTAATCAAAGCCGACCGGACGGAAGAACAGCGAGGCCAGCACCAGAATCATCGCCACGTAAAAACCGGAGAACGCGGCGGCATAGACCATTGGCCAGGCGGCGAACAGCGCCCCGCCGGCAGTGATCAGCCAGACCTGGTTACCGTCCCAGTGCGGCGCGATGCTGTTAATCATGATGCGACGCTCGGTATCGGTGCGACCGAGGATGCGGGTCAGCATTCCCACGCCCATATCGAAGCCGTCGGTGACGGCAAAACCGATCAGCAGAATGCCAATCAGCAGCCACCAGACAAAACGCAACACTTCATAGTCAAACATGGTCGCTCTCCTTATCCGCGCGCCGGTTGAGTCACAGCCTGCACTGTTTCATGGTGATAGCGGCCGGTTTTCAGGCTGCTTGGACCAAGGCGGGCAAATTTGAACATCAGATACATCTCCGCCACCAGGAACACGGTATACAGGCCGCAGATCAGGATCATCGAGAACAGCAGATCGCCGACGGTCAGCGACGAGTTGGCCACGGCGGTTGGCAGCACCTCACCAATCGCCCACGGCTGACGGCCATATTCAGCGACAAACCAGCCAGCTTCGACGGCAATCCACGGCAGTGGAATACCGTACAGCGCCGCTTTCAGCAGCCAGCGATTCTTACCGATGCGGTTACGAATCACGCTCCAGAACGACAGCGCAATGATGCCCAGCAACAGCACGCCACACAGCACCATGATGCGGAAGGCGAAATAGAGCGGCGCCACGCGCGGAATCGAATCCTGCGTTGCCTGCTGGATTTGCGCTTCCGTAGCGTTCGCCACGTCCGGGGTATAACGCTTGAGCAGCAGACCGTAGCCAAGATCCTGTTTATGCGTCTCAAACTCACTGCGCACCGCCGGATCTTTACTGCCGGCACGCAGCTCGTTCAGCAGCGCATAGGCTTTCATACCGTTGCGGATGCGCACTTCATGCTGCGCCAGCAGATCTTTCAGGCCGGTGACCGGCGTATCGACGGAACGCGTAGCAATCAAACCGAGCAGATACGGGATCTGGATGGCGTACTTGTTCTCCTGCGTCGCCTGATCCGGCACGCCAAACAGCGTAAAGGCCGCCGGCGCCGGCTGGGTTTCCCATTCGGCTTCGATGGCGGCCAGCTTGGTTTTCTGCACGTCGCCCATTTCATAGCCGGATTCGTCACCCAGCACGATGACCGACAGCACAGCAGCCATACCGAAGCTGGCAGCGATCGCAAAGGAGCGTTTGGCAAACGCGATGTCGCGCCCTTTCAGCAGATACCAGGCGCTGATGCCCAGAATGAACATCGCACCGGTGGTGTAACCCGCGGCCACGGTATGCACAAATTTCACCTGCGCCACCGGGTTCAGCACCAGCTCGGAGAAGCTCACCATCTCCATACGCATGGTTTCGAAATTGAATTCGGAGGCGATCGGGTTCTGCATCCAGCCGTTCGCCACCAGGATCCACAGCGCGGACATGTTCGAGCCGAGTGCCACCAGCCAGGTCACCGCCAGGTGCTGCACTTTACCGAGGCGATCCCAGCCGAAGAAGAACAGGCCGACAAAGGTGGATTCAAGGAAGAACGCCATCAGGCCTTCGATGGCCAGCGGCGCACCGAAGATATCGCCGACGTAGTGGGAGTAATAAGACCAGTTGGTACCGAACTGAAATTCCATGGTCAGGCCGGTGGCCACACCCAGCGCAAAGTTGATACCAAACAACTTGCCCCAGAATTTGGTCATATCTTTATAAATCTGTTTTCCCGACAGGACATAGACCGTTTCCATGATCGCCAGTAAAAACGCCATACCGAGCGTTAAGGGCACGAACAGGAAATGGTACATCGCCGTCAGGGCAAACTGTAAACGCGACAGCTCGACAATATCTAACATGATGACTCCTTGCTCCTCGCATGAACTCATCCTGCGAATAACAACCACAAATAGCGGGCAGTGCGATGCAGAATAAGGTCAGGAACGACTGATTATTGATTCCAGTTTTGTTACCGACAGCACAATGCGTACTGCGGCCCGAAGTGAGCGAGTAACAGTGGTGAAAATTCCCCGAAAAACCGATCGCTTCAGCCTGTTTCGAGCAGGAGTAAGATGAGGAGGCGACAGAATTGATATGAAAACGCCTGGCACAAACTCCTGAAAAATGATGAAAAAGACTGAATTGATGCAGCGCAATTTATACCGGTTGGGTTGCTTTTAGCCAGCGGTAAAGTTTGCTATATATCGCCTTTTATTGATCTGGATTAAGACAATAATTTTCCAGATATGTAGTGTTAGAGTTGTTGTTAATTAGTTGTCATAAATCGATAGCGCAATTAAGAAAACAATTACCTTTCCCGTAATTATTTAACCTCTGTGCCAGCCAGACGCCTGGACGCTGACGGGAAAAAGCACGCCTCTTTGCCCTTCTTTACTCAACGACAAAGTAAGCATAGCCGCAGAAAATGTTGCCGTTACGTTTTTACTGCAAATGTGTGAGGACGGCTAATGGCCGTGCATGACAGCCATAAAAAAAGCCACCCGCAGGTGGCTTTTTTCTTTCAGCAGCAAAATGTTATTTCGCTGGCAGTACCGCTTTCACCGCGTCGCCGATATCGGCCAGGCTGCGAACGGTTTTCACACCGGCCGCTTCCAGCGCAGCAAATTTCTCATCGGCGGTGCCTTTACCACCGGCAATGATGGCGCCGGCGTGACCCATACGCTTGCCTTTCGGCGCCGTTACGCCGGCGATATAGCCGACGACAGGCTTGGTCACATGCTCTTTGATGAACGCCGCGGCCTCTTCTTCAGCGCTGCCGCCGATCTCACCGATCATCACGATCGCTTCGGTCTGCGGATCGTCCTGGAACATTTTCAGGATGTCGATGAAGTTGGAGCCTGGGATCGGGTCACCGCCGATGCCCACACAGGTGGACTGGCCGTAGCCGATGTCGGTGGTCTGCTTAACCGCTTCATAGGTCAGCGTACCGGAACGTGACACGATACCGACGCGACCTGGCTGGTGAATGTGGCCCGGCATAATACCGATCTTACATTCGCCTGGGGTGATCACACCCGGGCAGTTCGGGCCAATCATGCGCACGCCTGCTTCGTCCAGCTTCACTTTCACCGTCAGCATATCCAGCGTCGGGATACCTTCGGTGATGGTGATGATCAGTTTGATGCCCGCGTCGATCGCTTCCAGGATACCGTCTTTGCAGAACGGTGCCGGCACGTAGATCACGGTAGCGGTGGCGCCCGTGGCTTCTACTGCTTCACGCACGGTGTTAAACACCGGCAGACCGAGATGAGTGGTGCCGCCTTTACCTGGCGTCACACCGCCAACCAGCTGCGTACCATAGGCCAGCGCCTGCTCAGAGTGGAACGTTCCCTGGCCACCGGTGAAACCCTGGCAAATGACTTTGGTGTTTTTGTCGATCAGAATGGACATTATTTACCCTCCGCAGCAGCGACAACACGCTGTGCTGCGTCTGTCAGGCTGGTTGCTGCAATGATGTTAAGACCGCTGTCCGCCAGTTTCTTCGCGCCCAGCTCGGCGTTGTTACCTTCCAGACGTACCACGACCGGTACGTTGACACCCACTTCAGCCACAGCACCGATGATGCCGTCTGCGATCAGGTCGCAGCGCACGATGCCGCCGAAGATGTTAACGAATACCGCTTTCACAGCATCGTCAGACAGGATGATTTTGAAGGCTTCGGTAACGCGCTCTTTGGTTGCGCCGCCGCCAACATCAAGGAAGTTTGCAGGCTGACCACCGTGGTGTTTCACGATGTCCATGGTGCCCATCGCCAGACCAGCGCCGTTGACCATACAGCCAATGTTGCCTTCCAGCGCGACGTAGTTCAGTTCCCACTGCGTCGCGTGGGCTTCACGTGGGTCTTCCTGGCTTGGGTCGCGCATTTCACGCAGCTCGGGCTGACGGAACAGGGCATTGCCATCGGCACCCAGTTTGCCATCCAGACAGATCAGGTCTCCCTGTTTGGTGATCACCAGCGGGTTGATCTCAACCATCGCCAGGTCGCGCTCCAGGAACATGGTCGCCAGACCCATGAAGATTTTGGTGAACTGGCTGACCTGCTTGCCGGTCAGGCCCAGTTTGAATGCCAGCTCGCGGCCCTGGTATGGCTGCGGGCCGGTCAGCGGATCCAGCGCCATTTTGTGGATCAGGTGCGGGGTTTCTTCCGCCACTTTCTCGATTTCCACGCCGCCTTCAGTTGACGCCATGAAGATCACGCGACGGGTGGCACGGTCAACCACTGCACCCAGATACAGCTCCTGATCGATGTCGGTCGCCGCTTCAACCAGGATCTGGTTTACCGGCTGGCCATTGGCGTCAGTCTGGTAGGTCACCAGACGTTTGCCCAGCCAGTTTTCAGCGAAAGCACGAATGTCTTCTTTACTGTTAACCACCTTCACACCGCCCGCTTTACCGCGGCCACCGGCATGAACCTGACATTTCACCACCCACGGACCCGCGCCAATTTTCGAGGCGGCTTCTTCGGCTTCACGTGGCGTGGTGCAGGCGTAGCCAGTCGGTGCTGGCATACCATACCGTGCAAACAGCTGCTTCGCCTGGTATTCGTGTAAGTTCATGATGTTCTATCCATTCAGATCTAAACAGGGTTAATTTGGGCGCGCCTCGTGCCAGCGCGCCCGGCGAAAATCAGACATCCAGCAGCAGACGCGCCGGATCTTCCAGCAGCTCTTTCACCGCGACCAGATAGCCGACAGATTCACGACCATCGATCAGACGGTGATCGTAGGAGAGCGCCAGATACATCATTGGCAGCACCACCACCTGACCATTCACCGCCATTGGGCGATCTTTAATGGCGTGCATCCCCAGAATCGCGCTCTGCGGCGGGTTGATGATCGGCGTAGACATCAGCGAACCGAACACACCACCGTTGGTGATGGTGAAGTTACCGCCGGTCAGTTCTTCCACCGTCAGCTTGCCGTCACGGCCTTTCACCGCCAGCTCTTTAATTTTCTTCTCGATGTCGGCCATGCTCAGCGCATCAACATCTTTCAGCACTGGCGTCACCAGACCACGCGGCGTTGAGACCGCGATGCTGACATCGAAATAGTTGTGGTACACCACATCGTCGCCGTCGATCGACGCGTTGACTTCCGGGAAGCGTTTCAGAGCTTCAACCACCGCTTTGATGTAGAAGGACATAAAGCCCAGACGCACGCCGTGACGCTTCTCGAAGGCATCGCCGTACTGCTTGCGCAGATCCATGATCGGCTTCATGTTGACTTCATTGAAGGTGGTCAGCATTGCGGTGCTGTTTTTCGCTTCCAGCAGACGCTCGGCCACGCGCTTGCGCAGACGGGTCATTGGCACACGCTTCTCGCTGCGGTTGGCAACGGCCTGCGGAGCCGCATCGGCTGCCGGTGCCGCTTTCGCGCCGTCGGCTTTCTTCGCCAGATGTTTTTCCACATCTTCGCGCGTCAGACGGCCGCCAACACCGGTGCCTTTAATCTGGCTGGCGTCGAGGTTGTTTTCCGCAATCAGGCGGCGCACGGCCGGGCTGAGCGCGTCATTGCTCTCTTCTTCCAGAGATGCAGTCTGACGCTGTGCAGGCGTAGACTCCTTGCTTTCCACTTTCGCCGTGGTCTCTTTCCCGCCGCTGTTGCCTTCCTTCAGACGGCCCAGAATCTGGCGCGATGTTACGGTGGCGCCTTCGTCTTCCAGCACCGCTTCCAGCACACCGTCAGCGGCGGCAGGCACTTCCAGTACCACTTTGTCAGTTTCGATCTCGACCAGCACTTCGTCGCGGGTCACAGAGTCGCCGGGTTTTTTATGCCAGGTGGCTACCGTGGCATCCGCTACGGATTCAGGCAAATCGGGAACGAGAATTTCTACGCTACTCATTTTCTTTCCTTTTAATTAACCAAGGTTCAGCGCGTCATTGACCAGGTCTTGCTGCTGTTGTTGATGTACGGACATATAGCCCACGGCCGGTGAAGCAGAAGCCGGACGGCCTGCGTAACGCAGTGACGCACCAAATGGAACCACTTCGCGGAAATGATGCTGACTGCAATACCATGCGCCCTGGTTCAGTGGCTCTTCCTGACACCAGACGAAATCCTGAACATGGGCGTAATTCTTCAGCGCTTCCTGCACCGCTTTGTGCGGGAACGGATAGAGCTGTTCGATACGCACGATGGCGACATCGGTCTGCTCGTTCTTACGACGCTGCTCCAGCAGATCGTAATAAACTTTACCGGAGCACAGCACCACGCGTTTCACCTGCTGCGGATCGAGATCGTCGATCTCACCAATCGCCGGCTGGAAGCTGCCGTTGGCCAGCTCATCAAGGCTGGATACCGCCAGCGGATGACGCAGCAGCGACTTCGGCGACATCACGATCAGCGGACGGCGCATACCGCGCAGCGCCTGACGACGCAGCATGTGGTAGACCTGCGCTGGCGTTGATGGCACGCAGACCTGCATGTTCTGCTCAGCACACAGCTGCAGATAGCGCTCAAGGCGCGCGGATGAGTGCTCCGGACCCTGCCCTTCGTAGCCGTGTGGCAGCAGCATCACCAGACCACACATGCGGCCCCATTTCTGCTCGCCGGAGCTGATGAACTGATCGATCACCACCTGAGCGCCGTTGGCAAAGTCACCGAACTGCGCTTCCCAGATGGTCAGCACGCGCGGCTCGGCGGTGGCGTAACCGTATTCGAACGCCAGAACCGCTTCTTCCGACAGCACCGAATCCCACACCTTGAACTGACCCTGACCGTTATGGATATGGTGCAGCGGGGTGTAAGTCGAACCGTTCTGCTGGTTGTGAATCACCGCGTGACGGTGGAAGAAGGTGCCGCGGCCGGAGTCTTCACCCGACAGGCGCACCGGAATGCCTTCGTCCACCAGCGTGGCGTAAGCAAGGTTTTCCGCGCCGCCCCAGTCGAACAGCTTGTTGCCTTCCGCCATCTCTTTGCGGTCGTTGTAAATCTTGGCAACGCGCGACTGCACTTCCACCGCTTCCGGAATGCTGCTGATGCGGCGCGCCAGCTCCTGCAGACGTTTCATGTCCACGGTTTCCGGGTAGCTCTCATCCCACTCGTGGTTGAGGTACGGAGACCAGGTGAACGAGTGCAGGCTCATTGGACGCCATTCCGGCACCACGCACTCGCCTTCATCCAGCGCATCGCGGTACAGGTTTACCAGCTCGGTGGCATCTTCCTGCGTGGCCACGCCTTCGCTTTCCAGCTGATCGGCGTAGATTTTGCGCGGCGTCGGATGCTTTTTGATTTTCTGATACATCAGCGGCTGGGTTGCGCTTGGCTCGTCGGCTTCGTTATGGCCGTGACGGCGGTAGCACACCAGGTCGATGAACACATCGCGTTTGAAGGTGTTGCGATAATCCAGCGCCAGACGGGTAACAAACGCTACCGCTTCCGGATCGTCCGCGTTGACGTGGAAGATCGGTGCCAGCACCATTTTGCCGATGTCGGTGCAGTAAGGGGTAGAACGCGCATCTTTCGGATTCGAGGTGGTGAAGCCCACCTGGTTGTTAATCACGATGCGCACGGTGCCGCCTACTTCGTAACCGCGAGCCTGCGACATGTTCAGGGTTTCCTGCACCACGCCCTGGCCAATAACCGCGGCGTCACCGTGAATGGTGATCGGCAGTACTTTGTTGCTGCCCGGCTCCGCCAGACGATCCAGACGCGCACGCACCGAGCCCATGACTACCGGGCTTACAATTTCCAGATGCGACGGGTTGAACGCCAGCGCCAGGTGCACCAGGCCGCCTTCGGTTTCCACGTCTGACGAGAAGCCCATGTGGTACTTCACGTCACCGGTACCGAGGTGCTCTTTGTGCTTGCCGGAGAACTCGTCGAACAGATCCTGCGGTTTTTTACCCAGCACGTTGATCAGTACGTTGAGACGGCCGCGGTGCGCCATACCCAGCACCACTTCACGCGTGCCGCTCTTGCCGGCGTGGCGAATCATTTCGCGCAGCATCGGTACCAGCGCATCACCGCCTTCCAGCGAGAAGCGTTTGGCACCCGGGAATTTCGCGCCGAGGTATTTTTCCAGGCCCTCTGCCGCCGTCAGCTCTTTCAGGAAACCTTTTTTCTCGTCCGCGCTGAATGACGCATGGCCCACCACCGATTCCAGACGCTGCTGAATCCAGCGCTTCTCTTCGGTGTTGTTGATGTGCATGTACTCTGCACCAATCGAACCACAGTAGGTCTGCTGCAGTGCGGCATAAAGATCGGCCAGCTTCATGGTCTCTTTGCCAATGGCGAAAGAGCCTACGTTAAAGCTTTCCTGAAAATCGGCGTCGGTCAGATCGTGGAAGGCCGGATCGAGATCCGCCACGCGCTCCTGCTTCCACAGGCCGAGCGGATCGAGGTTAGCGTGCTGATGGCCGCGGAAGCGGAACGCATTAATCAGCTGCAGCACTTTAACCTGTTTGGAATTAGCGGCCGGATCGGTGACTGTGGAGGTGTAGCGGGTGGCGTCTTTCGCCAGGCGGCGGAAGTATTCACGCGTCGTGGAGTGAAACTGCTCAGGTTTCACACCGGTGCCCGGCAGCTGCTGGAACATCGAGCGCCACACTTCATCAACAGAGTCAGGATCGGTCAGGAAATCCTCATAGAGTTGCTCTATGTAGGACTGGTTCGCGCCGGCCAGCCAGGAGGAGTCCAGCCAGGGTTTCATCGCGCTGTTCTGCATTGTGATCCCTTAAGCATTAATCTGCTTTTTTGAGGTTTCATTTGTTGCCGCTTACGCGGCTTGCCGTAGTGAGTTCAGCGATACGAACCTGTGCGCAACCGGCGCCTGGCCCGTAAGGGAACCTTTATAAGCGTGGTCAGTACCGCGCTTATAGAGGCTTCCGTAAACGATCGGGAACCTGAGTTCCCGACCGTGACTTCCGTTTATTACGCCCCGCGCTGCAGCAGCATCGACTTAATATGGCCGATGGCGCGCGTTGGGTTTAAGCCTTTCGGGCACACGCTCACACAGTTCATGATGCTGTGACAGCGGAAAACACTGAAAGCATCATTCAGATTGTCGAGGCGCGCATCGGTTTCGGTGTCGCGGCTGTCAATCAGGAAGCGGTAGGCCGCCAGCAGGCCGGCCGGACCAATGAACTTGTCCGGATTCCACCAGAACGACGGGCACGATGTGGAGCAGCAGGCACAGAGAATACACTCGTACAGGCCGTCCAGGTGCTCGCGCTGCGCAGGCGTTTGCAGATGCTCGCGCGCTGGCGGATTTTCCCCATTATTCAACAGGAAAGGCTTAATCTTCTCATACTGAGCATAGAATTGTCCCATGTCCACCACGAGGTCGCGGATTACCGGCAAACCGGGCAGCGGACGGATAACAATCTTCTTGCTGCCATTGCCCAGTGCGGAGACCGGCGTGATACACGCCAGGCCATTTTTACCGTTCATGTTGAGGCCATCGGAGCCGCACACGCCTTCACGGCAGGAGCGACGGAAGGCCAGCGTAGGATCCTTCTCTTTCAGACGGATCAGCGCGTCCAGCAGCATCATGTCGCGACCATCTTCCGCTTCGAGGGTGTAATCCTGCATGCGCGGTTTGTCATCGACTTCCGGGTTGTAACGATAGATAGAAAATTCGAGTCTCATGATGATCTCCGCAATTAGTAAGTACGCGCTTTCGGCGGGAAGGCCGCACGCAGTTTCGGTTGCATGTTCACCTCACGGCGCGTCATGCTTTCCGTTTGCGGAACATAGAGGCTGTGGCACAGCCAGTTGGCATCATCACGCTCCGGGTAGTCGAAGCGGCTGTGAGCGCCACGGCTTTCGGTGCGGAAGTTGGCCGCTACCGCGGTTGCGTAAGCGGTTTCCATCAGGTTATCCAGCTCAAGGCATTCGATACGCTGGGTGTTGAAGTCCGGTGAACGGTCATCGAGACGCGCGTTTTTCAGGCGCTCACGAATCTCTTTCAGCTCGGCCAGGCCTTCACGCATCGCATCCCCTTCACGGAATACCGAGAAGTTGTTCTGCATGCAGCGCTGCAGCGCCTTGCGGATTTCAACCGGGTCTTCACCGGTGGTGTTGTTTTCCCAGCGGTTGAAGCGGGCCATCGCCGCGTCGATTTCATCTTCGGTGGCGTCGCGCAGTTCGCCCTGCTCAGCGATACACTCCATCAGATGAACACCGGCCGCGCGGCCAAATACCACCAGGTCGAGCAGCGAGTTGCCGCCAAGACGGTTTGCGCCGTGTACCGATACGCAGGCAATTTCACCTACCGCGAACAGGCCCGGAATCACTTCATCTTCGCCCTGCTCGTTGACGCGCAGCGCCTGACCGGTCACGCGGGTCGGCACGCCGCCCATCATGTAGTGGCAGGTCGGGATAACCGGAATCGGTTCTTTAATCGGGTCGACGTGAGCAAAGGTGCGCGACAGTTCGAGGATGCCCGGCAGACGGGATTCCAGCACTTCAGCGCCCAGATGGTCGAGTTTCAGTTTGATGTGCGGACCCCATGGGCCGTCGCAACCGCGACCTTCACGGATTTCCACCATCATTGAACGCGCCACCACATCACGGCCCGCCAGATCTTTGGCGTTCGGCGCGTAGCGCTCCATGAAACGCTCGCCATGCTTGTTCAGCAGATAGCCACCTTCACCACGGCAGCCTTCGGTCACCAGCACACCCGCCCCGGCGATGCCGGTTGGGTGGAACTGCCACATCTCCATATCCTGCATTGGCACGCCGGCACGCAGCGCCATGCCGACGCCGTCGCCGGTGTTGATGTGGGCGTTGGTGGTGGACTGATAGATACGGCCAGCACCGCCGGTCGCGAGGATAGTAGCTTTGGCTTTGAAGTAGACGGTTTCACCGGTTTCGATGCAGATGGCGGTACAGCCGACGATCGCGCCGTCAGCGTTTTTCACCAGATCCAGTGCATACCATTCGGAGAAGATGGTGGTTTTGTTTTTCAGGTTCTGCTGATACAGCGTATGCAGCAGGGCGTGGCCGGTACGGTCGGCAGCAGCAGCGGTACGCGCCGCCTGCTCACCACCGAAGTTTTTCGACTGACCACCAAACGGACGCTGATAAACGCGGCCGTCATCAAGACGGGAGAATGGCAGGCCCATGTGCTCCAGCTCCAGAATCGCTTCCGGACCGGTTTTACACATATATTCGATTGCGTCCTGGTCACCGATGTAATCGGAGCCTTTGACGGTATCGTACATGTGCCATTCCCAGTTATCTTCGTGGGAGTTACCCAGTGCCACGGTAATCCCGCCCTGCGCCGATACGGTGTGGGAACGGGTTGGGAACACTTTGGATAACAGAGCACAGCTCTGGCCCGACTGGGAGATTTGCAGCGCGGCGCGCATACCCGCACCACCTGCGCCGATCACCACGGCATCAAATTCTCTGACTGGCAAACTCATTTACACACCCCACACCACAACAGTTCCATAAATTGCATACGACAACAGCGCGACCACAATCACCAGTTGCAACACCAGACGCGTTGCCAGCGGTTTCACGTAGTCGGTCAGGACCTGCCACATGCCAATCCAGCCGTGGACCAGAATCGAGAACAGCGTCAGCAACGTGAACACTTTGGTAAAGGAGGAAGCGAAAAAGCCGCGCCAGACGTCATACGTCAGCGTGCCGGTCATCACGACAAAACCGAGGATGTAGAGAATGTAGAGCGTAATTAAGATTGCAGCAGCACGCAGTAACAGCCAGTCATGGATACCGTTGCGTCCTAATGCAGAAGCATTGCTTACCATACGAGGACTCCAGCCAGAATTGAGAGCACGACAGTGATAACAAAAACCGCTTGCGCGGTACGGGTTCCCACCTGCAGGGTTTCTGCCGTAAAACCGAAGTCGGCCAGCATGTGACGAATGCCGCTTGCTGCGTGATAAGCCAGCGCGGTCAGAATGCCCCACATGATGAATTTGGCGAAGAAGCTATCCATGATGGATGCCGCTTGCTGGAAACCTTCCGGAGAAGAGAGGGAGAGACCCAGTAACCAGAGCAGAATTCCGAGAGCGACAAAGGTAATCACGCCGGAGACGCGGTGGAGAATGGACGATATTGCAGTAACGGGAAACCGGATCGTCGAGAGATCCAAGTTAACAGGTCTTTGTTTTTTCACGGTTTTGCCCACACAGCTCTTTTTTATTTTGCTTCCTCCGGTCCTGAGTTACAGAAGAGCACAGTGCGTGTTCGGACTGCAACCGCCACCAAAATAGCAACATCCAGTGTTAAATGAAGCGGGTAAAACGCTGGGTGGCTCCTGGTGTCAGGGTATTCCGGAGACCTGGCGGCAGTATAGGAGGATCACATTCTGATTACAATTCCCCTACAATCTCTTTGGTCACATTTAAGCTGAACAGTGATCCGCCTCACGTATTTCACAATTTATACATTTTTAATTATCTGATTTGACAATAGATCAACATTTCAGTTACAAACGAACGCACTAAAACCCTATGATGCATAAAAGTTATGGGGATACACTTTCCCCTAAGCTCAAGTTATGTAACATTGCCTTTACGAGCAACACAAACCGTCAGGTTATTGGTTACCAAGAAGTTATGTCGTGACAGGATCTTTAACATCCACGATGTGCAGCGCGTCATGCCCGGACACCACCGATTGGCTTTACACATTTCGCTCCGTAACCTTGCAGCATGAACGTTACCGCTGAGTGATGCTGTGAAGATTCTGTTTTAGCCTAAGTCGTGCGGGTTGCAACAAGGCAGTAAGTGTGCAAATGATGGGCGTTTACGCAAGTAAATGACCGCACTGCGCGCGCGCAGCCAGTGTAGCGGCGGCCCGAAAATACGGCGGGTAAACGCAACATGATGACTGTTCTGGTGTCTAAGATCCTTACCTACTAAGGCGCTATGGAGACGAAAAATGACAGATAAAAAAGTGACGCTAACCCTACAAGATAACAACTCCGTGGAACTGGATGTGATGCAAGGCACGCTGGGACAGGATGTTGTTGATGTCCGCGCCCTTGGCTCAAAAGGCCTGTTCACCTTCGACCCCGGTTTTACCTCTACGGCGTCCTGCGAATCAAAAATTACCTTTATTGATGGTGATGAAGGGATTTTGTTACATCGCGGTTTCCCTATCGATCAGCTGGCTACCCACTCAAACTATCTGGAAGTGTGCTACATCCTGCTGAACGGCGAAGCCCCAACTCAGGCGCAGTACGACGAGTTCCGCACTACCGTAACCCGTCACACCATGATTCACGAGCAGATCACCCGCCTGTTCCACGGCTTCCGTCGTGATTCACACCCGATGGCAGTGATGTGCGGCGTGACCGGCGCGCTGGCCGCCTTCTATCACGATTCATTAGACGTGAATATTGAACGTCACCGTGAAATCGCCGCATTCCGCCTGCTGTCAAAAATGCCGACCATGGCCGCGATGTGTTACAAATACTCCATCGGCCAGCCGTTTGTGTATCCGCGTAACGACCTCTCCTATGCCGGTAACTTCCTGCATATGATGTTTGCTACGCCGTGTGAAGAGTACAAAGTGAACCCGGTGCTGGAACGCGCCATGGACCGTATCCTGATCCTGCACGCTGACCACGAACAGAACGCATCAACCTCTACCGTGCGTACCGCCGGTTCTTCCGGTGCCAACCCGTTTGCCTGTATCGCCGCCGGTATCGCCTCGCTGTGGGGACCTGCGCACGGTGGTGCCAACGAAGCCACGCTGCGTATGCTGGAAGAGATCAGCACCGTTGATCACATCCCGGAATTCGTGCGTCGCGCCAAAGATAAGAACGATTCGTTCCGTCTGATGGGCTTCGGTCACCGTGTGTATAAGAACTATGACCCGCGCGCGACCGTGATGCGTGAAACCTGTCATGAAGTGCTGAACGAGCTGGGCATGAAGGACGACCTGCTGGAAGTGGCGATGGAGCTGGAGCACATCGCGCTGAACGACCCGTACTTCATCGAGCGCAAACTCTATCCGAACGTCGATTTCTATTCCGGCATCATCCTGAAAGCGATGGGCATTCCGTCATCAATGTTTACCGTGATCTTCGCGATGGCGCGTACCGTTGGCTGGATTGCGCACTGGAAAGAGATGCACGACGAAGGCATGAAGATTGCCCGCCCACGTCAGCTCTACACCGGTTACACCGAGCGCGAATTCAGCTCGGCGCTGAAAAAATAACAATCAGGGCGGGTTATCCCGCCCTTTTCTTTTTTAGTACACGGCGAAAGTTTGGGGCGCATCGTGCCGAGCCCTGCCTGGCTGAGCCCCGTTTCAGGCGTCCTCGCGCCGCTGACGCGGTACCTTCACATCCCTCGTCAGTCTGACGGACCGCCGTCGACGGGACATCCTGTCCCGGCTCCGGCTTTCGCCCGCATCCATGCGGTCTCATCCTGACTTCCTCATGCTGTTCAGCGCTGCGAATTGCCTGTCCCGGGGCTCAGCCAGTCAGTGCATTAGCTCTGGTGCAGTTTGCCGGGAGACGATGCGGGGATGGTCTGTCCCGCGCCTTTTCTAATGATGACCAAAACTCAATGCTGACAGCCCGGACACCAGTAAAACGGTCGTGATGACAGTACGCCCTTCTCAATGACGGTGCCGCAGCGCCGGCACTTTTTGCCCTGACGGTGAAACACCTCGAAACGAAACGCGGCCTCTTCGTGATACTTCTTCATGCTGCCACGCATCTGATAGGACAAACGTGGCACCGCCAGCATGGCGTAGCTCAGGGCATCCAGCTGCTGGTCGTTCAAATCCTGTGCACGATGCTGCGCCAGCAAACCGGCGTGCCACAAAATCTCGACGCGCAGATAGTTGCCGAGCCCGGCGAGAAATGCCTGATCCAGCAGCAAACCGCTGAACTGACGCCGACGAAAGCGCGGCGACAGCAGCCGCTCGCGCACCTCTTCCACCGTCAGCGTAGCGTCCAGCACGTCAGGTCCGACGCGTTGTAAAAACGGATGCGCGCCGAGCGTATCTGCGTTCAGTAGCTCAATATCCGAAGCGCTATAGAGCAAAATTGCCCGGTCGGCATTACCCAGCCGCACGCGCAGCTGGCGCGAAGTATTGGGCTCAGTTCCGCTCGGCACCACACGCCACACGCCGTACAGCTGATTATGGCTGTACAGCGTCAGTCCGTTAGAGAAGTGCGTCAGCAGTGCCTTGCCGCGCGTTTCAAAGGCGTCGATGGTTTCCCCCATCAGCGCCGGTTCGTAGGTCTTCAGCGCCGGAAAAGCAAACCACACCTCTGTCAGAGGCTTGCCCACCATTGCCGCTGCAAGTTGATCCGCCGCGCGGCGGATCTCCGGTCCCTCTGGCATAACCGCTCCTGATTAATGGGTTGCGCCGCCCACTTCGCGAATGTCTTTCTCTGTGCTGAGAATCACCTGCAGCGACGTTTCCAGCGCCTGAATCACACTGGCGGTCGACATACTCGGTGCACCAGGATGCTGCGCCGCCTGCTGCGGCATATACGGGATATGCACGAAACCGCCGCGTGCTGCGCTGCCTGTGGTCTCCAGCCAGTGCAGCAGGTGATACATGACGTTATTGCAGGTAAATGTCCCGGCGGTTTGCGACACCGAAGCCGGAATCCCCACTTCGCGCAGTGCCGCGACCATCGCTTTGATCGGCAGCGTGGAAAAATAGGCCGCCGGTCCCCCGGTGACAATCGGCTGATCGACCGGCTGCTGCTGGTCGTTATCCGGAATGCGCGCATCGTTCACATTAATCGCCACGCGCTCTACGCTGATATCGCTGCGCCCGCCAGCCTGGCCGACGCACAGCACGCGGTGCGGCTGCAACTCTTCCAGCGCAGCGGTCAGCACCTGGCCGCAGCGGGCGAATACCACCGGCAGCTGGCGCACCACAATCCGCGCGCCGCCGAACTCCCGACCATCAAAGCTGCGCACCGCTTCCCACGACGGATTAATGCGCTCGCCGCCAAACGGCTCGAACGCCGTCATTAACACCGTTTTCATCGCAACCTCACAGGAACATCAGGAAATAAAGCAGGAAAATATTTACTACTAACAGTAGCACACCGGTTGGCACCTGAGCCTTGATCACCGCGTTACGATCCGGCAGCTCCAGTAAACGTGCCGGAACAATATTGAAGTTGGCAGCCATCGGTGTCATCAGCGTACCGCAGTAGCCGCAGAACATGCCGATCGCTGCCATCACCGCCGGATTGCCGCCGTGCTGCAGCACCAGAATCGGAATACCGATGCCGGCGGTGACAATCGGGAACGCCGCAAACGCATTGCCCATCACCATGGTCAGCAGCGCCATGCCCAGTGCATACACCGCGACCGCAATCAGCCGGTTATCCACCGCCAGATAGTGTTCAGTCAGATGCGAAATCGCCGTGCCGACGCCGGCGCTGGTAAACAGCAGGCCGAGCGTGGCGAGAATCTGTGGCAAAATAAACGCCCAGCCAACCGCATCCAGCAAACGCCGCGTCTCCTGCATCGACTGCAGCGGCTTCTCATGGGTAAACTTCAGCGCAATCAGCCAGCCCAGCACGCAGCCAATCATCATCGAAAACAGCGTGACCAGCGTCGAATGATTGCCCGGGCCAAACACCCTCTCCTGCAGACCGGGAATATGATTGAACGCCAGCACGCCAATCACCGTCACCAGCGGGATCGCCAGCGCCGGCAGAAACAGCTTATTGCCCAGACGCTGCGCGCTCTGCTGCTTCTGTTCATCGCTGCGCTGATGATAGCGACCGAGGCGCACGCCGCCGAACCCGGCAACCAGCGCCATGATCACCACCGCCGCGCCCACGGCAATATGCAACCAGCGACGTCCCAGCTCCGCATCACCGGCCCACTGCCCCATCAGTTGATAAGCACCGTCGCCAATCAGGAAAATCAGACCGTACAGCGCCCAGAATAAACCGGTGGTAAAACGGCGCGGGTTGGCGCTATCGCGCCATGACAGCAGCGCGACAATCAGCAGGATCGCCCCGGCCAGCCACATCAGATACTGTTGCTGAAACATCACTCACCTCCTTTTGCGCGCAGCGCCTGCTGGTTGAGCGCGCCCAGCTCACGCGACAGCTGACGGTCGAGCCGCACCAGTCGCGATGCATGAATCAGGAACGCACACAGCGCGGTCGGAATGCCCCACAGCGCGATGTGCAACGGCTCGGTGCTGATGCCCGCCGACTCCTGCATAAAGTTGTGCATAAAAATGATCGCGCCGAAGGCCACGAAAATATCTTCACCGAAGAACAGCCCGACGTTATCGGTGGCCGCCGACATGGCGCGCAGCCGCTGACGAATCTCCGGTGATACGCTGCCGTAACGGTTTTCAGTGGCACCTTCGGCCATCGGCGCCAGCAGCGGACGCACCATCTGCGGATGCCCGCCCAGGCTGGTCAGCCCCAGCGCCGCAGTCAGCTCACGCACGAACAGATAGACGATCAGTAAACGGCCGGCGGTGGCGGTTTTGATCCGGGCGATCCACGTCTGCGCACGCTCTTTCAAACCGTGGCGCTCCAGCAATCCGATGACCGCCAGCGGTAACAGCAGGATCAGCGGCAGATTACGGGTATTGAGAAAGCCGGAACCGAGCTTCTCCAGAATATCGCCGAGCGGCATATGCGCCGCCAGCCCGGTGACAAAACCGGCAACAATCACCACCAGCACCGGGTTGAAGCGCAGCACAAAGCCAAGCACAATCGCGGCAATGCCAAGTAACGGCCAGAGATTGACCACGTTATCCATGTTTTCCCCTCGTCAGAAATAAAAAGCCCGGCAACAGGCCGGGCTAACAGTCAATGATCAGGCGCTGGTGACAGCAATCTGATTTGTCGCAAAAGCGGCGCGCAGCGTGCGGGCGAATTCCAGCGCATGGGCACCATCGCCGTGCAGACAGACCGTCTGCGCATTCACCGCCACCCATTCGCCGCTGACGCTGCGCACCTGACGCTGCTGCACCATGGTGAGCGTCTGCGCCAGCGCCTGCTCAGCCTCTTCGATTAACGCCCCCGGCTGGCTGCGCGGCACCAGCGCGCCACTGGCCAGATAGCCGCGGTCAGCAAACACTTCTTCGCGCGTGCGCAGACCATGATGCGCGGCGGCGGCAATTGAGGCGCTGCCCGCCAGGCCAACCAGAATCAGCGCCGGATCGACGGCTTTCACCGCGCGCGCAATCGCATCCGCCAGCGCTGCATCCGCCGCCGCCTGGTTATACAGCATGCCGTGCGGTTTCACGTGCACCAGCTTCGCCCCTTCACTTTCAGCGAGGCTTTTCAGGGCACCAATCTGGTAGATCACCTGCGCGTAGACGGTTTCCGGCGGCAGCTGCATGGCGGTCCGGCCAAAATTTTCCCGGTCGGGAAAGCTCGGATGCGCACCGATCGCCACGCCATTGGCGCTGGCCCAGCGCACCGACTGCAGCATGGTTTCGGCATCGCCGGCATGGAAACCGCAGGCGATGTTGGCCGAGCTCACCAGCTCCAGCAGGGCCCGATCGCTGGCACTGCCTTCACCGAGGTCGGCGTTAAGATCGATCTTCATGAGCAAGCCCCCAGGCTATCTGATCAAGCGAACGTTGCTGCTGCTGTTTGGCCAGCAGCGCCTCCTCCAGCGTGCAGCGGATGAAGTGAATCGGTTCTCCCAGACGAATCTGCGCCAGCTGATAGAGATCGGCCTCGATGACGCAGGCAATACGCGGATAGCCGCCGGTGGTTTGCGCATCGGCCATCAGCACAATCGGCTGACCGTTCGGCGGCACCTGCACCACACCCGGCACCAGGCCGTGCGACAGCAGTTCACGTGCGACACTGCGCTGCAGCGGACTGCCCTGCAGCCGGTAGCCCATGCGGTTACTTTGCGGGCTGAGCTGCCACGGGTTACGCCAGAATGCGTCCTGCGCGTCGTGGGTAAATTCGTTGTACTCCGGCCCCGGCAGCGCGCGGATGCGGTTGCCCCACAGCAGCTGCCGGACGCCAGCCTGATGGCTGAAGCGGCGCGTCGGCTTGCCCAGCGGCAGCTGATCGCCATCCTGCAGTTTACGTCCCTGCCAGCCGCCAAAGGCCGCTTTGAGATCGGTGCTGTGCGATCCCAGCATGGCGTCGATGGCGAAACCGCCGTTCACCGCCAGATAGCTGCGCATACCGCGCGTGGGCATGGACAGACTCAGCACCTGGCCTTTTTTCACCGGCAGACGCCAGCCGGTCCACACCGGCTGGCCATCCAGTTCGGCGCTGCAGCTGGCACCGGTCAGCGCAAACCAGCCGTCGCGACGAAACTCCGCTTTGAACTGGCCGAGCACAATTTCCAGCACCGCGCTGTTTTCCGCGTTGCCGACCAGCATATTGGCCGTGCGCATTGAAGGCTCATCCAGTGCGCCGCTCAGGCTGATGCCGTATTGCCGCCAGCCGTGGCGGCCGCGATCCTGCACCGAGGTCATTAATCCGGCACGCAAAATGTTTAACATACGCCCTCCCGTTGTGGCACGAAGCGGACGCTGTCGCCGGGACGCAGCAGCGTCGGCGGCTGCTGTTGTGGATCGAACAGGTTGAGCGGCGTGTGGCCAATCAGCTGCCAGCCACCGGGCGCGGCCAGCGGATAGATGCCGGTCTGGCTGCCGCCAATGCCCACCGAACCGCCAGGCACCACCAGCCGGGGCTCGGCGCGACGCGGCGTGTGCAGCCGCTCATCAAGCCCACCGAGATAAGGGAAACCCGGCTGAAAGCCAATGAAATAGACCACGTAATCCGCGCTGCTGTGCAGCTCCACCACCTGTTGCGAGGTCAGCTCCGCCGCACGGGCGACCTCCGCCAGATCCGGTCCGCCCGCGCCGCCATACACCACTGGAATTTCCACCTGACGCGGCTCGGCCAGCAGCACCTCGCTCTCTTCCCACCAGCACTGCAAACGCTCGATGGCATCCAGCGCTTTCAGCTGCGGATCGCGCAGCAGCAGCGTCAGGTTATTCATGCCCGGAATCACTTCCGCGATCTGCTCATTCTGCTGCAGCCGCTGGCACAATCCCCAGATGCGCTGCTGGCTGACGAGCGAAACCGGCGGTTCCAGCTCCAGTACCACAGCCCGCTCACCCAGCAGATAACAACGTGCTCGTTGCAAAACCCACCTCCCGGTCATTAATAAAACGCGCCGTGACCGCAGTGACGGCGCGCCTGAGGGCATTCGCTTATGCGAAAAGTCAATAAGTTATGCGAAAGTGAAGGAGACGTGTCAACTGATTTGCGCCCGGCACGTGTTTTCCGGGCGCATAAGCGAGGCGGTCAGGCGGGATTGTCGATATCGATAAAAGTCACATCCAGACCATGCTGGCTGGCGAGCCACTCACCGAGCGCTTTAATGCCACCGCGTTCGGTGGCGTGATGGCCGGCAGCAAAGAAATGCAGCCCCTGTTCACGGGCGCAGTGGATGGTCTGCTCAGAAACTTCACCGCTGATAAAGGCGTCAACGCCAAAGGCGGCGGCCGCATCGATAAAGCCCTGGCCGCCACCGCTGCACCATGCCACCCGGCGAATCAGCGCCGGAGCATTATCACCGCAGTGCAGCGGCTGGCGTCCAAGGCGCGCCGCGATCTTTTCCGCCAGCGCCGGACCGCTTAGCGGCTCAGCCAGCTCGCCCCAGGGCACCAGCGGCTGAATTTCACCTTTGACGTCGATATCAAACAGCGTGGCCAGCTGGGCGTTGTTGCCCAACTGTGGGTGAGCATCGAGCGGCAGGTGCCAGCCGTACAGGTTGATGTCATTGGCCAGCAGCGTGCGCAGACGCTGGCGCTTCATGCCTTTGATCACCGGCGCTTCGCTCTTCCAGAAGTAGCCATGATGCACCAGTATCGCATCGGCCTGGCGTTTTACCGCCTCATCCAGCAGCGCCTGACAAGCCGTCACCCCGGTAATTACGCGGCGCACCTGCTCACGCCCCTCAACCTGCAAACCGTTGGGCGCATAGTCGCTGAAGGCACTGGTGTTGAGTTGCTGATTGACGATCTGTTCTAACTCGAAATTGTTCATAACGGCTCCGTGACCGCCTCAGGCTGCGCTGCGCGCGCGCTCGAAGGCGTCTAGTGTCTTTTTACGTGCCGCCTTATGTTCCACGATTGGCACCGGATAATCGAGTTTCTTGTTATTTTTCTCCGCCCAGGCGTGCGGCTGATGGATGGCGCTGTCCGGCACGTCTTGCAGCTCCGGCAGCCACCGGCGGATAAACTCGCCCTGCTTATCAAAGCGCTCGCCCTGGGTCGTCGGGTTGAAGATGCGGAAGTAAGGCGCGGCGTCGGTGCCGGTCGACGCGGCCCACTGCCAGCCACCGTTATTGGCCGCCAGATCGCCGTCAATCAGCTGCTGCATGAAATAGCGTTCACCCTCGCGCCAGTCAATCAGCAGATCTTTCACCAGAAAGCTGGCGGTGATCATGCGTAACCGGTTGTGCATCCAGCCCAGCGTATTGAGCTGGCGCATCGCTGCGTCAACAATCGGATAACCGGTTTTGCCCTGCTGCCAGGCGGTAAGGTGTTGCTCATTCTGTTGCCAGCTGACGTTGCGCGTCCAGTCGACAAACGGCTGATGCTTACACAGCGCCGGAAAGGCCACCATCAGGTGACGATAAAATTCGCGCCAGACCAGTTCATTCAGCCACACCAGCGCGCTGCCGTTGTTCAGCGCCTGCGGATGCTCCTTCAGAATGCGATGCAAACACTGACGCGGCGACAGTACACCAATCGCCAGATACGGCGACAGGCGGCTGGTGCCGTCAATCGCCGGTATGTCGCGCTGCTGGTCATATTTTTCCACCCGCTGCTGGGCAAACTGGCGCAGTTGCTTCAGCGCCGCCTCTTCTCCGGCGGGGAACCAGGTTTCGTCGAATTCTTCCACAGGATAATCGAATGCCGCTATTTTTTTACCGGCGGCCACGGGTGCCCCGGCGCGCGCTTTTGGTGCGTGATGGCACTCTGGCAGCCCCTGTTGCAGACGCCGGATAAACGCTTTGCTGAACGGCGTGAACACTTTGAACATGCTGTTGCTGCCGGTCTGTACGCTGCCCGGCGGTAACAGCAGGCTGTCATCGAACCCCTGGCACACCACGCCCTGCTGATCGAGCTGCTTCTCAACCGCAGCATCGCGCTGGCGCTCATTGATTTCATACTGATAGTTGTAAAACAGCGCATCCACCTTGTGCTGCTGGCAGAAGGTCGCCAGATAGTCGACCGACGCGGCGAAGTCATCGCACTGATGAAAGTGCAGCTTAATACCGCGTTCTGCCAGCGACTGCTGCAGCAGACACAGGTTTTGATGGATAAAAGCCGCCTGTTTGGGGGCCATACTGTGTTGCTGCCACTGGCCGGGCGTGGCGATGAACAGCGCCAGCACCTCGGCCTGACTGTCGCGGCAGGCCGCGGCCAGTGCGCTGTTATCATTCATGCGCAAATCGTTACGCAGCCAGACTAAATGAGTGCTCATAACGCTCCGTGTTTACTGGCCGTAGCGCAGACGCAGCGCTTCCGGGTAGGGATCGAAATAACGCTGCTGCGCCAGCCACGGGTGCGGGAACTCTGCCATGTAATGTTTCAGCATGGTGATGGGGGCCAGCAACGGCTGCACACCGCGACGGTAGCGATCGATCAGCTGCGCCAGCTCCTGACGCTGCGGTGAACTCAGCTTCGGCCGGAAATAGCCCTGTACATGCATCAGCACATTGGTGTGATTACGACGCGACGCCTGGTGCGACATCAGGTGCATAAGACGGTTACGGTATTCAAAGGCGTACGCATCCAGTGACTCCCACTGTTCCATTGCCGCGACAAACCTCCCCATCTCGCGGTACTCATCCTGCGCATGCGACAGCAGCAGTAATTTGTAGCGACTGTGGAAGGCAATCAGCTTGTGGCGCGTCAGCCCGCTACGCCACATTTCGTTGAACTCATGCAGCGCATAGACGCGTCCCATAAAGTTTTCGCGGATCGCATCATCGTGCAGGCGTCCATCCTCTTCCAGCGGCAGCCACGGCAGCTCTTTTTGCAGGAACGAGGTGAACACACCGGTGCCAGCTTTGCGATTGTTGTTAGTGTCAGGCTCGTAGACGCGCACGCGCTCCAGTCCGCAGCTCGGCGATTTGGCACACAGGATGTAGCCGCAGAGGTGGTGCAGCGATTTGACGCGCTCCGCAGACCAGCGGGCCATTTCGTCGGTCAGCTCTTCCCCGCCGTCTTTACTGAAACACAGGTGGATCTGATCGTCGCTCTGTTTGACCAGCCGCAGCGCTGGGCGCGGCGTCGGCAGACCGATGGCCATTTCCGGGCAGACAGGTTCGAAGCGCACAAATGGCGCGAGCTCGTCAGTCGCAAAGGCAAAACGCTTGTGGCCGCCATCGAATCGGACGCTATCCCCGAGCAGGCAGGCACTGATACCTACAGGAATTTTCTCGCTCATACTTGTACAACCTCCAAAATCTTGTAGAGGTTTAAGTGTAGCTGAAATGCCGCGAGATAACAGCGGGACAATGCGTTTGTCGCACCACTTTAAGATAAAAAAACCCGGTGCCTCGAGCGAGGTCACCGGGTTATCACCGCGAAGCCGGGGGTTACCAGTAGATACCGCCTGCCGCTTCCGATTGCGCCAGCCAGACTGGTTTGGTGCTGGTTTTGCACCACATGCGGTGCAGATAACTGTAGAAGCGCGCGCGATCCTGGCGGAACAGCATCACTGGCAGCGCCAGTACGCCAATCAATACCACCAGCACACGGCGCAGCACAATTTTGGCGAGTGGATATGCCTGATACATCAATGCCTCCTCGTGGTAAATTTTGCTATGAAATGTGATCTGCCTCAGATATTACGCCTGGTTGTGTAATTTTACTACTCATCCGACCACTATTTTGATCTTTTTTCAGTCATTTCCTGGCCGGGATGAAAGGAAGTTACATTTTTGTAAAATTTTGGATCACAGCGAGTTACTGAGATCGTGACGGACGCCGTCGCGGTTTATTGTTAAAGTAATGCGTTAACCTTATTTGCCGCAGGAGTCAGCGTGACGACCATCTTGATTGTCGAAGATGAAAAGGAGATTCGCCGTTTCGTGCGCCTGGCGCTGGAGAGCGAAGGCCTGAAGATTGTGGAAGCGGAGCAGTTGCAGCGCGGCCTGATTGAAGCGGCTACGCGCAAACCGGATTTGGTGATTCTCGATCTCGGTTTACCGGACGGCGATGGCAATGCCTTCATCCGCGAAGTGCGGCAGTGGAGCAGCATGCCGGTAATTGTGCTGTCAGCACGCAGTGACGAGCAGGATAAAATAGAGGCGCTGGATGCCGGCGCTGACGACTATCTCACTAAGCCGTTTGGCATCGGCGAACTGCTGGCGCGCGTGCGCGTGGCGCTGCGTCGTCATCAGCGCAGCCAGCCGGAGCCGCTGGTGCAGTTTGGTGAGGTGAGTGTCGATCTCGCCGCGCGACGCGTGCTGCGCAGCGGTGAGGAAGTGCATCTGACGCCGACCGAGTTTCGTCTGCTCAGTCTGCTGCTGAATAACGCCGGTAAGGTGCTGACCCAGCGCCAGTTGCTTAACCAGGTTTGGGGCCCTAACGCCGTCGAACACAGCCATTATCTGCGCATCTATATGGGACACCTGCGGCAAAAGCTGGAAGCCAATCCCACCCAGCCCAGTCATCTGCTGACGGAAACCGGCATCGGCTATCGCTTTATGCCATAAAAAAAGGCCGCGAGCGCGGCCTTCATGTCATGCGTGCCGCCCTGTCAGGCGTTTTTCAGCACTTCGCTGACAATTTCTACCGCTTCTTTCTCGATCTGCTGGCGATGCTCAGCGCCGAGGAAGCTTTCACAATAGATTTTGTAGGCGTCTTCGGTACCGGACGGACGCGCGGCAAACCAGCCGTTTTCAGTCATCACTTTCAGACCACCAATCGAGGCGCCGTTGCCCGGTGCCGCGGTCAGACGTGCGGTGATCGGGTCGCCCGCCAGCGTATCGGCGCTGACCATTTCAGGTGACAGCTTCGACAGCGCCGCTTTCTGCGCAGAAGTGGCAGGTGCCTGCAGACGGTTGTAGCTTGGCGCACCAAAACGCGCGGCCAGCTCATCATAGTGCTGCTGCGGGTTCTTACCGGTAACCGCAGTGATTTCCGCCGCCAGCAGACACAGGATGATGCCGTCTTTGTCTGTTGACCAGGCGGAGCCGTCGAAACGCAGGAACGAGGCGCCGGCGCTCTCTTCGCCGCCAAAGCCAAAGCTGCCGTCGAAAAGACCATCCACGAACCATTTGAAGCCGACCGGGACTTCCACCAGCTTGCGACCAATGTCGTTCACCACGCGGTCAATCATCGCGCTGGAAACCAGCGTTTTACCAACGGCCACCTCTTTGCCCCACTGCGGACGGTGCTGGAACAGGTAGTTGATCGCTACCGCCAGATAGTGGTTCGGGTTCATCAGACCGGCGGGCGTGACGATGCCGTGACGGTCGTAATCCGGATCGTTACCGAAGGCCAGATCGAACTTATCTTTATACGCCAGCAGACCGGCCATCGCGCACTCGGACGAACAGTCCATGCGCACCACGCCATCTTTATCCAGATGCATGAAGCGGAACGTCTGGTCGATGGCATCATTGACGATGGTCAGATCCAGCTGGTAGTGCTCAGCAATGCGCTGCCAGTAGGCCATGCCGGAACCGCCGAGCGGATCGACACCGATTTTCAGGCCGGCTTTCTGGATCGCCGGGAAGTCAATCACCTGCGCCAGACCTTCAACGTATGGCTGGATCAGATCCTGCTCAACGATGTGGCCACTGGCCCACGCCTGATCCAGCGCCAGACGCTTAACCTCTTTCAGCTCACCTTTGATCAGCTGATTCGCGCGATCTTCCACCACTTTGGTGACGTTGGTGTCAGCCGGTCCACCGTTCGGCGGATTGTACTTGATGCCACCGTCTTCCGGCGGGTTGTGCGACGGGGTAATCACGATACCGTCCGCCTGCGCGCCGCCGCGCTTGTTATGCTCCAGAATGGCGTTGGAGATCGCCGGCGTCGGCGTATAGCCGTTGTCCTGCTGCACAATCACATCAACGCCGTTGGCGGCCAGCACTTCCAGCACTGACAGGATCGCCGGCTCAGACAGCGCATGGGTGTCTTTGCCTACGTAGCACGGACCGGTGATGCCGTTCTTTTTACGCTCTTCAGCGATCGCCTGCGCAATCGCCAGAATGTGTACTTCGTTGAAGCTATGACGTCCCGCGCTGCCGCGGTGGCCGGAGGTGCCAAATTTCACCGCATGGTCCGGGTTCGCCGCATCCGGCTTCAGGACGTAGTACTGCGAGGTTAATTGTGCAACGTTAATCAAATCGCTCTGCTGGGCAGGTTGCCCGGCACGGGGGTGATTGGCCATTGGCGCTTCTCCCTGACGCTTCGGTTTAAATGGTGCCGCAAACTTTCTCTGCCAGTTCCTGCGGGAACTGCATGGCAAGCATGATGTGTTCCACCATGCTGCATTTACGACCTGTATTGGTATTGGTGATCACCCAGTACGGCGTGCCGGGCACGTGCTTCGGCTTAGTATGGGTGCCATTTTGCAGCAGCGTGTGCTCGTCGCCCGCAAAGTAAACGCGGGTGCGGCCCTGCAGCGAGGCAGTGGCATCAGCAAAGGCTGCCGGATCAAGACGATAAAGCGTTGACAGGATCAGCATGAAGCGATTAACCGCCTTCTTCTGCTCCGCATACTCGTCAGACAGCAGCAGCTCGCGTACGGCGCGCACGCGATCCTGAGGTCGCGCTTCGCTGCGTGCAGCCGGTGCTTCTTTTACCGCCGCATTCGCCGCTGACGCGGCGGATGCGCTCTGGCCGGCAGTGAATTTCAGCATACGGCGCAAAATGTCCGAGGCGCTTTCACCAATGTGCTGCGTGTGGCTGGCAATATAACGGTAGAGTTCTTCGTCAACTTCAATCGTTTTCATCTTTTTCCGTGCGATTCTGGCAAATGGCAGAACCACGCTACTTTGCAAAGGCCTTAACAAAATCCGGTCGTGCAAAATGTGAGCGGGCTCTAACATAAGGATTATAAAGTTAAATCCGCGACAGCCGGTAGCGCTGGCATCGTTTACGGGCAAAAGTCGGAATATGCCCTAATGCCTGACCGCCTGGCGCCGGGACAGGTGAATCCATGATACCCTAAGCCCAGGTCTCAACCGAAAGAACTTTAGCCATGATTTTGAACGCCCGTCTGCAAACTGAACAATCTGCCCCTGATGCCCAGCCCATTCTGTTAATTCATGGCCTGTTTGGTAGCCTGGATAACCTCGGCGTACTGGCGCGCGGCGTGCGCGATGCACGGCCCACGCTGCAGGTGGATGTCCGTAACCACGGCCTGTCTCCGCGCAGCGAAGAGATGCACTACGCTGCGCTGGCGCAGGATATGGTCGATACGCTTGACGCGCACCACATCGAACGGGTCGATGTTATCGGCCACTCAATGGGCGGCAAAATTGCCATGGCGCTGAGCGCCGTTGCGCCCGAACGGATTGGCAAAATGGTACTGATTGATATCGCGCCGGTGGATTACCAGACGCGACGCCACGATGAGATCTTCGCGGCAATCCGCGCGGTCAGCGCAGCTGGCGTCACGCGCCGCAGCGCTGCAGCCGACGTGATGCGTGAATATGTACGCGAAGAAGGCGTGATTCAGTTCATTCTGAAATCCTTCCACGAAGGCGAATGGCGCTTTAACGTGCCGGTGTTATGGGACAATTATCCGGTGCTCTCCGGCTGGCAGGAGGTGCCCGCGTGGCCTCATCCGGCGCTGTTTATTCGCGGCGGTGATTCACCCTATCTGGACAATCAGCACCGTGATGCGCTGCTGCGCCAGTTCCCGCAGGCGCAGGCGCACATTATCAGCGGTGCCGGCCACTGGGTGCATGCCGAAAAACCCGATGCCGTACTGCGCGCGGTGCGCCGCTTTTTTAACCTGTAAAAGCAAAAGCTTGCTACGGGCGGTTTAGGGTTGGCGTCGCGCCGGGCGCTGGAGTATGATGTCGCGCTAAAAATTTGCCGCGGATGCTTTTTTCGCCGCGGTCGGGCCGATAAATGTTTAAATCGCGCAGCGCCTTTCCGCCGTTCGCGCCCACGCAGTTTCACAAACCATGGCAAAAGAACAGACAGATCGTACCACGCTCGATCTCTTCGCAGACGAGCGGCGTCCCGGTCGCCCTAAAACCAGTCCGCTGTCGCGTGATGAGCAGCTGCGCATTAATAAGCGCAACCAGCTGAAGCGCGACCGGGTGCGCGGCCTGCGCCGCGTTGAGCTGAAAATGTCCAGCGAAGCGGTCGACGCGCTTAATACGCTGGCCGAGCAGCAGAACATCAGCCGCAGTGAACTGATTGAACAAATGCTGCTGGCGCAGCTCAAACTGGCGTAACGTGCGCAGACCGCACGCTGGAACACAAACTCAGCGCTTTACACATTCCGCGCTTTTCGCCGGTCTGCTATCATTCGCATAACTGTGTCGTCTTCTGACTTACTTTCACAATCAGGATTTAAGAGGTTACTCACTCCATGGCAATCGTAGGCATTTTCTTCGGCAGCGATACCGGCAACACTGAAAACATTGCAAAAATGATCCAGAAACAACTGGGTAAAGATGTCGCCGAAGTGCATGACATTGCTAAGAGCACCAAAGAAGATCTCGAAGCATTCGATATTCTGCTGCTGGGTATTCCGACCTGGTACTACGGTGAAGCCCAGTGCGACTGGGATGACTTCTTCCCGACGCTGGAAGAGATTGATTTTAACGGTAAGCTGGTGGCGCTGTTTGGCTGCGGCGATCAGGAAGATTACGCCGAGTACTTCTGTGACGCGATGGGCACCATTCGCGACATCATTGAGCCAAACGGCGCAGTGATTGTGGGCCACTGGCCAACCGAAGGTTACCACTTCGAAGCCTCTAAAGGTCTGGCAGACGACAAACACTTCCTCGGCCTCGCCATTGATGAAGATCGTCAGCCTGAACTGACTAACGAGCGCGTCGACAAATGGGTTAAGCAGATCTTTGATGAGCTGCAGCTGCAGGCGATCATCGAAGCCTGATGCTTTCCTGTCCGATGTGGGCGCTGGCTCACATCGGGCAATGGAATTACCTATAAAAATAATAGCTACGGTTTTTTAACTTTTTCCCTCAATTCTGTAGAATACCCGCAACGGTCATCTGCTTATTCCTCGGGCATCAGACTGAGACTGCGCGAAAAGGAACATCGATCTGCACGATCCCGCTGAGGCTCACGACATTTCTCCTTACAGCATCCGGGGAATTGTCCGCCGCAGCCGGTTTTCATTTCGCAGGCTGAGCTCTATAATGAGACGCAAATGAGAATGCGCGTTGACCACACATTCAAGGCCTTTGCGCCGTAAGTGACTAGCAAAGTAACAGGACAATATCCGCATGACTGACAACAACTCCGCATTGAAAAAGGCTGGCCTGAAAGTCACGCTGCCCAGACTGAAGATTCTGGAAGTGCTTCAGGGACCCGGACCCGAGTCCCATCATGTCAGTGCGGAAGATTTGTACAAACGCCTGATCGACATGGGCGAAGAGATTGGTCTGGCGACGGTATACCGTGTTCTGAACCAGTTTGACGACGCCGGCATCGTGACGCGTCATAACTTCGAAGGCGGGAAATCCGTGTTCGAACTGACCCAGCAGCATCATCACGATCACCTGATTTGCCTCGACTGCGGCAAAGTGATCGAGTTTAGCGATGAATCTATCGAAACGCGTCAGCGTGAGATTGCGACACGCCACGGTATCAAACTCAGCAACCACAGCCTGTATCTGTACGGCCACTGTGCGCTGGGAGACTGCCGCGAAGACGAGACGCTCCACGATCAGTAATTGAATATGCTATGCAGTATAAAAAAACCGGTGCCAGGCACCGGTTTTTTTATGGCTGCGTTCAGGCGACCAGCGTTTCCTGCAAATAGCGCCAGCGCGGAACCGGCGTGCTGCAGTCCAGCACCGCCAGCGAAATGCGGGTCTGGTTGTTGCCGTTGAGCATTTGCAGTTCGTGATACTGAATGGTCACTTCCTGCTGCTGCTGGGAAATGATGGCATGCTCACTGGTGGCGATTCGCATCCCTTCCCGCTGCCCGTGCAGTTTGCGAAACAGGGTTTCAGTGTCATTGAGATCGAGCTGTTTGCCTTGCGGCGTCACCATTTTGAAGTCGGGATGAAAGTGCGACAGCAGCAGATCCATACTGTCATCGCTGCCTTCGGCCTGATTAAAAATACGTTCGATAAGCTGATGTAAAACCACCACGCTATGTTTGGCTTCCAGAGCGAGACTTGTCATTTTTCTTCCTTCGCTAACCCGCACAGCAACATTTAAGAGCGCATAGCCTACCTGAAAATAACGATTTCACACGGGTAAATTAGTTAATTTTATTAAAGTCAGATTAGTCGTAATCGCGCGTGATTACTGTTTTTTGTCTGGTTCAGCATAATCGATTCCCGTTTGCAGATAACGGGCAATAAAAAAGGGCGATTGCTCGCCCTTTGCTGATCATATCGTGCTATCAAGCAGTAAAATTATTCGCCGATTTTTGCCCAGGTATCACGCAGACCCACAGTGCGGTTGAACACCAGTTTCGACGGCTGCGAGTACACGCTGTCAGCGCAGAAGTAACCTTCGCGCTCAAACTGATACGGCGCCAGCGCGCTGGCGGCACGCAGACCCGGCTCAACGAAGCCCTGTTTGATCTCCAGCGAGTTCGGGTTAATGGTGGTGAGGAAATCCTCGGCCGCGCCCGGGTTTGGCACGCTGAACAGACGATCGTACAGGCGGAATTCGGCAGGCAGCGCGTGAATCGCCGACACCCAATGGATAACGCCTTTCACCTTGCGGCCATCGGCCGGATCTTTGCTCAGGGTGTCGACATCGCAGGTAGCGTAGATGCAGGTGATGTCGCCGGCTTCATCTTTCGCCACGCGCTCGGCACGAATGACGTAAGCGTTGCGCAGACGAACTTCTTTACCCAGCACCAGACGTTTGTACTGCTTGTTGGCCTCTTCACGGAAGTCGGCACGATCGATCCACACCTCACGGCTGAACGGCACCTCACGCGTGCCCATCTCCGGCTTGTTCGGGTGGTTCGGCATGCTGATGATTTCTTCATGCCCGGCCGGCAGGTTCTCGATCACCACTTTCAGCGGATCCAGCACCGCCATGGCGCGCGGCGCGTTCTCGTTGAGGTCGTCACGAATGCACGACTCCAGCGACGCCATCTCAACAATGTTGTCCTGCTTGGTCACACCGATACGGCGGCAGAATTCGCGGATTGACGCCGCGCTATAGCCACGACGGCGCAGACCGGATACGGTCAGCATGCGCGGATCGTCCCAGCCTTCAACAATCTTCTCGCTCACCAGCTGCGTCAGCTTACGCTTCGACATCACCGCATATTCCAGATTCAGGCGCGAGAACTCGTACTGACGCGGATGCACCGGAATAGTGATGTTATCCAGCACCCAGTCGTAGAGACGACGGTTATCCTGGAACTCCAGCGTACACAGGGAATGGGTGATGCCTTCCAGCGCATCGGAGATGCAGTGGGTAAAGTCGTACATCGGATAGATGCACCACTTGTTGCCAGTCTGGTGGTGTTCGGCAAATTTAATGCGGTACAGCACCGGATCGCGCATCACAATAAAGCTGGATGCCATGTCGATTTTGGCACGCAGACAGGCTTTGCCCTCTTCGAAGCCGCCATCACGCATCTTCTGGAACAACGCCAGGTTCTCTTCCACGCTGCGATCGCGATACGGGCTGTTTTTGCCCGGCGCGGTTAGCGTGCCGCGGTATTCACGGATTTGCTCTGGCGACAGCTCGTCAACGTAGGCCAGGCCTTTGTTGATCAGCTCAACCGCGTAGTTGAACAGTTGGTCAAAGTAGTCAGAGGAGTAACGAATGTTGCCGCTCCACTCAAAGCCCAGCCATTGCACATCATTCTTGATCGATTCAACGAACTCCATATCCTCTTTGACCGGATTGGTGTCGTCGAAACGCAGGTTGCACTGCCCCTGATAATCTTGTGCGATACCAAAGTTCAGGCAGATCGATTTTGCATGGCCAATATGCAGGTAACCATTGGGCTCAGGCGGGAAACGGGTATGCACACTGTTGTGCTTACCGCTCGCCAAATCTTCGTCGATGATCTGACGAATAAAGTTCGTTGGGCGGGCTTCAGCCTCACTCATCTCAAAATCCTCAAAACAATAGCGGGTGATTTGTACCACGAAGTAACGGAGTATGATCCACAAAGCGCTGAAGGGAAACAACCGTTTGTTGGTCGTTTTAAAACAAAAAAGGCAGGAATTGCTTCCTGCCTTCAGTGACGATCAATACGTGTTAATTTTTGACTTCGTACAGCGGCGTAACGCCTGCCACCACGGTACCGCCTGCCAGCAGATTCAGACCAGCAAAATCATCGCTGTTGCTGACCACCACCGGGCTGATCATCGAACGCGCATTGGCGTTGAGGAAGTCCAGATCCATTTCGAGGATCGGCTGACCCGCTGTGACGGTTGCGCCCTCTTCCACCAGACGGGTAAACCCTTTACCTTCCAGCGCGACGGTATCGAGACCCATGTGCACGACAATCTCAACGCCATTTTCGGCTTCAAGGCAGAATGCATGGTTGGTGTTGAAGATTTTCACCACAGTGCCCGCCACCGGCGCGACGACAGTTTTATCGCTCGGTTTGATCGCCAGACCATCGCCTACCGCTTTGCTGGCGAAGGCTTCATCCGGCACGTTTTCCAGCGCTACCACTTCGCCACTGACCGGTGCCAGCAGCGTTGCAATCACCTTTTTCTCGCTGTTGCGCACGGCCTGGGGCTGAGCAGCCGCAGGCGCGGCGGTGGTTGCCGCAGCAGGTGCCGCTGCGCCGGCTACCGGACCTTTGCTCAGTACGGTTTTCATCGCGGTCGCAATGCTTTCGGCCTGCGTACCAACAATGATCTGCACGCTCTGCTTGTTAAGGCGGATCACACCAGAAGCACCGAGGCGTTTAGCCACACTCTCATTCACCTGCGCAGAGTCTTTCACATTCAGACGCAGACGGGTGATGCAGGCGTCGATGTTGGTCAGGTTGTCAGAACCGCCTATCGCACCGATATAGCGACGCGCCAGTGATTCGGTTTCGCTCTCACCGTTGCTGCTGTGATCAACGTTGACGTCGTAGCCGTCTGTCTCATCACCGGCAGCCAGCTCGCGACCCGGCGTCAGCAGGTTGAATTTCTGAATGGTGAAGCGGAACACCACGTAGTAGATAACGAAGAACACCAGACCCTGCGGGATCAGCATCCACCAGTGCACCGCCAGCGGGTTACGCGTCGACAGCACCATGTCCACCAGACCGGCACTGAAACCGAAACCGGCAATCCAGTGCATGCTGGCAGCGATGAAGACCGAAATACCGGTCAGCACGGCGTGGATGACATACAGCACCGGTGCCACAAACATGAAGGAGAATTCCAGTGGCTCGGTGATGCCGGTGAAGAAGGCTGCAAAAGCCGCTGCCAGCATGATACCACCGACTTTCGCGCGGTTTTCCGGGCGTGAGCAGTGATAGATTGCCAGCGCCGCACCCGGCAGACCGAACATCATGATCGGGAAGAAGCCCGCCTGATAGCGACCGGTGATACCCGGGATGCCGGTACCATTGGCAATAGACTGCGCGCCGCCCAGGAATTTAGGAATATCGTTGATGCCCGCCACGTCGAACCAGAACACCGAGTTCAGCGCGTGGTGCAGGCCAACCGGAATCAGCAGACGGTTAAAGAAGGCGTACACGCCCGCGCCGACCGAGCCCAGTTTCTGGATGTGCTCACCAAAGCTCACCAGACCGCCGAAAATGATCGGCCAGACATACATCAGGATAAAGGCGACCACAATCATCAGGAAGGAGACCAGGATCGGCACCAGACGGCGACCGCTGAAGAACGACAGCGCCTTGGGCAGCTCAACGTGGCTGAAGCGGTTGTACACTTCCGCCGAGAGAATGCCCACCAGAATGCCGACAAACTGGTTATTGATTTTACCGAAGGCGGCAGGAACCTGCTCCACCGGCATTTTCTGAATCATGGCCACCGCGGCGGGTGAACATAGGGTAGTAACCACGAGGAAACCTACAAAGCCGGTTAATGCCGCTGCACCGTCTTTATCTTTTGACATGCCGTAAGCCACACCGATGGCGAACAGCACGGACATGTTGTCGATGATGGCAGAACCCGATTTGATCAGCAGTGCTGCCAGCGCATTGCCTGCGCCCCAGCTGTCCGGATCGATCCAGTAACCTACCCCCATCAGGATTGCCGCTGCCGGCAGGGTCGCTACCGGCACCATAAGCGCGCGGCCGACCTTTTGCAGATATCCTAAAATACTCACCTTATTCTCCCCCTATGAGACTGGCGTTTTGCCGTGATGCGGGTTGATTTTATTATCCCGGCACCCGGTACCTTGATGACACACTTCACCACGAGGCGCAGTGTAAAGATAAATTAATTCGCCTCGCAAATTAAAACCAGTGTAACTGTGACTTTAATCACCAAAATGGACGTTTTTCACTGCGAAATGCTAGCCACTACCACAAACTTATTTTATGATGAAAAATATCAGGTCGCACTTTTCCAACGCCGCGAGCGCGCAAACGGGTTACCCTATAAGCAGCCAGCTGCAGCAGTAAACGCGACCCTAACTTTCCAATCTTAACTGAGGTGAAGACATGAGACTGATCCCTTTGGCCACACCGACCCAGGTGGGTAAATGGGCTGCACGCCATATCGTTAATCGCATCAATGCCTTTAAACCCAGCGCAGACCGTCCCTTTGTGCTGGGACTGCCAACCGGCGGTACGCCGCTGGAAGCCTACAAGCACCTGATCGAGATGCATAAAGCGGGCCAGGTTAGTTTCAAACACGTGATCACCTTCAATATGGATGAGTATGTCGGTCTGCCGAAAGAGCATCCGGAAAGCTATCACAGCTTTATGTACCGTAACTTTTTCGATCACGTTGATATTCAACCAGAAAATATCAATCTTCTGAATGGCAATGCCGAAGATATTGACGCAGAATGTCGCCAATACGAAGAGAAGATCCGCGCACTGGGTAAAATCCACCTGTTTATGGGCGGCGTCGGCAACGATGGCCACATTGCGTTCAACGAGCCGGCTTCTTCGCTCTCTTCCCGCACCCGCATTAAAACCCTGACGCACGACACCCGTGTGGCGAACTCGCGTTTCTTCGACGGCGATGTTGATCAGGTGCCTAAATATGCCCTGACCGTGGGCGTCGGCACGCTGCTGGATGCGGAAGAAGTGATGATTCTGGTGACCGGCCACGTCAAAGCCCAGGCGCTGCAGGCGGCGGTAGAAGGTAACGTCAACCACATGTGGACCATCAGCTGCCTGCAGCTGCACCCGAAAGCAGTGGTGGTGTGTGATGAGCCAGCCACCATGGAACTGAAAGTGAAAACCGTGAAATATTTCCGCGAAATGGAAGCGGAAAATATGAAGGGTGTGTAACAACACGTTGTAGAAAGCCTGCTGTTAAGCGCAGCAGGTTCAGCCGGGAGAAGAGATGATGTACGCATTAGTTAACGGCCGGATTTTTACCGGTCATGAAGTTCTGGACAATCACGCCGTGGTGATTGCCAATGGCCTGATTGAGCGTGTCTGCCCGCGCGATGCGCTGGACGCCGCGATTCCACAACAGGATGTGGCTGGTGCGTTCATCGCTCCCGGATTTATCGATCTGCAGCTCAACGGCTGCGGCGGCGTGCAGTTCAACGATGACATCAATGCCCTGAGCGTGGAAACGCTGGAGATCATGCAGCGTGCCAATGAAAAATCTGGCTGCACCAGCTATTTACCGACGCTGATTACCAGCAGTGATGAACTGATGAAGCGCGCGATTGAAACCATGCGTGCTTACCTGGCGAAGCATCAGAATCAGGCGCTGGGCCTGCATCTGGAAGGGCCGTGGCTGAATAAAGAGAAGAAAGGCACCCACAATCCGCAGCTGATTCGTCTGCCGGATGCGGAACTGGTGGATTTCCTGTGCGCCAACGCTGACGTCATCACCAAAGTTACGCTGGCACCGGAAAATGCGGGCAGCGCCGTGATTCGCCAGCTGCGTGACGCCGGAATTATTGTGTCGTCTGGTCACTCCAATGCCACCTATGCCGAAGCCAAAGCAGGCATCAGCGCGGGCGTCACCTTTGCCACCCACCTGTATAACGCCATGAGCGCCTTTAGCGGTCGTGAGCCAGGTCTTATCGGTGCGCTGTTTGATTCGCCTGATGTATACTGCGGCATTATTGCAGACGGTTTACATGTCAATTACGCTAACGTGCGCAATGCAAAACGAATCAAAGGCGACAAACTGGTGCTGGTGACCGATGCCACCGCGCCAGCCGGTGCGTCGATTGATCAATTCATTTTTGCAGGTAAAACAATATACTATCGCGACGGCCTGTGCGTAGATGAGAACGGTACCCTGAGCGGATCTGCGCTGACGATGATTGAAGCGGTGCAGAATAGCGTGGAACATTGTGGTATCGCGCTGGACGAAGCGCTGCGCATGGCGACCCTGTATCCGGCAAGGGCAATGGGTGTGGAAAAGCAGTTTGGTACGGTGGAAGCAGGAAAAGTCGCCAACCTCACTGTCTTTACCCGCGATTATCAAATCACTAAGACGTTCGTCAACGGAGACAACGTCCTCAGCGAGTAAGTACTGAATGACCACTGGCGGCCAGACTCAAATAGGAAATGTCGATCTTGTCAAACAACTTAACAGTGCAGCTGTTTACCGGCTGATTGATCAACAGGGGCCGATTTCGCGTATTCAGATTGCCGAACTCAGCCAGCTTGCGCCCGCCAGCGTCACCAAAATTACCCGTCAGCTTATCGAACGCGGCCTCATCAAAGAGGTGGAGCAACAGGCCTCCACCGGTGGGCGCCGCGCCATCTCCATCATCACCGAAACCCGCCATTTTCATACCATCGGCGTGCGCCTGGGGCGCAACGATGCCACGCTGACGCTGTTCGATCTCAGCGGAAAATCGCTGGCGCAGGAAGATTATCCGCTGCCGGAGCGCACCCAGGAGACGCTGGAGAACGCGCTGTTCAACGCCATCAGTGCCTTTATGAGCACGCACCAGCGTAAAATTCATGAGCTGATCGCTATCGCGGTGATCCTGCCGGGGCTGGTCGACCCGATTAACGGCATCATTCGCTATATGCCGCATATCGCCGTCAGCCACTGGCCGCTGGTGGCGAGCCTGAAAAAACGCTTTAACGTCACCAGTTTTGTCGGGCACGATATCCGCAGCCTGGCGCTGGCTGAGCACTATTTCGGTGCAAGCCGCGACTGTGCGGACTCCATTCTGGTGCGTTTACATCGCGGAACCGGCGCCGGCATCATCGCTAACGGCCACATTTTCCTCGGCAGCAATGGCAACGTGGGTGAGATTGGCCACATTCAGGTCGATCCGCTCGGCGAACGCTGCCACTGTGGTAACTTTGGCTGCCTCGAAACCATTGCCGCTAATGGCGCGATTGAGAACCGCGTGCGCCACCTGCTCAATCAGGGTTATCCCAGCAGCCTGACGCTGGATGATTGCCAGATGCCACAAATCTGCCGCGCCGCCAATCAGGGCGACGCGCTGGCCTGCGAAGTGATCGAGTACGTTGGCCGCTATCTCGGCAAAGCGATCGCTATCGCCATTAACCTGTTTAACCCGCAAAAAGTGGTGCTGGCCGGCGAAATTACCGATGCCGATAAAGTGCTGTTCCCGGCGATTGAGGGCTGCATTAACACCCAGGCGTTGAACGCGTTTCGCAAAAATCTGCCTGTGGTGCGGTCTGAGCTGGACCATCGTTCGGCAATTGGCGCTTTCGCGCTGGCAAAACGCGCTATGCTGAATGGCATTCTGCTGCAGCACCTGCTGGAAGAATAATAGTAAGCCTGCCGGCTGGCAGGCCCGACCGGAAGCCACCTATGACCATCAAAAGCGTAATCTGTGACATCGACGGCGTGTTGATGCACGACAATACCGCCGTGAAAGGCGCAAACGAATTCCTGCAGCGCATTCTGGAAAAAGAGATGCCGCTGGTGGTACTGACCAACTATCCGTCACAAACCGCGCAGGATCTGGCCAACCGCTTTGCCAACGCCGGCGTCGACATCCCGGATTCGGTGTTTTACACCTCCGCCATGGCCACCGCGGATTTCCTGCGTCGTCAGGAGGGCAAAAAAGCCTACGTGATTGGTGAAGGCGCGCTGATTCATGAACTGTATAAGGCCGGTTTTACCATCACTGACGTCAACCCGGATTTCGTCATTGTCGGCGAGACGCGATCGTTTAACTGGGAAATGATGCATAAAGCCGCCTTCTTTGTGGCTAACGGTGCGCGTTTTATCGCGACCAATCCCGATACCCATGCACGCGGCTTTGTGCCGGCCTGTGGCGCGCTCTGTGCCGGTATCGAAACTATCTCCGGCCGCAAACCGTTTTATGTCGGTAAGCCCAGCCCTTACATCATGCGCGCCGCACTGAATAAAATGCATGCGCATTCAGAAGAGACGGTGATTGTGGGCGATAACCTGCGCACCGATATTCTGGCTGGCTTCCAGGCCGGTCTGGAAACCATTCTGGTGCTGTCCGGCGTCTCTACGCTTAGCGATATCGACGCCATGCCGTTCCGTCCGGACTGGATCTACCCTTCCGTGGCTGATATCGACCTGTTCTGATTAGCGTCATGCTGTCTGCTTATGGCCCTGCACGCCGTTACGGTGTGCAGGGCTTTTTTATGTGTCTGGCATACCGCTGTGATTCAGCCGCTGACGCGGCCTCATCGGTTGCGCACAAAACCATCACTCCTGACAATTCATTAGACGACATCTAATTTAATCGCTAATTTTTTGAATAAAACTCAACATTAATTCACACCAACAATCTTTTTATCAATATTTAGTGATTTTGCTTGCGTTACCACCATCAATTAGCGCATTTTCTTATACATCACGCAGCGCAGGCTGCCGGACAAACTAGTCAATAACATCGCCACAGGGTGAGATCAGGAGTCAGTTATGTGTTCGATTTTTGGTGTGCTGGATCTGAAGACCGATCCTGTTGAACTGCGCAAGAAAGCGCTGGAATGTTCGCGTCTGATGCGTCACCGCGGCCCGGACTGGTCAGGTGTCTTCGCTGATGAGAAAGCCATTCTGGTGCACGAGCGCCTGTCCATCGTTGACGTGAACAACGGCGCCCAGCCGCTGTACAACGCGGATCACACCCACGTACTGGCTGTTAACGGCGAAATTTATAACCACCAGGCGCTGCGCGCGGAACTGAGCGATCGCTACGCGTTCCAGACCGGTTCAGACTGCGAAGTCATCCTCGCGCTGTATCAGGAAAAAGGCCTCGATTTCCTCGACGACCTGCAGGGCATGTTCGCCTTCATTCTGTGGGACAGCGTCAAACAGCAGTATCTGATTGGCCGCGATCACATCGGTATTATTCCGCTCTATATGGGCAACGATGAGCACGGCAACCTGTATGTTGCTTCTGAAATGAAAGCGCTGGTGCCGGTGTGCCGCAGCATCAAAGAATTCCCGCCGGGAAGCTACCTCTCCAGCACCGATGGCGAAATCCGTCGTTACTGGCAGCGTGACTGGATGGATTTTGCTGCCGTGGCGCAAAACACCACCGATGCCGCTGGCCTGAAGCACGCGCTGGAAGAGTCAGTGAAGAGTCACCTGATGTCAGACGTACCGTACGGCGTGCTGCTGTCCGGCGGCCTCGACTCTTCCATCATCTCTGCGGTGACCAAGCGCTTTGCCGCCAAACGTGTGGAAGATCAGGACAAGAGCGATGCATGGTGGCCGCAGCTGCACTCGTTTGCCGTCGGTCTGGAAGGATCGCCGGATCTGAAAGCGGCGCAGGCGGTGGCCGATCACCTCGGTACCGTGCACCATGAAATTCACTTCACCGTGCAGGAAGGTCTGGATGCGATCCGCGATGTGATTTACCACATCGAAACCTACGATGTGACCACCATTCGCGCGTCGACGCCAATGTATCTGATGTCGCGTAAAATCAAAGCGATGGGCATCAAAATGGTGCTGTCCGGTGAAGGCGCGGACGAAGTGTTTGGTGGTTACCTCTACTTCCATAAAGCACCGAACGCCCAGGAGTTCCACGAAGAAAACGTGCGTAAGCTGCTGGCACTGCACATGTTTGACTGCGCGCGCGCTAACAAAGCGATGTCGGCGTGGGGCGTGGAAGCACGTGTGCCGTTCCTTGATAAAAAATTCCTTGATGTCGCGATGCGCATCAACCCGGAAGACAAAATGTGCGGCAGCAACGGCAAAATGGAAAAACACATTCTGCGTGAGTGTTTCTCCTCTTACCTGCCGGAGAGCGTGGCGTGGCGTCAGAAAGAGCAGTTCTCTGATGGCGTAGGCTACAGCTGGATTGACACGCTGAAAGAAGTGGCGGCGAAGCAGATTAGCGAGCAGCAGCTGGCGACCGCACATTTCCGCTTCCCGCACAACACGCCAACCTCGAAAGAAGCGTATCTGTACCGCGAGATCTTTGAGGAGCTGTTCCCACTGCCAAGCGCGGCAGAGTGCGTGCCGGGCGGTCCATCCGTGGCCTGTTCGTCGGCGAAAGCCATTGAGTGGGATGAAGCGTTTAAATCGATGGACGATCCGTCTGGCCGTGCGGTAGGCGTGCATCAGTCAGCGTACAAATAAGCATTTTCTTTATGCGTATAAGGGGCCCATTGTGGCCCCTTTTTCTTGCATCTGGCGCGGATACGATCGAAAATTGCCGAATAAATCATCAGCCTGGTTACAAGCCAGACAAACAGGCGCGTTAAGGCAAAAAACGGCAAAAAATTTGTTGACGCTACAAAGCTCAATACGCATAATGCGCCCCGCAACGCCGATGAAGGTAACGCGAAAAAAGATGGCTACGTAGCTCAGTTGGTTAGAGCACATCACTCATAATGATGGGGTCACAGGTTCGATTCCCGTCGTAGCCACCATCTTTTTGCGGGAGTGGCGAAATTGGTAGACGCACCAGATTTAGGTTCTGGCGCCGCAAGGTGTGCGAGTTCAAGTCTCGCCTCCCGCACCATTTCAGTCTTCGGCAGCCGGATGGGGTATCGCCAAGCGGTAAGGCACCGGTTTTTGATACCGGCATTCCCTGGTTCGAATCCAGGTACCCCAGCCAATCCGATGCACTCTCGTGGATACGAGTCGACGAATGGGATATCGCCAAGCGGTAAGGCACCGGTTTTTGATACCGGCATTCCCTGGTTCGAATCCAGGTATCCCAGCCATCATCGGGCGCAGTAAAGCAGTACAATCTGGCTACGTAGCTCAGTCGGTTAGAGCACATCACTCATAATGATGGGGTCACAGGTTCGATTCCCGTCGTAGCCACCAAACAAATTGGGGTGTCGCCAAGCGGTAAGGCAGTGGATTCTGATTCCACCATTCCGGGGTTCGAATCCCTGCACCCCAGCCATACAAAGACAATTTGACCAAACACCTATTGGGGTGTCGCCAAGCGGTAAGGCACCGGATTCTGATTCCGGCATTCCGGGGTTCGAATCCCTGCACCCCAGCCAAATTGCACAACAGGCCCGCTTTTGCGGGCTTTGTTGTTTTTGTCGTTCCTCAATTTCACGCCTTATACAACAGATGGCGCCGCCACGATTGCGGCGCCCGGTGTGTTACAACCCCAGCGCGTAACGCAGCACCTGACGCTTGAGCACGCCAGCATTCTCTGCCGCAATCAGTCCAAGGTTACGCACCACACGCAGCGGCGGCAGCGCGTTGCTAAAGGCGAAGTAGAACAGATCCATACCGCCCTGCATCAGCAAATTATCTTTGTAGCGCTGACGGTGATAACGCTGCAATACCGGCAGCGATGCCCAGCGCTGCGCCTGGCTGCGCGCATCCACCAGCGTATCAATCAGCGCATCCACATCGCGGTAGCCGAGATTAACCCCCTGCCCGGCCAGCGGATTGATGGTGTGTGCAGCATCACCGACCAGCGCCAGGCCCGGTAGCACGTAGCGCGTGGCATGGCGGCGCACCAGCGGGAACGACGCCGCGTTCTTCACCTGGAAGCGGCCGACGCGCGCCGGGAAGTTGGCCTGTATTTCTTTGGCCAGCTGGCTGAGCGGCAGATTTTGCAGCTGACGGATCCGCGCCGGCGCGTCGTACCACACCAGCGAAGCGTGACGATCAAACAGCGGCAGAAACGCGCGCGGTCCGTCCGGCGTAAATTGCTGCCAGGTGGCATCGCCGGCCTCGTGTTCACACTCAACGCTGATTAGCATGCAGGATTGCGCATAGTTCCAGCCGCGCACGCCGATACCCGCCAGCTGTCGCACGCGCGAATTAGCACCATCGGCCCCCACCACCAGCTGGCTATCCAGCGTGGTCCCGTCATCCAGCTGCAGCTGCCAGCCGCCGCTGTGCGCCTGCAGCGCCTGCAGCGCCTGCAGTGAGGCCGGACACAGCAGCGTTACGCCATCCTGCTGCATCTGCTCCCACAGCGCGCGCTGCAGCACGCTGTTTTCCACCATATAGCCCAGCTCGGGAATGCCCAGTGCAGCGGCGTCAAAGGTGACGTGTGCGCTTTGCCACTCCCAGGTTTCCAGCTTGCGGTAGGGCGCGCTGCGCATCGCCTGGACACGCGGCCAGACATTGAGCTGGCGCAGCAGCGCCACCGATGACGCACCAATGGCGGAGATGCGTATATCCGGCGCCAGGCTGGCGTCAAACGCGGCCGGCTCGGCACGCTCAATCACCGCCACGCGAAACTGCTGCTGCGCCAGACCACAGGCCAGCGCGGCACCGACCATGCCGCCGCCCACTACCACCACATCAAACTGTGAATCCTGCATCGACTCTTATCCTTCTGATTGCCGTGACGCCTTGCGGCAGCACTCTATGTGGCAAAGTGTACCGGAAATTTACCGCACCAGCAGAAAAGCCCTGCTAATCTTGTGCTTCAGCCGTGCATGTTTAACGCACCTGTCGCGTGAAATATAACCGGGCATCATGCCCAAAATAATTCGTGCGCCGGGAAGGCGGCAAGCAAGGATCATCCCGGGAGCTTACATCAGTAAGTGACCGGGAGAGCCGCGCGCAGCCAACGCACCCGGCGTGTGAAATATAACCGGGCATCATGCCCTAAATAATTCGTGCGCCAGGAAGGCGGCAAGCAAGGATCTCCCCGGGAGCATACATCAGTAAGTGACCGGGGGAGCTGCGCGCAGCCAACGCACCTGTCGCGTGAAATATAACCGGGCATCATGTCCTAAATAATTCGTGCGCCGGGAAGGCGGCAAGCAAGGATCATCCCGGGAGCTTACATCAGTAAGTGACCGGGGGAGCCGCGCGCAGCCAACGCACCTGGCGTGCGAAGTATGACGGGCATGCTGGTCACACCCGCGCCAAAGCATTACAATACGCGCCCTGCACTTCTCTGCTCAGAATCAATGGCTAGTTCAATGACCAAAAAACTGCATATCAAAACCTGGGGCTGTCAGATGAACGAATATGATTCATCGAAGATGGCTGACCTACTGAACAGCACGCACGGCTATACCCTGACGGAGGAAGCCGAAGACGCAGACGTTCTGCTGCTGAATACCTGCTCCATCCGTGAGAAGGCGCAGGAAAAAGTGTTTCACTTACTGGGACGCTGGAAGAAGCTGAAGGCGAAGAATCCTGAGCTGATTATTGGCGTGGGCGGCTGCGTGGCTTCGCAGGAGGGCGATAAAATTCGCCAGCGCGCGCAGTGCGTGGACATCGTTTTTGGCCCGCAGACGCTGCACCGTCTGCCGGAGATGATTAATCAGGTGCGCGGCAGCAAGAGTCCGATTGTTGACGTCTCGTTCCCGGAAATCGAAAAGTTTGATCGCCTGCCGGAGCCGCGCGCTGAAGGGCCTACGGCTTTTGTCTCGATCATGGAAGGCTGCAATAAGTATTGCACTTTCTGCGTGGTGCCTTATACGCGCGGCGAGGAAGTGAGCCGTCCCTGCGATGACATCCTGCTGGAAGTTGCCCAGCTCGCAGCCCAGGGCGTGCGTGAAGTGAATCTGCTGGGGCAGAACGTCAACGCTTATCGCGGCGCGACCTTTGACGACCAGATTTGTACCTTTGCCGAGCTGCTGCGTCTGGTGGCCGCGATTGACGGGATTGACCGGATACGTTTCACCACCAGCCATCCGATTGAGTTCACCGACGACATCATCGACGTTTATCGTGATACGCCGGAGCTGGTGAGCTTCCTGCACCTGCCAGTGCAGAGCGGTGCCGATCGTATTCTGACGCTGATGAAGCGAGCGCACACTGCGCTGGAGTACAAAGCGATTATCCGCAAGCTGGTGGCCGCGCGCCCGGATATCCAGATCAGTTCAGATTTCATCATTGGCTTCCCGGGCGAAACCCAGCAGGATTTCGAGCAGACCATGAAGCTGATCGGCGAAATTAATTTCGACACCAGCTTCAGCTTTATCTATTCGGCGCGTCCGGGTACGCCAGCGGCCGATCTGCCGGACGACGTGCCGGAAGAGGAGAAGAAGCAGCGTTTGTACATTTTGCAGGATCGCATCAATCAGCAGGCGATGGCATGGAGCCGCCGCATGCTTGGTACCGTTCAGCGTATTCTGGTGGAAGGTACCTCACGTAAGAATGTGATGGAGCTGACCGGCCGTACCGAAAACAACCGCGTGGTCAACTTTGAAGGCGACGTGCGCATGATCGGTAAATTTGTTGATGTCGAAATCGTCGATGTTTATACCAATTCGCTGCGTGGCGTCGTGGTTCGCACCGAAGAGGAGATGGGCCTGCGCGTCGCGGAGAGTCCGGCATCGGTGATTGCGCGTACGCGTAAAGAGGATGAGATCGGCGTGGGCCTGTATCAACCTTGAGACCGCGATTACTGAGCGACAGCGCACAACGCGCTGTCGCCTGTTTCATCCCGCAGCCCTTGCTTTCCGCAGCTGCCGCCCAAATATCTCCCCTGAAGCTTGCGCCCGGGCGCGACCCCATAAATAATTCCGTAAAGATGCTGACGCCTGGCGTGCGGTATCTGCTATTTCTTTCAACTGGCCCTGAGTGACCCAAAGGATTCATTTGAATATCGAAACTCGTGAAATCGCCCTTGAACCGGCAGACAATCGTCGACTGATGAGCCTGTGCGGTCCGTTTGATGACAACGTAAAACAGCTGGAGCGCCGTCTGGGCATTGAGATCAATCGCCGCGACAACCTGTTTAAGCTGGTCGGCCGCGCCTTGAGTGTCGAGGCGGCCGCCAATATTCTGCGTTCGCTGTACGTTGATACCGCGCCGGTGCGCGGCCAGATCCCGGACATTGAACCGGATCAGATCCATCTGGCGATCAAAGAGAGTCGCGTGCTGGAGCAGACGGCCGACAGCGTGCCGGAGTACGGTAAAGCGGTAAATATCAAGACCAAGCGCGGCGTAATTAAACCGCGTACGCCAAACCAGGCGCAGTACATCGCCAATATTCTCGATCACGACATCACCTTCGGCATTGGGCCGGCCGGGACCGGGAAAACCTATCTGGCGGTAGCCGCTGCAGTGGATGCGCTGGAGCGGCAGGAGATTCGCCGTATTCTGCTGACGCGTCCGGCGGTCGAAGCCGGCGAAAAGCTCGGCTTCCTGCCCGGCGATCTCAGTCAGAAAGTCGATCCTTACCTGCGTCCACTGTATGACGCTCTGTTTGAAATGCTGGGCTTCGAGCGCGTCGAGAAGCTGATGGAGCGCAACGTGATTGAAGTCGCGCCGCTGGCCTACATGCGCGGCCGTACGCTGAACGACGCATTCGTGATTCTCGATGAGAGCCAGAACACCACCATCGAACAGATGAAGATGTTCCTGACGCGTATCGGCTTCAACTCCAAAGCGGTGATTACCGGTGACGTGACGCAGATTGACCTGCCGCGCAGCACCAAATCCGGTCTGCGCCACGCCATCGAAGTGCTGGCCAATGTGGAAGAGATCAGCTTCAACTTTTTCCACAGCGAAGACGTGGTGCGTCATCCGGTGGTCGCACGCATTGTTAATGCTTATGAAGCCTGGGAAGAAGCGGACCAGAAACGCCGTGATAAACTGGCGGAAGAGCGTAAGCGTGAAGCACAGGCGGCACAACCTGCCAGCCAGCCGACGCCGCAGGAGCCTTCATGAGCACGGTGATTTTAGATTTGCAGTTGGCGTGTGCCGATGAAAACGGCCTGCCCGCAGAAGCGGCGTTTCAGCGCTGGCTGGAGGCGGCGGTCACGCCGTTTCAGCCTGAGAGCGAAGTCACGATACGGCTGGTCGATGAAGCGGAGAGTCATGAGCTTAATCTGACTTATCGCGGCAAAGATAAGCCGACTAACGTGCTGTCGTTCCCGTTTGAAGCTCCGCCGGGCATTGAGCTGCCGCTGCTGGGCGACCTGATTATTTGTCGTCAGGTTGTTGAGCAGGAAGCGGCCGAGCAGGGCAAAAGCCCTGAAGCGCACTGGGCACACATGGTGGTTCACGGCACGCTGCATCTGCTGGGTTATGACCATATTGAAGACGAGGAAGCTGAAGAGATGGAAGCGCTCGAGACCGAGATAATGCTTGCTCTTGGCTATCCCGATCCGTACATTTCGGAAAAAGAAGACGCCTGAACCGCCGGTTCAGGACATTGCGCTGCTGGCGAGGATGCCGGCAGTTCCTTTCCCTCATTCGAGAGAACTAAATAAAAACGCCATGAGCGACGACCATTCTCAAAACAACGACGCACCCAGTAGTAAAAAGGGTTTTTTCTCCCTGTTAATCAATCAGCTTTTCCACGGCGAACCCAAAAACCGTGACGAACTGCTGGGGCTGATCCGCGATTCTGAGCAAAAAGAGCTGATCGACCAGGACACCCGCGACATGCTGGAAGGGGTGCTGGATATTGCCGAACAGCGCGTGCGCGACATTATGATCCCGCGCTCGCAGATGATTACCCTGAAGCGCAACCAGAGCCTTGAAGAGTGCCTGGCAGTGATTATTGAATCTGCCCACTCGCGCTTCCCGGTAATCAGCGAAGATAAAGACCATGTTGAAGGCATTCTGATGGCGAAAGATCTGCTGCCGTTTATGAGCAGCAGCGCCGAGCCATTCAGCATGGAAAAAGTGCTGCGCCCGGTCGTGGTGGTGCCTGAGAGCAAGCGCGTCGATCGCATGCTCAAAGAGTTCCGCTCGCAGCGCTATCATATGGCGATCGTCATTGATGAGTTCGGTGGTGTCTCCGGACTGGTGACCATCGAAGATATCCTTGAGCTGATCGTCGGCGAAATTGAAGACGAATATGACGACGAAGAAGATCGCGATATCCGCCAGCTCAACCGCCACACCTATACGGTGCGTGCGCTGACGCCGATTGAGGATTTCAATGAGGTATTTGGTAGCGATTTCAGCGATGACGAAGTCGATACCATTGGCGGTCTGGTGATGCAGGGATTCGGCCATCTGCCGGCGCGCGGTGAAAGCATCGACATTGAGGGTTACCAATTCAAAGTTGCGATGGCTGACAGCCGCCGTATCATCCAGGTGCATGTGAAAATTCCGGAAGACTCTCCGCAACCGCAACTGGAAGACGAATAATTTTATGGCATTAGCCTCTCTCTACTCGCAGCAGCGGGTTCGCCTGCTGCTGGCATTAATTCTGGGTGCCGCGGGCACCCTTGCCTTTTCCCCGTATGATTTCTGGCCCGCCGCCCTGCTCTCTCTGGCTGGTTTGCAGTTGCTGTTGCTGGATCGCCGCAGCGCGCAGGCGGCAGGCATCGGTTTTGCCTGGGGCTTTGGCCTGTTCGGTAGCGGCATCAACTGGGTGTACGTCAGCATTGCGACGTTTGGCGGCATGCCCGGCCCGGTAAATGTGTTCCTCGTGGTGCTGCTCGCCGCCTATCTGGCGCTCTACCCGCTGCTGTTTGCCCTGCTGCTGAACCGCTTCTGGCCACGAGCCACGCTGTGGCGCATGGCGCTGGCGGCACCGGCGCTGTGGCAGATCACCGAGTTTCTGCGCGGCTGGGTGCTGACCGGCTTTCCGTGGCTGCAGTTTGGCTACAGCCAGATCGATGGGCCGCTGAAAGGCCTGGCGCCGCTGGCTGGCGTGGAAACCATCACCTTCCTGCTGATGGTGATTGCCGGTCTGCTGGCCTCGGCCTGCTATCACCGCAGCGTGAAAAACCTGATTATCGCCGTCGCGCTGCTGCTGCTGCCCTGGCCACTGCGGATGCTGCAGTGGTATCAGCCGCTGCCGCAGCGCAGCGTCAATGTAGCGATGGTGCAGGGCAATATTCCGCAGTCAATGAAGTGGGATCCGCAGCAGCTGCTGACCACGCTGCGCGTCTATACCGCATACAGCAAGCCGTTTATCGGCAAAGCGCCCATCATCATCTGGCCGGAGTCGGCAATTACCGATCTGGAGAGTAATCAGCAGCCGTTTCTGCATGCGCTGGATGACGAACTGCGCGCGCGCGGCAGCACGCTGATCACCGGCATTGTTGATTCGCGCGTGGAGAGCGACAACCGCTATCACGATTACAACTCGGTGATTGTGCTGGGCGGCGCGCAGCCTTACAGCTATCAGAGCCGCAACCGCTACCAGAAAAATCATCTGGTGCCGTTTGGCGAGTTTGTGCCGCTGGAAGGTCTGCTGCGTCCGCTGGCGCCGTTCTTCGACCTGCCGATGTCCTCGTTCAGCCGTGGCGCCTACCTGCAGCCGCAGCTGAAAGTGGCGGGCTACAACCTCACCAGCGCCATTTGCTATGAGATCGTGCTGGGCGAACAGGTGCGCGCCAACTTCCGTCCGGACACCAACTTCCTGCTGACGGTATCGAACGATGCCTGGTTCGGTCATTCGATTGGTCCGTGGCAGCATTTCCAGATGGCGCGCATGCGCGCGCTGGAGCTGGGTCGCCCGCTGCTGCGCTCAACGAACAACGGTGTTACCGCAGTGGTGAATGCGCAGGGAGACGTGGAGAACATCATCCCGCAGTTCACCCGCGAAGTGCTGAGCGCAACAGTCACGCCTGCCAGCGGGGAAACGCCGTATGCACGCGTCGGTATCTGGCCGGTATGGCTGCTGACGCTGGCGGGCATCGTGCTGGCGATTTTACGCCGCCGCACCTGATATCCCGCCCCCTTTTACCAGGCGAAGCGCAGGCTTCGCCTTTTTTCTGCGCAGTTTTCCGCTCCCTTTATCCTTAGTCACCACCACTTTCTGCTGCCTTTTTGCCCGCTCTCCGCGTACTGGCACGATCATTGCTAATTATTTCAGTGGTTTTAGCAACATCCGTGATTTGTCAGCGTAATGCCACGTTTGCGCACCATGATCTGGCACCGAAGCGCACTTAATTGGCGCAGAGGCTGTTTTTTGCCTCTTATTGGTGCGGAGCGGCTCGCAAAAAACGAACTTTTTTGTTTCATTACGTTAACAATTCGCTATGTTAATCACTATCCTGCGCGCAGTTGCGCTAAGGGATAATTAAAAAAGCAGCAGGAAATACACACAACATCACAATCTGCGCAGTTTATGTTCTGCGCAACATTCACACGAAGGAGTAGGAACATGCAGATTCGCAAAGTGGCATTATCGCTTCTGCTGTTGGGCGCAGCAGCGGGCGCGGCCCAGGCGGAAGATCTCACCGGCACCCTGAAAAAAATCAATGATAGTGGCGTGATTGTCGTGGGGCACCGTGAGTCATCCGTTCCCTTTTCTTACTACGACAACCAGCAGAAAGTGGTGGGCTATTCGCAGGACTACTCCAACGCCATTGTTGCCGCCATCAAAGCGAAACTGAATAAGCCGGATCTGCAGGTCAAAATGCTGCCGATCACCTCACAAAACCGTATTCCGCTGCTGCAGAACGGCACCTACGATTTCGAGTGTGGCTCGACCACCAATAACGTAGAACGTCAGCAGCAGGCGGCGTTCTCTGACACCATCTTCATCATCGGTACGCGTCTACTGGTGAAAAAAGGTGGCGACATTAAAGATTTCGCCGATCTGAAAGGCAAAACCGTGGTCGTCACCTCGGGCACCACCTCTGAGATTCTGCTGCGCAAGCTGAATGACGAGAAGAAAATGGATATGCGCATCATCAGCGCGAAAGATCACGGTGACTCGTTCCGCACGCTGGAAACCGGTCGCGCAGTGGCCTTCATGATGGATGACGCGCTGCTGGCCGGTGAACGTGCCAAGGCGAAGAAACCGGATAACTGGGAAATCACTGGCACGCCGCAGTCCAAAGAAGCCTACGGCTGCATGCTGCGTAAAGACGATGCGCCGTTTAAACAGCTGATGGATGACACCATCGCCAAAGCGCAGACATCGGGTGAAGCCACCAAATGGTTCGATACCTGGTTCAAACAGCCAATTCCGCCGAAGAACCTGAACCTGAACTTCGAGCTGTCTTCTGACATGCAGGCGCTGTTTAAAGCACCGAACGACAAAGCACTCTGAATTAACAATGAAAACAAGGGCGACACTGCTGCCCTCTCGATTGCTGAACACGCGGTGCGGACAGACAGACTGTAACAGGCCGTTCCCCTGAAGCAGGACACAAGACACCGCTCAACAATCTTATGGGTAGCCTCGCTACCCTTTTTTTACCGGAGCTCGTTATGGGTATCGATTGGAACTGGGGCATCTTTTTACAGCAGGCTCCGTTCGGCAATACGACTTACCTCGGCTGGCTGTGGTCCGGATTTCAGGTGACCGTCGCGGTCTCCTGCTGCGCCTGGATTATCGCCTTCCTGGTAGGTTCCTTCTTTGGCATTCTGCGTACCGTGCCTAATCGCTGGCTGTCCACGATTGGCACCTGCTACGTGGAGCTGTTTCGTAATATTCCGCTGATCGTGCAGTTCTTCTTCTGGTATCTGGTGGCGCCAGAACTGGTCGGGGAGAAGCTCGGCATGTGGTTTAAGGCTGAACTGGACCCGAACATCCAGTTTTTCCTCTCTTCAACCATCTGTCTCGGTCTGTTCACCGCCGCACGCGTGTGTGAGCAGGTGCGCGCCGCGATTCAGTCGCTGCCGCGCGGCCAGAAAAACGCCGGTCTGGCGATGGGCCTGACGCTGCCGCAGACCTACCGCTACGTGCTGCTGCCTAACGCCTATCGCGTGATTGTGCCGCCGATGACCTCGGAAATGCTTAACCTGGTGAAGAACTCCGCCATCGCCTCGACCATCGGTCTGGTCGACCTGGCGGCGCAGGCGGGCAAGCTGCTGGATTACTCGGCGCATGCCTATGAATCTTTCACCGCTATCACCCTGGCCTACGTCGGTATTAACCTGGTGATCATGCTGATTATGAGTCTGGTAGAACGCAAAATCCGCCTGCCCGGCAACCTGGGAGGCAAATAATGTACGATTTTGACTGGAGTTCGATTCCGCCCAGCCTGCCCTATCTGCTGAACGGCATGATCATTACGCTGAAAATCACGGCGGTGGCGGTAGTGTTTGGCATTATCTGGGGCACCATTCTGGCGGTGATGCGCTTGTCCGCGTTCGCCCCGATCCGCTGGTTCGCCAAACTGTACGTGAACCTGTTCCGCTCGGTACCGCTGGTGATGGTGCTGCTGTGGTTCTATCTGGTGGTTCCCAGCTTCCTGCAGCAGGTGCTTGGGCTGTCGCCAAAAACCGATATCCGCCTGATCTCCGCCATGGTGGCGTTTGCGCTGTTTGAAGCCGCTTACTATTCGGAGATTATCCGCGCCGGTATCCAGAGCATCTCGCGCGGTCAGTCCAACGCGGCGCTGGCGCTGGGTATGACGCAGTGGCAGTCGATGAAATTGATCATCCTGCCGCAGGCGTTCCGCGCCATGGTGCCGCTGCTGCTGACGCAGGGCATCGTGCTGTTCCAGGACACCTCGCTGGTGTATGTGTTAAGCCTGGCGGACTTCTTCCGCACCGCGTCCACCATCGGTGAACGTGACGGTACCCAGGTAGAAATGGTTCTGTTTGCCGGTCTGGTCTACTTCGTGATCAGCCTGAGCGCTTCGCTGTTGGTAAGTTATCTGAAAAGAAAAAGGACGGTTTAAATGATTAGCCTGAAAAATGTTTCTAAGTGGTATGGGCACTTTCAGGTGCTGACCGACTGCTCCACCGAAGTGAAGAAAGGTGAGGTAGTGGTGGTCTGCGGACCGTCCGGCTCGGGTAAATCGACGCTGATTAAAACGGTGAACGGGCTGGAGCCTGTGCAGCAGGGCAGCATTCAGGTGAACGGTACCGAGGTGAACAACAAAAAAACCAATCTCGCCCAACTGCGCAGCAAAGTGGGCATGGTGTTCCAGCACTTCGAACTGTTCCCGCATCTCAGCATCATTGATAACCTGGTGCTGGCACAGGTGAAAGTGCTGAAGCGCGACAAAACTGCCGCGCGCGATAAGGGCCTTGCCCTGCTGAAGCGCGTGGGTCTGGCGGCGCATGCGGAGAAATTCCCTGGTCAGCTGTCTGGCGGTCAGCAGCAGCGCGTCGCCATCGCCCGTGCGCTGTGCATGGATCCTATCGCCATGCTGTTCGATGAACCGACTTCCGCGCTGGATCCGGAGATGATCAACGAAGTGCTGGACGTCATGGTGGAGTTAGCCAACGAAGGCATGACGATGATGGTGGTGACGCACGAGATGGGCTTTGCACGCAAAGTGGCGAATCGCGTCATCTTTATGGACGAAGGGAAGATCGTTGAAGACACCAACAAGGATGACTTCTTCAGCAATCCGCAGTCCGACCGTGCCAAAGACTTCCTGGCGAAAATTCTGCACTAATACTCACAATGCTGGCGGTCCACGGACCGCCAGCGTCAGGGCTTATCTTGCCCCTCCTGCACTTCACCAAAATCGATATATTGCTGCTGTGATGCGGTACCCGACTGCGCAAGGCATAGCGTCTTGCCGCACCGGCATGAATCCTCCTGGAGCCTGCCGCCGCGCCTTCCCTGGCGCGGAGGCTGCCGCAAGTCGCTATGCCTTGCGCACCATTAAGCTTCATCATCGCGGTGACTAAATGCGCGCATACCGCCGCACCTGTTTTTTACGGCAGAAGGGATCCTGAACCAAGCCGGACGTCACGCGGCAGGGATGCCGCGTGTCGAGGCACGCAGGGATGCGGGTTTTGCCGATCCGGGCGTGTTCAGGTTCCCTTCTGACAGTCCGCACGCCTTCAGCAGCAATACTTTTTTTGCTTCAGAGCACGGTGATAATTCAGGGCTCAAACGGCTGACGCTGGAACTGATCGTGGCCGCACTCCGGGCAGCGCGTCAGGCTCTCCGGGGTGTAAATCGCCCGGGTAAAACCGCACTTTTCACACACCAGATTGCCCAGCCCCACCACTTCGCCGCTCTGATACACGCCGTGATGCCGCAGATCCTGAAACACTTCGCGCCACTCCAGCTGGCTCTTATCGGTGATATCGGCCAGCTCTTTCCACAGGCTTTCACGGATCACCCGCAGAAACACTGAATCGCCGAGCGCTTCGCTGGATTCCTGATAGCTGAGCGCGAACTCGTGCAAATCGCGCCGCACCGCGCGCATGACCTCGTCGACTTCGGCGGTGGTCAGCGTCTGTTTCTGCAGCAGCGCGCTGCGCGCCTCGGCGACCAGTGCGTCGACATCACGCTCGCCACGCTCCAGCCGCTGGGTTAATGCTGCTACCGTTGCACGATACTCCTGCGCCACATTATTCATTTTGTTCTCCTTTCGGCTGCGGATGCTGAGTTAAGTTTAGCCGCTTTGCCATATTTGCTGCGCTTAGCGCAGAGGAAATCGCAAAAGGGTGAAAGCGCTGGCGCATTCCGCACAAATCACGCCGCCGGAGGGCGTCAATTGTTGTTGAGGGGCGGCCTTATGGGTATGCTATGCGGATCAAAAGTGTTTAAAAAACGATTTCACAAGGACCACAGGCAGCCATGCAAGAGCAATACCGCCCGGAAGAGATAGAATCCCGCGTCCAGCAGCACTGGGACGAAAACGAAACCTTCAAAGTGACCGAGCAGGAAGGCAAAGAGAAATACTACTGCCTGTCTATGCTGCCCTATCCTTCTGGCCGCCTGCACATGGGCCACGTGCGTAACTACACCATTGGCGATGTGATTGCGCGCTACCAGCGCATGCTGGGCAAAAACGTCCTGCAGCCGATTGGCTGGGATGCCTTTGGCCTGCCCGCCGAAGGGGCGGCGGTGAAAAACAACACTGCGCCAGCACCCTGGACCTACGACAACATCGAATACATGAAAAACCAGCTGAAACTGCTGGGCTTCGGCTATGACTGGAGTCGCGAACTGGCGACCTGTCAGCCTGAGTATTACCGCTGGGAACAGTGGTTCTTCACCAAACTGTACGAAAAAGGTCTGGTCTACAAAAAAACCTCCGCAGTCAACTGGTGCCCGAACGACCAGACCGTACTGGCGAACGAACAGGTGATCGATGGCTGCTGCTGGCGCTGCGACACCAAAGTCGAACGCAAAGAGATCCCGCAGTGGTTCGTGAAAATCACCGATTACGCCGAAGAGCTGCTCAACGACCTCGATAAGCTGGAAGACTGGCCGGAGCAGGTCAAGACCATGCAGCGCAACTGGATTGGCCGTTCTGAAGGTGTGGAGATCACCTTTGACGTGGCCAACAGCGCGGAAAAAGTCACGGTTTACACCACTCGTCCGGACACCTTCATGGGGGCAACTTATGTCGCCGTGGCAGCCGGTCATCCTCTGGCGCGCCAGGCTGCCGTCAACAACCCGGCGCTGGCTGACTTCATTGCTGAATGCAGCAACACCAAAGTCGCCGAAGCGGACATGGCCACGATGGAGAAGAAAGGCATGGCCACCGGCCTGCACGCTATCCATCCGCTGACGGGCGAAGAGATTCCGGTCTGGGTCGCTAACTTCGTGCTGATGGAGTACGGCACCGGTGCCGTGATGGCCGTACCGGGTCATGACCAGCGCGACTGGGAATTCGCCACCAAATACGATCTCAACATCAAGCCGGTGGTACTCAACCTCGACGGTACCGCGCCGGATGTCAGCGCCGCAGCGATGACCGAAAAAGGCACGCTGTTCAACTCCGGCGAGTTTGACGGTCTGGACCACGACGCCGGCTTCAATGCCATCGCCGATGCGCTGGCGGCCAAAGGCGTCGGCGTGCGTAAAGTGAACTATCGCCTGCGCGACTGGGGTGTGTCACGCCAGCGCTACTGGGGTGCGCCAATTCCGATGGTGACGCTGGAAGATGGCACCGTGATGCCAACGCCAGAAGATCAGCTGCCGGTAATTCTGCCGGAAGACGTGGTCATGGACGGTATTACCAGCCCAATCAAAGCCGATCCGGAGTGGGCGAAAACCACCGTCAACGGTCAGCCGGCGCTGCGTGAAACCGACACCTTCGACACCTTTATGGAATCATCGTGGTACTACGCGCGTTACACCTGTGCGAACTACAACGAAGGCATGCTGGATCCGGCGGCAGCGAACTACTGGCTGCCGGTCGATCAGTATGTGGGCGGTATCGAACACGCCATCATGCACCTGATGTATTTCCGCTTCTACCACAAGCTGCTGCGCGACGCGGGCCTGGTCAACTCTGACGAGCCGGCCAAACGCCTGCTGTGCCAGGGCATGGTACTGGCAGACGCCTTCTACTACGTCGGCGCCAACGGCGAGCGCAACTGGGTTTCTCCGGTTGACGTTAACGTCGAGCGCGACGAAAAAGGCCGCATCACCAAAGCCATCGACAATCAGGGCCGCGAAGTGATCTACGCGGGCATGAGCAAAATGTCGAAGTCCAAAAACAACGGCATCGACCCGCAGCTGATGGTTGAGCGCTACGGCGCAGATACCGTGCGTCTGTTCATGATGTTTGCCTCCCCGGCGGAAATGACGCTGGAGTGGCAGGAGTCAGGCGTGGAAGGCGCTAACCGCTTCCTGAAACGCGTATGGAAGCTGGCGTACGATCACGTGGCTAAAGGCGCGACCGTGGCGCTGGATGTCAACGCGCTCAACGATGAGCAGAAAGCGCTGCGTCGCGATCTGCACAAAACCATCGCCAAAGTGGCGGATGACATCGGCCGTCGTCAGACCTTCAACACCGCGATTGCGGCGATCATGGAGCTGATGAACAAACTGCTGCGCGCGCCGCAGGAGAGCGAACAGGATCGCGCCCTGATGCAGGAAGCGCTGGTCGCCGTAACGCGCCTGCTCTATCCCTTCACCCCGCACGCCAGCTACGTACTGTGGCAGGCACTGGGTGGCGAAGGCAGCATCGACGACGCCAGCTGGCCGGTTGCCGATGAAGCGGCAATGGTAGAGGATTCGCTGCTGGTGGTGGTGCAGGTCAACGGTAAAGTGCGTGGTAAAATTACCGTGGCGCCGGATGCGACGCAGGAGCAGGTGCAGGCGCGTGCGGCACAGGAGCATCTGGTGGCGAAATATCTGGATGGCGTCACCCTTCGTAAAGTGATTTATGTCCCTGGCAAACTGCTTAACCTGGTCGTAGGTTAAGTTCAGGAGGAACTGTGCGACAACTCGTTATCAGGCTGTTTGTCCTGCTGGCAGTGCTGGTCACTGCCGGCTGTGGTTTTCATCCGCGCGGCACCACGCAGGTGCCACCGGAAATGAAAACGCTGATCGTCCAGAGCGGCGATCCGTATGGCCCGCTGGCGCGCACCGTGCGTCAGCAGCTGCGCATCAACGATGTCAAAATCGTTGAAGACAGCAAAGCGGCCAGTGCGCAATACCCGACGCTGCGTCTCGGCGCGGAGAGCCAGGGACGCGACACCGCGTCGGTATTCATCAGCGGCACCACCGCCGAGTACTCGCTGGTGATGACCGTCAGCGCGCAGGTGTTGCTGCCGGGTAAAGGCATTTATCCGATCAGCACCACGGTATACCGTTCGTTCTTCGACAACCCGAACGCCGCGCTGGCGAAGGATGCCGAGCAGGATATGATTGTGCAGGAGATGCGTCAGCGTGCCGCCGAGCAGCTGGTACGTAAGCTGCTGACGGTACACGCCGCGCAGGAGAGCAACAAAGAGACGCTGCCGCAACCTGAAGTGATTGCGCCAGGCGCGGACTCACCGGAAGTGCCCTCCTCGTCAGCCACCAGTCTGCAATGATCAGGATCTATCCTGAACAACTGCGCGCGCAGCTTCGAGAGGGGCTGCGCGCCTGTTATTTTCTCACCGGTAATGAACCCCTGCTGATTCAGGAGAGCGCAGATGCTATCCGCGCTGCCGCCGCTCAGCAGGGCTTCGACGAACATTTTTCCGTCAGCGTTGATGCGCAGACTGACTGGGAGGCGATTTTCGCCCGCTGTCAGTCGCTGAGCCTGTTCACACAACGCCAGACGCTGACGCTGCAATTGCCGGAAAACGGCCCCAACGCCGCCATCGCCGAACAGCTGGTGAAACTGGCGGCGCTGCTGCACAGCGACATTATGCTGGTGCTGCGGATGGCGAAGCTGACCAAAGCGCAGGAAAACAGCGCCTGGTTTAAAGCGCTCAGCGCCAGTGCGGTGCTGGTGCCGTGCCAGACGCCGGAACAGGCGCAGCTGCCGCGCTGGGTGGCCGCCCGCGCGAAAGCCCTGCAGCTGAGTATTGATGACGCGGCAATTCAGCTGCTCTGCTACTGTTATGAAGGTAATCTGCTGGCGCTGGCCCAGGCGCTGGAGCGGCTGTCGCTGCTGTGGCCGGACGGCAAACTGACGCTGCCCCGCGTGGAAGAAGCGGTGAACGATGCCGCGCATTTCACGCCATTTCACTGGGTTGATGCGCTGCTGGCCGGCAAGAGCAAACGCGCGCTGCACATTTTGCGTCAGTTGCAAAAAGAGGACAGCGAAGTGGTGATTCTGCTGCGCACGCTGCAGCGCGATCTGCTGACGCTACTGCAGCTGCAACGCCAGCAGGCGAAGCAGCCGCTGCGTACGCTGATGGATCAACAGCGTATCTGGCAGAACCGCCGTGCTCTGTTCACTGAAGCGCTGCAGCGACTGGATGCGCAACGGCTGCAGCAAGCGGTGCATCTGCTGGCTCAACTCGAACTGACCATGAAGCAGGACTACGGTCAGAATTTGTGGCCGCAGCTGGAGACGCTGTCATTGCTGCTGTGCCATCGTGATTTTCCGCTGGGTTTAACTGATGTCTGACCTTTACGCGCTGTTTGGCGGCACTTTCGATCCCATTCATTACGGCCATCTGCGTCCGGTCACCGCGCTGGCGCAGCAGGTTGGCCTGCAAAAAGTGACGCTGCTGCCAAACAACGTGCCGCCGCACCGGCCACAGCCGGAAGCCAGCGCACAACAGCGCGTGGCGATGCTGCGCTGCGCCATTGCTGATCGTCCGCTGTTTGATATCGACACGCGCGAGCTGACGCGCACCACGCCGTCATGGACGGTGGACACGCTGGAAACCCTGCGCGCCGAGCGCGGTGCACAACAGCCCCTCGGGTTTATCATCGGTCAGGATTCTCTGCTAACGTTAGGAAAATGGCATCGCTGGCAGGAGCTGCTGTCGCTGTGTCACCTGCTGGTTTGTCAGCGTCCAGGCTACGCCGCGCAGATGGCTACGCCAGAGATGCAGCAGTGGCTGGATGCGCACCGCGCGCATGAAGTGCAGCAGCTGCATTGCGCACCGGCAGGCCACATCTGGCTGGCCGATACGCCGCTGTTCGACATTTCTGCCACTGAGATTCGCCAGCGCCGCCATCATGGCCTGGACTGCGCCGATCTGCTGCCAGCGGCGGTGATCGACTACATCGATCGCGCGGGCTTATATCGCGATTGATCGCCGCGTGCTATACTGCGCCGCTTCATTTTTGGCTGCGTTTTCCGGGGCATTCAGCCTGCCCATAATCACCTGTTTTTAAGGGGAACCTTTTGCAAGGCAAAGCACTCCAAGAGTTCGTTATTGATAAGATTGATGATCTCAAAGGCCAGGACATCGTTGCGATTGATGTGCAGGGCAAATCCAGTATCACCGATTGCATGATTATCTGTACCGGGACCTCCAACCGTCACGTATCCTCCATCGCTGACCATGTGATGCAGGAATCGCGCGCGGCAGGCCTGAAACCGCTCGGCGTCGACGGCAAAGCGGCTGCTGACTGGGTTGTGGTCGATCTCGGTGAAGTGATCGTGCACGTGATGCAGGAAGAGAGCCGCCAGCTGTACGAGCTGGAAAAGCTCTGGAGCTAAACGTTGAAACTGCAGCTTGTCGCCGTCGGCACCAAAATGCCCGACTGGGTTCAGACCGGTTTCATGGAGTACCTGCGTCGCTTTCCCAAAGATATGCCGTTTGAGCTGACTGAAGTGCCGGCCGGTAAACGCGGCAAAAACGCTGACATCAAACGCATTCTGGAAAAAGAGGGTGAAGCGATGCTGGCGGCGGTGGGCAAAGGCAACCGCATTGTGACGCTGGATATTCCCGGACAGCCATGGGAAACGCCGCAGCTGGCGCAGCAGTTAGAGCGCTGGAAGCTGGACGGGCGTGATGTCAGCCTGCTGATTGGTGGGCCGGAAGGCCTGGCGCCGGCGTGTAAAGCGGCAGCCGAACAGAGCTGGTCACTGTCCGCGTTAACGCTGCCGCACCCGCTGGTGCGTGTGCTGGTGGCGGAAAGCCTGTATCGTGCCTGGAGTATTACCACTAATCACCCTTATCACCGTGAATAAACGCCTGACAACCTCCAGACAATAAACGCAGCGGATGAAATTACAGAGCAACGCTTTTCGCGATTACACTGCCGAACAGAAACTGTTTGTCCGCCGCGCCCTGGTGGCCTTTGTCGGCATCCTGCTGCTCTCCAGCGTGCTGGTGGTCAATCTGTATCATCTGCAGATCCTGCGCTTCGACGACTACAGCACCCGTTCAAACGAAAACCGCATCAAACTGGTGCCGGTCGCCCCCAGCCGCGGCATCATCTATGACCGCAACGGTGTGCCGCTGGCGCTCAATCGCACCATTTACCAGGCCGAGCTGGTGCCGGAAAAAGTCGATGACCTGAAGCAGACGCTGCAGGATCTGCGGCCGGTGCTGGATTTGACCGACGACGATATCGATGCGTTTGAAAAAGAGCGCAAGCGCTCGCGCCGCTTTACCTCGATTCCGGTTAAAACCGGCCTGAATGAAGTGCAGGTCGCGCGCTTCGCAGTGAACCAGTACCGTTTCCCGGGCGTGGAAGTGAAAGGCTACCAGCGCCGCTACTACCCTTACGGCCAGACGCTGACGCACGTGGTGGGTTACGTCTCGAAAATCAACGATCGTGATGTCAAGCGCCTTGATGAAGAAGGCAAATGGCCGAATTACGCAGCCACCCACGATATCGGTAAGCTCGGCATCGAAAACTATTACGAAGATGTGCTGCACGGCAAAACCGGTTACGAAGAGGTGGAGGTCAACAACCGCGGCCGCGTGATCCGTCAGCTGCATGAGCAGTCACCGCAGGCCGGACGCGATATCTGGCTGACCATCGATCTCAAGCTACAGCAGTACATCGAAACCCTGCTGACCGGCAGCCGCGCCGCCGTGGTGGTGAGCGATCCGCGCACCGGTGAGATTCTCGCGCTGGTCTCCACACCCAGTTACGATCCGAATCTGTTTGTCGATGGTATTTCGAGTAAAGATTATAAGGCGCTGCTCGGCGATGAGAACCGCCCGCTGTATAACCGTGCGCTGCAGGCATCGTATCCGCCAGCCTCCACGGTTAAACCTTATGTGGCGGTCTCAGCGCTCAGCGCCGGCGTGATCAACCGTAACACCAGCCTGTTCGATCCCGGCTGGTGGCAGCTGCCGGGATCGGAAAAACGCTACCGCGACTGGAAAAAGTGGGGCCACGGTCGCCTCAACGTCACCAAATCGCTGGAAGAGTCGGCGGATACCTTCTTCTATCAGGTGGCCTATGACATGGGCATCGACCGCCTGTCGGAGTGGATGACCAAATTCGGCTACGGCCACCGTACCGGTATCGACCTGCCGCAGGAGAGCCCCGGTAACATGCCGACGCGCGAATGGAAGATGAAACGCTTTAAAAAGCCGTGGTATCAGGGCGATACCATTCCGGTCGGTATCGGCCAGGGCTACTGGACGGCGACGCCGGTGCAGATGAACAAAGCGCTGATGATCCTGATTAACGACGGCGTGATTAAAGTGCCGCACCTGCTGCGCGCCACCCGTGAAGGCAACAGCATGGTGCCGTATCGCCAGCCGCCGGATGCGCCGATTGGCGACATTCACTCCGGCTACTGGGAGATCGCCAAAGACGGGATGTATGGCGTGGCCAACCGCGCCAACGGCACCGCGCACAAAAGCTTTGCCGATGCACCGTACAAGATTGCGGCGAAATCCGGTACCGCACAGGTGTTTGGCCTGAAAGAGAATGAGACTTACAACGCGCATAAAATTGCCGAACGGCTGCGTGACCATAAGCTGATGACCGCCTTCGCGCCGTACGACAAGCCGCGCGTCGCCGTCACCATGATTCTGGAAAACGGCGGTGCCGGCCCGGCGGTAGGCACCGTGATGCGCCAGATTCTCGACCACATAATGCTGGGCGACAACAATACCGTGCTGCCAGAAGCCGCACCCATGCCGCCCGGCTACGAAGGTGAATAACGATGTCGATGAACGATAGTCCCCAGAAAAGAACGATCTGGACGCGTATCCATATCGACCCGCTGTTTATGCTGATTATCATCAGCCTGCTGGCCTACAGCGCCATTGTTATCTGGAGCGCCAGCGGCCAGGATCCGGGCATGATGGAGCGCAAGCTTGGTCAGATTGCCATGGGCACCATCATCATGCTGGTGATGGCGCAGGTGCCGCCGCGCGTGTATGAAAGCTGGGCGCCCTACCTCTATATTGTCTGCGTGATTTTGCTGGTGGCGGTCGATGCCTTCGGCCACATAAGTAAAGGGGCACAGCGCTGGCTGGATCTCGGTTTTGTGCGCTTCCAGCCGTCGGAAATCGCTAAAATCGCCGTGCCGCTGATGGTGGCTCGCTTCATCAACCGCGATGTCTGCCCGCCAACGCTGAAAAACACCGGCATCGCGCTGGTGCTGATTTTCATGCCGACGCTGCTGGTAGCGGCGCAGCCGGACCTCGGTACCTCCATTCTGATCGCCGCCTCCGGCCTGTTCGTGCTGTTCCTCTCGGGCATGAGCTGGAAGCTGATTGGCGTGGCCGTGCTGCTGGTGGCGGCGTTCATCCCGATTCTGTGGTTCTTCCTGATGCACGATTATCAGCGCGACCGCGTGATGATGCTGCTCGATCCGGAGAGCGATCCGCTCGGTGCCGGCTACCACATTATTCAGTCCAAGATTGCTATCGGCTCCGGCGGCCTGCGCGGCAAAGGCTGGCTGCATGGCACCCAGTCGCAGCTGGAGTTTCTGCCCGAACGTCATACCGACTTTATCTTCGCGGTGCTGGCGGAAGAGCTCGGCCTGGTGGGCGTCCTGCTGCTGCTGGTACTTTATCTGCTGCTGATCATGCGCGGGCTGGTGATTGCCGCACGCGCGCAAACCACCTTTGGTCGCGTGATGTCCGGCGGCCTGATGCTGATTCTGTTTGTGTATGTTTTCGTTAACATTGGCATGGTTAGTGGTATCTTACCGGTGGTTGGCGTGCCGCTGCCGCTGGTGAGCTACGGCGGATCGGCGCTGATTGTGTTAATGGCCGGATTTGGCATCGTGATGTCGATCCACACTCATCGAAAAATGTTATCTAAAAGCGTTTAAGAGGCTGCACATGCGTAAGGACTGGCTTGGGGTTGCTCTGGCATCACTGGTACTGGCTGCCTGTTCCACACCGGAACAGCAGACGAACACGGCCCCGCCGCAGCCGGCCTATAATGGTCCGGTGGTGGAGATTCCCGGCGTGGAGCCGCGCTATGAGCCGATCAATCCTTCTACCAGCCAGGACTACAGCGTCAACGGCAAAACCTACCGGGTGATTAAAGATCCGTCCAACTACAGCGAAGTTGGTCTGGCAACCTGGTACGGTGAAGAAGCGCAGGGCAACCGCACCGCGCTGGGTGAAACCTACGATCCGGACGCGTTAAGCGCCGCACACCCTACCCTGCCGCTGCCAAGCTACGTGCGCGTCACCAACCTGGCCAATGGCCGGCAGATTGTGGTGCGCGTCAACGATCGCGGCCCTTACACGCCGGGCCGGATTATCGACCTGTCGCGCGCCGCGGGCGATCGCCTGAATATTTCCAATAACACCCGCGTACGGGTGGATTACATCAAAGTAGCGCCGGACGGTTCGGTGTCCGGCCCGGGCACCATCGGCACCACCGTGGCCAAACAGAGCTATGCGCTGCCGGCGAGGCCTGACCTGAGCGGCGGCATGGTGATGACCGGCGCCAGCAGCGCGCCCGCCCCTGCCGCACAGGACGTCCGCGCGGTGGATAACAGTTCACTGCAGAGCAACGGCAACATCGGTGCACCGGTGCAGAGCAGCGGCTTTCTCGGCGCACCGCAGCCGTTAGCCAGCGGCGTACTGGAAGGCAGCGCGCCGGCCACACCGGTTGTCGCCAGCCCTGCCGCACCAGCTGCGGCTGCGGCAGCGAGTCCGGCTCCGGCCAGCCATAACGCCAGCGCCCATGCCGGCAGCGGTTTTGTGGTACAGGTTGGCGCCCTGAATGACGCCGCACGCGCCCGGCAGATGGCGGACAGCCTAGGCCAGCGCTTTGGTGTACCCGGCGCGGTGGAAGCCAATGGCAACGTCTATCGCGTGCAGCTTGGCGGTTTCAGCAGCCGGGCTCAGGCCGCGGCGCTGCAGCAGCGTCTGAGCAATGAAGCGCAGATCAGCTCCTTTATTACCACGGCCCGCCCGTCAATGTGACGGGCCGTGCCCTTGCCTGCTGACACTGAGGCATAAAGCCAGATGTCGCACGATGGCAGCTTTGCTATAGTAAGGCACTTTTTTCACTCTTAACCCCACGGATGCTGTAGTCCTGAACATGAATACGCTGAAACCTTCTCGTTTTCTGAAACGCCTGACAGTGGGATCACTGGTCGCTCTCTCCCTCAGCCACGTTGCCTTTGCAGATGATGTTAATCTGAAAACCATGATTCCGGGCGTGCCGGACATCGATGCCGAAGCTTACGTGCTGATCGACTATAACTCCGGCAAAGTGCTGGCGGAAAAGAACGCGGACGCGCGCCGCGACCCGGCCAGTCTGACCAAAATGATGACCAGCTACGTCATCGGCCAGGCGGTCAAAGCGGGCAAAATCCATCAGGATGACATTGTTACCGTCGGTAAAGATGCCTGGGCAACCGGCAATCCGGTGTTCAAAGGCTCCTCGCTGATGTTCCTCAAGCCGGGCGATCGCGTACCGGTCTCTCAGCTGACGCGCGGTATCGTGCTGCAGTCCGGTAACGACGCCTGCGTGGCGATGGCCGATTACGTCGCCGGCAGCCAGGACGCGTTCGTTAACCTGATGAACAACTACGTGGGCGCGCTGGGCCTGAAAAATACCCATTTCCAGACCGTGCACGGTCTTGATGCTGACGGTCAGTACAGTACGGCGCGTGACATGGCGCTGATTGGCCAGGCGCTGATTCGCGATGTGCCGGATGAGTACGCGGTCTACAGAGAGAAAGAGTTCACCTTTAATAACATCCGCCAGATGAACCGTAACGGCCTGCTGTGGGATACCAGCCTGAACGTCGACGGCATCAAAACCGGCCACACCGAAGCCGCCGGTTACAACCTGGTGGCGTCAGCGACCGAAGGCCAGATGCGTCTGATCTCGGCGGTGATGGGCGGTCACACCTTCAAAGGCCGTGAAACCGAGAGTAAAAAGCTGCTGACCTGGGGCTTCCGCTTCTTCGAAACCGTGGCACCGCTGAAGGCGGGCAAAGAGTTTGCCTCTGAGCCGGTATGGTTTGGCAACAGCGATCGCGTGCAGCTCGGCGTGGAAAAAGATGCCTACCTGACCATCCCGCGCGGCCGCATGAAAGACCTCAAGGCCAGTTACGTGCTGAACAACACCGAACTGCACGCGCCGCTACAGAAAAACCAGGTCGTGGGCAGCATCAACTTCCAGCTGGATGGTAAAACCATCGAACAGCGTCCGCTGGTGGTGCTGAACGAAGTGCAGGAAGGCGGTTTCTTCAGCCGCATCATCGATTACATCAAACTGATGTTCCATCACTGGTTCGGCTAAGGCGCGCTTGAAAAATCGCCAATCCGTCCCCAGATAAGCTACTATATTGCTCCCGCTTCGGCGGGAGCCTGTTTTTTATGCACCGGAGTTAATATGAAAACCAAACTGAATGAACTGCTCGAATTCCCGACGCCTTTTACCTACAAAGTGATGGGCCTGGCGCAACCGGAGCTGGTTGATCAAGTGGTTGAAGTGGTGCAGCGTCATGCGCCCGGCGACTACAGCCCTGACGTGAAGCCCAGCAGCAAAGGCAATTATCACTCGGTGTCGATCACCATTAACGCCACCCACATCGAACAGGTGGAAACCCTGTACGAAGAGCTGGGCAACATCGAAATCGTGCGCATGGTGCTGTAATGCTGACGCTGGTAAAGGCCGCTTTGCCAGCGTTATACTCTGCCCTCCACTCGCTACCGGACTTCTGCTTTGTCTGCTAATACGCTTCTTGTTCGTCAGCTTGGCCAGCGCGACTGGCAGCCCGTCTCCGATGCCATGCATCACTTTACCGATCGGCGCGACAGCGCCACCGCCGATGAACTCTGGCTGGTGGAACACCCTGCGGTGTTTACTCAGGGCCAGGCGGGCAAAGCCGAACATGTGCTGGTGCCGGGCGATATTCCGGTGGTACAGAGCGATCGCGGCGGCCAGGTAACCTATCACGGCCCGGGCCAGCAGGTGATGTATGTACTGATTGACGTTAAACGCCGCAAGCTGGGCGTGCGCGAGCTGGTCACCGCACTGGAAGAGACAGTCATCGCTACGCTGGCTGATTACGACATCAGTGCGCGTGCGCGTGCGGATGCGCCCGGCGTATACGTTGGCGATGCGAAAATCTGTTCGCTAGGCCTGCGCATCCGTAAAGGCTGCTCGTTTCACGGTCTGGCGCTCAATGTCGCGATGGATCTGGCGCCCTTCCTGCGCATCAATCCCTGCGGCTATGCCGGCATGCAGATGACGCAGATCAGCGCCTTCCAGCCCGGCATCACGCCGGCGGACGTGCAGCCGCGCCTGGTGCAGCATTTCGCGCGCCTGACCGGCTTTAGCGACACGGAATGGCATGATGAGGCCGCGTGCTGACCTTGACCGTACGTGCGCATTTACAAAATTGTAACTTTCGCCACGGCTTATCGGCTGCTTCTGCCCCGGCGAGATGATATAATTTTTGCAATTTTTTCAAATAAAGTTGAAAGCCTGGTTCTCAGTTTGAGTGAGGAAGCTTTCAAATCGCAATCCCGACCGGAACCTGCAGATTTATGAGTAAACCAATTCAGATGGAACGTGGCGTCAAGTATCGCGATGCCGACAAAATGGCGCTGATTCCGGTAAAAACCGTGGTCACCGAACGCCAGGAAATCCTGCGTAAGCCGGAGTGGATGAAGATCAAGCTGCCTGCGGATTCCAGCCGCATTCAGGGCATCAAAGCGGCGATGCGTAAAAACGGCCTGCACTCGGTGTGTGAAGAGGCTTCCTGCCCTAACCTTGCCGAATGCTTTAACCACGGCACCGCCACCTTTATGATCCTCGGTGCCATCTGTACCCGCCGCTGTCCGTTCTGCGATGTGGCACACGGTCGGCCAAACGCGCCGGACGCCAACGAGCCGCTGAAGCTGGCACAAACCATCGCCGACATGGCGCTGCGCTATGTGGTGATCACCTCGGTGGACCGCGACGATCTGCGTGACGGCGGTGCACAGCACTTTGCTGACTGCATCAGCGCCATCCGCGAGAAAAGCCCGACCATCAAAATTGAAACGCTGGTGCCGGACTTCCGCGGCCGTATGGATCGCGCGCTGGAGATCCTCACGGCTACGCCGCCGGATGTGTTCAACCATAACCTGGAAAACGTACCGCGCGTCTATCGCCAGGTGCGTCCGGGCGCCAACTACGAGTGGTCGCTGAAGCTGCTGGAGCGTTTCAAAGAGGCGCATCCGGACGTGCCGACCAAATCCGGTCTGATGGTCGGTCTCGGGGAAACCAATGCGGAAATCATCGAGGTGATGCGCGATCTGCGTCGCCACGGTGTCACCATGCTGACCCTCGGCCAGTACCTGCAGCCAAGCCGTCACCACCTGCCGGTACAGCGTTACGTCAGCCCGGCGGAGTTTGATGAGATGAAAGAAGAAGCGCTGGCGATGGGCTTCACCCATGCGGCATGCGGTCCGTTCGTCCGCTCGTCTTATCACGCTGATATGCAGGCGAAAGGCCTGGAAGTGAAGTAATCTCCTGCCGCGATTGCGCCCTGCTGCGGCGCAATCGCAAAAATTCTGCTTAAACCGCTTAATTCCTGTCGCAAATCTGTCGCTTTAACCGCTGAGGCCATAAGAGCCTGTTTATTATTTTATTTTCTCAGTGTTTTTTTCATAAAGGTCAGATTATGCAATCATCCTTTCATATCGATGAGCTCGATTTTATGCGGGCGGCGGATGTGTCAGGTCCATCCTCTGGTAGACCGCGAAGCGGCGCGTCGGGCGAAAGCCTGGATGCGCTAAAAGCGCGTACCACGCCCATGGATATCACTAATCCGTTCGTGACGCCCCATGCGTCGTGCGAACTGGCGTTTCTTGCAACCGCCATCAGCATCGACCACCGCTACGACGAAATTCATCTGCACCTGCCGCAAAGCGCGCAGCCTGCGTCTGCGCCCGCACTGCCGTTCACCGAACTGCGCAGCGTAACGCCGGATGAAACGCCGTTGCTGCCAGCGCTGCCGCCGCTTGAGTCAGCGCAGCAGGCCGCCGGCGAGAGCGTCTGGCACAGCCTGCCTGAGATTCCGGCGCTCAGCCCGGCGCTGTCGCTGGTCAGCGCGCTGCCTGCGGCATGGTATGCAGCAGAACACCAGACGCCCCACCCGTCGCCTGTCCCCACGCTCCCAGTCCGGCAGCCGCTGAGTCTGCCAGAGGTGGCTGTGCTGCGCGACATACGGCAACACGACTATGCGGTGGATTACGACGACAGCGGTGAGCCGAAAATGTTTAGCGGCACGCTGGCGGCGGGCGCTCAGGTGCATATTTATATCGATAATGTGCTGATCGAGGTGGTAACCGGCGACGAACAGGGTCACTGGCAGTTCGCTCAGCCCGCCGATTTAAGCGCGACACAGCATGTTTTCAGTGCAGAGTTCGTCGATGAACAGGGGCATGTCAGCAGCCGTTACAATAAGTTGATTACCGTACTGCCGCAGCCTGCCGCCATTATCACGCCGATTGATGACAGCGATCTCAGCGCGATTGATTGTGCACTGATGGAACTGGCGATGCAGCAGGATGATATTGCGCCCGCTATTCTGCCGCTGACCTTCAGCGAAGCATGGCTGGATGAGTGGAACAATGCTGACAGCACACTGACCGCCAGCGGCGATCACGGCGGCAACCTGCCAGGCTGGGATGAACCGCTGGAACATCACATTGTCTGGCACTAAAAAACGAAAACCAGACTGTGGCAGTCTGGTTTTTTAACGTAATAAATATTTACACTTATTGACGTTCAGCGCAGAGATTACTCTTTGTGGCCGACGCGTTCAGCAGGCGTTTCTTCGGCACTGCTTTTGGTTGCGGTGGATTCATCATCTTTCATGGCTTTTTTAAAGCCCTTGATTGCGGAACCCAGATCGCCACCCAGTGAACGTAACTTGTTGGTGCCAAAAAGCAGTACGATAAGCGCACCGATGATCAGCAGTTTGGCAATACTGATACCTTCCATATTTTACCTTTCAACCTTCGCGAAAAACGGACAGCACTATTAACGCGCAGTTATTCACCACGCTCAACTGCAATCTGTAACAGAGTGAGATCTCAGCGTCAGATAAAGCGGCTGAGAAACGCCTGGGTACGCGGATGCTGCGGATTGCCAATCACCTGCTCTGGCGGTCCCTGTTCCACCACCACGCCACCATCCATGAACACCACGCGATCGGCGGCTTCACGCGCAAAGCCAATCTCATGCGTTACCACAATCATGGTCAGGCCGCGATTGGCTAAGGTACGCATGGTAGCCAGCACTTCCCCCACCAGCTCCGGATCCAGCGCTGAGGTCGGTTCATCGAACAGCATCAGCAGCGGTTTGATCGCCAGCGCACGGGCGATCGCCACGCGCTGCTGTTGTCCCCCCGACAAATGTCGCGGCCAGGCGTCGGCTTTATCGCTCAATCCGACCGTTGCCAGCAGCTCACGCGCGTGTTGCAGCACCTCATCACGTGGGAACTTGTGCACGCCAATCGGCGCTTCCATGATGTTTTGCAGTACCGTCATATGGGGATAGAGATTGAACTGCTGAAACACCATGCCGATTTTCTGCCGCTGATGGGCAATTTTCCGCGCCGACAGGCGATGCAGCAGACCGCGCTTTAGCGCGTAACCAATCTGCTCGTCGCCCACCATAATCGAGCCGGCATTCATCTCTTCCAGATGATTAATGCAGCGCAGAAAGGTCGACTTGCCTGAGCCCGAAGGCCCGAGAATCACCACCACTTCGCCCGGAAACACATCGAGATCGATGCCTTTCAGCACCGCGTTATCACCGAAGCTCTTTTGCACATTACGCGCACGCACCAGCGGCTGAATCTCGCTCATACGTCCTCCTTTAAACGCGGGGCCGCGGCCAGCGCCGTGTCACTGCTGGCGCGTCGTTTGTTCATCATCACGGTACGTTTGCTGCCGCGCGCGTAGTAGCGCTCAATGGCTGACTGGCCGACGTTGAGGATCGAGGTAATCAGCAGATACCAGATCACCGCCACCATCAGCATCGGAATGATTTCAAAGGTACGGTTATAAACGGCCTGCACCGAATAGAGCAGATCGCCCATCGCGATGACGCTCACCAGCGACGTGGCTTTGATCATGCTAATCAGCTGGTTGCCGGTCGGAGGAATAATGGCGCGCATCGCCTGTGGAATGATGATACGCCGCAGCGCGCGGCTGCGGCTCATGCCAAACGCCTGAGTGGTTTCAACCTGACCGTGATCGACCGACAGCAGGCCGGCACGGATAATCTCCGCCATATAGGCAGCCTCGTTGAGCGCCAGACCGGCGATGGCGGCAGTCAGCGGCGTGATCAGATCGTTAGTGTTCCAGCTGGCAAAGGTGATGTCTGTCCACGGCACGGTGATCGAAAGCGTGGGAAACAGTGTCGACAGGTTGTACCAGAATATCAGCTGCACCAGCAGCGGCGTACCGCGAAAGAACCAGATGTAGAGCGCCGACACGCCGCTCAGCAGTTTATTCTCTGACAGCCGCCAGACCGCCAGCAGCAGCCCCAGCAGGGTGCCCAGCACCATCGACACCACCGTCAGCCCGAGCGTCACCTGCAGCCCTTTCAGCACCGAGCCTTCGGTAAACCACTGCAGCACCACGTGCCACTCAAAATTGGGATTGGTCGCCACCAGCCACAGACCATTCGCTGCCAGCGTCAGGACCACGATCCAGCTAACCCAGCGTCCATACGCGGGCGCGCTACGGGCAAAAGCGACGTCGCGCTGCGGCACGTCGGCCTGATCCGTGGGGCGCGCGTTGGGGCCGACGGCACTCATTTTGCCGTCTCCTGCGCCAGGTTACGTCCCGGCTGCGGCAGCATGTTGCCGTCCAGCTGCCACTTTTTCATGATGGCCGCGTAGGTGCCGTTGGCAAATAGTTCTTTGTAGGCATCCAGCACCACCTCGCCCAGCGGCGAGCCTTTGGGAACGACCGTGCCCTGAAAGATATCGCCAAAGCCGTTTTTCTGCCCCTGACCAGACAGTTCAAGCTGCCCCTGCGCCTGCTCAATGAAATAGGTCAGCGGCGCCTGCGAGGAGAAGAAGGCATCCGAACGCTTCGAGCGCACCGCCAGTATCGACGAAGGCTGATCGGTAAAGGACTGCACTACGACTGCAGGTTTGCCCGCAGCCTCACAGGCGGCTGACTGTTTGCGGATCACCTGCTCCGCCGAACCGGCCGCCATCACCGCAATGCGCTTGCCGCAGGTATCTGCCAGACCGTTGATGTGCGCCGGATTGCCCTTCTGCACGCCAAACACCACGAACTCCTGCACGTAGTCGATGAAGTCCACCTTCTGCTGGCGATCCGGATAATCACCTATCGGCCCGATGGCCATCTGATAGCGTCCGGAATTAATGCCGGCCAGTACGCCGGACAGACCGCTCACCGTCGCGTGTTCAATTTTCACGCCCAGCAGCTGGCCGAGCGCCACGGTAAGATCGGCCGAGGCGCCATCCATTGAGTGCGGCCCGTTAACGATCTCATACGGCGGAAAGGAGCCGTTGTTTACCGAGATCATTTTGCCAGCCTGTTTGATCTGCGCTGGCAGCCGATCGTGCAGCGCCTTATCCATTTTTTGCGTCGGAATGGCGTCCGCTGCCTGGACGACACTCGCCGTCAGGCCGGTCGCCAGCGCGATGGCGGTTAAAAGCATTTTCATCAGTCAGTTTCCCCCAGGCAGGTCAAAGTGATTGCAATTCCGGACGGGCAAAGCGGCGATTTTCCAGTACCGGCAGCACGCTGCGGGCGTAGGCGATGCGGGCCGGATCCAGTTCGGCAAACACCAGTGCAGCGCACTCCGGTGCCTTAGCAATCACCACGCCAAGCGGATCGATCACCAGACTGTTACCAATGTTGCGCGGCCCGCACTCGCCTACCGCCACCATGTAGCAGGTGTTTTCCAGCGCGCGCGCACTGGTCAGCAGTTCCCAGTGCATCTCCTTTAACGGTCCTTTTACCCAGGCGGAAGGCAGCACCAGCACGTCGGCACCGTCCAGCACCAGCCGGCGCGCCAGTTCGGGAAAACGCACGTCGTAGCAGGTCATCAGCCCGACTTTCATGCCGGCCACCTCAACCAGCGGCGGCACGGCATCACCCGGATTGACCCGCTGCGACTCCTGCATGGCGAAGGCATCGTACAGATGCAGCTTGACGTACTGCGCGATGATTTCGCCATTACGCACGGCAATCAGCACGTTGTGCGCTTTGTTATCCTGCGTCGGCACGTGCACGCTCATCATGGTGGTCAGCGCGTTACCTTTGCTGGTTTCCAGCAGCTGACTGACAAACGGCCCGTCCAGCGGCTGTGCGGCTTTTAACACCAGATCGGGATCGGCGATATCGCGCGCCAGCACGCCTTCCGGCAGCACCAGCAGATCGGCGCCCGCCGCCAGCGCATCCTGCATCAGACCGCGACAAATGGCGGTGTTCTCCTGCCATTCGCGGCTAACGGCGAACTGCCCCATGGCTACTTTCATCTTCACTCCCCTCTGGCCGCCGCCGGGAAAATCTCCTCCGGCGAGAGCAACGTTGTGGTTAAGCCCTGCTGAAACAGCTCACGGGCGAAGTCGGCAATCATCCTTTTGTTAGCGGTAAATCCGTTTTGATTCCAGTCGGCAGGCAATTCCTGCGCGGTGCGTCGCAAATCATCCAGCAGCCACGGCGTGGTATCCGCGTACTTCTCGCGTTTGCGCATCCACAGCTGATACGCGCGATCGATCACCTCGCTCAGCGCCTGCGGCAGCCACGGATGCGCCGCCGCCAGCGCCGGCTTCAGCGCCAGCAGATGAATACCGGGCACATAGCCGACGCGGTTGAAGTAGTCGCGCTCAGCACTGACGAAATCCGCCTGCAGCTGGCGCAGACCGGAATCTTTCAGGAAAAAACCCTCAGGCATAAACGGCGTGAACACCGCATCCAGCTCGCCGGCTTTCAACAGTTCAATCAGCGGACGCTCGTCCGGCGCCGGTTCGATGCGGCCCGGGCGACCAAATCCCGCCAGCCGGTCAACAATCGGATGATCAGCGGTCAGGCGTCCGGCAAACCAGAAGGCGTCGTTGATATCGACGCCCGCTTCACGCAGCACGGTGCGCGTCCAGGTATTACCGGAGTCCTGCCAGCCGGTAACGCCGATTCTTTTGCCTTTCAGCTGGGCTGGCGTGGTGAGCGGGCTGGCGGTGGTGGTGATGATGCAGCGCTGGCGAAAGCCACGCATCAGAAAGTGCGGCAGGCCGAGCAGTGAATTGTCGCCGCGCGCCCGTGCCTGCGCATAGCGGCTGAACGACACCTCACCGCCTTCGTAGTGTTCACTGCTGGCCAGGTTATCTACCAGCGTGCCTACGCGGTCAATGATCAGCCTGAAGCCCTGTGGCTGAATATCGCCCAGCGCCAGCGGCGTGAAGTAATCCCAGTCGCGCACCGCCAGTCTGATAGTGATCATCGTTGTGCTTCTCCGTTTGTTCAGCCGCCACGCTGGCGCTGTGCATTTTTTCTGCAAATTGTGCTTGAATTTGAGTCTAAAACGCGAATACTAATCTGAACAATCATTTCTTTGTTACTGAACAAAGCTTTTTCTTATGACGCAAATTGTGGATGCAGAGTGGCTCAGCCAGCAGATTAACGACGCCTCGGTCAAAGGCATTACCCTCGCCGCGTCAACATTGATTCGCGACGGACAGATTGCCGTGGGCATGCAGATGCCGGCGGTGCGCGATTTGGCGGAACGGCTGGGCGTGAGTCCGGCCACGGTATCCGCGGCCTGGGCGCAGCTGAAAAAGCAGAAAGTGCTGGCGGGTAAAGGGCGAAGCGGAATCTGGGTGTGCGGCAACAGTGTGATGCCGCGACCGGTCCGCTTTGAGAAAATTGGCAACTATGGTGAAAACGTCAAAGCCGCGCTGGCGATGGCTGCGCCCGATCCGGCACTGCTGCCGGACCTGCGCCCGGCGATGCTGGCCGGGCTGGCGTCACCGCAGCTGAATAGCTATCAGCGTGAGGCGATTTCGCCACAGCTGCAGGCGGCCATTGCGCCGCGCTGGCCCTGTCCGGCGGAGGCGTGGCTGGCGACCGATGGCGGCTTCGATGCCATGAACCTGATAGTGCAGACGCTGCTGTCACCCGGCGATCGGGTAGTGATTGAAGATCCGACCGCGACGCGTCTGCTGGATATGCTCGACAACATCGGTGCCGAGATCCTGCCGCTGCCCGGTGATGAGCAGGGACCGCTGCCCGCGGTGCTGGCGACACACTTACAGAAAGCGCCAGCGATGTTCATTTATCAGCCACGCACCCACTCGGCGACCGGCTACAGCGTCAGCCAGCAGCGCAGCGAAGCGCTGGCGCAGGTGCTGGCGCAGAGTGCCACCCTGATTGTCGAGGATGATGGCATCGGCGATTTGTCGCGCTGGCCGGTATGGAGTCTCGGCCGCCACTATCCGCAGCGCACGCTGCACGTGCACTCCTTTTCCAAAGCCTACGGCCCGGATCTGCGGCTGGCGGTGGTATCCGGCACGGCAGAACTGGTGAAACGGCTGCAATCGTGGCGTAACTTCGGGGTCAGCTGGACCAGCCGTATTTTGCAGGATGCGGTGGCCTGGATGCTGAGCGATGCGCCCACCCAGCAGCGCATACAGCAGGCTAAAGCCACGTATGCCGCGCGCCGTCAGCAGTTGCTGGCCGCACTGGCGCGGCGCGGGCTGGTACAGGAAGATCGCGACGGCCTGAGCGTGATGCTGCCGGTGGCGTCAGAGCAGTATGCCATGATCACCCTCGCCGCCCGGGGCATCACCGTGCTGCCAGGCGAACGCTGCAGCATCAACAGCGGACAGTTCATTCGCGTCAGCATTGCGCGGCTGCCGGCCGATCAGCTCGACAGCATCGCCGATGCGTTAGTGATTGCCTGCGGACGCGAGCTTAGTATCAGCCCAGATCTTTGATGTGATAGCGTGGCGATTCAACGTAGCCTTCTCGCGCATAAAACTGGTTGGCTTTCAGTCGCGAGGCGTGACAATGCACTTCCATGCGGTCGCAGCCGCGGGCGCGCGCCAGTTGCTCGGCGTGGTTCAGCAGTTGCTGGCCGCTGCCTTTACTGCGCTCGCCCTCGGCGATACAGAAATAGCTGATGCGCGCGAAATCGCCCGCTAATGCCAGCTGCGGAATGAAGTGCAGCGAAAGAAATCCCAGCACCTGGTTACCGTGTTCCGCCACCAGCAGCGTCTCGTCGGGATGGGCGCACAATTGCGCCAGCCGATCGCTGATAAATTTTTCCGTGCCGCGATAACCCAGCTCGGTTAACAGTGCACTCAGGGCAAAGCTGTCTTTGGCCTGTGCTTCACGTATGTTCATCCTGCCTCCTCCGTTCCCTGACTGCTGTTATATAGCGTTGCCGCTAAAAAATCTGCAAGTAAGCTTTGTTATGAGTATGTTACGGGAATTATCTGTGAGCGACGCCGCAGAATGTGCCTTGTCATGCCGCTGTCATGCTGGCTTAAGGCTGGCTTAATCTTGCTTTGCCATGCTGGCATAAATGAAGTTGCGAGGCATGGCACATGAAGAATCTGGTACCGCACTGTTTAAATGAATGGCTGGCGCTGTCGCTCAGTACGCTGGTGATTGTCGCCTGGGCCATTAGCTGGTGGCAGGGCTGAAAAAAGCACAAAAAAAACCCGCCATCAGGCGGGTTTTTAAAATTCTGACTGTTAACTTACAGAGCGGTAACGTTAGCAGCAGATGGGCCTTTAGCGCCGTCGGTGATTTCAAACTCTACACGCTGACCTTCAGCCAGAGTTTTGAAGCCGTTGCTCTGGATAGCAGAGAAGTGTACGAATACATCTTTGCTGCCATCTTCTGGAGTAATGAAACCGAATCCTTTGGACTCATTAAACCACTTAACGTTACCTTTGATCTTGGACATCTATATTACCTTTACATGAAAAATGGACACTAAACTGTGTCGGCATCTAGTACAGCAATTGCAGTGACATTTGTCCAGCGCGAATTGATGAAAAAGTGATAAATATTGATTTTTTCCATGCCCTTCACACTTTCTGCGCATCTTCAGCGATTAAAACTGAAATCTTAACCAGGCAAAATAGACGTTGCCGTTGTTATAAGTGCCTGGAATGTAAGTCATTTGGAAGGTTGCCGGGCCATACCCTATCGAAGCCAGCGGCAATACCAGCGGAACCGGGATATATCGCCAGTTATCTCTGGCCGTCACGCCCGCGGTGTAACCGGCGCCCAGATGGAAATTCTGATCGTTCAGCGGTCGCCAGGTCGCTTCCCAGCCGTAGCCGGCGATGGGCTCCCACTTGTTAAACGAGTCTTTAAACGCCATGGCATACAGGCCGTGCCAGTTGCCCTTTTCATCCCAGCGCGAAACGCCACCGCCTGCGCCCCACGGCCGCTCGTTGTACTTTTTGATGTGTTCATCATCGTAAGTAAAGCGGTTGTGCCAGGTGATAGCCGGGACGTAAAGATCGTAATTTTGCGGTTGTGTCCAGGTTTGCGCCACGTTATCGGAGAAGGTATTCCAGCCCGATTTAATCGCTTCGCCTGTGGTTGCCGCTGGTGTCGAAAAAGAGACCGATGAAATCAAAATACAGCCGCAAAAGGCTGCAGAAATACGCCAGTTCACAACAATGCTTCCTGTTAAATCATCCTGTATCCGGCAGTCACCGCGTAGCGCCACATCGCGCCGCACCATGCTGCCGTGGGTTAATGGCTGATGCCACGAGCGCGTACAGCGCGCGCGCCACGATGGCGCCAGTCGCACCCGGCTCTGCTGGCAATCAGCTGGTTAATTTTACCTCACTGCGCGAACGGAGTCGAAACGGCAAATAAACAAAACGCAGAGGGTAAAAGGTGCAGAAAATGCACCGCTCAGTTGATGATTACTTAGAGTGATTACTTAATATTCAGCAACTTATCCGTAGAAATTGATTTCATGAATAAATTAATAAAATTTATCAATTGAACTCACCCGATGATTGAGATAAATCTCATCACTCCAGGACGGAGAGAGGAGGAACTGAGATGACAATTCGTTGCAGCCGCTGCGGTTGCGCCAAATTTTTTTATACAGTACCCGGCAAGGAAAAGGTCGACGATCCCGATCATCACGGTGCCTGTTGCGCCGCATGCGGCAAGCCGATCAGCCTGCGCGATGTGATCCCGCTGTCATCCCTGCACCCGGCTTCTGCCGCCCGTCACGTTGAATAATGTTTTCAGGCACCCGCCGGGTGCCTGAACGCGTCAGAAAATCAGTTTAAACACGCCAGTAATCGTCAGTAACCCGACAATAAAGATGATGGCAATGATCCACAGTATTATTTTCATAGTTCGCTCCTTCAGGATGAAAAATAACGCATCGTGCATTCAGTATAGATGATTATTCCGGCTTCGCTGGGCGCTGCGAGCGCGATCTCAGTCACTTGCCTCAGAGACTGTTGCCTGCTCTTTTTTTCTGCGAGCCCGGTCGCAGCTTATCGCTTAAGTTGCTATCCCACCGCACGCGTAGCGCGCTGATTGTCTAAAATTACAGCGCCTGTAGCAGGCCTCAATTGTTCGCTATGTCTACGTAACAAGGAGATGATATGAGCACGATTAATACCAGCATGGGTCGTTACAGCCTCAAGGCAAAGGATCATGGCAGTCACATTCGTGGCAGCATTGCGATTAATGACGAAGGCGGTACGCAACTCACCCTGCAAGAGTTTGATGAGCATTATCTTGACGATGTCGTCAACAACGTTATTTATCCAATCACGGGTGGGAACCGTGAAATTGCACGCGCACTGCGTGAACAGATGGTTAAAGCCGGCTTCGAACAGCCGCACTGAGTTTGTTGGGCCACGTGTTGTGGCCCTTTATCAGCCCTAACTTGCGGTTATTATCCATTTCAGCGCAGGATGCTCTCTCCCCCCATAAGGAGATTAACCGCGTGACTGAACTGCATCGTGTTTCCCCTTCCCGCTTACATCAGTTTGTTCAGGCTATCTGGCTGCATGCCGGTAGCAGCGCCGAAGAAGCGCGCCTGGTGGCTGACCATCTTGTTGCTGCTAACCTCGCGGGCCATGACTCCCACGGCGTCGGTATGATACCGAGCTACATGGCCTCGCTGACGCAGGGCTTTCTCCGGCTCAATCAGCACGTCAGCATCGAAAAAGACGCTGGCGCTGTCCTCACCCTTAATGGCCAGAAAGGCTTTGGCCAGGTGGCCGCGTACGAGGCCATGCAGCACGGCATTGAGCGGGCGAACAGGTTTGGCCTTGCGGCGGTTGGCCTGCATCATTCGCATCACATTGGCCGTATCGGTCACTGGGCGGAGCAGTGTGCCGCAGCGGGCTTTGTCTCATTTCACTTCGTTAATGTGATGGGCGATCCGATGGTGGCGCCGTTTAACGGCAGCGATCGCCGCTTCGGCACCAATCCGTTCTGCGCGGTGTTTCCGCGTCGCGACGGCGAACCGCTGCTGCTGGACTTTGCCACCAGCGGCATCGCCTATGGTAAAACGCGGGTGGCGTATAACAAAGGTCAGCCGGTCGCGCCGGGCTATTTGCTTGATGCGCAGGGCCAGCCGACCACCGATCCGGGCGTGATGCATCAGTCGCCGTATGGCGCGCTGACCGCCTTCGGCCTGCACAAAGGCTATGCGCTGGCGACGATGTGCGAAATCCTTGGCGGCGCGCTGTCCGGCGGTCGCACTACGCATGACGCCACGCTGCTCACCGGCACTGACGCCATCTTTAACGGCATGACCACCATTATCCTGAACCCAGACGCGTTTGACGCACCGGCGATGCAGCAGGAAGCCGAAGAGTTTCTCGCGTGGGTCAGGCGTTCACCGCAAAGTGGTGAGGCGGAGATTCTGGTGCCGGGCGAATGGGAAACGCGCAACCGTACAGCACGTGAAAGCGAGGGCATTCCGCTGGACAGCAACAGCTGGCAGCAGATTTGCGCAGCGGCACGCCAGGCTGGCATGCCGGAGGACGAACTGGCGGCCTTCCGCGCCTTAGCGCAGTAAGCCGCCGGGGCTGAGGCACAGTGCCTCAGCCGGTTACAGCGCAGCGGACAGCAGCAAACAGCCCAGCAGACCGCACACCGAGATGATGGTTTCCAGCGCCGACCACGAGCGAATAGTTTCACCGATGGTCAGGTTGAAGTACTCCTTGAACAGCCAGAAGCCCGGATCGTTAACGTGCGAGAAGATGACACTGCCGGAACCGACGGCAATGACCATCAGCTCCGGGCTGGCGCCGCTGGTGGCAATCAGCGGTGCCACAATGCCGCCGGCGGTAATCGCTGCGACGGTGGCAGATCCCAGCGCAATACGCAGCACCGCCGCAATTGACCACGCCATAAAGATTGGCGAGACGTTGGTTTCATGCATCATGCCGGCGATGTATTTATCCACACCACTGTCCACCAGCACCTGCTTGAAGGCGCCACCGCCGCCGATGATCAACAGCATCATGGCGATGATTTTGATCGAATCAGTGATGGTACCCATCACCTCATCCATGCTGCGGCCACGGTTAAGGCCAAAGGTGAAGATGGCAATCAGCACTGCAATCAGCGTTGCCATGATCGGATCGCCAAAAAATTCCGCGTACGGCAGCAGCACATGGCCTTTCGGCAGCAGCATTTCTGCCACGGCACGCAGCGCCATCAGGATCACTGGCACCAGCGCCGTCCACACGCTAACGCCAAAGCCCGGCATCTCCGCTTCGCTGAAAGTTTTCGGGTTCCACAGCCCTTCCGGAATCGGCTTATCAATGCCTTTCAGAAAACGCGCATACACCGGCCCGGCCAGAATCACCGTCGGAATACCCAGCAGCGTACCGTACAGCAGGGTTTTCCCCATGTCGGCATTAAATAACGTGGCGATCGCGGTCGGGCCCGGATGCGGTGGCAGAAAGCCATGCGTGACGGATAAGGCGGCCGCCATCGGCACGCCGACATACAGCAGCGGCACGCGCGCCGACGCGGCAATGCTGAACACCAGCGGCAGCATCAGCACGAACCCGACTTCATAAAACAGCGCGAAGCCCACAGTGAAGCCGGTCAGCACCAGCGCCCACTGAATGTGCTTTTGGCCGAATTTTTTGATCAGCGTGGTGGCGATACGCTGCGCACCGCCGCAGTCGGCCAGCAGTTTCCCCAGCATCGCGCCAAAGCCCATGATCAGCGCCAGGCTGCCCAGGGTACCGCCGACGCCGGTTTTGATCGATCCAATCACTTTATTGACCGGCATGCCCTGCATCATGCCCACCGCCAGTGCCACCAGAATCAGCGCGATGAAGCCGTTAAGTTTGAAGCGAATCATCAGCAGCAGCAGTAACGCCACGCCAATTGCCACATAGAGTAATGGCATAATTTTTCTCCACTTTTGCGCTCGGCGTATTACCGGCAGCGGTTTGTTGTAATGGGACAAAGGGATTATCAGTGCCAGATGTTTCAGAATGCGACATCCTGTTACCGGTATCATGTTAAGGGTAACATTGACGGGAAAGCACCTGGTGCAGCGGGTGAATTTCTGTTTTGCGAAGGTGATCAACTTTTTGTCGGAGGGTTATCAGAATGTTTGCCCCGGCAGCGGCGTGGCTTTTGGTTACACTAGCTGTTTTATGCCAACCGATAAGGATCTGCAGGTGAGTGAGAATCTGATTGAGCTGTACAGTAATCAACAAACCCTGTTTGGCCGTGGCAGCATCGACCGCCTGGTCCCGCTGCTGGCGGCGAATCCGCAGCCCACGCTGCTGTTCTGCGGCCGCTCATTTCTCAACAGTCCGGCGTGGGCACGCCTGGGCGCGACGCTGAACGATCACATTCTGGGCTATGAAATTGTCAGCCATGAAGCCTCGCCAGACGAGATCGATGGCTGGGTGACGCGCTGGCGTGGCCACGTCGATCGCGTTGTCGCCATCGGCGGCGGCAGCGTGCTGGATGCGGCCAAAGCCTTTGGCGCCATGATGCAGCATCCGCTGAATATCGCGCGCTACCTCGAGAAAGTGGGCGATACGCCGGTACAGGCGGTCACGCTACCGCTGATCGCCATTCCTACCACCGCCGGCACCGGCAGCGAGGTCACGCAGAATGCGGTGGTGACCGATCAGCAGCACATTAAGGTGAAGGCCTCGCTGCGCCATCCGGTGTTTGTGCCGCAGGTGGCGATTCTCGATCCCGATCTGCTCAAAGGGGCGCCGGATCGTGTACTGGCTACCTGCGCCATTGATGCCTTTACCCACCTGTTCGAGGCTTATCTGTCACGCAAGGGCAACCTGTTCAGTCAGCAGAACGCGCTCAACGGGCTGCAACTGTTCATGCAGGCGTGGCCGTACCTCAATCAGGACGACAGCCGCGGCGATGCGGCACGTGAAGCGATGATGATGGCATCATGGCTCGGCGGCGTCAGCCTGAGCAGCGCGGGTTTGGGGGTGATCCACGGTATTGCCGGCGAGCTGGGGGCGATTAAACCGTTCCATCACGGCGAAGTCTGCGGTCGTTTGCTGTTCCCGTTCCTGGATGTACTGGCGGAGCGCGCGCACCCCGAACAGCAGCGGCTGATGGCGGCGCTGGCTGAACGCCTGCTGCCCGATGAAACGGCACCGCCGGCGCTGGCGCTGAAAGCCTGGCTGCAGCAGCAGGCTATCGTGCCGTTCTGGCTGGAAGGACCGACGCTGGCTGCGGAAGAGGTCGACTGGATTGTGGCGCGCGCCAACAGCAAAAACGGCTGGGTCAATTATGATCCCGCCACGCTCACGGAGATGATTACCGCCGCGTGGCGCGTCGTCTGAGCCTTTCGGGCAGCGCAGGCTGCCCATTGCTTATTCAGCCAGCAAACGGCCCTTCCCCCGCCAGCATCTGCTCAATCACCTGCAGCACGCCTTCCTGGTTATTGGACGGTGCGCCGTAGCGCGCAGCGTCTTTGACCCGCTGCGGCGCATTCTGCATGGCAAAGCTGAAGCGCGACTGCACCAGCATCTCCAGATCGTTGCCGCCGTCGCCAAACGCCAGCACCTCATCGCTGCTGATGTCCCAGCGCTGCTGCAGCAGGCGCAGACCGTTGGCTTTGTGCAAGCCGGGCACAATCAAATCCACCGAGCCGTGCCCGCTGGAAGTCGCCGCTGCTGCGCCCTGATGCAGACGCTCAATGTCAGCCATCAGAATATCGACATAATCATCGGACAGATTCAGCGCAAACTTGAACAGCCGGTCATCGCCCACGTCCGCGAGGCTATCGATCGCCTTGAGGCGATGGCAGTAGTGACGCATTTTGACCAGCCACTGCTCATCCATGGTGTTGAAGTGATAAGCGCTGTTACGGCCGCAGAGGATGTATTTCAGGTTGGGATAGTTACCGCGCTGCAGGGTATCGAGCACGGCATTAACGTCCTCACGCGAGAACGCGCCGCAGAACAGCTCCTCATCCCTATCGAGGATCCACGCGCCATTTTCGGCGACAAAGGCGATCTCACTGGCGATGTCGGGAAAGAAGGATTTGAGCTGGTAATACTGATTACCGCTGGCGACCACAAATTTGATGCCGCGCCGCGTCATCTCCTGATAGCAGGCCTGAAAACGTGCCCGGTTGTACTGTTTTTTATCGTCGAGAAAGGTGCCGTCCATATCCACCGCCACCATTTTTACCATGGTCATCATGACTCCTTAACGCGTTGAAAGGAAAAACGGGTTGTCCAGAGAATAACCTGGTGAGCGGTGAAAGCGGAGAGAAACACGGATGGCCGTCGCCATCCGTGCGGCAGGATTAGTTAAATGCGTTATTCAGCAAAATGGCGGTGATAATGCCGGTCGCGGCCGCCACTAACACATAATTTCCGTCGATAAAGGCCCAGTGCTCGCCGCGCGGCGGCTCATACAGACCGCGAGCCCGCCAGTCGTCGACGCGATAGTGTGGACCGCGAAACTCCGGCGGTGCCGGATAACCACGGCGAAAATCATGACCGCGCCAGGCAAAGCGATCGCCGCCGCGATGTCCCTCCGGCATACGGTGGTCAGCATAGTGGTCGTGACGATCCGGGCCCGGTCCGCGATCGTGGCCAAAGTCACGACGATCATGATGATCGGGACCCGGGCCGCGATCCTGATGGCGGTCGCCGCCGTGCGGGTCCCAGCGATGGTCACCGGGACCGTCGGCCCAGGAGACGCTGGAAAACAGTGTGCTGCATGCAATAAATGACGCAATAATCGTAAGTGTTGTTTTTTTCATGGTGTTACCTCCAGGGATAACGGCAGTCTGCGCGCCGTTGAGGCTTACTATTGCCTAAACAAAGCTAAAACAGCATTTCCAAAAGTCTTAAAAATCGGATACTTACAATACATTACGCCAGGTTAGCGCTTTCTTAACGATTGTGGAGACTTTATGGTGGCGTGGCACGATAAGGCTGGCAGGGAAATAAGCAGTTAATTCAGCGGGAATAAAGAAAACCCGATCGCGGGGATCGGGCGGACAATGCTATTTCCATAAAAAGCATAAAGCGGGGAAACCCTGCTAAAAAGAGGATAAAACTGAAGCACACAACGCCACATCACTAGCATTGCCCGGAAAGAATAACATTCATCAGGGCAAAATACTTTCAGAAAACTTCTATTTTCAGAAAAAACCGTAAAAATGTTCACGGCAGCGAAAATAACCACCAAAGGTACATAACGTGAAAGGAAATAAGGTCCGTGCTCTGACCAGCTGTCGTCAGAAAATATAGTCAGCCCGTATAAGATATCGACACAAAATCACAATGCATTGAATTTAAGAGATAAAAATTAAGCCATACCATTTTTTAGTTATGCCGCCATTTAAGCCGACCGGCAAACTAGCTGGCCGACACATTTCATTGATAATGCGAGCCCTATTGCTGCCCTGGCAATTAATCGATGTGCGTGATTAATATAACGCTAATTTTTCACTGCGCTGAAGCGTAAGGTTAAATAACCAGCAAGCGGGCGCATAATAATTATGCGCCGGCTATTAATCCAATTGCGCTGGCGAATTTAGCGGGGTGGCGCAGAAACAGGATATCGCTGAGTTGCAGCCGGATGGCGCAGCAGCGCCTGCGCCGGACGTATCGGCCGCCGTACCAGCTCACCCGCACAGTTCGGGCAGTGCTGCGCCAGCACGCCTTCCGCACAGTCAACGCAAAACGTGCACTCAAACGAGCAGATGCGCGCATCAGGCGAGGCCGGCGGCAGATCTTTATCGCAGCATTCACAGTTAGGACGTAATTCCAGCATGGCACTCTCCTGTCAGGGTTCAGGGCTATCATCGCCGCCGCCGCCCTGGCGCGCCAGCCTGTGAGCGGACATCGCGCGGACAGTTCGGGACAGCTTTTCATCCTGCATGCCTTGCCTTGCGCGCTAAAAACATTACATTCCGCAAAAGCCGTTCTATAGTTCATTCGCTACGTTTATCTGCGAGGCTTTTGCATGCGTGTTAAAGGGTTAAATATCGGTTTCTTTATAGTAATTCTGGCGATTGTCACGATCGCCTTTTTTGATGTGCTGGCGCCCTATTTCTCCGCCATTTTGTGGGCGGCGATTCTGGCGGTGATCTTTGCGCCGCTGAAGTCACTGCTGCGGCGCAAAATGGGCGACCGCAACGGGCTGGCCTCTTTTGTGACCTTACTGATTATCTGCCTGATCGTGTTCACGCCGCTGGCGATCATCACTTCGTCGCTGGTGGTCGAGATCAATACGGTGTACACCAAGCTGCAAACCAATTCCGCGCAGTTCCCGACGGTGTTTGCCTCGCTGCTGCAGCATCTGCCGGAGTGGGCACAAACCTGGCTGGCGGATCACGATCTGAACAATGCCGCACAGATTCAGCAAAAACTCTCCGGCTTTGCGCTGAAGGGCGGACAATACATGGCGGGCAGCGTGTTCCTGATCGGTAAAGGGACTTTCACCTTCACCGTGGGCTTTGGCGTGATGCTTTATCTGCTGTTTTTCCTGTTGAAAGACGGCGCCTGGCTGGTCGGGCTGATTCTCGAAGCGCTGCCGCTCTCCACCTATGTTAAGCACCATCTGCTGATGAAATTCGCCGCCGTATCGCGCGCGACGGTCAAGGGCACGGTGGTGGTGGCCGTGGTTCAGGGGGTGCTTGGTGGCTTCGCCTTCTGGATCACCGACATCGACGGCAGCCTGCTGTGGGGCGCGCTGATGGCGTTCCTGTCGCTGATTCCGGCAGTCGGCTCGGCCATCGTCTGGGTGCCAGCGGCCATCTTCTTCTTCGCCACCGGTGCGCTGTGGAAAGGCCTGTTCCTGGTGGGCTTCTTCGTTATCGTGGTCGGGCTGGTGGACAACATCCTGCGTCCGCTGCTGGTTGGCAAAGATACCAAAATGCCGGATTACCTGATCCTGATTGCCACGCTGGGCGGCATGGAAGTGTACGGCATCAACGGCTTCGTGATTGGTCCCTTGATCGCTGCCCTGTTCATCGCCTGCTGGAATCTGCTCTCCGGCCGCGACAACCGGGAAAATGTCGAAGAGATCGACGAAGAGTTTATCGAAGAGGGTAAAACCCGCGAGTAGCAGCGGTATAACAACTAAAGACCTGCTGACGGGCCACTATCGCTCACTGGCAGGCTCATCCAAAGCGGCGCTTTAAAGCGCCGCTTGTCTTTTCAGCGCGGCCGCCAGGCTGTCTCGCACGCAACGCTGTCTGCGCCTTTACTGACCTTTCCCTCCTGCCTTCACCCTTTTACCGGGCTCAGTCAGCACTCAGCCCGGACGTTTCACAATTAAACCCATGCTGCTAAGGTGTCAGAGGACAATCGCGACAATCTGGAGCGTATAATGCTTACAACAATAATTTATCGCAGCCACATCTCTGAAGATGTTCCCGTCAATATCCTGCCGGAGATGGTGGCAAAAGCGAGTCTGCTCAATGCTGAGCATCATGTTACCGGCATCCTGCTGTTTAACGGCACGCACTTTTTTCAAATCCTGGAAGGGCCGGAGCAAGGCGTTCTGGCAATCTACGCCCGCATCTGTGCCGACCGGCGTCATCACAATGTGGTCGAGCTGATGCGCGACTACTCCCCTTCGCGGCGTTTCGGTAATGCTGGCATGGAGCTGTTCGATTTGCGTAATCACCACAGCGGCAGTGTGCTGCAGGCGGTGCTTGATCGCGGCACGTCGAAATATCAGCTGACCTATGACGATCGCGGGCTACAGTTCCTCAGAACCTTTGTCGAAGCGCGTGAAAAAGAGAACTACTTTGAAGTGCCGCCGGCTGATTGCTGGGAGTTCATCCCCGCGGAAGGGCAATCTCCCGCGCCGGCCAGTGGCGTCACTTTCCGCCCAGTGGTTGATCCCCTCGGCCGTGAAGTGACGGCCATTGAGGCGATTCCGCACGCGCAACCCGCCGGATTAAAGGAACATGAGCGTTACATTCATGACCTCAACGTGGTGACAGACGCACTGCATAAAGCCGGCCAGGCATGTCCCGATGGCATGACGCTGTATATCAGTATCCTGCCGATGACGCTGGTTTATCTTCCCGATGCGGTAAGTCAGCTGGTCAGCGCCATCGCGCAGGCGGAGCTGGTGCCGCAGCAAATCATTCTTGGCGTGAGCGAAACGGAAGTCATCTCCCGGCTGGAAGATTTTTCCACGGCGGTCAGACAGCTGAAAGAGGCTGGCATCAGCCTTTCCATTGATAACTTCGGCGACGGCTCGGCCGGTCTCTCTTTACTGGCGCACGTCCAGCCTGACCGGGTACGTATCGGCGCGAATATTGTACGTGATATTCACCGTAGCGGCCCGAAGCAGGCGGTGATGCAGGCGGTCATCCGCTGTTGTTCGGCGCTGGAAATCAACGTCATTGCGGCCGGTATTGAGCGTCCCGAAGAGTGGATGTGGCTGGAGGCGGCCGGGATCATCGATTTCCAGGGCAGCCTGTTTACGCCTGAGGGCGGCGCCGTGGCATGGCCTGAGAGCCGCGAGGCGATCTGAAAGCGGTTAAGCCTGACGACGCAGAACCTCTGAAGAGATAAAACGTCAGGCTCACAGGAGAAGACAATGCTGAGCGATGCCCGACTGCAGTTTATATCCAGCCATCCGGAGGAGAACGAACCGGAGGCGGTTTCCATGGCGCGCGAGTTACTTCGGTACCGCAGTGCGCTGGCGCAGCCATGGGCTGTGGTGGAGGCACTGGGTGTGAAGTACGTGGAGGACGGTAACGGGGCGATGATCTGGCCGGCGCGTTACTGCGAACGCGGCGACACCTTACTTTATCGTCTGGATCAGGCGGCTTCAGAGGTCAGCGGGCGCGCTGAAGCCGCGGAACCCGTCAGAAAGTAGCGCCGTGATGGCCGGCGCAAACGCAAATGTCATCCTCTTTGCAACGCCGGCAACTCAATATGCTGATCATTGCGCCGATAACCCGCGTCCGGCATCTTTTAGCGGAGTTTGATGTGCTCAATGTGTCCGGGTGAGATTCCTGTGGTAAGCTCATTGCCCTAACCGCAGCCGGACAGACTGATGAAAAACAATTTTGACGATAAAATGGCGGATATCATCATCGGAGAAGCCGTAACGGCGTTACTCGATGATAACGTCGCCATAAGCTGGGCGGCCCTCAACGACAGGCTGCAGGCGATGCTTGACCGCGAAACAGACAGTGACCGCATTCGTGCTGTGCTGCGTGTCATTGAGGACGTCAGACGGGAAATGGAGATGAGCGCGGTGAAGAAAGAGGCGTTCACTGCCGGGCATTTTTCTTTTTCCGGCAAGCTGCACTGATCGCTGCCTGACAATCTGCCGCGCCTGACGCTGTGGTTTCTGCTATACTGTATGCTTATCCACCAACGGATGGAGGTCATTTGAGCGATGACACTACCGCCGAAGATATCTACGCCGTTATTGGAACGGTTGTGGCGCGCCTTCTTAAGCCGGACCAGCACCTGACACTTCAGGACATTACCCATGCACTGCATCATCTTGGCGAAACGGCAAGTGAAGATGAACTGCGGCAGGCCTGTTTAAACGCCATCAGTATGCTTGTGAAGCAGATGCACTAAGCTTAATCTACTGCTCCGGCTTACTAACCTTTTCAGAACCCTTCATCATCCGGCGTTCTGCCGACCACGATTTCAAGCACGTTGCGCAGTACATCCAGTTTGACAATATCGGTGGTCATCTCAAGCTCTGAGATGAGATACAGGATGATGGTTTTGCTCGTCACTTTTTGGCCATGGATGACGATGTCGCGAATCACGGCATCCAGTGCCGCGGCTTCGGCCGCATAGCGCTCACCGCCGCTGCGAAAATGGTGAATAAGGGCCGCTTCAGCGCTGAATGAGTGTTCATTGGTTTGCATGTGTAGTTATCCGTAAACCGGGCGCTGCTGACAGCCCGGTGGTCGCCAAAAAAATCGGCCATCCTGAGATGGCCGTGTTATGCCGGGCGTCCTGCCACACTCCGGTTAATCACGAGATCGTATCGTCCCTGTCATTAATGCTTTTTACCAGCCCTGGGTTGTGACATCCCGCCCAGAGCAGCCATCGGCTTTTCACGAATTTCACGGGCTGCTGACTGCATCTGCATTTCCCTGATGGCGATCCTGATCGCCTCCAGACGGTCGGGATTAAATTCCTCTGCGGCCATTGACCGGAGCCGGGCTGAAACGGTCGCCACATTGATTCGTTCATTATTATCGAGCAGCCTGACCACCGCCTCGCCCAGAACGATTTCGGTTAAACGTTCAATTTGACTTCTCTGCATGCCCACCCCCTGCGGGACTGTGCCCTTTCGGACAAGTGGCTGACCCTTCCCGGGTCATAAAGCGCATGCTGCAGGTACCACCGATTATCCCTTTTCGTATCAGCGTTCAAACAGCATGCCAATCAGCGTCTGGTAATGACGCTCTTCTTCATAATTTGCCGCGACCTCAAGGCGTCTCAGCAGTTTGGTGCAGATCGCCTTACGGTTGAGGTTTTTTCCTGCGCGCAGGATCTCAACGACAATCTGCCCCAGCGTTTCCTGCTGAGTAGGTGCTGTCGCTCTGCTGAAATAGCGGGCAATCTCACTGGCGCTGTCTGGAAATTTTGCAACATTCTGACGCATGATGATCCCCTCAGATGGTTAAAATACCGTCGCTTCTCTCTGTGCGTAAACTTATACAAAGAAATAAAACTTGTACAGCAATACTGTTTCTGTATTAGCTACATTCTTGTGCAAAAAATGCTAACACCTTAATCTCAGGGGCTTACGTGCTGAAATAATCAGCATGATGGCTGGGCTAAGCGGCAGGAAAAACGGTATCGATTTGGACAACCCGCTGATTACCTGACACGGTATGAGGATTGTTGCTGTACAGACGATATCGTATCGGTTACTTTGCGCCCTACAAGATGATCGTGTGCTGCAGGTGGACAAATGAGAAACAACGGGCTGCCGCCTTGTCACAATACCGGACTAGCCGGTTACTTCAGTCAGGTCACCGATCCCCGCCAGATTGCGCTACTGGGACGCATCACCGTTGAAATTTTGCGTCAGGAACGTCGGCTGACGCGCACCGCGATCTGCCTCAAGCTTATCGGGCACATCAATGACACGGACGATGACGTCGAAGCGGAACAGGCACGTTCCCTGCTGGCGATGCTGTTTGGTCGCTGATCGTTTGATTCATCCGCTCACCTTCAGCGCGTTGCACATCCGTCGCTAAAGCCCGCATCCGTTGCCACATGCCGCGTTGCCGAAAATCGTTAATACGAGGTTTGATGGTGGTGAAGACGTCATCCCTGACAGTTTTCTCCGGCCGGTACACGCTAACGCGCGTCCGATGAGGTCATCTACGTTGTCGTCTTCCGGCCAGAGCCGGACTACGTCTTATGGCGTCAGTTCTTCTCGTCGTTCAGGCCTGCAAGCGTCTGCAGGTACGGCACATGGATCGCGGCCTGCTCAGGCTCATCAAAGCTTCTGAGCCAGCCGATCGCCTCTGAAATCGCGGACAGGCGTGTGTCGCTGCCGCCAGCGCGTTTCATGTGTCTGAGCTCGTCGATAAGCGTATTAACGCTGATCTTCTTTTTGCCCAAAGCCAGGCTTAGTGCCGCTTCGCCAATAATGACGTGCCCTTTCCCGTCGTGTTGAATAGACAAATTTACTTCCTCCATTTCACGTTGATGAGAACCTCACGTCACACTTTAGACCCTATTGAGCGAACCGGTGCAGGCAAGTTCTGAAATGAAGCCTGTAACAGGATTTATTTTAGTGAGCATGAAAATGCCGCGGCGGGTGCCGCGACAAAGGTTTTTGTCGGCAGGCGCTGACGCAACCTGCCGCAGCATGACGACGATTCAGCCTGATGACGCGGCTTGATCCGCAGGTTCACCAAAATGCTCGCGCATGTGGGATTCAATTTCTTCCAGTGATTTCCCCCGGGTTTCCGGTAACATCACGGCAATAAACACCAGGGAAGCCACATTGATTGCGGCAAAGATAAAGAACGCCTTATTACCCACCAGCGACAGCAAAGGCGGAAACGCCAGCGCCACCACGGCGTTGCATATCCACTGAAACGCTACCGCTGAACCGGTTAATACCCCGCGAACTTTCATCGGAAATAACTCCGACATCAGCAGCCAGTAAACCGGGGAAATGCACATCTGCATAAAGAACAGGAACACCAGAATACACGCCAGCGCCAGCAGGCTTTGCGTCAGGCTTTGCGGCATGAGAACCAGCACCGCGCCCAGCGCCAGCTGCATCGCAATCACCACCGACAGCCCGGTCATCAGCATCGGGCGCCGGCCGAAATGGCTGATGGCTTTAATGCCGGCAAAGGTGGCCAGTACCGATACCACCCCGTTGCCGATGGTGGCCGCAATCGAAGCACTGGTGCCCAGCCCGGTACTTTTCAGAATGACTGGCGTGTAATACATGAAGGCGTTGACGCCGGTAAACTGCGCGACGATGCCCATGCCGCAGCCCAGCAGCAGCAGACGCACAATCCATTTCTCTTTTAACAGTTCGCGCGCGGGTGGCCCCTGACGGGCTTCGCGGGCATTCTGCCGCATCTCTGCCATCTCTTTTTTAATCTCGCGCGGATTTTCCCGCAGTTTGCGCAGGATACGCAGCGCCTCATTAAAGCGCCCTTCCGCCACCATCCAGTGCGGTGAGGCCGGGACAAAAAAGGTACCAATAAACAGCAGAATGCCGGGGATCATCGCCAGCGACAGCATATAGCGCCACATGCCCGGATCGTGTAGTAACAAACTCATGGCGGCGCTGACGACATAAGCCAGCAGTTGCCCTGACACAATCATCAGTTCGTTGCGGCTGACCAGCGGTGCCCGGCGCTTAGGCCCGGCAATTTCAGCGATAAAGACCGGAACCGTTGACGATCCGCCGCCCACCGCGAAACCCAGAATAAAGCGCATCACCACCATGATTTCCAGATTCGGCGCAACCGTGGTGCCTAACGCCCCGGCAATGAACAACAGGGCAAGGCTGCGTAACGTGATACGGCGACCAAAGCGGTCCGAGACATAACCGCTGATGAACGCGCCGAGCGCGGAGCCAAAGGTGAGCGCAGAGGTCACCAGCCCTTCGGTAAATGGCGTGAGATCGAGACCGCCCTGCGCGGCGGGCAGCGTCATGTAGGGCAGCGCGCCGGAAATAATGCCGGTGTCGTAGCCAAACGCCAGCGCGCCCATCGTGGCGACTAACACCACAAAAAACAGGCGCTGCTGAACAGTAAACGTCAGGCTGCCGCCATCATCTGATTGAGACTGCGAAGGATTTTGCTTGCTATCGTCCATGGGTGATTCAAGACCTGGTCAATGACGGGATAAAAAGGAGGTTTGAGTATAGTCAGAAACGAGAAAGTGTGAGGCCGGTCACGATTTTTACCGGATGGCGACTGAATAAAAATCCCGCACCGCCCTGACTGCTCAGCGCAGGTTTGCGCCGCAGCCGCGCCCTCGCACTGCGCTCAACCCCTGGCTGGCCTGCTGAAATCCTGTCCCCGACAGAGGGAAAATTTTCTGCTAAGGTACGCTGGCTGGTTAATGAGAAACACGCTAAGGCGTAACGCAGAAAGGCAGGTCCGGCGACAGGTTGCTGAATTAACGTTCAGGACAACGGTGTCTTTTAAGGTTGAACGTGAAAAAAGAAACGGTTAAGAAAAATATCATTCTCGCGGCGCTGCAGCTGTTTCGGGAGCGCGGCTTCAACAATGTTTCAACCCGCGATCTGACCAATACGCTGGGCATATCCCGCAGCCACATCTACCACTATTTCAAAAACTGGGATGCGCTGAGGCTGGACTCGATTGCTTTCATGCTGGATGAGGACGTTGCCGCTTTCTCTGTAGAGAGTGAAAAGAGGGATGATTCACAGCATGACGCCTTTTTTCGTGCGCTGGTGGATTATCTCCTGCCAGACGGGCCGGCTTCTCACTGGTTGATCTACCTCGAGTTGTGGCCGCTGGCGGCAAGGGATACGCAATTTGAGCAGCTGCTGCTCTCCAGCACGCAGACGTGGACGGCGATCATCCGTCAGGGCTTATCAGGCCAGGCATTTAGCCACCTCAGCGAAGCAGGTAAAGACGAGGTGGCGCGTAATCTTCACGCCCTGATTGACGGTTACTCAAGCGCGCTAATTCTTAACTACTCTGCGGATAAGCGGACACATTTTTTTCTTGAGATAATGGCCGCCTTGCAGAAACTTTGTCGCTAGCAGAGATTTTTCCACATAGCCGCTTACCTCCCGGGCTTTAAATCATTAAACAGCCTGGCCATCTTGCTGCCGGCTGAGGTGTAGGCCGGATTGTTTTTCTCCGGCGCCATCCAGCTTTCATCCGCTTCCGGATGCGGTCCGCTCAGGAGTACCGTGCCTTTACCGTAAGTATATTTCGCCAGCGCGATATCACCGTTGGCATAGCGCGCCAGAGCGACGAAGCCGTGCGCGTCTTCGGCATTCAGGTAAGGACCATCCTGATAATAAAATTTTTCGGTTTTCCCCTGCCAGACAACATCGACAACGTAATCGCCCTCATCGGATATGTTAGTCCCCTTGCGCATGACTTCAGAGTCCAGCGATGAGGGGATCAGCCCCAGCCAGTTTTCATCGGCCAGATACGCGCCCATGCACAATCCGAGAAAGCTTTTTCCATTGCGGACAAATTTGCGTATGGCCTCAGCTCCTTCGTCGCCCAGCGCAGCAAAGGCGCCGGGGATGTCCTGCCCGCCTCCGGGCTGGATGTACACATCAAAAGTGGCGAGATTATACTCCGTGACCTTTATTTTTTCCTGCTCTCCGACATACGCGATGTCCAGCGGCAGACCGCTCTGTTCCAGCGATTTACGGACCATTTCGGAGCAGCCCGGACAACCGGCACCGCCGCGATAGATTGCGACATGGGTGACGGCAGCACTGGCCATATTTACGGTGACTAACCCGCCGGCAAGCAGAATGGCAGCATACGTCAGAAGGTTCTTCATCAGATAACGCCAGAAACGGGAGGAGGCTCTCAGTGTCATTGTTTTCACCATTAGCGGCTGGACCAGGCTCAAAATTAGAGCGACTGCTCAATTTAGGACCAGCACGAAGAGACTGTCAACAGCCTGACAGGGCGAAAAATACAAGCCTCTGTTTTAATTACTCTTTCACATAATTCCGTCAACGGTTGCCGCGATTGTGCCGGTTGCAGAAGGAGTGTCTGAAGCTGATCGGCCGGGAGTTATTCGATAAAACCGCTAGCTGACTGCCGTAACCGCCCGGTGATGGCGATCAGCCCTTCGATGTCTTCCGGCGTCAGCAAATCGAGGAAATTTCGCCGCACGCCCGCGGCATGTATCGGCCGCGCTGTAGCAAGCAGCTGGCTCCCTGCCTCTGTCATGCGGACTGAAATCCCTGCGCGAGTCGCGCGGCTGCGCTGTACCAGATCCCGGACGGCCATACGTGAAAGCTGGTGCGATAGCCGCGACTTGTCCCATTCAAGGTATTCCAGCAGCTCTCGCTGCAGCAGTACGCCCTGCGGACTGCGGTTGATTTCCATCAGGATCATGAAATCCGGACCGGACAACCCGGTCGCCTCATTGATCTCTCTGACAATGCGTCCGGTGATGATTTCAGCAAGCCGGCGATATCCGCGCCATGCCTGCCACTCTGCGTCTGAAATCTCTGTGCTGCCCATTATTTATCCCGTCGCGTAGTTGATATGTCAACTTTGTGATTATACAGTATCCACTTTCACATTGGGGAAGAAAAGACATGTCGGACAAACTGACTATCGCTATTGTGGGCGGCGGCCCGGCAGGCCTCACGGCGGCCGTGATTCTTCAGCGCCACGGTTTTAACGTAACGGTGTTTGAGGATGAGCCGGCGGATGCTGCGCGGAGTCAGGGCGGCTCGCTTGATTTGCATGCTGACAGCGGCCAGGCGGCACTGCGCAGAGCGGGCCTGCTGGAGCAGTTCATCAGTATCGCCAGGCATGAGGATCAGGAAAGCCGGATGCTGAATTACCTTACCGGAGAAGTTGAGGCCGACAGATTCACGCCGGAAGGTGAAATGGATAAACCGGAGATCGATCGCGGCGAGTTGAAAAACCTGCTGCTGAGCGCCCTGTTACCGCAGACCCTGCAGTGGGATCACAAACTGCATTACGTTGACTATGGCCGGCAAAAAGCGCACGGGCTGGTATTCAGAAACGGCAGGCGCTACGAAGCCGATATCGTGATTGGTGCAGACGGTGCCTGGTCGCGGGTCCGCCGTTATCTGACACCGGTACGTCCGTTTTATACCGGCATTACCTTTTTCGAAGGCTGGATAGATCACCCGTCCGACCAAATCAACAGCATTGCCGGCAACGGGACCGCGTTCAGCTTTGGCGATGCGCAGGCGCTGGTCACGCAACGCAACGGCGGCGGGAGGATTTGCGTCTATGCGGCGATGAAGCGCGCCCCTGATGTCATCGATCAACACATAGCCTCCTCCGGCCTCACCGCCTGGGTGCGCGACAGCTACCGCGACTGGGCCGCTTCCCTGCAGTTGGTGGTAAACGCCACCGGTGACTATGTCAGACGCCCGATTTACAGCCTGCCCGCCGATTTTGGCTGGGCACCACGGCCGGGCATCACCCTGATTGGCGATGCCGCTCACCTGATGCCGCCGGTTGGCGTCGGAGTCAACCTGGCGATGCTTGATGCTTCAGACCTGGCTCTGGCACTGTGCGAGGCCTCGCACCCGCAGAACGGGCTGCGCTCTGCGGAGATCCTGATTATGGAACGCGCACGCGACATGATGCCTGATGCAATAGCGGGGTTTCAGCACTGGTTCGATGAGAGAACCTGACACCAGTTTTACGTGACCGCCACCCGCGGTTTACTGTTGCTTTTGTTCCGCCTCTTTCTGTTTTTTGGCGGCCATGTGGTGGCCCACCGCGCAACCAGCTGCCGCACCGGCAACGCCATGATGAACCAGATGACCTGCCACGCCGCCTGCGACGGCGCCTTTCAGACACCCTTTTGCCTCTGCCTGGGCGCTAACGACTAAAAGAAGGCCTGCCGCTGCCAGGGCCGCAATCCACTGTTTTTTCATTGCCTTGAATCTCCATAAAGATACGTGTTATGTCAGTAATGCTGAGCATAGCCTGGCAGAACTGACGGCGTGATATACAGGGGTTAAACGGCAAACTTTGTTACCTATGGTTACGCTTATGCAGCAACGGTCTGATCGGGAGAAAGCCAGTCAGGGCGCAAAACGCACCGGTATCTTTTCTTTCAGATACGCAGGCCGCATGGGAAAGGTATTGGCATCTATCGCCTGCTTTACCGCATCGATAGCGACGGCGCACAGATCAGCATCTCCGGCCTGCGCAGTGACGTTTGTCGGTGGCTGACCTAAGGGCTGCGTAATGACCAAATCACAGGTCTTACCGTGATATAAATTCGCGTCAAAAAACCGATACTGTATTGCGGTAACGGCCTGACAAAGCCACAGATGAGTATCTTTATTTGCTATTTGCGAGGAGGTTTGCGATTCGCACTGGCTTCTTATCTCGGAAGCGGTTGGAAACCTGAATGACTGCCTTGCTGTTTGTTTAGTATGGGACTGGCAGCCGACTAATAACATGACGGCGATAAGTGAGAGTGTTTTTTTCATCATGGCATCCATGCAAATCATTTATGCATTTATAGCATCCCGGACAGATTGCGGAAACCGTGCCTGCTATCGGGTTGCTTTCGCATTGGCAGCGAATACTCACAACCCAGCAACCGACCGCATTATAGATGTGAGAATAAACAGCGTAACGTCTCAAGCCAATTCGCAGACCCCATCAAAGGTTGCGAAATAAGGCCAGCGTGTTTTGGCCAGCCTGACATGCAGGGATAGGTTTCTGTTGAAAGGTCGGGACGGCTGCAGAATAAATTCAGCAAAGATCTTTCCGCCCCACCCGACTCAATCCCCAATATGCAAGTGATTTATTGGGCGTCCTTAGTCTGATTTCTACTCAGGAACGCTGAGCCCTTTTACGTCAGACACGAAATGTGTCCACCATCCCCCGCAGAGCGTGCGCCTGCTCAGAGAGAGACTGAGACGCCGAAGAGGACTCTTCAACCAGCGCAGCGTTATTCTGCGTGACACCATCCATCTGACTTACCGCAATGCTAACCTGAGAAATGCCCTGCATCTGTTCTGAAGAAGCCAGTGAAATATTATCCATGGCCTCTGCCAGTTCGCCCACCATGCTGACAATCTTCAATATGCTCTGCCCTGTACCTGCTGCCACCTCAACGCCGCTTTCGACCTGCTCAACGGCCTGTTCAATCAGCTGTTTGATGTCGCGAGCAGCATTTGCACTGCGCTGTGCAAGCGTTCTGACTTCACCGGCAACCACGGCAAAACCGCGTCCTTCTTCACCTGCCCGTGCGGCCTCCACCGCTGCGTTGAGCGCCAGAATGTTGGTCTGGAAGGCAATGCTTTCGATCACGGAGGTGATGTCCCGTACCTTTGTCGCGCTCAATGAGATCTCATTCATGGTTTCAGACATACGCTGTACGTCGGCCTCTCCTGCGCGTGCCAGCGTTGCCGCATCCCGGGCAGACCCAGCGGTCTGCTGCGCGCCAGCCGTATTACTTTTCACGGTGGCGGTAAGCTGCTCCATACTGGCCGCAGTTTCCTGCAGCGCTGCAGCCTGCTCCTCGGTGCGGGATGACAATTCTGTATTGCCCTGTGATATCTCATCCGCTGCCAGCGCCACAGAAGCAGCAGAGTCTTTTATCTTTGACACCAGACCACGCAGGTTTGCCTGCATGCCATCCAGAGAAGCCATCAGGCTGGTACTGTCATTGTTTCGCAGCGTTACAGGCGTCGTCAAATCGCCAGAAGCAATGGTTGCCGCAAGAGTCTGCGCCTGTACAGGCTCGCCGCCCAGCTGACGCATCAGTACGCGAATGGTCATAACGCACGTTCCCACTGCCAGCAGTGCTGATGCGGCCGCGAGCAACATCAGTATCAGCGATGCTCGGCGTGTCGCCTGACTGTTGGTTTCAACAGCGGACTGCGTATTTTTCATCTGAACCAGCGTCATGTCATTAAGCGCTTTGAGCAAGGTACTCTGCACCGGGCGCGTGACGTTCAGCAGATAGGCAGTGGCTTCCTCAGCGCGATTTTCAAGCCCGAGCCGGCCAGCCTGCTTCAGCGACGAAAGTGCAGGCTCCTCAGCTTCAGTAATGCGGCTCATGACTTCCCGCCCCTGCGGTGTTGAATCCTCCTGCATCACCTCAGCCAGAGCGTTGCGGCTGGCTATATACTGCGCTTCTTGTTTTTGGACGCGCTCCCATTCAGGCTTCATTGCCTGAACATCCGTCAGGAGCGCCAGGTTACGAACCGCAATGCCCATATCCCTGATGCTGCCTCGCATATCCAGCACCAGCTGATACTTTTTCATTTTGACGTTGACCGCATCGTCCATGCCTTTGGTCGCACTACTCAGGGCGTTGAGCGCAATGCCGGTACAGATAATAAAAAGCACAATAAGCAGGCCAAAGCCCGTTGCAAGCCGGGTAGATATTTTCATATTAATTCTCGCTGTAAGTAGATGAGAGTGTCAGATATGAATGTGTTATCGGCATTGTGTGACGCAGATTCATCACCCGGAATAGTTAATTTTAAAATTTATTTCAGACCCGTTGTTCAGATTTACGTGGGTAACATATCGCTATATTAGTGACACTCTCAATATAAAATTAATTACCGGCTTTTTGAGAGAAATAATTCTTGCATGCAGGTAATCAATACCTGGCTTAAAACTCTCCACACCAGGAAATTTTTCACCGATATGCTACCGCTGACACCCTCTTCTTTTCCTGACGCAATAATTCTGGCCACGTTCAGGAACGACGAGCAAAACCATTGATTTAAAGGCAAAAAATAATGAATTAATTTTCTTCAATTGACCTGCAATCCTGCCAACGCTAAACACCTGTTATCATCCAGCCGTAACGCCACTAAACCAGAACAAGAAAAATAGCCCGCAAAGTTTTTATAAAAGGTTAATTATTATTTACTATCCCCATTTAAAATGGTGACAGGTTGATATTAACGGCCGTAAGTATTTAGCAGGAATGGCCTGACGCGCTCCCGAGTCAGGTGCCATAATTATTTCTAAAACATTTTCAATGAATATCGTCATCCGCGCCTGACTGAAAGAGATTCAGAAAATTCACCTGGCAGGAAACCTCGTATCTATCCTGAATGGTCAGGTTAACGTATATAATTCCGGCCTGAAAAGGCATCGCGTGTTGACTGTCAGCGGGAGTATTTCATCAGGGCGCATAGGCCACAATGAGCTGGCGTTTTGTCGCGTCACGCCGTGCTGTAGCCTCAGCACAGAAATGAGCGCATGGGAAAGCATCGAAATGGTTCGCAGGTATGCTCACCTGGCACCTAATCATCTGACAGAGCATGCGAGGCAAATTGACGCGATTTTTGGCAGTCGTGTCCCAAATCTGTCCCACGGGAAATTTTGAAGGCTGAAGGAGGTTGTTAAGTGATTGATTTTATTTGGCACGCCCTACAGGATTCGAACCTGTGACCTACGGCTTAGAAGGCCGGTGCTCTATCCAGCTGAGCTAAGGGCGCATAGAAGATGCGTCGGATTATACGTCGGCACGCTGGCGCGTCAACGTTTTTGCCGCCAACGGACGGCAGAGTGTCGAGGGAATGAACAATTCGGCTTAATGACGCTGACGCCACTCACTCAGCGAGACCAGATTACTCACCTCCGCGGATTCCCCTTCCAGTTCAATCCCCTGCGGCGTAAAGCGCGCATTATACTGCTCGCGTAACGCATTCAGCTCCTGGCTGTCCGGCTCCAGCTGGCGCAGGAACCCCAGCGCCAGCAACAGCTGCTGCCGTGAAATCAGGGCGGAGAACCCCGCCTTCGTCAGAATGTGATGCCAGCGCTGTGCGTTCTCATCGCTGCCATCGACAATCAGCACCTGCCAGATCAGCAGCACTGCCGCGCCATTATTGAGGTGCACTTCGTTGTCGCCGCGAATGTAATCGGTGAACTCGTTTGCCGCCTCTTTGCCCATCTGCGCAAGCAGCGATTCAACATGCACCGGCGGCAGCTGCAGCCGCTTGCTGAGCGCCTGCGCGGCGTGGCGCGAACCGGCGGTCAGCAGCTGAAATCCCACAACAAACACTATCGCCAGCGTGGCGAGCATCAACCAAATCATCACGTGTTCCACATCATTGCCTGGCGGGCATAATACGCGCTAAGCCTGGCGCGCGCCACGGCGAAAAATCGGGAAACCGGTCGCGTAAACGAATCTGTGACTGACAGCCGCACGCGCTTCTGACAGAATAGGCGCCATCCCCGATTCAACTCTCTACAGATGGATTTCCTCTCTGATGGCAGCAAAAATTATTGACGGTAAAACGATTGCGCAGCAGGTGCGCCTTGAGGTTGCCGAAAAAGTGCAGCAGCGTCTCGCTGCCGGTAAACGCGCCCCTGGCCTGGCCGTAGTGCTGGTCGGTGAAAACCCGGCATCGCAGATCTATGTCGCTAACAAACGCCGCGCCTGCGAAGAGGTCGGTTTTGTCTCGCGCGCTTATAACCTGCCCGCCAGCACCAGTGAAGCTGAACTGCTGGATGTGATCGATGAGCTGAACAATGACGACGCTATCGATGGCATTCTGGTGCAGCTGCCGCTGCCGGCCGGGATCGATAATGTCAAAGTGCTGGAGCGCATCACGCCGGATAAAGACGTCGATGGCTTCCATCCTTATAACGTCGGTCGTTTGTGCCAGCGCGCCCCTAAGCTGCGTCCGTGTACGCCACGCGGCATCGTCACGCTGCTGGAGCGCTATAACATCGATACCTACGGCCTGAACGCCGTGGTGGTTGGCGCATCGAATATCGTCGGTCGCCCGATGAGCATGGAGCTGCTGCTGGCCGGCTGCACCACCACCGTCACTCACCGTTTTACCAAAGATCTGCGCCATCACGTTGAGCATGCCGACCTGCTGGTAGTGGCAGTCGGTAAGCCGGGCTTTATCCCGGGCGACTGGATTAAACCAGGTGCGATTGTGATTGATGTCGGCATTAACCGGCTGGAAAGCGGCAAAGTGGTTGGTGATGTAGATTTTGCGTCAGCCTCTGAGCGCGCGGCTTACATCACGCCTGTACCGGGTGGCGTTGGCCCGATGACGGTCGCCACGCTGATTGAGAACACGCTGCTGGCGTGCGAGCAATATCACGATGTGGAGCAGGCATAATGGCGAGTTTTTCACTGGGTAAACATGCGCACGTTGATTTGTGCGATCTGCTGAAGCTGGAAGGCTGGGTGGAGAGCGGTGCGCAGGCCAAAGCGGTGATCGACGAAGGCGAAGTGCGCGTTGATGGTGCTATCGAGACGCGTAAGCGCTGCAAGATTTTTCCCGGTCAGACGGTTGAGTTTGCCGGTCAGCGCGTAACGGTTGTGGCCTGATTTTTACCAGGCAAATCCGGACCTGTAGCGGCGCAATTTATTGCGCAATGAATTGCGCCGCTACGATAAGTGCATCAGGTTAATTACCCATAAACAATGGGTTATAGTTAGCCGTATAAAAAGGGCGAACCGCAGTTCGCCCTTTTTGTTATTTACGGCGCCAGCTTGACCCCTGCGGGCCATCTTCCACGATAACGCCCAGCTCGTTCAGCTTGTCACGTGCGATGTCCGCCTGCGCCCAGTCTTTCGCGGCACGCGCATCGGCGCGGGTTTTCACCCAGTGTTCAATCTCCGCCACTTCATCGGCATTCACCTGTGCGCCACTCTGCAGGAACTGCTCCGGATCCTGCTGCAGAATGCCCAGCACATCGGCCAGCTGACGCAGTTTCGCGGCCAGCGCATCGGCAGCGGCTTTATCTTCACCCTTCAGGCGATTGACTTCACGCGCCATATCGAAGAGCACCGAGTAAGCTTCCGGCGTGTTGAAATCATCGTCCATGGCGGTGCGGAAGCGAGCTTCAAACGCCTCACCGCCGGCTGGCGTCGCGCTGGCATCGGTATGGCGCAGTGCGGTGTACAGGCGCTCCAGCGCCGCGCGTGCCTGATTCAGGTTATCTTCGCCATAGTTGAGCTGGCTGCGATAGTGGCCGGACATCAGGAAATAGCGCACGGTTTCCGCATCGTAGTGCTGCAGCACATCGCGCACGGTGAAGAAGTTGCCGAGCGATTTCGACATCTTTTCCCGGTCAACCATCACCATGCCGGAGTGCATCCAGTAGTTTACGTACGGGCCATCGTGTGCACAGGTCGACTGCGCCACTTCGTTTTCATGGTGCGGGAACATCAGGTCCGAACCACCGCCGTGGATGTCGAAATGGGTGCCAAGCTGTTTGCAGTTCATCGCCGAGCACTCAATGTGCCAGCCCGGGCGGCCGTTGCCCCACGGTGAGTTCCACGCCGGCTCATCAGCCTTGGACATTTTCCACAGCACAAAGTCCATCGGGTTGCGCTTCACTTCCGCCACTTCCACGCGCGCGCCGGCCTGCAGCTGTTCGAGATCCTGACGCGACAGCGCGCCGTAATCTTTATCGCTCAGCACATCAAACATCACGTCGCCGTTATCCGCCACGTAGGCATGGCCGCGATCGATCAGCTTGCCGACCAGTTCGATGATCTCCGCGATGTGGCGCGTGGCGCGCGGCTCCAGATCCGGCGGCAGAATACCCAGCGCGGCAAAATCTTTGTGCATTTCGGCGATCATCCGGTTGGTCAGCGTTTCGATGCTTTCCCCGTTTTCGTTGGCACGTTTGATGATCTTGTCATCGATGTCGGTGATATTACGCACGTATTTCAGTTTATAGCCCACGTAACGCAGGTAACGCGCGACCACGTCGAATGCCACAAAGGTACGCCCATGGCCGATATGACAGAGGTCGTAAACCGTGATTCCACACACGTACATACCGATTTCACCGGCATGAATGGGTTTAAATTCCTCTTTCTGGCGACTCAGGGTGTTATAGATCTTTAGCATTGAACGATTCCGTTGTTTACGTGTGCGGGATACGCCTTCTTGATGTAGCCGGTTATTGTGCCGTATTTTTCCGACTTGTGCATCGCTCGCTTCGCAACTGCCGTTGCCTTACTGACGCGTTATTGGAAATTGTGATATAAGAGGCGTCTACAAAAATGCCCCGCCGCCTTGCCGGTGCGGCAGTTGATACTGACGACAACCTCCACAGGACGAATATAATGGTCACTTTCCAGACGAACCATGGCGATATCGTAATCAAAACCTTCGATGACAAAGCGCCGGCTACCGTACAGAACTTCCTGGACTACTGCCGTGAAGGTTTCTACGACAACACCATTTTTCACCGCGTGATCAACGGTTTCATGATTCAGGGCGGCGGTTTCGAGCCGGGCATGAAGCAGAAAGCCACCAAAGCAGACATCCGCAACGAAGCCAACAACGGCCTGAAAAACACCAAAGGCACGCTGGCAATGGCGCGTACCCAGGCACCTCACTCGGCTACCGCACAGTTCTTCATCAACGTTGCCGATAACGACTTCCTGAACTTCCGTGACGAAAGCCTGCAGGGCTGGGGTTACTGCGTGTTTGCTGAAGTGGTTGAAGGCATGGACGTGGTCGAAAAAATCAAAGCAGTGAAAACCGGCCGCAGCGGCATGCACCAGGACGTGCCGGTTGATGACGTGATCATCCAGAAAGTGACCGTCAGCGAGTAATGTCGCGCACGCTGTTTATCGCAGATTTACATCTGTGTCAGGAAGAACCGGCAATCACTGCCGGTTTTCTGCATTTTTTGCAGGGGGAAGCGCAGCAGTGTGATGCGCTTTACATCCTCGGCGATCTGTTTGAAGCCTGGATTGGCGATGACGATCCTAATCCGCTGCATCAGCAGATCGCCGACGCCCTGCGTGCCCTGCCGGTGCCAAAATTCTTCATTCACGGCAATCGCGACTTCCTGTTAGGTCAACAGTTTGCCCGCGCCAGCGGCATGACGCTGTTGCCCGAAGAGCAGGTGCTGGAGCGCTATGGTCAGCGCGTGCTGATGATGCACGGCGATACACTGTGTACTGACGATCACGGTTATCAGCGTTTTCGCGCCAAAGTGCATCAGCGCTGGCTGCAGCGGCTGTTTCTCGCGCTGCCGTTGCGTCTGCGCATGCGCATTGCCGCGCGGATGCGGGCCGACAGCAAGCAGGCCAACCAGCACAAGTCACTGAGCATCATGGACGTCAATCCGCAGGCGGTAGCCGCGGCGATGACGCGCCAGCAGGTGCCGATCCTGATTCACGGCCACACCCATCGTCCGGCGATTCATCAGTTCGAGCTCGCCGGCACGCCAGCGCAACGCGCGGTGCTGGGCGCGTGGCATGAGCGCGGATCAATGATTCAGCTGGACGCACAGGGCGTGGAGTTAATCGAATTTCCTTTCTGATTGTTTGCGGCGGAAATGCCGGTTTTCCGCCTACGCAACCGTTTTCCTTGCCGCTGTCTCGTGCTATTCTCTGTGCCCTTCTTTACCTGCCCGCCCGGCCAGGTTCGTTTGATTATTCACAGGAGTTGACCGCATGTCATCCAACGCCGCCCCGGCCCGTATCGCCATCGTCATGGGTTCCAAAAGTGACTGGGCTACCATGCAGTTCGCCGAGGAAATCCTTAACAGCCTGGATGTCCCGTTCCACGTTGAAGTGGTCTCTGCGCACCGAACGCCAGATAAGCTGTTCAGCTTCGCAGAGCGCGCAGCCGACAACGGTTTTCAGGTGATCATCGCCGGTGCCGGCGGTGCGGCGCACCTGCCAGGTATGCTGGCGGCGAAAACCCTGCTGCCGGTGCTGGGCGTACCGGTACAGAGCGCAGCGCTGAGCGGCGTGGACAGCCTCTACTCCATCGTACAAATGCCGCGCGGGATTCCAGTCGGTACGCTGGCCATCGGTAAAGCCGGTGCCGCCAACGCCGCACTGCTGGCGGCGCAGATCCTGGCGATTCACGATCGCGATCTGGCTGCACGCCTGGCCGCCTGGCGTCAGAGCCAGACCGATGAGGTGCTGAATAATCCGGATCCGCGGGAGGACGCATGAAGCCAGTTTGCGTACTCGGCAACGGTCAGCTGGGCCGCATGCTGCGCCAGGCCGGCGAGCCGCTGGGCATCGCCGTGTATCCGGTGGGGCTGGACGCGGAGCCGTCGGCACTGCCGATCGCGCAAAGCGTAATCACCGCGGAAATCGAGCGCTGGCCGGAAACCGCGCTGACGCGCGAGCTGGCTAACCATCCGGCGTTCGTCAACCGCGATATTTTTCCGCGCCTCGCCGATCGCCTGACGCAAAAGCAGCTGCTCGACCAGCTCAACCTGGCAACCGCGCCGTGGCAGTTACTGGCTGAGAAAAGCGAGTGGCCGGCGGTATTCAGCACGCTGGGCGAGCTGGCGATCGTCAAGCGCCGCACCGGCGGCTACGACGGCCGCGGCCAGTGGCGCCTGCGCGCCGACGAAACCGCAACGCTGCCGGATGAGTGCTACGGCGAGTGCATCGTTGAGCAGGGTATTAACTTCAGCGGTGAAGTCTCGCTGGTGGGCGCGCGCGGGCACGATGGCCGCACGGTGTTTTATCCGCTGACGCACAACCTGCATCAGGACGGCATTCTGCGTACCAGCGTTGCCTTCCCGCAGGCTGATGCCGCGCAACAGCAGCAGGCAGAAGCGATGCTGAGCGCGATCATGCATGAGCTGAAGTACGTGGGCGTGATGGCGATGGAGTGTTTCGTCACACCGCAGGGCTTGCTGATCAATGAGCTGGCACCGCGCGTGCACAACAGTGGCCACTGGACACAGAATGGCGCCTCAATCAGCCAGTTTGAACTGCACCTGCGTGCGGTGCTCGGTCTGCCGCTGCCGCAGCCGGTGGTGTTTGCGCCGTCGGTGATGGTCAACCTGATTGGCACCGACCTCAATACCGACTGGCTGCAGCAGCCGCTGGTGCATCTGCACTGGTACGACAAAGAAGTCCGCGCCGGACGCAAGGTCGGCCACCTGAATCTGACCGACAGCGATCCGGCACGCCTCACCGCCGCACTCAATGCGCTGGTACCGCTGCTGCCTGACGCCTATGCGAGCGGCATTGCATGGGCCGTGGCGAAGCTGTAGTTCTGTGGTGTTCCCCTCACCCTTGCCCTCTCCCACAGGGAGAGGGGATTATACGGTGCGATCTTTAAGTTTGACGCTCACCTGAACGTTCTGAAGTGCAAAATCACGCATACGGGCTCGATCGGCTCCCTCTCCCGTGGGAGAGGGAATCATGCAGTGCGATTTTTCCGTTTGACACTCACCTGAACGTCCTGAAGTGCAGAATCACTCATACGGGCTCGATCGGCCCCCTCTCCCGTGGGAGAGGGCTGGGGTGAGGGCATCAGGCAGCATCAAATCGTCTGAACAGCGCTTTCCCCTTCAGTAAGCGGACACCCAGCCAGCCGCCGCACAGCGACAGCAGCGCCGCGCCACACAGCGGCAGCGCCAGCCACAGCGTCCAGTCCGGCTGCCACGGGAAATCAAAAATCTTGCGCTGAAGCCCCCACAGTGCCGCTTCCGCCCCCAGCGCCGCCGCGATTCCCGCGACCACGCCAAGCAGCGCAAACTCACACCACAGCGTGCCGCGCAGCAGGCGCTGGCTGGCACCGAGCGTGCGATACACCACCAGCTCCTGCCGGCGCTGGCGCATGCCGACCTGGATCTGCGCCAGCAGCAGCAACACACCGCAAACCGTCACCAGGATCACCATGATCTCCAGCGCCTGGCTCACCTGCGCCAGCACCTGTCCAATCTGCTTCAGCATGCTGCCGACATCCAGCAGGCTCAGCGTCGGGAACGCGCGGTTGAGCTGCGCCAGCAGCGCGGGATCGTTCGCCATGCGGAAGCTGGTCAGCCAGGTTTGCGGCTGCTGATCGAGCGCGCCCGGCGGGAAGATAAAGAAGAAGTTTGGCCGCAGGCTCTCCCAGTCGACCTTGCGCAGACTGGTGATCGTCGCGCTGAACTGCTGGGTATCGCCGCTAAAAGTCAGCCTGTCGCCGAGCCTGACGCCCAGACGGTCGGCCAGCTCGACCTCCATCGAGACTTCACCGGCTTTCGGCGGCCAGCTGCCGGCCACCAGCGGATTGTGATCCGGACGCTCCGCCTGCCACGTCAGATTAAGCTCGCGATTCAGCGCGTTATCCATGTTGGGATCGGCCGGCTTGCCGTTCAGCTCAGTGAGCCTTGCCCGCACGATCGGATAGAAGGTTCCGGCGTTAACCTGATGCTGCCGCAGAAACTCGTCTACCTGCGGCACCTGCTGCTGGGTCAGATTGAGCAGAAAATAGTTGGGCGCATCCGCCGGTAATTGCTGCTGCCAGCGATCGAGCAGATCGCCGCGCATCACCAGCAATAATGCCAGCAGCATAAAGGAAAGCGAAAACGCCGCCAGCTGGCTGAGCGTCATGGCTGGCTGACGCAGCAGACGGTTGATCGCCAGGCGCAGCGCCAGATTACGCACCACCAGTCTGCGCAGCAGCAGAAGCGTGCCCCAGCCGAGCAGCGCCAGCAGCAGTGCCAGCATCACCACGCCAGCCAGCAGCGCCCACAGCATTTTGCTGCCGCCCATCAGCAGCGCAAGGAGTGCCACCACCACCAGCGCCATCACCGGCAGATAAATACGCAGCGGCCATAGCGTGGCTACCGCATCACGACGCAGCACGCGCAGCGGCTGTGTGGCCATCAGCAGACGGTATGGACGCAACCCGACCAGCAGCGAGATCACCACCAGCGCGCCAATCGCCCACAGCCACGGCCAGACGCTGACAGCCGGTAAAGCGGCGGGCAGCACCGGTTTAAGCATTATCAGCAGCGCGACTTCAATGCCCTGCCCCAGCGCACTGCCGGCGATGGCCGCCAGCAGCAGCACGGCCAGCCACTGACCGATAATCAGCCGCTGCAGCGATTTACGCGTGGCGCCCAGCGTTTTCAGCACCGCCACCAGATCGTAACGGCTGCGGCAGTAATGACTCATGGCGACCGCCACTGCGGCAATCGCCAGCAGCAGGGTTAACAGCGCCGAGAGCAACAGGAACTGCTGCGCACGCTGCATTGAGCGGCCCAGCGCATCCTCGGAATTCTCCACGCTGATCCAGCGCTCGCCGGCCTGCAATTGCGGCTGAATCCAGCGATCATAGCGCGCCAGCGGTGCCGCCTCGCCGGAGAACTTATAGCGCCAGCTCAGCCGGCTACCGGGCTGGATGGCGCCGGTTTTCTCCACGTCAGCAAGGTTCATCAGCAAACGTGGCGCCGTCTGAAACGGATTAAATCCGCCGTCCGGCTCCTGAATCACTTCGCCGGCAATGCGCAGCGTGGTATCGCCCACGTCAATGCGGTCACCGACCTTAAGGTTAAGCAGCGCCAGCAGACGCGGTGCGGCCAGCACCGTTCCGGCCACCGGACGCAGGCCGGGCGGATCCGTCTGCAGGGAGCCGAACATCGGGTACGCATCATCGACCGCTTTGACATCGGCCAGCTGCGGCGTCTCCTGCGCAAAGGTCATGGTCATAAAGCTGAGCTGCCGGCTGACCGCCAGCCCCTCTTCGCGCGCTTTGTCCAGCCACGCATCCGGTGCCGGTTTACTGCTGCGCAGCGTGCGGTCGCCCGCCATAAAGTCACGGCTCTGCTGGCTGAGCCCTTTCTCCATGCGATCGCTGATGGAGCCCAGCGCCAGCACGCAGGCCACTGCCAGCGTCAGCGCCAGCCAGACAATCAGCAGCGAGGGCGAACGCCACTCGCGCCAGAACCAGCGCCAGATCATGCTTCCTCCCACAGCTTGCCGTCGCGCAGCCGCAGGCGACGATCGCAGCGTGCCGCCAGCTGCTCATCGTGCGTCACCAGAATCAGCGTGGTAGCGAAATCGCGATTGAGCGAAAACAGCAGATCGGCGATGCGATCGCCGGTTTTGCGATCGAGGTTACCGGTCGGCTCATCGGCAAACAGCAGGCCGGGACGGCCGCTGAAGGCGCGCGCCAGCGCCACGCGCTGCTGTTCGCCGCCGGAGAGCTGGGCCGGCAGATGGTGCAGACGATCTTTCAGTCCGAGCTGCGTCAGTAATTCAGTGGCCTGCGCGCGACTGTCGCGATCGCTGTCTCCGCGCAGCAGTGCCGGAAGCTGGACGTTCTCCAGCGCGTTGAGCGTGGGCACCAGCATAAAGGACTGAAACACAAAGCCGACCTCACGCGCACGTAACGCGGCGCGCTGCTCTTCGTTCATCTGGTGCAGCGGCTGGCCCAGCAGATGCACTTCGCCGCTGCTGCCATCATCCAGTCCGGCGAGAATCCCCAGCAGGGTAGATTTCCCGGATCCCGACTCGCCGATCAGCGCCAGCGTCTCGGCTGGTTTGACAACCAGCTCAACTCCGGTAAGGATGGTCAGCTGATGCTCTCCCTGACCGACGGACTTAGTAAGATGATGAACTGCAACAATGTTTTCCGCTGGCATTATTCCTTCCTGTTGTTATTGCTGCTGCTGGTGTCGCGCATCGCCGCCGCCGATACCCTGCTGATTCTCGGCGATAGCCTGAGTGCCGGCTATCGCATGTCTGCCACTGCCGCCTGGCCGAGCCTGCTCGACAAAACCTGGCAACAGCAGCCCAAAGTGGTTAACGCCAGCATCAGCGGTGATACCGCCGGTCAGGGGCTGGCGCGGTTGCCGGGCCTATTAAAACAGCATCAGCCGCAGTGGGTGTTAATCGAATTGGGCGGTAACGATGGGCTGCGCGGCTTCCCGCCGCAAAACATCGCGCAGGATCTGAGTAAAATTATCGATCAGGTCAAAGCCGCTAACGCCCAGCCGCTGCTGATGCAAATTCGTCTGCCGGCTAATTATGGCCGACGCTACACCGACGCGTTCAGCGCGCTCTATCCGCGCCTCGCGCAGCAGTATCATATTCCGCTGGTACCGTTCTTTATGGAGCAGGTTTATCTGAAGCCGGAGTGGATGCAGCAGGACGGTATTCACCCCAATCCGGATGCGCAGCCGTTTATCGCCAACCTGATGGCTGAACAACTGGCTCCGCTAGTTAAGCATGATTAACGCCGCGACGAGCCCAATGACAGGTAAAGATATGCAAAAGTCTGTATTAATTACCGGCTGCTCCAGCGGCATCGGTCTGGTGGCGGCCAACGATCTGCTGGCGCGCGGCTATCGCGTGCTGGCCGCCTGTCGCCGTGCTGACGATGTGGCGCGCATGGATGAGCTCGGCTTCACCGGCATCCTGCTGGATCTTGACGATCCGGCCAGTGTGGATGCCGCCGCCGATCGCGTGCTGGCCCTCACCGATCACTGCCTGCACGGGCTGTTCAATAACGGCGGCTTCGGCCAGTACGGTCCGCTGACCAGCGTGTCGCGTCAGCAGCTGGAGCAGCAATTCTCCACCAACTTTTTCGGCACCCACCAGCTGACGCTGCGCCTGTTGCCGGCGCTGCAAAATAGCGGCGACGGGCGGATTATCAACACCAGCTCGGTGCTCGGCCTGATTTCCACGCCGGGCCGCGGCGCTTATGCCGCCAGTAAATGGGCGCTGGAGGCGTGGAGCGATGCGCTGCGCATGGAAGTACGCCCCAGCGGCGTGCGCGTCAGCCTGATTGAGCCGGGCCCGATTACCACCCGGTTTACCGAAAACGTGCAGCAGGGCGAACGCGATAAGCCCGTGCGCAACCCCGGTATCGCCGCACGCTTTAGCCTGCCGCCGGAAGCGATTCTGCCGAAACTGCGGCATGCGCTGGAGAGTAAACATCCGCGCCTGCGCTATCCGGTGACGCTGGTCGCCTGGGCGATGAGTCTGCTCAAGCGACTGCTGCCGGGCTGGATGCTGGATCGCATTTTACGCAGTAACTAAACTGCAAGCCGGAATTGAACTTGAAGCCGGGGCGTTTGCCCCCATATCCTCAACACACTTTCTGCCAAGAGACGTATTCATGTCACACGCTTTGATTATCGACATCAACGAATCCAACCTGCAGCAGACGCTGGAGCAATCAATGCAGCTGCCGGTACTGTTCTACTTCTGGTCGGAGCGCAGCCAGCACTGCCAGCAGCTGACGCCGGTGCTGGAGCGTCTGGCACAGGAGTACGCCGGCCAGTTTATTCTGGCGAAGCTGGATTGCGATAAAGAGCAGCTGGTGGCATCGCAGTTTGGTCTGCGCTCTCTGCCGACCGTTTACCTGTTCCAGAACGGCCAGCCGGTCGATGGCTTCCAGGGCCCGCAGCCGGAAGAGGCGATCCGCGCGCTGCTGGAGAAAGTCCTGCCGCGTGAAGAGGAGTTAAAGGCGCAGCAGGCGATGCAGCTGATGCAGGAAGGCAAGCCGCTGGATGCGCTACCGCTGCTGAAAGACGCCTGGCAGCTGAGCAATCAGAACAGTGAAATCGGTTTTCTGCTGGCAGAAGTCCTGATCACCCTGAACCGCAGCGAAGAAGCCGAAGCGGTGCTGGCTGTGGTGCCGTTGCAGGATCAGGATACGCGCTATCAGAGCCTGATTTCGCAAATCGACCTGCTGAAACAGGCCGCCGACACGCCGGAGATCCAGCAGCTGCAGGAGCAGATGGCAAGCGAACCGGACAACGCCGGTCTGGCTGCTAAACTTGCGTTACAGCTGCATCAGGTGGGCCGCAATGAAGAAGCGCTGGAGCTGTTGTTAGGTTTTCTGAAGCGCGATCTCAGCGCCGGTGACGGCGAAGTGCGCAAAATGTTCCAGGAGATTCTGGCGGCCCTCGGCACCGGCGATGCCCTCGCCTCGCGCTATCGTCGCCAGCTCTACTCGCTGCTGTACTGACCGGTACCGCGAGGTAAACGGGCCGAAGCGACTCGGCCCGACAATCTGACAGCCAGGAGGTTATATGTTAACAGTGATTCCCGTCATCATCGTGCTCGCGCTGGTTACCGTGTGGGCCGGTGTCAAAATTGTGCCACAGGGCTACCAGTGGACGGTGGAGCGCTTTGGCCGCTACACCAAAACGTTGCCGCCCGGTCTGAATTTAGTCGTGCCGTTCATGGATCGTATTGGTCGCCGGATCAATATGATGGAGCAGGTCCTCGATATTCCCTCGCAGGAGATCATCTCCAAAGATAACGCCAACGTCACCATCGACGCAGTGTGCTTTATTCAGGTGGTGGATTCGGCGCGCGCCGCTTATGAAGTCAGCAATCTTGAGCTGGCCATCATCAACCTCACCATGACCAATATCCGCACCGTGCTCGGCGGTATGGAGCTGGATGAGATGCTGTCGCAGCGCGATAACATTAATACCCGCCTGCTGCACATTGTTGATGAAGCGACCAATCCGTGGGGGGTAAAAATCACCCGTATTGAAATCCGCGACGTGCGCCCGCCGCAGGAACTGATAGCGGCCATGAACGCGCAGATGAAAGCCGAGCGTACCAAACGCGCCGATATCCTCGCCGCCGAAGGCGTACGCCAGGCGGCCATCCTGCGCGCCGAGGGCGATAAGCAGTCGCAAATCCTTAAAGCGGAAGGCGAACGTACCTCCGCCTTTTTGCAGGCGGAAGCGCGCGAGCGTCAGGCCGAAGCCGAGGCCAACGCCACGCGGATGGTGTCAGAAGCTATCTCTGCCGGAGATATTCAGGCGATTAACTACTTCGTGGCCCAGAAATACACCGATGCCCTGCAAAAAATTGGCGAAGCGAATAACAGTAAAGTGGTGATGATGCCGCTCGACGCCAGCAGCCTGCTCGGCTCGGTGGCCGGTATCAGCGAGCTGCTGAAAGAGAGCCGTCAGGAGCGCAAACCGTGATGCTGATGGAGCTGATTGCGCATCCGCACTGGTTCTGGCTCACGCTGGGCGGTTTACTGCTGGCAGCGGAGATGCTCGGCACCAGCGGTTACCTGCTGTGGAGCGGTGTGGCGGCGGTGCTGGTCGGGATCATTGAGTGGCTGTTTCCGTTCTCGTGGACCAGCCAGGGCATGTTGTTCGCCGCTCTAACGCTGCTGTGCGTGTTTTTCTGGTATCGCTGGATGCGCTTTCGCGAAAGTGCGCAGCAGCCGAATACACTTAATCAGCGCGGCAGCCAGCTGATTGGCCAGCACCTGACGTTAGACAGCGCGCTAAAAGACGGCGTCGGTCATGTGCGCATTGGTGACAGCAGCTGGCGCGTGCAGGCGCAGGAAGATTTGCCGGCGGGCACGCCGGTGCTCGTGACCGGCGTGTCAGGCATCACGCTGCTGATTCAGCCGCGTTTGCCGCCCTCCTGATGACCGCAGCCCGCCAGGTGATTGATGATGGGACATTCGGCACCGTCATCGCCCGGGCAGGCTGCAGCCAGTTCCAGCAGACGCGCGCGCATCGCGTGCAGCTCTTCAATGTGCGCCGCGATCTCATCCGCCTTTTGCAGGGTGCGCGCTTTAACATCGGCACTGTGGCGCGCCGGGTTATTAAACAGCGCGACCAGTTCGCGGCACTCCTCGAGCGTGAAGCCCACCTGCCGCGCCTGGCGCAGAAAATTGAGCTCATCCAGGTGGTGCGCGCCATAACTGCGATAGCCGTTGTCACTGCGTAACGGCGGCGTAACCACCCCTTTCTGTTCGTAAAAACGAATCGCTTTGCTGGTCAGCCCGGTTTTTTTTGCTACATCGCTGATGTTCATCTCTGCCCCTTGACCTTCCCCTGAATGGAAGGTTTAGGCTTTATAACTAATGCAAACCTTGCAGCGAGTCAAACCTGATAAACGAGGAGTTGATGATGTCACACACACAATTACTGGCTCTGGACGGCTTGTCCTGTGGCCACTGTGTTAAACGCGTTAAAGAGGCGCTGGAGCAGCGCAGCGATGTGGAACAGGCCGAGGTAACGCAGCAGGAAGCGCGCGTCACCGGCGCAGCCAGCGCCAGCGATCTGATTGCCACCGTTGAGCAGGCTGGTTATCACGCCACGCTGAAAAATGAGGCGTCCAGCCCAAAGCCTGATCCGTTGCCAGCTCAGGAGCCGCAGCCGGAGGCGCTGACAACGGAGTCGCAGCCGGCAGAAGAGAATCTTGCGGTGCACCATCTGCTGATAGGCGGGATGAGCTGCGCCAGCTGTGTCAGCCGCGTCGAGCAGGCGTTACAGAAAGTGCCCGGCGTGAGCCAGGCGCGCGTCAATCTGGGTGAGCGCAGCGCGCTGGTGCTGGGCGATGCCGTACCCTCAGCGCTGGTCAGCGCCGTAGACGAGGCAGGTTATTCTGCGGAAGTGATCGAAGATGAACAAACCCGGCGCGAGCGCCAGCAGGTCAGCGCACAGCAGGCGATGCGCCGCTTTAGCTGGCAGGCGGCGCTGGCGCTGATCGTCGGCGTGCCGATGATGGTTTGGGGCATGCTCGGCGATCACATGATGCTGAACGACAGCAATCAGACGCTCTGGCGCGTGCTCGGTGCCGTCACGCTGGCGGTGATGGCGCTTGCCGGCGGCCACTTCTATCGCAGCGCGTGGCGCAGCCTGCGTCATGCTACCGCCACCATGGACACGCTGGTGGCGCTCGGTACCGGTGCGGCCTGGATCTACTCGATGAGCGTCGCGCTATGGCCGGCATTTTTCCCGCCGCAGGCGCGCCATCTTTATTTTGAAGCCAGCGTGATGATCATCGGCCTGATTAACCTCGGCCATGCGCTGGAACAGCGCGCGCGCCAGCGCGCCTCACAGGCGCTGGAGCGGCTGCTGGATTTAACTCCGGCGCAGGCCTGCGTGATCACCGCCGAAGGGGAAAAGCCGCTGCCGCTCAGTGAAATCACACCGGGCATGACGCTGAAACTGGTGACCGGCGATCGCGTACCGGTGGACGGCGAAGTCAGCCGCGGCGAAGCCTGGCTTGACGAAGCAATGCTCACCGGCGAAGCGCTGCCGCAGTCGCGCCGTCCTGGCGATAAGATTTATGCCGGGACGCTGGTGCAGGACGGATCGCTACAGTTCACCGCCCGCGCCACCGGCAGCCATACCACGCTGGCCCGAATTATCAATCTGGTGCGTCAGGCGCAGAGCAGCAAGCCGGAAATGGGCCGGCTGGCCGATCGCATCTCGGCGGTGTTTGTGCCGGTGGTGGTGGCGATTGCCCTGCTCAGCGGAGCGGTCTGGTATGTTGTCGGACCGCAGCCGCAGCTGGCCTATACGCTGGTGATTGTCACCACGGTGCTGATTATCGCCTGTCCGTGTGCGCTGGGCTTAGCCACGCCGATGTCGGTGATCGCGGGCGTCGGCCGCGCTGCCGAGCTGGGCGTGCTGGTGCGCGATGCCGATGCGCTGCAGCGGGCCAGTGAAGTCGACACCATTGTGTTTGATAAAACCGGCACCCTGACCCAGGGCACGCCGCAGGTCAGCGAGGTGCTGCTGTACAGCGACTGGGATCGTCAGCAGGTATTGCAGGCTGCCGCCCAGCTGGAGCTGGGATCGGGGCATCCGCTGGCGAAGGCCATCGTCGCCGCCGCACCTACCGTCAGTGACGCCCGCGTTGCGCAATTTCGTACAATACGTGGCAAAGGCGTGAGTGCTACTGTCGCTGACAGAACGCTGCTGCTGGGCAATGCGGCGCTGCTGGAAGAGCAGCACATTGACCTGCGCGCCGCACAGCAGGATATCGCGCGACTTGCTGCGCAGGGCGCCACGCCGGTGCTGCTGGCGGATCAGCAGCAGCTGCTGGGCCTGATCGCCCTGCGTGACCAGCTGCGTCCGGAGAGCCGTGCGGCGCTACAGCGGCTGCATCAACTGGGCTACCGTCTGATCATGCTGACCGGTGACCATCAGACCACTGCCGAAGCTATCGCTGCCGAAGCGGGTATCGATGAGGTGATCGCCGGCGTGCTGCCGGACGGTAAAGCGCAGGCGATTGCGCAGCTGCAACAGCAGGGGCGCAGCGTGGTGATGGTGGGCGACGGCATCAACGACGCCCCGGCGCTGGCGCAGGCGGATGTGGGGATCGCCATGGGCGGCGGCAGCGATGTGGCGGTTGAAACCGCGGCGATGGCGCTGATGCGCAACGATCTGCACTGCGTGGCCGACGCGCTGGCGATGGCCAACGCCACGCTGCGCAATATGCGGCAGAATCTGCTAGGTGCCTTTGTCTATAACAGCCTGGGCATTCCGATTGCTGCCGGCGTACTCTATCCGTTTACCGGCGTGCTGCTCAGCCCCATCGTCGCCGGTGCCGCCATGGCGCTGTCGTCGATCACCGTGGTGAGCAATGCTAACCGTTTGCTGCGCTTTAAACCGGCGCAGCGGCAATAGCAACCTCTGCCCTGTCTTTCGCTGAGCGAAATCGCTAGCATGGATTTTTGACTTAAAAAGGACACGGCATGAGACGCAGTGTGTGGCACCGCCTGCAACAGCTGGCCAGCAGCCTGTTCCCCGCCAGCTACAGCTGGCCCGCCATGGATATCAGACTCGGAGACCGCCGTCTGCATCTGGCTGGCAGTATTCATATGGGCACGCGCGATATGCAACCGCTGCCGGCCGGCTTGCTGCGCCAGCTGGAGAAAGCCGATGCGCTGGTGGTAGAGGCGGATATTACCCGCGGCAGTTCACCGTTTAGTGAGGGTGAAGCATATCCGCCGCTGGCAACGCGGCTGACGCCAGAGACGCTGCAGCAGCTGACGGCGCTGTGCGATGAGCTGTCACTGAACATCGCGCTGTTTGATAGCCTGCCGTTCTGGCAAATTGCGCTGATGCTGCAGGCGCAGCAGGCGCAGCGGCTGGGGCTGCGACCGCAGTACGGTATTGACTATCAGCTGCTGCAGGCAGCGCAGGCGGCAGGAAAACGCATTATTGAGCTGGAAGGGCCGGAAACGCAGATCGCGTTGCTGAAATCACTACCGCAGGATGGCCTGGCGCTGCTGCTGGATACGCTGGAACACTGGCACACCAACGCGCGACTGCTGCAAACCATGATCAGCTGGTGGCTGGATGCGCCGCCCGCCAGTCAGCCGGTGGCGCTGCCGACTACGTTCAGCAGTGAACTGAACGATACTCTGATGCGCAACCGTAATCAGCACTGGCGCGAGCTGCTGCTGGCGTTGCCGCGCGGGCGCTATGTGGTGGCGGTCGGTGCACTGCATCTCTACGGCGAAGACAATTTGCCGCAGCTGCTGAAGGCATAAAAAAAGAAGGCCAATATTGCTATCGGCCCGTCAAAGAGGAATTTGTTTATGATTTTGGTTATCGCCAGGGTGACTGGCGCCGGCCAATTTTCGCGCAAAGTTCAGATTTTCGCCAGTACTTTCACGCAAACCGAGATAAGAATTTTCGTAGCAAGGATTGAATATGACACCCGCCGTAAAACTGCTGGAAAAACAACAGGTCGCTTTTACCCTGCATCCCTACGAGCATGACAGCCATGAAACCCACTTCGGTGACGAGGCGGTGCGCAAGCTCAACCTGGATGCGCGCCAGGTGTTTAAAACCCTGCTGGTGGCGCTTAACGGTGATGGCAAAGCGCTGGCAGTGGCGGTGACGCCAGTCTCCTCACAGCTGGATTTGAAAAAAGTCGCCAAAGCGCTGGGGGCGAAAAAAGCCGACATGGCCGATCCGCAACTGGCGCAGCGCGTCACCGGCTATCTGGTGGGTGGCATCAGTCCGCTGGGGCAGAAAAAGCGGCTGCCGACGGTGATCGATCAGCAGGCCAGCGAATTCCCGACCATCTTTATTTCCGGCGGCAAGCGCGGGCTGGATATCGAACTGGCCGCGCAGGATCTGGCACGGCTGCTGGATGCCACGCTGGCTGACGTGGCGCGCCGCGATTAATCAGGCTGCTGCGCGCACAGTTGGTCGATCATCCAGCGCCCGGCCGGGCCCGGCGGATTGCGCCGCGACCAGATAACATCCACCGCAATATGCTGCGGCCAGCCCGGCACCGGCAGCTCACGCAAGACCTGATGACCAAACTGCTGCACCAGCCAGCGCGGCAGTACGCTCCAGCCAAACCCCTGCTCCGCCATCTCCAGCAACAACAGATAAGTTGGGGCCGACCAGGTGCGGCCGGCTGGCAGCGGCTGGCGGGTTTCCACCCAGGTATTGAGCCGCAGCTGACGCAATTCGCCCAGCTGCGCCTCGCTCACCTGCGAACGGGCTGCCAGCGGGTGATCCTGATGCAGGAAAATCGCCATTTGCGCTTCAACCTGCAGTCGCGCCACCGCCAGATCCGGCGGCAAACGCGGCTGCGCGCGCACCACGCCAAGGTGTACGCGCCCGGCCTGCAGTAAATCCAGCACATCCTCATCTTCTGCAATCATGCATTCGAACTCGATATCCGGATAGCGTGCCTCAAAGCGCGTCAGCAGATTTTCATGGTGATCGGCCTGCCAGAAGTCGGAAATGGCCAGGCTGAGGCGCGGCTCAACGCCCTGCGACAGCCGCACCGCCAGTTCATCCAGCCGCTGGCTGGCAGCAAGAATTTGCTGCACCTGCGCCAGCGCGCGCTGGCCCTGAGCGGTCAGCACCGGCTGGCGTCCGCTGCGATCAAACAGCGCAAAGCCTAAGTCATCTTCGAGATTGGCCACCGCGCTACTGATGGTGGACTGACTTTTTGCCAGCGCACGCGCCGCTGCGGAAAACGAGCCGCTGGCGACGGTCTGGACAAATGCCTCAAGGGATTCTGGTGAGTACTTCATGCTGAACCATCGCTTTTATCGATAGGTAATCATTTTATCTTAGCATTGTGCAGTGAGAAAATGCGTGGCGTTACTCAAAAGGAGGTTTATATGCGTACCCGTTCACTGAAAGAACGTTTTTGTCATGCCGCAGGCTTTGAAGGGTTAGCGATCGTCACGGTTGCGCCGCTGGCCGCCTGGGTCATGGATAAACCGCTGTTTCAGATGGGCGCGCTGGCGATTATGCTGTCGACCGTCGCCATGCTGTGGAACATCATTTATAACAGCGGCTTTGACCGTCTCTGCCCGCCGCAGCGCCAGCGCGGTCTCGGCCTGCGCGCGCTGCATGCGCTCGGCTTTGAGGGCGGCTTTATCCTCATCGGCCTGCCGATTGCCGCGTGGATGTTGCATATTTCGCTGCTGGACGCTTTCCTGCTGGAAGTGGCGTTCTTTCTGTTCTTTCTGCCCTACACCATGGCTTACAACTGGGCATGGGATAAACTGCGCCAGCGCTGGGTGAGCCAGAAATCCTGCCGCGCCTGAAAAACCACGGGCGGCTGAAGTGCCGCCCGTGTTGTCACTCATGCGCCGCGCGCGGCCAGATCCACGCCAGGATCATCTGCGGATAGCTGCGCTTCTTTTGCTTCTCCAGCGCTTTGTCGCGCTCCTCAACCTGCTGCGGTGTCAGGTGCACAATCTGCGGTGGCGCATAATCGGCGACGCGCAGCGGTGAGTGCTGACTGACATAGCTGCGCAGCACCTCCGCATCACGCAGGCCGCTGTTGCGGAAACCAGCATGGCCATCAATCACCGGGTAGCCGTCGCCGCCGCTGGCGTTAAAGCTGTTGGTGGCCATGCGATAGGTTTTATCCAGTTGCAGCGGCTCGCCATTGATTTTCACTGCGCTGACGCTTTTGCCATCGGCCACCAGGCTGATGTTGCTGAACTGCGCGAAACCGCCGGAATCGGCTTTGATATTCGCCACCGTCGCCAGGTAGTTCAGCAGCTCTTTGCCCGTCAGCGTCACGGACACCACCTGATTGCCAAATGGCTGGATCTGCAACAGATCGCGCCAGCTGATCTCTCCTTGCGCCAGCGAGGTGCGAATACCGCCGCCGCTGATAACGGCAAAGTCGGCCTGAGTAGCCGCCATCTGCGCGCGCAGGATCAGCTGAGCCAGCGGCATTTGTTCAAAGCGCACCTTGCTGCGGTCGCCATCAAACACGCTGTCGCTGCGACCCACGTTGACCGCCAGCTGTTTGCCGGCGCGCAGCTGATACGGCGTCAGCAGCTTCATCATTGCGCCGTTCTGCGCTATCGCTTCCTGATACGGCAGCCAGGTTTCGCTGCCATCAAGGTTCTTTACCTTGTGCTTAAGGTTGACCGGAATCAGCTGATAGTTATCCAGCGTCAGCTCACCGTTGCGGAAGGTGAAATCGCCGCGACCGACAAATTTTCCCCACTCTTTTGCCTGCACGATCCACACGCCGTTCTGGCGATCCGGCTGGCACGGCTGTCCGGGCTGATAATCCGCCACGCTGACGTTCTCTTTTGCCATGCACACTGCATCGTGCGAATGGCCGCCGACGATCACGTTAACCGTGCCCGGCGGCAGGCTGCGCGCCAGCTCCACATCGCCCGGTGCGTTGCTGCCATGCTGCCCGTCGTCGTAGTGGCCCATGTGCGTCAGCGCGATAATTACATCCGGCTTGTCGCTGGCGCGCAGTTCCGCCACCGCTTTTTCCGTCTCTTTCACCGGATCGCGAATCTCGATCTGCGCCACGTTCTGCGGATTGGCGATGCGCAGCGTGTCAGTGGTGGTCAGGCCGATCACCGCAATTTTCAGCCCCATACGATTGAATATCGCCCATGGCTTAAACAGGCGCTTATCGCTGCCTTTGGCATAAATGTTGGCGGCAAGAAACGGAAACTTCGCCCATTTCTGCTGCTTCTGCAACACGCTGAGCGGTTTGTCGAATTCGTGGTTACCGAGCGCCATCGCGTCATAGCCGATGAGGTTCATGCCGCGAATGTCCGGCTCGGCGTTCAGCACATCCGATTCCGGCACGCCGGTGTTGACGTCGCCCGCCGACAGAATCAGCGCGCCGCCGCCCTTCGCCTGCACATCATACCGCTGCTGATCCATCAGCGTTTTTTGCGCGGCCAGACCATATTCACCCTGCGCGTTGGCCCAGAAATGGCCGTGATGATCGTTGGTGTGCAAAATGCTGAAGCGATAGCTTCGGTCCGGCTGCCAAGCCTGCGCCAGCAGCGGCAACAGCAGCATAATCAGCGCCAGCCAGCGCCCTCTGTGCGGTGATAACAACAAAGCCGATCTCCTTATTCTGCGTTTTTTACCGGGCGGTGCGCCTGATGTGCTTTTTCGCCCTTCTGTGTCGCACAGTTCGCCCTTTAACTCAAGGCCAAAGGCGAATACAGTCATGCATGACGTAACAATCTGATAACGAAATCCCCACCCCTTCAGGATCTTTATGGCAAGTGAACAGACGTTAACCCCGACGCGCCGCACCGGGCGTACCGCTTTTGGCATTCTTGGTGCCATCAGTCTCGCGCATCTGCTGAACGATATGCTGCAATCGCTGTTACTGGCGATCTATCCGCTGCTGCAGAAAGATTTCAGCCTCAGCTTTGTGCAAATTGGTTTGATTACGCTGACGTATCAGGTGACGGCCTCATTATTACAACCGCTGATTGGCTATTACACCGACAAATATCCGAAACCCTGGTCACTGCCGGTCGGGATGGGGTTTACCCTGTTCGGTCTGGTGCTGCTGACCTTTGCCAGCACTTATCCGCAGGTGCTGCTGGCCGCAGCGCTGGTTGGCTGCGGCTCATCGGTGTTCCATCCGGAATCGTCGCGCGTGGCGCGTATGGCCTCCGGCGGCCGCCACGGGCTGGCTCAGTCGCTGTTTCAGGTCGGTGGTAACTTTGGCAGCGCACTCGGGCCGCTGCTGGCCGCCATCATCGTCGCGCCCTATGGCAAAGGCCATCTCAGCTGGTTCATGCTGGCCGCGCTGCTCGGCATCATTGTGCTGCTGCAGGTGAGCCGCTGGTACAGCCACCAGCAGCGCGCCACGCAGGCCAGCGCTGCCAGCAGGCCGCGTAACCCCCTGCCGCGCAATAAAGTGGCGCTGGCCATCGGCATTCTGCTGCTGCTGATATTCTCCAAGTACTTTTATCTCACCAGCCTGAGCAGCTATTACACCTTCTATCTGATGCACAAATTCGGGCTGTCCGTGCAGGCCTCGCAGTTCCATCTGTTTGCCTTTCTCGGCGCGGTCGCCGCCGGCACCATTATCGGTGGGCCGATAGGCGATAAAATCGGACGGAAATATGTCATCTGGGGATCGATTCTCGGCGTGGCGCCGTTTACCCTGCTGTTACCGCACGCCAGCCTGATGTGGACCAGCGTGCTGAGCGTCATTATTGGTCTGATCCTTGCCTCGGCGTTTTCCGCCATTCTGGTCTATGCCCAGGAGCTGCTGCCGGGGCGTATCGGTATGGTTTCCGGGCTGTTTTTCGGTTTTGCTTTTGGCATGGGTGGCCTCGGCGCGGCGGTCCTGGGCGTGGTAGCCGACCACACCAGTATCGAATGGGTGTATCAAATCTGCGCCTGGCTGCCACTTATTGGCCTGTTGACCGCTTTCTTACCTGATCAGCAGCAGCGCTGAGCCCTTTCGGGGGGCAACTATTTTTCTCTGCCCCCCTCCATTCTGCATAAATCCTGCCGATATGCTGAGATAACTGAGGAAAATAGCGCTTCGGCTGCGTTTTTGTCTCATTTTTTCAATTTTTTCGTCTTTCACCGCTCAAATGTTTAAACGCGGCGAACGATTGTGCATTACACTAGGTTGTTACAAGCGGATACATTTGCACACAAGGAGACAGGCATGCATCACACTACCCCGTTGATCACCACCATTGTCGGAGGTCTGGTCCTCGCATTTCTCCTTGGTATGCTGGCGAATCGCCTGCGCATCTCGCCGCTGGTCGGCTATCTGCTGGCCGGCGTGCTGGCGGGTCCTTTTACCCCGGGCTTCGTCGCGGATACCAATCTGGCCCCCGAACTGGCTGAACTCGGCGTTATTCTGCTGATGTTCGGCGTCGGTCTGCACTTCTCGCTAAAGGATTTGATGTCGGTAAAGTCGATTGCCATTCCCGGTGCCATCGCGCAGATCGCGGTCGCCACGCTGCTGGGAATGGGTCTGTCATGGGCGATGGGCTGGTCATGGATGACCGGTCTGGTGTTTGGCCTGTGTCTCTCTACCGCCAGTACCGTGGTGCTGCTGCGCGCGCTGGAAGAGCGTCAACTGATTGATAGCCAGCGCGGGCAAATCGCCATCGGCTGGCTGATCGTCGAAGACCTGGTGATGGTGCTGACGCTGGTGCTGCTGCCGGCCATCGCCGGCATGCTGGAGCAGGGAAATGCCAGCCCGACGCTGCTGGCGTGGGACCTGTTACTGACCATCGGCAAAGTCGCTGCCTTTATGGTGCTGATGATGGTGGTCGGCCGCCGCGTGGTGCCGTGGATTCTGGCCAAAAGCGCCGCCACCGGTTCACGCGAGCTGTTTACGCTGTCGGTACTGGCGCTGGCGCTGGGTATCGCGTTTGGCGCGGTGGAATTCTTTGATGTTTCCTTTGCCCTCGGCGCCTTTTTTGCCGGCATGGTGCTGAATGAATCAGAGCTCAGCCACCGGGCGGCACACGACACGCTGCCGCTGCGCGATGCGTTTGCCGTGCTGTTTTTTGTCTCGGTCGGCATGCTTTTCGACCCGATGATCCTGCTGGAGCAGCCGCTGGCGGTGCTGGGTGCGCTGGCCATTATCGTGCTGGGTAAATCGATTGCCGCCTGGCTGCTGGTCACGCTGCTCGGCCACTCACGGCGCACCGCGCTGACCATCTCCGTCAGCCTGGCGCAGATTGGCGAATTCGCTTTTATCCTCGCCGGACTGGGGATTTCGCTCGGTATGCTGAGCGATGAAGGTCGCAACCTGGTGCTGGCGGCGGCGATTCTCTCCATCATGCTTAACCCGATTCTGTTTACCGTGCTGGAGCGCTACCTCGATAAAACCGAGACCATGGAAGAGCAGACGCTGGAAGAGGCAATTGAAGAAGAGAAGCAGATTCCGGTGGATATCTGCAATCATGCGGTGATTGTGGGTTATGGCCGCGTCGGCAGCCTGCTGGGACAGCAGCTGATGGAAGCTGATGTGCCGCTGGTGGTGGTGGAGAATTCGCGCCCGCGCGTCGAAGCGCTGCGCGAACAGGGCATCAAAGCCGTGCTGGGCAACGCGGCGCGAGTCGATACCATGGATTTAGCGCGTCTTGACTGCGCGCGCTGGCTGCTCCTGACCATCCCCAACGGCTATGAAGCCGGGGAAATTGTTACCGCCGCGCGCGAAAAGCGGGCAGATATTGAGATTATCGCCCGGGCGCATTACGACGACGAAGTGGCCTATATCATGGAGCGTGGCGCCAATCGCGTGGTAATGGGCGAGCGGGAGATTGCCAACAGTATGTTGCATGTATTGCAGGAAGAGATCGCGCAAAACCCGATTGTGCGCGAGTGCCCGATTTAAGACGTTATTAATTTGCCAGGTCGCCATGAATGGCGACCCTACCATAGGATGCGCCGCCATGGAGACCCATGTAGGGTGCGCATTCATGCGCACCGTTTCGCAAAGCGCAGATATCCATCACGCATTCATGCGCATCGTTTCGCACAGCGCAGATATCCATCACACATTCATGCGCACCGCTTTACACAGCGCAGTCATCCATGACGGATCGCTGGTCAACCCGCCGTTATTACCTGTCCCAGTAAGACTCTTCTAAACTGTCTTCCCGCTCCGGCAGTCCGCGCGTCAGACGCGGGGAGTGCTGGTTCAGCACCTGATAACTGACGCGGTTGGCATATTTGCACACCTGCGCCAGCGACGAGTAGGTCAGGTATTCGCGGGCGTGTTTGCTGGAGTTTGGTACTTTCTGACGATGGAAATTATTGGCGGTAATATCGTGCAGCAGCGCCGCCAGCGCGCCATCACCGGCACCATTGGTGTTCATGATCTTCTCCGGACCGCCCATGTAAGGCGCAATGTGCGAGAAGATCCGCAGCGGCTGCTGACAATCCTGATGGCGCATGGCGCGGCTGAACTCATACTGGTTGAACTCGGCAATCGCCCCCGGCAACAGCGGATGATTGGTTTTGCGCTTAAACGCCTCTTCGGTGAACCCGGCCATATACAGCCCGGTCGGTCCGGCGGTGCACAGCACCAGATCGACCCAGTCCAGCGCCATGTTAGAGGCCAGCAGCGGATCCGCTTCGCCGGTCAGCGCGAACGCTTCCTCTTCATTCATCGCCACAATCGAGACGTGTTCGCGCAGGAAATCGCGCCAGAACTGCGGGTTATCCTGAATCACATATTTGGTACCGAGCGTCAGCACCACCGGTACATTGTGCTTTTTGGCGAACTCGATGGCCCGCAGCGTCGCTTCCGGCATCGGTTCGCCCGGCTGACAGCGCACCAGGTAGGATGTCAGCACCAGTGCAGACGCACCGGCAATCACCTCTTCCGGAATACTGGCGGCCTGCAGCTGGTTCATCAGGCCAGGGCTGATAGCAAAGGTGCGCTCGCCCTGCTCGCCGATCAGGGTAAAGCAGCGGCCAATGGCGCCATCGACGCCCTGCAGGAAGTTAAGGTCCATGCGGCTGGAGGTATTGCACAGGTAGCGATAGGCGTAACCGCCAATCTGGATGTTGTTACACATCACGCCGAGCAGCACCGAACGGTCATCAGCCAGCACCGAGTAATTGTGCAGCGTATTACCGATGGTACCGCCGGCAAACTGGTGACTGATCAGCTGCTCGCGCATCAGCTCGTTATACAGCGCTTCGGCGGTCGCATCGTCGATCACCAGCGAATGACCGGCGCTCAGGCCATAGCGCTGCAGGAAGTCGTCATCGACTTTGGCTTCGATATCCACCAGCGTCTGGTCGATACCCACCACCCAGCTGCCCTCCTCCTGCTCCTGCTGGGAAGCCTGCAGCAGCGGATCGCGCGCGTTGACGGGAAAATAATGTTTGGATTTGCGTTTGCCGGGAAATTTCATGAAAGCTGCCGTCAGGGAAAATCAGGCAGAGAATGATATCACATTCTCTGCCGCACCCTTAGCGCCGCGCTTGTACCAGCTGCACCATCATCTCGATGTGCTCATCATCCGCATTAAGCGCCGGAATGTATTCAAATTTCTCGCCGCCAGCGTGCAGGAAGATTTCGCAGTTTTCGCCGCTGATCTCCTCCAGCGTCTCGAGGCAGTCCGCCGCAAAGCCCGGACTCATCACCTGCACATGTTTGATCCCTTTGGCCGGCAGGCTTTTCATGGTCTCATCCGTGTACGGCATCAGCCATGGCTCGCGGCCAAAGCGCGACTGGAAGGTCATCATGATTTTATGCGGCGCAATGCCGAGCGAGGCGGCCAGGGCGTCGGTGGTGTCTTTGCAGCGCAGCGGATAGTCGTCGCCTTCATTGGCGAAGCGCTGCGGAATGCCGTGGTAAGAGAGCACCAGCAGATCCGGCTCGCCGTGTTGGGCAAACGAGCGCTCCACCGAGGCCTTCAGCGCGGCGATATAGGCCGGATGCTCGGCATAATCGCGGATAAACGCCACCTCCGGCAGGGAACGCAGCGGTTTAAAGCTGGCCGCCAGGCCATCCCACACTGCCGCCACCGTGGAGCAGGAGAACTGCGGATAGAGCGGCAGCACGATGAATTTGGTGACGCCCTGCGCCAGCAGACGCTCAACCGCACCGTTGAGGCTCGGCTGGCCGTAACTCATGCCCAGCTCTACCGGCATATCCAGCCGCTGCGCCAGCGCGGCACGCTGCCGCTTGCTGAACACCATCAGCGGGGAACCTTCGTCCATCCACACCGATGCGTACAGCTTCGAAACACGCGGCGAGCGGAACGGCAGAATGATGAAATTGAGAATCGGCCACCACAACCAGCGCGGCGTATCCACCACGCGCGGATCGCCGAGGAACTGTTTCAGATAGCGTTTCACCGCCGCGGTGGTCGGTGCGTCTGGTGTACCTAAGTTAACCAGTAAAACCCCTGGCTTATCTTGCCTCATTGTATTTCCTTGATGTCGCAGACAATGGTTCTGAATCGGGGGAAATTGTAGCGGAAAAAGCGGAGGGGGAAAGCAATTGCTGCAAAAGGGCCGGACAACCGGCCCTGGTCACCACTTAGCCGAGGATATCGGCCAACTGTGCACTCACTTCGGTCACCTGACGGGTGCCGTCGATTTTGTGGTATTCGGTGTTACCGGCTTCGGCTTCTTTGCTGTAGTAAGCAATCAGCGGCGCGGTCAGCTGATGGTATTCCACCAGACGCTTACGCACGGTCTCTTCCTGGTCGTCTTTACGCGTAGTCAGCTCTTCGCCGGTCACGTCATCTTTACCTTCCACTTTTGGCGGATTGTATTTGATGTGGTAAACGCGGCCTGACGGCGCATGCACGCGGCGGCCGACAATGCGATCGACAATCAGTTCGTCCGGTACGGCGAACTCGAGCACGTAATCCACCTTGATGCCCGCCTCTTTCATGGCGTCAGCCTGCGGGATGGTGCGTGGGAAACCATCGAGCAGGAAGCCGTTTTTGCAGTCTTCCTGCGCGATACGCTCTTTAACCAGCGCAATCACCAGCTCGTCCGTTACCAGTTTACCGGCATCCATGATGGCTTTCGCCTGCTGGCCCAATTCGGTGCCGGCTTTGACAGCCGCACGCAACATGTCGCCCGTGGAGATCTGCGGAATACCGTATTTCTCCATGATGAATTGAGCCTGAGTGCCTTTACCTGCGCCCGGTGCCCCGAGCAGAATAATACGCATTGCGTAATTCCCCTTGCGAATCGCATTGATCAATCTGAGAAGGCCAAGAACATACCATTATGACCCGCACACCACAAGGCAACGGGCCCCCGGGCGCTGAAAGGCCTACTTTGACCTGCTTTAGCGCGGTGCGCCAGTAGCAGGCGCGTTTTTAAGAATTTCGGCTGTCTCTGAGCACCTCGCGCAGCCGTTTTTTTAGCGCAGCGGTGACGTTCTGCGGCTTATTGCCGTTGCCGCGCACGCTGACCGGCAAAAACAGGCGATGCGGCGCGGGCAGCAGCTGCATATCTGCGGGCAACGCTGGCAGCGCACTGCCGGGCGGCAAGGGCAGCAGCGCAAACGGCAGGCCGGGCTGGTGAATCGACTGCAGCGTGAACGGCGTATCCAGCGTCAGGCTGTCGACAGTGGCAACGTTGAAGGGCTGCCAGTCGTCCTGCGCCATGCTCTCCAGCGCGCGTTCCGGCGCGTCACCCAGCGCCAGTCCATGTTCGAACAGCCGCAGTTCGCTGCGCACCAGCGTACTAAAATCATGAGTACGCAGCGCAATCAGCACCAGATCGTCGCTCAGCATCGCATGCTGATTCAGCTGGGTGACAAACAGTCGTGCCTCGCTGATGAGTCGTTTATGCAACACGCTGGCGAAGGAGCCGGACGCGTGCGTCACGCCCTGGCTCTGGCAGGCACTGAGATTGCGCACCCGGCCCTGCTGCATATCGACGTGATCGACCAGCGCGATATTGCCCGCCATCATCGGCAGGGCCGGCAACACGCTGAGTTCGCTGACCGGATATTGCGCGGCGTAGCGCGTCTGATTGCGCGCCTGCTCCTGGCGCAGAAACAGTTGCGAGAGCAGCACGCGCGCGATGTGCAGTGAAGGGGCAAAAAACAGATCGTAATTTTCCAGCCGATAGTGACGGGACAGCAAGCCGCGCAGCCGATCGCGCGCCGCCGCCCTGGCAGTAGCCTGTTGTGAAGTCATCACGTGACATTTCTCTGTATTATTGTGCTGTGTGAAACTGGCGCTGGCAGCGGACATCGCCGCTGCTGTACACAGCGCAGCCGGTCCGTCAACCCGCCAGATTAAGCAGGAAAGGTTAGGTTAATGCGGCTGGACATTAAAATGATATAAACTGACAATCCCTGTTAGGTTTTTACACAGGGGATGAGTATGACCGCGCTTCCGTCGTTACGTGCACTGCACTATTTTCATCAGGCGGCGCTGCATTGCAGCTTTAGCGTCGCGGCCGAATGTCTCCATGTCACCCACAGCGCCATCAGCCATCAGATTCGCCAGCTGGAGAGCTGGATGGGCAAACCTCTGTTCATCCGCACCAACGGGCGCGTGCGCTTAACCTCTCACGGCGAACGCCTGCTGGTGAGCTGCCAGAAAGCCTTTAGCGAACTCTCTACCACCTGCGTAAGTATTCGCACCGGGATGCGCAACCATCTGAGCGTCGCCTGTACCCCAAGTTTTTTATCCCAGTGGCTGATTCCGCGCATCAGCAGCTTTTACCAGCGCTATCCCGATATTGAAGTGCAATTTCAGCCGCAGGGCGAGATTGCTCAGCTGCGCAGCGAACACACCGATGTGCTGATCCTCAGTTATGAACAGGCGCCGGACGACGACATAGATGCCTCGCTCATCAGCGATGATTACGTTGGCCCGCTGTGCGCCCCACAGTACGCGGCGCGTTTTCACAGCGAGCAGGATCTGGCGTCGCTGCCGCTTTTGCACGCCGATACCCGCCTGCAGGCCTGGGCCGAATGGGCGAAGATCAGCGGCGTGCGCGGTAATTTTTGGCTGGGCAAACATTTCGATAATCTGACGCTGGCGATTCAGGCCGCGAGAAACGGACTGGGCGTGATTGTGGCGCCGCGCCTGCTGGTGCGTCAGGAGCTGAACGACGGCACGCTGATTGCGCCGCTGGGGTTTGTGCGCGCCGACCGTGCCACCTGGATGATGACCAAGCGGTCACGCCAGCACGATGCGGAGATTACGTTGTTCCGTGATTGGTTGCGGGATGAAGCGCTGAAGTAAGCAAGGGCAGCATAAATAAAAAGGTCGTCATTAATGACGACCCTACAGAGAGTGGACAGTTGTCGAATCGGTGCCAGGTAACCGGTAGGGTCGGCATGCATGCCGACCGTTCCGATTACCGCACCGCGTTACGCCGTCAGCAACTGATTCATGCGGCGGATAAACTGGTTAGGATCGTCCAGCGTGCCGCGCTCAGCCAGCAGCGCCTGATCCAGCAACAGTTCAACCCACTCCGCAAAGCGCGCTTCATCCTGCGTATCAGCCACGCGTTTCACCAGCGTATGCTCCGGGTTGATCTCAAAGATGTACTTCACTTCCGGCACATCCTGACCGGCCGCGGCGAACAGCTTCGCCATCTGCGTGGTCATTTCGTTGGCGTCGGTGGTGACAATCGCCGGCGTGTCGGTAAGGCGATGGGTCAGGCGCACCTCTTTGACGCGCTCGCCCAGCAGGGTTTTCACGCGATCGACGAACGGCTCCAGCGCTTTTTCCGCTTCCTTCTGCGCTTCCGTCTCTTCATCCGCCAGCTTGCTCAGCGACTCATCCGCTTTGCTCACCGACTGGAACGCTTTGCCATCGAATTCCGTCAGGTAGCTCATCATCCACTCGTCGATACGATCGGACAGCAGCAGGACCTCGATGCCTTTCTTACGGAACAGCTCCAGATGCGGGCTGCTTTTCGCGGCGGCATAGCTGTCGGCAGTGATGTAGTAAATCTTCTCCTGCCCTTCAACCATGCGGCTAACGTAATCTTCCAGTGAAACGGTCTGCGCCGCGCCTTCGCTCTGGGTGGTGGCGAAACGCAGCAGTTTAGCAATCGCCTCCTGGTTGGCATGATCTTCCGCCGGGCCCTCTTTCAGCACCAGACCGAACTCTTTCCAGAACTGCTGATATTTCTCTGCGTCGTCTTTAGCCAGTTTTTCCAGCATCTGCAGGCTGCGTTTGGTCAGCGCGGCGCGCAGGCTCTGCGTGACGCGGCTGTCCTGCAGGATCTCACGGGAGACGTTGAGCGGCAGATCGCTGGAATCTATCAGGCCACGCACAAAGCGCAGGTAGTTCGGCATGAACTGTTCCGCGTCATCCATGATGAAGACGCGCTGCACGTACAGCTTCAGACCGTGCTTGCTGTCGCGGTTCCACATGTCGAACGGCGCACGCGACGGGATGTACAGCAGACTGGTGTACTCCTGCTTACCTTCGACGCGGTTGTGGCTCCAGATGGCCGGATCGCTGAAATCATGGGCGATGTGTTTGTAGAACTCGTTGTACTCTTCGTCGCTGATTTCGCCTTTGTTGCGCGTCCACAGCGCCTGGGCTTTGTTGATCTTCTCCCAGGTGACGGTATCGTTCTCTTCGTCTTTGGTCTCGATCTCCACCGGCAGCGCGATATGATCGGAATATTTGCTGATCACGTTGCGCACGCGCCACGCGTCGAGGAAGTCATCTTCGCCTTCACGGAAGTGCAGCGTAATTTCGGTGCCGCGATCGGCTTTCTCAATCTCCGCCAGCGTATACTCGCCTTCGCCAGCGGATTCCCAGAACACGCCTTCGTCGGCTTTGGCGCCCGCGGCACGGGTGCGTACCGTCACTTTGTCAGCCACGATAAACGCCGAGTAGAAACCGACGCCGAACTGGCCGATCAGCTGGCTGTCTTTTGCCTGATCGGAACCCATCGATTCCAGAAACGCTTTGGTACCGGATTTCGCGATGGTGCCGAGGTTTTCAATCACCTCATCACGACGCATACCGATGCCGTTATCGCTCAGCGTCAGCGTGCGTTTTTCCTTGTCGACCGAGATACGCACGCGCAGGTCGCCATCGCCTTCGTACAGATCCGGCGTCGACAGTGCGCGGAAGCGCAGCTTGTCAGCCGCATCGGAGGCGTTGGAGATCAGTTCACGCAGGAAAATCTCTTTGTTTGAATAGAGGGAATGGATCATCAGGTGCAGAAGTTGTTTTACCTCTGACTGGAAGCCACGCGTCTCTTGTCCTTTCATGGTCATTGCTACCTCAACAGAATCGGGGTTGATCAATTGTTGAGAGTGAAATGGGGATGGTGGGAAGAATTTCAAGCCGGTATCGCAGCAGGATACCGGCAAGTGGTCAGAATTTAATCTTGTGCCGTCCGGCAAGCGAGTGCGACAGCGTTGTGCCGTCGACCATTTCCAGTTCACCGCCGACCGGAACCCCGTGCGCGATGCGGCTGGCATCAACGCCATACTGGCCGCACAGCTCGGCGATATAGTTAGCCGTGGCTTCGCCTTCCACCGTGGGGTTGGTGGCGAGGATCACCTCCTGCAGCGTCTCACGTTCAAGGCGCTGCTCCAGCCGATCCAGGCCAATGTCCTGCGGGCCGATGCCGTCCAGCGGCGACAGATGGCCCATCAGCACAAAGTAACGACCGCCAAACTGGCCGGTCTGCTCGATGGCGTGGATATCCGCCGGGCTCTCCACCACGCAAATCTGGCCGTTTTGCTGACGGCGGGGATTGGCGCAGATGGTGCAGATCTCCTGCTCGGTGAAGGTGTGGCAGTCGGAACAGTGGCCGATTTCTGCCATGGCGCGGGTCAGCGCCTGCGCCAGACGCATGCCACCGCTGCGATCGCGCTGCAACAGATGAAACGCCATGCGCTGCGCCGATTTCGGGCCAACGCCCGGTAAACAGCGCAGCGACTCCATCAAAGCTTCAAGCAGTGGACTGGTTTGCATCAGAACGGCATCTTGAAGCCAGGCGGCAGCTGCATACCGGCAGAGACGGACGCCATCTTCTCTTTCTGCGTTTCATCAATACGGCGCGCCGCATCGTTAAACGCCGCAGCGATCAGATCTTCCAGCATCTCTTTGTCATCTTCCAGCAGGCTGGGATCGACTTCCACGCGGCGGCAGTTGTGCGCACCGTTGATGGTCACTTTGACCAGGCCAGCCCCTGATTCGCCGGTGACTTCCAGTGCGGCGATCTCTTCCTGAACTTTGGCCATTTTATCCTGCATCTGCTGGGCCTGTTTCATCAGGTTGCCCAATCCGCCTTTACCAAACATAGTTTTCTCTCTCTGCTGGGGCTGCGCGCAACACTGCGCGACAGCGTGATCATACGGGTCGGATACTCTCTTCATCCAGGTCCGCATCAAAGAAGCGACGCAGCGTCTGAATGTGGGTATCGCTTTCGATCGACTGACGCGCCTGCGCCAGCTTCTCTTCATAAATGGCCTGACGCCACTCCAGCGGCGTCAATACCGCCGGATTATCGTCTTCCACGATGGTCAGTTCAACCGTCTGGCCGGCCGCCTGGCTCAGCGCATCCTGAATCGCCTGGCGCGCCGGGGCAGAGTTGAGATGACGCTGGCTGCTGCGCAAATGCAGCGTCACGCCCTGCTCATTCACCTCTTTCCACGCGTTCAGCGCGACCTGCTGGACCAGCTTCGGCAGCGTCAGCGTGGCGATTTCCGCCGCCCAGGCATCGCGCTGCAGCGCCTCTTCCGCCAGTTTGAGCGCCAGCTCTGGCGTTTTCTCATGCTCCAGCGCAGAACGCAAGGCTTTTGGCGTCGCCACCGGCTCCGGCTTAATCTCCTCCTGCTGCTGGGCTTTCCAGCGATACGCTTCCGGTTTCGCCGGCGCTTTTACCGCCGGCTCAGACGCGCGCTGTTGCACGCGCTCGGTGACGCTTGCCAGACGTTCCAGCGCCGGGTTTGCCGGCCGCGCGGAACGCGCTGCCGGCTCACTCTTTTTTGCTTTGCCGGCTCCCTGACGCAGCAGCTGCGTCCGCGCCTGTAACAGCTGACTGGTGGCGTCGGGCAAGTTATCCGGGGCCGGCGCCATATCGGGATAATCATCGGCCGGCGGCGGCGACTCATCCATCGGCGGTGCCATCTGCGGCTGCGCGGCCACAGCGGGTGCGGCTTTGGTCTGAGGCGCTGGCGCGGCAACGGCCGGCGCGGCCTGCGGCGTCAGCGACGGGCGCGCCACCGGTTCAGCGATGGTGGCCTGCGGATGAAACGCCAGCGCACGCAGCAGCGTCATTTCCACGCCCAGCCGGCGATCCGGCGCCAGCGGCAAATCTTTGCGCCCCATCAGCAGCGTCTGGTAATAGAGCTGAACGTCAGCAGGCGGCAGCACGCGCGCCAGTTCGCGCAGGCGCTGCGCCTGGTTGGCATCATCATCGCCAAGCGAGCTGGGCAGCAGCTGGACCATCGCGATACGGTGCAGCAGACGCAGCATCTCCACCAGCAGCGCCTCCCACTCCACGCCGCGCGATGCGGCCTGATTCAGCAGCGCCATCACCTGTTCGCCGTTGCCTTCCACCAGCGCTTCAATCAGTGCCAGCGGCTGTTCATCATCCAGCGTGCCCAGCATTTGCGCCACGCTGTCGCGCGTGACGCTGCCCTGCCCCATGGCTATCGCCTGGTCGGTGAGGCTGAGCGCATCGCGCATACTGCCGTCGGCGGCGCGCGCCAGCAGATGCAGCGCGCGCGGCTCGGCGTCAATCTGCTCCTGCTGCAGCACGTGCGCCAGCTGCTGCTGAATCTGTTCGACGTCGAGGGCTTTCAGGTGGAACTGCAGGCAGCGCGACAGAATGGTTACCGGCAGCTTCTGCGGATCGGTGGTCGCCAGCAGGAATTTCACGTGTGACGGCGGCTCTTCCAGCGTTTTCAGCAGCGCATTAAAGCTGTGGCGCGACAGCATATGCACTTCATCGATCAGATAGACCTTAAAGCGCCCGCGCGCGGGTGCATACTGCACGTTATCCAGCAGGTCGCGCGTGTCTTCCACTTTGGTGCGCGAGGCGGCATCGATTTCGATCAGATCGACAAAGCGCCCCTGTTCAATCTCGCGACAGTTATCGCACTGTCCACAGGGCGTGGCCGTGATACCGGTTTCGCAGTTGAGGCCTTTGGCCAGCAGACGCGCAATCGAGGTTTTCCCCACGCCGCGCGTGCCGGAAAACAGATAGGCATGATGGATGCGTCCCAGTGACAACCCGTTGGCCAGCGCCGTCAGCACATGTTCCTGACCGACTACGTCGGCGAAAGCCTGGGGACGCCATTTTCGCGCAAGTACCTGATAGCTCATGTGGATTCAATCACTGGAGTTGTTTAACCTGGCACAGCAGCACGCTCAGTTGCGCCGATTCTGCCGTGGGACTTAGGGGAAAAATGCGGTGACGCAAACCCTGTTTATTTTGACAGGAGTGTAACAGCCACAGCCGGATATGCCTATACCCGTGATACGTCGCGCGCTGCGCTTCAGGGCGGAATACGCCTGTCAGGGAGTGCGAAGAGTGGCGCCGCCGGGCATGAAGGCGGGCGGCGCGATGGCCTTAGTGGCCGGGGAAGTTGACCAGGCTATAGCAGTCGATACCCAGCGCGTTCAGGCGCGCTTCGCCGCTTAAATCAAACAGGTTGATCACGAACGCGGCGTCTTTAACTTCACCGCCCGCACGACGAATCAGTTTCACCGTGGCTTCAAGGGTGCCGCCGGTTGCCAGCAGATCGTCCACTACCAGCACCACATCGCCGGGTTTGATGGCGTCTTTGTGCAGTTCCAGCGCGTCTGAACCGTACTCCAGTTCATAGCTTTCGCTGAAAGTTTCACGCGGCAGTTTGCCCGGCTTGCGCACCGGCACAAATCCCACGCCCAGACCCAGCGCAACCGGCGCCCCGAACAGGAAGCCACGCGCTTCGGTGCCCACCACTTTGGTGATGCCTTTATTACGATAACGCTCTACCAGAATGGCGATCGCTGCGGCATACGCCTGCGGATCTTCCATCAGACTGGTGACGTCACGGAACAGGATGCCCGGCTTCGGATAGTCAGGAATGCTTTTGATGCTGTTTTTGATCAGTTCAAGCTGCTGCGCAGTTGCGGTCATAAAGGTTACGCCTGGAAAAATATCTAAAACGCGCAGCTCCCACAGCGCCAATACCCGGAAACCGGGTTAAGCGAAGTCGTTTCTCAAAGGGAAGCCACGCACGAAGATGCCCAAATCTAAGCAAACAGCCGGCTAAATGCAACCCTGATGCTACGGTTCGTGCGGGTTCGCACTTTCTGCTACAACCGGGATGCGCCACAGCATGAGCAGCAGCAGCGCCAGCATCACACCGAGCAGGATGCGCAGCCACAGCAGCTTCACCAGCCAGATTGAAACCGCAAAGGTGATGACAATCAGCAACATGGCGCGGCTTTTGGCACCGGGCGGCATGGCGCGATGCTGCTGCCAGTGGCGCAGATAGCGGCCAAACGGCGAGCGCCACAGCAGCCAGTGGTGAAAGCGTGGCGACGAGCGGGCAAAACACCAGGCGGCCAGCAACACGAATGGCGTGGTCGGTAGTAAAGGTAATACAATGCCCAGCGTGCCCAGCACAATCGCCAGCCAGCCAAGGCTTAACAGTAAAATGCGCTGCATGCCAGATGCCTGAAAAATGTCACAACAGCGCTACGTTAACACAGACGGAATCGAAGTGATGCCTCAACTGCCCGCCCAACAGCGTCTGCACGCAATGATTGACACGCTGCGCCAGCAGATTGCGCAGCAGCCGGACGGTAGCTGCCGTCAGCCGCGCTTTGACGCGCAGCTGTTTCGCTGCAAAGGCACGCGGCTGGCTGACTATCTGCAAGAGCTGCAGCACAATGCGGCGCAGCTCGCGGCGTCCGACAGTGATGCGTCGCGCCGCCAGTGGCTGGCGCAGAAGGTGCTGGACCAGATTGCCGCGCTGCAGCGCGAGTGCAGTAGCCAGCAACTGCGCGTGGTGCGTGAACGGCCGCGTCGCGATCCGCTGCAGCCGAAGCGTGATGAGTACCGCGGCTATGAAACGCGACTGCTGGCCATGCTGCAGCAGCGCGAACAGCACCTGGCACGCGCTGAAACGCTGAGCGTGCAGCAGCAGCTGATGCGCGAGGTGGAGATTCTGCAGGAGCGGCTGGCGCGCTGCCGCGCCGCGCTGCATAAACTGGAGATCGCGGCGCAGCCGTAAGCCGTTCGCTTTCCTCTATACTGGAAACAGCGCTGACGGGAGGAAAAGCATGACCCTTATCATCTGGATTATTATTGGCCTGGCTGCCGGCTGGCTGAAGCGGAGGGTGTTTCCCGGCCGTCCCGGCGGACTGGTACCGACGCTGGTGCTGGCGGTGATCGGCGCGCTGATTGGCGGCTACATCGCCACGTATTTCACCACGGGTGACCTCGGTACGCTGCATCCGACGGGCTTTGCCGTGGCGCTGGCCGGTGCTCTGCTAATGCTGCTGGTCGCCGCTAAACTACGTATTTAGGAGACACTATGACGCTGGATACCGCGCCGGACGACATCAAGCTGGCGGTCGATTTAATTCAGCTGCTGGAGGAAAACCAGGTACCCACGGCCACGGTGCTGGCTGCGCTGGCGATTGTCCAGCGCGATTATGAGCAGAAGCTGGCGGCCGAGCGCACCGCTTAGCGCGTGCCGGCGAGCGTCGGGCTCAGGCGCAGCATATCTATAAATGCCTCGACCACCTGCGGCGCTTCACTCACCAGATCAAAACTTTGCGGATTGAACAACCAGCTCTCCATCATGCCGCTGATGTAGCCGCGCATCAGCAGCGCCGCCTGACGGGTGTTGAGGCTGGCCGGGAGCTGCCCGGCCTCGATACAGCTGCGCAGCACCTCTTCGATGCGGTCATAACACGCCTGCAGCAGCCCCTGCTGCATCGCCATTAACGTCGACATTTCGCCAACGAACTCACATTTATGGAAGATAATCTCCATTAATGCGCGTCTTTGTGGATCCTTTGCTGTGGCTTCAAGGATATAGATCAGCATCGAACGCATTACAGAAAGTGGATCGCCAGGGTATTTTGTCTGATACTCAAGTTCCACATCGTCGAGCCCGGCGTCGCAGCGCAGCCAGATCTCCTGTAACAGATCGGCTTTATTTTTAAAATGCCAGTAGATAGCGCCGCGCGTGACGCCAGCGGCCGCGGCGATATCCGCCAGTGAGGTGGCGGCCACACCGTGTTCAGAAAAGTGAGCTAGAGCGGCATCCAGAATTTGATGTCGCGTTTCAAGTGCTTGCGCTTTGGTTTTTCGTGCCATAGAGGACTGTTTTTACAAACTGGCAAGTTTACATACATTTGTGAATGTATGTACCATAGCACGACCCGTGTTTTAACGCAGCAATGGGTTTAACGGTTTGTGATCCATTGATCATTTGATATCGGACACTAGAGGTTTATTTATGAATAAAAACAGAGGATTAGCGCCTCTGGCGGCCGCCGTGATGCTTACAGGCAGCTTTTTGTTAACAGGATGTGATGATAATAAATCCCAGCAAGCCGCCCAGCAGCAGCCCCCGGAAGTGGGTGTTGTCACGTTAAAAAACGAGCCCCTGAAAATCACCACCGAACTGCCAGGCCGTACTTCGGCGTTCCGCGTGGCTGAAGTGCGTCCGCAGGTGTCAGGTATCATTCTCAAGCGTAATTTTGTTGAAGGCAGTGATGTTAAAGCCGGCGATTCGCTGTACCAGATCGATCCCGCCACCTATCAGGCCGCGTACGACAGCGCAAAAGGCGATTTAGCCCAGGCTCAGGCCAACGCGCGCGTTGCCCAGCTGACGGTGAATCGTTACAAGCCGCTGCTGGGTACCAAATATATCAGCCAGCAGGACTACGATAACGCCGCGGCCACCGCCGCGCAGACCGCAGCAGCCGTACAGGCGGCGCAGGCCAATGTGGAAACCGCCCGCATTAACCTGGCGTACACCAAAGTGACCTCGCCAATCAGCGGCCGCATTGGTAAATCCTCGGTGACGGAAGGTGCGCTGGTGTCGAACGGCCAGACCACCGCGCTGGCGACCGTGCAGCAACTCGATCCGATGTACGTCGATGTGACCCAATCCAGCGATGATTTTCTGCGCCTGCGCGGCGAGCTGGAGTCGGGTCAGCTGAAGCAGAACGACGGCAAAGCTAACGTTACCCTGCTGATGCAGAACGGTAGCGCATACAGCCAGCCGGGCACACTGGAATTTTCTGATGTTACCGTGGATGAAACCACTGGCTCGATTACCCTGCGCGCGATTTTCCCGAATCCGGATCATCGTTTGCTGCCGGGCATGTTCGTGCGTGCACGTCTGGATGAGGGCACTAACCCGACGGCGCTGCTGGTACCGCAGACCGGCGTAACCCGCACGCCAACCGGTGAAGCCACCGCGATGGTAGTGGGCGCGGATAATAAAGTCGAAGTGCGTAAGATTACCGCGAACCAGGCGTTTGGCGACAAATGGCTGGTGACCGATGGCCTGAAAGAGGGCGATCGCGTGATTACCGTCGGTATTCAGCGTGCTAAACCGGGTGCTCAGGTGACGCCGCAGGAAGTCAAAGATGATGCCAAAGCCGCACCGGAATCTCAGTCTGCTAAATCATCGTCATAAACAGGAGCCGTTGATACATGGCTAAGTTCTTTATCGATCGCCCCATTTTTGCCTGGGTGCTTGCCATCATTATTATGCTGGCGGGTGCGCTATCGATTATCAAACTGCCGATCGAGCAATATCCCAACGTTGCGCCGCCGGCAGTTGAAATCCAGGCATCTTATCCGGGTGCAGATGCGAAAACGCTACAGGATTCGGTAACGCAGGTTATCGAACAGAATATGAACGGCATCGACGGGCTGATGTATATGTCCTCGAGCAGTGACTCTTCTGGTACGCTGACGCTGACGCTGACCTTCCAGTCTGGCACTGACGCCGACATTGCTCAGGTGCAGGTGCAGAACAAACTGCAGCTGGCAATGCCACTGCTGCCGCAGGAAGTACAGCAGCAGGGGATTCAGGTGAAAAAATCCTCCAGCAGCTTCCTGATGGTCGCCGGTTTCGTCAGCGAAGATGGCAGCATGACGCAGAACGACATCTCAGACTACGTAGCGTCGAACATCAAAGATCCGATCAGCCGTACGCCTGGCGTCGGTGATACTCAGGTGTTTGGTGCGCAGTATGCGATGCGTATCTGGCTCGATCCGCACAAGCTTAACAACTACCAGCTGACGCCGGTGGATGTGATCAGCGCGCTGCAAACCCAGAACACCCAGGTGGCCGCCGGTCAGCTGGGCGGTACCCCACCGGTGCCGGGTCAGCAGCTTAACGCTTCGATCATTGCCCAGACGCGTCTGACCTCGACCGAAGAGTTCGGCAACATCATGCTGAAGGTCAATCAGGACGGCTCACAGGTGCGCCTGCGCGATGTCGCGAAAATTGAACTCGGCGGTGAAAACTACGAAATCATTGCCCGTTATAACGGCAAACCAGCCTCCGGTATCGGTGTCAAACTGGCGACCGGCGCCAACGCGCTGGATACTGCCGACGCGGTGAAAGCGGAACTGGCCAAGCTGGAACCGTTCTTCCCGGCCGGCATGAAAACCGTTTACCCGTACGACACCACACCATTCGTTAAGATCTCCATTTTCGAAGTGGTGAAAACGCTGTTCGAAGCCATCGTGCTGGTGTTCCTGGTAATGTATCTGTTCCTGCAGAACTTCCGCGCGACGCTGATTCCTACCATCGCCGTGCCGGTAGTACTGCTGGGCACCTTTGCCATCATCAGTGCCTTTGGCTACTCGATAAACACCCTGACGATGTTCGGCATGGTGCTCGCCATCGGCCTGTTAGTTGATGACGCCATCGTGGTGGTGGAAAACGTTGAGCGCGTCATGGCGGAAGAGGGATTACCGCCGAAAGAAGCCACCAAACGCTCGATGGAACAGATTCAGGGCGCGCTGGTTGGCATCGCGCTGGTGCTGTCAGCGGTATTTATCCCGATGGCGTTCTTCGGCGGCTCAACCGGGGTGATTTATCGTCAGTTCTCGATCACCATCGTTTCGGCGATGGCGCTGTCGGTGCTGGTGGCGTTGATTCTGACGCCAGCGCTGTGTGCCACCATGCTGAAGCCCATCAAAAAAGGTGAACACGGCAAAACCACCGGTTTCTTCGGCTGGTTTAACCGCCTGTTTGACAAGAGCACCAACCATTACGTCGACAGCGTCGGCCACATTGTGCGCAGCACCGGTCGCTATCTGCTGATTTATCTGCTGATTGTGGTCGGCATGGCTTACCTGTTCCTGAAACTGCCTACCTCGTTCCTGCCGGAAGAGGATCAGGGGCTGTTACTGGCACAGGCGCAGCTGCCTGCCGGTGCGACCCAGGAGCGTACGCAGAAAGTGCTGGATCAGGTTACGGATTACTTCCTGACCAAAGAGAAAGACAGCGTGAATTCGGTGTTTACCGTTAACGGCTTTGGCTTCGCTGGTCGTGGACAGAACACCGGTATCGCCTTCGTCAGCCTGAAGCCATGGGATGAGCGTGGTGATGCCAGCCTGAAAGTGCCGGCGATTGCCGGACGTGCGATGCAGGCGCTGGGTCAGATTAAAGATGCCATGGTGTTCCCGTTCAACCTGCCGGCCATTATCGAACTGGGTAACGCCACCGGTTTCGACTTCCAGCTGATCGATCAGGGTAACCTCGGCCATGAGAAGCTGACCGCCGCGCGTAACCAGCTGTTTGGCATGATCGCCCAGCATCCGGATACGCTGGTGGGCGTGCGTCCAAACGGGCTGGAAGATACGCCGCAGTACAAACTGATTATCGATCAGGAAAAAGCGCAGGCGCTTGGTGTGTCGCTGTCCGACATCAACACCACGCTGGGTGCGGCCTGGGGCGGTTCTTACGTCAATGACTTCATCGACCGTGGTCGCGTGAAGAAAGTGTACGTGATGGGTCAGGCCGACTCACGCATGCTGCCGGATGACATCAGCAAATGGTACGTGCGCAACAGCGCCGGGACCATGGTGCCATTCTCTGCCTTCTCTTCGGCGAAGTGGCAGTATGGTTCACCGCGTCTGGAGCGTTACAACGGTCTGCCATCAATGGAGATCCTGGGTCAGGCGGCACCGGGCAAGAGCTCGGGTGATGCCATGAACCTGATGGAGAGCCTCGCCTCGAAGCTGCCTGCAGGTATCGGCTACGACTGGACCGGCATGTCCTATCAGGAACGCCTGTCCGGCAACCAGGCGCCTGCACTGTACGCCATTTCGCTGATTGTGGTGTTCCTGTGTCTGGCCGCGCTGTATGAGAGCTGGTCGATTCCGTTCGCGGTCATGCTGGTGGTGCCGCTGGGTGTGATTGGCGCCCTGCTCTTCACCACGCTGCGCGGTCTGAGTAACGACGTGTACTTTGTGGTGGGTCTGTTGACCACCATTGGTCTCTCGGCGAAGAACGCCATCCTGATCGTCGAATTCGCCAAGGATTTGATGGAGAAGGAAGGCAAAGGGCTGGTCGAGTCGACGCTGGAAGCCTCACGTATGCGTCTGCGTCCGATTCTGATGACGTCGCTGGCGTTCATCCTCGGCGTACTGCCGCTGGCGATCAGCAGCGGTGCCGGCTCCGGCGCACAGAACGCCGTCGGTACCGGCGTAATGGGCGGGATGGTGACGGCCACCGCGCTGGCGATCTTCTTCGTGCCGGTGTTCTTCGTGGTGGTGCGCCGCCGTTTCAGCAAGAACAAGTCTGAGCTGGAACAGGGCCATCCGGTCGATCACCCTCACTGATAGATTTCTCTCTGCTAAAAGGCCGCGCAAGCGGCCTTTTTTATTGCGCACTCCCCTGCTCCGCACGTTCCATGACAAATCCGCACCGGAAGCGTGGTTGCAATCCTGCGGCGCGAGGTTCATAATATTGTTATATTATAACATTACACGAGAGCACTATTATGAAACCAAACATTCATCCGCACTACCGTCTTGTGGTGTTCCATGACACCACCGTCGACGAATACTTCAAAGTCGGCTCGACGATTCAGACCGATCGTACCATCCAGTTTGAGGGCGAAGAGCTGCCGTACGTCACGCTCGATGTGTCGTCGAAGTCGCACGTTTACTACACCGGTAAACAGAAAGAGTTTGCCAAAGAGGGCAGCGCCGCGCGCTTCAACAAGCGTTTTGGCAGCTTCCTGACGCGCAGCAAATAACCGGAGTTCAGCCACATGCAAGTTGTCAGTTCATTGCGGTCTGCCAAGACCCGTCACAAAGATTGCAAAGTCGTGCGGCGTAAAGGTCGTATTTATGTGATTTGCAAAACCAACCCGCGCTTTAAGGCGGTGCAGGGAAGAAAGAAAAAACGTTAGGAAAGTGTCGTGATAATTGGCCGGGATGCTCCCCGGCCTTTTTTTTACTTCATGCTGTGCAGCAGAGTTTCCACGTTGTGCTTAAACGCCGCCTCATAGGTGGGCGCCGGCCCGCTGGCCGCTGACAGCGCTTCCGGATAGAGCTCGCCACCGGGTTGCGCACCGGTTTCACTGGCGATCTGTTTCACCAGACGCGGATCGGTCTGATTCTCCATAAAGTAGGTGGTGATATGCTCGGCCCGGAGCTGTTTGATGATAGCGGCGACATCGCTGGCGCTGGCTTCCGCTTCGGTTGAGAAGCCCACCGGCGCGAGGAATGTCACGCCGTAGCGCTGGCCGAAATAGCCAAAGGCATCATGGCTGGTGAGTACCTTGCGTTTACTTTGCGCCACGCCGGCAAATTCACTTTTGGCCCAGCTATCCAGCTTCTGCAACTGCTGAATATAGCGTTCACCGCTGTGACGGATGTCGGCGGCATCGTCCGGATCGGCTTTGATCAGCGCGTTCATCACGTTGGTGGCGTAGATCACGCCGTTGTGCATGCTGTTCCACGCGTGTGGATCGGTGATGGTTTTGCCATCCTCCTCCATTTTGCGCGTATTGACGCCGTTCGAGGCGACCACCACCGTGCCCTTATAGCCGGACGCGCTAATCAGCCGGTCCATCCAGCCTTCCATGCCCAGCCCGCTGACGAACACCACATCGGCCTGCGCCAGCGCCTGGCTATCCTGCGGCGTGGGCTCAAAGGTGTGCGGATCGCCATCCGGCCCCACCAGCGATTTCACCTTAACGTGATCGCCACCGACCTGTTTAACGATGTCAGCCAGCACGGTAAAACTGGCTACGGCATCAACGGTTTTTGCCAGCGTCAGCGGGCTAATCAGCATCGCGCCAATCGCCAGACTCAACGGTAACTTCTTCATACCTATCCCCTTGTCATCTTATTATCGACGGCGCAGCAGGCCGCCACATGGTCCTGTCAACACTGACAGCAAAAACAGTACGGCCGCACTCAGTACCACCGCCGGTCCGGCAGGCAGGGCATAGTGCCAGGAGAGCAACAGGCCGATAAAGGCGGCGATCAGCGCCAGCAGCATGGCAATCGCCAGCATGCGCGTAAGGTGACGGCTCCAGAAGCGCGCGCTGGTGGCGGGCAGCATCATCAGCCCAACGGACATCAGCGTGCCGAGCACCTGAAAACCCGCCACCAGATTCAGCACCACCAGCGTGAGGAAAATGCCGTGCACCAGCGGTGCGCTCCATTTTCCCTGCGCACGCAGAAAATCAGGATCAAAGGCATCAATGACCAGCGGCCGGAAGATCACGGCCAGCATCAGCAGGGTGAACGCAGCGATGCTGCCAACCAGCACAATCGCGCCGTTATCCACCGCCAGCAGCGAGCCGAACAACACGTGCAGCAGATCGACACTGGAACCGCGCAGTGATACCAGCGTGACGCCGAGCGCCAGCGAACCCAGATAGAAGCCGGAAAAGCTGGCATCTTCCTTCAGGTGGGTATAACGGCTGACCGCACCGGACAGCAGCGCCACCGCCAGCCCGGCAATCAGGCCGCCAATGCCCATCGCTACCAGTGACAGGCCGGATACCAGATAGCCGATGGCGGCGCCAGGCAGTACCGCATGGGACAGCGCATCGCCCACCAGGCTCATACGGCGCAGCGAGAGAAAGACGCCGAGCGGCGTTGCACTGATCGCCAGCGCCATGCAGGCCACCAGAGCCCGGCGCATAAAACCAAACTCAATAAACGGCTGGAGTAACGTCATGACGCCACCCGACACAGCCGCGGTTGCTGCGCACTGTCGCGCTCATCCAGCGACAGCACGTCACGAAAATGGCGCGCCACCAGTAGCTTGTCGTGCAGCACCACCAGCAGCGTGGTGCCCGCCCGCTGCTGCTGTTCGAGAATCGACATCAGTAAGGTTATCGTCGGCGTATCAATGCCGTTGAAGGGTTCATCCAGCAGCCAGAGCTGACTGCGCTGGAGCATCAGGCGCGCAAACAGCACGCGCTGCAACTGCCCGCCGGAGAGCATCGCGGGCTGCGCAGTGGCGAAGTCGCGCATCTGCACCGCCTCCAGCGCGGCATCAATTTCCTGCCTCAGCGCACGCGTGATGCCACCGAACCAGCCGCAGCGCGGCCAGCAGCCCATTGCCACCAGCTCATAGACGGTGAGCGGAAAGCGGGTATCCAGCTCGCTGCGCTGCGGCAACCAGCCCAGCGCTTTTCGCGGCAGCTGCAGTTCACAGCGTCCCGCCACTGGCGGCAGCAGTCCGGCGATAGTTTTGAGCAAGGTTGATTTGCCCGTACCGTTGGCCCCGACCAGTGCCGTCATACTGCCGGCCGCCAGTTCGCCATTCACCACCGGCGTCACCGCCCTGCCCTGATAGCCGCCCTGCAGACGATGAAAACGCATCATTGGTGCAGGCCCCAGACGATGGCTAAAGCCAGCAGGCTACTCAGCAGTAGCGCTACCAGCAGGCGCCCGCCGAGCGAGAGAAGTAATCCACTGTGATTCATGATAGGCAACCAAAATGTTATAACATAACAATATACTACCTGATGGCGTCATCATGACGCGCGGAGGAAAGTGTTTCAAAAGTTGATCAGTGGCGAAACGCCTGGGCGATTTGTGCCATCAAGCCAGCGCCCATCGCAGCAATCGCCCTTTCTGTTTACCAATGGCTTGCAATCTCAGAGCTGAAAGCCAATGATAGAACTCTCCTTGCTTTTTACGGGATGCAGAATGCAGTCTATTATTCATAGTGATATTGACGTGAATGAGGATGATTGCGGCAAGTTACGCCAGATTATCCAGGGGAATATTCTCAAAATAGCCCAGGACCTTGCCGGCGATTTACAGTGGTATTCTCAAAACGCGCAATTAGTTCCTGACAGTTTTACCATTATTTCCATTCAGCCCGTCGGCCACAAACGATTTAAAATGCTTTACGATTTCACGTGGGATTTATTTAATCCCTGCCTTGATTTAAATGAAACCTTTACCCAACGTGAAGAAGTTATGTTCCAGACAACGCCCGGTGCGCTGGTGTTTGAGGTGATAGACAATACCCGCCCGTCACCGTGCGACGAATTGTAATATTTAGTAATTGGGTGAGCAAAACTAATGATTGTGGATTATATTTAAAAGGTCGCTGAATTCTTTTTATTCGTGATCGCTCCCTGGTAGCTTTTCCAAATCTCGCCGCGTCGCGGTAACTGTGCTCGCTATGGAGGGGAAAAAGATGGACGAATACTCACCGAAACGGCATGATATTGCCCAGCTTAAATTTCTGTGTGAGAACCTGTTTGACGAAAGTATGGCGACGCTAACCGACAGCCATCACGGCTGGGTTAATGATCCCACTTCGCCAGGCAATTTACAGCTCAACGATTTGATTGAGCATATCGCCTCTTTCACGATGAATTACAAAATTAAGCATGTTGAAGATGAAGCGCTGATTACGCAAATCGATGAATATCTTGATGATACCTTTATGCTGTTTAGCAGCTATGGAATCAATACCCAGGATCTTCAACGGTGGCAACGTTCAGCAAAACGCTTATTTAATCTGTTTGCCGAAGAGTGCGCTTATCTCCAGCAACCCAGCCATTCCTTTTAGCATCAGAGTGAGACCGGTTTATTTATGAGCAACCCAGCCTTAACCAAAACAGACTATTTGATGCGACTGCGTCGTTGTCGCTCAATTGACACCCTTGAACGGGTGATTGAAAAGAACAAGTATGAATTACCCGATGATGAGTTAGCGGTATTTTACTCCGCAGCCGATCACCGTCTGGCCGAGCTGACCATGAACAAGCTCTATGACAAAGTGCCCGGATCTGTCTGGAAGTACGTCCGCTAAGTTTTCTCCCCGCAGGTCGCTTCGTTACTCACCTTTATTTCCACGGATGACAGGCAGGCAAAGGAGTGCCGATACGGTGCTGTGCCGCATTGCGCGCAGGGATTTTGCATGGGCAGAAATGGTGGAGGCCCTGCCAGCTACATCCCGGCACACGCGTCGCCTGCTGCGGCTGCTTCCTTCCGGACCTGACCGAGTTCACAAGTTAGCGTTGCGGGAGAACCAACAGGGCCCCCATTGACGAGCTCTCATGTTGAGAGCGCTGGCATTATCGGGGAAGCCCCTGGCAATTGCAAGCGCAGGCCGGGCAACCGTTGGTTTCTTGAACAGGCCGGCGGCAAAACCCTGCAGATAGCCGCAATCGCATGCTAAAGTGGCGCTTTTCCCGCAGACGAGGTGCGTCAGTGAGTGAACAGAGCAATTTTTCCGAGCGCGTCTGGCAAATTGTTGCCGCTATTCCTGCCGGTAAAGTGACGACCTACGGCGATGTCGCGCTGCTGGCCGGTTCACCGCGCGCCGCACGTCAGGTGGGCGGCGTGCTGCGGCGCCTGCCGCCAGGCAGCAAACTGCCGTGGTTCCGCGTGATTAATCGTCATGGTCGTATTTCGCTACAGGGCGATGATCTTTTTCGTCAGCGCGATGCGCTGGAAGCCGAAGGTATTGAAGTGAGTGATGCGGGAGAAATTGAACTGGCGAAGTATCGCTGGGAGTATTAATGCTGACAGGCCGCACTCCCTTTAAAGCGCGGGAATGACACAGCAGAAAGTAAAGCGTCACACGCCAGGGATGGCGTGTGCCGAGCGATCAGGGACGAGACAGCGCCTTTACTTTCTGCAGTGCCATTCTGGCGCAGCTTCCGTAACGCGCTGTCTCCCGTTTCAACTTACAGACTGGTTGGTGCCGGCACGGAGGCTGACGGCGTAACCTGGGTTGGCGACGTCGAAGGCACGGTGGTAGCAGCGCCCGGCTGGGTTGGCATCGCCATATTGGTCACCGGTACCAGCAACAGTTCCGCTTTCGTTCCCCCCTGATTAATCACTGGTTTCACCGTATCGGTGATAAACGCCAGCTTGCCGTCGATGGTGATCGCTGCGCTCAGCAAAATGCGCGCGTTCGGCTGGATATCGGCCGGGTTAAAGGGCAGCACAAACTGGAACGGTGCCTGTTTGCCCTCGGTGCGAACCACACGCTGTGACAGCACTTTGGACGGCGCGTCCGCCAGTGACGCATCGGCCAGCGTCACGGTCAGCACCGCATCCGGCGGCAGCGCAATACGCTGGCGAATATAGACGGAACCGCTTACGTTCGGCTGGGCAATCGCCGACGGCTGCCCGGCCACGCTGGCGCCTAAAGTTGGCGTCGGCACGGGTTTACTGTGATCGGCACAGCCTGTGATTGCCACCGCCAGTGTCATACCGCTAATTACATGCCAGAGTTTCATCGATGTCGTCTCCTTATGAACACTATGATTGTCGGCGGTAAATTTATTGGCTGGGTTTTCCACCGCCGATTGCTGTTAATTCTGGCACAAAAATCCGCTTTGCGCCTGAAGCCCCGCCATGCTGCTGAAAACCGGGTAAAAGCGTTGCGCAAACTGGTCGGATCTTTCACACTGACGCCATTGGCATCACTGAGGAATCCGTTATGAGCCAGGCACTGCATAACCTGCTTAATTTATTGAATCTGGAAAAACTGGAAGAAGGCCTGTTTCGTGGGCAGAGTGAAGACCTCGGCCTGCGCCAGGTGTTTGGCGGCCAGGTGGTGGGACAGGCGCTGTATGCGGCAAAACAAACCGTGCCGGAAGCCCGTATCATTCACTCCTTCCACAGCTACTTTCTGCGCCCGGGCGACAGCCAGAAAGCCATTATTTACGATGTGGAAACCCTGCGCGACGGTAAAAGCTTCAGCGCCCGCCGCGTCAGCGCCGTACAAAATGGTCAGCCGATCTTCTACATGACCGCCTCCTTTCAGGCACCGGAAAATGGCTTCGAGCATCAGAACAGCATGCCGCAGGTGCCGGGACCCGATAACCTGCCCTCCGAGCAGGATCTCGCCCATCGGCTGGCTGCGCACCTGCCGCTCAAGCTGAAAGAAAAATTCCTCGCCGAGCGCCCGCTGGATATCCGTCCGGTGCAGATCCACAATCCGCTGAAAGGCCACGTTGATGAGCCGCTGCGCCAGGTCTGGGTGCGTGCCAATGGCCAGCTGCCGGACGATCGCCGCATTCATCAATATTTGCTGGGCTACGCTTCCGATCTCAACTTTCTGCCGGTCGCGCTGCAGCCGCATGGCAAAGGCTTCCTTGAGCCGGATATGCAGGTAGCGACGATTGACCACTCCATGTGGTTCCACCGTCCATTCGATCTCTCGGAGTGGCTCCTGTACAGCGTGGTAAGCACCTCAGCGTCCGGCGCGCGCGGCTTCGTGCGCGGTGAGTTCTTCAGCCGGGACGGCACGCTGGTGGCGACGACGGTGCAGGAAGGGGTGATGCGTCAGCGCGAAGCATAAAAAAAGGGGCGATTATCTCGCCCCTTTCTCATCATTATAGTTATAGCGCACTGCTCTTCTGCCAGCCGGCACTTACTGGTTGTAAGCGTTCTCGCCGTGGCTGTTCACATCCAGACCTTCACGTTCCTGTTCTTCCGGTACGCGCAGGCCAACAATCATATCTGCCAGCTTGAAGCCGATGAAGGCGACCACGCCAGACCAGACGATAGTCAGGCCACAGCTGAACAGCTGAACCCAAACCTGATGGCCCATGGTCACGCCTTCTGCATAGCCGACGCCGCCCAGTGACGAGGAGGCAAACACGCCGGTCAGGATACAGCCGAGGATACCGCACACGCCGTGCACACCGAACACATCGCACGGGTCATCCACGCGCAGCCATTTCTTCAGCGTGGTCACACCCCAGATACCTGCCAGGCCACCGGCCAGACCGATAATCAGTGCGCCGCCGACGCCGACATAACCACATGCTGGCGTGATGGCAACCAGACCGGCGATGAAGCCAGAAGACGCACCCAGCAGTGAAGGCTTACCGCGCAGCGCCCACTCACCGAACACCCACGACAGCACGGCACCCGCAGTGGCCACCACGGTATTCAGGAAGGCCAGCGCCGCGATTTCGTTAGCGGAAGACGCAGAGCCGGCGTTGAAACCGAACCAGCCAACGTACAGAATCGCGGTACCGGTAAACACCATCGGCAGGTTATGCGGTTTGAACGCTTCTTTACCGAAGCCAGCACGCTTGCCTACCAGGTAAGCACCAACCAGACCCGCAACGGCGGCGTTGATGTGCACCACGGTACCGCCAGCGAAGTCCAGCGCGCCATCCTGTGCCAGGAAGCCGCCAGCCCACACCATATGTGCGATAGGCAGATAGGCCAGCGTCAGCCACACCAGCACGAAAATCAGTACCGCCGAGAAGCGAATACGCTCAGCCAGCGAACCAACAATCAGCCCCACGGTGATACAGGCGAAGGAAGCCTGGAACGCCACGTGAATGTACTGATAGAAGCTGCCCATCACCGCTTTCAGCTCGATATTTTTCAGCATTGCCCACTGGAAGTTACCGAAGAAGGCGTTGCCTTCGCTGAACGCCAGCGAGTAGCCGTAGACGATCCACAGTACGCACACTAACGCGAACGTCACAGCGACCTGCGTCAGCATCGACAGCACGTTTTTGCCGCGAATCAGGCCGCCGTAAAACAGGGCAATGCCGGGAATTGTCATGAACAGTACCAGCGCGGTACAAATCATCATAAACGCGTTATCGGCTTTATCCGCTACGGCAGGCGCAGCTGCCATCGCAAGAGACGGTAACAGCGCCAGGCTGGTGAGGCCCAACTTAGTCATTACTTTATTCATTTCTTTCCATCCCATCACAATTCAGAGCCCCAGTTACAGTGCTGCTTCGTCGGTCTCGCCGGTACGAATACGAATCACGCGCTGCAGTTCCGCGACGAAAATTTTGCCGTCGCCAATTTTGCCGGTGTACGCGGCTTTGCTGATCACATCCACCACTTCATCCAGCTGATCGTCCGCAATCGCAATATCGATTTTTACTTTTGGCAGGAAGTTAACGCTGTACTCGGCACCGCGGTACAGTTCTGCATGGCCTTTCTGACGACCGAAGCCTTTCACTTCGGTCACGGTCAGGCCCTGAATGCCAATGGAGGATAAGGCTTCACGCACGTCCTCCAGCTTAAATGGTTTGATTACCACGGTAACCAGCTTCATACGTTCCCCTCCGGATATAAAAATAGGTGAGTCTTCGCGGACACGCAGAGAGTTAAGCAAAGGCTGTGCCACAAATGGCAAAAGTGGGCGCTAAGGCTGCCGGGCGCAGAGTATCGCGCTCCGGTATGGCGTAACGGGCAAGGTTTTCATTCGGAAAAACAGAAAGGTGGGACTTTACTGCACTCCTTTGGTGCTTGCGGCCTCAAAGGAGTGCATCAATACAGAACATTCCGATAAATCTGCGCAAAAAAGGTGCAAATCACCCCTCTGCCGTTGCGGGTATGCCCGCCGCGAGTTCATCGCCAGCCTGCTGCAGCTGGTACATCTGCCAGTAACGGCCCTGCTGCGCCAGCAGTTCGGTGTGTGTACCGCGTTCGACCACCTGACCACGGTGCAGCACCAGAATCTGATCCGCTTCGGTGATGGTGGAAAGACGGTGAGCAATCACCACCAGCGTGCTGTGCTGGCGCAGCGTGCGCAGCGCCTGCTGAATCGCCTGCTCGGTGCCTGAGTCGATATTGGCAGTGGCCTCATCGAGGATCAGAATCTGCGGCAGCGACACCAGCACGCGCGCCAGCGCCAGCAGCTGTTTCTGCCCGACCGACAGCGTGTTCCCCTGCTCACCGAGCCGGGTATGAATGCCGTCGCGCATCGCGCGGGCCAGCGGTGCCAGCTGCACCTTCTCCAGCGCGCGCCACACGACCTCTTCGCTGATATCGCGTCCCAGGCGCACGTTGGCCAATAGCGTATCGGCCAGTACCACCGGATCCTGCTGCACCATCGCCACGCTGCCGCGCAGCGCATCGTGCGTCAACTGGCGCAGCGGGCGGCCATCCAGTTCTATGCTGCCGCGCGTCACCGGATAGTAGCCCATCAACAGATTGGCTAAGGTGCTTTTTCCGCTGCCGGTATGGCCGACCAGTGCCACGAAGCCGCGCGCCGGCACTTCGAGGTTGATATGGCTGAGCACGTCGCGGTTGTCGCGGTAGGCAAAGCTAACATCGCGCAGGGTGATACGCCCGGAAGCCAGCGGCTGAGCGTCACTGCCGTAGCTCTGCTGCGCCGCATCCATCAGTTCAAAAATACGCTCGCCCGACACCACCGCCTGCTGCAGCATTGACTGCTGCGTGGTGAGCTCGATCAGTGGCTCGTTAAGGCGGCCAAGATAAGTGATAAAGGCGTAGAGCACGCCAACCTCAAACACGCCCGGCGTGGCAAAGCTGAACAGCATCAGCAGACCGCACAAAATCAGTGCAGAAAACAGGCTGAGCAGCGGACGCAGCAGAAAGCCGTCCAGCCGCAGCGTCTCCATCCGCGCCAGATAGTGTGAACGGCTGGCTTCGCCCATGCGCTCGCCAAAGCGCGCCTGCTGGCGAAACTGCTGGATCACACTCATGCCGTTAATCACTTCGTTGAAGCCATTATTGATTTCGGCCAGATAGCTACGTACGCGGCGCGCAATCGGCGTGCTGTAGCGCTGATAGATCAGCATCACCGTTAACACCAGCGGGAAAATCACCAGCGCCACCAGCGCCATACGCCAGTCGAGTGCAAACATCGCCACCAGCATCGCGCCAATCAGCGCAGCGCTGCGCAGCACAGTGGCTACTACCGTGACGTAAAGATCTTTGATCACTTCGGTGTCGTTGGTGACGCGCGAGATAATCTGCCCCACCGGCTGGGTATCGAAGGCACTGAGCGGCTGACGCAGCGCCGCATTCATCACGTCGACGCGCAGTTGCTGCACGACACCAATCGCCGCGCGGTTAAACAGCAGCGCCTGGAAATAGTGCAGACCCGCTGCCAGCAGCTGCAGCAGCACAAAGCCCACCAGCAGCGCGGCCACGATGCCCCACGGCATCTGGTGTTTTGCCACCAGGTTATCGATAAAATAGCTGACCAGCACCGGACCGGTGACTTCGGCAGCGGCAGCGATCCACAGCATGCCGACGGCCAGCCACAGCGATTTGCGCCACGGTTTACCGTAGGCCAGCAGGCGTTTCAGCGTTGGCCATAAGCGTTGCGATTTAGCCATGGTCGGCTCCCTGTTCTGACTCGTCCTCATCCAGCGCGGCTTCCAGCTGCTGATAGCGATACATATCGCGATACCAGCCCGGCTGCGCCGCCAGCGTATCGTGATCGCCGCGCTGTGCCACTGCGCCCTGCTGCAATACCAGAATCTCGCTGGCTTCGGTCAGCGCTGACAGCCGATGCGCGCTGATGATCAGCGTGCGCCCTTTGCCCCAAAGGCGCAGGTTATGCAGGATTTCATGTTCGGTACGGCCATCAACCGCCGACAGCGCATCGTCGAGGATCAGAATCTCCGCGTTGAGCAACAGCGCACGCGCAATGGCGATGCGCTGTTTCTGCCCGCCAGAGAGCATGACGCCGCGCTCACCCACTTCGGTAGCGTACCCCTGTGGCAGACGCAGAATGTCATCGTGCACGCAGGCCATCTGCGCCACGCGCTCGATCTCTTCCTGCGTTGCCTCCGGGCGGCCCAGCGCCAGGTTATTCGCAACGGTATCGGAAAACAGGAACGGCGTCTGGCTGACCACCGCCAGCCGGCTGCGCCAGCTGTCCAGCCGCAGCTGCGGTAGCGGAATGGCGTGATAGCAAATCTCGCCCTGATCAATATCAAAGTGGCGCTGAATCAGGCTCAGCAGCGTGCTTTTGCCGCAGCCGGTAGGCCCACACAGCCCAAGCATCTGCCCCGGTTGTAGCTGGAAATGCACGTCGCTCAGCACCGGCGCGCTGCTCGCCGGATAGTGGAAGGCGCGGATCGCCACCTGCAGCACGCCCGCTTCCGCCGGCAGTGGCTGCTGACCATCCTCAACCGCAGGCGCTTCCGCCAGCAGCGCACCAATACGGCTCCACGCCGCGCTGCCGCGCTCGACGATGTTAATCATCCACGCCAGCGCCAGCATCGGCCAAATCATCAGCCCTAAGTACATGACGAAGCTGGTGAGCTGCCCGAGCGTCAGTGAACCGTGCCACACCATCCAGCCGCCACCGCCAATCGCCAGCAGATTCGAAAAGCCCACGGCGATATAAATGATGGGATCGAAGCGCGCATCGACGCGCGCCACGTGCAGATTTTTGCGGCCGGTGTCGCTGGCGATATCCGCAAACTGGCTCGACTGATGATCTTCCAGGCCAAAGGCTTTGATCATGCGGATGCTGGTCAGACTCTCCTGCGTTTGATCGTTCAGGCTGGAGAACGCCGCCTGCGCCACTTTGAAGCGCTGATGCAGGCGCGCGCCGTCTTTCTGAATCACCAGCGCCATAATCGGCATGGGAATCAGCGCCAGCAGCGTCAGCTCCCAGCTGATCTGCACGCTCATTACCGCCAGCACGACCAGCCCCATCACCAGCGAATCCACCAGCGTCAGCACCCCTTCACCCGCAGCAAACACCACGCGATCGACATCGTTGGTCGCGCGCGCGATCAGATCGCCGGTACGGTGGCGCAGGTAAAACGCCGGATGCTGGCGGCTAAGCTGGCGGTAAAAATCTTCGCGCAACTCCACCGCCAGCTGGTAAGAGGCGCCGAACAACAGCACGCGCCAGACGTAGCGCAGCAAATAGACAATCACTGCGGTCACCAGCATCACGCCGATCCACAGAAAAATTTCGCCGCGCGTCAGGCTGTGCTGGGTCACGCCGTCGACAATCACGCCGACCAGATGCGGAGGCAGCAGCTGCAGCAGCGCAATGATAATCAGCAAGCTGATGGCGCCCAGATAGCGCCGCCACTCGCGCAAAAAATACCAACTTAACTGGCTGAATAATCGCACAAAAAAATCTCTTGTGATGCCCGTTCAGGGCGCTACCGGCAAGGCGGTGGTGTATTTAATCTCTTCCATAGCGAAGCTGGAGGTGACGTCAATCAGCCCCGGGACGCCGTTAACCAGACGCTTGTAAAACGCGTCGTAGCTCTTCATATCGGCCACCTGAATGCGCAGCAGGTAGTCGTACTCACCCGCCATGCGGTAGAAGGCCATCACTTCCGGCATCTGCTGTACCACCGCGACAAACTGCTGAAACCAGTCGCTGCTGTGCTGCTGGGTTTTGATCAGCATAAAGGCGGTGAGCGACAGGCCGAGCTTTTCACCATCCAGCAACGCGACGCGCGCCCGAATAATGCCATCATCTTCCAGCTTTTTCAGGCGTTTCCAGCACGGCGTGGTGGTGAGATTCACCGCATCGGCCAGCGCCTGCAGCGACAGCGTGCAGTCTTTTTGCAGCAGCGCCAGCAGTGTGCGGTCAGTTTTATCTAGCATTCGCCACCTCAGGAGAAAAATTTTCTCTTATTTGCCGATTATAACCAACTTTTAGCAACCTCTTTTTCCTGCCAGTGCCTTACACTGAGCGCAATCTCGCTGCCGGAATCGCACCATGCAAACGCCCTGGGTTCGCCACGCTATCAATGAAATTAACGCCGACTTTCAGCGCTCCGCTGATACGCACCTGATCCGTTTTACGCTGGACGATTTCCCCGGCATTCGCTTTTATCTTAAGGATGAAAGCACCCATCCAAGCGGCAGCCTGAAACATCGCCTGGCGCGTTCGCTGTTTCTCTATGGTCTGGCCAATGGCTGGATTGGAGAAAACACGCCGATCATCGAAGCCTCCTCCGGCAGCACCGCGGTGTCGGAAGCCTATTTTGCCCGTCTGCTCGGCCTGCCGTTTATCGCCGTAATGCCAGCCAGTACCGCGCGGCGCAAAATCGAGCTGATCCGCTTTTACGGCGGGGAGTGCCACTTCGTCGCCGATCCGTGCCAGCTGTACAGCGAATCCGAGCGTCTGGCGCGTGAACTCAACGGCCATTTTATGGACCAGTTTACCTATGCCGAACGCGCTACCGACTGGCGCGGCAACAACAATATTGCCGAAAGCATTTTCCGCCAGATGGCGCATGAACCTTTCCCGGTGCCACACACCCTGATCATGAGCGCCGGCACCGGCGGCACCTCGGCTACGCTGGGGCGCTACATCCGCTATCAGGGCCACGACACGCGCCTGCTGGTGGTCGATCCGCAGCACTCGGTGTTTTTCGATTACTGGCACAGCCGCGATCGTAGGCTGCGCAGCGAGCGTGGCAGCCTGATTGAGGGGATTGGTCGCCCGCGCGTTGAGCCGTCGTTTTTACCGGATGTGATTGACGAAATGATGAAAGTGCCCGATGGCGCCACCGTGGCGGCCATGTTAAGGCTGGAGCAGATTCTCGGCCGACGTCCGGGTGCCTCTACCGGCACCAATTTCTGGGGCATGCTGCAGGTGGCAAAACGGCTGCGCGCGCAGGGGCAATCCGCCGCGCTGGTGACGCTGCTGTGTGACAGCGGCGAGCGCTATCCGGATACCTATTACAATCCGCAGTGGGTCGCTGAGCAGATCGGCGATATTCAGGCGTGGCAGCGCGAGCTGCAATAAAAAACCGGACATCCTGTCCGGTTCACTGTAAGCCTCAGCATTCGGGGGAATAATCGAGGTGTGGTGTGGTCATCCAGTGATTTAAGTAGTGAGACACTGCCTGTGTCTCGCAATGGCCAATAATCGGTAAATGGGGCAGCGAGGTTTTTAGCTGGTGCATGGCGTTGCCCATGATGAAACCGCGCCCGACGCGCTCCAGCATTTCGCGGTCATTCATCGCATCGCCGAATGCCATGCAATCCGCCAGCGACAGCGACAGATGCTGGCACAGCCGCGCCAGCGCGGCGCCTTTGTGGCAATCCACCGGTAAAACTTCCAGACACTCCCTGGCGGAGAAGCACAGGCTGGCGCGATCGCCGAGCGCCTGTTGCAGTTCAATCTTCAGCGCCAGCAGCATCTCATACGGCGCGATAAAGCAGATCTTGGTGACTTCATGAGCCGGCATGCGGCGTAAATCACGCAGCTGATAGTGAAACCCGCTCATCGCGTGCGCTTCCAGCAATCCCGGGAGCGGTTTATCGGTAAACCAGCCTTCGTCATTAAAGATGTGGATCGACGCGGGGGTTTGCCAGTGACTGTGCAACACCTCTTCCGCCACCGATGGCGCCAGATCACAGCCATACAGCTGTCTGCCCTCGACATCGTGAATGCGCGTGCCGTTACCGGTGATCAGCCAGGCGGGCAAGGTGATCTGCTGACGTACTGCCTGCATATCCAGCAGGTGACGCCCCGTGGCAAACGCCAGCGTAACGCCACGCTGGTGTAAGGCGTTGAGGCTCTGCAGCGTCTCCGCACCTAAACGGTGGGTAGGCAGCAGCAGTGTACCGTCCATATCAAATGCCGCGAGGCGGGCCATAGGAACTCTCCGGTCTGAATGAGGGGTTTACTATCGCCTGGTAATTACGGAACTAATAGTGAATACTTTCAAAAAACTGTTCCGGGTTTAATCATGCGACAGCTTCATCGGGTTAATCAGTTTCAGCGCCTGTGGCAGCTTAGCCAGGGCGAAGCGCAGCGCATCAGCGTTGCGGCCATGGCGCAGCACTGCTTTTGCAGCGAGCGCCACGTGCGCACCCTGCTGCGGCAGTGGCAGCAGGCGGGCTGGCTGCAGTGGCACGGTGCGGCGGGACGCGGTAAACAAGGCGAATTGCGCTTTCTGCTCTCTCCCGAACAGCTGCGTCAGCAATTGCTCAGCCAGCAGCTGGCAGCCGGTGAAGCGGTACAGGCACTGCAGGTACTGGATGTCGCGCCTGAACGGCTGGTGAAAATGCTGCGCCCACTGATGGGCGGCCAGTGGCAGAATCAGGCGCCGGTGCTGCGCATTCCCTATTATCGCGCGATGGAGGCGCTGGATCCGCTGCAGCTCACCGGACGCGCCGAGCAGCATCTGGTACGCCAGATTTTCTCCGGCCTGACGCGCTTTAACGCGGATGATGTCGAGGGCGATCTGGCACATCACTGGCAGCACGATGCGCAGGGCCGCGAATGGTATTTCTGGCTGCGGCCACTGCTCAGCTGGCATAACGACGAACCGGTGCAGGCGGCACAGCTGGTCCAGCAGCTGCAACGAATCATGCAGACGCCGCAGGGCGGCCGTCTGCTGGCGGCGGTGGAACACATCGATGCACCACATCCGCTGGCGCTGCGTATCCGGTTGCGCACCAGCGATTACTGGCTGCCGCAGCGGCTGGCGCATCAGTTTTGCCTGCTGCCGCATCCGGAGCATGCCTATACCGGCAGCGGACCATGGCGCCTGACGCACTTTACCCGCGAGCTGGTGCGGCTGGAGAGCCATGCACGCTGGCACCATCAGCGTCCGCTGATTCAGGTGGTTGAATACTGGATTACGCCGCAGCTGTTCGAGCGCGGGCTGGGCACCAGCTGTCGCCATCCGGTGCAGATCGCCATTGGCGATCCCGACGAGCTGGACACGCTGCGGCCGGTGGATCGCAGCATCAGTCTCGGTTTCTGTTACCTGGCGCCGCGTTTCTCGGCTCGCTTCAGCCAGGCGCAGGCCAAAACGCTGCTCGCGCTGATTCAGCACAGCGGCGTCATTCAGCAGTTGCCGCTGGATGAAGGCTTAATTACGCCAACCGCAGAGCTGCTGCCCGGCTGGCCGCTGCCCGCCCCACACCGCCCGGAAGGCACACTGCCCGCAACGCTGACGCTACATTATCACCTGCCCATCGAACTGCACGTCATGGCGCAGGCGCTGGTGCCGCTGCTGGCGGCACAGGGCTGTACCCTCACCTGCGTATTTCACGACGTCAAAAGCTGGCGCGATGACATCGATCTGAGTGACGCCGACATCATCATGGGCGACCGTCTGATTGGTGATGCGCCGCAGTTTACCCTGGTGAACTGGCTGGAAAATGATGCGGTCTGGCAACCGCTGCGTCCGGCGGTACTGCAGGCACCGCTGCACGCTATCGCCCGTCAGGCCAGTCCGGCACTGCGCAGCGCCGCGATTCATCAGCTGTTTCAGCAGCTGATGCGCGACGGCCATCTGCTGCCGCTGTTTAACTATCGCTACCAGGTGTTTGCTCCGCCAGGCGTCGAAGGTATTCAGCTTAACAGCATGGGCTGGTTCGATTTCACCCGCGCCTGGATCCCGCCGCCTGCCGCAGGCGGTGCTGTTCAGCCCGCGCCAGAGCCAGTACCATAGGCGCACTGATTTATGGGGAAGAAAACATGAAACGAGCCGTTGTCGTATTCAGTGGCGGACAAGACTCCACCACCTGTCTGATTCAGGCGCTGCAGCAGTATGATGAAGTGCACTGTGTGACCTTTGATTATGGTCAGCGCCATCGCGAAGAGATCAGCGTCGCCGCAGAGCTGGCGCACCAGCTGGGCGCGCGGGCGCACAAAGTGCTGGACGTAACGCTGCTCAATGAACTGGCGGTCAGCAGCCTGACGCGCGATAACATTCCGGTGCCGGCCTACAATCCGCAGGCCAGCGGCCTGCCCAGCACCTTCGTGCCGGGACGTAACATCCTGTTTCTGACGCTGGCCTCAATTTATGCTTATCAGGTGGAAGCCGAAGCGGTGATCACCGGCGTGTGTGAAACCGATTTTTCCGGCTACCCGGATTGCCGTGACGAGTTTGTCAAAGCGCTGAACAACGCCGTCACTCTCGGCATGGCGCGCGACGTGCGTTTTGAAACGCCGCTGATGTGGCTGAATAAAGCAGAAACCTGGGCGCTGGCGGACTACTGGCAGCAACTGCCGCTGGTCCGCTCGGAGACGCTAACCTGCTACAACGGCGTTAAAGGCGACGGCTGTGGTGAGTGCGCGGCCTGCCACCTGCGCGCACGCGGTCTGGCCGATTACCAGGCCAATGCGGCCAGCGTGATGGCGGCGATGAAACAGAAAAGCGGCCTGCGCTGATTGCGGCCGCGCTGCGGGCTGGCGTGCTTTCTGGGCATGCCAGCTCAGGAAGTCGCGGTCATCAATGCCGCCAGGCGTTCACGTAACTCCCCTTCCAGCGGCACGGTTTTTTGCGTGCGCAAATCGATGCAGACGAAGGTCAGCGCCGCATCCGCCACCAGCGTGTTATCACCCGCCAGCACCACCCGCTGTAAAATAATGCCGCTTTTGCCGTTGAGCTGCGAGACCTCGCTCTCTATGTGCAGCACGTCGCCCAGCACCGCCGGACGACGATAGTTAATGTTGATATTCACCACCACAAACGCCAGCTGCTGCTCCAGCAGCCAGTGAAAGGCATCGGCATCTTCCAGCCACTGCCAGCGCGCCTCTTCCAGAAATTCCAGGTAGCGCGCATTGTTCACATGCTGATAGACGTCAAGATGATAGCCGCGCACTTTGATGGTGGTTTGCATGATTGCTCCTGTTCAGGCTGTGAATGACAACTGGTTGGACCTGTTGAGCATAGCACAGCCTGATGGGCCGCTTTAGCAATCCTTCAGAGTCGCGAGCCGCTTCACAATTTCAGCCGCGCGCTGTTCCGCTCCACCAGCGCACTGCCAATACCAGGTACTTCTTTCAGCTGCTCGATGGCGCTGAAGGGCCCGTACTGCTCACGATAGCTGACAATTGCCTGCGCTTTTTTCAGTCCAATACCGTTCATGGCGGCGGCCAGCTGCTCGGCCGTGGCCTGATTGATGCTGACCTGTTCCTGCTGCGGCGTGGACACCTGCGTCGCCTGCGTTTCACTGGGGCTTTCCGCCGCCGCCAGTCCGCTGGTCCAGAGCGCGCCGCCCAGCGCCAGCGTGATGCAAAAGGCACGAAATGTTGATTTAACCATGCTGTGTTTCTCCTTGTGTTTGACAGCCACTGCAGGGTGGCACAAGCGAGAAACGCACTCAAAAGGCGATGATCAGAAATGGAAAAGGCCGCAGAAGCGGCCTTTCGGTATTGCAGCAGTTTACCTTTTTTTGTGAGGCTTACTGGTTTTGTGCGGCGGCGCCGTACTTAATCTTCGCCTCTTTGCGCAGGTTTTCCAGCAGCGCTTCAAAGGCAATCTGCGCGTTGTTTTGCGTCACGCCTTTCACCATTTCGTCGATCTGCGCCTGCGGCATGTTGCCCGCGCTGACCTTATCCAGCGCGACCAGCACCACGTTGCCCTGCATATCTTCGCTGACACCCCAAGACGGCTTGTTATCCGCTGGCTGTGGCAGGTTGAATGCGGCCTGAGCCACCGGATCCTGCGCGTTGCGATCGACGGTTTTGCTGGCGCTCAGCGTCAGGCCAGCCGCCTGCAGCGCGTCCTGTTTGCCCGCTTTCAGCTCGGTCAGCAGTTTGTCTGCCTGCGCTTTGGCCTGCTGCGTCGCTTTGTCATGCTTCAGGCTGTCGGCAATCTGCGCTTTGACCTGATCCAGCGGTTTAACCGCTTCCGGTTTGTGCTCGCTGATGCGCAACACAAACGCCCGATCGCCATCGACGCTGATGATGTCAGAGTTGTTGCCCGGCGCGCCGTTCTGACCGGTCAGGCCACCGTTGAAGATCGCCTGTTTAACCGCATCGAAATCGAGATCGGCCGGCACGTTATCGCGGGTGATCCAGCCCGTTTCCACCACTTTCAGGCCAGATGCCTGTGCGGCGCCCGCCAGGGATTCGTTGTCGTTGCTGGCGGCTTCGCTCACCTTCTGCTGCATCTTATAGAAGGCGTCGACGGCTTTTTCCTGCTTCACTTTATCCGCCACCGCATCGTGCACCTCCGCCAGCGGTTTAACCTGCTCTGGCTGGATATCGTCCAGACGCACCACCAGGAAACCTACTGAGGACTTGATCACGCCAGACAGCTGACCTTTCTGCGTCAGGTTGGCGTTTTTCAGTTCGTCCGGCGTGGTGTTCGGCTCCAGCCAGCCCATGTCGCCGCCTTTACGCGCAGAGATTGGGTCGATGGATTTGCTCTTCGCCAGCGTGGCGAAATCCTCGCCCTTTTTCAGCGCATCCAGCACCGCGTTGGCATCGGCTTCGGTTTTGGTCTGAATGATGCTGTAACGGTTGCGCTGCGGCTGTGAATAGTCGGCTTTGTGCTGATCGTACCAGCTCTGAATATCCGCTTCGCTGGCGTTCTCCTGCAGGCTGGCCGCATCCATTTTGATGTAACTGACGCGGAACTGCTCAGGTGCCATAAAGCTGCTCTGATGCTGCTGGTAGTACTGATTGATTTCGTCGTCGCTGGCGGTTTGTTTCGCGGCCAGCGCATTAACGTCAATCACCGCCTGACGAATCTCGCGCTGCTGCGAGACCAGATCCACCAGCTTGCTGGTTTCACCCTTCAGCATGAAGTCGGTATTGGCGATGGCGTTGATCAGCTGCTGCGTCGCCAGCTGCTTGCGCAGCGCTTCGGCGTACTGATCGGCACTAAAGCCCATGCTGGCGATCAGGCCGTTGTATTTCGCGTTGTCGAACTTACCGTTGGTCTGGAAAGCCTGCTGATTGAAAATAGCCTGCTTCACCTGATCGTCGCTGATGCCAATGTGCAGATCTTTGATGTACTGATCGAGCAGCGCCTGATCGATCAGCTGCGACAGCGCCTGCTGGCGCATCTGCTGCATGTAGCCGTCGTTGCTGGCCAGCTGCGAGAACTGGTCGCCCAGCATCTGCTGCTGACGGTTGCGCTCGTTGTTAAACGCCTGTTCCAGCTCACCGCGGCTAATTTCATGGCCGTTCACTTTGGCAGCGTAATCGCTGTTACCGCCAATCAGGTAGTTGCCCACCCCGGTCAGTACGAATGACAGGATGATCAATCCCAGAATGATCTTGAGCACGACATGGTTCGACGCCGCGCGTAAATTGTCCATCATGGTATGACAACACTCCGCTGTAGTGTGGATGTAAAGCTCTGACACGATGTCATCATCGTGCAGCTGCGGTTCAGGCTGGCAGCTGGCAACCATGCGGAGACTGAAGCCAGCGGCTAAAGTCGCGCATCAAGATAAAAAAAGGCACATCAAAAATGATGTGCCCGTATGTTACATGAGAACGCCTTTTTCGTCCTCAATCCATGGAAGAAAATGCTTCGATGGACAGGTCAGCGGTCATTAATTGACGGCGTCTTTCAGTGCTTTACCTGCACGAAAACCCGGTACTTTACCAGCCGGGATGGTGATTTCTTTACCGGTTTGTGGGTTACGGCCGGTGCGGGCAGCACGCTCGCGTACAGAGAAGGTACCGAAACCGACCAGTGCCACTTCGTCACCGCCTTTCAGCGCGTCAGAAACGGAGCCCATGAATGCATCTAACACACGTCCCGCTGCCGCTTTAGAAATGTCAGCGTCTGCAGCAATTTTGTCGATCAACTGTGACTTATTCACTCTCTTCATCCCCTCTTTTATTATTCACTCGCACCCGCGCTTCCCGCCCGGTGCGAACGCGCAGCCAGTTATATCAAGCCTGTGGAGCTGAAACAACGGTATTCATCTTAATCGTTGATCCAGCAGCCCCCTAAATTAGCGGCACAAAAAAAAGCTGGCAAGCCCGATTTGGCCTGCCAGCTTCGCTTTTTAGCGCTTTTTGTCGCTAATCACTATTTTGCCGTGGCAACCTGCATCCCGTACGGGGCATTTTCCAGCGCCAGGCTCAGCACTTCTTCAATACGCTTCACCGGATGGATCGACAGATCGGCAATCACGTTCTGTGGAATCTCTTCCAGATCGCGCTTGTTTTCGTCCGGGATCAGCACGGTTTTGATGCCGCCGCGATGCGCCGCCAGCAGTTTCTCTTTCAGGCCACCAATCGGCAGTACCTGACCGCGCAGTGTGATCTCGCCGGTCATCGCCACGTCCGAACGCACCGGGTTACCGGTCAGACAGGAGACCAGTGCGGTACACATCGCGATACCGGCACTTGGACCATCTTTCGGCGTCGCCCCTTCCGGTACGTGTACGTGGATGTCACGCTTCTCGTAGAAGTCGCCGTTGATGCCGAGTTTCTCCGCACGGGCGCGGACTACCGTCAGCGCCGCCTGGATGGACTCCTGCATCACCTCACCGAGTGAACCGGTGTAGGTCAGCTTGCCTTTGCCCGGCACGCAGGCGGTTTCGATGGTGAGCAGATCGCCACCCACTTCGGTCCACGCCAGGCCGGTGACCTGACCAACACGGTTTTCGCTGTCGGCGCGGCCGTAATCAAAGCGCTGCACACCCAGGAAATCCTTGAGGTTTTCGCCGTTGATTTTGATGCTCTTTTTCGCTTTGTCCATCAGCAGCGCTTTCACCGCTTTACGGCACAGCTTGGAGAGTTCACGCTCCAGGCTACGCACGCCCGCTTCACGGGTGTAATAGCGGATAATGCCGATAATGGCGCTGTCGTCAACGCTGATCTCTTTCTCTTTCAGCGCATTACGCTCGATCTGCTTCGGCAGCAGGTGCTGTTTAGCGATGTTGAGCTTCTCATCTTCGGTGTAGCCGGAGAGACGAATCACTTCCATACGATCCAGCAGCGGAGCCGGAATGTTCATGGAGTTAGAGGTAGCCACAAACATCACATCTGACAGATCGTAATCCACTTCCAGATAGTGATCGTTGAACGCAATGTTCTGCTCCGGATCCAGTACCTCCAGCAGCGCTGAAGCCGGATCGCCGCGCATATCGGATGACATTTTGTCGATCTCATCCAACAGGAACAGCGGGTTTTTCACGCCGACTTTTGCCATTTTCTGGATCAGTTTGCCCGGCATCGACCCGATATAGGTACGACGGTGGCCGCGGATTTCCGCTTCGTCACGCACGCCGCCCAGCGCCATACGCACATATTTACGGCCGGTGGCTTTGGCGATTGACTGTCCCAGCGAGGTTTTACCCACGCCCGGCGGTCCGACCAGGCACAGAATCGGCCCTTTGATTTTGCTAACGCGACTCTGCACCGCAAGATACTCAAGGATGCGGTCTTTCACGCGCTCCAGACCGTAATGGTCGGTATCCAGCGTCTCCTGCGCTTTCCGCAGGTCTTTTTTCACCTTGCTGCGCGCGTTCCACGGTACCTGCACCATCCAGTCGATGTAGCCGCGCACCACGGTGGCTTCCGCTGACATCGGTGACATCATCTTCAGCTTCTGCAGTTCGGCTTCGGCCTTCTCGCGCGCCTCGACCGGCATTTTCGCCGCGTCGATTTTGCGTTTCAGCGCTTCGTATTCATCCGGCGCATCGTCCATCTCGCCCAGCTCTTTCTGAATCGCTTTCATTTGCTCATTCAGATAGTACTCGCGCTGGCTTTTCTCCATCTGCTTTTTAACGCGGTTGCGAATACGCTTCTCAACCTGCAGCAGATCGATTTCAGATTCCATCATCGCCATGAGATATTCCAGACGCTCATTGATGTCGGACATCTCCAGCACTGACTGTTTGTCAGCCAGCTTAAGCGGCATGTGCGCCGCCACGGTGTCGGCGAGACGCGCCGCGTCGTCGATGCTGTTGAGTGAAGTCAGCACCTCCGGCGGGATTTTTTTGTTCAGCTTGATGTAGCCTTCAAACTGATTGATGGCGGTACGCACCAGCACTTCCTGCTCGCGCTCTTCAATTTCCGGCGAGATCAGGTATTCGGCCTGGGCAACAAAGTGGTCGCCATTGTCCGCTAAAGTGGTGATGTGTGCGCGCTGAAGACCTTCCACCAGCACCTTAACGGTGCCGTCTGGCAGTTTCAGCATCTGCAGTACGGAAGCAACGGTCCCTACCGCGAAGAGATCGTTAATACCAGGTTCATCCGTTGAAGCCTCTTTCTGGGCAACCAGCATGATCTTCTTGTCATGATCCATCGCCGCTTCGAGGCAACGAATCGATTTTTCCCGACCAACAAACAACGGAATTACCATGTGCGGATAAACCACCACGTCGCGCAACGGCAACACGGGGATTTCAATGCGTTCAGAACGCTCAGGATTCATAGAGCTCTCTCTTAGTTTAATGTCCGCCAGGTGATGGGAACCGCGTGATACAGGCTGTATGCAGTTAGACCCACAGGATTATGAGTATATGGGGATGCTTGCACGACATTCAATGTCACAGAGGTGAGAAAAATAAAAGGGGAAACATTTTCCCCTTTTTTAAGATAACAACGTGGTGTAATTGATTATTTATTCGCCAGAAGCCTGGGCTTCATGCTTACCGTAAATCAGCATCGGGTCAGATTGCCCCTCGATCACTGACTCATCGATCACCACTTTCTCTACGCCTTCCATCGATGGCAGGTCGTACATGGTTTCGAGCAGCGCCGCTTCTACGATAGAACGCAGACCACGTGCCCCGGTTTTACGCGAGTTCGCTTTCTTCGCAATCGCCGTCAGCGCTTCGTCACGGAACTCCAGCTCCACGCCTTCCAGGTTAAACAGCGCCTGATACTGCTTGGTCAGCGCGTTTTTCGGTTCACGCAGGATCTGGATCAGTGCTTCTTCGCTCAGCTCGTTGAGCGTCGCCACCACCGGCAGACGACCAATGAACTCCGGAATCAGACCAAATTTGATCAGATCTTCCGGCTCAACCTGTGACAGCAACTCACCTTCGCTGGCTTTCTGCGATTTACCTTTTACGGTCGCGCCAAAGCCAATACCGGAGCCGGTTTCAACACGCTGTGAAATCACTTTATCGAGGCCGGCAAACGCACCGCCACAGATAAACAGGATTTTCGAGGTGTCAACCTGCAGAAACTCCTGCTGCGGATGCTTACGTCCACCCTGCGGCGGCACGGCAGCCACTGTGCCTTCAATCAGTTTCAGCAGCGCCTGCTGCACGCCTTCACCTGACACATCACGGGTGATAGACGGGTTGTCTGATTTACGGGAAATCTTATCGATTTCATCGATGTACACGATGCCGCGCTGCGCTTTCTGTACGTCGTAGTCGCACTTCTGCAGCAGTTTCTGGATGATGTTTTCCACATCCTCGCCCACATAACCGGCTTCAGTCAGCGTGGTGGCATCCGCCATGGTGAAAGGCACATCCAGCAGGCGCGCCAGCGTTTCCGCCAGCAGGGTCTTACCGCTACCGGTTGGACCGATCAGCAGAATGTTACTTTTGCCCAGTTCAATCCCGTTGCTGGTGTCACCGTTACGCAGACGTTTGTAGTGGTTGTACACCGCCACCGCCAGCACTTTTTTCGCCTTCTCCTGACCGATAACATAATCGTCAAGGTGATGGCGAATCTCATGCGGCGTCGGGAGCGCGCTGCGCTCGCGGTGCGGGGCCACTTCTTTAATCTCTTCGCGAATGATGTCGTTACACAGATCGACACACTCGTCGCAAATATACACTGACGGCCCGGCAATCAGCTTACGGACTTCATGCTGGCTTTTGCCGCAGAAAGAGCAGTACAGCAACTTACCTGAACCGTCTTTGCGCTTATCTGTCATCAGCTAACCTCTTTTCGTTCTCAGACCTAATTGGTGTACGGCAATGGCCGTACAGCAACGGCCGATATGCATGCAACTCACCTGTCTGCACCCGTTAACTATAGCGTAAGGGGCAGACAGATGTGTCTTATTGGCGATGCGTCAGGATGGAGTCGACCAGGCCATACTCTACCGCTTCGCTGGCAGAGAGGAAACGATCGCGCTCGGTGTCGCGTTCAATCTGCTCCAGCGATTTGCCGGTATGTTCCGCCATCAGCTCATTCATACGCTGCTTCACTTTCAGGATTTCACGCGCGTGGATCTCAATGTCCGTCGCCTGGCCCTGATAGCCGCCCAGCGGCTGGTGAATCATCACGCGTGAGTTTGGCAGACAGAAGCGCTTGCCTTTGGTCCCCGCCGTCAGCAGGAATGCGCCCATCGAACAGGCCTGGCCCATACAGATGGTGCTCACGTCCGGCTTGATGAACTTCATTGTGTCATAAATCGACATACCGGCGGTAATCACACCACCTGGCGAGTTAATGTAGAGGTAAATGTCTTTTTCAGGATTCTCAGCTTCCAGAAACAGCATCTGCGCCACAATCAGGTTCGCCATGTGATCCTCAACCTGACCGGTCAGGAAGATCACGCGCTCTTTAAGCAGGCGGGAGTAGATGTCGTAAGAACGCTCGCCGCGCGAGGTTTGTTCGACCACCATTGGCACCAGCGCATTGGTTGGTGCAGTAAATTCACGATCGCCACTGTATGACATTACCGTCTCCTGATAAATTTCATTGGCAACATTCTGTACCGATTTTACGCGAGGCGCGCGGCGAAAACTATGCGCAGCGGTCTCGTTCCGACATAACAGGACGGTTAATCAGCCAGTCTTACTGTTTTCACGCATTCTCCCTGTATCTGGGGATGCAGCCCAGTTGTTTCAAGCATAACAACCTTTTCCCCATTCGCTAACACGGAAAAACAGCTTAGCGAAGAATTTGCCGATTAATTAGTCAAATAGCGCACAAATGTAGTTGGTTTCCGCCAGAAACGAAAAAGCCCGCGACACAGCGGTCGCGGGCTTTAGCACTCAGGGTTAACTCACGAATCAGGCCGCAGAGGTCTGGTTCATCAGCTCCTGGAAGTTAGTGGCTTTGTCAGTCACTTTGGCTTTCGCCAGTACCGCTTCAACCGCCTGCTCTTCCAGCGCAACGTTGCGCATGTTGTTCATCAGCTCGCTGTTTTTGCTGTAGAACTCGATCACTTCCTGCGGATCTTCGTACGCAGAAGCCATCTCTTCAATCAGCGCTTTAACGCGATCTTCATCGGCTTTCAGCTCGTTGATGCGAATTACTTCGCCCAGCAGCAGACCGACCACAACGCGACGTTTTGCCTGCTCTTCGAACAGTTCACGAGGCAGTTCCAGCGCCTGCTTCTCGTTGCCGCCGAAACGCTGTGCAGCCTGACGACGCAGAACGTCGATTTCGCTGTCGATCAGTGCCACTGGCACGTCGATTTCGTTCGCGTTAACCAGACCGTCAATCGCCTGCGTCTTCACGCGGTTACGGATAGCGCCTTTCAGCTCGCGCTCCATGTTCTTACGCACTTCAGCGCGCAGACCTTCGATGGAGCCATCTTCCACGCCGAAACGCTTGATGAATTCAGCGGTCAGCTCCGGCAGTTCGCGGGTTTCCACTTTCTTCAGCACGATGTCGAACTTCGCATCTTTGCCTTTCAGGTTTTCCGCGTGGTAGTCATCCGGGAATTTCACGTCGATGGTGAAGGTGTCGCCGGCTTTCTTGCCAGTGATGCCTTCTTCGAAGCCTGGGATCATACGACCCTGACCCATCGCCAGCACGAAGTCAGACGCTTTGCCGCCTTCGAACTCTTCGCCGTCTACAGAGCCGGTAAAATCGATGGTCGCGCGATCTTCTGCTGACGCCGCTGCATCGGTCTCTTTCCAGGTCGCCTGCTGCTTCTGCAGGGTTTCCAGCATGGTGTCGACGTCAGCGTCGGTCACTTCAACCACCGGTTTTTCGACTTCGATTGCATCCAGGCCTTTCAGCTCAACTTCCGGATACACTTCGAACTCAACCGCGTAAGTGAAATCTTCACCTTCTTTATACTCACCCGGCACGTAGTTCGGTGCGCCAGCTGGGTTGATCTTCTCTTTGATGATGGCGTCAACGAAGTTACGCGTCATCAGCTCGCTCAGGACGTCCTGACGAACAGAGGCACCGTAGCGCTGATTAATGATGGTAGCCGGCACTTTGCCTTTACGGAAACCGTCGATACGGACTTTCTTAGCCACTTCCACCAGTTCTTTCTTCACTGCGCTTTCGATGCTGTCCTTAGGAACAGTAATCGAAATGCGACGGCCCAGACCCTGAGTGGTTTCTACTGAAACTGTCATCTTGTTACCTCAAAAAATCACGTGCTCGGTCAACTTCAGACACCACACAATTAATGCGCCGTATCCAACAACCGGGACGGCCTCTGCAGGCAGAACCTAATCCCTGTCACCAGAAGCGTCCCGAAGACATTCCGGAAAAATAGACGCCGCATTATAGCGGCATCCCCGGAATGAGTCGAGGCTGCAAACTCACCACTTTTTAACGGTTTTGCTGCTTTTTTGCGCCGCAGATCGCGTTTGTGCATCATTGAGGTAAGAAAAAACGGCCCGCAGGCCGTTTTGGAGAAAGCTGGAGAGGAAAACTCAGGCCAGCGTACCGGCACCGCGACAGTTCGGTGAGGCGAGTACGGTATCCTGCAGTCCATCCCACTCTTTGCGCGTGTAGGTATGCAGCGCCAGCGCATGGACGCTGCCTGCCAGCTCGGTTGCCAGCTCGCCATAAATGGCGCGGTGACGCTGCAGGAAGCGCTGTCCGGTGAAAAGGTCGCTGACGATCACCACTTTGAAGTGACTTTCAGAACCGGCAGGCACGTTATGACGATAGCTTTCGTCATGCACTTCGAGATGTGCAGGCTCAAAAGCGTTACGCAGCTTTTCTTCTATTTGTTCGCGAATCATTGTTAACACTCCTCTACGGCGAGCGCTGTGCCCCATCTGTTTAAATATTAGTAGGTTTTTTACCTTTCCCGCAGTCTGGCAGGAAATAAATCCTGCTGCGCTGCGCATCTTAGCCTGCTGAGGCTGCCGGTCAATCGGTTACCGCGTCCGGCGGTCCGAAAAAATCCTTTACAATCAATTTCCCCTGGTGCGGGGCTTTTTTCGCCGTGCCGCAATGCTATGATGGCCGCAGTTTTGCAAACCAACCCATATGCTAACGAGAATGAGTATGTTGAAAAAACTGTTATTCCCTCTGCTGGCTGCCTTTATTTTGGCCGGCTGCGCCAGCAATAACACCACGCTGAACATCCAGCCAAAAATCCAGCTGCCACAGCAGGATCCGAGCCTGATGGGCGTTACCGTCAGCGTTAACGGTGCCGATCAGCGCAGCGATCAGGCGCTGGCCAAAGTGAACCGCGACGGCCAGCTGATCACCCTGACCCCGTCACGCGACCTGCGTTTCCTGTTGCAGGAAGTGCTGGAGAAGCAGATGACTTCACGCGGCTACATGATTGGCCCGAACGGCGCGGTGGATCTGCAGATCGTGGTTAATGGTCTGTACGCCGATGTCACGCAGGGCAACGTGCGTTACAGCATCACCACCAAAGCGGATATCTCTATTATCGCTACCGCGAAAAACGGCAACAAGCAGGTGAAAAACTACCGTCAGACCTACAGCGTAGAGGGTGCCTTCAGCGCCACTAACGATAAGATCACCAACGCGGTTAACTCGACCCTGAGCGACGTGATTGCCGATATGGCGCAGGACACCAGCGTCAATAACTTCATCAAGCAAAACGCGCGTTAATTTTCCGCTGTAACCTGCCCGGTCCCCGCTGACCGGGCTTCATTTCAGGCTGGCTATGACATCTCACTATCTGCGTATTTTTACTCAACGTAACGCTGCGGTCCTGCTGCTGCTGCTCGGTTTCGCTTCCGGTCTGCCGCTGGCGCTGACCGCCGGTACGCTACAGGCGTGGATGACGGTAGAGAATGTCGACCTGAAAACCATTGGTTTCTTCTCCCTCGTCGGTCAGGCTTATGTGTTTAAGTTCCTGTGGTCGCCGATGATGGATCGCTATACTCCGCCCTTTCTTGGCCGGCGGCGCGGCTGGCTGCTGGTCACGCAGTTAGCGCTGATTGCCGGCATTGTGGCGATGGGCTTTATGCAGCCGTCACGCGACCTTACCCTGCTGGCGGCGCTGGCGGTGCTGGTGGCGTTCTGCTCAGCCTCACAAGATATTGTGTTTGATGCGTGGAAAACCGATGTGCTGCCGCCGGAAGAGCGCGGCAGCGGCGCGGCGATTACCGTGCTCGGTTACCGGCTGGCGATGCTGATTTCCGGCGGCCTGGCGCTGTGGCTGGCGGATCGCTATCTCGGCTGGCAGGCCACCTACTGGCTGATGGCGCTGCTGATGGTGCCCGGACTGATCGCCACGCTGCTGGCGCGTGAACCTGAGGCACCGGTGCGCGAGCCGCACTCGCTGCGTCAGGCCGTCGCGTTTCCGCTGAAGGATTTCTTTCAGCGCAACAACGCCTGGCTGCTGATCACCTTAATCATTCTCTACAAGCTGGGCGATGCGTTCGCCGCTTCGCTCACCACCACCTTCCTGATTCGCGGCGTGGGCTTCAGCGCCGGTGATGTCGGTCTGGTGAACAAAACGCTCGGCCTGCTGGCGACCATTATCGGTGCGCTGTACGGTGGCGTGCTGATGCAGCGCCTGAGCCTGTTCCGCGCGCTGATGATCTTCGGCGTGCTGCAGGCAGTATCTAATTTCGCTTACTGGCTGCTGGCGGTAACGCCACCGCATCTGTGGAGCATGGCCAGCGCGGTCTTTATCGAAAACCTGTGCGGCGGTATGGGCACCGCCGCCTTTGTGGCGTTGCTGATGACGCTGTGCAACAAATCGTTCTCGGCCACGCAGTTCGCGCTGCTGTCAGCGCTGTCAGCGGTTGGACGCGTGTATGTCGGTCCGGCGGCTGGCTGGCTGGTCGAACTATGGGGCTGGCCGGTATTTTATGCCTTTACCGTGGTGGCCGCCGTACCAGGCCTGCTGCTGCTGTGGGCGTGTCGCGGCACGCTACAGGCAATGCAGCACAGCGGTGAATTCATGAAGCGCAGCCTGTGGCCACAGGGTTATCGCTGGACGGTACGCCTGTTCGCGACGGGCTGTACGCTGCTGGCGCTCTGGCTGCTGACGCTGGCACTGCGTGCGGCGGATATCTGGCACAGCGCGACGCTGCCAACCCATCTGTTTGAGGCAGGGATGGCGCTGGCGCTGCTGGCGGTGCTGCTCGGTGTGATGCTGGACTGGCTGGCATTAAGAAAAACAGCGTCAAATCGTGCACATTAACGCTGCGCTATTTGCCAGACGGGGATAAATCGCTTAAAAATAGCCCCCGGCGAATTTTAAGCGATAGCATTTTTTTTAACGCGAAATAGAAACATTAAATTAACAATCCTGCGTAATATTTAAATCCGGTGAGCAATTAATTTGTAGAAATTTCATCGCCAAAATGATGCAGAATTGTTAAATAAATGAGTATTAAAACTCCGGTTTATGCTTTCCCTGTTTTCTCTGCGGTTAATGTCATTGGTTTTTGTTATATTGCCGCCAACTGCTTGTCGCAGTTAATAATTTGTCACCCTGCGCAACATCTGTGACACCCTTAGCAAAAGGTGTCAACAGCCTTCTGACACATCCTTAAGCTGGTTTACACTGCATAAACCTTCCCGTAAAATGCGCGCACACTTAAACGACAATAGAGCCCTTTGTCATTGAGGTCGTTAAATGAGACTCAGGAAATACAATAAAAGTTTGGGGATTTTGTCATTAATTGCAGGCGCTGTATTACTCAGCGGCTGCGATAGTGCGTTGTTAAATCCCAAGGGACAGATTGCACTGGAGCAACGTTCACTGATTCTGACAGCTTTCGGCTTGATGATGATCGTCGTTATTCCGGCAGTCTTAATGGCTGTTGTGTTCGCCTGGAAATATCGGGCAACCAATACCAACGCGAAGTATAGCCCTAACTGGTCACACTCTAACAAAGTGGAAGCCGTGGTCTGGACCATTCCGATCCTGATCATTCTCTTCCTCGGCGTGCTGACCTGGAAATCAACCCACGCGCTGGAGCCGAGCAAACCGCTGGCCTCTGACGTGAAACCGGTTGAGATCGACGTAGTGGCACTGGACTGGAAATGGCTGTTCATCTACCCGGAACAGGGTATTGCAACCGTCAACCAGATTGCCTTCCCGGCAAATACTCCGGTGAACTTCAAGATCACCTCGAACTCCGTCATGAACTCCTTCTTTATTCCTACGCTCGGCAGCCAGATCTACGCCATGGCGGGTATGCAGACCAAACTGCACCTGATCGCCAACGAGCCAGGTACGTTCGACGGTATCTCTGCTAACTTCAGCGGTCGCGGTTTCTCTGGCATGAAGTTCAAAGCCATTGCCACCAAAGACGATGCGGAATTCCAGCAGTGGGTTGCCAAAGTTAAAGCGGCACCTAACACGCTGACCACTATGGATGATTTCGAAAAACTGGCTGCGCCAAGCGAAAATCACCCGGTGGAATATTTCTCAACTGCTAATCCGGAACTGTTCAAGCAGGTTATTGATAAGTTCATGATGAGCCACGGGAAAATGGACATGTCGCACGAAGGCATGGACATGAATCACGCCGCAGCTGCGGGAGCCGAGGAATAATACGATGTTCGGAAAATTAACACTGGATGCAGTGCCCTACCATGAACCCATTATCATGGTTACGGTCGCCGGTATCATCATTGGTGGTCTGGCGCTGATCGCTGCTATTACCTATTTCGGTAAATGGCAGTATCTGTGGTCTGAATGGTTAACCTCCATCGACCACAAAAAACTGGGTATCATGTACATCATCATGGCCTTCGTCATGCTGCTGCGCGGCTTTGCCGATGCGGTAATGATGCGTACCCAACAGGTGATGGCTTCCGCCGGGGAAGCAGGCATACTGCCACCGCACCACTACGACCAGATCTTCACCGCTCACGGCGTGATCATGATCTTCTTCGTGGCGATGCCTTTCGTGGTGGGTCTGATGAACATCGCGGTTCCGCTGCAAATCGGTGCCCGTGACGTTGCCTTCCCGTTCCTGAACAACCTGAGCTTCTGGTTCACCGCTATCGGTGTGATCCTGGTTAACCTGTCACTGGGTGTGGGCGAATTCGCACAGACCGGCTGGCTGGCTTATCCACCGCTCTCGGGGGCAGAATACAGTCCTGGCGTCGGGGTCGATTACTGGATCTGGAGTCTCCAGCTCTCCGGTATTGGTACCACGCTGACCGGTATCAACTTCTTCGTGACCATTCTGAAGATGCGTGCACCGGGCATGGACCTGTTCAAGATGCCGGTATTCACCTGGGCAGCACTGTGTACTAACGTCCTGATTATCGCTGCGTTCCCGGTTCTGACCGTGACGCTGGCACTGTTGACGCTTGATCGTTACCTCGACTTCCATTTCTTTACCAATGATATGGGCGGTAACATGATGATGTACGTCAACCTGATCTGGGTCTGGGGTCACCCGGAGGTGTACATCCTCGTTCTGCCGGTGTTTGGTGTCTTCTCTGAAGTCACGGCCACCTTCTCGAAAAAGCGTCTGTTTGGTTACACCTCGCTGGTGTGGGCAACCATCGCCATTACCGTTCTGTCGTTCATCGTTTGGCTGCACCACTTCTTCACCATGGGTGCCGGTGCGAACGTTAACGCCTTCTTCGGTATCATGACGATGATCATCGCGATTCCGACCGGGGTGAAAATCTTTAACTGGCTGTTCACCATGTATCAGGGTCGTATCGAGTTCAACTCGGCGATGCTGTGGACCATCGGCTTCCTGGTCACCTTCTCCGTTGGTGGGATGACCGGCGTACTGCTGGCGGTGCCAGGCGCAGACTTCGTGCTGCACAACAGCCTGTTCCTGATTGCACACTTCCACAACGTTATCATCGGTGGTGTAGTGTTCGGTTGTATGGCTGGCGTGACCTACTGGTTCCCGAAAGCCTTCGGCTTCACCCTGAACGAAACCTGGGGCAAACGTGCTTTCTGGTTCTGGATCATCGGCTTCTTCGTTGCCTTTATGCCGCTGTACGCGCTGGGCTTCATGGGGATGACCCGTCGTCTGAGCCAGGACATCGATCCGCAGTTCCACTCTCTGCTGGTGGTTGCAGCAGGCGGTGCGGCGCTGATCGCCTGCGGTATCCTATGCCAGCTTATCCAGTTCTGGGTATCGGTACGTGACCGTGAGCAGAACCGCGATCTGACCGGTGACCCGTGGGGCGGCCGTACGCTGGAGTGGGCAACCTCTTCACCTCCGCCGTTCTATAACTTTGCTGTGATCCCACATATCCACGAGCGTGATGCGTTCTGGGAAATGAAAGAGAAAGGCGAAGCGTACAAGCAGCCAGAAAAATATGAAGAAATTCATATGCCGAAAAACAGCGGCGCGGCCATTGTTATCGCTGCCTTCATGACAGTCTTCGGTTTTGCCCTGATCTGGCACATCTGGTGGCTGGCAGGTCTTACTTTCCTTGGCACCATCGTGACCTGGATTGTGAAGAGCTTCGATGAAGACGTGGATTACTACGTACCGGTTGCTGAAATCGAGCAGATCGAGAAGAAGCACTTTGATGACATCAGCAAAGCAGGTCTGAAATAATGTCAACTGAAACCGTTAAACACCACCACGACGCCCATGCGGAGCATGGGCATCACGATGCGGGAGCCAATAAAGTCTTTGGCTTCTGGATCTACCTGATGAGTGACTGCATTATCTTCGCAACCCTGTTTGCGACCTATGCGGTCATGGTTAACAACACTGCCGGTGGCCCGGCAGGTAAAGATATCTTCGAACTGCCGTTTGTGCTGGTTGAAACCGCGCTGCTGCTGCTGAGCTCCATCACGTATGGTATGGCAGTGATTGCGATGAACAACCAGAACAAAGGTTCGGTCATCAGCTGGCTGGCGTTGACCTTCCTGTTCGGTGCCGGATTTATCGGGATGGAAATCTATGAATTCCATCACCTGATCAAGGAAGGTTTCGGTCCTGACCGCAGCGGCTTCCTGTCTGGCTTCTTTACTCTGGTCGGTACGCACGGTCTGCACGTGACCTCTGGTCTGATCTGGATGGCCGTGCTGATGTTCCAGATCGCTAAACGCGGTCTGAGCGCCACCAACCGCACCCGTATCATGTGTCTGAGCCTGTTCTGGCACTTCCTGGATGTGGTGTGGATCTGCGTATTCACCGTTGTCTATCTGATGGGGGCCATGTAATGAGTCATTCTGTAAACGAACATGGTGCATCTCACGGTAGCGTGAAGTCTTACATGATCGGCTTCATCCTCTCGATCATCCTGACGGCGATCCCGTTCTGGATGGTGATGGATGGCAGTGCTTCTCACGGCACCATTCTGGGTGTGGTTCTGGTGTGTGCAGTGGTTCAGGTGCTGGTGCACCTGGTCTACTTCCTGCATCTGGACAGCAAATCCGAGGGTGGCTGGAACATGGTGGCCATTGTCTTCTCCGCAGTCATTATCCTGATTGTGGTGATTGGCTCACTGTGGATTATGTGGAACCTCAACTACAACATGATGGCCCACTAAAGAGTCACGCGTAATGATTAAGCAATACCTGCAAGTAACAAAACCAGGAATTATTTTCGGCAATTTAATTTCTGTGATCGGTGGATTCCTGCTGGCTTCAAAAGGCAGCATTGATTACCCCCTGTTTCTCGTCGCTTTGGTGGGCGTTTCGCTGGTGGTCGCATCCGGTTGTGTATTCAACAATGTGATTGACCGCGACATCGACATCAAAATGGAGAGAACGCGGAACCGTGTTCTGGTCAAAGGCCTGATCTCGGCGAAAGTAAGCCTGGTTTATGCAACCGCATTGGGTATTGCTGGCTTTGCGTTGCTGTATTTTGGCGCTAACCCGCTGGCCATGTGGCTGGCGGTGATGGGCTTCGTCGTCTATGTCGGCATTTACAGCCTCTACATGAAGCGTCATTCGGTCTATGGCACGCTGATTGGCAGCCTCTCTGGCGCCGCGCCGCCAGTAATTGGCTACTGCGCGGTGACCAACCAGTTTGATGCTGGCGCGTTAATCTTACTGGCTATCTTTAGCCTGTGGCAGATGCCGCACTCCTACGCGATTGCCATCTTCCGCTTCAAAGATTATCAGGCCGCCAATATTCCGGTTCTGCCGGTGGTGAAAGGCATCTCCGTGGCGAAAAATCATATTACGCTGTACATCCTGGCGTTCATGATTGCCACGCTGATGCTGTCGCTGGGCGGTTATGCTGGCTACAAATATCTGGTGGTGGCTGCCGCCGTCAGCGTGTGGTGGCTGGGTATGGCACTGTCAGGTTACAAAACCTCAAACGACAAAGTTTGGGCGCGTAAACTGTTCGTGTTCTCCATTGTCGCCATCACTGCGCTGAGCGTGATGATGTCGGTGGACTTTATGGCCCCGGCCTCTAAGGATCTGCTGACTTACGTCTGGTAAGTCAGACCGTTACTCCGGACAAGGGCGCGAATTTCGCGCCCTTTCTTTTTGTTACCACTGCTTAAAAACAATTGTTTTACCCGCCCTGCCCTGCTTTCTAAAATAAGCGCTGCATGCCCCGGTGAGCCGGGTCGCAGATAAGGGCGCGCAACCTGTGCCGCTGCAACCTGAAGTCCCAGGGGCATAAACTTACAGAGGTTGGAATGAACGATAATAGAATGACACCAGTTGAGCTTCGGGCAACATGGGGTTTAGGCACAGTTTTTTCCCTGCGCATGCTGGGAATGTTTATGGTCCTGCCGGTACTGACCACTTACGGTATGGCTTTACAGGGCGCCAGCGAAACGTTGATCGGTCTGGCAATTGGTATTTATGGTCTGGCGCAGGCCGTGTTTCAGATCCCCTTTGGTCTGCTGTCCGACCGTATTGGCCGCAAGCCGCTGATTGTCGGTGGCCTGCTGCTGTTTGTGCTCGGTAGCCTTATTGCCGCCACCAGCACCTCCATCTGGGGCATTATCCTTGGTCGCGCACTGCAGGGCTCCGGTGCCATTGCCGCGGCGGTGATGGCACTGCTGTCAGACCTGACCCGTGAACAGAACCGCACCAAAGCGATGGCGTTTATCGGCATCAGCTTCGGCGTTACCTTTGCGATTGCCATGGTGGTCGGCCCGATTGTCACGCATGCGCTGGGTCTGCACGCGCTGTTCTGGATGATTGCCCTGCTCGCCAGCCTGGGTATCGTGATCACCCTGCTGGTAGTGCCCAATGCGCCGGGCCACGTGCTGAACCGCGAATCCGGCATGGTCAAAGGCAGCATTCGCGCAGTGCTGGCTAATCCCAAATTGCTGAAGCTGAATATCGGCATTCTCTGTCTGCACATTTTGCTGATGTCGAGCTTCGTCGCGCTGCCGGGCCAGTTTGAACAGGCAGGCTTCCCGGCGGCTGAACACTGGAAAGTGTATCTGGTGACCATGCTGGTGGCGTTTGTCGCCGTGGTGCCGTTTATTATCTATGCCGAGGTAAAGCGCCGCATGAAGCGGGTGTTTGTCGGCTGCGTGGCGCTGATCATCATCGCGGAAATTGTACTGTGGGGCGCCGCGGGCCACTTCTGGACGCTGGTGATTGGCGTGCAGCTGTTTTTCCTCGCCTTTAACCTGATGGAAGCGATTCTGCCGTCGCTGATCAGCAAAGAGTCGCCGGCGGGCTACAAAGGCACGGCCATGGGCATTTATTCCACCAGCCAGTTTATTGGCGTCGCGATTGGCGGCAGCCTGGGCGGCTGGATTTTCGGCCACTTCGATGCGCAAACGGTGTTTCTGGTCGGCGCGATAGTGGCTGCGGCGTGGCTGTTTGTCGCCATGTCGATGCAGGAGCCGCCGTACGTCAGCAGCCTGCGCCTGGTGCTGAGTGATGCGGTGCTGGCAGTACCGAATCTGGAGAAGCGGCTGCGCGCGCAGCCCGGCGTGGCGTCAGTGTTTATCGTGCCGGAAGAGAAAAGCGCCTACATTAAAATTGACAGCAAAGTGACGAGCCGCGTGGAGCTGGAGGCGCTGCTCGCCAGCAGTTAATGACTTAGCCCACAGCGGACCGCGATGCTCTGGCGTCACGCGGTCCGCTCAGCGACGTTACAGCGACATATCCACCACAATACGCCCTTCAATTTTGCCGGCGTGCATGCGCGCAAAGATATCGTTGATGTTAGTCAGCGGCTCAACCGCGACATTCGCTTTCACCTTATGGCGACCGGCAAAATCCAGCGCCTCCTGCAGATCTTTACGCGTGCCGACAATTGAGCCGCGCACCGTAATGCCATCCAGCACCATGTCGAAGATCGAGAGATCGAATTTCCCTGGTGGCAGGCCGTTAAGCACCATGGTGCCGCCGCGACGCAGCGTGCCGATCGCCTGTTCAAACGCTTTTGGCGATACCGCCGTCACCAGCACGCCGTGCGCACCGCCAAAACTTTCCTGAAACACCTTCGCCGGATCGACCTGCTTCGCATTGGCAACCACGCTGGCACCGAGCCGTTTGGCAAACGCCAGCTTATCGTCGTCGATGTCGACCGCCGCCACGTTGAGCCCCATCGCCACCGCATACTGAATAGCCATGTGTCCCAGCCCGCCGATGCCGGAAACCACCACCCAGTCACCCGGTTTGGTATCGGTCATCTTCAGGCCTTTGTAAACCGTTACGCCAGCACATAAAATCGGTGCCACTTCATTAAACTCAACGTTATCCGGAATGATGCCGACGTAGTTGGCATCCGCCAGGCAGTACTCGGCAAAGCTGCCGTTGACCGAATAGCCGGCATTCTGCTGCGACAGACACAGCGTCTCCCAGCTGTCGAGGCAGTGCTCGCAGTGGCCACACGCCGAGTAGAGCCACGGTACGCCGACGCGATCGCCCAGTTTGAGATGTTTCACCCCTTCGCCAATGGCTACCACCTGCCCGACGCCTTCGTGACCGGGAATGAACGGCGGATTGGGCTTGATCGGCCAGTCGCCTTCGGCGGCGTGCAGGTCGGTGTGACACACGCCGGTGGCGGCGATTTTCACCAGAATCTGTCCTGGCCCAACGGACGGCACCGGCACCTGCTCAATCACCAGCGGTTCACCAAACGCCTTTACAATCGCGGCTTTCATGGTGGTTTTGATTTGCATATTCATCTTTCACTCTCCATTTGAACGGATGCGGACTCAGAACAGCCCCAGTGGCGCTGTGCCATAGCTGACCAGCAGATTTTTGGTTTGCTGATAGGCGCTGAGCGCCATTTTGTGGGTTTCACGCCCGACGCCCGACTGCTTGTAGCCACCGAATGCCGCATGGGCGGGATAGATGTGATAGCAGTTGGTCCAGACGCGACCGGCTTTAATGCCGCGGCCCATGCGATACGCCAGATTGGTATCGCGCGTCCACACGCCCGCGCCCAGACCAAACTGGGTTTCATTGGCGATCGCGAGCGCCTCTGCCTCATCGTGGAACGTGGTGACGCCAATCACTGGCCCAAAAATCTCCTCCTGGAAACAGCGCATCTGGTTGCTGCCCTTGATCAGGGTGGGCTGGATGTAGAATCCGTTATCCAGCTCCTCGGCGATATGCGCACGCTCGCCCCCTGTCAGAATCTGCCCCCCTTCCTCGCGGGCAATGTTGATATAGGACAGGATTTTGTCGAATTGCTGGCGGGAAGCCTGAGCACCGATCATGGTGTCGGTATCGAGCGGATCGCCACGGCGAATGGTGGCAACCTTGGCCAGCACCCGCTCCATAAAGGGCTGGTAGATCGATTCATGAATTAACGCACGCGATGGACAGGTACAGACTTCGCCCTGATTAAAGAAGCCCAGCACCAGCCCCTCGACCGCTTTCTCGATGAACGCCTCTTCACCCGACATCACATCCGCGAAGTAGATGTTGGGTGATTTGCCGCCCAGCTCGACGGTGCAGGGAATGATGTTCTCCGCCGCACAGGCCATGATATGCCGCCCGACCGGCGTGGATCCGGTAAAGGCAATTTTAGCGATGCGCTTGCTGGTGGCCAGCGCTTCGCCGGCTTCGCGGCCAAAGCCCTGCACCACATTCAGCACGCCCGGTGGGAACAGATCGCCAATCAGCTCCATCAGCAGCGTAATACCAAGCGGCGTCTGCTCAGCCGGTTTCAGCACCACGCAGTTACCGGCGGCCAGCGCCGGTGCCAGCTTCCACGCCGCCATGAGCAGCGGGAAATTCCACGGGATGATCTGTCCGACCACGCCGAGCGGCTCGTGGAAGTGATAGGCCACCGTGGTTTCGTCGATCTCGGCGGTGCTGCCCTCCTGCGCGCGCAGGCAGCCGGCAAAGTAGCGAAAATGGTCGACCGCCAGCGGCAGATCGGCGTTGAGCGTCTCGCGAATCGGTTTACCGTTATCCCAGCTCTCCGCTACCGCCAGCTTCTCAAGACTGGCTTCCATGCGATCGGCCACCTGCAGCAGCAGGTTGGCGCGCTGCTGTACGCTGGTTTTGCCCCACTCATCGGCGGCCTGATGCGCCGCATCCAGCGCCAGATCGATATCGCGCGCGTCGGATCGCGGGAACCGGGCAATATCGCTGCCGTCTACCGGCGAGGTGTTCATAAAGTACTGGCCGCTCAGCGGCTCGGTGAAGTTGCCGGCGATATAGTTGCCGTAGGTCGCCTGGAAAGAGACCAGCGCGCCGGGCGTGCCGGGATGTGCATAACGCATCGCAAACTCCTTATTATCAGGTCAGAGGGTCTGAACAGGCAGCGCAACTGCCTGTGTTGGTGATTGCAGCACGCGTGCCAGTTTTTTCTCATCAGGCGCAAAAGCAATAAATGCATTATTTATCAATCAAATAAAATCATGCCCCGCCAGCAAACCTGTCAGTCCTCCAGGACAAACGCGGTATCTGTGTTGCGTATCGCAACAGTGCGGAAACCCTAACGCTACAATGTTGCAACACTTACACGCCGTTCTGAGGTCACTCATGCAGGGAAATTCAGCCGCGTCTGCCGTGCACGCTAACCCGCTGTTAAGCGACTCCTGGTTCCGCAGCCAGCTGTATGGATTAGAGCGCAGCGCCGACGATTTCCCGCGCGTGCGTCAGGGCGAGCTGGCCGATGTGCTGGCCAGCAACGCCGGGCTGCAGCAGTTTGCGCAGCCGGTCATCCGCCAGCTGGCGCAGCAGATGGCGGAGACGCAGTCGGTGGTGATCCTGTCCGATGCCAGCGGGCTGGTGCTGAACACCTTTGGCGATATGCAGGCGCTGGAGAAAGCCCAGCGCTTTGCCCTGGCACCCGGTAATTTGTGGAGTGAATGCGGACGCGGCACCAATGCAATTGGCACCGCGCTGGCGATTGATGACGGCTGTGAAATTGATGGCCAGCAGCATTTCCTGACGCGCAACCAGGGTCTGTACTGCGCCGCAATGCCGTTGCAGATGCCCAACGGCCAGATAGCCGGCGTGCTGGATATCTCGGGTCCGGCACACTTTCCGCATCCGCATACCCTGAACCGGGTGAAAGCAGCGGCAAAGCAGATCGAGTACCTGTGGGTGAAGCAGAGCCTGCATCCGCAGCAGTGGCTGCTTAGTCTGCATCCGCAGCCGCAGGGCATCGACACCAGTGATGAACTGCTGCTGGTGTTTTCTGACAATGTGCTGACCGCAGCTAACCGGCTGGCGATGCGCGAACTGGCTCTCAGCGCCGATCGCTTTGCCAGCCTGACGTTTCAGCAGCTGTTTCCGCAACTGCAGCAGCAGGCCAACAGCGTTCCCGCCGCGGTCGACATTGGCACGCAGCGCTACTGGTTCCGCCTGCGCGCGCCGCAGCGCAGCCACGTCAGCGTGCCGGACAGTCGCACGCATGATCTGCCGCGCGTGCTGGGAGCTGACGGCGCAAAAATGCTGCGCTTGCTGGATGCCGGCGTTTCGCTGTGCATTTATGGTGAAACCGGCAGCGGCAAGGAGTATGTCAGCCGCGCGCTGCACCAGCAAAGCCGCTGGCGCACGGGCAAGTTTGTCGCCATCAACTGTGCCGCCATCCCCGAAGCGCTGATTGAATCTGAACTGTTTGGCTACCAGCCCGGCGCATTTACCGGCGCCAGTAAAAATGGCTACATCGGCAAAATTCGCGAAGCGGATGGCGGCGTGCTGTTTCTGGATGAAATCGGTGACATGCCGCTGACGCTGCAGACCCGTTTGCTGCGCGTGCTGCAGGAAAAAGAGGTGGCGCCACTCGGCTCCAGTCGCAGCTGGCCGGTGAATTTTGCCGTAATTTGCGCCACGCATCGCGATCTGGCCCAGCGCGTGGCCGCAGGCGAATTTCGTGAGGATTTGCTCTATCGTCTGCAGGAGTTTGCGCTGACCCTTCCGCCACTGCGCGCCTGGCCGAACGTCGCCGGGTTTATCCGCGATTTATGGCAGGAACTGGGAGCCGCGCAGCGTGGCGTACAGCTGTCTCCGGCGCTGCTGACGGCGCTGGCGCAGCAGCCATGGCCAGGCAATGTGCGCCAGCTACGCAGTCTGCTGCGCGTGCTGCTGGCGCTCGCCGATGAGGGCGAAACGCTGACGGAAAGTCACCTGCCGGCAGAGTATCGCCGCCCGCCGGCACCGCCGCTGCGCGAACGCCACGATGAACAGCTGATCAGTGAAACGCTGCAGCGCTATGACGGCAATATCAGTAAAGCGGCGCAGGCGCTGGGGGTCGCGCGCAGCACGCTGTATCGTCGTGCGGCGCGCGACAGAGGGGATTAATCGCGGAAGTTTTTGAACTGGAACGGCTGACCCAGGTTGCCACCGCGCACCAGCGCCATCGCACCCTGCAGATCGTCGCGGGATTTACCGGTGACGCGCAGCTCTTCACCCTGAATCTGCGTCTGCACTTTCAGTTTGCTGTCTTTGATCAGCTTAACGATTTTCTTCGCGACATCGCTTTCGATGCCTTTTTTCAGCTTCGCTTCAACGCTCCAGCTTTTACCGCTGTGCACAATCTCTTCCGGTACTTCAATCGCCGCGCCTTCAATGCCGCGCTTCAGCAACTTTTCACGCAGAATATCCACCAGCTGCTTCACCTGAAAATCCGATTCGCTGGTGACTTTGATGGTCTCATTCTTTTCGTTGAGCTCAAAGCTGGCGCTCACGTTGCGGAAATCGAAACGGGTTGAGATCTCACGGTTGGCATTCTCCACCGCATTACGCACTTCCGGCAGTTCGACTTCGGAAACGATATCGAAAGATGGCATCTTTTCTTCTCCTGATACTAAAGTGACATGCATAATACGCGTCTTGTCGCGCTAATAAAACACGCGACGCGGAAAGCTATAATTAAGGGTGTGACACCCATTCACCCACCCGCCAGCGGGAGGCATAATGAAAATTACCGTGTTGGGTTGCGGCGCCCTGGGGCAAATCTGGCTCGCGGCCCTTGCACGCCAGGGACATGACGTTCAGGGCTGGCTGCGCGTACCGCAGCCGTACTGTTCGGTCAACGTGGTCGATCCACAGGGCCACGTCAGCAATCACACCTTCATCGCTAACGATCCGCTGTTTCTGGCTGAAAGCCAGCTGCTACTGGTGACCCTGAAAGCGCCACAGGTTTCACCTGCGGTGAAAAACCTGCAAAGCGTGCTACCGCGCCACGCGCCGATCCTGCTACTGCACAACGGCATGGGTACCATCGAAGAGCTCAAAGAAGTGCAGCAGCCGCTGCTGCGCGGCATCACCACGCACGCGGCGATGCGCGACGGCACGGTGATTAAGCATGTCGCGCAGGGCATCACCCACATCGGGCCTGCCAGCCGCGAAAGCGCGGCGCTGAGCGATATCGCCGATATTCTGCATCAGGCACTGCCGGACGTGGCGTGGCACGATAACATCGCGTCTGCCAGCTGGCGCAAGCTGGCAGTTAACTGCGTGATCAACACACTGACGGTTGAGCACGACTGCCAGAACGGTGCGCTGCGCGCCTGGCCGGAACAGATTAACCGGCTGTGCGAGGAGCTGGCCTGGGTGATGGAGCGCGAGGGCCAGCACATCGCGCTGGATAATCTGCGCGACATTATTTACGACGTCATCGACAGCACCGCCGCCAACGTCTCCTCAATGCTGCAGGATGTGCGTGCGCAGCGTCAGACTGAAATTGATTACATTACCGGCTACCTGCTGCGCCGCGCCCGTGCGCAGGGGATTGCGCTGCCGGAAAATACCCGCCTGTACGACCTGATTAAACGCAAGGAGTCCCAATATGAGCGCGAACGCATCAGTGCTGGTTTGCCTGGCCCATGGCAGTGAAGAGACCGAAGCGGTCACGACTATCGACCTGCTGGTCCGCGCCGGCCTGAAGGTGACCACCGCCAGCGTGGAGAGCGACGGCACGCGCGAGATTGTCTGCTCCCGCGGTGTGCGCCTGCTGGCTGACGCACCGCTGGTGGAAGTGGCGGATAACGATTTTGCCGCCATCGTCCTGCCGGGCGGCCTCAAAGGCGCTGAAACCTTCCGCGACAGCCCGCTGCTGGTGGAGACGGTACGCCAGTGTCATCTGTCAGGAAAAATTGTCGCGGCGATTTGTGCCGCGCCGGGCACGGTGCTGGTGCCGCATGACCTGTTTCCGGTGGGCAACATGACCGGTTTTCCCGGCCTGAAGCACACCATTCCGGAAGAAAAATGGATGGAGCGCCGCGTGGTGTGGGATCCGCGCGTGAATCTGCTGACCAGCCAGGGGCCGGGCACGGCGATCGATTTTGCCCTGAAGCTGATTGATCTGCTGGTGGATAAAGAGCAAGCGCGTGAAGTCGCGTCACAGCTGGTGCTGGCGGCAGGGATTTATAATTATCAGGAATTTGAAGAGCGCGCGTAAAAAAGGTCGCCATCAATGGCGACCTCACGGGATCAGCGCACAGTTTTATTCGTCGCGGTGATTACAGGGGGCGCATTCCTGCGCACCGGGTTTTGCCCGTACACCCGAAATCAGGCGCGCCAGGCTTAACTCCCGCCGCGGTTACGGACGGTACACCTTCACGTTCTTAAAGCCCTGCTCATGCAGATACAACGCCTGCAACCGGCTCATCACGCCGCGATCGCAGTACAGCAACCAGGTTCTGCTCTGATCGAGATCGCCGAACTGAGTGCTCAGCTTATAGAATGGCAGCGATTTCACTTCCACGCCGGTCAGCGCCAGCGGCTTGTCGTCCTGTTCATCAATTGAACGGATATCCAGCACCACATCGTTGCCGCTGAAGGACGCCACGGTTTCCACTTCCACCACTTCTTCTTCCGTCTGCTCCGCGATTTCACGGATATCGACGTTGCTGGCTTCCTGCACCACGCGCTGCAGAATGTCGAAATCGAAGTTCTGCTCTTCGGCTTCGATCTTCGCCTTCACCGCTTTCACCGTGGGGCTTTTCGAAATCACGCCGCAGTACTCCGGCATGGTGCGGGCAAAGTCTTCGGTGCCGATCTGACGCGCAATATTGATGATGTGCTCTTTATCGTGCGAGATCAGCGGGCGCAGAATCAGCGTGTCGGACGCGTTATCAATCAAACGCAGGTTAGTCAGCGTCTGGCTGGAGACCTGGCCCAGCGCCTCACCGGTCACCAGCGCCTGCACGCCGTAACGCTCAGCCACCATCGACGCCGCACGCACCATCATGCGCTTCAGCACCACGCCCATCTGGCCGTCATCAACTTTTTCCAGAATCTCGCCCACCACCGGCTCAAAATTGATGGCGACAAAACGCACGCGATGTGAACGGCCAAAACGCTGCCACAGATAGTGCGCCACCTGACGCACGCCGATTTCATGCGCCGCGCCACCAAGGTTAAAGAAGCAGTAATGCACGCGACAGCCGCGGCGCATCAGCATATAGCTGGAGACGCCGGAGTCAAAGCCGCCGGAAATCAGCGACAGCACATCTTCCTGGGTGCCGATCGGGAAGCCGCCCAGGCCTTCATAGCGGCCGGTAATCAGCAACAGACGATCGTCTTCAATCTCCAGATTCACCGTCACATCCGGGTGATTCAGCTGCACGCGCGCGCTTTCAATGTGCTGATTGAGACCGCCGCCGACGTAGCGCTCCACATCCTGCGAGCTAAAGCTGTGCTTGCCGCGACGCTTCACGCGCACGCAGAAGCTCTTGCCTTCCAGCCGCTCGCGGTTGAGCGCCAGCGTCTGCTCGAAGATATCGTGCATGTCGGTATAGGCGCGGTCTTCGACCGCCAGCACATGGTGGATACCGGGAATGCGCGTCAGCTCTTCCGTGACGGTGGCACGCAGCGCTTCCTTCTTCGCGCGCACTTCGATGTGATCCCAGTGGCGCACCACGGCGATCTCTTCGTCGAGGGTGCGCAGGGTATTACGGATGTTACCGGTCAGAATTTTGATAAAGCGCAGGCGCACCGACTGACTTTTGATGGTGATTTCAGGGAAGAGCTTGATGATAAACTTCATGGCGACACAGCTTCGTTGGGCAAATAAGTGCTAAAATCATCAACACTTAGCTGGTAAAATCATATAATTGCGGGTTGGCATCAGCCACCGCATCCGAGGCGCGCAATTATATCACCTTTGTCGGGTGACTGCTGTAAGCAACCTTCGCCGCATTGATTATTTTGCTAATCAATGCCCGTCGGCTACCATGACCGATTGCAACATAATGTCCCAACCTGTGAGTCGACACTGATTATGCCGAAAAAAGCCGAAGCGCCCGTGAGTTTTGAAAACGCACTGCAGCAGCTGGAACAGATTGTCAGCCGTCTGGAGAGTGGCGAACTGCCGCTGGAAGAGGCGCTGAATGAATTCGAGCGCGGCGTACAGCTGGCACGCAGCGGCCAGCAAACCCTGCAGGCGGCGGAACAGCGCGTGCAGATTCTGCTGAGCGACGACAAAGACGCCCCGCTCGCCCCTTTCACGCCGGAAAATGAGTAATGGATTTCGTGCAACTGCAGCGCGCCTACCATGAGCGCGTGAACCAGGCGTTGACGCGCTTAATAGATCCACTTCCTTTTCAGAGTTCTCCTCTGGTGAACGCCATGCAATATGGGGCACTATTAGGCGGTAAGCGCCTGCGCCCGTTTCTGGTGTATGCCACTGGCGAGATGCTGCGCGCCGAGGCGGCCAGCCTGGATGCCCCCGCCGCAGCGGTGGAGTGCATTCACGCTTACTCATTGATTCATGATGACCTGCCGGCGATGGACGACGATGCGTTACGTCGCGGGCAGCCAACCTGCCATATCAAATATGGCGAAGACACGGCGATTCTGGCCGGCGATGCCCTGCAAACCCTGGCGTTTACCATTCTTGCGGACCAGCCGATGCCCGGCGTAAGCCCGCAGGATCGCATTGCCATGATTTCCGAACTGGCGCAGGCCAGCGGCGTGGCCGGCATGTGCGGTGGCCAGGCGCTGGATTTAGCCGCCGAAGGCCAATCCGTGGACCTGAACCAGCTGGAGCAGATCCATCGCCACAAAACCGGCGCGCTGATCCGCGCCGCCGTGCGTCTCGGCGCCCTCACTGCGGGTGCCGCGGGCCGCGATGCGCTGCCGCAGCTGGATATCTACGCCAACGCCATCGGACTGGCGTTTCAGGTGCAGGATGACATCCTTGATGTGGTCGGCGATACCGCCGTTCTGGGCAAAACCCAGGGAGCCGATCAGGCGCTGGGGAAAAGCACTTACCCGGCGCTGCTGGGACTGGATAACGCGCGGGCCAAAGCGCAGGATCTCTATCGCGAAGCACTGGGCGCGCTGGAGGTGCTGGCGGCACAGTCGTATGACACGTCCGCTCTGCAGGCGCTGGCCAGCTTTATAATTGAACGCGATAAATAACTTATATAATGAGTCTCTGATGAGTTTTGATATTGCAAAATACCCGACACTGGCGTTAGCAGGCACGGTTCAGGAATTACGTTTACTGCCTAAAGAAAAACTTCCGGACCTGTGCGACGAGCTGCGTCAGTATCTGCTGGACAGCGTGAGCCGCTCCTCCGGCCACTTTGCTTCGGGTCTGGGCGTCGTCGAGCTGACCGTCGCGTTGCATTATGTGTATAACACCCCGTTTGATCATCTGGTGTGGGACGTCGGCCATCAGGCCTATCCGCACAAGATTCTGACCGGCCGCCGCGACCGTATCGGCACTATCCGTCAGAAAAATGGCCTGCACCCGTTCCCGTGGCGCGGCGAAAGCGAATATGACGTGCTGAGCGTGGGCCACTCGTCGACGTCCATCAGCGCCGGTCTCGGCATGGCCGTGGCCGCCGAACGCGAAGGCAAAGGTCGCCGCACCGCCTGTATTATTGGCGACGGCGCGATTACCGCGGGCATGGCGTTTGAAGCCATGAACCACGCTGGTGATATCAAGCCGGACATGCTGGTGATCCTCAACGACAACGAAATGTCGATCTCTGAAAACGTGGGCGCGCTGAACAATCGCCTGGCGCAGATTCTCTCGGGGAAAACCTATTCACGCCTGCGCGAAGGCGGCAAGCGCGTGCTGGGCGGGCTGCCGCCGATCAAAGAGCTGGTGAAGCGCACCGAAGAGCACCTGAAAGGCATGGTGGTGCCGGGCACGCTGTTTGAGGAGCTGGGCTTTAACTATATCGGTCCGGTCGACGGTCACGATGTACTGACGCTGGTCAGCACGCTGAAGAATATGCGCGATCTGAAAGGGCCGCAGTTCCTGCACATCATGACCAAAAAGGGCAAGGGCTACGCGCCGGCGGAAGAAGATCCGATAACCTGGCACGCGGTGCCAAAATTCGATCCGGCCAGCGGCTCGCTGCCGAAAAGCGCGCCGGGCCTGCCGAGCTACTCGAAAATTTTTGGTAACTGGCTGAGCGAGATGGCCGCCGACGATGCGCGGCTAATGGCCGTGACGCCGGCCATGCGCGAAGGCTCCGGCATGGTGAGCTACTCGCGTGATTATCCGCAGCAGTATTTTGACGTGGCGATCGCCGAGCAGCATGCGGTGACGTTCGCCGCGGGCATGGCCATCGGCGGTTATAAGCCGGTGGTGGCGATTTACTCCACCTTCCTGCAGCGCGCCTACGATCAGGTCATTCACGACGTGGCAATTCAGCAATTGCCGGTACTGTTTGCTATCGATCGCGGCGGTATCGTGGGTGCCGACGGCCAGACGCACCAGGGGGCGTTTGATATCGCCTATCTGCGCTGCGTGCCGGGCATGGTGATCATGACGCCTAGCGATGAAAACGAGTGTCGTCAGATGCTTTACACCGGCTACCACTATCAGGATGGCCCGAGCGCGGTGCGCTATCCGCGCGGCACCGGCACCGGCGCCACGCTGGAACCGCTGGCCAGCCTGCCGCTTGGCAAAGGGGTCATCCGGCGTCGCGGCGAGCAACTGGCCATCCTCAACTTTGGTACTCTGCTGCCGGAAGCGCAGGCCGCCGCCGACGCGCTCAACGCCACGCTGGTCGACATGCGCTTTGTTAAGCCGCTGGATGAAGCCCTGATTAGCGAACTGGCGGCCAGCCACGACGCGCTGGTTACGCTGGAAGAAGGCGCGATCAAAGGCGGTGCCGGCAGCGGCGTCAACGAATACGTGATGGCGAAACGCCTGCGCGTGCCGGTGCTTAACCTCGGCCTGCCGGATGAGTTCATTCCGCAGGGGACGCAGGAAGAAGTGCGTCAGGATTATCAGCTGGACGCCGCAGGCATCCAGCAGCAAATCGCCGCCTGGCTGGCGCAGTAACCGCCCTTCCCCGCTCCTGCTGCTATGCTTGAGGGTAAAACCCCACGCATAAGAGCAGGAGCCCTTCATGAAAACCGTTCGTTTAGGCCAGACCGATCTGCAGGTTTCACGTCTCTGTTTAGGCTGTATGACCTATGGCGATCCGCTGCGCGGTAACCACGCCTGGACGCTGCCGGAAGAGAGCAGCCGACCGCTGATTAAGCAGGCGCTGGACGCGGGCATCAACTTCTTCGACACCGCTAACAGCTACTCCGACGGCAGCAGTGAGGAGATCCTCGGCCGCGCGCTCAAAGATTACGCGCAGCGCGATCGGGTGGTGGTGGCGACTAAAGTCTACTTTCCGCTGAGCAACCTGTCGCAGGGGCTGTCGCGCACCAATATTCTGCAGTCGATTGATGACAGCCTGACGCGGCTTGGCATGGAGTATGTCGATCTGCTGCAGATTCATCGCTGGGATTACGCCACGCCGATTGAAGAGACGCTGGAAGCGCTCGATCAGGTAGTGCGGTCAGGCAAAGCGCGTTACATCGGGGCTTCCTCGATGCATGCCACACAGTTTGCGCAGGCGCTGCAGTTACAGCAGCAGCATGGCTGGGCGCGTTTTGTCAGTATGCAGGATCAGTACAACCTGATTCAGCGCGAAGAAGAGAAGGAGATGCATCCGCTGTGCCAGCGCGAAGGCATCGCGGTGCTGCCATGGAGCCCGCTGGCGCGCGGTAAGCTGACGCGTCCGTGGGGAGAAACCACTGCGCGTTCGGTGTCGGATAACGTGATGGAAAAACTCTATACCGGCACCGAAGAAAATGACGCGGCGATTGCGCAACGGCTGGCAACAGTGGCTGCGGACAAAGGCGTGACGCGCGCGCAGGTGGCGCTGGCGTGGCTGCTGCATAAGCCGGTGGTTACCGCGCCGATTATTGGTGCCTCGCGCGAGCAGCAGTTTGCCGAACTGGTGAAAGCCGTGGACGTGGAGCTGAGTTCAACCGATATCGCCGAGCTGGAGAGCGTCTACCAACCGCATCCGGTGGTGGGATTCGAGTAACGTCCAGTCAGGTCGCCTTCAGTGCGACCTGATGTCACAGGCAGCGCATGCATGGCGACCTGCCTGTGGTCTACGTATTCATACGACCTGCCTGCGGGCTACGCATTCCTGGCGACCTGCCTGCGGCAACGCATTCATGGCAACGCTTTCTGTAGGGTGCGCATTCATGCGCACCTGGCGCATTAAAGCACCAGCCCCAGCCCATACAAAATCGCCGCTGAAATGACCCCGGCGATAATGTCATCGACCATAATGCCCATGCCGCCGTGCACGTTACGGTCGAACCAGCGAATCGGCCACGGCTTCCACATGTCGAAAATACGGAAAATCACAAAGCCGGTCAGCACCCATTGCCAGCTCATCGCCGGTATCGCCATCAGCGTAATCCACATGCCGATGAACTCATCCCACACGATGCTGCCATGGTCGTGCACACCCATATCACGCGCGGTGCGGTGACACAGGTAGACACCCACGCTAATGCCAATCAGCACCAGCAGCGAATACAGCTGCAGCGGCAGCAGCGTCATCAGCCACCAGAAGGGAATGGCGGCAATTGAACCGGCGGTGCCGGGCATAATCGGGCTCAGGCCGCTGCCAAAACCGGTCGCCAGCAGGTGCCACGGATTGGCCATGCGCAGACGGCTTTTAGCCACATCTTTATTTAGCGTCAAAGTGATCAAATCCCTTGTGATGGAAACTGCGCGGCTTGCCGTTCTCCAGCAGCGTCAGCCCTTCTGCTTCCGGCGCGATCTGGCCGATGCAGGTATACGCCACGCCAAGATGGCCCAGCGCCACATCCAGCGCACCACGATTGACTTCCGGCACGGTAAAGCACAGCTCATAATCTTCCCCCCCGCTCAGCGCCCAGCGCAGCACCTGCTCCGGCTCAAAGTGATCGCGCAACGCGGCCGACAGCGGCAGCGCATCCAGATTGATGCGGGCACCGACGCGGCTGGCGGTGAGAATGTGGCCGAGATCGGAGATCAGACCATCGGACAGATCGATGGCTGATGTCGCCAGATTACGCAGCGCCTGGCCCTGCAGCACGCGCGGCATCGGGCGCAGATGACGCTTGATCAGCACTTCATGCACCGCCGGATCGTTCAGGCGATGATGGTGCTGCAGCAGCGACAGGCCGGCAGCGCTGTCGCCCAGCGTGCCGGTGACAAAAATCCAGTCACCCGGTTTGGCCCCGGCGCGCTTCAGCGCACGGCCGGCCGGCACCAGGCCATGAATGCCCAGCGTCAGGCTGAGCGGCCCGCGCGTGGTATCGCCGCCTATCAGCTGCATATCGTAGTAATCCAGCAGCTCAAACAGGCTGTCGCTGAACGCCGCCAGCCACGGCTCATCCACTTCGGGCAGGGTTAACGCCAGCGTTAACCATGCCGGATCGGCGCCCATCGCCGCCAGGTCGCTCAGGTTAACCGCCAGCGCTTTGTAGCCGAGATCGGCCGGATGGATATCACGTAAGAAATGCACGCCCGCCACCAGCGTATCGGTGCTGATGGCCAGCGTCTGTTTTTCCGGCACGTTAAGCAACGCGCAGTCGTCACCAATTCCCTTCTCCACATCGCGGCGGGAGCTGGTGACGCGGTTAAAATAACGTGCGATCAGTTCGAATTCACCACAGGACATAAGTCAGGTCTCAATGAAAAAAGGCCGGTGAGCCGGCCTTTTGCACTTATTTTTTGTTCGGTCGAATTTGCGGAGCGGCTTTGTCCAGCACGCCGTTAACAAATTTATGGCTGTCTTCAGCACCAAACACTTTGGCCAGTTCGATACCTTCGTTGATCGCCACTTTGTACGGCACATCGTCACGCTTGCTCAGTTCATAGAGCGAAATGCGCAGGATGGCTTTTTCTACCTGGCCCAGCTCTTCCAGCTGGCGCGACAGGTAAGGCTTCATCAGGCCGTCCAGGAACGCGCTGTTGGTCGCCACACCGGCCAGCAGTTCGCGGAAATAGCTAATATCGACGTCTTTGACGTCTTGTTCCGCCAGAAACTGGTATTCCACATCGGCAATGTCGTTGTTAGACAACTGCCAGGAGTAAAGCGCCTGGACAGCGCACTCACGGGCGCGACGACGAGCAGCAGGTTTCACAAAATTCCCCTTACAAAAATCAGGCTTTGATGGCTTTCAATACGTTAATCATTTCAAGTGCGGTCAGGGCCGCTTCGGCGCCTTTGTTACCCGCTTTGGTGCCGGCGCGTTCAATCGCCTGCTCGATGTTTTCGGTGGTCAGGACGCCGAAGGTCACCGGAATTTCGCTGTTCATCGCTACGTGAGCGATGCCGGAGCTGGCTTCACCCGCCACGTATTCGAAGTGTGCGGTACCGCCACGGATCACCGTGCCCAGTGCAACGATCGCGTCGTGCTTGCCGGTTTTCGCCAGGGCGCGTGCCGCCAGCGGCAGCTCGTAAGCGCCCGGTACCCAGACCACGGTGATGTTTTCCGCTTTGACCTGGCCAATACGCTTCAGCGCGTCAACTGCACCGTCCAGCAGGCTGTCATTGATGAAATTGTTAAAACGCGCGATTACGATGGCAATCTTGGCATCAGGCGTGGCAACAGCAGCTTCGATAACTTTCATACATATCCTTTGGGTGTTTGTTTTATGGCCCCGCAGAAGGGGGCGGATTCTATCATACTCTTCGGCAACGCGCTCAGGCTTTTCCGTGCATGCTCAGCGTGGTGTCAGGGTCAGCCGTAAATCGTCGCCGACCTGACGCACATCGCTAAAATTCAGCGCTGGCGCATCGGCCAGCGTTTCCAGTCCCGGCAGCGCACACAGGCCGCGCGCGGCATTACCCAGCAGTTTCGGGGCCAGATAAACGATCAGTTCATCCACCAGTCCGGCCTGCAGCAGCGCACCAGCCAGACCGGCACCGGCCTCGACCCACACGCTGTTGATCTGACGCTGACCGAGCAGCATCATCATCGCCACCAGATCGAGCTGCTCACCGCGCGGCGGCACCTCAATCTGACTCACGCCCGGCGGCCAGCTTTGTGCATCAGCCTCCGTGCGCATCAGCCAGGTTTCGCCGGGCTGGGCGATCAAACGGTGCTGCGGCGTCACGCGCTGCTGGCTGTCGATCACCACCCGCACCGGCTGACGCAGCTGGCTCTCATCCAGCTGCTGGCGCACGGTCTCGCTCAGTTCATCCCAGCGCACCGTCAGCGACGGATTGTCCGCCAGCACGGTGGCGCTGGTGGTAAGGATAGCTGAACTGCGGGCACGTAAACGTTGCACATCGCGCCTTGCCGCTGCGGAAGTGATCCACTGGCTTTCGCCGCTGGCCATGGCGGTACGGCCATCCAGCGAGGCACCCAGTTTGAGCTGAATCCACGGAAAACCGGTACGCATGCGTTTGAGAAAACCGCGATTAAGCGCTTCCGCTTCATTCATCATCAGGCCGTGACTCACGTCGATGCCGGCCTGCTGTAAACGATACAAGCCGCGCCCGGCCACCTGCGGATTAGGATCCTGCATCGCCGCGACCACCCGGCTGACGCCGGCGGCAATCAGCGCATCGCAGCACGGCGGCGTCCGACCGTGATGGCTGCAGGGTTCCAGCGTGACATACGCGGTCGCACCGCGTGCGTGGTCACCGGCCATGCGCAGCGCGTGCACTTCCGCGTGCGGTTCACCGGCGCGCTGATGCCAGCCTTCGCCCACGATCGTGCCGTCGCGCACGATAACGCAGCCGACGTTAGGATTTGGGGTGGTGGTATATTGTCCGCGCCGCGCCAGTTCCAGCGCGCGCGCCATGTAGTGCGCATCGGTCATGGATTAATCCTGTAAGCGGGCGATCTCTTCGCCAAAATCACGAATATCTTCAAAACTGCGGTACACCGATGCGAAGCGAATATAAGCGACTTTATCCAGCTTCTTCAGCTCTTCCATCACCAGGTTACCAATCAGCTTGCTGGGAATTTCACGTTCGCCGGTGGCGCGCAGCTGGGTTTTGATGTGATTAACCGCATTGTCGACGGCATCCGCGCTCACCGGACGCTTCTCCAGCGCCTTCATCATGCCGCTGGCCAGCTTATCTTCGTTAAAGGGTTCGCGCACGTCGTTGCTTTTCACCACGCGCGGCATTACCAGCTCGGCCACTTCAAAGGTGGTAAAACGCTCATGGCATACCAGGCACTGGCGGCGGCGGCGCACTGAGGAGCCCTCACTAACCAGACGTGAATCAATCACTTTGGTGTCCACAGCGGAGCAGAATGGGCAATGCATGACGTTTCCTGTCGCGAGAATTGGGGGCAGATAGTGTAGCGCGTTCCCGGTTGCAACAAAATACAGGGCGCAGAATCGCCACCTGGCTCACAGCGACGCCTGACGGTTACAGCAAACCGTGAAAAGTTACTAAGCTTAGAGAGCCAATCCGGCTTAATGACAGGAGGATGTATGGGTTTATTCAATTTCGTCAAAGAAGCGGGTGAAAAACTGTGGGATGCGGTGTCAGGCGGCGATGACCAGAGCAAAAAGCTGCAGGAGCACATTAATCAACTCGGCCTGCCCGACAGCGATAAAGTGAAAGTCGATGTCCAGGGCGATACCGTGAAGGTCAGCGGTGACGGTATCTCGCAGGAGTTGAAAGAGAAGATTCTGGTGGCGGCGGGTAACGTGGCCGGCATCACCAAAGTGGAAGATAACGTCACCACCAGTGACAGCGCCGCGCAGGCCGAATTCTACACGGTGAAAAAAGGCGATACCCTGAGCGCTATCTCGAAGCAGGTGTACGGCACGCCGAACGAATACAACAAGATCTTTGAAGCGAACAAGCCAATGCTGACGCATCCTGATAAGATCTATCCCGGCCAGGTTTTACGTATCCCTAAATAACCGGAAGGACATTGCATGACATTCAGGATGATTTGGGTGCCGGCAGCGCTTGCTGCGCTGGTGCTCAGTGGTTGCAGCTCCACCCCCGCTTCACCTCAGGTCAAAGCGCTGCATCAGGAAGTGAGCCAGCTCAACCAGCAGATGCGCAAACTGACCAGTCAGGCCAGCGCGCTGGAGATTCAGGGGCAGCTCAACAGCCAGTCGACGCAGGGCGCATGGTTACTCCCGCAGGCGAATACGCCGGTAGAGCTGCAGACGCAGCTGGGTAAACTGCGCCTGTCGCTGTCGCACGTTGAGGGGGAAGCCAGCGGCAGCCGCGCTAACCTGAATATCCGTTCAACCGATGATAAGCCGGTGCCGGCGCTCAGCGCCCGCGTGGTATGGGGCGAAATCGATCCCGCCAGCGGCAAGCCGCTGAACGCCGACAGCCTGAGCCAGACCATTACCGTGCCCGCCAGTCTGATGCCGCGCAATTCGGTCAGCGTACCGCTGCGACTCAGCGGGCTGGCACCGGGTCAGCCCGGCTACGTGCGCGTGCATGATGTGCAGGCGGTGACGGACGTCAGCACGGTTGTCACAGGCCAGTAACTCTGGCGTCAGGCATAAAAAAACGGGCTGCACTCAGGCAGCCCGTTTCATTTCTCCGGCACAATTACGGCAGAATCGAAGGCTGATCGGCGCCCTCTTTCTCCACTTTCTGCACCAGCATGTGTTCACGCTTCATGCCCAGCTTCAGCGCCAGCGCGGACGACACGTAGATCGACGAAATGGTACCGATGGTGACACCGATCAGCATGGTCAGCGAGAAGCCTTTCAGCAGCGCGCCACCAAAGATGAACAGGATCAGGATCATCGCCAGTGTGGTGATCGAGGTGATCAACGTACGGCTCAGCGTCTGGGTCAGCGACACGTTAGTGATGTCGTAAGAAGAACCGCGACGGATTTTGCGGAAGTTCTCACGAATACGGTCGGAAACCACGATCTTATCGTTGAGCGAGTAACCAATCACCGACATCAGCGACGCCACAATCGTCAGATCGATCTCGATGTGGAACAGCGACAGAATGCCGCAGGTGATGATCACGTCGTGCGCCAGCGCCAGCACGGTGCCCAGCGCCAGACGCCACTCAAAGCGAAAGCCGATGTAGATCAGAATCGCAATCAGCGCCGACAGCAGCGCCATCGCCCCGGCCTGCGCCAGATCGCTGCCCACGCTCGGGCCCACGAACTCAATCCGCTTCACAGTCGCGTTCTGCTGCGTCGTCTGGTTGATCGAGGCAACCACTTTGTTGCCCAACTCCTGGCCTGCATTGCCGGTGGTCGGTGGCATACGCACCATCACATCACGGCTGCTGCCAAAGTTCTGTACCAGCGGCTCCTCAAAGCCTGCCTTCACCAGCCCGTCACGCAGCGCATCCAGATCCGCCGGCTTCTCGAGGTTGATCTCAATCACCGTCCCGCCGGTGAAATCGAGCCCCCAGTTAAAGCCGCGCACACCGATAATGGCGATGGACGCCACAATCAGCAGGCCGGAGATGATAAAGGCCAGCGTGTCCCAGCGCATAAAGTCGACGACTTTACGCCCATGGTTCAGCTGTTCAATACTATATTCCTGTGCCACAACGCACTCCTCAGATAGACAGCTTATTGATGCGTTTGCCGCCGTACACCAGGTTAACGATGGCACGGGTGCCGACGATAGCGGTGAACATGGAAGTCGCAATACCGATAGCCGTGGTAATCGCAAACCCTTTGATCGAGCCGGTACCGACCGCATAAAGAATGATAACTTTAATCAGCGTGGTGACGTTGGCGTCGACGATACTGGAGAAGGCGCCTTTATAGCCTTCATGAATCGCCTGCTGTACCGAGCGTCCGTTACGCAGTTCTTCTTTAATACGTTCGTTAATCAACACGTTAGCATCCACCGCCACCGCCAGCGTCAGCACGATACCGGCAATGCCCGGCATCGTGAGCGTTGCGCCCGGTAACAGTGACATGATGCCGACAATCAGCACCAGGTTGCACAGCAGTGCGCTGGTCGCAATCAGACCAAACTTCTTGTAGAACACCACCATAAAGATGATGGAGGCGATCAGACCCCACAGACAGGCTTCGAGACCCTGCGTGATGTTCTGCTGGCCCATGGTTGGACCGATGGTCCGCTCTTCCACAATCTGGATTGGCGCAATCAGCGCACCGGCACGCAGCAGCAGCGACAGCTGACGCGCTTCGTTCGGGTTGCTGATACCGGTAATTCGGAAGCTATTGCCGAGGCGCGACTGAATGTTCGCCACGTTAATCACTTCTTCCTGCTTCACCAGAATCGCACGACCGTTCGCATCTTTCTTACCGCTGTCCTTGTACTCCACAAACAGGGTCGCCATCGGCTTGCCGATGTTGTCCTTGGTGAAGTTGGACATGATGTTACCGCCGGCGCCATCAAGCGAGATATTCACCTGCGGCTGGTTGTACTCATCCATACTGGACGTCGAGTCGGTAATGTGGTCACCGGTGAGAATCACGCGCTTGTACAGCACCACCGGCTGACCTTCACGCGTCTTTTTCACTTCCGAGTCACCCGGCACGCGGCCGCTGGCGGCAGCGCTCGGATCCACCGAGGTGTTGACCAGGCGGAACTCCAGCGTTGCGGTAGCACCCAGAATCTCTTTGGCACGCGCGGTATCCTGGATACCCGGCAGCTCAACCACGATGCGGTCAGCACCCTGACGCTGTACCAGCGGCTCAGCTACACCCAGCTGGTTCACACGGTTACGCAGGATGTTAATGTTCTGCTGCACCGCATATTCGCGCGCTTCACTCAGACGCGCATCGGTCATCACCGCACGCAGCGTGTCGCTGCCAGCGCTGGTGATCACCAGGTCGCGATGGCGCGGCGTCAGATAGCTGATGGCCGCATCACGGCTGGCGCCGTCGCGGAAGCGTATTTCGGTGCCGTAGTTAGCGATTTTGCTAACGTTGGTGTAAGGGATATTTTTTTCGCGCAGATCGCTGCGCAGGCCATCAGCATTCTGCTCCTGCAGCTTGCCGAGGGCAGTATCCATGTCGACTTCCATCAGGAAGTGCACGCCGCCGCGCAGATCGAGGCCGAGTTTCATCGGTTCAGCGGCCAGCATGGTCAGCCAGCGCGGTGTGGCAGGGGCCAGGTTGAGCGCCACGACGAAATCTTCGCCCAGCGCATTGGTGATGGCTTCACGCGCGCGCAGCTGAATATCCGTGTTAGCGAAACGGGCCAGAATGGCACCATTTTCCAGCGCGAGGGATTTGCTCTGGATATTGTCTTGTTTTAATACGGTCTGGATCTGATCCAACGTTTGCTCACTGGCGGCGCCACCGCGCGCACCAGTGATCTGAACGGCCGGATCCTCACCATAAAGGTTAGGAAGCGCATACAGCAGGCCGACGAGAATCACGACGACCAGCATGATGTACTTCCACAAAGGATAACGGTTTAACACGGCAGTTCCCTTCGGGAAGAATAAATTACAGCGCCTTCATTGTACCTTTCGGCAGAACGGCGGCCACGAAATCACGTTTAATCACTACTTCAGTGGTGTCGTTCAGGGCGATAGCGATGTAGCCGGTTTCAGCCACTTTCGTTACGCGTCCCACCAGGCCACCGTTGGTCAGCACTTCATCACCTTTGGAGATGGAATCCATCAGCTTTTTGTGATCTTTGGCGCGCTTCTGCTGTGGACGCAGGATCATGAAGTAGAAAATCAGACCAAAAACCACCAGCATGATCACCAGAGAATACGGACTTCCCTGAGACGGAGCGCCAGCTGCGGCCACGGCGTCAGAAATGAAAAAGCTCATTAAATTTCCCTCATTGATAGAATTATCAGACGTTTAACGGTGGAACCGCTTTGCCCGTCCGTTGGTAGAACTCGCTAACAAAGTGCTCTAATTTACCCTCTTCGATGGCCTGGCGTAAACCCGCCATCAGACGCTGGTAATAGCGCAGATTGTGGATGGTGTTCAGACGTGCGCCCAGTATTTCGTTACAGCGATCAAGATGATGCAAGTAGGCACGCGTGTAATTGCGACAGGTGTAACAATCACACTCCGCATCCAGCGGCGCGGTGTCATCTTTGTATTTCGCATTGCGGATTTTCACCACGCCATCGGTGACGAACAGATGGCCATTGCGCGCGTTACGCGTTGGCATAACACAGTCAAACATATCGATACCGCGGCGAACGCCTTCCACCAGATCTTCCGGTTTGCCGACGCCCATCAAATAACGCGGTTTGTCTTGCGGAATTTGCGGACAGACGTGTTCCAGGATGCGGTGCATGTCCTCTTTCGGTTCACCCACCGCCAGGCCGCCCACAGCGTACCCATCAAAGCCAATCTCTACCAGACCTTTAACCGAGACATCACGTAAATCTTCGTAAACCCCGCCCTGAATAATGCCAAACAGCGCATTTTTGTTACCGAGCGCGTCAAAGCGGTCGCGGCTGCGCTGCGCCCAGCGCAGTGACATCTCCATCGAGCGTTTAGCGTAATCCCAGTCCGCCGGATACGGCGTACATTCGTCGAAGATCATCACAATGTCGGAGCCGAGATCGTACTGAATCTCCATCGATTTTTCCGGGTCGAGGAAAATCGGATCGCCGTTGATGGGGTTGCGGAAATGCACGCCGGCTTCGGTGATCTTACGAATATCGCCGAGGCTGAACACCTGGAAGCCGCCGGAGTCGGTCAGGATTGGTCCCTGCCAGTGCATGAAATCGTGCAGGTCGCCGTGCAGTTTCATGATCTCCTGCCCCGGACGCAGCCACAGGTGGAAGGTGTTACCCAGCAGGATCTGCGCGCCGGTCTCTTTCACTTCTTCCGGCGTCATGCCTTTGACCGTGCCGTAGGTGCCGACCGGCATAAACGCCGGGGTTTCCACGACGCCGCGATCAAAGACCAGACGGCCACGGCGCGCGCGCCCGTCGGTGGTATCTAATTCAAATTTCACATTGACCTCTTTCGATAATCAGAGAAACAGTCTGATTACTCAGCCACCAACGATTTCGTCGGGAGCCTGTGGATTACGGGTGATGTACATCGCATCCCCGTAGCTAAAGAAACGGTACTGCTCCGCCACCGCGCTCTGATAAGCCGCCATGGTGTGTTGATAACCGGCAAACGCCGAGACCAGCATAATCAGCGTCGATTCCGGCAGGTGGAAGTTGGTGATCAGCGCATCAATCACCTGGTAGTGATAGCCCGGATAGATAAAGATCTGTGTGTCATCGAAAAACGGCGCGATCAGCCCCTCCTGGCAGGCCTGCGCTGCGCTCTCCAGCGATCGCACCGAGGTGGTGCCCACCGCCACCACTTTGTTACCGCGCGCTTTGCACGCCAGCACCGCGTCCACTACATCTTGCGGCACTTCGGCATATTCAGAGTGCATGATGTGATCGTTGATGTTCTCTACGCGCACCGGCTGGAAGGTGCCAGCGCCGACGTGCAGCGTCACAAACGCCATCTCCACGCCTTTCGCCTTCAGCGCCGCCAGCAGCGGCTCATCGAAGTGCAGACCGGCGGTCGGCGCTGCCACCGCGCCGGGGCGCGCGCTGTACACCGTCTGGTACAGCTCGCGGTCAGCTTCCTCATCCGGACGATCGATGTACGGCGGCAGCGGCATATGGCCGACGCTGTTCAGGATATCCAGCACCGCGCGATCGTCCGCAAACTCGATTTCGAACAGCGCATCGTGGCGCGCCACCATGGTGGCTTTGACGCTTTCGTCGTCGCCCAGCAGTAATTCGGCACCCGGCTTTGGCGCTTTGGAGGCGCGCACGTGCGCCAGCACACGTTTGTCATCCAGCATGCGCTCAACCAGCATCTCAATTTTGCCGCCGCTGGCTTTACGGCCATAGACGCGCGCCGGAATCACCCGGGTATTGTTGAACACCAGCAGATCGCCCGGATTGAGCTTATCCAGCACATCAGTAAACACGCCATGGTTCAGCGCCCCGCTCGGGCCATCCAGCGACAGCAGACGACATCCGCTGCGCTGCGCCTGCGGATAGTGGGCGATCAAAGATTCCGGTAATTCAAAGGCAAAATCGGCTACACGCATGCATCACTTCTTCAGGACTCAAAAAACAGGCGGCATAGTTTAGCGGAAAAGTGGGCAATTCTGAACAACTGGCTGCGCCGGTGTGATTCTGCCTATAATGCGCCATGAACTTTCTTGCTCACCTTCACCTTGCAACCCTGGCCGACAGCTCACTGCTGGGTAATCTGCTGGCCGACTTCGTGCGCGGCAACGTTGAGGCGCAGTGGCCGCAGCCGGTGGTGGCCGGTATTGCCCTGCACCGGCGCATTGATGTGCTGACCGATAACCTGCCGGAAGTGCGCAGCGCGCGTCAACTGTTCCGCGCCGAAACGCGCCGCGTTGCGCCGATTACCCTCGACGTGATCTGGGACCACTTCCTGGCGCGCCACTGGGATCAGCTGCATCCGGCGCAGTCGCTGTCTGCTTTTAGCGCCGCCGCCGAGCGCGACATTGTGCCGCAGCTGCCCGGCACGCCGGGCGATTTTATCGAGCTCAACGCGGTAATGTGGCGCGAACGCTGGTTTGAACACTATGCTGACCCGGCGCGGCTGGCGCGCGTGCTAAGCGGCATGGCGCATCGCCGTCCACGGCTGGCGGCGCTGCGCGACTCCTATCAGGATTTTGTCGACCACTACACCCAGCTCGAACCGCTGTTTTTCCAGTTCTATCCACGCCTGATGGCCGCCGCGCGCGCCCGGCAGCTGTGAAGCACAATTTGCCGCTGCCCCGCATTGCCTCCCCTTGCCAGCCGCAGCCATCTGCGGCTTAATGAAGCCTTGCTTAACTTTTGTTAAGCCAGTCACACAGCCATGGCGCTTTATCCGGCGTGGTTCGCCACGTCGATTGCCAGTGAATGATAAGAGGGAAAAATGTCATCAGCTACGCTAACCGAATTAGATGCCCGTTATCACTATGCCTGTGAGGTGGCGAAAACCGCCGCCAGCCGCGCGCTGGCGTGGTATCAGCAGCGCCATCAGCTGGTGGTGGAGCACAAGAAGGATTTGCAGGATGTGGTCAGCGAGGCGGATCGCAACGTTGAGCTGCTGGTAAAACACCTGATTCATGAGCGTTTTCCTGACGATGCGGTGCTGGGTGAAGAGAGCGGCGGTGACGTCAGCGGCGCGCGCTTTATCTGGGTCATCGATCCGATTGACGGCACCAGCAGCTTTCTTAACGGCCTGCACAACTGGTGCGTCTCGCTGGCGATTGTCTGTGACGATCAGCCGGTGATTGGCGTAGTCAGCGATCCTAATCATCAGGAAACCTTCCACGCCTGCCGCGGCAAAGGTGCCTGGGTGAATGACAAGCGCATTCAGGCACACAGCGCGCAGCGGCTCGATCAGGGGCTGCTGGGTCTCAGCAGCTCGAACAGCCAGCCGATTGAACCGCTGACCACCTTTATCAGCCAGCTGCTGGCGCAGGGCGGCATGTTTATCCGCAACGGTTCCGGTGCGCTGATGAGCGCCTGGGCGGCCGCCGGCCGGCTGATTGGCTATTACGAAGCGCATATGAATCCGTGGGATGGCCTGCCTGGCATTGTGCTGATGCGCGAAGCGGGCGGCGTCACCAACGATTATCTCAGCCACCATGGCCTGCAACAGGGTAATCCGGTGCTGCTGGCCAACGCGGTGCTCTATCCGCAGCTCAAAGCGCTGCTGCCGGCACAACCAACGCTATGAAACATCTGCTGCTGAGCGCGCTGCTGGCTTTGCTGGCGCTCACCGCGCAGGCGCAGCCGCGCTACCAGCTGGAAAAAGTGGTAGAGATCAGCCGTCACGGCGTGCGTCCTCCCACCGCAGGTAACCGTACGGAAATCGAAGCCGCCACCCAGCGCGCCTGGCCGCGCTGGCGCAGCGCCGACGGCGAACTCACCGCACACGGTTATGCAGCGGTCGTGAATAAAGGTCGCTGGCAGGGTGAACACTATCGCCAGCTCGGCCTGCTGCGCGCCGGCTGTCCCGATGCCGGGCAAATCTACGTGCGCGCCAGTCCGCTGCAGCGCACCCGCGCTACGGCGCAGGCGCTGCTGCAGGGCGCCTTTCCTGGCTGCGATGTGGCAGTTCATCACGTCGCGGGGGCGGTCGATCCGCTGTTTCAGAGCGAAAAACTGCCGTTTGGCCAAACGGATGCTGCCACGGAGCGGGCAGCGGTCGCGGCGCGCGCCGGCGATCTCGCCGCACTGCAACTGCGTTTACAGCCCGCCGTGCAGCAGCTCAGGCAGGCGGTATGCGCGGCAGATTGCCCGTTCTTCGATCGACCCTGGCAGCTGAAGCAGAGTAAAAGCGGCCATACCTACGTGCAGGGTCTCAGCGTGCTGGCCAGCATGGCCGAAACCTTACGGCTCGGCTGGAGCGAAAATCTGCCGTTCAGCCAGCTGGCGTGGGGCAACATCACCCGGGCGCAGCAGATCAGCGCCCTGCTGCCGCTGCTGACCGCCAATTACGATCTGAGTAATGATGTGCCGTATATCGCGCAAAAGCGTGCGTCGATTCTGCTGGACGCGGTGGTGCGCAACCTGCAGGACGATGCGGCGACGCCCTCCACCCGCTGGCTGCTGCTGGTGGCACACGATACTAATATCGCCATGCTGCGCACGCTGATCGGCTTCAGCTGGCAACTGCCCGGCTATGCGCGCGGTAATATTCCGCCCGGCAGCAGCCTGGTGTTTGAGCGCTGGCGCGATAACCAGACGCAGACGCTGCTGCTGCGCGTCTATTTTCAGGCGCAAAGTCTGGATGCGCTGCGCCAGCTAACGCCGATCGATCGGCAGCACCCGCTGCTGCGCCAGGAGTGGCATCAGCAAAACTGTCGCCAGACGGCAGTGGGCACGCTGTGTCCTTATCAATCGACGCTTGAGCACTGGCGCAACGCCATTGATCAGCGCGCGGTAATCCCCGTGGACTATCCCTGACGCCAGCCGCCGGGTTAAGCCAGACTGATTACACCGGCTTATTCCTGCAGCGAAATTACAGCAATAAACTGCAAGCTGGTGGGCACGGTTATCTGAGACTTTTCTTTTTTTTCCCTTAAAAGCGTTAGCGCTGTAAAACTGCGATATGCTGCACGGGTCAATCATCCCTTAGTAATACCTTTCTCTTTTTACATTTTTCGGCGACAGGATGCGCCGAGCTATTTTTACCCGCAGTAATGAAATCGCAAATTAACATTGAATAACTGGGATCCTGTTATGTCTGTACCTGTTTCGCTGCGCTATCGTCCGGATATCGATGGTCTGCGCGCTGTCGCCATTATATTGGTTGTGCTGTTCCACTGCGGCGTCAGCGCCGTGCCGGGTGGCTTTATTGGCGTCGATATATTTTTCGTTATTTCCGGCTTTTTAATTGGCGGCATTATCAGTAAAGAAATTACCGCCGGCACCTTCTCGTTTTATCAGTTTTATTTACGCCGCATCCGGCGTATTGCGCCCGCCCTGTTTTTTATGCTGATGGTATTGCTGCTGCTCGGTTATCTGCTGTTATCACCGCTGGAATTAAGCCAGCTGGCAAAATACAGCATGGCGGTGTTTCTCTCGGTGCCCAATATGCTGTTACTGAAGAGCGGCGACTATTTCAGTGCGGATGCCGATCTCAATCCGCTCCTGATGACCTGGTCGCTGGGCATTGAGGAGCAGTTCTATATCGTGCTGCCGTTTGTTCTGCTGCTGGCCGTGCGGCTGCGGCGCACAATGACCGGCGTGGTGCTACTGCTCAGCCTGCTGTCGCTGGCCGGCTGCCTGTGGTTAACGCCCCTCTCCAGCACTCAGGCGTTTTATCTGCTGCCAACCCGCGCCTGGGAACTGGGTGCCGGCGTGCTGCTGGCGCTGTGGCAACCCCGCCCCGTCACCGGCCGGCTGGCCAGCCTCTGTCATCTTGCTGGCTGGCTGTTGATCATCGGTGCCACGCTGTTACTCAGCCATAGCGATCGCTTCCCTGGCTGGCTGGCGCTGCTGCCGGTGCTGGCGGCCTGTCTGATGATCGGTGCACGCAGCCCGCTCAATCAGCGGCTGCTGGAGAACGCGCCGATGCGCTTCATCGGTAAAATTTCCTACTCGTGGTATCTGTGGCACTGGCCGCTGCTCAGTCTGGCACGCATCTGCAGCGATCGACCGCTCAGCATCTGGCAGGCGTTGAGCATCTGTGCCGTTGCGCTGGTCATCGCCTGGCTCTCCTGGCGCTTCGTCGAACAGCCATTCCGTCGGGCGCGCAGCGGTATGCGCTGGCTGATCCCCGGCTACTGCGCCTCGTCGCTGCTGGCAGCCGGTGCCATGGTGCTGCTGTGGCAGAGCGGTGGCCTGAAATCGCGCGTCAGTGAAGCGGTGATGCTTGGCGACGAATGGAAAGTCGCCGCCCAGCGCGATCCCTGCCTGCTGGATTACGGCGCCACGCGGCCCGCCCGCGATGCGCAGTGCCAGCCGCAGAGTGACACACCGGCGATAGCGCTGATCGGCGACAGCCATGCCGCCGCGCTGGCGGCCAACGTCGCCGATTACGCCCGGCGGCAGCAGAAACCGCTGTTTCAGCTGACCAAAGCCTCCTGCCCTTTCCTGCTTGACGCCACGCGCGCGATGCCGCAAAAACCGCAGCATGCACAGCAGTGCCTCGATTTTAATCAGCGGGTTCTGCCGATCATCCTGAGCGATAAAATAGACGAAGTGGTGATCAGCGCGTTCTGGGCGGCGGGCCTCAGTGCGCAGCCGGACAGCGGATTCCGCAGTCTCCGCGATCCGGCGCAGGACAATCTGCAGGCGCTGAAAAGCGGGCTGGATACCGTGGTGGCGCAGCTGCTGGCGGCGGGGAAAAAGATCACCCTCATAGACGATGTGCCGACCATCACGCTCGATCCGCTGCGCTACAGCCATAACCGCAATATGCCGCTGCGCCGCAGCCTGAATAGCTGGCTCAGCGCGCAGGATGGCGCGGCGCTGGCGGCGGAACGCACGCAGCAGATGCAGATGCCAAACGCATCGGTGGCAAATCTGTTAAAGGATTATCAGCAGCGCGGCGTGCGCGTGTTGTCACTGCAGGAGACGTTGTGTAATGCGCAGGGTTGTCTGGTCACTCATCAGGGCATGCCGCTCTGGTACGACAATAATCACCTGAATCCGTACGGCGGAGAGATGGCGCTGGGGAAAAACTGGTAATGCACAGCGGGCGAAGTCTCGCTTCGCCCGCTGTAAAGTTACTTACGCTTTACGTTTCTTCGCCAGCGGCCACGCCAGCAGCAGCAGAACAATCCACGCAAACCCGACGTACAGCGAGATACGCGTATCCGGGAAGTAGCCAATCAGCGCGATGATAAAGGCAAGGAACAGCACCCCCACCCACGCCGTAGCACTGCCGCCCGGCAGAGCAAACTGCAGCTTACCGGCCTGTTCTTTGCCGATTTTGTGGCGGAACGCGATCTGCGACAGCAGAATCATAATCCACACCCACACGGTGGCAAACGTCGCCAGCGAGGCAATCACCAGGAACACTTTTTCCGGCATCAGATAGTTGAGGTACACCGCCACCAGCATGGCAAGCATCATCACCAGCACCGTGACCCACGGAATGCCGCGATTCGACACCTTCATAAACATCTTCGGCGCATGACCCTGCTGCGCCATACCGTGCAGCATGCGGCCGACGCCAAACACATCGCTGTTAATCGCCGACAGCGAGGCAGTCAGCACCACAAAGTTCAGAATGGAGGCGGCGGCGGCGATACCGAGGTGCTGGAAAGTCAGCACGAACGGGCTGCCTGCGGTACCGACCTGGTTCCAGGGATAGATCGACATGATCACAAACAGCGTGCCGACATAGAACACCAGAATGCGCAGCGGTACGGAGTTGATGGCGCGCGGGATCGATTTCGCCGGATCTTTAGCTTCGCCGGCGGTGATACCAATGATCTCAATGCCGCCGTAGGCGAACATCACCATCTGCAGCGACAGCAGCATGCCGACGATACCGTGAGCAAAGAAGCCGCCGTTGGTCCACAGGTTATGGATGCCGGTCGGCTGACCGCCGTTGCCGATGCCCCAGAAAATCATGCCGAAACCGGCCACGATCATGATGATGATGGTGGCGACTTTGAAGAAGGAGAACCAGAACTCCACTTCGCCAAACACCTTCACGCTCATCAGGTTGATGGCGCCGATGATCAGCACCACCGACAGCACCCAAATCCAGTGCGGCACCTCCGGGAACCACACGCCCATGTAGATACCAAAAGCCGTGACGTCGGCGATCGCCACAATCAGGATTTCAAAGCAGTACGTCCAGCCGGTGATATAGCCCGCCAGCGGTCCGAGGTAATCCTGCGCGTAGCGTGAAAACGAGCTGGCCTGCGGATTGTTAACCGACATCTCGCCCAGCGCGCGCATGATGATATACGCCACGGCGCCGCCGATGATGTAGGCCAGCAGTACGCTGGGGCCTGCCATTTTGATGGCATCTGCCGAGCCGTAAAACAGCCCGGTGCCGATCGCCGATCCCAGCGCCATAAAACGGATGTGGCGCGTGCTCAGTCCGCGTTTGAGCTTATTGGTTTCTTGCATAACAAACAGTACCTGTGGAAATGAAAAAACCACGGGCAAGCCCGTGGTCGGAATTAACAGCGATGTCGCTTACTGGTGAACGGCAACCTGCTCACGCCCTTTCACCCGGTCAACCACCGCAGCAATCACCAGCATCGCCAGCGACGGCGGCAGCCAGGAGAGACCCTGATCGGCCAGCGGCAGATGCTGGCTAAACAGCGGCAGCGCATCTTTAAAGCTGGTGGTTTTGATGGCGTCGACGATACCAAACAGCAGGCTGATCAGCATGGTTGGCGCAATGATGCGCGTGCTGCGATTCCACCAGCTCAGGGTAAAGCTCAGTACCACCAGTACGATGCACGGCGGATAGATAGCCGTCAGTACCGGAATCGAAATCTGAATCAGGTGGCTGAGACCGAGGTTCGACACCAGCATGGCGAACAGGCCGAGAATAAACACCAGCGCTTTATACGACAACGGCAGATATTGCGCAAAGAATTCTGCGCAGGCGCAGGTCAGGCCCACCGCCGTAACCATACAGGCGACGAAAATCAGCGCCGCGAGGAAGACGCTGCCCATGCCGCCGAAGGTCTGCTGCACGTAAGCATGCAGAATCGAGGCGCCGTTAGCGTTCTGATCGACAATCGCGCCGCTGCCGGAGCCCAGCTTGAACAGGCTGAGGTACACCAGCGTCAGACCGACACCGGCGATCACGCCGGCCAGCATGGTATAGCGCGTCAGCAGTTTGCTGTCTTCCACGCCACGTGAACGCGCCGCATTAACGATGACGATACCGAACACCAGCGCGCCGAGCGTATCCATGGTCAGATAGCCGTTCACGAAACCGCTGGAGAAGGCCGCACGCTGGTAGTCGGCGGTGGCCGGCGAAATGCCGCCAGCCGGCCAAAGCAGCGCCGCGACGCCCAGAATGGTCAGCGCAACAATTTTCAGCGGCGCGAGGAAGTGGCCGACGGTGTCCAGCAGCTTGCCCGGATAGAGCGAAATGCCGATCACCAGCGCGAAGTACACCAGGCTATAGATAAACAGCGGCAGCGGGCCGTCGCCGGTCAGCGGTGCAATCCCGACTTCAAATGAAACGGTCGCGGTGCGCGGCGTGGCAAACAGCGGGCCGACGGCGAGATAGCACACGGTGGCGAGCAGCAGACCGGCCGCTTTACCAATCGGTGAGCTGAGCGCATCAATACCGCCGCCGACGCGCGCCAGCGCGATCACGGTCATCACCGGTAAACCAACCGCGGTGATCAGGAAGCCGAAGGCGGCAATCCAGACATGTTCACCAGACTGAATACCGACCATAGGCGGGAAAATGATGTTTCCTGCGCCAACGAACAGGGCAAAGGTCATGAAGCCCAGCGCCAGGATGTCCCTGGAGGTTAAACGATGTGTCATAAACTTCTGTACTGCCTGTAGCTGATGTTGCGGTGGAAGTTGGGTTTGTGTTGTCCCCTGGATGCGCGAAAACAATGGCTTAACTGGCTTGACCAGTGCGTTATGCGGGCCGAATCGGTACAGCGCAGGTGATTTAAACTGCTTTTCTTCTGTTCACAGAGGGATGAATCGACAACGGCGCAAATTAAAACGTTTATAGCGAAGAAAGGCAATACGGGATCGGAAAACCAGAAGGATATAACAGGAAAGCGTCAGAACGCAGTGGATAAGCAGGAAATAGTCGGAAAACACCTGAGATGATTTGCTTAAAGTTTCTGCAAAGCGGGCGATCTCCTTGCAGAAACCGCCGCAGGGATGCACAAAAGGCGCGCTTTACGCGCCTGTTTGCACAACTTTACAGCATCACCACACCTGTTGTGCGATGTCGACAACCAGACGAATCTTCTGCCACTGCTGCGCTTCGGTCAGGCTGTTGCCCTCTTCCGTTGACGCAAAGCCACACTGCGGGCTGAGGCAAATCTGGTCGAGGCTGACAAACTGCGCCGCTTCCTGCAGGCGCGCCTTCACCTGTGCAGCGTCTTCCAGCTCGCCGGTTTTGGTGGTGATCAGCCCTAATACCACCTGCTGATGACCCGGTTTGATGAAACGCAGCGGCTCAAAGCCACCGGAGCGCTCATTATCGTACTCGAGGAAAAACGCGTCGATGTTCACGCTGCCAAACAGAATTTCCGCCACCGGCTCGTAGCCGCCTTCCGAGATCCAGGTCGAGCGGAAGTTACCGCGGCACACGTGCAGGCCGACGGTGAGATCCGCCGGTTTATCTTCCAGCGCGCGATTCAGCACCTGGGCATAAATGCGCGCCAGCTGTTGCGGATCTTCACCGCGCTCGCGGATTTGCTGCTGCTGATCGCCTGAACACAGGTACGCCCACACGGTGTCATCCAGCTGCAGATAGCGGCAGCCAGCGTCGTAAAACGCCTTGATCGCCTCTTTGTAAGTCTGTGCCAGATCGGCGAAGTACTGCTCCAGATCCGGATACACCGTGGCATCAATCACTTTACGGCCGCCGCGGAAGTGCAGCACGCTCGGGCTGGGAATGGTCATTTTCGCCACCGCATCGCCGGCTACGCTTTGCAGGAAGCGGAAATGGTCCAGCATCGGATGCTGCGGGTTGAAAGCGACTTTGCCGGTGACCTTCACGCCGTGCGCTTTGGTCTGCACACCGTTGAACTGAATGCCCTGATCGGCCTCGAACAGCTCGACACCGTGCAGATGGCCAAAGAAATCAAAGTGCCACCAGGCGCGGCGGAATTCACCGTCGGTCACCACCTGCAGACCGCTGGCGCGCTGCTGCTCCACCACCTGGCGAATCGCATCGTCTTCTACCTGACGCAGCTGGTCGGTGCTGATGGCACCACTGGCGAACTGTTCACGTGCCTGTTTAATGGCAGCGGGACGCAGAAAGCTGCCGACGGTATCGGCGCGGAACGGGGCGGTGTTGCGTTGCATATTCACTCCTGCACTGACACATAATTGCGTCAGGGTATAATTGCGTACGGTTATTTTTGGCCATCTGGATGGCTATATGTCCATAAGAGTGACATGCCGCCCCACCGGCGGCAATGGAAGAAAATTCAGGGGACGTGAAAAAAATTCATGATCGGTCAGCGTGAATTAGTTTTGCGCAATCGCCGCGCGCGCCTGCGCGATCTGGCTGTCGGACAGCGGCAGGTAGCCGGCCTCCGTTACGCGGCGCTGCCCCTGCGCAGAGAGCACCTGCTGCAGAAAGGCGGCGACCAGCGGCGGCAGCGGTTTGCCGGGTGCTTTGTTAACGTAGATATACAGAGGGCGCGACCACGGATAACGGCCGCTGCGGATCGATTCGGCATCCGGCATGACGCTGTCGCCGCTGGCGGTGACGATCGGCAGGGTTTTCACGCCGCTCAGGTGAAAGCCAAAGCTGGCGTAGCCGATGCTGTTCGGCGTGCTGGCGACCGCCTGCACCACCGCCGCCGAGCCGGGAAACTCCGCGACGTCAGCGCGGAAATCGCCGCGACACAGCGCCTGCTGCTTGAAAAAGCCCCAGGTGCCGGAAGCGGAGTTACGGCCAAAGCGCTGAATACTGCGCGTTGCCCAGTTCGCCGTATGCAGGCCAACATCGCCCCAGCGCTGCGGCACCTGCTGTGCGCCGCACAGCCGGGTCACGGAGAACAGCGCATCCAGCTGCGGCTGACTGATGGACGGCAGCGGATTGTCCTGATTAACCACCACCACCAGCGCATCCATCGCCACCGGCACCGCCAGCGGTGCATAGCCATAGCGCGCGATAAACAGCTGACGCTCATCCACCTGCATCGGCCGGCTCATAGCGCCAAGCTGAGCGGCCCCGGCGGCCAGCGCGGTCGGCGCCGTCGACGATCCCGCCGCCTGCACCTGCACGTTGACACCCGGCGACTGACGGCTGAAATCTTCGCCCCACAGCGTCATCAGGTAGCCCAGCGTGTCCGAGCCCACGCTGCTCAGGTTGCCGGTCAGCATGCTTTGCTGAGCCGTCGCCAGCAGCGGGCACAGTAATAAAAGAGAGAGCAGCAGCGATTTCATCACAGAGTCCGGTGGCGTTTACTGCGCCACATTCTCGCGGATTCCGTTCGCCACAATCAAGCGCGGTGGCAGCACGAAGCGGAAGCAGGTTTCCTGATGCGGCACGCTGCTGATCTCCAGCCGCGTGGTGTGGTGGCCGAGCGCGTGCTTAACAATGGCCAGCCCCAGCCCGCTGCCGCCGGTGGCGCGCGAGCGCGCTTTATCCACGCGGTAGAAGCGTTCGGTCAGGCGCGGCAGATGCTCCTCGCTGATGCCGGGCCCGTTGTCGCACACTTTAAATTCGGCGCCCTGTTTGGTGCGCAACCAGCTGATGTCGATGCGCGTGCCATCCGGCGTGTGGTTCACCGCGTTATACACCAGATTGGAAATCGCGCTGCGCAGCTGTTCATCATTGCCGAACACCTTCAGGTGTGGATCGGTATGGAAATGGATGCTGTGCCGGCCCTGGCTAAGGGTTTCCGCCTCGCGCTGCAACAGCAGCAGCATGGTCGGCACATCCACCGTCTCTTTCAGATCAATGGCGGGGGCCGCTTCGATGCGTGACAGCGTCAGCAGCTGCTTCACCAGGCTGTCCATGCGTCGCGTCTGCTCCTGCATGGTACTGAGCGCCTTGCTGCGGGTGCGCTCGTTCATCCCGGCATCGTCCATCATCTCCAGATAGCCCTGCAGCACCGTCAGCGGGGTACGCAGTTCATGGCTGACGTTGGCGAAGAAGTTACGCCGCGCCCCTTCCAGCTGGTGCATCTGGGTGACATCACGCGCCACCATCAGCCACTGCCCTTCGCTGTAAGGCATGACGCGAAACTCCATGTGATGCTGATTATTCAGCACCAGCGTCAGCGGCTTGTTGAAGTCGCGCTGGCGGATATAGCGGGAGAATTCAGGGTAGCGCAGCAGGTTAAGGATATTCTGGCCATTATCTTCCGGCCAGCGCAGCCCGAGATGCTGCTGAGCCAGACCGTTACACCAGAAAATGGTGCCCTCTTCGGTGGTGAGCACCACCGCGTCCGGCAGCGACTCGGCCCCGCTGCGAAAGCGTTTGATCAGATTGCCCAGCTCGCGCCGGCGGCGGCGATTGCGCAACTGCATTTGATACAGGCCGTAAAACAGCGGTTCCCAGCTGCCGCGCCCGGTGGGCGGCGTCATTGAACGATCAATCCACAGCCAGTGCGACAGCCGCATCAGATTTTTGAAGTGCCAGAACAGCACGCCGCACACGGCCAGTAACAGCCACCACGGCAGATAGCCAACCAGCAGACCCAGCACCAGCGCAGGCAGACACACCAGCGCCAGCTCGGTCAGTAATCTCTTCCAGGAGAGTCGTTCCAGCACGGTAAAAGACTCCGTTTAGTAGCGGGCAGAGAAACGATACCCTGTTCCGCGAACGGTTTGTACCATGCGATCGTGGCCGGAAACTTCCAGTGCTTTACGTAAACGACGGATATGCACATCCACGGTGCGGTCTTCCACATACACGTTAGTGCCCCACACGTGATTCAGCAGCTGTTCGCGGCTGTATACGCGCTCCGGATGCGTCATAAAGAAGTGCAGCAGTTTGTATTCGGTCGGTCCCATTTCCAGCGGCGTGGTTTCGGACATCACACGATGCGAGGAGGGATCGAGGCTCAGCCCCTGCATCTCAATCACCTCTTCCACCGCCATCGGTGAGATACGGCGCATCACGGCTTTAATGCGCGCCATCAGCTCTTTGGGCGAGAACGGCTTGGTGATGTAATCATCGGCGCCCACTTCCAGCCCGCGCACGCGATCTTCCTCTTCACCGCGCGCCGTCAGCATCATCACCGGAATATCACGCGTCATGGCTTCACGCTTTAAATGTTTGATGAACTGAATGCCGCTGCCGCCGGGTAACATCCAGTCCAGCAGAATCAGATCGGGCCAGGGTTCGATCAGCTTGCCAATCGCGCTGTCATAGTCCTCAGCCTCAATCGGCTGGTAATCGTTTTGTTCCAGCACGAAACATAACATTTCACGGATGGGAGCTTCGTCTTCCACAACCAAAATGCGCTTAGCCATTATTACTCCTGCGATTGTGACGGCATGTCACGGGGGTTTGCGGCGCCATTATGCGTCAGTTTTGTGACACTTTTATGAAAAACCCACCTCATGATAATCAGATAAAAAGCGCAATTGTGACAACCGGTTTCGCTTTTTTTTCATTGCGTTGTTAAGCGGTTATACTGCCGCTTTGCGATAGCAGGCACGGAGCATTCATGCGCATTATTCACACCGCTGACTGGCATCTCGGTCAGTTCTTTTACAGCAAAAGCCGCGCCGCCGAGCACCAGCAATTCCTCGACTGGCTGCTGGCCGCGATTGTGCAGCATCAGGTGGATGCGCTGATCGTCGCTGGCGACCTGTTTGATACCGGTTCGCCGCCCAGCTACGCGCGCGAACTGTTTAACCGCTTCGTGGTGGCGCTGCAGCCCAGCGGCTGCCAGCTGATTGTGCTGGCCGGCAATCATGATTCGGTCGCCACGCTGAATGAATCGCGCGAGCTGCTGGCCTGCCTCAATACCCGCGTCATTACCAGCGCCACGCCCGGCGGCGAGCAGCAGGTGCTGACGCTGCAACAGCGTGACGGCACGCCGGGCGCGCTGCTGTGCGCCATTCCCTATCTGCGTCCGCGCGACATCCTGCGCAGCCAGGCGGGTCAGTCCGGACGCGATAAGCAGCTGTCGCTGCTGCAGGCGATTGAGCAGCACTATCAGCACTGTTATGCCGCCGCCGTGGCGCAGCGCGAAGCCATGGGCAGTACGCTGCCGATCATCGCCACCGGGCATCTCACTACCGTGGGCGTCAGCAAGAGCGATTCGGTGCGTGATATCTACATCGGCACGCTGGACGCCTTTCCGGCGCAGGCCTTCCCGCCAGCCGACTACATTGCGCTGGGCCACATCCATCGTGCGCAGCGCATCGCCGACAGCGATCACATCCGCTACAGCGGTTCGCCGATTGCGCTCAGTTTTGATGAGCTGGGGCGTGAGAAAAGCGTATTCCTGCTGGAATTTAGCACCCGGCTGGAGTCCGTCACACCGCTGGTTATTCCGTCATTCCAGCCGATGCAGATGTTAAAAGGCGCCATGGCGGAGATCGAACAGCAGCTGACCGCGTTTCACACCTATGAAGGCGATCTGCCGGTGTGGCTGGATATCGAAATCACTACTCAGGAGTACCTGAGCGACCTGCAGCGCCGCATCGAACAGCTTACCGACGCGCTGCCGGTTGAGGTGCTGCTGGTGCGCCGCAGTCGCGATCAGCGTCAGCGCAGCCTGGCGCGGCTGGAGAACGAAACCCTGAGCGAACTGAAAGTTGAAGAGGTATTTGCCCGCCGGCTGGCGCTGGAGGAACAGCTGGAGGATGAACAGCGCGCGCAGTTAACGCAGCTGTTTCGCAGCACGCTGGCGACGCTGGAGGATCCGGGCGCATGAAAATTCTGACGCTGCGTTTTAAAAACCTCAACGCGCTGCGCGGCGAGTGGTTTATCGATTTCCGCCGCGAGCCGTTTGCCAGCAACGGGCTGTTCGCCATCACCGGCGCCACCGGCGCGGGTAAAACCACGCTGCTGGATGCCATCTGTCTGGCGCTCTATCACCAGACGCCGCGCCTTGGTGGCCTGTCGCAGAGCGAAAATCAGCTGATGACGCGTGACACCGCTGAGTGCCTCGCCGAAGTGGAGTTTGAGATCAAAGGTGAAGCCTGGCGCGCCTTCTGGAGCCAGAACCGCGCGCGCGGCCTGGCGGAAGGTAAACTGCAGGCGCCGCGCGTCGAACTGGCGCGCGTGGCGGACAACCAGATCGTCGCCGATAAAGTCGGTGACAAGCTCAAAGCCATCGAAACCTTGTCCGGTCTCGATTTTGCCCGCTTCACCCGTTCGATGATGCTGTCGCAGGGGCAGTTTGCCGCCTTCCTCAATGCCAAACCCGGCGAGCGCGCCGAGCTGCTGGAGGAGCTGACCGGCACCGAAATCTACGGTCACATCTCGATGCAGATCTACGAGCGCTGGCGCACGGCGCGCGCGGCACTCGACACGCTGCGCGCCCGCGCCGGTGCGGTGCTGTTGCTCGACGACGCCCGCCGCGCCGAACTGGCGCAGCAGCTGGAGCAGCTGACCCGCACCGAACAGGATCTGAGCGAGCAGCTGGCGCAGGCCCAGCAGCAGCAGCAGTGGCTGACGCAGCAGCAGCAGCTCAACGCGGAGCAACAGCAGGCGCAGCAGGCGTTGCAGGCTGCCGCCACGGCCTGGCAGCAGGCGGAAGGCGATCGTCAGCGGCTGGCGCGTGCTGAACCGGCGGAGAAGCTGCGCGACAAACTGCAGCAGCGCGAACAGCTGCAGCGCGATCAGCAGACACTGAACCAGCAGGCGCAGCAGTTACAGCAGCAACAGCAACAGGCGCAAGCGGCGCTGCAGCAGGGTGAAAGCCACTATCAGGCCGCACAGCAGGCACGTGAACGCGCGCTGGCCGAACAGCAACAGCTGGAGACGCTGCTGAGCGAACAGGTGATCCCGCTCGATCAGCAGATCGCCAGCCGTGCACAGCAGCTTGAGCAGCAGCAGGCGCTGCTGAGCGAACAGCAAAAAACGCTGTTACTCAGCCAGCAGGCGCTGGATCAGCACAAGCAGGCAAGTGAACGCTTACAACAGCAGCTGGCGCAGCAGCAGGCGTTTCGCCTGAGTGAAGCCGCTGTCGCCCGCTGGGGCGGCGAACTGGCGCGCTGGCAGGCCGAACTCGCCCGGCTCGAAGAGCGTGAGCAAACGCTGACGCAGCTCAGCGCGCAGCAGCAACAACTGCAAAGCCAGCTCGAACAGCAGCAGCAGGCGCTGCAGGCGCGCGAACAGGCGGCACAGCCGCTGCAACAGGCAGAAGCCGCGGCACAGCAGCAGCGCCAGCAGGCGGAGCAGGTGCTTACTTCGCTGGAAGCGGAGATCGCCAGCCCGGCGTTGCGGACGGCGCTGGTGCAGCATCAGCAGCAGCGCGGCGTACGTCAGCAGCTCAGCCTGCTGGCGGCACAGTGGCAAACGCTCCAGCCGCAGCGCCAGCAGCGCCAGCTTAAGCTGCAGCATTTACAGCAGCATGCTGAGCAGGAAGCGCTGGCGTTGCAGCAGCTGCGCGAGGAGTACAAGCGCGAGCATCAGACGCTGCTGGACGTGCGTCGCCTGTGTGAACTGGAGCGCACCATTATTCAGCTGGCCGATGAACGGGCGAAGCTGCAGCCGGAACAGCCCTGCCCGCTGTGCGGCTCCTGCCAGCATCCGGCCATCGACCGCTACCAGCAGTTGCAGCCGGACGAAAATCAACAGCGCCTGGCCGCGCTGGAGAGCCGCGTGATGCAGCTCAGGGAAGCCGGTACCGCGCGGGGCGAGCAGCTTAAACTGTCGCAGCAGCAACAGCAGGCGCTGCAACAGGAAATCGCCGAGCTCGACCAGCAGATCGCCGCCACCCGCGAGCGCTGGCAGGCGCTGTGCGGTGAGCTGGCGCTTACCTTCAGCGCTGAACAGCACGCAGAATTCAGCGCCTGGCAGCAGCAGCAGGACGCGCTCGAAGCCCGCCAGCAGCAGCAGTTGCAGGCGCGTGAACAGGCGGCCGTCACGTTGCAGCAGGCCAAAGACGCGCATCTGCACCAGCAGCAGCGCTGGCAGCAGCATCTGCAGCAGCAACAGCTGGCGCAGCAGCAGCTCACCAGCGCCCAACAGCAGCGCGATGAGCTCGACCAGCGCATCAGTGGTGAACGTCAGGCGTGTCAGCAGCAATTGCAGCAGCTGGAACAGCAGCTGGCTGCCCATCAGCTTAGCCTGCCTGCAGCGCCCGAGCGCGCCGGCTGGCTGCAAACGCTGCAGCAGCGCTGGCAGCAGTGGCAGGAAAGTGAGCGGTTACTTGCTGAGCTACAGCCGCAGCTGGCGAAAAGCGAAACGGAAGGCAGCAGCCTGCAGCACGCTCTGGCGCGTGAACAGCAGCAGGTCGCCAGCCTGCAGCAAGCCCTTAACCACCTGCAACAGCAGCAGCAGGCCCAGCAGCAGCAGCGCCAGCAGCTGTTTGGCGACCGGCGCGTGGCGGACGCGCGTCAGCAGCAGCACGCCGCGCTGCAACAGCATGACCAGGAGCTGGCGCAACAGCTGCAGCGCTGGCAGCAGGCGCAAAGCGAGCTGCACGGCCTGAAAGGTCAGTATGAACAGATTGTCAGCCAGCAGCAGACGCTGGCGCAGCGCACAGCGGACGCCGAAAGCGTCTTCCGGCAGGCATTGCTGCTCAGTGATTTCGCTGACGAAAGCGCCCTGCGCGCCGCGCTGCTGGCGGAAGATGAGGTGCAGACGCTGCGCCAGCGGCTGCAAACGCTGGAGCAGCAGCATCAGCAGCACACCGCGCTGCATGCCAGACTGGCGCAGCGGCTGAGCGATCACCTGCAGCAGCGCCCGGCCGCGCTCAGCGATGCCGATGCCGGCTCCATCGCTGCCCGGCTCGAGCAGCTGCGCGTAGCGCTGCGTGACAACGCACGCCAGCAGGGGGAAGCGCAGCAGCAGTTGCACAGCGATACCCAACAGCGTCAGCAGCAGCAAACGCTGCTGGCGCAGATCGCCGCTGACGAAGCGGAACTGGCACAGCTGAGCCGCCTCAACGATCTGATCGGGTCGGCCAAAGGCGACAAGTTCCGCCGCTTTGCTCAGGGTTTAACCCTCGATCATCTGGTGTGGCTGGCAAACCGCCAGCTCGATCGCCTGCACGGCCGCTATTTATTGCAGCGCCGCGTCAGCGATGAGCTGGAGCTGGAAGTGGTGGATACCTGGCAGGCCGATGCCACGCGCGACACGCGTACGCTGTCCGGCGGCGAGAGCTTCCTCGTCAGCCTCGCGCTGGCGCTGGCGCTGTCCGATTTGGTCAGCCATAAAACGCGCATTGAATCGCTGTTTCTCGACGAAGGCTTCGGCACGCTGGATGCCGAAACGCTGGACACCGCGCTGGATGCGCTGGATGCGCTTAACGCCAGCGGGAAAACCATCGGCGTGATCAGTCATGTGGAAGCGATGAAAGAGCGTATCCCGGTGCAGATCCGGGTGCGTAAAATGAACGGGCTCGGCTACAGTAAACTGGAGCTGCCGGGCGAGTGATGCGTGAAGTGGCGCGGCGATCAGCTGATCGCCGCGCCAGGTAGATTAACGTGTAACCGGTGCTTTGTAGCGCGGACCGGCCAGCAGACCACCGTGCTCGTTCTGCGCTAACAGACGTGCGCTGGTGACACCCGCAATGGTGTGCGCTTTGTCGCCCGCGTTGCTGGCGATCTGTTTGATCGCCGCCGACACCAGCATGCCAATGATGCCGCCGTTGCTGTTGTTGCTGTTCTCAGAATCATTGGCGGTGGCCATGCCCTGCCACAGCTCTTTACCGCTGCGCAGGTCGACCAGACGGGCAGTGGCCGAGACCGTGGTCACCGAATCAACCACCAGATAGCTGCTGCCATAATCGGTAATCGAAATGTACAGTGCGCTGTCTGCGTTGAAGATGTCATGCAAGCGCTTCGTGCTCACCGCCTGAATTTCATGCCCGTTGCTCAGGCCGTTCTGCTGGAAGGTCTCTTCCACCACCGCCACCGGGAACACGTAGTATCCCGCTTCCGCCAGCGGCTGGGTCACCAGCGAGGTGAAGCTGTGCGACGCGTTGATATCCGGCGCACGGTTATCGGCAGGCAGCACCAGAATTGACGCTGGCTTACTGGCACGGAAGGCGCTGTAATCATACGGTTTCTTATTCTGGGCACAGCCGGTCAGCAGCAGCGCCGCGAATACGCCGCACACGGCAATCAGTTTTTTCATTGGTTCACACCTTTTTTCTTCATCAGAAAGTCCATGTACGGGGCCGATTCCGGAAACAGCTGCTTCTCAAGGGCGAACTGGCTGAAAGCTTTATCCGTATTGCCGTTTTTGGCGTACAGCAGGCCCAGCTGGGCGTGCAGACCCGGTGCTACCGGCTTGTTCACTGCTTTGGCCTTTTCGATATCCAGATTCAGCGCATCAATCTGCTTCTGCGGATCGCTGTCTTTCTGGTAATAGCTGTAGACCTGCTGCTGGTAATCACCCCAGTAGTAGATCGGCTCCGGTCCTTTTGGCGCACAGCCGGCCAGCACGCCTGCCGCGATCAGCGCGGCGCTCAGTTGCAGTAATTTCATCGTCAATATCCTTATTTCACCGGGCGCCATGCGCCGTTATTGATGCCATCCACCAGGTGGTCGACCGCTTCACGGATCGCCAGATCCATCACTTTGCCGTTCAGGGTAGAGTCATAGCTGGCGGTACCGCCAAAGCCGATCACCTCACGCGCTGACAGCTGGTATTCACCCGCGCCCTGCACGCTATAAACCACTTCTGAAGTGGTCACATCCACCACATTCAGGTTCACTTTGGCGTAAGCGATCTGGCTTTTACCGCGGCCGAGGATGCCCCACAGCTGCTGGTCGCCCACTTCTTTGCGCCCGAACTCGGTGATGTCACCGGTGATGATATAGTTAGCGCCCTTGATGTTCTGCTGGCTGTGTTTGAAGTCGGCTTCCTGCTGCAACTCTTTCAGGTTGCTGCGATCCAGCACGTTGAAGCGATTGGTCTGCTGCAGATGCGTAATCAGAATGGTTTTGGATTGGTTGCCCAGACGATCAACGCCGTCGGAGAAAATCCCATTCATGTATGACGAACGGTTATCAAACTGTCCCACCGCGATTGGGCTGCGCACGCCCTGATAAGCCGGCTGGCTTGCGGCGCGAACCTGAGGTGCATCGATGGCGCGCGACGACTCGGTGGCACAGCCACTGAGCAGCGCGGCGCTTAACAAGGAGAGTGCCGCAAAGGCATATTTCTTCTGCATTTCTGGTCCATGAATAAAGGAAGGGATAACACCGCCACCAGGCGGCAAATTCTGGTTATGCCGACAGTCAGAGTAATGCCATAGCATTCCCTGCTGCGGTCTGTAGACTGTCGGCAGCAGCGCCAGAAATCTTTAGTGAAAATGCAGGCTTATTAATGAATTTAATTAATCGATTAGCGAGACTATCAGGTGGGTTAGTGATGATGGTGGGGCTCAGCGCCTGCCAGCAGGTGTCCGCGCCAGCCCCCAGCCTGGCCAATCAGTGCCAGCCGCAGGACAATGCTGACAGCGCCGCCTGCCACTGGAGTGAAGCACTGCAGCAGCAGCTCAATAAACAGTTTCACGATGCGGCGCGCTATGCCGGACAGCAGTGCTGGGTGCGCCTGGAGTGGCAGAACAGTGGGCGCTACGCGGTGACGCAAACCCAGGGCGACGAAGCGCTGTGTTTGCGTGCGTGGCAACTTATTGGTCAGTCGCGCGGCTTACCGCCTCCGCCGCAGCGCGACCAGCCAGCGTGGTTTGGCTTTGCGCCACACCGGCCTGACTTACCAGCCCATCCTGGCGCCACTGGCGCGGGCTGATGCCGAACCAGCGGCGGAAGGCGCGGGAAAACGCGCTGACCTCGGAATAGCCGAGCAGCAGCGCCATCTCCGAGATGGGCAGCTGTCTTTGCTGCAGGTAGTGCGTGGCCATTTCGCAGCGCACCTTATCCACCAGCGCGCTAAAGCTGATGCCCTCTTCGCGCAAGCGTCGCTGCAGCGACCAGCTCGACAACCCCATTTTGCCAGCGATCTCCTCCAGTACCGGTTCGCCCTGAATGAGCGTCAGGCTGACCTGCGAACGCGCCTGTTCGACCACGCTCTGCACGCTGGCGCTGCTGTTAAGGCGGCGAATGGCATCCTGCATCACCATCAGCAGCATCGCATCCTGCTCCGGCATGGCGCGCTGCAGGTCGCGTTTCGCGATCAGCAGTGAGTTAAACGGCTGATCGAACCAAACCGGCGCATCAAACACTTTGCAGTGCTCGTGCCACTGCTCCGGACGCGGATGTTCAAAGTGCACCTCGCGCGGCGCCCAGTTTTTGCCCGCCACGTGGCGAATCAGGTTGAGGAACATGCCGAGCGTCAGCTCCGCATCCTGACGGCGTGCCAGGATCGCCCCGTGGCGCACCTGATAATCGAGCCGCCAGCAGTCGCCCTTGTCCACCAGCCGCGTCAGCGTATCGTGCTGGTGCCAGGGAAACGCGTTCACTACATTGTGCAGCGCCTGCTCCAGCGTCGGCGAGCACAGTCCGATGTAGCCAATTAACCCTAATGACTGCGGTTTGAACTGCCTGCCGTAATGCAAACCGAAGTTATCAAAGCCGGAGTGGCGCGCCGCTTCTTCCATCACGCGGCAATAGTTCACCAGCCCCAGACTCAGTGTCGGGCTGGCCAGCAGTTCAGAATCGATACCGCTGATGCCAAAGATGCGATCGACATCGCCGCCTTTATCCGTAATGAAGGCGCTCAGACCGGTCGCCGCCGCGGCCAGAACGCCACGGTTGCTGGCGGGCGTGGCAAACGCGCTGAAGGCATCAGCAGCAGAGATGAGTGATTGCATGGGAACCTCTCAGGGATCGCGCGGATAACAGAATGAAGGGATCCAGCAATTTTCATACCAGCGTCACCCGGCGGCGCGCGGTGCAAGGCAATGCACCGCCTGGCCGCCGCTGGCGCGCTCCCGGTGGCGATCCGCATGCCTGTCAGCGCGCCTGTGACGGCTGGCGCGCTTGATGCGCAGGCACCAGATTACGCCATCAGCGCGCGCCGCTGCCCTCTGCTGGTGCAGGTCACGCGCCTACCGGCAGCTGGCTGCTCTCAAGATAGCGACGGCACAGCCGCACCGAATGGCTGGCCCAGTGCGGCCCGAGGCTGAGCGCCATCTCGGTATCGGCGTGCGTGCCCATCCACGCCGTCATCTGAATACGACGCTGGATCAGCAGCGTCGGCACCAGCGCCATCTCAGCATCGCTGATGTGCGCCACGCGTTCATAGCCGAGGATCCAGTTATCCACCCACTCCGCCGCACGCGGATGGTGCTCGACGAAACTGATCGCGGCCGCCAGATCGTGCAGATACCAGCCCATGCCGCAGTCATCGAAGTCGATCACCCGGGTTTCGCCTTTGTGCAGCAGCAGATTGGTCAGCCGCAGATCGGCGTGGATCAGGCCGTAGCGATCGCGCTCTTTACCAAATTCCGCCAGCGCCTGCCCGGCGCGCTCCACCGCCGCTGCGATAATGCCGTGATCGGCCGGATCGAGATGCGGCGCATCCTGCCAGCGCCCCCAGTGGCTGTGCTCGCTGACCATGGTGTGATGATCCCAGATAATGCGCTGAAAACCTTCGGGTTTCTGCCAGCTACGGCTGTGCTGATGCAGGCGCGCGGTGATGGTCCCGAGCTGCTGAAAGGCTTTGGGATCGACGTCGGTGGTCGGCATCTCGCCGTCAATCCAGTGGAACAGCACCGCATGACGCGTGCTGCCGTCCGCCAGCGTCAGCGTCAGCACGCTTTCACCGTCGCGCGCCGGGATGGCCTGCGGCACCATGATGCCGGTCTCGCGCAGCGCATCGAGCCACATCAGTTCACTGAGAATATCCGCTTTGCTGTGGTAATCCGGCCGGTGCAGGCGCAGCGCGTAGCGTTTGCCGCCGGCACGCAGCAAAAAGGTGGCGTTCTCCGAACGGCACAGCAATTGCAGCTCACCGTGCAGGACGGCGGGATAGCAGGCCAGCGCACGTTGCGCCAGCAGGGTGATCTCGGCATCGGTCAGGGATTCGGCTTGTTTGGCGCTCATTCATCACTCTCCAGCATCAGTCTCTATAAACCAGTGTTATCAGCATGGGATGAGGTCGTCCTGACTGCCTGACCGCAGAACAGCAAAAGTTGACCGCAGCGTACAGCCAGCGCTTTTTCTGGCAGCGAGTTGACCGCAGAGGACAAAACTCACTGCGCCGGCGTCAAGTTTTCCCGTCCCGGGCAGCGGCATTATCCCTTCACTGTAGCGCAAACCCACAATAGCGCGGTGCCAACGCCGCACAACAAGCATGACGGGGAGATGAAGATGACAGGCAAACTAAAACCCACGCTGGGCACCCTGCATTTATGGGGTATTGCGGTTGGACTGGTGATTTCCGGTGAGTATTTCGGCTGGAGCTATGGCTGGGGCGTGGCCGGGACGCTGGGATTCCTGATCACCACCGCGCTGATCGCCACGCTTTATACCTGCTTTATTTTTAGCTTTACCGAACTGACCACGGCGATTCCGCACGCTGGCGGGCCGTTCGCTTACAGCCGTCGGGCATTTGGCGAAACCGGTGGTCTGATTGCCGGTCTGGCGACGCTGATTGAATTCGTGTTCGCCCCGCCGGCCATCGCCATGGCGATTGGCGCCTACCTCAACGTGCAGTATCCCGATCTCAACCCCAAAACGGCGGCAGTCGGGGCTTATTTATTGTTTATGGCACTGAATATTCTCGGCGTGAAGCTGGCCGCGATGTTCGAACTGGTGGTGACGGTGCTGGCGGTGCTGGAACTGCTGGTGTTCATGGGTGTGGTGTCGCCAGGTTTCAGCGTCGCGAACTTCGCCGCCAACGGCTGGGCCGGCAGCGATCATTTTGGCATGCCTGCGCTGTCCGGCATCTTTGCCGCCATTCCATTCGCTATCTGGTTCTTCCTCGCCATTGAAGGCGCGGCCATGGCGGCCGAAGAAGCCAAAGATCCGAAGCGCACCATCCCGAAAGCCTACATCAGCGGCATTCTTACCCTGGTGGTGCTGGCGATTGGCGTGATGCTGCTGGCCGGCGGCGCGGGCGACTGGCGCAAGCTGTCGGACATCAACGATCCGCTGCCGCAGGCGATGAAGATGATCGTCGGCGAGCACTCTAACTGGATGCATATGCTGGTGTGGATCGGCCTGTTTGGCCTGGTCGCCAGTTTCCACGGCATCATCCTTGGCTACTCGCGTCAGTTCTTTGCCCTGGCGCGCGCGGGCTATCTGCCGCCCAGCCTGGCGAAGCTGTCGCGCTTCCAGACGCCGCACCGCGCCATCATCGCCGGCGGTGTCATCGGTATCGCCGCCATTTACAGCGACGGACTGATCAATCTGCAGGGCATGACGCTGACGGCGGCGATGATCACCATGGCGGTGTTCGGCGCGATTGTGATGTACCTGATGAGTATGCTGAGCCTGTTTAAGCTGCGCCGCAGCGCACCGGATCTGGAGCGCAGCTTCCGTGCGCCGGGCTATCCGCTGGTACCGGGCATCGCACTGGTGCTGTCGCTGGTGTGTCTGGTGGCGATGCTGTGGTTCAACCCGGTGATTGGCGGATTGTTTGTGGCGATCATGGTGCTCGGCTACCTTTACTTCCTCGCCACCAAAGCCCAGCGCGAGCGCGCACCGCAGGATTCCATGCTGGTCGGCGAGTAAGCAACGCATTGCCCCTGCCCTTCAGGCAACGGAGGCGGGTACACAGAGCCCTTTGTGTACCCGCCTCTTTCTGCCCCACGCGATAAATCCACCCCACCACAGCACCGCTCCGGTCATGCTGCTGTGATACCTTTTTTGCATGACGAAAATGACAATTCATTACGCGTAATCGGGGTGCAACAATCAAAAAAACCACAAAAGGAGCCACTATGCACACCCGACATTTATCGCAAACCCTGACTGTCAGTTCGATCGGCTATGGTGCCATGGGACTGAGCGAATTTTATGGCCAGACAGACGACCACGCTTCACTGCAGCTGTTACACGCGCTTATCGACCTGAATATCACGTTTATCGACACCGCGGATATGTACGGGCGGGGCCATAATGAGCGGCTGATTGGCCACTTTCTTGCCGGTCTGGATAACACCACGCGTGAGCAGTTTAAAATTGCCACCAAGTGCGGTATCGATCGCCCTGCGGACCAGGCTTATGCCCGGACGATTAACAACCAACCTGACTACATCACCCGCTGCTGTAATGAATCGCTTAAAAGGCTTGGCGTTGAGCGCATCGATCTGTTCTATCTTCACCGCGTGAGCCAGGTTACGCCGATTGAAGAGAGCATGGAATGCCTGAGCCGCCTCGTTAAAGCGGGTAAGATCAACCACATTGGCCTGTGTGAAGTTTCTGCTTCAACCCTGCGCCGGGCCCATACCGTCCACCCGATCGCCGCCCTGCAAACCGAATATTCACTGTGGACGCGCGATATCGAAGCTGAGATTCTGCCGGTGGTGAAAGAGCTGGGTATAGGTTTAGTTCCCTACTCTCCGCTGGGCAGAGGGTTTCTGACCGGAAAGTATCGTCATAACAGCGACTTCGCTGAGGGTGATTTCCGCAAAAATAATGCGCGCTTTAGTCAATCCAGCCTCGACCATAACGCCCAGCTTCTTGACGCGGTGCACCCGCTTGCTGAAAAGTACAGCTGCACGCCGGGGCAGATTGCGCTGGCCTGGCTACTGGCGCAGTACGACAAGCTGATCCCCATTCCGGGAACGAAACAGTCACGTTATCTGGCAGAAAATGCGCAGGCCGCTGATATCGTGCTGGAGCAGGCAGATATCGCCTTACTGAACGCTATCCACCAGCATATTGAGATCAGGGGCGAGCGCTATTCTCAGGAAGGGATGAAAAGCATTAATGCCTGAAGCCATAACCGGGTAACGCCCGGTTATTTTTTCTGACGTCGCGCCGCCAGCCTGCTGCGCGTCCAGACCGATTAACCCCATATCCTGCTGATCTTTAGCGGGGTAGAATAACGTCTTTGATTACCCGGATGGACTTATGGCGACGGCAGAGCACCTTATCAGCAACCATCTCCCCAGCGTGAAACAGCTGCAATGCTTTCTTGCGGTTGCGCACGAGCTGAACTTTCGCCGGGCCGCCGAACGGCTCAGAATGACTCAGCCTCCGCTAACCCGACAGATTAAGCGCCTTGAGGCCGTGCTGGAGCAGCCGTTGTTTAGCCGCAGCACCCATGACGTCAGTCTGACGGACGCTGGCCGGGCGCTGGTAATCAAAGCGGAGAAGATCCTTCAGGCGCTGAATGAACTCAAGCCTGGCTCGCTTTCTTCAGAAAAGCGCCTGCGTATCGGCCTCACCCGCACGCTGAATTTTGCACTGATTGCGCCCATTCACCAGCAACTGCTGAAACTGGACGCCGCCGACGATGTGGAAACGCCCGATCTGACGTCTGCGCAGTTGCTGCAGTGTCTGGCAAAAAACCGCCTGGACCTGGTACTGACGGGCGAAAGGGCAACCGGCCACGAAGATACCGTGCAGTACCAGAGGATCGGTCGTGAGCCTTTGCTGGTAGCAATGCCGGCCAGACATCCGGCCAGCCTGAAAGAAAAAGTCTCGCTGGAAGCGATCGGTGATTTACCGCTGTTCTGGTTTGCCAGAAGCGCCAATCCGTCATTCTACGATAAATGTGAACGCTTGTTTTCACAGCTCCACACCCCGCTTAAAAGAGTTAAAGAGCCCGATGATTCACTGGTTATGCTGACACACATTGCCCGAGGAAAAGGCTTTGCCCTGATGCCGCAGTCGAAATGTACCTTTCATCAGGAAGGATTGTGTTATCGCGCACTGGCTGACGATGAAGCGCAAAAACTGCATATCGATATTTATGCCGCCATCCGACTGAATGAAAACCGGCCGGCCGTACTGCATGCGCACGATATCGTGTGTCACGCCGGTCAGTTAAGCCAAAACTGACCCCTCTTCCGCCGGAAGAGGGGTTAAACACGCATAAAGCGCCGTGACGCTACCCTTTCACCGGCCACAGCCAGGCGGCACCGCGCACGCCGCTGGAGTCACCGTGCACCGCTTTCAGCACCGGCGTTTCGCACTCGCGGCCAAACACCCACTGCTTCATCAGCGTCGGCACCGTCTGGTACAGCCGATCGTTGTTGCTCATGCCGCCGCCGAGCACAATCACATCCGGATCGAGCAGGTTAACCACCTGCGCCAGCGATTTGGCCAGCCGCGTTTCATAACGGCTCATCGCCAGCTCGGCTACCGGATCCTGCTGTTCGATCAGCCGGATGATCTCCGCGCCCTTCAGCGCCTGTCCGCTGAGACGCTGATAATCAATGGCGAAGCCGGTGCCGGAGACAAACGTCTCAATACAGCCCTGCAGCCCGCAGTAGCACGGCACTTCCGCGCGATAACGCAGTTCATCTTCATCCATCCACGGCAGCGGATTATGCCCCCACTCGCCTGCGTTACCGTTACCGCCAATGCGTGATTCTCCGTTGATGGCCACGCCTGCGCCGGAACCGGTGCCAATGATCACCGCAAACACCAGCGGCTGGCCTGCGCCTGCGCCATCGACCGCTTCGGAAACCGCCAGGCAATTCGCGTCGTTGGCGATGCGCACGTCACGATTCAGCGCACGCGCCAAATCTTTGTCCAGCGGCTGGCCGTTGAGCCACGTCGAGTTAGCATTTTTTACCCGCTGGGTATAAGGAGAAATCGTGCCGGGAATGCCGATGCCGACCGTCCCCTGCTGCCCGGTCTGCGCTTCCGCCAGCAGGACTAAATCGACAATCGCCTGCACCGTGGCCGCGTAGTCGTCACGCGGGGTATTCACGCGGTGGCGAAACAGCTCCTCGCCCTGGTCAGACAGCGCAATCACTTCAATTTTGGTGCCGCCTAAATCAATACCGATACGCACGATTTATTCCTCATTATTCGTTCAGGTGACAGATACAGTAGAAGGCTGAATCGGGAAAGGCAATGAAACCACTCCGATGTTTCGCTATCATGCGCGCTGACTGTTTTAGACTTGTGCGCCCGATCGCACCCACGGTAAGGAATCCTGATGTTGTGGTTTAAAAATATGATGGTTTATCGTCTGAATCGGGACATCCCGCTGTCCGCAGACGATCTGGAAAAACAGCTCGACGCCTTCACCTTCACGCCGTGCGGCAGCCAGGACATGGCCAAAACCGGCTGGGTCTCGCCGATGGGCAACCGCAGCGAAGCGCTGACGCATGTGATTAACGGTCAGATAGTGATCTGCGCCCGCACCGAGCAGAAAATTCTGCCGTCGCCGGTGGTGAAGCAGGCGCTGGAAGCCAAAATTGAGAAGCTGGAGGCGGAACAGAGCCGCAAGCTGAAAAAGACCGAAAAGGATTCGCTGAAAGATGAAGTGCTGCACAGCCTGCTGCCGCGTGCCTTCAGCCGTTTCAGTCAGACCTTTATGTGGATCGACACGGTCAATAATCTGATCATCGTCGACTGCGCCAGCGCGAAGAAAGCGGAAGATACGCTGGCGCTGCTGCGTAAGAGCCTCGGCTCGCTGCCGGTGGTGCCGCTGACGCTGGAAAATCCGATTGAGCTGACGCTGACCGAATGGGTGCGCTCCGGTGAATTGCCGGCGGGTTTCACCCTGATGGACCAGGCTGAGCTGAAGGCGATACTGGAAGATGGCGGCGTGATCCGCTGTAAAAAGCAGGATCTGGTTTCCGACGAGATCGCCACCCACATCGAAGCCGGTAAAGTGGTCACCAAACTGGCGCTCGACTGGCAGGAGCGTATTCAGCTGGTGATCGCCGATGACGCCTCGGTGAAGCGTCTGAAATTCAGCGACACGCTGCGCGAGCAGAATGACGATATCGATCGCGATGATTTCGCCCAGCGTTTTGATGCCGATTTCATTCTGATGACCAGCGAGCTGGCGGCATTGATCAGCAATCTGGTGGAAGCGTTAGGCGGCGAAGCGCAGCGTTAAGCGGACATCGCCGGCTTAAAGGATAGTACGGGTGTGTTTAACGGTCGCCATGAATGACGCCCCTGCAAATATGCTGATTCATACCTGTAGGGTCAGCATTTATGCTGACCTCAGGCCACACCCCATGCTGGCGCATAAAAAAACCGGTAACGCCGCACAGGCTTTACCGGTTGATAATGGATGCTGCTTTAACGCTTAAAGATAGCGGCACAGGTAAGACGTTGGCTCTGCCACCTGCAGGTGGAATTCGCTGTGGCCCGGCACGTTAAATACCGATCCGGCTTCGTACCATTTCCACTCGGCTTCGCCCGGCAGCAGCACTTTCAGCGCGCCGCTCACTACCGTCATCTCTTCCGGCTGGCCGGTACCAAAGGTGTATTCGCCTTCCGCCATCACGCCAACGCTGGCCCGGCCAATGGTCACGCTGTCGAAACCAATGGATTTCACTTTTCCGTCGAAATACTCACTTACGTTGAGCATGTTACTTCCTCACAGCACATTAGGGTTACCGGCAGATTACAAGGGAACTCGCTGATCTGTCACGCGAATTAGCGCCGCCCGTCGCAAGTTGTGATCGGCCTCGATCAGACGATCAGTTCAGCCGCCAGTTTCGCCACCAGCACATTCGACAGCAGCACCGGAATGCCCAGCATGTTCTGCAGGAAATCGCGGTGTTTCTGGTGATAACCGATACAGTCGAGCACCACCACATCAGCGCCCTGCTCCTGCAGGGTCAATCCGGCTTCCATCAGTTCGCTCTGCTGCGCCAGGTATGGACTGGCGACGGCAAAACAGGGCGTGCTTTGCAGGTTACGCCATTTGCTGGCCTGCTCAGCGATCTGCTCCTCAACCGGCACCACGATGCCGATTTTGTGCGCCTGTACGATGGCGCTGACCAGCGGCGGAATGATGCGATCCGGCTCCAGCAGCAGCGCCGACGTGGTTTTTAGCGTGCCGAACTCACCGGTACACAGCAGCAGAATGGTGTCGTAACCCTGCTGCTCCAGCGCGGTAATTTTACGCTGCAGTCCCTGTTCGACGGTGGCCGCCGCCAGCCGTACCTGTTCGCCGCTGCTCATGCGCGAAACCAGCACTTTATCGCCCGGCGCGGGAGCGTATAACTGCTCCACTTCAGCCAGCGTCAGGCCATCCAGCAGACCGGCATGCGCGACGGCGTCGGCGGGCAAATGCTCCTGCAGCAGCGGCAAAATATCGCTACGCGGTGACTGGCCAATGGTTAAGGTTACAAGCGACGGTTTCATCATCAGGCTTTCCGGCTGCGCAGGTGGCTGAGGCTACCATACAAAGATAGCAGCAGCGCGTACTCCTGCGGGTCATAAAACTGGCAGGTCTCACGGCCAAACTCTTTGGCCACTTCCACCGCAAAGCGCACGGTCGCCGCGATGTCCACTTCATGGCTGGCGCCGGTGCCGCAGCCAGGCACCACGGATTGCGCACAAATCGCGACGCCCACCACTGGCACATCAGTGGCGGTGGACGGTTGCAGGATGCTGTTGAGGTGATACACGCCGTTGCCGTAAGGGGTGATGTCCTGCGTGGTGATCGGGAACGTCACCGCAGGCTGACCGCTGGTCATCTCCATGATGCGCAGCAGATCTTCCGACACGCGCAGGATGTAGCCCTCTTTCACCGTGGGTGACAGCGCATAGCCCTTATGGTTGAGGATGCGGTTTCCTTTAGTGGTATCGATAGAGAGAATCGCGTCGACGCCCGCAACCACTTCGTTGTCATTCATGGTGATGTCGTCGCACGGCGAATCCATGAAGTCCACCGGCTCGTGCGGCCGGGTCGGCGCATCCGGACAAATATGCGTGGTTACGATCACATCGCCGGCCAGCACGTCGCCTTTGGTCTGCATCTGTGCCAGCTTCAGCGCGCTGCTCACCGCAGCAACCGCACCGTCGGCGTCGGACACCATGCCGATGCGCGTCGGGCGCGCACCGATGCCGCCGAGACGGCCAATGATCCCCAGCGTCGGCGCGCTGCCGCCCCGGCTTTTGCCCTGGGCGCCCGGAATGTCGATGCGCACAAAATCGGTGCGCCCTTTTGGCCCGCTGACGTGCTTAAAGCTGGCTTGCACGCCAGGATAGGCGGCGAACAGATCGACCACCTGCTGGCCATCCACGTAGGCGCTGTCGAGTAACTCAAAAACCTGTAGTGTCTGCTGTAAACTCATCGCTAAATCCCTGGATTATTTCTTACTGCTACTGGCAAAAAGTGAGTGGAAGAAGCTGTACAGCGCGTCGCCCGCAATGAATCCAGCGGCCATCACCTCCATCGGTGAACGTCCACGCTCGCCCCACACGCGCAGGATCAGGACACGTAACGCAATCCCGACCAGCACCGCCCAGCCTGCGGCGGCGTTGTTGATTAACAGACCGGTGGCTAACAGCACGCCGAGCTGGCGCTTAGGCCCGCCGATCAGCTGAATAATCGCCCCCGGAATCGCCCACATCAGCAGGCTACCGGCAATGCCCGGCTCCGCGCCGGCCTGAATAGTTTTGGCGTAAACGCGCGCCACCGGCGGCAGCAGGTTGTCGACAAAGAACAGGTTATGCGCATACCACACCACCGGAATTGCGATGACGAAAGCGATCATCGCGGCGATCAGCTGGATGCGGCGGCCCCACAGCTCCTGCTGCACATCGGCCCCGTTACCGCGCAGAATAAAGCCGGCCTTCAGGTCATAGCCCATATCAGCAAAGGCCGGACCGGTGGCCGCGGTGAAGCCGCACAGCAGGCACAGCGCCAGCGGCGGGAAGCCGAGCAGAATGCCGAGGATCAGGGTGATCAGCGCTACCGCGAAGGCCGGGAACCAGCCCGAGTGCATGGCGGCGATGCCGACAATCAGCTCATGCACAAAGGCGGCAAAGGCCGCGTAGATAATAAACAGCAGCAGCATCGGCAGGCCCATTTCGCTCCACAGCCCGCCACCCAGCGCCAGCAGTGCCGAGATTACGATATAGCCGACAGTCCCCAGGCCGAGCGCGCGTTTGACTTCGCTGTCGCTGCGGCTGACGTTGAGGTTGTCGTGACGGCGACTGCGAATCACCTGCACCACCTGAATCAGCGCCACCAGACCGGCTCCGACCATTACGCCGTGCGGAATGTACAGCGCATTAATATCAATACCGGCAACCGGTTGCGCATAGGCACGCAGCAGGAAGCCGATGCCGAGCATGGTCAGCGCCCAGATATTGCCAATGAATGCCGTACCAAAGGCGGACATCGGGATTTTCAGCATCGAGCCCGCGACGCCGCCCACGATTCCAGCCACCAGCAGCCACGCCTGGCGACCGCCCTTATCACCGGCTTTGATCGCTTCTGCCGCTGCCACGCCCGGTGGCCATGCATTGCTGGCCGGGAACACGCGCGTATCAAACAGACGATACAGCAGCCACGCATCCAGCAGCATTGCCGCGCTGACGCCGACAAACAGCGGCAGCACCAGCTGCGGCTCACCCAGCGCCCACGGCACGGCAATCGGCATCAGCAGGCTGTTGGCAGCGCCGAAGGTGGCGGAAGAGATGGCGGTCTGTGCAAGGTTTTGCACTTCAACCGAACGGTAGCGGCGAAACCACTGCAGTGGAATGCGCGCCAGCAGCATGGCAAATAGCGCGCCGATAATAGAAGTATTGGGCGTTACCCCAATAGTTGTGATCAGCTGTACCCCAATGATGGCCCCTGCAACTGACAGCAGAACCAGCATCAGGCCCACGCCAATATTTTTTATTGGATTATCCAGACGCATATTATCCCCGTATTTTCACCCTGTAGAAAACGCGCAATGACATTGTGCCCGACACGCGGAACCTCAACGTTTTATTCATCGTTCCCTGATTATTGAAATAAGCAGGTCCGAAGACCTGCTATTTCCCCGGTGTGGCGCGAAGTATTACGCCTTGAAATCAAATTAGGGTTGTCCTGTTTTATTCAGGACGCTGCGCCGTATTTTTCGGCCATCAGTGCAGCCGTTGCGCGCAATTCGCTGAGCAGCGCTTCCGGATAACCCGGGGCCGCTTCCTGCGAAAGAAATGAGAGACAAAGTGCGGCACTTTCACCGCGGTGTTTATTGGTTACCGCTACGGCAAGCGAGCTAATGCCAGGCAGCGTTTCATTGCGGGCCAGTGCCCAGCCCTGCTGACGAATCAATGCCAGCTCTTTGCACAGTGCATCGATGTTCAGCGGTGAATTGATCGACGCGGTTTGCCAGTTATCGCTGAAGCGCGCGCGCACCTCGTCATCGCTCAGCTGCGCTAACAGCACGCGGCCGGTCGACGTGCCGGTAACCGATACCCGTGTACCAGGCGGCGTCACCAGCTGGGTAAAGAAGCGACCGTGGTACATGCGCATCACCAGCACATCGTCCCCGTCCAGCACCGAGATATAGCCCATGCAGCCGCTGCTGGCCGCCAGGCGCGCCATCGGCGCCGATGCGCTGTCAATCAGCGGTGTCGAAAGATAGTGCCCGGCAACGGACAACAGCACGCGGCCAATCTGAAAACAGCGGCTGTCGGGATCGCGCTCCAGTAAGCCTTCACTTTCCATGGTCGCCAGCAGGCGCGACACGGTACTTTTCGGCAGCCCCAGCGCCTCCACCACCTCGGTAAAGGTCAGGCCGGGATGGCCCTGCGCCACGCCAAAGCGCTGAAACAGCTTAAGCACGGCGGCGGCATTTTCGAGTGTGGTCATGGCGCTGGTTTCACTATATGGAACTGAGTTCCTGTATCGATAACCCGAAAGTAAAACGCGACGGTTTATCGGTCAAGCGCAAATTTTGCACCGGACAAAACGCAGGCTATTTAAGGCAGCAGAAAATAAGGGCTAAAGGAAAAATAAAAAGACGTTATCAGGCAGGAGAGCGATTAAACAGAAAAGACGGCAGCTTTTATCGCCGTAATTAGCGCATCAGGGAAAATAAAAAATCTATTTAGCGACCGGACGTAATTACGCTAAAGCGGGCATCCCTGCCCGCCGGGATTATTCTTTTTCCACATCTTCATAGCGGTCTTTGGCATCCTGCGCTTCCGCTTCCGATTTATGTTCGCTAATTAAGGTATCCGGACGTGGATGGTCAGCCCGTAATTCATACCAGGTGACGGTATTGCCCGCCTGCCCTTTTTCAACGGCAACAATGCGCGCTTCTCGCGGATAGGGTGGTCTGGTTGGCATCGTTTTCCCTCTTATGTCAGGTTTCCACACAGACAGCGGTGATCCTCTGCCTGCTATTGAGTATAGACAATCGAGGATCGCTGTAAAAAAGAGGGAGAATTCTTAGGCAGTTAGCTGGCGCGGGCGAGAGACAGCGATTGCAGAATATGTTCCACCACCTGCTCCGGTGCCTGCATCGCGTTGACTTCATGGTGCGCAGCCTGACGATAGAGCTGCGCGCGTTCACGCAGGATATCTTCCATCTCTTCCGCGATAGGCCGGCCGGTCAGGGTCGGACGCTGTGCCGCTTCTGGCTGACGCTCCAGCCGATCGGCCAGCACGCCAGAGGGCGCGTTGAGCCAGATGACCTGGCCATGCTCGCGCATGAAGTGGCGATTGACATCAGCCAGCACCATGCCGCCGCCGGTGGCGATTACGCTGGCAGGCGCGGTAACCGCCCGCAGCGATTCACTTTCACGCGCGCGAAAGCTGTCCCAGCCCTCCGTCGCCACAATCTCTGCCACGCTGCGCTGTGTGGTGAGCTGCAGGTGGTGGTCGGTGTCACGAAAGGCATAGCCCAGCGCTTGCGACAGCGCCTGGCCAATGGTGGTTTTACCGCAACCGCGTGCGCCGATCAGATAGATGGGTAATGACATCCGGGCTCATCCTCCGCCGTAGTCTGCCGCGCGGGCAACGTCATCAGGTCAATAATGCGTCGCATGATACCTGGATTTTATTTTATCAGCCAGCCGCGAAGCACGAATTACGCGTATTTCAGCGATAGCTAATGCCATTCTTTTGATTTTTAACGGAAAAACGATGCGCATTTCGTGCATCAGGCGATTTGTAAACGCGGGGCAACATTTGCTTACCAGGCCATTGATTTACTTTCTGTCACGCAGCCCGCATATACGCTTTATAGTTCAGGCAACGGACGTCCTGTTGGTCGCCTGAAGAACAACACGCTATGCCTAACCGGAGGTTCACCATGCAGAGCCAGGAACAACAACTTATTGAAAGCCTGTTCAGCCGTCTGAAACAGGCAGAAAGCCAGAGCGGCCCGCGTGATGCCGGTGCCGAACAGTTAATCAATCAGCATTTACAGAGCCAGCCCGGTGCGCCCTACTACATGGCGCAGGCGATCCTGATTCAGGAAGCGGCGATGAAAAAGCTCAACGCGCAGGTATCGGAGCTGGAGAGCCGTCTGGCGCAGGCGCAGCAGCAGGCCCCGCAGCAAAGCAGCGGCGGTTTCCTGTCGAGCCTGTTTGGCGGCGGTTCACGCCCGGCGCAGCCGCAACAGCCGGCATGGAACAGCGCACCGCAACAGCCACAATATGCCGCACCGCCTCAGCAGCCGTATGCTGCACCGGCGCGCGGTACCGGCTTCCTGGGTGGCGCACTGCAAACGGCTGTCGGCGTGGCCGGCGGTGTGGTGATGGCGGACATGCTCACCAGCCTGTTCCACCATTCGCAGCCGGAAGAGATCGTCAATATCATCAACGAACCGGCGCTGCCGCAGGTGGATGATAATCTGGACACCTTCAACGGCAATGACAGCAACAATGCCTTCCTGAATGACAATTCAGGCTGGGACAACAACAGCTTTGCCGATAACAATGATTTCAACGATTTCGGCAGCGGCGGTGATTTTGACGACGACGACAACTTCGTCTGATTAACGCTGACGTAACCATTTATCCAGTTCGTTAGCAAACTGCTGGCGGTCACGTGGGCTTAATGCCGACGGGCCGCCGCTCTGAATGCCGCTGGCGCGCATCGTTTCCATAAAATCGCGCATGGTCAGACGCTGGCGAATGGTGTCGCTGCTGTAACGCTCCCCGCGCGGATTCAGCGCTGCCGCCCCTTTCTCCAGCACTTCTGCTGCCAGCGGAATATCGCCGGTAATCACCAGCTCGCCCGGCTGCACGCGTTTCACAATCTCGTTATCGGCCACGTCAAAGCCGGCCGCTACCTGCAGCGTTTTCAGAAACGGCGACGGCGGTACGCGCAGCGGCTGGTTAGCAACGAAGGTCACGGTGACTTTGGTGCGCTCAGCGGCGCGATACAGCACCTCTTTGATGACATTGGGACACGCATCGGCATCCACCCAAATCGACATGTTTAATCCTTATTAACGGGCAATGCCTGCGATCTTGCCGCGCTGGCCGCGAATGGCAAATGTTATTTGTGCGCGACTTGTTATTCACCGCCGCTGACGTAAGCTAACCCACTGAGAAAACCGAACCACGTAAAGGATAAAGCGATGCTGGAGAAGAAAATCGGGTTTGTCGGCTGCGGCAATATGGCGAAAGCCATCATCAGCGGCCTGGTGAACAGCGGGCAGATCGCCCCGGCCAATATCTGGGTGCACGATCGAAAACCCGACACCAACCAGGCGATGGCGCAGCAGTATGGCGTGACGGCGGCGGAAAGCGTCGAGAGCCTGGCACGTGAAGTGGACATTCTGTTTGGCGCGGTGAAACCCAACGTGATTCTCAAAGTGCTCAAGGATCTGGCCGGCCAGCTGAAGAAAGATGCGCTGGTGGTGTCGATTGCTGCAGGTGTGACGCTGGATTCGCTGGCGGCGGTGCTCGGCCACGACCGTAAAATCATCCGCGTGATGCCGAATACGCCGTCGCTGGTCAATGAAGGCATGACCTCTATTACGCCGAACGTGCTGGTGGAACCGCAGGAAGTGGACGAGGTGGTGACCATTTTTGAGAGCTTCGGCAAAGCGGCGGTGGTGAACGAGTATCTGATTCATGCCGTGGTGGGTGTCAGCGGCTCGGCACCGGCTTACGTGTTTATGTTTATCGAAGCGATGGCTGATGCCGCCGTGCTGGGCGGCATGCCGCGGGCGCAGGCTTATCAGTTTGCGGCGCAGGCGGTAAAAGGTTCCGCCCAGATGGTGCTGGAGACCGGCAAACACCCTGGCGAACTGAAAGATATGGTGTGCTCACCGGGCGGCACCACCATTGAAGCGGTGAAGGTGCTGGAAGAGAAAGGCTTCCGCGCTGCGGTGATGGGCGCGATGCAGCAGTGCATGGCGAAGTCCGAGGCGCTGAGTAAGCAGTGATGGTGCGGGTTTCCCCTCACCCTAACCCTCTCCCGCTTGCGGGAGAGGGGACTGTTGGGTGCGGACTTGAACCTTAACCCTGATACGCTTCAAACAGCGCCAGGCCTTGTTCCAGCGTCATTGGCTGCTGCATCTCATGCACCAGCGCGGCGGTGAGCGTATACATGCCGGCTGAACACACTGCCGCAATCATGCCCTGCTGGCAGTAAAAAGCGATAAAGCGCTTGTCCTGCAGCGATCCCAGCAGGCGATAATCGTCCCACTCCTCTGCATGCCCCAGATACTCATAGCGGGTGCCGTAATGCGCAGTCCAGAAGAACGGCACGCGATCGTACATGATGCGTTTGCCCAGCATATTCAGCGCGGCAATGCGCCCCTGCTGATGCGCCACGCGATAGTGCTCAATGCGCTGCACGCCGCGCGGCGTGAGATAGCTGGCAATATCCCCCGCGACCCAGATGTTTTCACTGACCCGCAACTGACTGTCGGCCAGCAGGCTGCCATCCTTCTGTAAGGGCAGGTCGTGAATAAAATGGGTGGCTGGCACAATGCCGGTGGCAAACAGCACCTGGCTGGCTGGCACGGTTTTGCCATCTTTGAGCCGCACGCCACTCACTGCGCCTTCGCCGGTCAGCGCTTCCGGTTCACCCTCGACAAATTTCACGCCGTTGCTGCGGTGCAGCTCATAAAAATGACGGCCAATCTCTTCGCCGAACTGGCTGGCAAACGGCAGCGGATGACGCGCCACCACCGTGACATCTATGTCGCGGTTACGCAGCGCACCGGCCACTTCCATACCGATAAAACTGTTGCCGATAATCACCAGCTGCTGCGCCTCATCCACCTGCGAAATCAGCGTGTCGGCCTGGCGCAGTGAACGCAGCAGGTGCACGCCATCCAGATCCTTGCCCGGGATATCAAGCGGCTGCGGCACGCCGCCGGTCGCGATCAGCAACTGGTCAAACTTCACCTGCTGCCCGTCTTTCAGCACCAGCGTCTGCTCCTGCGCCTTCAGCTGCACCACCTCCCCCTGCAGCCACACCACCGGGCCCAGCACATCCTGTTTCAGCAGCTTTGGTACCTCATCGATGGCCATCTTGCCGGAAGGGACAAATTTACTCAGCGTGGTGCGATCGTAAGGTGCGTCGCTTTCACGCTCGATACGCACAATACGGCCGCTAAAGCCTTCATCGCGCAGCGTCCAGATCGCAGCACTGCCCGCCGCGCCAGAGCCGAGAATCACGCACACCGGCGCTTCACCCTGAGCTACCGGCGCACTGGCCGGCGACATCGCCTGCGGATTGATCAGCACCTGCCCCTGTTCAATGCGCACCGGATAGCGTTTGAGATTGGCCAGCGCCAGCGGCTCGCACATTTTGCCATCGCGCAGCTCAAATACCGCCTTATGCCACGGACACACCAGTTTGTCGCCGCACACTGCGCCCTGCTCCAGCGGCGCGCCCGCGTGCGGACATTTTGCCTGCAGCGCCTGCACGCGGTCGCCGTCGCGAATCAGCACCATATCCGTTTCGCCGACGGTCACTTTAGTGGGTTTACGCTGCGCCAGCGCCTTGAGTTCCACGACAGATTGATAGCTCACGGTTCGCCTCCTTCGGGGTTATTCGTCTGATACGACAATTCCTTACAAAGAGTAAGTGTGGCAAAGCGTGAGGATTTAGCAGGAGAAACAAAGCGAAACGGCGGTTAACTGACTGTTAAACCGCCGTTTTAAGCGGCACGAAAGGATCAGAAGAACACGCTGGGCACGATGATTAGCGCGAAAATCGCCACAATCAGTCCATGTTTGACCCAGTAATACAACCGGCGATTGCGTTTCTTCAGGTTCTGACCGGCATCGCGCAGCGCATAAACGTATTTGAAGATGCGGTTGAGGAAGCCGGTACGATCGTTTTCGTCGTTGGGCGATGCCGCTGCTGACATTAACGTCGAGCCCACCCAGTGATTGACCGCCTGTGCCCAGCGCCATTTCATTGGCCGCTCGATATCGCAAAACAGAATGATACGCGTCTGCTCGCTTTCATTCTGCGCCCAGTGCACGTAAGTTTCGTCGAAAATCACCGCCTGACCGTCGCGCCAGCTGTGGCGCTGACGATCCACTTCAATAAAGCAGCGATCGTCGTTCGGCGTTTGCAGCCCGAGGTGATAGCGCACCGAACCGGCATAAGGATCGCGGTGTTTGCCCAGATGGCTGCCCGGCGGCAGTTCAGCAAACATGGCCGCTTTAACGCCGGGAATGTTGCTCACCAGTTCGGTGGTTACCGGACAGAGTTCGCGCGCTGACGGATGTGCATCGCTATACCATTTTAAATAGAAACGCTTCCAGCCACGCTTGAAGAAGGTATTAAATCCGGCATCGTTATGCGTCTGCGCCGCTTTAATGTGATCCTGCAGGCGAATGGCTTCATCGCGAATCACCTGCCAGTTATCGGTCAGCTGACGCAGCTCAGGAAAATCCTCAACCGGAAAATAGGGCTGTTTAGCCGGCAGTCGCGACAGCCCGGTCATAAACATATTGATCGGCGCCATAAAAGTGGAGTGATCAAATAACTGACGGGAAAACTTTTGCTTTTCCACGCCGCGTGAGTGGGCGTAAAGCACACTAATAATAAATACACCAATAATGATCGCAGCGACCATACAACAGGTTCCTTATGTTGCACGTAAAGCCGCTCTGTCCACGGTTAAGCGTCAGAGAGACTGGATGGGGAGAAATGGAATTTTATGTAAGGATTTTGTAAAGTTTTGGCAACGCGTGCCGTTTATGACAGAAAAAATACGTCGCGCATTAACCCTGCGAGTGCGGACACAAAAAAGCGGCCCGCAGGCCGCCAGAGGTTTAAGCACTCTTCTTCAGACAGCTGCTCATAAAGGTTTTACGCGCATCGCCGCTGAGTTTTTTCTCTCCTGCTTCGCTATTACAGCTTTTCATTTTCATCTGCTGCGGCGTCATATTGCCCATTTTGCTGTCTTTCTTCAGGCATTCGCTCATAAAGCTTTTACGCGCATCGCCTTTCAGATTTTGCGCGCCTGCATGCTGATTACACAGCGTCATTTTTTCCTGCTGCGCGGTTTTCTCCGCCGCGCCCGCACCGCCAGCCAGCAGCAGGCCTGCTGCCATTATTGCCACAAGACACGATTTCATTGCCGGTTTCTCCGTGTGATTATTGCCTGTTAAGCATGGCACGGAATAAGCAAAGCGGAAAAAAATATATGCGCATACGGCGGGATTATTCGCGCGGGTGGTTGAGCAACTTTTCGACGTAATTACGCAGCATCAGCGCGTCCGGATTTTCCTGCACGGAAGCGGCGGGCGGCATCGCGCGATCAATACCCGCCGCGATGTCGCTAACCTGGGCGGCATCCAGTCTGCGCAGCATGGCGGTGAGCACGATTTCCAGCGCCTCAACCTGGACCACTAATTCTTTAGACTCTTCTTCTTTTTCTGCCAGCTTGAGCAGGAGTTCCGCAATCAGGTTTTTCATGCGATGGACTCAGTCAGAATGGGAAAACAAAAATTAGCATTGGCAGGATTAAAACAACAAGAATTTTTGCCGGCCAGAGGAAAAATAATGGTTAGCCGAAGCGTAAAAAAAGTGGCTGAAATTCAATATATAACGGCGAAACGTTTCACTGACAAAATACGCCGCAGATAAAACGTTTCGCATCGCTGCATTAATTATGCACTGGCGCTAAATTAACGCGGTCCCTGATACCCATGGCCGGGACCGCCACCGCCAGGACCACCCCAACCTCCTCCGCCGCCGCCCGGCGGGGGAAAAAGACAACCGCTTAACGCGGACACCAGCGCCACAACGGCAGCGAGCTTAACGATACGGATCATATTGACCTCAGGTTGCTGAAATTGCGCTGAGTGTATGAAGCGGCGGTTAACACGACAATACAGAATGCTCCGCAACCCGGCGCTATTCATGCCTGCTCACCACGCTTAACGTTTTAGTGGCAAGAAACCGCTAAAAAAGCCTCACAGACCGCGCAATACGCCAGCTTAAGTTACAGCGAACGCTGTGCCGCAAACGTCAGTGCTGCTCGCTGTGCGCGCAGTAACAAAATTGCGCGCTGCGTCTTTACAGCTAACGCCATTTCACGCAATGTGAGCGCAATACAATTAATGAGATCTCACTATGACCTTAGCGGCTGTTTCTCTGAGTGAAGTGCTGGCGCGCCGTGACTGGGAAAACCCGGTTATCACCAGCCTGCATCGCCTGGACGCGCATCCACCGTTTGCCAGCTGGCGCGATGAAGTCAGCGCGCGCGATGGCCATCCCTCACCTGCGCAGCAGCGGCTGAATGGTCAGTGGGCCTTCAGCTATTTTACCGCGCCGGAAGCAGTGCCGCACAGCTGGCTGTTACAGGACTTACCGGACGCCGCAACGCTGCCGGTGCCTGCCAACTGGCAGTTGCACGGCTACGACGCGCCCATTTATACCAACGTGCAGTATCCCATTCCGGTCAATCCCCCTTTGGTGCCACGCGAGAACCCCACCGGATGTTACTCGCTCACATTTAAAGTTGATGACGGCTGGTTAAGCCAGGGACAGACGCGCATCATCTTCGATGGTGTCAGCTCGGCCTTTTATTTGTGGTGCAACGGACAGTGGATGGGCTATTCGCAGGATAGCCGCTTACCCGCCGAATTTGATCTCAGCCACGCGCTGCAGCCGGGAAACAACCGTCTGGCGGTCATGGTGCTGCGCTGGAGCGACGGCAGCTATCTGGAAGATCAGGATATGTGGCGCATGAGCGGCATTTTCCGCGACGTGACGCTGCTGCATAAACCGGACACTCGCCTGAGCGATGTGCAGATCGAAACCGCGCTCAGCCCGGAATATCTGCGCGGCGATTTACGCGTGAGTGTCAAAATCCATGCCGGCGCGCGCCCGCTCAGTCAGTGTCGGGTGCGCGTCACGCTATGGCGCAACGGCGACTGCATCGCACAACACCAACAGCCGCCGGGCAGCGCCATCATTGATGAACGTGGCCACTATCCGGAACGTACCCTGCTGGTGTTGCCGGTGCTACAACCGCTGTTGTGGAGCGCCGAAACGCCTCATCTCTACCGCGCGGTAGTCACGCTGCTTGATGATACCGGCGAGGTGATTGAAGCCGAAGCTTATGATGTAGGTTTCCGACGCATCAGCATTGAGCACGGCCAGCTGTGCCTCAACGGCAAGCCGCTGCTGATACGCGGCGTTAATCGTCATGAGCACCATCCCGAGCGCGGTCAGGTGGTGGATGAAGCCAGCATGCGTCAGGACATTGAACTGATGAAGCGCCACAACTTTAACGCGGTGCGCTGCGCTCACTATCCTAACCATCCGCTGTGGTATCGGCTATGCGATGAGTACGGCCTGTATGTGGTTGACGAAGCCAATATCGAAACGCACGGCATGCAGCCGATGAACCGCCTCTCCGACGACCCGCGCTGGTTTGCCGCCTATAGCGAACGTGTAACGCGCATGGTGCAGCGCGATCGTAATCATGCCTGCATCATCATCTGGTCGCTGGGCAATGAGTCCGGCCACGGCAGCACGCACGATGCGCTGTACCGCTGGGTGAAAAGCAGCGATAACACGCGCCCGGTACAGTATGAAGGCGGCGGTGCCAACACGGCGGCCACCGATATTCTGTGCCCGATGTATGCGCGCGTCGATCAGGACCAGCCCTTCCCGGCGGTGCCGAAGTGGTCACTGAAAAAATGGATCAGCCTGCCGGATGAAGCGCGTCCGCTGATCCTGTGTGAATACGCCCATGCGATGGGAAACAGCTTTGGTGGCTTTGCCAAATACTGGCAGGCATTTCGCCAGTTTCCGCGGCTGCAGGGTGGCTTCGTCTGGGACTGGGTCGATCAAAGCCTGACGCGCTATGACGAACACGGCCAGCCGTGGCAGGCGTACGGAGGCGATTTCGGTGACACGCCCAACGATCGCCAGTTCTGCATGAACGGGCTGGTGTTTGCCGATCGCAGGCCGCATCCGGCGCTGTTTGAAGCACAGCGCGCCCAGCAGTTTTTCCAGTTTACGCGCGATCCCGGCGATGCGTATCGCGTAACCGTCACCAGCGAATATTTATTCCGCCGCAGCGACAACGAACGGCTGCGCTGGTGGATTGAGCAGGACGGTGTAACCCTCGCGCGCGGTGAATGGGTGCTGGATCTCGATGCTGAAGGCAGCCACACCTTTACCGTGCCCGCGCCTGAAGCGCTGCAGGGTGAAGCGTGGCTCAACCTCGCGGTGCATCAGATCGCCGCCACGCCCTGGTCTGAGGCGGATCATCGCGTGGCCTGGGATCAGTGGGCGCTGCCGGCCGCGCTGCCGGTTACGTTGCCGCCGCTCAGCGCCTGCGCGCCCCAGCTGGAAACCAATCACAATCAGGTGGCGGTGGTGCTGCCCACGCAGCGCTGGCACTTCTGTCGCCGCAGCGGCGCGCTGCTGCAATGGTGGGTGAACGATCGTGAAACCATGCTGACACCGCTGGAGGAGTGCTTTATTCGCGCACCGATCGATAATGATATTGGCACCAGCGAAGCTGCCAATATCGACCCTAACGCCTGGGTCGAGCGCTGGAAACGCGCGGGCTATGATCGGCTGCAAACAGAGCTGCTGGCGATGCAGGTCGACAGCCTGCAGCACGGCGTGCAGATTGAAACCTGGCATCGCGTACTGGGTGAGGGTCAGCACCTGTTTACCAGCCATAAGCGTTATGGCATCAGTGGCGATGGCGAACTGACTATCAGCGTCGATGTACAACAGGCCGCCGGTCTGCCGCCGCCCGCGCGCATCGGCCTGCGCTGCCAGCTGGCTCAGGTCCCGCACCAGGTGAGCTGGCTGGGACTGGGGCCTCATGAAAACTATCCGGATCGCCAGCTGGCGGCGCAGTTTTCACGCTGGCAGCTGCCGCTGGCGGCGCTCAGCACCGGCTACGTCTTTCCGGGTGAGAATGGCTTGCGCTGCGGCACGCGCCAGCTGGATAGCGGCAGCTGGCAGATCAGCGGCGACTTCGCCTTCTCGCTCAGCCGCCACAGCCTTGAGCAGCTGCGCGCCACCTCGCACCGCCATTTGCTGCAGGACGAACCCGGCTGCTGGCTGCATCTCGACGGCTTCCATATGGGCGTCGGCGGCGACGATTCGTGGAGCCCGAGCGTCAGCCCGGAGTTTTTGCTTTCTCAGCGGCGCTGGCACTATGCGCTGACGCTGCGTCAGCCGGCTTAGTGGCGGCCGCCGGGCTAAGGGGTTTCAGCTCGGTTTTTGGCCGGCGATAGAAGCGCTGCAGCAACAGCACATTGAGCAGGACGACGACCGCGGTGGCGAAGAATACCCAGCGGTAACCGGTGGCGGCAGAGACCGCTGCACCCAGCAGCGGTCCGGCGACGTTACCGAGGTACATGAACGACTGGTTATAACCAAAAATACGGCCGGTGACGTTATCGCGTGAATGACGCACCAGCAGGGTTTGCACCGCCGGCATCATCGCGCCATCGGCAAAGCCGAGCAGAAAGCGCAGGACGCCCAGCTGCGTGGCGCTGGTGACAAACGACATGGCAATCAGCAGCAGCAGCGAGGCGATCATGGTCGCCAGCAAAATACGCTGGGTACCAATGCGATCGCCGAGTTTGCCGAGACGCGGTGCGGCGATGAGTGCCGACACGCCGGGCAGCGCGGCAATCACACCACTGAGAAACGCGATATTCTGCGCATCCGGCGCCAGCTCACGCACGAACAGCGTCAGAATAGGATTCACCGAGCCGTTACACATCTGAATCACCATAGTGGTGACGAACAGGCAGAACATCAGGCGTGGATTATCGAGGCTGCGCATCACCTCACGCCCGCTCAGTTTGTCCTGCTTGCTCACCGGCGTGTAGCCGGTCTCCTTAATCAGAAACAGCGTCACCAGAAAGCTGACCATCAGCAGTATCGCGGTAACGATAAACACCATGCGCAGGCCCAGCCAGTCGGCCAGCAGACCGCCAATCATCGGCCCGAGGATCACGCCGCCAATTTGTCCGGTCGACACGCAGCTCAGCGCCCAGCCGCTGCGCTCACGCGGCACCTGCGCGGCCACCAGCGCCATGGCGTTGGGAATATAACCGGACGTCAGTCCCATCAGCGCGCGCAGCAGCAACAGCTGCCACGCCTGAGTGACAAACGCCTGCAGCAGAATCACCGCGCCCATGCCAAACGAAGCGCGCAGCAGCATCAGCTTGCGCCCTTTGCGATCGGCAAGGCTGCCCCACAGCGGCGCCACGGCGGCAGAAACAATAAAGGTGACACTGAAGGTCAGACCTGACCAGATACTGAGCGCGTTGCCGCCACGGATACCCAGCTCTTCCACGTAAAGCGGCAGGAAAGGAATGATCTGACTAATGGCCAGGCCGGTAAAAAAGCAGCCAAACCAGACGGATATCAGATTGATCTTCCAGGATTCGATGGAGCGTAGCATGAGCGCAGATGTCAGAAAAAAATGAAACGAGGGTTCAGTCTAACAACCTCGTAACATTACCGGACGGCAAAACATGGCATGCGGATGAAAACGCAGTTTTTCGCTGCCGGGCGTGATTCTGCTCACAGCAAATAGGGCGATGTCTCACTTTTGTAGTGTCTTTATGTGCGGTTACCTGGCCTAAGGCCCGATAAGCGCATCGCGAGAGACGGCAAACGTGAAAAAATATGACGATTCGTTACTGACAATATTCCACACCGCATCTATGTTTAAAAAATCACCAGTCATCACTGGCGAGGCGCTGCCCGTCCTGGACAGTCCGCATGCTTAATTCAGGTTTTCAGTTGCTGCCCGTCGAGGGTGGCAGGCTTCGTTGTCTCTGCGGAGGTCGGCTATGAGAACGCACCATGACAGCGCCAGTCGGGCGATTACCGACTATTTCAACAGCCCCGCCTGGCACGCGCCGCACGAGAGCGATTTGCTGGCCGCCATCATGCGCGAGCTGATGGATGATGGCCAGCCCGCCACCAATAAAGCGGTGATTGCCCGCGTGATTACCCGGCTGGAAGTGGAAGGCGATGAACAGCGCCTGCAGAGTTACCGCAACCTGCTGGCGCAGCTGTTAGAAGCAGGGCCGCAAAAATAGCGGCCCCGGAGATTATTTCACCACCCGCAGCTGGTCGGCTTCGCTGACCACTGCTTTACCGCTCTGACGCTGATACAGGCACAGTTCCCGCCCCAGCTGATTTTTCATGTGCTTTTGCGGATAGCGGCCTTCCAGCAACAGCGCATCGTAGCCAACGCTGTCGTCGTACATGATCGGCTTGCCCACCACTTTCACCGCTTTCAGACCGCTGGCCTGCACACATGCCTGCTGCAGGTTTTTATCGTGCTGCTGCCATGCCGCCTCGCTTGAGGCCTGCGCCAGCGGGCTGAGCAGCAGCGTCAAATACAGCGTTCGGGTCAGGTATTTCATCGTCACTCCTGTAAGGTCAGTCTGTTATTGCTGCCTGTACGCCTGACGCCGCAGAACCGCGATTAAACGCGCGCTATGGCGGGGGCAATATGGCGCAGCAGGCAGGTTATAGCGAAAAAAATTCCCGCCGTAGCGGGAAGAAACAAGACGAGCATTGCATATTCGAGAGTGACGAGGAAATCTCCGTAATGCGCAGCTATCCTCACCCGCCGTCGTGACAGCCCGATGACAATGCCGTGTCCGTTTGGTGTTACCCGCAGTAAACCCGGGAAATTTTCCCGTTCTGATCGCCGAGGAAATTCAGGCGGCGCAGATTGAAGTCCATGGTGGCGGCACCGTTCCACGGAATCGCGCGCACCGGTACGGCAAAGCGCTGGGTATCAAGCGCGCTCAGCGGCTGACCGAGGTAGTTCTGATACTGCGAGGCACCGCACTGGTCGGTTTCCGGATCGTGGCTGACGGCGTGATTGCTGTCAGTTTTACTGGCTGACTGACAGGCCGTTAAGGCGAGCATCGCCGTGAGCAGCAGCGCTTTTCCATAATGGTTCACAATTTTCTCCTCCTGGATAATGAACAAGCGGTTCCTGAGAGTAACAAAGCGTGCCGCCGATGCGAAAATTTTTCCAGCAGACTGGTCGCATTGCGTGACAAAAGGCGCGATTTCCTGCTCACATTTTCGGATTAATCGCACGCCGTGTCTAAAAATCACCCAGGCAGACGCTACAATTATCTAAGACTTTTCTGAGGAGATAATGATGGAACTGGCTATTTTTATCGGCTTCGCCATCGTGATGACCTTCGTGGCCGTCCGGGTGCGTTAAGCCTCGTTAATTTTCTCTCTGCCGTTGTGCACCAAACGGTGCCAGCGGCATTCTCCGCGCCAGATAAGTGATTCGGTTCCCTCTCCGCCTGCTGCTCAGCGATGAAAGCGCAAGCTACCATGCCGCGCATCGCCTGTGATGAGACGGTCGGTTAGCGCCGCGATTGTGGCGTATCTGAACCGGCGAAAATCTCCGCAAACGCACCTCGACAGCACCGATCGCCGTTGCTACTATGCGTCTTCCTCTGCCCGCTGAGTCGCCTATGGACACCCAATCCGACAAAGTTACGTTGACCCTGTTTTACGTCGGTAGCTTTGTGGTTTATTACCTCGTGACCATGCTGATTACGCTGTTTCCCAATTACGGGACGCTGCGCAATAACGGCTTGCTGGTGCCAGTGCTGTGCCTGTTTGAATTTGCCGTGATTTATCCCCTGTACCGTTTCTACTGCCAGCGCCGCAGCGACATTCCCCTGGGCTTTCTGCGTCCCGGCCAGGCACTGCTGTTTATCGGCGCGCTGTTTGTACTGATGGTGGCGCAGACGCAGTTCCTGCAGCCGGAAGGCTGGCTGATTGAACAGAGCCAGCAGGGGCGCAGCTCAATGCTGATTCTGCTGCTCACCGCCGTGCTGCTGGCGCCGGTGTTTGAAGAGGTGCTGTTCCGCGGCTTTCTGCTGCAGGCGTTTTTGCTGTGGGCGCCCAAAAGCCGTTTTGCCTGCATGTTGCTCACTTCGCTGCTGTTCGCCGCGTTACACACGCAGTACGTGCACTGGGAAACCATCGTTGCGCTGACGCTGTTCTCGCTGCTGCTGTGCTACGCGCGTCTGCGCAGCAACAGCCTGGCGCTGCCGATTTTTCTGCATACGCTGAATAACCTGATCGCCATCCTGCCCGCCTGGTTCTACGCCTGATCCCCCTCACTGTTTGCTAACGATGCCATTAATTTCCCTGCATTTTCAGGTACTATCGCTTTTTAGCCTGCAGGAATGATGGTCGAAGCGCTGATGATTACTATGCTGGATGTGGCCCGCAAAGCGGGCGTTTCTAAAGCCACCGTGTCGCGCGTGCTGGCGGGCAACCGCTATGTGAGCAAATCCACGCAGCAGAAAGTGTTTCAGGCGATAGAGGAAACAGGCTACCGCCCGAATCTGCTGGCGCGCAGTCTGGCGACGCAAAAATCGCAGAATATCGGCCTGATCGTCACCCATTCGCTGTTTAACGGCCCCTATTTCAGCGAGCTGCTGTACCAGACGGCCACGCTGACCAATAACTATGGCCGCCAGCTGATCCTCGCCGATGGCAAAACCAGCGCTGACGATGAGCGCGCGGCAATCGAGTTTCTGCTCGATCTGCGCTGCGACGCCATCATTATCTACCCGCGTTTTCTCGACACCGCCGCGCTGGAAGCGATCATCGACCAGCACGATATCCCGATCATGGTGGTTAACCGCCGTCTGACGCAGCACGCGGCGAACTGCGTCTGGGCTTCGCACCAGCAAAATACCCGTGATGCGGTGAACTACCTGATTGCGCGCGGTCACCATGACATCGCGTTTATCACCGGACTGGCGGGATCGCCCACCGCCGCCGCGCGTCTGGCTGGCTATCAACAGGCGCTGGCCGATCATCAGCTGCCGTATGAAGCGGCGCGCGTACTGCCGGGCGCGTGGACGCCGGAGAGCGGTCAGGCGGCGGTACGCCAGCTGCTGAGCGCCGGCGTACCGTTCAGCGCGCTGATGGCCAGCAATGACGATATGGCGATTGGTGCCGCGCTGGCGCTGAATGCGGCGGGCAAACGGCTGCCGCAGGATGTATCGCTGATGGGCTTTGATGATATTCGCATGGCCGAATTTTTCCTGCCGCCGCTCACGACGGTTCACGTGCCGGTGGCGGAGATGATTCAGCACACGCTGGCGCAGCTGGTGGCGATGCTGGAGGGCGAAGCGATTGCGCCCCTGCCGCCGTTCAGCGGACGGCTGATTGAACGCGCCTCCGTGGCAGATGGACCATTTCGCCGCTCATAACGCCTGATCGCCGTCATCCTGCGTGACCAGCCACTGCTCCAGCTGCTGTAGCGTAGCAGCCTTAACGCTCTCCTGCGGGCGCACCAGGTAATAGGTGTGCCGTCCACAGTCCAGCTGGTAATCCTCCATGGCGATCAGCGTGCCCGCCTTCAGCTCCGCTTCCACCAGCACGCGCTGCGCCAGCGCAATCCCCTGCCCTTCAATGGCGGCCTGATAGGCCAGCGCCGAACTTTCCATCTGCCGCCGGTGCGGCAGCGCGTCCATTTCCACGCCAAATGCTTCGCACCAGCGCTGCCAGTCATCAGGACGTCCGCGCACCAGCAGCAGGGTATGCTGCGCCAGCCCGGCCAGATGCATGCTGGCGCGCCGGTCAGCCGTCGGACGGCACACCGGCACCAGCACGTTTTTCACCAGCGGCGTGGCGTGCTGCTGCGGCCACGTACCGTCACCAAGCCGAATCGCCGCGTCGCAATCCACCGTATCGTCCCATTCCGACGCGGTCGTCAGGCGCACGTCAATCGCCGGATGCGCCAGCTGAAACTGTGCCAGCCGCGGAATCAGCCAGCGGGTGGCGAAGGTGGTGAAGGAGTGCAGCCGGATGACCGTGCGGCCGGCATTGCGCTGCAGCGTGGCGCTCGCCTGGCGAATACCGTCGAGGTGCTGGCTGATTTGCAGAAAATAGGCATTGCCGGGCAGTGTCAGTACCAGCCCGCGCCCCTGACGCTGAAACAGCGCCGTGCCAAAGTACTCTTCCAGCAGACGAATCTGACGACTCACCGCGCCTGGTGTCACCGACAGGCCATCAGCCGCTGCCCGCACGCTGCCGCTACGGGCGACATATTCAAACGCCAGCAAGGCATTCAGGGGTGGCAAATCACGCATCAGTTAACCGTTCAGTTTTTCTCAATGATGGAGCAATTTTAATCGATTGTGGCGAAAAGGCCAGACGCGCATCATTTCTGCACAGCGGCAGCCAGCCCGATAACGCTGACTGCCAGGTTGTCACATTGATTCTGACACTGGAGCACACTGGAATGATTAAAGTCACCAATCCTGCCGACGGCAGCCTCGTCGGCGAAGCACCGTTCATGCGCCACGACGAAGTCGCGGCCGCTATCGATCGCACCTGTGCCGCGTTTCCGGCATGGGCGGCAAAAAGCGCGAAACAGCGCAGCGACCTGCTGCGTGGCTGGTACGATCTGGTACGCGCCGATAAGCACCTGTTTGCTGAACTGATGGTCAGGGAGAACGGCAAATGCCTGAGCGAAGCGCTGGGCGAAATCGAGTACGGTCTCGGCTTTATTGAGTGGTATGCGGAAGAGGCCAAACGCGTCAACGGTGATACCCTGCCGTCGCACGATGCTAACGCCTCCGTGCTGGTGGTAAAAGAGCCGGTCGGCCCGACCGCGGCCATCACGCCGTGGAACTTCCCGTTTATGATGATCACCCGCAAAATCGCTACCGCGCTGGCCGCAGGCTGCACCATGATCATCAAACCGGCAGAAGAGACGCCGCTTACCGCGTATAAACTGCTGGAGTATGCACGTCAGGCCGGTATTCCCGCGGGCGTGTTTGAGATGGTGACCGGCGATCCGCAAGCCATCGGCGAAGCTTTTACCAGCGATACGCGCATCCACAAAATCTCCTTCACCGGATCAACCCGCGTCGGCAAACTGCTGGCGCAGCAGTGCGGGGCCACGCTGAAAAAGATGACCATGGAGCTGGGCGGCAACGCGCCGTTTATCGTGTTCGCCGACAGCCCGCTGGAAGAGAGCGTGGCCGGGCTGGTCAGCGCCAAACTGCGTAACTCCGGCCAGGTGTGTATTTCGCCTAACCGCATCTTTGTGCATGACGCGATTTACGATGCCTTTGTGCAGCAACTGGTGAAAACAGTCAGTGAGATCCGCGTCGATCAGGGTATGCAGCAGGAATTTGTGGTTGGCCCGCTGATTAACCGCATGGCGCTCGATAAAGTCACCGCGCTGGTGGATGATGCGGTAGCGCAGGGGGCGACGCTGCACCTTGGCGGCAAGCCACACGCGAAGGGCGGGCTGTTCTATGAACCAACCATCCTGTGCGATCTGGACGCCTCGTTTGCCGTGCACAACACCGAGATTTTCGGACCGGTATTTGCCCTGTACCGTTTCAGTGATGAAGAGCAGGTGATTCGCTGCGCTAACGACACCGAATACGGTCTGGTGGCCTATGCGTGGACGCGTGACGTTGGCCGCGCTTTCCGCCTGTCGAAAAAACTGGAAGCCGGCATGGTGATCCTCAATTCCGGCTCGGTCGGTACGGCGTCAGTGCCGTTTGGCGGTATCAAGCACTCCGGCTACGGCCGCGAGGGCGGCCATTACGGTATTGAAGAGTATGTGCAGGTAAAATATGTGCTGATGGCGGGACAACACCGCTAATCACGCTGCTGGTGCGGCGGCGACCCAGTCGGGATGCCGCCGCACCGCGCGTTAGTATTCCACCTCCGCATCAGGCTGTGCGCCGTTATTGCGGATCAACTGCTGATACCAGAAAAAGCTCTTCTTGCGATAGCGCGCCAGATCGCGCAGATCGTGTTCATCGCGGTTAACGTAGATAAAGCCGTAACGTTTGCTGATGCCCTGATGGGTGCTGACCAGATCGATGGCCGACCACGGACAGTAGCCAAACAGCTCGACGCCATCGGCAATGGCCAGCCGCAGCTGGGCGATATGCTCACGCAGATAGGCGATGCGGTAGTCGTCATACACTTTGTTGCCCGCCTCCAGCGTGTCGAACGCACCGAGACCGTTTTCTGTCACAATCAGCGGCAGGCGATAGCGCGCGTAGATCTCGCGCGCGGTAATGCGGAAACCGACCGGATCGATATACCAGCCAAACTGATTCTGCTGCAGATGCGGATTGTTGCAGCCGACGTACACTGATTTGTCGATGCCGGCCATCTGCTGGTCGGCCTGCTGCTTACTGTTCAGCTCACCGCGCGCGACCTCAGGCATGTCAGCACTGACGGTGGCCGATGCATAATAGTTGAAGGCGATAAAGTCCGGCTGGCCGGCGGCGATGGTCGCCATATCCTCCGCCTCAATGTGCGGCAGCCAGCCGCGCTGCTGCAGAAACGCCCACACCACGTTGTTGTAATGGCCGTGTACCGCCAGGTCGAGGTAGAGCCAGTTGCGGATCGCTGAAAAGTTATCGGCGGCCAGCACATCTTCCGGTCTGGCGCTGGCGGCATAGATACAGGAGATGTTCGGTGCCGGGCCAATTTTGGCCTGCGGCAAGCGCTGGTGACAGGCAATCATCGCTTTGGCCTGCGCCAGCATCATATGGTGGTTCTGCTGATACAGCGTCTTCTGCGCATCCACCGTGCCGGCCGGCAGCGTGCCAATCACCTCACCTTTGAGGATCATCATGTTCTGTTCATTGATGGTCAGCCAGTATTTCACCCGGTCGCCATAGTGCTCGAAACAGGTGATGGCGAAGCGCTCAAAAGCGGCCACGGTACGCCGGTTTGACCAGCCGCCATCCTGCTGCAGCGCCCACGGCAGGTCGAAGTGATAGAGCGTGACCAGCGGCTCAATGCCGTGGCGGCAAATTTCATCAATCAGCTGCTGATAAAACTGAATGCCCGCCGGATTCAGCTCGCCGTCACCCTGCGGATAGATGCGGCTCCAGGCGATGGAGAATCGATAGGTTTTCAGGCCCAGCTCCGCCAGCAGCGCGATATCTTCCCGGAAGCGATGATAGTGATCGCTGGTGACGGTGAAATCCGTCATCCCCTCAGGAAAATGGCCTTTATCGATCACCGACGGCCCTTTGCCGTCTTCGTTCCAGGCACCCTCAACCTGATACGCCGAGGTTGAAGCGCCCCACAGAAAGCCGTGCGGAAACGCACCGGGGTTAGGATGTTGCATACTGCCTCCTTGTTAGTCCGCAGCCAGCTCGCGCCGCAGCTGGATGATCTCTTCCGCCAGTTCACGGCACAGCATGGCGTTCATCAGATGATCCTGCGCATGCACCATGATCAGATTGACCGGAATTTTGCCGCAGCCTTCGTCGGCACCAATCAATTCGGTCTGGATACGGTGCGCGGCTCTGGCCGCCTCGCTGGCTTCGCTCAGCAACGCATCGGCGCGTGGCCACTCTTTGCGCCGCGCAGCGCGCAGCGCCTCCATCGAGCAGGAGCGCGCTTCTCCCGCCTGAATAATCAGTTCCATGACCGTGCTCTCATCAATTTCCATCATGCCTCCTTAACCGGTTGCGCTGCGGCGGCCTGCTCAAGCTCCTGCTGCAGCAATTGCCGCTCATAAATTTTGAAAAACGGGTAGTAAATCAGCGTGGCGATGGTTACCAGCACGGCAATCAGCACGATGACGCGCCAGTCCCAGCCGGTCGACCAGGCCGCCCCGATCGGTGCCGGCGTGGTCCAGGGGGCCAGCGACACCACGTGGTTAATCAGGTGGGTTTTGGTGGCTGTCCAGGCGAGCGTGGCGTTGACTAACGGCGCGCAGATAAACGGAATGAACAGAATCGGATTCATCACCACCGGCGAACCGAAGATGACCGGCTCGTTGATGTTGAACATGCTGGGCACAATGCTCAGCTTGCCAAGCGAGCGCAGATGCGCCGAGCGGCTGCGCAGGTAGAGCAGCACCAGTCCCATGGTGGAACCGGAGCCGCCAATAACGATGAAAAACTGCCAGAACGGCTCGATAAACACGTGCGTGATCGGCTCACCGGCGTTGAGCGCCTGCTGGTTGAGGCCAAGGTTAGTCAGCCAGAACGCCTGCAGAATGCCGCCGACAATCACCGCACCGTGAATGCCAGCGAACCACAGCATGTGGCACAGCAGCACCGCCACCAGCACCGCCGGTAACGAATCCGAGGCGGAGATAATCGGTGCGAACAGCGCCATGATCGCCTGCGGCAGCAGCAGGCCAAACTGCGCCTGCACCCACAGGCTGAGCGGAAACAGCGTGATGAAGATGGCGATGATCGGGATCAGCAGATCGAACGACTGACGAATTTTGGGCGGCACCTGCTCCGGCAGCTTAAAGCCGATGTTGTGCTTTTGCAGGAAGTGCATCAGCTCAGTGGCGAACAGCGCCACCAGAATCGCGGTGAAAATGCCCTCGCCGCCGAGTGAGCCAACCGGCAGCGTGCCGTTGCTCTGGGGGGCGGCCACCACCAGAAACGCCATCAGCGCCAGGCTGGCCGCCATAAAGCCGTTCATTTTGTAGCTGTTCGCCAGGTTATAGGCGATGGCGCTGGCGATATACAGCGCCATGATGCCCATGGTCATGTTATACGGCATCATGATTTGCGCTTCATGCGCGCGCACCATACCGAGCCACCACTGGGCAAACGCCCATGAGCTGTCAGCTGAGAACGGCGGATGGGCAAACAGCAGCATAAATGAGCCCACAATCAGAAACGGCATCGAGGCGATAAATCCATCGCGGATGGCGATCACATGGCGCTGGCTGGAGAGGCGTCCGGCCAGCGGGCTGATGCGGTTTTCAATCACACCAAATAACGATTCGCTTATGCTGCTCATCGGCGAGCTCCTTGCATCAGGCAACAACAGAATAAGCCTGTGCATTGGCGCACAGGCGTAAACAATTATTTTATTTTCGGAACAATCGTCAGGCGTGAATCAGCTTTAGCGAATCATCTAATATTTTCGCGCCATTCATCATGCCGTAATCCATGCTATTAATCACAGTGATAGGCTTATTTAGCTGCTGCGCCAGCGGCTGGAAGTCCGCCAGTTTGTATTTAATCTGCGGCCCGAGCAGGCAACAGTCAAAGTTCGCGATCTGATCGTTAAACTCTTCAATGCCAACGGCTTTTATCTCAACCTCGACGCCCTTCTCTTTGGCGGCCTTCTCCATTTTCTGCACCACCATGCTGGTGGACATCCCGGCGGCGCAGCAGAGTAGAATCTTTGGCATCATTCAATCCTCAGTGTGGGGTTTAATTAACGAATACCCGCGCTAAAGATTTTCTGCAACCGGTTTCAGATTTGCGTTACGGATCTGTGAGAAATATCAAAAAGCGCGCTGCAAATTTAATCGGGATGCAATAATAAACGGAAGAGATTATGTGAAAGTCGGGGAACGGTGGCGCGGCCAGACACAGCGCGCCACCGGGGCAGAACGTCAGGAGATGGCGGAATCTTTTTGCTTGTCGGCTTCGAAGTGTGCCTTGAACTGTTCGTAGATGGAGATCATATTGGAGGCATCGCCGTGCAGCGGGCTCAGTTTACCGGCGCGCACCAGTTCGATGACCAGTTGCAGGGCGGCCTGTTTTGGGCTGCTGGCCGGATGGGCAATTTCATGAGACATCAGATATCACTCCTTATTGTTGTCAGTGCCGCACAGTTTAGCCCAGATTGTGCTGCTAATGGGCGCGGCGCTGGTTATCATCATTCTGTTCGGACAAAAAAGCCGCTCAGGCTGTTCATTGACGCCTGAGGCGTTTAGCTATACTGGATCAAAAAAAGGAACACACAGCCACGCATTCCGTACCACGGGAATGGTGCAGAAGGAGTCGGTTATGTTGATTGGTTTTGTCTTGTTAGTGAGCGCCTGCGGCCACGATGCCTGTGATGCCCTGCCGGTGTCGGAGCGGATTTACCCCACGAAAGTGGCCTGCGAACAGATGGCCGATCGCATCCATAAAGTCCGGCCGAACGTGGTGCTGCTTTGTGGGGAAGTGCACCGTTAATTCGGTGCCAGTGCGTCATCAATTGCATAAAAAACAGCCAGACGGCATTGCAACCTGGGCCCGCAGCGTTCAAAATATAAGCTGCTTTACACTATTACAGTTGTGAATCCCATGAAAAAAACTCGCCCCCGTCGTCCCAACGGACGCTGGGTTTATTACATTTTGTATGACGGCATTCTCTGGCCCTGTCCGGTGCGCTGGGAGTGGGAGAGCGGCTTCGGCGGCTGGCTGCCGTTTTACTATTCGCCCACCTTTGAATTTGTTGCGGGCGATCCGCGCAAAGCCTACCGCATTGCGCGCAGCAGCGTGCGCAATCTGCGCCAGCATGAGCATGACGGCGAATATGCCTGAGGCGTCAGAACTGCCATGGCAGCCACGAGGCCGTCAGCAGGTAGTGCACCAGTTCCAGCACCAGAATAATCATCACCAGCACCCCGAGCTTGTGGCGGCATACCCAATCCTTTAGCCCCATATCATCGCCGCCCAGCGAATCAGCATCAGCGCGCCGCAGATGCACAGCAACACCACAATCATCTTCCAGTGTTTTGTCGCAGCCAGTTTTTTTGCCACGTCTCCTCCAGACAGCAGAAAGCAACGATGCGCCCGCAGGCGCATCGCATAGTCTACCGCTGGTCACCCGTGAGGGCGATTAATTATTCAGCGTATAGTCGAGGGTGATTTCGGCATTCAGCACCTGAGACACCGGGCAGCCGGCTTTGGCTTTCTGAATGATTTCATCAAATTTGGCATCATCGATGCCCGGCAGCGCAATGGTGCTGTTGAGGGCAATTTTGGTGATGGCGAAGCCGTCGCCCTTTTTGTCCAGTGAAACATCGGCGGTGGTGTCGATGCTTTTCGGTGGATGACCGGCCTGGCCCAGCATCAGCGACAGCGCCATGGAGAAGCAGGCGGCGTGTGCCGCGCCAATCAGCTCTTCCGGATTGGTGCCCTTCTCGCCTTCAAAACGGGTGTTAAAACCGTATGGCTGGTTGCTGAGCACGCCGCTTTCAGTGCTAACCGTGCCTTTGCCTTTGATGTCGCCTTCCCAATGGGCCGATCCTTTCTTATGAATGGTCATGTCATTCCTCCTGTTAGTCAGACAGCTATTCAGTATAGACAAGAGCCGGCGCTTTGCCTGGCTTAGCGCACCGCGTGTGGGCGCGCCGGGCTGAGTCCGGCTTCGCTCAGCAGCGCATTCGCCTGCACCAGCGAATCCTGCGTGATGTCCGCAATGGTTTTCGCGCCGGTCAGCGTCATCGCCACCCTCATCTCTTTCTCAACCAGACTCAGCAGATTCTCCACGCCGCGCTGGCCGTGCGTCGCCAGCGCATAGATAAACGCGCGTCCCAGCAGCACGCTGTCAGCCCCCAGCGCGATCATGCGCACCACATCCAGCCCGTTACGAATGCCGCTGTCGGCCAGAATGGTGATGTCGCCCTTTACCGCGTCGGCGATGGCCGGCAGCGCGCGCGCCGACGACAGCACGCCATCCAGCTGACGTCCGCCGTGGTTGGAGACCACGATGCCATCGGCGCCAAAACGCACCGCATCGCGCGCATCTTCCGGGTCGAGAATGCCTTTGATCACCATCGGCCCTTCCCAGAATTCGCGAATCCACTCCAGATCCTGCCACGAGATCGACGGGTCGAAATTTTTCGCCAGCCAGCCGATATAATCTTCCAGTCCGGTAGGGTTACCGAGGTACGTGGAGATATTGCCGAGATCGTGCGGACGCCCGTGCAGCCCGACGTCCCATGCCCACTGCGGATGGGTGACCGCCTGCCAGTAACGGCGCAGCGCGGCATGCGGGCCGCTCATGCCGGAGTGCGCATCGCGGTAGCGCGCGCCCGGCGTCGGCATATCGACGGTGAACACCAGCGTCGAGCAGCCTGCCACTTTGGCCCGCTCCAGCGCGTTACGCATAAAGCCGCGATCGCGCAGCACATACAGCTGAAACCACATCGGGCGGTTAATCGCCGGTGCCACCTCTTCTATCGGGCACAGCGACACCGTCGACAGGGTAAATGGAATACCGCGATTGGCTGCCGCACGTGCCGCCTGCACTTCACCGCGTCGCGCGTACATGCCGCACAGGCCGACCGGCGCCAGCGCCACCGGCATCGACAGCGTTTCATTGAACAGCCGTGTTTCCAGGCTCAGCTCAGCCATGTTTTTCAGCACGCGCTGACGCAGCGCCACGTCAGAGAGATCGGCCACGTTGCGCTTCAGGGTATGTTCTGCGTAGGCCCCGCCGTCCAGATAGTGAAACAGGAATGGCGGCAGGATACGTTGCGCCGCGGCGCGATAGTCACTGGCAGCAGAAATAATCATCAGTTGTCTTCCTTACGGGTAACCTGCGTGGCGCCCGGTAACCGCGTGATGCGGGCCTGGCGCGCTTCGTCTTCATGCAGCGTTTTCATGGTGGTGTGAACAAAGCCGAGGTGATCCATCGCCGCCTGGCGCGCCGCGTCGGCGTCGCCCGCCATCACCGCATCGAACATCGCCTGATGCTGGGCGTTGAGCTGGTTGAAGATAACCGGCTGGGTGTACATACGCTGGCGGCTGTGCAGCACGGAGGATTGCAGCAGATCGAAAAATCCGCGCATGGTCTGCAGCAGCACCAGATTATGCGAGGCTTCGGCAATGGCGAGGTGGAAGCGCAGATCGGCCTGCGCGGCCAGTTCGGGATCGTCGCAGTCGTTCATTTGTATCAGCGCGTCAAAGGCATAGCGCAGCCGCTCTTTATCCGCCTCGGTGGCGCGCTGCGCGGCGTGCCAGGCGGTGCTGGCCTCAATCGCGTGGCGCGCCTCAAGAATATCCCAGCGGTAGTCAGGATCGGCGGCCAGCAGCTGACGAATCGGCTCAACGATGCGCTGTTCTGACCACGGCTCCTGCGGCTCGCACAGCCAGGTGCCGCCGCCGCGTTTACTGATCAGCACACCACTGCTGATCAGCTGCTGGATGGCCTCACGCACCGACGAGCGCGACACGCCGAAGCGGGCGGCCAGCGCACGCTCCGAAGGTAAACGCATGCCGGGTTTCAGCTGATGCTCTTCAATCCAGGCGCTAAGACGCGCGCGCAGCGTATCCGCCAGCCGCGGTGTGGGTTCAGTCATGGAATCATCCAGGTAAAGACATACGCCTGCAGCGTGGTGATCACGCCGACCATACAGGTAAAAATCAGGCTGTGTTTAACGGTAAACCGGAACAGATCGGACTCGCGCCCCACCAGCCCCACGGCGGCGCAGGCGATGGCGATCGACTGCGGCGAAATCATTTTACCGGTGACGCCACCGGTAGTATTGGCGGCCACCAGCAGCACATCCGACACCCCAATCTGCTGCGCGGTGGTCGCCTGCAGCGCGGCGAACAGCGCGTTGGAAGAGGTATCGGAGCCGGTCAGAAAGACGCCCAGCCAGCCGAGGAACGGCGAGAAGAAGGTGAAGGCCTGACCGGTGTGCGCCAGCGCCAGGGCCAGCGTGGCCGACAGCCCGGAATAGTTTGAGATGAACGCAAAGGCCAGCACCATGCCGATGGAGTAAATCGGCAGCGCCAGCTCCTTCAGGGTTTCGCCAAAGGTGCGCAGCGCCGCCGCCGGCTTCATGCGCAGGAAAATCACCGAAATCACCGCCGCCAGCAGAATCGCAGTGCCGGTGGCGGAGACCACGTCAAATTTGAACAGCGCCGCATACGGCGTTGCTGCGCTCACTACCGGCGGCATGCGTGCCACCAGCTCGTGCAGCAGCGGCACCGGCACGCTAAACACCCAGTCATACAGCGCGCCGCCTTTAGCGAACAGTGCTTTAAACGGCGGAATACTCCACAGCGTAACGGTCGCGGTAAGGAACAGGAACGGCATCCAGGCATGCACAATCTGCGCCAGCGTGTAGCGTTGCGTCCCTGATGGCGCAGTCTCTGGCGCGGGCTCTTTAAAGCGGAAGATGCGCACCGGCTGCCAGCGGCGCAGAAACAGCGTCAGGCAGATCAGCGAAGCCAGCGACGAAATAATGTCCGGCAGCTCCGGGCCAAGGAAGTTAGAGCTGAGGTACTGGGCGATGGCAAACGAGCCGCCGGCCACCATCACCGCCGGCCAGGTCTCTTTGATGCCGCGCCAGCCATCCATGATCGCCATGATCCAGAACAGCACGATGAGGGTGAGAAACGGCAGCTGGCGTCCCGCCATCTGGCCAATCTGGAAGCTGTCCAGCCCGGTGACCTGACCGGCGACGATGATCGGAATCCCCATCGCGCCGAACGCCACCGGCGCGGTGTTGACGATCAGGCACAGTCCGGCGGCATAGAGCGGATTAAAGCCCAGCCCGACCAGCAGTGCGGCGGTGATCGCCACCGGTGCCCCAAAGCCTGCCGCGCCCTCTAAAAACGCGCCAAACGAAAAGCCGACGATCAGCATCTGCAAACGCTGGTCTGGCGTAATGGAGAGAATCGAGGCGCGAATGATATCGAACTGGCCGGTTTTCACCGAGATCTTGTAGACAAATACCGCCGCCACGATAATCCAGGCAATCGGCCACAGGCCGTATAAAAAACCATACGCCACCGACGCCAGCGCCTGGGGCACCGGCATGCCGTACAGCAACAGCGCCACCAGCAGCGCCAGCACCACGGTGATCGTACCGGCCTGATAGCCCTTCAGCTTGAGCTTAATCAGCGCGAAGAAGAAAAAAACAATCGGGATCACCGCCACCAGGCTGGATAGCCACAAATTGTTGAGCGGATCGTAGTTTTGTTGCCACACCTGCATGCCGTTTCTCCAGAGGTCACCAGAGGGATGCGGCGCATCGGCAAAAGCAGGCGTGCGCCGCAGGTAGTTGCCCCGTTTTGGACCACAATTGGTAGGACCACATTGCGGCTGACGGGCTTTATGGCTCCAGATAGTTAATGCATTGTTAACTCAAAGCAACGCGGCAGGCGTGATTTTTCGTATTATGTGACCATGTGGCTACATTTTTATAACATTGGTAGGACCAATCAGCGCGCTGCCGCACCAAAGGCGCGCGCATAGCTGCGCGGATGAAAACGCAGATTCAGTCCGATCAGCCCCAGCGTCACGATGCCCTGCATCAGCCATACGCTGGCAAAGCTATGGGTGAGCACCTGCAACTGACCGGCAATAAACGGCATGCAGCCGGCGATGATGAATCCTGCGCCCTGCATGAAGGCCACCAGCCGCGCGCCTGCCTGCGGCTGCGGCAGATGATCGAGCGCCAGCACCATCGCCAGCGGGAACGCGGCACCGAGACCGAAGCCGGCGATGGCGGCCCACAGCCACGGCGCCAGCAGTGGCGCAAAAAGAAACCCGCTCATCCCGGCCAGCTGACACAGCAGACTGACAATCAGCTGCGGACGACGATCGACACCGCGCGCCAGCAGTGGCATCAGCAGCGCGCCGGCAACCTGGCTCAGAATCATCACGCCCAGCAGCGAGCCGCCGGCCTGCGCCGACCAGCCCAGCCGGTGATACGCATCCGGCAGCCAGGCAACGCAGGTGGCATAGCCGCCGTTGACCAGGCCAAAGCTCAGCGCCAGCGACCAGGCGCGCGGCTTACGCCACAGCGGCGGCAGCGTTACCTGCGCGGCATCCGGCGCAGCAGGCACGCGCACCCGTAGCCACAGCAGGATAGCCAGCAGCACCGGCAGCGCCCAGCCGCTGAGCGCCAGCGGTACGCCAAGCTGCGCGCTGAGCCACGGCGACAGCGTCGCGCCCAGTCCGCCGCCGCCCATCAGCGCGCCCGCCCACAGCCCGGTGACCGCCGCGCTGCGCCGGCTAAAACGCTGACGAATCAGTCCCGGCATCGCCATCTGCACCACGCCGACGCCGATGCCGGCGAACAGCGCGCTGAGCACCAGCCCGCTGCCGCTGTCGATCACGCCGCGCGCCGCCAGTGCCAGCAGCAGCAGCGTCAGCCCGGCCAGCAGTAAGGGCTTTAAGGCCACGCGCTGCATCAGCCTGGCGCTGAACAACGCCACCGCGCCCATCATCACCATCGGCACCGCCGGCAGCAGCGAGGCGGCCAGCACTGACAGATGCAGGCTGTGGCGCAGCTGGCCCAGCAGCGGACTGACCGAGGTCAGCAGCGGGCGCATGTTCAGCCCGGCCAGCACCAGCGCAGCCAGCGTTAACGTATTGGCATGTCGGTTCATAACCCATCCTGCAGTGAAAAGGTTGTCAGCATCGCAGCAGACAGTACTATTTGGAAATGAAATAACACCATGATGGGCAGTGGATAAATGAATCGTCAGCCAATGTTTACGCCGCAGCAGCTATTGAGCTTTGTGGCGGTGTGCGAGACCGCCAGCTTTACCCGCGCCGCCGAGCGTGTGCACCTGTCGCAGTCGACGGTCAGTCAGCAGGTGCGGCGACTGGAAGAGATGGTGGGTAAAGCGCTGTTACAGCGCACCTCGCATCAGGTGGCGCTGACCGAAGAGGGAGAAAAATTGCTCGGCTACGCGCGGCGCATTATCGCCCTCAATGGTGAAGCGCACGATGTGCTGAGCGATAAGTGGCGCGACGGCATTGTGCGCATTGGCGTGCCGGAGGATTTTGCCGCCCCGACCGCCAGCCTGCTGGCCGGATTCAGCCGACAGCATCCGCAGCTGCGTCTTGACGTGATGAGCGGCATGTACGTCGATTTGCATCGCGCATGGCAGCGCGAAGAGCTGGATCTGATGCTGATCAAGCAGCCGGGCGGCGATCGCCCGCTGGCCGCCCGGCCCGAGCCGCTGCTGTGGCTGGACAGTGCTGAACATCCCTGCTTTGACCAGACGCCGCTGCCGCTGGTGGTGTTTCCGCAGCAGGGGCTGTATCGCGAAGATATGTGTCAGACACTGGATGCGCTCGGCCGCAGCTGGCGCATCAGCTACAGCAGCGCCAGTCTCGTGGCCCTCGCCAGCGCCAGCGCCGCTGGTCTCGGCCTGACGCTGCTGCCCGCCAGCTGCCGCCTGCCCGGTCACCGCGTGCTGGGCAGCGCTGAGGGTTTACCGGTGATCAGCCATTTTGAGCTGGCGCTGTTCTGCCGTAAGCCGCAGGATGCGCTGCAACAGGCGCTGGCCGCTGCGCTGGTGCAATTCTGCCAGCTACAGTGGCAGTGATTTTTCCACTGCCTGGCAGTGGGAAATATCGCAGCGCGGCGGCGTCGGTTTTGCCAGATTAGGTTTTTTCCTTTTGCCTGAAGTTTCCGATGCCTCTGACCGCTTCCAGCCGCCGTGATTTCCTCAGCCACGGCGTGCGCCTTACTGCCGCAGGCAGCCTGATGATGGCTGGCATGAGCAGCGCCGCCCGTCCCGACACACCACCGGTCTCGTCCACCCCGCCGCCTGCCGTGGCGCACTATCAGCTGCTGAATGTGCGCCTCGAAGAGGGATTTGAGCGCGACGGCGCGGAGATAGTCGCCACCCGCACTGCGCTGTACGACATCACCATTAAAGAAGGCAAGTTCAGCGCCATTAGCGCCGCCGGCCAGGCGCGCCAGCCTGCCCTGCCGCAGTGGGATGCCGGCGGTGCGCTGCTGTTACCGCGCACGCGGGACATGCACATCCATCTGGATAAAACCTTCTACGGCGGACCGTGGCAGGCACCGCGCCCGCGGCAGGGCAAGACCATCATGGATATGATTGCGCGCGAGCAGGTGCTGATTCCCCAGCTGCTGCCAACCTCGCAGGCGCGCGCCGAAGCGCTGATTGGCCTGCTGCAAAGTAAAGGCAGCACCGAAGCGCGCAGCCACTGCAACATCGATCCAGTCAGTGGCCTGAAAAGTCTCGAACATCTGCAGCTGGCGCTGGCCAACCATCCGGCGTTTCGCTGTGAGATCGTCGCCTTTCCGCAGCATGGTTTGCTGCATTCGCAGGTCGATGGTCTGATGCGCGAGGCGATGCAGCTCGGCGTGCAGTATGTCGGTGGGCTGGATCCCACTAACGTGGACGGCGCCATGCAGGCTTCACTTGATGCGATGTTCCGCATCGCGCTCGATTACGATCGCGGCGTGGACATTCATCTGCATGAGACCAGCGCCGCCGGCGTGGCAGCCATTCAGTACATGATCGCCACCATCGCCCGTAATCCACAGCTGAAAGGCAAAGTGACGCTGAGCCACGGTTTCGCGCTCGCCACGCTGGAAGGTAAGGCGCTGGATGAGATTATCGCCGGCATGGCCGAACAGCAGATGAGCGTGGCGTCAACGATTCCGATTGGCAAGCTGACGATGCCATTGCCGCAGCTGCAGGCAGCGGGCGTGACAGTGATGACCGGCACCGACAGCGTGATCGATCACTGGTCGCCGTTCGGTACCGGCAACATGCTGGAGAAAGCCAATCTGTATGCCCAGCTGTATCGCGGATCGGATGAGTTTGGCCTGAGCCGCGCGCTGCATATCGCCACCGGCGGCATTCTGCCGCTTGCCAACAGCGGTGCGCGCCAGTGGCCACAGCTGCAGGATGAAGCCAGTATGATGCTGGTCGACGCCAGCTGCTCGGCGGAAGCCGTGGCGCGCATTGCGCCGGTGCGCGCTACGTTCCAGCGCGGCACGCCGGTATTCAGCGCCTGATGGCACATCGCAGCCAGCACCAGCACGCCAGACCCGGCCAGAAAAAAGCCTCCCGCAGGAGGCTTTGGAAGGTGACACCGGCGCGGCAAGCCCGATGATAATGCTGGATTTAAGACAACATCTGAATCGCCAGCGCATACAGGCGCTGGTGCTCATCGTCATTAACAGGCTCTTCTTCCGCATAACAGGCAATCATGGAGCTGACTTTATCGGAGGATAACGTCTCTCCATGCAGATGCAGCGTTAGCACGGCGCGGCCGACGATTTTCAGAACGTCTTCGTTTTGTCCCTGGACATAGTGACTCAATGAGGTGACCTCTGAAGTAATTATTAATTGCCAAATGGCGCGCTAAATATAAAGCAAAGCGGTTAGGATTTTTACTCAGATTTTCCGCATAACGCGTAACATATAAGCGAAATATCACTGAAAATCACCGCAACGTGCCGCGATAATGCCGTATCGCTGCGGCTAATATCATTTTTTCCCTCGAAAAAGCGTTTTTACCGTTCGTGCTGCCTCGTGTGAAATTCGGAACATTCATTAAAACTTTGCGATAGTTGCACCTCATCATTGACCTGACAAAGCGCAACGGCTGACTAATTTCACCGCGTGATTATTGCCGTAATTGCCGTTGCCGATAGCCCGCCTTTCTGCCAGACTGGCCGCCGCTATTCCTGCTACTACCTGAGATGCTCCTGTGACTGCTTTTTCTACCCTGACGCAACTGCCTGCCAGCCAGCTCGACAACCTGCGCGAGATGGGCTTCGACGCCATGACGCCGATTCAGGCCGCTTCCCTGCCGGCCATCCTTAGCGGACGCGATGTGCGGGCGCAGGCGCAAACCGGCAGCGGTAAAACCGCCGCCTTCGGTATTGGCGTGCTGAACCGCATCGACAGCGGGCGTTTTCATACCCAGGCGCTGGTGCTGTGCCCGACGCGTGAACTGGCCGACCAGGTCAGCAACGTGCTGCGTCAGCTGGCGCGCTTCACCCGCAACATCAAGATCCTGACGCTGTGCGGCGGCCAGCCAATGAGCGCGCAGCGCGATTCGCTGGTGCACGCGCCGCATATTGTGGTCGGCACGCCGGGGCGCATCCTCGATCATCTCAAGCGTGACAATCTCGATTTAAGTCAGTTGCAGAGCCTGGTGCTGGACGAAGCCGATCGCATGCTGGAGATGGGTTTCCGCGACGATATGGAAGCTATCATTGGCTTTACGCCGGATTCACGTCAGACGCTACTGTTCTCCGCCACCTGGCCCGATACCATTGCCAGCCTGAGTCAGCGCTTTCAGCGCGATGCGCTGGCGGTAGCGACCGAAGCGCAGTCGGAACTGCCGGCGATTGAGCAGCAGTTTATTGAAACCAGCGCCAGCGAGCGTATCAACCTGCTCAGCGCTCTGCTCAGCCAGCAGCAACCGGCTTCCTGCGTGGTGTTCTGTAACACCAAACGGGAATGCGATGAAATTGCAGCCGCGCTCAACGATCGCCAGATCAGCGCGCTGGCGCTGCACGGCGATCTGGAACAGCGCGATCGCGAACGCGTGCTGATTCGCTTTGCCAACGGCAGCATCCGCGTGCTGATCGCCACCGACGTCGCCGCGCGCGGCCTCGACATTAAATCGCTGGCGCTGGTGGTTAACTTCCAGCTGGCGTGGGATCCGGAAGTGCACATCCACCGCATTGGCCGTACCGGCCGCGCCGGCGAACAGGGGCTGGCGGTCAGCTTTGTGGCGGCCGACGAAATGGTGCGCGCTCATGCGCTGGAAGATTACCTGCAGCAGAAGCTCAACTGGCAGCCGGCCAGCACGCTGAAAGGCAAAGGCGCACAGCCGCTGCCGGCGGCAATGATGACGCTTTGCATTGACGGTGGGCGCAAAGCCAAGATGCGTCCCGGCGATATTCTGGGCGCCCTGACCGGTGAAGCCGGTTTCAGCGGCGATCAGATCGGTAAAATCGATCTCACCCCGACCCATGCGTATGTCGCCATCGACGCCGCGCAGGCGAAAAAAGCACTGATCAAGCTGAAAGAGGGCAAGATCAAAGGCAAAAGCGTGCGCGCGATTCTGCTGAAGTAACTGTCGTGAGCGTGAGGGCGATCGCCCTTACGCTAAATTTTCATCGCCCTTCCCTTCATTTTTTTCCTCCGCTGCCGATAAGTTAATCATGGCGCTATTGCCCTGCCCTTTACTCCGCCCAGATTCTGCCCCGAGGCCACAATGGATAATTTTCAGAAAGAGATCGATGAACGCGCCAACCTTGCGCTTTCTAACAAATTCGAACTGCTGCTGTTCCGGCTGGGTTCCGATCGGCTGAAAGGCAAGTCTGAGCTGTACGGCATCAACGTATTTAAACTGCGTGAAATTGTGCCAATGCCGACGATTACCCGCGCCGCCGGCATGAATTCACCGCTGCTCGGCATGGCCAGCATTCGCGGCCAGTTTATTCCGGTAATCGACCTGCCGGCCGTAACCGGCTGCAAACCGGAAACCGGCCTCAACCTGCTGCTGGTCACCGAATACGCGCGCAGCACCCAGGCATTTGCCGTGGAATCAGTGGAGAACATTGTGCGTCTCGACTGGAATCAGGTGCACACGGCGGAAGCAGGCATCGGCAGCCGTAACATCACCAGCATCGCCTGTCTGGACACCGACGGTCAGAGCAACAATCTGGCACTGGTGCTCGACGTCGAGCAGATTCTGTATGACATCATTCCGTCGGTGCGCGGCGTTGAGCCGAGCGAAGAGACGGCGAAGAATTTCAACCTTAAACCCGGCCAGGTTGCGATTGTTGCTGAAGACTCTAAAGTGGCGCGTCAGCTGCTGGAACAGGGGTTGAAAAGCATGGGCATTCCGGCCATCATGCATAATACCGGGCTTGAAGCGTGGATTAAAATCAGCGAGATGCAGAAAGAAGCGCAGGCTAACGGCGAGTCGATTCACGACAAAATCGCGCTGGTGCTGACCGACCTCGAAATGCCGGAGATGGACGGCTTTACCCTGACGCGCAACATCAAGCGCGACGACGCGCTGCGGCAGATTCCGGTGGTGATTCACTCTTCGCTCTCTGGCAGCGCCAACGAAGATCACGTGCGCAAAGTGGGCGCTGACGGTTACGTCGCTAAGTTTGAAATCAACGAGCTTTCCAGCGTGATTTATCGCGTGCTGGAGAAGAAGCGCTAAGCGCTTGCCCCGATTATCCCCTCAGGCGCGATGTTCGCGCCTTTTTTGTGCCCGCTCGCCTGTCATCCGCTGCATTAGCGTAACGGCGTATTTATCCTGTCTTACTGATCTATTAATCGTCTAATGAAATGCGCGATGAATCGCGCCGCTACGGTTTGTGCGACGGGATAATGCAGATATCCCATCCGCAATGAATCATGATGGCGCGACGTGTCACGCAGATATCCCTTTCATAGGATGTCGCTGATAACCGCACGGGCGACTGATTTTCTTTTCGTGTGATGCCGCTGATAACCGCACGGATGGTAGCGGCGCAATTTATTGCGCATTCCGCCATGGTGCAGGAAATGAAATGCGCGATGAATCGCGCCGCTACGGTTTGTGCAACGGGATAATGCAGATATCGCATTCGCAATGAATCATGATGGCGCGACTTATCATGCAGATATTCCTTTCATAAGATGCCGCTGATAACCGCACGGGTAACTGATATTCCTTCCATGTGATGCCGCTGATAACCGCACGGGGAGTAGCGGCGCAATTTATTGCGCGATGCCTTTCAATTGCGCGTCTCAGGTCACCATGAAAGGTGAGCCTGCAGTCTCTGCGCGTTTTTGTAGGGTGCGCAATTTGGTACAAACCGGCCACATGGGTAACACTTTAGACCGGGCACATGGGTAACAGTTATAAACGGCATAGCAGAGGAGACTCACTATGCCCTGGACTGAGACTGTTACCATGCAACGCCTTGAATTCATCCTCGCCTGCCAGGTAGGCGGGGAATCCATGACGCAGCTGTGTCACCGCCACGGCATCAGCCGCAAAACCGGCTACAAGTGGCTCAGCCGCTTTAACCCCGGCGAGCTCTCCTCGCTTGAAAATCTCTCCCGCGCCCGCCATCTCCAGCCCGATAAAATCGCCCCCGACATCGCCGCGCGCCTTGTTCAGTTCCGCCAGCAGCACCCCGACTGGGGGCCAAAAAAAATCCGCCACTGGTTCCTCAGCAACGGCGCTGACTTCATCGTGCCCGCCGCCAGCACCATCGGCGACCTGCTGAAGGCGGCGGGAATGGTGCAGCCGCGGACGCCGCATAAGCGAACGCCGGGCAACCTGCGCAGTCTCACGACACCCGTGAGGAATAACCACGTCTGGAGCGCTGATTTTAAAGGGCGCTTCCGCCTGAAAGACGGCAGCTGGTGCCGCCCCTTCACGCTCACCGATAACCACAGCCGCTACCTGCTGTCCTGCGAGCCGGGCACGTCGGAGACCACGGTGTTCGTGCGCGGCTGCATGGAAAAGGCCTTCCTGGAAGGCGGGCTGCCCGACGTTATCCGCACCGACAACGGCTCGCCCTTCGTTGCGCCGGGCATCCTCGCGCTGACGCAGCTGAGCGTGTGGCTGATAAAACTGGGGATACAGCCGGAAAGAACCGCGCCGGGCTGTCCGGGGCAGAACGCCCGCCACGAGCGGATGCACCGGTCGCTGAAGGTCGCCATGAGCCATCACGACGTCTTTGGCTCGCTGCCGGAGCAGCAGGCGTGGTGCAGCGGATGGCGGAACGAGTTCAATCAGGAAAAGCCGCATGAGGCGCACGGGCAGCAGCCGCCCGCGAAAATATGGACGCCTTCACCGCGGAAATGGAACGGAAAAGTGCCGGAGGTGGGCTATCCGGAGGGGGCGAAGCTGTACAAAGTCGGTGAAAAAGGCGACCTGAGGCTGAACGGGCGGACCTTCCTGAGCGCAGCGTTACGGGGCGAGTACGTGCGGTTCCTGGAAGTGGACGACGGCATTGACGTCATCCTCTTCGACAGGCTCATCCTTGCGTATTATGACCGGGCAGAAAAGCGTATTATCCGGATCGACTGACCACAAAAAGTGTTACCTGTGTGCCCGGTCTGATCTGTTACCCATGTGCCCGGTCGTACCATTTTGCGCACCGGCACAGGCCTTGACGCCAGCTAATTACGACCAGTGATTAATCAACCTTAAGCCCCCTTAACCGTTTTGTGACAAATCCCTAAAAAATTAAAGTTAAAACATTAGCAACCGATAACTTTAGCGCCTGCGCAGGTGGCGCCAGACCCGTCTTGTCGCAACGGCAAAAAATCTTTCCTTTACACATCATCGACATATTGCAGACCCGTCGTCTGCGTTTCCGTTTTAATACAACAGCATTCTGGCATTGCGGGGAGATCCAATGTTGAGCTTAAAGAATATGAAGGTCGGCGTCCGCCTGGGCATCGCCTTTGGTTTAGTGGTGGCACTACTGGTGGTGATTGGTATTACCTCAATCATGAAGATCAACAACATCAAGAGCGGCATTACCTCGATTGTGGAAGATCGCTATGTAAAAGTGCGGCTCGGCTTTGACGTGCGCGATGGCGTCAACGATCAGATCAAATACCTGCGCGGCATCGTCATCGATACCACCCGACCGCAGTTCAACGTGCAGCGCTTTCAGCAGCTGGCAGACGCCACCGCCCGCACCAATGCGGCGATGAAGAAGATCGAAGCGATTCAGATTACCGCCGTAGGCAAAAAGAAAATTGCCAGCCTGCTGGCTGCCAGTCAGCAGTTTGAACAGCAGAAAAATGAGGTACTGGATCTGGTGCGGGCCGGTAAAGCCGATGACGCCAGCTACTACGTACTGAAAAAAATTACCGCCGTGCAGAATGCCTACCTCGACCTGGCGGTGGCGTTTGCGGATTCCCAGTCCTCGCAGCTCCAGCAGGAAGGCGCCGGCATTATTGATGATGGCACCACGGCGATTGAAGTCACGCTGGTGTTCTCCGCGCTCGCCATTCTCGCTGCCGTGGTGATGGGCTGGCTGCTGACCCGTTCGATTGTGCATCCGCTGAATGAAGCGGTGACCATCGCCAGCAAAGTGGCTGCCGGCGATCTCAGCTCGCGCATTGAAATACGCAGCAAAGATGAAACCGGCGCGCTGATGCAGGCGCTGCAGGCGATGAACGATAACCTGCTGACCATTGTTTCCGACGTACGCGCCGGATCCGACACCATCGCCGTAGCGTCCAGCCAGATCTCCAGCGGCAACATAGATCTCTCTTCGCGCACTGAACAGCAGGCCAGCTCGCTGGAAGAGACGGCGTCCGCGATGGAGCAGATGACCGCTACCGTGAAGCACAACGCCGACAATGCGCGCGAAGCCAACTCGCTGGTGGCGAAAACCTCCGGCGTCGCCAAAGAAGGCGGTGAAGTGATGGAGCAGGTGATTGTGAAGATGGAGGCGATTGCCCTCTCCTCGAAGAAGATTGTCGACATCATCAGCGTGATCGACTCTATCGCCTTCCAGACCAACATCCTGTCGCTTAACGCAGCGGTCGAAGCGGCGCGCGCCGGTGAACAGGGTCGCGGATTTGCCGTTGTCGCCACTGAAGTGCGTAACCTGGCGCAGCGTTCTGCCTCTGCGGCGAAAGAGATCAAAGTGCTGATTGAAGACTCGGTGGCGAAGGTGGATGAAGGCAGCCGTCTGGTGACGCACGCCGGTTCGACCATTGGTGAGGTGGTCAATAGCGTAAGCAGCGTGGCGGAGATCATGAGCGAAATCACCATTGCCAGCAGCGAACAGAGCAGCGGCATCAGTGAAATCAATCAGGCCATTACGCAGATGGAAGCGGTGACGCAGCAGAACGCCGCGCTGGTACAGGAAGCGTCCGCTGCGTCTCAGGCGCTGCAGGAGCAGGCCGATCGTCTGGCGCAGTCGATGAGCGTGTTTAAAACCGCTGCGGTTTAAAACAGACAGCCCCGTTCTGCATGCGTCAGACGGGGCCGTTCAGTGTCGCTGGCGTTGTCATGGCGGTGCGCATCGGGTCCGGCGCACCGCGCCCTGCTGTTAATTCATCAGCGAATAAGCGATGGACGAAATCGCCAGAATCCCCACCAGCACCACAAACAGGTTGCTGATTTTGCCGCTGTACTGGCGCATCGCCGGGACTTTATGAATAGCGTACATCGGCATCAGGAACAGAATCATCGCAATCACCGGCCCGCCCAGCGTCTCAATCATGCCGAGAATGCTCGGGTTCAGAGTGGCAACCAGCCAGGTGGTCAGCAGCATAAACAGCGTGGTCAGGCGATTCATTTTCTGCGGCGTGATGGTTTTGCCGCGGCTGCGCAGCGACTTCGCCACCATGCCGTTGAAGCCTTCACGCGCGCCCAGATAGTGGCCGAGGAACGATTTGGTGATCGCCACGATGGCGACAATCGGCCCCATCCAGGCAATCATCGGCACGTTAAAGTGGTTCGCCAGATAGGACAGAATGGTGATGTTCTGCGCCTTTGCTGCCTGTAAATCGGCGGGCGACAGGCTCAGCACGCAGCTGAACACAAAGAACATCACGGTCACCACCATCATCAGATGGGCGCTGGCCAGAATGCGTGAACACTTCTTCTCCGCGCCGGCGCCATACTCGGCGCGTTTCGCCACGGCAAAAGACGAGATAATCGGCGAATGGTTGAAGGAGAACACCATCACCGGAATCGCCAGCCACAGCGTCATCCAGATACTACTGTCGCTGCCGCTTTGCGCAAACGATAAGGTCTCCAGCGCCGCGCCGTGCCAGTGCGGCACCAGATACGCAGCCAGCAGCATCAGCACCGCCACAAATGGAAACACCAGCACGCTCATCGCTTTGACAATCATCTGCTCGCCGAAGCGCACCACCGTCATCATGCCAGCAATCAAAATCAGCGACAGCAGCGCACGCGGCGGCGATACCAGCCCGAGCTGGTGCACAATAAAGCTGTCCACGGTATTGGTGATCGCTACGCTGTACATCAGCAGGATCGGGTAGATGGCAAAGAAGTAAAGCAGCGTGATGATCTTACCGGCGCCGACACCGAAATGCTCTTCCACTACGTCCGTGATATCTGCACCGGGATTTTTGCCGGAGAGCACAAAGCGCGTCAGCGCACGGTGCGCAAAGAAGGTCATCGGGAAGGCGAGAATCGCCATGATGAGTAATGGAATCAACCCGCCCGCGCCGGCGTTAATCGGCAGAAACAGCACCCCTGCGCCAATTGCGGTGCCGTACAGGCCCAGCATCCACACCGTATCACTCTTGCGCCAGCCGGTAGCTGCCGCCTCCACCGTACCGAGGGTACCGGTTTGTGAGTTATCCATCTGTCTCTCCAAAATTGTCTCAAATGCAGCCGGAACGACGGCTAAAAATTCGCGGCGGCCTGCAGCGTGCGGTCGCTTCACAAAACGCGCCTATGCTACCCGTTTTTGCCCGGCGTGGATTGCCGCAACGCAAGACATGCATCACAAAGGCGGTAAAAATGCGCGAGATGGCGATAAAAGCAACAATTACGCACAAAACACGCACGCAATCGATTGCCTGGGGCGCTATTTGACCTGAGAAGCGTCAGGAGTGCAAGACACAGCGCGAAGTGGACGTGAGCGGGAGAATGAAGTGCGGGGATGTTGCCAGCAGCAGAGCGCTGTGAAGGAAACTCCCCCGGCAGCTAGCCTCGGGCAATGCTGTACTTCGCCAGAGGATAACGCCGGGAGAATTGAAAATCAGAACGCCCGCATTCTGTAGAGGGCGTAAAGGAAATAGTACGCTGTGATAGTATTCAAATTGATAATCATGTACTTCAGTTTTTCATTTTTATTCAGCAGCGTAAAAATACCTTTAGAATATTTTCCGCGCTTGATTTGATTAATTTCCTGCGCAATATCGGCAGGTGAAAACGAGGCGTGATACATGGCGGTGACAATCTGCATATCCAGTGCCAGCACGCGTTTCGAGATCGCTTTTAAAAAATGGTCGAGATTACCCGACGCGTACTTTTCCACAATCGAATCGTACAAATCGGTAAGCGACTGTTTACGCACTTTCAGTTCGCTGTACTGCACTTTACGTTTCGACAGCGATCCCGCCACATCCTCATAGTGATAAGCCGCGCCTGGGGTAATGAGAAAATTACTGACGCAGCTGAAAAACTTCAGGTTAAACAGCAGGTCCTCACTCATCGAGACGCCTTCCATGAAGCGCAGATGAAGATCGTCAATAATCTGGCGGCGATAACATTTATTATGCAGATAGCCAATGTTGTCGCTCATCTCCAGCTCGCCCAGCACGTAAGGAATATCCTGCTGGCTGAAGAATCCCGCCTGCGAGACTTTGCCGATACGGTTGTCGTTGAGATTGCCGACCATTAAGTCCACCGCTTCGGCCGGCCAGGCATTGAGATTGAGTTTGAAACTCATCAGAAAGTTATCGTCAACCCAGTCATCCGCATCGAGAAACAGGACATATTCCCCGCTGGCCTGCTGCAGCCCGCTATTGCGTGCCGCACTGACGCCTGCGTTAATTTGATTAAGCACCGTAACCTGCGGATAGTGAGCAAATTCCTGCAAAATTCTGGCACTGTTATCGCGACTGCCATCGTTGACAACAATTATTTCATAGCTACTGAAGGTTTGATTTAATACGCTTTGCAGCGTACGCCGGATAGTGTTTTGCGCGTTATAGACGGGAATGATAATACTAAATAGCGTTTTTTCATTCATGATAAACTCTCTTTACTGTCTGAGGTTTTGATAGTGCTAAAGAGCTGCCATAGTTTCCTGGGGTTGAAAAAGATCAGATGAATACGCATGACCGGCTGCGCCGGGAAAAAATAATTCAGCAGGGAGAACGATAAAAACTCGGTTAATACCACGCTCATGGCGGCACCGGTTAAGCCGAAATGCGGCACCAGCAGCAGCGACGACAGCACGCAAATCACTAATACCGCGAAGGTTTTTTTCACCAGATAGCGATAGCCGTTATATTTAATGATGAAACGATCCATGACGCTGCTCAGCACCGCGCACATCGCACCGAGGCTGAGTAATAACGTCGGCGCGACCGCATCAAGATATTGCTCACCGTAGAAGTCACGAATAAACCAGCCCGACAGCAGCCAGATCGCCACAATTACCGCAGCGGAAACGCCAATCACCAGCAGATGCAGTTTCTGCGCTTTGACGATCGCCTGCTGGTCATTCCGCTCGGCAAAAAATGCCGGATAAAACGACGCCAGCAGCGCGCTGGGTAAAAATACCCAGGCGGTTGACAACGTCAGCGCCACGGAAAAAATGCCCGCCTCTTTCACGCCGAGAAAATAAGAGACGCTGATTTGATTCACGCGGGTATAGAGCGCAACGGCAATCGCAGAGAAGATCAGCGACATGCCGGACACCAGCATGTAGCGCGAATACTTTTTCACGTGGCGCAGCGCCGGAAGCGGTGCACGCCGCTCATACAGCAGAAACAGCGTTAACTTGATGGTGAAAGGAATAAAGGTGGCGAGCACAATCGGAATCGCCAGCCAGGCCGGTTCCAGCTGGTAATAGGAGATCAGAAAGCGCACCGTCAGGCTGATAGCCAGGCCAATGACGTTGGCAATCACATTGAGACGCGCGTTGAGCCTCGCTTCGTTGTAAATATTGACCAGGTCAATGGATGAGAACAGGCAGGCAATGGCTGCCGCGCAGATAAAGACCAGCGCGTCGGCGCTCCACTCCTCTTCCATAATCGCCATGCCAACAATCGACAGCACGCAATACAGCACCAGTACCAGCAGGAAGGTCGCCATCATCAGGCGCAGGCCGGAGTGATGATTCTGCGCGATGCGTTTCAGCAAAATCACATCGCTGCCCATCAGTGCGATGGTCTGAATAAACTGAAATACCAGCATGGCGATGGAGATAATGCCGAAGGTGGTGGGCCCGACGTATTTCGCCACGTAGGAGGTGACAAAGATCAGGCCGAATACCGCAATCAGCTTTTCGGCAATCATCCACATGGAGTTTTTTAATTTGTCTTTCACAACGCCTCCGGTGCGATTATTTCTCTGCCAGCCGGCGCAGCCGTGAAACCAGGCGCGGGCTAATGAAAAACAGCGCAAAGTACAGGCTCCACGGATTAAGTAGCGGTCCGGCGGTGCACCAGCTGCGGAAACTGCGGCGATAGAGCGTGATGTATTCATCAATGAAGGCGCGGCTCAGGCTGTCGCTGTGCAGCCCTTTGTGGATGTAAGACGCCGTGACTTTTAAATAGAGGTGGTAATAGCAGCGATAATGCTGGCTCGATAAAAACGCCTTCATGCCGCTGAACGAGCGGGCAAAAGAGAAATGTTTTTCCCGCAGCGCCGAACGCGTGGCGGAGTGCGTGGATTTGACGTAGTGATAAACCACCCGCTGCGTCATCACTACCTGGCGATCCTGCTGCAGATGCAGGTAGTTCATGACAAACAGCAGGTCTTCGAAATTGGCGATCTCTTCGTTGAACCGCAGCCGGTGCTGACGAATGACATCGCCGCGAAACACCTTGTCGCAGATACCGTGGCGCGGATGGTAATAGAGCAGATCGTTAATCGCCGCCGATACCGACAGCGCGTGCGCCTGTTCACGGTTGGCGGGAAAATCCAGCGGGGCGCCGTCCGGGTTGAAGTGTTGTGACTCACCCACCACCATCGCCGTTTCATCACTCATCAGCCGCACATACGTCGAGAAGGCCTGGGGCGGCAGGAAGTCATCGGCGTCTAAAAAACACAGCAGCCGGCCGCGCGAGGCGCGAATGCCCCGGTTGCGCGCCGCCGAGACGCCCGCGTTGGCCTGGCTGATAAGGTGGAACTGCGGATAACCGGCGTAGCGCTGCAGGATCGCCAGCGAGTCATCGCTGGAGCCGTCATTAATAAAAATGGCCTCAAAGCGAACCTCATCCTGCTGCAGCAGGCTGTCGATGCATCTTTCCAGATAAGCTGCGGCGTTATACACCGGCACAATGACGCTAATCAGCACGTCGTTAACGGGAGTTTGCATATGACCTCAAAACATAATTTATTGGGGGTTGAACCCGCCGTGACAAAATAAAAATCGATACTGAACCGTTAATGCTTAACGTTTAACGGCCTATGCTTTCATCCGGCTTAACATTAATACACCGCTGTTTTCAGAGTTTCCTCAGCAAAATATGACCGCCAGAACACGTCTATTTTTTGCTGCAACAAGATAAGAATTTCGCTATATATTCAGGTCAGGTTTATCTGGCGATTTAAAGGATAAAAACCGCAGGCTACCGCCCCTGGCTTACAGCAACCAGCGTGCTGGAATTCTCTTTGGTGCATTTTCAGGCGTAAAGAAGGGGCGCTGCACTCCGCAGAGTTCAGTGATTTATCAGCCAGTTAGCCCCAACGTTTCCTGCACAGCAACGTATTTATTGCGTTGCTGCCGGGTAAAACATTTATCAGATAGAGGTTTATTCATTATCCTGATCGGCGCTACCTCTCCAGCTATTTTTTGCCGCATCAGGAGAACGGGAACTGCCGACCGCGGTTGAAAAGGTGCATCTTTCGACGGGCCTTCGCAACGAGCGTTACGACATTAACGATATTTGCTGTATGCCCTGCACTTTTATTACGCCGCGATGTGTGTTGCGCGGCGCGGGGTGCAAGTGGCGTTAATTCAGTCCGGCTATCGCAGCCGGACTGCAAATGGCACAAGGCCAAAAATTGCGATCTGATTCAAAACTTTTACCGCATTCTTACCAGGCGCAGTTATAAGGTCAATGCCTTCCAGACCAAAACGGAATTTACTCACCCGCCCCGCCGCCTTATTTCGCGCTGACTGATTAGCATGGATAAAGCGCAACCGCGGCGATTGATAAGGGCGGCGCGTGCTGCTGACCAGGAATAAGAGCAGGGAAACCGGCGGATAAGTCCAGTAGCGTCCTAAGCGGTTGTTATCGCAATGGGTTACGCCCTCGCCGTCCCGCTTAAGCAGTAATAATCTTTATTCATTGTGCTGACCTGCTATTTTTAGTAGTCGTCAAGCCCTGTCTCTATAAATTAGCGCCGCGCGAAAAAATACAGATCCTTACCGCATCACAAACTCAACTTAACGCGATTTCATGCTGCTTATTTTAACAATCAGCGCTTCGCTGACGTGACTTAGGCCAAATATTTTTTTAAAGAAAGCCGGTAAATGCCGATAACGCTATCAGTGTATTTATCAGTGAGCCCGGAAATGATCAGCCTGCAAACCAATCTCTCAGCCCTCAACGCCAGCAAGCAATCTGCCAGAAGTGGCGCGGCGCTGGGCGATGCGATCCGCCATTTATCGTCGGGTATGCGCATCACCAGCGCGCGTGACGATGCGGCAGGTCAGGCGATTGGTAACCGTTTTAGCAGCCAGCAGAACGGCCTGGCGGTGGCGCAGCGTAATACCGGTGACGGCCTGTCACTGGTCGAAACCGCGGAAAGCGCGCTGGATGAGATCAATAACCGCCTGCAGCGGATTCGCCAGCTGGCGGTTCAGGGATTAAACAGCACCAATTCGCAGAGCGACTCGGACGCCATTCAGGCGGAGATTAACCTCAATCTGAAAGAGATTGACCGGCTCAACACCACCAGCAGCTTTAACGGCATCAGGCTGCTGGATGGCAGCGCCGGTAAGCTGGGATTCCAGGTTGGCGCTAATGACAACGAGAAAATCAGTCTCGACCTGTCGGCGCCCGGCTTCAGCGTGGAGGCGCTGGGACTTAAGGATTTGGTGATCAGCGGCATCAGCGGCAAAGTGACTAATGTAACTACCCTCACCGGCCTCGCCACCAATATGGCGTTCAGCAACCCGGCAATTACCGTGAACTATCTGCCCGCCAGCGGCTCACCGCAGCTGGTGCGCAGCAGTGGTGATAACCGCCAGTACGTGCAGAGCAGCGACGCCGACGGCAAGCCGGTCTATTATCTGGCCGCCGTCAGTGCGCGCTGGGACACCGCCACGGCTGCCGGTAACGTCTCGATTAGCCGCAGCAATCCGGCGCCGCTGTACAGCAACGTCAGCAGCATTGCGTCGCGCACCATCCCGGCGGTTAATTTTCAGGACAGCAGTGGCAGCGCGCTGAGCACCACGCCCGCAGCCACGTTAACGCAGGATAATGGCCAGTATTATATTGAGCAGAACAACAGCTGGTATCCGGCCACGCTCAGCTTTGGCAGCAGCGGCGCAGTAACGGCACGCATGACCGGCGGTGCCGCCAAAACCGACAGCGATTTCGCGACCCTGCCGACCACGGTGACCGACACGCCGGCGATCGACACCAGCACCGCCAGCCTCAGCTTTAGCGATGCCAGCGGCAACGCGGTGAGCAATGGCCGTCTGCTGCGCACCAGCGGCGGGCAGTATGTAATGGAAGTGGATAACGGCGGCGGTAACTACCAGTATTACAACGCCGCCGTCAGCGCGACCTCGGATGGCACCAGTAATGCCCTGAGCATCGTCGCGACCAGCGCCAGCAGCATTAACAGCTTCAGTGCGGTAAACAGCGTGACCGGCACCTCCTACATCACGCTCGATCCGGCCAATGTGGATGTGCGCTATACCGATGTCGATGGCAACAGCAGTAATGATGTGCTGAAACTCGACGCCGACGGCAATTACTACATGGATGTGCCGAACGGCAATCTGGATAAAACCGCCACCTTCGTGCGCAGTGACAGCAGCGGCAACCTGATGCTGAAAACCCTGCAGGGCGTGGGTGACGTGCAGATTTACTTCCAGGCGGCTTTGTCGTCAGTGACCGATGCCTCCACCAACTTTACGACGCTGCGCGTGGCCGAGACCGGTTCAGAGATCCGCCTGAAGCATCCGGACGATCCGCTCGCCACGCTGGATCGCGCCATCGGGCAAATCGACAGTCAGCGCACCCGTCTGGGCGCCGTTGCTAACCGGCTGCTCTCGGCGCAAACGCTGCAGGGTAACGCCACCGCCGCGATTGCGGCATCGCGCTCCCGTATTGAGGATGCGGATTACGCCACGGAAGTCTCCAGCCTGTCGCGTCAGCAAATTCTGCAACAGGCCAGCAGCGCCCTGCTGGCGCAGGCTAATCAGCTGCCGCAGCAGGTGCTGAAGTTACTGAACGCCTGATAAAGGACGTCATCCGGCTTCAGATGAGGCAGAAGCATCACGCTGCTCACGCACAAATTCGGTGAGCGCCCGCAGTGCCGGCGGCACCAGCCGGTGTCCCGGATAGTAGAGGCAGAGCGCACCGAGGGGCACCTGCCAGCCCGGCAATAGGTGCACCAGTCGGCCCGCCTGCACATCCGCCGCAACCTGCTGTTCCGTCATGCAGGCAATGCCCAGACCCGCCAGCGCCGCCTGGTGGATGGCGCTCATGTCGCTGGCCGCCATACGCGGCTCGCCCTGCAGCCGATAACGCTGCTGCTGCTGGCTCAGCTCCCAGCGGTAAACGCTGCCGTCCGCCATGCGCATACACAGGGTTTGATGCTGATCGAGCGCCTCTGGCGTCTGCGGTGTGCCCGCGTGTGTGAGGTAGGCTGGCGCGGCCACCACAATCATGCGCATTTCCGGCGTCAGCCTGACGGCAATCATATCGCCCGGCACGTCCTCTGCCAGCCGAATGCCGGCATCAAAGCCGTCGGCCACGATATCCACCCGCTCTTTCTGGCTGTAAATATCGACGCGAATGCGCGGATAGCGCTGCAGGAACGGCAGCAATATCGATGCGTACCACAGCGCGCTGCTCTCCGGCGGCACGTTAAGACGCAGCATGCCGGCCGGATCGCCCGGATCGCTACCGGCTTCCTCAGCCGCGCTGCGGATCATCGCCAGCGCTGGCACAATTTTCTCGCTGAAACGCCGTCCGGCATCGGTCAGCGCGACGCTGCGCGTGGTGCGGTTGAAGAGCCGCACGCCCAGCCGTTTCTCCAGCGCGGCAACCGCATTGGTCACCGCCGAAGGCGACATCTCCAGCTCGCTGGCCGCCGCTTTAAAGGTGCCGCGGCGCGCGACCGCCAGCACAATTTCCAGTTCAGTCAGACCTGTCCGGTTCATCAATTATTCCGTTTCGCGCAATACCCTTTGCAGGCGGAGGCGGATTATCGCCGCCGGTGGTGCGTGCTACTTTGCCGCCACGCAACATGCAAAGGAGCATAGCCATGCACATGATTGAACACATCTATATCAACGGCCAGTTTGTCACTCCTGACGGCGATGAATGGCTGGATATTATCAAACCTGCCGACGGCAGCGTAATCGGTAAAGCGCGTCTGGCCAATGCGCAGGATGCTGAACGCGCAATTGCGGCAGCCGCGGCGGCGTTTCCCGCCCTGGCCGCGACCACGGTGGCGCAGCGCATCACCCTGCTGGAACAGATGTACCATGCGGTTAACCGTGCCGAAAGCGAGCTGCGCGCGGCGATCCTTGAGGAGTACGGCGCGCCCACCGCACGCTCCGAGTGGATGAGCCGCTATCCGGCTGATGTGATTCTGCAGGTGATTGAAGAGCTGAAACGCTATCCGTTTGTACAACAGGCAGGTCGCGCGCAGGTGCAAATGCTGCCGCTCGGCGTTGCCGGCCTGATCACGCCATGGAACAGCAACGCGGGCTTTATCTGCCACAAACTGGCGACCGCGATTGCCGCAGGCTGTACCGCCGTGATCAAACCCAGCGAGTTCAGCCTGTTGCAGACCCAGGTGATCACTAGGGCGCTGCACACCGCCGGTTTGCCTGCGGGAGTGTTTAATATCGTCACCGGACGCGGCGCCAGCGTCGGCGAAGCCCTGAGCCGCAGTCCGCAGGTGGCGAAAATTTCCTTTACCGGCTCGACCGCCACCGGCAAAGCGATTCTGCGCAGCGCCGCCGACACCTTTAAACGCGTCACGCTGGAACTGGGCGGTAAATCGCCGACGCTGATTTTGCCGGATGCCGATGCCGCGCAGGCAGCCGGGCTGGCGGTTCAGGCTGGCTTTATCAACAGCGGCCAGGCCTGTATTGCCGGCACGCGCATTCTGGTGCCGGAGCAGCGCAAGGCCGAGTTCGAACAAGCGCTGACGGCGGCAGTCGCTGCGGAGGTCTCCGGCGATCCGGCTGACGCGCGCACCACCATTGGGCCGATGGTCAACGAGAAACAGTGGCAGCGCGTGCAGCACTATATCGCGCTCGGCGAACAACAGGGCGCGCGCCTGCTGACCGGCGGCAGCGGCCGCCCGGACGGGCTGCACCACGGCTGGTATATCCGCCCGACGCTATTCAGCGATGTCACCAATGAAATGCCGCTGGCGCGCGAAGAGATTTTTGGCCCGGTGCTGAGCATCCTGACTTACCGCGATGAAGCCGAAGCCATCGCCATGGCCAACGACAGCGATTACGGCCTGTCGGCACTGGTGATCGGGGCGGATGAACAGCATGCACGCATCGTGGGAGAACAGCTGATCGCCGGCCGCGTGATGATCAACACGCTGGCACACGAACCGCGCGCGCCGTTCGGCGGTTTCCGCCACTCCGGCATCGGCCGGGAGATGGGTCAGGCGGGTATCAGCGCGTTTCTGGAACCACGGGCGCTGATTGCTGGTTAAGGATGAGGTGAGCGCTGCAGTGAATAGCACTGCGGCGCAGGGTGTCGCGCCAGAGCAATGCGCCTCTTTTAGATTGTGATTATCCTGACGCCCATCACCTTTCTGCGCACGCAAAAATCGCCATGTTTATAGGTGTTGAGGGCACAAATCTGTCACACAGGCTGAATCGGGACAGTAACAATATTAGATAAGGGATTGATTTAACTGGTGCCGGAAACAGGAGTCGAACCTGCGACCTTCGCATTACGAATGCGCTGCTCTACCAACTGAGCTATACCGGCATTGAGGCGGGAACTACGGGGAGTAAACATAGAAAAATCGGGGGGATGAGTCAAGATGGTGCCGGTTAAGTGCTGCGTTTTTCAGCATCAGCCGCGCTGGCCTTAGTTTTGACGCGGAAAAACCGCCGCGAACACTGCCCTCTCGCGCCAGGCACAAAAAAAGGCGAGGCCGCAGCCTCGCCAAAAGGTGCTGGCCTCAATCGTAATAAGGAAGCTTACGATCGACACCGTTGATATTGACCAGCACAAAGCCCGTCGGCGTGGTTTTATTGGTCGGCGTACCTGCTGCCGTCGCGACGGTAAGCACGCCTTTCTCGTTAGCCCCAATACCCGCGACGCCATTGTGCAGGCCAAAGCGCGCCGCCGGTTTGAGGGTGCCCATTTTGGTGGTATCCGTCACCACCGAGAAATCAGGCTGGAACAGCGAGCAGGAGCCAGCTTCAAAACGCGTCGGACCGGTGGTCTTCAGGTTAATCAGCGTGTCGCCGCTGTTGGCGCGCAGCTTCACCCATACCACGGCATAGGTGGTGCCGACGCGGCTGTAGCGAATATCCAGCACCGCCGGCTGCCCCATATGGCAGGCATCCGCCCATACCGTTTCCAGCCGCTGCAGGTTAATCCACGTTTTCCCGGTGCCCGCCAGATTGACCGGCGAGGCGGCCGTTCCGGTTGGCTGGGTGGCGTCGGCTTTACCAATCAGCTCCATCACCCACTGCTGATTCGCCGTCGGGAAGAACAGCTGGCCGAGGCGATACCAGTTATCGGTGTCGGTATTGTTGGTGACTTTGTGGCCGCTGTAGTAGCCCGCGCGGAATGAGCCGGTGATCAGCGTGCCGTGATGCTCTTCGCGACGATAGCCATAGTCAAAAGTCGACAGCCAGCGCGTGCCGGCCATATCGTTCGAGATTTTCGCCCCGGACTGCAGGCCAATCTGGCGCATGATGACGCGCGCATTATTGAGATTGAACGGCGTGCCGCAATCCTCAATGTTCAGCGTATCAATGCTCCAGGCACCGTCCGACAGATCGCCCGGATTACGCGTGTGCTCAATCCACACGTTACGCATGATGCCCTGCGTCACGCGCGGCATGTACAGCGTGGCGTCGCCGTAGCCGGTCTGGAAGTTACAGTTGCAGATCTCGATAGCCGTTGAGTGGTCCCACTTGCCGTTTGGCGAGTTCGACCAGCCAATGTCAAACACCCGGCCATAGGTCCACAGCGTGTAGATCTGGTCAAATTTACTGTCGAGCGTATCCAGCGCTTTAATCACCGTGCCGCCGCTGTTTTGCGCGCGGAAACAGTAAATATTTAACGTGGTGCCTTCGATGCAGGTGTTTTCGAAGAACGGCTGCACGTTGGTACACATCTCGGCGGTAATGGTACCTTTGTTGGTGGTGACGTCGGCCGATGCCTGACCGTGCCAGGTGATGCCTTTGATCGCGGTCCGCCGTGCCTTCACTTTGAACACCGTGTTGGCACTTTTGTCGGAGATGATGGTGGTGCGCGGCAGCGAACCCAGCTCCACGTCATCCCCCTGCAGACCAAAAAAGGCGATCTCGGTAGCGCTGATGTCGATCGGGTTAATCAGGAATTTACCGCCCGGGAAACGCACCGGCAGGTCACGGATATTACCGCTGTAACCCTGCGTCCACGCCAGCATGCGGTTAAAGGCGTCGGTATCGTTAGCGTAACCGTCACCTTTCGCACCGAAGTGGTAGACGTTGACGTCGGCCGGATCGTTGATCACGCGTTTCCAGTAAAAGCCATTGCCGACCGCCAGCGTACCGCCGTCATCGGCGGCCGTAGTGGTGCCGATAAAGCCGGTGAAATCCCCACCGCCACGGAAGGTGGAGTCCGGGTTGTAGCGGCGCAGGAACGCCAGATCGCCGTTTTTGGCCGGCACAGTGGTACGCAGTTCAGCAAAAGAGTTAACTTCGATCATCTTAGCCTCCTCGGCATTTCAGGTTTGCAATACAAAGCGAGAGAACAGCGTTAGTGCGCCGCCGGGCGGCAGTGCTGGTCCCAGAGATCGTTGTGGTTGTTGATGGCGCGCACGGTGCGAATGTCCATGCGTTCGGCGTCATTGCCGTGGGTGTAAATCGGGGAAAATAACGAACAGGCGGAGTCGATAACGACGGGCGCCTCAGGGTTGGTGGTATTTCGACTGCTGCAGCTTGTCACGAGCAGCAGCGTCATCAAGATTACCGTTACGGGTTTCCACACGTCTGGCCTCCTCACGCAGCTGTTGCTGCTGCTGATTAACTTCAACCGCCTGCGCGGCGGTCTTTTCGGCCTGCGCAACATCAGCTTTCGCCTGCTGCTGCACCTTGCCGATTTTTTTACCGCCGGCGTAGCTGGCAATCAGCGCGGCAATCACGCCGCCAATTGCCGCCAGCCAGTGCCAGCTGCCGGCAAGCTGAGAAAGAAGAAAGCTCATGGTTTGTCCTCCAGCGTTTTTCTCTGCTCCACCAGGTTCTTTTGACGCACGAACTGCGCCAGTACGCCCATCGCCACCATGAAGGCACCGATCAGGCCGAGATAGTTGTGCGGCAGGATCTCTTTGATATCCGCCGGCAGTGCGTTCCATGCATCCAGCGCTGACGAGGGAAACGACTGCACCCAGGCGCTGAGCATTGAACCCAGCGACGCCAGCCACACCGACCAGGTTTTAAACAACAGGCGCGCGTGTTTAACAAACTCCAGCGTGGTGAAGCGCTGCAGCAACAGCAAAAGAATGATGGCCGCCAGTACGGCGATAACGAACAACAACCAGCGCATGTTCATAACAGCCCCCGATAAATGTCGTAGGTGCCCGTGCGCATCACTTCGGCATGACGCCGGGCGCGCCCCGCAGTTTGCCGCGCCCACAGGCTGTCGAGCATGGCGTTCGCCGCCGCGTCGAAATCGCGTTGCGTCACCGCGGTGAGCATGCCGCGAAACAGCGCCAGACCGTCGACGCCCATCTGGTAGGCCATGCTGATCAGCACATCGCTGCGCGCCTCGTTGCATTGACTCAGTGCCTGCTGCACCAGTGCGCGCTGCTGCATCTCCTGCACCTTGCCCTCAACGATGCACTGCTTCCACACGTCACCAACGCGGCGCGGCACGCGGAAGATATAGTGGCTGAGCGACGCGCCTTTCGGCCCGATGCGAATACCGCCCGCAACGGTGGGAAACCCCTGCGTGTCGAGGTAAGGCGCTTCGCGGTATCCCTCTTCGAAATTCAAAATGGCAATGATTTGGCTCATAACGGTTCCTCTTTGACGGGCGCAACGGCATGAAAAGCTGCGCAAATAACCACAACACATAAACCTCGCTGATCGGTTGCGCCGGGCGACAGGCAGCCGTTAAGCGCAACGCTCAAGCGCAACTAAACAGTGAGGAAAGGTGAAACGTTCCGTTCAGAACTGGGAAAACAGCAGAGAATTAACGCACGGCGTACAAATGAACGTGGGGCAAACAGCAGTTATCAAAGCTGGGGTTGTCGTTGCAGGGCCGCGTGGGCGCCAGTACTGCGCGGTCTACCCGGGAGCGGATTTCCCGCTGGCAGATGCGCTCGGCGGTGCGCAGGGTGATCTCATCACACTCCAGGCCCAGAGCACTGTCGATGCTGCGCTTCAGGCGGCTGAGCGGCTGACGCCGCCGGTGGCGACGGGTGCGCGCGTTTCCGCTAAAGACTGATTTGCCATATTGAATAATCGCCATAACTCCTCCTGTGAATGAGTCTTTGGCGATGGGGTGGTGAGCACGGCGATTCGGCACAGACCGGGACGTCCGTGGCCCCTCTGCAATCACCCGCAACTGGCTTGCCCGGCCGTAAAAAACGGCCAGGTATAAGCAGAGGAGAGTGAAAGCAGAGGACAACTGACGACGCTGCTAAGTGCGTATCCACCCCATCCCAAAATTCACTGACTTTGGGTGGGTTGTCTCGCGCTTGTGCAGCGCCTCAATTGTTTAAGAGCGGGCTCATCCGGGAGCAGAGATGTCGTCCATCTATGGTCAAATTATTAACAGGTTCTAATGCATTGGCAAACACTGACAGTTAATTTTTTATTTACCGACAGTTAAATTTTTGATTTCAGCCGGATTATTTTTTTTGCCGGTTAACGCACTGCTGCTCAGCCCAGAATCTGATAGTCACGCGCCTGGCTCATGATGACGCGGGCAATCACCTGCAGCGACGCCGCTTCGTCCAGCGTCAGATACCAGGTCTCGTAGCGTTTGTTGTCGGAGATCACCGCCACCTTCTTGTGCTGTAACTGCAGTCGCTTGAGGTAGAGCTGGTTGTCGAGATTAAACAGGTAGATGCCGTCGCCGTCGAAGCGGTGCACGCTGATATCGACAAACAGCTGATCGCGCGGAGCAAAAGTACCGGCCATGGAGTCACTGTTCAGGGCAATCAGCCGGATATTTTCGGCCGGACGGCCGTTAAACAGCACGCGCGCCTCATCCAGACCGTATTCAATCGCCTGAATGGTCTCGACCAGTTCGTCGCGCGCGACAATACCCTGTGCGCTGCGTTGCCCGATATCCAGGCTTTCGACGCGGAACATGTGCTGCGGATCAATCAGGCGCTGACGGGCAAGCGCCACATCCGGTTTTTCCATGCCGAACTGCAGCCACTCCACGCGCACGCCTAACAGCTGGCTGAGCGCCAGCAGATTACTGTCATCCGGAATGGATTGCGCGTTAAACCATTTCCAGACCCCTGGAGTTGAGATCCTGCATCCCCGTTGTTGCAGTGCCTGAGCGACCTGTTTGTTCCGTCCATGTCCGACAATTCCCGCGCTCTCGCATGCGGCAATCAGCCTGGCAGTAAAAGCTTGTCTGGTACTCTCTTTTTTAACCATCAGTTAATAGTCTGCCATCAGTAAAAGACTGAATGTTATTTTCATTTTTGCTACCAGTTCATTTTATATTACCGCTAGTTTACTACCCAACCGCTTTTATCAATAAAGCTGGACGATCATTATCCTCTTCGCCCTGGTGGAAACCAGTAATGAATCTCTGACAGCTTGTTCTGACAGGGGTTTTCAGGATTGTTCTGTAACGCTGAGACCAGCACCCACAGCAAAAAATGGGCGAAAAGCCGCAGGCGCGCCACAGATGACAGGAATAAAACGAAAAGCTCTGAAAATAACTGGATCGAAAGCGATCAAAAAGGGCACCGCGTCAGGTGCCCATTATGATGCCGGAGAGAAAACTAACGGCGCAGGGTATCGTCGCCCCAGCCAATCCATTTGTAGGTGGTGAGTGCTTCGAGGCCCATCGGACCGCGCGCATGCAGTTTCTGCGTACTGACCGCCACTTCAGCGCCGAGACCGAACTGGCCGCCGTCGGTAAAGCGGGTGCTGGCGTTGACGTATACCGCCGATGAGTCGACCTGATTCACGAAGCGATTGGCATTGCCAATACTGCGCGTCAGAATGCCGTCGGAGTGCTGGGTGCCGTGCGCGCGGATGTGCGCGACCGCTTCATCGAGGTCCGCCACCAGCTTGACGTTCAGATCGTTCGACAGCCACTCATCGTCGTATTGGTGCATCTGCACCGCCACCACGCTGGCCGGGCCCTGCTGCAGCAGCGCCAGCGCGTTTTCGTCGGCGTGCAGCGCAATGTTCTCCTGCGCCATACGCTGCAGAAACGCCGGAATGAAGCGTTCGGCCTGATCGCGATGAATCAGCAGGGTTTCCAGCGAGTTACAAGCGCTGGGACGCTGCTTCTTGGCGTTGACGATCACCTCCAGCGCGGCGTCCGTCTCTATGGTTTCGTCGAGATAGAGATGGCATACGCCGATACCGCCGGTGATCACCGGAATGGTGGAATTTTCGCGACACAGCTTGTGCAGCCCGGCACCGCCGCGCGGGATCAGCATGTCAACGTAGCGATCGAGCTTCAGCAGCTGATTCACCAGTTCGCGATCCGGGTTCTCAATCGCCTGCACCGCTGCTGCCGGTAAATCATGCTCAATGAGCGCGTTCTGGATCACCCGCACCGTGGCGGCGTTGGTGCGCCAGGTCTCTTTGCCGCCGCGCAGAATCGCCGCGTTGCCGGTTTTCAGACACAGTGACGCCACATCGACCGTGACGTTCGGGCGCGCTTCGTAGATCACCCCAATCACGCCGAGCGGCACGCGACGTCGCTCAATGCGCAGGCCGCTGTCGAGCAGCCCGCCGTCGATCAGCTGGCCAACCGGATCGGCCAGACGGCACACCTGGCGCACGTCATCCGCGATGCCTTTCAGGCGCTGCGGGTTGAGCGTCAGACGATCGAGCAGCGCCGCACTCATGCCGTTAGTGTGCGCATCGGCCAGATCCTGCTGGTTAGCCGCCAGAATGTCGGCGCTTTCCGCTTCCAGCCGATCGGCGATAGTCAGCAGTACCTGATTTTTTTGTTCGGTGGAGAGCTCCGCCAGTTTGTACGACGCCTCACGCGCCGCTTTACCCATCTGTTCTAACATTATCCGCTCCTTAACTGACGATCATATCGTCGCGGTGCACCGCAACCGGGCCATATTCGTAACCGAGGATCTCACCAATCTCCTGACTGTGATGACCGGCGATCATGCGCATCGCATCGCTGTTGTAGCGCGTGACGCCGTGGGCGATATCGCGCCCCTGCAGGTTACGGATGCGGATCACTTCGCCGCGCGAGAAATTGCCCTGCACGTCACGGACGCCTTTCGGCAGCAGCGAACTGCCGCGCTCCAGCATCGCCGCCAGCGCGCCGTCGTCTATGGTGATCTCGCCCGCTGGTGGCGCGCCGAAGATCCAGCGCTTGCGGTTTTCCAGCGGTGACTGCTGCGCGTGGAAGCGCGTCCCCACCGGTTTGCCGTGCAGCACATCCCCGATTACATCCGGGCGGCTGCCGGCCGCAATGATCACGTCAATGCCGGCGCGGCAGGCGACATCCGCCGCCTGCAGTTTGGTGGCCATGCCGCCGGTGCCGAGACCGGAGACGCTGCCGCCAGCCAGCGTGCGCAGCGCATCATCAATCTGATGCACATCGCTGATCAGTTCTGCCTCGGGATTGGTGCGCGGATCGGCGGTAAACAGGCCAGGCTGATCGGTCAGCAGCAGCAGTTTATCGGCACCGCCGAGCATCGCCGCCAGCGCGGACAGGTTGTCATTATCGCCAACCTTGATTTCTGCGGTTGCCACCGCGTCGTTCTCGTTAATCACCGGCACGATATGGTTGTCGAGCAGCGCGCGCAGCATATCGCGCGCGTAGAGGAAGCGTTCACGGTCTTCCATGTCGGCGCGCGTCAGCAGCATCTGCCCGATATGGATACCGTAGATGGAGAACAGCTGCTCCCACAGCTGGATTAAACGACTCTGCCCCACCGCAGCCAGCAGCTGCTTTGAGGCGATGGTCGGTGGCAGTTCCGGGTAACCAAGGTGTTCGCGACCGGCGGCAATCGCGCCTGAGGTGACGATGATAATGCGATGACCGGCGGCGTGCAGTTGTGCACACTGCCGAACCAGCTCCACCATATGCGCCCGGTTCAGCCGGCGCGATCCGCCGGTGAGGACGCTGGTACCCAATTTGACCACCAGGGTCTGACTGCCACTCATGTTTTTCCTGCCATGTAAGAAAAAAATCTGCGAAGGGACGTTTTAACAGGAGTCAGCAAGGAAGCCAACAGCGGCAAGGGGAAAAGCACAAAAAACGCCTGACAAGCGGGTAGACCAAAAGTTCGCGATTAACAAGAAATCAGAAAAAATGTCATAAAACCTTCATTGCCAGTCGGTAAAACGTCCCGTGTTTTACAAACCTTTTCACGGGTACAACAAATTTTACTCATTGGGATTGATAGCAAAATGAAGAAAAGCACACTGGCACTCATCGTTTCCGCGCTGGCTCTGGCCTCAACCGCACAAGCCGCAGAAGTTTATAACAAAGACGGTAACAAACTGGATCTGTACGGTCGTGTGAAAGGCATGCACTACTTCAGCGACAACGCAGCCGCTGACGGCGACAAAACTTACATCCGTCTGGGCTTCAAAGGGCAGACGCAGATTAACGACCTGATGACCGGCTACGGTCAGTGGGAATATCAGTTCCAGGGTAACCGCGCGGAAACCAACACCGACGCTAACATCGGTAACAAAACCCGTCTGGGCTTTGCCGGTCTGAAGTTTGGTAACTACGGCTCTGTTGATTACGGTCGTAACTACGGCGTGGTTTACGATGTGCTGGCATGGACCGACGTGCTGCCAGAATTCGGTGGCGACAGCGCCTACACCGACACCTACATGCTGGGCCGTACTTCTGGCGTCGCCACTTACCGCAACAGCAATTTTTTCGGTCTGGTGGATGGCCTGCGTTTCGCGGTGCAGTATCAGGGCAAGAACGATTCCACCAGCGCCAACGGCCGTTCAGAGATTCCTAAGCAGAACGGCGACGGTTACGGTGCGTCACTGGGTTACACCCTCGGCGATAGCGGTGTCAGCCTGATGAGTGCGATCTCCTCTGCTGACCGTACCAACTCGCAGGACGTGGCGACCCGTCTGGGCCGTGGTGACAAAGCGGAAGCCTGGGGCGCGGGCATCAAATATGACGCGAACAGCATTTACCTGGCATCGACCTACTCTGAAACCCGTAACATGACGCCAATCACGGGCGGCGTGGCGAATAAAACGCAGAACTTTGAAGTGGTTGCACAGTATCAGTTCGACTTCGGTCTGCGTCCATCGCTGGGCTACGTGCAGAGCAAAGGCAAAGACATTGAAGGCATTGGCGATGCGGACATCGTGAAATATGTCGACGTGGCGATGACGTACTACTTCAACAAAAACATGTCGGCCATGGTTGACTACAAAATCAACCAGCTGGATGACAACAACCCGCTGGGCATCAACAGCGATGACGTGGTGGCGGTCGGTCTGACCTACCAGTTCTAAGCGTCAGCATTACCCTGTCTGTGTCTGCAAAAAAAGAGCCGGCTCATCACCGGCTCTTTCTTATTCAGGTCTGACTCAGGTTCAGGCGCTGAGTTTAACCGGCTCTTCTTTGAACCCCGCCGCGGGCCTGAGATCAAGCTTAAACTCATGCAGCGTGGCTTTCAGGCGCTCGTGGAAATTACGCAGCGTGCTCTCCACTTTCTCATTGTTCTCTTTGCCCTTGATCGCGGCCACGCTCCAGTCGCCGTCTTTATCAAACAGGCCGAAGTGGTATTCGTAGGTGAAGTGATCTTCATAGGCGTTCAGCGTCATCCACCAGCCCCAGAACTCGCGGCTTTCCGGCGCCGGTTTGACGTTGACGCACGCCGCCAGGCAATCAAAGAAGAAACGCGTCTCTTCACACTGTCCTTCACGGATGTACGGCCCCAATTCGGTGAAGCGCTTAAGCAGGCGACTACGGGGGTGACCACTCGGTAACGTCATGCTAACTCTCTCCCTCAAATAAACCGTATAAAACGCAGCGCGGCGGCAAAACGCCACCGCACGTATTTTCCCGAAGATAAGTTGTAGCAGAGTCTGCGTATTTCGCCAGTTAGCGCTGCAACTGTTTTGCCAGCCAGTCGCAAATTTGATTGAGCGCCTTGTCAAAGCTGGCAAACACTGGCGTGGCGGGAATCGCCAGCGCCTTGCCCTGCGCCGAGGAGTTGACGATCAGCTGCGCCTCCTCTTCCGGGCTGAACAGATCGTTGGGCCAGTAAGCGGCCAGCATCGGCACCGGCGTCCGGCGGCCCAGCAGGCCCTGAACTTTGAGCGAATAGCGGTTGAGCTCGATGCGCAGATTGCTGTCGGAGGTCGACGACATGCCCAGCCGGCTGGCCAGCATGTCCATATACATATCCGGCAGCTGCTGCTGGCGCTGCGCATCGACAAACACGTGATGCACCATCGGCCCGAGCGACGCCACCGCGCGCAGACGCGGCACCTCAAGGTAAGCCAGCCGCGTCGCCACGTTGGCGCCAAAGCGGTAACCGAACAGCGCCACGCGCGTGTGATCAATCCACGGCACGTTGCTCAGCTCGCGCAGCACCTGCTGATGCAGCTGGCTGGTGTCCTGATTGAGCATCCATTTGCTGCTGAAACCCACCGACGGCATATCCAGCGTCAGCATGGCGATGCCGCGCGGTGCCAGATAATCGTGAAACAGCCGGTAATGGTCGCTCTGCAGCGAGTCGAGACCGCCGCACAGCAGCACGGTCGGATACGGCGCGCTGGCCTGCGCCGGCATATGCAGGAAGCCGGTGACCGGACTGCCGCCGCTGATGGGAAAGGTCAGGGATTTCAGCTCGCCGGGCAGGCGCTGGGTGGCTTCTTCATAAGCGCGATTCGCCAGCACCTGCGCCTGATCCGCCAGCTCATCACCTTTAATGTAGGGATACGCGGCCAGGCTGTACAGACTGGCGGCATGCAGCCACTGCTGGCCGGCCTCATCGTGATCGGCGTTCTGCATTGCACGCTGCTGCCACAGCGCCGCCTGCTTCGACCACTCATAGTTCCAGTTGCCGCCGCGATAGCCAATCACCGTGTCCAGCAGCGTTTCGTCGGTGTGTTCAAATTTACTGACGGCAATGCGCGCCAGCACTTCGCTGATCTCCTGCGGCGCCAGGCCGCGCCACGTCCACAGCAGCTTATTCAGCATGCGATACCAGCCGCGCTGGGTATCGCCTTCCAGGGCATTGTGCACCTGCGCCGTCGGGTGGTGCTGGCGATGCACCAGCGAGGAGGTTTCCGGGTGTTTGAAGCGGGGTTTGAACAGTTCTTCGCTGAGATTTTTCTCGGCCATCTTAAGCTTCTCCTGCGGCAGTCGCATAGATGGCTAAGAGTGTACTGCACCCGCCGCACGGGCGCGAGGCGCAGAAAGCACAACGCCCGGCATAACCGGGCGTTGTTTGCGTTGCATCAATCAGCTTTTTACAATCGGCGGAATGTACACCACGCCCATGTCCCACGGCTGCTCGATCCAGGTGTTCTGCGGAATATCGACAATGTAGTCGTCCACCAGCGCGCGGCCAGCCGGCTTGGCGAAGATGGTGCAGAAACGCGCTTTTGGATACATATCACGAATCGCCTGCGCGGTACCGCCGGTATCCACCAGATCGTCGATGACCACAAAACCTTCACCGTCGCCTTCTGCGCGCTTCAGCACTTTCATTTCACGCTGGTGATCGTGATCGTAGCTGGAGATGCACACGGTATCGACGTAGCGAATCCCCAGTTCACGCGCCAGCAGCGATGCCGGAACCAGACCTCCGCGGCTGACCGCGATGATGCCTTTCCACTGTTCCACAGGAAGCAGGCGCTGGGCCAGTTTACGGGCATGAATCTGCAGCATGTCCCAGGTAACGACGTATTTTTCGCTCATAAAAGGAATCCCGGCCAATGAGATTGGCTTAAAAATATGCAAGGGGGAAAAGGTTGCGCGAGATTATAAGGATCTGACGCGTTAAAAACCAGCACCCGTCACATCGGTTGCAGGTTTTTAGCGCGCCCGATGGCGCACCCGGCAGGAAACAGTGATATTCTCTGGCCCATCACGTCAGATGTGCTGACGGCGATCTTTCACTGGAAACCCGCGTGCGAGCGGTATGTCCGCCGCGCTGACACAGGAGACGCGTTGTGTCTGAATTGTCTCAACTTTCCCCGCAGCCGCTGTGGGATATCTTCGCAAAAATCTGCTCGATTCCGCACCCTTCTTACCATGAAGAAGCGCTGGCCGAATACGTTGTTGGCTGGGCTAAAGAGCAAGGTTTCTGGGTTGAACGCGATCAGGTCGGCAATATCCTGATTCGTAAACCTGCTACCGCAGGCATGGAAAACCGTACTCCGGTGGCGCTGCAGGCGCACCTCGATATGGTGCCGCAGAAGAACAATGACACGGTACACGACTTCACCAAAGACCCGATTCAGCCGTACGTTGATGGCGAGTGGGTGAAAGCGCGCGGCACCACGCTGGGTGCGGATAACGGTATCGGTATGGCCTCTGCGCTGGCGGTGCTGGCGGACAACAGCCTGACCCACGGCCCGCTGGAAGTGCTGCTGACCATGACCGAAGAGTCGGGCATGGACGGCGCCTTTGGTCTGCAGCCAAACTGGCTGCAGGCGGACATCCTGATCAACACCGACTCGGAAGAGGAAGGTGAGATCTACATGGGCTGCGCCGGGGGTATCGACTTTATCACTACCCTGCCGCTGAGCCGCGAGGCCGTGCCTGCCGGTTTCGAAACCCTGAAGCTGACGCTGAAAGGTTTGAAAGGTGGTCACTCCGGGGCGGACATTCATCTTGGTCTCGGCAACGCCAACAAGCTGCTGGCGCGCTTCCTTGCCGTGCACGCGGCTGAGCTGGATATCCGTCTGATTGAGTTCACCGGCGGTACGCTGCGCAATGCGATTCCGCGCGAGGCGTTCGCTACGCTGGCCATCGACAGCCATAAAGTGGATGCGCTGAAGTCTGCTGCCGCCCACTTCCAGGCTACGCTGCAGAATGAGCTGGGCAGTAAAGAGAAGAACGTCGCCGTGCTGAGCGAGCCGCTGGCGAATCAGGGCCAGGCGCTGACCGCAGACAGCCGCGATCGCTTCATCAACCTGCTGAACAGCACGCCAAACGGCGTGATCCGCAACTCGGACGTGGCCAAAGGCGTGGTGGAAACCTCGCTTAACGTCGGTGTGGTCACCATGGAGCAGGACAGCGCCGAGATTATTTGCCTGATTCGCTCGCTGATCGACACCGGTAAAGACTGGGTGGTCGAAACCCTGACCTCGCTGGGTGCGCTGGCCGGGGCGAAAACTGCGCCGAAAGGCGGTTACCCGGGCTGGCAGCCGGATGCCGACTCGCCCATCATGGCGCTGACGCGTAAGACCTATGAAGCGCTGTTTGGCAAAACGCCAAACATTCAGGTGATTCACGCCGGTCTGGAGTGCGGTCTGTTCAAAAAACCGTACCCGAATATGGATATGGTATCGATTGGGCCAACCATCACCGGTCCGCATTCGCCGGACGAGCAGGTGCACATCGACAGCGTTGGTCTGTACTGGAAACTGCTGACCGCGCTGCTGAACGTGGTGCCGGAAAAAGCGTAAGGCTGTTGCGATAAAAAAAATCCTGCCCCCGGGCAGGATTTTTTATTTACGGTAACGGTGCCGCGTCAGGCGACCGCGCTGTAGCGCTCTTCCAGCGGCAGCTCAGCCATTACAACCCCAGCACCAGCTGGCGCTCCAGCTGCGGATTAACCAGCGTGACGTGCAGCCCCACCAGCCGCACACCGCGTCCGGCGCGGCGCTCGTCCCAGGCCTGACGCGCTACGGCGATCATGTCGTCTTTATTCAGCACCGGCCAGACATGCTCCTGGGTGGTGAGCTGAAAATCGTTGAATTTCAGCTTTACGCCCTGACGTGCAATCTGCTTATCCGGGCGGATCGCGCTGAGACGGCGATCGAGCTCGGCGTAAAGAAAATCAATAATCTCCAGGCACTGCTCCCAGTGATGGATGTCCTCGCCCAGCGTACGCTCGACGCCCAGCGATTTGCGCTCGCGCTCCACCACCACGTCGCGATCGTCGATGCCGTTGCTGCGCTCCCACAGCACGCGGCCAAATTTTCCAAAGCGCTTCAGCAGCTGCGCCAGATCGGCCTGTTGTACGTCAGCGCAGGTGCGCAGTCCCATCTCTTCCAGCTTTTTGGTGGCCACTTTACCGACGCCGGGAATCTTGCTCAGCGGCAGCGTCAGCAGAAAGTCCGGCATCGCCTGCGGCGTAATCACATACTGACCGTCTGGCTTGTTCATGTCTGAGGCGATTTTGGCGAGGAACTTGATCGGCGCAATGCCGGCGGACGCGGTCAGGCCGGTTTCGCGCAGGATATCGGCGCGAATCGCCTGCGCCATCAGCGTGGCCGATCCCTGGCAGTGTTCACTGTCGGTGACATCCAGGTAGGCTTCATCCAGCGACAATGGCTCAATCAGTGGCGTATAGCGGGTAAAGATGGCGCGAATCTGCTGCGAAGCTTCTTTATAGGCGTCAAAGCGGCCGGGCAGCAGTTTCAGATGGGGACAGAGGCGCAGCGCCGTGGCGGTCGGCATCGCGCTGCGCACGCCGTATTTCCGCGCCGGATAGTTGGCGGTGCTGATTACGCCGCGCTGCACGCGGCTGCCGCCGATGGCAATCGGGATATCACGTAATGAAGGATCGTCGCGCATTTCCACTGCCGCGAAAAAGCAGTCCATATCGACATGAATGATTTTGCGCATACGCCCCTCCGGATACTGGATAAGTATACAGCAGAGAAAAACAACGGCAATATTTGTGGCGCGTGCGATTAAAGTTTACAAATTTGTGGCCGTATTCCCTTTAGGATTGCACCATTTTCTCGGACTCCGGCTTGATTAAACGCCAGACAATGATAATGTTGCGCTGCGGTAGCGGATATTTCCGATAATGCAATATAGTGACGCACTGCGTCAGCGTTCCTCTTCACTTCAAGGTACACACAGAATGGGCAGAATCGCATTATTGTTTGCGATGATTCTTATGCCGCTCCTGAGCTGGGCAATGACGCCTGAGCCAATGCAGCCGCTGGCTCCGGTGAGCAAAGAGTTAAAGAAACAATTACTGGGTACACCAGTATTTATTCAGATCTTCAAGGAAGAGCGTACGCTGGAACTGTACGGCAAAATCGGTAATGAATATCGTCTGCTGGACAGCTATCGCATCTGTAACTTCTCCGGCGGCCTCGGGCCGAAACGTCGTCAGGGCGATTTTAAAAGTCCGGAAGGCTTTTATAACGTGAAGATGAATCAGCTCAAGCCGGACAGCCGTTTTTATCGCGCCATCAATACCGGATTCCCGAATCAGTACGATCGCGCCAAAGGCTATAACGGTAACTACCTGATGATTCACGGCGATTGCGTGTCCGTGGGCTGCTATGCCATGACCAACGCATCGATGGATGAGATCTTCACTTACGTGAACGCCGCGCTGCGTAACGGTCAGCAGGATGTGCAGGTCAACATCTTCCCGTTCCGCATGACCGACAGCAACATGCAGCGTCATCGTTACTCGACTTACATCAGCTTCTGGCGTGAACTGCAGCCGGGCTATGCTTACTTCGCCAAATACCACGTGCCGCCAACGGTCAACGTGACGGCAACCGGTCAGTATGCGGTGAACAACACGCCGGTCATGACCACGCCGGAAGCGGCGTCGAAATCATTCCTGGCGCTCACCCAGGTAAAATAATGCCCACTCACCTGGCACGATGCGGTGCCAGGTTTCATTACCGGTCAGCGGCTGCGTCGCAATCACCGTCACCACGTCTTTCGGCGTGGTCTGCTGCAGAAAGTCAATCTCCACATCCTGATCGAGCAGCTTCGCTTTGCCAAACGGCGCGCGGCGCGTAATCCAGTACAGATTGGTTGAGCAGAAGGCCATCAGATAGCGTCCGTCAGACAGCAGCATATTGAACACGCCCTTCTGGCGCAGCTCCGTCGCCAGTTCCGCCACATAGCGAAACACCGCCGGCCAGTTGCCCGGCGTGCGCGGATAGCGCTCAGCCAGCTTATGCAGAATCCAGCAAAACGCCTTTTCGCTGTCGGTTTCGCCTACCGGACGGAAATGCCCGGTCTCCAGCTGGCGATAGCCCTTTAGCTGGCCGTTATGCGCGTAAGTCCAGTTGCGCCCCCACAGTTCGCGGGTAAACGGATGGGTATTTTCCAGTGACACCTGGCCGCGATTGGCCTGACGAATATGCGCCACCACCGAGTGCGACTTGATCGGATACTCCTGCACCAGGCGGGCAATCGGCGAGTTGTAGCTCGGCAGCGGATCTTTAAACGTGCGGCAGCCTTTATCTTCGTAAAAGGTGATGCCCCAGCCATCTTTGTGCGGCCCGGTTGCACCGCCACGCTGCACCAGACCGGTAAAACTGAAACAGATATCCGTGGGGACATTGGCGCTCATCCCGAGCAATTCGCACATAGCAACCGCCTTATCAGAACCTCCCGCGGGCGCGGGAGGAGCACGTCATCACTTAACCATCTCTTTTTCGACTAACAGCATCAGGATGTGGATCACTTTGATGTGAATCTCCTGAATGCGATCGGCATATCCGAAGTGCGGCACGCGAATTTCGATATCGGCCGTACCGGCCATTTTGCCACCGTCTTTGCCGGTCAGGGTAATCACTTTCATGCCTTTGGCGCGCGCGGCTTCTACGGCTTTGATGATGTTGGCCGAGTTACCCGAAGTAGACAGCCCCAGCAGCACATCGCCCTCGCGCCCGACCGCCTCAATGTAGCGGGAGAACACATAGTCGTAGCCAAAATCGTTGCTGACGCAGGAGAGATGGCTGACATCCGAAATGGCGATGGCCGGATAGCCAGGACGATTTTCGCGGTAGCGCCCGGTCAGCTCCTCAGCGAAGTGCATGGCATCGCAGTGCGAGCCGCCGTTGCCGCAGGAGAGCACTTTGCCACCGGCTTTGAAGCTGTCGGCCAGCAGCACGGCTGCGCGCTGAATGGCGTGAATGTTGGCTTCATCACTCAGGAACTTATTGAGCGTATCGGCGGCTTCATTGAGTTCTGAGCGAATAATGTCCTGATACATAGGGATGTCCTTTAGAGGAAAATTGACCCAGCAAGTTTAACGGAATGGGCCAGAGCCGCAAAGCGCCCGCAGCAGGGAAAAGCGCGACGCCGCGCTGGCGTCCAATTGCCGGCGCGATTTTGTGAGTTCGGTTGTAATTGCGATGTAAACAGATTGATAAATTTCGTGCGCTGCTCTAAACCTTATCACTAACAGGTCAGACCTCTTACAACTTACGGAGCGGTTCATTATGTTGCTTGCCTCGATCATCGCGACGCTGGTGTTAATTAGCGCCCTCTTCTACCATCAGGTTTCACTGCGGCTCAGCAGTGCGATTGTGCTGCTGTGGACCGCGGCACTGGCCGCCACCGGCCTGTGGACGCCGTGGCTGCTGCTGCCGCTGGCCATTATTCTGCTGCCTTTCAACCTGCCGGCGATGCGCCGCAGCATGTTCTCTAAGCCGGCTCTGCACAGCTTCCAGAAGGTGATGCCGCCGATGTCGCGCACCGAAAAAGAGGCGATCGACGCCGGTACCACCTGGTGGGAAGGCGATCTGTTTCGCGGCAAACCGGACTGGCAGAAACTGCACAACTACCCGCAGCCGCGCCTGACCGAAGAGGAACAGGCGTTTCTGGATGGCCCGGTAGAAGAAGCCTGCCGCATGGCTAACGACTTCGAAATCACCCATGAAATGGCCGATCTGCCGCCGGAGCTGTGGGCTTACCTCAAGCAGCACCGCTTCTTTGCCATGATCATCAAAAAAGAGTACGGCGGTCTGGAGTTTTCCGCTTACGCGCAGGCGCGTGTGCTGCAAAAACTGGCAGGCGTGTCCGGGATCCTGGCGATCACCGTCGGCGTGCCGAACTCGCTGGGTCCGGGTGAACTGCTGCAGCATTACGGTACCGATGAGCAGAAAGATCACTACCTGCCACGCCTCGCGCGCGGCGATGAAATCCCCTGCTTTGCGCTGACCAGCCCGGAAGCGGGCTCCGACGCCGGCGCCATTCCGGATACCGGCGTGGTGTGCATGGGCGACTGGCAGGGCCAGCAGGTGCTGGGCATGCGCCTGACCTGGAACAAGCGCTACATTACCCTGGCGCCGATTGCCACCGTGCTCGGCCTCGCCTTTAAGCTCTCCGACCCCGATCATCTGCTGGGCGAAACCGAAGAGCTGGGTATTACCTGTGCGCTGATCCCGACCCATACGCCAGGCGTTGAGATTGGCAGACGTCACTTCCCGCTGAACGTGCCGTTCCAGAACGGGCCGACGCGCGGCAAAGATATCTTTGTGCCGATCGATTACATCATCGGCGGTCCGGCGATGGCCGGTCAGGGCTGGCGCATGCTGGTTGAGTGCCTGTCGGTAGGACGCGGCATTACTCTGCCGTCTAACGCTACCGGCAGCCTGAAAAGCCTGGCGCTGGCGACCGGTGCCTACGCGCACATTCGCCGCCAGTTCAAAGTCTCTATCGGTAAAATGGAAGGGATTGAGGAGCCGCTGGCGCGCATCGCCGGTAACGCTTACGTGATGGACGCGGCGGCGACGCTGATCACCAGCGGCATTATGCTGGGCGAAAAACCGGCGGTGCTGTCAGCGATTGTCAAATACCACTGCACCCATCGCGGCCAGCGCGCCATCATTGATGCAATGGATATCGCCGGCGGTAAAGGCATCATGCTTGGCGAGAACAACTTCCTGGCGCGTGCCTATCAGGGCGCCCCGATCGCCATCACCGTTGAGGGCGCGAACATCCTGACGCGCAGCATGATTATCTTTGGCCAGGGCGCAATCCGCTGCCACCCGTGGGTGCTGGAAGAGATGAACGCCGCCGCGAAGAACGATCTCGTCGCCTTTGACCGCGCGCTGTTCAGCCATATCGGCCACGTCGGCAGCAATAAAGTGCGCAGCCTGTGGCTTGGCCTGACCGGCGGCCGCACCAGCGCTACGCCAACCCGTGACGCGACCCGCCGCTACTATCAGCAGCTGAATCGCCTGAGCGCCAACCTTGCGCTGCTGTCGGATGTGTCGATGGCGGTGCTGGGCGGCAGCCTGAAACGTCGCGAACGTATTTCGGCACGCCTCGGCGATGTGCTGAGTCAGATGTATCTGGCATCCGCCACGCTGAAACGCTATGACGATGAAGGCCGCAACGAGGTGGATCTGCCGCTGGTGCACTGGGGCGTGCAGGATGCGCTGCATCAGGCGGAAGTGGCGATGGACGATCTGCTGCGCAACTTCCCGAATCGCCTGGTTGCGGGCGCGCTGCGGCTGGTGATTTTCGCCGGCGGCAAACACTGCCCGGCACCGTCCGATAAGCTGGATCATAAGCTGGCCAAAATGCTGCAGCTGCCGTCCGCAACCCGCACCCGTCTGGGCCGCGGCCAGTATCTGACGCCGAGTGAGCACAACCCGGCCGGTCAGCTGGAGCAGGCGCTGCAGGATGTGATGGCGGCGGAAGTGATTCACGATCGTCTGTGTCAGCAGCAGAAAAAACACTTCTCCTTCACCCGGCTGGATGCGCTGGCCCAGCGCGCGCTGAAAGAAGGCTGGATTGACGAGAGTGAAGCGAAGGTGCTGACGCGGGCCGAAGCCAGCCGGCTGAAGGCCATTAACGTGGATGATTTTGCGCCCGAGGCGCTGGCGGTGGCCAAACCGGACAGCAAACCCAAACCGAGCGCCCGCCCCAGCGAAGCGGCGTAATCGTAAAAAGCCTCCAGCCGGAGGCTTTTTTTATGGCCTGCGGCAGCGGATAAGCGCACTCAGCGTCTGTGCCAGCCACGTTTAGACGTCTAAGCGTCTCGATTGCCAAGTGTTAACATCCTGTTTATAGTGGCTGCAGCACAAGGTTACTCCGCAACGACATTCGCGCTTAAGGCACCCGATGATGACGCAGCCCAACCTGATCCCCGAGAGCAAACTACCGGCGCTCGGCACCACCATTTTTACCCAAATGAGCGCCCTCGCCGCCCAGCACAACGCCATCAATCTGTCACAGGGCTTTCCCGATTTTGACGGCCCGCGCTATTTGCAGCAGCGGCTGGCACATCACGTCAGCGAAGGCGCCAACCAGTACGCGCCGATGATTGGCACCCTGCCGCTGCGCGAGGCGATCGCCGATAAAACCGCAGACATGTACGGTCATCGGCCGGATATCAACAGCGACATCACCGTGACGGCGGGCGCGACCGAAGCGCTGTATGCTGCGATCACCGCGCTGGTGCGGCCGGGCGACGAGGTGATCTGCTTCGATCCCAGTTACGACAGCTATGCGCCGGCGGTTCAGCTGGCTGGCGGCGTGCTGAAACGCATCGCGCTGCAGCCGCCCGCTTTTCAGGTCGACTGGCAGGCCTTCAGCAGCCTGCTCGGCGCGCGCACCCGGCTGGTGATCGTCAACACGCCGCATAATCCGTCCGCCACCGTGTGGCACGCCAGCGACTACGCCGCGCTGTGGCAGGCGATCGCCGGTCAGGAAATTTATGTGCTCAGCGATGAAGTCTATGAGCACATCTGTTTTGATGAGCAGGGCCATGCCAGCGTGCTGGCACATGCCGACCTGCGTCAGCGCGCCATCGCAGTCTCATCCTTCGGCAAAACCTTTCATATGACCGGCTGGAAAGTGGGTTACTGCATCGCTCCGGCGGCGATCAGCGCCGAAATTCGCAAAGTGCATCAGTATCTCACCTTTTCAGTGAATACCCCGGCGCAGCTGGCGATTGCCGATATGCTGCGCCAGCAGCCGGACCATATTGATGCGCTGCCGGCATTCTATCGCGCCCGGCGTGACCGTCTGACGCAGGCGCTGGCCGCCAGCCGGTTTAAGGTGCTGCCCTGTGCCGGCACCTATTTCCTGCTGGTGGATTACAGCGCCATTTCCGATTTGGATGATGTCAGTTTCTGCCAGTGGTTAACCCGCGAAGTGGGCGTGGCGGCGATACCGCTGTCGGTGTTCTGCGCGGACCCTTTCCCGCACAAGCTCATTCGCCTGTGCTTTGCTAAACAGGAAGCGACGCTCGACGCCGCTGCGGAGCGTTTATGTCAGCTTTAAAACTTACCGTATTGCAGGAAACCCTGAGCTGGATGGATGGCGCAGCCAACCTGCGTCATTTCGATGAGGTGCTGCAGGGCTTGACGGGCCGCGATGTCATCCTGCTGCCGGAGATGTTTACCACCGGCTTCGCCATGGAGGCGGCGGCCAGTTCGCTGCCGCAGGATCAGGTGGTAGCGTGGCTGCACGGTCATGCCAAAGCCCTGAATGCCCTGGTCGGCGGCAGCGCGGCGATTCAGAGCGACCAGGGCGCGGTAAACCGTTTCCTGCTGGTGGAGCCCGACGGCACGCTGCACCAGTACGACAAACGCCACCTGTTCCGCATGGCCAGTGAGCACCAGCACTATGTACCCGGTGAAACGCGCGAGGTGTTCCACTGGCGCGGCTGGCGTATTCTGCCGCAGATTTGCTACGACCTGCGCTTCCCGGTGTTTTCGCGCAACCAGAATGATTACGATCTGGCGCTGTACGTTGCCAACTGGCCGGCACCGCGCGCGCTGCACTGGCAGGCGCTGCTGCTGGCGCGCGCCATTGAGAATCAGGCCTATGTAGCCGGGTGTAACCGCGTCGGCAGTGACGGCAATCAGCATCAATACAGCGGCGACAGCCGGATTATCTCGCCGCAGGGTGAGATCCTCGCGGCCGCTGAACCCTTCGCCCGCGCGCGCCTCGACGCCGAGTTATCACTGGAGGCGCTGCAGGACTATCGCGAGCGCTTCCCGGCCTGGCGCGACGCGGATGAATATACGCTGAAGTAATCTTTTAGCCGCATCCCTGCGATGCGGCTTCCACATATCCTCCTGCCCTGTTGTTTCCCGTGTGGAAACATTCTATGTTGTGCGTTACAATGTTTCCACCCTGGAACAGTTCGAGGGAATGATGCACATTATCTCAGGGAAAGTGTTTAACGAAGCGATTCAGGCCTCCAACAATCTGATTAAAGCCGTGCCGCTGCTGGGCGGAAGTCAGTCCAGAGCCGATTATGAACAGGCGCTTGAACTGGTGGAATACCTGGTTGAGCATCAGCCGGGGCATCCGCTGATCGAGATGCTGGCCGTTAAAGTCGCGAAGTATGAAGAAACCGCAGCGGAATTTGCCGCGTTTAATGCACGCACTCAGGCGCTGCCGGGTGGCGTGGCGCTGCTGCGGGTGCTGATGGACCAGCACGGTCTGAATCAATCCTCTTTCGTGGCAGAAATCGGTCAGCGTTCGTATGTGAATCGCATTCTGAAAGGCGAGCGCAGATTAACGGATAAGCATAAGGCGGCGCTGGCGCGACGCTTTAATCTGCCGTTTGAGGCATTTCGTGAGGCATAAGCAGGAATAAGCCGCAGCGCATGACGCTGCGGCTCAGGGGATTACAGATCGAACCGGTCGAGGTTCATCACTTTGGTCCAGGCGGCCACGAAGTCGTTAACGAACTTCTGCTTCGCATCGCTGCTGGCGTAAACTTCCGCCAGCGCGCGCAGGATGGCGTTAGAACCAAACACCAGATCGGCGCGGGTGGCGCTGTACTTCACTTCTCCGCTCTGACGATCGCGGCCTTCGAACAGCTCAGCGCTCTCATCGGTGGCGCGCCATGCGGTGCGCATATCCAGCAGATTGATGAAGAAGTCGTTGCTCAGCACGCCCACGCGATCGGTAAACACGCCGTGCGCGCTGCCGTCGAAGTTGGTGCCCAGCACGCGCAGACCACCCAGCAGTACCGTCAGCTCTGGCGCGCTCAGCGTCAGCTGTTGCGCTTTGTCCAGCAGCAGGGTTTCGGTGGAAGAACCGCCCTGCACGCGGCGATAGTTGCGGAAACCATCGGCCAGCGGCTGCAATACGTTGAATGACTCGACATCCGTCTGGTCCTGACGCGCATCCACGCGGCCCGGCGTGAACGGCACCTGCACCGCGACGCCTGCCGCTGCTGCCGCCTGCTCAATCCCGACGCTGCCCGCCAGCACAATCACATCCGCCAGCGACGCTTTACCTGACTCCTGCTGAATCTTTTGCAGCACCGGCAGCACATCACGGGTGACGCTGGCGTTGACCGCCCAGCCGTTCTGTGGCGCCAGCGCCAGACGGGCCCCGTTCGCGCCGCCGCGCTTGTCGCCGCCACGGAAGGTGGAAGCTGACGCCCAGGCCGCAGAGACCAGCTGGCTGACGCTCAGACCCGAAGCGGCAATTTTTGCTTTCAGATCGGTGATGTCATCCGGCGTCGGCTGATGCGTGGCCTGCGGTAACGGATCCTGCCACAGCAGATCTTCCTTCGGCACTTCCGGACCGAGGTAGCGCGCTTTTGGTCCCATATCGCGGTGCGTCAGTTTAAACCAGGCACGGGCGAAGGCTTCGTTGAACGCCTGCGGATCGTTGAGGAAACGACGCGAAATCTTCCCGAACTCCGGATCGAAACGCAGCGTCAGGTCGGTGACCAGCATGGTCGGCTTGCGTTTTTTCTCTGGATCGAACGGATCCGGGATAATCGCTTCGGCATCAACCGCTTCGAACTGAATCGCGCCCGCCGGGCTGTGCGTTTGTACCCACTCATATTTGAACAGGTTCTCGAAGAAGTAGTTGCTCCACTGCGTTGGGGTTTGCGTCCATACCACTTCCAGACCGGAAGTAATGGCATCTGCACCGGCACCGCTGCCGTAGCTGCTGTGCCAGCCCAGACCCTGCGCTTCCAGCGGCGAGGCTTCCGGATCGACGCCCACGTGGCTGGCCGCAGCGGCACCATGCGTTTTACCCAGCGTGTGACCGCCGGCAATCAGCGCGACGATCTCTTCATCGTTCATGCCCATGTTGCCAAAGGTAGCGCGAATCGCCGGGGCCGCCGAGCGCGGATCGCCGCTGGCTTCCGGACCTTCCGGGTTCACGTAGATCAGGCCCATTTCCGTCGCACCCAGCGGCGCGTTTGCCAGGCTTTCCGGATGGCGGTGTGCCAGCCATTCGGTCTCATGTCCCCAGTCCACGTCCATGTCCGGTTCCCAGACATCTTCACGACCGGCACCAAAGCCAAAGGTGCGGAAGCCGGCGTTTTCCAGCGACACGTTACCGGCAAGAATGTAGAGATCGGCCCAGGAGATTTTCTGGCCATACTTCTGTTTCACCGGCCACAGCAGACGACGCGCTTTGTCGAGGCTGACGTTATCCGGCCAGGAGTTGAGCGGCGCAAAGCGCTGCTGGCCACGTCCGGAGCCGCCGCGACCGTCGATGGTGCGGTAGGTGCCGGCGCTGTGCCATGCCATACGGATAAACAAGCCGATGTAGCTGCCCCAGTCGGCTGGCCACCAGGATTGCGAATCGGTCAGCAGCGCACGAATGTCGGCTTTCAGCGCGGCGTAATCCAGCTTGCTGAACTCTTCACGGTAGTTGAAATTGTCACTGAGGGGGTTAGAACGGCTGGAATGCTGGTTTAACAGATCGACGCGCAGCATGTTTGGCCACCAGTCGCGGTTGGTGGTCCCGCTTCCGGCGCCACGCGCTAAAACGCTTTTCTCTTCCGATGCTCCATGATGAAAGGGGCATTTTCCTGAGGCGGCTGCATTATCATTATTTTCGGGCGTGCTCATTTCTCGGCTCCATTGGCTTCACGTTGTCCGGTTAAGATAACCGCACCGTGTTGCAGAATATATTTGGATGGACCGAAGGTTTTGATAGTTACTGGCTTTCAAGCGCGAGGTTTGTGATAGAGAGCACGAATTTCAGCGGGCCTGAGAAGGTATGAAGCCGGTACTGCAAGTCGCACAAGATTCGTAGCGGCGCGATTCATCGCGCAATAAATTGCGCCGCTACCAAAACGCAACCGTTGTTAAGCGAATTTACAATTTAACAGACAAGCATTGCGCCATTTATGGCAACCAGGATCAACTCCCGCGGTAGGTCGACCACGACCACGGGGAAATGAGGAACGGCAGGTGATAATGGCTGCCGGCGGAGCCAATCACAAAATCAATCTGCGCGCTGACGTACAGCGCATCACGCCCGTCGGCGGCGAAATAGTCACCGATCTCCGCGGTTAAGCGATAGTGGCCCGGCGCCAGCGGTTCAGGCGTGAGATCTTTGATGCGCCCGTCGCTGTCGGTTTCGCCCTCGGCCACTGGCAGCCATCCCTCAGGGCTGTTCTGCTCCAGCGACATCGCGACGCCAATCGCCGGTTTGCCCAGCGCGGTGTCGAGAATATGGGTGGTGATGGTGCTCATGTAATGCTCTCCTTAAGCCGTAACAGGGTAATTTCCCGCAGCTGCGCCAGCGCTTCCTGCTGCTCAGTCTCTTCATCATTGTTGAGCCTGCGCTGCAATTCCGCCAGCATCTGTTCACCGCTGCGCCCTTTGGCGCGAATCAGAAACACCCAGCCGAAGCGCTGCTCATAGCGCTCATTACCGGCCAGCATCGCCAGCTGCAGCGCGCCGTTAGCCTGCTGCATCGCCGCCTGTTCCTGCTGCGACAGCGCGGCCTCTTTACCCGCGCCTTGCGCTTTTTCGCCGATGCGTGGATGGGCGCTCAGCGCCTGCTGCAAGGCGTCGCCCTGCCACGCCTGCGCCAGCTGTTGCGCCGTGGTGTACAGCGCCGTCAGGCTGGCGAACGGCCGTGCCGCCACCAGCGCCTGCTGCCAGGCGGGAATCGCTACGCAGTGGGCAATCGCCGCCTGCGCCTGCGCGGTGCTTGCCTGATTAAAATCGTTCAGATCCATTTCGCGGCTCCTTTAGCTGCGCGCCAGATCGCACACCGCCTGCAGATAGGCCTGCACGCCGAGCGCCACATCGGCCACCTGCACCGATTCCGCCGGATGATGGCTGATACCGCGATGGTTGCGCACAAACAGCATGCCCACCGGCCAGCGCTCAGCCATCGCGATCGCGTCGTGACCGGCTCCGCTCGGCAGCGCCAGACTGCGCCCCTGTACGGTTTCTACCGCATGGCTTAGCGCCTGCTGCAGCCGCGTATCACAGGCGGTGGCCGCGATGCGATAGTACTCGTTAGCGCTGAAGCTGAGCCCGCGCCGCAGCGCGATGGCTTCCGCCTGGGTCAGCAGGCTGGAGAGCAGACGCTCCAGCGGTTCATCCTGCGGTCCGCGCACGTCGAGCGACAGTTGCACTTCGCCGGGGATAACGTTAACGGCGCCCGGCAGACAGCTCAGCGTGCCCACTGTAGCCACCAGCTGCGCATCCTGATCCTGCGTGGCCTGTTCCACAAACACCATCCACTCTGCCGCTGCTGCCAGCGCGTCTTTGCGGTGCGTCATCGGCACCGTGCCGGCATGACCGGCCTCCCCGACAAAGCGGCAGTTAAGACGGCGCGCGCCGTTAATCGCCGTCACCACACCAAGCGCCAGATCGTCCTGTTCCAGGCACGGTCCCTGCTCAATGTGCAGTTCGAGATAAGCCACAATGTCGCTCACCTCACGTGCCGCCTGCGGGATCAGCGCCGCGTCCAGGCCGAGGTCCTGCATCGCCTGCGCCACCGTAATACCGTTACCGTCCGGATGTGACACCCAGCTCTCCGGCCAGCTGCCGGTGAGGCCGCGGCTGCCAAGCAGCGTGATGCCAAAGCGCGTGCCCTCTTCATCGCCGAAGCCGACAATTTCAATCGCCAGCGGCAGGCGCTGCTGATGGTCGTGCAGCCACTGCACGGTTTCGATGGCGCTGAGCACGCCCAGCATACCGTCGTAGCGTCCGGCGTTGCGCACGGTATCAAGGTGCGAGCCGAGCAGCAGCGCCGGTGCGCCCGGCTCCGCCGCTTCATAGCGACCGCAGATATTGCCGACCGCATCCTGCCAGGTGTGCATACCTGCCGCCTGCATCCACTCAGCAACGCGCGCGTTGGCGCGCACCTGCTCCGGCGACAGATAGACACGGGTCAGTCCCTCTTCGCTTTCACTGATTGCTGCCAGCGCGTCACAGCGCGCCATCACCCGCGCCGCCGCTGACTGCGCCTCACTGGCGCTCATCAGGCTATGACTCATGCGTGGCTCCCGTAGTGGTCCCAGGCAGCCTGCAGCGCCGCACCCTGAGTGGTGCGGAAACCGACGTGATTCAGCACGGACTCCAGCGCGCTCAGCGTTAGCATCACGCAATCTTTGCGCGCGTTGTAGCCCATGGTGCCGATGCGCCACACTTTGCCGTGCAGCGGACCGAACGAGGTGCCAATCTCAATGCCGAAATCGTCCAGCATCAATTTGCGTACCTGGTCGCCGTTGATGCCCTGCGGGATCACCACGCCAAGCACGTTATTCATCTTGTGTCTGAGATCGCCAAAGGTTTCCAGCCCCATGCCCTGAATGCCTTTCAGCAGCGCATCACCGTGCAGCTTGTGACGCGCGATGCCGTTATCCAGCCCTTCCTGCAGGATCAGACGGGCACATTCGCGTGCGCCAAACAGCGCCGAGGTGGCTTCGGTATGATGGTTGAGCCGCTCCGGTCCCCAGTAATCCATGATCATGCCGAGATCGAAGTAGTTGGAGTAAATCATCTCGTCGACGCCATCCTGATGTGCGTCGGTACGGATGCCCTGCTCAACGCACTTACGCTGGCGGATCACCGCTTCCATTTGCGGGCTGAGGGTGATCGGCGAGGTACCGGACGGACCGCCGAGGCACTTTTGCATGCCGGCAGAGACCGCATCCAGCCCCCAGGCATCGGTTTCCAGCGGGTTGCCGCCCAGCGATGCGGTGGCATCGGTGTACAACAGCACGCCGTACTGGCGACAAATCGCACCGAGCTGCTCCAGCGGTTGCAGCATAGTAGTCGAGGTATCGCCCTGCACCGTCAGCAGCAGGCGCGGTTTGACTTTTTTGATCGCATCTTCGATCTGATCCGGGGTAAATACCTCGCCCCACGGCACCTCGATGGTATGGACTTCCGCGCGGCAGCGACGGGCGATTTCGCACAGCAGATGGCCGAAGCGGCCGAACACCGGCACCAGCACTTTATCGCCCGGACGAATCGCCGACAGCAGGATGGCTTCGATACCGGCGCGTGAGGTGCCATCAATCAGCAGGGTCCAGCGGTTTTCAGTGCGGAATACGCCACGATACAGCGCCATCACCTCGTTCATATAGTGCGTCATCGCCGGATCGTACTGCCCAAGCAGCTGGCTCGACATGGCGCGCAGCACGCGCGGGTCGGCGTTGATCGGGCCCGGTCCCATCAGCAGACGCTGTGGCGGATTGATTTGCGAGAACTGGCTGATATCCATGAGGGGTTCCTTATTGTTCGGTTACAGACGCACGGTGGAAATAAACTGCTTCAGCTCGGCGGTTTGTGGATTTGCAAACAGCGTTTTGCTGTCGCCCTGCTCCCACACGCGTCCCTGATGCATAAACACCACGCGGTCGCCCACGTCGCGGGCGAAGTTCATTTCATGGGTGACGAGAATCAGCGTCATGCCTTCGGCGGCCAGCTGCTCCAGCACTTTCAGTACTTCACCCACCAGCTCCGGATCGAGCGCCGAGGTGATTTCGTCACAGAGTAAAACTTTTGGCTGCATCGCCAGCGCGCGGGCAATCGCCACGCGCTGCTGCTGACCGCCCGACAGGTTGGCCGGGTAGTAATGGAGGCGTTCGCCGAGCCCGACTTTTTCCAGCATCTGCGTAGCCAGCATGCGGCACTCCGCCTCGCTCTTTTTCAGCACGCGGCGCGGTGCCAGCATCACGTTTTCCAGCGCGGTCATGTGCGGAAACAGGTTAAAGTTCTGAAACACCATGCCTACCGAGCGGCTGATTTCACGCGCCTGCGATTCACGATCGGTAATCGTCATGCCGCCCAGTTTAATGCTGCCTTCCTGATAACCTTCCAGCCCGTTCATGCAGCGCAGCAGGGTACTTTTGCCAGATCCGCTGCGGCCAATGATGGAGATCACTTCGCCGTTGTCGATATCCAGATCGACCCCTTTCAGTACGTGGTTATCACCGTAGTACTTCTGGACCTGATTAATGGTTATGAGCGGCATTGAATTTTTTCTCCAGGTACTGGCTGTAACGCGACAGCGGATAACACATCAGGAAGTAACCGAGCGCCACCAGGCCAAACACCTTGAAGGGCTGATACGTCACATTGTTGAGAATGGTGCCGGCTTTGGTCAGCTCGACAAAGCCGATAATCGACGCCAGCGCGGTGCCCTTGATCACCTGCACGGCAAAGCCAACGGTCGGCGCGATGGCGATGCGGATCGCCTGCGGTGCCACCACGCGATACAGCGTCTGGCCAAAGTTCAGGCCGAGGCAGCGCGACGCTTCCCACTGCCCTTTTGGCAGCGCGCGAATGCTGCCGTACCAGATATCCAGTAAAAACGCGCTGGTATACAGCGTCAGTGCCAGCGACGCCGCGGTCCAGGGCGCGACGTCGATGCCGAACAGGCCGACGCCGAAGAAGGCGAGAAACAGCTGCATCAGCAGTGGCGTGCCCTGAAACAGCTCGGTATAACAGCGAATCAGGCGGGTGAGCCAGCGCCGCTGCAGCAGACGCAGAAACAGCAGCGGCAGTGTTACCAGCGTGCCGCCGAAAAAGGCCACCAGCGACAGCAAAATCGTCCAGCGCGCCGCCAGCAGCAGGTTGCGCAGGATGTCCCAGTCAGTAAACATCGTCATGCCGGCTGCGCTCCAAACCATTTGCGACCCAGCGCCAGCAGCAGCTGACGCATGGCAATCGACAACGCCAGATAGATCAGCGTGGTCACCAGATAAACTTCAAAACTCAAAAAGGTGCGCGACTGGATCAGGTTGGCGGCAAACGTCAGCTCTTCGTACGAGACCTGCGACACCACCGACGAGCCGAGCATCACAATGATGCACTGGCTGACCAGCGCCGGATAAATGCGCTGCAGCGAGGGCGGCAGCACCACGCGGATGAAGGTTTGCGTGCGGCTCAACCCGAGCACGCGCCCCGCTTCCCACTGCCCGCGCGGCGTGACCTGGATACCGGCACGGATGATTTCAGTGCTATAGGCGCCAAGGTTAATCAGCATCGCCAGCAGCGCCGCTTCACCGGCCGTCAGTTTCAGCCCGAGATTAGGCAGACCAAACACGATAAAAAACAGCTGTACCACAAACGGCGTGTTGCGAATCAACTCGACGTAGATGCCCCACAGGCGGCTGGCCCAGCCCAGTTTGCCGCTGCGCAGCGCCGCGCCGAGAATACCCAGTCCGACACCGCCCACCGTCGCCAGCACCGTAAGCTGCACCGTGACCCACAGTCCGGCCAGCAGCTCTGGCCAGTGCGGCCAGAGATCTGCAAAGTTAAGTTGCCCAATCATTGGCCGTTCCTGTTATGCGCCGAGGTTGGCAGGCAGCGGCGCTTTCAGCCACTCTTCCGACAGCTTGTTCAGCGTGCCGTCTTTAATACCCTGCTCAATCAGTGCGTTCACTTTCTCTTTCAGCGCTGGCTCATTCTTTTTCAGGCCGATAAAGCACGGTGAATCTTTCAGCATAAACTGCGGCACCGGGGCTTTTTCCGCGTTCTGCCGCGCAATCGCCGCGACCACCAGGTTTCCGGTGGCGACATACTGCACCTGACCGGAGAGATAGGCGGACAGCGTAGTGTTGTTATCTTCGTAGCGCTTCACCTGAGCATCTTTCGGGGCGACATCGCTCAGCACCATGTCCTCTACCGCACCGCGCGTCACGCCAATCGATTTACCGCTCAGCGCCGCCGCATCTTTCAGCGTCTCGCCTTTCGGGCCGAACACGCCGAGGAAGAACGGTGCGTAGGCGCGGCTGAAGTCGATCACTTTTTCGCGCTCGGCGTTTTTGCCCATGCTGGAGATCACCAGGTCGACCTTGTCGGTCTGCAGATACGGTACGCGGTTGGCGCTGGTCACCGGCACCAGCTGCAACTTCAGTTTCATCTGCTTCGCGAGGTATTTCGCCATGTCGATGTCATAGCCCTGCGGCTGCAGATCGGTACCGACCGAGCCAAACGGCGGGAAGTCCTGCGGCACCGCCACGCGAATCACGCCACGCTTTTGGATATCCTGCAGCTGATCGGCCATGGCGCTGCCTGCCTGCGCCAGCAGCAATGCTGCCCCTGCTACTGCCAGTAATACTTTGTTCATTATGCACCCCGGTGAGTTAATGGTGAAACAAAAGATTCTTGATAAATTGATTTGCAACTAATGTGCCAACCACAACGGGCAGCAAACGCAGCGGCTAAGCGGAGGATTTAAGGCGGTTAAGGGCGCATCATAACGGGGATCACCCCGTTAGCATACGCGATCAAAAAAGGTGCAAAGCACCAAAACGGTGCCCTTTAGCGGTGTTCCAGCTCGTCAAGCTGCTGGTAAAGATCGGCAATCTGATGAATGCGCTGACGCCCTTGCGACAGCATTTCGTGGAGTAGCGCGTTGGCCAGCAGGTTGATCAGGCTCATTGCCGAGGCGTAGCTGTCAAAGGCGGAAACGCTGTCGAGCGGTGCGCACAGCTGCCAGCGCGCCAGGGTGAGAATACCCTGCGCCTGCGGTTCGCACAGCACCAGCACCGGGATGCCGCTCTGCTGCAGCTGCTGCATCAGTGGACGGATGATGCGTGGCCGGCGGCGAAACGCCATCACCACCACCACATCTTCTGGCGTCATGTCCACCAGCTCTTCGCCCAGCGTCTGGCCTGGCTGCGGCAACACCTGCACCTGGGCTCGCGCCTGCAACAGCTGCTGACGCAGGTGCAGCGCCACCGGATAAGCGTTGCGCATCCCAATGATGAACACCCGCCGTGCAGCGCCCAGCGCAGCAATCACCTCGCTAAACTGCCGGGCGTCAATGCTGTTGACCCACTGCGTCAGGTTCGCCATCTCCTGCTTGTAATGGCGCGACAGCAGCGTGTTGCCCTGCACCGCGTCGCGGTTATCGGTCAGCGGCATTCCGCTCTGGCGCAGGGTGCGCAGCTCATCACGCATGTCTTTGTATTTTTCATAGCCGAGGCGTTTGAACAGCCGACTCACCGTGGCCTTTGATACGCCGCTGAGCCGCGCCAGCTCAGCGCTGTTATAGCTAATCAGATCATCAAAATGGTCAAACACAAAGTCAGCAATGCGCTGCTCCTGCGGCGACAGTTGCGGATAGTGACTGCGAAGGCGTTCATCGAGCTGTTTCATCATCGGTCCTGTAACTTTCGTTTCATCACAAGCTAGCATAAATCGATCCAGGCTGGCGTAACACCAAAACTGGAACGGCTCTTGCTTTACCATTGCTACAGACTGGTAGCGGCGCAATTTGTTGCGCTTGTTTTCCCTATCCAGCGCGCCAAATCGCGCCGCTACAAAAGAATAATCCGGGAACAGTTCACTATGATTCAAAGCAATATGGCCCCGATGGGCATGGCGGTGACGCCACATCACCTTGCCAGCGAAAGCGCACTGGCGGTTCTGCGTGAAGGCGGCAACGCGCTGGAAGCCATGGTGGCCGCCGCGGCGACCATTGCGGTGGTTTACCCACACATGAATGGCCTCGGCGGCGACGGCTTCTGGCTGGTGGTGCCGCCCGGCGGCGATCCGATTGCCATCGATGCCAGCGGCGCCGCCGGCTCGCTGGCGCACCCCGACTTCTATCACGGTGAGAGCCATATTCCGCATCGCGGCCCTAAAGCGGCACTGACGGTTGCCGGCACCGTCAGTGGCTGGCAGGAAGCGCTGACGCTGGCGCACGAACTGGGCGCGACGCCGCTGCCGCTGAGCCGTTTGCTGCGCGATGCGATTCGCTATGCGGCCGATGGCATTCCGGTCACCGCCTCGCAGGCGGCAGCGACGGCGGCAAAACAGCATGAGCTGCAACATCAGCCCGGTTTTGCTGCCACCTTTCTGCCTGATGGCGCACCGCCCGCCGCCGGCAGTCGTTTTACCCAGCCGGCACTGGCACAGACGCTGAGCGTGCTGAGCGAGCAAGGGCTGGAGAGCTTTTATCGCGGTGAGCTGGCGCACCATCTGGCGCGCGAAATGGGCGCGCTCGGCATGCCGATTACGCTGGACGATTTACACCGGCAGCGCGCCCGGCGCTGCACGCCGCTGCACCTCGCGCACAGCGAAGGCGATATCTGGAACATGACGCCGCCGACGCAGGGGCTGGTATCGCTGGCGATCCTCGGGATCACCGATCGTCTGGCGATGGCCGACGCCAGTGAAGCGCAGACGGTGCACCGCATCGTTGAAGCCACCAAACAGGCCTTTGCCCTGCGCGATCAACACATCACCGATCCGCGTCACATGGCGATTGATGTGCAGTCGCTGCTGAATGCCGATCATCTCGGCACGCTGGCCGCGCAGGTGCAGGACGATCGCGCCGCGCCCTGGGGCACCGGACGCGGACCGGGCGATACCGTGTGGATGGGAGTGATGGACAGCAGCGGCCTGGCGGTCTCCTTTATCCAGAGCATTTACCACGAATTTGGCAGCGGCGTCGTGCTGCCCGGCACCGGTATTACCTGGCAAAACCGTGGCGCGGCGTTCAGCCTGCAGCCGGATCACCTGCTGACGCTGGCACCGGGCAAACAGCCGTTCCATACGCTCAATCCAGCGGCTGCACGCCTGAAAGATGGCCGCACGCTGGTGTACGGCTCGATGGGGGGTGATGGCCAGCCGCAAACCCAGGCGGCGATCTTTACCCGCTATGTCATTCAGGGCCAGCCGCTGCAGCAGGCGGTCAGCGCACCGCGCTGGCTGCTTGGCCGCACCTGGGGCCAATCCTCAGACTCCCTCAAGCTGGAGGCGCGCATCGCGCCTGAAACCGTGCAGCAACTGCGCGCGCTCGGTCATGAGGTCGAACTGCTGGCTGAATACAGTGAAGTGGTGGGCCACGCCGGCGCCATCGTCAGACACAACAATGGCATGCTGGAAGGCGCGTTTGATCCGCGCAGCAACGGCAGCGCTGCCGGTTTTTAACGGAGATAATCATGAGTGCACAACCGGACTGGGCAACCTATATCGTCCAAATGGAACAGATTCTGGCGCTGGAGCTGGACGACACGCGCCGCGCCGAACTGCTGACGCAGTTTAACCGTATCGCCGCAATGGCGCAGCCGCTGATGGCGCTGCCGCTGGACGATCGCCTGGAAGTGGCGGGAGTGTTTCATCCATGACGCTGGCAGCCTTATCGATTAGCCAGCTGCAGCAGGCACTGGCGCAGGGCGATCTCAGCGCGCACGACATCGCACAGCAGACGCTGGCCGCCATTGAACAGCATAACCCGGCCATCAACGCCTGGACCGCCGTCACCGCGCAGCGCATGCTGCGGGAAGCCGATCGGCTGGATCAGCAGCGTCAGCGCGGTGAGCCGCTGCCGGCGCTGGCTGGCATTCCCTATGCGGTAAAAAACCTGTTTGACGTCGCCGGTCACAGCACGCTTGCCGGTGCCAGCCTGTTCAGCGAGCGGCCGGTGGCACAGCAGGATGCGTGGGCGGTCTCTAAGCTGCAGCAGAGCGGCGCACTGCTCTCCGGCATGCTGAATATGGATGCCTACGCTTACGGCTTTACCACCGAGAACACCCATTATGGTGCCACCCGCAACCCGCGCGATCTGTCACGCGTGGCCGGCGGCTCGTCCGGCGGTTCCGCAGCGGCCGTCGCCGCCGGGCTGGTGCATTTTTCACTCGGCACCGACACCAACGGCTCGATTCGCGTGCCTGCTTCGCTGTGCGGCATTTTCGGCCTGAAACCCACCTTTGGTCGTCTGTCGCGCAGCGGCAGCCATCCGTTTGTCGCCAGCCTCGACCACATCGGTCCGTTTGCCCGCTCGGTGGAAGATTTGAGTCTGGTCTACGATGCGCTGCAGGGCGGCGACGCCAGCGATGCGTTTCAGGCGGCGCGCCCTGCGGAATCGGTCAGTGACAGGCTCTCTGCTGGCAGCGAAAAGCTGCGCAGCGCGGTGCTGGGCGGCTTTTTTGCTGACTGGTGCAGCGATGAGGCGCGCGCGGCGGTGGCGGTAGCGGCCCGCGCGCTCGGCGCGACAGAAGAAGTGACGCTGCCCCAGGCCGAACTGGCGCGCTCGGCCGCGTTTATCATGACCGCCGCGGAAGGCGGCAATCACTATCTGCCGGCGCTGCGCACCCAGCCAGAACGCTTTGAGCCGAATTCACGTGAACGCCTGCTGGCTGGCGCGATGCTGCCCGCCGCGTGGTATGTGCAGGCCCAGCGTTTCCGCCGTCACTTCCAGCAGCAGGTGCTGCCGCTGTTCGACCATTACGACGTGCTGATCGCCCCGGCCACGCCCTGTACCGCCACCACCATCGGCCAGGAAACCATTCACATCAACGGTCAGGATTTGCCGACACGCGCCAGCATGGGCATGCTCACGCAGCCGATTTCGTTCCTCGGCCTGCCGGTGTGTAGCGTACCGCTGCTCACCGCCAGCGGCTTACCGATTGGCCTGCAACTGATTGCTGCGCCGTTTAACGAACAGCTGGCGCTGCGCGCCGCCTGGGCACTGCAGCAGCAGGGTGTGACGCTGCCACAAACCTCTTTTATGGATGCCTGAAGATGACACCTGAACATATCGATCGTCCGGCGATACTGGCTGAAGTCACCGCCGCGTTTTACCGCTACGAGCAGGCGCTGGTGAGCAATGATGTCGCCGTGCTGGACGAGTTGTTCTGGCACGATGCGCGTACGGTGCGACTCGGTGCGGGAGAGAATCTGTACGGGATTGACGAGATTCGCGCCTTTCGCGCGGCGCGTCCGTCAAAGGGGCTCGATCGCACCCTGCGCAATACGGTCATCACCACTTTTGGCGATGACTATGCAGTGTGCAGCACCGAGTTCACCCGCGAGGGCGTAGAGAAGATCGGCCGTCAGCAGCAGACCTGGGTACGGCTGCCGTGCGGCTGGCGCATCGTGGCAGCGCAGGTGAGTTTGATGAGCTGACGCAGGCGCGAGTGTTGCCCTCTCCTGGCAAGAGAGGGCAAAAACGACCTGATATCCGTGAAAGGTAAGGCCGCTTACGCAGCCGGATGCGTCTTCATCCAGTGATCGGCAATCTGCTGACGCGTGCACACCCACACCTTGTCGTGCTGCTGAATATGGTCGAGGAAACGCTGCAGCGCGCGGAATTTCCCCGGACGCCCCAGCAGACGGCAGTGCATGCCAATCGACATCATCTTCGGCGCCGTCGCGCCCTCTTCATACAGTACATCAAAGGTATCGCGCAGATAGGTATAGAACTGCTCGGCGGTGTTGAATCCCTGCGGCGTGGCGAAGCGCATGTCGTTGCACTCCAGCGTATAGGGAATGATCAGATGCGGCTTCACCGTGCCGTCCTGACAGGTGACCTGCGTCCAGAACGGCAGATCGTCACCGTAGTAATCGCTGTCGTAGCTGAAGCCGCCCTGCTCGACCACCAGCCGCCGCGTATTGGGGCTGTCGCGCCCGGTATACCAGCCGGTGGGCGCTTTACCGAATAACTCGGTGAGCACGTCCACTGCCTGCTGCATGTGCTGACGCTCGGTTTTGGCATCCATCCCCTGATAGTGAATCCAGCGCCAGCCGTGGCTGACCACATCGTAATCGGCGGCTTTGATGGCCTCGACAATCTGCGGATGCCGCGCCAGCGCCATCGCGACGCCAAAGATGGTCAGCGGCAGGCCGCGCTGCTGAAACTCCTGATGGATGCGCCAGAAACCGGCACGCGAACCGTACTCATACAGGGAATCCATCGACATGTGGCGATCGGCATAGCTGGCGGCTCCGATGATGTCGGAGAGAAACTGCTCAGAGCCCGCGTCACCGTGCAGCACATTGTTTTCAGCTCCCTCTTCATAATTGAGCACGAACTGCACCGCCACCCGCGCCTCACCCGGCCACTGCGCGTGCGGCGGCTGGCCCGCATAGCCAATCAGATCGCGCGGATAGTTTTTGTTGAAGCTGTACTCTTTCTTTTCAGATACATCACTCATTCTGCAAGTTCCTGTCATCAGTCCTCAACCAGCCCTTAGTTTAGGTGCTGAAATGCCGCGCTGAGCGGTTTTTTAATCGGGTAAGCCAGATCGCCGTGTTTGCTGGTACCAAAGCCCAGCGCCAGTAATGACTCGACCATTTTCACCGCCGCACTGACGCCATCAATCACCGGCAGGCCCAGCTCTTTAGTCAGATCCTGCGCCAGCGACGCCATGCCGCCGCAGCCCAGCACAATCGCCCCGCTGCCATCTTCACGTTTCGCCTGCAGGCAGCGCTCGCGCACTTTCTCCTGCGCGACGCCGCTGCCGTCTTCAAGCGCCAGCACCGGCAGATCAATAGCGTGCAGCGCGGCACAGTGATGGCTGAATCCGTACTGCTGCAGCAGATGGCGGGCGATCACCAGCGTGCGCGGCAGCGTGGTGACAATCGAAAAGCGCGTCGCCACCAGCGTCGCGGTGTGCATCGCCGCTTCGGCAATGCCAATCACCGGTCCGCTCGCCAGTTCGCGCGCCGCCAGCAGTCCCGGATCGCCAAAGCAGGCGATGATATGGCCGCTGACGCCCTGCTCTTTGCCGCGTTTTACCTGTTCCAGCACGCCCACCGCGGCAATCGCTTCATCAAAGTGTCCTTCAATAGAGGGCACGCCCTCGCTCGGGCACACCGCCACAATCTCCGTGCCAGGTGCGGCCACGGCGCGTGCCGCTGCACCGATGGTCGCCGTCATGGCGGCGCTGGTATTCGGGTTGATCACCTGGATCAGGCTCATGATGCCGCTCCTTTATGACCGGCAAATAACCGGGTGAAATCAGGCAGGGTTTCGCCGCTGCGTTCAAAGTGCAGGCTGGCGACGATATGTTCGAAGTGATGCTGCAGCGCCGTAGTTAACGCCGGCAGATCGTTTTGCCGCAGCAGATCCACCAGCCGATCGTGATGATCGCAACGACAGCCACGCTGCCACGGTGCACCGTAAGCGGCGATCACCAGTGAGGAGCGCTGCGTCAGGCGCGTCACCATGTCAGTCAGCACCTGGTTGCCGGAAATCGCCTGCAGCTGGATATGAAAAGCCGCAGACAGACGGATGGCGGCGGCTCCGTCGTGCTGCTGGTGCGCCTGCTGCTCGTCGGCAATTAAGCCACTGAGCGCGGCGAGATGCGGCGGCTGCAGATGCGCCAGCACCGCCGGCAGGTTGGCGCACTCCAGCAAGCTGCGCGTGGCGAAGATGTCGCGCGCTTCCTCCACGCCCGGCGTCGCCACCTGTGCACCACGTCTGGGCGACAGGGTGATCATTTGCACCGCCGCGAGGCGCTGCAGCACCTTACGAATGCCGGTGCGGCTGACGCCAAACACCTCCGACAGCGCCTCTTCCGGCAATTTGCTGCCCGGCGGCAGCTGGTGCTCCACGATGGCGTTCAGCAACGCCTGATAGATAGGTTCGTCTCTGTCATTCAGATCGGCAGCCGTTTTCAGGCCTGTTTCACTCTTCATTACCCGCTCCGGCAAGTGACTGTATGCAGACATCGTATACGTGAAATTCATTTTTTGTATACAAGAAATCAATTTTGGCCTGGATCCTGCAATACCGTTTCACGCTGTCATTATTTTTCCATGAAGTTAAGAGGAGCAGGTTTCATGCCAAATCATTCTGAAGTGACCTCTGCGGTGGCCTCTGAAGCCAACGCCCATTACAGCCCGCGTCTGTGTAACGACGACCTGGCGCCGACCCGCAACCAGAGCTGGTCGTGGTACAACATTTTTTCGTTCTGGATGTCGGACGTGCACAGCATGGGGGGTTATGTAGTGGCGGCCAGCTTCTTCACCCTCGGTCTGGCCAGCTGGCAGGTGCTGCTGTGTCTGCTGGTGGGAATTTGCATCGTGCAGCTGTGCGCTAACCTGGTGGCAAAGCCGAGCCAGATGGCCGGCGTGCCTTATGCGGTGATTTCGCGTCAGGCATTTGGCGTGTTCGGGGCCAACATCCCGGCGGTGATTCGCGGGCTGATCGCCTTCGCCTGGTACGGCATTCAGACCTATCTGGCGGCGAATGCGCTGATGCTGGTGCTGCTGAAGTTCTACCCGTCGTTAAGCAGCATGACGCAGAGCAGCTGGCTCGGCCTGTCGCAGCTTGGCTGGTGCTGCTTCGGCGTCATGTGGTTGCTGCAGGCGATGGTGTTCTGGCACGGCATGAGCGCGATCAAACGCTTTATTGATATCGCCGGTCCGGCGGTCTACGTGGTGATGGTGGCGCTGGCGGGCTGGATTGTATACAAAACCGGTTTTGACGGTATCTCCTTCACTCTCGCCAGTAAATCACTGAGCGCGGGCGAGCAAACCTGGCAGATGATTACCGCGACCGCGCTGGTGGTCTCTTATTTCTCCGGTCCGCTGCTCAACTTTGGTGACTTCTCGCGCTACGGCAAAAGCATGGGTGAGATTCGCCGCGGCAACCGCTGGGGCCTGCCGTTTAACTTCCTGCTGTTTTCGATTGTGACCGTGGTCATTGTCTCAGGTACTCAGTCGCTGTTTGGCAAAATGATCATCGATCCGATTGAAACCGTGAGCATGGTAGGCAACGATGTGGCGGTCGCTATCGGGCTGCTGACCATGATTACTGCCACCATCGGCATCAATATCGTGGCGAACTTCGTTTCACCAGCGTTTGATTTCTCTAACTGCTCACCGCAGAAGATCAGCTTCCGCGCCGGTGGCATGATTGCCGCCGTGGGTTCAGTGCTGTTGACGCCGTGGAATCTGTTCCAGTCGCCGGAGCTGATTCACTACACGCTGGATGTGCTGGGATCGTTTATCGGGCCGCTGTTTGGCATTCTGATCGCCGATTTCTACCTGATCAAACGCAGCAAGGTATACGTTGATGACCTGTTCAACGATACGCCAAAAGGCCGCTACTGGTACCGCGGCGGTTTCAATCCGAAAGCGATTGCTGCACTGCTGCCTTCCGTCGGCATTTGTCTGGTGATTAGCTTTATTCCGTCCCTGCACGCGGTGGCGAACTTCAGCTGGTTCATCGGCGTGGCGCTGGGCGCTGGCTGCTACCGCTGGCTGGCGCGTGCTGAACGTGAGGTGCCGCAAGCCACCTATCGTGCGGAAGTGGCGGTACAGAAGGATTAATGCGCTGGCGGTCGCCATGAATGGCGACCGTACACCAGATGGGTATGATTTAGAAAAGCAAAAAGCCGATGCATTGCTGCATCGGCTTCTTTAAAGAGATTGGCGGAACGGACGGGGCTCGAACCCGCGACCCCCTGCGTGACAGGCAGGTATTCTAACCAACTGAACTACCGCTCCGCGCTTTGTTCCCCGTCGGGAACGAGGCGCATATTAATGGCAGCCTCATCCCTCGTCAACGCTTTTTGCAGGGGAATCTCTCGTTTGCCGGTTTTTTCAGCTTAACGACGCTTTTCCACGCAAAATCAGCGGTTTCAGGCGCGCCACAGGCAGTTGCCGCCCTTCTTTTGCACCAGATCGAGCCGGCTCTCATGCGCCATTATCTCTTCATCGCTGGCGCTAACCACGCGCAGGCCGGCGCCCGGACGAACGATGCGCTGTATATGCTCACCTGCCAACTCATTGCTCTGCTCGCCTTCCATCGAAAACGCCAGCGAGGTCTGGCCGCCGGTCATGGTGAGGAACACTTCGGCCAGAATCTCGGCATCAAGCAAAGCGCCGTGCAGCGTACGTTTGCTGTTGTCGATCTCGAAACGGTTACACAGCGCATCCAGGCTGTTGCGCTTGCCCGGGAACATTTTACGCGCCATCGCCAGGCTATCGGTGATCTGACAGAAGGTTTCTGTCTTGCCGATGTCGCGCTGCAGCATGGAAAATTCGTAATCCATAAAGCCGATGTCGAACGAAGCGTTATGGATCACCAGCTCCGCGCCGCGAATATAATCGAGGAATTCGTCGGCGATTTGCGCAAAGGTCGGTTTATCGGCGAGGAATTCATCGGCAATACCGTGTACGCCGAACGCTTCCGGATCCACCAGCCGATCGGGCTTGAGATACATATGGAAGTTGTTGCCGGTCAGGCGACGGTTGATCACCTCAACCGCACCGATTTCAATGATGCGATGTCCTTCGTAATGCACCCCGATCATGTTCATGCCGGTGGTTTCGGTATCGAGGACGATCTGGCGGTTATTTGCAGTGCTCATAGGACTCGTTTTATGTCAGACTTGGCGTTTTGTCAGAAGGAAGTCTACCAGAGATGCGCAAACAGGTAGAAATATTCACCGATGGATCCTGCCTGGGCAATCCCGGTCCCGGCGGCTACGGCGCCATTCTTCGCTACCGCCAGCACGAGAAATTATTCAGCGCCGGCTATCGCCTTACTACCAATAATCGCATGGAGCTGATGGCGGCCATTGTGGCACTGGAAGCGCTGACCCAGCCGTGTGACGTGGTGCTCAGCACCGACAGCCAGTACGTGCGCCAGGGGATCACCAGCTGGATTCACAACTGGAAAAAGCGCGGCTGGAAAACCGCAGAAAAGAAGCCGGTGAAGAACGTTGATCTGTGGCAGCGACTCGACGCGGCGCTCAGCACTCATCAGATTCAGTGGGAGTGGGTAAAAGGCCATGCCGGTCATCCGGAGAACGAACGCTGTGATGAACTGGCACGCAGCGCTGCCGGCAATCCTTCCCTCGACGATATTGGCTATCAGGTTGAGTCCTGATCGCTGGCTTCACGAAACTGCCGCGTGGCATTGACCGCTGGCCGTAACTGGGTTTTGCCGGGCATCATCTTCACTTTGCCCGGCGTCAGCGGGAAGGTGCGCTTACGCGCAACCACGATATTCAGACAGCCCAGCGCCGGCAGGTGCGTGCTGATCATCTTGCCGCCCTGGCGGTGCCACGGCACCACCTGAAAGCGCGTACGATACACCACTTCATAATTGAGTAAGCTCAGCCAGTCGAGCAGGCGCACCTGGCTGAACATCCGTCCGCTCCACGGTGCGCGGCGCTGTAATCCGGGCAGGCCTTTACTGATGCCCAGCAGGCTAAACGGATTGAAGCCGCTGATAATCATCCAGCCGTCATCAATCAGTACACGATCCACTTCGCGCAGTACGCGGTGCGGATCCTGGCTCCAGGCCAGCGTGTGCGCCAGCAGACAGGCATCTATCGATTTGGCTTCAAACGGCAACTGCGTTGCGCTGGCGATGACGTGCAGCCCATCGCCCTCATCGCCCACATTAACCTGATGCGATATGGCACACTGTCGGGTATTGATTTCTGCGCTGAGGCTGCCAATTTTAAGCATATGAAAGCCGTACAGCTTGCCGAGATACGGTTGCAGTTGCTGGGTTAACGCGTCGCGGAAATAGTCGCCCCAGGGCATATCCTGCCAGGAGCGCGGCGCAGTCAGGATTTGGCGTGTTTTCGCTGGCTTCATGCTCTACCATTTTCCTTTTTCTACGACCTGAGAGGTGTTTATGAATCTTACCAGTATTCCCGCGTTGCAGGATAACTACATCTGGACACTGAGCGATGAACAGGGGCACTGTCTGATCGTCGATCCGGGTGAAGCCCGACCGGTGCTGGAAAAAATTCACGCCAATCACTGGCAGCCGCAGGCCATTCTGCTGACCCATCATCATCGCGATCACGTGGGCGGCGTTAGCGAACTGCTGGAGCACTATCCACAACTTGAGGTTTATGGTCCGCAGGAGACCGCCGATAAAGGCGCGCGAACTATTCTCAGTGACGGTGATGAATTTACGCTGCTCGGGCTAAATTTCCGCGTCATCGCAACGCCTGGACACACTTTAGGACATATCTCATATTTCAGCTCACCTTATCTTTTCTGTGGCGATACGATGTTTTCGGGTGGCTGCGGACGACTGTTCGAAGGCACTGCGCAGCAAATGTTTGAGTCGTTTCAGGCGCTTAATCAACTTCCTGCCGATACGCTTATCTGCTGTGCGCATGAATACACTTTATCCAATATGAAGTTTGCTGCGGCTATTCTGCCTCAGGACCCGAAAATTTTGGCAAGGTATCAGCAAATTAAGGACTTACGCGCAGAAAATCGCATTACTTTGCCAACAAAACTGGCGCTGGAGCGTGAAATAAATTTATTCCTGCGTACGCAAGATCCTGATTTGCAAAAGGCTTTAGGCATTAATGTGTCGTCGGCTCCGTTATGGCTGACTTTTGCCGATCTACGCGAGAAGAAAGACCGTTTTTGATATTTCTGGTTGTGTTGTGCCGGTCGCTAACGTATAGTTGCTCGTCTTTTAAGCGAACTATTGACACACACATGAAGGCTAAAGCGATATTACTCGCCTCGGTCTTGCTGGTTGGATGTCAGGCATCAAGGAATGACGCCAGTATCCCGGTACAGCATGCACAGAGTCTGTCTTCAGCTGGTCAAGGTGAAAATGGAAAGTACGGAGATCGCTTGTTGTCGCCGCGCTGGCAAGATGATGGAACCAGCCTCGCAGAAGACACTGATCTCTGGAATCACATTAGTGACGAGTTGAAGATGGGGATTCCGGAAAACCCGCGAATCCGCGAACAAAAAACAAAGTACTTAAAAAATAAGAGCTATCTCCACGATGTAACATTACGGGCAGAGCCGTACATGTACTGGATTGTCGAGCAGATACAGAAACGTAAAATGCCGATGGAACTGGTACTGCTACCCATAGTGGAGAGCGCTTTTGACCCACACGCAACCTCTTCTGCGAATGCCGCTGGCATCTGGCAGATCGTTGCGCAAACGGGCAAAAACTATGGTTTGAAACAGAACCAATGGTATGACGGACGCCGCGATGTGGTGGCCTCAACCAAAGTTGCGCTGGATATGATGCAACGTCTGAACGGCATGTTTGACGGTGACTGGTTACTGACCATCGCCGCCTATAACAGCGGTGAAGGGCGTGTGCTGAAGGCGATGAAACAGAACAAGGCGCGCGGTAAGCCGACCGACTTCTGGCATTTATCGCTGCCACGCGAGACTACGGTTTACGTACCTAAAATGCTGGCCCTGAGTGATATTCTCAAGAACAGCAAGCGTTACGGTATTAAGCTGCCAACCGCCAATGAGAGCCGTGCACTGGCTCGCGTTGAAGTGGGACAGCAGATTGAACTGACGCAGGCCGCAGATATGGCCGGTATGTCGCTCAGCAAGCTGAAGACATTCAATGCCGGGTATAAAAACGGCACCACCGCGCCAAACGGACCGCACTATATTATGGTGCCAAAGTCCAACGTGGCTCAGCTGCGCAATTCGCTGGCTTCCGGTGATATTGCTGCGGTACAGCCCGGCGAGCTGGCGAAAGTCAGCGCTGCAGGCAATAGCTATAAGGTCCGCAAAGGCGACACCTTATCGGGCATTGCCAGTAAGCTTGGTGTGAGCGTTAGTGCACTGAAGCAGCAGAATAACCTGCGCAGCGCGTCAGTACGCATCGGTCAGACACTGACCGTTGGCAGCAAAGCTGGTGCGTCGCAGCTGGCGGATAACGGCAACAGCATCACCTACCGTGTACGTAAGGGTGATTCTTTTGCCAGTATCGCCAAACGTCACGGTGTTAACACCAAAGACGTGATGCGCTGGAACAGTGACGCTAAAGACATTCAGCCCGGCGACAAGCTGACGCTGTTTGTGAAGAATAGCGCAACACCTGATACCTGATGCACCGAAAAGGCTGACTTTTGTCAGCCTTTTTCATTATTTACCTTTTCCCGTTGCCGCAGTCAGACAACTCCCGCGTAAACCTCGTTATTTTCGCCGCTGCGCCATGCCTTTAGCAGTCTGAAGTGGCTTATTGAGCAGGGTGCGGCATCAGCGCTGTGAATCATTCGCCTTTGGCGCGCCGCGCCTGGCTTAACGTTTAGCCGCGCCGGGACTGAATTCAACCAGCAGAGGATTATGGTCAGAGGCACGCGTCACCAGCACCGACGCCTCGCTGACTTTCATGTCGCGGTAAAAGACAAAGTCCAGCGGGCGGCCAAAGGCCTTGCGCCGATGATCATCAGTAAAGTTTACTTCGCGCAGCGCCATCTCACGGGCAAAGCGGTAGAGCGCGTTCATACGCTGGCGGCTCCAGGCATTGAAGTCGCCGGCCATGATCACCGGCCCGCGATGATGCTGGATTTGCTCGCCAATCGGCCCCAGCTGTTTGCTGTACACATCAACGCCGAGGCTGAAATTGACCGCATGAATGTTCACCACCATCAGCATTTCGCCGGTGGGAAGCGGATAGGCAGTGACCAGAGCAGATTTAGACAGCCTCAGTAGCGGCTCACGTTCACGCAGCGGACAGCAGTAGACCGGATGGGCAGAAGCCAGCGTCATGACGCCAGAGGGGTGTTGTGGCAGCACAAAGGCCGGTACCTGATCGGCCGCAAGATAATTGCTGGTGGCGAACTGCACCAGTTCCGGGGTGGTCTGCGCCTCCTGCAGCAGCACCAGATGGGCATCTTTACCGAAGCCCTGCAGTACTGACATCCAGTCTGCCCGCTGCTGTTTGAAGATATTCCACACCAGCACGCGCAGGGTTGGGTCGGCTGGCAGCGGTGCACCGGGCGGTAACGCCTGCCCAAGATGCAGCATCGCCCCTGGCGGAAAAATCCGCTCAGCAGGCTGACCTGCTACATACCGCATTGCATAAGTTTTTTTTCGCACTGTCCCGCCTGGCTGATTTACGACTACAACTTCACCTGACTGTTATAGGGATTTTAGCGCGGGGTTTCAATTGCTGTTATTGATTGTCGGAATTCGCCTCACAGCCAGCAACGGCAACAGCCCGCCATGCGGCAGGCTGTTGTGTGGCTTATTCAATGATGGCTGCCGCGCGTGGCTTATCCAGCTGGCCGCTGAGGCGGACCAGCAGCAGAGCCGCAAACACGATGACGGCACCCACCCATGGCGTCTGCGCCAGACCGTAATGTTCCACGATGTGACCGCCGACGGTTGAACCCAGTGCGATGCCAATATTAAAGGCCGCGATATTCAGCCCGGACGCGACATCAACTGCGCCTGGCGCATAGTGTTCGGCCTTTTGCACCACGTAAACCTGCAGGCCCGGTACGTTAGCAAAGGCAAAGACGCCCATCACCAGCACCGTGAGCAGCGCGGGGTAATGCATGCTGGCGGTGAACTGAAATACCACTAACAGAATGGCCAGCGCGATAAAAATCAGCGTCAGCGCCGGTACCGCCCCGCGGCGATCGGCGAGCCTGCCGCCCCAGATATTCCCGATCGCCACCGCAATACCGTACCCCAGCAGCACGCCGCTGACAGCGGTCGGTGAGAAACCGGCCAGTGACTGCATCATCGGTGCCAGGAAGGTAAAGGTGGTAAAGATGCCACCGTAGCCCAGCGCGGTAATCGCGTAAATCAGCAGCAGACGCGGATTGATCATCACCGCGGCCTGCTGTGCCAGGGAGGTGGCAGGCGGCTGTGCGATGTTACGCGGTACCAGTATCATGCTGCTGACCAGCGCAATCACGCCCAGCAGAGAGACCGCCAGAAAACTTTCACGCCAGCCAAAGTGCTGGCCAATCAGTGTGCCAAGCGGTACGCCGGTGACCAGCGCCACAGTTAAGCCGCCAAACATGATGGCTATCGCACTGGCGGCCTTCTCTTTGCTTACCAGGCTGGTCGCAATGGTTGAGCCGACGGAGAAGAAAACACCGTGCGCCAGACCGGTCAGCAGACGCGCCATTACCAGCGTTTCATAGTTGGGTGCCAGCCAGGCCACCAGATTACCGACGGTAAACAGCGCCATCAGCCCCATCAGCAACTGCTTGCGCGGCAGCTTGCCGGTTAAAGCGGTCAGCACTGGCGCGCCGACGGCCACGCCAAGCGCGTAGATGGATACCAGCATCCCGGCAGAAGGTAACGTAATGCTGAGCTGTTCAGCGATGGTCGGAATCAGCCCGACGATAACAAACTCGGTGGTTCCGATAGCGAAGGCGCTGATGGTCAGCGCCCAGAGTGCAAGTGGCATGGTTGACTCCCAATAATGTTTTGATGGGCGCCATTATCGACTCGTGCTTTAATAACAAAAAGAAGCAAAGTAACAATAAACTTTTGCCTGAGGAGGCATAATGAAGGCATCTTCAGAGGAGTTAAAAGTCTTTATCGCTGTGGTGGAAAGCGGCAGTTTTAGCCGTGCAGCGGAGCAGTTACAGATGGCCAATTCAGCGGTGAGCCGCACGGTGAAGAAGCTGGAGAACAAGCTTGGCGTGTCGCTGCTGACGCGTACCACCCGTCAGCTGGCGCTGACTTATGAAGGCGAACTCTATTTCCGGCGCGTGCAGAAGCTGATCCTTGAGATGGCGACAGCAGAGAATGAGCTGATTGAGCGCCAGCAGGCGCCACAGGGCGTGCTGCGCATCGACGCGGCAACACCGGTGATCCTTAACCTGCTGATGCCGATGATTAAACCCTTTCGCGAACGCTATCCGGCGGTCACGCTATCGCTAATCTCTTCCGAAAGCTTTATCAACCTGATTGATCGTAAAGTGGATGTCGCTATTCGTGCCGGGGATTTAACCGACTCCACGCTGCGTGCCCGGCTGCTGTTCACCAGCTATCGTAAAATGGTCGCTACGCCAGCTTATCTGGCGAAATATGGTACGCCGGCGTCGGTGGAGGCGCTGGCACAGCATCAGTGCCTCGGTTTTGTCGAGACGCCTCGTCTTAATCGCTGGCCCGTGTCGGCCAATGGCAGCGATCTGTATGAAATTGACGCGGCAATGTCATCAAACAGCGGAGAGACAATCAAGCAGCTGTGCCTGAACGATCAGGGTATCGCCTGCCTGTCGGACTTTATGGTGAATGCGGAAATTGCGGCGGGCACTTTTGTTGAGGTGCTGGCGCACCAGTCGGTACCGGTTGAGATGCCTTTTAATGCGGTGTATTACAGCGATTTAGGGGTGAGCCAGCGCGTGCGGGCCTTTATTGATTTTCTCAGCGAGTGGGTCAGAGATCAGCCCTGGCGTGTGCAGGGCTGATGCACGGAGAATTAATCCCAGTCTGGTGCCAGGCCTTCCGGGCTGACCAGACGCTGCTGACGATCCAGCGCGGCGATTTGCGCCATGTCGTCTGCATCCAGTGTCAGATCCTGCGCCGCCATATTGCTGGCCAGGTTCTCACGTTTGGTTGAGGAGGGGATCACGGCATAACCCAGTGCCAGTGCCCACGCCAGGACGACCTGCGCGGGTGTGGCCTGATGTTTCTGCGCAATCTGCTTTATCACCTGTTCTTTTAACGCTTCGCCATATGCCAGCGTCATGTATGAAGTGATGTGAATGCCCTGCTGTTTCGCGAACTCCACGACCTGGCGATTTTGCAGGAACGGGTGCAGCTCAATCTGGTTGGTCGCAATGTTCTCTGCGCCCACAGCGGCAATGGCCTCTTTCATCAGGGCAATCGGGAAGTTAGAGATACCAATCTGACGCGTCAGTCCCGCCTCTTTCGCCGCCATCAATGCCTGCATGCTCTCTTTGACCGATACCGCTGCACCCGGCGATGGCCAGTGAATTAGCGTCAAATCGACATAGTCGGTACGCAGTTTCGCCAGGCTCTGCTGTAGGCTGGGGATCAGTTTGTCGGCGGCGAGATTCTCAATCCAGATTTTAGTGGTGATAAACAGCTCATCACGTGCCACGCCGCTTTCGGCAATAGCCTGACCTACGGCAGCTTCGTTTTCATAAATTTGAGCGGTATCGATGGTGCGATAACCGAGTTCCAGTGCGGTTTTCACTGAATGAATAACGACATCGTCCTGCAGACGAAATGTTCCTAAACCAAAAGCGGGGATTGTCATGTTTTCCTCATCATTGCGTTGAATGTTGCGATGAGGCGTATTTTGGCAGGATTATTGTTGCTGAAAAATCCGCTTATGAGCAGAGGAATTTTGCGTTTTACTCAACAATGTCGGGTTTTTAGCGGACATGAAAAAGCCCTGACTTCACAGTCAGGGCTTCTCAATTTAAGTGGCGGAACGGACGGGGCTCGAACCCGCGACCCCCTGCGTGACAGGCAGGTATTCTAACCAACTGAACTACCGCTCCACCGATTCTGTACTGATATCAGACCGTCGCTGATTTCAGGTGTTTCGCCCTTTCCGCGTCACCGGGAAGGTCACGACCCGATTAGGGGTCTTAAATTGATGCCTGGCAGTTCCCTACTCTCGCATGGGGAGGCCCCACACTACCATCGGCGCTACGGCGTTTCACTTCTGAGTTCGGCATGGGGTCAGGTGGGACCACCGCGCTGTTGCCGCCAGGCAAATTCTGTTTTCGTCCGCGTCTTTCGCGCTCTGACTGCGTTGCCCCGCTCGCGCCGCTCAGTCACATACTCGTGTATGCTCCTTCACGTCGTCTCGCGTGCCGCCTTGTCACAGCACAAAATCCACTGGACGTAATCCGGTGAACAAAGCTGAAAATTCTTTCTGTCTCTCAGACCAAAACGCCTCTGGCGTTGTAAGGTTAAGCCTCACGGGTCATTAGTACCGGTTAGCTCAACGCATCGCTGCGCTTACACACCCGGCCTATCAACGTCGTCGTCTTCAACGTCCCTTCAGGACCCTTAAAGGGTCAGGGAGAACTCATCTCGGGGCAAGTTTCGTGCTTAGATGCTTTCAGCACTTATCTCTTCCGCACTTAGCTACCGGGCAGTGCCATTGGCATGACAACCCGAACACCAGCGGTGCGTTCACTCCGGTCCTCTCGTACTAGGAGCAACCCCCCTCAATTCTCCAGCGCCCACGGCAGATAGGGACCGAACTGTCTCACGACGTTCTAAACCCAGCTCGCGTACCACTTTAAACGGCGAACAGCCGTACCCTTGGGACCTACTTCAGCCCCAGGATGTGATGAGCCGACATCGAGGTGCCAAACACCGCCGTCGATATGAACTCTTGGGCGGTATCAGCCTGTTATCCCCGGAGTACCTTTTATCCGTTGAGCGATGGCCCTTCCATTCAGAACCACCGGATCACTATGACCTGCTTTCGCACCTGCTCGAGCCGTCACTCTCGCAGTCAAGCTGGCTTATGCCATTGCACTAACCTCCTGATGTCCGACCAGGATTAGCCAACCTTCGTGCTCCTCCGTTACGCTTTGGGAGGAGACCGCCCCAGTCAAACTACCCACCAGACACTGTCCGCAGCCCGGATTACGGGCCTACGTTAGAACATCAAACATTAAAGGGTGGTATTTCAAGGTTGGCTCCACGCAGACTGGCGTCCACGCTTCAAAGCCTCCCACCTATCCTACACATCAAGGCTCAATGTTCAGTGTCAAGCTATAGTAAAGGTTCACGGGGTCTTTCCGTCTTGCCGCGGGTACACTGCATCTTCACAGCGATTTCAATTTCACTGAGTCTCGGGTGGAGACAGCCTGGCCATCATTACGCCATTCGTGCAGGTCGGAACTTACCCGACAAGGAATTTCGCTACCTTAGGACCGTTATAGTTACGGCCGCCGTTTACCGGGGCTTCGATCAAGAGCTTCTCCTTGCGGATAACCCCATCAATTAACCTTCCGGCACCGGGCAGGCGTCACACCGTATACGTCCACTTTCGTGTTTGCACAGTGCTGTGTTTTTAATAAACAGTTGCAGCCAGCTGGTATCTTCGACTGGCCTCGGCTCCGGGAGCAAGTCCCTTCACCTACGCGCCAGCGTGCCTTCTCCCGAAGTTACGGCACCATTTTGCCTAGTTCCTTCACCCGAGTTCTCTCAAGCGCCTTGGTATTCTCTACCTGACCACCTGTGTCGGTTTGGGGTACGATTTCGTGTTACCTGGAGCTTAGAGGCTTTTCCTGGAAGCAGGGCATCAGTTACTTCACCGCCGTGGCGGCTCGTCGTCACGCCTCAGTGTTAAAGAAGACCGGATTTGCCTGGTCTTCACACCTGCACGCTTAAACCGGGACAACCGTCGCCCGGATAACCTAGCCTTCTCCGTCCCCCCTTCGCAGTAACACCAAGTACAGGAATATTAACCTGTTTCCCATCGACTACGCTTTTCAGCCTCGCCTTAGGGGTCGACTCACCCTGCCCCGATTAACGTTGGACAGGAACCCTTGGTCTTCCGGCGAGCGGGCTTTTCACCCGCTTTATCGTTACTTATGTCAGCATTCGCACTTCTGATACCTCCAGCATGCCTCACAGCACACCTTCAGCGGCTTACAGAACGCTCCCCTACCCAACAACACATAGTGTCGCTGCCGCAGCTTCGGTGCATGGTTTAGCCCCGTTACATCTTCCGCGCAGGCCGACTCGACCAGTGAGCTATTACGCTTTCTTTAAATGATGGCTGCTTCTAAGCCAACATCCTGGCTGTCTGTGCCTTCCCACATCGTTTCCCACTTAACCATGACTTTGGGACCTTAGCTGGCGGTCTGGGTTGTTTCCCTCTTCACGACGGACGTTAGCACCCGCCGTGTGTCTCCCGTGATAACATTCCTCGGTATTCGCAGTTTGCATCGGGTTGGTAAGCCGGGATGGCCCCCTAGCCGAAACAGTGCTCTACCCCCGAGGATGAGTTCACGAGGCGCTACCTAAATAGCTTTCGGGGAGAACCAGCTATCTCCCGGTTTGATTGGCCTTTCACCCCCAGCCACAAGTCATCCGCTAATTTTTCAACATTAGTCGGTTCGGTCCTCCAGTTAGTGTTACCCAACCTTCAACCTGCCCATGGCTAGATCACCGGGTTTCGGGTCTATACCCTGCAACTTAACGCCCAATTAAGACTCGGTTTCCCTTCGGCTCCCCTATGCGGTTAACCTTGCTACAGAATATAAGTCGCTGACCCATTATACAAAAGGTACGCAGTCACCTAACAGGTAGGCTCCCACTGCTTGTACGTACACGGTTTCAGGTTCTGTTTCACTCCCCTCGCCGGGGTTCTTTTCGCCTTTCCCTCACGGTACTGGTTCACTATCGGTCAGTCAGGAGTATTTAGCCTTGGAGGATGGTCCCCCCATGTTCAGACAGGATACCACGTGTCCCGCCCTACTCGTCGGACTCACAACTCATGCATCTTCGTGTACGGGGCTGTCACCCGGTATCGCGCGACTTTCCAGACGCTTCCACTGATGCATAAGCTGATTCAGGTCCTGGGCTGCTCCCCGTTCGCTCGCCGCTACTGGGGGAATCTCGGTTGATTTCTTTTCCTCGGGGTACTTAGATGTTTCAGTTCCCCCGGTTCGCCTCGTTTGACTATGTATTCATCAAACGATGATGCACAGAGTGCACCGGGTTTCCCCATTCGGACATCGACGGCTGTAGCGGTTCATATCACCTTACCGTCGCTTTTCGCAGATTAGCACGTCCTTCATCGCCTCTGACTGCCAGGGCATCCACCGTGTACGCTTAGTCGCTTAACCTCACAACCCACAGGCGTTTTGCAACGCTGCGGACTGCAAGCATTTGAGAGACCCGAACGCATCGTGATTCATTTCTTATTACGGAGAAATGAAGCGACGCGTCGTTTCAAATTTTCAGCTTGTTCCGGATTGTTAAAGAGCAATATCTCAAACACGACGTTACCGTCAGTTTTGAGATATTCTGTTGAGACACCTTTCACCTGTCACCAAGCAGTGGCGTCCCCTAGGGGATTCGAACCCCTGTTGCCGCCGTGAAAGGGCGGAGTCCTAACCGCTAGACGAAGGGGACACAAAGTGTCACGACTTCGCAGCCGTCCTGCTCGTTACTTTTCTATCAGACAATCTGTGTGAGCACTTCGCGGGAAGGTATCTTCAGGTAAGGAGGTGATCCAACCGCAGGTTCCCCTACGGTTACCTTGTTACGACTTCACCCCAGTCATGAATCACAAAGTGGTAAGCGCCCTCCCGAAGGTTAAGCTACCTACTTCTTTTGCAACCCACTCCCATGGTGTGACGGGCGGTGTGTACAAGGCCCGGGAACGTATTCACCGTAGCATTCTGATCTACGATTACTAGCGATTCCGACTTCATGGAGTCGAGTTGCAGACTCCAATCCGGACTACGACGCACTTTATGAGGTCCGCTTGCTCTCGCGAGGTCGCTTCTCTTTGTATGCGCCATTGTAGCACGTGTGTAGCCCTGGCCGTAAGGGCCATGATGACTTGACGTCATCCCCACCTTCCTCCGGTTTATCACCGGCAGTCTCCTTTGAGTTCCCGGCCGAGCCGCTGGCAACAAAGGATAAGGGTTGCGCTCGTTGCGGGACTTAACCCAACATTTCACAACACGAGCTGACGACAGCCATGCAGCACCTGTCTCAGAGTTCCCGAAGGCACCAAAGCATCTCTGCTAAGTTCTCTGGATGTCAAGGCCAGGTAAGGTTCTTCGCGTTGCATCGAATTAAACCACATGCTCCACCGCTTGTGCGGGCCCCCGTCAATTCATTTGAGTTTTAACCTTGCGGCCGTACTCCCCAGGCGGTCGACTTAACGCGTTAGCTCCGGAAGCCACGCCTCAAGGGCACAACCTCCAAGTCGACATCGTTTACGGCGTGGACTACCAGGGTATCTAATCCTGTTTGCTCCCCACGCTTTCGCACCTGAGCGTCAGTCTTCGTCCAGGGGGCCGCCTTCGCCACCGGTATTCCTCCAGATCTCTACGCATTTCACCGCTACACCTGGAATTCTACCCCCCTCTACGAGACTCAAGCCTGCCAGTTTCAAATGCAGTTCCCAGGTTAAGCCCGGGGATTTCACATCTGACTTAACAGACCGCCTGCGTGCGCTTTACGCCCAGTAATTCCGATTAACGCTTGCACCCTCCGTATTACCGCGGCTGCTGGCACGGAGTTAGCCGGTGCTTCTTCTGCGGGTAACGTCAATCGGCAAGGTTATTAACCTCACCGCCTTCCTCCCCGCTGAAAGTACTTTACAACCCGAAGGCCTTCTTCATACACGCGGCATGGCTGCATCAGGCTTGCGCCCATTGTGCAATATTCCCCACTGCTGCCTCCCGTAGGAGTCTGGACCGTGTCTCAGTTCCAGTGTGGCTGGTCATCCTCTCAGACCAGCTAGGGATCGTCGCCTAGGTGAGCCATTACCCCACCTACTAGCTAATCCCATCTGGGCACATCCGATGGTGTGAGGCCCGAAGGTCCCCCACTTTGGTCTTGCGACGTTATGCGGTATTAGCTACCGTTTCCAGTAGTTATCCCCCTCCATCGGGCAGTTTCCCAGACATTACTCACCCGTCCGCCACTCGCCACCCAAAGAGCAAGCTCTTCTGTGCTGCCGTTCGACTTGCATGTGTTAGGCCTGCCGCCAGCGTTCAATCTGAGCCATGATCAAACTCTTCAATTTAAAGTTTGATTTGCTGCAACGAGTGCAGCGATGCTCTGTGAATTAAACTTCGTAATGAATTACGTGTTCACTCAGCAAAGACTTGATATTTTTTAAAGCCCGTAGGCTTGTGATATCAATCCTGCGAGTGCCCACACAGATTGTCTGATAAATTGTTAAAGAGCGGTGCGACGCGGCGTTCGGCCTGCTGTCGCGAGGTGGCGTATATTACGCTTTCCTCCTTCAGAGTCAAACACTTTTTTTAGCGTTTTTCTCCGGCGGGGTGAATCGCTTCACGCCCTGCTGAGCCGCCTGCGTTGCCGCTTTGCCGTCTCAGTGGTGGCGCATTATAGGGCGAACTTATGGAAGCGCAAGTGCAAATTTCAACTTTTTTACTGTTCGCTTAAGATTTGTGCAGAAGGCCTGATTTCAGGCCTTTTTCATGCGCGCCGGCAGCTCTGCGAGACTATCAATCACCCAATCCGCAGCCGCTTCGCCTTCGGCGGTGACCGGCTTACCACTGCGCACCAGCACTTTGGTTCCCACACCTGCCGCCTGCGCTGCCAGCATATCTTCCAGCTTATCGCCCACCATATAAGAAGCCGCCATATCGATGTTCAGGTGTTTCTGTGCCGAAAGCAGCATGCCCGGTTGCGGCTTGCGGCAATCGCAAGTCTGGCGGTACTCCACGACCGTTGCATCTGGCAGATGCGGACAGAAATAGATGCTGTCGAGATCGACATCGCGATCGGCCAGCGACCAGTCCATCCACTCGGTGAGTTGCATAAACTGATCTTCGGTAAACATGCCGCGCGCGATGCCAGACTGGTTGGTCACCAGCACCAGCGCGTAGCCCATCTTCTTTAACGCCTGCAGCGCTTCAATGGTGCCATCAATAAACTGAAAATTATCGATCTCATGAACATAGCCGTGATCGACATTCAGGGTGCCATCACGATCGAGAAAAATAGCCGGGACTGGGTTCGCCACGTAGAAACTCCTGCTGCAAATAGTGCCGCGCAGTATCGCATGATTGCGCATACCGTGAGAATGGCAGATTGAATGACTTTGATTGATTTAGCCGTCTGGATGCCTTACCATCCATCCAGATTTCGCCTGCCCCGGCGGCGCGAAGACCGATACACCACGGACAACGCAACACGATAACAATTAAACTAATGATTAAACTCGAAAATATCACCAAAGTGTTCCAGCAGGGTTCACGCACTATTCAGGCGTTGTCAAACGTTAGCCTGCACGTGCCTGCCGGACAAATTTATGGCGTCATCGGTTCATCCGGTGCCGGTAAAAGTACGCTCATCCGCTGCGTCAATCTGCTGGAGCGCCCGACATCCGGTCGCGTGCTGGTTGACGGTCAGGAGCTCACCGCGCTCTCTTCCGGGCAGTTGACGCTGGCGCGCCGCCAGATTGGCATGATCTTCCAGCACTTCAACCTGATGAACTCCCGCACCGTGTCGGGCAACGTTGCGCTGCCGCTTGAGCTGGGTAACCTGTCACGCGAAGCGATCAAAAAGCGCGTCAGCGAGCTTCTGGAGCTGGTCGGTCTGGCGGACAAACACGACAGCTGGCCGGCGAATCTGTCCGGCGGTCAGAAACAGCGCGTCGCGATTGCCCGTGCGCTGGCCAGCAATCCGAAGGTCCTGCTGTGTGATGAAGCCACCAGCGCACTGGACCCGGCCACCACCCGTTCGATTCTGGAGCTGCTGAAAGACATCAACCGTCGTCTCGGTATCACCATTCTGCTGATCACCCACGAGATGGATGTGGTGAAACGCATCTGCGATCAGGTAGCGGTGATCAGCAACGGCGAACTGATTGAAAAAGACAGCGTCAGCGAAGTGTTCTCGCATCCGAAAACGCCCCTGGCCCAGCAGTTTATTCAGTCAACGCTGCATCTGGATATTCCGGATGATTACCAGCAGCGCATGCAGGAGAGCGTGGGCATCGACAGCGTGCCGCTGCTGCGGCTGGAGTTCACCGGTAAATCGGTGGATGCGCCGCTGCTGTCAGAAGCCGCGCGCCGTTTCAACGTCAATAACAACATTATCAGTGCCCAGATGGATTACGCCGGTGGCGTGAAGTTCGGCATCATGCTGGCCGAAATGGACGGCAGTGAAACAGATACACAAGCCGCTATTGCCTGGCTGAAAGAAAATCATGTGAAAGTAGAGGTGCTGGGTTATGTCTGAAGCGATGCTGTGGTTACTGACGCGTGGCGTCTGGGAAACGCTGATGATGACCTTCGTTTCTGGTTTCTTTGGCTTTGTGCTTGGCCTGCCGGTTGGCGTACTGCTGTACGTCACCCGTCCGGGACAGATTCTGGCCAACACTGCGCTGTATCGCGTGCTGTCAGCCATCGTCAATATTTTCCGTTCTATTCCTTTCATTATCCTGCTGGTGTGGATGATTCCGTTTACCCGCGCCATCGTCGGCACTTCCATTGGTCTGCAGGCGGCTATCGTTCCGCTGACCGTGGGCGCGGCGCCGTTTATCGCCCGTATGGTGGAGAACGCGCTGCTTGAGTTGCCGACCGGACTAATTGAAGCCTCGCGCGCCATGGGTGCCACACCGCTGCAGATCGTGCGTAAGGTGCTGCTGCCGGAAGCGCTGCCAGGGCTGGTGAATGCCGCTACAATTACCCTGATTACGCTGGTGGGCTACTCCGCCATGGGCGGTGCTGTGGGCGCAGGCGGTCTGGGCCAGATTGGCTATCAGTATGGTTACATCGGCTATAACGCCACCGTGATGAATACTGTGCTGATTTTGCTGGTGGTGCTGGTGTATTTAATTCAGTTCTGTGGTGACCGCATCGTGCGTGCGGTGTCACATAAATAAGCAAACAACATCAATAGTCCTCTATTAAGGAAAGGATATGTCTTTCACATTTAAAAAGATTGCCGCTGTGGGTGCTCTGATTGGCGCGATTGCGCTGGCAGGATGCGATCAGAAAGAGAAAGATCCCAACCACATTAAAGTGGGTGTGATTGTCGGGGCTGAGCAGCAGGTTGCGGAAACTGCCGTGAAAGTCGCGAAAGAGAAATACGGTCTCGATGTTGAACTGGTTACCTTTAACGATTACGTGCTGCCTAACGAAGCGCTGAGCAAAGGCGATATTGACGTTAACGCCTTCCAGCACAAGCCGTACCTCGATCAGCAGATCAAAGACCGCGGTTACAAACTGGTGCCGGTCGGCAACACCTTCGTTTATCCGATTGCCGGCTACTCGAAAAAAATCAAATCGCTGGATGAGCTGCAGAACGGTGCGCAGATCGCTATCCCGAACGATCCAACCAACCTCGGTCGTTCTCTGCTGCTGCTGCAGAAAGTGGGCCTGATCAAACTGAAAGATGGTGTGGGCCTGCTGCCAACCTCACTGGATATTACTGAGAATCCAAAGAACCTGAAGATTGTTGAGCTGGAAGCGCCACAGCTGCCACGTTCACTGGACGATCAGCAGATTGCGCTGGCGGTGATCAACACCACTTACGCCAGCCAGATTGGCCTGACCCCGGCGAAGGACGGCATCTTCGTAGAAGATAAAGACTCGCCGTACGTGAACCTGATCGTTAGCCGCGAAGACAACAAAGACGCGGAGAACGTGAAGAAGTTTGTTGAGGCTTATCAGTCAGACGAAGTGTCTGAAGCCGCCAACAAAATCTTCAACGGCGGCGCAGTGAAAGGCTGGTAATTATCCCTTTCATGCGGTGCAGGGCGGCTTCGGCCGCCCTTTCTATTTCAGCATGTGGCAGCTGACTTGTTATTTCTGGTCGTCCTTGTTTCAATAACGCCACTTTTTATTACATGAGGATGTTGCCATGCGTTTTTTACCGCTCTGCTTGTTGGCATTGATGCTGACCGGGTGCGTGCGTGAATATCACCCAATAAGCAGTGCTCCGTCTCGCCCGCAGCAATCAACCAGCGAACCTCAGCGCAAACCGGCTGCGCGTCCGGCCCCGGTGAAGATCTATACCGATGCGACCGATCTGGTCAGCAATCCGTTCCGCGATCTGGGCGAAGTGTCGGGTGATGATTGCCAGAGCAGCACCCAGGACTCGCCGCCGAACCTCAATACCGCGCGTAAACGCCTGCAGATTAAAGCGGCCGGCATGAAAGCCAACGCCGTGCTGCTGCACAAGTGTGAAATTGTCTCCAGCACGCCAGGCTGCTATCGCCAGGCCGTATGCCAGGGCTCCGCGCTGAAAGTCTCGAATCAATGAGTGAATTTGCCTTTGCGCAAATCGGCGTGATCCGTTCGCCGTGGAAAGAGAAATTTGCCGTACCGCGCCAGCCGGGTCTGGTGCAGGACGGCGGTGGCGAACTGCATCTGCTGGCACCGTACAATCAGCCTGAAGCGGTGCGTGGACTGGAGGCATTCAGTCATTTGTGGGTGTTGTTCGTCTTTCACCAGACCATGGCCGGCGGCTGGCGCCCAACTGTACGCCCGCCGCGCCTCGGCGGAAATGCCCGCATGGGCGTATTTGCCACCCGCTCGACCTTTCGCCCCAATCCTATCGGCATGTCGCTGGTTGAGCTCAAAGGCATCCGCTGCGAGCAGCAACAGGTGATTCTGCAATTGGGCAGCCTCGATTTGGTGGACGGCACCCCTGTGGTGGATATCAAGCCTTACCTGCCCTTCGCCGAAGCGCTGCCTGAGGCGCGCGCGGGTTTCGCCCAGAGCGCGCCCGACGCCAGCATGCCGGTGCGTTTCTCCGCGCAGGCGCAGCAGCAGCTGCAACAGCAGCAACGCGATTACCCGCAGCTGGCGCGCTTTATCACTGAAGTGCTGGCGCAGGATCCGCGTCCGGCTTATCGCAAAGGCGAAAGCCCTGGCCGTGAATATGCCGCGTGGCTGCTCGACTTTAATGTGCGCTGGCGCATTGACGCGGCGGGAACCGAGGTGATCGCGCTCGATCCGCGCTAAAACAAGCTTTTGAGTGACGGATCTCGCTGGTACACTAGCCGCCAGCAAATTTTTTGTTCGTATCCTTCCGTACAACTGGAATCGTAAATTAATGCGTACTACTCAATATCTGCTCTCCACCCTGAAGGAGACGCCTTCCGATGCTGAAGTGATCAGCCACCAGCTGATGCTGCGCGCCGGTATGATCCGCAAACTGGCTTCCGGTCTCTATACCTGGCTGCCGACCGGTATTCGCGTGCTGCGAAAAGTTGAAAACATCGTGCGCGAAGAGATGAACAACGCCGGTGCGATTGAGATCTCCATGCCGGTGGTTCAGCCAGCCGATCTGTGGGAAGAGAGCGGTCGCTGGGAGCAGTACGGCCCGGAGCTGCTGCGCATTAAAGACCGCCACGAACGTCCGTTTGTGCTGGGTCCGACCCATGAAGAAGTGGTCACCGACCTGATCCGCAACGAGCTCAGCTCCTATAAGCAGCTGCCGCTCAACGTCTATCAGATCCAGACCAAATTCCGTGATGAAGTACGCCCGCGTTTTGGCGTGATGCGTTCGCGCGAATTCATCATGAAGGATGCATACTCATTCCACACCTCGCAGGAGTCGCTGCAGGAAACTTACGATGCGATGTACCGCGCCTACAGCCAGAGCTTCAGCCGCATGGGGCTGGATTTCCGCGCCGTACAGGCCGATACCGGTTCGATTGGCGGCAGTGGCTCGCATGAGTTCCAGGTGCTGGCGCAGAGTGGTGAAGATGATGTGATCTTCTCCAGCGAGTCCGATTACGCGGCCAACATTGAGAAAGCCGAAGCGCTGGCACCTGCCGGTGAGCGCCCGGCGGCAACGCAGGCGCTGACGCAGTTCGCTACGCCAGACGCGAAAACCATCGCCGAGCTGGTCGAACAGCATCAGATCCCGGTAGAAAAAACGGTGAAAACGCTGATCGTGAAAGCCAGCGAAGAGAGCGGCCATTCGCTGGTTGCGCTGCTGTTACGCGGCGACCACGAGCTCAACGAAATCAAAGCCGAGCATCTGGACATCGTGGCCGCGCCACTGGAAATGGGCAGCGAGGAAGAGATTCGCGCCGCCATCGGTGCCGGTTTTGGTTCTCTCGGTCCGGTCGGTCTGACCATCCCGGTGATTGCTGACCGCACCGTAGCAAAAATGAGTGACTTCGCGGCAGGCGCCAACATTGATGGCCAGCACTATGCCGGCATCAACTGGGGTCGCGATCTGCCAGAAGCACGCGTAGAAGATATTCGTAACGTGGTAGAAGGCGATCCGAGCCCGGATGGCAAAGGCGTGCTGATGATTAAGCGCGGCATTGAAGTCGGCCACATCTTCCAGCTCGGCACCAAATATTCGGACGCGATGAAAGCAGCGGTACAGGGTGAAGATGGTCGCAATCAGATCATGACCATGGGCTGCTACGGTATCGGTATCACCCGCGTCGTGGCGGCGGCTATCGAACAGAACCACGACGAGCGCGGGATTATCTGGCCTGCAGCGCTGGCACCGTTCGAAGTGGCGATTCTGCCGATGAACATGCACAAATCCTTCCGCGTGAAAGAGCTGGCGGAACAGCTGTACAACGAGCTGCGCGCCAAAGGCATCGACGTCATTCTTGACGATCGTAAAGAGCGTCCGGGCGTGATGTTCGCCGATATGGAACTGATTGGCGTACCGCACACTATCGTGATTGGCGATCGCAACCTGGATAACCAGGAGATCGAGTACAAAGCCCGCGCCGCCAGCGAGAAGCAGATGATTAAGCAGCACGACATCGTCGACTTCCTCAGCCGCGCCCTCAACAAGTAATCCCCTGACGCCTCCTGCCGGAGGCGTTTTTTTTAGCGTAGCTTGCCGCGCAGCGCCTTCACATTGCTGCGTCGTGATTTACCTTCCAGCCGCCGCTCTCGGGACGCCCGCGTCGGGCGCGTCGCGCGGCGCACTTTCTCCACCGTCGTCAGCTCGCGTATCAGGTTGATCAGCCGCTGCAGCGCCGCTTCGCGGTTCATCTCCTGGCTGCGATACTCCTGCGCTTTGATAATCACCACGCCATCGGCGCTGATCAAATGGTGGTTCGCCTCCAGCAGCCGCTGTTTATAAAACGGCGGTAGCGACGAGGCGTGAATATCGAAACGCAGATGGATAGCGGTCGACGTCTTATTGACGTGCTGGCCGCCCGCGCCCTGAGCGCGAATGGCACTGAGCTCCACTTCATTGTCCGCAATTGAAACACTACGTGACAGCACAATCATCTGCCACCTGCCGTTATCAGCGCGGTTGTATCCGGAAATAACCTGTTCATCAACTTAACCTTTTGTGCGCCGCCAGGCTGGCTGAGACCAGTGCTGGCTGTCACTTTTTGCCCTTTCTTTGCCACCTTCCCTGCGCCCCCTGGCTGATTTCCAGCGAACCCCTGTGATATAGTCGCATATCAACCAGAGTATTGATGCTCTGCTGAGGAGGTGTATGTGCAAAAGTATTGTGAGTTAGTTCGCCAGAAGTATGCCGGGATTGGCAGCGGCGACCTGGGGTATGTGCCAGACGCGATCGGATGCGCACTGAAAGCACTCAATGATATTGCCGCTAATTCTGCGCTAAACTCTTCTGTCAGGGAACAGGCAGCGTATGCCGCTGCAAACTTATTGGTGAGCGACTATGTTGACGAATGAAGCCTACAAACCCATCAACTGTGATGACTACGACAACCTCGAGCTCGCCTGTACCAAACACTGGACGCTGTCGCTGGAGCTCAAAAACGGCGACCAGCTGAAAGCGAAAGCCGTGGACATGGTCTCACGTAAAAACGTCGAGTATCTTGCGGTCGACCTCTCCGGTGAAACGCGCGAGCTGCGTCTCGACCACATCGCCAGCTTCAGCCATCCTGAGCTGGGCACCGTTATCGTCAGCGAAGACGAATAATCTCTCCCCGGGCGGGAAAGCTGTTCCCGCCCACCTCGCTTAAGGCTGCAGCGAAGCGTAGTACGCCGCTAAATCATCCATATCCTGATCGCTCAACCCGGCAACAAAGGCTTTCATCACCTCTGCCTGACCGCCACTGCGCTCGCCTTTTTTGTAGGCCTGCAGCGAATGCAGCAGGTAGGGCGCATGCTGCCCGGCCAGATTAGGGTAAAGCGGCACCGCGCTCTTACCTTCTGCGCCATGGCACGCCATACAGCTGGCGGCTTTCTGCGCGCCAGCCTTGACGTCGCCCTGCGCAAACGCCGGCAGCGCAGCAGCCAGTAGCGCCGCGACAATCCACTGTTTCATCATTGCTGTTCCTTTTTAGGGTGTTGACCAGATCGCCTGCCAGCCTTGCGTCTCGCCCGCCGCGCCTGCGCGGGTGACAAACAGCCCGGGCGCAGCAATCAGCGTCTGGTTGTAGTAAATCAACGGAATGCGTTCGCGCTGCCACGGCGGGACGCCCAGCTCCTGCCACAGTTTTTTCATTTCGCGACCACCAGCCCGGCCGACAACATGGTGATAGCCGCGGGCCTGAAAGCGCACAATAACCTGCTCATCCGCCGCCGGCTGGCGCAGTTCCGCCTGCGCCGGGCTGGCGCGCAGTTCACCCAGCCCATCAGGCAAAATTAATGGCTGCGTCAGCGGCTGCCAGGTTAGCGAGTGCTGACTCAGTGAGTGCTGTCGCGGCAGCCAGTAAAGCCGTTCCCGGTAGCGCCGCAGTTCGTGCGCGCCAAAGCGCAGACACGGCTGCGCATCTTCACGGCTGTGCATCACCTCGTCGGTAATGCGCTGCAGCGCGTCGCGCGCGGGCATTGCACCACCGCGTTCGCCAATCCAGCGCCGCAGCAGCGCGTGCCGCCGCGCCTCGCTACAGGCCAGCAGCGGCGGAAAATGCAGTGCGCCCTGAGCATCGGTCAGTTGCGCCAGCTGCTCGCTGAGCAGCTCATCCAGCAGTTGCTCCTGCTCACCGCACAGCGCTGCGCTGCGGGCACTGGCCGCGCTGAAGTGCGGCCAGCGCGCCTGCAGCAGCGGCAGCACGTCCTGGCGCAGGAAATTGCGATCGTAGCGACGGTCAGCGTTGCTCTCATCGTCAATCCAGTCCAGCTGGTGCCCGACAGCGTAAGCTTCCAGCTGCTGACGGCTGAGGTTGAGCAACGGGCGCAGATGCCAGTGGCCGTTAACCTGCCGCTGCTGCGGCATCGCCGCCAGACCCGCCGGACCGCTGCCGCGTTTCAGCGCCAGCAGCAGCGTTTCAGACTGGTCATCGAGGTGCTGAGCAGTAAGTAAGTACTCACCGGGTTGCAAGTGAGTGAATAACGCCTGATAGCGCGCCGTGCGGGCTGCGGCTTCGATACCGCCGGCGCGAGCGTCCACCTGCACGCGCAGCACCTCGCAGGGAATGTGCCACTGCTGACACTGCTGCTGGCAGTGCGCCGCCCAGCGATCGGCGTTGGGGCTTAAACCATGATGCACGTGTAATGCGCGCACGCGCAGCTGCGGCTGCTGGCGTTGCCAGCTCACTAACTGATGCAGCAGGACGCTGGAATCGAGCCCGCCGCTGAATGCCAGCACGCAGCGGGCATCGGCTGGCAGCAGCGCAGCAAGATGAGAAAAGGACATGCACGCATTCCGTTGAGGTGAACCGCCGGATTGCGGCTCACTGCGCGCGCTATTTTACGCCTGATACAGCTCCAGCGGCAAACCGTCCGGATCGGGGAAGAAAGTACAGGCTTTACCGGTGAGAGCATCGATGCGGATCGGCTCGCACACCACGCCCTTGTCTGCCAGCGCGGCAACCGACTGTTCGACATCATTCACACAAAACGCCAGATGGCGCAGCCCGCACGCTTCCGGCCCGCTGACGCGCGGCGGCGGCGCAGGAAACGAGAACAGCTCAATGGTATAGACGCCATCAAGGCCAAGATCGCCTTTCCATGAGTCGCGCTCAGCGCGATAGTATTCACCCAGTAGCTCAAAGCCCAGCACGTCGCAGTAAAACGCCTTACTGCGCTGATAATCGGTGGCAATAATGGCGATGTGGTGGATCTGTTTTATCTGCAGCATAGCGGCTCCGAAAGTATTCTGAGCCGCTTAGCCTACGTGCCCGGCGCGGCGCTGAAAAGAGGCAATTATCTGAAGTTAGCGCACAGGCTCGTCACGCAGCACGCGCACCAGATAGCGACCGTCGTCGGTGAGCGTGGCACCGTGAATATCCGTTTCAAAGCCGGGATAGTGCCGCCCGATGGTACAGAGCATCAGCAGGAAATCCAGCACCGCCCGGCTCTGTTCGGTAATCATCTCGCCCGGCATCACCAGCGGCACGCCTGGCGGATAAGGCAGGATCATGTTGGCTGAAATCCGCCCAACCAGCTCGCGAATGTCCACGGTTTCCACCTGCCCCTGCACCTGCCGCTGAAACGCCTGGTGCGGCGTCATCTTCATCTCCGGCAGAACGTCGAATGCCCGCAGCATCAGACGCGGCAGATCGTGCTGCAGGATCAGCTGATGAATGCCCTGCGCCAGCGTCTGGATGCGCATGTTACGGTAGAAGTCAGGATCTTCAGCATACAGATCCGGCAGCATGTTTTTTACCCGCAGATTGAGATCGTAGGCGCGTTTAAACTCCGTCAGTCCGCGCAGCACGCTCATCGCTTTGGTTTTATCAATGCCAATGCTGAACAGGAACAACAGGTTATACGGTCCGGTCTTCTCCACCACGATGCCACGCTGGTCGAGGAATTTCGCCACCAGCGCGGCCGGAATGCCCTCTTCCGCCATCTGGCCCAGTTCGCTCATGCCCGGCGTAAGTATGGTGACTTTGATGGGATCAAGGTACATATGATCGCGATCGGCGTGGGTAAAGCCGTGCCACGCCTCGTCACCCGGCTGAATTGGCCAGCATTCGGCTTCATCGACCTGCTCCGGCTGCCAGATATCAAAGAACCAGCCGTCAGACTCTTCGCGCAGCCGCTGGATCTCGCGGCGAAAATGCAGCGCGCGCTCCACCGAGCGATTAATCAGCCGCCGGCCCGGATTACCGCGCAGCATCGCCGCCGCGGTCTCAATCGAAGAGACGATCGCGTAGCTCGGCGAGGTGGTGGTGTGCATCATGTAGGCTTCGTTGAAGGTGTCGTGATCGTAATCGCCCTTGATGTGAATCAGCGACGCCTGTGAGAACGCCGCCAGCAGTTTGTGGGTCGACTGGGTTTCATAGATCACTTTGCCGGGAATGCGCTCGCCGCTCATGCCACTTTTGCCGCTGTAGATAGGGTGAAAATTGGTGTATGGCACCCAGGCGGAATCGAAATGAATGGACGGCACGTCCAGCGTCTGTTTGATGTATTGCGTGTTATACAGCAGACCGTCGTAGGTTGAGTTGGTGATGACCGCATGCACCGGCCAGCGGGCGCGCGGTGTGTCGTTAACTTTCTGCTGGATGCTGTCGCGGGTGAATTCGCGCTTAGGGATGCCACCCAAAATGCCCAGCGCGTTGCGCGTTGGTTTGAGCCAGATGGGGATGATGTCGCTCATCATCAGCAGATGAGTCAGCGATTTGTGGCAGTTGCGGTCAATCAGCACCGTGCTGCCGGCCGGTGCGGCGTACATTCCGACGATTTTATTTGAAGTCGACGTGCCGTTGGTGACCATATAGCTCTGTTCAGCGCCAAAGGTGCGCGCCACATACTCTTCTGCTTCGAGGTGCGGACCAGTGTGATCGAGCAGCGAACCCAGCTCGGTGACCGAGATCGATACATCCGCTTTCAGCGTGTTGGCGCCGAAGAAATCATAGAACAGGCTGCCGACCGGGCTTTTCTGAAACGCCGTGCCGCCCATGTGGCCCGGCGTGCAGAAGGTGTATTTCCCCTCTTTGACGTAGGTGAACAGCGCTTTGGTCAGCGGCGGCATAATTTTGTCGATGTACTCATCGGTGTACTGCCGGATATGCAGTGCAATATCGTCAGCGGCGTTGAGCGCGTATTCGAAGAAGTGCAGCGCCATGCGCATTTCATTAATGCTGACATCCATCTGCGAATGGGTGTTGATGAAGGCATACAGCGGCAGTGATTCGTTAAGCTGATTGATGTCGCTGCACAGCGCCAGGCTGTAGTCGTCCCAGTCAAATATCACCCCGCAGACGCGCGGGTTGTGTTCAATCAGTTTCAGCAGGTCGCTGGCATTGTTGGGGTAAACGGTCTGGAAACCCTGCAGCTTCAGCGCCGCGTCCAGTTCACGAATCGGTTCATCTTTGTAGAACGCGCCGTGCGGTCCCATGATCGCAATAATATTCAATGCTCACCTCCTGTGGTGTTGTGGCACGGAATAAGGATAGCGAAAAGTGGCGGGTGAATGTTCCGGAATCGCGCCGTTGTTGGCCTGATGTTTGTCAGCGATGCATCTCAGGTCGCCATGAATGGCGACCCTACAGGATTACTACCCGGTTTTTCCCAGGGTGCGCATTGAGGTACAAACAGGCATAAAAAAAGCGGACCGGGGTCCGCTTCTGTGAAGGCTTTTAGGCGTTTACGCGTAGCCGTAGCTCATCAGGCGCTGATAGCGGCGGTTGAGCAGCTCTTCCGTGCTCAGCACATCGAGATCGGCCAGATCGGCCAGCAGCTGCTGCTTGAGCGCTGCCGCCATGTCCACCGGATGACGGTGCGCGCCGCCCAGCGGTTCCGGGATGATCGAATCGATCAGCTTCAGCTCTTTCAGACGCCCGGCGGTAATGCCCATCGCTTCTGCGGCCAGTGGCGCTTTGTCGGCGCTCTTCCACAGAATTGACGCACAGCCTTCCGGTGAGATCACCGAATAGGTGCTGTACTGCAGCATATTCACTTTATCGCCAACGCCAATCGCCAGCGCGCCGCCGGAGCCGCCTTCGCCGATCACGGTACAGATCACCGGGATCTTCAGGCCTGACATCTCGCGCAGGTTGCGGGCAATCGCTTCAGACTGACCGCGCTCTTCCGCGCCCACGCCCGGATAGGCACCCGGCGTGTCGATGAAGGTGATCAGTGGCATCTTAAAGCGCTCGGCCATCTCCATCAGACGCAGTGCTTTACGGTAGCCCTCGGGTGCTGGCATACCGAAGTTACGCCGGATTTTCTCTTTGGTTTCGCGGCCTTTCTGATGGCCAATGACCATCACCGGACGCCCATCCAGACGAGCGATGCCGCCGACAATGGCTTTATCATCGGCATAGGCGCGGTCACCGGCCAGCTCGTCAAAATCGTCAAACGCATTGCGGACATAGTCCAGCGTATAAGGACGCAGCGGATGGCGCGCCAGCTGCGCAACCTGCCATGCACCCAAATCGGAGAAGATTTTACGGGTCAGCTCGACGCTTTTCTCGCGCAGACGCTGCACTTCTTCATCCAGATTAATATCGTGTTTCTCATCCGAACGACCAATCGATTTCAGCGAGTCGATTTTCGCTTCCAGTTCAGCGATTGGCTGTTCAAAATCCAGGTAATTAAGACTCATAATGTTCCTGTTTTAGTCAAACTCCAGTTCCACCTGCTCCGACCCTACTAACGACCGCAAATCGTTGAGTAAACGATCGCTGGGCGAAATACGCCACGCTGCACCAAAGCGCAGCTTCGCCCGCGCATCTGCTCTCTGATAATAGAGATGCACCGGAATGGTCCCGGAGCGATGAGGCTCCAGAGACTGGCGGAGACGGTTTAAAAGCTGGTCATCAATTTGCCTGTCCGTCAGCGAGATAGCAAGTCCGCGCGCGTATTTTTCCCGCGCTTCGTCGATGTCCATGACTTCCCGGGCGGTCATTTTAAGCCCACCGCTAAAGTCATCAAAGCTGACCTGTCCACTGACGATCAGGATACGGTCCTTCTCCAGCAGCTGCTGGTATTTATCTAACGCATCGGTAAATAACATCACCTCAAGACGGCCAGAGCGGTCGTCAAGAGTACAGATACCAATTCGGTTGCCGCGCTTGGTGACCATGACGCGGGCGGCAATCACCAGCCCGGCCGCAACGGTCACTTTACCACGTTCTGTTGGATGCATGTCTTTCAGGCGCATGCCGCCAACGTAGCGCTCAATTTCTTTCAGATACTGATTGATCGGATGACCGGTGAGATACAGACCGAGCGTCTCACGCTCGCCGTCCAGCTGCACCTGTTCCGGCCACGGCGTAATGGCCGCGTAAGATTGCTCAACCTGCTCGGGCTCTTCCGCCAGCACGCCGAACATATCCGCCTGCCCCGTCGCTTCGGCTTTGGCATGCTGGTCCGCCGCCTTCAGGGCGTCCCCCAGCGCGCTCATCAGCGCCGCGCGGTGCGGGCCAAGGCGATCGAACGCGCCGGACATGATCAGTTTTTCCATCACGCGACGGTTGATCTTTTTAGTGTCGGTGCGCGCGCAGAGATCAAACAGCTCTTTAAAGTAGCCGCCCTGATTACGCGCTTCGAGGATCGCTTCGATCGGCCCCTCACCCACGCCTTTGATGGCGCCGATGCCGTACACGATCTCCCCGTCATCGTTGACGTGGAACGGATAGAGCCCGGAGTTAATGTCTGGCGGCAGCACTTTCAGCCCCATGCGCCAGCACTCATCCACCAGTCCAACCACCTTCTCGGTGTTATCCATATCGGCGGTCATCACCGCCGCCATGAACTCGGCCGGATAGTGCGCTTTCAGCCACAGCGTCTGATAGGAGACCAGCGCATAAGCAGCAGAGTGCGACTTGTTAAAGCCGTAGCCTGCGAACTTCTCCACCAGATCGAAGATTTTCATCGACAGTTCGCCGTTGATGCCCATCTTCTCAGCACCGTCCTGGAACACCGAACGCTGCTTGGCCATCTCCTCCGGCTTCTTTTTACCCATGGCACGACGCAGCATATCCGCGCCGCCCAGCGTATAGCCGGACAGCACCTGGGCAATCTGCATCACCTGTTCCTGATAGAGGATGATGCCGTAGGTCGGCTCCAGCACCGGCTTCAGGCTCTCATGCTGCCACTGAATGTCCGGGTAGGAGATGGCTTCACGGCCGTGCTTACGGTCAATAAAGTTATCGACCATGCCCGACTGCAGCGGCCCCGGACGGAACAGCGCCACCAGTGCGATCATATCTTCGAAGCAGTCCGGCTTCAGGCGCTTAATCAGATCTTTCATGCCGCGCGATTCAAGCTGGAACACCGCGGTGGTTTCCGAGCGTTGCAGCATGTCGAAGCTTTTTTTGTCATCCAGCGGGATGGCGGCGATATCGATCGGCGGTAAACCCTGCTTTTCACGCCGCGGGTTGATCATCTTCAGCGCCCAGTCGATGATGGTCAGCGTGCGCAGGCCGAGGAAGTCAAACTTCACCAGTCCGGCGTATTCCACGTCGTTTTTATCGAACTGGGTGACCGGGAACTGGCCGTTCTCATCGCAGTACAGCGGCGCAAAATCGGTGATTTTGGTCGGCGCAATGACCACGCCACCGGCGTGCTTGCCGGCGTTACGCGTGACCCCTTCCAGCTTGCGCGCCATGTCGATCAGCGCTTTGACCTCTTCGTCAGCTTCGTAGATCTCCGGCAGCTGCGGTTCCGCCTGGAACGCTTTTTCCAGCGTCATGCCCGGATCCGGCGGGATCAGTTTTGAGATGCGATCAACAAAGCCGTACGGATGCCCCAGCACCCGACCAACGTCGCGAATCACCGCTTTCGCCGCCATGGTACCGAAGGTGATAATCTGCGACACCGCATCGCGGCCGTACATCTCAGCCACGTGATCGATCACCTGGTCACGTTTTTCCATGCAGAAGTCGACGTCAAAGTCGGGCATCGAGACACGTTCCGGGTTAAGGAAACGTTCGAACAGCAGGTCAAACTCCAGCGGATCGAGATCGGTAATTTTCAGCGCGTAGGCCACCAGTGAACCGGCACCGGAACCACGCCCCGGCCCCACCGGAATGCCGTTGTCCTTCGACCACTGGATAAACTCCATCACGATCAGGAAGTAGCCGGGGAAACCCATCTGGTTAATGACGTTGAGCTCGATGTCGAGACGCTCGTCATACTCCGGCCGGCGTTCGGCACGCACCTGCTCATCCGGGAAGAGAAACGCCAGGCGCTCCTCCAGCCCTTCGCGCGACTTCATCACCAGGAAATCTTCGGTCGACATGTCGCCGGTCGGGAATTGCGGCAGGAAATATTCGCCGAGGCGCACCGTGACGTTACAACGCTTAGCAATCTCTACGCTGTTTTCCAGCGCTTCCGGGATGTCCGAGAACAGCTCGCACATCTCCTCTTCGCTGCGCATATATTGCTGAGGACTGTAGTTGCGCGGACGTTTAGGATCGTCCAGCGTGTAGCCGTCGTGAATCGCCACGCGGATTTCATGGGCATCAAAATCTTCTTCGTTGAGGAAGCAGACTTCATTGGTGGCCACCACCGGCACCGATTCAGCAATCGCCAGCTCAACCGCGGCGTGCAGATAGGCCTCTTCATCTGGCCGGCCGGTACGCGTCAGTTCCAGATAGTAGCGGTTCGGGAAATGCTGCTGATAGAAGCTCAGGCACTGCGTCACCAGCGCGTTATTGCCGCGCAGCAGGCTGCGACCGACGTCACCGCGCCGTCCGCCCGACAGCAGAATCAACCCTTCGCCCAGCTCCAGGAGCCAGTCGCGATCGATAATCGGTCCGGCGATACCGTAACCGCGCTGGTAAGCGCGCGAAATCAGCAGCGTCAGATTCTGGTAACCGGTGTTATTAGCCGCCAGCACGGTGAGCTGCGTCAGCTCATCGCCCATCAAATCGCTGGCCACCTGGAAGTCAGCCCCGACGATCGGTTTGATACCGGCGCTGTGCGCGCTGCCATAAAAGCGCACCAGCCCGCACAGGTTGGTGTAGTCGGTGATGGCAATGGCTGGCATGCCGAGCGCGGCCGCCTTTTTTACCAGCGGCCCGGTCTTGGCCAGACCATCGACCATGGAGTAATCGCTGTGTACGCGCAGATGTATAAAACGAGGTTCAGCCATATCAGTTTCCGGTTAAAACAGCGTCAGGCTATTAAAGCGTAGTCGGCTGGCGCGCGGCCAGCACATCAGCATCAATCAGGGCGTTACGCACCGGCGCAAAGCTGCGGCGGTGGTGAGGTATGGCACCAAACTGCGTCAGTTTTTCCATGTGCAGCGCGGTCGGATAGCCTTTGTGCTGGGCGAAACCGTACTGCGGAAACAGCAGGTCCAGCTCAGCCATTTCACGGTCGCGCGTGACTTTGGCGATGATCGAGGCGGCGCTGATTTCCCGCACCAGACTATCGCCCTTCACCACCGCCTGCGACGGCATCGGCAGCGCCGGACAGCGGTTGCCATCAATCAGGACAAAATCCGGTGCAATATGCAGACCGGCAACCGCGCGCTGCATCGCCAGCATGGTGGCGTGCAGGATGTTCAGCTGATCAATCTCTTCCGGTTCAGCGCGGCCCAGGCTCCACGCCAGCGCTTTCTCTTTGATTTCATCAAACAGCGCAAGGCGGCGCTTTTCAGACAGCTTTTTGGAATCCGCCAGGCCGGCAATCGGCCGCGCTGGATCGAGGATCACGGCGGCGGTCACCACGGCACCGACCAGCGGGCCACGTCCGACTTCATCAACGCCGGCAATCAGCCGGGCATCAGGATAGATAAATTCAGCCATTGGCAATCTCCAGTACCGCATCCGCCGCCTGTTCGTCGGCGTTCCAGCGAATCTGCTGATGCAATTGGGTGAAAGTGGCCAGCAGCGCGTCACGCTCCGGACCGGCATGCAGCAGCGGCTCCAGCGCCGCGGCTAACGCTGCAGGCTGGCACTCCTCCTGCAGCAGCTCCTGCACCAGCTCACGGCCGGCCAGCAGGTTAGGCAGCGAAACGTACGGGGTTTTCACCAGCCGCTTCGCCAGCCAGAAGGTGAACGGCTTCATACGATAGCCCACCACCATCGGGCATTTCGCCAGCATGCACTCCAGCGCTGCAGTGCCGGAAGCCAGAATCGCCGCGTCGCTGGCGATCATCGCCTGGCGCCCTTTGCCATCCAGCAGGTGCATCGGCAATTCCGGCGCGACGCTGGCTTTAATCTGCTCGAACTGCGCGCGCCGCTTCGCGTTAACCAGCGGCACCACGATCTCCAGCGCCGGATAGCGCTGGCGCAGCAGCTGTGCAGCGCGCAGGAAATCGGCGCTGAGCATCTCCACTTCCGCGCCACGGCTGCCCGGCAGCAGGCCAAGGCACAGCGCATCGTCAGCGATGCCTAATTCACGCCGCGCGGCCAGTTTGTCCGGCTGCAGCGGCATCGCATCGGCCATGGTGTGCCCGATAAAGCGGCACGGCACGTTGTAGCGATCGTAAAACGCTTTTTCAAAAGGCAGAAACGCCAGCACCAGATCGGTGTTGCGGCCAATTTTGAACACGCGCTTTTGTCGCCAGGCCCACACGGAGGGACTGACATAATGAATGGTGCGAATGCCGGCACGCTTGAGGTTGCCTTCCAGCGTGATGTTGAAATCCGGGGCATCGATGCCGACGAAGACATCCGGCCGCAGCTCGGTAAAGCGCTGGGTTAAATCCTTGCGGATGTGCAGCAAACGGCGCAGGCGGCCAAGCACCTCAACGATGCCCATTACCGCCAGCTCTTCCATCTCGTACCAGGCTTCGCAGCCTTCGGCCTGCATCAGCGGACCGGCAACGCCAACGAAGCGCGCGTCAGGATGGCGCGCTTTCAGCGCACGAATCAATCCGGCACCAAGAATATCGCCGGAGGTTTCTCCGGCGACCAGGGCAATCGTTAAGGGACGCACTGACATGAATTAACGAATCAATCCACGGGTAGAACGGGCAAAGAAGTCGTAGAAAGGCTGCACTTCGCTATGAAGTTTAGCCAGTTCTTCAATCTCCGGCTTCACTTCATCCAGCGTTTTACCGCTGCGGTACAGCAGCTTGTACGCGTTACGAATGGCGTGCAGTGCTTCTTTGCTGAAGCCACGACGCTTCAGGCCTTCGATATTGACACCGAACGGCGTGGCATGGTTGCCCTGCGCAATCACGTACGGCGGCACGTCCTGCGCGACGCCGGAACAACCGCCTACCATCACGTGGGCACCAATGGTGCACCACTGGTGCACCGCCGTCACGCCGCCGATGATGGCAAAATCATCCACGGTAACGTGGCCGCCCAGCGTTACGTTGTTGGCCAGAATACAGCGATTGCCGATCACGCAGTCATGGGCAATGTGCGCGTTGACCATCAGCAGGTTGTCGCTGCCGACTTTGGTCAGGCCGCCACCCTGCGTGGTGCCACGATGAATGGTGACGCTCTCGCGGATGCGGTTGCGATCGCCGACTTCAACGCGGGTCGGTTCACCGGCATATTTCAGATCCTGATTCACTTCGCCAATCGAAACGAACTGGTAGATCTGGTTATCTTTACCGATACGCGTGTGGCCATTCACCACCACGTGCGATTTCAGCACCGTGCCTTCGCCAATTTCCACGTTCGCTCCGACAACACAAAACGGACCGATTTGGACGTTGGCGCCGATCACCGCACCTTCTTCAATGATGGACGTTGGATGGATGCTGGCGGTTGAATCAATCACTAATTATGCCTCCCGGCTACGGGCACACATCATGGTCGCTTCACAGACAATCTTACCGTCTACGGTTGCCACGCCTTTGAAGCGCGTCAGGCCACGGCGGGTCTTCTCGAAGGTAACTTCCATGATCATCTGGTCGCCCGGCACTACCGGACGCTTGAAACGGGCTTCGTCGATACCGGCGAAATAGTACAGCTCGCCCGGTTCCAGTTTTCCAACGCTTTTAAACGCCAGAATACCGGTCGCCTGCGCCATCGCTTCCAGGATCAGAACGCCTGGGAAAATCGGTTTACCAGGGAAGTGTCCCTGGAAAAACGGTTCATTAACAGAAACGTTCTTTACCGCACGCAGATATTTATGCTCTTCAAATTCCAGCACGCGGTCAACCAGCAAAAACGGATAGCGGTGCGGCAGCAGTTCTAAAATCTCTTCAATTTTCAGAGTATGCGTTTCAGTTGTCAAAATACTCTTCCTGTCCTAAAAAATCTGATGGCAACAATAACACGGCCTGCACCGATCAAAATGATCTTTCGCAGGCCGCAAATCAGTTCAGTGGCGTTTCGCTTACCATGATACCTGCTGCCGCACTCTGGTTAACCCCGAGGTGAAAGAAGGTACGCTGCTTTATTATGAAAGCGGGTAGAGCCGGGATGTGCTCAGTCGTCTTTGCCGACCTTGCGTTCGATGGCTTTTAAGCGTTTGCTCATGTCATCGATGTTCATCACCAGCGCTGCCGTTTTACGCCAGGTTTTGTTGGGTTGCAGCGGGATACCCGATGAGTATACCCCAGGCTCTGTGATGGGACGCATGACCATGCCCATGCCGGTTACCGTCACTTTGTCACAGATTTCCATATGGCCGTTAATGACGCTGGCTCCGCCAATCATACAGTAACGCCCAATCTTCAGACTACCCGCCATGATCACACCACCGGCAACCGCGGTGTTATCACCAATCACGACGTTATGCGCAATCTGGCACTGGTTGTCTATGATAACACCATTGCCGATCAGAGTGTTATCCAGCGCACCGCGATCGATCGTGGTACAGGCGCCAATTTCTACCCGATCGCCAATCACCACGGTGCCCAGCTGAGGAATTTTCACCCAGTTGCCGCGGTCGTTAGCATAACCGAAACCATCGGCACCAATCACGGTGCCAGACTGAATCAGACAATCCTGACCAATCTGAATCTCATGATAAACCGTAACGTTGGCCCACAGACGGGAACCACGGCCAATGCGCGTGCGCTTGCCGACAAAGCAGCCGGCGCCAATCACCACGTCATCACCCAGCTCAACGCCGGACTCGATGACCGCGTTAGCGCCCACCGAGACATTGTTCCCCAGCTTCGCGCTCGGATCGATCACGGCGCTGGGCGCGATATTTTGCGCGGGCTGCGGCGTGGTGTCCAGCAGTTGTGCCATACGGGCATAAGTCAGGTAAGGGTTTTTCACCACCAGCGCGGCGGTTTTACACCACTCCAGATCCGCTTCCGTCAGCACCACGGCTGAGGCCTGAACCTGTGCGAGCTGCTCGCGGTAGCGGCTGTTGGCAAGAAAAGTGATTTGACCAGGGGTGGCGGATTGCATAGAAGCAATGCCGGAGATGGCGATATCGCCATCTCCGTGCAATTCTGCATCCAACTGCTGGGCTAAATCAGCCAGTCGAATTGATGACATCGATTATTTAACCTGTTTCAGCACGTCAGCAGTAATGTCTTTCGCGTTAGAAGCATAGGCAACGGCATTGGCGTCGATTACCACGTCATACCCTTCGCTGTCCGCCACTTTCTTCACTGCGTCCTGAATACGGCTCAGCAGTTTGTTACGCTCTTCCATCTGACGACGGCGGTTATCCTGATCGAAAGCCTGCGCTTTCGTCGAGAATGCTTCGCGCTGTGACATGATGTCTTTTTCCATGCGGCTGCGGTCGCTGGCCTTCATGGTTGAACCATCGCGCTGCAGTTTCTGCATTTTAGTCTGCAGATCGCGCTCCTGGCTCTGCAGCTCAGTGGCACGGCCCTTGAATTCGTTTTCCAGCTGTTTAGCAACGGTCGCACGTTGCGGTAACTGTTGGAAAATGCTGGACACGTTTACCACTGCAATTTTGTCAGCAGCCTGAACGCCCGCGGAAACCGCTAAAGCAAGACCCAGACCTGCGGCACACAACAACTTTTTCACTATAAACTCCTTACCATCAACGTTTGTGTCAGCGACACAGTGTTGGCATCGTCCGGCTCCCGTCTGGCGCCGGCGCGATGCCGTACTACGACTCTGCTTCCGTGCTCAGAACCTTACCAGGTTTTACCGATGTTAAACTGGAACTGTTCTGCTTTGTCTCCCTCGACTTTCTTCACTGGCTGTGCGTAGGAGAACACCAGTGGTCCAAGTGGCGACATCCACTGCAGCGCAAGACCGGCAGAGACGCGAATGTTGTTCGGGTCGCTGTAGTCCGGAATGCCCGCCGCGCGGGTTTCCGCGGTGTTCTGCCACTTGGTATCCCAGACGGTACCGGCATCCATAAATACCGAGGTACGTACTGAGTTTGCATATTTTTCGCTCAGGAACGGCGTTGGCGTAATCAGTTCAAGGCTGGCGATCGCCATGGCGTTACCGCCCACCGCATCGTCAGACTTACAGATGCCGTCCGGATCGGTCAGATTACAGCTCGACGAACGATCGTTCAGGTAAGCGGCTTTCGGACCAATGGTGTTGGACTGGAAGCCACGCACGGTGCTGGAACCGCCGGCGTAGAAGTTCTCATAGAACGGCATCTCTTTGCCACCGAGTCCGTCACCGTAGCCAACACGGCCACGACCCAGCACCACCCAGGTGCCATCACGGTTCAGCGGCACGTACTGCTGGGTGTCCAGCGTCGCTTTATAGAACGAGTTATCAGAGCCCGGAATGGTCACTTTACCGTTCAGGTTGGTACGGTTACCGCGCGTCGGGAAGAAACCACGATCGAGCGTGTTGTACGTCCAGCCGTAGTTGAAGGTGAAGTCATCCGCAGAGAAATCACCGTCATCATTCAGCCCCTGATGACGACCCACCGAGTCAAGGTAACGCCACATCGCCACCTGCGGACGCATGTTGGACAGGTCGTTGTGCACATAACCTAAGCCGACGCGCAGCGTGTTGTTTTCGTTAACCGGGAAGCCGAGCGTACCGTCCACACCGTAACTTTTGTTGGTGTAGTCGGAGAGATCAGCATCATCCGCTTTAAAGTCGTTGTAGAAGAGGCGACCGCCGAGGCTCACACCGTCCACCGTGAAGTATGGATCGGTGAGTGAGAATTCTGCGTAGGTCTGGTAGTCGTTCTTGGTACCGCTGATGCCGACGGTATTACCGGTGCCGAGCCAGTTCTCCTGGGTCACGCCGACCTGGAAGCTGACGCCACTCTCCGTACCGTAACCCACACCAAAGTTGAAGGTACCGGTGTTACGCTCTTTGACTTTGTAAACCACGTCAACCTGGTCTGGCGAGCCCGGAACGCGCTGGGTATCAACGTCCACGGTTTCGAAGTAACCGGTACGGTTCAGGCGCTCTTTGCCCTGATCGACGAGGTCGCTGCCCAGCCATGCGCCTTCCATCTGACGCATTTCGCGGCGCAGTACGGCATCTTTCGAGGTGTCGTTACCTTCAAAACGCACTTTACGCACGTAATAACGGTTACCGGCATCAACGTTGATGTGCAGCTTAACGGTTTTATCCGCATCGTTGATTTCCGGCTGCGTCACCACGCGAGGATAGGCGTAGCCATAACGGCCCAGCAGCTTCTTGATGTCATCTTCCATCTGGGTGACTTTGGTGCCGTTATACAGCTCACCGTTAGGAATCTGCGTCAGGTGCTCAATTTCCGCCGAGTGGCCCGCCATACTGCCGTTGACGATCACGCCGGCAATCTTGTACTGATCGCCTTCAGTGATGTTGACGGTGATGTAGATGCCTTTCTTGTCCGGCGTCAGGCTCACCTGCGTGGAATCAATATTGAAACGCGCATAACCGCGATCCAGATAGAAGCTGCGCAGGGTTTCGAGATCGCCCGCCAGTTTCTGCTTCTGGTATTTACGATCGCCCACCACGTTCCACCACGGCACTTCATCGCGCAGCTGGAAGCGGGAGATCAGTTCGTCTGAGCTGAACGCTTTGTTGCCGACAATGTTGATCTGCTGGATCTTGGCCGAGACGCCTTCCTGGAAGACGAATTTCAGATCGACACGGTTACGCGGCAGCGGCGTCGCGATGGCTTTGACGCTGGCGGTATATTTACCGACGCTGTAGTAAAAGTCCTCCAGCCCCTTCTCGATGGAAGAGAGCGTGGTGCGGTCAAGCGCTTCGCCAACGCGCACACCGGAGGCCTCAAGGTTCTCCTTCAGCTGATCCTCTTTCACCGCTTTGTTACCGGAGAAGGTGATGCTGGCAATGGTCGGACGTTCCTTCACCTGAACAATCAGGGTGGTGCCGTCACGCAGAACCTGGACATCTTCAAAGTTACCGGTAGCGAACAGTGAGCGAATGGTGTTTCTGATGTCATCATCATTCACCGTATCACCGACGCGTACCGGCATGCTGAGCAGAGCCGCGCCGACGGCGACTCGCTGTAGACCTTCGAAATGAATGTCCTTCACTACGAAATCGTCTGCACCGTAAACGGTGGCGCTGCTAAACAGCAGCGACGCTATGAGCAACTTTTTCATCGCCATCGTTGTTATGCGTTTTCCTAACACATCCCGCGCCTGTCTGCGTTCCAGCGATTACAGGCGAGAGAAATCATTGAAAAGTGCAAGCCCCATTAAAAGCACCAGCAAAATTGAGCCGATGCGATAACTGAAGTCCTGAACTCGCTCGGACACCGGTCCACCTTTGATCTTTTCGATCGCCAGAAAGAGCAGATGTCCACCATCTAAAACCGGCAGAGGGAACAGATTGATGATCCCTAAGTTGACGCTAATCAGCGCGAGGAACATCAGGTAATAAATCACCCCATATTCAGCTGATAATCCGGCACCCTGCGCAATCGAAATTGGCCCGCTCAGGTTATTCAGCTTGACGTCCCCGGTTATCAACTTGCCCAGCATCGAAACCGTCAGCTTCATCAGTTGCCAGGTTTTGACACCGGCTTCACCAATCGCGGCGAAAGGTCCGTACTGTTTTACCGTTTTGTACTCATCCGGCAGCGGGATCACACGCGGGATCACCCCGGCAAAACCTTCCGCTGCGTTACCCGGTTTCGCTTCCGGCGTTAGCGTCAGCGTTAACGGTTCACCGTTACGCTCAACCTCCAGCGCCATGTTTTTGCCGGGATTATCCCGAACCTGAGCCGCAAAAACCTGCCATTGCGTTAATGGCTGACCATCGACTTTAACGATCCTGTCGCCGGCTTGCAAACCGGCAGCACTTGCCGGTGAACGCGCCTGCACTTCTGCCAGCGTGGTTTCGATTTGCGGCCCGCGCGGTCGAATACCTAAAGCGACCACCGGGTCCTGTTTGTCCGGTTCAAATTGCCAGTCACGCAGATTGAGCTGCTTCTGCTGCGTCGCCTGCTGACCAAACTGTGACACGGTCAGCGTGGCACTGCTGTCGCCGATTTTACCGATCAGCGCCAGGCGCACAGCATCCCAGTCAGGCGTTTCGATACCGTCAACCGCTTTAAGTTCCATGCCGGAGGTAATTTGCGCTTCTGCCGCGACGGAACCGCTCATAATTTCGCCGACCACCGGGCGAACACCCGGCACCCCATGGATGAACACCACCCAGTAGGCAAACACGGCAAAAATGAAATTTGCGATGGGACCGGCGGCAATGATTGAGGCACGCTGCAGCACGGTTTTATTGTTGAAGGCCTGATGACGCAGCTCAGCGGGCACGCTCTCTACGCGCTCGTCGAGCATTTTGACGTAGCCACCGAGCGGAATCAGCGCGATCACGTATTCCGTGCCCTGGCGGTCAGTGCGACGCCACAGGGCTTTGCCGAAACCGATCGAGAAGCGTTCTACTTTGACACCGCAGCGACGCGCCACCCAGAAGTGGCCGAACTCGTGCACCGTAATCAGCACGCCGAGCGCCACGATAAAGGCGACAAAACTCCAGAGTATGCTCAACATCGTCGCTTATCCTCAGAGGGTGCGGAACACCAGCAGCAGCAGGCAGGCAAATACCGGCACCGCGGCTGTCAGGCTATCAATGCGATCGAGGATACCACCGTGCCCCGGAATCAGGTTACCGCTGTCTTTGATACCGGCTTCACGTTTGAACATACTTTCCGTGAGATCGCCCAGCACGGAGGCCAGCGTGGCAATCACGGCGCAGATAATCAGCGTGCCCGGCGCCACCGATAGCGGGGCCAGCAGCGCAAACAGCCAGGCGATAATCGCCGATGACAGCAGTCCGCCAAAGAAGCCTTCCCAGGTTTTGCCCGGCGAGACTTTCGGCGCCAGCTTATGCTTGCCGAACAGACGACCAAACATGTAAGCACCGGAATCCGCGCCCCAGACGAGGAACATCACGAACAGCAGCCACCAGGCGCCGGCGAAATGGTCGGTGTCATAGTGATACTGGCGCAGCGCCATCATGCCCCAGAAGAACGGCACCACGGTCAGCACGCCAAACAGCAGGCGCAGCGGACGCGATGCGCGCCACAGCGCAGCGGAGGCCGGATAAAACAGCACGAGAAACAGCGCGACAATCCACCAGCCCAGCGAGGCCCAGAGCGAGCTCTCCATCTGGAACTGGTGCAGATTACGTTGATAGGGTTGCAGGGTGAACAGCATCACCGCCAGCAGCAGGCCGCATAGCACCGCCAGCCAGATACGCTGCTGACGCGTTGCCATCCCCGCCAGCTGCCCCCACTCCCAGGCGGCAAGCATGCAGATGATGATGGTGGTAATCGCAAAACCGGACAGCGGCAACCAAAACAGAGCAGCGATCACCAGCGGAATCAGAATAAACGCGGTGATCAGACGAGACTTCAGCAAAGGTTACCCCCAGGTTGCTCAGGCGCCGCCTGGTGCAGCGCCGCCATAGCGTCGCTCCCGCAGAGAGAATGCATTCAGTGCACCTTCAAAAACGTGTTCATCAAAATCAGGCCAGAGAACATCGGTAAACCAAAACTCAGCATAGGCGATCTGCCACAGCAGGAAGTTGCTGATCCGATGCTCTCCCCCGGTCCTTATCACTAAATCCACCGGCGCTTGCTCCTGCATACACAGATGCGGAGCCAGACTTTCTTCAGTTATCTGGTCAGGACGTAGCAGTCCTTCCTGAACCTGTTCAGCCAGTTTTTTTACACCCTGGATAATATCCCAACGGCCGCCATAGTTGGCAGCAATGTTGAGGGTGAGTCCATCATTTTGCTGAGTCAGTTCCTCGGCGCGGCGAATGCGTTCCTGAATGCGGTTATTGAAACGGCTGATATCACCAATAATGCGCAGACGCACATTGTGCTTGTGCAGGCTTTTGACTTCGCTGTCGAGCGCCCAGACAAACAATTCCATTAAGGCCGTCACTTCCTGTACCGGTCGGCTCCAGTTTTCACTGCTGAACGCATAGAGCGTGAGCGCTTCCAGCTTGTTGCTGACCGCAAAGCTGACGGCCCGGCGTACTGATTTTACCCCGGCTTTGTGGCCTGAAATACGCAGTTTGCCCTGATTTTTTGCCCAGCGACCATTACCATCCATAATGATGGCCACGTGACGTGGCGTGCAGTACGACCCGTCATCGATTGTATTGTGATTGTTGGACGACATAACGCGTAATAATTCCTTTCATCAGAAATGCTGTGGTTTCTGAATACATTGCGCCTGCGGCAAACGCCGGAAACTTCACCGGATGACATCGAAACAATGTCGGGCCGTAAAACGCGAGCGAGCGACTATACCATTTTCACCCTGAGCGAACAAATAGCGCCACCATCAACCGGCTAAACGAAAGCGCGGCAGCAACGCCGTGGCCCGCACGCGTGCAATCCGATCAATCTCCATCACGTCATCCACGCTGCCCGGCTCCTGACACTGCAGGGTTGCCAGCACTTCACTGTTGATGGCCGCGATATCGGTAAAGCGAATCTGATGCTGCAGAAATGCCGCTACCGCGACTTCATTGGCTGCGTTCAGCGTGGTGGTGGCCGCCTGTCCGGTTGCGCATGCATCGATTGCCAGCTTCAGGCAGGGATAGCGTGCGTAGTCCGGCTCAGCAAACGTCAGCGCCTTCATTCGGGTGAAATCAAGCGGCGTTACGCCTGCGGTAATACGTGCCGGCCAGGCCATGCTGTGGGCGATTGGCGTGCGCATATCGGGTGAACCCAGCTGTGCCAGCACGCTACCGTCGCAGTATCGCACCATGGAGTGAATCACCGACTGCGGATGCAGGATGACCTCCATTTGTGCGTCGGTGGCGTTAAACAGCCAGCGGGCTTCAATGTATTCAAGACCTTTATTCATCATGGTGGCCGAATCAACGGAGATTTTACGCCCCATTGACCAGTTCGGATGCGCACAGGCCTGATCTGGCGACATAGCGGCCAGCTCGGCTAATGGCGTGTCACGAAAAGGACCACCCGATCCCGTAAGGAGAATCGACTCGATGCCATTCTCCCGCAGATCAGCGTACCCCAACTGATGCTGTATGGAAGCGGGCAAACTCTGAAAAATGGCGTTGTGCTCGCTGTCAACCGGCAGCAACTGCGCCTGATGCTGGCGCACCGCCTCCATAAACAAACGGCCGCATGTGACAAGCGATTCTTTATTGGCAAGCAGGACGGTTTTGCCGGCGCGAATGGCGGCCAGCGTCGGTTGTAAACCGGAAGCGCCCACAATGGCGGCCATCACCTGATCGACCTCATCCAGCGCGGCCAGTTCGCAGGCGGCCTGAACGCCGGAGAGCACTTCCGTATCTATGTTGAGTGCTTTCAGTCGTTCACGCAGCGCCGCAGCGGAAGCGTCATCGGACATCGCCGCGTAGCGCGGTTTAAATTGCTGACACTGTTCGGCCATCAGCGCCACATTCTGACCTGCCACCAGCGCAGTCACCTGATAGCGCTCAGGATGCGCCGCCACTACCGCCAGCGTGCTGGTGCCAATTGAGCCGGTCGAACCCAGCAGAGTTAATCGCTTCATGGTGCTGTCCCTGTGAAGTCGTGGTGCGCGCCCGCGCGTACGCCGGGCACAATGTAAAACGCCGCCAGAGTCGTACTACGTCTCTGAACGGCGTTTTGTCAGGCAAATGACGGAATCAGAATTCCATCAGTTCCTTCTCTTTCTCGGCCAGCGCCGCATCAACGTGCTTGATGCGAACGTCGGTCATTTTCTGGATCTCGTCCTGCGAGCGACGTTCGTCGTCTTCGCTGATCTCTTTGTCTTTCAGCAGCGCCTTGATCTTGTCGTTCGCGTCACGGCGCACGTTGCGCACGGAAACACGGCCCTGCTCGGCTTCGCCACGCACAACCTTGATCAGATCTTTACGACGCTCTTCGGTCAGCGCAGGCAGTGGAACACGAATGTCGCTACCGGCTGAGCTTGGGTTGAGGCCGAGGTCAGAAGCCATGATGGCTTTCTCGACTGCCGGACCCATTGAGCGATCGAACACGTTGATTTTCAGCGTGCGTGAATCTTCAACGGTGACGCTGGCCAGCTGACGCAGCGGCGTTGGCGTACCGTAATATTCCACAACGATGCCGTCGAGCAGTGAAGGCGAAGCACGACCGGTGCGCACTTTGCTGATGGTGTTTTTGAATGCTTCCACGCATTTGTCCATGCGCGTTTCAGCATCTTTTTTAATATCGTTAATCACGTTGAAACCCTTGGATTCGGTTTGACCTGGCCACTTCCGGACGCAGCGGAACGGAAACGGTATCGATAAACATCGATCATCCTGAATGCTGCGCGACAGCAGTGCAGCGCGCCAACAGAATATACCTTATTTTATCCTGCGTCGGGTATTAATGCGTAATCAGGGTGCCTTCTTTTTCACCCATCACCACGCGACGCAGCGCGCCAGGCTTGTTCATATTGAAGACGCGGATCGGCAGTTGATGGTCGCGCGCCAGCGTAAAGGCGGCCAGATCCATCACTTTCAGCTCTTTTTCCAGCACTTCACCGTAGGTCAGCTGTTCGTACAGCGTGGCATCCGGATTTTTCACCGGGTCGGCTGAGTAGACGCCGTCGACCTTGGTGGCTTTCAGTACCACGTCCGCTTCGATTTCGATGCCGCGCAGGCAGGCCGCTGAGTCGGTGGTAAAGAACGGGTTGCCGGTACCGGCAGAGAAGATCACCACGCGGTTATTGCGCAGCAGGCTGATGGCTTCTGCCCAGCTGTAGTTATCACACACGCCGTTCAGCGGAATCGCCGACATCAGGCGCGCGTTGACGTACGCACGATGCAGTGCGTCACGCATTGCCAGGCCGTTCATCACGGTCGCCAGCATCCCCATGTGGTCGCCGACCACGCGGTTCATACCTGCCTGCGCCAGACCCGCGCCACGGAACAGGTTACCGCCACCAATTACCACACCCACCTGAATGCCCAGCTCAACCAGCTCTTTCACCTCTTGCGCCATACGGTCAAGCACGCTCGCGTCGATACCAAAACCTTCGGCACCCTGCAGTGCTTCGCCGCTCAGTTTCAGTAAGATACGTTGATATACAGGTTTTGCGTTGGTCGCCATGGTCAATTCTTCCTGGAAGATAAGATGAATGAGAAGTTAAATCTGATCGATCATCCGCTTAGCGCGTGAGAAAAGCTATTGGGATGAGACTGAAAATTGCTGCGCCAAAACGCAGACAAAAAAGAACCGCCTCTCGGCGGTTCCTTCAAACCATTAAGACTGTTTGGACATGGCAGCAACTTCGGCTGCAAAGTCAGATTCGACTTTCTCAATGCCTTCGCCCACTTCGAAGCGGATGAAGTTGATCACGTCAGCGCCTTTCTCTTTCAGCGCCTGGCCAACAGTTTTGCTTGGGTCGATAACGAAAGCCTGACCGGTCAGAGAGACTTCGCCGGTGAATTTCTTCATACGGCCTTCAACCATCTTCTCTGCGATCTCTTTTGGCTTGCCAGACTGCATCGCGATGTCCAGCTGAACCTGGTACTCTTTCTCAACCACGTCAGCAGAAACGTCTTCTGGCTTCACGAACTCTGGCTTGCTGGCAGCAACGTGCATCGCAATCTGCTTGCTCAGCTCTTCATCAGCGCCGGTGGTAGAAACCAGTACGCCGATGCGCGCGCCGTGCAGATAGCCGTTCAGCTCAGCACCTTCGAGGACAGCAACACGACGGATGTTGATGTTCTCACCGATTTTCGCAACCAGTGCCACGCGCTCTTCTTCGAACTGCGCTTTCAGAACTTCCACATCAGTCACTTTACCGGCAGCAGCAGCGTCCAGCACTTTGTCAGCAAAGGCCTGGAAACCGGCATCTTTTGCCACGAAGTCAGTCTGGCAGTTCACTTCCAGAATCACGGCGTAGCCGTCAGCGATTTTGGTTTTGATCACGCCGTCAGCAGCCACGTTGCCTGCTTTCTTAGCAGCTTTGATCGCACCAGACTTGCGCATGTTCTCGATCGCCAGCTCAATGTCGCCGTTCGCTTCGGTCAGCGCTTTTTTGCAGTCCATCATGCCTGCGCCAGTACGCTCGCGCAGTTCTTTTACCAGTGCAGCGGTAATTTCAGCCATTCCAGAATCCTCGATTCGTCTCGCAGTGCTTTCACACTGTCAGAAACTTGTTGCGGAAAATTTACTTGCCCCGCCAGCCCGAACAGGGTGCGTGACTAAGTGAGATAAATAAAGGGGCCTTCACGGCCCCTTAACAGATCACATCTGATGTCTAAGGGCTCTCAGAAAGAGCGAACCTTATTAAGCTTCAGCAGCTTCTTCAGCCTGCTCAGCCAGGTCCTGTGAACGGCCTTCGCGCACGGTAGTGGCAACGGCAGTCAGGTACAGGCTTACAGCACGGATCGCATCGTCGTTACCTGGGATAACGAAATCAACGCCGTCTGGATCAGAGTTAGTATCAACGATAGCAAATACCGGGATACCCAGGTTATTTGCTTCTTTGATTGCGATGTGTTCGTGGTCAGCGTCAACAACGAACAGTGCATCCGGCAGACCGCCCATATCTTTGATACCGCCCAGGCTGTTTTCCAGCTTGGCCAGCTCACGAGCACGCATCAGTGCTTCTTTCTTGGTCAGTTTGTCGAAAGTACCGTCCTGAGACTGAGTTTCCAGATCTTTCAGGCGTTTGATTGACTGACGAACGGTTTTCCAGTTGGTCAGCATACCACCCAGCCAGCGGTGGTTAACGAAGAACTGGTCGCAGCTCAGTGCAGACTCTTTTACCGCTTCGGCAGCAGCGCGCTTGGTACCAACAAACAGGATCTTACCTTTACGGGAAGAGATCTTGTTCAGCTCAGCCAGAGCTTCGTTGAACATTGGTACGGTTTTCTCAAGGTTGATGATGTGAACTTTGTTACGTGCACCGAAAATGAATGGCTTCATTTTTGGGTTCCAGTAACGGGTCTGGTGACCGAAGTGAACACCAGCCTTGAGCATGTCGCGCATGGAAACAGTTGCCATGATTACCTCTAAAAGTTTGTTTGGGGTTGGGCCTCCATGTATCCCATACAACCGACCTCTTACGAGGCACCCCGGCGTACGTGTCGATACATGTGTGTTTTAGTACACATAATGAGATTTATGCGTTTCCTGCCCTCTCATACGAGGTGACAGAGAATCGTCGGCGCGCTTTATACCACAATGCGCAGGAATACGCCAACAGTTGTTAGCATGAGCGGCAGGCTGTAATCCCGATTTGGCAGCCCATTTGCTGACTGCTAACATGACTGCCACAGAACTCATTATTGTCGAAAATTGCGGCGATTGCGGATTATTTAATGGCCATTTCAATCAAAACCCCAGAAGAAATCGAAAAAATGCGCGTGGCGGGCCGTCTGGCTGCCGAAGTGCTGGAGATGATTGCTCCACACGTCGTGCCAGGCGTCACCACCGGCGAGCTTGACCGTCTGTGCCACCAGCACATCACCGAAAAGCAGCAGGCCATTTCAGCCTGTCTCGGCTACCACGGTTTCCCGAAATCAGTGTGTATTTCGGTCAACGAAGTGGTATGTCACGGTATTCCCAGCGACGATCGCGTGCTGAAAGACGGGGATATCGTTAACGTCGACGTCACGGTGATCAAAGATGAGTACCATGGCGATACGTCAAAGATGTTCATCGTCGGCAAACCGACGATTCAGGGCGAGCGCCTGTGCCGGGTTACGCAGGAGAGCCTGTACATTGCGCTGCGTCTGGTGAAGCCGGGCATTCGCCTGCGTGAACTGGGCCGGGCGATTCAGAAATACGTGGAAGCACAGGATTTTTCCGTGGTCCGCGAGTATTGCGGACACGGCATCGGTAAAGGCTTCCATGAAGAGCCGCAGGTGCTGCATTACGATGCCGACGACAGCGGCGTGGTGCTGCAGGCTGGCATGACGTTTACCGTCGAACCGATGGTAAACGCCGGTGATTATCGCATCCGCACCATGAAAGATGGCTGGACGGTGAAAACCAAAGATCGCAGCTTGTCCGCACAGTATGAGCATACTATTGTGGTGACGGAAAACGGCTGTGAGATCCTGACGCTGCGCGCCGACGACACTATTCCAGCGGTGCTGGAAAACAACGCGTAACGCTCGTCATCAGGATAACAGGCCGGCTCAAAACGAACGCCTGTCAGTTTAGGTTCACCCATCCCTGCACCTCCCGTAGCGGCGCCATCAGTTGCGCGTTAACCCGCGCCGCTACTGCGGTGATGTCACGGACGGTGGCTAACTGAACGGCATCACGGCGTTAAGCCCGCTTTTTATGGCGCAGAAGAGGCATGTTGATGAGTGGTAGCGTGACCGAAGCAGTACACAAAGGCCTGACCGATTCCCCCGCCAGCTGGCCAGACGACGCGCTGACGCGCGACAAACTCAAACAGTATCTTGAACAGTTCCAGCAGCATCTGGGCAGCGCTTTTGACGCCGGCAGCGATATTGAATCGCTGATTGATGCGCGCACGCTGTTTATCGATCGCCTGCTGCGCCGGCTGTGGCGGCTGTTTGGCTTTGACCAGATGAAAGAGATCGCGCTGGTGGCGGTGGGCGGCTATGGCCGCGGCGAGCTGCATCCGCTGTCGGACATCGACGTGCTGATCCTGAGCCGTCAGCCACTGGACGAAGCTGCCGCGCAGCGCACCTCAGAACTGCTGACGCTGATGTGGGATCTCAAGCTGGAGGTCGGCCACAGCGTACGTACGCTGGAAGAGTGTCTGCTGGAGGGCTTGTCGGATCTCACCGTCGCCACCAACCTGATTGAGTCTCGCATGCTGACCGGCGACGTGGCGCTGTTTCTCGAACTGCAAAAGAATATCTTCAGCGACGGTTTCTGGCCGTCGTCATGCTTCTTCGCCGCCAAAATTGAGGAGCAGCTGGAACGCCATCAGCGTTATCACGGCACCAGCTACAACCTCGAACCGGATATCAAAAGTAGCCCGGGCGGGCTGCGCGACATTCATACTCTGCAGTGGGTCGCGCGCCGCCACTTTGGCGCCACCACCATGGATGAGATGGTCGGTTTTGGCTTTCTCACTGAAGCAGAGCGCAATGAGATCAATGAGTGCCAGGAATTTCTCTGGCGCATCCGTTTCGCGCTGCACCTGACGCTGCCGCGCTACGATAACCGCTTACTGTTCGATCGCCAGCTCAACGTGGCACAGCGCCTCAACTATGGCGGCGAAGGCAATGAGCCGGTTGAGCGCATGATGAAGGATTTCTATCGCGTCACGCGCCGTATCGGCGAGCTGAACCAGATGCTGCTGCAGCTGTTTGACGAAGCCATTCTGGCGCTGTCGACCACCGAGAAGCCGCGCAGCATCGATGAGGATTTTCAGCTGCGCGGTAATCTGATCGACCTGCGCGATCCCACGCTGTTTGAGCGCGAGCCGCAGGCGATTCTGCGCATGTTTTACGTGATGGTGCGTAACGAAACCATCACCGGCATCTATTCCACCACGCTGCGCCAGCTGCGCTACGCCCGCCGTCATCTGCAACAGCCGCTGTGTCAGATCCCCGAAGCGCGCCGCACCTTTATGGCGATTCTGCGCCATCCAGGCGCGGTAAAGCGCGCGCTGCTGCCGATGCATCGCCACAGCGTACTGTGGGCCTATACGCCGCTGTGGGGCAACATTGTCGGCCAGATGCAGTTCGACCTGTTTCACGCCTACACCGTGGATGAGCACACCATCCGCGTGTTGCAGAAGCTGGAAAGTTTTGCCGACGAAGCCACGCGCCCGATGCACCCGCTGTGCGTCGAGCTGTGGCCGCGTCTGCCGCAGCCGGAGCTGCTGCTGATGGCCGCGCTGCTGCACGATATCGCCAAAGGGCGCGGTGGTGACCACTCGATTCTCGGCGCGCAGGATGCGCTGGACTTTGCTGAGCTGCATGGCCTCAATTCGCGCGAAATGCAGCTGGTGGCGTGGCTGGTGCGTCATCACCTGCTGATGTCGGTGACTGCTCAGCGTCGCGACATTCAGGATCCCACGGTGATTCAGCAGTTTGCTGAAGTGATGCAAAATGAAAACCGGCTGCGCTATCTGGCCTGCCTGACAGTTGCCGACATCTGCGCTACCAATGAAAGCCTGTGGAACAGCTGGAAACAGAGCCTGCTACGTGAACTGTTCTTCGCCACCGAAAAACAGCTGCGCCGCGGTATGGAGAACAGCCCGGATCTGCGCGAGCGCGTGCGTCATCACCGGCTGCAGGCGCTGGCGCTGCTGCGCATGGAAAATCTCAACGAAGAGCGCCTGCACCATATCTGGAGCCGCTGCCGTGCCGACTACTTCCTGCGCCATACGCCCAACCAGCTGGCGTGGCACGCGCGGCATCTGATCAATCATGACCTTAGCAAACCGCTGGTGCTGGTAAGCCCGCAGGCTACGCGCGGCGGCACCGAGATCTTCATCTGGAGCCCGGATCGCCCTTACCTGTTTGCCGCCGTAGCCGGAGAGCTCGACCGCCGTAATCTGAGCGTGCACGATGCGCAGATCTTTACCAGCCGCGACGGTATGGCCATGGACACCTTTATTGTGCTGGAGCCGGACGGCAGTCCGCTGGCAGCAGATCGCCATCCGCTGATTATCCAGGCGCTGGAGCAGGCGATCACGCAAACGCAGTGGGTGCCACCGCGTACGCGCCGGCCGTCGTCACGTCTGAAACACTTCAGCGTCGATACCGAAGTCAACTTTTTGCCCACCCATACCGACCGCCGCAGCTATCTGGAGCTGGTGGCGCTGGACCAGCCAGGTTTGCTGGCGCGCGTGGGCGAAGTGTTTGCTGACCTCGGCGTTTCGCTGCACGGCGCCCGCATCAGTACCATCGGCGAACGGGTGGAGGATTTGTTCATCCTTGCCAACAGCGAACGACGTGCGCTGGATGCCGAAATGCGCTCCGTGCTGCAACAACGGTTGACAGAGGTACTTAATCCAAACGATAAAATGTGACCCGGCTTCCATTCTTCACGTTGCCGATGCATTGGCCTGGTGACCCGGCCCATCCGTGGATCTCGCTCCGATAGGCGCGCCACCGTTCTGCAGCATGAAGGATGTTTGCCTGATAATTTTACTCTGCACGCCAGCTGGCGTGCATCCGCAATGACAGACTCAGGAATTAAATATGCAACAGTTACAGAGCGTTATCGAATCTGCCTTTGAACGCCGCGCCGACATTACGCCGACCAGCGTGGACAGCGCCACCCGTGAAGCGATCAACCAGGTGATTGGCCTGCTGGACAGCGGTGAACTGCGCGTGTCAGAAAAGATCAACGGCGAATGGGTAACGCATCAGTGGCTGAAAAAAGCGGTACTGCTGTCGTTCCGTATCAACGACAACCAGGTGATCGACGGGGCAGAGACCCGCTTCTACGACAAAGTGCCGATGAAATTTGCCGGCTGGGATGAAGCGCGCTTTAAAAGCGCCGGCTTCCGCGTCGTGCCACCGGCCGCAGTGCGTCAGGGTGCATTCATCGCGCGCAACACCGTGCTGATGCCGTCCTATGTCAACATCGGTGCGTATGTCGATGAAGGCACCATGGTTGACACCTGGGCCACCGTCGGCTCCTGTGCGCAGATTGGTAAAAACGTGCACCTGTCCGGCGGCGTCGGCATCGGCGGCGTACTGGAACCGCTGCAGGCCAATCCAACCATCATCGAAGATAACTGCTTTATCGGTGCCCGTTCCGAGATCGTTGAAGGCGTGATCGTCGAAGAAGGTTCGGTGATCTCTATGGGCGTTTACATCGGCCAGAGCACCAAAATTTATGACCGCGAAACCGGTGAAGTGCACTACGGCCGCGTACCGGCGGGTTCGGTGGTGGTTTCCGGTAACCTGCCGTCTAAAGACGGTAGCTACAGCCTGTACTGTGCGGTGATCGTGAAGAAAGTCGACGCGAAAACGCTGGCAAAAACCGGCATCAACGAACTGCTGCGTACCATCGATTAAGTTTTTTCTTCCCGCGTATTTTTATACCCACGGGCCTGTATTCAGGCCCGTCATTTTTTCTTTACACTCCTGCCGCTATTACCTGTTTCGCGCCGCGAATTAACAGGTGCGTTTGTTTTTCAAACAGGTCATAATCCGCGCCAGTTAACTCCGGTCGCGCACTGTTCATCCCGGTTTTTGTGTCTACAGTTGATTAAGTATGCCGTAAGCGTTCGGTTCGTTGCGCTTATTACGCAGCCGAATGATGATGATAATCCTGCGCGCTCACTCACTCTCAGATGGAATATAAACGCTATGTACGACAACCTGAAAAGCTTAGGTATCAGCAATCCTGAAGACATTGACCGCTACAGCCTGCGTCAGGAAGCCAACAACGACATCCTGAAAATCTACTTCCGCAAAGACAAGGGCGAGTTCTTCGCCAAAAGCGTGAAGTTTAAATACCCGCGTCAGCGCAAAACCGTGGTGGCCGATCACACCACCCAGGGTTATAAAGAGATTCAGGAAATCAGCCCTAACCTGCGTTACGTGATCGACGAACTGGATCAGATCTGCCAGCGCGATCAGGTAGAGGTGGATCTGAAGCGCAAAATCCTCGCCGATCTGCGCCATCTGGAGAACGTGGTGTCGAACAAAATCGCGGAAATCGAATCCGATCTCGATCAGCTGACCCGCAACGGTCGCTAATTCCCGCCGCTTCTCAGGCCAGCCGCTGCTGGCCTTTTTTATGCCTGCTCATCAAGCTGCAGCGCCACATACAGCAGCAGCCGATCGTCAAAGTTCGCCAGATTAAGGCCGGTCAGTTCCGAGATGCGGTTCAGGCGGTACTCCAGCGTATTGCGATGAATAAACAGCGCGCGCGCTGTGGCGCTCGGCTGCACGTTATGACTGAACCACGCAACCAGCGTGCGCCGCAGCAAACCGTTATTGTCCATGCTCTTCAGCTTAGCCAGCGGACGTGCCAGCTCGCTGGCCTGCCAGCCGCCGCGCAGGCTATCCAGCAGCACCGGCAGCACCAGATCCTGATAGAAGAAGCTCCGCTGCTGCGGCATGCGCTGTTTGCCCACCATCATGGTGGTGCGGGCGGTGCGGTAAGAGCGCGCAATGCTGCCGGGCCCGGTAAAGAAATTGCCGAGCGCGATGCGCATCCGCACCTGACCGCTCTCTTTCATGCGCTGCAGCAGTTGATCGACGCGGCGGCGATGATCGTCCTGATCGTAACGGCCATGGGCATTCAGCGCTGGCTTCAGCACCACCATTTCGGTGAGCGAAACAATGGCGATCAGGTTGTCGCGATCGGGCGTGGTCAGCAGCGTCTGTAATTGCTGCAGTTCCGACATCGCGCTGTCGACCCCCAGCTGTCCGCTGTCCACTTCCACCACCGCCACCACGCGCGGCTGATTGAGATCGATGCCCAGTCGCTGCGCCCATTCGTTCAGCGCTGGCGACAGCGTATCGCTGCGGATCAGGTTCAGCACCAGCTCCTCACGCAGGCGGCTGTCCTGCGCCAGCATATGCAGCAGGCGCGCCTGTTCCAGCATCATCTCTGCCGTCATGCACACCAGCTCGCCGTAATGGCGTAACGTGCTGGGCTGGCCGGTGAGGCCAATCACGCCGACGATGTCGCCGTCAATGCGCAGCGGTAAATTGATGCCCGGCCGCACGCCGTGCAGGTGTTTAGCCACCGCTTCGTCAATATCAACCACCCTGCCCTGTGACAGCACCAGCAGCGCGCCCTCGTGCAATTCGCCAATACGCTCGCGATCGCCACTGCCAATAATGCGGCCGCGCGCATCCATCACATTGACATTGCTGTCGATAATTTTCATGGTGCGGGCAACGATATCCTGAGCCAGTCGCGCATCAAGATGATAGGTGGCCATCAAACACTCCAGAATTCGGGACGAACCGACAGAATACGCATCCCGATTCCCCCTGGCATTGTGCAACTGCACATAGCCGCAGGGCGATTACCGGAATTGCGGCAGCGGTCACACTGGGAAGGCACAGATGACTGGGGGCGCAGCAGCATACAGGCAATAAAAAGGCGAGCCGAAGCTCGCCTGAGAGACCAATAAAAGGATTACTGCATCAGCAGATAGAGGCTGCTGTCGCCGCGCTTGACGTTGAGCGCCAGCACCGACGGTTTGGTGTCGAGGATTTTACGCAGCTCGCCAAGGTTGCTTACCGCCTGCTGGTTCACACCGAGGATCACATCGCCTTTCTTCAGGCCGATACGTGCCGCTGCGCTGCCGGCTTTCACGCTGTCAACGCGCACGCCCTTCTGGCCGTTGCTGTCGACGTTGCTGAGATCGGCGCCTTCAATGCCGGTGTAAATCGTCGCGGACTGCACTTTATCCTGTGAGCTCTGCTGCAGCTCAACCGTCACGTTGAGCGGTTTGCCGTCGCGCAGCAGGCCCAGCTGCAGTTTGGTGCCGACCGGCAGCGAGCCGACTTCCGCACGCAGCGCCGCAAAGCTGGTCAGCGCTTTACCGTTCATAGAGACCACCACATCGCCCGCTTTCACGCCGGCTTTCGCCGCCGCGGAGTTTGGCAGCACCTGGCTGACAAAGGCGCCGCGCTGCGCATCCACTTTCATCGCTTTAGCCAGCTCGGAGTTGAGCTCGGTGCCCATAATGCCCAGCTCGCCGCGTTTCACCTGGCCATACTCCACCATCTGCGCGGTCAGGTTTTTCACCATGGAACTCGGGATGGCAAAGCCGATACCGATGTTGCCACCGTCCGGTGCGAGGATCGCGGTGTTAATACCGATCAGCTCGCCGTTCAGGTTAACCAGCGCACCGCCGGAGTTGCCGCGGTTGATGGCGGCATCGGTCTGGATAAAGTTTTCGTAATTTTCGACGTTAAGGCCGCTGCGCCCCAGCGCCGAGACGATGCCGGACGTGACCGTTTCGCCCAGGCCGTACGGGTTACCGATGGCCACGGTGTAATCACCGACGCGCAGATTGTCGGAGTCTGCGATCTTAATTGCCGTCAGGTTTTTCGCATCCTGCAGCTGAATCAGCGCGATGTCAGACTGCGGATCTTTGCCGATGACCTTAGCATCGTAGCGACGGCCATCGCTCAGTTGTACCTGAATTTTGGTGGCGTTATCCACCACGTGGTTGTTGGTAACCACATAGCCTTTGTCGGCGTTGATGATTACGCCGGAACCGAGCGCGCGGAACTGCTGCTTCTGCGCGTTGGCGCCATCGTCGCTACCGTCACCGCCGCCGCCCTGGCACATGGGTGAACCCTGGAACGGCGATCCGTCCTGACAGAACGGGGAATTATCGCCAAAGAATTGCTGGAACTGCTGCGGCATGCGCGGGGTTTTCACCGTGGTGCTGCCTTCCACGCTGATACTGACCACGGAAGGCATCACTTTTTCCAGCATGGGTGCCAGGCTGGGCAGTTGCTGACTGGAGGAAGACGCTGTCTCCGCCGCGAAAACACTGACAGGGCTTAACGCCATGCCCAGACTAAGCGCCAGCGCACTTAACATTAATGTGCTTTTTTTCATTCGTCTGTGTCTCTCTGAAATTAACGTGCAGACCATTGCTGTGGTCGTGATGATGAGATTAAGTTTTTAGCGCGAAGTTCCTGATAAAGTATTGGGCAAAGGTAAAAATTTATTCTTCGTCTTTACAAAACTGCGCTTATTCCACCGCCATCAACCGACGATACTCATCCCAGGCGTAATTGTCCGTCATCCCGCTGATATAGTCCTGAATCAGCCGCGAGCGATAATAACGTTCCCATAACAATCGCTGATATTTATGCTGCACCACCAGGTTACGCATCTGTTGCTGATAAGCTTTACGATGTTTACCGGAAAGTTTATGAAACAGTCGGGTTTCGATCGGATGTTTCGCGAGAAAATCCTCATTCATTAACGTGGTAAACTGTTCATAATCGAGCTGCATCAGCGATTGATAAATTTCCAGTAATCCTTTAATGACCCGATAACCCTGTAATTCCAGCTGCTCAACTTCAGGGTGATTAAACACCTGCTGGCGCGCCACAGTTTTAAATAATTTTAACAGACGCCCTTCATCACCGTCATCTTCCAGCAGCGCATGGTTAAAGCTGCCGGCAAAAATGGCAGGTAAATTATCAACAAAGCGGCGCACCGCATGGCTGACCAGCACGCTCTGGACGTTGACCCGCAGCGACATGAAAAATTGATCGCTAATACTGCGGCGCTTTTTCTGATTGGCCTCTTTCCACGCTTCATTAATGGTGCGGCTGAACGCGTCGCCGGGTTTCACCGGACCCCAGGCGTTGAGCAAAGAATGATAGAGCGTATCGACGGTGAAGATGTCTTTTTCTACGGCGTCATCAAGGTCGGCAATACAATAGGAGATATCGTCAGCCGCTTCCATTATCCAGGTCAGCGGATAACGATGGTGCTCAGGTATATCCGTTGCCGCGCGAAGATCGGCCACATATTCACGTTCGGATAAATAGAAACCCGGCTTTTTCATTAATACGCTGAACTCCGCCGGCTTATCGCCCTGCCACCACGCCGGCGCGGTGTATTTTAAAATACACGCTACCTGCGCATAGCTAAGATTTAGCTGCAGCAGGGTATGCACCAGCCGAATGGCCTGCGCATTCCCTTCGAAATGGCACAAATCCTGACGAATCATTGCATTTAACCGGTCGAAATCGGCACGCTGCGCGTCATCCGCCACGCCCGCCACCAGCGGATCCACCAGTTCGGCCGGCAGGTTGTCATCAAACCAGTCATTGATCGCCGCTTCACCAAAATGGCCAAACGGCGGGTTGCCGACGTCGTGCAGCAGGCAGGCCATCTCCACCAGGCTCTCGACCGCGCCCTCAAAGCCATCGAGGCCGTAAGCCGCCAGCCCGCCGCCCTGGGTTTTCAGCGTATGCAGAATCTCTTTGGTGATGTAACGCCCGGTTTGCTGCACCTCAAGCGAATGGGTCAGGCGCGAGCGCACGGCCGCATTCCGCTCCAGCGGAAACACCTGGGTTTTTTGTTGCAGACGGCGAATCGCGGCAGAATTAATAATGCGTCCACGATCGCTTTCAAAGTGGCGGGTAATAAAGTATTCGCCTTCGGGATCTTTGCGACTGGTATAAGGGCGGGTGAAACTGATCTTCTTCCTGAAATTGATCGTCGCCATTGTTACCCCTTATTTTTTCCTGAATTGATCCCCATTGAGCCATGTTAGACTATGCCTCACTTTAGCCTTATACATCCATAACTACAGCGAGATTCTTTATGAAAGCAGGCATTATTGGCGCGATGGAGCAGGAAGTCACACTGCTGCGTGACAAAATTGAAAACCGTCAGACGCTGACGCTGGCCGGCTGCGAAATTTACACCGGTACGCTCAACGGCGTTGAGGTGGCTCTGCTGAAATCGGGCATCGGCAAAACCGCGGCGGCGCTGGGTACCACGCTGCTGCTGGAGCTGTGCAAACCGGATCTGGTGATCAACACCGGTTCCGCAGGCGGTCTGGCGCCAACATTGCAGGTGGGCGATATCGTGGTGTCCGATGAAGTGCGTTATCACGATGCCGATGTCACCGCTTTTGGCTATGAGCCTGGTCAGATGGCGGGCTGCCCGGCGGCGTTTGTCGCGGACAGCGCGCTGATTGCCGCCGCAGAGCAGGTGATCAAACAGCTGGATCTCAACGCGGTGCGCGGTCTGGTGGTCAGCGGTGACGCCTTTATTAATGGCGCCGCACCGCTGGAGCGTATCCGCAGCACCTTCCCGCAGGCGATTGCGGTAGAGATGGAAGCCACGGCGATTGGTCACGTTTGCCATCAATTTAAGGTGCCGTTCGTGGTGGTACGCGCTATTTCTGACGTGGCCGATAAAGCGTCGCATCTGAGTTTCGAAGAGTTCCTCAGCGTGGCGGCTAAACAGTCGTCGCTGATGGTGGAAAACCTGCTGGCTCAGCTGGCGCGTGGCTAAATATCTGCTGCTCGGGCTGTGGCTGCTGTGCCACAGCCTGCTGGCCGCACCGCGCGTCATTACCCTGTCGCCGCATCTCACTGAACTGGCGTTTGCCGCCGGCATCACGCCGGTGGCGGTGAGCGCCTGGTCAGACTATCCCGCCGCTGCTCGCCAGCTGGAGCAGGTGGCAAACTGGCAGGGCATTCGCGTTGAACGCATTGTGCAGCTCAGACCGGATGTGGTACTGGCCTGGCGCGGCGGCAATCCGCTGCGCCAGGTGGAGCAGCTGCAGCGTCTGGGCATCCATGTGGAATGGATCGATCCGCAATCACTCGACCAGATGATTGACGCGCTGGCGGCGCTGCAGCGCTGGAGCCCACAGCCCCAGCGGGCCAAAGCGGCCGCACAGGCGTTACACCAGCAGCTGCAGACGCTGCGTCAGCGCTATCAGCAGCAAACGCCGGTGCCGCTGTTTCTGCAGTTTGGCCAGCAGCCGCTGTTTACCGCCGCGCGCAGCACGCTGCAGAATGAGGTCATCACCCTGTGCGGCGGTCGCAATATCTTTGCTGACAGCAGCGTGAGCTGGCCTCAGGTGAGCCGGGAGCAGGTGCTGACGCGGCACCCGCAGGCGATTGTCACTGGCGGTGATGCCAGCCGCGCCGCCAGCGTCGCGCGCTTCTGGCAGCCGCAGCTTAACGTGCCGGTGATTGCGCTTAACGATGACTGGCTGAGCCGGCCGGGTCCGCGCCTGCTGCTGGCGGCAAAACAATTGTGCGAAGCTTTACATCCGACGAAAAATAAAGCATTACCAGACTAAAGATTCGACGATTCATGTCGAAAATCAAATAACAAGGCACAGCGGCCACGTATGCTCTGTGCCCTTTTAGCGCATAGCGCACTTTTGACATCACCAGGATTTCACCATGACCAGAGCGCTGCTGCTGGCCATAGGGCTGATCGTGGCTGCACCGATCGGTGCGGCAACCACCACGGGCTCTATCGCCGTCTCGCTAACGATTTTCTCCCGCTGCGATATTTCACGCCCGAGTGAGCAGACGCTGCCGTCTGTTGACTGCGGCCGGCATTTCAGCGCGCAGCCGCGCGTGACACAAAGCGTATTGAACCGCGATGCGATGCGCCGTGAAACGGCTCGCTTAGTGACGATTGAGTGGTAAATGATGGCTGCCAGAACGGCAGCCAGCCCAGCATCAGATGCTGAAAGAGGAGCCGCAGCCGCAGGTGGTTTTGGCGTTGGGATTGGTCACGATAAAGCGGGAACCTTCCAGACCTTCGGTGTAGTCAACCGATCCGCCCACCAGATACTGCAGGCTCATCGGGTCAACTACCAGCGCCACACCCTGCTTCTCGATGGTCATGTCGCCGTCATTCATTTGATCGTCAAAAGTAAAACCATACTGGAAGCCACTGCAGCCCCCGCCGGTGATATATACGCGCAGTTTCAGCGCCGGATTCTCTTCATCCGCAATCAGGTTTTTTACTTTTTTCGCTGCTGCATCGGTGAACTGCAGAGGCAGCGCGGCTACGTCGTCACTCATCTTTTACTCCGGGTAAACGTCCAGGTCAGAAAACGACCTCAATTACGCTATTATCTGCCAGCCGTCCAGTGCAATCAAGTAGCGCCCTTGACACTGTGTGCCGCCAGTTATGGCATAAAGTATAGCAATGTCGCAGGCGCAAGCGGCCGCGCGCCTTTCTTCACCGGCCGCTCTTCCGTAGAATGGCGCCAGATTTTTTCCAGAACAGCAGGAGCCGAACCATGAGTAAGTCAGAAAACCTGTATGCCGAAGCACAACGCCTGATCCCGGGCGGCGTGAACTCCCCGGTGCGTGCCTTTACCGGCGTGGGCGGCGTGCCGCTGTTCATCGAACGCGCCGACGGTGCCTATCTGTATGATGCCGATGGCAAAGCCTATATCGATTACGTCGGCTCCTGGGGACCGATGGTGCTGGGCCACAATAACGCCACCATTCGCAATGCGGTGATCGAAGCCGCCGCGCGCGGCCTGAGTTTTGGCGCGCCGACCGAGATGGAAGTGAAAATGGCCGAGCTGGTGTGCGAGCTGGTGCCGAGCATGGATATGGTGCGGATGGTTAACTCCGGCACCGAAGCCACCATGAGCGCCATCCGCCTGGCGCGCGGTTTCACCCAGCGTGACAAAATCATCAAATTTGAGGGCTGCTACCACGGCCACGCTGACTGCCTGCTGGTGAAAGCCGGTTCCGGTGCGCTGACGCTCGGCCAGCCCAACTCGCCGGGCGTGCCGGCGGATTTCGCCCGTCACACCCTGACCTGCACCTATAACGATCTCGACTCGGTGCGCGCGGCGTTTGAGCAGTATCCGCAAGAGATCGCCTGTATTATCGTCGAACCGGTGGCAGGCAACATGAACTGCATCCCGCCGCAGCCGGAATTCCTGCCGGGCCTGCGTGCGCTGTGCGATGAGTTTGGCGCGCTGCTGATTATCGATGAAGTGATGACCGGCTTCCGCGTGGCGCTGGGCGGTGCCCAGTCCTATTACGACGTTACGCCAGACCTGACCTGCCTCGGCAAGATCATCGGCGGCGGTATGCCGGTTGGTGCCTTTGGCGGCCGCCGCGAAGTGATGGCCGCGCTGGCGCCCACCGGCCCGGTATATCAGGCGGGTACGCTGTCCGGCAACCCGATTGCCATGGCTGCCGGTTTTGCCTGCCTGACGCAGATTGCGCAGCCTGGCACCCATGCGACCTTAACCGCGCTCACCGACCAGCTGTGTGCTGGCCTGCTGGCGGCGGCGGAGGCGGAAAATATCCCGCTGGTGGTGAACCACGTCGGTGGCATGTTCGGTATTTTCTTCACCGACGCCGACAGCGTGACCTGCTACGCCGACGTGACAAAGTGCGATGTGGAGCGCTTTAAGCGTTTCTTCCATCTGATGCTGCAGGAAGGTGTTTACCTCGCGCCATCGGCCTATGAGGCCGGCTTTATGTCACTGGCGCACAGCCAGGAAGATATTCAGCGCACCGTCGATGCCGCCCGCCGCTGCTTCGCGCAGCTGTAAACCTGCCGGGGCGCCATTCATAGCGCCCCGCTTCACTAAGCGCGCCTTAGCAGCCAGATAAAATACGGCGCGCCGAAGAAGGTCGCCATCAGGCCCGCCGGGATTTGATCCGGGAAGGCCAGCATGCGGCCGCACCAGTCGGCGAACACCAGCAGGCACCCGCCGAGCAGGCCAGCCATCAGCAATTGCGGCAGCGCGCGACGGAAGCCGAGCATGCGCACAATGTGCGGCGCCATCAGGCCAATAAAACTCAGCGGACCGATAGTGAGCGTCGCGGTGGCGGTCAGCGCAGCCGCCAGCAACAGCAGGCTGAAGCGCGATCGGTTCAGCGCCATGCCGGCTGAGCGCGCCGTGGCACTGCCGAGCGGCAGCAGCGTCAGCCAGCGGCTGGCCAGCGGTGCCAGCGCCACCAGTATCATGCCCACGACAGCACTCTGCAGCGCCTGCGTCATTGAGATGTTATACGTCGAACCGGAAATCCAGCTCAGCAGCCCGGCCATGCGCGGATCGCCGCTCGCCAGCAACACCATCAGTAACGTGACGAACGCACTGTTCAGCGCCATTCCGGCCAGCAGCATGCGTTCCGGTGCAAAACCGCCGCGGCTGGCCACCAGCATAATCACCAGCAGCGTCAGCGCGGCACCCAGCACGCCGGCAGGCAGCAGCCAGGCGACCGCGTTACCAGGCACAAAGAACAGCATAACCACCACCCCGCAGGCCGCTCCGGAGCTGATGCCCAGCACTTCCGGACTGGCCATTGGATTACCGGTCAGGCGCTGAATCAGCACCCCGGCGACGCCCAGCATCGTGCCGACCACCAGCGCCGCCAGCACGCGCGGCACGCGCCACGGCAGCAGCTGTTGCAGCATGTCGCCGCTGACCCACGTCCAGCCGTGTGCGTCGCGTCCAAACGCAATGCCTGCCAGACTGCACAGCGCCAGAATCATCACGCCCGCCAGGCACCAGCGCAGCACGGCCTGCCGCTCCTGCGGCACTGTGTCGCCGGCATTCATCGCCGGCGGCAGCGAGCCCGTGCGCAGACGCGGCAGCAGCCACAGCAGAATCGGCACGCCAATCAGCGCGGTAGCCGTTCCGGTTGACACTTCACGCCAGTGCGCGGTCAGCCACAGCACGCACTGATCGGCCAGCCACAGCAGCAGTGCGCCAATCAGCGGCGCCAGCAGCAAGCGGCTAAGCAGACGACGCGCCCCCAGCATCTTCGCCAGCAGCGGCGCGAACAGCCCGATAAAGCCGATGATGCCGGCGACGTTAACCAGCTGCGCACTGAGCAGGATCGCCAGCGCCAGCGCGGCAATGCGCGCCGCCGACAGCGCCAGACCGAGGTTTTTTGCCACGCCATCATCCAGCCCCATCAACGTCAGCGGACGCAACAGCGCCAGCGCCAGTGCGAACGCCAGCAGCAGGCGCGGCCACAGCAGCGCCACGTTGCGGCCGTCGAGCTGGTTCAGCGCGCCGGTGCTCCACAGAAACATGTTTTGCAGCTGATCGTGATTGAAGATGGCAAAGATTTGATTAACCGCGCCGGCATACAGGCTCAGTACCAGACCGGCGAGGATCAGCGTCACCGGCGACAGACGCTTGCCCCAGGCGATGCCAAACACCAGCACGCCGACCAGCACCGCCCCGCCCATCGCGGCAAACTGCTGCGTCAGCTCCCCGCCCGGCAGCTGCCACAGGGTGGCGACGGTCAGGCCAAGCTGCGCGCCGGACGAGACGCCCAGCGTGGTCGGCTCCGCCAGCGGATTGCGCAGCACCTGCTGAAACAGCAGGCCCGCGAGGCCAAGTCCGGCTCCGACCAGCAGCGCCAGCGCCAGCCGCGACAGCAGGCTGTAGTGGAACACCACCTGACGGATGTTATCGATATCCGGCGCGAACATCGCCTGCTGCCACTGCGCCAGCGGCAGCGCCTGGCGCAGGTTGATAAACGTGAGCGCCAGCGCCAGTAAACTGAGCACGCTGAGCAGCGCGACGGGAAACAGACGGTTGCGCATCAGTGCGACTCCAGCGCGTGTTCCAGCACGCGAATAAATTTGATGGCTGAGTAAGTGGCGCCGTAGTACCACACCGCCGGCACCCGCCGGAAACGGCCGGAACGGACAAACGGCAGCGCCTGCCACAGTGCGCTTTGCGTCACCTGCTGCATATCGCGTTCGTTATCGTGATCGAAGCAGATCACCTCAACGTCACCGACCTCCGCCAGCCGCTCCAGCCCGACCACCGCACTGCCCCAGAAGTTGGTTTCGCCCTGCCAGGCATTGCGCAGGCCAAGCTGCTCCATCACCTCGAGGAACAGGCTGCCTTTACCGAAGGTAATGGCGTGACGCGGATCCATCAGCGACATCAGCAGCAGCGGACGCTGCGCCCACGGACGTAACCGCTCACGCGCGGCAGCCACTTCACCATCCACCCAGTGCAAATGGGCCTGTGCCTGCGCTTCAAGGCCAAGCCGGGCACCCAGCGCATGCAGCGATGTGCGCGCGGTGGTGAACGGTTTGCCATCGCCGCTGTTGAGGTCAAAGCCCATCGTCGGCGCAATGCGCTCCAGCTTATCGACCGCCGGGCCGTAACCGTTGGAGTGCAGGATCAGCGACGGTGCCAGCTGGGTCATCAGTTCCAGATTGGGTTCGGTGCGTAAGCCGAGATCGAGGGTGCCGGCCGGCAAGACCGGGTCACCCACCCAGATGGCGTAGTTGTGCAGATCGGCCACGCCGAGCGGGGCGACGCCGAGCGCCATCAGCAGCTCCACCGGCAGCCACTCCAGCGCCAGGATGCGCTGGCTGTCCGGCGGCGCGGCGCGCAGCGGTGCAAGGTTCATCAGCGGTGAGAGCGCCAGCGCGGTCAGCAGACGGCGACGGGAAAGGTCGAACATCACGAGGCCTCAGTAGACAAAGCTGACGGGCGCGCCGCCCTGCGGATGCGGCAGAATGCCCATCGGAATGCCATAAATATCACCCAGCACCCCGGCCTGCATAATCGCTTCCGGTCCGCCTTGCGCGATCACTTCGCCCGCGCGCAGCGCCACCAGCCGGTCACAGTAGCGAGCCGCCATGTTGAGATCGTGCAGTACCGCTATCACCGTCAGGCCGCGTTCGTGGCTGAGGCGCTGAATCAGCGCCAGCACATCAACCTGATGGGCGATATCCAGCGCCGACGTGGGTTCGTCCAGCAGCAGACAGCGGCTGTTCTGCGCCACCAGCATCGCCAGCCACGCACGCTGCCGCTCGCCGCCGGACAGGCTGTCCACCAGCCGCCCGGCGAAGGGTTTCAGTCCAACCAGCGCAATCGCCTCGTCTACCCGATCGCGATCTTCCTGGCCGTAGCGCCCCAGCGCACCGTGCCACGGATAGCGCCCAATCGCCACCAGCTCGCGTACCGTCATGCCCTCCGCCGCGGGCAGCTGCTGCGGCAGATAGGCTACCTGACGTGCAAAAGCTTTACTGCTCCAGGTATCAACCGCCTCACCGTTCAGCATCACGCGCCCTTCGCTGGCGGCATGGTGACGACCGAGCATCTTCAGCAGCGTGGATTTACCGGAACCGTTATGCCCGATCAGCGCGGTAACTTTGCCCGGGGCGAAAGTCAGCGACAGCGGATGCAGCAGCGTGCGGCCGGGCACACGGAAGCTGACGTTTTCCAGTGAAAAGGTGGTTTCTGCGTGGTGCGGATGCTGCATGATAATCCCTGGTTAACGGGCGCCGCAGCGCCCTGTGTTCAGTATCAGAAGCGGAAGGTGGCGGTACCGACGATCTGGCGCTCTGCGCCCCAGTAGCAGGCGTAGTCGCGGTAGCAGCTGGCAACGTATTCGCGATCGAACAGGTTGTTGATGTTGACGCCGACGGTTGAGCCCGGCAAGCCGAAGCGGCCCAGATCGTACTTCAGTGCGGCATCTACAGTGGTGTAGGCGGCGACGTCAAAGTTCTGGTTGGCATTTGCGCCGCTGGCGTACAGGCCTTTGCTTTCACCCACGTAGCGCACTCCGGCGCCCACGGTGAAGCCCGACAGTGCGGTTTCGTGGAAGGTGTAATCGCCCCACAGCGAAGCCATGTGCTTCGGCACCTGCACCGGCGTACGGCCTTTCAGCAAGGTGTCTTCGGTGTACTCCGCATCGGTATAAGAGTAAGCCGCCGTCAGGTTGATGTTGGCGTTAAGCGCCGCTTTGGCTTCCAGCTCGACGCCGCGTGAGCGAATTTCACCGCTTTGCACGCTGGCAAATTGATGGCTTGCATCGGGATCGGCCGTCAGGTTCTTCGTTTTGGTCAGCTGATAGACCGCCGCCGTCATGACAATCGGACGATCTTTGGGAACGTATTTTACGCCCGCTTCATATTGTTTAGCGCGTGACGGATCAAACGCTTCGCCGCCCCATGTTGCGCCAGCATTAGGAATAAACGCTTCGCTGTAACTGAAATAAGGTGCAATGCCATTATCGAACACATAGTTAACACCTCCACGCCAGGTAAAGGCCTGATCGTTCTGGCGATCTACGCTCTGCGCTACGCGGTCGGTAACGGAATTCATCGCGTAGTCGTAGCGGCCACCGAGCGTCAGCACCCAGCGGTTCCACTCCATTTGATCCTGCGCGTACAGACCGGTCTGGCGTTGCTGGTTCAAACGCTGATAAGGATCGTCATAAGGGGTGTAGCTGTCGTTGCCATATTGCGGATTGAATGGACTCAGGCCGGTGGCGGTGCCGAACTGACCATCAATATCGTTACGGGTGCGCTGAAAATCGACGCCCAGCAGTAACGTATGGGCTAAATCACCGGTTGCGAATTTAGCCTGCGCTTGCGTATCCACGGCAAACTGGTTGAGTTTTTCTTTTGAGAATGCGGCATTGCGGGTAATCAGTTGATTCTCAGGGTCATAACCGAAGCCATAAATACTGCGATAATCGGTCTGCATTTCGGCATAGCGCAGATTCTGGCGCACCGTCCAGGTGTCGTTAAAGCTGTGCTCAAAGTTGTAGCCAACCATTTTGGTGTTGCGCGAGATCTTATTGCTGTCTTCGCCTTCATCGAAATTGGTGGGCAGCTTATAGCTGCTGCCGTCCGGCCGGGTGATGCCCACCACGGTGCCTTCGCGCGGCAGCCAGCCGTAATAGCCGGTTTCCGGTTCGTTCTGGAAGTAGGTCAGCAGGTCAAAGCGGGTATTGGCATCGGGACGCCAGCTGAACGAAGGCGCAAGGGTATAGCGCTTCTCTTTGTTCATCTCCTGTTGCGCATCGGCGCTGCGCGCCAGGCCGGTCAGGCGATAGCTGTAAACACCGTCATCATCCAGTGAGCCGCCAAAATCGAAGCCGGTGGAGAACAGGTTGTCGGTGCCCATCTGGAACTGGACTTCACGCAGCGTCTCCTGGGTCGGCCGCTTGCTCACCAGTGACACCACACCGCCCGGGTTGCTCTTACCGTACAGCACCGACACCGGGCCGCGCAGCAGCTCCGCGCGCTCAAGGAAGTAAGGATCGATAGCGAATTCGGAGTAGTTGTCACCCTGTAGCTTCAGGCCATCCAGATACTGGTTGGTGTTGGTTTCGCTGAAGCCGCGAATCGACAGCGCGTCGATAACGTCCGAGCTGCCGCGGTTACCGGTCAGCACGCCTGGCGTGTAATTGAACGCACCTTTGACGCTGGTCACCGCATGCATTGACATCTCTTCCTGCGTCACCACCGACACCGACTGCGGATTCTTCTCGATTGGCGTATCGGTTTTGGTGCCGGTCGCGCTGTGTTTAGCGGCGATGGTCGGCGATGGTCCCCATGCGCTCTCCTGCGCGACGCCGCTGCCGCCATCAGCCGTCACTACCACGGTATCTTCGGCCAGCGCCTGCATGCTGAGTGTGCCCAGAGTCAGGGAAATCAATAACGCGAGCGGTCGACGGGTGGTCACCGCGCGCAGAGAACAAGGAAAAGTGTTTCGCGCATTCATAGTGGGATCTCATGAAAATAGAACAATGCAGGCGAATGGAAACGAGAATGATTATTAGACGCACGGATTTTAGGCGAAACCCGGCAAGCACCGCAAGATGTAATGCCTGCTGGCGGTGAGTTTGCCAGCGGATCGCACATATCCATGATCGCGGCTAAAAAAATGGCGGGCAAAGAAAAAGGCGCCGCAGCGCCAGAGGGAGTTAAATTCAGCTTTTATGCAAGACTCAGGCTGGAGCGCCGCCATGTATCTGGCACCGCCACGTGGTGGTAAAACGCCGGCACTGCACAGGCTCTGAAGGTATAAAGCCGGTGCAGTGCCGGATGGCTTATTTACTGCCAAACATATCTTTAATCCAGCCCGCGACGCCGTCAGAGTCCTTCTGCTCGCCCTGCGGCTGCTGCTGTTGCTGTTGTTGCTGTTGTTGCTGTTGTTGCTGTTCTTGCTGTTGCTGTTGCTGAATCTGCTGCTGTTGCTGCTGGCACAGCGCGTTCGGATCCAGCGCCCACACCGGCAGCGAACGCCAGGTGCTGCTGCCGCTGCCGCAGACAAAGTTACCGGCCGAATCGATATTCATCTGAGTGATATCTTCCGGTGGCGTCAGGACCAGTGGCATCGGCGCCTGATTGTCGAGGTAGCGACGATAGATCTGCATCGCACCACTGGCACCGTACAGCTTCGAGGTCTGGTTGTTGTCGCGGCCAACCCAGGTGATCGCCACTTCTTTGCCATCAATACCGGCAAACCAGCTGTCGATCAGGTCATTGGTGGTACCGGTTTTCGCCGCCAGATGCGCACCCGGGAAGCGTGCGCCCAGCGCCCGCGCCGTACCGTGATCGGCCACCTGCTGCATGGTATACAGCGTCAGATACGCCGCCTGCGCCGGCTCAACGCGCTGCGCCTGCGGGAAGCTCTGATACAGCACCGTGCCATCTTCCGCGATCACCGAGCGCACCGCCGACAGCGCAGCGCGGTTACCGCCGCTGGCAATTGACTGGAACGCCTGCGCCACTTCAATCGGCGTCAGATTAAGCGCCCCCAGCAGCATGGCCGGTACCGGATGCAGCTGATCTTTTGGCACGCCCAGTTTAGTCCAGGTATCCACTACCGCATCGAGTCCCAGCGTCATACCGAGGTTAACGGTTGGCACGTTCATCGAGTTAGTCAGTGCATCCACCAGCATCACTTTACCGCTGAAGCGACGATCGTCGTTCATCGGCTTCCACACCGAACCGTTTGGCTGTTTCAGCGCGATCGGCTCGTCAGCGATCCAGCTGTTCAGGCGATAGCTGTTTGGCTGGCTGAGGGCGGTCAGATAGGTCGCCGGTTTTGCCAGTGAACCAATCGAGCGACGCGCCTGCAGCGCGCGGTTATAGCCGGCAAACTGCGGATCGGCACCGCCGACCATGGCGCGCACTTCACCACTGAAGCGGTCGACCACCACCATCGCGGTTTCCAGATCTTTCAGCCCGCGCTGTTTCTTCAGCGTGGGAATGCCATCTTCAACCGCTTTTTCCGCGGCATCCTGCGAAATCGGATCGAGCGTGGTGAAGATCTTCACGCCGGACAGATCTTTGACTTTATCGCCCAGCTTCGCCTGCAGCTCATTACGCACCATCTGCATAAACGCCGGCTGCGGCGTGATCACCCCACCTTTCGGCTGAACGCCAAGCGGCCGTGCCGACAGCATGTCGTATAGCTCCTGGTCGATCACTTTCTGCTGTTGCAGCAGACGCAGCACCAGGTTACGACGCTCCAGCGCCAGCTGCGGATTGCGCCACGGATTGTACAGTGACGCACCTTTAACCATGCCGACCAGCATCGCCTGCTGATCAAGGCTCAGTTCGTCCACCGGGCGGCCAAAGTAGTACAGGCTGGCCAGCGGGAAACCGCGGATTTGGTCGTTGCCCGCCTGGCCGAGATACACCTCGTTCAGGTAGAGCTCAAGAATGCGATCTTTGCTGTAGCGCGCATCCATGATCACCGCCATATAGGCTTCACGCGCTTTACGCCACAGCGAGCGTTCGTTGGTGAGGAACAGGTTTTTCACCAGCTGCTGCGTCAGCGTACTGCCGCCCTGCACCGCTTTACCGGCGGTGATATTGGCGAGGAAGGCGCGACCAATCGAGTACGGGCTGATGCCGTCATGCTCATAGAAGTGGCGGTCTTCGGTGGCGATCAGCGTATCGACCAGCAGATCCGGGAACCCGGCGCGCGGTACAAACAGACGCTGCTCGCCGTTTGGCGACTGCAACATGGTGATCAGCCGCGGATCGAGGCGGAAGAAGCCAAAGTCGCGTCCGGTATCGAGGTTTTTAATCTCTCTCAGCTCGTTGTTGCTGAAGGTGAGACGCGCGTTAATCTGGCCCTCTTTGCTGTCCGGAAAATCAAACGGACGGCGCAGCAGGTCGATGGTGTTGCCTTTCACGCTGAACTCACCCGGACGGGTAATGCGCGACACTTCGCGATACTGCGTGCCTTCCAGCAGCGCAATCATCTCTTTCTTGTCGTAAGCCATGCCCGGTTCGAGGCTGACCATGCGCCCGTACACGGCCGCTGGCAGCTGCCACACTTTACCGTCAATGCGGCTGCGGATTTCCGAATCGAGATAGACGCCCCAGGCGGCCATCACCACGACAAACACCAGGAAGAGTTTAATCAACCAGCCTAACCAGCGGCGTTTGCCACGCGCGGGTCGTTTTCCTTTACCTTTGGGTGGCACCGGCGCACTCTCCTCATCATCTTCGTCAAAATCGTCCTGATCGATATCATCTTCAGGCTCCCTGCGGCGACCCCGGCGCGCAACGTTACGCGGCGGCTTTGGCGCTTTTCCTTTGCGCCCAATAGGTTCGCGATCGTTCCCAGACATGCTTTGTTTTCTCCAGGCATAGCTACGGCAGCGCCGCTACTCTAACTGCTTTCTCGTGCCGCGCATGGCAGAACCCTCTGAATTCGATCCACTGCGGGCTACGAGGAATATTTTTTGGTGCGCCTCGTCGGCAAGGCGCTGGCCGGATCGTCCGGCCACGGATGTTTGGGATAGCGCCCTTTCATCTCTTTCTGCACTTCAGGATACGCACCGCGCCAGAACGCCGCGAGGTCACGGGTGATCTGCAGCGGACGGTGCGCCGGCGAAAGCAGCTCCAGCACCAGCGGAACGCGCCCATCGGCAACCGCCGGGTTCTGCGCCTCGCCAAACATCTCCTGCATACGTACCGCCAGCGCGGGGGGCTTTTCCGCGTCGTAGCGAATCGGCAGGCGACTTCCGGTCGGCACAGTGTAATGAGTTGGCAGCACAGTATCCAGCCGCTGCCGCTGTGACCATGTCAGCAAATGTAATAAAGCGCTGACAAGATTAACGCTCTGCAGCCCTTTCAAATCGCGTACTGCGCCCATCTCCGGCAGCAGCCAGTGCTCCAGCGAGGCCAGCAGCGTGTCATCATCCAGCGTCGGCCACGCCTCTTCCGGCAGCCACTGCGCGGCGCACTGCAGGCGCAGACGCAGCTGCTCTGCCTCTGGCGTCCAGCCGAGCACCGCCAGCCCTTTTTCGCGGATCCAGCGCAGCATCGCCGGATGCAGGATCTCCGGCTCGGGCCGCGCCTGCGGCTGGGCCCGCAGGATCAGCGCGCCAATCGCTTCCCGCCTCCACGCGCGCAGCGTGCCTTTGTCTTCATCCCAGTCCACATCGGTACGCTGCTCCACCAGCTGCGGGCACTGCTGGTGTAACGCATCCATCTCTACCGGCAGCGCCAGCAGCATGCGCGCATCAGCGCTGCTGGCCCCCTGCAGCAGGCTCGGGGCAATCAGCCACTCATAGCGGCTCAGGCCGTCGTGCTCATCCAGCATCGCGCCGATACCATTGGCGAGCTGATAGCGCGCGCTGTCACCGCGACGCTGCGCCAGCCGGTCAGCAAATCCGGCGGCCAGCAGCGCCGGGAAGCGATCGGCGTCAACGTGACCTTCGCGCGCGTTCAGCCGCTGCTGCCAGTGGCGCGCGCGCCGCAGCCACTGCGGCTGTGGCTGGTTGAGCGCATCACGCAGATCGACACTGCCGCTGCGCGGCGGATCCTCCAGAATCGCCACCAGCAGCGCCGCGCTGGCGATGGCGTGCACATCATCGCCGGCGGCGCACAGCATCGCCGTGAGACGCGGATCGCTGCCGAGCTGCGCCATTTTACGACCGCGCGCGCTGAGCCGTCCTTCGCTATCCAGCGCGCCGAGCCGCTGCAGCTGTTGACGTGCCGCCTGCAGGCTGCGCGCCGGTGGACTATCCAGCCATTGCAGCTGAGCCGCGTCCTGACAGCCCCACTGCAGTAAATCCAGCTGCAGCGAGGCCAGATCGCTGGTGAGTATCTCCGGCTCACTCTGCGCCGCCGCACGCAGCGCCTGCTCCTGCGGCAGCAGATGCAGACAGATCCCCGGCGCCAGGCGACCGGCGCGGCCAGCGCGCTGCGTCATCGATGCCTGGCTGATGCGCTGGGTCAGCAAACGCGTCACGCCGCTGCGCACGTCAAACTGCGCCGCGCGCTCCAGCGCGCTGTCAACCACCAGGCGGATGCCTTCAATCGTCAGGCTGGTCTCGGCGATATTGGTGGCGAGCACCACTTTACGCCGGCCCGGCGCGGCCGGCAGGATGGCCCGCCGCTGCGCCTCCAGCGACAGCGCACCATATAAAGGAGATAAATCCACCTCATCACTGACGCGCGACACCAGTTCACGCTTCACCCGTTCAATCTCCGCCACGCCGGGCAGAAACAGCAGCAGCGAACCGGGCTCATCCCGCAGCAACTGTGCCACCTCGCGCGCCACTGCCTCTTCAAACCGCTGCTGCGGATTGAGCGAAGCGTAACGTCTAATCACCGGAAAGCTGCGCCCCTGTGACGCAATAAACGGCGCGTCGGGCAATAGCGTGCGTAGCTGCTGATTATCCAGCGTTGCCGACATCAGCAGAATTTTCAGGTCGTCGCGCAATCCCTGCTGCACATCAAGCAGCAGCGCCAGCGCCAGGTCAGCCTGCAGGCTGCGCTCATGGAATTCGTCGAGGATCACCAGCGATACGCCCTCCAGCAGCGGATCGCGCTGCAGCATGCGCGTCAGAATGCCTTCGGTGACCACCAGCAGACGCGTCGCTGCGCTGCTGCAGTTTTCCCCGCGCAGCCGATAGCCTACCGTCCCGCCCGGCTGTTCGCCCAGCTGTTCCGCCAGCCGCTGTGCCACGTTGCGTGCCGCCAGCCGGCGCGGCTCCAGCATGATGATTTGCCCCGGCAGCTGCGCCTGTTGCAGCAGCTGTAGCGGCAGCCAGGTGGATTTCCCGGCGCCGGTCGGGGCCGCCAGCAGCACCTGTGGCGACTGCGCCAGCGCGGCCAGCAATGCAGGCAGTACCTCGCTTACCGGTAACTCACTCACACTCAACTCCCACTCTGCCTGTGCTAAGATGGCGCGCATTGTACACCACCCGGCGCCAATTACCGGAGTTCAGCATGGCCACGCAACGACTGTTTTTTGCCCTCGAATTGCCTGATGCCCTCCAGCAACAGCTGGTGCAATGGCGGGCCGATTGCTTCGCCGCAGACGCGGGTAAACCGGTGGCGGCGGCGAATCTGCACCTGACGCTGGCGTTTCTTGGTGAGGTCAGCACGGAAACAGCGGGCCAGCTGCAGCAGCTGGCGGCACGCATCCGCCAGCCGGGCTTTACGCTGGATCTCGATGACGCCGGTCACTGGCCGCGTCCCGGCGTGGTGTGGCTTGGCTGCCAGCGCGCGCCGCGCGGTTTACTGCAGCTGGCCAACCTGCTGCGCGCCCAGGCCGCGCGCCATGGCTGTGCGCAGAGTACGCAGCCGTTCCATCCGCACATCACCCTGCTGCGCCACGCTGCGCAGGCCGTGGCGCTGCCGCCGCGCGGTTTTCACTGGCGCGTTGAGGTGAATCATTTCGCGCTGTTTGCGTCCAGTTTCACGCAGGGACGCACGCGCTATCGCCGGCTGGCGCGCTGGCCACTGTTATCTGCCGCAGGAGCATAAATGCAGTTCGATCCGCCGTTACAATCAGCCCGCTTAATCACCCGCTATAAACGTTTTTTAGCCGATGTCATGACGCCGGAAGGTGACACCTTTACTCTGCACTGCGCTAATACCGGCGCGATGACCGGCTGCGCCACGCCAGGCGACACGGTGTGGTACTCCACTTCGGCCAGCGCGACGCGCAAATATCCGCACAGCTGGGAAATAACGCAAACCGCGCAGGGCCACTGGATTTGCGTCAACACCCTGCGCGCCAACCAACTGGTGCGCGAGGCGCTGCTGCGCGACGCAATTCCGGAATTATCCGCTTATAGCCACTGCCAGGCTGAGGTGAAATACGGCACGGAAAAAAGCCGAATTGACTTCCTGTTGCAAGCGGAGGGCAAAGCCAACTGCTATATTGAAGTCAAGTCCGTCACCCTTTTACAAAATGGTAAAGGCTATTTTCCGGATGCGGTGACGGCTCGTGGACAGAAACATCTGCGCGAATTAAGCACTATCGCGGCAGAAGGCCACCGGGCCGTTTTGTTGTTTGCTGTTCTGCACACGGGGATTGAGGACGTTTCCCCGGCGCACCATATCGATGCGCAATACGCAGAACTACTGGTACAGGCGCAGCGCTGCGGTGTGGAAGTGTTGGCGTATCAGGCTCAGATTTCACCGGCAGAAATGTTACTTACCCGGCCGTTAACGGTAACGATTAACGCACAGTTGTAATATTTAACGTTATTTGCTGTGATAAGAATGTTCTGAGCGGTGCGCTAAATACGCTGTTCCTCACAGGCTTGTCAAGGTGCGTTCATGAATAATTGCCAACCTTGATTGCTTCTGCTATTTATAGCGGCCTGTTTTTTTCCCTGATGGGAATCGATATGCCCCGCATGCGTCGGGTTGCAGGCAAAGGCTTTCGCAATCTGAAACAGAACGGGTAGTGCGTGTTATCCAGGAGAAACAACATGCAAGAAGGGCAAAACCGTAAAACATCGTCCCTGAGTATCCTCGCCATCGCTGGGGTGGAGCCGTATCAGGAGAAACCGGGCGAAGAGTATATGAATGACGCCCAGCTGAGCCATTTCCGCAAGATTCTGGAAGCCTGGCGCAACCAACTCAGGGATGAAGTAGACCGTACTGTGTCGCATATGCAGGACGAAGCTGCCAACTTCCCGGATCCGGTTGACCGTGCCGCCCAGGAAGAGGAGTTCAGCCTGGAGCTGCGTAACCGCGATCGTGAGCGCAAACTCATTAAAAAGATTGAGAAAACGCTCAAGAAAGTGGAAGACGACGACTTTGGCTACTGCGAATCCTGTGGGGTCGAAATTGGTATCCGCCGTCTCGAAGCGCGTCCGACCGCCGATCTCTGCATTGACTGCAAAACGCTGGCAGAAATCCGCGAGAAGCAGATGGCAGGCTAATGGCCGTTAACAGACTGTCGCCGCACAGCCGGGAAAACCACTGTTTTCCCGCCGTGCGGTGTACCACAGCATGATGTCCGCCACGCTTCCCTGCATCGGGCGTTTCGCCCCCTCTCCTTCCGGTGATCTTCATTTCGGTTCGCTGATAGCCGCATTAGGCAGCTACCTGAGCGCGCGCGCGCAGCAGGGCCGCTGGCTGGTGCGCATTGAAGATATCGATCCGCCGCGTGAAGTCGCCGGTGCCGCAACGCGCATCCTGCGTCAGCTGACGCATTATGGGCTGCACTGGGACGGCGACGTGCTGTGGCAGTCGCAGCGCCACGAGGCCTATCGCGCGGCGCTGAGCTGGCTGCGCGAACATCGTCAAAGCTACTTCTGTACCTGCCCGCGCAGCCGCATTCAGCAGCTGGGCGGCTTTTACGACGGTCACTGCCGCGATTTACATCTGCCGCCGGACGGCGCCGCGCTGCGGCTGCGTCAGCATGCGCCGGTGTACGGTTTTGACGATCGCCTGCGCGGCCATCTGCAGGCGGAGCCGCGTCTGGCGCAGGAAGACTTTATTATTCACCGTCGTGACGGCCTGTTCGCCTATAACCTTGCGGTGGTGGTCGATGACCATTTTCAGGGCGTGACGGAGATAGTGCGCGGTGCGGATTTGATTGAGCCAACGGTGCGCCAGATTGCGCTGTATCAGCAGTTTGGCTGGCCGGTGCCGGCTTATCTGCATCTGCCGCTGGCAATTAACCCGGACGGTAATAAATTGTCGAAGCAAAACCACGCGCCGGCTTTGCCGGACGGCGATCCGCGACCGGTGCTGGTGCAGGCGCTGAGCTTCCTGGGGCAGTCGGTTTTGCCTGGCTGGCAGGACCATGGGCTGGGGGCGCTGCTGGACCATGCCGTTACACACTGGGATAGCGCATTGATTCCGCGGCATGATGCGCAACAACCGGATGAGGCGACAACGCCATTCCTAAATGGTTCGCAACAGGCTATGATTAGCCGCTGATTTTATTCACACCCATTTTCTCACTGTCGAGGTGTCCCATTTTTACCCGAGTCGCTAATTTTTGCCGGAGAGTCCTCAAGCGTGATGAGGAGGCCCCTGAAGAGGTGGAAACCGTAAGTCTGATGACCGTTATCCCCCGGGAAAGCCACAATATCTCACGCAAAGATATCAGCGAAAACGCTCTCAAAGTGCTGTATCGCCTGAATAAAGCCGGATACGAGGCTTATCTGGTTGGCGGCGGCGTGCGCGATTTGCTGCTGGGTAAAAAGCCGAAGGACTTTGACGTGACCACCAACGCCACGCCGGAGCAGATGCGTAAGCTATTCCGCAACTGCCGCCTGGTCGGGCGTCGCTTCCGTCTGGCGCATGTGATGTTCGGTCCGGAAGTGATCGAAGTCGCCACGTTCCGCGGCCACCATCAGGAAGAGAGCGTCGACGATCGCAACGGTTCGCAGCGCGGTCAGAACGGCATGCTGCTGCGCGACAACATTTTTGGCAACATTGAAGATGATGCGCAGCGCCGCGATTTAACCATCAACAGCCTCTATTACAGCGTGGCTGATTTCACCGTGCGCGATTACGTCGGTGGCCTGCAGGATCTGCAGGAAGGCATCATCCGCATGATTGGCGATCCGGAAACGCGCTACCGCGAAGATCCGGTGCGTATGCTGCGCGTGGTGCGCTTCGCCGCCAAGCTGGACATGAGCATTGCGGCGGAAACCGCCGAGCCGATTCCCCGCCTCGCCACGCTGCTGAATGACATTCCGCCGGCGCGCCTGTTTGAAGAGTCGCTGAAGCTGCTGCAGGCCGGTTACGGTTATCGCACCTATCTGATGATGCGTGAATACCAGCTGTTCCAGCCGCTGTTCCCGACGCTGGCGCGCAACTTCACCGAACAGGGCGACAGCCCGATGGAGCGCATGCTGGCCCAGGTGCTGAAAAACACCGATACCCGCCTGCACAACGATATGCGCGTGAATCCGGCGTTCCTGTTTGCGGCGATGTTCTGGTATCCGCAGCTGGAGTCAGCCGAGCAGATTGCGCAGGAGAGCGGCCTGACCTATTTCGACGCCTTTGCGCTGTCCATGAACGAAACGCTGGATGAAGCCTGCCGTGCGCTGGCGATTCCGAAACGTATCACCACGCTGATTCGCGATATCTGGCAGCTGCAGCTGCGCATGTCGCGCCGTCACGGTAAGCGCGCATGGAAGCTGATGGAGCATCCTAAATTCCGTGCCGCCTACGACCTGCTGGCGCTGCGCGCAGAAGTCGAGAACAACGCCGAGCTGCTGCGCCTCAGCCAGTGGTGGGGCGAGTTCCAGTCGGCGGTGCCGACACAGCAGAAGACCATGCTCAACACTTTGGGTGACGATCCGGCCCCGCGCCGTAAACCACGCCGTCCGCGCCGTCGTCCAGCTGGCCCGCGCCGCGACAGCAACCACAGCGCGTCATGACGCGGGTCTATCTCGCCTTAGGCAGTAATCTCGCCGATCCGCTGCATCAGGTTGATGCAGCGCTGGCCGCGCTGGATGCCATTCCCGATACCCACCGCGTAGCCACCTCCGCGTTTTATCGCACGCCACCGTACGGCCCGCCGGATCAGCCGGATTACCTCAACGCCGTGGTGGCACTGGAGACCACACTGGCCGCGGAAACGCTGCTCGATCACACCCAGCGCATTGAGCTGGAGCATGGCCGGGTGCGCAAAGCTGAACGCTGGGGACCGCGCACGCTGGACCTCGATATCATGCTGTTCGGCAATGCAGTGATCCACACGCCGCGCCTGACGGTGCCGCACTACGATATGCACAACCGCGCCTTCATGCTGGTGCCACTGCTGGAAATCGCGCCGACGCTGCGCCTGCCGAACGGCCAGCCGCTGGCCGGCATTCTGGCGACGCTGGACCGCAGCAGCATCCGCTTGTGGTCCGCCTGACGCGGCAGAATCGCACGCCCGTCGTATCGCCTTTGCAATCAATCCAGTACACTGCGCGCATCAGAAAATGCTGGAGATTGCGATGAAACCCACCACCCTCTCTCATTTACGCCAGCTGAAAGCCAGCGGCCGCAAGTTCGCCACGCTGACCGCCTACGATTTCAGCTTCGCGCGCCTGTTTGCCGACCAGGGCATTCCGCTGCTGCTGATTGGCGATTCGCTCGGCATGACCGTGCAGGGCCATGATTCAACGCTGCCGGTGACGGTCGACGATATTGCTTATCACACAGCCGCGGTGCGGCGCGGTGCGCCCAACGCGCTGGTGATGGCCGACCTGCCGTTTATGAGTTACGCCACGCCGCAGCAAACCTTTGACAGTGCCGCGCAGCTGATGCGCGCCGGTGCCAACCTGGTAAAACTGGAAGGCGGCGCCTGGCTGGCAGAGACCGTGCGCATGCTGACCGAGCGCGCCGTGCCGGTATGTGGTCATCTGGGATTGACGCCGCAGTCGGTTAACATCTTCGGTGGCTACAAGGTGCAGGGGCGCGATGAAGCGGCAGCCGAGCGCCTGCTGGCGGATGCGCTGGCGCTGGAAGCGGCCGGCATGCAGCTGCTGGTGCTGGAGTGCGTGCCGGTCGCGCTGGCTGAGCGCGTCACAAAAGCGTTATCGGTACCGGTGATCGGCATCGGTGCCGGTAACGTCACCGACGGCCAGATTCTGGTGATGCACGACGCGTTTGGTATTACCGGCGGCCACATTCCAAAATTTGCCAAAAATTTCCTTGCGGAAACCGGCGACATTCGTGCGGCAATTCGCCAGTATATGGCCGACGTTGAGGCAGGCACCTACCCTGCTGCCGAACACAGTTTCCAGTAAATCAGGAGATTTGCAGTGCTGATCATTGAAACGCTGCCGCTGCTGCGCCGTGAGATTCGACGCTGGCGCCAGGCAGGTAAACGCATCGCGCTGGTGCCCACTATGGGTAACCTGCATGAGGGGCATCTGACGCTGGTGGATGAAGCACGCCAGCGCGCAGATATCGTGGTGGTATCGATCTTCGTTAACCCGATGCAGTTTGATCGCGCCGACGACCTGGCGCGCTATCCGCGCACGCTGCAGGACGATTGTGAAAAACTCAATCGCCACAGCGTCGACCTGGTCTTTGCCCCGGCGCCGGCCGATGTCTATCCGCAGGGTCTCGACAGCCAGACGTTTGTTGAAGTCCCGGGCCTCTCCTCGCTGCTGGAGGGCGCCAGCCGTCCCGGTCATTTCCGCGGCGTGGCCACCATCGTTAGCAAGCTGTTTAATCTGGTGCAGCCGGATATCGCCTGTTTTGGCGAGAAGGATTTTCAGCAGCTGGCGATCATCCGCAAGATGGTGGCGGACATGGGCTTTGACATTGACATCGTTGGCGTGCCGACGGTGCGCGCCAAAGACGGTCTCGCGCTCAGCTCACGTAACGGCTATCTTACTGCCGATGAACGCAAGCTGGCGCCGGTGCTCAGCCAGGTGATGAACAGCATGGCGCAGCGCCTCAGCAACGGCGAGCGGCACGTGGATGAGATTATTGAGCACGCCGAACAGACGCTGCGCGATCAGGGCCTGCGCCCCGACGGCCTGGCCATCTGCGATGCCGATACGCTGCAGCCGCTGACGGTCGACAGCCAGCGCGCAGTGATTCTGATGGCCGCCTGGCTCGGTAATGCGCGTTTGATTGATAATCAGCAAGTGGATCTGACGGTTTAACGCCGTCGTTTATGGGCAGCATGTACCCGCTACACACTGCGCGGTAGAAACCGGCCGCGCACGGGTATAACAAAGGTATCACGCTATGATTCGTACCGTATTACAAGGCAAATTGCACCGCGTAAAAGTGACGCAGGCGGATTTGCATTATGAAGGCTCCTGCGCCATCGATCAGGATTTTCTTGATGCCTCCGGCATTCTGCAATACGAAGCCATCGACATCTATAACGTCACCAACGGCCAGCGCTTCTCTACCTATGCCATTGCCGCCGAGCGTGGCTCGAAAATCATTTCGGTCAACGGTGCGGCCGCGCGCTGCGCCTGCGAGGGCGATCTGCTGATCATCTGTTCTTATGTGCAGGTGGAAGATGAAGTGGCACGCAGCTGGCAGCCCAAAGTGGCCTACTTCGACGGCGATAACGAGATGAAACGTATCGCTAAAGCGCTACCGGTGCAGGTGGCCTGATCATCCCGCGCGCTGTACTGACAGCGCGCCTTTCCCTTATACGCCCGCCAGCTGCGGCTGCCCTTTGCGCTTCAGCGTAAACAACCAGTCAAACCATCCTTTTGCCCGCAGTACGCACAGCGCCGTTGGCAACGCCAGCGCGACGCTGAACGCCAGCACAAAATGCAGGTCAGCCAGCCACGCAGAGTGGCCGTCGTGGCGCAGCAATTTACTGCACACCTGAATCGCCAGATAGTGCGACAGATAAAACACAATCGAATGGCGGCCAACGTAGTTAACCGCCCGCAGATTGATACGGCAGGCCAGCGCAACGAACAGCGGGATTGAGGGCAGCGCCAGCGGCAGCAGCCACGGAGAATGCTGACGCAGCCCGCCCCACAGGCTGAACGCCGCGAGCAACATAAAGGCGATCAGCGACAGCAGCAGCGGTGTACGACGCTGCGCGAACGCGGCAATATCAACATCCTTTCGCACCAGCCAGTCGGCGCTGTAGAAGAAGGCAAACAGCACCAGCGACTTGTTCAGATGCAGGTTATCGAAACTGGCAAACAGCGAGTCAGGCGGCACCGGCGGCAGCAGCACCGCACCGGTAACGCACAGTGTCAGCACCAGCGCCGCAGGCAGGCGGCGCGCCGGGATAATCAGCACAAAAAACAGAAACAGCGAGTGCAGAAACCAGGTGATATCGCCGCCGCTCAGATGACCGAGCACGATGGCCAGCGGCGACTGTGGGTGATTGGCCATCGCGCTGAAGGTCCACTTCAGCCCGCCGTAGATCAGCGCCCAGACGGCAAACGGATAGAGAATGCTGCTGACTTTGTTTCGCAGATAGCGCGCCTGCCCGTGGCGTAAACCGCTGGCGACGAACAGTCCGGAGACGAAGCACATCAGCCCCATACGCACCGGCGCCAGCAGCTGATTCACCAGCTCGTTAAAGGCAGTGAAGTGCCCGGCCTGCTGGTTCACTGCGATCATGCAGTGCAAAAAAATCACGGCCAGAATGCTCATGCCGCGTAAATTATCAATCCATGATACCCGATTCACTGTTTGCTTCCCCGCTGCTTTTTTGGTCAGCGGCCACTATGGGGAAAGCCACGAGCTGAAAGCACAAGACGCGTCTGGAACTGCAAAGAGTGGGTAAAAAAAAGCCGCCGCCGGACGACGCCGGCAGCGGCTTCTTATTCGGACTTGCGCCTCAGGTGCGCAAGCCGCGTCCGCGCTGAATCAGCGCATACACCAGCACGTAAAACACCACAATAAACGCCACCAGCACTGACAGCGTCAACACCAGCGGAACATCATTGATGCCAAGGAAGCCATAGCGGAACCCGCTGATCATGTACACCACCGGATTGAGCTTCGACACCGCCTGCCAGAACGGCGGCAGCAGCGCCAGCGAGTAGAATACGCCACCGAGGTAAGTTAACGGCGTCAGCACGAAGGTCGGGATCAGGCTGATATCGTCAAAGGTGCGCGCAAACACCGCATTCAGCAGGCCCGCCAGCGAGAACAGAATCGCCGTCAGCAGCAGCGTGATCGCCACCATCGGCCACGAGAATACGTGGAACGGCACGAAAAACAGCGACACCGCCGTCACCAGCACGCCCACGCACACGCCGCGCGCTACGCCGCCGCCGACATAACCGGCGATAATAATGTGCGTCGGCACCGGCGCCACCAGCAGCTCTTCAATGTTGCGCTGGAACTTAGCGCTGAAGAATGACGAGGCGACGTTGGCGTAAGCGTTGGTGATCACCGCCATCATAATCAGGCCCGGCACGATAAACTGCATATAGCTGAAGCCGTGCATATCGCCGATGCGTGAGCCGATCAGATTGCCAAAGATAATGAAGTACAGCGTCATGGTGATCACCGGCGGCACCAGCGTCTGAATCCAGATGCGGGCGAAACGGTTGATCTCTTTGCTCCAGATACTCTTGAGCGCCACCCAGTACAGATGCGTCATGCGGTTACTCCTGTTTTTCCCTGCGTCAGGCTGACGAACAGCTCTTCCAGACGATTCGCTTTATTGCGCATGCTGAGCACCTGCACGCCCTGCGCGCTCAGCTGGCTGAATACGCTATTCAGCCCCTGTTCACGCATCACTTCCACTTCCAGCGTTGAGGTATCAACCAGACGATACTGGAAGCCCTCCAGCTGCGGCAGCGGACTGCGCGGCGCCAGGTCGAGGATAAAGGTTTCCGACTGCAGCTTAGACAGCAGCCCTTTCATTGAGGTGTTCTCCACCAGCTCGCCGCTCTGGATGATGCCGATGTTACGGCACAGCATTTCCGCCTCTTCCAGATAGTGGGTGGTCAGGATGATGGTGGTGCCTTTGGCGTTCAGCTCTTTCAGGAACACCCACATCGAGCGGCGCAGTTCGATATCCACACCAGCCGTCGGTTCATCAAGAATCAGCAGTTTCGGTTCATGCATCAGCGCCCGGGCAATCATCAGCCGGCGCTTCATGCCGCCGGACAACATGCGCGCCCGTTCGTTACGCTTGCCCCACAGGTCGAGCTGATTAAGGTATTTTTCCGCGCGCTTGTTCGCTTCGGCACGTTCCACACCGTAATAGCCGGCCTGATTAACCACAATCTGCATTACGGTTTCAAACGGGTTAAAGTTGAATTCCTGTGGCACCAGCCCAAGCTGCCGCTTGGCGTTGACCACATCTTTCTGCAGGTCGTAGCCAAACACGCGCACGCTGCCGCTGGATTTGTTCACCAGCGAGCTGATAATGCCAATGGTGGTGGACTTACCGGCACCGTTAGGGCCCAGTAAGGCATAAAAGTCGCCTGCTTCCACGTTGAGATCGAGGCCTTTCAGCGCCTGTACGCCGCCGGGATAGGTCTTGGTCAGCCCGGAAAGTTCCAGTGCATAAGTCATTGCGAGTCCGTACCCTGTTGTAGTGACATCATAGCCATATGAAATGATAGTGCGCTCGCGTCGAGCGTGCGGGGTTATTCAGCGATAACGGTTGTGAAATCAAAGGAATTGCGCAGAGTGATAACCCACCACACTCTGCCACTCTGCGTGCCGCAGGAAAACGCGTGCCGAGCCCGTAAGTCATTGAGTTACGGGCTGCGCATCTTATCGCAGGCGGAGGGAATCAGCCTTGGAAGATTGTGCGGTTATTCGTCCAGCAGCGTAACTTTGCCGATATACGGCAAATGGCGGTAGCGCTGTGCGTAGTCGATACCGAAGCCGACCACGAACTCATCCGGAATGGTAAAGCCGACAAACTCGACCGGCACCTCAACTTCACGACGCTCCGGCTTATCCAGCAGCGTGCAGATCGCCAGCGATTTTGGCTCACGCAGCTGCAGAATTTCACGCACTTTGCTCAGGGTGTTACCGGAGTCGATGATGTCTTCGACGATCAGCACATCTTTGCCGCGAATGTCTTCATCGAGATCTTTAAGGATTTTCACGTCGCGCGTGGAGGACATGCCGCTGCCGTAGCTAGAGGCGGTCATGAAGTCGACTTCGTGCGCAACATCAATGGCGCGGCACAGGTCTGCCATAAACATGAAGGAGCCACGCAGCAGGCCGACCAGCACCATTTCGCTGCCGCTGTTGCGGTAGTGCTCGCTGATCTGCTTGCCCAATTCGGCAATACGGGTTGCGATCTCCTGCTCAGAGATCATCACGTCGACGGTGTGTTTCATTGCATTCGCCTAAGAAGGTTTTCAGAAAGCCGCGCATTCTATCATAGTCGACGCACAGGCTAACGCCGCGCACAGAACGCAAACGTTATCGTGGCGAAATTTATTGCGCTGGCGTTAACTGTAAGCATCCTGCCCGCTCTCTCTGGAGATCCCTATGGCCGCTTCATCAGGTAAAAAAACGCAGATCGGCACGCGTGAACTGCATCCGGAAACGCAGATGCTCAACTACGGTTACGATCCGCGCCTGTCAGAAGGTGCGGTGAAGCCGCCGGTGTTTCTGACGTCAACCTTTGTGTTTAACAGCGCCGAAGAGGGCAAAGAATTTTTTGATTTCGTTGCCGGCCGCCAGCAACCGCCGGCGGGCAAAAGCGGCGGGCTGGTCTATTCCCGCTTCAACCACCCTAACAGCGAGATCGTCGAAGATCGGCTGGCCATTTATGAAGGTGCCGAAAGCGCCGCGCTGTTCTCTTCCGGTATGTCGGCCATCGCCACCACGCTGCTGACCTTTGCCCGTCCCGGCGAAGTGATCCTGCACTCGCAGCCGCTGTACGGCGGCACCGAAACGCTGCTGAGCAAAACGCTGCACGATCTGGAGATCAAAGCGGTGGGATTCAGCGACGGCACCGACGAAGATAAAGTGTATGAAGCCGCGAAGCTGGCGTGGCAGCGCGGGCGCGTCGCGATGATTCTGATCGAAACGCCGGCCAACCCCACCAACAGTCTGGTGGACATCCAACTGATGCATCAGGTGGCGGAAGTGATCACACAGCAGCAGGGCTCCCGGCCGATTCTCGCCTGCGACAACACCCTGCTCGGCCCGCTGTTTCAGCGTCCGCTGCAGCACGGCGCGGATATCTCCCTCTACTCGCTGACCAAATATGTCGGTGGTCATTCCGATTTGATTGCCGGCGCCGCGCTGGGCAGCCGGGCATTAATCAACAAAGTGCGTTCGCTACGCAGCGCGATTGGCACCCAGCTCGATCCGCACTCCAGCTGGATGATTGGCCGCTCGCTGGAAACGCTGTCGCTGCGCATGGAGAAAGCCGCCAGCAATGCGGAAAAAGTGGCGGCATTTCTGCGCGAGAGCGCACAGGTGGCGAAACTGCACTGGCTGCCGTATCTCGACGCCAGCAGCCCGGCAGGAGAAACCTGGCAGCGCCAGTGCAGCGGCGCCGGTTCCACCTTCTCCTTTGATATCGAGGGCGGCCAGGCTGCGGCATTCCGCTTTCTCAACGCGCTGGCGCTGTTCAAACTGGCGGTGAGCCTCGGCGGCACCGAGTCGCTCGCCAGCCATCCCGCCAGCACCACCCATTCCGGCGTGCCGCAGGAGGTGCGGGAGCGCATCGGCATCACCGACGCGACGGTGCGCCTGTCGATCGGCATCGAACATGCCGATGATTTGATTGAGGATATCCGCCTGGCGCTGGAAGCGGCCGTCAGCTCACCGTAAAGCCCAGCATCATGCCGGTATCTTCATGCTCCAGCAGATGGCAGTGCGCCATATAGGCATTTTCAGTATCGGCGACGTAGTTGAAGCGCACCAGCACTTCACTGCGCCAGCCGTTGACGCTGACCATGTCTTTCCAGCCGGCGCGATGCGCCGCAGGCGGCTTGCCGTTTTCGGACAGAATGCGGAACTGCGTGCCGTGAATGTGGAACGGGTGCAGCATGGCGTCGCCTTCGCCGGAGATGGTCCATTTTTCATATTTGCCCAGCGGCACGGCAAACATGGGCTTTTCCATGTTGAAGGCCTGGCCGTTGATTTTGTTGCCGTTGTGGAAATCATATGCGGCGCTGCGGGCAGGGTTGCCCTGATCCATCGCCATATCGCCGTGATCCATGTTGCCATGATCCATCGCGCCATGGTCCATGTTCATGCTGCCGTGATCCATCGCTTTGCCCGCGCCGTGCTGGCTGCTCATCGCTTTGGCACCGTAGCGCTGCTGCAGCGCCTGCATGCCCTGCTGATCCAGCTGCGGATCCATCATCAGCTGCAGCCAGCGGCTCTGCAGCCCTTCCGTTGCCGGCAGCGGCGGCACATCCACCAGCTGGTCCGGCAGCGTACCGCTGGCCATCACGCGCAGCGGAAGAATCTGCACCAGCGGCAGCGGCTGATCGAACGGCGCCAGCGTCATGCCCATCTGCGTGACCGGCAGCGTTACGATATCGAAGGTTTTGCCGTCTGAGGTATCCACCAGCACTTCAAAGCGCTCGCCCGGCAGCAGCGGCAGGCTCTCCACCTTCACCGGTTCAGCCAGCAGGCCACCGTCGCTCGCCACCACGTACAGCGGACGTTTATCGCTGGCGGCGATGTGCAGCGAGCGCGCATTGCAGCCGTTGAGCAGGCGCAGGCGCAGCCAGCCGCGCGGCACCGCGTGCTGCGGATACGGCACGCCGTTGGTCAGCATCAAATCGCCAAACCAGCCCACGGCGGCGCGCATGATATCCAGCTGATAATCGATACGCGTGCCGTCCTGAGTGAGCTGCTTATCCTGGAAAATCAGCGGCACATCATCTTCGCCCCACTGCATCGGCAGCCGCAACTTGCCGGACGCCTCATCTTCCAGCAGTACCAGCCCTGCCAGCCCCTGCGCCACCTGATAGCCGGTTTTGCCGTGCTGATGCGGATGGAACCAGCAGGTCGCCGCCGGTTGATCGGGGGTAAAACTCACCTGACGCGTGGCGCCGGGCGCAATCAGCGCCTGCGGACCGCCATCCACCGCGCCGGGAATTTCCAGCCCGTGCCAGTGCAGCGTGGTGGCTTCCGGCAGGCGATTATGAATATTGACGGTGACGCTTTTCTCACGCTGCAGGCGCAGCGCCGGGCCGAGCAGGCTACCGTTGTAACCCCAGGTTGGGACGGATTTGCCGTTCCACTGGCTGCTGCCGGTCATGGCGGTCAGCGTGTACTGGCCGTGTGCATCGGGCTCCAGCAGCGACGGGATGGGCAACAGCGGGCGCGTAGCAGCCATCAGCGAGCGGCTCCAGAAGGGCAGCGCGCCGGCTGCACTGAGGGCGGCAGTCAGCTTGAGAAAATGACGACGTTGCATATTCATATCCTTATCGTGAATAGGGGCACAGCGTAAACCTTTCCCCTGCGGGAGGGTCAAGCGATGAAAGCGCCCGCCGGGATAAAAAGCGCGCCTGTGGCCCATTTAGCCAAATTTAGCGGAATCCCGGCAATAACTGTGCTAACGTCATTAAATTGTCCCTTGTTGAGAACGATTATGACGAAAAGCATCAAGATCCTGCTGCTGGCGGGACTCCTTGGCTTCTCCTCCACCAGTTTTGCCCTGAGCGAATCCGAAGCAGAAGATCTGGCTGACCTCACCGCGGTGTTTGTCTATCTGAAAAATGATTGCGGCTATCAGGATCTGCCCGACGCGCAGATTCGTAAAGCACTGGTGTTTTTTGCCCAGCAAAACCGCTGGGATCTGAGCAATTACAGCGCTTACAACATGAAATCCCTCGGTGAAGAGAGCTACAAAGATTTGAGCGGTATCGCCATCACCAACGACAAAAAGTGTAAGTCGCTGGCGCGCGATTCCCTCAGCCTGCTTGCCTACGTGAAATAATCCTCCGCCCTGCGCTGCTGTTAACGCCCTGACCGTGCAAGCACGGTCATAATTCGTTATGCTTTTTTCTGGCATTATTGCGCGTTAACAGCATAAGGAGCGCTCCGGCATGGCCGACAAAGAGACCTGGCATGAGACGCTGCATAGCGGCTTTGGCCAATATTTCAGCGTAGACAATCTGCTATACCGCGATAAAACCGCGCATCAGGATCTGGTGATCTTTGAGAACGCCGCGTTTGGCCGCGTGATGGCGCTGGACGGCGTGGTGCAAACCACCGAGCGCGATGAGTTTATCTATCACGAAATGATGACGCACGTGCCGATTCTGGCGCACGGCAACGCCCGGCGCGTATTGATTATCGGCGGCGGTGACGGCGCGATGCTGCGCGAGGTCGCCCGGCATCAAAGCGTTGAGCACATCACCATGGTGGAAATTGATGCCGGCGTGGTGAATTTCTGTCAAACCTATCTGCCTAACCACAGCGCCGGCGCTTACGACGATCCGCGTCTGCAGCTGGTGATCGACGATGGCGTTAACTTCGTCAGCCAGACGCAGGAACGGTTTGATGTGATCATCTCCGACTGTACCGATCCAATCGGTCCCGGCGAGAGTCTGTTCACCTCGGCGTTTTATGCCGGCTGCAAACAGGCGCTCAATCCCGGTGGCGTGTTTGTCGCGCAGAACGGCGTCTGCTTCCTGCAGCAGGATGAAGCGGTCAACAGCCACCGCAAACTTAGCCACTATTTCGCTGACGTCAGCTTTTATCAGGCGGCGATTCCGACCTACTACGGCGGCATCATGACCTTTGCCTGGGCGAGCGATAATCCGGCGCTGCGCCAGCCGGACCTTGCGACGCTGCAGTCACGTTTTGCCGCAGCCGGACTGCCCTGCCGTTACTACACGCCACAGCTGCATATCGGCAGCTTTGCCCTGCCGCAATACCTTTTAAACGCGCTCAGCTGACCTCAGGAGGTGAACCCAATTGCAAAAGCTAAAACTACATGGCTTCAATAATCTGACCAAAAGCCTGAGTTTTTGTATCTACGACATTTGCTATGCCAATAGCGAAGCCGAACGTGATGGCTATATCGCCTATATTGATGAGCAATATAACGCCAACCGCCTGACGGAAATCCTCACCGAGACCTGCTCGATTATCGGTGCTAACGTGCTGAATATCGCGCGCCAGGATTATGAGCCGCAGGGTGCCAGCGTGACGATTCTGGTCAGCGAAGAGCCGATCAATCCGCAGGATATCGATAATTCCGAGCATCCCGGCCCGCTGCCCAATTCGGTGGTCGCGCACCTCGACAAGAGTCACATCTGCGTGCACACCTATCCGGAGAGTCACCCGGAAGGCGGTTTATGTACCTTCCGCGCCGACATTGAAGTCTCGACCTGCGGCGTGATTTCGCCCCTGAAGGCGCTGAATTATCTCATCCACCAGCTGGAGTCGGATATCGTGACCGTGGATTACCGCGTGCGCGGCTTCACCCGCGACGTCAATGGCGTGAAGCATTTCATCGACCATGAGATCAATTCCATTCAGAACTTCATGTCCGAGGATATGAAAGCGATGTACGACATGGTGGACGTTAACGTTTATCAGGAAAACATCTTTCATACCAAGATGTTGCTGAAGGAATTTGATCTGAAGTATTACCTGTTCAACACCAAACCTGAAGAGCTGAGCCCGCAGGAGCACAAGCGCATTACCAATCTGCTGTGGAAGGAGATGCGTGAGATTTATTACGGGCGCAATATCCCGGCGACGGGATTGAAGTTGTTATAACTCAGTGCCAGCAGTGGGTGAAGGCTGCGCCGCGGTAGCGCAGCGCACGTCATTCACCCGCTGATGCGGGCGGCACATTTACGCGGTCAGCTGCAGGCCAATGCCGCGCTCGCGCAAATCACGGCATACCGCTTCATCAAGGCGGGAATCGGTCACCACATCGGTCAGGCTATCAATCGGTGCCGCGCAGTACAGCGACCATGAGCCATATTTACTGCTGTCGGCCAGCAGAATGCGCCGGCGCGCGTTGGCCAGCAGATCCATCTTCAGCCCGGCTTTGTCTTCCGTCGGCGTGGTAATACCGCGCTCAATACTCCATGAGTTACAGCTGACAAACGCAATGTCCGGATTGATGCTGCGCAGCAGGCGCCGGCCGTGCTCACCAATGCACGACTGGCTGGAGTCGTCGATGCGGCCGCCGATGATGGTGGTCTCAATCTGTTTAAACTCCGACAAAAACAGCGCAATGTGCAGATCGGCGGTGATCACCCGCAGCTGCAAATGGGTCAGCTGTCGTGCCAGTTCCAGCATGGTGGTGCCGGCATCCAGCACCACCGCATCGCCGGACTGCACATAGCTGGCGGCGAACTGGGCGATGGCCTGCTTCTCCGCCAGGTTACGCTGCATTTTCTCCAGCGTGGTCGGCTGCGTCGGGATAAAGCGGTTCAGCGTGACGCCGCCGTGGCTGCGGCTAATCACCCCTTCCTTGTCCAGCTTAATCAGATCGCGGCGAATGGTGGCTGGCGAAGCAGAAATGGCGCTCACCAGCTGTTCAACAGTGACCAGATTATGACTTTTGAGATAGTCCATAATCTGGTCGAGACGGCTTTGTCCCTTCATATTTCCCTATGCAAGCTGCATCGCGAGTTTTATTGAGATCGCCATGCTCGCAGAGTTCGCTTTACCTGTCCAGGCGATATCAAATGCCGTGCCGTGGTCGGCGGAAGTGCGGATAAACGGCAGTCCCGCCGTGATGTTGACGCCATCGTAAAATCCAAGCAGTTTCAATGGGATATGCCCCTGATCGTGGTACATCGCCACTACCATATCGTACTGCCCCTGCTGGCACTGTAAAAACACCGTATCCGGCGGGCACGGGCCATGGACATCAATGCCCTGCTGCTTCATTGCCTGGATCGCTGGCGTCACCGTGGTGATCTCTTCATCACCAAACAGGCCATTCTCGCCCGCGTGCGGATTGACCCCGGCGACCGCGATGCGCGGTTGGTCATAGCCCACGCGGCGCAGGAAGCTGTCAGCCATGCCGATCACCGTCTGAATACGTTCGCCGTTCAGCGTGTCGAGGAACTTACGCAGCGCGATGTGCGTGGTCACGTGGATCACTTTCAGATGGTCGGTATACAGCACCATGGCGTAATTTTTGGTTTGGGTCAGCTGTGCCAGCAGTTCAGTGTGGCCGGGATAAAGGTGGCCCGCCGCATGCAGCGCCTCTTTGTTCAGCGGAGCGGTGGCAATCGCCTGCACGTCGCCCGCCAGCGCCAGTTCGGTGGCGCGCTTCACGCAGCGCCAGGCCAGATCGCCGGCCTGCTTCTGCACCTTGCCCGGCTGCAGCGCGTCAGGATCGGCCAGCGGCTCATCGATGACGTTAATGATGCCCGGTGCGAAATGCGCATCCTGCACGCTGTCCAGCACGCGCAACTCAGCGTGCGGCGTAATGTTCAGCGCCAGCACCCGACGCAGCGTCGCGGCACAGCCGACCACCACCGCCGGAATGCCCGCCAGCTCCCCTTCTGCCAGCGCTTTAATGATGATTTCCGGGCTGATGCCCGCCGGATCGCCCATGGTCACCGCAATAGTGTTATTCACTCGACTTCTCCTCAATAAAACGAATGGCTTCTGCCAGGGTGTTTTCATCACCAAAGCCACCCGCTTTGGTCATCACCGGCAGGTGTAATTCACTGTTAAGCAGAACCCCGTGCGGCACACAGCCCGCCACCTGGCCCTGAATCTGAAAGCCGCTGGCCCCGAGCGCCTGCGCCACCGCGATGGCCACGTCACCGCCGGAAAGAAACAGGCCGGCAGGCTGAATGTGCGCGCAGACGGCGCGCGTGAGCTGTGCCAGAAACTGGCAGATGCGCTCGCCGAGCTGCTGGCGCGTAATCTGCTGCTGCTGACACAGCTGCGCAATCGCGTGGCGCTGGTCAGCCTGTTGCGTAGTGCGCACCACACAGTGCACGCCCTCGCGCAGCGCCTGGACCATCGCCTGCTGCCAGGCCGCCGCCTGCGGCCATGCCGGTGTGGCAAACAGCTGGCAAATATCAATATCAATCAAGCGAATGTCACGCTGGCTGGCGAGCCGGGCGATTTGCTGCTGCGCCATGGCGCTCATCGAACCGACAATCGCCAGCACCGGGCGAGAGGGCCGCGCAGCAAGATGCGCACCCAGCGCATCGCTTAACCCGGACGCGCCGACCAGCAGCGGACGTTCCGGCAGCGTCGCGGCAGCCGCGATAATGGCGTCGATATCCGCCTGCAGTTCCGCGTCCAGTACCAGCAGGCCCTGACTGGTCGCCAGCCGTGCGGCCAGCGTGCCGCTGCGTACCGTGGCAAGATCGATCTGCTCGCCCGGCAGGTCGTATTGCATCTGCAGCCGCGTCAGCACGTTACTGCTGGTCACCGGGGTTTTAGGATCGCTGGCAAATTCGGTGTCGATCAGGCGCTGCTGATGGATCCACACTTCCCCGCCGCGCGTGATGCGGCCCAGCTTAGGCACCGCCGGCACCACCAGCGCCAGCCGTTTCGCGCTGACCTGCAGCGCGGCGGCTACCTCAGCGCCTGGATTGCCGCGCAGCGTTGAGTCGATCTTCTTAAACAGCCAGCCGTGTTGCGCTATCTGCTGATGCGGCTGAATGGCGGCATGCGTGCGGCTGGCGGCTTCCGCTGCGCTGACCGCACGGCTATCGGTGCTGATCACCAGCACATCCGCTGCGCCGGCATCCGGGGGTGTCAGGTTATTGAACAGCACGTGGACGCGTGCGCCGGCCAGCGCGAAGCCGCTGCCTGCGTCATTGGCGCCGGTAAAATCGTCGGCAATCACCAGAACCGGCGTTTTCCATGGCGATGAAGTCATTTTCTCTCCTGTCACGGCCCCTTGCCGTGCTGCATTTGATTATATTCAATCATGATTGATTATATGTGAGCAAGATCAAATTAATTGAAATCGATATCGCCTATAAATTTAGCCTCAGAAAGGGATACACCCCGCACAGCATTGAGCAAACCTAATCATAATGTGCAAAACCGTTATAAGGGCATGACATGAATATCAACAGCACCGTGATCAGTGGCTATCAGGCTTTGAACGATCTCAGCTATTTACTGCAGGATAAGCAGAAGGCGTTGCTGGTCACGGATAAAAACATTCTGGGCATTCCGGCGGTGCAGGCGCTTATCGCCCGGCTGCAGCAGCAGATCGCCAGCCTGAGCCTGGTTGATACGGTGCCGCCCGAGCCGAGCCAGCATGATGTGGCGGCGATTGTTGCGGCGCTGCCGCACGGCGACGTCGATCTGGTGATCGGCATTGGCGGCGGCAGCGTACTGGATGTGGCGAAGCTGCTGTCCGTGTTGTGCGTGGCCGATGCGCCAACCCTGACGGCGCTGCTGGCCGGTGAGAAGCCGCACACGCGTACCGCTTCTTTACTGATCCCGACCACGGCCGGTACCGGCTCGGAAGCCACGCCCAACGCCATCCTTGCCATTCCAGAGAAAGAGACCAAGGTCGGTATCATTTCGCCGGTGATGCTGCCGGACTACGTGGCGCTGATTCCGGAACTGACCACCAGCATGCCGGCGCACATCGCCTCGTCGACCGGGATTGATGCACTGTGCCACCTGATTGAGTGCTTCACCGCCACCGTGGCCAATCCGGTGAGTGATAACTATGCGCTGATCGGCATGAAAAAGCTGTTCGCCAGCCTCGAAAAGACCATTGCCGAACCGGACAACCTGGAAGCACGGCTGAATATGTTGTGGGCGTCCTACTACGGCGGAGCGGCGATCGCCCATGCCGGGACGCACCTGGTGCACGCCATGTCGTATCCGCTGGGCGGCAAGTACCATCTGCCGCACGGCGTGGCCAACGCCATTCTGCTGGCGCCGTGCATGCAGTTTGTGCGTCCGGCGGCGGTGAGCAAGTTCGCGCAGGCCTACGATCTGCTGCCAGATGCCGATAGCTCACTGGATGAAGAGGCCAAATCGCACGCGCTGGTGGCCTATTTAGCCGCGCTGGTGCAGCGCCTTAAACTGCCGGCCAGCCTGGAAGCACTGGGCATCGGGCCGGATCATCTGCCGTATCTGGTCGAAGCCGCGCTGGACGTGCAGCGCCTGATGAAGAATGTACCGATGAAAGTCAGCGCCGACGATGTGCGCAACGTCTACCTGACGCTGTTTCCGGCGTTAAATCACTCAGCATGAGCGGGGAAATCATGAGCAACACCATTCAGGGCGTACTGACCGCCATCGTCACCACTTTTGATCGCGACGGAGCCTACAATCCTGCCGCGCAGCGTGAACAGATTCGGCGTCAGCTAAGCGCCGGTAACGGTATTTTCTGCGGCGGCACCAACGGGGAGTTTTTCGTGCTGAACGAGCAGGAGAAGCTGGCGGTGACCGAGACCTGCGTCGACGAAGTAAACGGCAGCGCACCGGTGGTGGCGCACATTGGCGAGATCTCGACGCGTGAGACTATCCGGCTGGGCAGGCAGGTGGCAAAGCTGGGCGTGGATGCCGTCTCGGTGATCACCCCTTACTTTGTGCCGCTCAAACAGGAAGAGCTGATTGATCACTACCGTGCCGTGGCCGACGCCCTCGACGTCCCGCTGTTTCTCTACAACATTCCGGCGCGCACCGGTAATACGCTGCTGCCGGAAACCGTGCGCACGCTGGCAGCGCATCCCAACATCATTGGCATCAAAGACAGCGCCGGCAGCTACGAAAGCCTGAGCGGCTTTCTGCAGGCAGCGGCAGGTATTGCGCATTTCAACGTGCTGAACGGGCCGGATTCACTGATTCATCAGGGCTTCGTCGATGGCTGTTCCGCCTGTATTTCCGGGCTGGCTAACGTGGCGCCGAAAGAGATTAACGCCATCTGGGCGCGCTTCCATGCCGGTGACATCGCCGGATCGCGCGCCGCTCAGGAGAACGTCACCGGCCTGCGTACCGATCTCTACAGCATTGGTTTTTCCCCGGCGGCGGTGAAAAAAGCCGTGGCGCTGCTGGGCTATGAGGTCGGCGACAGCCGCTATGCGGTGCGCTTCTCTGCGGAGGAAGAGCAGAAGATCCGCCAGATCGTGAATCAGTATTTGCAGTAAAGTCAGTAAATTCAAAGCACTTACCGCACGCAGCTGTGGTAGCGGCGCGATTCATCGCGCAATACAGGCGCCGCTACGCACCCCTGCCGCCATCAGGGTTAGGGTTAATCTGACGGTGGCGGGGCGGATTCAGGCAGCGATGGCTGCTGTTATTAACACCGGGACGCATTTGCTATGAAAGTCATCTGTACTTCACCTTCGTTCGCCCGCTACGACGCCGCGCCGATCGACACACTTCACCAGCAGGGCTTTGAGCTGATTACGCTGCCCGCCGACGCACCGCTCAGCGCGCTGGCGCCGCATCTCGCCGACACCGTCGCCCTGATCGTGGCCTTTACCGAGGTCAACGATGCGCTGCTGTCGCTGGCACCGCAGCTGAAAATTGTCTGCAAGCACGGCGTAGGCGTCGATAACATCGACCTCGACGCGACGCGTGCGCGCGGTATTTACGTGACAAACGTGCCGGACGCGAACAAACACGCGGTTGCCGATTTCGCCTTTGCGCTGATTCTCAATAGCGCGCGCCAGATCACCACCGCCGCAATAGAGACCCGCGCCGGCCACTGGCCACGCATTTTTGCCACCGACGTCTACGGCAAAACGCTCGGCATCATCGGCCTGGGCAATATAGGAAAGCAGGTGGCACTGCGCGCTAAAGGCTTCAATATGCGCATCCTCGCCTTCGATTTTTATCCCGATGACGCCTTCGCCGCCGAACACGGCGTGACGTTTGTCAGCCTCGATCAGCTGACGGAGCACAGCGACTTCATCACCTTACATATGCCGCTCACCGACCAGACGCAAAACCTGTTCGACGCTGCGCGCCTGAAGCGCATGAAGAAGAGCGCGTTTCTCATCAACGCGTCACGCGGTGGCGTGGTGAATGAGCAGGATCTCTACCAGGCATTGCAGGATAACGTGATTGCCGGTGCGGCGGCGGATGTCTTTGTGCAGGAGCCGCTGGCGCAGCATCCGCTGTTCACCCTGAGCAACTTTATCCCCACGGCGCACCTTGCCGGATATACCGACGGCGCCATCAGCGCCATCGGCGAACGCTGCGTGACGCAGATTGTGCAGTGTATAAAACAGGGCGAACGCCCGATGAATGTCATGAACGGGCTGGCCTGACGCCGCCCTCCTCTGTCACCCTTTTCGCGTGGATAATGATTATGACCAACACCGCACGCTCAACACGCATCAGATGGTGGATCGCCGGCCTGATGTGGCTGGCCATTGCCATTAACTATATTGATCGTACCGTACTCTCTGCCGCCGCACCGCACCTGATCACCGAGCTCGACATCAATCCGGAGATGATGGGCTTTATCATGGCGGCGTTTTTCTGGTCTTATGCGCTGTTGCAGATCCCGGCAGGCTGGTTTGCCGACCGCTTCGGCCAGAAAAAAGGCCTCGGCATCGCTGTCGGCTGGTGGTCGATCGCCACCATGGCAATGGGGCTCGCCACCGGCTTTAAATCGCTGCTGGCGCTGCGTCTGGCGCTCGGCGTGGGTGAAGCAGCGGCTTATCCCAGCAACGCCGGTATTACCGCGCGCTGGTTCCCGGATCGCGAGCGCGCCACCGTCTCCGGCCTGTTCGACAGCGCATCAAAATTTGGCGGGGCCGTCGCCATGCCGCTGATCGTCTTTATGATCGCGCTGTTCGACTGGCGTCTGACCTTTCTGGCGATTGGTGCCGTCGGGCTGATCTGGGTCATCGCCTGGTACTTCATTTATGCCGAGAACCCGGAAGACCACAAAGCGATTAGCACCGATGAAGTGCGCCTGATCCGCGATGGCCAGGCGCAGAAGCACGGCGATAAAAACGTGCGGCCGATGAAGTGGTACAAGTTGCTGCGCTACCGCAACATCTGGGCAATGTGTATTGGCTTCTTCACCATCAATTACACCTCCTACTTCTTTATCACCTGGCTGCCAACTTACCTGGTGAAAGACAAAGGGATGGATTTCCTGAAAATGGGCATGGTGGCGGCGCTGCCGCTGATCTGCGGCATGGTGATTGAGGTGCTGGCGGGCTGGGCGTCGGACCGTATGGTGCACAAAAAAGTGCTGTCGCTGACCGCCACACGCAAGCTGTTCCTGACGATTGGCCTGCTGATGGCGCTGTGCATCGGGTTCGCGCCGTTCACCGATTCCGTGTTCATGACGGTACTGCTGCTGTGTATTGCTAAGTCCGGCACCACCGTCGCGGCATCTCAGGTGTGGGCGCTGCCGGGCGATGTTGCGCCCACCAACAGCGTGTCAATTGTTGCCGGGCTGCAGAATACCGTCTCCAATATGGGCGGTGCGGTCGGGCCAATCATTACCGGCGCTATCGTCGGTGCCACCGGCCACTTTACCTGGGCGCTGGTGTTCTCGGCGGTGCTGGTGGTGATCGGAATCCTTAACTACCTGTTCCTGCTCGGTAAGGTCGAACCGATTGTGGATGAGGAACCTTTATCCCACGCCCGTTCCGCCATTAACGGCGTGTAACCAGCGCAACGGCAGTGGCGCCCCGGCTGCGGGCGCCCGTTAGCGGCCGGCCATAAACCGGCGATAAGCAGCAATCACCGCGAGAAAATCCTCCACGCCGCAGAACGACAGGCTCTCTTCATCGTAATAAGTCATGCCCTCTTCCAGGCCGTCATCCTCTAACGCCAGCTGATTGGCGCGGATCATCACCTCTTCCTCATCCAGCCACAGCGTATATTCGTGCCCGACGCGCTGCCACTGCTGCTGCGTGCCTTTGACTGCACGCACCGCGGCTTCGACTTCATCCAGCAGCGCAAAGTTCTCTTTCACCTCTTCATTGAACCAGTGCCCCACCGCTTCGTGGTCCATCGACATGCGCACCCGGACCTGACCGGTCACGTCACGCAGAAATTCATATTCCATGTTGGCCTCATACCAGTGGCGCGCCAGACGGCACGCTTTCGTGCATTTTGTGCGCAGCGCGCGCAAGAAAGTGGGATCGCGCTCGCATTATGCCTGGAGACGGCGAGGGAAAAAAGCGCATAAAAAAAGGGACGATGCGCTCGTCCCTTTTTCACTGGCAGGCGTATTTTACACCGCGGTCTGGAAAATCACTCCGTCCGCTTTTTCGGTGTACTGGCCCAGCTGATCGAAGTTCAGGTAGCGGTAGGTGTCGGCAGCGGTTTTATCCACCTGCAACATAAACTGCTGATACTCGTCCGGCGTAGGCAGTTTACCCAGCAGGGAAGCGACCGCGGCCAGCTCGGCTGATGCCAGGAACACATTGGCACCGGTACCCAGACGGTTCGGGAAGTTACGGGTCGAGGTGGAAACCACCGTCGCGCCGTCTTTCACGCGCGCCTGGTTACCCATGCACAGTGAACAGCCCGGAATCTCGATACGCGCACCGCTCTTACCAAAGACGCTGTAGTAGCCCTCTTCTGTCAGCTGCGCGGCATCCATCTTGGTTGGCGGCGCTACCCACAGGCGGGTTGGCAGCTGGCCTTTGTGTGCGTCCAGCAGTTTACCTGCCGCACGGAAGTGACCGATGTTGGTCATGCACGAACCGATGAACACTTCGTCGATCTTCTCGCCCTGCACGTCAGACAGCCAGCGCGCGTCGTCCGGATCGTTCGGCGCACACAGGATTGGCTCTTTGATTTCCGCCAGATCGATTTCGATTACCGCTGCGTATTCCGCATCGGCATCGGCTTCCAGCAGTTGCGGATCGGCCAGCCATTTTTCCATGCCCTGAATACGGCGCTCCAGCGTACGACGGTCGCCGTAGCCTTCGGAGATCATCCACTTCAGCAGTACGATGTTGGAGTTCAGATACTCGATGATCGGCTCTTTATCCAGCTTGATGGTACAACCCGCCGCAGAACGCTCGGCCGAGGCATCGGTCAGCTCAAATGCCTGCTCAACTTTCAGCTTCGGCAGACCTTCGATTTCCAGCACGCGACCGGAGAAGATGTTTTTCTTGCCTTTCTTCTCAACGGTCAGCAGGCCCTGCTTGATGGCGTACAGCGGAATCGCGTGCACCAGATCGCGCAGCGTGATGCCCGGCTGCATTTCGCCTTTGAAGCGCACCAGCACTGACTCCGGCATATCCAGAGGCATTACGCCCGTCGCTGCGGCAAACGCCACCAGACCAGAACCGGCCGGGAACGAGATGCCAATCGGGAAGCGGGTGTGTGAGTCACCGCCAGTGCCGACGGTATCCGGCAGCAGCATACGGTTCAGCCAGCTGTGAATCACGCCATCGCCCGGACGCAGCGAAACACCGCCACGGTTCATGATGAAGTCCGGCAGCGTGTGGTGTGTGGTGACATCGACCGGCTTCGGATAAGCGGCGGTGTGACAGAAGGACTGCATCACCAGATCGGAGGAGAAGCCCAGACACGCCAGATCTTTCAGTTCATCACGGGTCATTGGACCGGTGGTGTCCTGAGAGCCGACCGAGGTCATTTTCGGTTCGCAGTAGGCGCCAGGACGAATCCCTGCCACGCCGCAGGCACGGCCCACCATTTTCTGCGCCAGCGAGTAACCCCGGTTGCTTTCGGCCACATCTTTGGCTTTGGTGAACACATCGCTGTGCGGCAGACCCAGCGACTCACGCGCTTTGGTGGTCAGGCCGCGACCGATAATCAGCGGAATACGGCCACCGGCGCGCACTTCATCCAGCAGCACGTCGGTTTTCAGCGCAAAGGTCGCCAGCAGTTCATTGGTCTCGTGATTGCGTACTTCACCCTTGTAAGGGTAAACGTCAATCACATCGCCCATGTTCAGGCGCTCAACGTCGAGTTCGATCGGCAGCGCGCCGGCATCTTCCATGGTGTTGAAGAAGATCGGCGCGATTTTACCGCCGAGGCACAGACCGCCGCCTTTTTTGTTCGGCACATACGGAATGTCGTCACCCATGAACCACAGCACTGAGTTGGTCGCGGACTTACGTGAAGAACCGGTACCAACCACATCACCGACGTAGGTCAGCGGGAAGCCTTTCTGCTGCAGAGCTTCAATCTGTTTGATCGGGCCAACGTTGCCAACATCGTCGGGTTCGATGCCGTCACGTGGGTTTTTCAGCATCGCCAGCGCGTGCAGTGGAATATCCGGACGTGACCATGCATCCGGCGCCGGAGAGAGGTCGTCGGTGTTGGTTTCGCCGGTCACTTTGAACACGGTGGTGGTGATTTTTTCTGCCAGCTTAGGACGCTTAAGGAACCATTCTGCATCAGCCCAGGACTGGAGGATTTTCTTCGCGTGGGGATTACCCGCTTTGGCTTTCTCTTCGACGTCGTAGAAGTTATCGAACATCAGCAGCGTGTGGGACAGTGCTTCAGCGGCAATCGGTGCCAGAGCCTCATCGTCAAGCGCCTCGATCAGCGCATGGATGTTGTAGCCGCCCTGCATGGTGCCCAGCAGTTCGACTGCTTTTTCACGAGTGACCAGAGGAGAGTGGGCTTCGCCCTTTGCGATAGCTGCCAGGAATCCGGCTTTTACATACGCCGCTTCATCAACACCCGGCGGGACACGGTTGACCAGCAGGTCAGTCAGGAATTCTTCTTCACCCGCTGGCGGGTTTTTCAGCAGTTCAACCAGCGCGGCCATCTGGGAAGCATCTAACGGCTTAGGTACGATTCCCTGGGCAGCACGCTCGGCAACGTGCTTACGGTATTCTTCTAGCACGACGTTCTCCTCGCTCTCATTGTATAGCTTTCCGGTGCACCTGTTGATGCTGTCAAACAGTAGGGTGAGGTGCCCGGTTCTGCGTCGGCCAGCATAGCAGGATTTCGGCTGATTGTTAATCCGTTTACAAAAAAGCAACATCCGCGCGTTATTTAGCAGATTTGTCTGCGCTTTGCGCCAGAAGAGAAGCCAGAGCGGCTCTGGTAGTGCCTGTTCGCGCCTGTGCCGGTAGCCAGTGGAGCCAGGTTTTAGCGCGTAATTTGTCGCATCCGGCCTTCACACCGCGAATCCATAACCTGCAATCCCCTTTCATGCCGGTTCATTCACTTTTGGTTATGTGCTGATGCGCTTGCACTAAACGGCTACCGTTCAGCTTCCCACACACGTTTTCCTGAGGAAAAATTAATACTACATCACCTAATAAATATTGAATGTGATGCCTTGCGCGCATTTAATTAATTATCAACGCAGTGCCGATTTAAATGAATCTTTAAACTTAGTCATCCAATTAAAATACACCCTTAAAAAATAACTGCGATTCAAAAAAGAGATAAAAAATAAAAGAGGAAATGATAAATAAATAGCGTAGACTGCCTGCGGGCGCTTGAGGCTATCTGCCTTAAGATCTGCAAAAGAAATTGGGGTGGATGGTGGAAGGTGAACCGTGCGATTAATTTTCATTAACCGCACGGGTGAGCCACTACCCAAAACACCCAGACAGTGTCAGGGTAGTGGCTTGCTCGTGCTAATGCAAGGAGTAAGTGATTATGAAGGTGAAATTCAGCACGCTGATTATCAGCGGGCTCATCCTGTTAGGTTTATGCCTGGCAAATCGCAGTTCACTGTGTGAATTACGATTGCGGATATTCGCGGCTGAATTATCGGCTGTCATGGCTTACGAAGCACAACAGTAAACTTCAATAGCGGAGGGTTTCCTCCGCTATTCCGGCATCGTTTAACGTGTTGCTCCTGCGCCCGCTTTTATCTATTCAACTTACTTTTTCAATTAATAAAAAAACGGCTCCTTACAGGAGCCGTTAATTAACCTAAGCCTCAGGCGAAATTATTTCTTTTTCGCTTTTGGATTTGGCAGGTCAGTAATGCTACCTTCAAACACTTCCGCCGCCAGGCCAACCGATTCGTGCAGGGTTGGGTGCGCGTGGATGGTCAGCGCGATATCTTCGGCATCACAACCCATCTCGATAGCCAGACCGATTTCACCCAGCAGCTCGCCGCCGTTGGTACCGACAATCGCGCCACCAATAACACGGTGCGTCTCTTTGTCGAAGATCAGTTTGGTCATACCGTCTGCACAGTCAGACGCGATAGCACGGCCCGATGCCGCCCACGGGAAGGTGGACACTTCGTAGCTGATGCCTTTCTCTTTGGCTTCTTTCTCGGTCAGACCCACCCAGGCCACTTCTGGCTCGGTATAAGCGATAGAAGGGATCACTTTCGGGTCGAAGTAGTGCTTCAGACCGGAAATCACTTCTGCCGCCACGTGACCTTCGTGCACGCCTTTGTGCGCCAGCATTGGCTGACCGACGATGTCACCGATAGCATAGATGTGTGGCACGTTGGTGCGCATCTGTTTGTCGACGCGGATAAAGCCGCGATCGTCCACTTCCACGCCTGCTTTACCAGCATCCAGACCTTTACCGTTCGGTACACGGCCAATCGCCACCAGCACTGCGTCGTAACGCTGTGGTTCAGCCGGCGCTTTTTTACCTTCCATTGATACGTAGATACCGTCGTCTTTCGCTTCTACCGCGGTGACTTTGGTTTCCAGCATCAGGTTGAATTTCTTGCTGATACGCTTGGTGAACACTTTCACCACGTCTTTATCGGCGGCCGGGATCACCTGGTCAAACATCTCGACCACGTCGATCTCTGAACCCAGCGCATGGTAGACGGTACCCATCTCCAGACCGATGATGCCACCGCCCATAACCAGCAGACGCTTCGGAACTTCTTTCAGCTCCAGCGCATCGGTAGAGTCCCACACGCGCGGATCGTTATGTGGAATGAAAGGCAGTTCGATTGGACGCGAGCCTGCAGCGATGATGGCGTTGTCGAAGTTGATGGTGGTTGCGCCACCTTCCCCTTCTACCACCAGCGTATTGGCGCCGGTGAATTTACCCAGACCGTTGACCACTTTCACTTTGCGGCCTTTCGCCATGCCAGCCAGACCACCGGTCAGCTGAGTGATGACTTTCTCTTTCCAGGTACGGATTTTGTTGATGTCAGTCTGCGGCTGGCCAAACACGATACCGTGCTCTTCCAGAGCCTTAGCTTCTTCGATGACTTTCGCCACGTGCAGCAGCGCTTTTGACGGGATACAGCCGACGTTCAGACAGACACCGCCGAGGGTGCTGTAGCGCTCTACCAGTACGGTTTCCAGACCTAAATCAGCGCAACGGAAGGCTGCAGAGTAACCTGCAGGACCTGCCCCAAGTACCACGACTTGAGTTTTAATCTCTGTACTCATCATGACCTCTTGTTAGATTGCCGGCGGTCAAAAGCGACCCTTTCCCAGGCTCTTGATGCCCTATCTCCACCGGGACATTTCACCGCGAGAGTTTACAGAATTGTTAACAAACTGCCAACCGCGGCAACTCCGAATGCTTACAACAAGGCCGGCATTTGCCGGCCTTGATTAACGTCACATCACCAGACGGCGAATATCAGACAGCATATTGTTAATGATGGTGATGAAGCGCGCACCATCCGCACCGTCGATGACGCGGTGGTCGAACGACAGTGAAATCGGCATCATCAGGCGCGGAGCGAACTCTTTGCCGTTCCACACCGGCTCCATCGCCGACTTAGACACCCCGAGGATAGCCACTTCCGGCGCGTTAACAATTGGCGCGAAGTGCGTGGTGCCGAGGCCGCCAAGGCTGGAGATGGTGAAGCAGCCGCCCTGCATATCGCTGGCGGTCAGTTTGCCATCACGCGCTTTCTTCGACGTCGCCATCAGCTCACGCGACAGTTCAGTGATGCCTTTCTTGTTCACGTCTTTGAACACCGGAACCACCAGACCGTTTGGCGTATCCACCGCCACACCGATGTTGATGTACTTTTTCAGCGTCAGCTTCTGACCATCTTCCGACAGCGAGCTGTTGAAACGTGGCATCTGCTCCAGTGCCGCGGCGACCGCTTTCATGATGAACACCACCGGGGTGAACTTCACATCCAGCTTGCGCTTCTCGGCTTCCGCATTCTGCTGCTTACGGAACGCTTCCAGATCGGTGATGTCGGTTTTGTCGAAGTGAGTCACATGCGGAATCATTACCCAGTTACGGCTCAGGTTAGCGCCCGAGATTTTCTGGATACGACCCAGTTCCACTTCTTCGATTTCACCGAACTTGCTGAAGTCCACTTTCGGCCATGGCAGCATGCCCGGAATACCGCCGGCTGCGGCCGCAGCCGGTGCCGCTTCAGCGCGTTTCACCGCGTCTTTCACGTAAGCCTGCACGTCCTCTTTGAGGATGCGACCTTTACGGCCGGTGCCTTTGACTTTCGCCAGGTTAACACCGAACTCGCGCGCCAGGCGACGAATCACCGGCGTGGCGTGCACGTAAGCATCGTTTTCAGCAAATTCGCTCTTCGCATCGGCTTTCGCCGCTGCTGGCGCAGGTGCAGCAGCCGGTTTAGCTTCTGCAGCTGGTGCGGCTTCCTGTTTCGCTGCAGGTGCCGCAGCAGTCGGCGCAGCGCCTTCTACTTCGAACACCATGATAAGCGAACCGGTGCTGACTTTATCGCCGGTAGCTACTTTCAGCGCTTTAACCGTACCGGCAAACGGCGCCGGAACTTCCATTGACGCTTTATCGCCTTCCACCACGATCAGTGACTGCTCAGCCTCAACTTTATCGCCTACTTTGACCAGCACTTCGGTGACTTCCACTTCGTCGCCGCCGATATCCGGGACGTTAACGTCTTTGGCACCCGCAGCCGCGGCTGGCGCGGAGGCCGCCGCTTCTTTCACGGCAGGTTTGGCAGCCGCTGCTGGCGCCGCGCCTTCGGCTTCAAAGATCATGATCAGTGAACCGGTGTTCACCTTGTCGCCTGTGGCGATTTTGATCTCTTTCACCACACCGGCAAACGGTGCAGGCACTTCCATGGACGCTTTGTCGCCTTCGACGGTGATCAGCGATTGCTCAGCCGCCACTTTGTCGCCCACTTTAACCAGAATTTCGGTGACTTCGACTTCATCGCCGCCGATATCCGGTACGTTAACGTCTTTCGCTTCGCTGGCGGCAGCCGCAGCAGGTGCGGCTTCCGCTGGTTTCTCTTCGGCGGCCGGTGCCGCAGCAGCTGCACCTTCGGCGTCGAAAATCATGATCAGTGAACCGGTATTCACTTTGTCACCGGTCGCGATTTTGATCTCTTTGACCACGCCGGCCTGCGGCGAAGGCACTTCCATCGAGGCTTTATCGCCTTCCACGGTGATCAGCGACTGTTCGGCTTCAACCTTGTCGCCCACCTTGACCAGAATCTCGGTGACTTCAACTTCGTCTGACCCGATATCCGGTACGTTAATTTCGATAGCCATTACTCTCTTACCTCTTAAGCCAGACGCGGGTTAACTTTATCGGCATCGATGTTGAATTTCGCGATCGCATCCGCCACCACTTTCTTCTCGATTTCGCCGCGTTTAGCCAGTTCACCCAGGGCTGCAACCACTACGTATGACGCATCCACTTCGAAGTGGTGACGCAGGTTTTCGCGGCTGTCTGAACGGCCGAAACCATCGGTACCCAGCACGCGATAATCGCTGGCTGGCACGTAGCTGCGAACCTGCTCTGCGAACAGCTTCATGTAGTCGGTCGATGCCACCGCCGGCGCGTCGTTCATCACCTGAGCGATGTACGGTACGCGTGGAGTTTCCGTTGGGTGCAGCATGTTCCAGCGCTCACAATCCTGACCGTCGCGTGCCAGCTCGGTGAACGAGGTCACGCTGTAGACGTCAGAACCGATGCCGTAATCCTTCGCCAGGATCTGTGCCGCTTCGCGCACGTGACGCAGGATAGAACCTGAGCCCAGCAGCTGCACTTTGCCTTTGCTGCCTTCTACCGTCTCCAGCTTGTAGATACCCTTACGGATACCCTCTTCCGCACCCTGCGGCATCGCAGGCATGTGGTAGTTTTCGTTCAGCGTGGTGATGTAGTAGTAAATATTTTCCTGCGCTTCGCCGTACATACGTACCAGACCGTCATGCATGATGACTGCCACTTCGTACGCGTAAGACGGATCGTAAGAGATACAGTTCGGGATAGTCAGCGACTGAATGTGGCTGTGACCATCTTCGTGCTGCAGACCTTCGCCGTTCAGCGTGGTACGACCGGACGTGCCGCCCACCAGGAAGCCGCGCGCCTGCTGGTCGCCTGCCAGCCACATCAGATCGCCGATGCGCTGGAAACCAAACATCGAATAGTAGATGTAGAACGGAATCATCGGCAGGTTGTTGGTGCTGTAAGAGGTCGCCGCCGCCAGCCAGGAAGACCCTGCGCCCAGCTCGTTGATCCCTTCCTGCAGAATCTGGCCTTTCTCGTCTTCTTTATAGTAAGCAACCTGCTCACGGTCCTGCGGCGTATACTGCTGGCCGTTCGGGCTGTAGATACCAATCTGACGGAACAGACCTTCCATACCAAAGGTACGCGCTTCGTCCGCGAGGATCGGCACCAGACGATCTTTGATCGACTTGTTCTTCAGCATCACGTTGAGCGCACGCACGAAGGCGATGGTGGTAGAGATCTCTTTGCTCTGCTCTTCCAGCAGCGCACTGAACTCTTTTAGCGCCGGCATTTCCAGCTTTTCGCTGAACTCAGCCTGACGGGTTGGCAGATAGCCACCCAGCTTCTCGCGCTGGCCGTGCAGGTAGTTGTACTCTTCTGAGCCTTTTTCGAAGGTCACATACGGCAGTTGTTCGATCTTGTCGTCAGCCACTGGCACGTTGAAGCGATCGCGGATGTAGCGAACGCCATCCATGTTCATCTTCTTAACCTGGTGCGCGATGTTCTTACCTTCCGCGGTGTCACCCATACCATAGCCTTTGATGGTATGCGCCAGGATCAGCGTTGGCTGACCTTTGGTCTCCTGCGCTTTCTTCAGTGCCGCGTAGATTTTCTTCGGATCGTGACCACCACGGTTCAGGGCGAAGATCTCTTCGTCTGACCAGTCTTTCACCAGCGCTGCGGTCTCCGGGTATTTACCGAAGAAGTGCTCGCGCACGTACGCACCGTCGCGTGATTTGAAGGTCTGATAGTCGCCGTCAACGGTTTCGTTCATCAGCTGAATCAGCTTGCCGCTGGTATCTTTCTTCAGCAGCTCGTCCCAGCGTCCGCCCCAGATCACTTTGATCACGTTCCAGCCAGCACCGGCAAAGATGCCTTCCAGCTCGTTGATGATCTTACCGTTACCGGTGACCGGACCGTCGAGGCGCTGCAGGTTACAGTTGATGATGAACACCAGGTTATCCAGCTTCTCACGGGTAGCGATGGTGATCGCCCCTTTGGATTCTGGTTCGTCCATCTCGCCATCGCCAAGGAAGGCGTAAACGGTCTGCTTAGAGGTATCTTTCAGGCCGCGGTGTTCCAGATATTTCAGGAACTTCGCCTGATAGATGGCGTTCAGTGGGCCGAGACCCATCGACACGGTCGGGAACTGCCAGAAGTCCGGCATCAGTTTTGGATGCGGATAGGAAGAGAGACCGTTGCCGTGGACTTCCTGACGGAAGTTGTTCATCTGCTCTTCAGTCAGACGTCCTTCAAGGAACGCACGAGAGTAGATGCCCGGAGAAATGTGGCCCTGGAAATAGACCAGATCGCCGCCATCCTGCTCGCTACGCGCGCGGAAGAAGTGGTTGAAGCACACTTCATAAATGGTGGCAGAAGACTGGAAAGACGACAGGTGACCACCCAGCTCCAGATCTTTCTTCGACGCACGCAGAACCGACATAATGGCGTTCCAGCGGATTGCGGAACGGATACGACGTTCAAGAGAGGTGTTCCCCGGATATTCCGGCTCATCTTCGACCGCAATGGAGTTGATGTAGTTGCTGACGGCATTGCCGCCCGCTGCCACTTTCACACCGCCTTTGCGTGCAGCACTCAATACCTGATCAATCAGATACTGCGCGCGCTCAACACCTTCTTCACGGATGACCGATTCGATCGCCTGTAGCCAGTCACGAGTTTCGATCGGATCCACGTCATTCTGTAAACGTTCTGACATGGGGTGTATTCCTTATCTGTGTCTAATACGTTGAATTATCAGGAGCCTGTCTGCTTGTGCTTTGCTTCTGATTCACAGCACAAGAAGACAGGCCCGTCGTTTATGTCGCACGTTCATTGCCGTGCGTTATTCCTTACGTTGCTGTAAACGACGCAGGGAGCGTTCACGACGGCTCTGCTCCCGACTTCTGTCCAGCAAGATTTCCTCAATGAACGCCAGGTGACGATGGGATGCCTCGCGTGCTTGTTCTGGCTCACGAGCCACAATCGCCTCAAAGATACTGGCGCGGTGACCGCTCACTTTCGCCAGCATTTCGCGGCGAGCGTAGAGCAATTCGAAATTCTGACGGACGTTCTGTTCCAGCATAGGGCCCATCGAACGCAGCAAGTGCAGCAGCACCACATTATGGGCGGCTTCTGTGACAGCGATCTGATACTTCATGACCGCATCGGCCTCAGCATCTAAATCGCCGCTGTCCTGCGCCTGCTGGATGTTGACGTGACAGTCGCGAATACGCTGCAGGTCTTCATCGGTGCCGCGCAGCGCAGCGTAGTAGGCCGCAACGCCTTCCAGCGCGTGGCGGGTTTCCAGCAGGTCAAACTGGGATTCAGGATGTTCAGCAAGCAGGCCGACCAGCGGGTCGCTCAGGCTTTGCCAGAGGTTCTGCTGTACGAAGGTGCCACCACCCTGACGGCGCAGCAGCAGGCCTTTGGCTTCCAGACTCTGGATCGCTTCGCGCAGCGATGGACGTGAGACATCAAACTGTTTGGCCAGTTCACGCTCGGGAAGCAGTTTTTCACCCGGCTGGAGCGTCCCTTCCATAATCAGGGATTCCAGCTGCTGCTCGATTGCATCGGAGAGCTTGGGTTGGCGAATTTTACTGTAGGCCATCATCCCTTCTTATGAGCCAAACGTCCGGAGTAAATTGGTAATACCAATTGAAAAATGGTGCCCGTAAAGTAACAAAGTATTCACCTTGTGTCTATATGGCCCCCCGCACACTTTCACCGCAGACACCGGTTACCGTGCGCTAACTTACCGGGATCTGGCAGAAAAGCGTCTCAGCGCGGCAAATGTTAACAGATTTCACTTTTACCAAACCTTACACTGCATTAGCGCGCATCAGGCTGCGTAGCCATAAGCGAATGCTATTCGTGTTTAAGCCTTATTCATGGCAGAAATAGCGCAAGGGAAGCGCAGAGGATGCTGCTGCTTTTTCAGCCATCTCTCAGCACAAAAAGCAAAAGCAGGTGCAAAGCGGCGCGCTTATCACTATTCTGGTCGCCAGGGTAGCTCAGGCTTGCACACAGCCCGCCGGATACCGTAAAGAAAAACGTACACAGATAGAACAGCCTTACAGTGCGCGCACTGCAGGTGCACAATAACAACATCATGAGGTTTGTATGGAACAACAGCATGGCGAAACGCTGCATCGCGGCCTGAAAAATCGCCATATTCAGCTGATTGCGCTGGGCGGTGCCGTCGGTACCGGTCTGTTTCTGGGTAGCGCATCAGTGATTAAATCGGCCGGTCCGGCCGTGATTCTCGGCTATGCCATCGCCGGTTTTATTGCCTTCCTGATCATGCGCCAGCTCGGCGAAATGGTGGTGGAAGAGCCGGTGGCCGGCAGCTTTAGCCACTTCGCCTATAAATACTGGGGCAACTTTGCCGGCTTTGCCTCCGGCTGGAACTACTGGGTGCTGTATGTGCTGGTGGCGATGGCTGAACTCACCGCCGTCGGCAAATATATTCAGTTCTGGTGGCCGGAATTCCCCACCTGGGCCACTGCGGCTATCTTCTTTGTGGTGATCAACGCCATCAACCTGACCAACGTTAAAGTGTTCGGTGAGATGGAGTTCTGGTTCGCGATTATCAAAGTGGTGGCGGTCATCGGTATGATCCTGTTTGGCGGCTGGCTGCTGTTTAGCGGCAACGGCGGCCCACAGGCCAGCGTCAGCAACCTGTGGAACCAGGGCGGTTTCCTGCCGCACGGCGTCAGCGGGCTGGTGATGATGATGGCGATCATCATGTTCTCCTTTGGCGGCCTTGAACTGGTGGGTATCACCGCCGCAGAAGCCGACAATCCACAAGAGAGCATCCCTAAAGCCACCAACCAGGTGCTGTGGCGTATCCTGATTTTCTACATCGGCTCGCTGGCGGTATTGCTCTCGCTGCTGCCATGGACGCGCGTCACCGAAGAGACCAGCCCGTTTGTGCTGATCTTCCACGAACTGGGTGATGCGCTGGTGGCGAATGCGCTCAACGTGGTAATCCTGACCGCCGCGCTGTCGGTGTATAACAGCTGCGTTTACTGTAACAGCCGCATGCTGTTCGGCCTCGCGCAGCAGGGTAACGCGCCAAAAGCGCTGCTGAAAGTGGATCGTCGTGGTGTCCCGGTGGCGACCATTCTGGTCTCGGCGGTAGCCACTGCGCTGTGCGTGTTGATTAACTATCTGATGCCGGGCGAAGCCTTCGGCCTGCTGATGTCGCTGGTGGTCTCCGCGCTGGTCATCAACTGGGCGATGATCAGCCTCGCGCACCTGAAATTCCGCAAGAAGAAAGATCAGCAGGGCGTGACCACCCGTTTCAGGGCGGTGCTGTATCCGCTGGGTAACTGGATCTGCCTGCTGTTCCTGGCGGCCATTCTGGTGATCATGCTAATGACGCCGGGCATGGCGATTTCAGTGTGGCTGATTCCGGTGTGGCTGCTGGTGCTGGCCGTGGGTTATACCGTTAAAAATCGGGTACAGAAAGCCTGATGCTTCACCGGGCCCGGCACGCTGCTGCCGGGCCGATCCGCTTCACACTTTTCCCCGCCCGCGTATTTTGTCCATCATCCTGACCGATTGTTCCCCACCAGGTTACTGATTTAACGCTGATAATTTTTGCTCCACTTGTCGCAGGAGACGACTGATGAAAGGAGCAGCCCTCTCGTTCAGAGAAAAACTGGGATACGGCATGGGTGACGCCGGATGCAACATGATCGGCGGTGCCATCATGCTGTTCCTCAACTACTTCTACACCGACGTATTTGGCCTCGCCCCGGCGCTGGTCGGCACGCTGTTACTGTCGGTACGGGTGCTGGATGCGGTGACCGACCCGATAATGGGCGCGATCGCCGACCGCACGCAGAGCCGCTGGGGACGCTTTCGCCCGTGGCTGCTGTGGATATCGCTGCCCTACGTGCTGTTCAGCGTGCTGATGTTTACCACCCCGGACTGGAGCTACGACAACAAGGTGATTTGGGCATTTGTCACCTATTTCCTGATGTCGCTGACCTACACCGCCATCAATATTCCTTACTGCTCGCTGGGCGGCGTCATCACCAACGATCCCGGTGAACGCGTCTCCTGCCAGTCATACCGCTTTGTCATGGTGGGCATCGCCACGCTGATCCTCTCGCTGTCGCTGCTGCCGATGGCCGAGTGGTTTGGCGGCGACAACAAAGCACGCGGCTATCAGCTGGCGATGAGCGTGCTGGCGCTGATTGGCCTGGTGATGTTTCTGTTCTGTTTTGCCACGGTGCGCGAGCGTATTCGTCCGGCAGTACCGAGCAACGATGATCTGAAGAAAGATTTGCGCGATGTATGGAAGAACGATCAGTGGGTGCGCATTCTGCTGCTGACGTTCTGTAATGTCTGTCCCGGTTTTATTCGCATGGCCGCCACCATGTATTACGTCACCTGGGTGATGGGCCAGTCGACGCACTTTGCGACGCTGTTTATCAGCCTGGGCGTCATCGGCATGATGCTGGGCAGCACACTGGCGAAAGTCCTCACCGATCGCTGGTGTAAGCTGAAAGTGTTTTTCTGGACCAACATTGCGCTGGCGCTGTTCTCCAGCGGCTTTTACTGGATCGATCCGCACGCCACCGTCACCGTGGTGATCGCTTATTTCCTGCTGAATATCCTGCACCAAATCCCGTCACCGCTGCACTGGTCGCTGATGGCCGATGTCGATGACTACGGCGAATGGAAAACCGGTAAACGCATCACCGGAATCAGCTTCTCCGGCAACCTGTTTTTCCTCAAGGTCGGACTGGCGGTAGCGGGTGCCATGGTCGGGTTTTTATTGTCGATGTATGGCTATGACGCAGCGGCGAAGCAGCAGTCTGCCAGCGCGCTCAACGGTATTGTGCTGCTGTTTACCCTGATCCCCGGCGTCGGCTATCTGATCACCGCCGGCGTGGTGCGCCTGCTGAAAGTGGACCGCGCGCTGATGCGCACCATCCAGCAGGATCTCGCCCTGCGTCGCGCCAACTTCCATGACCTGTCCGCCCCCGTTCGCCGCGCGACTTCACAACCAGGAGAAATTAAATGAGCTGGCCTAACCCGTTTATTACGCAACGTGCCGATCCGTTTATATTGCGCCACGGCGATGGCTACTACTTTATCGCTTCGGTGCCCGAGTACGATCGGCTGGAGCTGCGCTATGCCAGCACGCTTAACGGCCTGATTACCGCCCCGGCCACAACCGTGTGGCGTAAACCGGACAGCGGTCCCTGCAGCGCCCTGATCTGGGCACCGGAACTGCACCTGATTAATGGCCAGTGGGTGATTTACTTCGCCGCCGCGCCGTCCCGCGAAATTAAAGAGGGGCTGTTTCAGCACCGTATGTACGCGCTGGTATGTGATGATGCCGATCCGCTCAGCGGTCACTGGCAGCCGTGCCGCCGCGTGCAAACCCACCTCGATACCTTCGCCCTCGACGCCACCCACTTCGTGCATCAGGGTAAAAACTGGTATCTGTGGGCGCAAAAAGACCCGGCGATTCCCGGTAACTCCAACCTGTATCTGGCGGAGTTACTGAATCCGTGGACGCTGAAAACCCAGCCGCTGATGCTCAGCCGGCCGGAGTATGAGTGGGAGTGTGCCGGCTTTAGCGTCAATGAGGGACCGGCGGTGATTCGCCATGGCGAGCGGCTGTTTGTCACCTACTCAGCCAGCGCCACAGACGAAAATTACTGCCTCGGCATACTGAGTATTGACGCGCAGGCCGATCCGCTCGACATCAGTGCATGGCACAAATCGGCGCGGCCGGTATTTGCCACCAGCTGGGATAATCACCAGTACGGTCCGGGGCATAACAGTTTTACCGTGGATGAAGCAGGACAGGATGTGCTGGTGTATCACGCGCGGAATTACACCGAAATTGAGGGCGATCCGCTGTGGGATCCCAACCGCCATACGCGGCTTAAATATTTTGCCTGGCGCGAAGACGGCACACCGGATTTCGGCGTGCCGCCTGCCGATCACACTAACGTGCCGTAGATGGTCAGCAGCGCCACTACCACGACCAGTACCAGCGAAACGCGTTTGGCCAGCGCCACGGCGACCCGTGGCGTTTCCACTTTATCCAGATGCGGATCGCGCGCCAGCGAGAACTGCGCCAGGCTGGTCAGCACCTGATACTGTGGACGATGCACATCGCTGAGCGCAGCAAACCATGCCGGCAGCGCACGCTCGCCGTGGCCGAGCAGCGCATAAGCCACACCGGCCAGCCGCACAGGAATCCAGTCCAGCACGTGCAGAATGCGATCGATGCCGGACTGTGCGCGTTCCAGCGGGGAACGGTGTTTTGCCAGCCAGCTCTGCCAGGCGCGCAGAAACGCATACCCCACCAGCAACACTGGCCCGTAGGGGCCACCGACCACAAACCAGAACAGCGGCGCAAGATAGAAGCGGAAATTAATCCAGATCAGCGCGTTTTGCAGCGCCTGCAGAAATTCGCGCTCGCTACAGTCAACCGGCACGCCGTGAATCAGCGTCAGCTCTGCCGCCATCGCCTGATGGGCCGCTTCATCATCGTGGCTCGCCGCTTTAAGATACTGATGATAATGCAGCCGCACCGAGCCGGCACCAATGCACAGCAAACCGACCACAATCCAGAACAGCAGCTGCGCCACGCCAAACAGAATGCCCTTCAGGCTCCACACCACCAGCCAGACCAGCAGCATGGCGATCACGGTCATCAGCAGCGTACGCAGCAACGAGAAGCGCTGGCGACCGCGAAACAGCGGCTCAAGCCGATGATCCAGCTGCCAGTGTTCACCTAATTTAAAAAGGCGTTCCCAACCCAAAACTAACAACAAACTAAACAACGTCATACCTGCTCCTGCGGTGTCAGGGGTGCTCCTGCCCGATAGCCTGTTTATAGCGTATCCAGTCAAATGCCGGACCGGGATCGGTCTTGCGTTCCGGCGCAACATCGCTGTGACCGGTGATACGCTGCGGCGTCAGCGGATAATGCTGCATCAGCAGGCGGGTAACCTGCTGCAGCGTAGCGTACTGGTCATCGGTGTAGGGCAGCGTGTCAGTGCCTTCCAGCTCAATGCCCATGGAAAAATCGTTGCAGTTTTCCCGTCCGGCAAACTGCGAAATGCCGGCATGCCAGGCGCGCTGGTCAAAGGAAACATACTGTACCAGCTCACCGTCACGGCGAATCAGACAGTGCGCCGCCACGCGTAACTGGGCGATATCCGCAAAATAGGGATGCGCATCAGCCGGTAGCGTACCGGTGAACAGCTGGTCGATCCACGGACCGCCAAATTCGCCCGGCGGCAGACTGATGTTATGAATGATCAGCAGCGACGGCGCTTCGTTATCCGGCCGCGCATTGAAGTGCGGCGACGGCACCTTGCGTGCGCTCGTGATCCAGCCGTGTTCCAGTTTCATGCCTGTTATCCTGAACAAAATCTGGCTGAGAATACCATGATTCCACCTCGCTGCTTGTGACTTAATGCGTTATGGCATCAGTAAGTTAAGGATACTAAACATTTCACCTGGCGTGTCTGGCAATAGCTGCAAAATCAGGCTAAGGTGAGCGCACGTAATCCGCAGGGTGGAGCCGCAAAATCATGGTGTCGCGTCGTTATAATCCCGAACATCGTCGTCAGGAATTGCTTAAACGTATTCAGCTGGATATCCCGGAAACCGTGGCGCGTGCGCTCCAGGAGGATTTAGGCGGTGACGTTGACGCTGACTGCGACATCACCGCCCAGCTGTTGCCGCAGGCGGCGCAGGCTGAAGCGCGCGTTATCACCCGCGAAGCCGGTGTTTTCTGTGGTAAACGCTGGGTGGAAGAAGTGTTTATCCAGCTGGGCAATAACGTTTCCATTACCTGGCACGTCGAAGACGGCCAACCGCTGGTGGCCGATCAGCTGCTGTTTGAATTAAAGGGACCGGCGCGGTTGCTGCTGACGGCAGAACGCACCGCGTTAAACTTTGTGCAGACGCTCTCCGGCGTGGCGACAGCCGTGAACCGCTATGTGGCGCTCTTGTCTGGCAGCAATACCCAGCTGCTGGATACGCGCAAAACCCTGCCCGGCCTGCGCACCGCGCTCAAGTATGCGGTGCTGTGCGGCGGCGGGCAGAATCATCGCCTGGGCCTGTCCGACGCTTTCCTGATCAAAGAAAACCACATCATTGCCAGCGGTTCGGTCAGTAAAGCGGTGGAGAAAGCCCTGTGGCTGCACCCGGATGTGCCGGTCGAGGTGGAAGTGGAAAGTCTCAGCGAACTGCAGCTGGCGCTGGCGGCCGGCGCCGACATCATCATGCTGGATAACTTCACGCTGGCAATGATGCAGCAGGCGGTTACGCTGACGGCGAAGCGCGCACTGCTGGAGGTGTCCGGCAACGTGACGGAGACGACGCTGCCGCAGATCGCCGCCACCGGAGTGGATTATGTCTCGGTAGGCGCGCTGACTAAGCATGTGCAGGCGCTGGATCTGTCGATGCGTTTTCGCGAAGTCTGACGTAAGGCCATGCCGCCGGCGCTGGCGGCAAATTGCGAGCCGGCTTCCATCATCATGTGGCTTCGCCTGTAACGCGCTACATTGTCTGCGCGCCCCTTTCCGGGATTGAAACGCGCCCCCTTCCGCTTTTCCCTGCCCTTTCTTACCGTTGTGGCTCCACAACAAGGAGCCTCATTATGGATAAACAACGCGGTTTTACCCTGATCGAGCTGATGATTGTCATCGGTATCGTCGCCATCCTCAGCGCTATTGGCCTGCCCGCTTACCAAAATTATCTGCAACGTGCCGCGCTGACCGACATGCTGCAAACCATGGTGCCCTATAAGACTGCCGTGGAGCTGTGCGCCATCGAGCGCGGCGGACCGGCGCAGTGTCAGGCCGGCGAGCGTGGTATTCCCGCCGCCAAAGGCTCGCGCTATGTGGCGAACCTGAGCGTGGTCAATGGTGCCATTACGCTGACCGGCCAGGAGAGCCTGACGGGGTTAACCGTTGCAATGTTGCCGATATGGAATGCGGCGGAAGGCGCACTCAGTTGGCAACGCAGCTGCACCAGCGACAACGCCAGCCTGCGCGACAGCTGCCTTGAGCAGTTCCGCTTTGCCGACAAGGAAGAAAACAATGGATAAGCCGGATAGCGCCCTGCAGGCGCTGTGTGCCCGCTATCAGGCCGTGATACTGCACCATGACGCCATGCACTTGCGCGTGGCGGTCGCGGACGCGCCAGACCCGCTGTTGTTAGAGGCGCTGCAGTTTGCCAGCCAGTGCGCAGTCGAGATCGAGTGCTGGCCCGCCGCACGGCTGGAGCAGCTGCTGCACCAGCCCGAAAGCAGTGCGGCACCGCGCGAACAGGCTAGCGCCGAGTCCGCCATTCACGCGGTGGATCAGATTCTGCGCCAGGCCATACAGCGACGCGCCTCCGATGTGCACTTTGAACCGCAGCGTCACGGGCTGCGCGTGCGGCTGCGGATTGACGGCGTGCTGCATCCGCTGCCGCAGTTACCGGATGCCCCACCCGCCGCCGTGCTGGCACGCTTGAAAATCCTCGGCGGTCTGGATATCGCGGAGCGTCGGCTGCCGCAGGATGGCCAGTTCAGTCTGGAGATGGATGACAAACCGGCGGCGTTCCGCCTGTCGACCCTGCCGGTCAGCCAGGGTGAAAAAGCGGTGGTACGCCTGCTGCAAAGCGAAAACAGCGCCATTGCGCTCGATAAGCTGGGCATGCCGCTACCACAGCTGCGCCTGCTGAAAAACGCGCTGGCCAAACCGCAGGGGCTGATTCTGGTCACCGGCCCAACCGGCAGCGGTAAAACCTTTACGCTGTACAGCAGCCTGAGCGCCCTCAACGTGCCGGAGAAAAACGTCTGCAGCGTGGAGGACCCGCTGGAAATTCCGCTACAGGGGATTAACCAGACGCAGGTACAGCCACGGAGCGGTCTCGACTTTAACCGCGTCCTGCGCGCGCTGCTGCGGCAGGATCCGGACGTCATAATGATCGGTGAAATCCGTGATGCTGAAACCGCCAGCATCGCCGTAAAAGCGGCGCAGACCGGACATCTGGTGCTCTCGACTTTGCACACCAACTCGACGGCCGAAACCCTGACCCGCCTACGGCAGATGGACATTCCCGGCTATCTGCTTGGCCCGGCGCTACAGCTGGTGGTGGCGCAGCGGCTGGTGCGCCGTTTGTGCGTGCACTGCCGTCAGCCGGGCCAGGCGATTGCCCACCTGCCCGGCGACATGTGGCCCGGCACGCTGCAAACCTGGCGTGCCCCCGGCTGCGATCACTGCTTCTCGGGTTATTACGGCCGCCTGGCGCTGTTTGAAATCCTGCCGATGAGCAGCAGGTTGCAGAACGCTATCTCGGCTGATATGCCGCTGGAGCACCTGCTGACGCTGGCTGCGGAGCAGGGAATGAAAACACTGCTGACCGCCGGGCTGGAGGCGGTGAGCCGCGGCGACACCTCTTTCGAGGAGATGCAGCGCGTGGTGGGCCTTGGCAATGGCTAATCGCTACCAGTTTCACTGGCAGGCACTGGACAGCATGGGCCTGCTGCAGGAGGGCGAGTCGCTGCAGCCCACGCAGGATGCCCTGCTCGGCCAGCTGGGCGATCGCGGCATGCTGGTGGTGAGCTGGCAGCGCGGGAAATGCTGGCGCGCGCGCGACTGGAAGTGGCAGCAGAAAATTGACCTGATGCGCCAGCTGGCGACGTTGCTGAAAGCCGGGCTGCCGCTGGCGGAGAGTCTGACATTGCTGGCCAGCGGCCATCCTCACGCAGGCTGGCGCGTGCTGCTGAGCCTTCTGCAACAGCGGGTCATGGCCGGAGAGCCGTTTTCTCAGGCGCTGCGTGCCTGGCCAGATATTTTCCCGCCGCTGTTTCCGGCGCTGATGCAGGTGGGTGAGCTGACCGGACAACTGGACGAGTGCTGCCGCCAGCTGGCACTACAGCAGAGCAGGCAACAGTTTCTGCGCCAGAAAGTGGTGAAAGCGTTGCGCTATCCGCTGTTCATCCTGCTGGTAGCGCTGGCGGTCAGCGCCGGGATGCTGCTGTTTGTACTGCCGGAATTTGTTGCGGTGTACGCCAGCTTTGACGCACCGCTGCCGGCCTTTACCGCCGGCGTGATGGCGCTGTCGGCACTGTTGCAGCAGGCGGCGCTGCCGCTGCTGTTGTGCGGTGTGGCGTCCGGGTGGCTGGCGCGTCTGACCTATCGACGATCCGTTGCGTGGCAAAAGCGCAGCCAGCAGTGGCTGCTGCGGCTTCCGCTGCTGGCCCCGTTGTGGCGCGGCGGTCAGCTCAGCCAGATATACGCGATTCTGCAACTGACGCAGCAGGCCGGACTGACGCTGCTGCAAAGCCTGCAGGCGGTGGAGGTGACGCTGGCCGCACGACTGTGGCGCGATGCCATCGTGGCGTTACAGCAACACATTGCTGCTGGCGCGCCGCTGTATCAGGCGCTACAGGGACATCCGCTGTTTACGCCGCTGTGCGCTCAGCTGATCCGCGTCGGTGAAGAGGCCGGTGCGCTGGATGTGATGCTGGCGCGGCTGGCGGAGTGGCACGAAGCGCAAACGCTGACGCGCGCAGACAGCCTCGCCGCTTCGCTGGAGCCGTTAATGATGGTAGTGATTGGCGGCATTGTCGGCACGCTGGTGATTGCCATGTATCTGCCGGTATTTGGTCTGGGAGACGCCATACGTTAAACGGGCGCACGCGGCGCCCGTTGCGGCACATCAACGGTTAAAGACGCGGTTTTCCTGCTCTGCCACACGAATAAAGGTCGTGCGTTTGGTCAGCTCTTTCAGGCGCTCTGCGCCGACGTAAGTACAGGCCGAACGCAGTCCGCCGAGGATATCTTTCACCGTCTCCGCGACCGGTCCACGCAGCGGCAGACGAACAGTTTTACCTTCTGCGGCGCGGTAGCCCGCCACACCGCCTACATGACGTTTCATCGCGGATTCGGAGCTCATGCCGTAGAACAGCATAAACTGCTCGCCCTGCTCTTCAACAAGAGTGCCTTCGCACTCATCGTGTGCCGCCAGCATGCCGCCGAGCATCACGAAGTCAGCGCCGCCGCCGAACGCCTTGGCGATATCGCCCGGCACGGCGCAACCGCCATCGCTGACAATCTGCCCACCGAGGCCGTGCGCCGCATCAGCACACTCAATCACCGCGGAGAGTTGCGGGTAGCCAACGCCGGTTTTGACGCGCGTGGTGCAGACCGATCCCGGGCCGATTCCCACCTTCACAATGTCGGCACCGGACAGAATCAGCTCTTCGACCATTTCACCGGTCACCACATTCCCGGCACAAATGGTTTTCCCCGGGAAGCTTTCCCGCGCGCGCTGCAGGAAGGCAACAAAGTGCTCGGAGTAGCCGTTTGCCACATCAATACAGATAAAATTGAGTTGGGGCGACAGCGCGAGAATCGCGCTTAACTTTGTGAAATCTGCTTCTGAGGTGCCGGTGGAGACCATCACGTGGCTGAGCACCGTGGCCGGTACGCGCTGGATAAAGGTCTGCCACGCTTCAACACTGTAGTGCTTGTGAACGGCGGTCAGCACGTTAAAGCCAGCCAGCGCTTCGGCCATGGTAAAGGTGCCGACGGTATCCATGTTGGCGGCAATCACCGGAACGCCGGACCAGGCGAGGCCTGAATGTTTGAAGGTGAACGTACGTTCCAGCTCAACCTCGGAACGGCTTTTCAGCGTGGAGCGTTTCGGGCGGATCAATACATCTTTAAAGCCCAGTTTTACATCTTCTTCGATACGCATAGCAGAGTGTCCTGGTTAGTGACGACGAACCGCAGTTCGGGTAGCGCTCACGGCTCCAGTGTCGTTATCATACGCGCCATTCGTTCCGCGACAAGACTGCGAATTTCACTTTATTTAAGCTACAATCCGTTAAATTTAGCTGAGAAAACCGATTGTGATCGGGCTCTCATCACGCTGCGGCAGATGAGAAAAATGTTGAGAGAACGCTATGCCTTTTACCGTTGCACTGACCGGCGGCATTGGTAGTGGTAAAAGCACCATTGCTAACGCTTTTGCCGCGCTGAACGTCGACATCATTGATGCCGATGTGATTGCCCGCGAGGTGGTTGAACCGGGCACACCTGCGCTCAATGCGATTGTGAAACGCCATGGAGAATCGATTCTGACCGCAGAAGGCACGCTTTATCGCGCGCGGCTGCGGGAAATTATTTTCCAGCAGCCGCAAGAGAAAAACTGGCTCAATCAACTGCTGCACCCGCTGATTAACGCCCGTACCCAGCAGCTGAAGGCGCAGGCAGCTTCGCCTTACGTCATGTGGGTAGTGCCGCTGCTGGTAGAAAATGGTCTGCAGCATCAGGCTGATCGGGTATTAGTCGTGGATGTCGATGAGGCCACGCAGCTGCAGCGCACCCGCCAGCGTGATGGTATCTCTCTCAGCCAGGCGCAACGGATTCTTGCCGCGCAGGCCAGCCGTCAGCAGCGTTTAGCCTGCGCGGATGACATCATAGATAACAGCGGCACGCCGGAACAGGCTTTGCCGCGCGTTGCTGAACTTCACCAGCGCTATTTACGCCTGGCAGCAACCGGACGGGATTAATATCATGAGCACAGTGGTTCTGTTTGAACACCCATTGAATGAGAAAATGCGCACCTGGCTGCGCGTGGAGTTTTTGATTAACCAGCTGGACGAAACGCTGCCGGTCAACAGCTCGGTTGCCGCACTGGGTGTATTTCGTATTATTGGCGACTTGCTGGATATCTTCGAACGCGGCGATATGCGCACCGAGCTGTTAAAAGAGCTGGAGCGTCAGCAGCAAAAACTGCGTGCCTGGCTGGATGTGCCGGGTGTCGATGAACACACCGTCAGCCAGCTGCGCGAACAGCTAAAGCAGCAGTCCAGCGAGCTGATGGCCGCGCCGCGCATGGGTCAGCAGCTGCGCGAAGACCGGCTGATTGCCTCCGTACGTCAGCGCCTGAGCATTCCCGGCGGCTGCTGCAGTTTTGATCTGCCGGGTTTACACATCTGGCTGCACCAGCCACAGGCGCTGCGCGATACCCTGGTGAATAGCTGGCTGGCCTCGCTCGATCCGCTGCGCAACAGCCTGACGATGATCCTCAACCTGATTCGTCAGTCAGGCGTGTTTCGCCATCAGACCAGCCTCAACGGCTTTTATCAGGATAACGCCGAAGGATCCGACCTGCTGCGCCTGCAGCTGACGCTGGAAGATGCGCTCTATCCGCAGGTCTCTGGTCATAAAAGCCGCTATGCCATCCGCTTTTTACCGCTCGATAGCGAACGCGGCGAAGTACCGGCGCGACTGAATTTTGAATTAGCCTGTTGTTAGAGGATGTTATGCAGGAAGAGATGATTACCGTACCTTGCCCCAACTGCGGTAAAGCCGTGATGTGGGATGAACTCAGCCCGTGGCGCCCGTTTTGCAGCAAACGCTGTCAGTTGATCGATCTGGGTGAGTGGGCCGCTGAAGAGAAACGCATTCCCAGCAGCGGAGACATGACGGAGAGTGACGACTGGAGTGAAGAGCAGCCGTAATCGGCAGGGGCACGCAGCCCCTGAGTTTAAATCTCGCCCGCCACTAAGCGGGCAATCAGGGCGTGGTTGGCAGGTGGAAATTCATCGGCCAGCAAATCACGCTGCTCGACCCAACGCTGCGGCTGACCTTCGCGTCCCCACGGCTCACCCTGCCAGCCCTCCACCAGGAAGAAATGCAGCGTAACACGCAGGTCATCGTAACTGTGGTCGGCCTGACCAATCGCTTTCGCCGCCGTCACTTCAATACCGGTTTCTTCCATCAGCTCACGTTTTAACGCCTGTTCTGCGCTTTCGTGCTGTTCAATTTTTCCGCCCGGGAACTCCCATTTGTTGGCCATGTGGGAGCTTGCTGCGCGCTGGGCAAGAAAGATCTGACGACTGGCATTGCGAATGATGCCCACCGCAACCTGCAGGTGTTTCATAAGCTGGATTCCGCTTGTAGTGAGTGAGCGCTGATTTTAAAGCAGACGCCGGACGATGTTAACTGCTGTCGGCTTCACCGCGATCCTGTCGCACAGATTCCAGTTATTAAGACAGGTCGTAATGATCGCACGGCGCCATGTTGGGAATACTCGCAGCCACTTTACTCTAGCCAGGCCGACTACACATGGAACGCAAACTAACAACGTTTCTGGCGCAAGACGCACAGAAACAGATGAATACCTTACGCCATTTGGTTTTTCACGACATCCTGACGCTCGACAGCGCGCAAAACACCTTAACCTGGTGGCCAGAACAGAAGACCATCCCGCTTAATGAAGCGCAGAAGCGCTTCTTCTCCTGCCTGCTGCTGCGCATCACCTCGAAACGGCAGATTATTGCCACGGTATGGAATGAGAGCTATCCGGGGATCAGCGACAACAACTATCACCAATTGCTGTTTCAGAGCCGGGCGTTGCTGAAACGCTATGGTTTGCCGGATGGGCTGCTGGTTACGCTGCCCTATCATGGCGTGCGGCTGAATGAGGAGAAGCTGATGGCGATTACCCGCTAATCAGCCAAAGAAAAAGGAGCCCGCGGGCTCCTTTTTGTTATCAGGCCAGACGACCGTGACACTGTTTGTATTTTTTACCTGAGCCGCATGGGCACGGATCGTTACGTCCCACTTTCCGCTCACCGCCCTGTGCCGCCAGTGCAGCGGCCGCTGCGGTGTCGTCATCGACGTGACTGAGCTGCTGCTGCTGTGCCAGACGCTCTGCTTCTTCACGACGCTGCTGCTCCATCGCTTCTACTTCTTCCGGCATCCGCACCTGCACTTTGCTCAGGGTGCTGATCACTTCGTACTTCAGCGACTCCAGCATCGCGGCAAACATGGCGAAAGATTCACGTTTGTACTCCTGCTTCGGATCCTTCTGCGCATAGCCACGCAGATGGATACCCTGACGCAGATAGTCCATCGCCGCCAGATGCTCTTTCCACAGCGAATCGAGCGTTTGCAGCATCACGCCTTTTTCGAAGTTGCGCATCATTTCTGCGCCGACCACTTCTTCTTTCGCCACATAGTTTTCACTGGCGCGGCTCATGATGCGCTCACGCAACGTCTCTTCATGCAGATCCGGCTCTTTATCCAGCCACTCGGCAATCGGCAGATCCAGATCGAAATCATTGCGCAGACGCTCTTCCAGCCCCGGGACGTCCCACATCTCTTCCAGCGACTGCGGCGGAATGTAAGTGTCGATAGTGGCTTTGAACACATCTTCACGGATGCTGTTGATGGTGTCCGAAACGTCAGAGACATCCAGCAGTTCGTTACGCTGGCTGTAAATGGCGCGGCGCTGATCGTTAGCGACGTCATCGTATTCCAGCAGCTGTTTACGGATATCGAAGTTGCGGCTTTCCACTTTGCGCTGCGCATTAGCAATCGCTTTGGTCACCCACGGATGCTCAATCGCTTCACCCGGCTTCATACCCAGCTTACGCATCATGTTGGACACACGATCGGAGGCAAAGATACGCATCAGCGCATCTTCCATCGACAGATAGAAGCGCGAAGAACCGGCGTCACCCTGACGACCCGCACGGCCGCGCAGCTGGTTATCGATACGGCGTGATTCGTGGCGTTCGGTACCGATAATGTGCAAACCGCCTGCCGCCAGCACCGCATCATGGCGCAGTTTCCACGCCGCCTTGATGGCTTCAATCTGCTCTTCCGTCGGGTTTTCCAGCGCGGCCACTTCCGCCTGCCAGCTACCGCCGAGCATGATGTCCGTACCACGACCGGCCATGTTGGTCGCGATGGTTACCGCGGCTGGCTGACCTGCCTGCGCCACGATATCCGCTTCGCTGGCGTGGAACTTGGCGTTCAGTACGCTGTGCTTAATACCCGCGCGCGTCAGCTCCTGAGATACCACTTCCGATTTTTCAATCGAGATGGTGCCCACCAGTACCGGCTGCCCGTTAGCCGTACAGGTGCGAATATCTTCGATAATGGCGTCGATCTTCTCTTTCTCGGTCATGTAGACCAGATCGGCCATATCTTTACGCACCATCGGACGGTTGGTCGGCACCACGATGGTATCGAGTTTATAGATGGAGCTGAATTCAAACGCTTCAGTATCAGCGGTACCGGTCATACCGGCCAGTTTCTCGTAGATACGGAAGTAGTTCTGGAAGGTGATGGAAGCCAGCGTCTGGTTTTCATTCTGGATCTCCACACCCTCTTTGGCTTCGACCGCCTGGTGCAGGCCATCAGACCAGCGACGTCCCTGCATGGTACGACCGGTGTGTTCATCAACGATGATCACCTCGCCATCCTTCACGATGTAGTCAACGTCGCGGGTGAACAGTGCATGGGCGCGCAGTGCTGCCGTCACGTGGTGCATCAGCATGATGTTGGTCGGCGAGTAGAGTGATTCGCCCTCATCCATGATGCCCTGACTGACCAGCAGCTCTTCCACTTTCACCAGACCGCGCTCGGTCATGTGCGCCTGACGGGCTTTTTCATCCACCCAGAAGTCACCTTCGCCCTGGAAGTTATCCGAGTCTTCTTTTTCCTGGCGCACCAGATGCGGAATGATTTTGTTGACCTTGATATAGAGATCGGAGCTGTCTTCGGCCGGACCCGAGATAATCAGCGGCGTACGCGCTTCATCGATCAGGATCGAGTCCACCTCATCCACCAGCGCATAGTGCAGTTTACGCTGTACGCGCTCTTCCGGACTGAAGGCCATGTTATCGCGCAGATAATCGAAGCCGTATTCGTTGTTGGTGCCGTAGGTGATATCGGCTGCATACGCAGCGCGCTTAGCCACCGCCGGCATGCCCGGCAGGTTGATACCGACTGTCAGACCAAGGAACTCAAACAGCGGACGGTTGTTTTCGGCGTCACGCTGCGCCAGATAGTCGTTGACGGTCACAACGTGCACGCCCTTACCGCTCAGCGCGTTCAGGTAGGCTGGCAGCGTCGCAGTCAGGGTTTTACCCTCACCGGTACGCATCTCCGCGATGCAGCGTTCGTTGAGCACCATGCCGCCGATCAGCTGCACGTCAAAGTGGCGCATGCCAAACACGCGCTTACTGGCTTCACGCACGGTGGCGAAGGCTTCAGGAATCAGGCTCTCCAGCGTTTCACCTTTTTTCAGGCGCTCGCGGAATTGATCGGTTTTCGCTTTCAGTTCGTCGTCAGACAGTTTGACGAACTCCGGCTCCATCTTATTGATGACATCGACCACTTTACGCATGCGGCGCAGAGTACGATCATTGCTGCTACCAAAAACTTTCGTTAACAATTTGATTAACATAATAAATTTATCTCAATTCAGCCGTAACAATACGGGCTGCAAAGGCAAAAAACAGAAAAAGGAAAATAACGTTAGCGTTAAGCAATGAAAGGTCCGGCGCGGATGCCATGAATAGCAGCCTGCCAGTCAGCAGAAGAGTGAACGTTGGGCGAAACATGATGCGCTCGCGACGGCGGTGCCATCGTGGCTAAAGGTTGCGCGGGTGAAGTCAGCAGCGCCTGCAGCGAGTCAATCAGAGCCAGCTTTTGCGCCGCCAGCGGCAATGCATGTTCCGCTTCCGCTGTTGCGGGCGGCGTCATGCTGAATGAGAGATGGCGAATGACGGTGCGGATGGCGTGCTGATGCCAGTAATCAACGTTGAAACTGGGGCGACGCGCGCTTTCCTGCAGGCGAATCAGGTGATCAAACCGCACCACCTTGCCGGTAAACAGGCTGCTGACCGGCGAATCGCTGCTGGTGGGCTCTGCGCTTTGTGCACAGGCAGGCAGGCCGAGACTGGCCGCCACCATTCCCAACAGGAGATGAGGCCAGAAATAGCGTCTGCCGAGTTGTCGCCAGCGTGAAAAAATCCCGATCACCTTTTGTCCATCATGCCAGTCATTAAGCGCTAAGCCAGAGTTACGTTACGCACCCTGCTTACATGAGCGCCAGATAATAGCACTTATGTGGGGCTTCGACATCAGGGATTAAAGGGCTTACGGCGGATTTCACGTTTTTTTGCGCAGGGTTTGATCACTGACAACAGGGTTTTGCGAGCGGGATTACAGCGCCAGCGGCGGGCAATAAAAAACGGCGGGTTCCACTGACCGGAGAGGGTGTCAGGGAAGCCCGCCGTTTGATGGCTGACTTATTAAGCCAGCACTAAATTTGGCGCTTTGAAGGCCAGTGGCAGTTCAGCTTCGTCTTCGAAGGTCGCCCATTCCCAGGCTTCCTGCTTCGCCAGTACCGCCTGCAACAGTTTGTTGTTCAGCGCATGGCCGGACTTGAACGCAGAGAATGCGCCAATCACGTTATGACCACACATGAACAGGTCGCCGATGGCGTCCAGCATTTTGTGACGCACGAACTCATCTTCAAAGCGCAGGCCATCTTCATTCAATACGCGGAAGTCATCGAGGCCAATCGCACAATCTAAACTACCGCCCAGGCACAGGCCTTTAGACTGCAGATATTCGATTTCACGCATAAAGCCGAAGGTGCGCGCACGGCTAATCTGACGCACAAAGGATTCAGCCGAGAAATTGAGCTGGTAACGCTGCGAGCTTGAGTCGATCGCCGGATGTTTGAAGTCGATGGTGAAGTCGAGTGAAAAACCGTTGTACGGTTTGATCTCGGCCCACTTATCGCCATCTTCAACCCGTACCGTTTGCTTCACGCGCACGAATTTCTTCGCACTGTTCAGCTCTTCGACACCGGCATCCATCAGCAAATAAACAAAAGGCGCGGCACTGCCATCCATAATCGGAATTTCTGGCGCATCGACTTCAACAATAATGTTGTCGATACCCAGACCTGCCAATGCAGCATTCAGGTGTTCAACCGTCGAAATACGCACGCCTTCATCATTCACCAGGCAGGTACTCAGCATGGTGTCGCGCACGTATTTTGCATCAGCCGGGAAATCAACCGGTGGATTCAAGTCAGTGCGACGATAGATGACCCCGGTATTAGCCGACGCAGGGCGTAAAGTCAGCGTGACTTTTTTGCCGGTATGCAAACCGACGCCAGTCGCCTGAACAATACGTTTTAATGTCCTTTGTTTGATCATCGCATTATCTCGCAATATTACCCATCCGACCGCCAGTATAAATTACCGGCGGGCGAATACTTTAGCACAAAGAGCGGAGAATCCCAATTCTCAGGATATTCTTAGTCTGCCTGTTTACGCAGGAAGGCTGGAATATCAAGATAGTCAGGCTCTTTGCTGGATGACGCTGGCTGGTCATTCACCACTTTCGCGGCCGGTTTCTGCTCCTGCGGCAGCGGCGCCATGCCGTGCTGCTGGTAGCGATGATCCATGACCGGCTGAGTCGCAGGCTTGTTAGTCACCAGAGTGATTTCCGGACGTTTGTCCATGCCGATACCGGTCGCCACCACGGTGACGCGCAGCTCGTCGTTCATCTCTGGATCCAGCGAGGTACCGATAACCACGGTCGCGTTGTCCGAGGCGAAGGCGCGGATGGTGTTACCCACGGTTTCGAACTCATCCAGGCGCAGGTCGAAGCCCGCCGTGATGTTGACCAGCACGCCACGCGCACCCGACAGATCGATATCTTCCAGCAGCGGGCTGGAGATCGCCATTTCGGCCGCTTCTTCAGCACGGTCTTCACCACAGGCAACGCCAGAACCCATCATCGCGTAACCCATTTCTGACATCACGGTACGCACGTCGGCGAAGTCGACGTTCATCAGACCCGGACGGGTAATCAGTTCTGCGATACCCTGCACCGCACCTTTCAGCACGTCGTTAGCCGCACCGAAGGCATCCAGCAGAGAGATACCACGGCCCAGCACTTTCAGCAGCTTGTCGTTAGGAATGGTGATCAGTGAATCAACATGCTTAGACAGCTCAGCGATACCCTGCTCAGCAAACGCCATGCGTTTTTTCCCTTCGAAGTTGAAGGGCTTCGTCACCACTGCAACCGTCAGGATACCTAAATCTTTGGCTACTTCAGCCACCACAGGAGCTGCACCGGTACCAGTACCGCCACCCATGCCCGCGGCGATAAACACCATGTCTGCCCCTTCCAGCGCAGAACGCAGTGCTTCGCGATCCTCTTCCGCCGAGGTACGGCCGACTTCCGGGTTAGCACCCGCACCGAGACCTTTGGTGATATTGGTCCCGATCTGAATCGTCTGGCCGACCGCCGTTTTACGCAACGCCTGTGCGTCGGTATTCACAGCGAAGAATTCCACACCTTCGATACGCTCGCGTACCATGTGCTCTACGGCGTTGCCACCGCCACCGCCGACGCCGATGACTTTAATCACCGCGTCATTGGTTAATTCCATAGGTTCAAACATGATTTCTCTCCGTTATGTGCCTGTCGCCTGGAGATCATAAACATTGCCTGATGATCTCCTTTTTCAAAAAATTAAAACTCTTTCTTCAGCCAGCTGTTGATGCGTTTAAACCAATTGCCCACTGAAGCACGTTTTTCCGTTTCTGCATCACCGTTCATGTGTGACTCTTTGCCGTAATGCAGCAGGCCAACCGCCGTCGAGTAGTACGGCTCCTGCGCATAATCCGTCAGGCCGGTGATGTTAAGCGGCTGACCGATGCGCACCTGGGTGTGGAACACCCGCTGTGCACAGGCCGCCAGACCTTCAATCTGCGCCGCACCGCCGGTCAGCACAATACCGGCTGCCAGATGATGCTTCACGCCCTGCTGGCGCAGTTGCTCCTGCAGTTGCAGAATCTCGTCGTTCACCAGATTCAGCAGTTCGGTGTAACGCGGCTCAATCACTTCTGCCAGCGTCTGGCGCTGCAGGCTGCGCGGCGGACGTCCACCCACGCTCGGCACCTCGACGTTTTCGTCTTTGCCGACAATCGAACCCAGCGCACAACCATGACGCACTTTAATCGCTTCGGCGTCGGTTGGCGGTGTGCCAAAGGCATAGGCGATGTCGCTGGTCACCACGTTCCCGGCATAGGGAATCACTTTGGTATGACGCAGCGCGCCGCCGGTGTACACCGCGATATCCATTGTACCGCCACCGATGTCAACAACACAGACTCCCAGCTCACGTTCATCTTCGGTCAGCACCGAAAAACTGGATGCCAGTCCGGCAAAAATCAGTTGGTCAACTTTCAGGCCACAACGTTCAACGGCTTTCACGATATTTTTTGCCATATCGTTGTGGCAGGTGATGAGATGCACCTTGGCCTGCATACGCACGCCGGAAAGGCCAACCGGATTTTTGATGCCTTCCTGATAATCGATGGCGTATTCCTGTGGAATCACATGCAGAATACGATGTTCGTCGCGCACGCGAACGGATTTCGCCGTATGCACCACGTTTTCCACATCATCCTGAGTGACTTCCTCTTCGGAAATCGGAACCATCCCGATTTCGTTCTGACAACTAATATGTTTGCCCGATAAAGCAAGGTATACCGACGAAATCTGGCAGTCTGCCATCAATTCCGCCTGGTCGATGGCGCGCTGAACGCACTTCACCACCGACTCCAGATCGTTCACGCCGCCTTTGTCCATACCGCGGGACGGGCAGCTGCCGACGCCAATAATGTTGACCATACCATCGGGCAGAATTTCCCCAACCAGGGCGGCGACCTTCGCAGTGCCGATTTCAAGTCCTACTACCAGTTTTCTGTCCGTTGCCTTGATCATTGTGGTTTAGCCTGTGCCTGGTTTTGTTGCTGATTACTGTCCTGTGGCTCAATCGGTGCCGGTACCCAGCCTACTGCGGCGCCGGAGTCATAGCGTAGATCAACATAGCTGATACGCTGGTTCTGATTCTGGCCCTGCTGCTGCAACTCCGGATAGAGCTCAATAAAACGGTTCAGACGCTTCATGGTGTCGCTGCGCCCCAGTTCGATGCGCACATCGTCGCTGGTCACCAGCTGCCACGAGCGCCGCGCCGTCATCGACGCGACCTTCAGGGTAAACTTACTGGCCCGCAGCACATCACTCATGGTGTGATAGCCGGCCAATACCTCTTTCTCACTGCCTTCCGGCCCATACAGCATCGGCAACGTCTCTTTGCCGATGTGGCTGGCCGGGACGCTGAAGGAGACGCCATCGGCGTCCACCATGTGCGAGTCATTCCAGCGTGCCACCGGGACGTACTCCACAAGGTTTATCTTCAGCTCATCAGGCCACTGCTTGCGCACGCTAACCTGTTTAATCCACGGTAAACGCTCGATCTGCTGCTGGATAATATCCACGTTCTGCGACATGAACGTTCCCGGCGCGCCGAGCGATAAAATCGCCTGACGAATATCATCGTGCGTGGTGTAGTGGGTTTCGCCCGTCACCACCAGCTTCGACAGCGGCAGACGCGACGCATCATTCATCCACTTCAGCACCACGAGGCCGCCAGCCACCATGATGCCCATCACCAGCAGCAGGAACACGATGCCAAACAGCCGTGCTCCGTTGCTCCGTCCGGAGCGCGCACGCTCCTGAGGTTCGCGATTTCTAACGCGCAGTGCCGCCTGAGACATATCAGTCAGCCAGCTCCAGAATGCGCGCCACCAGTTGCGGGAAGCTGTATCCCGCCTGCTTTGCCGCCATCGGCACCAGGCTGTGGCTGGTCATGCCTGGCGAGGTGTTCACTTCCAGCAGCTGGAAATTGCCGTCACCGTCGACCATCACATCAACCCGTCCCCAGCCGCTGCAGCCTAACGCGCGCCACGCGGCCAGCACTAATGTCTGCAGTTCCGCCTCTTTCTCCGCACTCAGGCCGCTCGGGCAGAAGTATTGAGTATCGTCAGAAATGTATTTTGCTTCATAGTCATAGAACTCGCTGGCGGTCTGAATTCTGATTGACGGCAGAATTTCGTCGCCGACGATGCCCACGGTGTATTCGGCGCCGCTGAGAAAAGCTTCCACCAGCACGTCATCATCATGGCGAAACGCCTCCTGCAGCGCGGCTGGCAGCGCTTCCGCCTGGTTCACGCGGCTGATGCCGACGCTGGAACCTTCACAGCTTGGCTTCACAAACAGCGGCAGTCCGAGCGCGGCAATCGACGCCTGCGCTGCAGCATCCAGCCCCTGCTCATACTGCTGGCGCGTCAGCCAGACAAATTTGCCCGCCGGCAATCCCCTGCCCTGCCACAGCAGTTTGCTGCGCAGTTTATCCATGGTGATGGCCGACGCCATGACGCCGCTGCCGGTATAGGGCAGTTGCAGAAACTCCAGCAGCGCCTGCAGCGTGCCATCTTCGCCACCGCGACCGTGCAGCGCGATAAACGCTTTGGCAAAGCCCTGCTGCCGGAGGTCCAGCACCGAGACGTCACGGGTGTCGACACCGTGCGCATCAATGCCCATCTCGCGCAGTCCCGCCAGCACCGCGCTGCCGGACATCAGTGACACCTCACGCTCGGCGGAGGTACCGCCCATCAATACCGCGACTTTCTCAGCCATGGCGCGCCTCCGTGTTCAGAGCCGGCTGCAGCTGAATCTCAGCCAGCTTGCGGGCAATTTTGCCGATGTTGCCGGCGCCCTGCACAATCACCAGATCGTCGCCGGACAGCAGCGGTGCCAGCGCATCCGGCAGCGCTTCGTGCTCGGAGACCAGAATCGGATCGACCTTGCCGCGATTGCGGATGGCACGGCACAGTGAACGACTGTCCGCGCCCGGAATGGCGGCTTCGCCCGCCGGGTAGACATCCAGCATCAGTAACACATCCACCTGCGACAGCACATTGGCGAAATCATCGAACAGGTCGCGGGTGCGCGTATAGCGATGCGGCTGAAACACCATCACCAGCTTTTTCTCTGGCCAGCCGGCGCGCGCCGCTTTGATGGTGACATCCACTTCGGTCGGATGATGACCATAATCGTCGACCAGCATCGCGCTGCCTGGCTTACCGTTAACGGCTGCAGTGTCAAACTCGCCCAACACGTCGAAACGTCGACCGGTGCCCTGGAAACTCTCCAGCGCCGCCAGAATAGCGTTGTCGTCAATGCCCTCTTCGCTGGCAACCGCTACGGCTGCCGCGGCATTCAGCGCGTTATGGCGACCCGGCGCATTCAGCGTCACGTGCAGCACCGGCTTGTCCTGACGAATCAGGGTGAAGTGGCCCTGCGCGCCGCGCTGTTCGTAGTTTTCGACCCGCACATCCGCATCGTCGCTGAAACCATAAGTGGTGACCTGACGGCCCACGCGCGGAATCAGATCGCGAATCACCACATCGTCCACGCACATCACCGCGCGCCCGTAGAACGGCAGGTTGTGCAGGAAGTTAATAAACGTCTGCTTCAGGTTCTCAAAATCGCCCTGATAGGTATCCATGTGATCCGCTTCGATGTTAGTGACAATCGCCACCATCGGTTGCAGATGCAGGAAAGACGCGTCGCTTTCGTCCGCTTCCGCAATCAGATAACGGCTGCTGCCGAGGCGCGCGTGCGTACCCGCCGCTTTGACCAGACCGCCATTGACGAACGTCGGATCGAGACCGCCTTCCGCATAAATACTGGTCACCATCGCGGTGGTGGTGGTTTTACCGTGCGTGCCGGCAATCGCGATGCCGTGCCGGAAACGCATCAGCTCAGCCAGCATCTCCGCCCGGCGGATCACCGGGATACGCTGCTCACGCGCCGCCACCAGCTCCGGGTTGTCCTGCGCCACGGCGGTAGAAACCACGACGACGCTGGCGTCGGTAACATTTTCCGGGCGATGGTTGAAGTAAATGGTCGCGCCCAGCGAGGCCAGATGCTGCGTAACCGGATTGGGCGCCAGATCGGAGCCGCTAATGTGATAGCCTTCGTTCGCCAACACCTCGGCAATACCGCCCATGCCGGCACCGCCGATGCCGACAAAGTGGATGTGCCGGACGCGACGCATCTCGGGCACAATAGAACGCAGTTTTGCCAATTGTTGTGTATTCATCTGTCTCTGTTACCTGTTTTCCCGTTTGCACCTGCATTCAGATGCAGGCCAGTCAAACTGACCGGTTAACTTACTTCGCGACGCGCGCAACCTCTTGTGCCACCCGTTCGGTCGCATCAGGAATCGCGACCTGGCGGGCTTTTTTCGCCATCGCCAGCAGCGTGGCGCGATCCCAGTGGCGCAGCGTGTCTGCGACGGCCGCAGCAGTAAACTGCGGCTGCTCGAAAATTTTGGCCGCGCCGGCTTTTTCCAGCGGCAGCGCATTCCAGTATTGCTGACGATCTTTGTGCTGGAACGGCACGAAAATCGCCGGTAAACCCGCCGCCGCCACTTCACTGACGGTCAGCGCGCCGGAGCGGCACACCACCACATCGGCCCACGCATAGGCTTGCGCCATGTCATCGATGAACTCGGTGACCTTGTGCTGCGGCTGGCCAGCGGCCTGATACGCCTGCTGCACGGTCTCCCGTGCGCCTTTGCCGGTCTGATGCCACAGCGTGATGGCGTCACCCAGTTCGGCGGCGACCTGCGGCACGATCTGATTGAGGATGCGCGCGCCCTGACTACCGCCAATCACCAGCACGCGAATCGGCCCGCTGCGGTGTGCCAGACGCTGCGCCGGCAGCGGCAGCGCCAGCACATCATTACGTACCGGGTTGCCCACCACCTCGGCAGTGGGGAACGCGCCCGGAAAGGCCTGCATCACTGTGGTGGCGATTTTCGCCAGCCACTTATTGGTCAGGCCGGCAATGCCGTTCTGCTCATGCAGCACCACCGGGATGCCGCAACTCCACGCCGCAAGGCCGCCCGGACCGGAAACATATCCGCCCATGCCCAGCACCACATCCGGCTGCCAGTTTTTCATGATGCGGCGCGCCTGGCGCCACGCATTGAAGATGCGCACCGGTGCCAGCAGCAGGGCCTTTACGCCTTTGCCGCGCAGTCCGCTGATGCGGATGAAGTCGATATCGATGCCATGCTTTGGCACCAGATCGGCTTCCATCCGGTCTGCCGTTCCCAGCCAGCGCACCTGCCAGCCTTGTTCGATCAGATGATGCGCCACGGCCAGTCCGGGGAACACATGTCCGCCGGTACCCCCTGCCATGACCATCAGCCGTTTACCACTCATCGGGCACCTCGGGTAAACGCCTGGGCTTTTGCCAGACGTGTTTCATAATCTATGCGCAATAAAAACACGATGGCGGTCGACATAATGATCAGACTCGATCCACCGTAACTGATCAGCGGCAGCGTCAGGCCCTTGGTCGGCAGCATACCCGCCGCCGCACCAACGTTAACCAGCGCCTGGAAGCTAAACCACACGCCAATGGAACAGGCGAGGAAGCCGGAAAAACGCTGGTCGATCTCCAGCGCGCGACGGCCAATCGACATTGCGCGAAAAGCGACGAAGAATACCATCAACAGCGCCAAAACCACACCGACATAACCCAACTCTTCACCGATAATTGAGAAGATAAAGTCGGTATGCGCTTCCGGCAGATACTCCAGTTTCTGCACCGAGTTGCCCAGGCCCTGCCCCCAGAACTCACCGCGGCCAAACGCCATCAGCGACTGGGTCAGCTGATAGCCGCTGCCGAACGGATCTTCCCACGGGTTCCAGAAGGAGGTCACGCGGCGCATACGGTAAGGTTCCGCGATAATCAGCAGCACCACGGCGAAAATGCCGGAGCCGATAATCGCCAGGAACTGCCACAGTTTGGCGCCCGCCAGGAACAGCATCGCCAGCGTGGTAACAAACAGCACCACCACGGTGCCGAGGTCCGGCTGGGCCAGCAGCAGCACCGCCAGCACCACCATCACGCCCATCGGCTTACAGAAGCCCCAGAAGTTGTTCCGCACCTCTTCCACTTTGCGCACCAGATAGCTGGCGAGATAGCAGAACAGCGACAGCTTGGATAACTCCGCCGGCTGAATACGCAGCGGCCCGAGCGCGATCCAGCGCGATGCGCCGTTAACCGAGCTACCGACCACCAGCACGATCAGCAGCATCGCCACCGAAGCCATCAGCATCGCGTTGCTGTAGCGCTGCCAGAAATCCATCGGTACGCGCAGCGTCACTAACGCCATACCCAGCGCCAGGGCGATATAAAAGGCATCACGCTTGGCAAAGTAGAACGGATCGTCGTTAAGACGCTGTCCAACCGGCATCGACGCCGAGGTGACCATGACAAAACCGATAATCGCCAGGCCAAATGTCAGCCACAGCAACGTGCGGTCATACAGCACCACCGGCGCGTCGTCGTTGTCGCGCGCGCCCATCACCCAATCACGCAGGCGCAGCGAAATAAAACTGGCGATACTGGCTCCGGGAATACGCATCAGCTCAGCTCCTTCGCCAGTTGCGCGAAGCGATCGCCGCGCTGTTCAAAATTACGGAACTGGTCGAGGCTGGCGCAAGCCGGTGACAGCAGCACCAGGTCGCCCGCCTGCACCTGAGCGGCAATCTGCGTCATCGCCTGTTCGAGCGTGTCGGTGCGCGTCGCCACCGCCGGACGCAGCGCGGCCAGCGCATCGCCGTCGCGGCCAAAGCAGAACAGCCTCACGTTGTCGCCCTGCAGATAGCGCGCCAGCGGCGTAAAGTCCGCCCCTTTGCCATCGCCACCCAGCAGCAGCCACAGCGTACCTTTCACCTGCAGGCCGTTAAGCGCGGCTTCGGTGCTGCCCACGTTGGTGGCTTTCGAATCATTAATCCAGCGCACGCCATGCGCTTCGTGCACCAGCTGGAAGCGATGCGGCAGGCCGCTGTAGGTGGTTAACGCTTTCAGGCTGGAAGCGCGCGGGATCTTCACCGCATCGGCCAGCGCCAGCGCGGCCAGCGCATTGGTGTAATTGTGCTGCCCGACCAGCTTCATCTCGTCGGTATTAAGGACTTTCTCGCCCTTCACCCGCAGCCAGGTACTGCCCTGCTGCTGGTTGAGGTGATAATCGCCAACGTCGATGCCAAAGCTGACGCAGCGGCGATCGGCGCCGCGCACCGGCATGGTCATGCCATCGTCGGCATTCACCACGCAGATATCCGCGTTTTCATAGATACGTAATTTAGCGGCGCGGTACTGCTGCATGCCGAGCGGATAGCGATCCATATGATCCTCAGTGACGTTGAGGATGGTTGCCGCCGCTGCTTTCAGGCTGTAGGTGGTTTCCAGCTGGAAGCTGGAGAGCTCCAGCACATACAGCTGCGCCGGCGATTTAAGCAGCGTCAGCGCTGGCAGCCCAATGTTGCCGCCTACGCCCACCTGCCAGCCCGCAGCGCGCGCCATTTCGCCCACCAGCGTGGTGACGGTACTTTTGCCATTGGAACCGGTGATCGCCACAATCGGCGCCTGCGCCTCACGGCAGAACAGTTCGATATCGCCGACAATTTCAATGCCGGCGTCGGCCGCTTCGCTCAGCGCCGGGTGCGCCAGCGCGATGCCCGGGCTGGCGATGATCAGATCGCATGCCAGCAGCCAGTCGCTGTTGATACCGCCAACGTGGCGCTCCACCTGCTCTGGCAGTTTGTCCAGCCCCGGCGGTGACACACGGGTATCCATCACGCGGGGCGTCACGCCCTGCGCGAGGAAGAAATCAACACAGGAGAGGCCGGTAATGCCTAATCCAATGATGACGACTTTTCTGCCCCGATAGTCAGCCATGATTAACGTACCTTGAGCGTTGCCAGGCCAATCAGCACCAGCATCAGCGAAATAATCCAGAAGCGCACGATCACGCGCGGCTCCGGCCAGCCTTTCAGTTCATAGTGGTGGTGAATCGGTGCCATGCGGAAAATACGCTGACCGCGCAGCTTGAACGAACCCACCTGCAGGATCACCGACAGCGTCTCAACCACAAATACGCCGCCCATAATCACCAGCAAAAATTCCTGACGCAGCAGCACTGCCAGCGTGCCCAGTGCGCCGCCCAGCGCCAGCGAACCCACGTCGCCCATAAAGACCTGCGCCGGATAGGTGTTGAACCACAGGAAGCCGAGACCGGCCCCGACAATCGCGGTACAGACAATCACCAGCTCACCGGCGTGGCGCAGATACGGGATGTGCAGATACTCGGCAAATTTCACGTTACCGGTCGCCCAGGCCACCAGCGCAAATCCCGCCGCGACAAACACCGTTGGCATGATGGCCAGACCATCCAGACCGTCTGTCAGGTTTACCGCATTACCGGTTCCGACAATCACAAAATAGGCCAGCACCACGTAGAACAGGCCGAGCTGCGGCATAACATCTTTGAAGAACGGCACCACCAGCTGTGTGGCAGGCGTATCTTTACCGGCGATGAACAGCGCGAACGCCACGCCGAGCGAAATCACCGACATCCAGAAATATTTCCAGCGCGCGATCAGGCCCTTAGTGTCTTTACGCACCACTTTGCGATAGTCATCAACAAAGCCAATTACGCCAAAACCGACCAGCACCACCAGCACGCACCAGACGTAAGGATTGGACGGATAAGCCCACATCAGCACCGAAACCGTGATGGAAGTCAGAATCATTATGCCGCCCATGGTCGGCGTGCCGCGCTTGCTGAAGTGCGACTCCGGACCATCGTTACGTACCACCTGGCCAATCTGCAGTTTCTGCAGCCAGGCGATCAGGCGCGGGCCCATCCATAAAGAGATGAACAGAGCGGTCAGCAGGCTGACAATGGCGCGAAACGTCAGATAGGAAAAGACGTTAAAGCCGGAATAAAATGCGACCAGATGTTCGGCCAGCCAGACTAGCATGTTCCTTTCTCCTGTAAGCTCTGTACTACCTGCTCCATGGCGGCACTACGTGAACCTTTAACCAAAATAGTGATGTCCGCATGTTGGGACAGCAGCGTGCGTAAACGTTCAGTCAGTTCGGCTTTACTGGCGAAATGTTCGCCTTTGCCGCTGCTTTCACTAATAAAATGGCTGAGCCTGCCAGTGCTCAGCACACAATCAATACCGGCGGCTTTCGCCGCTTCGCCCACCTGACGATGACAGGCTTCGGCCTCGTCGCCCAGCTCGCCCATGTCACCCACCACCATGACGCGGAAGCCCGGCATATCGCCCAGCACCTGCGCAGCGGCGGTCATCGAACCGACGTTGGCGTTGTAGCTGTCATCCAGCAGCAGTTGATTACCGGCGAGGCGAATCGGGAACAGGCGCCCAGGAACGGGCTGCAAAGTTTTAAGGCCAGACTGGATAGCGCTTAACGGCGCGTCAACCGACAGCGCCAGCGCGGCAGCGGCCAGCGCATTAGCGATATTGTGCCGGCCCGGCAGCGGCAGCTCGACGGCGATGTCACCGCGCGGCGTGTGCAGGGTAAACAGCGTGGCGTCAGCGCGCAGTACGATATCGCTGGCGCGGAACTCCGCGTCTGCCATCGGCTGCGGCGAAAAGCGCCACAGGGTTTTGTCAGCAAACTGCGGCTGCCAGTTGGGCAGATCGTTGCTGTCAGCGTTGATGATTGCGGTGCCGTGTACCGGTAAGCCGCCAAAGATTTCGCCTTTGGCTTTTGCCACGCCCGCCAGTGAACCGAAGCCTTCCAGATGCGCCGCCGCCAGATTGTTAACCAGCGCGGTTTCCGGACGCACCAGATTGGTGGTGTAGGCGATTTCACCCTGATGGTTCGCGCCCATTTCAATCACGGCATACGCGTGTTGCGGGGTAAGACGCAGCAGCGTCATCGGCACGCCGTAATCGTTGTTGAGATTGCCGGCGGTATACAGCGTTTCACCGCACTGGCGCAGAATCGCCGCGGTCATCTCTTTTACTGAGGTTTTACCGGAGGAGCCGGTCAGCCCCACCACGCGCGCTTTCGACTGCTGACGCACCCAGGCGCCGAGCTGACCAAAGGCGATACGCGTGTCAGCGACCACCACCTGCGGCACGTCAACCGCTAAACGACGATTTACCAGCAGCGCCTGTGCGCCACTGGCGATAGCGTCGGCGGCAAAATCGTGCGCATCAAAACGTTCGCCCACCAGCGCGACAAACAGGCTGCCTGGGGTGACTTTACGGGTATCCGTGGTGACATCCGCAATAGTGAGATCGCTGCCGTGCAGTTGCCCACCGCTAATCTCTGCCAGGGTTTTCAGCGTAACCGGAATCATGCCATTACCCCCAGCAAACGGGCGACGGTGTCGCGGTCAGAGTAGTCAAGGCGGCGGTTGCCGATGATTTGATAATCTTCATGGCCTTTACCGGCCACCAGCACGATGTCGTCGGCGCTGGCCTGCATCACCGCATGGGTAACCGCCTGCGCTCGTCCTGCAATAACGCGTGCCCGGCCCGGATCGAGCAGGCCGGTGAGAATGTCGTTAACAATCGCCGTCGGCTCTTCGCTCCGCGGATTGTCATCGGTGATCACCACGATATCGGCAAACTGTTCGGCAATCGCGCCCATCAGCGGGCGTTTGCCTTTGTCACGGTCGCCACCGCAGCCAAATACGCACCACAGCTGGCCCTTGCAGTGCAGCCGGGCCGCCTCCAGCGCTTTTTCCAGCGCGTCTGGCGTATGTGCGTAATCCACCACTACCGTCGGCTTGTGCGCGGCGGTGAACACTTCCATACGCCCGCACACCGGCTGCAGCTGGCTGGCACTGGCCACCAGCGTGTCGAGCGGATAATCCAGCGTCAGCAGTGTCGCCAGCGCCAGCAGCAGATTGCTGACGTTAAAGGCGCCCATCAGGCGGCTGTCAAACTCGCCGTTGCCCCAGCTTGAACTGAACTGCACGTGTGCGCCGCCGTCGTGATAATCGATCGCCGTCGCCTGCAGCCAGCGGCCACGACAGCCGGGCTGCAGATTGTTGCTCAGCGTAACGGCCACGGCATCCGGTAATTTTTCCAGCCAGCGGCGGCCCACTTCATCATCAGCGTTGATGATGGCCTCGCCTACCTGATGCTCAGAGAACAGCAGCCACTTGGCTGATTCGTAGCCCTGCATGTCACCGTGATAATCAAGGTGATCGCGGCTCAGATTGGTAAATACCGCGGCGGCAAACGGCAGCGCGGCCACGCGATGCTGCACCAGACCGTGCGAAGAAACCTCCATCGCGGCGACGCTAGCCCCCTGCCCGACCAGGTCGTGCAGAATATGCTGTACATCCACCGCTGAACCGGTGGTGTTTTCACTCGGCACCAGCTGACCGTACAGGCCATTGCCCACCGTGCCCATCACCGCACCGGTTTCGCCCAGCAGGTTGGCCCAATGCGCAATCAGCTGCGTGGTGGTGGTTTTACCGTTAGTGCCGGTCACACCAATCAGCTTTAATTTTTCAGCCGGCTGCTGGTAGAAACGCCCGGCCAGCGCGGAAAGGCGCTGCGGCAGCTGAGCCAGATAGATAACCGGGACGCCGTGCATCTCGCGGATATCCCCATCGCTGGCTTCGCCTTCAGCCTCGGCAATGACCGCCGCCACACCCTGGGCGATGGCCTGTGGAATAAATCGACGTCCATCAGCATGATGGCCCGCCACGGCGATAAACAGATCGCCAGCAGCCGCAGCGCGGCTGTCCAGTGTCATGTCACGGAGTGGACGCGCCGGCGCGCCAGGCACCCACGGGGCCAGCAAGTCGCGCAGGTTACGATCTGTCACTTGATTCCTCACTTCTCTTATTCTTCACCAACTCGTTTTTATCCACCGTTGGCAGCGCATCCGGTTCAATGTTCATGGTGCGCAGCACACCGCCCATGATGGCGCCAAACACCGGTGCAGAAACCGCACCACCATAATATTTACCGGCCTGGGGATCGTTGATCACTACCACCAGCGCAAAACGCGGGCGACTGGCAGGCGCAACGCCCGCGGTGTAAGCAATGTATTTATTGACGTAGCGTCCGTCCGGCCCGACTTTTTTCGCGGTACCGGTTTTGATCGCGATGCGATAGCCCTTGATGGCGGCTTTAACACCACCGCCACCCGGCAGCGCCACGCTTTCCATCATGTGCATCACGGTTTTCACCAGGTCTTCCGGGAAAACACGCTCGCCCGCCACCGGCGGGTCAACTTTGGTAATCGACAGCGGGCGATTGATGCCGTAGCTGCCAATGGTTGCGTAGACTCGCGCTAACTGTAACGGCGTTACCATTAGCCCGTAGCCGAAAGAGAAGGTGGCCCTCTCTATGTCAGACCACCGTTGTTTTTGAGGGTATAAGCCACTACTTTCCCCGACCAGCCCCAAATTGGTCGGTTTACCCAGGCCAAAGCGCGCGTAAGTTTCTACCAGCGCTGAGGAGGGCATCGCTAACGCGAGGCGCGAAACCCCGACGTTACTCGACTTCTGCAGAACCCCGGTAAGGGTCAATTCGTTATAGCGCGCTACGTCTTTGATCTCATGACCATTGACGCGATACGGCACGGTGTTCAGAACGCTGTTCTCTTTCACCACGCCGCGCTGCAGTGCGGTCATCACCACCATTGGCTTCACGGTGGAACCTGGCTCGAAGATGTCGGTAATAGCGCGGTTACGCATGACGTCTTTCGGCGTGTTGCTGAGATTATTGGGGTTGTAAGCCGGGCTGTTGGCCATCGCCAGCACTTCGCCGGTGTTCACGTCCACCAGCACCGCAGTGCCCGATTCGGCTTTGTTGAAGGCAACAGCATTGTTCAGTTCGCGGTACACCAGCGCCTGCAGGCGCTCGTCGATGCTCAGCGTCAGGTTGTGCGCGGCGCGGCTGTCGACCGAGGAGATATCCTCAATCACCCGCCCGTAGCGGTCTTTGCGCACGGTACGTTCGCCCGGCTCACCGGTCAGCCATTTATCAAAGCTCTTCTCGATGCCTTCAATGCCCTGGCCGTCAATGTTGGTGAAGCCAATCAGGTGGGCAGTGACCTGACCGGCCGGATAGTAGCGGCGCGACTCCTGACGCAGGTAAATACCGGGCAGCTTGAGCTTTTTCACGTATTCGCCAATCGCCGGGTTAACCTGACGGGCGAGGTAAATAAAGCGCCCTTTTGGGTTGGCGTTGACGCGCGCCGCCAGCTGATCCAGCGGGATCGACAGCGCATCCGACAGCGCTTTCCAGCGACTATCGACGGTGACGCCGCCGTGCTCGGTCAGCTCTTTGGGATCGGCCCAGATGGCGTTAACCGGCACGCTTACCGCCAGCGGGCGTCCGGCGCGATCGCTGATCATGCCGCGCGCGGTAGGCACTTCCTGCACGCGCAGCGAACGTAAATCGCCTTCCTTCACCAGCTTATCCGGGCTGATGACCTGCAGCCACGCCACGCGCGACAGCAATCCGCCCAGCGCCAGAAGAATACAGCCGCATAGCAACGCAAAACGCCAGCTTACAAAGCTGGCCTTATCTTCCTGTTTTCTTAACTTCAGCGTTTTGCCTGCGCCGCTCATTGAGGTCTGCGATTCCTTATTTCTGCACCACAATATTTTCCTGTGAAGGATCAACATGCTGCAACTGCAGCTTATCGGTTGCTATCCGTTCTACCCGGCTGTGATCGCCCAGCGCATTCTCTTCGAGGATCAGGTTGCGCCATTCGATATCCAGCGCATCACGCTCCAGCACCAGCTGCTCACGCTGCGCCGTCAGCAGACGGGTCTTATGCGTGGTGGTCACCACCAGCACCGAAGAAACCAGCACGGCGATCAGCAGCAGCAGCGGGATCTTGCCAAAACGCAGCAGATCGCCACCAATGACGCCGGGCAGGCTGTGACGCTCATTGCCAATCACGATGCGGTTCTCTCAGCGATACGCAGGACCGAACTGCGCGCGCGCGGGTTGTCTTTGACTTCGGCTTCGCCAGGAATCAGCTTGCCGAGGGTTTTTAGTTCACGTCCGCCCAGCGCTTTCAGCTGGCTCTCGGTCATCGGAATCCCGGCCGGCACCTGCGGTCCGCGGCTCTGGTCACGCATGAAGCGCTTCACCAGCCGATCCTCCAGCGAGTGGAAGCTGATGATGGATAAACGCCCGCCCGGTGCCAGCACCGTTAATGCCCCTTTCAGCGCGATATCGATCTCTTCCAGCTCACTGTTGATCCAGATGCGTATCGCCTGGAAGCTGCGCGTCGCCGGATGCTTAAACTTATCTTTTACCGGCGTTGCCGCCGCAATCAGATCGGCCAGCTCTTTGGTGCGCGTCATCGGCTGTTCCCGGTTGCGCTCGACAATGGCGCGGGCGATGCGTTTTGCGAAGCGCTCTTCACCGTAGGTTTTCAGCACAAACGCAATGTCTGCCTCTTCCGCGCTCTGCAACCACTCGGCTGCCGACTGACCGCGCGTCGGATCCATACGCATATCCAGCGGCCCGTCGCGCATAAAGGAGAAACCGCGCTCGGCGTCATCCAGCTGAGGCGAAGAGACGCCCAAATCCAGCAGTACGCCGTCGATTTTTCCGGTCAGCCCGCGCTCTTCGACATACTCAGCCAGCGCTGAAAACGGCCCGTGCACAATCGAGAAACGTGGATCTTTTATCTCAGCGGCTGCGGCTATGGCTTGCGGATCGCGATCGATCGCCAGTAACTGTCCGTGCGCGCCAAGCTGCGACAGGATCAGGCGTGAGTGACCGCCGCGACCAAAGGTGCCGTCAATATAAATGCCGTCTTCCCTGATATTAAGGCCGTTAACCGCCTCATCCAGCAGCACCGTGGTGTGTTTAAAATTTTCCTGCATAGCTATAGCGACAAGTCCTGCAACCGCTCAGATAAAGGCTCCTGAGCTGACTGTTCTGCGTCAATATCGTCCTTAACTTGTTGATACCAGGTCTGTTCATCCCACAGTTCAAACTTGTTGAACTGTCCAACCAGCATCACTTCTTTGGTCAGGCTCGCATGCTGGCGCAACGTATTCGCCAGCAGTAAACGGCCTGCATTATCCATCTGGCACTCGCTGGCATGACCTAACAGCAGACGCTGCACGCGACGCTCGTTCGGATTCATACTGGATAACCGGGCCAGTTTTTTCTCAATAATTTCCCATTCGGGCAGGGTATAAAGCAGCAGGCAGGGCTGATGGAGGTCAATGGTGCAAACCATTTGACCCTGAGACTCTGCGAGCAGCAATTCGCGATAACGCGTCGGCACCGCCAGGCGCCCTTTGCTGTCGAGATTGACTAACGTTGCTCCACGGAACATGCCAGCCCTACCCCTCAGTTACCCGTTTTCACCACTTTATCCCACTTTTTACCACGAAACGAGTTTACGGAGCCGATGAAATCCTTGTCAAGCCGCAACGGCAAGTGAATATCACTCTTTACACCGAATGAAATTAACCGGAGAGAAGAATAAGAGGAGAATGAATGGTCAATTTAAAATTAACCTGATGAATAACAGTATAAAAAAAATTTGCGTCAGATTTATCGGTGAAAATTAGCGCAATTTTACCGCTGCGATTATTCTGCCCCAATCTGCGACGGCGGCGGCATTTTAGGGGATTTCTGAAAGGAAGCCCAGCACCATCGCGTCAGCTCTGCTATGCGCGATTGCTGAAGATGTAAACAAATAAGAAAATCCAGCGCCGATAATTCGTTAGCCGGGGCGATGATAATTTACGCTTTTTTACGCCCGTGTGCGTCTGGTTAAATAGGGATGAGAGAAATTAGCGCGGGCGACGTCTCGCCCGACGCTTCATTTAGCGCGACGACTTAATTGTCCGCGGCGGAATAAATTACGGCGAATACGGGTTAAACCCGGCTTCGGTTTGCGTGGCTCATCCAGCGAAGCCAGCACCAGCTCCAGCACACGCTCAGCAACATCGCGATGGCGCTGCCCTACCGCCAGCACCGGGCACTCCAGAAAGTCTAATAATTCGTGGTCGCCGAAAGTTGCAATAGCCAGGTCTGTCGGCAAGCGGCCGTCACGCTTCAGCGTCACGTCCATCACCCCCTGCAGCAGGCCAAACGAGGTGGTAAACAGCGCTTCGGGCATCGCGTGGTCTTCAAGGTATTTTTCAAACAGCGTCGCCGCAGCGGCGCGGTCAAAGCTGTTGCAATAGATGAAATCGATCGGGCGCTCATCACCCTGCCACGCCTCGCGGAACCCCATTTCACGCAGGAAGCTGACCGACAGCTCCGGCAGCGCGCCGAGAAACAACACGTTTTTCACCGGCAGCTGACGCAATTCAGCCGCCAGCGCCTGCGCGTCATCCTGATCGGCACCGACCACGCTGGTAAAGTGTTCACGATCCAGCGCGCGGTCCAGCGCGATAATCGGCAGCGGATCGTTGACCCAGCGCTGATAGAACGGATGTTCCGGCGGCAGCGACGTGGAGACAATGATCGCATCCACCTGACGCTGCAGCAGGTGCTCAATGCAGCGCATTTCGTTATCCGGCTGATCTTCGGAACAGGCAATCAGCAGCTGATAGCCGCGCTGACGCGCCTGGCGTTCGAGATAGTTGGCGATGCGGGTATAACTGGTGTTTTCCAGATCGGGGATCACCAGACCAATCGAACGGGTGCGTCCGGCGCGCAGGCCCGCAGCCACCGCGTTGGGGTGATAGTTGTACTCACGCACCACCGCCATGACTTTCTCAACGGTTTTGTCGCTGACACGATACTGCCGCGCTTTGCCATTGATGACATAGCTCGCCGTGGTGCGCGACACGCCCGCCAGGCGCGCAATTTCATCCAGTTTCACGATGACACCTTAATTCTGATAAGCCAGGGCTGGCGAAAATGTCCGCAGAGTAGCTAAGGGTAAAACATTTGTAACATCTAACCGCAGAACAGTACGCTGAGCAACCGCTTTTCATGCACAAGCGGCCGAAGCGCATAAAATAAAAAAACCCGGCATTCCGCCGGGTTAGCTTGAAAACCGATGATAACTTTGCGGTATTAACGCATTACGCGATCGCCGCGTGATACCCCGACGATGCCGGAACGCGCCACTTCAACGATTTCCGCCACTTCGCGCACGGTGTTGAGGAACGCGTCGAGTTTATCGCTGGTGCCGGCCAGCTGAACCGTGTACAGCGTCGGCGTCACATCGATGATCTGCCCACGGAAAATTTCCGCGCTGCGTTTTACCTCTTCACGACCGTACCCGCTGGCCTGAATCTTCACCAGCATGATTTCACGCTCGACGTAAGCGCCCTGCCCCAGTTCGCTGACGCGCAACACGTCCACCAGCTTATGCAGCTGCTTTTCGATCTGCTCCAGCACTTTCTGGTCGCCCACGGTCTGAATGGTCATACGCGACAGGGTAGGATCGTCGGTCGGCGCGACGGTCAGGCTCTCAATGTTATAGCCGCGCTGGGAAAACAGCCCCACCACGCGCGACAATGCGCCGGATTCGTTCTCCAGCAGAACTGATAAAATACGACGCATAATTAAGTCCTCTCCGTTTTGCTCAACCACATCTCATCCATCGCGCCACCGCGAATCTGCATCGGGTAGACGTGCTCGCTGCCGTCCACCGTGACATCCACAAACACCAGACGCCCTTTCGCCAGCGTGTCGAGCGCCAGCTGCAGCTTCTCTTCCAGCTCAGCCGGATGCTGAATCGCGATGCCCACGTGGCCATAGGCTTCCGCCAGGCGCACGAAGTCCGGCAGCGATTCCATATAGGATTGTGAATGGCGGCCGGAGTAAATCATGTCCTGCCACTGTTTCACCATGCCGAGGAAGCGGTTGTTCAGGTTCAGCACCAGCACCGGCAGGTCATACTGCAGCGCGGTCGACAGCTCCTGAATGTTCATCTGGATACTGCCGTCGCCGGTCACGCAAATCACGGTTTCCTGCGGCAGCGCCATCTTCACGCCGAGTGCCGCCGGCAGGCCAAAGCCCATGGTGCCGAGGCCGCCGGAGTTGATCCAGCGGCGCGGTTTATCGAACTGATAGTAAAGCGCGGCGAACATCTGGTGCTGGCCGACGTCCGAGGTCACATACGCCTCGCCGTGCGTCAAACGACAAATAGTTTCGATTACCGCCTGCGGTTTGATTTTGTCGCTGGTACGGTCAAATTCCAGGCACTTGCGGCTGCGCCAGCCTTCAATGCTCTGCCACCAGTCACGCAGGCTGTCGAGCTCCTGCTTCGCCTCGCTCTGCGCCAGCAGCTCCAGCATCTGCGTCAGCGTCTGTCTGGCATCGCCGACAATCGGAATATCGGCGCTGACGGTCTTGGAAATCGAAGTCGGGTCGACGTCAATGTGCATCACGGTGGCATTCGGGCAATACTTCGCCAGATTGTTGGTGGTGCGGTCGTCAAAGCGTACGCCGATACCAAAGATCAGATCGGCATTGTGCATGGTCATGTTGGCTTCATAGGTGCCGTGCATACCGAGCATGCCCACACACTGGCGATGCGAGCCCGGGAACGCGCCCAGCCCCATCAGCGAGGTGGTGACCGGAATATTCAGCTGCTCTGCCAGCTGCAGCAGTTCCGCCTCGCAGCCTGAAGTAATGGCCCCGCCGCCGACGTAAATTACCGGCTTGTGCGCCGCCAGCAGCGTCTGCAGCGCGCGCTTAATCTGGCCTTTGTGGCCCTGCAGCGTCGGGTTGTAAGAGCGCATGCTGACAGTTTCCGGCCACACGTACGGCAGCTTGTTGGCCGGATTCAGAATATCTTTTGGCAGATCAATCACCACCGGTCCCGGACGACCGCTGGCCGCCAGCCAGAAGGCTTTTTTCAGCACCGTCGGGATCTCTTCGGTGCTTTTCACCAGGAAGCTGTGCTTCACCACCGGACGCGAAATCCCCACCATGTCGCACTCCTGGAAGGCGTCATAGCCAATCAGCGAGGACGGCACCTGACCGGAGAGGATCACCAGCGGAATGGAATCCATATAGGCGGTCGCAATACCGGTGATAGCGTTGGTGGCGCCAGGACCTGAGGTGACCAGCACCACGCCGACTTCGCCGGTCGCGCGCGCCAGGCCATCCGCCATATGTACGGCGCCCTGCTCGTGGCGCACCAGCACGTGGTCAATACCACCGACCGTTTGCAGCGCATCATAAATATCGAGCACCGCACCGCCCGGATAACCGAATACCTGCTTAACGCCCTGATCGATTAACGAACGGACGACCATTTCGGCTCCTGACAACATCTCCATTTTCTGCCTCCAGGCTTGAGAGCCAGCTGCGCCAGCAAACGCTATCCTGCGTGCCGCTCGCATCTGTCCCTTTATTGCCAATTAAGATCAAAACCTTATGTTTATGCTCAGAAGACGCCATTCATTTCGTCTTCCAGGTACAGGGAATCTACCTGCGTGGATTCTTTTGAGAGTAGGTCGATTACCATAACCGCAGAAAACCCGGCCTGCAAACGTCATAAGGCGGCACGGCGCTGTCAGTGGCAAAAAAGGCACTGACGCGTGATTATCGCCCGGGAGGAATAAACTAATGCGATGGCATATGGACAGAGGAAAATGCTGGTTTGCAGATTATTTACAGCGTGTTGTAAGAAATATGATTTTCATATTGCCAGCGTGTTTAGCCCACAATTTTTTCCGTTACCGCGTTTCTGGCGTGATTAACTCTTAAATCCCTCTTCCACATCACAATCTGCTAAGCAACAAGCTTTATCTTGTTTTTCCACCTGACGAATAAGCCTTACTAAAAACATATAATTCAGCAACTTAAAATTACCCGCCTTTTTTAAAAGATTTTTTAAAGTGGCATAACGCGCTAAGCCACCGTTAATTAATGGCAATGCTCTGTGATGACCGATAATCCCAGCACATCGCCCTTTTCCGGCCAGAGAAATACCCTTTCACTTAGGGTTGACATCGCCAGGCGAATCCAGTACCAATATGTGCAGCACTCATTTTACGAGGTTTGATTCATGTCACGTTCTTTTCGTCTACTCGGTCTACTACTTAACGCATCCAGTTTGCGCGGTAGACTCGTGGGCGAAATCAACAACTGATTCGAACCTGCTGAAAGTTAAAAAACCCGCGCCACTGCGCGGGTTTTTTTATGCTCGTAGCACCGGCGAAGTCAATGCAAAAGGAAGATGACCATGAGCCAGCAAGTAATAATTTTCGATACCACTCTGCGCGACGGCGAACAGGCATTACAGGCCAGCCTGAGTGTTAAAGAAAAACTGCAGATCGCCCTGGCGCTGGAAAGGATGGGCGTGGATGTAATGGAAGTCGGTTTTCCGGTCTCTTCGCCGGGTGATTTCGAATCCGTGCAGACTATTGCCCGGACCATCAAAAACAGCCGCGTGTGTGGTCTGGCGCGCTGTGTCGAGAAAGATATCGACGCGGCTTACGAATCGCTGCGCGTGGCCGACGCCTTCCGTATTCACACCTTTATCGCCACTTCGCCGATGCACATCGCCACTAAACTGCGCAGCACGCTGCCGGAAGTGATTGAACGCGCGGTGCACATGATTAAGCGGGCGCGCAACTATACCGATGACGTTGAGTTCTCCTGCGAAGACGGTGGTCGTACGCCGATTGACGACCTGTGCCGCATGGTAGAAGCCGCGATCAACGCGGGCGCCACCACCATCAATATTCCGGATACCGTGGGCTATACCCTGCCGGGAGAGTACGCCAACATTATTGGTCAGCTGGTACAGCGCGTACCCAACATCGACAAAGCGATTCTGTCCGTTCACACCCATGACGATCTGGGTATGGCGACCGGTAACGCCATTGCGGCAGTGCTGGCCGGTGCGCGTCAGGTCGAAGGCACGCTGAACGGCCTGGGCGAGCGCGCCGGTAACTGTGCGCTGGAAGAGGTGATCATGGCGATCAAAACCCGTCAGCAGATCATGAACGTGCACACCAATATCAATCATCAGGAAATCTACCGCACCAGCCAGATTGTCAGCCAGATCTGCAACATGCCGATCCCCGCCAACAAAGCGGTGGTCGGTTCCAACGCCTTCGCCCACTCCTCCGGCATTCATCAGGATGGCGTGCTGAAGAACCGCGAAAACTACGAAATCCTGACGCCAGAATCGATTGGCCTGCACAAAATTCAGCTGAACCTGACGTCCCGCTCCGGCCGTGCCGCCGTGAAGCACCGTATGGAAGAGATGGGTTATAAAGAGTCCGATTACAACCTGGATACGCTGTACGACGCCTTCCTCAAGCTGGCGGACAAAAAAGGCCAGGTGTTCGATTACGACCTGGAAGCGCTGGCCTTCATTAATAAGCAGAATGAAGAGCCGGAGTACTTCCAGCTGAACGAATTCAACGTGCAGACCGGCTCCAGCGTCACCGCAACGGCGTCAGTGCAGCTGGGCTGCGGCGAAGAGGCCAAAGCCGACGCCGCTACCGGTAACGGTCCGGTTGATGCCGTCTACCAGGCTATTAACCGTATCACCGGCTTCGATGCTGAGCTGGTGAACTACAAGCTGACCGCGAAAGGCCACGGCGAAAACGCGCTGGGTCAGGTCGATATCGTGGTCAACTACAACGGGCGTAAATTCCACGGCGTGGGCCTGGCGACCGATATCGTCGAATCCTCGGCGAAAGCGATGGTGAATGCCCTGAACAACATCTGGCGGGCAAAGCAGGTCGAAAAAGAATTGCAGCGTAAATTTAAAGATCAGAAGGAAACGGTGTAACTATGACTCAGTCTTATCATATTGCGGTAATGCCAGGCGACGGAATCGGTCCGGAAGTGATGGCGCAGGCCATGAAAGTTCTCGACGCGATTCGCGCGCGCTTCGATATGCGCATCACCACCAGCGAATATGATGTCGGCGGTATCGCCATCGATCGTCACGGTGAACCTTTACCCGCCGCCACCGTGGCCGGTGCTGAGCAGGCTGATGCCATTCTGTTCGGCTCGGTCGGCGGTCCAAAATGGGAACATCTGCCGCCGGCCGGCCAGCCTGAGCGCGGTGCGCTGCTGCCGCTGCGTAAACACTTCAAACTGTTCAGCAACCTGCGCCCGGCGGCGCTGTACAAAGGTCTGGAAGCATTTTGCCCGCTGCGCAGCGACATCGCTGCCCGCGGCTTTGATATCCTGTGCGTGCGTGAGCTGACCGGTGGCATCTATTTCGGCCAGCCGAAAGGCCGCGAAGGCAGCGGCGCGCATGAACGCGCTTTTGATACCGAGGTCTATCACCGTTTTGAAATCGAGCGTATTGCCCGCAACGCCTTTGAAGCTGCGCGCAAGCGCCGTAATAAAGTGACTTCTGTTGATAAAGCTAACGTGCTGGCGACCTCGGTGATGTGGCGTGAAATCGTCAACGAAGTGGCAAAAGATTATCCGGATGTGCAGCTGAGCCATATGTACATCGACAACGCCACCATGCAGCTGATTAAGGATCCGTCGCAGTTTGACGTTTTACTCTGCTCGAATCTGTTTGGTGACATTCTGTCGGACGAGTGCGCGATGATTACCGGCTCGATGGGCATGCTGCCTTCGGCCAGCCTGAATGAAGAGGGATTCGGCCTGTTCGAACCGGCGGGCGGTTCCGCACCGGATATTGCCGGCCAGAACATCGCCAACCCGATTGCGCAGATTCTGTCGCTGGCGATGCTGCTGCGTTTCAGCCTGAATGCTGATGCCGCTGCGGATAGCATTGAGCGCGCGGTAAGCCGTGCGCTGGAAGCGGGCCATCGCACCCGTGATTTGGCCGGTGACGGCCCTGCCGTGAGCACCGATGAAATGGGCAGTATCATTGCCGGTTACATCAGCGAGGAAAAATAACAAAATGAAAAGCTTATACCAGAAGTTATTTGATGCACATGTCGTTCACGAAGCGCCAGACGAAACGCCGTTGCTGTATATCGATCGTCACCTGATTCACGAAGTCACCTCGCCGCAGGCGTTTGACGGTCTGCGTGCGCACGGCCGTAAAGTGCGCCAGCCGTCGAAGACCTTTGCCACCATGGACCACAACGTTTCCACCCAGACCAAAGACATCAACGCCTCGGGTGAAATGGCACGTATCCAGATGCAGGAGCTGATGAAGAACTGTGCTGAGTTCGGCATTCAGCTGTATGACCTGAACCACCCGTTCCAGGGCATTGTGCACGTGATCGGTCCTGAGCAGGGCATGACGCTGCCGGGCATGACCATCGTTTGCGGCGACTCGCACACCGCAACGCACGGCGCCTTCGGTTCCCTGGCGTTCGGTATCGGCACCTCCGAAGTGGAGCACGTGTTCGCCACCCAGACCCTGAAACAGGGCCGGGCGAAAACCATGAAGATTGAAGTGCTGGGCGAAGCTGCGCCGGGTATCACCGCCAAAGACATCGTACTGGCGATCATCGGTAAAACCGGCAGCGCCGGCGGCACCGGTCACGTGGTTGAATTCTGTGGCCCGGCGATTGAAGCGCTGAGCATGGAAGGGCGCATGACGCTGTGCAACATGGCGATTGAGATGGGCGCCAAAGCGGGCCTGGTAGCACCGGATGACACCACGTTTGCCTATCTGAAAGACAAGCAGTTCGCGCCGAAGGGCGAGCAGTGGGAGCAGGCGGTGGCTTACTGGCGTACCCTGAAGTCCGACAGCGACGCGCAGTTTGACGCCGTCGTGACGCTGAATGCTGCCGATATCGCGCCGCAGGTCACCTGGGGCACCAATCCGGGCCAGGTGATGGCCGTGGATCAGGCCATCCCGAATCCGGCCTCGTTTACCGATCCGGTTGAACGCGCTTCTGCCGAGAAAGCGCTGGCCTATATGGATCTGCAGCCGGGCATCAAACTGACTGAGGTAGCGATCGATAAAGTGTTTATCGGTTCCTGCACCAACTCACGTATCGAAGATCTGCGCGCGGCTGCCGCGATCGCCAAAGGCCGCAAAGTGGCGCCGGGTGTGGTTGCGATGGTGGTGCCAGGTTCTGGTCCGGTGAAAGCGCAGGCTGAAGCCGAAGGCCTGGACAAAATCTTCCTCGAAGCCGGTTTTGAGTGGCGTCTGCCGGGCTGTTCAATGTGCCTGGCGATGAACAACGACCGTCTGAATCCGGGCGAGCGCTGTGCCTCAACCAGTAACCGTAACTTTGAAGGTCGCCAGGGTCGCGGCGGTCGCACCCATCTGGTGAGCCCGGCGATGGCTGCTGCGGCGGCGGTAACCGGTCGTTTTGCCGACATTCGTGAATTGACTCAGGGAGCTTAAGCCATGGCGAACAAATTTACCCAACACACCGGGATTGTGGCCCCGCTGGATGCCGCAAACGTCGACACCGATGCCATCATCCCGAAGCAGTTTTTGCAGAAAGTGACGCGCACCGGCTTTGGCGCGCACCTGTTCCACGACTGGCGTTTTGATGATGACGCCGGCACCCAGCCTACCGCCAGCTTCGTGCTGAATAAGCCGGAGTTCAAAGGCACCAGCATCCTGCTGGCGCGCGAGAACTTTGGCTGCGGCTCCTCGCGTGAACATGCGCCGTGGGCGCTGACCGACTTCGGTTTTCACGTGGTGATTGCGCCGAGTTTCGCCGACATCTTCTACGGTAACAGCTTTAACAACCAGCTGCTGCCGGTGAAGCTGAGCGAAGAGCAGGTCGATGAGATGTTCAAACTGGTGGCCGCGCAGCCGGGCATCCGCTTCACCGTGGATCTCGAAGCGCAGACCGTCACCGCCGGCGACAAGGTTTATAGCTTTGAAATCGACAGCTTCCGCCGTCACTGCATGATCAACGGCCTCGACAGCATTGGCCTGACGCTGCAGCATGAAGCGTCCATCGCCAGCTACGAATCCAGCCAGCCAGCGTTTCTGCGTTAAGGTTACCCGGTGCGCAGCAAGGCGCACCCTACAGCAAACGCGTCAGTAATTTGGTCGCCATTGATGGCGACCTTCAATCTCCACACCGCCCTCACCGCGCATCGCGCACCCGCGCCGCCAGCACCAGCGCCACCACCGCCATCACTAACGCCAGCCAGTACACCGACTCATGACCAAAGCGCTCACTCAGTATCCCCTGGATCAGGCCGGCGATAATCAACCCGGTTGAAATCGAGGTGGTGAACATGGTGGTCGCCGCACCGGCGCGCCCCGGCATCAAATCCTGAAACCACAGCATGCCAATACCGGCGATGATGCCGATAAACGCGGCGTTAAACAGCTGCAGCACCATCAGCGCGGTTTGAGAACGGAACAGCACCAGCCCGAGATAAAACACAATCGCCGCTACCAGCGCCAGCAGCATCAGCTTGCGCTTGCCGTAGCGCTTCGCGTAATGGCCGGCCAGCAGCATGATCGGAATCTCCAGCCCGGCGGCGGTGCCCATCAGCAGACCCGCCAGCTTCTCCGGCAGGCCAAGGGTTGCGCTGATATACAGCGGCATATCAATGATATACATGGTATTACACGCCCACATCACCACCGAGGCGATAAACAGCAGCCGCACCTGGCTGTCTTTCCACGGGCTGAGCTGCATCAGCACCTGCTCCGGCGTGGCGGCGATGCGCGGCACCGAGGGCAGCGTGCGCCAGATCAGCAGCATACTCAGCAGAAAAATCACCGCCGCCACGCAGAATAGCGTGACGAAGCCGTAGTTGAGCGCCAGCGCGAACGACAGCGGCGGCCCAATCACCCACGCCAGCGACAGCTGCGCGCGCATCACCGAACTGAACATCACTACTTCACGCGCCGACTGATCGGCATATTCACGCGCCAGCGCGAAGATCTGCGGAATCGCCACGCTGGCCAGCGCCGACAGCAGCACGCCGAGGGTGATGAGCGTCAGATAGTGACGGTTAAAGGCAAACAGTAACGCGTTGGCCACCGCCATCAGGCAGCAAAACAGGATCAGATGACGGCGATCGCCACGGTTATCCGAACGCTTCGCCATCAGCAGGCTGATCACGATCCCGGCGACGGCGTTGATGGTAAAGAACAGGCCGACCCAGAACGGCCGCACCTGCACCTCGCGCGTCAAAAACAGGCTGAGCGTCGGCGCCTGTAACGCCCCCGCCACGCCGACCATAAACGACACCGCCATAAAGGAGAGGTAAACCGGATTCAGGCGGCGCGGCCGCGATAACAGCGATTTCATGCAGAAATCCCTTTGAGGAAAAAGACCGGGAAAAAACAGCGTAGAAGATTCCACAGCAAAACGAAAAAAGCCAGCAGAGAAAAACTCCGCTGGCGGTGAAATTGCACCCTACTCAGAAAAGGTTCCACGTCGGCGGAACCGCTGGCAGAGCGCCATTCATTGCTGAATGCCTCCCGCTCTTCCATTGCCCGCCAGTATGCCTCTAATATGGGGCAGGAAAAACTGAGCGAAGTCGAGAAGGAGTTCCCCTTTTATGTCCTCTGCGCGTCTGCAACAGCAATTCATTCGCCTGTGGCAACACTGTCAGGGCCAGGATCAGGAAACCACGCTGAGCGAGCTTGCCGAACTGCTGCACTGCTCACGCCGCCACATGCGTAACCTGCTGAACGCCATGCAGGCGGCGGGCTGGCTGATCTGGCAGGCTGAAGCCGGTCGCGGTAAACGCTCGCTGCTGAGCTTCTGCTACACCGGACTGGCGCTACAGCAGCAGCGCGCCGAAGACCTGCTGGAGCAGGATCGCATCGACCAGCTGGTGCAGCTGGTGGGCGATAAAAACCAGGTGCGGCAGATGATTGCCGCGCACCTTGGCCGCAGCTTTCGCCAGGGCAAGCATATATTGCGCGTGCTCTACTACCGGCCCCTGCCTAACCTGCTGCCCGGCTCGCCGCTGCGCCGTTCAGAAACCCATCTGGCGCGACAGATATTCAGCGGCCTGACGCGTATAAATGAGGAAAAGGGGGAAATCGCCGCCGACATTGCCCATCACTGGCAGCAAACCTCTCCGCTGCACTGGCGCTTCTTCCTGCGGCCGGCAATCCGCTTTCATCATGGTCGCGAGCTGGAGATGGAGGATGTCATCGCCTCGCTGGAACGGGTGCGCAGCCAGCCGCTGTTTTCGCATATCGACCAACTGCACTCGCCGGCGCCGTGGACGCTGGATATCCATCTCAGCCAGCCGGACTGCTGGCTGCCGTGGCTGCTGGCCAGCGTCAGCGCCATGATTCTGCCGCGTGAATGGCCGACACTGCGCCACTTCGCCCGTCAGCCCATTGGCACCGGTCCGTACAGCGTGGTGCGCAATCAGCAAACCCAGCTGAAAATCGCCGCGTTTGATGACTACTTCGGCTACCGCGCGCTGATTGATGATGTCTCGATCTGGGTGCTGCCGGAGATCAGCGATGAGCTGGTCTACGCCGGTGTAAAACTGGAAGGCGAAAACGACGACGAAAAATCGGAAGAGAGTCGCCTCGAAGAGGGCTGCTATTTTCTGCTGTTCGATCAGCGCTCTGAACGCGGTCGCGATGCTGGTTTCCGCCGCTGGGTGAGCGATCTGCTTAACCCTATCGCGCTGCTCAATCATGCCAGCGTCGGCTATCAGCGCTACTGGTTCCCGGCTTATGGCCTGCTGCCGCGCTGGCACCATCGGCGCGATATCACCCCAGCCCACAAGCCCGACGGCGTGACCCAGCTGACGCTCAGCTGGTACAGCCACCATGTCGAACACGAGGGCATCGCCAATGCGCTGCGGCCGCTGCTGGCGCAGCAGGGCGTCGAGCTGATTACCCGCGAAGTGAGCTACGAAAGCTGGTTCGACGGCGCGGGTGAAAGTGATATCTGGCTGGGCAGCGTCAACTTTACCCTGCCGCTCGACTACGCCCTTTTCGCTCAGCTTTATGAGCTACCGCTGATGCATCACTGTATCCCGCTCGACTGGCAGGCCGACGCCGCGCGCTGGCGTGAGAAAGCGCTGCCGCTGGCGGAGTGGAGCAAACAGCTGGTAAACAGCGACTATCTGCATCCGCTGTTTCATCACTGGCTGCTGCTGGAGGGCCAGCGCAGCATGCGTGGCGTGCGGCTGAACACGCTCGGCTGGTTTGACTTCAAGTCCGCCTGGTTCGCCCCGCCGGAGCTGTAAGAAGGGCAGCATGAGACAACACGACCGGCAGGTGAACCTTTCGCGTTGTCCTGTAAATGTCTAGAATATGTCGTTCTCAACGGGGTGCCGGTTAACTGGCTGAGAGAGACCCGTCGAACCTGATCCGGCTCGTACCGGCGTAGGGATTTGAGATGCTCCGCCCTCAGATCCTTTGCGACGCAACCTTACCTTCTCCTTAAGGAACGCAAAGTGTTAAATAAAGTTCTGCCCCTATTGCTGCTGATCGCGGCGCCGGCTCTGGCGGCCAAACCCGTCCTCACCGTGTATACCTACGACTCGTTCGCCGCCGACTGGGGCCCCGGTCCGGCAGTGAAAAAAGCTTTTGAGGCCCGGTGCGGCTGTGAGCTGAACTATGTGGCGCTGGAGGATGGCGTATCGCTGCTCAATCGCCTGCGCATGGAAGGAAAGAACAGCAAGGCCGACGTGGTGCTGGGGCTGGACAATAACCTGATTCAGGCGGCGGAAAAAACCGGCCTGTTCAGCAAAAGTACAGTGGATACCCGCGGGCTACAACTGCCGGACGGCTGGCACAATGACACTTTTATCCCGTTTGATTACGGCTACTTCGCGTTCGTTTACGACAAAAACAAGCTGAAGAATCCGCCGCACAGCCTGAAGGAGCTGGTCGAAAGCCCGGAAAAATGGCGGGTGATTTATGAAGACCCGCGCACCAGCACGCCGGGGCTCGGTCTGTTGCTGTGGATGCAGAAAGTGTACGGCGATGACGCGCCGGCGGCCTGGCAGAAGCTGGCCAGCAAAACCGTGACCGTCACCAAAGGCTGGAGCGAAGCTTATGGTCTGTTCCTCAAAGGCGAAAGCGATCTGGTGCTGAGCTATACCACCTCGCCGGCTTACCACATCATTGAAGAGAAAAAGGATAACTACGCCGCCGCGCCGTTCAGCGAAGGCCACTATCTGCAGGTAGAGGTGGGCGCGCAGCTCGCCAGCAGCAAACAGCCGCAGCTGGCGCAGCAGTTCATGCAGTTTATGGTGTCGCCAGCGTTTCAGAGCACCATTCCCACCGGCAACTGGATGTATCCGGTAATTAAAAGCGATTTACCCGCCGGTTATCAGGCGTTGCCGGTGCCTGCTAATGCGCTGCAATACACCCCGACAGAGGTGGCTGACCATCGCGCGGCGTGGATTAGCGCGTGGCAGCGCGCCGTCAGCCGCTGATGCCCGGCTGGCTGCTGCCCGGAGCGCTTAGCGCGCTGCTATTGTGTGCGGTCGCGCTGCTGGCGCTCGGTGCCCTGATGCTCGCCGCGCCGGCCACCGACTGGCGCGCGCTGCTCACTGACAGCTATCTGCACCATGTGCTGGCGTTCTCCTTTGAGCAGGCGCTGCTGTCAGCGCTGCTTTCGGTGCTGCCGGCCATTCTGCTGGCCCGCGCGCTCTATCGCCGCCGCTTTACCGGCCGCACGCTGCTGCTGCGCCTGTGCGCCATGACGCTGGTGCTGCCGGTGCTGGTCGCCGTATTCGGTCTGCTGAGCGTCTATGGGCGCAGCGGCTGGCTGGCGCAGCTGTGCGCTGCCGTCGGTATCGACTATCACTTCTCGCCTTACGGCCTGCAGGGCATTTTGCTGGCGCACGTGTTCTTTAATCTGCCGCTGGCGACGCGCATGCTGCTGCAGGCGCTGGAGAGCATTCCCGGCGAGCAGCGCCAGCTGGCGGCGCAGCTCGGTCTGCGCGGCTGGTCGCTGTTTCGCCTGCTGGAGTGGCCGTGGCTGCGCCGTCCGCTGCTGCCAACGGCGGCGCTGATCTTTATGCTGTGCTTCGCCAGTTTTGCCACCGTGCTGGCACTGGGCGGCGGTCCGCAGGCCACCACGCTGGAGCTGGCCATTTATCAGGCGCTTAGCTTTGATTACGATCCCGGCCGCGCCGCGCTGCTGGCACTGTTGCAGCTCGGCTGCTGTCTGCTGCTGGTGCTGCTCAGCCAGCGCTTCAGTAAAGCGATTCCGGCCGGTAGCCAGACGGTGCGCGGCTGGCGCGATCCGCAGGATTCCTGGCGCGCACGCGTCGCGGATACGCTGCTGATTACGCTGGCGCTGCTGTTACTGCTGCCACCGCTGGCGGCGGTGCTGGTCGACGGCTTACGCGGCGGCATTGCCGGCGCGCTGCAACAGCCCGCGCTGTGGCAGGCCACGTGGACGTCGCTGCGTATCGCACTCGGTGCCGGTGTGCTGTGCGTGCTGCTGACCATGATGCTGCTGTGGAGCAGTCGCGAACTGCGCCAGCGTCAGCAGCGCTTCGCCGCGCAGGCCATGGAACTCAGCGGAATGCTGATTCTGGCGATGCCGGGCATCGTGCTGGCGAGCGGGTTCTTTCTGCTATTCAACGCCACCGTTGGCCTGCCGCAGCGTGCCGATGCGCTGGTGATCTTCACCAACGCGCTGATCGCCATCCCCTACGCCATGAAAGTGCTGGAAAATCCGATGCGCGATCTCAGCGCGCGCTACGCTCAGCTGTGCGCCTCGCTGGGCATCAGTGGGTTTACTCGCCTGCGGCTGATTGAACTGCGGGCGCTGAAACGTCCGCTGGCACAGGCGCTGGCCTTTGCCTGCGTGCTGTCGATTGGGGACTTCGGCGTGGTGGCGCTGTTCGGCAGCGCCGATTTCCGCACCCTGCCGTTTTATCTGTTCCAGCAGATTGGCGCCTATCGCGGTGCCGATGGCGCGGTGACCGCGCTGCTACTGCTGCTGTTATGCCTGCTGCTGTTTACGCTGATGGAAAAATTACCGGGTCGCCATGCTGACACTGAATAACCTTACTTATCTCTACCAGCATCTGCCGATGCGCTTCAGCTTTAGCGCACAGGCTGGTGAACGTCTCGCCATTCTCGGCCCGAGCGGCGCGGGCAAAAGTACCCTGCTGAGCCTGCTCGGCGGCTTTCTGCCGGTGAGTCAGGGCAGCCTGCTGATCGATGGCGTCGACCACACCCGCAGCGTGCCTTCCGCGCGACCGGTATCGATGCTGTTTCAGGAGAACAATCTGTTTCCGCACCTGACGGTGCAGCAAAATCTGGGGCTGGGCCTGCATCCCGGCCTGAAGCTGACGCGCCAACAGCAGCAGCAGGTACAGCAGATTGCGGAGCAAACCGGGCTGGAATCGATGCTGACGCGTCTGCCCGGCCAGCTCTCCGGCGGTCAGCGCCAGCGCGTGGCGCTGGCGCGCTGCCTGCTGCGTAATCAGCCGGTACTGCTGCTGGATGAACCGTTTTCGGCACTCGATCCGGCGCTGCGCAGCGAGATGCTGCAGCTGGTGCGCGCGGTGTGCGAGGCACGCACTATCACGCTGCTGATGGTGTCGCACAGTCTGGAGGATGCGCAGCAGATTGCGTCACGCAGCCTGGTGATTGTTGACGGTCGGGTGTACTGGGATGGCAGCACCGCCAGCCTGCTGCGCGGCGAGAGCCCAGCGGCCGCCATCCTTGGCGTATCACCGCGTTAAGCGAAGAATACCTTCCACAGCAGCTGCAGGAAAATCGGCATCATCGGGTGGAACAGCAGCGCAATAAAGGCACCCACGCCGATGAGCGCCATCAGCGGAGCCAGCCAGCGCAGCCGCGCCAGTGGCAGATAAGGCGTGGCCCAGTCGACGCTTTTGCCGCTGCGCCACCAGCGCCACAGCAGCCAGCCGCCGATCCACAGCAGCAGCGCCACCGCCAGCAGCAGCCATTTGAAGCTGTCGCCCTGCGCCGCCTGCGGCACGTCGATCGCCACGCCCGCCAGAATGCCCGGCATCAGGTAAGCCGGCGGCCACAGGATGCAGCCGATAATGTTCGGCGGCAGGAATTTACGCACCGGCAGCTCCAGCATGCCGGCCGCCAGCGGAATCAGCGGACGCGTCGGTCCGACAAAGCGCCCCACGAGGATGGTAAACATGCTGTGCTGATGCAGCGCGTGCTCGGTTTTATCCAGCAGCCCTTTGTATTTTTGCAGGTATTTCCAGCGGTGCAGCGGTCCCTGGAATTTCCAGCCAATGCCGTACGACACCCAGTCGCCAATCAGACACCCGGCCAGCCCAGCGGCCCACGCCGGATAGAGCCCGATTTGTCCGCTGCCCACCAGTGCGCCGAGGCTGGCCATCAGGACCGTTCCCGGCAGCAGCAGGCCGACAAACGCCAGCGACTCAAGAAAGGTCACCAGCGCCACGGCAATCAGCGCGTACTCCAGCGATTGCGTAAACAGGTGTTGGATCCAGGCTTCCATAACTATCCTCTGCGGAATATAGAGGCTGGATTGTCCTGAGACAGCCCCACAGCGTCAAGCAATTCCCCGCGCTGCCGCACGCCCGCGCCGCGCGGACGACGGCACCACCGGCAGTACACTGTATAAACATCCATGATATACTGAAATGAATTCATTCTCCGGAGTTAACGTGACCGAACCGCGCGCAGGATTTTTGCTGACTCGCCACTGGCGGGATACCCCGACCGGCAGCGAGGTGGTGCTGTGGCTGGCCACCGACCAGGGCCCGCAGCGCCTGGTCCTGCCTGTGCAGGAGTCAGTGGCGTTTATTCCCCGGGAGTTCCAGGCGCAAACCGAAGCGCTGATTCGTGACGAGCGCCATACGCGCCTGCAACCGCTGAATCTGAAAGATTTCCGGCGCCGACCGGTGCTGGGACTCTATTGCCGCAGCCACCGGCAGTTGCAAAGCATCGAAAAACGCCTGCGTGAAAACGGCATTGCGGTGTATGAAGCAGATATCCGCCCGCCGGAACGCTACCTGATGGAGCGCTTTATCACGGCACCGGTGTGGTTCAGCGGCGAGCCGCGTGGCGACAGCCTCGTCAACGCGCGCCTCAAGCCGCATCCCGATTACCGTCCGCAACTGAAATGGGTGTCGCTCGACATCGAAACCACCGAGCACGGCGAGCTGTACTGTATCGGGCTGGAGGGCTGCGGCCAGCGCCAGGTGTATATGCTCGGCCCGCCGAACGGTGATGCCAGCCAGCTGGATTTTGAACTGATTTACCTCGACAGCCGGCCACAGCTGCTGGAGCAGCTTAACGCCTGGTTCGCCCGTCACGATCCCGATGTCATCATCGGCTGGAACGTGGTGCAGTTTGACCTGCGCGTGCTGCAAAAACATGCCGACCGCTACGGTATTCCGCTGCGTCTTGGCCGTCAGCAGCAGCCGCTGGAGTGGCGCGAGCACGGCTTTAAGCCCGGCGTGTTCTTCGCTCAGGCCAGCGGCCGGCTGGTGATTGACGGGATCGAGGCGCTGAAATCGGCGTTCTGGGACTTCGCCTCATTTAGCCTGGAGGCGGTGTCGCGCGAGCTGCTGGGCGAAGGTAAAGCCATCAACAATCCGTGGCAGCGCATGGAAGAGATCAACTGGCGCTTTGCCCACGACAAACCGGCGCTGGCCACCTACAATCTGAAGGATTGCGAGCTGGTTACGCGTATTTTCCAGCACACCGCCATCATGCCGTTTTTGCTGGAGCGCGCCACCGTCAATGGCCTGGCGGTGGATCGCCACGGTGGATCGGTGGCGGCGTTCAGCCACCTGTATATTCCGCGAATGCACCGCGCCGGCTTTGTCGCGCCTAATCTCGGCGAAGTGGCACCGGAAGCCAGCCCTGGCGGCTACGTGATGGATTCGCGCCCCGGACTGTATGATTCGGTGCTGGTGCTGGATTACAAAAGCCTCTATCCGTCGATCATCCGCACCTTTCTGATTGATCCGGTCGGGCTGGTTGAAGGCCTGGCGCATCCGGACGACGCCGATTCGGTTCCCGGTTTTCGCCACGCGCGCTTTTCGCGCCGCACCCACTGTTTACCGGCGATTGTCGGGCAGATCTGGCAGGGGCGCGAGGCCGCCAAACGCGATGGCAACCAGCCGCTGTCGCAGGCGCTGAAGATCATCATGAACGCTTTTTATGGCGTACTCGGCACCAGCGCCTGTCGCTTTTTCGATCCGCGCCTTGCTTCGTCAATTACCCTGCGCGGTCACGCCATCATGCAGCAAACGCGTGAGCTGATTGAAGCCGAAGGTTTTGACGTGATTTACGGTGACACCGATTCTACTTTTGTCTGGCTGAAAAGCGCCCACAGCGAAGCCGATGCCGCCGCGATCGGCCAGCGGCTGGCCGGGCACGTGAATCGCTGGTGGCAACAGCATCTGCAGCAGACTTACGGTCTCGACAGCGCGCTGGAGCTGGAGTATGAAACCCACTTCAGCCGCTTCCTGATGCCAACCATTCGCGGCGCCGAACAGGGCAGTAAAAAGCGCTACGCCGGACTGATTCGCCGCGACGGCGACGAGCGGCTGGTGTTTAAGGGGCTGGAGTCGGTGCGCACCGACTGGACGCCGCTGGCGCAGCAGTTCCAGCAGACGCTGTATGGCCGCATCTTCCGCGGTGAACCCTGGCAGGACTACATTCGCGACACGGTGGCACAGCTGCTGGCCGGTGAGCTGGACGATCTGCTGGTGTATAAAAAGCGCCTGCGCCGGCCGCTGAAAGATTACGAACGCAACGTGCCGCCCCACGTGCGTGCCGCGCGCCTCGCCGATGAACATAACCGTAAACTGCAGCGTCCGCTGCAGTATCAGAACGGCGGATCGATCCGCTACGTCATGGCCACCGCGGGGCCGGAGCCGCTGGAAGCGCGCAGCACGCCGCTGGATTACGATCACTATGTCAGCAAACAGCTACAGCCGATCGCCGAAGGGATTTTACCGTTTGTCGGTGATGACTTTGCTACACTGATCACCGGGCAACTGGGGCTTTTTTGACAGGTGACGAATGCCCTGCCATCCAGTACCATAGCGCCCTTCCTGATTCTCACCGCGTGCACCAGCTGACCAGATAACTGTCTGGCGGTGGGGTATTGTCTGAGAGCAGGTGAACGTCTTTCTATCTTTTAGAGAATCGAGCAAAAAATATATGGTTTTTACACTGGGTCAACGCTGGATTAGTGATACGGAAAGTGAGCTGGGACTGGGGACAGTCGTGGCGCTGGATACGCGCATGGTCACACTGATGTTTCCCGCCACCGGCGAAAACCGCCTCTATGCCCGTAATGATTCTCCGGTCACCCGCGTGATTTTTAATCCGGGTGATACCGTCACCAGCCATGAAGGCTGGCAGATGCAGGTTGATGAAGTCCGCAACGAAAACGATTTAGTGACTTACATCGGCACGCGTCTTGATACCGACGAAAGCAACGTGGTGCTGCGCGAAGTGATGCTCGACAGCAAACTGGTGTTCAGCAAGCCACAGGATCGCCTGTTTGCCGGCCAGCTGGACCGCATGGATCGCTTCGCCCTGCGCTTCCGCGCACGCAAATACCAGAGCGAACAGTATCGCCTGCCGATTAGCGGCCTGCGCGGCATGCGCACCAACCTGATTCCGCACCAGCTGCACATCGCGCATGACGTCGGTCGCCGTCACGCGCCGCGCGTGCTGCTGGCCGATGAAGTCGGCCTCGGTAAAACCATTGAAGCCGGTATGATTATTCAGCAGCAGCTGCTGGCCGGACGCGCCGAGCGCGTGTTGATCGTGGTGCCGGAAACCCTGCAGCATCAGTGGCTGGTGGAAATGCTGCGCCGCTTCAACCTGCGCTTTGCCCTGTTCGACGACGATCGCTACACCGAAGCGCAGCACGACAGCGACAACCCATTTGATACCGAGCAGCTGATTATCTGCTCGCTGGATTTTGTCCGCCGCAATAAGCAGCGGCTGGAGCTGCTGGCCGAAGCTGACTGGGACCTGCTGGTGGTTGACGAAGCGCACCATCTGGCGTGGAGCGAAGCCGCGCCGAGCCGCGAATATCAGGTTATCGAACAGCTGGCGGAAAAGACCGCCGGCGTGCTGCTGCTGACCGCGACGCCGGAACAGCTCGGCATGGAGAGCCACTTTGCCCGTCTGCGTCTGCTGGACCCGAATCGTTTCCACGATTTCGCGCAGTTCGTGGCCGAGCAGCAGCACTACCGCCCGGTGGCAGACGCCGTCAGTACGCTGCTGGCCGATCACGCCATCAGCAAAGACGAGATGAACCTGATCAACGACCTGGTCGGCGAGCAGGATATTGAACCGCTGCTGCAGGTGGCGAACAGCGATCGCGACGGCAAAGACGACGCGCGCAAAGAGCTGATTTCGATGCTGATGGATCGCCACGGCACCAGCCGCGTGCTGTTCCGTAACACGCGTAACGGCGTGAAGGGTTTCCCGAAACGCGAACTGCATCAGATTCGCCTGCCGCTGCCGGCGCAGTATCAGACGGCGATTAAAGTCTCCGGCATTATGGCGGCGCGCAAAACGGCGGAAGAGCGCGCGCGCGACATGCTGTATCCCGAGCAGATTTATCAGGAATTTGAAGGCGACAGCGGCACCTGGTGGAACTTCGACCCGCGCGTTGAGTGGCTGATGGGCTACCTCACCAGCAACCGTAAAGAGAAAGTGCTGGTGATTTGCGCCAAAGCGGCCACTGCGCTGCAGCTGGAGCAGGTGCTGCGCGAGCGCGAAGGCATCCGCGCCGCGGTGTTCCATGAAGGGCTATCGATTATCGAACGCGACCGCGCGGCCGCCTTCTTCGCTTCGCAGGAAGATGGCGCCCAGGTGCTGCTGTGTTCGGAGATTGGCTCGGAAGGGCGTAACTTCCAGTTCGCCAGCCGGCTGGTGATGTTCGATTTACCGTTTAACCCGGATCTGCTCGAGCAGCGTATCGGCCGTCTCGATCGTATCGGCCAATTGCATGACATCCAGATTCTGGTGCCGTGGCTGGAGAAAACCGCCCAGGCGGTGCTGCTGCGCTGGTACCACGAAGGGCTGGACGCGTTTGAGCACACCTGCCCGACCGGCCGCACCATCTACGACAGCGCCTACCCGCAGCTGATTGAGTATCTGGCCGCGCCGGACAACCCGCAGGGGCTGGACGACTTTATCGCCCAGAGCCGCAAACAGCATGATACGCTGAAGGCGCAGCTGGAGCAGGGGCGCGACCGTCTGCTGGAGCTGAACTCGAACGGCGGCGAAGCCGCGCAGACGCTGGCCGATGCCATCGGCGAGCAGGATAACGACACCGAGCTGGTGAACTTTGCGCTCAACCTGTTTGATATCGTCGGTATCAACCAGGAAGATCGCAGCGATAACCTGATCGTCCTGACGCCGTCTGACCACATGCTGGTGCCGGATTTCCCCGGCCTGCCGGAAGATGGCTGCACCGTAACCTTTAACCGTAACCAGGCGCTGTCACGCGAAGATACCCAGTTCATTACCTGGGAACATCCGCTGATTCGCAACGGCCTCGACCTGATTCTCTCCGGCGACACCGGCAGCTGTGCGCTGTCGCTGCTGAAGAACAAGGCGCTGCCGGTGGGCACGCTGCTGGTAGAGATGATCTACGTGGTCGAAGCGCAGGCGCCGAAACACCTGCAGCTTACCCGCTTCCTGCCGCCCACGCCGGTCCGCCTGCTGATGGATCGCGCCGGAAATAACCTCGCCGGGAAGGTGGAGTTCGAAAGCTTTAACCGTCAGCTCAACGCAGTCAATCGCCATACCGGCAGCAAGCTGGTGAACGCGGTGCAGCAGGATGTGCATCACATTCTGACGCAGGCGGAAAAAGTCATCGTGCCGGAAGCGCAGGCGCTGATTGCGGCGGCCAAAGCCGAAGCCGATGAGAAGCTGAGCGCCGAGCTGTCGCGCCTCGAAGCGCTGAAAGCGGTCAACCCCAACATCCGTGATGATGAGGTTGATGCGCTGGAGAGCAACCGCGAGCAGGTGCTGGCCAGCCTCGGCGAGGCCGGCTGGCGGCTGGATGCGCTACGTCTGATCGTTGTGACACACCAATAATCGCTGAGGCCGCGCTGAATCATGCTGATGGAACCCTACAATCCGCCGCTCGACCCCTGGCTGCATATTCTGTATCAGGACGAGCACATCATGGTGGTTAACAAGCCGAGCGGTTTGCTGTCGGTGCCTGGCCGCCTTGAGGAGCACAAGGACAGCGTGATGACGCGCATCCAGCGTGATTTTCCGCAGGCGGAGTCGGTGCACCGGCTCGATATGGCCACCAGCGGTGTGATTGTGGTGGCGCTGACCAAGGCGGCCGAGCGCGAGCTGAAGCGGCAGTTTCGCGAGCGCGAGCCCGCGAAGCAGTACGTGGCGCGCGTCTGGGGACATCCGGCGGCGGAACAGGGCATGATCGATCTGCCGCTGATTTGCGACTGGCCTAACCGGCCGAAGCAGATGGTGAGTGTAGAGCTGGGTAAGCCGGCGCAGACGGAGTATCAGGTGCTGGCGTATGACGCCGATAACAGCGCGCGGGTGCAGCTGAAGCCGATCACCGGCCGTTCACATCAGCTGCGCGTGCATTTGCTGGCGCTGGGGCATCCGATTCTCGGCGATCGCTTCTATGCCCATCCCGAGGCGTTAGCCATGGCGCCACGCCTGCAGCTGCACGCCGAATCGCTGACCATTACCCATCCGGCGTTTGGCAACAGCATGACGTTTCGCCAGCCGGCCGATTTTTAAGGGGCCGCCGCCCCTTATTTAAAGCCCTTCTCTTTGCGAATCAGGTCGTACGCGGCCTGAATCTCCTGCGCTTTCTGCTTCGCCATCTCCATCATCTCCGGCGGCAGACCTTTCGCCACCAGCTTATCCGGATGGTGCTCGGCCATCAGCTTGCGGTAAGCGCGCTTGATGGTGGTGCTGTCGTCGCTGCTTTTCACCCCCAGCACGCTGCAGGCATCTTCCAGCGTCGGGCCACGTTTCGCCTGCTGATAAGCGCCGCCGCCGTACGACGAACCGCCACCAAACTGCTGACCGCCCTCCATCATGCGCAGGAACTGGTCGAACTGCGCGCGGGAAATCCCCAGCTCTTCCGCGATGACGTATAGCACCTGACGCTCGTTGGGATGCAGCGAACCATCAGCAAACGCCGCCTGGATTTGAATTTCCAGAAACATCCGAATCAGATCGAAACGGCCAAAGCAGGCGCTGCGCAGCTCGCGCAGTTTATTACGTAACGGATATTCGCTCTGCTTACCTTCACGAAACGCACGCTGCGCCGCGGTACGCGCCTCGCCATGCAGCTGCATGCGATCCATAAATAAAGAGGCAATCTGGATATCCGCTTCGGTGACGCGCCCTTTTGACTTGGTCAGATGGCCCATCACCTGGAACGTGGTGCTGAAGAACAGCGTCTGACGCGCCTGATTATTGGCGAAGTAGCCCTGTCCTTTTACGCTGCGCACTTTGTCAAACAGATGACCAATGATCAGACCCAGTACGATGCCCCAAAAGCCTGCTCCGGAAAGTAAGCCGAGAGCCAGACCAATAACTTTTCCCCAGTAGCGCATAAACTCCTCAATTCGCCATGCTTGCGGCTGAAAATTGCATTATCATACCTGTCATTTATCTCCGCGCCTAACGGCAACGCAGGCAGAGCAGGATTAACACTGGCGCAACGCCGGGCGGTACGTTAGTCTCTGTCCGGATTGTCGGCATGATGCCAGTTTTCATGGAATTATCGAAACCGCGTATGAAAAAACGTATACCTACCCTGCTGGCTACCATGATTGGTGCAGCGCTTTATAGTCAGCATGCACTGGCCGACGATCTGATGTCGCAGTGTATGCTGGGCGTGCCGAGCTACAACCGTCCGCTGGTCAGTGGCGACGCGAATTCGCTGCCGGTAACCATCAACTCTGACTCAGCAAAAGGGAACTATCCGAACGACGCGGTGTTCACCGGCAATGTTGATGTGCAGCAGGGGAACAGCCGTCTGGTTGCCGACGAGATGCAGCTGCATCAGCGTCAGCAGGACGGACAAACGACGCCGGTGCGTACCGTCGATGCGCTGGGTAATGTGCACTATGACGACAACCAGGTCATCCTGAAAGGTCCGAAAGCCTGGTCCAATCTGAACACCAAAGACACCAACGTGTGGAACGGTAATTATCAGATGGTCGGCCGTCAGGGTCGCGGTGATGCTGACCAGATGAAACTGCGCGGTAATAACCGCTATACCATTCTGGAAAACGGCAGCTTTACCTCCTGTCTGCCAGGTTCCAACAGCTGGAGCGTGGTCGGTTCGGAAGTGATTCAGGACCGTGAAGAAGAAGTGGCGGAGATCTGGAATGCGCGCTTCAAGCTCGGCAACGTGCCGGTATTCTACAGCCCGTATCTGCAGCTGCCGATTGGCGACCGCCGCCGCTCCGGCTTCCTGATCCCCAACGCGAAATACGGCAGCAACAACGGCTTCGAATTCATGCTGCCGTACTACTGGAACATCGCGCCTCAGGCCGATGCCACTATTACGCCGCACTACATGAGCAAGCGCGGTCTGCAGCTGCAGAACGAGTTCCGCTACCTGACGCAGTTTGGTGCCGGCCTGTTAGAGCTGGACTATCTGCCGTCTGACAATCAGTACAACAAAGATAAAGCCGCGCGACCGTCGGTGCAGAACGACAGCAACGACGACCGCTGGCTGTTCTACTGGCGTCACTCCGGCGTCTACGATCAGCACTGGCGCTTCAACGCCGACTACACCAAAGTCAGCGATCCTTATTACTTCAACGACCTGGATTCGAAGTACTACAGCTCGACTGACGGCTACGCCACGCAGAAATTCAGCGTAGGCTACGCTGACACCAACTGGGATGCGACGCTGTCCAGCAAAGACTTCCAGGTGTTTGGTAATACCAGCAGCCAGAACGTGTATCGGGCGATGCCGCAGCTGGATGTCAATCTGTACCAGAACGATATCGGGCCGTTTGACGGTCGCATCTATGCGCAGGCGGTGAAGTTCACTAACGTCAGTAACCGAATGCCGGAAGCGACGCGTTTGCACATCGAGCCAACGCTCAACCTGCCGCTGTCCAACGGCTGGGCCAGTCTGGATACCGAGGCAAAGCTGCTGGCAACGCATTACCAGCAGGATAACGTTAACTACTACAACGAAAATATCGATACCACCCGCACCAATCAGCTGAAAGAGTCAGTCAACCGCACCCTGCCGCAGTTCAAGGTAGATGGTCGCCTGGTATTTGACCGCAATATGGACTGGGCCGAAGGCTACACCCAGACGCTGGAACCGCGCGTGCAGTACCTGTATATCCCGTACCGCAACCAGAGCAACATCTATCCGTACGACTCCACGCTGCTGCAGACCGACTACACCGGCCTGTTCCGCGATCGCACCTACAGTGGCCTCGATCGTATCGCTTCGTCTAACGAAGTGGCGACCGGCGTGACCACGCGTATTTATGATAACGATCTGGTTGAACGTTTTAACGTTTCCGTGGGTCAAATCTACTCGTTTACCCCGTCTCGTACCGGCGTAAACCAGACGAATAAAGAAGATGATACCGGTAGCCTGGTGTGGGCGGGTGATACTTACTGGAAAGTCAGCGATCGCTGGGGCGTACGCGGTGGCCTGCAATACGATACGCGGCTGGACAACGTTTCCCAGGGCAATGCCATTGTGGAATATCGTCGTGATGCCGACCGTATGGTGCAGCTGAGCTACCGCTACAGCAGCCCGGAGTATGTGGCGCAGGCGTTGAATAACCCCAGCTATGTCACTAACCCGATCTACAAAAACGGTATCTCGCAGGTGGGCGCCACGGCAAGCTGGCCGATTGCCGATGCCTGGTCGCTGGTGGGGGGTTACTACTATGACACCCGCAACAGCCGTCCGGCCGAGCAGCTAGTCGGTCTGCAGTACAGCTCCTGCTGCTACGCCATTCGTCTGGGTTACGAACGCAAGATCAACGGTTGGGAAAACAACGACAGCAAGTATGACAACCAAATCTCATTCAACATTGAGCTGCGTGGTCTGAGTTCTAACTATGGCTTAGGCACCAATGAAATGCTGCGTCAGGGCATCATCCCTTATCAGCGCGCTTTCTGATGTTGTGATATTTGACAGGCTATCCCGCAGTGCGGAAACAACAATGGATAAAGTATGAAGAACTGGAGAATGCTGATTCTTGGTGTGGCGATCACCGCTAACACTGCGTTCGCAGCCCCACAGATGGTCGATAAAGTTGCCGCAGTCGTGAACAACGGCGTGGTGCTGGAAAGTGACGTAGACAACATGCTGCGCACGGTGAAGTCACAGGCGCAGCAGGCTGGTCAGCAGCTGCCGGATGACAAAACCCTGCGTCATCAGATCCTTGAACGCCAGGTCATGGACGCCATCATTCTGCAGATGGGCGAAAAAGCCGGTCTGCAGGTGAGCGATCAGCAACTGGATCAGGCGATCCAGAACATCGCCGCGCAGAACCGCATGAGCGTTGATCAGCTGCGCAGCCGTCTGGCCTATGACGGGATGAACTACAACGATTATCGCGCGCAGATCCGCAAAGAGATGCTGATCTCTGAAGTGCGTAACAATGAAGTGCGCCGTCGCGTCACCATTCTGCCGCAGGAAGTGGATACGCTGGCTAAGCAGATTGGCTCGCAGAATACCCAGGGCACCGAACTTAACATCAGTCAGATTCTGCTGCCGCTGCCGGAAAATCCAACTCAGCAGCAGGTTGACGACCAGGAAGCGCTGGCGCGTCAGCTGGTGGGTGAACTGAAAGGCGGTGCCGATTTCGGTAAACTGGCCGTGACCTACTCTGCCGATCCACAGGCGCTGAAAGGCGGCAACATGGGCTGGGGCAAAATTGAAGAGCTGCCAACGCTGTTCTCGCAGGCGCTGAGCAGCGCGAAGAAAGGCGACATCGTCGGCCCGATCCGCTCTGGCGTTGGCTTCCATATCCTGAAAGTGAACGACCTGCGCGGTGAGAGCAAAAACATTTCGGTCACCGAAGTGCATGCCCGCCACATTCTGCTGAAGCCGTCACCGATCCTTACCGACGATCAGGCACGTCAGAAGATTGAACAGATCGCCGCAGACATCAAGAGTGGCAAAACCACCTTCGCCGCTGCCGCGAAACAGTTCTCCGACGATCCGGGTTCCGCGAACCAGGGCGGCGACCTCGGCTGGGCGTCACCGGAAATCTACGATCCGGCGTTCCGTGATGCGCTGCTGAAGCTGCAGAAAGGCCAGGTCAGTGCGCCGGTGCACTCCTCCTTCGGCTGGCACCTGATTCAGCTGCTGGATACCCGCCAGGTGGATAAAACCGATGCCGCGCAGAAAGAGCGCGCGTACCGTCTGCTGTTCAACCGTAAGTTTGCCGAAGAAGCGCAAACCTGGATGCAGGAACAGCGCGCCAGTGCTTACGTGAAGATTCTGGATGGCAATGGTCAGTAATTATCGTGTGGCGATCACGCCCGGCGAACCCGCCGGGATTGGTCCCGATCTCGCCGTTGCGCTGGCTCAGCGTGACTGGCCGGTTGAGCTGGTGGTGTGCGCAGATGGCGACGTGCTGCGCCAGCGCGCGGCTCAACTGGGTTTGCCGCTGACGCTGCGTGACTATCAGCCCGGCGTGGCACCGCAGCCGCAGCAGGCCGGTACGCTGACGCTGCTGCCCATCGCGACGGCGCAGCCGGTGACTGCCGGCGAACTGACGGTCGCCAACGGTCATTACGTACTGGAGACGCTGGCCCGCGCCTGCGACGGCTGCCTCAGCGGCGAGTTTGCCGCGCTGGTGACCGGTCCGGTACACAAAGGCGTGATCAATGACGCCGGCATCCCCTTCACCGGCCACACCGAGTTCTTTGCTGAGCGCGCCGGTGGCGATCGCGTGGTGATGATGCTGGCGACCGAAGCGTTGCGCGTGGCGCTGGCCACCACGCATCTGCCGCTGAAAGATGTCGCGGACGCCATCACCCGTGACAGCCTGCATGAAGTGATCACCATTCTGCATCAGGATTTGCAGCGTAAGTTTGGCATTCCGCAGCCGCATATTTTTGTCTGCGGCCTCAACCCGCATGCTGGCGAAAGCGGTCATATGGGCCGTGAAGAGATCGATACCATCATCCCGGCGCTCGACGAACTGCGCCAGCAGGGCCTGCAGCTCACCGGTCCGTTACCGGCCGATACGCTGTTTCAGCCGAAATATCTGCAGCACGCTGATGCGGTGCTGGCGATGTATCACGACCAGGGCCTGCCGGTGCTAAAATTTCAGGGATTTGGTCGCGCGGTGAATATCACCCTCGGCCTGCCATTTATCCGTACATCTGTTGACCACGGCACCGCGCTGGAACTCGCCGGTCTGGGCAGCGCAGAGCCGGGCAGCTTTATTACGGCGCTTAACCTCGCCATCACTATGATCAAGAGCAGTAATGAATAATCGCGTCCATCAGGGGCACTACGCCCGTAAACGTTTCGGGCAGAACTTCCTGAACGATCAGTACATTATCGACAGCATCGTCTCCGCTATTCATCCGCAAAAGGGTGAAGCCATGGTGGAGATTGGCCCAGGGCTGGGTGCGTTAACCGAGCCGGTGGGCGAGCGTCTTGATGCGCTGACTGTCGTCGAGCTGGACCGCGACCTTGCCGCGCGTTTGCAGACGCACCCGTTCCTCGGTCCTAAGCTGACGATTTATCAGCAGGATGCGATGACCTTCGACTTCTCCGCGCTGTCAAAGGAGCAGGGTCAGCCGTTGCGCGTATTCGGCAACCTGCCGTACAACATCTCGACGCCGCTGATGTTCCACCTTTTCAGCTATACTGGTTCGATTAAAGATATGCACTTCATGCTGCAGAAAGAGGTGGTTAACCGTCTGGTAGCCGGCCCGGGCAGCAAAGCTTACGGGCGTCTCAGCGTGATGGCGCAATATTATTGTCAGGTGATTCCGGTGCTGGAAGTGCCACCACAATCGTTCACCCCGCCACCGAAAGTGGATTCGGCGGTAGTGCGTCTGGTGCCCTTTACCCAGCCACCGTATCCGGTCAGCGATGTGCGTTTACTGAGCCGTATCACCACCGAAGCGTTTGGTCAGCGACGCAAAACCCTGCGTAACAGCCTGGGACACCTGTTCACGGCCGGTGCGCTGGATGAACTCAACATCGACGCCTCGCTGCGGGCAGAAAATGTCACCGTGGCGCAGTATTGCCAGCTGGCAAACTGGCTGGGCAATCATCAGGCTGAATCTGCGGAGAACTGAGTGCATGAGTGAACTGGCCCGCGTTTGTGTTCAGGTACTGAGTCAGTATGTGGAATCGCAATCCTCTCCCGATGAGGATCGCTACGTGTTTGCCTACACCATCACTATTCGTAATCTCGGGCGCAACAGCGTGCAGCTGCGCAGCCGCTACTGGCTGATCACCAATGGCAACGGGCGCGAGACCGAAGTGCAGGGTGAAGGCGTGGTCGGTGAGCAGCCGCATATCGCGCCCGGCAATGAGTTTCAGTACACCAGCGGTGCGGTTCTGGAAACGCCGATGGGCACCATGCAGGGACACTATGTGATGATCGACGAAGAAGGCGAGACCTTCCACGTGGAGATTCCGGTGTTCCGCCTCGCGGTGCAAACCCACATTCACTAATTCCTCCTCCGCCCGGCCAGTCCGGGCGGCGCGTTTTCATCGGACTGACTTAATGAGTACATACCTGATTGGCGATATTCACGGCTGTTATGACGAATTACGTGCGCTGCTGGCGCAGGTCAATTTTGATGCGCAGCAGGACGAGCTCTGGCTGACCGGCGACCTGGTGGCGCGCGGTCCGGGTTCGCTTGAGGTACTGCGCTACGTCAGGTCGCTCGGAGACTGTGTGCGCATAGTGCTGGGCAACCATGACCTGCATTTGCTGGCAGTGTATGCCGGTATCAGCCGTAACAAGCCCAAGGATCGCCTGACGCCCCTGCTGGAAGCGGACGATGCCGACGAGCTGATTAACTGGCTGCGGCGCCAGCCGCTGCTGCAGGTGGATGAAGAGAAAAAGCTGCTGATGGCGCATGCTGGTATTACGCCGCAGTGGGATCTGGAGACGGCACAGCAGTGCGCGCGCGAAGTTGAGGCGGTCTTGTCCAGCGACAGCTATCCGCTGTTTCTCGATGCCATGTATGGCGACATGCCGAACAACTGGACACCGGAACTGAGCGGACTGGCGCGCCTGCGTTTCAGCACCAATGCGCTGACGCGCATGCGCTTCTGTTTCCCTAATGGTCAGCTCGATATGATCTGCAAAGAGGCGCCCGCCTCAGCGCCGCCGCCGCTGAAACCGTGGTTTCAGGTGCCCGGCAAAATCAGCAGCGATTATACGCAAATCTTTGGTCACTGGGCTTCGCTGGAAGGAAAAGGCACGCCAGAGCATGTGATCGGGCTCGACACCGGCTGCTGCTGGGGCGGAACGCTGACCCTGCTGCACTGGGAGAGCGGCCAGTATTACACCCAGGTCTCGAACCGTGATCAGGCCATGGCGGAAAGCGCGGTGAATGCACCCTCCCCCCTGAGCGATATGCAGTAAACAAAAAGCCCCGCGATGTTAGCGGGGCTTTTTTTCGGTCGCCATAAATGGCGACCCTACAAAGACAATCTGTACCGTGACAGCCATCAACCTGATATCGCACAGGTTTATCGCGTCATAAACAGCGATTAATCCCTGTCGTTGTAGGGTGCGCATTCATGCGCACCTGGCCACTCTCAACGGCGGCGATCCAGAATCTCAAAGCAGTAACTGTGCGAATTCTGCGCATCGGCATCGTGGAACTCACTGAACGTCGACTGCCACTCGTCCGGCTCGTAATCCGGGAACTGGGTGTCGCCTTCCACTTCCGCATCGATATGCGTCAGATAGAGACGATCGGCGCGCGCCAGCATCTGCGCATAAATCCGGCCACCGCCAATCACCATGATCTCTTCTGCCTCACCCGCTGCGGCAATCGCTTCTTCCGGCGACGTCACCCAGGTCACGCCGTCATGGTTGCCGGGCTGGCTGCTGACCACAATATTCAGGCGTCCCGGTAACGGGCGACCAATCGATTCAAAGGTCAGACGGCCCATAATCACCGGTTTGTTCAGCGTGTTGCGCTTGAACCACGCGAGGTCGGCAGGCAGGTGCCATGGCATGGCGTTTTCCATGCCAATAATACGATCTGCTGCCAGTGCCGCGATCAAACTAATCATGTTAAAAGACCTACAGGAAAAAAATTGGCGCAATGATACGTAAAGGTGAAACTTTCGTCGATAGGACGACCGTGCTATTTACGTAAAGCCCGCTTGGCTCGGCGTTTTGTCTGAGCGACAGAGTTTTACTCCGGCTTTGCGGCCGTTAGCGGAAAGAGCCGCCAGAATTCGCGGTGAAGGCGCTACAACTCAGGGTGATGCTCCGCGCTGACCGCGTGCTGTGTAAAGAAAAGCGCACTGTGCCCGCCCCAAAAAAACGGCTCCCGCAGGAGCCGTTGATTTATGCATCAGAAATCGTAGCGCAGGCGCACCAGATTAACGTTGCCCAGTGATTTATCGGTACTGGAGGTGATCACGTACTCGTAGTCAACGCGGAAACCGTAGTCGAGCTGCGCGCTGACGCCCACGCCGTTATCGATACGCTTGTAGTTACGTCCGTTGACGAACTCCAGGCGATCGCCCATGAAGTAAGGCTGGATGCTCTTCACAGCATACTGGCCGATCGGGAATTTATAACCGGCGAAGTATTCAACGCCCCACGCATCATCCGCGAAGTAGTTGTTGACGGTGTTGCGTTTGGTTGGCGAGAAGTTCTGATACCAGCCCGCACCGGCCGACAGCGTCCAGTTGTCCGGCGTCCAGCTCAGCGCGGTGCCGTAGATATTCTGGTCGTAACGCTTGCTGTCGCCATTGCCCGGATTGCGAATATCCGCGCGGGTGTAGTTCCACGCGGTGCCCCACGCCAGATCTTTGGTGATGTGATAATTCACACCCAGCGAACCGCCACCCTTACGCTTGTAGCGCAGGCCGTTGCCCGGCAGATAATCGTCATCTTCAAACAGATAAGCAGCATAGACATCCGCATCGCCAAAGGTGTTTTTATACTTCAGCATCTTGCGCGAGCGGTAAGATCCGTCGTAGTCACCGTTGATGCCGTTGCCCGGTGCCTGGGCCAGCATATCGTAGTCCCAGATATCGGTTTTAGCGCCGACGACATCGTAATAAACGCTGTTCTGCTGGCCAAAATAGAGCTCGCCCAGCGATGCGCTTTTGAAACCGGTATACAGCTGGCGACGCGTGGTGTTGTGGGCACCGTCCGCATAGTGGTTATCCCAGCCCCACCATGCCGGGAAGTTAACGCCCAGCTCGTAGTAACCCACCCAGCTGACATCGTCAAACAGGTAGTAGTTGGCGCTGAAGCGGAAACGTGAACCGCCGTCGTAGCCGTTACGCTTATACGATTTATCGTTAACCCCGTTCTGATGCAGATACTGCGGACGAATACTGCCGCCCACTTTGAAATCAAGACGGCTAAGCGGATCGCCGGCCTGCGGATCCTGCTTCAGCAGGGTGATTTCCGCCTGACTGGCGAGAGGTGCAGCAACAAGTAACGCAGCCACTGCGCTGAGAGTGAAAGCACGCATTTTCATTTTTATATCCCGTAAAGGTGAGCGCTCTATGATTGAGCAGCGGAATAGTACGGCGCGCTTAGCGGAGAGGTATTTATAATTTTGTGCGGATACGCCTGAATGTAACTGGTTTCGCATCAACTGATAAAAATCATGTCAAATCAATAGATTTGTAACGTATAACCTTATGCAGCACAGGCAAAACAGGCAAAAAAAACGGCCCGCGCGGGGCCGTTTAGTCACAGAGCAGGCGGTTTAGCCTTTGATCTGCGCGTGCATTTCCTGTACCGAAATCACTTTTTCGGTCGGATCCGCATTCAGCGCCATCGCGGTAGCAAAACCACCGTTCAGCGTGGTGTCGTAATGCACTTTGTACTGCAGTGCGCTGCGGCGAATCAGTTTCGAATCCTCAATCGCCTGACGTCCTGCGGTGGTGTTGACAATGTAGGTGTACTCACCGTTCTTCAGGCGATCCTGAATGTGCGGACGCCCTTCGTGCACCTTGTTCACCAGGCGCGGATTGATGCCGGCTTCACCCAGCACCACGGCGGTACCGTGCGTCGCATCCAGCTCGAAGCCAAACTTCTGCAGCTTCGCGGCCAGGTCAACAATACGTTTCTTGTCGCCTTCACGCACCGACAGCAGCGCACGCCCCTGCTTCTTCATATTGCTCTGCGCGCCCAGCATAGCTTTGCTGAATGCTTCCGCGAAGGTGCGGCCCACGCCCATCACTTCACCGGTCGAACGCATTTCCGGACCAAGAATCGGGTCCACGCCCGGGAATTTGTTGAACGGCAGCACCACTTCTTTCACCGAGTAGTACGGCGGAATCACCTCTTCGGTCACGCCCTGTTCAGCCAGGGTTTTACCAGCCATCACGCGCGCAGCCACTTTCGCCAGCGGCACGCCGGTGGCTTTGGAGACAAACGGCACGGTACGCGCGGCACGTGGGTTCACCTCAATCAGGTAAACTTCGTTGTCCTTGACCGCAAACTGCACGTTCATCAGGCCACGTACGTTGAGTTCGAACGCCAGCTTTTCCACCTGCTGGCGCATCACGTTCTGAATCTCAGTGCTCAGGGTGTACGCTGGCAGCGAACAGGCTGAGTCACCGGAGTGCACGCCCGCCTGCTCGATGTGTTCCATGATGCCGCCAATCAGCACGCGTTCGCCGTCGCAAATCGCATCGACGTCCACTTCCACCGCGTCATCAAGGAAGCGATCCAGCAGCACTGGCGCATCGTTGGACACGGACACCGCAGTCTGGAAGTAGCGCTTAAGATCCACTTCGTCATAGACGATTTCCATCGCCCGGCCGCCCAGCACATAAGAAGGACGCACCACCAGCGGATAGCCAATCCCTGCGGCTTTCTCGACCGCCTGTTCCAGCGTCGCCACCGTGGCGTTAGCCGGCTGTTTCAGTTTCAGGCGATCCACCGCCTGCTGGAAACGCTCACGGTCTTCGGCGCGGTCAATGGCATCCGGGCTGGTACCAATCACCGGCACGCCAGCCGCTTCCAGCGCGCGCGCCAGCTTCAGCGGCGTCTGACCACCGTACTGCACGATAACGCCTTTTGGCTGCTCGATGCGCACGATCTCCAGCACGTCTTCCAGCGTTACCGGCTCGAAGTAGAGACGGTCTGAGGTGTCGTAATCGGTTGACACGGTTTCCGGGTTACAGTTGACCATAATGGTTTCGTAACCGTCTTCACGCAGCGCCAGCGCCGCATGCACGCAGCAGTAATCGAACTCAATGCCCTGGCCGATACGGTTTGGCCCGCCGCCCAGGATCATGATTTTGTCGCGATCCTGATTAGGATTGGCTTCGCACTCTTCTTCATAGGTGGAGTACATGTAGGCGGTGTCCGTGGCGAACTCTGCCGCACAGGTGTCCACGCGCTTGTAAACCGGATGCAGGTTGAACTGATGACGCAGCTTGCGGATTTCACTCTCCGCCACGCCCGCCAGCGTTGCCAGACGCACATCGGCAAAGCCTTTACGCTTCAGCGCACGCAGGAAATCCGCGCTCAGCGAGTTGACACCTTCGCGCGCCACCTGCTCTTCCAGGCGCACCAGTTCTTCAATCTGCACCAGGAACCAGCGGTCAACGTTGGTCAGGTTGAACACGCCGTCCACTGACATGCCGGCACGGAACGCATCAGCGATATACCAGATGCGGTCAGAGCCGGCATCTTTCAGCTCGCGGCGGATACGGGTCAGGGCTTCACCATCATCCAGATCCACTTTCGGGTCGAAGCCGCTGGCGCCCACTTCCAGACCGCGCAGCGCTTTCTGCATCGACTCCTGGAACGTGCGGCCAATCGCCATCACTTCACCGACTGATTTCATCTGCGTGGTCAGACGGTCATTGGCACCGGCAAACTTCTCGAAGTTGAAGCGGGGAATCTTGGTGACGACGTAGTCGATGGACGGCTCGAACGAGGCCGGCGTACGGCCACCGGTGATGTCGTTCATCAGTTCATCGAGGGTGAAGCCCACCGCCAGCTTGGCCGCGACTTTGGCAATCGGGAAGCCGGTCGCTTTCGAGGCCAGCGCTGAGGAGCGCGACACACGCGGGTTCATCTCAATGACGATCAGGCGGCCATCTTTCGGGTTCACCGAGAACTGGACGTTGGAACCGCCGGTTTCGACACCGATTTCACGCAGTACCGCCAGCGAGGCGTTACGCATGATTTGATACTCTTTATCGGTCAGCGTTTGGGCTGGCGCCACGGTGATGGAGTCACCGGTGTGAATCCCCATGGCGTCAAAGTTTTCGATCGAGCAGACGATGATGCAGTTGTCGTTTTTATCACGCACTACTTCCATCTCGTACTCTTTCCAGCCAATCAGCGACTCATCAATCAGCAGCTCATTGGTTGGCGACAGATCGAGGCCGCGCTCGCAAATCTCTTCAAACTCTTCGCGGTTGTAAGCGATACCGCCACCGGTGCCGCCCATGGTAAACGACGGACGAATGATGCACGGGAAACCGACCTCTTCCGCTACTGCCAGCGCTTCTTCCATGGTGTGCGCGATACCGGAACGTGCGGTATCCAGGCCGATGCTCTTCATCGCTACGTCGAAGCGGCGACGGTCTTCGGCTTTATCAATCGCATCGGCGGTGGCACCAATCATGGTCACGCCAAACTCAGCCAGCACACCCTGGCGCTCCAGCTCCAGCGCACAGTTCAGCGCGGTCTGGCCACCCATGGTCGGCAGCACCGCATCCGGGCGCTCTTTTTCAATGATTTTACGCACCACTTCCCAGTGGATGGGCTCGATGTAGGTCGCATCCGCCATTTCCGGGTCGGTCATGATGGTGGCCGGGTTAGAGTTCACCAGAATGACGCGGTATCCCTCTTCACGCAGCGCTTTACACGCCTGCGCACCTGAATAGTCGAATTCACATGCCTGGCCAATCACAATCGGGCCAGCGCCAAGGATCAGGATAGATTTTATGTCAGTACGTTTTGGCATCGTGGGCTCCTGATTACTTCGCGTTAGAACGGTAAGCTTCGATCAGTTCGATAAAGTGATCGAACAGCGGCGCCGCATCGTGCGGGCCTGGGCTGGCTTCCGGATGTCCCTGGAAGCTGAACGCCGGTTTGTCGGTGCGGTGAATGCCCTGTACGGTCTGGTCAAACAGGGAAACATGGGTCACACGCAGGTTAGCCGGCAGGTTGGTTTCATCGACGGCAAAACCGTGGTTCTGCGCGGTGATCATCACGGTGTTGTTATCGAGATCTTTCACCGGATGGTTGCCACCGTGATGGCCAAGCTTCATCTTCACGGTTTTCGCACCGCTGGCCAGTGCCAGCAGCTGATGGCCAAGACAGATACCAAACACCGGAATGTCGGTTTTCAGGAAAGCCTGAATCGCGCTGATGGCGTAGTCGCACGGCTCCGGGTCGCCAGGGCCATTTGACAGGAAAATCCCGTCCGGATTCAGCGCCAGCACCTCATCTGCCGGCGTTTGCGCCGGGACAACCGTCAGGCGGCAGCCGCGATCCACCAGCATGCGCAGAATGTTGCGCTTGGCGCCGTAGTCATAAGCCACCACGTGGAACGGCAGCGCGTCAGCGCTTTGCTGCTCGGGCAGGCCGCCTTTTAGCGCCCAGCTCCCCTGCTGCCACGCATAGGTTTCCGCCGTGGTCACTTCTTTCGCCAGGTCCATGCCTTTCAGGCCCGGGAACGCCTGGGCTTTCTGCAGCGCCAGCGCCGCATCCGGACTGTCGCCGGCGATGATGCAGCCGTTCAGCGCCCCTTTCTCACGCAGCAGGCGCGTCAGTTTGCGCGTATCGATATCGGCGATACCGACAATATTGTTGCGCTGCAGATAGGCTGACAGGCTCTCTTCGCTGCGGAAGTTGCTGGTAATCAGCGGCAGATCGCGGATGACGAGTCCCTGAGCATGGATTTGACTGGATTCTTCATCAGCGGCATTGGCACCAACGTTGCCGATATGAGGATAAGTGAGGGTGACGATCTGGCGGGAATAGGAAGGATCAGTGAGGATTTCTTGATAACCGGTCATTGACGTATTGAAAACGACCTCCCCCACTGCCGATCCCGTTGCCCCGATGGCCCGACCGTGGAATTGGGTTCCGTCTTCCAGAACCAAGAGCGCTGACTTAATCAAAACATCCTCCAGGGAATAAACAGTCACAATATCTGCATATTAATTCAAAATGATGCGCTGAATCAATGCAAAAACCGCCTGACCGCTCGATTTTTGGCAAATTGCGCGCATTCTAATGATCGACCTGGTGATTGTCTACCCTGAGCGGTTATTTTTTTGTATATTTCGGGCTACTGAATGTTAAAAGTGAAGCAAGGCGACAAAATAGTGAGAGATCTCCGATAAATAATCGGTTGCCTGACGCAATTAATGGCAAAACACCGTCTGACTGCGTAAATTTTTGACCAAATGGTCAAAAAAAGCCACTCAACATGAAAAAACGTGCAGATAAATCACAAAAATAACCATCATAAACAAAAATGACACTCAGCTTGCCATTTTACAGACAAAATAAAGGGCAATGAAAACATTGCCCTATTCAATCAATATCTTACCGATTGAAATAACCACATCACGATGGTTCACAACACTCACAACATCGATAAATCCAGCACATCACGCATATCATAAAGGCCGGATTTTTTATCTTTCAACCATGCGGCGGCTTTAACGGCCCCATTGGCGAAGGTCATGCGGCTGGAAGCCTTGTGCGTAATCTCTACGCGCTCGCCGATATCCGCAAACATCGCGGTGTGCTCACCGACAATATCGCCCGCGCGCACGGTGGCAAAGCCGATAGTTTGCGCCTTGCGCTCGCCGGTATGGCCTTCGCGCGCGTAAACCGCGTGCTCATCCAGCTTCCAGTGCATGGCGTCAGCAATCGCCTCTCCCATCGCCAGCGCCGTGCCTGATGGCGCATCCACTTTATGGCGGTGATGCGCTTCCACAATCTCGATATCCGCATAGTCGCCCATCACTTTTGCCGCCTGCTGTAACAGGTTAAGCACCAGATTGACGCCGACGCTGAAGTTCGCGGCAAACACGATGCCAATCTCTTCAGCCGCTTCACGGATGGCTGCCTTACCGGCTTCATCAAAACCGGTGGTGCCAATCACCATCGCTTTTTGATGCTGACGGCAGAACGCCAGATATTCCAGCGTGCCTTCCGGACGGGTGAAATCGATCAGCACATCGAAATCATTCACCACCTGCCGCAGATCGTCGGTCACCCGTACGCCGGTTTTGCCGATTCCCGCCAGTTCACCGGCATCCGCGCCCAGCAGCGAGGAACCGCTGCGCACCAGCGCCGCGCCTAACACCACGCCTTCCGCCTGCTGTGCGGCCTGAATCAGATTGCGTCCCATGCGACCCGGCGCACCAACAATAGCAATGCGGATTTCACTCATATTTATTCATTCCTGATACAAAACTATGCATGCAAAGCGTAAACAGGTTAACGGTCAGATAACAGTCACGCCACAATAATAACGGGATAATAAGAATTTTAGGCCAGCCGCGATAGATTATCAGTAAAAGCAATCCCGCCCGCTGGAAGTCACGGCTGAGGTGACAAAGGATAAAGAAAAGGCCGAACATTGTCGGCCTGTTTCTGTCAGCAAATTGAAGTGCTTACTGCACGTTGCGTACGTCGACGCGCAGCTCTTTCGGCACTTCAAACACGATATTCTCTTCACGGCCAATCAGCTCGATCGCCGCTTCGCCGCCCAGCTCACGCAGGCGCTGAATCACCTGCTGCACCAGAATATCCGGAGCCGAAGCGCCGGCGGTAACGCCGATACACTGCACGCCTTTGACCCACTCTTCCTGAATATCATCGGCAGAATCAATCAGCTTCGCCAGCTTGCCGGCACGCTGCGCCAGCTCCGCCAGACGATTCGAGTTGGAGGAGTTTTTCGAGCCCACCACCAGAACCACCTCGGCATCCTGCGCCAGCACGCGCACCGCTTCCTGGCGGTTGGTGGTGGCGTAGCAGATATCATCCTTACGCGGTCCGATGATTGCCGGGAAGCGCTGACGCAGCGCATCGATCACGTCCGAGGTATCATCCACCGACAGCGTAGTCTGCGTCATAAAGCACAGGTTGTTTTCATCTTTTACCTGCAGCTTAAACACATCCTCTGGCGACTCCACCAGATACATACCGCCGTTCGGGTTGCTGTACTGGCCCATGGTACCTTCCACTTCCGGATGGCCGGCGTGGCCGATGAGAATCGCTTCCACGCCTTTACGGCTGGCACGCGCCACTTCCATATGCACCTTGGTCACCAGCGGACAGGTGGCGTCAAACAGCATAGTGAGGCTGCGCGCTTTCGCTTCGGCCCGCACGGCCTGGGAAACGCCATGTGCCGAGAAAATCAGGATGGCGTTGTCCGGAACTTCACTGATCTCTTCAATGAAGATCGCACCGCGCTCGCGCAGACTGCTGACCACATAGCGGTTATGCACCACTTCATGACGCACGTAGATCGGCGCGCCATACATCTCCAGCGCCCGCTCGACAATGCTGATGGCGCGGTCGACGCCTGCACAGAAACCGCGTGGGTTAGCTAACAGGATTTGCATCGCTGGCCTCCAGCACCGGATCGATCTCCAGCACTTCAATCTCGAATTTAATGCGCTGACCCGCCAGCGGATGGTTGAAATCAACGGTAATCGAGTCACCGGAAATTTCACGAATCACGCCCGGCATTTCGCTGCCGCCCATGCCGCTGAACAGCATGATGGCACCGACTTCCGGCTCGCCCGCGTCGATGAAATCACGGCGCGAGAAGTACTGGATCAGATCCGGGCTGGCAGCGCCAAAGGCGTCTTCCGGCTCCAGCGTAAAGGCGTGCTGATCGCCCACTTTACGTCCGACCAGCTCCTGCTCCAGCGCCGCCGACAGGCTGCCATCTCCCAGACGGAACAGCGCAGGCTTGCCGTTGGCGCGCGTGGATTCAGCCGTCGAGCCATCCTCCAGCTTCAGTGTAAAATGCACCAGCAGCGCGCTGTCGCGCTGAACGATGTCTGTCATCTGTTACCCTTATTTATTCGTGACCTGTTTGCCTTTCGGGCTGAGAAAGCCCTCCAGCACCACCAGCGCCGCACCGATGCAGATACCGCAATCGGCAATGTTAAACGTGGCGAAGTGCCAGTCACCGACATAGAAGTCGATAAAGTCGACCACAAAGCCGTGCCAGGCACGATCAAACAGGTTACCCAGCGCCCCGCCGATAATCAGCGCGTAGGCAATGTTGGTTAATTTATTGCTGGCGCGATTGCGATACATCATCACCAGCAGCGACACCACAATGGCGATGGCGATACCGGCAAAGAACCAGCGCTGCCAGCCACCTTTGTCTGCCAGGAAGCTGAACGCCGCGCCGTAGTTGTGCGCGTAGAACAGGTTCAGGAACGGCATTAGCGGCTGGGTTTCATGCAGCATCATGTTGTTCATGACCCACTGCTTGCTGGCAAAATCGACCACGATCACCACCAGCACCAGCCATACCCAGCGCAGTCCGGTTGAGCACAGTTTACTCATCAGGCAAATTTCCGCACTTCACCGTTTCCGGCTACGTTGGTGTAGCAACGTCCACACACCGCAGCATGCTCCGGATTCTGGCCGACGTCAGTAGTGTAATGCCAGCAGCGCGGGCATTTCTCGCCTTCTGCTTTATGCAGCGCGATTTTCAGACCTTTTAACAGTTCGCTCTGCTGCGCTTCGTCGCTGGCCGTCACGTAATCCGCCACGGTCGCGCCCGAAGTCAGCAGCACGAAACGCAGCTCATCGCCCAGCGCCTGCAGCTTCGCCGCCAGTTCCGGATCGGCGTACAGCGTGACGGTGGCTTCGAGTGCGCCGCCGATGCGCTTGTCGCTGCGCGCCTGCTCGATCACCTTGTTCACTTCACCGCGCACTTTCAGCAGTTCTGCCCAGTAAGCATCATTCAGCGCTTCATCCTGCGCCAGACCAAACAGGCCCTGATACCACTCTTCGGTGAACACGTACTGTGGACGCTCGCCAGGCAGATAGCCCCAGATCTCATCCGCGGTGAACGACATGATCGGCGCCATCCAGCGCACCAGCGCTTCAGCGATATGCCACAGCGCGGTCTGGCAGCTGCGACGCGCCAGACTGTCGCCCTTCGCGGTGTACTGACGATCTTTGATCACGTCGAGGTAGAACGAGCCCATCTCGATGGAGCAGAAGTGCATCAGACGCTGCACCACTTCGTGGAAATCGTAGTTCTCGTACGACTGCACAATATCCTGCTGTGCCGCCAGCGCACGGCCTACGGCCCAGCGATCCACCACTACCATCTCTTCCGGGCTGACGCAGTCGGTCGCCGGGTTGAAGCCTGCAAGGTTGGCCAGCAGGAAGCGCGCAGTGTTACGGATACGGCGATAGCTGTCGGCGGCCCGTTTCAGGATTTCGTCGGATACTGCCATCTCACCGGAGTAGTCGGTTGAGGCCACCCACAGACGCAGAATATCCGCGCCCAGCTTGTCCATCACATCCTGCGGTGCCACGGTGTTGCCGATTGATTTCGACATTTTGCGGCCCTGACCGTCGACGGTGAAGCCGTGGGTCAGTACCTGACGGTAAGGCGCTTTGCCTTTCATCGCCGTGGAGATCATCAGCGACGACATGAACCAGCCGCGATGCTGATCCGATCCTTCCAGATACATATCCGGTGCGTGCCCGTCAAATTCCGGACGCGCATCCACCACCGAGAAGCTGGTCGATCCGGAGTCAAACCAGACGTCGAGAGTATCCGGCACTTTGACGTAGTGATCGGCGTCATCGCCCATCAGATCGCGCGGATCGAGATCCCACCACGCCTGAATACCGTCCTGCTCGACGCGCTGCGCCACTTTCTCCATCAGCTCCAGCGTATCCGGGTGCAGCTGCTCGCTCTCTTTATGGACGAACAGCGCCATCGGCACGCCCCAGGTGCGCTGACGCGAGATGCACCAGTCCGGACGGTTAGCGACCATCGCTTCGATACGCGCCTGGCCCCAGTCCGGGATCCACTGCACGCCTTTGATCTCTTTCAGCGACTGCGCACGCAGGCCTTTCTGATCCATACTGATAAACCACTGCGGCGTAGCCCGGAAGATGATCGGCGTTTTATGACGCCAGCAGTGCGGATAGCTGTGCAGCAGTTTTTCCACGTGCAGCAGCGCGCCTTTCTCCTGCAGCAGCGCAACGATCATGTCGTTGGCTTTAAATACGTTAACGCCATCCAGGGTTGGATAGGTGCCCGGCAGATACGCGCCGTCCGGCCCGACCGGGTTAGCGGTTTCGATGCCGTACTTCTGGCCGATCACATAGTCATCCGGACCGTGGCCTGGCGCGGTGTGCACCGCACCGGTACCGGCGTCCAGCGTGACGTGCTCGCCCAGCACCACTTTCGACTGGATCTGCTCAAGGAACGGATGCTGGAACAGCTGCAGCTCCAGCGCGGCGCCTTTGCACTCGCCCAGCACCTGCCACTCACTGATGCCTGCGCGTTTCAACACCGATTCCACCAGATCTTTCGCGAGGATCAGGCTGCGGCCGGCAATCTGCACCAGCTGGTAGTCGAATTCCGGATGCAGCGAGATGGCGCGGTTTGCCGGCATGGTCCACGGCGTGGTGGTCCAGATAACCAGTGAAACCGGGCCTTCTGACGTTGCAACGCCAAACTTCGCGCGTACCGCATCGGCATCCAGCGCGTTAAACATCACGTCGATAGAAGGTGAAGTTTTGTCGTAATACTCCACTTCCGCTTCCGCCAGCGCGGAACGGCAGTCCATGCACCAGTGCACCGGCTTGGCGCCTTTGTGCAGATGACCATTACCGATGATCTTGCCCAGCGCGCGAATGATGTTGGCTTCGGTCTGGAAATTCATGGTCAGATAAGGACGATCCCAGTCGCCGAGCACGCCAAGGCGGATGAAGTCCTTCTTCTGGCCTTTAACCTGCTCCGCCGCGTAGTTGCGGCAGGCTGCGCGGAATTCAGCTGCGCTGACTTTCTCGCCCGGCTTGCCAATCATCTGCTCAACTTTGTGCTCAATCGGTAAGCCGTGGCAGTCCCAGCCGGGAACATACGGCGAGTCAAAGCCCGCCATGCCTTTCGACTTAACGATAATATCTTTCAGAATCTTGTTAACTGAGTGACCAATATGAATGCTGCCGTTCGCATACGGAGGGCCATCATGCAGGATAAAGGTTTTTTTCCCTTTTTTGGCTGCGCGGATGATGCCGTACAGGTTGTCATCATACCAACGTTGCAGCATTCCCGGTTCGCGTTTGGCCAGATCGCCACGCATCGGGAACCCCGTTTCCGGCAAATTCAGGGTAGATTTATAGTCACTCATCAGATTCTCGGTTCCGTATTTCGGTCATTAAACCGGTGTTTTTAGCCCAAAAAATTGGCGGGCCGTCACCACATCTTTCGCAATTTGTTCTTTCAGCGCGTCCAGCGAAGCGAAACGCTGTTCGTCGCGAATCTTCTGCTTCAGCACCACCTCAATGTGGCGCCCATAAAGATTCATATGTGTGTCGAGCAGGTGAACTTCAAGCTGCTGACGCAGACCTTTTACCGTCGGGCGCGTACCAATGTTTGCCACGCCGGGAATCGGCTGCTCGCCCAGCCCCAGCACTTCTACCGCAAAGACACCTTTTACCGGCGTCACGGTGCGACGAAGCGGGAGATTGGCGGTCGGGAAACCAATGGTGCGTCCCAGTGCATCACCGTGCACTACGCGGCCAGAAATACTGAACGGATGACCGAGCAGCTGCTGCGCCTGAGCAAAATCGTCCTGCGCCAGCGCCTGACGTACCGCCGTACTGCTGATACGTTTGCCGCCATCACAATAGGTCTGGGTGCTGATGACCTCAAAGCCATACTCCGCACCGGCTTTCTGTAATAACAGGAAATCCCCCTGGCGACCAGCGCCAAAGCGGAAATCATCCCCCACTGCGAGGAATTTCACATTGAGCTTGTCGACCAGCAGTTCGCTGATAAAGCTTTGTGCTGAGTGTGCCGCAAAACGACGATCGAAGCGCACGCACACCACGGCGTCAACGCCCGCCAGTGCGAGGTATTTGAGCTTTTCACGCAGACGCGTCAGGCGCGCCGGCGCTTTGTCGCCGGCAAACAGCTCCAGCGGCTGTGGCTCAAACAGCATCACCACCACCGGCAGGTTGCGTTTACGTCCTTCGGCAATTAACTCCGCCATCAGCGCCTGGTGGCCGCGATGCACGCCGTCAAAATTACCAATGGTCAGGACGCAGCCGCGATGCTGCTCTTTCAGATTGTAAATACCGCGGATAAACTTCATGGCTGACTCAAACCGGTGGAAATCGGCGGATTATACCCTTGAATAGCGTTCAGGTTAACCCGTCTGCGTGCCTTTCCTGCGCCTGATTCAGCGTCAGGCGCCCGCTGGCTGGCGGCTCCGGCCCCATCACAACAATTTTGTTGCGAAATACTGTATTCAGCGCGGTGTTGCTGGTAGAATCTTGCGCCATCAATTACGTAAGCGGGTGTCGTGGTTAAAACGACGCTTTATTGCACAAATCCATTGACAAAAGAAGGCGCAAAAGGCATAGTCCTCGGCCTTTGATTTGTCCATATAGAACACATTTGGGAGTTGGACCTTGGCTAATATCAAATCAGCTAAGAAACGCGCCGTAACATCTGAGAAACGTCGCAAGCATAACGCGAGCAATCGTTCTATGATGCGTACTTTCATCAAGAAAGTATACGCGGCTATCGCAACCGGCGACAAAGCTGCTGCGCAGAACGCATTCAACGAAATGCAACCAATCGTGGACCGTCAGGCTGCTAAAGGTCTGATCCACAAAAACAAAGCTGCACGTCATAAAGCAAACCTGACTGCTCAGATCAACAAACTGGCTTAATCGCCGTCTGTTTATCGCTTTGTTAAAAGAACCGGCGCTTCGCCGGTTTTTTTATGCCTGCGATCCGTGGCTGAACAGCGCGCTGAAGTCGCGATGGCAAATGCTCTGCACCGCCGGATGCTGAATCATGCGCCCGGCAAAAATAACGTGATACTCCTCCATCACCGTCTCCAGCCTGCCGATCTCGCGCACGCTATCGTCACGATAGACATCATCCCCGTACAGCGTCGGTGCGACAAAGATCGCATTGTTCTGCGCGCCAAACGCCTTCATCAGCGCCGCATCATCAAATTCACCGAGAATATCAACCTGTAATCCCTGGCTGTGGATCCAGTTCAGCAGCTTGCGCCCCAGCATCGAGCGCCGGCCGGGCAACAGCAGGCGCCGCTGCTCCAGACAGTCCGGAAACGGCAGCTCAGGCAGTGGCGCATTACACCAGAAGCTAACCGGACATTCGCCGAGCTTGACCGAAAACAGCCCGGCCTGCTGGGTTGAATCTATCGGGCAGTCGGAGAGGATCATATCCAGCTTGTGCTGGCTGAGCTGCTCCAGCAGCATTTCATGCGTTGATTCAAAGCAGCGCAGCTGAATTTTCTCGCCGGCCATCACCACCGTTTCCAGCACCTTGCTCACCAGCTGTTTTGACAGCGCATCCGCCACGCCAACATCAAACAGCAGATGCGACTCCTTGCGGTAGTTAACGATATCGAGCATTTCCTGGCTGAGCATAAACATGCGATCGGCATAGCGGAACACCAGCTGCCCCAGCTCGGTGGGCACCAGGCCGCGCCCCTGACGGCGAAACAGCACGCCATCCAGCTGCTCTTCCAGCGCTTTGATCTGGCCGGTTACGGTCTGCGGCGTGAGGCACAGCACTTCAGCGGCGCGCACCACCGAACCGGTTTTGCACACCTGCCAGAAGTAGTAGAGATGATTAAAATTGAGCTGATTCATACCATAAAGGAGGCTTGCGCCTCTCCTTATTAGCGCAGTTTGATGCGCAGCAGCGTATAACCTATCACCGCCGACAGCAGTGAACCGCTAAGAATGCCCAGCTTCGAGAACGTCACCAGCTGTTCATGCGCGGCGTCAAACGCCAGCGAACTGATGAAGATCGACATGGTAAAGCCGATACCGCACAGCACGCCGATTGCCATAATGTCGCGAATGGTGGTGCTGCCTGGCAACGCCGCCAGCCGCAGCTTCACCGCCAGCCAGCAGAACAGCGTGATACCTAACGGTTTACCAATCAGCAGACCGAGGATAATACCAAGCGGCTCCGGCGACAGCACATCGCCAAAGGTAATGCCGCTGAGCGAGATGCCGGCATTGGCGAACGCGAACAGCGGCAGGATCAGCCAGTTCACCCACGGCATCAGGCCGTGCGCCAGGTGCTCAGCCGGTGAGTGTCCCTCTTTCTCCTCCAGCGGCACAAAGAAGCCCACCACCACGCCCGCCAGCGTGGCATGCACGCCGGACTTCAGTACCGCGGTCCACAGCACCACGCCCACCAGCATATACACCGCGATGTTGCGCACGCCGCAACGATTGAGGATCGCCAGCAGCACGATAGCGCCGCCCGCCACGCTCAGCGACAACACTGACAGATCGCTGGTATAGAACAGCGCAATAATCACGATGGCACCGAGGTCATCAATGATCGCCAGCGCCATCAGGAACACTTTCAGCGCCGCCGGTACCCGGCTGCCGAGCAGCGCCAGCACGCCGAGCGCAAAGGCGATATCGGTGGCCGTGGGAATTGCCCAGCCGTTGCGGGCAACCTCGTTATCATGATTGAACAGCAGGAAAATGAGCGCCGGCGCAACCATGCCGCCCAGCGCAGCAATCACCGGGAAGATCGCGCGATCGCGACTGGCCAGCTCGCCGCTGATCAGTTCGCGCTTCACTTCGAGGCCTATCAGCAGAAAGAACAGCGCCATCAGCGCATCGTTAATCCACAGCAGCAGGTTTTTGCTGATATCCAGCGCGCCGAAGCGAATCTGTACCGGCTCCGCCAGCAGGTTTTGATAGCCCTGCGCGGTGGCGGCATTATTGGCCAGCACCATCGCCGCCACCGCCGCCAGAATCAGCACCATGCCGTTGCTGGCGTCACTTTCGATAAAGCTTTTCAGCAAGCTTCGAATACTACGGGGTTTGTTCACAACTCCTCCTGAGCAGAGACATTTGGTGGAGAAGTTTAGCCGCTGTAACACCTCGTTAAAAGCAGCTTATGTCTCGTTTATTGCTCGGGATTTTCGAGTTATTCGCCAGGCCGGGCGTATTGCAGCGGAGGGAGAGGCTGAAAGCGGACGGACGCAATACGGCGCTGGTCACTAAGCCAGGCGCGCCATCAGGCCTGATGGTTGGTGCAGGTCAGCAGCGTCACGTCATCGCTATGCTGCTGGGGCAGCGCATTGTCGCCGGCAATCTCGTGCTGGGCGCAATGCGGCTGATGCGGATGCAGGCCGCCTGGCGGTGAGAAAGGCTCAGCCATCTGGGCACTTGCCAGCGCGGAAAACGCCACAAGCGCTGTAGAAAGTAACAACGGTAGAAGTCGCATAATTTTTTGTCTTTTCACTATAACGATCCGGAATGGACCAGGCATGCAGGTGATGATCCAGCCTGAGAGGTGGCAAACAGTGTTTTCCACGGTCAGTCAGGTTTCAGTGAAGGATTTTACGCCACTCAGACGCAGGAATTTATAAAATCGTGCGGTTTATCACAGTTTACCGCACGAAATATGCATTATCCGACCTTAACCGGAATGTAGAACGTGCCCTGCAGCAGATCTGGCGTGCTATAACGCAGGTCCAGCTTGATCAGATCTTTACCCGGACGTCTTGCCACGCCGAGCGCAGGCAGATGGTTGTAATACACCTCTGCGGTAAAGGCATTGATCTCTTCCGGCGCACCGTGCCAGTCGATCTCCGCATACAGTCCGCTTTCACCAGTCCAGTTCTGTACATTGCCGGTCAGCACGTCGGCATACTGGCTCTCCAGCGCCTGAAACAGGCTGATATGCTGCTGATCGCTGGAGTTAACCCCCGGGCTGAACTGGAAACCCAGCCAGCCGCGCTGCACGTGCTGGCCGGCGAAGGCGATGAAATCACGCGTATGCTGCGCCACCACGTGATTGTGATGATCAATGTATTCGCCGAAGCGGCACTCCCACTCAATCACTTCTCCGCACAGCTTCAGCTCCGGCTTCTCTGCCAGGCGCGCACTTACCCACTGCCGCTGGGTTGAGATGCGGCTGTGGAAGTCTTTCATCTGCATCTCAGGGATGCGGCGATAAGCGCCTGGCGTCATGGCGAAGTGGCTTTTAAACACCCGGGTAAAGTTTTGCTGATTATCAAAGCCAAACCGCACGGCGATATCAATAAGCGGCATGCTGGTCAGGCGCAGCGCCATGGCAGCGAGCGTCAGGCGACGTTTGCGCGTGTACGAGGCCAGCGTCTGGCCGGTCATCTCTTTGAACATGCGCTGCATGTGCCACTTGGAGTAACCGGATTTCAGGGTAATCAGATCGATGTTGAGCTCGTCGGTCAGATTGGCCTCGATCCAGTCCACCAGATCGTTGATGTACTGTTTTTTCAGATTCAGGCTGAGCATTTTTTTTAATTGAATGGGTTGGGAAAGGCGGTGCTTTTGCGTAATCCGTCACATAAATATAACAAAATCGTATGGATAACGTAAGGAAGAGTAAAGACAGCGAGACGGGAAAAGCATTAATTGCTTAGGTAACTAACCTTTTATCGTCTTAACGGCATCGCATCATTGAGCAGTGATTTGCCTGCGCATAGCGGTGCGCATTAATGCGCCCCCTGTAAATCGTATCCGCAGGGGCGCTATTAATGGCGACCAAATGCTGGTCAATCTGATGGGCCGACACATGATCGGTGCGCATCAATGCGCACCCTGTGAAAATCGTGCATCACCTTGTCAGGTCGCCATTGAGGGCGACCGATAATACCGGGCAGGCGTGCCTGCCCTCATCGACCACTCAGTGCGAACGCATGCCCGCTGCCGTCATCATCATACGAAACAGTGATGCCACCACGCCCAGTGCCAGCACGCTTGCGCCGTAGATGATTACTAACCACAGCACGCGCTTCCACCAGGGGGCTTTCGTTTCAGTGGGGTTGTTCATATTGCTGACCTCGGTTTGCATCTCAGTGGTATCCTTCGTCGGCTTTGATTTTTCCGCGGAACACGTAGTAACTCCAGAAGGTATAACCCAGAATCACCGGAATAATCAGTAAGCTACCGACCAGCATAAAGGCCTGACTCTGCGGCGGTGACGCGGCGTCCCAGATGGTGATCGACGGCGGTATAATGTGCGGCCACACGCTAATACCAAGGCCGGAGAAGCCGAGAAACACCAGCGCCAGCGTCAGCAGGAATGGCGAGTAGTGCGCCTCACGCTTAATGGCGCGCACGATGCCCCACGAACACAGCAGCACCAGCACCGGCACCGGCAGGAACCAGAACAGGTTAGGACGGCTGAACCAGCGGTGCGCAATCGCATCGTGGGTGAACGGCGTCCACAGGCTGATAATGCCGACAATCAGCAGCAGCGCGATCACCAGCGGCGTCGCCAGCGCGGACATCTTACGGTGCAGCTCATGCTCGGTTTTCATGATCAGCCAGGTACAGCCCAGTAGCGCATATGCCACCACCAGACCGACGCCGCAGAACAGCGGGAACGGCGCCAGCCAGTCCAGCGCCGAGCCGGCAAACTCGCGCCCTTTCACCGGGAAGCCGTCGATAATCGCACCGACCGCAACGCCCTGACTGAAGGTCGCCAGCAGTGAACCGGCGATAAATGATTTATCCCAGAAAGCGCGGTGTTCTTCCGTGGCCTTAAAGCGGAACTCAAACGCCACGCCACGGAAAATCAGGCCAATCAGCATCGCGGTGAGCGGAATGGCCAGCGCATCGGCAATCACCGAATAGGCCAGCGGGAACGCACCATACAGACCGGCACCGCCCAGCACCAGCCAGGTTTCGTTACCATCCCAGACCGGCGCAACGGTATTCACCATCATGTCGCGCTCAACTGCATCTTTATTGAACGGGAACAGGATACCGATGCCAAGATCGAAGCCATCCATCACGATATACATCAGGGTGGCGAACACGATAATGGCGAACCAGATAATGGAGAAATCGATCATTTATTTACCCTCCTGCGGTTCGTTCAGACTCTCATGGGCCGCAGAAAGCGGACGCGCAGGTGTTTTATCCTGCCCCGGACCACCGTGGCGCACATCTTTACCCTCGCCGGTCAGCGGACCTTTCTTGATCAGGCGCATCATGTAAACGTAGCCGACACCAAACACCGACGAATAGACGAGGATGAAGGCCAGCAGGCTGATGCTCATATGCAAATCACCATGCGCCGACACCGCATCAATGGTGCGCTGCACGCCGTACACCACCCATGGCTGACGACCAATTTCCGTGGTAAACCAGCCGGCAAGAATCGCGATCAGGCCGGACGGGCCCATCAGCAGGGCGAACCACAGGAACGGCCGGGAGTTATACAGCCGCTTTTTGTAACGCAGCCACAGGCTCAGCACGCCGAGGGTGATCATCAGCAGGCCCATCGCCACCATGACTCGGAACGACCAGAAAATCACCAGCGAATTCGGGCGGTCCTCTTTCGGGAAGCTTTTCAGCGCCGGGACCTGTTTGTCCAGGCTGTGGGTCAAAATCAGGCTGCCGAGGTACGGCACTTCCAGCGCATATTTGGTGCGCTCTTCATCCATATCCGGAATACCGAACAGAATCAGCGGCGTCGCTTCCCCCGGCGGGTTTTCCCAGTGGCCTTCAATCGCCGCAATTTTTGCTGGCTGATGCTCCAGGGTATTCAGGCCGTGCGCATCGCCGATCATCGCCTGAATCGGCGCCACGATCAGTGCCATCCACAGTGCCATCGAGAACATTTTGCGGATTGCCGGGTTATCGTTACCGCGCAGCAGATGCCACGCGCCAGACGCGCCAACAAAGAAGGCGCTGGCGAGGAAGGCCGCCACCGACATATGGAACAGGCGGTACGGGAACGACGGGTTGAAGACAATCTTAAACCAGTCCTGCGGCACCACGATGCCATTCTCTATGATGTAGCCCTGCGGGGTATGCATCCAGCTGTTGGACGCGAGGATCCAGAAGGTCGAGATGATAGTGCCGAGCGCAACCATGCAGGTGGCAAAGAAGTGCAGGCCCGGTCCAACACGGTTCCAGCCAAACAGCATCACGCCGAGGAAGCCCGCTTCAAGGAAGAAGGCGGTGAGCACTTCATACGTCAGCAGCGGACCGGTAATACTGCCGGCAAACTGCGAGAAGCCACTCCAGTTGGTACCAAACTGATACGCCATCACCAGCCCGGACACCACGCCCATACCGAAGTTAACGGCAAAGACTTTGGACCAGAAGTGGTAGAGATCGCGATAGGTCTCGTTACGGGTTTTCAGCCACATGCCTTCGAGCACCGCCAGGAAACTGGCGAGACCGATGGTGATGGCCGGGAAAATAATATGGAAGGAAACAGTAAAGGCGAACTGAATCCTGGCCAGGTGGAAGGCATCTAATCCAAACATTGCTTACCTCTTTGCCACAAGATTACACCGAATTTTTACTTATAATTAACAAGTTTGACGCACAAAATTATTATTTCGTGACGTCGGAAGAGATTCACGCCAATTGTAAGGCAAGCGGCGAGAACAAAAAGAAACAGTGGGAATGGCTAAAACTATAACAGTATTTTTTGATTTCGATCATTGTTTTCACCAGAAACTATTTGTTTAAAATCACTAAGTTAAGGTTAAAGCCCGTGATTTATTGTGACAATCTTGTTATTAAGCAGAGCGAGAGGAAAAGGCGGCAATCTGGTAACTGGCTAATTTAGCTGTTAATTACAGCGCAAAACAAAACGGCAGAGGATCGCACCGTTACGTTACGCTGTAAAATTTCCTTCACAGTCGCCAGAAAGAAAGTTTGTTAATTAAAAGATAATTTTTATAGACCAAAAAGAAATTAATTTGCTGCCTTTCGGTAACATTCTGTGAGCCATCGCGCATTAACCCGCTGGGGCATGGCATTTGCCAGCGGCGTCAGGCTGTGCTTTGTTAAAGCGGCACAGTCCGGTTAATCAGCGAAGGAGAGGTTATGACCCGTCTTACCGCCCAGGATTTTCCCCAGGAACTGCTTGAGCTTTATGACTACTATGCGCACGGTCGCATCAGCAAGCGCGAGTTTCTCTCGCTGGCCGCGAAGTTCACCATCGCCGGCATGACCGGAGCCACCCTGCTCAGCGCCATGAGCCCCAATTATGCGCTGGCAGAGCAGGTGTCGTTTACCGACCCTGATATCAACGCCGAATACATTCACTACCCGTCGCCCCAGGGACATGGCGAGGTACGCGCTTATCGGGTGCGCCCGACTCACGCCAGCGGCAAGGTGGGTGCCGTGGTGGTGGTACACGAGAATCGCGGCCTGAATCCTTACATTGAAGACGTGGCGAGACGGGTCGCCAAAGCGGGCTATGTCGCGCTGGCGCCGGATGGCTTAAGTTCGCTGGGCGGCTATCCGGGCAATGATGAAGAGGGCCGCGCGATGCAGGCCAAAGTCGACCCGGCCAAACTGATGAACGATTTCTTCGCGGCGGTCGATTTCCTGATGCAGCATCCCGAGGGGAACGGCAAGGTCGGCATCACCGGCTTCTGTTATGGCGGCGGCGTAGCAAATGCGGCGGCAGTGGCGTTTCCTGAGCTGGCCTGCGCCGTGCCGTTCTACGGCCGCCAGCCAAAAGCGGAAGATGTGGCGCGCATTCAGGCGCCGCTGCTGCTGCACTATGCCGCGCTGGATAAAGGCATCAACGAAGGCTGGCCAGCCTATGAAGCCGCTCTGCAAGCCAGCCACAAAACCTATGAGGCGTATATTTATCCCGGCGTGAATCACGGCTTTCACAACGACTCAACGCCACGCTATGACAAAGCTGCCGCCGAACTGGCATGGGGTCGCACACTCGGCTGGTTTGGGAAATATTTGCACGCCTGAGCCTGGCGCGCCGCGACGGCACTCACGCTGTCTGCGGCGCTTTAATGATGCGGTGGACATTGCTTTCCAGCCAGTCGGCGAGGCCGATGACCTGCCCTTCCACCTCATGGCCCAGCGCCGTCAGCCGGTACTCCACGTGCGGCGGCACCACTTCATAAGCGATACGCTCAATGAAGCCATCCTCTTCCATGTAGCGCAGCGTCTGCGCCAGCATGCGTTCACTGATGCCACCAATCCGGCGGCGCAGTTCGCTGAAGCGCAGCGTCTCAGCACGCAGCGCCAGTAACACCAGCACACTCCAGCGGCTGGTAATCCGTTTTAACACTTCACGTGACGGGCAGTTCACATTGAGCAATTCACCACGGGAAAATTTATCACTCAGGTTTTCAGCCATTTACATCACTCCGCTCAAACTAACAAATCTGTAAGTACTTACTAAAAGTTAGTTTATCTCGTAGGCTGTTTCCATACCAGTTCAACCTGAGGAAAAACACCATGATTGCGATTACCGGAGCCACTGGCCAACTGGGCCGTTTAGTGATTAATGCCTTGCTGAAGAAAGTACCGGCCAGCGAGATCATCGCGGTAGTACGTTCACCGGAAAAGGCGCAGGACCTGCAGGCGCTCGGCGTCGCGCTGCGTACCGCAGATTACAACCAGCCACAGACGCTGCAAGGCGCCTTTGCCGGCGTGCAGAAAGTGCTGCTGATCTCCTCCAGCGAAGTGGGCCAGCGCGAAGCCCAGCACCGGGCGGTGATTGATGCCGCCAAAGCGGCAGGCGTGTCATTTATCGCGTATACCAGTCTGCTGCATGCCGATACCTCGCCGCTGGGTCTGGGCGTCGAACACCGCGCCACCGAAGCGCTGCTGCAGGCTTCAGGCATCCCTTATGCCCTGCTGCGTAACGGCTGGTACAGCGAAAACTATGCGGCCAGCATCGCACCGGCGTTAGCGCATCATGCCTTTATCGGCGCGGCGGGCAACGGGCGCATCGCGTCGGCGGCGCGCGAGGATTATGCTGCCGCGGCGGCAGAGGTGATCAGCCGTGACGATCAGGCCGGCAAAGTGTACGAACTGGCCGGCGATGACAGCTATACGCTGGCAGAATTCAGTGCGGAGATCGCCCGCCAGTCCGGCGAACAGGTGGAGTACGTTAACCTGCCGCCTGCGGAATTCAGCGCGGCGCTGATCGGAGCCGGTTTACCCGCGCCGCTGGCCGAACTGCTGGCGGATTCAGACGCCGGTGCCGCTCAGGGTGCCCTGTTCGACGACAGCCACACGCTCAGCAAACTCATTGGCCGCCCGACCACACCGTTCGCCGCGGTAATTAAGGCCATGCTGGCAAAGTAAGGCGCTGATGGCGCCCTCACCCGCGGTGAAATCCGGGGTGAGGGCGACGAAAAGCCCTCTTTTCCCCGTCTCGTTTGCCATCAAATGATCAACCTCTTCCCGCTTTTTTGCCGTCATCACTGACGATTTTCTTATTTACAGATAATTCTGCTCATTTATTTAAAGCTTCATCTGAAACACTGCTTTCAATTCCTGAAATATAGGGCGTTGTATTCGCTGAAAAAAGCCTTAAATAGCCGATCAATCGACAAGATTTATTACGTTCATAGATATTTCGCATTGTTGTCTCATCGGGTCAGAGATCTATAATTTGTCCTTTGAGCAACCAGGCAATTTCAGGAGGCCGCTATTAATACTAACCACCAGCAACGTCAAGCTTTCGGAGAACACGAAGCCCATGCTGATCTGGGGTATCAATACGATCCTCACGAGTTTATCCGCGAAGGTATGCAGGATTCGGAGCCGGAACCCGAGCTGATCGAAGGCCTGCCTGCGCCTGATGCGCTGACGCCTGCCGATCGCTATCTGGAGCTGTTTGAGCACGTGCAGACGTCACGTATTTTTGCCGACAGTAAAACGTTTCCGGACTGCGCGCCTAAATTCGATCCTCTGGATATTCTAATCCGCTATCGCCGCCGCAAACGCTCGGCGGAGTTCGACCTGGAAAAATTTGTCCACGAGCATTTTTATTTACCGCAGGTCAATGAGAGTTTTTATGTTTCCAATCCGGATAAAACCCTGACGGAACATATTGACGATCTGTGGCCAGTGTTAACCAAAATGCCGCAGCAGCATTTACCGCATTCGTCGCTGCTGCCGCTGCCGAAGCCTTACGTGGTGCCCGGCGGACGTTTTGGTGAAACGTATTACTGGGACTCCTACTTCAGCATGCTGGGACTGGCCGAAGCGGGCCGCGACGATCTGCTGCGTCATATGGCGGATAACTTCGCCTGGCTGATTGATAACTACGGTCATGTGCCAAATGGCAACCGTACCTATTACCTCAGCCGCTCGCAGCCGCCGGTGTTCGCGCTGATGGTCGAGTTGTTTGAAGAGGACGGCATTCGCGGCGCGAAGCGCTACCTTGACCAGCTGATGAAAGAGTATCAGTTCTGGATGGACGGAGCCGGCGAGCTGATGCCGCATCAGGCCTATCGTCACGTGGTGCGTATGCCGGATGGTTCGCTGCTCAACCGCTACTGGGACGATCGCGACACGCCGCGCGATGAATCGTGGATGGAAGATGTGGAAACCGCCAGCAAATCGCGTCGTCCGGCCAGCGAGGTTTATCGCGATCTGCGCGCCGGTGCCGCTTCCGGCTGGGATTACTCTTCGCGCTGGTTGCGCGATCCACAGCGTCTGGCCAGCATTCGCACCACCCAGTTTATTCCGGTGGATCTGAATGCGTTTCTCTACAAGCTGGAGCTGATGATCTCAACGCTGGCGCACGCGAAGGGCGAAGAACTCACCGGCCTGGCGTGGCAGAAGAAGGCGGATGCGCGCAAGCAGGCGATTCATCGCTATCTGTGGGACAACACCGCTGGCGTGTACCGCGACTACGACTGGCGACGTGAACGCTTTGGTGCCTTTACCGCAGCGGCGGTGGTACCGCTGTTCCTGGGGCTGGCTTCACCGGAACAGGCGCATCTGCAGGCGGTGGCGCTGCGCCAGCTGCTGCTAACGCAGGGCGGCCTGGTGACCTCCATGGTGGAGAGCGGCGAGCAGTGGGATAAACCCAACGGCTGGGCACCACTGCAGTGGATGGCGGTGGTCGGACTGAATAACTACGGTGAAGAGACGCTGGCAACCGAGATTGCGGTTAACTGGCTGACCACGGTGAAGAACTTCTATTCGCTGCACCATAAGCTGGTAGAGAAGTACGATATCAGCGGCGATCGCGCCCGCCCGGGCGGCGGCGGTGAGTATCCGCTACAGGACGGCTTCGGCTGGACCAACGGCGTCACCCGTCGCCTGCTGGCGATGTACGGGCATTTGCTGGCGGACTGACGCGGAGTACTGCGGTCTGATGCGGGATGCTGCGGCCTGATGCCCTCACCCTGGCCCTCTCCCACCGGGAGAGGGAAACGCTGCCACATGTGATTAACGAATTAATTGTTCACTCGATCGGTTCCCTCTCCCGCAGGCGGGAGAGGGTTAGGGTGAGGGGGAAAAACGCACTTCCCCCCTTAATTCCCCTGCAAAAACGCCAGCAGATCCGCATTCAGCTGGTCCTGATGCGTCACCGCAAAACCGTGCGGGCCATTCTCATACACTTTCAGCTGCGAACCCGCAATCATCTCGTGCACCAGCTTGCCGGTGGCTTCAAACGGCACCACCTGGTCGTTACTGCCGTGGATCACCAGCGTCGGCACATCCACTTTGGCAATATCCGCACGGAAATCCGTCTCAGAGAACGCGGTCACACAATCCAGTGTACCTTTTAGCGACGCCAGCAGCGCAATGTTCAGCGTCTGCGTCAGTACCCCATCGGAAACCGTCTGGCCCGCATTGGTGCCGTAAAACGGCGTGGCGAACTCTTTGATAAACTGCGCACGATCCTTCAGCAAACCCGCTTTGATCCCGTCAAACACCGCTGATTCCACCCCTTCCGGGTGATCGTCGGTTTTACCAAAAATCGGGGTGACGGCGCCCAGCAGCACCAGTCCTTTCACTTTCGCGGTACCATAACGACCGATGTAGCGCGACACATCCCCGCCGCCCATCGAGAAGCCCACCAGCGTCACCTCATCCAGCTGCAGGTGCTCGATCAGGCCATGAATATCGTCGGCAAAAGTGTCGTAATCGTAGCCTTCCCACGGCTGATCGGAGCGACCAAAGCCGCGGCGGTCAAACGCGATGACGCGGTAGCCGCGCTCGGCAAGAAAGTTGAGCTGGCTGTCCCACATATCGGCATCCAGCGGCCAGCCGTGGCTGAACAGCACCGGCTGCCCCTTGCCCCAGTCTTTGAAGTACAGGTTTACGCCGTCTTTAGTCTTGAATGTGCTCATGTTTTTTCTCCGTTAGTCAGTGATGTTGTGTCTGGCAATCAAACTAGCGCGGGATGCTGGAAAAACCTAAAGCAGAGATTTTGACAACTTGTGCAAAGATTTTTGCTAAGCCCTGCCGTCAAAAATCCTTGTACAAGTTGGCCGATTTTTTCCGCTATCTCCTGACGGGCGAGCTTCGTATCGTGCTCTCATCGCACACTGACAGGAACAGCCTGATGAACCAGCCAAATCCACAAACAGCGCGCAGCGGCGCGTTTTCCCCTTTCGCCTACGGGCTTTTCGCCGTGATCTGGACCGCTTCGGTGCTCGGCAATACCGGTAGCTTTATCCGTGACGTCGCCAGCGCCTGGCTGATTACCGGACTGTCGGATAACCCAACCGCCGTCGCGCTGATGCAAACCGCCGCCACCCTGCCAGTGTTCCTGCTGGCGCTGCCGGCCGGCGTGCTGTCAGATATTGTTGACCGCCGCCGCCTGCTAATTGTGGTGCAGCTGCTGATGGCCAGCGTCAGCGGCACGCTACTGCTGCTGTCGCACAACCACTGGCTCACCGTTGAATGGCTGATCGGCCTGACCTTTGTCGGCGGCGTCGGCGCGGCGCTGTTCGGTCCGGCATGGCAGGCCATCGTGCCGGAGCTGGTACCCCGCCATGAGCTGAAAAATGCCGTGGCGCTCAACTCGCTGGGCATCAATATCGCCCGGGCGATTGGACCGGCTACCGGTGGCCTGCTGCTGGCAAGTTTAGGTGCTATGGCCGCTTACGGTGCCGATGTCGCCAGTTATTTTTTCGTCATCGCCGCGCTGCTGTGGTGGAAACGTCCGGCGAAGGCCGCTACCGCGCTGAATGAGCACTTCTTTGGCGCTTTCCGCGCCGGACTGCGCTATGTGAAAGCCAGCCGCGAACTGCACCGCGTGCTGTTGCGCGCCGCGCTGTATTTTGCCTTCGCCAGTGCCATCTGGGCGCTGCTGCCGCTGGTGGCGCGCACCATGCTGCACGGCAGCGCGGGCTTTTACGGCTTGCTGCTCGGGGCCGTCGGTGCCGGTGCTATTGCCGGCGCGCTGCTGCTGCCGCGCCTGCGTGCCCGGCTGAGCCATGATGGACTGATGCTGCTCTCCGCCGTGCTCAGCGCGCTGGTCATGGTAGCGCTGGCGCTCAGTCCGCCGCAGTGGCTGGCGCTGCTGCTGATGCTGGTACTGGGCACCGGCTGGATCATCGCACTGACGACCCTCAACGGCGTGGCGCAGGCGGTGCTGCCCGACTGGGTGCGCGGTCGCGGGCTGGCGGTCTATCTGATGGTGTTCAACGGCACGCTGGCGGGTGGCAGTCTGGCCTGGGGTCTGATCGCCCAGCACATGGGTCTGGCGCCAACGCTGATGCTGGCCGGTGCGGCGCTGCTCATCACGGCGCTGCTGGCAAAACGGCTGGCACTGCCGGCGGGCGAAGCGGATCTGCAGCCGGCGCAGCACTGGGCTGAACCGGTGGTGAGCGATGCGGTGGATATCCGCCGTGGCGCCGTACTGATCCAGATTCGCTACCGTGTTCCCCAGGCCGATCGCGCCGCTTTCCAGCACGCCATGCACAAACTGGCGCAGGCGCGACGCCGTGACGGTGCCTATGCGTGGGGATTAATGGAGCAGACCGACGATGCCGGAGCGCTGCTGGAGTGGTTTATGGTGGAGTCATGGCAGGAGCATTTACGTCAGCACCAGCGCGTCTCGCGCGCCGATGCTGAGTTACAGCAGGCGGTACTGCAGTACCATCAGGGTGATGAACCCCCGCAGGTCAGCCATCATATTGCGCTGTGATCAGGCTGGCGCGTAGATGTCACTCAGACCGGGTAGCGTCGGCAGGCGCTCGCGCCACCAGATAGCCGCGTTGCCGCAGGCGCTCTCATTCCACGCCAGATAGGCGATATCGCGCCGGCACTCGCTGTCCAGCTGGCGCGCCACCAGCGCACCGCTCGCCAGGTGCGGGCGCGCCAGGTAAAGCGGCAGATAACCACAGCCGAGCCCGGCGAGATGCGCCTGCAGTTTGGCCGGGAAATCATGCACGCTCAGCGTCTTCTGCTCATCCAGCACGCGTAAATCCATCCCGGCACCGTGGCGGGATGAATCATGCACCGTGACCGCGCGATACTGGCGAATCTGTTCACGCAGCAGCGGTTCGGGCTCCGCCGCCAGCGGATGGTCAGGAGCGACAGCGAACACATACTCCAGCCAGCCCAGCGGCTGGCAGACAATCTCTTTGCGCGTGGCGGGTTCCTGAACCGCGCCAAAGACAATGTCCGCTTCGCCATAGTGCAGCGCTTCCCAGCAGCCAGCCAGTACGTCCTGACGGAACTGCAGCTGGGTGTGCGGGTGCTGCTGATAAAATTCGTCAATCAGCGGTGTGAGGATGCTGAACGGCAGCGAAGCATCCACGCTGATGGTCAGCAGACTCTCCCAGCCGCTCTCCACGTAGCGCGCCTGCTGCTCCAGCTCGTTCACCGCACGCAGCAGCGTCCGCCCTTTTTCCAGCATCAGACGGCCGGTCGGCGTGAATGTGGCGCGATGGCCGGAGCGATCGAGCAGCGTGATTTTTAAATCGCTCTCCATCTTCTGCACGGTATAGCTTAACGCCGACGCGGTTTTGAACAGTCGCGCGGCCGCAGCGGCAAAGGTGCCATGACGATCGAGCGCATCCAGAATCAGCAGCGCCTCCAGATTTAAACGCATTCCCTACCCTCCGTAAAAAAAGTTGAACGACAACGTAAAAACAATCCGTTATCAATAACTGCTGTCATTTCGTATTTTTTTCCTCATCGGCGCAAGCATTTTTAACCGCGCATTAACACGGTGGCTGAGGGCCGCTACGCTTAATTTAACGGAGAGAACAGAATGACGACCGCATCCCTGATTTTTACCAACGGTAAGTTTCACACCGTCGACCGCGCAAACCCGCTGGCCACCGCCGTAGCCATCAAAGACGGCAAGTTCCTCGCCGTAGGTAGCGAAGCGGACGTCATGCGCTTTGCCGGCAGCGACACGCAAATCATCGACGCCAAAGGGCACACCGGCATTCCCGGCCTGAACGACTCCCACCAGCATCTGATTCGCGGTGGCCTCAACTACAACCTTGAGCTGCGCTGGGAAGGCGTGCCGTCGCTGGCCGATGCGCTGCGTATGCTGCGCGAACAGGCACTGCGTACGCCGTCACCGCAGTGGGTGCGCGTGGTCGGGGGCTGGAGCGAGTTCCAGTTTGCTGAGCGCCGCATGCCGACGCTGGACGAAATCAACGCCGCCGCGCCCGATACGCCGGTCTTCATTCTGCATCTGTATGACCGCGCGCTGCTCAATCGCGCCGCGCTGAAAGTGGTGGGCTATACCAAAGAGACCCCCAACCCGCCGGGCGGCGAAATCCAGCGCGACAGCAATGGCAATCCGACCGGCATGCTGATCGCCCGTCCTAATGCCATGCTGCTGTACGCCACGCTGGCGAAAGGGCCCAAACTGCCGCTGGAACAGCAGGTTAACTCGACGCGTCAGTTTATGCGTGAACTGAACCGCCTCGGTCTGACCAGCGCCATTGACGCCGGCGGCGGCTTCCAGAATTACCCGGACGATTACGACGTGATCGCCGAACTGCACGCGAAAAAGCAGCTGACGGTACGCATCGCCTATAACCTGTTCACCCAGCGTCCCGGCCACGAGCTGGAAGACTTTGAGAAGTGGACCGATATGCTGAAGCCGGGCCAGGGCACCAATTTCCTGCGCCACAACGGTGCCGGTGAAATGCTGGTGTTCTCGGCGGCGGACTTCGAAGATTTCCTCGAACCGCGCCCGGATCTGGCACCCGGCATGGAAGATGAGCTGGAGCGCGTGGTGCGCCACCTGGTGGAGCATCGCTGGCCATTCCGCCTGCACGCCACCTATAACGAATCGATCAGCCGCATGCTGGATGTGTTTGAGAAGGTGAATCGCGACATTCCGTTCAATGGCCTGCACTGGTTCTTTGACCATGCGGAAACCATCACTGAAGCCAATATTGAGCGGGTAAAAGCGCTCGGCGGCGGCCTGGCGGTGCAGCATCGCATGGCTTTCCAGGGAGAATACTTTGTCGATCGCTACGGTAAAGAGGCCGCGAAGCAGACGCCGCCAGTGGCGCGCATGCTGGAGGCCGGCGTGCCGGTCGGCCTCGGTACCGATGCCACCCGCGTTGCCAGCTATAACCCGTGGACCGCACTGTACTGGCTGGTTTCAGGCCGTACCGTCGGCGGGATGCAGCTGTACGATGACAACGCCCGCATCGACCGTGAAACCGCGCTGATGCTGTGGACCAAAGGCAGTGCCTGGTTCTCCAGCGAGCAGAGCGCCAAAGGTGAGATCAAAGTCGGCCAGCTGGCGGATCTGGTGCTGCTGTCGAAAGACTTCTTCAGCGTACCGGAAGAGGAGATCAAAGGCATTGAATCGGTGCTGACGCTGGTGGATGGCAATGTGGTGTATGCCGCTGGCAGCTTCACGCCGCTGGCACCGCCGCCGGTGCCGGTGTTGCCGGAGTGGTCGCCGGTGGTTACCGTGCCTGGCCACTACCGCAGCGCCCCGCCGCAGACCAGCGGCCGCGCCGCGCGGATGCCGCAGGTACACCAGTGCAGCGGCCCCTGTGGCGTGCACAGCCACGCCCATGATGTCGCGCGCCAGTCATCGGTGCCGGTGTCAGACAATAACGCGTTCTGGGGTGCGCTGGGCTGTTCCTGTTTTGCGTTTTAAGTGATCAAGGGGTGCGGGCACTGGCCCTCACCCCGCCGATATATTGCCTGCCAGGCCAAAGCCCTGCTTACCGTTTCTCTTAATCTGGTACATCGCGCCATCCGCCCGGGTCAGCGCGTCATCGAAGCTGTCGCGCCGGTGTACCGGGGCGATACCGATTGAGGCGCCAATCTGCGCATGACCATTGTCGACATCAAACGGCGTCAGCGCCGCATCCAGCACCGCCTGCGCCAGAATGCGCACCTTCGGGTAGTCAATCAAAAACGGCAGCAGCAGCACGAACTCATCGCCGCCAAGCCGCCCGACGATGGCCTCTGACGGCAGCAAATCGCGGATGCGCTGGCTGAGCTGAATCAGCACCTCGTCACCGCTGCGATGGCCGAGCGTGTCATTAACGTGCTTGAAGTTGTCGAGGTCGATAAACGCCACGCACAGCGGCCCGGCGCGTTGCAGCTGACGGAAATGCGCCTGCAGCGCGTGGCGGTTGGGCAACGCGGTTAACGGGTCGTGATGCGCCAGCAGGGAGAGCTGGGCTTCGTAATTCTTCTCTTTGGTCATGTCGATGTGGGTGCCGGTCACTTTGAGCGGATTCCCCTGCTCATCCCACTCGCTGACGCGGCCGCGATCCAGCACCCAGGTGATTTTGCCGTTCTTGCCGATCATACGGTGCAGCGCCTCGTAATAGGGCGCGCGTCCTTCAATATGATCGTAAAAGGCGCGCAGCACCTCATCGGCATCTTCCGGATGCAGGCACTCGCGCCAGGCATCAAAGCGCGCTTTGGTCTCTTTCGCCTGAAAGCCGAGCATCGCGCCCCAGCGCCGGTTAAAAATCACCAGCTTGCCGCTGGGAATATCCAGCTGCCACAGGCACAAGCCGGTGCCGTCCAGCGCCGCGTTCAGCTTATTACGCGCGTCGTGCGCCAGGCGCTTGAGGCGCGCATTGTGCTTTTTCAGGTTCTGAATCTGCTGGCGCAGCGCTTCTTCGGACATAGTTGATCGCTGGAGAGAAAATAAGGGCTATTTTGCCTGCACGATAGATTCTGTAAATAAAACAAATGAAAAGGCGATTAGCGTCGGAAAATTGCGCCGGGTTCAGCAGGAATGGCGAAGCAACGCGGTAATTTCAGCAAACAAAACTTACACTTACTAAAAATAGCAGCGCGCTTCGCTTCGGCGCGCCGGCGGGACCTGGCTTTCACCAGGAATTTTCTCTCCTGTTTTTAAGAAATTTCTTAAGCGCGATTTAAGTCCACTTGTATTAAGTCGCTGTTGAAGGATGCCTGACGCGAAACGTGCCGTCAGAGAAGAAGCGCAGTCATGGTGGCGGCGCGCGCAACCGGTCCAGCGAGTGAAATCATCCGTGAGTAAACGCATCCTCAGCCTCCTTCTGTTACTGGGCTTTTGCCTGTCTGCCTGGGGTGCAACCACGTTAAATTTCTCGCCGCGCTATGGTCTGGTAGCACCGGAAGTCACGCTGTCGCCGCAGAGCCAGCAGTGGCTGAAACAGCACTCTGTACTGCGCGTCGGCGTGTGGAACAATCCGCTGCCGCCCTATTCCGTGTCGTTTGAAGCCAATACCTACGAAGGACTCTCGGCCGATTATCTGGCCATTGTGGCGAAGGCGTTAAATCTGCCGGTGAAAATCAAGGTGTATAAAACCCGGCTGGAGCTGGTGGATGCGCTCAACGACGGTGAAGTCGATCTGATTCCTTACTACACGCTGGCCGCCAATCAGGATACGCATCTGGCGCTAAGCCTGCCGTATTCACTGGCGCGCAGCGTGTTAATCAGCAAACGTAACGCGACCTTCGACAGTGAGCTGAAAAATAGCCGCTATCGTCTGCTCTATTACGGTGATGCGGAACTCAAAGCACTGCTGCACAAGCGCTATCCGCGCGCCACGCTGGCGCCGGCCGCGCCGCCGCTGTGGGCCTACACCGACACCGCGTTCAGCGAAAACACCCTGTTCTGGAGCAACAGCGCCACTCAGCGCTTTCTTTCGCATCGCGGCCTGCAGAACGTGATTGAAGCGCACAGCACGCCGTACACCAACGATGTCGACGCGCGCTTTGCCAGCAACCACGCCAATCTGCCGCTGATCAACGCCATTAATGAAATCCTGAAAAACATTCCGCTGCGCAACGCGGTACAGATTGCCGAAGCCTGGAGCCTGGATTATCAGTCGGTGGTGAAAAATTATCCCCTCGATCTGAGCGAACAAGAGGCGGCGTGGCTGGCAGAGCACCGGGAAATCACCGTCAACTACGATCCCTCGCACACGCCGTTTACCTTCGTTGATAACCGGCAGCGCGTAGTCGGCCTGAGCGTGGACCTGCTGAAAATGATTTCCCAGCGCACCGGCATTCGCTTCCGCTATAACCCGATTCAGGGGTTGAGCAACATGCGCGATACGCTCAACCGCCAGCGCGATGCGATTATCGCCGTCAGCGATGCCACTGCGCAGCAGGACGACAAAATCCGCTACAGCCGTTCGTACATTTACTCGTCGTGGGTGGTCGTCACGCGCAAAGACAGTACCTGGAAAAGCTTTGATGAGATGGCGGGCAAGCGCATCGGCATCTATGAGCGCGCCTATTATCGCTACGATTTACGCGAACGCTGGCCGGGCATCAACTTTGTCGAAAATGGCGTGTCGATCGATTCACTCGGTCAGTTGCTGGATAAGCAGCTGGATGGCTTTATCGTGCCGTACGAGTCGTCGCTGTTCCTGCTCAATAACCATTTCAGTGACAGCTTTAAAGTGGCGTTTGTCGCGCCGCTGCCGATGTTCCGTATGGCGATGGCGGTCAATGGGCAGGATCAGGTGCTGCTGTCGATCCTTAACAAAGCGCTGTCCGATATTCCGCAGCCGACCATGCAGTCGCTGATGGAGCGCTGGATCAAATACACGCCCCCCGCCACCAGCACTTCGTGGCAAAGCTATCGCAGCTACATACTGCGCATCGTCGCTGTGGCCGGGCTGGGTCTGCTGTTTTTCCTGTGGCGCAACCATCTGCTGAAAGCCTCGCTGGCGAAACAGCGCGAGCACGAGCGTGAAATCAGCGAGCAGCTGGCGCATATCGAAGCGCTGATGGCCGACCTGCGCAAAGCCAACGAAGTCGCGGTGCGCGCCAGCGAAGCGAAAAGCACCTTCCTGTCGCACATGAGTCATGAAATCCGCACGCCGCTGGCGGCGCTGATTGGCCTGCTGGAAATCGAGCATCTCGGCCAGAGTAATGAACAGCAGCGGCAGAAGAACATTGATGTTGCCTGGGAGTCGTCGCGATCGCTGCTGTCGCTGGTGGGCGATATTCTCGACCTGGCAAAAATCGAGTCCGGTCATTTCAGTATTCAGCTGCAGCCAATGTCGCTCAGCGAAGTGGTGCATGACTGCGAAGCGCTGTTCCGCCAGGTGGCGCTGAATAAAGGCCTTGAGCTGAATATTGTGCTGGAGCTGACGCAGGATCAGGTGCTGTTTGACCCGGTAGCACTGAAGCAAATCCTCTCCAATCTGGTGAGCAACGCCATCAAGTTTACCTCGCAGGGCGCAGTGGAAGTGGCGCTGTATCAGGCGGATAGCGCGCTGCCGGAGTATGTGCTGGAGGTGAGCGACAGCGGAGTTGGCCTGTCAGAAGAGCAGCAGCAGGCGATCTTCGAACCGTTTATCCAGGTCGGTCAGGGCAGCAATCGCGCCAGCGGCACCGGTCTGGGCCTGAATATCTGCCGCCGGCTGGCGGTAATGCTCGGCACCGAGCTGCACGTCGAGAGCGAACCGGGTGACGGCAGCGTGTTTATGCTGCGCTTCCGCGCGGAAGCGGCGAGCATTGAACATGAGCAGCCCGCCCTGCCACAGCCGGTGGAGCCCGCTAAGCAGGCTGCACTGCGCATTCTGATTGTCGATGACAATGCCACTAACCGTCTGCTGCTGGCCCAGCAGCTGCGCTACGCCGGGCATCATGTGCTGGTGGCCGACAGCGGTGCAGCCGCGCTGGCGCTGTGGCGCGAGAATCAGCCCGATCGCGTGATTACCGACTGCAACATGCCGGAGATGGACGGCTTCGAATTCACCCGCCAGCTGCGCGCCGAAGAGAAACGTCTGGTGCGACGCGCGGTGCCGGTTTACGGCCTGACAGCCATGGCGGAGGAGCGCGTGGCGCAGCTGGCGCAGGACGCCGGCATGAACGGTTGTTTGTTTAAACCGCTGGAGCGCGCGCAGCTGCTGCAGGTGATCACCGGCGCGCCGATGAACCCGACGCGCGACGATACCCTGCTGACGCTGGAAAATCTGGCGGCGAATAATCCGCAGGCGTGGCGCGATCTGGTCACCACCGCGCGCCAGCAGAACAGCTACGATCTCGCCCAGCTGACGCAGGCGGTCGCCGCCCACAACTTTGCTTCGGCGCGTCACGCCGCGCATCAGCTACTCGGCAGTGCCCGAATGCTGCGCGCCGAGGCTTTACAACATCGCTGCCGCGCCGCCGAACAGGCAGCGGAGCATCAAGATAGTGCGCTATTACAGCAGCTGCTGCCGGAGGTCGCCGGGGCGGTGGCCGAGCTGGATGCGCTGTTCCTGCGTGCCCTGGAAACGCCCATTCCTGAAGAGGTGATTTAATGAAAGAGAGCGCAATCTGGCAGATTGCCGTGCTGGACGATCATCCGCTGATCGGTAAAGCCATGCAGTACCGTTTAGCGCAGGAGCCGCAGCTCGATCTGGCCGGGGCCTTTGCCCAGCGCCAGCAGCTGATGACCTTCCTGCAGCGCCAGCCGATCGATATCCTGGTGCTGGATTACATGCTGGGTGAAGACCAGCTCGATGGGCTGCAAATGGTAAAACAGCTGCGCCTGCACTACCCGCAGCTGAAGATTCTGGTGTCGTCCGCGGTGGAGAAGCCGGCAATTGTTCAGCTATTGCTGAAAGCCGGCGTGCAGGGATTTGTCGGCAAAAGCCACGATCAGGAGGTGCTAATCGACGCCATTCATCAGATCTGTCGCGGCAAGCGTTTCCTGACGCCGGACATGATGCTGGAGCTGGATAAATTCCAGGAGAGCGACCGTGAAATGCACGACTACCTGACGCCGCGCCAGGCGGGCGACGACATTACCCTGATGCTGCGCGAGCTGAGTCCGCGCGAGATCGAGGTGATTCGCTGCTATCTGGATGGGTTGAGCATTACGCAGATCGCCGGTAAATACGCGCGCAGCCGCAAAACCATCAGCGGTCAGAAGCAAACCGCGCTGCGCAAACTGGGGCTGCGTTCGGACCTGGAACTGTTCAAGTACAAGCAATACTTCAACCAGCTGGTGACGGCGCAGTGATAAGCCGCAGCGCGGATAAACCCGGTTCTGTGACGCGGATCAAGACTTAGTCGCTGCGTAATGCTGCCTCTTTGAATTCTAGTATGGTAGTTTAACGCTTATCATACAGACACGATGACGGTGGATGACATAATGCAGCTGACAATGCGGTGGTTTGGGCCGAAGGAAGACAAGGTTTCGCTGGAATATATTCGCCAGGTGCCGGGCGTACGCGGCGTGGTGGGCGCACTCTACGATGTGCCGGTGGGCGAAACCTGGCCGCAGGAGAAGATCCAGGCGCTGGTCGATCAGGTGCACGCAGCCGGACTGACGGTTGAAGTGATTGAGAGTGTTAATATTCACGACGACATCAAGATCGGCCTGCCGAGCCGCGATCGCTACATCGCCAATTATCAGCAAAGTATCCGCAACCTGGCGGCCGCCGGGGTAAAAGTGATCTGCTACAACTTCATGCCGGTGTTTGACTGGATGAAGACGGATATGCATTACGTGCTGCCGGATGGCTCCATCACCATGGCCTTCGAGAAGCAGGGCATTGATAAAAGCCTCGACGAGGTGGTGAAAGAGGTGCTGGGCAGCGCCAACGGCTTCGCGCTGCCGGGCTGGGAGCCGGAACGGCTGGCAAAAGTTCAGGAGCTGTTTGCCAAATATCAGGACGTTGATGACGCGAAGCTGCGGGAAAACCTCGCCTATTTCCTCAAAGCGGTGATCCCGGTGTGCGAAGAGGTGGGCGTGAAGATGGCGATCCACCCGGACGATCCGCCGTATTCGATCTTCGGTCTGCCGCGCGTGGTGAAGAACCGCGACGATCTCGACTGGATCTGTAACGTCGTCGATTCTGAAGCCAACGGCATCACGCTGTGCACCGGATCGATTGCCGAGGATCCGCAGAACGATGTCTATGCCATTCTGGCCGAATTCTCGCGCCGCAAGCGCATCCCGTTTGCCCACGTGCGCAACATCAAGATCATCCGCGATAAAGATTTCTACGAGTGCGCGCATCCGACGGAGTATGGCTCGCTGGATATGTATAAAGTGCTGCAGTCGATGTATGACAACGGCTTTGACGGCTATATCCGTTCGGATCACGGCCGCTTTATCTGGGGTGAAACCGGGCGCCCAGGCTACGGTTTGTACGACCGCGCGCTGGGCACCACTTATCTGCTGGGCCTGTGGGAAGCGCTGGGTAAACGTTAATGGGCTGCGATCTGGCCCTCATCCCTGTGGCTTTTTCAATAACGGTACCAGCAGCGCCGCGACGAAAAAGCCTGTCATGATCAGCCAGAACGCGTCGGAAAAAGCCTGGGTGCGCGCTTCACGCAGCGTCAGCGCCGCCAGCGACTGCAGCGCGGCCGTATGCGCGGCATCCGGGCTCAGGCCGCTGGTCATCAGCGCCTGAGCGCGCCCCTGCAGAAAATCACCCAGCGTCAGGCTGGCGCTGTTGAGATGATCCGCCAGCCGGCTAAAGTGCAGGTTGGTGCGGTCGTTGAGCACCGTACCGCACAGGGCAATACCAATCGCACCGCCAAGGTTGCGCATCAGATTAAACAGGCCAGACGCGAGCTTCAGGCGTGCCGGTGGCAAACTGCCCAGCGTCAGCGTCACCGTCGGTGCTACGGCAAACTGCTGCGCCATACCGCGAAACGCCTGCGGGAACAGCAACTCCTTCGCCCCCCAGTCATGGGTAATCGGCACGAAGAAATGCATCGACAGCGCAAAACAGAGCAGCCCCGCCGCCAGCAAAATACGCAGATCGACGCGGTTCGCCAGCCAGGCATACAGCGGGATCGACAGAATCTGAAACACCCCGGTGGAGAAGATCGCCAGTCCAGTCTCCAGTGCGCTGAAGCCGCGCACCTGGCTGAGAAACAGTGGCGTAAGGTAAATGGTGGCGAAGATCCCCACGCCCGCCATAAACGAGAAGTAGCAGCCGAGGCTAAAGTCGCGGTCCCTGAGCGCGCGTAAATCGACGATCGGTTTGGCATGCCGCAGCGTGCGGATCACAAACAACACGCCGGCCGCCAGCGCAATCCAGCCGGTGGTGGCAATGGTGTCATCATCAAACCAGCCCCAGCGCGGCCCCTCTTCCAGTGTATATTCCAGACAGCCGAGCGACAGCGCCAGCAGCACGATGCTGAGATAATCCGCGCCGCGCAGCAGTTCGCGGTTGGGCACGTCGATGTTCACCAGCAGCGGAACCGCAATGGTGATGTAAATACCGGGAATGATGTTGATAAAAAACAGCCAGTGCCAGCTGAAGTTATCGGTGATCCAGCCGCCAACGGTCGGGCCGAGCGTCGGCGCCAGCGATGCCAGCGCGCCGACGGTCGCGGCAGCAATCACCCGCTGCCGGCCCTGGAAAAAGGCGAAGGCGGTGGTGAACACCAGCGGGATCATTGAGCCGCCCGCCAGCCCCTGCAGCGCACGGAACGCGATCATGCTCTGAATGTTCCACGCCCAGCCGCACAGCAGGCTCATCAGCGTAAAGCCGCAGGCCGAAGCGGCGAACAGCCAGCGCGTAGACAGCACGCTGGCCAGCCAGCCGGAGAGCGGAATAATGATGATTTCGGCGATCAGATAGCTGGTCTGCACCCACACGGTTTCATCATCGCCCGCCGACAGGCCACCGCCAATGTCGCGCAGCGAAGCTGAGACAATCTGGATATCCAGCAGCGCGATAAACATGCCGATGCACAGGGTGGCAAAGGCGAAAACTTTCCGGCTGACCGGCATCTGCGCGGGCGCGATCGGCGCGGCGACCACGCGGCTCATTGCGCGCTGCACTCATCGACGGTAACAGTCACCGACAGTCCCGGACGCAACAGCCCGAGCGTGGCCGCATCGCCGTCCAGCGCAATGCGCACCGGCACGCGCTGGACAATTTTGGTGAAGTTACCGGTGGCGTTTTCCGCCGGCAGAATGCTAAAGCGCGAACCGGTCGCAGGCGACAGGCTGGCGACATGCCCGCTGAAGGTGCGGCCTGGCAGCACGTCCGCCACAATCGTTGCCACCTGGCCTGGCCGCATGTGCGCCAGCTGGCTCTCTTTAAAGTTGGCGTCAATCCACAGCCCCTGCGCCGGCACCAGCGACAGCAGCTGCGTGCCGCTGCTGACATACGAACCGGCCCAGGCGCGGCGATTGCCGATCACGCCATCAAACGGCGCGCGGATAGCGGTGTATTCCAGATTGAGCTGTGCCAGCGCCAGGTCGGCCTGCGCCTGTGCCAGCGCGGCGTGCGTCTGCTGCTCGCGCGCATCCAGCACCTGCAGCTGACGTTCGGCGACCGCGCGATCGGCACGGGTTTTGCCCTCCTGCGCCAGCGCCTGATGGTAATCGGCCTGCGCATGATCGCGAATCTGCTGCGACACCGCAGCGCTGCTCACCAGCGCGTCATAGCGGCGCTGGTCGGCGGTGGTTTTCTGCGTTACCGCCTGCGCCGCCAGCAGCGCAGCACGCGCGCCGTCGATGGTGGCCAGCTGGAGCTGGCGCGTGGCGGCGATATCCTGCAGCGCCGCCTGCTGCGCGGCGACTTCGCCCGCCGCACGGTCAACCGCTGCCCGATAGTCGCGGTTATCCAGTTGCACCAGCAGGTCGCCCTTTTTAACCGCCGCATTATCCTGCACCGCAAGCGTCTGGACATAGCCGGACACTTTGGCCGAAATCGCACTGATATCCGCGCCGACGTAGGCATCATCGGTCGCAGGCATAAAGCGCGCGCTGTGCCACCAGTAATAGCCATAGCCGGCCAGCGCCACGCCGCCGCAGGCCAGCATCAGCAGCAGTGCCGCTTTTTTCCGCGTCAGGCTCATGGTTCGTTCCCGGCCACCGTCTGCGGGGCGAATTTTTGCGCCGTATCGCCTGCGCGCTTTCTCGCCAGATATTGCTGGCGGTAGTGCATCATCGGGCTGGCCGCCGGGCCAGGCACCATCTGGTATTTGTCACTGGAGAGCGGCTGGCCGGTGGCGCTGTCGACCATTTGCGGCGTCACCGGGCGCTGGGTGGCGCTTTCAACCAGCTGCATCTGCCGCCCTTCCGGTGAAAAGTGGGTGCTGCCCCACTCGGCCAGCGCCAGTATTACCGTGCGAAAATCGCGGCCCGCCGCAGTGAGGTGGTACTCGTAGCGTGCCGGAGCGTCGCTGTAACACACCTTTTCCAGCAATCCATCCTCCACCAGCTCTTTTAGCCGGCGCGACAGAATATTGGGCGCCACGCCGCTGCTTTTCTGAAATTCATCAAAGCGGGTAAAGCCGGCCAGCGCATCGCGCATGATCAGCATGCTCCAGCCGTCGCCGACGCGTCCAAGACTGCGTGCGATAGGGCACGGCATATTACACAGAGGTTGGTTTTTCATGGGCCAGTTCCCGATGTGAAGTCGATGCGGGATACTGTGGCAGGGTAACTTTCATTTTGCAAGTTACTTGCAAAATGAAAGTAACAAACACATTGTCAGCGCGCGTTCCGGCGCAGCCTCACAGCCTGTCGATCAATTCCTGCCGGTGGTCATGCAGCAGACGCAGCATTTCACGCAACAGCGGATCTTGGTTGCCCTTCTGCCACGCAATACTCAGCGGCAAGCCTTTGATCTGCTCAGGTAACGTCAGCGCGATATAGCGGACGCTGTCGCTGTTCATGGTGCGATAAGAGGCTGGTACCACCGCCAGACCGAGGCCGGCGGACACCAGGCTGAGAATGGTTTGCTTCTCTTCGGCATATTGCGCGATATGTGGCGTCAGGCCGGCCTGCTTAAACAGGCTGATGGTGAGATCGTGGCTGTGCGGTCGGGTGCGGCGGTCGGGAATGATCATGGCTTCATGCTGAAAATCTGCCACCGTCACCTGCGCTTTATCCGCCAGCGGATGCGTCAGCGGCACTGCCAGCACGCAACTTTCGCGGGTAATAAAACGCAGCGCCAGTGACGCATCCATGCGCTGCGGCGCGCGGATAATAATCATATCCAGCCAGCCGGATTTTAATTTAGGAATCAGGTTAAGGGTTTTATCTTCGATAATATGGATATCGCTCAGCGGATGACGCGGCACAAATAAATTCAGCAGTGCAGGAACTAAACCGCGCGCGGCGCTATCGATAGCGCCAATGCGTAATGTCCGGCGTTCATCTTTTAATCCGCCTTTAAAACGCAGCGCCAGCGCATCAAACTGATCGATCAGTTTTCCCGCTTCGTCAAAAAACAGGGCTCCCTCGGCGGTTAATGAAACATTGCGCGTTGAGCGGTTTAACAGGCGCACGCCCAGATCCTCTTCCAGCAGGCGGATAAAGCGGGAAAGTGATGCAGGCATCATTTCCATACTTTGTGCCGCCCGACCGAAATGCAGTTCTTTACCCACCGCGACAAAACAACGCAATTGATTTATATCCACATTTCCCTCACCGCACGATTATTCAAATAGTTTATATAATCCACGCCTGATGATCGCGCAATACAAACCTGCATACTGCATTCGACAACCAGAAAATAATACTACCCTACACAATCTGGAGCACTTTAATATGAACTCTCACCTCGAAAAAAGGGTGATGCGTAAAGTGACGTTGCGCATTGTGCCCTTCATCATGCTGCTCTATTTCATCGCGTTTCTCGATCGCGTCAATATTGGTTTTGCCGCGTTAACCATGAATCAGGATTTAGGTTTCTCGCCCACGGTATTTGGTTTTGGCGCCGGGATCTTTTTCCTCGGCTATTTTCTGTTTGAAGTCCCGTCGAATTTAATTTTGCATAAAGTGGGCGCACGCATCTGGATCGCCCGCGTGATGATCAGCTGGGGATTGGTCTCCGGCTGCATGGCGCTGGTGCAGGGCACCACCAGCTTCTACGTCCTGCGCTTTCTGCTCGGCGTGGCGGAAGCCGGCTTCTTCCCGGGCATCATTCTCTACCTCAGCTACTGGTTCCCGGCGGCGAAGCGCGCGCAGGTTACCGCCATCTTCATGGCCGCCGCCCCGCTCTCTACCGCGCTCGGCTCGCCGGTCTCTGCGGCGCTGCTGGAGATGCACGGTCTGCTGGGCTACGCCGGCTGGCAGTGGATGTTCGTGTTAGAGGCAATTCCGGCGTTACTGCTGGGCATCGTGGTGCTGTTTTTCCTCACCGACCGTCCGGCGCAGGCTAAATGGCTGAACGCAGAGGAGCGGCGCTGGCTGCAGGAGACCATGCAGGCTGAAGAGCAGGCGCGGTCGACGCAGCACGGCCACAGCAGCGCCTGGCGCGGGCTGGCGGACAAGCGCGTACTGGCCCTGGCGCTGGTGTACTTCGGCACCTCGGCCGGGCTGTACACGCTGGGGATCTGGTCACCGCAAATTATTCGCAGCTTCGGCGCCTCCTCGCTGGAAATCGGCTTCCTCAATGCTTTCCCGGCGGTGATCGGCGTGATCGGCATGATCCTGTGGGCACGTCACTCCGATCGTCGCGGCGAGCGCAGCTGGCACGTCATTGGCGCCTGTTTACTGGCTGCCGCCGGGCTGATTTACGCCGGCAACGTCAGCACGCTGCTGGCGGTGATTATTGCGCTGACGCTGGTCACGGTCGGCATCAGCGCCTCCAAGCCGCCGCTGTGGAGCATGCCGACGCTGTTTCTCAGCGGGCCGGCCGCAGCCGCCGGCATCGCCACCATTAATTCCATCGGCAACCTCGGCGGTTTTGTCGGCCCGATGATGATTGGCGTGATCCGCCAGCAAACCGGCAGCTACACCTGGGGACTCTATTTCGTCGCCGCGCTGCTGGCGTTGTCCGCGCTCATCGTGCTGATTCTCGCCGCGCACACGCCAAAACCGCAAAGCGCCGATCTGCCTCATCCTCATACCCATTAATTGACTGGAGAACATGATGCGTAACTACAAAATTGCCGCGATTCCGGCAGACGGTATTGGCCCGGAAGTGATTTCGGCTGGCGTTGAGGTGCTGCAGGCGCTGACGCGGCACGATGAACAGCTGACGTTTGACGTGCAGACCTTTGACTGGGGCTCGGATTACTACAAACAGCACGGCGTGATGATGCCGGAAGATGGCCTGCAGACGCTGAAGCAGTTTGATGCCATCTACTTTGGCGCGGTGGGCGCGCCGGACGTGCCGGATCACATCACGCTGTGGGGGCTGCGCCTGCCGATTTGTCAGGGCTTCGATCAGTACGCCAACGTGCGGCCTACCAAAATTCTGCCGGGCGTGACCTCGCCGCTACGCAACCGTGGACCGGGCGATCTTGACTGGGTCATCGTGCGCGAGAACTCGGAAGGGGAATACTCCGGCAACGGTGGCCGTGCGCACCGCGGCCTGCCAGAAGAGGTGGGCACTGAAGTGGCAATTTTCACCCGCGTCGGGGTAACGCGCATCATGCGCTACGCCTTTAAACTGGCGCAGTCGCGGCCGCGCAAACTGCTGACGGTGGTGACCAAATCCAATGCCCAGCGGCACGGCATGGTGATGTGGGATGAAATTGCGGCGGAAGTGGCGCAGGAGTTTCCGGATGTGCAGTGGGACAAGATGCTGGTGGATGCCATGACGCACCGCATGACGCTGCACCCGCAATCGCTGGATACCATTGTCGCCACGAACCTGCATGCGGATATTCTCTCCGACCTTGCCGGCGCGCTGGCCGGCAGTCTCGGCGTCGCGCCAACCGCCAACATCGATCCGGAGCGGCGTTTTCCGTCGATGTTCGAACCGATTCACGGCTCGGCGTTCGATATCACCGGTAAAGGCATCGCTAACCCGATCGCCACCTTCTGGACGGCGGTGCAGATGCTGGAACATCTGGGCGAACGCAACGCGGCCGCGCTGATAATGCAGGGCATTGAGCACGTGTGCGCGGCGGGCATTCTGACGCCGGACGTCGGCGGCAGCGCCACCACCGCTGACGTGACGCGCGCGCTGGTGCAGTTTATTGAGGCCAAATCTCAGGTGGCAGCAACCGCCTGAGTCAAAAGCCGGGGTGTTACAGCGCCGCCGCCAGCCGGTCCAGCGCCAGCAGGATGCCATAGCGCCGCGCCGGTGCTGCATCCGGCAGCGGCAGCCAGTAGTTGGCCTGGCTGGCGAGATCCAGCGTCGCCGGGCACAGCGCCATCACTGGGGTCTGCTGGATGTGAGCGTGATGCACCGCGCTGAGCACGCTGCTGTTGATGGTGTCCGGCGCGAGGATCAGCAGCAGATCGTCCGGCTGCAAACGGCTGAGCGTCAGGCGCAGCAGGTTGTCGTCCTGGATCCACGCCAGCGCCAGCCCGGCCTCACTCAGCCGCTGCTGCACTTCCGCCACCAGCGGCGTGTGCTGGCCGGCGGCACCGATCAGCAACACGCTGCGTGCCTGACGCAGCGCCTGCGCCGCCTGCTGCCAGCGGCTGTCATCCAGCTGCTGCCACTGTTGGGTCAGCGCCTGATGCAGACTCACCAGCTGCGGCACCGCACCGTGGCTGGAAGTAGCCGGTTCGGCGCTGGCGCGTGCCAGCCGCATACGCAGATCGCGAATATCGTCGCAGCCGACCGAACGGGCAAAGCGGGTAATGGTCGCCGCACTGACTTCCGCCCGGCTGGCCAGTTGTTCAATGGTGGCCGAGGCCGCGAACGCGGCGTCACGCAGGATGGCGCGCGCCACCCGCTGCTCCTGCTGGCTGAGGGAAGCCTGCCGCTGACGAATCACCGTCATAAACGCACTTTCCTGCTGGCCGGCCTGGCGCACCTGGTGCAGAAAATCATCCAGATCGCGGTAGCCCGCCGAGGCAGCAAAGCGCTGGAGTACAGCCGGGCTGACACCCGCCTGCGCCGCCAGACTCTCCATGGTGGCCTGCGCGCTGGCGTGCAGGTTATCCAGAATAAATCGCGCCAGCTTTGATTCCTGCGCATCAAAACGCGCCGACTGCTGCTGCAGTTGCCAGACAATATCCATTAGCTCATCACATCCTCAGTAACGAACCCTCATGATGCATGAAAATATTTTTCATGGTGAGATTTTTTTCAGCTGAGCGCACTGAATTTTCCTGGGATTAAAGCACTCGCAACAGAAAATCATCGTGCCGATCACACCATTGAAAATTATTTTCATGATAGTTTAATGTTTAAGATATTGATAAGTAATAGTTTAAATAACTTTCATCACAAAATCATCTGGCTGCAGGGTATTTACAGTGCGACTGCGACAGGTCTTAAATGCCGGAGTCAATTCACAGGAGGATAAATTATGCGCATTGTTCTTTGCTGTGCCGCCGGCATGTCTACCAGCATGCTGGTGAATAAAATGCAGCACGCCGCACAAGCGCGCGGGCTGGCGATCAACATTCAGGCCGTCCCGGTGGCCGATTTCGAACGTATCCTGCCGGACGCAGACGTGGTGCTGCTCGGCCCGCAGGTGCAGTTTGAAGCTGCCCGCCTCACCGCCATCGCGGCCCCGCAGGGCAAGGCGGTCGCCGTTATCGACATGATGGATTACGGCATGATGCGCGGCGAACAGGTGCTGGATAAAGCGCTGGCGCTGCACGCTTCCTGATTCTTCGTTTCCCCCAATCTGACTGATAACACACGGCGTTGCGCTGTGGGAGATTCTGCATGCCTGAAGATGACGTAATGGTGGTTCCGGAAGAGGAGATCATGCTGCTGCTGGTGCAGGCCGGTGCTGCGCGCAGCGCCGCTCTCAGCGCCCTGCGGCTGGCGCGCGCCGGCCAGTTTGATGCGGCACAGCAGCAGCTGGCGGCGGCGCGGGAAAACGTGAGCAGCGCGCACCAGCAGCAGACGGCGCTAATTAGCCTGGACGAAGGCAGCGGCCGGCTGCCGGTTACCCTGATTCTGGTTCATGCCCAGGATCACCTGATGAACGCCATGCTGATACAGGATTTAGCGGGCGAAATCATTGAACTCTATCGCCGTACCACGGCAGGAGAAAACGATGCTTAAGATAGCAATCATTGGCGGCGGCAGCAGCTATTCGCCGGAGCTGGTGGAGGGAATCATCAACCGTTATGCGCAGCTGCCGGTAACCGAACTGGCGCTGGTGGATGTGGCGGCAGGACGCGAAAAGGTGCAGATCATCGCCGACCTCACGCGCCGCATGCTGCAAAAAAACGGGCTGGAGCAGGTTAAGGTCAGCGTGCACTTTGCGCTGGATGAGGCGATTCGCGGCGCGCGCTTTGTGCTGACACAGCTGCGCGTTGGCCAGCTGGCGGCACGCGCCGCCGATGAACGGCTGGGCCTGAAGTATGGCCGTCTCGGCCAGGAAACCACCGGTGTCGGCGGCTTCGCCAAAGCGCTGCGCACCATTCCGGTGATGCTGGAGATTGCGCGCAAAGTGGAACAGCTGTCACCCGACGCCTTCATCATCAACTTTACCAATCCGGCAGGCATCGTTACCGAAGCCGTGGCGCGCTACAGCAACGCGAAGATCATCGGCCTGTGTAACGTGCCGGTGAATATGCACCATATGATCGCCGGCATGTTACAGGCGCCGTTTGACGAGGTGGCGCTGCGCTTTGCCGGGCTGAATCATCTGGTGTGGGTGCATCAGGTGCTGTGCCGCGGCGAGGACGTGACCGCCGGGGTGATCGAACAGCTGTGCGAAGGCCAGTCGCTGACCATGAATAACATCAAAGAGATGCCGTGGTCGCCGGCGTTTCTGCGCGCGCTGCAGGCGATTCCCTGCCCTTATCACCGCTACTACTGGCAAACACCGCAGATGCTGGCCGAAGAGCAGGAGAAAGCGCAGCACGGCCAGGCCGGAACGCGCGCCGAACAAGTGATGAAGGTGGAGGCCGAGCTGTTCGCGCTGTATGCCGATCCGCAGCTGGCGCACAAGCCGGAGCAGCTGAGTTTTCGCGGCGGCGCATATTACTCCGAAGTGGCCGTTGAGCTCATCAGCGCCATCCATAACAATAGCGGGCAAAATCTGGTGGTGAACTGCCAGAACCGTGGGGCGATTTACGGTCTGCCGGACGACGCAGTGGTGGAAGTGAACTGTGTGGTCGATGCGCAGGGCGCGCACCCGCTGGTGTTTGGCGCGCTGCCACCGCTGATGCACGGGCTGACGCAGCAGATCAAAGCCTTCGAGCGATTAACCATCGACGCGGCGGTGCACGGCGATCGCGGTGCCGCGCTGCTGGCGCTGGTCGGCAACCCGCTGGTCGGCGATGTCGCCAGCGCCGAAGCGCTGCTGGACGAAGTGCTGACGCTGAATCAGCCGTGGCTGCCGCAGTTTGCGTGATATCCCTGTCGCAAACCGCACCCAGGCCGTCGCGGCGCGCTTCATCGCGCTATAAATTGCGCCGCGACGGCCGGGTGCAGGTATCCGCTGCCGCGCCGAAGTGACACGCATTGACCTGTTAATTTGTTGCGCCATTGTGCCCGAGGAGGCCCTATGTCCAACCGTAATATCATCGAACGTTATGTGCTGCCCGCCGCGCTCAAGGTGGCCGGGCAGAAGCATGTGCTGTCCGTGCGGGACGGCATCATTCTCAACATGCCGTTCATGCTGATCGGCAGCTTTTTTCTGATCTTCGCCTACCTGCCGATCCCGGCGTGGGGCCATCTGATGGCCGACCTGTTCGGCGACAGCTGGCGCAATAAACTGCTCTATCCGGTGCGTGCCACCTACGACATCATGGCGCTGATCTCCAGCTTCGGCATCGCTTACCGGCTGGCGGAGAAATACCGCACGCTCGACCCGCTAACCAGCGGCGCGATGGCACTGGTGGCGTTTGTGATGACCATTCCGCAGCAGACGCTGTTCGCCCCGGTTGAAGGCGCGCCCGCACAGCTGGTCACCGGCGTGCTGCCAATTTCGCTGATCGGCAGTCAGGGCCTGTTCGTGGCGATTGTGATTGCGCTGCTCTCCACCGAAATCTACCGCTTTGTGCACAGCCGTAACCTGGTGATTAAGATGCCGGAAGGCGTGCCGCCGGCGGTGGCGAAATCGTTTCTCGCGCTGGTTCCCGGCTTCTGCGTGCTGGCCGTGGTGCTGCTGCTGCGCCTGGCAGTTGAAGCCTCACCATTCCATGACATCAACAACCTGATTGCCACGGTGATTGGTTTGCCGATGCACCACGTCGGCGGCACGCTGCCGGGGATGATTTTCTCGGTGCTGCTGATTGGCATTCTGTGGACGCTCGGCCTGCACGGCGATGCCATCGTGCTGGTGTTTATTCAGCCGGTATGGCTGTCGAACATGAGTGAAAACCTCGAAGCCTTTCAGCATAACCAGCCGATTCCGCACATCTTTACCCAGCAGTTTTACGATTTATGGATTGCGCCTGGCGGCACCGGCGCGCTGCTTGGGCTGGTGATCTTTATGCTGATCCGCGCGCGCAGCCGCCAGATGAAACAGCTGGGGAAAATCGCCGCGCCGGCGGCGCTGTTCAACATCAGCGAGCCACTGGTGTTCGGTATTCCGCTGGTGATGAACCCCTACCTGTTCCTGCCGTTTATCCTGACGCCGGTGCTGCTGGTGATTGTTTCGTGGGCGGCAATGAGCAGCGGTCTGGTGGCGCCGCCAGCCGGCATCGCCCTGCCCTTCACCACGCCAATTTTCGTCAGCGGCTATCTCGCCACCGGCGGCCATATCTCCGGCGCGGTGTTGCAGGTGGTCAACCTGACGATTTCGCTGGTGGTCTACTATCCGTTTTTCCGCGTGTGGGATCGCCTGAAACTGCGCGAAGAGCAGCAGAACGAACAGCAGGCGCAGGCCGCCAGCGGCAGTGCCGTCGTGCCTTCCTGAACCACTCCCTCTGCCGGGTGCGCCCTGCTGCGCACCCGGCCGCATCCTTCCACTTTTTGCAATAATGACTTCGCAGATCTGGCTATTCTGCCAGCAATACGGCTGTGCGAACCTTAGGCCACGGCTCGGGATCACCCCGGCCACAACCTGAGGAACCGCATGATGAAACTGTACAATTTAGCGCTCTCCGGCCACGCTCACCGCGCACTGCTGGCGCTGTCACTGCTCGGCATAGCGCATGAAACGGTCGAAGTTGACCTGCCTGGCGGCGAACATAAAACCCCGGCGTTTCTCGCCATCAACCCGTTCGGTCAGGTGCCGGTGCTGGAAGACGATGGCGTTTACATCGCGGATTCCAATGCCATTCTGGTGTACCTGGCGAAGAAATTTAACCGCAGCGACTGGCTGCCGGAAGATGCGCTGGGCGCCGCCCAGGTGCAGCGCTGGCTGTCGGTGGCGGCCGGTGAACTGGCTTACGGTCCGGCGGCGGCGCGCCTGATTACCGTGTTTGGTGCCAAATTTAATGCTGAAGAGGTGCTGGCGCGCGCGCATCTGATTCTTTCCCGGCTGGAAAGCCATCTCAGCCAGCGTGAGTGGCTGGTGGGCGACCATCCCACCATTGCTGACATTGCTTTATATAGCTACCTGGCCGGTGCCCCGGAAGGCAATGTCGAGATGTCCGGTTACCCTGCGGTGAATCAGCTGCTGCGCCGGATTGAAGCGCTGCCCGGCTTTGTGCCTTTTCCGCAGACCGCCGCCGGCCTGCGCGCCTGACAGGAGCCAGCATCATGGGCGAGAAACTGATTACGCTGCCGGTATGGCATGACGGTGAAATTGCGCTGCAGCAGCAGGCGGGAGTGGCGGAACGTATGGCCGATGTCGGGCAGCGCGTGATCCGCGATTACATGCCCGATCAGCATCGTGACTTTTACGCGCAGCTGCCGTTTATCGTTGCCGGCAGCATTGATGCACAGGGTGATGCCTGGGCCACGCTGCTGGAAGGCCAGCCCGGTTTTATCTTCTCGCCCAACGCCACCACGCTGGATATCGCAGCCCGTCCTGACGCCAGCGATCCGGCCGCCGCCGGGATGACCGATGGCGCACCGGTGGGCCTGCTCGGCATCGAGCTGCACACGCGGCGGCGCAACCGCATGAACGGCGTGCTGACGGCGATTGGCGGCGGCCTGCGCGTGCAGGTTGACCAGAGCTTTGGCAACTGCCCGCGCTATATTCAGCTGCGCGACTTCCGCTTCGACCATGCGCCCGGCAGGGCTTATCAGGGCGAAGTTGAGACGCTCAGCGCGCTGGATGACGCCGCGCGCGCCGCCATCCGGCAGGCAGATACGTTTTATGTCACCACTTATGCCGACCAGGCGCGCCGGCAGGTGGACGTTTCGCATCGCGGCGGCAAAGCCGGTTTTGTGCGCATCGCTGCCGATGATGTACTGACCATTCCGGACTTCAACGGCAACCTGTTCTTTTCCACCCTCGGTAATATCGTGCTCAACGGCAAGGCCGGGCTGCTGTTTATCGACTACGCCAGCGGCGATGTATTGCAGATGAGCGGCGATGCCACGGTGATAACCGATTCCGCCGAAATCGCGGCCTTTCAGGGTGCCGAGCGGCTGTGGTGCTTTAGCGCGCGCCGCATCGTGCGCCGGCGCGCTGCCCTCGCCCTGCGCTGGACCGATCAACCAGACGGCGTATCGCCCGCCTCGCTAATGACCGGCGACTGGCCGTCCGCCAGCGAACGCCTGCAGGCGCAGCAGCTGGCGGCGCAGTGGCGACCATTCCGCATCACGCAGATCGTCGATGAGAGCGCGCAGATTCGCTCGTTTCATCTTATGCCGGATGATGGCGCTGGCGTGCTGCCGCATCTGGCAGGCCAGCATCTGCCGATCCGCCTGACGCTGCCGGGCAGCACTAAGCCACTGTTTCGGCAATATACGTTGTCAGTTGCGCCGTCGGATGGTTATTACCGCATCAGCGTGAAGCGTGAAGGCGCCGTGTCGCAGTATCTGCACGATGCCCTGCGCGTCGGCGATCGGCTGGAGGTGCGCGCACCGGCCGGTGATTTCACTATTGATGCACACGAAACGCGGCCAGCGGTGCTGCTGGCGGCGGGCGTCGGCATCACGCCGCTGCTGGCGATGCTGCGTCACCTGATTTATGAAGGCCGACGCAAACGCCGGATGCGTCCGGTGTATCTGCTGCAGTCGGCGCGTAACCTGGCCGAACGCCCGTTTGTGCGTGAGATCGATGCGCTGCTGGCAGCCAGCGAAGGCGCGTTGAAACTGGTGCGGGTGCTCAGCCAGCTGGGCGAAGCCGAAGCCGAAGCCGGCGTGGATTACGACGTTGCCGGACGCATCGATATGGCGCTGCTGTCGCAGGTGCTGCCGTTCAACGATTACGATTTCTATCTGTGCGGTCCGCCGTCATTTACTCAGGCGATGTATGACGGACTGCGCGGCCTGAATATTGCCGACGCGCGTATTCACGCCGAAGCGTTTGGTCCGTCGTCGCTGCAGCGTCAGCAGGAGAATGTGCCAGAGCCCGCCGCGCTGCCGCTGGTGGCGACCGAAGCGGTGCCGGTGGTGTTTACAGAGTCGCTGAAAGAAGCGCGCTGGACACCACAGTCCGGCACGCTGCTGGAGCTGGCCGAAGCGCGCGGCCTGAGCCCGGCCTACAGCTGTCGCGCCGGACATTGCGGCAGCTGTAAGACCAGACTGGTGCAAGGTGCGGTGACTTACCCTACCCGGCCAGGCATCACGCTGGCTAAGGATGAGGTGCTGATCTGCTGCGCAGTGCCGGCGCAGGTCGAAGACGGGGACACGGCGGTGCAGCTGGCGTTGTGAGGTGAGTGCCCGTCTATGCAATCGAACCAGCAGGCTGCAGGGCGGGCGGCATCTTACCCGCGCTCAGTTGGTCAGAATCGATTCGATTCCCTTTATCAACGCAGGGAAATAGGATTGATCAATAGCGATCCCGCCGGTCAGTTGCCAGCTATCATATATAGCGGGAGTCGCAGTGAAGTTGAAACCGATTAAATCACTTCCCTCGACAGCATTGAATTCGCAGGTGAACGCTTTCATTCTTGGTGCGAAATTTACCGGCTTAGGCCGTCCATTTTTATACAGGGATGCATAAAACTCCGATAACATTTCCTTCAGGCTTTCAAGGTCGAAAATCGTCAGTTCGCACTGACATTGCAGTTTTATACTGCAACCAGCAATTTCCAGCCAGCACATGATCAAATCCAGCCTGCGATCTTCAGGCTCCTCAATTCTTTCGATAAATGAGAAGCGAAATAACGTATCTTCATTTTTGATCTCAAACATTTCTGCCCCGCCACTCAGTCGATATGGAAGTGTGAAATTGTCCAGTCCCGTTCCCTGACCACAACATGTAACGTGTACTCTTTGTGGACATACCTGATTTTATCATGCTCCACGATCTTTTTCAGACGGGTCATTTTTATACGATATAAAAACATGCCGGGCATTTTTTGAGCATCAGGGCTTCGTGAACCATAGCGGATAGCTTTTTCCAGTATATTGACCGGAATATATCTGCCTGATTCGGTCATATGCGCGGCCGTGGTACGCGTAAATTTAAGATTTCGCACGGACAGGCCAACCTTCAGGCGACCCCGCAGCATATTCAGCGTTGCTTCGCTTAACACACTGCTTATGCTTTTACCTGCAGCGACATCCAGCACCGCCCGACCACTGCTTAACAGGCGAAAAACACCAAATGCAATCAGCGCAATATCTAGCGGATCAATGAGCGGGGTTTGCAACGGGGCTTCTTCAAGCGTGGTAAAACGCCCATCCGCATCATAAACCTGCCACAGTCCAGGAGCCTGCGCGACCGTGTAACCAATACACAGCCCTGTAGCATCATCCACAATTGGACGCGCACCATGTGGAGGCATGAACTGAGGTTTTACAGCATAATACTCATTATGAGGCAGGGGGTTCCTGAAGTTGAAAAAGTACCCCGGCTCATCGGGATCCAGCATCCGTATATCCATCACACCTTCTCCACTCTTCCATAAATCAAATTCCCACATACAAGAATCTCGAATTATTTAATTAAGTCAAGAGCCGAATTATACTTATAACTAATTTTTCTCAATGAATTAGCTTTGTAACTTATGCATGAGGCCGGTTTTTTAGTTCACTATTAGCCATATGCTACCTGTTCCCCTGGCAAGTTGCTGAACTCACTGTTGTCCTGTCTTTTAAGGGATTCACTAATAGTTTCTGGTAATTTTCAGGTTATTCGTTTTCTGAATGTCTGACTAACAAACACTTCCCGCGAGGTTAAAAAAAAGAGAAGTTGGTGGGCGATATTTTAAATGATCGCAACAGGTGGCGAGAATTATGGATGAATGAAGGCGAACATTAATCAATGCCAATAAAAAAAGGGTATCAGCGCTAACTGATACCCTTTCAGAAGGTTGGCTTAAAACCAAGCCGGTGCATTTACTCTGCACTGAATGTTGCTGGAACGCCACCTTCTTTCAGTCACCCGTCAGAAAATCTCTTTCTGACCAGTGCCTTATTGTTAGTGGTGCCCGGACGCGGAATCGAACCACGGACACGGGGATTTTCAATCCCCGTGTGTAAGTGTTAATTTTTTCCGCTTTGATTGTTGTGAAATTGCTTATCTCACCTGAATAAACTTCAGGTGTTATAAATGCATTTAAAATCAGATAATTACAAATCACTTGGTACTAGGCCGAAAGTGATTCCAGTTGTTTCAACTAAAGGTGGCGAGGGTAAATCAACCCAGGCCGCAAATCTCGGCGGTTTTCTCGCCGATGCGGGCATCAAAACCCTCATTATCGACGGGGATCACGCTCAACCAACTGCCAGCAGTATCTACCCCTTAGCATATGAAGCGCCTTGCGGTCTCTATGAGCTGCTCATGCAGACTGCAGACCTCTCACGGCCAGAAAACATAATTTCCCGCACCGAGATCGATAATCTGGATGTCATTGTCTCCAATGATCCCCGCAACCTTTTACCTACCTACATGCTCAATGTTGCTGACGGACGCGTGCGCCTGCGGAATGCGCTGGCAAATCCAGTATTCAGCCAGTATGACGTCATCCTGATAGATTCACAGGGTTCACGTTCGGTGATGTCGGAACTGATTATTCTTGCCGCTACCGGTGAAATGATCGGCATGGTAAAGCCCGTTCTGCCCGATGTCCGCGAATTCATGCGCGGCACAGTTGCTCTTATGGAAGAGCTCCTTCCTTATCTGGCCTTTGGTATCAAACTCCCGCAGATACGCATGCTGGTTAACTGTATGGATTATACGGTGCTGGCAAAAACCACCGTTGAGCATGCTGAAGCCATCATTTCAGGCGGGGATTACAGTCAGCATTCGGACAAAATAGTTATTGAGATGCTTCAGACCAGGATCTATGACCTGGATATCTATAAACATGGTCATGCAGCAGGGCAGCCAGTTCACAGGCTCGAGAAGAAAACCAGCCGTAAAAGTGATTCGGCCTTTGATTCCATGCACAACCTTGCATGCGAACTTTTCCCCGAATGGAAAGAGAAGTTTGACGAGCTTGCTGCAGAAGGGGAGCGTAAAGATGACCTCTAATCGCAGAAATATCCCCGGTCTGTTTTCTCTTGATGCTGAACAGTCTGTCATCGGTGGCCTGATGCTGGATAACGATCGCTGGGATGAAGTGGCAATCCGCCTCAGCGCCAATGATTTCTTCCATAAGGTTCATAAAGCCATCTTTCAGGAAATGACGCGTCTGGTGGCGGCCGGCAGGCCCATAGACCTCGTGACGCTGGCTGAAAGTATTGAAAGCCGTGGTAAAGATGCCCTTGACCAGCTCGGTGGCTTTGCCTACCTGGCAGAGCTCGCTAAGAATACGCCCAGCGCGGCAAACATCGTTGCGTACTGTGAAATAGTGGAAAAATACAGTCAGGGTCGTCAGTTAGCCGCAATTGGTACAGAAATCACTGAATCGGTAAAAAAACCGGGTGCTGATATTGAAAGGGTAATGGAAATTGCCGAGCAGAAAATCACCCGACTTGCCGAGCGAACTGAACCTGAACAGGCAGTCACTCTCATTGATGGTATGGAAAAGCTGCTGGTTGAGCTGGAGCGCCGATGCAATGTCCCTGACGGTATTACCGGTACGCCTACAGGTTTTGAAGACTTCGATGCCATGACCAGCGGTCTTCAGGCTGGCGACTTAGTGCTTATAGCGGCACGTCCATCGATGGGTAAAACGGCGTTGCTGATAAGTTTGCTGATTAATTCCTTGATGAAAAAAAAGGAGTCAAACGGGCAGTTTTACAGTCTTGAACAGCCAACAGAACAGATCCTGATGCGCATGGTTGCTTCACTGGGCAGCATAGACCTGACCCACCTCAAGAGTGGGTTGATGGATGATGAAGACTGGGCGCGCGCGTCAAACGCTTATGGGCTGTTAACAGGGGACCTCAAAGATCGCCTCATCATTGATGACACCGGTTCACTGACGCCCGCGATGCTTCGTATTCGCGCCAGACGCAACGCACGGCGCTATGGTCATCCATCGATTATCGGACTTGATTACCTGCAGCTGATGCGCTGCCCGGATCAGGAAAACCGCACGCAGGAAATTGCAGAAATATCGCGTTCCCTGAAAGCGCTGGCCAAAGAAATGGACTGCCCTGTTGTTGCGCTGTCACAACTTAACCGACAGCTTGAGAGCCGCGCAGATAAACGTCCGAATAATGGTGATCTTCGCGATTCCGGGGCTCTTGAACAGGACGCTGACGTCATCGTTTTTATCTACCGCGATGAGGTCTACCACGAAAACACGGATGATAAAGGCGTCGCTGAAATCATCATCAGCAAACAACGCCAGGGGCCTACAGGCACAATTCGCCTGCAATATGAAGGTCGTTTCACCCGATTTTCTGACCTGACGGCCAGCGCAGGGAGGACAGCAGCATGAGTAACGTTCGTAACCTGAACATCGGTGCTGCCATGCTGCAACGGGGTAAATCGCCTTCTCAGGTCACTGACCCAATGGATGCCGCTACATTGCCGGTCAGCGAAATGGCAATGGTACTGACACTGGACCAGCTGCGCCCGAATCCGGACAACCCCCGTAAAGGCCGCAATCCACGTTATGAAGAAATCAAAGCCTCCGTGCGTGCTCGCGGGCTGGATTCCATTCCTAAAGTGACCCGCGACCCTCAGGGGGAAGAAGTTTACATCTTCAGCGACGGCGGCAACACCCGATATCAGATTCTCTGTGAGTTATGGCAGGAAAGCGGCGATGAACGTTTCTATCGCATACACACTATTTTCAAGCCGTGGCCAGGCAGGCTTAAATGCCTGGTTGGTCACCTTGCAGAAAATGAAGTCAGGGGAGATCTGACTTACATCGAAAAAGCCTTTGGTGTGCATAAGGCCCGCGTGATTTACGAAGAGCAACTAGGGCGTGCTGTTACGCTGCGGGAACTTTCTGACCTGCTCGGACAGGAAGGTTACCCTATTGATTATTCGAGCGTGAGCCGGATGGAGGATACCCTCAATTATCTGTATCCCCATATGCCAAACCTCCTTGAAAGCGGGATGAGCCGTGGTCAGGTAACGCCGCTCCTGAGCCTCCGCTCTTCTGCCATGAAAGTTTGGAAATCATTTAGCGGTGACGTTAAACCTGCCGCTACTCTGGATGAAGTATTTGGCTCAACATGCAGGGTTTTTGACGAACCAGACAGCTATGCGCTTGATGTATTCAGAGATGAATTTATCGGCCAGTTGATTAAGGCTCTTCCGCATCCAAGCCTGAATTATGATCGCTGGCTGATTGAGCTTGACCCCCGCGAGCAGAAGCGCCGTGAGCAGTTTGGTGAGCCGCCACCGCTGCCGGCAATGACGCCTCCGCCGGAAAGAGCGGCAGGCCGGGAATCCACGGCATCTCAGGTCACTGTCCTGCCTCCGGATACCAGCTCCGAAACGCCGGTCACGGGGCTGCGCAGTGGCACCCTGACCACACCAGGTCGTCCCGAGCCGGCTCCGGAACTGCCCGCGGGCGCTGAACTGCCTGTGAACGCACTGGTAACCGCCGGCAGTGAACCGCGTCGCGAAGTACAGGATGATCTGTTCGGCGGACGACCAGTCATTACCGGCGAAACGGCTGGCTCGGACAGCATTTCTCTTCCTGATTTCAGCCCGGGCACGCTGATGTCCGCATTTGGCGAGGAGAGTGAGTCCCAGGCCGCGCCCGTCAGTTCGGTCGCCTTCGCTGCAACCGGGCTTGAGCCCGTCAGCGATATCTGGCACATCCCGGCACTCCAGGATGATATTGAGCATCTGCAGGATATGGCCTACCGGCTTGTCTTCGAGATTGCCGAGGCGATGGGCTGTGCGGACAACGTGCGGGAGGATAAACACCCTCAGTCAGCAGGCTTTGCCGTCTCCGAAACCGGCAGCGAATTTGTCCTCTTCCTGGCAGGCCTGTCCGGCGCGCTCCCCAACAGGCAGTTCAATATGTTCCTGTTCTGCCTGAATTTCTTCGGCTCTCAGTCACCATCTGACACGGCCGTATTCGACGATATTACGGTGGTAAAAACCCTGCGCCTTATCCGCGTTCTCCGCCGTCTGCGTGAGCTGCAGCGACAGTCTGCAAAAGGAGGGGAAAATGTCTGATGACCTGAACGATGAAATGGCGCAGGCCAGTACGGCTCTGTTCACCCAGCGCGGCATCGATGCAATCCGGGCGCAGGTGCACTCAGTGAAACCGTCAAAAGTGTTCTGCGAATGCTGCGGAGCGGACATGCCGGTCGCTCGCCAGCAGGCTGTGCCGGGCGTGGAGCTCTGTGCCGGCTGTCAGGATGTGAAAGAGAAACAGGACCGTCACCGTGCTGCCGGGAGCAGGGGGATGCGCTATGTCGGATAACGCAAAAGTCACAGCCCGTATCCGCCGCCTGATGGCGCTGGGCACGCGCAACAGTAACCCTCATGAAGCCGCCCGTGCGGTGGCACTGGCCCAGCGGCTTATGCAGCGTCATGGTATGACGCCAGACATGCTTTCTCTCAGTGGCATCACCGAGTCAGTCTGCCTGAGCCTGACCAGTAATGCAGATAAGGTGCCAGCCTGGCTGAGCTCTCTGGCAACAGTGGTCTGCATGGCCACAGGATGTCGCTGCTGGTTTGGCTGGCATGTTCATGTCAGTTCACAGGGAACCAGCAGCGTTCGCCGTTCACTTCACTTTTATGGCTTCAGCGAACGACCCGAGGTGGCGCTCTACATCTATACAGTTCTGCAGCGCCAGCTGCGCGTCGCGTCTGAAACGCACATGGAACAGTATCGTACCCGTCGGATGCTGCTGCGTACGCGCCGTCGTCGTGCAGACCAGTTCAGGGAGGGCTGGGTATCCGGCGTCTGGCAGGTACTGCGTTCATTTGCGCCCTCTGAGGAGGAAAATACCGTACTTCAGCGCTGGCTGACAAAGCGACATGCCGGAGACGCACTGGCCGACGTGACTGTTCGTGAGGCGGGAAGCTGTCGCGGTGACAGCGCGGCCCGGATGGCCGGTTTTCTCGCCGGCCGGGATGCCGACCTTCATCATGGCCTCGGTGGCGCACAGGCACCCCGGCAGATTTCAGCAGGGGGAGGCTCTCATGACTGATGTTCTTTTATGGTGTGCCTGCCTGTCGGGCTGGATCTTTGATGTTCTGCTTGTTGCTGATCAGACGTTATCAGGAGGTGGCCTGTGAGCCAGATTAATCTTTCCCAGGCCACCACGGCCATTCTCTCATCCCTTCTTATGGACATTAAGAATGGAAATATACGTCGCTGCGAGTCGCTTGGTATGTCAGTAGAGGAGATACGTGCACTGAGTCAGCTCAGCCTTGATGAACTGCACTACCTCAGCCAGTCGCACGTTTCCGTTCTTGATATCCGTCTGAACCACGAAAATTTCTGGCTGATGCTGAATCAGGCTCGGAATGAACTCAAGCGCATGCTGATGATCGATCGCGCGCTTGAACTGGGCGGCTCTATGGAGCTGATAGACAAATATTTCGGTCTTTCACCTGCGGAGGTCAGTGCCCGGCGCCGACTCATGGGTATTGAGTCGCGTCAGGGGCGTACTCAGGGCCTGACGGAGCCGCAGGATGCAGCGCTCTGGACCGAGTGGAAAGCCTCAGGCCTGACTTCACCAGATTCCCATCAGGCGCTGGAAGCGATGATGCTCACTGCCGAGCAACATGGCCTGTCTCTTACCGCCGTTTGGAGTCGGGTTTGTCAGTGGTGCCGCGAGGCAAACACGTCATTACGTCGGACCGAGTCAATCGCTCGCAAGGAGGCGTGATGGAACTGGAAGATTTTTCTCCTCGTCAGCAGGTTTCCCCGGCGGTACGCCGCCGGGCGCAAAAGTTATTTCATGCACTTTGCTGCGGCCAGAAAGTGTTCCGCCGGCTGACCATGAACGGATATCTCAAGATAGATGTAGGACCGTTCTGGCGCATCCTGAGCAAGGACGGTGGCCGGCAGTGGTGGCTGATGGATCATGAGACATACAACCGTGAAATACGCCGGTAAAGGATTGCCGCTGATGACCACACTGTGCCGGGTTTATCCCGGCACAGTGCTGTCTCAGGCAGAAGAGGAGAGCATAAAATGACCATTCCCGCCGACAGTATCGTGGCGCATACGCTTGGCAGAATGCAGCAGAATCTTGAGCGGCGCGCTGATAACGGCGATGTAAGCCAGGAGCGCAGCGGGCTGCTGTTTATGGGAAACGTGCACGATGCGTTCCCGCGCAGGCTGTTTCTTGATACGCGCCTGTCACCGCTGGATAAAACCGCCTGGGTGATGATCAGGCTTTATGCGCAGCAGAATGAGGGAGCCATCTTTCCGACCTATGACGAGCTGCAGGTTCAGCTGGCCTCCGCGCATTCCGAAAAAGCCTCACGCGATACGGTGAGCCGCGTTCTGCTGATGCTGCGCCTGACCGGCTGGCTCAGTCTGTGTAAGCGGGTGCGCGATGACCGTGGCCGTGTGAGGGGCAATATCTATGCGCAGCATGATGAGCCGCTGGGTTACCGTGACGCCGAAACCTTTGACCCGGGCTGGCTGACGCTTGTTGAAGAGAGCTGCCAGAATCGTAATAAAGCGGTCCGGATGACCGCGCTGGCCGTGGTGAATGACATTCTGCAGGACCCCGGGATGCGTCACCGTCACAGTCGCCTTGCCCTTATCGAAAGCCGCCTGAGCGCGCCGTCCACGCCTCAGCAGATGGTCCGCCATCGCCAGGCTGTGACCCGCAGTCCGGATTCCGGACTCAGTCAGAAAAGCGCAAAAAACCATTCAGATCCACTGAGTCCGGAAAACGGACTCAGTAACTCATTAATGGATAAAACACTGAGTCCGGAATCCGGACTCAGGCTGAAATCAAGCACTTACACCGGAGTCCGAAATCCGGACTGTAACGTACGTTCTTTCACACAGAGTGTGAATAAAAAAACGTACGTACCGGGTGGAGAGCATTTCCTGCCTGACGATTTTGTTAACGGGCTGAACAGCGAGGATCGGCAGATGCTCACCACCCAGATGGCCTCACTGCCGGAAGCGGTAGCAAAGGCGCTGGCTGACATGCTGCGCGAACAACTGCGACTTGGCAGGCTTAATAACCCTGTTGGCTGGTTGTTCACGATGCTGCGACGTGCCCGTTGCGGTGAGCTGAATTTGCAGGAAGCCGCAGTACATGGCAGTTCCGGCAGCAACAATCCCCGGACAACCAGCACGCGTACTGTACCCGCAGCCAGCCTGCCTGTTCAGCCTGCCAACCGCCCGTCGCAAGAGGAAGTCAGGGAAATGATTGCCGCCATTCGTAGAAACGTAAACAGCAAAACGTAATTACCGTACCCAAATCACTGAGCGCGCTCGAAGCGCCGCAACAAATAACAGGAGCCAATCATGACTAATCACATCATGACGATGCTGACTGATGAGCGTGGAGATTCTCTGATTGACTGGGCTAAAGGATACATCTATGCCGCAGAAATATATGTGGCTAGCAACCCCGCTGACCGTTCCGGCAAAGCATACCTGGAATTGTTGCAAATAGCCCTCGCGGCGCTGACAACAGCACCGGAGGCCAGCACTCAGCAATGAAAGCTGCAACGAGCGGCTGGAACAAATCGCTCAATGCAGCGATGTGGCAAAACTATTCGCCAATGGACGTGGTCAATGCAGGGTTGATTAAAAAGCGACCTTGTTGCGGGGCGCAACAAGGCTAAAAAATATACACTGCGCTGTAGTAGAACTTGTGAACGGTAAAAACCTGCAACAGGAACAGATAAAGTGAGTGAGTGGTTAAAAAATAACCTTGTTGCGGGGCGCAACAAGAACAAAAAACAACCAGATGTTAATTTCTTCATTGGCGTTATGAGTTTCACATTGTTGGTGAGGCATCTGATTCAGGATTATGCCAGCTCTTCTTAACTGAATGCAGGTGACGACAACGATGGCAGAGAAACACAAAAGGGCTGGTGCTCTCCAGTCAGAACTTCATATAGAGCTGCATACTAATTACGCTATCGGCCTATGGGAAGGTCGCAAAAGAGAAAAGCCTGAGGATGGTAAAAAAGGCAAACAACCTATTATGGGAATGCCTCAGTTCCTTCATCGCGCAACTCTGATTAACAGAGATTCATTAATGAATGACCCCTGGGCGGATGCAGCAATGCTGGAACTGGAAGAAAAAATCGAATACGCCAGTAATGAAATGAGCAAACTGATTGATGCGCTGGACAAACAAATGAGCTTTGTTCCTGCAGGTGTCACGATCAGTGATGCACAGGCCGCAGAAACTCTCGACCTGACGGTATTCAGCGGGACACCGCTGGGCTATCGCTGTGTTTTCCTGTTAATGGGTTTCGATCAGTTTGCCAAAAAAGTCCTGCAGGCGGCTCACTATGGTGTCATATCGCGTAAGCAGCGTTATGAACTTCTGGGTGATGGCAGCAGACTGTTACGTGAAATTTATGGATGTGTTCTGCGGTATCGTAAAAAAGGAGCAAACCGTCTTGATGCTGTTGAAAATAATGAAGTCTGGCAGAAGGCCTGTGAGGAAGCTGGAGAGCCCGATCGCGCTGTTTTGCTGGGGGTGAAGCGTTCTGCCTTTTCACCGCCGGTGAATGAAGCGAGCGTAAATTTGCTGCGCATGCGTTATCAGGCAGTCTGACTCACAGGAGGCTGGCTATGCGCCTTTATATCTGTGAAAAGCCCTCTCAGGGGCGCGACCTGGCAGAGGTTGTAGGGGCCACCCGTCGCGGCGATGGTTTTCTGTCAGGCAGTGGCGTCACCGTCACCTGGGCCGTAGGCCACCTGCTGGAAACCGCCCCGCCGGAGGCCTATGGTCAGCAGTATGGTAAGCCCTGGTCGCTCTCTGCGCTTCCCATCCTGCCGGCCCCATGGCAGGTCGTTGTTAAGAAGGAGACGCAGGATCAGTTTAAAGTCATTGAGCGGCTGCTGCGTCAGGTTGACGACGTGGTGATTGCCACTGATGCTGATCGTGAGGGTGAAGTCATCGCGCGCGAGCTGCTGGATTACTGCCGCTGGGAAGGCCCGGTGCAGCGGCTCTGGCTCTCCGCTCTGGATGAAATCAGCATCCGCGCAGCACTTAAGGACCTTCGCCCCGGGCTCGCCACGCTCGGGATGTATCACGCCGGTCTCGGGCGAGCCCGGGCCGACTGGCTGATAGGCATGAACCTCTCCCGTCTTTATACCCTGCGTGCAGCCGAGGCAGGCTTCGATGGCGTTGTCTCTGTAGGTCGTGTGCAGACGCCGACGCTGGCGCTGGTTGTTCGCCGGGACCGGGAAATCGCCTCTTTCGTGCCCAGGCCTTACTGGCAGGTTAAAGCGATTATTTCGGCCGGCGGCATCACCTTTCCGGCGCAGTGGGTGCCGGCGAAGGTGTATACCGACGAAGAAAAGCGCTGTGTTCACCAGGACATCGCGCAGCAGGTGGCTCAGCTCTGCCGTCAGACGGGGCACGCAGTGGTGACAGAATGTGACACTAAGCGCGAAAAATCCGCCGCGCCGCTGGCTTTTTCGCTAGGCACCCTGCAGCAGGCCTGTGGCAGGATGTGGGATATGTCACCCCAGCAGGTGCTTGATACCGCGCAGAGCCTGTATGAAAAGCACAAGGCCACCACTTACCCCCGCACCGACTGCGGTTACCTGCCAGAATCCATGCGGGAAGAGATTTCCGGTGTGCTTGATGCCATTGGCCGTACCGACCCGGAATGTGCACCGGTGCTGGCAGGCCTCGACAGGGAATTTGTCTCGCGCATCTGGAACGACAAAAAAATAACGGCACACCACGGCATTATCCCCACGCGCAATGCGTTTCAGTTGTCCGCGCTGTCGGAGGTGGAGCGTAACGTCTATCTGCTCATTCGCCGTAACTACCTGGCGCAGTTCCTGCCACTGCATGAGTCCGATATCACACGGCTGCAGTTCGACATTGGCGGGCAGCTGTTCCGCAGCTCCGGACGAACGGAGGTGATAAAGGGCTGGAAGGTCCTGTTTGAAAAAGATCAGGACAGTAATATTGATGAGGACGATGAAGCAGCTGCTACCCTGCCGCCGCTCAGCCGCAATGACCGCTGCGCGGTGACCGGTGCTGAGGTGGCGCAGCTGATGACCCGCCCGCCGGCACACTATACGTTTGCCACCCTGATTGGCGCCATGATGAATGCGGCCGCTTTTGTTACGGACGTTGCGCTGCGTAAAGTGCTTAAAGACAATGCGGGGCTCGGCACCGAAGCCACCCGCGCAGGCATCGTTGAGCAGCTGCTGAACCGGCGTTTTATTGTGCGCAAAGGCAGCAAAATCATGGCGACCGAACTGGGAACCGACGTGATCGATGCCCTGCCTCCCCAACTGACCGAGCCGGGCATGACCGCGCTCTGGGAGCAGGCGCTGGATGAAGTTGCCGCCGGCCGTATGTCGCTGGACGACTTTCTGCAGCGCCAGGCCGGCTGGACGCGCAACCTGGTCAGCCACGGGGCTCAGCAGCAGGTCCGTATCCGGGTTCCGCCCACGCCTGTCTGCCCGATGTGCGGAGGGAAAACCCGCCTGCGCAAAGGAGAGAAGGGGGAGTTCTGGAGCTGCCAGCGCTATCCCGGGTGCAAAGGCGTCATAAACATCAGCGGCAGCAAAAAGAAGCGTTCCCGGAAACCTAAGTCTGCTGAATCAAAGAAGAATTAATCCGTCGTCTCCGATTGCGGGCCGTCAGGGGCTTTGCTATTGTGGCACCGGCTCTGAAGCCGCACCCCGTGACTGCGGGTTTCGTCAGCATCTAATGCATGTGCTGACGGAATACAGTCTGACCGGCCCTGTCCACACCTGAACGGGAGCCGGTAAGGCACGAAAACTCCGTGAAACCCGTGCCGGGCCCTTTCAGCCTGCGGAGCGACTGCGAAAGCAGGTTAACCTCAGGTCGATGGTGCAGACCTCAGAAGGCGGTGCCGCAGGGTGCCGCTTTTTTAATTTTATGTGCTGATGATTTTTTGCATGCTGCGACGTTGACATCCGCGGCGTCTGAATGAATGATAAAGAGGCTAATCGTTGTCGTTCCGACAACTGCCAATGTTCCGGTGATTTGAGAGGAACGCCTTCGGGTAATCACGTGCCAATGCCATCACAACCTGAGAGATGGCGCTTTCGGGCGGTTTTAAACCTGTTAACCTCTGAGAACAGGAACTCTTTATGAGTTGAGGTCCATTTCACCAATTCAGCCAGTCGGCAATCCTTGCTGACATCCCTGCGGGAAACACTTCCCGTAAGGGACAGATGTTTCTCCGCAACCTGTTTAGTTTTTACTCCGGAGAAACCATCATGACTGCAACTACCAATACCCCTGCTTCAAACAGCTCTGCTTCTGCTAATCAGAAAAAAGAGTTTTTCAACCTCAACGTCAGCGGCATCGGATATCTCAATTCGATACGTCGTGTTCAGGGACCCAACGGCGAATTCACCTGCGCCGTTATTAATGCCCTGACCGGCCCTACTGATAATGCGTCCTATACCCGCTTCGATGTTACGGTCGCTGGCGCGGACACCACCAAACTCATTAATCGCTGTCAAAAAGCCGTTGATGAAGAAGAAAAAGTGCTGATTGGCTTCGTGCTAAGCGGACTCAAAGCCGATGTGTTTACCCTTCAGTCGGGTGATCATGCCGGTGAAAGCCGTCCTTCCCTGAAGGCCCGCCTGATCAAGGTGGAGTTCATCAAGAAAGGTCAGGACGTAGTCTATCAGGCACCCAATGCTTCCCAGACGCCAGAATCCGGCTCATCGGCTCAGAAAGAGTACGATCCGAATTCGTTCTAAGCGTTACGGACACACCACCGGAACATCCCGGTGGTCGTGTTTCTCACCCCACATTCCTGAGAGGAAAACATTATGTCCGCACGCGGCGTCAACAAAGTTATTCTGGTCGGTCATCTCGGTCAGGACCCTGAAGTTCGTTACATGCCAGATGGCAAAGCGGTGACCGGCTTAAGCCTGGCCACTTCTGAAACCTGGCGTGATAAACAGACCGGTGAAAACCGGGAAATTACCGAATGGCATCGCGTCGTGCTGTTTGGCAAGCTGGCTGAAGTTGCCGGTGAATACCTGCGTAAGGGTTCACAGGTGTATATCGAAGGTCAGTTACGCACCCGCAAATGGACGGATAACAGCGGCACCGATCGCTGGACAACCGAAGTCGTTGTGGGAATGAACGGAACGATGCAGATGGTGGGCGGAGGCCGTAACAATGGTACCAACACCAGTGGAAACAATGCGCAGTCAGGTCAGCAGAGTGCATGGGGCCAGCCTCAGCAACCTCAGCAGCCTCAGTCTGCGCCACAGAATCCGGCGAATGAGCCACCAATGGATTTTGACGATGACATACCGTTCCTCGGACACGGTTATGGCATATGCCGCAAAACCATTTACGCCATTTCTTAACGGAATCACAGAATTATACCCTCTTATGCGCCAGCTCAGTCTGGCGCTTTCTTTTCATCATCTACTGAATGGTTATGTATAGCAATTTGCTACCATTCGGGATACCATATGCGTATAGCAATTTGTTACCAACAGGAGGAGTTATGCAAACAACTTTCCGTAAATCCGTTCGTGATAAGCAAATCAATATCCGTGCCACGGATGAAGAGCGCGCAGTGATTGATTATGCTGCGAGTCTGGTGAATAAAAACCGTACTGATTTCATCATTGAAAGGGCTGTGCATGAGGCACAGAACATTATTCTGGATCAACGCGTGTTCATACTTGATGACGAACGTTATCAGGAGTTCATCAGGCAGCTCGAAGCCCCTGTACAAAATGTTGAAGGTCGTCAGCGACTGATGGATGTAAAACCTGAATGGAAATAAAAGTCACTGCGCCTGCTTTACTGACAGAGGGGCATGATCTTGAGCTGTTCGATAGCGGAAATGTGGTTCTTGATGACTGGCTTCGCCGGCGAGCATTGAAAAATCAGCATCTCAATGCCTCCCGTACCTTCGTCATCTGTCTTGAAGGAACCATGCGTGTAGTGGGTTATTATTCCATCGCGACCGGCTCGGTAAGTCATGTCGATTTGAGTCGTAGTCTCAGACAGAATATGCCCGATCCCGTACCGGTTGTTTTACTGGGCCGTCTTGCAGTCGATGTAACTACTCAGGGCAATAAATTCGGGAAATGGTTGTTGAATGATGCCGTGATACGCGTTTCAAACCTGGCGGATCAAGTCGGCATTAAGGCTATCATGGTACATGCAATTGACGAGCAGGCTAAAGCGTTCTACGACTACTTTGGCTTTGTGCAGTCACCGGTTGCCGCTAACACGTTATTCTACAAAATATGATGGTTTCATGTTGTTATCCAACAGCTGAACTCATGGACTTCAAATTACTTTCAACGCCGGTTCTCCGGCGTTTTCTTTTCTGATTAAAGTTAATGGCCAGGTCCGTTGATTAACCCGTACCGGCTCTGCAGTATTTTTCTTCAGTTTCAGGAAAGGGTTCCGCATTGCCCGCTTTTTCATCACCGCGAGAATAGCACTCCAGGCTAAGACTATTCATGGGGTGAATCCTGATGGCAGTACTTTCAAGTCGCGTAGCAACGGTAATCAGACTGGCTGAGGGCTGGGTTATGCTGGTCAGCTGCAATAACTCAGATTCTGATAATGTATGATTAAAAAATGGGCGTTATCATGAACAATGCTAAGTGCAGCGGATTAAAAAGAGCTGTTAACAGTGTCACAGATATTTTTTATTTCGGTACCGCTGAAGCCATTATTTTGTACCTGCTGATTTACATGCTGGCTGCGGGGGGCTCATACCTGATGCTGAAACCCCACGGTGGCTGGCCTGCAATCATTGCCGTCAACATCGGAGTTTATACGCTCAATCAAATCATCTCTCGCGTGTATAAAAACGATGAAGCTGGGATTTTGGTTGGGCTGGCTTATCTTCTGGTGACGTTGCTTCCGCTGTTTCATCTCTTTTTCTGGGTGAAATGTTAAACCGCTTTTTTTGACGACGACATACCGTTCCTCGGACACGGTTATGGCATGTGCCGGAAAGCCATTTACGATATTTCATTATGGATTCATGTAATTACGACCTGAATTGCGCCGGTTCATTCTGGCGATATTTACTTCTATATTGATGTTCATTAATCAGAAATGTCACTGGAGATCTACCATGAATACACGATACGAAGCTGATGTTGTTGCCTGGGCTCAGGAGCAGGCAGCTTTACTGCGTGCCGGTCGGTTCTCTGAGATTGATGTTGCTAATATCGCCGAGGAGATCGAGGACGTGGGCAAAAGCGAGAAACGGGAACTTGCAAGGCGTATGGCCGTTCTGCTGGCGCATCTTCTCATATGGAAGTTTCAGCCGGGCCGCCGCGGTTCCAGCTGGCAGCGAACCATCAAAGAACACAGAAAAGCACTGGCATTACACATCAAAGGCACACCCAGCCTGAAAACTGCGCTCTCTGATCGTGACTGGATAGCTGCTGTATGGGCCGATGCTGTATCTTCTGCAACTCAGGAAACACAACTTGACGTCTTTCCCGAGGACTGTATCTGGGATATGGGACAAATTCTGTCTCAGAAATTTTATCCTGTATGAGTTACCACCATGCCAGACAATAAAGCACCTGCGGGCGCTTTTTTTATACCATGCAACCTGAAACAGCGGGGAAATCGAGAACCCCTTCTGTCCGTAAAACTTGCTTTTATGGACAGAAGGGGTTGCCCCGGAGGGGATTATTTCTGTAAAGCCGTTATCGGTTTGCAAAACTTAATTCTTTAATCCGCAGACATAGTTTCGCATTGTCCGTTTTTCCTCCACCGCGAGAATAGCACTCCTGACTAAGACTATTCCTGGGGTGAATCCTGATGGCAGTACCTTCAAGACGCGCGGCAACGGGAGCCGGACTGCTTGCCTGCTCTGTCATGCTGGCCAGCTGCAGCAACCCGGCCTCTGACGCAGCGCCATTAATCAATGGCCGTTATCAGCAGCCTGCCCGCTTCGATGACATTTACCGAAATCGTTCCCCTGAAGTGGTGCGCTACGATCGTTACACGCTCGTCAGCACACGCCCAGATGATGCGCAGCGCGATCCGCTTAATCAGATAATCGATATCACTATGCCTGCTCAGCTGGTTAACTCAGTGGGAGAAGGATTTCGTTATCTCCTGCTGGAATCCGGCTATTCACTATGCTCAGCCACTTCTTCAGCATTTTCAGAACTGCTCAGCCGCCCCCTTCCTGCCGTGCAGCGCGATATCGGTCCCGTGAAACTGAGCGAAGCCCTGCAGGTGCTGGCCGGTCCAGCCTGGCGCCTGAAAGTGGATGAGGTGAACCGTGAAATCTGCTTTGAGCTGCGTGACCAGTTTCGTAGTTTTGCTCTCCCCCAGACGGTGCCGATCTCGCGCGCACCACAGGCTGTAAATGTTAATCGTCCGGTTGTGACGCAGCCTGTTCAGCCCCCGGTGGTGACAGGAAAAGGCAATACCGTCTCACGCAATCCTTTTACCGGTGACACCATCAGCGTCAATGCACCGGCCACCCCCCCGGAAACGTCGCTCAAACCGCAGAATCCTGCAGTTCCGTCTCCGGTGCTGACGGCGGCGAACCTGTCGGCACCACAGAAAACCCCTTCGTTGGCCCCGGTAAAAAGCAAACCGGTGTCTTCCCCTGCTGCGACTAACGCACCTGACCAAAGAACAGCGCTGTCGCAGAAACCCACTGTTGCCGCAGCGCGCCCGGTGGCCGCGCTGCAGACTACAGTGAACGGCACCTCACCGTCGGCACCGGTTCGCCCCGTTACAACGCTGCCGCCGGCCCCTCCCGTCAGCAGCCAGGCCTCATCTCCTTATGCGCCGGGTACGCCAGTTGCTGCGCTTCCCGTCGGGCAGACCTGGCGGGCGGAACCGGGTTCGACCCTGAAAGAGACGCTGACCAGCTGGGCTTCGAAAGCACAGTGCAGTAATGGCGGCAACTGGGTCGTTATCTGGCCCGTGACGCTTGATTACCGCATCGATGCGCCACTGGTTTTCCACGGCAACTTTGAGTCGGTCATGGTTCAGGTTTTTGACCTCTACCGCAAAGCCGAAAAACCCCTTTTCGCTGAAGCCAATCGTATTCAGTGCCTGATTTCCGTGAGCGATACGCCAGCGGGAGGAGGTCACTGAGATGGGGTTTGCGCTGCCCATACTCGTGTTCTGTCTGGTCATTTCGCTGATGGCGGGTGATGCGCAGCGCCATTCTGCTGAACACATCCGGCTTGCAATGCAGCAGACCCTGCCGTATCGGCTTGCCGGCGACATGCTTCGCACCGCTGACGCGGTAAATAACTGGCGCTACGGTAAAACGGTGGCTGATGGTCCGGTATCACTTGCTCAGACAGGTATTGTGCCGCTCCCGGACAATCGCATTAAGACCGTTATCCAGGGGGGGCGCCTCTGGATATGGGTGCCTGAAACTGCCGGTGTTTTTGCCGCGCTGCGTGCGAGGTCCATGACCTCGGCGCTGGCCCTGACCGTCAGCGGTGGCCGTCTGCGCATGGCGGATGGCACCGATATGAATCTCTCTCTGCCGTACGGCGTATCGGAGGGCAGCATTGTTTACCTTAACTAACAACACCAGGGGGCTGCGGATGCGCCGTTTACCTTTCTGCCTGACAGCGCTGGCCGCCGCGTTTGTGCTGTCATCATGTTCGCTGAGTGAAATCAGCAAAATGGATGAGGAGGCCACAGGTCAGGCTGAAACGGCACAGCGGGTGCTGCAGAGCCGCCAGGCTTTGTCTCAGCCTACCGTTGTCTGGTCTGATAAACCCTGGGTGAACCTGCAGCCGGTTGCACCGGTCGTGTCCACGCCGGATGAAAAAAAACTGCCTTCCTGTCAGATAACGATTAACCGGCCGGAAGGGATTTCACTGCCGGAGCTGGGTCAGCGCATCACCGCGCTGTGTGGCATCCGGGTGTCGATCACCCCCGATGCTTATGCAGCGCTTAGCAGTGTCACAACCGGAGGTGTGGTCACATCCCCGATGAGCGGTCCGTTACCTGCACCCGATGATAACGGTCGTGTGCCGCTTTCACAGATCGGCGCTTCTGCAGGGCAGGCCGCGCCTGTTCAGCAAAGCACCATGATCGCGCGTGGCCTTAAGTTCCAGGGCGACGTCCGCGATCTCCTTGATATTGAAGCCAGCGGATACGGCCTGTCCTGGCGAAGTGACAGCAGCGGCGTGTATTTCTATCTTCAGGATACCCGCACTTTTCAGCTGGTTATCTTGAATACAAAGGTTAACAGCAGCGCCTCGATTAATTCCGGTTCAGGCAATCAGCTGGGCAGCGGCGGCGGGACGACCGGCGGGACGACGGGCGATATCAGCTCTAATCAGAAAACTGATTACGGCATGAACAGCGACCTTTACGATGATATTCGTAAAACGGTTGAGCAGATGCTGACCCCGAAATCCGGGCGATTCTGGCTTTCGGCCGCCACCGGCACGCTGAGCGTGACCGATACGCCTGACGTGCTTAACCGCGTCGGTCGCTATATCGAATATCAGAACAAGGTCCTGAGCCGTCAGGTACAGCTCAATATTCAGATTGTCAGCGTCAGCCAGACACGCAACGAGCAGCTGGGCCTTGACTGGGGGCTGGTTTATAAATCCCTGCATAACTTTGGCGCCAGCCTGACAGGGTCAATGGCCAATGCCTCCACGTCAGCCGCCAGCGCCGGTATCTCTATCCTCGATACGGCCACAGGTAATGCGGCTAAATTCTCCGGATCAAGCCTGCTTATCAAAGCCCTTTCCGAGCAGGGTAATGTCAGCATGGCGCTGAACCAGACTGACCCTACCGCCAACCTGACGCCGGTGGCCTATCAGCTCTCGGGCCAGAAAGGCATCCTGTCCAGTTCCAGCACAACCGCAACGGCAAACGTGGGCGTCACCTCATCAATGACGACGTCGACCATTACCACCGGCCTGTTCATGACCATGCTGCCGTTCATTCAGGAAAACGGTGACGTGCAGCTGCAGTTCGCCTTCAGCTATACCAGCCCGCCGCAGATTGAGAAATTCGTCAGCGCTGACGGCAATACCCGTAACGATCTGCCCACAACGTCAACCGAAGCGCTGGCCCGCAAGGTCAATCTGCGCTCTGGTCAGACGCTGGTGCTGACCGGTTCGGAACAGCAGAACCTTTCTGCAGACAAACAGGGCACCCTTACGCCAAACAACTTCATTCTGGGCGGCGGCCAGACAGGCTCCCGCGGCCGCACGACGCTCGTCATCATGATCACCCCTGTTCTGCTGAGGTAAACCATGTCAGTACTGAAAAAAATGAGCCTCCGGGCCGGCATCCGTTTGACGCATCAGCGGCGGGACTGGATGGCAGGTCTGCACTGGGAGCCGCAGCGTAATGCGTTAAGTACCCGGTTTCGCAGTAAAGCGTCGCCTGATACGCATTATGCCGCTGCCGGAAGAGGAAATGCTTCTATGCGCGGTCTGGTTTCCCCGGGGCGCGTGCGCCGCAGCCAGCACGCGCTGGCCGTGGCATTCCTGCTGGCCGAGGGCGGAAATGCCTGGGGTATTTACCGCCTGAGTCACACTGAGGATTCTTGGGTCTTTTTCGCGGCTATCGGCGGGCAGTTATCAGTCATGGGCGACGTGACCGGCTCCCGCGCCATCATTGAACAGTCGGCGGCAAACTTCCTGCGTTTTAATGATGTTGATTCGCCGCGTTTACGCTGTGCAGCAATGGCAGACGACAACCTGCACGCCGGCACACTGACTGACAGGCTCAGCCGGGCGCAGATAAAACGCTGCCGGCTTCATAAGCGCGTGACCGCCCTGTCGGTCATTATCCCGGTAGCCGCAGTCACCCTCGCGGTGGCCTGTGGCGTTTACTGGTTCGATGCCGCATCAGAGAAGGCTGAACAGGCCGCTGCAATGGCAGCGTTTCGCGCCCGCATGGCATTGACGAAAGAAAAGCCGGCTGAACCCGCACGCGCACCGCACCCGTGGGCCTCACTGCCTCCAGTTACAGTGCTGCTAAGCAACTGCTGGCTCACGCGTGAGCCCGTATTCGCATCCGTTGCCGGCTGGCGCTTTACCGACGGGGAATGTGTCCCCGAGGGCCTGCGCCTGCGCTTTGTTGCCACTCCGGGTGCAACGGTCGAGGATTTCTCCCGCCGCGCCCGCGAGCTGTTCGGTCACTCAGCCGTCTTTAATCTTCAGGAAGGCGGTAAAAACGGTGATGTTTTCATTCCCTTTAACCATACCCCCCCGACCGGGTTCACTGACGAAGCACTGCCCGGTGCTGATGCTCAGCTTATGCGCTTTATATCCCATCTGCAGCGCCGCAACCTCGACGTCAGATTTACCGAGGTGAAGCCGCCGCCGGTCGCGCCGGGTGAGGAAAAAATTACTCCTGTACAGGACTGGCGGGAATTTAACTTTTCTGTCAGCTCACGTCTGCAGCCCGAGCGACTGCTGCAGGATTTTGATGCCACGGGGCTTCGCCTCAGCAGCCTTTCGATCACCATGAGCCCGCAGGGGCAGTTCGACTACACCATGAAGGGGAGCATCTATGCGCAGAATTAATCCCGCCCTGCCTGGGCTGCTTCTGTCCGCTTTGCTCTGCGGACCCGCGCCCGCGGCCGCTGCCGGCGATGTGCTGCCGCCGAATGTCACCCTCGGGGAGCTGGAAGCTGCGCAGGCCCGCAATCTGATTCTGGAGCAGAAAGTGCAGACGGCGCGGCTGGAGCAGCAGCTGCGGGAAAGTCAGTCCGGACTGGGTGCCGACCGGAATTATCTGACCACCGCCAGCCAGCCGGCCATGCCGGTTATGGCGCAGCCTGCCCCCTCTCAGCAGACTGCGTCTGCCGGCACGGAGAAGCGCGCCGGCAGCGTTCGACTGCAGGAAATTTACGGGCGGGGTAATCAGTTACGCGCGCGCATTGTCCTGCCTGACGGCGGGGTCACGGAGGTGGTAAAAGGCGATCAAATCCCGGGCACGGCTAAACGCGTCACTGAGGTAACGTCAACGCTTGTGCGCCTCAGCGACAATTCTGAACTCTCCTTCTGAGGCCACGATGACACCTGATAAAGAGATAATGGATTTTGTGTTCGCCGAGCTGCATGCCACCGGTGGCGTAACACTGTTAATCGACGGCAACCGCCGTAAAGAAGCGGCCATACAACGCTGGGTGATGGACGTCACCCGGACGCATCCCACGGCAAAAACCGAGTTTGTGACGCTGAGCGAGCTGAACCGCCGGCGTGAAGTGGCAGAGCAGCGCGGCCTGAGCCTGTCACAGAGCGTCAGCGAAGGCGATCTGGACAAGCTCGACATCAGCGTATCGCAGGATAAGGTCATCAGCTATATGAGGCTCGGTCACGAGTTCAATGCCTCTGATATTCATATTGAAATCAGCAGTGATCGCAGGATTTCCATCGTCCAGCTGCGTATTCACGGCGAGCTGGAGGTGGTGGATGAAGTGAAAGATGTGGAGGGGATGACGCTGGCCTCTACCTCATATCTTTCCATGTGCGACGTGCGCGAACAGTCATTTTTTGCCGGTCGCGAGCAGTCAGGGCGCATAGATGCAAAGTTTGCCCGCCGCGCCGGTCTTTATGGCGCGCGATACGAGCATCGTCCAACGCCCGACGGGTTGATAGTTGTCATGCGTCTTATTCCGGACGACGGTGACAACATACCGACGCTGCCGCAGCTGGGTTTTCTGCCGGAGCAGATAAAGCTCATTATGCAGATCCTTCGCCTTCCGGAAGGCATGGTTCTGCTCACCGGCCCAACCGGCTCGGGCAAAAGCGCCACGCTGCGCGTGTTCAGTGACATCTGGCTTGATCTGACGGGCGGTAAAAAGCGCCTGCTGACGCTGGAAAATCCGCCTGAGGGTCGGATTCCGGGTGCCATACAGACGGCCGTCATGCCTGCCGATAACTCGCCGGAGGCCATCAGCCGCGCCTGGACTAACGCCAATGCCTCCGCGCTGCGTCTCGATCCGGATGCCATTCTGAACGGCGAGATGCGTGACCTGCACTCCCTTATCGCCGGCATTTACGCCAGTGAAACCGGGCACGCGCTGTTCTCCACCCTGCACACGCAGAGCCCCATTGGCTCCCTGCGTCGTATGGAGCACTTCGGTATTGACCGCCACCTTCTGGCAGATGCCGCACTCATCACCGGCTTAATAGGCCAGCGTCTCGTGCCGCTGCTGTGCGAACACTGCCGGGTGCCGTGGGAGAAAAAAGCCCCTGAGCTGGACGCTGATACGCGGGAACGTCTTGAACGGTACTGCACTGTTGAGGGCTTCTGCGATACCAGCAAACTCTTTTTCCGCAATCACGAAGGCTGCCCCCACTGTCAGAAAACGGTGCCGCTGACCGGACGCATCATCAGCCGGGGTGTGACCGGGCGCACGGCCATTGCCGAAGTGATACGGACCGATGCCCGCCTGATGCAGCTCTGGCTGTCACACGGCCCGGCCGTTGCCCGTCAGTACTGGGTGAATCAGGGCGGTATTACCCGCCGCATGCACCTGATGAGATACCTGGCTGAGGGGCGTGTTGACCCGCTGGAAGGCGATCTTATCTGTCCGCTGGATGAAGATTCGGTGATGGAGTGCGAGGTACCCGATGGCATCCGCTGATCGCTTCACGCCTGACCGGCATATGTCGATAGCAGAAAACCTGCGCTACCGCCTGGTCAGGGCAACATTCACCGGCCAGTACCGCCAGCCGTTTTACGAGACCCTGCGCTTTCTGCTGGAAAACCGCAAACAGCTCAAAGAGGCCCTGACCATGATTGGCGAGGTGCACACCGACTTTGGCAGCCGCTGGCATCCTTACCACGAGCTGGTCCAGGACTGTCTTGAAGGGGTGAACGATAACCGCCCCGGTCGCGCGCTGCAGGACGTGCTGGCCGCCTGGGCACCTTACGAAGAGGCCGCACTTATCAGCGCCGGCATGGAAACCGGCAATATTCCCGGTGCCCTGATGCAGGCGGATAAACTCATTGTGGCCCGTCGTCGCATTCTCGGCCAGGTGGTATTCGCCTCAGTATTCCCGATCGTGCTGGTATTGCTGGGGACGGGGTTGCTGCTGGCCAACAACCTGGCGCTGGTCCCCACCCTGAGCAAAATGTCCGATCCGGCAGGCTGGACTGGCGCACTCGGATTTATGAATGGCGTTGCGCAGTGGAGCAGCCGCTGGGGACTGACTGCTGCCGGCGCGGTCGCGGTACTTGTGACGCTGGCGTTCTGGTCCCTGCCCCGATGGCGGGGGCGACTGCGTCGCTTCGCTGATTACCTTATGCCCTGGTCGGTTTACAAAGACCTGCAGGGGGCTGTGTTTCTGATGAATATCGGGGCGCTGCTGGGTGCTGGCGTGCAGGAGCTTAAGTCGCTGCAGATCCTTAACGGATTCGCTCCGCCCTGGCTGCAGGAGCGCATCGAGGGCGCAATAGACTGCATGAGCGAGGGCGATTCTCTGGGCCATGCAATGCGCAACAGCGGTTATGACTTCCCCAGCCGTGAGGCGGTGAACTACCTCTCTCTTCTCGATAAAGGTAACAGCGCAGCATCGCTGATCACCAACTATGCCGACCGCTGGCTGGAGCAGGCTCTGGCACGCGTTGCCCGCCGCGCGAACGTCACCAAGTTCTTTTCTCTCGTCCTGATTATGAGTTTCTTCTTACTCATACTGCTGATGGTGATGCAGATTCAGGATATGAACACCTTCAGCACACATTAAGGAAACATCATGTCATCAAAGGCATTCCCGCAACATCATCGCCAGCCCGATCGCGGCTGGGGCATTATGGAACATGGCGCCATTGCACTGGGCACCATCATTGTTATCTGTCTCGTCGGTGCATGGATCTGGAGCCTCTGGGGTAAAAAGTCTGTAGGCGTGGAGGTATCCAATCTCCAGTTTATCGTGACCAATGCTCAGCAGCTTAAGCAGACTCAGGGAGGGTACAACTTTACCAGCAGCACCACGATGACCGGCACCCTGATCCAGCAGGGTGGCGCGCCGAAAGCCGGCTGGACCATTCAGGGAACGGCAAGCTCCGGCACGGCGACGATGTGGAACAGCTATGGTGGTCAGGTCGTGATGGCACCGGTGGCAACCAACGGGTTCAACAACGGATTTTCTGTTACGACGCAGAAAGTACCGCAGGCAGACTGCATCTCAATTGCCACCCAGCTCGGTTCCGGCGGTGCATTCAGCGCAATCAGCATTAACAGCACGGATTTCAGCGACGGCGTTGTCAGCGCGGAAGCGGCAGGAAAGTCCTGCACGGCTGACAGCGGCATGACCGGGAATAACACGCTCGTCTTTACGCATAACGGCTGATGACATGCTGCGCCTGTCCACGGTTCTGTTCCTGATATTGCTTTGCCCCCGTGCGGGGGCGTTTTGCTTTGACGCAGCGGGAGCGAAGTACCATCTCGATCCGCTCCTGCTTAAAGCCATCGCTACGGGCGAGAGCAGCCTCCGGCCGGCAATAACGAATATTAACCGGGATAAAAAAACCGGGCGGGCGCTCAGCACGGACTATGGGCTGATGCAGATCAATTCCTCACATATTCCTGGGCTGATCGCGCAGGGGGTCATCAGCGGTCCACAGGATTTGCTGACGCGCCCCTGCCTTAATGTACAAATCGGCACCTGGATACTTGCCAGACATTTTCAGGTCTGTGGCTACAGCTGGAACTGTCTCGGCTCGTATAACGCCGGGTTCAGAAAAGACCGCCATGAAACGCGCGAATCCTATGCCAACCGCATATATGCCATTTATCGCCAGCTTTTACTAAAAGAACGGGGAATTAAACTGTGACGCTGCTGACGCTGAGCATGCCGTGGCCAATGCTTATCATCATTTTTCCGCTTGGCTTGTGCCTGTTCTGTTTTATGGCAAACCTGGTACGCCTCAGCTATCTGACCACCAATGATGAAAAAGAATGGCTGGCCATTTTTTTAAATCCCGCCCCCGCCGGCATTACCTGGCTTTTTGCGGCATCTGCAACCTGCATCGTACTGTCGCCGGCGCCGGCTCTGGAAAGGCTGATGGCGCTGTTGCTCAGCCTTTTTCTCTTCAGGATGACGCTCATCGATGCGCTCACCGGATTTCTGCCCCGTTATATGACGGTGAGCTGCCTGATTGCAGGTCTGGCTGCTGCTCTGTCAGCCCCCGGATTCTGGGGGCATGCATTCTCTGCCGCGACGGCGCTGGGGTTATTCGGGCTCTGGCGCTACGTGACTGGAAAAGTCTCTGCGCGCGAATGCCTGGGGCTTGGCGACGTCTGGCTGGCCGGCGCTGTTGCGGCCTGGCTCGGTGGTTGTGAGGGTCTTTATGCACTGCTCACAGGCGTCTTTTTATTTGTGCTCTGGCAGCTTCTGGTGCGCCGCGTCCAGCAGGGAGGACCTATGGGACCCTGGCTGTGCGCCGGCGCGATGCTGGTCGCGCTTATCAAACTTTATCATCCACTCATTACATGGTGATGCCTGTGAAATCGAATGAAAAAAACGACAGGGGCTGGGCGATCATCAGCACCGGTGCCGCACTGATTATTCTCTTACTCGTCAGCGTCTGGGGGTATTCGCTTATCAGTGACTGGATGGATAAGCGGACCTGGATGAACACCGCTGCGCAGGTTTCCCGTTTTACGCAGGCCGTCAAAAGCTATACGGGACGTTATTACGATACGCTGCTCTCCAGCGCCACGACAACGTCCCCTGTTATCGTGACGCCGGTCATGTTGAAAAACACCGGTTTTCTGGAGCAGGGTTTCAGTGAGAACACTATCGATGGCCAGGTATATCGCGCTGCGCTTGTCCGGAATGCAACTAACACGAACCAGCTGCAGGGGCTGATTTTTACACAGAACGGTTCCGCACTGCCCTTTCTGGCACTGCGACAGATATCAATGGATATTACCTCTGGCATGGGGGGCTATATCTGGACGTCAGGGATCGCGACCGGCGCGATGAGCAGCTGGAGCATGCCGCTCGCACAATTTGGCGTCAGCACCACGCAGGGCCATATCGCCGTTCTGCTGACCACGGATGAACTGGGTGCCGCGCAGGGTGAGAGCGATCGTCTGTATCGTTTTTCCGTTACCGGTAAGCCAGACCTGAACACGATGCATACCAGCATTGATATGGGGGGAAACAACCTGAACAATGCTGCTACGGTTAACGCTGTAAACGGTGCATTCACCAATAACGTTACTGTACGCGGCAACGTCACTGCTAACGGAACCGTGACAGGCCAGAACGTCACAGCAGGGGCCGGCGTATCAGCAGGCGCTAACGTCACTGCAGGCAATGCGATTACCGCGAATAACGATATCAGGTCTAATAATGGCTGGATGATTACGCGGGGTTCTAAGGGTTGGCTTAACGAGACGTATGGCGGTGGATTTTATATGTCGGATAATGACTGGGTTCGCGCAGTTAATAATAAAAACATCTATACCGGTGGTCAGGTTCGTGGCGGAAGCGTGCGGGCTGAGGGGGATATGTCTGCAGGAGGACTGCTACACCAGGATCAGGTCAACTCGCCAGGTGCAGGTTGCAGCATTATTGGCGCGATCAGTCATGATTCGAGCGGTGCCACACTCTCCTGTAAGGACTGGGTGTGGCAGAGCGGCTCTTCATCTCCCGTGCGCGTCTGTGCTAACCGCTGCGGCGGGCGCTGGCCGCTTGAAATTGGCCGCGTAAACCATGACGGCGACTGGTCTTCATGGAATACGCTTGGCGAGGGATGCGGTGGCTCGTATACCCAAAACTGGCTCGTGCCTGTTTTCTGCAGCATAAACTGACGGCCAGACTGGTGTGTGGCGTGTCAGTTAACATTCAGGGCGCAGTGCTTGACGCCTGAACGCGTTTTATAGATCCTGTTAATGCACCTATAACAACGAACCTCTAATGACATTTTGATGCCGCGCACCGGGACACTGGCCGCGGTTTTTTTTTACCGTCTGAAACAGAGACTTCTAGGCCCTGTTTAATTTACCGATGTATCCGCCGCCCGGAAATTTTCACAAACGACTAATGAGTTAATCATCGTTATTCGTCGCGCGTTTTTGCACCTTATGGCCGTTCTGCTGTGCAGCCATAAGGAATCCCAGTATGTCACTCAGTCATGCCTCGCCCGAGGAACTGCTCCCTGACGCTCCTGAGCATCAGGCCGGAGCGTCAGAGGTGCAGCCCGCCGCGGCGGATAAGCCCCGAATCCGGCTTCCGTTTAACCCCCGAAAAATCCTCAAAGGCGGCAGCATCGTTTTGCTTACGGTCAGTCTGACGGGTTCCCTGATCGCGCTGATTGTCATGGGGCGTCAGGTATCAGACCTGACTATACGCGTTAACACACTCGATGCGGCGTTTCGCAGCGGCCAGATTGGTCAGCTCGCCTCCAATGTCTCATCAATGGAAGCGCGCCTGAAAACACTTGAGCATCAGACAGCCGCCTTAGCCTCAATCCCTGCGGAACTGCAGTCGGCCGGTGATGAACAGGCCAGCCTGAAAAACGCAGTCAGTCAGCTGCAGGATGCCGGCAGCAGCAACGGCCAGGTGATTGCTCAGCTGCATACGCGCTTAAGTTCTCTTGAGCACGATGTTCAGCAGTCATCCTCCGCACTGAAAGAGCTCAACCGGCAGCTGGCGCAGAAAGCGGCTGAGCCTGAGAAGAGCCGGACTGCCACTGAAGCAGCGAAAACCCGCGCGGCGACACCTGCAAAAAAGATTAACCGGTCAGCCAGGCGCACGGTGACGCTGGCTGCACCGTTTGTGCTGACCGGCATTGAACGCCGTGGCGGGCAGACCTTCGCCGTTGTCATTCCGCGCGGTGCTTCACAGATATCCGCCATGCGCCTGCTTTCACCAGGTGATTCCCTGCTTGGCTGGACGCTGCGGTCAACAGAGGGAAGTCGCACCGCGCTCTTTACGGTTAACGGCAGCCAGCAACGGCTGCATGTTGAATGAACGGAGATAGATCAGTGATTAAAAAAAGCTTACCTGCCGTGCTGATTCTGATGTCATTTCTTTCAGATGCGGCAACGGTTCAGACGCCGTCAGGGCAGAGCAGCGTATCCCCGCTGCAGGAGTCCTCCTCGGGCACGCTGAGTTCACAGCAGCAGGCGCAGCAGTGGGGGCTTTCTGACAGTGACTGGAGCCGTTATCAGACGCTCATGCGGGGCGAGCGCGGCATTATGTCTCCCGGTCTCGATCCTCTTACTGCTCTGGGTGTAGAAACCAGCAACAGCGCTGAGCGTCGTCGCCTGGCCGAACTCTGGGTCAGGCATGAATACCAGCGAACTGAAAAAGAACTGGCCTTCCAGCGCGAAATCAATGCCGCCTGGCTCCGCCTGTATCCCGAGACGCTGGCCGTAAATATGGGCAGCAATGCTGCCGGGATAGCACACGATACGCAGGGACGACTTGCACTGTTTGTTAAAGAGAACTGCTCCCGCTGCGATGCGCGTCTTGCGGCTGTGCTTGCAGACGATCGCCCGGTTGATATTTATCTGGTCGGAGGAAACAGCGATGAGGCCATCCGCGCCTGGGCTATCCGGCATAACATTCCGGTGGAAAAGGTTCGCAGTCGCCAGATAACACTTAACCACGACGGCGGCCTGTGGCTGCGTTACGGACAGGGGCAGATGCCTGTGATTCTGCAGCAGGGGGAAAACGGATGGCAGCTCGCCGCGTTCTGATGGTTGTATCTGGTCTGCTGCTGGCATCGGCAGCGCACAGTGCGCCGACACTCCAGGTCATTCCGGATGCTTACCGGGAAATTGCTGCAGCCGAGCGGGTACCTGCTGAATCGCTGTACTCGCTCGCTATGGCTGAAAGTACTCGCAGTACCGCATGGGGAGCAAAGCCCTGGCCTTGGACGATCAACGTGGCAGGCAAGGGATATCACTATGATACCCGGGAGGAAGCCTTCACGGCGTTGCTCGGATTTATGCAGCGCTGGCCACTGAAAAATATCGATGTCGGGCTGGTACAGGTGAATCTGGGATGGAATGGCCATTTCTTTGCCACCTATCGTGATGCTTTTGACCCTTACACCAATCTTCGCGCTGCTGCCCGTATTCTGCGGGCCTGTTATGACACCCGTCCCGGAAGCTGGCTGCAGGCTGCAGGTTGCTACCATCACCCTGCGGGCGGGCGCCACGCCGCAACCTATATGGCGATAGTGCGCCGCAAGCTCAGCCAGATTGCGCCAGCCGATATGCCCGCCCACAGTGAGCAGCCTGTCATCCTTGCGCGTTCAACACTTACCTGGATTGAACCTCAATGAAAATTCAAATCCGTAATATCCTGCCTGTGACGCTCCTCCCTGTCATGCTGATGGCAACCTTCAGTGCGTTTGCAGCGCTCACCGTTGTCGGGGATCTTGGCGGTGAAAGTACCGCACCTTTCTTCGACGCAATTAACACGGCTCCTGTGGCCGATTCGGCCGAAACAGCGCTTCCTCCGCCCCCTGTGTCGCTTTCCATTTCAGATATGCTGCCCGTCAGCACACCAGAAATGTCACCTGGCACCGTGACTGCCAGACCAGTAAACCTGCCAGGGATGCCACCGGTATTTGTGCTGGGTGACGATCCCTCATCCCGTCGCTGGCTGCAGCAGAATGCCGCTGAGCTCATGCGTATGCAGGCAACCGGCATGATTATCAACGTGCAGGATGAAAGCAGCCTGAAATCGCTGCGTCAGATAGCCCCGGCGGTTGAAATGGTGCCTGTCAGCGGCGGAGATCTGGCCCGCCGGCTGGCGCTGACACATTATCCGGCGCTGATCACCGCAACAGGAATTTCACAGTGATGCCGGTAACCCTTATCCCGGAGCTGTTCAGCCAGCATCGCGGGCTGGTTGTCCTGTTAATCGCTTTTGCGACTTCACTGGCCCTTCTGATATCAGCGCGCCGTTCTGTCACCCAGCGCCGGCATCGCCGCTATCAGAAACAGGCTGCCCGGGCGCTGCTTCGCCTGTCCCGGCTGCGCGACGAGCCAGCGCGGATAAGCTGGCTTCGCAAGATGAATCCGTATGTGTTTGAAGAGATGTTGCTGACAGCGCTGTCACGGCAGGGGCTGCGTATACAGCGCAATGTCCGTTACAGCGGTGATGGGGGGGGGGGGCCGATGGGACCGTCTGGATCAATGGTCGCCGCTTTCTGATTCAGGCCAAGCGGTACAGTGCAACCATCAGTGCGGCACACGTTTCTGCATTCGGGTTGCTGACAGAGTGCGAACGCTGCTCTGGTCTGTTTATTCATACCGGGCGTACGGGTGAGGTGAGCCGGGATGCCTTACGACATTACAGCGGCATCACGCTCATCAGCGGCCAGCGGCTACTCTGGCTGCTGGCTGGCGATCGGCGCTGGATGGACTACCTGAACACCCAGTCACATTGTCAGGCCCCGCGACAACACTCCCCAGAAAAACACGCTTCTTCCACAACTGTTCATGATTAAGAGGGAGATAACAATGTCTGATTTTATGGCGAGTAAGAATGACAATCTGCTGCAAAGCTCGGCAGAGGTTGACCGCAAAATGAATGCTGCAGCAAAGCTTACCGGCTCTTCTGGCTGGCAGACCCGCAGGGAGTTTTCATGAGCGATCGTTATGTTATGGAGTCCCTGCTGCGCCCGGCGGTAGAGCTCTATTCCGCTACGGTTGCGGCCAGTGCGACCTGCATATGCCTGACCGCCCCCTGGGCGGTGGCACTCGCGCCTTCCGTAAGCTGGGTTACGGCTGCCGGCTTCGGCGTCATTGCCCTGAAGCGGACCCGTCAGGGCATGAAAATTTTGCGCTACCGGCAGAATATCCGCCGTCTCCCCCGTTACGTGCTGACCAGCGATCAGATCCCGGTCAGCCGGCGCCATCTTTTTCTGGGCAAAGGGTTCCAGTGGTCGGCACGTCATACCCAGCGACTGATGGAGGCGCGTCGTCCTGAATGCGAAATCTACGTGCAGCCCTCCGTGCTCTACCGCATGGCACGCGAAATGGAAAAAAGGATGGAATACAGCCTCCCCTGGCTGTGCCGGCTGACCCGTGCAGATATGGCGCTCAACCCTTTTCGACCATTGCCGCCGGTCGGCGGCAGCCCTATCTATCACGGCGTTGAGCCTGATGAGACGACGGTCACCTACGATCTCGGCGAACGCGTCGGACACATGCTCGTTATCGGTACCACCCGCGTGGGCAAGACCCGTCTGGCGGAGTTGCTCATCACCCAGGACATCCGACGTAAAAATGCCGCCGGCGATCATGAGGTGGTCATTGTGTTTGACCCCAAAGGGGACGCTGACCTGCTGCGTCGGATGTACGCGGAGTCGCACCGAGCGGGGCGTCAGGATAACTTCTGGGTGTTTCATCTTGGCTGGCCCGATATCAGCGCACGGTACAACGCCGTCGGACGCTTCAGCCGTATTTCAGAGGTGGCGTCACGCGTTGCCGGACAGCTCTCCGGTGAAGGTAATTCCGCCGCCTTCCGGGAGTTTGCCTGGCGCTTCGTCAATATCATCACGCGCGCGCTGGTCGCCCTCGGTCAGCGACCGGATTACGGCCTCATTCTCCGCTATGTCACTAATATCGGCGAGCTGTACGAAACCTACGTGGATAACCTGCTGAGTGAAAAAGCGCCGCAGCTGCTGAATACCGCAGAGGCCATGATGCAGAGCGGGATCATCGACAAGGACCTGCCGCGTCATCTTCAGGGCAGGCCTAACGGCGCGAAAATCTGGGTATCGGAGCAGGTGCTGGGCAGTCCGGAGGGGAAGAAGCTCTGGGACCCGGTGCTTGATGGTCTGCGCAGCGCAGTCCAGTACGATCGCACCTACTTCGATAAAATTGTGGCCTCCCTGTTGCCGCTGCTGGAGAAACTCACTACCGGTAAGACGGCTGCGCTTCTTGCGCCTGATTACACAGACCTTGACGATCCGCGCCCCATTCTCGACTGGCACAATATTATCAAGTCACGCGGCGTGGTGTATGTCGGCCTCGATGCGCTCTCTGATCCGGTGGTGGCCGCGGCCGTTGGCAACAGCATGTTTGCCGATCTGGTCTCTGAGGGCGGTCACATCTACAAGTTCGGTCTTGGCGATGAGGAGGAAGGTAAATCCGCAAAGGTGGCCATCAACCTGCACTGCGATGAGTTCAACGAGCTGATGGGGGATGAGTTCATTCCGCTCATCAACAAAGGGGGCGGCGCCGGCTTTCAGGTGACCGCGTACACCCAGACCCTGTCCGATATTGAGGCACGGATCGGCAGCACGGCTAAAGCGAATCAGGTGGTGGGGAACTTCAACACGCTGGTCATGCTCCGCGTGCGCGAGAAGAACACCGCCATGCTGCTCACCGATCAGCTCCCTGAAGTGGATGTTTACCAGAAAACGCTGACTTCCGGCGTCACGGATGTTTCCCGTCCCGGGGAAGGAACAGACTTTAACAGCAACGTTAATGACCAGGTGAGTCTGGTAAAAGTCCCGATGATAAGCCCTGCAGATATCATCAACCTGCCAAAGGGTCAGGCCTTTGCGTTACTTGAAGGGGGGCGGTTGTGGAAAATTCGCATGCCGCTGCCGGCAGATAATGACGATCCACATATGCCAGCCAGTCTGAAGCAACTGGCTGACAATATGGAAAAAAACTACCACACCGGTGAGACATGGTGGACGGGTGGTGACATGCCGTTGGCAGGAGGTCCGGATGTCCCAGCATGACGGTGACAGCGGACAGCGCAGCGCCCCTGCGCGCCAGCGGCAGTCAGGACCGATTGGGCTGCTTCTGTGGGATTTTCCTGTGGGCCTTATCGGCGTGCTGCTCGGATCACTGCTCGTCAGCCTGCTGATTGAATATGCCTGTATCGCGCTGATGTGGCCGGAGGAAGGCGCCTCTCACAGCTACCGGGTGATGGTGGCTGAAAGTCACTGGCTGTCGGAGGGGTATACACGAAGCCTGCTAATGGCTGCTCCTGTTGAGACAGTCAGCCGCTGGGTCCATGTTGCGTGGCAGTGGCTGTTCGTGGACAGCGGATTCAGCGGCTGGCTGCAGTCATTTAAATCCCTGAGTGAAAAAGGCAGCGGGCTCATTCCGGCGCTCAATGGGCTGGGTGCTTCACTGGTTAGCTGGCTGGGTGTGTACCTTCAGGCCACGGTCTGGGTCACGCTGATTTTCTTCATCCGGGTCATGATCCTTTTTCTCAGCCTGCCGTTGTTTGCGCTGGTTGTCATCATGGGCGTGGTGGACGGGCTGGTCAGGCGTGACTTACGGCGATACGGTGCCGGCTATGAATCAAGCTTTGTCTATCACCACGCCAAGCGCTTTATTAAACCCGCTCTGTATGGTCCCTGCATGCTCTACCTGGCATGGCCCACGGCGGTATGGCCAAATCTGTTGTTACTGCCTTCAGCACTGCTGGTTGGTGGCGTGCTGGCCGTAGTAACGGGGTCATTCAAGAAATACCTTTGAAGATAGAGCGCGTTATACCATTTTCGGGATGCTCCCCGGGGGCCCGCAGCTGGTGCGGGCTTTTTTTATGTTGTTTAAGTGGCATGAGAGATCGAAACTTGCCGGGGCACTGCAATTTTTTTGTCGGGTTCATGATTCTGATGCTGATTGTGGAAGGCATCTAACAAGGCATTTCAAGCCGGCAAGTAAATATTAATATATTCAGTGCGTTATAATAGGGCCCAGCAAGTAAACCCTCCGGGCTGAGCTGATGAAGTCATCATTCCTGAGGCGGTTAAGTACCAAAAGCGGAAGTTGAAGTGCCAGAGGCTCTCTTAAAAAGGATTGTCCGTTTTGCAGGGATACTTACACCAGCAACTAGACCCGAAACAATGCTTATGGCGGTTCGGCGGAGTCTGCCCGCTTTACCGGCTAGCGCAGTTGGACTGACTGTCCGGTCTGACGGGGATTAGGAGACGTTCTAAACCTAGCAGTGGCTGAAGTTTATGCGTATCAGCAGCAGGCATTTCCTAAAGCGTGCTACATTAATCTTTAGGAAAAATTCAAAGGTTATAATCCAGTCTGGAGGGCATAAAGATATGTCAGAAATCTTTATGATTAATAATAAGAGAGTCCCGCTTAAATCCCTGCAATACAACAGCAAAGCGAATCAGCTGGAAGTGATGCGCAACTGGTTTTATGAGCACTACGAAGACCCAGTTAATGCCTGCCCTTATAACTCTCGGGAAGGTGGATACGCCTATATTTATGGCGGTCCATACGACGCTGATGAGGAGCTTCAGGGGTACTTTGGCGGATTCGTTAAGGACGATTACATTCAGGAGTTAGTAGACGAACTCCAAGAGGATTGCTTCGAATGGTCAGGAAATTCAAATAACACCGACTGGTACGTTGATGATTTGTACAACGCGGTCACGTCATCCGAAGCCCCTTTCGCTAAATTCGTCGGAAATATTAAAGGCATAAAATCCCTAGCTAATGGAGAGTTTGAAGGTGAAAGGAAGGATCATCTTCTCAGTCTTCTGTACACCAATGTCATTACAACGCTGGAAACACTTTATGTTGAGTTGTTCATTAGCGCCATTAATGAAAATGATTCTTATATTGCTGAATTCATTGAAAAGGGAAAGTCAGAGTTCAAAGTAAGTAAAGAGATTGCCGCTTTACCTTTCAAAGGTGAACCTATTGAGAAAGTAAGAGATGAGCTTCTCAAAGCAGTAAAGGAACATTTGATCAGCGCAAGCTGGCATAACACAGATCGCGTTTTGAAGCGATTCAAAGCTACGTTTGATATTGACGTACAGAAGGACTGGCCAATCGATGTGATTGAAATAGCCACACTGAAGCGTAACCATTTGGTGCACCGGGGCGGTAAAGATAAAGACGGATACCCTGTAGTGATTACAGAACAGGATTTGGATGAGCTGCTAGGTCATACCATGTCGATTGGAGAAAAACTATACCATAGTCTGGAAATCGCGGTACTGACTAAAAGCGCTGGCGGGGAAACTGAATTATGAACGGACCTTGCTGATCGACCGGAACACACAGTTAGAAAAATAAGTCTGAAAGGATGAAAGCCGGCATTACCTGTGAGCGTCCTATCACCCTCCTTTCTGCTGCTAGTGAAAGTCGTCAGATCCAGTCTGTGCTAATACATGTAACGGATTTAGTTAGCCGTTCCCCTTACCAATGCGGCTACTACCCCGAAATTGACGGGCCGTATTAAGGCCCGACTCGCTAATGGTTATGCCCCGCCGTCGCGGGGCTTTTCTCCGCTGGTGCTTCATGTCCTTCAGGGGTAAATGAACTTACATCCCTGTTCTCGCTAACTACCTTTTCCCCAGGCACAGTTAAATCAATTGTTTTATAAAGTCCTTTTCGCAGACCTGTAACAGCGTCTCCATTAATTAACCCATATAAAGAAAATAGAAGGCCTATCGAAAATGCAGTGGCAAAAAGTTTGGGCACGCCAGAAAAAAGAAACTTAATCAGCGTCCAGCCCCATGCTTTAGATATTTCAAATAAACCTACCGGCTTTTTGATTTGCTTGCTGTATTGTTCCGCTCCGGAAATAAGTTTTTTTAAGGCGGCTTTTTCAGCATCCTTTGCTTTCCTTTCGAGAGCCACGATGCTTTTCTTTTTATCAGCTTCAAATTTAGCAAATTCTGCATCTGCACGCGCCTGTAGCCCGCTGTTTGCCGCTGTAACATAGCCGCCAACGATTTGTGACGCTTTTTCCCGGAATACATCCAGCTGCTTTGGCGAAGTGAGGCAATGATCGTGGTATTTGACTAACTCATCCTCAATTTCAGCTTCGCTTTTATTCTCCTTTCGAAGACTCTGCGCCTTTTCGTCTTTGAATCCTTTATAGATGGCATACGAAATTAGTTGCTCTATATTATTTGGATCTTTTACCAGCTCGGTAAATACCCATTTTTTGTTTTCTTGGGCCATGCTTCACCAAAAAAAAAGCCCCAGCAGGGGCATTTCAAAATATGAAAAATTATGACTTGATCGTTTTACGGACCGAGTTAAACGAATCTTGCAGATACTCGCGACTTTTGCTTTGAGATAAAGCACTGGAAGCAAGGACCTTACGGGCTTTGTCAACGAGGGAGTCTTCCCCTCTCACTACATAGCCTGATGAATCCTTAGAATTGCGTACATGAGTCTGTTTGCTCATGACTTTCCCAGACATTGACGCCTTAACAAAAGTGCTGCCAGTAGGGGCATTAGTTACTATTTTTTGCGCAGCGACATTCGCCACGGCAGTTGCTGAAATTTTGCGGATTTCTTCCGGGCTAAGAGCTGGCATGCGACGACTGCTCATTTTTTTCGCTCCTCTTATTGCTTTCGGTAAGTTTATCACGCGCTAAAAAATTTGCCTATTTTTAGTGCTGGGTACAACGATGAGCGTAATTCAGGTCCGATTAACCACTTTTTCGGACATTAGCCCTTATCCACTGTGACTTGCGCAGCCTTGATAGCCATATCGCCGACAGCCGAAATGAACGCACCACCCTGAGAGATAGCATACAACTCACCCGCCTCGTTAAACCCGATCGTCGTGCCGCAGCACAAGTGCGTGACCGCCTCCTCCACCGCACCCTACTGAAATTGTACATTTACGGACATCTCAACCGAATTCAGTCCTTCCGTAGAGCAGCTTACTGTAAAGGCGTGCACGTTGAGTAAATTAATCATCCCGGGCAGTTACACCTAAATTTTTGACAGCACATAAAGAATTTCCTGCTGTAAGCACCGCTGCTTTGCGTCACTCTCCCGACGACAAGAAAACCGGGAGAGCCTCATGCGTCACACTATAAACCTCATTGCCCTGCTGATAACCACACTTCCCGTCCTGCAGTGTCACGCCTCCGAGAAAGACGAGCTGGCGCTTGTCATGCGTCAGCTGGATCAGGTGCAGGCCGGGCTTGACCGGGCCCGTGTCGCGGCAAACCAGACTCAGGATGCCCGCTTTTATTTCGACTATCTGCAGGCGACACGCGATATCACCACCATGAAGCAGGGTATTTCAGCCTATCTGGAACCCTCCAGGGCACAACCCGCGTCCCGGCAGTCCGCTGTTACCGGCCAGTATCGTGCTGAGGAACCCGCATGGCGATGAACGGCGCGCAACTGAACGGGTGGAGCGCCGGCACCGGCAGCAGCCTAACGCCCGTACAACTTAACACCCTCATTCTGGGGTTGCTGGCCGTCGTCATTCTTCTGTTCTGCGCCTGGGCGCTGGTTCAGGCCTATCGCGGTATTGCCTCCAAATCCGTGACGTTTCGTCAGTTCAATGAACTTGCGGTAAGGCTAATCGTGCTTTACCTGGCAACGCTGTTTCTGTTTTTCCACTAAAAGGACACCTCAATGAAATCCACATTACTCAGGCTTTACCACTCTGCATTCGCACGCGCCGGGCTGTTGCTGACGGGTTTTATCAGTGGACAGGCGCTTGCTGATCTGCCGCCAATTGAGCAGCCCACGACCGGCGGTGGTGGCGGCACCTATAACACCTTTATGGGGTACGCCAAAATGGGTGGGCTGGCGCTCGGGCTGTTGATTAGCGTTGCGGCTTTCCTCGCGGTCGCCCATGCCGTCATTACCTCTTTCCACGACATCCGTAAGGGGAAAGGTTCCTGGACGGAGTTCCTGCTTTACGGGGTGGTTGGCATCATTCTCATCCTCGCCGTCATCTATCTGGCCACTAAAGCCTCTGACATTTTGTAAGGAGCCAGCATGGCCGTCATCGACTTCCTTCCTGATCGTCTGAACAATCCGCCCGTGGTGTGGAAAGGCTTCACGTCTGGCGAGTTTCTTCTGGCGGCCATCATTGGCCTCGTCGCCGGTATTCCCCTGGCGGTGCCGCTGGCGCTGGTGCCCTTTATCGGCTTGCTGGCTTTTCCCACCTGCATGCTGCTGATGCCACTCATTGTCATCTTCCTGGGTGGCGGCTGGATTGCTGGCTATAAACGTGGCAAGCCGGAAAATTACATCTGGCAGCGGCTGGAGGAAATTCGATGCCGTGCCCGCCTTTCCCGTTCACTGGTACTCGACAGCCGGGCGTGGGAGCTGAAGCGAACCCGGGCCATGCCGCAGAGAGGTGAGCGATGAGCCGGTTTCGTAACGGTATGACCGCGCGTGATAATCACATCATTTCTCTTCGCATCGCCTGTGTTCTGCTGTTCGCCGGCCTGCTGGTCACAGGGATTGGCTGGATGCGCGCGCCTTCCGAACTTACCATCCATAACCCACCGGACCTTCGATCGGGTAGTACGCGAAAATGGTGGGAGGTTCCGCCATCCACCGTATACAGCTTTGCGTTCTATATCTTTCAGCAGCTGAACTCATGGCCCAAAAATGGTGAGGTGGATTATCCGGCCAAAATTGCCCAGATGAGCCCTTACCTGACGCCGTCCTGCCAGGACTTTATGAATAAAGATGCAGAGATGCGTAAAAACAGTGATGAACTCCGGGACCGCGTGCGGGTGGTATATGAAATTCCCCGCCGTGGCTACAGCAGCCGCAGCGTCACCATTCTCGATCAGGACAACTGGATCGCACGGCTGGACTTGGTGGCAGACGAGTATTACCACACCGAGTCGGTCAAGCGAGCGCTGGTCCGGTATCCCCTGAAAGTGGTGCGCTGGGAAGGCGATCCAGAGCGCAATCCCTTTGGGCTGGCGCTGGATTGCTATGCGGCTACGCCTCAGCGGCTTGAAGCTGTCACCCTGCCTGAGCCGGAGAAAAAGTGATGGGAAAACGGATGAAAAAGTATTCACTCATTTTTCTCGTCAGCCTGTGTTTTCCCTGGGTGGCGAACGCCGTTGAGCTGATGAAATGGGAGCGTATCCCGCTGCAGGTCCCCCTGACGGTGGGCCAGGAGCGTATCGTTTTTGTGAATAAAAACGTACGCGTTGGCTTTCCGCCCTCGCTCAACAACAAGCTGCGTATACAGAGCAATAGCGGCGTGGTCTATCTCAATGCCAGCGAAGCGTTTCCGGTGACGCGACTTGAGCTGCAGAACAAAGAGAACGGGGAGATTATCCTGCTGGATGTCTCTGCAGCATCCGGTAAAACCACGCGTGAACCCGTGAAAATTGTTTATGACGGTGAAGTGGCCACCGTATCAGCCAGTGACAGGCAGTCCGTCAGCAGCGATGGGGACAGCACCGGGCGTCAGGCGAAGCAATCGGATGTGGATGCTCCTCAGCAGGATCGTAAGCCCGCTAAACTCAATGCCCCTCTGCCTGTCGTGCTGACCCGCTATGCGGCTCAGAACATGTATGGCCCGCTGCGTACGGTTGAGCCGGTGCCGGGTATCAGTCCGGTTTCACTGAAGCTGCCGTCCGCTGTTACCACACTGATGCCCTCAGAACCCGTCAGCGTTACACCAATGGCAGCATGGAGCCTGCAGGGCAGCAGCGTGGTTGCGCTGCAGGTCCGTAACCGTTCAGCCGGCAAAGTGATTCTCGATCCGCGCGCGCTGGAGGGGCAGTTTATTACGGCCACCTTCCAGCACCGCTGGCTCGGCCGTGCAGGTACGCCTGAGGATACAACGGTTCTTTATCTGGTTACGTCCGGGCGCCCGGAGGGGGCATTCATTGCCGAACCGCCGTCTCAGCAGCCTGCTGACAGCCGTAAGCGGAGAGTAAAATAATGAAAGCACCTGCCTCTAATCTCATCGTTAAAATTGCCGTGCCGGTGGTGCTGGCCGGTGCCATTGTCGTCGGCGTGAAATCCTGCTCAGGGGGCGGAAATCATCCGGCGATGACAGGCAACGCAGCCAGTTCTGCGCTGAAAGACCTGTCGCCGGAAGACCTCAAGGCCGCGGGGATCGAGGGTGACACGCCGCAGGACACGCTTCGCACGGTGGTGGGAAATTTCCGCAAAGTTCAGGACCGTCTCGATTCGCTCGCGGACGACAACAAAAAACTCACTGACGAAAATAAAGTCCTGAAAACCACCAACAGCAACGTGGACGCACAGATCAGCCAGGCGGTGAGCAATGCCCGCAATGAGGAAGCGCAGAAACGCCAGCAGCTCAGCGCTCAGGTCACGGATCTCAGCTCACAGGTCAAACGGCTGATGGATCAGCTGCAGAATGGCGGTGCCGGCACGGAATCCGGAAAAAGCAGCAGTCCTGGCAGTGATATTCCGATTGGGCTGGGCTACGACAGCGGACTGAATAGCGGCGCTTCCGGCGTATCGTCTTCTTCTGATGGCCTGCAGTGGGTTGAGCCCAGAGACGGGGTATCCGTTGATGCCAGCGGCCGGCCGGTGACCGACAGCAATAAAAACAACGCGACCGGTTTCTCCTTTGCCACTTCGTTTTCCGAAGCGGGTGAAGCAGGAAAACAGGCGGCAGGAAAAGCAACCGCAATGGTTCAGACTCAGCTTACGGATGCGCAGAAGGCGACCATTCCGGTATTTACGCTTCCGGAAAACTCCACGCTCGTAGGCAGTCAGGCGATGACCGCCTTACTGGGGCGTATTCCCATCGATGGTAAAGTCACTGATCCCTATCCTTTCAAGGTCATGATCGGCAGGGATAACCTGACGGCGAACGGCATCGAGCTTCCCGATGTTCAGGGGGCAATCGTGTCCGGTACCGCGACGGGGGACTGGACGCTGTCGTGCGTGCGCGGGTCAATTACCAGCATCACGTTTGTCTTTACCGACGGCACCGTCAGGACGCTGCCTTCTCCGGATGGCCAGAACAGTGGCGGCAATCAGAACAGCGGCAACGCGAACGGTAATAACAGCAGCATTGGCTGGCTGTCAGACGACAACGGCATTCCCTGCATTTCAGGCACACGTAAAAGCAACGCCTCAACCTATCTGCCGACCATCACCACACTTGCGGCCGCCGGTGCGGCGGGTGATGCCGTGGCGGAAAATCAGAATACCGGCCAGACCAACGCCTACGGTGGCGTGACTTCAACTCTCACGGGTGATGCCGGTCAGGCCGTGCTGGGCAAGGCGCTTTCCGGCGGCATGCGGGAAACGATCGACTGGGTGAAAGCCCGCTACGGACAAACATTTGATGCCATTTATGTACCGCCGGGTCAGAAGGTGGCGCTGCATATCACACGACAGCTGGCCATTGATTACGAAGAAAAAGGCCGCAAGGTTAAATATGACTTCAGCCTGGCCGGCAATGGCACAGGCATGGACTAACGGGGATTTCAATGCAAAACACCAACCTTGAGTATCGGGTGGGGTATACCCCACTCAGTGGACGCCTGTATGCCGGTTATGTCCGGAAAGATAATGGAAAGTGGGAGGGATCACCCCATGAGGTTACCGACTGGGCCATGTTTGCGGTTGGCCAGAAACTGGCCCGGGAAGAGACCGATATGCTGTTTCCCCTGCCTGACGGTCGGGTGATGCGTGTGTCTGCAGTCATTACAGACCCTGAAACAATGGAGGACGCGAATGCACGGCGCTAAACCCCGCCTGGTGTTGCCTCTGACACTGATGCTTTCATTATCCCTGGCCGGCTGCAGCACGTCCAAAGACGAGATGCTGCCGCCCGGAGACAGCAGCATGCTTGAGCTCTGGAATGATGGCGCCTCTGCGACACATGCAACCGGCGAAAGCCGCACGACACTGCGCCGTCCGGTTACGGACAGCGAACGCGTGATTTCTCAACAGACGCGCGAAAGCTACAGCCGCACGCAGGAAAATGAAATACAGCAGACGTTTCCGCGCCTGCCTAATCCCGACATGGTCATGTACGTGTTCCCGCACCTGGCCGACGGCAATACGCCGGTGCCCGGCTACAGCACCGTTTTCCCGTTTTACAGCCAGGTGCAGTATGCGCTGCCTGGTGAGCGCACGGAGGATCTGTAATGGCTTTTTCTCTTTTTCACCGTCGGGCCGACGCGCAGGCGCCGCATCAGTTTGGAGATGGCCCGTTTTCCATTAACGGGCATGAACCGCTGACGCGGGAGGGGCGGCTTACCCGCCGTGATGAAGCCAAGCTGTATGATACTGCGCCTTCCATTATCGACCACATCCCGTGGGGCGAGTATCTACCTGAGCACCAGTGCATTCTGCTTGATGATGGCGTGTCGGTCGGCGCCGTTTACGAAGTGATCCCGGTTGGGACCGAGGGACGACCTGACACACGGCTCGATGAAATTCGTGACGTGGTGGAAAACGCCCTGCAGGACAGCCTCCCGGAGCTGGATGCTCACCAGTGGGTGGTGCAGTTTTACTGCCAGGACGAGTCAGATCTGACCGTCTACATGGACGGAATCAGGGGGTATGTGAAGCCCACTGCTCAGGGAACGGCTTTTACGGAAGCCTGGCTGACAGAGCAGGAGCGGCATCTGCAGAACGTGGCCAGCGAAAAGGGTCTGTTTCTGGATGAGGCTGTCACCGGTGCGCCCTGGCGCGGCCAGATCAGGCGTACACGTATGGTGATTTACCGCTGGGTTGAATCACCGTATCGCGACCCGATGGCGCCCGAGGTGTTGCTCAAACAGGTTTGCGATCGTCTGACCTCTGCAATGAGTGGTGCGGGTATCCAGTGCCGGCGTCAGAACGGAGAGCAGATCCACAGCTGGCTGCTGCGCTGGTTCAATCCCGATCCGAAATGGGTTGATAAAGCGACACTTTATCGTTGTGCAAAACACACTGACGATGCGCCGGGTGATTTACCTCTGCTGAACGATTTCAGTGAAAGCCTGTGGTTTACTCGCCCGCGCAGCGACGGGGATAAAGGTGTATGGTGGTTTGATGATGTGGCGCATAAAGCTGTTCCCGTGGCGCGTCTGCGCAATGCGCCCTCAACAGGTCACCTGACGGGTGAGGTGAAACGCGGTGAACATATTAATGCCATTATGGACCTGCTGCCTGAGGGCACCGTGCTTGCCCTGACGCTGGTCATTCACCCTCAGGATAAGCTGGAAGAAAACTTTGCCCGCCTGAGCCGTGATTCAATGGGTGAAAACGTGGACTCCCTGCGCGCGCGCGAGGATGCCGCCACAGCCCGCACTTACCTGGGTAATAAACATAAACTGTATCGGGCTGCCATTACCCTGCTGATTAAAGCCCGGGACCTTCCATCGCTGGATAAGCGCTATCTTGATCTCAGCAGCAAGCTGCTCAACTGCGGCCTTGAGCCGGTTAACCCGGAGCATGATATCGGTCCGCTCAGCACCTATATGCGCGCATTACCCATGTGCTTTAATCCGGCACAGGACCGGCATAACTGGTATACGCGCCTGATGTTCGTGCAGCATTTTGCCTGCCTGGCACCGGTCTACGGTCGTGATACCGGCACCGGCAACCCGGGCTTCACCTTCTTTAACCGGGGCGGTGGCCCGCTCTCGGTCGATCCGCTTAACAAAAATGACCGCACGCAGAACGCGCATCTAATGCTGTTTGGGCCAACCGGTGCCGGCAAGTCCGCCACCGCGCTGGTCAAGCTTGCCCAGATGATGGCCATCTATCGCCCCCGTATTTTCCTGATAGAAGCAGGTAACAGCTTCGGCCTGTTTGGTGATTACTGCGCCTCCCTGGGCCTGAGCGTACATCGGGTCAGTATCAAGCCCGGTAAAGTTGTTTCTCTCGCACCTTTCGGTGACTCACATCTGCTGATGCAGGCAAAACCGGATGAACTGATCATCAGTGAAGACGCTCTTCCGGATATTGATGACGATGAAGATAAGGATGAAGAGCGTGACGTACTCGGTGAAATGGAAATTGCCGCCCGCCTGATGATCACTGGCGGAGAAGCTGCAGAAGAATCACGATTAACACGCGCAGACCGTGGCATGATCCGTGAGGCCATCATGATCGCCGCCCGCACGGCTTTTGAGGAAAGCCGGCAGATGTTGCCTGAAGACCTGATGTTTGCGTTGCAGAATATTGCCCGGGACAGCAGCCAGGGAGAAGATGGCCGGGAAAAGCGAACTGCGGCACGTCGTTCCCGTGCGGAAGAAATGTCCGAGGCGCTACGGATGTTCACTGAAGGCTTCGAAGGCGAACTCTTCAACCGTCCAGGCACACCGTGGCCAGAGGCGGATGTCACGATCGTTGATCTGGGTACGCTGGCCCGTGAGGGCTATGAGGCGCAGATGGCCGTTGCGGTCATTTCGCTGCTTAACTCAATCAATAATATCGCTGAGCGAGATCAGTACAGCGACAGGAATATTATTGTGCCCATCGATGAAGGACATATCGTAACGACGAACCCGCTGCTCGGGCCCTACGCGACAAAAATTGCCAAAATGTGGCGTAAGCTCGGCACCTGGCTCTGGATTTTCACCCAGAACCTCGAGGATTTCCCTGATACCGCAAAAAAAATGCTGAACATGGCGGAGTGGTGGATCTGTCTGGTAATGCCTCCGCAGGAGGTCGAGCAGATTGCCCGCTTCAAGACGCTGACAGCTGAACAACGGGAAATGCTGCTTTCAGCGACGAAGGTCCCCCGGAAATATACGGAAGGCGTCATTATTTCAGAGAAGGTGCAGGCGCTCTTTCGTGCGGTTCCCCCCAGTCTCTACCTGGCGCTGGGGATGACTGAAAAACCAGAGAAAGCCGAGAGACGACAAATCATGAACGAATTAAATTGCAGTGAGCTTGAGGCTGCGTTTCACGTTGCGCGCCAGCTTGATGAAAATCGCGGACTGAGTATCTGACAGGGGAACCCATGAAAAAACTGACTATGGCACCGCCAGTGGTCGTAGCGGACAAGGCGCTGATTGCGTCTGTCATTTTTACCGTGCCACCGCAGGGGACGGCATCAATTGGTCAGTCCGACAGTGTCTCACTGGAAATACTGCAGCGCCAGATCACAAGTCGGCTTGATAAGCCGGTTCTGATTTCAGTATTCCCTCACCGCGTTGGGCGCCGCAGCTGCGTGGCGGTACATCTGACGGATGCCGGCGGGAAAAAACTGGATATTCTCATCACGGTAACCGGTAACACGCTGTGGCCTGGTGAAGCTGAGTTCGAAAGCAGCCTGCGCTGGAATATCTGCGTGCCGGATGCCACCGATATGTTATGGGTGCTGAAGGAGATCGACAGAGTTACAGACGGCGAGGTGTTCAGTTAAATCGGCCCTGCCTGTTTGTCAGGCAGCGGTTTCAGGCTATCTGACAAACAGGCAGGCTGCGGGTGCGGGCGGCATAGAGCCCGCGTTTATTTTGACTCATTCGGGTTGAGCCTTTTCAAACTTACTTTATTGACTGCGTAATTACACCTGACTTGACTACCCATTTGCATTTTACTTGGCGACCGTTTGCAGATTACCTGACCATCGCCAACTAAAATTGGCGTATGGCTCACATCTTATGACGAAGCCCGAACTAAACGGCAGCAGTGTGCCAAAAGCGGAAGTAGCATATGAACTCGTATGTTAAAACCGACCGTATATGCTCCTGAAGTTTGGGATACAAGACTCTCAAACCGGCATGTCAGACCGTTGTCAGGTTACTGTCGGGTTATGATCGTGGGCGTGCAGGATTGTCTGAGCAACACTGTGCGCTGACCACTTTCCATTTGGAGACATAATATGAGTAATACAAACAAATTTAGATCGCGGCGTCTTGCGCGAGCATGGTCCCAGGAACAGCTTGCCGAACTGTCCGGACTGAGTGTGCGCACGGTGCAGCGTATTGAGAATGGCGATCAACCCAGCCTGGAAACACTGAGCGCCCTTGCAGCTGTATTTGAGGTGAGCGTTGCGGATCTTTCTGGCTCTGACGCGCATGGCGATAACGCGCTCGACCAGAGAATTGCCGAAGCGAAGAGCAACCTCGCAGAGGAAGGCCGTTTTTACCGGTCGGTTATTACCGCTGTCGTTGTTTGTGCGCTACTGCTTGTTCTTAACCACTTTACGGCCCCGGCCAGAGTATGGTCATTGTGGGTATCGGGGATCTGGTTTGCACTGCTGGTTATTCGTGGTATGAGAACGTTTGTTTTTCGCGGGCTGATTAGCCGCTGGCAACAGAAGCGGTTGCGGCAGATGCTGCGGCGATAAGCGCGATTCGCAACAGTAGTCTTATGTTAAATCGAGTGCTGTAGTGTGCTTGGTTGGTTGTTTATCAAAAATGACTAAGAGAGTCTATTTGGTAATAACAATCAGGGAGGCGGCTGTGAAGATAACGAAGATTGACCACATACACGTATACGTGGAGAACATCAAACTGGCAGAACGCTGGTACCAGGAGGTTCTTGGTTTTTCCCGCGATGACTCGCTGTATTTCTGGTTTGAGCAGGGAGGGCCGCTGGTTATCAGAAATCACGGCGCATCACTTTCCCTGTTTCCCAGGAAAAATCAGCATCCCGGCCATACGGTGGCTTTCGTTGTAGAAGCGGCTGAGTTTCTCAGTTTTGTGCCTGCTCTCAACGCAAAAAATATCCCGTTTACCGTATGCGATCACGATGTATCTTTATCCGTGTACTTTAACGATCTTAGCGATAACAAGATTGAGCTGACCAGCTACGAATACCTTCAGGCAAAGCAGCTACTGGAGAGCGTTGTATAGCTTTCTCCCTTGGCTGCAGTCGGAGCGCAAAACTTTTATGCTAAAAGAGAGTGTCAGGGCTGTTGTGCCTGAAACCTGACGGAGCAGAAATGAGAACGCAAAAGCGATGTATAGGATACGTGGCGATCGTGGTCGATGACTACGACCGCGCGATTGAATACTACACCGACAAGCTGGGTTTTACTCTGGTTGAGGATACGCCGCAGCCTGGCAAGCGCTGGGTTGTGGTGACGCCGCACCCGGAAAGCGACTGTAATATTCTCCTGGCCCGCGCTTCAAACGAGCGGCAGGAAGGCTTTATCGGCAACCAGTGTGGCGGACGGGTTTTCCTGTTCCTGCAGACCGATGACTTCTGGCGCGATTACAACGCCATGAAGGAGAAAGGCGTCCACTTCTGCCAGGAGCCGCGGGAGGAGGAGTACGGGATGGTGGTGGTGTTTGAGGACATCTACGGCAACCGATGGGATCTTTACCAGAACGCGCAGCCCTGAAAGCCCTGAGGCTGCGCACGTCCAGTGCGTGGCCGGGACTGTATGTCTGATATTTATTTGTCATCATTAAATGTCCACTCTTCGCTCATAGCGGACCATGCTCCGCGTCTGTCCGCTTTGTGCCAAAAGCGGAACTTGCTTACATCGTGCTATGTTAGTTTACGGAGTGCAGATCATCGTTCTGGTTAAGCGAATGATATCGGGTATAGTTTAAAAGTAAAATATAGCTAAATCAGTAAGATACGAAGATTATGAATGCTTAACATCGTATGATGTCTGTATAGAAGAAAAAGTTAGACATTTTTGGGTTATATGCAATACTCAGCCCGGATGAACAAAAAAATGTCTAAGTAGGCCGAGTTATGATCAAGTGGTATAGTTTTAAGAATTTCTATTCTTTTTTAGATAAAACAACTGTCGACCTAACACTGCATGCAAACTCAAGTGAATCTCACTATGAGGTAGAAATAGGAAATACTCGAATCAGTAAAGTCATTGCAATCCTAGGAGCAAATGGAGCAGGAAAGTCTAATTTATTGAAGCCACTGGCTTTTCTCCGTTGGTTTTGTGACCATTCTTTTACTAAACTTGAAAGCAAGCAAAGTCTACCTTTTTATGCTCACTTCAGTAATGAAGATGAACCATCAGAGCTAGAGGTTTGCTTTATTGATCAAGTTGGTAGCGGATATATAGAGTTCAAGTATTATGTTAAGCTTTCTAAGCATAAAGTATATCATGAAGAGTTAAAGTGGAAGACAAGTAGGCAGTTTTCATCGGTTTTTTATAGAATTTATGATGAAAAATTAGATAAGTACAAAGTAAAAAGCACGAAAAAGATTGATAAGGAATTATCTTTTCCTGAATTTGAGTTGATGACTGTTCCTGCAAACTCATCAGCATTGTCATATTTCAAGAGAAAAGAAAATAAATTTGCTGAATTAATAATTCATAATTTCAAAACAATAGATAACAATCTCACTATTCATGGAAAAAATAGTTTCGATTACTCAAGGGTAATAAATGCAACTGAATTCTATAAAGAAAATGATTATATATTCCAACTGGCATTGAAGTATCTAAGGAGAATGGATTTTGGTTTGAGTTCAATTGTTCTTAAGGAGGAAGATATTATAAACAAAACTACCGGAGAAAAGAGCAGCATTGTCAACCCTTATGGAGTTCATCAATGCAAAGAGAATGAGTATGAGATTCCATTCTATCTTGAGTCTACAGGTACACAAGCTTGCTTCGATATAATGTCAGACTTGGTATGTGCTTTTGAATGGGGTGGTGTTGCACTTATAGATGAGCTAGACAGTGATCTTCACCCATTAATGGTTAATGAGATTATCGACATGTTTGCAAACGAAAGTATTAATAAAAAGAATGCGCAGTTGATATTTAGCTGTCACTCTCCGGAGGTATTGAAGGCCTTAAAGAAGCATAATGTTTATGTTGTTGAGAAAGATGATGCAGTAAGTGATTGTTGGAGGCTCGACCAAGTTGAGGGCTTGAGGGCGCAGGACAATCTTTACAGCAAGTATATAACAGGTGCCATTGGTGGTGTGCCGGAAATTTCACTCTAGAGTTTATATGATGGCCCCCAAAAAAAGAAAGATATTTGCTAAAGAAACGCTTCTTGCTGTCGGCGAGGGGCATAGTGAAAAGGCTTTTTTACATCATATTAAAAGTCTTTATTGTAAGGGCAAAAAAATAACTATTATTACAGCAAATGGCAAAGGTCCTGCTAATGTAATAGATCAGGCTTTAGGGACTAACCGATGTACTCCCTTTGATGAGGTATTGGTCCTAATGGATTGCGATCTAGCTTGGCCCCCCAAAAAGGTCAAAGAATCCACCGAAAAGGGCTTTATTCTTATTGGTTCTACCCCTTGCTTGGAGGGATTGCTTTTAGATATCCTCCAAAAAAAGAAATGTAATTCTAATAAAGGATGCAAGGAACTACTCCAACCTCAACTTAATGGTTCTACTACTGAAAAAGACAGTTATGTAGAAAAGTTCAATAAAGCTGTTCTTGATGAAATGAGGAAAGTGATAAAAGAACTAGACTCGATAATATCCGTTATAGAAGGTTGATAAATGTGTAAGGTATTACCATTGACCTGCTTCCCGTTAATTCATACAGGATGCTGTTAGTAATGTCTGCTGATCGCTCATAGCGGACATTGGCCTGAGCGTCTGTCCGCTTTGTGCCAAGAGCGGACGTGGGTTTTTCTGATCATCTTATCGATGGACTGCAATATTTTTCGTTCATTCAAAGTGGTGGCTATAGGCCGAAAAAGAAAGAATCTTTGTCTGGATATTGGCTCGAATGTTATAGTAAAAGTTACAGGAACGACAGAAATTCACTGACGGTATAAAGTTAAGCCATGAAAAAATCCATTAAAACAATGTCAAATCGAAGCAATAGAAGATAATTTAGCAAATAAAGTAAAGCACGAGATATAACTAAATATTAGAGTGGAAAGATAACAACTTTCAATGTTAAAGCTAAGAGGCTGATATGAAAAAAAACACTGGAAAGGAGTATGAGGAATTTGTTGGTGCCATACAGCAAAGTTTGATTAATGCTGAAGGGATGTCACATTTAAAAAATATAAAAGTGGAAGTAAACAAAAAAATTGAAGATAGAAACGGGATTTTAAGGCAGTTTGATGTGTATTGGGAGTTTAATTTAGGTGGTTATGATTATAAGACTGTAATCGAATGCAAAGACTATGCATCTTCAGTGACCATAGATAAAATTGACGCATTTATTGGCAAGACACAAGACATACCAGGACTTAGGCTCATCTACGCTACGAAAACAGGCTACCAGAGCGGAGCACAAAGAAAAGCAGATCAGCATAAAGTAGATCTTCTTATTATACGAGAAGGAGTTGATGAGGACTGGACTGCACCTGATGGAACGCCACTAATAAAAATCATCAATTTGAACATCATCGCCATATCCCCTCCAAATATTACGTCTTTTTCTCCTTTTGTGGATGCTTCTTGGTTGGAATCTCAGCCGGAGCTTGATATTGAAAAAATAAATAATAAATTCAGTATGACGCTAAATAATGAAGTTTTTATATGTAACGAAGTGACTGGCGTTAGATTTTCACTGTATGACTTGGCTAACTCACTGACTGGTAAAATCCCTGACATGCAGTATGGGGAGGGAACATATAGTGAGGAGCTACATAATTCTTATTTAGAGTCTGACGATGGAGATCTGAGAGTTAAGCTTAGAGGATACAAATTGAGCTATGAGTACCGCAAGCCCGCAAAAGTTACATCAATAATTGATTACTCCAAAGAACTTCTAGGTATCGTTCAAAACTATTCATCAGGAGATAAGCAAATGGTCTTTAGGGATGGGCGTGTAAAGTGAACACACTTTAGGAAAAAAAAGCCTAAATAAGAGAATTGCCCTCCAACAGAGGGCTCTTTTTATCATTAGAAACTTCCGAAATGCTCTCCCCTTCTTGAAGCCTGTGTGGCCTGCCCCCTATAAAACAATACGTGACTTCTTAGCAAGTTCTCTATCAACTGTAAGGTAGCTGCTAACTTCCGTTCCTCGCTCTTAGCTGCCAGTTAATCTGGCCGGGTTTTGACTGCTTTTTTGTTTGAGATGACCAAGTGAAATGCAAATACGCGGTCAAGTAAAATGCAAACGGGTTGTCAAGTGAATGCAAAAAAACAATTGACAAAACAAACATGTTTTTGTATTTAAATACTTGCCTGGTGTGATCTATATACCCGTCCAATCATTCCTCTCACACCGGGTCAAAGCCTTATCCAAACGGATGAGGCTTTTGTTTTGTCGTTACGGCAGCTCCACTTTTCCTGCATCAATATCCATCACTGAAACGGCTCTGAATCTTATACAGACGCCGTGTTTCGCTTCTGCGACCATCAGGCGTGAGATTGGCCGCCATATCCAGACATCGCTCTCTGCGGCGGGCTATGGCCTCGCGTTCGGCATCTTCCGTAATCTGATCCATCACGGTCAGCCAGCGGCGTGCAGCGCGTCGCCATAAGCCCCTTCTTTCCAGTGATTCTGCTACAGTGTCTTTCAGTTCCATAGGCCTCCACCGGGGTCACTCTTGCCTCATCTGTGCCATCTATTCTTTCATAATGGTAATCACAGTTGTTTATTTCACCCAGAGCGCATTCACAGAAAATGGACTTCCGTCTACAAACAGGAGCCTGTTGATGCGCTATCCCTTTGAACTCGATCCGCAGATTATTCACCACATCATATACAGTCAGGCCGGTTCTGTCGGCAAGGCCGTCATTGAACTCATCATGAACAGCGTCGACGCCGGTGCCGGCGCGGTGATAATCGATATAACCCCGGAGGGCTTCTCCTGCCGGGATGATGGACGCGGTTTTACCTCATACGATGACGTAAAGCGCTATTTCGGGCGTTTCGGCACGCCACATCAGGAAGGTGATGCAACCTACGGGCGCTTTCGTCTGGGCCGGGGCCAGATCATGGCGCACGCCCGTACACTCTGGCGCTCGCAGCGCTGGCAGATGTCGGTTGATACGCGTGAAATGGGTTATCACTATGACCTGGAAGAAATTGCGGAGGCTGAGCCAGGCTGCCATATCACTGGTGAGTGGTATGAGCCGCTGACCAGTCAGGAGCGCATGTCATGCATTCAGGAAATCCGCGATTTGGTGCGCTATACGCCCGTCACGGTGCACCTCAACGGCACCATCATTACCCGCCAGCCGGCACTGGAGAAGTGGGATGCGGAGGACGATGAGGCCTGGTATCGGCTCCGGGAAGACGGTGCCGTGTCGGTTTACAATCAGGGCGTTCTGGTGCGTCATGATCCGGGTCACATCTGGGGTGTGGGTGGCCTTATCGTCAGTAAAAAACCCATCGCGCTTAACGTCTCGCGTACTGAAATCCTTCGCAAGACCTGCCCTGTCTGGAAAACAATTGCCGCCCGGTTTGGCCAGCTTGCCACCGCCTTCTCTGACAATCAGGGGAAACATCGTAAAACTGAAGCGCGTCGGGAGAAAACCGCCCGCGCTTTGCTTTCCGGAGAGGGCGACCTGCAGAAGCTGATGCACGATGAAGAGGTCATAACGCTCCTGCCCGGCAAACGTCACGTCACGCTTGAGCACTTCATCCGTAAGTGCCGCTATTACCCGGCGGCAACCGACAAAAACTGCTTCACCCTCGCGCGGTATGCTCGCGATGTTCCGCGCGGGGAAATCATTGCCCGGGCCGGTATCGCGCCAGTGTTGCATCCTGTCACGCTGCCCCGCTTCGGCTGTTACGAGCCGGAAGAGTTTATGGAATGTCTGAGCCGCGTACGCGCAAACCTGATGGCATACCGTGAACAGTTACCCCGGCACCGGCGATGGGGTTCCGGCTGGCAGTCTGAGCTGGTACTTATTGATTTCGACACCCTCAGCGCAAACTTTATCGACCGCACGCAGATGGTCAGCGAGAAACAGCTTGATAAGGAAACGCGACGGGCTTGGACAGCGCTGCGCTGGTGCCTTACCCAGTATGCTGCTGTCTGCTCGGGTGGCGAAGCGGGTTATCAGTCACGTTCTTACGGGGGGAAGCGCTTTCAAATTTTGCTGGGTGAGTCCACGTCGGCGGATGCCTGGACGGACGGAGAGACCTACATTGCCTTCAACATCGATATCGTCCGCCGGCTAAAATCCGATGCGCTGCAGACTGCCAGTCAGCTGTTCAGCCTGACGGAGCACGAGGTGGCACACCAGGGTGACAGCCTGGACTGTGGCCACGACGAGACTTTTTATCAGCGTTTCCATGATATCAGCACCCTGTGCGCACCCGTTCGCCAGCGTTACATGCACGTCTGGCTGATGAAATACACGACTAGCCTGGAGGCAGAGGGTAAACGCGCAACCGGAACAGCCTGGAAAGAGCGTTATCTGACTGAGCGTGCCAGCACCGGCCGGGAGAAAAAAGGACTCCCCGGCGTTATCAGTGATGCCGGAATTCGTGATGCTGTAAGTGCACAGCCGGACCCGGAAGATATGTCACGGCTTGATTTTCTTAACCAGCAACTGACGGGCGCCGGTGCAGCGGCGCCTGTAAGGTCCGACTGGGATAGCGCGGTGGCCGCCGGCATTGAGCAGGCCCGTAAGAATCAGGCAGAACGGTTACAGGAACAGCAGGCCACGGAGGACTGGTACGCTGCTGAGGATGATGTATCCGACATTCTGACCGATGAGCAACGGGCGGCTGAAGCCGAAGCTGAAGAGCAGATGTGGCTAGCGTCCTGTAAATTGCATTACCTGTCTATTTTACCCGGTGCAACGGAGGAAAACCTGAATGACAGGGTTGTCGCGTTTCTTGCTTATATGACCGTTTCAGAAGAGGAAGAACTGGCGGCCTGGGCCATGCGGGCCAGGGATAACAGTGACCAGTGGTATGCCAGAAATGCCCCGTCGTACAGTGAGGCTGATGAACTGTATGAACAGGACCTGGAGCAACCACCCGGAAAAAGCATCCCTGCTGACTGGCTGCCCTTTATGCAGGAAGGCGAAACGCGATGGAGCATAGAGCGGAATGCGGCGGCGGCCGGATTTATGCATGAGCTGGATTATCTGGAATGGCGGCGCGACAGCGACACCGGTGAGCCAGCCTGACGGTGCAGAATACCGGATTTGTCAACCGGCCGGAGGGTGCAAATTCTGCATCCTGTCAACCAGGACACCCGGTTAATAAATTATCAGCACCGGGCTCAGAGTTAATTACTGACCGGCCTTGTTATTGAACGCACCCTGAGCAGGTTACTCACTCAGGGAGTGTTCTCCATGAAATTTTCATTTTGCTGCCTCGCAGCACTGTTCCTAACCGCCGGCGCCCATGCCGGCACCGTCATTTATACCGACAGCGCCCACCCGGTAACGGGTAACCCCGGGCCTGACGTGACTGTCATTATGCTGGATGCGCCTGACCGGCTGCAGGCGGATCTCTTCGGCCCGCTGCCGGCAGACCCGGCGCAGGCTGAACAGCAGGCGCGGGCTGTCATCAGTTCGCCTGCGTTTAAGCAGCGTCAGCAGGACCTTGCCGGAACCTATGCTGGCCTCACGCACGCCTGGTCGCTGGGTCTTGAGAAATACCCCGCAGTGGTGTTTGACGATAAGTGGGTGGTCTACGGCACCACGGACGTCGGCGTGGCCACGCAGCAGCTGAACGCCCGGAAGGAGTCTGCACAGTGAAAATGTCTTTCTCCCGCCCGCGCCGGCTGGCACTCGCCACGTTAATGGCCTGCACCGGCACGATGGCCAGCGTCAATACCGCGAGTCTGCTCTCAAGCGCCGCCAGTCCTGACTGTATCAGCTGGCGCATCAGCGGTATCTGTTACTGGCTGTTCTGCACGCCTTTCGGCTGCTCCGTTAAAACCTCCGTGAAGGTCACCCATTTCATTCCGGAAGCCGTGGTTTCAGCCTACCTGAGCCCTGGAGCCAATCCCTGGACGGAGATGTCGGCCGTCAGCAGCCTGGCTGATGGCACCGAGAGTGCGCTCCTGGGAGGCGCTGCAGGTGTGGCGACCGGTGGCGGACGGCAGGAAATGAAGGCGCCCGGCGATCGTAAGCAGAACCTGCACTTTTACTACGGCGATGCGTATGGCCATCCAGCTACCAGACTCATCGGCGGAATGGTGCCGGGGTATTCCTGTGACAGTGCCGCCACGCCTTTTATGCCGTACTTCACAAGCAGCCTCGATGCGCTTGCCTGGCGCACCGGCGTACCGGAATCGCTCTACCCGGAGGCGTTAATCCCGGGACAGCGTGAGATTGGCAGCACGGCCAGCGGCAACATGTGGGGGAATGTCTACCCCCGCAGCGGCTTTGTCACTCAGACCGACAGCTACAAGTCGGCGGCCGTTGTGGTGCAGCGCGTGGCTGACATTATCACCCGCCAGGGACAGCTGCATGTCTACAGCCCACTCACCGGGCAGCGTTCGCCGGGCTACTGGCCACCCGACCCCGTTCAGGAAAATACCGGCACAAAAAATCACAAATGGCAGCGTCTCTCTCCCCAGCTCTCGCAGAGCTGCGCAGTGTTCCCCGACACCGGCGGGCAGATAGCTGAAAACGGCAACTATGCCTGGGCGCTGTGGCAGCCCTACAGCTGCTGCAAACGACGTGGCCAGACCTTCCTTTACAGCACCGATTTCTCCTGAGGACTAAGCAGATGAAACAGCAGTATTCTCAGCGGCTCTACCGCCCTCTGGCGGCATTAGCCTTCTCCGCCTTTCTCTCCCTGCCGGCACTGGCTGTGGACACGTCACTTTCGTCCGGCGGTGCGTCAGTGAGCGGCGCGATTAATGACGGACTTTTTTACTCTATTGGTGGCGGCTCAGTGATCTCACCGCCACCGAGCCGCAGCAATATGTCCCGGCTGGGGCTGAACGGTGGGTGGAGCAGTGACCTCATGTGCGGCAACTTTGACCTGAAAACGACCGTAGGCAATCAGCTCAACGGCATCACCAGCGGATTCAAGGACCTTATGGGCAACGTGATTCAGGGCGCGACCGGCGCGGTCATGAGCATGCCGGCAATGGCCATTCAGCGTGCTAATCCTGGACTGTATGAAATGCTCACCAACGGGGTGCTGCAGGCAGGGCTCAACTTCGATAAAGCGCAACTCAATTGCCAGAATATGTCGAAAAAGCTTGCTGACTATACTCTGGGCAGCAAGTGGCAGCAGGCTGCTGTATCCGAAGAATATAAGGATATTGTGGCGTCCAGCGGCGGAGACGCCGTCTCCAGCGACCAGCAGCTGCAGAAGGCCACCGGTGAAGAAGGCGTAACATGGGTTGGCGGTCAGAAGCGCGGAGGCAAAGGCCAGCAGGCCATTCAGCCGACCCGTGACCTGGCTAAAGCCGGTTATAACATGATGAACAGCCTGCCGGTGACCAGCAACAGCAGCGTGGGCTCCGCCAGCTGCAACGGCACGGTCTGCCAGCGCTGGAAAACCTCGGATGATGCGGCAGCGGCGGTGGTTAAGGTGCTTGGCGATCGTTCGATCCGGACCTGCAGAGAAACCAGCGAATGCACAAGCGGCGGGGCTGAAAACCAGCCCGGCAGTTCTGTCGCCGGCACGGGATTCTCGCCCGTGCTTGAAGATGCTACCAAAGCCAATCTGGAACAGCTGGGTAAACTGGTCGGCGGTGAACTGCAGCCAACGGCCGATAACCTGGCGGCGCTTAAAACCGGCAGCCTGGTTGTAACGCGCGGCGTTATTCAGTCACTACGCGATGACCCGGACAAGGTCGCGCTGGTTCAGCGCCTGGCCGGCGAGCTGGCGATGGCTGACACCGTGGAAACAGCACTGACCATGCGGCGCATGCTGACCACCGGAGAATCCGAGCCAAACGCCGCTGAGCAACCCGAGGCGCTTGCTGAAGGCGACCGCCGCATTGATGCGCTTGACCGCGAGCTCAGCGCCCTGCGTAACGAGATGGAGTTGCGCAAATCCATCAGCAACAACAGCCTGCTGACCACGCTGGCGCGTCAGGGAGAGCGTAACCAGGATAACCAGCTGCAGCAGAAAGCCGGCAATCAGGATCAGGGCTTCAGCCAGATGAACCAGACGCAGTCTTCCGGAGCAAACTGATATGACACTCTCCTCTGTTCGCGGCCGTGCGGGCCGCATATTACTCATGCTTCTCCCCTTACTGCTGGTAACCGTGGCCATGTTTGCGCTGGCTTCGGTCTTTATTGCGTATGACCCGGACGGCCAGCTGACACGCCGCTGGCTGCATGAGAGCCGGTGGGGGCTGTTTGCCTGGCGACTTGTGATGTATGCCGGCATCGCTGCAGCCTGGGGCCTGAAGATCCGCCCGCAGCTTCTGAAGCGGTGGCCGGAGGCTCGTGCCCGCCTGCCGCGCACCGAGCTGCTCGGGGTGCTGTTTATTCTGGCCACGGAGTGTGTGGCCTGGACCGGCACGGCATAAGGGGAAGATCATGACAGCAAACAGTTACCTGGAATATTTTCTGGTCCTCTTTGGCTGGGTGATGAACAATGCCATGTGGACCATTCTCAGCAGCACAGGGCTCTTCGCGCTGCCGCTGGTTTTTAAGGTCATGGGCGTGTGGCTCAAGGTGCGTGAGGAAGGTGCAGACGAAGGGAATAAAGGATTACTGGCGCTCCCGCGCATTGAGCATGCCATTTATGTTTCATTTGTGGTGATGCTTTTTTGCTGCATCCCGCTGCTGCCAGTAGATATCAGCACCATCAAATTCGACAGTTCCCGGGCAAAGCAGTGTGGCATCAGCGTACCCACGCCGCAGAACTCGGGCTACAGCGGTTTAGTCAATGACTTTGACGGTCGTACCGCCCAGGTGCCCATCTGGTGGTATCTGCTGCATATGATGTCTAAGGGCACCACCCAGGCCATGATTGCGTCCATTCCCTGCGGCACGCAACTGCGCCAGATGCGCTTTGATGTGCAGAACACGAAGCTGCGTGACCCGGTATTGCTGCAGGAGGTCCAGGACTTTGCAGATCAGTGTTATTCAAGGGCCTATTTCCGGCTCAAGAACAGCAACAGTCAGCTCAGCGATGCCACCATTAACTCGGTAGGCTGGATTGGCAGCGACTACTTCCTGAATACGTTGGGCTATTACGATTACTACACCGCCACCACCCCGAGGAGCCAGTGGCCCTATAACAGCTCCCGCGACAGCGGCTATCCGGACACCGGACAGGGCGGCTATCCCACCTGTAAAACGTGGTGGTCTGACGGCTCGTCCGGGTTGCGTAAACGGGTGCTGGCAAGCTTTGGAGACAACACGCGAAAGGAGATGCAGCGTTCATTTCCGGGGGCTCAGTGGGAGGAAGTTGCACTGCGATGGCTGGTCAGTCCCCGAAATGCAGGTCTGTCAGGTGACGGAACGACTTATGCTGTGGGTAGTGCTGATAACGTAACCGGCGTAGTAGGTAACATAACTCGTCTGACTTCGACAATAGGTGTTGGCCTTAAGCAGGCAGAAGCACTTCCTGGCTTCGATGCGCTAAAACAGGCACTTCCGATGATTCAGACGCTTCTGCAGATGATGATTATCACTGTGATACCGGTGCTGATGATGTTCAGTGCTTACGAGCCCAAAACAGTGGTTACCATATCATTTGCATTATTTGCACTGCAGTTCATCACCTTCTGGTGGGAGCTGGCCGGCTGGCTCGATGACCGTATGATCACCATCCTTTACGATAATATGGCACAACAGGGGCTCGCCAGCAGTTCTGTCCCATTTGCGAATTTCATCAGCTCAACTAACGACGGCTGGATCATGAATTTGGTACTGGGGATGATGTATGTAGTGTTTCCAGCTTTCTGGGTGGGAATGCTGGGATGGGCTGGTGCTCGAATAGGTTCGATGGCAAGTCATTTAAGCGATGCTGCTAAGATGCCAATGGATGCAGGATCGGAAGCAGGCAAGACAGCACAAAAAACGGCTATTAGCGGGGCTAAAGGGGCTTTAAAGTAGGCAATTTTAATCAATTGCGCACCTCAAAAGCGGTGGTAAGAATTACCCACCGCTTAATTAAAACCATCTTTGTGCCTGAAAAATCCTTCTTTTTCCCAACTATACTTCAATGAAGATTTGTATTCTTCTTGGTTTTTTTCTGAATTAGTCGCCACACTTTTTAGAATGGTTGTTCCACAATCGTGCGTTGCACTAGAGAGCGCGACAGGTTCTGGCGCTTTATGTTTCAGCTTTGCTTCATCATAAACGATGTTACGACGACGTTTACTCGCAAAACGAGCCAGTGTGGTGCTTAAGTCTTCAGCATCGAACCCATTTTTACCACTCATGATGATGGTTCCTCTGACTTTGTTAATCCTGGCAGTAGAGTTTAAAACAGCCTTTCAACAGCATGGTACCAGGTTACTAAATTTCAGTAGGGCTGGCAAATTTTTGAACATCAAGAGACTGATTCTATGGTTGACTATGACCGCTCAGTATAAAGTCAAAAAGGTTTGGCTCAACCTGTAGTGCGGCGTGAAGTTGACATGAAGGGGAGTATGCCTGTAGACCTCTCTTTGCCAAGACAGTCTTCTTACCGAACGTGAATATGTGAGATGCATCTGAAATAATGACATATTCACCTGTAAGCGGTGAAGTTTTCGCTTTTTCATCCTACCTGAGGTTATTTAGTTCTTCTTAATTTACAAGAAAACCAACTCCTCATTTGCGCAGGTTCTTTCATAATGTGGCGACACATCTGAAATAATAACCCTGTTAATTTGATTGCATTATTATGCCCTGCGTTTGATCAGGTAGGATATATAACCGTATCTGCTGGCGAGAGTGTGAGTACACGCCCATCATCTTCAAAGATTATAGGTCAAAAATTCCAAACTGATAAAAATGAGCGCATCGATTAAGAGCTTCATTAAATGACTTCAAACGATTCAGGGCAGCCTTACTATTTTTACCTGTGTTGCTGTCGGGACCTGCAATGGATGATATGTATTTGTCAAACACATCAGGAATGAATTTCATTTAATGCAATTTTATAAACATTAAGTGTTTTTTTTGCTTTCATTACACAAAAACACTTTTATTCTCCTTTGAGGAAATAACTTTGTTAGATGACGGACAAGGAATTACCCTTCTGTTATTTTTTTTATTAAAATACCGCACAAACTTCTGATTCTGATTCTGATTCTGATTCTGATTCTGATTAAAGTGATTTCACCAGTTACCTAGAGAAGAATTCCTTAAGGAAGGGATGTGCTACGATTACTATCAATTAACTTGAAAAGCCCTCAGCGCATCCTATTTCTGAGATTTCCTTCGGTCATACCAATCAGACGCATCATTTTTTACCGCAACGTTTTCATTCTGGCTGTGAATTACATGCAATTTCGAGGCATCTTTAAAGATTCATTCTATTGCAATTAATAAGCCGCATATAGGCATTGTCGTTTATATGTAATATAGTGCTAACCGGTGGTATCCTGAATATATTAATCATCTATATAAACATGAACATAACATGGTTCTATTCAGGAGGGAAAAGGCTACATATATATTCTGGTGACAGAAGTTACTTGAAAAAGGATCACGCTTCGATCTAACATCTCCCTCGTTGTACCGTTGCGTAAAGCAACATGCCAATGTCCCGCCAATCTGAGAGGGACGCCTTCGGGTGATTGCATGCCAAAACCGTTATGACCTGAGAGACGGTGCCTTCGGGCGGTAAACCCGTTAGCCTTTGAAAATGGGGATCGCCTTGACAGCGATAAAGGATATTCCTTCACAAACAAGCCGTCCCTGACAGCCTTCTTTCAGACTCATCTGTCTGTTTTCTTCGTTTCGTCTCGATTTTTTGACGACTGCATCCGTTGCAAACTTTGCGACGTGGGTATGACCATTTGGAACATTTGGGCATCTTCCACGGCAGCATTGAGAGCAGAGGAGCGCGGCGTCACTTGCGTTCGAGTGAAACGAGTACCAAGTGACGCGCGCAGCGCATAACTGGCAGCGCTGACGCACTGCCGTTTAAACAACTTCTTTACCAACTGACCAACACGTACTCAAAGGTTTTAAGCGCCTTAAAGACGTACTTCATTCACCGTTTGTTCATTTATCAATCAAACGTCTTAGCCGTGAAAACGGCCCGGGACTTCATTAAAAGAGGAGAAAATCGACACGATATCGATGGCGACACCAGTCAGCATACTGGTGTGTGGAAGCAGACTGATTCATTTCAGCCCGGTGCAAACCGCGAACAGGTCAGAGACCTGGGGAGCTTCGCAATAACTCAACATTTCGCCGCCCCGATGCACAGATATCTGTCGAGACGCAGGAAGCGCAACCACAAACCGTGCCGTCGGGGTGAAATTCATCGTCTGTAGCTGTGGCGCAGCCGGTGTCAGTGCTTTTCCGTTTACGCAGACGGAAAAGCACTGACACCTGTTTAAATGGAGGGGGATTATGGCAAAACTGAATAAAAATCTTAAAACGCTTGCCAGACAGGCGGGCGGAAGTTTTAAAACTGTTTCTGACCGAATGAAAATTGCTGACAGGTTTGCCGAGCGTTTATTAAGGCTTAATGTTCAAATCAGAGATATAAGGAACATTAAAACGTCGCATATCGAACTGTATATGAAAAGTCGCCTTTCAGAAGAAATTTCCAGGCGCACACTTCAAAATGAAATGGCGGCGATCCGCGCTTTACTGCGGGTTGCAGGAAAGACATTCATGGCTAATCCTTCTCATGAAAAACTGAGCAACCAGGCCCTGGGCATTTCGGAAACGAGCCGGGACGGAACGAAGGTTGCCATTCCCGATAATTATTTTCGGCAGGTATTAACGAGTGTAGAGCAAAAGGATGAGGGCATTGCCTGCGCAATGAGGCTATCCCGATTACTCGGTTTAAGAACGGAAGAAACAGTTCAGTCTGCTAAATCATTGCGTACCTGGCAAAAAGCGTTACTGAATGGGGACGAAAAAATACGCATTGTATTCGGTACAAAAGGAGGGCGCCCAAGAGATACCACGGTATTAGATCGTGATGCGACTCTGGCTGCAATCAATGCGTCTCTTAAACATCTGAGTGAAAATAATGGCAAGTTAATCGATAAACCATCATTACACACGGCTATTGAACGCTATCGCAATGTCGTCCGTGAATCAGGATTAACCGGCAAATATGCACCCCATAGTTTACGTTATGCGTACTCTGTTGATGTTATGAATCTCCATATGAAAAATGGTTTTACTAAAGAAGAGGCGCAGGCTCTTGCATCAATGGATCTGGGACATGGCGATGGCAGGGGACATTACGTGGCGCGTGTTTATAACAAGGTTGAGCTTCATGAATAAGCATGGTTTTATTTCTGGTAAAGTTTCGATTATTTGTCGTGTGCTTTTAGGATTTAAAGTAAACGTTTCACGCATTATCGACAGGGGACATTACGAGGTGGCCTGTCTACAGGAGGCTTATGCACATTATGGTGACAGGCTCACCCGTACTGATGCCTGTCTGTATTTCACTCAGGGCGCACTGATTGAAACTTTCAGGATTGTGCTGAGTGCAAAAATTAAAGCGGTAAGATCTTTGCGTTGATACTCTTGCCTGAGGTGCGGGAATTGTGTACGCTTATTTTGCTAACGTTGTCTCTGACAACTGCCAATGTTCCGGTGATTTGAGAGGAACGCCTTCGGGTAATCACATGCCAATGCCATCACAACCTGAGAGATGGCGCTTTCGGGCGGTACAAACCTGTTAACCTTTGAAAACAGGGACCCCTGCGGTTAAGGTCCTTTTTACTTCGCTTCACTCTCCTGAACACCTGATTTACTCATCCGGCATTTCTGGCCTGATTCTCACCCTGAGGGATACTTTCCCTTTGGGACGGTTCCCTTTTTTTATAAGGAATCGTACCCATGCATTACACCAAAATGATCAATCCGCTCACGTTACTGAATTGTGATTCATCCGCTTCTGCAAGAATCATGGTGGATTACGTTAAAACTCAGCTTAACGTACGTCTTGGTTACAAACTCATGGTTGACGCCGATCCTCAGGTTCCTGCTGACGGCCTTCCAGACTACCTGACTTTTCTCAGATATGTCGCACATACCGTTGGTTTTGCAACTGAGCATTGCTTCATAAGACACACCTTTGTCGAAGAAGCCGTGAACGAGCTGACGCTCCTGGGGGCAAATGTTCACAGTCGTCACTGGAATACGGCTTTTCACCAGGGCGTTACCCTGTCTCGCCAGGAAAAAGAGCTGGACGACGCTACAGAAGAAGCGCGCAAAATGTTTTATCAGAGCGCCGGTTTTTCTGACATCGCCTGACTGCCTTATCAAACGGACAGTCTTTCACCCTCACGGGACTTCTGTCCCCGTCAGGGACAGATTTCCCCGACGCTTCAGGGAATCCTCAATGAACGATTTAACTCTCACTTCAGATTTTTATCATCGTGCCAGCGAGCGTACCGCTCACAAAGTCGCACTGGCCAAAGCAGAGGGCGAGCTGCTGAGTATCGCAGCGCTTCGCCGTTTTGGCCTGAATACCGGGACAGATGACGACGGCTTTCCGTTTTACGTCTGGGAAATGGCTGCGGTCGCCAGGGACCTGGCTGAACTGCATGTCCGGAAGCTTATACCTGAATCATGGGAGGCATTCTTTAACGGCCTTTGCCGCATGGCAGAAGGTATTGATAAAGAGGCCTGGACATATTTCTACAAAAGCGCAGTCAAAGACGAAAAATGCTTTCTGGCTATGGAAAATAGCGAAGCAGATTTCTGAGGTGATGCACTTAACCCGTATGGGGATTTTCTCCATACGGAGACAAATCCTCTTATTTTTACTGAAGAGGATTTACCTGTGAATACACTGGCATTTAATACGTTATTACTCGTTAAACATAACAGCAGCGAATGGCACCGGATGTGGAGCAGGCTGGCAAAGCACAGATCTAACCGCGCCCTGCAGGACCCGGCTGTTGCTGATAATGACGGTGAAGTCTGGCAGTACATGGAGACAGTGGAAAAACGCGTTCTGTGGTTTGGAAAACGCTACATCCATCGTTTCCGTCATCGTTATCACCCAGCCTGCGGTTGCGCCATGACAGTTCACATTCCTGCCAGCCGAACCTTTAACCCGGACGATCCGGATAACGCTTTATATCATCACTTCGGTTAGTCATTAACCAGACGCCGGCGTCATTTATGACAAAGGCTTTAACCCATGCGGGGACAACCTCCCTGCATCTGCGGTGATGGTTTTCTCCGCATTCATTAAGGAGAAAACCATGAGCAGTATAATGCTGTTACTTATCACCCGCACATCGCGCGCCCTCAGCTGCCTTGCAGAGGCAATGCGTCAGCAGCAGGCTGAATGGTTCACCAACCGCAGCGGACACAGCAGTTTCCGCGCCGAGGTCGTTCAGTCTGAAGGAGGGTTTACCGCCATCATTTCACGCAGAACGGGCTACAGTTCGCGTGACTGGCAGTATCAGCAACTTGGCAGCGCAGGTAAGTTTGCCTCCGCACGTAAGGCTTTACGGGCGGGCCGGCAGATGGCGCAGCAAATGGCCGGATTGCGTTACCGTTTCGACTGAATCTGTTTTTACTGATTAACACTTCCCGGAGGGGCCTTCCCTCCCGGGGAGGTTTCCTCCTTCTTTTATACGGAGGAAATATGATCCGTTTTACTTCTGCTGAACTTCGTCCGCTTTTCACACAGAACCTGGGTATGCAGCGCCCGCTGATACTTGAAAAGAACCTGGGGATTTATCTTCGTGTACCTGATGACAATCATCCCGGAGAGTGGCTGAAAGCCTGGGCTGCAGGGTGTAATCCGTCGGAGGATGCAGACTGGTCAGAACTTGCTGACTCACTGATACCCGAACGGGAATTCTCCTTTCAGACCTTTATTGCGCAGAGCATGTTTGATGCTGTGCTGAATGACCAACATGATCTGCTCATCAAACCCGTTATTAGTAACCTGAACAATGCGCTGACGCTTCATGTGGAAACGCATCCACCGCTGAAGGTGTATGTACCGGTGAGCGAATATCGTGACCGGACCCGCTGGCTTTACGATCAGTCGCTGCGCCATTTTCATGCCTGTGTAGGTAATGCTGAACGTCTCAGCTGGCGTTCGCAGGCATTACATGTTCTCGACCAGGTCATTCGCCTTGATTCAAAGCGGGCGAAACCCGCCGATCGGGAGATGTTTGACAGTGCGGTCGCGAGCGTACGTGACCGTATTCGTTTGGTTATGGCCGACGGCTCCTTACGTTTTTACTGATTTTTCCACTCACCGGTGGCGCATCGTCCGCCACCGGCCGGGATGCGCCCCGTTTTCAAAGGATGCATCCCATGAAAAAGACAACAGCCCGATCCAAAGCGTCAGCAGTACAGACTACTGACCTGTATCAGCAGGTCACCGATAAAATCATTGTGGCGCTGGAAAATGGCGTGCCGCCCTGGCGGCGCCCGTGGCGTTCGGCTCAGAACGTGCACGGCAGCTGCCTGCCGGTCAATGCCGTAACCGGCCGTGCCTACAGCGGGGTTAACGTTCCCCTGCTCTGGATGGCCGCAGAAGAACACGGTTATACGTCCGATCGCTGGCTGACTTTCCTGCAGGCTAAAACTGCGGGAGGTCACGTCAGGAAGAATGAAACCAGCGCGCTGGCCATTATCTACAAACTGTTTGAGAAACAGGCCAGGGACAGCAGTGATAATCTGCTGTTCCGGGACGGAGAGCCGGTTATGGAGCAACTGACCATGCTGAAGCAACTGCAGCTGTTCAACGTTGAACAGTGTGAGGGCCTGCCTGAATTCGTTAGCGGTGAAGGTGTGGTTTCTGTTCCGGCAGAATCCCCGTCTGAACTCAGCGCGGTACAGCTGAATCAGGTACAGCAGATATTCAGCTCCACGGGAGTCGGGTGCGATCACCGCCGGCAGGACCGCGCTTATTACCGGCCGGGCGCTGACCGCATAGTCATGCCGACGGTATCGCAGTTCCGGACGGAGGCGGACTACTGGTCCACCCTGCTGCATGAACTGGTGCATGCCACCGGGCACGGCAGTCGCCTGAACCGGGAAGGCATTACCTCATCGTCACGGCAGTTTGGTGACCCGGTTTATGCGTTCGAAGAGCTGATAGCGGAAACCGGCAGCGCCTTTCTCTGTGCGGAGCTCGGTATTACCGGCGACGTGCAGCACGAAAGCTATCTTGCCGGCTGGCTGAGAGCACTTCGGGAAGACAAACGGGCAATTTTCCGTGCCTGCCGGTTCGCCCGTGAAGCCTCGGAATATTTACTTGCGCCCCTGAACCGTAATACGGAACAGGCGGCATAATCTGACCCGGCGGCTGCGGCCGCCATCATCCCCCTGAGGGCATCTTCCTCAGGAAGATGCCCTCTTTTCGTTTCAACCGACAAGAGGAGTTTCACAATGTTTTCATGGTGCCAGAACCGCCTGGAAATCACCGGTAAGTCAGTCTGCCTTGATGTTATGCAGCCCTGGATTGCCGGCACGGAAAAACCGCTATACCGCCATGCCGTCCGGCAGGCGATAAAACTGTTTCTCGCTGGCTGTGCCGGCATACTCAAGCCTATCAGGGCCATGGACTATGCGCCGTATCCGATGCTGACCGCTTCAGGTACGGGAGCGCAGACTTCACCTAACCAGGCATTCCAGCACTTTATCGAGCTGCTGGAGCAGGATGCGTGGCTGGACACGAAGACACTCTCCCGCATGGAGAAAATCACGCTGCAGTCCGGCATCGATGCGCTGAAATGGGAAGCCATTCCGTTTTCAGCCCGGCAGATAATGGCGCAGCTGATGGCCGTGCATTATGCCGACTGGTTTGGTGTAGCCGGTGCCGGTGGCCAGTTCGATCCGCAGGAGCGCTGGGAATGGCTCAGCAGTATGCCGGAGACAACCTGCCCCTGTGACATGCTGATGGTGATGCCGTCACGTCTTGCTACCGAACTCAACGGCGATACGGGTCTGTTCAGGGGGCTCAATACATCGTTAGAACTTTACATGCAGCTTTTTGGCATGGAGTTCCCGGCAGGCCATCAGGCCAGCTGGAGCCGTGATGATGTGGGTTCGCTCACGCTGCACTTTGCGTCTCCCTGGTATCCGCCGTCAGGTGAGATCATGGGAGAAATGTCACAGTTGTTTGACTGCGAGATCAGGCACTACTGGATTTCACCGGATGCCGGCACGTCAGGTTACAACTGCTTTGACCGGGGCGATCATGTTGACAGCGGTCCGTACCCGGCTGAGGAGCTACGCCAGTCTGCATCGGGTGATGGTGCCCGTATGTACCTGGTTACGCCTGAACCTGCTTTAGTGCCCGCTGTAACCACAGCGCACTACGGCAGTATCCGCGCATAGCGACAATCCAGAACCGGTAATCCGGCTCTGTCGTCCGGCCACAGCGAAACCTGTGGCCGTTTTTTCACCCCGAAGGGAACACCGTTTCCCTTCAGGAAGCGTGTTCCCTTTTCTGAGGAAGCACGCATGAAACAAGTCATTAATCACGAAAAAGCCTTTCTTAAACTCTTTAATCAGACCGCCCGTTATCACCGCCGGCATCAGGTGTTTGAGGATTTCATCAGCTGTAGCGTCATCGCACTGGAAAATCGCCTGCAGTTCTGTGAAAAGCGTGAACAGAAGTACCTGCGCATCGTGTCCCGTTATGAAAAACCTGACGTCAAAAATTTGGCGCAACTGTTTGCCCATGTGGTGAACGGGCTTGAAGAGGAGCTAGGTGATTTTCTGGGGCGGGTTTTTATGCAGCTCGAGATGGGTGATAAATACCGGGGACAGTTTTTTACCCCGTGGAGCATTGCCCGTATGATGGCTCAGCTTCAGCTTGGGAATATTGAAGAACAGCTGAAGGTTAAACCTTTCATTACCCTCTGGGAACCAGCCTGCGGTGCCGGTTGTATGGTGCTGGCGTACGCCAGCGTGATGATGGAGGCCGGTTATCCACCACACCGTCATCTGTGGTTTTCAGCAACGGACATCGATCCGCTGGCCGCAGGTATGGCTTACATTCAGCTCTCACTGTGCGGCGTAGCCGGAGAGGTCGTGATTGGAAATGCCCTGAGCGATGAGCGGCGAAGGGTTTTACGAACGCCGGTTCATTACTGGGAGCGCTGGCCGGAAAGGTTGCGGAATGTCACTAAAGGGCAAAAACAACTTTTTCACGTAGCTTAAAACTCAGCAGGCAGACCTGAATACAGGTCTGCTTTCTTTTGGAAATTTTATGCCCGCTTCTCCCTGAGAAGCCGATTGCGAACACCTTTATGCTCCTTTGTTTTTCGGTGCATATAAAGCATGACAGCTTCATCAGAAGTTAGCTTGCCAATGCTGTATCCGAAATAACAATCTTTCGCTACGTGTTCAGATTCGGCTAGCTGCTTTAATTTTTCAATCGGCGTCGTCATTTCTGCTCCTCCTTCTGATAAATCGGGTCAGTACCGCGCGGGAACTTCTGCGCTTCTTGCCGATAGAATTGCAGACGCTCCCGGAATATTCACGCATTTCTTCTGGCTGCTGCCGCTCCACTTCTGCAGGTATTACCGGCAGGTTCATGCGTTCTTTGTAGGCCGCGCCTGACGCAGCTAAATCCACGTTAACTCTGTCGCGTTCTTCCCGCGACCGGGCTGCAAGGTTATGAGACATGATGACTCCTCCGGATGACAGTATACCGCCTATGCTGAATAGCAGGAGGTAATTATGTGTGGACGGTTTGCGCAGTACAGCAGCAGGGATGAATACTTTGAGGCGCTTGGCGCCAGCCCTGAAGAATTAATCCGGGACCCGGAGCCTATCGGGCGGTACAACGTGGCGCCGGGCACAAAGGTCCTGTTACTCAGTGAACGCGATGGGGATCTGGCGTTCGATCCGGTCTACTGGGGCTATGGTCCCGAGTGGTGGGATAAGGCGCCGCTCATAAATGCCCGCAGTGAAACAGCTGCATCAGGGCGCATGTTTAAGCCGTTGTGGGTGCACGGGCGTGCCGTCGTGCCTGCAAACGGCTGGTTTGAGTGGCAAAAAAGTGGTGCCGGAAAACAACCCTACTTCATTCACCACCGTGACAGGCAGCCGCTGTTTTTTGCGGCCATCGGAAAGGCGCCCTTCAATCGGGAGCACGGGCGGGAAGGCTTCGTTATCGTCACCGCGGCCAGCAATCAGGGCATGGTAGACATACATGACCGCCGTCCACTTGTGCTGACTGCAGACGCGGTTCGGGAATGGCTGAGTCATGATACTTCTCCGGCGCGCGCTGCGGAGATCGCGCGGACCAGCGCTCTGCCTGAATCCGCCTTTTCGTGGCATCCGGGCGTACAGGCATCAGTCCGATGAGCATGCAGCATGATCTTATGCGTCAACGTGATTAAATATATTTAATTTATGACCAGGAATTTTGCCATCAAAATTCCTGTTTATTTAATACAAATATAATCAGATATTTTAAGCGGCTTTTCAGGGGTGATTTTTTTAAGCGAACATAACGAAAATAAATAACGCACCGTGAGAAAACAGAGCTATTATGACCGTGTTATTAAAATAATATGAAATCACAGTAGTTTTTCACCCGGGGGTTATATGGTTCACATTTATTTGCGCACACGTGAAGGCGTGATGAAGGCTTATGCTTTCAGGACGCCTGAACAGGCTTTAAGTATGATTGAGAAAATAAAGGACGATGATTTTCAGTGGTTTAATCTGGACTGGGAGGGCAGGAAATTCACCTGCCCGAAAAAGTTTATTAAAAGAATGACAAGCTGGTCTTATATTAAAATGATGCGGGGATTTCTGTAACCCACCTGCCGTTAACAATCTGGGAATAAATATAATCACGCAGGGATGCGTGTTTTCTTAATATCCGAATCGTTTCGGGCACTGAAAAAAACACTGAGCGGCAGACGTCACTTTCCCGCCGCGAGGTCAGCGCCCGGCCGTCCGGATATGACGGTAACGGCGCAATAAGAAAAAGACGCCCCTCAGCACATACATCGGGGACTTTACGGGTATGTGTGCCTCACCCGCCTGATGCCGGATGTCCGTGTCGCAGGTCTCACAGTGGCTGATAAAATAATAACGATCCTCCGTGGTCAGAGGTGCACAGCAGCGCCGGCAGCGTACGGAACCCATGGCGTTTGTTTCTCCGCTTAACCTGCTGTATCTCTGCAGTCGTTTAAGCAAAGACCGCCGCTGCCGTTAAGGCAACCGGGCGCGCGTGAATAAGATGATTCCTGGCAGCGCGGGTCGCGGTCACGGAAGGGCAGGGCTCAGTGGCAGCGTGCCGGCAGGGCGTCAGCCCAGTGTCGCAGGCTGGCGGCAGAAAAATTCAGGAGGCGTCCTTCCGGCAGTGCGCCGGCCAGCCGGACTCCTCGGCCTGCACGCCCGGACAGCATGTCCAGCATGGCGCCGGGCACCCGGGCGTAGAGAATGTTGCAGTGGCCACGCAGGGCCTCGCCGGCACACGTCCATCCGCCGCCGTCCTGTCCTGCGCTGTTTTGTATGTCATCGCCCGAAAGCCTGCCGTGCGGCGCCTCCAGCGAAATCAGAAGCGCTCCGTCGTCATCGCAGGTCGCGTGCAGAAACACGTTTTTATCCTCCGAAGCCGTGATGCAGGTGCCGGAGCCGGGCGTGCAGGCTGCCGGCTGCGCCCATAAGGGGGACGCCATGAGCACAAACAGCAGCAGCATCTTGTTCATAAACGGCCCGCCTGTCTGTATGAAATTTGTACGCCACCCGCCATCGGGCATGGTGCGCTCCCTGGCCGATGGTGTATGCACCCTGCCCACAGGGTTATCCACCGCACGGGTGCATAAGTTCGCCTGTACGCCGGCGGAGAAAAAAACCGCGCGGGTGCGCGGTCAGGACGTTCCGTAAATACCGGACAATACGCCACCGGTCGTCCGGACCTGAGTCAGGTGCGGAAGGGCGGAGACGCCAGCTCTCTTCGTTTGCTGTGCAGACGCGTTGTGTGTGCAGCGCAGGGAGTATATCCCTTTTATCTGTATGGTACCGGCCCGCCTTCATGAAATAAAACGTCCGGCACGATAAAAAAATGCCCGCAAGCCTTCACGGGCTAATCGTTGATTTATGCCGTGGTGAGACGGCACCGCTTTATTAAGCATTTTCCATGATATTTATCCACGAAAATTGTGTGAAAGCAGAGGATTATCAGATTAAGTTGCATTAAGAAGAATGAAATGCGCTAAGCTGGCGTGGGCCGGCCCCCGCAATCCTGTCGCGCGGCGCATAAAAGGCGCGCTGTTCTGCCATTTAACCCGGTCCGTGACCGTTACACTCTGATGACACCTCAACCGGGCCCCTGACGCCATGCCGCTGAAAAAACTCCGCCTCCGTACACTGCTCCTGTCGCTCTCCGTCGGCGGGGTGATCCTCACCTCCTGCCTGCTGCTCGGGGCGCTGCTGATTTTTCAGAAGGGCAACATCGAGGACAGCCTGCTGGAGAGCAACATCGCCTACGCGAGGAAGCTCGCCGACACCACCGATCGCTATCTCGGCACGGCGCAGCGCGAGCTAGCCTGGAGCGCCACGCAGATTAAGGGCCTCACCGACCCCGCGCTGCTGAGAGGGGAGACCGACCGCCTCCGGCTGCAGTCCGGCTTTTTTAACACGGTGGTGGTGGTAAACCGCGACGCCGTTATCGCCGCCACCTCCCCGGAAAGCCTGAGCCTGGTCGGCGTGAAGCTGCACTCCGATGCGAGCCGGCAGGCCATCGCCACGCAGAAGCCGTTTATCTCGGCCCCCTTTACCTCGGCCTCCGGTAATTACGTCGTGTTCCTGTCACAGCCGCTGTTTGCGCCGGACGGTGGCTATCTGGGCTACATCGGCGGCACCATTTACCTCAGGAAGCAGAGCATGCTGAGCGATATCCTGAGTCAGCATTTCTACGCCCGCGGCTCTACCGTCAGCATCGTCAGCAATGACGGCCTCATCGTGTTCAGCCACGACCCGTCTCTCGTGGGAACCAGAATGACGCTGAGTGCCGCCCTGATGAAGCGACTCGCCACGATGGACAGCGGACGATTCAGCATGGAGGCGGGCGGACAGGCGTTTCTGACGGGGTTCGCCAGCCTGCACAAAACGGACTGGAACATTTTTATCGCGGGCACTTCTGAAACGGTCCGGCATATTCTCGTGCGCACGGCGGAAAACGCGCTGTGGTTCCTGCTGGGGATCATCGTGCTCACGGCCGCCGTCGTTGCCCTGATGGCCGGGCGCATCGCTTACCCGCTTGAAAAGCTGGCCGGCATGGTGCGGGACGACGACAGCGAGGCGTCGCTGGCCTCGGTGCCCGCCTGGTATTATGAGGCCGATCGCCTTAAGGAGGCGGTACAGGATCACCGCCTGGCGGTCGCCGGCCGCATGGCTGCGCTCAGCGATGAGGCCATGACCGATCCGCTCACCGGAATCTGCAACCGCCGCGGCTTTACCCTCATGGCGGACAGGTTCAGCGATGACGCCGCGCAGTGCGTGATTGCCATCGACATTGACCACTTCAAAAAAATCAATGACTGGTACGGCCATGATGCAGGCGATGCGGTGCTGGTCAGCCTCGCCGGTCTGCTGCGGCAGGCGTGCCGGACGGGGGACGTCGTCAGCCGTTTTGGCGGTGAGGAGTTTATTCTTCTGCTGCCGCAGACCTCCGTGGAGGATGCGGCCCGCACAGCGGAGCGCATCCGCGACGTGGTCAGCACCACAACGTTCCCGTACGTCGGCGCCATGACGGTCTCTGCCGGGGTGGCCGCGCTGTCAGACTGTGGCAGCCGCGATGCGCTTCTGCGCCGCGCCGATGAGGCCCTTTATGAGGCCAAAGGCGCCGGACGTAACGTGGTCATCGTCGCCGGACCGGAGGGGTTCAGGCGCTACAGGACGCCAGCCTGAGGGCTGTGAACCCGCGGCGGCGGGTCAGCACTGCCCGCGCAGCTTCCAGCCCAGCCACTCGTCGAGCTCCCCTTCCGGCAGCGGCCGGGAGTAGAAGAAGCCCTGCGCCTGGTCGCAGCCGTACTGGGTGAGTGCGGTCACCGTTTCTGCATCCTCGACCCCCTCGGCGAGCACCGTATAGTCCAGCTCCTTCAGCATGGCGATGATGCTGCGCGCGATGATGCGCGAGGCGGTGTCTGACGAGATTTCGCTGATGAGCGTGCGGTCCAGCTTGATGACGTCCAGCGGCATGCGCCGCAGGTAGCTGATGTTGCTGTAGCCGGTGCCGAAGTCGTCCAGCGAGATGCCAAAGCCCCTGAGCTTCAGCATCTCCAGCCCCTGCATTGCCGCCGGGCTTTCAAGGATGCGCTCGGTCTCCAGGCACTCAATGCCCAGCAGCGAAGTGGGCAGCTTTGCCTTCAGCATCTTTGCCTCCAGCGCGTCGGCAAAGCCCTCGCGGGAAAAATCCCTGCTGCTGATATTGATGGTTACCGGGAGCTGGATGCAGCTGTTGCGCAGGCGGGCAAGGCGCGCGATAGTGCGGTCGGTCACCCAGGTCGTCAGCGCGCTGAGCAGTTCGGTCTGCTCTGCCAGCGGCACGAACAGGGCGGGAGAAAGTTCGCCGCGCTGAGGGTGACGCCAGCGCACCAGCGCCTCCAGGCCCACGGGCCGGCCGCTCTGCAGGCAGATTTTTGGCTGGAAGGCGAGCCACAGGCCTTTGTCTTCCTGCAGCGCGGCCGCCAGGTCATTCATCAGGGTAAAGTCCTGAGTGTGGCGGGCATCGCTGGTCTCGCTGAAGCGCATGGCGGGCACGCCGCGCCCGATGGCCTCGTGCAGGGCGCTGACCGCGCGGCGCAGCACCTCCTGCGCCGTAATACTGCCCGTGATAAAGGCCACCTCGCCGGTGTGGGTGCTGAGCGCAACGGCGATGCCGTCACCCAGGTCGGCGCTGATCCCCTCCAGACGCCCCGCCACCCAGTCCGCGCTGAGCCGGCTGTCCGCCCGCGTCAGCACCGCAAAGCGGCCGGTGGCAACGGTATAAAGCATCTCGCCGGTGGCAGGGCGCAGCCGCAGCGGCAGCAGCGTGGCCACGTCCTTCAGCAGGCTCTCCACCGGGCCCATGCCCATTGAGCGCGCGAGTTCATAGGCGCGCGGCATGTCGATGCAGTCAATCAGCACCAGCCGGCGCGGCGTATTATCCCCCGCTGCCGCCAGATACTGCAGGTCGCGGATGAGGCGCTGCCGGTTAGGCAGTCCGGTGACCGGGTCAGTGAATCCCGCGGAGTGCCAGGCCTCGAGAAACGACATCACCAGCGCGGCCAGCAGCTTCAGGGTGGTAACCTGCCCGGCGCCAAACGGGTGCGGGGCAGTGTCCGTGACGCACAGTGTGCCGAGCACGATGCCTTCGCGGTTCTTCAGCGGTACGCCGGCATAGAAGCGGATGTAGGGTGCGCCCGTGATGAGCGGGTGCGTGACGAAGCGGGCGTCCAGCCAGGTGTCGGGCACCACCACCGGGCTGTCGCTGTCCACCGCGTGACGGCAGAGTGAGTCCTGCCGCGAGGACTGCGTGAGGGCGAAATTGTGGGCGGCCCGCACGTGCTGGTGCTCGTCGTCCAGCACGGAGATAAAGCTGCCGGGGATACCCAGCGCCTGGCTCGCCAGCCGCACAAACTTGCGCAGCACGTCGTCGCGGCTTTCGTCGGGGCTGCGCAGCGCTTTCAGCGCCCGCGCGCGGCGATCGCTGTCGCCGTTAATATTCATCAGCATGGGTTCCTCCGCACCGGCCTGGTTCCGGTGCGAAATTATAAAGAGAAAGTGGACGGTAACGGACCGGTGTAAAAGGCAATAACTGCGAAAGGGAAAAGCGATTAAAACTTTTTTATGGCGCTTATTATAGGCGTTGTCTGGCCTGATGTCATGTTTATTTTCTTTATCAAATTATTTAGCGCAGCGCGATTCTTTTATTTTATCGTCGGGAAGTTCCCTTTTTTAATATTCCTGCCAGACTCCTGTTTAATAAATGCAGCGCGCAACTTAATCACGCGCCCAATAAAATGAACGATAATGCTTCTTATTATTTTAAAATAATAGCAACACCGGGGATACCTTTTGCACTTACTCAGACACTTTACCATCCGCCGCGTCGTGCTGTGGATGATGATTGTTTCATTTAGCATGGTTGCGGTCGCCGGCGCCTGGAGCGCGCTGACGCTGCGCGAAATGTACCGCCACGCCGACCACGCCGGTGCGCTGACCCGGCAGCTGACCTTTCTGGCCCGCGCCGGCCTCGTCATGCAGGGCGGGACCGCAGCCGAGAAGACGGCCCTGCTGGCCGCCGTTCCGCCGGAGGCGGCGTGGGACGGCTACCGCGCGGCGTTGAGTGAGCCGGACCGTTATCCGGCCGCCGGCCGCGAGCGGCTCGGAAGCCTGACGCAGCAGCTCGCGGCCGACGACGCGCCGGTGATGGCCGGGCGCCACCGGCTGGAGGTGATTCTCAGCAGCGCGCTGCTGGCCGCTGCCGCGCTGCTGGCGTTCTGTGACCGCTATCTGGTGGTGCGCCTGGTGCGCCCGGTAGCGAAAATCCGCGCGCACCTGAAGACCATCGCAGGGGGTGACCTCACGCGCGAGCCGGAAGACCTGGGCCGCAACTGCGTCGGGCAGCTGGTGCCGCTGGTCCGTGAGATGCAGCACAGCCTGCTGGACGCGGTGGCGGCCATCCGCGACAACGCGGCGATCCTGCACCGCGAGGCTGGCGAGATTGCGGCCGGCAACGCCGACCTGTCCGACCGGACCGCCACTCAGGCCGCCGCGCTGGAGCAGACCGCGGCGAGCATGGAGGAAATTACCGCCACTGTGGCACACAACGCGGAAAACGCCTGCGAGGCGCGCGAGCTGGCAGAACGCACCGCCGGCACCACGCAGCAGGGCGCGGAGCAGGTGCAGACCGTGGTTGATGCCATGAGCGGCATCGCGGAGGGCTCAGAAAAAATCCGCCAGTTCACCGCTACCATCAACGGCATTGCCTTCCAGACCAACATCCTGGCGCTCAACGCCGCCGTTGAGGCCGCCCGCGCCGGGGAGCAGGGGCGGGGCTTTGCCGTGGTGGCGGCCGAAGTGCGGTCGCTGGCACAGCGCAGCGCGGCCGCCTCAAAAGAGATTGAGGGCCTGATTGCCGACACCGTGGCGCGCGTCAGCGACGGGCGACGGGCTGCCGGCAGCGCCGGTGCCACCATGAGCGAGGTGCTGCACGGCGTCGGTGAGGTCAACGCGCTGATCGGACAGATTGCCCTGGCTTCGGAAGAACAGAGCAAAGGGATTGCGCAGGTCACGCTGGCGGTTGCGGAGCTTGACCGCGTCACGCAGCAGAACGCCACCCTGGTGCAGGAGGTTTCTGCCACCGCGGGCAACCTGAACGGGCAGACGATCGCGCTGGGCGGCGCCATCACCCGCTTTACACTGCCTGCAGAAGAAGGCAACGTGGCTGTTGCCGCGTCCGCTTCACCGGTCAGCCCGCGCCGGGCGACCCCGCCACCTGAAGGCGACTTGGTGGCCTTCAGGCATCATTAACGCGTCGTGCGGGGGGGCGGATTTTTCTCCAGCCACGCCCGCACGCGGTCGGCTTCCGGGCCCGCCTCGCGCACGGCCCGGGTCAGACGCTCCTGGGTCGTGCGCAGTTCCAGCGTCCAGAACGTGATCTGCCACTGCTCCCGGATGTCTATGCGGCTCAGGTCGGCGGGTACCCGCCGCTGAATATAATCGCGGTTTTTCATCAGGTTATCCTTTTCATCAGTACAGGGGGGGGCGGCACAATAAATACGGCCGCCGGCAAGCCCTGCCTATCCTGGCGAATAATAATCAGGAAAACACCGGATTAATCCCTCTGTCAGGATTTCGTAAAAAAAGGAGAGGATTCCTGGGTGTATGGATATTATGCCTGTCGCGCTGAGCGGCTGATTTGGTTTAGCGTTATAGAAATAAATCAGGTAATTGCGGTTGACTATCCCGCGATCGATTAAGGGCGCATTGCATTACGGAATAAATATTAAGATAATGTGATGTATCAGGGGCGTGTTCCGTATTTTTTATCCTGACGGCCCGTTGTGGTCCGCCTGCCCGCGAAAGGAGTGTCTTCTGGGAAATCAGCTTTTATACCGGCCCGTCGCGGTCGGTTCCGACGTCCGCGAGCTCCGGCTTGCGGCCGGCCTGTCGCAGGAGGCCGCCGCCGAGCGGTTTGAGCTCAGCCTGCGCGTCTGGCAGATGAAGGAGGCGGCGAAAAATCCCGCCCCCCTGAGCCAGGGAGAGTACGAGCTCCTGCTGCTGCTCGCCGGGCGTCACCCGCACTATGCCCTTGTGCCGCAAAAGAAAAAGTAGCAGGCTCTGTTCCCTGAGCCCCCTGAAGTTCAGGCGGGCCCGGCCGATAAAAGGATAAGGACATGAGCGGAAAGTACTACTATGCAGTTCGATGCGGGCGCCCCGCGATTGAAGAGGTGCACTGCGCGGGCTGTGGCGAGCTGGCGCAGGCCGGCGGGGGCCGCTTTCTCGGCACGTTTTACTCGCTCAGGCACGCGCTCCAGTCCGCGCGCCTGCGGCATCCCGACTGCGTAATCTGCCTGCGGTGCGCCTCCCTGCAGCGCTGAAACGCGGCCAGGAGTGGTCCTGAAGTAACGTTTTCGTGATGCCCGGACAGCCGGGCGTCACTGTTATCCCTGACTCCGCCCGCGGCGGGGTCAGCTGACGGGCCTTTCTTCCGGCGGCGGGGCGGCAGGGATTTCTGCGGCCCCGTCTGATTGAACGTGTCCCCTTTTTGCTGTGTCATGCCGGCCACAGCTCATTCGACCCGGGGGGGACAGACCCTGAAACGCTCGACATCAGACCACGAAGCGACCCGTCTTGCGGCGCTGGCACCCTATCAGCAGGCGGATGCGCTGCCGGAAAACGCGCTGGACCGGCTCACCACGCTCGCCGCGCGCCTTTTCCGCGTGCCCACCGCCTTCGTTTCGCTGATTGACGAACAGCGGCAGCTTTTTGCGTCCCGCTACGGGCTGAACATCACCGGCACCGCCCGCAGCGTCGCCTTCTGCGACCACACGCTGGCGCAGGGGGAGATCCTCTGCGTGCCGGATACCCTCGACGATCCGCGTTTTCGCGACAGCCCGCTGGTGCACGGCTACCCGCACATCCGCTTCTACGCGGGGATCCCGCTTGCCACCCCGGACGGCCACCATATCGGCACCGTGTGCCTGACCGACACGCAGCCGCGCCCGCCGCTCACGGACGCGGACCGGCAGCACCTGGCCGACATCGCCGCGCTGGTGATGGACCGGATGGAGGTCCACCGGCTCGAGGTGCTGCGCCACGCCAGCCAGCAGCGGCTGGAGTCCATCTCGGCCACCTCCCCGGACGCCATCATCTGCACCGACCTGCGCCGGGGCATCACCTTCTGGAACCCGGCTGCCACCGCGATGTTCGGTTACGGCCCGGAGGAGATGGCGGGCCAGTATGTGGCCGGGCTTATTCCCGAGCGCTGCCAGACCGACTACCGCAACGAGCTGGAGCGCCTGACGGCCGACGAGGCGGCGATTTCGCAGCCGCGCACGCTGCAGATATGGGGGCTCAGGCGCGACGGCCGGGAGTTTCCGGCCGAGGTGTCATTCTCGGGCTGGCGGGAGGGCGGCGAACGCCTGGTGGGGATGATTGTGCGCGACGTCACCGCCCGGCACGAGAGCGAGGCCCGCCTCTGCGAGCTCGCCTCGCTGGACATGCTGACGCGTCTGGCCAGCCGCGGTGCCTTTATGCAGCAGCTGGGGCAGCTGACCGAGGCCGGCGTGCCCTACACCCTGCTGATGACCGACCTGGACGGCTTCAAGGAGGTCAATGACACGCTCGGGCACGCCGCCGGCGACGCGCTGCTGTGTCACGTGGCGGAGCAGATCCGGCTGGTGTGCGCGGAGGCGGTCACTGCGGCCCGGCTCGGCGGCGACGAGTTTATCATCCTGCTGCCGGGCGGAAGTACCGGTGCCGGCCTGACGGCGGAGCGCCTGATTGCCGCCGTGCAGACGCCATTCAGCTACCACGGCTCCCCCGTGATTGTCGGGGCCAGCACTGGCATTGCCGCCTATCCCGAACACGGAGAAGACGCCTCGTCGGTGATGTCGGCGGCGGACCTGGCGCTCTACCGGGCCAAGGCGTCGGGCAAGGGCTGCAGCGTCCTGTTCCGGCCCGAATTCCTGGCGGCGGAGCAGCGGCGCCGGCGCTTTGAACGCGAGCTGGAAACCGCGGTACGCCAGCAGCAGTTCATCCTGCACTACCAGCCGCGCTATGACGCCGGCAGCGGCCGCCTGCTCGGCTGCGAGGCGCTGGTGCGCTGGCAGCATCCGGCCCGCGGCCTGCTGCTGCCAGCCGAGTTTATGGATATGCTGGTGAAAAGCCCGCTGTCTGTGACGCTCGGCGACTGGGTCATCCGCACCGCGCTGGCGCAGGTCCGGCAGTGGCAGGTCCGCTGCCCGCGGCTGCGGGTCAGCGTTAACCTGTTCCCGCGCCAGCTTTCCGGTCCCGGGCTGGAAAGCGTGCTGCGCGAGTCCGCGGGCGGCGACGCCGCCTTTGTGGACCTGGAGGTGGACGAGCCGCTGCTGACGGGACTCGTTGAGGAAATGCCGGCACAGTTTGCGGCCATCCGGCGCACGGGGGCCGCGTTCGTCATCGATCACTACGGCCGCAAGCTGGGCGCCATCAGCCTGCTTCGGCACGGCTTCGTCAGCGGCTTCAAGATTGACAAGTCGCTGACGCTTGAGCTCGGCACCAGCATGTGCGTGCGGATGATGTTCCGGGCCATCGCGGCGCTGGGGAAAAGCCTCGGGCTCAGCGTGGCGGCCGAGGGTGTGGAAGACGCGGAGCAGCGGGCGTACGTAACAGGCGCCCGGTGCGACATCATGCAGGGGAACGGGCTGTGCAGACCCCTGACGGCGGTGGCGTTTGAGGCGCTGCTCAGCGCGGAGGGTGACAGTAAGACGCTGAAGCACAGCTGATAAAACGGCGCCCTCAGCGGCCCATCAGCCGGTGCGCCAGCTTATCGGGCAGAAGTAAGGGCAGCGAGCCCGGAAACAGCAGACCCCGGCCGGTCCTGTGCAGCGGGTCAGACGCTCATAGTTCGCCAGCTCGAAGTTGGTGGCGGGCACCTCTGCCAGAAGTCCCGCAGGACCGCTTCCGGGCTTTCGACTATCAGGCTGGCGTTTCCACCGACGCTGCAGGCGCAGCCAGGCTACTTTGTAATCCAGACCGCCCTTTCCCGCAACTGCCTTACTTAACCGCATCTGCTCCACTGATGAAGTCGGTTCAGCCGGGGCAAACCCGGAAGCCTCAACACGTGTAGCCGCCGCCAGCGTGACGGCCCATGCGCAAGCTTGCTGCGCAAGCCAGGTGCCGATACCGCTTCCGCGCAGCGGCGGGGCCAGCACCAGACCGCCGGGTGCCAGCGCCACACGTCCCGGCCGGCCGTGCGTGAAAACGGCGCTGACGGTGCCCGAAAGGTCGCCCTGCGGCAGAGCTGATAGCACGTGCCAGGCCAGTATCAGCGAACACATCGGGCTCCGTGACCTCCGGCAGGGAAAGTGCCCCTCCCGGACAGACACCAGGAAGCTGACCGGCGTGTCAGGCAGAATGTCTGTGGATAAACGGCGGACCGTCAGGAAATATTCCGTAAAGGGCCCACCCTGTGGCGGCTGACATAAAACGGCTCCTGATGGTATTCAGGGTACCGTGATGTGAGCGGAGCGCGCTTTACAGCAATGCGCGCTCAGCGGGCCATAATTCAGGATAAACTGTACCGGCTGAAACGATAGTGGCGCAGTCAGTGTAAAAAAATCAGTGAATCAGACACTTCCTGGCATCACTTTCTCGACAGCGTAATATATTCATATAATGTTTTCCCGTATCATGGATGGCGGCTTTCCGCAATATCAGTAAGCACTTTGTGGACTCTGGTCCGCCCTTTACACAGCCAGCGTAAGACCGGTTATGTGAAATCCAGCCTTGATCCCGGGTCTGAACATCCCGGGTTACTTTTTGCCATGTGTCCCGCCACATCGTTTCCGGCTGTACTCGCTGCTGCCCCACGTTGTTCTGTGACACCGTGCACGTTTATCTATTCCGCCGCCGTCACCTGCTTTACGCCTGCGTGACAGAGTCAGGTTGGGAGTGATAAAACCCAAAAGGTTGAGTTGACAGGAGGCATCCCGATGAAAAATGCTGCCACACCTTACCGCGAAGCGCTGATACGTCTTTGTGCGCTCAGGTTGCGCTACCGGCGTGCGAGCCGTAATCCGGCCGCCGGAGTGGTTGACCTTGCGGCGTTGATGTCCGAGCTCGAAGAGGCCGAACAGGACGTTGAGCGACATGAAAAGCAGTAAATGCTTCCGGCAGATCGGGCTTTAAAGTTTTACGCCAGCAGGCCTATACGAATAAGGTGATTAATCCGATGGCCACACTCCACGAGTAAGTCCGTTTATCTCATTGACGTTTTCAGGGGCTGACCGGCCCTGACCGTAACGCGCTCCACAACGTCTTCCGTAACTGCAGATGCAGGCATGACACCGCGCCTCTGCCGTGATTACTGCCACCGGTTCATGCCTGACATTTTCTGTCTGGTCAGTTTGATAAAACCGGCTTCCGGGAGGAAGCCATCAGCACAATCAGTCGCAGTATCTGTTATTTGTCCCCTGATAAGGCACACTAAAGATGTCGGTACGCGCAGGCCAGACATATGCGCAGCGACGATGTACTTTTTCTGGCCGGCAGGCACCACGCCAATAACGTAAAAACGCTGAAAGGCTGAGGAAGGGTCCCTGCCCCGTGTTTCAGTCTAAGAAACCGTAACTGCTGCCTCAGAAGCTCTTCCAGTTATCATCTCCCGCTGCCGCAACGGCAGGGGTGGGACGTAATGCAGCAGCCGTCCTTATCGGCCGTGTTGCCTGAGCGCGCACAGTGTCTGACTGTCCCGAATCGGGAACCAGCGTAAAGGCACTGACCAGCTGATTCAGCGCCGCCGCCTGCTCCATCAGCGAGCGTGACGCGGCCGAAGCCTCTTCAACCAGCGCGGCGTTCTGCTGCGTCACGTCATCCATCTGGTTTACGGCAATATGGACCTGCCCGATACCCTGAGATTGTTCACTGGCGGCAACGGATATCTCATCGACAAGGTCGGTGACCTGCCGCACGGCGTCGTTCATGCGGGACATATTCTCTCCTACACCCTCGGCCTGCGTCGCTCCGGCTTCGACAAAGCCCATGGATGACTCAATCAGCTCCTTGATTTCGCGGGCGGAAGAGGAGGAGCGCTGCGCGAGGTTGCGGACTTCGCCGGCGACCACAGCGAAACCACGGCCCTGCTCCCCGGCACGCGCGGCCTCGACGGCGGCGTTCAGGGCCAGAATGTTGGTCTGAAACGCAATCCCTTCAATGAGCCCGATAATATCCGTAATTTTTGCAGAGCTCCCCCTGATGTCACCCATTGTGCCCAACAGCGTGCGCACCCGGCCGGCGCTGTCTTCAGAAATATCGCGGGCATTTTTCGCCAGCTGACTGGCAAGCTGTGTGTTTTCTGCGGTCTGACGTACGGTCTCACTCAGCTCTGACATGCTTGCCGCCGTCTGCTCCAGCGAGGCAGCCTGCTCCTCGGTTCGTGAAGAGAGGTCCTCATTACCGGCTGCTATCTGCGCAGAGGCTGAGCTGACCGACTGTGCAGAAGCCTCGACCTTCGACAGCGAGGCTGAGACGTTTTCAATAAGATGATTAAACGCTTTTGCGGTCAGGCCGATTTCATCCCGACGCGACTCGTCCACCCTCAGAGTCAGGTCAAGCTGCTGGCTGGCGATTTCCATAGTCTGCCGCATGCCGTTGAGCTGTCCGCGGATAGCGAAAATAGTTTTCAGCGCAAAAAAGGCCAGAATGGAAATGGCCAGCATTGAGCCACCCACAAGGCTCCAGACTGTCATCTGATAAGTCCGGTCATTTTCTTTACGCAGAGTACTACCGATGTTCACATTCAGTTTGAGCTGTTTCTGGTAGCCAGCAATCAGCTGGCGGGCAGCTTCTCCAATGCCGTCATTGCTCTGAAGCGCCCCCAGTGCAACGGCGTCATTCTGTGCGCGTGAGCCAGCAAGAAATGCAGGAAGCGACGATTCAACCTGTTTGATGGTGGAGAACGCCTTCTCTGTCAGTTGCCGGTCCTCCTCGTTCGATATGTCGTTATTTAGGTAATACTGGTTCAGTGATTTGATATTACTGATAGCTTCATCGATTTTCTTTTCAACTTCAGCCTGCCGCCGCGGGTCTGTTGCGCTCTGGTGGCGGTAAAGCCAGATAATAAGGGAGTTACTGCCGTCTACCAGCTTGCCCAGGTCCAGCAGTGAGGCAACGGTATTTTCCTGCACATACTGAAAGCGGGACTGAAATCCGCCGGCAACCATGACGGCCACGATGACCATCGCGACCAGCGCGGCTGAGAGAAGTGAAAAGGTGAGCAATAATCGCTGTGTAATCGTCATCTGTAATTCCTGCCATTGTAAGTGACTGATACTTTATGAAATCTGAAAATAATAAAAACTTTCAGCATATATATCGGCAGAAAAGCAGGAAACGTTATTTCAGGAAAGGCGCACCCGGCGAAATAAATTCTGTTTGTGGCAATCCCATTGCCTGATCCTGTTCGATGAGGATATCCATACAGCATCTCTCAGCAGCACTGTGGCGGATGAGCATCAGCGCCCCCGAGCTCTGAAAGAAAAAAGCCTGTCTGGCCGCTATCGGCCTGCTGGCAGAGCGCCTTCACTGACTCAGAATCGTAATGTTCAGGAATAAACCAGCGGGTCGTTGGCTCTTCCTGAGATACAGGTGCTCATTAACCCGTCCGCTTAAGCAGATAAGGCCTGCGAAGCAGGCCTCATACAATCAGTGTTGTGGCTTCATTGCCGAACCGGACTAAGCGTCCTCTTCCTCTCGCGAATACCCCACAACCATCTCCAGCGCGCCGCGCAGTACATCGAGCCTGACGACGTCAGAGGTGCTCTCCAGCTCTGCTATCAGGCTGAGTATCACGTCCTTTCGCAGCACGCGTCCGCCCTGAGCCTTCAGGCGTGCAAATACCGCGCTGATGATTTCTGATTCAGCGGCCAGCTGATCGCCGCGCTGATTAATTACACTGAGAATTTCTTCTTCGGTTTTGTTCTGCTGCATAACCCATCATCCGGGACAGATAAAGAGAAGGGCGCCGCCGGCGCCCGGGCTGTCTTCAGACTCCGTTCTGCCTCCGCCCGTGGCGGAGATACGTTACCGGTCAGTGCCGGCGCGTGCCTGGCGGAGGCGTATCCTCTGTCATAAACAGCGACTCCGGACTCTGTACGAGCCGGGCGCCAGGAAGCGCCGCACTGACCTCATCAAGCGCCAGTTTCAGGGCCTCAGCCCTGTCGGGATGCGTTTCACGCGCGGCCATTTCGATCAGCCTGACGGCAACCGTTGCACCCGATACCGGTGCATTCTCGCTGAGCAGACCGAGGACGGCCTCACCGATAACGTGGTCCATAAGCATTTCAGTTTTGTTTCTGTACATACCACTTCCCGGGTGTCAGTAAAGGGACGCTTTCCTGTACCTGCCGCCGCTGACGCGGCTGGCTGACGTTACATCCGCATGCATGACCGGATGTGATATCCACGCCGGAGAAGGCACTGCTGTGGGCAGATACCTGATTCAGAGAGGCTCTTCCCGGCCAAACAGCAGGCCAATCAGCGTGCGGCAGAGCTGCTCCTCTTCTGCGCTGCCCGCGAGCTCCAGGCGACGTACGAGCTTTGCGCAGATGGCCGGCCGGTTGAGGGCGGCGCCGCTGCGCAGGATTTCCACCACGATCTGCCCCAGCATGGCCTGCTGCGAAGGGAGTTGGGCGTCAGTGAAATAACGGGCAATGTCTCCCGCATTATCAGGTTGCATGCTGTTCTGGCGCATAGTCATTTCTCTCGAGATAATGGTTAAAATGTCATCGGGTGATGATGCGCGGAAAGTTATACAAAAAATAAAAACCTGTACAGAAATATTTTTGACGGTGAAATGAATTTTTTAGCAAAAAATGCTAATCATTATAAATCATGAGGATAAATAACTTATCTTACGAAGGGCGGAGGGGGGGCATCCCTGACAGTTTCTCCGGCCGGCACGCGCACAGCGCGCCCGATGCGAGGCTGGCTTTTCATCGTCGTGTCCCGGCCAGAGCCGTTCTGCGTTCCAGGTCGTTCTAACCGTCGTTTTCCTGACCCGTCATCGTCATCCAGTGCAGCTCAGCCTGCTCGCGACTGCCGTACTGACGGAAACCCTGCAGCCAGCGTCTGGCATCAAAGATTTCCGCAAGCTTCTCGTCGCTGACGTCAGCTTCGGCCATCACGGCGAGCTCCTTTCTCAGGGACCCTACCGTACTGTCCTGGCCGGCGCTCGCCAGGCTGACCGCTGCCTCTCCGATAATGAGATGGCCTTTCTCATCGTCGTGATAGAACACAGCAAATCCTCCTTCTCGGGAAAATAACAACCTCAGGACTGAATGTAGACGGAGAAGGCGCCTTCCCCAGAAGAAAAATCTGTCATATGGATAAGAAATAAAGTATTGGTTTTGTGTGGCGGAGTCGCCGGGTGTAGAACAGAATATAAATGCGTGAGAAAAACTGATGTGTTCAGTACCAGGGGAATATGCGGTCAATACAATAACGCTTTAAAAATTAGCCGCGGCATAACAGCCGCGGCGTTTCGTTACACAGCCTGCCACTCACTTTCAACTTCATCTTTAGATTTGGAAAGAATGACTTTATTGTCGTCCACTTCATTAACCCAGCTGAAGGGGATGATGTGATGCTGACCGCCGGCTTCCGGGTCGCTTTTCGCCAGCTTAATTTTGTCATCACCCTCGAAGTGGTCAACAACACCCACGTGCTCGCCGTTAACGTCCACTACCTGAGCATGGTCCAGAACTTCTGCTTTATCAACCATAATTAATCCTTAATAACGTCTGGTAAATGATAAATTAACCCAGTCATCATGCTGGGTATGCTTTTAAAGCGTGGGTTATTAATGTGTCTGGCGTCAAGAAATTAACATAATGAAACATCTTCCTCATCGCAGTGTATGGCGCATACCTCTGTCCCGCCTTTCAGCCGCGAGGCTGCAGAGGCCGGTCTGACAACTGTTTACCCGGTGCCATGATGAAAGCGCCGGCTGGATTAGATCCAGACTCAGTTAAGGAAAATCGTTGAATTATTCCCCTGGCACTTCCCGGACTCTTTATGAATACGGTTAATCTGCCCTGTGCCACTCTTCCACAGACAACCATACTTTTTCTGGCCAGAATTACTGCCGGTGGATGGATTAGGTAACCTGATTTCCAGCGTTCTGAACGCTGCAAAAATGATTAAAGGTGTCGCACTGTATTTTCGGCTCTGTTGCAAAGATCAGCGGCGCTGATAAACTTTCTTCCCATTTTCACCAGTGACGCACCCCATGAATGTATTTAAAGGCGGGCATTTTCAGCGCGACATCATCTTCTGGGTGAAATGCGCCTGGTAGCCAGAGTGTTTGAAATGCGGGCCTTTATCATCGGCCAGAAGGCATATCAACTTTAATATTTGCAACAGTGCCTAAATGCGCACCTTACGAAAACTTCGCACGATCTTCGTAGTGTTGTGACCAAAAAGCGCTTAACAGCAAGCATCAGGGCAGCTTTCGCCGCCCTTTTCATAACTGTTACTTCAACGCAATACGCGCGATGCCGTCAGCGCCTTTTGTAGAAGAGTCTTTATTAAATTCCGCTTTCAGGGTCACATACAGGGTGTTGTCGTCTGGGCCAATCAGCAGACTGTTAGGATTCTGATCAAACGACCAGCTGTTTTTCACCGCGTAAGTGGTGGCATCCAGCTGCAGCACTTTCTTCGATTCACGCTGGCTGATGTAGATTTCGTTGCGCTTCGCGTTGAATTTGATGCCCAGCGAGTCACCTTCAATACGTTTGACCACTTTGCCGGTGTGCTCGTCGAGTACCAGTGTCGCTTTTCCTTTGGAATCGTCAGTGATGAACAGACGGCCAGTGGCAGGATCTTCTGCCATGTTCAGGAACAGATACTCTTTACCGTCACCCGCCGTCCAACGCTTCTCGATTTTGTGGGTGCGCGGGTTAATCACCAAAATTTCGCCAGAACCATTGGCGGCATAAATGCGCTCAGTGACCGGGGAATAGATCAGGCCCGTTACCCATTTACCGGCATTTTTGATCTCGGTTTTTAGCTTGAAGGTTTTCGTATCAACCACCGAGATGTAACCTGGATCGGCAACGCGGCCCACGTACAATTCGTTGCCGTGCCACAGCACTTCACGGGCGCCCGCCGGATAACCTTCTTTACTGATTTTGCCTGGGAACACCAGACGTGCCAGCACTTTGCCACTCTGGGCATCAACCTTAGAGATTGCGCCATCCAATGAGTTAGTGGTGTAGAACACACTGCCTTGTTCATCGATTGCCGCACCAAAGTTTTTCAGATCGGTGTGAGTCTCGCCTTCAGTCGCCAGGGTTGCTGGGTCCAGACGATAGATAACACCGCCATTCACATCCTTAAAGCTCTGCGCGCTGGCGACAAACAGCCCTTTTGAGTCCTGTGAGTAAACCATCTCATACAGGCCATCACCCAGGACACGCTGTGTCACGGCGGTATCAACCGGTTTAGCGGTTTCAGCAACAGGGGCTTCGGCTTTTTTAGCAGGCGCCTGACAAGCAGTCAGACTAAATGCAGCAGCAACCGCCATGGCAACAGCGGCTTTGCGCGGACTAAACAACGATTTCATGCAGTACTCCATCAATGGATGAACGGCTCCGACCGTATCTAACGAGCGGAAAATATAAGAAGAATGAGAATCATACGCATTAAGATGAAGGAGGCAAATATTCACGTGGATTTCTCTGCTCTCCCGCTTTCAAACAGAAAAAATGTTCACTGCATCTGCCGCACCATTTACCGCAAAGTTCCTGTTTATTCCCGTAACAAAAATGAAAACGCCAGCAACTAACGGGTTATGAACGCATCCATCACACTGATTTCGTTGTTATTTACACATTATTACACTTCAGGTTGAATCATTGCGAGATTCTATAAAGCAAATGATTATCATTGGCGTTCGTAAACAGGAATACGCCGCACCTGCCCCTTTTCTATGGGGGGTAAATTCAGGCGCAAACATAACAACTGAAGCCTGATGGCTTTACATAACAATCATTGACCACGGAAATAATTATGTCTTCGAAAGGCAGGGATTCAGGCATCCGAAAAACGTATAGCGTGTCGCTTTTGGCGATGGCAGTACATACCCTTCTCAATCCAGGCATAGTACAGGCGGCAGATAACACGCAGCAGGATTTGGTGGTTAATGCCATCACCAGCGACAACAGCGGAGATAATGAGAAGCAGGATTATGCGGTGAAAACCACGCGTGCTGGCACCAAGTTGTTACTGACGCCGCGCGATGTGCCGCAATCGGTCAGTGTGGTGACTCAGCAGCGTATGCAGGACCAGCAATTACAAACCGTCACCGATGTTTTGAATAACACCACCGGCATCACCAGTAACCTGGTCGACTCAGAACGTTCAGAATATTATTCACGCGGTTTTAAAATCACCAACTTCACCTTTGACGGCATCCCCACGTCGGTGGGTGACAGCTGGAACTACGGTGATGCCGCCTCTGATACCGCGATTTATGATCGTATCGAAGTGGTACGTGGTGCGACCGGACTGATGACTGGTGCGGGCAGCCCATCAGCGTCGGTGAATATGGTGCGTAAGCACGCCGACAGCAAAGAATTCACCGGTAGCGTCAGTGCCAGTTACGGCAGTTGGAATAAGCAGCGCTATGTGGCTGACATTGCGGGCCCGCTGAACAGTAACGGCTCGTTGCGCGGACGTGTTGTAACGGGTTATCAGGACCAGGACAGCTGGTTAGACCGTTACCATAAAAACAAGAAGTTCCTGTATGGCGTCGTTGATGCCGACCTTACCGAACACACCACGCTTTCACTGGGTTATGACTATGAGAAAGCCGACACGCGTGATCCTACCTGGGGCGGCTTACCAGTGTTCTACAGCAATGGATCACTGACGCATTACAACCGCAGTCTCAACTCCGCCGCCGACTGGACTTATTACCACACTGAAGTGCAGAAGTTGTATGCCGACCTGGTGCATAACTTCAACAATGGCTGGAGCATTCATGTTAACGGCACGCATGCGAAAAATACCTTTAGCGATAAACTGCTCAATATCTACAGCGCCTTCCCGGATGAAACCACGGGTGAAGGGGTGACCGGTTACGGCAGCCTCGATCGCGGTAAACGTGAACAAACTTCCGTTGATGGCTATGCCAGCGGTCCGTTTGAGTTGTTTGGACGTCAACATCAGCTCATGGCGGGTGTAAGCTACAGCCGTCAGCATAACCAAACCTACAGTCAGGATGGCGTCACCGATCTGGATGAATACGACATTACGTCAGCCGACATGGGGGCTTTTAATAACAACTGGACCGGCAATATCGCTGAACCGCAGTGGCAAGGCTGGTATCTCAACGCCAATGACGTGATCCGTCAGAAATCCGCCTACACCGCCGCGCGCTTCTCGCTGGCTGATCCACTGTCACTGATTATTGGGGCGCGCTACACCGAGTGGAGTACCAACGGCAGCAGTGGCAATATGACCAAGAGCAATACGACGCCGTATGCCGGTTTGGTGTATGACATCAACGATACCTGGTCAGCCTATGCCAGCTACACCTCGATCTTCCAGCCCCAGACTTACCGCGACGCCTCAGGTCATTACCTGTCGCCAGTTACCGGGAAAAGTTACGAAACGGGCCTGAAATCAGCGTGGTTTGATGGTCGCCTGACGGCTACCGTCGCGGTATTCCGCATCCAGCAAGAGAATGTCGGTACGGCTATTGACGGCGTTTATGTTAATAACAGTAGCGAGCAAGCGTACTACGCCACTAAGGGCGCGCGCAGTAAGGGGGCAGAGTTTGAGCTAAACGGGGCCTTGACCGATAACCTGCAACTGACCTTCGGTGCCACACGTTACATGGCACGCGACAGTGATGGGCGATATAACCCGGATCAGCCGCAAACCGACTTCAAACTGTTTACGCGCTACCAGGTACCGAGGTTGCCAGACCTGACCATTGGCGGCGGCATCAACTGGCAGAACCGTACCTTTGAAGATGTCAGCGCACCAGAAGGCAGTACGCAGCGTGTGTATCAGGGCAGCTATCCGCTGGCCAACCTGTTTGCGCGTTATCAGGTCACCAAACAAGTTGCGGTGCAGGCCAACGTCGATAATTTATTTGACCGCGAGTACTACACCTATATGAACAACTATGTTTACGGTGAACCGCGTAACTTCTCGGTGAGTGTCTCTTATCAGTTTTGATTGAAAAATCCCCGGTGCTAAGCCGGGGATTTTTGACATCAGACCTTGTTTTTATAATTAAAACTGATCTGCGAATTCTGCTCACGCGGTGAACGCCACGCTTCTAAATAAACCGATTTCCAGTACGGATTATTCAGGGATGAGCGCATCACGCCCCGGCTAACCGAAGCGTGAAGGAATTGATGATCGGTGTCATAAAAGCCGACGTATAACTCATGTTTGATACTAAAGAACACTAAATCAGCGGGTTGCAGGTGTGACTGATCAACCGGCTGACCCATGGCGATTAATTCTTTGGTGGTGACACGATCCATCGGAATATTAAAACGATCTTTTAACGTGCGCCAGACGAATCCCGAGCAATCACCCCCGTTAATTGCGTTCGACCCCACTGGTATTTGGTGCCTTCCCATGAGTGCATCTGATCGTGTAATGGGGATTAAATGGCACTGTTGCAAATATTAAAGTTGATATGCCTTCTGGCCGATGATAAAGGCCCACATTTCAAACACTCTGGCTACTAAGTGCATTTCACCCAGAGGATGGCCGAAGTAGAATGACTCAGCCTGGCCTTTGCACAGCGCGCGCATCACTTCAATCCCTTTTATCGTGGCGTGAGCTGTCTTAATCGATTTAAACCCCAGCGTGGCGCTGATTATCCGTTTCAGCTTGCCATGACCGCATTCGATAACGTTGTTCCGGTATTTGATCTGCCGGTGCTCCACCTCCGGCGGGCATTTCCCTTGACGTTTCAGTAACGCCAGTGCCCGGGGGAGTCGGTGCTTTGTCTGTACTGATGATGCGCGGGATCTTCCACTGTTTTACGTTGTTTAAAATCTTACCCAGAAACCGGTAAGCGGCATTCGTATTGCGATGCGGCGAAAAGTAAAAATCGACAGTGCGGCCCCTGCTGTCAACGGCCCGGTACGGATAAGCCCACCGGCCATTCACTTTGATATAAGTTTCATCCAGATGCCATGAACAGAAGCCGGAATGCTGTCCCGTAAAGAAAGACCCAGTGGAAGTCCGCCCGCTTTCGCGTGGGGTAATGTCGCCCGGAAGCTCAACCCCTTTCTGCCCGGTTACAGGGCAGCATTCGCTTTCTCCACCTTCCTGTACCCGCACCTCCATCAGCCTCCCTTGCGGTCGGCTTGCCAGCGTGGGCAGAAGTACGGGCTTACCGTGTTTCACTTCAGTAACAGAATGGGTCAGACCCTGCCTCTTCATCGGCAATCGTGATGTCCGTGTGCTCTCACTCGACAAAAGAGCAGCCGATTGCGTACCTTTTGGTTCAAGCCTGTCAGCATCTTTGGCTTGTCAATGTTAACGGCGATTCACAGTAGTTCACTTATGTTGGTCATGCCATTCACCCTCGATAATGTCGCGGGCCAGCGACGGGTTCAGCGGGCCGTCAACGGACCACATCTGCGCCTCGGCCATGGTGTCCATCAGCACCTGCGCGGTGCGGGTGTAGCATTCAAACGCAAACAGCGGATCGTCGCTCAGGCAGCGGGAACCCCAGAAGCGGTAGCCGTCTTTGCGGATAAGCGTGGTGACGTCGTTCTGGTTAAGCAGGCCCGCGTCGGTAGCCGGATCCTGTAAATCCCAGAATACGTCCTTTGAAATACCGGTCACGCCGTTCACGCCGACGTTAGAGAGCGACTTATGCCAGCCGGTTTGTTCGTCGATTTTGGCGCGCAGGCCCAGCGCGCGGGCGGTGGCGTAGGCCGTGGCGTCCTGCTTCAGTACGGTGTCAAAGCTGATGAAGTCCGACCAGATCAGCATCCCTTCGCGCTGGCTGAAGTTGGCGCGGTAAGCGATCGCCTCCTCCACGCTTTTGCAGCCGTAGGCGGACAGGTACGCAAACCCGCGCAGGCTCTGCGCCACACTCAGCAACTCGGTTGCAACGGCCTGCGTATCGTGCCCAGGCGCGCCGAGGATGCGCGGCTTTACGTCGCACACCGACTGCGCGGCCAGCAACGCTTTCATACCGGTGCGCTGGCCGTCGGTGACGCCGCCGATGATGTTCGCGGAGGTTTCCGCCTCAGTCTCGCCCTGCGGCACGCGCACCACGACGGTGACGGGTTTGGACTGGTCGGCGATAGCGTCCAGCGATCGGGCCAGCGTGCCGGATTCGCCCGCCTTGCCGCTGGCGGTGAGTACGCCGGTCAGCAGCACCGGTCGGTTAAGCGGGAACGTTGCCGGGTCGGCGTCGTCGCCGGTGCAGACCAGCCCGACGATCGCTGTACTGACGGTGGTAATGGTTCGGGTGCCCTCGTTGATTTCCTCAACGCGCACGCCGTGATGATAATCCTGTGCCGTTTGGCGGTTCTCCTGTTAAGGGGTTCCGCTATGGTCGTGCCTCATTGCAGATGGCGCATCTGAGTAGTGTTGTGTGAGGGCTCACACAATTATCCGCGACTCCGGAGTAACTGCCGTACCCGCTGGTACAAATTAAGAATGGACCGAATCAGGGATTATTCCCCCTGAATCCGATTGATAACCCTCTTCAATACTTTAACTATGAGGGAAATGTTAAACGGGAGAATAACGATGAAACTGGCCCCGAAACATTACCGCCTGTTGTCCCTACTGCAGGAAAGAGGCTCGGTTCCCGCGCGTATCAGGCCTGTTATAAGGGAAGAACTGGTGGCAATGGGCCTCGCTGAATATTTTCACTGTGAGGAGTGGCTCAGGGAAAAGGAACGCTACAGGCTGACGAAGCAGGGCCGGGAATTACTTGAGAAACACGATAAAGAGATTGAGCAGGAAAAGCAGCGTGCCGCCGGTGAGTCACGGCCATTTCGTCCTGGAAGGCCGCGAAAGGACAGCAACCGCTTCCCTTGACGCTTCCAGTCTACAGACTAGCCTTGGTAGGCATTCTAATAAAATCGACGTTTTCGTTACCCCATATTATCCGCGCGCTGGCGCGGTTTTTTTTGCCCAGTAAATCAGTTCGACAGTGTTTAGTCTTGTCATATCAACTCGCCCGCAAATCATGCAATGGGGTATTTGTCAGCGAGACATCTCACCTGCCGTAACCCGATATCCTGCGTAGTGTACCCTCTCAAAACATTGCATCACCTTGACGATGCCGTTAAACCGGTTATATTTACCTACCTGAATAAGAAATTGTGTTTTCATTTTAGTTTGCTGCCGCGCCCTCCAGCGCGGTTTTTTTTGCCCCTGAAATAATCACATTACTGACAGTTAAGTTCTTTATCTTCGCGATTCAAACAAATCATTATCCATTTGTGCAGTAATGGTATTCTCTCACAGCGATTTATCCTGTCGCGAATTTCACTTCTTTATTTTTCCGCCCGACATACCTGGTCAGGTTGCGGCGTTTTTTTATCTGTAATGCTTTCGTCCTTAAGCTCTCTTAGTCTTGCCGCCGGAATATAGCGGTATAGTGTTTTGACTGACACTTCCAGCATCAGTGAAACCTGCAGCATTGTTGCCCCCTGAACCAGCATCCGCTCAGCCCTGGCTGTCACGTCCGCTTTCATCACCCGCCGGCGGCCCCCAACGCGCCCTTTTTCCCGCGCAGCTGCCAGCCCAGCGCGGGTTCGCTCTACGATCAGCTCGCGTTCCATTTCCGCAAGCGCCCCCATCAAGTGAAAGAAAAAGCGCCCCATCGGCGTGCTGGTATCAATGCTGTCGGTCAGGCTGCGGAAATTAACGCCGCGTTCACGCAGTTCTTCCGTCAGCATGACCAGATGACGCATGCTGCGCCCGAGCCTGTCCAGCTTCCAAACAACCAGCGTGTCCCCGGCCTGCAGGCAACGCAGCGCCTTTTTCAGTCCGGGGCGAACACGGGTTTTTCCGCTGATCCTGTCCTCGAAAATCAGCTCACAATCTGCGCTCTGAAGCGCAATCCGCTGTAAATCCGTGTTCTGGTCATTTGTTGATACCCTGATGTAGCCAATCAGCACGCTGCAATCTCCGCAAATGGGCGTGAGTGTGCCAGTCCAGGCCATCACGGGCCAGGCCATTGATTCGCCTAAACCTCGGTTTGGACGATATCGCAAAAGCGGGGGTTGCGACCGGCGTAATGGCATGGCCGGGTTATGCGATACTGCCGCTTATCATCAATGGTGCAAAGGTCACCATGGTTGAGCCGCAGGCGTTGCCGGTGCCGACGTTGAACGCCAGCGACACCAGCGCGTCGTAAACCTGCTGCGCGCCACGCAGCGCGCCAGTGCCGCCTCGACGCGTAACACGTTGGTGGTGAAGTTGCCCGCCGCCTGCCGCTCGGTGATCGTCTTGCCGGGAATGACGCCCAACCTGGCGTCCCACCCGTATTGATGCTCACAGGTAACGCTTCACCTCACGGTATCCGCGCGGCCTAAGTCCGGACTACCTTGTTCTGGCAGCTTCACACAGGCCCGTTGCCGATCCTGCATGTGCCAGTAGGCTACTGATGACGGAACATCAGGTTCCTCTCTGATTTCTCAGCGGAACAATTACTGAAGCGACTTTTTACGTCGCACGTCCAGAAACATTTCGTCGGTTGACTGAATTTTCGTCATCACACGCCGATATAGCGCCTGAAGCATATTTTGTGCCTCATTACGCTGACCAGGAGAAATGATGTTCCGGAAATTATTAAAAAAAGCGCCTGCCGTAAAAAGGGCTGATACAATCACATCTGCAATACCGGCTGTTGAAACGGTTTGCGCAGATAACAGCGACACTCTGCTGCTGAAATGTCTGATGAATATCAATCAGACGTGCGTGTGGTACACTGAGGCACCTGACCTGCGGACTGATTCGCCCGCTTTCTTCTCACCTTCGGCCCGTCGTCTTTTAGGATTGTCTTCTCAGAAGGAATTTGGACTCGCCTCGCTGGTGCAGAGGGTTCATCCGGATCACAGAGACGCTTTCAGAAGTTTCATTCATTATGCTGTCAGCCACAGTGTCGTCGGTAATCCCCTACGATGCCGTATTAAAACAGATGCAAATAATTCTCAATGGTTCCTTCTCCGGGCTCAGTACAGCGCAGACTTTACGCCGCCCCGGCTGGTTGGCACTATTGAAAATATCGGGGAAGAAATCGAGCAGGCCCGCCTTTTCGATATCGTATCCACACGCTTTGACCTGTCCCGGGAAATGCTTAACGACGGACTCTGGGACCTCGATATTATCGGTGGAAATCCGCTCAACCCGGACAACGTATTCTGGTGGTCACCGCAATTCAGAAAGCTGCTTGGCTTTGAAACGACTGAAGAGTTTCCGGACGTAATGGAAAGCTGGGCATCACGCCTTCATCCGGAAGATAAACAGGCTGCGCTTGACGCGTTTGTCAGCCATCTCATGGACTTCAGCGGTAAAACCGGTTTTGATATCGAGTATCGCCTTAAACTGCGCAGCGGGGAATACCGGTGGTTTCAGGCCCGGGGCCAGACAAAGCGCGCGGCAGACGGGACGCCACTGCGTGCTGTCGGTGCGCTTATTGACATTCAGGGGCGTAAAGACCGGCTGCAGCACGAAGAAAGTGAAATCAGGCGGAATATCCAGACAGCTGAAACCGCTAAAGAAATTGCGGAACTGGTATCTGAAAACGGAAGCATTGCAGCGCAAATTAAACTCATTTCGCTCAACGCAAGTATTGAAGCCGCAAGGGCCGGAATACACGGCAGGGGATTTTCTGTTATCGCCAGCGCTATCAGGGGGCTGGCCGAAAGAACAGCTGACATCACCGGGCAGATTTCCCGCCTGCAGATGCGCATAAAAAGTTTTGCTGCGGACACTGACAAATCAGACATACGCTGATCGTCCGGCATTATGTGTGTTCATATCAGCCAGCCGCCTGCTCTGCCCTGTTAGTAGGTGCGGGATCCCATTAATGACCCGAGAGGCTGCTTTTGCAGATGCAGTGAGGTAAGTCCTACTACGAACGGGGCGGGGCTCAGGCGATGTGTTGCCGGCAGACAGGTCATGGTTACCTCTTCAGCCAGCCGGTTTCCGCAGAGCGTGCAACCGATCTGACTGCATCCGGTCCGGTTACGGTTTTCGGTGCCAGCAGCACTTTACCGGCAAGAAAGGCTGCATAGCCTTTAGCCGGGCGGGCTGAACGAGCCCTGCCGGTGCGTCACGGCACGCCCGGCTAAGCAGGGTCTATGGAACATTTACCCGGTGTCGGCCTGACCGGCTCAGGCATGCCGGGACCATCCGCTGACGGGTGTTATTACCGTGCGCAGCAGGATATTCAGGTGATGTGGTTGCCTGCCACGACAGTGAAAAACTATATTGCGTGCAATTTTGTTGCGCTCAATCCTACTGAATCAACGCTTTCTGCCGATACCCCCTTCACCAAACAAATGTTTCCCGGAGAACTGATGAAAATTTCAACACGCCTCAGCGCAGGATTTGGTTTGCTTATCCTGCTTTTTATCCTGTGCACAGCTATCGCCGTTCACGCACTGTGGCAGGCCAGGGAGGGGATGAACGACACCGTCGACGTGAAGATGAAGCGCTTTGCACTGGTCGTGGACATACGGAACGGCGTGCGCGACATGGCGATTGCCGCGCGCAACCTGGCCCTGCTGTCTGACCCGGCACAGATGCAGCCCGAGTGGCAGCGCCTGACTGCTCAGCGTGATGCGTATATCCGTAATCGTGAGCAACTGCAAAGAAGCATGTCCGGCAACGTTACCGCTCAGGGGAAGGCTGCCCTGGAGAAAGTGCTTTCAGCGGAGGGAGCCGCACTTTCCACCCTGATGACGGCCGGAAAGCTGGGGCTGGATAACCGCCAGCAGGAGGCTACCGCGTTTCTGATGGCCACCGCCCGGCCGGCGCAGAAGGCTTTACTGACACCCCTTGATGACCTGACGGACATTGAGATGCAGCTGAGCCGGGATACGGTATCTGAAAATAGTGCCCGCACCGCCCGGACGGCCGCTATCCTGTCGGGCCTGGCCCTGCTGTCCGTTCTGCTGTCGGTGGCAACCTGTTATCTGCTCGTCCGCATGCTGATGCGCCAGCTGGGCGGTGAACCTGCTCAGGCCCGCGCGCTGGCCGCCGCCATCGCCGCCGGTGACCTGACCTCTCCGGTCACGCTGCGCCGCGGCGATACTTCCAGCCTGCTTGCCTCGCTGGAAGGCATGCAGGCTAACCTGCGCGGACTGGTGTCGCAGATTAAGGATGCGTCCGCCTCGGTGGCGCTCGCCGCAGACGAAATTTCGCAGGGAAATACCGAGCTTTCCTCGCGCACTGAGCAGCAGGCTGCCGCCCTGCAGGAGACGGCAGCCAGCATGGAGCAGCTGACCGCCACGGTGAAAAGCAACGCGGCCGGTGCGCACCAGACTGCGGGCACGGCGCGCGAAACCGCCTCGCTGGCCCGCGCGGGTGAGGCTGACGTGCAGCGCATGTCGGAGACCATGAACGAGATCTCGCTGAGCGCGGTCAGGGTCCGGGACATCACCTCGGTCATTGAGGGCATTGCTTTCCAGACCAACATTCTGGCGCTCAATGCGGCCGTAGAGGCCGCACGCGCCGGCGAGGAGGGCCGGGGGTTTGCCGTAGTGGCGGGGGAGGTCAGGTCACTTGCCCAGCGCAGCGCCAGCGCGGCGCGGGACATCAAGCTGCTGATTGAACAGGCCGTTTCCCAGGTCGAAGGCGGCGTGGCCGCGGCCGCCGGCACGGGAGAGAGTATCCTGAGGGTTGTCAGCATGGTGGGCGAGCTGGCAGACGCCATGGACAGCCTTTCCCTCTCCTCCGGCGAGCAGATGCAGGGTATCTCTCAGGTCAGCATCGCCGTCAGTCAGATGGACGGAGTGACGCAGAATAACGCCGCCCTGGTGGAAGAGTCCTCTTCGGCATCGCAGTCGCTGTCAGAGCAGGCCCGTGCCCTGCTCGGCATGGTGGAGACCTTCCGCGTATGACGTACGATAGCGATACTGTATTCGCCGGCCCGGACCGGATCACCTCTCTTAAGGCCGACGTGGACGCGCTGTTACGGCAGCTCAGCGAGGGGGAATACCTTAGCATAGACACGTTTGCCAACAACTGGGTGCACCTGACAGCCCTCTATGCCAGAATCCAGGCACAGATGAACGACCGGGTCCTGATGGACCGGATGGTCCGCACGGATCTGCTGCTGACCGCAGACCTGATAGCAGTAGGCCGGATGATTATGGTGATAAACAACTTTATGCGCTGTGCGGCCGCCACGCGCTGAACCGGCCAGCCGCTTCACGTTGACATCAATTTAATCTGACCCAATACTGTGCGCGCCCTGATGGGGCGCAGAATCGCTGCTGTCCGGCCGGTGAGGCAGACTGACTGACAGAAGCGTGTCCGGCGCCCTGAACCGCTGGCCGGTGCATGCTGTCACGCCGCACCCGGCCCCATCCGGAAAACGTGATGATATGAAAGATGACATTCCAGCAAACTGCGATGCGGTTCCTGCCGCAGCGGCACCTGAAACCATTGACCAGTTTCTGTGCTTTGCGCTTTACTCGGCATCCCTTGCCATGACGAAACTCTATCAGCCCCGGCTGAAGCCGCTGGGCCTGACCTATCCGCAGTACCTGGTGCTGCTGGTGCTGTGGGAAAAGGATGGCCTGACGGTCTCCGAGGTCGGCGCGCGCGTACGGCTGGACTCCGGCACGCTCAGCCAGCTCCTGAAGCGTCTGGAGAAGATCGGCGTTATCTGCCGGCAGCGCGACATGCAGCATGATGAGCGGCGCGTGCTGGTTTTCCTGACGGAGCAGGGCCGCCGGCTGAAGATAACGGCCGCCGGCGTGCCCGCGGATATGGTGTCGGTGATGGATACGGCCTGTGATGAGCTGGGTGAGCTGACCAGCCGGGTCGCCGCGCTGCGGGAAAAGCTGGCGCGTGCCCGCACATGATACCGCTTCTCGCCGGGTGCGGGAAACATCATAACCCCGCCGGGTGACCCGAATGACGTCGTTCCCGGCGATATAAGCACGACACCAGTTGTGCGTCAGGAGTATGAATTGGGTAGCGACAGTCCGGATAATACGGAAAGCATTGCGTCAGTAATAGGTCAGGCCGTCTCGGCCCTGCTGAAGTCAGGAAAAGAGGTGGGCATGCAGCAGATCCTGACCGTCCTGGAGCAGGAGGCCGCGCGGTCGGTGGACGGGCGTAAAAAGCTTTACGATCGAGCGATCCGCGTCGTCGCCGGAGACACGGATGGATGATGCGGACTCAGCAGGCCACCGGCTGACACACAGCCGGATGGCCGGTGAATCAGTGCCTGAACGCTGCACCCGGGACGGTTACGTCAGCCCGTTCCGGGTCATCTGTCCGGTTCAGGACGCGGCCGGCGGCACCGTCCTGATGCTGCCTGCGTAATGCCCCTTCGGCTTCGCGGATGGCGGAAAAGGTTGCCTTTCTGCAGCCGGCATCCTTTTCCGTCATCAGCATCTGCTGCAGCCGGAGGAGCAGCGTTATCTCATTAACCGGTTCTTTCTCTCTGAGTAAAAAAAGCACCGCCTCACCGAGCTTCGTGTCGGCCCGTTTTTCATCTTCTGTTCTGTACATTACGTTGCACCACATTCCTGGTTTCAGTCAGGGCAGATGCCGGCCTTGCCGGTATCTGCCGGAGAACTCTGCCACCAATGGTAGCCTCTGCCACGGTATGTTCAACCTGAAATTAATGCACCGTCCGGCAGGGCGTATCATCCCTCCGCATGCGCAACCGTTCCGCTGGTTGCCTCCCTGAACTGTCAGTATATAATACTAACCTTATGATGAAATTGATTTTTTTCAGATGTCAGAATTATATGAGATGTTTCCCGTAACGAATTTTCCCGCCGCCGGCGGTTTTTTTTCCTGATGTAATGTAATACCCGGCCGGCTCTATCATTTCTGCTGGTTCGCTTGCGTAACCTTCAGGCCGGAGTGCCCGTCGTTATGCGAGCGGCACCACAGCTGCCCCCGGAGAGAGCAAACCATACGCTGATCATGCGCAGCAGGGCGTTGGCGGCAACCGCCCCCTGCCCGAACATGCTCTGGTTGACGTAGCTGATGGCTTCAAAGGAGATCAGTCAGCCTACCGGACGTGCTCCGGTCGATGATTGCGTTAAGCGGTCGCCTGCGGGCTTCCGGCACTGCGGCGTAAACGCTAGCCCCCCTTGCCTCGGCATAGAGTTGCTCCTGCCCGATGATATGACGCATGAGCAGAGCCTGTCCGCGATGTTAATTGCGGAGCCGCTGGCAGGCGCCTGAAGATACTGTTTATTCTCATGTTCAGCAGGCGTCATAGCGGGTCCATGGCACCTGCTGAATAACTGAAATTGTTGTTACGTTGTGTGACATCCACGTACTGGTCTGGCGGTCTCTCCTGTGGCATCTATACTTTTCCACCCAGGATTAATCTCAGTCACCGTAGCATTTATGCCCGGGACCCGCGATGGACTGCCTTTCACACACCAGAAAGAGGTAAGACATGTATATTCGACTGGATCTCTTTGCCGAGATGCTCGGCATCCGGCCGGGCGACCTGCTACAGGCGACGCGCACGGACGGGGTGCTGGCAGGCTTTACTCTCCCCCGACGTCGTCAGGTGCGCGGCGCTGCCGTGATGTTCCTGCAGGAGGAGGCTGTAGCCTTCTTAAAGCAGTGGCAGACGCGTTCATCTGTACCCTCTGCTCCGGATGCCGATGAGCCGCTGGTATCACTGGACGCATTCGCTCGCCAGGCCGGTATCGCGCCGCTGGCACTCTGGCAGGCTGCCAGTGCCGGAAAACCGCTCCGGGGCATTGCCCTGCCCGTGGCTATCAAATCTTACGGCAGCCAGCTGATGTTTTCCGCTGCGGCCGTTGAGTTATTTACCGCCGAGTACCGATGCTGTTTATCGAAAAAGTAAGGTAAATCAGCTTATTGCCAGTTTTTATTTTTGCCGGATAGTCTCATTATCCGGCTCCTTCGCTGACTCTTAATTAACATGTGGAATATGGATGAACCGTACCGAATGGCTGCTAAAGTTCCGGCGATACCAGAATCTGGAAACGCTGGAGAGGGTTTATGAGCACCTGAGCTATACCGGCGACCCTGATGAAGAATTTGCGATGACGTCGGCTTATGACCATCGAAAGGCCGAGCTTGCCGCTGGCAAGCTGTTTGACCGGGTACCCAGGCACATCTGGCAGTACGTAAAGTAATCTCCTTCTGGCGCCGTTCTCATAGTGCGGCTCTCTCTCGGCCGTTTAGCTGGCGATGGTTGATAAGTAGCGGCAATTTCCGAAGGAGCTGGCCAGCGATATCAACAGGCTGCTGCGGGAGGGCCGTGAGAAAGGGCTGCACGCCGACCTTCCCGGCCAGCCGGACTACCCCTGGCGGGCCGGTAACGGCAACCTGAAGGCTCAGAACGACCTGTTCCGGCGGCAGCACGCGCTGCACGTGGTCAAGCTTACCTGCTGGATATATCAGATGTTGGCAGAGAGCGGGTGGAGCGACCGCAGGCAGCTACGCCTGAGCCTAGCCATGTCCGGCATCTACCTTAACCGTAACGGGCTTGTTTCAGGCTTTGATGAGCATGGCCAGCAGCCTATGGCCATACCCGGCTGTGCCTGCCAACTGGTGCCTTCAGCGATCGCCGATGCTGACCAGCCTGCATTACCCTGACAGCTGTTACGTGCGCAGAGAGATAGATTTCCGATACAAACCCGTAATGCTGTTTAAGGTTCATAGCAGCCGTATCAACAGGAACCGGGCCAGACTTTCACACCATATTATTGCGTGTTGCCGACTCTTCGTCGCCTGTTACCGGTTGCTGACTGACAGGGTTGAGATAGCTTGTGAGGTTATTGCCGCTGCAGCAGGTTAGCGTTATTAAAAGGGTCATAATGGAGAGAATTTTTTTCATATTAACAGCCTATGGAATGAAGGACTGCACATGATCGTTCAATTCGAATGCATGTGTGTAGTCAGTGTGTACATTCCCTAAATGCCCTAACACCCGAAATTATTTTTCCGACTAGGAAGATTTACGCCGTAGTATCAGCACGGGCCATTCCCTACGGAATTCCGTGCGCCAGCGCCACTGCCGGAAGAGAATTTCCAGCTGCATCAGCGCCCTCATCGCTGGTGTAAAAGGGATACGGTAAGTGCGGTGATGGACGGTAAGCCCACCTTCAGCGATACAGGCCAGCATCCGGCGAGCACGAATGTCGGTCAGAAGGTGCGAGGAGATGATAACGATGTGGTACTTTTCCAGAGCCTGTCGGGTTGACGCCTTCACGCATTGCCAGAACTGATGGACCCGCTCTGGCGTCAGATCTGTGGTGGGCTGCCAAGGGGCGAGGTGCACCCACGCCCGACTGCGACGATGGCGGATCAGCGTCAGCGCCGGTCTTAACTGCCGCTCTGCCCATGCGAGCGGGCGAAGGAGAAAGGGAAGAAGGAACAGCAGCACCCATACCAGATAAAACCCGGTGGATGTGCCCTGGAGGGTGAAACTCAGGCTCATCGCCCCGCACAGTGCCAGCCAGATCATAAAAAAAAACAAAACAAAGAATTGCTGCATACGATGGTTCGCGATACCGGTGTAATCAGAGGTATGCAGGAAAGCATCACGGTGTTACCAGATCACCCTGAAAATCTGAAACCACTTCTGAACATTTTAACAAGCAGGATTTCTGTCAGAGACGGTTACGGGTTTCCGGTTGAAATTGTCCGGAGAGCTTTTAGCTTAGCGTCATATTCAGCAGGCATATTACGGCGGAGGTGACGGTGATTGGACTTAACTGGTTAACAGGCAGGGGCAGACAGGAAAACCAGCACGTAGAGGGACTATCTAAGGGCGACACATCCCCCCGGCCTGTTGCTGATGGTAGTTGGCACCCAGCTCTGACGGGCAGTGCGCAGCTTCAGACAAACGAGTACCGTCGTCTTATCCGGGTGCTGACAGAAAACAGTCCGCTTTCAAAGGAAGTCACTGAAGCCTGGTGGCTCAGGCCTCTGGAGGAGATGGCGGCACGGGTGCAGGCCTGCCCGGCTGCCTGGTCCGGCCCGTACTCTGGTCCCGGAGGTTTTAATGAACTAAGCCTGAACGTGGCCGCGCGTGCGGTCAGGCTGGTGCGCGGCATGATGCTTCCAGCAGGCGCCACGCCTGAAGAACAGGCTGAGCAAACGCCCGGCTGGGTCTGTGCGGCATACTGGGCCGGGCTGTTCCATCATCTGCCCTGGCTTATGCAGGTGGAGGGGGCTCTGAAGAACGGTCGGGTCTGGTATCCCGGCCTGAGCGTGCCCGGAGATCAGTGGCGGGTCAGGCAGACCACTGAACCCTCAGGCGAGATGAACTGCGTATTTGTAGCGCTAAGACTATTGCCTGAGACGGCCCTGTTGTGGCTTCAGCGCTGGCCCGCTCTGTCTGATACACTCCTGCTCTTTCTGTCGGGACGCCGTGCCGAAGCCGGGACACTAACCAGTATTGTGAACGATGCCCTGAGCAGCTGCTGTCTTTCAAATGAGACCGTAATGTCCGGGCAAAAACCGCAGCAGGCCCTTCTGGTTAATATAACATCTGTAACAGACCATACCCCCCCGAAATTATATGAAGTAAAACCTAACTCATTGTCCAGTCTCGATAATGCTGAAGGTATTTTAGTGCCAATCAAAAATGTATTTTTGGACTACAGTTCTGCTCAGGAAAGTGAGTTGTCGCCTGAGAAGATTGTCCCGCCTGCTCCTTCACTGGTGCTGGAATCCGCACTCACAGCAGAGGAAGCCCTGCTTTCTGCAGAAAACGCCATCAGTAAGGGAGAAGAAGAGCAGACGCAGGGCTATACGGAGAATCTCCTGTCATTGCTTGATTTAATGGCTGAAGGGAAAACTGCTACGGCATTGGATAATTCTTCTTCGGATAATCGTCCAGCCACGCCAATTACAACTGAGGTGTTTCATTCCGATGAAAACAGGAAAGATAAGGGAGAACAATCCGGTGTGCTCTTTCTTGAGTGGATCAGGGACAGCATTGAGGACGGCAGGCTGAGCGTAAATCAAAAGGACAGTCTGCTTCACGTTCTGGCGCAGTTTGTTTTTGTGGTCTCACCGGCCTGTTTTTACCGTTACACCACGACTGCAGGAGTAAGTGATACGGATAAGGCCAGACTACAAAAAAGTTTTGAGGCACTGAACGTACACCATTCACGAAATGGTAAGGGGTTATTCCATTACCATCAATACGATACGCCGGATAAGAGCGGTCGTTTTACAAAAGTGTCAGGCTATATGATTAATGCCGACATTTTATTTAAAAAAGGGAGCTGTCCTTCGGACAGCACATGGCTTTCTGCCAGGAAATGACTGGCTGGGGAGCATTTATAAAACTGAGGTCAAAATGAAAGATTCATGTTCATTTGATGAACTTATTGAAGGATATTTTTTTAGTAAAACTCTTCGAGTTGCAACTGAATGGAGTTACAGAAAAGTATTAAAGACTTTCCTGAACTTTGCTGGAGCAGCCATATCTCCTGCTGATGTTGATGACGGGTTGGTTTTAAACTGGCGCAGACATGTAATTAATGTTGAGGGTCTAACAAAAACCACATGGAACAATAAGCTCACACACATGAGAGCATTGTTCAATTTTGCGATAGAGGAAGGTTATATTTCGACAGCCAAAAATCCCTTTAATGGCAAGATTGCACGGCCAGATGTAAAGCGAAAGAAAACCCTGACTGATATCCAGATTAATAAAATATATCTTTTAATGGAGGCCAGGGAGGCGGATGAACAGTATGGTAAAAACTATAACCACAGGTCGGCATTGAGGCCTGCATGGTTCTGGCTTACCGTGTTGGATGCTTTACGAAGGACAGGGATGAGGCAGAATCAGCTTCTGCATATACGATTATGTGACGTTAATTTTATGCATAACTGGATAAGCCTTCGACCGGAAGGAGCAAAAAACCATCGCGAACATCTTGTTCCGATCACACGTCATCTGAGACCAAGATTAGAAATGCTTTATAACCGTTCTCTGGAAAGAGGAGCAAAGATGGAGGATCAGCTTTTCAATTTATCCCGATTTGATGGTCGCAGGAATGAGACAAGTGAAAACATGGATAATCCACCATTGCGTGCATTTTTTCGCCGGCTTTCAAACGAATGTGGCTTTGTTGTAAGTCCTCATCGATTCCGGCACACCATAGCTACAAATCTGATGAGTATGCCTGACCGAAACCTAAAAATGGCTCAGGATCTTCTGGGCCATTCATCGCCTGCAGTCACTCTGCAATACGTTGAAAGCGACATTAACAAGGTTAGGAGCGTTCTCGAACAGCTGGAGGTGGCCTAAGAGTAATCTTAAGTCAAATCTTAACGATATGATTCTTGAAGAGGAAAAAAAGGGAGGCAAACCTTTACAAAAGATTGACAGAAAACATTTCTAAAGGTAAATACGATGCTGAAGTATTTTTTAAGGATGTGAGAAGTCCAGAGGATGCTACAACATCCTCCGGACTTTAAGTCCCGTGTTCAACAATGGTGCGGTAAGCAAACTACCAACATCATGCTGGGGACCACTGTCATGCCCGTTAAGGATCTCAACCCCTAACGAACAGGCTCTGAAGAGTGGTGCCCGGAGGCGGAATCGAACCACCGACACGGGGATTTTCAATCCCCTGCTCTACCGACTGAGCTATCCGGGCAACGGGGCGCATTAAACCTTACTCGCGCCGTACCGTCAAACGCTTTTCGGTAAAAATCAGCTGACTGCTGCCTTTTGCAGCAACCGCCGGACCCGATGGTAAAAACCTGCGCAACCGCGTCATTTAGCGGTGAATTTTTAGCCACTCACGCCGATAACCGTGCTGACATCCCATAACCATAATAAGGTCCACCATGTTCAGCACTATTACATCGGGAATCCTGTCGCGCCTCGCGTGGCAGAAACGCAGTCACAGCAGCGCAACGCTCAGTTCGCTGCAGGAGGCCATCGCCATGGTTGAGTTTACGCCTGATGGTCACATCCTTACCGCCAACGCGCTGTTTCTGGAGCGCATGGGCTACACGCTGGCAGAAATTGTCGGCCAGCATCACAGCCTGTTCTGCACGCCAGATATGGTGCAGTCACCGCAGTATCGCGAGTTCTGGCAGCGTCTGAATCGCGGCGAAGGCTTCAGCGATAAGTTTTTGCGCGTGGCGAAGCACAGCCGTCCGATCTGGCTGGAAGCCAACTACGTACCGGTGCAGGATCGCCACGGTCGGGTGATTAAAATCGTTAAGCTGGCGAGTGATATCACCGCACGCATCATGGATGCGCAGGAGCAGCGCGCCATGACCACCGCCATTGAGCGCTCGATGGCGGTGATTGCTTTCAACCTCAAAGGTGAAGTGCTGATGGCCAACGATAACTTCTTTAATACCATGGGCTATCGCGCTGATGAGATCATCGGTCGCCATCACAGCCTGTTCTGTCCGCCCGAAATGCGCACCAGCGAGGCCTATCGCCGCTTCTGGCACAAGCTCAATCAGGGTGAATATATCTCCGGCCAGTTCGAGCGCGTCAATAAGCAGGGCAACACCGTCTGGCTGCGCGCCACCTATAATCCGGTGTTTAACAGCGCCGGCGAGCTGTACAAAGTGGTGAAGTTCGCCACCGACGTTACCGCGCAGGTTGAAAAAAACCAGCTGGAGCGCGAAGCCGCGCAGCAGGCCTGGCAAACCGCGCTGCATACCAGCGAAAGCACACAACAGGGTGCAGCCGTCATTGAGAACAGCGTGCAGAATATCAATGCGCTGGCCAGCGAACTGCACGGTATTTCTGGTAATATTAATGACCTAAGCGACTCTTCCGATCGCATCGGCGCCATCGTGGAGAGTATTCGCCGTATTGCCGACCAAACCAATCTGCTGGCGCTCAATGCGGCGGTGGAAGCCGCGCGCGCCGGTCAGCATGGCCGCAGCTTCGCCGTGGTTGCCAGTGAAGTGCGCACCCTCGCGGCGAACATCAATCGCGCCACCAGCGAAATCGAGAATCGGGTGAGGCATAACCACCTGCTGGCGGATAAGGCGCAGAAAGGCATCGCTTCGAACCTGAAACGTGCCGATCAGGGCGTAGTGCTCGCGCAGCAGGCGGGCGGTGTGATTGCCGAAATTCGCGGCAGCTCCAGTGAGGTGGTGCGCGCCATCAGCAACGTCGCCGATGCGCTAAAAGCCCCGCAGTAAGCGCAGCAGCGTGCGCTGGCCGGCGGTGACATAAAAGTGTCATCGCCGTGCCGTAACCTAAGATTATTCCTAATCAACGCCAGACTTTTTCTCATGCAGCAGCCTGATTTCCGCACCGGGCTTAGCGCCCTGACGGGTCGTGCCCGCGCGCGTTCGCTGTGTATTGCGGTGCCGTTCGTCACGCCAGCGATGGACAACACGGCGGTAATGGCGCTGTTTAGCGAACACAAAGATTTGATTGGCCTGCCGGTGGTGGAAAACGGCACGCCGTTCGGCATGATTAACCGCCACATCTTTCTGTCGCAAATGACGCGCCCGTTCTTCCGCGAGCTGTACGATCGTAAAAGCTGTATCGCCTTTATGGATAAACAACCGCTGGTGATCGATGCCGAAACCGAACTCGATCGGGTCGCGCAGCAGGTGGTCGCCAGCGGGGATAAATCAGTGACTGATGGTTTTATCGTGACTGAACAGGGCCGCTATATTGGCATCGGTCTGGGTATCGACCTGATTCGTACCGTCTCCGATTTGCAGGCGCAGCAGCATCAGCAAATTTTACAGAGCATCGATTACGCGCGGGTGATTCAGGACGCGATGCTGGACCGCTCGCGGCAGCAGATGGCGCAGCAGCTGAGCGACTGGTGCCTGCACTGGCAGCCGCGCGACGGCGTGGGCGGCGACTATTACGCCTTTCACCGCGACGAGCACGGCTGGCTGGCGCTGATTGCCGACTGCACCGGTCACGGCATTCCCGGCGCGTTTATGACGGTGATTCTGCATGCAGCGCTGGAGCGTGCGCTGCAGCACAACCATCGTACGCCGTCTGCCCTGCTGCAGGCGCTTAACCGCCATATCAAACAAACCCTGGGCCAGCTTAATGCCTCGCAGCAGACTTCGCTGTCCAACGACGGCTGCGATGCGATTGCGCTGCGGCTGGAGACGGCCAGCCATCAACTGAGCTGGGCCAGCGCGCGCATGCACGCGGTGCTGCAGCCGATTCAGGGTGAAGCAGCCGCGCTGCAGGCCGATCGCGTCGGCGTTGGCTACACCGATACGCCGCACGACTATTGCTGGCCGCAGCAGCAGCGCACACTGCAGCCCGGCGATGTGCTGCTGGTGATGAGCGACGGCGTGACCGATCAACCCGGCGGCGCGCGGCAGATTATGTTCGGTAAAAAGCGGATTCAGACGGTCATTGCACAACATAAAACCCTGCCGATGGCCGAGCTCTCCACGGCGTTTGCGCAGGCATTTCTTCACTGGCAGGGCAACCAGCCGCGACGCGATGACGTCACCTGGTTTGGCCTGCGTTATTAACGAGCCTCTTATGCCTCCAGCTTCCACCGGCACGCACCTGCCGCCCGACAGCGTTGCGCTGCACTATACCGGCTTCTTTTCGCCGCAGAACATCACCGCGATGGGTGAAGTGATCAAAGTGTTTCTGGAAAACCAGCAGGCCCCGCTGAAAGTGCGCCGCCGGCTGTTCTCCAGCTTTGTCGAGATTGTGCAGAATATCCTGCGCTATTCGCAGGACAGCCGTACCCTGAGCCACGCCGAACAGCACTTTCGCTTTGGCACCGTAACGCTGCACGTGGATGGCGATAACTACGTGCTGGAGAGCAGTAATCAGGTCGAACAGGCCGCCTGCGAGCAGCTGCGCGACTGGCTCGATCTGCTGCGTACCATGAGTAACGACGAAATTAAGCAGGCCTACCGTGTCGGTCTGCGCACCGAGAGCCCCGCCACCAGCAAAGGGGCCAATATCGGTTTGCTGACGCTTGCCCGTGATGTCAGTGAGCCGCTGGAGTATGAACTGCGTCCGCTGCCCGCCAGCGGCTACGCCACGTTTTGGCTTAAAGCCACCATTCACCAGGATTGAGGTTGTATGCAAAACCTGATTATCGCTGCCACTGAGAGCACGCCCGAAGTGAGTTTTGATTTTGCCACCCGCCAGTTTGCGCTGCGCGGCGAGTCGTGGCCGGAGAACGCGGCGGCGTTTTATCGCCCGCTGCTGGATGCCCTTGAGCAGTGGCAACCCACCGACAACGACGCGGTGGTCGTCACTATCGCGCTGCGCTACTTCAACAGCTCCAGCACTAAAATGCTGTTCAGCCTGTTCGATCTGTTCAACCAGCTGGCGCAGCGCGGTCAGCGCGTCACGCTGAACTGGCTGTTTGATGCGGAAGATGACATCGCGGAAGAGTTTGGTCAGGAACTGGCGCTGGATTTTACCGATCTGCAGGTTAATCTGCAGGCGGAACTGGCGTCATGATGGACCTCAATGAGCTGTTCCGTGAAGAGAGCGAGGTGCTGAATCGCTCACAGCATGTGGCGGCGCAAAACACGCTGAGCGCGCAGGATTACCGCGAGGCGCTGCTGCACCTGAATCGCCACTATCAGCGCCTGATGCGCGAAACCTGGCGGCTGATCTCCCGCAGCGATCGCGCGGAGCGCGAGCTGAACCGCGTAAATGAGCAGTTAAACCAGCTGGCGCAGGAGCTGGAGTACAAAGCCAGCCACGATCCGCTAACGGCGGTGTGGAATCGCGGCGCGATTATTCAGCGCATCAGCCAGACGCTGGAGAGCGGCCCGGCGGCGCTGATCATTCTGGATATCGACCACTTCAAGAAGATCAATGACGAATACGGCCATCCGATGGGCGATAAGGTGATTTGCGGGCTGGTGACGCGCATTCAGGCGCACTGCCCGGCCGGCGCCAGCATTGGCCGCATCGGCGGCGAAGAGTTTACCGTGCTGCTGCCGCACTATCGTCTGTCCGACGCGGTGATTGTCGCCGGTGCGATCCACGCCTCGCTTAACGCCTCGCCGCTGGCGGTGCTGCCGCAGCAACTGGTGACCGCCAGCCTCGGCGTGAGCTACGGCAAGCCGGGCTCCGATTTCGACACGCTGTACAGCAATGCCGATGCTGCGCTCTACGATGCCAAACACCACGGCCGCAACCGGGTATTTTTCCGCTGATCAGCGCGCCTGCGCGGTGCTGGCCGTCTGCATCGGCACGCTGCTATCCGGCGGCGGCAGGAAGATGTGGTCGAGGATATTGCGCATCACCGGCGCGGCCGTAATGCCTTCGTTACCGCCGTTTTCCAGAATCAGCGCCACCGCCACCTGCGGGTTGTTAAACGGCGCAAAGGCGGTATAGAAAATGTGGTCGCGCAGGCGCACCGGAATCATCTTCGCGTTGTAAGTCTGGTTCTGCTTCAGGCTAAACACCTGCGACGTACCGGACTTGGCGGCGATGCCGTACGGCGCGGTATGGAAATATTTATAACCGGTGCCGTTAGGCGCGTTGGCCATACCAAACATGGCGTGGCGCACCAGCGACCAGTACGGTGATTTCGCATCGCCAATCTGCGGCTGCGGCGCGGTCGGCTGGTAAACCTGCTGCCAGGTGCCGCGCTGTGCTTTGGCCAGCAGGTGCGGATTAATCACCCGGCCGTTATTGATCAGCGCCACCATGGCTTTCACCATCTGAATCGGCGTGGCAATCCAGTAGCCCTGGCCGATGCCCACCGATACCGTATCGCCCTGATACCACGTATGTTTATGCACTTTCTGCTTCCATTCGCGGCTTGGCAGCAGCCCGGCGTACTCTTCATTCAAATCGATACCGGTAGGTTTGCCGTAGCCGAACTGGCTGAGCATGCTGTGGATGCGGTCGATGCCCATCATGAACGCCACCTGATAGAAGAAGGTATCGGCGGACTCTTCAATCGCTTTGGTGACGTCGAGCATGCCGTGGCCGGACTTTTTCCAGTCGCGGTATTTGCGATCGGTGCCCGGCAGCGTCCAGGTCGGCGCACCAAAGAAGGTGGTGCCCGGCGTAATCACTTTGCTCAGCAGCGCCGACATCGCCATGTAGGGTTTTACCGTGGATGCCGGTGGATACAGCCCCTGGGTGACGCGATTGATCAGCGGCAGGTTTTTATCCTGCAGCAGCGTTTTATAGGCTTTGTAGCTGATGCCCTTCACGAACGGGTTGGGATCGTAGCTCGGGCTGGAGACCATCGCCAGCACGCCGCCATCGTGCGGGTCCTCAATCAGCACCGCCGCACGCTGCCCGGCCAGCTGGCTCTCCACATACTGCTGCAGATGCAGATCCAGCGTCAGCCAGATGTTTTTGCCCGCTACCGGCGGCACCTCTTTCAGCACGCGCACGATGCGGCCGTGGTTATCCACTTCCACTTCCTGATAGCCGGTTTTGCCGTGCAGCAGAGATTCGTAGTAGCCCTCAATGCCCTGCTTACCGATGTTGTGGTCGGCGGCGTAATTCTCCCCGACGCCCTCGGCATTGAGCCGCTTGTAATCGTTATCGTTAATCTTCGACACGTAGCCGACCACGTGCGCCAGATCGGCGCCGTACGGGTATTCCCGATCCTGATAGGTATCAATGGTGACGCCGGTGAAGCGGAACTGATTGACCGAGAAGCGCGCCACCTCTTCGTCGGTGAGCTCGGCCTTCAGCTCCACCGGTTTATAGCGGCTGCTCTGCTTCAGTTCATGCTCAAAGGTTTCGATATCATCCGGTGTCAGATCGACGATAGGCGTCAGCGCCTTCAGCGTCGCCTGCATGTTGTCGATTTTGTACGGCGTGACGAGGATGTCGTACCAGGTAACGTTGCGCACCAGCGGGATGCCGTTGCGATCGAAAATCAGCCCGCGCGTTGGCGCGATGGGGATCATTTTGATGTCGTTCTCGTTGGAACGTGTCTGGTAATAGCTGTGCTGCTCCACCTGTAAGCGATACAGGTTGATGCCAAGAATGGTGAAGCAGATAACAACCAGGGCAAACGCCACCAGCGCGCGGCGCACAAACAGTTTCTCTTCAGCTTCGAAATTGCGGAAATTCATCAGGGGCTTAGTCTCTTCATTATCACGCTAATGATAGGGAGAGATCGCCGCAGAGCCAGCAGGAAGATGCACAAGCCTGGGTAAAAGTGTGTCAGATGTTTACGGTGGAGCGGCTGCGTCAGGAATGCGGGACGGGGCGTTGACCGGCTAATAAACGTTGCCCGATCGGTCCCCTCTCCCGCGCGCAGGCATTAACCGTTGCTCGATCGGTCCCCTCTCCCGCGGGCGGGAGAGGGTTAGGGTGAGGGCGAAGAAAAACCCAGGAAAATCAATCCCCCAGCAGCACCGACTCCAGCGCGATCTTAATCATATCGTTGAACGTCGTCTGACGCTCTGCTGCGGTGGTTTGCTCGTGCGTACGGATGTGATCCGACACGGTACAGATAGTCAGCGCTTTGGCACCGAACTCTGCCGCCACACCGTAGATGCCGGCCGCTTCCATCTCCACACCGAGGATGCCGTACTTCTCCATCACGTCGAACATCTGCGGGTCCGGCGTATAGAACAAATCAGCGGAAAAGATGTTACCGACGCGCGCGTCCACGCCCAGCGCTTTAGCCGCGTCAACCGCGTTACGCACCATGTCGAAATCCGCGATGGCGGCAAAATCGTGATCCTTGAAACGCATGCGGTTAACTTTTGAATCGGTGCAGGCACCCATACCAATCACCACATCACGCAGTTTCACGTCTGCACGCACGGCACCGCAGGAACCGACACGAATGATCTTCTTCACGCCGAAATCGGTGATCAGCTCTTTGGTGTAGATCGAGCAGGATGGAATACCCATACCGTGGCCCATCACGGAGATTTTGCGGCCTTTGTAAGTCCCGGTGAAGCCCAGCATGCCGCGTACGTTATTCACTTCGACCACATCGTCGAGGAAAGTCTCGGCAATGTGTTTTGCACGCAGCGGATCGCCTGGCATCAGCACCACGTCCGCGAAATCGCCCATTTCGGCATTAATATGAGGAGTTGCCATTGTTGTTCTTCCTTATGAAAAAGTGGTGGCTGTTTTACAGCAAGCTTTTGCCGTAGTCCATGCTGGACAGGCCAAAATAGCTGGCGATAGTCTGGCCGATATCGGCGAAGGTATCGCGGTAACCCAGCGAGCCCGGTTTTACTTTTGGACCGTAGATCAGAATCGGGATGTGCTCGCGCGTGTGCTCGGTACCGTGCCAGCTCGGATCGCAGCCGTGGTCAGCGGTGAGGATCAGGATATCGCCCTCTTTCACCAGCGCCATCAGCTCCGGCAGACGGCGGTCAAACAGCTCCAGCCCCCCGGCATAACCGGCGATATCGCGGCGATGGCCCCAGGTCGAGTCAAAATCGACGAAGTTGGTGAACACTATCGAGTTGTCCGGCGCCTTCTTCATCTGCTCAATGGTGGCGTCAAACAGCGCATCCAGACCGGTGGCTTTAACTTTTTGCGTGATGCCCTGCTCCGCGTAGATATCAGCGATTTTACCCACTGAAATCACTTCGCCACCCTTCTCATCCACCAGCTTTTTCAGCATGGTTGGTGCCGGTGGTTCGACCGCCAGATCGTGACGGTTACCGGTGCGCTGGAAGTTACCGGCTTTATCGCCGACAAACGGACGCGCGATTACGCGGCCAATGTTATAGCCGCCGTTGGTCAACTCTTCACGGGCAATTTCACACAGCGCGTACAGGCGATCGAGGCCAAAGGTCTCTTCATGACAGGCAATCTGGAACACCGAATCTGCCGAGGTATAGAAAATCGGCTTGCCGCTTTTCATGTGCTCCTCGCCCAGCTGGTCAAGAATTACCGTGCCGGAGGAGTGGCAGTTGCCGAGGTAGCCCGGCAGATCGGCGCGTTTTACCAGCGTATCCAGCAGCTCCTGCGGGAAGCTGTTCTCTTTGTCGCTGAAGTAGCCCCAGTCAAACAGCACCGGCACCCCGGCGATTTCCCAGTGGCCGGACGGCGTATCTTTGCCCGAAGAGAGTTCGCTGGCGTAGGCGTACGCGCCGATAATTTCCGCCTGCGGATCCAGTCCCGGCGGAAAGCGGCCGGTTGAGAGTTCCGCCGCTTTGCCAAGGCCGAGCGCGGTCATGTTGGGCAGATGCAGCGGACCTTCGCGGCCTTCATTGGCGCGGCCTTCAAAGCACGCTTCGGCGATATGGCCGAGCGTATCCGATCCTTCATCACCGAATTTATCGGCGTCTTTGCTGGAACCAATCCCGAAGGAGTCGAGAACCATAATAAAAGCACGTTTCATGCAAGTCTCCTGCGCCATAGCGCGATGACAAGTCAAAAAAAAGCGATCAGATCAGTATACCCGAACGGCCGCTGCCTGGCACGCAGTTACGCCACTATTCGCTGATGCGGCGATACACCACCGGCGTGGCCTCCGGAGCGTGGTCGCTGAGCGTTATCGCCGCTTTCACTGCCGCAGCGGCCTGCTGCCACTGCGCTTCCGATGCGGCATGAATCACCGCCAGCGGCTGCTGCGCATTGACCTCACTGCCCAGCGTGATCATGTCGCTGAGGCCCACGCTGTAATCAATGCTGTCGCTGGCGCGCTGACGGCCACCGCCCAGCGCCACCACCGCCATGCCCAGCGCCCGCGTATCCATGGCGCTGACGATACCGGGACGATCGGCGTACACCGCTTTGCTCAGCATCGGTGCCGGCAGGTAGCGGTCCATCTGCTCGATGAAATCCGTCGGGCCGTTCTGCGCCGCCACCATACGGGCAAACACCTCAGCCGCTTTACCGTTATCCAGCACCTGCTGCAGTTTTTGCCGCGCTTCGGCTTCGTTCGCCGCCAGTTTGCCGGAGATCAGCATCTCAGCGCACAGCGCCAGCGTGACCTCCAGCAGCCGCGGATTGCGCGCCTCGCCGGTGAGGAAATGCACCGCTTCACGCACTTCCAGCGCATTACCGGCGCTCGACGCCAGCACCTGGTTCATGTCGGTGAGCAGCGCGGTGGTTTTGCATCCCGCACCGTTAGCGACGCCGACAATCGCCTGCGCCAGCTGCTGCGAGGCCTCAGAGGTTGGCATAAACGCCCCGGATCCGACTTTGACATCCATCACCAGCGCGTCTAATCCTTCGGCTAATTTTTTGGCGAGGATCGAGGCGGTGATCAGCGGAATAGAATCCACAGTGGCGGTGATATCGCGCGTGGCGTAGAACCGCTTATCCGCCGGCGCCAGCGAATTGGTCTGACCGATAATGGCAACGCCGACCTGTTTGATGATCTGACGGAAGCGATCGTCGCTGGGGAAGATATCGAAGCCGGGAATGGCTTCCAGCTTATCCAGCGTGCCGCCGGTGTGGCCGAGGCCGCGCCCGGAAATCATAGGCACGTAGCCGCCGCAGGCCGCCACCATCGGACCCAGCATCAGCGAAGTGACATCGCCCACGCCGCCGGTCGAATGTTTATCAACAATCGGTCCGTTGAGATTCAGCGCCTGCCAGTTGAGCACCGTGCCGGAATCGCGCATCGCCATGGTCAGCGCCACGCGCTCTTCCAGGTTCATGTCATGAAAATAAATCGTCATCGCCAGCGCGGCGATTTGCCCTTCAGACACGCTGTTATCACGCACGCCATTGATGAAAAAGCGGATTTCCGCTTCGCTCAGCGGCTGGCCGTCGCGTTTTTTACGAATAATTTCTTGTGGCAGGAACAAGGTTGCCTCCCCGGAAAAGCGATGTATCGCTGAATGACAGCCGCCAGCTGCGCAGCAATGCGCACCTGACGGCAGTAACACCGTGGGCCGCCATTTTGGCGACCGCGTGGATCAATAACCGGCTTTGCTGGTCGCCGTAGCGTGGCCCAGGGTATTCAGCAGGCTGGCTAACAGGCTGGAAGCGCCGAAGCGGAAATGACGCGCATCCGCCCAGCCGCTGCCGAGGATATCGTCGGCCAGCTGCAGGTAGATAGCGGCATCTTCCGCCGTGCGCACGCCGCCAGCCGGTTTGAAGCCCACCTGCTGCTGCACGCCTTTGTCACGGATTACCTGCATCATGATCGCCGCCACCTCTGGCGTGGCGTTGACCGGCACTTTACCGGTAGAGGTTTTGATGAAATCCGCGCCGGCATCGATCGCGATTTCGGACGCCGCACGAATCAGCGCTTCCTCTTTCAGCTCGCCGGTTTCGATGATCACTTTCAGCAGCACGTTCGCCGCCGCGCAGGCCTCTTTACAGGCTTTTACCAGCGCAAAGCCGACGTCACGATTACCGGCAATCAGCGCACGGTACGGGAACACCACGTCAACTTCATCCGCGCCATAGGCGATTGCCGCACGGGTTTCCGCCAGCGCGATGTCGATGTCGTCGTTACCGTGCGGGAAGTTAGTGACGGTCGCGATACGAATTTCCGGCGTGCCCTGCTCGCGCAGCGTCTTACGTGCAATCGGGATAAAGCGCGGATAGATACAGATCGCCGCCGTGTTACCGGCCGGTGATTTCGCCTGATGGCACAGCGCGATCACTTTTTCATCGGTGTCGTCTTCGTTCAGGGTGGTCAGGTCCATCAGTTGCAGCGCGCGCTGCGCGGCCGCGTTCAGATCGGTCATGGTGCTCTCCAAAGTCAGGCCGGTGAAATCTGCTCACCGGAGAATGTGATAATTATAACAAACCACGCCGCGTGGAATTGCGAGGTTTGTCACAAGGAAAAGGAAACCGCGCTCTGATATACATGCATTTAGCGATTTTAATCACATTAAATCGCTATTTTGCCGAACAGCGCGGCATGATGCGATTGTGATTATTATCACAAACGTTGCCGCAAAAAGGTATCGGATATCGTTAAAGCGTAGTTAATTTGCGACAGAGCGGGAGTTGTCAGCAGATCATCAGAAGTGGCAGAGGCGTTGCAGCGACGCGATTCATCGCGCAAGAAATTGCGCCGCTGGCACAATTGCAACGGCCATTAACCGTGATGGCGCTATTAGATAAAGTGAGAGGGCGGCAGGCGCAGGATCAATACTCAATCCGGCAGGGCGAACAAACGCAGGCTGTTGTGCCACAGCGCATCGGCGATCTCATCGGGCGGTTCCGGGCGCAGCTGGCACAATACTTCGAACACATTACGCGCGCGCTCCGGGCGATTTGGCTGGCCCTGAAAACCGTGCAGCGGCATATCCGGCGCATCGGTTTCCAGCAGCAGCGCCTGCAATGGCAGGCTGGCGATGGTGTGGCGGGTTTTGCTGGCGCGCGTATAGGTAATGGTGCCGCCGACACCAATCGCGTAGCCAAGGGCGATGAAACGCTCCGCCTGCTGCTGGCTACCGGCAAAGCCGTGCACCACGCCGCGTCGCGGCACGTCGTGACGGCGCAGATGCTGCGCCAGCTGATCGTGCGTACGTCGCGAATGCAGGATCACCGGCAAATCATAGCGCCTTGCCAGCTTCAGCTGCGCCTCCAGCAGCCGGGTTTGCCGCGCAAAATCCGGCGCTTCCATATACAGATCCAGCCCGATTTCCCCCATCGCCACGCGTTTTGCATCCGGCGTTTGCAGGTACTGCTCAAGGCGATCGAGATCGTCATCCTGATGTTGCGCAATATTGATCGGGTGCAGCCCGAGCGCGCTATACAGCGCCGGATGCTGCTGCGCCAGCTGGCTCACCACGGCAAAACGGCTGGCATCCACGCACGGCACGATGATGCGTTCCACACCCGCCTGCGCCGCCTGCGCGATACTGTGTTCGGCAGCGGTGACAAATGGCGGAAAATCAAAGTGGCAGTGGGTGTCGATAAATCTCATGCCAGCGATCCTGCATCGTAATCGGCGTCATTACCCGCCAGCGGCGGCGTGCTGACCGGCCGGTTATCCGGCGCGTTGGCGACGGCGGCTGGCGGCGTCACGGCAATCGGTCGCGCCAGCGGTTCAGCATCGCTCAGCCACTGGCCCAGCGTCGCCAGGAAATAGCGCCCGCTGCGGCGGCCCAGATGATAATCCTGATTCAGTGACGCCAGACGACTGCCCAGCGCCATGCTGGCCAGCGGCTTTGGCGGAAAGATTTCAATGATGCGCAGATTATCCGGCGGCTGTTCAATAAACTGCTGAATCTGGCGGTAGCTCTCTTCGTGCTGATGCAGAATATTGATCATTGGCTGCAGGGCGCTGTCGCTCAGCCAGCGCTCCATGCGTTTAAACCACTTCGGCGTATACGCCATCTGTGACGGCACGGTACGGATCACCACAATGGTATCGGCGCCACGCCGCGCCGCTTCGCGCACCGGAATGGCGTCGCTGATGCCGCCGTCGAGATAGCTCACGCCATCCATCAACACGCCGCTGCGGTAGAAACCGGGGATCGCGCTGGAAGCCTTAATGATGTCATGCCAGGTCAGGTTGGTGGGATTGAAATACTGCGCGCTGTAATCATCGCTGCGGCAGGCGCACATGTAAAATTCGCTGCCTTTGGCAAACAGGCTTTCGGCGCTGCTCAGCGCCAGCGGGAACTCCTGTTTAGTGATATCCACTAACCAGTCAAGATCGATCAGGTGGCCACCGCGTACAAAACGCAGCGGATCGAAAAACAGTTTACTGGTGGTGTAACGGGTAATCACGCGCCGCGCATAACCGGGCTGAGCACAGACAAAGGCTGAAAGGTTTTGTGCACCGGCTGAGGTGCCGAGCATTAACTGAAAGGGGTTAAAGCCTGCGCGCTGAAATTCATCCAGTACGCCCGCCGTGAAGATGCCGCGTTGCCCGCCGCCTTCGCAGACCAGTGCGATCTTTTTGGATTTGAATGGCGTGAGTGCCAGTGGCTCAAAGGTGTCCAGCGACACCGGGATGCGTATTCCCAATGGATGTCCCTCAGTGTTTGCTGCTCTGAGGGAGGCGCTCAATCAGCATCCCGGAGAACCAGTCATTGTCGTTCCCTGACCAACCGCATCCTGCAATCGTCGCGGCGCACCTTCAATGGTGGCAATGACTGGCCTCCGCTTTATGTGACTAGCGGGTTAACATGGTTAACGCAGTGGGTCAGGGTCGTTTGCGCCCGGTAAACAGGCTCACGAGGAACAGAATAATACCGACAATAAAGACAATTTTAGCTGCCCATGCTGCCGTACCCGCCAGACCGCCAAAACCTAATGCTGCAGCAATCAGAGCGATGACCAGAAAGATAATACCCCAACGAAACATAAGCCTCTCCTTTACCATAGTGAAAATCGAACTGCTTATTCTTCACATCACTGTTTTTAATACGAAACGGCACCGTTGGTGATGCCGTTCCGGTTGCGTTAAGATTTCACCTTGAGGTCATTCTTCACGCTTTTCACGCCTTCAATGGCTTTGGCGATCTTCTCAGCCCGATCGGACTGGGCCTGATTCGCCACTTCCCCGGACAGCTGTACCACGCCATCGGTGGTTTCCACCTTCACGTTGCGCGATGGCACAATGTCATCTGCTAAAAGTTTAGCTTTTATTTCACTGGTGGTTGCTGCATCACCTGCATAACCTTTCAATGAACTCTGTTTGCTGTCTCTGACGTGTAGTTTGTCGCTGACGGATTTAACCCCTTCCACCTTCTGCACCAGCGCCACAGCCTTCTCGGCCTGGTCCTGCGAGGTGACAAAACCGCTCAGCGTAACCACGCCTTGCTGCGTTTTGACGGAGATATCCGTACTTTTAATTGCTTCATCGTCCACCAGCGCGGCTTTGGCTTTGGCGGTGATGCCGCTGTCATCCATAAAGCCATCGACTTTTTTCATAGAACTATCGATTTTGGAACCCGCGCTGCTGCTGGTATCAGCCGCCATTGCCGCGCCGCTTAACAGCGCAGTACCGGCCAGTGCAGCAATCAGGGTTTTAGCAATCTTAGTCTTATTCATCGATATCATCCTTCTATCAGTTAACCCACTCGCAACCGCGAATGCGCCAGCAACACACCACGTTGCTGCGTGATGGACGTAATCAGACCCACAGGTCCGTTTTCTCGTCCGACAGAATAATCATAGTAGGGATTACAGCTTTTGCTGGCTTTTGTGGTTGATATCTCGCCAAAAAGCGATAACCGCAGCGCAATTAAGAGGAGTCTGTATCGGAGAAAACCGGGCGGCACAAAGCAGCAGCCCGGTGAAGACGGCGAACTTAGTGTTCGCGCGTTTTACGGAAGGTCACGTCAGGATAGCGCTCCTGCGTGATGTTGAGGTTGACCATGGTCGGGGCGATATAGGTGAGGTTGTCACCGCCATCGAGCGCCAGGTTGATCTCGTTTTTGCGCTGGAAATCGTCAAACTTCTTCGCGTCGCTGCATTCAACCCAGCGGGCGGTCGACACGTTGATGGCCTCGTAAATCGCCTCAACGTTGTACTCGCTCTTGAGACGCGCCACGACCACATCAAACTGCAGCACGCCCACCGCACCCACGATCAGATCGTTGTTGTGCACCGGACGGAACACCTGCACGGCGCCCTCTTCCGACAGCTGGACCAGCCCTTTCAGCAGCTGTTTCTGCTTCAGCGGATCGCGCAGGCGAATGCGACGGAACAGTTCCGGGGCGAAGTTCGGAATACCGGTGAACTTCATGGTTTCGCCCTGGGTGAAGGTGTCGCCAATCTGGATGGTGCCGTGGTTATGCAGGCCGATGATATCGCCCGGATAAGCTTCCTCAACGTGCGAACGGTCGCCCGCCATGAAGGTAAGCGCGTCGGAAATCACCACATCTTTACCGGTACGCACCTGACGCAGCTTCATGCCCTTCTCATATTTGCCGGACACCACGCGCATAAAGGCCACGCGGTCACGGTGTTTCGGGTCCATGTTGGCCTGAATCTTAAACACGAAGCCGCTGAACTTCTCCTCTTTGGCTTCGACTTTGCGGGTATCGGTCTGGCGCGGCATTGGCGCCGGCGCCCAGGCAACCAGACCATCCAGCATGTGATCGACACCAAAGTTGCCCAGCGCGGTACCAAAGAACACCGGCGTAATTTCGCCGCTCAGGAACAGCTCTTTGTCGAACTCGTGCGATGCGCCCTGCACCAGCTCCAGCTCGTCGCGCAGCTGCTGCGCCAGCTCTTCGCCGACGGCCGCGTCCAGTTCCGGGTTCGCCAGCCCTTTTACCACGCGCACTTCCTGAATCGTGTGGCCTTTGCCGCTCTGATACAGGTAAGTTTCGTCGTTGTAGAGGTGATACACGCCTTTGAACAGCTTGCCGCAGCCAATCGGCCAGGTGATCGGCGCACAGGCGATTTTCAGCTCGCTCTCAACCTCATCCAGCAGCTCCATCGGATCGCGAATGTCGCGGTCCAGTTTGTTCATGAAGGTGATGATCGGCGTGTCGCGCAGACGGGTCACTTCCATCAGCTTGCGGGTACGATCTTCAACCCCTTTCGCGGCGTCGATCACCATCAGGCAGCAGTCCACCGCCGTCAGCGTACGGTAGGTATCTTCCGAGAAGTCTTCGTGCCCGGGGGTATCCAGCAGGTTAACCAGGCTGTCGCGATACGGGAACTGCATCACCGAGGTGGTGATGGAGATACCGCGCTGCTTCTCCATCTCCATCCAGTCTGATTTGGCATGCTGGCTGGAGCCGCGACCTTTAACGGTACCGGCGGTCTGGATCGCCTGTCCGAACAACAGGACTTTTTCGGTGATTGTGGTTTTACCGGCGTCCGGGTGCGAGATAATCGCAAAGGTACGACGGCGCGCCACTTCTTCTAAAAAGGGAGCAATAGACATGAGTGAATTCTTCTTCAGGGCAACGTGCGGGCGGCGCGCTGCGAATAAATCATTCCGGAGCCAGTCCGGCGGATAACGGTGCCAATGGCGACGCATGCGCGTCGGGTCACAGCAGGGTGTGTGCGATCTACATTGGCGGCAGTCCGGTTATCCCATCAGCATTGAGGCGGCATAGCATACAATATTTCAGCAGGCGGGGGAATCTGCGGCAGGATGAGACGATGCTCGCGCAGTTCAGGACATGTCTTGTAAACACTAAGCGATGTCTGGCTGAGAATGCCTGTCCGGAACCGTCACCCCGGCAAGGACCGCAAAATGACTCTACAGCTCAACCCACATACCTACAGCCCGTCGCACCGAAACGCCGCCCTGTCGTCGCCCGCGCAGATGTACCGCAAACCCGGCGAGATGCTGCTGATCAACGCGCCGGATAACGCCGCCGTGCCAGCCACCGGCCGCGCTGATTTTTCCCGCAGCAGCCTGCCAGCGCACCTGCATTATCTGCTCACGCCGCGCCCCGGTTTTTCTGCCGGTCAGCATTTTGTCCCGGAGTATCCGTACATGCTGGACGCCGCGCTGTCGGTCACTGCCCGCCGGGGCGCGGTGTCGTTAGCACCGTATCACGCCGACAGTGACAAGTGCGCGCTGGTGATTGAGCGGCAGACGCTGGTGAAGTTTGATTTGCCGCCACTGCACGATTTGGTGCTGAGCTACATCGGTCTCAACACCTACTTTAGCGAAGTGCGCTTCTACAACTGTGCCGGACGCATCGTGGCGTTTCGTCGCCTGAACGCCAGCAAAAAGCGCCACGAAGTGTTCTGCTTCGCCGGCATGAAGCCGGTCTCACTGGTGATTGAGACCAGCCAGCACAGCTCGATTTTGCTCGATGAGATGGTGTGGAATCAGACCGTGGGCGCGGGCTAACGCTGAGGCGCGTTACCCCAGCATGCGCACCACGGCCGCCTTGAAGATTTTCACGCCGATCTCCAGCGAACTCAGCTCAAAGCGCATCTGCGGATGGTGCAGTCCCGGCACCAGATTGGTTCCCAGCCCCCAGAAACCGGCTTTCACCTGCGGATTTTTCACCGGATAGTAGAAGAAATCCTCGCTGCCCGGCGTGGTTTTCGCCGCCAGTAATCCCTGCTCGCCGAGCACATCGACAATCGCGGCGCTCAGCAGCGCGGTGGCATCGGCATCAATTTCCGCCGCCGGCATCTCTTTCAGCACCACCACTTCAGCGGTTGCGCCCAGCGCGGCCACGCTGTGCTGAATCGCCTGGCTGACTTTCTCTTTGAGCAGTTCCATCGGCGCGTTCTCCTGCGAACGCAGATCCCACACCACGCGCGCCTCGTCCGGCACCGAGTTGGTCACGCCTGCGTCGCACAGGAAGCGCGTCGCTTTTACGCTCCAGGTGAGGCCCGGTGCCAGATGAATGCTGTTCACCGCCTGCACCGCCTGGACTGCCGCATCAAGCGCATTGATGCCCAGATGCGGTCGTGCGGCATGGGCCGGAACACCTTTAATGGTGGCCTCCAGCGTGCTGCACGCTGAATAGATCACCGCAGGCGTCGCCTGCCCGACCTGACACTCCTCCAGCGGGCGCAAATGGAAGCCGAGGATCATCTCCACGTCATCCAGCGCGCCGCCCTCAATCATCGCCAGCGCGCCGGCCCCCAGCTCTTCAGCCGGCTGGAACAGCAGCTTCAGCCGTCCTTTTTTGATGGCCCCTTCCTGCAGCAGCTCCTGCGCGGCGGTCAGCACCACCGACGAGTGGCCGTCATGGCCGCAGGTATGGCGGGCGCAGGCAACGCCGTCGATCACGTGCCCGAGCGCATCCATGTCGGCGCGCAATGCCAGCACCGGGCCCGGCACGCCGCTGTCGATTTCTGCCACGATGCCAGTGGTCTGGTTGATGCCGCGCGTGACCTTAATGCCAGCCTGTTCCAGCTGGCCGGCGATGTAGGCCGAGGTTTTAACTTCCTGAAACCCCAGCTCGGGGATTTCATGCAGAAAATGGTAGTGATCGAGAACTCTGGACACCGTTTCGCTCCTAAACAAAAAAACGCATCACGAACATAGCGATAACCGCATTGATAATGCTGGTGAGCATCAGTAGCGGCCAGTATTTTTTCGGCACATCGGCGACGCCCAGCAGGCGGCCCATGTACTGCAACTGCGAACCCATAAGAAAAATCGCCGGTGCGAGGATAGTGATGTCGGTACCGCTCAGCAGGCCTTTCGCCATCAGGCTTACCGCCACCCCGACGCTGGCCGAGGATGACAGCCACGCGGTCAGCAGCACGGTGATCGCCTCGCCGGGCAAACCGAAAATCCCCATCAGCGGTGCAAACGCGTGGCCAAGAAACTGCATGATGCCGAGCAGATTCAGCACTTCCGCCAGTACGTAGGCCATCACCACATTGGGCATCAGATTGTGAATAGCAATATGGAAGCCTTTACGCGCGCCGACAATAAAAATATCAAACGGATTATTATTGACCCGCGTCTGTACGTTATTTGACATCAGCAAAATCCTTCTTATAAACACTGTTTAACACAAAACGGACAAATGCCGCACCGACGAATTTCAGCACAAACATTAGCAGCAGCGGAATAATGATTGGTGCACTCATGGACGCAAATAGCGCCGAGCCAATGGCAAAATAATTATTGATCAGTCCGGCACCGGAATATTGCCAGGCGCTCATCACCACCAGCTCTTTTTTACCGATTTGCTGCTGATCCGCCATCTCTTTGGTGAGCGCCGCACCGGCATCGGTACTTTGCAGATCGGTAATCAGCGCCAGGCCGCAGCGTCCCGGCAACCCCATCAGCGGTTTCAGCAGTGGCGTCAGCAGCGTGTGGGCGGCACGAATCGCGCCGTAGTGGGTGAAAATCTCCAGCACGCCCAGCGCCAGCATTACAGTAGGTGCCAGCGACAGCGCGAACAGAAAGCCGGCTTTGGCGCTGATGCCGCCGGCACCGAGAAAGGTGGAACCTGACTCTTTGATGGTGCCAAAGCTGCCACCCAGCGTGGTGAAATCAAACGCGCCCAGCCAGCTAAAGCCTTCGACCTTATAAAGCAAACCGGAAAAAAACAGTATTGCCAGTATCAGCGCGAGATAATTTCCGGCGCTTGCCGTGACCGTTTGTGGCGCGGCCATGATTTTTTCTTCAGACATCTTTTCTCCTGCTGGCCCTATTTCTGCCAGACGTGGTTGCAATATACGGAACTATTAACCAAGCAGGATTTATGCCAATGCGTACTTTCTTTAATTTCGCTATGGCTAATTTTGTTCAGTAACAAGCAGCAGCCAGAATAAGCGTTTAAATCGCCGTGTCAGGTTTATTGCTGGTTGCGCCAGTGCTTATTTTATCGGCGGGGTGACTGGCGAAGAAGTGATCGGTGCAGTTGTGCGCTGCACCGCCAGCAGGCAACGCAGCTGCACTAAAACAGTGCTGCGGACTGTGAATGAAAATTAGTCAAAATTGAGAATTCTTCGCATTCAACTAGCGGAATAATTCCATTTATAATCAATAAGATAAATTCAACTTTTTTACGAAAAAACCTTCACAAAAAAGTATAGATTGATGCATAATTCGCCGTACTTCACCTGACAAATTAAAAAGGACTCAGCCATGTTAACCGCTGAAATGACCTCACGCCTGAACGACCAGCTCAATCTCGAATTCTTCTCCGCCAACCTCTATCTGCAGATGAGCGCCTGGTGCAGCGACAAAGGCTTCGAAGGTGCCGCCTCGTTCCTGAAAATGCACTCGCGCGAAGAGATGCAGCATATGCAGAAGCTGTTTGACTACGTCAGCGATGCCGGTTCACTGCCGGTGCTGGGCAGCATCGCCGCGCCGGCGGTAAGCTGGACCTCGCTGAATGACGTACTGGAAGAAGCGCTGAAGCACGAGCAGCTGATCACCAGCAAAATCAACGAGCTGGTGCACGCCGCGCTGACTTCGCAGGATTACTCCACCTTTAACTTCCTGCAGTGGTACGTTGCCGAGCAGCACGAAGAAGAGAAGCTGTTCAAAACCGTGCTGGACAAGCTGGCGCTGGTGGGCAACAAAGGCGAAGGTCTGTTCCTGGTGGACAAAGATCTGGGCCGCATGAACGTCGAAGGCCACGGCCAGTAAAAATAATAAAGATTATGCACAGCAGCATGCACAACGCCCGACTCTGTCGGGCGTTTTTTTGTGCTTACTCCAGCGCTTTTAGCCTAAGCTCCGACGGCTGTGGCCGGCCAAACAGGTAGCCCTGGAACAGCGTACAGCCCTCTTCGCGCAGGCGGACAAACTGCTCATTACTCTCCACGCCCTCTGCGGTGATCTGAATATCCAGGCTGCGGCTCATGCCGGTAATCGCGCGGATGATCGCCAGCGCCTCGCGGCTGTCGCCCATATCATTGATAAATGACTTGTCGATTTTGATCTTATCGAACGGGAACGAACGCAGATAGCTGAGCGACGAGTAGCCGGTGCCGAAGTCGTCGAGCGCAATCTGCACGCCCAGCATTTTCAGGCTCTGCAGCGTACGGATATTGCCGAGCGTATCATCCAGCAGCACCGATTCGGTAATCTCCACCTCCAGCCGATGCGGCGCCAGGCCGGATTCCCGCAGCGCGCCCTCCACCACCGACACCAGCGAGCTGTTCTTAAACTGCAGCGGCGACAGATTGACCGACACCGACTGTTCGGTTTCCCAGCTCTGCGCCTCGCGGCAGGCTTCGTACAGCGCATAGGCGCCGAGCATATGGATCAGTCCGGTCTCTTCGGCAATCGGAATGAAGTCATTCGGCATGATCAATCCTTTGATCGGATGATGCCAGCGCATCAGCGCCTCATAGCCAATGATGCCGGTTTCGTTGGTGATCGGCTGATAGTAGAGCTTGAGCTGCCGTCCGGTAATTGCCTCGCGCAGATCGTTCTCGATCACCCGGCGGCTGCGCGCCACATTATCCATCTCCAGCGTAAAGTGCTCATAACGGTTACGGCCGTTACGCTTGGCTTCATACAGCGCCATGTCGGCGCAGCGCAGCATGTGTTCCGGCGTATTGGTGGCCTGCGAGGTCAGCGCGATGCCGACGCTCAGCCCGACCGATAGGTTGTGGCCTTCAACATTCACCGGCGGGCGGATCGCCTCGATCAGGCGCTGCGCCACAATCGCAGCCTCATCGGCATTCCGCACGTTGGGCAGCACGATGGCAAACTCATCGCCGCCGATGCGCGCCAGCGTGTCCTGATCGCGCAGTACGCTGCGCAGCCGCTTCGCCACCACCCGCAGCAGATCGTCACCGATTTGATGCCCCAGTGCATCGTTCACGTTCTTGAAGTTATCCAGATCGAGACACAGCGTGGCGCTGGTCTGGCCCTGCTGCTGATCGACGCGCAGCGCCTCGCTCAGCTTCTGGCGAAACAGGATGCGGTTTGGCAGGCTGGTAAGATTATCGTGATGCGCCATGTGACGAATGCGCGCATCGGCTTCGCGCTGGTCGGTGACATCTTCCACAATTAGCATCACGTAATTCTGCCGCATGTCTTTGCCGCTGATGGTGGTGGCGCGCGTGTGCAGCACCCGCTCACCGCCAGCGGTCAGCAAGAGCTGCTCGCGCGTGTGGATGCCTTCGCTGCGCAGCGCGATATCCGCCAGGCTGTTGAAGTAATCACTCAGTTCCGCCGACATACATTCGTGCGGCCGCTTATGCATAATCAGCGACTTACTGAAGCCAAACAGCTGCTCGGCTTTGTCATTGACCATCAGGATTTCGCGGCTGATGGCGTCTTCAACGATCACGCAGGAGGGAATGTTGCTGATGATGGTGTCGAGGAAGCCGGAAAGCTCCGACATTTTGGCGCTCTGCGCCTGCGCCAGATCGCGCGCACGCAGCAGCTGCTGCTCGTGCTCACGCCGCTCGGTGACGTCGCGGGTGATCTTGGCGAAGCCGATCATTTTGCCCTCTTCATCATGAATCGCGTCAATCACCACATGCGCCCAGAAGGCGGAGCCGTCTTTGCGGTAGCGCCAGCCCTCGTCCTCAAAGCGACCGGTTTTCAGCGCGATGCCCAGATTGGCATCCGGCGTACGCGCCTGACGTTCCGGTGAGCCGTAGAACACGGAGAAGTGCTGGCCCACGATCTCGTCAGCCATATAGCCTTTGGCGCGCTGCGCGCCGGCGTTCCAGTTCACCACCCGGCCCTGTAAATCCAGCATGTAGATGGCGTAATCCGTCACGCCTTCAACTAACAGGCGGAAGGTTTTCTCGTATTCACGCTGCTTGCGCAGCAGCGCCTGCTGTTCGGTGCAGTCGCGGGTGATTTTGGCATAGCCGATCAGTTTGCCGGCGTCATCGCGAATCGCGTCGATGATCACATGCGCCCAGAAGGCGCTGCCATCTTTGCGATAGCGCCAGCCTTCGTCTTCAAAGCGACCGGTTTTAAACGCGGTGGTCAGGTTGCGTTCCGGGATATGGTTCAGGCGATCCTGTGCGCTGTAGAAGCGCGAGAAGTGCTGGCCGACAATCTCTTCAGCCACATAGCCTTTGGCGCGCTGCGCGCCGGCGTTCCAGTTTTCGACGTTGCCGTCAAGGTCGAGCATGTAGATGGCGTAGTCCGTTACGCCTTCAACCAATAAACGGAAACGCTGCTCCTGTTCCTGTTGTTTACGCTGCTGCGCCTGCTGTTCAGTGCAGTCGCGGGTGATTTTGGCAAAGCCCAGCAGTTCGCCGTACTCATCGCGGATGGCGTCGATCACCACGTGCGCCCAGAAGGCGCTGCCGTCCTTGCGATAGCGCCAGCCTTCGGTTTCATAGCGCCCGGTGGCGGTGGCGATGGCCAGACCGCGCTGCGGCGCGCCGTTGCGCCGATCCTCTTCACTGTAAAACAGCGCAAAATTCTTCCCGATGATCTCTTCGGGGGTATAGCCTTTGGCGCGTTGCGCCCCGGTGTTCCAGTTAGCCACCGTGCCATCCGGCTTAATCATGTAGATGGCGTAATCCACCACGCTCTGCACCAGTAGCCGGTACATTACGTCAGAGTTATTGTTCATTGTTGTTCGCCTATGCTGGCCTGGTCTCGATGCGCAGTTAAGATAATTCTTAATCTTCAGGCAGACTTAAACGCAAAAGCGCATCGCTTACAAGCGCAAATCATCCGCAGACAAAAGTTGGTAGTGTGGTTATCGGCAGTGGCGAGAAAATGTTCAGTGGGATAGTGGATTTATTGCGCAAAGTTGACAGCACGCCGCGCGGAGATTCTCCGGCGGCGTGCTGTCAGGTGGCATTAACTGACGTCATCTGGCGCGTTCAGGTTAAATGCATGCCGATATAGCGTTCATAACGCGCGGGTTTTACGCGTGACAGATCGACCAGCACCAGACCATCAATACAGTGATTGAAATCCGGATCGCTGCCGAAATCGATAAACTGCACGCCGCCCGGCTCACACACTTCCGAATACTGTTTGTACAGCGTCGGAATCGCGGTACCGAGATTAGCCAGCAAATGCTTGAGACGACGCAAATCGTCGGCATAGTTATCGCCGGTGAACTGCGCCAGCACCTCCGGCAGCGACGCCGGATAAGGGCGGCGCGATTTCGCCAGCGGCAGGTCGGTCGGAAAGTAGAGACGGTAAAACGCCACCAGCAGATCGCGCGCCGCCAGCGGCATGGTGCCGGAGATTGATACCGGGCCAAACAGGTAGCGCGTCTGCGGATAGCGCGCAATGTAAGCGCCGATGCCCATCCATAAATAATCCAGCCCGCGCTTGCCCCAGTAGGCCGGCTGAATGAAGCTGCGTCCCAGCTCCAGCCCCTGCTGAATAATCGGCAGCATGCGCTCGTCATAGTGGAACAGGCTGTCGCTGTAGATGCCCTGCAGCCCGCGCCGCGCCAGCTGCTCGGCGCCGGGAATAAAGCGGTAGGCACCGACAATCTCCAGCGCCTCGTCATCCCACAAAATCAGGTGATAGTAATCATCGTCATACTTGTCGAGATCGCGCCGCCGGCCGCTGCCCTCGCCCACCGCGCGGAAGGCGATTTCGCGCAGCCGGCCCAGTTCACGCAGCAGCGGTACCCAGCTGGCCCCGTTGCGCCGCCACAAATAGATCTGTTTGCCGTCCGGCAGCGTCCCGAGCCGTTCACTCTCCAGCAACGCTTTTTTCAGCTCAGCGCGATCTTCCGGGCGGGCGATGGCGGCTTCGGTGAGAAACAGACCGCGTCGTCCCTGGCCGATGCGGTACAGATGCTTGCGCAGCCGCTTCGCCAGCTCTTTGCCCGGCGTATGGCCATCGTGCCAGTTGGCGAAGGGAATCTGTTCGCCGATATGCAGTTTGATGCGCGTGCCGCGCTGGCGGAACATTTCGCGCACCAGCATCAGCAGCGCCAGCGGTGCCGCCACCTTCGCCGCGGCGTAAAACGCCAGGCTGTTACGTCCGACTACGTGCACCGGCACCAGCGGCGCGCGGGCGCGGGCGGCGAGGCGCAGAAAACTGTGGTGCCAGTGACGGTCACGCACGCCGCGGCTGGACAGGCGCGAGACTTCACCGGCCGGAAAGATGATCAGCGCGCCCTGGTTGTCGAGATGCTGCTGCATGCGCGTCAGCTGCTCGCGGCTGGTGCGGTTGCCCATGTTATCCACCGGCAGCATCAGGTTGTTGATGGGTTCCAGCATCATCAGCATGCGGTTGGCAACGATTTTCACGTCGCGCCGCACCTGCGATACCGCCGCCAGCAGCGCCAGGCCGTCCAGCGCGCCAAGCGGATGGTTGGCGACGATCACCACCGGCCCATGCGTCGGGATCTGTTCAAGGTCGCGTTCGCTGAGCTCACAGCGCACATCCAGGTGTTCCAGCACCTGCTCCACCATATCCACCCCTTTCAGATGCGGATAGCGCTGGGCAAAGTCCTGAAACTCCTGTTCACGCACCGCCCACTTCAGCAGGCTTTTCTGCCAGTGCGCTGGCTGCTGGCCTGGCCAGTAAGTATTGAGAAGCTGATCAACGGAAAACATGGTGCACCTTTTTATACGCAGCGGTTTATTCCCCTGACGTTAAAACGGCTTGTTTTCAGATTTATGACCACGGCAGATGCGGACAGGAAAAAGTATCGGCGCGCTTTGTGCTGGCGCATAAAAAAGTCAATTTTACCTTAAATGAGAATTTTCCAGACAGGACTTAAATCTTATTCTTAAGACCCGTGAATTAATCTGGTCACACCTCTGCTAATGAATTTTCATCGGTGTTTATTCCTTGCATTCTTTTTTTGTTTATTTTTGGACTACACATATGATTCATTCGGTATTTATAGTTGATGACCACCCATTAATCTGTGCGGGTATTCAGGCACTGCTGCACGCTTATGACTATTCGGTTGCGGGCATTGCCAACAAAGGCGATTTATTGATTAGCGAATTACATCATGCGCAGCCAGACGTGGTGCTGCTGGACCTGACCATGCCCGGCCGCGCGGGCATTCCGCTGATTGCCGACATTAAGCGTATTTTGCCGCAGCAAAAAATCATTGTTTTTACCGCCTCAGAAAGCCTGTTTTATCAACGCTGTTGCCTGCAGTTAGGGGTAGAAGGCTATGTGTGTAAACGCGGCGATTTGGAAACTTTATTGACAGCAATAAAAGAAGTCGAGCGCGGAAAACGTTTTTATCCGGTCACGCACAGCGCGGCGGATGCCGCCGAACTGATTGAAAGCGAGAAATTGATGAGTTTAACGCGTCGCGAATTGATTGTGCTGGTGAAACTGGCCTCCGGGATGAGTAATAAAGAGATCGCCTCGCAATTACAGCTGAGCAGTAAAACCATCAGCACTTATAAAATTAAAATTCTGCGTAAGCTCGGCCTGAAAGGGATTAGCGGAATTAATACGGCGGCGCGCGCCAATGAGCTGGTGTGAGTCAAACCCGGCCCGGTCCGCCAGCGTGACGACCGGGCAGCAGGTCAGAGCTTGAGCGGCGGCAGCTGAGAAAATACGCTCAGCAACCCTTTGCTCCACAGCTGGCGGATCTGGGAAAAGTAGGGATGCTGTTCGGTGATGTGGTACTGCTCGCTGTCGCTGAAGCTGTCGCTGTGGTAAACCATCGCGTCGAGCGGCAGGCCGACGGAGATGTTACTCGCCAGCGTCGAATCCATGGAGATCAGCGCACACTGCATCGCCTGGCTGAGCGAGGTCTCATAGCGCAGCACGCGGTCAATAATTGGCTTACCGTATTTGCTCTCACCAATCTGGAAGTACGGCGTGTCGACGCTGGCTTCAATAAAGTTGCCCTGCGGATAGATCTGGAACAGCCGCGGCTCTTCGCCGCGAATCTGCCCGCCCAGCAGCAGCGTGCCGCCAAACTCCTCGCCGTCGCGCGCAATCACTTCACGCAGCGTGGCGCCTACCAGCAGCGCAATGTCGTACAGCGAACGCCCGTTAAGCAGATTGGGTTGTTCGCTGTCGTTGCAGTTGCGCCGCAGCAGGCTCATCACGCTCTGCGTCGTCGCCAGATTGCCAGCGCTTTGCAGCACCAGCGTGCGCTCATCATCCACCTGAAACACATGCAGTTTGCGAAACGAGGAGATATGATCCACGCCCGCATTGGTGCGTGAATCCGAGACAAAAATCATCCCGGCCGATAAACGCATTGCCACACAATAAGTCATAGTTACGCCTGTTCCGATTACTGCTGCCCGTGCACCTGTTGCACCGCAGCCACCGCCAGCATATCTTCACCGCCGCCGCCCAGACGAATGCCGCGCACCGGACAGGCATCGAGATAGTCGACACCCACCGCCAGCCGCAAATGCTGCCGCGTACTGCGCGTGTTATTGGTGATATCAAAGCTGTGCCAACTGCCATCCAGCCAGGCTTCAACCCAGGCGTGGGTAGCAACGTGTTCAACGTTGTCAGTATACAGATAGCCACTGACGTAGCGCGCCGGGATGCCCAGGCTGCGACAGCAGGCGAGAAACACGTGGCTGTGATCCTGGCAAACGCCGCTGCCGGCAGCAAACACTTTCGCCGCGCTGTCGCTTACCTGCGTGCTGCCGGGCTGGTACGGCATTTTCAGCAGCAGCTCGTCCATCAGTTTTTCCAGGCTGGCGAGCGGTTTTTCCGCCTGCCAGTAGCGCCGGGCGAAGTCGCGGATTGCCCCGTCCGGCTGGGTCAGCGGCGTAGCGCGCAGAAAAACCAGCGGCGACAGCGTCGACTGCGGATCCGGCGCCAGCTCGCTGGCATCCAGAATCTCGACCACGCCGCGCGCGGCAATCTCCAGCAGCTGATGCGGCCTGTCCAGCGTCAGCACGTGCAGCACGTTGCCGTAAGCATCCAGCGTGCGCGTCGCCTCACACGGCAGATCGAGCTGCCACGACAGCACCTGCTGGTGCACCGAATTCTGCGGCGTCAGGCGCAGATACTGGGTGCTGAGTTTTACCTGCTGCTCATAGGCGTACCAGGTTTTGTGCTCAATGTTCAGTCTCATTTCGCCTCCAGATAGGTGTGATTGATGCTCTCCGCCAGCGCGTTGATGCGGCTGAGAAAATGGTCCAGCCACGGCTGCAGGCCGTCGCGCGTCAGGCTTTCCCAGGTGCTGAAGCGCATCTCCGCCAGCAGGACCGTACTGAGATAGCGCGGACGATCCTCGCCGCTGCTGCCAATCTGCTCCAGCTGGCTGGCGATCTCTTCAATGCAGGAGTGCAGCGAGCGCGGACTTTCGCTGCGCAGGATCAGCATTTCGTTGACCAGCGGCGGCATCAGCTGCTGCTTAAAGATGGCGTTGTAGGCCTCGCGCGCCGACACCGCGCGCAGCAGGCTATCGAGGCAGTAATATTCCCGTACCGTGTCGGGATGCTGCTCCAGCAGTTGCTGGTTAACGCTCAGCAGCCGCGCGGTGCCGTCGCTGCGCTCCATCAGCGTGCCAAGCCGGATAAAACGCAGCGCATCGCCGCGCAGCAGCGTGCCGGACATCGCGCCGCGAAACAGATGCGAACGCTCTTTCACCCAGTCGAAGAAGCTGTCGGCACCGGCCGGCGAGATGCCGCGGCGGCGCGTGTTGCGCATCTCAATCCACGTCGAGTTAATGCTCTCCCACACTTCGGATGACAGGCTGCCGCGCACCGCGTGCGCGTTGTTCCACGCCGCCTGCCAGCAGCTGAAAATACTGCTCGGGTTACGCTCATCCAGCGCGAAGAAGTTGAACAGCTGCGGCATGGTGCAGCGCCCGTTGAGGGTTTCAAACAGCTGACGCGTACCGGTCAGGTTGAGCGGCAACAGCAGTTCGTCGCCCTGACGATTGCGCACCGGCATCAGCGACAGGCGATGGGTCACATCCAGCACCCGGGCAAGTTGTTCTGCGCGCTCCAGATAGCGCGCCATCCAGTAAAGGCCACTGGCCGTCCGGCTTAGCATGATGTGTCATCCTCCAGCACCCAGGTGTCCTTGGTGCCGCCGCCCTGCGACGAGTTCACCACCAGCGAGCCTTCGGTCAGCGCCACGCGCGTCAGGCCGCCCGGCACCAGCCGGATATCCGCGCCGTACAGCGCAAAAGGCCGCAGATCGATATGGCGCGGCGCCAGACCGTTGTCGATAAAGGTCGGGCAGGTGGAGAGCGACAGCGTATCCTGCGCGATGTAATTGTCCGGCCGCGCCAGCAGCCGCTCACGGAACTCGCTCAGCTGCTGCTGGCTGGCGACCGGGCCAATCAACATGCCGTAACCGCCGGCACCGTGCACCTCTTTCACCACCATCTGCGCCAGATTGGCCAGCACATAGCTCAGATCCTGCGGCTTGCGGCACTGCCAGGTGGGCACATTGTTGAGGATCGGATCTTCATCAAGGTAGTAGCGGATCATCTCCGGCACGTAGGGGTAGATCGACTTGTCATCGGCGACGCCGGTGCCGATCGCATTCGCCAGCACCACATTGCCGGATCGGTATACCGACAGTAATCCCGGCACGCCGAGCATCGAATCCGGCCGGAAGGCGAGCGGATCGAGGAAGGCGTCATCCACGCGGCGATAGATCACATCCACTTTGCACGGCCCGGCGGTGGTACGCATCAGCACCGCACCGTCTTTGACGAACAGATCGGCGCTCTCCACCAGCTCCACGCCCATCTGCTGAGCGAGAAAGCTGTGTTCGAAGTAGGCGCTGTTGAAACGTCCCGGCGTCAGCACCACCACCACCGGATCGTTAACCGGTGAGCTTTCGCGTAGCGTCTGCAACAGGTGCGACGGATAACGCTCCACCGGCGCGATATGCTGCGCGGCAAACAGCTCCGGATAGAGGCGCATCATCATTTTGCGGTTTTCCAACATGTAGGAGACGCCGGACGGCGTGCGCAGATTATCCTCCAGCACGTAATAGTCGCCGTCGCTGTTGCGTACCATATCGACACCGGTAATGTGCGCGTAGATCTGGCGATGCAGATCGACATCCTGCATACAGGGCTGATACTGATCGTTAACCAGCACCTGCTCGGCCGGCACGATGCCGGCTTTGAGAATATATTGCTGATGGTAGATATCGTGCAGGAAGGCGTTGAGCGCCTGAACGCGCTGGCGAATGCCGCGTTCCAGCATCGCCCACTCGCTGGCAGGAATGATGCGCGGCACGCTGTCGAACGGGATCAGCCGCTCGGCACCGCCATCGTCACCGTAGACGTTGAAGGTGATGCCAACGCGATGAAACAGCAGTTCTGCCTCTTCACGTTTGCGCGCCACCGCCTCTTTGTCCGCCTGTTGTAACCATTCCCAGTAATGCTGGTAGTGAGCGCGGTGCTGACCGTCGCTCTGCAACATCTCATCGTAGAAGGTTGATGCTATCTGGTCGCGTGCTTTCATGATTTACCCGGCGCTTGTCAGAGGACCTGACTTCTCTCCTGCACAAAGTGTGCCAGAGGCCCGCCGCCGCAACGGCACGCGCGCCCCGAAAGCGGAGCCGCGCCGGATAATCCTTGCCTTGCACCTTACTGGTGCATCAGCTGCTGCGCCACTGGCAGCCAGATTTCGGTCATTGCTCCTTCGCCGCCGGTAAACGGGTCGCGATCCGGCAGCGGCACGCGCTGGATCTGCTCTTTCGACGCGCGCAGCCGGGAAGGTTCGTCGCGCACGGTTTCCGGTGACATCCCTTCAGGATAGGCGCCAACGGTGAAAAAGTCGTCGGAGGCAAACACCTGTTTATGGCCCACGCCGGCCGGGATCAGCACCGCATCCCCCTCACGCAGCGTCACCATGCGGCCGCTGTCGCCGCCAAACAGCACTTCCGCCCAGCCCGCGCCGACGCCCAGTACCTCATGGGTGTTGGGATGATAGTGGGTGTAAGGAAAAATCGGCGCGCGCCACGCCGCAGGCCAGCCGCTGGCGCTAAAGGTTTTTTCAAACCAGGCCGCGCTGTCCTCCTCCTCTTCCGGCACCACGCACGGCCAGATGATCAGCGGCAGCGGATTATTGGGTACACCGCCGGACGGCAGCGATAACATTAAATGCTGCGGGTTACCTGACGATCCCGCGGAAAAGGTACCGGCGGCGAAAGACATCAGTAACAGCAGACTGGAAGATTGGGCAGACATACTCTTTCTCCGGATAGCCACGTTGCCTAATTGTGGCAAAGCCACCGGGCATTGCAATGTGCGCACACCGGCAAAATTCACATAAAAGAATGATTTAGCTTACTAAAGCCAAATTACTTATTAACATATTTAACATTTCGTGGCATGCCATGGCGCGCCTCGTTTACCCGGCGTCTGCCGCAGCTAAAAACAGGCAAAAAAAACCGGTGGATTTCGCCACCGGTAGAATCAACAGTTGATTCAAAGGCACTGACAGGTTATCGCAGGCGGTCAGCGATGGGTTTCACCACGTTCTCCCCTTCGCGACCATAAAACTGAAACAGCGTCTCGGCTGCCGCCTCGGTGAGCACCATGATTTCAATGCGGCGGTTACGTGCGCTGAGCGGATCGGCTTTGTCGAGCGGCATACGGGACGACATGGCATTCACCTGCAGCACGCGCGTGCTTTCCAGCCCGCCGCGCTCCAGCGCACGCCGCGCCGCCAGCGCACGGTCACCGGAGAGATTCCAGTTGTTGTTCGCCGCGTTGCCGCTGTACTGTGCGGCGTCGGTGTGGCCGCTGATCATGATTTTGTTGTCGATGCGGTTAAACACCGGACCAAGTTCGGTCAGCAGGCGCTGATAAAACGGCGTCAGCACCGCGCTGCCGCGCGGAAACATCATGCGATCCTGGTCATCCTGAATCAGGATACGCAGCCCCTGCGGCAGGGTTTCCAGCGTCAGCAGGTTCTGGGCGTGATAGCTGTTGATGATGCTCTGGATCTGCTGACGCAGCTGCGCCAGCTCGGCGTCAGAGCGCGACAGCACGCTATCCAGATCTTCCTGCGGCTGGCTGGCGTTACTGTTGCTGTCGCTGTTTTCCGCGCTGGTGTCACTGACGGTGGCGCCCTCGGTCGGCGGCGCAATCGCCAGCGTTTCACCAATGATGGCGGAGCCGCGTCCGGTTTCGACATCGAACGGATTAAAGCCGGAACCGTTAAACACCGAGGTGCCGTTAAGCTGCGCGACAATCTCCTTACGCTCGTCTTCGGTGACGGCGCCCATGATCCACAGCACCATAAACAGCGCCATCATCGCCAGCGTGAAGTCGGCAAAGGCCACCTTCCATGCGCCGCCGTGAGCCCCGTGATGCGCTTTCCTGCCGCCGCGTTTAATGATCAACTTTGTGGTGGTGACCAAAGGGGCCGAGCGTATTTCTGAAGTATCGGCGCGCTTTACCCTCGACGCGCTGCCGGGCAAACAGATGGCGATCGACGCCGATCTCAACGCCGGGCTGATCAATCAGGAACAGGCGCGGGTGCGGCGTCAGGATGTGGCCAACGAAGCGGACTTCTACGGCGCGATGGACGGTGCCTCCAAGTTTGTGCGCGGTGACGCCGTCGCCGGCATCATGATCCTGCTGATCAACGTGCTGGGCGGCATCCTGATCGGCGTGTTCAAACACGGTTTACCGGCCGGCCAGGCGTTCGAACAGTATGTGCTGCTGACCATCGGTGACGGTCTGGTGGCGCAGATTCCGTCGCTGCTGCTGTCGACGGCGGCGGCGATCATCGTGACGCGTATCAGCGACGGCGCTGACATGGGCGAGGAAGTGAAGTCGCAGCTGCTGGCGAAACCGGCCACGCTGTATACCGCTGCGGGCGTGATGTTTGTGCTGGCGATTGTGCCGGGCATGCCGCACATGGTGTTCCTCGTCTTCACCGCCCTGCTGCTGTTCGCCGCGTGGCGCCAGAGCCGCGTGGTGCAGAAGCCGACGCAAAGCCATGTCGACATGGAGGCGATCAATCAGGCGCTGGCGCAGCCGGAGGAACAGCCGACCATCAGCTGGGACAATATTCCGCTGGTCGAGCCCATCGGCCTTAACCTGGGCTACAAGCTGGTCACGCTGGTGGACAAAGGCAAAGGCGCGCCGCTGACCCAGCGTATGCGCGGCGTGCGCCAGGTGGTGTCGGAAACCAGCGGCGTGCTGCTGCCGGAGATCGCCCTGCGTGAAGATTTCCACTTAAAGCCGTCGCAGTACGCGATTAAGATCAACGGCGTCCGCACTGCCGTGGGCGAAGTGCACGCCGACCGCCTGATGGCGCTGCCGACGCCGGATCAGTACGGTGAGATCGACGGCCTGCTGGATACCGATCCCGCGTACGGTATGGCGGTGACCTGGATCCTGCCAGAGCAGAAAGCCAAAGCGCTGAATCTGGGTTATCAGGTAGTCGACTGCGCCAGCGTGGTGGCCACGCACGTCAACAAAGTGGTGCGCGAAAACCTGCCAGAGCTGTTCAACTACGATGATATTACTCAGCTGCATCAGCGGCTGGCGAGCGTGGCGCCGAAGCTGTCAGAGGATCTCAACGCCGCGGTGAACTACAGTCTGCAGCTCAAGGTGTATCGTCTGCTGCTCAACGATCAGGTATCGCTCAAGGACATCACCACCATTGCCACCACGCTGCTGGAGAGCGTGGCGATCACTAAAGATCCGATCCTGCTGACCTCCGACGTGCGTTATGCGCTGCGCCGCGCCATGGTGGCGGCGATTGCGCCGGACAACAAACCGCTGTCGGCCTATACGCTGGATAACAGCCTGGAAAACCTGCTGCTGGCAGCGCTCAATCAGGCGCAGCAGGGCGGCAAAGTGGCGCTGGACAGTTTCCCGGTCGACCCTAACATTCTCACCCAGCTGCAGAGCACGCTGCCGGTGATGATGGAGCAGCTGAAAGCGCAGAACCTGACGCAGGTGCTGCTGGTGACGCCGCAGCTGCGGCCGCTGATTGCGCGCTACGCCCGGCTGTTCGCCAGCGGGCTGAATGTGCTGTCGTATAACGAGGTGCCGGACGATGCCAATCTGCAGATTGTCGGGCAGGTGAGCTGATGCGTTGCGGAAAACTGTTATAAAAAAACACCTCTGATCTGTCTCTGCCGCCCTTCACTGTTATGTGGTTTACTGGCAGGCAGTGATATTCAGAGGTGAATAATGGACGCGATTAAACAAATTCTGATCGATGAAATCGACACGCTCAACCGCGAGGAGCGGCGCGATAATCTGCCGCGTTTCAGCTTTAACTTCCTGAAAACCCATCCGGGGCTGTGGGGCGTGATGTACCTGTGCTACGGCCTGTGCGTGGCGCTGATTTTCTCGACTGAGATGCTCGGCTGGCCGGCCTTCTGGTTCGCCACGGTGTTCGTGCTGGTGATGAGTTTTCTGATGTTGCTGGACATCAACCCGAAATACCGCTTCGAGGACATCGATACGCTGGATTTGCGCGTGTGCTATAACGGCGAGTGGTATTACGTGCAGCCGGTCTCACAGCAGGCGCTGGACAAGATCCTGGAGAATCCGGGCACGCCCGAGCGCGTGCGCAGCGGCATCGATCGCCTGATGCAGCAGAAAGGAGAAGTGGATTTTTATGATGTCTACTACCTGACCTGGGGCCATCAGCGCGCCGCGAAGATCTGATCGGGCAAATTCATTCCTGCTTCCATGGTATTTATAAGCCCTTAATGACTCACTGCTTAATTACTACCCCCTGCGTCTTTACACAGAAGGTATGCGAAGCTAAAGAGGGTAGTAAGACAACGCCTGAAGGCTGGGTCAGGAAGTTTCGCCGCGCGCACCAAATCAAAACGCCGGCACGCCGCTGTGAAAGCGCAGCTCAGTGTCCGGTTCGCTGATCAAGCGCGCTTCCGCTGCCCCAATCGCCCGCACGCGCGGTGCGATATCCTTCGGTGAAATCTGTGCCGCCAGCGTCAGGTAATCCTGATAGTGGCGCGCTTCGGAACGCAGCAGTGAGATGTAAAACTTCTCCAGCTGCGCATCCAGGTACGGCGCCAGGCTGGCGAAGCGCTCGCAGGAACGCGCTTCGATATACGCCCCGCAAATCAGTTTATCCACCAGCGTATCCGGTTCATGGGTGGTCACTTCACGCAGCAGCCCTTTGGCGTAGCGGCTGGCGGTGATCTTGCGATAGGGCAAACCGCGCGCCTGCATGATTTCCCACACCTGATAAAAGTGGTGCAGCTCCTCTTTGATCAGCAGCACCATCTTTTCCACCATCTCATCAGCCCACGGCAGTTCATTGCGCACAATGATGCTTTTGCTGAGATTCTTGTGGGCATTGATAAAATCGCTGTCGTGATTCTCGCCGAAAATAAAATCTTCGTACGGCTGCAGCCACGCCAGAATCGCGTTACCACTGGGTTTATCCGCGACGTATTTGCGGATCAGCCACACCGCGGTTTGCGCCGCTTTCAACTCGCATACCATATGATCGGTAAGCAGCAGCGTGAGATTTTCCGGCTTGCGCGCTTCATCAATCCACGCCTGCGGCGTGCGGCACTGTAAAAACTGGTGAATGGGGTCTAATAGCGAAGCGTAATTCATCGGAGGTTCTTTGCTGGCAGGAAAATTACCGGGCGGCGCGTGCCGCCCGTCAGGGCTTAGTGACGCACACCGTCATCGTCTTCGTCGTCGATCTCTTCGCCGTCGTCTTCATCTTCGGCATCCGGATCTTCAAAGTAGGTGCCCCAGCCGTCGTAATCGACGTTGTATTTCCCGACCAGATTCACCAGCTGCTCGACCTGCGCGTCAATCAGTTCCGGCTTCAGCGCCGATTCGCTCAGGATGTCGACGCACATCACGGTGCTACCGTCTTCCAGCTCCAGCTCTTCCGGCTCGGTGACTTCATAGCCCAGCTTGAACGCGTCAACCGCGGCTTTCTCCAGCGAGTCGAAGTTGTTGCAGGAGAGATGATGCTCGATGGTGTAAAGCGCATCCGGATCGCTGCCGTCTTCCAGCAACTCTTCAATGATCAGGCGCGTCTCTTCGCGCTGTTCTTCCAGCAATGCTTCGTATGCCATGGGCGTGTCCTCAAAATGGTGGCAGTGAATGCAATTATTTTCCCACACTGCCTCGCGCGCCACTACACAAAACAGAAAGTTTCTTATCGCTGGGGTTGAAAATGCATATTCATACGATTAGATTGAATTTTAATTCATTATTGATGTAATGCGGAGCGCAGTATGAGTCAGCTGTATTCGAGACATTTCCTGAGATTGCTGGATTTCACCCCAGCCGAAATCACCGGTTTGTTATCACTCGCCAGTGAATTAAAACAGGCAAAGAAAAACGCCAGCGAAACCCAGTACCTGAAAGGCAAAAACATCGCGCTCATCTTCGAAAAAGACTCGACCCGTACCCGATGCTCTTTCGAAGTTGCCGCCTACGATCAGGGCGCTAACGTCACCTATCTCGGCCCGAGCGGCAGCCAGATCGGCCATAAAGAGTCGATGAAAGACACCGCGCGCGTACTGGGACGCATGTATGACGGCATTCAGTATCGCGGCTACGGTCAGGCGCTGGTAGAGACGCTGGCCGAACATGCCGGCGTGCCGGTGTGGAATGGCCTGACCACCGAGTTCCATCCGACGCAGCTGCTGGCTGACCTGCTGACTATGCAGGAGCATCTGCCGGGCAAAGCGCTGAGCGAGATGACGCTGGTGTACGTTGGCGATGCGCGCAACAACATGGGCAACAGCATGCTGGAAGCGGCGGCGCTGGTGGGGCTGGATCTGCGGCTGGTGGCGCCGAAAGGCTGCTGGCCAGAAGAGGAGCTGGTGGCGCAGTGCCGCGCGGCAGCGCAGCACACCGGCGGCAAAATCACCCTGACAGAAGAGATTGCCGAAGGCGTGCAGGGTGCTGATTTCATCTATACCGACGTCTGGGTATCGATGGGTGAAGCGAAATCGGTGTGGGGAGAGCGCATCGCCCTGCTGCGTCCCTATCAGGTGAACAGCGCGATGCTGGCGCTGACCGGCAATCCGCAGGTGAAATTCCTGCACTGCCTGCCCGCGTTTCATGATGACCAAACCACGCTCGGACGGCAGATGGCCGAACAGTATGGTCTGCACGACGGCATGGAAGTCAGCAACGAGGTGTTTGAATCCGACCATAGCGTGGTGTTTGACCAGGCGGAAAACCGCATGCACACCATCAAAGCGGTGATGGTGGCGACGCTGAGCCAGCGCTAAGCCTGCACGGCGCAAACGTTTACCTCGCGCGTGATTTCTGCTTGATGCGGCTCTGTGAATGCGTATAATGCGCCACAATTTGCCGGAGGAAACATGCAACAGCGCAGCGCACAATTTGCCGCTCCCGTACGCCTGAATGCAGGCGGCGCACCTGTTTCTTTCCGTCATTCATCGATCGCCAGAAAGCCCCTGTAAAGGGGCTTTTTTTTGTCCGCAATCCGGCAGCGCAGAGGAGAGAGCTATGGCCAACCCGCTATATCGCAAGCACATTATTTCCATCAACGACCTCAACCGCGATGAGCTGGAGCTGGTGCTGCATACCGCCGCCCAGCTGAAAGCCCATCCGCAGCCGGAGCTGCTGAAACACAACGTTATCGCCAGCTGCTTCTTTGAGGCTTCAACGCGCACTCGTTTGTCGTTTGAAACCGCGATGCACCGGCTGGGCGCATCGGTGGTGGGGTTTGCCGACGGCAGCAACACCTCGCTGGGCAAGAAAGGGGAAACTCTCGCCGATACTATCTCGGTGATTGGCACCTATGTGGATGCCATCGTGATGCGCCATCCACAGGAAGGGGCGGCGCGCCTGGCCACGGAGTTTTCGGGCGGCGTGCCGATCCTTAACGCCGGCGACGGCGCCAACCAGCACCCGACACAGACGCTGCTCGATCTGTTCACCATCCGGGAAACCCAGAGCCGCCTCGATAACCTCAACGTGGCGATGGTCGGCGACCTGAAATATGGCCGCACCGTGCATTCGCTGACCCAGGCGCTGGCGAAGTTCAGCGGCAACCGCTTCTACTTCATCGCACCGGATGCGCTGGCGATGCCGTCCTACATCACCGATATGCTGGATGAACAGAACATTGCCTGGTCGCGCCACGACAGCATCGAAGAAGTGATGCCGGAGCTGGATATTCTCTACATGACGCGCGTACAGAAAGAGCGTCTCGATCCTTCAGAGTATGCCAACGTGAAAGCGCAGTTCATCCTGCGGGCGGCCGACCTGGCCGGTGCGCGCGATAACATGAAGGTGCTGCATCCGCTGCCGCGCATTGATGAGATCACCACCGATGTCGACAGCACGCCGCACGCCTGGTATTTCCAGCAGGCCGGCAACGGCATCTATGCCCGCCAGGCCCTGCTGGCGCTGGTACTGAATAGCGAACTGGCACTGTAAGGAGCAGAACGATGACCCACGATAACAAACTGCAGGTTGAAGCCATCAAACGCGGCACGGTGATCGACCATATTCCGGCGCAGGTCGGCTTTAAGCTACTGTCACTGTTCCGCCTCACCGAAACCGATCAGCGCATCACCATCGGCCTTAATCTGCCGTCGGGCGAGATGGGACGTAAGGATCTGATCAAAATCGAAAATACTTTTCTGACCGATGATCAGATCAATCAGCTGGCGGTGTACGCGCCGCACGCCACGGTGAATCGCATTGATGAGTATGAAGTGGTGGCGAAGATCGCACCAACGCTGCCGGAACGCATCGAGCGCGTGCTGACCTGCCCCAACGGCAACTGCATCAGCCGCAGCGAGCCGGTGTTCTCCAGCTTTGCGGTGAAGCAGCGCGATGACGATGTGCACCTGAAGTGTAAATACTGCGAGAAAGAGTTCGCGCGCCACGTGGTGCTCGGTCACTGGTAATCGCCCGTTTCCTCCCTATAATGGGGCGAACATTTTCGCGGCGGGCAAGGGTTCGCCGCGCATGCCTAAGGAGAAACAATGTCTCGCGAAATCAGTACTGAAAAAGCCCCGGCAGCGATTGGCCCGTACGTCCAGGGCGTGGATCTCGGCAGCATGATCATCACCTCCGGCCAGATCCCGGTCGATCCGGCCACCGGTGCGGTTCCGGACGATATCGCCGCGCAGGCGCGTCAATCGCTGGAGAATGTGAAGGCGATTGTGCTGGCCGCTGGCCTGCAGGTGGGCGACATTGTGAAGACCACCGTGTTCGTCAAAGACCTGAACGATTTCGCCACGGTCAACGCCACCTATGAAGCGTTTTTCACCGAGCATCAGGCCAGCTTCCCGGCGCGCTCCTGCGTGGAAGTGGCGCGTCTGCCGAAAGACGTGAAGATTGAGATCGAAGCCATCGCGGTACGTCGCTGATTTAGCTGTCATCATTCACACAGCATGCAGGGGGCGTATCCGTGCGCACCTGGCGTGATCGCCTGGTCGTCATCAATGATGCCCCTGCATAGTTCGTGACTTCCGATCTTCCCTATCTCGACGATCGCAGCAGTTTCTCCAGCGGTCGCACCAGCGCCAGCACCGTTTCATCCTGCACCTGCGCCGCCGCATCCAGCTGGGCGTGCATCTGCGCCACCTCGCCTGCGCCGTAGGCCTGGTTACGCTCCAGTGCGTTCACCAGATCCAGCCCCATCCGGCTCAGCTCTGCGACCTGGCGCACCTGCGGCTGCAGTGCTTTCAGTTGATAATTGCCCAGCACCAGCGGCATCACCGCATCGCTGTTGCGCTGCCAGCGCTGTAGCTGATGGCGCAGGGCGCTGGCGGCAGCATGATCGCCGCGATTGGCAATCAGCGCATCCACCTGCTTATCCAGCAGCCGCACCGGCTCGCTCTCAGCCGGCAGCACGTCCGCCAGCCGGTTCAGCGGCTCAAAATAGTCATAATGCCCGGCCTGAAACTTCAGGTGCTGGCGGGTGTAATACTGCGCCGGTTCCAGCACTTCCGCTAGCACGCGCAGCGGAGTGATATCGCTGCTGTTGGCCAGCCGCATCATCTGCACCTCGGCCTGCTGATGCTGCTGCAGGCCGACCGACACCGTCCCCCAGCGATCAATCGCGCTGAGCCGCTGGTACATATTCTCGCTGTCGGTCACATCCTGCGCCGACCACAGCCGCTCCGCCACCACAAAGGCGCGCGGCCACAGCCGTGTATCAATCACCCGGCTATTCACGTTCTCCGCCCACAGCGCCGCTTCACCGCCCAGCAAATCACGCTGCAGCTGAGCGGGCGTGGGCAGTACCGGAGCAATACCGGCCGGTATCTGCGCCAGCCTGCTGCCTGTGGTCGGATAGCGCACGTTGCCCACCAGCACGTAGCCGGTCAGGCTGTCACGCGTCAGCGTCACCACCGGCTGAAACGGCCCCATCCAGCTGTCGACGCTGAAGGTCAGCTGCGTCGGTGATAGCCAGCGAATGTCGCTGACCTGGCGTCGCGCCTTGCCGCTGAAATCGATAAAACCGCGCCAGCCGTTTTTGCTCTCAATCAGGGTGAAACTGCCCTGCACCGCGCTGCCTTTCAGACGCGGCATAGTGAACTGCCAGCTTTGCGCCTGATCGTCGGCGCGCAGTTGATCGATGCCGTTCAGCCCCTGCGGCCAGGGATCATTGCGATAGTGATACGCGGCGCTCTGCGGCTGGTCGAGATAAAAACCGGTGGATAGAATGCCGCGATACCCCTGTTTTACCACTTCGCTGAGCGCATCCTGCCCCTGCCACGACTGAATCACAATACTTTTCGGCAGGTCGGGATGGTACACCTCATCCCAGCCAAGCATGCGCCGCTGATGCGCGGCGAGAATCTTTTCAACCCGCTGGTTGAACCACGCCTGCAGCGCATGGGCGTCCTGCAGGCCGTGGTCGCGCATAAACTGCTGAATCTTCGGTGAGGCGTTCCACTGACTGGGATCGACTTCATCCCCGCCGATGTGAATGTAGGGATCGGGAAAGATCGCCGCGACTTCGCCAATCAGCGTATCGATAAAGCGAAACACCGCTTCATTGCTGGGATCGAGCAAGGGTTTAAACACCCCCCAGCCGCGTTCCATGGCATATGGACCCGGCGCGCTCATCAGCTCTGGCATCGCCACGGCCAGGGCGGAAGCATGACCGGGCAGATCGATTTCCGGCACCACGCGCACGCCGCGCAGAGTGGCATAGTGCACCAGCTCGCGCATTTGCTGCTGGCTGTAGAACAGGCCATCACTGGCCTGCTGCTGCAGCTGCGGATAGTGACTGGAAGCAAAGCGCCAGCCCTGATCGTCGGTCAGGTGCCAGTGAAACACGTTCATGCGCGCCGCGGCGATACCATCAATCTGCCGCTTGAGGGTTTCCAGCGGCAGGAAGTGGCGTACCGGGTCGATCAGCACGCCGCGCCACGGGAAGCGCGGCCGATCGTCAATGGTGACAAAGGGAATTTGCGTGCCGCTGGCGGTGTTGGCGATCAGCTGCAGCAGGGTTTCCATGCCGCGCATCGCGCCAAAACGGGTAGGTGCCTGCAGCAGTACGCCACTGCTGCTGACCTCCAGATGGTAGCTTTCGTCGCTGTCCGGTTGCGGTAGCGGATCGACCGCGTCGGCAATCCGGACCTGAATGGCGGGACGATCGCTGGCCGGGCTGGCGGGCAGCAGCGCCCAGCCGGTTTGCCGCGCAATGCGGGCGCGCCAGCGCGCTTCGGCCCCTTCCAGGTGATCGCCGGTGATGTGCAGCGAAAATTGCGGCGTCAGGGTAAACGCACCACCGCCTGCGGGCTGCGTCACCTGCTGTGGCCACGGCATCAGCGGCAGATCGCCTGCCGGTGCGGCCTGCGTGGAAAACGTCAGGGAACACAAAACGGCCAGCAGCGTACTGGGCAGAAGCATGGTGGGCATCCTTGTAAGGCAAAAAGATGGGCCGGAAATGGCGCAAAACGCTCATTAAACCTGTTTCGCAACGCAAAGCAAGTTGCAGCCGGCTGAAGTTTGTGCGGCTTAAAACTTTTCAGTGTAGCGGCTGTTGACCACTGCACGGCTTTCAGGCGCTGGCCGCGCTTCTTTGCGACAGGTCAAAAACAGTGCGATTAATTCCCTCTGAAACACCACATGTTGCGATTACACTCCTTAAAATTATCTACATGTAGTTTCCAGCGGAGAAAGGGAAGATGGCAACGGTAGTGATTAAGCGTGACGGCTGCAGGGTGCCGTTTGATGCCCGGCGCATTGAAGCTGCAGTGCGGGCCGCCGCGCAGGCTGCCCAGGTTGACGACCTGGCCTGGTGCACGACGGTCGCTCAGCAGGTCAGCGCGCAGCTGGCAACCCAGACTGAAGTCGATATTCGTGACATCCAGTGTGCCGTGGAAGAGGCGCTGATGAGCGGACGCTGGCCACAGCTGGCGCGCGCCTATATCGAATACCGTCACGACCGGGATCTGGCGCGCGAGCAGCGCGGCAAGCTGCATCATGCCATTCGCGGCCTGGTGGAACAGACCAACGCGGCGCTGCTCAACGAAAACGCCAACAAAGACAGCAAAGTGATCCCGACGCAGCGCGACCTGCTGGCCGGCATCGTGGCCAAACATTATGCCCAGCAGCAGTTGCTGCCGCGCGATGTGGTGCTGGCGCATGAGCGTGGGGAAATCCACTATCACGACCTCGACTACTCTCCCTTCTTCCCGATGTTTAACTGCATGCTGATCGATCTGCACGGCATGCTGACGCACGGCTTCAAAATGGGTAACGCCGAGATTGAACCGCCAAAATCCATCGCCACCGCCACTGCGGTGACGGCGCAGATTATTGCGCAGGTCGCCAGCCATATTTACGGCGGCACCACCATTAACCGCATTGACGAAGTGCTGGCGCCGTTTGTCACCCTCAGTCTCGACAAGCATCGCCAGATTGCCCGCGAATGGCAGATTGCTGACGTGGAAGCTTACGCGCGCGCACGCACGGAAAAAGAGTGCTACGACGCGTTTCAGTCGCTGGAGTACGAAGTCAATACGCTGCACACCGCCAACGGCCAGACGCCGTTCGTCACTTTTGGCTTTGGCCTCGGCACCGACTGGGCAGCGCGCCTGATTCAGCAATCGATTCTGCGCAACCGCATTGCCGGGCTGGGCAAAAACCATAAAACTGCGGTGTTTCCTAAGCTGGTGCTCGCCATTCGTGAAGGCGTCAACCGCCGCGCCGGCGACATCAATTACGACATCAAACAGCTGGCGCTGGAGTGTGCCAGCAAGCGCATGTATCCGGATATCCTCAACTACGACAAAGTGGTCGAAGTCACCGGTTCGTTCAAAACGCCGATGGGCTGCCGCAGCTTTCTCGGCGTTTACGAGGAAAACGGCGAGCAGATTCATGAGGGCCGTAACAACATCGGCGTGATCAGCCTCAACCTGCCGCGCGTTGCGTTAGAAGCCGAGGGAGACGAAGCCCGCTTCTGGACGTTGCTGGATGCGCGCCTGGCGCTGGCGAAGCGGGCGCTGATGACCCGCATTGCCCGGCTGGAAAAAACCAAAGCGCGCGTCGCACCGATTCTTTACATGGAAGGTGCCTGCGGCGTGCGGCTCAACGCGGACGATGAGGTGGGCAAGATCTTCCGCAACGGCCGCGCCTCGATCTCGCTGGGCTATATCGGTCTGCATGAAACACTCAACGCGCTAAGCGGCAACGCCGTGCATCCGTATGATGCCGCGCATCTGCGCGCAACCGGCGTGGCGATTGTGACGCATCTGCGCCAGGCGGTGGATGCATGGAAAGCGGAAACCGGCTACGGCTTTAGCCTGTACAGTACGCCCAGTGAAAACCTGTGCGATCGCTTCTGTCGCCTTGATGCCGCCGAATTTGGCGTAGTGCCGGGCGTGACCGACAAGGGCTATTACACCAACAGCTTCCATCTCGACGTAGAGAAAAAGGTCAATCCGTACGACAAAATCGACTTTGAAGCGCCCTACCCGGCCATCGCTAACGGCGGCTTCATCTGTTACGGCGAATACCCCAACATTCAGCACAACCTGCGGGCGCTGGAAGATGTGTGGGATTACAGCTACGACCGCGTGCCCTATTACGGCACCAACACGCCGATCGATGAGTGCTACGAGTGCGGCTTCAGCGGCGAGTTCAGCTGTACCAGCAAAGGCTTTACCTGTCCGTGCTGCGGCAATCACGATCCGGCGCGCGTTTCGGTCACGCGCCGCGTCTGCGGCTATCTTGGCAGCCCGGATGCGCGGCCGTTCAACGCCGGCAAGCAGGAAGAGGTGCAGCGCCGCGTCAAACACCTTGATACCGGACAGCTGGGATGATGCACATTCATCGCTACTACGATGTGGATATCGTGAATGGTCCCGGCACGCGCTGCACGCTGTTCGTCGCGGGCTGTGAACATCAGTGTCGCGGCTGCTACAACCAGAGCACCTGGCGGCCTGACTCCGGCGTGCCGTTTACGCTGGCCATGGAGGAGCAGCTGATCGCCGATCTGCAGGATCAACGCATTCCGCGTCAGGGGCTGTCGCTGAGCGGCGGCGATCCGCTGCATCCGCACAATGTGCCGCATATTCGCCGGCTGGTGAAGCGCGTGCGACGCGACTGTCCGGATAAAGATATCTGGCTGTGGACCGGCTACACCCTGGCGGAGCTGACGGCGGCGCAGCGTGAAGTGATTGCGGAAATCGACGTGCTGATTGATGGACGTTTCATCGAAGCGGAAAAAGATGCGCGGCTGCTGTGGCGCGGCAGCCGCAATCAGACTATCTGGTATCTACGCCAGCCACAGTGCGAGGATGCCGAGCAGCATGCCGCTGACGGCCACGCCGCAGAAGGCGATCCACAGCGCGCGCGGCGGGAACGCGCGATGCAGCATCAGTAGCGACGGCACGCTGACCGCGGGCAGCGTCACCAGCAGCGCCAGCGCCGGTGCGATGCCCATGCCCGCCAGCATCATGGTTTGCACGATGGGGATCTCGGCGGCGGTCGGGATCACAAACAGGCAGCCGGCGATGGCCATCAGCATCACCCAGAACAGCGTATTGCCCACCGCGCCGTCCGCGTGAGGAAACAGCCAGACGCGTGCGGCGCCGAGCAGCAGCACCGCCATGATGTAGAGCGGAATGGTGTTACAGAACAGCCGCCACATCACGCGCAGCCAGCGCGTCACAAACCGTTCATGGCTTTCTTGCGGCAACAGCGGCGCGGCAACGGCGGTTTCCGGCACGCTGCGCTGCACCAGCATGGCAATGCCCAGCACCATCACCCCACCCGCCACCAGCCGAATGGCGGCAAACTGCCAGCCGAGCACAAAGCCCATAAACACCAGCGTTGCCGGATTGAGCAGCGGATTTGCCAGCCAGAACGCCATCGCCGCACCGCTTGAAACCTGTGCCTGGCGCAGGCCGACGGTCACCGGCGCGGCACAGCAGCTGCACATCATGCCCGGCAGGCCAAAACCGGTGCCGACCAGCGTGGCCCCCAGCCGGTTGCTGCCCATCAGGCGCAGCAGCCAGCGGCGCGGAATCAGCATCTGTATCAGCGAGCCCAGCACCACACCGAGCACCGCGGCTTTCCACACCGCGAGAAAATAGACCATGGCGTAATCCAGCGCGGCGCGCCACGGCGAATCTGCGGCATTGGCAAGGATCGAGCGGCCGATGGAATGGGTTTCTGCGGCCGTGAAGGCTTTGCCATAGTAAGGCTGCCATTTTACGTACCACAGGCCGATAAGCACCACGGCGAGGAACAGCAGCGGTTTCCACCAGGCGAAGCGGGCCGCTGGTGCAGGTGAGGCGAATTGGGTCATGACCGGTTCCGTATTCAACTGAATAACGTATGCCGCGCGGAGGGCGCGACGCAGATCCCACAGTGTTATTCAGGTTATGCCCGTGTGCCAGCGTCGTCACGCTTAAACTTGATCTGTCTCCGGAATTTAACCAATCCCGCCTGCGCCGGCTGGCTTGCGTTTCCGCGCTCAGGGTCCAGACTTGTCTGTTGAAACGTGTCACGCACAGCAGGTGCGTGACCAGCAAGGAGGAGAAAGATGAGCAAGAAAATAGCGGTTCTGATTACCGATGAATTTGAAGACTCAGAGTTTACCTCACCGGCCGAGGCATTCACCAAAGCGGGCCATGAAGTGGTCACTATTGAGATGCAGGCGGGCAAAACCGTGAAGGGAAAACAGGGCAAGGCCGAAGTCAAAATCGACAAGGATATTGACCATGTCAGCCCGGCCGAGTTCGACGCGCTGCTGCTGCCCGGCGGTCATTCGCCTGACGCGCTGCGCGGTGACGATCGCTTTGTCACCTTTACCAAAGAGTTTGTCGCCAGCGGCAAACCGATTTTCGCCATCTGTCACGGTCCGCAGCTGCTGATCAGCGCGAACGGCGTGCGCGGTCGCAAAATGACCTGTGTGAAAGCTATCGCCATCGATCTGCGTAATGCCGGCGCGGACTTTTACGATAAAGAGGTGGTGGTTGATGATGACAAGCTGGTTACCAGCCGCACGCCTGAAGACCTGCCCGCGTTTAACCGCGAATCCCTGCGCATTCTGAACGCAGCGTAAGGCGGTCGCCCGGTGCGCCTGCGCGCGTGCCGGGCTAACGCTGCCAGACAATCTTTTTGCCAAACCCCAGCGCGTTATCGGTCATTTTCAGCTCATCCAGCATAATTTCCCACAGCGGCGCGGTGACTTTTTTTGCCACCGGGAAGCGCGACTGATAGGCCTTCAGCGCCTGCGCCTCATCGGTCAGTTGTATACGCCCGCGATACTGCACGCCTTTAATCAGCAGCACCGTTTTCGGCTGGCCGTTAACCGTGCCGGCGACGCGTGGATGACGCGCCATCAGCGCGCCGTGGCGCGTATCGGCTTCGGTCATCAGCCAGAACGCCATACGCGCTTCATCGAATACGTAGAAACAGTTGGCGCACCATAGCGCATCGCCGTCGCTGGCACACAGCGACAGCACGTGCTGCTTTTTCAGATAGCGAATCAGATGAGAATGGTCAGACAAGAGCAACTCCGTGCGTTGATAGCGATGCGGCCGCAGGCGCGTTACACTGCCCGCCAGCACATGAACGAGGTTTGTAAATGGAACAGGGCTGGCAGCTATATATGCTGCAAACCGCCGCCGGGATGCTTTATACCGGCATCACCACTGACGTCAACCGTCGCCTGCAGCAGCACCAGCAGGGGCGCGGTGCCCGTGCGCTGCGCGGCAAAGGTCCGCTGACGCTGGTGTTTCACTGCGCGGCTGGCGATCGCGCGGCGGCTTCCCGGCTGGAGTATCAGGTAAAACAGCTGAGCCGGGCGCAGAAACTGCTGCTGGTTGCCCAGCAGCCGGCCTGCTTAACGGCGTGGTTTAGTCGATACGATTGAAAGGTGCCGAGAAGGCGATCAGCCCTTCTGCCCCATCGAATGCATCGTCCGCCAGTTTATACACCTGAAACGCCGCTTCGCTGCCGGGCCAGCGACAGTGCAGGCCATGACGCGCCGCCGGTTCAAAGCCGAGCGGATTGTAGAACTGCGGATCGCCCAGCACCACCACGGCGCTGTAGCTGAACTCATTGAGCGAATCGAGCCCTTCATACACCAGCTGTTTAGCAATGCCCTGATTGCGCACCGAGGCATCAACCGCCAGCGGCGCCAGCGCCACCCAGTTACGATCCTCGCCCTGCAACGTCACCGGACTGAAGGCGGCATAACCCAGCACCTGGCCTTCGTCATCGGTGGCCACCACGCCCAGCGTGAGTAAACCATCTTCACGCAGCTGCTGTACCAGTTCCGCTTCGGCTGCGGTGGCAAAACTGCGCTTTAACAGGCTGTCGATGCCTGCCGCGTCCACACCAATTTCAGTACGAATCAACATGAGATCCCCGCGCGCGCCTCAGCGGCCTTCGCGTCCTGTGTCATTCCTGCCTCAACAAAAGCAGCCAGCTGCAGCAACCCCGTGCGCAATGGCGTGGGCATGGCGTCCAGTTCTATGGCATCCATCAGATTCTTCACCTCCAGTCCCAGCTCCGTGTCGCCCTCAATCACCAGACGGCGCTGAAAGAACAACATATCGGGGTCGGCTTTGCGTGCTGCTACCAGCAGCAGATCGTTGGCTTCGCCACGAAACCAGACATCTGCTTCGGCGTCGCGCGAAACGGTCAGGCGCCCGTCCTGCAGCGTGGTGATCCAGCGCAGATTGACGTCCGCGATCTCAATGCCGAGATAGCGCCCTTGCAGAAAGTCTAACTCACCTTCAGCCAAAGCATGACGAAATTGCCAGTTTAGGAGTTGTTGCAAAACCGTTTTTTTCACGGCGAATGGTGTTAGCGACACCGGTAAAGCGAGGAATTCCGGCCCTTTTTCAATTAACAGGCCGCGTAAGCGTGCGAACATGCGCTGCACTCCCTTGAGAAAATTTTATCTATATTGCCACATCCGTCGGTTTTCGCCTCAACCGGGATCAAGGAAATCGCCCCGCGTCTGTGCGAAAATTCTCCATTCCGCCCTGGCAATCCCGCTTTCACTGCCTTAAATCAACATTGCTGCACCTGCGCTTCCTTACACTCAACGGCGTTCAGAATCCGGGGGAGGAAATTGTATGGAACTGCTGTGTCCGGCGGGGAATTTACCTGCGCTGAAATCGGCGGTGGAGCACGGCGCTGACGCGGTGTACGTCGGCCTGAAAGATGACACCAACGCCCGCCACTTTGCTGGCCTCAATTTTACCGATAAGAAACTGGCAGAAGCCACGCGCTTCCTGCATCAGCACCGGCGTAAACTGCACGTGGCGATCAACACCTTCGCCCATCCTGACGGCCTTAACCGCTGGCAAAGCGCCATTGACGTCGCCGCACAGAACGGTGCCGATGCGCTGATTCTGGCCGATATCGCCACGCTGGAGTACGCCGCCAGCCGCTATCCGCAGGTTGAACGTCACCTGTCAGTGCAGGCATCCGCCACCAATCTGCAGGCCATTCAGTTTTATCACCGCCACTTTGCGCTGAGCCGCGTGGTGCTGCCGCGCGTGCTGTCGATGCACCAGGTGAAGCAGCTGGCGCGCGAAACGCCGGTGCCGCTCGAGGTGTTCGCCTTTGGCAGCCTGTGCATCATGGCCGAAGGCCGCTGCTATCTCTCGTCGTGGCTGACCGGCGAGTCGCCGAACAGCGCGGGTGCCTGTTCACCGGCCAAATTTGTGCGCTGGCAGCAGACGGCACAGGGCATGGAGTCGCGCCTGAACGAAGTGCTGATTGACCGTTACGCCGCCGATGAGAGCGCGGGCTATCCGACGCTGTGTAAAGGGCGCTACGAGGTGGATAACCAGCGCTATCACGTGCTGGAGGAGCCCACCAGCCTCAATACCCTGGCGCTGCTGCCAGAACTGCTGCGCGCCAATATCGCGTCGGTGAAAATTGAGGGACGCCAGCGCAGCCCGGCCTATGTGGCGCAGGTGGCTAAAGTGTGGCGTCAGGCGATTGATCGCTGTATGGCCGATCCGCAACAGTTCACAGTGCAGGATCCGTGGATGCGCGCGCTCGGTGAGCTTTCTGAAGGCAGCCAGACCACGCTTGGCGCCTATCACCGCGACTGGCAATAAGGAGACCGTATGAAATACGCCATCGGCCCGGTGCTGTGGTACTGGCCAGCCGCCACGCTGGAGCAGTTTTACCAGCGCGCCGCAGAGAGCAGCGCAGAGATTGTCTACCTCGGCGAAGCGGTGTGCAGCAAACGCCGCGCCACTGCGTTCAGTCAGTGGATGGAGATGGGCCGCACGCTGGCGGCCAGCGGCAAACAGGTGGTGCTGAGCACGCTGGCGCTGCTGCAGTCCCCTTCGGAAGTCAAAGAGCTGCGCCGCTATGTTGAAAACGGTGAGTTCTTACTGGAAGCCAACGATATCGGCACCGTGAACATGGCGGCAGAGCGCAAACTGCCGTTTGTCGCCGGTCCCACCCTGAATGTCTATAACGCGCAGACACTCCAGCTGCTGCTGCAGGAGGGCATGACGCGCTGGTGCATGCCGGTGGAGATGTCACGCGACTGGCTGATTCAGCTGTTGCAGCAGTGCCATGACGCTGGCCTGCGCGATCGGTTTGAGGTTGAAGTGCTCGGCTATGGCCATCTGCCGCTGGCGCTGTCGGCGCGCTGCTTTACCGCGCGGTCTGAAAACCGCGCCAAAGATGATTGCCAGACCTGCTGTATTGATTATCCCACCGGGCGCCGCGTGCTGTCGCAGGAGGGCCAGCAGGTATTTGTCCTGAACGGCATTCAGACCATGAGCGGCTACTGTTACAACCTTGGCAACGATCTCGCCGGTATGCATGGCTGGATCGATATTGTGCGCCTGTCGCCGCAGGATGAGAGCACGCTGGCACAGGTTGATCGCTTCCGCGCTAACGAAGCGGGTGAAGCACCGCTGATGATGGCGCGCGGCAGCGACAGCAATGGTTACTGGCGCCGCCTGGCCGGAATGGCGCTGGATAGCGGCGGTTAAAGGCACATTCCGGCTATATTCCTGCCGTTATTAGCAGTTTTAATATGGGTAATGATGCGTAATACTGACTGGTGCAGGTTTACTTATCACCTGCGCCATCCTTTGCTGGAGTACCCATGTCTGAGAAGAAAACTGTTCGCCTGTCCGTGCTGGATCTGGCCCCCATTCCGCAAGGCTCGTCTGCGCGTGATGCCTTCCATAATTCGCTGGCGCTGGCGCGTCAGGCTGAAGCCCTTGGCTTTCATCGCTACTGGCTGGCCGAACACCACAACATGACCGGCATCGCCAGCGCCGCAACGTCGGTGCTGATTGGCTATCTCGCCGCTAACACCGAAACGCTGCGCCTCGGCTCCGGCGGGATCATGCTGCCCAACCACGCACCGCTGGTGATTGCCGAACAGTTTGGCACCCTGGAATCCCTCTACCCTGGCCGTATCGATCTCGGACTGGGCCGCGCGCCCGGCTCCGATCAGCGCACCATGCTGGCGCTGCGCCGTCATCTTTCGAGCGCCCAGGCCGACAGCTTCCCGGAAGATGTGGCCGATCTGATCCGCTGGTTTGATGCCGAAGAGGGCGAACATCCGCCGGTGCAGCCGGTGCCTGGCCTCGGGCTGAAAATTCCGGTGTGGCTGCTGGGTTCCAGCCTGTATAGCGCGCAGCTGGCGGCGCAGCTTGGTCTGCCGTTTGCCTTTGCTTCGCACTTCGCGCCAGACCTGCTGTTGCAGGCGCTGCACCTGTATCGCGAAAAATTCCAGCCCTCTGCGCGCCTGGCAAAACCTTACGCTATGGTGTGTGTCAACGTGGTGGCGGCAGACAGCGATCGTGATGCGCGCTTCCTGTTCACCTCGATGCAGCAGCAGTTCATTAATCTGCGCCGCGGCAAGCCCGGCCCGCTGCCGGCGCCGGTGGAGAACATGGATAACCTGTGGTCGCCGTCCGAACAGTATGGCGTGCAGCAGGCGCTGAGCATGTCGGTGGTGGGCGATAAAGATAAAGTGCGCCACGGCCTTGCCGCGCTGCTGCGCGAAACCCAGGCGGATGAGATCATGGTCAACGGCCAGATTTACGATCCGCAGGCGCGCCTGCGTTCGTTCGCGCTGGCGATGGAAGCCGCACGCACGCTGTAAGCCTTACTGCGGTGGGGAGAGTCCTTCCGGCCCCACCGCCATCTTGCGCACATCGCGCGCCGGAGACTGGCCATAAAAACGGCTGTACTCCCGGCTGAACTGCGACGCACTCTGATAGCCCACCCGATAGCCCGCCGTCCCGGCATCCAGCTTCTCAATCATCATCAGTCGGCGCGCTTCGTTGAGCCGCAGCTGCTTCTGATACTGCATCGGCGTCATTGCCGTAACCGCTTTAAAGTGATGGTGCAGCGATGAAATGCTCATGCCAACGCTGCTGGCCAGCTGATCCACCTTCAGCGGCTGATGAAAGTTTTCGCGCAGCCAGCGCGCCGCGCGCGCCACTTTGTTGCCCGGGCGCTCGGTCAGCGCCATGTTCAGAATGCGCGGCCCTTCCGGCCCGGTCAGCAGGCGATAGAAAATCTCCTGCTCAATCAGCGGTGCCAGCGCGGCGATATCCTGCGGCTGATCCAGCAGCGCCACCAGCCGTATCACCGCATCCACCAGCGGTGGCGCGACTTTATGGACGGTAATGCTGCGTTCGGGGGCGGCGCTGCCAATCTGCTGCGGCGGGAAATGCTCCAGATAGCGCAGCAGGCGCGCTTCGTTGATGGTGATGCCGACGCCAAGACAGGGTTTCTCTGGCGTCGCCAGCACCACGCAGGACTGCACCGGCATGTCCATGGTGACCAGCAGCAGATCGCCCGGCCCGTAATGCATCACATCATCGCCCATGCGCAGTGCTTTCTGGCCCTGGGCCATCAGCGCAAATCCCGCCCAGCTGGCAATATGCGCCAGGCTGGAGGGGTGCGAGCTGCGGCCAAAAGAGAGAAAATCAATCGCGCTGGCGGTGCGCCCATCCTGCTGCGCGTGACGGGCAATCATCGCCACCAGCTGCTGCCACTGTTCCTGATGAATCATGCGTTATGCACTCCGCGATGAAAAATCACTGAATCCCCATTCTTACCTGCCGATGCGGTTGCGCCTAGTCCCTGCGCCACAGATTTGCAGGATCGTGCAAAAAGCTTGCAGGATTGCGCTACCGCACAAAGCGGCAACAGCGCATGCTTTACTCACCCGAAATCTCAGGTGGAGAGACACAATGCAAGCACTTGAAGGCAAAATTGCGCTGGTGACGGGCGCGTCGAAAGGCATTGGCGCCGCCATCGCCATGACTTTCGCCGCGGCCGGCGCCCGGGTGGTGGTGAATTATCGTCAGGATGAAGCGGGCGCGGCGGATGTGGTGACCGATATCTGCGCGCTGGGAAGCGACGCCATCGCCGTACAGGCCGATATATCCCGTGAAGCTGACGTGCAGCGCCTGTTCGCCAGCAGTATCGCGCAGTTTGGCGCGCCAGACATCGTGGTCAACAACGCCGGCATGTTCCACCATGGCGACTTCGCCAGCCTCAGCGTCAGCGACATGCAGCAGCAGATCAACGTCAATCTGCTCGGTACGCTGCTGGTGTGCCAGCAGGCGGCGCAGCATTTTCCGGCGCGCGGCGGCTGCATCATTAACCTCAGCGCGCTGAACAGCCAGCGCAGCCTGCCCGGCTCGGTGCTGTGGTCAGCGACTAAAGGCGCAATCGATACCTTAACGCAGGGGCTGGCACGTGAGCTGGGCCCACGCAACATTCGCGTCAACGCGCTTGCACCGGGGATCATTCTGACCGAAGGGCTGCTTGCAGCGAAAAAAATGAATGCAGAATTTAAAGCGCAGCTGATCGCGGCTACGCCGCTGGGACGCTTTGGCCTGCCGGAGGATGTGGCGCAGGTGGCGCTGTTTCTGGCGTCGGAAGAGTCGGCTTATGTTACCGGTGAGCGGGTGCTGATTGCCGGCGGCGTGTAAAGCCCGCGTTACAGACATAAAAAAAGGACGCTTGCGCGTCCTTTTTATTTTTAAGCGATTAACGCTTATGCATCACGGCGACGTGGTGCAGCTGCGCCTTCGTCGCGACGTGGGCCACGGCCACCTTCACGGCTGAAACGTCCGCCTTCACGACCGCCTTCGCGACGCTCAGAGAAACGACGCGGTGCGCCACCTTCACGGTTGCCACCTTCGCGGTTACCACGACGCTCACCACCGAAGTCACGACCGCCGCTACGACGCTCGGTGCGCTCGTGTGGCTGTGCATCGCCCAGCAGCTGCATATTCATCGGCTTGTTGAGAATACGCGTACGCGTGAAGTGCTGCAGGACTTCACCCGGCATGCCTTTTGGCAGCTCGATAGTGGAGTGAGTACCAAACAGCTTGATGTTACCGATGTAACGGCTGCTGATGTCGCCTTCGTTAGCAATCGCGCCCACGATATGACGCACTTCAACACCGTCGTCACGGCCCACTTCAATGCGGTACAGCTGCATTTCGCCAACGTCACGACGTTCGCGACGTGGACGATCGCCACCTTCGCGGCTGTCACGGCTGTCACGACGTGGACGGTCGCCGCCACGCTCATCGCGATCGCGGAATTCACGACGCTGTGGACGTGGTGCATCCGGTGGCAGAATCAGTGGACGTTCGCCCTGCGCCATTTTCAGCAGTGCAGCGGCCAGCGTTTCCATATCCAGCTCTTCTTCTGGCTGCATTTTAGCCAGCAGCGCACGGTACTGATCCAGATCGCTGCTTTCCAGCTGCTGCTGAACTTTGGCAGCGAACTGCGCCAGACGACGCTGACTCAGCAGCTCGGCGTTAGGCAGCTCAACTTCCGGAATAGTCAGCTTCATGGTGCGTTCGATGTTGCGCAGCAGACGACGCTCGCGGTTCTCAACGAACAGCAGCGCACGGCCAGCACGACCCGCACGACCGGTACGGCCGATACGGTGTACATACGATTCGGCATCCATCGGGATGTCGTAGTTAACCACCAGGCTAATACGCTCAACGTCCAGACCACGGGCCGCAACGTCAGTCGCGATCAGGATATCCAGACGACCGTCTTTCAGACGCTCCAGCGTCTGCTCACGCAGCGCCTGGTTCATGTCACCGTTCAGCGCGGCGCTGTTGTAGCCGTTACGCTCCAGCGTTTCTGCAACTTCCAGCGTGGCATTTTTGGTGCGCACGAAGATGATGGCAGCATCGAAGTCTTCCGCTTCGAGGAAGCGCACCAGCGCGTCAGACTTACGGCCGTAAGCGGTCCAGTAAGACTGAGAAATGTCCGGGCGTGTAGTGATGCTGGACTGGATGCGCACTTCCTGCGGATCCTTCATGAAACGCTTAGTGATACGGCGAATCGCTTCCGGCATGGTTGCAGAGAACAGTGCGGTCTGATGACCTTCCGGGATCTGCGCCATGATGGTTTCAACGTCTTCGATGAAGCCCATACGCAGCATTTCATCGGCTTCGTCCAGTACCAGACCACGCAGGCTGGACAGGTCCAGGGTACCGCGTTTCAGGTGATCCAGCAGACGGCCCGGGGTACCAACCACGATCTGTGGACCCTGGCGCAGTGCGCGCAGCTGCACGTCATAACGCTGGCCACCGTACAGGGCCACGACGTTAATACCGCGCATGTGTTTAGAGAATTCTGTCATCGCTTCAGCCACCTGAACCGCCAGTTCGCGGGTCGGCGCCAGCACCAGGATTTGCGGTGCGCGGACAGAAGGATCAACGTTGTTCAGCAGAGGCAGCGAGAACGCTGCTGTTTTACCACTACCGGTCTGCGCCATACCCAGCACATCACGGCCCGCCAGCAGGTGAGGAATACACTCAGCCTGGATTGGCGATGGCTTAACGTAGCCCATACCGTTCAGTGATTCGAGGATGTCGGCGTTCAGGCCCAGATCAGCAAAAGTGGTTTGAATATCAGTCATGTAGTACACGTGCCTCTTAGATTGCGGCGGCCAGTCTACATAACTCGTCGTGAAAACTTTCAGTCATTTTCATCAAAAAGTGTGAACCGGCTCAAATTAGAAGTTTTGACGAACAGAAAAGCCCTCACCTGTTCAGGCGATGACTTTACGGGTAAATCAGGCAATAAAAGTTCGTCAGCTATTGCTGGTCAGATTCTGATAAATCGTCTTGTGTCTGGCCGAGTTGCGCCAGTTCCAACAATGCGTATCGGTGTTCAACAAAGTTATTGACGTTGTTGGCCACCGCCAGTTTGAACAACGCTTTCGCGTCGTCCTTCTCCCCCAGACTTAGGTAGTACTTACCTAAATAGAAGTTGGTTTCACTGAGATGTTCAGCGAGCGAGGTGTTATCCGTTGCGTCCGCCTTGAGACGTTCCATCAATGTTTTTTCACTGATGTCGCCCAGGTAGAACTCGACAATATTCCATCCCCATTGGTCCTTAGCCGCCTTGTCGTAACGCTGTTGTAGCGTCACTTTTGCCTTGTCGGCATCCATCTCGCGTTCAACGAGGTAGAGCCACAGGCTGCGGAACGGATCGTTAGGATCGTCTTGATAAAACGCCAGCAGATCATCTTGCGCTAACTTGTATCGACCGCCGTAATAGAGGGCGATACCACGGTTTAAATGCGCATAGTTGTAAGTTGGATCAAGCTCAAGTACAGAATCAAACGCTTCATAGGCAGCATCAAAATTGCCTGCCTGCGTTAAGTAAATGCCGAGATAGTTAAACACTTCCGGCATATCCGGTCTGATAGACAGCGCTTGCGAGAAATCGTTCCGCGCTAGTGCCCTCAGACCCAAACTATCATACAACACTCCGCGCTCATATAACAGCTGTGCGCGTTCATCATCGGTCAGGGCCCGACTGGCAAGAATTTGTTCCATTCGCGCCAGAATAACCTCTTGCTGCAGTGTGGGCTGCAAAGGTACTGCCAGAACTTCGTTCTTACGCCAATTGGAGTTGCTGCATCCTGCCAGCGTGATAGCTGTCGCAACAAAACACCAGCGCAAAAAAGGCTTCATTTCCCACTCCCGAATACAAACATTGGGATAACCATCCTGTCATCCGCCTGCTATGCACAAGGGTTCCCGCCCTCGCGATGATACCCGTCCTGCTTCAGCTGCACTGACACGCTGACCAGCGCGCCACACATTCCGGGTATACAAACACCGCTCCCCGCCAGCAGGCAGGGAGCGGTTGATCAGGAAAAACGCTTACCCGGCGTCAGGCGTCGTCACCGCAGCGGTTTCTTCTGCTGGCTTCTGCTCTGTCGCTTCTTTGATGCTGAGACGAACGCGGCCCTGACGATCCACTTCCATCACTTTAACTGGCACTTCCTGACCCATCTGCAGGTAATCGGTCACTTTCTCTACGCGCTTGTCGGCGATCTGAGAAATGTGTACCAGACCTTCTTTACCGCCGCCGATCGCCACGAAGGCACCGAAATCAACGATACGGGTCACTTTACCGGCGTAGATACGGCCCACTTCGATCTCAGCGGTGATCTCTTCGATGCGACGAATCGCTTCTTTGGCTTTCAGGCCGTCGGTCGCTGCGATCTTCACGGTGCCATCATCTTCGATTTCGATGGTGGTGCCGGTCTCTTCGGTCAGCGCACGGATAACTGAACCGCCTTTACCGATGACGTCTTTGATCTTGTCTGAGTTGATCTTGATGGTGTAGATGCGCGGCGCGAACTCGGAGATCTCCTGACGCGGCGTGCTGATCGCCTGTTCCATCACGCTCAGAATGTGCAGACGCGCACCCTTAGCCTGGTTCAGTGCCACCTGCATGATTTCGCGGGTGATACCTTCAATTTTGATGTCCATCTGCAGCGCGGTGATACCTTCACGGCTACCGGCTACTTTGAAGTCCATATCGCCGAGGTGATCTTCGTCGCCGAGGATGTCAGACAGCACCACGAACTTCTCGTCTTCTTTCACCAGACCCATCGCGATACCGGCAACGGCCGCTTTGATTGGTACGCCAGCGTCCATCAGTGCCAGTGATGCACCGCACACGGAAGCCATAGAAGAAGAGCCGTTCGATTCGGTGATTTCAGACACGACGCGCACGGTGTACGGGAACGCATCCTGTTTAGGCATCACTGCCAGCACGCCACGCTTCGCCAGACGGCCATGACCAATTTCACGACGCTTCGGTGAGCCAACCATACCGGTTTCGCCCACGGAGTACGGAGGGAAGTTGTAGTGGAACAGGAAGCTGTCAGTACGCTCGCCCATCAGCTCATCGAGATTCTGTGCGTCACGCGCGGTACCGAGGGTAGCAGCGACCAGCGCCTGCGTTTCACCACGGGTAAACAGCGCAGAACCGTGGGTACGCGGCAGTACGCCAGTGCGCACGTCCAGACCACGGATCATATCTTTTTCACGGCCATCGATACGCGGTTCGCCGTTCAGGATACGGGTACGCACCACGTTCTTTTCCAGGCTGTGTACGATGTCACCGATTTCGGCATCATCCAGCGTTTCGTCTTCAGCCAGCAGTGCGGCGATGGTTTCGTCTTTGATGACGCCAACCTGCGCATAGCGCTCCTGCTTGTCAGTGATGCGGTACGCATCGCTGATGCGCGCTTCGGCCAGGGCGGCAACGCGTGCGATCAGCGCATCGTTCGCCGGCTCTGGCTGCCAGTCCCAGCGTGGTTTGCCCGCTTCGGCCACCAGCGCATTGATGTTTTCAATCACAACCTGCTGCTGGTCGTGGCCGAACACCACAGCACCCAGCATCTGATCTTCGGTCAGGATGTCCGCTTCAGATTCCACCATCAGCACTGCATTCTGCGTACCGGCAACCACCAGATCCAGACGAGACTGTTTGATCTCATCCGCGGTTGGGTTCAGCACGTACTGATCGTTGATGTAACCAACGCGTGCCGCACCGATTGGGCCGTTGAACGGAATGCCAGACAGTGACAGCGCAGCAGAAGCACCGATCATTGCAACGATGTCCGGGTTAACCTGCGGGTTCACGGATACCACAGTCGCGATAACCTGTACTTCGTTAACAAAACCTTCCGGGAACAGCGGACGCACCGGGCGGTCAATCAGACGCGCAATCAGGGTTTCGCCTTCGCTTGGACGGCCTTCACGACGGAAGAAGCTGCCCGGAATACGGCCAGCAGCGTAAGTACGCTCCTGATAGTTCACTGTCAGAGGGAAGAAGTCCTGACCGGCTTTGGCTTTTTTCTGGCCCACGACGGTAACGAATACCGCGGTGTCGTCCATGCTTACCATTACTGCTGCGGTGGCCTGGCGCGCCATCATGCCGGTTTCCAGCGTGACGGTATGCTGACCATATTGGAATTTGCGTACGATCGGGTTCAGCAAAATTTAAGTCCTTAAATTCGTGGCAAAGCCTGCTCGGCCCGCCGGGGATTACCGATCTTTAGTTGCATCCTCGCGACTAATGACAACCCTTAACCGCCCCTGCGGTAAAGCCTCTCATTAGCCGCGCGAACCTCTGCAAGCAAAGATCACTCTCAGCAACAATACATGAGTTTGGTCCGGATTGCTGCCGATTGCTCGAAAAAAGGGGCCATAAAGGCCCCCTTTTCGCGAAACTCGCACAAATCTGATCGCCAGATGCGGTTTTTTGCATACTGCATGCGCTACATCGTTGATCAGATTCTTCAGACTTAGCGACGCAGACCCAGGCTTTCGATCAGGCTGGTGTAACGTGCAACGTCTTTACGCTTCAGGTAGTCCAGCAGCTTACGACGCTGGGATACCATGCGCAGCAGACCGCGACGGCTGTGGTGGTCTTTCTTGTGCTCAGAGAAGTGACCCTGCAGGTGGTTAATCTGAGCAGTCAGCAGAGCAACCTGAACTTCAGTTGAACCGCTGTCGTTAGCGCCACGACCGTATTTAGCAACGATCTCTGCTTTAGCTTCTACGCTTAGAGACATAATAAACTCCAGTAAAAAATGAATGTATGGGTGCCGATCTCTAATTCAGCAGCCCGCTTTTAAAGCCGCGCTATTCTACTCTTCGCCCGGTAGCAACGCAAATGCGCTGTAACGCCCAGCGGTAATATGCGGTCAGTCGGCAAACTCTACTACCAGACGACGCGGTGCCACGCGACCATCGTCGGCGATTTCCGCCATGCCGATAAATTTCTGCTCATCGCCTTCGGTCACCCGCACCAGCCCGCTGGCCGGCGCGTTTTCCGCCTGGACCGGCATGCCCTGTTTGAACCAGGCCGCGACCGGCGTGGGCAGATTGACCGCTGGAAAATCTTCCGCCGGGCTGTCCATCGGCAACAGCAACGCGTCCAGCGGTGCGTAATCCGGCGTTTCCGCCGCATTAACCTGCGCCGCCAGCGTCTGCAGCTGTTCCAGCGTCATCATGCGCGCAATCGGGTAGCGAGCCACCTGCAGACGGCGCAGCATGATCACGTGTGCGCCGCAGCCGAGCTTCTCACCTAAATCGTCAATGATGGTGCGAATGTAGGTGCCTTTGGAAACATGGATTTCCAGCTCCAGCTCGTCGCCCTGCCAGCGAATAAACTGCAGTTCAAACACGGTAATCGGTCGCGCTTCACGCGGCACGGTGATGCCTTCGCGCGCATATTCGTACAGCTTGCGGCCCTGATACTTGAGCGCCGAGAACATGGTGGGCACCTGCAGCGTCTCGCCGCGAAAGCTCTCCAGCGCCGCATCCAGCTCAGCCTGGCTGAAGGTCACCGGCCGCGTTTCGACGATATTGCCGTCCGCATCAGAGGTATCGGTGCGCTGGCCCAGACGGGCAATCACGCGGTAACGCTTGTCCGAATCCAGCAGATAGCGGGAAAACTTGGTGGCTTCGCCGAGACAAATCGGCAGCATACCGGTGGCCAGCGGATCGAGCGCGCCGGTATGGCCCGCCTTGTTAGCATTAAACAGGCGTTTTACTTTTTGCAGCACATCGTTGGAGGATGCGCCCTGGTGTTTATCCAGCAGGAAAACACCGTGGACATCACGACCACGGCGACGAGGACGACTCATCAGTCCTCCTTGTCGTCTTCCGCCGGGCTTTCACCCCGTCGCTCAGCATCGTTTCTGATCACGTTAGACACCAGATTCGACATGCGCATCCCTTCAATCAGCGAGTTATCGTAAAAGAAGGTCAGCTCCGGCACGATGCGCAGACGCATCGCTTTACCGAGCAGAATACGGATGTAGCCAGACGCTTCTTTCAGCGCTTTGAGGCCGTTTTTCACCGCTTCTTCATCCTGGTCGTTCAGGAAGGTCACGAACACTTTGGCATACGCCAGATCGCGTGACACCTCAACGCCAGACACGGTGACCATCATACCCAGACGCGGGTCTTTGATTTCGCGCTGCAGGATGATCGCAATCTCTTTCTGCAACTCCTGCGCCACGCGCTGTGGGCGACCAAACTCTTTCGCCATACTATTTCTCCCAAATAATTCGGGAGGCCAGAGGCCTCCCAAATTGCATCACATCGACCAGCAATTACTCGATGGTGCGTTTAACTTCAATCACTTCGAACACTTCGATCATATCGCCAACGCGAACGTCGTTGTAGTTCTTCACGCCGATACCACACTCCATGCCGTTACGCACTTCGTTGACATCATCTTTGAAGCGACGCAGAGATTCCAGCTCGCCTTCGTAGATAACCACGTTGTCGCGCAGTACGCGGATCGGGTTGTGACGTTTGATGTTGCCTTCGGTGACCATACAGCCGGCAATCGCGCCAAATTTCGGTGACTTGAACACGTCACGGACTTCGGCCAGACCGATAATCTGCTGTTTGAACTCCGGTGCCAGCATGCCGCTCATGGCTGCTTTCACTTCGTCAATCAGGTTATAGATGACGGAGTAGTAGCGCAGGTCAACGTTTTCAGCGTCAATCACGCGACGCGCAGAGGCATCAGCACGCACGTTGAAGCCGAGGATGATCGCGTTGGACGCAGCGGCCAGGGTGGCGTCGGTTTCGGTGATACCGCCCACGCCAGAACCGATAATCTTCACCTTCACTTCGTCGGTGGAGAGTTTCAGCAGCGAGTCGGAGATCGCTTCCACAGAACCCTGTACGTCGGACTTCAGGACGATGTTCAGCTCGGACACTTCGCCTTCGGTCATGTTGGCAAACATGTTTTCCAGCTTGGACTTCTGCTGACGCGCCAGTTTGACTTCGCGGAATTTGCCCTGACGATACAGCGCCACTTCACGCGCTTTCTTCTCGTCACGCACCACGGTCGCTTCGTCACCCGCTGCCGGCACGCCGGACAGGCCGAGGATTTCCACCGGAATCGATGGACCCGCTTCCAGCACTTCACGACCCAGTTCGTCACGCATCGCACGCACACGGCCGTATTCGAAGCCGCACAGTACGATATCGCCCTTGTTCAGCGTACCTTCACGCACCAGCACGGTGGCTACCGGACCACGACCTTTGTCGAGGAACGATTCGATCACCACGCCGCTCGCCATACCCTGACGAATTGCAGTCAGCTCCAGTACTTCCGCCTGCAGCAGAATCGCGTTCAGCAGGTCGTCGATGCCGGTGCCGGCTTTCGCCGAGACGTTAACGAACATGTTCTCGCCGCCCCACTCTTCCGGAATGATACCGTACTGGGTCAGCTCGTTCTTCACGCGATCCGGATCGGCTTCTGGCTTGTCGATCTTGTTCACGGCCACGACCACCGGCACACCGGCCGCTTTCGCGTGCTGGATAGCTTCGACGGTCTGCGGCATCACGCCATCGTCCGCCGCCACCACCAGGATAACGATATCCGTGGCCTGCGCACCACGTGCACGCATTGCGGTAAACGCAGCGTGGCCCGGGGTGTCGAGGAAGGTGATCATGCCGTTATCGGTTTCAACGTGATACGCACCGATATGCTGGGTAATCCCGCCCGCTTCGCCGGAGGCGACTTTGGTGGAGCGGATGTAGTCCAGCAGCGAGGTTTTACCGTGGTCAACGTGACCCATGATGGTCACGACCGGCGCACGGCTTTCCTGCGCAGCATCGGTATCACGATCGTCCATTACCGCTTCTTCCAGCTCGTTCTCGCGGCGCAGGATCACTTTGTGACCCATCTCTTCGGCCACCAGCTGGGCGGTTTCCTGGTCGATAACCTGGTTGATGGTTGCCATGGCACCCATCTTCATCATCGCTTTAATAACCAGCGAGCCTTTCACCGCCATTTTGTTGGCCAGTTCGGCAACGGTGATGGTTTCGCCAATGATGACGTCACGGTTCACCGCCTGAGCAGGTTTGTTGAAGCCCTGCTGCAGCGTGCTTGGTTTACGATGTTTGCCGCCTTTACCGCCGCGTACCTGAGCACGCGCTTCTTCACGGTCAGTTTTGGCTTCAGAGTGCTTGTTGCCTTTTTTGGCCGGACGCGCTGCCTTGGTGGTGCGGGTGCGACCACGACCACCTTCGACTTCGCGATCGTTTTCGTCTTCTGCCTGACGGGCATGAGTTGAAGTAGTGACGTGATAGTCGCCCTTATCTTCTTCCTCTGGTTTTTCCCATTCAGCGGCTTTCTCTTCGGCCAGACGACGGGCTTCTTCCGCCGCGCGGCGCGCATTCTCTTCCAGCTTACGGCGCGCTTCTTCTTCCGCTTTACGCTTCAGTTCGGCGGCTTCAGCTTCACGACGGGCTTTGTCAGATTGCGCAGCCTTGGTCATTTCGTCGGTAGGTTGATTAGTCACTTTCTCATTTTCCGCTGCTTCACGCTTAGCCTTGTCAGCGGCTTCGCGCTTGGCTTTCTCTTCGGCTTCACGTTGCGCTTTTTGTTCAGCTTCGCGACGGGCTTGTTCTTCAGCCTCGCGACGCGCCTGCTCTTCCGCTTCACGCTGCGCCTCGGCTTCTGCTTCCGCCTGAGCTTGCTCAGCGTCGGCATCACCTTTCACGTATGTGCGCTTTTTGCGGACTTCGATTTGCACCGACTTACTTTTACCCCCGGTGCCTGGAATATTCAAGGTGCTGCGCGTTTTGCGCTGCAACGTCAGTTTGCCTGAACCGGTCTGACCGTGCTCACGATTCAGGTGGGACAGTAAGGTCTCTTTCTCTTGCTGGGATACGGCGTCGTTTTCAGACTTACGGATCCCTGCATCAGCAAATTGCTGTACCAGGCGATCGACCGGAGTCTGAATTTCGGCGGCCAGCGATTTTACGGTTACATCTGTCATGCTGTTCCTTCCTGTTATTACGCGTCATCGCCGAACCAGCAGATATTACGTGCAGCCATAATCAGCGCACCGGCTTTCTCATCATCCAGCCCTTCAATATCTGTCAGATCGTCAACACCTTGCTCAGCGAGATCTTCCAGCGTGCAAACGCCTTTTGACGCCAGGCGATACGCCAGCGCACGATCCAGGCCTTCAAGATTCAGCAGGTCCTCAGCAGGTTCCTGATTACCAAGGCTCTCTTCTTTCGCTAATGCCAGGGTGGTTAACGCATTTTTTGCTCGTTCACGCAGGGCTTCAATGGTCTCTTCGTCGAGGCCGTCGATTTCCAGCAGCTCGTTGATTGGCACGTAAGCCAATTCTTCCAGCGAAGAGAAGCCCTCTTCCACCAGAACGGTGGCGAACTCTTCGTCGATGTCGAGATGTTTAGTGAACATATCGATCGCTGCATGGGCTTCGGCCTGATGCTTCGCCTGCAGATCATCGACGGTCATCACGTTCAGCTCCCAGCCGCTCAGCTGGGATGCCAGACGCACGTTTTGGCCATTACGGCCAATCGCCTGAGCCAGATTGCCGGCTTCAACAGCGATATCCATGGTGTGATTGTCTTCATCCACCACAATTGACGCCACATCGGCAGGTGCCATGGCGTTAATCACGAACTGTGCCGGGTTGTCGTCCCACAGCACGATATCAATACGCTCGCCGCCCAGCTCGCTGGACACCGCCTGCACGCGCGCACCGCGCATACCGACGCAGGCACCGACCGGATCGATACGTTTGTCGTTAGTTTTTACCGCAATTTTGGCGCGTGAACCCGGATCGCGCGCTGCCGCTTTGATCTCGATAACTTCTTCGCCAATCTCCGGCACTTCGATGCGGAACAGTTCGATCAGCATCTCCGGTTTGGAGCGGGTAACGAACAGTTGCGCACCACGCGCTTCCGGACGCACGGCATACAGCACGCCGCGAATACGGTCACCCGGGCGGAAGTTTTCACGCGGCAGCATGTCTTCACGCACAATCACCGCTTCGGCGTTGTTGCCGAGATCCAGTGAAATGTTGTCGCGATTCACTTTCTTCACCACGCCGGTGATGATTTCGCCTTCCTGCTCGCGGAACTGATCGACCACCATCGCGCGCTCGGCTTCTCGCACTTTCTGGACGATAACCTGTTTCGCGGTCTGCGTGGTGATACGGTCGAAGGTGACAGATTCGATCTGATCTTCAACATAATCGCCCAGATTGAAGGCTTCATCTTCAAAGCGTGCTGCTTCCAGCGTGATCTCGCGCGTTGGCTGCGTGACTTCTTCTACAACCACCCAGCGACGGAAGGTGTCGAAATCGCCGCTGCGACGGTCAATGCTGACGCGCACGTCGATTTCCTGCTCATACTTCTTCTTGGTCGCAGTGGCCAAAGCGCTCTCCAGCGCTTCGAAGATTTTCTCACGCGGCAGGGCTTTTTCGTTAGAAACGGCTTCTACTACAGCTAAGATCTCTTTGTTCATCCTGGTTAGCCTCAATCCGGACTTTTAAAAGTGGGGGACCAGGTTCGCTTTCTGAATGTTGCTCAGCGCGAACACTTCATCGTTACCCTCAACGGTTACCGTGATCATCTCGCCTTCGACAGACTTGATGATGCCCTGCCATTTACGGCGGTTCTGCACGGCCATACGCAGTACCAGGCTCACCTCTTCGCCAGCGAAACGCGCATAGTGCTCCGCGGTGAACAGAGGGCGATCGAGACCCGGTGAGGAAACTTCAAGGTTGTAAGCCACCGTAATAGGATCTTCCACATCCATTACAGCGCTGACCTGGTGGCTAACATCGGCGCAATCATCAACATTGATACCCTCTTCACTATCAATATAGATGCGCAAGGTTGATGTGCGACCACGAATGAACTCGATACCGACCAATTCGTAGCCAAGCGCTTCTACCGGAGCAGAGATCAACTCTGTCAACTTTTGCTCTAATGTGGACAAGCCCACCCCCAAGACATAAAAAAAGGGCCTAAAGCCCAGTGTTACGATTTCCTGATAACAAAAAACCCCGAAAATTCGGGGCTTTTTGTGACTGGACCCTGTATGCCGCGATGCGGCTTCGGCACACCATCCAGCAGAATTTTTTTCAAAACTGACTGCGGATGCGTCCGTCGATGCATACAGTATATTTGAAAAAGAACTCTAAGGGAAAGTGGTTGCGGGGGCCGGATTTGAACCGACGACCTTCGGGTTATGAGCCCGACGAGCTACCAGGCTGCTCCACCCCGCGTCCGAAAACGTGGCGAATATTACGCCGATCTTGCGAAAAATGCAAGTTATACTGAGATTTGGTACCGAGGACGGGACTTGAACCCGTAAGCCCAATCGGGCACTACCACCTCAAGGTAGCGTGTCTACCAATTCCACCACCTCGGCACTTCACTGACTGCGACGATACGATGTCGCTTTAGCGCTGACGATCTTACTGCGGGATATCATTGCCCGGCGTGGCCGGTTTAGCTGGCTGAGTCTGCTGTTGAGACTGAGCCGGCGCGCTGAGGTTTTCCCACTCGCTTCCTTTGGAAGTCTTGTTACTGTTCAGATTGCCCAGAATCAGACTGATAATGAAGAACAGCGTAGCCAGTACTGCGGTCATGCGAGTCATGAAGTTACCAGACCCGGTTGAACCGAACAGCGTACCAGAAGCGCCTGCACCGAATGAGGCTCCCATATCAGCGCCTTTGCCTTGCTGCAGCATGATCAGACCAACGAGGCCAATCGCTACAATAAGGAAAACAACCAACAGAGCTTCGTACATAATCAACCTGTTTCCTTGCGCGTTATCCGCACAGTTAAAGCTTCAACCAATATTGACGGGGAGTCTCGTCATCACCCATCAGAAGCGGGTGTGAATACTAACCAAAGGCGCATACCTCTGCAAGCGCAATTTACACGAAGTTTTGCGATTGCGGAAAAAAGCGCCATCCCGGTGATTTTACAGGCGGAAAGCAGCAAACTGACCGCCCGTAACGCGGTTAAACCGCTTTTACCGCATCGGCAATTTTGTGCGCCAGCTCGGTTACCTGCGCCTCATCCTCGCCTTCCACCATCACGCGAATCAGCGGCTCGGTGCCGGATTTACGCAACAGCACACGCCCGCGCCCGGCCAGCGTTTTTTCCACCTCTGCGGCAGCCGCTTTGACGCTGTCGCTCTCCAGCGGATCGTGGCTGCCGCTGAAACGCACATTCACCAGCACCTGTGGCAGCATCTTCATGCCGCTGCACAGATCGTGCAGACTCATGTGGTTGCGCACAATTGCAGTGAGTACTTGCAAACTTGCTACAATGCCGTCACCGGTGCTGATTTTATCCAGCAGAATCACGTGGCCGGAGTTCTCCGCGCCCATGCGCCAGCCCTTCTCCTGCATTTTTTCCAGCACATAGCGGTCGCCCACTTTGGCGCGGGTAAACGGAATCCCCAGCTGTTTCAGCGCCAGCTCCAGTCCCATGTTGCTCATCAGCGTGCCGACCACGCCGCCACGCAGCTGGCCCTGACGCAGCGCTTCACGCGCAATGATGTAGAGAATCTGGTCGCCATCCACCTTCTGTCCAAGGTGATCCACCATCATGATGCGGTCGCCGTCGCCGTCATAGGCCAGGCCGAGATCGGCTTTTTCATCCAGCACGCGCTGCTGCAGCTGACGCAAATCGGTAGCGCCGCACTCTTTGTTGATGTTCATGCCGTCCGGCTGCACGCCAATCGCAATTACCTTCGCACCCAGTTCACGCAGCACATTCGGCGCAATGTGATAGGTCGCGCCGTTGGCGCAGTCCACCACGATCTTCAGCCCGTTCAGGCTCAACTCGCTGGGAAAAGTGCCTTTGCAGAACTCAATGTAACGCCCGGCGGCATCGACGATGCGGCTGGCACGGCCCAGCTCAGCGGACTCGACGCAGGTCAGCGGCTTCTCCAGCTCCAGCTCAATGGCGGCTTCTACGTCGTCCGGCAGTTTGGTGCCTTCGGCAGAGAAAAATTTGATGCCGTTGTCGTCAAACGGGTTGTGCGACGCGGAAATCACGATGCCCGCCTCGGCGCGGAAGGTGCGCGTCAGGTAGGCAATGGCTGGCGTGGGCATCGGGCCGGTGAAAGCCGCAGACAGCCCGGCAGCCGCCAGACCGGCTTCCAGCGCCGATTCCAGCATGTAGCCGGAAATCCGTGTATCTTTGCCAATCAATACCTTGCGCGAGCCGGAACGGGCCAGCACTTTGCCGGCAGCAAAACCCAGCTTCAACACAAAGTCCGGGGTAATGGGCGCTTCACCCACTTTGCCGCGAATCCCATCCGTACCGAAATATTTACGATCGCTCATGCCTTTATCCTTTTGCTCTCCGTGTCGCCTCGACGATGCGCATCGCTTCGACAGTTTCTTTAACGTCATGCACGCGAATAATCTGCGCGCCCTGCATGGCGGCGATCACCGCACAGCTCAGGCTGCCGGTCAGGCGCTGTGCCGGGCCGACGTTTAACAGCTGGCCAATCATCGACTTACGCGACATGCCCACCAGCAGCGGCAGACCGTGATGGTGAAAATCACTGAGATGCGCCAGCAGCTCATAATTGTGGCTGAGATTCTTACCGAAACCGAAGCCCGGGTCGAGCAGCAGACGCTCTTTTTTAATGCCGGCCGCTTCACAGCGGGCAATCTGCGCAGCGAAGTAAGCGTCCACTTCACTTACGATGTGCTGATATTCCGGTGCCTGCTGCATGGTGCGCGGTTCGCCCTGCATGTGCATCAGGCATACCGGCAGACCGCTATCTGCGGCGGCCTGTAACGCACCCGGCTCGGACAGCGAGCGGATATCGTTAATGATGTGAGCGCCCACTCGCGCGGCTTCACGGATCACTTCTGCTTTTGAGGTATCAACTGAAATCCACACTTCAAAGCGCTGCGCAATAGCTTCCACCACCGGGATCACCCGCGCCAGTTCCTCTTCCACTGAGACTTCATCAGCACCGGGACGGGTTGATTCGCCGCCCACATCGATAATCGTGGCACCGGCATTCACCATCTCGTTGGTGTGCGTGAGCGCGTCGACCAGCGTGTTGTGCGTTCCGCCATCAGAAAAGGAGTCCGGCGTGACATTTAATATTCCCATCACATGGGGAAACGACAGATCGAGATGGGTATCACGGGCGTACAACTTCATGGCGAAAATCTCCCTGGGGAATCACTGGATTGTGGAATGTAAAAAACCCCGGACCAGCCGGGGTTTTTGCTTAGGAACAGGCCTGTTACTTGTCGAACTGTTCTGACATGGTGTTGCCTGGGTTTGGCGTACGCGGTTCATCAACCGGACGTGGCGCCTTTGGCGTACCGTTGCTGTCAGAGTTGTTGCTGCCTGGATCTTCCCAGCCTGCTGGCGGACGCACTTCGCGGCGTGCCATCAGGTCGTCGATCTGCGGTGCGTCGATGGTTTCATACTTCATCAGCGCGTCTTTCATCGCGTGAAGGATGTCCATGTTCTCACCCAGAATACGGCGTGCACGCTGGTAGTTGCTGTCGATCAGGTGCTTAACTTCCTGGTCGATGATGCGTGCCGTTTCGTCCGACATGTGTTTGGCTTTCGCCACTGAACGGCCGAGGAACACTTCACCGTCCTCTTCCGCATACAGCAGCGGACCGAGTTTTTCCGAGAAGCCCCACTGCGTCACCATGTTGCGCGCCAGGTTGGTCGCCACTTTGATGTCGTTTGAAGCACCGGTAGAAACGTGTTCCGCCCCGTAGATGATCTCTTCTGCCAGACGACCGCCGTACAGCGTTGAAATCTGGCTCTCCAGCTTCTGACGGCTGGCGCTGATCGCGTCGCCTTCAGGCAGGAAGAAGGTCACACCCAGCGCACGGCCGCGCGGGATAATCGTCACTTTATGCACCGGATCGTGTTCCGGCACCAGGCGACCAATAATCGCATGGCCCGCTTCGTGATACGCGGTGGATTCTTTCTGCGCTTCCGTCATCACCATGGAGCGACGTTCCGCACCCATCATGATTTTGTCTTTCGCTTTCTCGAACTCGACCATCGACACTACGCGCTTGTTGCCACGCGCAGCGAACAGCGCCGCTTCGTTGACCAGGTTCGCCAGGTCCGCACCGGAGAAGCCCGGCGTACCACGTGCGATAATCGCGGCATCAATGTCGGTGGCCAGCGGCACGCGACGCATATGCACTTTCAGAATCTGTTCACGGCCGCGCACGTCTGGCAGACCTACCACCACCTGGCGGTCAAAACGGCCTGGACGCAGCAGCGCCGGGTCCAGTACGTCCGGACGGTTAGTCGCGGCGATAACGATGATGCCTTCATTGCCTTCGAAGCCATCCATCTCCACCAGCATCTGGTTCAGCGTCTGCTCACGTTCGTCGTGACCACCGCCTAAACCGGCACCACGCTGACGACCCACCGCATCGATCTCATCGATAAAGATGATGCACGGTGCCGCTTTCTTCGCCTGCTCGAACATGTCGCGCACACGAGATGCACCGACACCGACGAACATTTCTACGAAGTCAGAACCGGAAATCGTGAAGAACGGTACTTTCGCTTCGCCGGCGATCGCTTTCGCCAGCAGCGTTTTACCGGTACCCGGAGGGCCCACCATCAGCACGCCTTTCGGGATTTTACCGCCCAGCTTCTGGAAGCGGCTCGGCTCACGCAGGTATTCTACCAGCTCACCCACCTCTTCTTTTGCTTCGTCGCAACCCGCAACGTCAGCAAAGGTGGTTTTGATCTGGTCTTCGGTCAGCATACGGGCTTTGCTCTTGCCGAAGGACATCGCGCCCTTGCCGCCGCCGCCCTGCATCTGCCGCATAAAGAAGATCCACACGCCAATCAGTAGCAGCATCGGGAACCAGGAGATGAAGATGGAAGCCAGCAGACTCGGCTCTTCCGGTGGTTCACCCACAACTTTGACGTTTTTGGTCAACAGGTTATCGAGTAACTTGGGATCGTTGACAGGAATGTAGGTCGTGTATTTATTACTGTCTTTTTTGGTTACGTTGATCTCACGCCCGTTAATACGTGCCTCGCGGACCTGATCCTGGTTCACTTCCGACAGGAAGGTTGAATAATCAACCCTACGGCCATTCGACTCGCTGGGCCCAAAGCTCTGGAATACTGACATCAGCACGACCGCGATGACTAACCAGAGAATCAGGTTTTTCGCCATGTCACTCAAGGGATTAACCTCATATTACAACGGTGTTAACAGACAGCGTAGGGTACTATATATCCTTCATACCTGGAATCGCGGCGCTGATGATTTTGCCTGTTTAGCCTGAAACTCAGAATTACGCATCAGAATAAACGCCGTTTCGCCTTGCTTTGATTCCGGTATGGAGGGCTACAGTTTGCGCCCTGTCGCCACAATGTACACTTCGCGCGAACGTGATCGCGAAGCGTCCGGCTTACGAATTTTCACTTTCGTAAACAGGGAGCGAATTTCCCGCAGGTATTCATCGAAGCCATCTCCCTGAAACACTTTCACTACAAAACTGCCGCCAGGTGCCAGTACATCCCGACACATTTCTAACGCCAGTTCAACTAAATACATGGAACGCGGGATATCGACCGCAGGCGTACCGCTCATGTTCGGCGCCATGTCCGACATCACCACCTGCACTTTCTGGTCGCCCACGCGCTCCAGTAACGCTTTCAACACCGCTTCGTCGCGAAAATCGCCCTGCAGGAAGTCAACGCCAACGATGGGATCCATCGGCAGCAGATCGCAGGCAATAATACGGCCACCCGAACCAATCTGTTGTACCACATATTGCGACCAGCCGCCGGGCGCAGCGCCCAGGTCAACCACGGTCATACCGGGTTTGAACAGCTTGTCACCCTGCTGAATTTCATCCAGTTTAAACCAGGCGCGCGAGCGCAACCCTTTTTTCTGTGCCTGTTGCACATATTTATCGCTAAAGTGTTCCTGAAGCCAGCGACTGGAACTGGCCGAACGCTTTTTACCCGTCATAATATTTCCAGTTAAATCGTCATCGTAGCGATAAATCAGCACGCAATGGGTCGCGTTGATTTGGCGATATACCCGAGATGGCGGTAGAATGAACCGTTTTCAATCCCTGAGTAAGCAAAAAATACGATGAATCTGAGTACCAAACAAAAACAGCACCTGAAAGGCCTTGCCCATCCACTGAAGCCAGTGGTCATGCTGGGCGGCAATGGCCTGACTGAAGGCGTGCTCGCCGAGATCGAACAGGCGCTCGAACATCACGAATTGATCAAGGTAAAAATTGCCTCGGAAGATCGTGAAACCAAGCAGCTGATCGTGGACGCTATCGTGCGTGAAACTAAGGCAAACAACGTTCAGGTCATCGGCAACGTGCTGGTGCTGTATCGCCCTGCCAAAGAGCGCAAAATTACTCTGCCACGTTAAGCGTACCGTTACGGCTCGTCCGACGGGCAGAGAAAGTGCCATGCTCCTGCATGGGATAAAAGGCCGCAGCGCGGCCTTTTTCCTTTCTTTACAATATGCAGCTGCGCATTTCAAAGCGTAGCAATATCTTAGATGTATTCCACTTTCAGCACTTCATATTCCACATCGCCGCCTGGGGTTTTAACAATAGCCACGTCATCGGCCTCTTTGCCCACCAGACCGCGCGCCATCGGCGAATTCACGGAAATCAGGTTCTGTTTAAAGTCCGCTTCGTCGTCGCCGACAATCCGGTAAGTAAACTCTTCATCGGTATCGACATTCAGCACGGTGACGGTGGCGCCAAAAATCACGCGGCCGGTTTTCGGCATGGCGGTCACGTCAATCACCTGTGCATTGGAGAGCTTGGCTTCGATCTCCTGAATACGCCCTTCGCAGAACCCCTGTTCTTCGCGCGCGGCGTGGTATTCGGCATTCTCTTTCAGATCGCCGTGCTCACGGGCTTCGGCGATAGAGGCGATGATGCGCGGACGCTTAACGGTTTTCAGTTCGTTCAGCTCTTCACGCAGCTTCTCAGCGCCTTTCAACGTCATCGGAATCTGATTCATTTTGGCTCCTCGTCATCTATCCTGGTTAACGGCGTCATCCTGACCGGTGACAGCAGAAGATCGGCTTCTGCGGCGCGTAACCTCTTTTCACAAGCAAAAGAAGCCTGACCCGGAAAGCTTTCCGGGTCAGGTATCGGTTTTGCATTTTGATACGTATTTTACCCCAGAGTTCCCTGTGGGTCATTGTTTACTTTGCACCGTCCGGGGACATAGTATTGACGCCTTCACCCGTCAGTTACCGCGAGATTATGCGATTTTCACGACTTGTTACCGGATTAACCTGTGCGTTTATGCTGCAGGCACAAGCAGCACCCGTTGAAGAATACATGCAGTATTTGCCAGACGGCGCAAACCTGGCGCTGATGGTACAAAAAGTGGGCGCATCCACCCCGATAATCGACTATCACGGCAAACAGATGGCGTTGCCGGCCAGTACCATGAAAGTGATCACCGCGCTGGCGGCACTGCTGGAGCTGGGCCCGGACTTCCGTTTTCAGACCACGCTGGAGACTAAAGGCGCGGTCAGCGATGGCACCTTAAATGGCGACCTGGTAGCGCGCTTTGCCGGCGATCCGACGCTCAGTCGCCAGGATCTGCGCAATATGGTGGCGGCGCTGAAAAAGCAGGGCATCAACCATATCAAAGGCAATCTGGTGATCGACACCTCGGTGTTCGCCAGTCACGATATGGCGCCAGGCTGGCCGTGGAACGATCTGACACAGTGCTTCAGCGCCCCGCCAGGTGCGGCGATTGTTGATAAAAACTGCTTCTCGGTTTCGCTCTACAGTGCCAATACGCCCGGCGAAAACGCCTTTGTGCGCATCGCCTCTTACTATCCGGCGCACATGTTCAGCCAGGTGCGCACGATCGGACGCAACAGCGGTGACGGGCAGTATTGCGAACTGGACGTGGTGCCCGGCGAGCTCAATCGCTACACGCTGACCGGCTGTATGCGCCAGCGTGCGGAACCGCTGCCCCTGGCGTTTGCCGTGCAGGATGGCGCCGCATGGGCCGGCGAGATCCTTAAAGCGCAGCTGCGCGACGCCGATATTGATTACAGCGGCCATTTAGTGCGCCAGACGCAGGTGACGTCACCGGGTACGGTGCTCGCCTCGACGCAGTCCGCACCGCTGCACAACCTGCTGCACACCATGCTGAAAAAGTCAGACAACATGATCGCCGATACCGTGTTCCGCACCATCGGCCATCACTACTTTAACGTGCCGGGCACCTTCCGCGCCGGTTCGGATGCGGTCAGGCGTGTGCTGCGCGAAAAAGCCGGCGTTGACCTCGGCAACAGCATTCAGGTGGATGGTTCCGGCCTGTCGCGTCACGACCTGATCGCGCCGGATACCATGATGCAGGTGCTGCAGTTCATCGCCAAAAATGACGCCACGCTGAATTATATTTCGATGCTGCCGCTGGCAGGTTATGACGGCACGCTGCAGTATCGCGGCGGTCTGCACGAAGCGGGGCTGGATGGCAAAGTGTCGGCAAAAACCGGTTCGCTGCAGGGCGTCTATAATCTGGCTGGGTTCATCACCACGTCGAGCGGTGCACGCGTGGCCTTTGTCCAGTTCCTCTCTGGCTATGCGGTACCGCCGGAAGACCAGAAAACGCGGCGGATTCCGCTGGTGCGCTTTGAGAGCCGGCTCTATACCGACATTAACAAGAACAACTAATGAAACTGTTGATCGTTGAAGATGATGCGTTGTTACAATCGGGCCTGGCGCAGGCGCTGAGCAGCGAGGGCTACGCCGTGGATTGCGCTGGCAGCGCGGCGGAAAGCAACGCCCTGCTGCGCAGCAGCCAGTACAGCCTGATCGTGCTGGATCTCGGCCTGCCGGATCGCGATGGCGCCACGCTGCTGCGCCAGTGGCGGCGCGACGGCATCGCGGTGCCGGTGCTGATCCTGACCGCGCGCGATGCGCTGGAGGATCGCGTCGACGGGCTGGACGCCGGTGCCGATGATTACCTGGTCAAGCCGTTTGCGCTGGCAGAACTGCAGGCGCGGGTGCGCGCGCTGATCCGCCGTTATCAGGGGCACAGCGACAACCTGCTGCAGCAGGGCGATCTGACGCTCAATCTCAGCTCGCAGCAGGTGCTGCTGGAGAATCTGCCGCTGGAGATCACCCCCAAAGAGTTCGCCCTGCTCACCCGCCTGCTGATGCGCGTGGGGCAAAATGTGCATCGCGAAACGCTGCAGCAGGATCTCTACAGCTGGAACGACGATCCCGGCTCCAACACCTTAGAAGTTCACATTCATAATCTGCGCCGCAAGCTGGGGAAAGATCGCATCAAAACCGTGCGCGGCGTTGGCTACCGGCTGGAACTGCGCGAATGAGCAGCATGCGTCAGCGGTTACTGATCATGCTGGCGCTGATTCTCCTCACCTGCCAGGTGATGAGCGCCATCTGGCTGTGGCATGAAAGCCGCGAACAGATCAGTTTCCTCGTCAATGAAACCCTGTCGGCCCAGGCGCGTAACGATCGCGTGGAGAATGAGATCCGTGAGGCCATCGCTTCGCTGTTGCTGCCTTCGCTGGTGATGGTAAGCCTGACGCTGCTGCTGTCGTTCTGGGCCATCAACTGGATTATCCGTCCGCTCAAATCACTACAGGACAGCCTTGCCCACCGCTCTGCCGACAACCTGACGCCGCTGCCGATTTACTCCGAGATGGATGAGATCGTTGCGGTCACCTCCTCCATCAACCAGCTGTTTTCCCGTCTCGACCACACGCTGCAGCAGGAGCGATTATTCACCGCCGACGCCGCGCACGAGCTGCGTACGCCGCTGGCCGGGCTGCGCCTGCATCTTGAGCTTCTGCATCAGCAGCAGGTGCCGCAAAGCGCCATGCTGATTGAGCGTATCGACCAGCTGATGCACACCGTCGAACAGCTGCTGATGCTGTCGCGCGCCGGTCAGGCGCTGGCGGGCGGCCACTATCAGCAGCTGCAGTGGCAGCGTGACATCATGCAGCCGCTGATGCCGGAGATGGCTGAACTGTATGCGCAGCGTCAGCAGACGCTGCACTGGCCCGACGGCGACGATGTGCCGCAGCAGGGTGAAGCGGTGCTGCTGCGCCTGATGCTGCGCAATTTGCTGGAGAACGCATCGCGCTACAGTCCGGAAGGCAGCAGCGTGCAGGTGAAGCTGCGTCAGGTGCAACAGCAGGTCTGGGTTGAAGTGTGGGATCAGGGGCCGGGTATTGATGCCGATGCGGCAGAAGAGCTGACGCAGGCGTTCCGGCGGCGCGATCAACGCTATGGCGGCAGCGGCCTGGGCCTGAACATTGTGCTGCGTATTGTGCAGATGCATCGCGGCAAACTGGAACTGGTCAACCGCGAAGACAGCAGCGGACTGGTCGCCCGCTGCTGTTTGCCAACGCAACTGATTGGCTGAACGCCATCAGAAGTGGGTGTTGAGGCTCATATAGTAAGTACGGCCTGATTCGTTATAGGTATTGGCACCGGCACCGTAGAGATAAGCGCCGGTGGTAGCATTACCGGTGGTTTGCGCATTGCCCTCACGGAAGTGGCGCTTATCGAACAGGTTATCGATGCCCAGCGTCACGCTGGCGTACTTATTGATATCGTAAGTACCGCTCAGGCCGACAATCGAGTACGGGCTCACTTTGTCGGTGGCGCTGCCGGTGACCGGCTGTCCTTTGTAGTCGTACTTCTTCGGCGTCTGGGTGCCGTACCACGTCAGGGTGGTTTGCAGCGACAGATCCTGCGTTGCCTGCCAGCTCAGCGTCGAGTTCAGCGTATACTCCGGAATGATCGACAGACGATCGCCGGTCTCCTTGTTCTTGCTCTGCAGCATGTAGGTAAAGTTGTTATTCCACATCACGCTGTCAGAGAAAGGAACATTGACCGTACCTTCCAGCCCTTCCACCACTGCTTTCGGCACGTTCTCCCAGCGATAGATATCCGTGGTGCCGTTAGAGGCTTTACCTGAAGGCGCATAGCCGGCTTCAATCTTGTTGCGGTAGTCGTTACGGAACCAGGTCAGACCGGCCTGATAACCTTCATGCTTCCACTCCAGCCCAACTTCTTTATTGATGCTGTTTTCCGCTTTCAGATTCGGATTACCCTGCAAATAGCAGGCGCCGGTGCTGGCGGCGCAGCCCTGGCCGTTGCTGTACAGCAGGTAGTTCGGGTTCGTCTGGTAGAGACTCGGCGCTTTGTAGGCCCGGCCAATCCCCATCTTCAGCGTGAAGTCATCGCCCAGCCCCTGTGACAGGTTAAGCGATGGGCTCCAGTTGTTGCCAACGATGGAGTGATGATCGAAGCGCAGCGCCGGCGTCAGCATGGTGCTGTCGGTCAGCTCCATGTTGTCTTCGGCAAACAGGGAGAAAATCTCCGCCTGGGCATAAGGACTGCGGCCGGTGCTGGCGATGCCTGGCACGGCACCGTTGCTGGCGGCCTGGGTGGTCGACGAAGGATCTTTCATGCGCTGCTGGTTCCACTCGGTGCCCAGCGTCGCGGTCTGATTGACGCCCAGCTCAAACGGCAGGCTGATTTCACTGTGCAGCAGCACATCGTCCAGCTGGATGGTATTGAACCCGCTGTTGGAGAAGATCCCTTCCGTGCCACCCGCCAGACCTTCATTAATGCGCGTATTGCGGGTTTTCTCGTAGCGCGCCCAGCTGCTGGTGCTGATGCCGTTGTCCCACGCGCCGGTCCATTTCAGTGAAATATTCTGGCGATACAGACGGTTGGTTTCGTCGCCGTACAGGCTCTTCACCAGCGCGTTAGTGTTGGTGTTCTGCGTATCGCCCGCGTACAGGTTGCCCTGACGACTGTAACCGGCCTGCAGCTCCAGCGTCTGCATGGGGGCAAACGCCCAGCTTAGCAACGCATTGATGTCTTTGTTTACCGAGCCTTCGCGGCCTGCCGGGTAACTGCCGGCATAGCTGCCGGTGCGCGCTGCCGCGTGCCCTTCATTGATGTCGTACGCGTCGGCCTGGGTTTTGGCTAAGCCGCCATACAGCCGGAAGTTGAAGTCGTCGCCCAGCGGCCCTTCAAGGCTGAAGTTGGTGCGTTTGGTCGCCCCTTCCGATTTGTGTTCCGGCGCGTTGAAGTAGGTATTCCACGAACCGTGCCACTGCTGATCGCTGTACTTTTTGGTGATGATGTTCACTACACCGCCCGCCGCACCGTTACCGTAGCGCACCGCGGCCGGCCCGCGAATCACGTCGATGTGATCAATCATCTCCGGCGGCACCCAGTTGGTATCGCCGCGCGTATCACGCTCACCGCGCCAGCCGAGACGCACTGAGTTACGGCTGGTGATCGGCATGCCGTCCACCATGATCAGGGTATTTTCCGGTCCCATGCCGCGAATATCGATCTGACGGTTGTTGCCGCGCTGGCCGCTGGTCGAGTTACCGGTCAGGTTAACCCCCGGCATGGTACGGATAATTTCTGAGACATCGCGCGCCGGCGGATGCTTTTTGATCTCATCGGCGGTGATGGTGGAAACCCCCGGTGCCTGCAGCGTCTGCTGCTGGGCCGTCACCATTAAGGTGCCACCGTCCATTGCGCTGGCGTCGGGAGAAGAGGCGTTGCTGGAAGTCGTCTTGCTGGAAGTCTCTGCTGCCCAGGCGCTGCCGGAAAGCAGTGAGGCGCTGAGCCCCAGTTCAATCAAAATAGCGAAGGTTAACCGCGAGTAATGCTTCATTTTTTTCATTCCTGGAAGGCCAGTTCTGCGCCACAGCGGAGTGACTGGCGAGCCGGTGAGAAGATCCCTGTCTTTATCGCGCAGCCGTTCACACCTGGCAGGGCCATCCTTTGCTGAATCCCATGACTTACCGGGTGCCAGACGGAACGTGCGTGCTCATTTTGAGCGCAGTCACCCTATTGCAAATGCAAATAATTATCAATAGTATTATTTATCAATCCTATGTAAACCTCCCCGTACAGACGGCGACTGGCAGCCCCTATGACCTGGCGAAATGATGGAATTGGTAGCGAAGCCTGGTGGCAGGAGCAACAGACTCAGGGCATTCCGCGCATTGAGCCGCAGCAGGATGGCACCTGTCTGGTGACCTTCTTCTGGCGCGATCCGCAAGGCAGTGAAACCACCTCCCACACCCAGCGCGTGTGGATCAACATCACCGGCGTGACCGATCACCACCAGCGGCGCCCGCCGCAATCGCTGATGCGCGTCGCCAGTAGCGATGTCTGGTACTGGCAAACCGTGCTGCCGTCACACTGGCGCGGCAGCTACTGCCTGATGCCGGATCGGCAGGCCAGCGATTTCAGCGGCGAGCCTGACATGCATGCGCTGCGCCACTGGTGGCGCGAAAAATTCCCTGCCGCGCAGGCCGATGCGCTCAATCCGCTGCGCAGCTGGTCCGGCGGACGCGGCATGGGCGTGTCACCGCTGCACCTGCCTGACGCGCCCGACCAGCAGGTGTGGCGTGCGGTGGATGAGGGCCGCGCCCCGGCGCTGACGCTGCAGGAGCAGCAGTGGGACAGCGCGCTGCTCGGCAATCATCGCCGGGTGTGGCTGTACGCCACAGGCGAGGCGCAGCACGGCCCGCGTCCGCTGGCGATACTGCTCGATGGTCAGTTCTGGGCGCAGCAGATGCCGATCGCCGGCCCGCTGCAGCAGCTGACCGCCGCGGGCAAGCTGCCGCCGGCGGTCTACCTGTTTATCGACATCATCGATCGCGAACACCGCAGCCGCGAGCTGCCATGCAATCCGCAATTCTGGCAGGCAGTGCAGCAGGAGCTGTTGCCGCAGGTGGCACGCTGGATGCCGTACGATGCGCAGCCGGCGCGCACGCTGGTCGCCGGACAAAGCTTCGGCGGTCTGGCCGCGGTGTTTGCCGCGCTGCACTTTCCTCACACCTTTGGTAATGCGCTTAGCCTGTCCGGCTCCTTCTGGTGGCCGGAGCGCGGTAACCCGCATGGCTGGCTGCTGCAGGCGCTGGACCATGGCCTGGCACCTCGCCAGCCGCTGCGTTTCTGGCTGGAGGCAGGCCAGCGTGAAGGCCTGATTCTGCAAGCCAATCAACAATTACAACAACAACTTACCGCTGCCGGCTATCAGGTTCATTACCAGCCGGTAGAGGGCGGCCATGACGCGCTGTGCTGGCGCGGTGGCCTGCTCGACGGTCTGCAAGCTTTGTGGCGCAATCCAAATTCATTCATCACGCCAGACGTGAACCGGAGCGACAGTAAATTCTCTGATGAACGACACTATGATTGACCAACAAACTCTGCCGCTGGTGGCGGCGCAGCCTGGCATCTGGATCGCCGACCAGCTCAGCCGCCATCACAACGCCTATGCAGTGGCGCACTTTATCGAACTGCGCGGCGACATCAACAGCGCGCTGCTGGCGCAGGCCATCGTCGACGGGATGCAGGAAGCCGATACCCTGAATATGGCGTTCGGCGAAATCGACGGCGAGCCGCTGCAGTGGCCGCAGCCGCAGACTTTCAGCCTGCCAGACATCGTTGATCTGCGCGGCGAAGCGGATGCCGCTGCCGCCGCGCGCGCCCTGATGCGTGCCGATATGCAGGGTGACCTGCGCGTGCTGAGCGGCGCGCCGCTGTGGCACCATCGCCTGTTCCGCCTCGGCGAGCAGCACTGGTTCTGGTATCAGCGCTATCACCATCTGGTGGTGGATGGCTTCAGTTTTACCGCGCTGACGCGCCGCATCGCCAATCTGTACAGCGCCGCCGTACAGCAGCAGCCGCCTGAGCCGACACCGTTTATTCCGTTCAGCGCCGTGGTTGACGAGTATCAGCGCTATCAGCAATCGGCGTCTTACACCCGTGACGGCGAATTCTGGCGCGAAAAAGGCCGCGCCCTGCCCGCGCCCGCCTCGCTGTCGCCGCTGCCGCTGGCCGGTCAGAGCGCCAGCACCGATCTGCTGCGCCACAGCGTTACGCTGGATCGTCACCGCTTCCAGACGCTGACCAGCCAGCATCCACAGCACAGCGCCGCCGATCTAGCCTTTGCGCTGGTAGCGCTGTGGCTGGCTCGCCTCAGCGGACAAAATGATTTTGCTGCCGGCTTCATCTTCATGCGCCGCATCGGCTCCGCCGCGCTGTGCGCCACCGGTCCGGTGATTAACGTGCTGCCGATGGCGGTGCATTACCAGCCGGGACAAACGCTCGGCGATCTCGCCGCTCAGCTGGCCGCGGAAGTGAAAAAAATGCGCCGTCATCAGCGCTACGATGCTGAACAGGTGCAGCGCGATCTCGGCCGCCTCGGCGATAGCGATCCGCTGTATGGCCCGGTGATCAACCTGAAGATGTTTGACTACCAGCTCGATTTCGCCGGCATTGAAGGCATCACGCATCAGCTGGCCTCCGGCCCGGTGCGCGATCTGGAAATCGCGATTTACCTCAGCGAGCACGGCGATCTGACGCTGGAGCTTCTCGCGAACGCGCAGCGCTATGCTGCCGAGACGCTGCAGCGCCATGCCAGCCGCTTTGCCCTGCTGCTCAGCCAGCTGGCCGCGCAGCCGCAGCGCGCGCTGGGCGAGCTCGATCTGCTGACGCCAGCGGAGCAGCAGCAGATTGCGGCCATCAATCAGACCGCCCATCCGCTGCCGGCGGAAACCCTGGCGTCGCTGCTGGCGCAGCAGGCGCAGCGCACGCCGGACGCACCGGCGCTGGCCGATGCGCAGCACCAGCTGAACTATCGCCAGATGCAGCAGCAGGTATTCGCGCTGGCGGCCGATCTCAGTGCGGCTGGCGTGCAGCGGGGTGATATCGTCGCCGTGGCGCTGCCGCGTTCAGTGCAGCTGTCGCTGGCGCTGCAGGCGATTGTGACGCTCGGGGCCGCTTATCTGCCGCTGGATACCGGCTATCCTGACGAGCGGCTACAGCTGATGCTGGAAGACGCCGCGCCCAAAACGCTGATTACCGCTGCCGCACTCAGTGCCCGCTTCCGCGCCATCGCGCCGGTCAGTCAGCTGCACTTTGACACCCTGTATAATGCCGAACATGCACCGACCCCGGCCAGCGCGCCGACGCCGCAGGATGGCGCGTACATCATCTATACCTCCGGCTCTACCGGCCGGCCGAAAGGCGTGCTGGTCGGCCATCAGGCGATCGTTAATCGCCTGCTGTGGATGCAGGATCGTTATCCGCTGCAGGCGGATGACGTGGTGCTGCAGAAAACGCCGAGCAGCTTTGATGTCTCGGTGTGGGAGTTCTTCTGGCCGCTGCTGGTCGGCGCGCAGCTGGTGATGGCGCCGCCGGATGCACACCGCGATCCGGAAGCCTTACAGCAACTGTTTGCCCGCTACAAAGTCACCACCACGCATTTCGTACCCTCGATGCTGGCGGCCTTTGTCGCGGCGCTCGACCACCCGGCCGCGATAGCCTGCTGCGCCAGCCTGCGCAATGTGTTCTGCAGCGGTGAAGCATTGCCCACCGATCTGTCGCGCAGCTGGGAAACATTGACCCGCGTGCCGCTGCACAATCTGTATGGGCCGACCGAAGCGGCCGTTGATGTCAGCTGGTATCCGGCGTATGGCGCGGCGCTCGCAGCCGTCGATGGCCCGAGCGTACCGATCGGCTTCCCGGTGTGGAACACCGGCCTGCGCATTCTTGATGCGCAAATGCAGCCGGTGCCGCCGGGCGTGGCCGGCGATCTCTACCTTACCGGCATTCAGCTGGCGCACGGCTATCTCAACCGGCCGGAGCTGACCGCCAGCCGCTTTATCGCCGACCCGTACGCCGCTGGTGAGCGTATGTACCTGACCGGCGACGTTGCGCGCTGGCTGGACAACGGTGCGGTGGAGTATCTCGGGCGCAGCGATGACCAGCTGAAGATCCGCGGTCAGCGCATTGAGCTGAACGAAATCGATCATGCGCTGTGCGCCCAACCCGGCATTGAACAGGCGGTGACGCATGCGGTGGTGCTGGGCAGTGCGGCGGCACAGGGCGATGCGCGTCAGCTGGTGGGCTACGTGGTGGCGCCTCAGCCGGTGGATGGCGACGCACTGCGTCACGCGCTGGCACAGCAGCTACCGGCGCACATGGTGCCGGTGGCCATCGTCCAGCTGGAGGCGCTGCCGCTCAGCAGCAACGGCAAACTGGATCGCAAAGCGCTGCCGCTGCCGCAGAGCATCGCGCAGCGCCAGGGGCGCGCGCCACTGCCCGGTTTAGAGAGCACGCTGGCCGCAGCGTTCTGCCGCTTGCTGGCCTGCGACACGATCGGTGCGCAGGATGATTTCTTTGCGCTCGGTGGCCATTCGCTGCTGGCGATGCGCCTGGCTGCGCAGCTGCGCCGCGAGCTCCAGCTGCCGGTTTCGGTTGGGCAGATCATGATCGCCCCGACGGTGGAAAAACTGGCGGCGCTACTGAGCGATGGACAATCCCATCAGCAGGCGGGCTTTGAAGCGGTGCTGCCGCTGCGTAAAGGCAGCGGACCGACGCTGTTCTGCTTCCACCCGGCGTCCGGCTTCGCCTGGCAGTTCAGCGTGCTGCAGCGTTACCTTGACCCACGCTGGTCACTGGTCGGCATTCAGTCGCCTGACACGCAGGGACCGCTGAATCAGAGCGCGCACCTCGATGAGGTCTGTGAGGCGCATTTGCGCACGCTGCGCGAGGTACAACCGCACGGGCCATACTATTTCCTCGGCTACTCGCTGGGCGGTACGCTGGCGCAGGGCATTGCTGCCCGGCTGGAAGCGGCGGGTGAAGAGGTCGCCTTCCTTGGCCTGCTCGACACCTGGCCGCCGGAAACGCAGAACTGGGATGAGAAGCGCGGCGAGAATGTGCTGGATCCGGCGGTGCTGGAGGAGGTGAATCGCGAGCGCGAACAGTTTATCGCCGCGCAGCGCCATCAGGCCGGTGAAGAGATGCAGGCCATGTTCGATACCATCGAAGCCAACTACGCCAGCTCGGTGCGTCTGCTGGCCACGGCGCGCAGCGCACGCTTCGGCGGCCGCGCTACGCTGTTCCTCGCCGAACAGACGCAGCAGCCAGGCCAGGATGCGCGCCGCGCCTGGGCGCCCTATGTCGGTGAGCTGACGGTGTGGCCGATGGATTGCGCCCACGTCGAGATTATCTCGCCTCGCATGTTTGAGCAGATCGGGCCGCTGTTGCAGCAGTTGCTGGCGTAGCGGTTTTGCCCTCACCCTCTCCCGGCGGGAGAGGGAACCGCATGGCAGAAAACGTTTAAACAACAGCCCTTTCTTCCGCCTTAGCGCCCGCGCCCCAGCGGCACAATCATTGGCGTATGCGCCACCGGATCCTCAACAATCACACAGCGTAACCCGTATACCTGCTCAATCAGCGCCGGCGTCACAATCTCGCCAGGCTTGCCCTCGGCAATGATCTTCCCGTGACGCATGGCGATCAGATGGGTGGCGTAGCGGCAGGCGTGATTAAGGTCGTGCAGCACCACCACCAGCGTACGGCCATGCTGCTGATTGAGCGTCTGCATCAGCTCAAGCAACTCAATCTGGTGGGTTATATCCAGCCAGGTGGTGGGCTCATCCAGCAGCAGCAGCGGCGTCTGCTGCGCCAGTACCATGGCAATCCATACGCGCTGACGCTGCCCGCCGGACAGGGTATCGACCGCCTGTTGCGCCAGATCCGCCACGCCGGTGGCCAGCATCGCCTGCTGCACCGCCGCTTCATCCTCTGCGCGCCAGCGGCCAAACAGCGACTGATGCGGATAACGCCCGCGTGCCACCAGTTCGCTCACGCTGATGCCCGCCGGTGCGTTCGAACTCTGCGGCAGCAGGCCAAGACGGCGCGCCACCTCTTTGGTGGGATAACGTGCAATCGCCTCGCCGTCCAGCAGTACGTCACCTTTCAGCGGTGCCTGCAGGCGGCTGAGAGTACGCAGCAGAGTGGATTTACCGCAGGCGTTAGGGCCGATAATCACGGTCAGCTCCCCTTGCGGAATCGCCACCGAGAGATTTTCCGCCACCACTTTTTTGTCATAACCCAGCGTCAGGCCTTCGCCATACAGCCGTGAAGGAATATCGATCATTGGCGTCGCGCCTCCCGCACCAGTAACGCAATCAGATAGAGTCCGCCCAGGCTGACGGTAATCACGCCAACCGGCAGTTGATAAGGCAGGAACAGATGCTGCGCGGCATAATCGGCGGCGCACAACAGCAGCGCGCCGCACAGCGCCGCCAGCCATAATGCGCCTTTTTCCCCGCCGCTCAGCCGGCGCGCAATCTGCGGGGCCAGCAGCGCCACGAACGAGATCGGCCCCGCCAGCGCGGTGGAGGCCGCGGTCAGCAGCACGCCCAGCAGCATCAGCCACAGGCGGCTGCGCTCCACCGGCACGCCGAGCGCGCAGGCGGTGTCGTCGCCCATCTCCAGCAGACGCATGCGGCGCGTTAACAGCGCCACCAGCAGCAGCGACAGCAGCAGCACCGTCACCACCGGCGGCGTTTTCGCCCAGGTGATGCCGTTAAGCGAGCCGGCGCTCCACAGCCCGGCGCTGAGCGCCGACTCCAGCGAAGCGCTGATAATCAGCCAGGCATTGAGCGCCATCAGCAGCGCGCGCACGCTAATGCCCACGATGATTAACCGAAACGTTTCCACCCCGTTGCGCCAGGCAAACAGATACACCAGCGCAGCCGTCGCGATACCGCCGATCAGCGCGGCCCCGGTCATCGCGGTGATGCTCTGATTAAACAGCACCAGCGCCACCAGCACGCCGCTGTAAGCGCCGGTATTGAAGCCGAGGATATCCGGGCTGCCGAGCGGGTTACGCAGCAGCGACTGAAAAATCGCCCCGCTGACACCCAGCGCCGCACCGATCAGCAGCGCCATCAGCACGCGCGGCAGCCGCCACTCCACCACAATCAGCTGCACATTAGCCGCTCCCTGCCCGCGCAGCGCCTGCCACACCTGCTCCGCCGTAATCGGCAGCGCACCGCGCGTCAGCGCCAGCCACGTCAGCAGCGCACACGCTACTAGCAGCCAGCCGCCATGCAACCAGGCACGCCGCGTCATAATCCACCTCGCCCGCGCTGGCGCCGCACCAGCAAAATCAGCATCGGCGCGCCAAGGATGGCGGTCACAATTGAGACGCGCAGTTCGCCCGCCACCATTATCCGCCCCAGAATATCCGCCGCCAGCAGCAGCGCCGGGGTGATCAGCGCCGTCGCTGGCAGCAGCCAGCGGTGATCGTTGCCCACCAGCCAGCGGGCAAAATGCGGCGTCATCAGGCCGATAAAAGCGATCGGCCCGACGGCGGCGGTCGCCGCGCCGCTCAGTAAGGCAATCGCCAGCAGGCCCAGCAGTTGGGTGCGCACCACGCGCGTGCCCAGCGCCGCCGCCATATCACCGCCCATGCTCAGGCTGTTCAGCGACTGCGCCAGCCCCAGCGCCAGCGCCGCACCGGCCAGCACCGCCGGGCTCAGGGTGCGCAACACGCTGAAATCGCGGATATCCAGCGAGCCGCTCTGCCAGAAGCGCAGGTGATCGTAAATGTCCGGATTGAGCAGCGACAGGCCGGAGGTTAAGCCCTCCAGCACCGCCGCCAGCGCCACGCCTGCCAGCGTCAGACGCACCGGATTGACGCGCCCGCCGCCCATCGCGCCAATCACCGTCATCAGCAGCGCCGCCAGCAGTGCACCGCTGAAGGCCAGCGTCAGCCACTGCAGCGGGGAGTCCGCCCCCAGCAGCGCGATGCCGAGCACGATGGCAAAACCGGCACCGGCGTTCACGCCCAGAATGCCCGGCTCGGCCAGCGGATTACGCGTCAGGCTCTGCATCAGCGCGCCAGCCAGCCCCAGCGCCACACCCGCCAGCAGACCGGCCAGCGTGCGCGGCAGGCGCGCATCGCGCACGATGATGCACTCCGCGCTGGAGCAGGAAGCGGTGAGAGCGTGATACACATCGGAAAGCGGTATTGATTTGGCACCCAGCATCAGACTGAGCGCCATGAGGAGCAAAAGCAGAATCCCTGAGCCTGCTAATGCACGGATCTGGCGCATAGCGTTCTAAACCTTCACTGTTCGACGTCGTTGCGGTGCAACGTAATGTGATAATGATATTTGTTATCGTTATTACTCGCGTTTGCCTATGTTACCATGAGTCGCCTCGCGGATGATGAGGAAAATTGGTGCAAAAAGGCGAAACAATGAACAAACCCTCTCACTTTATCGATCTCTCATTGCTGAAAACCCACGCGGCGTTTCGCGCGGTGTTTATTGCGCGTTTTATCTCGATTGTGGCGCTCGGTATGCTGGCCGTTGCCGTGCCGGTGCAGATTCAGCAGATGACCCATTCCCCGCTGCTGGTGGGCCTCGCCGTCACACTGTCCGCTGCCGGCATGTTTACTGGCCTGCTGACCGGCGGCGTGCTGGCCGATCGCTATGAGCGTAAGACGTTGATCCTGCTTGCCCGCACCACCTGCGGGCTGGGCTTTGTCGCGCTGGCGATAAATGCCGCGCTGCCCGCGCCTTCGCTGCTGGCGGTCTATCTGCTGGGCTTGTGGGACGGCTTTTTTGGTGCGATTGGCGTCACGGCGCTGCTGGCCGCTACGCCAGCGCTGGTGGGGCGCGAAAACATCATGCAGGCCGGTGCCATTACCATGCTGACGGTGCGCTTCGGCTCGATTTTATCGCCGGCAATTGCTGGTGTGGTGATCGCGCACGGCGGCGTGCTGTGGAATTACGGACTGACCGCCTTCGGCACGCTGCTGACGGTACTGACGCTGCTAAAGCTGCCTGCGCTGCCCCCGCCTCCGCAGCCGCGCGAGCATCCGTTGCGGGCGCTGGCAACCGGCGTGCAATTCCTGTTCGCCAGCCCGCTGGTCGGCATGGTGGCGCTGACCGGTGCGCTGGTAACGCTGGCCAGCGCCATCCGCGTGCTGTACCCGGCGCTGGCACCGCACTGGTCAGTCAGCGCCGACCAGCTCGGTATGCTGTACGCCGCCGTGCCGCTCGGTGCCGCCGTGGGTGCATTTACCAGCGGCAGGCTGAAACAGGCGGCGCGCCCTGGGCGGCTGGTGCTGGGCAGTGCCGTGGCCGGTTTCGTCGCCCTGGGCCTGTTCAGCCTGATGCCGACGCTGTGGCTGGCGCTGCTGTGTCTGGCGGGCTTCGGCTATTTCAGTGCCATCAACAGCCTGGTGCAATACGCGATGATTCAGCTGCTGACGCCGGATCATCTGCTGGGCCGCATCAACAGCCTGTGGACGGCGCAGAACGTGTGCGGCGATGCCCTCGGCGCCGCGCTGATTGGTGCCCTCGGTTCGTGGCTGTTACCGGCGCAGGCTGCCGCGGCGTTTGGCTGTGCCGCGACACTGCTTGGCGTCATGATGTGGCTGGTGATGAAAGGATTGCGGCGCTATCAGGCGCCCGCGCCCGTGCTGGCGCAGCAAACATCATGATTTGACGAACAGCTGATGCAGACGCGTCAGCAGATTGCTGGCGCTGTAGTAATCCAGGCGGAAGGTGTCGATGCCCAGCGCATAGACCTGCTTATCGCGCACCGCCGCGTTTTGTGCCAGGAACGGGTTGCTCAGCACTGACTGCGCGGTTTTGTCATCGCCGGCAAACAGCAGGAAGCTGTGACCGGTCAGGCTGGCGGCGAGATTCTCGCCCGAGAGCTGAATAATGTCTTTGCGCTGGCCCATGCTGTGCCCCTGTTGCGTGCCGGCCGGCGGCTGCGCCAGGGTAAAACCGAGCTGCTGCAGCAGTTTGCCCTGCGCCGATGCGGCGGTCCACAGATTCACTGCCCGGCCATCACCGTTCCATACCATCGCGGAGACCGGCTGCGGCGGCAGCGTAATGGCCTGCTTCAGCGCCGCTTCGCGATCATCGAACTCTTTTACGCGCTGCGCCGCCTGTGCTTCATGGCCGGTGGCCTGCCCCAGCAGCGTAACCACATCCTGCCAGCTCTTATCGTCGTAGTTGACCACCAGCGTGGGGGCAATGGCGGACAGCTGACTGACCAGCTTCAGGGCGGAGTCATTACCGGTGGCGCTGACGATGATCAGATCCGGGGCTTGCGCCGCAATCGCCTCGGCGCTCGGCTCACCAATGTACAGCCGCTTAACGTGGCGCTGTTTTGCCACCTCGCCCCACTGACGGAAGAAGCCCTGATCGTCGGCCAGGCGGCTTTTCGGTGCGGTCGCGCCTGAGGCGATGACCGGCGCGTCAATCGCCAGCAGCGAGCCGGTCAGCGTGACGCTGGTGGAGACAATGCGCTGCGGTGCCTGGTTAAGCGTTACCGTTCTGGTCGCGCCCTGTACGCTGCGCGGCCATCCCTGGTCGGCCCGCGCTGTCCATGACAGTGACTGGAAAATGAACAACAGGACAGCCATGCCCCATAAACCGCATTTATTCATAAGTTTTGATCCACCTTTTAGCTTAATGCCTGGCCCGGCGTCAGCCGCCGCTTACGTCTGACAGCACGGTAAATCCCGCGAATGGATTGACTCTTTGCCCCTTTCGACGTAGGTTACAGAGCCATAATAAAAATGATAATCATTCTTAATAATCTTATCATTTATAGGTGAAAATTATGGTGGAAAGCTCCACGTTTGAAAATGCCTGGCTGAAGGATTTTTCCGCGCTGTGCCGCGGTTTCCTTTTCACCTCGCCATGGCGCAGCCTGGCCACCCAGGGCTGCTATACCACGATCAACACGCCGGTGGGCGATGCCGCGCTGCTGCAGGGCGACTTTCAACAGCAGCTGCGCCAGCACTTTGCCGCGGCGAAAAAGCAGGGGATTGCCAATCCGCTGCTGGTGGGCGCGATTCCGTTTGACGTCAGCCAGCCAGCGTCGCTGTTCATACCCGAATCCTGGCAGAGCTTTAATCGCGCCGACCTGCAACAGGCGCTGCCGGTGCAGCAGAGCGATCTGCCGGCAGTGCGGCGGCGGACGGCAGTGCCGGATCACGCGGTATTTACCCGCATGGTGGCCGACGCCGTTGCCACCATCCAGCGCGGCGATCCGGACAAAGTGGTGCTGTCGCGCCTGATGGATATCGTCACGGAGCAGCCGGTGGATACCGCCGCGCTGATGCAGCGCGTGATCGCGCAAAATCCCAATAGCTACCATTTCCATCTGCCGCTGGCGGAAGGCGGTGCGCTGGTGGGCGCCAGCCCGGAACTGATGCTGCGTAAACAGGGGCGCGATTTCTCCTCCTGCCCGCTGGCCGGCTCGGCACGCCGCCATCATGACGACGTCAGCGCCGATCGCGCGGCAGGTAACACCCTGATGGCGTCAGCCAAAGATCGCCACGAACATCAGCTGGTGACCGACGCGATGCGCAGCACGCTGCAGCCGCGTAGCCGCCTGCTGTCAGTGCCTACCGTGCCGTCGCTGATCACCACCGCCACGCTGTGGCATCTGGCGACGCAAATCGATGGCGAAGTGCAGGATGAGCGCGAAAACGCGCTGTCGCTGGCTGCGCTGCTGCACCCAACCCCTGCCCTGAGCGGCTTCCCGCACGCCCGCGCGCAGCAGCTGATTCAGCAGCTCGAACCCTTTGATCGCCAGCTGTTTGGCGGCATCGTCGGCTGGTGCGACAGCGAAGGCAACGGCGAATGGGTGGTGACCATTCGCTGCGGAACGGTAAACGGCACGCGCGTGCGGCTGTTTGCCGGCGCTGGCATCGTCGCCGACTCGCAACCGGAATCAGAATGGCGTGAAACGGGTGTGAAGCTGGACACCATGTTGCGCGCTTTTGGACTGCAATAAAGGAACAAGCATGAGCATTCCCTTCAGCCGCTGGCCGGCACATCTGGCCGCGCGCTACCGCGAAAAAGGCTACTGGATCGACGTGCCGCTGACCGACATCATCGACCGCCATCGCGAAAACGACGCTATCGCCGTGATCGATGGCCCTTTACAGCTCAGCTACCGCCAGCTGGCGCAGCGCAGTGATAATCTGGCGGCGGCGCTGCAGCGGCGCGGTTTACAGCGCGGTGACACGGCGCTGGTGCAGCTCGGCAACGTGGCCGATTTTTACGTTACGCTGTTTGCCCTGTTTAAGCTGGGCGTGGTCCCGGTGTACGCGCTGTTCAGCCATCAGCGCACTGAACTGCTGGCCTATGCGCAGCAGATTGCACCGAAACTGCTGATCGCCGATCGCCAGCACGCGCTGTTTGCCAGCGACGACTTCATCGCCACGCTGTGCGAGGCGCAGCCCACGCTGCAGCAGGTGATCCTGCGTAACGACGCGCAGGCGGAAAATACGCTGGCGTCGCTGCAGGATGAAGCGGCTGGCGATTTTGTCGCGACACCGACGGCCGCCGATGAAGTGGCGTTTTTCCAGCTCTCCGGCGGCAGCACCGGCACGCCGAAGCTGATTCCGCGCACCCACAACGACTACTACTACAGCATTCGCGCCAGTGACGAGATTTGCCACATCAACGCCGACACGCGCTATCTGATCGCCCTGCCCGCGCCGCATAACTTCGCCATGAGTTCCCCGGGTTCGCTCGGGGTGTTCTATGCCGGTGGCCAGGTGATTCTCGCCGCGGATCCCAGCGCCACGCTCTGCTTCCCGCTGATTGAGCAGCACCAGGTGACCGATACCGGACTGGTGCCACCGGCGGTCAGCCTGTGGTTGCAGGCGATTCAGGAGTGGGGCAGCAATTCAGCGCTGGCCTCGCTGCAGCGCATTCAGGTGGGCGGGGCCAAACTGGGCGAAACGCTGGCCGCACGCATTCAGCGTGAAATCGGCTGCCAGCTGCAGCAGGTGTTTGGCATGGCGGAAGGGCTGGTTAACTACACGCGCTTCGGCGATGACGAGCAAACCATTCTGACTACTCAGGGGCGGCCGATTTCGGACGATGACGAAGTGTGGGTGGCCGACGAGAACGGCAATCCGCTGCCGCCGGGCCAGGTGGGTCGCCTGATGACGCGCGGCCCTTACACCTTCCGGGGCTACTACAACAGCCCGGAGCACAATGCCGCCAGCTTCGACGCCAACGGTTTTTACTGCTCAGGCGATCTGATTGAGATCAACGCTCAGGGTTACATCACCGTACAGGGACGCGAAAAGGATCAGATCAACCGCGGTGGCGAGAAGATCGCCGCCGAAGAGATCGAAAATCTGCTGCTGCGCCATCCGGATGTGATCCACGCCGCGCTGGTGTCCATGCACGACGAGCTGATGGGTGAAAAGAGCTGTGCCTTCATTGTGGCGCGCCAGCCGGTGAAACCGGTCGCGCTGCGCCGCCATCTGCGCGAGCTGGGCATTGCCGAATTCAAACTTCCCGACCGCATTACCTGCGTCGACGCCCTGCCGCTTACCCCGGTGGGCAAAGTGGATAAAAAACGTTTACGCCAACAGCTTGCTGAGCAGACGCAAGCCTGATTTTTTCCGGAGATTGTAATGGCTATTCCAAAACTGACGTCTTATGCGCTACCCGCCGCCACTGAGCTGCCGGCGAATAAAGTACAATGGGCGCTAGAGCCGCAGCGCACGGCGCTGCTGATTCACGATATGCAGGCCTATTTCCTCAATTTCTGGGGCGAAGACAGCCCGCTGGTGAATCAGGTGGTGGAGAACATTGCCCGCCTGCGCGCTTACTGCAAAGCGCAGGGCATTCCGGTGTTCTATACCGCCCAGCCCAACCAGCAAAGCGATGAGGATCGCGCGCTGCTGAATGATATGTGGGGACCGGGGCTGAACAAACATCCGGATCAGCAGAAGATCGTCGACGCGCTGGCGCCGGATCAGGACGATCAGGTGCTGACTAAATGGCGTTACAGCGCGTTCGTGCGCTCGCCGCTGGAGTCTATCCTGCAGGAGATGGGCCGCGATCAGCTGATCATTACTGGCGTGTATGCTCACATCGGCTGCCTGACCACCGCCACCGACGCCTTCATGCGTAACATCCAGCCGTTCATGGTGGCCGATGCGCTGGCCGACTTCTCGCGCGACGAGCATATGATGGCGCTGACCTACACCGCAGGCCGCAGTGGCAAAGTGGTGATGACCGCCGACCTGATGCCGCTGCCACAGAGCAAGGACGTGCTGCGCGCGCTGATTCTGCCGCTGCTGGAAGATGATGACGTGCCGGAAGATGATGAAAACCTGATCGATTATGGGCTGGATTCGGTGCGCGTGATGGCGCTGGCGGCGCGCTGGCGTCAGGTGCACAGCGATATCGACTTCATCAGCCTGGCGAAAAACCCCAGCATTGATGGCTGGTGGGCGCTGCTGTCACGGGTGCCAGCCCAATGAGCGCCTGTTTTGATTTCAGCGGAAAAATTGTCTGGGTAACCGGTGCCGGCAAAGGCATCGGCTACCACACCGCGCTGGCGTTCCATCAGGCCGGTGCGGAGGTGACCGGTTTTGATTTGCACTTTGGCCAGGATGACTATCCGTTTACCACCTGCCAGCTGGACGTCGCCGATAGTGCTGCGGTGCGCGATTGCTGTCAGTCACTGCTGGCCAGCCAGCCGCGGCTGGATATCCTGGTGAACGGCGCGGGCATTCTGCGCATCGGCAGCACCGATGCGCTGTCGTTTGCTGACTGGCAGGCGTGTCTCGCCGTCAACGCCGGCGGCGCGTTTAACCTGTTCCAGCAGACGCTTCCGGTCTTCCGCCAGCAGCGCGCTGGCGCGATTGTCACCATCGCCTCTAACGCCGCGCACGCCCCGCGCCTCGGCATGTCAGCCTATGGCGCGTCCAAAGCAGCACTGCGCAGCCTGTGCCAGACGGTTGGGCTGGAGATGGCACCGTATGGCGTGCGCTGTAATATTGTCTCACCGGGATCAACCGATACCGATATGCAGCGCAGCCTGTGGCATACGCCGGAAGCCGAGCAGGAGATGATCAACGGTTTCCCGGATCAGTACAAACTGGGGATCCCGCTGCGTAAGATCGCCCAGCCGCAGGAGATCGTGAACAATATCCTGTTCCTGGCCTCGGATCTTGCCAGCCACGTGGTGCTGCAGGATATTGTGGTAGACGGTGGCGCAACGCTGGGAGCCTGAGGCATGGCAATCTGGAAACGTACGGTGGATCTCGCCACGCTGAATCAGCTGGGCGATAACTCGCTGGTGGCGCATCTGGGCATCGTGTTTACCGCGATCGGTGACGATTATCTGGAGGCCACCATGCCGGTAGACAGCCGCACGCAGCAGCCGTTTGGCCTGCTGCACGGCGGCGCGTCGGTGGTGCTGGCGGAGTCGATGGGCTCCATTGCCGGTTACCTGAGCGTGGAAGAAGGTAAAAGCGTGGTGGGCATTGAGGTGAGCGCCAGCCATCATCGGGCGGTGAGCAGCGGCGAGGTGCGCGGTGTTTGTCGTCCGCTGCATCTTGGCGCGCGCAATCAGAGCTGGCAGATTGAGATACGCAATGGTCGCGATCAGCTGTGTTGCAGTTCGCGGCTGACGGTGGCGGTGCTGGGGTAGGTTTGGCTCCGCTGCGGCCTGATGCCCTCTCTCACGGGGAGAGGGAATGATGGTGCGGCCTGGTGCTCTCTCCCGCGGGGAGAGGGATGATGGTGCGGGCTGTTGCCCTCTCCCACGGGGAGAGGGAATGATTGTGCGGCCTGATGCTCTCTCCTACGGGGAGAGGGAATGATTGTGCGGGCTGGTGCTCTCTCCCGCGGGGAGAGGGATGATGGTGCGGGCTGGTACTCTGTGCTAAACAGCTATAAAAAAAGCGGCCATCTGGCCGCTTTTTTCGCTGACATCAACGCTGATAAATGATCTCGACGCCTTCGTCGTCGTCTTCATCCCAGTCGTCATCCCAGTCTTCGTCTTCTTCCACTTCCTGAGCATTTTCCAGCGCTTCACGGTGGTAATCATCCCACATGAAGGCCACTTTCTCTGGCTGCTTCGCTTCTTCTTCCGCTTCTTTTGGATTTGCGATGATAAAGCTCATCACATCCCAGCACAGCTCATTGACACCGTCACGGCTGGCGGCGGAGATCAGATAGTATTTCTCATCCCAGCCCAGCGCTTCGGCAATCGCTTTAGCGCGGCTTTCCGCCTCTTCACGGCTCAGCAGGTCGGTTTTATTGAACACCAGCCAGCGCGGTTTCTGGTACAGCTTGTCGCTGTATTTCTCCAGCTCGCCGAGAATGATGCGGGCGTTCTCTACCGGATCGGATTCGTCGATTGGCGCGATGTCGATAAGGTGCAGCAGCACACGGCAGCGCTCCAGATGCTTGAGGAAGCGAATTCCGAGGCCTGCGCCTTCCGCTGCGCCTTCAATCAGGCCGGGAATGTCGGCGACCACGAAGCTCTTTTCGCTGTCCATACGCACCACGCCGAGGCTTGGCACTAAGGTAGTGAACGGATAATCCGCCACTTTTGGCTTCGCCGCTGATACTGCGCGGATAAAGGTCGATTTACCGGCGTTTGGCAGACCCAGCATACCCACGTCTGCCAGCAACATCAGTTCCAGCTGCAGGTCGCGCTTCTCGCCCGGCGTGCCCATGGTTTTCTGACGCGGCGTACGGTTCACGGACGATTTGAAGCGGGTGTTGCCCAGACCGTGCCAGCCACCCTTCGCCACCATCAGCTTCTGCTCATGGCGCGTCATGTCGCCCAGCGTTTCGCCCGTGCCCTGATCGATCACGCGCGTACCCACCGGCACTTTAACAATGATGTCTTTACCGCGTTTACCGGTACAGTCACGGCTCTGGCCATTCTGGCCACGTTCGGCGCGGAAAGATTTTTCGAAACGATAATCGATCAGGGTGTTGAGGTTTTCATCCGCCAGCAGGTAAACATCGCCGCCGTCACCGCCGTCCCCTCCGTCCGGTCCCCCTTTCGGAATGTACTTCTCGCGGCGGAAGCTGACGCAACCGTTGCCACCATCACCCGCGACCACCAGGATCGTCGCTTCATCAACAAACTTCATTTTTTATCTCCGTCACACTGTCGTTTGCGCCACGCTGCGGGCGACAAACGGGTCCGCCAGGGTCTTCTGCGCTGACCGGCGGCGGATAAAACAGGATTGGCAAAGCCATGTGTACATAAAGTGTACAGCAAACTGAGGCGCAAGGTCAGCGTGATTGCCGTAACCTGCGGCAGAATGTAAAAAGCCCCGCAAAGCTGCGGGGCCTTCCATTCGTGTGTTCAGACGTTAATCGTCTGCGGCACAACAACCTTACTCAGCAACGATGCTGATGTATTTACGGTTGTTAGGACCTTTAACTTCGAATTTAACTTTGCCGTCTGCGGTAGCAAACAGAGTGTGGTCACGACCACAACCTACGTTGTTACCGGCGTGGAATTTGGTACCACGCTGACGAACGATGATGCTACCTGCCAGAACAGATTCACCACCGAAACGCTTAACACCCAGACGTTTTGCATTGGAGTCGCGACCGTTACGAGTCGAGCCACCAGCCTTTTTATGTGCCATTTGTCAGATCTCCTCTTACGCGCTGATCACAGTGATTTTCACATCAGTGAACCACTGACGGTGACCAGCTTGCTTACGGTAGTGTTTACGACGACGAAACTTAACGATTTTAATTTTCTCGCCACGACCGTGAGCAACAACTTCTGCCTTGATCACACCGCCTGAAACCAGTGGCGCGCCGATTTTCACGTCTTCGCCATTTGCAATCATCAGAACCTGGTCGAACTCGATGGTTTCACCGGTTGCGATGTCCAGCTTTTCCAGGCGAACGGTCTGACCTTCGCTTACTCGGTGTTGTTTACCACCACTTTGGAAAACCGCGTACATATAAAACTCCGCTTCTGCGCATGCCTTTCTGTTCATCAGGCGGCGCGATAAATATTCACAATAGGGCGCGAATTCTACGCAAAACTCCAGCAGAAGACAAGTGCACTTTGCACTCTCTTGCAGAAAAAAAGCGCAGGACGAATGCAAACGTTTCTCAACCCGATTTTTCAAGTACAATCAGTAACAGATTACCTGAACTCACGCTGGGTAAAAGCGCTTACCATGCAGAAAACGAGTCAAAGCTGAACAGACGAATGAACTTAGAACAGATTAACGAATTAACCGCGCAGGACATGGCGGCCGTCAACCAGACCATCCTCGACCAGCTGAATTCAGATGTCTCACTGATTAACCAGTTGGGCTATTACATCATCAGCGGGGGAGGCAAACGCATCCGTCCGATGATCGCGGTGCTGTCAGCACGCGCGCTGAATTATCAGGGATCGCTGCATGTGACCAATGCGGCGCTGATCGAATTTATCCACACGGCGACGCTGCTGCACGATGATGTGGTGGATGAATCCGATATGCGCCGTGGCAAAGCCACCGCTAACGCCGCGTTCGGCAATGCGGCGAGCGTGCTGGTCGGGGATTTTATCTATACCCGCGCCTTCCAGATGATGACCAGCATGGGATCGCTGAAGATCCTCGCACTGATGTCCGAAGCGGTGAACGTGATCGCCGAAGGGGAAGTGCTGCAGCTGATGAACTGCAACGATCCGGATATCACCGAAGAGAGCTACATGCGGGTGATCTACAGCAAAACCGCCCGCCTGTTTGAAGCCGCTTCGCAGGCTTCGGCGATTCTCGCGGAGGCCACGCCAGCGCAGGAGAAAGCGCTGCAGGATTATGGCCGCTATCTCGGTACGGCGTTTCAGCTGATCGACGATCTGCTGGACTACAGCGCCGACGGCGAGACGCTGGGCAAAAATACCGGTGACGATCTGAGCGAAGGTAAGCCGACGCTGCCGCTGCTGCACGCCATGCACAACGGCACGCCAGAGCAGGCGCAGATGATCCGCAAGGCGATCGAGGAAGGTAATGGCCGTCATCTGCTGGAGCCGGTGCTGGCGGCAATGCAACAAACCGGTTCGCTGGAATGGACGCGCAAACGCGCCGAAGAAGAGGCGGATAAAGCCATCGCCGCGCTACAGGCACTGCCAGAAACGCCGTGGCGCAGCGCGCTGGAAGCGCTGGCGCATATGTCGGTGCAGCGCGATTTCTGACCTGCTACGGGGCCGTCCGGCCCCGTTTTTATTTCTCCCCCCTGCTCTGCCGGTCTGATTACATTCCCTTGCAGCATTTTTGCGAAAAACTGCGCAGTTTCGTGCACAGGCAAAACAATTACTGGAAACATATGGAAATTATTTGCTATAAAAATCCGGATTTTTCCAGTTATCTCTGCGCAGGAGAGCCACAGCGCTGCAGAGATGGAGCACTAACACGGACACGGAGAAGAGAGTTATGCATGCAAGGAGAGAAGACTGGCATCCGGCAGATATCATTGCGGCCCTGCGCAAGCGCGGTACGTCACTGGCCGCCCTGTCACGTCAATCTGGCCTCAGTTCATCGACGCTGGCCAACGCGCTGTCACGCCCCTGGCCTAAAGGTGAATGGCTGATCGCCACGGCGCTGAAGGTCCATCCTTCCGAGATCTGGCCCAGCCGCTATTTTGATCCGGTCACACAGCGTCTGCTGGATCGTAAAAAGCGCATTCGATCGCCCCAGGATCTGAAAAAGATCGTCTCACGCGGGTAAAGCAAAAAAAACCAGCCACGCTGTCGTGACTGGTTTTCATGCCTGGCAATCAGGACAAAGGATTACTCGCCGCTGACGCGCTCGATGTTGGCGCCTAACGCTTTCAGCTTGTCTTCAATGTGCTCGTAGCCACGATCGATGTGGTAGATACGATCCACCAGCGTCGCACCTTCTGCAATGCACCCTGCCAGTACCAGACTGGCTGACGCACGCAGATCGGTCGCCATCACCTGCGCGCCGGACAAGGTTTCGACACCGTGACAGATAGCGGTGTTGCTTTCGATTTCGGCGTGCGCACCCATACGAATCAGCTCCGGGATGTGCATGAAGCGGTTTTCGAAGATGGTCTCGGTAATGACGCCGGTGCCTTCAGCCACCAGGTTGAGCAGCGTAAACTGCGCCTGCATGTCGGTCGGGAAACCCGGGTGCGGTGCGGTACGGATGTTAACCGCTTTCGGACGCTTGCCGTGCATATCCAGGCTCACCCAGTCTTCGCCGACTTCAATCTCCGCACCCGCGTCACGCAGCTTCGCCAGCACGGCGTCCAGCGTGTCTGGCTGCGCATTGCGGCACACCACTTTGCCGCGCGAGATGGCGCCGGCCACGAGGAAGGTGCCGGTTTCGATACGGTCCGGCAGCACACGATAGACGCCGCCGCCGAGGCGCTCAACGCCCTCGATGGTGATCTTGTCGGTGCCGGCGCCGCTGATTTTCGCGCCCAGCGTGTTAAGGAAGTTCGCCGTGTCGACAATCTCCGGTTCACGCGCCGCGTTTTCAATGATAGTGGTGCCTGTCGCCAGCGTTGCGGCGCTCATGATGGTCACGGTCGCGCCCACGCTGACCTTATCCATCACAATGTGCGCGCCCTTCAGGCGGCCATCCACAGAGGCTTTAACATAGCCCTCTTCCAGTTTGATCTCGGCACCCAGCTGCTCCAGGCCGGTAATGTGCAGATCGACCGGACGCGCACCAATCGCACAGCCGCCCGGCAGAGAAACCTGGCCCTGGCCAAAACGCGCCACCAGCGGCCCCAGCGCCCAGATGGAGGCGCGCATGGTTTTCACCAGATCGTACGGCGCACTGAAGACATTAACTTCGCGCGCATCAACGTGGACCGAACCATTGCGTTCCACGCGCGCACCGAGCAGGCTCAGCAGCTTCATGGTGGTATCGATGTCACGCAGCTTCGGCACGTTCTGAATCTCTACCGGCTCTTCAGCCAGCAGCGCAGCAAACAGAATCGGCAGCGCAGCATTCTTCGCCCCGGAAATGGTCACTTCACCGCTTAAACGGGTGGGGCCTTGCACACGAAATTTGTCCATTAACACGGCTCTCAATTATCTATCAACAAAACAGCCAGAGTGGCGCTTAGAAACCGTTGAGTTTACGGTCGCGCGCCCACTCGGCTGGGGTATAAGTCTTGATGGACACCGCATGAATACGGTTATCCGCAATGTATTCCATCAGCGGCGCGTACACAGCCTGCTGTTTCTTTACGCGGCTCAGCTCGCCAAACATTTCGCCCACGGCAATGACCTGGAAATGGCTGCCATCGTTGCTGAGAACATGTACTTCTTCTAACGGCAGCGCCTGCATTAGCACGGCCTGAACTTCACTATTTTCCATCGCTCATTGCTTCACTTGATAATAATAAGGCGGATATCTTAGAGGAAAGCGCCTGACTCTTAAATACGCAAAAGCCCCTGAAAAAATCAGGGGCTTTGTCAGCAGCGCCGTTAATCAGGCGATTTGTTCCGCAGAAACAATAATCTGCTGCAGGTTATACAGCTTGATTAACGAGTCGAGCTTATCGGTGATACCACTGAAAAGCGGCGTCGTGCCCTGCGCCCGCGCGATTTCGCGCAGATGCACCAGCAGCGCCAGCCCGGCAGAATCAACCCGATCCAGCGCCGCCACGTCAATCGTGGTGATACCGGCCATGGCGCTGTCACGCGCCTGCCACAGCGCCAGCAGCGTATCGCGATCCAGTTTGCCGCTCAGGGCCAGCGTGCTGGCAGTGCGCTGCCAGCGTAACGGTTCGCTCATTATTGCTGCTTGTCCAGGGTGATAGGCTGCGCGGCATAGGTTTTCAGCTGCGCAGTCAGGCCGTCGATGCCTTTGGTGCGCAGCAGATCGCTCCACTCATTCTGTTTGGTGGTGATCATGCTGATGCCTTCGGCAATCATGTCATAAGCCTGCCAGTTGCCGGTCTGGCTGTTCTTGCGCCACTGGAAATCAAGGCGCACCGGCGGACGACCGTTGGGATCGATGATGGTGACGCGAATCGCCACGATATTGGCATCGCCAATCGGCTGCTCAGGCTGAATCTGGTAAGTCTGGCCGTGGTACAACGCCAGCGCCTGACCATAAGCCTGCGCCAGATAATCCCCGAACGCGGCAAAGTAGGCGTCGCGCTGCGCCGGCGTGGCTTCGCGGTAGTAACGGCCCAGTACCAGCGCCCCCGCGTATTTAATCTGCACGTACGGCAGCAGCTCCTGGCGCACGATTTCGCGCAGGTAATTCGGATCCTGCTTAATCTTCGGCTGTTCGTTCTTCAGGCGGGTAAAGGTCTTCTCCGCCGCTTCGTTCATCATCTTGTACGGATTGCTCTGGTTGGCGTCCGCTGCGTTTGCCGCCAGCGGCGCGATGGCCAGCAGGGCCACCATCAGGAAACGTTTTAACATCGTGTTGTACCTCTCTGGGTTATTCCGTTGTAGCAGGTGCTGCCGGGGCGCTCGCGCTGGCGGCGCCCGACGATTTCTCATTGTCCTTGTTGTCGCCGCTCTTGTAGAGGAACTGGCCGATCAGGTCTTCCAGCACCAGCGCCGATTTGGTATCCCGCAGCGTGCCGCCATCTTTCAGCATCGCCGAGCCAAGCTCCGGATCGTCAAAACCTAAGTTGAGCGCGAGGAACTGCTCACCCAGCAGACCCTGGGTGCGAATCGCCAGCGAGCTGGTGTCAGGAATTTTATTGGCATACTGCTCGCTGATGTCCATGGTGACGCGCGGCGACAGCGTTTTGTCATCCAGTGAAATGTCGGTGACGCGGCCAATCACCACGCCGCCAATTTTCACCGGCGAGCTGACTTTCAGGCCGCCGATATTATCGAAGGTGGCGTACAGCTTCCACGTTGGCTCGGTGCCCAGCGATTTAAGATCGGCGACGCGCAGGCTGAGGAACAGTAGCGCCAGCAGCGCCGCCAGCATAAACACGCCAACCCAGATTTCGTTTTTTTTGCTTTGCATTGCATTAATTCCCAAACATCAGTGCCGTCAGCACAAAATCCAGTCCAAGCACCGCCAGCGAAGCATGGACTACGGTACGCGTCGTCGCGCGACTGATCCCTTCCGAAGTCGGAATGGCGTCATACCCATTGAACAGCGCGATCCAGGTCACCGTAATGGCAAACACCGCGCTCTTGATCAGGCAGTTGATCACATCGGTACGAAAATCCACCGCGTTCTGCATCGCCGACCAGAAAAAGCCCGGGTCGATGCCTTTCCAGGCCACCCCGACCAGCGCGCCACCGGCAATGCCCACCGCAGTAAAGATCAGCGCCAGCAGCGGCATACTGATAAAGCCGGCCCAGAAGCGCGGCGACACTACGCGGCGCAGCGGATCGACCGCCATCATCTCCATGCTGGAGAGCTGCTCGGTGGCTTTCATCAGGCCAATTTCCGCAGTGAGCGCCGAACCGGCGCGCCCGGCAAACAGCAGCGCGGTGACCACCGGCCCCAGTTCGCGCAGCAGCGACAGCGCCACCAGCATACCCAGGCTGGTTTCCGCGCTGTAAGTGGTGAGTACCAGATAGCCCTGCAGCCCCAGCACCATGCCAATGAACAGGCCGGAGACCACAATGATCAGCAATGACAGCACGCCCACGCTGTACAGCTGCTTCACCAGCAGCGGCGCATGCTTACGAAACGCCGGTTTACCCACCAGCGCATGGAAGAGCATTAAGCCCGCCCGGCCAAAGGCCGCACAGGTGTTAATTCCCTGACGCCCAAATGACGCCAGTGCCTGTAACCACATCAGTTTAGCTTCTCCCTGTGCGGGTCAGATCGCTGAGGTAATCCCCGGCAGCGAAGCGGAACGGCACCGGACCATCCGCATGACCCTCAATAAACTGGCGCACGCGCGGATCGGGATTCTCCCTCAGCTGCGGCGCACTACCCTGAGCAATAATCTTTTGCCCGGCAACAATATAGGCATGGTCGGCAATGCTCAAGACCTCCGGCACGTCGTGTGAAACCACAATGCAGGTGACGCCCAGCGAATGGTTGAGCTCATCGATCAGCTTGACCAGCACGCCCATGGTAATGGGATCCTGGCCGACAAAGGGTTCGTCGAACATGATCAGCTCCGGCTCCAGCGCAATTGCACGCGCCAGCGCCGCCCGGCGCGCCATGCCGCCGGAGAGTTCGGCCGGCATCAGCTGTGCTGCGCCGCGCAGTCCGACGGCTTCCAGCTTCATCATCACCGTGCTGTGCAGTAATTCCGCTGGCAGCCGGGTGTGTTCGCGCAGCGGCCAGGCAACGTTTTCATAGACGTTAAGGTCGGTGAACAGCGCACCGGACTGGAACAGCATGCTCATTTTTTTACGCACGTCATACAGCTTACGGCGCGACAGCGTCGGAATGTTCTGGTCACGAAACCAGATCTCACCTTTGTCCGGCTGCAGCTGCCCGCCAATCAGGCGCAGCAGGGTGGTTTTACCGATGCCGGAAGGGCCCATAATCGCCGTGACTTTGCCCGCCGGAACGGTCAGCGAAATGTCGTCGAAGATGGTGCGATTGCCGCGCGTAAAACTGACGCCACGAACCTCAACCAGATTCGTTTGCTGCTGGATCATCATTACCTCTTTAAACGGATCGGGCGTAATTAACGTGGTGGATGGTAGCCTGGTAAACCACAATGCACGATAGTTTTACAGAAACTTACCCGTCCGGTGTGGCGAAAACGGCCTTAAAATTTACTTTTGCCTCTCAGACAGTCAAAATCAGCGCCTGATTCCGCACGCGCACTGCTTTTACCTGTCGGACAAGGTTTGCCGGCACCGTTATCCATCAAGGATTTTTCATGTTCGTAGCCACTGCCCTGCTGTTTATCGGATTGATTTTACTGGCTTACGGAGCTGACCGCCTGGTGTTCAGCGCCGCGATCCTGTGTCGATCCCTTGGCATTCCCCCGTTGATCATTGGCATGACGGTGGTGAGCATTGGCACTTCACTGCCGGAACTGATCGTCTCGTTCTCTGCCGCGCAGCACGGCCAGATGGATTTAGCCGTGGGTACCGCGCTGGGCTCGAACATCACCAATATTCTGCTGATTCTGGGTGGCGCTGCGCTGCTGCACCCTTTAACCGTACACTCCAATCTGATTCGCCGCGAACTCCCTCTGCTGCTGCTGGTCTCACTGCTCAGCGGCATCATGCTGTTTGATAACCAGCTCAGCCGGCTGGATGGCGTGGCACTGCTGCTGCTGGCGCTGGGTTATCTGCTGGTGGCGATCCGCATCGCCCGGCGGGCCGAGCGCGATAATAATGACACCCTGACGCGTGAACAACTGGCGGAGCTACCGCGCGACGAAAGCGGCAACACGGTGGCGTTTCTCTGGCTGGCGGTGGCGCTGATTATTCTGCCGATGTCGACGCGCATGGTGATCGACAACGCCACGGTGTTTGCGGATTACTTCGGCGTTAGCGAACTGGTGATGGGACTGACGCTGATTGCTGTCGGGACCAGCCTGCCGGAACTGGCCACGGTGCTGGCCGGCGCGCTGAAAGGCGAAGACGATATCGCCATCGGCAACCTGATTGGCGCCAATATCTTCAATCTGGCAATTGTACTGGGCCTGCCGGCGCTGGTGCATCCCGGCGCGATCGATGCACACGCCTTTGCACGGGATTACTGGATTATGCTGGGCGTCAGCGTGCTGTTCGCCCTGCTGTGCCTGCTGCGCAAGCGCCGCATCGGCCGCATAGCGGGCACGCTGCTGTTAGGTGGATTTATCGTGTGGGTGCTGTGGCTGTGGCTCAGCCCCACGCTTATCGCAAGCTATTAAGGATGACTGACCATGTCACATCAGCAACCGGATTTCGACTTCCAGCAGGCAGGTAAAGCGGTACTGCGCATTGAACGCGAAGGGCTGGAACAGCTCGACCAGTATATTAACGCCGACTTCAGCCGCGCCTGCGAAATGATCTTTGCCTGCCGTGGCAAAGTGGTGGTGATGGGCATGGGCAAATCCGGCCATATCGGCAAGAAGATGGCCGCCACCTTCGCCAGCACCGGCACGCCGGCGTTCTTCGTCCACCCGGGTGAAGCCAGCCACGGCGATCTCGGCATGGTCAGCACCAACGATGTGGTGATCGCCATCTCGAACAGCGGCGAGTCCGGCGAAATCCTCGCGCTGATCCCGGTGCTCAAACGGCAGAAAGTGCAGCTGATTTGCCTGACCAGCCGTCCGGAGAGCGCCATGGGCCGGGCTGCCGATGTGCATTTATGCGTGAAAGTACCGCAGGAAGCCTGTCCGCTCGGGCTGGCACCGACCTCCAGCACCACCGCCACGCTGGTGATGGGCGATGCGCTGGCGGTGGCGCTGCTGGAAGCGCGCGGCTTCACGCAGGAAGATTTCGCGCTGTCGCACCCGGGCGGCGCGCTGGGGCGCAAACTGCTGCTGCACGTCAGCGACATTATGCACAGCGGCGATGAAATTCCCCACGTCACCCGTGACGCCTCACTGCGCGACGCGCTGCTGGAAATCACGCGCAAAAACCTCGGCCTGACGGTGATTGTCGACGACCTGATGAAAATCGAAGGGATTTTCACGGACGGTGACCTGCGCCGCATCTTCGATATGGGCATCGATTTCCAGTCGGCCCGCATCCAGGATGTGATGACGCGCGGCGGGATTCGCGTGCGCCCTAACCTGCTGGCGGTGGACGCGCTTAATCTGATGCAAAACAAAAACATCACTGCGCTGCTGGTGGCCGATGACGATCGCCTGCTCGGTGTGGTACATATGCATGACATGCTGCGCGCTGGCGTGGTCTGAACGGGAAACAACAATGAGTGCTGAAACCACGATGGTCGACACCTGCTACGGCCCGGTGAGCGCCGACGTGATGGCGCGGGCGGCCAACATCCGCCTGCTGATTTGCGATGTCGACGGCGTGATGTCCGATGGCCTGATTTACATGGGCAACAGCGGTGAAGAGCTAAAGGCCTTTAACGTGCGCGACGGTTACGGCGTGCGCTGCCTGCTGACCTCGGACATCGAAGTGGCTATTATTACCGGCCGCCGCGCTAAACTGCTGGAAGATCGCTGTAAAACGCTCGGCATTACGCATCTTTACCAGGGACAGTCGGATAAGCTTTTGGCCTGGCGCGAACTCCTGGATAAACTGTCACTATCGGCAGACCAGGTCGCGTATATTGGTGACGACCTGATCGACTGGCCGGTAATGGCACAGGCGGGTCTGAGCGTGGCCGTCGCCGATGCGCATCCGGTGTTACTGCCGCGCGCGCATTACGTGACGCGCATTGCTGGCGGTCGCGGTGCAGTACGTGAGCTATGCGACCTGATTTTGCTGGCGCAGAACAAATTTGAGGATGCCAAAGGGCAATCAGTATGAGTAAAAGCAGGCGTTGGATAACGCTGATTCTGGCGCTGATCGCCCTGGTGCTGATCGGCTGGAATCTTACCAACCAGGACGACAGCGCCACGCCGGTGGCGACCAACGATCAGGCGCCGACCTACACCAGCGCCAACTCCAGCACCGTGGTGTATAACCCGACGGGTGCGCTGGCCTATAAGCTGGTCTCGGATAAAGTGACCTACTTTTCGGCCGAAGAAGTGAGCTGGTTCGATAATCCGGTGATGACCACTTACGACGAAAACAAAGTGCCCACGTGGTCGGTTCGTGCTGACAAGGCAAAGCTGACGAAAGATCGTATGCTGTATCTTTATGGCCACGTTGAAGTACACACATTGACGCAGGATTCCCAGCTTGAGCGCATCATCACGGATAATGCTCAGGTTAATCTGGTCAGCCAGGATGTGACGTCTGACGATCAGGTCACCCTATTTGGCCGCAGTTTTAACTCCACTGGCATGAAGATGCGCGGCAACCTACGGACAAAGAATGCCGAGCTGCTTGAAAAGGTCAAAACCTCCTATGAAATTCAAAATGAACAAAAATAGCCTTAAGTTGCTGCTGGTGAGTGCGCTGCTGGCAACCAGCCTGCCGGCGCTGGCGTTAACGGGCGATTCGGACAAGCCGGTTAACATCGACTCGGTGAACCAGGCGCTCGATTTGCAGGGTAACGTCGCCACCTTTACCGGCAACGTGATCGTGACCCAGGGCACCATCAAAATTACCGCCGATAAAGTGGTGGTAACCCGTCCGGGCGGCGACAGCAACAAAACCATCGTTGATGCCTACGGCAATCCGGCCACCTTTTATCAGATGCAGGACAACGGCAAACCGGTGCAGGGTCACGCCGCCAAACTGCACTATGAACTGGCCAACGATTTCGTCGAGCTGACCGGCAACGCCTTTATCGAGCAGCAGGACAGCAACATCAAAGGCGATCGCATCACCTATCTGGTGAAAGAGCAGAAAATGCAGGCCTACAGTCAGGGCCAGAGCAAGCGTGTCACCACCGTGCTGGTGCCGTCGCAGCTGCAGGATAAAAACGGTTCGTCTGCGAGCCCCAAAAAGAGTAACTGATCGCTATGGCCACATTAGTCGCTGAAAACCTGGCGAAAGCCTACAAAGGCCGTCGCGTAGTAGAAGATGTCAGCCTGCAGGTGAAATCCGGCGAGATTGTCGGCCTGCTGGGCCCCAACGGGGCCGGTAAAACCACCACTTTCTACATGGTGGTAGGCATCGTGCCGCGTGATGCCGGCCGCATTATTATTGATGAAGAAGATATCAGTATTCTGCCGCTGCATGCGCGCGCGCGGCGCGGCATCGGTTATCTGCCGCAGGAAGCGTCGATCTTTCGCCGTCTGAGCGTCTACGACAACCTGATGGCGGTACTGCAGGTGCGTGACGACCTGACGGAAGAGCAGCGTCAGGATCGCGCCAATGAGCTGATGGACGAGTTCCACATCGGTCATCTGCGCGACAGCATGGGCCAGGCGCTGTCGGGCGGTGAACGTCGCCGCGTCGAGATTGCCCGTGCGCTGGCCGCCAATCCAAAGTTTATCCTGCTGGATGAACCTTTTGCCGGCGTTGACCCCATCTCCGTTATCGATATCAAAAAGATCATCGAACACCTGCGTGACAGCGGCCTCGGCGTGCTGATCACCGACCACAACGTGCGTGAAACGCTCGCGGTGTGTGAGCGCGCATATATCGTCAGCCAGGGCCATCTGATTGCCCACGGCACGCCAGATGAAATTCTTGCAGATGAGCAGGTTAAGCGGGTTTATTTGGGCGAAGAGTTCAGACTCTGATAAGGTGTCGGCATACCCGACATTTGCTTAGGAAATTCTAGCCGGATTATGAAGCAAGGTTTGCAACTCAGGCTCAGCCAACAGCTGGCGATGACCCCCCAGTTGCAGCAGGCAATCCGCTTGCTGCAACTCTCTACGCTTGAACTCCAGCAGGAACTGCAACTGGCGCTGGAAAGCAATCCGCTGCTTGAACAAACCGATCTGCACGATGAAGTCGACGCCCGCGAATTTCAGGAGAACGAGGCGTTAGATACCCGTGAGGCACTCGAACAGAAAGAGATGCCGGAAGAGCTGCCGCTCGATGCCACCTGGGACGAGATCTACACGGCCGGCACGCCCTCCGGCACCGGCACCGATTACCAGGACGACGAGCTGCCGGTGTATCAGGGTGAAACCACGCAGTCGCTGCAGGACTATCTGATGTGGCAGGTAGAACTGACGCCGTTCACCGACACCGACCGCGCCATCGCCACCTCCATCGTCGATGCCATTGACGATACCGGTTATCTCACCGTCAGCTTACAGGACATTTGTGACAGTATTGGTGACGAAGAGCTGACGCTGGAAGAGGTGGAAGCGGTGCTGAAGCGCGTACAGCGTTTCGATCCGGTGGGCGTCGGCGCACGCGATCTGCGTGACTGCCTGCTGGTGCAGCTGTCGCAGTATGCGGCCGATATGCCGATGCTGAACGAAGCACGGCTGATTGTCAGCGAGCACCTCGACCTGCTGGCTAACCACGATTTCCGCAGCCTGATGCGCGTGACGCGGCTGAAAGAAGAGGTGCTGAAGGAAGCGATGCTGCTGATTCAGTCGCTCGATCCGCGCCCCGGGCAGTCCATCAATACCAGCGAGCCCGAGTATGTAATTCCCGATGTGCTGGTGCGCAAGACTGGCACGCGCTGGACGGTGGAGCTGAACGCTGACAGCCTGCCGCGCCTGAAGATTAATCAGCATTACGCCGCGATGGGCGGTTCTGCGCGTAATGACAGTGACAGTCAGTTTATTCGCAGCAACTTACAGGAAGCCCGCTGGCTGATTAAGAGCCTGGAGAGCCGCAACGACACGCTGCTGAAAGTGACGCGCTGTATTGTCGAACAGCAGCAGGCGTTTTTTGAACAGGGTGAAGAGTATATGCGTCCGATGGTGCTGGCGGATATCGCCCAGGCCGTGGATATGCATGAATCCACCATTTCCCGCGTCACCACGCAAAAGTATTTGCACAGCCCGCGTGGCATTTTTGAACTGAAGTATTTTTTCTCCAGTCACGTCAGCACCGAAGGCGGTGGCGAAGCCTCGTCGACGGCGATCCGTGCACTGGTGAAAAAATTAATCTCTGCGGAAAATCCCGCAAAACCCTTGAGCGACAGCAAACTGACCTCCATGTTATCTGAACAGGGCATCATGGTGGCGCGACGTACGGTTGCTAAGTATCGCGAGTCTTTATCTATACCGCCATCAAACCAGCGCAAGCAGCTGGTTTGACCGAAACAAGAAGGAAGACCTATGCAGCTAAACCTTACCGGACTGAATGTTGAGATAACCGACCCACTGCGCGAATTTGTAAATAACAAATTTGCCAAACTGGAACACTATTTTGATCGTATCAATCAGGTTTATATTGTTCTGAAAGTGGAGAAGGTGACGCAGATTGCGGAAGCAACCCTGCACGTCAACGGCGGGGAGCTGCACGCCACATCGGAAGCGGAAGACATGTACGCGGCCATCGACGGGTTAATTGACAAGCTGGCCCGTCAGCTGACCAAACACAAAGACAAACTGAAAAAACACTAACCTTCACGCTTGCAGAGTGCTGACGGGTTCAGCACTCAGAGGAGAAATGGGGCGGGTCACCGCCCCGTTTTGTCATCTGCGCAAGCGCCTGCAGTCACCTGCCCTGCCCGTTCGCGGTGTCCCGGTACGTGCCTTACGGCTATGTGAACACGCAAGTGAAACGATGATGAACAACGATCTGACACTGGAATTGAGCGCGGTCCTTTCGCTGGACTGCACCCGCAGCGGCGTACACTGCCAGAGTAAAAAGCGCGCGCTGGAAATTATCAGCGAGCTGGCCGCTAAGCAGCTCAATCTGCCGCACCAGACGCTTTTTGAAGCCATCCTGACCCGTGAACGCATGGGCAGTACCGGCATTGGCAACGGCATCGCCATCCCGCACGGCAAGCTGGAGGAGGATACGCTGCGCGCCGTTGGCGTGTTTATCAGCCTCGACCAGCCTATCGCCTTTGACGCCGTCGACAACCAGCCGGTTGACCTGCTGTTTGCCCTGCTGGTGCCCGCAGACCAGTGCAAAACCCATCTGCACACCCTGTCGCTGGTGGCGAAACGCCTGGCGGATAAAACCGTCTGCCGCCGTTTGCGCGCGGCACAGAGCGATGAAGAGCTCTACGCCATCATTACAGAAGCTCAGGAAGATCACGCTTAAGCGACAGACACTTTTACCGGCCTGCGTGCCGGTTTAACACGGGAGAAATGTGATGGTGCTGATGATCGTTAGCGGTCGGTCAGGCTCAGGAAAATCAGTCGCGCTGCGCGCCCTTGAGGACATGGGCTTCTACTGTGTCGATAACCTGCCGGTGGTGCTGCTGCCGGAGCTGGCGAACACCTTAACCGAGCGCAATATCTCAGCGGCGGTCAGCATTGACGTGCGCAACATGCCGGAATCACCGGAGGTGTTTGAGCAGGCACTGAACAATCTGCCGGAAGCGTTCTCGCCACAGCTGCTGTTTCTGGACGCCGATCGCAACACGCTGATCCGCCGCTACAGCGACACGCGCCGCCTGCATCCGCTCTCCAGCAAAAATCTGTCGCTGGAAAGCGCCATTGATGAGGAGAACGATCTGCTGGAGCCGCTGCGCTCGCGTGCCGATCTGATCATCGATACCTCAGAGATGTCGGTGCATGAGCTGGCAGAAATGCTGCGCACGCGCCTGCTGGGCAAGCGTGAGCGTGAACTCACCATGGTGTTTGAATCCTTCGGCTTCAAGCACGGCATCCCGATCGACGCCGATTACGTGTTTGACGTGCGGTTCCTGCCTAACCCGCACTGGGATCCGAAGCTGCGTCCGATGACCGGGCTCGATCGTCCGGTGGCGGCCTTCCTCGATCGCCACACCGAAGTGCATAACTTTATCTACCAGACGCGCAGCTATCTCGAGCTGTGGCTGCCGATGCTGGAAACCAATAACCGCAGCTATCTGACTGTGGCGATTGGCTGTACCGGCGGTAAGCACCGTTCGGTCTACATTGCCGAACAGCTGGCAGACTATTTCCGTTCGCGCGGTAAAAATGTGCAGTCCCGTCATCGCACCCTGGAAAAACGCAAATCATGACCGTGAAGCAAACCGTTGAGATTCGAAATAAGCTGGGTATGCATGCGCGCCCGGCGATGAAGCTGTTTGAGCTGGTGCAGAGTTTTGATGCGGAAGTGCTGCTGCGTAACGAGGCCGGTACCGAAGCCGAAGCCAGCAGCGTGATTGCGCTACTGATGCTCGACTCCGCTAAAGGCGGTCATATCGAAATCGAGGCCAGTGGCCCGCAGGAAACCCAGGCGCTGGCCGCGGTCATTGAGCTGTTTGAAGCCGGTTTTGACGAAGATTAACCGCGTCAGTGCAGCTGGTAACGGTTGAGGAAGCCCTCGCCGCCCAGCTGGCGCATCTGGCGCATAATCCACTGCTGGCGCTGACGAATGTAGCCGGACGGTGCATCCGCGCGGAAGCGAATCGGATTCGGCAGCACCGCCGCCAGCAAAGCGGCTTCCGCCATGCTCAGCCGACTGGCAGGCTTGTGGAAATAGCGCTGCGATGCCTCTTCCACGCCAAACACCCCGTTCCCGAATTCCGCAATATTCAGGTACACCGTCAGAATGCGGCGTTTGGTCCATACTGTTTCCAGCCCCACCGTCAGCCCGGCCTCCAGCCCTTTGCGCACCCAACTGCGGCCATCCCACAAGAACAGATTCTTCGCCGTCTGCTGAGACAGCGTTGATGCGCCGCGCATCCGTTCGCTGCCGTCATTGTCCAGCACCTGCTGAATGGCATGCACGTCAAAGCCCCAGTGCTCGGGAAACTTTTGATCTTCCGAGGCGATCACCGCCAGCGCCATCCACGGTGAAATCTCATCCATTCCCACCCAGTCTGAATGGGCGACATAATCGAAGCGTCCGCTGAACCACGCGCCAAGCTGCCGCTCCACCATTACCGCCGAAAACGGCACCGGCAAAAATGCGAACAGCACAATACCGGCCAGCCACAGACCCAGCCATGCCAGAAGCACCCTGCCAGCCAGCCGCTTCAGGCGCTGGACCATCTTCCCTTTACTCTTACTCATGCAATCGTCTCTTACCGGTTCCCTGGATTAATCAATTACTCAGGTCATGATTTCAAATAGCGGTGATGCAAGCCGGAATTTTATCTCTGCGGCATCGCGACCACCAGCCAAACTCATTGCGCGGGCAACCATCGTTCCTCTATTAGAGCCAGTCGCATCAAGCACTTCCGGCAAAAAGGAATCGGTTCCATGCAGAAAAATCGCGCAGCGCGCACGGGCATAAATACTTAACCGATTGTGATACCGCTCACGTTAAACCTTTCACAATGTTTAACTATCATCTTTAGTAGTCAGTGAAGATGTTCATTGACAACCGAGACCATTCTGAAAAACACGGCGCAAATAGCGACAATTACGCTTCAGACCAGGGCGCAACCTGTAAAACCTTTTACCGCCCATCCGGTTTACGCTAACCGTTCAATGCCCGAACTGGAACTTTCAGCCGGGGGTTTCCAAAACGTTTTGGATAACCGCCACAAAATCTGGTTATTCATTATTAAAATCAATAATATGAGCATAAAAACGGCCGTTGCGCTGCGCTTTTTGCCGTTTCCCTTCGCCGTGCAGCGCTTTCCGGACCGCGACTGTGGGAAAACCAGGCAAAAAACCGAACATTTGCTCAAAAATAGTGCAATACGCCAAAGAAATTGATTCCTTGCTTGACTGTGTCAGCAAATTAATGTTTTCTGTATTTAAACGCTGCTCAACATCACACAATTTAATGAATCTTGTCACAAGCTGTGGCGAATTTGCTAAGGTGATTTTGAAGCGTTAACCAATACCACGCTGTTGCTTTTGTATTCGATTTCTAATAATAGCAGCAGCGCCCATTTCCCTGGTGTTGGCGCAGTATTCGCGCACCCCGGTTTCGACTGGGGTCATTTTTTTCTGGCCCGCGCTATTTTTCCCGCTCTGCAACCCAGTTCCGTAATACTTCAACATCGTGCCGCCACTCGTGCTTCAGCTCGTCAACCCACTCCTGCACGTTATCCCACCAGGCCGGCAATTCCGGTGACTGAATCTGTTTCGCCAGTTTCTGCAGATGCAGCAGGCCGACCGAGCCCGCCGCGCCTTTGATCTTGTGCCCCTCTTCGGCGATGCCCTTCTGGTCACGCGCCATCATATTGGAGTCCAGCACCTCAAGATAACCCGGCATCATCTGCTCGAACATCGTCAGGCTTTGGGTGATCAGCCCCGGACCAACCAGCTCGATATACTGCTCCAGCATGTCGACATCCAGCAGCGTGCGTGACTGTTCCGCGTCGGCGTCACTCACCACCGCTTCCGCTTCAGCCTGGTAATCCCAGAATTTCTTGATCATCGCGGTCAGCGCTGGCACCGCCAGCGGTTTGCTCAGCACATCGTCCATGCCGGCATCGAGATACTCTTTTTTATCCTTCAGCACGTTGGCAGTCAGCGCGACCAGCGGCGGCAGCGTCACGCCGGCATGCTGCTGATGAATGGCGCGCGACACATCGAGGCCGGTCATGTCCGGCAGCTGGATATCCAGCAGCACCAGGTCGAACTCCTGCGGATCGAACATCGCCAGCGCCTCACCGCCGGTCATCGCCACCTCCACGCTGCAACCCAGCTTCTCCAGTACCGAGCGCGCCACAATCACGTTGAGTTCGATGTCTTCTACCAGCAGCACGTGCAGCGCCGGCAGCGGCATGCTGTCGTCCTGATCCTCATCTTCCACTTCATCCGCCACGCGCGGCGCGTGGATTTCCACGGTAAAGCACGAGCCCTGACCCGGTGCGCTGCTAACAGTAATGTCGCCGCCCATCGCCTGCGCCAGCCGGCGTGACACCGCCAGGCCAATCCCGGTGCCGGTGGCCGGTTTACCGCCGTGCTGATCTTTTACCTGGTAATACATGGCGAAGATTTTGTCCTGCTCTTCCTGCGGAATGCCCATCCCGGAGTCCTGCACCTCAAAGTGCAGCGTTTCGTCCTGGCGATAGGCGACGCGCACCACGATTTCGCCCTGCCGGGTAAACTTCACGGCATTGCCGATCAGGTTCCACAGAATCTGGCGCAGGCGCGTGCCGTCGGCGGAGATCTTGTGCGGCAGCGGCAACTCCGGTGCCATGACAAACTTCAGCCCTTTCGGCTGCGCCAGCAGGCCGGAGAGGTTTTCCAGGTCGGCGAGGAAGCCGGTGAAATCCAGCGGCTGGTTATCCAGCTGCACTTTGCGCCGCTCAATCTTGTCGACTTCAATCACATCATTAAAGATGTTACCGAGGGTGATGGCCGAGACGTGAATGGTTTTAAGGTACTTCAGCTGTTCCTGGTTGAGATCGGTGTCCAGCAGAATGCGGCTCAGTCCGACGATGCCGTTAAGCGGCGTACGCAGCTCGTGGCTGATGGTAGAGATAAAGGTGGTCTTTTCACGGCTGGCGTTCTCCAGCGCGTCCTGATAGCGCTTACGCTCGGTAATATCGCGTCCGAAGCCCATCAGGCCGCTGCGCTTACCGACGCGGTCGTAATACGGCACTTTGCGGATTTCAAAGCAGGCTTTGCGCCCGTCCGGATACTGCAGCCACTGTTCATAGGTGAGCGACACATTGTGGCGAAACACCTTCTCATCGGTCTCCAGCACCTTAGTGGCGGCATCTTCGTCATAAATGTCGCGCGGCGTCAGGCCAATCAGCTGCTTCTCGCTCAGGCCGGTGAGCAGTTCCATGGCGCGGTTACAGCCGGAGAACTGTTTGTCGATGTTGCGATAGAACACCAGATCGGGCGAGGCATCAAGGAACGAGCGCAGGAAGGAAGATTGCTGCTCCAGCTCAATCTGCGCCTGCTCGCGCCGCGCCATCTCTTCACGCAGCTTGTCCATCACCTGTTCGCGCGCCTGCTCTGCTTTAATACGGTCGCTGATTTCCTGGTTCAGCTGGCTGATGGTCTCTTTCATCTGCTGATTCAGTTCCAGATCGCGCGTGCGCATCTCCTCCAGCTTGTCGACCAGCTTCGACAGCCGCTGGCGCGACTCCTCCAGCTGATCGACCACCACGGAGAGAAAGTAGACCGCCCACGGCGTGATCAGCAGGCCAAAGAACACCGAACGCACCACGTCGATACTCTCAACGTGGCCACGCAGCACCATGGTGACCGCCATCTGCACCACCATTGCCAGCACCACCAGCGCCGAAGCCAGCAGCAGCGAAAACCGCACCAGCCCCAGCTTGACCATTAAATCCACGTAGTACTGAGCTAAAAGACGAATCTGTTTCATTACGCGCTCCCTGAACGAATCTGGCTCATCATAGCGTAATTATCCGCGCGCTGCGCCGCCGCGCTCGCCGCACTGACGGCCTTTACGCCCTGTTATGGTGCAGCAGCGCGGCATTTCGCCGACGTTCACGCCGTTATGCCTAAAGCGCTTGACTAATTCTGCTAACTGAATAATCTGGAGGGCCGCGCTTTTGCGGGTCCCCGTGCCGCGTGCCCGGCGCATCCGCTTTCTGCAGCCATCCCTCCTGATGGTTGCCTTCCGTTATTGCATATCCATTCAGCTTAAGTGCTGTTTTAATCACACCCTGGTTAATTAATTTTACTAATGGCAACCGCGTTTTGATTCAAATGTTCCGCCATAAGAAAAACAGATACATGCTGTGCACGAAACGGTCCAAACAGAATTTTGTGCTGGCATCCGCACATTCAACAGCATGGTCTGGAAATATGAGGCCGATCACACAGTGAGACGGCTCACACTTCATAAGGGAATCAGAAAGGTCAGATTGACATATATTTACGTAATAAAAACATAATAATCATACAGTTAAATCGCAAAAAGGCTAATTAACCGTAATAAAGCTGGCTATTTGACCTGAGTTCGCTTTCCCGATAAGTTGGAATTCCGCTGGATGCTTTCCAGTCGGGACTGTGTCTCGGCATATCTATGCAGCAAGAAGACTCCCTCTGGATGCAAGTTATCTCCCTTAGAGACCGGATTTTATGGACAGCCAATCAAGGACGTGAATCAGTGCCTTGATTGTCGTTGTCCGGTGTTGCGACGTCCGCGTAAAAGCGCGCGAAAACAAATTGATACAGCACGCAGCAGCGCTCTGTGCCTGAAATAATGCAGGTAATGTCTAAAGCAGTTTAAGGAGACCCTCAATGTCCACTCAACAACCTAACCCCTGGGGTTTGTATGATCCATCAGCAGGAAGCGACAGCTGTGGTGTAGGTTTCATTACCCGCAAGGACGGCGAGCAGACCCATGAAATCCTGCAGATGGCGCATAGCGCCCTGTGCACGGTACCGCACCGTGGCGGGATGTCTGCAGAGGGTGTGGGCGATGGTGCAGGCGTTAACGTTGACCTCTCCCTGAACTTCTTCCGTAAGCTGACCGGTCAGGCGCTGGAAGCGGGCCGCTTTGGCGTGGGCAACTTCTTTGTGCCAAAAGATGCGGCGCTGCGCGCGAACGCAGAGCGTCTGGTTGAAGAGACGCTGGCCGCTTACAACTTCCCGGTGCTGCTGAAGCGTGATATGCCGCTGGACAACAGCGTCACGCGCCCGGCCGCACAGCAGTTCCAGCTGCCGATCGTGCAGTGGGTGTTTGCCGCACCGCAGGACGTTACCGAGCAGAGCGAATTCGAACGCCACATTTACCGTGCGCTGCTGGACATCGAAGCACGCGCCTTTACCGAAAGCGAATTCGGCGGCCTTTATCCGCTGTCGCTGTCGTCGCGCACTCAGGTGTTCAAAGCCCGCCTGAACTCCAATGAAGTGATTCCCTACTTCAAAGATCTGACCGATCCCGATCATCAGGTACGCGGACTGTTTTTCCATACCCGCTTCTCCACCAATACCGATCCGCATACCACGATGGCGCAGCCGTTCCGCCTGATGGCGCACAACGGTGAGCTGAACACGGACCGTAAAAACCGCATCGCGGAAGCGGCACTGATGCTGGCGCGCGGCAAAAAGATCGTGCGGCCAAAAGGCCAGTCTGACAGTTCGCGTCTCGATCAGAGCATCCACAGCCGTCTGATGGAAGATAACCTCGATCTGATCAACGCCGTGGTTTCAATGATGCCGCCGGCGTGGGAAAACGACACCTCGCTGTCGGCTGAAGTACGCGCCATGCTGGAATACTTCTCGCTGTATGAAGAGAAGAACGACGGCCCTGCCGCGCTGATCTTCGGTAACGGCGAAGTGATTGGCGCACGGCTGGACCGTCTTGGCCTGCGTCCGCTGCGCTCCGTAGAAACCGCTGAATACATCGGTGCGATGTCAGAAGCCGGCCAGATCGCCTTCCCACCGGAGAGCGTGCTGCGCCGTGGCCGTATCGAAGCTGGCGGCATGCTCTATTACGATCACAAAGAGAAACGCTCTTACACCACCGTGCAGGCGCTGGAAAAGCTGGCGGCGGAAAAAGATTATCTGTCCCTGGTGCAGGCGGCACGCGTTGAACTGCAGCAGCTGCCGGAAGTGCCGGCAGAGAAACTCGGCTCACCGCTGCGCTATCGCGGCGACCTGAAAACCTATCAGCGCTTTGTGGCTTACTACTACAACCAGGAAAGCTTCAAATTCATGATGGACCCGATGCTGCAAACCGGCGCTGAGAAGATCTCCGCGATGGGTTACGGCAACGCCATCAATGGCCTGTCCGATCATGAAGGCGGCATGGCGCACTACTTCTCGCAGCGCTTTGCACAGGTCACTAACCCGCCGCTCGACTCCATCCGTGAAGCGGACGGCATGACGCTGCGCGTGGCCCTTGGCGCTAAACCGCACCTCGGCCGCAGTAAAGGTCAGCAGATCATCGTGCCAAGCCCAATCCTGACGCACCTGGACATGCTGCGTCTGCGCGAGCAGAAAGTGGCGCCGTATGCGCGCTTCGAGATGCTGTATGAGCCGGTGATCGGTAAAGACATCGTCAGCCGCGCCGCCAACGCCAAAGCGCTGGAAAACGCTATCGATAACCTGGCGCAGCAGGTGGTGGATTTTGCCCGTCAGCAGGGCGGCATCGCGGTGATCACCGATCGCCATATCTCTTCAACTCATGCGGCCATTCCGATGCTGCTGATGGTGTCGGCCATCAACCAGCGTCTGGTGCAGGAAGGCCTGCGTCTGGATGTGTCACTGGTGGTCGAGAGCGGCCAGAGCATCTCCTCGCACCATATCGCCGCCACGCTCGGCTTTGGCGCCTCTGCCGTGTATCCGCTGGGCGTACAGATGCGTGCAGAAGAGAAGTTTGGCGAAGGTGAAGAAGGCAACAAAGCGTTCAAACGCTATGCCAAAGCGGCAGAAAAAGCGCTGATGAAAACCATGGGCAAAGTGGGCCTGTGTACCGTTGAGAGCTACAGCTGCGGTGAGTTCTTCGAGCCGAACTTCCTCGATACCGAAGATCCGGTGCTTAAGAAATATTTCCCGAATATCAAAACTCCGGTGGGCGGCGCGGGCTTCCCGGCCATCGCGCAAATGGCGGTGGACTGGCACCAGAGCGCACTGAAAATTCAGGGCGAAGCCGAAGTGCCACTGCTGGGTCTGTTCAAAGAACGTTCTGAGGGTGCGGGCCACTCGTATGGCACCATCGCAGTACGTACCTTTATTGATATGACAGAGCAGCCGATTCGTTTCGCCGACAAAGCGCGCGAAGAGGACAACTTTATCCGTCTGATGACGCTGGCCAGGCTGGATAACGCGTTCAGCATCAAAGCCGAGTCGTTTAAAGACAGCAGCTTCGAGCGCATCCCGAATGCGGTGATCGACAGCTTTGCTATCACGCCGGATTACCGTCAGTTCTCCAGCCTGATGCACGCTGAGCGTAAGCGTCGTCCGGCGGCGCTGCGCGACATCCTCGCGCTGCCGTGCGATCTGACCCACGTGGACAGCGAAGCCGAATTTGGCCGCAAGCTGGGCCGCTACTCGCTGGTTAACAACGGCTTCGCCATTCGCGGCCTGCGCTGCGAAGCGGTGAACGGCAGCCTCAACCAGTTTGAGCTGCGTCTGATTGATGCCATTGCCGGCCTGAAGCCGGAGAGCGAGCGTCTGGCCGCGCTGTCACGCGCGCTGAAAACCCGCTTTAACGATGAGATCGAAAGCAGCAGCATCACTGAAGGCGTGTTGCACATTACCGCTTACGGTCAGGCAGCAGATTATCTGGCAAAAATCTTTACCGCGCTGCCCTCGCTGCCGCTGGAAGAGATCCAGCCGGCGCACGAAATCACCCGTACCTTCGCCTCAGGCGCCATGAGCCACGGCGCGCTGGTCGCGCCGGCGCACGAAGCGGTAGCGCACGGCACCAATATGGTGGGCGGAATGAGTAACTGTGGTGAAGGTGGCGAACACTATTCACGTCACGGCACCATTCGCGCATCGCGCATCAAACAGCTGGCGTCCGGTCGTTTCGGCGTATGGGCGGCTTATCTGGCCGACCCGATGCTGGAAGAGCTGGAGATCAAAATTGGCCAGGGCGCTAAACCGGGCGAAGGCGGTCAGCTGCCAGCACCGAAAGTGACGGTGGAGATTGCGGCCGCGCGTGGCGGTACGCCGGGCGTTGAGCTGGTATCACCGCCGCCGCATCACGATACTTATTCTATCGAGGATTTGGCGCAGCTGATCCACGACTGTAAAGCGGCACGCGTGCGCGTTATCGTCAAACTGGTGTCGTCTGAAGGCATCGGTACTATCGCAGTCGGCGTGGCAAAAGCCGGCGCAGACGTCATCAACGTCGCCGGTAACACCGGCGGCACCGGCGCGGCGTCGGTCACCAGCCTGAAATACACCGGGCGCGTGGCGGAAATCGGTATCGCCGAAGTACACCAGGCGCTGTGCGCGAACGGGCTGCGTGACAAAGTGCAGCTGCGCTGCTCCGGCGCACAGCAGACCGGCAGCGACGTGATCAAATCGGCCCTGCTCGGCGGCGACAGCTTCGAGTTCGGCACCACCGCGCTGATGATGCTGAAATGCGTGATGGCGAAAAACTGTAATGTCAAATGCCCGGCTGGCCTCACCACTAACGCTGAAGCCTTCGATGGCGATCCGCGTCAGCTGGCGCAGTACTTCATCAACGTGGCGCAGGAAGTGCGTGAGTTCCTCGCACGCCTCGGTCTGCGTTCGCTGCGTGAAGCACGCGGCCGCTCTGACCTGCTGCACCTGATGGATCATCCGCTGGAAGTGGGCAAACTCGATCTGCGCGCCATGCTGACCGTGGTGCCGGAGCAGAAGATCGCTCAGCCGGTGTATCTGGAAAAAGATTTCGAGCTGGACGATGGCTGGGTAGAAGAGCTGAAAGCGCAGCTGGTTGATGCCGCCCGCCGCGAGATTACGCTCGGTAACGGCGTAACGCTGAACAACCGTAACAAGAGCGTTGGCGGTCAGCTGGCGATCGATATTGAGCGCATGCTGAACCACGAGCTGTCGGCGCAGCAGCTGGCCGCGCTGCCGGCGGTACTGCAGGATGACCGTGGCCGGAAATATCTGGCACCGCGCACAGTGCAGATTGATACCCGCGGGTCAGCCGGTCAGTCATTTGGCGCGTTCTGCAACGACGGCATGCAGATGAAGCATTACGGCACCTGTAACGATGGCGTCGGTAAAGGTCAGTGTGGCGGCGAACTGGTGGTGATGTCACCGGGCGGCGGCGCACAGGACAGCGACGGCAACGTGCTGATTGGTAACTTTGCGCTGTTCGGCGCGACCGGCGGTCGTCTGTTTGTTCAGGGCCAGGCCGGTGACCGTTTCGCCGTGCGTAACTCGGGCGCCACCGCGGTGGTGGAAGGCGTCGGCGACTTCTGCTGTGAATACATGACCAACGGCGCGATTCTTAACCTCGGCACCTTTGGTAAAGGTTTCGGTAACGGCATGAGCGGCGGCTTCGCCTATCAGTACGATCCGTACCGTTCGCTGGCCGCGCACGCCGCAGGAGATTCGGTGCTGTTCGGCTCCATCGCTGACGAAGACGAAATGGCGCAGGTGCACAAGCAGGCAGTGCTGACCATGCTGCACTGGCACCTCGAAGCCACCCAGTCGCCGCGCGCGGCGTGGCTGCTGGAGAACTGGGAAACCGAGTGTCAGCACTTCGTTTACGTGATGCCGCGCTCGCTGCTGCTGTATCAGGACGGCGGCGAGATCCTGAAAGCGAAAACGCGTAAGGATTTGCTGGAAGAGCTGTCCACGTCGCTGGCCGCGCATCAGGTTGCCAAGTTCAAATCAGCCTGGCGTGCGGGCAAAACCATCGCCGACGGTGCGGTACCGGCCTACGGCGCGACCGATACGCAGGAGATGTTTGTTCTGCTGAATAACTACACCGTTCTGAGCTTCGCGCAGCAGCTGGCGCTGGGCAAACTGCCGAAAGGCACAGCGGTGGAAGACGCGGCAGTCGAGAAAGCGGTTCGCAACCTGCTGATGACCGAAGATTTCGCGCTGGTCAGCAAGCTGCAGCGTCATGCCCGTGCGGCCATTGAGAACTACAGCGATGATGAGCTGGCAAGCCTGATCGCCGCCAAGCGTATGTCGGATTACAAAGCCGCGCTGACGCAGCGCAACATTCGCTCCATGGACAGCCTGGCAACTTATGGCTGGATCATTTATCAGGACGCCTGCAACCGAGAGGTGCTGGGCCATCTACCTGATTTTGAAGAGCTGTTTGCACGCGCCGCACTGCCAGAGATTGCCGCCGCGGTCGGGAAACTCTCCTGATTGTGCTGCGAAAGAAGATTGATGACGATAAAACGGTTTGAGTACTGATATCCATGAAGATTCCTTACATTCCTGAAGACGCGCCGTTTAACGGCGAACAGAAATACTGGCTGGCGGGGTTTCTCGCCGGTCTCCACTCGCGCCTGCTGGTATTAGAAGACAAGCAGACCGCACCGGCAGCGGGTGCCAGCGCCACCACCCAGCTGCATATTCTGTTTGGTTCCCAGACCGGTAACGCCGAAGCGCTGGCGCAGACCGCAGCCAAAGCGGCGCGCGCTAAAGGCCTGGTGCCGGTAGTGCAGGCGCTGGGTGAAGTGGATCTGGATGTGTTCGCCACCATGCGTCATGTACTGATCGTCACCTCCACCTACGGCGAAGGCGAAATGCCAGACAACGCACAGCTGTTCTGGCAGGCCATCTCAGCCAGCACCGCGCCGCGTCTGGAGCAGATGCACTTTGCCGTGCTGGCAATCGGCGATACCGGCTACGACGGTTTCTGCCAGGCCGGTAAGTTCATTGATATGCGCCTGGAGCAGCTGGGGGCGAAACGCGTAGTGGATCGCATCGACTGCGATATCGATTACGAAGAGCCTTCCAGCGAGTGGATTGGCAGTGCCATGCCACAGTTTGCCGCCAGCGCGGGCAGCAGCGGCACGGTGCTGGAGAGCGCGCCGGAAGCGCCGGTGATCCCGGGCAGCAACAAGCAAAACCCGTACGCGGCGGCGCTGGTGACCAATAAGCGTCTGTCCGGCGAGCAGTCCGCCAAAGATATCCGTCACTTCGAATTTGACCTGAGCGACAGCGGCCTGAAATACGAAGCCGGTGATGCGCTGGGCGTGATCCCGGTGAACGATGCCGGTCTGGTGAGCCTGCTGCTGAGCGAGCTGAAAGCCGACTACGAAACCCCGGTGCCGGGCTTTGACCGTAACCTCGGCGATCTGCTGACCTATCAGTTCGAGATTTCTGAGCCGTCGCGCAAGCTGATTGAGTGGGTCGGACAGCACACCACCAACCAGGAACTGCTGCACGTCCTGCAGCACGACGATAAAGACACGCTGGCCAACTGGCTGTGGGGCAAAGATACGCTGGATCTGCTGCAGCTCGAGCTGAAGCGCAGCCTGTCGGTGCCGGAGCTGGTGGCGATGCTGCGTCCGCTGCAGCACCGTGCTTACTCCATTTCGTCCAGCTCGAAGGCGCACCCTAACCAGGTGCATCTGACCATCGCTTCCGTGCGCTATCACAGCGGTGGCCGCGAGCGTAAAGGCGTGTGCTCCACCTATCTGGCTGAACGCGTGCGTCGCGGAGAGAAGCCGGCGATCTTTATTTCGCCGAACAAAGCGTTTCGCGTGCCGGCGAACAATAACGCCCCGCTGATCATGGTCGGTCCGGGTACCGGCATCGCGCCGTTCCGCGCCTTCCTGCAGGAGCGCCAGGCGACCGGTGCTGAAGGTAAAAACTGGCTGTTCTTCGGCGACCAGCATCAGGAACATGATTACATTTACGCGGATGAGCTGGCGGGCTGGCAGCAGAGCGGTCTGCTGACGCATCTCGACCTGGCCTTCTCCCGCGATCAGGAAGAGAAGATTTACGTGCAGAACCGCATGCTGGAGAAAGGCGCTGAGCTGTACGCCTGGCTGCAGGAAGGCGCCTACTTCTATGTCTGTGGCGATGCCTCACGCATGGCGAAGGATGTCGATGCCGCGCTGTATGAAGTGGTGCGTCAGTTCGGTGGTCTTTCCAGCGAACGTGCCGCAGCCTATATCGATCAGCTGAAGAAAGATAAGCGTTATCTGCGCGACGTTTATTAAGATCGGTACAAAGGGAGCGCTACGCTCCCTTTGGTCTGCCGCGCGCTAAGCCGCGCTGCGACACAGGCATAAAAAAACGGGCTAATCAGCCCGTTTTTTATTTTCCGCGATTTACTTCACTACGCGCAGTGAAGGACGTCCACCGCGCGGCGGCGGTTCGTCATCCGGTGAAGAGTCGTCATCCGTCGCATCGTCCGGACGGTCACCATCAATCACCGACATCAGCGTCTCTTCCTGGCCGCCTTCCTGCTCGTCGCCGGACAGCTCATAAGCCGGCTCCGGTTCGAACATGGTGCCGGCGCCGTTTTCGCGCGCGTAAATCGCCAGCACCGCAGCCATCGGCACGGATACCTGGCGCGGCACGCCGCCGAAACGCGCATTGAAGCGCACCTGATCGTTGGCAAGCTCAAGGTTACCCACCGCGCGCGGTGCGATGTTCAGGACAATCTGTCCGTCACGAGCGTACTCCAGCGGCACCTGTACGCCAGGCAGATTGATATCCACCACCAGATGCGGCGTCAGCTGGTTGTCGAGCAGCCATTCATAAAAGGCCCGCAGCAGATAGGGACGGCGGGCAGTAAGTTGCGACATTTCCATAGATTAGCCCCGGGCTTGCAGGCGCATTTCACGTTCGGCTTCCGTCAAAGAAGCGAGGAAGGAGTCACGTTCAAATACGCGCGTCATGTAGCCTTTCAGCTCTTTCGAACCTGCGCCAGCCAGATCCACACCCAGCTGCGGCAGACGCCACAACAGCGGCGCCAGATAGCAGTCAACCAGGCTGAACTCTTCGCTCATAAAGAACGGCGTACGTGAGAACAGCGGCGCAATGGCCAGCAGCTCTTCGCGCAGTTGCTTGCGCGCGGCATCGGCTTCGGCACCGCTGCTGGTTTCAATGGTACGCATCAGGCTGTACCAGTCCTGCTCAATGCGGTGCATCATCAGACGGCTTTCACCGCGCGCGACCGGATAAACCGGCATCAGTGGCGGATGCGGGAAACGCTCATCGAGGTATTCCATGATGATGCGGGATTCATACAGCGTCAGTTCACGGTCGACCAGCGTTGGCACAGTGCGATACGGGTTGAGGTCAATCAGATCCTGCGGCAGATTATCCGTTTCAACCTGCTCGATCTCCACGCTGACGCCCTTCTCAGCCAGCACGATACGTACCTGATGGCTGAAAATGTCAGTCGGACCAGAAAACAGCGTCATTACCGAACGTTTGTTGGCAGCGACAGCCATGAAAACCTCCAAGTTTGTTCACAAAAAAATACTGCGAATAGCCAACCACGCGGCGACTCACCTGCTCATCAGATTCGCACACAGCCGGGCGTTACGGGCATTGTCCGGTCGTCCCGACAGGAGCAGTATGCACAACGCCGCGACTCGCGGGCGCAAAGTGTCAGTCAGTTTACCAGATTTTAAGCAGCTTGTGGGGCGGGGATAATCATTTGCGGGCAAAATGCGGGGAAAGCTCGCGTTTTTGCGCTGAAAAAGCCGCGATTCAGGCAATAAAAAACCCGCCGAAGCGGGTTTTTTGAGCCAATTGTAACTGCCGAAGCAGCCAGCAATTAACGCTTGGAGAACTGTGGACGACGGCGTGCTTTACGCAGACCGACTTTCTTACGTTCAACCTGACGCGCGTCACGGGTAACGAAGCCCGCTTTACGCAGTTCAGAACGCAGAGACTCGTCGTATTCCATCAGAGCGCGGGTGATACCGTGACGGATCGCACCAGCCTGACCAGAAATACCACCACCTTTAACGGTGATGTACAGGTCCAGTTTACCAACCATATCAACCAGCTCCAGCGGCTGACGCACGACCATGCGTGCAGTCTCACGACCGAAGTACTGCTCCAGAGAGCGCTGGTTAATGACGATGTTACCGCTACCCGGCTTGATAAAGACGCGAGCGGCAGAGCTTTTGCGGCGACCAGTGCCGTAGTTTTGAGTTTCAGCCATTGCCTATAATCCCGATTAAATGTCAAGAACTTGCGGTTGCTGCGCCGCGTGGTTGTGCTCGTTACCTGCGTAAACTTTCAGTTTACGGTACATAGCACGACCCAGTGGGCCTTTTGGCAGCATGCCTTTAACCGCGATTTCAATCACACGCTCAGGACGGCGTTCGATCATCTCTGCAAAGGTCGCTTGCTTGATACCACCGATGTGGCCAGTGTGGTGATAGTAAATCTTGTCGTTACGCTTGTTGCCGGTTACAGCAACTTTGTCAGCGTTCAGAACGATGATGTAATCACCGGTATCAACGTGCGGAGTGTATTCCGCTTTGTGCTTACCACGCAGACGGCGCGCCAGTTCAGTCGCCAGGCGACCCAGGGTTTTGCCAGTTGCGTCAACAACATACCAGTCACGCTGTACGGTTTCTGGTTTAGCTGTAAAAGTTTTCATTGAAAAGCTTACCCAAATAAAAGTTACACGTTGGTGAAATCCCAAACGCTAAGTTAACGATTGAGGCTCACACGACCAATTCGCCCAGCAAGCCCACCCCCTCAGGTAGAGTTACCGGATCACACAGTTTTCCGGGAAAAGAAAGCCTGTGCTGTAACGTGGGGTCGCAAGATTATAGAGAAGTCGAATCTAAAGATCGACTCTTTTTGCGCCCGAAGCGGTGATTTCTGTTTGCCCCTCAGGGCAGGTGCGGCAGGCGAAGATACTCCTCGCTCTGCATCTCCTGCAGGCGCGACAGACAGCGCTGATATTCGAATTTCAGCCGCGTGCCCTGATAGATTTCAAACAGCGAGGTTTCTGCCGCCACCACCAGCTTGACGTGGCGCTCATAGAACTCATCCACCAGCGCGAGGAACCGCCGCGCCTGGTCTTCCGTTTTGTAAATCATCACCGGCACATCGTACAGCAGCACGCTGTGGAAGCGGCGCGACAGCTCAATGTAATCGTGCTGGCTGCGCCCTTCACCGCACAACGCGAGGAAGTTGATGGCCAGTACGCCTTCGTGAACGCCGAGCGTCGGCAGCTGGCGATGGTTAATCTCCAGCACCGGCGCGTCGCCGCGCGGTTTACCGGACAGCGCGCTGAACATGCGCTCCATCTCCGCGTGCGTCGCGTCGTTAAGCGGGAAATTCCACAGATGGGCCGATGTCAGGGTGCGCAGGCGATAATCAATGCCGGCATCGACATTCATCACATCGCAGTGGCGCTTGATCTGCTCGATAGCCGGCAGAAAACGCGCCCGCTGCAGGCCGTTGCGGTACAGCTCATCCGGCGGAATGTTGGAGGTCGCCACCAGCGTGATGCCGCGGGCAAACAGCGCTTCCATCAGCGTACCAAGCAGCATTGCGTCGGTGATGTCGGAGACGAAAAACTCGTCGAAACAGAGAATATCGGTTTCCGCTTTGAAACGGTCAGCGACAATCAGCAGCGGGTCGCTGTGGCCCTGCAGCTGCGTTAACTCTTCGTGCACGCGCAGCATGAAGCGATGGAAATGCAGACGCAGTTTGCGATCGCCAGGAATAGACTGAAAAAACAGATCCATTACCCAGGTTTTACCGCGTCCGACGCCGCCCCACATATACAGGCCACGCACCGGCGCTTCATGGCTCTCCGGCGCTTTATTCATCAGCTTTGATAAGCGGCCAAACAGCCCTTTAGCTGCCGGCTGCGGCTGCTGCTGGCGGGCAATCAGGCCTTGCTGAATGCGATCTAAACGGGTGATGGCGTCACGTTGTACATCGTCCGGACGAAACTCGCCCTGCGACAGCGCCTGCTCATAGCGCGCAAGCGGAGATGAGGTTTGCATGGTTCTCTCAGAATCCCTGAAAAAGTCCGATTCACGTGTCGGTTGTCGAAAATTAGGCCGCTCTACACTAAGCGATACAGCCCGAGGATTCCACTTCCGATGGATTAACGGGTATAGTGGCTACTATTGAAGTTGAAACAGAAGCAATGCCCTACGAAGCAACGGAAATTACACGGGAGTCATTATGACCTGGGAATACGGGCTGATTGGTTTAGTGATTGGCATTATTGTCGGCGCGGTAGCGATGCGTTTTGGCAACAAAAAGCTGCGTGAGCAGCGCAGCATGCAGTACGAACTGGAAAAATCCAAAGCGGAGCTGGCGGATTACCGCGAAGAGCTCACCAACCACTTTGCGCGCAGCGCAGAGTTGCTGGACAACATGGCGCGCGACTATCGGCAGTTGTATCAGCACATGGCGAAAGGGTCGAATGACCTGCTGCCAAATCTGCCCGGCGAGAAAAACCCGTTTGCTTACCAGCTGACGGAAGCCGAGGCCGATAACGACCAGGCGCCGGTGCAGATCCCGCGCGACTACTCTGAAGGCGCATCGGGCCTGCTGCGCAGCGGCGAACGCACCACCCGCAGTTAATCCTTTTGGGGCACAGCATGGCTGTGCCCTTTTTGTTTTCCGAACGCTTATTACCAATAACTGTCACACTTCTTTTATCCCCCTTTTCGCAGCGAGAGCGTCATAGCAATGAAAAAACCAGCACGACTGTTAAGCGCATTAGCCTTGAGCATTGGGATGAGTCTGGCGGCGACGCCGGGTGCCATGGCCACGTTGCCGGCACAGATTCAGGGACAAGCACTGCCAAGCCTGGCACCGATGCTGGAAAAAGTGCTGCCGGCGGTGGTCAGCGTGCATGTCGAGGGCACCGACAGCGGTCAGCAGGGCCAGGATATTCCCGAGCCGCTGAAGCGCTTCTTTGGCCAGGCGCCCGGGCAGTCTCAGCCACAGCCGTTTGAAGGACTGGGTTCCGGCGTCATCATCGACGCAGCTAAAGGCTACATTCTGACCAACAATCACGTGGTAAACGGTGCGGATAAAATCAGCGTGCAGCTGAGTGATGGCAACGAATATGACGCAAAGCTGATTGGTCATGACGAGCAAACCGACATCGCGCTGATTCAGGTAGAAGGCGCAAAAAACCTCACGCAGGTGAAAATTGCTGATTCTGACGCGCTGAAAGTGGGTGATTTCGCCGTGGCGATCGGCAACCCGTTCGGCCTCGGCCAGACGGCGACGTCCGGCATTATCTCGGCGCTGGGCCGCAGCGGGCTGAATCTGGAAGGGCTGGAAAACTTTATTCAGACCGATGCCGCCATCAACCGTGGTAACTCTGGCGGCGCGCTGGTGAACCTCAACGGCGAGCTGATCGGCATTAACACCGCCATTCTGGCGTCGAGCGGCGGCAACATTGGTATTGGCTTTGCCATCCCCAGCAACATGGCGATGAACCTGGCGCAGCAGCTGATTCAGTTCGGCGAAGTGAAGCGCGGTCAGCTCGGGATCAAAGGGACAGAAATGACCGCCGATATCGCGAAAGCGTTTAACGTCGATGCGCAGCGCGGAGCATTTGTCTCTGAAGTGCTGCCGAAGTCGGCGGCGGAACAGGCGGGCATCAAAGCGGGCGACATCATTACCGCCATTAACGATAAGCCAATCACCAGCTTTGCCGAGCTGCGGGTGAAAGTCGGCACCACGCCGCCAGGCCAGCAGGTGAAAATCGGTCTGCTGCGCGATGGCAAACCGCTGACGGTGACCGTAACGCTGGAACAGAGCGCGCAGAGCACCGCCAGCGCCCAGCTGATGTCGCCAGCGCTACAGGGCGCCACGCTCAGTGACGGCAATACCAAAGCCGGCGATAAAGGGGTCAAAGTCGATACCATCGAAAAAGGCACGCCGGCAGAACAGGTTGGCCTGCAGAAAGACGATGTGATTGTCGGCGTCAACCGTACGCGGGTGCAGAGCCTCGCCGAGATGCGCAAAGTGCTGGAGGGCAAACCGCCGGTACTGGCGCTGAACGTGGTGCGCGGCGACGAGAGTATTTACCTGCTTCTGCGATAATCCTCGCAACGGGCGGACAAGCAGGTGTTTGTCCGCCCTTCTCGTGCTATTCTGCCCTGCGATCAACTCTTGCCTGAAATAACACCATGTTTCTTAAACTTTTACGTTCTGTGGTGATGGGCCTGATCGTGGCAGGTTTACTGCTTGTCGCGATCCCGGCGCTGCGAATGGGCAGCAACGTCACCTTTGATCACGACAGCAGCGCCGATGAAGCGCCCTTCAGTTTCAATCAGGGCGTGCGCCGTGCTGTGCCGGCGGTGGTCAACGTCTATAACCGCAGCGCGCACGGTAACAATAATCGCGGCATTACCACGCTCGGTTCCGGCGTCATCATGAACGCGAAAGGCTACATCCTCACCAACAAACATGTCATCAATAACGCTGACCAGATTATCGTCGCGCTGCAGGACGGACGCTTTTTTGAAGCGACGCTGGTGGGCTCCGACGCCATGACCGATCTGGCGGTGTTAAAAATCAGCGCCTCTAATCTGCCGGTAATCCCGATCAACGCCAAACGTGTCGCGCATATTGGTGATGTGGTGATGGCGATTGGCAACCCGTACAACCTCGGCCAGACGGTCACCCAGGGCATCATCAGCGCCACCGGCCGCATCGGTCTGAGCTCCTCCGGTCGGCAGAACTTCCTGCAAACCGATGCCTCGATCAACCAGGGGAACTCCGGCGGCGCGCTGATTAACTCGCTGGGCGAGCTGATGGGCATCAACACGCTGACTTTCGACAAAAGCAACGACGGCGAAACCCCGGAAGGCATTGGTTTTGCCATTCCGACCGCGCTGGCGACCAAAATCATGGATAAGCTGATCCGCGATGGCCGGGTGATCCGTGGTTATATCGGCATTACCGGGCGCGAACTGCCGCCGCTGCACGGTCAGGGCAGCAACCTCGATCGGGTGCAGGGCATTATTGTCAGCGAAGTGACGCCGGGCGGTCCGGCGGATCGCGCCGGCATTCAGGCCAATGATGTCCTGCTGCAGGTGAACGGTAAGCCGGCGCTGTCCGCGCAGGAGACCATGGACCAGGTGGCAGAAATCCGCCCGGGATCGGTGATTGATGTGCAGGTGCTGCGCAATGAGCAGAAGATGACGCTGCCGGTTACCATCCAGGAGTTTCCGGAAGCGGCCAATAATACCTCGCCGTAAACGCACCCGGCCGCGGACAGCGCCATCGCTGAGCCGCGGCCGGGTGTGCAGAACCGCGGCGTAACTAGCTGCGATCGACCGGGAAAGCGATCACCTCACTGAGCGCATCGGCCTTCAGCGCCAGCATAATCAGGCGATCGACGCCCAGCGCCACGCCGGAACAGGCCGGCATGCCGTGCGCCAGCGCATCCAGCAGGTAAGTATCAATCGGATGCTGTGGCAAACCGCGCGCAGCGCGACGGCGATTATCCTGCTCAAAGCGCTGACGCTGTTCGCGGCTGTCGGTCAGTTCGCGGAAACCGTTGGCCAGCTCAACGCCTTTGTAATAGACCTCAAAACGCTCTGCCACGCGGTGATCTTCGGTACTGATCTCCGCCAGCGCCGCCTGACTGGCCGGGAAGTGATAGACGAAGCACGGCTTATCGAGACCAATTTTCGGTTCCACGCCCAGCATAAACAGCAGCTGCAGCAGCGTGTCGCGATCGTCTTCGCGATTCGCCAGCTCGCCCTCACCCAGCTTTTCCGCCGCTTCGCGCAGCTGCGCCTTGTCCGCCGACAGCGGATCGATCTCCAGATGACGGATAAACGCCTGCTGATACGATAGCGATTCGGCGCTGTCGCACTCCAGCACCTGCTGCAGCAGGTCGTCGACTTCGTTCATCAGCCGATACATGTCGTAGTGCGGCCGATACCACTCCAGCATGGTGAATTCCGGATTATGGTGGCGCCCGGCCTCTTCATTACGGAAGCAGCGCCCCATCTGATAAATCGGGCCGCTGCCCGCTGCCAGCAGGCGCTTCATGTGATATTCCGGACTGGTCATCAGCCACAGATCGCGCCCGTCTGCCGCGCCAGGTCCGACAAAGCGCGTCTGGAATGGCACCAGGTGGATGTCGGTGATCGTCGCCTGGCTCATGGCAGGCGTATCCACTTCCAGTACGCCGCGATCGGCAAAGAAACGCCGGATTTCCGCCAGGATGGCGGCGCGTTTCAACAAATTGGCAATGGGTGCGCTCGGCTGCCAGCTTGCCGTTTCGCTCATGGTGATGACTCCTTATACAGACAAGGGGAGGAAGTCTACCCGTATTGCTGACGGCAAACAACGGCACCGCCGTCGCGGCAGGCAGTTTCAGAAATCACAGGCGCTGGCAGGACAACAGGAGGAAGAGAAAGCCGGTACGAAAGCAGGTTTCGCACCGGTTTTAGTTACTGCGCGCTGCGCTGAATTGCCTGACCGCCCGCTTCAACATCTTCGCCTACGCCACGCGTGGTGTTACAGGCAGAAAGCAGCGAGGAAAGCACCAGTACCGAGAAAATCGCGACAATACTTTTCTTTAACATAGCCATATCCTTGTTGGTTGCAGTAAAAGTACAGCTTTTAAAGCATAGACCGGATACGCCATGATGGCGGTTAAGCTGCTGAAAAAAGACGCGGTGCGGGGAAGAGCGCGGAAATAAAAAAGGCGCATCGATGATGCGCCTGATTTGACGATTATTTTACGCGGGAAACGTATTCGCCAGAGCGGGTGTCTACTTTTACCACTTCGCCAATCTGTACGAACAGTGGCACTTTGATCACGGCGCCGGTAGACAGCGTCGCTGGCTTGCCGCCGGTACCGGCAGTATCACCTTTCAGACCTGGGTCAGTTTCGGTGATTTCTGCTTCGATGAAGTTCGGTGGCTGAACGGCGATCGGTTTATCGTTCCACAGGGTTACGATACACTCGGCGTTGTCCTGCAGCCATTTGGTCACGTCGTCCAGTACCTTGGCTTCAACCTGATACTGTTCGAATGTTTCCGGGTGCATGAAGTAGAAGAAATCACCGTCGTTGTAAGAGTACTGCAGCGTCATGTCACGCACGTCTGCGCCTTCGGCGGAGTCGGTAGACTTGAAGGTTTTCTCAACGCGTGAACCGGTCAGCAGACGACGCATTTTAACACGTGCAAACGCCTGGCCTTTACCCGGCTTAACGAATTCACTGGATTCGATGGCATACGGTTCGCCTTCGAACATGATTTTAAGACCGGCACGAAAATCGTTGCTAAGATAAGTCGCCATAAAGGCCCTCTGTAGATATTAACTGGTAATAGCCAAAAAAATGGCACACATTGTAACCCTAAATCCCCCCGTCAGAGAAGATTGGTTGCAGCAACTTGCTGATGTTGTCACCGATCCTGCTGAATTACTGCAACTTTTAGCCCTCGAAAACCACGCGGATCTGGCAGCCGGGAGCGAGGCACGCCGTCTGTTCGCCCTGCGCGTACCGCGCGCCTTTATTCAGCGCATGCAGCGCGGCAATGCGCAGGACCCGCTGCTGCTGCAGGTGCTGACCAGCCGTCAGGAGTTTACCGATGCGCCAGGTTACAGCACCGATCCGCTCGATGAGCAGAGCAGCGTGGTGCCGGGCTTACTGCATAAGTATAGAAACCGCGCGCTGCTGCTGGTCAAGGGCGGCTGCGCGGTGAACTGCCGCTACTGCTTCCGCCGGCATTTCCCCTATCAGGATAATCAGGGCAACAAGCGCAACTGGCAGGCGGCGATTGATTACATTGCCGCCCATCCCGAGCTGGACGAGATCATCTTCTCCGGCGGCGATCCGCTGATGGCGAAAGATCAGGAGCTGGCGTGGCTGATTGGCGCGCTGGAAAACATTCCGCACCTGAAACGCCTGCGCATTCACAGCCGGTTGCCGGTAGTGATTCCGGCGCGCATTACTGAAGGGCTATGCCAGCTGCTGGCGGATACGCGTCTGCAGGTGCTGCTGGTCAGCCACATCAACCACGCGCAGGAGATTGACGAGGCGCTGCGCGAACGCATGCAGAGGCTTAAACGCGCCGGCGTCACCCTGCTGAACCAGAGCGTGCTGCTGCGCGGCGTTAATGACGATGCGCAGACTCTGGCACAGCTCAGCAATGCGCTGTTTGATGCCGGCATCCTGCCCTACTATTTACATGTGCTGGATAAGGTGCAGGGGGCGGCGCACTTCTTTGTGCCGGATGAGCAGGCACGGGCGCTGGTGCGGCAGCTGCTGACCATGGTGTCGGGCTATATGGTGCCGAAGCTGGCGCGGGAAATTGGTGGTGAGCCGAGCAAAACGCCGCTGGATCTGCAGCTGCGTCAGGAGTGACGTTCCCTGCCAGCTGCCCGGTGCGCATGAATGCGCACCCTACAGTCGGCGCCATCACCGTAGTGTCGCCATTGATGGCGACCGTGCTGGAACTGTACTCAAAAACAAAAAAGCCGCTCTCGCGGCTTTTTTATTGCTGCTCTGCCATTACGGGCACTTATACACCTGACCCGACATTTTGCTGTCGAGCGGGGCAAAGGCAGACAGCAGATTCTGCGTCGGGCTGGTGGCACCATAAATCACGTTGCCGCCCATCTCCGCTGCGCGGTTACGCAGGTCGTTGGCCGCACCACGCAGTGAACTGCCTTCACCGCCTGAGCCGGTCAGCCAGTTGCTCTGCGAGCCGGTAACATTGCCCAGCAGCTGACATTGGCTGCCTGGCTGTTGATCAACAAAGGTGACACGTTCGCCGGCGGCACTCAGTTGGTTGGAGGTGCTACAGCCCGCCAGCAGTAAGGTACCGACTGCCAGTCCGAGCGAGAGGTTAATCCGCATTATAATCCCCATTTATTATCATCAGTGTCGGGCGGCAGCGTAGCAGAAAAGCGCACATTTTTTCTGAACATTCATTGCCCTAAACCCGCAAAGCCGAAGTATTGCGCCCTTACTTATACCTTGTTCGCCGGCAAAAGAAAAACCCCCGACCGTTTCCGATCGGGGGTTTCTCAACAGCTCAGACGTTCAGGGCAATTACATCATGCCGCCCATACCGCCCATGCCACCCATGCCGCCAGCGCCAGCACCTAAGTCAGGTGCGTCGCCTTTCGGCAGGTCGGTGACCATCGCTTCGGTGGTAATCATCAGACCGGCCACAGAAGATGCGTACTGCAGCGCAGAACGGGTCACTTTGGTTGGATCCAGGATACCGAAGTCGATCATGTTGCCGTACTCTTCGGTCTGCGCGTTGTAACCGTAGTTACCGTCGCCCGCTTTCACGTTGTTAGCAACCACAGATGGCTCTTCACCGGCGTTAGAAACGATCTGACGCAGTGGCGCTTCCATCGCACGCAGAGCAACCTTGATACCGACGTTCTGGTCTTCGTTCTGACCTTTCAGGCCAGATGCTGCGATTTTCGCCGCAACACGCACCAGCGCAACACCACCACCGGCAACCACGCCTTCTTCAACCGCAGCACGGGTAGCGTGCAGGGCATCTTCAACGCGTGCTTTCTTCTCTTTCATTTCAACTTCAGTCGCTGCGCCTACTTTCAGTACGGCTACACCGCCTGCCAGTTTTGCAACGCGCTCCTGCAGTTTCTCTTTGTCGTAGTCAGACGTCGCTTCTTCGATCTGCTGACGGATCTGCGTCACGCGGCCAGAGATGGCGCCCTGATCGCCCACACCATCGATGATGGTGGTGGTGTCTTTGTTGATCACCACGCGTTTTGCCTGACCCAGGTCTTCCAGCGTCGCTTTTTCCAGCTCCATACCGATCTCTTCAGAGATCACGGTACCGCCGGTCAGGATAGCAATATCCTGCAGCATCGCTTTACGACGGTCGCCGAAGCCCGGCGCTTTCACCGCAGCCACTTTCACGATACCGCGCATGGTGTTAACCACCAGCGTAGCCAGCGCTTCGCCTTCCACGTCTTCTGCGATGATCAGCAGTGGTTTGCCGGCTTTCGCCACAGCTTCCAGCACTGGCAGCATTTCGCGGATGTTAGAGATTTTCTTGTCAGCCAGCAGGATGAATGGGCTTTCCAGCTCCACTGCACCGGTTTCTGGCTTGTTGATGAAGTACGGAGACAGGTAGCCACGGTCGAACTGCATACCTTCAACCACGTCCAGCTCGTCCTGCAGACCGGTGCCTTCTTCAACGGTGATCACGCCTTCTTTACCCACTTTGTCCATCGCCTGAGCGATCAGGGTACCGACGCTTTCATCGGAGTTGGCAGAAATGGTACCTACCTGCGCGATAGCGCGGGAATCCTGGCATGGTACAGACAGGGTTTTCAGCTCTTCAACGGCTGCGGCAACGGCTTTATCGATACCGCGCTTCAGATCCATTGGGTTCATGCCCGCCGCGACGGCTTTCAGGCCTTCGTTGACGATAGCCTGTGCCAGAACGGTAGCGGTGGTGGTGCCGTCGCCTGCTGCGTCGTTGGCTTTAGAAGCGACTTCTTTCACCATCTGCGCACCCATGTTCTCGAACTTGTCTTCCAGCTCGATTTCACGTGCCACAGAAACACCATCTTTAGTGATGGTCGGTGCACCAAAAGATTTATCCAGAACCACGTTACGGCCTTTCGGGCCCAGGGTAACTTTTACTGCATCTGCCAGTACGTTCACGCCACGCAGCATTTTTACGCGTGCGTCATTACCGAATTTTACGTCTTTAGCTGCCATTTCAAATATCCCTTAAATTCGTTTCGTTCAGTGAATTACGCGTAAATTACGCTTCAACAATCGCCAGAATGTCGCTTTCAGAGATGATCAGAACTTCTTCGTTGTCGATTTTCTCAGTCTTGGCACCGTAGCCTTCGCTGAAAATCACCAGATCACCCACTTTCACGTCCAGCGGCTTCACGTCGCCGTTTTCCAGGATGCGGCCATTGCCAACAGCCAGTACTTCACCGCGGGTTGATTTGCCTGCTGCAGAGCCGGTCAGAACGATACCGCCAGCAGATTTGGCTTCAACTTCTTTACGCTTGACGATAACGCGATCGTGCAACGGACGAATTTTCATTTGATAGCTCTCCTTTGAGAAGTCCAATCATTCATTTTTGGGTTGAACGCCGGGCTTGAGGGTTCCGGCCTCGTGGAGAGAGAGATAGGGGCAGAAAAGGGGCTTTCAAGGGCAAAAAAATAAAAAATTTTCGTTTGCGTAACAGATGACGAAAAAGACAGCAAAAAGGGCGGCTTACGCCGCTCCGCTTACATTCAGCGATCTTTATCGTGACCGATACGATCCTGATCTTTGCGCTCAAACTCGCCGTCCATGGTGACGCCGCTGTCCGGGCCCTGCCCCGGGCCGCGCCATACGCGCAGGTGCGGCATCAGCTTCAGCGTCAGGTGTTTCTGCACCGGCGGCAGCAACAGCAGCAGGCCGAGGAAATCGGTGAAGAAGCCCGGCAGCAGCAGCAGAAAACCGGCGATGATCAGCGACACGCTTTTGATCATCTCCGCCGCCGGGCTCTCGTTACGCGCCAGCTTCTCCTGCATCAGCATAAAGTTCTTCATGCCCTGGTTTTTCACCAGCGACACACCAATGCACGAGGTAAAAATCACCAGCAGCATGGTCAGCAGCACGCCGAGCGCGTGCGCCACCTGGATGAAAATCGAGATCTCAATCCAGGCCAGAACAAAAAAAATCACTAACGGTAACCAGCGCACCGATATCTCCTGTGAGTCACGCCGCCACGCAGCGTGCGGGGCAGCAAAATTGAAGGGTCAGCATGACCATAACGTATGAGATGGGCACGCGGCCGGGGAAATTCAACCGCCGCTGTTAAATTTATGCCACTGACTTAAAATTGCGAAGTACATCACATATCGTTATTACCGCTGGGCCAGCAAATGTCCGTAAAGTGATCTGTGCACAAGCATTTCTGCAGTGACAGAATATGATCGTGCTCGCCAGCCCGAAGATGGATAAAATGTCGGCACTGGTATTCCACGACAATATAATTGCTTCACCTGCACGTTATTCGCCGCCCATCCATTCCGGATGCCCGGCAGTAACACAGCAGCAATAATAAGAAGGTAATCATGGCGAACAACATTCGTATCGAAGAAGACCTGTTAGGCATGCGTGAAGTTCCGGCAGATGCCTATTACGGTGTTCATACTCTGCGTGCGATTGAGAACTTCTATATCAGTAACAGTAAAATCAGCGACATCCCTGAGTTTGTTCGCGGCATGGTGATGGTGAAAAAAGCCGCCGCGCTCGCCAACAAAGAGCTGCAAACCATCCCCCGCCACATCGCCAACACCATCATTCAGGCCTGTGATGAAGTGCTGAACAACGGTAAGTGCATGGACCAGTTCCCGGTTGATGTCTATCAGGGCGGCGCGGGTACCTCGGTCAACATGAACACCAACGAGGTGCTGGCTAACATCGGTCTGGAGCTGATGGGTCACCAGAAAGGTGAATATCAGTACCTCAACCCGAACGATCACGTGAATAAGTGTCAGTCCACTAACGACGCTTATCCTACCGGCTTCCGCATTGCGGTTTACGCCTCGATCCTCAAACTGCTCGACGCGATTGGCCAGCTGAGCGAAGGTTTTCAGCGCAAAGCGGTGGAGTTTGAAAACATCCTGAAGATGGGCCGCACCCAGCTGCAGGACGCGGTGCCGATGTCGCTCGGTCAGGAGTTCCACGCGTTCAACGTACTGCTGAACGAAGAGACGCGCAGCATTCTGCGTACCGCCGAACTGCTGCTGGAGGTTAACCTCGGCGCCACGGCGATCGGCACCCGCCTCAACACACCGGACGGCTACCAGCAGCTGGCGGTACAGCGCCTGGCGGAAGTCAGCAACCTGCCGGTGGTGCCCGCCGAAGATCTGATTGAAGCCACCTCAGACTGCGGCGCTTACGTCATGGTGCATTCAGCGCTGAAGCGCCTGGCGGTGAAACTGTCGAAAATCTGTAACGACCTGCGCCTGCTGTCATCCGGTCCGCGCGCCGGCCTGAACGAAATCAACCTGCCGGAACTGCAGGCCGGTTCTTCGATCATGCCTGCGAAAGTTAACCCGGTGGTACCGGAAGTGGTCAATCAGGTGTGCTTTAAAGTGATTGGCAACGACACCACGGTGACCATGGCTTCTGAAGCCGGTCAGCTGCAGCTCAACGTGATGGAACCGGTGATTGGCCAGGCGCTGTTTGAGTCGATCAGCATCCTGACCAACGCCTGCTACAACCTGCTGGAAAAATGCGTTAATGGCATCACCGCCAACAAAGCGGTCTGTGAAGCCTACGTGTTCAACTCCATCGGTATCGTCACTTACCTCAACCCGTACATCGGCCATCACAACGGCGATATCGTCGGGAAAATCTGTGCTGAAACCGGTAAGAGCGTACGCGAAGTGGTGCTGGAACGCGGTCTGCTGACCGAAGCCGAGCTGGACGATATTTTCTCCATCCAGAACCTGATGCACCCGGAATACAAAGCCAAACGCTACACCGACGAAAACGAACAGTAATCCGTTCCGGATCAAGTCGTCTGAAGCACGCCTGTATACAATACGGCGTGCTTTTTTATTTTGACGTCTATAACTAAAGTGGCTGCGTGTGGCGGCACTTCAGGGAGTGAAACTATGGTAGTGGTGGAATTGCTCATCGTCCTGCTGGCGATCTGGCTGGGTGCGCGCCTCGGCGGCATCGGCATTGGCTTTGCCGGCGGTTTAGGCGTGCTGGTGCTGACGCTGGTTTGCGGCATGAAACCCGGCGCGATCCCGTTCGATGTCATCGAGATCATTATGGCGGTGATTGCGGCCATCGCCGCGATGCAGGTTGCTGGCGGCATGGATTATCTGGTCGGGCTGGCGGAACGCCTGCTGCGCCGCCATCCGCGCTATGTCACTTTCCTTGCGCCGCTGGTGACCTATGCGATGACGCTGCTGGCGGGTACCGGGCACACCGCTTTTTCAACTCTGCCGGTGATTGCGGAAGTGGCCAAAGAGCAAGGCGTACGTCCTTCGCGCCCGCTGTCGATAGCCGTAGTGGCGTCGCAAATCGCCATCACCGCCTCGCCGCTTTCGGCCGCGGTGGTATTTTTTGCCTCGATTCTTGAACCGCGCGGCGTCAGTTATCTGGCGCTGCTCGGCGTCGCGCTGCCTGCCACCATGCTGGCCATTTTCTGTGCCGCCGTGATCACCAACTTCCTCGGCAAAGAGCTCAAAGAAGATGACGTCTATCAGGCGCGCCTGGCGAAAGGTGAAGTAACGCTGCGCGGTGAGCAGGTTTATCACATCAAGCCGGGTGCCAGACGCGCGGTGCTGCTGTTCCTGATCGGTATTGCGGCGGTGGTGCTGTACGCGACGGCAATCAGCGACAGCGTGGGCCTGATCAGCAATCCGGTGCTGCCGCGTAACGAAGCCATTGTGGTGTTTATGCTGACGGTTGCTACGCTGATTTGCCTGACCTGCAAAGTGGAAACCGGTGAAATCCTCAGCGCCAGCACGTTTAAATCCGGCATGAGCGCCTGTATCTGCGTGATGGGCGTCGCCTGGCTGGGCGATACCTTTGTCAAGGCGCACCTCAGCGACATCCAGACGCTGGCCGGCGACATGCTGCAGGGCTATCCGTGGATGCTGGCGCTGGTGCTGTTCTTTGCTGCCACGTTGCTCTATTCGCAGGCGGCCACCACCAAAGCGCTGATGCCGGCCGCACTGATGCTCGGCGTGTCGCCGCTGGCGGCGGTCGCCTCCTTCGCCGCGGTGTCCGCGCTGTTCGTGCTGCCCACCTACCCGACGCTGCTGGCCGCGGTGGAGATGGACGACACCGGCTCGACCCGCATTGGTAAATACGTGTTCAACCACTCGTTTATCATTCCCGGCGTGCTGGCGATTACCTTCTCGGTGGCGTTTGGCTTCCTGTTCGGCAGCCTGATCCTGTAGCGTCGTGGTTACATCCTGAAAACCTCGTGGCGCAGCGGCCGTGTTATTATCGCGGCTCATTCGCCACTGGAGCTGATTAATTCGTCATGGCTGCTCGATTTTCCCGCCTGCTAAGCCTGTGCCTGGCGCTGCTGTTTTGCCTGTCGGCGCAGGCCAGCCTGTTCTCGCCCACCACCAACAACCGCTTTGTGCCGGTCGATCAGGCCTTTGGCTTTGATTTCAGCCTGCAGGGCCATCAGCTGACGCTGAGCTGGAAAGTGAAAGACGGCTATTACCTCTATCGCCAGCAATTCCACATCAGCGCGCAACACGCGCAGCTGGCGCCGGTCACGCTGCCGCCGGGCCAGCCGCACGAAGATGAGTTTTACGGCAAGAGCGAAATCTATCCGCAGGACGTACAGCTGCCGATCACCCTGCGCCAGGCCGATGCCGGTGCAACGCTCAGCGTGACCTATCAGGGCTGCGCCGCGGCCGGTTTCTGCTATCCGCCGGAGACCCGCTCGGTGCCGCTGACGGCGATTGCTGCCGATAGCGCCGCGCCGGTAATCGCGGCATCACCGGCCGCTCACCGCACGCCGCTGCCGTTTTCGCCGCTGTGGGCGCTGCTGATTGGCATCGGCGTGGCCTTTACGCCTTGCGTGCTGCCGATGTATCCGCTGATCTCCGGCATCATTCTTGGTGGCCAGCGCCGCTACTCGCTGGGCCGGCTGTTCGCCCTCGCACTGGTTTACGTGCAGGGCATGGCGCTGACTTACACCCTGCTCGGTATGGTGGTGGCAGCGGCGGGGCTGCGTTTCCAGGCTGCGCTGCAGCATCCTTACGTGTTAATCGGCCTCTCCGTGCTGTTTGTGCTGCTGGCGCTGTCGATGTTTGGCCTGTTCACGCTGCAGCTGCCTGCCAGCCTCCAGACGCGTCTGACGCTATGGAGCAACCGTCAGCAAGGCGGGTCGCTGGCGGGCGTGTTTATGATGGGCGCACTGGCTGGGCTAATCTGCTCACCCTGCACCACCGCGCCGCTCAGCGCCATCCTGCTGTATATCGCGCAGAGCGGTAATCTGTGGGCCGGAGCCGGCACGCTGTGGCTGTACGCCTTCGGCATGGGACTGCCGCTGATTGCTGTAACGATGTTCGGCAACCGGCTGCTGCCGAAAAGCGGTCCGTGGATGCAGAGCGTAAAAGAGGGTTTTGGCTTTGTGATTTTGGCGCTGCCGGTGTTTCTGCTGGAGCGCGTGCTGGGCGATATCTGGGGACTGCGGCTGTGGAGTCTGCTCGGCGTGGCATTTTTTGCCTGGGCGTTCAGCCTGAGTCTCAGCGCGCGCGGCACAGCGCGCGTGCTGCCGATCATCATGCTGGCGGCCGCGCTGGTGGTGGCGCGCCCGCTGCAGGACTGGGCATTTGGCAGCAGCAGTACGCAAAGCGTCGCGCACCTGCCGTTCCAGCGCATCAGCAACAGCCAGCAGCTGGATAGCGCATTACAGCAGGCGCAGGGCCGTATCACCATGGTCGATCTCTATGCCGACTGGTGCGTGGCCTGCAAAGAGTTTGAAAAATACACCTTCAGCGATGACGGCGTGCGCAGCGCCCTGAGCAACGTGCAGCTGCTGCAGGCTAACGTAACAGCCAACAATGCGCAGGATAACGCGCTGCTGCAGCATCTGCAGGTGCTTGGCCTGCCGACCATCCTGTTCTTCGATGCGCAGGGCAAAGAGATTGCCGATTCACGCGTCACCGGCTTCCTTAACGCCGCGGATTTCCGCGCCCATTTGCACAATCTGCCGCGTTAAACGAAACTGGTTGCACGACACTGTCCGGGCGTACGCGCCCGGGCCCGCATTCCGGAGGAGAGTCTTTTGCAACGCGAACAGATCCTTGAGCATGCGCTGAATGTGCTCGAACAGAGCGGCCTTGCCGCGACCACCTCGCTGCAGCAGCTGGCTGGCGAAAGCGGCCTCGCCAGCGATCAGCTGGAGCGCTACTGGCCCGATCGCGATGCCCTGCTGTATGACGCGCTGCGCTTTCACGGCCAGCAGATTGACAGCTGGCGCCGCCAGGTGCAGCTGGATGAGCGCCTCAGTGCAGCACAAAAGCTGCTGGCGCGTTACGACGTGCTGGCAGAGCACGTCAGTAAAGGCCGCTTTCCCGGCTGCCTGTTTATTGCCGCCTGCAGTTTCTATCCCCAGCCGGATCAGCCGGTGCACCAGCTCGCCGAACAGCAGAAGCGCAGTTCCTGGCAGTTCACCCATGAAATCCTCGTCGACCTGGCGCTGGACAACCCCAGCATGGTGGCCGATCAGATGGAGCTGATCCTCGAAGGCTGTCTGAGTAAGCTGCTGGTGAAGCGCAACGTGCAGGATGTCGCTACCGCGCGGCGTCTGGCTGAAGATGTGCTGAGCATCGCGCTGTGCCGGCAAAACGGTGCGCTGGCGTAGGCTTTTTGTTCACCCTGCCTGAAAAGCAGGCAATCAGTCACGATTGCTACGCTTTTTTTACGAAACCCGTTGACGGCTGTGAGCCATTAGGGTTTAATGCGCCCCGTTGCCCGGATAGCTCAGTCGGTAGAGCAGGGGATTGAAAATCCCCGTGTCGGTGGTTCGATTCCGCCTCCGGGCACCACTCTTCAGAGCCTGTTCGTTAGGGGTTGAGATCCTTAACGGGCATGACAGTGGTCCCCAGCATGATGTTGGTAGTTTGCTTACCGCACCATTGTTGAACACGGGACTTAAAGTCCGGAGGATGTTGTAGCATCCTCTGGACTTCTCACATCCTTAAAAAATACTTCAGCATCGTATTTACCTTTAGAAATGTTTTCTGTCAATCTTTTGTAAAGGTTTGCCTCCCTTTTTTTCCTCTTCAAGAATCATATCGTTAAGATTTGACTTAAGATTACTCTTAGGCCACCTCCAGCTGTTCGAGAACGCTCCTAACCTTGTTAATGTCGCTTTCAACGTATTGCAGAGTGACTGCAGGCGATGAATGGCCCAGAAGATCCTGAGCCATTTTTAGGTTTCGGTCAGGCATACTCATCAGATTTGTAGCTATGGTGTGCCGGAATCGATGAGGACTTACAACAAAGCCACATTCGTTTGAAAGCCGGCGAAAAAATGCACGCAATGGTGGATTATCCATGTTTTCACTTGTCTCATTCCTGCGACCATCAAATCGGGATAAATTGAAAAGCTGATCCTCCATCTTTGCTCCTCTTTCCAGAGAACGGTTATAAAGCATTTCTAATCTTGGTCTCAGATGACGTGTGATCGGAACAAGATGTTCGCGATGGTTTTTTGCTCCTTCCGGTCGAAGGCTTATCCAGTTATGCATAAAATTAACGTCACATAATCGTATATGCAGAAGCTGATTCTGCCTCATCCCTGTCCTTCGTAAAGCATCCAACACGGTAAGCCAGAACCATGCAGGCCTCAATGCCGACCTGTGGTTATAGTTTTTACCATACTGTTCATCCGCCTCCCTGGCCTCCATTAAAAGATATATTTTATTAATCTGGATATCAGTCAGGGTTTTCTTTCGCTTTACATCTGGCCGTGCAATCTTGCCATTAAAGGGATTTTTGGCTGTCGAAATATAACCTTCCTCTATCGCAAAATTGAACAATGCTCTCATGTGTGTGAGCTTATTGTTCCATGTGGTTTTTGTTAGACCCTCAACATTAATTACATGTCTGCGCCAGTTTAAAACCAACCCGTCATCAACATCAGCAGGAGATATGGCTGCTCCAGCAAAGTTCAGGAAAGTCTTTAATACTTTTCTGTAACTCCATTCAGTTGCAACTCGAAGAGTTTTACTAAAAAAATATCCTTCAATAAGTTCATCAAATGAACATGAATCTTTCATTTTGACCTCAGTTTTATAAATGCTCCCCAGCCAGTCATTTCCTGGCAGAAAGCCATGTGCTGTCCGAAGGACAGCTCCCTTTTTTAAATAAAATGTCGGCATTAATCATATAGCCTGACACTTTTGTAAAACGACCGCTCTTATCCGGCGTATCGTATTGATGGTAATGGAATAACCCCTTACCATTTCGTGAATGGTGTACGTTCAGTGCCTCAAAACTTTTTTGTAGTCTGGCCTTATCCGTATCACTTACTCCTGCAGTCGTGGTGTAACGGTAAAAACAGGCCGGTGAGACCACAAAAACAAACTGCGCCAGAACGTGAAGCAGACTGTCCTTTTGATTTACGCTCAGCCTGCCGTCCTCAATGCTGTCCCTGATCCACTCAAGAAAGAGCACACCGGATTGTTCTCCCTTATCTTTCCTGTTTTCATCGGAATGAAACACCTCAGTTGTAATTGGCGTGGCTGGACGATTATCCGAAGAAGAATTATCCAATGCCGTAGCAGTTTTCCCTTCAGCCATTAAATCAAGCAATGACAGGAGATTCTCCGTATAGCCCTGCGTCTGCTCTTCTTCTCCCTTACTGATGGCGTTTTCTGCAGAAAGCAGGGCTTCCTCTGCTGTGAGTGCGGATTCCAGCACCAGTGAAGGAGCAGGCGGGACAATCTTCTCAGGCGACAACTCACTTTCCTGAGCAGAACTGTAGTCCAAAAATACATTTTTGATTGGCACTAAAATACCTTCAGCATTATCGAGACTGGACAATGAGTTAGGTTTTACTTCATATAATTTCGGGGGGGTATGGTCTGTTACAGATGTTATATTAACCAGAAGGGCCTGCTGCGGTTTTTGCCCGGACATTACGGTCTCATTTGAAAGACAGCAGCTGCTCAGGGCATCGTTCACAATACTGGTTAGTGTCCCGGCTTCGGCACGGCGTCCCGACAGAAAGAGCAGGAGTGTATCAGACAGAGCGGGCCAGCGCTGAAGCCACAACAGGGCCGTCTCAGGCAATAGTCTTAGCGCTACAAATACGCAGTTCATCTCGCCTGAGGGTTCAGTGGTCTGCCTGACCCGCCACTGATCTCCGGGCACGCTCAGGCCGGGATACCAGACCCGACCGTTCTTCAGAGCCCCCTCCACCTGCATAAGCCAGGGCAGATGATGGAACAGCCCGGCCCAGTATGCCGCACAGACCCAGCCGGGCGTTTGCTCAGCCTGTTCTTCAGGCGTGGCGCCTGCTGGAAGCATCATGCCGCGCACCAGCCTGACCGCACGCGCGGCCACGTTCAGGCTTAGTTCATTAAAACCTCCGGGACCAGAGTACGGGCCGGACCAGGCAGCCGGGCAGGCCTGCACCCGTGCCGCCATCTCCTCCAGAGGCCTGAGCCACCAGGCTTCAGTGACTTCCTTTGAAAGCGGACTGTTTTCTGTCAGCACCCGGATAAGACGACGGTACTCGTTTGTCTGAAGCTGCGCACTGCCCGTCAGAGCTGGGTGCCAACTACCATCAGCAACAGGCCGGGGGGATGTGTCGCCCTTAGATAGTCCCTCTACGTGCTGGTTTTCCTGTCTGCCCCTGCCTGTTAACCAGTTAAGTCCAATCACCGTCACCTCCGCCGTAATATGCCTGCTGAATATGACGCTAAGCTAAAAGCTCTCCGGACAATTTCAACCGGAAACCCGTAACCGTCTCTGACAGAAATCCTGCTTGTTAAAATGTTCAGAAGTGGTTTCAGATTTTCAGGGTGATCTGGTAACACCGTGATGCTTTCCTGCATACCTCTGATTACACCGGTATCGCGAACCATCGTATGCAGCAATTCTTTGTTTTGTTTTTTTTTATGATCTGGCTGGCACTGTGCGGGGCGATGAGCCTGAGTTTCACCCTCCAGGGCACATCCACCGGGTTTTATCTGGTATGGGTGCTGCTGTTCCTTCTTCCCTTTCTCCTTCGCCCGCTCGCATGGGCAGAGCGGCAGTTAAGACCGGCGCTGACGCTGATCCGCCATCGTCGCAGTCGGGCGTGGGTGCACCTCGCCCCTTGGCAGCCCACCACAGATCTGACGCCAGAGCGGGTCCATCAGTTCTGGCAATGCGTGAAGGCGTCAACCCGACAGGCTCTGGAAAAGTACCACATCGTTATCATCTCCTCGCACCTTCTGACCGACATTCGTGCTCGCCGGATGCTGGCCTGTATCGCTGAAGGTGGGCTTACCGTCCATCACCGCACTTACCGTATCCCTTTTACACCAGCGATGAGGGCGCTGATGCAGCTGGAAATTCTCTTCCGGCAGTGGCGCTGGCGCACGGAATTCCGTAGGGAATGGCCCGTGCTGATACTACGGCGTAAATCTTCCTAGTCGGAAAAATAATTTCGGGTGTTAGGGCATTTAGGGAATGTACACACTGACTACACACATGCATTCGAATTGAACGATCATGTGCAGTCCTTCATTCCATAGGCTGTTAATATGAAAAAAATTCTCTCCATTATGACCCTTTTAATAACGCTAACCTGCTGCAGCGGCAATAACCTCACAAGCTATCTCAACCCTGTCAGTCAGCAACCGGTAACAGGCGACGAAGAGTCGGCAACACGCAATAATATGGTGTGAAAGTCTGGCCCGGTTCCTGTTGATACGGCTGCTATGAACCTTAAACAGCATTACGGGTTTGTATCGGAAATCTATCTCTCTGCGCACGTAACAGCTGTCAGGGTAATGCAGGCTGGTCAGCATCGGCGATCGCTGAAGGCACCAGTTGGCAGGCACAGCCGGGTATGGCCATAGGCTGCTGGCCATGCTCATCAAAGCCTGAAACAAGCCCGTTACGGTTAAGGTAGATGCCGGACATGGCTAGGCTCAGGCGTAGCTGCCTGCGGTCGCTCCACCCGCTCTCTGCCAACATCTGATATATCCAGCAGGTAAGCTTGACCACGTGCAGCGCGTGCTGCCGCCGGAACAGGTCGTTCTGAGCCTTCAGGTTGCCGTTACCGGCCCGCCAGGGGTAGTCCGGCTGGCCGGGAAGGTCGGCGTGCAGCCCTTTCTCACGGCCCTCCCGCAGCAGCCTGTTGATATCGCTGGCCAGCTCCTTCGGAAATTGCCGCTACTTATCAACCATCGCCAGCTAAACGGCCGAGAGAGAGCCGCACTATGAGAACGGCGCCAGAAGGAGATTACTTTACGTACTGCCAGATGTGCCTGGGTACCCGGTCAAACAGCTTGCCAGCGGCAAGCTCGGCCTTTCGATGGTCATAAGCCGACGTCATCGCAAATTCTTCATCAGGGTCGCCGGTATAGCTCAGGTGCTCATAAACCCTCTCCAGCGTTTCCAGATTCTGGTATCGCCGGAACTTTAGCAGCCATTCGGTACGGTTCATCCATATTCCACATGTTAATTAAGAGTCAGCGAAGGAGCCGGATAATGAGACTATCCGGCAAAAATAAAAACTGGCAATAAGCTGATTTACCTTACTTTTTCGATAAACAGCATCGGTACTCGGCGGTAAATAACTCAACGGCCGCAGCGGAAAACATCAGCTGGCTGCCGTAAGATTTGATAGCCACGGGCAGGGCAATGCCCCGGAGCGGTTTTCCGGCACTGGCAGCCTGCCAGAGTGCCAGCGGCGCGATACCGGCCTGGCGAGCGAATGCGTCCAGTGATACCAGCGGCTCATCGGCATCCGGAGCAGAGGGTACAGATGAACGCGTCTGCCACTGCTTTAAGAAGGCTACAGCCTCCTCCTGCAGGAACATCACGGCAGCGCCGCGCACCTGACGACGTCGGGGGAGAGTAAAGCCTGCCAGCACCCCGTCCGTGCGCGTCGCCTGTAGCAGGTCGCCCGGCCGGATGCCGAGCATCTCGGCAAAGAGATCCAGTCGAATATACATGTCTTACCTCTTTCTGGTGTGTGAAAGGCAGTCCATCGCGGGTCCCGGGCATAAATGCTACGGTGACTGAGATTAATCCTGGGTGGAAAAGTATAGATGCCACAGGAGAGACCGCCAGACCAGTACGTGGATGTCACACAACGTAACAACAATTTCAGTTATTCAGCAGGTGCCATGGACCCGCTATGACGCCTGCTGAACATGAGAATAAACAGTATCTTCAGGCGCCTGCCAGCGGCTCCGCAATTAACATCGCGGACAGGCTCTGCTCATGCGTCATATCATCGGGCAGGAGCAACTCTATGCCGAGGCAAGGGGGGCTAGCGTTTACGCCGCAGTGCCGGAAGCCCGCAGGCGACCGCTTAACGCAATCATCGACCGGAGCACGTCCGGTAGGCTGACTGATCTCCTTTGAAGCCATCAGCTACGTCAACCAGAGCATGTTCGGGCAGGGGGCGGTTGCCGCCAACGCCCTGCTGCGCATGATCAGCGTATGGTTTGCTCTCTCCGGGGGCAGCTGTGGTGCCGCTCGCATAACGACGGGCACTCCGGCCTGAAGGTTACGCAAGCGAACCAGCAGAAATGATAGAGCCGGCCGGGTATTACATTACATCAGGAAAAAAAACCGCCGGCGGCGGGAAAATTCGTTACGGGAAACATCTCATATAATTCTGACATCTGAAAAAAATCAATTTCATCATAAGGTTAGTATTATATACTGACAGTTCAGGGAGGCAACCAGCGGAACGGTTGCGCATGCGGAGGGATGATACGCCCTGCCGGACGGTGCATTAATTTCAGGTTGAACATACCGTGGCAGAGGCTACCATTGGTGGCAGAGTTCTCCGGCAGATACCGGCAAGGCCGGCATCTGCCCTGACTGAAACCAGGAATGTGGTGCAACGTAATGTACAGAACAGAAGATGAAAAACGGGCCGACACGAAGCTCGGTGAGGCGGTGCTTTTTTTACTCAGAGAGAAAGAACCGGTTAATGAGATAACGCTGCTCCTCCGGCTGCAGCAGATGCTGATGACGGAAAAGGATGCCGGCTGCAGAAAGGCAACCTTTTCCGCCATCCGCGAAGCCGAAGGGGCATTACGCAGGCAGCATCAGGACGGTGCCGCCGGCCGCGTCCTGAACCGGACAGATGACCCGGAACGGGCTGACGTAACCGTCCCGGGTGCAGCGTTCAGGCACTGATTCACCGGCCATCCGGCTGTGTGTCAGCCGGTGGCCTGCTGAGTCCGCATCATCCATCCGTGTCTCCGGCGACGACGCGGATCGCTCGATCGTAAAGCTTTTTACGCCCGTCCACCGACCGCGCGGCCTCCTGCTCCAGGACGGTCAGGATCTGCTGCATGCCCACCTCTTTTCCTGACTTCAGCAGGGCCGAGACGGCCTGACCTATTACTGACGCAATGCTTTCCGTATTATCCGGACTGTCGCTACCCAATTCATACTCCTGACGCACAACTGGTGTCGTGCTTATATCGCCGGGAACGACGTCATTCGGGTCACCCGGCGGGGTTATGATGTTTCCCGCACCCGGCGAGAAGCGGTATCATGTGCGGGCACGCGCCAGCTTTTCCCGCAGCGCGGCGACCCGGCTGGTCAGCTCACCCAGCTCATCACAGGCCGTATCCATCACCGACACCATATCCGCGGGCACGCCGGCGGCCGTTATCTTCAGCCGGCGGCCCTGCTCCGTCAGGAAAACCAGCACGCGCCGCTCATCATGCTGCATGTCGCGCTGCCGGCAGATAACGCCGATCTTCTCCAGACGCTTCAGGAGCTGGCTGAGCGTGCCGGAGTCCAGCCGTACGCGCGCGCCGACCTCGGAGACCGTCAGGCCATCCTTTTCCCACAGCACCAGCAGCACCAGGTACTGCGGATAGGTCAGGCCCAGCGGCTTCAGCCGGGGCTGATAGAGTTTCGTCATGGCAAGGGATGCCGAGTAAAGCGCAAAGCACAGAAACTGGTCAATGGTTTCAGGTGCCGCTGCGGCAGGAACCGCATCGCAGTTTGCTGGAATGTCATCTTTCATATCATCACGTTTTCCGGATGGGGCCGGGTGCGGCGTGACAGCATGCACCGGCCAGCGGTTCAGGGCGCCGGACACGCTTCTGTCAGTCAGTCTGCCTCACCGGCCGGACAGCAGCGATTCTGCGCCCCATCAGGGCGCGCACAGTATTGGGTCAGATTAAATTGATGTCAACGTGAAGCGGCTGGCCGGTTCAGCGCGTGGCGGCCGCACAGCGCATAAAGTTGTTTATCACCATAATCATCCGGCCTACTGCTATCAGGTCTGCGGTCAGCAGCAGATCCGTGCGGACCATCCGGTCCATCAGGACCCGGTCGTTCATCTGTGCCTGGATTCTGGCATAGAGGGCTGTCAGGTGCACCCAGTTGTTGGCAAACGTGTCTATGCTAAGGTATTCCCCCTCGCTGAGCTGCCGTAACAGCGCGTCCACGTCGGCCTTAAGAGAGGTGATCCGGTCCGGGCCGGCGAATACAGTATCGCTATCGTACGTCATACGCGGAAGGTCTCCACCATGCCGAGCAGGGCACGGGCCTGCTCTGACAGCGACTGCGATGCCGAAGAGGACTCTTCCACCAGGGCGGCGTTATTCTGCGTCACTCCGTCCATCTGACTGACGGCGATGCTGACCTGAGAGATACCCTGCATCTGCTCGCCGGAGGAGAGGGAAAGGCTGTCCATGGCGTCTGCCAGCTCGCCCACCATGCTGACAACCCTCAGGATACTCTCTCCCGTGCCGGCGGCCGCGGCCACGCCGCCTTCGACCTGGGAAACGGCCTGTTCAATCAGCAGCTTGATGTCCCGCGCCGCGCTGGCGCTGCGCTGGGCAAGTGACCTGACCTCCCCCGCCACTACGGCAAACCCCCGGCCCTCCTCGCCGGCGCGTGCGGCCTCTACGGCCGCATTGAGCGCCAGAATGTTGGTCTGGAAAGCAATGCCCTCAATGACCGAGGTGATGTCCCGGACCCTGACCGCGCTCAGCGAGATCTCGTTCATGGTCTCCGACATGCGCTGCACGTCAGCCTCACCCGCGCGGGCCAGCGAGGCGGTTTCGCGCGCCGTGCCCGCAGTCTGGTGCGCACCGGCCGCGTTGCTTTTCACCGTGGCGGTCAGCTGCTCCATGCTGGCTGCCGTCTCCTGCAGGGCGGCAGCCTGCTGCTCAGTGCGCGAGGAAAGCTCGGTATTTCCCTGCGAAATTTCGTCTGCGGCGAGCGCCACCGAGGCGGACGCATCCTTAATCTGCGACACCAGTCCGCGCAGGTTAGCCTGCATGCCTTCCAGCGAGGCAAGCAGGCTGGAAGTATCGCCGCGGCGCAGCGTGACCGGAGAGGTCAGGTCACCGGCGGCGATGGCGGCGGCCAGCGCGCGGGCCTGAGCAGGTTCACCGCCCAGCTGGCGCATCAGCATGCGGACGAGCAGATAACAGGTTGCCACCGACAGCAGAACGGACAGCAGGGCCAGGCCCGACAGGATAGCGGCCGTCCGGGCGGTGCGGGCACTATTTTCAGATACCGTATCCCGGCTCAGCTGCATCTCAATGTCCGTCAGGTCATCAAGGGGTGTCAGTAAAGCCTTCTGCGCCGGCCGGGCGGTGGCCATCAGAAACGCGGTAGCCTCCTGCTGGCGGTTATCCAGCCCCAGCTTTCCGGCCGTCATCAGGGTGGAAAGTGCGGCTCCCTCCGCTGAAAGCACTTTCTCCAGGGCAGCCTTCCCCTGAGCGGTAACGTTGCCGGACATGCTTCTTTGCAGTTGCTCACGATTACGGATATACGCATCACGCTGAGCAGTCAGGCGCTGCCACTCGGGCTGCATCTGTGCCGGGTCAGACAGCAGGGCCAGGTTGCGCGCGGCAATCGCCATGTCGCGCACGCCGTTCCGTATGTCCACGACCAGTGCAAAGCGCTTCATCTTCACGTCGACGGTGTCGTTCATCCCCTCCCTGGCCTGCCACAGTGCGTGAACGGCGATAGCTGTGCACAGGATAAAAAGCAGGATAAGCAAACCAAATCCTGCGCTGAGGCGTGTTGAAATTTTCATCAGTTCTCCGGGAAACATTTGTTTGGTGAAGGGGGTATCGGCAGAAAGCGTTGATTCAGTAGGATTGAGCGCAACAAAATTGCACGCAATATAGTTTTTCACTGTCGTGGCAGGCAACCACATCACCTGAATATCCTGCTGCGCACGGTAATAACACCCGTCAGCGGATGGTCCCGGCATGCCTGAGCCGGTCAGGCCGACACCGGGTAAATGTTCCATAGACCCTGCTTAGCCGGGCGTGCCGTGACGCACCGGCAGGGCTCGTTCAGCCCGCCCGGCTAAAGGCTATGCAGCCTTTCTTGCCGGTAAAGTGCTGCTGGCACCGAAAACCGTAACCGGACCGGATGCAGTCAGATCGGTTGCACGCTCTGCGGAAACCGGCTGGCTGAAGAGGTAACCATGACCTGTCTGCCGGCAACACATCGCCTGAGCCCCGCCCCGTTCGTAGTAGGACTTACCTCACTGCATCTGCAAAAGCAGCCTCTCGGGTCATTAATGGGATCCCGCACCTACTAACAGGGCAGAGCAGGCGGCTGGCTGATATGAACACACATAATGCCGGACGATCAGCGTATGTCTGATTTGTCAGTGTCCGCAGCAAAACTTTTTATGCGCATCTGCAGGCGGGAAATCTGCCCGGTGATGTCAGCTGTTCTTTCGGCCAGCCCCCTGATAGCGCTGGCGATAACAGAAAATCCCCTGCCGTGTATTCCGGCCCTTGCGGCTTCAATACTTGCGTTGAGCGAAATGAGTTTAATTTGCGCTGCAATGCTTCCGTTTTCAGATACCAGTTCCGCAATTTCTTTAGCGGTTTCAGCTGTCTGGATATTCCGCCTGATTTCACTTTCTTCGTGCTGCAGCCGGTCTTTACGCCCCTGAATGTCAATAAGCGCACCGACAGCACGCAGTGGCGTCCCGTCTGCCGCGCGCTTTGTCTGGCCCCGGGCCTGAAACCACCGGTATTCCCCGCTGCGCAGTTTAAGGCGATACTCGATATCAAAACCGGTTTTACCGCTGAAGTCCATGAGATGGCTGACAAACGCGTCAAGCGCAGCCTGTTTATCTTCCGGATGAAGGCGTGATGCCCAGCTTTCCATTACGTCCGGAAACTCTTCAGTCGTTTCAAAGCCAAGCAGCTTTCTGAATTGCGGTGACCACCAGAATACGTTGTCCGGGTTGAGCGGATTTCCACCGATAATATCGAGGTCCCAGAGTCCGTCGTTAAGCATTTCCCGGGACAGGTCAAAGCGTGTGGATACGATATCGAAAAGGCGGGCCTGCTCGATTTCTTCCCCGATATTTTCAATAGTGCCAACCAGCCGGGGCGGCGTAAAGTCTGCGCTGTACTGAGCCCGGAGAAGGAACCATTGAGAATTATTTGCATCTGTTTTAATACGGCATCGTAGGGGATTACCGACGACACTGTGGCTGACAGCATAATGAATGAAACTTCTGAAAGCGTCTCTGTGATCCGGATGAACCCTCTGCACCAGCGAGGCGAGTCCAAATTCCTTCTGAGAAGACAATCCTAAAAGACGACGGGCCGAAGGTGAGAAGAAAGCGGGCGAATCAGTCCGCAGGTCAGGTGCCTCAGTGTACCACACGCACGTCTGATTGATATTCATCAGACATTTCAGCAGCAGAGTGTCGCTGTTATCTGCGCAAACCGTTTCAACAGCCGGTATTGCAGATGTGATTGTATCAGCCCTTTTTACGGCAGGCGCTTTTTTTAATAATTTCCGGAACATCATTTCTCCTGGTCAGCGTAATGAGGCACAAAATATGCTTCAGGCGCTATATCGGCGTGTGATGACGAAAATTCAGTCAACCGACGAAATGTTTCTGGACGTGCGACGTAAAAAGTCGCTTCAGTAATTGTTCCGCTGAGAAATCAGAGAGGAACCTGATGTTCCGTCATCAGTAGCCTACTGGCACATGCAGGATCGGCAACGGGCCTGTGTGAAGCTGCCAGAACAAGGTAGTCCGGACTTAGGCCGCGCGGATACCGTGAGGTGAAGCGTTACCTGTGAGCATCAATACGGGTGGGACGCCAGGTTGGGCGTCATTCCCGGCAAGACGATCACCGAGCGGCAGGCGGCGGGCAACTTCACCACCAACGTGTTACGCGTCGAGGCGGCACTGGCGCGCTGCGTGGCGCGCAGCAGGTTTACGACGCGCTGGTGTCGCTGGCGTTCAACGTCGGCACCGGCAACGCCTGCGGCTCAACCATGGTGACCTTTGCACCATTGATGATAAGCGGCAGTATCGCATAACCCGGCCATGCCATTACGCCGGTCGCAACCCCCGCTTTTGCGATATCGTCCAAACCGAGGTTTAGGCGAATCAATGGCCTGGCCCGTGATGGCCTGGACTGGCACACTCACGCCCATTTGCGGAGATTGCAGCGTGCTGATTGGCTACATCAGGGTATCAACAAATGACCAGAACACGGATTTACAGCGGATTGCGCTTCAGAGCGCAGATTGTGAGCTGATTTTCGAGGACAGGATCAGCGGAAAAACCCGTGTTCGCCCCGGACTGAAAAAGGCGCTGCGTTGCCTGCAGGCCGGGGACACGCTGGTTGTTTGGAAGCTGGACAGGCTCGGGCGCAGCATGCGTCATCTGGTCATGCTGACGGAAGAACTGCGTGAACGCGGCGTTAATTTCCGCAGCCTGACCGACAGCATTGATACCAGCACGCCGATGGGGCGCTTTTTCTTTCACTTGATGGGGGCGCTTGCGGAAATGGAACGCGAGCTGATCGTAGAGCGAACCCGCGCTGGGCTGGCAGCTGCGCGGGAAAAAGGGCGCGTTGGGGGCCGCCGGCGGGTGATGAAAGCGGACGTGACAGCCAGGGCTGAGCGGATGCTGGTTCAGGGGGCAACAATGCTGCAGGTTTCACTGATGCTGGAAGTGTCAGTCAAAACACTATACCGCTATATTCCGGCGGCAAGACTAAGAGAGCTTAAGGACGAAAGCATTACAGATAAAAAAACGCCGCAACCTGACCAGGTATGTCGGGCGGAAAAATAAAGAAGTGAAATTCGCGACAGGATAAATCGCTGTGAGAGAATACCATTACTGCACAAATGGATAATGATTTGTTTGAATCGCGAAGATAAAGAACTTAACTGTCAGTAATGTGATTATTTCAGGGGCAAAAAAAACCGCGCTGGAGGGCGCGGCAGCAAACTAAAATGAAAACACAATTTCTTATTCAGGTAGGTAAATATAACCGGTTTAACGGCATCGTCAAGGTGATGCAATGTTTTGAGAGGGTACACTACGCAGGATATCGGGTTACGGCAGGTGAGATGTCTCGCTGACAAATACCCCATTGCATGATTTGCGGGCGAGTTGATATGACAAGACTAAACACTGTCGAACTGATTTACTGGGCAAAAAAAACCGCGCCAGCGCGCGGATAATATGGGGTAACGAAAACGTCGATTTTATTAGAATGCCTACCAAGGCTAGTCTGTAGACTGGAAGCGTCAAGGGAAGCGGTTGCTGTCCTTTCGCGGCCTTCCAGGACGAAATGGCCGTGACTCACCGGCGGCACGCTGCTTTTCCTGCTCAATCTCTTTATCGTGTTTCTCAAGTAATTCCCGGCCCTGCTTCGTCAGCCTGTAGCGTTCCTTTTCCCTGAGCCACTCCTCACAGTGAAAATATTCAGCGAGGCCCATTGCCACCAGTTCTTCCCTTATAACAGGCCTGATACGCGCGGGAACCGAGCCTCTTTCCTGCAGTAGGGACAACAGGCGGTAATGTTTCGGGGCCAGTTTCATCGTTATTCTCCCGTTTAACATTTCCCTCATAGTTAAAGTATTGAAGAGGGTTATCAATCGGATTCAGGGGGAATAATCCCTGATTCGGTCCATTCTTAATTTGTACCAGCGGGTACGGCAGTTACTCCGGAGTCGCGGATAATTGTGTGAGCCCTCACACAACACTACTCAGATGCGCCATCTGCAATGAGGCACGACCATAGCGGAACCCCTTAACAGGAGAACCGCCAAACGGCACAGGATTATCATCACGGCGTGCGCGTTGAGGAAATCAACGAGGGCACCCGAACCATTACCACCGTCAGTACAGCGATCGTCGGGCTGGTCTGCACCGGCGACGACGCCGACCCGGCAACGTTCCCGCTTAACCGACCGGTGCTGCTGACCGGCGTACTCACCGCCAGCGGCAAGGCGGGCGAATCCGGCACGCTGGCCCGATCGCTGGACGCTATCGCCGACCAGTCCAAACCCGTCACCGTCGTGGTGCGCGTGCCGCAGGGCGAGACTGAGGCGGAAACCTCCGCGAACATCATCGGCGGCGTCACCGACGGCCAGCGCACCGGTATGAAAGCGTTGCTGGCCGCGCAGTCGGTGTGCGACGTAAAGCCGCGCATCCTCGGCGCGCCTGGGCACGATACGCAGGCCGTTGCAACCGAGTTGCTGAGTGTGGCGCAGAGCCTGCGCGGGTTTGCGTACCTGTCCGCCTACGGCTGCAAAAGCGTGGAGGAGGCGATCGCTTACCGCGCCAACTTCAGCCAGCGCGAAGGGATGCTGATCTGGTCGGACTTCATCAGCTTTGACACCGTACTGAAGCAGGACGCCACGGCCTACGCCACCGCCCGCGCGCTGGGCCTGCGCGCCAAAATCGACGAACAAACCGGCTGGCATAAGTCGCTCTCTAACGTCGGCGTGAACGGCGTGACCGGTATTTCAAAGGACGTATTCTGGGATTTACAGGATCCGGCTACCGACGCGGGCCTGCTTAACCAGAACGACGTCACCACGCTTATCCGCAAAGACGGCTACCGCTTCTGGGGTTCCCGCTGCCTGAGCGACGATCCGCTGTTTGCGTTTGAATGCTACACCCGCACCGCGCAGGTGCTGATGGACACCATGGCCGAGGCGCAGATGTGGTCCGTTGACGGCCCGCTGAACCCGTCGCTGGCCCGCGACATTATCGAGGGTGAATGGCATGACCAACATAAGTGAACTACTGTGAATCGCCGTTAACATTGACAAGCCAAAGATGCTGACAGGCTTGAACCAAAAGGTACGCAATCGGCTGCTCTTTTGTCGAGTGAGAGCACACGGACATCACGATTGCCGATGAAGAGGCAGGGTCTGACCCATTCTGTTACTGAAGTGAAACACGGTAAGCCCGTACTTCTGCCCACGCTGGCAAGCCGACCGCAAGGGAGGCTGATGGAGGTGCGGGTACAGGAAGGTGGAGAAAGCGAATGCTGCCCTGTAACCGGGCAGAAAGGGGTTGAGCTTCCGGGCGACATTACCCCACGCGAAAGCGGGCGGACTTCCACTGGGTCTTTCTTTACGGGACAGCATTCCGGCTTCTGTTCATGGCATCTGGATGAAACTTATATCAAAGTGAATGGCCGGTGGGCTTATCCGTACCGGGCCGTTGACAGCAGGGGCCGCACTGTCGATTTTTACTTTTCGCCGCATCGCAATACGAATGCCGCTTACCGGTTTCTGGGTAAGATTTTAAACAACGTAAAACAGTGGAAGATCCCGCGCATCATCAGTACAGACAAAGCACCGACTCCCCCGGGCACTGGCGTTACTGAAACGTCAAGGGAAATGCCCGCCGGAGGTGGAGCACCGGCAGATCAAATACCGGAACAACGTTATCGAATGCGGTCATGGCAAGCTGAAACGGATAATCAGCGCCACGCTGGGGTTTAAATCGATTAAGACAGCTCACGCCACGATAAAAGGGATTGAAGTGATGCGCGCGCTGTGCAAAGGCCAGGCTGAGTCATTCTACTTCGGCCATCCTCTGGGTGAAATGCACTTAGTAGCCAGAGTGTTTGAAATGTGGGCCTTTATCATCGGCCAGAAGGCATATCAACTTTAATATTTGCAACAGTGCCATTTAATCCCCATTACACGATCAGATGCACTCATGGGAAGGCACCAAATACCAGTGGGGTCGAACGCAATTAACGGGGGTGATTGCTCGGGATTCGTCTGGCGCACGTTAAAAGATCGTTTTAATATTCCGATGGATCGTGTCACCACCAAAGAATTAATCGCCATGGGTCAGCCGGTTGATCAGTCACACCTGCAACCCGCTGATTTAGTGTTCTTTAGTATCAAACATGAGTTATACGTCGGCTTTTATGACACCGATCATCAATTCCTTCACGCTTCGGTTAGCCGGGGCGTGATGCGCTCATCCCTGAATAATCCGTACTGGAAATCGGTTTATTTAGAAGCGTGGCGTTCACCGCGTGAGCAGAATTCGCAGATCAGTTTTAATTATAAAAACAAGGTCTGATGTCAAAAATCCCCGGCTTAGCACCGGGGATTTTTCAATCAAAACTGATAAGAGACACTCACCGAGAAGTTACGCGGTTCACCGTAAACATAGTTGTTCATATAGGTGTAGTACTCGCGGTCAAATAAATTATCGACGTTGGCCTGCACCGCAACTTGTTTGGTGACCTGATAACGCGCAAACAGGTTGGCCAGCGGATAGCTGCCCTGATACACACGCTGCGTACTGCCTTCTGGTGCGCTGACATCTTCAAAGGTACGGTTCTGCCAGTTGATGCCGCCGCCAATGGTCAGGTCTGGCAACCTCGGTACCTGGTAGCGCGTAAACAGTTTGAAGTCGGTTTGCGGCTGATCCGGGTTATATCGCCCATCACTGTCGCGTGCCATGTAACGTGTGGCACCGAAGGTCAGTTGCAGGTTATCGGTCAAGGCCCCGTTTAGCTCAAACTCTGCCCCCTTACTGCGCGCGCCCTTAGTGGCGTAGTACGCTTGCTCGCTACTGTTATTAACATAAACGCCGTCAATAGCCGTACCGACATTCTCTTGCTGGATGCGGAATACCGCGACGGTAGCCGTCAGGCGACCATCAAACCACGCTGATTTCAGGCCCGTTTCGTAACTTTTCCCGGTAACTGGCGACAGGTAATGACCTGAGGCGTCGCGGTAAGTCTGGGGCTGGAAGATCGAGGTGTAGCTGGCATAGGCTGACCAGGTATCGTTGATGTCATACACCAAACCGGCATACGGCGTCGTATTGCTCTTGGTCATATTGCCACTGCTGCCGTTGGTACTCCACTCGGTGTAGCGCGCCCCAATAATCAGTGACAGTGGATCAGCCAGCGAGAAGCGCGCGGCGGTGTAGGCGGATTTCTGACGGATCACGTCATTGGCGTTGAGATACCAGCCTTGCCACTGCGGTTCAGCGATATTGCCGGTCCAGTTGTTATTAAAAGCCCCCATGTCGGCTGACGTAATGTCGTATTCATCCAGATCGGTGACGCCATCCTGACTGTAGGTTTGGTTATGCTGACGGCTGTAGCTTACACCCGCCATGAGCTGATGTTGACGTCCAAACAACTCAAACGGACCGCTGGCATAGCCATCAACGGAAGTTTGTTCACGTTTACCGCGATCGAGGCTGCCGTAACCGGTCACCCCTTCACCCGTGGTTTCATCCGGGAAGGCGCTGTAGATATTGAGCAGTTTATCGCTAAAGGTATTTTTCGCATGCGTGCCGTTAACATGAATGCTCCAGCCATTGTTGAAGTTATGCACCAGGTCGGCATACAACTTCTGCACTTCAGTGTGGTAATAAGTCCAGTCGGCGGCGGAGTTGAGACTGCGGTTGTAATGCGTCAGTGATCCATTGCTGTAGAACACTGGTAAGCCGCCCCAGGTAGGATCACGCGTGTCGGCTTTCTCATAGTCATAACCCAGTGAAAGCGTGGTGTGTTCGGTAAGGTCGGCATCAACGACGCCATACAGGAACTTCTTGTTTTTATGGTAACGGTCTAACCAGCTGTCCTGGTCCTGATAACCCGTTACAACACGTCCGCGCAACGAGCCGTTACTGTTCAGCGGGCCCGCAATGTCAGCCACATAGCGCTGCTTATTCCAACTGCCGTAACTGGCACTGACGCTACCGGTGAATTCTTTGCTGTCGGCGTGCTTACGCACCATATTCACCGACGCTGATGGGCTGCCCGCACCAGTCATCAGTCCGGTCGCACCACGTACCACTTCGATACGATCATAAATCGCGGTATCAGAGGCGGCATCACCGTAGTTCCAGCTGTCACCCACCGACGTGGGGATGCCGTCAAAGGTGAAGTTGGTGATTTTAAAACCGCGTGAATAATATTCTGAACGTTCTGAGTCGACCAGGTTACTGGTGATGCCGGTGGTGTTATTCAAAACATCGGTGACGGTTTGTAATTGCTGGTCCTGCATACGCTGCTGAGTCACCACACTGACCGATTGCGGCACATCGCGCGGCGTCAGTAACAACTTGGTGCCAGCACGCGTGGTTTTCACCGCATAATCCTGCTTCTCATTATCTCCGCTGTTGTCGCTGGTGATGGCATTAACCACCAAATCCTGCTGCGTGTTATCTGCCGCCTGTACTATGCCTGGATTGAGAAGGGTATGTACTGCCATCGCCAAAAGCGACACGCTATACGTTTTTCGGATGCCTGAATCCCTGCCTTTCGAAGACATAATTATTTCCGTGGTCAATGATTGTTATGTAAAGCCATCAGGCTTCAGTTGTTATGTTTGCGCCTGAATTTACCCCCCATAGAAAAGGGGCAGGTGCGGCGTATTCCTGTTTACGAACGCCAATGATAATCATTTGCTTTATAGAATCTCGCAATGATTCAACCTGAAGTGTAATAATGTGTAAATAACAACGAAATCAGTGTGATGGATGCGTTCATAACCCGTTAGTTGCTGGCGTTTTCATTTTTGTTACGGGAATAAACAGGAACTTTGCGGTAAATGGTGCGGCAGATGCAGTGAACATTTTTTCTGTTTGAAAGCGGGAGAGCAGAGAAATCCACGTGAATATTTGCCTCCTTCATCTTAATGCGTATGATTCTCATTCTTCTTATATTTTCCGCTCGTTAGATACGGTCGGAGCCGTTCATCCATTGATGGAGTACTGCATGAAATCGTTGTTTAGTCCGCGCAAAGCCGCTGTTGCCATGGCGGTTGCTGCTGCATTTAGTCTGACTGCTTGTCAGGCGCCTGCTAAAAAAGCCGAAGCCCCTGTTGCTGAAACCGCTAAACCGGTTGATACCGCCGTGACACAGCGTGTCCTGGGTGATGGCCTGTATGAGATGGTTTACTCACAGGACTCAAAAGGGCTGTTTGTCGCCAGCGCGCAGAGCTTTAAGGATGTGAATGGCGGTGTTATCTATCGTCTGGACCCAGCAACCCTGGCGACTGAAGGCGAGACTCACACCGATCTGAAAAACTTTGGTGCGGCAATCGATGAACAAGGCAGTGTGTTCTACACCACTAACTCATTGGATGGCGCAATCTCTAAGGTTGATGCCCAGAGTGGCAAAGTGCTGGCACGTCTGGTGTTCCCAGGCAAAATCAGTAAAGAAGGTTATCCGGCGGGCGCCCGTGAAGTGCTGTGGCACGGCAACGAATTGTACGTGGGCCGCGTTGCCGATCCAGGTTACATCTCGGTGGTTGATACGAAAACCTTCAAGCTAAAAACCGAGATCAAAAATGCCGGTAAATGGGTAACGGGCCTGATCTATTCCCCGGTCACTGAGCGCATTTATGCCGCCAATGGTTCTGGCGAAATTTTGGTGATTAACCCGCGCACCCACAAAATCGAGAAGCGTTGGACGGCGGGTGACGGTAAAGAGTATCTGTTCCTGAACATGGCAGAAGATCCTGCCACTGGCCGTCTGTTCATCACTGACGATTCCAAAGGAAAAGCGACACTGGTACTCGACGAGCACACCGGCAAAGTGGTCAAACGTATTGAAGGTGACTCGCTGGGCATCAAATTCAACGCGAAGCGCAACGAAATCTACATCAGCCAGCGTGAATCGAAGAAAGTGCTGCAGCTGGATGCCACCACTTACGCGGTGAAAAACAGCTGGTCGTTTGATCAGAATCCTAACAGTCTGCTGATTGGCCCAGACGACAACACCCTGTATGTGACCCTGAAAGCGGAATTTAATAAAGACTCTTCTACAAAAGGCGCTGACGGCATCGCGCGTATTGCGTTGAAGTAACAGTTATGAAAAGGGCGGCGAAAGCTGCCCTGATGCTTGCTGTTAAGCGCTTTTTGGTCACAACACTACGAAGATCGTGCGAAGTTTTCGTAAGGTGCGCATTTAGGCACTGTTGCAAATATTAAAGTTGATATGCCTTCTGGCCGATGATAAAGGCCCGCATTTCAAACACTCTGGCTACCAGGCGCATTTCACCCAGAAGATGATGTCGCGCTGAAAATGCCCGCCTTTAAATACATTCATGGGGTGCGTCACTGGTGAAAATGGGAAGAAAGTTTATCAGCGCCGCTGATCTTTGCAACAGAGCCGAAAATACAGTGCGACACCTTTAATCATTTTTGCAGCGTTCAGAACGCTGGAAATCAGGTTACCTAATCCATCCACCGGCAGTAATTCTGGCCAGAAAAAGTATGGTTGTCTGTGGAAGAGTGGCACAGGGCAGATTAACCGTATTCATAAAGAGTCCGGGAAGTGCCAGGGGAATAATTCAACGATTTTCCTTAACTGAGTCTGGATCTAATCCAGCCGGCGCTTTCATCATGGCACCGGGTAAACAGTTGTCAGACCGGCCTCTGCAGCCTCGCGGCTGAAAGGCGGGACAGAGGTATGCGCCATACACTGCGATGAGGAAGATGTTTCATTATGTTAATTTCTTGACGCCAGACACATTAATAACCCACGCTTTAAAAGCATACCCAGCATGATGACTGGGTTAATTTATCATTTACCAGACGTTATTAAGGATTAATTATGGTTGATAAAGCAGAAGTTCTGGACCATGCTCAGGTAGTGGACGTTAACGGCGAGCACGTGGGTGTTGTTGACCACTTCGAGGGTGATGACAAAATTAAGCTGGCGAAAAGCGACCCGGAAGCCGGCGGTCAGCATCACATCATCCCCTTCAGCTGGGTTAATGAAGTGGACGACAATAAAGTCATTCTTTCCAAATCTAAAGATGAAGTTGAAAGTGAGTGGCAGGCTGTGTAACGAAACGCCGCGGCTGTTATGCCGCGGCTAATTTTTAAAGCGTTATTGTATTGACCGCATATTCCCCTGGTACTGAACACATCAGTTTTTCTCACGCATTTATATTCTGTTCTACACCCGGCGACTCCGCCACACAAAACCAATACTTTATTTCTTATCCATATGACAGATTTTTCTTCTGGGGAAGGCGCCTTCTCCGTCTACATTCAGTCCTGAGGTTGTTATTTTCCCGAGAAGGAGGATTTGCTGTGTTCTATCACGACGATGAGAAAGGCCATCTCATTATCGGAGAGGCAGCGGTCAGCCTGGCGAGCGCCGGCCAGGACAGTACGGTAGGGTCCCTGAGAAAGGAGCTCGCCGTGATGGCCGAAGCTGACGTCAGCGACGAGAAGCTTGCGGAAATCTTTGATGCCAGACGCTGGCTGCAGGGTTTCCGTCAGTACGGCAGTCGCGAGCAGGCTGAGCTGCACTGGATGACGATGACGGGTCAGGAAAACGACGGTTAGAACGACCTGGAACGCAGAACGGCTCTGGCCGGGACACGACGATGAAAAGCCAGCCTCGCATCGGGCGCGCTGTGCGCGTGCCGGCCGGAGAAACTGTCAGGGATGCCCCCCCTCCGCCCTTCGTAAGATAAGTTATTTATCCTCATGATTTATAATGATTAGCATTTTTTGCTAAAAAATTCATTTCACCGTCAAAAATATTTCTGTACAGGTTTTTATTTTTTGTATAACTTTCCGCGCATCATCACCCGATGACATTTTAACCATTATCTCGAGAGAAATGACTATGCGCCAGAACAGCATGCAACCTGATAATGCGGGAGACATTGCCCGTTATTTCACTGACGCCCAACTCCCTTCGCAGCAGGCCATGCTGGGGCAGATCGTGGTGGAAATCCTGCGCAGCGGCGCCGCCCTCAACCGGCCGGCCATCTGCGCAAAGCTCGTACGTCGCCTGGAGCTCGCGGGCAGCGCAGAAGAGGAGCAGCTCTGCCGCACGCTGATTGGCCTGCTGTTTGGCCGGGAAGAGCCTCTCTGAATCAGGTATCTGCCCACAGCAGTGCCTTCTCCGGCGTGGATATCACATCCGGTCATGCATGCGGATGTAACGTCAGCCAGCCGCGTCAGCGGCGGCAGGTACAGGAAAGCGTCCCTTTACTGACACCCGGGAAGTGGTATGTACAGAAACAAAACTGAAATGCTTATGGACCACGTTATCGGTGAGGCCGTCCTCGGTCTGCTCAGCGAGAATGCACCGGTATCGGGTGCAACGGTTGCCGTCAGGCTGATCGAAATGGCCGCGCGTGAAACGCATCCCGACAGGGCTGAGGCCCTGAAACTGGCGCTTGATGAGGTCAGTGCGGCGCTTCCTGGCGCCCGGCTCGTACAGAGTCCGGAGTCGCTGTTTATGACAGAGGATACGCCTCCGCCAGGCACGCGCCGGCACTGACCGGTAACGTATCTCCGCCACGGGCGGAGGCAGAACGGAGTCTGAAGACAGCCCGGGCGCCGGCGGCGCCCTTCTCTTTATCTGTCCCGGATGATGGGTTATGCAGCAGAACAAAACCGAAGAAGAAATTCTCAGTGTAATTAATCAGCGCGGCGATCAGCTGGCCGCTGAATCAGAAATCATCAGCGCGGTATTTGCACGCCTGAAGGCTCAGGGCGGACGCGTGCTGCGAAAGGACGTGATACTCAGCCTGATAGCAGAGCTGGAGAGCACCTCTGACGTCGTCAGGCTCGATGTACTGCGCGGCGCGCTGGAGATGGTTGTGGGGTATTCGCGAGAGGAAGAGGACGCTTAGTCCGGTTCGGCAATGAAGCCACAACACTGATTGTATGAGGCCTGCTTCGCAGGCCTTATCTGCTTAAGCGGACGGGTTAATGAGCACCTGTATCTCAGGAAGAGCCAACGACCCGCTGGTTTATTCCTGAACATTACGATTCTGAGTCAGTGAAGGCGCTCTGCCAGCAGGCCGATAGCGGCCAGACAGGCTTTTTTCTTTCAGAGCTCGGGGGCGCTGATGCTCATCCGCCACAGTGCTGCTGAGAGATGCTGTATGGATATCCTCATCGAACAGGATCAGGCAATGGGATTGCCACAAACAGAATTTATTTCGCCGGGTGCGCCTTTCCTGAAATAACGTTTCCTGCTTTTCTGCCGATATATATGCTGAAAGTTTTTATTATTTTCAGATTTCATAAAGTATCAGTCACTTACAATGGCAGGAATTACAGATGACGATTACACAGCGATTATTGCTCACCTTTTCACTTCTCTCAGCCGCGCTGGTCGCGATGGTCATCGTGGCCGTCATGGTTGCCGGCGGATTTCAGTCCCGCTTTCAGTATGTGCAGGAAAATACCGTTGCCTCACTGCTGGACCTGGGCAAGCTGGTAGACGGCAGTAACTCCCTTATTATCTGGCTTTACCGCCACCAGAGCGCAACAGACCCGCGGCGGCAGGCTGAAGTTGAAAAGAAAATCGATGAAGCTATCAGTAATATCAAATCACTGAACCAGTATTACCTAAATAACGACATATCGAACGAGGAGGACCGGCAACTGACAGAGAAGGCGTTCTCCACCATCAAACAGGTTGAATCGTCGCTTCCTGCATTTCTTGCTGGCTCACGCGCACAGAATGACGCCGTTGCACTGGGGGCGCTTCAGAGCAATGACGGCATTGGAGAAGCTGCCCGCCAGCTGATTGCTGGCTACCAGAAACAGCTCAAACTGAATGTGAACATCGGTAGTACTCTGCGTAAAGAAAATGACCGGACTTATCAGATGACAGTCTGGAGCCTTGTGGGTGGCTCAATGCTGGCCATTTCCATTCTGGCCTTTTTTGCGCTGAAAACTATTTTCGCTATCCGCGGACAGCTCAACGGCATGCGGCAGACTATGGAAATCGCCAGCCAGCAGCTTGACCTGACTCTGAGGGTGGACGAGTCGCGTCGGGATGAAATCGGCCTGACCGCAAAAGCGTTTAATCATCTTATTGAAAACGTCTCAGCCTCGCTGTCGAAGGTCGAGGCTTCTGCACAGTCGGTCAGCTCAGCCTCTGCGCAGATAGCAGCCGGTAATGAGGACCTCTCTTCACGAACCGAGGAGCAGGCTGCCTCGCTGGAGCAGACGGCGGCAAGCATGTCAGAGCTGAGTGAGACCGTACGTCAGACCGCAGAAAACACACAGCTTGCCAGTCAGCTGGCGAAAAATGCCCGCGATATTTCTGAAGACAGCGCCGGCCGGGTGCGCACGCTGTTGGGCACAATGGGTGACATCAGGGGGAGCTCTGCAAAAATTACGGATATTATCGGGCTCATTGAAGGGATTGCGTTTCAGACCAACATTCTGGCCCTGAACGCCGCCGTCGAGGCCGCGCGTGCCGGGGAGCAGGGCCGTGGTTTCGCTGTGGTCGCCGGCGAAGTCCGCAACCTCGCGCAGCGCTCCTCCTCTTCCGCCCGCGAAATCAAGGAGCTGATTGAGTCATCCATGGGCTTTGTCGAAGCCGGAGCGACGCAGGCCGAGGGTGTAGGAGAGAATATGTCCCGCATGAACGACGCCGTGCGGCAGGTCACCGACCTTGTCGATGAGATATCCGTTGCCGCCAGTGAACAATCTCAGGGTATCGGGCAGGTCCATATTGCCGTAAACCAGATGGATGACGTGACGCAGCAGAACGCCGCGCTGGTTGAAGAGGCTTCGGCCGCGTCACGCTCGCTGATGGAGCAGGCGGCGGCGCTGAATCAGCTGGTCAGTGCCTTTACGCTGGTTCCCGATTCGGGACAGTCAGACACTGTGCGCGCTCAGGCAACACGGCCGATAAGGACGGCTGCTGCATTACGTCCCACCCCTGCCGTTGCGGCAGCGGGAGATGATAACTGGAAGAGCTTCTGAGGCAGCAGTTACGGTTTCTTAGACTGAAACACGGGGCAGGGACCCTTCCTCAGCCTTTCAGCGTTTTTACGTTATTGGCGTGGTGCCTGCCGGCCAGAAAAAGTACATCGTCGCTGCGCATATGTCTGGCCTGCGCGTACCGACATCTTTAGTGTGCCTTATCAGGGGACAAATAACAGATACTGCGACTGATTGTGCTGATGGCTTCCTCCCGGAAGCCGGTTTTATCAAACTGACCAGACAGAAAATGTCAGGCATGAACCGGTGGCAGTAATCACGGCAGAGGCGCGGTGTCATGCCTGCATCTGCAGTTACGGAAGACGTTGTGGAGCGCGTTACGGTCAGGGCCGGTCAGCCCCTGAAAACGTCAATGAGATAAACGGACTTACTCGTGGAGTGTGGCCATCGGATTAATCACCTTATTCGTATAGGCCTGCTGGCGTAAAACTTTAAAGCCCGATCTGCCGGAAGCATTTACTGCTTTTCATGTCGCTCAACGTCCTGTTCGGCCTCTTCGAGCTCGGACATCAACGCCGCAAGGTCAACCACTCCGGCGGCCGGATTACGGCTCGCACGCCGGTAGCGCAACCTGAGCGCACAAAGACGTATCAGCGCTTCGCGGTAAGGTGTGGCAGCATTTTTCATCGGGATGCCTCCTGTCAACTCAACCTTTTGGGTTTTATCACTCCCAACCTGACTCTGTCACGCAGGCGTAAAGCAGGTGACGGCGGCGGAATAGATAAACGTGCACGGTGTCACAGAACAACGTGGGGCAGCAGCGAGTACAGCCGGAAACGATGTGGCGGGACACATGGCAAAAAGTAACCCGGGATGTTCAGACCCGGGATCAAGGCTGGATTTCACATAACCGGTCTTACGCTGGCTGTGTAAAGGGCGGACCAGAGTCCACAAAGTGCTTACTGATATTGCGGAAAGCCGCCATCCATGATACGGGAAAACATTATATGAATATATTACGCTGTCGAGAAAGTGATGCCAGGAAGTGTCTGATTCACTGATTTTTTTACACTGACTGCGCCACTATCGTTTCAGCCGGTACAGTTTATCCTGAATTATGGCCCGCTGAGCGCGCATTGCTGTAAAGCGCGCTCCGCTCACATCACGGTACCCTGAATACCATCAGGAGCCGTTTTATGTCAGCCGCCACAGGGTGGGCCCTTTACGGAATATTTCCTGACGGTCCGCCGTTTATCCACAGACATTCTGCCTGACACGCCGGTCAGCTTCCTGGTGTCTGTCCGGGAGGGGCACTTTCCCTGCCGGAGGTCACGGAGCCCGATGTGTTCGCTGATACTGGCCTGGCACGTGCTATCAGCTCTGCCGCAGGGCGACCTTTCGGGCACCGTCAGCGCCGTTTTCACGCACGGCCGGCCGGGACGTGTGGCGCTGGCACCCGGCGGTCTGGTGCTGGCCCCGCCGCTGCGCGGAAGCGGTATCGGCACCTGGCTTGCGCAGCAAGCTTGCGCATGGGCCGTCACGCTGGCGGCGGCTACACGTGTTGAGGCTTCCGGGTTTGCCCCGGCTGAACCGACTTCATCAGTGGAGCAGATGCGGTTAAGTAAGGCAGTTGCGGGAAAGGGCGGTCTGGATTACAAAGTAGCCTGGCTGCGCCTGCAGCGTCGGTGGAAACGCCAGCCTGATAGTCGAAAGCCCGGAAGCGGTCCTGCGGGACTTCTGGCAGAGGTGCCCGCCACCAACTTCGAGCTGGCGAACTATGAGCGTCTGACCCGCTGCACAGGACCGGCCGGGGTCTGCTGTTTCCGGGCTCGCTGCCCTTACTTCTGCCCGATAAGCTGGCGCACCGGCTGATGGGCCGCTGAGGGCGCCGTTTTATCAGCTGTGCTTCAGCGTCTTACTGTCACCCTCCGCGCTGAGCAGCGCCTCAAACGCCACCGCCGTCAGGGGTCTGCACAGCCCGTTCCCCTGCATGATGTCGCACCGGGCGCCTGTTACGTACGCCCGCTGCTCCGCGTCTTCCACACCCTCGGCCGCCACGCTGAGCCCGAGGCTTTTCCCCAGCGCCGCGATGGCCCGGAACATCATCCGCACGCACATGCTGGTGCCGAGCTCAAGCGTCAGCGACTTGTCAATCTTGAAGCCGCTGACGAAGCCGTGCCGAAGCAGGCTGATGGCGCCCAGCTTGCGGCCGTAGTGATCGATGACGAACGCGGCCCCCGTGCGCCGGATGGCCGCAAACTGTGCCGGCATTTCCTCAACGAGTCCCGTCAGCAGCGGCTCGTCCACCTCCAGGTCCACAAAGGCGGCGTCGCCGCCCGCGGACTCGCGCAGCACGCTTTCCAGCCCGGGACCGGAAAGCTGGCGCGGGAACAGGTTAACGCTGACCCGCAGCCGCGGGCAGCGGACCTGCCACTGCCGGACCTGCGCCAGCGCGGTGCGGATGACCCAGTCGCCGAGCGTCACAGACAGCGGGCTTTTCACCAGCATATCCATAAACTCGGCTGGCAGCAGCAGGCCGCGGGCCGGATGCTGCCAGCGCACCAGCGCCTCGCAGCCGAGCAGGCGGCCGCTGCCGGCGTCATAGCGCGGCTGGTAGTGCAGGATGAACTGCTGCTGGCGTACCGCGGTTTCCAGCTCGCGTTCAAAGCGCCGGCGCCGCTGCTCCGCCGCCAGGAATTCGGGCCGGAACAGGACGCTGCAGCCCTTGCCCGACGCCTTGGCCCGGTAGAGCGCCAGGTCCGCCGCCGACATCACCGACGAGGCGTCTTCTCCGTGTTCGGGATAGGCGGCAATGCCAGTGCTGGCCCCGACAATCACGGGGGAGCCGTGGTAGCTGAATGGCGTCTGCACGGCGGCAATCAGGCGCTCCGCCGTCAGGCCGGCACCGGTACTTCCGCCCGGCAGCAGGATGATAAACTCGTCGCCGCCGAGCCGGGCCGCAGTGACCGCCTCCGCGCACACCAGCCGGATCTGCTCCGCCACGTGACACAGCAGCGCGTCGCCGGCGGCGTGCCCGAGCGTGTCATTGACCTCCTTGAAGCCGTCCAGGTCGGTCATCAGCAGGGTGTAGGGCACGCCGGCCTCGGTCAGCTGCCCCAGCTGCTGCATAAAGGCACCGCGGCTGGCCAGACGCGTCAGCATGTCCAGCGAGGCGAGCTCGCAGAGGCGGGCCTCGCTCTCGTGCCGGGCGGTGACGTCGCGCACAATCATCCCCACCAGGCGTTCGCCGCCCTCCCGCCAGCCCGAGAATGACACCTCGGCCGGAAACTCCCGGCCGTCGCGCCTGAGCCCCCATATCTGCAGCGTGCGCGGCTGCGAAATCGCCGCCTCGTCGGCCGTCAGGCGCTCCAGCTCGTTGCGGTAGTCGGTCTGGCAGCGCTCGGGAATAAGCCCGGCCACATACTGGCCCGCCATCTCCTCCGGGCCGTAACCGAACATCGCGGTGGCAGCCGGGTTCCAGAAGGTGATGCCCCGGCGCAGGTCGGTGCAGATGATGGCGTCCGGGGAGGTGGCCGAGATGGACTCCAGCCGCTGCTGGCTGGCGTGGCGCAGCACCTCGAGCCGGTGGACCTCCATCCGGTCCATCACCAGCGCGGCGATGTCGGCCAGGTGCTGCCGGTCCGCGTCCGTGAGCGGCGGGCGCGGCTGCGTGTCGGTCAGGCACACGGTGCCGATATGGTGGCCGTCCGGGGTGGCAAGCGGGATCCCCGCGTAGAAGCGGATGTGCGGGTAGCCGTGCACCAGCGGGCTGTCGCGAAAACGCGGATCGTCGAGGGTATCCGGCACGCAGAGGATCTCCCCCTGCGCCAGCGTGTGGTCGCAGAAGGCGACGCTGCGGGCGGTGCCGGTGATGTTCAGCCCGTAGCGGGACGCAAAAAGCTGCCGCTGTTCGTCAATCAGCGAAACGAAGGCGGTGGGCACGCGGAAAAGGCGCGCGGCGAGCGTGGTGAGCCGGTCCAGCGCGTTTTCCGGCAGCGCATCCGCCTGCTGATAGGGTGCCAGCGCCGCAAGACGGGTCGCTTCGTGGTCTGATGTCGAGCGTTTCAGGGTCTGTCCCCCCCGGGTCGAATGAGCTGTGGCCGGCATGACACAGCAAAAAGGGGACACGTTCAATCAGACGGGGCCGCAGAAATCCCTGCCGCCCCGCCGCCGGAAGAAAGGCCCGTCAGCTGACCCCGCCGCGGGCGGAGTCAGGGATAACAGTGACGCCCGGCTGTCCGGGCATCACGAAAACGTTACTTCAGGACCACTCCTGGCCGCGTTTCAGCGCTGCAGGGAGGCGCACCGCAGGCAGATTACGCAGTCGGGATGCCGCAGGCGCGCGGACTGGAGCGCGTGCCTGAGCGAGTAAAACGTGCCGAGAAAGCGGCCCCCGCCGGCCTGCGCCAGCTCGCCACAGCCCGCGCAGTGCACCTCTTCAATCGCGGGGCGCCCGCATCGAACTGCATAGTAGTACTTTCCGCTCATGTCCTTATCCTTTTATCGGCCGGGCCCGCCTGAACTTCAGGGGGCTCAGGGAACAGAGCCTGCTACTTTTTCTTTTGCGGCACAAGGGCATAGTGCGGGTGACGCCCGGCGAGCAGCAGCAGGAGCTCGTACTCTCCCTGGCTCAGGGGGGCGGGATTTTTCGCCGCCTCCTTCATCTGCCAGACGCGCAGGCTGAGCTCAAACCGCTCGGCGGCGGCCTCCTGCGACAGGCCGGCCGCAAGCCGGAGCTCGCGGACGTCGGAACCGACCGCGACGGGCCGGTATAAAAGCTGATTTCCCAGAAGACACTCCTTTCGCGGGCAGGCGGACCACAACGGGCCGTCAGGATAAAAAATACGGAACACGCCCCTGATACATCACATTATCTTAATATTTATTCCGTAATGCAATGCGCCCTTAATCGATCGCGGGATAGTCAACCGCAATTACCTGATTTATTTCTATAACGCTAAACCAAATCAGCCGCTCAGCGCGACAGGCATAATATCCATACACCCAGGAATCCTCTCCTTTTTTTACGAAATCCTGACAGAGGGATTAATCCGGTGTTTTCCTGATTATTATTCGCCAGGATAGGCAGGGCTTGCCGGCGGCCGTATTTATTGTGCCGCCCCCCCCTGTACTGATGAAAAGGATAACCTGATGAAAAACCGCGATTATATTCAGCGGCGGGTACCCGCCGACCTGAGCCGCATAGACATCCGGGAGCAGTGGCAGATCACGTTCTGGACGCTGGAACTGCGCACGACCCAGGAGCGTCTGACCCGGGCCGTGCGCGAGGCGGGCCCGGAAGCCGACCGCGTGCGGGCGTGGCTGGAGAAAAATCCGCCCCCCCGCACGACGCGTTAATGATGCCTGAAGGCCACCAAGTCGCCTTCAGGTGGCGGGGTCGCCCGGCGCGGGCTGACCGGTGAAGCGGACGCGGCAACAGCCACGTTGCCTTCTTCTGCAGGCAGTGTAAAGCGGGTGATGGCGCCGCCCAGCGCGATCGTCTGCCCGTTCAGGTTGCCCGCGGTGGCAGAAACCTCCTGCACCAGGGTGGCGTTCTGCTGCGTGACGCGGTCAAGCTCCGCAACCGCCAGCGTGACCTGCGCAATCCCTTTGCTCTGTTCTTCCGAAGCCAGGGCAATCTGTCCGATCAGCGCGTTGACCTCACCGACGCCGTGCAGCACCTCGCTCATGGTGGCACCGGCGCTGCCGGCAGCCCGTCGCCCGTCGCTGACGCGCGCCACGGTGTCGGCAATCAGGCCCTCAATCTCTTTTGAGGCGGCCGCGCTGCGCTGTGCCAGCGACCGCACTTCGGCCGCCACCACGGCAAAGCCCCGCCCCTGCTCCCCGGCGCGGGCGGCCTCAACGGCGGCGTTGAGCGCCAGGATGTTGGTCTGGAAGGCAATGCCGTTGATGGTAGCGGTGAACTGGCGGATTTTTTCTGAGCCCTCCGCGATGCCGCTCATGGCATCAACCACGGTCTGCACCTGCTCCGCGCCCTGCTGCGTGGTGCCGGCGGTGCGTTCTGCCAGCTCGCGCGCCTCGCAGGCGTTTTCCGCGTTGTGTGCCACAGTGGCGGTAATTTCCTCCATGCTCGCCGCGGTCTGCTCCAGCGCGGCGGCCTGAGTGGCGGTCCGGTCGGACAGGTCGGCGTTGCCGGCCGCAATCTCGCCAGCCTCGCGGTGCAGGATCGCCGCGTTGTCGCGGATGGCCGCCACCGCGTCCAGCAGGCTGTGCTGCATCTCACGGACCAGCGGCACCAGCTGCCCGACGCAGTTGCGGCCCAGGTCTTCCGGCTCGCGCGTGAGGTCACCCCCTGCGATGGTCTTCAGGTGCGCGCGGATTTTCGCTACCGGGCGCACCAGGCGCACCACCAGATAGCGGTCACAGAACGCCAGCAGCGCGGCAGCGGCCAGCAGCGCGCTGCTGAGAATCACCTCCAGCCGGTGGCGCCCGGCCATCACCGGCGCGTCGTCGGCCGCGAGCTGCTGCGTCAGGCTTCCGAGCCGCTCGCGGCCGGCGGCCGGATAACGGTCCGGCTCACTCAACGCCGCGCGGTAGCCGTCCCACGCCGCCTCCGGCGGAACGGCGGCCAGCAGGGCCGTCTTCTCGGCTGCGGTCCCGCCCTGCATGACGAGGCCGGCGCGGGCCAGAAAGGTCAGCTGCCGGGTCAGCGCACCGGCGTGGTCGGCGTGGCGGTACATTTCGCGCAGCGTCAGCGCGCTCCAGGCGCCGGCGACCGCAACCATGCTAAATGAAACAATCATCATCCACAGCACGACGCGGCGGATGGTAAAGTGTCTGAGTAAGTGCAAAAGGTATCCCCGGTGTTGCTATTATTTTAAAATAATAAGAAGCATTATCGTTCATTTTATTGGGCGCGTGATTAAGTTGCGCGCTGCATTTATTAAACAGGAGTCTGGCAGGAATATTAAAAAAGGGAACTTCCCGACGATAAAATAAAAGAATCGCGCTGCGCTAAATAATTTGATAAAGAAAATAAACATGACATCAGGCCAGACAACGCCTATAATAAGCGCCATAAAAAAGTTTTAATCGCTTTTCCCTTTCGCAGTTATTGCCTTTTACACCGGTCCGTTACCGTCCACTTTCTCTTTATAATTTCGCACCGGAACCAGGCCGGTGCGGAGGAACCCATGCTGATGAATATTAACGGCGACAGCGATCGCCGCGCGCGGGCGCTGAAAGCGCTGCGCAGCCCCGACGAAAGCCGCGACGACGTGCTGCGCAAGTTTGTGCGGCTGGCGAGCCAGGCGCTGGGTATCCCCGGCAGCTTTATCTCCGTGCTGGACGACGAGCACCAGCACGTGCGGGCCGCCCACAATTTCGCCCTCACGCAGTCCTCGCGGCAGGACTCACTCTGCCGTCACGCGGTGGACAGCGACAGCCCGGTGGTGGTGCCCGACACCTGGCTGGACGCCCGCTTCGTCACGCACCCGCTCATCACGGGCGCACCCTACATCCGCTTCTATGCCGGCGTACCGCTGAAGAACCGCGAAGGCATCGTGCTCGGCACACTGTGCGTCACGGACACTGCCCCGCACCCGTTTGGCGCCGGGCAGGTTACCACCCTGAAGCTGCTGGCCGCGCTGGTGATGTCGTTTCTCGAGGCCTGGCACTCCGCGGGATTCACTGACCCGGTCACCGGACTGCCTAACCGGCAGCGCCTCATCCGCGACCTGCAGTATCTGGCGGCAGCGGGGGATAATACGCCGCGCCGGCTGGTGCTGATTGACTGCATCGACATGCCGCGCGCCTATGAACTCGCGCGCTCAATGGGCATGGGCCCGGTGGAGAGCCTGCTGAAGGACGTGGCCACGCTGCTGCCGCTGCGGCTGCGCCCTGCCACCGGCGAGATGCTTTATACCGTTGCCACCGGCCGCTTTGCGGTGCTGACGCGGGCGGACAGCCGGCTCAGCGCGGACTGGGTGGCGGGGCGTCTGGAGGGGATCAGCGCCGACCTGGGTGACGGCATCGCCGTTGCGCTCAGCACCCACACCGGCGAGGTGGCCTTTATCACGGGCAGTATTACGGCGCAGGAGGTGCTGCGCCGCGCGGTCAGCGCCCTGCACGAGGCCATCGGGCGCGGCGTGCCCGCCATGCGCTTCAGCGAGACCAGCGATGCCCGCCACACTCAGGACTTTACCCTGATGAATGACCTGGCGGCCGCGCTGCAGGAAGACAAAGGCCTGTGGCTCGCCTTCCAGCCAAAAATCTGCCTGCAGAGCGGCCGGCCCGTGGGCCTGGAGGCGCTGGTGCGCTGGCGTCACCCTCAGCGCGGCGAACTTTCTCCCGCCCTGTTCGTGCCGCTGGCAGAGCAGACCGAACTGCTCAGCGCGCTGACGACCTGGGTGACCGACCGCACTATCGCGCGCCTTGCCCGCCTGCGCAACAGCTGCATCCAGCTCCCGGTAACCATCAATATCAGCAGCAGGGATTTTTCCCGCGAGGGCTTTGCCGACGCGCTGGAGGCAAAGATGCTGAAGGCAAAGCTGCCCACTTCGCTGCTGGGCATTGAGTGCCTGGAGACCGAGCGCATCCTTGAAAGCCCGGCGGCAATGCAGGGGCTGGAGATGCTGAAGCTCAGGGGCTTTGGCATCTCGCTGGACGACTTCGGCACCGGCTACAGCAACATCAGCTACCTGCGGCGCATGCCGCTGGACGTCATCAAGCTGGACCGCACGCTCATCAGCGAAATCTCGTCAGACACCGCCTCGCGCATCATCGCGCGCAGCATCATCGCCATGCTGAAGGAGCTGGACTATACGGTGCTCGCCGAGGGGGTCGAGGATGCAGAAACGGTGACCGCACTCACCCAGTACGGCTGCGACCAGGCGCAGGGCTTCTTCTACTCCCGGCCGCTGCCGGAAGGGGAGCTCGACGAGTGGCTGGGCTGGAAGCTGCGCGGGCAGTGCTGACCCGCCGCCGCGGGTTCACAGCCCTCAGGCTGGCGTCCTGTAGCGCCTGAACCCCTCCGGTCCGGCGACGATGACCACGTTACGTCCGGCGCCTTTGGCCTCATAAAGGGCCTCATCGGCGCGGCGCAGAAGCGCATCGCGGCTGCCACAGTCTGACAGCGCGGCCACCCCGGCAGAGACCGTCATGGCGCCGACGTACGGGAACGTTGTGGTGCTGACCACGTCGCGGATGCGCTCCGCTGTGCGGGCCGCATCCTCCACGGAGGTCTGCGGCAGCAGAAGAATAAACTCCTCACCGCCAAAACGGCTGACGACGTCCCCCGTCCGGCACGCCTGCCGCAGCAGACCGGCGAGGCTGACCAGCACCGCATCGCCTGCATCATGGCCGTACCAGTCATTGATTTTTTTGAAGTGGTCAATGTCGATGGCAATCACGCACTGCGCGGCGTCATCGCTGAACCTGTCCGCCATGAGGGTAAAGCCGCGGCGGTTGCAGATTCCGGTGAGCGGATCGGTCATGGCCTCATCGCTGAGCGCAGCCATGCGGCCGGCGACCGCCAGGCGGTGATCCTGTACCGCCTCCTTAAGGCGATCGGCCTCATAATACCAGGCGGGCACCGAGGCCAGCGACGCCTCGCTGTCGTCGTCCCGCACCATGCCGGCCAGCTTTTCAAGCGGGTAAGCGATGCGCCCGGCCATCAGGGCAACGACGGCGGCCGTGAGCACGATGATCCCCAGCAGGAACCACAGCGCGTTTTCCGCCGTGCGCACGAGAATATGCCGGACCGTTTCAGAAGTGCCCGCGATAAAAATGTTCCAGTCCGTTTTGTGCAGGCTGGCGAACCCCGTCAGAAACGCCTGTCCGCCCGCCTCCATGCTGAATCGTCCGCTGTCCATCGTGGCGAGTCGCTTCATCAGGGCGGCACTCAGCGTCATTCTGGTTCCCACGAGAGACGGGTCGTGGCTGAACACGATGAGGCCGTCATTGCTGACGATGCTGACGGTAGAGCCGCGGGCGTAGAAATGCTGACTCAGGATATCGCTCAGCATGCTCTGCTTCCTGAGGTAAATGGTGCCGCCGATGTAGCCCAGATAGCCACCGTCCGGCGCAAACAGCGGCTGTGACAGGAACACGACGTAATTACCGGAGGCCGAGGTAAAGGGGGCCGAGATAAACGGCTTCTGCGTGGCGATGGCCTGCCGGCTCGCATCGGAGTGCAGCTTCACGCCGACCAGGCTCAGGCTTTCCGGGGAGGTGGCGGCGATAACGGCGTCGCGGTTTACCACCACCACCGTGTTAAAAAAGCCGGACTGCAGCCGGAGGCGGTCGGTCTCCCCTCTCAGCAGCGCGGGGTCGGTGAGGCCCTTAATCTGCGTGGCGCTCCAGGCTAGCTCGCGCTGCGCCGTGCCGAGATAGCGATCGGTGGTGTCGGCGAGCTTCCTCGCGTAGGCGATGTTGCTCTCCAGCAGGCTGTCCTCGATGTTGCCCTTCTGAAAAATCAGCAGCGCCCCGAGCAGCAGGCAGGAGGTGAGGATCACCCCGCCGACGGAGAGCGACAGGAGCAGTGTACGGAGGCGGAGTTTTTTCAGCGGCATGGCGTCAGGGGCCCGGTTGAGGTGTCATCAGAGTGTAACGGTCACGGACCGGGTTAAATGGCAGAACAGCGCGCCTTTTATGCGCCGCGCGACAGGATTGCGGGGGCCGGCCCACGCCAGCTTAGCGCATTTCATTCTTCTTAATGCAACTTAATCTGATAATCCTCTGCTTTCACACAATTTTCGTGGATAAATATCATGGAAAATGCTTAATAAAGCGGTGCCGTCTCACCACGGCATAAATCAACGATTAGCCCGTGAAGGCTTGCGGGCATTTTTTTATCGTGCCGGACGTTTTATTTCATGAAGGCGGGCCGGTACCATACAGATAAAAGGGATATACTCCCTGCGCTGCACACACAACGCGTCTGCACAGCAAACGAAGAGAGCTGGCGTCTCCGCCCTTCCGCACCTGACTCAGGTCCGGACGACCGGTGGCGTATTGTCCGGTATTTACGGAACGTCCTGACCGCGCACCCGCGCGGTTTTTTTCTCCGCCGGCGTACAGGCGAACTTATGCACCCGTGCGGTGGATAACCCTGTGGGCAGGGTGCATACACCATCGGCCAGGGAGCGCACCATGCCCGATGGCGGGTGGCGTACAAATTTCATACAGACAGGCGGGCCGTTTATGAACAAGATGCTGCTGCTGTTTGTGCTCATGGCGTCCCCCTTATGGGCGCAGCCGGCAGCCTGCACGCCCGGCTCCGGCACCTGCATCACGGCTTCGGAGGATAAAAACGTGTTTCTGCACGCGACCTGCGATGACGACGGAGCGCTTCTGATTTCGCTGGAGGCGCCGCACGGCAGGCTTTCGGGCGATGACATACAAAACAGCGCAGGACAGGACGGCGGCGGATGGACGTGTGCCGGCGAGGCCCTGCGTGGCCACTGCAACATTCTCTACGCCCGGGTGCCCGGCGCCATGCTGGACATGCTGTCCGGGCGTGCAGGCCGAGGAGTCCGGCTGGCCGGCGCACTGCCGGAAGGACGCCTCCTGAATTTTTCTGCCGCCAGCCTGCGACACTGGGCTGACGCCCTGCCGGCACGCTGCCACTGAGCCCTGCCCTTCCGTGACCGCGACCCGCGCTGCCAGGAATCATCTTATTCACGCGCGCCCGGTTGCCTTAACGGCAGCGGCGGTCTTTGCTTAAACGACTGCAGAGATACAGCAGGTTAAGCGGAGAAACAAACGCCATGGGTTCCGTACGCTGCCGGCGCTGCTGTGCACCTCTGACCACGGAGGATCGTTATTATTTTATCAGCCACTGTGAGACCTGCGACACGGACATCCGGCATCAGGCGGGTGAGGCACACATACCCGTAAAGTCCCCGATGTATGTGCTGAGGGGCGTCTTTTTCTTATTGCGCCGTTACCGTCATATCCGGACGGCCGGGCGCTGACCTCGCGGCGGGAAAGTGACGTCTGCCGCTCAGTGTTTTTTTCAGTGCCCGAAACGATTCGGATATTAAGAAAACACGCATCCCTGCGTGATTATATTTATTCCCAGATTGTTAACGGCAGGTGGGTTACAGAAATCCCCGCATCATTTTAATATAAGACCAGCTTGTCATTCTTTTAATAAACTTTTTCGGGCAGGTGAATTTCCTGCCCTCCCAGTCCAGATTAAACCACTGAAAATCATCGTCCTTTATTTTCTCAATCATACTTAAAGCCTGTTCAGGCGTCCTGAAAGCATAAGCCTTCATCACGCCTTCACGTGTGCGCAAATAAATGTGAACCATATAACCCCCGGGTGAAAAACTACTGTGATTTCATATTATTTTAATAACACGGTCATAATAGCTCTGTTTTCTCACGGTGCGTTATTTATTTTCGTTATGTTCGCTTAAAAAAATCACCCCTGAAAAGCCGCTTAAAATATCTGATTATATTTGTATTAAATAAACAGGAATTTTGATGGCAAAATTCCTGGTCATAAATTAAATATATTTAATCACGTTGACGCATAAGATCATGCTGCATGCTCATCGGACTGATGCCTGTACGCCCGGATGCCACGAAAAGGCGGATTCAGGCAGAGCGCTGGTCCGCGCGATCTCCGCAGCGCGCGCCGGAGAAGTATCATGACTCAGCCATTCCCGAACCGCGTCTGCAGTCAGCACAAGTGGACGGCGGTCATGTATGTCTACCATGCCCTGATTGCTGGCCGCGGTGACGATAACGAAGCCTTCCCGCCCGTGCTCCCGATTGAAGGGCGCCTTTCCGATGGCCGCAAAAAACAGCGGCTGCCTGTCACGGTGGTGAATGAAGTAGGGTTGTTTTCCGGCACCACTTTTTTGCCACTCAAACCAGCCGTTTGCAGGCACGACGGCACGCCCGTGCACCCACAACGGCTTAAACATGCGCCCTGATGCAGCTGTTTCACTGCGGGCATTTATGAGCGGCGCCTTATCCCACCACTCGGGACCATAGCCCCAGTAGACCGGATCGAACGCCAGATCCCCATCGCGTTCACTGAGTAACAGGACCTTTGTGCCCGGCGCCACGTTGTACCGCCCGATAGGCTCCGGGTCCCGGATTAATTCTTCAGGGCTGGCGCCAAGCGCCTCAAAGTATTCATCCCTGCTGCTGTACTGCGCAAACCGTCCACACATAATTACCTCCTGCTATTCAGCATAGGCGGTATACTGTCATCCGGAGGAGTCATCATGTCTCATAACCTTGCAGCCCGGTCGCGGGAAGAACGCGACAGAGTTAACGTGGATTTAGCTGCGTCAGGCGCGGCCTACAAAGAACGCATGAACCTGCCGGTAATACCTGCAGAAGTGGAGCGGCAGCAGCCAGAAGAAATGCGTGAATATTCCGGGAGCGTCTGCAATTCTATCGGCAAGAAGCGCAGAAGTTCCCGCGCGGTACTGACCCGATTTATCAGAAGGAGGAGCAGAAATGACGACGCCGATTGAAAAATTAAAGCAGCTAGCCGAATCTGAACACGTAGCGAAAGATTGTTATTTCGGATACAGCATTGGCAAGCTAACTTCTGATGAAGCTGTCATGCTTTATATGCACCGAAAAACAAAGGAGCATAAAGGTGTTCGCAATCGGCTTCTCAGGGAGAAGCGGGCATAAAATTTCCAAAAGAAAGCAGACCTGTATTCAGGTCTGCCTGCTGAGTTTTAAGCTACGTGAAAAAGTTGTTTTTGCCCTTTAGTGACATTCCGCAACCTTTCCGGCCAGCGCTCCCAGTAATGAACCGGCGTTCGTAAAACCCTTCGCCGCTCATCGCTCAGGGCATTTCCAATCACGACCTCTCCGGCTACGCCGCACAGTGAGAGCTGAATGTAAGCCATACCTGCGGCCAGCGGATCGATGTCCGTTGCTGAAAACCACAGATGACGGTGTGGTGGATAACCGGCCTCCATCATCACGCTGGCGTACGCCAGCACCATACAACCGGCACCGCAGGCTGGTTCCCAGAGGGTAATGAAAGGTTTAACCTTCAGCTGTTCTTCAATATTCCCAAGCTGAAGCTGAGCCATCATACGGGCAATGCTCCACGGGGTAAAAAACTGTCCCCGGTATTTATCACCCATCTCGAGCTGCATAAAAACCCGCCCCAGAAAATCACCTAGCTCCTCTTCAAGCCCGTTCACCACATGGGCAAACAGTTGCGCCAAATTTTTGACGTCAGGTTTTTCATAACGGGACACGATGCGCAGGTACTTCTGTTCACGCTTTTCACAGAACTGCAGGCGATTTTCCAGTGCGATGACGCTACAGCTGATGAAATCCTCAAACACCTGATGCCGGCGGTGATAACGGGCGGTCTGATTAAAGAGTTTAAGAAAGGCTTTTTCGTGATTAATGACTTGTTTCATGCGTGCTTCCTCAGAAAAGGGAACACGCTTCCTGAAGGGAAACGGTGTTCCCTTCGGGGTGAAAAAACGGCCACAGGTTTCGCTGTGGCCGGACGACAGAGCCGGATTACCGGTTCTGGATTGTCGCTATGCGCGGATACTGCCGTAGTGCGCTGTGGTTACAGCGGGCACTAAAGCAGGTTCAGGCGTAACCAGGTACATACGGGCACCATCACCCGATGCAGACTGGCGTAGCTCCTCAGCCGGGTACGGACCGCTGTCAACATGATCGCCCCGGTCAAAGCAGTTGTAACCTGACGTGCCGGCATCCGGTGAAATCCAGTAGTGCCTGATCTCGCAGTCAAACAACTGTGACATTTCTCCCATGATCTCACCTGACGGCGGATACCAGGGAGACGCAAAGTGCAGCGTGAGCGAACCCACATCATCACGGCTCCAGCTGGCCTGATGGCCTGCCGGGAACTCCATGCCAAAAAGCTGCATGTAAAGTTCTAACGATGTATTGAGCCCCCTGAACAGACCCGTATCGCCGTTGAGTTCGGTAGCAAGACGTGACGGCATCACCATCAGCATGTCACAGGGGCAGGTTGTCTCCGGCATACTGCTGAGCCATTCCCAGCGCTCCTGCGGATCGAACTGGCCACCGGCACCGGCTACACCAAACCAGTCGGCATAATGCACGGCCATCAGCTGCGCCATTATCTGCCGGGCTGAAAACGGAATGGCTTCCCATTTCAGCGCATCGATGCCGGACTGCAGCGTGATTTTCTCCATGCGGGAGAGTGTCTTCGTGTCCAGCCACGCATCCTGCTCCAGCAGCTCGATAAAGTGCTGGAATGCCTGGTTAGGTGAAGTCTGCGCTCCCGTACCTGAAGCGGTCAGCATCGGATACGGCGCATAGTCCATGGCCCTGATAGGCTTGAGTATGCCGGCACAGCCAGCGAGAAACAGTTTTATCGCCTGCCGGACGGCATGGCGGTATAGCGGTTTTTCCGTGCCGGCAATCCAGGGCTGCATAACATCAAGGCAGACTGACTTACCGGTGATTTCCAGGCGGTTCTGGCACCATGAAAACATTGTGAAACTCCTCTTGTCGGTTGAAACGAAAAGAGGGCATCTTCCTGAGGAAGATGCCCTCAGGGGGATGATGGCGGCCGCAGCCGCCGGGTCAGATTATGCCGCCTGTTCCGTATTACGGTTCAGGGGCGCAAGTAAATATTCCGAGGCTTCACGGGCGAACCGGCAGGCACGGAAAATTGCCCGTTTGTCTTCCCGAAGTGCTCTCAGCCAGCCGGCAAGATAGCTTTCGTGCTGCACGTCGCCGGTAATACCGAGCTCCGCACAGAGAAAGGCGCTGCCGGTTTCCGCTATCAGCTCTTCGAACGCATAAACCGGGTCACCAAACTGCCGTGACGATGAGGTAATGCCTTCCCGGTTCAGGCGACTGCCGTGCCCGGTGGCATGCACCAGTTCATGCAGCAGGGTGGACCAGTAGTCCGCCTCCGTCCGGAACTGCGATACCGTCGGCATGACTATGCGGTCAGCGCCCGGCCGGTAATAAGCGCGGTCCTGCCGGCGGTGATCGCACCCGACTCCCGTGGAGCTGAATATCTGCTGTACCTGATTCAGCTGTACCGCGCTGAGTTCAGACGGGGATTCTGCCGGAACAGAAACCACACCTTCACCGCTAACGAATTCAGGCAGGCCCTCACACTGTTCAACGTTGAACAGCTGCAGTTGCTTCAGCATGGTCAGTTGCTCCATAACCGGCTCTCCGTCCCGGAACAGCAGATTATCACTGCTGTCCCTGGCCTGTTTCTCAAACAGTTTGTAGATAATGGCCAGCGCGCTGGTTTCATTCTTCCTGACGTGACCTCCCGCAGTTTTAGCCTGCAGGAAAGTCAGCCAGCGATCGGACGTATAACCGTGTTCTTCTGCGGCCATCCAGAGCAGGGGAACGTTAACCCCGCTGTAGGCACGGCCGGTTACGGCATTGACCGGCAGGCAGCTGCCGTGCACGTTCTGAGCCGAACGCCACGGGCGCCGCCAGGGCGGCACGCCATTTTCCAGCGCCACAATGATTTTATCGGTGACCTGCTGATACAGGTCAGTAGTCTGTACTGCTGACGCTTTGGATCGGGCTGTTGTCTTTTTCATGGGATGCATCCTTTGAAAACGGGGCGCATCCCGGCCGGTGGCGGACGATGCGCCACCGGTGAGTGGAAAAATCAGTAAAAACGTAAGGAGCCGTCGGCCATAACCAAACGAATACGGTCACGTACGCTCGCGACCGCACTGTCAAACATCTCCCGATCGGCGGGTTTCGCCCGCTTTGAATCAAGGCGAATGACCTGGTCGAGAACATGTAATGCCTGCGAACGCCAGCTGAGACGTTCAGCATTACCTACACAGGCATGAAAATGGCGCAGCGACTGATCGTAAAGCCAGCGGGTCCGGTCACGATATTCGCTCACCGGTACATACACCTTCAGCGGTGGATGCGTTTCCACATGAAGCGTCAGCGCATTGTTCAGGTTACTAATAACGGGTTTGATGAGCAGATCATGTTGGTCATTCAGCACAGCATCAAACATGCTCTGCGCAATAAAGGTCTGAAAGGAGAATTCCCGTTCGGGTATCAGTGAGTCAGCAAGTTCTGACCAGTCTGCATCCTCCGACGGATTACACCCTGCAGCCCAGGCTTTCAGCCACTCTCCGGGATGATTGTCATCAGGTACACGAAGATAAATCCCCAGGTTCTTTTCAAGTATCAGCGGGCGCTGCATACCCAGGTTCTGTGTGAAAAGCGGACGAAGTTCAGCAGAAGTAAAACGGATCATATTTCCTCCGTATAAAAGAAGGAGGAAACCTCCCCGGGAGGGAAGGCCCCTCCGGGAAGTGTTAATCAGTAAAAACAGATTCAGTCGAAACGGTAACGCAATCCGGCCATTTGCTGCGCCATCTGCCGGCCCGCCCGTAAAGCCTTACGTGCGGAGGCAAACTTACCTGCGCTGCCAAGTTGCTGATACTGCCAGTCACGCGAACTGTAGCCCGTTCTGCGTGAAATGATGGCGGTAAACCCTCCTTCAGACTGAACGACCTCGGCGCGGAAACTGCTGTGTCCGCTGCGGTTGGTGAACCATTCAGCCTGCTGCTGACGCATTGCCTCTGCAAGGCAGCTGAGGGCGCGCGATGTGCGGGTGATAAGTAACAGCATTATACTGCTCATGGTTTTCTCCTTAATGAATGCGGAGAAAACCATCACCGCAGATGCAGGGAGGTTGTCCCCGCATGGGTTAAAGCCTTTGTCATAAATGACGCCGGCGTCTGGTTAATGACTAACCGAAGTGATGATATAAAGCGTTATCCGGATCGTCCGGGTTAAAGGTTCGGCTGGCAGGAATGTGAACTGTCATGGCGCAACCGCAGGCTGGGTGATAACGATGACGGAAACGATGGATGTAGCGTTTTCCAAACCACAGAACGCGTTTTTCCACTGTCTCCATGTACTGCCAGACTTCACCGTCATTATCAGCAACAGCCGGGTCCTGCAGGGCGCGGTTAGATCTGTGCTTTGCCAGCCTGCTCCACATCCGGTGCCATTCGCTGCTGTTATGTTTAACGAGTAATAACGTATTAAATGCCAGTGTATTCACAGGTAAATCCTCTTCAGTAAAAATAAGAGGATTTGTCTCCGTATGGAGAAAATCCCCATACGGGTTAAGTGCATCACCTCAGAAATCTGCTTCGCTATTTTCCATAGCCAGAAAGCATTTTTCGTCTTTGACTGCGCTTTTGTAGAAATATGTCCAGGCCTCTTTATCAATACCTTCTGCCATGCGGCAAAGGCCGTTAAAGAATGCCTCCCATGATTCAGGTATAAGCTTCCGGACATGCAGTTCAGCCAGGTCCCTGGCGACCGCAGCCATTTCCCAGACGTAAAACGGAAAGCCGTCGTCATCTGTCCCGGTATTCAGGCCAAAACGGCGAAGCGCTGCGATACTCAGCAGCTCGCCCTCTGCTTTGGCCAGTGCGACTTTGTGAGCGGTACGCTCGCTGGCACGATGATAAAAATCTGAAGTGAGAGTTAAATCGTTCATTGAGGATTCCCTGAAGCGTCGGGGAAATCTGTCCCTGACGGGGACAGAAGTCCCGTGAGGGTGAAAGACTGTCCGTTTGATAAGGCAGTCAGGCGATGTCAGAAAAACCGGCGCTCTGATAAAACATTTTGCGCGCTTCTTCTGTAGCGTCGTCCAGCTCTTTTTCCTGGCGAGACAGGGTAACGCCCTGGTGAAAAGCCGTATTCCAGTGACGACTGTGAACATTTGCCCCCAGGAGCGTCAGCTCGTTCACGGCTTCTTCGACAAAGGTGTGTCTTATGAAGCAATGCTCAGTTGCAAAACCAACGGTATGTGCGACATATCTGAGAAAAGTCAGGTAGTCTGGAAGGCCGTCAGCAGGAACCTGAGGATCGGCGTCAACCATGAGTTTGTAACCAAGACGTACGTTAAGCTGAGTTTTAACGTAATCCACCATGATTCTTGCAGAAGCGGATGAATCACAATTCAGTAACGTGAGCGGATTGATCATTTTGGTGTAATGCATGGGTACGATTCCTTATAAAAAAAGGGAACCGTCCCAAAGGGAAAGTATCCCTCAGGGTGAGAATCAGGCCAGAAATGCCGGATGAGTAAATCAGGTGTTCAGGAGAGTGAAGCGAAGTAAAAAGGACCTTAACCGCAGGGGTCCCTGTTTTCAAAGGTTAACAGGTTTGTACCGCCCGAAAGCGCCATCTCTCAGGTTGTGATGGCATTGGCATGTGATTACCCGAAGGCGTTCCTCTCAAATCACCGGAACATTGGCAGTTGTCAGAGACAACGTTAGCAAAATAAGCGTACACAATTCCCGCACCTCAGGCAAGAGTATCAACGCAAAGATCTTACCGCTTTAATTTTTGCACTCAGCACAATCCTGAAAGTTTCAATCAGTGCGCCCTGAGTGAAATACAGACAGGCATCAGTACGGGTGAGCCTGTCACCATAATGTGCATAAGCCTCCTGTAGACAGGCCACCTCGTAATGTCCCCTGTCGATAATGCGTGAAACGTTTACTTTAAATCCTAAAAGCACACGACAAATAATCGAAACTTTACCAGAAATAAAACCATGCTTATTCATGAAGCTCAACCTTGTTATAAACACGCGCCACGTAATGTCCCCTGCCATCGCCATGTCCCAGATCCATTGATGCAAGAGCCTGCGCCTCTTCTTTAGTAAAACCATTTTTCATATGGAGATTCATAACATCAACAGAGTACGCATAACGTAAACTATGGGGTGCATATTTGCCGGTTAATCCTGATTCACGGACGACATTGCGATAGCGTTCAATAGCCGTGTGTAATGATGGTTTATCGATTAACTTGCCATTATTTTCACTCAGATGTTTAAGAGACGCATTGATTGCAGCCAGAGTCGCATCACGATCTAATACCGTGGTATCTCTTGGGCGCCCTCCTTTTGTACCGAATACAATGCGTATTTTTTCGTCCCCATTCAGTAACGCTTTTTGCCAGGTACGCAATGATTTAGCAGACTGAACTGTTTCTTCCGTTCTTAAACCGAGTAATCGGGATAGCCTCATTGCGCAGGCAATGCCCTCATCCTTTTGCTCTACACTCGTTAATACCTGCCGAAAATAATTATCGGGAATGGCAACCTTCGTTCCGTCCCGGCTCGTTTCCGAAATGCCCAGGGCCTGGTTGCTCAGTTTTTCATGAGAAGGATTAGCCATGAATGTCTTTCCTGCAACCCGCAGTAAAGCGCGGATCGCCGCCATTTCATTTTGAAGTGTGCGCCTGGAAATTTCTTCTGAAAGGCGACTTTTCATATACAGTTCGATATGCGACGTTTTAATGTTCCTTATATCTCTGATTTGAACATTAAGCCTTAATAAACGCTCGGCAAACCTGTCAGCAATTTTCATTCGGTCAGAAACAGTTTTAAAACTTCCGCCCGCCTGTCTGGCAAGCGTTTTAAGATTTTTATTCAGTTTTGCCATAATCCCCCTCCATTTAAACAGGTGTCAGTGCTTTTCCGTCTGCGTAAACGGAAAAGCACTGACACCGGCTGCGCCACAGCTACAGACGATGAATTTCACCCCGACGGCACGGTTTGTGGTTGCGCTTCCTGCGTCTCGACAGATATCTGTGCATCGGGGCGGCGAAATGTTGAGTTATTGCGAAGCTCCCCAGGTCTCTGACCTGTTCGCGGTTTGCACCGGGCTGAAATGAATCAGTCTGCTTCCACACACCAGTATGCTGACTGGTGTCGCCATCGATATCGTGTCGATTTTCTCCTCTTTTAATGAAGTCCCGGGCCGTTTTCACGGCTAAGACGTTTGATTGATAAATGAACAAACGGTGAATGAAGTACGTCTTTAAGGCGCTTAAAACCTTTGAGTACGTGTTGGTCAGTTGGTAAAGAAGTTGTTTAAACGGCAGTGCGTCAGCGCTGCCAGTTATGCGCTGCGCGCGTCACTTGGTACTCGTTTCACTCGAACGCAAGTGACGCCGCGCTCCTCTGCTCTCAATGCTGCCGTGGAAGATGCCCAAATGTTCCAAATGGTCATACCCACGTCGCAAAGTTTGCAACGGATGCAGTCGTCAAAAAATCGAGACGAAACGAAGAAAACAGACAGATGAGTCTGAAAGAAGGCTGTCAGGGACGGCTTGTTTGTGAAGGAATATCCTTTATCGCTGTCAAGGCGATCCCCATTTTCAAAGGCTAACGGGTTTACCGCCCGAAGGCACCGTCTCTCAGGTCATAACGGTTTTGGCATGCAATCACCCGAAGGCGTCCCTCTCAGATTGGCGGGACATTGGCATGTTGCTTTACGCAACGGTACAACGAGGGAGATGTTAGATCGAAGCGTGATCCTTTTTCAAGTAACTTCTGTCACCAGAATATATATGTAGCCTTTTCCCTCCTGAATAGAACCATGTTATGTTCATGTTTATATAGATGATTAATATATTCAGGATACCACCGGTTAGCACTATATTACATATAAACGACAATGCCTATATGCGGCTTATTAATTGCAATAGAATGAATCTTTAAAGATGCCTCGAAATTGCATGTAATTCACAGCCAGAATGAAAACGTTGCGGTAAAAAATGATGCGTCTGATTGGTATGACCGAAGGAAATCTCAGAAATAGGATGCGCTGAGGGCTTTTCAAGTTAATTGATAGTAATCGTAGCACATCCCTTCCTTAAGGAATTCTTCTCTAGGTAACTGGTGAAATCACTTTAATCAGAATCAGAATCAGAATCAGAATCAGAATCAGAAGTTTGTGCGGTATTTTAATAAAAAAAATAACAGAAGGGTAATTCCTTGTCCGTCATCTAACAAAGTTATTTCCTCAAAGGAGAATAAAAGTGTTTTTGTGTAATGAAAGCAAAAAAAACACTTAATGTTTATAAAATTGCATTAAATGAAATTCATTCCTGATGTGTTTGACAAATACATATCATCCATTGCAGGTCCCGACAGCAACACAGGTAAAAATAGTAAGGCTGCCCTGAATCGTTTGAAGTCATTTAATGAAGCTCTTAATCGATGCGCTCATTTTTATCAGTTTGGAATTTTTGACCTATAATCTTTGAAGATGATGGGCGTGTACTCACACTCTCGCCAGCAGATACGGTTATATATCCTACCTGATCAAACGCAGGGCATAATAATGCAATCAAATTAACAGGGTTATTATTTCAGATGTGTCGCCACATTATGAAAGAACCTGCGCAAATGAGGAGTTGGTTTTCTTGTAAATTAAGAAGAACTAAATAACCTCAGGTAGGATGAAAAAGCGAAAACTTCACCGCTTACAGGTGAATATGTCATTATTTCAGATGCATCTCACATATTCACGTTCGGTAAGAAGACTGTCTTGGCAAAGAGAGGTCTACAGGCATACTCCCCTTCATGTCAACTTCACGCCGCACTACAGGTTGAGCCAAACCTTTTTGACTTTATACTGAGCGGTCATAGTCAACCATAGAATCAGTCTCTTGATGTTCAAAAATTTGCCAGCCCTACTGAAATTTAGTAACCTGGTACCATGCTGTTGAAAGGCTGTTTTAAACTCTACTGCCAGGATTAACAAAGTCAGAGGAACCATCATCATGAGTGGTAAAAATGGGTTCGATGCTGAAGACTTAAGCACCACACTGGCTCGTTTTGCGAGTAAACGTCGTCGTAACATCGTTTATGATGAAGCAAAGCTGAAACATAAAGCGCCAGAACCTGTCGCGCTCTCTAGTGCAACGCACGATTGTGGAACAACCATTCTAAAAAGTGTGGCGACTAATTCAGAAAAAAACCAAGAAGAATACAAATCTTCATTGAAGTATAGTTGGGAAAAAGAAGGATTTTTCAGGCACAAAGATGGTTTTAATTAAGCGGTGGGTAATTCTTACCACCGCTTTTGAGGTGCGCAATTGATTAAAATTGCCTACTTTAAAGCCCCTTTAGCCCCGCTAATAGCCGTTTTTTGTGCTGTCTTGCCTGCTTCCGATCCTGCATCCATTGGCATCTTAGCAGCATCGCTTAAATGACTTGCCATCGAACCTATTCGAGCACCAGCCCATCCCAGCATTCCCACCCAGAAAGCTGGAAACACTACATACATCATCCCCAGTACCAAATTCATGATCCAGCCGTCGTTAGTTGAGCTGATGAAATTCGCAAATGGGACAGAACTGCTGGCGAGCCCCTGTTGTGCCATATTATCGTAAAGGATGGTGATCATACGGTCATCGAGCCAGCCGGCCAGCTCCCACCAGAAGGTGATGAACTGCAGTGCAAATAATGCAAATGATATGGTAACCACTGTTTTGGGCTCGTAAGCACTGAACATCATCAGCACCGGTATCACAGTGATAATCATCATCTGCAGAAGCGTCTGAATCATCGGAAGTGCCTGTTTTAGCGCATCGAAGCCAGGAAGTGCTTCTGCCTGCTTAAGGCCAACACCTATTGTCGAAGTCAGACGAGTTATGTTACCTACTACGCCGGTTACGTTATCAGCACTACCCACAGCATAAGTCGTTCCGTCACCTGACAGACCTGCATTTCGGGGACTGACCAGCCATCGCAGTGCAACTTCCTCCCACTGAGCCCCCGGAAATGAACGCTGCATCTCCTTTCGCGTGTTGTCTCCAAAGCTTGCCAGCACCCGTTTACGCAACCCGGACGAGCCGTCAGACCACCACGTTTTACAGGTGGGATAGCCGCCCTGTCCGGTGTCCGGATAGCCGCTGTCGCGGGAGCTGTTATAGGGCCACTGGCTCCTCGGGGTGGTGGCGGTGTAGTAATCGTAATAGCCCAACGTATTCAGGAAGTAGTCGCTGCCAATCCAGCCTACCGAGTTAATGGTGGCATCGCTGAGCTGACTGTTGCTGTTCTTGAGCCGGAAATAGGCCCTTGAATAACACTGATCTGCAAAGTCCTGGACCTCCTGCAGCAATACCGGGTCACGCAGCTTCGTGTTCTGCACATCAAAGCGCATCTGGCGCAGTTGCGTGCCGCAGGGAATGGACGCAATCATGGCCTGGGTGGTGCCCTTAGACATCATATGCAGCAGATACCACCAGATGGGCACCTGGGCGGTACGACCGTCAAAGTCATTGACTAAACCGCTGTAGCCCGAGTTCTGCGGCGTGGGTACGCTGATGCCACACTGCTTTGCCCGGGAACTGTCGAATTTGATGGTGCTGATATCTACTGGCAGCAGCGGGATGCAGCAAAAAAGCATCACCACAAATGAAACATAAATGGCATGCTCAATGCGCGGGAGCGCCAGTAATCCTTTATTCCCTTCGTCTGCACCTTCCTCACGCACCTTGAGCCACACGCCCATGACCTTAAAAACCAGCGGCAGCGCGAAGAGCCCTGTGCTGCTGAGAATGGTCCACATGGCATTGTTCATCACCCAGCCAAAGAGGACCAGAAAATATTCCAGGTAACTGTTTGCTGTCATGATCTTCCCCTTATGCCGTGCCGGTCCAGGCCACACACTCCGTGGCCAGAATAAACAGCACCCCGAGCAGCTCGGTGCGCGGCAGGCGGGCACGAGCCTCCGGCCACCGCTTCAGAAGCTGCGGGCGGATCTTCAGGCCCCAGGCTGCAGCGATGCCGGCATACATCACAAGTCGCCAGGCAAACAGCCCCCACCGGCTCTCATGCAGCCAGCGGCGTGTCAGCTGGCCGTCCGGGTCATACGCAATAAAGACCGAAGCCAGCGCAAACATGGCCACGGTTACCAGCAGTAAGGGGAGAAGCATGAGTAATATGCGGCCCGCACGGCCGCGAACAGAGGAGAGTGTCATATCAGTTTGCTCCGGAAGACTGCGTCTGGTTCATCTGGCTGAAGCCCTGATCCTGATTGCCGGCTTTCTGCTGCAGCTGGTTATCCTGGTTACGCTCTCCCTGACGCGCCAGCGTGGTCAGCAGGCTGTTGTTGCTGATGGATTTGCGCAACTCCATCTCGTTACGCAGGGCGCTGAGCTCGCGGTCAAGCGCATCAATGCGGCGGTCGCCTTCAGCAAGCGCCTCGGGTTGCTCAGCGGCGTTTGGCTCGGATTCTCCGGTGGTCAGCATGCGCCGCATGGTCAGTGCTGTTTCCACGGTGTCAGCCATCGCCAGCTCGCCGGCCAGGCGCTGAACCAGCGCGACCTTGTCCGGGTCATCGCGTAGTGACTGAATAACGCCGCGCGTTACAACCAGGCTGCCGGTTTTAAGCGCCGCCAGGTTATCGGCCGTTGGCTGCAGTTCACCGCCGACCAGTTTACCCAGCTGTTCCAGATTGGCTTTGGTAGCATCTTCAAGCACGGGCGAGAATCCCGTGCCGGCGACAGAACTGCCGGGCTGGTTTTCAGCCCCGCCGCTTGTGCATTCGCTGGTTTCTCTGCAGGTCCGGATCGAACGATCGCCAAGCACCTTAACCACCGCCGCTGCCGCATCATCCGAGGTTTTCCAGCGCTGGCAGACCGTGCCGTTGCAGCTGGCGGAGCCCACGCTGCTGTTGCTGGTCACCGGCAGGCTGTTCATCATGTTATAACCGGCTTTAGCCAGGTCACGGGTCGGCTGAATGGCCTGCTGGCCTTTGCCTCCGCGCTTCTGACCGCCAACCCATGTTACGCCTTCTTCACCGGTGGCCTTCTGCAGCTGCTGGTCGCTGGAGACGGCGTCTCCGCCGCTGGACGCCACAATATCCTTATATTCTTCGGATACAGCAGCCTGCTGCCACTTGCTGCCCAGAGTATAGTCAGCAAGCTTTTTCGACATATTCTGGCAATTGAGTTGCGCTTTATCGAAGTTGAGCCCTGCCTGCAGCACCCCGTTGGTGAGCATTTCATACAGTCCAGGATTAGCACGCTGAATGGCCATTGCCGGCATGCTCATGACCGCGCCGGTCGCGCCCTGAATCACGTTGCCCATAAGGTCCTTGAATCCGCTGGTGATGCCGTTGAGCTGATTGCCTACGGTCGTTTTCAGGTCAAAGTTGCCGCACATGAGGTCACTGCTCCACCCACCGTTCAGCCCCAGCCGGGACATATTGCTGCGGCTCGGTGGCGGTGAGATCACTGAGCCGCCACCAATAGAGTAAAAAAGTCCGTCATTAATCGCGCCGCTCACTGACGCACCGCCGGACGAAAGTGACGTGTCCACAGCCAGTGCCGGCAGGGAGAGAAAGGCGGAGAAGGCTAATGCCGCCAGAGGGCGGTAGAGCCGCTGAGAATACTGCTGTTTCATCTGCTTAGTCCTCAGGAGAAATCGGTGCTGTAAAGGAAGGTCTGGCCACGTCGTTTGCAGCAGCTGTAGGGCTGCCACAGCGCCCAGGCATAGTTGCCGTTTTCAGCTATCTGCCCGCCGGTGTCGGGGAACACTGCGCAGCTCTGCGAGAGCTGGGGAGAGAGACGCTGCCATTTGTGATTTTTTGTGCCGGTATTTTCCTGAACGGGGTCGGGTGGCCAGTAGCCCGGCGAACGCTGCCCGGTGAGTGGGCTGTAGACATGCAGCTGTCCCTGGCGGGTGATAATGTCAGCCACGCGCTGCACCACAACGGCCGCCGACTTGTAGCTGTCGGTCTGAGTGACAAAGCCGCTGCGGGGGTAGACATTCCCCCACATGTTGCCGCTGGCCGTGCTGCCAATCTCACGCTGTCCCGGGATTAACGCCTCCGGGTAGAGCGATTCCGGTACGCCGGTGCGCCAGGCAAGCGCATCGAGGCTGCTTGTGAAGTACGGCATAAAAGGCGTGGCGGCACTGTCACAGGAATACCCCGGCACCATTCCGCCGATGAGTCTGGTAGCTGGATGGCCATACGCATCGCCGTAGTAAAAGTGCAGGTTCTGCTTACGATCGCCGGGCGCCTTCATTTCCTGCCGTCCGCCACCGGTCGCCACACCTGCAGCGCCTCCCAGGAGCGCACTCTCGGTGCCATCAGCCAGGCTGCTGACGGCCGACATCTCCGTCCAGGGATTGGCTCCAGGGCTCAGGTAGGCTGAAACCACGGCTTCCGGAATGAAATGGGTGACCTTCACGGAGGTTTTAACGGAGCAGCCGAAAGGCGTGCAGAACAGCCAGTAACAGATACCGCTGATGCGCCAGCTGATACAGTCAGGACTGGCGGCGCTTGAGAGCAGACTCGCGGTATTGACGCTGGCCATCGTGCCGGTGCAGGCCATTAACGTGGCGAGTGCCAGCCGGCGCGGGCGGGAGAAAGACATTTTCACTGTGCAGACTCCTTCCGGGCGTTCAGCTGCTGCGTGGCCACGCCGACGTCCGTGGTGCCGTAGACCACCCACTTATCGTCAAACACCACTGCGGGGTATTTCTCAAGACCCAGCGACCAGGCGTGCGTGAGGCCAGCATAGGTTCCGGCAAGGTCCTGCTGACGCTGCTTAAACGCAGGCGAACTGATGACAGCCCGCGCCTGCTGTTCAGCCTGCGCCGGGTCTGCCGGCAGCGGGCCGAAGAGATCCGCCTGCAGCCGGTCAGGCGCATCCAGCATAATGACAGTCACGTCAGGCCCGGGGTTACCCGTTACCGGGTGGGCGCTGTCGGTATAAATGACGGTGCCGGCATGGGCGCCGGCGGTTAGGAACAGTGCTGCGAGGCAGCAAAATGAAAATTTCATGGAGAACACTCCCTGAGTGAGTAACCTGCTCAGGGTGCGTTCAATAACAAGGCCGGTCAGTAATTAACTCTGAGCCCGGTGCTGATAATTTATTAACCGGGTGTCCTGGTTGACAGGATGCAGAATTTGCACCCTCCGGCCGGTTGACAAATCCGGTATTCTGCACCGTCAGGCTGGCTCACCGGTGTCGCTGTCGCGCCGCCATTCCAGATAATCCAGCTCATGCATAAATCCGGCCGCCGCCGCATTCCGCTCTATGCTCCATCGCGTTTCGCCTTCCTGCATAAAGGGCAGCCAGTCAGCAGGGATGCTTTTTCCGGGTGGTTGCTCCAGGTCCTGTTCATACAGTTCATCAGCCTCACTGTACGACGGGGCATTTCTGGCATACCACTGGTCACTGTTATCCCTGGCCCGCATGGCCCAGGCCGCCAGTTCTTCCTCTTCTGAAACGGTCATATAAGCAAGAAACGCGACAACCCTGTCATTCAGGTTTTCCTCCGTTGCACCGGGTAAAATAGACAGGTAATGCAATTTACAGGACGCTAGCCACATCTGCTCTTCAGCTTCGGCTTCAGCCGCCCGTTGCTCATCGGTCAGAATGTCGGATACATCATCCTCAGCAGCGTACCAGTCCTCCGTGGCCTGCTGTTCCTGTAACCGTTCTGCCTGATTCTTACGGGCCTGCTCAATGCCGGCGGCCACCGCGCTATCCCAGTCGGACCTTACAGGCGCCGCTGCACCGGCGCCCGTCAGTTGCTGGTTAAGAAAATCAAGCCGTGACATATCTTCCGGGTCCGGCTGTGCACTTACAGCATCACGAATTCCGGCATCACTGATAACGCCGGGGAGTCCTTTTTTCTCCCGGCCGGTGCTGGCACGCTCAGTCAGATAACGCTCTTTCCAGGCTGTTCCGGTTGCGCGTTTACCCTCTGCCTCCAGGCTAGTCGTGTATTTCATCAGCCAGACGTGCATGTAACGCTGGCGAACGGGTGCGCACAGGGTGCTGATATCATGGAAACGCTGATAAAAAGTCTCGTCGTGGCCACAGTCCAGGCTGTCACCCTGGTGTGCCACCTCGTGCTCCGTCAGGCTGAACAGCTGACTGGCAGTCTGCAGCGCATCGGATTTTAGCCGGCGGACGATATCGATGTTGAAGGCAATGTAGGTCTCTCCGTCCGTCCAGGCATCCGCCGACGTGGACTCACCCAGCAAAATTTGAAAGCGCTTCCCCCCGTAAGAACGTGACTGATAACCCGCTTCGCCACCCGAGCAGACAGCAGCATACTGGGTAAGGCACCAGCGCAGCGCTGTCCAAGCCCGTCGCGTTTCCTTATCAAGCTGTTTCTCGCTGACCATCTGCGTGCGGTCGATAAAGTTTGCGCTGAGGGTGTCGAAATCAATAAGTACCAGCTCAGACTGCCAGCCGGAACCCCATCGCCGGTGCCGGGGTAACTGTTCACGGTATGCCATCAGGTTTGCGCGTACGCGGCTCAGACATTCCATAAACTCTTCCGGCTCGTAACAGCCGAAGCGGGGCAGCGTGACAGGATGCAACACTGGCGCGATACCGGCCCGGGCAATGATTTCCCCGCGCGGAACATCGCGAGCATACCGCGCGAGGGTGAAGCAGTTTTTGTCGGTTGCCGCCGGGTAATAGCGGCACTTACGGATGAAGTGCTCAAGCGTGACGTGACGTTTGCCGGGCAGGAGCGTTATGACCTCTTCATCGTGCATCAGCTTCTGCAGGTCGCCCTCTCCGGAAAGCAAAGCGCGGGCGGTTTTCTCCCGACGCGCTTCAGTTTTACGATGTTTCCCCTGATTGTCAGAGAAGGCGGTGGCAAGCTGGCCAAACCGGGCGGCAATTGTTTTCCAGACAGGGCAGGTCTTGCGAAGGATTTCAGTACGCGAGACGTTAAGCGCGATGGGTTTTTTACTGACGATAAGGCCACCCACACCCCAGATGTGACCCGGATCATGACGCACCAGAACGCCCTGATTGTAAACCGACACGGCACCGTCTTCCCGGAGCCGATACCAGGCCTCATCGTCCTCCGCATCCCACTTCTCCAGTGCCGGCTGGCGGGTAATGATGGTGCCGTTGAGGTGCACCGTGACGGGCGTATAGCGCACCAAATCGCGGATTTCCTGAATGCATGACATGCGCTCCTGACTGGTCAGCGGCTCATACCACTCACCAGTGATATGGCAGCCTGGCTCAGCCTCCGCAATTTCTTCCAGGTCATAGTGATAACCCATTTCACGCGTATCAACCGACATCTGCCAGCGCTGCGAGCGCCAGAGTGTACGGGCGTGCGCCATGATCTGGCCCCGGCCCAGACGAAAGCGCCCGTAGGTTGCATCACCTTCCTGATGTGGCGTGCCGAAACGCCCGAAATAGCGCTTTACGTCATCGTATGAGGTAAAACCGCGTCCATCATCCCGGCAGGAGAAGCCCTCCGGGGTTATATCGATTATCACCGCGCCGGCACCGGCGTCGACGCTGTTCATGATGAGTTCAATGACGGCCTTGCCGACAGAACCGGCCTGACTGTATATGATGTGGTGAATAATCTGCGGATCGAGTTCAAAGGGATAGCGCATCAACAGGCTCCTGTTTGTAGACGGAAGTCCATTTTCTGTGAATGCGCTCTGGGTGAAATAAACAACTGTGATTACCATTATGAAAGAATAGATGGCACAGATGAGGCAAGAGTGACCCCGGTGGAGGCCTATGGAACTGAAAGACACTGTAGCAGAATCACTGGAAAGAAGGGGCTTATGGCGACGCGCTGCACGCCGCTGGCTGACCGTGATGGATCAGATTACGGAAGATGCCGAACGCGAGGCCATAGCCCGCCGCAGAGAGCGATGTCTGGATATGGCGGCCAATCTCACGCCTGATGGTCGCAGAAGCGAAACACGGCGTCTGTATAAGATTCAGAGCCGTTTCAGTGATGGATATTGATGCAGGAAAAGTGGAGCTGCCGTAACGACAAAACAAAAGCCTCATCCGTTTGGATAAGGCTTTGACCCGGTGTGAGAGGAATGATTGGACGGGTATATAGATCACACCAGGCAAGTATTTAAATACAAAAACATGTTTGTTTTGTCAATTGTTTTTTTGCATTCACTTGACAACCCGTTTGCATTTTACTTGACCGCGTATTTGCATTTCACTTGGTCATCTCAAACAAAAAAGCAGTCAAAACCCGGCCAGATTAACTGGCAGCTAAGAGCGAGGAACGGAAGTTAGCAGCTACCTTACAGTTGATAGAGAACTTGCTAAGAAGTCACGTATTGTTTTATAGGGGGCAGGCCACACAGGCTTCAAGAAGGGGAGAGCATTTCGGAAGTTTCTAATGATAAAAAGAGCCCTCTGTTGGAGGGCAATTCTCTTATTTAGGCTTTTTTTTCCTAAAGTGTGTTCACTTTACACGCCCATCCCTAAAGACCATTTGCTTATCTCCTGATGAATAGTTTTGAACGATACCTAGAAGTTCTTTGGAGTAATCAATTATTGATGTAACTTTTGCGGGCTTGCGGTACTCATAGCTCAATTTGTATCCTCTAAGCTTAACTCTCAGATCTCCATCGTCAGACTCTAAATAAGAATTATGTAGCTCCTCACTATATGTTCCCTCCCCATACTGCATGTCAGGGATTTTACCAGTCAGTGAGTTAGCCAAGTCATACAGTGAAAATCTAACGCCAGTCACTTCGTTACATATAAAAACTTCATTATTTAGCGTCATACTGAATTTATTATTTATTTTTTCAATATCAAGCTCCGGCTGAGATTCCAACCAAGAAGCATCCACAAAAGGAGAAAAAGACGTAATATTTGGAGGGGATATGGCGATGATGTTCAAATTGATGATTTTTATTAGTGGCGTTCCATCAGGTGCAGTCCAGTCCTCATCAACTCCTTCTCGTATAATAAGAAGATCTACTTTATGCTGATCTGCTTTTCTTTGTGCTCCGCTCTGGTAGCCTGTTTTCGTAGCGTAGATGAGCCTAAGTCCTGGTATGTCTTGTGTCTTGCCAATAAATGCGTCAATTTTATCTATGGTCACTGAAGATGCATAGTCTTTGCATTCGATTACAGTCTTATAATCATAACCACCTAAATTAAACTCCCAATACACATCAAACTGCCTTAAAATCCCGTTTCTATCTTCAATTTTTTTGTTTACTTCCACTTTTATATTTTTTAAATGTGACATCCCTTCAGCATTAATCAAACTTTGCTGTATGGCACCAACAAATTCCTCATACTCCTTTCCAGTGTTTTTTTTCATATCAGCCTCTTAGCTTTAACATTGAAAGTTGTTATCTTTCCACTCTAATATTTAGTTATATCTCGTGCTTTACTTTATTTGCTAAATTATCTTCTATTGCTTCGATTTGACATTGTTTTAATGGATTTTTTCATGGCTTAACTTTATACCGTCAGTGAATTTCTGTCGTTCCTGTAACTTTTACTATAACATTCGAGCCAATATCCAGACAAAGATTCTTTCTTTTTCGGCCTATAGCCACCACTTTGAATGAACGAAAAATATTGCAGTCCATCGATAAGATGATCAGAAAAACCCACGTCCGCTCTTGGCACAAAGCGGACAGACGCTCAGGCCAATGTCCGCTATGAGCGATCAGCAGACATTACTAACAGCATCCTGTATGAATTAACGGGAAGCAGGTCAATGGTAATACCTTACACATTTATCAACCTTCTATAACGGATATTATCGAGTCTAGTTCTTTTATCACTTTCCTCATTTCATCAAGAACAGCTTTATTGAACTTTTCTACATAACTGTCTTTTTCAGTAGTAGAACCATTAAGTTGAGGTTGGAGTAGTTCCTTGCATCCTTTATTAGAATTACATTTCTTTTTTTGGAGGATATCTAAAAGCAATCCCTCCAAGCAAGGGGTAGAACCAATAAGAATAAAGCCCTTTTCGGTGGATTCTTTGACCTTTTTGGGGGGCCAAGCTAGATCGCAATCCATTAGGACCAATACCTCATCAAAGGGAGTACATCGGTTAGTCCCTAAAGCCTGATCTATTACATTAGCAGGACCTTTGCCATTTGCTGTAATAATAGTTATTTTTTTGCCCTTACAATAAAGACTTTTAATATGATGTAAAAAAGCCTTTTCACTATGCCCCTCGCCGACAGCAAGAAGCGTTTCTTTAGCAAATATCTTTCTTTTTTTGGGGGCCATCATATAAACTCTAGAGTGAAATTTCCGGCACACCACCAATGGCACCTGTTATATACTTGCTGTAAAGATTGTCCTGCGCCCTCAAGCCCTCAACTTGGTCGAGCCTCCAACAATCACTTACTGCATCATCTTTCTCAACAACATAAACATTATGCTTCTTTAAGGCCTTCAATACCTCCGGAGAGTGACAGCTAAATATCAACTGCGCATTCTTTTTATTAATACTTTCGTTTGCAAACATGTCGATAATCTCATTAACCATTAATGGGTGAAGATCACTGTCTAGCTCATCTATAAGTGCAACACCACCCCATTCAAAAGCACATACCAAGTCTGACATTATATCGAAGCAAGCTTGTGTACCTGTAGACTCAAGATAGAATGGAATCTCATACTCATTCTCTTTGCATTGATGAACTCCATAAGGGTTGACAATGCTGCTCTTTTCTCCGGTAGTTTTGTTTATAATATCTTCCTCCTTAAGAACAATTGAACTCAAACCAAAATCCATTCTCCTTAGATACTTCAATGCCAGTTGGAATATATAATCATTTTCTTTATAGAATTCAGTTGCATTTATTACCCTTGAGTAATCGAAACTATTTTTTCCATGAATAGTGAGATTGTTATCTATTGTTTTGAAATTATGAATTATTAATTCAGCAAATTTATTTTCTTTTCTCTTGAAATATGACAATGCTGATGAGTTTGCAGGAACAGTCATCAACTCAAATTCAGGAAAAGATAATTCCTTATCAATCTTTTTCGTGCTTTTTACTTTGTACTTATCTAATTTTTCATCATAAATTCTATAAAAAACCGATGAAAACTGCCTACTTGTCTTCCACTTTAACTCTTCATGATATACTTTATGCTTAGAAAGCTTAACATAATACTTGAACTCTATATATCCGCTACCAACTTGATCAATAAAGCAAACCTCTAGCTCTGATGGTTCATCTTCATTACTGAAGTGAGCATAAAAAGGTAGACTTTGCTTGCTTTCAAGTTTAGTAAAAGAATGGTCACAAAACCAACGGAGAAAAGCCAGTGGCTTCAATAAATTAGACTTTCCTGCTCCATTTGCTCCTAGGATTGCAATGACTTTACTGATTCGAGTATTTCCTATTTCTACCTCATAGTGAGATTCACTTGAGTTTGCATGCAGTGTTAGGTCGACAGTTGTTTTATCTAAAAAAGAATAGAAATTCTTAAAACTATACCACTTGATCATAACTCGGCCTACTTAGACATTTTTTTGTTCATCCGGGCTGAGTATTGCATATAACCCAAAAATGTCTAACTTTTTCTTCTATACAGACATCATACGATGTTAAGCATTCATAATCTTCGTATCTTACTGATTTAGCTATATTTTACTTTTAAACTATACCCGATATCATTCGCTTAACCAGAACGATGATCTGCACTCCGTAAACTAACATAGCACGATGTAAGCAAGTTCCGCTTTTGGCACAAAGCGGACAGACGCGGAGCATGGTCCGCTATGAGCGAAGAGTGGACATTTAATGATGACAAATAAATATCAGACATACAGTCCCGGCCACGCACTGGACGTGCGCAGCCTCAGGGCTTTCAGGGCTGCGCGTTCTGGTAAAGATCCCATCGGTTGCCGTAGATGTCCTCAAACACCACCACCATCCCGTACTCCTCCTCCCGCGGCTCCTGGCAGAAGTGGACGCCTTTCTCCTTCATGGCGTTGTAATCGCGCCAGAAGTCATCGGTCTGCAGGAACAGGAAAACCCGTCCGCCACACTGGTTGCCGATAAAGCCTTCCTGCCGCTCGTTTGAAGCGCGGGCCAGGAGAATATTACAGTCGCTTTCCGGGTGCGGCGTCACCACAACCCAGCGCTTGCCAGGCTGCGGCGTATCCTCAACCAGAGTAAAACCCAGCTTGTCGGTGTAGTATTCAATCGCGCGGTCGTAGTCATCGACCACGATCGCCACGTATCCTATACATCGCTTTTGCGTTCTCATTTCTGCTCCGTCAGGTTTCAGGCACAACAGCCCTGACACTCTCTTTTAGCATAAAAGTTTTGCGCTCCGACTGCAGCCAAGGGAGAAAGCTATACAACGCTCTCCAGTAGCTGCTTTGCCTGAAGGTATTCGTAGCTGGTCAGCTCAATCTTGTTATCGCTAAGATCGTTAAAGTACACGGATAAAGATACATCGTGATCGCATACGGTAAACGGGATATTTTTTGCGTTGAGAGCAGGCACAAAACTGAGAAACTCAGCCGCTTCTACAACGAAAGCCACCGTATGGCCGGGATGCTGATTTTTCCTGGGAAACAGGGAAAGTGATGCGCCGTGATTTCTGATAACCAGCGGCCCTCCCTGCTCAAACCAGAAATACAGCGAGTCATCGCGGGAAAAACCAAGAACCTCCTGGTACCAGCGTTCTGCCAGTTTGATGTTCTCCACGTATACGTGTATGTGGTCAATCTTCGTTATCTTCACAGCCGCCTCCCTGATTGTTATTACCAAATAGACTCTCTTAGTCATTTTTGATAAACAACCAACCAAGCACACTACAGCACTCGATTTAACATAAGACTACTGTTGCGAATCGCGCTTATCGCCGCAGCATCTGCCGCAACCGCTTCTGTTGCCAGCGGCTAATCAGCCCGCGAAAAACAAACGTTCTCATACCACGAATAACCAGCAGTGCAAACCAGATCCCCGATACCCACAATGACCATACTCTGGCCGGGGCCGTAAAGTGGTTAAGAACAAGCAGTAGCGCACAAACAACGACAGCGGTAATAACCGACCGGTAAAAACGGCCTTCCTCTGCGAGGTTGCTCTTCGCTTCGGCAATTCTCTGGTCGAGCGCGTTATCGCCATGCGCGTCAGAGCCAGAAAGATCCGCAACGCTCACCTCAAATACAGCTGCAAGGGCGCTCAGTGTTTCCAGGCTGGGTTGATCGCCATTCTCAATACGCTGCACCGTGCGCACACTCAGTCCGGACAGTTCGGCAAGCTGTTCCTGGGACCATGCTCGCGCAAGACGCCGCGATCTAAATTTGTTTGTATTACTCATATTATGTCTCCAAATGGAAAGTGGTCAGCGCACAGTGTTGCTCAGACAATCCTGCACGCCCACGATCATAACCCGACAGTAACCTGACAACGGTCTGACATGCCGGTTTGAGAGTCTTGTATCCCAAACTTCAGGAGCATATACGGTCGGTTTTAACATACGAGTTCATATGCTACTTCCGCTTTTGGCACACTGCTGCCGTTTAGTTCGGGCTTCGTCATAAGATGTGAGCCATACGCCAATTTTAGTTGGCGATGGTCAGGTAATCTGCAAACGGTCGCCAAGTAAAATGCAAATGGGTAGTCAAGTCAGGTGTAATTACGCAGTCAATAAAGTAAGTTTGAAAAGGCTCAACCCGAATGAGTCAAAATAAACGCGGGCTCTATGCCGCCCGCACCCGCAGCCTGCCTGTTTGTCAGATAGCCTGAAACCGCTGCCTGACAAACAGGCAGGGCCGATTTAACTGAACACCTCGCCGTCTGTAACTCTGTCGATCTCCTTCAGCACCCATAACATATCGGTGGCATCCGGCACGCAGATATTCCAGCGCAGGCTGCTTTCGAACTCAGCTTCACCAGGCCACAGCGTGTTACCGGTTACCGTGATGAGAATATCCAGTTTTTTCCCGCCGGCATCCGTCAGATGTACCGCCACGCAGCTGCGGCGCCCAACGCGGTGAGGGAATACTGAAATCAGAACCGGCTTATCAAGCCGACTTGTGATCTGGCGCTGCAGTATTTCCAGTGAGACACTGTCGGACTGACCAATTGATGCCGTCCCCTGCGGTGGCACGGTAAAAATGACAGACGCAATCAGCGCCTTGTCCGCTACGACCACTGGCGGTGCCATAGTCAGTTTTTTCATGGGTTCCCCTGTCAGATACTCAGTCCGCGATTTTCATCAAGCTGGCGCGCAACGTGAAACGCAGCCTCAAGCTCACTGCAATTTAATTCGTTCATGATTTGTCGTCTCTCGGCTTTCTCTGGTTTTTCAGTCATCCCCAGCGCCAGGTAGAGACTGGGGGGAACCGCACGAAAGAGCGCCTGCACCTTCTCTGAAATAATGACGCCTTCCGTATATTTCCGGGGGACCTTCGTCGCTGAAAGCAGCATTTCCCGTTGTTCAGCTGTCAGCGTCTTGAAGCGGGCAATCTGCTCGACCTCCTGCGGAGGCATTACCAGACAGATCCACCACTCCGCCATGTTCAGCATTTTTTTTGCGGTATCAGGGAAATCCTCGAGGTTCTGGGTGAAAATCCAGAGCCAGGTGCCGAGCTTACGCCACATTTTGGCAATTTTTGTCGCGTAGGGCCCGAGCAGCGGGTTCGTCGTTACGATATGTCCTTCATCGATGGGCACAATAATATTCCTGTCGCTGTACTGATCTCGCTCAGCGATATTATTGATTGAGTTAAGCAGCGAAATGACCGCAACGGCCATCTGCGCCTCATAGCCCTCACGGGCCAGCGTACCCAGATCAACGATCGTGACATCCGCCTCTGGCCACGGTGTGCCTGGACGGTTGAAGAGTTCGCCTTCGAAGCCTTCAGTGAACATCCGTAGCGCCTCGGACATTTCTTCCGCACGGGAACGACGTGCCGCAGTTCGCTTTTCCCGGCCATCTTCTCCCTGGCTGCTGTCCCGGGCAATATTCTGCAACGCAAACATCAGGTCTTCAGGCAACATCTGCCGGCTTTCCTCAAAAGCCGTGCGGGCGGCGATCATGATGGCCTCACGGATCATGCCACGGTCTGCGCGTGTTAATCGTGATTCTTCTGCAGCTTCTCCGCCAGTGATCATCAGGCGGGCGGCAATTTCCATTTCACCGAGTACGTCACGCTCTTCATCCTTATCTTCATCGTCATCAATATCCGGAAGAGCGTCTTCACTGATGATCAGTTCATCCGGTTTTGCCTGCATCAGCAGATGTGAGTCACCGAAAGGTGCGAGAGAAACAACTTTACCGGGCTTGATACTGACCCGATGTACGCTCAGGCCCAGGGAGGCGCAGTAATCACCAAACAGGCCGAAGCTGTTACCTGCTTCTATCAGGAAAATACGGGGGCGATAGATGGCCATCATCTGGGCAAGCTTGACCAGCGCGGTGGCGGACTTGCCGGCACCGGTTGGCCCAAACAGCATTAGATGCGCGTTCTGCGTGCGGTCATTTTTGTTAAGCGGATCGACCGAGAGCGGGCCACCGCCCCGGTTAAAGAAGGTGAAGCCCGGGTTGCCGGTGCCGGTATCACGACCGTAGACCGGTGCCAGGCAGGCAAAATGCTGCACGAACATCAGGCGCGTATACCAGTTATGCCGGTCCTGTGCCGGATTAAAGCACATGGGTAATGCGCGCATATAGGTGCTGAGCGGACCGATATCATGCTCCGGGTTAACCGGCTCAAGGCCGCAGTTGAGCAGCTTGCTGCTGAGATCAAGATAGCGCTTATCCAGCGATGGAAGGTCCCGGGCTTTAATCAGCAGGGTAATGGCAGCCCGATACAGTTTATGTTTATTACCCAGGTAAGTGCGGGCTGTGGCGGCATCCTCGCGCGCGCGCAGGGAGTCCACGTTTTCACCCATTGAATCACGGCTCAGGCGGGCAAAGTTTTCTTCCAGCTTATCCTGAGGGTGAATGACCAGCGTCAGGGCAAGCACGGTGCCCTCAGGCAGCAGGTCCATAATGGCATTAATATGTTCACCGCGTTTCACCTCACCCGTCAGGTGACCTGTTGAGGGCGCATTGCGCAGACGCGCCACGGGAACAGCTTTATGCGCCACATCATCAAACCACCATACACCTTTATCCCCGTCGCTGCGCGGGCGAGTAAACCACAGGCTTTCACTGAAATCGTTCAGCAGAGGTAAATCACCCGGCGCATCGTCAGTGTGTTTTGCACAACGATAAAGTGTCGCTTTATCAACCCATTTCGGATCGGGATTGAACCAGCGCAGCAGCCAGCTGTGGATCTGCTCTCCGTTCTGACGCCGGCACTGGATACCCGCACCACTCATTGCAGAGGTCAGACGATCGCAAACCTGTTTGAGCAACACCTCGGGCGCCATCGGGTCGCGATACGGTGATTCAACCCAGCGGTAAATCACCATACGTGTACGCCTGATCTGGCCGCGCCAGGGCGCACCGGTGACAGCCTCATCCAGAAACAGACCCTTTTCGCTGGCCACGTTCTGCAGATGCCGCTCCTGCTCTGTCAGCCAGGCTTCCGTAAAAGCCGTTCCCTGAGCAGTGGGCTTCACATACCCCCTGATTCCGTCCATGTAGACGGTCAGATCTGACTCGTCCTGGCAGTAAAACTGCACCACCCACTGGTGAGCATCCAGCTCCGGGAGGCTGTCCTGCAGGGCGTTTTCCACCACGTCACGAATTTCATCGAGCCGTGTGTCAGGTCGTCCCTCGGTCCCAACCGGGATCACTTCGTAAACGGCGCCGACCGACACGCCATCATCAAGCAGAATGCACTGGTGCTCAGGTAGATACTCGCCCCACGGGATGTGGTCGATAATGGAAGGCGCAGTATCATACAGCTTGGCTTCATCACGGCGGGTAAGCCGCCCCTCCCGCGTCAGCGGTTCATGCCCGTTAATGGAAAACGGGCCATCTCCAAACTGATGCGGCGCCTGCGCGTCGGCCCGACGGTGAAAAAGAGAAAAAGCCATTACAGATCCTCCGTGCGCTCACCAGGCAGCGCATACTGCACCTGGCTGTAAAACGGGAAAACGGTGCTGTAGCCGGGCACCGGCGTATTGCCGTCGGCCAGGTGCGGGAACACGTACATGACCATGTCGGGATTAGGCAGGCGCGGAAACGTCTGCTGTATTTCATTTTCCTGCGTGCGGCTGTAGCTTTCGCGCGTCTGTTGAGAAATCACGCGTTCGCTGTCCGTAACCGGACGGCGCAGTGTCGTGCGGCTTTCGCCGGTTGCATGTGTCGCAGAGGCGCCATCATTCCAGAGCTCAAGCATGCTGCTGTCTCCGGGCGGCAGCATCTCGTCTTTGGACGTGCTGCAGCCGGCCAGGGATAATGAAAGCATCAGTGTCAGAGGCAACACCAGGCGGGGTTTAGCGCCGTGCATTCGCGTCCTCCATTGTTTCAGGGTCTGTAATGACTGCAGACACACGCATCACCCGACCGTCAGGCAGGGGAAACAGCATATCGGTCTCTTCCCGGGCCAGTTTCTGGCCAACCGCAAACATGGCCCAGTCGGTAACCTCATGGGGTGATCCCTCCCACTTTCCATTATCTTTCCGGACATAACCGGCATACAGGCGTCCACTGAGTGGGGTATACCCCACCCGATACTCAAGGTTGGTGTTTTGCATTGAAATCCCCGTTAGTCCATGCCTGTGCCATTGCCGGCCAGGCTGAAGTCATATTTAACCTTGCGGCCTTTTTCTTCGTAATCAATGGCCAGCTGTCGTGTGATATGCAGCGCCACCTTCTGACCCGGCGGTACATAAATGGCATCAAATGTTTGTCCGTAGCGGGCTTTCACCCAGTCGATCGTTTCCCGCATGCCGCCGGAAAGCGCCTTGCCCAGCACGGCCTGACCGGCATCACCCGTGAGAGTTGAAGTCACGCCACCGTAGGCGTTGGTCTGGCCGGTATTCTGATTTTCCGCCACGGCATCACCCGCCGCACCGGCGGCCGCAAGTGTGGTGATGGTCGGCAGATAGGTTGAGGCGTTGCTTTTACGTGTGCCTGAAATGCAGGGAATGCCGTTGTCGTCTGACAGCCAGCCAATGCTGCTGTTATTACCGTTCGCGTTGCCGCTGTTCTGATTGCCGCCACTGTTCTGGCCATCCGGAGAAGGCAGCGTCCTGACGGTGCCGTCGGTAAAGACAAACGTGATGCTGGTAATTGACCCGCGCACGCACGACAGCGTCCAGTCCCCCGTCGCGGTACCGGACACGATTGCCCCCTGAACATCGGGAAGCTCGATGCCGTTCGCCGTCAGGTTATCCCTGCCGATCATGACCTTGAAAGGATAGGGATCAGTGACTTTACCATCGATGGGAATACGCCCCAGTAAGGCGGTCATCGCCTGACTGCCTACGAGCGTGGAGTTTTCCGGAAGCGTAAATACCGGAATGGTCGCCTTCTGCGCATCCGTAAGCTGAGTCTGAACCATTGCGGTTGCTTTTCCTGCCGCCTGTTTTCCTGCTTCACCCGCTTCGGAAAACGAAGTGGCAAAGGAGAAACCGGTCGCGTTGTTTTTATTGCTGTCGGTCACCGGCCGGCCGCTGGCATCAACGGATACCCCGTCTCTGGGCTCAACCCACTGCAGGCCATCAGAAGAAGACGATACGCCGGAAGCGCCGCTATTCAGTCCGCTGTCGTAGCCCAGCCCAATCGGAATATCACTGCCAGGACTGCTGCTTTTTCCGGATTCCGTGCCGGCACCGCCATTCTGCAGCTGATCCATCAGCCGTTTGACCTGTGAGCTGAGATCCGTGACCTGAGCGCTGAGCTGCTGGCGTTTCTGCGCTTCCTCATTGCGGGCATTGCTCACCGCCTGGCTGATCTGTGCGTCCACGTTGCTGTTGGTGGTTTTCAGGACTTTATTTTCGTCAGTGAGTTTTTTGTTGTCGTCCGCGAGCGAATCGAGACGGTCCTGAACTTTGCGGAAATTTCCCACCACCGTGCGAAGCGTGTCCTGCGGCGTGTCACCCTCGATCCCCGCGGCCTTGAGGTCTTCCGGCGACAGGTCTTTCAGCGCAGAACTGGCTGCGTTGCCTGTCATCGCCGGATGATTTCCGCCCCCTGAGCAGGATTTCACGCCGACGACAATGGCACCGGCCAGCACCACCGGCACGGCAATTTTAACGATGAGATTAGAGGCAGGTGCTTTCATTATTTTACTCTCCGCTTACGGCTGTCAGCAGGCTGCTGAGACGGCGGTTCGGCAATGAATGCCCCCTCCGGGCGCCCGGACGTAACCAGATAAAGAACCGTTGTATCCTCAGGCGTACCTGCACGGCCGAGCCAGCGGTGCTGGAAGGTGGCCGTAATAAACTGCCCCTCCAGCGCGCGCGGATCGAGAATCACTTTGCCGGCTGAACGGTTACGGACCTGCAGCGCAACCACGCTGCTGCCCTGCAGGCTCCATGCTGCCATTGGTGTAACGCTGACGGGTTCTGAGGGCATCAGTGTGGTAACAGCGGACGGCAGCTTCAGTGAAACCGGACTGATACCCGGCACCGGCTCAACCGTACGCAGCGGGCCATACATGTTCTGAGCCGCATAGCGGGTCAGCACGACAGGCAGAGGGGCATTGAGTTTAGCGGGCTTACGATCCTGCTGAGGAGCATCCACATCCGATTGCTTCGCCTGACGCCCGGTGCTGTCCCCATCGCTGCTGACGGACTGCCTGTCACTGGCTGATACGGTGGCCACTTCACCGTCATAAACAATTTTCACGGGTTCACGCGTGGTTTTACCGGATGCTGCAGAGACATCCAGCAGGATAATCTCCCCGTTCTCTTTGTTCTGCAGCTCAAGTCGCGTCACCGGAAACGCTTCGCTGGCATTGAGATAGACCACGCCGCTATTGCTCTGTATACGCAGCTTGTTGTTGAGCGAGGGCGGAAAGCCAACGCGTACGTTTTTATTCACAAAAACGATACGCTCCTGGCCCACCGTCAGGGGGACCTGCAGCGGGATACGCTCCCATTTCATCAGCTCAACGGCGTTCGCCACCCAGGGAAAACACAGGCTGACGAGAAAAATGAGTGAATACTTTTTCATCCGTTTTCCCATCACTTTTTCTCCGGCTCAGGCAGGGTGACAGCTTCAAGCCGCTGAGGCGTAGCCGCATAGCAATCCAGCGCCAGCCCAAAGGGATTGCGCTCTGGATCGCCTTCCCAGCGCACCACTTTCAGGGGATACCGGACCAGCGCTCGCTTGACCGACTCGGTGTGGTAATACTCGTCTGCCACCAAGTCCAGCCGTGCGATCCAGTTGTCCTGATCGAGAATGGTGACGCTGCGGCTGCTGTAGCCACGGCGGGGAATTTCATATACCACCCGCACGCGGTCCCGGAGTTCATCACTGTTTTTACGCATCTCTGCATCTTTATTCATAAAGTCCTGGCAGGACGGCGTCAGGTAAGGGCTCATCTGGGCAATTTTGGCCGGATAATCCACCTCACCATTTTTGGGCCATGAGTTCAGCTGCTGAAAGATATAGAACGCAAAGCTGTATACGGTGGATGGCGGAACCTCCCACCATTTTCGCGTACTACCCGATCGAAGGTCCGGTGGGTTATGGATGGTAAGTTCGGAAGGCGCGCGCATCCAGCCAATCCCTGTGACCAGCAGGCCGGCGAACAGCAGAACACAGGCGATGCGAAGAGAAATGATGTGATTATCACGCGCGGTCATACCGTTACGAAACCGGCTCATCGCTCACCTCTCTGCGGCATGGCCCGGGTTCGCTTCAGCTCCCACGCCCGGCTGTCGAGTACCAGTGAACGGGAAAGGCGGGCACGGCATCGAATTTCCTCCAGCCGCTGCCAGATGTAATTTTCCGGCTTGCCACGTTTATAGCCAGCAATCCAGCCGCCACCCAGGAAGATGACAATGAGTGGCATCAGCAGCATGCAGGTGGGAAAAGCCAGCAAGCCGATAAAGGGCACCAGCGCCAGCGGCACCGCCAGGGGAATACCGGCGACGAGGCCAATGATGGCCGCCAGAAGAAACTCGCCAGACGTGAAGCCTTTCCACACCACGGGCGGATTGTTCAGACGATCAGGAAGGAAGTCGATGACGGCCATGCTGGCTCCTTACAAAATGTCAGAGGCTTTAGTGGCCAGATAGATGACGGCGAGGATGAGAATGATGCCAACCACCCCGTAAAGCAGGAACTCCGTCCAGGAACCTTTCCCCTTACGGATGTCGTGGAAAGAGGTAATGACGGCATGGGCGACCGCGAGGAAAGCCGCAACGCTAATCAACAGCCCGAGCGCCAGCCCACCCATTTTGGCGTACCCCATAAAGGTGTTATAGGTGCCGCCACCACCGCCGGTCGTGGGCTGCTCAATTGGCGGCAGATCAGCAAGCGCCTGTCCACTGATAAAACCCGTCAGCAACAGCCCGGCGCGTGCGAATGCAGAGTGGTAAAGCCTGAGTAATGTGGATTTCATTGAGGTGTCCTTTTAGTGGAAAAACAGAAACAGCGTTGCCAGGTAAAGCACGATTAGCCTTACCGCAAGTTCATTGAACTGACGAAACGTCACGGATTTGGAGGCAATACCGCGATAGGCCTGAACCAGCGCCCAGGCGCAGAACAGAAGAATGACGACGGCCAGCAACCCCAGAATGAGGGTGTTAAGTTGTACGGGCGTTAGGCTGCTGCCGGTGCCGGCGCTCCACCCGTTCAGTTGCGCGCCGTTCATCGCCATGCGGGTTCCTCAGCACGATACTGGCCGGTAACAGCGGACTGCCGGGACGCGGGTTGTGCCCTGGAGGGTTCCAGATAGGCTGAAATACCCTGCTTCATGGTGGTGATATCGCGTGTCGCCTGCAGATAGTCGAAATAAAAGCGGGCATCCTGAGTCTGGTTTGCCGCGACACGGGCCCGGTCAAGCCCGGCCTGCACCTGATCCAGCTGACGCATGACAAGCGCCAGCTCGTCTTTCTCGGAGGCGTGACACTGCAGGACGGGAAGTGTGGTTATCAGCAGGGCAATGAGGTTTATAGTGTGACGCATGAGGCTCTCCCGGTTTTCTTGTCGTCGGGAGAGTGACGCAAAGCAGCGGTGCTTACAGCAGGAAATTCTTTATGTGCTGTCAAAAATTTAGGTGTAACTGCCCGGGATGATTAATTTACTCAACGTGCACGCCTTTACAGTAAGCTGCTCTACGGAAGGACTGAATTCGGTTGAGATGTCCGTAAATGTACAATTTCAGTAGGGTGCGGTGGAGGAGGCGGTCACGCACTTGTGCTGCGGCACGACGATCGGGTTTAACGAGGCGGGTGAGTTGTATGCTATCTCTCAGGGTGGTGCGTTCATTTCGGCTGTCGGCGATATGGCTATCAAGGCTGCGCAAGTCACAGTGGATAAGGGCTAATGTCCGAAAAAGTGGTTAATCGGACCTGAATTACGCTCATCGTTGTACCCAGCACTAAAAATAGGCAAATTTTTTAGCGCGTGATAAACTTACCGAAAGCAATAAGAGGAGCGAAAAAAATGAGCAGTCGTCGCATGCCAGCTCTTAGCCCGGAAGAAATCCGCAAAATTTCAGCAACTGCCGTGGCGAATGTCGCTGCGCAAAAAATAGTAACTAATGCCCCTACTGGCAGCACTTTTGTTAAGGCGTCAATGTCTGGGAAAGTCATGAGCAAACAGACTCATGTACGCAATTCTAAGGATTCATCAGGCTATGTAGTGAGAGGGGAAGACTCCCTCGTTGACAAAGCCCGTAAGGTCCTTGCTTCCAGTGCTTTATCTCAAAGCAAAAGTCGCGAGTATCTGCAAGATTCGTTTAACTCGGTCCGTAAAACGATCAAGTCATAATTTTTCATATTTTGAAATGCCCCTGCTGGGGCTTTTTTTTTGGTGAAGCATGGCCCAAGAAAACAAAAAATGGGTATTTACCGAGCTGGTAAAAGATCCAAATAATATAGAGCAACTAATTTCGTATGCCATCTATAAAGGATTCAAAGACGAAAAGGCGCAGAGTCTTCGAAAGGAGAATAAAAGCGAAGCTGAAATTGAGGATGAGTTAGTCAAATACCACGATCATTGCCTCACTTCGCCAAAGCAGCTGGATGTATTCCGGGAAAAAGCGTCACAAATCGTTGGCGGCTATGTTACAGCGGCAAACAGCGGGCTACAGGCGCGTGCAGATGCAGAATTTGCTAAATTTGAAGCTGATAAAAAGAAAAGCATCGTGGCTCTCGAAAGGAAAGCAAAGGATGCTGAAAAAGCCGCCTTAAAAAAACTTATTTCCGGAGCGGAACAATACAGCAAGCAAATCAAAAAGCCGGTAGGTTTATTTGAAATATCTAAAGCATGGGGCTGGACGCTGATTAAGTTTCTTTTTTCTGGCGTGCCCAAACTTTTTGCCACTGCATTTTCGATAGGCCTTCTATTTTCTTTATATGGGTTAATTAATGGAGACGCTGTTACAGGTCTGCGAAAAGGACTTTATAAAACAATTGATTTAACTGTGCCTGGGGAAAAGGTAGTTAGCGAGAACAGGGATGTAAGTTCATTTACCCCTGAAGGACATGAAGCACCAGCGGAGAAAAGCCCCGCGACGGCGGGGCATAACCATTAGCGAGTCGGGCCTTAATACGGCCCGTCAATTTCGGGGTAGTAGCCGCATTGGTAAGGGGAACGGCTAACTAAATCCGTTACATGTATTAGCACAGACTGGATCTGACGACTTTCACTAGCAGCAGAAAGGAGGGTGATAGGACGCTCACAGGTAATGCCGGCTTTCATCCTTTCAGACTTATTTTTCTAACTGTGTGTTCCGGTCGATCAGCAAGGTCCGTTCATAATTCAGTTTCCCCGCCAGCGCTTTTAGTCAGTACCGCGATTTCCAGACTATGGTATAGTTTTTCTCCAATCGACATGGTATGACCTAGCAGCTCATCCAAATCCTGTTCTGTAATCACTACAGGGTATCCGTCTTTATCTTTACCGCCCCGGTGCACCAAATGGTTACGCTTCAGTGTGGCTATTTCAATCACATCGATTGGCCAGTCCTTCTGTACGTCAATATCAAACGTAGCTTTGAATCGCTTCAAAACGCGATCTGTGTTATGCCAGCTTGCGCTGATCAAATGTTCCTTTACTGCTTTGAGAAGCTCATCTCTTACTTTCTCAATAGGTTCACCTTTGAAAGGTAAAGCGGCAATCTCTTTACTTACTTTGAACTCTGACTTTCCCTTTTCAATGAATTCAGCAATATAAGAATCATTTTCATTAATGGCGCTAATGAACAACTCAACATAAAGTGTTTCCAGCGTTGTAATGACATTGGTGTACAGAAGACTGAGAAGATGATCCTTCCTTTCACCTTCAAACTCTCCATTAGCTAGGGATTTTATGCCTTTAATATTTCCGACGAATTTAGCGAAAGGGGCTTCGGATGACGTGACCGCGTTGTACAAATCATCAACGTACCAGTCGGTGTTATTTGAATTTCCTGACCATTCGAAGCAATCCTCTTGGAGTTCGTCTACTAACTCCTGAATGTAATCGTCCTTAACGAATCCGCCAAAGTACCCCTGAAGCTCCTCATCAGCGTCGTATGGACCGCCATAAATATAGGCGTATCCACCTTCCCGAGAGTTATAAGGGCAGGCATTAACTGGGTCTTCGTAGTGCTCATAAAACCAGTTGCGCATCACTTCCAGCTGATTCGCTTTGCTGTTGTATTGCAGGGATTTAAGCGGGACTCTCTTATTATTAATCATAAAGATTTCTGACATATCTTTATGCCCTCCAGACTGGATTATAACCTTTGAATTTTTCCTAAAGATTAATGTAGCACGCTTTAGGAAATGCCTGCTGCTGATACGCATAAACTTCAGCCACTGCTAGGTTTAGAACGTCTCCTAATCCCCGTCAGACCGGACAGTCAGTCCAACTGCGCTAGCCGGTAAAGCGGGCAGACTCCGCCGAACCGCCATAAGCATTGTTTCGGGTCTAGTTGCTGGTGTAAGTATCCCTGCAAAACGGACAATCCTTTTTAAGAGAGCCTCTGGCACTTCAACTTCCGCTTTTGGTACTTAACCGCCTCAGGAATGATGACTTCATCAGCTCAGCCCGGAGGGTTTACTTGCTGGGCCCTATTATAACGCACTGAATATATTAATATTTACTTGCCGGCTTGAAATGCCTTGTTAGATGCCTTCCACAATCAGCATCAGAATCATGAACCCGACAAAAAAATTGCAGTGCCCCGGCAAGTTTCGATCTCTCATGCCACTTAAACAACATAAAAAAAGCCCGCACCAGCTGCGGGCCCCCGGGGAGCATCCCGAAAATGGTATAACGCGCTCTATCTTCAAAGGTATTTCTTGAATGACCCCGTTACTACGGCCAGCACGCCACCAACCAGCAGTGCTGAAGGCAGTAACAACAGATTTGGCCATACCGCCGTGGGCCATGCCAGGTAGAGCATGCAGGGACCATACAGAGCGGGTTTAATAAAGCGCTTGGCGTGGTGATAGACAAAGCTTGATTCATAGCCGGCACCGTATCGCCGTAAGTCACGCCTGACCAGCCCGTCCACCACGCCCATGATGACAACCAGCGCAAACAACGGCAGGCTGAGAAAAAGGATCATGACCCGGATGAAGAAAATCAGCGTGACCCAGACCGTGGCCTGAAGGTACACACCCAGCCAGCTAACCAGTGAAGCACCCAGCCCATTGAGCGCCGGAATGAGCCCGCTGCCTTTTTCACTCAGGGATTTAAATGACTGCAGCCAGCCGCTGAATCCGCTGTCCACGAACAGCCACTGCCACGCAACATGGACCCAGCGGCTGACTGTCTCAACAGGAGCAGCCATTAGCAGGCTTCGTGTATACCCCTCCGACAGCCAGTGACTTTCAGCCACCATCACCCGGTAGCTGTGAGAGGCGCCTTCCTCCGGCCACATCAGCGCGATACAGGCATATTCAATCAGCAGGCTGACGAGCAGTGATCCGAGCAGCACGCCGATAAGGCCCACAGGAAAATCCCACAGAAGCAGCCCAATCGGTCCTGACTGCCGCTGGCGCGCAGGGGCGCTGCGCTGTCCGCTGTCACCGTCATGCTGGGACATCCGGACCTCCTGCCAACGGCATGTCACCACCCGTCCACCATGTCTCACCGGTGTGGTAGTTTTTTTCCATATTGTCAGCCAGTTGCTTCAGACTGGCTGGCATATGTGGATCGTCATTATCTGCCGGCAGCGGCATGCGAATTTTCCACAACCGCCCCCCTTCAAGTAACGCAAAGGCCTGACCCTTTGGCAGGTTGATGATATCTGCAGGGCTTATCATCGGGACTTTTACCAGACTCACCTGGTCATTAACGTTGCTGTTAAAGTCTGTTCCTTCCCCGGGACGGGAAACATCCGTGACGCCGGAAGTCAGCGTTTTCTGGTAAACATCCACTTCAGGGAGCTGATCGGTGAGCAGCATGGCGGTGTTCTTCTCGCGCACGCGGAGCATGACCAGCGTGTTGAAGTTCCCCACCACCTGATTCGCTTTAGCCGTGCTGCCGATCCGTGCCTCAATATCGGACAGGGTCTGGGTGTACGCGGTCACCTGAAAGCCGGCGCCGCCCCCTTTGTTGATGAGCGGAATGAACTCATCCCCCATCAGCTCGTTGAACTCATCGCAGTGCAGGTTGATGGCCACCTTTGCGGATTTACCTTCCTCCTCATCGCCAAGACCGAACTTGTAGATGTGACCGCCCTCAGAGACCAGATCGGCAAACATGCTGTTGCCAACGGCCGCGGCCACCACCGGATCAGAGAGCGCATCGAGGCCGACATACACCACGCCGCGTGACTTGATAATATTGTGCCAGTCGAGAATGGGGCGCGGATCGTCAAGGTCTGTGTAATCAGGCGCAAGAAGCGCAGCCGTCTTACCGGTAGTGAGTTTCTCCAGCAGCGGCAACAGGGAGGCCACAATTTTATCGAAGTAGGTGCGATCGTACTGGACTGCGCTGCGCAGACCATCAAGCACCGGGTCCCAGAGCTTCTTCCCCTCCGGACTGCCCAGCACCTGCTCCGATACCCAGATTTTCGCGCCGTTAGGCCTGCCCTGAAGATGACGCGGCAGGTCCTTGTCGATGATCCCGCTCTGCATCATGGCCTCTGCGGTATTCAGCAGCTGCGGCGCTTTTTCACTCAGCAGGTTATCCACGTAGGTTTCGTACAGCTCGCCGATATTAGTGACATAGCGGAGAATGAGGCCGTAATCCGGTCGCTGACCGAGGGCGACCAGCGCGCGCGTGATGATATTGACGAAGCGCCAGGCAAACTCCCGGAAGGCGGCGGAATTACCTTCACCGGAGAGCTGTCCGGCAACGCGTGACGCCACCTCTGAAATACGGCTGAAGCGTCCGACGGCGTTGTACCGTGCGCTGATATCGGGCCAGCCAAGATGAAACACCCAGAAGTTATCCTGACGCCCCGCTCGGTGCGACTCCGCGTACATCCGACGCAGCAGGTCAGCGTCCCCTTTGGGGTCAAACACAATGACCACCTCATGATCGCCGGCGGCATTTTTACGTCGGATGTCCTGGGTGATGAGCAACTCCGCCAGACGGGTCTTGCCCACGCGGGTGGTACCGATAACGAGCATGTGTCCGACGCGTTCGCCGAGATCGTAGGTGACCGTCGTCTCATCAGGCTCAACGCCGTGATAGATAGGGCTGCCGCCGACCGGCGGCAATGGTCGAAAAGGGTTGAGCGCCATATCTGCACGGGTCAGCCGGCACAGCCAGGGGAGGCTGTATTCCATCCTTTTTTCCATTTCGCGTGCCATGCGGTAGAGCACGGAGGGCTGCACGTAGATTTCGCATTCAGGACGACGCGCCTCCATCAGTCGCTGGGTATGACGTGCCGACCACTGGAACCCTTTGCCCAGAAAAAGATGGCGCCGGCTGACCGGGATCTGATCGCTGGTCAGCACGTAACGGGGGAGACGGCGGATATTCTGCCGGTAGCGCAAAATTTTCATGCCCTGACGGGTCCGCTTCAGGGCAATGACGCCGAAGCCGGCAGCCGTAACCCAGCTTACGGAAGGCGCGAGTGCCACCGCCCAGGGGGCGGTCAGGCATATGCAGGTCGCACTGGCCGCAACCGTAGCGGAATAGAGCTCTACCGCCGGGCGCAGCAGGGACTCCATAACATAACGATCGCTCATGAAAACTCCCTGCGGGTCTGCCAGCCAGAAGAGCCGGTAAGCTTTGCTGCAGCATTCATTTTGCGGTCAACCTCTGCCGAGCTTTGCAGCAGATTGTCATTCTTACTCGCCATAAAATCAGACATTGTTATCTCCCTCTTAATCATGAACAGTTGTGGAAGAAGCGTGTTTTTCTGGGGAGTGTTGTCGCGGGGCCTGACAATGTGACTGGGTGTTCAGGTAGTCCATCCAGCGCCGATCGCCAGCCAGCAGCCAGAGTAGCCGCTGGCCGCTGATGAGCGTGATGCCGCTGTAATGTCGTAAGGCATCCCGGCTCACCTCACCCGTACGCCCGGTATGAATAAACAGACCAGAGCAGCGTTCGCACTCTGTCAGCAACCCGAATGCAGAAACGTGTGCCGCACTGATGGTTGCACTGTACCGCTTGGCCTGAATCAGAAAGCGGCGACCATTGATCCAGACGGTCCCATCGGCCCCCCCCCCCCATCACCGCTGTAACGGACATTGCGCTGTATACGCAGCCCCTGCCGTGACAGCGCTGTCAGCAACATCTCTTCAAACACATACGGATTCATCTTGCGAAGCCAGCTTATCCGCGCTGGCTCGTCGCGCAGCCGGGACAGGCGAAGCAGCGCCCGGGCAGCCTGTTTCTGATAGCGGCGATGCCGGCGCTGGGTGACAGAACGGCGCGCTGATATCAGAAGGGCCAGTGAAGTCGCAAAAGCGATTAACAGGACAACCAGCCCGCGATGCTGGCTGAACAGCTCCGGGATAAGGGTTACCGGCATCACTGTGAAATTCCTGTTGCGGTGATCAGCGCCGGATAATGTGTCAGCGCCAGCCGGCGGGCCAGATCTCCGCCGCTGACAGGCACCATTTCAACCGCCGGGGCTATCTGACGCAGCGATTTCAGGCTGCTTTCATCCTGCACGTTGATAATCATGCCGGTTGCCTGCATACGCATGAGCTCAGCGGCATTCTGCTGCAGCCAGCGACGGGATGAGGGATCGTCACCCAGCACAAATACCGGTGGCATCCCTGGCAGGTTTACTGGTCTGGCAGTCACGGTGCCAGGTGACATTTCTGGTGTGCTGACGGGCAGCATATCTGAAATGGAAAGCGACACAGGGGGCGGAGGAAGCGCTGTTTCGGCCGAATCGGCCACAGGAGCCGTGTTAATTGCGTCGAAGAAAGGTGCGGTACTTTCACCGCCAAGATCCCCGACAACGGTGAGCGCTGCAAACGCACTGAAGGTTGCCATCAGCATGACAGGGAGGAGCGTCACAGGCAGGATATTACGGATTTGAATTTTCATTGAGGTTCAATCCAGGTAAGTGTTGAACGCGCAAGGATGACAGGCTGCTCACTGTGGGCGGGCATATCGGCTGGCGCAATCTGGCTGAGCTTGCGGCGCACTATCGCCATATAGGTTGCGGCGTGGCGCCCGCCCGCAGGGTGATGGTAGCAACCTGCAGCCTGCAGCCAGCTTCCGGGACGGGTGTCATAACAGGCCCGCAGAATACGGGCAGCAGCGCGAAGATTGGTGTAAGGGTCAAAAGCATCACGATAGGTGGCAAAGAAATGGCCATTCCATCCCAGATTCACCTGTACCAGCCCGACATCGATATTTTTCAGTGGCCAGCGCTGCATAAATCCGAGCAACGCCGTGAAGGCTTCCTCCCGGGTATCATAGTGATATCCCTTGCCTGCCACGTTGATCGTCCAAGGCCAGGGCTTTGCTCCCCATGCGGTACTGCGAGTACTTTCAGCCATAGCGAGCGAGTACAGCGATTCAGCAGGTACCCGCTCGGCTGCAGCAATTTCCCGGTAAGCATCCGGAATGACCTGGAGTGTCGGCGCACTGTGCGCTGCCGATGCCAGCAGCAGACCAGATACAACCATCAGAACGCGGCGAGCTGCCATCCGTTTTCCCCCTGCTGCAGAATCACAGGCATCTGCCCCTGTCCGTAACGCAGCCACAGGCCGCCGTCGTGGTTAAGTGTTATCTGGCGACTGCGAACCTTTTCCACCGGAATGTTATGCCGGATAGCCCAGGCGCGGATGGCCTCATCGCTGTTTCCTCCGACCAGATAAATATCAACCGGGCGATCGTCTGCAAGCACAGCCGCAAGACGCGCATCGCAGCGGGAGCAGTTCTCTTTAACAAACAGTGCAAGTCGTCCCTGCGTATCGTGTGCTATCCCGGCAGCATTGCTGCCCATATTTACGGCCAGCGTCTCGGGATACAGGCGGAGCCAGGCGGCATTGATTTCGCGCTGGAAGGCCAGTTCTTTTTCAGTTCGCTGGTATTCATGCCTGACCCAGAGTTCGGCCAGGCGACGACGCTCAGCGCTGTTGCTGGTTTCTACACCCAGAGCAGTAAGAGGATCGAGACCGGGAGACATAATGCCGCGCTCGCCCCGCATGAGCGTCTGATAACGGCTCCAGTCACTGTCAGAAAGCCCCCACTGCTGCGCCTGCTGCTGTGAACTCAGCGTGCCCGAGGAGGACTCCTGCAGCGGGGATACGCTGCTCTGCCCTGACGGCGTCTGAACCGTTGCCGCATCTGAAAGAAATGACATCAGAATCAGCACGGCAGGTAAGCTTTTTTTAATCACTGATCTATCTCCGTTCATTCAACATGCAGCCGTTGCTGGCTGCCGTTAACCGTAAAGAGCGCGGTGCGACTTCCCTCTGTTGACCGCAGCGTCCAGCCAAGCAGGGAATCACCTGGTGAAAGCAGGCGCATGGCGGATATCTGTGAAGCACCGCGCGGAATGACAACGGCGAAGGTCTGCCCGCCACGGCGTTCAATGCCGGTCAGCACAAACGGTGCAGCCAGCGTCACCGTGCGCCTGGCTGACCGGTTAATCTTTTTTGCAGGTGTCGCCGCGCGGGTTTTCGCTGCTTCAGTGGCAGTCCGGCTCTTCTCAGGCTCAGCCGCTTTCTGCGCCAGCTGCCGGTTGAGCTCTTTCAGTGCGGAGGATGACTGCTGAACATCGTGCTCAAGAGAACTTAAGCGCGTATGCAGCTGAGCAATCACCTGGCCGTTGCTGCTGCCGGCATCCTGCAGCTGACTGACTGCGTTTTTCAGGCTGGCCTGTTCATCACCGGCCGACTGCAGTTCCGCAGGGATTGAGGCTAAGGCGGCTGTCTGATGCTCAAGTGTTTTCAGGCGCGCTTCCATTGATGAGACATTGGAGGCGAGCTGACCAATCTGGCCGCTGCGAAACGCCGCATCGAGTGTGTTAACGCGTATAGTCAGGTCTGATACCTGACGCCCCATGACAATCAGCGCGATCAGGGAACCCGTCAGACTGACCGTAAGCAAAACGATGCTGCCGCCTTTGAGGATTTTTCGGGGGTTAAACGGAAGCCGGATTCGGGGCTTATCCGCCGCGGCGGGCTGCACCTCTGACGCTCCGGCCTGATGCTCAGGAGCGTCAGGGAGCAGTTCCTCGGGCGAGGCATGACTGAGTGACATACTGGGATTCCTTATGGCTGCACAGCAGAACGGCCATAAGGTGCAAAAACGCGCGACGAATAACGATGATTAACTCATTAGTCGTTTGTGAAAATTTCCGGGCGGCGGATACATCGGTAAATTAAACAGGGCCTAGAAGTCTCTGTTTCAGACGGTAAAAAAAAACCGCGGCCAGTGTCCCGGTGCGCGGCATCAAAATGTCATTAGAGGTTCGTTGTTATAGGTGCATTAACAGGATCTATAAAACGCGTTCAGGCGTCAAGCACTGCGCCCTGAATGTTAACTGACACGCCACACACCAGTCTGGCCGTCAGTTTATGCTGCAGAAAACAGGCACGAGCCAGTTTTGGGTATACGAGCCACCGCATCCCTCGCCAAGCGTATTCCATGAAGACCAGTCGCCGTCATGGTTTACGCGGCCAATTTCAAGCGGCCAGCGCCCGCCGCAGCGGTTAGCACAGACGCGCACGGGAGATGAAGAGCCGCTCTGCCACACCCAGTCCTTACAGGAGAGTGTGGCACCGCTCGAATCATGACTGATCGCGCCAATAATGCTGCAACCTGCACCTGGCGAGTTGACCTGATCCTGGTGTAGCAGTCCTCCTGCAGACATATCCCCCTCAGCCCGCACGCTTCCGCCACGAACCTGACCACCGGTATAGATGTTTTTATTATTAACTGCGCGAACCCAGTCATTATCCGACATATAAAATCCACCGCCATACGTCTCGTTAAGCCAACCCTTAGAACCCCGCGTAATCATCCAGCCATTATTAGACCTGATATCGTTATTCGCGGTAATCGCATTGCCTGCAGTGACGTTAGCGCCTGCTGATACGCCGGCCCCTGCTGTGACGTTCTGGCCTGTCACGGTTCCGTTAGCAGTGACGTTGCCGCGTACAGTAACGTTATTGGTGAATGCACCGTTTACAGCGTTAACCGTAGCAGCATTGTTCAGGTTGTTTCCCCCCATATCAATGCTGGTATGCATCGTGTTCAGGTCTGGCTTACCGGTAACGGAAAAACGATACAGACGATCGCTCTCACCCTGCGCGGCACCCAGTTCATCCGTGGTCAGCAGAACGGCGATATGGCCCTGCGTGGTGCTGACGCCAAATTGTGCGAGCGGCATGCTCCAGCTGCTCATCGCGCCGGTCGCGATCCCTGACGTCCAGATATAGCCCCCCATGCCAGAGGTAATATCCATTGATATCTGTCGCAGTGCCAGAAAGGGCAGTGCGGAACCGTTCTGTGTAAAAATCAGCCCCTGCAGCTGGTTCGTGTTAGTTGCATTCCGGACAAGCGCAGCGCGATATACCTGGCCATCGATAGTGTTCTCACTGAAACCCTGCTCCAGAAAACCGGTGTTTTTCAACATGACCGGCGTCACGATAACAGGGGACGTTGTCGTGGCGCTGGAGAGCAGCGTATCGTAATAACGTCCCGTATAGCTTTTGACGGCCTGCGTAAAACGGGAAACCTGCGCAGCGGTGTTCATCCAGGTCCGCTTATCCATCCAGTCACTGATAAGCGAATACCCCCAGACGCTGACGAGTAAGAGAATAATCAGTGCGGCACCGGTGCTGATGATCGCCCAGCCCCTGTCGTTTTTTTCATTCGATTTCACAGGCATCACCATGTAATGAGTGGATGATAAAGTTTGATAAGCGCGACCAGCATCGCGCCGGCGCACAGCCAGGGTCCCATAGGTCCTCCCTGCTGGACGCGGCGCACCAGAAGCTGCCAGAGCACAAATAAAAAGACGCCTGTGAGCAGTGCATAAAGACCCTCACAACCACCGAGCCAGGCCGCAACAGCGCCGGCCAGCCAGACGTCGCCAAGCCCCAGGCATTCGCGCGCAGAGACTTTTCCAGTCACGTAGCGCCAGAGCCCGAATAACCCCAGCGCCGTCGCGGCAGAGAATGCATGCCCCCAGAATCCGGGGGCTGACAGAGCAGCAGCCAGACCTGCAATCAGGCAGCTCACCGTCATATAACGGGGCAGAAATCCGGTGAGCGCATCGATGAGCGTCATCCTGAAGAGAAAAAGGCTGAGCAACAGCGCCATCAGCCTTTCCAGAGCCGGCGCCGGCGACAGTACGATGCAGGTTGCAGATGCCGCAAAAAGCCAGGTAATGCCGGCGGGGGCGGGATTTAAAAAAATGGCCAGCCATTCTTTTTCATCATTGGTGGTCAGATAGCTGAGGCGTACCAGGTTTGCCATAAAACAGAACAGGCACAAGCCAAGCGGAAAAATGATGATAAGCATTGGCCACGGCATGCTCAGCGTCAGCAGCGTCACAGTTTAATTCCCCGTTCTTTTAGTAAAAGCTGGCGATAAATGGCATATATGCGGTTGGCATAGGATTCGCGCGTTTCATGGCGGTCTTTTCTGAACCCGGCGTTATACGAGCCGAGACAGTTCCAGCTGTAGCCACAGACCTGAAAATGTCTGGCAAGTATCCAGGTGCCGATTTGTACATTAAGGCAGGGGCGCGTCAGCAAATCCTGTGGACCGCTGATGACCCCCTGCGCGATCAGCCCAGGAATATGTGAGGAATTGATCTGCATCAGCCCATAGTCCGTGCTGAGCGCCCGCCCGGTTTTTTTATCCCGGTTAATATTCGTTATTGCCGGCCGGAGGCTGCTCTCGCCCGTAGCGATGGCTTTAAGCAGGAGCGGATCGAGATGGTACTTCGCTCCCGCTGCGTCAAAGCAAAACGCCCCCGCACGGGGGCAAAGCAATATCAGGAACAGAACCGTGGACAGGCGCAGCATGTCATCAGCCGTTATGCGTAAAGACGAGCGTGTTATTCCCGGTCATGCCGCTGTCAGCCGTGCAGGACTTTCCTGCCGCTTCCGCGCTGACAACGCCGTCGCTGAAATCCGTGCTGTTAATGCTGATTGCGCTGAATGCACCGCCGGAACCGAGCTGGGTGGCAATTGAGATGCAGTCTGCCTGCGGTACTTTCTGCGTCGTAACAGAAAATCCGTTGTTGAACCCGTTGGTTGCCACCGGTGCCATCACGACCTGACCACCATAGCTGTTCCACATCGTCGCCGTGCCGGAGCTTGCCGTTCCCTGAATGGTCCAGCCGGCTTTCGGCGCGCCACCCTGCTGGATCAGGGTGCCGGTCATCGTGGTGCTGCTGGTAAAGTTGTACCCTCCCTGAGTCTGCTTAAGCTGCTGAGCATTGGTCACGATAAACTGGAGATTGGATACCTCCACGCCTACAGACTTTTTACCCCAGAGGCTCCAGATCCATGCACCGACGAGACAGATAACAATGATGGTGCCCAGTGCAATGGCGCCATGTTCCATAATGCCCCAGCCGCGATCGGGCTGGCGATGATGTTGCGGGAATGCCTTTGATGACATGATGTTTCCTTAATGTGTGCTGAAGGTGTTCATATCCTGAATCTGCATCACCATCAGCAGTATGAGTAAGAAGAAACTCATAATCAGGACGAGAGAAAAGAACTTGGTGACGTTCGCGCGGCGGGCAACGCGTGCCAGAGCCTGCTCCAGCCAGCGGTCGGCATAGTTGGTGATCAGCGATGCTGCGCTGTTACCTTTATCGAGAAGAGAGAGGTAGTTCACCGCCTCACGGCTGGGGAAGTCATAACCGCTGTTGCGCATTGCATGGCCCAGAGAATCGCCCTCGCTCATGCAGTCTATTGCGCCCTCGATGCGCTCCTGCAGCCAGGGCGGAGCGAATCCGTTAAGGATCTGCAGCGACTTAAGCTCCTGCACGCCAGCACCCAGCAGCGCCCCGATATTCATCAGAAACACAGCCCCCTGCAGGTCTTTGTAAACCGACCAGGGCATAAGGTAATCAGCGAAGCGACGCAGTCGCCCCCGCCATCGGGGCAGGGACCAGAACGCCAGCGTCACAAGTACCGCGACCGCGCCGGCAGCAGTCAGTCCCCAGCGGCTGCTCCACTGCGCAACGCCATTCATAAATCCGAGTGCGCCAGTCCAGCCTGCCGGATCGGACATTTTGCTCAGGGTGGGGACCAGCGCCAGGTTGTTGGCCAGCAGCAACCCCGTCCCCAGCAATACCAGCACGATCGGGAATACTGAGGCGAATACCACCTGGCCGAGAATGCGACGACGGGCCACAATGAGTTTATCCGCCTGCATCAGGGCACCGGGAATATTGCCGGTTTCCATGCCGGCGCTGATAAGTGCGGCCTCTTCGTAAGGTGCCCAGGCGGCCAGCACGTCCTGCAGCGCGCGACCGGGGCGGTTATCGTTCACCCCTTCAAGACAGTCCTGGACCAGCTCGTGGTAAGGATGCCAGCGGCTGCCAAAGTCGGTGTGCACCTCGCCAATCATGGTCAGGGCCTCTTTGAGCTGTTTGCGGTTTTCCAGCAGAAAGCGCAGGGTCTCGTAAAACGGCTGGCGGTACTGGCCGGTGAATGTTGCCCTGACCAGGCGGTAGCGCAGGTTTTCTGCTATCGACATATGCCGGTCAGGCGTGAAGCGATCAGCGGATGCCATCGGGTACCTCGCACTCCATCACCGAATCTTCATCCAGCGGACAGATAAGATCGCCTTCCAGCGGGTCAACACGCCCCTCAGCCAGGTATCTCATCAGGTGCATGCGGCGGGTAATACCGCCCTGATTCACCCAGTACTGACGGGCAACGGCCGGGCCGTGTGACAGCCAGAGCTGCATCAGGCGGGCATCGGTCCGTATCACTTCGGCAATGGCCGTGCGCCCGGTCACACCCCGGCTGATGATGCGTCCGGTCAGCGGCACCGTTTTCTGACAGTGGGGGCAGCCTTCGTGATTGCGGAAAAAGAGTTTGCTGGTATCGCAGAAGCCCTCAACAGTGCAGTACCGTTCAAGACGTTCCCGCGTATCAGCGTCCAGCTCAGGGGCTTTTTTCTCCCACGGCACCCGGCAGTGTTCGCACAGCAGCGGCACGAGACGCTGGCCTATTAAGCCGGTGATGAGTGCGGCATCTGCCAGAAGGTGGCGGTCAATACCGAAGTGCTCCATACGACGCAGGGAGCCAATGGGGCTCTGCGTGTGCAGGGTGGAGAACAGCGCGTGCCCGGTTTCACTGGCGTAAATGCCGGCGATAAGGGAGTGCAGGTCACGCATCTCGCCGTTCAGAATGGCATCCGGATCGAGACGCAGCGCGGAGGCATTGGCGTTAGTCCAGGCGCGGCTGATGGCCTCCGGCGAGTTATCGGCAGGCATGACGGCCGTCTGTATGGCACCCGGAATCCGACCCTCAGGCGGATTTTCCAGCGTCAGCAGGCGCTTTTTACCGCCCGTCAGATCAAGCCAGATGTCACTGAACACGCGCAGCGTGGCGCTTTTGCCCGAGCCGGTTGGGCCGGTGAGCAGAACCATGCCTTCCGGAAGGCGAAGGATCTGCATAATGAGCTTTATCTGCTCCGGCAGAAAACCCAGCTGCGGCAGCGTCGGTATGTTGTCACCGTCGTCCGGAATAAGACGCATGACAACTATCAACCCGTCGGGCGTTGGACGATGCTCGTATCGCGCGCCATAAAGACCGGCGCGGCGGGCAAACTTTGCATCTATGCGCCCTGACTGCTCGCGACCGGCAAAAAATGACTGTTCGCGCACGTCGCACATGGAAAGATATGAGGTAGAGGCCAGCGTCATCCCCTCCACATCTTTCACTTCATCCACCACCTCCAGCTCGCCGTGAATACGCAGCTGGACGATGGAAATCCTGCGATCACTGCTGATTTCAATATGAATATCAGAGGCATTGAACTCGTGACCGAGCCTCATATAGCTGATGACCTTATCCTGCGATACGCTGATGTCGAGCTTGTCCAGATCGCCTTCGCTGACGCTCTGTGACAGGCTCAGGCCGCGCTGCTCTGCCACTTCACGCCGGCGGTTCAGCTCGCTCAGCGTCACAAACTCGGTTTTTGCCGTGGGATGCGTCCGGGTGACGTCCATCACCCAGCGTTGTATGGCCGCTTCTTTACGGCGGTTGCCGTCGATTAACAGTGTTACGCCACCGGTGGCATGCAGCTCGGCGAACACAAAATCCATTATCTCTTTATCAGGTGTCATCGTGGCCTCAGAAGGAGAGTTCAGAATTGTCGCTGAGGCGCACAAGCGTTGACGTTACCTCAGTGACGCGTTTAGCCGTGCCCGGGATTTGATCGCCTTTTACCACCTCCGTGACCCCGCCGTCAGGCAGGACAATGCGCGCGCGTAACTGATTACCCCGCCCGTAAATTTCCTGCAGTCGAACGCTGCCGGCGCGCTTCTCCGTGCCGGCAGACGCAGTCTGCTGAGAGGGGGCAGGCTGCGCCATAACCGGCATGGCCGGCTGGCTGGCGGTGGTCAGATAATTCCGGTCGGCACCCAGTCCGGACTGACTTTCCCGCAGCTGCTGCTCCAGCCGCGCCGTCTGCACTTTCTGCTCCAGAATCAGATTGCGGGCCTGCGCAGCTTCCAGCTCCCCGAGGGTGACATTCGGCGGCAGCACATCGCCGGCAGCGGCCGCGGGCGCGGGTCCGCAGAGCAAAGCGGACAGAAGCAGCCCAGGCAGGGCGGGATTAATTCTGCGCATAGATGCTCCCCTTCATGGTGTAGTCGAACTGCCCCTGCGGGCTCATGGTGATCGAAAGGCTGCTGAGGCGAAGCCCCGTGGCATCAAAATCCTGCAGCAGTCGCTCGGGCTGCAGACGTGAGCTGACAGAAAAGTTAAATTCCCGCCAGTCCTGTACAGGAGTAATTTTTTCCTCACCCGGCGCGACCGGCGGCGGCTTCACCTCGGTAAATCTGACGTCGAGGTTGCGGCGCTGCAGATGGGATATAAAGCGCATAAGCTGAGCATCAGCACCGGGCAGTGCTTCGTCAGTGAACCCGGTCGGGGGGGTATGGTTAAAGGGAATGAAAACATCACCGTTTTTACCGCCTTCCTGAAGATTAAAGACGGCTGAGTGACCGAACAGCTCGCGGGCGCGGCGGGAGAAATCCTCGACCGTTGCACCCGGAGTGGCAACAAAGCGCAGGCGCAGGCCCTCGGGGACACATTCCCCGTCGGTAAAGCGCCAGCCGGCAACGGATGCGAATACGGGCTCACGCGTGAGCCAGCAGTTGCTTAGCAGCACTGTAACTGGAGGCAGTGAGGCCCACGGGTGCGGTGCGCGTGCGGGTTCAGCCGGCTTTTCTTTCGTCAATGCCATGCGGGCGCGAAACGCTGCCATTGCAGCGGCCTGTTCAGCCTTCTCTGATGCGGCATCGAACCAGTAAACGCCACAGGCCACCGCGAGGGTGACTGCGGCTACCGGGATAATGACCGACAGGGCGGTCACGCGCTTATGAAGCCGGCAGCGTTTTATCTGCGCCCGGCTGAGCCTGTCAGTCAGTGTGCCGGCGTGCAGGTTGTCGTCTGCCATTGCTGCACAGCGTAAACGCGGCGAATCAACATCATTAAAACGCAGGAAGTTTGCCGCCGACTGTTCAATGATGGCGCGGGAGCCGGTCACGTCGCCCATGACTGATAACTGCCCGCCGATAGCCGCGAAAAAGACCCAAGAATCCTCAGTGTGACTCAGGCGGTAAATACCCCAGGCATTTCCGCCCTCGGCCAGCAGGAATGCCACGGCCAGCGCGTGCTGGCTGCGGCGCACGCGCCCCGGGGAAACCAGACCGCGCATAGAAGCATTTCCTCTTCCGGCAGCGGCATAATGCGTATCAGGCGACGCTTTACTGCGAAACCGGGTACTTAACGCATTACGCTGCGGCTCCCAGTGCAGACCTGCCATCCAGTCCCGCCGCTGATGCGTCAAACGGATGCCGGCCCGGAGGCTCATTTTTTTCAGTACTGACATGGTTTACCTCAGCAGAACAGGGGTGATCATGATGACGAGCGTCGTGCGGCCGCGGGAGCCTGTCTGGCCGCCGCCCAGAATGAAGTTGTTTGGCGTAAGGGTGCCCTGTTTGTCTGCAGAAAGGTTCTGCTGTTCCGAACCGGTCAGCACCAGCGTCTGACCAGAGCGCAGATTGACCTTGCGGGCCAGCGCTTCGGTTGACGTTGTGGGCAGATCGTTACGGGTATTGCCGTCAGCGCTGACGAATTTCTCAATCTGCGGCGGGCTGGTATAGCTGAAGGCGAACTGCAGCTGCACGTCACCGTTTTCCTGAATGAACGGCAGCATGGTCATGAACAGGCCGGTGGTAATGGTCGACGTCGTCATTGATGAGGTGACGCCCACGTTTGCCGTTGCGGTTGTGCTGGAACTGGACAGGATGCCTTTCTGGCCCGAGAGCTGATAGGCCACCGGCGTCAGGTTGGCGGTAGGGTCAGTCTGGTTCAGCGCCATGCTGACATTACCCTGCTCGGAAAGGGCTTTGATAAGCAGGCTTGATCCGGAGAATTTAGCCGCATTACCTGTGGCCGTATCGAGGATAGAGATACCGGCGCTGGCGGCTGACGTGGAGGCATTGGCCATTGACCCTGTCAGGCTGGCGCCAAAGTTATGCAGGGATTTATAAACCAGCCCCCAGTCAAGGCCCAGCTGCTCGTTGCGTGTCTGGCTGACGCTGACAATCTGAATATTGAGCTGTACCTGACGGCTCAGGACCTTGTTCTGATATTCGATATAGCGACCGACGCGGTTAAGCACGTCAGGCGTATCGGTCACGCTCAGCGTGCCGGTGGCGGCCGAAAGCCAGAATCGCCCGGATTTCGGGGTCAGCATCTGCTCAACCGTTTTACGAATATCATCGTAAAGGTCGCTGTTCATGCCGTAATCAGTTTTCTGATTAGAGCTGATATCGCCCGTCGTCCCGCCGGTCGTCCCGCCGCCGCTGCCCAGCTGATTGCCTGAACCGGAATTAATCGAGGCGCTGCTGTTAACCTTTGTATTCAAGATAACCAGCTGAAAAGTGCGGGTATCCTGAAGATAGAAATACACGCCGCTGCTGTCACTTCGCCAGGACAGGCCGTATCCGCTGGCTTCAATATCAAGGAGATCGCGGACGTCGCCCTGGAACTTAAGGCCACGCGCGATCATGGTGCTTTGCTGAACAGGCGCGGCCTGCCCTGCAGAAGCGCCGATCTGTGAAAGCGGCACACGACCGTTATCATCGGGTGCAGGTAACGGACCGCTCATCGGGGATGTGACCACACCTCCGGTTGTGACACTGCTAAGCGCTGCATAAGCATCGGGGGTGATCGACACCCGGATGCCACACAGCGCGGTGATGCGCTGACCCAGCTCCGGCAGTGAAATCCCTTCCGGCCGGTTAATCGTTATCTGACAGGAAGGCAGTTTTTTTTCATCCGGCGTGGACACGACCGGTGCAACCGGCTGCAGGTTCACCCAGGGTTTATCAGACCAGACAACGGTAGGCTGAGACAAAGCCTGGCGGCTCTGCAGCACCCGCTGTGCCGTTTCAGCCTGACCTGTGGCCTCCTCATCCATTTTGCTGATTTCACTCAGCGAACATGATGACAGCACAAACGCGGCGGCCAGCGCTGTCAGGCAGAAAGGTAAACGGCGCATCCGCAGCCCCCTGGTGTTGTTAGTTAAGGTAAACAATGCTGCCCTCCGATACGCCGTACGGCAGAGAGAGATTCATATCGGTGCCATCCGCCATGCGCAGACGGCCACCGCTGACGGTCAGGGCCAGCGCCGAGGTCATGGACCTCGCACGCAGCGCGGCAAAAACACCGGCAGTTTCAGGCACCCATATCCAGAGGCGCCCCCCCTGGATAACGGTCTTAATGCGATTGTCCGGGAGCGGCACAATACCTGTCTGAGCAAGTGATACCGGACCATCAGCCACCGTTTTACCGTAGCGCCAGTTATTTACCGCGTCAGCGGTGCGAAGCATGTCGCCGGCAAGCCGATACGGCAGGGTCTGCTGCATTGCAAGCCGGATGTGTTCAGCAGAATGGCGCTGCGCATCACCCGCCATCAGCGAAATGACCAGACAGAACACGAGTATGGGCAGCGCAAACCCCATCTCAGTGACCTCCTCCCGCTGGCGTATCGCTCACGGAAATCAGGCACTGAATACGATTGGCTTCAGCGAAAAGGGGTTTTTCGGCTTTGCGGTAGAGGTCAAAAACCTGAACCATGACCGACTCAAAGTTGCCGTGGAAAACCAGTGGCGCATCGATGCGGTAATCAAGCGTCACGGGCCAGATAACGACCCAGTTGCCGCCATTACTGCACTGTGCTTTCGAAGCCCAGCTGGTCAGCGTCTCTTTCAGGGTCGAACCCGGTTCCGCCCGCCAGGTCTGCCCGACGGGAAGCGCAGCAACTGGCGTACCCGGCGCATAAGGAGATGAGGCCTGGCTGCTGACGGGAGGGGCCGGCGGCAGCGTTGTAACGGGGCGAACCGGTGCCGACGGTGAGGTGCCGTTCACTGTAGTCTGCAGCGCGGCCACCGGGCGCGCTGCGGCAACAGTGGGTTTCTGCGACAGCGCTGTTCTTTGGTCAGGTGCGTTAGTCGCAGCAGGGGAAGACACCGGTTTGCTTTTTACCGGGGCCAACGAAGGGGTTTTCTGTGGTGCCGACAGGTTCGCCGCCGTCAGCACCGGAGACGGAACTGCAGGATTCTGCGGTTTGAGCGACGTTTCCGGGGGGGTGGCCGGTGCATTGACGCTGATGGTGTCACCGGTAAAAGGATTGCGTGAGACGGTATTGCCTTTTCCTGTCACCACCGGGGGCTGAACAGGCTGCGTCACAACCGGACGATTAACATTTACAGCCTGTGGTGCGCGCGAGATCGGCACCGTCTGGGGGAGAGCAAAACTACGAAACTGGTCACGCAGCTCAAAGCAGATTTCACGGTTCACCTCATCCACTTTCAGGCGCCAGGCTGGACCGGCCAGCACCTGCAGGGCTTCGCTCAGTTTCACGGGACCGATATCGCGCTGCACGGCAGGAAGGGGGCGGCTGAGCAGTTCTGAAAATGCTGAAGAAGTGGCTGAGCATAGTGAATAGCCGGATTCCAGCAGGAGATAACGAAATCCTTCTCCCACTGAGTTAACCAGCTGAGCAGGCATAGTGATATCGATTATCTGATTAAGCGGATCGCGCTGCGCATCATCTGGGCGTGTGCTGACGAGCGTGTAACGATCGTAGCGCACCACTTCAGGGGAACGATTTCGGTAAATGTCATCGAAGCGGGCAGGCTGCTGATAACGGCCATTGATTAATGGCGCTGCGTCAGAGGCCGGGTTGCTGCAGCTGGCCAGCATGACAGAGCAGGCAAGCAGTCCGGCTCCCGTTGCCGCGCGTCTTGAAGGTACTGCCATCAGGATTCACCCCAGGAATAGTCTTAGTCAGGAGTGCTATTCTCGCGGTGGAGGAAAAACGGACAATGCGAAACTATGTCTGCGGATTAAAGAATTAAGTTTTGCAAACCGATAACGGCTTTACAGAAATAATCCCCTCCGGGGCAACCCCTTCTGTCCATAAAAGCAAGTTTTACGGACAGAAGGGGTTCTCGATTTCCCCGCTGTTTCAGGTTGCATGGTATAAAAAAAGCGCCCGCAGGTGCTTTATTGTCTGGCATGGTGGTAACTCATACAGGATAAAATTTCTGAGACAGAATTTGTCCCATATCCCAGATACAGTCCTCGGGAAAGACGTCAAGTTGTGTTTCCTGAGTTGCAGAAGATACAGCATCGGCCCATACAGCAGCTATCCAGTCACGATCAGAGAGCGCAGTTTTCAGGCTGGGTGTGCCTTTGATGTGTAATGCCAGTGCTTTTCTGTGTTCTTTGATGGTTCGCTGCCAGCTGGAACCGCGGCGGCCCGGCTGAAACTTCCATATGAGAAGATGCGCCAGCAGAACGGCCATACGCCTTGCAAGTTCCCGTTTCTCGCTTTTGCCCACGTCCTCGATCTCCTCGGCGATATTAGCAACATCAATCTCAGAGAACCGACCGGCACGCAGTAAAGCTGCCTGCTCCTGAGCCCAGGCAACAACATCAGCTTCGTATCGTGTATTCATGGTAGATCTCCAGTGACATTTCTGATTAATGAACATCAATATAGAAGTAAATATCGCCAGAATGAACCGGCGCAATTCAGGTCGTAATTACATGAATCCATAATGAAATATCGTAAATGGCTTTCCGGCACATGCCATAACCGTGTCCGAGGAACGGTATGTCGTCGTCAAAAAAAGCGGTTTAACATTTCACCCAGAAAAAGAGATGAAACAGCGGAAGCAACGTCACCAGAAGATAAGCCAGCCCAACCAAAATCCCAGCTTCATCGTTTTTATACACGCGAGAGATGATTTGATTGAGCGTATAAACTCCGATGTTGACGGCAATGATTGCAGGCCAGCCACCGTGGGGTTTCAGCATCAGGTATGAGCCCCCCGCAGCCAGCATGTAAATCAGCAGGTACAAAATAATGGCTTCAGCGGTACCGAAATAAAAAATATCTGTGACACTGTTAACAGCTCTTTTTAATCCGCTGCACTTAGCATTGTTCATGATAACGCCCATTTTTTAATCATACATTATCAGAATCTGAGTTATTGCAGCTGACCAGCATAACCCAGCCCTCAGCCAGTCTGATTACCGTTGCTACGCGACTTGAAAGTACTGCCATCAGGATTCACCCCATGAATAGTCTTAGCCTGGAGTGCTATTCTCGCGGTGATGAAAAAGCGGGCAATGCGGAACCCTTTCCTGAAACTGAAGAAAAATACTGCAGAGCCGGTACGGGTTAATCAACGGACCTGGCCATTAACTTTAATCAGAAAAGAAAACGCCGGAGAACCGGCGTTGAAAGTAATTTGAAGTCCATGAGTTCAGCTGTTGGATAACAACATGAAACCATCATATTTTGTAGAATAACGTGTTAGCGGCAACCGGTGACTGCACAAAGCCAAAGTAGTCGTAGAACGCTTTAGCCTGCTCGTCAATTGCATGTACCATGATAGCCTTAATGCCGACTTGATCCGCCAGGTTTGAAACGCGTATCACGGCATCATTCAACAACCATTTCCCGAATTTATTGCCCTGAGTAGTTACATCGACTGCAAGACGGCCCAGTAAAACAACCGGTACGGGATCGGGCATATTCTGTCTGAGACTACGACTCAAATCGACATGACTTACCGAGCCGGTCGCGATGGAATAATAACCCACTACACGCATGGTTCCTTCAAGACAGATGACGAAGGTACGGGAGGCATTGAGATGCTGATTTTTCAATGCTCGCCGGCGAAGCCAGTCATCAAGAACCACATTTCCGCTATCGAACAGCTCAAGATCATGCCCCTCTGTCAGTAAAGCAGGCGCAGTGACTTTTATTTCCATTCAGGTTTTACATCCATCAGTCGCTGACGACCTTCAACATTTTGTACAGGGGCTTCGAGCTGCCTGATGAACTCCTGATAACGTTCGTCATCAAGTATGAACACGCGTTGATCCAGAATAATGTTCTGTGCCTCATGCACAGCCCTTTCAATGATGAAATCAGTACGGTTTTTATTCACCAGACTCGCAGCATAATCAATCACTGCGCGCTCTTCATCCGTGGCACGGATATTGATTTGCTTATCACGAACGGATTTACGGAAAGTTGTTTGCATAACTCCTCCTGTTGGTAACAAATTGCTATACGCATATGGTATCCCGAATGGTAGCAAATTGCTATACATAACCATTCAGTAGATGATGAAAAGAAAGCGCCAGACTGAGCTGGCGCATAAGAGGGTATAATTCTGTGATTCCGTTAAGAAATGGCGTAAATGGTTTTGCGGCATATGCCATAACCGTGTCCGAGGAACGGTATGTCATCGTCAAAATCCATTGGTGGCTCATTCGCCGGATTCTGTGGCGCAGACTGAGGCTGCTGAGGTTGCTGAGGCTGGCCCCATGCACTCTGCTGACCTGACTGCGCATTGTTTCCACTGGTGTTGGTACCATTGTTACGGCCTCCGCCCACCATCTGCATCGTTCCGTTCATTCCCACAACGACTTCGGTTGTCCAGCGATCGGTGCCGCTGTTATCCGTCCATTTGCGGGTGCGTAACTGACCTTCGATATACACCTGTGAACCCTTACGCAGGTATTCACCGGCAACTTCAGCCAGCTTGCCAAACAGCACGACGCGATGCCATTCGGTAATTTCCCGGTTTTCACCGGTCTGTTTATCACGCCAGGTTTCAGAAGTGGCCAGGCTTAAGCCGGTCACCGCTTTGCCATCTGGCATGTAACGAACTTCAGGGTCCTGACCGAGATGACCGACCAGAATAACTTTGTTGACGCCGCGTGCGGACATAATGTTTTCCTCTCAGGAATGTGGGGTGAGAAACACGACCACCGGGATGTTCCGGTGGTGTGTCCGTAACGCTTAGAACGAATTCGGATCGTACTCTTTCTGAGCCGATGAGCCGGATTCTGGCGTCTGGGAAGCATTGGGTGCCTGATAGACTACGTCCTGACCTTTCTTGATGAACTCCACCTTGATCAGGCGGGCCTTCAGGGAAGGACGGCTTTCACCGGCATGATCACCCGACTGAAGGGTAAACACATCGGCTTTGAGTCCGCTTAGCACGAAGCCAATCAGCACTTTTTCTTCTTCATCAACGGCTTTTTGACAGCGATTAATGAGTTTGGTGGTGTCCGCGCCAGCGACCGTAACATCGAAGCGGGTATAGGACGCATTATCAGTAGGGCCGGTCAGGGCATTAATAACGGCGCAGGTGAATTCGCCGTTGGGTCCCTGAACACGACGTATCGAATTGAGATATCCGATGCCGCTGACGTTGAGGTTGAAAAACTCTTTTTTCTGATTAGCAGAAGCAGAGCTGTTTGAAGCAGGGGTATTGGTAGTTGCAGTCATGATGGTTTCTCCGGAGTAAAAACTAAACAGGTTGCGGAGAAACATCTGTCCCTTACGGGAAGTGTTTCCCGCAGGGATGTCAGCAAGGATTGCCGACTGGCTGAATTGGTGAAATGGACCTCAACTCATAAAGAGTTCCTGTTCTCAGAGGTTAACAGGTTTAAAACCGCCCGAAAGCGCCATCTCTCAGGTTGTGATGGCATTGGCACGTGATTACCCGAAGGCGTTCCTCTCAAATCACCGGAACATTGGCAGTTGTCGGAACGACAACGATTAGCCTCTTTATCATTCATTCAGACGCCGCGGATGTCAACGTCGCAGCATGCAAAAAATCATCAGCACATAAAATTAAAAAAGCGGCACCCTGCGGCACCGCCTTCTGAGGTCTGCACCATCGACCTGAGGTTAACCTGCTTTCGCAGTCGCTCCGCAGGCTGAAAGGGCCCGGCACGGGTTTCACGGAGTTTTCGTGCCTTACCGGCTCCCGTTCAGGTGTGGACAGGGCCGGTCAGACTGTATTCCGTCAGCACATGCATTAGATGCTGACGAAACCCGCAGTCACGGGGTGCGGCTTCAGAGCCGGTGCCACAATAGCAAAGCCCCTGACGGCCCGCAATCGGAGACGACGGATTAATTCTTCTTTGATTCAGCAGACTTAGGTTTCCGGGAACGCTTCTTTTTGCTGCCGCTGATGTTTATGACGCCTTTGCACCCGGGATAGCGCTGGCAGCTCCAGAACTCCCCCTTCTCTCCTTTGCGCAGGCGGGTTTTCCCTCCGCACATCGGGCAGACAGGCGTGGGCGGAACCCGGATACGGACCTGCTGCTGAGCCCCGTGGCTGACCAGGTTGCGCGTCCAGCCGGCCTGGCGCTGCAGAAAGTCGTCCAGCGACATACGGCCGGCGGCAACTTCATCCAGCGCCTGCTCCCAGAGCGCGGTCATGCCCGGCTCGGTCAGTTGGGGAGGCAGGGCATCGATCACGTCGGTTCCCAGTTCGGTCGCCATGATTTTGCTGCCTTTGCGCACAATAAAACGCCGGTTCAGCAGCTGCTCAACGATGCCTGCGCGGGTGGCTTCGGTGCCGAGCCCCGCATTGTCTTTAAGCACTTTACGCAGCGCAACGTCCGTAACAAAAGCGGCCGCATTCATCATGGCGCCAATCAGGGTGGCAAACGTATAGTGTGCCGGCGGGCGGGTCATCAGCTGCGCCACCTCAGCACCGGTCACCGCGCAGCGGTCATTGCGGCTGAGCGGCGGCAGGGTAGCAGCTGCTTCATCGTCCTCATCAATATTACTGTCCTGATCTTTTTCAAACAGGACCTTCCAGCCCTTTATCACCTCCGTTCGTCCGGAGCTGCGGAACAGCTGCCCGCCAATGTCGAACTGCAGCCGTGTGATATCGGACTCATGCAGTGGCAGGAACTGCGCCAGGTAGTTACGGCGAATGAGCAGATAGACGTTACGCTCCACCTCCGACAGCGCGGACAACTGAAACGCATTGCGCGTGGGGATAATGCCGTGGTGTGCCGTTATTTTTTTGTCGTTCCAGATGCGCGAGACAAATTCCCTGTCGAGGCCTGCCAGCACCGGTGCACATTCCGGGTCGGTACGGCCAATGGCATCAAGCACACCGGAAATCTCTTCCCGCATGGATTCTGGCAGGTAACCGCAGTCGGTGCGGGGGTAAGTGGTGGCCTTGTGCTTTTCATACAGGCTCTGCGCGGTATCAAGCACCTGCTGGGGTGACATATCCCACATCCTGCCACAGGCCTGCTGCAGGGTGCCTAGCGAAAAAGCCAGCGGCGCGGCGGATTTTTCGCGCTTAGTGTCACATTCTGTCACCACTGCGTGCCCCGTCTGACGGCAGAGCTGAGCCACCTGCTGCGCGATGTCCTGGTGAACACAGCGCTTTTCTTCGTCGGTATACACCTTCGCCGGCACCCACTGCGCCGGAAAGGTGATGCCGCCGGCCGAAATAATCGCTTTAACCTGCCAGTAAGGCCTGGGCACGAAAGAGGCGATTTCCCGGTCCCGGCGAACAACCAGCGCCAGCGTCGGCGTCTGCACACGACCTACAGAGACAACGCCATCGAAGCCTGCCTCGGCTGCACGCAGGGTATAAAGACGGGAGAGGTTCATGCCTATCAGCCAGTCGGCCCGGGCTCGCCCGAGACCGGCGTGATACATCCCGAGCGTGGCGAGCCCGGGGCGAAGGTCCTTAAGTGCTGCGCGGATGCTGATTTCATCCAGAGCGGAGAGCCAGAGCCGCTGCACCGGGCCTTCCCAGCGGCAGTAATCCAGCAGCTCGCGCGCGATGACTTCACCCTCACGATCAGCATCAGTGGCAATCACCACGTCGTCAACCTGACGCAGCAGCCGCTCAATGACTTTAAACTGATCCTGCGTCTCCTTCTTAACAACGACCTGCCATGGGGCCGGCAGGATGGGAAGCGCAGAGAGCGACCAGGGCTTACCATACTGCTGACCATAGGCCTCCGGCGGGGCGGTTTCCAGCAGGTGGCCTACGGCCCAGGTGACGGTGACGCCACTGCCTGACAGAAAACCATCGCCGCGACGGGTGGCCCCTACAACCTCTGCCAGGTCGCGCCCCTGAGAGGGCTTTTCACAGATATAAAGGCGCATAGCCAGCCTCCTGTGAGTCAGACTGCCTGATAACGCATGCGCAGCAAATTTACGCTCGCTTCATTCACCGGCGGTGAAAAGGCAGAACGCTTCACCCCCAGCAAAACAGCGCGATCGGGCTCTCCAGCTTCCTCACAGGCCTTCTGCCAGACTTCATTATTTTCAACAGCATCAAGACGGTTTGCTCCTTTTTTACGATACCGCAGAACACATCCATAAATTTCACGTAACAGTCTGCTGCCATCACCCAGAAGTTCATAACGCTGCTTACGCGATATGACACCATAGTGAGCCGCCTGCAGGACTTTTTTGGCAAACTGATCGAAACCCATTAACAGGAAAACACAGCGATAGCCCAGCGGTGTCCCGCTGAATACCGTCAGGTCGAGAGTTTCTGCGGCCTGTGCATCACTGATCGTGACACCTGCAGGAACAAAGCTCATTTGTTTGTCCAGCGCATCAATCAGTTTGCTCATTTCATTACTGGCGTATTCGATTTTTTCTTCCAGTTCCAGCATTGCTGCATCCGCCCAGGGGTCATTCATTAATGAATCTCTGTTAATCAGAGTTGCGCGATGAAGGAACTGAGGCATTCCCATAATAGGTTGTTTGCCTTTTTTACCATCCTCAGGCTTTTCTCTTTTGCGACCTTCCCATAGGCCGATAGCGTAATTAGTATGCAGCTCTATATGAAGTTCTGACTGGAGAGCACCAGCCCTTTTGTGTTTCTCTGCCATCGTTGTCGTCACCTGCATTCAGTTAAGAAGAGCTGGCATAATCCTGAATCAGATGCCTCACCAACAATGTGAAACTCATAACGCCAATGAAGAAATTAACATCTGGTTGTTTTTTGTTCTTGTTGCGCCCCGCAACAAGGTTATTTTTTAACCACTCACTCACTTTATCTGTTCCTGTTGCAGGTTTTTACCGTTCACAAGTTCTACTACAGCGCAGTGTATATTTTTTAGCCTTGTTGCGCCCCGCAACAAGGTCGCTTTTTAATCAACCCTGCATTGACCACGTCCATTGGCGAATAGTTTTGCCACATCGCTGCATTGAGCGATTTGTTCCAGCCGCTCGTTGCAGCTTTCATTGCTGAGTGCTGGCCTCCGGTGCTGTTGTCAGCGCCGCGAGGGCTATTTGCAACAATTCCAGGTATGCTTTGCCGGAACGGTCAGCGGGGTTGCTAGCCACATATATTTCTGCGGCATAGATGTATCCTTTAGCCCAGTCAATCAGAGAATCTCCACGCTCATCAGTCAGCATCGTCATGATGTGATTAGTCATGATTGGCTCCTGTTATTTGTTGCGGCGCTTCGAGCGCGCTCAGTGATTTGGGTACGGTAATTACGTTTTGCTGTTTACGTTTCTACGAATGGCGGCAATCATTTCCCTGACTTCCTCTTGCGACGGGCGGTTGGCAGGCTGAACAGGCAGGCTGGCTGCGGGTACAGTACGCGTGCTGGTTGTCCGGGGATTGTTGCTGCCGGAACTGCCATGTACTGCGGCTTCCTGCAAATTCAGCTCACCGCAACGGGCACGTCGCAGCATCGTGAACAACCAGCCAACAGGGTTATTAAGCCTGCCAAGTCGCAGTTGTTCGCGCAGCATGTCAGCCAGCGCCTTTGCTACCGCTTCCGGCAGTGAGGCCATCTGGGTGGTGAGCATCTGCCGATCCTCGCTGTTCAGCCCGTTAACAAAATCGTCAGGCAGGAAATGCTCTCCACCCGGTACGTACGTTTTTTTATTCACACTCTGTGTGAAAGAACGTACGTTACAGTCCGGATTTCGGACTCCGGTGTAAGTGCTTGATTTCAGCCTGAGTCCGGATTCCGGACTCAGTGTTTTATCCATTAATGAGTTACTGAGTCCGTTTTCCGGACTCAGTGGATCTGAATGGTTTTTTGCGCTTTTCTGACTGAGTCCGGAATCCGGACTGCGGGTCACAGCCTGGCGATGGCGGACCATCTGCTGAGGCGTGGACGGCGCGCTCAGGCGGCTTTCGATAAGGGCAAGGCGACTGTGACGGTGACGCATCCCGGGGTCCTGCAGAATGTCATTCACCACGGCCAGCGCGGTCATCCGGACCGCTTTATTACGATTCTGGCAGCTCTCTTCAACAAGCGTCAGCCAGCCCGGGTCAAAGGTTTCGGCGTCACGGTAACCCAGCGGCTCATCATGCTGCGCATAGATATTGCCCCTCACACGGCCACGGTCATCGCGCACCCGCTTACACAGACTGAGCCAGCCGGTCAGGCGCAGCATCAGCAGAACGCGGCTCACCGTATCGCGTGAGGCTTTTTCGGAATGCGCGGAGGCCAGCTGAACCTGCAGCTCGTCATAGGTCGGAAAGATGGCTCCCTCATTCTGCTGCGCATAAAGCCTGATCATCACCCAGGCGGTTTTATCCAGCGGTGACAGGCGCGTATCAAGAAACAGCCTGCGCGGGAACGCATCGTGCACGTTTCCCATAAACAGCAGCCCGCTGCGCTCCTGGCTTACATCGCCGTTATCAGCGCGCCGCTCAAGATTCTGCTGCATTCTGCCAAGCGTATGCGCCACGATACTGTCGGCGGGAATGGTCATTTTATGCTCTCCTCTTCTGCCTGAGACAGCACTGTGCCGGGATAAACCCGGCACAGTGTGGTCATCAGCGGCAATCCTTTACCGGCGTATTTCACGGTTGTATGTCTCATGATCCATCAGCCACCACTGCCGGCCACCGTCCTTGCTCAGGATGCGCCAGAACGGTCCTACATCTATCTTGAGATATCCGTTCATGGTCAGCCGGCGGAACACTTTCTGGCCGCAGCAAAGTGCATGAAATAACTTTTGCGCCCGGCGGCGTACCGCCGGGGAAACCTGCTGACGAGGAGAAAAATCTTCCAGTTCCATCACGCCTCCTTGCGAGCGATTGACTCGGTCCGACGTAATGACGTGTTTGCCTCGCGGCACCACTGACAAACCCGACTCCAAACGGCGGTAAGAGACAGGCCATGTTGCTCGGCAGTGAGCATCATCGCTTCCAGCGCCTGATGGGAATCTGGTGAAGTCAGGCCTGAGGCTTTCCACTCGGTCCAGAGCGCTGCATCCTGCGGCTCCGTCAGGCCCTGAGTACGCCCCTGACGCGACTCAATACCCATGAGTCGGCGCCGGGCACTGACCTCCGCAGGTGAAAGACCGAAATATTTGTCTATCAGCTCCATAGAGCCGCCCAGTTCAAGCGCGCGATCGATCATCAGCATGCGCTTGAGTTCATTCCGAGCCTGATTCAGCATCAGCCAGAAATTTTCGTGGTTCAGACGGATATCAAGAACGGAAACGTGCGACTGGCTGAGGTAGTGCAGTTCATCAAGGCTGAGCTGACTCAGTGCACGTATCTCCTCTACTGACATACCAAGCGACTCGCAGCGACGTATATTTCCATTCTTAATGTCCATAAGAAGGGATGAGAGAATGGCCGTGGTGGCCTGGGAAAGATTAATCTGGCTCACAGGCCACCTCCTGATAACGTCTGATCAGCAACAAGCAGAACATCAAAGATCCAGCCCGACAGGCAGGCACACCATAAAAGAACATCAGTCATGAGAGCCTCCCCCTGCTGAAATCTGCCGGGGTGCCTGTGCGCCACCGAGGCCATGATGAAGGTCGGCATCCCGGCCGGCGAGAAAACCGGCCATCCGGGCCGCGCTGTCACCGCGACAGCTTCCCGCCTCACGAACAGTCACGTCGGCCAGTGCGTCTCCGGCATGTCGCTTTGTCAGCCAGCGCTGAAGTACGGTATTTTCCTCCTCAGAGGGCGCAAATGAACGCAGTACCTGCCAGACGCCGGATACCCAGCCCTCCCTGAACTGGTCTGCACGACGACGGCGCGTACGCAGCAGCATCCGACGGGTACGATACTGTTCCATGTGCGTTTCAGACGCGACGCGCAGCTGGCGCTGCAGAACTGTATAGATGTAGAGCGCCACCTCGGGTCGTTCGCTGAAGCCATAAAAGTGAAGTGAACGGCGAACGCTGCTGGTTCCCTGTGAACTGACATGAACATGCCAGCCAAACCAGCAGCGACATCCTGTGGCCATGCAGACCACTGTTGCCAGAGAGCTCAGCCAGGCTGGCACCTTATCTGCATTACTGGTCAGGCTCAGGCAGACTGACTCGGTGATGCCACTGAGAGAAAGCATGTCTGGCGTCATACCATGACGCTGCATAAGCCGCTGGGCCAGTGCCACCGCACGGGCGGCTTCATGAGGGTTACTGTTGCGCGTGCCCAGCGCCATCAGGCGGCGGATACGGGCTGTGACTTTTGCGTTATCCGACATAGCGCATCCCCCTGCTCCCGGCAGCACGGTGACGGTCCTGTTTCTCTTTCACATCCTGACAGCCGGCACAGAGCTCCACGCCCGGCACAGCCTGCTGGCGAGCGACCGGCATGTCCGCTCCGCAGCATTCGCAGAACACTTTTGACGGTTTCACTGAGTGCACCTGCGCCCGGATTGCATCGATGCCGCGCTGGGTGAACAGAGCCGTACTGGCCTGCGCCATTTCATCGTTCAGGTCATCAGACATTTTCCCCTCCTTTTGCAGACTGTCGCTGCAGCTCACGCAGACGGCGGAGAACGCGGATAAGGCGCAGGGTTTTTACCACCGTAATATCGTCGAATACGGCCGTGTCAGATGGTGACTGAGAGCCGAAGAAATTCAGGCAGAACAGGAACATATTGAACTGCCTGTTGGGGAGCGCGCCGGACAGGCCTGCCAGGAAGAGGACAAATTCGCTGCCGGTTTCGGAGACGGCAAAGCCTGCTGACTGAGGGTGTTTATCCTCCCGCACGTTGTCCGCACAGCCCATCGCCTCGGCAATCTCGAAGACAAGCCGGTAGGCCATATCCTGCAGATGCTCAATATCATCCTGGAGTGCCGGGATGTGCCAGATATCGCTGACGGGCTCAAGCCCGGTTGCAGCGAAGGCGACCGAACTGACGGGCGCGGCCTGGGACTCACTCTCCTCGCCAAATGCGGACATCAGCGTGCCCGGGCTGAAATCAGGAAGAGAAATGCTGTCCGAGCCAGCCGTTTCGCCGGTAATGACTGGTCGTCCGCCGAACAGATCATCCTGTACTTCGCGACGCGGTTCACTGCCGGCGGTTACCAGTGCGTTCACAGGCAGTTCAGCGCCCGCGGGCAGTTCCGGAGCCGGCTCGGGACGACCTGGTGTGGTCAGGGTGCCACTGCGCAGCCCCGTGACCGGCGTTTCGGAGCTGGTATCCGGAGGCAGGACAGTGACCTGAGATGCCGTGGATTCCCGGCCTGCCGCTCTTTCCGGCGGAGGCGTCATTGCCGGCAGCGGTGGCGGCTCACCAAACTGCTCACGGCGCTTCTGCTCGCGGGGGTCAAGCTCAATCAGCCAGCGATCATAATTCAGGCTTGGATGCGGAAGAGCCTTAATCAACTGGCCGATAAATTCATCTCTGAATACATCAAGCGCATAGCTGTCTGGTTCGTCAAAAACCCTGCATGTTGAGCCAAATACTTCATCCAGAGTAGCGGCAGGTTTAACGTCACCGCTAAATGATTTCCAAACTTTCATGGCAGAAGAGCGGAGGCTCAGGAGCGGCGTTACCTGACCACGGCTCATCCCGCTTTCAAGGAGGTTTGGCATATGGGGATACAGATAATTGAGGGTATCCTCCATCCGGCTCACGCTCGAATAATCAATAGGGTAACCTTCCTGTCCGAGCAGGTCAGAAAGTTCCCGCAGCGTAACAGCACGCCCTAGTTGCTCTTCGTAAATCACGCGGGCCTTATGCACACCAAAGGCTTTTTCGATGTAAGTCAGATCTCCCCTGACTTCATTTTCTGCAAGGTGACCAACCAGGCATTTAAGCCTGCCTGGCCACGGCTTGAAAATAGTGTGTATGCGATAGAAACGTTCATCGCCGCTTTCCTGCCATAACTCACAGAGAATCTGATATCGGGTGTTGCCGCCGTCGCTGAAGATGTAAACTTCTTCCCCCTGAGGGTCGCGGGTCACTTTAGGAATGGAATCCAGCCCGCGAGCACGCACGGAGGCTTTGATTTCTTCATAACGTGGATTGCGGCCTTTACGGGGGTTGTCCGGATTCGGGCGCAGCTGGTCCAGTGTCAGTACCATTGCCATTTCGCTGACCGGCAATGTAGCGGCATCCATTGGGTCAGTGACCTGAGAAGGCGATTTACCCCGTTGCAGCATGGCAGCACCGATGTTCAGGTTACGAACGTTACTCATGCTGCTGTCCTCCCTGCGCTGGCCGTCAGGTCAGAAAATCGGGTGAAACGACCTTCATATTGCAGGCGAATTGTGCCTGTAGGCCCCTGGCGTTGTTTGCTGATGATGATTTCAGCGACGCCTTTATCATCCGTGTTTTCGTGGTAGACCTCATCGCGGTAGATAAAAACGATGACGTCAGCGTCCTGTTCAAGAGCCCCGGAATCGCGAAGATCACCATTATTCGGACGTTTATCTGCGCGGCTCTCAAGCTGTCGGTTAAGTTGTGACAGCGCAACAACAGGGCAGTCCATTTCTTTGGCCAGCGCTTTCAGGGAACGCGATATTTCTGCAATTTCCTGCGTGCGGTTTTCCTGATCCGGGCAGCGCATCAGCTGCAGGTAATCAAGTCCGATAATCGATGGATGACCATAGCGCCGTGCGTTGCGTCTGGCGCGAATACGAAGCATCGCGGGCGTCAGTGAACCGGTGTCATCAATGATGAGGCGATCTTTGAGGTCCCCTGTTAACAGCCCATAAGCGTTTGACGCGCGCGCCCAGTCTTCATCATCCATCAACCCACTCTTGAGGTGGGTCAGGTCTATGCTGCCCAGTGAAGCAACCATGCGCATCAGGATCTGTTCTGTTGGCTGTTCAAGACTGTAAAACTGCCCGTTTGACTCCTTTTTTTTCATCAAGGAATTAATCAGCAAACTTATCAGCAACGCCGTTTTACCCATCGATGGACGTGCCGCTATAAGCACTAAGTCGCCAGCCTGAAGACCGCTGGTCATGGCATCGAAGTCTTCAAAACCTGTAGGCGTACCGGTAATACCGTCAGGGACATTGCATCGGCGCTCCAGCTCAACCAGCAGCTTTTCCATACCATCAATGAGAGTGACTGCCTGTTCAGGTTCAGTTCGCTCGGCAAGTCGGGTGATTTTCTGCTCGGCAATTTCCATTACCCTTTCAATATCAGCACCCGGTTTTTTTACCGATTCAGTGATTTCTGTACCAATTGCGGCTAACTGACGACCCTGACTGTATTTTTCCACTATTTCACAGTACGCAACGATGTTTGCCGCGCTGGGCGTATTCTTAGCGAGCTCTGCCAGGTAGGCAAAGCCACCGAGCTGGTCAAGGGCATCTTTACCACGGCTTTCAATACTTTCAGCCAGCGTCACGAGGTCTATGGGCCTGCCGGCCGCCACCAGACGCGTCATTTCCTGAAAGATGGCTTTATGAACCTTATGGAAGAAATCATTGGCGCTGAGGCGGATTGCCACTTCATCCCAGCGATCGTTATCCAGCATCAGGCCACCGATGACAGACTGTTCAGCATCAAGAGAAAACAGACCGGGGATATTTCTGCGATTAGAGGTCATCTTTACGCTCCCCTTCTGCAGCAAGCTCGTCAAACTTCTCTTTCCATTCGGGGAAAAGTTCGCATGCAAGGTTGTGCATGGAATCAAAGGCCGAATCACTTTTACGGCTGGTTTTCTTCTCGAGCCTGTGAACTGGCTGCCCTGCTGCATGACCATGTTTATAGATATCCAGGTCATAGATCCTGGTCTGAAGCATCTCAATAACTATTTTGTCCGAATGCTGACTGTAATCCCCGCCTGAAATGATGGCTTCAGCATGCTCAACGGTGGTTTTTGCCAGCACCGTATAATCCATACAGTTAACCAGCATGCGTATCTGCGGGAGTTTGATACCAAAGGCCAGATAAGGAAGGAGCTCTTCCATAAGAGCAACTGTGCCGCGCATGAATTCGCGGACATCGGGCAGAACGGGCTTTACCATGCCGATCATTTCACCGGTAGCGGCAAGAATAATCAGTTCCGACATCACCGAACGTGAACCCTGTGAATCTATCAGGATGACGTCATACTGGCTGAATACTGGATTTGCCAGCGCATTCCGCAGGCGCACGCGTCCGTCAGCAACATTGAGCATGTAGGTAGGTAAAAGGTTGCGGGGATCATTGGAGACAATGACATCCAGATTATCGATCTCGGTGCGGGAAATTATGTTTTCTGGCCGTGAGAGGTCTGCAGTCTGCATGAGCAGCTCATAGAGACCGCAAGGCGCTTCATATGCTAAGGGGTAGATACTGCTGGCAGTTGGTTGAGCGTGATCCCCGTCGATAATGAGGGTTTTGATGCCCGCATCGGCGAGAAAACCGCCGAGATTTGCGGCCTGGGTTGATTTACCCTCGCCACCTTTAGTTGAAACAACTGGAATCACTTTCGGCCTAGTACCAAGTGATTTGTAATTATCTGATTTTAAATGCATTTATAACACCTGAAGTTTATTCAGGTGAGATAAGCAATTTCACAACAATCAAAGCGGAAAAAATTAACACTTACACACGGGGATTGAAAATCCCCGTGTCCGTGGTTCGATTCCGCGTCCGGGCACCACTATTCAGAAAACCCAGCCTTATGGCTGGGTTTTTGCTTTTCTGCGCCAGCAGAATCGCTCACCCTGCGGCCTGGCAGAAACTCTTAAAGCTGGAAAATCCGCCCGTCACCGGCTGGCAGTTCAACGGTTACACTCAATTTTCCGCCTAACGCCTCAACGTATTTTTTCAGGCTGGAGAGTTTCAGTTCGTCACCACGCGCCTCGATGGCTGCAATAGCAGGTTGCGAAACACCCATCTTTTCAGCCAGTTGTACCTGTGAAAGCGCCAGTTCTTCCCGCAGCTGGCGCAAACGAATCTCGAGGATTTTTTCCGCCGCCTTATTTCTGATGCGCGCCTGTGATTCAGGCGAACGCTGAGCAATCAGGTCTTCAAGTTTTGGCATGATTCATCTCCTCCAGATGCTGTTGATACTCGCGGTCAGCCAGTTTAATCATCGCCTGATAAAAGCGCCGCTGATGCGTTCCGGTTTTGTTTCCCGCGCAGAGCACAATGGCCCGTCTGACCGGATCGAAGGCAAAAAACGCACGAATCGCCCGGCCATTACTCTGAACACGGAGTTCTTTCATATTGGAAAAACGCGACCCGACGAGGGTATCAACATCAGGCCGCCCTAACGTGGGCCCGAACTCCCTGAGAACCGCCAGGCTGGCCAACACATCCTCAATCATCGCGTCATCCTGCGCCTGCAGCCATGTGGCAAAGCGCACGGTGGTTTCTACCTTCCAGCTGTTCAAAATCACCTCATATAACCTGTAGTTTATAGCGCTCTGATATAAACCGGAAGTTATATTGAAAAGATGACCTGTATCATGCCGGACGCCAGCATCGCTGTGGGCGTGCTCAGCTTGTGCGGAGTACCTGAAAAAACTGCAATCCCATGCAATATCGATTAGCTCTATTACAACCCTGACTGCTCCGCCCCATTTGCGCGACGCGTCGCACACTTTTGCGATTGCGCCCAAACCTTTCCAGCGAATTGCGCCACCGGTCACGCCGCGTGGCGCATGTCGATGTTAAAAAACTGTTAATCGTAGTGCCTGCCTGCCGTCGTGGCTTTTGTCCTTAACTCAGTGTCTGCTGCATCTCATCGTGCCGGACGCATTTGATACACCGAATCGTGTCGCCAGAGGGAGTAATCGTGAACCTTCGTCGCCTTAAATATTTCATCAAAATCGTCGACGCGGGCAGCCTGACGCAGGCCGCTGAAAGTTTGCATATTGCGCAACCGGCGCTAAGCCAGCAGCTTGCCACGCTGGAGGGAGAAGTGAATCAGCAGTTACTGATCCGCACCAAACGCGGCGTAACGCCTACCGAAGCGGGGAAAATGCTTTACCATCATGCCTTCACTATTTTGCATCAGTGCGAACAGGCACAGCGCGCCATTGACCAGATCGCCGCAGCGACTGCAGAAGGCATGCGCAGCGGCTCCCAATAAAGCACGGATGCCGCCCCGCTGCCTCGCACTCCGGTTAAATTTCGTCAGCCAGTCAGCACTCAACCCACACCGCACCGGCATCCGCCGATTTGACACACTGTTCCACCCAGCGTACCCCCATCAGCCCGGCGTGCACGTCCGGATACCAGAAGTCCTGCAGGAAGGCGTGATCGCCGCGGTCGGTGGCGTCCATCGCCAGCGCAAAACGGCGATAGAGATTCGACCAGGCTTCAAATAATCCTTCGGGATGGCCGCCACCAATACGGTCATCGGCCAGCGCGCTGGCGTGCAGATAACCCATGCCGCGCTCAAGAATCTGCACCGGCTCGCCCTGCACTTCATAGCGCAGCTGGTTTGGCTGTTCGTCCCACCACTCCAGACTGGCTCGGGCCCCCACCACGCGAATTCTCTGGCCGTGCATCGATCCGCAGTTCACCGCTGACGCCCACAGCGTACCGACCGCACCGTTGTCGTATTCCATCATCACGAAGGCGTTATCTTCCAGCGGCGCACGCGAGGCCACAAAGCTCTGGCGGCTGCACAGCAGACGTTTTATTTGCAACTGCGGCAACAGAGTTTCAGCGATAAACAGCGGATGGGTGGCCAGATCGCCCAGCACATAGCTCGGGCCGACAAAACGCGGATCGACGCGCCAGCGGGTGCTGGCGTTCTGTAGCTCCACCGCTTCGTGATGAAAGCCATGAGCAAACTGCATGTTCACAATACGGATCTCACCCAGCAGCCCGTCAGCAATCATGGTGCGCGCCTGCTGAATCAGCTGATGGCCGGCATAACCGTAGGTCACGCCGATGATCTTCTGCTGCGCTTTACACAGTTGCTGCAGTTCCTCAGCTTCAGCGGAGGTGAAACACAGCGGTTTTTCACACACCACGTGCAGCCCGGCGCTGAGCGCGGCGCGGCAGATAGTAAAGTGCGTATTGTTCGGCGTGGCGATGGAGACGGCTTCAATGCCATCAGCGCGCGCGGCTTCTGCTTTAAACAGGGTTTCGTAATCGCTATAGCAGCGCTCGGCCGCCACGCCCAGCGCGCGACCAAACGCTTGTCCGCGCTCCGCATCAATATCAAACGCACCCGCCACTAAGGTGAAGTTGCCGTCGCGTAAAGCAGCGGAACGGTGGATGTAACCGATCTGGCTGGTGCCGCCGCCGCCCACCATGCCCCAGCGCAGCGCGCGATCCAGTACTTTGCTCCCGTTAATCATGCTGTTCTCCTCAGAATCCGATGGAATGCAGGTAGTGCAGGCTGGCCGTGACGTCCTGCAGACTGGTGGCGGCATTGCGCGGATCGCGCTCCTGCTCGATGGTGATCCAGCCCTGATAGTGACGTTCAGCGAGAAACGCCCGCAGCGCCGGGTAATCAATCGCGCCCTGGCCAAGCGGGCACATCACGCCCTCGGCACAGGCAGTGAAAAAGTCGACGCCGCGCGCAATCACATCGCGCCAGACGGCCGCATTAATGTCTTTGAAATGCAGATAGTCGATGCGCGACCAGTAGCGTTGCAGCCAGGTCTGCGGATCCATGCCGGAATAAAAAAGATGGCCGGTATCGAGACACAGTCCGGCGACCTCGTGCGGGATGTCCTGCACCAGCTGCTCCAGTTCATCGGCAAACTCAATGCAGCCACCGGCATGAGGATGAATCACCGGTCGCACGCCGTAGTCGTGCCAGGCGATGTGACTGAGCTGAGTGATGTGCTGCATCATGCGCTGCCAGTCTGCGGGTGCCAGGCGCGGCGCTTTCTCTGTCTGACCAGCAAATTGCGCCCGCTGCGGGTTACCGAAATCGATAATCACCAGATAGGGAGCGGGCCGGTTATCACCGTGCGTGCGTGCCGCGCACGGCACCTGCGACAGGTTGCGGCAGATGTTGTGCGTCAGCTCAACCATCGCCGGGAAATTCGCCTCGCTGACCAAATCATCAAAAATGGTGCCGGCCACCAGCGACAGCTGATGCGCTTCCAGCTGCTGGCGCAGTTCGGCGGCATCGGTCGGCAGATAGCGCCACGGCCCGAGTTCAATGCTGCGGTAACCGGCCTGGGCCGCCTCGCGCAGCACCGTTTGCCATGGTGGCAGGAAAGGATTGTCAGGATCGTCCACGCCCCAGCTGCAGGGCGCATTGGCAATGTGTAGGGTCATGATGGTTCCTTATGATGAGGGCTGGCGTCAGTATCAAATAGATATTTCACCAACCTCAATCATGGAACTTTCATTCTTTGATAGCGATCATAAATTTAATTATCAAATTTTTGATATTTTTTTATCAAATGCTGTCGTCATGCGCGCGGGCGCGGCTGTCGCCCGGTGAGCGATAACAAAGGGTGACTGCGCAACGCCTCAGACATTTTCCCGCATGACGATCTCAAACGGCAGGGTGACCTGAGAAAAATGATCGCTGCGCTCAGCGTGACGTTGCTGCACGGTTTGCGCCAGCTGTCGTGCCATGTCAGCGATCTGGTGGCGCAGCATCACCGTGATGGTGCCATCTATCAGCGCCAGGTCGCCATCATTGACCGGGCCGTGACAAATCAGCGCCACCTTACGCTGCGGCTGCTCACGCAGCGCCTGAACGACCCCTTCTATACCGCCGCACGGCGCGTAAATCAGCGCCAGATCGGCATGCTGCTCCAGCAGCTGGCGGGTCGCCTGATAACCACCGGCAATCGATTCGTGGGTTTTGAGCGGTTCCAGCACGCGCCGCGCACTGTCCTGCTCGCGCAGATACGAGCGAAAACCACTCTCGCAGTTCTCCTGACAGATAAAGCGGTGATCCCCCAGCAGCACGCCCGCCGGACCCGGCTGATGCAGCAGATGGCTGGCGATCCAGCCCGCGCTGCGCCCGGCTTTCTGATTATCCAGGCCGAAATAGCCAGCATGCCCACAGGGCGAGAAGTCAGAAAACAGCGCGTAGACGCGCACGCCCTGACGCGAAACGTGCGCTATCGCGTGGCGGATCAGCGGATGATCCAGCGCCACCACGCCGATAGCCTCCACCTGCTCAGCCAGCCGGTAGAGCGAATCCACCACCGCTGCCACCTCATCAATCTCGTGCCAGACAAACAGCGGCGCGCTGCCGGCCGGATGAAATGGCTGAGTCTGCTGGCGCAGCGCATCGGTTAGCGTTTGATAAAAAGAGTACGAAGCCGACAGCAGGATAAACCCCATGCGCAGCGTCACGCCGTCGCTGTGCGCACTGGGCGGGGCGTGGCTACTGCGGTAACCCAGCCGATGCGCCGCTGCCAGTACTTTCTGTTCGGTCTGCGCCCGCACCGGCGCGCGGCGATTGAGCACCCGGTCCACGGTGGCGATCCCCACCCCGGCAGCGGCGGCAATCGCGCTCATGGTAATTTTGCTCATCGTTAAGCCCCTTAATGATAATAAACTATCAAAAATAATGCCTGACGTTATGCTTTCACGCCATATAAGCCAGTGTTTATCCCTCAATAAATGAGTAGATCCTCTCATTCTTTTGATCGCTGTCGCACAAAGACCATCATTCGTTTCATTTCTCACGCAAATAGAATAATTATTTGGCAAACGATCGCCGCAGCGGGCCGCCGGCACTGATGGAAATGCATCAGCAAAGCATTAGAGCCGGTGCCGGGCTGTTTTTATAGTTGACGCGACACCAGCCGCCGATTGCGGTGGTGGGTAACGTAACGCGCAGGAGAACAACAATGAAAATCGCTTTTGATGTGGATGTTATCCGCGATCTCGGCATCACGCGTATGGTGCATCAGGTCGCGGAGTGGGGTTATAAATACATTGAACAGTCGCCGCATCCGCAGATCAATCCGTTCTATAAACACCCAAAAGCCAGCCGGGAGATCATGCGCGAGTACAAAAATGCGCTCAACGCTACCGGACTGGAAATCTCCTCGTTTATCACCGTCTATCGCTGGTCGGGACCGGATGAGCTGCGGCGCCAGGCGGCGGTGAAAAACTGGAAGCGCATGATTGAGATTGCCGTGGAGATGGGCGTGCAGGTGATCAATACCGAACTTTCCGGTAACCCGAACGAGCCCGAAATCTGCGAAGAGATGTTCTATCGCTCTATGGATGAACTGCTGCCGATTTTCGAGCGTGAGGGGATTCGCGTGGAAATTCAGGCGCATCCGTGGGATTTCTGCGAAGAAAGCAATGAAACGGCCGATATCGTCAAGTCGTTCCGCAGCGACAACGTCAAATACATCTATAGCGCACCGCATACGTTCTACTATGACAAGGGCAAAGGCGACGTGAAGAGTATGCTGCATTACGCTGGCGACGATCTGTCGCATATGCTGATTGCCGATACCATGAACCACACCAAACACTGTCGCTACATCGTTAACCCACCGGGCGTCGATGCCACCATCCACCAGCACGTAGCCGTTGGCGAAGGTGAGGTGAATTTCGACGCGCTGTTCGAAGCGCTGCGCGAGATGGATTTCGCTAACCGCCACTATAAAGTGGGCGGCGAGTCGATTATCTCCGCCGCGCTGTTTGGCTATCCGGAGAAGATGAAGTATCAGGCGGTGGAAACCCGCGAGCTGATTGAGCGCGAGCTGCTGAATCTGTAAATCGCCCGCCCTTAGCCCCCTTTCCCGCCAATGACCGGTGGGCGCACAATCAGCCCCCTCTCCCGCCTGCGGGAGAGGGTTGGGGTGAGGGCAAACGCCATCGCCCACTCCCCATCACACCGTCACCCACTCCACCTCAACAAACTCGCCGCGCGTCAGAGACAGCTGCGCCGCTTCCGCGATGGCCTGCGCGCGCAGCCCGTCAATCAACCCCGGCAGACCGGCCACTTTCTCGCCGTCAAGATGGCGTACAAACGCATCGAGATGGCTGTAATAGGTCTCCTGTACCCGGCTGAACCAGTCCGCATACAGCCCCGGCTGGCGGATGTGCTGCCCCTGATACAGCGTTGCACCGCGCACCGCCTGGCTTTCCGACGCCAGCATGCCCAGACTGCCCATCACGCTGATGCGCTCGTCATAACCGTAAGCGGTACGACGGGCATTATCGAGCTGCGCCAGCGCGCCCTGCTGCAGGCGCATAATCAGCACTGAGGTATCGACGTCAATGTCGCGGATCGCCGGCATCGCCAGCGCGGCACCGAGCGCGCCCACGGTGACCACTTCATCCTCAGTTAACCAGCGCAGCAGATCGAAAAAGTGGATGGCCTGGTCGCGCATCTGTCCGCCGGACGCCTGCAGATAGCTCAGCGGCGGCAGTTCAGAGGCGCGGCACACCATCTGGATGAGCTCGCTGCGTCCAATCACGCCCTGCTGCAGCTGGGCTTTCAGTTGTGCATGGCTGCGATCAAAACGCCGATTGAATCCTACCGTCACCGGCACCTGCAGCGGGGAAATGCTGGCTACCACTTCCCGGGCGCGTGACAGCGACAAATCGATCGGTTTTTCACAGTACACCGCTTTGCCCGCCAGTACCGCCTGCTCCAGTAGCGGAGCGTGGGTCGGCGTCGCACTGGCAATCAGCACCGCATCAATGGCCTCACTGCTCAGCGCCTGCGGCACGCTGGCGGCCCGCGCCCCAAACTGCTCTGCCAGCACAGCGGCGCGCGCGGTGTCTATATCGCACACCAGCGCCAGCTCAACGCCGGGATGGCGCGCCAGGTTTGCGGCATGCACCTGGCCAATAAATCCACAGCCAATTAAGGCAAAACGTTGCGCACTGCGCATGATAACGCTCCTGTTGCTCACACTTCGGCATCGTCGGTCTTGTCAAAATATCGCTTTCTGGCAGGCTGTCTGAACGCGGTTTTTGATGGAATTCACTCAGATGAAAACAATGACGCTGGCCGAACTGGCTAAGCGGGTGGGCGTGGGCGTCGCCACGGTGGATCGGGTGCTGAACGACCGGGGCGGCGTGTCGCCCGCGATGACGAAAAAGATTTTACTGGCGGCGCGCGAAGCGGGTTTGAAACGCATCCTGCCGGAGGAGCACCGCCACGCGTGGCAGATAGAGGTGCTGCTGAGCGGTAACGGCTCCTTCTTCTTTCAACAGCTGGCGCAGGATTTTGCCCGGCTGGCGGATGAGCTCGGCTATCGTCGCCTGCGGCTGCACCGCACGCTGATTCCGGAGCATGCGCCCGAAAAGCTGGCGGCGCATATCGAAGCCAGCAGCAAAAAGATGGACGGGCTGATTGTTTTCGCCCATGAAAATCCGCTGATTTACGCGGCGCTTGAGGCCTGTAAAGCGCGTGGCGTACCGGTCATCACGCTGGTGGCCGATCTGCCTGATGCGCCGCGCCTGTGCCATGTCGGTATTGACCAGCTGAAGGCGGGACGCACCGCCGCGCTGATGCTCGGCAGCATGCTGCCCGTGGCGGGAGATGTGGTGCTGGTTAGCGGTCGCGCTGATTACGCCGCGCACCGTCTGCGCATCGAAGGGTTTCAGGCAGTGCTGGCGGAGCGCTTCCCGCATCTGCGGCTGCGGGAGATCATCGCAGGCCAGGACGAGCGCGAGCGCATCAGCCGGCTGCTGGAGAAAACGCTGGCCGCATCGCAGCACATTGTCGGCTTGTACAATACCGGCATGGGCAACACGCAGATTCACGAAGCGCTGGCGCGCCACCGGCTGTGCGGCAAGGTGATATATGTTACGCACGAACTTTACCAAACCACGCGTGAGCTGCTGGCCAAACGCGTGCTGACGCTGACGCTCGATCAAAACACCCTGCGTCACGCACAGCTGGCGCTGACGCTGCTGCTGCGACATCTGGAAGAGGGTGAGCAACCAGAGACCTATCAGCCCGGTAAAGTCGACTTTATGCTGTTTACGCAAGAGAATTTTGCCTGATTCGACTTTGTCTTTTATCGCCAGCGCGGTTAAATCGGCGTGATAGCGTGCTGCTACACTCAGTAGCAGCAAAAATCTTCTCACAACAAGGCGAACGCATTATGTCGGAAAATCAGTATCAGCCCGCGAAAGTCTGGACCTGGGACCCGGAAGCCAAAGGTAACGGGGCGAAGACTAACCGTCCAACCGCCGGGCCGACGCATGAGCAAACGCTGCCGGTCGGTAAGCATCCGCTGCAGCTCTATTCGCTGGGGACGCCAAACGGCCAGAAAGTGACCATTCTGCTGGAAGAGCTGCTGGCGCTCGGCGTGCAGGAAGCGGAGTATGACGCCTGGCTGATCCGCATCGGCGATGGCGATCAGTTCTCCAGCGGCTTCGTTGAGGTTAACCCCAACTCAAAAATTCCGGCGCTGCGCGACCACTCGATCACGCCGCCACTGCGCGTGTTTGAATCCGGCAATATCCTGCTCTATCTGGCAGATAAATTCGGCCACTTTATTCCCTCTGACGTGGCGGGCCGCACTGAAACCCTGAACTGGCTGTTCTGGCTGCAGGGATCCGCGCCGTACCTTGGCGGCGGTTTCGGCCACTTCTATCACTACGCACCAGAGAAAATTGAATACGCCATTAACCGCTTCACGCTGGAAGCCAAACGTCAGCTTGATGTGCTGGATCGCCAGCTGGCGGACCACCGTTTCCTCGCCGGCGACGAATATACCATTGCCGATATCGCAACCTGGCCGTGGTACGGCAATCTGGTGCTGAACAACCAGTACGGTGGCGGCGAATTCCTCGATGTGCAGTCGTACAAAAATGTGGTGCGCTGGGCAAAAGAGATTGCCGACCGTCCGGCGGTGATCCGCGGGCGTAAAGTGAACCGGGCATTTGGCGCCGAGCCGCAGGATCAGCTGCTGGAACGGCACGATGCGAGCGATTTTGATACCAATACTGAAGACAAGCGTCAGGCGCGAGGCGAACAATAATGGCCGCATATGTCGTTATGATTAAAGACGAAACGCTGGATAAAGATGAGCTGGCCACCTATTCGCAGAAAGCCGGCGCGGCGCGTGGCGATCACCACATCACGCCACTGGCTTTTTACGGCGATCTGGAGGTACTGGAAGGGCGCGATGCTGAAGGCGTGGTGGTGCTGCAGTTTGAAGATGCCGAGGCCGCCAAAGCCTGGTACTTCAGCCCGGCCTACCAGGAAGCCAAAGCGCATCGCCTGAAAGGCGCCAACTACCGCGTACTTCTGGTGAACGGCGTGGCGTAATGGATGACGTAACCCGTGGCTAAGCACGGGTTATCTGCGGCGCGATCCCTCGCGCCGCGATTAAACCCAGCGCGGTTAATCCAGCGTAATCCGCACCACGCTATCCGGCCCTTGCGGCGAGCGATCTTTATTGAGTCCCTGCTTCACCGTCACGTACAGCGTCTGACCATCTGGCGACACCAGCAGGCTGTTAGGGTGGGTCGGCAGCGTCCAGCTATTTTTCACTGCGTAGGTCGTCGCGTCCAGCTGCAGCACTTTGCCGCCGAGTCGCTGGCTGATGTAAATCTCGTTGCGCTTCGCATTGAATTTGATGCCAAGCGAATCGCCGACATCCAGGCGCTTGATCACCTTACCGCTGCGCTCATCGAACACCAGCGTGGTTTTGCCCTTAGAATTGTCAGTGACGTACAGGCGGCCATTGGCGGCATCTTCCGCCAGATTTAACAGCAGATACTCTTTGCCATCGCCTGGCGTCCAGCGCTGCTCAATTTTGTGACTGCGCGGATTGATCACCAGCACTTCGCCACTGCCGTTCGCCGCGTAAATACGGTCGGTTGACGCCGAATAGAGCAAGCCGGTCACCCACTTACCGGCGTTTTTGATGGTGGTTTTCAGCCGCAGCGTATTCGCATCAACCACCCAAATCATCGCCGGATTCTCAATCGCACCGATGTACAGCAGGCCGTCATGCAGCAGGATTTCACGCGCACCAACCGGATTGCCTTTGTCGTTTTTCAGGCCAAACAGCAGACGCTGCAGCACTTTACCGCTTCTGGCGTCCACTTTCGTCACGCCACCGTCCAGCGTGTTGGTAATGTACAGCACGCTGCCGTCCGGTGAAGCCGTCATGCCAAAGTTTTTCAGATCGGTGTGGGTTTCGCCCAGCGTCGCCAGCGTGCGGGCATCCAGGCGATACAGCACGCCACCGTTGACGGTTTTAAATGCCTGCGCGCTGGCCACATACAGCGCAGCCGGATCGCCCGGCACATAGGCCATTTCATACAGGCCGTCGCCCAGTTCACGCTGCTGTACCTTCTCCGCTGCCGCTGGCTTAGCCGCGGCGGCAGGCGCTACTGATTTTTTAGCCGGCGCCTGACAGGCGCTCAGGCTCATGGCTGCCAGCAGCGCCAGAACCAGCGCGGTGGCGCGCGGGCGTAATGATGAAGTCATTGCTGTCTCCGGTAAGGACCGATGGGTTACCTGCGCGAGCAGGAAGTATAAAAAGGAATGAGAATCATACGCATTATTGTATCAGTCGTAAATGTGCCTGATCGGCGACAGCAGGCGCAGGGCTGCGCTGCGTCAATGCCCTCCCCTCAAATTGCCACTTGTAGTATGCTTGACGGCATTCCTGCCTCAGATGTTGACTTAAAAAATGATGGTTCCTGACTATTTAATCAGTGTGTTGCTAACGGCCCATAACAGTGAAAAATTTCTGCCTGACACGCTGGCGAGTTTAGAAAAGGCCTGTCATGGTGTTGAGCAGTATATTGAATTTATTCTTATCAATGACGCATCCGTCGACAACACAGCAGCGTTACTCGATGATTTTTCCCGGCGGCATCCGCAGGCGAAAGTATTTAATATTGATTACCGCAACATTGGCCGGGTGCGTAATTTTGGCGTTCAGCAGTGCAGCGGTGAATATATTACGATGCTGGATGGCGACGATCAGTTGCTGGCCGACGCCCTCGCCGATATTGTCCGCTACCTGAAAAGCCATCGTCCGGACGCACTGTTCACGGCGCTTAATGAGGTATACGAATCCCGGCCTCAGCACATCACGTGGCAGGGCCTGCAGGCGGAAACACTGTCACGGCATCAGGCTATTGAAAAATTCCTGATCCATCGCGATTTGCAGGCGCACTTTATTGGTCAGTTTATTAAGCGCACCATGCTGCTGGCACATCCCTTCCCGGATTATACCTGCTACGAGGACGCCTGGCTTTTCCCGGAAATCCTGGTCAGCAGTGATGCAATCGTTTATAGCCGCCAGAGCCCTTATCTCTATTTTAAACGCGGCAGCAGCTTATCCAGCCAGCTGGATAAACACAAAATTTCACTCTTAGTGAGCGCAACGCAGCATATGGATGAGGTGTTGCAGGAGCGCTATCGCAATCTGCTATCCTGCCACTGGATTAATATTGCACATAAACATCGACAAGCCCTGGATAATCCTGACGACAGAAGGCAGGTTATTGAGGCGATCACTAAAATCAGGCCGCTGTCTTTTCTTTTCGATAGTAAAATCAGAACCAGCTTTAAAAAGAAATATCTGGCTCTGAAGTTAAACAAACCGCTGTAACTACCGGGCGCTATGCCAGCGCCGGTTTATCAGGACGATGCTTTCTCAGGCGGATGAATCATGGCATAGCTGATGATAATCGCCATCACCAGGATCAGCACCGAACCACTCTGAATTAACACCGTGTCGGTCAGCCCAAAGATGATAATTGACAGCGGCAGCAGCGTTAATCCGGCGACGCCGCGGCGTGCGGCTACTATCAGCAGCACCAGGTAAAAAATCAGCAGGGAAAGTGCGCCAGCGATCCCCTGCAGCGAAAGCGTTTCAAGGAAATCATCGTGCAGGTGATACATGACGTTTTTATACGCTTCGGGATTGTGGCGCTCATGCTGCGTGATGTATTCCCGCGCTTTTGCCGTGCGCTGATCCGGACTTTGCCCCAGCAGCGACCACGAAACGCTGTGCCAGCCGCCTTTCCAGATAGAGAAACGGGCGCCAATCGAGGTGTTATTGTTGGTCTGATAAGTATCAACTTCATTGTGGATGCTGTCTAAGCGCTGCCAGACGCTGCCCGGCATAAATAAAGCGCCCACGATAATAAACAGCGCTAACACCACCAGCGAAATTTTACCCGCCCAGCGATGGGTAAAATAAAACCAGGCCAGATAAATCAGTGGCAGGGTTAATACGCCGGCGCGTGACTCGGTCAGAATCATCAGCATCATATTCACGACAAAAACCGCGCTGAATAAGATCATTTGTCCGCCGCGATGGGAGATTACCCGGTGGCCGGTGTACAAAGTACAGAGCGCCAGCGCGGTAATCAGATAAGAGACGGTACCGGCGGAATCGGTCAGCAATCTGATGCGGGTCAGCGTTTTTGCGTGTTCACTGATAGCGAAACCTAACGTCACCAGCAGCCCGACAAATAAGATGGCGCTGCAGGTTATCAGGAGTGGACGACTAAGATAGTGGCGCCACGCGACGATAAAATAGCTGAGAAAAGCCGCGATAATAAACAGCTTACCGCCCTGGAAGTAGTTATTCACCACATCACTGAATTCAGCGTGGGAAAACATCTTTGCCCAGATGAGCCTGACCAGCCCAATGAACAGCAGCGGAAGTGCTACCGTTATGGCCGTTTTATCTGTTAGCCACTGTTTTTTCACCGCCAGAATTACTAAATACAGAGCCACCAGATAACTGGAAAAATAGAATATTTTGCGCGGTAAGGCTTCAACCACCAGTGACGACGCCAGCGCGATACTCAGCAGCACAAAACAGAGCTGGTAAATATTTTTTCCCGTCATCAGCTGGCGAAAAGCGTGAGCTTGCACTTAACAATACCTCATCTTGATATGTTTCAGGCGCCACAGCATGGCCTGCCACCATCTTTTTTGACGAAAAAGCGACTTATACATTCTTTTTGCCTGCTGCGCATTGGCTGGCTGGTCAAACGCCATGGTGGACAGCGGTGAATCCTGATAAATATCGCGATAATGGTGAACCACAAACTGTTGATTCCATACCTGCCAGGGCTTATCCGCACCGGCATAATGAATCAGGCAGGTTTCCGCCGGCACGTCGAGCGTATAGCCACGATCGTCATGGGCCAGCATGGTCAGAGTATTGAAGCGAGGAGAAACAAAGGTCACTTTATCTTCCAGTAAAATATTCAACGCATCCTGGTCGAGATACTGGAAGTTTCGCCCGTGTTCGGACAGTAAAGTAAACGCGCGTTCGCTGATATTGTCAGCGCGCCATTGCGCCACATCAATCAGCATCATGCCGGCGTTAAAATAGCGCTCGCCGCGCAAGCCGGCATTCTTGGCCAGCACCGGCTGCAGCGAGGCAATTTCACCGACCACCAGCGCAACCGCCTTAGGGCCGGTCGGGATCTGCCACAGTTCATTGAGCGGATTAATGCACACCATATCGGCATCAAGATAGAGCAGTTTTTCCGCCTGCGGCAAAATCAGCGGTGCCAGAAAGCGGTAGTAGGTCGCACGGGTAAAAAGTTCGGTGACCGGCAGCGTGGCAAACAGCTGGTCCGGCAGATGATGCAGCGTCACGCCGTGGCGCGATCCCTGAAAAAGCCTGGCGAGCCGGTGGTTATCGGCCGGTGTCAGTTCTGAAGAGATCAGATGGAAATGATACACGCGGTCTCCGGCGTGTTTCATGATGGACAGAATCGTGATTAGCGCATGCGCTTTAAACTTTCCGTCAACGCCAAAAACAATATGTTGATCGCTCTGTACCGGAAAAAGTGGTTCGGCGTTTATTTCCTGAAGAACATCATGATTCATTGCGCGCTTCTCTGCTGCGGAGCGCTACACTCCGTAACCACTTAATATGTAGACAATAAAATTGGATTTAGCATAAAACGGTAAAAGATTACCACTTTGGTAAACCCAAAGAAAGCGTAGCACGGTAAGCCAGGAGTTTTCGCAGACGAGACAAAAGCAGCCTCTCCCATCCTGTTATTTACGATGGGAGAAGCACGCTGGAGAATAAAACTACAGCGACGCGCCGCCGCAAATTACCAGCTCCTGTCCGGTAATGGCAGCGGCAGCCGGCGATAGCACAAAACCAGCCAGCGCAGCCACCTCTTCGGGATGGATATAGCGTCCGATAGGCGGCAGTTTCGGCGGCGAGCTGGCGCGGTCCGACTGCAGCAGCATCGGCGTGGCGGTGGCACCGGGAGCGATCACGTTGACCGTAATGCCCTGCGGAGCCAGTTCGGCGGCCCAGCTGCGCGCCATGCCCACCATCGCCGCCTTGGTGCTGACATACTGGCTGCGATTCGCCGCGCCGCGTGACGTGCGGCTACCGAGCAGCAGAATACGATCGCCGTGGCCCATCTGCGGCAGCAAGGTGTTGGCCATGATTTGCGCCACCTGCACGTGCAGATACCACAGCCGCGCCCCCTGCTCTTCCTCCAGCTCACCCAGCGGTGCAGCCAGCATCATGCCTGCCGCGTGCACCAGCGCATCGACTTTCGTCAGCGCCGCCAGCGCCTGCTTCAGCTGAGCAGCGTCAAACAGATCGACGCTGACGGAGGTAAACGCCGGATGAGCTTTCTCCACCGGCGTACGGCTAAAGCCGGTGACCTGCCAGCCCTGTGCCAGCAGCAGATCGGCAATCGCCGCGCCAATGCCGGAGCTGACACCGGTCACCAGCGCGTGGCGGCTCATGCTTCACCCCTCACCCAGCGTTCGTCGACGCGCACGTATTTGATGGCCTGACGGAAATAGGTGTAGGCAATGTGCAGCGCGCCGTCCGCGCTCTGTTTAATGCTGGGATAGGAGAATTCACGGTTCAGTTTCTGCTGTGAATTGTTGGTCATGCAGTAGCCGTCGCCCTCATCCAGATTGCGCTGCCACGGCCAGCTCACACCGCCATCGGCAGAGATGGCCAGCGTCATCGGCGCGCGTGGTGCGCCCCAGAACGCCGTACGTGCGCCGTGAACCACCGGCTGCGCCGCCACAGCCACCGCATCGTCATCCTCGTCTTCAATTTCGTCATACAGTGACAGGCGACGCTCGCTGGCATCGCGCGCACTCATGGCGTTAAACACCAGCGCCAGATGGCCGTTGTGCAGCGTGGTCACCTGAATCGATGAGTTATTATTTGGCAAGTCGGTCGCCTGCGGCGCGCTCCAGCTTTCACCGCCGTCGTCAGAACGGCTTTGGTAGATGAAATCGGCCCAGCGGCTGCGATACAGCGCCAGCAGGCTGCCATCCTGCAGCAGCGTAATGTTCATGTGCACGCAGCCGAGACTGTCCGGCACCGCCACATCGCGCCAGCTCTGGCCTTTGTCGCTGGAAATTTTCACCGCGCTGATATCATCGTTGCCCACCCATTTCACTCCCGGCTGGGTGCGACAATAGAACACCGGCAGCAGCCAGTTGCCGTTTGGCAGCACCACCAGCGGCTGGCGGATAAACGTGCCCGGCTGGTCGAGCAGCGTATCAATGGCGCTCCAGCTGCGCCCCAAATCGTGTGACTGGCGATAACGTACGATGGCCGTGTCCTGATTGCCGGACTTCTGCGCGGTCCACAACAGCCACAGCACGTTATCCGGATCGAGAAACAGCACCGGATTCTGCTCCGATCGCGTTGGATCGTCGGATAACTGTTGAGGATCGCTCCACTGCGCGCTGCCCTGCGCCAGCCGTGAGCACCACACTGAAATATCGGCGATGCCTTCCTGCGTGCCGCCAAACCATACGCACAGCAGATCACCGTTGGGTAACGGCAGCAGGTTGGCGGCGTGGTTCTGCGGACAGACCGAAGGCAGCATCGCCGTGAGCTGCTGCGCGTCCTGCGCGTGCGGATGAAGCGTACCGTTACGTTCGACGGTAATAGTTGAGTCGGTCATGTCAGGCTCCACTTTTTTGCATAGACGAGTCAGGTGCATTTTTGCGCTGCGGCTGGCGCGACGGGATCAGGCGGTCAATCAGCATGATCACCGCCGGCGTGACCAGCGCGACGTACATATTGTTGATGCCGAACGGATCGCCCAGCAGATACCACAGCGAGGTCATGACGCAGGCGCCAATCAGGCCGGCATTCGCACCGCGCGTGCTTTTGTAAAACGGCAGGTAAAAGGCGATGATCGCCACCACCGAAATCGACAGACGGATGGCGCGGGTAAAGAAAGATAGCTTCAGCACTTCCGGTACGAACAGCACGAAGATCAGCGGCAGGAAACCGATCAGCAGTGACAGCCAGCGCGTCATGCGAAATTCACGTTCCGGCGTCGGATTACGGTATGGCACATAAAAGTCTTTCACCACCAGCGAAGCGATGGCCAGCGCCACGGTGCTGACGCTGACAAAAATCGATGCCACCAGCGAGGTGGTGACAATCCCTGCCAGCCACGGGCTCATGTCCTGCAGGAACACCGGCAGCGCGTACAGGCTGTTGATCTCCGGATGCAGATATTTTGCCGCCACGCCAATCAGCGCAATGGCGATGGCAATCGGCATACAGAAGAAGAAGGCGACCCAGGTGGCGCGCTTCGCAGACGCCGCACTTTTGGTCGAGGCGATAGCCTGAATCACAAACTGGGTGCAGAAGATCGATCCGATGGTGCCAATCATCCAGGCAAAAATGGTGCTGGGCCCGACGTTACCGTCCCAGGTCCAGTAAAAGTGCGGCATCTCTTTGATCATCGGACTGACGCCGCCGGTCATGTGCAGCGCCACGCCGAGAATGACCAGAATACCGATATATTTCAGGCCGCTGTGCAGCAGCGTCACCCAGGCGATGCCTTTCATGCCGCCGAACATAAAATAGAAGGTGCTGACCAGCGCGGTGATCACCGCCGCCGTGGTGAGGTCAAGGTTCAGCACCGTAGAGATCGCCGCCGCACCGCTGACATAGTTGCCGACGTTCACCAGCAGCAGCGCGTAGATCATGATGATAGAAATAATATTTTTGGTGGAGTTGCCATAGCGCTCGGCAATCGCGCCGGAAATGGTAATTTTGCCGGTGTTGTAGATGCGTTTGACCAGCAGAATACCAAACAGCGGAAAGCCGATAGCGGCACCGATCACCGACCAGGACGCGGCAAAGCCATCCTCAAAAGCCGCCTGCGCCGTACCGATGGTTGACTTGGCACCAATGTATTCAGACATCAGCATCACGCCGACCACAAACGCTGGCATCACGTTTGAACCCGCCATAAAGTCGCCGCTGTTTTTACTGCGCAACCGCCAGGTCAGCCAGGTAGTGAACAGGATGTAGGCAATGACAATCCCGACAATAATCACCATCCCTTCTGCAGAGAACTGTTTCATGTTCGCCTCATTGATAACGTAGGGTCGTAGTGCGTGCCGGGCTTCACACGCACCGTTAATGAGGCGGCCATGATTATTGTTGTTGCGTCGCTGCGCTGGCTACCCCGCACCGTGCAAAATGATTTACTTCACTCAAAAATGAATAAATTTACGCACAGGCAGGGCAATTTATAGATTAACTGGCGTTTAATTAGTTTGATCATGCTCACAAACAGTCAAATGTGATTAATAATAATCAAATTTAACTGTGCGAGATAACGAGGCAGACTGCGTACCTGGCCACGGCCACCGCGCCGGGCAGCCGCGAACGTCAGGCGAGACTGTCGTTTTCCAGTTTCTGCCGTTTGCGCAGATGAGGGAACAGCGCCATCCACAGCGCCACGACCACCAGGGTGCCGACACCACCAATCGCGGCTGCAGGCACCGCACCGAACCATGCGGCCAACAGGCCGGATTCGAACTCCCCCAGCTGGTTAGAGGTATTAATAAAGATGGCGTTGACCGCATTGACGCGCCCGCGCATCTCATCCGGCGTGTCCAGCTGCACCAGCGCGCCGCGAATCACCATGCTCACCATATCGAAGCCGCCGAGTGCCGCCAGCGCCAGCAGCGAGAGCCACAGCTGCGTCGATAGCGCAAATACCAGCGTAGCCAGACCAAAACCGGCTACCGAGCCAAACATGATCATGCCCACGTGCTTTTCCAGCTTGTGACGGCTGAGCCACACCCCGACCAGCAGCGCCCCGACCGACGGGGCACCGCGCAGCATGCCCAGCCCCCACGGACCGGTATGCAGAATATCCTGGGCGAAGATCGGCAGCAGCGCCGTGGCGCCGCCCAGCAGCACGGCAAACAGATCGAGCGAGATCACCCCAAGCACATCTTTGCGCTCGCGGATGAAGCGGACACCGGCAAACATGGTGCTGAGGCTGGCCGGAATACGTGCCTGCGGCGGTCGTTCGTAGCGCAAACGGCTGACCAGCACAATCGACAGCAGATAGAACAGCGCCGAAACACCGTACACCACCTCCGGCCCGGCCACGTACAGTAAGCCGCCCAGCGTCGGACCGACAATCACCGCCGCCTGACCGCCCACCGAGCTGGCCGCCATGGCGCGCGCGAGGATGGGCGGCGGTACCAACGCTGGCAGCATTGAGGTGATTGCCGGCCACTCCAGCGCTTTGGCCAGCGAAATCAGGAATACCAGTCCCCAGATTTCAATCCGGCCCGCCCAGTGCAGCAGCGTCAGCGCCACCAGCCCGAGCAGCGCCAGCCACTCAATCAGCTGCCCCAGCAGCACGATGCGGCGACGGTCATACTGGTCCGCAAGGTGACCCGCCGGCAGCGCCAGCAATACCGAAGGTAAAAATTGCATCAGACCGATCATGCCCAGCGCCATAGCACTGTGGGTAAGCGCATAGATTTGCCAGCTGACGGCCACGGAGAACATCTGAAAACCAAACGATGAACAGGTACGCGCCAGCCAGAAGGCGACGAACGACCTGTGTCGCAGCAGCGAATCTTCCGCTGCGGTGACCGGTGAACCCATAGTTTTATCCCATCCTGAAGCAGAACCGGCCGGCGTCATGGCACCGGCCTGGTGAAAAGCCACCATCGGCTTTCCTTATGTTTTTCACGCCATAGAGTGCGATAACTGACCGGGGCAGGCAATGGCTGGATGTGCGCTGTAAAAACAGGTGTTTATCCGGATTGACAGTTAAACATGGCGTTCTGAATATTAGCAGACTGATTGTTTTACTTTGAAAATAGCCGAATCATTCCAGATAATTCAGTAAAGCGTTAATTAATGCCTGGCGAATCCTTTTTATCTCTTTATCAGAAACAGCTAAAAAAGGTGATCTTTGCCGGCGAATCGATCTATATTGCCCCCTGTGATAATCACAGCAGTCTTCCCGTCCTTATAATAATTAAGACGCTATCGTTCATTAATTTATTCATAGAGATAAATGGAAAACAATTCATACCATCCTTATGTCACTGAGCGTGTCTGTCGCTTCGACGGCACACCTATCGGCGCATGTTATTCAGCGTCCTTAATGCATTGCGTGCCGGAACGTGATGCATTACTTCATGAAGGCGAGATAATTACTCAACATTATCAGTCAGCGGATGCTGCGGGATTAATAATTATTCCACTGGCGGGAAATAGTGTGATGTCCTTTTTGCATGACGTGGATAATTATTCCAGCCTGCAACATGAGAATGTAAGGCTGGCGATCAACTATGCCACTTTACGTCAGGCAGGATCCGCCTTACGCGCTGTGGCGTCTCGTTTTTCCTTCTGGCTTTACGATCTCGCGCCGCCGGGAACCGAGTGGAAAAATATTACCGATTTTCCCTTCAGCGGTATTGTTCTGAGCGATGACTTCTTCCGCGAAAATTATCTCAAGTTCAGCTTTCCTTTTCTGCTCGCTTCGCTGCGGGAAACACAAGCAGAGGTAATATTACGTACGCCTCAGCTCCAATTACCGGCCGAAGATTACCTGCATTTACAGCTAAGCGGCTGGCAAACGCAGCGGAGCTGTCATCCGCTCTTCCCGGGGTAAACGTTTACACAAAATTCTGCGCGTCGGCGTTATCACCCGATTACGCCGGACAGGATGGCGCAATATCCTCATAAAATGTCGTGTCACTGCCTGATAAAAAGAGCAAAGCGCTAAAAAAATCAAACCTGTTAACGTTTTTAAGATAAAATTTAACGCAAAGGGATCATCCTGCTTAACGGAAAAGCACTGACAGAACACCTTAAGTCACTTCGTACTCTATGTCGGGATACAGCCTAATCGGTTGTTTCCTTTGATTTTATGGCAAAGAAAGAGGTCAATATTATGGGGAAAGCTTCCTCATCTTTTGGCGTAATTCGCTTCCTGACGGTGCTGTTTGCACTGCTGACGGGCGCATTTATGCTGATTGGCGGCGTTTGGTTAGCCGCCATTGGAGGTTCCTGGTACTACGTTATTGGCGGTGTGATTATGCTGATCACCGCTGTTCTGCTGTGGCGCCGTAGCGGTTCCGCACTGCTGCTGTATGCCCTGTTGCTGCTGGCAACTCTGGTATGGGGCGTATGGGAAGTCGGCTTCGACTTCTGGGCGCTGGCCCCACGTACCGACGTGCTGGTGATCTTCGGTATCTGGCTGATTCTGCCGTTTGTGTATCGCGGCCTGAATCATGCGGGTAAAGGTGCGCTGGGTGCGATGGCCGTTGCGCTGGTAGCCAGCGTACTGGTGCTGGCGTGGGCAGTATTCCACGATCCGCAGGAGCTGAATGGCAATCTGCCGGAAGCCGCTAACGTTCCGCAGGCCCAGCCGCTGAGTAACATCAACGATGCTGACTGGCCAGCCTATGCGCGTGACCAGCAGGGCACTCGCTTCTCGCCGCTGAAGCAGATCAACACCAGCAACGTGAAAGAGTTGCAGGTTGCCTGGCAGTTCCAGACCGGCGATCTCAAAACCGCCAACGATCCGGGTGAAATCACTGACGAAGTGACGCCGATTAAAATTCGCGACACGCTGTACCTTTGCTCGCCACACCAGATTCTGTTTGCGCTGGATGCGACGACCGGTAAGCAGAAGTGGAAATTCGATCCGGGCCTGAAGCCGAATCCTACCTTCCAGCACGTGACCTGCCGCGGTGTTTCATACCATGAAGTGCCTGCCGCTGCCGATGCCGCCAACAGCCAGCCTGCGCTGTGCTCACGCCGCATCTACCTGCCAGTGAACGACGGTCGTCTGTTCGCGCTGGATGCCGATACCGGTGCCCGTTGCCCATCCTTTGGCAACAACGGTGAGCTGGATCTGCAGCACAAGCAGCCGGTACAGACGCCAGGCCAGTATGAGCCTACATCACCGCCGGTTATCACTGACACCACCATCGTCATTGCTGGTGCGGTCACCGATAACTACTCTACCCGTGAGCCGTCTGGTGCCATTCGTGGCTTCGACGTCAACACCGGTAAACTGCTGTGGGTGTTCGACCCGGGCGCGAAAGATCCTAACGCGATTCCGGCCGATGAACACACCTTCACCATGAACTCGCCGAACTCGTGGGCGCCGGCGGTATACGATCCAAAACTGGATACTGTTTACCTGCCAATGGGCGTTTCCACCCCGGATATCTGGGGCGGTAACCGCACACCAGAGCAGGAGCGCTACGCGAGCAGCGTTCTGGCGCTGAACGCCACCACCGGTAAGCTGGTGTGGTCGTATCAGACCGTGCACCACGATCTGTGGGATATGGACCTGCCGTCACAGCCGACGCTGGCCGATATCACGGACAAAGATGGCAACACCGTACCGGTGATTTATGCCCCGGCGAAAACCGGTAACATCTTTGTGCTGGATCGTCGTACCGGTAAGCCGGTCGTGCCTGCACCGGAGACGCCGGTACCGCAGGGCGCGGCGAAAGGTGACCACGTGGCACCGACCCAGCCGTACTCCGAACTGACCTTCCGTCCGAAACAGAATCTGACGGACAAGGACATGTGGGGCGCGACGATGTATGACCAGCTGGTGTGCCGCGTGATCTTCAAGCGTCTGCGCTACGAAGGTCCGTTCACGCCGCCGTCTGAGCAGGGTACGCTGGTGTTCCCGGGCAACCTCGGTATGTTCGAGTGGGGCGGCATCGCGGTTGATCCACATCGTCAGATCGCGATTGCTAACCCAATGGCGCTGCCGTTTGTGTCTAAGCTGATTCCGCGCGGTCCGGGCAACCCGATTGAGCCACCGCAGGGCGCAGAAGGCGGTTCCGGTACCGAAACCGGCATTCAGCCGCAGTACGGTGTGCCGTTTGGCGTCGAGCTGAACCCGTTCCTGTCGCCGTTTGGTCTGCCGTGTAAACAGCCGGCCTGGGGTTACGTTTCAGCGATCGACCTGAAGACCAACGAAACCGTGTGGAAGAAACGTATCGGTACCGTTCGCGATAGCGCACCGGTTCCGCTGCCGTTCAAAATGGGTATGCCAATGCTGGGTGGCCCAATCACCACCGCCGGTAACGTGTTCTTCATCGGCGCGACCGCAGATAACTACCTGCGCGCGTTCGATACCAACACCGGTGAGATGCTGTGGCAGGCGCGTCTGCCAGCGGGTGGCCAGGCTACGCCGATGACCTATGAAGTGAATGGCAAACAGTACGTTGTCATCGCGGCCGGTGGTCACGGTTCGTTTGGTACCAAGCTGGGCGATTACGTGATTGCCTATGCGCTGCCAGATGCGAAGTAATTTTTCGCACTGAAGTAAAAAAGCGGGCAATGCCCGCTTTTTTTTCACGCCGGTCAGGCATTACGCTCGATCCTGCGGTTAAGCTTTACGCAGCACCCGCGCATTCAATAGCGCGCACAGCGCCATAATCACGCAGGTGGCGAGAAACACCGGTCGCATACCAAACGCGCCGCCGATAAAACCACCGAACAGTGGGCCGCTCACCTGGCCGACATACTGGGCTGAGGTCGCATAGCCCAGCATTTTCCCGACCTGCCGCTGCGGCACATTATGACGAATCAACGCCGTCACGCAGGGCATCAGGCCGCCCAGCGCCATCCCCATCAGGAAACGCAGCACCACCAGCTGCCACGCCGCGCTAATAAATGCCTGCGGAATCAGCAGCAGCGCGCAGACCAGCAGACCAAAAATCAGCACGCGCGCATGTCCGATGCGATCGGCCACCCGGCCAAGGCGCGGCGCGGAGAGAATGCTGCCCAGCGCGGCGGCCGCCATCACCAGCCCGGCCGTTACCGTCACCGCGTGATCGCCATGAACAAACTGCGCGATATACAGCGTGATAATCGGCTCAATCGACATATTGGCAAAAATCAGCAGCATGCCCGACAGCCACATCAGCCGCACCACTGGCCGGTTGATCGACGCCTCCGGCTCATCCCCCTCCCCGGCTGCGGCTTTCATCGTCGCACGTGGCGCTTCTTTCAGCAGAAAAGTGGTGGCGAGAAACGCGAGAAAAATCACTGCGCCGGTGAGCCAGAAAGTGTGGCGGATACCGATCAGCGGTGGCAGCACACCGCCCAGCAGCGGGCCGACCACGTTACCGGCCATGATGCCGGAGGACAGCACGCCCAGCGCCCAGCCGGTCTGCGCTTTCGGCGTTTGCGCCGCCACCAGAATAGTGGAACCCGACGCATAGCCGCCGAGCAGACCGGCCAGCAGGCGCAGCGCTACCAGCTGCCACGGCGCGGTGGCCATACCAATCAGCGACATGGCGACGGCCATTCCGAGGCTGGCGCGGATCAGCATCAGCTTGCGGCCATAGCGATCCGCCAGTTTGCCCCACAGCGGTGCCGTCAGCGCCGCGCTAAGAAAGGTGGCACCGTAGGCGGCGCCTGACCAGCGCGCAATCGCTGCCGGTTCCTGCACGCCCAGCTGCTGCACGTAGAGGGGCAGAAAGGGCAGCAGCAGGGTCATGGCGACGATAGTGCTGAACGAGCCCAGCACGCAAACCCACAAATTGCGCCGCCAGTGTTGCTGCTCAGGCGCTAACGTGATAGAAGAGTGCGACATAGTGATATCCCTGTTTTTGGCTTTTTAGCAGGCTATCAGCGGTAGCACACAGAAAACAGGGAGAAGCGGATATTTGCCAGCCAGCGCGCTATTGTTGCCAGAAAACAACAATCATGACGCACCCAGCGCGGTGATCAGCGCGTCGCAGAGTAAGGTGATCGGTGACGAGGGCTGCGGCTGCTCTTTCAGCAGCAGGTAACTGTGCAGGCGATCCATCTGCCATTCCGGCAGCACCTGCTGAATCTCGCCGCGCGCCAGCGCCTCCTGCGTCATATAAGCGGGCAGATACGCCACGCCGGTTCCGGCCAGTGCCGCATTAAGCAGCGCCATGCTGTTATTCGCGCGAAAGCGGCTGTGCACATCCAGCGCCAGGCGCTGCTTATCACGGCGAAACGGCAACGCCGCGGTGTGTGCCGGGCCGTGAAACAGCAGCAGATCGTGGCGCATCAGACGTTCAGGATGATCGATGGCCGGATGCGCGGCCAGATACGCTGGCGACGCATATAGTCCCCAGTCAATGCTGCTCAGCTCGCGGTAGTTCGCCACCTCCGGCGCACGCGCGCGGATTACAATCGCCACGTCCGCACTGGGCTGCGGATCGTCGCTGGTGGTCAGTTCGAGATCGACGTTGATGTGAATATGACGGCGGATAAAGGTGTTCAGCGTCGGCACCACGCACTGACAGCCGAAGGTGATCGGCGCCTGCAGCCGCACGTTGCCGGCAGGCTGCTGATGCACCTGCTGTACAAACGCGTCGGCGCGATGCATCTCTTCCAGCATGCGGGTGCAGAACGGATAGTAAGCCTGACCCAGCTCGGTCAGCGCCACTTTGCGCGTGGTGCGCTGCAGCAGTTTAATACCCAGCCGCACCTCCAGCCGGGCAATTTCGCGGCTGACGTGCGATTTTGATATCCCCAGCGTACGGGCCGCTTCGCTGAAGCTTTGCCGCTCAACGACGCGTGCAAACAGCATCATGGCGGTGAGATTATCGCTGTTGTCCATGTTCTCTGGCTGATTCGAAAGAGTGAGAACCGCAGCTTAAAAGCAAAAACGCGAATGCGCACCCGATTTCCCGTTACGCAGCGGCCACGGGAAATCGGGCGAGGAATGTCACACCGCCACCGCTAACGGAAACAGCAGGCGGTCCGGCTCGACGCGACGCTGACGCCGCAGCTGACCTGGCGTGACGCGGAAATAATTTTTAAAGGTGCGGGTGTAAGCCTGCTGGGTATCAAAGCCGTAGCTCATCGCTACCTGCAGAATCGCCTCATCACTGTTGATCAGCGTGAGCGCTGACTCAGTCAGCCGGCGCTGGCGAATGTATTCTGCCAGAGAAAAACCGGTGTGCTGACGGAACAGACGTTGCAGATGCCAGCGGGAATATCCCGAGCGGCGTGCTACTTCATCCAGATGCAGATCGTGCCCTAAATTTTTTTCAATCCACTCCAGCAAACTACGGATAAATTCGCGCTGATTCATGACTTCCTCCGGCGTCGGTAAAATGTCCAGTGACGTCACTGTAGCGCGTTAAATTTATCCCTTAATTAGCAGAAAATTAGCGCAGAATTAGCAAGCAAAAAAACGGCTTTCCCGACGAAACAGCGCACCAGGTTAATTCTGCGCTAATTATCGGGCGCTACACTGCGACAAGTTATTCAGGAGGGCATCATGCGTGTGCTGCTGGTAGAAGATGATGAAATGATCGGCGCCAACCTGCAGCAGGCGCTGGAGGCCGCCGGCTGGTCGGTGGACTGGGTGCGTGACGGCGTATTTGCCAGCAACGCCTGGCAGGAAGGCGGTTACACCTGCGTCCTGCTCGATCTCGGTTTACCGCGTGAAGATGGCATCAATGTGCTGCGCCGTGCGCGCACGCGCGGTGACATGACGCCGGTGCTGGTGCTGACCGCACGTGATACCGTGCAGCAGCGCATTCAGGGTCTGGACAGCGGCGCCGATGACTACTTACTCAAACCCTTTGATCTGCAAGAGGTTCTGGCGCGTATGCGAGCCATCACCCGACGCCGCCACGGTGCGGCGGACTCCCTGCTGGGCAACGGCGACGTGCAGCTCGATATGATGACGCGTGAAGTGCTGTACAAAGGCCAGCGCGAGCAGCTAACCGCACGTGAATACGCCCTGCTCTATGCGCTGCTGGAACGCCCAGGGGCGATCCTGTCGCGTGAGCAGTTAGAAAACCGCATCTACGGCTGGGGCGAAGAGGTCACCAGCAACGCCGTGGACGTGCTGATTCACGGCATGCGGCGCAAACTCGATAACGAAGTGATTCGCAACGTACGCGGTCTGGGCTGGCGGGTGCCAGCAATATGAGATCCTTTACGTTTATGCGGTCGCTGCGCAACAAACTGCTGGTCACGCTGGTGCTGCTGCATCTGGCGATGATCGGCGGCGTCACCTGGTATTTCTACCACTGCTATGGCGACATGATGGGCACCATGAAGGACGACCAGCTCGCTAAAATTGCCGATGCCTGGTCAAGCAGCCAGCGCATGCCGGCACTGATGCCGATGGTGATGCAGCAGGAGAAGCTGAAAAGTACCTATATCGTTCAGCTCTGGGACACCAATAATCACCTGCGCGCCAGTTCCTGGCCGGCGCTGCACGCGCCCCTGCAGAGCAAAAAAGGCTGGTCAGATTTAAAAGTTGGCGACTGCGGCGATGACTGTCAGTGGCGCGTTTACACCCGACCCGGCGAGCTGGGCAGCGAGATCGGCAATATTCAGGTGCTGCACAACGTCGGCTACATGAAGAGCCTGATGGTGAAACGCGTACTCTCCGCCATCATTCCGCTCATCCTGATGATGCCGCTGTCGCTGCTGGTGATTTGGCTGGTGGTACGGGCCATTACGCGCGATCTGCGCGTGGCGTCGCGCCAGATTGCGGCGCAGGAAACCCTGCATCCGCACAGCGTGTCGCCGGACGGTCTGCCGGACGAAGTGCTGCCGCTGGTCGATGCTTATAACTCGCTACTGGATAAACTACGCGCGGCCTGGTCGTCACAGCGCCAGTTCCTTGAGGATGCCGCGCATGAACTGCGCACGCCGGTCACCGCCGTCACGTTACAGCTGGAGAACCTGCGTCAGCACATCCTGCCGGGCGAAGCCAGCCGCCAGTTTGATCAGCTGGAAGCGGGCGTCACGCGCACGCGCCATCTGGTGACGCAGTTGCTGAATATCTCACGCCAGGAGGATCAGTCCGTGGTCGCCAGCGTCGAGACCATTGAGCTTGATGACCTGTTGAAGGAGAGCATTGAGCAGCTGATGGTGGTGGCGGACAAGCGCGGCATTGATATCGGCTTCAACGGCACGACGCACTATCGTCTGCACGCCAGCCGATCCGATCTGCGCAGCCTGTTCGATAACCTGATCGGCAACGCCATGCTGCACACGCCGGAGGGCAGCCTGGTGGATGTGCTGCTGCATCGCGTCGGTCATCATACGGTGGTGGATATTGTCGATAACGGTCCCGGCATGCCGGAGTCGTTTATTGAGCGCGCCTTCGATCGCTTTACCCGCTCGCCGGATGTCCAGGCGCAGGGCAGCGGCTTAGGATTATCGATCGTGCGCAGCGTGGCGCAGAAGCATCAGATGCAGGTGGCTCTGTCGAATTGCCTTAACCCGCAGGGTGAAGTGTGTGGCCTGCAGGTACGCGTAACCCTTCCCTGACGTCTTTCCTCCTCCGGCGCGATAATCCGCGCCGGCTATTTTCTTATCCTGCCAGTTCTCTGCGTATCCCGACAACGTAAACGGTTGCGGGGTTCCGTTCGTTACACGGCCTTTATGTGATCAAGTTCACATATTTACTGAATCGAAATGCAACACTTTTTGACAAACGTGATCAAAATCTATTTTCTATCGCTCTGTTACAGGCACATTACGCGGGCCTGAAAATCCGGCGCGTCAGACCGGCGACAACAGCACACTGCCCATCCCCTGGGATCGATTTCACCCGATCGCAGCATTTGCGCGGCGATCACGAGCAAGTGGTTAAAAAATAATGAAATTTAAAACGTTGATAGCAGGGGCCTTACTGGCCAGTAGCTGGACCGGCGCCGCACAGGCGGCGGAAAGCGATCCGCAGTACCTTTCTGACTGGTGGCATCAGAGCGTGAACGTGGTAGGCAGTTATCACACCCGCTTCGGACCCCAGTTCAACAATGATGTGTACCTCGAATACGAAGCCTTTACTAAAAAGGACTGGTTTGATTTCTACGGCTACCTTGACCTGACCAACTTCTTTGGCGTGGGTAACAGCAATGCCAACGGTATTTTTGACCACGGTTCGCCGATGTTCATGGAAATTGAGCCACGCTTCTCCATTGATAAGCTGACCGGCACCAGCCTGGCGTTTGGACCGTTTAAAGAGTGGTACTTCGCCAACAACTACATCTACGACATGGGTCGCAACAGCGACAGCCGTCAGAACACCTGGTACATGGGTCTGGGTACTGACATCGATACCCATAGCGATATCGGCCTGTCTCTGAACGTGTACGCGAAATACCAGTGGGAAAACTACGGTGCGGCGAACGAAAACAGCTGGGATGGTTATCGCTTCAAGGTGAAATACTTTGTGCCGATCACTGATCTGTGGGGCGGCAAGCTGAGCTACATCGGTTTCACCAACTTTGACTGGGGCTCCGATCTGCGTGACAAATCTGACCGCTCACGCACCAGCAACTCAATTGCCTCCAGCCACATTCTGTCGCTGAACTACGATCACTGGCATGTCTCTACCGTGGCGCGTTACTTCCACAACGGCGGCCAGTGGGCTGATGGCCAGGAGCTGAACTTCGGCAACGGTCCGTTTGAAGTGAAATCAACCGGCTGGGGTTACTACCTGGTGGTGGGTTACAACTTCTAAACCGCTTCCGGCGTGGCCGCTCACCATCGCGGCCACGCCAGTCTGTTACGCCTGTGGCTTCACCACGTTGATGCGCCATGGGATGCCAAACTTATCGATAAACATCCCGAAGCCGTTCGACCAGAAGGTTTTCTGCCATTCAGTGGTCACTTTGCCGCCCGCAGAGAGCTTATCAAACCAGGCTTTACCCTCCGCTTCATCTGGCGTGGCCAGGCTCACCGCATAACCGGCATGTTCGGACGCCGGTGGCTGGGCGGTATTGCCATCACTCAGCATCAGCTCGCCCTGACCAATGCGCAGATGCGCATGCATAATCTTTTCCGGCGGCAGCGGCGGCGCCGACTGATCGCCCACCTGCTCGCCCTGCTCCGGCATATCGCCAAACGTCATTTTTTGCAGAATTTCGCCGCCGGTGGCCTCCAGATAGAAGGCAATGGCTTCTTCACAGCGGCCGTAGAGAAATAAATAAGGACTCACCTGCATCGTAACCTCCGTTGAGAGTGCGTTAACGCGTGTCGTACACTTAAAGTGTAGACGATGCAGTTTTTCGCCCGTCACGGCTGGCAGTAGCGGCGGAACAGCTGCGCCATGTAAGCGCTCATCGGCGTCAGCGCGGTGTCTTTACGCTGAATCAGATAGAAGGTGGCTTTCGGCAGGGGATCGTCGAGATCCAGCGCGATCAGCTGCCCGCCGTGCGTAGGGTCTTCAATCACGTCGCGCGCAATGATGCTGACAAAATCACTCTTCGCCACCAGGCTGGTGCAGGCCATAAAGGTCTCGCAGGTCACCGCGATTTTGGGTGCCATGCCGCGCTCACCGAACAGGTCATGCAGCAGTCGGTAATAACTGCCCTGCGGCGTCGGCATGGTCCAGTCGCAGTGTTGCAACTCGGCCAGCGAGCGCGCATGCGCCATCGGATGCCCTTTACGCATCACCACCTGATACTCGCGCTGCATCAGCCGCTCGAAAATCAGCTCCTGATCGAAGTGATGCCGGTCGTAGGTATTGATGGTGAAATCCAGCGCGCCCTGCCGCAGTTCATGCACCATCGACACCAGCTGGCCCTCGACGATACGCACTTTCACCAGTGGATATTCACGATGAAACTGGGTTATCACCTGCGGCATCACGGTACGCGCAATGCTGCCGCCCACCCCAATATTCACTTTGCCACCGGCCAGACCGAGCCGCTGCTGGATATCCTCCTGCGCCACGCGCAGTTCCTCCAGCACCAGACAGGCATGACGAAAAAAGGTTTCACCGACATCGGTCAGCATCACACCCTGCTGACGACGCTCGAACAGGCGCGCGCCCAGCGCCAGCTCCAGTTCCTGAATCGCTTTGGTTAACGCCGGCTGTGACAGGCCCGACAGCCGGCTGGCGGCGCGAATACTGCCCTGGCGCGCCACGTCAACAAAGGCGCGCAGCTGATGAAGTTTGAGATTGGCCGCCATGATCAGGTGATAACCGTTGTCTATCGGTCACAAGATATTCGCATCTTATGCGCCCTAATACCATTGTGTAGATTCGGTTGAATGCATAAAAAACCAACACTAAGGAACAGCCGATGAACACCCTTTCCGACCTCGTCAACGCGCGGATACCGCAGATGCAGACATGGCGCCGCGACCTGCACCAGTATGCTGAATCCGGCTGGCTGGAGTTCCGCACCGCCACGCTGGTGGCGGAAGAGCTGCATCGTCTTGGTTATCAGCTGCAGCTGGGCCGTGAGGTGATTGATGCCGATGCGCGCATGGGTCTGCCGTCTGCTGAAGTGCTGGCGCAGCAGGAAGCGCGGGCGCTGCAGCAGGGCGCGCTGCCACAGTGGCTGCCCCACTTCTCCGGCGGTTTCTGCGGCGTGGTGGCGACACTGGACACCGGACGTCCCGGTCCGGTGATGGGCTTTCGTGTTGATATGGACGCGCTCGACCAGACGGAAAGCGCCGCCGCCGATCACCTGCCGACGCGCGAAGGCTTCGCCTCGTGCAATCCCGGCATGATGCACGCCTGCGGCCACGACGGTCACACCACCATAGGTCTGGCGCTGGCGGGCGTGCTGATGGCGATGAAGCACCAGCTGAGCGGTCGCATAAAACTCATTTTTCAGCCGGCGGAAGAAGGCGTACGCGGTGCCAAAGCCATGGTGGCCGCGGGCGTACTTGATGATGTCGATCTGTTCACCGCCATTCACCTCGGCACCGGCGTGCCGCCCGGCGAGATCGTCTGCGGCAGCGACAGCTTTCTCGCCACGACCAAACTGGACGTGCGTTTTACCGGGGTCGGCGCGCATGCCGGAGGCAAACCGGAAGAGGGACGCAACGCACTGCTGGCGGCGGCGCAGGCCACGCTGGCGCTGCACACTCTGCCGCAGCACAGCGGCGGCGTGGCGCGCGTTAACGTTGGTGTCTTACAGGCCGGCAGCGGACGCAACGTAGTGCCGGATGTTGCGCTGATGAAGGTGGAAACGCGCGGCGCGAGTAATCAGGTCAACGACGATATCTATCAGCAGGCGCTGCGCGTGATTGCCGGTGCAGCGGCGATGTACGGCGTTGAGCACGAGGTCACGCTGATGGGCGGTGCACGCAGCTGCACGCCAAGCCCGGCATGGGTCAGTTTTATCCATCAGCAGGCCGAGGCGACCGGCCTGTTCAGTTCGGTGATAGACAGCAAACAGCAGGCGGCCGGTTCCGAAGATGCTACCTATATGATGGAACGCGTGCAGCAGCGCGGCGGCCAGGCGTCTTACGTCATCTTCGGCTGCGAGCTGGCGGCGGGCCATCACAATGCGCGGTTCGACTTTGATGAAGCGGTGATGGCCACCGCCGTGCAGATGCTGGCTACGCTGGCGCTTAATCAGACGCAGTTCGGCGGTGCCCGATGAGCGCGCACGACTTCATCGATCGCTACATCGACCAGCATCAGGCGCGCTTCAGTGCCCTCAGCGATGCGATCTGGGACGTACCGGAAACCCGTTTCGAAGAGACGCAATCGTCTGCGCTGCTGGCCGATGCGCTGGCGCAGGAGGGGTTTGAGGTCGAGCGCGGCGTCGGCGGTCTCGACACCGCGTTTATCGCCTCAATCGGCCACGGCCAGCCGGTGATCGCCATCCTCGGCGAGTTTGATGCGTTGGCCGGTCTGAGCCAGCAGGCGGGCTGCGCCACGCCTGACCCGTTGGTGGAAAACGGCAACGGTCACGGCTGCGGCCATAACCTGCTCGGCACCGCTGGCCTGGCCGCCGCTTTCGCCATCAAAGCTTGGTGGGCAGAACAGGGCGGACGCGGCACGCTGCGCTTTTACGGCTGCCCTGGCGAGGAGGGCGGCTCGGGTAAAACCTTTATGGTGCGCGAGGGGCTGTTTGATGATGTCGATGCTGCCGTGACCTGGCACCCGGAAGGCTTCAGCGGCATGTTCAACCTCAGCACCCTCGCCAATATTCAGGCGGCGTTTCACTTCAAAGGCGTGGCGGCGCATGCCGCTAACTCGCCGCATCTCGGGCGCAGCGCGCTGGACGCGGTGACGCTGATGAATACCGGCGCAAATTTCCTGCGCGAGCACATCGTGCAGGAGGCGCGCCTGCACTATGCGGTCACCCAAACCGGCGGCGTATCGCCCAACGTGGTGCAGGCCGATGCCGAAGTGCTGTACCTGATTCGCGCGCCGCAGCTCGACCAGGCCCAGGATATCTACCAGCGCGTGATCAACATCGCCAAAGGCGCAGCGCTGATGACCGATACGCAGATGACGGTACGTTTTGATAAAGCCTGCTCCAACTATGTGCCCAACCGCGCGCTGGAAGCGGTGATGGAACGTAATTTGCACCATTTTGGTCTGCCGCACTACAGCGCGCAGGAACAGGCGTTTGCGGCAGAGATCCGCGCCACGCTGAGCAAAGACGATCTGCGTAACGCGCGACTGAATGCGGCGCGCACCGGTGGCGAAGCGGGTATCGCCTGGGCTGAGGCGCTGGGGGATAAAGTGCTGATGGATGAGGTAGCGCCGTATGCGGTCACGCGCGAGTTGCTGTACGGCTCAACCGACGTTGGCGATGTGAGCTGGGTAACGCCGACGGCGCAGTGTTTTGCCCCCTGTTTTGCCTTCGGCACGCCGCTGCACACCTGGCAGCTGGTGGCGCAGGGCCGCACGCCGATTGCCCACAAAGGGATGTGCCTCGCCGCCAAAGTGCTGGCCGCCACCGCACTGACGCTGTTGCACGATGATGCCGCGCTGGCGCGTTGTCGTGAAGAGTTTGACCGCGTGCGCCGCGAGCAGCCGTACGTGTGCCCGATTCCGGCCGGCGTGCAGCCGTCGACATTATAAAGCGAAGCGCACTGGCCCGTAGCGGCGCGATTTATCGCGCGGGTTTAACAAGACGCGCAATAAATTGCGCCGCTACAGGCTGGTGTGAAAGGTCACTCCGCAACACATGCGGAAGCAGTAAATAAAAAAATAAAAAATAACAGCCCTTCCGGGCAAGCAAATACAACATGACGAGGATCTACCGATGGAAGTGATGACCGAAAATCGCAGCCCCGGCAAGCTGTTCAGCTGGATTGAGCGGGTCGGCAACAAAGTGCCGAACCCGTTCTTACTGTTTGTCTACCTGATCGTGGTGCTGATGATCGCCACCGCGCTTCTCAGCAGCCTCGATGTGACTGTTAAAAATCCGGCCAATGGCGAACTGGTGCGGGTCAATAACCTGCTGAGCGTGGCGGGCATTCAGTGGATCCTGCCCAACATCATCAAAAACTTCAGCGGTTTCACCCCACTGGGCTCCATTCTGGCGCTGGTGATCGGGGCCGGGCTGGCGGAAAAAGTCGGGCTACTGCAGTCGCTGATGGTGAAAATGGCGTCGCGCGTCAGCCGTCGCTACGCCAGCTATATGGTGCTGTTTATCGCGTTCTTCAGCCATATCTCTTCCGATGCGGCACTGGTGGTGATGCCGCCGCTCGGCGCGCTGATCTTCCTTGCCGTCGGGCGTCATCCGGTGGCGGGTCTGCTGGCGGCGATTGCCGGCGTCGCGTCGGGTTTTACCGCGAATCTTCTGATCGTCACCACCGACGTACTGCTCTCCGGCATCAGTACAGAGGCCGCCAAAGCGGTCAGCGACACGGTCCACGTCAGCGTGATCGATAACTGGTTCTTTATGGCCAGCTCGGTCATCGTGCTGACCGTGGCCGGCGCGCTGCTGACCGATAAATTTGTCGAACCGCGCCTGCCCGTCTGGAACAGCGGCCATCACGATCGCCTGCCACCGCTGACGGCGCAGGAGAATCGCGGCCTGAAGGCGGCCGGTCTCGCCGCACTGGTGTTCATCGGCGTGATGGCACTGCTGGTGGTGCCGGAGCATGCGCCGCTGCGCAACCCGAAAACCGGCGGCATTATCCCTTCGCCGTTTATTCAGGGCATCGTGCCGATCATCATCCTGTTCTTCTTTGTGGTGGCGATTGCCTATGGCGCGGTGACGCAGCAGATTCGCCGCGCTGACGACATCCCCCGACTGCTGGTGGATCCGATGAAGAGCATGGCCGGTTTTATCGTCATGGTGTTTCCGCTGTCGCAGTTCGTGGCGTTCTTCAACTGGAGCAACATGGGCAAGTTTATGGCCATCGGCCTGACCGATATGCTGGAGAGCGCCGGCATCAGCGGTGCGCCGGCCTTTCTCGGCCTGATGTTCCTCTCGGCGTTTCTGTGCATGTTTATCGCCAGCGGCTCGGCGATCTGGTCGATCCTCGCGCCGGTATTTGTGCCGATGTTTATGCTGCTCGGCTTTCACCCGGCGTTTGCCCAGATGATCTTCCGCATCGCCGATTCCGCCGTGCTGCCGCTGGCGCCGATGTCGCCGTTTCTGCCGCTGTTCCTCGGTTTCCTGCAGCGCTATCAAAAAGACGCGCAGCTCGGCACCTACTACGTGCTGATCTTCCCGTATCCGCTGGTGTTCTTTGTGACGTGGATCGCGCTGCTGCTGGTGTGGTATTTGCTGGGCCTGCCCATCGGTCCGGGCGTTTATCCGCATCTGCCCTGACCTGGCGCCATGGACGGCGTACCGCTTTCTGTGAACTGCAACGCACGTTGCCAAAATGTCACCGCTGCGCCTCTCGGCAACCCCGGACGAATTGATTATTCTGCTATTTCTTCGCTTGCTAACGGTTAATGATTTCTGACAAACCACCACCGGGCGGATCCTGCAAACACCGAGGTAACAATCATAATGACAACCACCTATTCGACAGGGGTGGCGACCGATCGCATCGCGACCGAACGCCAGACGCTGGCCGGGCGCATCGACGCTCTGCCCTCTTCCGCCGGGCTGTGGCGCTTTATTACGCTGCTGGCGCTCGGCGGCTTCTTTGAGCTGTACGATCTGTTTGAAACCGGCTACATCAGCGCCGGGCTGGTCGCCGCTGGCGTGTTCCACACCGGCACCGCTGGCGTGTTTGGTATCGCCGATCAGGCGGCGTTCGCCTCGGCGACCTTTCTCGGCCTGTTTGTCGGTGCCAGCCTGCTGACGCCCTATGCCGACCGCTTCGGCCGTCGCCTGACCTTTATGTGCGCGCTGGCGTGGTACGGTGCGTTCTCACTGCTGATGGCGTTCCAGCACAGCGCGGAGATGATTATTCTGTGCCGCTTCCTGGTCGGCATCGGTCTGGGCGTCGAGCTGGTGACCATCGATACCTATCTGTCGGAGTGGGTGCCGGCCCATCTGCGCAGCCGCGCGTTTGCCTTCTCTTTTTTCATTCAGTTCCTGTCGGTGCCGACGGTGGCGCTGATGTCATGGTGGCTGGTACCGCAAACCCTGCTCGGCCTCGAAGGCTGGCGCTGGGTCGTGATCGCCGGTGCGCTGTGCTCGCTGGTGATCTGGTTTATCCGGAAAAACCTGCCGGAGTCGGCGCGCTGGCTGGCGCAGCAGGGGCGGCATCAGGACGCGCACCGGGTGCTGAGCGAGATGGAAAAACGCTGCGGCATTGCGCCGGGAGACGATTTCTCTCAGCGCGATGCGGCGACACAGCTGCCGAAAAAAGGGCGCTTTAGCGAAATCTGGGCACCGGCTTATCGCCAGCGTACGCTGATGCTGGTGGTGATGAACTTCTTCCAGGCGATTGGTTTCTTCGGCTTCGGTAACTGGCTGCCGGCGCTGCTGTCCGGCAAGGGCGCCACCGTTACCCACAGCCTGCTGTACGCCTTTTTCATCACGCTGGCCTATCCGCTCGGCTCGCTGATCTGCAGCCGCTACGCCGACCGGCTGGAAAACAAATGGCAGATCGTTTTTTCATCGCTGATGACGGTTGTGTTCGGCACGCTGTTCGCGCTGACCAGCAACCCGCTGCTGATGGTGGTGTGCGGTTTCCTGATCACCTACAGCAACGCCTGGCTGACCTTCAGCTATCACGCTTATCAGACTGAGATCTTCCCGACGCACATTCGTGCGCGCGCCGTTGGCTTCTGCTATTCGTTCAGCCGGCTGTCGACCGCTTTCAGCAGTATTCTGATTGGCCTGATTCTGCAGTATGCCGGCAGCCAGGGCGTGATCGTGTTTATCGTGCTGAGCATGCTGATGGTGATGCTGTCGGTCGGGATTTACGGGCCGAAGACGCGGGGACTGGATCTGGAAAACATTTAAACCGGACGGGCACAAGGTGGGCGGCGGCCGGTTCAGCCCGGCAATGCGCACCCTTTGGAGCGGCACGATTCATCGCGCGATAAATCGCGCCGCTACGTCCTGGTGCAAACCTTTGGGGGGCGTTTCCGCCCCCACCGGATTTACACCAGTTCGGTTTTCACCCCTTCCTGGATCAGCACGTCGGCATCGACGCCGCTGTGGCTGTAAACCTGATACTTCACGCCAGCCACCGTGGTGCTGCCCTGCTGTTTCACCCAATCGCCCACGTCACCGCCGTCGCCGAGGATGTCATCCAGTTTCACCACGTCCTGCGCATCGCCTTTGATCAGCAACTGGGTTTTGCCGTCTTTCACGAACAGATCCTGACTTCCAACCTGCAGGATATCGTCAACCGCTACGCTCAGGACGTTTTTGCCGTGACCCGTCATATCGATGGTGCTGCCCTGCTTGCCCTGCGCCAGCACATCGCTCAGGGAAACGGCGAATTCATCGCCCAGGGTGATGACGGCAGGAACATCAAAGGCAGTGATACCGACATGATCATCATGCATGCCCCATTCAACGTCACTGATGCGCACGCCGCCCGGATTGTTCACCGAATCCACTTCAGCCGGATTGACGCGCACCACGGCTGAACCGATCAGCTTACCGGCCGGGGCGTGGTACTCGACAATGTCGCTTCGCAGGGTGCCAGGATGCGCCTTCAGCTCATAGCTGTGCAGCAATTTACCTTGCGTGTCATAGAAATCGATGTAATTGCCTTTGCTGTGCACATAATCCGATTTCAGCACCACTTTCTCCGCCACGCCGTCGAAATCCAGCTTCATCTGGCCGCCACGGCCAACAATGATTTCGCCATGCTTCAGCGTTTTTTGCTCGCCGCCGATATTCGGTCCTTTAATCAGCGTCATTTTCAGACTGTCATCGATGGTATAACTGACCCCGGTTTTAAAATCGATATAGCGCGGATGACCGTTAGCGTCTTTCACCAGATCAGGTTGTCCACGAACCCGGCTGATTTCTTTAACCCCGATGTTATCGATAGCGAAATCGTTGCCGTTACCGTTATTAACCTCATTGGTTACCGCCACGCGAACCACTTCTGTTTTGCTGGCGGTATACAGTCCGCTGAAATGATTCCAGGCAGCATCCAGCCCCATGTTGGGAATCACTTTCTGTCCATTAACATCCAGACCGATTTTTGGTTTCAGGCTACCGCCAGGAATACGGTAGCCATCAAAATCGAACTGGTAGGTTTTACCCGCTTCGACCTGAATATAGCGATAAACCACTTCTCCTTTGAACCCGTTGGTGTTTGAACCGTTGGTCATGGAACCCAACTCATAAGAGGAATTGCCTCCGCTCCAGCGCTTAACCCCGATGTTGTCATTTTTGTGATACAGACCGCTGGCGATCCAGCCCTGCTGGGTGCCGTCGTTGAAATTCCACACTAGCCCCTTGTGATCGACCTTCGGCGGATCGACATTGATCTCCAGCAGAAAGGTTGGCGCATTCACATCACGAATGGCGCTATTACTGACCTGAAATTGCGTCAGTCCTTTCCACGGCGAGCGATCGTAAGACTGGTAGCTCCAGTTACCCGTTGCATCCGCTGTAACCGAGTCCATTAATACCCAGTGGCCCTCAATATGGCAGCCGAAGATATACACCACCTTATTGGGTGCAGACGTGCCTTTCAGGGTTGGCGTCATATCATCGGTGATATCACCGCTTTTCAGCTGGCCCTGCTTTGGTCCGCTATCATCCCACGCAGAAATAATCTCCGTCTTGCCGGAGATAATCGTCAGGTCGAAAACGTCGGCGGCGGCGTCACGCACCGGGCTGTCTGAGACCTGGAACTCATATTTGCCAAAGCCGCCGCGTAACGCGCGCACTTCGCTTTGCCAGTGACCATGAGCATCCGCAACGGCGCTGCCGAGCGTCACCCATACCCCGTTCACGTGGCGGGCATAGATATAAACCACGCTGTTTGCTGCAGCATGGCCTTTCAGCGTTGGCGTCAGGTCATCAGTGACATCGCCCTGATGCAGCACGCCGGTCTGCGCGCCAAAATTATCCCAGGCAGAAACGATACCGGGTTTTTCCGGCACCATGTTGAGACTGAACACCTCGGCGCTGGTGTCGCGATCAAAAGTTTTGGCAGCCTGAAACTCATAAGTGCCGTATCCCCCGCGCAGCGCACGCACTTCCGTTATCCAGTTGCCCCAGGCATCGGCCTTAACGCTACCTAACACTACCCAGTGGCCATCAATATGCCGCGCATGGATATACACCATGCTGTTGGCTTCGGCTTTGCCCTGCAGCGTCGGCGCCATGTCATCGGTGGTGGCGCCGTTGATTAATTTGCCCTGCTCGGGCCCGACATTATCGTGTGCCGCGTCAATGGTGGGCTTCAGGCGGGTGCCGTTATCTGACACATACAGGTCGAACAGCGGCGCAGCGGGATCGCGCGTCGGGCTGTTACTGGCCTGGAAGTGATACGGGCCGGCCCCGCCATCCAGTCGGGCAATTTCCACCTGCCAGTGGCCAAAGGCATCCGCCTGGGTGCTGCCTTTCAGCCACCAGCTGCCGTTTTCGCGTGTGGCATACACGTAGACGATACTGTTGGCTTCCGCCGTGCCTTTGAGCGTGGGGGTGAAGTCATCAGTCAGCGCGCCGTTTTCCAGTTTGCCCTGTGCCGGGCCAAAATTATCCAGCGCATACTCAATCTTCACCGGCGCGGTGGGCACCACCGTATAGGTAAACGGCTCGCTCGCATGGCTCAATTCACCACGGTTATTTTGCGCGCGGGTAGTAATCGTGTTTTCACCGTAGCCCAGCAAATCAACGTTGCTCTCCCAGCGCCACTGCCCGTCAATCACCGGTGCCACGCCGACGCGTACTCCGTTGACGTAGATGATGACGTTTTCTGCATCCAGCGGCGCGTTGCCGCTCAGGCGCGGGCTGCGATCGTCGCTTTCGCTACCGGCTTTAATCACGCCGGTGTTCACCCCTTCATTATCAAATACTTCCAGCAGCTGCGGCTTATCGATGCGCGGTGCATTGACGAACAGCGTATAGACCGGGGAATCGACACTCACCTGACCAAATTTATCGGTGGCGGTGACCGACAGGCGCTGTTCACCGTCGTTCAGTTCCGGTGTAATGGTCCACTGACCGTTTTTCGCCGCCTGCACGCTGCCAATCAGCACGCCGTTGCTGTACAGGCGGACAATGCTGTCCGGCTCGGCATAACCGGAAATGGCTGGCGTTTTATCATCGGTAAAGCCTTTGTTGCCAACCGGGCCCTGCACCGGTCCAAAATCATCCAGTACGCGCATAATCGCCGGCATATCGGGCGGGCTGAGATCGACTTCCAGCCGCGTCTGGAACGGAATCCCGGCGTTGCCGGCCCGGTCGAAAAAGCGCACGGTGAGATTGTGGCTCCCCTCTTCCAGCCGCAGCGGCAGCTGATACTCCCAGCTGCCATCGGCCTGAACCTGGGTGGTAAACAGCTGGCCGTTAATGGCAAATTCGATATAGCTGACGCTCTTATCCTCAATCACCCCTTTCCAGTACTGATAAGGTGAATTGACGTAGTTCTCCTGCCCCGGTTTGGTCGGGTCGTAATAGCCTACAGACATATGGTCATCCTTTTCGCCAGAGTTAATATCGTTAAAGTAACGCTTAATAAGCGGCAGGGATTTTTAAACGTGGGGGGAGAAATCTCTTACAAGAAACGTCTGAAAGGAAAATATAAGATAATGAATTTTAGTGGGATTTTTCGCACCCTTCAGGCCATGAACCGCGCCATGACCTGAAGGGAATGCTTAAGACAGACTTACTGCTTTTCCAGCACCCGGATATCCGCGCTGCCCTGTTTTGGCTGCACGCTGTCATCCTGGCGCAGTTTCGCCACCTGTTTGGCCGTGACTTTGGTCTGCACGCCATTGCCCCAGCTGCTGCGGATAAAGTTCACCACATCAGCCACCTGGCTGTCGTTCAGACGCCAGCCAAACGCCGGCATAGTGATCGCGGTCGGTGCGCCTTTCACGCCCGGCAGCGTGCCGCCAACCAGTACGATGTGAATCAGCGACGTCGGATCCTCTGCCATCACCACCGGATTCCCGCGCAGTGCCGGATAGAAGCGTTGATAGCCGCTGCCGTCGGTTTTATGACACGCCGCACAGCTGTCGACATACACGCCGGCACCCGGCTGGCTGTCGTCACCTTTCCACAGCGCACGGGCCACTGCGTCATCCTCACGGAACACCGCCTGAGACGGATCTTTCGCGCCGAGCGATTTCAGGTAACGGGCAATCGCGCTGATATCCGCATCGCTGAGATACTGCAGGCTGTGCTGCACTACCTCGGTCATGCCACCAAACGCCGCGGTGTGATCGTTACGGCCATAGCGCAGGAACTGCTGCAGATCCGCTTCGCTCCAGCGCCCCAGGCCATCGCGGTTGTCACCGCGCAGGTTGCTGGCGGTCCAGCCGTCAATCGGCGCGCTGCTGCCGGCAAGGTAATCGTTGCCCTGACCGTTATTCAGCGCTTTCTCCTGCATAGTGATGCTGCGCGGCGTGTGGCAGGCACCGCAGTGGCCCAATCCTTCCACCAGATAGCGACCGCGTGCCAGCGCCGGATCTTCCTGCGCTGCCGGCTGGAACGCCTTCACATCTGGCGCAAACAGGCCGCGCCAGATCGCCAGCGGCCAGCGCATCGACAGCGGCCACGGAATGTCGCTCTCTTTGTTAGCCTGCGCCACCGGCGCCACGCCGTGCATGAAGTAGGCATACAGCGCCTTCATGTCGTCATCGCTGACCACCGCATAAGACGGATAGGGCATCGCCGGATAGAGCGTGTCGCCGTTTTTCGCCACGCCATGACGCACCGCTTTCTGGAAGTCGTCATAGCTGTAGTCACCAATGCCGGTTGCCTTATCCGGCGTGATATTGGTGGAGTAGATGGTGCCAATCGGCGTCGCCATCGCCAGGCCGCCGGCAAACGGTTTACCGCCTGCGGTGCTGTGGCAGGCGACGCAGTCACCGGCGCGCGCCAGATACTCACCGCGCTGCACCAGCGCATCGGCGGCGGTGTCCTCCGCCAGCGCGGCGAACGACAGGGTGCCCAGCAACAGGGCTGTTAAACTTTTGATCATCGCCATGTTCCTTATGCCTGTACCAGCGGGCCGGGGTTTTTCAGATACTGTTCACGAATCGCTTTGGCGGACCAGTAGCTCAGCGCCGCCACCATGCCGGTCGGGTTGTAGCCCAGTCCCTGCGGGAAGGCAGAAGCGCCGGCGACAAACACGTTCGGCACATCCCAGCTTTGCAGATAGCGGTTCACCGCGCTGGTTTTAGGATCTTCGCCCATGATGGCGCCGCCGCTCATGTGCGTGGTCTGGTACACGGTGGTATCGAAATGGGCACCCGGCCCTTTCGCGCCGCCAATGATCATCTTCGGATTCATCGCTTCGGTGATTTTGCGCATCTTGCCGATCATGAACTGCGCCATTTTGATGTCGTTGTCCTGCCAGTCAAAGGTCATACGCAGCAGCGGCTGGCCGTAAGCATCTTTGTAGTTGGGATCGAGATCGAGGTAGTTAGCGCGATACGACTGGTGCGCGCCGTGCGCATCCATCGACACGTGATGGTTATAGGTATCCGCCACCGCCGCTTTCCACTGGCTGCCCCAGTTCGGCGTGCCTGTTGGCGTCGGCAGGCCGGAGATCGGCTTGGTGCCCGCCTGGTTGACCCAGAACGGTGAACCGCCGACAAAGCCGTACGGACCATGGTCAAAGTTATCGGCGTTGTAATCATCCACCGCCACACCGGCGCCACCGGCACCGATAAACGGATTGGTGGTGGTGTTTTTATCAAACAGCGCCTTCAGCGTGGAGATGTTCTGGTAGGCAAAGTTACGGCCGACCACACCCTCGTTGCTGATGGGGTTGTACGGCTTGCCGATGCCGGACAGCAGCATCAGGTGCACGTTGTGGAACTGGAAGGCGGAGAGGATCACCAGATCCGCCGGCTGCTCCACTTCACGTCCCTGACCGTCCAGATAGGTGACGCCGGTCGCGCGTTTTTTATCGTCGGTCAGGTTGACGCGCAGCACATACGCGTTGTTGCGCAGCTCAAACTTCGGCTCCTGGCGCAGCGCGGGCAGAATGTTAACGTTCGGCGACGCTTTGGAGTACATGTAGCAGGCGTAGCCGCTGCAGTAGCCGCAGAAGTTGCACGGCCCCATCTGCGCGCCGTAGGTATTGGTGTAAGGACCGGAGGTGTTGGCCGACGGCATATCGTAAGGGTGATAGCCCACCGATTCCGCCGCCTGGGCAAACAGCTGGGCCGACCAGGTGCGCTTCTGCGCGGGCAGCGGGAAGTCGCTGGAGCGATCCGGCGCATACGGGTTGCCGCCTTTCTCTTTGCCCACCACTTTACCCTTGATTGACCAGGCGCTGCCGGAGGTACCGAACACTTTTTCCGCCTGATCGAAGAACGGTTCCAGCTCGTCATAGCTGACGCCGAAATCCTGAATGGTCATGCCTTCCGGGATAAAGTTTTTGCCGTAACGCTGCTCGTAGTGACTGCGCAGGTTCAGCTCGACCGGGTCGACGCGGAAGTGCACGCCCGACCAGTGCAGGCCGGCGCCGCCGGTGCCGGTGCCCGGCAGGAATGCCGCCAGCTGACGATACGGTACGGCGGTTTGTGAGGCATCGTGACGGATAGTCACAGTGCTTTTTGACAGATCCTGGAACAGCTTTTTGCGGATGTTATAAGTCAGTTCATCAATGGACTGTGGATAGGATCCATCCGGATAGGTATCGCGATGCGGCCCGCGCTCCAGCGCCACCACATGCAGACCTGCCTCGGTCAGCTCTTTCGCCATGATCGCCCCGGCCCAGCCGAAACCGACGATCGCCACATCCACTTTTTTTAACGCATTTGCCACGGTTACGCCCTCTCGCCGCGAATATCAACTGACGGGAACGGATAACGTTCGCCGCGCTCTACCCAATCCATAAAGTCGGCGCGTGCGCCAGGGAAGCCGATCAGCTTCCAGCCCACCATGCCCTGATTGCCGCCGTGGATCGGATCGCTGAAGTAGCCCTCGCGGGTGTTTTGCAACAGAAAGGCGAAGAAGGTTTTGGCCGGCACCTGCGGGAATTGCGCGCTGCCGTTTTCGAAGGCGCTCAGCAGCGCATCCTGCTGCGTGGGCGTCAGCTCAGCAAATACCTTGCCGTGCTGCTGTTTGCTCCAGCCATCGGCATCGGCCAGGCCGAGACGGTAGATCTGCTGCGGCACCAGCGGCAGCTGATAGCCGAGCTCTTTTGGCAGATCCGGATTGAACGGTCCCTGCATATACCAGTTGCTGCCGGTGGCATACGGCGTATTCATCTGGCGATCGATAAACTCCGGTACGCCGGCTTCCAGCGCGCCAGGACCACGTTCATCGTTGGGGATCAGGCGCGCCACGGCGGCTTTGATGAAGGCAAACTCTTCGGCGGTAAACCACACCGGTTGATATTCGCGCGCCTGCTGCGGCGCCGCGGCCGACGACGCTGCCGCACCGGCAGCCATTGGCGCGACCAGTGCGCCCATCGCTGTACTGCCTACCGCCATTGCCGGCGCCAGGGTGATGGTTCTCAGCAGGAAATCCCGGCGAGTGTGACCCTTTTTTTCTTCTGACATGACATTGCCTCATTACCGCATATAATGCGGCATGAAAGTTAAGTAGTTGCGTTGTAATGATTTTTATTGGCGTTTTAAGGGATACAGCAAGACTGTTACCGGTAACAGTTGACGTAGTGTAACACCATCGCCGTTAATAATTTAGTTTCCCGAAACAAATGAGCACAAAAAACTTAACAACTAACTCTGCCGCTTTACATAAATGCGGCGATGCTGTCATCGTCGGATACAACCGACAACAGACAGATAAATGCCGGAAGCGGTATAAAGAGTACACACAACAGCGGAGTGCCTATGTTTAAGTCCTATTTTCCGCGGCCGGCGCTGTTTTTCAGCTCGGCCGCGATTTGGAGCCTGATTGCCATTTTTGCCTGGTTTGGCTTTTTCAATGATTTTCCGGCGCGCTTTCCCGCTTTGCAGGCGGCGATGCAGCAGCCGCTGCCGACCAACGCCAGCCGCTTTATCCACGCCAGCCAGCTGTGGTTTTATGCCTATTACTGGATCATGGGCGGCGCCTTTGCGCTGGTGTGGCGCATCATCGACAACCATCCGTGGCAGCGCTGGTCGGTATGGGGATCGTTACTGATTATCTTTGTCACCTGGTTTGGCGTGCAGGTTGGCGTCGGCGTTAACGCCTGGTATGGTCCGTTTTACGACATGATTCAACAGGCGCTGACCAAAGCTGGCTCGGTGAGCATCAATCAGTTCTATGTGCAGGTACTGGCGTTTCTCGGCATTGCGCTGATCGCGGTAGTGATCGGCGTGATGAACTCGTTTTTCGTCAGCCACTGGGTATTCCGCTGGCGTACCGCGATGAACAACTACTACATGCATAACTGGCAGCGCCTGCGTCTGGTAGAAGGTGCCGCACAGCGTGTGCAGGAAGACACCATGCGCTTCGCCAGTACGCTGCAGGACTGGGGCATCAGCTTTATTCAGGCCATCATGACGCTGGTGGCGTTTCTGCCGGTGCTGGTGACGCTATCGCATCACGTGAAAGAAGTGCCGATCCTCGGCAATATCCCTTATGCGCTGGTGATCGCCGCGCTGCTGTGGTCGCTGTTTGGTACCGCGCTGCTGGCGCTGGTGGGGATTAAACTGCCGGGGCTGGAGTTCCGCAATCAGCGGGTGGAAGCCGCGTACCGTAAAGAACTGGTGTACGGCGAGGACGATCCGCAGCGCGCCGCGCCGCCTACGGTGCAGGAGCTGTTCAGCCGCGTGCGTCACAACTATTTCCGCCTCTATTTCCACTATCTCTATTTCAACATCACGCGCATTCTCTATCTGCAGGTGGACAATGTGTTCGGGCTGTTCGTGCTGTTCCCTTCGATTGTTGCGGGCACCATCACGCTGGGGCTACTTAACCAGATCACCAACGTGTTCGATCAGGTGCGCTCCTCCTTCCAGTATCTGATCACCTCGTGGTCCACGCTGATTACGCTGATGTCGATCTACAAACGTCTGCGCAGCTTCGAGCAGATTCTGCAGGATATTCCGCACGACGAGATGCTGCGCGAAGCCTCGGAGTAAGCGGAAAAGGCTCGGGCGCAGGACCGCACTGTACTCCGGCATCGCTCCGGACAGTCCCCTCTCCCGCCCGCGGGAGAGGGTTAGGGTGAGGGCCGGGTGCAGAACCGCGCTGTACTCCGACATCGCTCCGGACAGTCCCCTCTCCCGCCCGCGGGAGAGGATTAGGGTGAGGGCCGGGTGCAGAACCGCGCTGTACTCCGACATCGTTCCGGACAGTCCCCTCTCCCGCCTGCGGGAGAGGGTTAGGGTGAGGGCGAACCCCGCACCCATCCGCCCCATCTTCAGCCCGCCAGCACCGCAAACACCCTCTCGATGGCGTACGCGCCCGGATCTTTCACGCCATCCAGACTCTGCTGATTGAGATAAGCCGAACGGCCCGCCTTCGCACTCTGCATCTGCGCCGTCGCGTCGGCGCCCCGTTGCGCAGCGGCTGCCGCCGCGGCCAGCGACTCTCCGGCCGCTAACGCCTCCAGTGCCGGCTGCAGCGCATCCACCAGGGTGCGATGTCCCGGCTGCGCGCCGCCGTAGTGCTTCATCCGTTCCAGCCCGTGCATCAGCGCCTGCGGCAGCGTGCTGCCCTCCTCCAGCTGCTGTCCGGCCGAAGTAAACAGAATCGACATCAGCACGCCGCTCGATCCGCCCATCACCGTCGCCAGCTGTTCGCCCACCAGCGCCAGCAGCGTAGGCAGCTCATCCAGCGGTAGCTGCTGTTCACGCAGGCCGCGCTGGATTTTCTTCGCGCCGGCGGCAAAGGTCGAGCCGGTATCGCCGTCGCCGACTTTGGCATCCAGCGCATTCAGCTCGCTCTCCAGATCGATCAGCGTCTGCGTCACGCGCTCAACCACCTGCGCCACTTCAGCGTTATTAGAAGGATCGAAATCCAGCACGCTGCCGATGCGTTCAGCGCGCTGCAGGCTGATGGGCGCAAAGTCATACATCGGCGTCCAGCCCAGCACCTGCACCGGCGCATGCAGCGCCTCGAAAAACGCCTCTTCCAGCGCCAGCAGCGTCAGCGAAAACCCTTTCATATCCAGCGCGCTGACCAGGGTTGCCGGGCCAATTAAATGGGTGATGCGTGCCGCCAGCGGCGACTGCAGTACCTCGCGCGTGAGCAGCGCCAGCTCCAGCTGGGAAAAGCCGCCGAGATTGTTGATCATCAACAGCGCCTGTTTGCCGTCGGGCAGCGCCTGCGCCAGCTGATCGGTCATGATGCTGGTAATTTTGCGGCTGTTTTGCGTATCGAGCGTGATCACGCCCGGCTCACCGTGAATGCCCATCCCCAGCTCGCTATGACCAGCTGCCACGCGATCGTCGCGCTTTTCACCCGGAATGTGACAGGTGGCAAACGCCAGGCCGATGGAGGACGTGGCGTCGATGGTGCGCTGCGCCAGGGTTTTGACCTCGTCGAGCGAGTGCCCCTGCTCCGCGGCAAAGCCGGCGATTTTGTGCACCAGCACGGTGCCGGCAATGCCGCGCGGCTGTGGATTTTCCGGCAGCGCGATATCGTCCTGCACCATCACCAGCTCCACCTTGTAACCAAGATTTTTCGCCTTTTCCGCTGCGAGGCCAAAGTTGAGCCGGTCACCGGTGTAATTTTTCACAATCAGCAGACAGCCCGCCTCACCGGTGACGTTAACAATGGCGTTCAGCACCGCATCAACGCTCGGCGAGGCGAAGATATCGCCGCACACCGCAGCGGTCAGCATCCCTTTGCCGACAAAGCCCGCGTGCGCCGGTTCGTGGCCGGAGCCACCGCCGGAAATCAGTGTGACTTTGCTTTTATCCCAGTCCGAACGCACCACCACGCGAATCTCATCGCCCAGATCGAGACGGGTCAGGTTGTGCCACGGTGTGCTGAGTAACACGCCTTCGATCGCTTCGTTCACCAGATCGTTTTTTTCATGCATAAAAAACTGGCTCATTGCACTCTCCCCTTAGGTGTTGTCGTCCTAAAGGTAGCGTAAGCCGGGCGGGAAAGGGGGGATCAAAGCCGGAAATGCAAAGGGCGACACACGTCGCCCCTGAGTTTCGGATAATTACGCCCTACAGCGCGATGCGTAACACGCTGTCCGGGTTTTTTGGCGGTTCCTTGCGTGAGCCCGGCTGCTTGATGCTGACGAACAGCGTGTTGCCATCGGCGGAGAGCGCCAGGCTGTTCGGCAGGCCCGGCGCTTTCACCGTGCGTTTCACTTTATAGCTGCTGGCATCGATGATGCTGATCTCACCGGCTTTACGGTGCGTGACATAAAACTCGTCACGGTCAGCATTGAACAGCACCGCCAGCGATTCCGGTACCTCAATACGCTGAATCACCTGCTGTGTCCGGGTATCCAGCACCAGCACCTGCGGCTGCTTCGCATCGCTGAGGAAAGCGCGGTGGCCTTTGCTATCCAGCGCAATGTTCAGGAAAAAGTGCTCTTTATCACCGTCAATTTTCTGGCGCTTTTCAATCGCGTTCAGGCGGGTATTGATAGTGACCAGTTCACCATCGGCATTGGTGACATACAGTTTCTGCGCGGCGGCATCCAGCGCCAGCCCGGTGCCCATTTTGCCGGTATTCGGGATAGTGCTGATGAGCTGGAGTGTTTTGCCATCCACCACCCACACCACGCTTTGCGCGCCGAGACCGGTGATGTACACGCGATTGGTTAGCGCATCCGCGACCAGTTCACGCGGCTGCAGCGGACGAACCGTGTCACCGCGCTTGCGGCCATCCAGCACCAGCGTGTTGATCACCTTACCGCTGCTGGCATCCACTGCCGTCAGCGCACCGTTGACCGTGTTGCCAAAGTACAGCACGTTGGTGTGCTGATTGATGGCGGCACCAAAGGTCTTCAGCTCAGTGCTGATGGTTTGTTTCACCGCCAGATTCTGCGGATCGAGACGGTACACGGTACCGCCCTGCGGATTGCCGGCGTTTTGCGCCGTGGCGAGGAACAGCGCGTTGTTGCTGTTGCTGAAGGCCAGTTCGTAGGCGCCTTTGGCGATCGGCTGATTGAGCGGCTGCGTTTCCGCCGCCTGCAGCGCGCTGCAGGACAGCAGCGCCGTGGCCACCAGTAGCGGACGCAGCGCCCACTGCATTGTTTTATTCGCTTTCATAACTTCTCCATAGCAAAACCACCGCCGTGCGGCAGTGAAATGAAAGCCCGACATTGCAACCAATAGGAAATTCAGCCCGAGGCGAGCCGATAAGGATGTTAGTTTTTGCGAATAATAATCATTTATGCGGAAAAGGGACAGGATTTTATGGCGTTAGCAACGCCGCCAGGGCGCCCGAAGGCACCCTGTCAGCACAGAGGGTAAGGCAAACTTATTGGGTCAGTTCTGCGGTCATGTGAACGCCGTTGTTGAAGTTGGCTTCAGTCACTTTGTAGGAAGCACCAAGTTCCTGCGCTTTAGCAGCGATTTGCGCTTCAGCACCGTCAAGCGTAGAGGCGGTAGCGGTCACGCTTTGCGCGAAGCTGGCAAATGGCAGAACAGAGAGAGCAATAGCAGCAGCAAAAGTTTTGATGGTTTTCATGGTCATTTCCTTAATGATGTTTGATTGAATAAGGCGACATCGCCTTGATGAGAGATATAGTAGGCCGGCAACCGATCAAAAAAAAAGCGCAGAGATTTGCCTAAGTCATTCGAATATTTTGACTATCAAAAGCACGTTTAGCGCAACCTGTGCGCAAAGGGTTAAAAAAACCACGATTTGATTAAAAGGCAGGATTTATTGCTGTGATTGGTGAGACCAGGCATACGCGGCAAAAGCGGCGCCGCGACACACCCTGAAGCGTGTCGCGGCGCGCCTGATGGCGGTAAACGGTTTTAACCGTGATGCCGCACGCGGGTAAAGATGGTGATGGCGGCCAGCAGCATCAGCACGCCGCTGGCAAGAAATACGCCGCCCGCGCCCTGCAGATCGAACATCCAGCCACCGGCTGCCGCACCGGCGGTGATCGCCAGCTGAATAGTGGCCACCAGCAGCCCGCCGCCCGATTCGGCGTCGTCCGGCACCGCGCGCGACAGCCAGGTTGACCAGCCAGTCGGCATTGAGCCAAACGCCAGCCCCCACAGCGCGACGCCGCTCGCCACCAGCCAGGAGACGTGGCCAAAGCTCACCAGCAGCACCGCCGTCACGCTCATCACCAGCGCCATGCCGGTCAGCGTCAGCGACACGCTGCGCGTCACCAGCCACGCAGCCAGCGAGGTGCCGAAGAAGTTCGCCACGCCGAACGCCAGCAGCACCAGCGACAGCTGATTCACATTCAGCTGCGCGCTGGTTTCCAGGAACGGACGCAGGTAGGTAAAGAAGGCGAAATGGCCGGTGAACATCATGATCACCGCCAGCATGCCCCAGCGCATCACGCTCTGACGCAGCAGGTCCAGCACGCCGCCGCTGCGCGTTTTGTTCTCCGGCGGCATCGACGGCAGGGTGAAGAACTGCCAGAACAGCGCCAGCACGCCCAAAACACCGGTCAGCAGGAAGATGTTACGCCAGCCAATCAGCCCGCCAAGATAGCTGCCCAGCGGCGCGGCAATGATGGTGGCCAGCGAAATACCGCTGAACACAATCGACAACGCGCGCGGCACCTGATCGGCGGGCACCAGTCGCATGGTAATGGCGGTCGACAGTGTCCAGAAGCCGCCAATCGCCATGCCGAGCAGCACGCGCGCCAGTAAAATCATCGGCAGATTTTCGGCAAACGCCACCAGCAGCGCCGAGGCGATGAGCAGCAACGTGAACGCCAGCATCACCAGGCGGCGGTCGAGGCGGCGCGTGACGTTACCAATCACCAGGCTGGTCAGCAGCGCCACCAGCGCGGTAACCGTGACCGTCTGGCCCGCCTGCCCTTCGCTGACGCGCAGCGAGTCGGCAATTGGTGTCAGCAAGCTCACCGGCAGAAATTCTGCGGTGATCAGGCCGAAGACGCCAAACGCCATGGCGAACACCGCGCCCCATGCGGGTTTCTCTACCGCAATGCTTGTTTCCACTACTTCAGTATCCAGACTCATCTGCGATCCCCATCACAAAATATCAGGCTGTAAGCATAGAGAGACGACGCAAGACGATCTATGATACAGAAACTTTGTTTTTTGATAATTCGTCTGGATTGTATGAGCCGCTATGAAGATTTGACCAGCGAACTGCTGATGGGCATGCGCCTGTACGGCGTCAAATATCAGCGCATCGCGCTGCATGCGCCGTTTGGCCTGCAATATGATGACGCGCCGGGCAAGGCGCAACTGCACTTTGTTGGCCGCGGCTCGCTGCTGATTCGCTCCGCTTCCGGCACCGTCTATCCGCTGCAGGCGGGCGATGCACTGCTGATTCCGCACGGTAAGCCGCACGCGCTGATCTCCGGCGAAGATGCGGTGTGCGTGCCGATCGCTACCTTTAACAGCAAACCCATCTGCGACAGCGTGTGCGCCATCAACGATGCGCCGGATGCGGATGCCTGCCCGGATGACAGCGATGTGATTTTATTCAGCGCCTGCATGGCGTTTGAGCTGGGCGGCATGCAGCCGCTGGTGCACACCATGCCTGACGTGATGCTGGTCAGCACGCTGCTGGCGCAATACCCGGAAATCCAGCCGATTCTGGATGCCATGGAGCGTGAAACGCGTCAGCGCAAAGCGGGCTTTGCCGGCATTTTGTCGCGGCTGGCCGATGTGGTGGCGGCGCAAATTGTGCGGGGCTGGGTGGAGAATGGCTGTGGTCAGGGCAGCGGGCTGGTGCAGGCCCTGCGCGATCCGCGCCTCAGCCTGGCGATGGCGGCCATGCACCGCGCGCCCGGCGAAAACTGGACGGTGGAGCGGCTGGCGCGCGAATCCGGCAGCTCACGCTCGGTGTTTGCCGCGCGCTTTCAAAACGCCACCGGCATGACGCCGCTGCGCTACCTCACCGAACTGCGCATGCGTCTGGCGGTTGAGCGTATTGTTAACGATGGCGAAGCGGTGGAAAGCGTGGCGTTCCACCTCGGTTACGGTTCACTGGCCGCCTTCAGTCGCGCTTTCAAACGCATTGTCGGCACACCGCCCGGCGCGCTGCGCGCCGGACGTGAAGCGTCGTGAAACTTAGCGAAACACGCTGATCGCTTCAACCAGCCGGTTGGCCTGATGCGCCATTCGGCCGGAGGCTTCTGCGCCTTCCGCCACGCGCGCCGCGTTCTGATGAGTGATGTCGTCGAGATCCTCCACCGCGCTACTGACTTCGCTCAGCGCGATGGATTGTTCGGCCGTCGCCGCGCTGATTTGCGCGATCAGGGCGGTGACATTCTGCACCTGATCGACAATCGCCTGCATCGTGTGGCCGGCCGCATCGGCGTGATCGCTGCCCGACTGCACGCGACCTGCGCTGGTTTCCACCAGGTTTTTGATCTCGCTGGCGGCTTTGGCGCTGCGCTGTGCCAGACTGCGCACCTCGCCCGCCACCACCGCAAAGCCTTTACCCTGCTCACCGGCACGTGCCGCTTCCACCGCCGCGTTCAGCGCCAGAATATTGGTCTGGAAAGCGATGCCGTCGATCACGCTGGTGATGTTGGCGATACGCTTCGAGCTGTCGGCAATTTCTGCCATCATGCCGACCATCTCCTGCATCACTTCACCGCCTTTGATCGCCGCTGCGCTGGTGCTGGCCGACAGCGTATTCACTTCGCTGGCAGTTTCCGTGTTGCTTTTGACCGTGGCGGTCATTTCGTTCATGGTCGCTGCCGTTTGCTGCACGTTCGCCGCCGCCTGCTCGGTGCGACGGCTCAGTTCATCATTGCTGCGCGCGATGGCGTCGCTGGCGCTCAGGACGTTGATCGCCTGGCCGCTGACGTCATCCACCAGCCAGCGGAACATCAGGCCCAGCTGGCCGATAGCGCGCTGCGTCATGCCGATCTCATCCACCCGATCGATGTGCTCGACTTTGTGGCTGGCGCCGGTGGCCACGCTCAGCGCCTGGCGGCACATGCGCTCCATCGGGCGCGAGATTTGATGCTCCAGCCACAGGCTGGCCAGCAGCAGCAGTCCGGCCATGCCGCCGCTGAAGCAGCCGATCGCCAGCGGTGCCATGCCCAGCAGCCAGACGCTCAGCACCGACAGCGGCAGCAGCGCGATCAGCGTACTGCGGATGCGCCAGCGCAGCGGCAGCGTTTTCAGCACTGAGGTCAGCCGCCGCCAGCCGCTGCCAACAATCAGTCCCTTATGAAAGCGACGCCCTTTGGCACGTCCTTCACGAAAATCACGGTACAGCGCCTCGCACTGACGGACCTCCTCCGCCGACGGTTTGGTGCGTACCGACATATAGCCCTGCAGCTTGCCCTCGCGCACCACCGGAATGGCATTGGCGCGCACCCAGTAGTGATCGCCATTCTTGCGCCGGTTCTTGACCAGCGCGGTCCAGGGTTCGCCCTGCTTCAGCGTGCTCCACATATCGGCGAACGCTTCCGGCGGCATATCCGGATGACGCACCATGTTGTGTGGCTGGCCGTTGACCTCCTCCGGGCTGAATCCGCTGACCTCAATAAAGGCGTCGTTGGCGTAGGTAATGTGGCTGTTGAGATCGGTGGTCGACATCAGCGTGGCGCGATCGTCAAAGACGAATTCACGCTGGGTGATGGGCTGGTTATTACGCATGTGTGAGTCCTTGCAAAACGCAGGCTGAAGAGAAATCGATAATACTTTTTTACCTTTTCGGCAGCACAATGGCCTGGCTTTAGCGCGGCTATTTAATTTTTGTTCTTAATAAAGCCGGAGTGCGCGGCGCTTCACAGTTCTGGCCGCGGGCGGGATCGATAAAAAATCATTTAGGGTAAATGAGATCGAGCTTTGGCTGAGTACGATAAGTTTGTCAGTTGAACCTCAAACTGTTCGACAATCGTTGCACATTTGGTAGCGGCGCAATTTATTGCGCGACAAATCGCGCCGCTACAAATTTTGTGCGATTTGCGGCTGCCCTGACCGGTCGGCATTACACCGTTCACGGCGACCGCGTCATGCGCACATACTGTCAGAACTGCCAGCGCACGCCGAGGTTGTAACGCCAGCCTCTGGCGCCGTTGCCGTCGATCTCCTTGCGGTAATCCGCTTCGGCGTACAGCGACACATCCTGCTGCAGCGTCACCGTGCCGCCAGCCCCCACTTCCCACATCTGGCCAAAATTACCGCTGCTGAAGCTGGCCCCGAGCGCCGGGTTATCGGCTGCCGACACCGATGTCTGCGCCGTGCCGCCCCAGCCTTTGTAATAATTCGCGCGCAGATAAGGCGTGTACTGGCGGTTGCTGTCATCGGTCCAGCTGCGGTCGAGACGCGCGCCGAGACGGCCAATCGTCTGGTGATAATCGCCATAGCGCACCTGGTTATTGTCCTCATCCGTGAAATCGTTCATGTTCAGTTTCAGGTACATCAGCTGCGCCTGCGGCTCCAGCTTGTAGCCCTCGCCGAGTTCAAACGGATAACCGCTCTCCAGCGAGGCGGTCCAGCCGTGGCCCTTCAGCTTTGCCTCGCGCTGCTGGCGCGCAATGTCGGTTTCACCACGATGCCAGTCAAACGACAGCACGCCGTCAAGGTAAAAGCCGCTCTGGCGCTGCCAGGTGCCGTACAGCGCCAGGCTGTCGCTGTCAAAACTGGTGCTGCTGTAACCGTCTGCCGCCTGCGGACGGATGCGCGTATTGCCGCGCGTGTAGGCCACGCCGCCGCGCAGGCTGTCCTGCTCACCGTCGAGACGCAGCAGGTTGCCGCCAAGCTGCACCGCGCTGTAGTCGAGGTCAAACCCGTAGCCGTAATCGCTAAAGCTGCGGTCGCTTTTGTATTTCAGATTCGAGCCGATGTAGCGCAGGAACATCTCACCGCCGTTACCCGCCGGGCGCGTCTGCTCGTGACGCAGTTCGCCGAGACGCTTGTGCAGGTCATCAATAATCGCGGCGGTGTAATAGGCGAGGCCAACCGGTGCCGAAATGTACGAAGGCACCTGCGGCACCACCGCCGGACGCGCATTGTAGCGCTGTGGCGTGCCAAATCCGCTGGTCACCAGCGCCGGCTGGCAGCTGTCGCTGTCCTCGCACACGTAGTAGTTTGCCAGCCGGTAATCCCAGTAATTGTTGCCGCTGCCGCTCAGCAGGCGCTGGGCCGGATCGCTGCTGCCCGGCGCGAAGCTATACAGCCGGTACTGCCACGGTCCGGCGCCGAGATAGCCATCCCTGAGCGCAAAGCTGTTCTGGCCGGCGTTGCCGCCCACCTGCGCCAGCGAAATGCCTTCATTGCCCTCAATGCCGCCGTTGCGGTTGCGATCGGTGAGCGCCGCACTGCTTGCCGCATCGAGCCTGACGTTGAGCAGCGTGGTGCCGCTGGCGTTACCGCTGACGTTGATGTGGTCGGTAAACTGGTTGCTCAGCGCGCCGCCGTCATTGAGGCGCGTCACCAGATTCGCCTGACCGCCCATCGACGCCAGCGAGCCGTTGATGTCCAGCGTATTACCCGGCGAACCGCCGCCATTGGTGAGGTCCAGCGTACCGCTGTTATTCACCTGCAGCGAATCCGCTGTGCCGCCCGCCAGTGTGGGATGCACGTTGTCACCGGCGTACAGCGTTGAGCGCCCATCAATGTTGATGGTGCTGTGCGCCAGCTGCAGGTTGTCGGTCAGCGTCCAGCGGCTATCCGCGAAGTTAATGATGCTCCAGCCGCTGCCGAGGTTAACGCCTTTACTCAGGTCATCCGCGCTGAAGCTGCCGCCGCGCGCCGTAATCTGGTCAAAGGTCAGGCTGTTACCGGTGCCGTTGCCGCTGGTGAGATGGTAAGTAGTGCTGAGATCGACGCCGCTGACCTCGGCGATATTGTTGTTGTCTGCGCCCATGGTCAGGCTGCCGTTGAGCGTGCCGCCGGTCCAGCGGAACGTATCGCTGCCGCCGCCAGGATTGATGTCGCCCAGCACGTCACCCTGGGTCAGCAAAATCACATCGTCGGCGTTACTGCCCGCCACCGCCACGCTTTGCGCCGTGGCCGTCACGATAGTACCGAGGTTCTCGAATACCGTTTTGCCGCCGCGCAGATCGACCACCGGTGCCGTCAGGCTGCTGGAGCGCAGCGTGCCGCGGTTGACGATGGTGCCGGCAGTGCTGGAGACCAGTGCCGAACCGCCTGCCGCATTAGTGATATTGACGCTGGCGGCGGTGACGATATTTCCCGTGGTGTTGGCGCGAATCCCGGAGCCGCCGGCGCCGGTGACATTGAAAACGTAACCCGAACCCAGCGTCAGATCGCCGCCGGTGGTCGATCCATCGGCGTTGGCGATAGTCAGGCCGTTACCGCTGCCGGATACATTGGTGGTCACGGTGGAGGCGGGATCGAACGCGACGGCAGTGCGGATGCCGTTGCCATCGCCAACGTTGAGTGTCAGGTTGCTCAGGCTAACGTTGCCCAGCTCCGCGCGGTTTTCGATGCCGTTGCCGCTGCCCAGTACGTTGATGGTGGCGTCGCGCGCGCTGAGCGCCGCCGCGCCGCTGTCGAGCAAAATGCCATGCGCCGTGCCGCGCGTGGTGATCAGCGTATCGCTGCCGGTCAATGCCAGCTGCGCGCCGTCGCTGATGCGCACGCCGGCCACGCCGTTATCGACATTGATGCTGCCGCCCTGCGCCAGCGTGGTGCCGCTGCCGCCGACATCTAACCCGGTGCCGTTGCTGACGTTAACCACGCCATTGTTGGTCAGCGTGCTGCCGGCGCGCGAGCGCATGCCGATGCTGTTGCTGCCGGTCAGCGTCAGTGCGCCATTGTTCTCCAGCGCCGCGCCGTTGGTCAGGTCAAAGCCAACGGCACCGTTGCCAGCGCCGCTGATGCGGGCGTTGCTGGTGACGCGGGTGGCGGCAGCGCTGCCGTCCAGCGCATTACTGAGATCGCTGCGCAGCGTATTCACCAGCACGCCCACCGCGTTGTTGCCGCTGAGCGTGATGGTGCTGCTGCCGTCGAGCGTTGCCGCTGCGCCGCCCTCGACGCGCACGGCGGTGCTCTCCTCGCCGCTGGCGGTCAGATTGAGGTTGGCGCTGTTGAGGCTGCTGCCGCTGCCGGAAACAATCACGCCGGTGCTGCTGGCGGCGCTGGCGCTCAGACTGTTCGGCGTGCTGAAGCTCAGCGCCGCGCCGTCGTCAAGGCGGTAGCCGGTCGAGCCACGTGTGCTGACATCCAGCGCGCTGGTGGCGGCGCGAATGCGCGAACCGTTACCCGCAGCGTGATAGGCGATCTGGTCGCTATTGTTAAAGATCGGCGTCGATCCGGCGGCGATATTCACCAGCGCACCGTCCAGCGCTTCGGCGCCGATGGCACCACTGCCGTTGAGCGTGAGCGTGCCGCCGTTGAGGTTCGCCACCGCCTGGCTACCGCTGGCGCTGACGCCGCGCGTACGGCGGGAGCTGCTGCCGCCATTGACGTCGATGTTGCCGCTGTTGCTGGCGGTGGTAGCGAAGGTGCTGCCCGCGCTGTTCACCGCGATACCGGTGCCGCCGTCGCTGATGCTGATGTTGCCGCTGTTGCTGCCGGTCGCCCCGCTCTCCACGCGCAGGCCGGTGGTATTGGCCCCGCTGAAGTTAATGTTGCCGCTGTTGCTGAGCTGCGCGCGGTTGCGCGCCAGATAGCCGGTGATGCCGTTCTGCGCCGAATTGAGTTCTGCGGCGGAGGTCAGCCGCGTGCTGGCGACCGGCGCACGGCTGTTGGCACCGGTCAGCGTATGTTTCTGCCCGTCGGCAATCGCGCCCGTGGCGTTGCTGCCACTGAGGGTAATGGTGGTCGCCGCGTCAATGTTGCCCTGCGCACCGCCCTCGATATTGACGCCGGTGGCGCCGGTGCCGCTGACGTTAATCGTGGCGTTGTTGGTCTTCACCAATGTTCCGCCACCGCCGGTGCCGTTCACCGCCACCGCACCCGTGCCGGAAGCGGTCAGCGTGGTATTCGTACCGTCAAACGTCGCGCCCTGTTCGATGCGGAAGAGCGTCGAGTTAGTGGTGGTGACGTCAAACGCGTTGTTATCGTCTACGTTGATCAGCGCATTCGGGCCATAGGCAAAAAAACCAATTTGATTGCTGCCGGTGCTGAAGCGGGGAATGGCATTCTGCGTGACGTTAACCGTGGCGTTGCCGCGCGCGTGCACGCCAATCGCGCCGTTGCCGGTGAGGTTAATCGGCCCGTCCACGTTCGCTGCGGCAGTGCCGCTGCCCTGGCCTTCCACCCACACGCCAAAGTTGCGCGTGCCGCTGGCCGGATCGGCTCCGCCTGCCACGTTGATGGTCCCGGTGGAGCTGGCGGCGGCGCTGTTACCACTGGTGGCCAGCACTTTCAAGCCGGTGCCGTTAACGCCGTTGAGGTTGATGGTGCCGCGATTCTCCAGCGTACCGTTGCTGTTAGTGACCAGCATGCCGGCGTTCTCGCGCGGCACGCGCGCAGCGCTGCCGTTGACGTCGATGGTGCCGCTGTTGATCAGCGTGGCATTGCTGGCACCGCTGACCGACATCCCGGCGGCGTTCTGTACGCGCGAGCCAATCACAATCGCCCCGTCGTTGGTGGCGCTACCGTTGGCCAGCAGCGCAATGCCGCTGGTCAGCCCGCTCTGGTTCAGGGCGGTCTCCGCCACGTTGTCGCTCAGGCTGTTCTGCGCGCCTCGCCCGAGATAAATCGTGCCGCCGCTGTTGTTGGTAAATCGGCTGCTGTCGGTGGTGAGCAGCACGCCGGAGGTGGTGCCGCGCGCGCTGGAACCGTTGACGCCCACGTTGATATTGCCGCTGTTGCTGGCCTGCGCATTGGCATCAAGGCGGATGCCCGCCACGCCGTTGGTCAGATTGCTGCCGGTGGTACCGAGGTTAAGCACGCCATTGTTAGTGAAATCGCCGCCGTTTTGCACCGTTACCGCCGTGGCGTTGTTGCTGGCCGCGCCGACGCCGGTGCCATCAATACGGTTGAGGAAGCCACCGTTGATGACGCCACTGCTGCTATTGGTAGCCGTCGCGCCATCCAGCGCCAGCGCGGTGCCGCGGCTCGCCAGTTTCCCGTCGATGGTGGCATTGGCCCCGCTGGCCACGCGTACCGCGCCATCGCTGGCCCCTACCACTTCCAGCGTTTTACCGGTGGCGATAGTAACCTGCGAACCGGCGCCTTCGGCATTGATCACCACGCGGCTACCTATCGGCTGCGTCACTTCATCCGGCGCAGTGGCGCTGACGTTATAGACAATATCGCCGTTGGTGATAGTGACCGCCTGATTGAACGCGCTGAGGTAGCTGGCCGGCGCGAGATTGCCGGCCTGCAGCTGGCTCACCAGCCAGTTATTGTAGCTTTGCAGCTGGCTGGCATTGGTGACGTTGAAGGCGGTGGTTTTGCCGTCCAGCGTCTGCACGCTAAAGCTGCCGTTATAGGTCGCGAGATTTTGTACCGCCAGGCTATCGGTCACCTGGCCGCCGGAGATGTTGGCTGCAGAACCGTTAAAGGTGATGCGGTTGTTGTTGTTCCAGTTGAGGGTGCCGCCGTTACTGACCTGAAACAGCGTGGTGTTTTTGGCCGCCATGGTCCAGGCGTTGGTGCTGGCGCTGCTGTTGGCGTTAGCCTGACCAATGCTGACATCCAGCGAACTGCCGCTGCCGCTGACGTCGGCGATGCGCGCGTCGATATACTGATTGTCATTCACATTTTGCAGATCCGGCACCACCGTGCTGGCGGTAACCGGTGCCTGCGCCACCAGGCTGGCGGAATCAAAAACCTGAAAGGTGGTATTGCCGCCGGTAGTGGGATCCGGCACGGTGATGGCGAGGTTTTGCGGACCGGGATCGAGCCGTGCCTGATTAAGGTATTGTGCGCCCGCCGCGATGGTCACCTGGCCGAGCGTGGTGTTGACCGCCCCGTCAATGCCCGGCTCAAACGCCTGATTACCGGTTAAGGTTGCGCTACCGCCGTTAACGATCAGCGCGCCGCTCTGCTGGTCGTTATCGCGCGGATTATACGCGCCCAGCGTTGCCGCTTCCCCTAAGCCGGGGAAATAAAACACCGCCTGCGCAGCGACGATCCCTAACGCAATGGGATTCAGGGTGAATCTCATACAACCTCCAGTAACAAGCAATCAGCGACGCTGTGAAAGCACAGCGAAAAAAGAACAAAGGGGCAGATGGGCGAACTCTATTTTCACAAAACGAATCAAGTGGTTAATTATGGGCACAGAGGGTGCCGCTGATGCGTGAAAATCAGGAGAAAGCTGTTGCTTATATAGACTTTATGGCTGCACAGATCAAAAGCGAGCCCGGAGATATTTATCGGAATGAAATAAGAATTTCGCAGGAAATGAAAGGATTTAACCCTGGTTTAAATAAGGCTTATAGTGATAACGCATTAATATCACGTCATTTATTTTCAGCCACTCCAGTTAAGTCTGGACGAGTGATAATTCTCACGCTCAATAATAAGCAGCGCTAACGAAATGCTGCAATTGTGAGCCAGCCCACAATTGCAGCAAAATCATCCATTTAATGACATCAGACCTCTTGACGGTCTGCTGACGCAGGCTTTTTTAACTTAAATCGACGTTTTTGGTGCCGCCCCACCAGGTAAAGACAAAGCCGCCGATCCACGCCACGATCAGCCCCACCAGATAGACCGCCATACCGGCAAAGATGCCCTGCGATGAGGTCATCAGCGGCAGCGTCACCAGTCCTGACGGGCCAAACACCGTGTTCATGCCCACCGGCAGACCGAGCCACGCCACCAGCCCGATAAAGAAGCCGCCCAGCGCACCGCCGAAGCAGGCGGTGATAAACGGTTTAAGACGCGGCAGCGTCACACCATAGATAAGCGGCTCACCGACGCCCAGCAGACCTGGCACGATGGCGCCTTTAATCTGGCTGCGCAGCAGCGAGTGCTTGTCGGCTTTGCACCACAGCGCCAGCGAAGCGCCGACCTGACCGGCACCGGCCATGGCGAGTATCGGGAACAGCGAATTGAAACCCTGGGTTTCCATCAGCGCAAAATAGACCGGAATAAAGCCCTGATGAATGCCGAACATCACCGCGATCAGGAATAAGCCGGCCAGAATGGCACAGCCGAACGGGTTATTGTTCAGGTGGATAAACAGCCACGACATGCCTTTAAACAGCTCGCCGCCAATCGGCATGATCACCAGGAACGTCACCGCGCCGGTAATTAACAGCGTCAGCAGCGAGGTGAGGATCATATCAAGATTATCCGGGATAATTTTGCGCAGCTGTTTCTCCAGCCAGGCACCAAATATCGCCGCCAGCAGCACGCCAATAATATTGCCGCGCGGATCGATGGTCAGGCCAAAGAAATCCTGCATGCCGCTGTAATAGCCAACGGTCGCGTTCGGGACATAACCCAGCACAAACAGCGAGGCGATGATCGCACCGTTCACGCCGGTGCCGCCAAACGCTTTCTGCGCGTTATAGCCGATTAAGATGCTGAGGAAGGTGAACAACCCTTTGCCGAACACCTTCATATAAGCCACGGTATCCAGCAGCCAGCGGGCGTGTTCCCCGGGCTGATTAAGATGGCACACCTGCTCAATCAGCGTGGCAAACCCCAGCAGTAATCCGGCACCGATAAAGCCCGGGATCAGCGGGGTAAAAATGGTGGCAAAGCAGGAGAGAAAACGGTGCAGCGCGCTGGTTTGCTTCGCTTTCATCTGCTGCTTCTGCGCGCTGGCGATGCTGTGCAGATCGCCCGGCACCTCTGGCGTGGCGCTGTTCAGCATCGCCTGCATTTTTTCCGCTGCGGTTTGCGCTTTGCCAGGACCGAGCACAATCTGCAACTGGGCATCGCTGTCAATCACGCCCAACACGCCGGGCAGCGTTTTCAGCCGGGCGCTGTCGACCCGCGCGGCATCGGCCAGCGTCAGACGCAGACGCGTCATGCAGTTACCGCAGTGCACGACGTTGCCTGCGCCGCCCACCGCCTGCAGGATATCGCGTAATAAGCTTTCAGTGATCGCCGCCATCATTGCGCTCCTGCGTGGTGTAATGCCTGGCGGATAAAGCCGTGGTTCTGCGCCAGCAGCGCCTGCGCGTCATCGGCGTTCAGGTCCGCCAGTATCATCACAATGGCGGTTTTACAGTGGCCGCCGCACGCTGCCAGCGCCTGCTGTGCGCGGGCATCGTCACATTCGGTGGCCTGCTTAACGATGTTGATTTGCCGCTGCACCAGTTTCTGATTGGTGGCTTCTACATCGACCATCAGGTTGCCGTACACTTTGCCGCTGCGGATCATGGCACCGGTGGTCAGCATATTGAGCACCAGCTTCTGCGCGGTGCCGGCTTTCATGCGTGACGAGCCGGTGACCACTTCCGGGCCTACCACCGGCGTCAGGGCGACGTCCGCCGCCTTCGACATGGCGCTGTTGGGATTACAGGTCAGCGCGGCGGTGAAGGCGCCCTGCTGCTTCGCCCAGGCCAGCGCACCGAGCACATAAGGTGTGCGGCCGCTGGCAGCAATGCCGACCAGCACATCGCGCGCCGAAAAGTCGATATCTTTTAAATCCTGCGCTCCCTGCTCGCGATTGTCCTCGGCGTTTTCCACCGCCTGTAAAATGGCGGTGTGGCCGCCGGCGATCAGCCCGACCACCTGACTGCGCGGCGTGCCGAACGTGGGCGGGCATTCGCTGGCATCGAGAATACCGAGACGGCCGGAGGTCCCGGCACCGCAGTAAATCAGACGTCCGCCCTGGCTGAATGCCGCCGTGATGGCATCCACCACCTCAGCAATCTGCGGCACGATAGCTTCCACCGCCAGCGCCACTTTTTTGTCTTCATCGTTAATGACGCGCAGCATCGCTTCCGTGTTCAGCTCGTCAATGTTCTGGCTCGCCGGGTTGCGGCCCTCGGTGATCATCTGGCTCAGATCAATGTTCATGTTCGCTCCCTTCAGGAATAATTTATTCTTGAAACTATATATCATATAGAATTGTTAATTCCTCCTGCTCAGGTCAATTTTTTTGCCTTTTGCGGCAGCGGACATAAAAAAACCCGCCAGAAGGCGGGTTCAGTCAGAGAGCGTGTCGCTTAGCTGGCATTTTGCGTGCGCAGCTGCAGCTCGTAGGCGGCGGCCTGTTTGGTATCAAACTGGTTTTCCCAGCGGGCAATAACCAGCACCGCCAGCGCGTTACCGATGACGTTGAGCGCGGTGCGCGCCATGTCCATGATACGGTCGACGCCGGCGATAAACGCCAGACCTTCCAGCGGAATACCAACGCTGCCCAGCGTGGCCAGCAGCACCACAAACGAGACGCCCGGCACACCTGCGATGCCTTTCGACGTCACCATCAGGGTCAGCACCAGAATGATTTCATCGGTCAGCGACAGGTCAATGCCGTACAGCTGGGCGATAAAGATCGCCGCAATGCTCTGATACAGCGTTGAACCATCCAGATTGAACGAATAGCCGGTTGGCACCACGAAACTGGTGATCGCCTTCGGCGCGCCGTAGGCTTCCATCTTCTGCATGATGCGCGGCAGCACGGTCTCTGAGCTGGAGGTGGAATACGCCAGAATCAGCTCATCTTTCAGAATGCGCATCAGGGTCGTAATACGCAACTTGCAGAAGCGCGCCACCGCACCCAGCACCACGAACGCAAAGAACAGAATCGCCACGTACACCAGCAGCACCAGCTTGGCCAGCGGATAGAGCGAGGCAAAACCGAAGTTAGCAATGGTGACGGCAATCAGCGCAAACACCCCGACCGGCGCATAGCGCATGATCATGTGCGTCACTTTAAACATGGTTTCGGAAATGGAACGGAATACGGTCACCAGCGGATCGCGATGCTCCGACGGCAGCGCCGACAGCCCCATGCCAAACAGCACCGAGAAGAAGATGATCGGCAGCATGTCGCCTTTGACCAGCGAGGCAAAAATATTCTGCGGGATCAGCGACAGAATGGTGGTCACCAGGCCATGTGGCGCACCCTGCACCGCTTCCGTTGTGGCTTCGTATTTAGAGATGTCCACCGTTGCCAGCGTTGACATATCAATGCCGCTGCCGGGTTGGAATACGTTGGCCAGCGTGATGCCGACCACAATGGCAATGGTGGTAATCACTTCAAAATAGATGATGGTTTTCACACCAATCCGCCCGAGCTTTTTCGCATCACCCACGCCGGCGATGCCGACAATCAGTGAGGAAATAACAATCGGCACCACAATCATCTTGATCAGATGAATAAAGATGTCGCCGGCAGGAGTAAGAATGTTAGTGATTAACCATTCACGATCGTCTGGCTGATTATGCAGCACGGTTCCGACGATAACGCCGAGAATCAGGGCAATCAGAATCTGCCACGCGAGGGTGAGTTTAAAACCTTTCATAACGCGTTATTTCCTCAGTTAAAACCCCTTTGCTCTGCTGCGAAGGTGCAGAAGACATTACACACAGGGAAGTGAGCAAAAGCCCGATAAAATAGAGGGTTATAATGGACTGCATCAATTACCGCTGCGCCGGCATTATGCGCCCGCGCGATGATGCAGCCTGAGTTGATACCTGCTGAACAGGGCCGAGATAAGTACCATTTTCACTACGGTAAATGCAACCCCTGGGGCGATAGCTTAAATCCTGCACAGCCAGGCAGCATAAAATGCTGCTGACATGCGCCTGTCATAACTCGCTGTTATGAAAAGTGTTAATTCGATAATTTTCCGCATAGCTATTCAGGATTGCTGAAAAAACGTGCCGGTCTGTTTGCTGCTTATTTAACCGACTGGTTCATAATTTTATTGATCCAGCCAGTGGTTTTGCCTCATTTCCTGCGCCGGTAAACAGATTGAATTGGGTGACTTTTCAGCCTTACACAAGGTCGTGATCCAGACTGCAAAACAGAAACAAAGCCCGGCCTCACTCTTCAATTAACCTTTGATTGACATATGATTAACATCTTCAAGGAGGTCAGCCATGAGCCAAATACACAAGCATCCCGTACCCGCTGCCATTGCAGCGAATGCCCTGATAAATGCCGATCAGTACGCGGCGCTGTATCAACAGTCGGTTGACGATCCTGAGGCCTTTTGGGGCGAACAGGGCAAAATCCTCGACTGGATGACGCCCTACAGCAAAGTGAAAAATACCTCGTTTGCCCCCGGCAATATTTCGATTCGCTGGTATGAAGATGGCGCGCTGAACCTTGCCGCCAACTGTCTCGATCGCCACCTGGCTACGCGCGGCGATCACCCGGCGATTATCTGGGAAGGCGATGACGCCAGCGAAAGCAAAACCCTGACCTTCCGTGAACTGCACGCCGACGTCTGCCGCTTTGCCAACGTGCTGACCGGCCTTGGTGTGAAGAAAGGCGATGTGGTGGCGATCTACATGCCGATGGTGCCGGAAGCCGCGGTCGCCATGCTGGCCTGCGCGCGCATCGGCGCCGTGCACTCGGTCATTTTTGGCGGCTTCTCACCTGAAGCGGTGGCCGGACGCGTAGTGGATTCCAGTGCAAAACTGGTGATTACCGCTGACGAAGGCGTGCGTGCCGGACGCAGCATTCCGCTGAAGAAAAACGTGGATGATGCGCTGAACAATCCAAACGTCACCAGCGTGAAAAACGTGGTGGTGTTCCAGCGCACCGGCAAAGAGACCGGCTGGCGCGAAGGCCGCGATCTGTGGTGGCATGAACTGATGGCGAAAGCCAGCGATCAGCATCAGCCGGTAGCGGTCGAGGCCGAACATCCGCTGTTTATCCTTTATACCTCCGGCTCCACCGGCAAGCCGAAAGGCGTGCTGCACACCACCGGTGGTTACCTGGTGTATGCTGCCACCACCTTCAAATATGTTTTTGATTATCATGACGATGATGTGTACTGGTGCACCGCCGACGTGGGCTGGATTACCGGGCACAGCTATCTGATCTACGGTCCGCTGGCCTGCGGGGCCACCACGCTGATGTTCGAAGGCGTACCCAACTGGCCCCAGCCCAGCCGCATGGCGGAAGTGGTGGATAAACATAAGGTCACGCTGCTGTACACCGCACCAACCGCTATCCGCGCGCTGATGGCCGAGGGTGATAAAGCGATTGCCGGCACCCAGCGCAGCAGCCTGCGCATCATGGGATCGGTCGGCGAGCCCATCAACCCGGAAGCCTGGGAGTGGTATTACAAAAAGATTGGCGACAGCCGTTGCCCGATCGTCGATACCTGGTGGCAGACCGAAACCGGCGGCTTCATGATTACGCCGCTGCCCGGTGCCACCGAGCTGAAGGCCGGTTCGGCCACCAAACCCTTCTTTGGCGTCCAGCCGGCGCTGGTGGATAACGAAGGTAATACGCTGGACGGTGCCACCGAGGGTAACCTGGTGATCGTCGACTCATGGCCCGGCCAGGCACGCACGCTGTTTGGCGATCACGATCGCTTTGAGCAAACCTACTTCTCGACGTTTAAAAATCGCTACTTCAGCGGCGACGGCGCGCGCCGTGACGACGATGGCTATTACTGGATCACCGGCCGCGTCGATGACGTGCTGAACGTCTCCGGCCACCGGCTTGGCACGGCGGAGATCGAGTCCGCGCTGGTCTCGCATCCGAAAATTGCCGAAGCCGCGGTGGTGGGGATTCCGCACAGCATTAAAGGCCAGGCGATCTATGCTTATATCACGCTGAATCACGGCGAAGAGCCGTCGCCAGAGCTGTACAGTGAGGTGCGCAACTGGGTGCGTAAAGAGATCGGCCCGATTGCCACGCCAGACGTGTTGCACTGGACCGATTCGCTGCCAAAAACCCGCTCCGGCAAAATCATGCGCCGCATTCTGCGCAAGATCGCCGCCGGCGATACCAGCAACTTTGGCGATACTTCAACGCTGGCCGATCCGGGCGTGGTGGAGAAATTGCTCGAGGAGAAACAGTCGATCACCATGCCATAACCGGCATTGACCCGGCGGAGAGTATCAGCCTGTCCCCGGCAGGCAGCTCTCCGCTCTTCCATCCTTACGCCGTATGCTTTTCACCATCGCACAACCTTTATAACTAGAATATTCAGCCAGTTAAATCACGTTGCCGTGAGTTTTCTGTCTGCCTTGCCTCTGGAGAAAATGTGATGAACGAAGCCCTGAACCAACAGGAAGCCGTCTGGCAACAAATCGAAAGCAATCCGCGTTTTCAGGAGCTGGTGCACAAACGTCAGTCGTTTGCGCTGCTGCTCAGCCTTATCATGCTGGTACTGTATGTCGGCTTTATTCTGCTGATTGCCTTCGCGCCCGGCTGGCTCGGCACGCCCTTGCACGCCGGCACTAATGTGACGCGCGGCATCCCCATCGGCGTCGGCCTGATTGTGGTGTCGTTTCTGCTGACCGGCGTTTATGTCTGGCGCGCCAACGGCGAGTTTGATCGTCTGACCAAACAGATTGTCAGCGAGGTGAAATCATGAAGCGCCTGCTCTCCGCCTCGCTGGCTATCGTACCAGCCAGCGTATTTGCCGCCGATGCCATTACCGGCGCGGTGCAAAAACAGGCCACCAACTACGAAGCGATCATCATGTTCGTGGTCTTCGTGGCGGCCACGCTCGGCATTACTTACTGGGCGTCCAAACGCACCCGCTCGCGCAGCGATTACTACACCGCCGGCGGCAACATCACCGGTTTCCAGAATGGCCTGGCGATGGCCGGTGACTTTATGTCGGCCGCCTCGTTTCTCGGTATCTCCGCGCTGGTCTACACCTCCGGCTACGACGGGCTGATCTACTCGCTCGGCTTCCTCGTCGGCTGGCCCATGATTCTGTTCCTGATAGCCGAACGCCTGCGTAACCTGGGCCGCTATACCTTTGCCGATGTGGCGTCCTATCGCCTGCAGCAAAAGCCCATCCGCACCCTCTCCGCCTGCGGTTCGCTGGTGGTGGTGGCGCTGTATCTGATTGCGCAGATGGTGGGTGCCGGTAAGCTGATCCAGCTGCTGTTCGGTCTCGACTACCACATCGCGGTGGTGCTGGTCGGCATTCTGATGGTGCTGTACGTGCTGTTTGGCGGCATGCTCGCCACCACCTGGGTGCAGATTATCAAAGCGGTGCTGCTGCTATTTGGCGCCAGCTTTATGGCCATCATGGTGATGAAAGCCACCGGTTTCAGCTTTAATACGCTGTTTACCGAGGCGATGGCGGTGCATCCGAAAGGAAGCGCAATCATGCAGCCAGGCGGTCTGGTGAAAGACCCGATCTCCGCGCTGTCGCTCGGTCTGGGCCTGATGTTTGGCACCGCCGGCCTGCCGCATATTCTGATGCGTTTCTTCACCGTCGCCGATGCAAGAGAAGCACGCAAAAGCGTGTTCTGGGCCACCGGCTTTATGGGCTACTTCTACTTCCTGACCTTTATTATCGGCTTCGGCGCGATTCTGCTGGTCGGCGCTAATCCGGCCTTTAAAGACGCCAGCGGCGCGCTGATTGGCGGTACTAACATGGCGGCAGTGCATCTCTCCAATGCGGTCGGCGGCAGCCTGTTCCTCGGCTTTATCTCGGCGGTAGCCTTCGCCACCATTCTGGCGGTGGTGGCCGGCCTGACGCTGGCCGGTGCTTCGGCGGTGTCGCATGACCTGTATGCCAGCGTGATCCGCAAAGGCCAGGCCACCGAGCGTGAAGAGCTGCGGGTGTCGAAAATTACCGTGCTGGTGCTGGGCGTGGTGGCGATTGCGCTGGGCATTCTGTTTGAGAAACAGAACATTGCCTTCATGGTCGGCCTGGCGTTCTCAATTGCCGCCAGCTGTAACTTCCCGATTATTTTGCTGTCGATGTACTGGTCAAAGCTGACCACGCGCGGCGCCATGGTGGGAGGCTGGCTGGGCCTGCTGACGGCGGTGGTGCTGATGATTCTCGGCCCGACCATTTGGGTGCAGGTACTGGGACACGCGACGCCAGTCTATCCGTATGAGTATCCGGCGCTGTTCTCGATGCTGGTCGCGTTTGTCGGCACCTGGCTGTTTTCCATTACCGATCATTCCCAGCAGGGGGCGCTGGAGCGGGCGAAATTCCGCGGACAGTTTATCCGTTCACAAACGGGCGTCGGCATTTCGCAGGGGAAAGCGCATTAAGATTGAGAGGGTGCGGTGACTGACCAGGTCGCCATCAACACGGTGCGGTAATTGACCAGGTCGCCATGAACGTAGTGCGGTGATTGACCAGGTCGCCATAAATGGCGACCCTACGGAATTTCGTAGGGTGCGCATTCATGCGCACCTGGTACAGTCATCAGAAACGCAGCGACGCACCGACGTACGGGCCGTCGACCAGCACGTTATCTTTACGGTCGCCTTTGTTGTTCAGCTCAATGTACTGATAGCCAACGCGCAGGTTCAGCAGTGAAATCGGCGTAAAGCTCAGGCCGCCTGAGGCTTCTTTATAGCTGTCCAGACGATCGGAGAACGCTTCCGGCGCATAGTAATATTCGCCGTACAGGCCCCACATGCTGTTAAAGTTATACTGCGCACCGGCACCCAGCGCCACGGTGAAGCCATCACGGCCATCTTCCGGATGGGTGAACAGCGCTTTTGCCGTCGGTGCCACGCGGAAATCACCCACATCCAGGTTATAACCCATACCAAGGCCGTAAGTGCTGCCGTCGTGATCGCTGCGCAGCCAGTTGCCTTTCAGAAACAGACCCGGTGAAGCGGTGCCGAGGCCAAGGTTCAGGTTGGTGCTGTGCTCACCCACGTCAACACTGCCCTCAATCGCCTGCGCGCCGCCGCTCAGCAGTGCCAGACCTAAAACGCTTCCCGTAACAAGTTGCTTAAACATAACAATCCACTCCATGAAGGACACATAATTCGGCGCAAAGGGTAAACAGCGCGGCGACGTGACACAACTTTATTTGGAAAGCTTTACGTAAAAATGGGTTACAGCGGGCAGAAAACGGCCGCGAACGGCCGTGGAGGGATCAGAAACGCACGGCAGCGCCGATAAACAGGCCATCCATCAGGCTTTGATCGGCATGGCCATAATCACCGTTGACGGAGAGGTAGCGATAGCCGCTGCTGAGTGATAACCACTTCGCCGGCTGGTAATAGACGCCCGCTTCCAGCTGATGCAGCGCATGCAGATTGTGGTTGGCAAAATCAGGCGACAGGCTGTAATCCAGATAGAGCCAGGTGGCCCCTGCCCGCGGCAGAGGTGCCATCAGACGAATCCCGCCATTCATGCCACGACTTGATGTTGAGGTGGTTTTCACATCGGCCCAGAATGCACCGATACGCGGTGCTACCTGCAGCGCGCCGAGGGAAAAGCCGTAGCCGAGGCTGGCGTCGAGCAGATGGGTTTGCTGATGACCATGCACATACTCCAGTGCTGCCTGCACGCCTGGTGCGGTGCGGTCGCTGTTAATCCGGGCTGTCCAGAAATGGCTGCCGCCCTGCCCGCCGATCTCAGCGGCACTGCTCCCGGTGGCGGCCAGCAGCAGGCCTAATGCTAATGTGGTATTTTTCATTCTCGCTTCCTTGTTGTTTGCGCGCGCAAACGGTAAGCAAAGCGAGGAAACTCTTATATGAGCCCAGGCTCAAATTTGTCCACTTAAGCATGCCACAGCAGCTGACCCAGCAGCGGGGCCAGCAGCACCGTGAGCACGCCGGAGAGCATCATTACCAGGCTGGAGACCACGCCCTCCTGCTGGCCGAGCTGATAAGCGCGTGCCGTGCCGGCACCGTGCGAGGCCGCGCCAAAGCCGGCGCCTTTCGCCACGCCCTGCTTAATCGCGATGCGTAAAAACAGCACGTCGCCCACCGCCATGCCAAATACGCCGGTAATCACCACGAACAGCGCGACCAAATCGGGCTGGCCGCCAATCGGCTGGGCCGCTGCCAGCGCAAAAGGCGTGGTGATGGAGCGCACCGCCAGGCTGCGCTGGATGCTCTCCGGTAGCGTCAGCAGCCGCGCCAGCCATACCGAACTGCACACGGCCACCAGCGTGGCGGTGATCACGCCCACGCTCAGTGACAGCCAGTGGCGGCGGATAATGTGCAGGTTTTCGTAAACCGGCACCGCAAAGGCCAGCGTCGCCGGACCCAGCAGCCACAGCAGCCAGTGGCTTTCGGCGATGTAATCCTGCCAGCTGACGTGCGTCAGCAGCAACAGCGCCACCAGCACCAGCGGCGTTAACACCAACGGCATCAGCAGCAGTGTGGGTCTGCGCCGGTACAGGCGTTTATTGAGGTAGTAAACCAGCAGCGTCAGCGCCAGACATAACAGGCTAATGATAAAGTCAGTCACGATCGCCCTGCTTACGCGCGGCGCGCGCCAGTTCGAAACGGTATAAGCGATCGACCACCAGCGAGGTGGCCGCCAGCACCATCAGCGTACTGACGGCGATCACCACACAGATGCGCCAGCCTTCACTGCGCAGCAGGTCGCTGTAATTCACCACCGCCACCACCGCCGGAATAAAAAACAGCAGCATTTCGGCCAGCAGCCAGTTGGCCCCGGCTTTAACCCAGCGCAGCGGCACGATACCGCTAACGATCAACAGTAACAGCAACACCATACCCACGACGTTGGCCGGTAACGGCAGATGCAGCCAGCTCACCAGCTGACCGCTGGCAACGAACAGGGCGATATACAGCACCAGCTGCAGCGGCACCGTGACGCGTTGCAGGATATCCGTGGTGCGCGGACGAAGCGCGGACGCCATTTCTCTCTTCCCGTTAAAAATTCAGGGTTGCAGTATAAATCCTCGCCAGAGTGTGAAAGAAATGAATTAAAATTATTCAAACTATGCCAAAAAGGAATGCTTATGGACGTGCGTGCGCTGCGTTACTTTACCGAAGTGGTGCGTCAGCAGAGCTTTACCCGCGCGGCGGAGAAGCTGTTCGTGACGCAACCCACCATCAGCAAAATGCTGCGCCAGCTGGAAGAAGAGCTGGGCTGTACGCTGCTGCTGCGCGAGGGACGCAAGCTGCATCTCACCGACAGCGGCCAGGCGGTATATCAGCGCGGCCTGGCGATTTTGCAGGAGTTTCATCAGCTGGAGGCGCAAATCAGTGACATCAACCAGCTGAAAACCGGTGAGCTGCGGCTGGGCATTCCGCCGATGGTCGGCATGCAGATTGCCGGATCGATCTCCGAGTTCCGCCGCCGCTATCCCGGCGTACAGCTGAAAATCTCCGAATTTGGTGGCCTGACGGTGCAGCAGGCGGTGCTGAGCGGCGGGCTGGATATTGCGCTGACCGCCCTGCCGATTGATGCGGAGCTGCCGCTGAACACGCTGGAACTGATGCGCCATCCGCTGTGCGTGCTGCTGCCGCGCAGCGCGCGCTGGCTCAACCGCACCAGCCTGACGCTGGCCGAGCTGGCTCAGCATCCCCTGCTGATCCTCAACGAAGAGTTTTCGCTTAACCGCCAGCTGATGAAAGCGTTTCAGCGCCAGGGAGTGATGCCGGATATCGCGCTGCGCAGCGCGCAGTGGGATTTTCTTGCCGCGATGGTGCAGGCGGATATGGGGCTGGCGATCCTGCCGGAGCCGATCTGCCAGCGGCTGGATAAACAGGCCTTGCTGTGGCTGCCGCTGGAGTCGGAGCTGCAGTGGCGTCTGGGGCTAATCTGGCGCGAAGGCAGTTATCTGTCGCGCAGCGCGCAGGCGTGGATTGCCTGCTGCCGTGAACACTGGCCGGATAACGCGCCACGGCTATCGCTGTAACAAAGCGGCCGCCCTGTCTGTCAGGCGGCCGCGGGATCGGAGAGCAGCAAAACGCGGCGGCTATTCCTCTTTTTCTATCAGCAACGCTTCCAGCAGGTCGAGATCGCGCAGCAGGCGCTGCATGGTCTCGTTGGAGATCTGCTGGGTGGCGCGCAGATGATAAACCTCGGCACGCTCGGCGCGCAGCGCGGTCAGGCGGAAACGGCGCTCCAGATTTTCCGCAAACAGCGCCTGTTCCATATCATCTTTGCCATCGACGCGACGACGCAGATTACCAATCACCCGCAGGCTGACCTCTTTCAGCAGCTCAGGATCGATGTTCTCTTCAGCGTCGTTTTCCAGTCGCTGCTCCATTTTGTGCAGGCTTTCGATCGCCACGCCGGCCATCGCGGCACGCGCGCTCTGGATTTCGCGACGGTGCCCCACTTTGTCGTGGCTCTCCATGCCGCGCAGCAGAATCGGCAGCAGAATCACGCCGACAAACAGCGAGAACAGAATCACGCCGGTGGCGATAAACACCAGTTCGTAGCGCGCCGGAAAAGGTTCGCCGTTGCTGAGGAACAGCGGAATCGACAGCACACCGGCCAGCGTGATAGCACCGCGCACGCCAGCAAAAGAGGCGATCAGCAGTTCACGCAGCGAGTAGCTGGAGAACTCCAGCGGCTTCTTCTTCAGCAGGCGCAGGCTGGTGCGCTTCATGATCCACAGCCAGCCGAAGCGCACGATCATCAGCGCCGCATAGACCAGCCCGACGTCGGCGAACAGCATCCACAGCTCGACGTTAGGATCGGCGTTCGCCTGAGCAATCGAGGTGGAGAGAATGTCCGGCAGCTGCAGGCCCAGCATCAGGAACACCATGCCGTTGAACACAAACTCCAGCATCTGCCATACGCTGTTGGCGCGCAGGCGCATCGCCAGCGGTGCCTGACGGATGATGCCGGAACGGGTGATGGTCATACCGGCCGCTACCGCCGCCAGAATGCCGGAGACGCCGAGGTGTTCAGCAATCAGATAAGAGGCGAACGGCAGCAGCAGCAGCAGTACGGTTTGCGTTGCCGGATCGTCACCACTCCAGCGGCTGAGCAGGCGCAGCGAACGGCCATACAGCCAGCAAACGGCGACACCGGCCACCAGGCCGCCAATCGCCACTTTAAGGAATTCGACGCTGGCGCCGCCCCAGGTGAACACCATGGTGCCCATCGCCACCGCGACGGCAAACTTGAGTGACACCAGGCCCGACGCGTCATTCATCAGCGCCTCGCCCTGAACAATCGACATGATCTTTTTCGGGATGCGCCCTTCGCCAACGATGCCGGAGAGCGCCACCGCATCGGTCGGAGACAGCACCGCCGCCAGCGCGAACGCCGGAATCAGCGGAATGCCCGGCACCAGCCAGTAAATCAGGTAGCCGATACCGACCACGGTAATAAGCACCAGCACCAGCGCCAGGCCGATAATTTCACGGCCGTGATGCAGAAACTCGTTGATCGGTGTTTTCCAGCCATCGGCAAACAGCAGCGGCGGAATAAACAGCACGAGGAACAGTTCGGGGTCAAAATCGACGTGCAGACCAAAGGTTGGCCAGGCCAGCAGCGCGCCGGCCGCGATCTGTACCAGCGGGAGCGGGATCTGAAACGGCAGGATACGTGCCGCAACGCCAGACAGCGAAACCACCAGCGTCATGATGAGAATAGTAAAGAAGATTTCCATGCTTTCCTTAGGCGAATCATATTAATCGAAGCGATGTTGCGTCGGAAAGTGTAAAACAAAACGCCGCCCGGCGGGGCTACCCGATGTGCGGCGTGTGCGATAAAGAGAATAATCCGGACTGACGCCCGGATTGCGGTCAGATAGCCCAACCGCCCGCGTAGAACGCCACCAGCGCCACAGCAATCACCACCGTGCCAGCGTTGAGCTTGCGCCACTCGCCGGCAAACAGGCGGCCAATTACCAGCGCGGCAAAGCCGAGCATGATGCCGGTGACGATGTTGCAGGTCAGTACGATGAATACCGCCGTCAGCAGGCCAGACATCGCATCGACGAAATCATTGAAGTCGATTTTGGCCACGTTGCTCAGCATCAGCAGGCCGACATACATCAGCGCGGGTGCGGTGGCATAGGCCGGAACCAGATAAGCCAGCGGCGACATAAACAGAATCAGCAGGAACAACAGACCCACGACAATCGCTGTCAGGCCGGTTTTACCGCCGGCGGCAGTACCCGCAGCGGACTCGATATACACTGCGGCGGGCGAGGCACCCACCAGTCCGGCAAACAGGCTGCTGATAGAGTCGGTGGTCAGCGCGCGACCGCCATTGATAATCTGGCCCTCTTTATCCAGCAGGTTCGCCTGCCCGGCCACCGCACGAATGGTGCCGGTGGCGTCAAACACCGCGGTCATCACCAGCGCCAGCACGCTCGGTAACACCACCGGCTGCAGCGCGCCCATGATATCCAGGCTAAACATTGCCGACTGGCCGCTGGCATCACGCAGGCTCGGCATGGCAAACAGCCCCTGCCACTTTACCGCCGGGTCGAAGATCAGCCCAAGCAGCGAAATCGCAATGATGGTCAGCAGAATGCCGCCCGGTACCCGCCGTTTTTCCAGACCAAAAATCGCCGCCAGCCCGATCAGCGCCATAATCACCGGGAAAGAGGTGAAGTGACCAAGCGCCACCGGCAGGCCTGCCGCCGGGTTTTTTTCCACCAGACCAATGCCATCGGCGGCAATCAGCAGCAGAAACAGGCCGATACCGACGCCCGTGCCGTGTGCCACGCCCATCGGCAGGTTACGCAGAATCCACGCGCGAATGCCGGTCACGGAAATCAGCGTGAACAGCAGGCCCATCAGGAAGACCGCGCCCAGCGCCACCGGCACGCTAATGTGCTGGCCCAGTACCAGGCTGAACGCGGTGAAGGCGGTCAGGGAGATGGCGCAGCCAATCGCCATCGGCAGGTTGGCCCATAGTCCCATGATGAGGGAGCCAAAGCTGGCCACCAGACAGGTAGCGACAAACACCGCCGTCGGTGAGAAGCCCGCTTTACCGAGCATGCCAGGCACCACGATGACCGAATAGACCATCGCTAAAAAGGTGGTGAGGCCAGCCAGCACTTCCTGCCGCACGCTGCTGCCGCGTGCTGAAATGTGGAACCAGGCGTCCAGTTTTCCCCTGGCCGGGCGTGATTCGCCAGACATAGTTATTCCTCTGTGTTTTTTAAGATATAGGTCACCGCGCGGCTCGCGTTTGCGCATCATCCTGGTGAAGATGTCTCAGAGAGAAAAGCAGGCAAACGATTACGTGGCCGCGTATTCCAGGTCAAAAAGGGGTGACGCGGAAAAAAGGCAAACGATTATCTGGCGTTTGGGGTGGCGTTTTCAACTGCTAATCACCTGGCAGGCAGGATAATGCGCAGCTCTGGCACCATTATGGCTGGCGTTACGCTAGCGGGAGCAGGAAATCATGGAGGAAAAAGGCTGGCATTTCAGGTGGTTTGCTGCGGTGCCGCGACAGCGCGTCGCGGCGTCCTGTTTCGTTGCGTTACCGCTGCGCCTCAGCCGTTATTGAACTGAATCGGGCCGCCCTGCTCCAGCGCGCGCTGCCACGCGGCGCGCTGCTGCATATTCTCCAGCCAGCGCGCCGTGGCGGGCATCTCACCCAGCGCGCCGCGCATCTGCAACGCCAGCAGCGGAAAACTCATCTGCACATCGGCAATACTGAAGCGTGAACCGGCAAAAAAGCGCTGCTGGCTCAGATGCTGCTCAATCACGCGCCCGTGGAGCGCCAGCTGCTTGTTCAGCCACGCTTTCTGAATGCCTTTACTCAGCGCCACGCCGGCCGGGCGCAGCAGCCATGGCACCGGCTTTTTGCCCAGTTGCGCAAACACCAGCTTCATTACCAGCAGCGGCATCAGCGAACCTTCAGCATAGTGCAGCCAGTAACGCGCCTGAATTTGCTCCTCTTCCTCATGCAGCGCCAGCAGATGCTCGCTGTCGTATTTCAGCTGCAGATATTCGAGGATGGCGCCCGATTCGGCGATCACCCGATTGCCATCGGTAATCACCGGCGATTTACCCAGCGGATGCACTTTCTTTAATTCGTCCGGTGCCAGCAGGGTATTTTCCCGCTGATAGCGTTTGATTTGATACGGCACCGCCAGCTCTTCCAGCAGCCACAGCACCCGATGAGAACGGGAGTTTTCCAGATGGTGAACGGTAATCATGCGCGATTCCTTGCTGCTAAGGGTTGGCATCTAGTATAGCGGATTAACGCTGCGGCTCGTCCTGTTGCGGATCGAGCAGGACCGCTCCGGAGCCCTGCTGCCCCAGGCGGTCACCCGGATTGCGCAGTGGACAGTCGCGCATCGACAGGCAGCCGCAACCAATGCAGCCGTCCAGATCGTTGCGCAGACGCGTCAGGGTTTCGATGCGTTTATCCAGCTCTTCGCGCCAGTGCTGCGTCAGCGCGTCCCACTCCTGCGTCGACATGCGCTTATTCGCTGGCACGTGCATCAGGCTGTCGCTGACCGTCGCCAGCGGAATCCCGATGCGCTGCGCAATTTTGATGATCGCCACGCGGCGCAGCACATCACGGCTGTAGCGGCGCTGATTACCGCCATTGCGCGTGCTGCTGATCAAGCCTTTGCTTTCATAAAAGTGCAGTGCCGATACCGCCACGCCGCTGCGTTTCGCCACTTCGCCCGGCGTCAGCACCGGTTTCGGGTAATTGCGTTCTTTTTTCATTTAGGGCCTTTACCTCAAGTTAACTTGAGGAATTATACTCGCACCCCAGCAAAACAGCGAATTTCAAACCAGGCGATAACCTTGCAGAAGGAACAGGCTATGATGCAACAGGAAATCATCCATTCACTGACTAACTGGATCGATCAGAATCTGGATAAAACATTGTCGATTGATGAAGTGGCGGCAAAATCGGGTTACTCGAAATGGCACCTGCAGCGTATGTTCCGTACGGTTACGAAACAAACGCTGGGTGGTTATATTCGTGAACGCCGTCTCACGCTGGCCGCCGAAGCCTTGCGTCAGACGCAGCGTCCGGTATTCGACATTGCGATGCAGTACGGCTACGACTCGCAGCAGACGTTTTCGCGCGTGTTCCGCCGTCAGTTCTCGCAAACCCCTACCGCTTATCGTCACAGCATGCGTCGCCAGGCGATGGTGCAGCGTCCGCGTCTGGTCAACTTTGACTGCAGCGAAGGCATGAACAGCTTTGCCCAGCGCACCACCGGCGAGTGCTGCCCGGTACGCTGAAGTCAGTGCGCCCCACGCGGGCGCGCCTTTCCCCTCCTCTTCACCTTCCTCCAGCCCTTTCTTTGCCTGCCATACCAGGTCTAAATTTTGTTCAAATTTTCAAATCCAGTGATATAATGTGACCCAAGTCACAGATTCAAGCTGTATGAAGACGACAGAAGGGCTTCCCTGACCTCCCTTTTCTGCCGCCAGTGATGTCCGATGAATGTCAGGGATATTACTGATCTCAAGAGGTTTTTCGCCGATGGCTACGTTAACTACCAGTCTGATCGTCATGCGTTGGGAACTGCTCAGCGCGGTAATGATGTTCTTCGCCAGCACCATGAAAATTAAATTGCGTCAGAACAGCCACCACGTGATGGCGCTGATGTGCGGCGGCGTGGGCGTAGCGATGTCATGCTGGTTTGTTACCGGTCTGCTCGGCATTACGCTGAGCATGGAAAACGTGCATAACTTTATGTCCATCACCAAAGAAGCGTTTATTCAGGTGATGAGCCAGACACCAGCCGACTGGCCAATGCCGTAAACGCGGTGCATAAAAAACCCCGCTAAGCGGGGTTTTTTATTTTGCTGTGTGATTTCAAATTTTCTTCAATACGGCTGGAAGTGGCACTTCCGGCACCGTGACGTCCGATCTCTGCGTATCGCGACGATCCTGAATCCACATATCACCCATCATCTGATTAAGTCCCCGATCCAACCCGGTGACCAGCCCGGCGCCTGGCGTGAACGTCAGCTCACCGAAGTAGATCTGTTCGCCATCGATATACCAGTCCACGCGCACATAATCGAAGTCGCTGGCCAGCGTTTTACTCAGCGCCAGCGCGTGCTGCAGCTGTGGCAGCAGCGGTGACACATCCAGCCCGGTATCACGAATTTTGTGATACGCCTCGTTAAGATTGTTGACGTAAAAGTTCATCGACAGCAGCGGATTACAGCGGTTGTAGATCACCTGCAGCACATATTCAAAATTGCCGTCGCGCTTGTTGAACATGTGAAACTTGTAATCGATCGGCGCGGTTTTGCCATCGCCGATGTACTTCTCTACCAGAATGCGCGGCTTAATATAGCGATAGTGAATCTCGCGCGCCTCGTTGGCGAAGTCGGTCTTCAGCCAGCGCTGGCAGTCGCTGATAATCTGCTGTTTTTTCAGCGCATCCGGTTCTTCCAGCAGGATCTCGACCATGTTGGAGCCGTGATTCGGCTTAATAACCGTGTTCTTCCAGCTCGGCAGCGTATGCAGTGAGTGCGGATCGCTGGTCTCATAAACCAGCGGAATCAGATACTCACTGCCCACCTTTTCGGCAATGTACTCACGCACCGAAAACTTGTCCGACAGGCGGCCATAACACTGGTAGTCGCCGTAGACGAATTTGCGATACAGCACTTTCTCATTGAACACCTTCGGCTGACGCAGGTTCGGCAGCTTACGGAATTTGTGAAAGTAGTAGATGCGATCCTGGTAAGCCCAGGGCATCTTTTTGATGAAATACTGTACGCTTCTTCTGAGTTCGTCTTTCAACCTGATCATATCTGACCTCATTTGTAGGTTTTGTAGTTGAGTGAGGAAACCTGAATTTTTTGGATGACGCCGTTTTTGAAGAAGTAATTCATTACGGTCAGGGACAGTAACTCCGTGATGAAGACGCTCCAGGCGGCACCCATGATGCCGTAGCCCTGGATCAGCCACCACGACAGCGGCAGGCTGATGACCATCAGACAAATGATCTTCTTCAACAGATAGTTAAACCCGCCCTCTTTCACCATGTAGCGATAAGCGACGGTCCCCATTGCCGAAAAGCAGGTTGCTAACGACAGTAACGTAATGAGACTTCCGGACTGTGTGTACTCGTGACCATATAAAGCGATGATGATTTTTTCGCCGTACAAGGCGATCACCGCTAATAACAGCAATGAAACTCCCATGACATAGCCGTTCAGCCGCGCGGTGAGCTTGATCGCGGCTGCTCCACGCTCGCGGAAAATCTCCGAGAAGCAGGAAGTGATGATGGCAACCGGGATAAAAATCCAGGAAGCCGAAATGGTATTCGCGGCGGCGAACAGGCCAAGGTCGCGCGCTGAGGCGATGCCCGCGAGGAACATCTGTGCGGCTTTCACCTGCACCGAGATAAAGATGCTGGAGATGGCCAGCGGCAGGCCGGCATACATCAGGTAGCGTAGGTAGGTAGTGCGCTTGTCCTGCGGTGGTGCCAGATCCTGATGTTCGCGATAGAAATTGACGCGCTTGATGGCGTACGGCACCAGCGTGACGGCCACAATCGAAGCGGTGAGCCACAGTGGATTGAGGTGCAGCCAGGCGATGGTGAAGCTCATGGCAAAGCCCAGCAGCAAGCCGGCCGAGTTAGCAATGGTATTGAGCCGCGACGCCAGCCGCGCATTGTTATAAACGCTGAAGGTGTCCTGGGTAACAAACACCGACGAGATAAACGAGGCCAGTGCAAACGCAAGGAAGTTTTCCTGCATGTTGTACCAGACCCAAATCAACACCGGGATTGATGTCAGCAACAGCAGCACCAGGCGCATGGTCCGCGCCACGGCCATTAACCGCAGGCCTTTCGGCGCACTTTTGCTGATGCGCTTAAACAGGATGGTTTCGGTACCAAAAATCGCCACGGTTTGCACCATGGAGAACAGCGAGGTCGAAAACGCCATTTGGCCAAACACCGTTGGGCCAAAGGATTTTGCCACGTAGGAGGTCACAAATATGACGCCGAATACCGAGACGATCTTCTCAGACATCATCCAGGCGGCATTAGACATTACGCTCAATTTCATTGACTGGTCCTTAGTATTACGTACAGCAACTGCTTTTCGGTACAACGTCCTTGAAATGAATTAACAAGCGCTCAGTGGGCCTGACACAATTTAATAACTTCAAACCAGGCTGGTCCGAAAAATGAGACTCGCGTCAGAGTTTAGCGATTAAATTCAGGAAAATTCCGATTAAACCTGGTGCGAAGCCCGATGGATGTAAACGATTTCAACCCGAATTCAGGACAAAAGTTCACAGGCATATCCTGAGTTTTTTGCAAGCAGGCTATGCCGAATTTCCAATGATTGTCGTATTTTTCTGCATTTGGGATGGAATGAATCTATATCAAAAACCCAGCACCAGGAAGGCGTTCAATGGCATTCAGAATAAAATAAGATTTATCCCATGATGATATTTATTCTAAATAACTTAATTTAACCCTCGCAATTCTAATCGCGCACTTTAATACTGCATTAATACCGTTTTTGCAGTACCAGATATTAATACAGTAATTCTCATCCACTAATTGATAAGAAAGGTAAGAGCATTTATGAGAAAGTCACGATATAGCGAAGAGCAAATCACAAATGCCATTAAAGCTTCTGAAACGGGAGTGAAAGTCAGGGAGATTTGTGAGGAGCTGGGCATTTCCGAGGCCACCTTCTATAGCTGGAAGAAGAAGTTCTCCGGGCTTTCTTCAGAGGAGGGTCGAAAAATCAAGGAGTTGGAGGATAAACTGCAGAACCTTACGCGCGAGCTGCAGACCCTGAGCTCCGACAAGGAGATGCTGCAAAGCGTGCTGAAAAACTTCTTCACTACGAATGAAAAGCGTCAGGCGGTCAACTTCCTGCAAACCACTTTCGACATCGGTACCCGTCGCAGCTGTCGTTTACTGGATATTAGCCGTAGCGTTTATCATTACCCTTCCGGTTCCGATAATCGCTAATACCATTGAGGCCGATGTTATATGACTTAATGCTGAGATTTGTTCTTACCAGAAGAGATGAAGATCATTAAATTCGGCATTCGCTACATAACAATTCGAACCACTTTTTCCTGATGAATGCCATCACGGAATCACTTCCTTTTTTGCGGTAAAATTGATTCACACCAGCAAAAGCCTCGCGTTTCAAGCCATTTAGACTTAGCCCAATCTCATTTTGGTGAGATTGGTGCTTAGTCTATTACTTCACGATTACTAATAATCAGACCTGATCACAGACAATTCTGTTAAGCGTTAATGAACAACACGGTGTAACCGCTCACACATTGGCTCAGTTTTAAACTGGATCTGGCCGCTGCGTTTATGATCGCTTTGGCGATCAGCGCTAGTCGGCTAACTCTTAAACCACACCAGGAATACTCCGGTTCAAAAACGTTATGATGTTTAAACTATAAAGCCGAAGAACGGTTATCCACGGTAAATACTGCGCTTAAATCCATCGTCATCTTTAATCTTTTTTTCTGGCAGCTGTTGGGAATCATTCTTAACAATGCCGGTAACGCTTAAGGCTAAGGTGGCTTCTCACGCTGGAATTTCAGTGCCACAGCCGGGTAAAAATCCGACTGGCGAAGAGTTTTTTACGCGCTAAACCGGCGAATTGTTGCCCGATATGCGCTTTTTTTATCCCTCCGGAACGCTAAAAGGCAGCGAGAGTCGGCCTTTTACCGCGCTGACGGCAGGGAGTTTTATAGCGGAAGAGAATGAAAACCGGGCGGCCGTAGCGCTGGTCGGTTATATAGCGTGCGCGTGGCGGCCAGTATCAGGTCACTGAGGCGGGATTATCGGCTGGTCAAATTCCTAAAATATCAGGGGAAAGCGCTGCTGAGTGGATGACTCAGCAGCGAGGCAGGGTTAAGGAAGTGCGCTCAGCCGCTGCGGTTTAATGCGCATGGCATAGATCACGCCAACGATCAGACAGCCGATACCGATGCTGGTGAGCAGCGGTGGCCAGCTCTGGCGGTAAATAAAGGTCCACAGCAGGCCAGAGAGCGTTTCGAATACGATGAGCGGCCCCATCACCACCGTTGGCAAACGCTGACTGGCGGCATTCCAGCACAGCGCCGCCAGCCATGAGCACAACAAACCAATCGCCAGCATCAGCCAGATAAAGCGCGCCGGCTGCGGGCCGAACGGCAAAGCGAAATCGGGCTGCTGCCAGTGAATCTGCAGGCTCACCAGCCCATAAAACACCAGCGCCAGCGGCAATGTCACCAGCCCCTGCGCGGTGGCCCAGCTCGACGGTTTATGCTGAGGGTGTTCGCGCAGCCAGCGCGCATTGCGCAGCGGATACCAGGTCCAGCACACCACTGCCAGCACCGCCAGCAGCAGGCCACTCAGGTAGCCCCAGAGATCAAATGCCGGCCCCTGCCCGTGCAGTTCCGCCGCGTTGACGCAGCCCAGACCGGCAGCAATGATGACCAGTGCGGGCATCAGCCGGCGCCATGGCAGGCGCCCTTCGAGATGGCCGTAACAGAGGTTAGCGGTGACGGTGATCACCACCGGCAGCGTACCGATGATCATGGTGGAGACCGGTGCGCCGGTGCGCTGAATCGCGCTGGCAAGGCAGGCGTAATAGAGCAGATTGCCCACCAGCGACAGCTTCACCGCCTCCGTCCAGTCCGGGCGCGTCAGCTGTTTTAGCCGGCGCCGGCTGAGCCACGCCAGCGGCAGCACCACCAGACCAAAGGCAACATAGCGACCCGCTGATTGCAACGTGCCCGGATAATCGGGTATCAGCAGCGGCCCGACAAAAATCATGCCCCACATCAGCCCCGCCGCGAGGGCAAACACTATTCCTGCAAACATACACCTTTCCTTTATCTTTAATCCGCCACAGTGTGGCGCAGGAAAAGGTGAAAGGCTTGTAGCAGATTGCGGTTAACGTCCGCTGAACACCTGCTTTTGATAGCGTCCCGGCGTGATGCCGTAGCGATGGGCAAACGCCCGCGTCAGATGCGCCTGGTCGGTGAGGCCAACCGCCGCCGCCACGCTCGCGGCGCTCTCGCCCTGCGCCAGCCGCTGTTTGGCTTCGAACAGGCGGAAGGCCATCAGCATTTGATGGGGAGTAACGTGAAAGTGTTGTTTGAAACTGCGCAGAAAATGCCACGGCGACAGCGATACCAGCGCCGCCAGCTCCTCCAGCCGCACCGGCTCTGCCAGATTATCGCGCAGCCAGGCTTTTACCACATCAAACCGGTGGGCGCCTTCGCGCGGCCGCGCGACGCCCTGCTGCGCCAGCGGACGCAGCCACTCCAGCAGATCCAGCAGCGCGCCCTGCCGCTCCAGCGCACTTTGCGCCTGCCACATCTGTGCCAGCGCGTGGGAGAAAGGTTGCGCCAGGCGCGCATCGGTGCGCAGCGCATCGCTAAACCACCAGTTGCGATCGCCGGTCAGCCGATCCATCTCCGCCGGATCGATATAGATCATGCGATAACGCCAGCCTTCGGCGCAGGCCGATTCACCGGTGTGCAGTTCATCGGGATTCATCATCACCAGCGAATGCACCGGCGCGACATAATTGGTGCCGCGGTAGCGAAAGCGCTGCGCGCCGGATTCAATGGTGCCAATCCCGAAGGCTTCGTGGGTATGGGGCTCAAAAGCGTAGCGGGAGATGTGCGCCTGATAAAGCTCAATGCCCGGCAGCTCAGCAAAGTGCTGAAACTGCGCACGATCCTGCTCACAGGGAAAGACTTCGGGAACCACCGTCACCACACACCTCCATACGCTATCAGGCAGTAAGCATGCGCGGCGCGCACAAAAAAAGCAAAGCCCAATCGCTTTACGCGCCTACCCGTTCAGCGCGACACTGGGGCCTGACCTATAAAGGAGGCGACAATGGCACAACGGGTGGTAATGGTAGTGGATATGCAAAATGGCGTGCTGGCAACGCCGCGTTACGACCGCGCCGGACGCTGCGCGCGCATTAATCAGCTGATGGCCGCCGCCGATCTGGTCATTTTTATTCAGCATAGCGGGCCGGATTTAGCCGCTGACTCCGCAGACTGGCAAATAGTCGCCGAACTGGAACAACCCGCCGACGCGCTTTACATCACCAAAACCGCCTGCGACAGCTTCTGGCAAACCGGGCTCGCGGCGCAGCTTGAACAGCATCAGATTGAAAGTTTTGTCATTTGCGGCTGCGCCACAGATTATTGTGTCGATACCACCATCAAAGTCGGGGCCAGCCTTGGCTATCACATCACCGTGGCGGCCGACGCGCACACTACCGCCGATCGCACTTATGTGTCAGCGCAGCAGCTTATTAATCAGCACAACGAGGTGTGGGCGGATTTGATCATGCCGGGCAATCCGGTGCGGGTTAAAACCACGGAAGAATTACTGCGGGAGTGGCGCGCGCATTAAGGGTTGCGCTATTGAAATAATCTGACAAGTGTCAATAATAGAGCATGACACTTGTCTGTATGGAGTTTCTCACATGCGAGCTTATATTCCTCAGCCTGGAGCCAATGACAACACGCTGTGGCGGGTTGCAGGCCTGCCTCCACGTGGTATTGAGTTAACGCGTATGCTGGAAGCCGGTTTGCCGGTGGCCGTCATTGATGATATCCGTCACTGGTCGGCCATGACGCGCGCCGAAATCATGAAGGTCACAGGGATTAATGAACGCAACATTGCCCGTCGTAAAAGCACGGGTAAAAGTCTGTCACCCGACGAGAGTGAACGTGTCGCCCGCTTCGTCCGCGTGATGGATGCCGCCGTTCAGCTTTTTGCTGGTAATAAAGAAGAGGCCACCCAGTGGCTGAGCCGACCGGTGAAAGGGTTAGGCAATGTTGCGCCCATCACCTTACTGACGACGGAGAGCGGTGCGCTGGATGTGCTCGATCTGATCGGCCGTCTGGAGCACGGTGTTTTCTCGTGATTTTTTATCGGCTGACGAAGAGCCAGTATGCGGCTGAAGCCTGGTCCGGTTATGGGGCAAAACAGTATGGTGGACGCTGGAATCATAAAGGCTATCCCACCGTTTATGTTGCCACGTCGGTGTCACTCGCAGCACTGGAAGTGCTGGTCCATATCGGAAGAGAGTCGGTGCTGGATGAGTACACCTTATTCAGTATCGACATCCCGGATGCTGAAGTTGCCTATCTTGCTGAAGCATTTTTACCGCCGGACTGGCGTCATGATCCCGCGCCACTGTCGACAATGGATCTCGGCACCGGCTGGCTGCAATCCGCTGAAGGTGCCGCGCTGATGCTACCTTCCACGATTATCCCGATGGAAAACAACGCCATTCTGAACCCTCTTCATCCTGCCTTTAGTGACTATCTGCCGGGCGTGAAAGCGTTACCGTTTATGTTTGATCGCCGGCTTATCAGGACATAAAAAAACCCTCGCAGAAGCGAGGGCTGGATAACGCATTGATCGGTACGCCAATCAGAACGGGATATCGTCGTCGAAATCCATTGGTGGTTCGTTGTTCGCCGGTGCGCTCTGCTGCTGTGGACGCTGCTGCGCGCCGCCGCTGAACTGGTTACCCCCACCCTGCGGCTGCTGCGGCTGGCCCCAGCCGTTATTGTTGCCGCCGCCCTGGCCGCCCATGGGTGCGCCACCGCCGTTGCCGCCCTGCTGACGACCACCCAGCATTTGCATGGTGCCGCCCACGTTCACCACCACTTCGGTGGTGTATTTGTCCTGGCCGCTCTGGTCCTGCCATTTACGGGTGCGCAGCTGGCCTTCAATGTAGACCTGCGAACCTTTACGCAGATATTCGCCGGCTACTTCGGCCAGCTTGCCGAACAGCACGACGCGGTGCCATTCGGTGATCTCTTTGTTTTCACCGGTTTGCTTGTCGCGCCAGCTCTCTGACGTGGCCAGCGTAATGTTGGCTACCGCGCCACCATTCGGCATGTAGCGCACTTCCGGATCCTGACCCAGATTCCCGACAAGAATCACTTTGTTTACGCCACGACTGGCCATGTTGCTGTCTCCCGATGAGTTGATGCTAAAAGTCTAAGCGAAAAATTGTATCACGTCACAATGACGCTTCCCACTTTCGAGCGGGATTCCAGTTTTTCGACCGTGACAGGATAGCAAAAACACTGGATATTTATTCAGTTTATTTTTTGTGCCATAATGATGCGTTTCTGCTGGTCGTGCTGGCAAGGCATGGCGAGCGTTGCCTAATCCGGGAAAGGTGAATGGATAAGATTGAAGTCCGCGGTGCTCGCACCCATAATTTGAAGAATATCAACCTGATCATCCCACGCGACAAGCTCATTGTAGTGACCGGTCTGTCGGGTTCCGGTAAGTCTTCGCTGGCGTTTGATACGCTGTATGCCGAAGGCCAGCGCCGCTATGTTGAATCGCTTTCTGCCTATGCGCGCCAGTTTCTTTCCTTAATGGAGAAACCGGACGTAGACCACATCGAGGGGCTGTCGCCTGCCATTTCCATTGAGCAGAAATCGACGTCGCACAACCCGCGCTCGACCGTCGGCACCATCACTGAAATTCATGACTATCTGCGTCTGCTGTTTGCCCGCGTGGGTGAGCCGCGCTGTCCGGATCATAACGTCACGCTGGCGGCACAAACCGTCAGCCAGATGGTCGATCAGGTCCTGGCGCAGGAAGAGGGTCGGCGCCTGATGCTGCTGGCGCCGGTGGTAAAAGATCGCAAAGGCGAGCACACCAAAACGCTGGAAAATCTGGCGGCGCAGGGCTACATCCGCGCACGTATCGATGGCGAAGTGTGCGATCTGTCGGATCCACCCAAGCTGGAGCTGCAGAAGAAACACACCATTGAGGTGGTGATCGATCGTTTCCGCGTGCGTGACGATCTGGCGACCCGTCTGGCCGAATCCTTTGAAACGACGCTGGAACTGAGTGGCGGCACGGCGATCGTCGCGGATATGGACGATCCCGATACCGAAGAGATGCTGTTCTCGGCTAACTTTGCCTGCCCGGTGTGCGGTTATAGCATGCGTGAGCTGGAGCCGCGCCTGTTCTCGTTCAATAACCCGGCCGGTGCCTGCCCGACCTGTGACGGCCTCGGCGTTCAGCAATATTTCGATCCCGATCGCGTGGTTCAAAATCCGGAGCTGTCGCTGGCCGGTGGCGCCATTCGCGGCTGGGATCGCCGTAACTTCTACTATTTCCAGATGCTGCGCTCGCTGGCGGAACATCTGGATTTCGATGTTGAAGCGCCGTTCAATAGCCTGAGCGACAAAGCGCGCGAAGTGATTCTGTACGGCTCCGGCAAAGAGAACATTGAGTTCAAATATATCAACGATCGCGGCGATACCTCGGTGCGTCGTCATCCGTTCGAAGGCGTGCTGCATAACATGGAGCGCCGCTACAAAGAGACGGAATCCAACGCGGTGCGCGAAGAGCTGGCGAAGTTTATCAGCAACCGCGCCTGCGCCAGCTGCGAAGGGACGCGCCTGCGTCGTGAAGCGCGCCATGTGTTCGTGGAAGATACCAACCTGCCGACCATCTCGGATATGAGCATCGGCCACGCCATGGACTTCTTCCGCAATCTGAAGCTGAGCGGCCAGCGCGCCAAAATCGCCGAGAAAGTGCTGAAGGAAATTGGCGACCGTCTGAGCTTCCTGGTCAACGTCGGCCTGAATTATCTGTCGATGTCGCGTTCAGCGGAAACGCTGTCCGGCGGTGAAGCACAGCGTATTCGTCTGGCGAGCCAGATTGGTGCCGGTCTGGTTGGCGTCATGTACGTACTGGATGAACCGTCCATCGGTCTGCATCAGCGCGACAACGAGCGCCTGCTGTCGACGCTGATTCACCTGCGCGATCTCGGTAATACCGTGATCGTGGTTGAGCATGATGAAGACGCGATTCGCGCCGCTGACCATATTATTGATATCGGTCCGGGCGCTGGCGTGCACGGCGGCCAGGTGGTAGCCGAGGGCGATGTGCATGCCATCATGGCGCACGAAGATTCTCTCACCGGTCAGTTCCTCAGCGGCAAGCGTGAAATCGCGGTGCCGGCAGAGCGGGTGAAAGGCGATCCGTCCAAAGTACTGAAACTGAGCGGCGCGCGCGGTAATAACCTGAAGGATGTCACGCTGACGGTTCCGGTTGGGCTGTTTACCTGTATCACCGGCGTGTCCGGTTCCGGCAAATCAACGCTGATTAACGATACGCTGTTCCCGATTGCGCAGCGCCAGTTGAATGGTGCCACCAGCGGTGAAGCTGCGCCGTATCGCGAGATCGCCGGGCTGGAGCACTTCGATAAAGTGATCGACATCGATCAGAGCCCGATCGGCCGGACGCCGCGCTCAAACCCGGCCACCTACACCGGGATTTTTACCCCGGTACGTGAACTGTTTGCCGGCGTGCCGGAAGCGCGTTCGCGCGGCTACAATCCGGGCCGCTTCAGCTTTAACGTGCGCGGCGGCCGCTGTGAAGCCTGTCAGGGCGACGGCGTGATTAAGGTCGAAATGCACTTCCTGCCTGACATTTATGTACCGTGCGATCAGTGCAAAGGCAAACGCTATAACCGCGAAACGCTGGAGATTAAATACAAAGGCAAGAGCATTCACGAAGTGCTGGAGATGACCATCGAAGAGGCGCGTGAGTTCTTTGATGCGGTACCTGCGCTGGCGCGTAAGCTGCAGACGCTGATTGATGTCGGTCTGTCGTACATTCGTCTTGGCCAGTCGGCAACCACGCTGTCCGGCGGTGAAGCGCAGCGCGTTAAGCTGGCGCGTGAGCTGTCGAAGCGCGGTACCGGTCAGACGCTGTACATTCTCGATGAACCGACCACCGGCCTGCATTTTGCCGACATCCAGCAGCTGCTGGAAGTACTGCATCAGCTGCGCGATCAGGGCAATACCATCGTGGTGATTGAGCACAACCTTGACGTGATCAAAACCGCTGACTGGATTGTCGATCTCGGTCCGGAAGGCGGCAGCGGCGGCGGTGAAATTCTGGTGGCCGGCACGCCGGAAACCGTTGCACAGTGCGAAAAATCGCATACTGCACGCTTCCTCAAGCCGATGCTGAAAAAGTAGGTTTAACGCGCCGCACCCGCTGTTGCGGCGCGTTTTTTCTGATCTCGCCACGGCTTACCGCTCCGGTTACTCGCCAGCCGGTGCCATTGTCTGAATGCCTTAGCAAATGCAGAAACAGGCAAGAAACAGACAACTTCAGGCATATACGCATCGCGTCCCGCTGACTATTCTTACTGCGTTCCTTTTTGGCGCCGCTGACGCGCCTCTGTCCTTCAGTGTCATCACTGAACGGACCCCTCGCAAAAAATACTCACGACACATCTGACTGGAGACACCATGAATATTACGCATGCCTATGCCGCACAGGACGCGAAAGCCAAACTCGCCCCGTTCGATTATAAGCCGCGCGAACTGCGCGCTCATGATGTGCAGATTGAAGTGTTGTACTGTGGCGTCTGCCACTCGGACCTGCACCAGGCGCGCAACGAATGGCGCAACACCGTATTCCCGGTGGTGCCAGGCCATGAAATCGTGGGTCGCGTCACCGCCGTTGGCGCGCACACTCACCAATATAAAGTGGGCGATTTAGTCGGCGTCGGCTGTATGGTCGACTCCTGCCGCAGCTGCCCAAGCTGTCAGGAAGGACTCGAGCAGTACTGTGAAAACGGCTTTGTTGGCACTTACAACGGCCAGGATCGTGAAACCGGCGCCATCACCTACGGCGGCTACTCCACCAGCATGGTGGTTGATGAAAGCTTTGTGCTGCGCGTACCGGAAAACCTCGATCTGGCGGGCGTTGCGCCGCTGCTGTGCGCCGGTATAACCACCTATTCCCCGCTGCGTCACTGGAATGTCGGTCCCGGCAAAAAAGTTGGTATCGTCGGTCTGGGCGGCCTCGGCCATATGGGGGTGAAGATCGCGCATGCGATGGGCGCGCACGTGGTGCTGTTCACCACGTCACCGTCAAAAATTGAAGATGGCAAACGCCTCGGCGCTGACGAAGTGGTGATTTCGAAAGATGCTGACCAGATGGCGCAGCACGCCAACAGCTTCGACTTCATCTTAAATACCGTCGCCGCGCAGCACGATCTCAACCCGTTTATCGCCCTGCTGAAGCGCGACGGCAACATGACGCTGGTTGGCGCGCCGGAGCACGATCACCCGGCACCGCAGGTGTTTAACCTGATCCTCAAGCGTCGCAGCATTGCCGGTTCACTGATTGGCGGTATCGCTGAAACCCAGGAGATGCTGGATTTCTGCGGCAAGCACGGTATCACTTCGGATATCGAGCTGATCGCCATGAACCAAATCAACGACGCCTACGAGCGCATGCTGAAAAGCGACGTGAAGTATCGCTTCGTGATTGATATCAACACCCTGCGTGAAGAGTCTGCGGCTTAATCAGCGCGTCTCATCATCATGGCTGACGCCCGCCGCGCGCGTGGCGTCAGCCTGTTGCCATGACGCATCAACCAGATAGTAAATCTGCGAATCTTTCAGCGATCCATCCAGCCACAGCGTGCTCCAGTGCGACTTATTGAGATGTTCACTGGGAAACACATCGTGGTGTTCATCGCGCAATAACTCCGCCAGCGCGGGCGAGGTCTTCAGCGACAACGCCGGTCGCCCTTCAACGTCATGCACCATGGCAAACAGCACGCCATCGCTCTTCACCTGGGTTGCGTCCCACTCATCTTTATAACTTTGTGAAGCGCCCGGTTTGCTCATGCAGTAGGTCAGTAAATCCGACGTGTTCATGTTTTATTCCCCTTGTAAGGTGGCGACGATGCGCCGCGCGCCGCCGTGTACCCGATGTTCACCCAGCCAGATCCCCTGCCAGGTGCCGAGCAGCAGTTTGCCGCGGCTGACCGGGATCAGCAGCGATACGCCAAGCAGTGACGATTTGATGTGCGCCGGCATATCTTCAGCGCCTTCATAGTCGTGCTGATAGGGCGCATCCTCTGGAACGTGCCGCAGAAAGTGCTGCTCCATGTCGCTGCGCACCGTAGGATCGCAATTTTCATTGAGCGTCAGCGACGCTGAGGTGTGCTGCAACAGCAGATGCAGCTGGCCGATGCGCAGGTCCGTTAAGCCCTTAAGCTGGCCGACAATTTCGTCGGTGATCAGATGAAAGCCGCGCGCCTTCGCGCTCAGCGTGAGAGTTTGTTGCTGCCACATGCCACATTCCTGGGTTAAACCGTTTACTTAAGTGTGCAGCATGTCGGCGAAAGGTAAACCCTTCAGCGGGAAAAAGCGGCAGAGCGCTTGCTCTGCCGCCGGCACATCAGTCGCTCAGCTTGTCAGCCAGCGCTTTTACCGTGGTGATATCGTCCTGCGTTACCGCCGCCAGACGCGTGCCGTACTCGCTATCGGCCTTATAAAAGAACGAGAGCATCGCCAGCCGGCTTTGCGCGTCGGCGCTTTTCAGCGCGCCACCGAGCGAGGTGATCAGATCGCCCCGCTCTTTCGCGTTAAAGGAACGATACAGCTCCCCTGCCTGGCGGAAATTCTGCGGTTTGGCGATTATCGCCTGCTGCGTACTGCCGCTAAGCGGCGTATGGCTGTAACGCGCGCTTTGCAGCTCTTCACGCGGATAGATGCGGCTTGGCTGGTAATTAACGCCCTTGTCATCGGCGTTACCGCTATCCATCAGGCCATCCTGATTGCCGTTGCTGACCGGTACGCGCGGCGCGTTGACCGGCAGGCTAAGGCCGTTAGTGCCCACGCGGTACAGTTGGGTGTCAGCATAAGAGAACAGGCGGCCCTGCAGCAGGCGATCTTCAGACGGCTCAATGCCCGGCACCAGATTGGACGGCGCCATTGCCACCTGCTCGGTTTGCTGGAAGAAGTTGTCGACGTTGCGATTCAGCACCATCTGCCCCACTTTCACCTCGGGCACGTTCGGCCAGATTTTGGTGGAGTCGAGCGGATTGAAATCGAACTTATCCAGTTCGCTGGCTTTAATGGTCTGAATGTAGAGATCCCACTTCGGAAACGCTTTGCGGTTAATCGCCGCCACCAGATCTTCTGTCATGTGGCTGTAGCTGCGGCCCTGGATCGCTGCCGATTCAGCCGGATCGAGGTTGCGTTCGCCCTGCAGCGTTTTCCAGTGAAACTTCACGTAGTGCACTTCGCCTTTGCTGTTCACAAATTTGTAGGCGTGCACGCTGTTACCGTCCATTTCCCGATAGCTCGCCGGCGTGCCCATGTTGGAGAACAGCATGGTGAGCGCGTGCGTGGCTTCCGGTACGTGGGAGAAGAAATCGAAGGTGCGCGCATCGTTATCGAGGTTAGTGCGCGGATCCGGTTTAAACGCGTGCACCATATCAGGGAACTTGATCGCATCGCGGATGAAGAATACCGGCAGGTTGTTGCCAACCAGATCCCAGTTGCCCTGGCTGGTATAGAATTTGGTGGCAAAACCACGCGGATCGCGCAGCGTTTCCGGCGAATGCTTGCTGTGCACCACGCTGGAGAAGCGCACGAAGACCGGCGTTACCGTTCCCGGTTTAAACACCTCAGCGATAGTCAGATCGCTGATATCTTTGCTGGCGCGAAATTCACCGTGCGCGCCGGTGCCACGCGCGTGCACCACACGTTCCGGAATACGTTCACGATCAAAGCGCTGCAGCTTTTGAATCAGCTGCACGTCCTGTAACAGCACCGGGCCATTGGCACCGGCAGTTTGTGAATTCTGGTTATCGCCGACCGGCGCGCCGTTATCACGCGTCAGCTCAACGGCCGCAGCAGGCAGTGCGAGCGCCAGCGTCATGGCAATGCAGAGGGGTTTCAGTGCGGAGGGGAAATAGCTCATGGGCGGTTCCTTATTGTGATTGGCGAGCGCTCTGGCAGTGCGCCAAAGCGCGCCGGCAAAAAATAGCGCCCTCACTAACAGGAACACACAAGACCCGTCCCGATTACCCGGAGTTAAGGTGTTATACCCATGCGGAATGCGGCCACCAGCCAGCATGGCCGGCAAAGAGAAGCGTGGAAAAGCGGGGTGCGGCAGAAGGTACAGCGGGAACAGACAATGCGTGGATGACTGAAACGGGTGCCTGCCAGCCGCGGGCTGACAGGCACCGCATCGGTTACATTACGGCAGCAAACGCCTCAGCTACCTGATTGACGTTGCGGCTGTTGAGACCGGCGACACACATGCGGCCGCTGGCGATCAGGTACACGCCGAACTCTTCGCGCAGGCGGTCTACCTGCTGCGCGCTCAGGCCGGTGTAGCTGAACATGCCGCGCTGTTTCAGCAGATAATCAAAGTTTTTGCCGGGCAGTTTACTGTTCAGCACATTGACCAGCACCTGGCGCATTTCGATGATGCGCAGGCGCATCGCTTCCACTTCCGCCAGCCAGTTGTTGAGCAGCGCTTCGTCGTTCAGCACGCAGGAAACCACCTGAGCACCGAAGTTCGGCGGGCTGGAGTAGTTGCGACGTACGGTCGCTTTCAGCTGACCCAGCACGCGTGCCGACTCTTCTGCGCTGTCGCAGACAATCGACAGGCCGCCAACGCGCTCACCGTACAGCGAGAAGATTTTCGAGAAGGAGTTACTCACCAGCGCTGGCAGGCCCGCCGCGGCAATCACGCGAATCGCGTAAGCGTCCTCTTCCATACCGGCACCAAAGCCCTGGTAGGCGATATCGAGGAACGGAATCAGCTCCTGCGCTTTCAGGACCTCAACGGTTTGATCCCACTGCGCGTTGGTCAGATCCGCACCGGTCGGGTTGTGGCAGCACGGATGCAGCAACACGATGGATTGCTTCGGCAGCGTTTTCAGTTTGGCGATGAATGCATCGAACTTCACGCCGTTGGTGGCGTCGTCGTACCACGGGTAGGTGTTAACGTTAAAACCGGCACCGTTAAAGATCGCCACATGGTTTTCCCATGTCGGATCGCTGACCCATACGCTGGCGTCCGGGAAGTAACGCTTCAGGAAATCTGCGCCCACTTTCAGCGCACCGGATCCGCCCAGCGTCTGGATGGAAGCAATGCGCCCCGCCTGCAGCATCGGGTGCTCTTTACCAAACAGCAGCGGCGCAATGGCGTTACGATACGGACCCAGCCCTTCCATTGGCAGATAGAGCGAAGCCTGATGTGGCTGCGCCTGCAAACGCTCTTCCGCGGCGGCCACCGCCTGCAGCTGAGGAATGATGCCAGCTTCGTTGTAATAGAGGCCGATGCTCAGATTCACCTTGTGGTCACGCGGGTCCTGTTTGAAGGTTTCCATCAGCGACAGAATCGGATCGCCAGCATAGGCATCAACGTTTTGAAACACGGTGCAGATCTCCATGATTATTCATAAATGTGTGGGTCGACGTCATCAAACAAAATAGCGGCCGGGACGGTGATTCATGGCGATGATGAGATTGAGCATCACCGCGCCGGCGATGGAGGCCAGCAGCATCGGCAGCGATACCACAAAAAGCGAGGCCAGTACCACACAGGTATCCAGCGCCATTTGCAGTTTGCCGGCGCGCAGACCAGAGCGATCCTGCAGCCAGAGCGCCAGAATATTGATACCACCGAGGCTGGCTTTGTGACGAAACAACACTATAAACCCAATCCCCATCACCACGTTACCGAACAATGTCGCATAAAACGGATTTAGCGCAGAAAAATGGATAAACAGCGGGTGCAAATGGGTGAACAGCGATACCAGCCCCACCGCACAGAAGGTTTTCAGGGTAAATTCCCAGCCCATGCGACGAATGGCCAGCCAGTAAAACGGCAGGTTAATCAGAAAGAAGGCGCTGCCGAACGAGAGCGGCGACAGGTAGCTGATGAGAAAAGCCACGCCCGCCGTACCGCCGGTCAGCGCGCCCGCCTGTTTCAGCAAAATGACGCCAAACGACACCATCAGCGTGCCAAGCACGATAGCCAGCGCATCTTCTGTACGGGTGTGGGGAATGCGGGAAGGTTGTACAGCGTTATCCATGGCGCGATCTCTTTGCAAATGATGGCGTTCATTTGCAAAAAACGCACCACATCGGCGGCTTCCTGTCGCCGCCGATGGGTGCCAGCGATTATCCAATTGATAACTAAGGCGCTTTATTGCAGGTTTATGTGCATCAATCTGCTGTAAAATAATCGATTCATGCACAAATTCGGTTTCTGGTGCGCGCTTTGCGCGAAAAACGGCACAAATCTGCACCACACTGGCACATCATGCACTCTTTTGGCGCATTTTGTGCTCGGGGATCATCATCAAGCCGTTCTCTTTTAAACGGTTGAGTACCACCGAGGTTTTCACGTGGGCCACGCTTTGATGGCCAGCGACGAGCTGACTGATCAGCGCGCTCAGCGCCGCTAAATCGGCCACCGCGACTTTTAACAGATAGTCGGCGTCACCAGTGGTTTTGAACGCGTCGACAATCGCCGCTTCCTGCTCCACCATGCGGTGAAAACTCTCTTCGTAATCGGGCGTGTGATTTTTTAGTCGCACCTCGATCAAGCCGACCATACCCAGCCCTACCGCGTCCGGCGAGAGCCGCGCGTGATAGCCGAGAATAAGATTTGCCTGTTCGAGATTAATGCGCCGGCGTGAACATTGCGACGCCGAAAGTCCGACTAAATCACTGAGTTCCTGGTTGGTAAGGCGGCCGTTAGATTGTAGTAGTGTCAGTATCTTAAGGTCGTAATCGTCTACCTGAGTCATTCTGTGTCCACAGCGTTATAGGATTCGCTTTGCTACAGATAACCTGATAATTGACGAGGTTGTCCAACACTATTTTCTGATGACGTGAAATGCATGCACAAATCGTGCATGCAACTGTGGAAGCGCGATTATTCGTCGTCGTATTGCGGTCCGGCGTAGTTATCAAAGCGTGACCACTGGCCGTTGAACGTCAGACGTACTGTGCCGATCGGACCGTTACGCTGTTTACCAATGATGATCTCGGCGATGCCTTTCAGATCGCTGTTTTCGTGATATACCTCGTCACGATAGATGAACATGATCAGGTCCGCATCCTGCTCGATCGAGCCCGATTCACGCAGATCCGAGTTAACCGGACGCTTATCGGCGCGCTGCTCCAGCGAGCGGTTAAGCTGCGACAGCGCCACCACCGGTACATTAAGCTCTTTCGCCAGCGCTTTAAGCGAGCGTGAGATCTCGGCAATCTCCAGCGTACGGTTGTCGGAGAGCGCCGGTACGCGCATCAGCTGCAGGTAGTCGATCATGATCATGCTCAGGCCGCCGTTTTCACGGAACACGCGGCGCGCGCGTGAACGCACTTCGGTTGGCGTCAGGCCGGACGAGTCATCGATGAACATGTTCTTCTTTTCTAACAGGATGCCCATGGTGGCCGAGATGCGCGCCCAGTCTTCATCCTCCAGCTGACCAGTACGGATGCGCGTCTGATCAACGCGCGACAGCGAGGCCAGCATACGCATCATCAGCTGTTCGCTGGGCATCTCGAGACTGAAAATCAGCACCGGTTTGTCTGTCAGCATGGCGGCGTTTTCGCACAGGTTCATGGCGAAAGTGGTTTTACCCATCGACGGACGCGCCGCGACAATGATCAGATCTGAGCCCTGCAGACCGGCGGTTTTCTTGTTGAGATCCTGATAGCCGGTATCGACGCCGGTCACGCCATCGTGCGGCGTTGACACCAGCGCTTCAATGCGCGATACCGTCGCTTCGAGGATTTGCTCGATATTTTGCGGGCCTTCATCCTTATTGGCGCGCTGTTCGGCAATTTTAAAAACGTTGGATTCAGCGAAATCCAGCAGCTCTTCGCTACTGCGGCCCTGCGGATCGTAACCGGCGTCAGCGATCTGATTGGCCACCGAAATCATCTCACGCACTACCGCACGTTCACGCACGATGTCGGCATAAGCACCGAGGTTTGCCGCACTTGGAGTATTTTTTGCCAGCTCGGCCAGATAGGCAAAGCCGCCCGCCATCTCCAGCTCACCGCGCGTTTCCAGCGACTCTGACAGGGTGATCAGATCGATAGGCTGACCGGCTTCCAGCAGGCGCTGCATTTCGGAGAAAATCATGCGGTGCGAGCGGTTGAAGAAATCTTCCGCGACCACGCGCTCGGAGACGTTATCCCAGCGTTCGTTATCCAGCATCAACCCACCGAGCACCGACTGCTCCGCTTCGAGAGAGTGCGGCGGCATTTTCACGCCTTCGAGCTGCCGATCGCGGGGTTCGTTCGATTTGTTGGTGGGTTTATTTCCTGCCATAGTGAATGCATTACCGATCGTGAAAGGGACGCGCAAGTATACCGTCCCAGGATGAACAATCACAGGAGTCAGAATGGCAAAGCGAATTCAGTTCAACCAGCACGGCGGCCCGGAAGTATTGCAATGGGTCGATTTCACACTAGCCGATCCCGCCGACCATGAAGTTCAGGTGGAGAACAAGGCGATTGGTATTAACTACATCGATACCTACGTGCGCAGCGGATTGTATCCGGTCTCCTCGCTGCCGTCCGGCCTGGGCACTGAAGCGGCAGGCATCGTGAAAAAAGTGGGCAGCGCGGTTTCGCGTTTCAAGCCGGGCGATCGCGTGGTGTACTGCCAGGCCGCGCTGGGCGCCTACAGCGAGCTGCACAATGTGGCGGAAGATCGGCTGGTGATTCTGCCGGACAGCATCAGCTTTGAGCAGGCTGCGGCCTCCTTCCTCAAGGGCCTGACGGTGCAGTATCTGCTGCGTCAGACGTACAAAGTAAAAGCCGATGAAATTTTCCTGTTTCATGCCGCCGCGGGCGGCGTGGGCCTGATTGCCTGCCAGTGGGCGAAAGCGCTGGGCGCGCATTTGATTGGCACCGTCGGTTCTGCGGAGAAAGCGCAGATCGCCAAAGATGCCGGTGCCTGGGCCACCATCAATTATCGCGAAGAGGATATCGCCCAGCGCGTCAGCGAACTGACCAACGGTGAAAAAGTGGCGGTAGTGTACGACTCAGTGGGCAAAGATACCTGGGAACCCTCCCTCGACAGCCTGCGCCGCCACGGCCTGATGGTGAGCTTTGGTAATGCCTCCGGCCCGGTGACCGGCGTTGACCTCGGCATTCTCAACAAGAAAGGCTCGCTGTTTGTCACCCGCCCATCCCTGTTTGGCTATATCACCAACCGTGAAGAGCTCGATCGCGCCAGCGGCGAACTGTTTTCGCTTATCGCCAGCCGCGCTATTCAGCTTAACGTGCCGGAGCAGCAGAAATTTGCCCTGAGCGATGCAGTGCGTGCGCATCAGGTGCTGGAGAGTCGTGCCACTCAGGGTTCCAGCCTGTTGATTCCCTGATAGCAGAAATGATGAAGGGCTTCCCGAAGGAAGCCCTTTTCTTCTTTTTTATAGTTCGCGCTGGTGTAGGGACAGCGGCGATGAATTCGTCTGAATTTCTTTACCTATCCTGACAGAAAACATAAGTAAAAAATATGTTTAATTGCGAATTCGTACTAAGCAATCACCAACTCTGTGATCGTAACCGCATTTAGCGCCAGCTTCTCTTCTCTAAGTCGCTGATTTTCCTTTTCAGCCGGTTAAGTTTCACTTCTCCCTGCGGCGTGGTAAATGCGCGATACAGCCACACGGCGACCACCGCCAGCACCAGCCACGGCAACAATTTTATAACAAGCGCAAACAGCCCACCGAGAAACATCACCACCGTGGCCACCAGCAGCGCGGCGATCACGCCCAGCAGCGATACGCCTGTCAGCAGCAGCATCATAAAAAAGCCGATAACGAATAATATTTCCACGAGCGCTCTCCTGTATCAGTAATGCAGAAGGTATTACAAGATACGTGCCAGGTCGTAACGATCGCTAAGCCATTGAATTATCGCTTAGATGCAAGACGGAGGGGACGTTGATTTGGTGAAATTGACTAACTGCTGGTGAATTAAAAACCGCACGACGAAACCGTGCGGTTTAAACCGTCCTGCCAGCCTGACCAGGCCCGCTCGCGGGATCAGGCTTCCTGCACGATGCGGTCAGCCACCAGCGCCAGCGCCGCTTCCAGCACGCGGACGTCTGCGCCCGGTTTGTGGGCATTTTCGCTCAGATGACGGCGCCACTGGCGCGCGCCGGGAATGCCCTGGAACAGGCCCAGCATGTGGCGCGTAATGTGTCCCAGATAGGTGCCCTGTGCCAGTTCGGCTTCGATGTAAGGGTACATGGAACGCACCACGGCGACCGGATCGGCCACCGGTGTCTCGCGGCCAAACAGCTGGCGATCAACCTGCGCCAGAATGCCGGGATTTTGATAGGCCTCGCGCCCCATCATCACGCCGTCCAGGTGCTGCAGATGCGCTTTGGCCTCATCGAGCGTCTTAACGCCGCCGTTAATGGCTATGGTCAGCGCCGGGAAATCCCGCTTCAGCTGATACACGCGCGGATAGTCGAGCGGTGGAATTTCACGGTTCTCTTTCGGGCTGAGACCCGATAGCCACGCTTTACGCGCATGAATAATGAACGTATCACAACCGCCCTGCTGCGCCACGGTGCCGACAAAATCGCACAGGAAGGCGTAGCTATCCTGGTCGTCAATACCGATGCGGGTTTTCACCGTGACCGGAATGCTGACCACATCGCGCATCGCTTTGATACAGTCCGCGACCAGCGCCGCCTCACCCATCAGGCACGCGCCAAAACGGCCGTTCTGTACCCGATCGGACGGACAACCGACGTTCAGGTTGATCTCATCGTATCCGCGCGCTTCTGCCAGCTTTGCACAGGTTGCCAGCGCAGCCGGATCGCTACCGCCCAGCTGCAGCGCCAGCGGATGCTCCGCCTCGCTATAGGCCAGATAGTCGCCTTTGCCGTGGATGATGGCCCCGGTGGTCACCATTTCGGTGTACAGCAGCGTGTCGCCGCTCAGCTGACGGTGAAAATAGCGACAGTGACGGTCGGTCCAGTCCAGCATTGGGGCGATGGAGAAACGTTGCGAAGAGAATGTATCGGTCATGAAACGCAGTAAATCCGCAGTTAAGTGATGAGAAACTGCGCAATGATATCACAGCTGTGACGGGCGACACAGCCGCCCGTCATCGTGTGGTCAGAAGTTAAACCCGAGCTGCACCATGGCCCCCCAGGTATTGTCTTTGCCGACCGAACCGGCCAGGTCCAGATGCACCGCGTTGTTGAACGGCGACACGCCGAGACCGGCCGTAAACACATCGGTGTCATTCGACTTCATATCCGCGCGATAGCCGGCACGCAGCGCCAGCCAGTCCAGCACGCGATATTCACCACCCACGCCAGCGTACTGACTGCTCTCCTGCGATTTAAAACGTTTGGTTTCGGTCAGATCGACATCGCCGGTCAGAGTAAAGGGTCCGCGATTCCACGCCAGTCCGGTGGTTACCAGTGGGCGAATCTGATACGTATCGCGATAGCCGTTAACCTCTTTGGTGTCGATATCGCGCGAGACCAGGTTCTGCCCGGTCACGCCGAAGGTCCAGTTCTCCGCGAAGTCGGTAGCGATACCGGCATCGACGTTGAAACCGGTATCGGTGCTGCGATAGCGGCTGTCGTTAATATCATTCTTGTCGTAGTTATAAACGCTGGCGGTGTAGTTATACAGCCAGGTTTTCTGCAGCTTCGGCGTGACGCCAACGGAGACTGGGTGACCGGCGATGGTGAACTCATGTGCCATTGCGACACCGTAATCGGTGATCAGCGCAGCCAAGCCGTTGGCGCTGGATCGCAGATTATTTTGGTCGCCCGGCAAAGGAATGCGGCCATTTGCGACCTGATCCAGATAATCAATATCGCTCTGTACGACGTTAGCGCGGATGTGCGCCGTGCCGTAGGCTTTGGTGATGAAGGCGAAAGGAAGGGTCTCGTTGGGAATGCTGACGGCTAACGCCACGCCTGCGGTGCCATTCGCTTTATCACCGCGCAGATCGCGCAGCTGATTGGCCATATCACCTGCCGCGGCTCTGACCTGAGGCGCGCCATTGATGATCTCCGGCAGCGTGATGTTGTTGATCACGTCACGATAGCGGTCCACCGTATCAGTAATTTCGTCTACGCGATCCACTAATTTGTCTTTGTCAGTAATCTGCACACCTGCTGAAGGAAAAATGATGCTGACGTTATCTTCAGGCTGCGCTTTGGTCATCAATGCCGGGTTAGCCAGCACTGCCGAGCTCCAGGTTGAGGAAGCGACACCGGTTCCCCCCATGGCATCGTTACGCGCATCGTACCAGGTGCCAGCAGCAAATGCTGATGAGGTAACAAATACCGCATTAAAACCAACAACATAAGCAATTTTCTTGCGTCTGAATAATGTCTTCACCATGAGTCTGCCATCACCTTTTAATTGTCGTGGACTGTCTCTACGACGGAATAGTTTATTAGCCCTATTCTGAACGCTGGCTAACGCTTTATTGCTGTGAATTGAAAGGAATTAGCATTGCTATTCGCAGAATTGGTCACGCCCGCACCATTCTGCTGTTGTTTTATGCAGAAATATGAACGTCAGCTAAATTGATGCCAGAAATTACTTAAAACCTTTTGAACCATAGCCACTAAGTCAGTGAGTTGCAAAGCAAAAAGATGGGTTAACCTGTGAGAAAAAACTCGGGAAGGAAAAGCATGGCTTAACAGAAGGACGTACCAAGGGCCAACGCGGCAGATAAGTGGCTGAAAGCCAGACATTTCCTGGATGATATAAGGTAAAAAAGCAATGGCAGCAGCGTAAAAGTTTGTGTGATAAAATAACATCACCCATCACCTGGAGAATGCTTATGCCAAACCTCACGCCCGAACAACTGCTCACGCAGGCTGAATCTCTGTGCCTTGACCGTGGCGTGCGCCTCACTACGCAGCGCGCAGAAGTGCTGCGCCTGATGGCGGAGCAGAACGGTTCCATTAGCGCTTACGATTTGCTGGACCAGCTGCGCATCAGTGAACCCCAGGCGAAACCACCGACTATTTATCGCGCGCTGGATTTCCTGCTGGAGCAGGGGTTTATTCATCGGGTGGAGTCAAATAACAGTTATGTGGTGTGCCACCATTTCGACGAGCCGGCGCACACATCGGTGATGCTGGTGTGCGACAACTGTGCCGCCGTCAGTGAGAAGCACGCGCACGGCGTGGAAAAGATCATCGCCGGGTTGGCCGATCAGGCGGGTTTTACCTTACGTCATAGCGTTATTGAGGCGCACGGCCTGTGTGAAAACTGTGCCGAAGTGGCGGCCTGCACACAGCCGGGTAGCTGTCAGCACGATCATGAAGTGGAAAGTAAGAAGAAGGTGCGTAAAGGGTAACTGGCACGTCCGTGTGCCAGGCCGATCGTAACGATCAGCGGGTAGGAGCATCATCCTTAAAGCGGGAGACTTACCAGCGGTAATCTTTGTTTTGACTTTCCCAGTCTTTCAATTCACGTTCAGCTTCATCTTTGGCGTAACCGTAACGTTCCTGGATTTTACCCACCAGCTGATCGCGTTTCCCTTCGATCACGGTCAAATCGTCATCGGTCAACTTGCCCCATTTCTCTTTAAACTTCCCTTTAAACTGCTTCCAGTTTCCGCTCGCTTCGTCTTTGTTCATAACAATCCTCCACGTCTTCCTGAGTGAGATGGTTTATTTCTCATGTAATGCCGGAAATAACCATATAACGCGCTACTTATCTGCGCCGTTTGAGATAATTATAGTAGCCGCTTCGGATTGTGCACGGAATTACAGATTATTCTGGTGCCTGCGCTGCGCTTATGGCTGACTAAACCAGCTGTCACGCTGCCAGTGGCGGCGCCACATCCATCCCAGCGTCAGGCCGCGCAGCGCCAGAAACACCGTGATCGCCAGCCATAAACCGTGATTCCCTAACCACGGCAGCGTTAGTAAAGTGATGCCAAAACCGGCTGCGGCCATGATCATGCTGTTACGCATTTCGCGGCCGCGTGTCGCGCCGATGAACATACCGTCCAGCAGATAACACCAGACGCCGATCAGCGGTAAAATTACCTGCCACAGCAGAAAGCGATCGGCCATCTCACGCAACGGCTGCAGCGAGGTAAGCAGCGCAACAATGTGCGGGCCGCTGAGCGCATAAATAAGCGCAAACAGCAGCGCAACGATACCCGCCTGACGACAGGCGGCATGCCAGATCAGCAGCAGCCGGCTGCGATCTTTTGCCCCTACCGCTTCACCCGAGCAGGCTTCCACCGCGTAAGCAAAGCCGTCCAGCGCATAGGCAGTAAACGTCAGGAACATCAACAGCACCGCATTAACCGCGACCACATCCGGTCCGATGCGTGCACCCAGCAGGGTCAGCGAGGCGAAGCAGATCTGCAGCATGAGCGAGCGCAGCATGATGTCGCGATTAAGGCGAAATAACCGCGCCGCGTCACCGCGCCAGCTGTTTTTCAGTAGTTTGAAATCGATGCCGCGCAGTTTCAGCACACGCGCCACCATCCATAATCCCACTGCCAGCGTCACGTATTCGGCCAGCGCCGTGGCGGCGGCGGCACCGGCAACGCCCCAGTGCAATTTCAGCACCAGCAGCAGATCGAGCAGGATGTTGACCAGGTTTCCGACAATCAGCAGAACCATCGGCGCACGCGCATACTGCACGCCCAGCAGCCAGCCGAGAATCACCAGGTTAGCCAGCGTAGCCGGTGCGCTCAGCCAGCGGATTTCAATGAAGATCTGCGCCTGCTGCTGGACTTCCGCGCTGCCGCCCATCAGCGTTGCCGCCAGGCTACTGGCAGGAGAACGCAGCAGCGCCAGCAGCAACCCGACGGCAAGAGCGATCAACAGCGGCTGCATCAGTGCGCGCGCCAGTGCCTGTTTATCGCCGGCCCCGAACGCCTGCGCGGTTAAACCGGTGGTGCTCATACGCAGAAACAGCAGCAGCATAAAGATGAAGCTGGTTGCCGTGGTGCCTACGGCCACGCCGCCGAGGTAGATCGGGCTATCAAGATGGCCAATCACGGCGGTATCGACCACGCCGAGCAGCGGCACAGTGATATTGGAGAGGATCATTGGCAACGCCAGTCGCCACAGCGTTTTATCAGAAGAGGAAAATAGCTGCATCAGCCCCATCCCGAGGGTTACGGTAGTCGGCCTGAGCGAGCGCCTTACGGGCCGGGAACAAAAGTATGATTAAAGCAGACTGCGGCCAGCGCGCGAGCGCCGCCGCAGCGGGGGAGATCAACCGGGTTTCAGAGCCACTCGCCGTTGCGCACGATGCCAACGGCCAGCCCTTCCACGGTTAGCGACTGTTCACGGGTATCCACAACAATCGGCTGGAAATCATTGTTTTCCGGCAGCAGCTGGACAATCGCGCCCTGCTTCTTCCAGCGTTTCACCGTGACTTCATCATCAATACGCGCAACCACCACCTGGCCATTGCGCACTTCCTGCGTTTTATGCACCGCGAGCAGATCGCCGTCCATAATGCCGATATCTTTCATCGACATACCGCTGACGCGCAGCAGGAAATCGGCAGAGGGTTTGAACAGGTTGGCGTCGACCTGATAGTGGGCTTCAATATGTTCCTGCGCCAGCAGCGGTTCACCGGCGGCGACGCGACCGATCAGTGGCAGCCCTTCACTCGCCTCTTCTTCCATCAGCAGGCGGATACCGCGCGATGCACCGGAGACGATTTCAATGACACCTTTACGCGCCAGCGCTTTCAGGTGCTCTTCAGCAGCGTTAGGCGAGCGGAAGCCCAGTTGCGAAGCAATTTCAGCACGCGTTGGCGGCATGCCGGTCTGATTAATATGGTCGCGAATCAGGTCATAGACCTGTTGCTGCCTGCTGGTTAACGCTTTCATCCCGCCCCCTGGTTGTTTATACAGTCGCTGTGAGTATATACAGGTATTGGCGAAATGAAAACCGAAACAGAGGGAAAAATCAGCGGCTTGATGAATGTGGAATGTTTATCGCAAATGCGACCAAAGCAGCGCGATCCAGACAAACAGAGCCAGTAAGATAGCCAGCAGTACCGCCGCCGAGCCCATGTCTTTGGCGCGTCCCGCCAGCGGATGGCGCTCCTGACCGATACGGTCCACCACGGCTTCGATGGCACTATTAAGGATCTCAACAATGACTATCAGCACCACCGAGCCAATCAGCAACACACGCGTGATGGCATCGACATCCAGCCAGCAGGCGATGGCAACCGCGACCAGTGCGGCAATCGCTTCCTGGCGAAAAGCGGCTTCATGCTGCCAGGCGGCACGCAGCCCCTGCCAGGAATAACCGGCGGCTTTAATGATTCTCAGGAAACCGGTGACGTTATTTGCCATGTTGTGGAACCCTTAACTGTTTTTGACGTCAATGTCTGGGCGCGCGAGGTGGCACAGCCACAGATCTTCGCCGCACTTTCTGGTATGCTTGCCGCGCTTTGCTAACAAGAGGCTTCAAGTTGTCTATGTCAGGTTGGCGTAAACTCTATTACAAATTGTTGAATTTACCACTCTCTATTTTGGTAAAAAGTAAGGTCATTCCGACCGATCCGATCTCGGAACACGGTATCGATCCGACCCGTCCGGTGATGTATGTTTTGCCTTATGATTCAAAGGCGGACCTGCTCACGCTACGCGCACAGTGCCTGAAGCACGATCTGCCGGATCCGCTGGCGCCGCTGGAGATTGACGGCACCCTGCTGCCGCGCCACGTATTTATTCACGATGGGCCACGCGTCTTCCCCTATTTCGTGGCGAACCCGGAGTCGGTCAAGCTGTTCCATGACTACCTCGATCTGCACCGCAACAATGCGGCGCTGGACGTACAGATGCTGCCGGTTTCCGTGATGTTTGGCCGTGCGCCAGGCCGTGAAATTCAGGGCGAACCGACGCCACATCTGCGTATTCTTAACGGCATACAGAAGTTCTTTGCCATCCTGTGGCACGGTCGCGACAGCTTTGTCCGTTTCTCGCCCACGGTTTCGCTGCGTCAGATGGCCACCGAACACGGTACCGATCAGTCGATCGCGCAGAAACTGGCACGTGTCGCGCGCATTCATTTTGCCCGCCAGCGGCTGGCAGCCGTCGGCCCGCGTCTGCCGGCACGCCAGGATCTGTTCAACAAGCTGCTGCAATCCAAAGCGATTGAGAAAGCGGTTGAAGACGAAGCGCGCAGCAAGAAAATTTCGCATGAAAAAGCGCAGCAGAACGCCATCGAAATGATGGAAGAAGTGGCGGCGGATTTCTCGTACGAAGCGATCCGCGTGACTGACCGTGTGATGGGCTGGCTGTGGAGTCGGCTCTATCAGGGCATTAACGTGCACGGCGGCGAACGCGTGCGCCAGCTGGCGCAGGATGGTCACGAAATTGTTTACGTGCCCTGCCACCGCAGCCACATGGATTATCTGCTGCTGTCCTACGTGCTTTATCATCAGGGCCTGGTGCCGCCGCACATTGCTGCCGGTATCAATCTCAACTTCTGGCCAGCCGGACCGATTTTCCGTCGCCTCGGTGCCTTCTTTATTCGTCGTACCTTTAAAGGCAACAAGCTCTACTCCACGGTGTTCCGCGAGTATCTGGGCGAGCTGTTCAGCCGCGGCTATTCGGTTGAGTATTTTGTTGAAGGCGGGCGCTCACGCACTGGCCGTCTGCTCGACCCGAAAACCGGCACGCTGTCGATGACGTTACAGGCGCTGCTGCGCGGCGGCAGCCGTCCTATCACCTTTGTGCCGATCTACATCGGTTATGAGCACGTGATGGAAGTCGGCACTTATGCCAAAGAGCTGCGCGGTGCCGCGAAAGAGAAAGAGGGCTTCATGCAGATGGTGCGCGGCCTGCGCAAGCTGCGTAACCTCGGCCAGGGCTATGTGAACTTCGGTGAGCCGCTGTCGCTGGTTAACTATCTCAACAAACAGGTTCCGGAGTGGCGCGACGCGATTGACCCTATCGATCCTCAGCGTCCGGCGTGGATGACGCCGGTAGTGAACGATATCGCGGCACGTCTGATGGTACGCATCAACGAAGCCGGCGCGGCTAACGCCATGAACCTGTGCGTGACCGCGCTGCTGGCATCGCGCCAGCGCTCGCTGACGCGTGAACAGCTGACGGAACAGCTGGAGTGCTATACCCAGCTGCTGCGCAATGTGCCGTATTCACCCGAGTCAACCGTGCCGGATCTCAGCGCTGAAGCGCTGCTCGATCACGCCATGGGCATGAACAAGTTCGAGACCGAGCAGGACAGTATTGGCGAGATCATCATTCTGCCGCGCGAGCAGGCGGTGCTGATGACCTACTATCGCAACAACATCCACCATATGCTGGTGATGCCGTCGCTGATTGCCGCTATCGTGCAGCAGCATCGGGAGATCAGCGAGGCGGAACTGCTGCGTCAGGTCAGCCTGGTCTATCCGATGCTGAAGAGCGAACTGTTCCTGCGCTGGGACAGTGCCGAGCTGCCGGCCCTGCTGAATGCGCTCTGCGCCGAAATGGCGCGGCAGGGGCTGATCACCGTACAGGAAGGCCAGCTGAAAATGAGTGCGGCACGTTACCGTACGCTGCAGCTGCTGGCGGCCGGGATTCGTGAAACGCTGCAGCGTTTTGCCATTACCTTCGCCATTCTCAGCGCCAAGCCGACCATTAACCGTGGCACGCTGGAGAAAGAGAGCCGCACGCTGGCTCAGCGTCTATCAGTGCTGCACGGTATCAATGCGCCGGAGTTCTTTGATAAGGCGGTCTTTACCGCGCTGGTGCTGTCGCTGCGTGATGAAGGCTATATCAGTGATTCCGGTGATGCGGATGCTGAACGTACCAATATGATGTGGCAGATGCTGGCCGAACTGGTCACCAGCGATGTCCGTCTGACCATTGAGAGTGCCGTGGCGCACGACTAATGGGCGACTGAAAATCGCGGCGCATCTGTAACACGCCAGATTGCGCCGCGGTTTTCGTTGTCAGAATTCAGACGCGGAAAGAACGCGCTTCCCACTGCGACGACCGGCGCGCCGCCGGGGTTAATCACCCCGTCATCAGAACAGCGCAACAAACGGCTGGGTATTGAGCAGCACGCCAATAAACAGCACCAGGCCAACGTAGTTGTTGTTGAGGAATGCCTGGAAGCACAGCTCACGTTCACGCCCGGCGATCAGCTTCTGCTGATGCACAAACAGCCCGCCCGCCAGCAGCAGCGACCAGTAAAACGCACCGTTCAGATGCAGTAAAATGCCCACCAGCGCCATCAGGCCCAGCGCGGCCAGCTGTAACAGCCCGATAATCAGCTTGTCGTAACGCCCGAACAGAATCGCCGTCGATTTCACGCCAATCTTCAGATCGTCGTCGCGGTCAACCATGGCGTACTGGGTGTCATAAGCCACCGTCCAGCAAATATTGGCAAGAAACACCAGCCAGCAGACAAAGGGTAAGGACTCACTAACCGCCGCCCAGCCCATCGGAATCGCCCAGCCAAACGCCGCGCCCAGCACCACCTGCGGCAGATGGGTATAGCGTTTCATAAAGGGATAAACCCACGCCAGCGCCAGCCCGCCAAATGACAGCAGAATGGTCATGCGGTTCATGGTCAGCACCAGCAGGAACGCCAGCAGACCGAGGCCGGCGAACAGCAGTTTCGCCTCTTTCTCCGTTACCGCGCCGCTGGCTAACGGTCGCGCGGCGGTGCGTTTCACGTGGCCGTCGACGTTACGGTCGGCATAATCGTTGATCACGCAGCCCGCCGCACGCATCGCAAACACGCCAAGTACGAACACCACCAGCACCGACAGCGGCGGAATCGCCATGCCGGACAGCCACAGCGCCCACAGTGTCGGCCACAGCAGGAGCAGCGTGCCAATCGGTTTATCAATACGCATCAGGCGACTATAGGCCTGCCATTTGCTCATGGTTAAAGTCTTTTGCACGGGGCGTTATCCTTGCTTCAGCGCGCGGTACAGCGGCGACGCCGGTAAAAACAGTTCAGTTAACAGCAGCGGTTTGCCGGACAGGCGCAGCCGCGAGCGGCGTCCCCACAGGTCATCAATCTGGCCCGGATCGATAAAATCGCGGCTCAGCGTCGAGGAGGAAAACAGGTAGCGTCCCAGCGGTCGCGTGCCGAGATTTTGCAGCATCTGTTCCGGACCGTTCAGCGTGCTCTCCGGCACCACGGTACGGCCAATCAGCCAGGGTTCATTGTCACCGCACAGCACGATTTCACGCAGCCAGAAGCGCGTGTCGGCAGGCAGAAACGCCGCTTCCTGCGGCATCTCATCGGCGGTAATGAACGCTTCCCGCAACAGTTGTACGGTAACCTGCTGGCAGTGCTGCTCAAAGCGGCGCGTCATTGAGTCTTCTTCCAGCAGCCAGTCAAGCAGCGGCGGTGAAAGTAACGGGGAAGAGGCTGGCAGCCAGTGCAGTGCGCGTAACTGGCGCAGCGCGTCATGCGACATCAGGACATCTCCGGTAAAAAAGTTGCCCTAGTGTAGCGCACCGCGCTCAGCGTGACACATCTGCTTGTGCCACGCTGGCGTCGCGGGAGGAGTTACTCACGTTTCAGGCGGTTACTGTTGGCCAGCCACAGCGTCACCACCAGAATCAAAATGGCCGCCGAGTAGCACAACGTATCGAAAGGATTTTTATGGTCGACAATGATCAGACGAATAATCGCCGTGATCCCGATATAGACGAAGTAGCGCAGCGGAAAGTGATAGCCGGACTGAAAGTACTTCACAATCAGCGCGATAAACTCGAAATAGAGAAAGTAGATCACAATGCCTTCGATCAGCAGATATGAGGACGCCTGCTCACCGGTGCTGAACAGCACATTCGCCAGGTGAATGGTCTCTTTACCGAGAAACACCACCAGAATAACGGCCAGAATCACCAGGCCAATGTTCAGTACCCACTGTAATACCGAAGCAATAAGCTGCCCCGCCGCTGGTTTTGTTGTCATTATTTTGCGCCTCAGATGACGAGATTCTTCTGGCGCTATCATGCTGTAATGTGATCTAAATCACAATACATCACACCTCAACATCAACGCACAGCGCGTCATAACGCCAGTACTCGCAGTCGCAGTCAATCACCCGCTTATACTGGTCACGGTTGATACGCGTAATCAGCAGGCCGGGCGTACCGCTCGCCACGTTCAGTGCGGGCGCCGCCCGCGCCGGAAGCGGACCGGGCACAATGGTAAACCGTGCGCCGCCGTAGTGAATGCCGTAGCGCTGGTCATACAGATCGGTCAGCGAGCGGGTGAGATCTTCACGCAGCAGACCGGGAAAGAAGGCCGGATTGAGGTAATGCTCGACGTACAGCACTGCGCGGCCATCTATGCGGCGCAGGCGGCGAATGCGGTACACCTGATCGCCTTCCAGCAGTTGCAGATGACGCGCAATTGCCAGCTGCGCCGGCACCTCGCGCGCCTCCATCACCTCAGTGCTGGCAATGCGCCCCTGCTGCAGCGCCATGGCGTGAAAGTGGCTGTGATGTGCCGGGTTATAGATGAGGCGCGGCGGCGCAATAAACCAGCCGCGCCGCAGTTCGCGGTAGATGACGCCCTGCGCTTCCAACAGGCCAAGCGCTTCACGCAGCGTGATGCGCGTGGTGGAATATTGTTCGCTCAACGCGCGCTCGGCCGGCAATCGTCTGGTGACAAACTCTCCGTTTTCAATCCGTTCGCATAGTGCGGCGGCGATCACATCTGCGGTTTTCGACGACATTTTTTTCAGCCTCATTTTGGGGCAAATCTGCACTATGACAGTTCGATGACTACAATGTGACAAGGCACATCCCACGCTTTAGCGCGCTGTAACCGCATGTGGAACGACGCGCCACATCCCATTTCAACACCCCGGTCATAAAACCTTCATCTATCCGGGCTACATTGGCTCGGTTCTTGCTGGACTAGACCACGACGACCCACAACTTACACCCGGAGCAATCGAGATGAAAGCGTTTATCTCTTCTGTAGTAGCCAGTGCCGTTCTGCTTGCGCTGCCCGCCGCGCATGCCGCCGATAACGATGTTGCCGCGCTGGAAAAAGCCGCGCGCGCTGAAGGCCAGGTGAACAGCGTCGGTATGCCTGACACCTGGGCTAACTGGAAAGATACCTGGAACGATCTCAGCACCAAATACGGTCTGAAGCACAGCGATACCGATATGTCTTCGGCGCAGGAGCTGGCGAAGTTTGCCGCCGAGCAGGATAACGCCAGCGCCGATATCGGCGACGTGGGCGCCGCTTTCGGTCCGATTGCCGTCGCCAAAGGCGTGGCGCAACCCTACAAACCGACGCACTGGGATCAGATTCCGGCATGGGCGAAAGACGCCGATGGCAACTGGATGCTGGCCTACACCGGCACCATCGCTTTCCTGATCGACAAGCAGCAGGTGAAAGACGCACCGCACAGCTGGGCCGATCTGAAAAAAGGTAAGTATGTGGTCACTATCGGCGACGTCGGCACGGCTGCTCAGGCGGCAAACGGCGTCCTCGCCGCCAGCTATGCGCTGGGCGGTGACGAGAAGAACATCAAGCCGGCGCTGGCGTTCTTTGGCGAGCTGGCGAAACAGGGCCGCCTTGGCGTGACCGACCCGGTAATCGCCAACATCGAAAAAGGTGAGATTCAGGTCGCCGTGGTGTGGGACTTCAACGGTCTGAACTACCGCGACCAGATTGATAAAAATCGCTACGAAGTGGTGATTCCGTCGGACGGGTCCGTGACTTCTGGCTACACCACCATTATCAACAAATACGCCCGCCACCCGAACGCGGCGAAGCTGGCGCGTGAATACATTCTGTCGGATGAGGGCCAGATCAACCTGGCGAAAGGCTATGCGCGCCCGATTCGCGCCGAGCATTTAACGCTGCCGGCAGACGTGCAGGCCAAACTGCTGCCGCAGTCGGAATATAAAAATGCCCGTCCGATCAAAGATCAGGCTGCCTGGGATAAGACCTCAAAACTGCTGCCGCGCCTATGGCAGGAGAATGTGGTTATTAACATGAAGCAGTAACGCAGACGTTCTGCCAGTCGCACATACCGTAGCGGCGCGATGTATCGCGCATCCGTTTTCCGGCAATGCGCAATACATTGCGCCGGTACCTATCACCAATTTTTACTGGGTGCGCATTCATGCGCACCTGAGGGAGCGGGGATGAAAACAATCCTGGTGGTACTCGATGGGCTGAGTAATCAGGTGGCGCAGCACGCCATGGGCTATCTGTTTGCCGAATGCAAACAGGGCAACGGCCACTATTACACGCTGACCTGCGAACTGCCGTCGCTGTCGCGTCCGCTGTACGAATGCATTCTGACCGGCATTCCGCCGGTGCGCAGCGGCATCATTCACAACGGCGTCAATCGCCTGAGCAATCAGCGCAGTATCTTCCACTACGCGCGCGACGCCGGACTCACTACCGCCGCTGCCGCTTATCACTGGGTGAGCGAACTGTATAACCGCTCGCCGTTCAACGCCGCGCGCGATCGCCACACTAACGCGCCCGACCTGCCGATCCAGTACGGCCATTTCTACTGGGACGACGGTTACCCCGACTCGCATCTGTTTGAGGATGCCGAAAGCCTGCGCCTGCAGCACGATCCCGATTTCCTGCTGATTCACCCAATGAACATCGACGATGCCGGGCACAAGCACAGCCTGTCATCACCGCAGTACCGTAACCGGGCACGAATGGCGGATGGCTATCTGTCGCAGTGGATGCCCGGCTGGCTGGCCGCCGGTTATCAGGTGATTGTCACCGCCGATCACGGCATGAACGACGATCGCTCGCACGGCGGTATTCTGCCGGAAGAGACGCAGGTGCCGCTGTTTGTTTTTGGCCGCGGCTTCTCGCTGCAGCCCGACCTTGAACCGCAGCAAACCGACCTGTGCGGCACCGTCTGCACCCTGCTCGGCGTCCCGCACGACAAACCGCTGTGTCGTGGTCTGCTGGCGGAGCCGCGCTGATGAAGGGCAAAACCCTGGCCTCGCTGTTGCTGCTGCCGTTCGTGCTGTTCTGGATCGCCTTCCAGCTCGCGCCGCTGCTGTGGATTGCCATCAACAGCTTCTGGAGCGATATCAATGAGCGCTGGGGCATCGATAACTACAGCGATATCCTCACTTCACCGTTCTACCTGCAGGCCTTTCGCCTGTCGCTGGATATTTCACTGTGGTCGAGCGTTTACGGTCTGCTGATCGCGCTGCTTGCCGGTTATTCGCTGCACAAGCTCGGCACCGGGCGTTTTCAGCGCTTTTTGCTGTCGTTCACCAATATGACCAGCAACTTCGCCGGCGTGCCGCTGGCCTTCGCCTTTGTCATCCTGCTCGGACTGAACGGCTGCCTGACGCTGCTGCTGCGCCACTACGGCTGGCTGGACAGCTTTAAGCTGTTTTCGCGCGACGGCATGGTGCTGGTTTACACCTGGTTCCAGATTCCGCTCGGTATTCTGCTGCTCTACCCGGCGTTTGACGGGCTGCGGAAAGACTGGGAAGAGTCGGCGGCACTGCTCGGTGCCAGCCGCTGGCGCTACTGGTGGCACATCGGCCTGCCGATTCTGTTTCCGGCACTGCTCGGCACCTTTGTAATTTTGCTGGCCAACGCGCTGGGCGCCTACGCCACCATTTATGCGCTGACCACCGGCAACTTCAACGTGGTGCCGGTGCGCATCGCCGCGCTGGTGTCAGGCGATATCTCGCTCGATCCCAATACCGGCGGCGCGCTGGCGATGCTGCTGGTGCTGATTATGGCGCTGATTACCGTGGTGCAGCAGTATCTGGTGCGTCGTAGCTATCTGCATGCCCGCGTACAGGAGTCCTGACATGTCTCGCGTCGAAAAACTCTACCATCGCCTGATTGTCTGGCTGCTGCTGATCGTGCTCGCCGCACCGCTGCTGGCGACGCTGCTGTACGGCATCTCCAGTGAGTGGAGCGATACCATTCTGCCGCAGGGCTTTACCCTGAAGTGGCTGACGCAGTTGTGGAGCGATCCGCGCTTCCTCACCGCGCTCGGTCATTCACTGCTGATCTGCGTGGGTGCGCTGCTGTTCTCCCTTCTGCTGGTGCTGCCTGCGATGTTTGTAATCGCTTACTACTATCCAAAACTGGACGCGGTGATGAACGTGCTGATTCTGATGCCGTTTGCCGTGCCGCCGGTGGTCTCGTCGGTCGGGCTGCTGCAGCTCTACTCCTCAGGCCCGCTGATGCTGACCGGCACGCCATGGATTCTCATCGGCTGTTACTTCACCATTGCGTTGCCGTTTATCTACCGCGCCATTGCCAACAACATGCAGGCCATCAACCTGAAAGAGCTGATTGACGCGGCTCATCTGCTGGGCGCCAGCACCTGGCAGGCAGCCCTGTTTGTGGTGCTGCCAAATCTGCGCAAAGGGGTGTTCATTGCCGTGCTGCTCTCCTTCTCCTTTCTGATTGGTGAGTTTGTCTTTGCTAACCTGCTGGTCGGCACCCGCTATGAAACGCTGCAGGTTTATCTCTACAACATGCGCAACGGCAGCGGGCATTTCACCAGCGCGCTGGTGATCTCTTATTTTGCGGTTGTCCTGCTGGTCACCTGGCTGGCCAATGCCCTCAATCCTGAACGAGGCTGACCATGAGTTACCTGAACGTTACCCAACTGAATAAAAGCTACGGCCCGACCACCATTTTTGAAAACATCGATTTCAGCGCCGACGAAGGTGAGTTTGTCACCCTGCTCGGCCCGAGCGGCTGCGGCAAGTCAACGCTGCTGCGCTGCATCGCCGGCCTGACCGATGTCGACAGCGGCACCATTCTGCTGCAGGGCCAGGATCTGGTGCCGCTGCCGCCACAAAAGCGCACCATTGGCATGGTGTTCCAGAGCTATGCGCTGTTTCCCAATATGACGGTGGAGAAGAACGTCGCGTTTGGCCTGAAGATGCAGAAACTGGCCGCCGGTGAGATTCAGCAACGCGTGATGGAAGCGCTGGCGCTGGTGGAGCTGACCGACTTCGCGCGCCGCTATCCGCACCAGCTGTCGGGCGGCCAGTGTCAGCGCGTGGCGCTGGCACGTTCGCTGGTGACGCGGCCGCGTCTGCTGCTGCTGGATGAACCGCTGTCGGCGCTGGACGCCCGCATTCGCCGCCATCTGCGCGAGCAGATTCGCCACATTCAGCAGGAGCTGAAGCTGACCACCATTTTTGTCACCCACGATCAGGAAGAGGCGCTGACGCTGTCGGACCGTATTGTGCTGATGAATCGCGGTCGCATTGTGCAAAACGGCAACGCGGAAACGCTCTATACCCAGCCGGTGGATCTGTTCGCCGCGGGCTTTATTGGCAACTACAACCTGCTGAGTGCCGAACAGGCAACGCAGCTGACCGGTCAGCCGTTCAGCAGCCAGGTGGCGATTCGTCCGGAATCCATCCAGCTGTGCGCACCGCAGGCAGGCATCGCGGCCACCATTCTCAGCCATAGCCTGCTCGGGAACGTGATCCGCTATCGCGTGCTGGCGAATCAGGTCGAGTTGTCGGTGGATGTGCTCAACCGCAGCGTGGCAGATTTACACCCCGCCGGCATGCAGATTGGACTACAGTTAGAGATGTCGACGTTGCGCCAGGTCGCTTAAATTAAACGAAAAATTGGCAACGCAGCGCGACGCAGGTATTTATCGGCTGTGCTTATCGCCAGGCAGGCAGCCGCCTGTTTTCTGCCTGGCGCATAGGAGCCTTTATTCGTGCTAACCCTGCTTAACCTTCTCTCCGCCGTCGCCCTGCTGGTATGGGGCACCCACATTGTCCGCACCGGCGTGATGCGCGTGTACGGTGCCGATCTGCGTCGCGTGTTAAGCCGCAGCGTGGAAAAAAAACCGATGGCGTTTCTTGCCGGGATTGGCGTTACCGCGCTGGTGCAGAGCAGTAACGCCACCACGTTATTAGTCACCTCGTTTGTGGCGCAGAATCTGGTCAGCCTGACGCCCGCGCTGGTGGTGGTGCTGGGAGCCGACGTCGGTACCGCCATCATGGCGCGCATCCTGACCTTCGATCTCTCCTGGCTGTCGCCGCTGTTTATCTTTTTTGGCGTGGTATTTTTCCTCAGCCGCAAACAGACGCGCGCCGGTCAGATCGGACGCGCGGCCATCGGCCTCGGGCTGATTCTGCTGGCGCTGCAGCTGATTGTCGCCGCCGCCAAACCCATTACCCAGGCCGCCGGCGTGCAGGTGCTGTTCTCCACGCTGACCGGCGATATCATGCTGGATGCGCTAATTGGCGCGGTATTCGCCATCATCAGCTACTCCAGCCTGGCTGCGGTGCTGATTACCGCCACGCTGACCGCCACCGGCGTTATCTCGTTCAAAGTGGCGCTGTGTCTGGTGATTGGCGCTAACCTCGGCAGCGGCTTGCTGGCAATGATCAACGCCAGCGGATCGAATGCTGCCGGCAAGCGGGTGGCGCTCGGCAGCCTGTTGTTCAAGCTGATTGGCAGCATCGTTATTTTGCCGTTTGTCGATTACATCGCCGACCTGCTGGATAAGCTGCCGGTTAACGATGAAGAGATGGTGATCTTCTTCCACGTGTTCTACAACCTGGTGCGCTGTCTGGTGATGGTGCCGTTTGCCGAACCGATGGCGCGCCTGTGCCGCCGCATGATCGCCGACGATGCGGAAAACCAGACCCATCTCAAACCTAAACACCTCGACAGCAGCGCGCTGGATACCCCGGCGCTGGCGCTGGCCAACGCGGCGCGGGAGACGCTGCGCATTGGCGATGTGGTGGAGCAGATGCTGGAGAGCTTCAACAAGGTGGTGATGGGCGAACTGCGCGAGGAGCGCGCAGTGCGGCGGCTGGATGATGATGTGGATGTGCTGTACACCGCCATTAAGCTCTATCTGGCGCGCATGCCGAAGGAGGATCTGGCGGAAGAGGATTCACGCCGCTGGGCCGAGGTGATTGAGATGGCGCTGAATCTGGAGCAGGCAGGCGACATTATCGAGCGCATGAGCGCCGACGTGGCGGACAAATCGCTGCAGGCGCGCCGGGCATTTTCGCCGGAAGGGCTGGAGGAGCTGAATTCGCTGCAGGAGCAGGTGTTAAGCAACCTGCGCCTGAGCCTGTCGGTGTTTCTGTCGCACGACGTCAGCAGCGCGAAGCGCCTGCGCCGTGCCAAGCACCGTTTCCGCATCCTGATTCGCCGTTATTCCCACGCCCACGTCGAGCGCCTGCACCGGCAGAATGTGCAAAGCATCGAAACCAGTTCGCTGCATTTAGGTTTGCTGGGAGATATGAAGCGCCTGAATTCGCTGTTCTGCGCGGTGGCGTACACCGTGCTGGACCAGCCGGACGATGAGCGCGAGGTGGATTAATTTTAAGGTCGCCATGAATGGCGACCCTGTAAAACCGACCGGCCGTTGTAGGGTGCGCATTCATGCGCACCAGGCAATTTACGACAACAAACTAAACGCTATCATCCCGACGATAGCGCCGGTGGTGCCGAGAATCGTCTCCATCAGCGTCCAGGTCTTCAGCGTCTCGCCTTCGGTGGCACCGGTGAAGCGGCCGAACAGCCAGAAACCGGCATCGTTGACGTGGCTGATAATAATCGAGCCGCCGCCGATGCAGATCGACAGCGCCGCCAGCTGCGCACCGCTGTAATGCAACGGTTCAATCACCGGCATCACCAGCCCGACGGTGGTTAAACAGGCCACCGTGGCCGAGCCCTGAATCACCCGAATCGCGCCGGAGAGAATAAAACAGGCCAGCGCAATCGGCATGCCGGCACCGGTCAGCGCGTGGCCCAGCACCGGGCCAACGCCGGAATCCACCAGCACCTGCTTGAACACACCGCCCGCACCAATCACCAGCAGAATAATCCCCGCCGGCTGCAGCGCGCTGCCGCATACCTGCATCACCTTCTCTTTATCCATGCCCTGACGGTAAGCCAGGCCGTAAATCGCTACCAGCAGCGCCAGCAGGATGGCGGTAAACGGATGGCCGATAAACTCCAGCCACGCATACAGACGTGAATCCGGTGTGGTAAAGCGCGCGCCGATGGTTTTCAGCCCGACCAGCAGCAGCGGGAACAGAATCAGCGACAGGCTAAAGCCAAACGACGGCAGCTGGCCCTCGCTGACGTCCGGCTGATGATCTTCCGGCGGCGCGCTGAACGTCACATGGCGCGCAATCAGGTTGCCGAACAGCGGACCGGCAATCAGCATGCCGGGGATCGCGGCGCACAGCCCCAGCAGGATCATCCAGCCAAAGTCAGCGTGCATCTGCGCCGCCAGCAGCATTGGTGCCGGTCCGGGCAGCAAAAAGGCAGCCGCGGCGGCGACACCGGCAAACAGCGGGATCACCAGCTTGACCAGATTATCGTGGGTGCGGCGTGCCACAGCGAAGGCGATGCTGATCAACAACACCACGGCCACTTCAAAGAACAGCGGCAGCGCACAAATCAGCCCGGCAATGCCCATCGCATAGTGCGCGCGCCGCTCGCCAAAGGTTTTCAGCATACGAATGGCGATCTGATCGACCGCACCGGTTTCATGCAGAATTTTGCCGAACATGGCGCCCAGCGCCACCACAATGGCGAGAAAGCCGAGCGTGCCGCCCATGCCTTTTTGCATGGTCTCAGCAATTTTATCCAGCGGCATACCGGAGAACAGACCGGCACCCATCGACACTAACATCAGAGCGACAAAGGCGTGCATACGCGCTTTCATCACCAAAAACAGCAGCAGCAGGACAGAGCCTGCTGCGGTTAACACCAGCGTTGCGGTACTCATGACTAGCCCTTGTTGATTGCGCCCTCGATGGTCGCAACCGTGGCCGCAACTACCTCATCCAGTGAGTGATTGATATCGACAACCAGCACATCCGGCTCGTCGGCACCCGGTTCCTGCAGGGTTTCAAACTGTGTTACCAGCATCTGCGGTTTGAAGAAGTGGCCTTTGCGCGCCTTGAGACGAGACTCAATGGTGGCAAAATCGCCCTTCAGATAGATGAATTTCAGGTTGTGATTGCCCTGACGCAGGATGTCGCGATAGGACTTCTTCAGTGCCGAACAGACGATAATCGAGATCGCCTGGGTGCGCTGCATCGCGAACGCCGCATCATTCAGCGCCTGCAGCCACGGCTGGCGATCGTCGTCGTTCAGCGGATGGCCTTCCGCCATTTTGGTGATGTTGCTGCGCGGATGCAGGAAATCACCATCCAGAAACGCGGTGCTGAGCTGATGAGACACCTGATTGGCGACGGCAGACTTTCCGCTGCCGGAAACACCCATCAGGATAAAGACGTGGTGCGATGGAGATGGCGTGGTCATGGTTTTGCGCTCCGGCAGTTGGTGCTGCCAATGTTACCGATAACAATTTTGATTGCCATTGTCCGAGCGCGCTCAGACGCTGGCAACCCTTGTCAGGCGGAAAAGCACGAAAGTGTGAACTGACTCAAAAAATCGCCAAAATCAGATGCTGCCACCTTCGGCAATCTCAAAACCGACATCCAGCGGCGCGGTCACGCTGCGATCGCCGCCAATCCGCGCCAGCAGCATGGCGGCTGATTCACGCCCCATGCGTTCGCGTGGCGTCAGCACCGTAGCCAGCCGCGGATTGACCACCTGGGTAATGTCGTGGCCGTGAAAGCCGGCGATCGCCATCTGCTCCGGCACGCGCAACCCCTGGCGCTGGCATTCAAACATCGCGCCTACCGCCAGGTCATCATTGGTACAGAACAGGCTGTCAGTGTGCGGATAGCGCTTCTGCGCCTCGCGCAGCAGCTGGGCACCGGCGCTGAAGGAGGAGGCATCTTCCATCATGACGCTGTGTGGCGTCAGCCCGGCTTCGCGCATCGCCTGTTCGTAGCCCTGCTGCTTTTGCAGCGTACGCTCATCGAGGCGCGCGCCCAGATAGACGGTGTGACGATGGCCTTTCCTGAGGATAGCATGCGTCATCTGCCGCGCCGCCTCGACGTTGTCGAAGCCCACGGCCATATCAAGGCACGGCGTGACGCAATCCATCATTTCGATCACCGGAATGCCCGCCACTTCCAGCATGCGCAGCGTGCCCGGCGTGTGGGAACGTTCGGTAAGGATCACGCCATCAATGTTCCAGCCCAGCAGCGAACGCAGCTGCAGCTCCTCTTTGTGCGGGTTATAGCCGAAGTGCGCCACCAGCGTCTGATAGCCCGCTTCATCGGTCACGGTTTCAATGCCGCGCAGCACGTCGGCAAATACCTGGTTGGTGAGCGAGGGCAGCAACACGCCAATCGCGCGGCTGGTGGCGTTAGAGAGCATGTCGGGCGCACGGTTGGGGATATAGCCGAGTTCATCCAGCGCCACGGCGATTTTATCGCGCAGCGCGGCAGAGACCTGATCGGGGTTCCGCAGGTAGCGGCTGACGGTCATTTTTGTGATGCCGACGCGATCGGCAACATCCTGTAATACCGGTCTTTTCTTCTTCATCGTGTGCGCCTGAGGTCAGAGATACGCTGAGTTTATCATTTTTTTGTCATGTTATGCCGTTGCGGCCACGGAAGGAGAAGAGGGATAAAGTGCTGAGGACGGGGTTCGGCTGAGGCACAGGCAAAAAAAAAGCCAGCACCCGAGCTGGCTAAGAAACACTGGAAGCAATGTGAGCAATGTCGTGCTTACCCGGTTTGTCAGGAGACGCAGCCGGATTCGCGTTGACAATAATAATCATTATCATTCTCGTCTGTAAAGCCCTTTCCCGATTTTTTTACCGTTGACGTTGCGCGCGAATTCCCTGATGTTAAAGGGGATTTCACTATCTGAGTGCAAGGAGCTGCTTTATGAGTCAGGTTACTGTTCGTCACGCAACGCCCGAAGATGCCGCCGTTCTGACGCGTATCTATAGCCAGCCGGAAACCCAGGCGGGCACGCTGCATCTGCCGTATCAGTCACCGTCACTCTGGCAGGAGCGGCTCGCGAATCCCCGTCCCCATGTCACCATGCTGGTGGCCTGTATTGACGGGCTGGTTGTCGGTCAGCTGACGCTGGAGGTTATGGCGGTGGCACGCCGCCGTCACTGCGCCACTATCGGCATGGGCGTTGATCCGGCATTCCATCGGCGCGGCGTGGGTAAAGCGCTGATGGCGGCGATGGTGGATCTGTGTGACAACTGGCTGCAGGTCACGCGGATTGAACTGACAGTGTTTGCGGATAATTACCAGGCCATGGGTTTGTATCAGCAGTTTGGTTTTGAGATTGAAGGTACCGCCAGAGGTTTCGCGGTCCGCGACGGCCAGATGATCGATACGCACTACATGGCGCGTCTGAAAGGGAATGCGCGATGAATCGCGCCGCTACCGGCCGGTGCACGGTGAGGTAGCGGCGCAATTTATTGCGCGACGTTAATACCCGGCGCTCAAATCATCCACCGAGCGCGGGTCGGATGCGCCGTAGCGCATGCCGTCCGGGCCAATCATGATGCTCTGCGTGCTGCCCATCGCCGGCAGCACTTTGACATGCTGACCTTTTGCTTCCAGCAGACGCAGCGTATCCGGGCTGAAGCCCTTCTCGACGCGCAGCTGATCCGGCAGCCACTGATGATGGAAGCGCGGCGCATTGGTGGCTTCCGCCACGTTCATGCCGAAATCGATACTGTTCACCACCATTTGCAGCACGGTAGTGATAATCCGACTGCCGCCCGGGCTGCCGGTCACCAGCCAGGTTTTACCGTCTTTCGCCACAATGGTTGGCGACATCGATGACAGCGGACGTTTGGCCGGCTGAATCGCGTTCGCCTCACCGCCCACCAGGCCATAGACGTTTGGCGTGCCCGGCTTGGCGGAGAAATCATCCATTTCATTGTTCATCAGAATGCCGCTGTTACCGGCCACCACGCCGCTGCCAAAGTAGGTATTCAGCGTGTAGGTCACCGCCACCGCGTTGCCGTCTTTATCCACCACCGAGAAGTGAGTGGTTTGATTGCTCTCGTACGGTGCCAGCTTGCCGGGCTTGATGTCGGCTGAGGGGCGCGCCTTGTTGACATCAATCTGCTGGGCCAGCGTTTTGGCGTAGGCTTTGCTGGTCAGCGCCTGCTGCGGCACCTTAACGAAGTCGGGATCGCCGAGATACTCGGAGCGGTCGGCGTAGGCATATTTTTCCGCTTCGGCCATAACCTGCATCGCGTCCGCGCTGCCGAAGCCCCATTTCGCCAGGTCGAAGTTTTCCAGGATATTGAGGATCTGCACAATATGAATGCCGCCGGACGACGGTGGCGGCATTGAGAACACCTCGTAGCCACGGTAGCTGCCGCTTACCGGCTTGCGTTCCACTGCGCGGTAGGCCGCCAGATCCGCCTTGCCAATCAATCCGCCGTGCTGCGCCATTTCGGCAGCGATCTCATCGGCAATTTTGCCTTTGTAGAACGCATCCGGCCCCTGCTGGGCAATCAGCTGCAGGCTGTGCGCGAGGTTTTTCTGCACCAGGCGATCGCCCTTCTGGTAAGGCTGACCGTCGGCTTTGTAGAAAATGGCGCGACTGTTGTCGTGGTTGATCAGATTCTCTTTACCGTAGGTAGCGAGATCGTCAGCCAGCGCATCGTTAACGATGATGCCCTCGCGCGCCAGTTTGATCGCCGGCGCCAGCAGCGTGCTGAGCGGCAGCGTGCCGTACTTCTGCGCCGCCAGGGCAAAACCGGCTACGGTTCCCGGCGTGCCCGAAGCCAGATGAGAAGTGAGTGATAACTTACTATCCGCATTGCCCTGCTTATCCAGGAACATATCGCGCGAGGCACGCGCCGGCGCCATCTCGCGGAAATCAATGGCGGTGGTGCGGCCGGCAGCGGTGCGCAGCAGCATAAAGCCGCCACCGCCCAGGTTGCCCGCCTGCGGGTGAGTGACCGCCAGCGCAAAGCCCACCGCAATCGCTGCATCTACCGCGTTACCCCCCTGTTTGAGGATATCGACGCCCACCCGGGTTGCCATGGCGTCCACTGACGCAACCATCCCGTGCTGTGCTTTCACCGGGTGAAAGGTGTCGCTGTCGACGCCATATGACACCGGCGGTGCGCTGGCTGGCGCTGCCTGCGCCCCCTGCACCACGGTAAAACTCATTAACAGCGCCCAGCCGAACTGGCGCACACCGTTATGTATCCTCATCCCGCCACCATCCTTTCAGTTGTTTACATTTGTTATTGATTGCTGCAAGTGTTTGCAAATACTGTAAAAAAGATAGCAGTTAAGCCAAATTAGGTGCACTCCTGGTTTTGGGGTTTGTGATATCGCATAAACTTATGGTTGCGGCGGTTGCTGCCGGGTGGCGAGCAACCTCACACAGCAGGCCGCACTGATGGAGGAACACCATGAAAAAATGGCTGATTGTTATCGCGGTACTGATGCCGCTGAGTGGCATGGCGAACATGCTGAACAACACTAACCAACCGAATCAACCCGGCTATAACCCAAGCCAGCAGCGGATGCAGACGCGCATGCAGGTCCAGCAGCAGCAACAGCAGCAGCAGTTGCGTCAGGATCAGCAGCAGCAAAATCAGGAGATGCAGCGTAAGCTGCAGGAGCGGCGCGATAGCGCCCGGCAGCGCGTGATTCAGTCGCAGCCGGGCCAGCAGAACAGCAATGCGCAGACGCAGTACGGCAATTAACGGAAGTCCGGGCCGATAGCATCAATGCGATCGGTACAGATGGCATCCACGCCCCAGCTCAGCAGCTCGCGCGCCCGCGCGGGCTGATTCACGGTATACACCAGAATACGCAGACCGGCGGCTTTAAGCGCGGCGGTGCGTCCGGCGTCCAGCAAGCGATGATTTAAATGGATTGAGACACAGTCGAGCGCGGCGGTCAGCGCCTGCCAGTCGTCGTGCCACTCATCCAGCAGCAGGCCGCGCGGCAGCTCCGGCGCAGCCTGCATCGCCGCTTCCAGCGCCGCGTACGAGAACGAGGAGAGCAGCGGTGCCGTTTGTCCCTGCCACAGCGTACGCGCGGCCAGCGCCACATCACGTCCGGTTTCCACCTCGGTACCGCTGCTGGGTTTAATCTCAATGTTGGCCATCATCTGATGCTGGCGGCAGCGCGCGGCCACCTCGCTCAGCAATGCCAGCGGTTCACCGTCAAATTCACGGCTAAACCAGCTGCCGGCATCCAGCTGCGCCAGCTGCTGCCACGGCAGATCGCCCGCCACGCCCCAGCCGTTGCTGGTGCGGTCCAGCGTGTCATCGTGCAGCAGGAAAATCTGCTTATCCTGTGACAGTTTGGCGTCGAATTCGATCATGGTATGACCGTAGTGCGCGCCGACATCAATCGCCGCCAGGGTGTTTTCCGGGGCCAGCTTGCCGCCGCCGCGATGCGCAACAATGTGCGGATAGGGCCAGTTTTTTACACTCATTCCAGACGCTTTCCATGGGTAGAATCGAAGAAGTGTAACGCATCTGGCGGCAGTTGTAGCCACAGGCTGCTGCCAGCCTGCGGCCGCTCGCTGTGCGGCAAACGCACCACCAGCCGCGTATTGCCAATGTGGCCATGCGCAAGATTGTCCGCGCCGAGGATCTCCAGCGTATCCACCACCAGCGGCACACCGCCGGCCTCACGGCTGCTGAGCTGAATATGCTCGGGACGAATGCCGAGCGTCAGCGGACGGTTGGCCCATCGCGCTTTGCCGGCGCCGAGCGGCAGGCTGTTGAGCGCGTCGAGCGTAAAGCGCGAGCCATCGCTATTGATCTGACCGGGTAGCAGGTTCATCGCCGGCGCGCCGATGAACGACGCAACAAACTGACTGGCCGGACGCTCATACACCTCCACCGGCGTGCCCACCTGCTCCACCACGCCTTTATTCATCACCATCACGCGCTGCGCCAGCGTCATGGCTTCAACCTGATCGTGCGTGACGTACAGGCTGGTGGTTTTCAGCCGGCGGTGCAGTTGCTGCAGCTCCAGACGCATCTGCACGCGCAGGCGCGCATCCAGGTTCGACAGCGGTTCATCAAACAGAAACACCGCCGGTTCCCGCACGATGGCGCGGCCCATGGCCACGCGCTGACGCTGGCCGCCGGAGAGCTCGCGCGGACGGCGCTGCAACAGGTGATCAAGCTCCAGACTGCGCGCCGCATCCATCACCCGCTGGGTAATCTGTTCCTTGCCCATGCCGCGGATCTTCAGGCCGTAAGCCATGTTCTCTCCCACCGTCATGTGCGGGTAGAGCGCGTAATTCTGGAATACCATGGCGATGCCGCGATCTTTCGGCTCCATGTCGGTGACGCGCCGATCATCGATGTAGATATCGCCCGACGTGACGCGCTCCAGCCCGGCCACCATGCGCAGCAGCGTCGATTTCCCGCAGCCGGACGGGCCGACCATCACCATAAATTCACCGTCATTGATGGTGATGTTCAGCGGCTGAATGATTTGGTTTTTGCCGTCATACGATTTCGTAACGGTCTGAAGGGTTACCGCTGCCATCTATTTCTCACTCTCCACCAGGCCACGCACAAAAGCGCGGTGCATCACAAGCACCACCACCACCGGTGGGATCAGGGTTAATAACATCGCCGCCATCACTTCGTTCCACTGCGTCGGACCGCCGCTGGTGTTGATCATACTTTTCACCCCCGCCACGGCAGTGCTCAGGCCGGCATCGTTGATGATCAGCAGCGGCCACAGATACTGGTTCCAGCCGTAAATAAAGGTGATGACAAACAGCGCGGCGAGATTGGTTTTTGACAGCGGCAGCACGATATCCCAGAAAAAACGCATCGGACTGGCGCCGTCAATGCGCGCCGCTTCAATCAGTTCATCCGGCAGCGACATAAAAAACTGGCGGAACAGGAACGTGGCGGTCGCGGAGGCCATCAGCGGCAATGTCAGACCGCTGTAACTGTCCAGCATGTGCAGCGTGGAGATCACCTCCACCGTCGGGAAAATACGCACTTCTACCGGCAGCATCAGGGTGATAAAAATCAGCCAGAAAAACAGCGTGCGCAGCGGAAAGCGAAACCACACCAGCGCAAACGCCGAGAGCATCGACACCGTGATTTTGCCCACGGTGATGCCCAGCGCCATGATCAGGCTGTTCAGCATCATCAGGCCAAACGCCGCGCTGCCGTTGACGCCATCGCGCCAGATGTGGGTGATGTTGTCGATGAGATGCGGGCCGGGCACCAGCGTCATCGGCACCTGATACACCGCGTTGTTATCCAGCGTCGCGGCGACAAACGCCACGTACAGCGGGAACAGAATGGTCAGCACCCCCAGCGCCAGCAGCGTGTGGGCGAAGATATCCAGCCCGCGTCGGTTTTCAATCATTGGTATTGCACCTTACGCTCGACAAAGCGGAATTGCAGAATGGTCAGGCCGATAACCAGCAGCATCAGCACCACCGACTGCGCGGCGGACGACGAGAGATCGAGTCCGGTGAAGCCTTCGCGGTAGATTTTGTAGATCAGAGTGGTGGTGGCCTGTACCGGCCCGCCACCGGTGGCGGCATCAATCACCGGGAAGGTGTCGAAAAAGGCGTAAACCAGATTCACCACCAGCAGGAAAAAGCTGACCGGCGTAATCAGCGGCAGCGACAGATGAAAGAAACGGCGCACCGGTCCGGCACCGTCAATCGCCGCGGCTTCCACCAGCGATTTAGGAATGGACTGCAGCGCGGCAAAGAAAAACAGGAAGTTGTAGCTCATTTGCTGCCAGATCGACGCTAATACAATCAGGAACATCGCCTGACCGCTGTTCTGCGCATAGTTCCAGTTGTAGCCAAACTGGTTCAGCAGATGGCTGAACAGCCCCAGCCCCGGATTGAACAGGAACATCCACAGTACTGCCGCAACCACCGGCGCTACCGCATAGGGCAGCAGCAGCAGCGTCTGATAGAGCTTTTTCAGCCGGATAACGTAATCCACCAGCGCCGCCAGCAGCAGCGAGAATGTCATGCCGCATACCGTCACCAGCGCGCTAAACACGAGGGTGGTCCAGAACGAATCAAGGTAGTAGTCGTCACTGAACAGGCGGCGGAAGTTATCAAGGCCAACAAAGGTGCTGGAGATGCCAAACGGATCGATGCTTTGCAGCGAGTACCACAGCGCCTCTCCGGCGGGCCAGAGAAAAAAGATCGCGGTGATCGCCAGCTGCGGGGCCACCAGCAGATACGGCAACAAACGGGCGCGGAAAACCGGACGTGATGATGAGGACATAGCAGGCTCGTCAGAAAGAGACAGCGGGACGGACTTACTGTCCATCCCGCCATTACGGAGTTACTTCACTTGCTGTTCAAAGCGACGCAGCAGTTCGTTGCCGCGTTTCACCGCGTTGTCCAGCGCTGCCTGTGGCGACTGTTTGCCGGTCCACACGCCTTCCAGCTCTTCGTCGACAATGGTACGAATCTGCGGCATGTTGCCCAGACGCATCCCTTTGGTGAACGGCAGCGGATCTTTATTCAGCATCTGCCGCGTGGCGATGTCCGCGCCCGGGTTTTTGTCATAGAAGCCCTGCTGTTTGGTCAGCTCATAAGCCGCGGTGGTGATCGGCAGATAACCGGTTTTCTGGTGCCATTCTGCCGCGATATCCGGCTGGGCGAGGAACTTCATGAACTCAGCCGCGCCTTTGTAAGTCGCGGCATCTTTGCCTTTCATCACCCACAGGCTGGCGCCACCGATAATGGCGTTCTGCGGTGCGTTCGGCACGGTGTCATCGTACGGCATCATGCCCACGCCAAAGTTGAATTTGGCGTAATGCTTAATGTCGGCCAGCGAACCGGATGAGGCGGTGGTGATACCGCAGTCGCCGTTGTAGAACTTGGACGTCGACTCATCTTTACGGCCAAAGTAGGTGAAATCACCTTTCTTATTCATCTCTTCCAGCAGCTGGATGTGGCGCACCTGCACGGGTTTGTTGAACTCCAGCACCGCGTCGGTACCGTCAAAGCCGTTGTTTTTGGTGGCAACCGGCAGGCCATGCCAGGCGCTGAAGTTTTCGATCTGAATCCAGCCCTGCCAGCCGCTGGCATAGCCGCAGCTCATGCCGGCTTTACGCAGCGCGGCGGCATCCTGCGCCAGCGCCTGCCAGGTTTTCGGTGGCTGATCCGGGTTAAGACCGGCTTTTTTGAACGCGTCTTTGTTGTAGTACAGCACCGGCGTGGAACTGTTGAACGGCTGCGAGATCAGCTGGCCGTTGCTGTCGCTGTAGTAACCGGCAACCGCAGGGACAAACTGTTTCGGGTCCATCGGCACGCCGGCGTCTTTAAACACTTCATGCACCGGCACGATGGCTTTAGAGGCCATCATGGTGGCGGTGCCCACTTCGTAAACCTGCAGAATGGCCGGTGCCTTACCGCTGCGCACCGCAGCGATACCCGCGGCCAGGCTCTGCTCGTAGTTGCCTTTGTAGGTCGGAACGATTTTGTAATCCGGGTGAGCCTGGTTAAAACGCTGTGCCAGAGAATCGACTTCTTTGCCTAACTCGCCTTCCATGGAGTGCCAGAAAGGGATTTCGGTAGCAGCCAGCGCATTACCGCTGATCGCCAGACCGAGCAGCAGACTCATCAGGCGGGGACGAAGCGTAAAAGCGGACATAAGGGTTTCCTGTGCTTGTGGCGCGCGCGATATCACGCATTTTTTGTTCGCGAAGTAACATGACACGAGGAAATGACGGAAAAATAACAGGATTATGACGGGAATATGACGGGGTTAGTGCGCGCTGATGCCCTCACCCCGGCCCTCTCCCACGGGGAGAGGGGGATAAAAGGCGGTGCGCTGATGCCTTCTTCTGCAGGGCGAGAGAAGTCCGGGAGGATGCCAGGATAGCAACCTGGTCTGAAAAACGCTGCCGTACGGTTCCCTCTCCCGCGTGCGGGAGAGGGTTAGGGTGAGGGCAAATCACCGCACCAACGTCATGACCAAAGCCAGGTCAGGCGCCTAAATACGCGCTTCGCACCGCTTCATTGGATAACAACGCTTCACCGCTATCCTCCAGCACCACGTGACCGTTCTCCAGCACGTAACCACGATCGGCCAGCTTCAGTGCCTGGTTGGCGTTCTGCTCGACGAGGAAGATGGTCATGCCCTCTTTACGTAGCTGTTCGATGGTGTCGAAAATCTGCTGGATAATGATCGGCGCCAGACCCAGCGACGGCTCGTCCAGCAGCAACAGGCGCGGCTGGCTCATGAGCGCGCGGCCAATCGCCAGCATCTGCTGCTCACCGCCGGACATGGTGCCGGCGCGCTGCACTTTGCGCTCCGCCAGCCGGGGGAACAGCTGATAAACGCGCTCAATGCGCTCCTGATACTGCTGACGCGTCGCGAAAAAGCCGCCCATCGCCAGGTTCTCTTCCACCGTCATGCGCGAAAACACGCGCCGGCCTTCCGGTACGATGGCAATCGCTTCACGCATGATTTTTGCCGTCTGCCAGTCGGTAATGGTTTTGCCATCAAAGGTGATGGTGCCGCTGGTGGCGCGCGGTTCGCCACACAGCGTCCCGAGCAGCGTGGTTTTACCCGCGCCGTTAGCGCCAATCAGCGTCACGATTTCGCCCTGGCTGATGTGCAGATTAATGTTATGCAGTGCCTGGATCGGGCCATAGTGCGCACTGACGCCCTGTAAAGTTAAAATCGGGTTCGCCATGTTACGCCTCACCTAAATAAGCACGGATCACATCCGGGTTGTTACGCACTTCTTCCGGCGTACCGTTGGCCAGCGGCGTTCCCTGATTCACCACATAAATGCGGTCAGAAATGCCCATCACCAGTTTCATATCGTGTTCAATCAGCAACACTGTCACCTTGTGTTCGCCGCGCAGTTCAGCGATCAGCTCATCCAGCTCGTGCGTTTCGCGCGGATTGAGGCCGGCCGCCGGTTCGTCGAGCATCAGGATTTCCGGACGCGTCACCATGCAGCGGGCGATCTCCAGCCGGCGCTGCTGGCCGTAAGCCAGATTGCCGGCCTGGCGGTTAGCCAGCTCCAGCAGGCCAATGCGCTCCAGCCAGCTGGCCGCGCGGTCCAGCGCTTCGCTCTCGCCGCGCCGGAACGCCGGGGTTTTAAACAGCCCGGAGAACACGCCGCTTTTCAGATGCTGATGCTGCGCCACCAGCAGGTTTTCAATCACCGTCATCTCACGGAACAGGCGCACGTGCTGGAAAGTTCGCACCACGCCCATGCGCGCAATCTTCTGCCCCGGCAGGCCCTGCAATGGCTGATCGCGCAGTTTGATGGTGCCGCCCGTTGGCTTATAGAAACCGGTCAGGCAGTTGAATACCGTGGTTTTCCCCGCCCCGTTCGGGCCAATCAGCGAGACGATCTCCTGCGGATGCAGTTCCAGCGCCACGTTGTTGACGGCCAGCAGGCCGCCGAAGCGCATCATCAGGCCTTCAACGGCTAATAAAGGCTGACTCATGCCTGCTCTCCTTGTTTTGCCTGTTTCAGCTTCAGGTGCGGACGCTTCATCGGCAGCAGCCCCTGCGGACGCCAGATCATCATCAGCACCATCAACCCACCGAGCACCAGCATGCTGTACTCGTTCAAATCACGCATCAGCTCGCGCGACACCACCAGCAGAATCGCGGCCAGGATCACCGCCAGCTGCGAACCCATGCCGCCCAGCACCACAATCGCCAGCACAAACGCGGACTCGACAAAGGTAAAAGATTCCGGGCTGACAAAGCCCTGACGCGCGGCAAACAGCGTACCGGCGAAACCGGCGAACACCGCGCTGATGGTAAAGGCCGTCAGCTTGATGCGCGTTGGGCTGAGACCGAGCGAACGGCAGGCGATCTCATCTTCACGCAGCGCTTCCCACGCACGCCCCAGCGGCATGCGCAGCAGACGATTGATGACGAACAGCGTCAGCACCACCAGCAGCAGCGCCACCAGATAAAGGAAAATCACGCGGTGATTGGGATCGTACGCCAGGCCTGTCAGATCGTGGAAGGTGGTCCAGCCGCCTTCACTGACGCGCCGGCCAAATTCAATACCAAACAGGCTCGGCTTGGGAATCTGCGCGATTCCATTGGGACCGCCAGTGATTGATGTGCTGTTCAGCAGCAGAATACGCACGATCTCACCAAAGCCGAGCGTCACAATCGCCAGATAGTCACCGCGCAGCCGCAGCACCGGGAAGCCCAGCAGCAGGCCAAAGGCACCGGCAACAATGCCGGCCAGCGGCAGGCTCTCCCAGAAGCCAAAACCGTAATAGTGATTCAGCAGCGCAAAGGTGTAAGCACCGATGGCGTAAAAGCCGCCGTAGCCCAGCACCAGCAGGCCGGACAGGCCCACTACCACATTCAGGCCGAGGCCGAGCATCACGTAGATCAGCGTCAGGGTGGCGATATCCACGCTGCCGCGCGACACGAAGAAGGGCCAGGCGACGGCGGCAATAATCACCAGCAGCATCAGCAGCTTTTGTTTTGGTGTCGAACCGTCAAAACCCGGCAGCACCAGCCCTTTGCCACTGCGTTTGAGCTTGCCCTGCAGCAGCGGACGCAGCAGCTGGAACACAAACACCACTGCGCAGCCGAGGAAGATCCAGTTCCAGCGCACGGTGCCCGCATTCGCCACTACCAGTTTGGTACCGTCGAGATCGAGGCGCATACCCATAAAGAAGCTGGCGAGCACCAGCAGCATCACCGTGGAGACCACGGCGTTAACCAGACCGAGGCGTTTCATACTTTCTCCACCTCCGGACGGCCCAGGATACCGGTTGGCATCACCAGCAGCACCACGATCAGCAGCGCGAATGACACCACGTCTTTATATTCGGTCGACAGATAGGCTGACGTCAGCGCTTCCGCAATGCCCAGCACCAGGCCGCCAATCATCGCGCCCGGAATGCTGCCGATGCCGCCCAGTACCGCCGCGGTAAAGGCTTTCATACCAGCCATAAAGCCGATGAACGGGTTAATGGAGCCGTAAAACTGCCCCAGCAGCACGCCAGCCACGGCCGCCATCGCTGCGCCGATCACAAAGGTCAGTGAGATCACGCGGTCGGTGTTGATGCCCAGCAGGCTGGCCATTTTCAGATCTTCAGCGCAGGCGCGGCAGGCGCGGCCCATGCGCGAATAACGAATGAACAGCGTCAGCGCCAGCATCGCGAGGAAGGTGACGACCCAGATAACCAGCTGCATGGTGGTGAGCGTGGCGGCAAAGCCGTTGCTCTCACCCAGCGTCCACTGGCCGGTGATCAGGCTGGGCAGCGCCAGATCGCGCGAGCCCTGCGTCAGGCTGACGTAGTTCTGCAGAAAGATCGACATACCAATCGCCGAGATCAGCGCGATCAGGCGTTTGGAGGAGCGCACCGGCTTATACGCCACGCGCTCAATGCTCCAGCCGTAGGCGCTGGAGATAATCACCGCCATCACGAACCCGGCGGCAATCATCAGCCACGAGGTGTCGATACCCATCATCATCAGGGCGGCAATCACGATAAAGGAGACATAGCTGCCGATCATGTACACCTCGCCGTGGGCGAAGTTGATCATGCCGATGATGCCGTAAACCATGGTGTAACCGATGGCGATCAGCGCGTAGGTGCTCCCGAGTGTGACCCCGTTGAACATCTGCTGAATGAAATAGAGAAACTGCTCGGACATAGTGAGGACCTGCATGTAAACGGGAAATCCCCGGTGCGTTCGGCACCGGGTTAGGGTGAGAGCACCGCGTCGCAGCGCCTCATTCAGCGCGTGCGCGCGGTGCCGCACCCTGCCCTCGCCCATCAGGAGAGGGACAATTCAGGAGCGTGCTTACTTAACTGCGGTAGAAGAACCGTCTTTGTGCCATTTGAAGACGCCAAATTCGAAGCCCTTCAGATCGCCCTTCTGGTCCCAGCTCAGGTTACCCATCACGGTGGGCACCGGCGCACCCTCTTTCAGGTTTTTAGCAATCGCATCAGGCTCATCGCTTTTGCTGCGCTCAATGCCCGCCACCAATGACTGAATAGCCGCATAGGTGGTCCAGACGAACGGGCCGGTTGGATCTTTGCGGTTTGATGCGCTGTTAGCTTTGATCGCGTCCACAATCGCTTTGTTGTCTGGCAGCTGGTCGTAGCGCTTCGGCAGCGTCACGTACAGGCCTTCAGACGCATCACCCGCGATGTTAGACAGGGAAGCGTTGCCGACACCTTCTGGTCCCATAAAGCCGGCTTTCAGACCGGCGGTTTTGGCCTGACGCAGAATCTGGCCCAGCTCCGGGTAGTAACCGCCGTAGTAAACGAAGTCGACGTTCTCTTTCTTCAGGCGCGCAATCAGCGTGGAGAAGTCTTTATCGCCCGCGGTGATCCCTTCGAACAGCACCACGTTGCCGCCTTTCGCCTTCAGGGTTTTCTGCACGGATTCCGCCAGGCCCTGACCGTACTGCTGCTTGTCATGCACCACGGCAATACGTTTTGGTTTGATCTGATCGAGGATGTAGTTGGCAGCGGTCGGGCCCTGATCGGAATCCAGACCGGTGGTACGCATCACGTCGGCATAGCCGCGCGCGGTCAGTTCAGGCGCGGTCGCCGCCGGGGTGATCATCAGAATGCCTTCATCATTATAAATGTCTGATGCTGGCTGAGTGGAGGAGGAGCACAGGTGGCCGATAACGTATTTGATGCCGTCATTGACCACTTTGTTGGCCACCGCAACCGCCTGTTTCGGGTCACAGGCGTCGTCATATTCTACGCCGACCAGCTTGTCACCGTTTACGCCGCCTTTGGCGTTGATGTCCTTGATCGCCTGGGCCGCACCGGTGAACTGCATGTCACCGTACTGCGCCACCGGGCCGGTTGCCGCACCGACAATCGCAATTTTGATGTCTTTCGCCAGTACCGCATGGCTCATCGCCAGCGCTACGCAACCCGCCAGTAATGCGCGTCCTTTACTCATTTTCATGCGAACTTCCCCATCTGTTGTGTCGTGTCTGTTGTGATTGGTTATTTATCTGCCAGTCAAAGAGCAAAACTGATTTGAGAATAATGAGTTAGCGCTCTTTTCTGGCATTTTTTGTTAAGAAGGCTTTATTTTTCAGGTTATTAAACAGGAACTTTCTTCTGTAAATCAACTGACATATTCAGTAAAAGCTGACAGGAACAGCAGATTACTCTGGTTTTTATGGCCGGTTTTTCACCACCAGGCCAGCGCGTTATGCTGGCTTTTTCAGCGATCGATGCTGGCTTACTCCACAATCCTGGCAAAGTGGCTGGCATTTGACCTCTTTTCATCGCAAAAAAGTGACAGCGCTCTGACTGTCTAAATTCGCTACACTAAGGCCTTTCTGCCAGTACAGGTAAGGGTTATGAAGCTCACTATTCAGCGCATCAGCACGCTGACGCCGCAGGATCGACTGGACTTAGCCAAAGTCTGGCCGCAGCAGGATATCGCGCAGCTGGAAGCCAGCCTCAGTGAAGCGCAGCGGCTGTATGCAGCGCGCTTTAACGATCGCCTGCTTGGGGCGCTGCGGCTGGAGATTCGCGGTACGCTGGGCAAGATTACGCAGCTGGAAGTGCGTGAAGTCACGCGGCGGCGCGGCGTAGGGCAATATCTGCTGGAAGAGACGATAGCGCAGAACAGCGCGCTGGATCACTGGTGGGTTGCCGATGACGGCGAAGACGATCAGCGCGTACGCGCGGCGTTTATGCAGGCGTGTGGTTTCCGCGCGCAGAGCGACGGGTGGGTGCGTTAAGCGGCGATTTTACGCCGTGCAGAGCGGTGCGCATGAATGCGCAGGACGAGTGTACAGATTGCGTGGGATCGTGATTAACGATGCCTATGCATGCGTGTCCTGTAGGGTCGCCATTCATGGCGACCGTGCTGTAATCCGCACAGGTCATAAGTCATCGCCGGTTATTACGCGCATAAAAAAGGGCGACCCGCTGGTCGCCCCATTTATCTGTCAGCCGTTAATCAGGCTTCAATCGCCATACGCAGTTTCTTCATGGCGTTCTTTTCCAGCTGACGCACGCGCTCGGCAGACACACCGTACTGGTCGGCCAGCTCCTGCAGCGTGGTTTTGTTGTCATCATCCAGCCAGCGGGCGCGGATAATGTGCTGGCTACGCTCATCGAGACTCAGCATTGCATCGCTCAGCTTGTCAGCGGCGTGCGCATCCCAGTTGTCCTCTTCGATGCCGTCGGCAAAGTCAGAGGTTTTATCCTGCAGATACAGCACCGGTGCCATCGGCTTGCCTTCGCCCGCATCGTCATCAGACGACATATCGAAGGTCATATCCTGGGCCGCCATGCGCGACTCCATTTCCAGCACGTCTTTGCTGCTGACACCCAGCTCGCGCGCCACCATTTCGACTTCATCCTGATTGAACCAGCCGAGACGCTGCTTGGTTTTACGCAGGTTAAAGAACAGTTTGCGCTGTGCTTTGGTGGTGGCAACTTTCACGATACGCCAGTTACGCAGCACGTACTCGTGAATCTCCGCTTTGATCCAGTGCACGGCAAACGACACCAGACGCACCCCGACTTCCGGGTTGAAGCGACGCACCGCCTTCATCAGGCCGATGTTACCTTCCTGGATCAGGTCCGCCTGCGGCAGGCCGTAACCGGAATAGTTACGAGCGATATGAACAACAAAGCGCAGGTGAGACAGGATCAGCGTCTTAGCTGCATCCAGATCGCCCTGGTAATGCAGCCGCTCAGCCAGTGCTTTTTCCTCTTCTGCCGTTAATACCGGCCAGTTGTTAGCAGCCCGGACGTAAGATTCCAGGTTGCCCAGAGGAGCAATCGCTAAAGTTTGCATTTCTTTGGTCATTCAAACCCTCACAAATTCAATGGACTTGCTGCTCGTTTCCCTGCGCAGCCGTTACATTATGTCAACGACGCGTGAAAACCAAAAGCAATCTGTGCTACTTGGACGTCAAAGTTATCCACAAGTTCAATTATAGCAGTGAATATTTTACACACAGATGACGGCGGGGGAAATCGGAGAAATCCTCTGCTCCCAGGTCGTCGGCAGCAGAGGAAGAGTATATCAAAAAATCGTTGCTATGGGTTACTGCGGCGTAAAACGACGTAAATGTTGCACCGTTGCCAGCCAGGCGGCAATCCAGCCGATGATGGCCGCGATTAACAGCAGCAGCAGACCTTCATCCCATGAAAAGCCCTCCAGTGCGAAGCTGGTGCCGAAGACGGAGGCGACCTGCGCCACCACCGACTGCAGGCGCAGCACCAGCACTTCCGACAGAATCAGCGACAGCACCGCACCGCTGAAACCGAGCAGCGCGCCGCCGTAAAGGAAGGGCCGCAGAATAAAGCCATCGGTCGCGCCAATCAGCTTCTGCACGTTGATGGTGTCGCGCCGGGCAAAAATGCTCAGGCGTACGCTGTTGCCAATCACCAGGAACACCGCTACCACCATCAGCAGGCCGATCATTGACGCCACCTGCCCCACCAGCCCGGTGAGCGCGGCTAAACGCGCAAACCAGCTGTCATCCATGCGCACCTCATCCACGCCCTGCACTTTCGCCACGCGATCGCGCAGATTGGCCATGGTATCGGAGTTCTGGAAGTTCAGCTTCGGCGTGATGATCGCCACCGCCGGCAGCGGGTTCTGCTCCAGCATATCCATCGCACCACCAAAGCCGGACCAGTTGCGGAACTCGCTTTGCGCCTCTTCACGCGTCAGGTAGTTCACCTTGTCCACGCCATCAAGCTTTTTCAGCTCGGCGGTCACGTTCTCTGCCGCCGTGTCATCCAGCGCTTTGTCGAGGTAAACCGTCAGTTGCGGCGCCGGGTACCACTGCGCGGCGGCCTGGCTGACGTTTTTCCACACCATGTAGCACACGCTGGGCAGCGTCAGCGAAATCGCGATCACCATTACCGTCAGCAGCGTCGCCAGCGGCTGACGATACATGTCGGACAGCGTACCGCGCCACGCGTAGCGCCACTGCTCCTGCCAGCCGCCCTTCAGCGCTTTGCTCTTTGACGGCTGCTTCGCCGCTTTCGGCGCAGCCGGACGCTTGTTACGTTTATTGACCATCGTGGCCTCCGTGCAGACGTCCCTGATTAAGCGTCATCACGCGATAATTGCGGCGTGCGATCAGCCCGATGTCGTGCGTCGCCATCAGTACCGTAACGCCCACGCGGTTGAACTCTTCAAACAGGCGCAAAATATCTTCCGACAGCGCGTTATCGAGGTTACCGGTCGGTTCATCCGCCAGTAGCACGGCCGGTTTATTCACTACCGCGCGGGCAATGCCGACGCGCTGCTGTTCACCGCCAGAGAGCTGAATCGGATAACTTTTTGCTTTGTCGAGCAGGCCGACTTTGTCCAGCGCCGCCGACACGCGACGGCGAATATCCTCGCCGCTGGCCCCGGAAATAATCAGCGGAATCGCCACGTTGTCGTAGACCGAACGATCCATCAGCAAATGGTGATCCTGGAAAATCATGCCGATCTGGCGGCGCAGGAAAGGCACTTCGCTGTGACGCAGCCGGGAAATATCGTGACCGCTGAACCAGATTTGCCCGGCGCTCGGGCGCTCAATGCCACAAATCAGCTTCAGTAAGGTACTTTTCCCCGCGCCTGAGTGGCCGGTCAGAAACGCCATCTCACCGGGACGCAAATGGAAATCCACGCCCTGCAGCGCCTGGCGTCCTCCCAGATAAGCCTTACTGACCTCTTCAAAGCGAATCATGCCAATTATTCCTCTCGGGCAAACAGTGCCTCAATAAAGTCGGCGGCCTTAAACGGCCGTAAATCTTCGATGCCTTCCCCGACACCGATATAACGAATCGGAATGCCAAACTGATCGGCCACCGAGAAGATCACGCCACCTTTTGCGGTGCCGTCGAGCTTGGTCAGGGTGATACCGGTCAGGCCGACCGCTTCGTGGAACAGCTTCGCCTGGCTGATGGCGTTCTGGCCGGTGCTGGCGTCAATCGTCAGCATCACCTCATGCGGTGCCTCTTCGTCCAGCTTCTTCATCACGCGGGTGATTTTTTTCAGCTCTTCCATCAGGTGCGCTTTGTTCTGCAGGCGGCCGGCGGTATCGGCGATCAGCACGTCAACGTGGCGCGATTTCGCCGCCTGGATGGCGTCAAAAATGACCGACGCAGAATCCGCGCCCGTATGCTGCGCGACCACCGGAATATTGTTGCGCTGGCCCCAGACCTGCAGCTGCTCTACCGCCGCCGCGCGGAAGGTGTCACCCGCCGCCAGCATGACGGACTTGCCCTGCGCCTGATACTGACGCGCCAGCTTACCGATGGTGGTGGTTTTACCCACGCCGTTAACGCCGACCATCAGGATAACGAACGGCGTTTTGCCCGCCACGTCCAGCGGAGCATCGACCTTTTCCAGAATGCCGGCCATTTCAGCCTTCAGCAGGCCATACAGCGCTTCGGCATCGCGCAGCTGCTTACGGCTGGCCTGTTGCGTCAGGCTGGTGATGATGCGGCGCGTGGTTTCCACGCCGACATCGGCAATCAGCAGCTGCTCTTCCAGCTCTTCAAACAGCTCGTCATCGATTTTTTTGCCGCGGAACAGGCTGATAAAGCCGGATCCGAGATTTTCACGCGTTTTGACCAGGCTGCGTTTCAGGCGGGCAAAGAAGCCCTCTTTGGTGGGGCGCTCCTGCTCCTGGGCCACGATCGGCGCGGCCGCCAGCGGCAGATCGCTCACGGTGTCTGTCGCCACGCGCTCTTCAGCCGCGTCTTCGGCGTAGGTTTCCGCTAACGCCAGCGCTTCCAGTTCTTCATCGCTCAGCGGTGCGTCTGCGTCCTCTGCGTCCTCTGCGTCCTCTGGCTGAGGCTCCCCAGATAAAACCGGTGCTTCAATAATCAGTTCTTCAGCCTGCGGCTCCTCTTCAACCGGCATCAGCTCCGGCTGCGGATGATCTTCCGGCAGTACCTCTTCTTCAATCGCGCTGACGGCAGCGATTTCTGCGTCATCAGCGTTAGCGTCGGATTCGGCTGCGGTTTCTGCTTCCGCGACGGGATGCGTTTCAGCGTCGGCGTGAACCGGCGATTCGGCCTGCTGTTCTGCCACCTGTTCAGTGACGATCACGGTTTCGGCGGCCTGCGCTTCGGCGCTTGCTAACGCGCTCTCTTCAGCGGCGGGTGCCGGTTGATCGGTCGGCTGCTGCTGCGCCTGCTCTTCCGCTGGCTGCTGCTCTTCTTTGCCAAAGCCCAGCCAGGAAAAAAAGCCGCGTTTTTTCTCTTTTGCCATTGTGTGACCACACTCCTCGATGGCTTATTCCCGGTAGCACGCTGTTCCCAGGGGATAAAAAATTCACTTTTTCGCGCGTGAGCGGCGTAAAAATCAGGCAATTACGTCCGCTTTATCAACTTAGTAGTCTAACACTTTCCTGCCAGCGCACCACAGCACCCTTTTTTAACGTTTCTTCTGCCTGCTACGCCCGTTAAACTACGCAACAAATTATGACGAGTTGTGAGCGAAATGAGTAAATCCCCCCGCAACAGCGGCGCGGCAGGCCAGATTCGCCTGATTGGCGGACAGTGGCGCGGCCGCAAATTGCCGGTGCCGGACAGCGCCGGCCTGCGCCCGACCACCGATCGCGTGCGTGAAACGCTATTTAACTGGCTGGCGCCGGATATCCAGCAGGCGCGCTGCCTCGATTGCTATGCCGGCAGCGGCGCGCTGGGCTTAGAAGCGCTGTCGCGCTATGCCGCCTCCGCGACCCTGCTGGAACTGGAACGTCACGTCGCGCAGCAGCTGACGCAAAACCTGCACACGCTGCGCGCCACGAATGCCAGCGTCGTCCAGACCAATACGCTGCAGTGGCTAAGCCAGCCCGGCGAGCCGTTTGACGTGGTGTTTGTTGATCCGCCGTTCCGCAAAGGCCTGCTGCAGGAGACGCTAACGCTGCTGGAGAACAATGGCTGGCTCGCCGCTCACGCGCTGATTTATGTTGAGAGCGAAGTGGAGCACGGCACCCCGCTGGCACCGGCTAACTGGGATCTGTATCGCGAGAAGATTGCCGGTCAGGTGGCCTATCGCCTCTATCAACGCCAACAGGAGACCAATGATGTGGCTTAATCTGGGACGTTTGCTGATGATTTGCGTCTGGGCATTTCTGCTGCTTAACCTGGTGCATCCCTTCCCGACGCCGCTGCGCTACTTTGTCCACGTTGCGCTGTTCTTTATGGTGGTGATGCACGGCCTGCAGCTGGTGCTGCTGCGTGCCACGCAACCAAAGGAAGCGCCAAAGCTGAGCCGCGCCACGCAGGCGAAAATCTTCTTCTTTGGCGTATTTGAACTGCTGGCGTGGCAGAAAAAGCACTATCCGTCGTAACGTAAGGCAGCGCGCGCGGCTTCAGCCCCGTGCGCTTTAGCGCCTATTGCGCCGGGGTAAAGCTGACAAAGCGCGTGCCCTGCATTTTCAGCTCGCCCTTCACGCCTTTGTCCATCTGGTGATAATCGCTGGCGCTGACGTTGACCTTAAAATCACCGGCGCCGTTCAGCGGATGGAACCAGGCTTCATACTTCATCTCTTCCGCCACAATCTCTTCGCGCTGACGCGAACGGCGATTGGGGGCCGGAAACTCTCGCTTGGTTTTCACTTCCACACTCATTGAGCGCACCGGTGAAGCGTCGTTGACCGCGGCTTCGCGGCGCTGCTTGATAAACTGACGGGTTGCCAGGATGGCAATTACAGCCAGGACGATAAAAAAGATTAGCGGTGGTTTGCTCATGTTTTCTCTCGCACTTTACGTCGGGGGTTAACAGATAAAAGACGCCAAAGCATACAACCAGAGTTGCCCGATTGTCACATTTGCCGCCAGTAACTTAAACTGAGATCGCGATTTTGGGAAAATTCATCAATGTGGGCGACACGTTCACAAAAGGGAGAAAAAATGCTTTGGTCTTTCCTTGCAGTCCTTTTTTCCGGTTGGCTGTATGTCGATGCCTCCTACCGCGGCCCGCAGTGGCAGCGCTGGCTGTTCAAACCCGTTACGCTGCTGTTGCTGGTTGCCTGGGCGTGGCAGGCTCCCACGCTTAACACCACCGACTACCTGATTCTGGCTGGCCTGGTCGCTACGCTGGTGGGCGATGCGTTAACCCTGCTGCCGCGTCAGCAGATGCTGTATGCGCTCGGCGCCTTTTTCCTTTCGCATCTGCTGTACACCATCAGCTTTGCCGCGCACATGACCATGAGCTTCTTCTGGCCGATTCCGCTCACCTTCCTGGTGATTGGTATCATCGTGATCGCCATTATCTGGTCAAAACTGGATACGCTGCGCTGGCCGATCTGTACGCTGATTGGCATGACGCTGGTGATGAACTGGATGGCGGCGGAAAATTACTTCTTCCGTCCGACCGATTACAGTTTCTCGCTGCTGGTGGGTGCCGTGCTGCTGTTGCTGGCTAACATAGTGTGGTTTATCTCGCACTATCGCCGTCGCTTCAGCGCTGACAGCGCCATCGTTGCCGCCTGCTACTTCGCCGGTCACTTCATGATTGTGCGTTCACTTTGGCTGTACTGAAAAAATTGACCTCACCGCTTGACTCTGGAGTCCACTCCAGAGTGTAGCATGCAGACTGCGGGCATCGGCCCGCTTCTGCAACCGGAGGTCACATGCATCAACATGCCCACTCTTGCCGCTGTGGCAAATCACACCGTCAGCCAAAACCGCTGTGCGCGGTACGCAGCGTTCAGCCTGCATCCCTGAAGATTTCCGCCGCGCAGCCGGTGGCCGCGTCCAGTGATTGTGGCTGCTGCAACAGCGATGACGACAGTCCCGGCGGCGGCGACGCCGACAGCGACAGGCGCGCATCCGCGTCCTATCAGTTCCGCTGGCAGATTGCCGGCATGGACTGCCCGAGCTGCGCCCGCAAAATCGAAACCGCCGTGCAAAAGCTGCCGCAGGTCGCCAGCGCGCGGGTGATATTCGCCAGTGAAAATCTGCTGGTGGAGGCGCACAGCGATATTCGTCCGGCTATCGAACAGGCCGTTAACCACGCCGGCTTTAGCCTGATTTCTAAAGACAGCCCGGCACCGGCGGCGCGCCGCTGGCGCGATAATGCGGCGCTCATGCTGCTCACGCTGTTGATGATTGCCAGCTGGCTGCTGAGCCAGCTCACGCCGCTGTGGGGCGATCGCCTGTTTGTGCTTACCACGCTGGTCGGTCTGGTGCCGGTAGCCCGCAGCGCGTGGCAGGCCATACGCAGCGGCTCGCCGTTCAGCATTGAAACCCTGATGACCCTCGCCGCCGGGGGCGCACTGGTGATTGGCGCCCACGCCGAAGCTGCCATGGTGCTGCTGCTGTTCCAGCTGGGAGAACGGCTGGAAGCCTATGCCGCCGCGCGGGCGCGCCGTGGCGTCACCGCGCTGATGGCGCTGCGTCCGGACACCGCCACACGCGTCAATGGCACACAGCGTGAGCAGGTAGCACTGGCGGCGCTCCAGCCCGGCGATGTGATTGAAGTGGCGGCAGGCGGTCGTCTGCCCGCCGATGCCGAGCTGCTGCACGCCAGCGCCAGCTTTGATGAAAGCGCGCTGACCGGCGAATCGCTACCGGTGGCCCATCAGCCGGGCGATGCCGTGATGGCAGGCGCCACCAGCGTGGATCGGCTGGTGACGCTGCGCGTGACCTCACAGCCGGGCCACAGCGCTATCGACCGCATTCTGCAGCTGATAGAAGAAGCTGAAAGTCACCGCGCGCCGGTGGAGCGTTTTATCGATCGCTTCAGCCGCCTCTACACGCCGGCCATCATGCTGCTGGCACTGCTGGTGATGGTGCTGCCGCCGCTGCTCGGATTCGGCGCCTGGCTGCCGTGGATCTACAAAGGGCTGACGCTGCTGCTTATTGGCTGTCCGTGCGCGCTGGTGATCTCCACGCCTGCCGCTATCACTTCCGGCCTGGCGGCGGCGGCTCGCCAGGGCGCGCTGATTAAAGGCGGCGCGGCGCTCGAACGCCTCAGCCGGGTGCAGGCGCTGGCGTTTGATAAAACCGGCACCCTGACCGCCGGTAAACCGCAGGTCACCGACGTAAAGCCGTTTGGCGCGGATGCACAGCAACAGCTGCTCAGCCTCGCGGCCGCTATCGAGCAGGGCTCCGGCCATCCGCTGGCGCGGGCGATAGTGGCGGAAGCGCAGCGCCAGCAGCAGGTGATTCCACCGGCGCAGCATCAGCAAACGCTGGCCGGCAGCGGCATTCGCGCACAAATCGACGGCGTGATGCATCAACTGCTGGCACCGCGTGATGCGGCGGCGCTGAGTGACACGCAGCAGCAGCAGATTGCGCAGCTGGAGGCACAGGGCAAAACCGTGGTGGTGCTGTTGCGCGAAGCACAGCCGCTCGGGCTGCTGGCGCTGCAGGATTTGCTGCGCGAGGAGGCGCGCAGTGCGCTGGCGGCGCTGCAGGCGCTGGGAATTCGCAGCGTGATGCTGACCGGCGATAATCCGCGCGCCGCCGCCGCGATAGCCGCCGAACTCGGCATCAGCTATCGCGCCGGTCTGTTGCCTGCGGATAAGGTAGCCGCCGTGCGTGAACTGGGCGAACAACAGCCGCTGGCGATGGTCGGCGATGGCATCAACGATGCGCCAGCCATGAAGGCAGCGACGCTGGGGATTGCCATGGGCAGCGGCACCGATGTGGCGCTGGAAGCGGCCGATGCGGCTCTGACGCAGAATAACCTGGCGATTCTGCCGCGCACCGTGCAGCTGGCACGCCGCACGCGCGCCATTATCCGTCAGAATATTGCGCTGGCGCTGGGGCTGAAGGCGATTTTCCTCGTCACCACGCTGCTCGGCTTTACCGGCTTGTGGCTGGCGGTGCTGGCCGATTCCGGTGCCACCGCGCTGGTCACCGCCAACGCGCTGCGCCTGCTGCGTCAGCGCTGAGGCGGGCGGATGCCGCGATCAGGCATCCGCGCCTTTCTGGATCAGATACTGATACGGCAGGCTCTCGGTCTGCTGTGCCAGCAGCTGATGCTCCATAAAGCGGCAGAAGCCGGGAATATCACGCGTGGTCGCCGGATCGTCGGCGATGATCAACAACGTTTCGCCCGCCTGCATGGTACGCACGGTTTTGCGCACCATCATCACCGGCTCCGGGCAGCGCAGCCCAAGCGCATCAAGTGTATGGTCCGCAGCGGAAAAAGGATCGCTCATGATTCTCTATCTTTATTCAGGGTGGGCGCTCATTCTAACGCGCTACAGCGCGCGCGCAAGGCGAGAACGATTGCGTTAAAATTAACCATTGCATTTGTTGCGCAACACGCTAAGATGCCGTCCGATTTTTTAATGTTACTTCCAATTCCTCAAAATAATTCAGGTTTTAGGAAGGCGGCAAGCCTGCTCACCCCAGGAGCTTACTGAAGTAAGTGACTGGGGTGAGCAGGCGCAGCTAACGCACATAAAACCTGAAGTATGAAGAGGATGGGTTCCCTCACCCCATTTTTAAAAAAGGCCTTTATGATCAACTTCTCTGCAAGTCAGCGCATGCATGCGCTATTCTGGCTATCGCTGTTTCACCTGCTGGTGATTACCTCCAGTAACTATCTGGTGCAGCTGCCGGTCGCGATTTTCGGTTTCCACACCACCTGGGGTGCGTTTAGCTTCCCGTTTATTTTTCTCGCCACCGATCTCACCGTGCGTATTTTTGGCGCACCGCTGGCACGGCGCATTATCCTTGCGGTGATGATTCCGGCGCTGTTTATCTCCTACATCGTGTCGTGCGTGTTTTATCAGGGCGCGTGGCAGGGCTGGGCCTCGCTGCAGGAGGTCAATCTGTTCGTGGCGCGTATCGCCTGCGCCAGCTTTATGGCCTATGCGCTGGGGCAGATCCTTGATGTGCACGTGTTTAACCGCCTGCGTAAACTGCCGCAGTGGTGGATTGCGCCTGCCTGTGCCATGTTCCTCGGTAATATCAGCGATACGCTGGCCTTCTTCTTTATCGCCTTTTATAAGAGTCCGGACCCGTTCATGGCCAGCCACTGGGTGGAGATCGCACTGGTGGATTACAGCTTCAAAGTGCTGATCTGCATGATTTTCTTCCTGCCTGCTTACGGTGTTCTGCTTAATGCGGCACTTAAGCGCCTGGCGGAACGTTCGGCTCAGCGCCAGATGAATTTCGGCTAATTGAACGTAGACGAAACGCCACGGCACGCTAAGATTTCCTGACAAAGCGCTGATTGCTTTTAAGCACCGATTCCGTTTTGATAACGGCTGATGGAAATCTTACGAAGGGATAAGAATGCGTAACTTAGTGAAATATGCGGGCATCGGCCTGCTGGTGTTAGGCCTGGCGGCGTGTGATCAGAAGAAAGACGACACGGCGGCAAACAGCAACGGCGCCAGCGCCAGTCAGTCAGCACAGACGGTGAACCTGATGGACGGTAAGCTGAGTTTCAGCCTGCCAGCAGGCATGTCGGATAAGAGCGGCAAGCTGGGTTCGGAATCCACCAATATGCACGTGTATGCCGATGAAACCGGCCAGCGCGCAATTATCGTGATTGCGGGTGATCCGACCAATGAAGGACTGGATGCGCTGGCTCAGCGTCTGGAGCAGCAGCAGCGCAACCGCGATCCGCAGCTGCAGGTGGTGTCGAACAAGGCGGTGACGCTGAAAGACCAGCCGGCACAGCAGCTGGATACGGTGATTTCCGCCAATAACCAGACCTCCTGGTCCTCGGTTATTCTGGCGAAGGTGGACGGTAAACTGCTGACGCTGCAGATCACCCTGCCCGCCGACAATCAGCAGCAGGCGCAGAGCGATGCCGATGCGATTGTGAAGAGCATTACCCTGAAGTAAGACGTTACCAGGTGCGCATTAATGCGCACCCTACGACAAACAGCAGCGGTTGTGAGATTGTGCCAGGTGCGCATTAATGCGCACCCTGTGACAAACGGCAACGGTTGTGGGATTGTACCCGATGCGCATCAATGCGCATCGGGCCATATTTTGTAGGGTCGCCATTCATGGCGACCTTTTTTATAACCTCACCGGCGAAATATGCCAGATCTCATCCGCGTACTCCTGAATGGTACGGTCGGCGGAGAAATAGCCCATATTGGCGATGTTCAGCGCCGCACGCCGCTGCCACTCTTCCGGCTGACGATAAAGCTTATCCACCTTATCCTGGGTATCCACATAACTGCGGTAATCCGCCAGCAGCTGATAATGATCGCCAAAGTTGACCAGCGCGTCGAACAGGTTACGGTAGCGCCCCGGCTCCTGCGGGCTGAAGACGCCGCTGGCGATTTGCGTCAGCGCCTGGTGCAGTTCCGCATCCTCTTCATAGTATTTACGCGGGTTATAGCCCTCAGTGCGCAGCTTCTCCACCTGCGGCGTGGTGTTGCCGAAGATAAAGATATTCTCTGCGCCGACGTGCTCGCGCATCTCCACGTTGGCCCCATCCAGCGTACCGATGGTCAGCGCGCCGTTTAGCGCAAACTTCATGTTACTGGTGCCGGAGGCTTCGGTGCCGGCGGTAGAGATCTGCTCGGAGAGATCCGCCGCCGGAATGATGATCTGCGCCAGGCTGACGCCGTAGTTAGGGATAAACACCACCTTCAGCTTGTTCTTCACCTGTGGATCGTTGTTGATCACGTTGGCGACATCGTTGATCAGGTGAATGATGTGCTTGGCGACGTAATAGGCCGACGCCGCTTTCCCGGCGAAGATATTGACGCGCGGCACCCACTCTGCGGTCGGATCGGCTTTGATACGGTTGTAACGCGTGATGACGTGCAGCACGTTCAGCAGCTGACGTTTGTATTCGTGAATACGCTTGATCTGCACGTCGAACAGCGCCTGCGGATCCAGCACGATATCCATATTCTTCGCCACCCACTCCGCGAGGCGCTTTTTGTTGGCGAACTTGGCATCGGCAATCTGTTCAATAAAGGCCGGATAGTCAATGTGCGGCACCAGCTCGCTCAGCTGAGCCAGATCGGTACGCCAGGTGCGGCCAATCGCGTCATCCAGCACCTCAGACAAGGCCGGGTTGGCCAGCGCCAGCCAGCGGCGCGGCGTCACGCCGTTGGTTTTATTGCAGAAGCGCCCCGGGAACAGGCGGGCAAAATCGGCGAACAGCGACTGCACCATCAGATTAGAGTGCAGTTCCGACACGCCGTTGACCTTATGGCTAACCACCACCGCCAGCCACGCCATGCGGATGCGGCGACCATCGTTTTCGTCGATGATCGAGATGCGCGCCATCAGATCCCAGTCGTCCGGATAGTAATCCTGAATGGTCTTCAGGAAGTAGTCATTGATTTCGAAAATGATGCTGAGGTGACGCGGCAGGATCTTGCCGATCATGTCCACCGGCCAGGTCTCCAGCGCTTCGCTCATCAGCGTATGGTTGGTGTACGAGAACACCTGGCAGGTGACTTCAAAGGCGTCGTCCCAGGTAAACTTGTGCTCATCAATCAGCAGACGCATCAGCTCGGGAATCGCCAGCACCGGATGGGTATCGTTGAGGTGGATGGCAATTTTGTCGGCCAGGTTGTCCCAGGTTTCATGCATCTGCCAGTGGCGATTGAGGATATCCTGCACCGTGGCGGAGACGAGAAAATACTCCTGGCGCAGACGTAGCTCGCGCCCGGAGTAGGTCGAGTCGTCGGGATAGAGCACGCGCGACACGTTCTCCGAGTGGTTTTTATCTTCCACCGCCGCGAAGTAGTCGCCCTGATTAAACTTGCCGAGGTTGATTTCGTTACTGGCCTGCGCGCCCCACAGCCGCAGCGTGTTGGTGGCATCGGTATCGAAGCCAGGGATAATCTGATCGTAGGCCATCGCCACGATCTCCTCGGTCTCAACCCAGCGCACCCGGCTACCTTCATGCTGCAACCGCCCGCCAAAACGCACTTTGTAGCGGGTGTTAAAGCGCTGGAACTCCCACGGATTGCCGTACTCCAGCCAGTAATCCGGCGATTCACGCTGCTGGCCGTCAACGATGTTCTGTTTGAACATGCCGTAATCGTAGCGAATGCCGTAGCCGCGTCCGGGCAGGCCCAGCGTGGCCAGCGAGTCGAGGAAGCAGGCCGCCAGCCGGCCAAGACCGCCGTTGCCGAGCCCGGGATCGTTCTCTTCTTCCATCAGCTCGCTGAGGTCGAGTCCCATCTCATCCAGCGCCTGGTTGAGATCGTCATAGATACCCATCGCCAGCAAGGCATTGCCCAGCGTGCGCCCCATCAGGAACTCCATCGACAGGTAATAAACCTGGCGCACATCCTGCGACAGTTGCGCACGGCTGGAGCGCAGCCAGCGCTCCACCATGCGATCGCGTACCGCCAGCAGCGCGGCGTTCAGCCACTCATGCTTGTTGGCGATCGACGGATCTTTACCAATGGTAAACATCAGCTTATAGGCGATTGAGTGCTTGAGGGCGTCAACCGTCAGCGTGGGTGAGGCATAGGTGAAAGGTGCGTTCATATGCGGTATCCCAATCTCTCATTACAGCAAGCGTTGATAAAGATCGCGGTAGGCTTGTGCTGCCACCTGCCAACTAAAATCCATCCCCATCGCCTGGCGCTGAACATAACGCCAGAGTGAAGGACGGGACCATAAAACAAAAGCACGACGAATCGCGCGCAGCAGTGACCAGGCATTGCTGTCTTCGAAGCTGAAGCCGCTGGCTACGCCGTCAGCGAGGTTTTCCAGCGAGCTGTCCTGTACGGTATCCGCCAGTCCACCGGTGCGCCTGACCAGCGGCAGCGTGCCATATTTCAGGCCGTACAACTGCGTCAGACCGCACGGTTCGAAACGGCTGGGCACCATAATGACGTCCGCGCCACCGACAATGCGGTGCGAGAAGGCTTCGTGATAACCAATTTGCACGCCGACGCTGCCCGGATGCTCAGCGGCTGCGGCGAGGAAGCCCTGCTGCAGTTCCGCATCGCCCTGGCCCAGCAGCACCAGTTGCCCGCCCTGCGCCAGCAGTCCCGGCAGCGCTTCCAGCACCAGATCCAGCCCTTTCTGTTTGGTTAAACGGCTGATAACGCAGAACACCGGCACTTTGTCATCAACCTTCAGCCCCATGGCAATCTGCAGCTGACGTTTATTCTCCGCTTTGCTCTCCAGCGTGTCGCGGTCGTAGCGGGCGGTCAGCAACAGGTCGTGTGCCGGATCCCAGATGCCGGGATCGACGCCGTTGAGAATCCCGCTCAGCCGTCCTTCGCGCAGCCGCTGCTCCAGCAGCGCTTCCATGCCGTAGCCGAACTCCGGCCGGGTGATCTCCAGCGCATAGGTCGGGCTGACCGCAGTTATATGATCGGCATAAAACAGGCCGGCCTTTAGGTAAGAAATCTGGCCGTAGAATTCCAGCCCGTGCATTTCAAAATAGGCGCGCGGGATCTGGATTTCGTCCAGATGCCGCGCGGAAAACAGCCCCTGATACGCCAGGTTATGCACGGTAAACACCGTTTTCGCCGGACGTCCGCGTGCGGCGATATAGGCCGGTGCCAGACCGGCGTGCCAGTCGTGCGCGTGCACGATGTCCGGCTGCCAGTAAGTATCCAGCCCGCTGGCCAGCTCGGCCGCCATCCAGCCGAGCAGCGCAAAGCGCAGGTAGTTATCGACATAGGCAAACTGCGACGTATCGTGGTACGGGCTGCCGGGACGATCGTACAGTCCCGGCGCATCAATCAAATATATCCCCACGCCGTTGAAGGGCCCAAACAGCAAGCGGACCGGCCCGGCAAAGGTTTGCAGCTCCGCCACCACTTCGGTATCAGGAATCCCTTTACGCAGATCCGGAAACGCCGGAATCAGCACCCGCGTGTCCATACCTTCGGCAATTTGTGCCTGAGGCAATGCACCGACGACATCAGCCAGTCCGCCGGTTTTTAGCAGCGGGAAAAGCTCTGAACAGACATGTAAAACCTGCATCCTGAACCCCTATTGTGTTATCGCCCGCGTTCCACGCGGCAATGTTCTTTGCCTTTCGTCACTTACTGACCCGCAGCGGCCAATTTGGCCAGCATGGCGCGCGTCACCAGTACGATGCCCTCTTCTGAACGGTAAAAACGGCGACTATCCTCATCCGGATTTTCGCCAATCACCATGCCTTCCGGAATGACGCAGGCACGGTCTATGACGCAGCGACGCAAACGGCACGATCGCCCGATAACCACATCGGGCAGCAGCACCGCCGAATCAATATTGCAAAACGAGTTAACGCGCACGCGCGGGAATAGCACCGAATTCACCACCACCGAGCCGGAAATAATGCAGCCGCCGGAGACCAGCGAGTTCATGGTCATGCCGTGACTGCCGGATCGATCCTGGACAAATTTGGCCGGCGGCAGCGGCTCCATGTGAGTACGAATCGGCCATTCGTGGTCATACATATCGAGTTCGGGCGTCACCGAGGCCAGATCGAGGTTGGCGCGCCAGTAAGCTTCCAGCGTACCGACGTCGCGCCAGTAAGGTTCCGCGTTTTCGTCGTTCTGTACGCACGACAGCGTGAAGGAGTGGGCGTAGGCTTCGCCGCTGGCGACGATCTTCGGCAGCAGATCTTTACCGAAATCGTGGCTTGAGTCGGCGATCTGCAAATCCTCCTCCAGCAGCTCATAGAGGTAATCGGCGTTGAACACGTAAATGCCCATGCTGGCCAGCGCTTTGCTGTCGTCGCCCGGCATGGACGGCGGCTGCGCCGGTTTCTCAACGAAATCGATTACATTGTTGTCCGCATCGACTGCCATCACGCCAAACGCGGTGGCCTCATGCAGCGGTACGGGCAGACAGGCGATGGTGCACTTGGCGCCACGATCGGCGTGGTCGAGCAGCATGCGCGAGTAATCCATTTTGTAGATGTGATCCCCGGCGAGAATCACGATGTACTGCGCGTTGTAGCGGCGAATGATGTCGAGATTCTGCGTGACCGCATCGGCGGTACCGCGATACCAGTGTTCGGTCGAGGCGCGCTGCTGCGCCGGCAGCAGATCGACAAACTCATTCATCTCTTCGTTGAACAAGGACCAGCCGCGCTGAATGTGCTGCGTCAGCGTATGTGACTGATATTGGGTGATGACGCCGATGCGCCGAATCCCGGAGTTGATACAGTTGGAGAGCGCAAAGTCGATGATGCGGAACTTGCCGCCGAAGTGCACGGCAGGCTTGGCGCGTTTAGCGGTAAGATCTTTCAGGCGCGTACCGCGCCCGCCAGCAAGGATCAGGGCAACCGTCTGTGTAGGGAGCTGGCGCGCCAGCATCAGGGGGTCGTTTCTATCTAATTTCACCATGTCTGACTCCTTATGATTGCTTTAGGAACACACACACGCCGTGTGCGGGCCCGTGCCAGACAGTTGTCAGGATGGGGTTATCTTCCCCGGCGAAAGGAGGAATGGCTCGCCATTCTCCGTCTGGTAAGGCAAGGTCACTCACCGAATCCGTGGCGTTTATCGTTAGTAACCAGCGGCCGGAGAGCAGGATCTGCAGTCTGTGCATCCCCTGTTCCCACTCATCCCTTTCCAGTGGTTTGCCGCTGGCATTCAACCACTGCACGTTGCCATCGCCCTCCTGCCACCAGCTGTCCTGCGTCAGCGCGGGAATACGCTGACGCAGCCGGATTAACGCGGCAGTGAAGTCGACCAGTCCAAAATCATCCTGTTGCCAGTTCAGCCAGGTGAGCGGGTTATCCTGACAGTACGCATTATTGTTGCCGTGCTGGCTGTGACCGCGTTCGTCACCGGCCAGCAGCATCGGCGTGCCCTGCGCCAGCAGCAGCGTGGTCAGCAACGCGTGCACGCTGCGCCGCCGCCGCTCGACCACATCGAAGTTGCCCTGCAGCCCTTCAAAACCATGGTTATGGCTGAAATTACTGCTGCTGCCGTCGCGATTATCCTCGCCGTTGGCCTGATTATGCTTCTGGTTATAACTCACCACGTCACGCAGCGTGAAGCCGTCGTGCGCGGTGATCAGATTAATGCTGGCGTGCGGCAGACGCGCCGCGCGCTGAAATACATCGCTGGAGCCGGCAAAGCGGCGGGCAAAATCACCGTTACTCAACTCACCGTGCAGCCAGTAGCGGCGCGCCGTATCGCGAAAGTGGTCGTTCCATTCGGCGAAGCCGGGCGGAAAGTTGCCCACCTGATAGCCGCCGGGGCCGATATCCCAGGGTTCAGCGATCAGCTTCACCTGCGACAGCACCGGGCAGGCCTGCATGGCCACAAACAGCGGCGCATCCTGGCGGTAATCCGGCGTGCGCCCGAGCACGCTGGCCAGATCGAAACGAAAGCCGTCAACGTGGCAGGTTTGCACCCAGTAACGCAGCGCGCCCAGCGCCCAGTCAAGCACCTGCGGATCGCTGAGGTTCAGCGTATTACCGCAGCCGGTCCAGTTGTGATATTCACCGTTATAGCCCAGCCAGTAATAGCTGGCGTTGTCGACGCCGCGCAGCGACAGTGTCGGGCCAATCTCTTCCAGCTCGGCGCTGTGGTTGAACACCACGTCCAGAATCACTTCAATGCCGGCCGCGTGTAGCGCTTTTACCGCCTGCTGAAACTCCTGCAGCGGCGTCTGGCCCGCTTCACCCGCCGCGTAATGCGGATGCAGCGCCCACAGCGCAAACGGGTTATAGCCCCAGTAGTTGCTCAGGCCGAGCCGTTGCAGGCGCGGCTCGCTGGCAAACGCGGCTATCGGCAGCAGCTCCAGCGCGGTGATACCCAGCCGGCGCAGATAGCTCACCATAGCAGGATGCCCCAGCGCCGCATATGTCCCGCGTAGCCTTTCCGGAATTTCCGGATGCTGCTGCGTCAGGCCGCGAACGTGCGCCTCGTAAATCACCGTCCTGCCCCACGGCGTGCGGGGCGCACAATCGTCCTGCCAGTCAAAATCGTCGGCGATCACCAGCGATTTGGGCGCAACGCCAGCGCTGTCGGCATCATCCTGCTGCCACTCTCCACCCAGCAGGCGCGCGTCGTCTGGCACCGCGCCGCATACCGCTTTGGCACAGGGATCGACCAGCAGTTTGGCCGGATTGAAACGATGACCGCGCTCTGGCTGCCACGGTCCATGCACGCGGTAGCCATAGCGCTGCCCCGGCTTTAGCGCCGGAACATAGCCATGCCAGATGTCACCGCTGCGCGCCGGCAGTGGGAAGCGTTGTTCACTCCCCTGTTCATCAAACAGGCACAGCTCTACCCGCTCCGCGTGGCGCGAGAACAGCGTAAAGTTAACGCCGCGCCCGTCATAATGGGCACCCGGCGGTACCGGCTGGCCCGGCTGGAGCATCAATCGCCCTCCCGCACCAGCCACAGCGTGGCGAGCGGCGGCAGCGTCAGGTTTAGCGACTGCGCGCGCCCGTGGCTGGCGATGTCATCGGTATGGACGATACCGTGATTGCGCAGATCGCTGCCGTGATAATCATGCTGATCGGTGTTCAGCACTTCGCGCCAGCCGCCGCGCTGATTCACGCCGAAGCGATAGTTGTGGCGCGGCACCGGCGTGAAGTTACTGGCGACAATCAGTTCATTGCCCTCGCGGTCGCGGCGCACAAACACAAAGACCGAGTTTTCGTGATCGTCGACCACCAGCCACTCGAAGCCGCTGGCATCGAAATCAAGCTGATAAAGCGGCGAAAAGTGGCGATAGCTGTGGTTCAGGTCACGTACCAGACGCTGCACGCCGTGGTGCCAGTTGTCCAGCCCCTCCAGCAGATGCCAGTCGAGGCTGGTATCGTGGTTCCATTCCCGCCCCTGAGCGAATTCATTGCCCATGAACTGCAGTTTTTTGCCGGGAAAGCCCCACATCCAGCCGTAATAGGCGCGCAGGTTGGCAAATTTCTGCCAGGTATCACCCGGCATGCGGTCGAGTATCGACTTTTTGCCGTGTACCACTTCGTCGTGCGACAGCGGCAGCACGAAGTTTTCCGTGTAGTTGTACAGCATGCCGAAGGTCATCAGCTGATGATGGTAGCGGCGATGCACCGGATCGAGCTTCATGTAGTCGAGGGTGTCGTGCATCCAGCCGAGGTTCCATTTGAACCAGAAGCCCAGGCCGCCATCCTCGGATGGCCGCGTCACGCCGGGATAATCGGTAGACTCTTCCGCCACGCTGATGCTGCCGGGCGCAGCACGGCCCAGCGTGCGGTTGGTATGGCGCAGGAAGGCGATGGCTTCGAGATTTTCACGGCCGCCAAACTGGTTAGGTACCCACTCACCCTCTTTGCGGCTGTAGTCGCGATAGATCATCGACGCCACCGCATCGACGCGCAGGCCATCAATGCCGAAGCGCTCCATCCAGTACAGCGCATTGCCGGAGAGATAGTTGCTGACCTCGCGCCGGCCAAAGTTGTAGATCAGCGTATTCCAGTCCTGATGGTAGCCTTCGCGCGGATCGCTGTGCTCGTACAGTTCGGTACCGTCGAATTTGGCGAGGCCAAAATCGTCACTGGGGAAGTGGCCTGGCACCCAGTCGAGCAGCACGTTGAGGCCCGCTTCGTGCGCGGCGGCGATGAAATGCCGAAACTCATCACGCGTGCCGAAGCGGCGCGTCGGCGCGTACATGCCGAGCGGCTGATAGCCCCAGCTGCCGTCGAACGGATGCTCGTTGATCGGTAACAGTTCGATATGGGTAAACCCCATCTCTTTGACATAGGGCACCAGCTGTTCGGCCAGCTCTTTGTAACTCAGCCAGAAATTGTTGTCGGTGTGACGACGCCACGAACCGAGATGCACTTCATAAATAGAGATCGGCTGGTCAAAGCCGTTGGCGAGTTTGCGCTGCGGCTGCATCTCCAGCTTCGGCGGCAGGCCGCAAATCATTGAGGCGGTCTGCGGACGCATTTGCGCTTCGAAGGCGAACGGATCGGCTTTGATGCGCATCTGACCGTGCGCATCAATGATTTCGAATTTGTACAGCTGGCCGTTAACCGCGCCGGGCACAAACAGCTCCCAGATGCCGAGCTCGCGACGGAAACGCATCGGATGGCGGCGACCATCCCAGAAGTTAAACTCGCCTACCACCGAAACGCGCTGCGCGTTCGGGGCCCAGACGGCGAAGCGCGTGCCGGCAACGCCATCAATGGTGGTGCCGTGCGCGCCGAGCGTTTCATACGGCCGCAGGTGCGTGCCTTCGGCCAGCAGCCAGGCATCCATTTCCGCCAGCAGCGGGCCAAAGCGGTAGGCATCGTCGATCAGGTTTTGCTGGCCGTGCCAGTTGACTGCCAGCTGGTAGCGAAACAGGTTTTTACGGCGCGGGATCACGCCGCTGAAGAAGCCGCGCGAATCAAGACATTTAAGCTGGGCGCATTTGCGGCCGGTGTTGGTTTCAATCACCCAGACTTCGGATGCATCCGGTAACAGCGCACGCACTTCAAGACCTTGTGTGGTCTGGTGCATCCCCAGTACTGAGAAGGGGTCGGCATAATTACCGGCGAAAAGGGCATTGATCGCATGGCGATCGGGAAGCTCTGACATGACTTTCTTCCTATGATTTTTTGCGCAGGCGACCGGAGAGACAGGATTGTCGCTATAGGTGCGCTGCTTTTCATGAGCCATACATACAGCAGCAAGGAAGGACACCCTCCGTGGGAAAGATCCTGGCCGTGTACAACAACTATTCCATTCGCAAAGTAAAAACAGTTAACAACCGGCACATCACTGTTAAATCATAGCTTGGGGTTGGCAGAAGCCAGGGTGGAACGCAAAAAATTGTTATCGGGCGAGCAAAAAGGGGAAGCTGATCACTTGTCGGGCGCAATTTGGGTTAAGTTTTGCACTCCCGTGGAAAGAAAAAAGGCCGGGAAACCCCGGCCTGTCTGGATTCGCGCTGCGCTTAGTCAATCAGCAAACGCAGCATGCGACGCAGCGGTTCGGCAGCGCCCCACAGTAACTGATCGCCGACGGTAAAGGCCGACAGATACTCCGGCCCCATGTTCAGCTTACGCAGACGGCCCACCGGCGTGGTCAGCGTGCCGGTCACCGCGGCGGGCGTCAGTTCACGCATGGTGATGTCGCGATCGTTCGGCACCACTTTCACCCACTCGTTGTGCGCGGCCAGCAACTGTTCGATTTCGTTCAGCGGCACATCTTTCTTCAGCTTCAACGTGAACGCCTGGCTGTGGCAGCGCAGCGCGCCGACGCGCACGCACAGGCCATCGACCGGAATGGTGTGACGGGTCGAGAGAATTTTGTTGGTCTCCGCCTGGCCTTTCCACTCTTCGCGGCTCTGGCCGTTGTCCAGCTGCTTATCGATCCACGGGATCAGGCTGCCGGCCAGCGGTACGCCGAAGTTGTCGGTCGGCAACGTGCCGGAACGGGTAAAGTCAGTCACGCTGCGCTCAATGTCGAGAATGGCGGAGGCCGGATTTTGCAGCGAAGTCGCAACGTGGTCGTGCAGCATGCCCATCTGGGTCAGCAGTTCGCGCATATGGCGCGCGCCGCCGCCGGAGGCCGCCTGATACGTCGCGACGGAGGCCCACTCGACCAGGTCGTTAGCGAACAGTCCGCCCAGCGACATCAGCATCAGGCTGACGGTGCAGTTACCGCCGACAAAGGTTTTGATGCCGCTGTCGAGGCCCTGACGAATCACCTGATGGTTGACCGGATCAAGAATAATGATGGCGTCATCTTTCATGCGCAGCGTGGAGGCCGCATCAATCCAGTAGCCCTGCCAGCCGCTCTCGCGCAGCTTCGGGTAGACTTCACTGGTATAATCGCCGCCCTGGCAGGTGATGATGATATCCAGCGCCTTCAGCGCCTCAATATCAAACGCATCCTGCAGCGCACCGGTCGACTTACCGCCAAACGTCGGCGCAGCCTGACCCAGTTGCGAAGTGGAGAAGAAGACCGGATTGATCACATCGAAATCGCGTTCTTCGCTCATACGTGACATCAGCACAGAGCCGACCATGCCACGCCAACCAATAAAACCTACATTCTTCATTTTCTGTCCGTCTCAGGAACTCGGGCCGGGGCCTGGGTGGTGCGAAAAAAGACCAGCGCCAGCAATGCGCCAGTCTGCGTAATAATCAGGTTTACCTATGACCCACAACTCTACAAAATGCAGCACTTCTGGCAAGTGAATTAATTCGATTGCGCTAACTTTTTCAGCAGTACAACTTATAACGGCTGTGGCCGACCTGAAGGGATGGTTTACCTCTGATGACTGAAATGATATCCGCGACCATATTGTTGCTGTTGATTATGGACCCGCTGGGCAACCTGCCGATTTTCATGTCGGTGCTGAAGCACCTGGAGCCGAAGCGCCGCCGCGTAGTGCTGATGCGCGAGATGCTGATCGCCTTGATTCTGATGCTGCTGTTCCTGTTTGCCGGTGAACGCATCCTGGCGTTTCTTAATCTGCGCACCGAAACGGTGTCGATTTCCGGCGGCATCATTCTGTTTCTGATCGCCATTCGCATGATTTTCCCGTCCGGCGAGACCAGCACCAGCGGCCTGCCCGCCGGCGAAGAGCCGTTCCTGGTGCCGCTGGCGATCCCGCTGGTCGCCGGGCCCTCGCTGCTCGCCACCCTGATGCTGCTGTCACACCAGTATCCCAACCAGATGACGCACCTGGTCGGCGCCCTGCTGATTGCCTGGGGTGTCACGGTGGTGATTCTGCTGATGTCCGGCCTGTTCCTGCGCCTGCTGGGGGATAAAGGCGTCAACGCGCTGGAGCGATTAATGGGTTTGATCCTGATTATGCTGGCGACGCAGATGTTCCTGGACGGGATTCGGGTTTACCTGAAACTGTAATGTTTCGCGTTTGCGGTCGCCATGAATGGCGACCCTACAAGATTATTGCGCGTTTTTACAGAGGGCGCATTTATGGGGGAACCCTTGACCGTTGAGCGTTTACGGTCGCCATGAATGGCGCCCCTACAAAGTTATCGCACGTTTTGCAGAGGGCGCATTTATTGCCCCTCTGCAAGGTTATCGCGTGTTTTTTGTAGGGTGCGCATTTATGCGCACCGGCATCAACAGGACGATGGTGCGTAACCGATCGTCATTGATGACCACCGGTACGCATGCCCCGTTATTTCTGCTTCTTCTCAATCGTTTTACCCGACCAGTAACCCGCCAGCAGCGAACCGGAGAGGTTGTGCCACACCGAGAACAGTGCGCCGGGCAGTGCGGCCAGCGGTGAGAAGTACAGTTTGCCTAGCGTGGCCGCCAGTCCGGAGTTCTGCATACCGACTTCCAGCGCCAGCGTGCGGCAGGTGGATTCGTCAAAGCCAAACAGCTTGCCACCCCAGTAGCCGCCGAGCAGCCCAATGGCGTTGTGCAGGATCACCGCCGCGATCACCATCAGCCCTACCGAGCCGATAAAGCCCTGGCTACCGGCGACCACCGCGCTAATGATCAGCAGAATACACACCATCGAAAACGCCGGCAGATACGGCTCAACGCGGCGCACCACGCTGTTCATGGAGTGGTGAATAATCAGGCCAAGCCCAATCGGGATCACCACGATTTTGACGATGCTGAGCAGCATGCCCACCACATCGACCTGAATGTGGGTATCTACGTAGAAGCGCGTCAGCAGCGGCGTCGCGAACACGCCCACCAGCGCCGAAACCGACGAGATGGTCACCGACAGCGCCACGTCGCCCTTCGCCAGATAAATCATCACGTTCGAGGCTGTCCCGCTGGCCACGCTGCCGACCAGAATCATCCCGGCGGCCAGATCCGGCGGCATCTGGAACAGTTTCGCCAGCGCCCAGGCCGCCAGCGGCATTACCAGATAGTGCAGGAACGTGCCGGCAATCACCGGTGCCGGACGCACCAGCACGCGTTTGAAATCGTCAATGTTGAGCGTCACGCCCATGCCGAACATGATCAGCATCAGCAGGTAGGTTACCCACGGCCCGATGCCGAGGAAGGTGGACGGCGAATAATAGGCTGCAACGGACAGCAGTACGGCCCAGAGCGGAAACAGGCGGGTGAGTTTGGCGAGCATGAAGAAATGTCCTTAGCGTTTTACTTAATTGGTTTTTTGCCACAGATGAAAAGGCGTGCGGGGAACGACCGCAGCGACCTGCGCCGGATCATAACATTTCATTATCATAAGCGTGGCCGACGACAGAAAATGCCTATCGGCTGCTAAAGATCGCCGGGCAGACACGGGCATTCCGCTGGCATTTGTCCGAAATAGCGTCAGGCTGAACAGCAGAGATAAAAAAAGCCGGACATTGTCCGGCTTCGGGTGACTTACGCGTCAATTAAGATTCGAACAGATTCTTATGCAGCGCGCGCACCACCTCTTCCGCGTCAGGCGTTGGCACCAGGAAGCACAGGTTGTAGCTGCTTGCGCCGTAGCAAATCATGCGCAGGTTAAACGGCTCCAGCGCGCCGAATACCTCTTTGCCGACGCCGCAGGCTTTCGACAGGTTGTTGCCGATGATCGCCACCAGCGCCAGATTCTCTTCCACTTCCACCCGGCACAGGGATGAGAGCTCGGTCAGCAGCGCCTGGGTCAGCAGACTGTCGGCGGTGCTGGTCGAACCGGTGGTATCCAGCGTCAGCGCCACGCTCACTTCCGAGGTGGTAACCAGATCAACCGAAATACTGTGGCGCGCCAGGATAGCAAACACTTCCGCCAGGAAGCCGTGCGCGTGCAGCATGTTCAGGCTGTGCAGCGTCAGCAGCGTCTGTTTGCGCCGCAGTGCCAGCGCGCGGAACAGCGGCGGATTTTTAGTCTCGTTGCAGACGCGTGTGCCGCCCGCAGCCGGATCTTTACTGGAGCCGACAAACACCGGAATATCACTGCGCACCGCCGGCAGCAGCGTCGCCGGATGCAGCACTTTCGCGCCGAAGATCGCCATCTCCGCCGCTTCTTCAAAGGTGATCTCTTCGATGCGTTTCGCCTGCGGCACCACACGCGGGTCAGTGGTGTAGATGCCCGCCACGTCGGTCCAGATATCCACACGCGTCGCCTGCAGCGCTTCGCCGAGCAGCGCAGCGGTGTAATCGCTGCCGCCACGGCCCAGCGTGGTGGTGCGGCCTTTGCCTTCGCTGCCAATAAAGCCCTGCGTGATCACCAGCGCTTCTGCGGTGCGCGGCTGCAGCTGAGCCGCTGCCAGCGTTTTCAGCTCGGCCACATCCGGCTCGGCGCGGCCAAAACGGTCGCTGGTGCGCATCACTTTGCGGACGTCAAACCACTCGGCATTCACCTGGCGCTCGCGCAGGATCTCGACGAACAGCAGGCTCGACATCAGTTCGCCGTGGCTCACCAGCTCATCGGTCAGCGCGGTCGAACGGGCTAATGCCGCCGCTTCCGCCAGCATGATGATGTTCTCCAGCATGCGATCAATCTCCTGACGGATGACGTCCGGCGACTGCAGGCGATCGATGATGGCATATTGAATAGTGCGGATTTGATCCAGCAGATAAGCGCGCTGCTCGAGTTCCTGGCCTTCAGCCAGCGAAACCAGCAGGTTAGTCACGCCCGCCGAGGCAGAGAGCACCACCAGACGGGTATTGGCATCAGACAGCACGACGTCCGCGCTGCGGTTCATGGCATCGAAATCGGCAACGCTGGTGCCGCCAAATTTTGCCACGATCAACGATTGAGACATGTAACAAAACCTCGTGTCAGGTTATCTCCTCCCATTCGCGGAAGAGAAGATCGGGTAACAGCCTTGGCACAAGAGAAGAGCAGAATTGGACAGACAAGATCAGGAGATGAGTCACCAAAAGCACTTCACCTTGCGAAACGTCCGACTGCGGACGCTTCTGGTGACAACCCAGAGGATTCAGCCCCTGCAGCCGACAGCACAACACTCCGCGTGTTGCACCACCTCGGCGTCGCACCCCCTGATGTATTCTCGCTGGATACGGATCCTCAAACACACTGCCTGGGCGACGCGCCTCTTCTGGCTTGCACCCGGAGGTACAAGTCGCGCGCACAAAATACTGATTAATTGTTCCGCTGTCCAGCCTTGCGGCGCCGGGAAAATTCATTTTTACACTTATGCAGCGCATTGCTAAACAAACCCGGAAGCCGCCAGCCGCCTAAAGTAGTCAGCGGTGCGAAAAAACCGGTGTTTTGCTGATGCCGCGCAGAGTAATGCGCGGCGAACCGGCCGACAATCGCCGCCGGATTTACCTGAAACGCTGCGGCTGGCGTCACAAATTTTTTCCTTTCAGTTGCAACTGTGGTCATACTGAAACGCGTGCAAGCCGTAACAAATGCTCAGCATGCCGGGCCAGACAGGATGCGCCCGGATGGAATGACGGTTCTTATATCAACAAGAGTGTTGCCATGAAAAATATCAATCCGACACAAACCGCAGCCTGGAAAGCGCTGCAGCAGCATTTTGATCAGATGAAATCGGTAGAGATTGCCGACCTGTTTGCGCAGGATGCCGATCGTTTTGCGAAATTCTCTGCCACCTTTGATGATCAGATGCTGGTGGATTTCTCAAAAAACCGCATCACCCAGGAAACCCTCGACAAACTCCAGGCGCTGGCGAAAGAGACCGATCTGGCGGGCGCCATCAAATCCATGTTCTCCGGTGAGAAGATTAACCGCACCGAAGATCGCGCCGTGCTGCACGTAGCCCTGCGCAACCGCAGCAACACGCCGATTCTCGTGGATGGCAAAGATGTGATGCCGGAAGTGAACGCGGTGCTGGCGAAGATGAAAGCCTTCTCCGAGCGCATCATCAGCGGCGAGTGGAAAGGCTACACCGGCAAGCCGATTACTGATGTGGTGAACATCGGTATCGGCGGTTCAGACCTCGGCCCGTTCATGGTGACCGAAGCGCTGCGTCCGTATAAAAACCACCTCAACATGCACTTTGTTTCCAACGTTGATGGCACGCACATTGCCGAAACGCTGAAGCCGCTCAGCCCGGAAACCACGCTGTTCCTCGTGGCGTCGAAAACCTTTACCACGCAGGAAACCATGACCAACGCCCACAGCGCGCGTGACTGGTTCCTGAACACCGCCGGCGATCAGCAGCACGTGGCGAAGCACTTTGCCGCGCTCTCGACCAATGCGAAAGCGGTCGGTGAATTTGGTATCGACACCGCCAACATGTTCGAGTTCTGGGACTGGGTCGGCGGCCGCTACTCACTGTGGTCCGCAATTGGCCTGTCGATCATCCTGTCCATCGGCTTCGAAAACTTCGAACAGCTGCTGAGCGGCGCGCACGCCATGGACCAGCACTTCGCGAACACGCCAGCGGAGCAAAACCTGCCGGTGCTGCTGGCGCTGATTGGTATCTGGTACAACAACTTCTTCGGTGCCGAAACCGAAGCAATTCTGCCGTACGACCAGTACATGCACCGGTTTGCCGCTTACTTCCAGCAGGGCAACATGGAATCCAACGGTAAGTACGTCGACCGCGACGGCAACCCGGTGGATTACCAGACCGGTCCGATTATCTGGGGTGAACCCGGCACCAACGGGCAGCACGCGTTTTATCAGCTGATCCATCAGGGCACCAAGCTGATTCCATGCGACTTCATTGCGCCGGCGCAGACCCACAACGCGCTGGCCGATCACCACCAGAAGCTGCTGTCCAACTTCTTTGCTCAGACCGAAGCGCTGGCGTTTGGTAAAGCCCGCGAGGTGGTAGAGAAAGAGTTTACCGATGCCGGTAAATCGGCGGAGTCCGTCGCGCATATCGTGCCGTTCAAGGTGTTTGAAGGTAACCGCCCGACCAACTCGATTCTGCTGCGTGAAATTACTCCGTTCAGCCTCGGCGCGCTGATTGCGCTGTACGAGCACAAGATCTTCACTCAGGGCGCGATTCTCAACATCTTTACCTTCGATCAGTGGGGCGTTGAGCTGGGCAAACAGCTGGCTAACCGCATTTTGCCGGAGCTGGAAAACGATGCGCAGATTAACAGCCACGATAGCTCCACCAATGGCTTAATTAATCGCTACAAATCCTGGCGTTAATTTCACCCCCAGGCTCATCAGGCGGCAGCACATGCCGCCTTTTTTGTTCCGATCAACTGCCCCGCGGCAAATAAGCGGATTTTGCTGCCACGCTGCGGTTAGATAATTCTTAAAATGCCCTAAGGAAAATCGGAAGATGCCATCATGCGTGGCGGGCTTATCTGGTAAAAAATGGATCTGATTTGTCCACCTCACCCACCTAAGCAACTGATTAAATTTGTATTTCTATTTTAACCCTTTCAGGAAAATCTGATTATTCCTATTCCGTGCCATTTTTTAATGCAAAAGTGAAAAATGCTGCTGTGCTATAATGTCCTGCGCAAATATTCCAGCCAGCGAAAAAAGCGCAATTAAAAAAAGCAGCTAACGCCAATTCGCCTTATTTATCACCAGAAACGTCCTGCTTAATCCCCCTCTTTTTCTGGCGCTGAACTCTGGTAATTTGTTGCCCTATACTGAACGCGCCTTCAAGGCTGCCCTGAATACTTCCCCGCTGTCGCCCGGCGGCCCGGGAAACATTATTGCGCGCTGACCACGGTCAGCCAGCTGCATGCGGCCCAGCGGCCATCGGACGGCAGCGTACGGTATGACGGGTAATATCCTTCATTCACGTTTTATCAAGATGCAGGAAACGTTGTTATGAAAAAACTGATGGTTGCCGGTGCAGCCTTACTTTACGTTGCCGTTTCTTCCGCTGCGATTGCCGCACCGGAAGAAGCCGGTGCTGCAGCAGGTGCGCAGGCGGGAGCAATCTCGACCGGTGCGACCACCGCTGTGGGTATCGGCGCACTCGGTGCGTTAGTGGGTCTCGGCGTTGCCGCTGCTGGCGGTGGCGACGGTGCAAATACCGGTACAACAACCACTACCACAACGAGCACCACTCGTTGATGTAGCACCTTTAAACATAACCACACAGTCGTGTGGTTATTTTTTGTTTTTTTGCCTCTATTGAGACAGGGATACACAGTGCGCCGACTCTCTTTGCTGCTTCTTTGCCTGTTGCTGCAGGCTTGCACACAAACGCAAAAAGGCCTCGAACAGACCGTGATGCTCGCCATCAGCGGTCCGGACGATGTCACCGTCAGCGATGAACAAATCGCTAATCTGCCCTACGCCAGCCTGTATGCGCGCGTCGACAACGGTCCGCGCATCTTTGTGGTGCTGGGCTACCTGGAAAACGGCCAGCAGAAATGGGTGACCCAGGATAAAGCCATGCTGGTGATGCAGCACGGCCGCCTGGTGAAAACCCTCGGCCTGCGCGACAACCTGCAGGCCGTCAGTAACCTGGCGCAGGATCCGCTGGCCGATGCGCTGCGGCTGCAAAATGGCGCGCAGTGGACGCGCGTCGTGCAGTGGCGCGAGCAGGACAACGTGCGCGCCGCCACCGCCCACTCCACCTTTCAGCGCGGCGACGATGAAGTGCTGAACCTCGCCGGCGAGCGGGTGCCCTGCCGCGTCTGGCACGAAACGGTAGAGATGGAGAGCCCCGGCGTCAGCTGGCAGAACACCTTCTGGATCGATAACCGCGACGGTACGGTGCTGCAGGCGCAGCAGATGCTGGCGGCTGACCAGTTCCCGATCGCAACCACCCTTCTGAAGCCGGCGAAATCATGAAAAAAATCAATTCTTTGCTGGCGGCATTCGCCCTCACGGCGGCCAGCCACGCGCTGGCGGATAGCCAGGTGACGGTACACCCTGCGCACGATCAGCGCAGTTTCCAGATCGATCATGCCAGCACGCTTAGCGAACTGGTAACGAACCCGGCGCTGCACAGCTGGTGGCCGGGCACGGTGATTGCCGAACGCGGTGCGACCGCCGTGGCGCAGCAGCAGCACGCTCAGCTGCTCGCGGATCTGCGCGCCTGGCAGGCCGACAGCGGTACTTCACTGGCCGCAACCATCGGCAGCGTAATTCAGCAGCTCAGCGCCCTGCAGGTTACCGGGCGCCAGTTTACTTCGCTCGATCCCGACTGGGTGCGGCTGCGTCCGGAAGCCAACCGTAAACTGCAGGGCAGCTACGACCTATACATCGCGGCAGCGCCGACGCAGGTACGGGTGATGGGCGCACTCAGCCATCCCGGCAGTGAGAGCTGGCAGCCAGGACGCACGGTGCGTGACTACCTCGCGCCGCATGCGCGTTTATCGGGTGCCGAACGCAGCGTGGCCACGGTGATTGCGCCGTCAGGTGAGACGCAGCAGGTGCCGATCGCTTACTGGAATCAGCGGCATGTTGAAGTCGAGCCAGGCAGCATCATCTGGCTGGGCTTTTCCACATGGAGCCTGCCCTGGGGCCAGCCTGATTTGAATGCGCGCATGCTTTCCGTTCTGACTCACCGGATGCCAGACTGATGAAAAAACAATTACTCCTCAGCCTGTTGGCTGCTTCTGTCGCCGCCGCATGCCAGGTGCAGGCGGAAACCTGGCCGCAACCGGTCGGTCCTTCACAATCTGATTTTGGCGGCGTGGGCCTGATGCAAACGCCGACCGCGCGCATGGCAAAAGAGGGCGAATTTAGCCTGAACTTCCGCGATAACGATCAATATCGTTACTATTCTGCGTCATTGCAGCTGTTCCCATGGCTGGAAACCACGGTGCGCTATACCGACGTACGCACCCGCCGCTACAGTGCGGTGGAAGGTTTCAGCGGCAACCAGAGCTATAAAGACAAAGCCTTCGACCTGAAGCTGCGCCTGTGGCAGGAGAGCTTCTGGCTGCCGGAAGTGGCGGTCGGTTCGCGCGATTTGGGCGGTACCGGCCTGTTCGACAGTGAATATCTGGTGGCGAGTAAAGCCTGGGGACCGTTTGATTTCAGCCTCGGGCTGGGCTGGGGCTATCTCGGCAACAGCGGCACCATCAAAAACCCGTTCTGCTCCTACAGCGATAGCTTCTGCAGCCGCACCGGCGGCGGTTCGGCGGGTTCCATTAACGGCTCGCAGATGTTCCACGGCCCGGCGGCACTGTTTGGTGGCATCGAATACCAGACGCCGTGGCAGCCGCTGCGTCTCAAGCTGGAGTATGAAGGCAACGATTATCAGGACGATTTTGCCGGCCGGCTGGAGCAGCGCAGTAAGGTCAACGTTGGCGCAATCTATCGCCTTAGCGACTGGGCGGATATCAACGCCAGCTACGAGCGCGGCAATACTTTTATGTTTGGCGTGACCGTGCGCACCAACTTTAATTCGTTACACCAGTCGCACCTTGATAGCGCAAAACCGGCTTATCAGCCACAGCCGCAGGGCGATCTGCTGCAGCCGACGGTGGTCGCTAATCAGCTTACCGATCTGAAATACAATGCCGGACTGGATGGTCCGCGCATCCAGACCAAAGGCCGCACGCTGTACGTCTCCGGCGAGCAGACCAAATATCGCGACACGCGCGAAGGCGTTGACCGCGCTAACCGCATTATCATGAACAATCTGCCGGCTGGCATTGATACGATTGAAGTCACCGAGTCGCGCTTTAACATGCCGCAGGTCACCACGCGCACCGATGTGGTCAGCCTGAATAACGAACTGCGCGGCTATCCGCTCGGCCACGAGCAGCCGCTGCAGCAGACGCGTGAAGAACCGATCGATCCGGGCACCACCGAACAGGGCTATTTCATCCGTAAGGATCGCCTCAACTACAGCCTGTCGCCGGTGCTGAACCAGTCGGTCGGCGGTCCGGAAAGCTTCTACATGTATCAGCTCGGCGTAATGGGCAATGTCGATTACTGGCTGACCGATCACTGGCTGATTGGCGGCAGCCTGTTTGGCAACATCGCCAACAACTATGACAAGTTCAACTACAACGGCGCGCCAGCCGACTCGACGCTGCCGCGCGTGCGCACCCACATTCGCGACTACGTGGAGAACAACGTTTACGTGAATGATCTGCAGGCCAACTACATGCGCTATCTCGGCAATGGCTTCTACGGCCAGGTGTACGGTGGCTATCTGGAAACCATGTATGGCGGCGTGGGCGGCGAGCTGTTGTATCGCCCGGTGGACAGCAACTGGGCTTTCGGTCTCGATGCGAACTACGTGAAGCAGCGTGACTGGGACAACATGATGCAGTTCACCGACTATAAGGCGCCGACCGGGCACCTTACCGCTTACTGGCGTCCGTGGTTCATGCAGGATGTGCTGGTGAAAGCCAGCGTCGGTGAATATCTGGCGAAGGACAAAGGGGTCACGCTGGATGTGTCGAAGCGCTTTGACAGCGGCGTGATGGTCGGCTTCTACGCCACCAAAACCAACGTGTCAGCCGAAGCGTATGGCGAAGGGGATTTCACCAAAGGTTTCTATATTTCGATTCCGATGGATCTGTTTACCGTCACGCCAACCCGTGGCCGTGCGCAGGTGAACTGGGTGCCGCTGACGCGTGACGGCGGTCAGATGCTGGGCCGCAAATACCAGCTGTACGATCTGACCGCCGATCGCGATGCGCGTTTTAATTAAATCGTAGCGCGGGGTTAAACCCGCGCCGGTTTTAAAAAAACGCGCGATGAATCGCGCCGCTACAGAGTGTGCACGTATTTGTAGCGGCGCAATTTATTGCGCAAGCAATAGGGCGCAGTTGATTGCGCGCGCTCTGCGCCGGCAATTCATCAATCCGCGTCGTAGCCTAAATTCGGTGCCAGCCAGCGTTCTACATCGCTGACGCTCATGCCTTTACGCGCCGCGTAATCTTCCACCTGGTCGCGCTGAATCTGCGCCACGGCGAAATATTTACTCTCCGGATGACTAAAATACCAGCCGGACACCGCGGCACCGGGCCACATGGCAAAGGATTCGGTCAGCTTCATGCCGGTGTGATGTTCCACATCCAGCAGCTGCCAGATTTGTGCCTTCTCGGTGTGTTCCGGACAGGCCGGATAGCCCGGCGCCGGACGAATGCCCTGGTAATTTTCGCGAATCAGCTCGTCGTTGCTGAGATTTTCATGGGCGGCATAGCCCCAGATCACCTTACGCACGCGCTCATGCAGGTATTCGGCAAACGCCTCCGCCAGGCGATCCGCCACCGCTTTCACCATGATTTTGTTGTAATCATCGTGCTGCTGATCGAACGCCGCCGCCAGCGCATCCTCCTCCAGCCCGCCGGTGACGGCAAACGCGCCGAGATAATCTGCTTTACCACTGGATTTCGGTGCCACGAAGTCCGCCAGACAGTAGTTGGCGAAGTCGGTTTTTTCCGTTTGCTGACGTAAATGATGGCTGACGCACAGCACCTCGCGCCGGGTCTCGTTACGGTAGATTTCAATGTCGTCGCCAACCCGGTTAGCCGGGAAAATACCGACCACGCCGCGCGGCCTGAGCGTGCCTTGCGCGCTGAGGTTATCCAGCATCGCATTGGCATCGGCAAACAGCCGCGTGGCTTCTTCGCCCACCACCTCATCTTCGAGAATGCGCGGATATTTGCCGGCCAGTGACCAGGTCATAAAAAATGGCGTCCAGTCGATGTAGTTGCGCAGCGTATCGATACTGGCCTCCACTGCGCTGACGCCGGTACGATGCGCCACCGGTGGCGTGTAACGTTGCCAGTCAATGACGTAATGATTATCGCGCGCGGCCTGTAGCGTGACCGGCGGCGTACGCGGCTTTTTACGCGCGTGCTGGATCCGCACGGTTTCGTACTCCTTACGCGTGCGCGCCACAAACGCCTCTTTCAGCGTGGGTGACAGCAGCGAAGAGACCACGCCGACGGTGCGCGAGGCGTTCTGCACATAGACCGTCGGGCCGCTGTAATTCTGCTCAATCTTCACCGCCGTGTGCGCTTTCGAGGTGGTGGCCCCGCCAATCAGCAGTGGCAGCGTAAAGCCCTGGCGCTCCATCTCTTTCGCCACGTTCACCATCTCGTCGAGCGACGGGGTAATCAGGCCGGAAAGTCCGATGATGTCGGCGTTTTCCTCACGCGCGGTTTTCAGGATTTTGTCGCCCGGCACCATCACGCCCAGGTCGATGATTTCGTAGTTGTTACACTGCAGCACCACGCCAACAATATTTTTGCCGATGTCGTGCACGTCGCCTTTTACCGTCGCCAGCACGATTTTACCGTTGCTGCGGCCGGCCTCTTTGCTCGCCTGGATAAAGGGTTCGAGGTAGGCCACCGCCTGCTTCATCACGCGCGCCGATTTCACCACCTGCGGCAGAAACATTTTGCCCTCGCCAAACAGATCGCCGACCACATTCATGCCGGACATCAACGGTCCTTCAATGACTTCAATCGGCCGTGCCGCGGCCTGGCGCGCCTCTTCGGTGTCCTGCTCGATAAACTCGGTGATGCCTTTCACCAGCGAATATTCCAGTCGCTTCACCACGTCCCAGCTGCGCCATTCGGCCTGCTGCTTGTCCTGCTCACCCTCGCCTTTGTTGCCGCGATACTTCTCCGCCAGCGCCAGCAGTCGCTCGGTGCCATCGTCGCGCCGGTTGAGGATCACGTCCTCAACCGCATCGCGCAGCTCCGCCGGCAAATCGTCATAAATCGCCAGCTGACCGGCGTTGACGATGCCCATGTCCATGCCGTTGCGGATGGCATAGTAGAGGAACACCGCGTGAATCGCCTCACGCACCGGTTCGTTACCGCGGAACGAGAACGACACGTTGGAGACGCCGCCGGAGATCATCGCATGCGGCAGTTCGCGTTTGATGTCTTCACAGGCACCGATGAAATCCATCGCGTAGTTGTTGTGCTCTTCGATGCCGGTGGCCACGGCAAAGATATTGGGGTCGAAAATGATGTCTTCCGGCGGGAAACCAACCTCTTCGGTGAGGATGTGGTAGGCGCGGCGGCAAATCTCAATTTTGCGCGCGCGGGTGTCCGCCTGGCCCACTTCGTCGAACGCCATCACCACCACCGCCGCGCCGTAGCGCCGCACTTTGCGCGCGTGCGCAATAAACGGCTCGACGCCCTCTTTCATCGAGATGGAGTTGACGATGCCTTTGCCCTGAATGCACTGCAGGCCTTTCTCAATCACCTCCCATTTCGAGGAGTCGATCATGATCGGCACACGCGCAATATCCGGCTCACCGGCAATCAGGTTGAGAAAGCGCACCATGGCCGCTTCCGCATCCAGCATGCCTTCATCCATATTGATATCGATAATCTGCGCGCCGTTTTCCACCTGCTGGCGCGCCACGTCCAGCGCTTCATTGTACTTCACTTCTTTAACCAGGCGCTTAAATTTGGCCGAGCCGGTCACGTTAGTGCGCTCACCCACGTTGACGAACAGTGAATCGGCCTGAATATTGAGCGGTTCGAGGCCAGACAAGCGGCAGGCGACGGCTATTTCCGGCAGCGGCCGCGGTGGCACGCCCTCGACCGCTGCCGCCATCGCCGCAATGTGCTGCGGCGTGGTGCCACAGCAGCCACCGATAATGTTGAGGAAGCCGGCGCGCGCCCACTCGCCAATCTGCGCCGCCATCGTCGCCGCATCAAGGTCATATTCGCCGAAGGCATTTGGCAGACCGGCGTTGGGGTGGGCGCTGACATAGCCTTCGGCAATGCGCGACAGCTCCTGCACATACTGGCGCAGTTCGTCCGGACCAAGCGCGCAGTTGAGGCCGAACGACAGCGGCTCCGCGTGGCGCAGTGAGTTGTAGAATCCTTCCGTGGTCTGGCCGGAGAGCGTCCGGCCTGACGCATCGGTAATGGTGCCGGAGATCATCAGCGGCAGCGTCACGCCCATCGCTTCCATCTCGCTCTGTACCGCATAAATCGCCGCTTTGGCATTCAGGGTATCGAACACCGTTTCGATCATGATGATGTCAGCACCGCCGCTAATCAGCGCATGGGTCGATTCGCGGTAGGCGTCCACCAGCTGATTGAAGGTGATGTTACGAAACGCGGGATCGTTGACGTCAGGCGAGATCGAGCAGGTGCGGTTGGTCGGGCCGAGCACGCCAGCAACGTAGCGCGGGCGATCGGGCGTTTTTGCCGTCCACGCGTCGGCGCAGGTGCGCGCCAGTTTCGCCGCTTCGAAGTTGATCTCCGCCGACAGCGCGGCCATTTCATAGTCGGCCATGGCAATCGGGGTGGCGTTGAAGGTGTTGGTTTCGAGAATATCCGCGCCAGCCGCCAGGTAAGCATCGTGGATTTCGCGAATGACGTCCGGCTTACTCAGCACCAGCAGGTCATTATTGCCTTTCACATCGCACGGCCAGTCAGCGAAGCGGCTGCCGCGAAAATCCTGCTCATCCAGTTTGTAACTCTGGATCATGGTGCCCATGCCACCGTCCAGAATCATGATGCGTTGTGCCAGCTGCTGCTGTAGCGTTGCGGTTTTATTGCTCACTCTTGCCCCATCCACGTCATTACGCTGGCTAAATGCCAGCCAGTCATACTGGCACAACTTTCAAATGAGCAAAAGTCACCCGTTTGCGGCCACCGGCGGCAAAATGACCAGCAGATCCGACCAGTCAGCCAGCGTTTGCATTCATACCATTAAAAACGAAAATGGTTTCCATACCTGCAATGACTGTGGAGATGTTATGGCAACCCCTGCGCCCGCGAAACGCGGCAAAAAACCCCGTACGGCTCCGGCGGCCAGTGTCCCTGCCGGTGGCCAGGTACAATCTCTGACGCGCGGGCTGCGTTTGCTGGAGCTGATTGCCGAATCACACGGTAGCGTGGCGCTGACCGAGCTGGCGCAACAGGCCGGGCTTCCCAACTCCACCACTCATCGCCTGCTGACTACCATGCAGCAGCAGGGATTTGTGCATCAGGTGGGCGACCTCGGTTTATGGACCATTGGCGCTCATGCCTTTGTGGTCGGCAGCAGTTTTCTGCAGAGCCGCAATCTGCTGGCGATCGTGCACCCGATCCTGCGCCGGCTGATGGAAGAAGCCGGCGAAACCGTGAATCTGGCGGTGCTGGATCTCAGTGATTATCAGGCGGTGATTATTGACCAGGTACAGTGCACCCAGCTGATGCGCATGTCAGCGCCGATTGGCGGCAAGTTGCCGATGCATGCGTCCGGTGCCGGCAAAGCGTTTCTCGCTCACCTTAGCGATGATCAGGTCACCGCTCTGCTGCATCAGAAGGGATTACATCACTACACGCCGAAAACCCTGATGTCGCCGCATAGCCTGAAGGAGAATCTGGCGCTGATCCGTAAGATGGGTTTTTCGCACGACGACGAAGAGCACGCGCTCGGCCTGCGCTGTGTGGCGGCACCGATTTATGATGAACACGGCGAACCGTTTGCCGCCATCTCCATCTCCGGCCCGCTGGCGCGCATGACCGACGACCGCATTACTGAACTCGGGGCGCTGGTGATCCGCGCGGCGAAGCAGGTAACACTGAGCTATGCCGGCCGCTAGGCGGCCACTGACGCGTAGCGCGCGCTGAAACGCTGTCCGGCGCGCCACGCCATCACCTCTTCAATATGCCCGGCACGGATCCGCGCCTGCAGTGCGCGCCACCAGCCGGGATCGAACAACTGCGGATGCAGCTCCTGCAGCAATTTTCCGGTCGCCGGTTCGCTGCACAGCGCGTAGCGGAAAGTTTCCGGAAACACATCATCCGGCCCGACGCTGTACCACGGCTCGGCCTGCAGCTCATCCTCTTCGTAACGCGCCGCCGGAACATCGCGGAACACCAACTCGGTCATCGGGCGGATTTCATCATAGTCGTAAAACACCACGCGGCCATGGCGCGTCATGCCGAAGTTTTTAAACAGCATATCGCCGGGGAAGATATTGGCCGCCGCCAGCTGACAAATCGCATCGCCGTACTCCTCAATGGCGTGCTGGCGCTGTTCCGGCGTCGCCTGCATCAGCCACAGGTTAAGCGGCTGCATGCGACGCTCCAGCCATAAGTGGCGGATGATCAGTACGTCATCGCGCAGCTCAATTTTTTCCGGAATCTCGCGCTCAAATTCCGCCATCAGCGCCGCCGGAATGCGCGCGCGCGGGATGGCGAAATGCTCAAACTCCTGGGTGTCAGCCATGCGCCCGACGCGGTCATGCTCTTTGACCAGCCGGTAACAGGCGCGCACCTGCGCATCCGTCACCTCTTTTTGCGGCGCGAAGCGATCTTTAATCACCTTAAATACCCGATCAAAACCAGGCAGCGTAAATACCAGCATCACCATACCGCGCACGCCGGGCGCGATGGTGAATGCTTCCTGACTGTGCGCCAGGTAATCTAAATATTCGCGATAGCATTCGGTTTTACCGTGTTTCTGACAGCCAATCGCCATATAGCGCTCGGCGAGGGTTTTGCCCGGCAAAATCGGCTGCAGCCAGGCCACCAGCGCGGCTGGCACCGGCGCGTACACCATGAAATAGGCGCGGGCAAAGCCAAACACGATGCTGGCGTCATTGCTGTCGGTGAGACAGGTATCAATCCACAACCGGCCGGCGTCATCGCGCTGAATCGGCAGCAGACACGGTACGATCTCGCCCGCGCTCAGCTGCAGCCGCGCCACAATCCAGGCGGTTTTGTTGCGATAAAACAGCTCGCTGGCGACGTCCAGTGTGGCATTGGCCAGCTGTGTCGCGCTGAACTGCTCGTGCAGATGACGCACAATCCAGCCGATGTCGCGCGTCTGATCCTGCCATGTCAGCCGCAAGGGAATGTCATTCAATACCTGACGCAGCGTCTCATGCCAGCTGTGCTGCGGCCGGTACAGGCGCGACAGCGGTCGCTGCGCCGGCGGCGCGGGCGCGTACGGCTGTGACGGCAGGATAAACAGCCGCTCAGGCAGTAAGTGGCTGTGCCCCAGCAAGCGACAATAGACAGAATTAAAAAAGCTTTCGGCAATTTCATGACGCGGATAGCCCGGCAGCAGCGTGGCATAGTGGCTTTTCACCCGCAGCCAGAAGGCGTCATCCCAGTCGGCCATCTCGTTGAGGATGCGCAACTGATTGGCGACCAGCCCGACGTGATGATCATACAAATGGATACGCGCTTTCATCGCCTGCTGCACCGCCTGCCAGTCCGCCTGTTCAAAGCGCTGCTGCGCGCCTGCGGTAATATCGAGAAAGCGACCGTACTGCGCATCAAAACCCTGCAGAATCGTATGGGCGATAAGGGATTCTCTCGGTGACATCGGCAATCTCCGGCAAGCGTGAGCCAGTGAAACGGTGCGCCATGCTGCGCACCGCGAGTACGCTGATCAGAACTGTGCGGCTTCGGTGGAGCCGGTCAGCGCGGTGACCGACGAGCTGCCGCCCTGAATCACCGTGGTGATGCGGTCAAAATAACCGGTGCCCACTTCCTGCTGATGCGCAGAGAAGGTGTAGCCGCGTTCGCGTGCGGCAAATTCCGGCTGCTGCACCTTTTCCACGTAGTGGCGCATGCCTTCGCCCTGCGCATAAGCGTGCGCGAGGTCGAACATGTTGAACCACATGCTGTGAATGCCGGCCAGAGTGATGAACTGAAAGCGGTAGCCCATCTCGCTCAGTGCCTGCTGGAAGCGGGCAATGGTGCGATCGTCGAGATTCTTCTTCCAGTTAAACGAAGGCGAGCAGTTGTAAGCCAGCAGCTTGCCGGGATACTGCGCGTGAATCGCCTCGGCGAAGCGCTGCGCCAGCGCCAGATCCGGCGTGGAAGTTTCGCACCACAGCACATCGGCATACGGCGCATACGCCAGGCTGCGGGCAATCGCCTGTTCGATACCGGCATGGGTGCGGAAGAAGCCTTCAGCGGTCCGTTCCCCGGAAATAAACGGCGCATCGCGCTCGTCGCAATCGGAGGTAATCAGATCGGCAGCGTCGGCATCGGTGCGCGCAATCAGCACCGTGGGCACATCCATCACATCGGCCGCCAGCCGCGCCGCCACCAGTTTCTGAATCGCTTCCTGCGTCGGCACCAGCACCTTGCCGCCCATGTGCCCGCACTTCTTCACCGCCGCCAGCTGATCTTCAAAGTGCACCGCGCCGGCGCCGGCCTGAATCATCGCTTTCATCAGCTCAAAAGCATTGAGCACCCCACCAAATCCGGCTTCCGCATCGGCGACAATCGGCAGGTAGTAATCGATAAAGCCGTCATCGTCCGGCGACAGTCCGCTCGCCCACTGGATTTGATCGGCGCGCTGAAAACTTTGGTTGATACGTTCCACCACGTTCGGCACCGAATTGACCGGGTAGAGCGACTGGTCCGGATACATCTGCCCGGCCAGGTTTGCATCGGCCGCCACCTGCCAGCCGGAGAGATAAATCGCCTCAATGCCGGCTTTCGCCTGCTGCACCGCCTGTCCGCCGGTCAGGGCACCCAGGCTGTTGATATAGCCTTTGCGCGCGTCACCGTTCAGGAGTGCCCACAGCTTTCTCGCGCCGCGATCCGCCAGCGTGCAGGCGGGATTAACGGAGCCGCGCAGGTTAATGACCTCTTCGGCACTGTAAGGACGGGTAATGCCCTGCCAGCGTGATGCCAGCCAGCTGTTTTCCAGTTGAGCGATCTGTTGGGTACGATTTGACATAGCAGTATCTCCAGAGTCAGGGCAGCAGGCGGTAGCCCGGCAGGGTGAGGAAAGGAACCAGTTGTTCGTCGGTGGTGATTTGCGCCATCAGCGCAGCCGCATCTTCATAGCGACCGGCGTCAAAGCGCGAGTCACCCAGGCTGTTGCGCAGGGCCGCCAGCTCTTCATCAAGAAACTGTTCGAACAGCGCGGCGGTCACCAGCTGACCATCGCTGAGGATTTGCTTGTGGTGAATCCACTGCCAGATGGAGGTGCGGGCAATCTCTGCGGTAGCGGCATCCTCCATCAGCCCATCAATAGGCACGCAGCCATTGCCGCTGATCCACGCTTCCAGATACTGCAGCGCAACGCGGATGTTGGCGCGCATCCCGGCTTCAGTGCGCTGACCACGGCACGGGCGCAGCAGGCGCTCGGCGGTGATCGGCGTATCCTGTTCACGACTGACGTGCAGCTGATTGGGGCGATCGCCCAGCTGACGGTCAAACTCCGCCATGGCGATGTCTGCCAGGCCAGGATGGGCGACCCAGGTACCGTCGTGTCCGTTGCCCGCTTCACGCGCTTTGTCCTCCTGCACTTTCTGCATCACCCAGGCGTTGCGTTCAGCGTCTTTGGCCGGGATCAGCGCCGACATGCCGCCCATCGCCAGCGCACCGCGCCGGTGGCAGGTTTTGATCAGCAGGCGCGAATAAGCCTCGAGGAACGGCTGGTCCATGCTGATCTGCTGACGATCCGGCAGAATGCGGTCACCATGCTGGCCCAGCGTTTTGATATAGCTGAAGATGTAATCCCAGCGACCACAGTTGAGGCCAACCACGTGATCGCGCAGTTCCCACAGGATCTCATCCATCTGGAATACCGCGGGCAGCGTCTCGATCAGTACCGTGGCTTTGATGGTGCCGCGCGGCAGATCGAAACGATCTTCACTGAAGCGGAAGATTTCCCGCCACCATGCCACTTCCGCCGCATGCTCGGTTTTCGGCAGATAGAACCACGGACCGTGGCCCTTCTCCAGCAGCGCGGTGACGTTGTGAAACAGATAGAGCGCAAAGTCGAATAACCCGCCGGGAATGGCCCGATCGCGCCACTCAACATGCTTCTCATCCAGATGTAAGCCGCGAACCCGGCACATCAGCAGCGCCGGATCGGATCGTAACTGGTAGATCTTGCCGTTTTCGCTGGTGAAACTCAGCGTGCCGTTAACCGCATCGCGCAACGCCAGCTGGCCATCAAGCAGTTTTTGCCAGGTCGGTGCCAGCGAATCCTCAAAATCGGCCATGAACACTTTGACGTTAGCGTTCAGCGCGTTGATCACCATTTTGCGATCTGGCGGACCGGTGATTTCGACGCGGCGATCGCGCAGTAGCTGAGGAATGGGTCTCACCTGCCAGTCACTTTGCCGAATGGAAGCGGTTTCCGAATCAAAGTCTGGCAACGCCCCCTGATCGTAGCGCTGCTGGCGCTGCTGACGCGCTTTCAGCAGACGCTCGCGCTCGGGTGCAAAGCGCACTACCAGCGAGTGCAGGAAATCAATAGATTCGGGCGTCAGCAGCTGCTTCTCCGCGTGGGTAAAGGGCTGGCTAAAGGTCAGTGTCGGGCTGATAACCGTGTCTGTCATGCGGGCTGCCTCCTGGTTTGATCCTTTTTCTAACGACAGGATCGGGCTGTAGGGTGTTTTTTAACCGGCAAGATCAGAGCATAATCATTTTTATTTTAATTTCAAAAACTATTTCCATTTTATTGTTTATTTGATTTTATTTGTCTGATTTAACTGTAATTTAATCTCACGAAATAAAGGCAATACGTTCCATCATAGAAAAAAGGCAAAAAAAAGCCGCGACAACACGCGGCTGTCACGGCAGGTTTAAACGCGTTGTTAGCAGGCGTTTTACTCGAGCGTTGGATTCATGTGGCGCAGATCGAATGGCGTAATCTGGTAGACGTAGTAGTTGAGCCAGTTGGAGAACAGCAGGTTGCCGTGGCTACGCCAGGTGGCGCGCGGCGGCAATTCCGGGTTGTCCTGCGGGAAGTAATTGAACGGTACCTCAGGGTGCAGGCCGGCCTCGTAGTCCCGATGGTACTCACCCGACAGCGTGAGAGCGTCATATTCCGGATGGCCAGTGACAAACGCCAGGCGTTTGTCTTTACTCGCCATCAGATAGGCACCGGTGCTTTCCGATTCGGCAAACAGCTCGAGATCGGTGTAGTCGCGGATCAGCTGGCTGGGGAAATCAGCATAACGTGAATGCGGCGCCAGAAAGTTGTCATCAAAACCGCGCGTCAGCAGCGCGTGTGGATGAAGGATCTGATGCTCATAGACGCCAGAAAGCTTGTTCTGTCGCGTCTGTTTAGGAATGCCATACAGGATGTTAAGCGCCGCCTGCACCGCCCAGCAAACAAACAGGGTAGAAGTGACGTGCTCTTTCGCCCAGTGCAGCACGCGCTGAATCTGTGGCCAGTAGGCAACATCATTGAAATCAACCAGCCCCAGCGGCGCGCCGGTGACAATCAGGCCGTCAAAGTTATCGTTAGCGATATCGTCGAAGTTGCAGTAGAAGTTGTTCAGATGCTCGCTTGGCGTGTTGCGCGACTCGCGGCTGTCGATGCGTAACAGCTGAACATCGATTTGCAGTGGCGAGTTAGAGAGCAGGCGCAGAAACTGGTTCTCGGTTTCAATTTTCTTGGGCATCAGGTTAAGGATCAATACTTTAAGCGGACGAATCTCCTGAACACTGGCGCGCGATGAGGTCATGACAAAGACATTCTCATTACGCAAAAAATTCACTGCCGGTAATTCGTCGGGGATCCTGATTGGCATAACCTGCTGACCTCTTGCTGATAACCATATAAACGTTTAGACATCCAGATGCCCGAGATTAGCCTGGCTGCCGCTGGATGTCGAGTCTTCATGCGGTTTATGAAAATGTTTCAGCATTGAACGGCAACAGCCGTGAGCGCCGCGCGGTGAGCAGCAGCAATAAGGTCGGAATAAGAGCGCGTTAGAATTTTTTCAGGATTAAATAAGTCGTTATGGAGGGGGTTTTTAGCGGGAAATTTGCTGAAGTACGGACGTAAAAAAGCCCCGGACTCTCGTCCGGGGCTTTTTTACGGGTTTGATGCCTGGCAGTTCCCTACTCTCGCATGGGGAGACCCCACACTACCATCGGCGCTACGGCGTTTCACTTCTGAGTTCGGCATGGGGTCAGGTGGGACCACCGCGCTGTTGCCGCCAGGCAAATTCTGTTTTCGTCCGCGTCTTTCGCGCTCTGACTGCGTTGCCCCGCTCGCGCCGCTCAGTCACATACTCGTGTATGCTCCTTCACGTCGTCTCGCGTGCCGCCCTGTCACAGCACAAAATCCACTGGACGTAATCCGGTGAACAAAGCTGAAAATTCTTCTGTCTCTCAGACCAAAACGCCTCTGGCGTTGTAAGGTTAAGCCTCACGGGTCATTAGTACCGGTTAGCTCAACGCATCGCTGCGCTTACACACCCGGCCTATCAACGTCGTCGTCTTCAACGTCCCTTCAGGACCCTTAAAGGGTCAGGGAGAACTCATCTCGGGGCAAGTTTCGTGCTTAGATGCTTTCAGCACTTATCTCTTCCGCACTTAGCTACCGGGCAGTGCCATTGGCATGACAACCCGAACACCAGCGGTGCGTTCACTCCGGTCCTCTCGTACTAGGAGCAACCCCCCTCAATTCTCCAGCGCCCACGGCAGATAGGGACCGAACTGTCTCACGACGTTCTAAACCCAGCTCGCGTACCACTTTAAACGGCGAACAGCCGTACCCTTGGGACCTACTTCAGCCCCAGGATGTGATGAGCCGACATCGAGGTGCCAAACACCGCCGTCGATATGAACTCTTGGGCGGTATCAGCCTGTTATCCCCGGAGTACCTTTTATCCGTTGAGCGATGGCCCTTCCATTCAGAACCACCGGATCACTATGACCTGCTTTCGCACCTGCTCGAGCCGTCACTCTCGCAGTCAAGCTGGCTTATGCCATTGCACTAACCTCCTGATGTCCGACCAGGATTAGCCAACCTTCGTGCTCCTCCGTTACGCTTTGGGAGGAGACCGCCCCAGTCAAACTACCCACCAGACACTGTCCGCAGCCCGGATTACGGGCCTACGTTAGAACATCAAACATTAAAGGGTGGTATTTCAAGGTTGGCTCCACGCAGACTGGCGTCCACGCTTCAAAGCCTCCCACCTATCCTACACATCAAGGCTCAATGTTCAGTGTCAAGCTATAGTAAAGGTTCACGGGGTCTTTCCGTCTTGCCGCGGGTACACTGCATCTTCACAGCGATTTCAATTTCACTGAGTCTCGGGTGGAGACAGCCTGGCCATCATTACGCCATTCGTGCAGGTCGGAACTTACCCGACAAGGAATTTCGCTACCTTAGGACCGTTATAGTTACGGCCGCCGTTTACCGGGGCTTCGATCAAGAGCTTCTCCTTGCGGATAACCCCATCAATTAACCTTCCGGCACCGGGCAGGCGTCACACCGTATACGTCCACTTTCGTGTTTGCACAGTGCTGTGTTTTTAATAAACAGTTGCAGCCAGCTGGTATCTTCGACTGGCCTCGGCTCCGGGAGCAAGTCCCTTCACCTACGCGCCAGCGTGCCTTCTCCCGAAGTTACGGCACCATTTTGCCTAGTTCCTTCACCCGAGTTCTCTCAAGCGCCTTGGTATTCTCTACCTGACCACCTGTGTCGGTTTGGGGTACGATTTCGTGTTACCTGGAGCTTAGAGGCTTTTCCTGGAAGCAGGGCATCAGTTACTTCACCGCCGTGGCGGCTCGTCGTCACGCCTCAGTGTTAAAGAAGACCGGATTTGCCTGGTCTTCACACCTGCACGCTTAAACCGGGACAACCGTCGCCCGGATAACCTAGCCTTCTCCGTCCCCCCTTCGCAGTAACACCAAGTACAGGAATATTAACCTGTTTCCCATCGACTACGCTTTTCAGCCTCGCCTTAGGGGTCGACTCACCCTGCCCCGATTAACGTTGGACAGGAACCCTTGGTCTTCCGGCGAGCGGGCTTTTCACCCGCTTTATCGTTACTTATGTCAGCATTCGCACTTCTGATACCTCCAGCGTGCCTCACAGCACACCTTCAGCGGCTTACAGAACGCTCCCCTACCCAACAACACATAGTGTCGCTGCCGCAGCTTCGGTGCATGGTTTAGCCCCGTTACATCTTCCGCGCAGGCCGACTCGACCAGTGAGCTATTACGCTTTCTTTAAATGATGGCTGCTTCTAAGCCAACATCCTGGCTGTCTGTGCCTTCCCACATCGTTTCCCACTTAACCATGACTTTGGGACCTTAGCTGGCGGTCTGGGTTGTTTCCCTCTTCACGACGGACGTTAGCACCCGCCGTGTGTCTCCCGTGATAACATTCTCCGGTATTCGCAGTTTGCATCGGGTTGGTAAGCCGGGATGGCCCCCTAGCCGAAACAGTGCTCTACCCCCGGAGATGAGTTCACGAGGCGCTACCTAAATAGCTTTCGGGGAGAACCAGCTATCTCCCGGTTTGATTGGCCTTTCACCCCCAGCCACAAGTCATCCGCTAATTTTTCAACATTAGTCGGTTCGGTCCTCCAGTTAGTGTTACCCAACCTTCAACCTGCCCATGGCTAGATCACCGGGTTTCGGGTCTATACCCTGCAACTTAACGCCCGGTTAAGACTCGGTTTCCCTTCGGCTCCCCTATGCGGTTAACCTTGCTACAGAATATAAGTCGCTGACCCATTATACAAAAGGTACGCAGTCACACCCGAAGGTGCTCCCACTGCTTGTACGTACACGGTTTCAGGTTCTGTTTCACTCCCCTCGCCGGGGTTCTTTTCGCCTTTCCCTCACGGTACTGGTTCACTATCGGTCAGTCAGGAGTATTTAGCCTTGGAGGATGGTCCCCCCATGTTCAGACAGGATACCACGTGTCCCGCCCTACTCGTCGGACTCACAACCTGTGCATCTTCGTGTACGGGGCTGTCACCCGGTATCGCGCGACTTTCCAGACGCTTCCACTGATGCACAAGCTGATTCAGGTCCTGGGCTGCTCCCCGTTCGCTCGCCGCTACTGGGGGAATCTCGGTTGATTTCTTTTCCTCGGGGTACTTAGATGTTTCAGTTCCCCCGGTTCGCCTCGTTTGACTATGTATTCATCAAACGATGATGCACAGAGTGCACCGGGTTTCCCCATTCGGACATCGACGGCTGTAGCGGTTCATATCACCTTACCGTCGCTTTTCGCAGATTAGCACGTCCTTCATCGCCTCTGACTGCCAGGGCATCCACCGTGTACGCTTAGTCGCTTAACCTCACAACCCACAGACGTTTCATGTCCGGAATCACTGCGCCGGAAAAATGCTGCGTTGCAGCGGTGCTCGCCATGCTCACGTACGTCAGTACGCTCCGCTGGCTGTGCGCCGATGCGCCTTGCCTTTTTCCATGCTCGTTGATTCCTGCATTCCACATGGGGTGTGAAAATTTGAGAGACTCGAACACATCGTAAATTTCATTCTTATTACGGAGAATGAATACGACGTGTCGTTTCAATTTTCAGCTTGTTCCGGATTGTTAAAGAGCAAATACTTCGCAGCATGCTTAATCAGCACACTCTGAAGTATTATCGGTAACGCCTTTCACTCATTACCAGCAAGTGGCGTCCCCTAGGGGATTCGAACCCCTGTTACCGCCGTGAAAGGGCGGTGTCCTAGGCCTCTAGACGAAGGGGACACTGAAGTCTCTTTCGTAAGACGCTTTGCTCATTACTTTTTCATCAGACAATCTGTGTGAGCACTTCGCGGGAAAGTATCTTCAGGTAAGGAGGTGATCCAACCGCAGGTTCCCCTACGGTTACCTTGTTACGACTTCACCCCAGTCATGAATCACAAAGTGGTAAGCGCCCTCCCGAAGGTTAAGCTACCTACTTCTTTTGCAACCCACTCCCATGGTGTGACGGGCGGTGTGTACAAGGCCCGGGAACGTATTCACCGTAGCATTCTGATCTACGATTACTAGCGATTCCGACTTCATGGAGTCGAGTTGCAGACTCCAATCCGGACTACGACGCACTTTATGAGGTCCGCTTGCTCTCGCGAGGTCGCTTCTCTTTGTATGCGCCATTGTAGCACGTGTGTAGCCCTGGCCGTAAGGGCCATGATGACTTGACGTCATCCCCACCTTCCTCCGGTTTATCACCGGCAGTCTCCTTTGAGTTCCCGGCCGAACCGCTGGCAACAAAGGATAAGGGTTGCGCTCGTTGCGGGACTTAACCCAACATTTCACAACACGAGCTGACGACAGCCATGCAGCACCTGTCTCAGAGTTCCCGAAGGCACCAAAGCATCTCTGCTAAGTTCTCTGGATGTCAAGGCCAGGTAAGGTTCTTCGCGTTGCATCGAATTAAACCACATGCTCCACCGCTTGTGCGGGCCCCCGTCAATTCATTTGAGTTTTAACCTTGCGGCCGTACTCCCCAGGCGGTCGACTTAACGCGTTAGCTCCGGAAGCCACGCCTCAAGGGCACAACCTCCAAGTCGACATCGTTTACGGCGTGGACTACCAGGGTATCTAATCCTGTTTGCTCCCCACGCTTTCGCACCTGAGCGTCAGTCTTCGTCCAGGGGGCCGCCTTCGCCACCGGTATTCCTCCAGATCTCTACGCATTTCACCGCTACACCTGGAATTCTACCCCCCTCTACGAGACTCAAGCCTGCCAGTTTCAAATGCAGTTCCCAGGTTAAGCCCGGGGATTTCACATCTGACTTAACAGACCGCCTGCGTGCGCTTTACGCCCAGTAATTCCGATTAACGCTTGCACCCTCCGTATTACCGCGGCTGCTGGCACGGAGTTAGCCGGTGCTTCTTCTGCGGGTAACGTCAATCGGCGAGGTTATTAACCTCACCGCCTTCCTCCCCGCTGAAAGTACTTTACAACCCGAAGGCCTTCTTCATACACGCGGCATGGCTGCATCAGGCTTGCGCCCATTGTGCAATATTCCCCACTGCTGCCTCCCGTAGGAGTCTGGACCGTGTCTCAGTTCCAGTGTGGCTGGTCATCCTCTCAGACCAGCTAGGGATCGTCGCCTAGGTGAGCCATTACCCCACCTACTAGCTAATCCCATCTGGGCACATCCGATGGTGTGAGGCCCGAAGGTCCCCCACTTTGGTCTTGCGACGTTATGCGGTATTAGCTACCGTTTCCAGTAGTTATCCCCCTCCATCGGGCAGTTTCCCAGACATTACTCACCCGTCCGCCACTCGCCACCCAAAGAGCAAGCTCTTCTGTGCTGCCGTTCGACTTGCATGTGTTAGGCCTGCCGCCAGCGTTCAATCTGAGCCATGATCAAACTCTTCAATTTAAAGTTTGATTTGCTGCAACGAGTGCAGCGATGCTCTGTGAATTAAACTTCGTAATGAATTACGTGTTCACTCAGCAAAGACTTGATATTTTTTAAAGCCCGTAGGCTTGTGATATCAATCCTGCGAGTGCCCACACAGATTGTCTGATAAATTGTTAAAGAGCGGTGCGACGCGGCATTCAGCCTGCTGTCGCGAGGTGGCGTATATTACGCTTTCCTCCTTCAGAGTCAAACACTTTTTTCAGCGTTTTTCTCCGGCGGAAGTTCTTAACGAAGCTTCCTGTCTACACCGCATTCCGTAAGTCGTTGTGCCGTGTCGATGGAGGCGCATTATAGGGAGTTGTTCGGCACGCGCAACCGCTAAATTCAATAAAAACAATCGTTCGCTGCATTCCACAGCAAAACCCCGTCTTATACCCGGTTACACACAAAGTTATCCACATCTGCAGCCGGTAATAAATTTAGGCGAGCATCGCGCAAACGTTTTCGCTACAATGCCCCGCGACGTCAAGGATGCCCCTTCTGGGGCGTTACCTGAGGTAAATGTTCTCTTCTATATATAGAGAGAGAAAGTTAAGCCTGATGTAACGCTCTTATTTACGCGAAACAAAGCCAAGGGATAAAACCACCATGCAACAACGTCGTCCTGTACGCCGCGCTCTGCTCAGTGTCTCTGACAAAGCCGGTATCCTCGAATTTGCTCAGGCCCTCTCCCATCGTGGTGTTGAGCTGCTCTCCACAGGTGGCACCGCGCGCCTGCTGGCAGATGCCGGCCTGCCCGTCACGGAAGTTTCTGACTACACCGGTTTCCCGGAAATGATGGATGGACGCGTCAAAACGCTGCACCCCAAAGTGCACGGTGGCATTCTGGGCCGTCGCGGCACTGATGATGCCATCATGGCCGAGCACGCCATCAATCCTATCGACATGGTGGTCGTTAACCTCTATCCCTTTGCCCAGACCGTGGCGAAACCTGACTGCAGCCTGGAAGATGCCGTTGAGAACATTGATATCGGCGGTCCCACTATGGTGCGCTCGGCAGCCAAGAACCACAAAGACGTGGCGATCGTGGTGAAGAGCAGTGACTACGACGCGATCATCGCGGAGCTCGATGCCAACGAAAACTCCCTGACGCTGGAAACCCGTTTCGATCTGGCAATCAAAGCCTTCGAACACACTGCCGCTTACGACAGCATGATTGCCAACTACTTTGGCAGCCTGGTACCGGCCTATCACGGCGAAAGCTCTGCGCCGGCGGGCCGCTTCCCGCGCACCCTGAACCTCAACTTTATTAAAAAGCAGGATATGCGTTACGGCGAGAACAGCCATCAGGACGCTGCTTTCTATATTGAAGAGCAAGTCAGCGAAGCGTCGGTCGCCACCGCACAGCAGCTGCAGGGCAAAGCGCTGTCCTACAACAATATTGCCGATACCGATGCGGCACTGGAGTGCGTCAAGGAGTTCAGCGAGCCAGCCTGCGTTATCGTCAAGCACGCTAACCCATGCGGCGTCGCCGTAGGCGATTCAATTCTTGCCGCCTACGAGCGCGCTTATAAAACCGATCCGACCTCGGCGTTCGGCGGCATCATCGCCTTTAACCGTGAGCTGGATGAAGCGACCGCGCAGGCGATCATCAGCCGTCAGTTCGTGGAAGTCATTATTGCGCCATCGGCCAGTGAAGCGGCACTGCGCGTGACCGCAGCCAAACAGAACGTCCGCGTTCTGGTGTGCGGTCAGTGGCAGAGCCGCGTGGCCGGTCTCGACTTCAAACGCGTCAACGGTGGACTGCTGGTTCAGGATCGCGATCTCGGTATGGTCGATGCCAGCCAGCTGCGCGTTGTCAGCCAACGTCAGCCGACCGAACAGGAGCTGCGTGACGCGCTGTTCTGCTGGAAAGTGGCGAAGTTCGTTAAATCCAACGCCATTGTGTATGCACGCGACAACATGACGATCGGTATTGGCGCGGGCCAGATGAGCCGCGTTTACTCTGCCAAAATTGCCGGCATCAAAGCCGCTGACGAAGGACTGGAGGTGAAGGGTTCCGCCATGGCTTCCGACGCCTTCTTCCCGTTCCGCGATGGCATTGATGCCGCAGCAGCAGTGGGCATCACCTGTGTGATCCAGCCGGGCGGTTCCATTCGCGATGATGAAGTTATTGCTGCCGCCGACGAGCACGGCATCGCGATGATCTTCACTGACATGCGTCATTTCCGCCATTAATAGCCTGGAGCCGTAACGATGAAAATTTTAGTGATTGGTAATGGTGGACGTGAACACGCGCTGGCGTGGAAAGCAGCACAGTCGCCGCTGGCAGAAACGGTATTTGTTGCGCCAGGCAACGCCGGTACCGCGCTGGAGCCGGCCCTGCAGAACGTGGCCATCAGCGCCACCGATATTCCGGCACTGCTGGCGTTTGCGCAGCAGGAAAACATCGACCTGACCATCGTCGGACCGGAAGCGCCGCTGGTGATTGGCGTAGTCGATGCGTTTCGCGCTGCCGGCCTGAAAATCTTTGGCCCGACGCAGGCGGCCGCGCAGCTGGAGGGCTCAAAAGCCTTCACCAAAGATTTCCTTGCCCGCCAGCAGATCCCGACGGCGGAATACCAGAACTTCACCGAGGTGGAACCCGCGCTGGCTTACCTGCGTGAGAAAGGCGCGCCGATCGTCATCAAAGCGGACGGTCTGGCCGCGGGTAAAGGCGTCATTGTCGCCATGACGCTGGCAGAAGCGGAAGCGGCAGTGCAGGACATGCTGGCCGGCAATGCGTTCGGCGACGCAGGTCACCGCATCGTCATCGAAGAATTCCTTGATGGTGAAGAAGCCAGCTTCATCGTGATGGTGGACGGCGATAACGTCCTGCCAATGGCCACCAGCCAGGATCACAAACGTGTTGGCGACGGCGACACCGGCCCGAACACCGGTGGCATGGGCGCTTACTCACCGGCACCGGTAGTGACCGATGAGATCCACCAGCGCGTGATGGATCAGATCATCTGGCCAACCGTCAACGGCATGAAAGCGGAAGGTAACACCTACACCGGTTTCCTGTATGCCGGTCTGATGATCGACAAAGCCGGTCAGCCGAAGGTGATCGAATTCAACTGCCGCTTCGGCGATCCGGAAACGCAGCCGATCATGCTGCGCCTGCAGTCGGATCTGGTCGCGCTGTGCCTCGCCGCCGTCGACGGCACGCTCGATCAGCAGCAGTCACAGTGGGATCCGCGCCCGTCACTCGGCGTGGTGCTGGCCGCTGGCGGTTATCCGGGCGACTACAACACGGGCGATCAGATCCACGGTCTGCCGCTGGAAGATGTCGCGGACGGGAAGGTATTCCATGCCGGCACCACCCTGAAAGATGACCTGGTGGTGACCAGCGGCGGTCGCGTACTGTGCGTGACTGCGCTGGGTGAAGATGTGGCGGCAGCGCAGAAGAATGCTTACGCGCTGGCGCAGCACATCTCATGGAACGGCAGCTTCTGCCGTAATGATATCGGTTACCGCGCGATTAACCGCAAGTAAGCCCCCGGCGGCGGCCAGCCGGTCGCCGCTAAAAATCGGCCTCTTTCGGCTGCCAGCGGCACTCATCTTCCGGCGTGGCACGCAGCAGCTGAATCCCCTCTGGCGCTTCCAGCCACGACAGGGTAATCGGCTGTTGCTGCCCCTGCTGTTGTCGATACAGCGTTGCCAGCGTGTCGCGATCGAACGCCACATTCACCTGCTGCCCCTCACAGTCACGAACCTGCGTACCGCCCTGCCAGTGCCCCTGCCGCAACAGTACCCGGCCACTCAGCAGTGCATTGCTCTGCGCCAGCATGCGCTGCGCGTCAAACCGGTACAGCTCGACGCTGTCGGCGCTGACGGCTTCACGCCGGCCAGCCAGCTGTCGCTGCATAAAATTGAGGTTGCCCTGATGGTCGAAACGCAGGGTTACGTCGTCCGGCTGCTGGCCAGTGACGTGCCGTTCCACGCTCAGCAGTTTATCCGCCTGCCAGATATAGTCGGTGGTTTCCCGGCTATCGCCATTGAAAGGGGTATAGACGGTACGCAGATGGACGGCTTCGTGGTCGCCGTTTTTACGCCAGATTCGCACCGTGCCACGGTCAGACAGATAGCCGCTGGCGGTGAAAGCCGGAAGATCGGGAGTGGCACTGCAGCCGGTGAGTAATACCCCGAGGAGGATGGCGCAGAGGCGCTGAGGAGAGATGTTCAGCATAGCAGGCCCCGGTAACAAAAAGGGGCGAAATCGCCCCTCTTTTAAAGCTAAACCGCGATGCGGAAAACTTACTTAACAGCGTCTTTCAGTGCTTTACCAGAGACGAACGCTGGCACGTTAGCTGCAGCGATTTTGATCTCTTTGCCAGTCTGCGGGTTGCGACCGGTACGCTCAGCGCGGTGGTTCACTTTAAAAGTACCAAAACCAACCAGTTGTACAGCATCACCTTCTTTCAGAGACTCAGTGATCGCAGCCAGGGTAGATTCCAGCGCAGCTTTAGCCTGGGTTTTAGACAGGTCCGCTTTCTCTGCGATCACATCAATCAGTTGAGTCTTGTTCATAAGTTATCCTTAAAGTGTATTTATCGCTTGCTAAGCAACGAGTGCGAGGGAAAAGCCATATTCTGGCACTCTTCAGCCTGCACGCACCGATAGCCACAATTTTCAGCCCCCCAAATGTAGACCAGACAGGGGGCTGATGTGAAGCCTCCAGGCGCGGTAATTCGGGCCTGAAGTCACGTTTTCTCGCCTTATTGCTGAAAAATTATACCGATGTTACTGATTCCGGCTTCACGCAGGTCTGCACGTAGCCCTTTGATTAGCTCCAGGTCCCGTTCTTCGCACTCTGCCAGCAGGCGAAAAATCTCCCACTGCAGGTCCCATTCGTCTATTACCGCCTGGTTGTCACGCAGCTCTTCGTCGCTCATTTCGCGACCGGCCTGGGTCATTTCGAGGATGGCCACGGTGGTGATCGACGTGCGGCTGACTTCGATGGCGTGCTCCAGCGTTTCACCGCTCAGCTGCGCGTGCAGGAGTTCACTCAGCGCCACGCAGGCGTCAATCGCCGGGTGCACGCCGTAAACGTCAAAGTCGTCACCGTTTGGGATCGCCGCTTCCAGTTTCTCCAGCTGGCTGTCGAAATTGATTTTGGCATCCTTCACCGTCAGGCTTTCCCACACCAGGTCGAGAATGCGGCGATAGAGCTGCGGATCGGCAAACTCGGTCTGCTGACAGAAGGCCCAGTAATTGGGGAACATCCGCTCGCACAGACAGGCCATAAAGGTCATGTGCTGCCAGCTTTCCAGCTTCGCCAGACGCAAATGGACGGGGTTCTGTAACATCAAACTTACTCTCGGTAGATTAGCTGGCGGCAGTGTACCGCAAAAGCCGCACACAAACAGCGTTAGCGCGCATTTTGCCACTTCACAAAAGCGGGACGGCCAGATGCCACCGCATCAGCCCAGCGCGTTGGCTCCGGCAAGCGGTAGCCAGCCATGCAGGCCTCAACCCAGTGCAGTGCGCTGTCGAGGCTGACGCGGTGGCCGGTTGAGACAAACAGCGGGTTGCAGCGCGTCTTGCTGCGCCACACCCAGGCAATCTGCTCGCCTTTATCCATCAGCGGCTGACGACTGCCCGGTGCCGCATCCAGCTCAGCGAAACGGCCGCACAGGCGCTTTTTTGCTACGCCGATGGTCGGCACATCCAGCAGCGAGCCGAAATGCGCAGCAACGCCCAGCCGGCGCGGATGAGAGATGCCATGGCCGTCGACGAACAGCAGATCGGGCCGCTGCGACAATTGCTGCCACGCCGCCTGCAGGGCTGGAATTTCGCGAAACGAGAGAAAACCGGGGATGTAAGGCATGGTGGTCGCGACACGCGCGATGCGATGCTCCACCAGCGTTAATGAAGGGTATTCGAGGATCACCAGGGCGGCGCGCGTTACCTCGCCGCCCTGTTCAAAACCGACATCGGCGCCGCCAATAAAGCGCGGCGGCAGTACGTCAAAATCATCCTGCCGCACCACGCTGGCGGCGAGCTGTACCTGTTGCTGTCGTAGTGCGGCTAAATCCATGCTTATCCCTGATGATATGGTCGTGATAACCGATGCACCGCCTCCACAAACGCGCCAGCGTGCTCTGGCGGAACATCCTGATGAATCCCGTGACCGAGGTTGAAGACGTGGCCTTCGCCTGCGCCAAAGCCTTCCAGAATCCCTGCCACTTCCTGCTCAATTCGTGCAGGGGGTGCATACAGCATAGACGGATCCATGTTGCCCTGCAGCGCGACTTTATCGCCCACACGGCGCCGCGCTTCGCCAATATCGGTGGTCCAGTCAAGGCCCAGCGCATCACAGCCGGTGGCCGCCATCTCTTCCAGCCACTGGCCGCCGCCCTTGGTAAACAGGGTGATGGGCACGCGTCGTCCTTCGTTCTCATGCAGCACGCTGTCGACGATTTTGTGCATGTAATAGAGCGAGAACTCGCGATAGTCGCGCCCGGTCAGCACGCCGCCCCAGGTATCAAACACCATCACCGACTGCGCACCCGCTTTAATCTGCGCGTTGAGGTAAAGGATCACGCTCTCTGCCAGCTTATCCAGCAGCGCGTGCAGCGTCTGTGGCTCGGCGTACATCATCTTCTTGATTTTGGTGAAAGCCTTACTGCTGCCGCCTTCTACCATGTAGGTTGCCAGCGTCCACGGGCTGCCGGAGAAACCGATCAGCGGCACTTCGCCCTTGAGGTTATGACGGATGGTGCGCACCGCATTCATCACGTAACCCAGCTCCTGCTCCGGATCCGGCACCGGTAGTTTATCCACATCGGCACGGCAGGCGATGGGGTGAGAGAAACGCGGGCCTTCGCCGGTCTCAAAGTAGAGCCCCAGGCCCATCGCATCCGGAATGGTCAGGATATCGCTGAAGAGGATCGCGGCATCCAGCGCATAGCGGCGCAGCGGCTGCAGGGTGACTTCGCACGCCAGCTCCGCGTTCTTACACAGCGACATAAAATCACCGGCTTCAGCGCGCGTGGCTTTGTATTCCGGCAGGTAACGCCCGGCTTGTCGCATCATCCATACCGGGGTGATATCCACCGGCTGGCGTAACAGGGCGCGCAGATAACGATCGTTCTTCAGTTCACTCATAATGGGCTCTCTCATGCTAAGGCCGGCAGTGTAGCATTTTCACGCCGCGCTGGCGCGACACAGCGCAACCGTATCTTCAATCAGCCGGCGCGCCACGGTGCCCGGCGGCGGCAACAGGGGCAGATCGTCGTAGCGATACCAGCCAGCATCCAGCAGCTCTTTACCATCGTGCTGCAGCTCGCCGCCATCGTACTCCGCCATGAACGCCATCATCAGCGAGTGCGGGAACGGCCACGGCTGCGAGGTCACGTAACGCACATTTTTTACCCGCACGTTGCTCTCTTCCATCACCTCGCGGGCCACCGCCTGCTCCAGCGTTTCGCCGACTTCGACAAAACCGGCCAGCACGGTGTAGATGCTGTTGCGATGGCGCGCATGGTTTGCCAGCAGGATCTCCTCACCGCGACGAATCGCCACAATGATGCAGGGGGCGATTTGCGGATAGTAGCGCTCGCGGCAGTGGCTGCACAGGCAGGCAAATTCGCGCTTGCTGTGCTGCATTTCATGGCCGCAATAGCCGCACCAGCGATGCGAACGGTAGAACTCTGCCAGCTGCACGCCGCGCCCGGCGAGCTGAAACAGACCGACATCTTCGTCAATCAGCTGGCGCACCGAGGCCATATTGTCCGGACGCGCTTCGCATACCAGCCAGACGTTTTCGCCCTGCCACTCGCCAATCACTCTGCCGCTGCTGCCGGTCAGGCCAAACTCGCCGGATAAGCCATGCGGCAACTCGCCTTGCGGCAACCAAAGTTTCTGCGCGGAGCTGACAATCCACCAGCCAGCGTCTACGCTTGAGATCTCACGTTGCATCTTAATCGTTGTCCTTAGCGTCAAATGGCACGCTGAAATCCTGATGTTAAGTGTGTAATAAACAACTATAACTCACCTGGAGCCCCGTATGCTTACCCAGTTAGATAACCTGACCGAGCGTGTAGGTGGCGGTAATGAATTAGTCGACTCATGGTTGCGCGCCCGTCGACAGCTGCTCGTCACCTATTACGAGTTAATTGGCATGAAGCCGAACAAAGAAGCGCTGACCGCGCTGGATGAACAGGCGCTGGATGCGTTTTGCCATCGTCTGGTGGACTATCTCTCTACCGGCCACTTCAGCGTTTACGAGCGCATCATCAGCGAGATGTCCGGCGACAGCCCGATGATTGCGGCGGCGCAGATCTATCCGGCGCTGGAAGGCAATACTGAACGTCTGATGCAACTGTATGACAGCCATCTGCAGCAGGCCATTAATGACGACAACTGCGTGGATTTCCAGCAGGCGCTGTCAGAGGTGGGCGAAGCGCTGGAGTCACGCTTTACGCTGGAAGACAAACTGATTCAGCTCGCCTGGGATAACCAGCTGGCGCGCCCGCCGGTGGCCAATGACAGCACCATTGCTCGTCCGGCCTGAACCGCTGCAGTTGTAAAAGACTTGTTATTCAGGAAAAGCCCTTTTATGCTGAATGGGCTTTTTTATTGTCTTTTTAACGACAATCCACAATCAAACTTTGCGATATAAGCGCAGCGTGCAGCAGTCAATAAAGTCGCTAATCGCGTAAAACGTAAACTTGTCGGAGTGCCCTTAGGGGCTGAGACCGTTAATTCGGGATCCGCGGAACCTGATCAGGTTAGTACCTGCGAAGGGAACAAGAGTAGATGTGATCAGCACGGTGCAGTCAGGCGCCCGGCACCGTTTCTGTTACTCCTTCCGGACTCCGGACAAGCAGCTTCCCCCTTGTTTTCAGGAAACTTGCTATGTCTGATGCTAAAACCTCACGTCGTGAACAACGCGCGCAGGCGCAAAAATTTATCGATTCGCTCCAGGGAACCGCCTTCCCTAACTCAAAACGGATCTGGATCAGCGGCAGCCGCGCGGATATCCGCGTCCCGATGCGCGAAATTCAGCTCAGCCCGACGCACACCGGCGGCAGCAAAGATCATCCGCAATACGCAGAAAATGAACCGGTGCCGGTGTATGACACTGCCGGTGCCTATGGCGATCCCCACGCGACCATCAATGTGCATCAGGGTCTGGCAAAATTGCGCGCCGGCTGGATCGCCGAACGCAACGACAGCGAAACCATCAGCGCACTCAGCTCAAGCTACAGTCAGCAGCGGCTGGCGGATGACGGGCTGGATCATCTGCGTTTTGAACACCTGCCGCTGCCGCGCCGGGCCAAAGCGGGTCGCCGCGTCACGCAGCTGCACTATGCACGTCAGGGCATCATCACGCCGGAGATGGAGTTTATCGCGCTGCGCGAAAACATGGGACGTGAGCGTATCCGCAGTGCAACGCTGTTGCAGCAGCACGCCGGCCACGGCTTTGGTGCGCAGCTGCCAGAGAATATCAGCGCCGAATTCGTGCGCGCTGAAGTGGCCAGCGGCCGCGCCATCATTCCTGCCAACATCAATCATCCGGAATCGGAGCCGATGATTATCGGCCGCAATTTTCTGGTGAAGGTCAACGCCAACATCGGCAACTCGGCGGTAAGTTCGTCGATTGAAGAGGAAGTGGAAAAACTGGTGTGGGCCACGCGCTGGGGGGCAGATACCGTGATGGATCTGTCGACCGGCCGCTATATCCATGAAACGCGCGAGTGGATTTTGCGCAACAGTCCGGTGCCGATCGGCACGGTGCCAATCTATCAGGCGCTGGAAAAGGTCAACGGTATTGCAGAAGATCTTAACTGGGACATTTTCCGCGATACCCTGCTGGAACAGGCTGAGCAGGGTGTTGATTACTTCACCATTCACGCGGGCGTGCTGCTGCGCTATGTGCCGATGACCGCACAACGGCTGACCGGCATCGTGTCGCGCGGCGGCTCAATCATGGCGAAGTGGTGCCTGTCACATCATCAGGAAAACTTCCTCTACCAGCATTTCCGCGAAATCTGTGAAATCTGCGCCGCCTATGATGTCGCGCTGTCGCTCGGTGATGGTTTACGTCCCGGCTCGATTCAGGACGCCAACGACGAAGCCCAGTTTGCCGAACTGCGTACCTTAGGCGAGCTGACGCAAATCGCCTGGCAATATGATGTGCAGGTCATGATTGAAGGCCCCGGTCACGTGCCGATGCAGATGATCCGCCGCAATATGACCGAGCAGCTGGAACACTGCCATGAAGCGCCGTTTTATACGCTGGGCCCGCTGACGACCGATATCGCGCCGGGCTACGATCATTTCACCTCCGGGATTGGCGCCGCCATGATCGGCTGGTTTGGCTGCGCGATGCTGTGCTACGTCACGCCGAAAGAGCACCTTGGCCTGCCGAATAAAGAGGATGTTAAGCAGGGGCTGATTACCTACAAGATCGCCGCGCACGCTGCCGATCTGGCTAAAGGCCATCCCGGCGCGCAGATCCGCGACAACGCCATGTCGAAAGCTCGCTTCGAGTTCCGCTGGGAAGATCAGTTTAATCTGGCGCTCGATCCGCATACCGCGCGGGCCTATCACGACGAAACCCTGCCGCAGGAATCCGGCAAAGTGGCCCACTTCTGTTCCATGTGCGGCCCCAAATTCTGTTCAATGAAGATCACCCAGGAAGTGCGCGAATTTGCCGCCCGCCAGCAGGCTGAAGCCCAGCCGATAGCGCTGGGCATGGCGCAAATGTCCGATGCCTTCCGTAGCCGTGGCGGCGAGCTGTATCACGCCGCCGATGCCCTGAAAGAGGAAAAATGATGACTGAAGCCTTCCCTGCCACCGCGCCAAAACTGGGGCTCTATCCGGTTGTCGATAGCGTGTTGTGGATTGAACGCCTGCTGGCAGCCGGCGTGCGCACCCTCCAGCTGCGCATCAAAGATGGCGATGATCGCCAGATTGAAGCCGCAGTACGCGATGCCATTGCCCTGGGCAAACAGTACGGCGCGCGGCTGTTTATCAACGATTACTGGCGCTTAGCGATTAAGTACAACGCCTATGGTGTGCATCTTGGTCAGGAGGACCTGGATGTGGCCGACCTGGATGCTATCCGCCACGCCGGCTTACGCCTGGGTCTGTCGACACACGATGACGCCGAGCTGGATCGCGCGCTGGCGCTGCGTCCGTCCTATATTGCGCTCGGCCACATCTTTCCGACACAAACCAAAGAGATGCCCTCTGCGCCGCAGGGCATTGCCGAGCTGAAGCGCCATCTGGCGCGGCTACAGCATATTCCCACCGTGGCGATTGGCGGCATTTCGCTGGCGCGCGTGCCGGAGGTGCTGGCGACCGGTGTCGGCAGCATTGCCGTGGTCAGCGCGATTACCCAGGCGGAAGACTGGCAGGCGGCCACCCGCCAGCTGCTGGCGCTGGTAGAATCCCCAGAGCATGTCGCAAAAGCGTTGTAACTGACTGCAACGGCGGTAAAAATCCGCGAATACGGCGCGCAAACGGCAGCAGTCAGGGCTGGCGCGACCGGGGACAATCGCTAAAGTGAGCCTGCCCGCTGTCGCTTGCAGCGGGCCAGGGCTGGCTTCCCCGACTCTCTGTCCGGCCCTGCCTTTCCACCGTTATTCCGTCAGGGAGGTGATATGGCGCGTTTCCGCACTGCAGGCCTGCATGGCACGCTCCACGGCTGCGCCGAGGCTAGCAATCGCCTGCTCGGTTTGCTCATTCATTGGCAGACCATAATTGAGGCGCAGGCAGTTGCGATATTTACCCGCCGCCGAAAACAGCGAACCGACCGCCACCTGGATTTTCAGCTCCCGCAGCTCCGCATTCAGCCGCACCGCATCGAAGGCTTCCGGCAGCTCAATCCACATCAGGAAACTGCCCTGCGGCCGCGAGACGCAAATGCCGCAGGGAAAATAGTGGCGCACCCAGCAACTAAACGTCTCATAGTTACGCTGATACACCTGGCGCATGCGGCGCAAATGCGGCAGGTAATGGCCCTGACGAATAAACTCCGCGACCGCATACTGCGGCTGCGTTGCCGTCGAACCGGTGCCAATATATTTCATGTGCAGTACGCGATCGCGATAGCGTCCCGGCGCGACCCAGCCCACGCGCAAGCCGGGCGCCAGGGTTTTGGAAAACGAACTGCACAGCAGCACGCGGCCATCCATATCCAGCGATTTGATGGTGATCGGACGCGGATACTCCCACGCCAGCTCGCCGTAAACATCATCTTCAATGATCGCTGCATCAAAGCGCTGCGCCAGCGTCAGCAGCGCGCGCTTACGCGCTTCCGGCATGATAAATCCAAGCGGATTATTGCAGTTGGGTACCACCACTACCGCTTTGATTGGCCACTGCTCAAACGCCAGCTCCAGCGCCTCAAGACTGATCCCGCTGACCGCATCGGTAGGGATTTCAATGGCGCGAATGCCCAGACCGCGCAGTGTCTGCATGGTGCCGTGAAACGCCGGCGACTCGACGGCAATGATATCGCCTGGCTCGCACGCGGCGCGAATCGACACCGACAGCGCTTCATGGCAACCGGTGGTGATGACAATTTCTTCCGCCGTCAGCTGACAGCCGCTGTCAATTGTCAGCCGCGCAATCTGCTCGCGCAGCGCTGCCACGCCGAGCAGGCTGTCATAGTTGAGCTGATCAATGTCCTGCTTCTGCGCCATGCGGCCCATGATTTTCCACAGCGGCTTGAGTGTCGGCTGGGTCAGGTCCGGCATGCCGCTGCCCAGCTGCAGCACGTCGCCATTAATGCGGCTGCTCAGCAACTCCAGCACCGATTCCCACTGGGTGATCTCAACCGGACGCTGTACGGGTCGGGTCATTGCGGGAACCGGCGGCGTGGCTTTACGGTTAGCGACAAAATAGCCGGAACGCGGCTGCGGCACGATAAGCTGCTTCTCTTCCAGCAGATGATAAGCCTGCTGCACGGTGCTGATGCTGACGCCGTGCTCGATGCTGAGCGTACGCACCGAGGGCAAGCGTTCGCCGCTGCGATACAGCCCCTGCTCAATACGGTCTGAAAGCAGACAGGCCAGATGTTGATAGCGCGTCATTGTGTGCCTCGCTGCGTTAACGGTGATCAAAAATCAGTACAGATGACGTCTATTTCTACCATTCAGATCGGTACGGGCGCAATCTGTATGTTAAAGATAAGTGATTTTTGAATCTGTATTGCATTCGCCCTCAGAGGGAAAATGTCGTTCAGACATCATACTGAGGGCTGGGATTATGGAATTCGATCAGAACCGGGCGGCAAAACCGTTCAGCGTGACCTTACTCGATATCTTTCGTGGCGGCGTGCGCGCGATAAAACGCTGGCATGCCAGACGGGAAACACGGGAGATTCTTTCGCACCTGAGTGATGCGCAGTTGCGTGACATCGGGCTGACGCGTCAGGATATCAATCAGAAATAACGCGGATTTGAGACGAAAAAAAACCCTGCCGAGGCAGGGTTTTTTCATGGTCAGCAGAGCAGACGATTATTCGTCGTCGCTACCGCCCAGACCGGCGTTCAGCAGCTCAGCGAGGCTGGCAGAGGCTTCATCCGCAGTCACCTGTGGTGCAACCGGTGCTTCACCCGCCTGACGGCGACGCATACGATCCTGGTGGTAAGCATAACCGGTACCGGCCGGGATCAGACGACCCACGATAACGTTCTCTTTCAGGCCGCGCAGCTCGTCGCGCTTGCCTGCTACCGCTGCTTCGGTCAGGACACGGGTGGTCTCCTGGAACGATGCCGCAGAGATGAACGATTCGGTTGCCAGCGAGGCTTTGGTGATACCCAGCAGGTCACGCATGTACGTCGCGCCGATTTTGCCGTTCGCTTCCAGATCGCGGTTGGAGATCTTGATACGAGAGACTTCCGCCTGCTCGCCTTCCAGGAACTCCGAGCTACCCGCGTTCATGATGGTTGCTTTACGCAGCATCTGACGCACGATGACTTCGATGTGCTTATCGTTAATCTTAACGCCCTGCAGGCGGTAAACTTCCTGCACTTCGTTGGTGATGTAACGGGTCACAGCATGGACGCCACGCAGACGCAGGATGTCGTGCGGAGACTCTGGGCCGTCGGATACGACGTCACCACGTTCTACACGTTCACCTTCGAATACGTTGAGCTGACGCCATTTCGGAATCATCTCTTCATACGGATCGCTACCGTCAACCGGGGTGATCACCAGACGACGCTTGCCTTTAGTCTCTTTACCGAAGGAGATGATACCGCTGATCTCCGCCAGGATTGCTGGCTCTTTCGGACGACGCGCTTCGAACAGGTCGGCAACGCGTGGCAGACCACCGGTGATGTCCTTGGTACCGCCAGATTCCTGCGGAACACGCGCCAGGGTATCACCCGAGCTGATCTTCACGCCATCTTCCAGCTGCACAATCGCTTTACCTGGCAGGAAGTACTGTGCCGGCATGTCAGTGCCCGGGATCAGTACGTCGTTGCCGTTGGCATCAACGATTTTCAGTGCCGGACGCAGGTCTTTACCGCCCGCAGTACGCTCTGCAGAATCCAGTACCACCAGCGATGACAGACCGGTGAGGTCGTCAGTCTGACGGGTAATGGTCTGACCGTCGATCATGTCGGTGAAGCGGATGAAACCGCCCACTTCGGTGATAACCGGCATGGTGTGTGGATCCCAGTTTGCAACGGTTTCGCCCGCGGCAACCTGCTCGCCATCACCTTTCGCCATGACCGCACCGTAAGGCACTTTATAGCTCTCTTTGGTACGACCGAACTCGTCGATCATCTTCAGCTCAACGTTACGCGAGACGATAACCAGCTTCCCGGAGGAGTTGGTTACTGACTTGGCGTTGGTCAGCTTGATAGTACCTTTGTTCTTCACCTGAATGCTGGATTCAGCTGCCGCACGCGATGCCGCACCACCGATGTGGAAGGTACGCATGGTCAGCTGGGTACCCGGCTCACCGATGGACTGTGCTGCGATAACGCCGATGGCCTCACCTTTGTTGATGATGTGACCACGTGCCAGATCGCGACCGTAGCAGTGTGCACACACACCGAAGTCGGTTTCACAGCTCACCACGGAACGCACTTTAATCGCGTCCACGGAGTTCAGTTCAACCACGTCACACCAGTGCTCATCGATCAGGGTGTTACGCGGGATCAGGATGTCCGCAGTGCCCGGTTTCAGCACGTCTTCTGCCGTCACACGACCCAGTACACGCTCACGCAGTGGCTCTTTAACGTCGCCACCTTCGATGACCGGGGTCATCATGATGCCTTCGAATGTGCCACAGTCGTCTTCGGTGACTACCAGGTCCTGCGCCACGTCAACCAGACGACGGGTCAGGTAACCGGAGTTCGCCGTTTTCAGTGCGGTATCGGCCAGACCTTTACGCGCACCGTGGGTCGAGATGAAGTACTGGAGTACGTTCAGACCTTCACGGAAGTTCGCGGTGATCGGCGTCTCGATGATGGAGCCATCTGGCTTCGCCATCAGACCACGCATACCTGCCAGCTGACGAATCTGTGCCGCAGAACCACGCGCACCGGAGTCGGCCATCATGTAGATGCTGTTGAACGAAACCTGCTGCTCTTCTTCGCCGTGACGGTTGATCACGGTTTCGGTCTGCAGGTTATCCATCATCGCTTTGGATACGCGTTCGTTAGCCGCAGCCCAGATATCGATGACTTTGTTGTAACGTTCGCCCGCGGTAACCAGACCAGACTGGAACTGCTCCTGAATCTCGGCCACTTCCGCTTCAGCTTCTGCAATGATTTCTGCTTTCTTGGCAGGAATCACCATGTCGTCGATACCGACTGAGGCACCTGAACGGGCTGCATAGGCAAAGCCGGTGTACATGGTCTGGTCAGCAAAGATAACGGTCGGCTTCAGGCCCAGGATGCGGTAACAGGTGTTCAGCATCTTAGAGATCGCTTTCTTACCCAGCGCCTGGTTGACGATGGAGTAAGGCAGACCTTTCGGTACGATCATCCACAGGATCGCACGACCAATGGTGGTGTCGATCAGGCTGGTTTTCGCAACGAGCTCTTCCTGCTCATTTTTGCTGTATTCAGTGATACGCACTTTAACGCGTGCATGCAGCTCGGCCTGGCCAGCGCGGTAAACACGCTCAGCTTCTTTCGGGCCGGTCAGCACCATGCCTTCGCCTTTGGCGTTCACTTTGTCGCGGGTCATGTAGTACAGACCCAGAACAACGTCCTGTGAAGGAACGATGATTGGCTCGCCGTTCGCTGGAGACAGAATGTTGTTGGTAGACATCATCAGCGCACGCGCTTCCAGCTGGGCTTCCAGCGTCAGCGGTACGTGAACAGCCATCTGGTCACCATCGAAGTCGGCGTTATACGCCGCACACACCAGCGGGTGCAGCTGGATCGCTTTACCTTCGATCAGAACCGGTTCAAACGCCTGGATACCCAGACGGTGCAGGGTTGGTGCACGGTTCAGCAGTACCGGGTGTTCGCGAATCACTTCATCCAGGATATCCCAGACGACCGCTTCTTCGCGCTCAACCATTTTCTTGGCCGCTTTAATGGTGGTCGCGAGGCCACGCAGTTCCAGCTTGCCGTAGATGAACGGTTTGAACAGCTCCAGTGCCATTTTCTTCGGCAGACCGCACTGATGCAGACGCAGGTATGGACCTACGGTGATAACCGAACGACCGGAGTAGTCAACACGTTTACCCAGCAGGTTCTGACGGAAACGACCCTGCTTACCTTTGATCATGTCGGCCAAAGATTTCAGAGGACGTTTGTTAGAGCCGGTGATGGCACGACCGCGACGGCCGTTATCCAGCAGGGCATCTACCGCTTCCTGCAGCATACGTTTTTCGTTACGTACGATGATATCTGGAGCAGCCAGATCCAGCAGACGCTTCAGACGGTTGTTACGGTTGATCACGCGACGATATAGATCGTTCAGATCCGACGTAGCGAAACGACCGCCGTCCAGCGGTACCAGCGGACGCAGATCTGGCGGCAGCACCGGCAGAACGGTCAGGATCATCCACTCTGGCTTGTTGCCAGACTGCACGAACGCTTCCAGCAGCTTGATACGCTTGGTCAGCTTTTTACGTTTGGTCTCAGAGTTGGTTTCGTTCAGCTCTTCACGCAGCTGCTCGCACTCCTGCTCCAGATCCATATTTTTCAGCAGCGCCTGGATAGCTTCCGCACCCATCTTCGCGTCGAATTCGTCACCGAACTCTTCCAGCGCGTCAAGGTACTGCTCTTCGGTCAGAATCTGACGTTTTTCCAGGTTGGTCATGCCGCCTTCGACCACAACATAAGATTCGAAGTACAGTACGCGCTCGATATCACGCAGCGGCATATCCAGCAGCAAACCGATGCGGGACGGCAGTGATTTCAGGAACCAGATGTGCGCGGTCGGCGAAGCCAGCTCGATGTGGCCCATACGCTCACGACGCACTTTGGTCTGCGTGACTTCAACGCCACACTTCTCACAGATCACGCCACGGTGTTTCAGACGCTTGTACTTACCGCACAGGCATTCGTAATCTTTTACCGGTCCGAAAATACGGGCACAGAAAAGACCGTCACGCTCCGGCTTGAAGGTACGGTAGTTAATGGTTTCCGGCTTTTTAACTTCACCGAAAGACCAGGAACGGATCATGTCTGGCGAGGCCAGCGCAATTTTGATCGCATCAAACTCTTCGGTTTTAGTTTGCGCTTTCAGAAACTTAAGTAAGTCTTTCACGGATTAGCTCCCGTCGGAGTGGAACTCTCAGGGACGCGCCAGGCGCGTCCCATAACCAGTACTTGCGAGTGCTTACTCGTCTTCCAGCTCGATGTTGATACCCAGCGAGCGAATCTCTTTCAACAGTACGTTGAAGGATTCCGGCATGCCCGGTTCCATCTGATGGTTGCCGTCAACGATGTTTTTATACATCTTGGTACGGCCGTTGACGTCATCAGACTTAACGGTAAGCATTTCCTGCAGGGTATACGCGGCACCGTATGCTTCCAGTGCCCACACTTCCATCTCACCGAAGCGCTGACCACCGAACTGCGCCTTACCACCCAGCGGCTGCTGCGTAACCAGGCTGTAAGAGCCGGTAGAACGGGCGTGCATCTTGTCGTCGACCAGGTGGTTCAGTTTCAGCATGTACATGTAACCTACGGTTACCTGACGCTCAAACTGCTCACCGGTACGGCCGTCAAACAGGGTGATCTGACCGGAAGAAGGCAGACCGCCGAGCTGCAGCAGCTCTTTGATTTCGCTCTCTTTCGCACCGTCGAACACTGGCGTCGCGATTGGCATACCTTTTTTCAGGTTCTCTGCCAGACGCAGCACTTCGTCGTCCGAGAAGGTGTTCAGGTCAACTTTCTGACGCACATCGGTGCCCAGATCGTAAGCACGCTGGATAAACTCACGCAGTTTGGCGACTTCTTCCTGCTTCTTCAGCATCGCATTGATCTTCTCACCAATGCCTTTCGCCGCCATACCCAGGTGGGTTTCCAGAATCTGACCGATGTTCATACGCGATGGTACGCCCAGCGGGTTCAGTACGATGTCGACCGGCGTACCGTTCTCATCGTATGGCATGTCTTCGATTGGGTTGATCTTCGAGATAACACCTTTGTTACCGTGACGACCCGCCATTTTGTCACCAGGCTGAATCTGACGCTTAACGGCCAGATACACCTTAACGATTTTCAGCACGCCCGGTGCCAGATCGTCGCCCTGGGTGATCTTGCGACGCTTCGCTTCGAGTTTCTTCTCAAACTCGTGCTTCAGCTCGTCATACTGCTCAGCCAGCTGCTCCAGCGCGTTCTGCTTCTCTTCGTCGGTCAGACCGAGTTCCAGCCAGCGCTCACGTGGCAGCTTGTCCAGTTTCTCCGCTTCCACGCCACCTGAAATCAGGACGGCCTGGATACGGCTGAACAGGCCCGCTTCGAGGATCTGCAGTTCTTCAGACAGGTCTTTTTTCGCCTGCTTCAGCTGCATCTCTTCGATTTCCAGCGCGCGCTTGTCTTTTTCCACGCCATCGCGGGTGAAGACCTGTACGTCGATAACCGTACCGGAAACGCCGTTCGGTACGCGCAGTGACGAGTCTTTCACGTCAGAGGCTTTTTCACCGAAGATTGCACGCAGCAGTTTCTCTTCTGGCGTCAGCTGGGTTTCACCTTTCGGCGTCACCTTGCCTACCAGAATGTCGCCACCGGTCACTTCCGCACCGATATACACGATGCCGGATTCATCCAGTTTGGAGAGCGCGGCTTCACCCACGTTCGGGATGTCAGCGGTGATCTCTTCCGGCCCCAGTTTGGTGTCACGCGACACGCAAGCCAGTTCCTGAATGTGGATGGTGGTGAAACGGTCTTCCTGCACAACACGCTCAGAAACGAGGATGGAGTCTTCGAAGTTGTAACCGTTCCATGGCATGAACGCCACGCGCATGTTCTGACCCAGCGCCAGCTCACCGAGGTCGGTAGACGGGCCGTCAGCCAGCACGTCGCCACGCTCGATAGGTTCACCCAGAGAAACACACGGCATCTGGTTGATGCAGGTGTTCTGGTTAGAACGGGTGTACTTGGTCAGGTTGTAGATGTCGATACCTGCTTCGCCCGGATACATCTCGTCTTCGTTAACTTTGATAACGATACGTGACGCATCGACGTACTGCACGGTACCACCACGTTTCGCGACGGCAGTTACACCGGAGTCGACCGCAACAGCACGTTCCATACCGGTACCAACCAGCGGCTTGTCAGCACGCAGGGTAGGTACAGCCTGACGTTGCATGTTCGCACCCATCAGGGCGCGGTTAGCATCATCGTGCTCCAGGAACGGGATCAGTGACGCACCGACAGAAACCACCTGCTGGGTGGAAACGTCCATGTAGTCAACCTGATCGCGGCTGAACAGGCTCGATTCACCTTTGCTACGGCAGGTGACGAGATCGTCAACAAAACTGCCGTCATCGGCGAGGTTGGTGTTCGCCTGAGCGATAACGTAGTTACCCTCTTCGATAGCAGAGAGGTAATGAATTTCATCACTCACTTTACCGTCAACCACGCGGCGGTACGGCGTTTCGAGGAAGCCGTATTCGTTAGTCTGCGCGTAAACAGAGAGTGAGTTGATCAGACCGATGTTCGGACCTTCCGGGGTTTCGATTGGACATACGCGACCGTAGTGAGTCGGGTGTACGTCACGCACTTCGAAGCCGGCGCGTTCACGGGTCAGACCGCCTGGGCCCAGAGCAGAGATACGACGTTTGTGCGTAATCTCAGACAGCGGGTTGTTCTGGTCCATAAACTGGGACAGCTGGCTGGAACCAAAGAACTCTTTCACCGCGGCCGAAATTGGCTTGGCGTTGATCATGTCCTGTGGCATCAGCGTGTCGAGGTCGCCCAGAGACAGACGCTCTTTCACAGCGCGCTCTACACGCACCAGGCCAACGCGGAACTGGTTTTCCGCCATTTCACCGACCGAACGGATACGACGGTTGCCGAGGTGGTCGATATCATCCACTTCGCCAATACCGTTACGGATACCGATGAGCTTCTTCATCACTTCAATGATGTCGTCTTTGCTCAGGATACCGGAACCTTCGATCTCGTCACGCAGCAGAGAACGGTTGAACTTCATGCGGCCAACGGCCGACAGATCGTAACGATCTTCGGAGAAGAACAGGTTCTCGAACAGGTTTTCTGCGGCTTCACGCGTTGGCGGCTCGCCAGGACGCATCATGCGGTAGATCTCAACCAGCGCGCTCAGGCGATCGTTGGTTGGGTCAACGCGCAGCGTCTCAGAAATGTACGGGCCGTGATCCAGGTCGTTGGTGAACAGGGTTTCGATGCGCTTGTGACCGGACTGGCTCAGTTTCGCCAGCAGATCCAGTGACAGCTCCATGTTCGCCGGCACGATCAGCTCACCGGTGTTCAGATCGATGTAATCTTTTGCGACCACTTTGCCCGCGATGTACTCGACCGGCACTTCGATGTGCTGAATGTTGTCTTTTTCCAGCTGACGGATGTGGCGCGCAGTGATGCGACGACCTTTCTCAACGTAGACCGTGCCGTTGGCTTCGATATCGAAGGAGGCGGTTTCACCACGCAGGCGCTCAGGCACCAGTTCCATCTGCAGCTTGTTGTCGCGGATTTCAAACACCACTTTTTCGAAGAACAGATCGAGAATCTGCTCAGTGGTGTAATCCAGCGCGCGCAGGATGATACTGGCCGGCAGCTTACGACGACGGTCAATACGGACGAACAGGTTGTCTTTCGGGTCAAACTCGAAGTCGAGCCATGAACCGCGGTAAGGAATAATACGTGCGTTATACAGCACTTTACCGGAAGAGTGCGTTTTACCCTTATCGCTGTCAAAGAATACGCCAGGACTACGATGCAGCTGAGAAACGATAACACGCTCAGTACCGTTGATGACAAAGGTACCGTTGTCGGTCATGAGCGGAATTTCGCCCATGTACACTTCTTGTTCTTTGATGTCTTTTACGGTGCCTTCCGGCGCTTCGCGCTCGTAGATCACCAGACGCAGTTTAACGCGCAGCGGTGCGGAGTACGTCACGCCACGGATCTGACATTCTGTCACGTCAAACACCGGCTCACCCAGACGGTAGCTGACATACTGCAACTCAGAGTTGCCGCTGTAGCTCGCGATTGGGAACACGGAACGGAAGGCTGCTTCCAGACCGTACTGGCCTTCTGGATCTTGCTCGATAAACTTCTGGAACGAGTCAAGCTGGATAGAAAGGAGATAAGGCACATCCAGTACTTGTGGACGTTTACCAAAATCCTTACGAATACGTTTTTTCTCGGTATAGGAGTAAACCATAGGGTTCCTCAGCTAGCTGACAAGTCGACCCACGCTGTCCGTCCTGAAGGGACAGTTCATGCAACACTATTTTGTTTTTCATGCGATGCGCGGCACCCCATGCAATACATCTTTCTATCACTCTTAAATCATTTCATCGCCGTTGCGCAGGCAGGGAACCCTCACAGGAAAGCGGTATATTAAGTCGTCGATAGAAAAAGATATTGAAGAGGAACAATGGACAAACAGTGCGAAACGCCATCGTTCCCCTGTAGCGCAAAAAGGCTGGTGACCAAAAAGTCACCAGCCATCAGTCTGTTTACGCAGACTGCAACCCGAGGGTTGTCTTACTTAACTTCAACTTCAGCGCCAGCTTCTTTCAGAGCAGCTTCAAGTGCAGCTGCGTCGTCTTTGCTGATGCCTTCTTTGATTGCAGCTGGAGCAGCTTCAACCAGGTCTTTAGCTTCTTTCAGGCCCAGACCAGTTGCGCCACGAACGGCTTTGATTACAGCAACTTTGTTCGCGCCAGCAGCTTTCAGGATAACGTCGAATTCAGTTTTCTCTTCAACAGCTTCAGCCGGGCCAGCAGCAACAGCGACAGCAGCAGCAGCAGAAACGCCGAATTTTTCTTCCATAGCAGAAACCAGCTCAACTACTTCCATTACGGACATAGCTGCAACGGCTTCCAGGATTTGATCTTTAGTGATAGACATGACAATTGTTCCTAAGAATCAGTAAAAGTTTATACGTTAGCAAGTACGAAGAAAAAGAATCTGGCCTTAAGCCGCTTCTTTCGCGTCGCGAACAGCAGCCAGAGTGCGGACCAGCTTGCCAGCAGCAGCTTCTTTCATGGTCGACATCAGACGTGCCAGTGCTTCTTCGTAAGTCGGCAGCGTTGCCAGACGGTCAATTTGTGCCGCCGGGATCAGCTCACCTTCAAAGGCTGCAGCTTTGACCTCAAAGTTTGCATTCGCTTTCGCGAACTCTTTGAACAGACGAGCAGCAGCGCCCGGGTGTTCCATAGAGTATGCAATCAGGGTCGGACCAACAAACGTGTCTTTCAGGCACTCGAATGGAGTACCTTCAACGACGCGGCGCAGCAGGGTGTTACGAACAACACGCATGTAGACGCCAGCTTCACGACCTGCTTTACGCAGTTCAGTCATTTTATCAACGGTAACGCCACGGGAATCCGCAACAACCGCTGAAAGCGCGCCTTTGGCTACTTCGCTAACTTCAGCAACAATTGCTTGTTTGCCTTGAAGATTTAATGCCATTAGCTTTGCTCCTGGATTTGACCGGGAAAATTTCCCGGAACTCACTTCACTTACACACCCGAAGGCCGTAAGCGCGTTACACGGTGAGCAGAATCCAGTGAAGAAAAAATTCTTTTTGGTTCTGTCACCGTCTACGCAGGATATTAAGCATCACTTCCGAAGAGGTTCTGCTCCTGCGGTCTTGGACGGAGGCCAGGATCAGGCCTGGCTCCAACCTTAGTCGCTGAATGACAAGGTGTTTAGACCTGTGCACTCCGCGACTATGAATTTGGGTTCTGAATTGATGGATCAACCAGAACAACGGGCGTAAGATTCTAGATGAATTTTTCGCCCGTTACAAGCAGCAATTAGTTTGCTGCTGCGTTCAGACCAGCCTGGTCAACGGCAACGCCGGCGCCCATGGTGGTAGAGATGCTGACTTTCTTGATGTACACGCCTTTCGCCTGAGCAGGTTTAGCTTTTTTCAGCGCAACCAGCAGAGATTCCAGGTTTTCTTTCAGTTTGTCAGCATCGAAGTCCACTTTACCAATGGTGGTGTGGATGATGCCGTTTTTGTCGTTACGGTAACGAACCTGACCCGCTTTAGCGTTTTTCACAGCTTCAGCAACGTTAGGAGTTACGGTACCAACTTTCGGGTTTGGCATCAGACCACGTGGGCCCAGAACCTGGCCCAGCTGGCCAACAACGCGCATTGCATCCGGAGAAGCAATAACAACGTCAAAGTTCATTTCGCCTTTCTTGATCTGATCAGCCAGGTCTTCCATACCTACCAGCTCAGCGCCAGCTGCTTTAGCAGCTTCAGCGTTTGCGCCCTGGGTAAAGACGGCAACACGTACTGAACGACCAGTACCGTGTGGCAGAACGGTCGCACCGCGTACGTTCTGGTCAGATTTACGTGCATCGATGCCGAGGTTAACAGCAACGTCCACGCTCTCTACGAATTTAGCGGTAGCCAGTTCTTTCAGCAGAGCAACAGCTTCGTTGATGTCATACTGTTTAGTCGCATCAACTTTGTCACGGATCACGCGCATGCGCTTGGTCAGCTTAGCCATTTCTTAGTCCTCCACTACCAGGCCCATGGAACGAGCAGTACCTTCGATAGAGCGAGTCATCGCTTCTACGTCAGCACCAGTCATGTCCGCAGCTTTGGTTTCTGCGATTTCACGTACCTGAGCACGAGTTACTTTACCGACTTTATCTTTGTTCGGCTTACCAGAACCAGACTTGATGCCTGCTGCTTTTTTCAGCAGAACGGCAGCCGGAGGCGTTTTGGTAACGAAGGTGAAAGAACGGTCGCTGTATACGGTGATAACTACTGGAGTCGGCAGACCTTTTTCCAGTGATTCTGTTTTGGCGTTGAACGCTTTACAGAATTCCATGATGTTAACACCCTGCTGACCCAGAGCCGGACCAACTGGTGGGCTCGGGTTAGCCATACCAGCTGCAACCTGCAGCTTGACGTAGGCTTGTACTTTCTTGGCCATGATATTTCCTCTATTGGGTATAGCGCCTGGCGAACAGGCTCCCCGTGATAACGATTTACACGCTGTTGCCAGCGCATAAAAACAAAAGGCGCGAAATTATAGGTAAATTTCGCGCCTTCCGCAAGAGCTAAAAAGTGAACAAAAGGCTTAGCCTTTCTCCACCTGAGCAAAGTCGAGTTCTACCGGCGTTGCACGGCCGAAGATAGAAACAGAAACCTTCAGGCGGCTCTTCTCGTAATCCACTTCTTCGACCACACCATTGAAGTCGGCAAACGGGCCGTCGTTGACACGCACCATCTCGCCTGGCTCGAACAGCGTTTTCGGACGCGGCTTATCACCCACCTGCTGCAGGCGGTTCATGATCGCATCCACTTCTTTATCACTGATCGGTGCCGGACGGTCAGAGGTACCACCAATGAAGCCCATTACACGCGGTACACTGCGCACTAAGTGCCAGCTGGCGTCATTCATCACCATCTGGACCAGTACGTAACCAGGGAAGAATTTGCGTTCGCTTTTGCGACGCTGGCCGCCACGGATTTCCACGACTTCTTCAGTCGGCACCATGACTTCGCCAAACAGTTCTTCCATGTTGTGCAGTTTGATATGCTCTTGCAGCGACTTGGCTACGCGGGCTTCAAAACCGGAAAACGCCTGAACGACGTACCAGCGTTTTTTTGGAGCTTCAGACATCTCAGAACCTCAGGCCAGTGATAAACGATACCAGACGGACCAGAATACCATCCAGCCCCCACAAAATCAGTGACATCACGGCAGTGACCGCGGCAACGATTAACGTGGTGTGCAATGTTTCCTGGCGAGTTGGCCAGATGACCTTACGCATTTCGGTTCTTGCTTCACGTGCAAAAGCCACGGTTGCTTTGCCTTTGGTGGTCAGCAACGCAATGCCGCCCGCCGCAGCGATCAACACCACGACAGCCAGCGCGCGTAAAGGCAGTGTCACATCGCGATACAGGTAGTTACCGACGATTGCTACCAGCAGCAATGCGATCACAACTACCCACTTTACCGCTTCCAGGCCGCGCCCGCTCCCTTGAGCTTCGGTATTCGCACTCATAAACCAACCTGCCACAATAATTCAGAAACTATTCTGCCCCGCAGAGCGAGGCATCCAAACCGAATGCGCTTTTGGGCATAACTCGGTATCCAGCGCCGTAATACAGAGCCTGTCTCAGCAATGATTATGATCGAAAATCACTGATGAGCCAGGTTCTGGTTAACAGCGTACAAAAAGGGCATCAAATGATGCCCTTTCCGTGTGCATTGCGTCAAATATTATCGCTATTACGCGATAACTTTAGCAACAACGCCCGCGCCAACGGTACGGCCGCCTTCGCGGATTGCGAAGCGCAGACCTTCGTCCATTGCGATTGGATGGATCAGGGTAACAACCATTTTGATGTTGTCGCCTGGCATTACCATCTCAACGCCTTCTGGCAGCTCTACTGAACCGGTTACGTCAGTGGTACGGAAGTAGAACTGTGGACGGTAGCCTTTGAAGAACGGAGTATGACGGCCGCCTTCGTCTTTAGACAGAACGTAAACTTCTGACTCGAACTGGGTGTGTGGCTTGATGGTACCTGGCTTAGCCAGAACCTGACCACGCTGGATCTCTTCACGCTTGATACCGCGCAGCAGAACACCACAGTTCTCGCCTGCCTGACCCTGGTCCAGCAGTTTGCGGAACATTTCAACACCGGTACAGGTAGACTTGGCAGTCGCTTTGATACCTACGATTTCTACTTCGTCGCCCACTTTCACGATGCCGCGCTCAACACGACCGGTAACAACGGTACCACGGCCAGAGATTGAGAATACGTCTTCGATTGGCAGCAGGAACGGCAGGTCGATAGCACGGACTGGATCCGGGATGTAGTTATCCAGGTGCTCAGCCAGCTCAACGATTTTCGCTTCCCACTCAGCGTCGCCTTCCAGCGCTTTCAGCGCAGAACCGCGTACGATTGGGGTATCGTCGCCAGGGAAGTCGTAAGCAGACAGCAGGTCACGCACTTCCATCTCAACCAGTTCCAGCAGCTCTTCGTCATCAACCATGTCGCACTTGTTCAGGAACACGATGATGTAAGGAACGCCAACCTGACGACCCAGCAGGATGTGCTCACGGGTCTGAGGCATTGGGCCATCAGTCGCCGCAACAACCAGGATCGCGCCGTCCATCTGCGCAGCACCGGTGATCATGTTTTTCACATAGTCGGCGTGGCCTGGGCAGTCAACGTGTGCGTAGTGACGGGTCGGGGTTTCATATTCAACGTGAGAGGTGTTGATGGTGATACCACGAGCCTTCTCTTCTGGCGCGTTATCGATCTGATCGAATGCACGTGCCTGGCCGCCGTAGGTTTTAGCCAGAACGGTGGTGATTGCCGCAGTCAGAGTGGTTTTACCGTGGTCGACGTGACCGATGGTGCCCACGTTTACGTGCAGTTTGTTACGTTGAAATTGCTCTTTAGCCATCGCTTGTCCCTCTAAGACACGGATATATCAAAGATATCGTCACATTAACCAGGCAAAACCTGATGTTAGTTTTACAGAGAGAGAATCAGGAGAGAGATAAAGGAAGTGGTGCTGATACCCAGAGTCGAACTGGGGACCTCACCCTTACCAAGGGTGCGCTCTACCAACTGAGCCATATCAGCACATCTGGAGCGGGCAGCGGGAATCGAACCCGCATCATCAGCTTGGAAGGCTGAGGTAATAGCCATTATACGATGCCCGCATCCTGGAACTCGGCTACCTGTTCTTTCTGTAGCTTATGAATAATAAAAGAAGACCTTCTATTATTCGAGCCAGTCAGAGTTTCCGACTGACGGTGATCACGCTACTGCGCAATCTGAATTCGAAGGTGAGAGAATTGAACTCACCCATCAGATAAGCCTTTATCTGACGCTCAACCGAGAGGTTGAGATGGTGGTGGGAGAAGGATTCGAACCTTCGAAGTCTGTGACGGCAGATTTACAGTCTGCTCCCTTTGGCCGCTCGGGAATCCCACCTACTTGATGGTGCCGGCTACCGGAATCGAACTGGTGACCTACTGATTACAAGTCAGTTGCTCTACCAACTGAGCTAAGCCGGCATCAAGTGACGCGCATTCTAGGAAGACCGGGTTCAGGATGCAACAAAAAAATTGCTAAATTTGCACTACCGCTTACTATTTGTGCAAATCCTCGCAAAACGCCCCGCCAGCGCAGCAAAAAGCAGCAAACATGGTGTGTTTTTCCGTCAACCCACTGCCTGATTATTCTTTGATACTGCGTTAGCCTCATAATGTGATCATAAAAATGCGGGCCTGCTTACGAAAGCGTGCTCAGGTTTATCATTTTACTTCTTTTTAAAGTCACACTGGTGTTACCCTCCTGCCCATTGTTCTCGTTAAATTACCCCTGTGACGTGCAACTGAGTTCGACACATCGCTGTATGCCTGTTGCTGCAAGGTGTTGATGAGCCAGAATTTGCGGTCAGATGCATGCTTATGAGTAAAAAAACGACGCCACTGACGACGCCCTACCTGCAGTTTGATCGCCAGCAATGGGCTGCGCTGCGAGATTCCGTACCGATGACGCTGGCCGCCAGCGAAATTGAACGGCTGCGCGGTATCAATGAAGATCTTTCGCTGGAAGAAGTTGCCGAGATCTATCTGCCGCTATCACGTCTGCTGAACTTCTATATCAGTTCAAATCTGCGCCGTCAGGCGGTACTGGAGCAGTTCCTTGGCACCAATGGCCAGAAGATCCCGTACATTATCAGTATTGCCGGCAGTGTCGCCGTCGGTAAAAGCACCACCGCGCGCGTGTTACAGGCGCTGCTTAGCCGCTGGCCCGAGCACCGCAAGGTGGAACTCATCACCACCGATGGCTTTTTGCACCCTAATGCGGTGCTGAAAGAGCGCGGCCTGATGAAAAAGAAAGGCTTCCCGCAGTCGTATGATATGCATCGACTGGTGAAGTTCGTATCGGATTTGAAATCGGGCGCCAGTCAGGTCACCGCACCGGTGTATTCACACCTGATTTACGATGTCATCCCGGATGGCGATAAGGTGGTGCAGCAGCCGGACATCCTGATTCTGGAAGGGCTGAACGTCCTGCAGAGCGGTATGGATTATCCGCACGATCCGCATCATGTATTTGTCTCAGATTTCGTCGACTTTTCAATATATGTCGATGCGCCAGAAAACTTATTAGAGCGCTGGTACGTTAATCGCTTTCTTAAATTCCGCGAAGGTGCCTTCAGCGATCCGGACTCTTATTTCCACCACTATTCTCAGCTGCCTGAAGAGGAAGCAGAGAGTATTGCACGTGGGTTATGGAAAGAGATTAACTGGCTGAATTTAAAAGAAAACATCTTACCTACGCGTGAGCGGGCCAGCCTAATCATGACCAAGTCTGCGGATCATGCCGTGCAAAGCGTGCGGTTACGAAAATAGTATTAAAAACGCCCTGCTTTATCAGGGCGTTTAATGCATTACTGTTTACCGTGTCAATTAGCGGGACGTAATGAAATTTCCCCGCCGACCCAGGATTTAATCTCACCATCCTGTTCCAGCAATAAACCGCCCTGCTTATCAATTCCGCGCGCAATGCCATGCACTTCACGATCGCCAATCAGCAGTTTTACCGGACGATGGATAAAGTTATCCAGCGCTTCCCAGCGGCCGACAAACGGCGCCAGCCCATCGCGTTCAAACAGCGGTAAAGCTTCACGCAGACGGTTTATCAGCCTGGCGGCAAGTTCGTTACGATTGATCTCGATGCCCGCTTCCTGAAGATTGATCCAACCCTGATTGATTTCTGCCGTGCCTTCGCCCCGCATCACCAGGTTGATCCCCGCGCCCATCACAATTTGCGCCGCATCGCCGGTTTTACCGGTGAGCTCAACCAGAATACCCGCCAGTTTACGATCCTGCAGATAGAGGTCATTTGGCCACTTAACGCGAACGTCGGCCGCGCCCAGCGACTGGATAACCTCTGCCATCACGATACCAATCACCAGACTCAGGCCCATTGCCGCAGCTGGCCCCTGCTCCAGTCGCCAGTACATGGACATGTAGAGATTGGCGCCAAACGGCGAGAACCATTTCCGTCCGCGCCGGCCGCGCCCGGCCTGTTGATATTCCGCGATGCACGCATAGCCGGAGTTCAGCTGGTCCATGCGATCGAGTAAATACTGATTCGTTGAGTCAATAACCGGAATCACCGCCAGATCCGCCTGATGCAGATGCGCCAGTATCGCCTCTTCATTCAGCAACTGAATGGGCGCTGGCAGGCTGTAACCTTTCCCTGTCACGGTGTAGACATCGAGGCCCCAGCTTTTCAGCGTCTGAATATGTTTATTCACGGCAGCGCGGCTCATACCGAGCGCTTCACCCAGCTGTTCACCAGAGTGAAATTCGCCATCGGCCAGCAGGGCGACCAGTTTTAATGGAACGCTATGATCTTTCATGAAATCACCTCGACGGCGTTACGCTCGCCCTGCGCGCCAATAAACCGCACCTCAGGCTCCAGCCACACGGCAAATTTTTTCCCCACCTCCTGACGCACATGATGGGCCAGGGCGATAATATCCTGCGGTGTGGCATTGTCTTCATTGATCAGTACCAGTGCCTGCTGCCGATGCACCGCAGCGCCGCCAAGACGATAGCCTTTCAACGCACACTGATCGATCAGCCAGCCCGCGGCCAGCTTGACCTCACCACTGTGCTGTGGATAGTGCGGCATAGCAGGATAGTGCGTGAGCAATGCCTCTGCCTGCTGAGTGGAAATCAGGGGATTTTTAAAGAAACTGCCTACATTGCCTGTTATGCGCGGATCGGGCAGCTTACTTTGCCGCATATGGCACACCGCATTGAATACGTCCCACGCGCATACGGTAGCGGGATTGAGCTTCGCCAGATCGCCATAGCTCAGCACCGGTTTCCACTGCTTGGCCAGACGCAGACCGACGGCCACAATCACATAGTCGTGCTTCATCGCGTGTTTGAAGATGCTGTCGCGATAGCCAAACTGGCACTCATCACGGTGCAGACGCGTGACTGTGCTATCCGGCAGGTGTAACACCTCGACGTACTGGCAAATATCTTTAAATTCAACACCGTAAGCGCCAATGTTCTGGATGGGTGCCGATCCCGTCACGCCAGGAATCAGCGCCAGATTTTCCAGCCCGGTGAGGCCTTTCTTTAGAGTGTGCTCAACCAACTGATGCCAGTTTTCGCCAGCACCAACGTGCAGATGCCAGGCTTCGTCGTGCTCTTCCAGGGTGATACCTTTAATCGCGTTAATCACCACGCAGCCGGCAAAATCTTCGAGGAACAGGACGTTACTGCCCTCGCCAAGCACCATAAACGGCTGATTATTTTGCTGGCTGGCGTGCCAGGCAGAGGAAATGGCTTCTGCGCTATCCGCAACAACAAGCTTTTCAGCCGCGATTGCAAGACCCAGTGTGTTGAACGCTTTCAGGGAAGTCTGAGGGCTGGACATGTTACGGCCTTTACTGATTAATCTGGCCGTAGTTTACCCGATTGCACGGTTTTACAGTGGGGAGTTTTCGCGTTTTTAGCGGTAAATTTGCCGGAGTACGGACGTAAAAAAGCCCCGGACTCTCGTCCGGGGCTTCTTCACTGGTTTGATGCCTGGCAGTTCCCTACTCTCGCATGGGGAGGCCCCACACTACCATCGGCGCTACGGCGTTTCACTTCTGAGTTCGGCATGGGGTCAGGTGGGACCACCGCGCTGTTGCCGCCAGGCAAATTCTGTTTTCGTCCGCGTCTTTCGCGCTCTGACTGCGTTGCCCCGCTCGCGCCGCTCAGTCACATACTCGTGTATGCTCCTTCACGTCGTCTCGCGTGCCGCCCTGTCACAGCACAAAATCCACTGGACGTAATCCGGTGAACAAAGCTGAAAATTCTTTCGGTCTCTCAGACCAAAACGCCTCTGGCGTTGTAAGGTTAAGCCTCACGGGTCATTAGTACCGGTTAGCTCAACGCATCGCTGCGCTTACACACCCGGCCTATCAACGTCGTCGTCTTCAACGTCCCTTCAGGACCCTTAAAGGGTCAGGGAGAACTCATCTCGGGGCAAGTTTCGTGCTTAGATGCTTTCAGCACTTATCTCTTCCGCACTTAGCTACCGGGCAGTGCCATTGGCATGACAACCCGAACACCAGCGGTGCGTTCACTCCGGTCCTCTCGTACTAGGAGCAACCCCCCTCAATTCTCCAGCGCCCACGGCAGATAGGGACCGAACTGTCTCACGACGTTCTAAACCCAGCTCGCGTACCACTTTAAACGGCGAACAGCCGTACCCTTGGGACCTACTTCAGCCCCAGGATGTGATGAGCCGACATCGAGGTGCCAAACACCGCCGTCGATATGAACTCTTGGGCGGTATCAGCCTGTTATCCCCGGAGTACCTTTTATCCGTTGAGCGATGGCCCTTCCATTCAGAACCACCGGATCACTATGACCTGCTTTCGCACCTGCTCGAGCCGTCACTCTCGCAGTCAAGCTGGCTTATGCCATTGCACTAACCTCCTGATGTCCGACCAGGATTAGCCAACCTTCGTGCTCCTCCGTTACGCTTTGGGAGGAGACCGCCCCAGTCAAACTACCCACCAGACACTGTCCGCAGCCCGGATTACGGGCCTACGTTAGAACATCAAACATTAAAGGGTGGTATTTCAAGGTTGGCTCCACGCAGACTGGCGTCCACGCTTCAAAGCCTCCCACCTATCCTACACATCAAGGCTCAATGTTCAGTGTCAAGCTATAGTAAAGGTTCACGGGGTCTTTCCGTCTTGCCGCGGGTACACTGCATCTTCACAGCGATTTCAATTTCACTGAGTCTCGGGTGGAGACAGCCTGGCCATCATTACGCCATTCGTGCAGGTCGGAACTTACCCGACAAGGAATTTCGCTACCTTAGGACCGTTATAGTTACGGCCGCCGTTTACCGGGGCTTCGATCAAGAGCTTCTCCTTGCGGATAACCCCATCAATTAACCTTCCGGCACCGGGCAGGCGTCACACCGTATACGTCCACTTTCGTGTTTGCACAGTGCTGTGTTTTTAATAAACAGTTGCAGCCAGCTGGTATCTTCGACTGGCCTCGGCTCCGGGAGCAAGTCCCTTCACCTACGCGCCAGCGTGCCTTCTCCCGAAGTTACGGCACCATTTTGCCTAGTTCCTTCACCCGAGTTCTCTCAAGCGCCTTGGTATTCTCTACCTGACCACCTGTGTCGGTTTGGGGTACGATTTCGTGTTACCTGGAGCTTAGAGGCTTTTCCTGGAAGCAGGGCATCAGTTACTTCACCGCCGTAGCGGCTCGTCATCACGCCTCAGTGTTAAAGAAGACCGGATTTGCCTGGTCTTCACACCTGCACGCTTAAACCGGGACAACCGTCGCCCGGATAACCTAGCCTTCTCCGTCCCCCCTTCGCAGTAACACCAAGTACAGGAATATTAACCTGTTTCCCATCGACTACGCTTTTCAGCCTCGCCTTAGGGGTCGACTCACCCTGCCCCGATTAACGTTGGACAGGAACCCTTGGTCTTCCGGCGAGCGGGCTTTTCACCCGCTTTATCGTTACTTATGTCAGCATTCGCACTTCTGATACCTCCAGCATGCCTCACAGCACACCTTCAGCGGCTTACAGAACGCTCCCCTACCCAACAACACATAGTGTCGCTGCCGCAGCTTCGGTGCATGGTTTAGCCCCGTTACATCTTCCGCGCAGGCCGACTCGACCAGTGAGCTATTACGCTTTCTTTAAATGATGGCTGCTTCTAAGCCAACATCCTGGCTGTCTGTGCCTTCCCACATCGTTTCCCACTTAACCATGACTTTGGGACCTTAGCTGGCGGTCTGGGTTGTTTCCCTCTTCACGACGGACGTTAGCACCCGCCGTGTGTCTCCCGTGATAACATTCTCCGGTATTCGCAGTTTGCATCGGGTTGGTAAGCCGGGATGGCCCCCTAGCCGAAACAGTGCTCTACCCCCGGAGATGAGTTCACGAGGCGCTACCTAAATAGCTTTCGGGGAGAACCAGCTATCTCCCGGTTTGATTGGCCTTTCACCCCCAGCCACAAGTCATCCGCTAATTTTTCAACATTAGTCGGTTCGGTCCTCCAGTTAGTGTTACCCAACCTTCAACCTGCCCATGGCTAGATCACCGGGTTTCGGGTCTATACCCTGCAACTTAACGCCCAATTAAGACTCGGTTTCCCTTCGGCTCCCCTATGCGGTTAACCTTGCTACAGAATATAAGTCGCTGACCCATTATACAAAAGGTACGCAGTCACACCCGAAGGTGCTCCCACTGCTTGTACGTACACGGTTTCAGGTTCTGTTTCACTCCCCTCGCCGGGGTTCTTTTCGCCTTTCCCTCACGGTACTGGTTCACTATCGGTCAGTCAGGAGTATTTAGCCTTGGAGGATGGTCCCCCCATGTTCAGACAGGATACCACGTGTCCCGCCCTACTCGTCGGACTCACAACTCATGCATCTTCGTGTACGGGGCTGTCACCCGGTATCGCGCGACTTTCCAGACGCTTCCACTGATGCACAAGCTGATTCAGGTCCTGGGCTGCTCCCCGTTCGCTCGCCGCTACTGGGGGAATCTCGGTTGATTTCTTTTCCTCGGGGTACTTAGATGTTTCAGTTCCCCCGGTTCGCCTCGTTAACCTATGTATTCAGTTAACGATAGTGTGTCGAAACACACTGGGTTTCCCCATTCGGACATCGACGGCTGTAGCGGTTCATATCACCTTACCGTCGCTTTTCGCAGATTAGCACGTCCTTCATCGCCTCTGACTGCCAGGGCATCCACCGTGTACGCTTAGTCGCTTAACCTCACAACCCACAGGCGTTTTGCAACGCTGCGGACTGCAAGCATTTGAGAGACCCGAACGCATCGTGATTCATTTCTTATTACGGAGAAATGAACGCGACGCGTCGTTTCAAATTTTCAGCTTGTTCCGGATTGTTAAAGAGCAATATCTCAAACACGACGTTACCGTCAGTTTTGAGATATTCTGTGGAGACACCTTTCACCTGTCACCAAGCAGTGGCGTCCCCTAGGGGATTCGAACCCCTGTTGCCGCCGTGAAAGGGCGGAGTCCTAACCGCTAGACGAAGGGGACACAAAGTGTCACGACTTCGCAGCCGTCCTGCTCGTTACTTTTCTATCAGACAATCTGTGTGAGCACTTCGCGGGAAGGTATCTTCAGGTAAGGAGGTGATCCAACCGCAGGTTCCCCTACGGTTACCTTGTTACGACTTCACCCCAGTCATGAATCACAAAGTGGTAAGCGCCCTCCCGAAGGTTAAGCTACCTACTTCTTTTGCAACCCACTCCCATGGTGTGACGGGCGGTGTGTACAAGGCCCGGGAACGTATTCACCGTAGCATTCTGATCTACGATTACTAGCGATTCCGACTTCATGGAGTCGAGTTGCAGACTCCAATCCGGACTACGACGCACTTTATGAGGTCCGCTTGCTCTCGCGAGGTCGCTTCTCTTTGTATGCGCCATTGTAGCACGTGTGTAGCCCTGGCCGTAAGGGCCATGATGACTTGACGTCATCCCCACCTTCCTCCGGTTTATCACCGGCAGTCTCCTTTGAGTTCCCGGCCGAACCGCTGGCAACAAAGGATAAGGGTTGCGCTCGTTGCGGGACTTAACCCAACATTTCACAACACGAGCTGACGACAGCCATGCAGCACCTGTCTCAGAGTTCCCGAAGGCACCAAAGCATCTCTGCTAAGTTCTCTGGATGTCAAGGCCAGGTAAGGTTCTTCGCGTTGCATCGAATTAAACCACATGCTCCACCGCTTGTGCGGGCCCCCGTCAATTCATTTGAGTTTTAACCTTGCGGCCGTACTCCCCAGGCGGTCGACTTAACGCGTTAGCTCCGGAAGCCACGCCTCAAGGGCACAACCTCCAAGTCGACATCGTTTACGGCGTGGACTACCAGGGTATCTAATCCTGTTTGCTCCCCACGCTTTCGCACCTGAGCGTCAGTCTTCGTCCAGGGGGCCGCCTTCGCCACCGGTATTCCTCCAGATCTCTACGCATTTCACCGCTACACCTGGAATTCTACCCCCCTCTACGAGACTCAAGCCTGCCAGTTTCAAATGCAGTTCCCAGGTTAAGCCCGGGGATTTCACATCTGACTTAACAGACCGCCTGCGTGCGCTTTACGCCCAGTAATTCCGATTAACGCTTGCACCCTCCGTATTACCGCGGCTGCTGGCACGGAGTTAGCCGGTGCTTCTTCTGCGGGTAACGTCAATCGGCGAGGTTATTAACCTCACCGCCTTCCTCCCCGCTGAAAGTACTTTACAACCCGAAGGCCTTCTTCATACACGCGGCATGGCTGCATCAGGCTTGCGCCCATTGTGCAATATTCCCCACTGCTGCCTCCCGTAGGAGTCTGGACCGTGTCTCAGTTCCAGTGTGGCTGGTCATCCTCTCAGACCAGCTAGGGATCGTCGCCTAGGTGAGCCATTACCCCACCTACTAGCTAATCCCATCTGGGCACATCCGATGGTGTGAGGCCCGAAGGTCCCCCACTTTGGTCTTGCGACGTTATGCGGTATTAGCTACCGTTTCCAGTAGTTATCCCCCTCCATCGGGCAGTTTCCCAGACATTACTCACCCGTCCGCCACTCGCCACCCAAAGAGCAAGCTCTTCTGTGCTGCCGTTCGACTTGCATGTGTTAGGCCTGCCGCCAGCGTTCAATCTGAGCCATGATCAAACTCTTCAATTTAAAGTTTGATTTGCTGCAACGAGTGCAGCGATGCTCTGTGAATTAAACTTCGTAATGAATTACGTGTTCACTCAGCAAAGACTTGATATTTTTTAAAGCCCGTAGGCTTGTGATATCAATCCTGCGAGTGCCCACACAGATTGTCTGATAAATTGTTAAAGAGCGGTGCGACGCGGCGTTCGGCCTGCTGTCGCGAGGTGGCGTATATTACGCTTTCCTCCTTCAGAGTCAAACACTTTTTTCAGCGTTTTTCTCCGGCGGGGTGAATCACTTCACGCCCTGCTGAGCCGCCTGCGTTGCCGCTTTGCCGTCTCAGTGGTGGCGCATTATAGGGCGTTAATTCTGGCTGACAAGGGTTTATTGCAAAAAAATGATCGTTCGGCCTAAATTTCACCACTACGCGTTATTTTGCGGCAATTTGCCTGGTAACTGTGCGAAATCCTGGGCAAAACGCGTGACTTTCTCCCAGTCGGTGTATTCAACTTCCTTCGATGTATCCGTTTCGCCGCCAGTCATACGCATAATGAACTGAATCATGATGCGATCGAACCAGCGATAGCGTGGATAGCGCAGCGCACCGGCAAACACCGCACAGCGATCCGGTTGCCACGGTGACTGCGCCAGGAACTTACGCGTATAGGCATTGGTTTCCGGCGTGCACTTATCGGCTTTGCGCGCAGTAAGATTGACGCTGAAAAAGCCGCTGACGCGCTGCTGCAGTTCCGCCTTATGTTGCGTGACGAATTTCATCAGCTCGGGCTGGAAATGACCATAGCGGATCGAGGCACCAATCAGCACGCGATCATACTGTGCCCACTCCACCTGCGGTGCCTGCGCCAGATCCAGCACATCACATAGCTGCTGCGGTGTCAGCGTGCGGGCAATACGCGCCGCGATTTCACGGGTTTGCCCGTCGCGGCTGGAATAAAGAATTAACGCTTTCATCACTCATTCCTGTTTTATTATTCGCGCCAGAAGGTGGGCGTGAACAGCACCAGCAGCGTGAACACTTCAAGGCGTCCAAACAGCATGGTGGAGATTAAAATCCACTTGGCGACATCATTCATCGACGTGAAGTTATCTGCCACCACACCCAGCCCCGGGCCAAGGTTATTCAGCGTCGCCGCCACCGCGGCGAAGGCCGAGAAGTCATCCACACCGGTGGCGATAATCGCCAGCATGCTGACCAGAAACACCAGCGCGTAAGCCGAGAAAAAGCCCCACACCGCTTCGAGAATACGTTCCGGCAGTGCACGGTTCCCCAGTTTAATGGTATAGACCGCATTGGGATGCACCAGGCGTTTCAGTTCGCGCGACCCTTGCTTGCACAGCAGCAGAATGCGAATCACCTTCAGGCCACCGCCGGTCGAACCCGCCATACCGCCGATAAAGGCTGAACACAGCAGCAGCACCGGCAGGAACAGCGGCCAGCGCGCAATACTGTCGGTGGTAAAGCCCGCCGTCGTCGCCATCGATACCACCTGGAAAAATGCCTGATTGAGGGTTTGCCAGCCGCTGGAATAGACATTGTGGAACCACAGCACCAGGGTACAAATCAGTACCAGCGTCAGCTGCACGCCAATGAACATGCGGAATTCCGGATCGCGCCAGTAGACTTTCAGGTTTCGCCCGCTGAGCAACGAGAAGTGCAGGCCGTAGTTACAGCCGGAGATCAGCAGGAAAATCGCCACGATGGTATTAATGGTCGGGCTATTGAAGTAGCCGATGCTGGCATCATGGGTAGAAAAACCGCCGATGGCGATGGTCGAGAAGCTGTGGCCGATAGCATCAAACATCGGCATGCCCGCCAGCCACAGCGCCAGCGCACAGGCCACCGTTAGCAGCACATAAATCAGCCACAGGGTTTTCGCCGTTTCGGCAATGCGCGGGCGCATTTTGTTATCTTTCAGCGGTCCCGGCATCTCGGCGCGGTAGAGCTGCATGCCGCCGACGCCGAGAATCGGCAGAATGGCCACCGCCAGCACGATGATCCCCATGCCGCCAAGCCACTGCAGCATCTGGCGATAGAACAGAATGGCTTTGGGCAGCGAGTCGAGCCCTACTAACGTAGTGGCACCGGTGGTGGTTAAGCCAGAGAACGATTCGAAGAAGGCGTCGGTCACCGACAGGTGTGGCTGCTCGGCGAAGATAAACGGCATTGCCCCCACGCTGCCCAGCACGGTCCAGAACAGCACTACAATCAGAAAGCCTTCACGCGGTTTCAGCTCACTCTTTTGTTTGCGGTTGGGCCACCACAGCAGCGAACCGATGACGATCGCCATCATAAACGTCTGACTGAACGCGCGCCCGGCACCGTCGCGATAAATCAGGGCCACTAAGCCAGGCAGGATCATGGTTACCGAGAACAGAATCACCAGCAGGCCCACGATGCGGGTAATGGCGCGAAAATGCATTCAGCCGTTTCCTTTAAACAGATGCGGTTAGTTGTCCAGCGGGATCAGCGCCAAAGCGCCCCGGCTGTAATCAGAAAGGTTTTGCCTGAAGCCATCAATCTGCGGATGGGGCAACGCCAGACGTAGCGTAATGCGATCCTGATAATGGCTCTGTTCAATGCTGCCGTCAAAACGCTGCAGCAGGCGCTCTATATCGCTCAGTTGCGCATAGTCACACTGCAGGGTGAAACATTGCATCGGCACTTTACGCTGGCGCGCCAGCAGCTTCAGCCCCTGCTGCACGCCGCCACCGTAGGCTTTCACCAGCCCGCCGGTGCCCAGCATGATACCGCCATAATAGCGCACCACCACGGCGGTGATCTCGCCCACGCCGCTGCCCATCAGCTGCGCCAGCATCGGCTTACCGGCCGTGCCGGAGGGTTCGCCATCGTCAGAAAACCCCAGCTGTTGTGAATCATCGGGCGCGCCCGCCACCCAGGCCCAGCAGTGATGCCGCGCGGTCGGGTGTTCGTGCTTTACCTGCTGCACAAAGGCGCGCGCAGCGGCCACCCCATCGGTATGCGCCAGCAGGGTAATAAAGCGGCTCTTTTTGATGGTCTCCTCGCTGAGACTGACGGCCTCAGCGGGAATGTCGTAAGCGTCCATCAGGCCAGATGCAAGTCACGCGTCATGTTTTCGATGCGGCTGGCGTGAATCACCACATTATCCTCGATACGAATGCCCCCGTACGGCTTCAGGGCATCAATCGCCTGCCAGTCAAAGTGCTGACTGAACTTACCGCTGCGCAGCGGCGCCAGCAGTGAATCGATAATATAGAAGCCCGGTTCAATGGTCAGCACCATGCCCGGCTGCAGCACCCGCGTACAGCGCAGATAAGGATACTGCGATGGCGCCGCCAGATGCGTGCCGCTGTCGTCCTGCATAAACCCGGCAACGTCGTGCACCTGCAGGCCCAGCGGATGGCCGAGACCGTGCGGCATAAACGGCCCGGTGAGGTTTTCCGCCACCAGCGTCTCTTCGCTCAGCCCCTGCACCAGTTCAAACTTCAGCAGCATACGCGCGATACGCTGATGCATTTGCAGATGGTAATCGGTATAGCGCACGCCGGCTTTCAGCGTGGCGATCAGCGCCAGCTCTTCTTTATTCATCGCGGCAACCATTTCCGCATAGCGCGTTTTGCTCTGCGCCGCATAGCTGCGCGTCAGGTCTGCCGCATAGCCAAGATACTCTGCGCCGGCATCAATCAGGAAGCTGTGACGTTTCGCCGGCGGCTGATGGTCAAGCCGGGTGTAGTGCAACACCGCAGCATGTTCATTCAGCGCGATGATATTGCCATACGGTACATCAATGTCACGGTGGCCGGTGGCGGTCAGATAGGCAAGATTGATATCAAACTCGCTCATGCCGGAGAAGAACGCCTCTTTCGCTGCGCGATGGCCTGCCACCGCCAGCTTCTGCGCTTCGCGCATACAGGCCAGCTCGTAATCGGTTTTGATGCTGCGATGATAATGCAGAAAGTCGATGACGCCCTGAGGATTGATCCCCTCGCTGCGGATGCCCAGCTGGGTGGCGCGAGACGGTACCGGCCCGATATAGGCCACCTTGTCGCGCTGTGCCGGCAACAGCTGAGCGATATCGTCAGCGTTTTTCAGGCCGATGACCTCAACATCCTGGGTCCAGAAGCTGTCCGGCAGTGGCTCGACGTTGTGCCAGTAATCGACCGGCGAGTAGAACCACAGTTTGGGTTTATTCACGCCATCGATCCACAGCCAGCAGTTGGGCACCTGCGTCACTGGCACCCAGGCTTTAAACTGGGGATTCACCTTAAACGGATAGTCATGATCGTCAAGAAATACGGTCAGCAACTCGCCTGAATGAATCAGCATGGCGTCCAGCTTAAAGCGCGCCAGCACCTGTTGCGCACGCTGCTGCAGCGTTGAGATATGCGCGTGATACAGGGTTTTCAGTGAATCCATGGACTTGTCTCCGATGTCGCGAAAGTGGCGGCAGTGTAGCACAGCCGCGCGGGGGATGCCGTGCTGCGCGCGCTGTGATCGCCGTATCAAATAAGCAAACTCTCGTTTGCAAAAAATTAACATGACACCCACACTCCTGATCATCTGGTATGACCAGATCACCTTTCGCGTTTCAGGAGACGGACATGCTCTACCAAGGCGATACCCTTTCAGTGCACTGGCTTGACGATGGCATCGCCGAGCTGGTTTTTGATGCGCCCGGTTCGGTGAACAAACTTGATACCAAAACCGTCGCCGCCTTAGGCGAGGCGCTGAGCGTACTGGAGCAGCAAAGCACGCTGCGCGGCCTGCTGCTCTCTTCCGCCAAACCGGCGTTTATTGTCGGGGCGGATATCACAGAATTCCTGTCGCTGTTTGATGCGCCCGCTGAGCAGCTCAGCCAGTGGCTGACATTCGCCAACAGCATCTTTAATCGTCTGGAAGATTTGCCGGTGCCAACCATCGCCGCCATTGACGGCTACGCGCTGGGCGGGGGCTGCGAGTGTGTGCTGGCGACCGACTTCCGCGTGGCCACGCCCACCGCGCGCATTGGCCTGCCGGAAACCAAACTCGGCATTATGCCGGGCTTCGGCGGCAGCGTGCGTCTGCCGCGCCTGCTCGGTGCCGACAGCGCGCTGGAGATCATCGCCGCCGGTAAAGATATTGATGGCCCGGGCGCGCTGAAGCTCGGTCTGGTGGATGCGGTGGTCAGCAGCGAGAAGCTGCGCAGCGCGGCGCTGACCATGCTACAGGATGCCATAGCCCAGGGCAGCTGGCAGGCGCGTCGTGCGCCGAAGCTGGCACCGCTTAAGCTCAGTCCGATTGAAGCCGCGATGAGTTTTACCCTCGCCAAAAGCATGGTGCAGCAAACCGCCGGCAAACACTATCCGGCGCCGATCGCCGCGGTGCGAACCATCGAAGCGGCAGCGGGCTTAGGTCGTGATGATGCGCTGAAGCTGGAAACCGCTGCTTTTGTGCCGCTGGCGCAGAGCGATGTGGCACGCGCGCTGGTCGGCATCTTCCTCAATGACCAGTACGTAAAAGGCCTGGCGAAGAAACACAGCAGCGCGGCCGGCACGCCAGAGCAGGCGGCGGTACTGGGCGCAGGCATCATGGGCGGCGGGATCGCCTGGCAGTCGGCCTGGAAAGGCGTGCCGGTGAAGATGAAAGATATTAATCCGCAGGCGCTGACGCTGGGCATGAATGAAGCCAGCAAGCTGCTTAATAAGCAGCTGGAGCGCGGCAAAATCGACGGTACCAGGCTGGCGAGCGTGCTGGCGAGCATTCAGCCGACGCTGGATTACAGCGGCTTTGATCGCGCCGATGTGGTGGTCGAAGCGGTGGTCGAGAACCCGCAAATCAAAGCCAAAGTGCTGGCTGAAACCGAGCAGCAGCTGCGGGATGATGCCGTGCTGGCCTCGAATACCTCCACCATTCCAATCAGCCAGCTGGCGCAGGCGCTGCAGCGTCCGCAAAATTTCTGCGGCATGCACTTCTTCAATCCGGTGCCGCGTATGCCGCTGGTCGAAGTGATTCGCGGTGCGCAAACTTCTGAAGCCACCATCAGCAAAGTGGTGGCGTGGGCCAGCAAGATGGGCAAAACGCCGATTGTGGTGAATGACTGTCCCGGCTTCTTTGTGAACCGCGTGCTGTTCCCCTACTTTGCCGCCTTCAGCCTGCTACTGCGCGACGGCGCGGACTTCCGCCAGATCGATAAAGTGATGGAGAAGCAATTTGGCTGGCCGATGGGGCCGGCGTGGCTGCTGGACGTAGTGGGCATTGATACCGCGCATCATGCACAACAGGTGATGGCCCGGGGCTTCCCGTCGCGGATGCAGAAAGATTACCGCGATGCCATTGATGTGCTGTTTGAAGCCAAACGCTACGGCCAGAAAAATGGCCAGGGCTTTTACCGCTGGGAGCAGGATAAAAAAGGCAAAGCGCAGAAGCGCGCCGATGCAGATGTCGATGCGCTGCTGGAGCCGGTATGTGAACCGAAGCGGGTATTCAGCGATGAAGAGATCGCCAACCGCATGATGCTGCCGATGCTCAACGAAGTGGTGCGCTGCCTCGAAGAAAACATCATCGCTTCCCCCGCCGAGGCGGATATGGCGCTGGTGTATGGCTTAGGCTTCCCGCCGTTCCGCGGTGGCGCGTTCCGCTATATGGACACGCTGGGCATCAGCAATGTCGTCGATCAGGCTAAACGCTACCTCGCGCTCGGCCCGCTGTACGCGCTGCCTGAGCTGCTGGTTCAGAAAGCCCACCAGCATCAGAGCTGGTATCCCGTCGCCCAACCGATTGACGCAGCGGCGCTGCAAACTGCCTGAGGTAATGAACATGGAAAACGTAGTGATTGTTGATGCCGTGCGCACGCCGATGGGCCGTTCCAAAGGCGGCGCCTTTCGCCAGGTGCGCGCCGAGGATCTCTCCGCCCATCTGATGCGCGAACTCCTCAGCCGCAATCCGGCCGTCGATGCCGCCGCGCTGGATGACATTATCTGGGGCTGCGTGCAGCAGACGCTGGAACAGGGCTTTAATATCGCCCGCAACGCCGCGCTGCTGGCGGAGATCCCGCATCGCGTGCCGGCCAGCACCGTCAATCGCCTGTGCGGCTCGTCCATGCAGGCGCTGCACGATGCGGCGCGCGCGATTATGGTCGGCGATGCCCACAGCTGTCTGATTGGCGGCGTGGAACATATGGGCCACGTACCGATGAACCACGGCGTGGATTTTCATCCCGGCCTGGGGCGCACCGTGGCGAAAGCGGCGGGCATGATGGGGCTGACCGCCGAGATGCTGGCGCGCATGCACCACATCAGCCGTGAACAGCAGGATGCCTTCGCGCTGCGTTCACACCAGCGCGCTGCGGCCGCCACTCAGCGCGGTGATTTCAAACGCGAAATCGTGCCGACCTACGGCCACGATGCCGATGGCGTGCTGAAACGCTATGACAGCGACGAAGTGATTCGCGAGGACACCAGCCTTGAAGGCTTAGCCGCGCTGCGTCCGGCGTTCGATCCGGTCAACGGCACGGTCACCGCCGGCAGTTCCTCGGCGCTGTCCGACGGCGCGGCCGCCATGCTGATCATGAGCGAAAGCCGGGCGCGCGAACTGGGACTGTCGCCGCGCGCACGCATCCGCAGCATGGCGGTGGTTGGCTGCGATCCGTCGATCATGGGTTACGGTCCGGTACCGGCCAGTAAGCTGGCGCTGAAGCGCGCCGGGCTGAGCGTGCAGGATATCGATCTGTTCGAACTCAATGAAGCCTTCGCCGCGCAGACGCTGCCGTGCCTGAAAGATTTAGGGCTGCTGGAGCAGCTGGATGAGAAAGTGAACCTTAACGGCGGCGCAATCGCACTCGGGCATCCGCTGGGTTGTTCCGGCGCTCGTATCAGCACCACGTTGCTGAATCTGATGGAGCGTCGCGATGCACAGTTTGGTCTGGCAACCATGTGCATTGGCTTAGGCCAGGGCATCGCGACGGTATTCGAACGGGTTTAATACGTTGACCACTACACTTGCACGTGTTCCCGCCCAACCGGGCGGGCTTTTTTTTGCAGCGGCACGTGCATGCGCACCGTGTCACGCATCAGATAAAGGCAAACGCATCGCCATACATCTGTGCTTCTAACGCACCACGTTCGGCACAGAAGCGCTCGCGGGCAATTTTTGCCATCTCAAACCGGCCAGCAATATAGATATCGTGTCCGCTCAGGCTGGCATAATCCTGCATCACCGCGGTCAGCACCGTGCCGCTGCGCCCCTGCCAGTCCTCCGCCGGCTGCTCCACCACCGGAATCACTTTCAGGTTCGGATGCTTCACCGCCAGCGCATTGAGTTCATCCAGATCGTACAGATGTCTCAGCTCGCGGCCGCCCCAGTAGATAGCGATATCGCGATCCGGCTGCTGCGCCAGCGCGGTCAGCAAAATCGAACGCGCATAGGAGAAGCCGGTGCCGCCGGCAATCAGCACAATCGGCCGCGCGCTGTCTTCACGCAGCCAGGCGTCGCCGTGCGGCATATCCACGGTGATCTGCCGATCATTTTTGATGCGATCCATCACCGCCATGGCGTACAGGTTCAGCTCTGAGGCACCAATGTGCAGCTCAATGATGTCCTTTTCCATTGGCGTCGATGCCAGCGAAAACGGGCGCTTGTCGCGCTCATCCATCACCACCATCAGATACTGGCCGGCGCGGAAGCTAAAATCCGCCGCCGGAATTAACCGCACGCGGTAAACCGTGTCCGTAATTGCTTCAACCGAAGTCACTTTGCAGCTTAACGTCGTCATAGGTGCCCTTTTTTATGGTTCTCAGCCGCCATCAGCGCTGCGGCGGCTCGGCAAAGATCGCTAACTCATCCCAGATTGCATCAATACGCGCCGTAACCGCAGGATCTTTCACAATCGGCGTCCCCCATTCACGCTGGGTTTCACCCGGCCACTTGTTGGTGGCATCCAGTCCCATCTTCGAGCCAAGTCCGGAAACCGGCGAAGCGAAGTCGAGATAGTCAATTGGCGTGTTTTCTACCAGTACCGTATCACGCGCCGGATCCATCCGCGTGGTGATGGCCCAAATCACGTCGTTCCAGTCACGCGCGTTGACGTCATCGTCACACACAATCACAAACTTGGTGTACATAAACTGGCGCAGGAACGACCACACGCCGAACATCACACGCTTGGCGTGACCGGCATACTGTTTTTTAATCGTCACTACCGCGAGGCGATAAGAGCAGCCTTCCGGCGGCAGATAGAAATCCACAATCTCCGGGAACTGTTTGATCAGAATCGGCACCAGCACTTCGTTCAGCGCTACGCCCAGTACCGCGGGCTCATCCGGCGGACGGCCGGTGTAGGTGGAGTGATAAATCGGGTTGCGCCGCTGGGTCACGTGCGTCACGGTAAACACCGGGAAGCTGTCTACTTCATTGTAGTAGCCGGTGTGATCGCCATACGGCCCTTCCGGCGCCATGTCGCCCGGTTCGATGTAGCCTTCCAGCACGATTTCGGCGCTGGCCGGCACTTCCAGATCGTTCGAGACGCACTTCACCACCTCGGTTTTGTTGCCGCGCAGCAGACCGGCAAACGCATATTCCGATAGCGTATCCGGCACCGGCGTCACCGCGCCAAGAATGGTGGCCGGATCGGCGCCCAGCGCTACCGCCACCGGGAAGCGTTCACCGGGATGCGCTTTGCACCACTCCTGGAAATCCAGCGCGCCACCGCGATGCGACAGCCAGCGCATGATCACACGATTTTTACCGATCACCTGCTGACGATAAATGCCGAGGTTCTGCCGCTCTTTATGCGGTCCGCGCGAAACGGTCAATCCCCAGGTGATCAGCGGTGCCGCATCGCCCGGCCAGCACTTCATGACCGGGATGCGCGCCAGGTCGACCTCGTCACCACTGAAAATCTCTTCCTGACACGGCGCATTACGCAGCCGTTTGGTCGGCATGTTCAGCACCTGTTTGAACTGCGGCATCTTATCGAACAGATCGCGGAAGCCCTTCGGCGGCTCCGGCTCTTTCAGAAACGCCAGCAGCTTACCCACCTCGCGCAGCGCGCTGACCTCTTCCTGGCCCATGCCCATTGCTACGCGCTTCGGCGTGCCAAACAGGTTGCACAGCACCGGCATGCTGTAGCCCTTCGGTTTTTCGAACAGCAGCGCCGGGCCACCGGCCCGCAGCGTGCGGTCGGCGATTTCGGTCATCTCGAGGACAGGATCGATCTCCTGAGTGATGCGCTTTAACTCGCCGCGCTGTTCCAGCAGCGCGAGAAAGTCTCGTAAATCCTGATATTTCATGCGGCGTTAGTCTTCCGGCCAGAGTGAAGCGTCATTATAAGTTTGTTCACGCCAGCGTGTTTGAGTTTCTGCGTCAGGCGGGCTGACAGGAAAAGGGTACCAGCGACTGCAGGGCCAGCACATCGTGATAAGCGGCAATCGCTTCACCGTGACGGAACACTTTGAAATCTTCACCGCGCGCGCTGTAGTAGCGCAGACGGTTCTCACTGACGTGCAGGAAGCTGGCTTCCCGCAGCGCAATCACCGACTCCTGCGGATTCACCGCGCAGAATTCGGCCAGACGCTCATCACGGGTTTCGCCCATATGGCCGCTGACGTGCGCATCAAGATAGTGAGGATTGATTTGCACCGGGAACAGCCCCAGCGCAGGCAGCACCACGCTGCTGCGTACCGGCATATCATTGGTGGTGCGAATCGACGGTGTCGCCACGTTGCAGCCCGCGCTCCAGCCAACGTAAGGGACGTCGCGCTCGCGCACTGCGCGCTGAATCGCCACGATCAGCCCCTGCTCGTGCAGCATCTGGTTCAGCAGCCAGGTATTGCCGCCGCTCACCAGAATCAGCTCCGCCTGCTCAATGGCCGCAACCGGTGTCTCGAACTCGTGTAACGTGCGCACCGGAATGCCCAGTGACTGAGACAACGCCTGCGCACGCTGGGCGTGATCGTCACGAATAATGGCGTAGGGCACCAGCACCGCCGAGGTGATGCCGCGCTGGGCAATCATCGCGTGCAGCTGCGGATGCGCATAGCTCAGCAGCGGCGCATCGTCGGCCACTTTGCCATTGCTCAGTAAAAACAGTTCCATCAGCCCGTCCTTTTTCTTCGTCTAATGGGTTGGCAGTCTGATACAGATGATCGCCAGACGTCAATTTTCTTGCTGAAAAGCGTTAGTTCGCCGCACCAATCGGAAAATTCGTAGAGATTTTTCTTGTGTGACCGGGTTTCCGGCCGCCGATGCGCTATAACTCTGACAACAGGTTTGTTATTCTTAGCGTCCATTATTTGGGAGCAGTTATGGAATCCTGGTACTTACTCTATTGCAAACGTGGTCAGCTGTTGCGCGCGAAGGAGCATCTTGAGCGGCAGGAGGTGAATTGCCTCAGCCCGATGATCGCTCTGGAGAAGATTGTGCGCGGCAAACGCACCACCGTGAGTGAGCCGCTGTTTCCCAACTATCTGTTTATCGAATTCGATCCGGAAGCGATTCACACCACCACCATCAGCAGCACGCGCGGCGTCAGCCACTTTGTGCGCTTTGGTGCCATGCCCGCGACGGTGCCGTATGAAGTGATCGAAGCGCTGCAAACCGATGCGCCGCAGATCCTGCTGGATCCGGAAACGCCGCAGGTCGGTGATGAAGTGCTGATCACCGACGGCACCTTTGAAGGGCTGCGCGCTATCTTTGCCGAGCCCGATGGTGAAACCCGCTCAATCCTGCTGCTTAACCTGCTGAATAAACAGGTGATGCGCAGCGTGGACAACAAGCAGTTCCGTAAGGTTTAAGCCAGCCTGAATAGCTGACGCGCGTTGTGGTCGACGCGTGCCGCCAGTGCGTCTGGCTGTTCACCACGCCAGTGCGCCACCTGCTGAACGATATGCGGCAGAAAGCAGGGTTCGTTACGGCGCGAGGTCGGACGCGGACGCATATCGCGCGGCAGCAGATAGGGCGCGTCCGTCTCCAGCAGCAGACGATCTGCCGGAATCAGCGGCAGCATGTCACGCAGCGCCATTCCGCGCCGTTCATCGCACACCCAGCCGGTAATGCCCACCGATAAACCCAGCGCCAGGCAGGCTTCCAGCTCGTCACGCGTGCCGGTAAAACAGTGCACCACCGCGCCCACCAGTTTCGGCAGCCACGGCTGCAGCACCGCCAGAAAACGTTCGTGCGCCTCACGACAGTGTAAAAACACCGGCAGCTGCAGTTCTGCCGCCAGCTGGAGCTGCGCATCAAACGCGTACTCCTGCTGCTCGTGCGCGGAAAGATTACGGTTGAAGTCGAGTCCGCATTCACCAATCGCCACCACCTGCTCGCTGTCAGCCAGGCGGCGCAGCGTACTGGCGGTTTCCGCCGACCACTCGCTGGCATGATGCGGGTGCACGCCGGCGGTCGACCAGCAGTAGCCCGCGTGCCGGGTCGCCAGCTGACGCGCCTGCTGGCTCTCCAGGGCATTGGTGCCGGTGATTAACAGGCCGGTGACGCCTGCTTCGCGCGCGCGTTTTACCACCTGATCGCGATCTTTTGCGAATTGCGTGCTGGTCAGGTTTACACCGATATCAAACATGTTTGCTCCCCATTCCGTCTTAAAGCGACGGATAGAAAAACCGCCCGGCAGGCGGGCGGTTAAGATTCATCATCACCCCATCAGCGGGATGCCCTGCATAAAAGACATCAGGCGTCGGGGTTCTGTTCCTCATTGTCTGCCGCCTGACGTCCTTTACCCACATAGTAGCGGGAGAAGAATACGCCGACTTCAAACAGGCAGTACATCGGAATAGCGAGCAAAGTTTGCGAGAAAACGTCCGGCGGTGTGAGCAACATCCCAACCACGAACGCGCCGACCAGAATATAGGGCCGTTTCTTTTTCAGATCGTCCGGGCTGGTAATGCCGGTCCAGCACAGCAGCACGATGGCAATCGGCACCTCAAACGCCACGCCAAACGCCATGAACAGCGTCATGACAAAGTCGAGGTAGTTAGTGATGTCCGTGGCGATGGTGACGCCCTGCGGCGCGGTTTTGGCGAAGAAGCCAAACGCCAGCGGGAACACGATGAAGTAGGCAAAGGCCACGCCAACATAAAACAGCAGCGTACTGGAGAACAGCAGCGGCATCACCAGGCGGCGCTCATGGCGATACAGCGCGGGGGCGACAAACGCCCAGACCTGATAAAGAATCACCGGCACCGCAAGAAACACCGACACAATGATGGTCAGTTTGATCGGCGTAAAGAACGGTGAGGCCACGTCGGTGGCGATCATGCTGGCGCCGGCGGGCATCTGGCTAATCAGCGGCGCTGCCACCGCGTGATAGATGTCGTTGGCGAAGTAAACCAGACACAGGAAGATAACAAACACCGCGATGATGCAGTTCAGCAGACGCTTGCGCAGCTCAATCAGGTGGCTGATGAGCGGTTGGGTATCTTCAACGGCCATGTTTATCGTTCATCTTTTACGGGAGGAGTGGTCGCAGGCGCGACGGAATCGGTGTGGCTGGTGGCTGGTGCAGGCTGCGGCGCCTGCGCCGGGGCGCTGGCCTGATGTGCCGCGCTGGCCGGCGTCACAACGCTGTGCGGCTCAGCGGGCTGCGGTGCGGCAGCGGGCTGTGGCGCGGCAGCGGGCGGCTGATGAATGGTGTTGGCTTCATCTTCCGTTTTTTCGATATCGATGCTCTGCTGCACCGAGCGCTTCATGGAGTCCGCAGTTTTACGCAGCTCTTCCATGGATTGCTTCAGCTCCGGCGACAGCGTGCCGCGTCCTGCCTCTTCGACCTTTTTCAGGCTGTCCTGCAGCTCCTGCAGTTTCAGCTCCTGGGCCAGTTCGTTCTGCACATTAGCAGCCAGCGAGCGAATGGCCCGGATCCAGCCAACAACGGTTTTCACCGCAACCGGTAAGCGCTGCGGGCCCAGTACAATCAGCCCGATCACGAACACCAATACCAGTTCACTAAAACCAATATCGAACACAGTTTTACCTTACTTGTCCCGGGCGTCGTCTTTGCTCGCCGGGGTGTGCTGTTTGTCTGCCAGTTTGGCGTTGAAGTCAGCGTCCTGCTCTTTCGGTTGATCCTTTTTCTCGTCTTCATCGCTCATGGCTTTTTTGAAGCCGCGAATGGAAGAGCCTAAATCCGAACCCAGGTTACGAAGCTTATTGGTACCGAACAGAAGTACAACAATGACGGCAATGATTAACAATTGCCAAATACTGATACCGCCCATGAGATATGCCTCTAATATTCTGTGAAAAACGGTTAACTGTAACGCACAGAAAGTCCGTTTTTACCCGGACTTAAGCCTGCGACATTACGCGATTTGCACCAGGCAGACAATCAGTTTGTCTTGCGCCAGCCGATGAGCCAGGTGACGATGCCGGCGGCCATTAACAGCGCCGGGAAGAAGTCCCAGTCAGGCCGGCTCAACAGCACGGCGGTGCCACTTAATAACAGTGTAGCCCCGACGCCAAACAGATAACGTGCCTGATGATGACGGGTGCGCTGCGCGTTCAAATCGGTGACGAGTTTATCGACACTGTGCTGCAATAACTTGTGCTGGCGCATACTGTCGTAAAAAAGCTCCGGCAGCTCCGGCAGTTTCTCTGCCCAGAACGGCGCCTTCTCTTTCACCGCCCGCAGGATGGCCGGAATGCCAATCTGATCCTTAATCCAGTCCTCCAGGAACGGCTTGGCGGTTTTCCACAGATCGAGCTGCGGATAGAGCTGACGGCCGATGCCCTCGATGTACAGCAGGGTTTTCTGCAACAGCACCAGCTGCGGCTGCACTTCCATATTGAAACGGCGCGCGGTGTTGAACAGATTGAGCAGCACGTGACCAAAGGAGATTTCCGCCAGCGGCTTTTCGAAAATCGGCTCGCACACGGTGCGGATCGCGAACTCAAAATCTTCCACGTTGGTATCCGGCGGTACCCAGCCCGAGTCGACATGCAGCTCGGCCACTTTGCGGTAGTCGCGGTTGAAGAAGGCGATGAAATTTTCCGCCAGGTAGCGCTTATCTTCTTTGTTCAGCGAGCCAACGATGCCGCAGTCAATGCCGATATACTGCGGATCTTCCGGATGCTCGTAGCTGACGAAGATGTTGCCGGGATGCATATCGGCGTGGAAGAAGCTGTCGCGGAACACCTGGGTGAAGAACACCTGCACGCCGCGTTCGGCCAGCAGCTTCATGTTGACGCCGTGCTGCTCCAGCGTGGCAACGTCGGAGATAGGAATGCCGTAAATGCGCTCCATTACCAGCATGGTTTCGCTGCAGTAGTCGGAGAACACTTCCGGCACGTACAGCATGCGGCTCTGGTCGAAGTTGCGGCGCAGCTGAATCGCATTGGCAGCTTCACGCAGCAGATTGAGTTCATCAATCAGCGTTTTTTCGTAGTCGCGCACCACTTCCATCGGACGCAGACGGCGACCGTCCGGCAGCAGACGTGGCACCCAGCGCGCCAGGCGGTAAATCAGCTTCATGTCAGCTTTGATCACCGGCAGGATATCCGGGCGAATCACTTTGATCACCACTTCGCGGCCGTTGGATTTCAGCGTCGCGGTATGCACCTGGGCGATCGAAGCCGATGCCAGCGGTTTGATATCGAAGTCGTCGAACCAGGTTTCCACCGGGCCGCCAATCGAACGCTCAATCTGCGCTTTGGCTTTCACGCCGTCGAACGGTGCCACGCGGTCCTGCAGAATCGCCAGCTCATCGGCAATTTTCGGCGGGAACAGGTCGCGGCGCGTCGAGAGCATCTGACCGAACTTGATCCAAACCGGACCGAGCTGCTCCATGGCCAGACGCAGACGGATGCCCATCTCAGCTTCTTTGTGCCGGTTGGGGATCCAGAAAACACAGCGTCGCCACAGCCGCAGCGGCAGCGTAATGCGCATATGCGGAATCAGTTCATCCAGCCCGTAGGTCAGAAAAACTTTGATAATGAAGTATAAGCGCCGAATTTCTCCCAGCGTCATTTCGCCTCCAGCTGTGCCAAACGCGCCTCAAACGCATTAAGCGCACGTTCCATCGCTTCTACCTCCTCACAAAACCACGCCTGCTCCAGCGCCCCCGGTGCCACGCGCCACTCTTCGGTCAGCACCTGCCCCAGATAATCCTGACGGCGGGTGACCTGCTGTCTGAGCTGGGCCAGCGCACGCTGAGCGGCCTGGCTGATGCCCTGTGCCGCGATGTCGCCCACCCACGGCGCGAGATATTCCGCCGGGTCGAGTTCAGCCAGATCCATCAGCGCGGAGAATTGCTGTACCACCTGCAGATCGCCTTCCACGTCCAGCTCACCGCTGCGAATCAGGCTGGTCAGCTGCTGACGATCGCGCAGCTTAGGCAGCGTGCTGAAACGCAGGCTGACGCTGCAGTCGCTGCGGTCCTGCCAGTCACTCAGCACATCCAGCTGGTTTTCACTGAACACCAGCACCAGCGGAAAATCCAGCTCCTGCAGGCGCAGCAGCAGGACTTTGCCGGCCAGACGCTGGCGTGCGGTTTTCAGGCTGCGATCGCGGTACAACACACGGTTCAGGGCGGTCTCAAGACCGCCGGTGATGAGAGGGGTAAAAGTCATGATTAATCAGAACTTAAAGCCACGATGCAGCGCCACAATGCCGCCGGTCATGTTGTAGTAGCTGGTATTTTCAAAGCCAGCGTCGTTCATCATCGCCTTAAGGGTTTCCTGATCCGGATGCATACGAATCGACTCCGCCAGGTAGCGATAACTCTCCGCGTCTTTTGCCACCAGTTGGCCGATGCGCGGCAGAATGTGGAAAGAGTAAGTGTCGTAGGCTTTGCTCAGCGGATCGAAAACCGGTTTAGAGAACTCCAGCACCAGCAGACGGCCGCCCGGCTTGAGCACGCGGAACATCGACGCCAGCGCCTTCTCTTTTTCGGTCACGTTACGCAGGCCGAAGGAGATGGTGATGCAGTCGAAATAGTTATCCGGGAACGGCAGCGCTTCTGCGTTAGCCTGCACGTAGCTGACGTTGCCGGTTACGCCGAGGTTGCGCAGCTTTTCGCGTCCCATCTTCAGCATTGAGCTGTTGATGTCCGCCAGCACCACCTGACCGGTTTCACCGACCAGGCGCGAGAATTTTGCCGTCAGATCGCCGGTACCGCCGGCCAGATCCAGGACGCGCTGACCGCGGCGCACGCCGCTGCTGTCGATGGTAAAACGCTTCCAGACGCGATGGATGCCGAACGACATCAAATCGTTCATCAGGTCATATTTCGCCGCGACGGAGTGAAACACGTCCGCGACTTTATCGGCCTTTTCACTTTTGGCGACGGTCTGAAAGCCAAAATGGGTAGTTTCCTGCTGTGATTCATCTGCCATCGGTTTTACCTGTTCCACAAACAATACTTCCCGAAGTGTATCAGAGTCGGGCGATCCGAGCACGCCACCGGCGTGTTATTCGTTGATGCGGCGCAGGGAGGCGGCGGAAGAATCTGCCGCATTTTCAGCGGGCTCGCTGTCATCGGCCCATGTATCATCCGCCGCGTCGGGCTGCGCCTGCTCTGCCAGCTGCGGGTTGATGGGCCGTTTGATCTCCACGCCAAGCGCACGAAACGACTCGCTCTGGGCGATCAGATTGCCGCGCCCCTGCGCCAGCTTTTTCATCGCCAGCTGATAACTCTGCTGCGCTTTGTCGAGGCTATGCCCGATGCCGCTCATGTCATCGACAAACAGCCGCATCTTGTCGTACAAGCGCGCAGCGCGGTCGGCGATGCGCTGGGCATTACGGCTCTGATGCTCATAGCGCCACAGATTATTGATGGTGCGCAGCGCCACCAGCAGCGTGGTCGGGCTGACCAGCATAATGTTTTGCTGCAGCGCTTCGCTGATCAGCTCCGGCTGACGGTCGATCGCCAGCAGAAACGCCGGTTCGACCGGAATAAACATCAGCACATAATCCAGCGAGCGTAAACCGGGCAATTGTTGATAATCTTTACGCCCCAGCAGCCGGATATGGCCGCGCACCGCGTTGATGTGCTCCTGAATCGCCTGTTCGCGCATCAGCTCATCGTCGGCGTTGAAGTAGCGCTCATAGGCAATCAGCGTCATTTTGGCGTCAATTACCACATCTTTACCCTGCGGCAGACGCACAATCACATCCGGTTGCATACGGCCCTGTTGCTCCAGCTGCACGCTGACCTGGGTCTGGTACTCGTAGCCTTCGCGCAGGCCTGAGGCCTCCAGCACCCGGCTGAGCACCACTTCGCCCCAGTTGCCCTGAATTTTATTGTCGCCCTTCAGCGCTTTGGTGAGGTTGATCGCTTCCTGCGCCATCTGCGCGTTGAGCTGCTGCAGCTGACGAATCTCGTGCGCCAGCGTGTGGCGTTCACGCGCTTCCTGGCCGAAGCTATCGTTGACCTGGCGGCGGAAGCCGTCCAGCTGTTCGCGCAGCGGGCCGATCAGGCTATTGAGGCTCTGCCGGTTCTGCTCGTCGACGCGTTTTCCGCTGTTTTCGAAGATTCGGTTGGCGAGGTTTTCAAACTGCGCACTCAGGCGCTGTTCGCTGTTGGTCAGCAGACGCTGCTTCTCCTCAGCGGCGAAACGCGTCTCTTCTAATCGAATGGTGACTTCCCGCAGTTCGGCTTCCTGCGCGCTGTTAACTTCCAGCTGATTACGCAGCTCGCGGCTGAGCTGCTCACTCTCGGCCCGCCAGTAATCCAGCTGCTGCAGGCGCTCCTGCGCGCCGCTTAGCGTGCCGTGTAGCTGGCGCAGCTCCTGTTCGCGCTGCTGCAGTTGCTGTTGCAGCTGTTCCAGCTGCTGCTGCTGACGCTGCTGCGCCTGTTCCAGCAGGCGGCGTTCGGTGGTGAAGCTGGCGTGCTGATGGCCGGCGCGCAGCTGGGCAATAATCCAGCCAATGCCCAAACCGGCCAGCGCCAGCGCGCCGCTGATGATAAGTTGCTGATCCATAATCCCCCCGCGGATCGTCTCGCTGAGGAGAAGGTAGAGCGCCACTGTATGAATGTCCAGAACATTCATGGCAACCCGCGGATTTTATCGCGGGCGCAATAGGCACCGTCCGGGTAACTACAGGGCGCGTACGGTCAGGTCGCCGGCTTTCCAGGCGTCGATCAGGAAAAACGGCATCGGCAGCACCCATTCGCTGTCGCTTTTCACCTTCGCCGGATAGCACCAGCTGTTGCCGCCGTAGGTCAGCTCAACCTGCTGCTGGCCATTTTCGGCGTTGGCCACTTTGCCGGCCATGCTGGCGAAACCGGCATTGCTGCCGACGTGGAAGCTGTCGGTCTGCCAGCGAATCGGCGCATGCGCCGGCCACGGCTGCGCGTGGTGGAAGTGAAAGATATCGTCGTGATTGAGGATGCTGTCGCGCACCGTCGGCCACAGCGCTACCTTGAGGAAGTACTGGTCGGTAAAGCGCTCGCTGCCTTCATACTGCGCGATAAAGTCGCGCATCTGCTGCTCCACGTTGTGAAACACGCCGTGACAACCGCCCCACATGCCGGCCAGTAACAGCTCGGTGTGCGAATAATAATCGCGCATGTGGTGGAACCAGAATGGCGAAGCCAGCCAGGCATCGACGGCCGCCACTTCGCGCTCTGACAGCAGCGAATCCGCATCGCGCACGATGTAGCGTTTTACGCTGGCATCGTCCATCACCAGAAAGCGCCACAGCGTAGGGAAAATGGTTTTCTCCTGCGACATATCCACCAGCTGGGTGTTTGGCTGGGTCAGGCGCTGCCACACGTGCTGCGGCACGCTATCGTCGAGATAGATGCGACACATCCAGTCCGGATAGAGCTCGCGCGCCACCTCAACGTTTTTAATCAGGGTTTCGCAGTAGCGCGGCTGACCGCCGTACAGGCTGAAGGAGATGATATTTTCTGCCGGATTGCTGCGGTTAATCGGCGCAGGCGCCGGTGCGGGAAAAGTCGCTTTCGCGCCCTGACTGAAACGCATGTCGGATTGGGTGAGCGATTCGAGGCCATAACGCGCCACTTCATCTGTCTTACCCAGCCAGCCACACACTTCCGTCAGGCCATCCAGCCAGGTTTCCGACGCCTGCGCGCGCTGCGCCGCCGGTGCCTGATAGATTTTCTGGTAAATCTTGTAGGATTTTTTATGTTCGCCGACGCGCATCAGCGTTAGCGCATAGTCGCTGAGCACCTGCATCTGGTTAGGCATGACGCGCAGCACTTCTTCGCAGCACTGGCGCGCCAGAGGATAATCTGACGCGGCCATTGCCTGACGAAAGCGCGCGGCGGCACTCTCAACGCGGGCCTGCATTGCAGCAGGGCGGCTGGTAAAACCCGGACGTGGGACAGAGATCGTTTTGCGCATAGGAAATTTCTCAGAATCGGCTGAAATTGCGCGCATTCTAATCAGGCAATTGCTGAGCTCCCTATAAGCCTGGTCTCGAAATCATTCCCTGACTGGCGCGCTAAAGTAAACGACGCGCGGCATCCACCACAATTTTCACCGCATCGCTTTCTGTCTGCTTCATAGTGGCCGCATCCGGGATCTCTTTTTGCGTGCGATTCACGATGACGCCAGCCACCATGCCGGCACGCAGTCCCTGACTGGCGCACATGGTTAACAGTGTAGCGGATTCCATCTCATAGTTAAGCACGCCCATTTGCTGCCACTCTTTCATCGAGCCCTGGAAGCGGCTCACCACGCGTCCGGAGAAGGTGTCGTAGCGCTCCTGGCCAGGATAGAAGGTGTCTGACGAGGCAGTGACACCAATATGCGTGGTCGCGCCGCAGGCTTCTGCCGCGGCCACCAGCGCGGTGGTACAGGCGAAGTCAGCCACCGCCGGGAATTCCATCGGCGCAAAGTGCAGGCTGGCACCGTCCAGACGGACCGAGGCGGTGGTCACCAGCACATCACCCACGTTGATGTGTGGCTGAATCGCGCCGGTGGTACCCACACGCAGGAAGGTACGCACGCCCAGCTGCGCCAGCTCTTCAACGGCGATAGAGGTAGACGGACCGCCAATACCGGTGGAACAGACGACCACCGGTTTGCCGTCGATCTCCGCCAGCCAGGTGGTGAATTCACGGTGCGACGCGAGGTGCTGCGGATTCTCCATCAGCGCTGCGATTTTCTTCACGCGCTCCGGATCGCCAGGAACAATCGCCAGCGTGGCTCCTTTCAAATCGGCTTTGGTGATGCCAAGGTGGAAAACGTCAGACTGGGCCATATCAGACTCCTGGAAGATAAGGGGAATAAGCGCGCCACTTTACGTCAGCGGCCCGGATAAATATGTGACTGAATTCACTATCAATAATGAAAGTTACATTGAACTAAAGATATTGTGTGACTCTAATCACATATTAGCGGTCTGCTGCGCTGAATTGCTACAAGCGGTGCTGTGTAACCGTAAAAGGCAGTGTTAATAGAGAAGCAGATCAGGTTAACCATCCCCCGTACCCTACGCCAGCCTTGCCGTAAGGCCAGGCTATAGTTACGTGATTGCGCACTTGCTAGCACGGAGAGAACCATGAAAACCGAAGACAATATGGCACAAAAATCCGCCACCGACGGCTTTGCGCCAGCGGTGCAGCCCACCGCAGCCAGCACCATCATTACCGCCAGCGATGCCATTCACGCGGGCGAGACGTCCGTGCCGAGCCAGGGTGAGAACCTGCCGGCTTATTATGCTCGTCCGCAACAGTTTAGCGGCACGCTGCCGGTCGTGCTGGTGGTGCAGGAAATTTTCGGCGTGCACGAGCACATCCGCGATCTGTGCCGCCGTCTGGCACTGGAAGGCTATCTCGCCGTGGCGCCGGAGCTCTATTTCCGCGAAGGCGATCCCAACGATTACAACGATATCCCTACCCTGTTCAAAGAGCTGGTGAGCAAAGTGCCGGATTCGCAGGTACTGTCGGATCTCGACCACGTGGCCAACTGGGCGGCGCGCCACGGCGGCGATATCCGTCGTCTGGCGATCACCGGTTTCTGCTGGGGCGGTCGCATCAGCTGGTTGTTTGCCGCCCATAATCCGCAGGTGCGCGCCGCCGCCGCCTGGTACGGTCGCCTGGAGGGCGAGAAAACGCTGAAGCAGCAGAAACATCCCATTGATATTGCAGTGGATTTGAATGCACCGGTGCTGGGCCTGTATGGCGGCCAGGATGAAAGCATTCCACTGGAAAGCATCGATAAGATGCGCCAGGCCCTGCACGCGGCTAATGCCAAAGCCGAGATTGTGGTGTATCCGGAAGCTGGCCACGCCTTCAACGCCGACTATCGTCCGAGCTACCACGCCGATTCCGCACAGGACGGCTGGCAGCGCATGCTGGCGTGGTTTAAGCAGTATGGCGTCGCGCCAAACGCGGAATAAAAAAAGGGGCGCCAGCGCGCCCCAACTCAACAACACAACGTATTATCCTGCCATCAAACGGTTTCGGCGCGCAGCTTCTGCGCCGCTTTCACCATGTTGGCCAGCGCCTGACGCGTTTCACTCCAGCCGCGCGTTTTCAGGCCACAGTCCGGGTTCACCCACAGGCGCTGCTGCGGAATACTCTGCGCCGCTTTGCGCAGCAGATCTTCCATCCACTCCACGCTCGGTACGTTGGGTGAGTGGATGTCATACACGCCCGGCCCGATTTCATTGGGATATTCAAACGCTTTAAACGCATCCAGCAGATCCATATCAGAACGTGAGGTTTCGATAGTGATCACGTCGGCGTCCAGCGCGGCAATCGAATCCATGATGTCGTTGAACTCGCAATAACACATGTGGGTGTGAATCTGCGTCTCGTCCTGCGCCACCGCGGCGTTAAGGCGGAACGCGTCCACCGCCCAGCGCAGATAGGCTGCCCAGTCAGACTGATGCAGCGGCAAGCCTTCACGCAGCGCCGGTTCGTCAATCTGAATGATGCCGATACCGGCTTTTTCCAGGTCCTGCACTTCGTCGCGCAGCGCCAGCGCAATCTGTTTAGCGATGGTTTCGCGCGTCACGTCTTCCCGCGGGAACGACCAGCACAGGATGGTGACCGGTCCGGTCAGCATGCCCTTCACCGGTTTGTCGGTCAGCGACTGCGCATACTTTGCCCACTCGACGGTAATCGGCTGCGGGCGGCTGACGTCCCCGATGATCACCGGCGGCTTAACACAGCGCGAGCCGTAGCTCTGAACCCAGCCGTTCTGGGTGAAAACAAAGCCGTCGAGGTTTTCGCCGAAGTACTCCACCATGTCGTTACGCTCGGCTTCGCCATGCACCAGCACGTCGAGCCCCAGACGCTCCTGCTCCGCAATCGCCTGCCGGATGTGTTCCGCGATACCGGTGCGGTAGTGGCCGCCGTCAATGTTGCCTTTTTTGAAGTCGAGGCGCAGGCCGCGAATCTCGGTGGTCTGCGGGAAAGAACCGATGGTGGTGGTGGGCCACGCCGGCAGGTTAAAGCGCTGACGCTGCGCCTGAGCACGCACGGTGTAGCTGCTGTTGCGCTCAGTGTCTCTGGCCTGGATTTGCGCCAGACGCTGCGCCACGGCGGGGTTGTGCACGCGAGCAGAGTTTGCCCGGGCGCGAATCGGCGCGCTCCAGGCGTGCAGCGCAGCGGCATCGTGCTGGTTCAGCGCCTGACTCAGCAGCGACAGCTCCGTACACTTCTGTAACGCAAAGGCGAACCAGCTTTTTACCTCGTCGTCGAGGCGGGTTTCCACGCTCAGATCAATGGGGCTGTGCAGCAGCGAACAGGAGGAACCGATCCACAGCTGCTGACGCTGGCCGATCAGCGGCTGCAGGCGCTCAAACCAGCGGGTGAGATCGGCGCGCCAGACGTTACGGCCATTGATCACCCCGAGCGACAGCAACCAGTCCGCCGGGATCTGCTTGTTGAGCCGCTCAAGGTCGTCTTTGCCGTGCACCAGGTCCACGTGCAGGCCCTGCACCGGCAGCGTTTTGATGACATCAAGATTCTGACCAATGCTGTCAAAGTAGGTGGTCAGCAGCAGTTTCACTTCGCCCTGTAGCGCGTCGTACGCCGGTTTAAACGCCTCGCGCCACGCCTGCGGCAGTTCCAGCGCCAGCACCGGCTCATCAATCTGCACCCATTCGATGCCGCGCTGACGCAGTTCTGCCAGCACCTGACGGTACACCGGCAGAATGGCCTGCAGCAGCGACAGGCGGTCAAAGGCGTCACCTTTCACCTTACCCAGCCACAAATAGGTCACCGGCCCCAGCAGCACTGGTTTGATGGCGTGGCCGAGCGCCAGCGCTTCATCCACCTCATCCAGCAGTTGCGTCCAGCTGAAACGGAACTGCTGACCCTGGGTAAATTCCGGCACGATGTAGTGATAATTGGTGTTAAACCATTTGGTCATCTCTGCCGCCGCCGCGGGCTCACCGCTGGGCGCCCGACCGCGACCGATACGGAACAGGGTGTCGAGGTCAATCGAGCCGTCTTTATTCTGGTGCCGTGCCGGTACGTTACCGAGCAGCAGACTGGTGGTCAGCACGTGATCGTACCAGGCAAAATCGCCGACCGGCAGCAGATCAACACCGGCGTCTTTCTGCTGCTGCCAGTGACGGGCGCGCAGTTCACGACCCACCGCCAGCAGTTCGTCCTGTGAGCTGTTCCCGGCCCAGTAGCTTTCCTGTGCTTTTTTCAGTTCGCGGCGCAGTCCGACGCGAGGGAAACCGAGAGTATGGTTCAGAATGGTCATGTGAGATTCTCCAGAAGTTGTTCGCTGTGCGACAGTCGCAGCAACCGATTTACGTTCATCCAGCGGGCAATCCTGCCGTGCGCTGAGCGTGTTAGCTGGACAAAGGTAAAGTGGCCGTCGCGTCTGACTGAGATGTTTAGCCGTCCAGATGTTTACACCGCTATAATCTGCGGGTACTGTATGTGTCTCAAGCGCAATTTGTTCAATCTCGATGTGAAGGACTCTCATGATCGAACTCAAACACCTGCGGACGCTGCAGGCGTTACGGCACACCGGCTCGCTGGCTGCCGCCGCCGCCCAGCTTCATCAGACGCAATCGGCGTTGTCTCACCAGTTCAGCGACCTGGAACAGCGGCTGGGCTTCCGGCTGTTCGTGCGTAAGAGCCAGCCGCTCCGTTTTACGCCGCAGGGAGAGATTCTGTTGCAGCTGGCGGAGCAGATTCTGCCGCAGATCCAGCAGGCGCTGCAGGCCTGTCATGAGCCGCATCAGACCACGTTGCGCATCGCTATCGAATGCCACAGCTGCATCCAGTGGCTGACGCCGGCCCTGAACAATTTCCGTCAGAGCTGGCCGCAGGTAGTGATGGACTTCAAATCCGGCGTGACCTTTGATCCGCAGCCGGCGCTGCAGCAGGGCGAACTGGACGTGGTGCTGACGTCCGATATTCTGCCGCGCAGCGGTTTGTTCTATGCGCCGATGTTTGATTTTGAGGTGCGGCTGGTGCTGGCGCCAGATCACCGTCTGGCGCAGCTGGCCCACATCACGCCGGAAGATTTGGCCGATGAGGTGCTGATGATCTATCCGGTACAGCGTCAGCGGCTGGACGTGTGGCGTAACTTCTTACAGCCAGCCGGCGTCAGCCCGGCGCTGAAGAGCGTGGATAATACGCTGCTGCTGATCCAGATGGTGTCGGCCGGCATGGGCATTGCCGCGCTGCCGCACTGGGTGGTAGAGAGTTTTGAGCACCAGGGGCTGGTGGTAACGCGCACGCTGGGCGACGGATTGTGGAGCCGTTTATACGCGGCGATGCGCGACGGCGAGCAGCGGCAGCCGGTGCTGGAGGCCTTTGTGCGCTTTGCCCGTCAGCACGCCTGCGAGCACCTGCCTTACGTGCGCGATGCCTCGCGCCCCGGCTCCCTGCAGCCGGTCTCGTCCTGATGCCGCGGGCGGCCAATGTCGCCCGTGCTGTTATCCCCGCCCTGCCTGCTCTATAATGCGCCGCCTTAACCGCTACCGGAGAGTTTCACCATGACCAATAACGATGTGCTGCGCAGCGTGCGCTATATGCTGGATTTGAGCGACAGCAAAGTGGTGGAGATTTTTGCGCTGGCGGGCAGTGAAGTACCGCGTGAAGATGTGCAGGCGTGGCTGAAGAAAGATGACGATGAAGCGTTTCGTAAACTGCCGGATGTGCTGATGGGTTACTTCCTCAACGGTCTGATTTTCTACCGTCGCGGCAAAAGCGAAGACGCGCCGGCCCCGTCGGTTGAGCGCCGCATGAACAACAATATCTTTCTCAAGAAGTTACGCATCGCCTTCGCGCTGAAAACCACCGATATCCCGGATATCTTATTGAAGGCTAACTTCAAGGTGTCACAGGCCGAGATCGGCGCGATTTTCCGTAACCCGGATCATAAAAATTATCGCGAGTGCGGTGACCAGATTCTGCGTAACTTCCTGAAAGGCTTAACGCTGATTCAGCGACCATCGACACCCGCGAAAAAAAGCTAAGCGCCTGAACTGCCGCTTTTGGCCGTGTGTCCCAGTACCCAGCGTTTATGCACGTACAGGGACGCAAAAATCACTATCGCCCCGGCGATAAAGCTCGGCCAGTGCGGCTTCTCCTGCCAGATCGCCAAATTCACCAGTAATCCTGCCGGCACGTGCATGTTGTTCATAATGCCCAGCGTCCCGGCATCGACCTGGGTCGCGCCGTAGTTCCACATGAAGTAACCCAGCCCGGACGCGACCACGCCCAGCCACACCAGCACGCCCCACTGCAGCGTGGTGGTCGGCAGCTTGTGCGGATTGCCCCAGATGCACCAGGCGATCACCGCGATCAGCACTGCGCCGAGATAGAACCACGAGAACGCGGTGTGCTGCGGCATCGGGCGGACTTCCTGCAGGCGCTTATAGCCCACCATGCCAATCGCAAAGCAGATGTTAGCCGCCTGCACCAGCAGCAGTCCGAACCAGAAATCATCGCTGACTTTGTCGTAGCGGATAATGGCCGCACCGAGCACCGCCAGCAGCGCGCTGAAAGCATAGCCAATGCGCAGCGGGCGCTTGCTGAGCAGGTCATAAATCAGCGTGACATATAGCGGCGTCATCACCGTAAACAGCAGGAATTCCGGCACGCTGAGATAGAGATAAGCCTCGAAACTGATCAGATACATGATGCCTAATTGCAGCATGCCCACCAGCATATAGAGCAGTAACGTTGAGGCGCGGTAACCGCGCCAGCGCAGAAACGGCAGAAAGACCAGCGCCGCCAGGCCTAAACGCATCAGCACCGAGAACCAGGTATCCACCTGCCCCGCCAGATACTCCCCGATTAAACTAAAAGAAAAAGCCCACAGAATGGTGGTAACGATCAGCAACAGCACGGTTATGTATCCTAAAGTTCAACACTGGCGCTAGTGTAAACAAACTACAGCGCGCTGGCGGGATAATCTGGTTGACATGTGATGAAATTAAACACGATCGCATCTTCCCTGCCCGGTCAGCAGGCACGCGTCCGCATGGCGGGTTGACCGGCGGGCGGCGATTTTTATGAGGCAGCGCGCCGTTTTCTCTGACAGAAATGCGCGAAATCCAACATTTACTGGTTTATATCGCTCTTTATTGTCATAAAACTGTAACATATGTGTCACACGTCACAGTAACTGCGCGTAACCATCACTATTCTGTGCGCGAAATGGAAAGGTTGCTTTCTGTTCGCTGTCGTACTTTTTTTGCCCCAACCTGCTGGGAATCGATAACTATATTGCGCCCTTGGAGGGCCATTCTGATGTTGAGTATTTTTAAACCTGCACCACACCAGCCCCAGGTGGCGGATGATCGCGTCGATCCGCTCTATCGTCGTCTGCGCTGGCAGATCTTCTTCGGCATTTTCTTTGGCTACGCCGCCTATTATCTGGTGCGCAAAAACTTTGCGCTGGCGATGCCTTACCTGGTCGAACAGGGCTTTTCCCGCGGCGACCTTGGCTTTGCCCTCTCCGGCATCTCCATCGCCTACGGTTTTTCCAAATTCATCATGGGATCGGTCTCGGATCGCTCCAACCCGCGGGTCTTTTTGCCCGCCGGCCTGATTCTCGCCGCCGCCGTGATGCTGGTAATGGGCTTCGTGCCGTGGGCAACCTCGAGCATCATGGTGATGTTCGTGCTGCTGTTTCTGTGTGGCTGGTTCCAGGGCATGGGCTGGCCACCGTGCGGACGCACCATGGTGCACTGGTGGTCGCAGAAAGAGCGCGGCGGCATTGTGTCGGTATGGAACTGCGCGCACAACGTGGGTGGCGGCATTCCTCCGCTGCTGTTCCTGCTCGGCATGGCGTGGTTTAACGACTGGAAAGCCGCGCTCTATATGCCGGCGTTTGGTGCCATCCTCGTCGCCATCATCGCTTTTGCGCTGATGCGCGATACGCCGCAGTCGTGCGGGCTGCCACCGATTGAGGCATGGAAGAATGACTATCCGCCGGATTACAGCGAGAACCACGAACAGGAGCTGACGGCGAAGCAGATTTTCATGCAGTACGTGCTGCCGAATAAGCTGCTGTGGTACATCGCGCTGGCCAACGTGTTCGTTTATCTGCTGCGCTACGGCATCCTCGACTGGTCACCAACCTATCTGAAAGAGGTGAAGCACTTCACGCTGGATAAATCCTCGTGGGCCTATTTCCTGTACGAATACGCCGGGATTCCGGGCACGCTGCTGTGCGGCTGGATGTCGGACAAGGTATTCCGCGGCAATCGCGGTGCCACCGGGGTGTTTTTCATGACGCTGGTGACCATCGCCACCATCATTTACTGGCTGAACCCGCCGGGCAATCCGGGCATAGATATGATCTGCATGATCGTCATTGGCTTCCTGATCTACGGTCCGGTGATGCTGATTGGTCTGCACGCGCTGGAGCTGGCACCGAAAAAAGCGGCCGGCACTGCGGCAGGCTTTACCGGTCTGTTCGGCTATCTCGGCGGATCGGTAGCAGCCAGTGCGATTGTCGGTTACACCGTGGATTTCTTCGGCTGGGACGGCGGTTTCTTAGTGATGATTGTCGGATCGGTGCTGGCGGTGGTGTTACTGCTGCTGACCATGGTCAGCGAGCATCGCCACAAGCAGCAGCAGGTGTAATCTGAGCGGGCCGGTGCATACCGGCCCGTTTTATTCAGGCGAGGAACAATTTGCGCAGCGTCTGCGGCACCGCGTCATCGGCGTTGCTGCCAATCACTTCCAGCGTCGGCAGGGTATCTTTCAGGCGCTGATGGGCGTTACGCATGATGCAGCCTTTGCCCGCCATACTCAGCATCTCGACATCATTCATGCCGTCGCCAAACGCGATGCACTCTTTCAGCGAATAGCCAAGCTGTTTCGCCACCGCTTCCAGCGCGTGCCCTTTCGAGACGCCGCCAGCCATCACTTCCAGACAGGTGGGCAGCGAGAAACTGACGTTAACCCGGTCACCCCAGCGCGCTTCAATCGCCTGTTCCAGCGGAACCAGATGCTCCGGATCGTCGCAGGTGAAGAACACTTTGCTGATGCCGTCGGTGGCCAGCATGCCGGGCTGATACACCTGATAGGTGAACACCGATTCCTGGAAAAACTCCGCTTCCTGCGGATTATGGCGGCTGATGTGCCACTCATCGTCGCGGTAAACGTGCGTCAGGATTTTCTCATCGTGATACTTCAGGCCATACAGCTCGCTGGCGATATCGCTGTCCAGATTGTGGCTGAACACCAGTTCGCCGTCGGCATTATGCACGCGCGCGCCGTTTGAGGTGATCATATACGCCGGAATGCCGAGCTTATCGCGCATCTGACCGACGTCGATGTAGTGGCGTCCGGTGGCAAAGATAAAATGCACATCGCGCGCCACCAGTTCCTGCAGCGTGGTGCGGGCAAACGGCGTCAGACGATGTTGCGGAGAAAGCAGCGTGCCATCCAGGTCGGATGCAACGATGTGGTACATGTAGGCCTCTGGTATTGATGTCTAAGAATACATTAGTCACGGTGGCGCTGATAAAAGTCGACCATCGCATTGAGCGCTTCGGCGCGCATGGCGTCTGTTTCAAACAGGATCTCGTGACGCGCGCCCTGAATGATGTAAGGCGTGGTGCCTTCCACCGCATGTCCCGCTGCCGCCATGGCTTCACAGAACAGATCCTGCGCGCGGTTATCCACCACGTCGTCTTCACTGGCCTGCAGCAGCAGAATCGGTGTCGTAATCTGCGCCACCTGATTAAGGATATGGCGTCCGGCCTGAATCCCTTCCCGCACCCAGTGATAGGTAGGGCCGCCGACGCGAATCGCCGGATCGTCAGCGTAAAAGCGCAGATTGCGACGATAGCGTTCGCGACTGTGCGTCAGCCGGTTAATGCCAAACGGGCTGGCGCGCCAGCGTCCGGTGCCCAGCGCGTAGCCGTCGCGCAGCGCGGGCAGCTTTTCCGCCCAGTCGAGAATGCGGCGCGCCAGAAACGGCGGCAGCGGCAGCACGATACCAAACATCGGCGCACAAAACACCGCCGCGTGGAAGGCCTGCGGCTGACGCGCCAGGAACAGCGCCACAATTGCGCCGCCCATCGAGTGCGCCAGCACGTAGCGCTGCTGATAGTGATGGCTGACGATCTCTTTCAGATACAGCGTTTCCAGATCGTCGACATAATCGCTGAACTCCACCACGTGTCCGCGATGCGAATCGGCCAGCAGCCGATCTGAACGCCCCTGACCGCGATGGTCGATAATCACCACATCGTAGCCGCAGTGGAACAGGTCATAGGCCAGCTCGGGGTATTTGATGTAGCTTTCAATGCGTCCGGGCACAATCAGGATGACACGCCGGTGTTGCGGTGAGGTGAAGCGCACATAGCGAATGGTCAGATTGCCCACGCCGCTGAATTCACACTCTTCACGCTGACGCCAGAAGTCGAGCAGCGGACCGGTAGCAAAGGCTGAAAAAGCGTGCTCACGTCCGAGCCAACTCTGTTTATGCTGCTGCATCCGTCCCCCTGAAAAAACGTCAAACGCGGCTCTGCACTTAATAGCGCAGCGCGATTTTCTGGCGTATTGTGTCACACTTCACTCTCTTCAGGGAATGTCACCCATGACCATTGAATGGTGGTTAACCTACCTGTTAACCACGACTATCCTCAGCCTCTCGCCCGGTTCCGGCGCGATCAACACCATGAGCACCGGCATCAGCCACGGCTATCGCGGTGCGGCAGCCTCAATTACCGGATTACAGCTGGGTCTCGCCGTGCATATTGTGCTGGTGGGCGCCGGTCTGGGCGCGCTGTTTTCGCAGTCGGTGCTGGCGTTTGAGGTACTGAAATGGGCGGGCGCGGCCTATCTGGTGTGGCTTGGCATTCAGCAGTGGCGCTCAGCGGGCGGAATCGATCTCAATGCGGTGGCCAAAGCGATGCCGCGTCGTCGTCTGTTTCAGCGCGCGCTGCTGGTGAATCTCACCAATCCGAAGAGCATTGTGTTTCTCGCCGCGCTGTTTCCGCAGTTTATCGTGCCGCACCAGCCGCAGCTGATGCAGTATCTGGTGCTCGGCGTGACCACCATCGTGGTCGACATCATTGTGATGATTGGTTACGCCACGCTGGCGACGCGCATTGCTGGCTGGATCAAAGGTCCGAAGCAGATGAAACTGCTGAATCGGGTGTTTGGTGGCTTGTTTATGGCGGTCGGCGCACTGCTGGCCAGCGCACGTAAAATGGCGTAACGATTGGCATTGATCGTAGCGGCACGCTTTATCGCGCCCAGTTGAAACGCGCAAAAAATTGCGCCGCTACGGTTCGGGATCTTATCGGGAGATGATGAGGTGAATACCAAACCCGGCAAACAGCACGCCCGCCATACCGTCCACCCACTTCGCCATCCGCTGATACTTATCGCGCATCCACGGCAGGGCAAAAATCGCCGCCACCAGGGTAAACCAGGCAAAGGTTTCACCGACGATCAACAGGAACAGGCCCCAGCGCTCAATCGCGCCCACATCGTTACCCACGAACAGTGAAAACACACTGCCGAAGTAGATGATGGCTTTCGGGTTAGACAGGTTGGTGAGAAACCCTTTGAGGAAGCTCATGCCACGCTTTGGCAGCTCAACCACCGGCGCTTCCGTATGAGGTTGCTTGTGACGCTGACGCGCTGAGCGCAGCAGCTGCCAGCCCATCCACAGCAGATACAGCCCGCCACCGACCATGATGATTTCATGCAGCCACGCCATTTTCTCCAGAATCAGATGCAGGCCCATCAGCGCGACACCGGCCCAAATCACAATCCCCAGCGTAATGCCGAGCACGCCCATCATCGCCTCTTTGCGCGAGCGGCTGGCGGCGGTCTGTGAGACAAAAAAGAAGTCCGGTCCCGGACTCATCAGCGCAACCAGATGCACCAGCGCGACGGTGGCAAATAACATCAGCATGGTTTATTTCCCTTATTCTTCATCAAGATGTTCTTTGATCATCAGCAGGAACGGCTTACCGAAGCGCTCCAGTTTGCGATGACCGACCCCGTTCACGCTCAGCATCTCTGAAGCGCTGACCGGCATTTGTTCTGCCATTTCAATCAGCGTGGCGTCGTTAAACACCACGTAAGGCGGAATATTCTCTTCGTCGGCGATGGCTTTACGCAGCTTACGCAGCTTGGCGAACAGCTTGCGATCGTAATTGCCGCCGTAGACTTTTGGCGCGCTGCTGCGGCTTTTCACCGTCACGGTACGCGGTACCGCCAGCATCAGCGGCACTTCAGCGCGCAGCACCGGGCGCGCGGCCTCGGTGAGCTGCAGCGCCGAGTGCATGGCGATGTTTTGCGTCACCATGCCCAGATGGATCAGCTGGCGCAGCACGCTGACCCAGTGCTCCTGACTCTGCTCGCGCCCGAGGCCGTACACCGGCAGTTTGTCGTGGCCGTTATCGCGGATGCGCTGGTTGGTTGAGCCGCGCAAAACTTCAACAATATAGCTCATCCCAAAACGCTGCCCGGTACGATAAATGCCCGACAGCGCTTTTTGCGCTTCGACCAGGCCGTCATAGCGCCGCGGCGGATCGAGGCAGATATCGCAGTTGCCGCACGGCTGCTGGCGACCTTCACCAAAGTAGTTAAGCAGCACCAGACGACGGCAGGTTTGCGCCTCGGCAAACGCGCCCATGGCGTTGAGTTTGTGGCGTTCAATATCCTGCAGCGGCCCGGGCGCTTTCTCTTCCAGACACTTACGCAGCCAAGCCATGTCAGCCGGATCGTACAGCATCATCGCTTCGGCCGGCAGGCCATCACGCCCGGCGCGGCCGGTCTCCTGATAGTAGGATTCGATATTGCGCGGAATGTCGAAGTGCACCACAAAACGCACGTTGGGTTTGTTGATGCCCATGCCGAACGCCACGGTCGCGACCACGATTTGCAAATCGTCACGCTGAAACGCTTCCTGCACGCGTGCGCGCTGCTCGCTGTCGATGCCGGCATGATAAGCGCCAACGCTGATGCCGCGACTCTGCAGACGCGCAGCGGTGTCTTCCACTTTGGCGCGGCTGTTACAGTAGATGATGCCGCTTTTGCCGCGCTGATCCTGCACATAGCGCAGCAGCTGCTCGGTAGGCTTGAACTTCTCCACCAGCGTGTAGCGAATGTTGGGACGGTCAAAACTGCTGATCTGAATCAGCGGATCGTGCATCTGCAGCAGATGCACGATGTCGTTACGCGTGGCTTCATCGGCGGTGGCGGTCAGCGCCATCACCGGCAGCTGCGGAATGCGCTGGCGCAGCTGACCGAGCGCGCCATATTCCGGACGGAAATCGTGGCCCCACTGCGAAATACAGTGCGCTTCATCGACGGCCAGCATCACCGGATTCCAGTGCTGCAGGGTGTCGAGGAAGTTATCCATCATCAGACGTTCCGGCGCGATGTACAGCAGCCGCAGTTTGCCGCTGCGGCAGTCCGCAAACACCTGCTGCTGCTGCTCACGCGTCTGCGTCGAGTTAAGGCACGCCGCCGCCACGCCGTTCGCCAGCAGCTGATCGACCTGATCTTTCATCAGTGAAATCAGCGGCGAAACCACCAGCGTCAGCCCTTCGCGCACCAGCGCCGGGATTTGATAGCACAGCGATTTGCCGCCGCCGGTCGGCATCACCACCAGGCAGTCGCGCCCTGACAGCGCGGTTTCGATGATGGTTTGCTGACCCGGACGGAACTGCTGATAGCCGAAGGTATCCTGTAATACCTGCTGCGCCAGCATTTCCTGATTAAGCACTGCCGATGTTGCCACGGTAATCCTGTTTTGACTGGTTAGAACAGATCGTTAAGCGTTACGCCGACGCCAAGACGCGTCTGGCGATGGTTATAGTCAATAAGGGATTCACCATAACCGCTGAACAGCTGCGTGTAAAAGCGCACGTGTTCAGAAATCGGATAGCTCCACGCGAAGGTTGCACCGCCGTAGCCGCTATTCCAGTTGTAGTTGCCTTCCACGCTGAAAATGCTGTCGCCGAGCATATAGCCCAGCTTCGCGCGGTAGTAGCCCATGTACTTGGTGATGTCCGGGTTATCGTCGTTGCTGGCACTTTCCGGCAGACGATACCAGGGTTTGATTTCCGCCAGGAAGTTGCCGTTCTCCGCCATCAGACGGGCGTAAGCGCGGTTCCAGCTGCGTGACGTGGGATCGCTGCGGCCATTTGACTGATGATTCAGACCCAGCTCGACGTCGCGTAATGTCCAGCCGCCCAGCGAATAGTCGGTGGCCCAGCCGAGAAAAATCTGCGGCTCATAGTTGGTTTCACGAAACGGTGATGAAGCCCCCCGGTTCGACAGCTGCCACCAGGAGCGCTGAGTATACGACGCGGCCAGCACCGAGTTGTCACCCAAAATGCCGCGCCACAGCGGAAACGCCAGGCTGAGCTGGAATTTTACTTCATCCTTTTTCGCTTTGTCTGCCCAGTTGTAAGAGGAAATCGCCTCTTTATTCATGTCGCTGGTGTAGGTGTAAAGCAGATAGTTATTTTCATAGGGATAAAGCACGAATGGGTTATCGTGTTTTTCCAGCAGGTTAGCGATAATACTGCCCTTCACTGCTGGTGCGTCATGAACCTCTTTCACGGTGGCTTCATCGGCCTGCGCCAGCGCAGGGACCATAAATGCCGCGGCCAGCAAGGCGTACTGCTTACGCATAGAATTCTCCAGAGCGCTGCAAAAGTTATCGTCGGGCGACGGTTCAAAAAGCACGCCATTCTACACGCAAACCCGGTGGTTGATTAGCGCGGATTTCTGAAACTGGAAAGCGGCGCGAACGCGGCATAATATACACAATTCTTTAACATCTTAAGGCAGGAAAAATGTCATCCCCGATGCTGACACAGCAGGAAGCGCGCCGGCTGATTGGCGAAATTTTTGTCTATCACATGCCGTTTAATCAGGCACTGGGCCTTGAGCTGGATCGCCTTGAAGCCGATTACGCCGAACTCGGCTTTGCCAATAAAACCATGCTGGTGGGTAATGCCGCGCAGCAGATTCTGCACGGTGGCGTGATTGCCTCAGTGCTGGATGTTGCCGCCGGGCTGGTGTGCGTCAGCCATGCGCTGTCGCGCCAGCAGAGCATCAGCGAAGAGGAGCTGCGTCAGCGCTTGTCGCGCATGGGCACCATTGATATGCGCGTCGACTACCTGCGCCCGGGCCGCGGCGAGCGCTTTGTCGCCACCAGCAGCCTGCTGCGCGCCGGGAATAAAGTCGCGGTTGCGCGCGTCGAATTGCACAATCAGCAGGGCGATTACATCGCCACTGCGACTGCGACCTATCTTATTGGTTAACTTCGCGCGGCCTGCCACACTCGCCGCTTTCTGGAATAGATGATGGATACGCAACAAACGCGTCAGGGCATTTTTTATGCGCTGGGCGCTTACTTTATCTGGGGCATCGCACCGGCCTACTTCAAGCTGGTCAAAGAAGTGCCTCCGACAGAAATTATGACCCACCGTGTGATTTGGTCGGCCCTGTTTATGCTGGGACTGATTACCCTGAGCCGCAGCTGGCGTCAGGTGCGCAGCGTGCTGGCCCAGCCGAAAAAAGTGCTGCTGCTGGCGCTGACCGCACTGACCATCGGCGGCAACTGGCTGCTGTTTATCTGGGCGGTGAATAATCAGCATATGCTGGAGGCCAGCCTCGGCTACTTTATCAACCCACTGATTAACGTGGTGTTTGGCATGCTGTTTCTGCGTGAGCGCTTCCGCCGTCTGCAGTGGCTAGCGGTGCTGCTGGCGGCCACCGGCGTGCTGGTACAGCTGTGGCAGTTCGGTTCGCTGCCGATCATCGGTCTCGGTCTGGCGCTGAGCTTTGCGCTGTACGGGCTGGTGCGCAAGAAGATTCAGGTTGATGCACAGAGCGGTATGCTGATTGAAACCGCGTGGCTGTTCCCGCTGGCGGCCATCTATCTGTTTGGCTTTGCTGACAGCGCCACCAGCCACCTCAGCGCTAATCCGCTCAGCCTGAACCTCAAGCTGATCGCCGCCGGCATCATTACCACCATTCCGCTAATGCTGTTTGCCGCCGCCTGCGCGCGCCTGCGCCTGTCGACGGTCGGTTTCTTTCAGTACCTCGGGCCGACGCTGATGTTCCTGCTGGCGGTGCTGTTTTACGGTGAGAGCCTGACGCCGGATAAAATGGTGACCTTCGGCTTCATCTGGCTGGCGCTGGCGATCTTCATTCTGGACGCGCTGCTGTTTTCAGCCCGCACGCGCGTGCGCATAGCGTGAGATAAAACGGGCCATCGCCGGGCCGGTGAGCAGAATGGTAAACAGACGCAGCGTCTGCAGCGCCATAACAAACGCAATATCGACCCGGCTGCCAGCAGCAATAATCGCCACCGTATCCAGCCCGCCCGGACTGGTTGCCAGATAAGCGGTCATCAGATCGACGTGCAGCACGCGCGTCAGCATCCACGCCAGCCCCCCGCACAACAGCATCAGGCCGATAATCGAGGCGATCATTTGCGGTAGCGTGCGCAGCGCCAGCAAAAAGATCGGCCGGGTAAAGCGCAGGCCAACGCTCCAGCCGATCAGCGCATAGGCCAGTGCCAGCAGCCACTCCGGCACCTGCAGCGTCGCGACACCTGTTCCGTGCAGCGTGGTACCCATCAGCGCCGGCAGCAGCAGCGCGCCGGACGGAATACGCAGTTTCTGCCCCAGCCACGCACCCGCCACCATCACCAGCAGCGTCAGCGCGAAGCCACTGTGCAGCGGCGGCAGCCAGACGATGTGGGCCGCTGCCCCGCTGCTGCCGAGGCCGATGCGGGCCACCACGGCCGCGGCGGTGGCAACAAACAGTACGCGCAGATATTGCATGAACGCCACCAGCCGCACGTCGGCGCCAAAATCGCCCGCCATCGCCACCATTGCGGACGCACCACCCGGCGACGACCCCCACGCGCCGGTGGGTCCCGGCAGCGAGCTAAAGCGCACCAGCAGAAAACCAGACAGCCCGCTGGCCGCCAGCGTCAGCAGCAGCACCGCCAGCACCACCGGCCAGTCATCAAGCAGCGGCGCGAGGATCGCCGGTGACAGGCTCTGGCCGATCATGCAGCCCAGCACCGCCTGCGCCAGCACGAACAGCCGTTTGTCGATGCGCACGGTTGCGCCGCTCAGACCCATAATGGTACCGACAATCATCGGACCGAGTAGCAGTGCAGCCGGCAGGTGCAATAGCTGGAGCAGGCAGCCCAGCACCAGCGAAGCCGTCAGCAGCAGCGCCCACTGCTGCCGCAAAGAGAAACGCGCCATAAGGTGGAAATCAGAAAGTGAGTTGAGGCAACAGGTTAGCAGATTAGCGCTGGCGCGTCAGGGGTAAGGCGCCAGCAAAAGACCGCACGCTGTTGTAGCGGCGCAATTTATTGCGCTCAGGTTTGCGTATTAATAACGCGAATGCCACGGCGCAATATGCTGAGCATCCGTTAGACAAAGCGCGATGAATCGCGCCGCTACGGTTCTGTGCGATGATGCAATGCTGTGCGATTACAGCCAGTTCTTCCGTTTGAAATAGAGATACGGCGCCAGCCCGGCGAGAATCATCAGGCCAATCGCGCCGGGATAACCAAAGCTCCACTTCAGCTCCGGCATAAACTCAAAGTTCATACCGTAGCTGGAGGCCACCAGCGTCGGCGGCAGGAACACCACGGACACCACCGAGAAGATTTTGATAATGCGGTTCTGCTCGATGTTAATAAAGCCCATCGCCGCCTGCATCAGGAAGTTAACCTTCTGGAACAGCGATTCGTTGTGCGGCAGCAGCGATTCGATGTCGCGCAGGATCTCGCGCGCCTGCTCCAGCTGATTGCCCGGCAGCCGCGCTTTACGCACCAGGAAGTTCAGCGCACGCTGGGTATCCATCAGACACAGGCGTACTTTCCAGCCGATATCCTCCAGCTCCGCCAGGCGCGATAGCGCGTCGTCGTACTCTTCGCCCTGCTGCCCTTCCATGATCACGCGGCTGAGTTTTTCCAGCGCGCTATAGATGTTCTCGATCTCATCCGCCAGCTGCTCGATTTTGGTTTCGAACAGATCGAGCAGCAGCTCGTAGGCGTTGCCGTCGGTCAGTTGCTGATTGCGCGCGCGCATGCGGTACAGGCGGAACGCCGGCAGCTCACGCTCGCGCAATGTGTACAGGCGATCTTCACGGATGGTAAACGCCACGGTGGAGTTGCCAGCGTGGTCTTCAGCATCTTCAAAAAAGAAAAAGGAGTGGATGTGCAGGCCGTCTTCGTCTTCGAAGAAACGCGCCGAGGCCTCAATGTCCTCCAGCTCGGGGCGCGTTGCCAGGCTCTGCCCCAGTTCCGACTGCACGCGCTCACGCTCGCTGTCGTCCGGCTCGATCAGATCGACCCACACCGAGGTGTTGAGTTTGTCGTTGTTGTCTTCCAGCTCGATGCGCGTCAGGCGATCGCGCTCCAGTTTAAATGCGCTCAGCATAGCAATACTCCCCATTGCAGACGACATGGGACAAGGCGGTGAACCGCAGTGCTGCTGGCACCACGGGCACGGCAAAGCCTGAACGCGGAAACTTTCGCTTCAAGGGTAAATCAGTGCTGACTCGTGCGACGGGATCAAAAAGGGAGGTCGCTGATAACCGCTAAGGCTACCCGCGTTAAAGAGGTAGCCTTAGAAATTGTCCCTGTTAACCAGGGTATAGAGCCAGCATCGACTGGGCGCGTCCAAGGCATTGTCCTCTCATGATAATAGTGCGCGCATGTTACGCTGAGACGAAAAAGTCGTCAAGGTAGCGCAACCGCGCTACACGGTTTCCAGCCGGGCGTAAGCCGCCACCAGCCACTTGATGCCCTGGCCCTGGAAGGCCACCTGCAGACGGCTGTGCTCGCCGCTGCCTTCCAGATTGATAATGGTGCCTTCGCCGAACTTAGCGTGGCGCACGCGCTGCCCGAGCGCGAAGCCGCTGTCGCTCTTCGCCACCGGTGTGCCCATGCGCTGATGACTCACCGGCCGGCTCACGCTGGCGCGCAGCCGCACCTCTTCCACGCACTCTTCCGGCAGTTCACCAATGAAGCGCGATGGCCGGTGATACACTTCCTTACCATAAAGGCGACGGGTTTCGGCGTAGGTGAGCGTCAGCTTCTCCATCGCACGCGTCACGCCGACATACGCCAGGCGACGCTCCTCCTCCAGCCGGCCGCCTTCGTCCAGCGACATCTGGCTCGGGAACATGCCCTCTTCCATGCCGACGATAAACACCTGGCTGAACTCCAGCCCTTTCGCCGAGTGCAGCGTCATCAGCTGCACTGCATCCTGCCACTTGTCCGCCTGGCCTTCGCCAGCTTCCAGCGCCGCGTGCGACAGAAACGCCTGCAGCGGCATCAGATCTTCGTCTTCGTCCTGATAGCTGAACTGGCGCGTGGCAGTGACCAGTTCCTCTAAGTTTTCGATACGCGCCTGGCCTTTTTCGCCCTTTTCCTGCTCGTACATCAGCCACAGACCGGAGTCTTTAATCACCCGATCGGTCTGTACGTGCAGCGGCAGCTCAGCGGTTTCCGTCGCCAGCGCATCCACCAGCTCGCAGAAGCGCTGCAGTGCTGAGGCAGCACGGCCAGCCAGCGCTTTGGATTGCAGCAGTGCGCGCGTGGCCTGCCACAGCGTCAGCTGCTGCTCACGCGCGGTCTGGCGCACCACGTCGAGCGTGCGATCGCCAACGCCGCGCACCGGCGTGTTGACCACGCGCTCGAATGCCGCATCGTCGTTGCGGTTGGCCAGCAGCCGCAGATAGGCCAGCGCATCTTTGATCTCCTGGCGCTCGAAGAAGCGCATGCCGCCGTAAATGCGGTACGGCATACTGCCCTGCAGCAGCGCCTCTTCCAGCACGCGCGACTGGGCGTTGCTGCGGTAGAGAATGGCGCAATCCTGCAGCGCGTTGCCGTTTTCATGCCAGGTTTTGATGCGATTGACGACAAAACGCGCTTCATCCAGCTCGTTGAACGCGCAATACAGCGAAATCTTTTCGCCGTCGCTGCCGTCGGTCCACAGCTCTTTCCCCAGACGGCCATTGTTGTTGGCAATCAGGGCGTTGGCTGCTTTCAGAATGTTATTGGTGGAGCGATAGTTCTGCTCAAGACGGATGGTTTCCGCGCCTGGGAAATCCTGCAGGAAACGCTGGATGTTCTCCACCTGCGCGCCGCGCCAGCCGTAAATGGACTGATCGTCATCGCCAACGATGATGACCCGGCCGCTGTCGCCTGCCAGCATGCGAATCCACGCGTACTGAATGTTGTTGGTGTCCTGGAATTCGTCCACCAGAATATTGCTGAAGCGCTCACGGTAGTGATTGAGAATCTGCGGCTTGTTGAGCCACAACTCATGCGCCCGCAGCAGCAGTTCGGCGAAGTCGACCAGCCCGGCGCGATCGCAGGCTTCCTGGTACGCCTGATAGATACGCAGCCACGTCTGCTCCACCGGGTTGCCGTAGCTTTCGATGTGCTTAGGCCGCAGCCCTTCGTCCTTTTTGCCGTTGATGTACCACATGCCCTGACGCGCCGGCCACTGTTTCTCGTCGAGGTTCATGGCTTTGATCAGGCGCTTGAGCAGACGCAGCTGATCTTCGCTGTCGAGGATTTGGAAATCCTGCGGCAGCCCGGCATCCAGGTGGTGCGCGCGCAGTAAACGGTGCGCCAGGCCGTGGAAGGTACCAATCCACATGCCGCCCTGGCTGGTACCGATCAGCTGGTCGATACGGTGGCGCATCTCCGCCGCCGCCTTGTTGGTGAAGGTCACCGCCATGATTGAGTAAGGCGAGCAGTTCTCTACCGACAACAGCCAGGCGATGCGATGCACCAGCACGCGGGTTTTACCGCTGCCTGCTCCGGCCAGCACCAGCAGATTGCTGCGCGGCGCGGCGACCGCTTCGCGCTGTTTGTCATTCAAGCCGTTAAGCAGATCGGAAACGTCCATAAGCACCGTTTTAAGCAAGTAGGATGCGTATCCTGCACCGTTCGCGTTGCCGCCAGGCGGCAAGGGCAAATATCTGCGAGGGCGTAATCAGCTAAGCGATCAGGCTGGTGACACACAGCCTGCACGGCCGCGCGTTGCAGAATACAGAATACGACTGGATAAATTTACAGCCATTATAGCAGCGAGGTCAGCGATGCCAACTGATGAATTTCCACGTGTGGCAGCAGGCGCGCGTCATCAATCTTCATCAGATTGCCGTCACGCAGGTTGATCCAGCACGCCTGCAGACCGGCGCGCAGCGCACCGGCGACGTCGTTGGTCAGGTCATCGCCGACGTGCAGAATATGCTGCGGCGCAATGCCCAACCGTTCGGCGGTCAGATGGTACATATCCTGCCACGGCTTGGCGCGCCCGTGCGGACCGGCGCGCAGCGCGAACTGGAAGTAGTGATCAATGCCGAGCTTTTGCGGATCGGCGTTGCCGTTGGTGATCGCCACCAGCGGCACGCGCTCGCCGAGCCAGGCCAGCGTCTGATGCGTCTCTTCTGGCATCTCCACCGCACTGCGCCACTGATGAAACACGCTCATCACGTCGCGGGCACCTGCGCTGGCTTGCGCGGCCGGCAGTCCGGCGTTGAGCAGCGCCAGCTCTACCGAGCGGCGACGCCACTCAGAGACATCGTGATAAATTTCCGGCTCACGCAGCAGCAGTTCATCGCGCAGCGCCTGATAATCTTCCGGCGTAAACTCGCGCAGCGCCGGGTGATACGCCTGCAGTGCAGCGTGCGATTCCGCCGTGGTTTTACGGATCACCGGATAGTTGTCATACAGCGTATCGTCAAGATCGAAGGTGATGGCTTTGATCGGGCCCAGCGGGCGATAAAACTTCATTCAGACTTTCCTCGTTTGGCACGCGGGTGTGCCGCATCGTATACCGACGCCAGATGCTGGAAATCCAGGTGGGTATAGATTTGCGTGGTCGAGAGGTTGGCGTGGCCGAGCAGCTCCTGCACCGCGCGCAGATCGCCGCTCGATTCCAGCAGATGGGTAGCAAACGAGTGGCGCAGCTTATGCGGGTGGATATGGCTGGCGACGCCCTGCTTAATGCCCCATTCGGCGAAGCGTTTCTGCACATTGCGCGCCGAAATACGGCTGCCGCGCGTCGACACAAAAACCGCATCATCCTGCGGCGCGAAGCTGTTGCGTAACGGCAGCCAGTGCTGCAGCCAGGTGACGGCGGTGCCGCCAATCGGCACGCGGCGCTCTTTGCTGCCTTTACCGCGCACCCAGACTTCACCGCTCTCCAGGTCCAGATGACGACAGTCGATGCCCACCAGCTCAGCGAGACGTAAACCGCCGCCGTACATGGTTTCCAGCATGGCGCGGTCGCGCACCGCCAGCGGATCGTCGAGGTCGATCTCCAGCAGCTGGCTGACTTCGTCGACATCCATATTTTTTGGCAGATGCCGTGCGTTGCGCGGCGTGGCGATGCCTTTCGCCGGATTGGCGCTCAGCATGCCCTGGCTGACCTGCCAGTCGAGAAAGCTGCGCAGCGCCGACATGCGCAGGGCCAGGCTACTGGCACCGAGACCGCCGCGCCGGCTGCGCGCCGCCAGACTGCGCACCTGTGCCGGTTCCAGCTGCGACCACGCGGTAATGTGCATGTCATCCGCCATGGCGATAAGCGCCTGCAGCTGGCGCTGGTAATTCTTTTGCGTCAGCGGGCTGAGCTGGCGTTCGACTTTCAGATAGCGCAGAAAGCCCTCAACGGCCGGCAACAGCGGGCTGGCGCTGCTCATGCACGCTCCACCCAGCGAGACAGCAGGTCGGGCAGCATTTGTGCCAGGTGCTGCAGCAGCAGCGTGCCCATGCCCGCCTGATAGTGCTGGTTGTCGCGGCTGCTGAAGATCAGTACGCCGAGATCGCCCTGCTCGCCCATCAGCGACATCGCCACCGATCCGACGGCTTTCGCCTGCGGCAGCAGCAGCAGCAGCTCCGGTCCGTTCAGGCTGCCAAGGTAGTGATGCTGCTGACCAAAGCGCTGGATGCGCAGCGGCTCAAACGCCTGGCGTGACAGACCAAGCTGGGTGAAATCGGAGGGTGCGCCGATGCGCCAGCGGTCGCTGAACAGCCGCACATTAGCGCCCGCCAGGCCAAGCTCGCGCGCCCAGCGATGCAGGCGCGTCAGCATCTCCTGCAGGCTATCGGCCGCCGCGAGATGGCTCTGCAACGCCAGCAGGCGATCGAACAGCTGATGATTGGCGGTTGCCTGCTCCATCAGCAGCGTAATCTCCTCTTCCAGCTGCTGGATGTGGTTGCGCTGACGCGCCATATGCCACTCCACCAGCGATACGCTGCCGCGCACCGGATGCGGCACCATCATTTGCTCAACCTGGCGCGCATTGCGAATAAAGAAATCGGGGTTGTGACGCAGCCAGGCGCTCACCGCCTGATCGTCCAGCAAAACCGCGCTGTCGGTCTGCTCTTCGATATTTTTCATAGATGAATAAACCCATCATAGACGTGTGTGGCTGGCCCGGTCATAAACAGCGGCTGACCGGCCCCTTTCCAGGCGATATGCAGCGTGCCACCGGGCAGATCGACGCGCACTTTCTCCGCCAGAATGCCCTGCTGAATGCCGCAGGCCACTGCGGCGCAGGCGCCGCTGCCACACGCCTGGGTTTCGCCCGCGCCGCGTTCATACACGCGCAGACGGATGTGTTCCGGATTGACCACTTCCATAAAGCCGACGTTCACGCGCTCGGGAAAGCGCTCATGGCTCTCCAGTGCCGGACCGAGCGTCTCCACCGCGGCGGTTTTCACGCTTTCAACCTGAATCACGCAGTGTGGATTGCCCATTGATACCGCGCCAAACATCACGGTCTGCTCGGCCACGCGCTGCAGATAGAGGTTTTCCGCCTTGTTAGCGCGCAGCGGCACCTGCTGCGGGTCAAAGTTGGGCTCGCCCATGTTAACGCGTACCAGCTCATCGCTGGTGACGCTCAGTACCATGCGGCCGGTCTGGGTGCTGACGCGAATGTCGCTTTTATTGGTCAGCCCTTTGAGGCGAACAAAGCGGGCAAAACAGCGCGCGCCGTTGCCGCACTGTGCCACTTCGCTGCCGTCAGCGTTGAAGATGCGGTAGTGGAAATCGAGATCCGGATCGTAAGGTGGCTCGACGATCAGCAACTGATCGAAGCCGATCCCCAGATGCCGATCCGCCAGGCGGCGAATCAGTTCCGGCGAAAAAAAGACGTTTTGCGTCACGGCATCGACGACCATAAAGTCGTTACCGAGACCGTGCATTTTCGAGAACTGCATTTTCTGCTCCGCCGGATGACTCATCGGGTTTAATTCGCCTGCACGCCAGCCGGTTTGCTGGTGACCAGGCCGCTGGTATCCGCATCCTGTGCCGCTTTCTGCTGCTGCTCAGTCACCGGCTGATTTTTCTGTTGCGGCCGATCGTTGGGCGGGAAATACAGCGGTCCTTTCAGGCCACAGCCTACCAGGCTGACCAGTGCCAGCGCCATACCCAGCTGGCTCATCACTCGTATCATTCTGTCTGCTCTTTTTATCCAAATCCCAGCTGCTTATCATCGCAGTTGACGTTGTAAAAGCAACAGGAAATATCCGGCAGAAGGTTCAGAAACGGGGGCAGGCCACTGCGTGCAGCACAGCGGCTTTAGTGCATCTGGTAGCGCGGCTGGAAGTCGCCGTTGTCGTTGTCCGGCTGGGTGGCGCACAGCTGCGTCAGCGTCTGGCTGCGGAACGGAATCACCTGGAAGCGATCGCCGGCGTGCACAATCTGATAGAACTGCGGCAGGTTGAAATTGATAAAGCTCGAGCCGTAGGTAAAGCGATCGTGCGACGACGAATAGAAGCGGCTGACGTCACGTACCAGCTCCTCTTTGCTGCCTTCGCAATGGTGATACACCTCAACCCGGTTGCTTTCATCAAGGATATAGATGTTGAAGCCGCGATCGTCACTGGTGTCTTCAAAGAAGAACTGAATGATGCCTTCGCTGGCGTAGCCGTTGACCACCGGTGGCAGCGGCGTCTGGTTCGATTCAACTTTGATCGACAAACCGTGCAGCTTGTTGTTGGAAATCGCGCCGTAAAACTCGACCGCGTTTTCCAGTTTCTGCACCGAGACGCTCATGCGTTCGAAAAACAGGCCCCAGGTCTGACCGGCCATGCGCAGCGCTTTAAAGCGGCCCGGCTCCTGACGCGTGCTCGACAGGCGCAGCTCAATGCATTCCGACACCAGCTGCTGCACGCGGGTACGAATCAGGCCGCGCAGATGCTGGCTGTAGCAGAATACTTCTACCGTGTCCGGCGGTGCGGCGTCCTGATGCATTTTGCCCAGAATGGTTTTCAGCGCTTCAATCATCGCCTGCTCGCCGCTAAAGTGCAGCGTACGCACTTCGTTCCATGAGTTGCGGTACAGCAGATCGATGCTGCCGATCAGGCACTGCTGCTGCTGACCAAAGCTGAATACATCCAGCTTTCGGAAGTCGAAGTGCACCACCTGATTGCGGAACGCCGAGGTCGGATCGTGTTCGAGGTTAACGATGATCGCCAGATGCCGGATTTCGCACGGGCTATAGAGCGCTTTCGGCGTCGGTGCCGGCAGACGCAGCGGGAAGTGGCTGGAGACATCGTTGACCAGCTCCTGCAGGCGCGGCAGATCGCAGAACTCGTTGCCCTTAATGTGCAGACGGGTTTTGCGCGTCAGCAGTCCGTTAAACCACGCCCATGCCACTAACTTGTTGAGATAACGGTTATATTCCAGCGGCTGATGGCTGATGATTGAGCTCATGTCCGGCGACTGGTTATATAAATACCAGCCGGCACGGTTGGCGCGCCCCGCCGGCACATGAATAAAGGTCAGGTTCTCTTCCGACAGATCGGGCGAGATTTGCGGGTTCACCAGCGTGACTTTGCCCGGCAGCGCTTCAAACGCGGCGTACAATTTACGCGTCAGCACGCCGATGTCCTGCGGGCTGGCGCTGACGCTTAAATTGTTGCGACGGGCAAAACGGATCAGGTTGCGATAGCTCTGCATCATCGCATCCAGCAGCTCGTTGTGCGCCTCGCGCACCCGTTCGATTTTCCACTGCGCGCGATTATCCAGCACCGCCAGCTTCTCATCGTCCCAGCCCCACTCTTTCACCAGCTGCGACAAAATTTCACGCCGCCAGCCCGCGCGCGGATGCTGCTCCTCGCTGGAGAGTTTTTCGCACACTTTGAGGTAGAAACAACGGCGCACCAGGTCGAGGCGCGCGGTGTCATCGACGCTGGTCAGGTAGCGCGTCACGCGCTCCAGCATCATGCAGTAGGGATCGAGACCGAAGCAGACAATTTCGCCGTCGTGCAGCCGCTGTTTGATATCCATCGCCAGCAGCTGCGTGTTCGGGTATTCCCAGCTGTAAGCTTCCAGCAGCAGGGTTTTCAGCACCGCTTTGTACGGCGAATCGATACTTTTATACAGCTGCCACAGGCTGGCACCGAAATACTCTTCCGCCGACAGCGTGCCGAGACCGCCGAGATCCAGCCACTCATTCGGCGTCAGCACGCCCTGTGAATAGAGCGACATCACGTAATCGTCGTAGTGATGTTCTTCTTCTCCAGGCACCATGTTCCACAGAATGCGTTTGCCCGCCATGCGCACGGCGGTACGGTAGAACTCATCCAGCAGTAAAATATGTTGGGTAGAACCGCAGTCCTCACCGCCGAGGCTGCCGCTCTCATTATGGCGGAAACGGTTTTCGTCGATCAGGAAGAAGCTGACTTCCACACCCAGCGACACACACCATTTTTGCAGGAGCGTACACTTGCGCTGCAGATTGAGACGCTCTTCGTTATCCAGCCATGACTGATGGCATACCCAGATGTCGAGATCGGAGACGCTGTTCTGGCCGACGGACGAGGTGCTGCCCATCGAGTAGATGCCGGTGATAGGCAGTTCGCCCTTCACCGCGCTGCTGAGTTCGAGCGGATGGTCGCCCGCTAACTGTTGCAGCAGCTGCTGTTGGTTTTCATCAGGCGCAAAGAAGCTGACGCCATGGGGAACGCTACCTTCAAGGTAACCCGGCATCAGCGGATGATGATAATGCAGTAATGTTGGCAGCAGACTGTAGACGTGCTGGAAAGCAGGTCCCATGGCAGCCAGTGCGCGATCTACACGCAGCTGGTTAATCGCATCCAGTCTCTGTTTCAGTGTCTCAATGTAGAGGTACAAGACGTTTCGCCTGATTGTCCCAGTGTTAAGCACCCTGTTTCCAAAATCTGCCGCTTAATAATAAAGATGTCGGGCAAATTATTGCTGGAAACGTGATCAATCTAACACCTGGAAGATTGACCGTAAAGAAAGTTGCGCTACCTGACAGTTTAGCACGTTCCAAACGTAGCCCTGCATTTTCGGACTCCAGCCTCAGAATCTGACGCCGTAAAAAGCGGGCTCCGGTCTGAGATTGCAGCCTGGTCAATCCGTTGAAACTGACAGCATTCCCCTATCAATGATAGGATAATCGATGAACGATCAAAATGGTTAACAGCATGTTAAACAAAATTTTCAGAATTGCTACCAGGCAAAGCCCGCTTGCCTTGTGGCAGGCACAATATGTCCAACAGCGCCTGATGGCTGCGCATCCCGGCTTGCAGGTTGAGCTGGTGCCGATGGTCACCAAAGGTGATGTCATCCTTGATACGCCGCTGGCGAAAGTGGGTGGCAAAGGACTGTTTGTCAAAGAGCTTGAGCTGGCGATGCTGGAAAACCGTGCCGATATGGCGGTGCATTCCATGAAAGATGTGCCGGTCGATTTTCCCGACGGTCTGGGACTGGTGACCATCTGCGAGCGCGAAGATCCGCGCGACGCGTTCGTCTCGAATCATTATTCCTCGATTGACGCGCTGCCGCAGGGCGCGGTGGTCGGCACGTCCAGCCTGCGTCGCCAGTGCCAGATCAGCGCACGGCGCCCGGATCTGGTGATTCGCTCGCTGCGCGGTAACGTCGGTACGCGTCTCAGCAAACTGGACGCCGGCGAGTATGACGCCATCATTCTTGCTGCCGCCGGGCTGAAACGCCTTGGACTGGAAGATCGCATTCGCCAGGCGCTGCCGGCGGAGTTTTCCCTGCCGGCGGTGGGCCAGGGCGCGGTCGGCATTGAGTGCCGCCTCGACGATCAGCCGTTAATTACGCTGCTGCAGGCGCTGAACCACAGCGACACAGCCGTCTGCGTGCGCGCCGAGCGCGCCATGAATACCCGTCTCGAAGGCGGCTGTCAGGTGCCGATCGGCAGTTTTGCCGTGCTGGAAGACGATCAGCTGTGGCTGCGCGGCCTGGTCGGTGCGCCGGATGGCAGCCAGATGGTGGTGGGCGAACGCCGCGGCCCGCGTGAACAGGCCGAACAGATGGGGATTTCATTGGCCGAAGAGCTGCTGGACGGCGGCGCGCGTGACATTCTGCGTGAAGTTTATCAGGGACACCCGCCCGCATGACTATCCTCGTGACCCGTCCGGAACCCGCCGCCAGCGAACTGGTCGCGCGCCTGCGCAGCCAGGGCAAACTGGCGTGGTCGTTTCCGCTGATTGAATTCACGCCGGGTCGCGATCTCCCCCAACTGCCGCTGAAGCTGGCCGCCCTGCAGCCCGGTGACCTGGTATTTCTGCTGTCGCAGCAGGTGGTGCACTTTGCCCAGCCCGCTTTACAGCAGCAGCGCAGCGCGTGGCCGGCATTTCTCGACTATTATGCCATTGGTCGCAGCACCGCGCTGGCGCTGCACACCGTCAGTAATCTGAAAGTTGACTATCCGCATGCGCGGGAAACCAGCGAAGAGCTGGTGCGGCTGAATCGCCTGCAGCAGGTCAGCGGCAAGCGTGCGCTGATTCTGCGCGGCAGTCCGGGCCGTGAACTGCTGGCGGAGACGCTGATCGCCCGCGGCGCGGACGTGCAATACTGTGAGTGCTATCAGCGCTGTGAAAAGCAGTACGACGGCGCGATTGAAGGCCGTCGCTGGCGCGATCGCGGTATTACCACGCTGGTGGTGACCAGCGGTGAAATGTTACAACAACTGTTTGCGCTGTTTCCGCCAATCGATCGGCGGGAATGGCTGCTGCACTGTCGACTACTGGTCGTCAGTGAACGTTTGGCTACCCAGGCCGCCGAATTAGGCTGGCAGGAGATTGAGGTAGCCGATGGTGCGGATAACGACGCGCTGCTGCGTGCGTTACGCTGAACTTAACATTGGGATGAGCCACAATGACGGAACAAAAAGACTCCTCCGCCATGGTTGAAGAAACCACCCCTGCGGACACTTCCCCGACGCCAGCCAGCCAGCCGCCTCGCGCGAAAAAGAGCGACGGCAAGGTGCTGAGCGCGGTGGCAATTGTCATTGCACTGGCGATTGGCGCGGGACTTTACCTGAATGGGAAACACCAGGCCGACTTACAGGCTCAGACTAACCAGAACCTGAGCGAGCAGCTGAGCGCCCTGCAGCAGCAACTGGGCAGCGATAAACAACAGCTCTCGCAGCAGCTGGCGGATGCCAACACCGCGCTGCAGGAAGCGCGCAGCCAGCAGGATAACAGCGCGAAAGAGCTGGAGACGCTGCGTGAAAAAGTGGCCACTATTTCCGGCAACGATACCCGCACCTGGCTGCTGGCGCAGGCCGACTACCTCGTCAAACTGGCGGGTCGCAAACTGTGGAGCGATCAGGACGTCACCACCGCGGCAGCGCTGCTGAAAAGCGCGGACAGCAGCCTGGCGGAGATGAACGATCCCAGCATCATGAACGTGCGCCGCGCGCTGACTCAGGACATCAGTTCACTGGCGGCGGTCAGCCAGGTGGACTACGACGGCATCATCCTCAAGCTGAACCAGTTGTCGAACGGCGTGGATAATCTGCGTCTGGCCGATAACGACAGCGATGAGTCGCCGATGGATGCCGACAGCGGTGAGCTCTCCAGCTCGCTGCACGAGTGGCGTCAGAATCTGGTGAAGAGCTGGCACAACTTCATGGATGATTTCATCACCATCCGCCGCCGCGATAACACCGCGCAGCCGCTGCTGGCACCGAATCAGGATGTTTATCTGCGCGAAAATATCCGTTCACGTCTGCTGATTGCCGCGCAGGCGGTGCCGCGCCATCAGGATGAGATCTACAAACAGTCCATCGATGCGGTATCCACCTGGGTGCGTGCCTGGTACGACACTAACGATGCGGCGACCAAAGCCTTCCTCGCCCAGCTCGACGAGCTGAGTCAGCAGAGTATTTCGATGGACGTGCCGGACACGCTGGAGAGCCAGGCGCTGCTGGAAAAACTGATGCAAACGCGCGTGCGCAATCTGCTGGCGCAGCCATCGGCTGCGGCTGATCAACAGGGAGGCTAACCATGCTGAAAGTATTGGTGCTTTTCCTGCTGCTGATTGCCGGCATTGTGCTGGGGCCGATGGTTGCCGGCCATCAGGGCTACGTGCTGATCCAGACCGATAACTGGAACATTGAGACCAGCGTCACCGGTCTGGCCATCATCCTGATTCTCAGCCTGCTGGTGATTCTGCTGGTCGAATGGATTCTGCGTCGCCTGTTCCGCACCGGCGCCCGCACCCGCGGCTGGTTCACCGGGCGGAAACGTCGCAGCGCCCAGCGTCACACGCAAAGCGCGCTGATGAAGCTGGCGGAAGGCGATTATCGTCAGGTAGAAAAGCTGCTGTCAAAGAATGCCGATCACGCCGATCAGCCGGTGGCGAACTATCTGCTGGCGGCGGAAGCAGCGCAGCAGCGTGGCGATGAAATCCGTGCTAACCAGCATCTGGAGCGCGCCTCTGAGCTTTCCGAGAACGATACCATTCCGGTTGAGATCACCCGCGTGCGCCTGCAGCTGGCGCGTAACGAAGATCACGCCGCACGTCACGGTATCGATCGCCTGCTGGAAGTGGCGCCGCGCCATCCGGAAGTGCTGCGTCTGGCCGAGCAGGCTTATATCCGCACCGGCGCCTGGGGCGCACTGCTGGATATCCTGCCCTCTATGCAGAAGGCGCAGATTAACGATGAGAACCAGCGTAACGCGCTGCAGCAGCAGGCATGGCTGGGTCTGATGAATCAGGCCATGGCCGATCAGGGCAGCGAAGGCCTGAAAAAATGGTGGCAGAACCAGAGTCGCAAAACCCGCCAGGAGACCCCGCTGCAGGTGGCGATGGCTGAGCATTTGATCGAGTGCGACGATCCGGACACCTCGCAAAGCATCGTGCTGGAAGGGCTGAAGCGTCAGTATGACGATCGGCTGGTGCTGCTGATGCCGCGTATCAAAAGCGGTGACCCGCAGGCGCTGGAGAAAGCGCTGCGTCAGCAGATCAAGCAGCACGGCGCCACGCCGCTGTTGCACAGCACGCTCGGCCAGCTGCTGATGCGCCACGGTGAATGGCAGCAGGCCGCAGAAGCCTTCCAGCAGGCGCTGGCACAGCGTCCGGATGGCTTTGACTATGCCTGGCTGGCGGACGTTTACGATCGCCTGCATCGCCCGGAAGACGCGGCTAAAATGCGTCGCGAAGGTCTGTTACTGACGCTGAAGAACAATCCTGGAGCCTGATTTTACAGTTGTTATTTTTGTGCACGCCGGGCCAGTCCCGGCTTTTTTTTGCCTGAAAGAGCGTGCAGGGAATACGGCATCAATCCGTGAACGGCAGATAAAAAAACACCTGCCAGAAGCAGGTGTAAGATCAGGTCGGTAAGACAACTGATGGTATCCGACTCAACGTAATGTCCTTCTTACTGCAGTAGCGCGTGCACGTTACTGCCAGCTGGACAACGGATACCGTAAGGGGCTCTGCATCATTCCCAGGTTTATGTTGCATTGGCAAACATAAGAGGTGGAATGAGCATCTACGCAGAGATTATTGCACAAAGCGTGCCAGAATGGCATGAATCTCGGGAAGTTATTTTATATCAGTCATTTAGCCAGCAGTAAGGGACAGAGCGCGGCAGCAACGTCGGGAATTTGCGACACACCTGCTTAAAGCTGTCTCCGCTGAGCGACAGGCTGTGCAAGGAAAAGTAAGACTATTAAAAATCAGCAGGTTATATGTCGCGTAATAGCGACAACTTCCCCGACTGCTCTTCCTTCGCTGCGCCCGGCTCAAACCTCCTTCGGAGGTTCTCATCCTCTTTTGCTACAGACGAAAAAAACCTGCTTTTTTCAAAGCAGGTTTCATGAATGATGGTCGGCGAGAGAGGATTACGCTTCTCTGCGAGAAGCGCCCTGCGGGCCGTTGCTGACGCAACGTTGTCTCGCTTCGCTCGGCTCAAACCTCCTTCGGAGGTTCTCATCCTCTTTTGCTACAGACGAAAAAAAACCTGCTTTTTGCAAAGCAGGTTTCTTAAATGATGGTCGGCGAGAGAGGATTACGCTTCTCTGCGAGAAGCGCCCTGCGGGCCGTTGCTGACGCAACGTTGTCTCGCTTCGCTCGGCTCAAAACTCCTTCGGAGGTTCTCATCCTCTTTTTCTACGAACGAAAAAAGCCCGCTTTTTACAAAGCGGGCTTTTCGAATATGGTCGGCGAGAGAGGATTCGAACCTCCGACCCACTGGTCCCAAACCAGTTGCGCTACCAAGCTGCGCTACTCGCCGATTTTGTACTGCCTGTTACTGCTTACTTGTTTTGCCTGGTGCGAAGAGAGGGACTTGAACCCTCACGTCCGTAAGAACACTAACACCTGAAGCTAGCGCGTCTACCAATTCCGCCACCTTCGCATGTCCCAGCAAAATCTGGGGTGGCTAATGGGACTCGAACCCACGACAACTGGAATCACAATCCAGGGCTCTACCAACTGAGCTATAGCCACCATAATTCTGGTGCGTAAGCGTAACCGCTTACTTAATGCACTGCATAACGCGGTTAAACCAACCACCGAATCTCTTGCGCACAAACTAAATGGCGCGCCCGACAGGATTCGAACCTGAGACCTCTGCCTCCGGAGGGCAGCGCTCTATCCAGCTGAGCTACGGGCGCGTAGCGCCGTTGCGGATGGGCATACTACGTATTTGACTCCAGGCTGTCCAGTGCTTTTTCATAAAAAAATCGCGTTTGCTTACGCTTTGTGCATTCCGTCGATAAATAACGCAATTTGCCTGCTTAACCTGCCGGAATTACAGCACTATTCCTGCCGCGTTACAGATCGCCGCGCCAGTGGTAGCGTAAATATTTCAGCAGTTTTAACTGGCGGCGCCAGCGTGATGGCTGGCGTATCAGGCGATACAGCCACTCCAGCCCTAATTGCTGCCAGATGCGCGGCGCACGCGTGACGTGGCCGGTAAAGACGTCATAGGTGCCACCGACGCCCATATATAGCGCGTGCGGCCAGTGTTCGCGGCAGTCGCGCATCAGCAGCTCCTGGCGCGGCGATCCCTGCGCCACGGTCACAATCTGCGCCCCGCTGGCGGCAATGCGCGCAAACAGCGCCTCGCGTTCGGCTGGAGCGAAGTAGCCGTTCTGGCTGCCCACGATGTTGACATTCCACTGACGGCGTAATTTATCGCAGGTTTCCTGCAGCACCTGCTCACGCCCGCCGATTAAAAACACCGGAATACCGCTGCGGCCCGCCTGTTCCATCAGCGCTTCCCACAGATCGGCGCCGGCGATGCGGTTCACCGTTAGCTGCGGGTACTTTTTACGCAGCGAACGCACAATGCTGATGCCGTCCGGGTACTTGATCTCCGCGGCGGCGATCAGCGCGCACAGCTGGGCATCCTCTTCCAGCGTCAGCATCTTTTCGGCGTTGATCGCCACCAGCGTGCCGCTGCGCGGCTTGCCGTCCGGCAGCAGAAAGTGAAGAAAGCTCGCCATATCGGCGAAAGCGTGTAAATCGATGCCGCGCAGGGTATAACGCGGATGATCGGTTTCCATGGTCGGTATTTCCCGTCAGGCCCGGAGGTTAAGCAGAGCGCGATAAAACTGGCTCCGCGCGCGGGCGAATCAGCCCGGCACGCGCTAACAGCCAGAAAAGTAACTTCGCCAGCCCAACACAGGCGGCGAAAATCAGGCAAAAGAACACCACGCGCGAGCCGAATGCATCCAGCCCTTCGCGCGCCAGCACGATCATATTGAACACCGCGCCAAAGCAGAAGCTTTGCAAAATGGCACCGCTGTAGCGGTTGCCGGCTTCGCGCCCCTGCTGGTAGAGAGAATCAAACCCTTTCATCAACAGCCCGACCGCTATCGCCCCAAGGGGAATAAAGCCTGCGCCGCCCATGATCAGCAGCGAGCCGAGCAACGTGGGCGAAATCGCCAGCCCGGAGTGGTTATTCAGCACTTCCCAGGTGAAATAGTTGGCGCTGTTGAGCACCATCGATGGCCGATCCGGCCACAGCCAGCCCGGGATAAACACGTAGAAATCACGCCAGATCGGTGCCAGCCCCTGAAAATCGATTTTGTCGTAATTCTGCAGCAGCAGCGCAAGGTTTTCCCACGGCGAAAAGGTGTCGCGCGTCAGATAGAGAAACGTGTAAAACGCTTCATCACCCACCACGTCGAGATTGTAACGACGCAGCGCCAGCCAGAACATGCCGCCAATCGCCATCACGCCGGCCCCCACCAGCATCCACAGCGTAATCCAGCCGCGCGTAATGCCGATGAACAGGAACAGTGCAAAGGCAATGATGATATTGGCGCGCGTCCCGCCCACCAGCGCATAGGTCAGCAGACCAAACGCCACCGTGATCAGCAAAAACAGCAGCCACTGGCGCTGGGTAGGATTAAGGAAATAGCGGATCAGCATCGCCGGAATGAAGAAGTAGAAAAAACGCTTGAGCGCCACGCCGGACACTTCGCTGGAGAAGATCTGGTTATAGGCCGACAGCCGGAACAGCAGCAGGCCGTTATGCATAAAGAACACCGTGACGGTTCCCACCGCCACCAGCGCCAGCAGCAGGCAGGTCAGATGGGTTTCCACCCGGTTCATCGTCAGCCAGGGTTTGCGCGGCGCCGCCTGCGCAGGCCGCAGCCGCACTTTGTAGCTGACATAATAGATGGCGTAGAAACTGGTGGCGGCCAGCAGCGCCTGCAGCAGATAGTCTGCCGGCACCACGCTGACGTTAAAGCGGAATACCAGCACGCTGGTCAGCGGGAAGCCAAAGTAAAAGGTCAGCAAAAACAGCAGGGTAAAGAACAGGTGGAAATTAAAACGCACCCGTTTAAATTCGCGCCAGGTCAGCGTCAGAATGAAGCCCAGCGAAAACAGATACACCACCAGCAGACCACTAAACTGCAGCAGGCTCATGTCGACTCCCTTTCACTCTCCGCCAGGGCGTGGCGCCATCCCGCCAGATAGCCCGGGGCAAAAAAGGCGATAGCGGAACGATCGCACTGCGCCAGCTGACGCTGCGCCTCCGCCACGCGCATGCGATCCAGCGCATCAGCGCTAAATAACACCGGCAGCCCCTGCTCGCTCAGGTCACGCCAGAACGGATTCTTACGGTTGACCACAAACGGAATGCCGGCCTGAATCAGCAGGCACAGCGTACCGATGCCCTGCTGACGTTCGAACATAAAATAACCGAGCTGACAGCGACTCAGCAATTGCAGATAGGCAGTGAAGTCGATTTTGTCGCGCAGCAGCGTCACCTGGCCGCGCGGAAACAGGCGCTGCGCGGCAGCATCAATCTCATCGATGTACTCATAGTTGCTGGCCGGATAACCGAGCGGGATCACCACGTTAACCTGCTCACCAAACTGGCGGCGAATCGCCTGCAATCCTTCAATGTGCCGGTTGCTGCGATCGCCCGAGTTGCCGAGCAGAATGGTAAAGCTGTCGCTGGCGGCAGGGGCGGGTATCGCGGCCTCCGGCATACGCGTTGGAAAATAGAGCAGCGAAGTGGGTACGCGCGGATGGCGCTGCTGGAAAAAGTGCAGATCGCCGCGCGTGGCAAACACCTGCGCCATGCGCCCCTGGGCGATACGCCGCAGCAGATAAAACAGGCGGTACTTCAGCCCGGCGCCCTCTTCGTAGAGATCGGCGCCCCAGACGTGCCAGAACGCCTGTTGTCGCCGCAGTTTGCCGCTGAGCAGCGCCAGCCACAGGCGCGGATTGAACTGGCCATGAAAGAAGAAGCGCTGACGGCGATCGGCGGCGCGTGCGATCACCGCCTGCGCCAGCGCGCGCTTGCTGGGATACACGTCGATCTGCAGCTGAGGATAGGCCAGCAGGGTATCCGGCGCGGCCGATACCACCATAAACTGACGCGGCGCGTCGGCTGGCGCTTCGACGCTCATGACGTCGTTAAAGAAGCGCAGCAGCGTGTGATTGTGATGCGGGATATCGGAGCCCAGCACGTGAAATAGCGTCATTTTTTCCGGCAATAAATCAAGAAAGCGCCACAGCAAAGGGCAAAGTAGAGCACGTAGGTCGCCATATAAGCCTGCGCCGCGCCCGCCGTTCCGTGCAGTGGGATCAACCAGTGCGCAAAGGCGGTCAGCAGCACAAACTGGCTGATTTCCGTGAGAATATAAAAGCGCAGTGAGGCTTTGGCGATCACCAGGTATCCGAAAACATAGGCGCCTACTTTAAAGACGTCACCGCACAACTGCCAGACAAAAAGATCGCGCATGGCACTGAACTGCGGCGAAAACAGCAACCAGATGGCGACATCGCGCAGCAGCCAGACACAAAAGCTGGCCGCCGCCACCGCCGGCAGCACAAAGCGCAGCGCGCGGCCAATTTCGCGCGCGATGTCGGCTTTATGCTCCAGCCGCGCCAGCGTTGGCAGCAGCCAGACGCTGAACGTGGCGGTGATAAATTGCAGATACGCATCGGAGATGCTGGTGACGCCCTGCCACAGCCCGACCTGCGCCCAGCCCTGCTGCTGCGCCAGCAGATTACGCATCATCACCCAGGCTACCGGCAGGGTCACGGCCGTCATCAGCGCCATCAGGGTAAATTTGGCCAGATTACGCGCCAGTGCCTGCTGCCACTGCGGCATCAGCCAGCGCAGCGGCAGTTCCTCGCGGTGGCGTCGCAGCATCCACAGCGCCGGCCCGACCAGCAGCGCCGGCACCAGCGCCAGCCCGACCAGCGCACCGGCATAGCCACCCAGCCACCAGCACAGCACATAACCCACCACGCCGATCAGGCTGCCGGCGATCAGCGCCAGCGCGTTACCGCGCGCATCGCGAAAACCTTTCAGCAGCGCCAGTGTCAGGTTGGCCCAGGCAATGCCCAGCTGCAAAAAGGCGACGATACGCACCACGTTTTGCCAGGCGGCGTGGCCAAACAGCGCCCGGCTGATGGGCTCCGCCGCCAGCAGGAACAGCAGCGCCAGCAGCGTGGAAAACCCCAGCACCATTGCCGATGCAGTGCCGGTCACGGCGCGCAACTGCGCCGGCTGCTGGCGGAACTGCGCGACATAGGTGGTTACGCCGTTGAAGATACCCGCGCCGGCCAGCACGCCGAGCACGGTAATCAGCTGGCGAAAGTTACCCGCCTGGCCGACGCCCTCGGGGCCGAAGCTCACCGCCAGCAGTTTCACCACCAGCAGGCCAGCGACAATTTTTACCAGCGTGGACGAGGCGGTCCACACTGAGGCTCTGGCTAACGACATCAGGCAAAGAAGCTCAGCAGCGAACTGATTACCGTACGCTGGTTGTTGTCCGACAGGTTGTAGAACAGCGGCAGCCGCAGCAGGCGCTCGCTCTCGCGCGTAGTGAACGCATCCGTACCGTGGAAGCGGCCAAAACGCGTGCCGGCCGGTGAGGAGTGCAGCGGGATATAGTGGAACACGGTGAGGATCTCCGCTTCCTTCATCCAGTTAATCAGCGCCTGGCGATCCTCGCTATCGCGCAATTTGAGATAGAACATGTGGGCGTTGTGACGGCAACTGGCCGGCACCGCCGGTAACGCAATGCGTCCGCTGGCCGCCAGCGGCTGCAGCGCGTCGTAATAGTTTTGCCACAGGCGCAGACGCTGCTGGTTGATGCGTTCCGCCGCTTCCAGCTGTGCCCACAGATAAGCCGCCTGCAAATCCGCCATCAGGTAGCTGGAACCAATATCGCGCCAGGTATATTTATCCACCTGTCCGCGGAAGAACTGGCTGCGGTTGGTGCCTTTTTCGCGGATGATCTCCGCACGCTCGATCAGTTTCGCCTCGTTGATCAGCGTAGCGCCGCCTTCACCGCCAGCGGTGTAGTTTTTCGTCTCATGAAAGCTAAAGCAGCCGATATGGCCGATAGTGCCCAGCGCGCGCCCTTTGTACTGCGACATCACGCCCTGCGCCGCATCTTCAATCACATACAGCTGATGCTTCGCTGCCAGCGCCATGATGGTATCCATCTCGCACGCCACGCCCGCGTAATGTACCGGCACGATGGCGCGCGTTTTCGGCGTGATTGCTGCTTCAATCTGCGTTTCGTCGATATTCAGCGTATCCGGACGCACGTCGACGAACACAATGGTGGCGCCGCGCAGCACGAAGGCGTTGGCGGTGGAGACAAAGGTGTAGCTCGGCATGATCACTTCATCGCCGGGCTGGATATCGATCAGCAGCGCGGCCATCTCCAGCGAAGCGGTGCACGAGGGCGTCAGCAGCACTTTTTTGCTGCCAAAATGCTGCTCCATCCACTGCTGACAGCGCCGGGTAAAGCCGCCGTCGCCGCACAGCTTGCCGCTGGCCATCGCCGACTGCATATAGTCAACTTCGGTGCCCACAACCGGGGGCGCGTTAAATGGGATCATCAGGCTTTCCTGTAAAACCAGTAGGCGGTGCTTTCCAGCCGGGCACCGCTGCGTAAATAGAGGCGCATCGCCGTAAGATTGCTGAGCTGGGTTGCGACCCGCAGACGTTCGAGCTGGCGCACCCGGCCCCAGTCGGCTGCCGCCAGCAGCAAACGCTGCCCGACGCCGTTGCCCTGCGCCGCCGGCAGCACCGCCAGCAGACCGATACGCGCATCACCGGCGACTTCGCGCATGGAGACGAAACCCTGCAGCGCGCCCTGCTCGTCGCAGGCGATCAGGCACTGGTGATCAAAAGTGCCGCGCACCGCGTTCTCAATCCACTGTGCGTAGAAGCGACCGCTGTCTTCAGCGTCAAACCAGGGAGCACGAAAACGGCTCTGGCTAAACGCCTGGGCCGCTGCCGCGCGCAGCTGCGGGATCTGCGCTTCGCGCGCGATGCGCACGCCGGTCTGCCGTTCGGTGCGTTTGATATTGATCGCCAGATCCGCTTCGCCTTCCACCAGCTGAAAACCGTGCTGGCTCAGCGCATCTATCGCCGCGCTGTCCTGCGCTGGCACCTTAACCTGCCACAGCGTGTAAGGCTGCTGCAGCGCCTCGGCCAGCGGCACATCGCCATCCAGCGTCAGCCGCGCCGTGGCGCAGCGGAAGAAGTCGCTCTCCCACGCAAGGGGATCAATACTGACGCGGACGGGCATGCAGAATATCCAGCAGATACTGGCCGTAGCCGGTTTTGGTCAACGCCTGTGCCGCTGCCAGCAGCTGCTCATCGCTCAGCCAGCCGTTGCGCCAGGCAATCTCTTCGAGGCAGGCAATTTTAAAGCCCTGGCGTTTCTCCACCGTTTGCACGAACACGCTGGCCTCAATCAGGCTGTCGTGGGTGCCGGTGTCCAGCCAGGCAAAGCCGCGCCCCAGCAGCTCCACCGCCAGTTCGCCCTGCTCCAGATACATCTGGTTGATGGCGGTAATTTCCAGCTCGCCGCGCGCCGAGGGCTGCACCTGCTTCGCAAACTCCACCACGCGGTTGTCGTAAAAGTAGAGGCCGGTGACTGCCCAGCGCGATTTCGGCTGCTGCGGCTTCTCTTCAATCGACAGCGCGTTGAAGTCGTCATCAAACTCCACCACGCCAAAACGTTCCGGATCCATGACCTGATAGGCAAAAACCGTGGCACCGTGGCTGCGCGCGGCCACCTTTTTCAGTTTCGGACTGAAGCCCTGGCCGAAGTAGAGATTGTCGCCCAGCACCAGACAACAGCTGTCGTCGCCAATGAAGGATTCACCGATGATAAAGGCCTCCGCCAGGCCATCCGGGCTCGGCTGCTCGGCATACTGCAGCTGCAGGCCAAATTCACTGCCATCCCCCAGCAGCCGCTCAAAATGGGCGCGATCGTCCGGCGTGGTAATAATAAGAATGTCGCGAATCCCCGCCAGCATCAGCACCGACAGCGGATAGTAGATCATCGGTTTGTCGTACACCGGCAGCAGCTGCTTGGATATCGCCCGGGTTATCGGGTGCAGGCGCGTGCCCGAGCCACCGGCTAAGATGATACCTTTCATCGTTGCTCCTCCTGCATGCGCGCTTAAAACGGGGTGGCTAAGCCCAGACGCTCGCCGCGATAACTGCCGTTGAGAATCGCCTGCCACCACTGCGGATTGGCCAGATACCACTGCACGGTTTTGCGGATGCCGCTGTCGAATGTTTCCTGCGGCGTCCAGCCCAGTTCACGGGCAATTTTACTGGCATCAATGGCATAGCGCAGGTCGTGGCCGGGACGATCGTGGACAAAGGTGATCAGTTCCCGGTAGCTGCTCAGCCCGGCAGCGCGCTGTTGCGGTGCCAGCTCATCCAGCAAATCACACAGCGTCTCCACCACCTCAATATTGCGCCGCTCGTTGTGGCCGCCAATGTTGTAGGTCTCGCCCACTTTGCCGCTGCTGACCACGGTATACAGCGCGCGGGCGTGATCTTCCACATACAGCCAGTCACGAATCTGGCTGCCGTTGCCGTATACCGGCAGCGGCTTACCGGCCAGCGCATTGATAATGGTGAGGGGAATCAGTTTTTCCGGGAAATGGTAAGGCCCGTAGTTGTTGGAACAGTTGGTGACCACCACTGGCAGTCCGTAGGTGCGCAGCCACGCGCGCACCAGATGGTCGCTGCTGGCTTTGGTCGCCGAATAAGGGCTGCTCGGGGCGTACGGCGTGGTTTCGGTAAAGAAATCTTCCGTGCCGTGCAGATCGCCAAACACCTCGTCAGTGGAGATGTGGTGCAGGATGAAGCCCTTCTTGCGCTCATCCGTCATGCCGTTCCAGTAATGGCGCGTCGCCTCCAGCAGCTGGTAGGTGCCGACAATGTTGGTTTCGATAAAGGCGATTGGCCCGTCAATCGAGCGGTCCACGTGACTCTCTGCCGCCAGATGCATGATGCAGTCCGGCTGGTACTGCGCCAGCACGCGATCCAGCGCGGCGCGGTCGCAGATATCGACCTGCTCAAAAGCAAAGCGCGCATCCTGCTCGACCGGTGCCAGCGACGCCAGATTGCCGGCATAGCTCAGCTTATCCACCACCACCACCCGGTGGTCGGTATTGGCAATCAGGAAGCGCACCAGCGCGGAGCCAATAAAACCGGCGCCGCCGGTGACTAAAAACTGTTTCATCGCCAGACTCCTTTGGTATCCACAATCCACGACTGCGTCACCTGTTCAGGGGTGACGGCGCGGAACTGCGCATGATCGACCAGCATCACCAGAATGTCGGCGTGTTGCAGGGCATCAGCCAGCGACACCAGCGTAGCGCGTTCGGCGAGCTGCGGCGGAATATCCGCCACATGCGGCTCGACCACCCAGGTGCGGCCGCTGTGCCAGCCCGCAATACGCTGCGCCACCGACATCGCCGGGCTTTCACGCAGGTCATCGATATTAGGTTTAAATGCCAGACCGAAGCAGGCGATGGTCACGTCCGTGGCACGCTTGCCGCTGGCCGTCAGGCACTCGGCCAGCGCCTGTTTAACCTGATCCAGCACCCAGCCCGGCTTGGCATCGTTAACCTCACGCGCGGTCCGGATCAGCCGTGCCTGCTGCGGGTTTTGCGCCACGATAAACCACGGGTCGACCGCAATGCAGTGGCCGCCAACGCCCGGTCCCGGCTGCAGGATATTGACGCGCGGATGGCGGTTCGCCAGCGCAATCAGTTCCCACACGTTGATCCCCTGTTCGGCGCAGATCAGCGACAGTTCGTTGGCAAAGGCGATGTTCACATCGCGGAAACTGTTTTCCGTCAGCTTGCACATCTCTGCGGTGCGCGCGTTAGTTTCCACACACTCGCCGCGCAGGAAAATGCGATACAGCTCGCTGGCGCGCGCCGAACAGGCCGGCGTCATGCCGCCAATCACCCGGTCATTTTCCAGCAGCTCGACCATCACTTTCCCCGGCAGCACGCGCTCCGGGCAGTAAGCGATAAACACGTCAGGCTGCTCGCCATGCTGCGGGAAGCGCAGATCCGGGCGCGCCGCCGCCAGCCATTGCGCCATCTGTTCAGTAGCGCCCACCGGCGAGGTTGATTCGAGGATCACCAGATCGCCGGCCTTCAGCACCGGCGCAATCGACAGCGCAGCCGCCTGTACGTAGCTGAGATCCGGCTGATGATCGCCGACAAACGGCGTCGGCACGGCAATCAGAAAGGCGTCGGCAGCTGCAGGCTGGGTGGTGGCGCGCAGGTTGCCGTTGTGCACCGCTGCACGTACTACGTCGCCCAGCTCAGGCTCGACGATATGAATTTCGCCGCGATTAATGGTTTCCACCGCGCGCGCATTGATATCCACGCCGATGACCTGTTTCCCGTGCGAAGCAAAAACGGCTGCCGTCGGCAGCCCAATGTAGCCCAGTCCGATAACGGAAATGGTTGAAAAACGCATAGTTAAACTCTGTGTTGTTTAAGTGCCTGCAGGATGCGCGCGCAGGCATGGCCGTCGCCATACGGATTGTGCGCGCGGCTCATCGCCTGCCACGCCTCGTCGTCCTGCAATAGCAGGCTGACTTCAGCAACAATTTTATCCACGTCGGTGCCGACCAGCTTCACCGTACCGGCCGCGACCGCTTCCGGCCGCTCGGTGGTTTCGCGCATCACCAGCACCGGTTTGCCCAGCGACGGCGCCTCTTCCTGGATGCCACCGGAATCGGTAAGAATCAGCCAGGCGCGATTCATCAGCCAGACAAACGGCAGGTACTCCTGCGGCTCAATCAGAATGATATTGTTGATACCGCTCAGAATTCGGTTCACCGGCTCGCTGACGTTAGGGTTGAGGTGCACCGGATAGACAATTTGCAGCTGCGGATGCTGACGCGCCAGCTGCGCCAGCGCGCTGCAGATGCGTTCAAAGCCTTCACCAAAGCTTTCGCGCCGATGGCCGGTAACCAGAATCAGCTTTTTACCGGCCTCAAGGAACGGGTAACGTGCCGCCAGGCGGGCATTGAGATCGGCATCATCCAGCACGCGATCGCGTACCCACAGCAGCGCATCGATCACCGTATTGCCGGTGACGAAAATGCGCGCATCGGGCAGATTTTCGCGCAGCAGGTTTTGCCGCGAATTTTCTGTCGGCGTGAAGTGATAGCTGGCGAGATGACCGGTCAGGGTGCGGTTGGCCTCCTCCGGCCACGGCGACATCAGGTTACCGGTCCGCAGACCCGCCTCAACGTGGCCCACCGGAATCTGGTGGTAAAACGCGGCCAGGCTGGCGGCAAAAGTGGTGGTGGTATCGCCGTGCACCAGCACGACATCCGGCTGGAAGTCTGCCAGCACGGTCTTCATACCCTGCAAAATGCGGCTGGTGATCTCGGTCAGCCCCTGTTCGGGCCGCATAATATTGAGGTCATAGTCGGGCTGCAGCCGGAACAGGCGCAGGACCTGGTCAAGCATTTCACGATGCTGTGCCGTCACGCACAGGCGCGATTCGAAGGCAGCATCCTGCGCCAGTGCCTGCACCAGCGGAGCCATTTTGATCGCTTCAGGGCGCGTGCCAAATACAGTCAGAACTTTCACGCGGATTCTCTTAGTGACGGTTGGCGAATGTTGCACGCGGACGACGCACCAGCGCTACGCCGGCACCCACCAGCGCACCGATCGCGCCCCACATCACCATCATAAACAGGCGACGTGGGCTATCGCGGCTGACCGGCTCTTCCGGCGTGCGCAGGTAACGGTAGGTCTGGAACGGTTTATCCAGGCGCGGCCCGGCCTGCAGTGTGTTGAGCATCGCCCTGTTTTGATCATAGCTTAAATCGTAAGCAGGTCCGCTGGCTTGCAGGGTATCCAGCTGCGCCTGCAGCATCTGCTGCCCCAGCAGGAAGCGATCGCTATCCGGCAGCGCTTCACCGCTGACCGGCGCGCGGTTCTCTTTAATGCCCTGCTGGCTGGCCACTTTCAGCGCCTGCTCGATGCGCTGGCGACGGCGATCAAACACTGCCTGTGCCACTTCCTGCTGACGACTGACCTGCGCCTGCAGCTGCACGCTGCGCGCCTGCCACGCACCTTTGAGCTCATCGTTGAGATGGCGCGCGGCGCGTTCGCTGGCATAGGCAATGTACTGCCGCAGCAGATTGTTGGCGTCGCCGGCGGTCTCCGCGATCAGCTTAATGTTATCCAGCGTATTGTGAGTGGTATCAGCCGGGGTGAACTGAATGTTGGTGATCAGATCGTCGAGCAGCGCGGCATCATTATGCGCATTACCGCTTTTGCGGCTCTTATAGTAATCAGTCTGCAGCCAGAAATCGCGACGCGTATCCCACGACGCCAGCTGCATGGTGAACTCCTGATAGACCTCATCCATCACCGTCGGCGCTGGCGTATTCAGGCTGACGGTCTCGTTGCGCACATCCAGATTATTGAGGAACTGCTGCTGCACAAAGAATGCGCCCAGCATATTCACCGTCGGCCGATCGGTCACCGCCGTGGCGCTCCAGGATTGCTTCATTAACATGGAAGCCAGCCACGCCAGCAGCGCAAACAGCAGCGCCAGGCCAATAATCCAGCCTTTGCCGCGCCACAGCGTGCAGCCGAGGCCGCGTACATCCAGTTCGTTCTCCACAACGACAGAGGTCATAACAAAAGTGTCCTTATCCGGGTACTTATCTGGGTAATTATTTTTTCTCTTCGCCGCTGCTTTGCCAGCGACGTTTGATACGACGGATTTTGCGCGCGACGCGCCATGCATGTTTCAGGCAATAACCGTAAAGGAGGAAAGCAGCGAGGAACAGCGCCAGCATGACCCACTCAGGAATAAATGCCAGATATTCGCCCAGCACGCCGATCCCGGCCAGCAGCGCGGCGGCCACGGTAATCAATAAAAAGGCCTGGCGGGAGGTAAAACCGGCCCGCATGATCAGATGATGGATATGCTGACGATCGGCCGAGAACGGGCTCATGCCCTTGCGCAGGCGACGATACATGATCGCCACCATGTCCATCAGCGGAATAGCAATCAGCCACAGGGCGGTAACTGGCGTGATGGGATGGCTGAGGCCCTGCGTCGTTTCCAGCAGAATCCAGATGATGGTGAAGCCGATCATGGTACTGCCGGCATCACCCATAAAGACTTTATAACGCCGGCCTAAAAAGCCGAGATTAAGCAGAATGTAGGGAATGGTGGCGGCGATCATCGCGAAGCACCACATCGCCAGGCTGGTCTGTCCGTCAAAATAGAGGATGATGCCCATCGCGGCGAAGGTGACGCAGGATAAGCCACCCAGTAGACCATCAATACCGTCCACCATATTGAAAGCATTGATCGCTGCCCATACCGCGAACAGCGTCAGCACATAGCCGAAAGGCCCGACGATTAGCTCGACCGGACCAATGATAAACCCCAGGCTCAGTAAATAGAGTTTTGCCCCGACCATCATCACGATGGCAATCGCCGCCTGAACCACGGCACGGATTTTGACGCTGATATCAAAGCGGTCATCGAGCGCGCCGACCAGCACCAGTACCCCGGCGCAGAAGAGGTACAATACGGCGTGCGGCAGGTAATAATTTGAGATGGCAAAGGCGAAGCAAATCCCCGCATACACGGAGATACCGCCGACTAACGGAATGGCGCCATGGTGTCGTTTTCTGGAATTCGGCGTGTCCACAAGCCCAATTTTTTTAGCCGCTTTACGAGCAAAAAACAGGAACGCTAAAGAAAAAAGAAAAACTAAACCAAGCTCAGTACTCATAGTGAGTAAATTCACGTTAACGCTCTCAGCTAAAATCATGGACAACAATAAGCAATTTTCCCGCCATTGCTGTATATCCCTGGTCTGAATTCTGTCGCAGCGCGTGCGTTTGCTGAAAAAACCGCCGCTTTGCTGCCTCAGTCAATATGTCTGCTTCCTGACAGGCATAATCCTAATGCCCACAAATGAAAAACGCCACGTTAAGACGTGGCGTTAGTCATAAATCCTGGCAATTTGTGCCGTTAGCCGGCTGGCTCAGGCCGTTACCGGCGGCAACAGATTACGAGCGTTTCATCATATCGAAGAATTCGTCGTTGGTTTTGGTCATTGCCAGTTTATTGATGAGGAACTCCATCGCGTCGATTTCACCCATCGGATGGATGATTTTGCGCAGGATCCACATCTTCTGCAGCTCTTCCTGAGAGGTGAGCAGCTCTTCTTTACGCGTACCGGAACGGTTGTAATCGATAGCCGGGAACACGCGCTTCTCAGCGATTTTACGTGACAGGTGCAGTTCCATGTTACCTGTACCTTTAAACTCTTCGTAAATCACTTCGTCCATCTTCGAACCGGTATCAACCAGCGCGGTGGCGATGATGGTCAGGCTGCCGCCCTCTTCCACGTTACGTGCCGCACCGAAGAAACGCTTCGGACGATGCAGGGCGTTGGCGTCAACACCACCGGTCAGGACTTTACCCGACGCCGGCACTACGGTGTTGTAGGCGCGCGCCAGACGGGTGATGGAGTCCAGCAGGATGATAACGTCTTTTTTGTGCTCGACCAGGCGCTTAGCCTTCTCGATCACCATCTCTGCAACCTGCACGTGACGCGAGGCCGGTTCGTCAAAGGTAGACGCGATAACTTCGCCTTTCACCAGACGCTGCATTTCGGTTACTTCTTCCGGACGCTCGTCAATCAGCAGCACCATCAGCACGCAGTCAGGATAGTTGTACGCGATGCTCTGCGCGATGTTCTGCAGCAGCATGGTTTTACCGGCTTTCGGCGGTGCGACGATCAGACCACGCTGACCACGACCGATTGGCGATGCCAGATCCAGCACGCGCGCCGTCAGGTCTTCGGTCGAACCGTTACCACGCTCCATGCGCAGACGGTTGTTCGCGTGCAGCGGCGTCAGGTTTTCAAACAGAATCTTGCTACGGGCGTTTTCTGGCTTGTCATAGTTAACTTCGTTAACTTTCAGCAGCGCAAAATAGCGTTCACCTTCTTTCGGTGGGCGGATTTTGCCAGAAATGGTGTCACCAGTGCGGAGGTTGAAGCGGCGGATTTGGCTGGGAGAAACGTAGATATCATCGGGACCGGCGAGGTAGGAGCTGTCTCCGGAGCGGAGGAAACCAAATCCATCCTGCAGTATCTCCAGCACACCATCACCGAAGATGTCTTCGCCGCTCTTCGCGTGTTGTTTCAGGATGGCGAAAATAATGTCCTGTTTGCGCATACGCGCCAGGTTTTCCAGCCCCATATTTTCGCCGAGAGTAATCAGCTCAGAAACCGGCGTATTCTTTAATTCGGTAAGATTCATAGTGATGGGTTCTTAAACTCGGGGTAATTCTCGAAATGTTTGTCGTGAATGGTATGGCAAAAATTCCATGCCTGTTAATGGCTCTTTTTCAACGCTGCTCGACGGTTATCGTCAGATGTGGCGATAGGAAGCGAGGAGACGGTCGAAAGGTGATGCCGAATGTGCTAGCCGTCAGATTGCCAAACCACGAAAACGTTCAATGCGAGCTGGGTCTGACAAGGGAAAACTTTAGATGCAAACTACAAGGTAAGTGCGTAATGCAGTGAGGTCAACTTAACACGCCTGAAGGGAGACGTCCAGCAGTGGCGAAAAAATTCACCACTGCCGAACAAACACCGCGCCGGGCTTAGGCCAGGTTAGCGTTCAGGAACTCTTTCAGCTGACCTTTAGACAGCGCACCCACTTTGGTCGCCGCCACTTCGCCGTTCTTGAACAGCAGCAGGGTCGGGATACCGCGAATACCGTATTTTGGCGCAGTACCTGGGTTTTCATCAATGTTCAGCTTGGCGATGGTAAGCTTACCGTCGTACTCTTCTGCGACTTCGTCGAGAATCGGGGCGATCATTTTGCAAGGACCACACCATTCAGCCCAGAAATCTACCAGCGTCACACCGTCGGCTTTCAGCACGTCAGTGTCGAAACTGTCATCGGTCAGGTGAACGATTTTATCGCTGCTCATGTTTAACTCCAAAGATTATGCCTGGCGAATTGGCGTAAAATATACCAACGTAGGTTGACTTTATTTCATCGGATACGCTTTCGTAAAGCGATAGTAAGCTGATATTCTACCACACTATGAGCAAAACACACTTAACAGAACAGAAGTTTTCCGACTTCGCCCTGCACCCACAGGTAGTGGAAGCCCTTGATAAGAAAGGCTTTCATAACTGCACGCCGATTCAGGCGCTCGCGTTGCCTTTTGCGCTTTCAGGGCGTGATGTCGCGGGTCAGGCGCAAACCGGTACCGGCAAAACGATGGCGTTCCTGACGTCAACGTTTCATTATCTTCTTTCTCATCCTGCTGCTGAAGGCCGCCAGGTTAATCAGCCACGCGCGCTGATCATGGCACCGACGCGTGAGCTTGCGGTGCAGATTCATGCCGATGCCGAGCCGCTGGCGCAGGCCACCGGTCTGAAGCTGGGCCTGGCCTATGGCGGCGACGGCTATGACAAGCAACTGAAAGTGCTGGCAGACGGCGTCGATATTCTGGTGGGCACCACCGGACGCCTGATTGACTACGCCAAACAAAATCACATCAACCTCGGCGCCATTCAGGTCGTGGTACTGGATGAAGCGGATCGCATGTTCGATCTCGGCTTCATTAAAGACATTCGCTGGCTGTTCCGCCGCATGCCGCCGGCCACCCAGCGCCTGAGTATGCTGTTCTCGGCCACGCTTTCTTATCGCGTACGTGAACTGGCGTTCGAGCACATGAACAACGCCGAATACGTTGAAGTTGAGCCCGAGCAGAAAACCGGCCATCGTATTAAAGAAGAGCTGTTCTACCCTTCGAACGAAGAGAAGATGCGTCTGCTGCAAACCCTGCTGGAAGAAGAGTGGCCGGATCGCGCCATCGTCTTCGCCAACACCAAGCACCGCTGTGAAGATATCTGGGGCCACCTGGCTGCCGATGGTCACCGCGTAGGCCTGCTGACCGGCGACGTGGCGCAGAAAAAACGCCTGCGCATTCTGGACGACTTCACCAAAGGTGATGTGGATATCCTCGTTGCCACCGACGTCGCCGCGCGCGGCCTGCACATCCCGGCAGTTACGCACGTCTTCAACTACGACCTGCCGGACGATCGCGAAGATTACGTGCACCGCATTGGCCGTACCGGTCGTGCTGGCGCCAGCGGTCACTCCATCAGCCTGGCCTGTGAAGAGTACGCGCTCAACCTGCCGGCGATTGAAGAGTACATCGGTCACGGTATTCCGGTGAGCAAGTACAACAGCGACGCCCTGCTGAGCGACCTGCCGCCACCGAAACGCCTGCAGCGTAACCGCTCGGGCAACGGTCCACGTCGCGGTGGCAACAACAGCAACCGTCGCGGCGGTGCCCCGCGCAACAACAACCGTAAACGTTCGGGTTAAGCACACATGCTAAGCGCATCGTCACTTTATGCTGCGATTGATTTAGGTTCTAACAGCTTTCATATGTTGGTGGTGCGCGAAGTGTCCGGCAGTATTCAGACCGTCGCGCGAATTAAACGCAAGGTGCGTCTGGCGGCAGGTCTTGATGCGGCCAACCATCTCTCGGCTGAGGCGATGCAGCGCGGCTGGCAGTGCCTGCGTCTGTTCTCCGAGCAGTTGCAGGACATTCCCCCGGAACAAATCCGCGTGGTGGCAACCGCCACGCTGCGCATTGCCAGCAACGCGCAGGATTTCCTGACTCAGGCGGAACAGATTCTCGGCTGCGCGGTGAACGTCATCAGCGGTGAGGAAGAAGCGCGCCTGATCTATCAGGGTGTTGCGCACACAACCGGCGGCTCTGACCAGCGGCTGGTGGTCGATATCGGCGGCGGCAGCACCGAGCTGGTGACCGGCGAAGGTGCGCACGCCACGACGCTGTTTAGCCTGTCGATGGGCTGTGTGACCTGGCTGGAGCGCTTCTTCAGCGATCGTCATCTCGCCAAAGAGAACTTTGCCCAGGCCGAACAGGCCGCACGTGAAATGATTCGTCCGATTGCGCCGGCACTGCGAGAGAAAGGCTGGCAGATTTGCGTGGGCGCGTCCGGCACCGTTCAGGCGCTGCAGGAGATCATGGTGGCGCAGGGCATGGATGAGCGCATCACCCTGAGCAAACTGCAGCAGCTTAAGCAGCGTGCCATCCAGTGCGGCAAGCTGGAGGAGCTGGAGATTGAAGGGCTGACGCTGGAGCGTGCGCTGGTGTTTCCCAGCGGCCTGTCGATTCTGATCGCCATTTTCCACGAGCTGAGCATTGAGAGCATGACGCTGGCCGGCGGCGCACTGCGCGAAGGGCTGGTGTACGGCATGCTGCATCTGCCGATTGACCGCGATATTCGCAGCCGCACGCTGCAGAACGTTCAGCGTCGTTTCGCCATTGATGTTGAGCAGGCGGGCCGCGTGCGCCAGCTGGCAGAGAGCTTTTTCCGTCAGGTGAGCAGCAGCTGGAAGCTGGATCAGCGATGTCGCGATTTACTCCTCAGCGCCTGTTCAATCCACGAAATTGGCCTGAGCGTCGATTTCCGCCAGGCACCGCAGCACGCCGCGTATCTGATTCGCCATCTCGATCTTCCTGGTTTCACCCCCGCGCAGAAAAAAATGCTGGCCTGCCTGCTGCAGAACCAGAGCGGCAGCATTGATCTGGCGCTGCTGACGCAGCAAAACGCCGTGCCGCCGCGCATGGCGGAGCGGCTGAGCCGTCTGCTGCGGCTGGCAATCATCTTCTCCAGCCGGCGGCGCGACGACACGCTGCCAGCGGTGCGTCTGCAGGCGGATGATGATGCGCTGCATCTGACGCTGCCGGCAGGCTGGCTGGCTGCGCATCCGCTGCGCGCCGAGCTGCTGGAGCAGGAGAGCCATTACCAGTCGTATGTGCACTGGCTGCTGACGATTTCCTGATCGAACCTGCTGCTGCTGCGTTGAAAAGCTCCCGGCAACTGCGCTTTTACGCGAGTAAACTTCGCTTTGCCGGGCGCTTTGCCTCTGCGGCGCGCGCAACAGATTTCGCCACAGGCCAGGCTTGCGGCTGTGACGAAACCATTACCCCTTCTTCGCATTCTCCAGCATCGCACGTAAGCCGGCGACGCGCGTTTGCCCGGTTTTCACCCGCTCTTCAGCGCTGATCACCTTTTTCTCACGCTCCCACGCCACATCATCCTGCGGCAGTTCCAGCAGGAAGCGGCTTGGTTCCGGACGCACCAGCTCGCCGTACTGACGGCGCTCGCGGCACAGGGTAAAAGTCAGCTCTTTCTGCGCGCGGGTGATGCCCACGTAGGCCAGGCGACGCTCCTCTTCGATATTGTTCTCATCGATACTGCTCTGATGCGGCAGCAGCCCCTCTTCCATGCCCACCAGATAGACATAGGGGAACTCCAGGCCTTTCGAGGCGTGCAGCGTCATCAGCTGGACCTGATCGAGCTCTTCGTCGCTCTCGCCGCGCTCCATCATGTCGCGCAGGGTAAAACGCGTCACCACCTGCGCCAGCGTCATCGGCTCGTTAAGTTCGTCGCCCTCCAGCATTTCGGTCATCCACTGAAACAGCGTATTGACGTTCTTCATGCGCATTTCCGCCGCTTTCGGGCTGGGCGAGGTTTCGAACAGCCAGCTTTCGTAGTCGATGCCGCGAATCAGGTCGCGCACCGCATTCACCGGTTCACGCTCGGTGAGCTGAACGATGTCATTCAGCCAGTGGGTAAAGCGCTGCAGATGCTCCAGCCCGCGCCCGGAAAGCGTCTGTTCCAGCCCCATATCAAAGCTGGCGTTAAACAGGCTTTTGTTGCGCAGATTGGCCCACTCACCCAGCTTCTGCAGCGTCGCGGGGCCGATCTCGCGGCGTGGCGTGTTCACGATGCGCAGAAACGCGCTGTCATCTTCCGGATTGGTCAGCACGCGCAGATAGGCCAGCAAGTCCTTGATTTCCGGCCGCGAGAAAAACGACGTGCCGCCGGAGATGCGATAAGGAATACGGTTCTGCATCAGCAGCTTTTCAAACACGCGCGACTGATGGTTACCGCGATAAAGAATCGCGTAATCTTTGTACTGGGTTTTATTAATAAAGTGATGGGCAATCAGCTCGCCCGCCACGCGCTCGGCTTCGTGATCTTCGTTGTTGGCGCTCAGCACTTTCAGCTCGCTGCCCTCGCCCAGCTCAGAGAACAGCCGCTTTTCAAACACGTGCGGATTGTTGGCGATGAGGATATTGGCGCATTTAAGAATACGCTGCGTCGAGCGGTAGTTCTGCTCCAGCTTCACCACTTCCAGCGCCGGAAAATCCTCTTTCAGCAGCACCAGGTTCTGCGGCCGCGCGCCGCGCCACGAGTAGATAGACTGATCGTCATCGCCGACCACGGTAAAGCGCGCCCGGGCACCGACCAGCAACTTCACCAGCTCATACTGGCTGGTGTTGGTGTCCTGATACTCATCCACCAGCAGATAGCGGATGCGCTGTTGCCAGCGTTCGCGCACCTCCTGATTCCGCTGCAGCAGCAGGGTCGGCAGCAGAATCAGATCGTCGAAATCCAGCACGTTACAGGCTTTCAGATGCTGATCGTACAGCGCGTAGCAATGGGCAAAAATCTGGTCGCGCTGTGATTTGGCGAGGCCGGCCGCGCCCTGCGGATCAACGAGGTCGTTTTTCCAGTTGGAGATGGTGGAAATCAGCTGCTGCAACAGGGTCTTATCTTCTTCCAGCCACTGTTTGGTCAGGTCCTTAAGCAGCGCCAGCTGATCCTGATCGTCGAACAGCGAGAAGGTCGATTTCATGCCCAGCGCCTTGTATTCGCGCTTGATGATCTCCAGGCCCAGGGTGTGGAAGGTTGAGATCATCAGGCCGCGCGCCTCTTTGCGTCCCAGCGTTTGCGCCACACGTTCTTTCATCTCGCGCGACGCCTTGTTGGTGAAGGTCACCGCCGCGATATGGCGCGCCTGATAGCCGCATTCACGGATCAGATGGGCGATTTTATTGGTAATCACGCGGGTTTTACCGGAACCCGCACCGGCCAGCACCAGACAGGGACCGGTGACAAATTCGACAGCACGTTGTTGGCCGGGATTAAGACGCATAACGTAATTTCACTCAACAATTCGTTTAACAGGGACGATCCCCTAAATAGTTCGAATTGCAGGAAGGCGGCAAGTGGGTGAGTCTCCGGGAGCTTACAATAGTAAGTGACCGGAGCGAACACACGCAGCCAACGCATCTGCAATTTGAAGTATGACGGGGATATAATGCGTCGCACATTATACATAACGGGAACACCATCATGGCGAAAACCGCGGCGGCTTTACATATCCTGGTGAAACAGGAAGCGCAGGCGAAAGCGCTGCTGGCGCAGCTGGAAAAAGGCGCGAACTTTCAGCAACTGGCAAAAAAACACTCGACCTGCCCGTCCGGGCGTAACGGGGGCGATCTGGGGGAGTTTCGCAAAGGGCAGATGGTGCCGGCGTTTGATAAAGCGGTGTTCACCTGCCCGCTGCTGCAACCTTACGGACCGGTGAAAACCGCTTTTGGCTACCACATCATCAAAGTGCTGTGGCGTAACTGATCACTTTTTGCTTTTCATCTGCTGGAGTACGTTGCTGCACTGATTGTCATCGGTGTCGCTCGGTGAAATCAGCGCCAGCAGTGCGGCCGCCGGCGCGACCACCGCCCCCAGCGCGACGGCTGCGGCACCGCGCGCCAGCAGCGGACCGGCTTTGACTCCGGCATCCGGATTTTTGAAGGTGCCGCGCACATACAGCGGCGAACGCAGCGTAATGATACGAATGCCCTTGCTCTCCGGATTGATCGACAGATCCAGTCGCTCATTAGCAAAGTTAGCGTTGCCGGTAACGTTGATCACCGCGTTCTCGGTATCGAACACGAACAGCCGCGGCGTCGCCAGTCCCTGTCTAATATTCAGGTCGGTCGCGGCACAGTTGATGCGCACCTCATCGTCGCCAAACAGTTTACCCACCACATAGTTACCGACGTTCAGCCCGGCGATTTCCATCAGGCTGCGGCTGATCAGGCCATCGTTCATCAACAGTTTCAGCTCACCGTTGCTGGTGCCCAGCAGGTCGGCCACCGAATTGCCGGTGCCGGTCAGGCTGGCATCCCCGTTGAGCTGGCCGAGACTACGCTGCATGGCGGTGACATCCGGGAACAGCTGACGCAGTTGCAGCTTGCGCGCATGCAGGTCGGCGCGGCCGCGCATCGGTGAGCGATCGCCCTCCAGATGGATGGTCGAATTAATGCTGCCGCCGGCCATGCCGAAGCGCAGCGGATCCAGCAGCAGGTCGCCATTTTTCAGCTGCAGATGGGTATAGAGATCGCTGAGCGGCAGCTTGCTGCTGTGCTCGATACGCTTGCCGCTGAACTTCACGTCAGCGTCCATCACATCCCAGTTTTTGGTATCGAACTTGTCATGTGGCAACACGCGATCCGCCGGCTGGGTGCTGGCCTCACCGCGCTGCGCTTTGGCCTGCGCCGTTTTTTCACTGCCCTTGCCGGAGTTAACCCCAATCAGCGGCCCAAGGTCCGCCATACGCAGCTGGTTCGATGTCAGCTCGCCGCTCAGCGTCGGACGCGGTTTACCCTGACGGTAGCTGAGCGAACCGTGGATATCGCTGTCACCAATATGACCGTTGAATTTTTCGTAGCGGAACAGCGGCCCTTTCTCTTCATTGAAACGCGCAATCAAGTGGCCGTCAGTTTCATACGGTGGCGTGTCCGGCAGCAGCACGCCGGTTAAGCCGTACAGATTTGCCAGCGTGTCACCGGAGAAGCGCAGCCGCACATCCAGCCCGCCGAGATTGAGCGGATCCTGCAGGGTGCCATCCACGCGCACACGTGTGGTGCCATTGCGTACGTCGAGCTGCAACGGGAACGGCGTGGTTTTGCTGCGCAGCGACAACATACCGCCAATCTTACCGTCACCATCGAGTTTCTGGTTGTTGTAGGTCCCGCTTGCCTGCCAGCCAAACACAAAATCGCCGGCCCCTTTTTGCTGGTCGTTACCGCCCGCGACCTGCGCGTACGGCACCGGTTTGCCCAGCGGATTGATCTTCACCGTGACATCGGCTTTGTTGATGGCGTCGCGATAGCGCAGCTGTCCCTGATCGAACAGGATATTATCAAGGCGGAATGACCATGCCGAAGGCGGCGCGTTGGGGTCGCTGTTTTCGCTGCTGGCGAGGTTGAAGGTCCAGTTATTTTTCTTATCGGCGGTCTGCACCAGTCGCGCATCCGGCTGCTGCATCTTAATCCACGGCAGGTAAATCTCTTTGTGCAGCAGCGCCAGCGGCGCCAGCGTGGCTTCCACCCGCTGCAAATGCACCATTGTCACTTCCGGCACGCTGGGCGGATTACCGAGCATGACATCGTCAGCGTGCACCTGCGGCCACGGCACCCAGCTGCGCCAGCCTGGCTCTTCGCGATTGCGCACCCAGGCCACACCAAGATCGCCGCGAATAGCGAACGGTCGGTTCAGTTCTGCCGAGACTTTCTGGTTGATGGTTGGCTTCAGGCGGTTCCAGTCAAAGGTGGCGATAATCACCACGACCACCACAACCAGCAACAATAAAATCCCGACCACCCAGCTAATTATTTTTCCTGTACGCGACATTTTGCCTCCTCCTTGCCCTTCCACGTCTCCTTAAAGATAGTCGAGACGCGGCAGAACGGAATTACGGAAGCTCAAGTACCAGGTTTTCCAGCTGGTTAAACGGCAGCGGACGTGAAAAATAATAGCCCTGTGCGGCCAGGGCGGGCGAGTTGCGTACCTGCTGCCACTCCTCCTCGTTTTCCACCCCTTCGACGATCACGCCGTTACAGTAACGATTGATCAGCGCCAGCAGCATGGAGAACAGCGAGCGGCCCTCATCACTGGCGCGCAACAGCATAAACAGCTCGCGCGAAAGCTTGATGTAGTCGTAGCGCAGTTCGGTCAGCGCGGAGAAGTTGGCCATGCCGGACCCAAAGTCATCCAGCCACAGCGGGCCCAGCTCCGGCATCTGCGCCACCATCTCTTCCTGCGGCAGCGCGTGGTGCTCGGTCAGTTCGAAGCGCACCCACGGCAGTTGAACGATCAGCGCGCGCACGGGCGCATGCTGCTGAATGGCCAGTAACGTGGGTCCATCAATATTGACGGAGGCCACCAGCTGACGCTGGCTGAAGAAGGAAGCCCACTGTAATAACAGTTCAAGCTGCTCCTGGACGATGTCGAGACGCTGGGTAATGGTCAGCGCCTCGAAATAGTCTTCGGGTGACACGTTTTGCTCAGGTGCGGCGGGATGCACCACGGCGGTAAGCAGTTCAATAGCCAGTAAGCGGCCAGAAACCTGGTAAATCGGCTGGAAAGTGTAGCACCGTTGGCACTGCTGCCAGTAGAGACGGGTTTCCTGTTGTTGCTCAAGTTCGGGAGAAAAAGGCAGCCGATGACTCAAATTCTTCATCACCATGGTGTTTTCCTGGTTGGTATTGAGTGCCTGCAAATAGCATCTCAGTGGCAAGTATCGGCTCTCCCCTGGATAACTTTATTGGTCTGCGCAGCCACACGAGCTGTTGAGTCTAGCAGCGTGTCTGCGGCTTAATCGGCAAAACAACCCCCGGTTTGGCCGCTAAATCGGTGCAGAAGCGCGGTTTTACGCCTTAAGGCAAATTAAAACAGCGTTTTAAAAAGCATTGACGACTGCCATACCAGACGCGAGACTAGAGCGCAGCATTCACTACAGGCCAAACACCATGACGCAGAAAACCATCGCCATTATTGGCGAATGCATGATTGAGCTGTCCGAAAAAGGTGAGAACATCAAACGCGGCTTTGGCGGCGATACGCTGAATACCGCGGTCTATCTGGCACGGCAGAGCGATCCCAGCCAGCTGCGTGTGGAGTATGTCACCGCGCTGGGCACCGACAGCTTCAGCGACCAGATGATCGCGGCCTGGCAGCAGGAGCAGGTGCACACGCAGCTGGTGCAGCGCCTGCCGGACAAAATGCCCGGGCTTTACTTCATCGAAACCGATGCCCACGGCGAGCGCACCTTTTGGTACTGGCGCAGCGATGCTGCCGCGCGCTTCTGGCTGGATAGCCCGCAGGCCGGGGCCATCTGTCAGCAGCTGGCGCATTACGACTATCTCTACCTGAGCGGCATCAGCCTGGCGATCCTACCTCAGGCCAGCCGCGAAAAGCTGATGGCGCTGCTCAGTGCCTGCCGGCAAAACGGTGGCACCGTGATTTTTGACAACAACTACCGGCCGCGTCTGTGGGCGGATAGCGCCAGTGCGCAGCAGGCGTATGCGGCGATGCTACGCCACACCGATATCGCCTTCCTGACGCTGGATGATGAACACCTGCTGTGGGGCGAACAGCCGCTGGCGGACGTGATTGCGCGCACGCGCACCGCCGGCGTGCAGGAGATTGTGATTAAACGTGGTGCCGACTCCTGCCTGGTGGCGCGCGGCGACGATCCGCTGCGGGATGTTGCGGCCATCAAACTGGCTCCGGCGCAGATTGTCGATACCACCGCCGCAGGTGACTCCTTCAGCGCCGGTTATCTGGCGGTGCGCCTCGCGGGTGGCAGCGTGGAGCAGGCCGCAGCGCGCGGCCATCTCACCGCCAGTACGGTGATCCAGCATCGCGGCGCGATTATTCCGCCCAGCGCGATGCCAAAAACCGTTTAACACCGCACACGATTGTCGCGCCGCGCTGCCTGCTGCGCGTCGCGACAATTTTCCCTCTGCCCTGACGGCAAATTGATTATTACGCTGAAAAATATCACCGCGAAAATTTGGCTTAATGACGCAGATTCGCCGGGCAATTTTTATTAATGACGCATCCCATCCAGCCTCCTCTCTGCCTGACGCTCACCACTTAAATGCCGCTAATCAGACTGATTTAAATTCAATGCATTACGATGATAAACCCGACCGCCAGGCATAGTCCGAAACTGGCGACGCCGGCGGTTTTCGGCTGGACGATCGCGCGAAAAAAGACCATGTTTTAATCAACCACAGCAGGAAGCTGTCAGGTCGACCGCGAACACAATAACGACAACATGACTCGCTCAGGACAGATTTATGCACACAGAAATTATCAATATCTGGCCGCACGGCGACGCGCCAGGCGCGAGTGACTCGCGCGCTCAGCCGCAGATCGTCGATTTGGCCAGAGAGTTCGAACCTTACGACCGCGCCGCCACCGGCGTGCGCTGTCCGGAGATGGCGATCTGGCATCCGGAAACCTCAAACGGTATCACCCTGCTGGTGGCACCGGGCGGCGGGTATCAGCGCGTACTGATCGACCGCGAAGGCAGCGCCCTCGCCACCTTTTTCACCTCGATGGGTTACACCCTGGCGGTAATGACCTATCGCCTGCCGTACGACGGCCATCATGAAGGACCGGATGCGCCGCTGGCCGATGCCCAGCGTGCGGTGCGCGTGCTGCGCGAGCGCTCACAGCGCGGCCTGAACGGTAAGTACATCGTGATGATGGGCTTTTCCGCCGGCGGGCACGTGGCCGCCAGCCTTGGCACCCGCTTTGGCGAAAAAATCTATCCGCTGCAGGATCAGGCCGACAGCCTGTCACCGCGGCCTGATGCGATGGTGCTGCTCTATCCGGTCATCAGCATGCGCGACGGTCTGGCGCATGAAAGTTCACGCACCCGCCTGCTGGGCGCGTGGCCGGATCAGAAAAGCATTGATGCTTATTCGCTGGAGACGCGCGTGCACGGCCAGACGCCGCCGACGCTGCTGATCCACGCCGCTGACGATGAGACGGTTTCCGTTAATAACAGCATGGTGTTTTTTAGTGCCCTGCGTGAGCACAAGGTGCCGGCGGAAATTCACTTTTATCAGAAAGGCGGCCACGGCTTTGGGATTCGTGGCGTGGCGGATCTGCCGCTGGCCAGCTGGCCGATGCTGGTGACCGAATGGCTGCGCGCAAAGACCTGATGCCCCTGCTACGTTGAACCGCAGCGCCGCTGGCGGCGCGCGTTCATCCCGGTCGCTTACGTAAGCTCCTGAGGATGAACACCCGTGCCGCCTTGCTGCAGCGCACCTTATTGCGGGGATTCATGCGCCCTGTGTCATGACGAGGGTTGAGCCGGATCGGTCGCGCTCGCGCTGCCATTATTTTCGGGTTTAGCCTCATCCGGGGTAGCGGCGGCGGCGGGCGCATCCGGAACCTTCATCACCTTGTCCCAGCTGTCCTGCAGCATCCTGACGTTGGTTTCGGGCTCGCCCTGCGGCTGAATCAGCACCATGGTCAGCTCCTGCGTTAACTGCTGGCGCAACTCCTGGTTGAGCTGGTCGCGCGTTAACTCACTGAGAAACGCCTGACGCAGTTTCTGGTACTGCTCCGGCGCGATATCCACCACGGAATTCTGCTGCGAGCGCAGACGTTGCCCCATCAGAATATCGGTGTCGGTGCGCGCGTAGGTGGCAAACAGTTTGTTCAGTTCCAGCAGCTTTTGCGCCATCAGCGCATCAAACTCCTCCTGCGGCAGACCTTTGTCACGCACGGTGGCCAGTTCACGCGCCACCTGGTTCAGGTTCTGCGCCAGCGACGCGTTAGGCGAATCCATGTTAATGGCGCACTGCGCACGCTGATACAGCACGCGACAGTCGAAGCCAACCTGCACGTTTTGCGCTTTGCTGTCGGCCAGCGCGCGCTGGACGTGCCAGAACAGCGCTTCGCGCGCCAGATCGCTCTGCCAGTAGCGCTGCAGATTCTGCGAGTCGCGGATTGGCTGCCATGGCGTATCCCACACCAGCGACAGGCGATCCTGCATCATGCCGCCGTTAACCAGGTTGATTGGCTGATGCGGCAGCGGCGACAGCGTGGGCAGCGCCGCGGGTGCCACCCGTTTGCCTTGCAGTGGCGAGAACGCTTTGTTGATCTGCTCCGCCATGCTGCGGCTATCCACGTTGCCCACCACGTACAGCGTCATGCCGTCCGGCGTGTACCACTGCTGGTAAAACGCATTAAGCTGCGCGATATCCACCGGCGCACGCGGCTGTTCGCCCGGATCATGCGCCAGCATGGTCGACCCTTTCAGGCGATAGCGCCACCACACATCCTGCGTATTGGGCGGCCAGGTCGCGATGGGATCGGTGGCGGTCAGTGCGGTCGACACCACCTGCTCATTGATGGTCATTTTACCGGCGGTGGCCGCCAGCCAGCTGAGCGCCTCTTTCAGCAGCTCCGGCCGGTTGTTCGGCAGGCTGAGATTGTATTGGGTGAAATCATAAGACGAGATGGCCGGCGGCAGCGGTCGCTGCGGATCCATCGCCTGTTGCCACAGTGCGCGCTGCTGATTGGTATCCAGCGCGGTGTTATGCACCATCGCCAGACGCGGTAAAAGATGGCTGAACCCTGTTTGCTGGGCGCTTTCCACCAGCGAACCGGTATTAACTATCAGGCGCAGCTCGATGCGATCGCTCGGACGTTGTGGTGTGGTCAGCAGCTGCCAGCTGAAACCATTGTCCAGTTTGCCTTCCTGCCAGGCGGGATCAGGCTGAAGTGTTTCGGCGTGGACGCCGAAGCCAGATGCCGCAAGCAGCCATCCGCCAACCAAAAGCCGAATTCTGGTGCCCTGCATGTGAACCCCTACTCAAACAGATAAACGCTCGTGCGCGCCATAGGCGGCCGCTTTTCAGCGAACCACGGCGGCAGGCTGCCGCCACGTTTATTCAACGACAGACTCTTTGACCACAGGAAGGCCAGGATGTCGCGCGACGAGGAAAAAAATCGGGAAAAAAATCAATGGGGTTATTATGCAAATGCCCGCTGTCAGGGCAAGCGACAGCGGGCATTTCACGACAAATTAACGCAAATAGAGGGTTACGCGCTGGTCTGTGAAGCGTTATTGACCTTTTTCGCTGAAGAAAGCGTCGCTTTCATCTGCGCTTCATCGAGCTGGCCGACCCACTTCGCCACCACCACAGTCGCCACACCGTTACCCACCAGGTTGGTGAGCGCACGGGCTTCCGACATGAAGCGGTCAATGCCGAGAATCAGCGCCAGACCGGCCACCGGCAGATGTCCCACCGCCGACAGCGTTGCCGCCAGCACGATAAAGCCACTGCCGGTCACCCCTGCCGCGCCTTTGGAGGAGAGCAGCAGCACCACTAACAGCGTGATCTGGTGGAAGACATCCATGTGGGCGTTGGTCGCCTGAGCGATAAACACCGCCGCCATGGTCAGGTAAATCGACGTGCCATCGAGGTTGAACGAGTAGCCAGTTGGAATCACCAGCCCGACCACCGATTTCTTACAGCCCAGCTTCTCCATCTTATCCAGCATGCGCGGCAGCGCCGACTCGGAAGAAGATGTACCCAGTACAATCAGCAGCTCTTCTTTGATGTAGGCAACAAACTTAAAGATGTTGAAGCCGGCCCAGCGGGCAATAATGCCCAGCACAATCACCACGAACAGTACGCAGGTGATGTAGAAGCAGATAATCAGCTGACCGAGCTGCACCAGCGATCCGACGCCATATTTACCGATGGTGAACGCCATGGCGCCGAACGCACCAATCGGCGCCAGACGCATGATCATGTTGATCACGCCAAAAATCACCTTCGAGAAGCTCTCGATGACGTTGAACATCACGGTGCCGGCGTTACCGAGGCGATGCAGCGCAAAGCCGAACAGGATAGCGAACAGCAGCACCTGCAGGATGTTACCGCTGGCGAAGGCACCGACCACGCTGTTCGGGATCACGTCCAGCAGGAAGGCAATCACGCCCTGCTGCTCAGCCTGCTGCGCGTAGACCGCAACCGCTTTGGCATCCAGCGTCGCCGGATCGACGTTCATTCCCGCGCCCGGCTGGATCACGTTGACCACCACCAGACCGATAATCAGCGCGATGGTGCTGACAATTTCGAAATAGAGCAGCGCTACTGCGCCGGTCCGTCCAACTGCTTTCATGCTCTCCATGCCGGCAATACCGGTCACCACCGTACAGAAAATCACGGGGGCGATGATCATCTTGATCAGCTTAACGAAGCCATCGCCAAGCGGCTTCATTTGCGCGCCTAACTCAGGGTAGTAGTGGCCTAACAGGACGCCGATGCCGATGGCAACCAGCACCTGAAAGTAGAGGCTTTTGAACAGTTTCATAACAGGTGTCCAGGTATAGACGGCATTCACCGCCATTGTTATGGAGAAACGCATGCGGCAAGCCGCCTGGAAGCGTATGACCTTACCGATGGCGAGGAAAATAACACTCTGTTAACAGGATTAGTATACCCTTACATTCCTTACAAAAGTTACAAAACTCTAACTATGAACTGAAACGCTTCAGCACCCCATAACGGTGCAATTCTGCAAGGAAAATCAATAAATAAGGTGATTATTCAGACGGTGACGAGCTGGCCAGCCAGCGCTGGTTAAACACCGATAACGGCAGGGCTTCAGCATATAAGTAGCCCTGCCCAATGGTAATTCCGCGCGCCAGCAGCCAGTCGCGCTGCTCGGCAGTTTCGACGCCTTCGGCTATCACGTCGAGGTGGATGATATCGGCAATCGCCGCCACGATGCGCACCATGGTGTCATCATCCGGCAGCGCGGCGACAAAACTGCGATCCATTTTTAGCTTATTAACCGGCAGCGCTTTGAACTGATGCAGGTAGTTGAGGTTGGAGTAGCCCATGCCGAAATCATCCAGCGCGACCGCCACCCCGGTTTGCTGCAGCGAGCGCAGCAGCGCCATCGCCTGTTCAGCATCGCCAATCTGCGCGGTTTCGGTGATCTCCAGCACGAAGTTACCCGGCGCAATGCGATGGCGCTCCAGTAGCCCCTGCAGATGGCTCACCACGCTGGCATCGCGCAGCTGTACTGCGGAGATATTCACGCTAAGCGGAAGATTGATGCCGTGGCGCTGCCAGCCAGCGATAATGCGGCACGCCTCTTCAAATACCCAGCGGCCGAGCGCGGAGATGACGCCAATCTCTTCGGCACTGGCGATGAACTCTTCAGATAAACCATAGCTGCCGTCCGGCATTCGCATGCGCAGCAGCGCTTCTGCGCCGGCCAGCTCGCCGGTGGCCATATTGATTTGCGGCTGCAGATAGAGCGCAAACTGGCCATCCTGCAGACCCTGCAGGATGTCGTGCTCCTGGGTTAAGCGCTTCTGCGCCCGCTCGGTCAGCGCCGGGTCAAAGAACAGAATCTGGTTTTTACCCTGATGGCGCGCCGACATCATCGCCGACGTGGCACGCGCCAGCTGTTCGCCAGCGGACACGCTGTTGTCATCATGCAGCGCCAGGCCAATGCTGGCGTTGGGGCGCAGCTGCAGCTGATACAGGTTCACCGGCTGATTGATGCGTAGCATCAGGTTGCGCGCCAGCCGCATGGCGCGAAACGGGTTGTGCGCACGCTTCATCAATAGCGCAAAGTCGCTCGGTCCGGTCTGTGCCAGCAGCGTATGGTCATCAATGGTGCTGCGGATTTTTTCCACCAGCGTCAGCATCAGCGTATCGCGCTGCTCATCGCTCAGGACGCCATTGGCTTCCTGCAGGGTTTCGATGCGGATCACCATCAGCCCCCACGGCTGCTGGCTGTGGCGATGGCGGATGTGCTGATCAAGCAGCGCCAGAAACAGCGCGCGGTTGGGCAAATCGGTCACCGCGAAATGGGTGGTCAGCCGGCTCATCTCATCGTGAATCGACTCCAGCACCTGCTGATTGCGGTTGTAGCTGCGAATCAGCATGCCGATCTCATCGTCGCGATGATTGTGCGGCAGCGCCAGCTTATGAGTGAGAATGGCGGGCGGCGGCAGCTCCTGCAGCTCACGCGAAATATTACGCAGCGGATGCACGATCAGCCGGTTGATACACCAGCTGATCGCCACGGACAGAATCAGCGCCAGCAGCAGATAGGTGGTGATCATGGTGGATAGCGTGCTGAGCAGGAACTGATAAACGCGCGACGAATCAGCCTGCAGCACCAGATAGGCAATCGGCTTCGGCAGCCCGCTGCGCTCGACCGAATAGAGCGGCAGCGTAATCTGCACCGGCAGTTCGAACAGCCGGGCGACAAAGCGCGGCACCGGTTTCTCCGGCGCGAAGTCGGCGTGCAGCGCCTGGAAGGCGTTCGGCAGCACCACATCGGCGCGCGACAGAATGCCCGCCGGCTTAAGGGTATTCAGAATGCGTTCGGCCTGCGGGATATCGGCTTTGAGCACCGCTTCGGACAGCGGCTGACGCACGGTATGCGCGACGTTCTCCATCTGCTGGGCGTAATCCACCCTGCGCTGCTGCACAAAATGGAATAACTGGATGACGATAAAAATACAGATGGTGACCAGCGCCACGGCGGACACGGTGGCCATCTGCTTTATCGTTAACGAACGACTGACGCGCAACAAAACCTCTCCTGGCCGCCGGGGGCCGTGACAGTTGCCGGAATGCGCAGCAAGTATATCCCAGGTCAGCATTTTTTTGCGCCGGGATAAAGGCGAAAATCACGCAACTGCCCCGCTTTGCGCGCGGTTTCAGCATTTTGTCAGCCATTAGCGGCGCAGAGACAAAACGGTGCGCGCCAGCCCGCACCGTTTGCCGCTCAGGTTTTACTGCGGATAGGCTACCCAGTCGCCGCCGTTAAGGCGAATCCACGGTTTGCCCTGATACATCATCACGACGGCGTTATCATTTTCCGACACCACTGGCGTCTGCGGCAGGTTATCCGCCAGCACCGACATGTTGACATTCGGTGCGTTAAACACCTGACCGTCCACCACCCGCGACACCAGCTCGGAAATCGCCAGCAGGCTGACAGGTGTATCGATGGTCAGCGGCTGGCCCTGATGCGGCGCTTTCATGCCAACAAATTTAATGCCAACCGGCACGTGGGTGATGCCCGGGCTCGGAATGTCGCGCAGCCCGGACATCTGCATTTTATCCCCCTGCAGTGCCGCACCGTGCTCCGGCACCACCAGCACCATCACCCGGCGTCCCGACTTCTCCAGATTGGTCAGGAAGCTATCGAGCTGGTCGAACAGCACCCGTGCGCGCGGCTGCCACTCGGCGGTGCGGGTGCTGCCCAGCTCGCGCGTACCGTCGTGCAGCGGAATCAGGTTGTAGAAGGTGGCGCTGCGCGCATCGCTGCTTTTGCTGCGGTCATCAAGCCAGCGCTGCATCAGCTGCCCGTCGTTGTACACCGGCGAACCATCAAAAGACGTCAGCTCCGGCGCAATCCCGGCCTGCGACATCAGCGGCGCCTGCATGTTGCCGTCCTCGCGCAGCTCTTTCAGGTAGTTACCGAACACGCCGGTATGGTCCATCATCAGCTGCTGCTTAAAGCCCAGCTTCGCCAGATTATCAAACAGATAGCAGCGCTGGTCGGTGGCTTTATACAGGTTACTGTGTGAGGTCTGGCCGCAGCTGGCGCGCAGCAGGCGAATACCGGCCGGGCCGCTGTAGCCGGTGGCGGAGTTATAGTTGTTCAGCACGATATCAAAGTGCTTCCACAGCGGATGGTCACGCAGCTGCGCCACATCAATGTCCGACCACGCCAGCGAACAGATGTTGATCACCAGAATATCGAACGGCTGCGAATCGGCGGGCAGCGCATCCGGGAAATGCGTAACGCGCTGGCGTTCGCTGTCGTAAAAGCGATTCAGCCACGCGGTGAGGTTGGCGCTGGTGGGCGGCGCGCTTTGATCGAGTCCCGCCGCGGCCGGGCTGGCGGCCGGTTTGTCATTCAGCGCCACCGGCGGTGCGGCGGCTTTGCTGGGCAGCAGGCTGACCGCCGGGCCGGCGAGCGTCAGCACGTTCAGCCAGATCAGCGCCAGTGACACCAGCACGGTGACGCGAATCCACTGCGCCACGAACAGGTAAATCACCAGCAGCACAAAGGCCGCGCCGATCATCTCCCAGTTAATAAAGCGCTGCAGCAAATCCAGCAGATAGGCCGGCGAGAATCCCGCCACCTGGCTGCCCTGGCTGAGCAGCGAGTTCAGACCCGGCAGCCAGGTATCGTGCCAGAACAGCGCGAAGCCAATCGGCAGCGAAACCCACTGGCGCAGACGATGCAGCCGCGCTGACGGCAGCGGAAACAGCAGCCACGCCAGAAACACCAGATTACTCAGTGCATGGAAGTTGAGATAGCCGTACCACAACAGACCAAATTTGATCAGAAAGTAAAAGTTCCAGCCGCCGAGGCCGCGCCAGCGCGCCGCGTGCAGCGTCGAAGGTGTGTTATCCATGTTTATCCGTTTTGGTCGATTGGCGTTGCCACTGCCCTTCCGATTTGAGGGCGCGGGCAGGTAACAGGCGCATCAGCAGGCTGGTGCTGCGCTGCGGCAGCCAGCGTCGCCACAGCGATTTCAGGAACAGCAAAATCAGTAACAGCAGGATCGCCACCTGCACACCATCCATCAGCGTCATACGTGCGGCTCCCCGAGGTCGATGATGATCGGCTGCGGCGTCTGAGGGCCGCGCGGCGCGGCCGCTGCCGGCGCAGCAGGTTGCGCAGCGGCCGGTACCGTGAGCGGTTCGAACTGCGACACCGGCGTCAGCTGCCGCACTTTATTCACCTCCGACAAAATCTGATTGTCGGCAAACCACACCATGCGGTTGCTGAACAGCTCGTCGTGCGGCAGGGAAAATATCGATTTCAGGGCAATGTCCAGGTCGTTAAAGCGGCAGGAAGAGAGGAATAAATAGAGCCGATCGTCAACCAGCGTCACCAAATCGCCAAAACGACGCGGTTTACATAGCGTCAGTACCTGCGGCGGCGACAGCTGCGGCACCGGGCGCAGCGCCACCATCAGCCCTTTGTCGTTTTCCGGCAGCAGCGTATTGTTCATCAACTGCTGTACCGCCGCACAGAAACGCTCCAGCGGCAAATAGCCTTTCTGCTGCAGCGGCTGTAGCGCCTGCACCAGCGCCGGCAGATCGGCCGGCACGTGGCGGGTAAACTGCTGGCCCTGCACGCCTTCCAGTGCAGTCAGCAAGCGCGACAGCGGCGCCGCCGTCGGGACAATGCTGTTAACGCCGCACGCCAGCAGCAAACGCTCATCGCTGTAGCGCAGGCTGGTGCCAAGTTCCCGCACCACGATTTTCAGCGCGTTGCCGCGCGATCGTCGCAAACCATGGACCATGCTCGCCAGAGTCGGCACATCCTGATTATGGGCCAGGCTAAAGATGACCGTGGCGGCGTTGGCCTGCTGCGCGCGCGCATACACGCTCTCGTTATCGCTGAACAGTTGCCACTGCGCGGAAAGCGGCGGCGCCCCTTCCAGCACATCCTGCTGGGCCAGAAACTGGTTTTCATCATTGAGGCTCAGCGGCTGTGACGCGGCAGCTTCAGCCTGCGCAATAAACTGATTATCGATACAGTTCAGGCGGATAGCGCGGTCGGCCAGCAATTTATCGGCGGAGTACCACCAGTTAATTCGATATTGCCAGCTATCCTGCTGAAATTCTAAATGGGCGACACCATCAAGCTGACGAAAATAACGCTGCAGATGATTTCGCAGGGGAATAATTGCAGTTCCGCAGGTGATCATTAGCAGCGTCATTTGTTTTTTTAACAGAACCCGGCGCAAGCCTTTTAACCACACGGTCAGTTCATCCGGGGATAATTTGCTCCACAGCGCCGCCTGACTATAAAACATGACCAGACCGCTACGTTTATTCATTACGCGCGCCATATCGCTGGCCAGATGTTGCAGGCTGGCTTTATTGGCAGGCAGCGAAAATAAGGGAATACGCGCCGGACCGCCGGGCGGATCGGGCGTTAACAGCGCCTGCGGGGGTTCATCCGCGCTCACCAGCGTGGCCGCCTTTTGCTGGCTAACCACCTGACGTAACAGCGTTCGTGCGTCTTCGGGCCGCTGGCAGGTTATCCAGTAAAATCCCGGCGACTGCAGGGCGATTAATTCCTGTTGTACCTGCTGCAGGCCAAGCGTATAAAGATTTTTCATATTAGCGTCGCGATCTGTACAATCCAGGCTAGTTTAATATAGACGGCAACGATTGGAACTGCTGAAATAAAAAAAGCTGCGCACGCGCCAGACTGTTTGAACTTTGCCGGGCCAGAAATCGCTGGCTGCGGTTTTATACGCGACAAGAAAAATATCACCCCTCTTTATCCGTTGTCGTTTCTTTGGTGGCAAAAAAGTAATGAAAACTGAAAATGCTTTTTCACTGATCGCTGTCGGCAGCGAAGATCAGGATGATATTAACGCCCTGAGTGACGCCTTTTCACTGAAGGCGTTTCGCTATATTGATATTGCCCGTGAAGCGCGTCTGCAACAGTTGCTGTCGCGCTGGCCGTTGTTGCAGGAATGCACGCAGGGACCGGAGTCACCACGCTAATGCCGGTTCTCGCCTTACAGGGGCTGCGCGGCGGGTGTGGCGCGACGGCACTCAGTGCCGCGCTGGGCTGGGCGCTAAACGCGCTGCAGCAGTCGGTGCTGCTTATCGACCTTTCGCCAGCCAATCAACTGGCGGCCCACTTTAATCTGCCGCTCGACACGCCGCACGGCTGGCTGCGTGCGCAGCTGGATAACCAGCCGTGGCAGCACAGCGCGCTGCGCTATCAGCCGGGGCTGGATTTTCTGCCGTCTGGCACGCTCACGCATCAGCAGACCTTATCCTTAAACGCAGCGACAGCGGAAATTGCACAACCGCTGCTTAAGGCTTTGCCGGCCCTGAAACAGCGCTATCAGTGGATTATTTTCGACCTTCCGGCGGATCTGCTGCCGTGGCAGCTGGCGTTCATCCCGGCCGCCGATCGGCTGCTTCAGCTGTTAACGCTGGATGCCAACTGCCAGCTGCGCCTGCACCGCGCGCACTTTTCGCCGCAGACGCTGTTTCTGATTAACCAGTTCAACGCCAACAGCCAGCTGCAGCAGGATCTGCATCAGCTGTGGCTGCGCTCGCTTAAGAACCTGATTCCACAGGTGATTCATCGCGATGAAGCGCTGGCGGAAGCGCTGATGATGAAACAGCCGGTGGGCGCCTGGCGTCCGCATGCGCTGGCCAGCGAAGAGATCAATACGCTGGCCAACTGGCTGCTGCTGCATGTCGCCGGAGGTGGCGCATGAATGCGCTGCGCTGGCTGCTGGTGCCGCAGGCCTCGCAGGCATTGCAGCAGCGCGCGCACCTGGCGCGTCAGCACGGCGCCGGGCGGTTAACGGTCGCGCTGCATCTGCTGTGGTGCGTGCTCGCCTGGTCGCTGCTGCGGCTGGAAACGCCGGCGTGGCGGCGCGTGCTGCAGCAGCGTCAGCGCTACTTCCCGCATATCTCTCCGCTGCGCCCGCGTCCGCTGGATATTGTGCGCTATGCACTCCAGAGCCTGTGGCTGCTTATCATGCTGCCGCTGGACGGCAGCGCGCGCAGCGAGCGTAAACGTTTTAACGCCTTTGGCTCGCTGTTCCGCTGGCGCCAGCAGCTGTATCAATGGCTGGCGCAGCTGCCGGCGCGGCTGGAGCACAGCGGCGTACCGCAGCGCAGCGAACGCTGGCTGCAGCGCCTGCCACGGCGCGTGCGTCAGTTGCTGTTCATCGTAGTGGCGATCGCCGCCAGCCTGCTGGCGCTGCTGTGCATCTCGCAGCCGTTTGATATCACCACCCAGTTTGTGTTTGTGCTGCTGCTGTGGGCGCTGGCCATGCTGGTGCGCCGTATGCCGGGCCGGCTGGTGACCATCATGCTGATTGTGCTGTCGCTCACCATCTCCTGCCGCTATCTGTGGTGGCGCTATACGGAAACCCTTAACTGGGACGATCCGCTCAGCCTGACGTTTGGCCTGCTGTTGATTGGCGCGGAAACCTACGCGTGGACGGTACTGGTGCTGGGCTATTTCCAGACGCTGTGGCCGCTCAACCGCCAGCCGGTCTCCATGCCGCCGGAGATCGCCAGCTGGCCCAGCGTCGATATTCTGGTGCCGACCTACAACGAGCCGCTCAGCGTGGTCAAACCCACCATCTATGCTGCGCTGGGCATCGACTGGCCGCAGGATAAACTCAACATCTATATTCTTGATGACGGCACGCGCGAGGAGTTCCGCGAGTTTGCCGCCAGCGTGGGCGTCAATTACGTGGTGCGGCCCAGCCACGAACACGCCAAGGCCGGCAACATCAACCATGCGCTGAAAACCACCTGCCGCAGCGAATACGTGGCGATTTTTGACTGCGACCACGTGCCGACGCGCTCATTCCTGCAGCTCACCATGGGCTGGTTCCTGAAAGATCACCGGCTGGGCATGCTGCAGACACCGCACCACTTCTTCTCGCCAGACCCGTTTGAGCGCAACCTCGGCCGCTTCCGTCAGACGCCGAATGAAGGCTCGCTGTTTTACGGTCTGGTGCAGGATGGTAACGACACCTGGGATGCCGCCTTTTTCTGCGGCTCCTGCGCAGTGCTGCGCCGCAGCGCGCTGGATGAGATTGGCGGTATCGCGGTAGAGACGGTAACCGAAGATGCGCACACCTCGCTGCGACTGCACCGCCGCGGATACACCTCGGCCTACATCCGCATTCCTCAGGCTGCCGGGCTGGCGACCGAAAGTCTGTCAGCGCATATTGGCCAGCGCATCCGCTGGGCACGCGGCATGGTGCAGATCTTCCGTCTCGATAATCCGCTGTTTGGCAAAGGGCTGAAGCTGGTACAGCGGCTGTGTTACGCCAACGCCATGCTGCACTTTCTTGCCGGTATCCCCCGGCTGATCTTTCTGCTGGCGCCGCTGGCGTTTCTGCTGTGCCATGCCTACATCATCTATGCACCCGCGCTGGCCATCGCCATCTACGTGCTGCCGCACATGGTGCATACCAGTCTGACCAACTCGCGCATCCAGGGGCGCTGGCGCCACTCGTTCTGGAGCGAGGTGTATGAAACCGTGCTCGCCTGGTACATCGCCCGCCCCACCACGGTCGCGCTGTTTAATCCGCACAAAGGCAAATTCAACGTGACCGCCAAAGGGGGCCTGGTAGAAGAGCGCCATCTCGACTGGGTGATCACCAAACCCTACATGCTGCTGGTGCTGCTGAACATTGCCGGTATCGGCATGGGCTTCTGGCGCATGGCGCACGGCCCGGCCAATGAGCTGCTCACCATCTGGGTCAGTCTGGTGTGGGTGGTTTACAACATGATTATTCTCGGCGGCGCGGTGGCGGTGTCGGTGGAAGCGCGTCAAATCCGTGAAGCGCACCGCGTGGAGATCGCCATGCCGGCGGCGCTGGCACGCGCCGATGGTCATATGCTGCCGTGCACGCTGCGCGACTACTCTGACGGCGGCGTGGGCGTCGAACTGCGCGAGCCGGATGCACTGCGCGAGAACGAAAGCGTCTCGCTGCTGCTGCGGCGCGGACAGCAGGAGTTCAGCTTCCCGTGCCAGGTACAGCGCGTATTTGGCCGCCGCGCGGGTATCCGCCTGCACCAGCTCTCCACCCGCCAGCACATCGAATTTATTCAGTGCACCTTTGCGCGCGCCGATACCTGGGCGCTGTGGCAGGACGGTTTTCCGGAGGATAAACCGGTGCAGAGCCTGGCGGACATTATGCTGCTCGGCTTCAAAGGCTATTTGCGGCTGGCGGAGTATGGTCCGGCACCGCTGCGCCGCCTGTTCCGTGGCCTGACCGCCGGACTGCACTGGCTGGCAACGCTGTTGCCGCACAACGTCCGTCCGCGACCGGCAACGCTCAACACTGATTTTACCTAAGCTGATGATATGACCATGACGAGAAAACTGAGTTGGTTCACCGCCCTGCTGCTGGGCACGGCGTCTCTGGCGCAGGCGGCACTTCCGGCGGCGCTTCCTGATGCACCGCCTGCGGCAACCTCTGCGCCGCTGCCCGACGTGAACCAACCGCTCGATGCCAGCGCCCCGCTGCGCGATAGCCAGCTGCTGTTTACCCAGGTGGCACCGCCGCCGGGTAGCATGACGCTGCGCGGCACCGTCCCTACCAGCCAGATTGAGTTCGGCGTGCGCAGCGACGAGGTGGTCACGCGCGCGCTGCTGACGCTCAACTACCGACCTTCGCCGGCGCTGCTGCCGACGCAGTCGCAGCTCAAGGTGTATCTCAACGATGAACTGGTGGGACTGGTCACCGTCACCGCCGATCAGCTCGGCAAAGAGAACCAGACGCAGCTGGCGATCGACCCGCGCTACATTAGCGACTTCAACCGCATCCGCCTGGAACTGGTCGGCCACTACGCCAACGTGTGTGAAAATCCGGCCAACAGCACCATCTGGCTGGATATCGGTAAAGCGAGCAAACTGGACCTGACGCTGCAGAAGCTGCCGCTGAAAAACGATCTCTCCCATTTCCCGGAGCCATTCTTTGACGCGCGCGACAACCGGCCGCTGCAGCTGCCGATGGTCTTCAGCGGCCAGCCGGATGTGCAGCAACAGCGTGCGGCAGGCCTGCTGGCCTCGTGGTTCGGTAGCCAGGCGCAGTGGCGCGGCCAGTCCTTCCCGGTGCTGTATAACCAGCTGCCGGAAGGACAGCATGCGGTGGTGTTCGCCACCAACGATCGCCGGCCTGACTTCCTGCAAACGCTGCCGCCGGTGGACAAACCCACCGTGGAAATGGTCAGCCAGCCGGACAATCCCTATCAGAAGATGCTGCTGATTCTCGGCCGCGACGATAACGATCTGATCACTGCAGTAGAGGGCATTGCGCAGGGCGAACTGCTGCTGCGCGGCGAGCGCGCCACCATCGACAGTGTGAAACTGCTGGCCCCGCGCCAGCCGTACGATGCGCCAAACTGGGTACGCACCGATCGCCGCACCACCTTTGGTGAACTGACGCAGTATCAGAACCAGCTGCAGGCTGATGGCCTGCAACCCAACCCGATTAGCCTGACGCTCAACCTGCCGCCGGATCTGTTCCTGGTGCGCGCACGCGGCATTGATATGGACCTGATCTATCGCTACACCTCACCGGTGCAGCAGGACGGCTCACGGCTGGCGGTGCATCTCAATAATCAGTTCATGCAGGATTATCCGCTGACCAGTAAAGATGGCGCGGGCCAGCAGCTGATGCGCATTCCGCTGATGCAGGGCCTGCAGGACAACAGCCGTCAGCTGACCATTCCGGCACTGCGTCTCGGTGTGGTGAACCAGCTGCGCTTTGATTTTGACTACGCCAATACCTTTATCGGCGGCACTGCCGATGGCCGCTGTGAAACCGTCACCCCCGTCGCGCATCATGCGGTGATCGACGATCGCTCCAGCATCGATTTCTCCGGCTATCGTCACTACATCGAAATGCCTTCGCTCGGCGCGTTTGCCAGCGCTGGCTTCCCGTTCAGCCGCTTCGCCGATCTGGCGCAAACCCTGGTGCTGGTGCCGGCAAAACCGGAGAGCGGCGAAGTCAGTACGCTGCTTGACGCGCTGGGGGCGATCGGCGCCCAGACCGGCTATCCGGCACTGCGCGTGCAAATGAGCGATGACTGGCGCAACGCCAAAGACCACGATGCCGATCTGCTGCTGATCGGCAGCATTCCGCCGGATCTGCAGGCGGACACGGCGATCAATCTGCTGGTGGATCGCACGCGCAGCACCCTCAACATGCCATCGCGCCCGGGCAGCGCGCCCAACGTGCCACTGTCAGCCAGCGAGCGCACCGCCGAAAGCCAGACCGGCATCAGTTCGCGCGGTCCGCTCGGCGCTCTGGTTGGCTTCCAGTCGCCGTTTCACGATCAGCGCAGTGTGGTGGCGCTGCTGGCTGACAGCCCGCGCGGCTGGGATTTGCTGAATGCAGCGCTGCGCGACAGCGGTAAGCGCGCGGCGATGTTCGGTTCCGTCAGCATCGTCCGGGAGTCCGGCGTCAACAGCGTGCGCGTGGGCGATACCTACTTTGTCGGGCATCTGCCGTGGTGGGAGCGGCTGTGGAATCTGCTGGCCACCCATCCGGTATGGCTGGCCGTGTGTGCCGTGCTGGTGGTGATCCTGTTCGCCCTGATGGCCTGGCGCCTGATGCGCATGGTGAGCCGTCGTCGCCTGGCTGAGCTGGATGACGATGAATAAGTTACCGCTTGCGCTGCTGATCGCCAGTGCGCTGGCCGGCAGCGTGGCGGCCGCGCCCGGTCCGCAGGTGGCGCCGGTAGCGTGGCTGCTGATGCAGATTCGTACCGGCGAATCCACCAACAAATACGATTTGGTGCAGCAGTCGCTGTACCGGCTGGAAAAAATCGATCCGGATAACCCGCAGGTGCTGGCGGCGCGCATTCGTATGGCGCTGCGTCAGGGCGATCAGGCCAAAGCGCAGCAGCTGTTCGATGCGTTGCAAAAGGCTGCGCCGGATGACGCCGCCACACGCGAATCTGCGGCAGGTTTGCGCCTGATGAGCCCCGAAGGGCGTCAGCAGCTGCAGCAGGCGCGGCTGCTGGCCACCGCCGGACGGCTGCCGGAGGCCAAAGCAGCGTGGGATGCGCTGTTTCACGGCGTCTTTCCCGATGTAAACACCGAACTGGAGTACTGGCGACTGGTGGCGCGCCTGCCGGGCCAGCAGCCGCTCGCCTGGCATCAGTTGCAGGCGCTGGAGCAGCGTTATCCGGGCAATATCGGCGTCGAGCTACAGCTGGCGCGCATGGCGTTTGATAATAATCAGCCGGATCAGGCGGTGACCCAGCTGCGTCAGCTGGCCAACCGCGACGGCGGCCGCGATGCCGCGTCTGAACTGTGGCTGCAGCAGATCCAGAACCAGCCGGTAAGCGAGCGCAGCGTTGCCAGCCTGCAGCAGTATCTGCAGGTGTTCACCAGCGGCGATGCGCAACAGCGCGGAGCGGATGAGCTGGCGCGTCAGCAAAAAATGCTGGCCGATCCGGCCTTCCGCCAGCGCATGCGCGGCCTGGCGCTGGTCGAGGCTGGCGGCGGCGCGGCGGCAATCGGCGCATTACAGGCGGCGCTGAAGGCCAATCCGGACGACGCCGAACTGCTCGGTGCCATGGGCCAGGCGCAGGCGCGTGCCGGTCACCGCGCCGCCGCCATCAGCTGGCTACAGAAAGCGATTCAGGCGGGCCAGGCCAGCACGCAAATCGGCAAGTGGCAGTCCCTGTTACAGACCAATCGTTACTGGCTGGCTATCGACAGCGGCGACGCGGCGCTGAAGCAGGGGGATTTGTCCGGCGCTGAGCGGCAGTACCGCAGCGCGCAGGCCATCGACAGCAATGACAGCTGGGCGCTCATCGGCCTCGGTGATGTGGCGCAGGCGCGTAAAAACAGCGCGTTAGCCCGACAGTACTGGCAGCAGGCGCTGCGCCTTGACCGCAGTAACGGCACGGCGCAGCAGCGCCTGAGCAATTTACGTATTGAGAGCCTGCTGGCCGACGCAGATACGCTGGCGCAGCAGCAGCAATGGCCGCAGGCGGTAGCGAAATACCGTGAGGCGGCTCAGGCGCGACCGGATGATGTCTGGCTGGCCTGGCGGCTGGCCAATGCGCTACGCAGCAGCGGTGACAACCAGGCAGGCGCGGCGGTAATGGCCGCGATGGTGCGCCAGCAGCCGCAGCAGCCAGCCGCGCTGTATGCCACGGCACTGTGGCAGTCATCCGGCGACGACGATGCCGCCGCGCTGGCCACGCTGCACCGTTTACCCACCGCCCGCTGGGACAGCAACATGCATGAACTGGCGGATCGCCTGGCGCAAAACCAGGCGTTCGGGCGTGCCGGGGAGCTACGCGCCCGCGGTGATGAAGCCGCCGCCATCCGCTTGCTGCAACAGCAGCCGGCCTCGCCGCGCCGCGACATTACGCTGGCCGACTGGGCGCTGGAGCGGGGCGATGCCACAACAGCGCTGGCCGGTTATCAGCAGGTGCTGCAGCAGGACGCCAGCAACAACGATGCCGCGCTCGGCCGCATCGAGGCGCTGCTGGCGCTGCAGCGCACCACCGAAGCGCGCGCAGCGCTGCACAGCCTGCCAGACAGCGTGGCGCAGCAGAGCCTGAACAGCGGCCGGCGCGTGGCGCTCGCCTGGCAAAACAGCGGCGATCTCTTCAAAGCGCAGCAGCTGTTCAGCGCGCTGAAAACCCGCGCCGCCGCTGTCGCGCCGTCACAGGAAAAAGCGCTGGTGCTGCGTGATGCCGCGCGGCTGGAGAGACAGCAGCGCCAGCCCGCGCTGGCACAGCAGGATTACCGCGCGGCGATGGTCGCCAGCGGCATCACCCCTGCGCTGCCAGACGATAACGCCCGCTATACCCGGCTGACGCGCACGCAGGCACAGGACGACTGGCTGAAGCGCAGCATTCGCAGCGACGCCGCTGATCTGTATCGCCAGCAGGACACCACTGTGACGCTGGAACAGGACTACTCGCGCGATAAGGGCAACGGTGGCACCTCTGACTTTACCGCCCATACCACCATGCTGCAGGCGGAAACCCCGCTGGCCGATGGCCGCAGCTTTGTGCGCGTTGATCACGTACAGGTGTCTGCCGGGACGTTTTCCACCACGGATGGCAGCCACAGTGAACTGTTCGGCAGCTGTAACGACGCCAACGCCGGGGGCTGCCGGCGCGATTTCACCCAGCGGGACGAAGGCACCGCGCTGGGCGTCGGCTGGCACAACGATCGCTGGTCAGCCGATATCGGCACCACGCCGCTCGGTTTTACCGTCACTAACTGGGTCGGCGGCGTAAGCTGGAAAACTGACATCGACGATCTCGGGGTGACCTTTACCGCTTCACGTCGCCCAATCTCCAGTTCGCTGCTGGCTTACGCCGGCGCGCGCGATCCGGCCACCAACGGCGGCAGAAACTGGGGCGGCGTCGTCGCGACCGGCGGCGGCATCGGCCTGAGTTACGATCGGGGCGGCGCGCACGGGGTGTGGGCCGATCTCAGCGCCCATCAAATCAGCGGTGAAAACGTGGCGGACAACAGCCGCGAACGGCTGATGGCAGGCTATTACTACAAGCTGATCAATAGCGACAACCAGCGCGCCACCATCGGCCTGAACAGTATGCTGTGGCACTATCAGAAAGATTTGAGCGACTACACCTTTGGCCAGGGCGGCTATTACAGCCCGCAGCGCTACTTCTCGTTGGCGGTGCCGCTGACCTGGCGTCAGCGCACCGAAAACTGGTCGTATGAACTCGGTGGCTCGGTGTCGTGGTCACAGTCAACCACTAACGCTCAGGCGCGCTACCCGGTGAATCCCGGCTTTACGCTGGCCAGCAATCCGCCATCGGATAGCAGTTCAGGGCGCGGTTTCGGTTATACACTGCAGGCGCTGGTAGAGCGGCGCATCACGCCGCACTGGTCGCTGGGTTTAGCCATGGACATTCAGCAGGCGAAAGATTACACCCCAAGCCACGGGCTGCTGTATGTGCGCTACTCAATGGCCGGCTGGAACGGCGACATGGATATGCCACCACAGCCACTGGAACCGTATGCGGATTTTAAATAAGCACACGAAAATGAAAAGGTCGCCATAAATGGCGACCCTACAAGATAGTTGCGTGGTTTTTACAGGGTGCGCTTTGATGCGCTCCGGTATAAATCCCGACGGGTGCAGGTAGCGTTCGGCTATCGCTTCTCCTGATAAGCCAGCCAGGTCAGCAGTTGCAGGCTGGCGGAGAAATAGTTTTGCTCCGGCGCCAGGCGGTCGCTGAGGTAGCCGGTTTGGTTGAGCGTCAGGTCGCGCACCGCGGTCAGGCCACCTTCCATATTGTAAGGTGCCGGGGTATTGGCCAGCACATCAAACCACGCTGGCGTGGTGTCGCGCGCGTAGCCCTGCCAGACGCGCTGGAAGGGCACCAGCCGCAGGCTTTGCGGATCGTACCACCAGATATTCAGCGGAATACGAATCGCGTCATAGCTGAAGCGGTTGGAATAGCCGACCGCCGGCGCGACGGAGCCATCGGCGTTCAGCGCCACCCAGTCCAGCGGCAGGCCGGTTTTGCCAAACTGCATGTCGCCCAGCAGCGCAAGGCCATCATCAATCAGCGTGTTCCACACGCGCAGATGGCTGTGCTGCGCAAACTCCTGCCATGCGGCGAACAGGAAATAGGAAGGGTTAAGCACCACATAGCTGGTTTTATTGAAGCCCTGCGCGCCCGGCAGCATGACCTTGCGGCCGGCGTAGTCGATCACCGTTAGTTTGATGACCGCGCGCTGAATGCGATCCGACGCCTGCTGATAATCACCGCCCCACTTCTGTGCCGCGCGCTGCAGCGCCCAGGCGATCAGCACATCCCCGTCCGAGGCATCATTTTTATCGGCGATGGGATCGGCTGCACCCGGCGTATAGCGCCAGTAGAACAGGTCATTCTGCGGATTGCGCAGATGGGTACGCGTCCACTGCCACAGCAAATCAAAGGTGGCGCGATCGTTATACGCCACCGCCAGCAGCATGCCGTAGCCCTGGCCTTCGGTGTGGCTGACGTTGTTGTTGGCCGTATCGCTGATGCGGCCGTCGCTGCTCATAAAGCGGCTTTTGTAACTGCTCCAGCCATCGGCCGCCGCCTGAGCACTGAAAAATATCACCATGAAACACAGCATCCACTGACGCCAGAACCGCATCACTCTCATCACAGCTTCCTATTGGTATCGATAATGCAGCGTGCCGCCGTCGATTTTTTCCAGCGTCAGCGGTACCGCCGCGCTGCCACCCTGCGCACGTAGCCACTGCGCGTACACGCCGGCCAGCACTGCGCTCAGCGCCAGCTGCCAGCGTTCTGCATCAAGCTGGCTGTCGCCCTGCGGCAGGGCATGGTGCTCAAGCATAATCGCGTTCTGCTGCGGCTGCAGCTGAACAAAGCCCCAGTTAAAGCGCGCCAGCTGAAGATTAATTTCGCGCTCCAGATCCTGCACGGTGCGCGCCTCCGGCAAAGGATAGCGCGTTGCCAGCAATTCGCCCACGCCGTTGAGGAAGGCTTCCGCCTCCGCGCCAGCGTTATCCAGCATGCTCTCAATCATCACGCTGACCAGATCAAACCAGCCCGGCTGATACGGATGGCTGATGCGTGCGCCCGGTTGCTCACTCATTAGTTGTCTCCAAACAGATAACGGAAGTACAGATTGGCTGTGCTTTCGTTGTAATCGCCAAAGGTGTCATAGCCGAGCTGGCCGCCGATGGTGACATCTTTATTAATCTTATAATCGGCACCGGCGTGCAGGTTATAGCCGATACCGTTTTTGCTCTCACCGCTGTAATAGGCACTTTTGACAAAGCCCTGATCGGCGAGGCTTTGCAGCTGGGACTGCAGCGACGGATCGTTGGGGAAATATGCGCTCTTGTCCTGGCTGTACGACTGATAGCCGACCGAACCGCCAACGTTGACTTTCAGGTCATCAAACTTGCGGCTGAAGTCGACAGGGAACGATACCGCGGCATAATTCTGCGGACTGAAATAGCCGCCCTGACCGTAGCTGAAGTAACTCAGGTTTTTGGAGAAATCCATCCACGACAGGCTCATGCCGACCTTCAGCTCGCGGTCGTCGTAGTGGTAAGGCCGCACGTAAGCGCCCGCCGTGGCCTGTACGCTGTTGTTGCTCGCCACGTTCTCGCCCAGATAGCTGTAAGCGCCGCCGCCGACGTAGAAACCCGCGTCGCCGTTATCGAAGCTCAGCATGGCGTTGCCGCCGTTTTTGGTGACGCGCCCCCAGCGCTTGCCGCTGGTCTTGTCCTCCACGCCAACGTACGACAGCAGACTGTCGGTCATGGCGCGGCGTTCACCGGTGAGGATCAGCGTCAGGAAATCGGTCAGCTTCGGTGACCACTGCACGCCGCCCACCAGCGTACTGAGATCCTGGCCGAGCGGCGTGCTGCCGAGGTCGATTTTGTAGCTGTCGCCCTTCAGCGCCATATTCAGTTCCACGCCGGTGGCCTTTTGCGAATCGGTCGATGAAGACGGCGTGTCGTCTATCTTGGCCGCGCCGGATGCCACCACATTGCCCTGCACCAGCGCGTTGCTGCCGAAGCGACGCCACGCATCACCGGCCGCACTGCCAGCGGTGAGCGACACCGGCGTCATCGTAAAGTCGAAGCGCGACTCGCCGAACGGCACGGTCGAGAAGGTCAGCGGCGCTTTGGCTTCGGTCAGCTTGCTGAGCCCCGATTCGCCGTCGCGTCCGCGCACCTGCATCTGTCCCTGTACCCAGGTGCCGGTTTTCTCCTGCAGATTGTCCATCATCTCGTCAATCTGGCGCAGCGTCTGGCTCTGCCGTACCGCCGGCGTGGTGCTCGCCAGCGTGACGTCCTGCGCGCTGCTGCTGGTGGCCGGTGCCGTTTGCCACGGCATCACTGTGCCATAGCTGGAAGGCGAACCGGACACCGGCGAGGTGCTGCGGTTGATAAACGGATTGTCCGCCAGCGCCAGACCGCCAACGGTCGGCACGCTGCCGCTCTGTGCGCCCTGCAGACCAATCAGCTGGCCGCGCGCGCTGCGCAGGTAGCTCATCGCCTGGCTGTGCTCGCCGTTAGCTTCCGCCACGCGCGCCAGCAGTAACAGGCGATCCGGCGTCTGCTCATTGCGCAGGCCGCGGGTTAAGGTGTTCGCTTTGTCGACGTCGTTCTGCGCCAGCGCCACATCAATAGCACCGGTGCGCGCATCCTGAGTGGGCGTATCCTGCGTCAGCAGATAGTCATACACCACGCCCGCTTCTTTGTTCATCTTGCCGGACTGATACAGACGCGCCATGGCAAACATCAGATCGCGGTTCTGCGGATCGTGCTGCAGCGCGCCCACCAGCTTGTCATAGGCGGCGGCGTACTGCTTCTGCTCGCGCAGGCGATCGACTTCATTGATGAGATAACCGTTGCGGATGCCGGCCAGCTGCGTGGGCGTACTGCGCGCCTGCAGCTCCGGACTGCTGAGGAAGCTCTGCGCTTCTGTCGTCAGTCCCGCCTGATTCAGTACCGCCACCTGCGCGGCGTAATCACCGGCGTTGCCCTGCACGCCGCGCTGCATGTTGCCGCGCACCACCGTCACCGCCGTGGTGAGATCGCCGGCTTTGGCCAGTTTCTGTGCCAGATTACCGGCATCGACCGGATTGGCGGGCGGCGTGGCGGCCAGCGCGCGCAGCGTATTGGCCGCTGCCGCGTCAGAGCCCTGCGCCAGATAGCGATCGGCGGTGGCCATTTGCAGATTGAAATTCACGCGCTGCGCCAGTTCGCGCATCTCGCTGTTCTTGCTGCCGTTGGGAATGCGCGCCAGCAGCTGGCTGGCCTGCTGCCAGGCACCGCTCTCGCTGGCGTTGAGCGCACCGGCATACAGCTCGCTGGTGCTGGCACCGCTGCGCAGGGTCGGCTGCATGACGTTGGCAGCCAGTAAACTATCGCCCTGCGCGCGGTAGATGCGCGCCAGATCGAGTCGCAGCCAGCCGTCGCTGGGATAGCGCTGAATGGCGCTGTTCAGCGTGGCGATGGCCGCACTGCGGTTGCCTGCCGCCAGCTCGCGTTTTGCCTGCGCACGCAGCGGATCGCTGCTGTTACCGCGCGGTGCCACGCTCTGGCGCACGCTGTCGGGCAATGATGCCAGCAGGGTATTGGCTTCGGCGCTGCGGTTTTGCTGGCGCAGCACGTAAAACAGCCCTTCTTTGGCGCTGCGGTTATCGGCATCGCTCTGCAGAATGGCCCGGTAGGTTTGCTCCGCCTGCTGCAGCTGATTGCTGCGGCGCAGCACATCAGCGCGGAACAGCTTCGCCGATATGCCTTTTTCGCCCTCGGCCTGCGTCAGCGGCTCACTCAGCGCCAGCGCCTGCGCGCTGTCACCGTTTTTCAGCGCCTGCTGGGCATTCGCCAGCTGCGCGTAAAAGCGGGCGTCGGCCGCCTGCTGCTGACGCTGCTGGCTCTGATCGCCGCCCAGCTGTGCGGCGCGCGTCAGATAATCGGCGGCTTCGGCGTAGCGTCCGGCGCGCTGCGCCACGTAGCCCATACCGGCCAGCGCATCGGCGTCCTGCGGGTTGGCCTGCAGCACTTTTTCAAAGTTGTTCTGCGCACCGCTGACGTCGCCGCTGTTCAGCGCGCTAAAGCCCGCGCCCTTCTCCGCGCCGCCGACATTTTTGCGGTAGTAATCCACCACGGCGCTGTCCTGCGGATGGCGCTGCTGCCAGGTCTGGTACAGCGCGGCGTCCGACGCCTGCGGCGCCAGCCACAGCAGCGCCTGACGCAGCGAGCGATCGGCCTCTTTATTACCGTCCGCCATGCTGGCCAGCACATCAATGCCCTGGCGGCGCGTCGCCTCCTGATAGGTCAGCGCTTTGCCCAGCGCCAGCTGAGCGCCGGTATCCTGCGGATGGTCGGCGGCAAACTGCCGCAGCGCCTCCACCGCCTGGGGCAGCAGCGTGCGGTCGCCGGCCATGGTCAGATAATATTCTGCCGCCACGCTCGGCGGCGGCTCGTTGCCGCTGAAGGTGTTACGCCAGGTTTGCAGCGCGGCGGCGATGTTACCGCTGCGCGCCTGCTGACGCGCCAGCGACAGCTGCGCCTGCGGAATGCTCTGCAGCTGTCGCGCGTTGTCCAGCTCCGTCAGATGCGGGTCGTTGGGCGATACCGCACTCAGGCGGGCGCGCCACTGTGCCGCATCAGCCGCGCTGCCGCTTTGCTGTGAATAGAGCGCCAGCAGATACAGCGCCTGGGTATTGTTCGGCTCCACCATCAGGATTTTTTGCAGCGAGGCTTTCGCCAGATCGTCATGCGCTTTCTGATGCCAGTAGGCCGCCTGGTCGAACAGTGCCTGTAACGCCGGATTGGTGCTCTCCGCCGCCAGCAGCGGCTGTGAGAAGGCCAGCGCGCCGCCCAGCAGCAACGCCTGACGAATACCGGCACTTATCAGCTGTTTTTTCATTATTTTTATCCTTACTTCCGGCCGGAGTGGCTATCGTCTTTCGGGTGGAGACGGCGCCACGCGTGGCGCTTCAGCATCACCCAGGCCGCACTGCCGATCAGCGCCGACAGCAGCAGCGCCGCCAGCGCCATCAGTACCGAGTGCTGGTTGGCATACCACACCACCATCATGTACCACGGCATTTCACCGCTCGGGAACTGCGGCCCGACGCGGAAGCTGCGGATACCATTCTCATCGGTGATGATGGCGGTATCACCGCGGATGCCGGCGTTGATGCGCGCCGAATTCAAATCATCGTGCAAACGCAGCAGCTGCTGATCGCTGGTGGCGACCGTCATCACCACCAGACGATCGGCGCTCCACGGTGAGCGATAGCTGACAAAGCCGCGCCACGCTTCATTTGAGGAGAAGTAGCGATCGGCATCCAGCTGCTGGCGAGACCAGTCACCGGTCAGCCAGCCGCGCAGCTTATCGACGGTGGTCGGCTCTTTGACGCCCAGCGTGTTGCCGCTGGTCTGGTAAGCGGTGCCGGCCAGCATCTGCTGCGTGAAGGCGCTGTGCTGCATGGTGCTCACCGCCAGCACATCGCTGTGCTGCAGGCGCGTCAGATTGGTGCCACCGTTCGGCAGACCAAACAACACCTGGTTCTGCACCAGCGGCACGCCGGTAGCGTTACCGGCGCGCGCGGCCATGTCCAGTAACGTGGCGATCTCGGCATCACCCGGCGCCTCCGGCAGCAGCAGCGTGGTCTGCGAAAAATCCGCCAGCCGCGAGAACGGGAACGAGGCACCGACGAAGTACGACAGGTTCGGCAGCATGGTGAAGTGGCGCGTGTGGCTCAGATCGATCCACGAATCCTCTTCGATACGACTCTTGATGTTGTTGTTGAGCAGCACGCCGCACGGCGCATCCGCCTTTGGCTTGATATTGAAGTAGAGCGCCAGCTGGTTGTCGCCGTAAATCAGGTATGGCTCCAGCTTCAGCGTGTACTGCTCCTGGCGTGCATCCCCGCCCAGCCGGTGCCAGGCGCTTTCCAGTAGCCCGACTTTGTTCACCGTCAGGTTGCGCAGGAAGGTGCCGTTCAGCGTGACGTTAAGAAACGAATTGTTTTCATCGATCCAGCTTTCCGACGGGAAACGGTAGTGCAGATTGACCGGAATTGCGTCGCCGTCCCACAGGAACAGATCCGGTGCCGCGCGGAAGTTAACCCGCAGCGCATCGTGCCAGATACCGGTGGTGGTCAGGCTCTGATCTTTACGCAGCAGCTCGCTGAGACGCACCGGGCGGCTGGTGTTGATCCAGCGCGGTGCGTCGTACGGTTTGCGCGTGCCAATCGGCTGCGGCGGTACGTTCAGGCTGCTGGCATCGGTGACCAGCGGCTGCGTGGTCAGGCGGTTGGCCGCCTGACGCAGCTGGGCATCATCCGCACCGACCACCAGCAGCAGTTTGTACACCGGATTGTTAGGGTTATCGATCACCTGCAGCAGCGGACCACGGGCTGCGGGCAGCGTCACGCTGCCGATTTTGTCACCCGGATGGCCGATCAGGATACCGTTGTGCTCGGGCAGATCGCCGCGCACCACCGGGAAACGGATGCCACGGTAATCCGACTGAATGCCGAGCCAGGAAGCCACCAGCGCGGCGGCGCTGACGCTATCCGGCGAAACGTTAGCGGCAAAACCAAAGGTCACGCTGGCGGGCGTCATGCGCTGCACATCAATAAACGGACGCGGGAAGTTGCGCAGGCTGGTGCCGATGTTGAGCTGCTGGCCTTCAAGGCTGAGCGTGGTTTTCGGCAGAATGGTGACCTGATACTGCTGCGCGCTCTCTTTTTCGCACAGCAGCTTGTCGGCATCGTTGATTTTAAAGCTGAGGTTATTACTGGAAACCACCATCGCCGCCGGAATATCCAGCTGATAGTCGCTGACATCGCTGTCGCTGGCACCCAGCGGCAGCGTGCCGAGCGGCTGGCCGTTGAGCATCAGTTGCAGCGACGTGTTGCGCGCCGCCAGCGCGGCAGAGACGCGCAGCGACAGGTTGAGCCGCGCATTAGTGATCACCTCATCGCCCGGCAGGGTAAACAGAATACCGGACTGCAGCTGGCCGCCGGTCAGGGTGATGCCGCGTGGCTGTCCCATCTGCGCCACCGAAATGGTGCTACTCACCGGCTGGTTTAACAGCGCGCCAGCGGGCTCAGCGGCAGCCGGTGCCTCCGCAGCCACCTGCGGAATGACGATGTCAGGCGCAGCCGATGCTGCTGGCGTTGCTGATTCTGCCGGCTGTGCTGACTCTGCCGGCTGTGCGGGTGCTGTATTTTCCTGCACCGGCGCTGCATCGCCCGGCGTGTAAGGCGCGTCGCCCGCGGCCTGCTTCAGCTGCGGATCGGCACTGCCATCCAGCCCCTGCGGCGGCGGTACGTCGGAGAGCGCGGCACTGTCCTGGGTTACCGCCGGCGTCTCTGCCCAGGCAGGGGCGAGCAGCAGCGTGGTGGTCAGCGCGCTGGCCAGCAGCGTGTACGTCAATGTTTTCATGCTGCGCTGTCCTCTTTGGCCGTTGCCTGGCCATCACGCTTGCGCGCCTCACGGCGGTCTTTCCAGCTCAGCCAGAACAGCTCAAAGACGGTACGGATGATGGTGCCGAGCGACACCAGCGGATTGTCCTGCTTATATTCCGGCTGGATCCACGCATCGGCCCGCGCCAGCACCACGCGCACCAGTTCACGGCGGCGCGCCAGCGGCATCGCGCCAAAGCGCAGGCGAATGGTCTCCTCATCACCGGAGATCTTGCTCACCGGAATGGTGATGGCACCCGATTTCAGCAGCAGATCGATCTCTTCGATTTCATCGTGCTCATGCCGGTTGTCCGGCGCATCCAGCTGCGCGCCGCCCATCGACAGATCGCTGGTTTGCGTGCGCGAAGAGATGCCGCTGGCATAGTGAATCACCGCCGGGATCTGCACCTCGATACGAATGGTTTTACGCACCTGTTTGGTTTCACGCGCCACGGCAATCGCAGCCATCAGGATGATCAGGCTGAACACCGCCCAGCCGACGTTGAGCGCAATCACATACGGGTCCACCCCGAAGTAATCATGCGCCACGGCGCGCACCACGCCGGCCACGATGCCAATCGACAGCAGCGCGGCAACGATGACGTGAGGCCGCACGATGTGGAAGTCAAAGAAGCCCTGGTCCAGCAGGCCACCTTTATCCGTCACGTTGAATTTACCGTGCTTTGGCGACAGCAGGGTCAGCAGCGTCGGAATCACCAGGTGGAAGCACATCACGGTTTCGTAGATTTCACCCCAGAAGGTGTAGCGGAATTTGCCGTTCATGCGCGAGTTAACGTACAGCGACATCACCAGATGCGGCAGTACGTAAGCGAAGATGAGTGACGCCGACGAGTGGATAATATTCAGGTTAAACAGCAGGTAAGCCAGCGGCGCGGTGAGGAACGCCACGCGCGGCAGGCCGAACTGGAAGTGCAGCATGGCGTTGAGGTAGCACAGACGCTGTTGCCACTTAAGCCCACGGCCCAGCAGTGGATTGTCGACGCGGAAAATCTGCGTCATGCCGCGCGCCCAGCGGGTACGCTGAATCACGTGCAGACCCAGACGTTCGGTCGCCAGTCCCGCCGCCAGCGGAATTGCCAGGAACGCCGAGCCCCAGCCGAGACGCTGCATTTTCAGCGCGGTATGCGCGTCCTCGGTGACGGTTTCCACCGCGAAGCCGCCAATCTGTTCCAGCGCGCTGCGGCGGATCACCGCACAGGAGCCGCAGAAGAACGTGGCGTTCCAGTTGTCGTTGCCCTGCTGCACCGGACCGTAAAAAAGCGAGCCCTCATTCGGGATGCTGCGCGCGGCGCGCAGGTTACGTTCGAACGGATCCGGCGAATAAAAGTAGTGCGGCGTCTGCAGCAGCGCCAGCTTCGGATCTTTCAGGAACGGACCGACGGTGGCCTGCAGGAACGTGCGCGTCGCCACGTGGTCGCAGTCAAACACGCAAATCAGCTCGCCTTTGGTGATTTTCATGGCGTGATTGAGGTTGCCGGCTTTGGCGTGGCGGTTATCGTCGCGGGTGATATAGCCGACGCCAACATCGGCGGCAAATACCGCGAACTCGCTGCGTTTGCCATCATCCAGCAGGTAAACTTTGATCTTATCGCGCGGGTAGTCGATACACTGCGCCGCCAGCACGGTATCCCGCACTACGTCGAGGCTTTCGTTATAGGTCGGCACGTAGACATCGACCGTCGGCCACAAGCGGGTATCATCCGGCAGCGGTTCGATGGTGCGTTTTAATGGCCAGCTGGTTTGCAGGAAGCCGAGAATTAAGATCAGCCACACGTACAGCTCGGCCAGATATAAGCCGATACCGAGAATCGCTTCAATTTCGGAATTAAATTGCAGCGTTTCCGTGGTGCGCCACCAGATATATCGGGTCGACATCAGCGCGGAAAGAAAAACCATCACAATGGTTATTTTACGGCTTTTACTGAAGCCCAGTAAAAACATCATGCCAATACTGATCAAACCAAAAATATACTGTTTCTGGCTGTCCATAGGCGTGATGACGATTACCGCAGCGACCGGTGCAAGCACCAGCAGCAGCAGGTAAAACCCGAGTTTACTCATGATTCACCCTGAAGAAGCTGTGTTGTTATTATTTGAACCAGGCCGCTGGCGGCCGGGCTTGTTAATAATGACTGCGGATCGGTGCCTGAACTTCGCCGTTGCCTACGTTGATATTCAGGATATTCGCCACCCGTTTTGCCACCAGTTCAATATCAAACGCCGCTGCTGAAGCCGGGCTGAAATCATAGATTGACTGCTGCGAGGCATTGGCCTCAGCCACGCTTTCATCGCGGTGCACCACGCCGAGTAAATTATCGCCCAGCCGCTGCTGCATAAATGCGGTCACTTCACGGCTGATATTCCGGCGATTATCACTTTGGTTGAGCACGAAATAATGACCGTGCTGATTATTTAATGGCTGGCCAATCATGCGATGGTTTTCAATTTGCGGCAGCAGCGCCACCGAGGCGGTATCCGCCAGCATCACCACTAAATGCATATCGGCCAGCGCCTGCATGGCTTTCAGCGCCGGACCGGGTCCCGGCGGAAAATCTGCAATAATTACCAGACCCGGATAATTCAGGACGGTATCCAGGCCGCGTTTTAAGAAATGGGCATCGTGCGCCAGGTTGTGTTCGAAGCGCTCACGCTGCGCTTCAGTCACCTCACCGTAAGGCATGACAAAGATGTTGCTGCCGGTGGTGAGGATCGACTGACTCCAGTCAGCCTGCTCTTCCGAGCGCGCCACAAAGCCGCGGCTGTCGTGCAGCGGTACGCCAAAATGCAGGCGCAGCGCATTTTGTACGTCAAAATCGATCGCCAGCACTTTGCTGCCGGCACGCGCCAGACTCCAGGCCAGGTTGGCCGCCATGGTGGTTTTTCCTACTCCCCCTTTTGGCGAGCACACACAAACTAATGGCATAGCGCGATCTTCTCCAGTAACGGTTTGAGCAGTGTTTCTTTAGATAAATGAACCGGTTCCGCCGCACGTGAGCGGAACAGTGCGCCAAAGCGCGAGGGCGTAGCAGGCTCCGGCTGCGCCACGGCGGGCGCAGTGGCCGGTGCTGCGGCAGCAGGGGCAACAGCCTGTTCAGCAACCGGCGCGCTGACCGGCGGCGGTGGGAACAGTGAAGTGGCCGCCTGACGCGCTACGTGCGTGGCTGCCGGTGCCAGCGACGACACGGACGCGGCAGTGGGCGCGCTGCTTGCTGGCGGGAATAACGCGCTGCGCGGTGTTTCTGTGTCGGGTGCCGGCGCGCTGGCGGCGAGGCTCTGCAGCAGCGATGCCTTTTCACTGCGGGCGACGGGCGCCGGATTGAGAGCCTGCGGCGGCGCGACAAACTCATCGCCGCGAATTGGCTGCGGCTGCGGCAGATCGACGCGCTGGCCGCTACCCAGCTCCGGCTCATCATCCGTCGCCAGCTGACGGATGATCGCCCACTGGCTGTGATCGGCTTCCAGCGATTGCCCGGACATATCCTTAAAAGCAATGTCCAGCGTTTGCGTTTTTTCCTGGAAACGCTGCAGATCGTCGTAGTTCTTCATGATCAGAGCCTGTTAAAGCGGAGGGGTAATTTCCGCGAATATAACACACACGTTAAGACACGGTGAGAGAATTCTGATTATTAAAACCGCAGATTCGACAAAAGAGTTTTATCTGAAAGATTGAAAATATACAGATGCAAAAAGCATGCACTGATTAATTGAGCAGGATTAATAAAAATCGATTAACGGAAATAGCAGCCGGAAGATAATTAAGCTAATACACTGATAATAAACAACTTACTATTGAAATGTGCAGTTATCTCTGGCCGTGACGGCGCTCACACAATGCGGCACGGATTCAGAATTTGCCTTAACCTTTTCGCTGTCGTTCAGGACCAGTGATTTAAAGATTCAGTCGCGTAATACATTTCTGGCATCGCAGGCGATTAAGACACGTCAGGTTAATTTTACTCATGTATCAGGCCACCAATAACAAAGGCTCCCGCAGGAGCCTTTCGCACTGGCTGGCCGTAATTACGGCGTCGCCACCGGCTGATTCTCATCCTGGTCGACGGCGAAGCAGGCGATTTGTTGCTCACCATACTGCTTCAGTTTCGGCTGCAGCTGCACGCAGGTACCGAAACGACGGCGGCAGCGTGCGTTGAACGCGCAGCCCGGCGGCGGATTCAGCGGGCTCGGCAGCTCACCGGTCAGTTTGATGCGCTCGCGGCGTTCGTCCGGATTAAGGCGTGGCGTGGCCGACAGCAGCGCCTGAGTATACGGATGGCGCGGGTTGCTGAAGATCGCCTCTTTGCTGCCCTTTTCCACACAGCGTCCGAGGTACATCACCATCACTTCGTCGGCGATGTGCTCCACCACCGACAGGTCATGCGAGATGAACACATAGGACAGGCCGAGATCCTGCTGTAAATCCATCATCAGGTTGAGCACCTGAGCGCGCACCGAGACGTCGAGCGCCGAGACCGGCTCATCGGCAATCAGCACGTCGGGATCGAGCATCAGGCCGCGCGCAATAGCGATACGCTGGCGCTGACCGCCGGAGAACATGTGCGGATAGCGATCGTAGTGCTCGGTTTTCAGGCCCACTTTGGCCATCATCTCCAGCGTTTTTTCCCGCCGTTCCGCTTTGCTCAGCGCGGTATTGATCACCAGCGGCTCTTCCAGAATCTGGCTGATTTTCTTACGCGGATTGAGCGAGCCATACGGGTTCTGGAACACAATCTGGATTTTCTGCCGGCGCAGTTTTTGCGCCTGCGGATCGTGTTTCAGCAGATCCTGCCCGTGCCAGTACAACTCGCCGGCGGTCGGCGTTTCAATCATCGTCAGCAGGCGTCCGAGTGTGGATTTACCGCAGCCGGATTCGCCCACCACCGCCAGCGTTTTGCCACGCTCGAGGTTAAAAGAGACGCCGTCCAGCGCCTTCACCAGGCGCTCCTGGCCGAACAGACCCTTTTTCACCGGATAGTGCTTTTTCAGGTCAATCGCCTGCAGCAGGTAATCCTGCTTCGTGTTATCAAGACTCATAAGTCGGTCTCCCGGCATCATCCAGTGGGAAGTGACATTTGGACTGGCGGCCCGGAATATCGCGCAGCTCAGGTTCTTCAGTACGGCAGCGGTCGGTCACGTACGGGCAGCGCGGATTGAGCAGACAGCCGTTAGGACGGTCATACTTGCCCGGCACCACGCCCGGCAGCGACGCCAGCCGCGCTTTGTCGGCGGCAAACTCCGGCAGCGCACGCAGCAGCGCCTGCGTATACGGGTGACGCGGCGCTTTAAAGATATCCACCGCTTTGCCGCTCTCCACCACCTGACCGGCGTACATCACGATGATGTGCTGCGCCGCTTCGGCCACCAGCGCCAGATCGTGCGTAATCAGGATCAGCGCCATGTTTTCCTGCTTCTGTAACTCCAGCAGCAGTTCGATGATTTGCGCCTGAATAGTTACGTCGAGCGCCGTGGTCGGCTCATCGGCAATCAGCAGCTTCGGCTTACAGGCGATGGCCATGGCGATCATCACGCGCTGGCTCATGCCGCCAGACAGCTGATGCGGATAGACATCAAGCCGCGACGCCGGATCGGGAATGCCCACCTGCTCCAGCAGGTCGATGGCACGCTGACGCCGCGTGCGCTTGCTGCCGCCCTGATGCACCTTCAGCGCTTCCATGATCTGGTAGCCCACGGTGTAACACGGGTTGAGGCTGGTCATCGGGTCCTGGAAGATCATCGCCACTTCTGCGCCCACCAGCTGGCGGCGCTCTTTTTCGGAGATGCGCTGCAGGTCGCGCTGATTGAACTCCAGCTTCTCTGCTTTCACGCGGCCGGGATAGTCAATCAACCCCATGATCGCCAGCGAGCTGACCGATTTACCGGAACCGGACTCGCCAACAATCCCGACGACCTGGCCCTGTTCTACCTGGTAGCTGATGCGGTCAACCGCACGGAACGGTGCCTTTTCGTCGCCGAAATGCACCGACAGTTTTTCTACATTTAATAACGCCATCTCGGTGCCTCTTTACTGCTTGAGTTTCGGGTCGAGTGCATCACGCAAACCATCGCCCATGAGGTTAAAGGCCAGAACCGTCAGCAGGATGACCACTCCGGGGAAGGTCACGACCCACCAGGCACTCTGCGCATACTGCAACACGTCGGAGAGCATGGTGCCCCACTCCGGCGTCGGCGGCTGCGCCCCCATACCGAGAAAGCCCAACGCGGCCATATCCAGGATGGCGTTGGAGAAACCTAACGACGCCTGCACGATCAGCGGTGCCAGGCAGTTAGGCAGAATATTGATGAACATCTGGCGCAGCGTACCGGCGCCGGCCACGCTGGAGGCGGTTACGTAGTCGCGATTGACTTCCACCAGCACCGCTGCGCGCGTCAGGCGAATGTAGTGCGGCAGCGCGACGAAGGTGATCGCCAGTGAGGCATTGACAATCGACGGGCCAAAGATGGCCACCAGCACCAGCGCCAGCAGCAGGCTTGGCAGCGCCAGCATGATATCGACGAGGCGCATGATCACTGCATCCACCACGCCGCCGAGATAACCGGCCATCAGACCGAAAATCACCCCCAGAATCAGCGACAGCACCACCACCATGCAGCCCACCAGCAGCGACAGGCGCGCACCAAACATCAGGCGCGACAGGATGTCACGGCCGACGTCATCGGTGCCGAGAATAAATTTCCAGCTGCCGCCTTCCTGCCACACCGGCGGGTGCAACAGCGCATCGCGGAACTGCTCAGCCGGGGCATGCGGTGCCAGCACATCGGCGAAGATGGCGATCAGCAGCATCAGAATGATGTAAACCAGGCCGATAACCGCGCCTTTGTTACGTTTAAAATAGTGCCAGAATTCCTGAATCGGGGTCATCGGCTTCGGTGCAGCGGTGACGCTTGCGGGATCAACAGCAGACATGATTCCCCCTTATTTCTTATGACGGATGCGCGGATTCACCACGCCGTACAACAGATCAACCAGCAGGTTGACCAGAATGATCAGGATTGCCACCAGCAGCACGCCGCCCTGCACCACCGGATAATCACGGCGCTGCAGTGCTTCGATCAGCCAGCGGCCGAGTCCCGGCCAGGAGAAGATGGTTTCGGTGAGGATGGCGCCCGCCAGCAGCGTGCCCACCTGCAGACCGATCACCGTGACCACCGGCAGCATGGCGTTACGCAGCGCATGCACCACGATCACGCGCATGCGCGTCAGGCCTTTGGCGCGCGCGGTGCGGATGTAATCTTCACCCAGCACTTCCAGCATCGAAGAGCGCGTCATACGCACAATCACCGCCAGCGGAATGGTGCCCAGCACGATGGCCGGCAGGATCATGTGCATCACCGCATCTTTGAAGTCGCCCTCTTCGCCCCACAGCAGCGTATCAATCAGCATAAAGCCGGTGAGCGGATGGCTGTCGTCAAGGAAGATGGTGTCGCTGACGCGGCCAGAGACCGGCGTCAGGTTGAGCTGCACCGACACCAGCATGATCAGCATGATGCCCCACCAGAAGATCGGCATTGAGTAGCCGGTCAGCGAGATGCCCACGGCGGTGTGATCGAAAATTGAGCCGCGTTTCACCGCCGCCAGCACGCCGACCGGAATACCCACGGCAACGGCGAAGATCATGGCGCAAATGCCCAGCTCAAGCGTGGCTTTAAAGCGCGGCACGAACTCATCCCACACCGGGATGCGGCTTTTCAGCGAGATGCCGAGGTCGCCATGCAGCACGCCGTTGATGTAAGTGATGTACTGTTTCCACATCGGCTGATCGAGACCAAACTGGGCCATCAGCTGCGCATGACGTTCGGGGGAGATACCGCGTTCACCGGCCATGATCAGCACCGGGTCGCCGGGGATCAGGTGAACGAAGGCAAAGGTCAATAGTGTAATACCGATGAACGTCGGGATGACAAGGCCCAGACGTCGGAGTATGAATTGCAGCATAAGCCGGATTCTCTGTCATTTTCCGTGGCGCTAACGCCATGGACTACATTGCTCACAATCCGCAGCCGGCACAGCCGGACGCGACGCAAGAAGCGCTTCAAAATCCCCGTCATACTTCACGCTGCAGCAGCGTAAGGCTGTAAGGGTTTATAAGAAATTAGCCGGAAATAAAGTGCGGAGTACGGGCGGCGAAGGTGCCGCCCGAGGGCCAGCATGGCTGGCCCTGACCGCGATAATCCGAAAGGTTATTCCTGGATGTCGACGTTTTCGAAGTGATGTTTACCTAATGGATCAACCACGTAGCCACTCACTTTCTTGCTCACTGGTTCGTACACGGTTGAGTGCGCGATGATCAGTGCTGGCGCCTGGTCATGCATGACCACCTGCGCCTGCTTGTAGAGCTCAATACGTTTGTTGTGATCGGCTTCAGCACGCGCTGGCTGAATCAGATCTTCAAACGGCTTGTAGCACCAGCGTGAGTAGTTGGAACCGTCTTTCGCTGCCGCGCAGCTGAACAGGGTGGCGAAGAAGTTATCCGGATCCCCGTTATCACCGGTCCAGCCCATCATCACGGTCTGGTGTTCACCGGCTTTGGCGCGCTTCAGGTACTCGCCCCACTCGTAGGTAACGATTTTGGCTTTCACACCGATTTTCGCCCAGTCAGCCTGAACCATTTCCGCCATGCGACGGGCGTTCGGGTTGTACGGACGCTGTACCGGCATCGCCCACAGGTCGATGCTGAAGCCATCCGGCATGCCGGCTTCTTTCAGCAGCTCTTTGGCTTTGGCCGGATCGTAAGCGTAATCTTTAACATCGTTGTTGTAGCCCCACATGGTCGGTGGGATCAGGTTTTTCGCTGCCTGACCGGCGCCCTGATAGACCGCATCAATGATGGCTTGTTTGTTCACCGCCATGGTCAGCGCCTGACGCACTTTGACGTTATCCAGCGGTTTTTTCTCGGTGTTGAAAGACAGGTAACCGACGTTCAGTCCTGGCTGTTCCATCAGGTTGATTTTGGTGTCTTTCTTCATGCTGGCGATGTCAGCCGGGTTTGGATACGGCATCACCTGACACTCGCCTTTCTGCAGCTTGGCGTAGCGCACCGAGGCGTCTGGCGTGATGGAGAACACCAGGCGATCGATTTTTGGCTTGGTGCCCCAGAAGTCCGGGTTGGCTTTGTACAGAATGCGTGAATCTTTCTGATACTGCTGCAGCACGAACGGACCGGTGCCCACCGGGTTGAGGTCCAGTTTTTCTGGCGTGCCGGCTTTCAGCATGTTGTCGGCATACTCTTTCGACAGGATTGACGCGAAGTCCATGCCGAGGTCGGCGAGGAATGGCGCTTCCGGACGGGTCAGCGTAAAGCGTACGGTGTAGTCATCCACTTTTTCGATTTTGGCGATCAGCTTCGGCATGTCCATGCCTTCGAAGTATTCGTAGCTGCCGCCGGAGACACCGTGGTACTTGTTGTTTTTATCGAGCTGGCGCTCGAAGGAGAAAACGACGTCATCAGCGTTGAAGGTGCGGGTCGGCTTGAAGTCTTTGGTGGTTTGCCACTTCACGCCCTGACGCAGATGGAAGGTATAGGTTTTACCATCTTCGCTGACGTCCCATTTTTCTGCCAGGCCCGGCTGCAGCTCGGTGGTACCGGTTTTGAACTCAACCAGACGGTTGTAGATCGGTACTGAGCTGGCATCGTAAGTGGTGCCGGATGTGAACAGCTGCGGGTTGAAGCCTTCCGGCGAACCTTCTGAACAGTAAACGAGGGTTTTCGCCTGAACGCCCGCGGCCACGGTCATAGCAATCAGGCTAAGACCGACCTTCAGCATCCTGGATTTGGCCAGGGAGTTGATCATGTTTTGCTCCATTGTGATGTGATGTTGTGTGCGTCGCCCGACCTCTGATTTTTTTATGCGGTTCGGGCAGGTCAGTTATGTAATGACCAAAATGCGAGCGGTTATTGTTGTAGCGCTGACGCCGTGGAACCTGCCAGCGCTGGCCGTCTCTGCATCTTATTGACGCATCAATTTGTCAACAGTTGCAATGAACGTCAATACAACGTGGGGTTATTTACACAGAGTGTGAGTAAGTGCAAGCAACGATAAAAAACAGTGTTTGCACGCTAAGCCAAAATTTAAAAAGGTGATAAAGCGCGCAATGCCGTGTGATTCTCTGGCAATAGCGCCTGATGACAGTGATTATCACCGTTAAAAAACGTCTTAAAGTTGTCGGTAAATGTTGAATATCTGAACGATTCCCCGTGCGTTATGACGTTCAGGCAGCGAAATATGCTGGCGTAATGGCATAAGAAATCAGCAAAAAGCAAAAGCCGGTCATAAGCAGAATGTGTCGCGAATTAAGAGAGGTGCTTTGATGCAGCAAGGGATGAAGAGCGGTGTTGAAGGATAATACGGTTTATCCCGGTGATGATTAATGGAACGCGTAAATTGATGACTTTGCTTGATCGCTGCCGGGATGTGAGTCTGGTTCAGGGAAGGTCATCAGATCGCAAAGGCGGCGTAAATACATCCCTGTAGCCTCGACCGCCGCATCCATGCGGCGGACGCTTTGCTCTCCTGATGGCCTTCCCTTCCCTTTTGGCATATGTACCGCTGCAATCAGTCATGCCACGCTAAACGGCAGTCAGTAAACCTTCAGCCATCGCCGAAGCCGGATAAAGGGTGGAATGCGGGGCCGTGGAGTAAAGCGTCACACGCCATGGATGGCGTGTGCCGAGCGATCAGGGACGAGACAGCGTCTTTACGGAGCGGTCCCGTATTTCACCCTGAAACTGCAAAAACGACAGACGAAAAAAAACCTGCTTTTTGCAAAGCAGGTTTCTTAAATGATGGTCGGCGAGAGAGGATTACGCTTCTCTGCGAGAAGCGCCCTGCGGGCCGTTGCTGACGCAACGTTGTCTCGCTTCGCTCGGCTCAAACCTCCTTCGGAGGTTCTCATCCTCTTTTGCTGCGAACGAAAAAAGCCCGCTTTTTGCAAAGCGGGCTTTTCGAATATGGTCGGCGAGAGAGGATTACGCTTCTCTGCGAGAAGCGCCCTGCGGGCCGTTGCTGACGCAACGTTGTCTCGCTTCGCTCGGCTCAAACCTCCTTCGGAGGTTCTCATCCTCTTTTGCTACGAACGAAAAAAGCCCGCTTTTTGCAAAGCGGGCTTTTCGAATATGGTCGGCGAGAGAGGATTCGAACCTCCGACCCACTGGTCCCAAACCAGTTGCGCTACCAAGCTGCGCTACTCGCCGATGGGGGCGAATATTACTGCCGTGACTTTAGAGCGTCAATCCCTTTTCCCGAAAATCCGCCTGATTGCCTGGAAAGCAAGCAGTGCCTTAAACACCTGCCTGCTCAATAAGATCCAGGCACGAATTACAGCGCTTTCGCACTGCTGGCAGTGGCAGGTGCCTGGCACCAGTTATTCGCTGCTTTAATACCGCCATCCGGCGAGGTATAACCCAGACACCCTAAAATGGTGTCGAACAGCTCAACGTGACGATGGGTTTTGCCGACGCGCTGCTGCGCCTGTAAGCGCTCAAAGTTGCTGCGGTTAGTCGGGTCCTGCAAATACTTATCGGACGCCCAGACAATCATCGGCACGCGGAACTGCTCCGGCGGCGCCATCTCGCGCGGCGTACCGTGCAGGTGCATATTTTCGCTGATCGACTCGCCGTGGTCGGCGGCATAGAACACAATCGCTTTCTTATCACGCAGCTGATCCAGCACGCTGTCCAGCATGGTATCAACATACAGAATCGAGTTGTCATAGGCGTTAATCAGCTGGGCTTTGCTGCACTTATCGTCCACGCCAATACACTCAGGCTGATAGCGGGCAAACTCGCGCGGATAACGCTGCGAATAGAGATAGTGCGAACCTTTCGTGTGCAACACCACCAGATGCTTGCCTTTCGGGAAGCGCTGCAGTGAAGCCTGCAGTTCCGGCACCAGCAGCATATCGTCCACCGCTTTGCCCTGATTGCGCTTCTCAGAACCAATCTGCTCGCGGAACGAGAAGTTATTCACATCGGCGTTGTCGTAGAACCACACTTCGCTCTGCATGGCGAACAGCTCGGAGGTGAAGCCCAGCTCTTTCATCACCGCAAAAATGTTCTGCTCTTTCAGCGTACGGCCAGGGTTATCCATCGTGCCGCCCTCGCGCACAAACATGCAGCGCAGCGACAGCTTGGTGGCGGTATCACAGGATTCACCGCGGAATGCCACCAGATTCTTCTCTTTCGACAGCTTCGGCGTGGTATCGCGGTTATAGCCCAGCATGCCCATGTGATCCCAGCGCGTGGTCTCGCCAATCACAAACACTACATAGGTATCGTCAATGCCAGGCGGCGCCACATAGGTAAACTTCTTCGCCGGATCGAGCAACTCCTGGCTGTCCAGCTTCTCGTCCACCTTAGTCCAGGCGAACAGGCCCAGCGCCGCGATCCAGTTCGAAGGCAGATAAGAGTGCGCCACTACGCCGCCATAGCTTGGCAGATCGATATTGGTGAGCTCTTCATTGGCTTTTTGCAGCTTGTCGAAGTAGCGAATCGGCAGCCATACCAGCGCCACGCTCAGCAACAGGATCACTGTAGGTTTCAGGCGCTGACCGGGGGTTTTCAGCTGTTCAATCAGCGTCAGGCTCAGGTTATTGCGCCAGATCAGCAGCAGCGGCAGTGCGCTCACCAGCACCATCCACAGCACAAAGTGCAGCCCGATAACCTCTTTAGAGAGATCGACATCGGTGGTCATGACCGACGCCACGATGCCGTAACCGATCACCACGTTAAAGAACGCCATGTAATAGGCGGCGGCCACCGAAATCACCACCAGCAGGCTGGCGATCACGCGATAAAACCATTTGCCACCCAGCGACAGCAGTCGCATCAGGAAGAAGGTCAGCAGTACGGCCGCGGTCACTTCCGCCGCGGCGGATAACCAGTTGGTGACGGTGGATTTCGTTAAGAAGCCGTCAAAACGGCGATAAAAGATTGGCAAATTCAATAAGATGCCAAGATAGAGCGCCAGCAAAAGCGACAACTTTTGCTGCGTTAAACTTTTAATGTAATTCATATAAATTTCTGTTCCCGACCTGGTGTCGATGCTTCAACCGTAAATGTGACTGTGCAAAGAGCGTAAGGTTCGCTTGCGTAGCAGAAAAGCGTGACCTGGCGAGTAGGATCGGGACGAATCTGAACCCAAATAATTACGATGATGCACGGAGCGCAGCAGTAGAACATTTAACCAATGGTAAGACCAGAAAATTCTTTAGTTCGATGGGATGCGGGATGGTGTTCGTGATAAAAAAGGCTCCCGCAGGAGCCTTTTATGCATGCATCAACTTAGTTGATGATATTCAGCGTCACGTCGATGTTGCCGCGCGTCGCATTTGAGTACGGACAAACAATGTGTGCCGCATCAACCAGCTTCTGCGCTTCCGCCGCGTCCATCTCTGGCAGATGGATATTCAGTTTTGCTTCAATGCCAAAACCGGTGGGGATAGGACCAATCCCCACTTCGCCCTCAATCCACGCGTCTTTTGGCATGGCGATTTTGTCGCGGCCGGCGACAAATTTCATCGCGCCGAGGAAGCAGGCAGAGTAGCCGGCAGCAAACAGCTGCTCCGGGTTCGTCACCTCGCCGCCCGCGCCGCCCATCTCTTTTGGCACGCCCAGCTTCACGTCCAGCACGTTATCAGACGAGGTGGCGCGGCCATCGCGGCCACCGGTTGCTTTGGCTTTGGCGGTGTAAATCACTTTTTCTAAAGACATCATAACCTCACTATTCGCTATACAATCGCGTGCTATTTATAAGGCACAAGGGAAAACTTCACTCTCAGGATGCCGCCGCAGCGACATCCCTGATGCTCAGGTGGCGCGATTCAGGTTGCCGCGCAGATCGTCCAGCTGCTGTTTCAGCGCCGCCATAGTGTCGGTATCGCAGGCGGTCGCACACTGTACCGCTTCCGGAATGCTGGCGGCTTTTTCCTGCAGCGCGCGCCCCTGGTCGGTCAGCGTGACCACGACCTGGCGCTCATCCTGACGCGAACGCTGGCGGCGCAGCAAACCAGCGCTCTCCAGTCGTTTCAGCAGTGGCGTCAGGGTGGCCGAATCGAGAAACAGCTTTTCACCAATCTCCGATACCGTCAGATCATCCTGATGCCACAGCACCAGCATCACCAGATATTGCGGATAGGTGATCTCCAGCGCCGCCAGCAGTTGGCGATAGACTTTATGCATCGCCAGGTTCGCCGAATAGAGCGCGAAACACAGATGCTGATCAAGCTGGAGTGGCGCAGGCTTCACTTTTTTGTCATCTTGATTACTGTTCATGCGACTCAATATAGATAGCGCGCTAGATAATTGCAAGCAACTTTTTCCTGGAGTGTGAAGATGCGTGATTCACTGGAAGAGCAGGCGCGCCGTTATGCCACGCAGGCACATGCCGATGCGGGCCAGCGTCGCAAATACACCGACGAACCCTATATTGTGCATCCGGCTGCCGTCGCGGAGCTGGTACGCAGCGTCAGCGATGACGAAGCGATGATCGCTGCCGCCTGGCTGCACGACACGGTGGAGGACACCGCTAGTACCTTACAGGATATTGAAGAACACTTTGGTGCGCGCGTTGCACACCTGGTGGACATGCTCACCGACAGCGCCCAGCCGCAGGCAAAGAATCGTACCGCCCGTAAGCTGGCACACTTTCGCCACACTGCCGAAGCCTCGCCCGAGGCGCAAACCATCAAGCTGGCCGATATCATCGATAATACCCGTGCCATCGTGCAGTTCGATCCCAATTTTGCCCGGGTTTACCTGGTCGAGAAACAGATTCAGATTCAGCTGTTACAGCAGGGGGATCGGCGTTTATGGCAGCAGGCGAATCACATCATTGAACAGGGCATCGCGCAGCTGGCAAAACCGCCGTACAGCGTGCCGGAAAGCTGGTTTGTCAAACAGGCGGCGAAATACGGTGGCTTAAGCTGAAAAAAACCCGCCGTGCAGGCGGGTCACAGAGAACCGATAGTCGGCGTTATTCCAGCAGCTGTCGGCCCAGATACGGATTGGCCTGCAGCAGTTTCATCAGTTTGCGAGCCGTGGCGGATGGGCGCGTACGTTGCGCTTCCCAGCTTTTTACTGACGAGACGCTCACCCCCATCACGCGGGCGAATTCATCCACCTGCATGCCGGTCATCTCGCGTAAACGCTGCGGTTCGGGAACGGAAACGGTATTGAGTGCAATTTCTGATACGGGAGTCTGTGCATCACGTGTCAAAACAATTTGCTCAAGACTGCTGAGTAATTCGACCATTGGATCTTTTATTTCCATAGAGAACTCCTTAAAACTCACTATGAAGCACGTGAAAGTAGAGAGGTAAGCGCCACCAGGCGCTGAAACCGGCCTTATCAGGCTGTATCCCGAAACAGTTTTCCCTTATCAGGGCGAAAATAGTGTTTTAATGAAACCGTTACGGGACACAGCCTGTTGCACACTGCGAAAAGATGTCAGGGCAATGCAACATTGAACCGGGTCTCTAAGTATGGGTCAGATCCCCGGCTTTGCTGCCTGTTTCCTGATTATTTTTTCTTCTTTCTTATACTGCAAACGGATCGATCACCATAAGTAACTGACCCGCCTGCACTTGCTGCCCGGCCTGGCGTTGCAGGCTGTGGATTTTGCCACTGACCGGCGCCACGATCGGGATTTCCATCTTCATGGATTCGAGAATGCCTACCGTGGCACCCGCGGTCACATCACTGCCTTCCGCCACCAGCCATTGCCACACGCTGCCCGCCACCTGGCTCTCCACGCTGTGGCAGCCCGCCGGCACCACCACTTCCTCGCTGCTCTGCGCCTGCAGCTGGCTGTCGAAGGTGAACTGGCCATCGGCGCGCCAGCGCGCCAGCTCTGCGTCAAACGCCTGCTGACGCTTCTGCTGGAACGCGTCGATCTCCGTCGCCTGGGCAGTCAGCAGCGCCTGATACTCGGCGAGCCGGAACTCACCGGCTTCCACGCGCAGCGGATAATCGCCCCACGGGAAACGTTCGCGGATTTGCAGCAGTTCGTCGGCACTGACCGGATAAAAACGGATTTGGTCGAAGAAACGCAGCAGCCACGGCTGGGTAAAGGCGCTGGTGCGGCGATCGCGATTCCACATCTGCAGCGTACGTCCGACGAACTGGTAGCCGCCCGGCCCTTCCATGCCATAAACACACAGATACGCGCCGCCGATGCCCACCGAGTTTTCCGCCGTCCAGGTGCGCGCCGGATTGTATTTGGTGGTCACCAGGCGGTGTCGCGGATCGAGTGGCGTCGCCACCGGTGCGCCGAGATAGACATCGCCCAGCCCCATCACCAGATACGAGGCGCTGAACACAATCTGTTTCACCGCCTCCACGCTTTCGAGCCCGTTGATGCGCCGGATAAACTCAATGTTGCTCGGGCACCAGGGCGCATTCGGACGCACCGACTGGCTATAGCGTGTCACGGCTTCACGGCAGGCGGCATCATCCCAGCTGAGCGGCAGCCACACAGTGCGCGATGGCACAGCCGCGTCGGCGAGGTCGCCCAGCAGATTATCAGCTTGCAAAATTTGCGCCAACAACTCACTTCTTGCGCACTGCTGCGCATCATAATGCACCTGTAACGAGCGGATGCCGGGCGTCAGCTCCAGCTGACCCGCCAGCGGATGCGCCTCCAGCCACTGCATCAGGGCGTGAACGCGGAAACGCAGCGCGATGTCCAGCGTCAGCGCGCCATACTCCACCAGCAGAAAACGGTCTCCCGCGGCGCGCACGCACAGTGCAGGCCGCCCTGCGGTTGCTGCATGCTGGTGCAAGATCGGATCGATCAGCGGCAGTGCTGGCGCCACGCGCACTGCTTCCGCTTGCAGATGCGCGATCTCGCTGCGCTGCGCCTGTGCCAGACGATCGGCATCAGCAAGGGCGATCGGCACAAAGCGCAGTCGATCGCCCGCTTTGAGCTGACCCAGCTTCCACAGATCGGCGTCGATCACCGTCGCCGGACAGACAAAGCCGCCCAGCGAAGGGCCGTCCGGCCCGAGGATCACCGGCATATCGCCGGTAAAATCCACCGTACCAAAGGCATAGGCGTTGTCGTGAATATTGGACGGATGCATGCCCGCCTCACCGCCGTCGCTGCGCGCCCAGTCAGGTTTCGGGCCGATCAGCCGAATCCCGGTGCGGCTGGAGTTGTAGTGCACCTGCCACTCGGCAGCGAAAAATTCGCTTATATCGTCATCGGTAAAAAAGGCGGGCGCGCCGTGCGGACCATAAATAACGCGCAGCTGCCATTCACCGTTAAGCGGCGGCAGCAGCGTCTCAGGCAGGCGCGCCGCCGTAGCCTGACGCGGCGCGGCCAGCTGCAGCACGTCGCCGGCGCGCAGCGCCCGCCCGGCATGACCGCCAAACTTACCCAGCGTAAAGGTACTGCGGCTGCCCAGATAGCGCGGCGTATCCAGCCCGCCCGCCAGCAGCAGATAGCTGCGGCAGCCGTCGCGCACGTCACCCAGCGTCAGGGTTTGCCCGGCCTGCGCATGCAGCACCTGATGCATCGCCAGCGGCTGGCTGTCGAGGTTGGCTGCCAGCGGCGCGCCGCTCAGTACAAAGCTGCACGCCTGATTAAAGCGCAGCGTCGGGCCGCGCAACGTGATTTCCAGCCCGGCCGCCTGGGCCTCATTACCCAGCAGGCGATTGCCGAGCTGAAAGGCGCGGCTGTCGAACGGCCCGGAAGGCGGTACGCCGACGTGCCAGTAGCCGACGCGGCCCGGCGCATCCTGCACCGTGGTGAGAGTGCCGCCGCTGAGGATATCCAGCGTCGGCGGCTGCCACGCCACGCTGCCGAGCGTGGCGGTAATGATGCGTCCCTGCTGCACGTCCGGCAGCGTACAGAGCTGACGCAGCCAGCGCAGGTTGGTCTCGATGCCATACAGCTCACTCTGCGCCAGCGCCGCGATCATGCCATCAAGCGCGCGGCGGCGATCGGCCGCGTGTACGAGGATCTTCGCCAGCATCGGATCGTAAAACGGTGAAACTTCCATGCCGCTCTCTACACTGCTGTCGATGCGCAGCGTAGCGTGATCGAGCGCCGTCGGGAACTGCACGTGGCTGAGCAGTCCGGCGCTTGGTTGAAACTGCTTCGCCGGATCCTCAGCGTACAGCCGCACCTGAATGGCATGGCCCTGCGCCACCGGTTGCAGCGTCGCCAGCGGCGGCAGGCGCTGCTGCGCCAGTTCGACCATCCAGCGCACCAGATCCACGCCGTACACCAGTTCAGTGACGCCATGCTCAACCTGCAGGCGGGTATTCACCTCCAGGAACCAGAATTGCTGGCTGACCTCATCATAGACATACTCCACCGTCCCGGCGCTGCGATAGTTAACCGCGCGCGCCAGCCGTACGGCGGTGGCCTGCAACTGCGCGCGCACCGCATCGCTGAGCCGCGGCGCGGGGGTCTCCTCCAGCACCTTCTGATTACGGCGCTGCGCCGAGCAGTCGCGTTCGCCCAGCGCAATCACGTTGCCGTGGCCATCGCCAAAAATCTGTACTTCGATATGGCGCGCCCGGGCAATAAATTTCTCTAAGAAGACGCCATCGTCGGCGAAGTTGTTACCAGCCAGACGCTTCACGCGGGTAAAGGCGTCTTCCAGCTCGTCCGCGCTGTTGCAGCGCTGCATGCCGATGCCGCCCCCGCCGGCGGTGCTTTTCAGCATCACCGGATAGCCAATCTGTTGCGCGGCAGCCTGAGCCTGCTGCAATGAGGTCAGCAGGCCGCTGCCCGGCAGCAGCGGCACCGCGTTCTGCTCAGCCAGTTCACGTGCGCGATGTTTCAGGCCAAACGCCAGCATCTGCGCCGCGTCCGGTCCGAGAAAATGCAGGCCCGCCGCTTCGCAGCGCGTGACGAACTCCGGTTTTTCACTGAGAAAGCCATAGCCCGGATGCAGCGCCTGTGCGCCGCTCTGCGCGGCAATCGCCAGCAGTTTGTCCTGGTTGAGGTAAGTGTCGCGCACCTGGCCCTCGCCCAGCGACCAGGCTTCGTCGGCCAGCCGCACGTGGCGCGCGTGGCGATCGGCTTCGGCATAGACGGCAATCGCCCGGATATTCATGGCCTGCAGGGTACGGATAATGCGCACGGCAATCGCGCCACGGTTGGCAATCAATACGCGATCAATCATGACTGAATACTCTTATTGCGGCAGGTCGTCCTGCACCAGCTGTGACGGCGTATAACGGGTCGTCCCGTTGCGTCAGAGAATCACCACACGCTGACGGCAATCGGCGTTGGGTTGTAACCGTTACAGGGATTGTTGAGCTGCGGACAGTTGGAGATCAGCACCAGAATGTTCATCTGCGCCACCATCTCAACATATTTACCCGGCGCGGAGATGCCATCGGCAAACGTCAGGCCGCCGTCGTGGGTCACCGGCACATTCATGAAGAAGTTAATGTTGTGCGTGATATCGCGGCGCGTCAGGCCAGACTCCGGATGCGCGGCGACCGCCAGCATCCAGCTGTCACGGCAGGAGTGCATGTGGCGCTTTTCGAGGTCATAACGCACCGTATTACTCTCGCACGAGCAGGCGCCGCCGAGCGTATCGTGACGGCCACAGGTATCGGCGGTGATGGTCAGCATCGGCCGATCAAGATTAGAACGCAGCACGCTGCCGGCCGTGAGAAACACGTTGTGCTGGCCGCGCAGCGTCTCGCTCATGCTGTAGCGCTCGGCGGTATCGTCGGCGTTGAAAAACAGCGTATCCGCCGCCTGATTGCCTTCCAGATCGGTAATGCGCAGCGTTTCTCCGGCGGCAATGCGCTGCAGCCAGTAATCACCGGCGTCGATCTGCTGCTGCAGACGCGCCTGCGCCGGGTTTCGTTCACTCTCTTTAATCATCACACTTCTCCCTGCAGTTGATAAAGGGCGTTATTACGCAGGCCGCGCTGGTTTTCCGCGCGCTGCAGACAGATTTCCGGCAGCGGCGCGCGCTGCGCATCCAGCGTCAGCTGCAGCGGCTGACGCGGATAATCGCTTGCCGGGCTGAGCGGGTGCGGACAGGTGTGCAGCAGCACCAGCGTGTCCATGGCGAAACGCAGCCGAACCTGCGCGCCGGCTTCGCCCTGCCGTTCCAGCGTTAAGCGCCCGCTGTCATCGGCGCGCACCTGCGCAAACAGGTTGAGGCTGGCCGCCATGTCGCGCTGGCCAAGGCCATATTTCGCCAGCTCGACGAGGAAGCTGTCGTAGCCGTTTTGATGGCGCAGGTTGCGCGCCTGCTGATAGTCGCTGACCCCATAGCGCGCGGCCGTTTGTGCCGCGTTCAGCGTGCCGCACACACTCTCGTGCCAGCCGAAACTGTCGTGTTCAATGCCGCAGAAAATGCGCCCCATGTCCGAGTAGAGACAGTGGCCGGCGGTGAGCCGGAAAGTGTGCTGGCACTTGAGCGTGTCCGGCGCGTTGTAGCGCTCCAGCAGGTTTTCCGGGTTATAAAACAACAGGCTGGCGCTGGCGCCGCCCTCCACATCGGTCAGCGTCAGCGCGCTGCCGCTGCGCATGACAAAAGACCAGTGCGCCCCGGCGGGCAGCAGGGTTTGGTATGGCTGCATCGTGCTCTCCTTTAAGCCACCTGCGTTGCGGACAGCACTTCAGCGGCGGGCTGAGTGCGATCCAGCGGCAGGTCGTAAGTGATAGTGGCGCCCCAGGCTTGCGGCGCGTGCGGATCGTGGCGCAGTTTGTCGAACACCAGCAGGCGTGACGCGAGGCTGAAGCCCTCTTTCAGATCGTGGGTGATCATGAAAATGGTCAGCTGATGCTGCTGCCACAGCTGGGTGATCAGCTGATGCATCTCGCTGCGAATACCGGGATCGAGCGCGCCAAAAGGTTCATCCAGCAGCAGAATGCGCGGCTGTTTCATCAGCGCCTGCGCCAGGGCCAGACGCTGCTGCATGCCGCCCGACAGCTGATGCGGATATTTGCTCTGCGCCTGTTCCAGTCCGACCTGCGCCAGCATTGCCTGCGCGCGCTGGCGAATCGCCAGACGTTTGCGCCCCCAGACGCGTCCCAGCCAGCGTGCGCTGCTGAACTCGTCGGCCAGCATCACGTTGCCGAGCACCGTCAGATGCGGAAACACCGAGTAGCGCTGAAACACCACGCCGCGATGGGCGTCCGGCTCGTCGGGAATCGGTGCGCCATCCAGCAGCAGCTCGCCTTTGGTCGGCGCTTCGGTGCCGAGCAGCATATTCAGAAACGTGGTTTTGCCGCAGCCGGAGGCGCCGACAATCGCCACGAACTCGCCGCGCTCGACCTGTATATTCAGCCGCTCCAGCACCACCTGATCGCCGTAGTGTTTTTCCAGATTTTTCAATTGCAGTAAGGGCATCGCGCATTCCTTATTTGGCGTGATACCACGGCCAGCAGCGTCGGCTGACGAGCCGCAGCAGCAGGTCGAGGGCAAAGGCCAGCAGGGTGATCCATGCCACGTACGGCAGAATCACATCCATGGCCAGATAGCGGCGCATCAGGAAGATGCGATAACCGAGGCCTTCCGTGGCCGCAATCGCTTCGGCAGCAATCAGGAACAGCCACGCCGAACAGAGCGACAGCCGCACCGCATCGCACAGGCGCGGCATCAGCTGCGGCAGAATCACCCGCCACAGAATCTGTGCGCTATGCGCACCCAGCGTCTGCGCTTTGACCAGCTGCTCCTGCGGGATTTTCTGTACCTGCAGCTGCAGATCGCGGGCGATCAGCGGCGTGATGCCGATAACGATCAGCACCACTTTGGAGACTTCCCCGAGGCCAAAGCAGATAAACAGAATCGGCAGAATCGCCAGCGGCGGCACCAGCGCAAACAGCGTCACCAGCGGCGCCAGCACCGCGCGCACCACCGGCAGCGCGCCGGTGAACAGGCCAATTGCCAGCGCCAGCAGCGCGCTGATAGCAACGCCGCTCAGCAAACGCAGCAGGCTGGCGGCGGTATCGCTCCACAGCAGATACTCGCCGGTGCGCGGGCTGGGCTGAAACGCCATCCGGCTGATGGCCTCGCCCATGGCGTTGAATCCCGGCAGCAGTTTGTCTGCCGCGTTCAGGCTGAGGCGCGCATCCGACGCGAACAGATACACCAGCAGCACCGCCAGCAGCGGCAGAATGCCAAGCAGCAGGCGGCCGAGCGGCAGCGGTTGGTAGTTGATCAATTTACGCATCGGCAGCGCCTCGCTTACAGCTGACCGGCGGCGGCCAGTTTGGTGAAGGTGTCGGTAAAGCGCAGTTTGATGTTGCCGGCATCGCCCCAGTTACCGGCCGGGGTCGCGACCCCTACCGCATCGGCCCCCGGCGCGCCTTCGCCCAGCAGGCCGTGTTTAAAGGAGAATTCGGCCACCAGCTGCATCGTGGCTTTTAACTGTGGGCTGTCGACAAAATCCAGCGTGGTTTTGGCATCGCTGAACAGGTGTGTCGCGGCAAGCTGCTGATCAAAACCGGCCAGATCGGTACCGGATGCCTGCGCCATCTGCGTGCGCGCCGCTTTGGCACTGTCGCTCTGTCCGGCCATGCTGTGCAGCGTCTCGTACCAGGCGCCGGTCAGCGCTTTGCCGAGCTGAGGATATTTGTTGAGCGTGGCGGTGTTGACCACCAGCAGGTCGAGGATTTCGCCCGGGATCTGCGCTGAGGAGAACACCAGATGGCTGTCCGGCTGCTTCTCTGCTTCCGCCAGCAGCGGATTCCACGTGACGATGGCGTTAACGTCAGCAGTGCCAAACGCCGCCACCAGATCGGCATCGGCGGTGTTAACCACCCTGACGTCTTTCTCGCTCATGCCGGATTTCTCCAGCGCGCGCGCCAGCAGATAGTGTGAGACCGAGAGTTCGACGAGGTTGATGGGTTTGCCTTTCAGCGCGCTGACGCTGTCCGCGCCTTTAAGCAGAATGCCGTCGTTACCGTTGGAGTAGTCGCCGACAATCAGCGCGGTGCTGTCGACGCCGCCAGTGGCCGGAATGGTCAGCGCATCCATGTTGGTCATGGTGCAGCCGTCAAAGCCACCTGCGGTGTACTGATTGACCGACTCGATATAGTCGTTAACCTGCACAAACTGAATATCGATGCCGTACTTATCGGCCCACTTTTTCACGATGCCGCTTTGCTGGGCGTAATCCCACGGCATCCAGCCAGCGTAGATGGACCAGCAAAGCTTAAAGGATGGTTTAGCGGCGGCCAGCGACGGAACGCTGAACAGGGCGACGCTGCAAATCAGCAGCAGGCGCAGACAGGCTTTAATCATGATGATTCCTCTGGCGTTAACGGACGAAAATCAGGCAGGAGGCGGCGAGCAACGTTCTCGCTTTCCTCCCGGGCTTTTTTCCCGCCGTGTAACCGTCAGAGGACGGTCGGTCACTCTCGGACCAGCATCTCGCGATCGGAACCCTAGTGACCCATTGCAAATTGTGTGGCGACGTCGGTTGCCCGCGATCGCTCCTGCATCTGCCAGAAAGCAGGCAATATCAATGCCAGGTTGCTATCAGCCTGAATTACATATGTTATTGCACAGCGCTGCGCTCGCAGGCAGGCTGGGCTGCACAGTTCTGCAGCAGGCACGCACCAGCGTGAAGCACTGCAGACCAGCCGTTGTACAGCCGGGGCCATTGCACTATTCTTTAGGACCTTTCCCAGCGAATCGAATTTAGCCATCGTCACAACAGGAGTTGAATTATGGCGTCAGGAATTTCCCGCATCTGGATGCGTAGCGGCATGCTGCTGACCGGCGTGCTACTTGTGCTGCAGCTTACCGCCTGCGGCGATAAAGAGGGCGATCAGCGCAAAGCCTTTACTGATTTTCTGCAAAACACCGTGATGCGCAGCGGTGAACATCTGCCCAGCCTGAGCGAAAACCAGAAGCAAACCTTCGGTAATTACGCCAGTGATTACGCCATCCTGTATGGCTTCTCGCAGCAGGTGAATCAGGCGGTGGATCAGGGCATGCGCCCGGTGGTTGATGAGCTGGCGGCCATCCGCGTGCCGCAGGATTATCTGACGCGCCGCGACAGCCTGCGCCAGGCGAGCGGCAATCTGAGCGTGCTGACGCAGCAGATTCAGAGCGCCAAAATGCAGGCCGACAGCAGCAAAGCCACGCTGAAGCAGCCGGACGATCTGAAGAAAGTGTACGACAGCGTGTACGCTAAAGTGGTGACTCAGCCAGCCAGCACGCTGATTCCGCTGCTGCCGCAGCTGCAGGCGCTGAGCCAGTCGGCAGTTCAGGCCGGCGATTATCTGCAGTCGCAGGGCGCACGCGTCAGCTTCAATGACGGCGGCGTTCAGTTCCCGACGCAGGAGCAGGCCACGCAGTACAACACGCTGATGAGTAATCTCGCCAGCAATACGCAGGCGCTGACCCAGGCACAAAATGCCGTACAGGGTGGTTTGCAGTAAGCCGCTCAGCGGGCAGTTCTCCCCTGCCCGCTTTTTCAGATTTTCGTCACTTCCTTACATCGGCTTTTTCTGTCAGCACAGAGTGTGATCTGGCGCATTTTCAACCAAAAATAGTTTGTGATCTCAATCACATTTGTGAAACAAACCGGCCCAGGTGAAAGGTGATTTTTGTCACATTTCTACCGCTAATGCGCGCATTTTTTCGCCGGCGTTGCTTTCTTACAGGGTATTTTTGTGATCAAAGTCACCTTTAATCCCCCTGCCCACCCCAACTTAGCGTGATATGTATCACACTTTTTCCTGACGCTACGCAGTGTAATCAACTAGTGCTAGAGTCCGCGTGCATACAGTAATGCCACGGCCCCCGCCGTAACGTCTTAACAAAAACAAACGCGCTCTCTTATTGCAGCGCGTCTCAATAAGGGGTGGGTTTATGTCCTCATCAGTCAAGGTCAAGGTTCAGAGCTTTGGTCGCTTTCTGAGTAATATGGTGATGCCAAACATCGGTGCGTTTATCGCCTGGGGTATCATCACAGCACTGTTCATTCCAACCGGATGGATTCCTAACGAAACGCTGGCCAAGCTGGTCGGCCCGATGATTACCTACCTGCTGCCGTTGCTCATCGGCTTCACCGGTGGTCGTCTGGTGGGTGGCGATCGCGGCGGCGTGGTCGGTGCCATCACCACCATGGGCGTGATCGTCGGTGCCGATATGCCGATGTTCCTTGGCTCGATGATTGCCGGTCCGCTGGGCGGCTGGGCGATCAAGTCGTTTGACCGCGCGGTTGACGGCAAAATCAAAAGCGGCTTCGAGATGCTGGTCAACAACTTCTCGGCCGGTATTATCGGTATGCTGCTGGCGCTGCTGGCCTTCCTCGCTATCGGTCCGCTGGTAGAAGGTCTGTCACACATTCTCGCCGCCGGCGTAAACCTGATGGTGCAGAACAACCTGCTGCCGCTGACCTCAATCTTTGTTGAACCGGCGAAAATCCTGTTCCTCAATAACGCCATCAACCACGGTATCTTCTCGCCGCTGGGTATCCAGCAGGCCAGCGAAGCGGGCAAATCGATCTTCTTCCTGATTGAAGCGAACCCGGGTCCGGGTATGGGCGTGCTGGTTGCTTATATGATCTTCGGCCGCGGCAGCGCCAAGCAGTCGGCGGGCGGTGCAGCGATCATCCACTTCCTTGGCGGTATCCACGAAATCTACTTCCCGTACGTGCTGATGGCGCCGCGCCTGCTGCTGGCAGTAATCCTCGGCGGTATGACTGGCGTGTTCACCCTGACGCTGCTGAACGGCGGTCTGGTATCACCAGCTTCACCAGGTTCGATTCTGGCCGTGCTGGCGATGACGCCAAAAGGCGCTTACTTCGCTAACATCGCGGCTATCGTTGCGGCTTTCGCCGTCTCCTTCGTGGTCTCCTCGATTCTGCTGAAAACCAGCAAAGTAAAAGAAGAAGACGACATTGAAGCGGCGACCCAGCGCATGAAAGACATGAAAGCGCAGTCAAAAGGCCAGGCCGTTGCCGGTTCACCGGTGGTAGCCGATGCCAGCAGCGTTGACGTCAGCCACGTGCGCAAAATCATCGTCGCCTGTGATGCCGGTATGGGCTCCAGCGCGATGGGTGCAGGCGTGCTGCGCAAGAAGGTGCAGGATGCGGGCCTGAGCAATATCTCTGTGACCAACAGCGCGATTAACTCGCTGCCGGGCGATGTTGATCTGGTGATTACTCACCGCGATCTGACCGAACGTGCGATGCGTCAGGCGCCACAGGCGCAGCACATCTCGCTGAACAACTTCCTCGACAGCGCGCTGTACACCAACCTGACTGAGCGTCTGGTGGCGGCGAACCGCAGCGAAGCCCACCGTGAAACAGTGCAGACCGCGCTGGCAGACAGCTATGACGACGGCAGCGCGCACCTGTTCAAACTGGGCGCTGATAACGTGTTCCTCGGCCTGAGCGCCAGCAATAAAGAGCAGGCGATTCGCTTCGCCGGCGAGCAGCTGGTGAAAGGCGGTTACGTGCAGCCGGAATACGTTGAAGCGATGCTGGCGCGCGAGCAGCTGACGCCAACCTACCTCGGTGAATCCATCGCTGTGCCGCACGGCACCGTCGAAGCCAAAGACCGCGTGCTGAAAACCGGCGTGGTATTCTGTCAGTATCCGGCCGGCGTGCAGTTTGGCGATGAGCCGGACGAAGTCGCGCGACTGGTGATTGGTATTGCCGCACGCAATAACGAACACATTCAGGTGATCACCAGCCTGACCAATGCGCTCGACGACGATAGCGTAATTGAGAAGCTGGCGAACACCACCAGCGTGCAGGATGTGCTGGATCTGCTGTCTGGCAGCACTGCCAACGCGTAATTCGCGGTTTTAACTTCCCTGGGGCGGGCAAGCCCGTCCCCACTTTCCGGGGCGGACATGCCCGCCCCTTCGTCATTTGATATGGGTCAAATTTATGAAAGCGTTACATTTTGGAGCAGGTAACATCGGCCGTGGATTTATCGGTAAGCTGCTGGCGGATGCCGGTATCGAACTGGTGTTTGCTGATGTGAATCAGGTGGTGCTTGATGCCCTTAACGCCCGTCATGAGTATCCGGTTCACGTGGTGGGCGAGCAGGCGCAGGTTGAAATCGTTACCGGCGTCAGCGCGGTGAACAGCACCAGCGACGACATCGTCACGCTGATTGCTGAGGTTGATATCGTTACCACGGCGGTTGGTCCGCAGATCCTTGAGCGCATCGCAGGCAGCGTGGCGCAGGGTCTGGCCAAACGCAGTGACAACGGTAATGTCCGTCCGCTGAATATCATCGCCTGTGAAAACATGGTGCGCGGCACCAGCCAGCTGAAGCAGCACGTACTGAAAGCGCTGCCGCAGCAATATCATGCGTGGGTTGAAGAGCACGTTGGCTTTGTTGATTCGGCAGTTGACCGCATCGTGCCGCCATCTGAAGCCGGCAGCACCGATCCGCTGGAAGTCACGGTAGAAACCTTCAGCGAGTGGATCGTCGACAAAACCCAATTCAAAGGCGCATTGCCGGACATTCCTGGCATGGAGCTGACCGATAACCTGATGGCATTCGTCGAGCGCAAGCTGTTTACCCTCAACACCGGCCACGCCATTACCGCTTATCTTGGCCAGCTGGCCGGTCACGCCACCATTCGCGAAGCCATTCTTGACCAGAAAGTACGTGCCGTGGTGCAGGGCGCGATGCAGGAGAGCGGCGCGGTGCTGATCAAGCGTTATGGTTTCGATGCGGAGAAACATGCCGCGTATATCCAGAAAATCCTCACGCGTTTCGAAAACCCGTACCTGAAAGATGACGTCGAGCGCGTGGGCCGTCAGCCGCTGCGCAAGCTGAGCGCCGGCGATCGCCTGATCAAGCCGACGCTGGGCACGCTGGAGTATCAGCTGCCGCACGCCAGCCTGGTGCAGGGCATTGCCGCCGCGATGCACTATCGCAGCGAAGCCGATCCGCAGGCGCAGGAGCTGGCGTCACTGATCGCGCAGAAAGGCCCACAGGCGGCGCTGGCGGAGATTTCTGGCCTTGATGCCAATAGCGAAGTGGTGAGCTCAGTGGTGAGCGCTTACCACGCTATGGCATAATGCGCGCCCTTTAGTGGTCAATTCGGGCACGGCAGCCGCGTGCCCGTCGACGGTAGCTGAATGATGCAGGCAATAATGGAAGAGAAGCAGGCTTTTGAAAACCGGGTGCTTGAGCGGCTGAACGCCGGTCGTTCGGTGAGAAGCTTCCTGATCGCCGCTGTCGAACTGCTGGCGGAAGCAGTCAATCTGCTGGTGCTGCAGGTCTTTCGCAAAGACGACTACGCGGTGAAATATGCGGTGGAACCGCTGCTGCTGGGCGACGGCCCGCTGGGCGAGCTGTCGGTACGCCTGAAGCTCATCTACGGCCTGGGGGTGATCAATCGCCACGAATACGAAGACTGCGAGCTGCTGCTGGCGCTGCGTGAGGAGCTGAATCACGACACCAGCGACTACCGCTTTACCGACGATGAAATACTCGGCCCGTTCGGCGAACTGCACTGCGTGCTGGCCTGGCCGCCGCAACCCGATTTCACCCGCGACGACGCCGCGCTGCGCGCCATGCAGCAGCAGCGCTACCTGCAGATGGTGCGATCCACCATGGTGCTGTCGCTGACCGAGCTGATTTCCCGTATCTCGCACAAACAGGCCTTCAAGAAGCCCGCCTTGTAACGCTTCCCCTGCGGCGCTGTCGCCACGCGCCGCTGTTCTCTCCGCCGCAGACAAAATATTACGCAGGATATTGATGCAGCGCTTTTTTTGGCGGTTGATGATTTTGCCAACAATCGTCAGATAGCGATATACTTACCGCTCCTGTGGCAAACAGACGACATCCCTATGAAATACGATACATCTGAACTCTGCGACATCTACCATGAAGAAGTGAACGTTGTTGAACCGCTTTTTTCGAACTTTGGTGGGCGCACCTCATTCGGTGGTCAAATTACCACAGTGAAATGTTTCGAAGACAACGGCCTGCTGTATGACCTGCTCGAAGAGAACGGTCGCGGTCGCGTGCTGCTGGTCGATGGCGGCGGCTCAGTGCGGCGCGCGCTGGTTGACGCACAGTTAGCAAGACTGGCGGCGCAAAACGAGTGGGAAGGCATCGTGGTGTACGGCTCGGTTCGCCAGGTCGATGAGCTGGAAGAGCTGGAGATCGGCATTCAGGCGATTGCGGCCATTCCGGCTGGCGCCGCAGGCGAAGGCATCGGCGAGAGCGACGTGCGGGTTAACTTCGGCGGCGTCACCTTCTTCTCCGGCGATCATCTCTACGCCGACAACACCGGCATGATCCTGTCTGAAGACGCACTCGACATCGAGTAAGCGACAAACAAAAACGGGTGCCGCGGCACCCGTTGGTTTAAGCGCTGAGGCTTAAACTTCTTCCATTTTTCCCAGCAGTGCACGCAGGCGCTCCTGCCATACATGCTGCTCTTCTTTCAGGTGCTGATTTTCACGCGCCAGCGCTTCGTGATTGCCGGATGCCTGGCTCATTTCGTTTTTCAGGTTATTATTCTGCTCTTTCAGCTCTTCAATTTCCATCTGCAGCAGGGTGATGGTATCAATCGCCTGCTGTACTTTCGCTTCCAGTTTCTCGAATACTTCAAATGACATCTTTCTGACCTCTCCTAAATCGTGCAAGGCGTTGATAGACCGGGCGTGCCTTAAAATAGTGCGTCCAGCCACGATGTCCCGATTGTATGTAGCCACACCCGGCAAGTCCAGCAGCACAAGGCCTGCGAGGGAAGTCTGTAACACTTTTCAGTTTATACCTGGAAAACGCGCAACTTCGCGCATTTTGCGCGCGGTCACACGCGCGAGGTGCAGCGCAGCGGGGGTTTTTGGCCCTAAACACAGGCAAAAGACGCGAAAACGCGCATTTTTATGACACGGCACACAAAATTCGATTTCGCTATTTCTCGTTTATGCTCGTTAACGATAAATTCACATCAACCCTACATTAGAGCTGGGCGACTCAAGGATTGAGAACAAAAACTGATAAAATTTAACCTCGCTTCAGGAATTCCATTATGAGTCAGACAACGAACACACTCAAAGGTCAGTGCATCGCCGAGTTCCTCGGTACCGGTTTGATCATCTTTTTTGGTGCCGGCTGTGTGGCGGCGCTGAAGCTGGCCGGTGCCGCATTCGGCCAGTGGGAAATTTGTATCATCTGGGGTCTTGCTGTCTCCATGGCGGTTTATCTGAGCGCAGGCGTATCCGGCGCTCACCTCAATCCGGCAGTCACGGTTGCCCTGTGCCTGTTCGCCAACTTCGAAGGCCGCAAAGTTTTACCTTATATTGTGTCGCAAATCGCTGGCGCGTTCTGTGCGGCGGCGCTGGTCTACGGTCTTTACTACAATCTGTTCTTTGATTACGAAGCCAGCCACCAGATGGTACGCGGCAGCGTGCAGAGCCTCGATCTGGCCGGTATCTTCTCCACCTATCCGAACCCGCACATCACCGTGGCGCAGGCGTTCCTGGTGGAAATGGTAATTACCGCCGTGCTGATGGCGGTGATCATGGCGCTGACCGACGACGGCAACGGCGTACCGCGTGGCCCGCTGGCGCCGCTGCTGATTGGTCTGCTGGTGGCGGTGATTGGTGGTTCCATGGGTCCGCTGACCGGCTTCGCCCTGAACCCGGCGCGTGACTTCGGTCCGAAGCTGTTCGCCTTCTTCGCGGGCTGGGGTAACGTGGCGTTCACCGGTGGTAAAGATATTCCTTACTTCCTGGTGCCAATTTTTGGCCCGCTGGTCGGTGCCTGCCTCGGTGCCTTCGGTTATCGTGCGCTGATTGGCCGTCACCTGCCGGGCAACCTTGCAGAAACCAGTAAAACAGAAAAACCGGTCGCGCGCGCTGAGCAGCGTAAAGCGTAAGTTTCATCGTTAATCATCAGGAAACCATAATGACTACGACTGATAAAAAATATATTGTCGCGCTCGATCAGGGCACAACCAGCTCACGTGCCGTGGTGCTCGATCATGACGCCAACATCGTCGCCGTCTCACAGCGCGAATTCACCCAGATCTACCCGAAAGCCGGCTGGGTTGAACACGATCCGATGGACATCTGGGCCTCGCAGAGCTCCACGCTGGTGGAAGTGCTGGCGCACGCTGATATCCGTTCTGACCAGATCGCCGCCATCGGTATCACCAACCAGCGTGAAACCGCGATTGTCTGGGACAAAGAGACCGGCAAACCAATTTACAACGCCATCGTCTGGCAGGATCCACGTACCGCCGACTACTGTAACAAGCTGAAGAAAGAGGGTCTGGAAGAGTACATCCAGCACACCACCGGCCTGGTGATTAACCCGTACTTCTCCGGCACCAAGGTGAAATGGATTCTCGACCACGTGGAAGGCGCACGCGAGCGGGCGAAACGCGGCGAACTGCTGTTCGGTACCGTCGACACCTGGCTGGTGTGGAAAATGACCCAGGGCCGCGTGCACATCACCGATCACACCAACGCATCGCGTACCATGATGTACAACATCCACAAGCTGGAGTGGGATGCACGCATGCTGGAGATTCTGGACATTCCGCGTGAAATGTTGCCGGAAGTGAAAGGATCGTCCGAAATCTACGGCCAGACTAACATTGGTGGTAAGGGCGGTACGCGTATTCCTATCGCCGGTATCGCCGGTGACCAGCAGGCTGCGCTGTATGGTCAGCTGTGTGTGCAGCCTGGCATGGCGAAAAACACCTACGGCACCGGCTGCTTTATGCTGATGAACACCGGTACCGAAGCGGTTACCTCGACTCACGGTCTGCTGACCACCATCGCCTGCGGTCCACGCGGCGAGGTGAACTACGCGCTGGAAGGTGCCGTGTTCATCGGTGGTGCGTCCATTCAGTGGCTGCGCGATGAGATGAAGCTGATCAGCGATGCGGGCGACTCCGAATACTTCGCGATGAAAGTCAAAGACACCAATGGCGTGTACATGGTGCCGGCCTTTACCGGTCTCGGCGCACCGTACTGGGACCCGTATGCGCGCGGCGCAATCTTCGGCCTGACCCGTGGTGCCAATGCCAACCACATCATTCGCGCCACGCTGGAGTCCATCGCTTACCAGACGCGTGATGTGCTGGAAGCGATGCAGAACGATGCCGATACCCGCCTGCAGTCGCTGCGCGTAGATGGCGGTGCGGTGGCCAACAACTTCCTGATGCAGTTCCAGTCCGATATTCTCGGCACGCGCGTGGAGCGTCCGGAAGTGCGCGAAGTGACTGCGCTGGGTGCGGCTTACCTCGCCGGTCTGGCGGTCGGCTTCTGGAACGATCTGGAAGAAGTTCGTGCTAAAGCCGTGGTGGAACGCGAATTCCGTCCAAGCATCGAAACCACCGAACGCAACGTGCGCTATGCCGGCTGGAAAAAAGCCGTGGCACGCGCCCAGGCGTGGGAAGAAGAAGAGTAACACTGTGCTGACCCGCGGCGCCCTGCCGCGGGTTTTTCCCGTCCCCCCTGCCCCGCTGTGCTACACTGCCCGCCTGTTTTTTGTCAGGTGCAGACCATGAAACGAGAACTCGCGATTGAATTTTCCCGTGTGACCGAAGCCGCTGCGTTAGCGGGCTATCACTGGTTAGGACGCGGCGACAAGAATGCCGCCGACGGCGCCGCCGTCAACGCCATGCGCATTATGCTCAACACCATCAACATCGACGGCCAGATCGTGATTGGCGAAGGCGAAATCGACGAAGCGCCGATGCTCTACATTGGTGAGAAAGTCGGTACCGGCCACGGCGATGCAGTGGACATTGCAGTCGATCCTATCGAAGGCACGCGCATGACTGCGATGGGCCAGGCCAACGCGCTGGCAGTGCTGGCGGTGGGCGATAAAGGCAGTTTCCTGCACGCACCTGATATGTATATGGAAAAGCTGATTGTCGGTCCGGGCGCGCGCGGCGCTATCGATCTCAACCTGCCGCTCGCTACTAATCTGCAGGCGATTGCGCAGGCGCTTAATAAACCGCTCAGCCAGCTGACGGTGTCGATTCTCGCCAAACCGCGTCACGATGCGGTCATCGCCCAGCTGCAGCAGCTGGGCGTGCGCGTGTTTGCGTTCCCGGACGGTGACGTCGCGGCCTCGATTCTCACCTGCATGCCGGACAGCGAAGTGGACGTGCTGTATGGCATCGGCGGCGCGCCGGAAGGCGTGGTGTCAGCGGCGGTGATCCGCGCCATGGATGGCGACATGCAGGCGCGCCTGCTGGCTCGTCATCAGGTTAAAGGGGATTCGACCGAAAACCGCCGTCTGGGTGAGCAGGAGCTGCAGCGCTGTGTCGAAATGGGCATCAACGCCGGGGAAGTGCTGACGCTGCAACAGATGGCGCGTAACGATAATGTGATTTTCGCGGCGACCGGCATCACCACGGGCGATCTGCTAAAAGGCATCACGCGCCAGGGCAACATCGCCACCAGCGAAACGCTGCTGGTGCGCGGCAAATCGCGCACCATTCGCCGCATTCAGTCGATCCACTATCTGGACCGCAAAGACGCGGCGCTGCACCCTTTTATCCTGTAACCGTCTGCTTGCCGCTCTCCGGATGACGCGAGAGCGGCCACCAGCACAGCAGCATCACAAGCGACGTCACAAACATCAGCATGCCGAGGCTCGACTGATCGTGCTGCGGCAGCAGCGCTGAGAGCCACGCCACCACGCCGGAACCGAGATTCTGCAGACCGCCAATCAGCGCACCGGCGCTGCCGGCCAGCCACGCGTAGGGCTCCATCGCGCCAGAGGTCGCCAGCGGAAACAGCATGCCGGCACCAAAGAAGAACAGCGCAGCCGGCACCAGCAGCGTCCAGATGTTCATCACGCCAAACCACGCCGGCAGCCACATCAGCAGGCCCGCCAGCAGGCAGCTGTTCACGCCGTACCACATCAGCGTATGCCAGGACTTTTGCTCGCGGCCGGCAAACCAGGCACCGAAAAACGCCGCCGGAATCGGCAGAATAAACAGGATGCTTACCGTCAGCCCGTCCAGCCCCAGCACGCCCGCCATCAGCACGCCACAGCTGGCCTCAAATACCGCGATGCCCGCCAGTGCGCCGATCAACAGCAACAGATAACGCACAAAGTTGCCGTCGCTGAGCAGCGTGATGTAGCGGCGCAGAAACGGTGTCGCGGGCGCATCCGCCGGACGGGTTTCCGGCAGCCAGCGCGCCATCGCCGCCGTTACGCCAACACACAGCAGCAGCAGGAAAGCAAAGCAGGCGTGCCAGCCAAACAGATGGGTCAGCAGCGCGCCGATTACCGGCGCCAGCAGCGGGCTGACCAGAATGCCCATGTTGAGCAGGCTGTTGGCCTGGCGCAGCGCAATGCCAGAATAGAGATCGCGCGGCATGGTGCGCGCCATCACGCCAGCCACGCCGGTGCCCAATCCCTGTACCGCACTGCCCAGCACCAGCACACTCAGCGACGGCGCAAACAGGGCGATCAGCGCGCCCGCCGCGAAGATCGTCATGCCCGCGAGGATCACTGGACGCCGGCCAATGCTGTCCGACAGCGGGCCGTAGATCAGTTGCGATCCGCCGTAGGTCATCAGATAGGCCGCCATCACCTGCTGCATGGCGCCGCTGCGCACGTTAAGCGCCTCTGCCATGTTCGCCATCGCGGGCACATAGATGGTCTGGGCCATCTGTCCGACCGCCACCAGCACAATCAGCATGAACAGCAGGAAGCGGTTTTGCGTATTACTCATCATCATGGAACAAAATGTCTGCCTGAGAAACAAAGTAAAGACAGCACTAAACAGGGCTGTCAGAGAGTTATGGCGGCAAAAATATCAGGAATTGCTGACAAAGCGAGAGGCAGACGTAAAGCGGGAGGACGGGCACCGTCAAGCTTCTGCACCAGGCTGTAACGTGGCCGCTACAGTTGCTGTTCCGTGCTAATGATTTGTCGCAGAGAGCCCTTTGCCCGCTGCGGGGCTGGAAATCTGGCGCTGGGCTGACGAAGATAGTAAGAGAGGAATAAGTCATCATCAGGAGCAAACATGGCTGAGTGGATCAATGCAGAAGTAAAAGAAGTGAAAAACTGGACCGATGCACTGTTCAGTCTGCGCGTTACTGCGCCCATCAACCCTTTTACCGCCGGACAGTTTGCCAAGCTGGCGCTGGAAGTCGATGGTGAACGCGTGCAGCGCGCCTATTCCTACGTTAACGCGCCGCACGATCCGCTGCTGGAGTTCTATCTGGTGACGGTGCCGGAAGGAAAGCTCAGCCCGCGCCTGCAGGCGCTGCAGCCCGGCGATCAGGTGATGGTGACCAAAGAGGCGGCCGGTTTCTTTGTGCTGGATGAGATCCCCGACTGCCAGACGCTGTGGATGCTGGCGACCGGCACGGCGATCGGTCCGTACCTGTCGATTCTGCAACAGGGTGAAGGGCTGGAGCGCTTCGACAACATTGTGCTGGTGCACGCTGCGCGCTATGCCGCCGACCTGAGTTTTCTGCCGCTGATGCAGCAGCTACAGCAGCGTTATCAGGGCAAACTGCACATTCAGACAGTGGTCAGCCGCGAGCAGATGCCCGGTTCACTGCATGGCCGCGTACCGCAGCTGATCGAGAGCGGAGAACTGGAAAACGCCGTGGGCCTGCCGATGCTCGCCGATAGCAGCCATGTGATGCTGTGCGGTAACCCGCAGATGGTGCGCGATACCCAGCAATTGCTGAAAGAGACCCGCGATATGCGTAAGCATTTCAAACGTAAACCCGGCCACATGACCAGCGAGCATTACTGGTAATCGCGCCGGCAGTAAAATGTCAGATTTTTCCCGGCGCGGGTTTTGACTTTCAGCGGTAAAAACCGTTCTAATCGTGGGCTAAGTGAATGATTTAGGGCCGAAGCAATGAAGAATCTGCCAGTCGCGCTGCTGCTCAGCGTCGCACTGACATTTCCCGCCTGGGCGGAGGACGCGCCCGCGCAGGATCGCAACGATCACCTGCCTGCGGCGCCGTATCTGCTGGCGGGTGCGCCCACCTTTGATATGACCATCGCGCAGTTCCGCGAAAAGTACAACGCCGCCAATCCTGACCTGCCGCTGCAGGAGTATCGCGCCATCGACAACCGCGATGACAAGAGCCACCTGACGCGCGCCGCCAGCAAAATCAGCGAAACGCTGTATGCCTCTACGGCGCTGGAACAGGGCACCGGCAAGATTAAAACGCTGCAGATTACCTGGCTGCCGGTACCCAGCCCGGATATGAAAGCGGCGCAGACGCGCGCCATGGATTACATGACTGCGCTGCTGCGCTTTTTTGTGCCCGGTTTATCGCCGGAAGAGGGACACAAAAAGCTCGATGCGTTGCTCAGCGCCGGCAAGGGCGCACGCTATTTTGCCCGTACCGAAGGTGCGCTGCGCTTTGTGGTTGCCGACAACGGTGACAAAGGGCTGACCTTCGCCGTCGAGCCCATCAAACTGGCGCTCGCTACCCTCTGATCTCCCCGGCAAAAATGACGAAAAGCAAAGCCAGCGACCCATTTGATCTCTATACTGTCTGGCAGACATCGCTGCCCCGATGGCAGCGCTATTTCATGAATCGCGTTATGCGGAGGAAAGAATGCGACATCCACTGGTTATGGGTAACTGGAAACTGAATGGCAGCAAGCACATGGCGGGCGAGCTGATTGAAGGTCTGCGCAAAGAGCTGTCAGGAGTGGAAGGCTGCGGTGTGGCGATTGCTCCGCCGGCGATCTATCTGGATCAGGCTAAACACGCGATTTCCGGCAGCCACATTGCGCTGGGTGCGCAGAACGTTGACGTGAACCTGTCTGGCGCTTTCACCGGTGAAACCTCTGCCGAGATGCTGAAAGACATCGGCGCGAAATACATCATCATCGGCCACTCTGAGCGCCGCACCTACCACAAAGAGAGCGACGAGTTCATCGCGAAGAAATTCGCCGTGCTGAAAGCTGCTGGCCTGGTGCCGGTACTGTGCATCGGTGAGACCGAAGCGGAAAACGAAGCGGGCAAAACCGAAGAAGTGTGCGCACGTCAGATCGATGCCGTGCTGGAAACCCAGGGCGCTGCCGCCTTTGAAGGCGTGGTTATCGCCTATGAGCCAGTCTGGGCCATCGGTACCGGCAAATCAGCCACCCCAGCGCAGGCGCAGGCAGTACACAAATTCATTCGTGACCACATCGCGAAGAAAGATGCCGCAATCGCTGAGCAGGTAATTATTCAGTACGGCGGTTCGGTTAACGACAAAAATGCCGCTGAACTGTTCACCCAGCCGGACATCGACGGCGCGCTGGTGGGCGGTGCATCTCTGAAAGCCGACGCTTTCGCCGTGATCGTCAAAGCCGCTGCAGCAGCGAAAAACGCGTAAGTTTCTCACGCAGAGAAAGGCGGCTGATGAGCCGCCTTTTTATTGCCTGATTGGTCGCGACGCGACTTACTCCAGCAAACGGCACTGGTGATCCTGCAGTTCTTCCGCCGAACCGCGATTCAGCTTCAGCCAGTTGCGCTCCAGCGCCAGCAGGGCCAGACGGCCATCCGGCAGCTGGGCCAGCGCCAGCCCGTATTTGCCCATCTCACCGCGCGCATGCGGCACCTCCTCTGCCAGCCGGATGAACACGCTCTGCTGCGCCAGTTCGGCGGTGCTTAGCGTGCGAATCAGCCAGCTATGCCGCAGCAGCGTTGCCGTTTGCCACTGTGCGTTCAGCTTCGGTGCCAGCGTATCCAGCTGCTGACGCACATCCGGTCGCAGGCAGGAGATATGGATGTGCAGCTGATTCTGGGTCCGGCCATACTGTGCGTTGATGGCCAGCGACAGCACGCGGTCGTCGACAGGCGCACCGCGTTTCTGCGCCAGCAGGCTGCGCTGCTGCCAGGCGGCGGCAAACAGATTGGGCGTGGTGGGTTCGAGAAGTATCGGGCTTTCCATGCCGGTGATTTTCGCTATCGGCATCAGCAGATATTGCAGCGGGCCGTTCAAATCTTTGAGCGTCACATAACCCTGCGCCAGATTGACCTGCTGACAGGGTGCCGGCTTACCGTGTTGTGTCATATCCGGCACGCACTTTTCGCTGACGATCTGCCACAGTGCATCAGCGTTTTTATGGAAATGCAGCGCGCCGGCGATCAGTCCGGCAATCAATATGATGAATGCGACAAGCAGCAACTTAAGAGTACGGCGCCCCTGCATGGCCAGATCCTCAGTGATAAGCTGCCAGCATCCTCACCTGTCGCCGATGGAAAGTCACGGCTTTTTCCGCGCCGCAAAGCAAAACGGCCAGCACAGAGCTGACCGTTTCGTTACGATGAAAACGCGGTTACGGTTTCATGACCTGATCGTAGCTGCCACCGTCGGCAAAATGCGCTTTCTGCGCTTTGCTCCAGCCGCCAAACTTGTCATCAATGGTGAACAGTTTGACCGGCGCGAAGCTGCTGGCAAACTTCTTCGCCACCTCAGGATCGCGCGGACGATAATAGTTTTGCGCCGCGATGGTCTGGCCTTCCGGTGAGTAGAGATATTTCAGATACTCTTCTGCCACCTTACGCGTGCCCTGCTCATCCACTACTTTATCGACTACCGAGACCGTCGGTTCAGCAAGGATTGATTCGCTCGGCGTAACGATTTCAAACTTATCTTTGCCCAGCTTATCGACCGCCAGATAGGCTTCGTTTTCCCATGCAATCAGCACATCGCCGATACCGCGCTCAACGAAGGTATTGGTCGCGCCGCGTGCGCCGGAATCCTGCACTTCAACGTTTTTAAACAGCGCTTTGACGTAGGCCAGCGCTTTCGCCTGGTCACCGTGGTTTTGATCCAGCGCCCAGCCCCAGGCCGCCAGATAGTTCCAGCGTGCACCGCCGGAGGTTTTCGGGTTTGGCGTGATCACGGAAACGCCTGGCTTAATCAGATCCGGCCAGTCATGAATGCCTTTAGGATTGCCTTTGCGCACCAGGAACACAATGGTGGAAGTATAAGGTGCCGAGTTGTCTGGCAGACGTTTGATCCAGTTTTTATCAATACGACCGCGGTCAGCAATAGCATCGACGTCGGACTGCAGCGCCAGCGTAACCACATCCGCGCGAATGCCATTGATCACGGAAGTCGCCTGCTTACCGGAACCGCCGTGCGACTGGCGAATCACTACGTTATCGCCGGTTTCCTGCTTGTAGTGCGCGCTAAATGCTTTGTTGTACTGCTCGTACAGCTCACGGGTTGGATCGTAAGAGACGTTTAACAGCTGAATATCCTTAGCCAGAACACTGGTTGAAGCCAGTAACAGGGTGACACCAATACTCCACTTGTTCATTGCTTGCTCTCCCGAGGTCGTTATAGAACAAGACTGACACAAAGCATTCTACGGATTAAAGAATTAAAAATAAGCTGTTATAACTATGGGGAATATAGAGGGGCATAAAAAAGGGCGCGAAAGCGATCGCGCCCGATTTGTCATTGATTAGTAGAGTTTTTTCGCGGTATCCAGCCAGTCACGCTTGAACGGACGCTTCATGTTTTCAATCGCGTCGATGATGTCGTGGTGCACCATCTTCTCGTTCTGAATACCCACGCAGCGACCGCCGTAGCCCTGCAGCAGCAGCTCAATCGAATAAGCGCCCATACGTGATGCCAGGATACGGTCGTAAGCGCATGGCGCACCGCCGCGCTGGATGTGGCCAAGCACGGTGGCTCGGGTTTCACGCTTGGTTTCCGCTTCAATAAAGTGCGCCAGATCGTCGATGTCACAGATGTGTTCGGTGATCGCCACGATGGCGTGTTTTTTACCTTTCGCGATGCCAGCCTGGATTTCTGCCACCAGCTCTTCGCGCGTGTAAGGGATTTCAGGCAGCACGATGAACTCACAGCCACCGGCGATGGCCGCCGCTAAGGTCAGGTCACCGCAGTAGCGGCCCATCACTTCTACGATGGAGATACGCTGATGCGAAGAAGAGGTGTCGCGCAGACGGTCAATCGCTTCAACTACGGTTTCCAGCGCGGTGAAATAACCGATGGTGTAATCGGTACCGGCGACGTCATTGTCGATGGTGCCCGGCAGGCCAATGCACGGGAAACCCATTTCGGTCAGGCGTTTGGCACCCATGTAAGAACCGTCACCGCCGATTACCACCAGCGCATCAATGCCGCGCTTTTTCATGTTTTCGATCGCGACCTGACGCACTTCTTCGTTGCGGAACTCCGGGAAACGCGCCGAACCGAGGAAGGTGCCGCCGCGGTTAATCATGTCCGACACGCTGTAGCGGTCGAGGTTGATCATGCGGTCTTCGTACAAACCCAGATAGCCGTCATAAATACCAAAAACTTCAAGGCCTTCACTCAGCGCGGAACGGACAACTCCGCGAATGGCTGCGTTCATGCCTGGGGCGTCGCCGCCGCTGGTCAGTACTCCGATTTTTTTGATCATGACAACCTCTGGATTGTTCAAAACTAAGGATTATTCCTGCCTGTCGACCGGTGTGGACCAGCTCGCGATCGCACGGCTTAATAGTTGCAGATAGTATATCAAAGGCTTGATGCTGAATTGATTCAGGTCAGACAAGTTTTCGCTAATTTTTTACAGAGTTGTTAGCGTTACGTCATTTTTTTCACGCAATACTATGTTTTATAACGGCTAAAACTGAAAAAAACCCTGCTGATTTTGCGGCACGACAGAACAGGGGTCCTGATGAATGATCACATCTGAGCCGGGAAATTTTTGCCGTAATGCCTGCTCAATTTGATCGGCCACCTGATGCGCCTGCACCAGCGGGAGATGATCGTCCATCTCCAGATGAAGCTGAATAAACCGCGTCGGGCCGGACTGCCGCGTACGTAACGCATGGGCACCGCGTACGCCGGGCCAGTGGCTTACCAGCGCGATAATCGCCTGTTTTTCCTGCTCCGGCAGCGCACGATCGAGCAGCGACTGCACAGCTTCATAGCCCATGCGCAGCGCGTTATAGAGGATATATACGCCGATGCCGAGCGCAAACAGCGCATCCGCACGCTTAAAACCATAACTGCTTAAGCCCAGTGCAACCAGAATCGCGCCGTTCATCACCAAATCCGACTGATAATGCAGCATGTCCGCGCGAATTGCCTGGCTGCGGGTACGCCGCACCACCCAGCGCTGAAAAGCGACCAGTACTAGCGTGGAGCTGAGGGCGATCAGCGTCACAACTACGCCAACCAGCGGCGCGCGCAGCGTTTCCGGCGTGGCCAGATGCTGCAGCCCGGTAAGAAACAGAAACAGCGCCGATCCGGAGATAAACATGCTTTGCGCCAGTGCCGCCAGCGATTCCGCTTTGCCATGACCAAAGGTGTGATCGTCATCAGCAGGCTGCAATGAATAGCGCACCACCAGCAGATTGGTCAGTGACGCGGCGATATCGACCAGCGAATCCACCAGCGCCGCCAGCACGCTGACCGAACCGGTGTACCACCAGGCGAAAATTTTCACGATTAGCAACAGCGTTGCCAGCGTGGTCGCCGCCAGCGCCGCGCGGTTTACCAGTTTTGCGTAGGAAGGTTCCATGCCTTGCCTCGTCAGGCGCTGCAGCACGCCATGCAGTGGAAAATGGCTCAAGTTTATCACCGTCCCGTGCAGACTGCGTGACAGGATAGCGAAACGGATGCAGTTTGCCCGCGAATTCAGGGCAAAAAAAACCCCGCCATCATGGCGGGGAAGACAGGGATGGTGTCTATGGCAAGGAAAACAGGGATACTATGTTACTGGTTACTGCTGGTACTACTCACTGCTTGCAGCGGTGATGATGGCTGCAATCCGGAGAGCCGACGCGCTTCATTCAGGCGCCGCTCAAAATTCTTCTGCAATGTCGCTTGCTGTGCAGGCGTTAGCAGGTGATACATCTGATTACGAACCCGGGCCATCTCGATTTGCAGTTCTACCTGCTCGCGGGCCTGTTTCTCTGCCTGCTGGCGAATAGCCGATTCGTTAAATTTGTCTGCAATGACAAGGTCATGCATAGTTTCTATGTCCTGAACGCTTAACACCGGGCGTTCATGGCGCGCTTGCTGCATCAGGTCGCGCATCTGTTGCCGCTGTTGTTCAGTCAGCTCAATGCCATCGAACATGTGGCTTTGCGGATTTTGCGTCATACTGCCTGTCGTCAATCCGCCGTTATGATGCATCTCGTCAATCGTCGTCGTGTCTGCTGCTTCTGCGCTGGCGTGACTGAGAACCATCGCTGAGGCAAAGACGACGGCGGTTAAGTAGCGCATCGTTTACTCCCGGTTCGTTCCGTTTTGCGATTCAACGAGAGCTAGTGTACGGCGACAGCTGCAAACATCCGTCAGGGGGTGTAAAACTACGTAAAGCGTTGGATTGCCACTATAGGAACACGGTATTTTGCCTGCGGAGGGCAACAAAAAATGAATAAAATCCTGTTGGTTGATGACGACCGCGAATTGACTTCGCTGCTTAAAGAACTGCTTGAAATGGAAGGTTTTGAGGTGATTGTCGCCAGCGATGGCGAGCAGGCGCTCAATCTGCTGGACAACACCGTCGACCTGCTTTTGCTCGATGTCATGATGCCGAAGAAGAACGGTATCGACACGTTAAAAGAGCTACGCCAGCAACATCAAACCCCTGTCATCATGCTGACCGCCCGCGGTAGCGAGCTGGACCGCGTTCTGGGCCTGGAACTGGGCGCGGATGACTATCTGCCAAAGCCGTTCAACGATCGCGAACTGGTGGCGCGTATCCGTGCGATTCTGCGCCGTTCCAACTGGAGCGAACAGCAGCAACAGCACGATAACAGCTCACCGACGCTGGAAGTGGATTGCCTGCGCCTGAATCCGGGCCGTCAGGAAGCCAGCTTCGACAGCGAAACGCTGGATCTCACCGGCACCGAGTTCACCCTGCTCTACTTACTGGCGCAGCATCTTGGCCAGGTGGTGTCACGCGAGCATCTCAGCCAGGAAGTGCTGGGCAAGCGCCTGACGCCGTTTGACCGCGCCATCGATATGCACATCTCCAACCTGCGTCGTAAGCTGCCGGAACGTCGTGATGGTCATCCGTGGTTCAAAACTCTGCGCGGACGCGGCTATCTGATGGTTTCGGCATCATGATTGGAAGTTTGACCACCCGCATCTTCGCCATCTTCTGGCTCACCCTGGCGCTGGTGTTGATGCTGGTACTGATGGTGCCCAAACTCGATTCGCGCCAGATGACCTCGCTGATGGAGAGCGAACAGCGCCAGGGCACCATGATTGAGCAACACGTTGAGGCGGAGCTGTCACAGGATCCGCCCAACGACCTGATGTGGTGGCGCCGGCTGTTTCGCGCCATCGACAAATGGGCACCGCCCGGTCAGCGCCTGCTGCTGGTGACCAGCGAAGGACGGGTGATCGGTGCGCAGCACAATGAAATGCAGGTGATCCGTAACTTTATCGGCCAGTCCGATAATGCCGATCATCCGCAGAAGAAAAAGTATGGCCGCGTCGAGATGGTCGGCCCCTTCGCGGTGCGCGACGGCGAAGACAATTACCAGCTGTATCTGATCCGTCCCGCCACCAGTTCCCAGCTCGATTTCGTCAACCTGCTGTTTGACCGTCCTCTGCTGCTGCTCATCGTCACGATGTTAATCAGCTCACCGCTGCTGCTGTGGCTGGCGTGGAGCCTGGCGCGTCCGGCACGCAAACTAAAACATGCCGCGGATGAAGTGGCGAGCGGAAATTTGCGTCAGCATCCGGAACTGGAATCGGGCCCGCAGGAATTTCTCGCAGCCGGCTCCAGTTTCAACCAGATGGTGAGCGCGCTCGAACGCATGATGACGGCACAGCAGCGACTGCTGTCGGATATCAGCCATGAATTACGCACGCCGCTGACGCGTCTGCAGCTGGCGACTGCGCTACTGCGCCGGCGTCATGGCGAAGGCAAAGAACTGGAGCGTATTGAGACCGAAGCGCAGCGTCTGGACGGCATGATCAACGACTTGCTGGTACTGTCGCGCACCCAGCATAAGAACGCGCTGGTGAGCGAAGCGATGAAGGCCAACCAGCTGTGGAATGGCGTGCTGGAAGATGCCAAATTCGAAGCGGAGCAGATGGGTAAAACCATGGACGTGCCGTATCCGCCCGGTCCGTGGCCGCTGTACGGTAACCCGCACGCGCTGGAAAGCGCGCTGGAGAACATTGTGCGCAACGCGCTGCGCTATTCGCACACGCACATCAGCGTTAGCTTTGCCGTGGATATTCAGGGCATTACCGTGCACGTCGACGACGACGGTCCCGGCGTCAGCCCGGAAGATCGCGAGCAGATTTTCCGTCCGTTCTACCGCACCGATGAAGCGCGTGACCGTGAATCCGGCGGCACCGGGCTCGGGCTGGCGATTGTCGAAACCGCCGTGCAACAGCACCGCGGCTGGGTGAAAGCCGATGATAGCCCGTTAGGCGGTCTGCGCCTGACGCTGTGGCTGCCGCTGTACTCCGCCCGGCAATAATTTGCTATGCTGCGGCCCTCGTTTCCGGGGGCCTTATGCTAAACATCGTCTTATTTGAACCTGAAATCCCGCCAAATACCGGCAACATCATCCGCCTGTGCGCCAATACCGGCTTTCAGCTGCACCTGATTGAGCCGTTAGGCTTCGCCTGGGATGATAAACGCCTGCGCCGCGCCGGACTGGATTACCATGAATATACCGCGCTGAAAAAGCACGCCAGCTACGTCGCTTTTCTGGCGGCGGAAGCGCCACAGCGCTTATTCGCGCTGACCACCAAAGGCACACCGGCGCACAGCGCCGTCAGCTATCAGCCGGGCGACTATCTGCTGTTTGGCCCGGAGAGCCGTGGCTTACCGCCAGAAATTCTTAATGCGTTACCGGCAGAACAGAAGATCCGCATTCCGATGCGCGCGGAGAGCCGCAGCATGAACCTGTCGAATGCAGTTTCAGTGGTGGTGTATGAGGCGTGGCGCCAGCTGGATTATGCGGGCGCGCTGATCAAAGGCTAGATGCCGTCGCCGTACTCAAACCCGGCGCCGGTGAAATGCTGATCCATATCCATCGACGGTTTGTCGCTGGCTGGTTTACCGACAATGCGCGCCGGCACGCCGGCCGCCGTGGTATGGGGCGGCACCGGCTGCAAGACCACCGAACCGGCGCCGATTTTGGCACCGCGCCCGACTTCAATATTGCCAAGGATTTTGGCACCCGCGCCAATCATCACCCCTTCACGGATCTTCGGATGGCGATCGCCGCTGGTTTTACCGGTACCGCCCAGCGTGACCGACTGCAGAATGGAGACGTCATTTTCCACCACAGCCGTTTCACCAATCACGATGCCGGTGGCGTGATCCAGCATGATGCCACGCCCGATGCGCGCCGCCGGATGAATATCCACGGCGAATGAGACCGAGATTTCGTTTTGCAGATACACCGCCAGCGCGCGCCGTCCCTCTTTCCACAGCCAGTGGCCAATACGGTACGCCTGCAGCGCGTGGAAGCCCTTCAGATAGAGTAATGGCGTGGAATATTTGTCGACCGCCGGATCGCGCTGACGCACTGCCTGAATATCGTACGCGGCCGAGACAATCATCTCAGGATCCTGACGATAGGCTTCTTCAACAATTTCGCGTATGGCAATAGCGGGCATGATCGGGTTAGCGAGCTTGTTAGCCAGCATGTAGCTGAGCGCGCTGCCGAGATTTTCGTGCTTGAGCAAGGTCGCATGGTAAAAACTGGCCAGCATCGGTTCACAATCGGCCAGCGCTCTGGCTTCGGCTTTGATATGGTTCCAGACCAGTTCTAACTCTTCAGACGACATTGCTGTTTGCTCCCGATAAAAAAGCGCCCGATTAGGCGCTACAGGTGATAATGCTTAAGCATCCTGCTTTAGCTTTGGCTGTTCTCGTCCTTCCTTGTACGACCAAGCAGGCTCAATGCTGCCTCTCGCGCCGATTTTTCGCAATATAATACCTGATAAATTTGCTCGGTTATTGGCATTTCCACGCCCACATGCGCAGCTAACGCTTTGACTTCTTTGGTATTTCTGTAGCCTTCTACAACTTGTCCGATAATGCGTTGCGCCTCATCCACGCTTTCGCCCTGCCCCAGCATCATGCCGAAACGGCGGTTGCGCGACTGATTATCGGTACAGGTCAGCACCAGATCGCCAAGACCCGCCATGCCCATAAAGGTCGTCGGATCGGCACCCAGCGCAGCACCGAGACGGCTCATCTCCGCCAGACCGCGGGTGATGAGTGCCGTACGCGCGTTGGCACCAAAGCCAATGCCGTCGGAGATTCCGGCACCAATCGCAATGACGTTTTTCACTGCGCCGCCCAGCTGCACGCCGATGAAGTCCGGATTGTTGTAAACGCGGAAGCTTTTGCCGCAGTGCAGCTTTTGCTGCAGATCGTCGGCAAACTGCGCGTCAGTGGCCGCCAGCGCAATCGCCGTCGGCAAACCGGCCGCCAGCTCTTTGGCAAAGGTCGGGCCGGAAATCACCGCCAGCGGAATGCTGTCGCCGAGGATTTCGCGCGCCACATCCTGCAGCAGCCGTCCGGTCTCTTTTTCCAGTCCTTTGGTCGCCCAGACAATGCGTGAGTCGGCACGCAGCAGCGGTTTGAGCTGCATCAGCACGTCGCCGAACACATGGCTTGGCACTACCACCAGCAGATCGCGGCTGGCGCTGACGACGCGGGCCAGATCGGCTTCAGGAACGAGATTATCGGGGAAAGGAACATCGGGCAGGAAAGCGGTATTGCATCGGTCAGCCTGCAGCTGCGCCACGCTTTGCGGATTGTGGCCCCACAGCAGCACCGGGTGGCCATTACGGGCCAGCGTAATGGCCAGTGCGGTGCCGTACGAGCCGGCACCGATGACGCTAATCGAAGCGTTGAGTGTAGTCATCAGGCATCCTGACGTGGCGCTTCGCCTTCACCCTGCTGCTGCAGATAATTCATGAACAGCGCATCAAAGTTGACCGGCGCCAGATTGAGCTGAGGGAAGGTACCGCGTGACACCAGGCTGGTGACACATTCACGCGCATACGGGAACAGAATGTTCGGGCAGTAAGCGCCGAGGCAATGTGCCATCTGCGTGCCTTCGATACCGCTGATGGTGAAGATACCGGCCTGCTGTACTTCGCACAGGAACGCGGTGTCTTCGCCCACGGTGGCGGTGACAGTAACGCGCAGCACGACTTCATACACTTCATCCGCCAGCTGAGAAGAGGCGGTGTCCAGATCCAGCTTCACTTCCGGTTCCCACTCTTTCTGGAAAACCTGAGGTGCGTTTGGCGCTTCAAATGAGACGTCTTTGGTGTAAACGCGTTGAATCTGGAACTGCATTTCGTTGCTGCTATGCTCTGACATGTTACTGAATCCTTTAAGTGAAAATTGTCGGTCGAAAATGTTATGCGCGGAGCAAGGGATCGAGTCCCTGACGCCCGTCCAGCGCGTAGAGATCGTCACAGCCGCCAATGTGCTGCGCGTCAATAAAGATCTGTGGCACCGTGGTGCGGCCGCTGCGTTTGATCATCTCTTCGCGCTTTACCGCGTCCCCATCAATGGGAATCTCCTGGTATGACACGCCTTTTTGATCCAGCAACGCCTTCGCCCGGTGGCAGTAAGGACAGGTCACTTTGGTGTAAATCTCAACATTAGCCATGCGGTGATACCTCAGGAAGTTATTTACCGCGAACCAGCGGCAGGTTTTCGCCACTCCAGCCGCTCACACCATCTTTCAGCACGGTCACTTTGTCAAAACCCGCTGCGCTAAGGGTGGCTGCCGGTTCTGCGGCGCTCTGGCCGGTGGCACATACCACAATTATGGGCTGCGACTTGTGCTTTTCCAGCTCGCCGAAGCTGCCTTTTTTGATATCGGCTGCGGCGATGTTAATAGCCCCTGAAATGTGTCCTTTGCGATAGTCGTCGCGTGAACGAACGTCTACCACCACCGCATCCTCTTTGTTGATCAGGTGGGTTGCTTCACCACGGCTGATGGTTTTTACCTTAGAGAACATTCCTTTAACGGTGGTTACAATCACCAGAATAAGTAAAGCGACCCATGCCAGACTAAGGATGGGGTGATTGCTTGCAAACTGCATAATTTCTTGCATGAGGGGTAACGACTCCAGACCGGGGCTAATAAGCTAAAACAAGGGTTCTGAGTATACCTGCGCCACTTCGCATGTACAGTCGCGAAGCGGGCAGAGTTACGATTTGTGCGTCATTTTCCAAAAAAAGTGTTCTAATCGCAAAATTGAGACAATCTTTATCCCGCTAAGCTGTGGCCGACATCTTTCGTAAAGCAAAACCCGGCCGGGATAACTGGTAAGCGGCTGTTCATCGTGGAATAATTATCGACTATGAAGGGAAAAGCGACCGTTACACACACAAGGACCCGTTACAACGACCCGGCATCTCCGTTGTCATTTCGCTGGTCCGATATCTCCCTTAGCCTGCTTTGTGCGGGTGCGTTGCTGTTGCCCGTCGCCGCGCATAGCGCCGATGACAGCAAAACGCAGCTAAAGTCCATTCAGCAGGACATCGCCGAAAAAGAGAAAAGCGTTAAAGCGCAGAAGCTGCAGCGCAGTAAGCTGCTGGATCAGCTGCAGAGTCAGGAAAAAGTGATTGCCCAGGCCAGTCGCCAGCTGCGTGAAACCCGCAATAGCCTGAGCGCGCTGAACGGCGAAATCGCCCAAACCACCGCCGCCATTGCCCGGCTGGAAAAGCAGCAGGCGCAGCAGGAAAAACTGCTGGCGCAGCAGCTGGATGCCGCGTTTCGTCAGGGCCAGCACAACGCCGTACAGCTGCTGCTCGGCGGTGAAGAAGCACAGCGCAGCGAACGTATTCTGGCCTATTTTGGCTACCTCAATGCCGCCCGGCAAAAAAACATCGACGAGCTTAAGCAGACTCAGCAGGAACTGGCGCAGCAGCGTCAGGCGCTGCAGGGCAAGCAGGAGCAGCAAAAGTCGCTGTTAGCGCAGCAGCAGACGCAACAGAACAAGCTGGAAACCGCCAGCGCCGCACGCAAGAAAACACTGTCCGCACTGGAGAGCGCGCTGGAGAAAGACCAGGCCGATCTGGTCGAGATGCGTCAGAACGAAAGCCGCCTGCAGGACAAAATCGCCAAAGCCGAACGTGAGGCGCGCGAACGGGCGCAACGCGAAGCGCGCGAGGCGGAAAAAGTGCGCCAGCGTCAGGCCCAGGCAAAAGCCAAAGGCTCCAGCTATTCCCCTACGCAAAGCGAGCGCGAGCTGATGGCGCGCACCGGCGGCCTTGGCCGGCCGGGCGGACAGGCCACCTGGCCAGTGCGCGGTCGCATTGAACATCGCTTTGGTGAAGCAATGCAGGGCGAACTGCGCTGGAAAGGTCTGGTGATTGATGCGCCGGAAGGCACTGAAGTCAAAGCCATTGCTGATGGTCGCGTGCTGATGGCCGACTGGCTGCAAGGCTACGGCCTGGTTGTGGTCGTCGAACACGGTAAAGGCGATATGAGCCTTTATGGCTACAATCAGAGCGCGTTGGTGAGCGTCGGTGCGCAGGTGAAGGCAGGACAGCCTATCGCCCTCGTGGGCACCAGCGGCGGCCGCGGCACGCCCTCGCTCTACTTTGAAATTCGTCGTCAGGGACAGGCCGTCAACCCACTGCCGTGGTTAGGAAGATAAGTGTTGTTTCAGTCCCAAAAGCTTAGCGCCGCCCTGTGCGGGCTGTTTTTTACCTTTGCCGCCCATGCGGGAAAACTGGCTATCGTCATTGACGACTTCGGCTACCGCCCGGCTGAAGAGAATAAAGTGCTGCAGATGCCCGCCGCGGTTTCTGTGGCGGTGCTACCCAATGCGCCTCATGCGCGTGATATGGCAACCAAAGCGCATCAGGGTGGTCATGAGGTGCTGATTCACCTGCCGATGGCGCCGCTGAGCAAACAGCCGCTGGAGAAGGACACGCTGACGCCGGAGATGAGCAGCGAAGAGATCGCGCGCATCGTGCGTGAAGCCAGCAACAAAGTGCCGTATGCGGTTGGCCTGAACAACCATATGGGCAGCAAAATGACCTCCAGCCTGCCCGGCATGCAGAAAGTGATGCAGGTGCTCAATCACTACAACTACTACTTTCTCGATAGCATGACCATTGGCAACAGCCAGTCGGTCCCGGCCGCACAGGGCACGCAGGTTAAGGTGCTGAAGCGGCGCGTATTCCTCGACGACAGCCAGAATGAAGCGGCGATTCGCACCCAGTTCACCCGCGCAGTGAAGCTGGCACAGCGCGATGGCTACACCATCGCTATTGGCCATCCGCATCCCACCACGGTACGGGTGTTGCAGCAGATGTTGCCGACGCTACCGGGCGATATCACCCTGGTCCGCCCCAGCCAGTTGCTCAACGAACCGCTGCGCCAGGGCGCTACGCCGCCGGCCAGCACGCCGGTGAAACCGCGCACCCCGGTATTCCGTGCGCCGGGCGTGTGTAAGCCTGCACAGCCGCTGCCTGCCGTACCGCAGAGTCGTGCGGTGGAGGTGGTGACAGAGAGCATTACCGGCAGTCCACTCGTGCAGTCGCTTAAACAGCTATTCTGATTATCAGGCGCAGCGTGCTGCGCCTTATTTAACGCCACACCTTTTCCGCGCAAGGATATCGGAACAGATGACGTCAACCAGAAAGAAAATTCTGCTGCTGGATACCGGGCGCGAATGGGGCGGTGGTACCAACAGCATGCTGGAATTACTCAAGCGCATCGATCGCCAGCGTTTCGCTATCACCTGCTGTTTTTATCAGAATTATGCGCGTGGCAATCAGGAGACCATTGCCTCGGTATTAGAGGCGATCGGCATTCCGGTGACATTTATTGCGCAGCGTCGCCAGCCGCTCTGGGCAAAAATCACCAAAGAGTTGCTGCGCACCCTGCTGTTTTTTAACCGCGCGGTGAAAAAAAACGCCATCGACCGCATCGATCGCCAGTGGCGCATGCAGCCTAACGCCCGCCAAATCGCGACGATTTTACGCGACGGTGGCTATGATGCGCTGTACATGAATAATCAGCCCAGCACCAACGTTGAAGGCTATCTCGCCGCTGAACAGACTCACGTGGCGTTAATTCAGCACTGCCGCATTGATCCGTTACTCAATAATGCGCTGGTCAAGATGATTAATCGGCATTGTGATGCGGTGATTGCCGTGTCACAGGGCGTACACCGCACCCTGAGCGAAAGCGGTGTTGATGCGCAGCGCTGCTTTACCGTATCCAACGCTATCGATATTCATCAGCCGCTGCCGGTGCGTGAGGCGGTGCGTCAGCGCTTTGATTATCCCGCCGATACCTTTATTTTCGGCTCCATCGGTTCCCTGATTGCGCGTAAATCTAACCATCATATTTTGCAGGCGTTAGGTGCATTCAGCCGCGCGCATCCTGCCGCTAAATGGAAAATGGTGATCGTCGGTGCCGGCCCGGAGCAGCAGCACTTACAGCAGCTGGCGCAAAAAGAGGGGATTGCCGCGCAGGTTATTTTTACCGGCTTTCAAAATAACGCACTGGATTATCTGGCGGCATTCGATACGTTTATTCTCGCCTCAGCCAGTGAAGGGCTGCCGCGCGTGGTGCTGGAAGCGATGCTGGTGAATACGGCGGTGATAGGTTCGAATGTCGTCGGTACGTCGGAATTAATTCAACACGGCGAGACCGGTTTACTGTTTGACTATGGCAATACGCAACAGCTTAGCCAGCATCTTAGCGCGCTGTGGCAGGATACTGCACTGCGCCAGCGTTTAATCGCCGCCGCCGCCGCCCGGGTGCGCGAGCGCTATAGCATCGAACATTACGTGTCGGGCGTGGAAAACATTCTGGAAAACGTCATGGAGAGAAAAAAGCATGTTTGATTTTTTAAATAAACACCGTCGCTACATTCTCTCGCGCCACAACATTCCCGCCACGCAGGCGGATGCGCAGGGCACCATTGCCGTTAGTTCCGTAGTCATCCCCTGTACCGGCGCTGATTACATTGAAGAAGCGGTGCTCAGCGCTTATTTTGCCAGCCGCTGCGCCGACACCATCAGCGAAATTGTCATTGTCAGCGATCAGCCTTCCAGCGCTTTTCCGCCGCTGCCGGCACGCGTGCGTGTGGTGACGCTGGAGGTGCCGTTTCGTGAAGAAAACTACCGCTATAAACAGATCTACCGCAGCCGCCTGATTAAACTTCAGGCCCCCTTGCAGGCAACCGGTGAAGGTATATTGATGATCGATTCCGATCTCAATTTATTAAAAACGCCGGATATTGCGATGCGTGAGCATCATCTGTACAGCAGCTTCCGTCAGGGCAAGATGATCGCCAAACTGGCCGGCGCGCCAGAAGAACATATTCCGGCCTATTACCACCACACCGTTCGCCCTTATTTGCAGGATCACGTGAATGGCGCCTATCTGGCGGCCTCCCGTCGCACATGGCAGCGTATTTGTCCGCTGTGGCTGACGTTATTTAATGATACCTGGGAATTGATGAACGACGACCAGCCGCCAACCGATCAGCTACCGCTCGCTGCCCTGCTCGACCTGCTGGATCTCCGCACGGTCAATCTGGGCGAATGGGCTAACTGGCCGGTGTCGAAACGCATTGGTGGTCAGTCGGCCGTGATTCCACCGCAGGTGATTGGCGCGCATGGCGGCTTTCCCTTAAGTGAATGGCAAAAATATTTGCAGGATCCGCACCAGCCGCTGAGCTTCAAAGGCCAGGATTACACGCGTAAGGTGCGTTACCTGACCGATGCGGAAAAACAGCAATCCTGAGCGTCACCGGCCCGCAGGCCGGTGTGTCGTTTAATCCCAGCTCAGCACCACTTTGCCTGAACGCCCGGAACGCATCTCGTCGAAGCCCTGCTGGAAGTCGTCGATGTGATAGCGATGCGTGATGATCGGCGTCAGATCGAGGCCGGACTGAATCAGCGCGGCCATTTTGTACCAGGTTTCAAACATCTCACGGCCGTAAATCCCCTTGATAAACAGCCCCTTGAAGATAACCTGATTCCAGTCAATCGACATTTCACCCGGCGGAATGCCCAGCAGCGCGATGCGTCCGCCGTGATTCATGGTCTCCAGCAGGGTACGAAACGCCGGCGGCGCGCCGGACATCTCCAGTCCGACATCAAAGCCTTCGGTCATCCCCAGTTCCGTCATCACCTCGCGCAGATTCTGCTGCGCCACGTTGACCGCACGCGTCACGCCCATTTCACGCGCCAGCCCGAGGCGGTACTCATTGATGTCAGTGATCACCACGTTTCGTGCGCCGACGTGCTTACACACCGCTGCCGCCATAATGCCAATCGGTCCGGCACCGGAGATCAGCACGTCTTCACCTACCAAATCAAACGAGAGCGCGGTATGCACCGCGTTACCGAACGGATCGAAAATCGCCGCCAGCTCGTCGGAAATATTGTCGGGAATTTTGAACGCGTTAAACGCCGGGATCACCAGATATTCAGCGAAGCAGCCCTGACGATTAACCCCGACACCCACGGTATTACGGCATAAATGGGTACGGCCGGCGCGACAGTTGCGGCAGTGGCCACAGGTGATGTGACCTTCACCCGATACGCGATCGCCAATGGCGAAACCCTTCACTTCCTGACCGATGCCGACCACTTCACCCACGTATTCGTGGCCGGTGATCATCGGCACCGGAATGGTTTTGCGCGACCAGTCGTCCCAGTTATAGATATGCACATCGGTGCCACAGATGGCGGTTTTGCGGATTTTAATCAGCAGATCGTTATGACCGGGCTCCGGCACCGGCGCGTCGTGCACCATCCAGATCCCCTCTTCCGCTTTCAGTTTAGCCAGTGCTTTCATCCGTTGGCTCCTGCAGTGATAACCCCTAACTGATGTCCGATGCGCGTGAAGGCCGCCACCGCGTGCTCCAGCTGCGCCTGAGTGTGGCCGGCAGAAATCTGCGTGCGAATGCGCGCCTGGCCCTGTGGCACCACCGGATAGAAGAAGCCGGTAACGTAGATGCCTTCCTGCTGGAGCAGACTGGCAAACTGCTGCGCCACTTTGGCATCGCCCAGCATCACCGGAATGATGGCGTGATCGGCACCGGCCAGCGTAAAGCCCGCGGCGGTCATTTTTTCCCGGAAGAAGCGGGCGTTTTCCCACAGCCGCTGCCGCAGCCCATCGCCTTCGTTCAGCAGATCCAGCACGCGCAGCGACGCGGCCACAATCGCCGGTGCCAGCGAGTTAGAAAACAGATAAGGGCGCGAGCGCTGACGCAGCCATTCAACCACCTCGCGTTTTGCCGCCACGTAACCGCCGGACGCACCGCCCAGCGCTTTACCCAGCGTGCCGGTCAGAATATCCACGCGATCCATCACGCCGCAGTATTCATGCGTGCCGCGTCCGCTTGCGCCGACAAAGCCCACCGCGTGCGAGTCATCCACCATCACCAGCGCATTAAACTCATCGGCCAGGTCGCAAATGCCCTGCAGGTTAGCGATCACGCCATCCATGGAGAACACGCCGTCGGTGGCAATCAGCAGATGGCGCGCGCCTTTGTCGCGGGCCTCCTGCAGGCGCGCGCGCAGCTCAGCCATATCATTGTTGGCGTAACGATAGCGCTGGGCTTTGCACAGGCGGATGCCGTCGATGATCGACGCATGGTTGAGCGCATCCGAGATAATCGCGTCTTCCGCGCCCAGCAGGGTCTCAAACAGCCCGCCGTTGGCGTCGAAGCATGAGGAGAACAGGATAGCTTCTTCCATGCCGAGGAACTCCGCCAGCCGGCGCTCCAGCAGCTGATGGCTGTCCTGCGTGCCGCAGATAAAACGCACCGACGCCATGCCAAAACCATGCGTATCCATACCGTCTTTGGCGGCCTGAATCAGCGCCGGATGGTTCGCAAGGCCGAGATAGTTATTGGCGCAGAAGTTAATCACCGGCGGGCTATTGGCGACGTTGATTTCCGCCTGCTGCGCCGAGGTCAGGGTGCGCTCCTGTTTGAACAATCCGTCCTGCCGCGTTGTCTCAAGCTGTTGCCGGATTTGTGAATAGAACTGATCGGACATGATTCTGCTCCTCAGATAGCAAAATTTTGGCACATATTACTGATCGAAAAGCGAATGGACGACAATTCAGCCAGGGAAATCTCCGTTTTGCAGCATAGTTCACGCGGCGCGCAGGATTTGTGCAGCGCGATCGGCGTCATCTGGCTGTCCGCATCGGGCTGAAATGTTATGATGTTAGGTATTCGTGCGTGAAACCTCCTGTTTCACCCCAACTGTTTAAAGGCAAAGCATATGATTATCGTAACCGGCGGCGCGGGCATGATTGGCAGCAACATTGTGAAAGCGCTCAACGATCGCGGTCATACCGATATCCTGGTGGTGGATAATCTGAAAGATGGCACCAAATTCGTGAACCTCGCGGATCTGGACATCGCGGATTACATGGATAAAGAGGAATTCCTCACTTACATCATGTCGGGTGAAGATCTGGGTCCGATTGAAGCGGTGTTCCATGAAGGTGCCTGTTCAGCCACCACCGAGTGGGACGGTAAGTACATGATGGACAACAACTATCAGTACTCAAAAGATCTGCTGCACTTCTGCCTCGAACGTGAAATTCCGTTCCTGTATGCCTCATCGGCCGCCACCTACGGCGGGCGTAACGAGAACTTCATTGAAGAGCGCCAGTACGAGCAGCCGCTCAACGTGTACGGCTACTCAAAAATGCTGTTCGACCACTATGTCCGCCAGATTCTGCCGGAAGCGGATTCACCAGTGTGCGGCTTCCGCTATTTCAACGTGTACGGGCCGCGTGAAGGCCACAAAGGCAGCATGGCGAGCGTCGCGTTCCACCTCAACACGCAGATCAGTAACGGTGAAAATCCTAAGCTGTTCGAGGGCAGCGACAGCTTCCGTCGTGACTTCATCCACGTCGATGATGTGGTGGCAGTCAATCTGTGGTGCTGGGAAAACGGTGTATCCGGCATCTATAACTGCGGTACCGGCCGCGCCGAATCTTTCCAGGAAGTGGCGGATGCGGTGCTGAAGTTCCACCAGCAAGGCCAGATCGAATACATCCCGTTCCCGGACAAACTGAAAGGGCGCTACCAGGCCTTTACGCAGGCTGATCTCAGCAAACTGCGCGCCGCGGGCTATGACAAACCGTTTAAAACCGTTGCCCAGGGCGTAGGCGAATATATGGCCTGGCTGAACCGTCACGCATAAGGAAACCGGCACCGGCGATGAAAATTCTGGTTATTGGCCCCTCCTGGGTCGGCGATATGATGATGTCGCAAAGTCTCTATCGCACGCTGAAACAGGCGCACCCTGAGGCGGTAATTGATGTGATGGCGCCGGCCTGGTGCCGGCCGCTGCTGTCACGCATGCCGGAAGTGAATCAGGCGCTGGCGATGCCGCTTGGCCACGGTGCGCTGGCGCTGGGTGAGCGCCGTCGCCTGGGCAAAGCGCTGCGGGCCAGCGGTTACGATCGCGCCTATGTGCTGCCAAACTCGTTTAAATCGGCGCTGGTGCCGTTTTTTGCCGGCATCAAACGCCGCATCGGCTGGCGCGGCGAAATGCGCTATGGCGTGCTGAATGACGTGCGGGTGCTGGACAAAGCCGCGTTTCCCTTAATGGTGGAGCGCTATGTGGCGCTGGGCTATGACCAGCCGGTTGCGGCGGCAGCACAGTTGCCTCAGCCGCTGTTGTGGCCGCAGCTGCGCGTCGACGACGATGAAAAACGCATGACCGCGGCGCAGTTTGCGCTGTCGGCGGATCGCCCGGCCATCGGCTTCTGCCCCGGTGCCGAGTTTGGTCCCGCGAAGCGCTGGCCACACTATCACTACGCCGCGCTGGCGGCACAGCTGATTACTGAAGGCTATCAGGTGCTGCTGTTCGGCTCGGCTAAAGATCGGGAAACCGGCGAGGCGATCCTGCAGGCGCTGCCGGACACGGCACGCGCGCACTGCCGCAATCTGGCGGGCGAAACGCAGCTGGAGCAGGCGGTGATTCTGATCGCCCACTGTGCTGCGGTCGTCAGCAATGATTCCGGACTGATGCACATTGCCGCCGCGCTCAACCGGCCGCTGGTGGCGCTGTATGGCCCGAGCAGCCCGGATTTCACGCCGCCGCTATCCCATCAGGCGCGCATCATTCGCCTGATTACCGGCTACCACAAAGTGCGCAAAGGCGATGCCGCAGAGGGCTATCACCAGAGCCTGATTGATATTCAACCGGCACGCGTGCATCAGGAACTCAATGAGTTACTGCATCCGGTGCAGGAGTAACCATGCACGTTTTGATTGTTAAAACCTCGTCGATGGGTGATGTACTGCACACGTTGCCGGCACTGACCGATGCGATGCAGGCGATTCCCGGCATTCTCTTCGACTGGGTGGTGGAAGAGAATTTTGCGCAGATCCCCGGCTGGCATCCGGCCGTCGATAAAGTCCTGCCGGTGGCGATTCGTCGCTGGCGCAAACACTGGTTTGGCAGCCAGCAGCGCGAAGAGCGCGTGCAATTCAAACGCGAGCTGCAGTCACGTCAGTACGACGTGGTGATTGATGCCCAGGGGCTGATTAAAAGCGCCGCGCTGGTGACGCGCCTCGCCAAAGGCATCAAACATGGTCAGGACAGCCGCAGCGCACGTGAACCGTTCGCCAGCTGGTGGTATGACAAGCGTCATGAGATTGGTAAGCAGCAGCACGCCGTGGAACGCACGCGCGAACTGTTCGCGAAAAGTCTGGGCTATGAAAAACCGGCCACGCAGGGCGACTATGCCATTGCCGGTCATTTTCTCGCGGCACAACCGCAGGATAGCCAACCGTACCTGGTGTTTCTGCACGCCACAACGCGCGACAACAAACACTGGCCGGAAGATCACTGGCGCCAGCTCATCGCGCGGGTTCAGCCCACTGGCCTGCGCGTCAGGCTGCCGTGGGGCGCCGAACACGAGCACCAGCGCGCGCAGCGGCTGGCAGCAGGGTTTGATCATGCAGAGGTGTTGCCGAAGCTGACGCTGGAGCAGGTGGCGCAGCAGCTGGCGGGCGCCCGGGCGGTGGTCTCGGTGGATACCGGTTTGAGCCATCTGACCGCCGCGCTGGATCGCCCCAACATCACCCTGTTCGGCCCGACTGACCCGGGTCTGATTGGTGGCTATGGCAGGAATCAGCATGCGTTACGGCCCGCGCAGGGCAGCAGCAGCATGGCAGACATTCAGCCTGACGACGTGATGGCCATGCTGGCTGAGATCGCGCTGTAACGCGATTGGGCTGTTTAGCGCTGCTGGTGCTTCAGCTGCGCAAATTCAGTGAGCGTCATGCCCTGCGTCCGGGTCGCCAGCCAGCTGAACAGGTCTTCCAGATCGTCATACAGGCGTTCAATATCAGCCTCCGTTTTAAATGTGGGGCTGCCATCTGGCATAAACTCGGATGAATGCAGCATGAACTCCACATAGTCGTTGCCCTGTGCGAGCGTCTGTTCTGCCACCTGTTTCATCTGGGCCAGATTCCCCCCCACCGGACGCAGCCAGTTCACTGAAGGTCCACGCTGCCTGCCGCGGATGCCATTCCACATTTTTTTAAGCTGATTGGTCAGCGTGCCATAGCGATACTGAATGCTCATCGGAAGTTCCAGCAGCGGGCTGTCGCCCGGCCTGGAAATATCCTGTTCATCAAGGAAATAAGCGCGATCGGGGAAATGGCTGTAATCCGTTCCGCCCTGTCCCTGCGGTGCACCCTGCGCATTACGCCAGCTCACGCGCGGCGTAACCGAGCAGTCAACCAGATAGCCCTGATCGATCAAGGCGCGGGCGTACACTTCATTAAATGCCCAGCGGCCGGCGCGGTGGCTGGTCATTTTACGCTGAAAAGCGTTCTCCAGCAGATCGGTCATAAAGGCGACTTTATCGCGCAGGACGTTTTCCGGATATTCGATCAGATAAGGTTGGTAACGCCACTCATCGTCGGTCAGCGCATATTCAGGTGGACTGTACCAGGCATGTAAATGCATACCGATTTCGCCCTGACCGCGCGCCAGCAGATCGCGCCCGAACTCGACATAAGCCGGGTCACTGGCCATCTCATAGTTGGTCAGCCAGGTCGGTTTAAAAGCGTATTTCTCACACAGCGCCTGGAAGCGCGGTAAAAACCGGACGTTATGGGTAGTGACCTTGCCGCTGCGATTGCGCCACAGGTTATCCCCTTCGGTATCAAGGGTAATTAAAAAGGCAGGTTTTTCCATAACTTATCCGGTGAATTACAGTGTTATAATCGCTATGGTACGCAACGCTCCTGACGGGCGCAAACTTTTCCCATGCGGGTTCAGGGGGAAGTCGATAGCGGTATAAGATTAGTTAAACTAGAATAATTTAAACTCTTCACTGGCCTGAATTTTAGCAATTAACCGAGCGCACGTTCGTGTAAAATTACCTGGCCATAAAAATAATTAATTGAATTTTCTTATATTAAGTCCTGATAGCACCGGGAATGATAGCAGCTAAGTCTTTACAGCAGACTGGCATGTAGGGGTAAAAAATTTTGTCGAAACGCATTTTAATGGTGATTGATGGCCTGCCGGGCGGCGGCGCCGAAAAAGTCGTACTGACTCTGGCGGGGGGCTTCCTCAGTCAGGGACACCAGGTTTCGATCTTCTCTTTGCGGAAGGTATGTGATTACCCTATTCCGGCTGGCGTGGATTACCAGGTGATTCTTGATCGCTGTAACCACCCGTGGCGCAAGCTGACAGAAACATGGCGCCGCGCGCGTCTGCTGGATCGTGCGGTGCGCGACAGTGAAGCGCGGCACGGCAAATTTGATCTGATCCTCTCTCATCTGCATAAAACCGACCGCATTGTCAGGCAAACGCCGGCGCTCGATGGAGACAGGACCTGGTTCTGTCTGCACGGCGTGTTTTCTGCTTCGTATCTGGCACGTAAAACCGGCTTCTCGCTGTGGCTGAAGCGGCTGAAAATCCGTCACGTTTATCAGGATCGCCAAATCGTTGGGGTTTCGCAGTACGTCATCGACGATATGGTGCAAAACATTGGCGTACAGCCCCGCCAGGCCAAAGTGATCGCCAATCCTTTCGATTTTGACAGCCTCGCCCGGCTGGCCGCTGAACCTTGCCCGTTAGCCGGCACCGATTTCCTGGTGCACGTGGGACGCTTCCATGAAACCAAACGCCATGACCGCCTGCTCGAAGCCTATGCCCTGAGTGGCATCACCGCGCCGCTGGTTTTACTGGGTCAGGGAAGCGAAAAAATAACGCAAAAATTGCGTGAGCAGGCGCAGAATTCAGGCATTGCGGAGCGCGTGCGCTTCGAGGGTTTTCAGCGCAACCCGTATCCCTGGATACGGCACGCGCGCCTGCTGGTGGTCAGCTCCGACAGTGAAGGTTTTGGTAATGTGCTGGTCGAAGCCCTGAGCTGCGGCACCCCGGTGGTCAGTACGCGCTGTCCGGGCGGTCCTGTTTCGATCCTCACCGGCGAACTGTCACACGGTCTGGCAGAGATGAATGCAACATCGCTGGCAGAAAAAATGCGAGAAATTTATACAACTCCCCCCAGGTTGCAACATCTGGACTTAAGCATTTATAGTTTGAGCGTTGTTTGCCAGCAATACCTGCAGCTTATTCAGGTGGCGGAGACGTCATTTTCAACCACGCAGCACGTTTCAGGTTAACAGGTCCCCCATGACGGTGTGACCGAATCATGGGGATGACTACTTGACGTACGTACTACTGTTTATTCTTTTTTCGCCGGTCAAATGGGTGATGAAGTTTGTTCATGGCCGCACCGGTAAAAATCTGGTGATACAGACCGCTAAAATTGGCGACTATATTAATATCACGCCGTTATTATCCCACCTGGGAAAAAGCGATGCCCTGCTGAGCTATAGTGTCGCCCCGCTGGCTGAACGTGACGCCACGCTGGAGCACATCTGGTATATCGAAGATCACCGCTCCGGTTTGATGAAAAAAATAAAACTGGTGTGGCAGCTGCTCAATCGCTACGACAATATTTATTTGCTGCATCCCACCAATCTCAATTTATTTATTGCCGCCTGCTGCAATGCCAGCAACAAACAATTTCTTTCCAGCTATCGGCGCAAAGGCTATCAGGGCCTGTTTTATTTAACGGCCAGCGGCGTGGTTTATCACGAGAAAAATACCTTAACGCTGGAAAATTACCTGAAACTGGCCGATCGCTCTTTTACCAAAGAGAGTTATCCCAAACATGCCACCCTGCCACTGTGGCAACCGGAAACGCTGCCCGCGGAAATTACGCAGGCGCCGGGCATCCGCATTGGTATTAGCGTAACGGCAGGGAATCAGGCCAAAACCATTCCGCCGTTAATCTGGTGTCGGCTTTTCGACCACCTGAGCGATCTCCCCTGCACTTTTTTTGCTTTCGGCGCACCGAATGAACAATCACGCGTTCAGGAGTTGTTTAAAGTTGCCGGTCAGCGAAACAATCTGGTGAGTCTGGTAGGTAAAATTCCGCTCGAGGCGCTGCCTGCCGCCATTAACGAGATGGATTTCTATATCGCCTCAGATTCCGGCAATGTGTATATTGCCGACGCGCAACAGGTACCGGTGATTTTAATTTATGGTCCCTGCTGCGTAGAGGAGCAAAGGCCGCTGGGTGACGTGCTCTTAATTGGCCCGAACCACATCGCGCCCTCTTCGTTTGTGTTCGCTGCGCAATACAAATTTGCCCATCCGGTTGAACAGCTGTTCGAGCTGGATGAACGCAAGCTAAATGATATCCATGATTTTATCCGCACCCGGCAGCAGCAGCGCCTGGCGCGACGGAACAACGAAGAACATGACAGCGCAGCCCGATAGCTCATCCCCGCTACTCAGTCTCATTATCCCGATGTTTAACGCTGGTGCTGACTTTACCGGCTGTATCAATGCATTGCTGGCGCAAACCCTGACGTCGCTGGAGATCATCATTGTTGATGATGGCTCCACCGACGGTTCCGGCGAGCGCGCCGACGCGCTGGCGCAGCAGTACCCACATATCCAGGTGATTCATCAGCCGAACGGTGGCGTGTCGCGTGCGCGCAATGCCGGGCTGGCCGTGGCGCGGGGTAAATACGTCAGCTTTCCTGACGCCGACGACACCATGGACCCGGCGATGTACCAGACGCTGGTCGACATGGCGGAGCGCGATCGGCTGGACGCTGCGCAGTGCAACGCCGAGTGGTTTTTCAAGGCCAGCCAGACAATTAAGCCGATGATTCCGCGGGATCGCCTCACCAGCACTGGCGTGTTAAGCGGGCCGGAGTGGCTCGACAAGGCGCTGAAAACCCGGCGTTACCTGCACGTCGTGTGGCTCGGTATCTACCGCCGTGAGCTGATCGAACAGCTTAATCTGCAGTTTGAACCCGGTCTGCATCATCAGGACATCCCGTGGACCACTGAGTTCATGCTCAATGTGCAGCGCGTGCGCTACACCGATCGGGTGCTGTATCGCTACTACATGCACGATGCGTCGATCAGCAACCGCAAGCGCACCGGCCAGCACAACGTCGACTATCAGCGTCACTACCTGAAAATCGCGCGCATGCTGGAAGAGATCAATACGCGCTATCGTCACAAGGTGAAGATTTACCCGAGCTTCCACGCGCAGATTACCCGCGAAGCGCTCAGCGTGTGCCACGCTATCCGGCGCGAACCGGACGCCGCAGCGCGCCAGGCAATGATCGCCGATCTGTTTAGCAGCCAGACGCACAAACGCATGCTGCGCAATGCGCGCGGCGCGCGTCAGTGGTATCAGCTGCTGCTGTGGCTGAGCCGCATTTATCGCTGGCGCAATAAATAAGCGCCCGCCGCGGCTTTAACCCCTCCAGGGTTTGCCCTACAATCAGCTCACTGAATTTTGAGATGATTTGAGTATGGCAAGCCCGATTCCAGCCCACTTTGCACCGCAAAATATTTTGCTGATAAAGCTGCGTCATCATGGCGATATGCTGCTGACCACGCCTGCCATCAATGCGCTGCGCCAGCGCTATCCGCAGGCCAACATTGATGTGCTGCTGTACAAAGAGACGCGCCCGATGCTGGAAGCGCATCCGGCGATCCGTCAGCTGCATATCATCGATCGCAACTGGAAAAAGGAAGGCGGCTGGCAGAAGTTTCGCCATGAGGTCGCGCTGGTGCGGGCGGTGCGCGCCTGCCATTACGATGTGGTGATTAATCTGGCCGACCAGTGGCGCAGCGCCATTATTACCGGCCTGTCCGGTGCGCCGGTGCGCATTGGCTTTGCGTACCGCAAGCGCGACAACGCGTTCTGGCGCTGGTGCCATAACCAGCTGGTTTCCACCGACCGTCACCATCAGCTGCATACCGTGGAACAAAACATGACGGCGCTGCAGCCGCTCGGCATTCCCACCGCCGGGGCGACAGCCTCCATGCATTTCAGCGCCGCCGACCAGCAAAAAGTGCAGGACGTCCTCGCTCAGCAGTCGATTACCGGCCCGTTTGTGGTGCTGCAGCCCACCTCGCGCTGGGTTTTTAAGTGCTGGGAAGATGAAAAGGTGGCGCAGCTGATTGATGCGCTGGCCGCTGATGGTCGCAGCGTGGTGCTGACCGCCGCGCCCGATCAGAAAGAGCTGGCGATGATCGCCCATATCCAGTCGCTGTGCCGCACGCCGAACGTGGTGTCGCTGGCAGGCCAGCTCTCGCTGCCGCAGCTGGCGGCGCTGATCGACGCCGCACAGCTGTTTATTGGCGTCGATTCCGCACCAATGCACATGGCCGCGGCGCTGCAGACGCCGTGCCTGGCGCTGTTCGGCCCGACCAAGCTGCAGCACTGGCGCCCGTGGGGCGACAATAACCGCGTTATCTGGGCGGGCGACTATGCGCCGCTGCCGTCACCGGATTCGATCAATACCAATACCGAGCAGCGCTATCTGTCTGCCATCCCGGTTGAGGATGTGCTTGCCGCCGCCAGGAGCCTTTTGCATGACTAAGTTACGGCTGGCGATTGTCCGGCAGAAATACCGGCCGGACGGCGGTGCCGAGCGTTTTATCTCACGCGCGCTGGAAGCGCTGGACGGCGAGCAGCTCGATCTCAACATCATTACCCGCAGCTGGCAGGGCACGCCGAACCCGGCCTGGCACCTGCACATCTGCAATCCGGCAAAGTTCGGCCGCATCTCGCGTGAACGCGGCTTTGCCCGCGCGGCGCGCGCCTGCTGGGAGCGGGAAAAGTTCGATATCGTACAGAGCCACGAGCGCATCGCCGGCTGCGATATTTTCCGCGCCGGCGACGGTGTGCATCGCGTATGGCTGGAGCAGCGCGCGCGCATTGTTTCGCCGTGGCAGCGGCTGAGCGCCAGCCTGAGCCCGTATCATCGCTATGTGCTGCAGGCGGAAGCGGAGATGTTCAACGCGCCCTCGCTGAAAGCGGTGATCTGTAATTCGCACATGGTGAAGCAGGATATTTTGCGCCACTTCGCGCTGGATGCCAGCAAAATCCACGTGATTCACAACGCCATTGATAGCCAGCGTTTTCAGCCTGCCAGCGATACGCTGCGTCACGCCGCGCGTCAGCGACTCAACCTGCCGCAGGACGCCACGGTGATGATCTACGTCGGCTCCGGCTTCGAACGCAAAGGGCTAAAGGCCGCTATCGAAGCGGTCGCTAATAGCGATCGCTACCTGGTGGTGGTCGGCCAGGACAAACAGCTGGCGCGCTATCAGCAGCTGGCGAACCAGCTTAACTGTCTTGACCGCCTGCGCTTTGCGGGCGTGCAGCAGGACGTTCAGCCGTTTTATCACGCTGCCGATGCGCTGCTGTTGCCAACGCTGTACGATCCGTTCCCCAATGTGGTGCTGGAGGCGATGGCCTGCGGGCTGGCAATCATTACCAGCACCGGCTGCGGCGGCGCAGAATTTATCACCAACGGTGAACAGGGTTTTGTCTGCGATGCGTTGGATATCAAAGCGTTAAACGAAGCGGTAATAGCGACGCCCGCACTTTCGCACAATCCGGCGCTGGGCGAAGCCGCACGTCGCAAAATTGAACCTTATGGTCCGCAGAGACTGGCGCAGGCACTGACTTCGCTTTATCAGCACGTCCTGCAAACCCGTTGACGAAGTGGTATGAGCAGGCGGTCAGTTTCTGTTAACATGCCGCCTTTCCTGTGTTTTTTGACGCGAACTGGTCGTAACCTTAACTATGACGACTCTCTATACAGCCCTGCTTTATCTGATTCAGCCACTGATCTGGCTGCGCCTGTGGCTGCGCGGTCGAAAAGCACCGGCCTATCGCAAACGCTGGGCGGAGCGCTACGGCTACTGCAGCGGTAAAGTGGCGCCGCACGGCATTGTGCTGCACTCGGTTTCGGTCGGTGAAACGCTCGCCGCCGTACCGCTGGTGCGCGCGTTGCGTCATCGCTATCCGACGCTGCCCATTACCGTGACCACCATGACGCCCACCGGCTCCGAGCGCGCCCAGTCGGCGTTTGGCAAAGACGTGCACCACGTCTATCTGCCGTACGATTTGCCCGGTTCAATCAACCGTTTCCTCGATACCGTCGACCCGCGGCTGGTGATTATCATGGAAACCGAGCTGTGGCCGAACATCATTCGCATTCTGCATCAGCGCCAGATTCCGCTGGTGATTGCCAATGCGCGCCTGTCTGAACGCTCCGCCAGAGGTTATAAAAAGCTCGGCGGTTTCATGCGTGACCTGCTGCAGCGCATTACGCTGATCGCCGCGCAGAACGTTGAGGACGGCGATCGTTTCCTCAGCCTTGGCCTGAAGCGCTCGCACCTGGCCGTGACCGGCAGTCTTAAGTTTGATATCTCCGTTACGCCGGAGCTGGCGGCACGCGCGGTGACACTGCGCCGCCAGTGGGCATCGCGCCGGCCGGTGTGGATCGCCACCAGCACGCACGAGGGCGAAGAGGCCATCGTGCTCGACGCCCATCGTCGCCTGCTGCAACAGTTCCCGGACCTGCTGCTGATTCTGGTGCCGCGCCATCCGGAACGTTTTAAAGATGCCTGCAACCTGACGCAAAAACGCGGCTTCAGCTTTACCCTGCGCAGCAGCGGCGAGATCCCCTCCAGCGCCACGCAGGTGGTGATTGGCGATACCATGGGCGAACTGATGCTGCTGTACGGCATCGCCGATCTGGCCTTTGTTGGCGGCAGCCTGGTGGAGCGCGGCGGCCACAATCCGCTCGAGCCCGCTGCACATGCCATTCCGGTGCTGATGGGCCCGCACATCTGGAACTTCAAAGATATCTGCGCCCGTCTGCAACAGGCGGAAGGGCTGATCACCGTTACTGATGTGGTGTCGCTGGAAAAAGAAGTGGCGAACCTGCTGCAGGATGACGATTATCGCCGCTACTACGGCCGCCACGCGGTAGACGTGCTGCACCAGAATCAGGGCGCACTGCAGCGTCTGCTACAGTTACTCGAACCGCATCTGCCTCCACGAGCTCATTAACGCATGTCGCAACGCCAACGTCTCTCCGTGGTGATGATCGCCAAAAACGAAGCTGAACTCCTTCCGGAGGCGCTGGCTTCCGTCAGCTGGGCAGATGAAATCATTCTGCTGGATTCGGGCAGCAGCGATGCGACCATCGAGGTGGCACGCGCGCACGGTGCGCGGGTCTATCAGGCAGACGGCTGGGCCGGCTTTGGCAAGCAGCGTCAGCGCGCCCAGGCCTTTGCCAGCGGCGATATGATTCTGATGCTGGATGCCGATGAACGGGTTACGCCAGAACTGCGCCGTGCCATTGAGCAGGTGCTGACACAGCCACCCAGCGATAAGGTTTATAGTCTCGGGCGCAGTAATCTGTTTCTCGGCCGCTTTATGCGCCACAGCGGCTGGTATCCCGACCGCGTGCTGCGCCTCTATCCGCGCCATCTGCGCTATAACGACAATCTGGTGCACGAATCGCTGGAGACGCAGGGCACGCCGGTGGTGGCGCTGCCGGGTGATTTGCAGCACCTGACCTGCCGCGACCTGATCGCCTTCCAGCGCAAGCAGATGAACTATGCCGAAGCCTGGGCGCAGGAGCGCTTTCAGCGCGGCAAGCGCTGCAGTATTCTCTCTGTTTTCAGCCACACCGCAGGCGCGTTTATTAAGACGCTGCTGCTGCGCGCCGGTTTTCTCGATGGTAAACAGGGCTGGATTCTGGCGGTGGTCAACGCACAATACACCTTTAACAAATACTCGGCGCTCTGGGCGCTGCATCACACCTCAACACAGGGCCGCGTATGAGCACAAAAGCGATTTATCCCGGCACGTTTGACCCGATGACGCTGGGCCATCTGGATATCGTCACGCGCGCAGCGCAGATGTTTGATCGCATCGTGCTGGCAATTGCCGCCAGCCCGAGTAAGAAGCCGCTGTTTAGCCTTGATGAACGTGTCGATCTGGCGCGCCAGGTTACGGCCCATCTGCCCAATGTTGAGGTGGTTGGCTTTAGCGATTTGATGGCGAATTTTGCCCAGGCGCAGAACGCGAACGTGCTGGTGCGCGGTCTGCGTGCGGTATCGGACTTTGAGTATGAGCTGCAGCTGGCGCACATGAACCGTCATCTGCTGCCCACGCTGGAGAGCGTGTTTCTGATGCCGTCCGAAGGCTTCTCATTTGTCTCATCGTCGCTGGTCAAGGAAGTAGCGCGCCATCAGGGTGACGTGCAGGCATTTCTGCCTGCCGTGGTGCATCAGGCGCTGCTGGCGAAGCTGGCGCAGCCGTAATCAGTGCTGGCAGCGTGGACACCAGAAGGTGCTGCGCTGACCGTGTTTACCGCTGAGGATCGGCGTACCGCAGGCGCGACAGGGCTCGCCTGCGCGGCCATACACCTGCAGCTGCTGCGCAAAATAGCCCGGCTTACCGTCGGTTTGCAGGAAATCACGCAGCGTGGTGCCGCCCTGCTCAATCGAACGCAGCAGTACGGCTTTGATGGTGTTCGCCAGCAGTTCCGCTTCCGCTTCACTCAGGCTCATCGCCGGACGATCGGGTAAGATCCCGGCGGTAAATAGCGATTCGCTGGCATAGATGTTCCCCACGCCCACCACCACTTTGTTATCCATCAGCCACTGCTTGATCACCGTGCGTTTGCCGCGCGACTTTTCATACAGATACCCGCCGCTGAAGACATCACTCAGCGGTTCCGGCCCGAGGTGCGCCAGCACACTGCTGCCTTCCGGATCGGTAGTCCACAGCCAGGCGCCAAAACGCCGCGGATCGGTATAGCGCAGCACTTTGCCATTGCTCATCACCAAATCGACGTGGTCGTGCTTCGCAGCCGGCAGTTCGCCGGGCAGAACGCGCAGGCTGCCGGACATGCCAAGATGAATGATGATCCAGCCGTGCGGCAGCTCCAGCAGCAGATACTTGGCGCGGCGCTGTACGCTGAGCACCGGCTGGTCGCTCAGCGCATGGATTTCATGGGAAACCGGCCAGCGCAGACGCGGATTGCGCACAATGGCATGCAGAATGGTTTCTCCCACCAGGTGAGGTTCTATACCGCGTCGGCTGGTTTCTACCTCAGGTAATTCAGGCATCTCATCTCCTCAACGTAGCGCAGAAACAAAAAACCCGGCCGGAGCCGGGTTTTTCGCAAGAACACCAAAATTACTTAATTTTGGCTTCTTTGTAGATCACGTGCTGACGTACAACCGGATCGAACTTTTTCAGTTCCAGTTTCTCAGGTTTAGTACGTTTGTTCTTCGTGGTGGTATAGAAGTGACCTGTACCAGCAGAGGAAACCAGCTTGATCTTCTCACGAATACCTTTAGCCATGATTCAGTTCCTTAGTACTTCTCACCACGGGCGCGGATTTCGGCCAGAACCGTATCGATGCCCTTTTTATCAATAACACGCATACCTTTAGCAGATACACGCAGAGTAACGAAGCGCTTCTCGCTCTCAACCCAGAAACGGTGAGAGTGCAGGTTCGGCAGGAAACGGCGTTTCGTCGCGTTCATTGCGTGGGAACGGTTGTTACCGGTCACCGGACGCTTTCCAGTTACCTGGCAGACTCGTGACATTTCTATTCTCCAAAAATCAAATCAGCTCGAGCTTTAAAAACTAGGTTTTGGCCGCCTCGTCAGGCCTTAGCCCGCCCAGGCGAGTTCCATGTGAACCCGCTAAGCTGGCCCAAACGCCAAACCCGAGATTCTCAAAGGTGGCGTAGTATACGCCGCTAAGCCGAAGTGCTCAAGTCCCGAACAGATAAAGATCCCTCCGGATCGCGCAAAAACGCCGGATTTCTGCCCAGTTGACGCCGCGAATTACAGCCAGCCGCGCTCAGCGAAAGAGGTAAACTCGCCGTGACCAATCACCAGATGATCTAATAAGCGGATATTCAGCAGCGCGCAGGCCTGCGCCACCTTGCTGGTAATCTCACGATCGGCACGGCTCGGTTCCGCCATGCCGGACGGATGATTGTGCGCCAGTATCACCGCCGCCGCGTTGAGCTTTAGCGCCTCACGCACGATTTCACGCGGATGCACTTCCACGCTGGCAATGGAGCCGGAAAACATCTTCTGCGCCTGCAAAACGCGGTGCTGGTTATCCAGAAACAGCGCCATAAAGATTTCACGCTCCTGATGTGCCAGCACGCTTTGCAGGTAGTGGCGCGTGACCTGCGGATTCTCCATCACATTTTCGCGCGCCAGCTGGCTGGCAAAAAAGCGCCGCCCCAGTTCCGCAATGGCGTGCAGTTGCGTCATTTTGGCGCTGCCGACGCCCTTTATCTGCCCCAGCTCCTCTTTACTGGCGGTCATGATGCGATACAGCGAACCGAATTCATTCAGCATCAGCCGCGCCAGCCCCATGACGCTGTTGCCGCGCGTGCCGGTGCGTAAAAAGATCGCCAGCAGTTCGGCATCGCTTAGCGCCTCGGCGCCCAGCAGCGTCAGTTTTTCCCGTGGTGCCAGTTCCGTCATCGTTCCGCCCTCCCTGCAATGCCGCCATTTTGCGCCGGTGCATTGCAGGCCACCAGCGGCGCGTGACAAATTCCAGAGCCGGCTCGCAAAGGGCGCAGGCAGTGAAAAGGCGGGTCGCCGATTTTGTGATAAAGTTGCCTGCATCTGTCGCGCCAGGCGCGGCACTCTGCGTTGAAGTGAGGCAAACAACATGATGGGATTAGCCGGAAAAAAAATTCTGCTGGGCGTCAGTGGCGGCATCGCGGCCTATAAAGCACCGGAACTGGTGCGCCGTCTGCGCGATCGCGGCGCGGATGTCCGCGTGATGATGACCGATGCGGCCAAAGCCTTTATTACGCCGCTCAGCCTGCAGGCGGTTTCCGGCTATCCGGTGTTTGATGACCTGCTCGACCCGGCGGCCGAAGCGGCAATGGGCCATATCGAACTGGCAAAATGGGCCGATTTGATTGTGCTTGCGCCCGCAACCGCCGATCTGATTGCACGCATTACCGCTGGCATGGCAAACGACCTGGTCACCACCGCCTGCCTGGCCAGCGCGGCACCGGTCGCCATCGTGCCGGCCATGAACCAGCAGATGTACCGCGCGGCAGTAACGCAGGAGAATCTGCAGCGTCTGGCGCAGCGCGGCGTGCTGGTGTGGGGACCGGACAGCGGCAGTCAGGCGTGCGGTGATATCGGCCCGGGCCGTATGCTGGACCCGCTGGCCATCGTTGCGCATGCGCTGGAGTGGGCCGCGCCCGTCAACGATCTGCAACATCTCAACATTATGATCACCGCCGGTCCGACGCGTGAAGCGCTGGATCCGGTGCGCTATATCAGCAATCACAGCTCCGGCAAGATGGGCTATGCGGTTGCCGCGGCAGCGGCGAAGCGCGGCGCAAACGTGACGCTGGTTTCCGGTCCGGTGAACTTAGCCACGCCCGCCGGCGTGACGCGCATTGATGTTAACAGCGCCCTGGAGATGGAAGCGGCGGTGATGGCGCAAATCAGCCAACAAGATATTTTCATTGCCAGCGCAGCCGTGGCAGACTACCGGGCGGCAAACATTGCCGCAGAGAAAATTAAAAAACAGGGTGGCGATGATAACGTCACGCTGCAGCTGGTGAAGAACCCGGATATTGTCGCAGGTGTCGCGGCACTCAAAGTGCAGCGCCCTTTCGTGGTGGGATTTGCTGCCGAAACCCAGAATGTGGAAGAATACGCGCGGCAAAAACGGGTGCGGAAAAACCTGGACCTGATTTGCGCCAATGATGTGGCGCAGGCCGGGCAGGGCTTCAATAGCGACACCAATGCTCTTCACCTTTTTTGGCAGGAGGGAGAGAAAGTCTTACCGCTCAGTGATAAGACGCTCCTTGGCCAACAATTAATAGACGAGATTGTCAGCCGTTATGATGAAAAAAATCGACGTAAAAATACTTGATGCGCGCGTAGGCAAGGAATTTCCACTACCCACCTATGCGACCTCTGGCTCCGCGGGTCTCGATCTGCGCGCCTGCCTTGATGACGCAGTGGAAATCGCACAAGGCATGACCACGCTGGTGCCAACCGGCCTGGCGATTCACATTGCCGATCCGTCACTGGCCGCCGTCATCCTGCCGCGCTCCGGTCTCGGTCACAAACACGGCATCGTACTGGGTAACCTGGTGGGGCTGATTGACTCCGACTATCAGGGCCAGCTGATGGTTTCAGTGTGGAACCGTGGCCAGGATAGCTTCACGCTGCAGCCTGGCGATCGCCTGGCCCAGCTGGTGTTTGTACCGGTGGTGCAGGCCGAATTTAACCTGGTGGAAGATTTTGACGCCAGCGATCGCGGCGCAGGCGGTTTCGGTCACTCTGGCCGTCAGTAATACGTTCACTTTTCGCATAGCCATCTTTTTATTTCTTGTCGCCACAGGCCGCTTTATCTGTGGCAGATAAGGCAGTATTGCCTGTTTTTGGTGAATTTCAGGGGTGTTGAAGGTCATGGCAGAAAAAAAAGTCGCGAAACGGAATCGTCGCGAAGAGATTTTGCAGGCGCTGGCGCAAATGCTGGAGTCGGGCGATGGCAGTCAGCGTATCACCACCGCCAAGCTGGCCGCCAATGTCGGCGTTTCGGAAGCGGCGTTATATCGCCACTTTCCCAGCAAAACGCGCATGTTTGATAGCCTGATTGAATTTATTGAAGACAGTCTGATTACCCGCATCAATCTGATCCTGAAAGATGAAAAAGAGACGATGGCGCGTCTGCGTCTGATCGTGCAATTGCTGCTGGGATTTGGTGAGCGTAATCCAGGGCTGACGCGCATCCTGACCGGCCACGCGCTGATGTTCGAACAGGACCGCCTGCAGGGGCGCATTAATCAGCTGTTTGAGCGTATCGAAGTTCAGCTGCGCCAGGTGATGAAAGAGAAGAAGATGCGCGACGGCGAAGGTTTCCAGACTGATGAGACGCTGCTCGCCAGCCAGCTGCTGGCGTTCTGCGAAGGTTTGCTGTCACGCTATGTGCGCTCGGAGTTCCGTTATCGTCCGACCGCCGATTTCGACAGCCGCTGGCCGCTGATTGCCGCACAGCTGGTTTAATACGCACAGCGGATTTATCGCGCAATAAATTGCGCCGCTACGCTATCGTGCGGCGCTGACTATCGCGGCAAAAACTCAAGACCTGACTTTTTGCGATACGCCCCGTCCTTCGCCACCTGGTGCGCATCAATGCGCACCCTACGCCCAGGCATCCTGCGACTGTGGGGCGCCATTCATGGCGACCGCGGCAAACCTTAAATACCGTACTCTTTGCGATACGCCTTCACCTTCGCCAGATGGTCGGCCATCTCTGGCTTCTCCGCCAGGTAATCAATCAGCTCGCTCAGCGTGATGATCGCGGTGACCTTGCACTGATAATCGCGCTCCACTTCCTGAATCGCGGAAATCTCGCCACGGCCACGCTCCTGGCGGTCGAGCGAAATCAGCACGCCGGCCAGCGTGGCGTTATGGGCGCTAATGATGTCCATCGATTCACGAATTGCCGTGCCGGCGGTGATCACATCATCGACCAGCATCACTTTGCCCTGCAGCGGACTGCCCACCAGTAAACCGCCTTCGCCGTGATCTTTGGCCTCTTTACGGTTAAAACAGTACGGCACATCGCGGTCATGATGATCGGCCAGCGCCACGGCGGTAGTGGTCGCAATCGGAATGCCTTTGTAGGCCGGGCCAAACAGCAGGTCGAAATCGACGCCGCCATCCACCAGCGCCTGCGCATAGAAACGGCCCAGCAGCGCTAAATCGCGCCCGGTATTGAACAGACCGGCATTAAAGAAATAGGGACTTTTGCGGCCGGACTTCAGGGTGAACTCACCAAACTTTAATACCCCTTTGTTCAGGGCGAACTCAATAAACTGACGCTGCCAGGCTTTCATTTCTCACTCCTCAAATAAAGAAAAGGCGACTCTGTGGTCGCCTGTTACATCAATCAATTAACGCCGCTTTCTGCGCCTGAATCAGCTGCTCAATGCCGCCGCGCGCCAGCGCCAGCAGCTGCAACAATTCGTCATGGCTGAACGGCTCGCCTTCTGCGGTGCCCTGCACCTCAATCATGCGGCCATCTTCGGTCATCACCACATTCATATCCGTTTCAGCGGCAGAGTCTTCGACATACTCTAAATCACACACCGCTTCACCGGCCACGATGCCGACCGAGATCGCCGCCACCATGCCTTTCAGCGGGCTGGCTTTCAGTTTACCGGCTGCCACCAGCGCGTTCAGCGCATCCGCCAGCGCAACGCAGGCACCGGTGATTGCCGCGGTGCGCGTGCCGCCGTCGGCCTGAATTACGTCGCAGTCCAGCGTGATGGTGAATTCACCCAGCGCCTGCAGATCAACCGCCGCACGCAGCGAGCGGGCGATAAGGCGCTGGATTTCCAGCGTACGTCCGCCCTGCTTGCCTTTGGCGGCTTCACGCGCCATGCGGCTGTGCGTCGAACGCGGCAGCATGCCATATTCTGCGGTTACCCAGCCCTGACCTTTGCCTTTGAGAAAACGCGGCACGCCCTCTTCAACGGTCGCGGTGCACAGGACTTTGGTTTCGCCGAACTCGACAAGAACCGAGCCTTCCGCATGTTTGGTAAAGTGACGAGTGAGGGTGACGGGACGCACTTCAGAAGTGCTACGGCCTGCTGGACGCATGGTTTCTCTCCGGCTTGCTTGGGTTTGGCTGCGCATTATACGGACTTCACAGGCGGCTGTCCTGCCCGCGTGCAGGCAGCGCGTGTTACAGCGCCGCGCACACCAGCGAGTCGATACGCGTCACCGGTTGTGTCGCAAAACGATGTTTAAACTTGTCGCGCAGCGCGTTAATGCTTTCGGAGCTGGCCCGATCCGCCGGATGAAGCAGTACCAGTACCTTGCGATTGCCCTGCGGGCTGCGGCCATCGTAAATCGTCAGCGGCGAGGGAAAGTGCGGCGTGATGTCGCGTTCAGCAAACTGCGACCAGCCCGCTGCGCCAGCGGAGGACGGCAGATCAAACCACAGCGTGGTTTGCATCATCATCTCGCCGGCCCCGCACACGGCTACGGGCGCGGTATGCGGCGGAATAACCTGCGGGGTGGGCGGAGAAGTCTGACATCCGCTTAACATCATGGCGAAGCCCAGCGGCCTCATCCATTTATTCAACATCTTAGCCTCAGAAGTTGCCTGTCTCATCTGTCACAGCATAGGCCGCCGATGACCATTCCGTCATCATTTTTGCTTTCAGCTGCAGCAGGCTTTCATCTGTCGGATAGAGAGTCAGCGCCTGACGCAGCAGCCTGCGCGAGCGCTGATAGTGACGCAGATGCCACTCAATCATCACCGCATTCCGGAACACGTTGAGATCGTTATGGCGCTCCAGCCACAGCGATGACTGCTGCACAAAGCGCGCCAGCAGGCGCTCATCCCGCGTCTGGTTGTAGCGCATCAGGCAATGCACCATTTCGCCAAACTCATAGCGCTCGCCCTGAATCCACGGATTCCACAGCTGATCGCGTGAAGGATACGAGAGAAACTGACCGCGCTCCGCCTGGGTGAGCAGCGCGTTGGTCTGCAGGCCGCTGAAGAAAAACAGCATCAGCGCAATCGCGCCGCCGGCCATGTTCAGGCGCAGCATGCGCGACGGCAGCCCCGGCGTCGCAGGTTCAATCATTGATCGATCTTCGGGCTGACGTAACGCCAGATGGGTAAGCAGCATCAGCAGCCACAGATGCGGCAGCGATTGATAGAGCGGAAACTCGACCATGGTGTGCAGCATGACGGGCAGCGTCAGACTCCACAGCATCAGGCGCTGCGGCTGACTGCGCCAGCGCCACAGCGGCGTCAGCCATGCCAGCAACACGGCGGTGAAGCCTACCATCGGCAAAACACCGCCTTCCACCCAGCTATACAGCCACTCGTTATGGGGATGGGTGGCGTTGAAATCTTTCAGGTGGATCGCGTCCACCATGCGTATCCGCGAAAAATGATACTCAAACTGACCAAAGCCCCAGCCGCTGAACGGTTTTTCCATAATCATGCGCAGCGTGTATTCCAGCAGCTGCTGGCGCGCCAGGTCGGACGACGCAAATTCACGCATGCCCGGCGCTAATTCATTGCGCAGCAGCAGGGCGCACAGCACGGCCAGCGCCATCACCATGACAATCCTGATGATTACCGCGCGCTGGCGACGATCGCACACCAGCAGCATCACCAGCAGCGCCAGCGCAAAGCCAAACGCACCGGTACGCGACTGCGTCAGAAGCAGCGCCAGGCTGTTGATCAGCACTGCCGGCAGTAGTAAGAAACGGTGCCTGATGTCAGATTGCAGACAGAGCCAGACCGTTGCCGCCAGACCGGTCGCCAGAAAGCTGGCCAGCAAATTGAACTGCTGAAAAATACCGTAAGGGCGAATCTGGCCGGCGTGATAACGAAACTCCATCAGCGTTTGCAGCTGGGCCGGAAAACAGGTTTGCGCAATCGCCAGCAGCGCCTGCAAGGTGCTGAGCAATACGATGCCGGCAATGATTTGCTGACGCTGCTGCCAGAGCTGCGGCATCAGGCCGAGCAGCAGCCACATAATGAGTATGGCGCTGAGCCCCAGTAGCCGGATAACGCCGGTCAGCAGTCCGTTATCGTTCTCCTGCAGGATCACCGCCAGCGCAAAGCAAAACAGCATCAGCAACAGCGCATGCGTCATGACGTTGTCATCAATTAAATCGCGCGGCTGGCGCCAGTTCTTCAACAGCAGCGTGGCCGCCAGCAGCGCGAGGCAGCCTGCAGTGAGCAAATTCAGCGGCAGATCAAAGCCATTGCCACCACTGTTGGGCAGATAAATCAGCGTGGGGAGGAAACAGATTAGACAGGCCAGCGAAGCGAAAGGGAAAGAAGCGACTTTCTCACCGCACTGTCCCCAACGCCGCCGCTGCAGAAATTGCTGCATCAGCAAAGGCGGCGTGACGCGCGGGTCTCGTCCGGACAGATACCACGACATAAAACAGAGAAAGAGCATAGCAAACCCAATTGCCGAAACAGGCCAAAAACTGTCTCGTTGAATAATGGTTGATAGACTTTGGCTACAGAAAATGTACGGCCAAAAAGCTGTGAATGGTGTGAAAACCCCCGTGAATCATGGTGATTCACACAGCTGTGATGATGAAAAATATTTTCAAACACCGTTAATCTGTATCGCTGCAGGTTAAGCCGATCTCCCTCTGATAAGTGTTTAACTTTAACCATCATAAAAAGATTAATTAACATTAATATCAATAACGCGGATTAAAGCATCATCAAGGCAGGCTGATCAGCAATGTTGCTGAAGCATTGAATTCACCACCGCTCAGCGGTTGTCCTTTCTTTTTCACCGGGAACACGGTGATGACCTCTGAAGCCATGCCGTTGATTAACCGGACAGCAGAAGTGCCCATCGGTTTGAGCAATTGTCCTTTATGTTTAACCGCAATGCCCAGATCAGGATAGTTGGTGGCGATGAGTTCATTCGAGAAAGAGGGGGTTCCGGCGACTAAGCGTAAATTGACTTCCTGATTTAATGCAGAACTGCATTTAACTTCTAACGGCACATCTTTGTAGTTGGCGGTATTGGACACTGATTCAGAAACGGAGCTTACCGCGATGCGGTCAAATTCAACGTTAATATCCGTGCCGTTATTGATATCGCAGACAATGGGTACCGGGATGATAATGCCGTGAGGTCCGATAACGATTTTTAGCAAGGGTTTTTCGGGTCTCGGAGGATAAGGCGGGCTCATATAACCAATCGTATAAATGGTCACCATCTCTACATCAGGCGGGACAAAAATCGCTCCACCGATAATATCTTTTTTTATAATAAAATCAGTTAAAAGAAATGAAGAAGCCGAAAAAACATCATGAATCATTCCCAGCCCAGGCTTTATTGTCCCACGACCAGGATTTTTATATCTACGGTCCTCGAAAGTCATTGGATAAGGATACCAGCTTGGAGCATAGCCTTGCACCTTCACATCAACATCATCAGTGAGTTTATAATAACCGATATTTGTAGATGAAGGGATAAAATGTGCACCCAGATCAGCCTCAATAAGTAAGTTATACCATTCATATTTACCGGGATTATTACATATGCCAGAAACCCCCCCTAATGATTCATCAAAGAATAACCTGCCGTGTACTCCTTTTACAGGAGATATGCTGTGGCTAGCCAAACGGCCAGATGTCAACACCATTACCGCTAAGGGGTCGGTCCAGCAGGCATAATCAAGACCAGCATGAGCCTGACCGGAGAAGGTGCTCATAAAAATAAATTTTATAATAAATAACACGCATTTTCTTCGCGACAATTTGGTTTTCATAACATAAATACGCATATCCAGTTAAAATAATAAAGACACTTAGCAATTAACAATTGGCTTTGAATTTACTCAGGACACATCCAGCCGTACTAGTCTTCATAAATTCGGCCCATCTTCTTTTTAATTTATTACATTACTGTGACAATTACCGTGGCTGAAGCAGTAAACTCACCACCGGAAAGTTTCGCACCTTTCCTTTTAACCGGCGAGAGTGTAATAGTTTCCAGGGCTTCGCCATTAACCAGCTTTACAGGTGAAGGTTGGTAAGGTTTCATTAGCTGCCCACGGTGAAACACTGCCACACCTAAATCCTTATTACTGGTAGCAATCAGGTCGCTGGAGAAATCGGTTACCCCAGTCGCTAACTGGATTGCTGCGTCCTGATTAAGGAGAGAGTTGCACTTTATGTGCAGGGGTACGTCCTGGCTATATTTGTCATTTACTGGTGCATCAGGAATTTCACTAACCACCATACGACCAAACTCAACATTTAAAGCATTACCTTCATTAATATTACAAACTATCGGCACAGGAATAACAACCCCAAGAGGATCGGTAATAATATGAGCCAAAGGCTTGTCTGGCCGCGGAGGAAGCGGCACAAAAAATCTGTCAACGGAATATAAAGTTGCTACAACTATATTACCTGGTATCACTACTGCCCCACCGATAACATCACGTCGCAATTTAAAATATATAGTTTCGCTCGAAAAGTCTGGACTTTGTGATGAGACATTTCTGCCAACAGGAACGAATGCATCTATAACTCGCATTATATCGTCATTAAAAGTTACGGGAAGATATTTACGACGAGTGCCCGCATTTGTTAAAATCAAGACAGCCACATCAATATCATCAGTTAATTTATAATACCTATTGTTCTGATCAGAAGGAGTTAGCAATGGACCCATGTCACCTTCCAACCAAAGAACATCTGAAAGATTACCCGGAGGCCGCGTGATTTTGCTCTTATTACAAATAACAGGGAATATGCGGGGTAATAAAGTCCTATTGCCCAGGGAGCTTTCTGCACCTTTCTTATAACTATTGAATTTTAACGCCTTAGTATCAAGAACCATTAATTGAGTCGGTTCAGTCCAGCAAGATTCTTCTAACCCTGCTATAGCACTATTCATTCTTATCAAAATAAAACATAAGAAACCGAAAAATATAATTTTACTCATTTGTATAACCATAAGTTATTTTTTACAAATCACCGACGGATTCGCATTATTGCCAATCACATAACGCACATTCTGCAGACGATAAATCCAGCCGTAATTGACATGGCCGGGCGCCAGGCCGGCGGAGATATAGCGTTCAATATTCTGTGGTGAGGCACGATTAGCGAGGTTGTAGGAGATAGCAGTGGTTTCGCTGCGCAGCGCGGCGCCGGAGAAGCTGTGGCGCAGCTCAAAAGAGACGTCTACCGGTTCGCGGCGCTGCAGTTGCTGTTGTGGCGAGTAATAACTGATCATGCCGCTGTAATTGCCGGTGGCCTGAAACAGACTGTTTTGCACTTTCCACTGCCCATGCGACACCACCAGCTGTCCCGCCTCTCTGGAAATCAGAATCGAATCTGCTTCACAATGAGGGATACGGCGCGACAGCTGATAAATCAGGATAGCCGCCAGTACCAGCGCCAGCATCAGTAATCCCCCCTGCAACACCCAGGTTACTCGGCGACGAAATATATGGCTGACCGACATAACGCATCCTTCTGCTCGATGGGGTTTTGACAGATAAACCAGCTGTAACGGTCAGCCAGCTTGGTGCGGTTGATATAGATGTGGCGTTCCTCTTCGGCCAGCTGGATAAAGCGCGCCATGCTGTCACTCACCAGCTGCAGGTTTTGATCGATCTCTTCACGCTCGGTGGCGCTGAAGTCGTCCTGGATATACCACTGCCGGCCCTGCACGTGGCGATAGGGTGCATAGGTCACAGTCACCACGTCGCGAATCTCCAGCACCTTAATACCGAGTAAGGCCAGCACCAGTAACAACACCGCGCTGATCAACATGCCGATTAACACCAGCCCGGAACGGCTGCGTGGTGCCGCAGCGGTCGTTTCCTCCTCCACGGTGGCGGTGGCTGGCGGCTGCACCATCACCGGCAGCGGCGCCGTGTGCACATGAGTGGTCACCAGCGGCTGAATACGTGCTTCCGACGCAATGCGCGCTTCTTCTACGGCTTCAGCCAGCGGTAAACAGGCTTCCACCCGCACCGACTCATGCAGCCGGTAGCCCTGACGATGAACGGTGACAAAGGTTTCTCCTTCAACCCGCAGTTGCAGAAACTGCTTGCGCAGCATCGATAGCATCTGGCGCAGCGAGTTTTCCGTCACGTGCACCCCCTGGCTACGCCAGCCTTCATCCAGCAGCGTTTCGTGGCTAATGACCTCACCCGGCTTTTGCAGAAACAGCGCCAGGCAGCGTGCGCTGCTCTGGTTGAGCAGCAGCTCGTTATCATGCCGATCGCGCAACAGGCGCCGATCCGGGTCAAACGTGATATGTTGATTTATCAACCACATAACAGGCACTCAGGGATAGTTCAGATAAAAAGTAGCAATCGCCGATACGTTGCCAGGCTCAATGGTGCGCTCGGCAATCGCGCTCGCCGAAGCCTGCAGCCAGGCACTGAACTGCAGCTGGTTGTCGCCCTGCTGCAGCGGAAAATGCATCACGCCGCGGTTAATGGGCACCAGCTTTCCGTCCGCATCACTCAGGCCAATGGCCACGCCTTTGGCACCGGCATCACCGGCCAGCGCCAGCAGATCGGGCTGCTCGGCATCGGCAATACCGTTGAACACCAGCTCGACGTCTTTACCCAGTTCGGTATCACAACTGCTCAGACGCATCACCAGCGGACGCGCCGGCGTGCGCGGATTCTGATACAGCGATTTCGCAACGATATCGCCAAAGTTGAGCTCCAGCTGCTGCTGATCCGGCTCCAGAGAACAGGGTTCCGCCACCAGCGTGCCGTGCAGCTGCATCTCTATCGCCTGTGCCTGTGACACCAGCAGCCATCCCAGTACCAGCATTACTCCCGCTCTCATCGCCTCTCCTTACTGATATTCCAGCAGCAGCGCCGCGCTGGCGGTGAACTCCCCACCCTCCAGCGTCACGCCCGGCTGCTGTACCGGCACCGCGCCGAGATCGAGTGTGCCGGGGAAAACAATCGGCAACGTGCTGTTGACCGCCAGCGGCTTGCTGGCCAGATAAAAGCGAATACCCAGCGCACTCACACTGCTGAGCAGCGCACTGCTGTCGAATCCGGAAGCGGTACCGGTCAGACGCACCTGCAATGCCGCACCCGGATCCTCGGTGCACTTGACCGGTATCGCCTTACGCTGCAGATAGTTGACGCCATCGATCTTTTTCACGCTCAGCGCATCGCCAAACTCAATCATCAGGCTCTGGTTGTCATTCAGCGTGCAGGGCGGATTCTCAATCAGCGTACCGTGCAGGCGCAGCTCCACCGCATGCAGCGGCCAGCAGATGCACAGCAGCAGGCTACCGATCAGCAGCCTGCTGTAATACTTCATCAACGGAACAAGTCGATGCTTAGTCATAGTTCACCTGTAACTGACCGCTGGCTGACCAGGCACCCGGCTGCAGCGGCAGCGCGGTGCGTTCCTCTACCGTCAGCCAGCTCAGCACATTGCTACCGGCGCTGAGCGGCACGCGCAGATTGCGGAAGGTGGGCGGCAGCGGCTGATGGTTCTCATCAAACAATTGCAGGCCCACGCCGTCAGAGCCCTGTACGCGAATCAGCTGCGGGTCGGCCAGACTTTGCGGGGCAAAAAAGTCGATGCTGATGGACGGCACATGTTGCAGCCATAGCGGATCGGCGACATTGCGGATACTGTACGGACAGTCCTGCAAATGCAGCGTTAACGCCTGCTTCATCACCTGCTCGCCGACCTGTTGCAGCGCGGCGGTCGGCGTGGTATCGAGGCCAGCCGCCTGATCATTGTTACCGACGTCAAGCCAGCATGGACTCTCCTGCAGCGCGCCATACACATGCACCACGCCGTTGGTTGCTGCCTGCAAAGTCAGGCTCAACAGCGTCAGCACCAGCAACAGCACACGCATCGCTTACTGCTCCACCTTGTTACTGACGACGCTGCAGCTGTCGCCGGCACACTTCAGCGCCAGCGTTGGACGGCCGCCGTAGTCGTTGATGTAGGTTAATAGCGGCGCGCTGCCCAGTTCTGCTGCGTTCACGCCCAGATCGATACTGGTTTTTGGCGCGACCATGACCGGTTCAAAGCTCTTCTTCAGCGACTGGCCTTTCGCTGGCTGTGCATCCACCAGCGTAATGAAGTAAGGCGTGGGATTATTCAGCTGGTAGCGTGCACCCTTGCGCGTCAGCGTCAGTTTTTCCTGCCATGGCGTCACCACTGACGGATTGCTCACCACGATCGCTTCCGGGCGATAGAACAGCTTGATACGCGTCTGCAACGCGATTTGCAGCACGTTGCTCTTCTCGCTGCGCGGCGGGATTTCACGCATGCTGAAATAGAACACCGATTCACGATCCTGTGGCAGCGCCTTGATGGCGGGCAGCGCCTGCACTTTCACCACGCTGCGTTCGCCCGGTTCGACGCGCTGCACCGGCGGCAGCAGCACCAGCGGTGACGTAATTTTTTTACCGCTGCTGTCTTCAATCCAGCCCTGCGCCAGATAAGGCAGCTGCTTGTTTTCATTGCTGATATTCAGTGAGACGTTTTTTTCGTTACCGTTAAAAATGACCCGGGTGCGATCAAGCGCAATCGCCGCGTGAGCCTGCAGCGATAGCGTCAGCGTGGAGAGCAGCAAGGCGCTGCTCAGCGTTTTTACCAGCATGATTAACTCTTTCCTTACGTTGAAGAAGCAGGCGCTGCGCGGCGCGTGCAAAGTAATAACAAGTTCTGTCCTTCGTCGAGCAACTGCTGCGGCAGAGGATCGGGCAATGCCAGCTGACACTGGGTTTCGCCGTTCCAGCGCACATCCATGCTGGCACCGGCCTCAATGCCACTCAGCCATACCAGGCCGTCATCATCCAGAATGCCCACTTCGCGTCCGTTACTCTGGACGCTGGCACCAAAGGGCGGCCAGCTACCATCTTCCAGCCGGATGGCGGCCATGGCTTTGATACCTTTAATCACACCAAAACGCCGGTAACCGATGGCACCTTCGGTCAGGGTGATCTGGGTTACCGGGCGCGACGCTTCCACGTTGTCGGCCAGTCCGGTGACATCGATACTGGCGGTGTTGCGGTAGTAGCTGTTCACATCCGAAATCACCGCTTTGCCAAAGAAATTGGTATACGTGTTACTGCCACCACCGTTGACCGGCACGCCGGAGACGCCATCGGTATCGACCATCAGACGCGTGCTGCCGGGCATGCCCAGCCGGTGCAGCGCCGCGCCCTGCGGCGTGAGCGTTAAACCGCCCTGCAGTGACAGGCTGGCGCTGCGGTACTGTCCCTGCTGCGCGCTGGCGCTGGCCGTCATGCTGGTCAGACTGCCCTGATGACTGTAAAACCCGCTGAACGACTGACGGCGATCGTTATTGAGGCCGGCGCTCAGGCTGTAGCTGTTATTACTGTCCAGCCGGTCATAAAAACTGGCCGAGTGGGTGGTTTGCTTACCGCTGGTTTGCTGGCTGTAGCTCAGGCTACTGTCACCGCCAATCGGCATACTGAAGTTGAGGTAAACGCTGTCATCGTTTTTGCCGTTATATTGCGTCCGGTTGAGCGACAGACTTAAACTCAGATTCTTAAACCGGCCGACATCAAAGTAGCGCGAAGTGGAAAAGCTCCAGCGATCCAGCGGGGCACGATCCCAATAGGTCTGATGGCTGTAGCTGAGGTAACTACTCAGGTTCAGGCTGCGAAAGTGCTTGTTGAGCGTAATGGTGTAGAGCTCTTTACTGTTAGAAACCTGCTGGTTGCGATAACGCGCGTCGAGATACTGCGGCAGACTCATAAAGTTGCGCTGCGAAAAGCGGTAGCCGGCAAACGTCACCTGACCATCAAGTTCCTCGAAGCGTTTGGAATAGCTCAGGCGATAAGAGCCGCCGCTTTTGTTGCCCTGCTGCGGTAAGCCAGCCTGTGACTGGGTGGCATCAAACGAAATGGCGCCCAGCAACAGCAGATCGCGTCCCAGACCCATCGATAACGCTTTGTAATTGCCTGCGGCCAGCCCGCCGCCGTACATCGACCAGCCGTTACTGATCCCCCAGGAGAATTCGCCGGTGGCAAATGTGGGGCCCTGCGTTTTGTGCTCTTCGCTGCCCGGTTTGCCGCTGGCGAATTTGTAACGCACGCGGCCCGGACGTGTCAGATACGGGATGGTGGCGGTATCGACGCTAAAGGTCTGCACGCTGCCGTCCTGCTCCTCGACGCGCACGTCAAGCTGGCCGGAGACGGCATCATTGAGATCCTGAATCCGAAATGGACCGGCAGCCACCTGCGATTCATAAATCACCCGTCCCTGCTGGCTAATGGTGACTTTGGCGTTGGTTTTGGCGATACCGGTTACTTCCGGCGCATAGCCACGCAGGTTGGGCGGCAGCATGTTGTCATCGCTGGTGATCGCCGCACCAAGATAGCGAAAGCTGTCAAACATGCCGGAATCGAGATAGTTCTCGCCCAGCGTGGCTTTCGCCTGGAGAGAAGGCAGCGGCCGATAGGCGTAAAAGCGTGTCCAGGTGAATTCCTGGCGATGGCTGCCCGTGCCACGATTTTGCTGCATCTGCCAGTCCGCACGCAGGCGCCAGGCACCGGCGTTAACGCCACCGGTGCCGTTGCCGCTCACACTCTGGCTTTTAGCGCCGTATTGCGCACGCGTAGTGGAGGCAAACAGGTTGTAATCCATTAACAGGCCCGGGACGCCGTTATCCCAGCGAGACGGCGGTTCCCAGTTGGCGGCGCTGTACTCCAGCCATGCTTGTGGAATGGTGATGTTGAGGCGAGATTCACCCAGATTGCCGCGCACCTGCATACCGGAGATGGAATCCACCGCCAGACACTGGCCATCCTGCAGCCACGACGCGTTTTTCAGCACTTCCGGTTTCAGCGCCAGTTTATCCACCATTTCGGGTGTCAGGCAGGGCAGACTTTCATTCGGCGCGTTTTCGGGCGCGTAGTAGCGCACCAGCATTTCCGGAATCTGCGTCTGGTTGACGCGCAGCTCCATCATGTATTCGCCCGGCATGATGTAGCCAGCCTGAGCAAACTGCGACAGATCGATGTTTTGCCGATCGTTGAGATCAAGGATATCGGTGTTGAATGACACTGCACCGGCAGCGAAGAGCGGAGCACTGTAGCCGAGGGCTAACATTAACGCCACGCTGAGCGGCGTCAGCCTGATACGCTGCCTGCGCACGCATGAGGCTGGCGCAGTTAATGAAGCCTTTTTCATGGCAAGCGGTGTCCGTAAACCGTGAAAGATCAGTTGTAATTAATGTGAAAACGAATCGCGGCGGCGTAACTCCCGCTGTGCAGTTGCTGCTGGTTGCTGACCAGCGTGAGCCGATAACGCAGGTCGTGCTGCTGCGTCAGATGCTGATCGATCGGCTGCGCCTCACCGGGAGCAATGGTGTTGCCCTGCGTATCCGTAATCATCAGCTCTACCCCTTTGGCATCGCCATACACAGCAAAACGCTGCTGACCCGGCGGGCCATCGTGGTCAAAGGTGATAGAAAAGGTGCGTGCCACGCCTCCCGACGCGCTGTACTCCACCGGACAATTCACCAGCTGGATAGAGAAGGGAAAACCCGGCCCTTTACCGTCACGTTGCAGGCGCGCCAGCGGCAGCACCCCCATCGCGATGGTTTGTTCAGCATCATCGACCTTAATGGCGCAGGCACCCTGATGAATGGCGCCGCGTAACGCAACGCGGCCGCGGTCGATCAACTGTTCGGCGCGGCAGTCATTGATGAAAAGCACCGATGCCGAAACTATCGCCGCAGGCATAAAACGACTCATCGCCGCAGTTCCTTAAGCGAAAAGATAGAGTGGCGGGCAAGGAAGCCCGCCAGTCTCTGACCATTACTGATAGTTCAGTGCGAAGTCAGCCACGCTCTGGAATTCGCCCGGGACGATAGTCTCAGAAGCGCCGCCACCCTGCAGGAAGGCTGCGAAGGAGAGCTGGTTGTTGCCGTCCATCAGTTTTTGCGCTGGTGTGGCGGTACCCAGTTCAATTTCGGTATCGCCGAAGTTGATGCCGATCGCCGCGCCTGATGCAGTACCGGTGATAGCCAGTTTGCCCGGGATAACCTGAGAGCCAGTACCGGCAAAGGTCACGGTCACTTCTTTCTTCGTTGCGGTGTCGCAGTTTTCCAGTTTGATCTGGAATGGACGCGGTGTAGAACGGCCACCGTCTTTCAGCGCCAGGTTGGAAATCTGACCCAGCTCAACCGTCTGATCGACTGAACCTGGTTCGATGGAGCATGGCGCATCAACAATCGCACCTTTAAACGTCACAGTACCGTTACCTTCACCTGCTGCCATCGCAGAACCCGCCACCAGAGACATAGACAGACCTAAAGCCACAACGATTTTGTTCATGTTCATTTGCTGATTTCCATTTAGGTGAATAAAACAAGGAGCGCGTTCTGCGTCGGTCTTATTCAATTTGCTGTGTATAGAAAAATTTAATTACTTATATTTTTCCTGATGGCCGTCCACATCATTTTTGTGGTTGTCGTCCTCAAGTGGTGCCAACGATAGAGATCAATTTTGCCCTGCGCAACGGTATTTTCGTTATATATGATCAAAAACAACACTCACAAATCCATTATGTTTTAACGGTTATTAAAGCCATTTAAATCAATGGATTGACACAATTCACAGCTTTGCATCAGTGTTTTAATGATTTTAATCAAGGGAAAAACCCTGCCCGTTCACAAGCTGGCGATAATTACCGCAGGTCAATTCACGCAGTAGCTATTTTTTCGCCAGATTAAAACGTTATTTATCTCTGCATTCACAACCTTGATATTTTTATCGCCTGAAAACATCGGTCAATAACAATAAACGCGATTGTTAAAGGCCTGGCACCCTGCTGTGCGTTTACGCCTATCATGCCGGGAGCACCCTCGCTATAATTCGAAGAACATTTCCTGAATGAGTAGAAGCTTATGATCCGCAGTATGACCGCATACGCCCGCCGTGAAGCCAAAGGCAGCTGGGGCAGCGCCGCCTGGGAACTGCGTTCCGTCAACCAGCGTTACCTCGAAACCTATATCCGCCTGCCGGAGCAGTTTCGCAGCCTGGAGCCGGTGATTCGCGAACGCATCCGCAACCGCCTGACGCGCGGCAAAATCGAGTGCAACCTGCGCTTCGACGCCGATGCCAGCGCCCAGGGTGAGCTGCAGCTGAATGAGTCGCTGGCTAAACAGCTGGTGCAGGCGGCGAACTGGGTGAAGATGCAGAGTGATGAAGGCGCAATTAACCCGCTGGATATTCTGCGCTGGCCGGGCGTGATGACCGCGCAGGAGCAGGATCTGGACGCCATCAACGCGGAACTGCTGGCGGCGCTGGATGGCGCGCTGGACGATTTCATCATTGCGCGTGAAAGTGAAGGCAACGCGCTGAAAGCGCTGATCGAACAGCGGCTGCAGGGCGTGACCGAGCAGGTCAGTAAAGTACGTGCGCAGATGCCAGAAGTGCTGAAATGGCAGCGCGAGCGTCTGGTGAGCAAGCTGGAAGAAGCTGAGGTACAGCTGGAGAACAATCGCCTTGAGCAGGAACTGGTGATGATGGCCCAGCGTATTGATGTAGCCGAAGAGCTGGATCGCCTCGATGCGCACGTAAAAGAGACTTACAACATTCTGAAGAAGAAAGAAGCCGTCGGCCGTCGCCTCGACTTTATGATGCAGGAGTTCAATCGCGAGTCGAACACCTTGGCATCGAAATCGATTAATGCGGACATTACCGCCTCAGCGATTGAGCTTAAGGTGTTGATCGAGCAGATGCGCGAGCAGATTCAGAACATCGAGTAACGCTTATCTCTGTAAAGCCCTGCTCAGGGCTTTATCTTTCCTTGCTAACAGCAGCCATTACGCCGGTTTGTATAGCGCCTGGTTGCTGGATCGCACGGTTTTACGGCCTGCCGCAGGTATGCGGTGAGATTTTGCTGCACACCGTAGCCATAGGGTAAGCCTGATTGAGCTATAACGCTTCCATATAGACACAATAGTGTCTGAGCATGGCTTTTTTAGCGTCAAATGGACATTACTGTGTCTGGAACTGGCTTGCAGAAGCTACCAGTTGCAGTGGTAGACCAATATTTAATTTTCGCAATGTAAGGATTATTGCCTGAATGATGAACAACTGTGTCTGTTACTGACCGAAAATGACATATAAATCTGGCCAGCCAATCCACCAACCTATTGTTTTTAAGCAGTTTAAACCCAATCCGATTTCATTCTCACGCCAGTTAGTGCACGATCCATCAATCATCTGAATCCTGAAGATTGCAGAGTTTACATATCTTATACGGCACTATTTGCTAAAGTGCCGGTCGTAATAACTACAGTTGTACCGCACCGGGAACCATGGACCGACTTCTTCGCGCGTTACATTCACTCCTGACATGAAGGCGCTATGAAGAAAACCGGGCAGTTCTGTTCCAAACTTTTGCATCCCCGCTACTGGTTTACCTGGTTCGGGCTGGCAGTGCTCTGGCTGCTGGTGCAGCTCCCCTATCCTTTATTAATCCGGCTGGGTGCGACAGCGGGCCGGCTATCACGCCACTTCCTGAAGCGGCGCGAACGCATCACGCGGCGTAACATCGAACTCTGCTTCCCGCACATTAATGAAGCCGAGAAAGAGATGATGATTGCCGGCAATTTTGAGTCGCTGGGCATGGCGCTGGCGGAAACCGGCATCGCCTGGTTCTGGTCCGATGCGCGCGTGCGTCAACTTTTTCAGGTGCACGGCATCGCCAATCTTCAGCATGCGCAGAGCCAGCAGCGCGGCGTGATGGTGATTGGCGTGCACTTTATGTCGCTGGAGCTGGGTGGCCGTATCACCGGACTGTGCCAGCCGATGATGGCCATGTATCGCCCGCACAATAATCAGGCGATGGAGTGGGCGCAAACCAAAGGGCGCATGCGATCCAATAAAGCAATGATTGATCGACGCGATCTGCGCGGCATGGTTCAGGCGCTGAAACAGGGCGAAGCCGTCTGGTTCGCGCCGGATCAGGACTACGGCCCGAAAGGCAGCGTGTTTGCTCCACTGTTCGCGGTCGAGAAAGCGGCCACCACCAATGGCACCTTTGTGCTGTCGCGGCTGGCGAAACCGGCGATGCTGACCATCGTGCTGATTCGTAATGCGCGCAAAGACGGCTATCAGCTGATCATTCAGCCGCAGCTGGAAAACTACCCGCATGATGATGAAGCGGCCGCCGCGGCGTACATGAATCGGGTGATTGAGAAAGAAATTCTGCGCGCGCCTGAGCAATATCTGTGGCTGCATCGCCGCTTTAAAACCCGTCCGCCAGGCGAAGCTTCACTTTACGTCTAACCAGCGCTCGTGAATGATAGTCCGCACCAAGACATAACCTGCGGACTATTATAATGGAACACACTGAGACAGCAGGCTGGCTGCGACCGCTGCACGCCGACCGGCTTACGCCCTACCTGGAAGTTGATGCTGCGCGCCTGCAGCGTAACCTGCAACGGATGCAACAGAAAGCCGATGCCGCCGGCGTCGCGCTGCGTCCCCATATTAAAACCCATAAAAGCGTCTGGATCGCTGAACAGCAGCGCCAGCTGGGTGCGCGCGGCATTACCGTGTCGAAACCGAGCGAAGGCGTGGCTTTTGTGCTCGGCGGGGCACGCGATGTGCTGCTGGCCTATCCCGTGGTGCACGCCGCCGCGCTGACCGAACTGCTGCAGCTGGCGGCACAGCATCAGGCACGCATTACCTGCATCGCAGATTGCGCGGCGGGCGTGAGCGCCATTGCCGCCGCCCATCAGCAGCAGCCGGACTGCGCGCTGGCGATCGCCATTAAAGTGGATGTGGGTCTGCATCGCGTTGGCGTCGATCCGCATAGCGATAGCGCGCTGACGCTGGCGCAGCAGATTGTCGCCAGCGGATTGCCCTTCGCCGGGCTGATCTCGCATGCGGGTCATGCGTACGCTGCGGGTCATGCCACGGCGATAGCTGAGGTGGCGCAGCAGGAGATCGCGCTGATGCGTGACCTGCAACGGCGGCTGCTGGATGCCGGCTTTGTTCCTTGTCCCATCTCGGTTGGCTCCACGCCCACGGCGCTGGCGGCACCGGTAGCCGCTGGCAGCGATGAAATTCGTCCCGGCAATTATGCCCTGCTGGATCTCACTGCCTGGCGTCTGGGCTTGTGTGAGGCGGATGCGCTGGCGTTAACGGTCGTGACGCGCGTGGTGGCCGTTAATCCTTATTACGCCATCATTGATGCCGGCTCCAAAATGCTGAGCTCGGACAAAGGCCCGCACGGCACCAATGCCAGCGGTTTCGGCATCGCGGTGGACGAGCATGGCCATCAGTATGAAGTGCAGAAGTTGTCGGAAGAGCACGGCTTTTTAACCTATGGCGAACATGCGCCTGCGGTTGGCGCCCTGTTGCGCATCTTCCCTAACCACAGCTGCGCGGTGGTGGCGCAATCCGATCGCTTCGTGCTGCGTCAGCCCGACGGCAGCGCCGGACTGCATGACATTCAGGGCCGCGGTCGTTTTATCTGACAGAAAACGCTGTTGCAGCACACTTCCGTCACCGGGCCATTTGCAGTCCGGTGACCTTCAGTTAAGGTGACAGGCGATGTTTCAGGTTTAATTTGTCGTTTACCTGCCCCGCGGAGGCTCCATGCTGCCATCTCAGACAGTGACGCTCACCATTCCCCGTAACTGGTTAGATCTGTACGAAACCATCTGGAAACCCGAATGTTTTGCGAAGTGGGCCAGCGGCCTGAGCAGCAGAACGCTGACGCAGGAAGGCCAGTACTGGAAAGCGAAAGGCCCGGAAGGCACAGTGAAGATTCGTTTCACTCCCTATAACCCGTTTGGCGTGATGGATCACTGGATCGACACCGGCAGCGGTAAAGAGATTTATATGCCGATGCGGGTCATTGCCAACGAGCAGGGTGCCGAAGTCGTCATGGTGGTTTATCGCCAGCCGCTGATGTCTGACGAGAAGTTCGCCGGGGATGTTGCCTGGGTAAAACGCGATCTTGAGCGCCTCCTTCATCTGTTAACCCATTAGAATCAATGCATTATCCCACCAGCCACCCTTTATCCTCCGCTGGACGTAATCGTTAAAAAGCAGCATTTTTTTCGCGCAGCGGTGTTTAACTGTTTCACCGCGCGCAAAGCGCATTTTCGCACCATTCACCAGTCTGGCTAAAGCGTCGTAACCGGGAAAATTCCTGGTCGTGCCGGACTGGCGAGAGCTGAGTGCTTCTGATTTATCTCTGTTTTTTCCTGTGCGCTGACTTGTTCAACTTTGCAGCGCCATTAAAGGTGGAAAAAAACTAATAAATTGTAAAGATCAGAATTTATATATTCACATCCATATTCTGAAACCATTTATTCCTGCAGTCGATTTATAGGAGTTTTCTTATGGTGTTAATTTAAATAAAACACGGTATAACTCCTTCACACACAGCAGCACTTAATAATAAAAACAGCAGGGACATAACATGGATCGATCAACCTATCCTTTGTTATCTGAAAAAGAATTTGTTGAGATTGCCAGACGGATACTGGCCGGGAAATATAATAATGCAAAAGGATTTTATAACGATCTCGCGGATTTCCTCCTGACCGGAGGAGATACCGCGCAGACGCCACAACAATTACGCGCCAGGGGCATCATTTTATTATCAGAGCATCACTTAATTAACAGCATCGCGACGTGGCCGGTACTGAAAGGTATCTCAGGACTGCGACAGGAAGCGCTGCATTGATGTGATCTGTACTCTGGGCCGCCGCCCGGGTGAACCCTTAATTGCACTGGTACATGTACCATAATGAGCAGAGTATGGCGATACGCGAAAGAAATCTGGCCAGCGCCAAATGGTCAGTGTTGTCATCCATAAAAATCGTTGGCATTGGGGTATTACAGCTTTCACTGCTGGCGCAAATCCTGCAGGCAAATGAGCTCAATTTGCTCGCGATTGCCGTAGTGATATTATTAGTGATTGATACACTAGCCGATCGCGGCTTCGGTAACGCACTTATTCGCTATCAAAGTTTAAATAACAGCGAACTCTCGACGCTTTACTGGGGTAATGTATTAAGCGGTTTATTTATTTTTGCCGTGCTGTTTATCGGCAGTGATATTTACAGCCGAGTAATGGGACAGCCGGAACTGGCAATTATGCTGGAGATGATTTCCGTCATCTTTATTATTATTCCGCAGGGGCAGCACTATCGCGCCATCCTGCAACGGGAAAAACAATTTACGCGCATTGCCTTTACGGAAACGTCTTCCGTGCTGGCAGGGCTGGCGGTCACGCTGTTTACCGTGTGGCTGACGCCGTCAGTGCTGTGCGCCATCTGGGGTTACCTGGCGATGGTTTCCATCAGAATGCTGATCTACTGCTACTACGGACGTCCCTGGTTCCAGCCGGAGTACCGTTTTAGCCTGAAAGCTTTCGCCGCAGTGCGAGCAAGAAACGGATAATAACAACAAGTCTGTATGGTGGGCTCTGGGCATCTGCAAGATGCGTTCGCGTGCTGGTTACCAGCACGCTTTTTTCTTTTTATGCTTCCAGTAACTCTTCCAGCGAATGATAAGCCAGCTCGCTCAGCTTGCCATTGCGGTGCAGGCGCAGCCATCCCACCAGCATGCGCAGCTCGTCAATCACCATAAACAGATCGGCCATGTCGTTTTTGCTTTTCACCTGCAGGCGGGTTAGCGCATTCAGCTTGTGTGCATTGACCGTTTTATGGCTGATACCGAGCCGGTTACCAATCTGCTCCGTGTTATAGCCCCACGCCAACATCAGCAGCACCCGTAGCTGCCGGTCCGGTAGCAGAATGTCAGCCCCCTCCTGCAACTGCGGTATCCCGCCGGCGATACAGGCCAGCAGGCAACGACACAGCGCGGTGTGTGAGGACTTTAAATCGAGAACACTGAGTCCGGGCAGATAACGACTGAGAGCGTGCATCATCGGCAACAGACGTCGGGTCAGCACCAGCATCTGCATGGCCGGAAACTGCTGCTGCAGCGCATACAGCACTTTGAAGGTGCCACTCAGCGGCATATTTTCGTGAAAGATAAACACCAGCAAGCGGGGTCGCAGCTTTTCACACTGCGAGATGACGGTACTGAGCGACCAGAGCTCATGCACCCGGCAGCCTACCGGTAAGGCCGTCAGCAGGCTTTCCAGCCCGAGTGCCGCCAGCTTATCGGAGGAGTAATAGAGGATGTCTTCGCTGTGTTTTTTCATGCCTGTCCAGAGTTGCTGCACGTCGCGCCCGTAAATGATGAGCCTGAATGAGCAGGCATTAATCAGGTACGACACATCATCGGCGAAACTTAAATCAGGGTCGTTCCGCCGTCTCGCATCATTTTTATTGATGCGAAAACACCGGCTGATAACCGCAGTTCCTCTTTAACAAGCCCATCAGCAGGCTCACCATCAGGATGGCTAATCCGAAAACATTTTTTTAGAAAATCTCAGTGGTCTACACTCTGGGAAATCTTTAGCCTTGCCGCCAGTTTACTGGAGTGCTCTATGTTATTAACCGTCCTGTACATCATTGGTATTACCGCCGAAGCAATGACCGGTGCGCTGGCGGCAGGCCGACGCAAAATGGACCTGTTCGGCGTCATTATTATTGCGTCGGTCACGGCGATTGGCGGCGGCTCGGTGCGCGATATTCTGCTGGGCCACTATCCGCTCGGCTGGGTGAAACACCCGGAATACATCATGATCGTCGCGGCGGCGGCCGTGGTCACCACCTTTGTCGCGCCGCTGATGAATCATCTGCGTAAAGTGTTTCTGGTGCTGGATGCGCTGGGTCTGGTGGTGTTCTCGATTATCGGCGCACAGGTTGCGCTGGATTCCGGCCATGCGGCGATCATCGCCGCCATCGCCGCAGTCATCACCGGCGTTTTTGGCGGCGTGCTGCGCGATATGTTCTGCAACCGCATTCCGCTGGTATTCCAGAAAGAGCTGTATGCCGGTATCGCTTTTGCCTCCGGCTGGATGTATATCCTACTGCTGAAAACACCGCTGGCGCATGAAGTGGTGGTGATCATCACGCTACTGTTCGGCTTCTTCGCCCGCCTGCTGGCGCTGCGCTTCCGTCTCGGTCTGCCGATTTTCAACTACCCCCACCCCGAGCACTGACGGCTGCGCCGGGATATTCTGCTGCTGCAGAAAGTGAATCAGCGACTGCAGGCGCGCATCCTGCAGCATCGTCACCAGCCGCTGTGCCAGGACGTTGCCGATACCCGGCAGCTGCTGCCAGCTGTCGGCTGAACGCGCCAGCAGCTGCGACCACTGCGTATCGGGCAACGCCTGGAGTGCCGTGCGCGGCAGCGGTAAGCCCAGCGCGCTGATCCAGCGGCGCAGCGGCTGCTGGCGCGTCAGGTTAAAACGATGCCAGATCTGCCGGGCGCGTACGGTGGAGATGCCCTGTGCCTGCGCAATCTGCTCTGGCGTGAGCGTCAGCCAGGAGAACAGGTGGCTGACGCTGCCGCCGTCCAGCAGGCGCTGCCAGCTACTGCGCTGCATGCCAGCAATATCCAGTACCGACTTATGACTTAGCCAGCTGAGACGCGACAGAAACTGCGCGCGACACCCTGCGCTGAAGTGCAGGCAGCTCAGCGGATTGAATGCGTCGTCCTGCGGCGGCGACGGATAGTCGCGCTGCGCCACGCGCCAAATCACTCGTTCCAGCCGCGGAATACCCAGCCCGGCCAGCGACAGCGTGACCTGATCGCCGGCGATCACATCCCACTGCTTCCAGCGACGCAGCGAGCCCAGATTGACCCGCCGGACGGTTTTATCCTCCAGCTGCACCGGCTGCAGGTTCAGCACCACGGCAATTTTTCCGGTGCGTCCGACGTTGAAATCCACCGACAGCACCTCGCTGCTGACTTCGGCAGGCTGATATTTCCACGCGGCCGACCAGCTGCCCTGTCCGGGCTGCCAGTCGCGCCCGACGCGCTGCGGTGACTGGTGAATCACCACACCATCGGTGACAAAAGGCAGCGGCTGGCGATACCAGCGCTCACGCCAGGCCGCGACCTCCTCTTCATTACTGACCTGGCGGCTCCACTGCTGCGTCAGGGCAAAGCCCCACTGCGTAAGCTGTGCCAGCCGCGCCTGCATCATCGGCGGCCCATCCGGCCATGCCCAGATAAACACGCCAATGCGCGACAGCAGCGGACTGGCTTCGCGCCGCATCATGGCGCCCGCCACCTGGGCGCGCGCATTCTGACCGCCATCGCGCACCTGCTGGTGATCGGTCATCGTCAGGAACAGCTCACCCTGCAATACCACTTCCGCACGGTCGGTCGTGATATGCTGCGGGATCGCCGCAATGTGCGGCGCTTTCGCCAGCCACTGTTCACCGCGCAGTCCGTCGCCCCGGCTGATCAGGCCAGCCAGTTCGCCGTGGCGATACATCAGCGTCACCGCCACGCCATCGACTTTTGGCTGCACCCACAGCGCCGGTTTATCCTGCATCCAGTAGGCCACCGCCAGCTTGTCACGCAGCTTGCGTACGCCGGTATGCGCCACCGGGTGCAGCGTGCTGCCGTCGGTGCTGAGCTGTGCTGCATAGCCGGGCAACGCCGGCGTGAAGCAGCGCTGCCACTGCTGTAAGCGCTGCTGCAGGCTGTCGTAATCGGCATCGCTTACCGGGCTTTGCCCCTGACGGTAGTAGGCATCATCCCAGTGGCGCAGCTGGTTGTGCAGCACGCCCATCTCCTGTTCAGCGCGCACCGGTGACCAGTTGGGACAAACCGCCATCCCATTCGCACATCCCGCCAGCAACATCGCACCCAGCCATATCCATCCTTTCATCGTCGCCTCCTTTTTTGCTGATTGCAGCGTGCCGCGGTGAGTGACACCAGCGTTAAAAAGCCGATTGTGGAGCGAGGCTGACGGATTTTTGTGCGAATTGCAGAAAGTTGCGCTGCCGCTGGAGGGCGCGCACAGAAAAAGAATTGCCGCGTGCGGGCGGCAAACGCTGCGTGCTGCGCTTAAGCCGTGTATACTGTGCAGGAAATCGACTCCGCTCTTTACTCAATTCAAGATAACCATGGCTCAAGGCACGCTCTATATTGTTTCCGCCCCCAGCGGCGCAGGTAAATCCAGCCTGATTCAGGCGCTGTTAAAGACACAACCGCTGTACGATACGCAGGTGTCTGTTTCTCATACCACCCGCGGCGTGCGCCCCGGCGAAGCGCATGGTGAACACTACTTTTTCGTCTCAAAGCCTGAATTCGAACGCATGATCGCCGAGGATGCTTTCCTTGAGCATGCGGAAGTGTTTGGCAATTATTACGGCACCTCACGCGCGGCGATTGAGCAGGTGCTGGCGACCGGCGTTGACGTGTTTCTCGACATTGACTGGCAGGGCGCACAGCAGATTCGCCAGAGAATGCCGGCCGCCCGCAGTATCTTTGTTCTGCCGCCGTCCACCGAAGAGCTGGATCGCCGCCTGCGCGGCCGCGGTCAGGACAGCGAAGAGGTGATCGCCCGCCGCATGGCGCAGGCAGTGGCAGAAATGAGCCACTATGCCGAATACGATTATTTGATTGTTAATGATGATTTCGATCTGGCGCTGTCGGATCTGAAAACCATTATTCGCGCAGAACGTCTGCGTATGGGTCGCCAGAAAGCGCGACATGATGCTTTAATCAGCAAACTATTGGCAGTCTGAAGTCACTTTCAGTATTATGCCCAGTCATTTCTTCATCATCTGTGGAGTAGCACACCTATGGCACGCGTAACCGTTCAGGACGCAGTAGAGAAAGTTGGTAACCGTTTTGACCTGGTGTTGGTCGCTGCACGTCGTGCACGTCAGATGCAGGTAGGCGGCAAAGATCCGCTGGTTCCGGAAGAGAACGATAAAGCCACCGTTATCGCCCTGCGCGAAATCGAAGAAGGCCTGATCACCAACCAGATTCTGGATGTCCGTGATCGTCAGGAACAGCAAGAGCAGGAAGCCGCTGAGTTACAAGCCGTTACCGCTATCGCTGAAGGTCGTCGTTAACAGCACTCTGCAGGTCAACCTTGTATCTGTTTGAAAGCCTCAATCAGCTGATTGAAAAATACTTGCCTGAGGAGCAAATCAAGCGCCTCAAGCAAGCTTACCTTGTCGCACGTGATGCCCACGAGGGCCAGACACGCTCCAGCGGCGAACCCTATATCACCCATCCCGTTGCGGTTGCCTGCATTCTGGCCGAGATGAAGCTCGACCACGAAACGCTGATGGCGGCGCTGCTGCATGATGTGATTGAGGATACGCCCGCCACCTATCAGGACATGGAACAGCTGTTCGGAAAAAGCGTGGCCGAGCTGGTGGAAGGCGTTTCCAAGCTCGATAAGCTGAAATTCCGCGATAAGAAAGAAGCGCAGGCTGAAAACTTCCGCAAAATGATCATGGCGATGGTGCAGGACATTCGCGTCATCCTGATCAAACTGGCTGACCGCACGCACAACATGCGCACGCTGGGCGCGCTGCGTCCGGATAAAAAACGGCGCATCGCGCTGGAAACGCTGGAAATTTACAGTCCTCTGGCGCACCGCCTAGGTATTCATCACCTGAAAACGGAACTGGAAGAGCTCGGCTTTGAAGCGCTCTATCCAAACCGTTTCCGCGTGATTAAAGAGGTAGTGAAAGCGGCGCGCGGTAACCGTAAAGAGATGATTCAGAAGATCCTGTCGGAAATCGACGGGCGTCTGCAGGAAGCCGGCATTCCGTGCCGCGTCAGCGGACGCGAAAAGCATCTCTATTCGATCTACCGCAAAATGCACCTGAAAGAGCAGCGATTTCACTCGATCATGGATATTTATGCCTTTCGCGTCATCGTGAAAGACCTTGATACCTGCTATCGCGTGCTCGGTCAGATGCACAGCCTGTACAAACCGCGTCCCGGACGCGTGAAAGATTACATCGCCATTCCCAAAGCCAACGGCTATCAGTCACTGCACACCTCGATGATCGGCCCGCACGGCGTGCCGGTTGAGGTACAAATCCGTACCGAAGATATGGATCAGATGGCGGAGATGGGGGTGGCGGCCCACTGGGCTTATAAAGAAGCTGGCGAAAGCGGTACTACCGCGCAAATTCGCGCCCAGCGCTGGCTGCAAAGCCTGCTGGAGCTGCAGCAGAGCGCTGGCAGCTCGTTTGAATTCATCGAGAGCGTAAAATCCGATCTGTTCCCGGATGAGATCTACGTGTTTACGCCGGAAGGCCGCATCGTCGAACTGCCCGCGGGCGCCACGCCGGTGGATTTCGCCTATGCGGTGCACACCGATATCGGCCACGCCTGCGTCGGTGCGCGCGTTGATCGCCAGCCGTATCCGCTGTCGCAGGCGCTGACCAGCGGCCAGACGATTGAAATCATTACCGCCCCTGGCGCCCGGCCAAATGCCGCGTGGCTCAACTTTGTGGTCAGCTCAAAAGCGCGTGCCAAAATTCGCCAGCTGCTGAAAAACCTCAAGCGCGAAGATTCCGTTAACCTCGGCCGTCGTCTGCTGAGCCATGCGCTCGGCGGCAGTAAAAAGCTGGCCGAAATTCCGGCGGAGAATATTCAGCAGGAGCTGGAGCGTATGAAGCTCTCCAGCATCGACGATCTGCTGGCGGAGATTGGCCTCGGCAATGCCATGAGCGTGGTGGTGGCGAAGAACCTGCTGCAATCCGGTAGCGAACCGTCATCTGGCAGCAGTAAGCGCAGCAAAAAGCTGCCAATCAAGGGCGCTGATGGCGTGCTGATTACCTTCGCCAAGTGCTGCCGTCCCATCCCTGGCGACCCGATTGTCGCGCATGTCAGCCCCGGTAAAGGGCTGGTGGTTCATCACGAATCCTGCCGTAACATTCGCGGCTACCAGAAAGAACCGGAAAAATTCATGCCGGTTGAATGGGATAAAGTGACCGATCAGGAGTTTGTCGCCGAGATTAAGGTGGATATGTTTAACCACCAGGGCGCGCTGGCCAACCTGACCGCGGCAATCAATACCGCAGGTTCGAATATTCAAAGCCTCAATACCGAAGAGCGTGACGGTCGCGTTTACAGCGCCTTCATCCGCCTCACCGCGAACGATCGCGTCCATCTGGCCAATATCATGCGTAAAATCCGCGTGATGCCGGACGTGATTAAAGTTCACCGTAACCGTAATTAGTGCATGAACGCTCAACGTTTTGCTCGTATCCAGGAGATGCTGGCCATGCGCCAGCACGATCTCACCGTCTGCATGGAGCAGGTGCATAAGCCGCACAATGTCTCTGCGGTGATCCGCACCGCCGACGCCGTCGGCATCCACGAAGTGCACGCCGTATGGCCCAGCGTGCGTATGCGCACCATGGTGTCCGCGTCGGCGGGCAGTAACAGTTGGGTGAAGGTGAAAACCCATCGCCACATTGCTGATGCGGTGCGCCATCTGAAAGATCGCGGCATGCAGGTGCTGGCGACCCATCTGTCAGACAAAGCGGTCGATTTCCGCGAGATCGATTACACCAAACCGACCTGTATTTTGATGGGCCAGGAGAAAACCGGCATCACCGCTGAAGCGCTGGCGCTGGCCGACCGCGATATCATCATTCCGATGGTCGGTATGGTGCAGTCGCTGAATGTCTCCGTGGCCTCCGCGCTGATTCTGTATGAAGCCCAGCGTCAGCGGCAAAACGCCGGCATGTATCGCCGCCAGCACAGCCTGCTGGACGAGGATGAGCAGCAGCGCCTGCTGTTTGAGGGCGGTTATCCGGTGCTGGCGCGCGTAGCGAAGCAGAAAGGCCTGCCCTATCCGCACATCAACGCGCAGGGCGAAGTCGAAGCCGATGCCGCCTGGTGGTCCACCATGCAAGCGACGGGTAAAAAATGAAAGGCCGTCTGCTGGATGCCATTCCGCTCAGTACCCTGACCGGCGTCGGCGCCAGCCAGGCGGGTAAGCTGGCGAAACTCGGCCTGTTTACCATTCAGGATCTGCTGCTGCACCTGCCGCTGCGCTACGAAGACCGCACCCAGCTGTACAAAATTAACGATCTGCTGCCCGGCATCTGGGCAACGGTGGAAGGTGAAGTGCTGCACAGCGAAATCACCTTTGGCCGCCGTCGCATGCTGGTATGCCAGATCAGCGACGGCAGCGGCGTGCTGACGATGCGCTTCTTCAATTTCAACGCCGGCATGAAAAACAGCCTGGCGCCGGGCCGTCGCGTCACCGCTTATGGCGAGATCAAACGCGGCCAGCGCGGCGCTGAAATCATTCATCCGGAGTATCGCGTCCAGGGCGAGTTGGGTGGCGTTGAGCTGCAGGAAACCCTGACGCCGGTCTATCCCACCACCGAAGGGATTCGCCAGGCCACGCTGCGTAATCTCACCGATCAGGCACTGACGCTGCTGGAGAGCTGCCCGATTGCCGAGCTGCTGCCGCCGGAATTGAGCGGCGGTCTGATCAGTCTGCCGGAGGCGCTGCGCACCCTGCACCGGCCGCCGCCGGACCTGCGCCTGAGCGAGCTGGAAACCGGCCGTCATCCGGCGCAGAAGCGTCTGATTCTCGAAGAGCTGCTGGCGCACAATCTCAGCATGCTGGCAGTACGCGCCGGCGCTCAGCGCCATCACGCCCTGCCCATGCCGGCACGCCATGAACTGGTGGATAAACTGCTGGCCGCGCTGCCATTCTCGCCCACCGCGGCGCAGCGGCGCGTTGTCGCAGAGATTGAGCGCGATCTGGCGCACGACTTCCCGATGATGCGCCTGGTGCAGGGTGATGTCGGCTCCGGTAAAACGCTGGTGGCTGCGCTGGCGGCGCTGAATGTGATCGCCCACGGCAAGCAGGTAGCGCTGATGGCGCCGACCGAGCTACTGGCTGAACAGCACGCCAGTAATTTCCGCCAGTGGTTTGCGCCGCTTGGCATAGAGGTTGGCTGGCTGGCCGGAAAGCAGAAAGGCAAAGCGCGCGAAGCGCAGCAGGAGGCGATTGCCAGCGGTCAGGTGGCGATGGTGGTGGGCACGCATGCGCTGTTCCAGGAACAGGTGAAATTCAACGGCATGGCGCTGGTGATCATTGATGAGCAGCACCGTTTCGGCGTGCATCAGCGGCTGGCGCTGTGGGAAAAAGGCGAAGAGCAGGGTTTCCATCCGCATCAGCTGATCATGACCGCCACCCCGATTCCGCGCACCCTGGCGATGACGGCCTACGCCGATCTCGATACCTCAACCATTGACGAACTGCCGCCGGGCCGTACGCCGGTGACCACGGTGGCAATTCCCGATACCCGCCGCAGCGACATCATCACCCGGGTGCAAAGCGCCTGCCATGAAGGCCGTCAGGCCTATTGGGTGTGTACGCTGATCGATGAATCCGACGTGCTGGAAGCGCAGGCGGCGGAAGCCACCTGGCAGGAGCTGAAAGTGGCGCTGCCGGACCTGCAGGTCGGTCTGGTACACGGGCGTATGAAGCCGGCGGAGAAACAGGCGGTAATGGCGGCGTTCAAGGCCAACGAAATCCAGCTGCTGGTGGCTACCACGGTGATTGAGGTTGGCGTGGATGTGCCCAACGCCAGCCTGATGATCATCGAAAACCCGGAACGGCTTGGTCTGGCGCAGCTGCATCAGCTGCGCGGACGCGTTGGCCGCGGTGCCGTCGCCTCACACTGCGTGCTGCTGTATAAAGCGCCGCTGAGTAAAACCGCGCAGAAACGCCTGCAGGTGCTGCGCGACAGCAACGACGGTTTTGTCATCGCCCAGCACGATCTGGAAATTCGCGGTCCGGGTGAACTGCTCGGCACGCGCCAGACCGGCAACGCCGAGTTTAAAGTCGCCGATTTACTGCGCGATCAAAGCATGATTCCGGAAGTTCAGCGCGTGGCGCGCCATATCCACCAGCATTATCCCGAACAGGCTCAGGCGCTGATCGAGCGCTGGCTGCCGGAAACCGAGCGCTACAGCCACGCTTAATCCAGCTGCGGCTGTCGATCCACTGCCATAAAATCCCCGACGAAGCGCTGTAACAGGCGCGTTAACTCAGCGCGCTCTTCAGCTGGCCAGCCAGCGAACAGCTGCTGATAGATCTGGGTGCGCGCCACGTCGACTTTATCCGTCATCGCTTTTCCCGCCGCCGTGATCACCGCCTCATTGATCCGCTTGTCTCTGGCATTTTTCTGCCGCTGCGCCAGCCCCAGCTCTTCCAGCTTCGCCACCTGGCGGCTGACAGTGGTGTAATCGCGCCCGGCGCGATCGGCCAGCTCGACCACGCCGAGGGGACCAAAGCGGCCAATCTGGATCAGCAACGGAAACAGGGCGCGATCCAGCTGGATACCGGACTCTTTTATTAATAATTCATCGCGTTGCGGACGATTAAAGGTGCCGACGATCATCAGCAGCGCGTTGTGCAAATCATCGAAGCCGGCATTATTATGTGTATTTTGCACGCTTTTCATTGACGTCATCCCAGAGCAGGCCTAATGTGTGCATATTACACATATTATCCGATGAACTGAAGGTGAAACATGAAAGCAGCTATTGTCAGTGCCGCAGGTGAGAAACCGGTATGGGGCGATTTCCCGGCACCGCAGGCCGATGAACAGCATGTGGTGGTAACGGTGAAGGCCGCCGCCATCAGCCAGCTGGCGAAAGCGCGAGCTGCCGGCGCCCATTACAGCGCCGATAGCCACTATCCGTTTATCGCCGGTATTGATGGCACCGGCACGCTGAGCAACGGCGATCCGGTCTATTTTCTCGCCTTTAGCGCACCGTGGGGCAGTATGGCGCAGCAGACCCGGGTGCCGGCTGCGGCGGTGGTTGCGCTGCCGCCGACGCTTGATCCGCTGCTGGCTGCGGCAATCGCCAATCCCGGCATGTCCTCGTGGGCCGCACTGACGCGTCGCGCGCAGTTTCAGGCGGGTGAAACCGTGCTGATCAACGGTGCAACCGGCACCTCCGGCGGGCTGGCGGTGCGCATTGCGCGTCACCTCGGTGCCGGGAAAATCATCGCCACCGGCCGTAACCGCGCGGTGCTGGAGCAGCTGCGCACGCAGGGTGCGGATATCATCCTGACGCTGGATGAACTGCCCGGCGCGCTGCCAGCGCTGATGCAGCAGGGCATTGATGTGGTGCTGGATTATCTGTGGGGCCAGAGTGCGCTCGACATCATGCACGCGGCGGTGGCCGGCGGTGAGAAAACGGTGCGCTTCGTGCAGATTGGCTCGCTCAGCGGGCAGGAGATCGCGCTGCACAGTAAACTGCTGCGCTCATCCGGGCTGACGCTGATGGGCAGCGGACTGGGCAGCGTCTCTGACAGCGAACTGATCGCCTGCATTGGTGAGATGCTGAACGCCGCCGCTGAAAGTGACTTCTCCATCGCTTTTCAGCAGCGTCCGCTGAGTGAGGTAGAGCAGGCGTGGCAGCAGGATGACAGCCGCTGCCGCACGGTGTTTACGCTCTAGATCAATCGCAACTAAAAGGGGCATTGCAAACGATTGCTTTCACAACGCAACCGTTTAAAATCGCCCCTTTGTTGTTATTGAGAAGCCACCATGTCCGTCAATACTGCTGAATCCCGCCAGCCTGCCACTGCGCCAGGCGAGAGCAAAAGTGAACTGATTTACCGTCTTGAAGATCGTCCGCCGCTGCCGCAAACGCTGTTTGCCGCCTGCCAGCATCTGCTGGCGATGTTTGTGGCGGTGATTACCCCGGCACTGCTGATCTGCCAGGCGCTCGGCTTACCGGCGCAGGACACGCAGCACATCATCAGCATGTCGCTGTTTGCTTCGGGCGTGGCGTCCATTCTGCAAATCAAAACCTGGGGACCGGTGGGTTCTGGCCTGCTGTCGATTCAGGGCACCAGCTTTAACTTTGTCACGCCGCTGATCATGGGCGGTATGGCGCTGAAAAACGGCGGTGCCGATGTACCGACCATGATGGCGGCGCTGTTTGGTACCCTGATGGTGGCTTCATGTACCGAGATGTTGCTGTCACGCGTGCTGCACCTCGCACGGCGCATCATCACTCCGCTGGTGTCCGGCATTGTGGTGATGATTATCGGTCTGTCGCTGATTCAGGTCGGCCTGACCTCGATTGGCGGTGGCTTCGCCGCCATGAACGATCACAGCTTTGGGGCGCCGAAAAATCTGCTGCTGGCCGGTGCCGTGCTGGTGGTTATCATCCTGCTCAACCGCCAGCGCAACCCTTATCTGCGCGTCGCGTCGCTGGTGATCGCCATGGTAGTGGGTTATGCGCTGGCCTGGGCGCTGGATATGCTGCCCGCTACCTCAGCACCAACCAACCAGGGGCTGCTGACCGTGCCGTCGCCGCTCTATTACGGCCTGGGTTTTGACTGGAATCTGCTGATCCCGCTGATGCTGGTGTTTATGGTGACCTCGCTGGAAACCATCGGCGATATTACCGCCACCTCCGATGTCTCCGAACAGCCGGTCAGCGGTCCGCTGTATATGAAGCGTCTGAAAGGCGGCGTACTGGCCAATGGTCTCAACTCGTTTGTGTCGGCGCTGTTCAACACCTTCCCTAACTCCTGCTTTGGTCAGAACAACGGGGTGATTCAGCTGACCGGCGTGGCCAGCCGCTACGTGGGCTTTGTGGTGGCGCTGATGCTGATCGTACTCGGCCTGTTCCCGGCGGTGAGCGGCTTTGTGCAGCATATTCCGGAACCGGTACTGGGCGGTGCCACCATCGTGATGTTTGGTACCATTGCCGCTTCCGGCGTGCGCATTGTTTCGCGCGAGCCGCTCAATCGCCGTGCCATTATGATCATCGCGCTGTCGCTGGCGGTGGGCCTTGGCGTATCGCAACAGCCGCTGATTCTGCAATTTGCCCCGGACTGGCTGAAAACCCTGCTGTCATCCGGCATCGCCGCCGGGGGTATCACCGCTATCGTGCTTAACCTCGTCTTTCCGCAGGAAAAGTAATGCTGCTGGCAGGCTACGGCCTGCCTGTTATTTATCCGCTTTTTCATCCAGGCTGTTGAGCTGTAACGGTAATTCAGGCATAACAACCACTCACCGGATAAATATCGGGATGGATGGATGCGATGAAATTTTTAGGCAAGTTTTTCCTTACCTTGTTACTGCTGATTCTGCTGGCGCTGGTGGTTCTCTATGTGCTGCTGCAAACCCAGTGGGGCGCAGGCTGGTTTAGCCGTTGGGTAAGCGATAAAACCGCCTGGCATTTGTCGCTGAGTAAGATTGAGCACAACTTCTCCTCGCCTTCCCACATCATCCTGGATGACTTCAGCTTCGGCCACGACGGCCAGCCGGCGGTACTGGTGGCGAAGCGCGTCGATCTCGGTCTGGCACTGGTGCAGTTCAGCGATCCGCTGCATTTCGACAGCATTGAAGTGCGCGACGGCGACATCAACCTCGCTAACCAGTCACCACAAACCACGCTGCCGATTCAGGCCAACCGGCTGCAGCTCAATAATGTGCAGATCGAAAGCCCGCACAGCGCCCTGCCGCTGGCGGCGCAGCGGGTCAACGGCGGCATTGTGCCGTGGAAGCCCACGCCTGACGATATGCTGGGCAGCGATGCGCAGTTCCAGATGAGCGCAGGTGCCATGACGCTGGACGGCGTCGCCGGTAACAACGTGCTGCTGCAGGGCAATATCGCCAAACGCCGGCTGGTGCTGAGCAATATCGGCGCCGATCTGGCGCGCGGCTCAATGACCGGACGGGCCGAGCGCGACGCGCAGGGTAACTGGCAAATCAACCAGCTGCGTCTTAACGATATTCGCCTGCAAACCCAGCAGAGCCTGAGCGAGTTCCTCAGTCCGCTGCGTGACGTGCCTTCGGTGAGCATTAACCGGCTGGATATGACCGATGCGCGCCTGCAGGGCCCGGACTGGGCGGTGACCGATCTCGATCTGACCCTGAAGAACATTACGCTGCGCGGCGATGACTGGCAGAGCGACGACGGTTCGCTGGCCATGAACGCCGGCAACTTTATTAACGGCAGCTTTGAACTCAACGATCCGATCGTCAACGCCGAATTCTCACCGCAGGGCATTCAGCTGACGCAGTTCAGCTCCCGCTGGGTCAACGGCGTGATTCGCGCCAGCGGCAGCTGGACGCGCAGCGACAAGCGCCTGACGCTTGACGATTTAGCCATTGCCGGCCTGGAATACACGCTGCCGCAAAACTGGCGCGATCGCTGGCAGCAGACGCTGCCGGGCTGGCTGGATAGCGTGCTGGTGAAGCGTGCGACCGCTAACCGTAATCTGGTGATTGATATCAATCCGGCCTTCCCGTTCCAGATGACCGCGCTTGATGGTAATGCAGAGAATCTGCTGCTGGCGCGCCAGCATCAATGGGGCATCTGGGCGGGCAAAGCCAGCTTTAACGCGGCGGAAGCCACCTTTAACCGCACCGATTTGCGCCATCCGTCGATTAGCCTGAACGCCAGCGATCGGCAGATTGAGGTCAGCGAGATGAGCGCCTTCAACGGCAGCGGATTACTGGAAGGCACGGCAACCGCAGGGCAGGAAGCACAGCGTCCGTTTACGCTGAACCTGAAAGGCCAGGCGGTGCCGGCAAACGTGCTGCAAAACTGGGGCTGGCCTGCGCTGCCGCTGAGCGGTAGCAGTAATTTGCAGCTGCAGCTGAAGGGCTCGCTCAGCGCGGGCGCACCGTTGCGTGCCAGCGCAGAAGGTAGTTTGTCGGTGACCACGGATACGCAGTCGCTGCAGCAGACGATGCGTGGCGGGCAGGTGCAGTGATTGCATGATCGATCGCGCTAAAAAGCGCGATGCGGGCGAGTCAGGCCATCGCCAATCGCACAATTCTTGTAGCGGCGCGATTTATCGCGCAATAAATTGCGCCGCTACCAAAAATGCAACTGTTGTTGAATGCATTTGAATCTTAGCTGGCAAGCATTACGCCATGCAGAGTGACCCTGTGGTTTTGTTGCGCGCTGCGTGGTTAATTAATGCGCGCGCCTGAACCGCCCTCTTCCAGCGGCCCGTCGGGATCGGCGGGTAACACGATGTAGACACCTTCAAACACCGCGCCCAGTTCATCATCCCCAAACAGCTCCACCTCCATCTGTACGCGTGCTTTTCGTCCGCGCGCCAGCCGGTCGAGATCGCCGCTCAGCGAGCCGAGATCGGCGATGGCGCCGGGCCGTCCGCTGATGGGTTTGCTATAGCGTATATGTGCATCGGCCAGAATAATGGTGCCACCGAGATGGCGTTCGCGCAGCAGCAGCCAGATCAATCCCCAGCCGGTGAGCGTGGCGAGTGAAAACAGGCTGCCGGCAAACAGCGTATGGTGCGGGTTCTGGTTGCCGGCTTCCGGCATGGTGGTAACAAACTTCTGCCCGGTATACTGCAGAATGCGCACGCCCATCTTTTCGCTCAGCGGGATGTGTTCGTACCACGCCTGCTGCAGCTGTCCACACCAGTCGGCGCGATGCAGAATATCATCCAGCGTCACCACCGGTTTAATCATCAGGAAGTGACGCACCGGCGTGGTTTGCGGTGCGGTAATTTCGCCCTGATTGACAAAGCCGAGCTTGGCAAAGAACTCCACCGCATCCTCGCGCGCGCTACAGGTGACGCGTTTGGCCCCTTCCTGGCGCGCCACCGACTCCAGCGTCATCGCCACCAGCGTACCCAGCCCTTTGCCCTGCACCGACGGATGCACCGCCAGAAAGCGGATCGCCGCTTCATTTTCCGCATTGATATACAGCCGGCCCACCGCTACCGGTTTGCCGTGCTCATCCACCACCATCTGGTGATGCGCCAGCGCATCCCAGGCATCACGTTCTGAGCCCTGCGGCTGGCGCAGCGGCTTCCGTAACATTTCCCAGCGGAACTGGTAATACATATCCAGCTCTTCCGCCGTTTGCGGTACGCGAAGATGATACATAAAGTGATTCTCTCGTTCGGAGCTTGCGTGGCTGATCCCTTGCCGCTCGGCTAAAAATCTCACACCTGTAACCAGAAGGTCACCGGACCATCGTTAATCAGCGAAACCTGCATATTGGCGGCGAAGCGCCCGTTGGCGGTGGTGACGCCCAGCGCCCGGCAGCGATCGCTGAAGTCGTGATAGAGGCGCTCGGCTTCCGCCGGGTGCGCGCCGCCAGAGAAAGAGGGACGCATGCCTTTTTGCGTGTCGGCCGCCAGGGTGAATTGCGAAACCACCAGCACGCTACCGCCTGTCTGCTGTACGCTGAGATTCATTTTGTCGTTCTCATCGCCAAAGATGCGGTAGCCCAGCACTTTCTCCGCCAGGCGCTGTGATTTCTGCTCGTCATCGCCCTTTTCCACCCCCAGCAGCACCAGCAGACCGGCGCCAATTTCGCCCACCGTGGCGTTATCCACGCTGACGCTGGCGCGCGTCACACGCTGAATCAAAGCAATCATGTTTCCTCTCGTTCTTTATCGCGTTCCTGCTGTTTTAACTGGCGATAGTCATCCAGCGTGACGGTCACTTCCGCGCCTAACAACACGATACACCAGGTCCAGTAAACCCACAGAAACAGGATGGGGATCACCGCCAGCACGCCGTAAATTAACTGATACGAAGGAAACATCGTAACATAGAGCGCAAAGCCTTTTTTGCCCAGCTCGAACAGCAGACCCGCGACCACCGCACCTATCAACGCATCGCGTCCCGGCACACGCCGCGTCGGCACAATGCTGTATAGCAGCCAGAAGGCGAGAATCGACAAAACCAGCGGGAAGATGCGCAGCGCCTGATCGATCAGGCTGGTGACGCCGGTCACGTTCACCCAGCGCAGCGACAGCAGATAGGAGCTGATGGCCAGACTGGCACCGGCCAGCAGCGGTCCCAGCGTCAGGATCATCCAGTAGACCGCAAAGGAGTAGACCATCGGGCGCGGCTTGTCGCTGCGCCAGATGGCGTTGAGCGCGCTGTCGACCGAGTGCATCAGCAGCAGCGCAGTGACAATCAGCCCGACCGCCCCCACCGCCGTCATTTTGTTGACGTTGGCGACAAACTGATCGAGATAGCGCTGAATCACATCCCCGGCGGCCGGCATGAAGTTAGTGAAGATGAAGTTCTTCAGCTGCACGCTGATGTCGGAGAACACCGGGAAGGCGGCAAACAGCGCGAATACCACGGCAACCAGCGGCACCAGCGCCAGCAGCGACACGTAGGCCAGATTACCGGCCTGCGTGGTCATGTTGTCTTCATCGATGCGGCGCCACAGCAGTTTAATCCACAGGAAAAACGCATGCGCCGAGTGGCGCAGATGAGTTCGCATGGTCACTCAGCGACGGCTCGCAAACCAGTCAGGCACGGTTTTCGCATCTTCGACCAGCACGCTCTCAATGCCCAGCGCGCGCGCCGCATCAACATTGGCCTGGTTGTCATCAAAGAATACCGCCTGATCGGCGGTGAAGCCTTCATGCTCCAGTACATAGTGCCAGATGCGCGCTTCCGGTTTGCGCATGCCGATATCCTGCGACATATAGATGTGGTCGGCAGCCTGTTGCACTTCCGGATACTGCGTTGGCCAGAACTCGAAATGCAGCTGGTTGGTGTTAGACAGAATCACCACGCGCTCGCCGCTGGCGCGCAGCTGGTTCATGATCGCCAGCGTTTCCGGACGCACGCCGACAAACACCGCCTGCCAGCCAGCGGTGAACTGCGGATAGCTCAGGGCAATATCGAGCTGGTCACACAGCCGGGCGGCAAACTCCGGGTCGCTGATTTCGCCCCGCTCGTGCTGCTCGAAGGTCTCGTCCATGCGAAAACGGCTCTGCAGCGTGGCAAGCGGCACGCGTCCCAGATCGCTCCAGACGCCGAGTACCCGATTGAAATCGATATCAACAATCACATTGCCTAAATCAAAGATGTACAGCATGACACCTCTCCTCTACGTTCCCTGGATCATTCACTCTAGCGGTAAAAGGCAAGCCTGAACAGGTACGCTTAGGGGAAATCCGCATTCCGCAAGCGGGGTCTGATTTCGTGCGGGTCGCGCTGCCTCAGACGGCAGGCAAAAAAAAGCCCCGCGGGTGCGGGGCTTATTATCAGACGATTTCGCTTACTCTTTGCTGCCGCGAGACGCGCGTTTGCGATCGTTCTCGGTCAGGTGGCGTTTACGAATACGTACTGACTGCGGCGTCACTTCTACCAGTTCGTCATCATCGATGAACTCGATAGCCTGCTCCAGCGTCATTTTCTGCGGTGGTACCAGGGTGGTAGCTTCGTCAGTACCTGACGCACGCATGTTGGTCAGTTTCTTACCGGTCAGGCAGTTTACGGTCAGGTCGTTAGAACGGCTGTGAATACCGATGATCTGGCCTTCATACACTTCCGCACCGTGACCGAGGAACAGCTTACCGCGATCCTGCAGGCCGAACAGGGCGAAGGCAACCGCTTTACCCTGACCGTTGGAGATCAGCACGCCGTTCTGACGCTGGCCCACTTCGCCCGGACGCACGTCGTCGTAGTGGCTGAAGGTGGAGTACAGCAGACCGGTACCGGAAGTCATAGTCATGAATTCGTTACGGAAGCCGATCAGACCACGGCTTGGGATCACGTAGTCGAGACGTACGCGGCCTTTACCATCCGGATCCATGTTTTTCAGGTCGCCTTTACGCTCACCCATCGCCTGCATCACTGAACCCTGGTGGGTTTCTTCGATGTCGAGGGTAACGTTTTCGAATGGCTCCTGCTTGCGGCCTTCGAATTCACGGTAGATAACTTTCGGACGGGATACCGCCAGCTCGTAGCCTTCACGACGCATATTCTCGATCAGAACTGACAGGTGCAGCTCACCACGACCGGATACGCGGAATGCATCAGCATCTTCAGTTTCTTCTACGCGCAGCGCTACGTTGTGCACCAGCTCTTTGTTCAGACGCTCAAGGATCTGACGCGACGTCACAAACTTACCTTCTTTACCACAGAACGGTGAGGTGTTGACGTTGAAGAACATGGTTACGGTTGGCTCATCCACGCTCAGCGCTGGCAGCGCTTCCACATTCTGCGTGTCGCAGATGGTGTCGGAGATGTTCAGCTCGCCCAGACCGGTGATAGCGATGATGTCGCCCGCTTCAGCCAGATCGGATTCAATACGCTCCAGACCCAGATGGCCCAGCACTTTACCGACTTTCGCGTTACGGGTTTTCCCTTCGCTGTCGATTACAGTAACCTGCTGGTTTGGCTTCACTTTACCGCGCTTGATGCGGCCGATACCGATTACGCCGAGGTAGTTGTTGTAGTCCAGCTGCGAGATCTGCATCTGCAGTGGGGCTTCAACTTCAACCTGCGGTGGAGAAACGTGGTCGACGATGGCCTGATACAGCGGGGTCATGTCGTCAGCCATGTCGGTGTGATCCAGACCGGCGATACCATTCAGCGCAGACGCATAAATGATCGGGAAATCGAGCTGCTCGTCAGTCGCGTCGAGGTTGACGAACAGGTCAAATACCTGGTCAACAACCCAGTCCGGACGCGCGCCAGGACGGTCAACTTTGTTGATGACTACAATCGGCTTCAAACCGTGGGCAAAGGCTTTCTTGGTTACGAAGCGGGTTTGCGGCATAGGGCCATCCATCGCGTCTACAACCAGCAGCACCGAATCCACCATGGACATGACGCGCTCAACTTCACCACCGAAGTCGGCGTGTCCCGGGGTATCAACGATGTTGATACGGTAGTCGTTCCATTTGATGGCGGTGTTTTTCGCGAGGATGGTAATCCCACGCTCTTTCTCCAAATCGTTGGAGTCCATCACGCGCTCAGTCGCTTCGGTACGGGCATCAAAAGTACCGGACTGTTGCAGCAGTTTGTCAACCAGGGTGGTCTTACCATGGTCAACGTGCGCGATGATGGCGATGTTACGCAAATTTTCGATCACAGCTTTGCCTCAGGCATTATAGAAATAACGCGGTATTGTACACGGATTAAGCGAAAGACTGAACATGATCACAGTTTTCGCCGAAAGATTCTCGCAGTGCGCGTTTTTAGCACCAATAACGGTGCATTAAGCTGCACTTTGATGGCGCTTTGCACCATTTGAGTGCTTACCCCTAAACTGACGGCACTATTTTGGTGCATTCCATCCACGCTGGTGCAGCCGTCGTCTCACCGCAGGGCGCATCACAGCGCCATTTTCACCATTGTAATAAAGTTGGCACAGAATTCGCTTTATATCTTTTAAGCGAAAACGACAGTTGCACAACGGTTGAAGAGCTTGCCGAGATCTTGGTCAGGGGTGGTCAGTAGTCGTGACACATTCCCGGCAACAGAAGTTCTCTCACCACGACGACAAAATGACCATTTCCAGGAGAGTTGAGTATGTCCGCTGAACACGTTCTCTCGATGATGAACGAGCACGAAGTTAAGTTTGTTGACCTGCGTTTTACCGATACCAAAGGTAAAGAACAGCACGTTACTATCCCTGCTCACCAGGTTAACGCTGACTTCTTCGAAGAAGGCAAAATGTTCGATGGCTCTTCCATCGGCGGCTGGAAAGGCATTAACGAATCAGACATGGTGCTGATGCCGGATGCAACAACTGCCGTGATGGATCCGTTCTTCGAAGATCCAACGCTCATCATCCGCTGTGACATTCTCGAGCCAGGCACGCTGCAGGGCTACGATCGCGACCCGCGCTCCATTGCCAAGCGCGCAGAAGAGTTCCTGCGTTCTTCCGGCATCGCCGACACCGTACTGTTCGGACCTGAGCCAGAGTTCTTCCTGTTTGACGACATCCGTTTCGGCTCTTCAACTTCCGGCTCACACGTGGCTATCGACGACATCGAAGCAGCCTGGAACACCGGTAAAGAGTACGAAGGCGGTAACAAAGGTCACCGTCCAGGTCTGAAAGGCGGCTACTTCCCGGTGCCACCGGTTGACTCATCACAGGACATCCGTTCTGCCATGTGTCTGACCATGGAGCAGATGGGTTTGGTGGTTGAAGCGCATCACCACGAAGTGGCTACTGCTGGTCAGAACGAAGTGGCTACCCGCTTCAACACCATGACCAAGAAAGCTGACGAAATTCAGATCTACAAATATGTCGTGCACAACGTCGCGCACGCCTACGGCAAAACGGCTACCTTTATGCCGAAGCCGATGTTTGGCGATAACGGTTCCGGTATGCACTGCCACATGTCACTGTCTAAAGGCGGCGTAAACCTGTTCTCTGGCGACAAATACGGCGGCCTGTCTGAAACTGCCCTGTTCTACATCGGCGGTATCATCAAGCACGCTAAAGCCATCAACGCCCTGGCAAACCCGACCACCAACTCATACAAGCGTCTGGTCCCAGGCTACGAAGCACCGGTCATGCTGGCTTACTCAGCGCGTAACCGTTCTGCCTCTATCCGTATCCCGGTGGTGGCCAGCCCGAAAGCACGTCGTATCGAAGCGCGCTTCCCGGATCCAGCGGCTAACCCATACCTGGCGTTCACCGCACTGCTGATGGCCGGCCTCGACGGCGTGATCAACAAGATCCACCCTGGCGATGCGATGGACAAAAACCTGTACGACCTGCCGCCGGAAGAAGAAGCTGAGATTCCAAAAGTGGCCGGTTCACTGGAAGAAGCGCTGAACGCACTGAACGAAGACCGCGAGTTCCTGACCCGTGGCGGCGTGTTCACCGACGACGCTATCGATGCTTACATCGAACTGCGTAAAGCTGACAACGACCGCGTACGCATGACGCCGCACCCGGTTGAGTTCGAACTGTACTACAGCGTTTAATCCTTAAAAGATTCGCGCAGATGCACCGTAGCCGCCAGCGCCGCGACGGTGCTAATCCTGGCGCTGAAGATTTTTTGTTGCCGTGGAAACTTTAGCCCATCTCCGGATGGGCTTTTTTCACCGCGAATTCATCGTTCGACGAATAGATTTGCGTCCCCAAAGGCTATAATGCACTAATTTAGTGCAGAGGAACGCTGTATGGCAACTGGCACGCTGCCCGACGCGGGGCAGATTCTCAACTCCCTGATCAACAGTATTTTGCTGGTCGATAACGATCTGGTTATCCACTACGCCAACCCGGCGGCCCAGCAATTACTGGCGCAAAGCTCACGAAAATTGTTCGGCACGCCCTTACCGGAACTTACCGGCTATTTTTCGCTGAACATTGAGGTAATGAGCGAGAGTTTAGGGGCAGGCCAGGGCTTTACCGATAGCGAAGTCACGTTAGTGGTGGATGGCCGCGCGCACATTATGTCGCTCACGGCACAGCGTCTACCCGACGGATTTATTCTGCTGGAAATGGCGCCGATGGATAATCAGCGTCGTCTCAGCCAGGAGCAAATTCAGCATGCCCAGCAGGTTGCCGCGCGCGATCTGGTACGCGGCCTGGCGCACGAAATTAAAAACCCGCTCGGCGGATTGCGCGGCGCGGCGCAGCTGTTATCGCGCGCCCTGCCCGATCCGGCGCTGAATGAATATACCAAAGTGATTATTGAGCAGGCCGACCGGCTGCGTAACCTGGTCGACCGCCTGCTGGGTCCGCAGCAGCCCGGACTGCACGTGACCCAGAGCATCCATCAGGTGGCTGAACGTGTGGTTAACCTGGTGTCGATGGAGCTGCCGGAAAACGTCTCGCTGGTGCGTGATTATGACCCCAGCCTGCCGGAGCTGCCGCACGATCCGGACCAGATTGAGCAGGTGCTGCTCAACGTGGTGCGTAACGCGCTGCAGGCGCTGGGCGAAGCGGGCGGCACCATTGTCATCCGCACCCGTACCGCGTTTCAGCTGACGTTACACGGCACGCGTTACCGGCTGGTGGCGCGTATCGACATTGAAGATGATGGCCCGGGCATTCCGGCCCAGCTGCAGGATACGCTGTTCTATCCGATGGTCAGCGGACGCGAAGGCGGCACCGGTTTAGGTCTCTCTATCGCCCGCAGCCTGATCGATCAGCATTCGGGAAAAATTGAATTTAACAGTTGGCCAGGCCACACCGAATTCTCGGTTTACCTGCCTATTCGCCAGTGAGGTTTCTATGCAACGAGGGATAGTCTGGATCGTCGATGACGATAGCTCCATCCGCTGGGTGCTTGAACGTGCGCTCACTGGAGCCGGTTTAAGCTGCGCCACCTTTGACAGCGGCAACGAGGTGCTGGATGCGCTCTCGACCAAAACCCCGGACGTATTATTGTCGGATATTCGTATGCCAGGCATGGATGGTCTGGCGCTGCTGAAGCAGATCAAACAGCGTCATCCGATGCTGCCGGTCATCATTATGACCGCGCATTCGGACCTCGACGCGGCGGTCAGCGCTTATCAGCAGGGCGCATTTGATTACCTGCCTAAGCCGTTTGATATTGATGAAGCGGTCGCGCTGGTAGAGCGTGCCATCAGTCACTATCAGGAGCAGCAGCAGCCGCGCAATCAGCCGGTAAGCGGCCCGACCACCGATATCATCGGCGAAGCGCCGGCGATGCAGGATGTCTTCCGCATCATCGGCCGTCTGTCGCGTTCGTCGATCAGCGTGCTGATCAACGGCGAGTCCGGTACCGGTAAAGAGCTGGTCGCGCATGCGCTGCATCGCCACAGCCCGCGCGCCAAATCCCCGTTTATCGCGCTGAATATGGCGGCGATCCCGAAGGATTTGATCGAATCGGAGCTGTTTGGCCACGAGAAAGGCGCGTTTACCGGCGCGAACCAGATTCGTCAGGGCCGCTTTGAGCAGGCCGATGGCGGCACGCTGTTTCTCGACGAAATCGGCGATATGCCGCTTGATGTGCAGACGCGCCTGCTGCGCGTGCTGGCCGATGGCCAGTTCTATCGTGTTGGTGGCTATGCGCCGGTCAAAGTGGATGTGCGCATCATCGCCGCTACCCACCAGAATCTGGAGCTGCGCGTGCAGGAAGGCAAATTCCGTGAGGACCTGTTCCATCGCCTCAACGTGATTCGCGTGCATCTGCCGCCGCTGCGTGAACGTCGTGAGGATATCCCGCGTCTGGCGCGCTACTTCCTGCAGGTCGCAGCGCGTGAGCTGGGCGTGGAAGCGAAAATTCTGCATCCGGAGACTGAAGCCGCGCTGACGCGACTGCACTGGTCGGGTAACGTGCGCCAGCTGGAGAACACCTGCCGCTGGCTGACGGTGATGGCCGCGGGCCAGGAAGTGCTGATTCAGGATCTGCCGCCGGAGCTGTTTGAGTCGAGTACGCCGGAAAATCCGGTGCAGTCGCTGCCGGACAGCTGGGCAACGCTGCTGGCGCAGTGGGCAGACCGCGCGCTGCGTTCCGGTCATCAGAACCTGCTGTCAGAAGCACAGCCGGAGATGGAGCGTACGCTGCTGACCACTGCGCTGCGTCATACGCAGGGCCACAAGCAGGAAGCGGCACGTTTACTGGGCTGGGGCCGCAATACGCTCACGCGTAAACTGAAAGAACTGGGCATGGAATAACGCGGAAAAGTGTAAAAGGGTTATTTATTGCACACTTTCTGCGCGTAACATCTGTACAGACCGGTGCCGTTCAGTATCATACTGGCGGCAATCGGGAGAGGCTAACATGTTGCAATCTGTCATCCAGCTGATCGCGCATAACGTGGCGGCAATCGGTAATGCTGTGACTCACTCACCGCAAACCGCGCTGGCCGCCGTGGTCTGCGCCATCAGCGTCAGTCTGTTCAGTTAACATAAAGGGAGCGCTGGCTCCCTTTATGCTTAAATTACCCGCGAAAATTGCTGCATCCGTGCTTTCTGCCGCAGATAGCGGTCAAAGCACATGCAGATGTTGCGAATCAGCAGACGGCCAATGCCGGTGACCTGCAGCCGGCGCTCACCGATCTCAAGCAAGCCGTCCGCCACCAGCGGCGCCAGCAGCGCTAAATCCTCAGCAAAATAGCGTTCAAACACCACTGGCCACCGGGCTTCGATGTCGGCAAAATCCAGCGCAAAGTTACAGATCAGCGCTTTAATCACATCCCGCCGCAGACAATCATCCTCGCTCAGGGTTAAACCGCGCCACAGCGCATGGCCCTGCTGCTCAACGCTGGCATACCAGGCTTTTAACTCTTTCTGATTCTGCGCATAGCTGTCGCCCAGCATGCTGATGGCCGAAACGCCCAGTCCGAGCAGTTCGGTTTCGCCCTGCGTGGTGTAACCCTGGAAATTGCGATGCAGTACGCCGGCGCGCTGTGCCACCGCCAGTTCATCATCCGGTTTGGCAAAGTGGTCCATGCCAATAAACTGGTAACCCGCACCGGTCAGCGTCGCAATGGTTTGCTGCAGGATTTGCAGCTTCTGCGCCGCCGTCGGCAGCTCCTCATCTTTGATTTTGCGCTGAGCGGCAAACAGCGCAGGCATGTGCGCATAGTTGAAGACGCTGAGGCGATCCGGATTGAGCGCAATCACCCGCTGCAGCGTAAAGGCAAAGCTCTCTGGCGTCTGCAGCGGCAGGCCGTAGATTAAATCCAGACTGACTGAGCGGAATCCCTGCGCGCGGGCACGCTGCACCAGGGCGAAAATGGTCTCTTCATCCTGAACGCGGTTGACCCGCTCCTGCACCGCCTTGTTGAAATCCTGCACGCCCATGCTCAGGCGATTAAAGCCCTCCGCACGCAGGTGATCGATCATCTCCAGCTCAATTTCACGCGGATCGACCTCGATCGACATCTCCACATCGTCGGTAATATCAAAATGGCTGCGCAGCAGCGCCACCAGCCGGCTGACCTGCTGTTGATTGAGGAAGGTTGGCGTGCCGCCGCCCCAGTGCAGCTGCGTAACGCGACGGCCAGCAAACAGCGGCGCGCGCTGACGAATCTCCTGCGCCAGCACGTCAAGATAGCGATCGGCCTTGTGCAGCTGGCGCGTCACGATTTTATTGCAGCCGCAGAAGTAGCACAGACGATGGCAGAACGGGATGTGCACGTACAGCGACAGCGCGCGCTCGGGATAGCGCTCAACCGCGCGCTGAAAATCGCTCGCGCCAAAGCTTTCACTGAATTCCAGCGCGGTGGGATAGGAGGTATAACGCGGACCGGCGTAATTGTATTTTTCGATGAGCCGCTGATCCCACTCAATCTGCTGCGATGACATGCTCACTCCTTACGGTGACGTCGTCTGAGGGCGGGTCGCGTGGCAGAAGAGGAGACGAAGCGCTGGGCGGAACGCCGCCGTAAGCGCGATTTCAGCCGCGACAGGCGGCGTAGTTTAAACAATAACCACAGCAGATAACATGTCAGCAGCAGCGCTAAAATTGATCCAGGCCAAAACATAGGTGAATACCTGTTTAGCGCGGCATGCGCAAAGCCGCATGCCGATCAAAAATGGCGGTTAGTGGCCCTTAAGCAGGCGCATCATATCCTCTTCTGCCTGCTCATCTTCGGCGTCGTCGTCCAGCGCAATGCCCAGCGTTTCCATCAGCTCGTCGATGCGATCCAGCGTCTCATCCAGCCACGCCTGATCTTCTGCGCTCAGGGTTTCGCCGCTCTCAAGGCGATCGAGCAGCGTGTCGAGACGCTCATCGTTCTCCAGCTTCGCCAGCTCTTCCTGCGGCGTCAGACGCACTTTTTCGGCTTTGGGCTTTGGCTTCGCCACTTTCTTCTCGGGCAGGGTTTTGCCGTCCGCCACCAGCGCGACCGGCTTTTTGCTGCCCACGCGCGGATCGGCGCTCTTTTTGCTGTGCCCTTTACCGGCGCTTTGCGTTTCCGGGTTGGCGCGGCTGCCGGATTTGTGGCCGCTGTGCTTTTTATCGCGCTTGCGATCGCGGGCTTCCTGGTTCAGTTCTTCACGCGATTTGCGTTTCGCTTTAGCAGCAGGTTTGCCACGCTGGGCTGGTGCAGGTTGCTTCATGTGTTCGGTCTCGGCGATGCCTGGTGAGTTCAGTATAGAATTGCGGCGAAATCTAGCAGAAAGATGACAAAGAAAAAAGGCGATAGCCTGTGCTATCGCCTTATTTCGCACCTTCATATGAAGGAAACACGCGTCAAATCCTTTACGGCTCACAACGTCCCGGTTGCTCCATCGCCACATCGCTCCTGCGAGTAATCCCTGTCCCTGTCCGATTCCTGCCTGAATCGCTCTCCTGCCATGCTCGCGGTCATCCCCGACGCTCCTGAGCTCATCATCCTGATGGGTGCTGCCGTGCACTGACAACAAATGTAGACCAAACAGTAAATTGAACAAGTGAGACTTGTCTCTAATTTAGAGCGGTCTTTTTCATATTTAGCGTAAGACCATGAAAATAAACAGTAATATAATGAATGAATGTTGCATGAATCCGTCATCACTGGTAGCAGTTAGCGGCGATCTCTTACAAAATGGCGCGTTAAGACGCCTGTCGGGCACTTTTGCGCCATAACAGGTATAATCAGCGCCATTGCCCGATCATTCTGCTGGAGTTTTACATTGTCTGCTTTGAACTATCACGTCACCCATTTCATGCTCAGCGCGCCGGATATTCGTCATCTACCGGCGGATACGGGCATTGAAGTTGCCTTTGCCGGGCGCTCAAATGCAGGCAAATCCAGCGCGCTGAATACCCTGACCAACCAGAAAAGCCTGGCGCGTACCAGTAAAACACCAGGCCGCACGCAGCTGATTAACCTGTTTGAAGTGGTGGAAGGCAAACGCCTGGTGGATTTACCAGGTTACGGTTATGCGGAAGTCCCGGAAGAGATGAAGCGTAAATGGCAGCGCGCGTTGGGTGAATATTTGCAGAAACGTCAGGCCCTGAAAGGACTGGTGGTACTGATGGATATCCGCCATCCGCTTAAAGATCTCGATCAGCAAATGGTTGAATGGGCGGTGCAGAGCGGTATTCCGGTTATGATTCTGCTGACTAAAGCCGACAAGCTGGCTTCCGGTGCCCGTAAAGCGCAGCTGAACATGGTGCGTGAGGCATCGCTGGCATTTATGGGCGATGTCCAGGTCGAGATGTTCTCATCGCTGAAAAAACTGGGCGTCGATAAGCTGCGTCAGAAACTTGATACCTGGTTTAGCGAGCTGACTCCGGCGCAGGAAGGCGACGGTGAAGCGCTGTCAGAGTAGCGCCTGAGCGGACCTTTGCGTCCGCTTTTTTTCAGAAAAAGCCCAATAAAAAACGCCCCAGTCATAAATGACTGGGGCGGCTAATATTCAGCCAAATCCGATTACGTGAAGTAAAAGGTCTGAAAGATAGAACATCTTACCTCTGTACCCTACGCGATGAACTTTACCCGATTTTTTCTGACCAACAAAGGGTTTTTTGTTGTTAAGTTTCAGAATTCGACATCTTTTTTACCAGCTTCGTCACATTTTCGTGCAGGGCATGTAGTTTAATTACCAAAAAAATGCTTAGCCGATAAGCAGTTACTTAACCTGTATTTTACCGGCAGTTTTGATGACCGGCTGAACCGATTAAGTAAACTTTTTTCTTATGACGCTGCCCGCCACCAGCATCTGTGGCGGGCAGCAGGCCCTTAGTGCGCCTGATCCCAGTTATCGCCGGTTCCCACTTCAACCTGCAGCGGTACATCCAGCTTCATGCTGTTCTCCATCAGTTCGCGGATCGTCTGGCTGGCACCTGCGACGGCGTCTTTGTGGATCTCAAATACCAGTTCATCGTGTACCTGCATGATCATTTTCACCTCATCACTGTTCTGCTGCAGCAGCCAGCCGTCAACGGCGATCATGGCACGTTTGATGATGTCCGCCGCGGTGCCCTGCATCGGTGCGTTGATCGCCGCACGTTCGGCAGCTTTACGGCGAATGGCATTGCTGGAGTTGATGTCCGGCAGCCACAGACGACGACCATCCAGCGTCTCGACGTATCCCTTATCCGCGGCTTGCGCGCGCGTCGCTTCCATATAACGCAGCACGCCCGGATAGCGCTCAAAGTAGAGATCCATGTACTTCTTCGCTTCGCCGGCACCAATGTTCAGCTGACGCGACAAACCAAATGCGCTCATGCCATAAATCAGTCCGAAGTTGATTGCTTTCGCACTGCGGCGCTGCTCACCGGAAACCTTGCTCAGCGCCACACCAAACACTTCAGACGCCGTGGCGCGGTGGATATCCTCACCCTGCGCAAACGCATCCAGCAGGCCTTTGTCCTGCGACAGGTGCGCCATAATTCGCAGCTCAATCTGCGAATAGTCGGCAGCCACGATGCGCTTATCCGCGCCCGCAATAAACGCCTGACGGATGCGCCGTCCTTCTTCGTTGCGCACCGGAATGTTTTGCAGGTTCGGGTCGGTCGAGGAGAGTCGTCCGGTGGCCGTCACCGCCTGGTGATAAGAGGTGTGTACCCGGCCGGTGATCGGATTGATCATCTGCGGCAGCTTATCGGTGTAAGTGGATTTCAGCTTCGACAGGCCGCGATGCTCAAGAATCACTTTCGGCAGCGGATAGTCGAGCGCCAGCTCAGCCAGCACTTCTTCACTGGTCGACGGCGCGCCGCCCGGCGTTTTCTTCGTCGGCTTAATCCCCTGCTTCTCAAACAGAATGGTTTGCAGCTGTTTGGTGGAGGAGAGGTTGAAAGGCTCGCCGGCCAGCTCATGCGCCTTCTGCTCCAGCTCGGCCAGACGCGTGGTCAGCTCCTGCGAATGTTTCGCGAGGATGTTCTGATCGATCAGCACACCGTTGCGCTCTACGCGGGAAATGACCGTCACCAGCGGCATTTCAATCGCCTCGAATACCTGTTTCGGACCAGCTTCCTGCTCCAGCTTCGGCCACATCTGCAAGTGCAGCTGCAGCGTGACGTCAGCGTCTTCTGCCGCATAGTGCGCCGCCTGCTCAAGCGCGATCTGATTGAAGGTGAGCTGATTTTTACCTTTACCGGCGATTTCTTCGAAAGTGACGGTTTTGTGGTTAAGCCAGCGGGCCGCCAGGCTGTCCATATCATGCTTGCCGCCGACGCTGTTCAGGCAGTAAGACTCCAGCATGGTGTCGAATTTGATGCCGTTCAGCTCAATATCGTAATTTTTCAGTACGCCACGATCGTACTTCAGATTCTGCCCGACCTTCGCTGCTTTACTGTCCTCCAGTAGCGGTTTCAGCTGCTTCAGCACCGCGGCGCGGTCCAGCTGCGGTGGTGCGTCAAGATAGTCATGCGCCACCGGCAGGTAAGCGGCCTCGCCCGGTGCTACGGCGAAGGCAATGCCGACAATATTGGCGCTCAGGGTATCCAGCGAATCGGTTTCCAGGTCAAAAGCAAACACGTCGGCGCTTTGCAGTTTTTTCAGCCAGTTGACAAAGGTCGCCTCGTCGAGGATGGTGACATAGCCGTCGGAGGACAGCACGCTGACCGTTTCCGCTGCGGCCACGGCGGGTTCATCCGGCAGCGATTTCTGCGCCTGACTATTGCTCTTTTTACCCTGCAGCCATTTTCCTTCCTGCAGATCGGCTAGCCAGCGTTTGAATTCATAGCGGCTGAACAGCGTCTGCAATGCTTCGACGTCAGGCTCGTTAACCGTCAGCTGCTCGCAGGCCAGCTCCAGTTCCACATCGGTTTTGATGGTCGCCAGCTGGTAGGAGAGAAACGCCACGTCGCGATTCTGCTCCAGCTTCGCCGCCATGGTTTTTGCTCCACGGAAGGAGAGCCCGGCCACTTTATCAAGGTTGTCGTAGATGGATTGCATGCCGCCCAGCCCCTGCAGCAGCGCCTGTGCGGTTTTCTCGCCCACGCCCGGAACGCCCGGGATGTTGTCCGAGCTGTCGCCCATCATGGCGAGGAAATCGATAATCAGCGAAGGCGGTACTCCGTATTTCTGCTCGACTTCTTCCGGACCGAGCACGGTGTTGGTCATGGTGTTAATCAGGGTAATGCCCGGCGTCACCAGCTGCGCCATATCTTTATCGCCGGTGCTGATCAGCACCGCACGCCCCTGCTTTTCCGCTTCCAGCGCCAGCGTGCCGATCACGTCATCGGCTTCCACGCCGGACACCGCCAGCAGCGGCAGCCCCATGGCTTTTACCATCTCGTGCAGCGGCGCGATTTGCGCGCGTAAATCGTCCGGCATCGGTGGACGATGCGATTTGTAATTTTCAAACAGCTCATCGCGGAACGTTTTGCCTTTGGCATCGAAGACCACAGCCACATGGCTGGGTTGATACTGCATCAGCAGGCTTTTCAGCATGTTGAGCACACCATACATGGCGCCGGTTGGCTCACCCGCACTGTTGGTCAGCGGCGGAAAGGCATGATATGCACGGTAGAGGTAGGAAGAGCCATCTACCAGAATCAGGGGATTTTCTGCAATTTGCGCCATAGGTTTGTATTTTCTTCGTTGCGATAATCAGGGTTATAAGGATGCCACAACCAGCGAACAATGTTGAAGTAACAGCAGAAAGTGAGGATCTTTTTCGCGGTTACGCGGCGCGGATCGCAAGGATCATCTTGTGGATAACTTTGTGCGTAAAATTCATAACGTATTGTTATTTACGTTAATTGCAATCATTTTACGATTAAAATGTTTTTACAATCAGTCAGTTATAATCTTGCCGTGATACGAAACACCTTTTTAAAAAGGCGATCGTCTATGTGGATATTAAGCGAAAGGGTAATCAAAAAACGCTGGCGGTAAGGGATGTATGGCTTCGTGAATTAAGGATGTGGTGTGGGTTGGTTTCACTGTAGCGGCGGGTGATAACCGCGCCGCTACAGCATAAGCCATCGCGTTTTCAGCGCTTAATTACTTTTTCTCAACCAGGAATTTCACGACGTTGGCATAATCCGCCACGAAGTTATCCATTGAGCTGGTGTCCAGGCCGCCGTTGTTAACCATGTATTTGCCGTTAACGAAAATCGCCGGTACGCCCTGCAGATTAACATCCGAAGCCGCTTTCTGCTGCTGTGCAACCAGCGCCTTCACGGCGAAGCTGTTCCACGCTGCATCGTAATCTTCAGAGGTGATACCCGCTGCTTTAATAAAGGTTTCTTTCAGGCTGGCTGCGTCGGTAATGGTCTGGGTCTTCTGGATGCCGTCGAAAATCGGTGCGGTCACTTTATCTTCCACACCCAGCGCCATTGCCACTGCCCACGCATGCGTGACCACCGGACCGAAGTCGCCGCCGAGGAAATCAACGTGATATTTGGTCACTTTGGTGTCCGCTGGCAGATTCTTTCTCACCGCATCGCTGACGTGGTAAATGCGTTCAAACTGGTAGCAGTGCGGGCAGAAGAAGGAGAAGAATTCCATAACCTGCGGCTCACCGGCGACCGGTTTTGGCAGCGTAACGTACTGTTTGCCGTCGTTGAACTGTGCCGCTGAGGCGCTAAATGCCAGCATCAAACCTACCAGCGCAAACCAAATCTTTTTCATCGTGAGAACATCTCCTGAGTACTTCATTAAAATTGCGGGCTAAGCTGTAACGGCGGTTCGTGTAACAGCCTTTCCTGCTCGATAAATAGTGCAATCTGCCGGCGCCAGAAGTCCTCATCGGTCATCCAGGGGAAGGCGCGCGGAAAAGCGGGATCCTGCCAGCGGCGTACCACCCAGGCCAGATAATAAACCATGCGCATGGCGCGTAAAGACTCAATCAGTGTCAATTCGTGTAAATCGAAATCACCAAATTCGTTATACGCTTCCAGCAAAATATCCCACTGGATCAATTGCTCCTGACGGCTGCCGTTCACCAGCATCCACAAATCCTGCACAGCCGGACCGGTGCGCGCGTCATCGAGATCGACAAACATCGGCCCATCGCACCACAGAATATTGCCGGGATGGCAGTCACCGTGCAGCCGGAGCGGTTGCCACTGGCTGTGCCAGCTCTGCTGCAGCGTGGCGCTGAGTTTATCTAACGCATTCAGTAGCGCATCCTTCAGCGAGGCGGGCACCAGCGCGCTCTGTTCCAGCTGCAGACGTGGCTCAACCACATACTCCTGCAGGCCCAGAGTGGGCCGCTGGCGGAACGGGCTGTGGCGTCCGGTTTGATGGATACGGCCAAGGAAACGTCCCACCCATTCCATCTGCTCTTCATTGTCAGTTTCATACTGCCGGCCACCGAGGCTGGGAAACACCGCGAACATAAAGCCAGCGTGCTGATTGAGCGTATTGCCCTGCAGCGCCAGCGGCGCGGCAACCGGCACTTCATCGTCCAGCAGATCCTGAGCAAAGCGATGCTCTTCAGCGATCTGCGCGGCGCTCCAGCGTTGCGGACGATAGAACTTAGCGACATAGCGTCGCTTATCCTCATCGCTGAACTGATAGACGCGGTTTTCGTAGCTGTTCAGGGCGGTTAAGCCGGACTCGACCCGCAGACCGGCATCCCAGAGCGCATCGAGGATGACGTCGGGATTCAGCGTCTGAAAATTAAAAGCGGCTTCGCTCATCATTGTGCCTGTGTGTTACCTGTGCGTTGAACGCGCAAGGATAACACTACTCATCATCCTTGATCACACCGCGCGCACGTAATAGCGCGCTTTTGAAGTCCACTTCATAATCTTTCTTCAGACCCGGAATCACAGCCTGACTACCGGCATCACGCATTTTGAGATGGTAAATCAATACGTCATCGCTTAATTCACTTAATGGGCCACTGAAACCTGATTCCTGCGCCAGTTTTTGTAAAAATGCCAGCAGGTTGAGATCGGGTTCTTGCTGCCAGGCAGGCTGCAGCAGTTCGAGCAGTTCATTGAGTCGGTGATATTTCATCATTGATTCCTTTGCGCAGGTGGTTCGCTACCGCGAGTTAAGTATCGTCCAGAATAAACAGGGAGACGAAGATGACCGCATTTACCGGTGTGATCCTCGCAGGCGGGCAAGGCAGCCGTATGGGAGGTCAGGATAAGGGCTTGCTGCCATTACAGGGCAAACCGCTTTATCAGCACGTTCTGCAGCGTTTACAGCCGCAGGTCAATATTGTGTTGATTAGCGCCAACCGTAACATTGATCGTTATCAGGCAAGTGGCTGTCAGGTGATTCGTGATTCGCTGCCTGATTATCCCGGTCCGCTGGCAGGCATGCTCAGCGGCCTGCGGCACAGCCAGACCGAATGGGTGGCGTTTTGCGCCTGCGATACGCCGTGGCTACCGCAGGATTTTGTTGCACGGCTGTGGCAGCAGCGTGGTGCAGCCGCCGCCGTGTGGGTGACATCGGGTCAGCGTGATCATCCGGCGCTGGCCCTGGTGCATCGTGCGCTGGCCGATGATCTGGAAGCGTGGCTGCTGCGCGGAGAACGTCGTCTGATGCAGTTCATGCGAGAACATGGCGGACACGGCGTACTGTTTGATGATGATGAAGCCGCCTTCCGCAATATCAATACGCCTGACGATTTGGTTAATGAGGAAAGTGCGTGATGAGTGTGCCGTTACTGGCGGTGGTGGGCTGGAGTGGCACCGGCAAAACCACCCTGTTACAACAGGTGATTCCGCTACTGAGAGCGCAGGGCATTCGCCCCGGGCTGATCAAGCATACCCATCATCAGATGGACATCGATACGCCGGGAAAAGACAGTTATCTGCTGCGCAAAGCGGGAGCCGATCAGGTGATCGTCGCCAGCGAACAACGCTGGGCGTTAATGTGCGAAACGCCGCAGCAGCCGCTTAGTTTAGCGCAGCTGGCAGGCCGTATGGACGCTACATCGCTGGACCTGGTGCTGGTCGAAGGGTTTAAACAGGAACCTGTACCCAGGATGGTGTTGTGGCGGCGCGGCGTTAAGGGGGAAATTGATGAATTGCTGGACGACTGGGTGATTGCCGTAGCGACGGATGAAGCGTTAGCGCTTCAGGTACCGGTGCTGGATATTAATCAGCCTGATCAGGTTGCAGAGTATATTGTTCAATGGCTAAAAAACCGCTAATCACACGGTTTTTGGCGGGAAATTTGCCGGAGTACGGGCGCAAAAAAGCCCCGGACTCTCGTCCGGGGCTTCTTCACTGGTTTGATGCCTGGCAGTTCCCTACTCTCGCATGGGGAGGCCCCACACTACCATCGGCGCTACGGCGTTTCACTTCTGAGTTCGGCATGGGGTCAGGTGGGACCACCGCGCTGTTGCCGCCAGGCAAATTCTGTTTTCGTCCGCGTCTTCCGCGCTCTGACTGCGTTGCCCCGCTCGCGCCGCTCAGTCACATACTCGTGTATGCTCCTTCACGTCGTCTCGCGTGCCGCCTTGTCACAGCACAAAATCCACTGGACGTAATCCGGTGAACAAAGCTGAAAATTCTTTCGGTCTCTCAGACCAAAACGCCTCTGGCGTTGTAAGGTTAAGCCTCACGGGTCATTAGTACCGGTTAGCTCAACGCATCGCTGCGCTTACACACCCGGCCTATCAACGTCGTCGTCTTCAACGTCCCTTCAGGACCCTCAAGGGGTCAGGGAGAACTCATCTCGGGGCAAGTTTCGTGCTTAGATGCTTTCAGCACTTATCTCTTCCGCACTTAGCTACCGGGCAGTGCCATTGGCATGACAACCCGAACACCAGCGGTGCGTTCACTCCGGTCCTCTCGTACTAGGAGCAACCCCCCTCAATTCTCCAGCGCCCACGGCAGATAGGGACCGAACTGTCTCACGACGTTCTAAACCCAGCTCGCGTACCACTTTAAACGGCGAACAGCCGTACCCTTGGGACCTACTTCAGCCCCAGGATGTGATGAGCCGACATCGAGGTGCCAAACACCGCCGTCGATATGAACTCTTGGGCGGTATCAGCCTGTTATCCCCGGAGTACCTTTTATCCGTTGAGCGATGGCCCTTCCATTCAGAACCACCGGATCACTATGACCTGCTTTCGCACCTGCTCGAGCCGTCACTCTCGCAGTCAAGCTGGCTTATGCCATTGCACTAACCTCCTGATGTCCGACCAGGATTAGCCAACCTTCGTGCTCCTCCGTTACGCTTTGGGAGGAGACCGCCCCAGTCAAACTACCCACCAGACACTGTCCGCAGCCCGGATTACGGGCCTACGTTAGAACATCAAACATTAAAGGGTGGTATTTCAAGGTTGGCTCCACGCAGACTGGCGTCCACGCTTCAAAGCCTCCCACCTATCCTACACATCAAGGCTCAATGTTCAGTGTCAAGCTATAGTAAAGGTTCACGGGGTCTTTCCGTCTTGCCGCGGGTACACTGCATCTTCACAGCGATTTCAATTTCACTGAGTCTCGGGTGGAGACAGCCTGGCCATCATTACGCCATTCGTGCAGGTCGGAACTTACCCGACAAGGAATTTCGCTACCTTAGGACCGTTATAGTTACGGCCGCCGTTTACCGGGGCTTCGATCAAGAGCTTCTCCTTGCGGATAACCCCATCAATTAACCTTCCGGCACCGGGCAGGCGTCACACCGTATACGTCCACTTTCGTGTTTGCACAGTGCTGTGTTTTTAATAAACAGTTGCAGCCAGCTGGTATCTTCGACTGGCCTCGGCTCCGGGAGCAAGTCCCTTCACCTACGCGCCAGCGTGCCTTCTCCCGAAGTTACGGCACCATTTTGCCTAGTTCCTTCACCCGAGTTCTCTCAAGCGCCTTGGTATTCTCTACCTGACCACCTGTGTCGGTTTGGGGTACGATTTCGTGTTACCTGGAGCTTAGAGGCTTTTCCTGGAAGCAGGGCATCAGTTACTTCACCGCCGTGGCGGCTCGTCGTCACGCCTCAGTGTTAAAGAAGACCGGATTTGCCTGGTCTTCACACCTGCACGCTTAAACCGGGACAACCGTCGCCCGGATAACCTAGCCTTCTCCGTCCCCCCTTCGCAGTAACACCAAGTACAGGAATATTAACCTGTTTCCCATCGACTACGCTTTTCAGCCTCGCCTTAGGGGTCGACTCACCCTGCCCCGATTAACGTTGGACAGGAACCCTTGGTCTTCCGGCGAGCGGGCTTTTCACCCGCTTTATCGTTACTTATGTCAGCATTCGCACTTCTGATACCTCCAGCATGCCTCACAGCACACCTTCAGCGGCTTACAGAACGCTCCCCTACCCAACAACACATAGTGTCGCTGCCGCAGCTTCGGTGCATGGTTTAGCCCCGTTACATCTTCCGCGCAGGCCGACTCGACCAGTGAGCTATTACGCTTTCTTTAAATGATGGCTGCTTCTAAGCCAACATCCTGGCTGTCTGTGCCTTCCCACATCGTTTCCCACTTAACCATGACTTTGGGACCTTAGCTGGCGGTCTGGGTTGTTTCCCTCTTCACGACGGACGTTAGCACCCGCCGTGTGTCTCCCGTGATAACATTCTCCGGTATTCGCAGTTTGCATCGGGTTGGTAAGCCGGGATGGCCCCCTAGCCGAAACAGTGCTCTACCCCCGGAGATGAGTTCACGAGGCGCTACCTAAATAGCTTTCGGGGAGAACCAGCTATCTCCCGGTTTGATTGGCCTTTCACCCCCAGCCACAAGTCATCCGCTAATTTTTCAACATTAGTCGGTTCGGTCCTCCAGTTAGTGTTACCCAACCTTCAACCTGCCCATGGCTAGATCACCGGGTTTCGGGTCTATACCCTGCAACTTAACGCCCAATTAAGACTCGGTTTCCCTTCGGCTCCCCTATGCGGTTAACCTTGCTACAGAATATAAGTCGCTGACCCATTATACAAAAGGTACGCAGTCACCTAACAAGTAGGCTCCCACTGCTTGTACGTACACGGTTTCAGGTTCTGTTTCACTCCCCTCGCCGGGGTTCTTTTCGCCTTTCCCTCACGGTACTGGTTCACTATCGGTCAGTCAGGAGTATTTAGCCTTGGAGGATGGTCCCCCCATGTTCAGACAGGATACCACGTGTCCCGCCCTACTCGTCGGACTCACAACTCATGCATCTTCGTGTACGGGGCTGTCACCCGGTATCGCGCGACTTTCCAGACGCTTCCACTGATGCACAAGCTGATTCAGGTCCTGGGCTGCTCCCCGTTCGCTCGCCGCTACTGGGGGAATCTCGGTTGATTTCTTTTCCTCGGGGTACTTAGATGTTTCAGTTCCCCCGGTTCGCCTCGTTAACCTATGTATTCAGTTAACGATAGTGTGTCGAAACACACTGGGTTTCCCCATTCGGACATCGACGGCTGTAGCGGTTCATATCACCTTACCGTCGCTTTTCGCAGATTAGCACGTCCTTCATCGCCTCTGACTGCCAGGGCATCCACCGTGTACGCTTAGTCGCTTAACCTCACAACCCACAGGCGTTTTGCAACGCTGCAGACTGCAAGCATTTGAGAGACCCGAACGCATCGTGATTTCATTCTTATTACGGAGAATGAACACGACGCGTCGTTTCAAATTTTCAGCTTGTTCCGGATTGTTAAAGAGCAATATCTCAAACACGACGTTACCGTCAGTTTTGAGATATTCTGTGGAGACACCTTTCACCTGTCACCAAGCAGTGGCGTCCCCTAGGGGATTCGAACCCCTGTTGCCGCCGTGAAAGGGCGGAGTCCTAACCGCTAGACGAAGGGGACACAAAGTGTCACGACTTCGCAGCCGTCCTGCTCGTTACTTTTCTATCAGACAATCTGTGTGAGCACTTCGCGGGAAGGTATCTTCAGGTAAGGAGGTGATCCAACCGCAGGTTCCCCTACGGTTACCTTGTTACGACTTCACCCCAGTCATGAATCACAAAGTGGTAAGCGCCCTCCCGAAGGTTAAGCTACCTACTTCTTTTGCAACCCACTCCCATGGTGTGACGGGCGGTGTGTACAAGGCCCGGGAACGTATTCACCGTAGCATTCTGATCTACGATTACTAGCGATTCCGACTTCATGGAGTCGAGTTGCAGACTCCAATCCGGACTACGACGCACTTTATGAGGTCCGCTTGCTCTCGCGAGGTCGCTTCTCTTTGTATGCGCCATTGTAGCACGTGTGTAGCCCTGGCCGTAAGGGCCATGATGACTTGACGTCATCCCCACCTTCCTCCGGTTTATCACCGGCAGTCTCCTTTGAGTTCCCGGCCGAGCCGCTGGCAACAAAGGATAAGGGTTGCGCTCGTTGCGGGACTTAACCCAACATTTCACAACACGAGCTGACGACAGCCATGCAGCACCTGTCTCAGAGTTCCCGAAGGCACCAAAGCATCTCTGCTAAGTTCTCTGGATGTCAAGGCCAGGTAAGGTTCTTCGCGTTGCATCGAATTAAACCACATGCTCCACCGCTTGTGCGGGCCCCCGTCAATTCATTTGAGTTTTAACCTTGCGGCCGTACTCCCCAGGCGGTCGACTTAACGCGTTAGCTCCGGAAGCCACGCCTCAAGGGCACAACCTCCAAGTCGACATCGTTTACGGCGTGGACTACCAGGGTATCTAATCCTGTTTGCTCCCCACGCTTTCGCACCTGAGCGTCAGTCTTCGTCCAGGGGGCCGCCTTCGCCACCGGTATTCCTCCAGATCTCTACGCATTTCACCGCTACACCTGGAATTCTACCCCCCTCTACGAGACTCAAGCCTGCCAGTTTCAAATGCAGTTCCCAGGTTAAGCCCGGGGATTTCACATCTGACTTAACAGACCGCCTGCGTGCGCTTTACGCCCAGTAATTCCGATTAACGCTTGCACCCTCCGTATTACCGCGGCTGCTGGCACGGAGTTAGCCGGTGCTTCTTCTGCGGGTAACGTCAATCGGCGAGGTTATTAACCTCACCGCCTTCCTCCCCGCTGAAAGTACTTTACAACCCGAAGGCCTTCTTCATACACGCGGCATGGCTGCATCAGGCTTGCGCCCATTGTGCAATATTCCCCACTGCTGCCTCCCGTAGGAGTCTGGACCGTGTCTCAGTTCCAGTGTGGCTGGTCATCCTCTCAGACCAGCTAGGGATCGTCGCCTAGGTGAGCCATTACCCCACCTACTAGCTAATCCCATCTGGGCACATCCGATGGTGTGAGGCCCGAAGGTCCCCCACTTTGGTCTTGCGACGTTATGCGGTATTAGCTACCGTTTCCAGTAGTTATCCCCCTCCATCGGGCAGTTTCCCAGACATTACTCACCCGTCCGCCACTCGCCACCCAAAGAGCAAGCTCTTCTGTGCTGCCGTTCGACTTGCATGTGTTAGGCCTGCCGCCAGCGTTCAATCTGAGCCATGATCAAACTCTTCAATTTAAAGTTTGATTTGCTGCAACGAGTGCAGCGATGCTCTGTGAATTAAACTTCGTAATGAATTACGTGTTCACTCAGCAAAGACTTGATATTTTTTAAAGCCCGTAGGCTTGTGATATCAATCCTGCGAGTGCCCACACAGATTGTCTGATAAATTGTTAAAGAGCGGTGCGACGCGGCGTTCGGCCTGCTGTCGCGAGGTGGCGTATATTACACTTTCCTCCTTCAGAGTCAAACACTTTTTTCAGCGTTTTTCTCCGGCGGGGTGAATCACTTCACGCCCTGCTGAGCCGCCTGCGTTGCCGCTTTGCCGTCTCAGTGGTGGCGCATTATAGGGAGTTAATCTGAAGTGACAAGCATTTCCTGAAAAAAATTGACCGAAAGCTACTTTTTTATACGAACGCGGTAAAAACAGACATTTCCCGGCCAATAATCAGGCAAATCAGCTCTCACAGCGGCACAAATCAGCGCCATCCTCGCAGCGACCGATGCTATCCTGTTTAACTTACGCTCTTTGCTGACCGATTTTCTTCAAGAAGGATTTTCAATGATTCGCTCCGCGCGCAGTATGGCCGGCCTGCCCTGGATCGCCGCCATGGCGTTTTTTATGCAGGCTCTCGACGCCACCATCCTGAATACCGCGCTTCCCGCCATTGCCACCAGCCTTGAACGTTCCCCACTCGCTATGCAGTCCGCTGTCATCAGTTATACGCTCACGGTCGCGATGTTGATTCCGGTCAGCGGCTGGCTGGCCGATCGCTTTGGCACGCGTAAGGTGTTTATTGTGGCGGTTTCCCTGTTCACGCTTGGCTCACTGGCCTGTGCGCTGTCCGGATCGCTGAGCATGCTGGTGGTTTCGCGCGTGGTGCAAGGCGTTGGCGGAGCAATGATGATGCCGGTAGCGCGTCTGGCGCTGCTGCGCGCCTATCCGCGCAGCGAACTGCTGCCGGTACTCAACTTTGTCACCATGCCCGGCCTGGTCGGACCGATTCTTGGCCCTATGCTCGGCGGTCTGCTGGTCACCTACGCCAGCTGGCACTGGATCTTCCTGATTAATATTCCTATCGGCATCGCCGGCATCTTCTATGCGCGCAAATATATGCCGGACTTCACCACGCCAAAACGCCGCTTCGATTTTGGCGGCTTTATGCTGTTTGGTTTTGGCCTGGTGCTGATTTCCATCGGCATCGAGCTGTTTGGCGAGCGTATCGTATCGCCGTGGCAGGCGGTGCTGGTGCTGTTCAGCGGCGTGGTATTACTGCTGCTCTATATTATGCATGCGCGCCGCCATCCGGCTCCGCTGATTAGTCTGCCGATGTTTAAGACACGTACGTTCTCCGTCGGGATTATCGGTAATATTGCCGCGCGTCTCGGTACTGGCTGTATTCCGTTCCTGATGCCGCTGATGTTACAGGTAGGATTTGGCTATCCGGCGATCATCGCCGGCTGCATGATGGGCCCTACGGCGATAGGCTCGCTGCTGGCTAAATCCACCGTGACTCAGGTGCTGCGCCGCTTTGGCTATCGTAAAACGCTGGTGGGCATTACGGTTATCATCGGCGTGCTGGTCGCCAGCTTCGCGCTGCAGTCGCCGGACGGAAGCATCATCATGTTGCTGGTGGCGCTGTTTGTACTGGGCATGGCGATGTCCACCCAGTTTACCGCCATGAATACCATCACGCTGGCGGATTTGAATGATGAGAACGCCAGCGGCGGCAATAGCGTGCTGGCGGTAACGCAGCAGGTGTCGATCAGTTTTGGCGTGGCGGTCAGCGCCGCCGTGCTGCGCTTTTACCAGGATTTTGAGAGCACCACGGTGCAGCAGTTCCACGCCACCTTCTTTACCATGGGCGTGATTACCGTGCTGTCGGCGCTGGCGTTTCTGATGTTACGGCCGGGTGATGGCCGTAACCTGATCGCCAACCGCGAGAAAACGCGTAAAAGCAGTTAAACCGAACCGCGCTCCACCAGCTCCGGCGTCAGCACCAGTGTTTGCTGGCTGGCGTCGGGATCGCTCATACGATGAATCAGCGTATCAATGGCCAGCTCGCCCAGCTCATCTTTCGGCTGATGAATGGTACTGAGCGGCGGCGTCAGATAGCGCGCCAGCTCAATGTTGTCATAGCCCATCACCGCCATATCCTGCGGCACGCGCAGTCCCGCCTGATACAGGGCGTGATAGACGCCCACCGCCATCGCATCGTTGCTGGTAAACACCGCCTGCGGTGGCGGATCGAGCGCCAGCAGCTGATTCATGGCGTTGAAACCGCCCTGAAATTCGAAATCGCCGTCCACCACATAGCCCGGCGGCACCGCCAGCCCACTGGCAGCCATCGCCTGATGAAAACCGTCCAGACGCAGGCGCGCCGGGGTTTTATCCAGCGGCCCGGCAATACAGGCGATGCGGGTGTAACCGCGGTCAATCAGATACTGCGTGGCCAGTTCGCCGCCCAGCAGCGCGTTATCCTGAATAATATCGCCGCGCCCTTCAAACGGCGCCCAGTCCATCATCACCATCGGCACCGAAGGATAGCGATTAAGGATTTCGGCGGAGGGCAGATGGGTTTCCGTGCACATCATCAGCAGGCCATCCACACGCTTCTGCATCAGCGTTTCAAGGCTGCGATTCATGCGCTCTTCATCGCCTTCGGTATTGCACAGAATCAGGCTGTAGCCGCGTTCATAGCAGCTGTTCTCTACACCGCGCACCACTTCCGAGTAGAACGGGTTGCTGCTGGCGGTCAGTAACATGCCAATGGTGCGCGTTTGCTTGATCTTCAGGCTGCGCGCCAGCGCCGACGGCGCGTAGTTTAATTCGCGAATCGCCTGTTCCACTCTGTCGCGCACCTGTTCGCTAACAAAACGGTTGTTGTTGATAACGTGCGAAACGGTGGAGGTGGAGACGCCCGCCAGACGGGCGACATCTTTCATGGTAGCCAAGCGCTTAACCCTGTTGCTGCAGGAATGCGTCAATCTCAGTGCGCCATGGCACTGAGGGCTGTGCGCCCGGGCGCGTCACGGCAATGGCTGCCGCCGCATGGGCAAAGCGAACCGCATCCTGCATCGCCACGCCTTCCAGCCGCGCGGTAATGAAGGCCCCGTTGAAGGTATCACCGGCAGCGATGGTATCCACCGCCTGCACGCTGAAGCCGGGAATACGCTGTCCCTGGCCCTGCTCGCTGAGCCATACGCCGCGCCGGCCCAGCGTAATCAGTACGGTATCGATGCCTTTGGCGTGCAGCGCCTGGGCTGCCCGCGCCGCGTCGTCGTCGTCGTTGACGGCGATGCCGGTGAGGATTTCCGCTTCGGTTTCATTCGGCGTAATAATGTCGATCAGCGCCAGCAGCTCATCAGAGAGCTGGGTCGCCGGCGCCGGATTGAGGATCACCTGAGTGTGACTGGCGCGCGCGATGCGGGCCGCGGCCAGCACGCTGTCCAGCGGCGACTCCAGCTGCATCAGCAGCGCATCGGCCGAACGAATTACCTGCTGGTGGCGCTCCACACAGGCTGGCGTCAGCGCCGCGTTCGCGCCTGAGTAGATGCCAATGTTATTTTCGCCTTCGCCATTCACGAAGATCATCGCCACGCCGGTGGCTTCCTGCGCCACGGTTTCCACCGGAGCGGTATCAATCTGGTCCTGCTGCAGCTGCTGGCGAATACGTTCGCCGATGTCATCTGCACCCACGCAGGCAATAAAAGCAATGTCAGCGCCGGCACGGCCAGCCGCGACGGCCTGGTTGGCCCCTTTACCGCCAAAGGCAACCTGATACTGTTTCCCGATCACCGTTTCACCCGGACGGGGAAAATGGGCGAGGTTGAGGATGTGGTCGGCGTTGATGCTGCCGAGTACCGCCAGTTTTGCGCTTTTGCTCATAGGGAGTTATCCAGGAAGTTGCGCCACCGCGAGGGTGGCGCGTTGCCATGCTTTTCTTTGGGTTTTATTTAGTAACCAGTTTCAGGTCAACCGGGTTGATCGCCTGCACTTTTTCGCCCTTCAGAACTTTATCTGCGGTATCGACGCCAATCATACCAATCTTGTCTGGCATCTGTGCAACGGTCGCGCTGAGTTTACCGGATTCTACCGCCTTCACGCCGTCCGCGGTGCCGTCAAAGCCCACCACCAGCACGTCGGTTTTGCCTGCGGTCTGCAGCGCACGCAGCGCGCCCAGCGCCATTTCGTCGTTCTGGGCAAAAACTGCCTGCACGTCCGGATGCGCCTGCAGCAGGTTCTGCATCACGTTCAGACCTTTAGTACGGTCGAAGTCGGCCGGCTGGCTGGCCAGCACGTTGAATTTGTGTGCATCAGCGGCCTGCTTAAAGCCTTCACCACGCTCGCGGGCAGCGGAGGTGCCGGCAATGCCCTGCAGCTCGATGATTTTCGCACCGTCGCCCAGTTTCTTCGCGATGAAATCGCCGGCCATTTTGCCGCCGAAGCGGTTATCAGACGCCACGTGGCTGACAACTTTACCCTGCGCCGCCATACGGTCCAGCGTAATCACCGGGATGTTCGCCTGGTTAGCCATTTTCACGGCGTTACCGACCGCGTCAGAATCCGTTGGGTTGATCAGCAGCAGTTTGGTGCCGCGCACGGTGAGATCCTGCACGTTTGCCAGCTCTTTTGCCGGGTTGTTCTGTGAGTCGAGCACCACCAGGTTATAGCCCAGCTTATCGGCTTCTTTCTGTGCGCCATCTTTCAGCGACACAAAGAACGGGTTATTCAGGGTTGAGACCACCAGCGCAATCGTATCCTTAGCCATCGCGCCAGCACTGAGGGTGGCGCCAAGGATGACGGCCAATGCAGTTAACTTTTTCATTTCTTTAATCCTGTGTGAAGGTCAGAGTTACTTACTGCTTTTGTTATCCACCAGCACCGCCAGCAGAATGACGACGGCTTTGACAATCATCTGGTAGTAAGACGATACGCCCATCAGGTTGAGGCCGTTATTGAGGAAGCCGAGAATCAGCGCACCGATCAGCGTGCCCATAATGCGCCCTTTACCGCCCGCGAGGCTGGTCCCGCCCAGCACTACTGCGGCAATCGCATCCAGTTCATAACCGGTGCCCGCCGTCGGCTGCGCCGAAGAGAGACGCGCCACTTCGATGGTGCCCGCCAGTGCCGCCAGCAGGCCGCACAGCGAATAGACGATGACTTTAACGCGGTTAACGTTGATGCCGGACAGCCGCGTGGCCGCTTCGTTACCGCCCAGCGCATAGATATAGCGACCAAGGCGGGTGTGATGCAGCATGTACCATGCCAGCGCGAACACCACCGCCATCAGCCATACCGGCGTCGGAATGCCCAGCGGACGGCCAATGCCGAACCAGCCAAACAGATCGGCGTTATCGCTGAAGCCGGTGTTGATCGGACTGCCGTTGGTGTAAACCATGGTGACGCCGCGCAGCAGCAGCATCATCACCAGCGTAGCGATAAACGCCTGCACCTTGCCGCGTGCCACAATCACACCGGTAATGGCACCAATAAAGGCACCGAGCGCCAGCGATGCCGCTACGGCCACCAGCGCATTGACTTCCAGCCCGACAATCGATGCCGCTACCGCGCCGGTCAGCGCCAGCAGCGAGCCGACCGAAAGATCGATGCCTGAGGTCAGAATCACCAGCGTCATGCCCACCGCCATGATGGCGTTGACCGATGTCTGCTGCAGGATGTTGAACATGTTGGGCAGCGTGAAGAAGTTCGGGCTCTGGCTGGCGACCACGGCGATCAGCACAATCAACGCGATCAGCGATTTCTGCTCCAGCAGCCAGGCTTTGCTGAACCAGCGACGGCTGGCAGGTAAGGTTTGGGTACTCATACAACTAACTCCTCGCTGTGTTGCTTACCGACCGCCGCTGCCATCAGGGATTCCTGGGTAGCCTGCTCACGGGAAAATTCGCCACTCAGATGGCCTTCATGCATCACCAGAATGCGGTCGCTCATGCCCAGCACTTCCGGCATTTCCGACGACACCAGGATGATGCTCAGCCCTTCGGCTTTAAACTGGTTAATTAACTGATAGATCTCTTTTTTCGCCCCAACATCGACGCCGCGCGTCGGCTCGTCGAGGATCAGCACATCCGGGCGCGTCATCAGGCCACGCGCAATCGCCACTTTTTGCTGATTACCGCCGGACAGCAGACCGATCGGCTGCATCATTGATGGCGTTTTCACATTGAACAGGCGAATAAAATCGCCCACCGCCAGCTGCTCTTCGGCGTGCTTCAGGCCGCCATCGGCGCGGCTGAAGTAGCGCAGCGCGGTCAGCGACATGTTCTCTTTGACCGACATCCCGAGCACCAGTCCGTCACGCTTACGGTCTTCCGAGATATAGACGATGCCGTTGGCCAGGCCGTCCTGCGGCGAGCGGGTGACAATCTCGCGGCCGTTAAGCGTCACTTTGCCGTGCGTACGCGGCAGCGCGCCGTACAGCACCTTCATTAATTCGGTGCGGCCCGCACCCATCAGACCGGAGATGCCCAGAATCTCGCCCTTACGCAGGGTAAAGCTGACATCTTCTACGCCCGGTCCGCTAACGTGCTCGACCCGCAGCCGCACCTCGCCCGGTGTCTGATCGAGATGCGGATACTGATCCTCAAGCTTGCGGCCAACCATCATTTCGATCAGGCTCTCTTCGCTGAGATCGCCCACCGCGCGCTCGGCAATAAACTGGCCGTCGCGGAACACGGTGACGTCATCGCAAATCTCAAAGATCTCTTTCATGCGGTGTGAGATATAAACAATGCCGCAGCCCTGCGCTTTCAGCTCATTGATGACGCGGAACAGCGACAGGGTTTCGGTATCGGTCAGCGCATCGGTCGGTTCATCCATAATGATGACCTGCGACTCGAAGCTGAGCACTTTGGCGATCTCCACCATTTGCTGGTCGCCAATCGACAGATCGCCCACCAGCTTGTGGCTGCTGAAGCGCAGATTGAGGCGCTTTAACAGCGCATCCGCCGCGGCATACATCTGTTTCCAGTCGATGCGGCCAAAGCGGTTAACGAATTCACGGCCGAGGAAAATATTTTCCGCAACGGTCAGCTGCGGGATCAGGTTCAGTTCCTGATGGATTATGCCGATGCCGGCTTCCTGAGACGCTTTCGGCCCGGAGAACGTCACTTCTTTTCCCAGCCAGTGCAGCGAACCGGCGTCCATGCTGTAGATGCCGGTCAGCACCTTCATCATGGTGGATTTGCCCGCGCCGTTTTCTCCGACCAGCGCCATCACGCGCCCGGGATAGACCGCCAGCGACGCGCCGTTGAGCGCCTTCACGCCGGGAAATGATTTTTCAATTCCCCTGAGTTGCAATAACGGTTGCATAGCGGCCTCAGAAAGTGACGCCCGCGCTCAGGATGACATTCGCATACGGAGAGCACTCTCCGCTGCGAATGACCGCCTGACTGCGCTGAGTGTGTTGTTTGAACTGTTCATGGCTGGTGTAACGAACGCTAATCACATTCCCCTGGTGCTGTTGCAAGGCTTCGAGCACGGCGATCAGCTGGCTGTGGAGTTGCGGATTGTGTTGTTGGATCTCCTCCGCTATCAGGGCGCTCTCAACCTGCATCTCCTGCGTGATGACCTCCACCACCTGTAAAAAATCGGGCGTACCGGGCGTCAGCGCCAGATCGATGCGCTGTGGACCGGCCGGAATCGGCAAGCCCGCATCGGCAATCGTCAGCGTATCGGTATGTCCGAGGCGGGCAATCACATGAGAGACTTCAGCGTTTAACAGGCGACCTTTTTTCATTTATTCCACTCCACAGCGAAACGTTTCGCTGTCTGGCAGTGTATTAAATGTACATGGCAACTCAATGACGGCATCACGAAAATGTGATCGCCATCGAAACGTTTCGCCTGGGCCGGGGAAAATTTGAGTTTGGCGGGATGGCGGAGCCCACGACGTGGCTCCGCAGGGGAGGTTACGGCAGTTTACGCACCTGTTTAACATCCAGTTCAATCGAATTGAAATCCTTATCCAGTTCGCCGGTCAACTCGACCTGATCCTTCGGCGTAATGGTCTGGCCGTTCCAGCGTTTGTGGTCGATCTCCACTTTCATGCTGCCGCTGCTGTCGCGGAACAGATAATCTTCATCGCCGATCTGCTTATCAAGCTGGCCGCGCACGGTGATCCAGCTGTCATCCTTCATCTCTTCGGCCTGCTTGACCGTCACCACACTGCTGTTATCGGCCTTAAAACCGCCGGCTTTAGCCTGAGCGGCTGGCGCGTTCGGGTCGACAAAGCCACCCTGCTGGGCGGCTAACACCGGGGTTGCCGCCAGGGCGATAATGGCTAACAGCGCTGCACTCTTTTTCATTTTTCACCTCATTTCCATGTCTGTGCGGATTACGGGAGCTATTTCACCACAGGGTTCTTAACAGGATCTTAAGGGAAAAAAAGAGGGGAAAAATAAGCCAAAACGGGCGAATGACGCTGTACAAGCGCGCATCTGCTTCGTATAAACCCCCAGGTAACCGGGAGAAACGCATGCGCATTTTATTAATTGAAGACGATACGCTGATTGGCGATGGCCTGAAGGTCGGCCTGACCAAACTGGGTTTCAGCGTCGACTGGTTTGTCAGCGGCGAAGCCGGATTTCAGGCGCTCAACGCGGCGCCATGGGATGCCGTGGTGCTGGATCTGTCGCTGCCGCAACGTGACGGGCTGGACATCCTGCGCCAGTGGCGTGAGCAGGGCGCGGATGTCCCGGTGCTGATCCTCACCGCACGCGATGCGCTGGACCAGCGCGTGCAGGGCCTGCAACTCGGTGCCGACGACTATCTGTGTAAGCCGTTTGCGCTGACGGAGGTGGCCGCGCGTCTGCAGGCGCTGATTCGTCGCCGTCACGGTCAGCTGCAGCCGGAGCTGCGTCACGGCAGGGTGGTGATGGCTCCCGGCAGCCACAGCGTGATGGTCGATGGCGAACCGCTCAGCCTGAAAAGCCGTGAGCTGGCGCTGCTGGAGCTGTTCCTGCGCAATCCCGGTCGCGTGCTGACGCGCGCACAGCTGGAGGAGAAACTGTACAACTGGGACGACGACGTCTCCAGTAACGCGGTCGAAGTGCACATCCATCATCTGCGTAAAAAGCTCGGCAGTCAGTTCATCCGCACCGTGCACGGTATTGGCTACACGCTGGGAGCGGCAGAATGAGTCTGTTCCTGCGACTGGCCATTGGCTTTCTGCTGTTAATTATTCTGTGTGGAGCCAGCGCCACCTTTAGCGCATGGCAGCAGACGCGCGACACCGTTAATGAGCTGTTTGATACCCAGCAGATGCTGTTCGCCAAACGCCTGCTGGCGCTGGATGCCAGTCGCCTGCAGGCCGCCTCGCTGCCAAAAACCAAAGCGATTCTGCGCCACCATCGCGGCGATCAGGATGACGACGCGCTGGCCTTTGCGCTGTTCAGCGCCGACGGCAAACCGCTGCTGAACGACGGCGAAAACGGCCGCGATTTGCAGTTTACAGCGGATCGTGACGGCTTCCACGATGGTCGCCTGCGTGGCGATGACGATCGCTGGCGGCTGCTGTGGCTGACGTCAGCCGATAAGCAGTGGCGCGTGGTGGTCGGACAGGAGTGGGAATATCGTGATGACATGACGCGCGATCTGGCACTGAGCAGCCTGCTGCCGTGGCTGGTGGCCATGCCGCTGATGCTGCTGTTGCTGCTGGCGCTGGTGTGGTTTGAGCTGCGTCCGCTGAAACGCCTGACTGCATCGCTGCAGCAGCGCGCGCCGGATGATGCCACCCCGCTGACGCCGCAACGCCTGCCGCTGGAGGTGAAGCCGCTGGTGGCGGCGCTGAATGGCCTGTTTGCCCGTATGGCACAGCTGGTCCAGCGCGAGCGGCAGTTTACCTCCAATGCGGCGCACGAGCTGCGCAGCCCGCTGGCGGCGCTGCGCGTGCAGAGTGAGGTGATTCAGCTGGCCGGCGATGACGAGGCGATGCGTAACCATGCGCTGCAGCAGCTCGACAGCGGCATCCTGCGCGCCACGCGGCTGGTCGATCAGCTACTGACGCTGTCGCGCGTCGAAGCGGACGATCTGCGCAGCGAATTTCAGCCGGTCCCCCTCGCACCGTTGCTGCACCAGCTGGTGACCGAACACCAGGCACAGGCGGCAACGCAGCACACCAGGCTGACGCTGACGGCTGACGCGGAACCGGTGATGAACGGTCATCCACTGCTGCTGGGTTTACTGCTGCGCAATCTGCTGGATAACGCGCTGCGCTACACGCCGTCCGGCAGTGAGATTCAGCTGCGGCTCAGCGCGCGCAGGCTGGAGATCGCGGATAACGGACCGGGCGTCAGCGCAGAGCAGCTGGCGCGGCTGGGCGAACGCTTCTGGCGACCGCCGGGGCAGGCGCAAACCGGCAGCGGGCTTGGCTTGTCGATTGTGAAAAATGTGGCTCAGCTGCACGGCATCCGGCTGACCTTCAGCGAGGTGCAGCCGCAGGGGCTGCGCGTCACCCTCAGCTGGTGACGCGCGCTGCGTCAGATTTCGACCTGAGTACCGAGCTCGATTACCCGGTTAGGCGGAATTTCAAACTGATCCGGCGCGCGCAGGGCGTTGCGCTGCAGCGCAAGGAACAGCTTGCCGCGCAGACGCAGATACCACGGGCGTTTGCCGATGATCAGCGACTCGTGTGACATAAAGAACGAGGTTTCCATCATGCGGCAGTTGAGCCCTTCGAGACCGCAGCGGTGGAAAATCTCCTCGACGTTCGGCGTTTCACGCCAGCCGTAGCTTGCCACCACGCGCCAGAAGGTGGGCGACAGCTGCTCAATGGTCACGCGACGCACGTTGTGCACATAAGGCGCATCTTCGGTACGCAGCGTCAGCAGCACCACGCGCTCGTGCAGCACCTTGTTGTGCTTCAGGTTATGCAGCATGGCAAAGGGGATGACATTGAGCGCCCGCGACATGTAGACCGCCGTGCCCGGCACGCGCACCGGCGGCGATTTCTCCAGCGAGGCGATCATCGCCTCCAGCGAATTGCCATGCTCATGCATACGACGCAGCAGGCGGAAGCGCTCGCTCTTCCACGTGGTCATCACGATAAACATCATCAGCGCCAGCGTCAGCGGCAGCCAGCCGCCGGAGAACACTTTGACCAGGTTGGCAGAGAACAGCGAAACGTCGATGCACAGCATCGCGATGAGAATCAGCACCACCAGGTAGCGATTCCAGTGCCAGTTCTGAATCGCCACCGTTGAACACAGAATGGCGGTCAGCACCATGGTACCGGTCACCGCAATCCCGTAGGCGGCCGCCAGATTGCTGGAGTGCTCAAAGCCGACGATCACAATCACCACCGAGAAATAGAGCAGCCAGTTGATCACCGGAATATAAATCTGGCCGGATTCCTCTTCAGACGTGTGCACAATACGCATCGGCGGCAGATAGCCAAGACGCACCGCCTGGCGCGTCAGCGAAAATACGCCGGAGATCACCGCCTGCGAGGCGATCACCGTGGCCAGCGTCGCGAGAATCAGCATCGGAATCAGCGCCCAGTCCGGCGCCAGCAGGAAGAACGGGTTTTTGATGGCCTCCGGATGCTCCAGCAGCAGCGCGCCCTGGCCGAAATAGTTGAGCACCAGCGACGGCAGCACCACCACAAACCATGCCAGGCGGATGGGAAACTTACCAAAGTGGCCCATATCGGCATACAGCGCTTCAACGCCGGTGATCGCCAGCACCACCGCGCCCAGCGCGAAGAACGATACCGTTTTGTACTGAATAAAGAAGTGCAGCGCCCAGTAAGGGTTCATGGCGTGCAGCACCTCAGGATTATTGATGATACTGCGCGCACCCAGCACCGCCAGAATGATGAACCACAGCAGCATCACCGGCGCAAACAGCTTACCGACAATGCCGGTGCCGTGTTTCTGAATCACAAACAGCAGCGTCAGTACCGCAATCGCCAGCGGCACAATGTAGCTATCAAGGCTCGGTGCGGCGATCTCCAGCCCTTCAATGGCCGAAAGCACGGATACCGCCGGCGTGATCACCACTTCCCCGTAGAAGAAGCTGCCGCCAATCAGCCCCATGATCACCAGAATCGCCGTGGCGCGCGCGCCGGTATTGCGGCCCGCCAGTGACATCAGCGTCAGGATCCCGCCTTCCCCGGCGTTGTCGGCGCGCATCACATAACTGATGTATTTAAGCGAAACCACCAGAATCAGCAGCCAGAAGATCAGCGACAGAAAGCCAAACACCGCCTCGCGTTCCACGCCAAAGCCGAACTGACCAGAGAGACACTCGCGCAGGGTATAGAGCGGGCTGGTGCCGATATCGCCATACACCACGCCGATCGCCGCCAGAGTGACTGCGCCAAGGGACTGTTTCTTATCCGAGCTCATAAGTTGTCTTTTGTTGGAGCCGCGCAGGCCTCAGCCCGGCGCTCAGATCATCAAAAAGCGCACAGTATGCACATATTCCCGAAAAAACCTACTTTTACCGTCTGGCATTACGCCGTCTGTGCAGCGTTTTTTCGCCGAAAATCGGCGCGAAATGCGCTGAAAACCCGCGATTTGCCTCACCTCAACCTTCTGAAACAAAAAAGCTGACGGCTATCAACGCTTTCACGCATGATAAACAGTAGAGTATTGCGCTCGCCAGAATATGACGGCACCAGGATCAGAAGGACAATGATGTGATTATGGCTCAACCCCATCTTTTGGCAGAAAGAATTTCTCGCCTCAGCAATGCCCTGGAGAAAGGGCTGTATGAACGGCATCATGCCATTCGTCTCTGCCTGCTGGCAGCGCTGAGCGGCGAAAGCGTGTTTCTGCTTGGGCCACCGGGCATCGCCAAGAGCCTGATTGCCCGCCGCCTGAAATACGCCTTCCAGCACGCCCGTGCCTTTGAATACCTGATGACCCGATTTTCCACGCCGGAAGAGGTGTTTGGCCCGCTGTCCATTCAGGCGCTGAAAGATGAAGGCCGTTACCAGCGTCTGACCAAAGGCTATCTGCCGGATGCCGAAATTGTCTTCCTTGATGAGATCTGGAAAGCCGGTCCGGCGATTCTCAATACGCTGCTCACCGCCATCAACGAACGTCGCTTTCGCAACGGCGACAGCGAAGAGCCGATCCCGATGCGTCTGCTGGTCACCGCCTCCAACGAATTGCCGGAAGCCGACAGCGGTCTGGAAGCGCTGTACGACCGTATGCTGATCCGGCTGTGGCTCGACAACGTGCATGAAAAGCAGAACTTCCGCAGCATGCTGACCCACCAGCAGGATGAAAACGCCAACCCGGTGGCGGAATCGCTGTGCATCAGCGATGAAGAGTATCAGCAGTGGCAGAAAGGCATCAGCCAGGTCAGCCTGCCCGATCATGTGTTTGAACTGATCTATCAGCTGCGCCAGCAGCTGGAGAACCTGCCAGAGGCGCCGTATATCTCCGATCGCCGCTGGAAAAAAGCCATCCATCTGCTGCAGGCCAGCGCGTTTTACAGCGGCCGCGTGGCGATTGCCCCGCTTGATCTGATCCTGCTGAAAGATTGCCTGTGGCACGACGTGGCGTCGATGCAGCTGCTGGATCGCGAAATTGATGCGCTGATGACGCAGCACGCGTGGCAGCAGCAGGCGATGCTGCACACGCTGCAGCAGATCAAAGCGCGCCGGCTGGCGCTGCAACAGCAGCAGAGCGTGGCGCAGGCACTGACGCTGGAGAAGCACAGCGGCATGTTCAGCCGCAAACCGCACTATGAATTACCGGCCTCGATCACGGACGAACAGCTGACCCTGATGCTCCAGCAGCCGCTGACGCTGCACGACATGCAGGTCACGCACGTGGTGGTGGCACGCGATGCGCTCAATCAGTGGCTGCTGAAAGCGGGCGAGATCCGCGGCAAGCTCAACGGCATCGGCTTTGGCCAGACGCTCGACCTGCTGGTGGATGCGCACCACTGTCTGACGCTGCGCGACGTCAGCCTGCAGTCCACGCGCCTGACGCTGCCGGGTGCCGCCAGCAGCAGCGACGTGCCGCAGGAAATCATTGAAGAGTACGACGCGCTGGAGGCCCAGCTGCGCGCGCAGCGCACGCTGTTTAGCCAGCACCAGCGCTGCCTGTTTATCAGCGACGACTGGCTGGCGCGCGTCGAAACCAGCCTGCAGGATGTGGCGGAACAGCTGAAACAGGCGAGAAAATGATCTCGCTGGAGACGCTCAGCACGCTGTTGTCGATTGGCGAAACCGAGCTGATCGAAGAGCTGATCGTGGCACTGCTGGCCTCGCCGCAGCTGGCGCTGTTCTTTGAAAAATTTCCGCGCCTGAAACAGGCGATGATGGGCGAGCTGCCGCGCTGGCGCGCCGAGATTGCCGCCCAGATGAAAACCACGCCGGTGCCGGACGCGCTGGCACGCGAATTTCAGCTGTTCCAGCAGATGCAGCTGCTCAGCAGCCACGCCTTCAGTGAACAACTGCCCGCCATCATGACGCAGCTGAAAGCGCTGCCGTCCCCGTTTATCGAAGAAGCCAGCAAACTGCTGCTGCATACCGACAGCGCCCAGCTGAGCAATGCGCAGCACACGCTGTTCCTGCAGCGCTGGCGCCTGAGCCTGACGCTGCAAACCCTGACGCTGAACGAAACCCTGCTGGAAGAGCAGCGGGAACGCCTGATGGCCGAGCTGCAGCAGCGCATGGCCATCAGCGGCCAGCTGGCGCCGATTCTGACCGATGACGACGAAGCCGCCGCCGGACGCCTGTGGGATCTGAGCAAGGCACCGCTGCAGCATGGCGACTATGAGTTGATTGTGCAGTACGGCGATTTCCTCGCCCAGCAGCCGGAACTGATGAAACTGGCGCAGCAGCTGGGACGCAGCCGCGAAGCGAAATCGGTACCGTCACAGGATGCGCCGCTGGAAGCGTTTCATCAGCTGGTGCGCGAGCCGGACAACGTGCCGGAAGAGGTCAGCGGCATCCATCAGAGCGACGATGTGCTGCGTCTGTTGCCGCCGGAACTGGCGGCGCTGAGCATCAGCGAACTGGAGCTGGAGTTTTATCGCCGGCTGGTGGAGAAACGCCTGCTGACCTACCGGTTACAGGGCGATGCCTGGCACGAGAAAGTGACGCTGCGCCCGGCCAGCCATCAGCAGCACGAAGCACAGCCGCGCGGCCCGTTCATCGTCTGCGTGGATACCTCTGGTTCGATGGGCGGTTTCAATGAACGCTGCGCCAAAGCGTTTTGTCTGGCGCTGCTGAAGGTGGCGCTGGCCGACAGGCGGCGCTGCTACATCATGCTGTTTGCTCACGAAGTGATTGGCTACGAGCTGACCGCGGATAACGGCATCGAGCAGGCAATCCGTTTTCTCAGCCAGCGTTTTCGCGGCGGCACCGATCTGGCCGCCTGCCTGTCTGCGGTGGTCACGCGTATGGAGGGCAGTCAGTGGCAGGAAGCCGATGCGGTGATCGTTTCCGATTTTATCGCCCAGCGTCTGCCGGACGACATCGTCAGCACTATTAAACAGCGCCAGCGTCACCACCAGCAACGCTTCCACGCCGTGGCGATGTCGGCGCACGGCAAACCCGGCATTCTGCGCATTTTCGATCACATCTGGCGCTTCGATACCGGCCTGAAAAGCCGCCTGCTGCGCCGCTGGAAACGCTAATTCATCAGGCAGAAATGCTAATTTGCTATAGTGAATTACCCGCTGTGTTTAATCAGCTTACGGAGTTCACTGTGACAACCGCTCATCTTCACGATCAATTGCCTGCGCCCACCCGCACCGTCCGGCTTTCCGGCAGCAGCAGCGACGCCAAACGCGCCGAACTGCTGGCCTATTTCACCCAGACCTGGGAGCTGTACGAAAGCCTGTTCGACTGCCTCGCCGATGAGCGCGCGTACTTTAATAAAGCCATCACCCTGCGCCATCCGCTGATCTTCTACTTTGGCCATACCGCTACTTTCTACATTAATAAGCTGATGGCGGGCGGTTATCTGCAGCAGCGCATTGACGATCGCATCGAGGCGATGATGGCGATCGGCGTGGATGAGATGAGCTGGGACGATCTCGACGACAGCCATTACAGCTGGCCGGACGTAGCCGAGGTGCGCGACTACCGTGGTAAAGTGAAAACCGTGGTAAGTGAATTCATCCGCACCATGCCGCTGGAGCTGCCGATTGACTGGGACAGCCCGGCGTGGGTGATTCTGATGGGCATTGAGCATGAGCGTATTCACCTCGAAACCTCCAGCGTGCTGATCCGCCAGCTGCCGCTTGAGTGGGTTAAACCGCAGCCGCACTGGCCGGCGTGTCCGCAGGCGCGCCACGATCGTGCCTCGGTACCGGCCAATACATTGGTGGCGATGCCAGGCGGACGCGTCACGCAGGGTAAAACCGATGATACCTACGGCTGGGATAATGAATACGGCAGCCTTACAACTGAGCTGAAACCGTTCAAAGCCAGCAAAATGCTGGTGAGCAACGCCGAGTTCTTTCATTTTATTGCCGCCAACGGCTATAACGAACGCCGCTGGTGGGATGACGAAGGCTGGGGCTGGCGCGAGTTTGCCCAGCCGCAGATGCCGACTTTCTGGGTCGGCGACATCGCGCAACCTGACGATCTCCGGCTGCGCCTGATGACCGAAGAAGTGGCGATGCCGTGGGACTGGCCCGCCGAAGTGAATCAGCTGGAAGCCGCGGCATTCTGCCGCTGGCTGGCGGAAGAGAGCGGCAAAGCGATCCAGCTGCCGTGCGAAGCCGAGTGGATGCAGCTGCGCGAGCAGGTTGCCGGCGATCAGCCGGACTGGATCGACGCGCCGGGCAACATCAATCTTGCCCGCTGGGCCTCTTCCTGTCCGGTAGACCACTTTGCCCAGGGTGACTTCTTCGACATTGTCGGCAACGTCTGGCAGTGGACCACCACGCCGACTAACGGCTTTGAAGGCTTCAGGGTACATCCACTGTATGACGATTTCTCCACGCCCACCTTTGACGGCAAACATGCGCTGATCAAAGGCGGCAGCTGGATCTCCACCGGCAACGAAGCGCTGAAATCCTCACGCTACGCCTTCCGGCGCCACTTCTTCCAGCATGCCGGTTTCCGCTACGTGGTTTCCTCGCATCAGGAGAGCATGGCGCTGAATCCGTATGAAACCGACAGCATGGTGTCGCAGTACCTCGACTTCCAGTACGGCCCCGGCTATTACGGTGTGCCGAACTACGCGGCGGCGCTGGTCGATATCGTGCTGCCGCACTGCGCGCAGCGCGGCCACGCGCTGGATATCGGCTGCGCCACCGGTCGTGCCAGCTTTGAACTGGCGCGCCATTTTGCTGCGGTCACCGGCATGGATTACTCGGCGCGCTTTATCGACGTGGCGCTGCAGCTGACCTCGGGTGAGGATTTCCGTTACGTGGTGCCGGAAGAGGGAGAGCTGGTGGAGTATCGCCAGGTGCGGCTAAAAGAGTTTGGTTTCGATGAGACCCTGGCGCAGCGCATTCAGTTTGTGCAGGGCGATGCCTGTAACCTGAAACCGCAGCCCGATGGCTACGATCTGGTACTGGCCTCTAACCTGATCGATCGCCTGCGCCAGCCGAAGCGCTTCCTGCAGGACATCACGCCGATGATCCGCTCCGGCGGTTTGCTGGCCATCTCCTCACCTTACACCTGGCTGGAAGAGTTCACGCCGAAGGAGAACTGGCTGGGCGGTTTCCGTGAAAACGGTGAAGCGCTCACCACCTGGCAGGCGCTGCAACGGCTGCTGCGCGATGCCTTTGAGGAAGTTGCGCCGCCGCAGGACGTGCCGTTTGTGATTCGCGAAACCGCGCGTAAGTTCCAGCACACACAGGCCCAGCTGACGCTGTGGCGTAAGCGCTAAAAAGCGTGCAGACAGCGGCAGCTCCGCTGTCTGTGCCTTGCCTGTCCCGCTAATTTGCTGCACATTCTCCCTGTTCAGAGAAGAAGAACCTAATGAGGATGGATGATGGCGGAACACCTGCAACTGGATAATCTCGACCGCGGCATTTTAAATGCGCTGCTGCAAAACGCGCGCACCGCGTACGCCGAACTCGCCAAGCAGTTTAACGTCAGCCCCGGCACGATTCACGTGCGCGTCGAAAAGATGCGTCAGGCGGGGATTATTCTGGGTACGCGCGTGGAGATCGATCCACGGCAGCTCGGATTTGATGTCTGTTGTTTTATCGGCATCATTTTGAAAAGCGCGCGCGACTATCCGGCAGCGCTCAGCAAACTGGAAGCGCTGGATGAAGTGGTGGAAGCCTGGTACACCACCGGCCACTACAGCATCTTTATTAAAGTGATGTGCCGCTCAATTGACGCGCTGCAACAGGTGCTGATCAACAAGATCCAGACCATTGATGAAATCCAGTCCACCGAAACGCTAATCTCGCTGCAAAACCCGATCATGCGCACTATCAAGCCGTGATCGGCTTCCCCGCTGTGCATAACCTTATCCCGGGCGGATCGCTTTTGTGATGCGCCTTGTCGCCTGATGCTATCGGCGATTAACCCTGTTTTCCACAGGTGGATCACCGCTTGATCACAGCGTACAATGCTCGCCTTTAGTGCGGGAGAGCATCATGGCCGATATTACCTTAATCAGTGGCAGTACCCTTGGCAGCGCCGAATATGTCGCTGAACATCTGGAAGAGAAACTGCAGGAAGCGGGCTTTTCAACCGAACTGCTGCACGGACCCGAGCTGGATGAGGTGCCGCAGGAGGGCGTCTGGCTGATTGTCAGCTCAACGCACGGTGCCGGCGAACTGCCGGACAACCTGCTGCCGTTTTATGAAGCGCTGCAGGAGAGCCAGCCGGATCTGTCAGGCGTACGCTTTGGCGCAGTGGGTATCGGTAATCATGAATACGATCTGTTCTGCGGTGCGATCAAGCTGCTGGAGACGACGTTAACGCAGCTGGGCGCCAAACGTATTGGCGATCGGCTGGAGATCGACGTGCTGGAACATGAGATTCCGGAAGATCCGGCGGAAGTGTGGGTCGCCAGCTGGCACCCGCAGATTTAAGACGATCTTTGCTGGTCGGGGATCGGGTATTTGTGTCGATCCCCAGTTGATTCCGCTGTTTTATCGCCTTTTACCTGCGTCGCTCTGTGGATAAGATCTATTATTTCATGCGTATAA